>CAMFLR010000001.1 GCA_945957605.1 uncultured Isosphaeraceae bacterium
CTTCAACTTCGCGTCGCACACGTCATTAGTGGCGACAAGGAGATAGTACCAGACCCTGGCGCTGGTTCAATAGGCTACTGGGATTTTTTTTGGAATTAATCCGTGGCACTACTCTGGCACTTCTATCAGAGCGGTAGGGCGGTCGCAATTGTCTGGCTTGTTGACGCTCCCAAACGCGCCTCCTACGATGGGGCGAGTTTCACTTCCCTTGCTCCATCCTATATGTCGTCGAGAGGTTCGCGATGGCTCTTCGCGTCGTGCGTCGCCTAACGCTCATTGCTAGCCTCGCCTTTATTGGTTGCGGCGACAGCTCCGCTCCAAGCTCGTCATCAACATCTACCCCTGCCCCGGCGGCTTCAACGTCGGGTCGCACAGTGAAGTTTGTTGGCTTTGACGCGAGTTCGCGACTGGTCGAGGCTATTAAGGAAGGAAAGTTGCACGGCACCGTCGTGCAGAATCCTTATAAGATGGGCGGAACGGGCGTGAAGACGCTCGTGGCGCATCTCGAAAAGAAGCCGGTTGAGGCGAAGATCTCGACCGGCGAAACGATGGTCACACCTGAGAACGTCACGAGCAGCGAGATTGAGCCGCTGGTGAATCCGATCAAGGCCCCCAACTCGCAGAACTCGGCGGTTGGCGGCCCCAAGGCGAAGAAGTATCGCGTGATGGTCATTCCTAAAGGAACGACGCACGAGTTCTGGCAGACGATTCATGCCGGCGCGGTGAAGGCGGCGGAAGAGCTCGGAAACGTCGAGATCATCTGGCAAGGGCCGCAGAAGGAAGATGAGCGGAGCGATCAGATCAAGCTCGTGCAGAATGCCATTGCGGTCGGTGTCGATGGCATTGTGCTCGCGCCTCTCGACGCGAAGGCTTTGGTTGAGCCCGTTGAGCAAGCGATCGCCAAGGGGATTCCGGTGGTGATCATCGACTCGGGGCTCGAGTCGAACAAGATTGTGAGCTATGTGGCGACTGACAACTATCATGGCGGTGTTCTGGCGGCGAAGCGGCTGGGCGAGTTGCTCAAGGGAGAAGGGAAGATCATTCTTCTTCGTTATGCGGTTGGTTCGGCGAGCACGGAGGAACGTGAAAAGGGATTCACGGATACAATCAAGAACGAATTTCCCAAGATCACGTACTTGTCTGACGATCAGTATGCGGGCGCCACTTCGGACCTGGCTCAGCAGAAGTCGCAGAACTTGATCACGCGATTTCGTGGGCAGGTTGATGGCGTGTTTTGCCCCAATGAGTCGAGCACGCTGGGGATGTTGCGCGTGTTGGAAGGTGCGGGATTGCTCGCGGGGCGTAAATGACGGACCCCGATGTGGTGATGGAGATGCGTGACGTCGCCAAGGCGTTCGGCGCGAGCCGGGCGCTTGACGGCGTGTCGCTGACGCTGCGTCGAGGCGAGGTTCATGCGCTGATCGGTGAGAACGGAGCGGGCAAAAGCACGCTCATGAAGGTTCTTAGCGGCGCGTATCGGCCCGACTCCGGCGAGATGATCTATGAAGGGACGCCTTACGCGCCTAAAGGTCCGCGCGACGCGCTCGCGCGCGGGGTGGCGATGATCTATCAGGAGTTGGCGATCGCGCCGCACCTGACGGTCGAAGCCAACGTGATGCTCGGCCAGGAGAAGTCGTGGCGTGGGTTTCTCAAGAAGGGCGAGCATCGCAAGCTCGTTTCGGAAGCGCTGGGATTGCTCGAACACGCCGAGATTCGGCCCGATGCGATTGCTGGAAGCCTGAGTATTGGGGCGTGCCAGCTTGTTGAGGTGGCTCGGGCTCTGGTCTCGCGTGCGCGCGTGATTGTTTTTGACGAGCCGACGAGTTCGCTCACCGAGAAGGATGCGTTGAAGCTGTTCGGCGTGATCGAGCGCCTGCGGAGCAAAGGGATTGCGATTGTTTATATCAGTCACTTTCTCGAAGAAGTGCGACGCCTGGCCGATCGCTACACGGTTTTGCGCGACGGGCGGACGGTTGGCACGGGCTTGATGCGCGAGACCGATTTGCCGAGCATCATCAAGATGATGGTGGGGCGCGAGCTGGGCGAATTGTTTCCGAAGTCATCGCGTGAGCCCGGCGATGTTTTGCTGCGTGCTGAAGAACTCGGCGGCCGGAAATTGCCGAGGCGGGCGAGTTTTGAGGTGAGGCGCGGGGAAGTGCTGGGGATTGCTGGGCTTGTTGGCGCGGGGCGGACTGAGTTGGTGCGGTCGATTTTTGGTTTGGACGAGGTCAAGCGAGGCGAGGTTTCGATTGGCGGGACGACGCTCAGTCGCAGTGATGGGCCGAAACAGCGGATGGCGCTAGGGCTCGCGCTATTGAGTGAGGATCGCAAGGGGGAAGGACTTGCGGTTCGGCGGTCGATCGAGGAGAACCTGACGCTCTCTGGCCTGGAAAAGCATAGCCGGATGGGCTGGCTGAATCTGGGAGAGCGGAGGAAGTCGGCCCGAAATTGGATGGAGGCCGTCCGAGTGAAGGCGGCTGGTCCGTGGCAAGCGGTCGAGAAGCTGTCGGGCGGGAACCAGCAGAAAGTGGCGATCGCGCGGTTGTTGCATCAAGACGCGGATGTGTTATTGCTCGATGAACCGACGCGCGGGATTGATGTGGGATCGAAGGCGGAAATCTATCGGCTGATTGATGAATTCGCGAAGTCGGGGCGAGCGGTGGTGATGATCAGCTCATATTTGCCTGAGCTGATGGGAATTTGCGACCGCATTTGCGTGATGACGCGGGGCGTGCTGAGTGACAGTCGTGCCACGAGTGAGTGGACCGAGCACGCGATCATGGAAGTGGCGACGGGAGGGTGAACGGTGGGTGTTGAAGATCCCGAGTTCAGCAGTGCATCGAGCGTGGCGAAATCGAAGCGAAACGCCGCGGGGACGGTGCGCTGGTTGATTGGCGTGCTCGGGCCGTTTTTAGGTTTGATCGTCGTTATTGGGTTGTTTTCATTCCTGACGCGCGACACCGGCTCGTTTCTGACGACCTATAACTGGCGTGCGATCGCGGTGCAGACGGTGGTCGTCGGCACGGCGGCGCTTGGGATGACGATGATCATGATCACCGGCGGGATCGACCTTTCGGTCGGTTCGGCGGTGGCGCTGGTGACGGTGGTTGTTGCGTGTTTAGTGCGCGACGTGGGGATGGCCGTCCCAGTCGCTCTCATATGTGGGGTGCTGGTTGGTGGCGTTTGTGGCCTGCTCAATGGCGGGTTGATCACGAGCCTCGGCGTGGTTCCCTTCATTATTACGCTTGGTGGCTTGAAGGTCTTTCGCGGACTTGCGAAGTGGTTCTCGTCGAGCACGGCGGTTTATGTTCCAGGGAGTGCCAAGCCAAGTTGGTTTGGCACATTGTTGGCCGTTGAGCCGAAGCCGGATTGGTTGATTGTCGCGCCGGCGGTTTGGGTGCTGCTGGTGCTCAGCCTGTTTGTGGCGGTCTGGCTCAGGCGGAGCGTGCTCGGACGGTATTTTTACGCGATTGGTTCGAATGAAGCGACCGCTCGGCTTTGTGGAATCAATGTGCCCGTCGTGAAGCTCGCGGTTTATGTATTGGCTGGACTGTTCACCGGGCTCGCGGGGATCTTGCAGTTTCTCTACCTTGATGGGACGGGCGATCCCACCACGGCCGACGGGCTTGAGCTTCAAGTGATCGCGGCCGTTGTGATTGGCGGCGGCAGTTTGGCGGGTGGTGAAGGAACGATTCTGGGGACGTTGATTGGCTGTTTGTTCATGTCCGTGTTGAACAACGGCTGCGTCCACGCGGGGATCTCGAACGCGAGCCAGGATGTGATGATCGGCGGGATTATTGTCGCAGCGGTTACGCTTGATCGGCTCCGTCGCAAGGGGCGGGATTGAGTTGAGGCTATCGCGTTATTTGGACGCGGCGTATCGTGGAAGAGAGACACGCGTTCGAGGCGCGAACCTCGGAAGGGATGGCGACCATGTGTCCGATTCGGCAAGCCGCGCTGGCGTTCATGGCAGTCGTGCTGGGCGTTCTTGGGAGCACGAACCCGGTCGAGGCGCAGGCCGTTCAGCTTGCGGAACGCTCGAAGATCTCCGTGGTTGGACGCGGGCAAGTTCCGGCCACACCAAATTTGGCCGATGTCAGTGTTGGAGTGAGCACGCAGGCACAGACGGCCAAGGGCGCGCTGGCGAAAAATAGCGAGACGATGACCAGCCTTCACAACTCGCTCAAGGAAAAGGGCGTCGAGGCCAAGGATATCGAGACGACCCAGTTTTACGTTTATCCGGTGTACAGCCAGCCGAGTCCGCGTCAGCCGCCGGGTGAAGAGTTTACGCCGCGCGTTGTTGGTTACCGCGTGGTGAATATGGTGAAGGTGACGGTTCGGCAAATTGATAAGCTGGGCGATTTGTTGGATCTGGTCGTGAAATCCGGTGCGAACGAGGTGCACGGAATCAACTTACGGGTTGATAACGACAACGAACTGCTCGACCGGGCGCGGAAGCTGGCGATGGCCGATGCGAAGCGGAAGGCGGAACTGCTGGCGAAGGAGGCGGATGTCACGCTCGGCATGCCGTGGCAAATTATTGAGAATGGTACGGAAGCGCCACAATACTGGTCAGTTCCGGCGCCGACGCAGATGTCTGGCGTTTCTCCCGCGCCCCGGGCGCCGATTGCGACTGGAGAGCGAGAGGTGTCTGTGACGATTCAGATCTCGTACGAGATCGTGCCGTCTAAACCTCGCTGAGACAATGACTTTTGTCTGAACGCTGGTCATGGACGAATTCGATCCTCGGATTGACACCCATGGCAGGGCAATCTACGATGCCGCCGGCGCGAACCGCCCCCAACGGATCGGGGGATGGGAGAAGCCGTCCTGAGCGGGCCTTTGTCCGCTCGGGAGAGGTGTGGGTGGTTTCCTCTACGAGCCGCTGAACTCGCGGAACGCTCGGTATTACCGGGTTTTCCAGCCGCCCTGCCAGGCACACGGACGTCGCATGGCCACATCCTTTCGAACATCCCGTCTCACGCGACGGCCGCCGACCAAAACCGCGACTCCTGGCGTCAGCGATGCGCTGAACAAGCCCGCGTGCGTGCCGGCCTCGCGGAGAATGGCGGGAAATTTTGCGTTAATGAGTCTCGCCGAGGTGGCGTGTCGCGCCATTTCGGTCGGTGTAACGCTCTCGCTCACGAGACGCCTCGGGCTCGCCGGCTATGGTCGGGTCGAGTTCGCATTCAATATTGTCTTCTGGCTCGTGCTGCTGGTTCGCGACGGGTTTGAAGTGATTGCCGCACGCGAACTTGCGCGACATCCTCGCCTCCTGCGCCCGCTCGTGAATCACGTCCTCGCCGTGAAGGGATTGCTCGCCATCGGGCTGTATATCGGCCTGGTGACGATCGGCTGCCTTGTGCTCAAGGGGCAGAACGAGCGGTCGCTGCTGGCGGTTTACGGGCTGATGTTGCTGACGACCGCACTGGGCATTGACTACGTCTATCGCGGGCTCGAGCGCATGGGGATTGTCGCCCTCTCGTTGTGCCTGCGAACCGTGATTTATGCCGCGGGCGTGGGATTTTGGGTGACCGGCCCTGAGCGAATTCTCTGGGTACCGGCCTGGCTGGCGGTGGGCGAGGCAGTGGGGATTGCTCTCGTCTGGTCGCATTATGTCCGACAAAACGGCTGGCCGCATCCGTTGCCGGGGGCGCGGTTCCTGGGCGTCTTCTTCAAGCGGGGACGCACCGTTTTGCTGGTGCAACTGGCTCAGACTGTGCTGGCGTCGATCGACCTTGTTGTCGTTGGCTGGGTTTGCGACTGGGATGCGATCGGTCTTTTCGGTGCGCCGCACCGGATGGTGACGGCGATTCTGACCTTCGGTGTGATCTTTCAGCAGGTCGTCTTCCCGAGCCTGGCGCGATCGTGGCGGAAGAAACCTGAACATGGCCGCCGGGCGCTCGACGTGATGACTCGCGTGCTGGCGATGGGGCTGTTACCAATCGCAATTGGTACGACCGTGCTTTCCGAGCGAATTGTCGCGCTCTTGTTTCCACACGAATATCAGTCGGCGGGAAGCTTGCTGGCGATTGGGATCTGGCGCGCCCCCCTGCTGACGCTCGCGTTCCTCTATCAGACCGCTCTCATCGCCTTCAATCGCGAGGCGGTTGGCGTGCGGATGCTGATCACTGGTGCGGTGGTCTCGGGACCGTTCGTCGCAGTATTGTTAACGCGATTTGGATTGCTCGGCGCGGCTGGATCAATCGTCTTGACCGCACTTGCGCTCTCAGTGGCTGGCTATGTTTGCCTGGCTCGTGAGGGACGCAATCCGAAGTGGCACCATCACGTCATTCGCCCGCTCGTTGCTTCGGCCGCGATGGCGTTCGCCTGCATGGCACTTAAAGATGTGCACGTGGTTCTTACTATTGTGGCGGGAGCTTTCGTTTATTTGACGACGCTCTGGGCGATTGGCGGGATCAGCCGATCCGATATCCACGCGTTGTTGTCGCGAGGGTAATCGCGGCGATCTTCCTCCTTGTCGACTGCCAGCGTGAGCAGTTCCTTCGTGACGCCTTAGGCGCGATCGAGCAGTTCGTCGGATCAAGGCGAACGGGAAGCGATTAAATCAAGCACCCACTCCCTCGGTTCTTGCTGGGGACCAACTCGAATATCGTTACTCTTTACGGCGAGTTCGCCTCAGGATACCATTCCAAAAACTAATTTTTTAATTTTCAACTGCGGGAGGGGTGCTGTGAAACTACCCCGTATCTCAATCGCCTGGGTCATGGAGATTGTCATCCTCGTCGCCGTCGATCTTGCGGCATTCCGTGCGGCATTCCGTGCAGCGAATGGGACGACGTCCCTGCCGCCGATCGGTACGCTGATCGGTGTGCTTGTCGTATACGGCGCGATGCCTATGGCGAGCATCCTCGTTTTCGGCATTCCGACTCTTATCAAGATGTTCAGGCGAAACGATAAGTCGCGTCCGTTCCTGATGGGCTTCGAAGCAGCCGGTTGGGAGATCGTGCTGACCTATACCGTCGCCTCCGTTTTGTCCCCCTTCTGGGTTGCCGGAAATCTAGAGTTGCTGGCAGGAGAGGTTGTTCAGCTAATCCCGGCTTCGATGCGGGAAAGCATTGTCGTCGTGATGCTTCTCATGCTGCTCATCATGCTTCCGCAGTTGGCCGTTGCCCTGATGGGCGGATGGTTCAACTGGAAGTTCAAGATTTCGATCACCGTCGAGCGGAGGCGCACGGCGGGGGTTGAGGCCAATGGGCCTTCGCCGGCGCAGCCACCTACCGCAAAGCAGTCGCTTGGATCATTTGCTTGCCGCTGAAGTGGATGACGTGTTAGCTAGTCATCGACGCGAAACGCTGTGGGAAATGCGGCCTTCGTCCCGCCTGTTCCTCCTGCTCGAACAAGGTGGTGTTGGACGTCGCTGCTGATCGTCGCCGATGCCCAACCACCACCCCAACTCTTCTCATCTCTCAGCGCGCTGGTGCGGGTTCGTAGCCTTCGGGGAGTGCCTTCAGATACTTCGGTACCAGTTCTTCGGTCTTCTCCGGCGCTGACGTGTGCTCGCGAGCGTAGAGGCGTTCGGCGAGATGGATGATGAGTGTCGCGCGGGTGACGGTCTCGCGATCGACTGCCTTATCGAACGGTGAACTGAGTATGGCTGGTTTGAGAAGGCGTGTGGATTCGATCCATGTGTTCAATTGCTCGGACGTGAGTCGGCGTGCCGATTCTGGCGCACTCGGTGGTAAGTCGTAGAGCGTGACATCGCCGAACTTGCGGCGTCGTTTCAGACGTTCAGTGAACGTCAGATCGCCTGCGGCAATTTGGTTTGCCCAGTACAAACGGAGGACGCGGCGGCTGCGTTCGGGCTCGCGTTTGAGCAGGTGCCAGAGCGTCTCGTTTACGCGTTCCCGAAAGCTTACCTCTTTTTCGGCGCCGCCTTCCATGAATTGCCGGAGTTTCTCCCGTGTGAGCCCAGGCTGGTCGAACAACCTCCTGTACGCGAAATACTCGGCCTCAAAAGTCTCGCTCAGCGGCGGAGTCATCGACTCGATGGCGATCAGGTCGTCGAGAGCCTGACGGAGCAGTTCGATCTCGAGATTCGGCTGATCGGCCCAGGCGAGAATGTTGCCGGCGAGTCGTTCGTAGATTTCAACTCCGATCGCGCGGCCGACGAATCCTGCGTGCATCGCGCAGTGCCGGCTCGAACGGAGTGCGGCGCGATACATCGTCCAGGCAGCTTCGAAGTCACCCACGGCTTCCATTCGGAGCCCGGCGATTTGAGCGAGCGAGCCGAAGGAACGCATCGTCTGAAGCGGGTCGAGCGGCTTGTAGTCGATCGGAGCGTCGCGTGCCTGGATAAAGACGGCGCGGTCCATTGTGGTTCCCGCGAGCCAGATTCGTACCGCCTCATTATTCTCCCAGAACCAGTTACGGTCCTGTTCGGTGACGTTTGCCCACGACGTGAAACGCCCTCCCGATCGACCGCCTTTTAGCTTTGAAATTGCTACGCGATAGTATGTAAACGCGTTGTCTTTCTCGGCAATTTTGACTGTGCCGCGGGCATCGAGGTCGAACGGTTCGCCGATGTTGGGAAGGCCGAAGAGGGTAACGCCGCGCCAGACGAGAATGGCTGCGATGATGACGCCAAACGGAACGGCGAGCCAGAGCCAGCGAAAACGCGGGCGCTTCCAAACACCGTCCATCGGGCCTGGGTCGTTCCATTCTTCGGCGCGAGGGAGGCTCATCAAATGTCATCCGGCGGCTATGGGTGTTAAGAGCGGACGATCGTACCATTCTGGGCCAGCGAATTCATGGTGTTGCTGGCTTTGGTGCGGGCGAAGTGGCGGAGCCGCTGGGATCGAATCCTACCGGCAGTTTCTTGAGATATGTGCCTACGAGATCTTGCGCGGCTTTGGGTGGCTTGCCGTTTTCACGGGTGTAGATTTCTTCGGCCAGATGAATGATCAGAGCGGCCTGCGATTGTTCGTCACGTGAAAGGGCGCGATCGAGTCCAACCCACATATAGGCGTCCAGCTTTGCGTAGAGCGTTGTGTCGAACCATGCGGCGAGATCGTCGAGCGATAGGGGTGGTGTTTCTCCGGGCGACGGTTCGTAAAGCGTAAGTTCCTTGACTTGCACCGCCCGCTTCGCGAGTTCGCTGGTCGGCAAATCGGCGGCGGCGAGCCAGTTGGCAACCTCGAGTCGAATTACGCGTCTGCTTCGCTCCGGCTCACGTTTGAGGGCGCCGTATGCTGTCATCGCCTTGATTTTGATCGAACGAACGAAAGTGGGCGGCGCAGGCGTGGCGAGATTACTCAGCGAAACTTCGAGCAATCGTTCGCGCCCGTTGTGATCTTCGAGTGAGTTGGTCAGCGAAAAGTAAGCTGTGCGAACGAGGTCGCGACGCGAGACGGTGAGTGCGTTGATTTCGAGTACGTCGTTCAGTGCTCGCTTGAGTTGCGGGATAGTGACTTTGGTATTCTTGGACCAATGAATCGCAGCGCTACTGGTGGCGTGGTAAACCGCAATGCCGACGCATCGCCCGATGATTTCGCCGTCCTGTCCCACATGCCTGCTCGCCCTTAAGTTGGCGCGATACCAATCCCACGCCTTAGCAAGATCGCCTTCATGTTCATGGCGATAACCGATCAGATTGGCTGAACGGCTGATATTGCGGACCGTTAACGTTACGGGAACTTCTGTCGCGAAATTCACAGTCCCGGGCTGATGATAGACCGCCCTTGTCCGTTTGGTTCCTTCGAACCAGGTTTCGAGTGCCTGGCGGTTGTCGTCAGCATACGCGAGATGAGTGGGGTCGACGTCGAGCCAATCGGAATAGACGCCTTTCATCGTGCCAGGCTCGATGCCTTTCAATTGTTCATGGGCGCGAGCGTAATAAGTGAACGCATTATCTTCGGGATTGATGTGGATGAAGCCGCCGCGTTCGTGATCGAAGGGAGGCGGAATTTCGGGCAGACCGCGCAGACTGGTCATCCGATAGACGAACGCACCGACGAGGAATACGACGATCGCCAGCAAGACGCGAATGACGCGACTTCGCAATGATCTTGCTGGTTTCGTCTCGGCGGTGGCTTTGGTTTCGGTCGCCATCGCGGTTTCCTCCTTAACTAACTATCGCGCTGCGGGCTTCACCAAAGGTATCGCAGCGCCGGTCGAGTCGAAGCCTGCGGGGAGAGCTTGGAGATAGGGCCCCACAAGATCTTGTGGGGTCGCAGGCGATTTTCCTTTTTCGCGTGTATAGATTTGCTCGGCGAGGTGGACGATGAGGGCGGCGCGAGTTTGCTCGTCGCGAAGCATGGCACGTTCCAGGAGGTTCCAGTTCTGCAAATACATGCGGGCGAAGAGTGTGGTTTGGTACCAACTTGCTAGCTCATTGGGCCGCATCGACTTCGCACACTCTGGTGAATCGTAAAGCGGTAGTTCGTTGTGCATTTTCAGGAGCTTTAGTCGTTCCGCTGCAGGGAGGTCTGCGGCTGACAACCAGTTGGCCGTGACGAGTTGGAAGACGCGTTTGCTTCGTTTGGGCTCGCGCCTGATTGCGCCGTAGGCCGCCACTAAGCGGGCTTTGGTCTTGGTTTTGAAAGTACTGGTTGAATTGGAGGCATTGATGAATAAGTTATCGAGTGCCTCTCCCCGAATCGAGGAATTCTCGAGCGAGTTGATGTAGTTGAAGTATTCCGCCCGAATAAGGTTGCGGACCGAGCCTGTGAGCGCATCGATTTCGAACACGTCCTTGAGCGCCTGCTTGAGCTGATCGGTGGCGACCCTCGGGTTTTCGGCCCAGCGGATCACGTTCGGGACTGTGATGGCGTAGATCGCGTTCCCGATGTAGCGTTCGATCGCGGCGCCGTTTTGGCCGGAGTGGCGGCTGGCACGAAGGGCTGCGCGATACCACTTCCAGGCTTTGGCGTAATCACCTTCGTGCTCATGACGATATCCGACGAGATTTGCGGCGTGGCAAAAGTTGCGAAGCGAAAGTAAGGCAGGCAACTCCGTCATAATGTTGAACGTATTCGGCTGAATATAAACGGATCGCTCACGCGTCGTCCCTTCAAACCAGATGCCGAGCGCTTCGCGATTGTCGTCGATGAACTTGAAGTGTTTCTGGTCGACTTCCGACCAATTGGAGTAAGTCGTGGGTATGTCTTGGGACTGAATGTCGCGGCACTTCTCTTGGGCGCGAAAATAATACGTGAACGCGTTGTCTTCGGGTCGAATATCGACGACGCCGTCTCGCTCTGGATCGAATGGCGGGGTGATGTCGGGAAGACCACGCAGACTCGTGAGCCTATATGCGAATGCACCGAAGAGAACCGCAACGATGGCCAGCGAGACGCGAACGATGCGACTTCGGAGCGATCTGGCAGGCTTGGTCTCTGTGGCGGCTTCGGTTCCGGTCGCCATCACCGTTTCCTCGGGTTGCCGATTGCAAGGCGGTACGACTACTACACACGCATCGAACTATCGTCCTGCCGGCTTCACTGTGGTGGGTATAGTCGCGTCGTTTGGGTCGAAACCTGCGGGAAGAGCTTGAAGATATGAGCCGACGAGATCTTGCGGCGTCGCGGGCGGTTTTCCTTTTTCACGCGTATAAACTTGCTCGGCAAGGTGGACGATGAGCGCGGCGCGAGTTTGCTCGTCGCGAACGAGTGCGCGATCGATGTTGCCCCAGCCGGGCATGTACATGCGGGCGAAAATCGTTGTGTCGAACCAGCTTGCGAGCTCGTCGAGCGGCATAAGGCTGGTAGCTTCAAGTGTATCAAAGAGTGGCAAATCTTTGTGCATCTTGAGGAGTTTGAGGCACTCGGGGGCGGGGAGATCGGCAACGGTTAGCCAGTTGCTCACGACGAGCTGGATGACGCGTTTGCTTCGTTCGGGCTCGCGACGAAGTGCGCCATAGGCAGCGATGGCACGCACCTTGACTTTGGATTTGAAACTCGGTTGTTGGCCAGAGCCATCGAGGTAGGAGCCATCGAGAACCTGGGTGCGAATCGTCGCATCTTCGAGCGAATTCATGCACGAGAAATACTCGGCACAGATGAGGTTCCGCGGCGAACCGGTAAGCGCTTCGATTTCGAGCACTTCTTGCAACGCTTGCTTGACCTGAGCAGTCGTCACCTTGGGATTCTCGGCCCATCGCCGGACGTTCGGACTCGTACTGGCATAGATCGCGACACCAACGAGCCGCTCGATGGCGACACCGTGTTGGCCCGAGTGCCGGCTGGCTCGCAAATTCGCGCGATACCACTCCCAGGCCTTGGCGTAATCACCTTCGTGCTCATAGCGAAACCCGACAAGATTCGCCGCGCGACAGAAGTTGCGGAGCGACTGCACGGCGGGCAGCATTGTCATGAAGGTCAGCGTTTTGGGCTGATGATAAAAGCCCCGATCGCGTTTCGTGCCTTCAAGCCAAATGTCGAGTGCCTCGCGATTGTCGTCAACGAATTTGAGCTGTGCTTGATCAACCTGCAACCAATCCGTGTACGACGCGAGCATGCTCGTGGGCTGGGTGTCGCGATACCTTTCATGGGCGCGAACGTAATATGTAAACGCGTTATCTTCCGGTCGAAGGTCGATCACTCCGTCGCGCTCGCGGTCGAACGGAGGGGGGATGTTCGGCAGTCCCCGCAGGCTCGTCAGACGCCAGACCGTGAGCCCACCGCCCAGGACGACGATTGCCAGCACGCTGCGAACAATGATTTTGCGAACCGACCGCGCGGGCTTGGCCGGCGTGAGTGCTTCCGTCGTCGACGACATTTGCGAGATCCCCTAATCACTTCGTTTATCGGACAGTTGTAAGCCTACCCCAGCGCGAGCTGGGATTCAACGACAAATGTCGCAGAGTGTTAGCGGGCGGGACTTGAAGGAGTGGTGTACGCGCTGGGAAGTTGCTGGAGATAGGGGCCGACCAGTTCGTTGGCGGACTCAGGCATGTTGCCGTGCTCGCGCAAGTAAATCTGTTCGGCGAGGTGGACGATGAGAGCGGCGCGGGTTTGTTCGTGGCGAGCGAGTGTCGCGTCGATGTTGCCCCAGCCAGGGAGATAGACCTTGGCGAAGAGCGTTGTCTCGCACCATTCGGCGAGCTCGTCGAGTGAGAGAGGGCCTGTGTGATTATCGTCGAGTCGATAGAGCGGAATGCCGCAATGTTTTTCGATCACTTTGACCCGATCGGCAGCCGGCAAATCCGCTGCGGCGAGCCAGTTGGAGAATACAAGCCGAATCACTCGGCTGCTACGTTCGGTATCGCGCCTGATGGTGCCATAGGCGGAAATGGCTTTGCTTCGGACGGATTTCGCGAATGATTCAGGCTTTTGATCTTTGGGAGCGGGGAAGTTGCCGTCGGCGCTCAACGCGATATTGCGGAGAACGGGATCTTCGAGCGTGTTGATCATGCCGAAATATTCGGCGCAGACCATGTTGCGCGTTGGACCGGTCAAGGCGTCGAGTTCGAGTACATCCTGTAGAGCTTGTTTCAACTGAGCGGCGGTAACCTTGGGATTTTTGGACCAGCGGATGACGTTTACTTTGGTGTTCGCGTAAATCGCGCTGCCAACGAGGAATTCGATCGCGACTCCGTGTTGACCCAGGTGGCGGCTCGCACGCAGATTTGCGAGGTACCATTCCCAGGCCTTCGCGAAATCACCCTCGTGTTCGTAGCGCAGGGCGATCAGATTGGTCGTACGGCTAAAGCTTCGAAGCTTTTGCACGACAGGAAGGTCTGTGGCGAAGGTTATTTCACGAGGCTGGATATAAACAGCGCGGTTGCGTTTGGTGCCTTCAAACCAGACGTCGAAGGCTGCGCGATTTTCCTCGATGTACTTGCGATGAGGTTCGCCAACCTCGGACCAGTCAGCAAAAATAGGCCCCTTCGACTCGGGCTCGAGCGTGCGAAGCATCCCGTGAGCGCGAATATAATAGGTAAACGCATTATCTTCGGGACGAATGTCGACAAAGCCATCACGCTCGCGATCGAACGGCGGGGGAATGTTGGGAAGGCCACTCAAACTCGTGATGCGGTAACCAAAATAACCGCCGACAAGCATTATCGCCGCGAACACGCCGCGAACGATGAGTTTGCGAGTGGATTTCGCCGGCTTTGATGCAACAGCTTCGGTTTTCGTCGACATGGCGCACTCCCAGACAGATGCCAGCGTAACCCATGCATTGTTACGTGGCGACGACAAATGTAAAAGACGGTGGCGAAACTTATCCCGTGGCGATACTTTTGGGTTGGTGCCACTGGCTGTGCCAGTGCTCCTCTACGCAAGCGCAAAACTCGAAGGATCTCGTTCTCAATCACAACTTAAAGGAGTAAAGCATGAACGATTCAATGTCCGACGCGTTGATCAATCGCATCGAGCGTCTGGAGCGGTCGAATCGAAGGCTCCTCCAAGTGCTGGCCAGCCTTGCACTGGTAGCCGTGATCGCTGTTTCAGCGGCCGCTGCCAAGGTGGCCGCGACTCCTGACATTCTCGAGGCGAAGCGCTTCGTCTTGAAAGGACCCGACGGGAAAGATCGAGTCGTGATTGGCGTCAATGCCGAAGGAATGACCGAACAGAGTTTTCTGGGAGCGGACGGTAAACGAATGCTGTGCTTCGTTTCTTCAGAAGACGAAGGCGCGTTTGTGGCCCTTAGCGCGAAAGGTGAAGAAGAACCATGCCTAATTCTAAGAGTTGAAGCTGATGGAATTCCCAACATCGACATGTATGAAAAGGGCAAAGAGACTGCGAGACTCGATTTGAGTTTGACCAAAGAGGGATTGCCCGTGATGAATTTCTTTGACAACGGGGATAAGCTTCGTCTGCAGTTCATATTGGATGCGAACGGAGTGCCACTCTTGACGGTGCGGGATAAAGATGGAAACGTTATCGAAACAATTCCTCGCGGCAAGTAGGGCTCATCCGACTGGACTGCGTGACCGGGACAACTTGCTTGTCTCGGTGCGGAGCACATGGAGAACGAATAGTTATGCCTACGACGCCGCCAACCGCCTGACGACCATTACTCAGGCCGTCGGCTTCCGATGGCCTATGGGATACGACGGTCGAGGTAAAGACACGACCATCAAGGACCCGAGTGCCCACGTAAGGAAGAGCGCTGGCAGAGCCCAGTGGCACCCGGCGCTCCCCTGCTCTGTCCTGAGTCGAACAAATGCCAGGGTAACGTGCAGGACGTCGTTGATCAATGACAAGTGTAAAAGATTGGGCGTTGGGCCGAACGATGAGTGCGGTTGATCAGATTGATGTCGTCGATTTCGTCAAAACGGTCCGATTCGAGCCGTTGCAGATTCAATGCCATGAAAGATCAGCGATTTCGGCGCTCGGCAGTAGAGTATTTAGTTCTGCAATTCCCTTTGACGTTACATGTGTGTCCGTGAGAATGAATCGCTGAAGCTGAGTCAACGATTTCAGGACAAGTATTCCCGTATCAGTCACTGGCAGGTCTTGAATCGTGAGATCCTCCAGCGATTGTAGTTTGCTTAAATGAACTAGTCCCGCATCGTCGACTCCTTTATTCGAACCCAAGGCAAGTTTTTGAAGGCCATCAATAGATTCAAGAGTTTGCAAAGAATGATTAGAAAGATTCATGCGAGTGAGCGTTAGTTTTCTGAGATTGCGAGCGATCTTTATCCAATCGAGATCTGCGATGTTCATATCGTCAAAAATTATCGATTCATATTTTGAATTAATAAGTCTCCCGAGCTCGGCGCCCGTCACGCAGGCATGGGCTAATTCGAGTTTCCTAATCTCCTTGAGATGGCGCAGCGTCCGCAAGCCTTTGTCTGTAATGCGGTTACTGCCAAGACTTAACGACTTTATTCTTGCAAGTGGAATAAGATGTTCAAGGTCATCATCTGACAGTGGAAGTTCCGAGAGATCGAGATACGTTAGGCTTGTGTTCTCACGCAAATGTACCAAGCCGGGACCTTGGACGCTGGTCCAACTAAGATTTAACCCTCTAAGCCGAGGCAGGCTTCGCAAGTGCAACAAATCTTCATCGGTGATCTGCTTTCGTCCTGTCAAATCGAGATAGCTCAGCCCTTTAAGCTCTACAACTCGTTTTAAGAGATCCTTCTCGCCCATCACAGGGCGATCACCAAAATCTGGATGATTAAGAGACAAATATGCAACAGAGCCCAAAAAGTCATACCCGCAGGCTTTCACTAGCCAGGTAGGGTAAGGGCAATGATCGACGGTTTGGTCAATGATTCGGTCTCGTTCCCAATCCCAGTCCCATGAATAGACGACCATTCCACCGTGTTCGCGAACCGCCGCGACGACCTCTCGTTGCTTTCGTTCGTGATAGAGAGTGAGACCCACCGCGCTGCCCAAGATGGCAGTCAGCACCAGAAAAACCCTGAGGTTAATTTTCGTCAAGCTACGTTTGAGCATATTACGTAGCATCGGAAAGGCCATCGGCCCTAGCTCCGGACGAGAAAGACATTGCCGAAAATTCGGAAGTACCTGTGCAACGCATTAATTTACGTCGATCGCACTTGTCATGCTAGCATGCGGCGAACTCTTAGTAGAGGCAGGTTAACACGAGAGCCCAGACTCCGATGGCGATCGCCACGACTCCCGCGGCGATGAATCCAGTGCGCGTCGCGCCGCGTTCCATTGAGCGGAGTGCCTTATTGGGCAGGAGAAAACAGATTGAGCCTTTGAGGAGCAGAAGCAAACCAAGAATTGTGACCACAACTGCTGGCCAGGTCCACACGCGGTGTCCGGCCACGATTGCGGCGCCGGTTGCGAGGTGAAAACCGCCGTTTGCAAATGCGCCGGGTCGACCGGAACAGCGTAGCCGGTTGTAGACTTCGACCCAGTCGTCGGCGCGAATGATGTGGGAGGCGCCGATGATCAGCGATGTGATGGCGACATACCACTCAACGGCCTGTTCCATCGTACTTACTTCCCATAAACAAGCAAAAGTGTAAGATGAGTGAAACTAATCGTGTGTTTTAAGTTATGAATCGATGATATGATTAAATGGGTCAGTGAGCGTTGTTCAAATTCGCCCAGATCGCCATATTGTGGAAAGGCGCTGCCAAGAAAAGCAAGACCACTGAAACCAATGATTAGAAGAGCCCAAGCCTGCCTTCGCGATCGAATCCGGGGTCAGCAGTCCGGAAAGTGGCAAGGTAAATCCCGATCATCGCAATCGCGGACATGACCATGCGAAAGGTCTAGGCTCGCGGGTTTGCGTCACCATCAGGCCGTTGCTCCTTTGTCCCTCAGGGAAAGAGAGCGGCTACCAGATTAACTGACGACCGCGCCGGATTTAATGCCATGATTGGCGCGTTTTCGGAGTGGGCATTCGACGTCGACTATCTTGGATCAGGCGTGATGATCCACTCTGTTCGACCGTCGGCTGTGCGCATCGGCGAACTTGGGACGCGGTGGATTGCGGCGCCCGGCTTGGATGGATTCAATCAGGCCGAAATAGCGGTCGAGATGTGCGGTTTCGGACCATTCGCCGGTGCGGACGGCGTAGCCGCGATGCGCGAGATTGTCGCGGAGTACGTCGTCGTGAACCATGCGTCGGAGCGCGAGCAGGAGCTCGCCGTCGGTTTCGTAGCCGATCCCGCCGCCGCTCTGTGCGCCGGTTTCGCCGATGGCACCGCCGCCGAGGTGGACGACCACTGGCGTGCGTACGGCGAAGGCTTCGAGGACGACGTAGCCGAATGTTTCGGGGAAGAGTGAAGGGACGACCACGGCACGGGCGCCGTGGAAGAGGCGGGCGAGTCCTTGACCGCCGAGCAGTCCTTCAAATTTGACGTTGGGCAGATTGGCGGCCATGGCGCGAAGCTCGGGCTCGTAGGGGCCGGTGCCGGCGATGCGGAGGTCGACCTCCGGCAGGAGCTTCATGATGGGGATGAGTTTTTGGAAGCCCTTCATGCGGACGAGTCGGCCGGCGGCTGCGATATATGGACGGTCGGTGTGCGGCGGATCCTCGTCTTCGATGCCGTTGGTCCAGTCGTCGGGCAGGAAGTAGGGCAAGTGGACCATCGGGGCGCCGATGCCGCGCTGGCGATGTTCTTCGAGTGTGTGACGCGAAGGGAAAATCAGGGCGTCGAGCTCGCGGAGGCCGGCGTCGATGGCTCCCGTATAACGCCAGGCCTGGGGCGGACGGTGGCCGGCGAGCATGCAGCGGATGCATTCGGGGCCGTCGCAGGCTTTTTTGTCGTACTTCCAGAGCAGGTGCATCGGGCAGATGAGCCAGTGCTCGTGCGCCGTCATCAGTTTCACGGCGTTGCGGCCGAGTTTGAGGACGCCGGGCCCGCCGACGAGTGAGATGTTGTGGAAGTGGATGACGTCGGTGTCGACGGCTTCGAGAGCTTCGCGAAGAGCGTCGGATTTGAAGAAGGGCTGGCCGGTGATCTGCGTGGCGATGGGCGAGAGCGCACCGGCCTTGGATTCGAGCGCGTGGACGTGCAGGCCAGGAGGCGGAGTGTATTCGCGGAGCGGGTGATTGCCGCGGACGGCGTTGAAGGCGTCGACGCAGTGAAAGACGTGCACCTCGTGCCCGCGCCGGACGAGGGCGCGAGAGAGACGGTCGACGTACGCGGCATCGCCCCCAAAGCTGTGGGCACCAAAAAACGTCGTGACCATGCAGACCTTCACCGGCGACCTCCTGTCCACCTTCGCGAACGACCCACGCGCATTCCCTGCGGGTGCGATCTAGTTACCACGATCGGCAGTTATCGCCTAGTCGAAGTGTGGCAACCTGGCTTCCCAAATCATGAGATGGCGGAGTTATACCCATCCCTTGCGCTTGCGGAGCCACCATTCGAGCGTGAGGATTGCTGTGAAGATGAGGAAGAAGATCCAGTTATCCCAGATCCGCTTTTCCGAGAGGCTCACGCGTTCGGTGGCGCTGGTGTCAAGGCTGGCGAGTTGTTTGCCGAGGGCTTCGGTTGTGACCGATTGTCCGCCGGTGATCTCGGCGATGTCGCGGAGCAGTTTGCGATCGGCGGCGGGATTTTCGAGTTCACGGTCGTCCTGGTAGACGTTGAATTTGGCCTTAGCGCGGCCGAGTTCCTTGGTTCCTTGCTTGGCGATCACTTCGACCTGGTATTCGCCCGGTTTTCCGAGCGCAGAGTAGAAGCCTTTGGCGGATTCGCCCTGCGGGAAAATCTGCACCGTTTCGGGCTTGGCGTCGGGAGAGTCGGTACGAGTGACGGTGGTTGTGAACTCAGCGTCAGTGATCGCCTCTTTCTTGGAATTGAGCGCAGCGGCGGTCAGTTCGAGTTTTTCGCCCACGGCCACGCGCCGTTTTTCGAGCTTGAGACGGACTTCGTCGCCGGTTTCGTTCTCGCGGTGCGCCATCCAAAGAATTGCCTGACGCCAGAATCGGAAGAAGGCGAGCCGGCCTTCGTCGCCGCCGCGGCCCCAGATCCACGTTTCGCCACCGAAGGCGATGGTGCGTCCCTTGCCGGTTTCCAAACTCACCAGAAGAGGATCCTGGCCCCCTTCTCCGCCGCCCGTTGCCAGCACTTCGGCGCTTTGCTTGGGCCGGCTGAAGCGATTGGCACCCGGAAGCGTCGGAAGACTTTCCCAGATGCGCTGGGAGTCGGCGGGGTTGGGGGCGAGGCGGAGAATAAAGCTTTGCATTGCCTTGAGATTGGGGACGAACTTGATGCCATCTTTCGGTTCGACCGCACCATCGCCCGCACGCATTTCAACCGGCATCACGGCGGCGAGCGGCGAGTTGGCCCAGCCACCCTCGCCGAAGCTGGATCGCCCGCCCAGCATGATGAGCCCTGCGCCTCGCGTCACATTCGTGGCGAGCATCGTTTGCTGTTTTTCCGTAAGGAAGTTCGCGGGGATGCTGCCGATGATGTAGACGTCGTAGTTGCCGAATGCGAATTCGGCGTCGTCGAGCAGGCCACGATCGCCGACGGCCGGCTGACGAACCACCTTGAGATCGACGTGAATTTCCTTCGCGGCATCGAGCGCGCGGGTGAGGTATTTTGGCTCCCACGAGAAGTCGGTGCCGTGAATGTACAACACCTTCAGACCGCCGCCGAGGACGTTCAAGTACGTCGTATATTTGTTGTTTTCTTGAATCAGCTCGCCGTCTTGTGCCTTGACTCGAAGCTCCACCCGCTTTTCGCCGGCGGTTTGCGGGAGGTATTTCAGGCCGGTGATGGGGATGAGCTCGGCGCCTTCGGTTGCGGTCACGGTCGTCCGCGCGACGACTCCCTCTCCTTCGACGTCGAGCTCAAGCTCGATCGGCTTGCCGGCAAAGCCGCGGACTGAGATCGCCCCCTTGATTTCAGGCTGATTTTTGACGAAGACGACGGGGCCGACCACAAGGTCGCGCACGGCGATGTCTTTTGATCCCGTGCCCGCGTTTTCTTCGCCAACGCCGACGGTGATGACCGGTACGAGCTTTGATTTGAGCTGGCTGGCGGCGACGAGCGGCGGAATTCCGGCGTTTGAAGCACCGTCGGAGATCAGCACGATCGAGGCGACGTTCATCCCCTGCATGCGCTTGACGGCTTCGAGCATCATCGTGCCGAGCGCGGTTTCGGTCCCTTCGGGCTTGGTCTTGTCGTCGACGGTTTCCTCTCGAAGCTCGTTATCAAACTGGAAGACTTTGACTTCGATGTCTTTGAGCTTTTCGCTGATCGTCTTTTGAGCTTCCGCGAGTGCTTTTTTCGCGACGGTCCAGCGCTGCTGGCCGTTGACCTCGTCGTTGAACGTCTGGCTCTTGCTGCGGTCGATCATGAGGATGATCGCCGCGGTTTGCTTCTTCTTTTCGGGGAAGTTGATCGACGGCCGAAGCGCGGCGACGAGGCAAAGCAGCACGGCGAGCAGTCGCAGTCCCAGCGCGAACCAACGCCACGCGCCTTTCGTGTGACGCATGCGCTGGGCGTAGGCCCAGAGAGTGAGAAAGACGACGATGGCCGCGAGGATGACCACGACCGGCCAGGGACCAATTGGCTGGAATGTGATGCTCATCGATGTTTCTCCGTCGCGATGAAGTCGCTCATGCGGTGGCGGTCTCGCGATGGAATCTATTGGCGAGCAGATTTTCAAGTGTGACGATGATCAGAATCAGCAGCATGATCCAGGGGAAGATCTCTCGGCCGATGCGCACCTTGTTGACGAGTTCGCCCCAATTCTTCGCATCTTCGGCGAGGTGGACGTTTTCTTTCGAGCCGAAGATTGAGATCAGCTCGTTTTCTTCAAGTGGGACGACGGTCGACTCCGACTCAGGTACGTTGACGCTGAAGCCCATGTTGATCGCCGAGCCATCGGGTGCCTTGCCGGTGACCTTCCATTGTCCAATCGATTGTGGCGAGGAAATCGGTACCTTTTCCTGAGTGGGCGACACGCTGGGCGACTGTTTGTCTTCGGGCTTTGGTCCCTCGACCGCAAAGTTTGATGCGCGGCGAACTGGATCGAGGCTGAGATAGGCGTCCTGGCCCGCCTCGTAATTCAGGGTTTCGGTCGACGTGCCGGCGAGGTACTCGACCGTCTCCAACATCACCAGGAAGCTCCAGGAATTCCATAACTCGTTCCAGCCGGGATCTGTGCCCCGCCCGCTGACGCCGCGAGAAAGCGACGTGGTCCAGAGGAGAACATGGCCTGTCCGGGTTCCTGGGAACGGACGTTCGAGCAATGCTGGCGTGCCGTCGTTATATAAAAGGATCGGCCGGCTCGTTTGCGGTTGTACGCTCCAGGCCTTGTAAACCGGGACGCGTGAAAGCGCGGCTTCGTACTCGTTACGGAAGCGGTTGAAGAGTGAGTGGCTACCGTCCGGCTTCGCGAAGACGGAGTTTTGCGGCATCGTGCGAATCTTGTCGATGCGTGCGGGCAAGAGCTGTCCGGCAGCGGTGTCGTTATAAGACTCGGGGGTAACGCGGCTTCCCAGGCCGACGACCAGGCCGCCGCCGTCGCGCACGTACGAAGTGAGTGCGCCCCAATCGGAGTCGGTGAGCCTGGCAACATTGAGCAGGAAGATCGCCGAGTATTCTCGGAGCGAGCTCTTGTTGGGCATGCGCGAGAAGTCGTTCGCTAACATGCGCGTGACTTTGCAGAACTGAGTTTCGCCTTCGCGGAGATCGCGCGGATCGGGTTCGAGCACGTTCTTGACGAAGTCGGCATCAATGGACAGGTCGGAAATGATGAGCACACGGTACGCCGGCTGAACGACGAACGAGAAGAATCGCTTGTCGTCGAATGACATATTGTCATCGCCGCCAGAGAGCCGGATATCGCCTTGATGCAGGCCGGCGGCCAACGTGGCGGGCGTCAGGAACGACACTTCAACTTCGGCGTTCTCAGCGAGCTCGATCGGCCTCTTTTCCTTGGGCTGGCCGTCGATCCAGAGTTCGGCGACGCGCGTGGTTTTCGGGCCCCACGAACGGATGACCGACTTGATTTCGAGACGATCACCCTGGGTGGCGAACTGCGACGCCGGCTCGGCCGAAACGATGCCGACGTCCCTCACTTCTTTTGGCGTGAGCCTGAGAACGTAGCACGAGACTTTCTTGTCCTTGGTCGCGTTCGCTTTATTGATCGCCTCGGAGACGGTTGTCGAGCTGGTGTCCCAGGCCGAACGCGCAAGGTCGGTGAGGACGTAGACGTCGCGCCGCGGCAATGGACTCGCGCTGACGGCGGCGATTCCCTGGATGACGGAGGCGTTGAGCGGACGATTGGCGTCGCGGAAGTCGAGCGCTTCGATTTGCTTGAGTGCGAGCGCGGGAGTGACGGAAGCAGGACGCGCGGGATCGGCCGAATTGATGACGAAGATCTCGCTGCGATCGGTTGCTTTCTTGAGAATCTCACCCGCGCGAATCTTGGCGTCCTTGAGACGATCGTTGCCGCGCTCGGTGTATTGCATCGACAGACTCGTGTCGAAGACGAGCGCAATCGCGGCGTCGACGTCGTCACCCGCCACGGACGATTCGGTGGTGATGCGCGGCCGCGCGAGTGCCAGGGCCATCAGCATGAAGAGCGCCATGCGTGCGAGCAGGAGCAGCCAGTTTTTCACTCGCAGACGCTTCTTGGACTGCTTTTGGCGGTCGCGCAAGAGGCGAAGTGCGGGGAAAATGACGTGTTTGGGCGTCTGGCGCATCATGAGATGGAGGATGAGCGGCACCACTGCGAGTGCCGCTCCCGCTGCCAGCCCAGCGTTGATCAGCGAGATATCCATCGTTTGACGACCTGCGATTTCTGGCGGAAATGCAATGGGATGCGACAAGACACGCGGACTAACCGCGGCCTTGCCGGCTATTCAGATAGCTCATGAGCGCCTTGTCGAACGGGAGACCGGTATGAAGCGGTACGTAGTCTATCCGCGCGTTCTGGCACTCCTTGCGGAAGTTCGTCTTGAACTCGTTGACTGCGTCGAGATAGTCGGCCTTCACGGCGTCGGCATCCACCTCGAGCTTTTCGCGTGTTTCATTGTCCTCGAGCTCGAGCATGCCGGCGAACGGGAACAAGGCTTCAGCTTCGTCGAGAATGTGGAACACGATGACGTCGTGGCCGGAATGGCGGAGACGGTGAAGCGCTTTGTAGATGGGGCCGGGCTCGGCTAGCAAGTCGCTGAAGATCATCACCAGGCTCTTATGCCGCAGCATGCCGGCGAACTGGTGCAGGCTCTTGGCGATCTCGGTTTCGCCGGTCGGTTTCAGGCCGGCGAGCATCGACAGAATGTTGCCGAGCTGAGATCGCTTGCTCTTGGGCGCGAGACTTTTGCGAACTTCCTTATCGAAGGCGATGAGGCCGACGGGGTCTTGCTGATGGATCATCAGATAGCCGAGCGCGGCGGCGAGGCTGATCGCGTACTCGAACTTCGTCAACTCCTGGCGATAGGTGTAGCCCATCGACCCGGAGAGATCCATCAGCAGGTAGCCGGTGAGGTTCGTTTCGGCCTGGAACCGCTTGGTGTAGAAGCGGTCGGTCTTGGCGAAGACGTTCCAGTCGATGTCGGAAATGTTGTCGCCGGGGCTGTACTTGCGATGCTCGGAGAATTCGACGGAGAAGCCGTGAAACGGGCTCGCGTGCAGGCCAGCGATGAACCCTTCGACAATGAACTTGGCACGCAGGTCGAGCCGGGAGACCTGGCGAATCACCTCGGGCTTGAGATACTTTTCGGCGGTGGACGACAAGGTCGGCCTCGCTCAGCGGATTTCGAGGTGATGGGGACAGAATCTTCTCTCGCTGAGGAGCAACGCGATCTGAGCAACGGAATGGAATAGGTTGAGTAATGCGGCCACGAGAGGGCGAAAGGGACAACTTCGCGAGATCCTCTTGTCGCTTCGCGACCGGGACAACAAGTTGTCCCGGCCACCCAATTCTATCTATCGCGTTGTCCTAACAGCGTAACTCCTCTCTCACTTCTTCTCATATTTCGGAATATCAGGTTCGCGAATCTCGTTGAGCAGCCGTTTGATCAGGCTATCGGTTGTTTGACCTTCGGCCTGCGCCTGGAAGTTGGTTGCGAGCCGGTGACGCAAGACGGGGATTGCGACTTTGCGGACGTCGTCGAGCGAGACGCTGAATCGTCCGTCCATCGCTGCCATCGCCTTCGCGCCGAGAATCAGGTTCTGACCGGCACGCGGACCAGCGCCGACATCGATCAGATCCTTGATGAACTGCGGCGTGTTCGGGTCTGAAGGACGCGTGGCGCGGACGAGTTTGGTGACGTACTTGATTGTATAGTCAGAGATCGGCACAGATGTGACGAGCTTTTGAAGATTGACGATGGCTTTCGCCGAAAGCATCTTCTTGAGCTCGATCGATTCGCCCTTCGTTGTCGCGCCGAGGATTTTTTCTTCTTCCTCGATCGTGGGATAGCCGACGCGGATGTCGAACATGAAGCGGTCGAGCTGGGCTTCGGGAAGGGGATAAGTTCCTTCCTGTTCGATCGGGTTTTGCGTGGCGATGACGAAGAACGGGTCGGGCAAACTCAGCGTTTCCTGGCCGACGGTGACCTCGCGCTCTTGCATCGCCTGAAGGAGCGCTGCCTGTGTTTTGGGCGGGGTTCGGTTGATTTCGTCGGCGAGAATGATGTTCGAGAAGATCGGGCCGGGGACGAAGCGGAACGACCGGCGGCCGGCTTCGGGCTCTTCGAGCACGTTCGTGCCGGTGATGTCGGACGGCATCAGGTCGGGCGTGAACTGAATGCGTTTGAAGCCGACGTCGAGGATTCGCGCGATCGAGCTGACCATGAGCGTTTTGGCCAGCCCCGGCACGCCGACGAGCAACACGTGCCCGCGGGTGAAGATCGCGGCGAGGATCTGCTCAACGACCTCACGCTGGCCGATGACGACCTTGGATAATTCGGCGACCATCATGTCGCGGGAGTGGCGGAATTCGTCGAGAAGCTGTGTGATCCGGTCGCCGGCGTTGGACATACGTTTGAACGACCCCGCGCAGATTGTGGAACAGTGGCATGAGGCCCTTCGCTCGCCCATGCACACGAGGGAACGACAAGGTGCCCGCCCAGACAGAAACGACAGGACAGGCCGACTCCGCCTTTGAGGCCGTCGACAGCCTTCGACAACCTTATTCTAGTGGCGATCCTCATGCCACTCAAGCAGCCCCAGACATGGCCTCCGACAGATTTCAGAGATGGTTTAGTCGCTATAAACCGCCTAAAATTCCTAGACGCGCAGAATTGCAATCGGAATGGCTCGTCTGGCCCGCTCATGCATGCTCGAAGTCTGCTCAATCGCGCGGCAGATGCCTGACCGTTTGGCATTGATGACTTAGGTTCTGGGCGTGTCCTATCTAAAATATTGGTGAGAATCGGTATCCGAATTTATTCGGAATAATGCCAGGGTTTTCGCGAAAAGCTCAACGGAATGCGCGGAAAACCTGCATCGACCGTATCATATCGTGGCGGTGCGTCCTCGAGTTGGCCCGTGAGTTGCGTTAGTGACTCAGCGTGACTCGCTCGGATCTGCCGAGTTGATGCGCCGGCCGTGATACAACCAAGGACTCTGGCCGTGAATCGTTCCAACCCCGTTTCCTTCCTCTCCGCCTTGGCCTCTTCGAGGTCATGCGCGTCATGCAACTGTTCCACCCGGATTTGACGGACTCGTTGAACGACACCGCTCGGTGAAGCTCGGCGATCAACGATTGAGTGGTTCGGGAAGCCGTGTGCGGCTGGCCTGACTCAATACGTTTTGCTGTGAGCGTTTGTGGATGCTGATTTGCGCGACAGTGGCGTTGCGCTGTGATCGCTCCACGCGCCGAGAGACGGCCCCTGCCGGTGCCAAGCGCGAGGGTTTTTCGATGCGTTTCTCCCTGACAGCGATGTTTCGGTTCGGAATGATCGGCTTTCTGGTTGCGACGGCGACGGCGATTGGCGTCGCCAGGCTTGCACCCGAAGGTCGCGGCTGGCGTATGCCTTGCCTGAATACGTGCATCAACGTGCCGGCCGCGATGCTTGGCCGGAATAACGAGGCGTCGCGCTGGCTCGACGTGAACCGCGGCGAAATCGTCTCGCTCGAGCTTCCGCGCGGCGATGCCCTGCTTTTCACCAGCTCGGCTCCGTGGGTCGACGATCGAGGCCAGTCGGAAGCGGTTGGGCTTTGGGTTCATTATCAGGGCAACCAGCGGGCAATGAGCGATATGGGGCTCGCCCGCGTCAGCTTCCCCGATGGCGAAGTTCGCGAGATCATTCACACCGACATCGTTCCCACGAGTGTGCCAACGTGGTACCCAGGCACAGCGTCGCGCGTCCTGTATTCGGCTGGCGACGGCAAGTTGTATCAGTACGAATTCGGCTCCGATTCCAAGGGCGCGATGATGATGGCCACTCCCGAGATGCTGACGTGGGAGTGCGAGGTTCCCAGCGGCGGGGTGATCATGTCCGACCCGCACTGGGTGCTCGACCCCCGGCTCGAGAACGTTGTGCTCGTGTCGCTTCGTGAGCGGGAAAGCGGCACCAGTCCCATGCGGATGGGGCATAGCCGTCTCTGGTGGCTCAAGCTGAGCGACGACGGCCGGAAGATTGTCGCAGCGGGAAAAATGGGCGACTCGAAGCGGGGCCTAGACGCCAATACTGAGGAACGCTACCCCACGACAGGGAAAGACGCTTCCGGTCAGGTGGTTCTGGTCTACCAGCGCAAGGTTGATAACGAGTCGTGGGACGTTTACGCAACACCGTTCCGGATCGACTCCGAGAAGAAGGAACCGCTCGCTTTGCCGAACGGTCAACTCGGCCGAAAACTGGCGCATCAGTGCTATCCTGTCCCCACGCTGTTCTCGAAGGACGGACGGTGGGTCGGGGTCATCGGAGTCGATGGCGAGTTTGGAGCGCTGCCGCGTCGCGTGCCGCTGGAACCGCCGCTGGAGGTTGTTAGCCTGTCGCCGTCTGGCCTGACGATTGCTCGTTGACTTGTCGCACCGGGATGCCGCGTGGCATACTTCAGGAAGATTCCGCGTGCACGCGGCGTCTGGTGCGGCGGTCTGACGCGAGATCAATCAAGGCGGCCTTATGTTCGCAAACACGCGCAGGCTTGTTGTTGCGATCGTACTTATCTCATTCTTCGCAGGCGTTTTTCCTCCCAGGGCAAACGCGGCCGTCTCGAAGGAAGAAGTCGAGCGGGCCATTCGCGAAGGGGTGCGATACCTCAAGTCGAAACAGCGCAACGACGGGTCGTGGCCCGAAAACATGGATGAGGAAGCGCGGACCGGCTTGACCAGCCTGGTCACGCTCTCGCTCCTGACAGCAGGTGAAACGGCCGACTCGCAAGCGATTTCCTCGGCGCTCAACTACCTGCGGCACTTCGACGCCAAAGGGCTGAATAGCGTTTATGCAGTTTCGCTGCAGACCATGGTGTTCTGCGCGGCAAAACCGAAAGAAGATATCGTTCGAATCGCGGCGAACGTCGCGTGGCTCGAAGAAGCCCAGCTTCGCCCCGGCGACCCGCCCTGGCCCGGCTCGTGGAGCTACAAGAACACCCGAACTCGCTTCGGCGACAATTCTAATAGCCAGTACGCATTGCTTGCGCTTAACGCCGCAGCGGAAGCGAATGTTCCGATCCGGCCCGAAACCTGGACGAGCGCTCGGCAATACTGGTTGAGTCAGCAGCATCGCGATGGAAGCTGGGCGTACACCCCGCGCCAGGGGGCCGAAGATGCTCTCGGCAGCATGACGTGCGCGGGGCTCGCGAGCCTGATCATCACCGGCACGAAGCGGTTTCAGGGGCGCGAGATCGTCAAGGGTGATACGGTCACGAACTGCGGCAAGATCGCGGCGGATCCCGACATCAAGCGGGCCATCGATTGGCTGGCCGCCCATTTCGCTGTCGGGGTGAATCCCAACTCCGGTCCGCAGTGGCGCTACTATTACCTTTACGGCCTGGAGCGTGCCGGACGGCTTTCGGGAGTACGGTTTTTCGGCTCGCACGACTGGTATCGGGAAGGGGCCGAGAAGCTTGTCCACGAACAGGACCGGTTCGAAGGGTTCTGGCGCGGGTCGATGATGGAGAAGGACCCGCTGATTGCGACGAGCTTTGCGCTGCTGTTCCTGGCCAAAGGGCGAGCGCCGGTGCTGGTGAACAAGCTGGTGCATGGCCCGGGCGCGGATTGGAACAACGACGCGGACGACATGCGCAACCTCGTCAATCTGATCTCGCGCGACTGGAACCACCTGATGACGTGGCAGGCCGTCGACCCGGCGACGGCGTCGCTCGAAGACATGATGCAGGCGCCGATTGCTTATATCACCGGGCACGAAGCTCCGTTGTTTTCCAAGCAAGGACAGAAGCGGCTGCGCGAGTTCGTCGAACAGGGTGGATTTATCTTTGCCGAGGCTTGTTGCGGCCGGAAGGAATTCGACGAAGGCTTCCGCAAGCTCATGAAAGACGTCTTCCCCGAAGCCGAATATGACCTCCAGGCGCTCACTGAGGAGCATCCCGTCTGGCGTGCGCACTGGCAGCTCTCGCCCGACGTCCATCCGCTTTATGGCATCGAACACGGCTGTCGAACGGTGGTGATTTATTCGCCCGAAGATCTGTCGTGCTACTGGAACGAGATGGAGAATCAGCCTGGTTTGCCGCGGGTCGTCAAATCCCAGCGCGTCGGGCAAAACATCGTCGACTACGCAACCGGCCGCGAGATCCCGGCTGACAAACTATCGACGCCGGAGGTGAAGGATTTCAAGGGGGAGATCGCCAAGCGCGGGGCACTTCAGATTGGCAAGCTGCGGTATGCCGGCGAGTGGAACATCGCACCCTTGGCGATTCCCAACCTCACGTCAACGCTGCGCGACAAGCACAAGTTTGATGTGGTGATCAGCCAGAAGGAATTGATCGCGAGCGATCCGAACTTGCGGAACTTCCCTTTGCTCTATCTCCACGGCCGAAGCGCGATCTCGTTCAGCGAGGCCGATATCAAAGCGCTTCGCGAACATTTGAAGCCGGGAATGGGGACACTCTTCGTCGATAGTGCATGCGGCAGCCCGGCGTTTGATGCGTCGTTCCGCAAGCTTGTCGTCGCGCTTTTGCCGGGAGAGTCGCTCGTGCCGATTCCGCGCACGGATGAAATCTACTCGAAGAAGATGTCGTACGACCTTTCTGACGTCCAGTACAGCAAGAGTGCCGGCGGCGGAAAGGATTATCCGCAGCTCGAAGGCGTGAAGATCAACGGCCACTGGGCGATCATCTATTCCAAGCTCGATATCGGCTGTGCGCTCGAGCGACACGCCGGTCTTGACTGCAAGGGGTACAGCTTCGAGAGCGCGATTCGAATCGCCACGAACGTGGTGATCTACGCTGCCCTCCCCTGACCTTTGGGGTCAGGCATCGAACAGCTTGCCCTGCTCCAGGCTACGGACACGGGCGATATATCCGTCGGAGTCGAACTTCTTGCGCGTGCTCTCGTAGCTCATGAAGCGAACGGTGCCAAAGATGGGGCGTTCGGGCCAGGGGCGATCGTGCTTGCCACCAATCGCCCAGGCGACGCCGGTGTACCCGTTCGGGTCGCGGCCGTCCATTTCGTAGCGATCGTTCAGGTCGAGCGCGATGTTGAAGGCGGTTTCGGCGTCGGGCGCCCATTCGAGAATCTTTTTCGCCCAGTACATCCGTAAATAATTGTGCATGCGACCGGTGATCACCATCTCGCGCTGGGCGGCGTTCCAGAGCGGGTCGTGCGACTCGCCGGCTTCGAGCTTCTTTGCGCTGTAGTTGTACTTGCGTGGATCGGATGCGTGTTTCGCAAGCGTGGCGAGCGCCCATTCTGGACATCCTGAGAGTTCGTCGTACTTCGGGTTGCGCGCGACGAAATTGATCGCCACCTCGCGTCTGACGATCAACTCTTCGAGAAACGCCTCGCGGGATTCGTCGGGAATGTCTTCCGCAGCCTCGACGGCGAGGGCGATTGTGTGCGGGCCGATCTGGCCGAAATGGAGATGCGCGGAGAGTTCGCTCGTCATGTAAGGAGTGGGTTCGTTGCGATCAGCCGCATAACGCGGCAGGCGTTCTTTGATGAACGTGTGCAATCGCTTGATCGCCTCGTCGGTTCCGCCTTGGTAGCCCTGCACAGGGCCTACTCCTGCGGCTTTGACTTCCTTCATCAAGGATTTGGTGTCGATTTTCTCGCCTTTGGGGCGGTCACTGTCGCTCCAAGGACGACGCGCAACTAGCCTGGGGACGGGCTTGAGATATTCGGGTAGGAGGCGATGGATCTTGGGTCGGATGGTTCGGGCGGCGTATTCCTCGCGGAGAAAGTGCGAGGTGGGAACAATCACGTCGGCGTCGACGAGGTGGAAAGGCACATGGATCTTTTTGGCCAACTGATCACGCCATTGCTCGCCGATCCTCACCGGGTTTTCGTCTCCAATCACGGCAGCCGCATTCAGTTCGGTCGCGAGCTTTGCGACGACGGCGGGGGGATTGCCGAAGCGGACAACGAGCGGTACGCGAAGCGCTTCGAGGTCGCGTTCGGTGTCGACAAGGCCTTCGATAAGAAACTGATAATGTCTGCGCTGAGCGTTCGGGTAGGTTGGGGCAAGGGCGAAAACTGTGACAACCGGAAGTTTCAATGCATTCGCGGTTGCAATTGCGTAGTTCAGGGCGGGATTGTCACGGGCTCTCTGCGCGCGTTGCATCCAATAAACAACACACTCTCCTTCTGCGCTCGGTTGACCTTCAGTCATGAAGCGAACTCGTGCATTCGGCGCCCAGAGCCTGGTAATATCCATGAACTTGTATCCTAAGAATTCATGTTCAAAGAAGCGGGTAGTACGAATTCACTCGGAGATTCGAATACTCACACGAAAACGCGCGATAGTCATAAAACCTTCTCAATAGCTTCACAGCATTGGGTTAATCTCTCGGTCTGCGCCGGAATTTCATTGAAATTGCATATGTGGCACGGAGAATGCTCTTTACACATCTCACGAGTGGCATCGCCCTAAAACAAAGGAGTTTGCTGGGAATTCGCCCGTGCGAACCTCACGCACCTGCTCATTTTCTGCGCGGAAGTGTTTGCAAGTGAAGCATTTCTCCAAGTAACCAAGAGTTGCCCTCAACCGTATCATGCGGTGATGTATCGTCGGTTTTCATTCGTTGAACCGAAACGTTCACGCTGGAACGTGACGTCTCACCCGGAATGGAATCCTCCTGTCATCTGGCTTTGTTACTCTTCTATTCTCGAAGCGGGGTTTTTCCACATGAACAGTTGTTCTCGTACGAAGCGCCGTGGTTTTACGCTGATCGAGCTTCTCGTGGTCATTGCAATCATTGCGGTATTGATTGCGTTGTTGCTGCCTGCCGTGCAGGCGGCGCGTGAAGCTGCCCGTCGTGCGCAGTGCACCAATAACCTCAAGCAGGTTGCGCTTGCCGCGATGAACTACGAATCGGCGAATAGCTGCTACCCGGCCGGTTCGTACTCGAACTACAACGGCGGTTCGCCCAGCACGACCTGCGCCAGCGGCGTGGTCGGCTGCAAGTCGCCGGAAAACTTTAGCTGCTTCGTGCGGATGCTGCCGTTCACCGAACAGCAGGCGATGTACAACGCGGTGAACTTCAATCTCACCTCGTCGAACTGGCAGAACCTGACGATCGCCGGCGTTCAGCTCAACATTCTGACCTGCCCCAGCGAGCCGAACACCGCGCCCTCGGTTATTGCTTCGTCGACCCCGTCGGCAAGCTTCAACGTCTACCAGATTGGCAGCCTGCCTGCCGGTAACTGGCTGCAGTACTTCTCGAGCTACGCCGGCAACGCGGGCCCGTTCAACTTCGGTTACAACACGACGTATCCGATTGCTGAATTCACGATGCAGTACGGCGTGATCTTCAACGACAGCTCGGTGTCGATCGCCCAGATCACCGACGGTACGAGCAACACGTTCCTGTTCGGCGAGCATAGCCGCTTTGCCCTGCAGAAGGCTGGCAACGGCTATGTGAACTCCGACTGCGCGTGGAACTCGGGCCGCTACTACGACACGCTGTTCGGCACGTTCTATCCGCCGAACCCGCCCACCGCCAAGGGCTACTCGTATTACTACCCTGAAGCGGCTGCGGGTAATCACCCGGGTGGCGTGAACATGGCGTTCGCCGACGGCTCGGTCCGGTTCATCAAGAACTCGATCAATAGCTGGATGATCAGCGGCACGAACAAGAGCAGCTACGGCGACTTCTATCCCGATGGAACGACCGTCGCCAGCTACATCTGGTCGTTCGGCACGGCCCAGCTCGGCGTTTACCAGAAGCTTTCGACGCGTGCTGGCGGCGAAGTGATCAGCGCTGACGCGTATTGATCCTGAAGCGTTTGCTGCACCGAAATTGATGCGGTTTCGAGGGTCGGGAGCTTGCCTCTCCGGCCCTCATTACACTTTGACTCTCTACTTGCGTGGACTAACGCATGCGCGGGATTGTTTTTGCTTCTTTGCTTCTGACCGCGAGTTCGATGATTGGCTGCAGTGAGCCGGTCGCGAACTCGAACAGCAAGCCGTCGCCAACCGGCGGCGCGATGTTCCCATTGCCTGGCAACAAAGGATTTGTTGCGGTTTCGACTGAGTCGCCAGAGGGGCCCCGCGGATCTCGCACGAAGACGCATACGACGTCGATTGTCGCGTCGTTCTTCGGGCCTGACGGCACCTCGGCGCTCTCTCCTGCTCCTACGGACGTGAACGTGAAGATCGGCGTCGATGGTGATGCCAAGGCGGTGCCGTTGCCGGCGGACGCCAAGAATCCCAACCGTTTCGCGACCGCGCCCGGACAGTACCCCGAAGGCTTCCAGGGTAAAATTCAGGCGAAGATCGATGGCGCGGACGTTGAAACGGAAGTCTCGGCTCGCTGATTTCGAGCCTTAGATCAGAGCATCGGTCAGAGGTGGTTTGCCGAGCCGTTTGCGGACGGCGGCCACCTCGGCCGGGTCGTTTACCGGGCTGATTGGTGCACGACCAGCGAGGACATTGATCACGTCGACGGCAACTTCCGTCGCCATGTTCGTCAGGCTCTCGATCGTCTGCGCCGCGCTATGGGGCGTGAGCATGCAATCCTTACGGCCGATGAGCGGGTGCCCCGGCTCGGGCGGCTCGACGGTGTAAACATCGGCGCCGTAGCCGAAAAGATGCTTCGATTCGAGCGCATCGCGAACCGCGTGCTCGTCGCAGACCGGGCCACGGCAGGTGTTGATTAGCACCGCGTTGGGCTTGAGCTTCGCGAGCGTTTCGGCGTTGATCAGCTTGCGAGTCGAGTCGTCGAGCGGAACGTGGAGCGTGAGATAATCGGACTCGGCGAGGATCTGGTCGAGTGAGACTCGGGTCGCGCCGGCACGCTCTTCGATCTCGATCGGCGCGGCGACGATGTCATTGTACAGGACGCGCATGTTGAAGCCGAGTTTGGCGATCGCGCCCACACGCCGGCCGATACGGCCAAAGCCGATGATTCCGAGCGTTTTGCCGAAGATGTCGCGACCGACGAGCTTCGTGCGGTCGTTGTGGCGATACTCATCGACGGCGAGCGACTGCTTCGGAAAATGCTTGGAAACGCCGATCATCATCGCGAAAACGTGCTCGGCGACTGCCTCGGTATTTGCGCCTGGCGTGTAAACGACCTGAATGCCTCGCGCGGTGGCGGCGGGGACGTCGACCTGGTCGTAACCGACACCGTGGCGGCCGATGACGCGGAGCTTGGGGGCGTGGTCCATGAGTTCGGCGTTGATGTCGCCGGCGGTGCGGATCACGAGGGCATCGGCGTCGACAATTTCCTTGTGCAGGACTTCCGGCTTGAGCGACGTGGCCATGCGAACCTGGCCCGCTTCGTGAAGCCGGTTCATCCCGGATTCGTGCATCGTGGTGAGCGAATAGATGATCGGCTTGGTGGGCATTGGGCGCTATCCGGGCAATGTGCGGATTGGGAGACCGAGGCTCGCGGTTGGGCGGGGCCAAAGAATGTGCCAGGGTAACACATCATCCCGGAAGCGCGGTAGCATGAAGGGGATCGTGGCGTTTGGGATGGCTGAGTGTGAGTTGTTGAGCGGATGTCGATGCCTGCGAAGTCTGGGTTGCGCTGGTTGCTGCTGCCATTGATTTTGGGAGTGGCTGTGCGCGTGGTGGTGGCGATTCCTGTTGGATACGAACTGGCAGATCCAGACCAGTATTTGCCGTTAGCGCGTTCGCTGGCAGACGGCCGGGGATTTTGCCTGAATGGCCAACCGACCGCTTATCGTCCGCCGCTTTATCCCCTGCTACTTGCTCCGCTGGTAAAGCTTGGCGGCCTGAATCCTGGTCGGGCGATTATTGGCCTCCATCTCGTGCTGAGTGCAGCGGCGATCGCACTCGTTTTCGTCACGGCGCGACGTTGGGGTTTTACGCTCTGGCAAGCGGTTGTTGCCGCGTGTGTGGTTGCGTTTGATCCGGTTGCCGTGATTCAGTCGCGATCGGTGATGACCGAGACGCTCGCTGCGTTTCTTGTCGCGCTCACCCTTTGGGCGTTCACGTTGCGCGGACGAATGGGCGCGCTCGCTGGTGGTGCTGCGATCGGTCTGTGCATTCTTTGTCGACCGAGTTTGCTGCCGTGGGGCGGGCTACTGGGACTGGCGATTCTGGCCGATTTCGCGACTTCGGGGCGCGAGCGATTGATTCGCGCGGCGTTTCTTGCCGGCGCGATCTTTGTGATCACGCTCCCCTGGGCTGCGCGCAATGCTTGGTGGTTTGGCGAGCCGATTTGGACCACCACACACGGCGGTTATACTCTCGCCTTGGCGAACAATCCCAACTATTACGCCGATGTTCTCAACGGTCCTCCCGGAGCGGTTTGGAGCGGTGATAACCAGGAAGCGTGGTTTGAACATATCCGCCAGATCACGGTGGGTATGACGCAACCGCAGGCCGATCGATTCCTCTCGAAGCAAGGTTGGCGCATGCTGGCCGAACGGCCGAGCGATTTCGCGCGAGCATCGCTGGCTCGTTTGGGACGATTCTGGGGCGTCGCGCCATCGGGGGCGGTTTACGACGGTAGGCTGCGCTGGGCGGTTGCGGGTTGGACGATCCCTCTTTGGGTGGCACTTGGGCTTGGTTTGATCCGTCGCGAGCAATGGATTTATCCGGCAATCACCGCACCGTTGTTGCTCATCTCGCTGACGATTGTTCACGCGTTCTACTGGACTGACATGCGGATGCGCGTGCCGACCGTGCCGGCGATCGCGCTCATCGTGGCGCAAGGTGTGACTATCTGGCGAAAAACTCGGGAAATTCGGCCGAAAAACGCGTGAAATCTTCGTCGAAAAAATGACGTGGTGACGGCAAATTCGCGTTGTCGAAGCCGAGATCGTATGGTTATTCTTAACAATCGCCGCGCTCGGCGGGTTCGACTCTTAGCCGTCAGGGACGCTAGTCTCGCCAGAACGCATCTTCGCAGGAGCAGGGGTGTTTCCGTGTCCAAGAAGCTCTACGTCGGAAATCTCACGTACGACACGACCGAGGACGATCTGGTCGAGCTGTTCCAGGGATTTGGAACGGTGCTGTCCGCCCAGATCATGATCGATCGCGAGACGAATCGTTCCCGCGGTTTCGGATTCGTGGAAATCGAATCCGGAGGAGACGAGGCGATCGACCAGCTCAACGGCCAGGATTTCCGCGGCCGTAACCTCACGGTGAACGAAGCCCGCCCGCGCGAGCCTCGCAGCGGTGGTGGCGGCGGCGGCCGTGGTTATGGTGGCGGTGGCGGCTACGGCGGTGGTGGCGGCGGACGCGGCTACGGCGGCGGTGGCGATGGTGGCGGTGGTGGATACGGCGGCGGCTATGGCGGTGGCGGACGCGACCGCGGTGACCGCTATTGATTTGACGTTGCCCTACGGCAACCTGATTCGCCCAACAATACATGCGAGGGGCCGGTCGAACACTCGACCGGCTCTTTTCGTTGACACTCCTGGAACGATTGCGGAAATTGGAGTTGTCGCAGTGGTTTAATTCGTTGCGGCAACAGGACATGATGCTAAACTGAAATTGGCGAGTCGGACGTTTCGGATCGGCCTCGGGGGTCAGAGGTGGCGTCGCGTCCGGTCACGAATGCCGAGGGGCCTGATCCATGCCTGCACTCGATGCGGAGAGCCTCGCGCAACAAGCGGTAATGATCGGCCTGGTCTCAAAAGATCAGGCCAAGCTGGCGAGGTCCACGGCCGACGATGGCTCGGTGGAAGCGCTTATCAAGTCGTTCCTGCGCCACGAGATGCTGACTCGCTGGCAGGTTGAGCGGCTTCAAAAGGACGACGCGACCGGCTTTTTCTTTGGCGATTCGGTCATCATGTTCCACATTGCCGAAGGGACTTTCGCCCGCGTTTATCGCGGCAGAAGGTCGGTCGGCGAGCCTGTTGCCATCAAAGTTTTGCGCAATCGGTTTGTTTCCGACCCCGACGCGATTCGCAGGTTCAACGAGGAAGCCGAAGCTGGAATCCGCTTGGTTCATCCCAACATTGTTCGCACATTTGAATATGGTGCGACCGACAATAAGTACTTCATGATCATGGAGTACGTTGAAGGATCCAACCTGCGCGACTTCCTCAAGATTCGTGGGCGGGTGAGCGAATCGGAAGCCCTGCCCTTGATGCTTGGGCTCGTCTCAGCGCTTCAATATTCGAACGAACAGGGTATCACGCATCGCGACATCAAAGGGACCAACATCCTTATCTCATCGAATGGTGTTGCGAAGCTCGTTGATTTCGGTCTGGCGACGATCGAAGGCGACGAAAAGAAGATGGCGCAGGCGCACGGTCAGCGCACGGTCGACTACTCTGCGCTCGAGCGATCGTGTGGCAGCCCGAAAGGCGACCCAAGGTCCGACATCTTCTTTCTTGGCTGCGTTTTCTACCAGATGCTGACCGGTCAGCTTCCCCTGCCGGAAGTCGAGACGAACGACCCGCTCGCCAAGATGCTCAAACGCGGGATCAACAGTATCAAGCCGTTGCATGAGCACGCGTTTGCACCTTCGGGCGAGCTGACGCAAATCATCGAACGAATGATGAAGGTCGATCTCAAGGCGCGTTATCAAACGTTCGCCGAGGTGCATCACGACCTTGATGTCTATCTGGCGCACATTGCCGCAGCGGCCCGCAAGGAGCGAAACGCAGCTAAATTGGCCGTGCGATCGGAAAGTGCCAGCGGCGAGATTGCCGCCGTGCGCGACGCGCGTAAAGCGGCTGGTGGTCAACCCACCCTGCTCTGCGTCGAGTCTCAGGACGAAATTCGGGACGCGTTTCGCAAGACGTTCGCGAAGATGGGCTATCGGACCATGCTGGTGTCCGACGCAGAAGTGGCGGCCGAACGCTATCGCGAGGAAGCGCCCGACGGCGTGGTGTTCGATGTCGACGGCCTGGGGGCTGCGTCATTGAACGCGTTTCTCGATATGCACGAAGCCGCGCACGACGATGGCCACGTACTTGTCGCGCTGGTGTTGCTTGGACCGCGGCAGCACTATCTCGCCAAGAATTTGCCGACGAACGACGATCTGATTGTGCTGACGAAGCCGCTCAAGATGCGTGAAGTGCAGGACGCGATTACGAAGCTGGTGCCGATCAGTTCGGAGTCATGATTTCTTGCGGTCGGGCACTTTGAGGCCCATGGCGTACATCAAGAGCTGAAGATCGTCCCACGCTTCCTTCTTGGCTGTGGGCGTGCGTAGAAGGTACGCCGGGTGCCAGGTGGCGACGGTGGGGATTCCTCGATAGCGGTGCCACTTACCGCGGAGCCGGTTCATCGGCATCACCGTTTGCATCAGCGCGGTCACTGCGGTTTTGCCGAGGAGACAAAGGAACTCGGGGCGGATGATCTCGATTTGCTTTTCGAGATACGGCAGGCAGCGTCCCATTTCTTCGGTGTCGGGCGTGCGGTTTTCGGGCGGGCGGCATTTGAGGATGTTGGCAATGTAGACATCCTCGCGTTTCAGGCCCATTCCTTTGGTGATCATGTCGGTGAGTAATTGCCCTGCCTTGCCGACGAACGGCTCGCCTTTGCGATCTTCGTCGGCGCCTGGTGCCTCGCCGATGAACATTAGCCGCGCGTTCGGATTGCCCACGCCGAAGACGGTTTGGGTGCGTGTGTCGGCGAGAATGGGACAAAGGCGGCACGGAGCAATCTGTGCGGCCAGCGCAGCGAGCGCGGCGGGACGTTCGTCTGCCGGCATGATCGGCGAATCGAATTCCGACTCGCCGAAAAGGGAGGCTGTCGATCCGACCGGATAGTTGCCAGTTGTCGGATTTGAGTTGTCAGCGGAGGCTTTTCTTGCGGGATAGTTGTCAGTTTTTGGTTGTGAGTTGTTAGCGGGATCTTGTCGCGTGGGTTGGTTGTCAGTTTTCGGTTGTGGGTTGTCGGCGGGAGCTTTTTGTGTGGCTTGTGCTTCGGGTTGCGGGCGCGAAGCGGGCGCGGCTGGGCGAGAAGAGGCGCGGCGCGGGCGGAGTTCGGGGAGAGGCGGCATGACGACGCGATCGATCCCGGCGCGTCGGAGTGCCTCGACCCGTTGACGGACCGCGCGGATGAGAGAATTGCGTTCCGCGTCGTCCATCGTGCCTCTCGAAATCGTCTCGGAGTCGCTTTAGCTGCTGGTTCGCGGCGAACTGATGCCGCTGGGCTGATCGGCTCGCACGCCGCGCGGCATGCTGGCGACAACGGTTGGCAATCGGTGTTTGGGGAGGTCGGCCAGAGTTGGGGCCGCGGCGTCCTTGGGGGCGAGAATCGGCTCGCTGATGGGCCAGTCGATCCCGATCGCCGGGTCGTTCCAGGCGAGGCTCGCCTCGTCGCTGGGCGTGTAGAATTCCGTACATTTATACAGCACGAGCGCCGTCTCGCTCAAGACGGCGAAGCCGTGCGCGAAGCCTTCGGGGATGTAAATCTGGTGCCGGTTTTCCGACGAGAGCGTGACGCCGACCCACTGACCAAAAGTCGGCGACCCCAGGCGGATATCCACGGCCACGTCAAAAACTTCGCCGTGCAGAACCGAGACGAGTTTCCCTTGCGCCGCCGGCCATTGATAGTGGAGGCCGCGGAGCACGCCGTGCTTTGAGCTGGAAAGATTATCCTGCACAAAACGAACGGGAAGACCGGCACCATCATACCGTTTCTGGTTCCAGACTTCCGTCAGGTAGCCGCGGTCGTCGCGGAAAACGGCTGGCTCGACCACGACGACGCCGGGCAGACGAGTCTCGGTTACCTTCATGACTGGCTCGCTTCCTTGAGAATCATCTGGAGATACGGCCCGAAGTCGTTACGGTACGCCGCCGCGAGTTTTTCAAGCTGGGCTGCGTCGATGAAGCCCATGCGAAACGCGATTTCTTCCAGGCAGGCGACTTTAAGCCCCTGCCGTTGCTCGATGGTCTGGATGAATCCCGACGCTTGCTGGAGCGCCTCGAATGTCCCGGTATCGAGCCAGGCGGTTCCGCGACCTAATGTTTCGAGCCGTAACTGTTTGCGCTTGAGGTATTCGTTGTTGACGTCGGTGATTTCCAGCTCCCCGCGCGGCGAGGGTTTCAGGTCGCGGGCGATGTCGAGCACCTGATTATCGTAGAAATAAAGACCGACGACTGCGTAGTTGGATTTCGGCTGTTTGGGTTTCTCTTCAATACCCAGAACGGTCCCCTGGCGGTCGAATTCGACCACCCCGTAGCGTTCGGGGTCCTTCACGTAATAGCCGAAAATCGTTGCACCCTGCTCCTGCTTCGCTGCGTCCTGAAGCGTTTCGCTTAGGCCATGCGCGAAGAAGATATTGTCGCCAAGCACAAGCGCGACTGAGCTATCGCCGACAAACTCTCGGCCGATGATGAACGCCTGTGCCAGTCCTTCGGGACGGGGCTGAACGGCGTAACTCAGGTTCAAACCCCAGTTTGCGCCTGTGCCTAGTAGGTCGCGGAAGCGTGGCAGGTCTTCGGGTGTCGAGATGACGAGGATCTCGCGGATACCCGACAGCATCAGAGTGCTGAGCGGGTAGTAGATCATCGGCTTGTCGTAGATCGGCAGTAATTGCTTGCTGACGACGCGGGTGAGCGGGTGCAACCGCGTGCCCGAACCGCCGGCCAGGATGATTCCCTTCATGGCGCGATTCACTCCGTCGGCGGCGCGAGGATGGAAGGCCGCCCGATGGGTGCAACCTAACCCGAAACGCCGCGACGGGCAATCGCGTTTCGCTCACGCTTGCCAAATCGGCAAAGTCGACCGACTTTCATTGAAGTTGGCAGACTACGACCAACTCCAATTGTTACGGCTGCGGAACGCGCTTCGCCGGAATCGGATTCGGTTTGAACGCGACTTGCATCCAGCTTTGCCACGACGCGACGTCGTAGCCGAAGTCGCGACCGGTGAGTTTGACCAACGCGGCCAAAACTTCGGTGTTTTGATGGTTCACTGCGACCATGCGCGGCGTGGCGCCACGATTCGGGCCAGCGCCGCCGATGTTCAATCCCGCACCTGAGAAGGCCGAAGCAGGGACCGACGTTGCGCCAAATGCAACGACGCCAGGTCCCACGGCTGGTCCGGTCAGAATGGGAATCGACTGGCCGCCCGACATGCCAAACCCGCCATATCCGCCGGGGCCACCACTGCTGAATCCTGCGTTGATGCCATTTCCGCCGGAGCCGTTTTGATCCCAGACCGTTTGCAACTCAGACGACACGAGCGCGGGGATGAGTCGAGGAACAGCCGCCACAGCGTTGAGATTCCCCAGCGCCCATGCCGCGCGATTGATGATCGGCAGTGATTCTGACTTCAACGCTTGAACAAGCTTGGGAACGATGTTCTGCTCTTTCGACCGCGAGATCTGCGTCATGTACGATTCGCGGACTTCGCCGACCGGCTCATTGAGCAGACGCGTCACCAGGGCGGCCGAGGCTTCGGGGCCGGGGATTCCACCAAGGGCACGCGAAGCGAGCGAGCGGAACTGAGGATTTTCGTCGAGTCCAAACACGCGCACGATCGGGTTCACGGCGATCGGTTCATGGATCGCCATCACCTCGGCCTCGGCAAGCTTCGACTTGTTTTCAGGGCCGTTTACCATCGCATTTTTGAGCGAGGTCAGGCGGCGGGCCCAGGTCTTTTGCTCGGCGGTTGCCGATGCCTCGGCGTCGCGCTGTTCCTTCTCTTCGGCGGTGATCCACTTCCCTTTGACAAGGAAATAACCCTGCGCGGTCTTCAGTTCGCTCGCGGTGAGCCAGCGGCCTTCGTGATTGAAATGACCGAGCCGCTGATGCGCCTCGGAGTGATTCGGATTCTTCTTGATCGCGCTCTCGAAATGAACGGTGGCCAGGTCGTTGAGCTTGTGGCCGAGGCACCAAACGCCAAGTTGATAGTCGTCCTCAGCGCCCTTGGTTCCGGACTTCTCGACGGCCTTGCGCTTGATCACGTAATCGTCGAGGACGCCTTTTTCGGGCTCGATCGTCTGCACGCGATCTTTCTTGAGAACCATCGGCGTTTTTCCCTGCTCGCCGATGATCAAATACTGGTCGGGGTGCAAGTCATCGACAATCGCTTTACCTTTGATAATGCTGCCATTCTTGACGTGAATTCGGTCAGCCAAACAATTTGGGGCGAGCAAGCAAATTGCGCACAATCCCAGGAGCAATTGACTTCGCAAGGCTCGAACCAGGAGCATATGACGAGTCCTCCTCGGATTGTTACGAATTTGTCAAATTCTATCTCAACGGTGCTGCAGCTTCAATCGGCATGTCGATAAGGATCGATGTCATGAACCCTTCGATCAGTGAACACAGGCAAGGCGGGCGGCAGAGTTTGACGATTGCGGTGATTACCGTGTCAGATACCCGGACGATCGAGACGGACAAGTCCGGTGCGCTTGTTGTTGAACTGGCGACCGCAAAAGGACATCGCATCGTCTCGCGTACGATTGTGCCCGATGAACCTGAGCAGATGTCGAAAGTTCTCGTTCAACTTGGCAAAGATGATGAACTGGACGCGATTCTGATGACCGGAGGCACTGGCATTAGCCCGCGCGACATGACGTTTGAAACCGTCTCCGCCCTGCTGACCAAACCGCTTCCGGGCTACGGCGAATTGTTCCGAATGCTGAGTTATGCCGAAATCGGCTCCGCTTGCATTTTGAGCCGCGCGGTTGGTGGCTTGATGGGCAAGACCGTTGTGCTCGTTATGCCCGGTTCAACTGCGGCGGTGACTCTGGCGATGAACAAAATCATCCTGCCCGAGCTGCCTCATCTCGTCTCCGAAGCACGCAAGGTCTGACGTCTGTCACGCCGCAAATATTCACGATTTCTGGCGGTTCCAGGCGTAAAGCGCGATGGCGGTCGCGGTTGCGGCGTTGAGCGATTCGACGTCCGGCGCGATTGGAATTCGCCTCGTGGAAGTCTGGCGAAGCTGGGCAGGAAGGCCGGGACCTTCGACGCCGGGGATAAGGCCGAAGCTGGCCGGGAATGGTTCGGCGTCGAGGTCGGTGCCCTGAGCATCGAGTGCGATCAGAGGAGCGCCGGCGACTTCGATTTCCTTGATCGACGGTCCCTGAAACAACTCGACCTGAAACACCGCTGGGCCGGCTGCGCGCAAGCTCTTGGGGTGATAGGGGTGCGCGGCTTCCTTCAAGAGAACAGCGCGAGGAACTCCGAATGCGGCGGCTGAGCGGAGCACGGCTCCGACGTTTTCGGGATCCTGGAATGGGATGAAGAGGGTGCAGCCGGCGGGCCAGGGACTTGTGTCGTCGAACTGCGGTAACGCCGGTGCTTTGACGAGCAAGATTGGCGCGTGAGTACCGGCGACGTCGAGTTCTTTGAGCAAGGCGTCGCTGACGCGATACCACGTGGCGTGTGGAATTGATTCGGGCGGCGCGGGGCCATTGGGATTGGTGATCCAGGCGTCGACGCGATCGGAGAAGCGTTCGAGCACTTCGGCCACCGTGCGCGTGCCGGAGAACAAAGCCTGGCCCTGCTTGCGAATGCCTCGGCCCGTTAGCAGTTCGCGACCGAGCTTGATGAATGGGTTGGAGTCGCTTGTTACCTCGCGGATCGGGCCGCTGTGTGCGCGCGTTGGCTCGCCTTCCTCATCGGACATGGCTGGCGCGGGGGCATCGAGCCGTTCGTAAACGACGAGCCGGCGTTCGTGCGTGGTGCCGGGGATCGAGTACGCATGATTGGCGGTAATTTTGAACAAGCCCGCATGCGTTTTTCGTGCCTCGGCGACTTCGTCGAGGCAGTCGGGCCCTTTCATCAAGAGCATTTTGCCGCCCGGCAGAATGGCGCGAGCGACGCGATCTAGCGTTTGCGGGATTGAGGCGACGGCGCGGGTGATGATGCCCTGAACTTCGAACGGGAATTTGCGGTTCACCTTGTTCGCGAAGACTTCGACGTGCTTCAGGCCGAGGCGATCGACGACTTCTTGCAAGAATTCGGCCCGTGCGCCGCGCGGTTCGGCGAGGATCATCCGAATGTTGGGTCGGGCGATTGCGAGAGGAATCCCGGGCAAGCCGGGGCCGCTGCCCATGTCGACGATCGGGTCGGGCAACTCTTCGAAACGCAGGACGAGCAAGCTGTCGACGTAGTGCTTGAGCACCATGTTGTCGAACTGGTGGATGCGCGTCATGTTGAGGCGAGTGTTCGCCTCGCGGAGCATCTGGTGGTAAGTCCAGAGTGCGTCGATTGCGCCACCAGGGAGATTGATGCCGCAGTCTTTGAGGATCAGGTCGAGCGACTTTCGGCTCGGGGTCATGCGCGGACGCTCTTTCGGATCGATTCGCGGTGCTTATCTGGAAGCGAAATCCCTCGTGACCGCGCAGAGCATGGTCACGAGGGCAAGGATTTCATCATACCGAATAAACGAAGTTCCGGCACAGCTTCTCCGCGCCGAACCCCGACGTCGTATCAGCTACTCGCGCTGCGATAGGACCGCAAGGCACGGGTGAAGAATGCGCGACTGGCCCAGAGCGAAACGATTGTGGCAACGATCGTGAAGCCGATCATCTTCCAGTCGAATAGCCGCACCATGACGTTCGAAGGCACGTTCGCGACGAGCAAGATCGGCAGGATGAACGTGAAGACAAACCCCAACGGGGCGACGTTCGTGTTATCGAAAATCTGTTTCGGGTATCGCGCCAGGCTGGCGAACAGCCACCACATTTCCATCAGCGACTGATTGCGCACGAGCCAGACGGAAAAGGCCGTCAGCACGAGCATGAAGGCGTAGGCAATCAACACACCGCAGACGAATGTCACCATGAACATCGCCAGCTTGGTTGGGTCGAATTCCCAGTGCATCCGCGCGAGTGCGATCAGCATCACAACCGCACCCATGATGATATTAGGGGCAGTGGCCCAATCAACGCGCCGGCATGTAATCAGGAATTGCTCGTCGATTGGTTTCAGGAGCAGGAAGTCGAGGTCGCCGGTGCGGACAAGTTCGGCGAATTCGTTGCAATTCTCCAGGAACAGGCACTCGATCAGCCCGTTCAAAGCGAAGAAGCAACCGACGAAGAAGAGGTACTGGTTCTGCGTCCAGCCGGCGATCAGGTTTGTTTTGCCGAACACCGTCGCATAGAACGCAAGGAGGATCGACAGCCAGATCGCTTCGACGGCAACCTTCACCAGAAAGTTGCCTCGAAAGGCGAGTTCGCGGGCCAGGGTGTACTTGCCGAGCTGGCCCAGGAGCTTTGTGTACTTCCAGAAAACACGCATGGGCTCAGCCTCCGAACGCGCTATAGCGTTTCAAGCCGCGCGCAAACAGGTAGCGAGCGAGCACGATGAAGAAAATCGCCCACGCGAACTCGGCGAGTAGACCGACAACCAGGTGCCACCCCTGCACTTTCCCCTGGAACACCACGGCCGGAAAATAGGCCATGTACTGGAATGGCAGGGCCTTGAGTATGTCGACCCAGGGATGCGGCAGGAGGTCGAGCGGCAACATGTGGCCGGAGATGAAGAAGTTGAGCGTCATGACGATGTAGAGCAAGCTCGTCACCTCGCCGAACCAGAAGCCGACCATCCCCACGCACGTCTCGAAGAAGAAACCGACTAGGAACGCCAGCACGCACGAGAGTAGGAACGCGGCGAATGTGGTGGCGTCGGGGAAGTAGTCGAAATAGTCGCGGCAGAGCCAGAAAAGAATGCCGTAAGGAATCGCCGCGCCGACGATGTACGCCAGCTTGTGAGCGATCCGATACGACAGCAGGTAGCCGATCATGTCGATGGGCTGAATGAGATAGCGCTTGATCGTCCCTTCGCGGATATCACGCGCGATCCCCCCTGCCAGACCTGGCATGCTCGAAAACATCCGGCTGATGTTCGTGAGCAAGAGGTAGGCGATCATCTCGTTATACGAGAAGCCGTTGAGCGACGATGCTGGCTTATCGGTGCCTGATGCGCCGACATAAATGGCTCGCCACAACAGAATGGTGGTGAGGATCGGCAGGAAGCGGAACAGCGTGCCGAGGATGAAGTCGAGCCGGTACGTCATGCGCTCGACGAGCGAGGCACGCAAGATCTTGAGATACTTGCGGACCGTGCCGATCAAGCCGCGCGACGGGGCGACGGGCTCGAAGCCGAAGGCGGGGTTAAACTGCGTCATGGGCGGCTTTCCCCTCCTCGAAGACGCGCGCGATCACCTGTTCGAGCGGCGGGTCGACCACGCTCACGTCGTCGACGGCGTAGTTATCGAGCACCGAGCCGAGCATCCGGGCGACTTCGTGACGCGACACTTTCAAGTCGACCGATGGCCCTTCCCGGCGCGTGACTTCGCCGTAAATCGTCAGCTCCGAATCTTCGGGAGCAGTCTCGGCGAACCGAAGCTTCACGACCTTGTCGTTGCCAAAGCGTTCGGTGATGCCCTGGAGCGGGCCGTCATAGACGAGCTTGCCGTGCGTGATGACGAGCACGCGCGAACATAACGCTTCGATGTCGCGCATGTAGTGGCTGGTGAGCAGCATCGTCACGCCGCGGCTGGAGTGATAGTCGCGGAGACATTTTTGAATCGCGACCTGGGCGACGACGTCGAGACCGATCGTGGGTTCATCGAGCAGAAGGAGTTGCGGTTGATGCAGCAAGGCCGCGATCAACTCCATTTTCATCCGCTCGCCGAGAGATAGCTCGCGCACAGCTTGCCGCGTGAGTTTTTCGACGCCGAGGAGTTCGGTCAGCTCAGTTAGAGTTTGATTGAACTGGGCTTCGGGGATCGAATAGATTTCGCGGTGAAGCTGGAAGCTATCGCTTGCCGGAAGATCCCACCAGAGCTGATTTTTCTGGCCCATGACCAAGGCGAACCGACGTCGGTAGGCGTCGAGTCGTTGCCAGGGGGTAAAGCCGAGGACTTCGGCCTTGCCGGCGGTGGGATAAATCAGTCCGGAGAGTATTTTCAGGGTCGTCGTTTTCCCGGCGCCGTTGGGGCCGAGGAAGGCGACCATCTCACCGGGTTCGATCGTGAACGAGACGTCGTCAACCGCCTTAACTTCTTTGTATTCGCGACGATAGAGGCCCTGGAACGCACCCCAAAGGCCGTCTTTTTTCTGAAATACGCGGTAGGTCTTGGTCAGACCTTCCGCCTGAATGATGGGCATCGGCTTCACTCGCGACAACGACGTGACGGTCCATTTGGATGCCCCATTTTAGGGCTTGCCGGCAAGAATCAAGAGTGTAGTGGACGGGGGATCACTCGTCTGCGCCAAATCTTCGCGCGTTCATCAAATGTTGACGCGGTGAAAATCGCATGGAACGATGGGACTTCGATGCGCGAGAAGTCGAAATATTTCGGCCGTTTCGGAGTTTCACACTGTGGAAATTGAGACGGTCGAATATGACGGATTGCTTGACGAGCTAACCGCGATCAGTCGCGAACATCGGGGCTTTGTTCTTGCGGGCGCTGCGTCATTCGCGAGTTGGGTGTACGGCGGGCTTGTCGCCGTGGCGGCAAGCATTTCGTGGATCAATCCATGGTTGCGCAAGTTTGTTGACGACCCGCGCTGGGACTTTGTGCTCGGCCCGCCGATACTTTTGACGACGCTCTTCGCCTCAGTGCTTCTCATGGGAAGCCAACGTGGTAAACCCTGGCGTCGTCGATGCCTGCTGCTTTTCTCGACGACAGTGCTTTTTTTGATTTACTGGTGCACCGATCATCACGAACTAGTGGGACGGGCCGAACCGATTCATCGCGGAGCAAATGATCCCGCGCTCGTTCTTCTGCTAAGAGCTTTCGTGCTTGTCCGGGTGATCGCGATCGCTCAACTTAGCGAGCCCCTTGTTGTTGCTGTCATGCCCAACGCTTGGTTTACGAGATGGTTGGCTGTTTGGTCTGCCCTTGCCGGTTTTGTGTTTTGGGGGATTCTATCCCTCGCTCACCTCGATTGGGATGGAACAACCTTGCGATGGCGCAATATCGAGAATCTCCAGTGGCATGTCGTGCTCGTCGCATCACTTGCGGCGCGGGCATTGTCGAATGGAATGGCCTTGGTAAGTTGCGTCCTTGCCTGCCGCGTGCTGCGGACTCGCATACGTGAACTGAAGCGGGCCGAACATGACTCGTTTGGCCCGCTGCATTGAGGCATCTTCCGTCGATGGTTTGAACTTCAGGCAGATCGTGCGATTCGATATTTGCGAACCACAAGCACCAGGCCAAGGACTCCGAAACCAACGATCGTGCCAGGTTCCGGCGTCTGAGTCGTAAAGCTCAAAACCGGCGTGCTGGGTGAGGTGACGCCGTCGGGTGTTAGGAGGTAGGAGAAAGTTTTGCCGTCTGAGTCCTTTGCGGAACCGATGATCTGGCCGAGATCGTTCACGCCGACGGCGCTCAGCAAAGTGTAGCCAAGTTTCGAATCGATCAGGGAATTGAGGTCTTTCATCACACCGTTTTGATAGACGAATGCGTGTGTTTCATCCGTGGCGGCGGTGCCGGTCGACGATGTGCCGACGATTTCGCCTTTGTTATTGATCGAAAGCGCCACGCTACCATTGCCGAGATTGCCGAGGTCGGTCAACTTGCCATCGGACCAAACAAAGGCGTCGCCTGAAGCGTTGCCGGGGAGGTTCGACCAGCCGACGACCTGTCCTTGATTGTTGATCGCAGTCGCAACCGTCGAATTCCCTCCGAGGGTTCCGAGCGCAGTCAGGGTTCCCGCTGTGTAGATATAGGAGGCAACCGGGGTTCCGGTCGGATTTGGCGTCGTCGCGATGACGTCTCCGTTGTTGTTGATTGCAACTGCCTGGAGCCCCGCGCCGGTAGGATTGGGGATATCTGTCCGAGTCGAGCCATTCTGAATGAAAACTTGCGAGTAGCCCGGGCCGATCTGTGCCGTTCCAACGATTGCGCCGGAATCGTTGATGCCGCTCGCGCGATCGAATGCATCGGTAAATCCCTGAGGCGTATGCGGCGCGCCGTTTTGATCGATGATACGGGGACCGCCGTTGATAATATCGCCAACCAGGATTGTCCCATTGTTGTTGATCGATACATTGTTGCCGCCGTACGTCGGCAAGTTGGGCGAGCTGACCTGTCCACCGCTGAAGACGAATTGCGATCCTGGACTTACCGTGGGCATGTCCGTGCCGTTATAAGGCACTGGTGTGTATGCGGTGCCCACAACTTGCCCGAGATTGTTGATCCCGGTCGCGGTGCGAACGCTGGGAACTCCAGCGCCCGCGGGCAGATTATCCAAATTGGCGATGCCATACATCGGCGCACTTTGCGCGGCTATTGTAAAGCAGATGATTCCAGAGACACTCAAAAACAGGCTTCGGACCAAGTTGCGACGCATCGTTTCGTCCCTTATCGCTTAAAATCAGACGCTGCGCTCCTAGAAAGCGGACGCATGATTGCGTTCACGCGAAATATCGTCAAGATCACAATCGCTGATGCGAGTTGGCAACGAGTTCAAATCAATGACGAAAGCCGTTTGCCTCGTCGGAATTCCGAGGAAGCAAACGGCTTTCGTTCGATCAATAATCGCTGACGTAGCTCAGTACGAATTCACGAGCTGCCGGCCCGACGCCATCTGCTTCGCCATGTAATTCGCGTGGTAGTGCATCGCACACTTGATGATGTAGAAGAGCGCGACGCCGGGGTCTTTACGCTTCTTCACGAGATTCCAGACGCGTTTGCGATACTCTTTCCGCAGCTCTGCATCGGGAATGCCGCGCATCATCCGGATGAACAGACCGATCGCCTGCACGCCGAAAATGGTTTGCGTCTTGATGTGCGTCCAGGGGTGCTTCTTCCAGTAGCGGAAGCGTCCCTCGCCCATCCGGATCCCTTCTTTGAGGAAGAGATCATCGAGGCGGCCGAAGTAGGCTTCAGGAGTGTAAAGGTCGTTCATCACCTTCACATACCCTTCGCGCAACTCCTCTCGGCCGATCTTGAGCGGGATCACGTTTGTGCCGTATTCGCACGAGTCGGAAGTGTCGAGACGGCCTTCGTCGGCAAGTCGCGAATAGAGCGGTGTTTTGGGAATTGCCGCGAGCATGCCGATCATCGTGTTGGCGATGCGGGCGTCGGTGATGAACTCGCGCTGGGCTTCGAAGATCGTGTGATCGTCGTTATCGAAGCCGAGAATCATGCCGCACCAGACTTCCATTCCCGCCTTCTGGATGCGGTGCACTTTTTCGAGAATCGTGCCGCCGGTTCGCACGTTCTGGAACTTCTTGGTCTCGCGGAGCGACGCTTCGTTGGGCGATTCGATGCCGATGAACACGGCAAGAATGTTCGCCTCGACCATCAGCTCCATCAGCTCGGCGTCATCGGCGAGGTCGATCGACGCTTCGGTGAAGAAGGTCATCGGGTAGGCATTGGCGTGCTGCCACTCGATCACCTTGTGGAGCACTTCCTTGATCGCTTTCTTGTTGCCGATGAGATTATCATCAACAATGAATGCAATGCGGATTCCCTCGGCGTTGAGTGCCTCGAGTTCCTTGATGATCTGGTCGGGCATTTTGAGCCGCGGACGCCGACCGAAGGTGACGATGATGTCGCAGAACTCGCACTGGAACGGGCAACCGCGCGAGAATTGCAGGCTACCGAAGAGGTAGTGCCGCATCTTGAGCATGTCGAAGCGAGGTGTCGGCACCTTCGACATGTCGCTCTTTTCGATCTGCTCGTAGCGGTACTGGTGCAGCCCTTGCTTCCATTCGGTGAGGAACTGCGGCCAGGTTTCCTCGGCTTCGCCGATGAAAATCACGTCGGCCAGGCCTTCGAACAGCTCTTCGGAAACCGTGACGAGCGGTCCGCCGACCACGGTGAAGCAACCGCGGCGTTTGAGCTCGGCGAGGATTTCCTTCATACGGTGCTTCTGGACGCTCATGCCCGTGATGCCGACGATGTCGGCCTTGGCACAGCGCTCCCAGTTGATCGCCTCGACGTTTTCGTCGATGAGCGTGACCGTATGCCCCTCGGGAGTCAGCGCGGCGAGCAACGGTAAGCAGGCCACCGGTAAGTTGGCACGCTTCCCCATGTAGGGTAACGCGTGTTCCAAGCCCCAATAGGAAACCTCGAAGCGAGGATTGATCAGGACGATGTCGGCCATGATCAGACGAGTTCCCTTCCTGTGAGAGTACGCCGGCGGCTGGCGGGGCTACGTTCCGCGATTCCGAGAGTCGCGCAAATCGTTGCCATCTATCATCGGTCGTGCGGTTTCCGTGAAATCAGCAGGAATCCCGCGTTTCGATTCACGTTCGCCCATCCTGGTAAACTGCAAGATCTGGCGATTATGGGCACGCCAAACGCGAAAGGGCAAGAATTTGTCGCAACTGTTGCGCCGAATATGGGTTTCCGTACCGATCGCTGTCGGTGGCGCATGGGAAATTGTCTCACCTTGAGACAAAGATTCTGGCATTTTGCAACGTTCCTGATCCAATTGAGCGGTGCGTTGCCCGAAGACCTTGTGGCGTCGTGAGCCGACGCTCGGCGGCCCCGAACTCCCTGGTGAGTCCCAGCCATGCTGTTCACCCTGCTTTTCGCGCTCTTCCTGCCCGGCGATTCGGCGCTCTCGAACTCTGCAGGCACCGGCAAACAGGGAGACGCGGGCGAAGGCGGACTGGCCGCCAAGGCGCTGATCAACCAACCGTTCGACGTTGTTTACGATCCCGCCGGAAATCTTGTGTTTTCCGATACGGGTAATCATAAGATCAAGCGAGTTGATAAGAAGACGGGATTGATTCACACCGTCGCGGGATCGGGAAAAAAGGGATTCGCGGGCGACGGCGGTCCCGCAACCTCTGCGCAGCTTGATGAACCGTATGGCCTGGCGATCGACTCTGCCGGCTCGATTTACTTTGCCGACCGCCTCAATCGCCGCGTGCGCAAGATCGACGGCAAGACGGGAGTGATCAGCACCATCGCGGGAGATGGTTCGAAAGCGACCTCGGGCGATGGTGGTCCGGCGGAGAAAGCCGGTATTGTCGAGCCGAATGGAGTTGCGCTGATCGGAGAGGAAACGCTCTTGATCGCCGATGTTTCGGGGCATCGGGTGCGGAGCGTCGATCTCAAAACGGGCGCGATTGGCACATTCGCGGGGACGGGCGTCGGCAAGCATCAAGGAGACGGTGGGCCTGCGAGTAAGGCTGCACTCGCCGGCTCGCGAGCGGTCAAGGTCGGGCCTGATGGCACTGTCTACATTCTCGAGCGTAATGGGCATTCATTGCGAGCTGTCCACCCAAAGACAGGGATCATCACGACGATTGCCGGTACCGGGAAGCCGGATTACACCGGCGACGATGGGCTGGCCAAGGCCGCGAGCTTCAATGGACCCAAGGAGATGGCGGTCGATAAGGCGGGGAATATTTTCGTCGTGGACACTGAGAATCATGCGATTCGGCGGATCGACGCCAAGACGGGAGTGATCACGACGGTGACCGGAGATGGCTCCAAGGGAGGAGAGCTGGGCGGCTGCCCGGATTTTGCCGGTAGGCTCGACCGTCCTCACGGAGTTGCGGTTGCGCCCGATGGGGCGATTGTGATTGGTGATACGAATAATCACCGCGTCTTGCGGGTGGTTTTGCCCTGACGTCGTTTTGATGCTCGGCGCAGGGGGGACTGCTCTGCTAATCTGGAAGTGCACCGCCCCAAGCACGCGCCGACGCCGCTTCTCTGCTCAACACACCGGCCGAGGTCTCATGTCTCTCCTCGTCGAACCGACTCGCATCATCGACCAGGTCGTCCCCACGTTCGAGCCGCATCCGCTGCTCTGGAACGGCCATTTGCAGACGATCGTCGCACGATACATTCCCGGTCCTCGTGTGCGATTGGCTTCAACATATCACGAAATACCAATTGAAAGTGGCAACAAGCTGACCGCGGTTCAGTCGATTCCCGAAGGCTGGGAAGACGGCGATCCGGCGGTTGTGCTGGTTCACGGCCTGGCGGGCGACGTGCGGTCGCCTTACCTTTCGCGCGTCGCGCTCAAGCTCTATCGCCTCGGCATTCGCGTGGTGCGGATGAACATGCGAGGGGCTGGCGTCGGCTACGGCCTATCGCGCGACTTCTATCATGGAGGGCGGTCGGAAGACCCCCGTGCGGTCGTCGAATGGCTCGCCGCGCAGATTCCGTCGTCGCCGATTGGGATTGTGGGATTTTCGCTCGGCGGAAACCTGGTCTTGAAGATGGCGGGTGAAGCGGCGAGCGACCCGGTTAACGGGCTCGACTGCGTGATCGCGGCGAATCCACCGATCGACCTGCACGCTTGCTGTGTGCACATTCGCCAACCGCAGGGACGAATTTACGACCAGAATTTCATTCGGTTGCTTCAGACGGAAGAAGGGCGGCTGCGCAAAGCATTTCCGGAAATGCATGCACCGCTCGATTTTGGACGGGTCGAGAACCTGTTCGACTTCGATAATGTCTACACTGCGCCCAGAAATGGGTTCCGCGATGCCGAAGATTATTATGCCCGTTCGAGTTCGGCGCCCCTGATCTCTCGGATTGCGGTTCCCGGGCTTGTGATTCACGCAGCCGATGATCCATTTATCCCGGTTGAACCGTTCCTCGAGGCTCAATTTCCTGCGCAATTGGCATTGGAATTGAACCCGTTTGGGGGGCACCTCGGTTACATGAGCCGCACGAATTGGTGCGGTGACCGTCGCTGGCTCGACGCTCGGATTCTCACCTGGCTCGCGTCGCGATGGGGGCTCGACGGGAAGTTGGCTTCCCAGACGCCCCGTGGCCGAACGTCCGCTCGGGAGCACGCCGGAGGTTCAGAAACCTATGCGAGACAACGGTTTTAATAAGTATCGTGCCGCCATGGAAATCCTCCAGCGCGGACGCGATCAGATGGCGGATCAGATTGCCGAGGATATCCTCGATCAGGGTGAAGATCTGCTCGATAACCCCTTCACCTTTAACGACTTCCTCGAATCGCAGGGGACCCGCCTCCACTTCCTGAGCGTGGTCCTCTCCCACCTTGAGCTGCTTGCCGAAGCCCAAGACGAACGTCTCGCGGCAATGCCCCGCCCCAAACCGCCCAAAGCCGCGGCAGCCAAGCCTCGGAAGCGTGCGCCTCGCACGAAGAAGCTGCCGCAGAACACGTCGGCCGATACTCCGACCGAAGATATTTGAAGCGGTGGCAGTGATGTCGGTTTTTTCGACAGCCAGGTGAGTGGTCGTGCGCTGGTGGTCGAGATCGGGACGCTGAAGTTCCCGGTTGGGCTTTCAGGAATCGAGCCGAGCTCTCAAGTCTGCGAGAAAAATCCGCACCGAAGCGATGAACGGTGGCAATTGCTGGTCCTGATCTGCTCGATCTTTGCAACCGACAAACTCCGCGATGGCGATTTCTTGCACCCTGATTTCGGGGAAGTTGGAAAGCCGTTCGGCGGTCATTCGCGCGTATCGCAGGCACCAGGAGAGCGAGAATAGTCCATCGAACCGAGTCGCTTCGGTGGCGACGGCCCGCCCTGCCCTGTGGGTAATCCGAGCAAGCGGCGAGAATCCGGCGGCGTTCAAATCAGGGGCGATTTCAACCGCAACCTTCGCAAGAAACTGGCGACAATGACTGTTCGGCGTGAAGAGCTCAGCCTTGCGAAGATCGGCTGCGCGGGCGAGTTCGAGCGCTTTTTTCTCGCGATCCGCCTGACGACACGCCCGGCATTGCGAGGCGGTCGAGAAGATGTCGCCTTTTGCAACTTCATACCACCATTGCTGTTGCGCAGCGGTCCAGAGTTGAGGCACTCCGCATGATCGGCAATTGAAGGCGTAATCGAGGTAGTAACCGCGAGTGAGAAATTCCGGCGGATTGTACGTGCTTTTGGGGGCGAGTTTGGTCGGGTCGACGGGGATTCCCTGGGCGCGTGCCTCGCGCTCATCCTGCTCAGCACGCGCTTTTAGTCGGGCCGCACGTTCTTCGTGACGCCGTTTTCTGGTCATGGGCTCAAAGACACACGCCGACCGCGAGAGTTCGCTGCGTCAGGCATGGCGGCGGTGCTTGACTTCGCCCCGCACGAAATGGTTCAACTCGTCGGGATTGTCGAGATCGAGCTCGAAAGGCATCCACTTGCCGTTCGACTCGTCGAGGATCGCTGCGGCCGACTTGCCTGAAAGATCCCAGGCTGGGTCGGTCCAGATCAGGCGATCGTGCTCGTTGGTGAAGCCTAGACCGTCCCACTGGCCGATCCCGCCCACCGCGTTTCGAAGCGCGGTGCGAACGGCGAAGACAGCCTGGAACGCCTCGGGGTCGTCACCCATCGAGTCGGGATAAATGCGGATCGCGTAGATCGCGCGGACGCCTTCGAGATAGTCGGCAAGCCAGCGGACGGCCGAGGGCGGCCCGCCGGTTTCGAGTCTGTCGATGAACTCGGCGACTTCTTCGGCGCCTAGAGTATTCGGGCCAACCGGGTTACGTTCGACCGTTGCCCAGACGTGCTGGTTTTCGTTCGAGACGGGCCCGATCGCCAGGTAATTCCCGAGCATCCCCGGATGGTCGACCGACCAGACCGCGCCGGTTGTGGCGGCGCGCTGAAGATCGACGAGCGGGATCGTGCGGTCGCTCAGGGTTAACAGGCGAAGGTAGTCACCCATCGGCCGACTCCATCGCGTAGGGCCTCACAGCGGCGGCGACCGAACGCGTCTCTTCTCGCGAGTCTCGGCGCGAGAGTGGAACTGGCAAGCGCGAAGCGAGACGTCCCGCCGCGCCAACGCTCGGACGAAATCCCATGATGAAAAAGACTATCAATCCTACATGAATCAGACAAGGGATTTGGAACACTGCTGCGTAATTGCCTTCGAATCGCGTCTGCAATTCACCTGAAAGCAAACTACCAAGCAATGCACCCAAGCCTGAAGTCACTGTGGTATTCAACGCTTGCGCGCTGGCCCGGCGGTCGTCGGCCGCGCGGCTATCGAGAAACACCTGACCGCCAACTGTAAAGCAGGCAATACCAATGCCGTGCAGCGGAATCCCGCCAAGTGCAATCCAGAGCGGCGGACTGAGGCTGAGAGTCCCGAATCGAACGAGCCACGCGAGCAGTCCGAGACCGAGCGTCACCTTGTAACCGAAGCGTCGCATGAAAAATGGCATAACTGCGAGCGCGATGATCTCAGGAACCTGGCCCGCGGTCAGTACTGTGGGAGTCCATGCGCGACTCAGTCCCAGCGATTCAAGGTACGGCGGCATCGCCTGAAAAACGAAGGGCGTGGTGAGTGCGACCATGAACGCAGTAATGAGGTAAACGCCGACCGCAGGAGTGCGAATCAACTGCATCGCACCGGCGAGGCTCTTGGCGCCCGGGCGCGTAGCAAGCGGTGGGGTGTGGGGTAGAAAAAGGGAGAAGACGGCGAATACCGCCGAGAGTGCGGAGGCGATCCAGAATGCCTCGAACGCACCGGAGTGGGTTCGGCCTCGGCTGAACCAGGCGATGGAAAACGAGACGAGCCAGCCGACGAGCATCCAGCCGATGGTACCCCAGAGCCGGATCCGGCCAAATTCGGTCTGGGGATTGCGAAGGTTGCGGAGGGCGATCGACGCGGCGATGCCGTACGTCGGCGCTGTGATGAGCCAGTAGACCATCATCAGCGCGAAGATGGCGATCGATGTTCCCAGCCAGCCGAATGCCATCGCCAAGAGAAATATCGTGCTGATTCCCGCGCAGAGGGCGAGATAATGTTGCGAAGCCATCCGGCGATCGACGAGCGCACCGGCTCCCAGCGACGTGACAATTGCCGCGATCGGGTAGGTCGCGAAAATCCATCCGCGCTCACGCCCGGTGAAGCCCATGTCGGCGAGGTGGAGCGCAAAAATAGGCCACCACGCCCCCTGGATTGCATAGATTAAGGCCATCATGGCCGCAAGGCGAATCCGAACACTCCGATTCATCAAACGCTCTCGCAGGTTAGTCTCGACTGGCTGCACCAATTGTAGAGCGCAGGGCAATTTTGACGAAGCTCAGTCCGCGAACTGTCCGGAAACGGTCCAGAGCGATAGGATGAGTTTTGACGCGGACCCGGTTTCATACGCCGGGCTGAGTGAACTTGCCGCTCCCCCAGGACGCAAGAAACCATGAGCAAGCCCGTCACAACTGCCGATTCACCTCGACCCCGATCACGCCTGCGCAGGCTGATTTTGGCCGCGTTTGGTGTGCTGATTCTCATACCCGTCGGTTTGATCATTGCACTTCCCAACCTGCTCAACACGGGTGCGGGAAATCGGTTCGTCGCGCGCCGGCTCGATGCGGCATTCGCGCCGGGACACCTTCAATTCGATACGATCCGGTTTGCGTGGTTCAGCCCGACGCGACTGAGCAATGTTTCGCTTTATGATCCCGACAACAAGCGAGTCGTGACCGCGCCAAGCGCGACACTTTCACCTACGTTCTGGAACCTCGTTCGCAAACCGAAACGGCTCGGAATTCTCGATCTTCAAAACGCACGGTTCGATGTCGCGCGGACCGCCGCCGGCCACATTGACCTCGCAGATGCGCTCGAGGGAATCTTTCGCTCGCCCGATCCCGAACGCGATCTGACGATTCGCGCCACCGACGCCCGAATCTCATTGACGGCGCCGGCATTGAAGTCGCCGATTGTGCCCGATCGCATGAACCTCGACGTGCAAATTCGCCCCTTACCTTTGACGCTTGCATGGTCGGTTGAGTTGCAAAGTGGTCCAACAGGGTCGATCGCAATTTCCGGCGAATTCGACCGCTGGCGGACGACGTCGCAAATCAAAGAGCAGCCTGATATCGACGTGAACGTCACGGCGAAACACTGGCCGTTCCAGCTTGATCTGCCGAGCACGAATTTGAAGGGCGTTTTCGCGGGCGGGTTCAAGGCCGCCCGGAAGTCGGGAGCCTGGGCGTCGACCGGCGGTGCGGAGTTACCCGAACTGGTGGCGTTGCTTGCGAGCAAACCGGCCGACCCGATCTCGCTTGAAAACTTGACCGCGAACTGGGACGTGAAGCACGCGAGCGAGACGTGGACGTTTGACCGTCTGAGCCTCAAGAGTCCGATCGGCTGGATTGAATCGAGCCAAACCATTCCGCTCAGGGCCGATCGTCCGACCAAGATTTCCGGCGAACTGGATCTCGCCGCAGGTGCGCGCGTGTTTGGCAAGTTACTGGGCTTGCGCGAGGGATTGGTCGTCGATCGGGGCATCGCGAGGCTTGCTGTTGAGTCGCGTTCCAATGATGGACGCGCGAGTTGGTCGGTTGACGCGACGCTCGCCGACCTTGCCGCTCATCTCGATGGCAAGGCGATCGGACTCAAAGAGCCAGCCAAAATCTCAGCTTCGGTTCAGCCGGTCGACAACGGCATGAAGCTCGAGCGAATGGTCGTCAAAACGTCGTTTCTCGACGTGAGCGGGAGCGGTGACCTTGACGCTGGGATCAATGTGGCGGGCAAGATCGACCTCACGAGGCTAAAAGCCCAGCTCGCCGATTGGTTCGAGCTGAAGTCGTTCGACGTTGCTGGTCAGGGTGACTGGATCGCGTCTTATAAACGGGCCGGCGAGACTTATTCGACCGACTCGCGGCTAGCGATCAAGGGGTTCAAGCTGAGCGGCGTGAGCGAGACCGATCTCGAAGCCGCCGAGGCGGTGTTCAACTTCGCGGGAACAGGCCAGGCCGATGCTTCTGGCATTCCGAAGTCACTTGCGAAGGGAAGCCTCGTTGTTGATGCCGGGAGCCTGAACGCCCGCGCCGAAGTAACGCCTGATGGTCCTGGGACTTTGGTTCAAGCCAGTGCCAAAGTTCCCGCACGTCTCTTTGACCGGCCGTCGGCAGTTGAAGTTGGTTTCAACGGCAAGTTCGATCAACCGACCAGGCGCCTCGACATCGAATCGCTCGCATTCACGGCGCGGGCAACGCAGGAAGGTGTGCAGGTCGCCCCCTGGACAACCTCGGTGAAGGGGAAACTCGACCTGAACGCGGGGACGCTCGTTCTGTCGCGCTTCTTGCCCGAGAGCAGCGGTCGCGGGTTTGAGCTCGGCGATGAAGGAATACGCGTCGAAGGGCTCGGTCAACCTGCCACAAAGCTTCACGTGAATGCGGCTTACGGTGGAGATGTTGCAGCGTTCGAGTCGCAGCTTGCGAGCTGGATGGACCGGCCGTCGCGTGACTTGCGCGGCACCTGGCGCGGTGGGTTACAGGTTGAGCCGTCGCCCGACGGTCTCGCATTTCAAACGTCCGTGCGGCTGGATGATCTCTCGTGGGTCGGCTCGAACGGCGAACGGCAGAAGGCAGAGACGCGTTTGGGTTTGAGTTCCAAGGGCGACATTAGTAAGCGTGAAGAGCGGATCGATGTGCACGAATTCCGGGCCGAGTTGCCGTTCCTGGCGATCAAGGGGCACGGTTCGGTGAGCGACTGGAAGCGTTCTGCGAATCTCGACTTGCGCGGAGAAATCGCCCCGGATTGGCAAGCCGCCACGCGCTGGCTCGCGGCGCGTTATGAGCCGCAGGCAAGGATCGACGGCAAGTCGAGCGAGTTCCACGTCAAAGGCTCGCTCCGCGGCGGCAAGGGCGACTTGCCGATCGAAGCCCATCTGGCGCTTGAGGTTCAGGAAGCGGACCTGTTCGGCATGCAGCTTGGCGCGACGCCGATTCACGTCCACTCGCGCGCTGGGGAGATTTCGATCGACGACATCAACACGACGCTGAACGGCGGCAAGCTCCACCTCGAACCGCTTTTGGAGCGAACCAAGGACGGCGGTCAAATGCTTGTGCTCGACGATGGTTCGAGCCTGACGAACGCACGGATCAATGACGAGGTTTCGCATCGCGTGTTGTCTTTCGTCGCGCCGGTGCTCGATGATGCAACTCGTGCTTCAGGAACGGTTTCTTTCGACTTGAAGCGGGCCGAGTTCCCGCTGAACTCGCAAGTGAGCAAGAAGACGAACGTGACCGGATCGGTCGTGTTCCAGGACGTGGAGTTCGCGCCGGGTCCGCTTGCCGATCAACTGATCGGTCTGGTTGCGCCGGGGAAGCTCAACAGCGTGCGGCTGAATGAGCCGGTGTTTTTGTCGATCGCTGACGGGCGGATCAACCAACGGGGGCTGGCGCTTCCGCTGGGTAAGGTCGCACGCTTAGAAATGGAAGGCTGGGTCGATTTCGACAAGAACATCAACGTCATCGCCAGCATCCCATTCAATCCCGAGCTTGCCGGCAACAGCCGCTTCCTGAACACTCTGGTGTCGGGGACCCGGATTCAGATCCCAATCACCGGCACGCTTGATAAGCCCAAGATCGATGGTGCAGCCATGGGCGCTGCCATGAAAGACGTGGGAAGAAACTTGCTCGACCGCGCGGTTGTTCCGGGTCTTTTTGACCTGATTACCGAAGCTGCCAAGCCCAAACCACGCGACCCCAACGCCCCCCCTCCTCCACCCCGAATGACCCCCGCGCAGCGGAAGGCCCAGCGCGTCGAAAAACAGAATGAACGTAGGCGTCTTCGCGGTTTGCCACCCCTGCCCGTCCCCGATGCGCCGTGATCGGAAATTGTGACCGACTGTTCATTCACACTTCTGCAACTTCTGTTCCATTGCGCACTCTGGGCAGCATACTGCGCGGTGGTCTGGAGGCTGACTTGAGGTCAGACCACGGTGATTTTTTGCGCGATTCTTTCACAAAAAAACGAAATCCTTCGTGTTGAATCTGCTCAACAGTCGCGCAACATCGAATGAACTGAGTGAGTGCTGTAAGCGTTTACCTGGAAATAAGTTGTGCTAAGTGAGTTGGCAGACTTGCCATTGTTCGGTGCGGATTTGGAGCGTCGACGGAAGGTGCTGGCGGGGCACAGGTTTCTTGCATCGCGCTGACCGACAGGCTAGGATTCGGTCCTTCGCGAACGCCGCCATTTTGCGGGGCGACCGGCTGAGGTAGTGTGGGTCCATTCGGACCGAACCGAGCTGATCGCCACCGTTCGCGAAGAGTCTCAACCAGAGGAATCATTCCGATGTCGAAGACCGTTCGCAACCTGCTCGCCTCGGCCGCCCTCGTCGCCCCGCTCGTCTTCGTTGGTTGCGAAGAAGAGAAGAAGCCGGCTGCCCCCAGCACCCCGGCTCCCGCCGCTGGCAAGCCGGCCGACGCCGCCAAGCCGGCCGACGCTGCCAAGCCGGCCGAAGCCAAGAAGTAAGCAATTTGCCTGAGAAGGCCGGCGCAAGCTGGCCATATCACACAGAACCCCGCGCTGATGTCCATCGGCGTGGGGTTCTTGCATTTCACACGCCAACCTCGATCCGCCTTGTTGGGGCGGTGATCAAAAGGTTACGATCGAAGGGCGTCAAACACGTGGTGCGGCTAACTTGGCGAGTGGGTTGAGGTTTCTGGAATGAGCCGGGTCGTTCTGGCGATGAGCGGCGGGGTCGATAGCTCCGTCGCAGCACACTTGTTGAAAGAAGCCGGCCACGAGGTGATCGGCCTGTTCATGCGCACGGGTGCCCATGGCGACTCGCTCGAACGCCGCGCCAAGACATGCTGCAGCGCGACCGATTCACTCGACGCCCAAGCCGTTGCCGATCGGCTAGATATCCCCTTCTACGCCCTCGACTTCGAACGCGAATTCGCCCGGATCATGGACGACTTCGTCGACGAATACGCCGCCGGCCGCACGCCCAACCCTTGCGTGATGTGCAACATCTGGCTGAAGTTCGGCAAGCTCTGGGCCTACGGCAAGCAAGTGGGCGCCGACTTCGTTGCGACCGGTCACTACGCACAAATCGTCAACGATGCGAGTGGCACGCCGCGAATTTCGCGCGGGGCCGATGCGACGAAGGATCAGTCATACGTCCTGTTCGGGCTGCGGAAGGAACTGCTCAAGCACGTGCTACTGCCGGTGGGTGGATACGCCAAGTCGGAGATCCGCGCAATCGCCCGCGACAACGATTTGCCGGTGCACGACAAGCCCGATAGCCAGGAAATCTGCTTCATTCCCGACGACAACTATCTTCGCTTCGTACGTGAGCGCCGGCCCGAGATTTCTGCGCCCGGCACAATCCAGGACGTCGACGGGACCACCCTTGCGAACCACGAAGGAATCGAAGGGTTCACGATCGGCCAGCGCCGGGGGTTGGGGATTGCGGTCGGCGAGCCACGCTATGTCGTTCAGATCGAACCACTCTCACGCACGGTGACTGTTGGCCCTCGCGAAGCGCTCGACCGACCTGGACTCGTCGCCGCCAGATTCAACTGGCAGATCGATCCTCCGAACGCCCCATTGCGGTGCGAGGCACAAATTCGCGCCCGGCATAAGGCTGTACCCGCAACCGTGGTTCGGCTCGATGACGACGGCGTGCGCGTGATGTTCGACGTCGCGCAGTCGGCGGTGACTCCGGGACAGGTCGTCACGTTGTATGACGGCGATCTTGTAATCGGTGGCGGCTGGATCGAGGCGGCGGTCGATGCACCGGTTCCGTCGCACCAAGCTTAGAACACCGCGCGGTGATTGGAATTGCCGCAAATGGGGCCAGGCCCTAAAATCGTTTCAATGTGACGAGACGGTTGATCGCATTCGGACGCATCGGCGATGATGCATGCGAATGCAGTTGAGGAAAAGCCTGGTTGCCTCGCGGGTGAACTGCCAATCGATCAGGTTGCGGCCCGCTCCGGAGCGTTCGCCGCAATGCCCACCATCAGCCTGATTGTCCTCGACCGCAACGGCCAGTCCACGCCTCGTTTGCAGGTTGACGGATGGGTCGACGCTCTCTCTGGCACCGGTCACTCGATCGAACTCGTTCGTGTAGGCGCAGACGATAGCTCGTACGCTGCCGATGATTGCTCGTGGGTCGCATCAACGGGCGCCGGTCTCTCACGCGACGCCTTTCACGGCATGCGCCACTCATCAGGCGACATTTTGATCGTCGTCGACGGCTCACGCGCATTTCCCTCGGCCGACATCGCCAAGATCGCCGGACCGTTACTCGACGGCGCAGCGCGAGTTGCAGTGGGAGATTGCAAAACGCGAGGATGGCGCAAGCTCGTGCTTGGTGCGCTCTATCCGCTCACCGGTTCCTGGGCCACTTTCAGTAGCCTGATCGCCATCACACGCGAGGCGTTTCAAGCGATCGAACGAGAAGCCAAACCGGTTGGTACGCGGTTCAGTCTGGAGATTCTCAGCCGAGTCCGCGAGGGACGCACCGATGTCGAGGTGCGCGGCGATGGAATCTCCGGTTCGTCTACTCTGACGTTCGACGACCTTCGCCATGCCAAGTGGCTGGCCGATGATAAGCTGGGCAATCTGTCTCGGCTCATTCAGTTCTGCGTCGTTGGTGCGTCGGGGATGGTTGTCGACCTGACCCTCTATGTCGTCTTCCAGTGGATTTTCGGTCGCACTGGTTTGACGCGGCAGCCGACTTTCATCGGGCCGACACTCGACCTCGTGGCGGCGCGAGTCTTGGCAGTTTGCGTAGCTTTGATTTGGAATTTCACGCTCAATCGACGATTAACTTTCAACTACGCAAAAAAAAGCGCGATCCTTCCGCAATTCGTGACCTATGTTTTAAGTAACGCGCTTGGAATAGCGTTGAGCCTGACATTGAGTCTGACTTTGCCCGAAATCTCCGGATTCTTTTCCCGACACAAGCTGGCGGCAGCGGTGGTGGGGATCGTTTCGGCGACAGGGGTGAGTTTCTCGATGTCGCGCTGGTTGGTGTTTCGGCACCGGGCGCCAGCTCCCGAGCTGTCTCCGACGCCGGAAACGCCTGAAGTCTCTGTGCCTTCCGCATGATCTCGGCTGGCGGTCGGTTGCTCGAACGCAACGGATCGCCAAATAAAAAAGTCGAGACGCGTGCAAGAATGGTTCAGACTGCAAGTGAGGTTGCTTGCACCAGGGAATTGGAGCGCGGTGGATCGATGGTCGATCTGCCCTTGCCGTGATTGAGTGTGCTTGACGAAGAGCACAAACGCCTAGCGACACGCCATACTTTGCACAACCGCAGGATGGGCGGTCTCTTTTGGTTGCGCGTCGGGACGATGCGCCCCGGTAACAGCGTTAAAACTCGGCACTCCACGGAAACGACGCAGGACTTCTTCGAACTCAGTGAGGAGCATCATCTTATGCGTTCTGCACCACTCGCCCCCACGAAGCCCCGGTCGCCGAAAGCTAATCTGACGGACCGCGAAAACTCCGCTGCCTCCAGCGCGACTCATGTTGTTGAGGCTGCGCCGAAAAAGGTCGCGGCTTCCAGCATTCCTCCCGCTCCGACGAGCGCTGAGGCGTTTTCGTGCGAGGAAGCTGAGTTCATGGACGCGATGCAGGCCTATAAGAAGTCGTCAGGCCGGATGTTCCCCACCTGGAGCGAAGTTCTCGAAGTCCTGCGAGATCTGGGATATCAAAAGGCCGCCTCGGTAGCGAGCGGTGTGACCCAGACCGCCGAAACGCGTGCGACCGTCTCAGCCTAAGGTTGGCGAGTGATCATGCGAAGGCGTGATTGAATAAAGTGATTCGAAAGTAAATGAGGATGACCAACCTAATTGGCTGGCCATCCTCTTGCTATTTCTGTACTCGAGAGATTGGGTATCGCGACATCGAACGCTGCAGCGCCTGAGATGAGATGGGGGCGTGCCGCTTCGCCGCCTTCTTTCCAGGTAAATTCATCCGTGTCCGTGCTGTCGGCCAAACGTCTGAAGAACACTCCGTTAATTGCGGCGCCGGTACACGTTTCACCGCCGTCAGACGCTGTGAAGGTGGCGTCGTTCTGAATGCATGGGAGGCCTGGGTCTGCCTCAGGTTGACATCCTCGCGCGCGATGGCTTATCGTGAACCCAATTCGTTCCTCGACAAGCGGTTTCGACGCGAGCTCTCTCGAATACCATGACAGTCCGCACGCGATTTGCTCCCAGTCCCACCGGTTATTTGCACATCGGCGGCGTTCGCACCGCACTTTTTAACTGGCTGCTGGCCCGGCACTACGGCGGGCAGTTCGTTCTGCGAATCGACGACACCGACCAGGATCGCCACGTTGAAGCCGCGGTCGGTCTGATTCTCGAAGGTTTCCGCTGGATGGACATGGGCTGGGACGAAGGTCCCGAAGTCGGTGGCCCGCACGGTCCCTACTTCCAATCTCAGCGCGGCGAGAAATATCGCGCAGCCGCCGATCGCCTGATCGCGTCGGGTCACGTCTACCGCGACTACACGACTGCCGAAGAACGCGACGCCGAGAAAAAAGCAGCCGATGCTGCCAAGATCGCCTACCGGTTCCGCGGCGCTCGGCCGACGCCGGAACAGATCACACAATACGACGCGGAAGGCCGTCCCTACGCGCTGCGGTTCCAGGTACCGCTTGGTCGCAAGGTCGTGATCAACGACGCTATCAAGGGGACGGTCGAGCAGAGCACCGACGAAATGGGTGATTTCGTCATCATGCGCGCCGGTGGCAACCCGCTCTACAACTTCGCGAGCGTGGTCGACGATGCCGATATGCAGATCACGCATATCGTCCGCGCTGAAGAGCATCTTGCGAACACGTTTTCACAGATTCTCGTGTTTGAGGCGCTGGGATACGAACTGCCTATCTTCGCGCACGTGCCGTATGTCGCCGCTCCTGGTTCGCGCAAAAAGTTGTCGAAGCGAGATGGTGCGGTCGGCCTCGATGAATACATGAATAAGGGCTATCTCCCCGAGGCGATGATGAATTATCTCGCCCGCCTGGGGTGGAGCCTCGACGCCAGCCAGGAAGTTTTCACCCGCGCCGAATTGATCGAAAAGTTCGGTCTCGACCGTGTGAATTCGTCTCCGGCCAGTCACGACCCGGACAAGCTCTTCTGGCTTCAGGGCGAGTGGATGAAGACGGTTGATCTGGCCGACAAGGTCGAAGCCGTGCTCCCCTGGATGCACAAGGAAGGCTTGATTCACGAATCGGTCCATCTCAACGAAAAACGCAAGATTGCCGCCGTGATCTCAGCCTTGGGCGATCGTCTGAAGACGTATTCCGATATCATTACCCTCGGAAAATACTTCTTCACCGATACGATCACGTACGATCCCGACGCAGTGAAAAAGCGCCTTCGCAAGCCGGGCGTTTCCGAGATGCTCGTCAAGTTCGCCGAGATGCTCAAGACGGTTGAGCCTTACGAGATCTCTTCGCTTGAAACCGCCGTGCACGCCTTCGCCGAAACGAACGGCATCAAAATGGGTGACGTTGTGAACCCGGTGCGAGTTGCGGTGACTGGCCAGGGTGTTGGTCCAGGATTCTACGACTGCCTCCACATTCTGGGCCGGGACGTTTGCCTCAAGCGGATTGCCGACACGATCGCCATGCTTGCTGCCGAGCCCACTTCATGAGCGCACGCAAGGAAAAAAAAGCACGTCTACGCGAGGCGAAAGCCCTCGAAGCGCAAACGCAGCAACGAAAGAAGGGTTCGCTGCTGTTCCGGCGGCGAATCACGCTCGTTGCACTTGCGGGCGGTCTGGCACTCGCGGCTGTGACCTTGTTCAACACCAACCGTGAAGCACGGCTGACGTTCATTAACAAGGCCGGGTTTCCGCTCGATTCGATCAAGGTTGAGTTCCCCGGCGGGTCGAAGTCGTTCGAATCTCTCGCTCCAGACGATAAGATCTCGATCCGCCTGGTGCCCGACAAACCGATTCCACCAGAAGACGCGAACAAACCGCTCGTCATCGAGATCAACAAGTCGGGAAGTGCTCCACTCAAGTTCCGCTCGTGGGCTGGGAACAAGGATCCCAAGCTTCACCAGATATTTGCGGCGACGAGCCAACCCGACGGTCGACTCGAAGTGATGCCTGTGGTTGGCGCCGAGAATGGCACTCGGTTCAGTTTTCGCGCGTTGCTTCGGTCGATCGGGATCGGGCGCTGACGCACCGTCACTTGACGAGCGCGGCCTGCTTTTGCTTTCCTTTTCATTCGCATAACGTACGGTTTCCCTGGATGTCCGAGCGCGACGCGCAACGACTTCATACTCTTCCGAACATCGCTGGAAGCTTTCATCCATGTCGCTGCTCGTTGTTGGTTCGATCGCGCTCGACTCGGTTCACACCCCCTTCGGAGTGGCTGAAGACGCCCTTGGCGGGTCGGCAACTTACTTCTCCTATGCCGCGAGCTACTTCACGCCCGTGCGGCTCGTGGGCGTGGTTGGCGAGGATTTCCCGCCCGAGCATCGCGCCCTGCTCGAATCGCGCAAGGTTGATACCTCGGGACTGTCGATCGAGAAGGGCGGAAAAACTTTCCGCTGGCGTGGCAAGTACGAAGGCGACATGAACAACGCCGAAACGCTTGAGGTTCACCTCAACGTGCTCGGCACGTTCAACCCCGACCTCTCGCCCGAGTTCGCGAGTACGCCGTTCGTCTTCCTCGCGAATGGCAGCCCGAGCATGCAGCGCAAGGTGCTCTCGCAGGCCAAGAACCGCAAGCTCGCCGTCGCCGACACGATGAACTTCTGGATTGAAACCCAGCGCGACGAACTTTACGCGTTGCTGAAAGAAGTCGACGGCCTCGTGCTTAACGATGGCGAGGCCCGGATGCTGACCGAGGAAGTTAACCTCGTTCGCGCGGGTGAAAAAGTGCTTGCGCTTGGCCCCAAGTTCGTGATCATCAAAAAAGGTGAACATGGCGCCATGTTCCTGAGCGCCGATCAGTCGTTCGTGATGCCAGCCTACCCACTGGGAGACGTGATCGATCCCACAGGCGCGGGCGATAGCTTCGCTGGCGGCTTCATGGGGTACCTTGCCTCCGTCGGCCGCACCGATGCCGCAGCGCTCAAAACGGCCATGGCGTACGGCTCGGTCATCGCCAGCTTCAACGTGCAGGACTTCAGCCTCCGGCGCTTCCAGCGCACCGAACGTCCTGAGATCGACGCGCGACTCGAAGCCTATCGCGCGATGATGAGTTTCTAAGGCTGAGTTGAAGCGAAACGTTTTGCAAGCATAGGCGTGATCGTCATGTCAAAAACCACGAGGACGTTCATCGCCCTGCCGATCCCCGACCCGCTGAAGGCGAAGCTCGAACGCCTTCAGCGGTTGATCGCGCCCGACGTTCCCGACGCACGCTGGGCTGAACCCGCTGGATTCCACCTTACGCTTGCGTTTCTGGGTGATGTCGACGACACCGATCTCAATGCGATCTGCAAGTCCGTCGCCGAAGCCGTGCGTGATGTGCCCGCCAATTCCTACACCATCAAAGGGCTGGGCGGATTTCCCGACATGGGCCAACCGCGCACGCTCTGGGTCGGCTTGACCGGCGACATGGACGCGCTCGACGAACTGCGCCGGCGTGTTGTCGAAGCGACAGCAAGCGCGGGCTATCGCGCCGATCCGAAATTTCACCCACACATTACAATTGGCCGCGTCAAAGTTCGCCGAGGCTCTGAACTCAACCTTTCCGCACTCGAAGCTCATTACCGCACTTGGGCCGCCGGTGTATTCTCAACTGATTCGGTTGTTACATACTCGTCGAATACACATCCCGAGGGGCCGCAATACAGCCCGCTTGGCATCGCTCCTTTGAAAACTGTGCCAAAACCACGCTGACCGCCGTCGGCAGATAATCACTTGATTTCGGCCAGCAGTTTTTCGACGGCCGCGTCGAGCTCTTTGCCGTGCGCATCGATGTACCGAATGATGCCCTTGGCGTCGATGACGAAAATCCGCGGCCAGTGCGGGACGTCATAATCGATTTCAATCGGGCCGCGCGTTTCCTCGCCGTCATACCACGACGGCCAGCTCATCTCTTTGTCGCCAACGGTTTTCTTCGCCACCTTCAACTCATCACCGCAGTTGACGCCGAGCAAGACAAACGGCTTGCCCTGGTGACGTTTCCACAGCTCCTTTTCCTGCGGCACCATTCGCATGCACGGCCCGCACCAACTGCCCCAGAAAACCACCATGACCACTTTTCCGCGATAGTCAGAAAGCTTCAGGCGCTTGCCATCGAGGTCGTTGGCGTCAATCTCGGGTGCAATGCCGCCGACCTTGAGATTCGGCAAGTTATCGAGCCGCTTCAACTCGTGCGTAGCAAGCAGTCCGACGGTGGTTTTGCCGTCAGGAGTTTTGACGTCGCTGAATTTGGTGGCCTCGGTGAAGTAGCTGCTTGCCTGTTCGAGCAGCGCAGTTTTTTGCTCCTCAGGAACGTCTCGACTGTAGGGAAATGCCTGATCGTGGCACTGTTTGCCCCGGCAGTACGCCGCTTGCGCTCTGACCTCACGACTGGGATGGGATTCTCTCACGGTTTCAACGATCGACTCTGCCCACGGCTCGCCGCCCCGGTACGTCAAGTTGAAACAGAGGCGTCCCATTCGTGGGTCATCTTTTCTGGCAAGGACCAGCTTGGTGATCTCGTCGTCGAGAGGCCACGTCATGTCCCCTGTCAGCAGTAATACGCCATCAAGTGCCGCTGGGTCATCCGGATGGCTCTTGACCAAAGTTTGAACCGCATCCGCCGCCGAGCGTTGTTTCTCCTGATAGATTCGGTTTGCGGCGCTGATCTTCGCGCGATCATGCTTCGCCGCCGCTAACTCATCGTCAAACGATTTCTCGAGTTTCGCGAAGTCCGACTTCATCTTGGCAAACTGTTCCGAAACAGAAGGCTCGGCCGCCAGCAGGCATAGGGCTAGCAAGAGCATGAGCGTCGTCCCCGGTGTTAGCAGAGTGGAATAAACCGAACATATCGGGCGCCGAGAAAGAAATCGACGAGCCAATGATTCGATGGCGAGCCATGGTGTGTTAGTCCTGATGGCTCAAGGAGAAACTCTCCAGAAACCAGCAGTCAGCCGCTTGACGCGCCCGCCCAGTAATGCTAGGGTTATCTATCCGAACGTACAGTAGGTTGATTTGCGGCGATTTCATGCAGGGGAGGCACGCGCCGTGGCCAGAAAGCAAACGACGACCGAGGCAAAACCCGCCACTTTGACGGCCGAACAAAAGGCGCTTAACAATACGATCGGCCAGATCGAAAAGACCTTCGGCGCCGGCTCAATTATGCGGCTGGGCGAAGGCAGTTCGCTTGTGGTCGAGGGCGTGAGCACGGGCGCACTTTCACTCGACCTCGCGCTCGGCGGAATGGGGCTTCCCAAGGGGCGAATCGTCGAGGTTTTTGGCCCTGAATCGAGCGGTAAGACGACCCTCGCGCTCCATGCTGTCGCCAACGCCCAGCGCAAGGGCGGCGTGGCAGCGTTCATCGACGCCGAGCACGCACTCGACCCTTCGTGGTGCAAGAAGCTTGGTGTGAATATCGAGGAATTGCTGGTCAGTCAGCCGGGAAGTGCTGAAGAGGCGCTGCAGATCGCTGAAGAACTGGTGATGTGCAACGCGCTCGACATCATCGTCGTCGACTCGGTTGCCGCGCTTGTTCCTCGTGCTGAGTTGGAAGGCGAGATCGGCGATACGTTCGTCGGCGTGCAGGCGCGGCTCATGAGCCAGGCCCTGCGGAAGCTGACGGGCAAGGTGTCGAAGTCGAAGTGCGTGCTGGTGTTCATCAACCAGATTCGCGAGAAGATTGGCGTGATGTTCGGCAGCCCCGAAACAACGCCCGGCGGCCGCGCCCTGAAGTTTTACAGCTCGTGCCGCATCGACGTCCGCCGCATTGGTCCTGTGAAGGAAGGCGAAGAAGTCGTTGGCTCGCGGGTGAAGGTGAAGATCGTCAAGAACAAGGTTGCCCCGCCGTTCCGCGTTTGCGAATTCGACATGATGTACGACGGCGGAATCTCCAAGGAAGGCGACCTGCTCGACCTGGCGCTCGCCGACAAGCTCGTCGAGAAATCAGGTTCGTGGTTCAACTATGGCGATCAGCGTCTCGGCCAGGGACGCGAAAATGCCAAGCAAACGCTCAAGGACAATCCCGAGCTTGCTCGCGAAATTACCGAGCAAATCATGGCCAGCCGCTCGAATCATCCGGTCCAACCGCTCAGCGGCGGTGATGACGAGGAAGAAGAAGAGGATTAAACTGAGATAGCTCGGGCGCTCGGAGACGAAGTCTTCGAGCGCGCCGATTTATTTGAGTCATCCGGCCGACCTCAACCGCCGAGGCGATTGCCATGATCCACGCGTTGCCGCTCGCCCTGGCCTTGATCGCTCAGGCCAAGCCCGAATCCCCGACACCGCTGGATCTCGTTTCGGCGATCGAGACCGTGGTGGCCGACGCGGTCGAGAAGACCGAACAATCGGTGGTCGCGATCGCTCGCGTGCGCGCTGCAAAAGGCGACGAGACGACTGCGATTCGCGGGCGCGAGGCCGCAACTCCTCTCGCCGGCGAACCCGCGTTTGGTTTGAACGGGCTTCAAGCATTTCAGAATGATTACGTGTCGATGGACTACGGTTCGGGCGTGGTCATCGGCGACAATGGCGAGATTCTCACCGCGTTTCATGTGGTCAAGGGCGCAAGTAGCCTTATGGTTCGAGCGTTCGGACGCCAGCAGTTCGAAGCCGAGGTGATCGCTGCCGACCCTCGTAGCGATCTCGCGGTCATCGCTCCTCGAATTGCTCAAGGAATTCAGCCTCCGAAACTCAAGGCGATCAAGATCGGTTCTTCGACGGGATTGCGCAAGGGGAATTTCCTGCTCGCTCTGGGCAACCCATACAACGCCGCTCGAGACGGCCGCGCCTCTGCGAGCTGGGGAATTCTGGCAAATATTGCCCGTAGGCTTGAACCCTCAGACTCCAACAAGCAACTCCGGCATTACCCCACGCTGCTGCAGCTCGATGCCAAGCTCAACCTTGGGATGAGCGGTGGCGCGGTTGTGAACATGCGCGGGGAACTGGTTGGCCTCACGACCAACGCCGTGAACGCTTCGGGATTTGATGCGCAGGCAGGATATGCCGTACCGATCGATGCGATCGGCAAGCGAATCATCGACACCTTGCGCCAGGGCAAGGAAGTCGAGTACGGGTTCCTCGGAATTGGCCTGGCCGAAGACTATTCCAATCGTGTCGGACGTTTGAGCCCCAACACGCCTGCGAGTGACGCTGGGCTTGTCGTGGGCGATCAAATCGTCGCCGTGGGCGACCTCAAGGTCATCGACTCTGACTCACTTGTGTCGTCTGTCAACGCGTACGCTCCCGGCGAGCCAATTCATCTGAAAATCGTTCGAAACGGCGAAGCGCTCGAAAAGACGATCATGCTTTCAAAGTTTCCGATCACCGGCGAAGTGATCGCTACCAATCGGCCCGCTCCATGGCGTGGCCTTCGCGTCGATTACCTCAGTATGCTGCCCGACGGCAACCTCGGCCGCGAGTTGCTCGACGCGATGTCACGAGGCGGCGTGGGTGTCACTCAGGTCATCCCCGGCTCGGCAGCCGACAACGCGGGTCTTCGCGTTGGTCAGGTGATTTTGCTGGTCAACGACAAGGGAGTTCGCACTCCCGCCGAGTTCTTGAAGGCTGTCGCCAATGCGCAAGGTCCAGTTGAACTGGGGATTGAGGGAGACCGAAAGATCCGCATTGAGGAAAAGTGATTCAGGCGCGTCATTCGGAAAACCCGGTCAGGTCCGTGACAATCGTCGAACCTGACTCCTAGGTTTTTCGTAAGAAGCACGTATAATGAGAAGATGGTTCGCATGCCCTCATGAGGCACGCGAGGCGTTTGTGCGGGAGTTCTTCCGCACTTCGACGCGGCTTATCTGCCTTTCCGATCGCATTGATCCACCCCAGACGGAGCTCTCGCCATGGCGTTGGGCACGCAGCCGGCAGCGCGGGGGAAATTGCTCGACTACGAGCAATATATCGAGCACCAGCTCAAGCGTACGCGCAACCAGATCAAGAAGGTCGACATTCTTTCGTCGATTCTTCTACTGGCGACCGTATCGCTCGGTATCTTTTTCCTCGAAGTTGTTCTCGACCATGCCTTTGCGCTACCGCTCTGGATCCGTCAACTCGTGCTCTTCGGTGGGGGCGGCATTGGGCTGTGGTATGCCGTCCGGCGTGTGGTGCGGCCGATGATCGGCAACGTTAACGGCATGTACGCGGCCAAAACGATCGAATCTGCCGAACCCGATTTCAAAAATGGATTGCTTAACTACTTATCGCTCAAGAAGAACCGCGAAAACGTCTCGAAATCGTATCTCGCCGCGATCGAAGCCAAGGCCGTCAGCCAACTCACCAAGGTGGACGTCGATACCGTCGTTCCCCAGCGCCGCATTTTGAAAACCTCGTATGGCTTTGCGTTCATCGTAAGCTGCTTGTTTGTCTACATGGCCGTAACTCCGAAGAGCCCCTGGGATTCCGCCCGGCGCGTCTTCCTTGCCGACGTCGCGCCGCCGACCGATACCCGGCTCCTCAACATCGAGCCAGGCGAAAACGGAAAACTGGCGCAAGTGGTCGCCGGATCGCACGTTCCGTTCTTGGTTGAAGTGGAAGGTAAGCGTCCAGATCGGGTCGTACTCCATTACAGCATCGACGGCGGCGATTTCTTCGCCGAACAAGAGATCGCCCCCGGCAAGAACTACTACGACAAGTACCAAACGACGCTCCGCAACGTTCAGCGCAGCATCGATTACTACATCACTGGTGGCGACGCTCGCAGCAAGACTTACCATGTCGAAGTCCTCCCCGCTCCACTCGTGACCGGTGTCACGCTCGACTACAACTTCCCCGACTACACAGGAGTGGCCGACCGCAAGGGAGTCGAAGGCGGCAACATTGAAGCGATTGAAGGAACGAGGGTTACCGTCCACGCCAAAACCAGCGAGCCCGCGGTCGACGGCAAGATCAACGTGACCGGCAAGAGTTCCTTTGGCATGGCGCCGCTGCAAGATGATGCGAAGGAAATCGTTGGTACCTTCGATGTTACGGAGAACGGTTCGTACACGGTGACATTCCGGACGACTTCGCTCCAGCCCAATCCCGAGCCAGTCGTTTACGAAATCCTGGCGAAGAAAGACCTTGCGCCCGCAGTCAAAATCACTTCGCCGTCGTCTTCGATCAAGGTGCCCGCGAATTCCAAGGTGGCTGTCGTCTTCGAAGCCAACGACGACTTTGGCATCAAGGAAGCTGCGCTCAACCTCGTTGATGGGACAAATCGCATCTATGATCCGCTGCCTCCTGGCCCGATAACGCAGCGGAAGATGACCGGTTCGTTTGAAATCGACCTTGAGCGTCTGCATGCCAAACCCGGCAGCCGTCTGCAGTATTGGATCATCGTCCGGGACAACAAGGAACCGATTCCGAACAAAGCGGAGACCGTCAAGTACGAAATCGAAGTGACGAATCCGGCTGCCAAGGAAGAACTTGCCAAGCGCGCGGAAGAAGCGCGGCAAGAAAAACAGGAAGCCGATCAAAAGAACAAAGCGCAGCAAGCTGCGGCTCGCGAAGAACTGGCGCAGAACAATCAAGGCGAGCGTCAACAACAAGACGGTGCACAGGGGGCGAAGAACCCGGACAACGAACACGGTGGTAAAGGCGAGCAGCAACCGCCCGATGATCGTTTGATCGCGCGTAACGACGCGAATCAGGACCCGACGGCACCTCCGCGCGACAACACTGGGGCGCAGCAACAAGATCAGGATCAAATCGGGCAAGAAAATCAGCCGACTGCAGCCGACGAGAAGCGGTTGCAAGAATTAGCGAAAAATCCGAATCTCCAGAATCTTGCGCGGAATACCAAGGGCGGCCAAAACCAGGGCGTCGACAACGGCAACGCACCGCCGCAGCAGCAGACAAATCCCAACGAGCGTCCGACTCCCGAGCAGAATCGGGGCAACGCGAACTCACCGAATCAAGCGAACGGCGAGAACAACGTTTCGCGCCCCGAAAATCCGTCGATGCCGGCGAACAACGAAAACCCGAACGAACTCTCACGGCCTCAGCCGAATGGCAAAGATCAGTCGAACGCGCCTGCGGGAAATGACATCTCTCAACCGCAAGCGAATGCTAACAATCAGCAACAACAAGCCAACGGCAATTCGGTCACGCAGGAGCAAGGCGCTCAGCGCAATCAGAATGCTGCTAAGCGAAATGAGCAACAGGAGCCGGTAAAACCCGAACGGGGAATGCAACAGAACGGCGCAAGCGGCGCCAATTCCCCGAATCAGCCCGAAAACGGTAACCAGCCTCCAGGGTCGCCCGAAAAGCCGCAAAATGCCACGGCGCCGAATCAGAACGGCTCGGCTGGTTCGAATTCGCCGAACAACCAAAATGGTCCGCGAGGCGACTCGACCCAAGGCAAGAACGCGATGTCCCGTGACAAACAGGACAACGCGGCGAATCAGAAGCAACAAAGTGGCCAGGCGGTTACTCCAAATCAACCGCAGCAAACTCCTGGTTCTTCCAATAATCAAGCCGGCGCCCAGAGCCAGGGCGCGCAGCCAGAGCCAGGAAAACCCGACGCGAACAAGCCGCAGATGAAAGAAGATCCGGCTCAAAACGGCGCGAACGGTGGCGCAAATCAGACCAACCCGCAGACAGGTCAGCGCAATGCTGACGGGCAAACTGGCAAACCCGATACGAAGAAGCCTGAAGGGCAGCCGAACCCGAACCAAACTGGTGCTGACAATAAGGCCGGGCAGAATAACGAAGCTTCGAAGGGTAACGAAGCAAACGCGGGCAAGCCCGACGCGATGAAGAACCAGACCGGATCAGCGGGTAGCCAGGGAACGCAGACGAATCCGTCTCAGACGCCGCAAAACCCCGGGGCAAATCAATCAACCGGCGATCAGAAAACGACGCAAGGAAACAACGGGTCGCAGAAGCCGGATGGGTCGCAGCGACCTGGACAGCCAGGCGGTAATCAGCAGGGAATGCCGGATGAGAAGACGCAGCAAGGCAATCCCGAGAAGACGACTGGCAACGGCGAGAAAGGGAGCCAGTCCGGCGACCAGCAAAATCAGCCCGGTCAGCAGGGTACGCCTGGCGCAATGACGAACCAGCGTAATGAAAAGGGCACTGGTGGCCAATCAGAGGAAGGTAAAGGCACGGAGAAGAAGGGGCAACCGAACGGTGCCGAGAATAAGAATTCGGCGGTATCTGGTCAGTCGGGCTCCGACTCTCAAACGGGCCAGGGTAAGCAGAATCAGGCGAATTCTGATCAGAACGGCGACAAATCGAATTCCGGTCAACAGCCGAATGGAGGCCAGGAGGGCGCGGGCCAGCAAAAACAAAATGGCGCCTCGCCGAATGGCGAGAAGGGTGCCTCCGGCGACAAACAAAATGGCCAGATGAGCCAGGACAAGCAAAACGGGCAAAACCAGTCCGGAGGTAGTCAGTCGCCGAAACAGTCAAACGGGGCGACTGAGTCGAAGAACAGCCAGGGTGAGAATGCGAGCGGCGCAATGCCTCGCAAAGACGGCGGTGCCCAATCATCGCAGACGGGAAATCAAAGCGCGGGCAATAACCCCTCGGCGAATTCAGGGGAGAAGGGCGATCAGCCTAAATCCGCTGGGTCAGGTAATTCGCAAGAGAACACCGAAAAGGGCACGAATGCGGCGGGCGAGAAGGCGAACTCTCGCGACAACAGCGGCGCAGGCGACAAGGCGGCTGGCGAGAAGTCGGCACAATCTGGTTCTTCGTCCGATAAGCCGAAGAATGCCGGCAATCCCGGTAACGGGCGAAATCCCGACGGTACACCTTCGGCGGCTGGTGATCGTAATTCGCAAGCTCAGTCCACGACGGGGGCGAACGGCGAGAAGCAGACCGGCGCCCAGCAGCCGCGTGACGGCTCGCGCTCGATGTCCGGAAACAATAACGAACGCAATACCGAGCAAGGTCAGCGTCCGTCTCAGACAGGTCAGCCCGGCGCGGCGAATGATCAGCCGAAACAGTCCCAGACTGGTCGGCCTGGCGCGATGAATGATCAGCCGAAGCAATCTCAGACCGGTCAACCCGGCGCGGCGAATGATCAGCCGAAGCAATCGCAGACTGGTCAGGCTGGTGCTGCGAACGACGAGCCGAAGCAGCCTCAGCGTCCGGACGGGAATGCAAAGCAGTCCAATAACGGTAATCCCCAGACTGAGGAAAACGGAGCACGCAAGCCCCAGGGCACGCCTGCCGGAACGCCAAACTCGGGCGATCAGAACGGTCTGAAGAACCAATCGTCGCAGACTGATGGTAAGCAGAGTGAAACCGGCGCGGGAGAGAATCAAACTCCTAAGGGGCAACAATCGCAGAGCGGACAATCGCAGTCGCCGCAACAGGGTGCTGGTCAGCAGAATCGGCCCGAGCAGGGCATGAATCCGGCAAATCAAGGGAACGACAATTCGGCTCAACAGAACGCGAACCAGCAGACCCCGGGGCAACCTAGCCCCGGTCAACAGAGCCCGAACCAGCAGACTTCGGCGCAGCCTAACTCTGGTCAGCAGAACGCGAACCAACAGAATCCGAACCAGCAAAGTGCGGGGCAACCCAGCCCTGGTCAGCAGAATCAGCCTCAGCCGGATCCGGGACAGCAGCGCCCGGGAGAACAGAATTCGCCCCAACAGAACCCGAATCAGACGAGCCAGAGCCAACAGAACCAGAACCAGCAAAGCCAGAATCAACAAAGCCAGAGCCAGCAAGCGTCGGCAAACCAATCTCAACAGAGTCAGTCCAAGCAGCAAGGGATGGCGCAATCGAAGCAAGCCCAGCAAGGCGCAAGTCGGAGCAGCCCAAATTCGCAAGGACAACAGGGGCAGAGCCAAAGCCAGCAGGGTCAAGGTAAAAATCAGCAAGGACGAGGCCAAGGCCAACAGGGTCAAGGCCAAGGTCAGCAAGGCGAAGGGAATGGGCAGCAGGGTAAAGGCCAAGGTCAGGGAGAAGGTGGTCAGGGCCAACAGGGCGAAGGAAATAGCCAGCAGGGTCAGGGCAAAGGCCAGCAGGGAGAAGGTGGTCGAGGCCAGCAGGGTGAGGGTAAGGGGCAGCCAGGATCAGGTACTCCTGGCCAGCAGGGAGAAGGTAGTGCGGGCCAGCAGAGTGGGGGCCAAGGTCAGAAGGGCGCGGGTAGCTCGGGCCAGCCGGGCGGTGGCCAAGGTCAGCAGGGCGCAGGTAAAGGCCAGATGGGAAATGGCCAAGGAAATCCGAACCAGGGTGGACAGCCTCAACAAGGTGCAGGTCAAGGCCAGCAGGGAAATCAGGGCACGCAGTCAGGCTCCCAGGGACAGCGCCCAGGTGCCGGACGGCCTGGCAATCAGGGCAATTCGCCCTCCAACTCTCCTGCCAGCGGTTCTTCGCCGGGCAAGAGCGGCAATACGCCCGGGCAGAGCAACCAGACTGGCAACATGCCCGCCAACGACCCCTCGATGAAGCCTGGCGAGGGGCAGCCTGCCGACGGTAATCAACCATCGAAGTCGGACGCGTCTCGCGGCGGTCGGGGTGCAGGACAGAACGCTGCGGGCGGCGGCGATCGCGATTCGAGCAATCCCGGGAAGGCGAACGAGGATAAGTCAACTGCTCCGCCCGACTCCTCGCGCGACGTTCCGTCGAACCCCGAAGCATCGGTTGCTCCTGAAACCAACGGTGCGAATCTCGCGTTGCGAACGATCAATGATCTTCTTAACGAGAACAAGGTCACGCCCGAGGTTGAGGAAAAACTCGGGATGTCTCGGGCGGAAATGGAACAGTTCGTCAAGAAGTTCGAGAAGGGCAAGCCTCGGCCGGCCGCCGGGCCGGGTGGTGAGATCAAGGTGAAGGACGCGAACCGGGCCGAGCGGAAGTTCGATCCTAATCGCAAGGCACCGGAAGGTTTGCCGAACGTCGCGGTGAGCAATCGCAACGAGCGTTCTGGAGTCGATGCACGGACCGATGATCTTCGCGGCCTTTCTGAAGGCGTGCAGGTTGCGGCCCCCAAAAAGCTTGGCCGTCGCTTTGACGCCTATCGTTCCAGCATCGGTCGAACCAGTTCCGGCACGAGCACTGCTCCCGCCAATTCGGGCGGCGCGGCTCCGGCCTCTCGTCCGGAAAATTGATCGCCACCGCGAACGAGGCGACGCTCAAATGCATCCAAAAGGGCAGCGCGAGCAGGGGCACTAAATTACCTGCCGCTCTGCCCTCTTTTGCGATCGACTACTCGAGGTTTCTCTGCCGATGATCGCTCCTCTCGACCTACCCCGGCGGTACCTCGTTGGTTTCGACCCGCGCGACCTCGCGCACCATTTCACCGACGTACTCATCATCGGCGGCGGCGTTGCGGGATTGCGTGCTGCGCTCGGCATCGATGAACCGCATCGCGTGCTGGTCGTCACGAAGGATGAGGTCCGCGAAAGCAACAGCACCTACGCGCAAGGCGGAATCGCCGGCGTGATGGCACCAGAGGACCGCTTCGCCGACCACATCGCCGACACTCTCGCCGCCGGCAAAGGATTGTGCGACACAACCGTTGTCGAGCAAATCGTTCGTGAAGCCCCCCAGCGCATCGGCGAATTGATCGCCTGGGGGACCGAGTTCGATCGCGTCGATGGTGAGGTCGCGCTCACGCGCGAAGGTGGCCACTCCTACCCTCGCATCGTTCATGCCCTCGGCGACGCGACCGGCCGCGAAGTTATGCGCGCCATTATCGGTCGCGCCCGTGCCCGCCCTAATCTGCGCATCTGGCAAAACAGTTTCACAATCGACCTGCTCACGCACGAAGGCCGATGTCGAGGGGCGATCGTTTGGGATCGTCGCCGCGGTCCATCGCTTGTCTGGGCGCGCGCGACCGTACTGGCGACCGGTGGTGCCGGCCAACTGTTCCGCGAGACGACCAATCCACCGATTGCCACTGGCGATGGACACGCTGTCGCATTTCGCGCGGGGGCCGAATTGCGTGACATGGAATTCATGCAGTTCCATCCCACAGTCCTCTACATCGCGGGCTCTTCGCGGCACCTGCTTACTGAGGCCCTTCGAGGCGAAGGAGCATATCTTCGCGATCGCAATGGCCACCGGTTCATGCCCGAATATCACCCCGACGCCGAACTTGCCCCGCGCGACGACGTGTCGAAAGCCATCACCGCCCAGATGGCCAAAACGCAACACCCTAACGTCTATCTCGATCTCTCGCATCTCGATGCGAAATACGTCGTCGAGCGTTTTCCCGGAATCGCCGAACTTTGCCGCAGCTTCGATCTCGATATCACCAGGGACCCGATTCCCGTCCGTCCCGGTGCACACTACATGGTTGGCGGCGTGACGGTTGATCTCGATGGTCGCACGAATCTGCCGGGTCTCTGGGCGGCTGGCGAGGTGACGAGCTCGGGTCTGCATGGCGCGAATCGGCTTGCGTCGAATAGCCTGCTCGAAGGGCTCGTTCACGGCGCTCGAGCGGCCGAGGACATCGTACGCACGCTCAACGGTTCGCCAAATCCGCTCGAGATTCCGCCCATCGCCGCGGCAGTTCCGCCGCCCCTGCGCGAGCCGCTCGACATCGCTGACATTCGCAACTCACTTCGGTCGCTGATGTGGCGATCGGTCGGCATTTCGCGTGATGCCAAGGGGCTCATCGAAGCGGCCGAGCAGGTTGATCGCTGGTGCCGGTACGTCCTCACGCCAGGCTTTGACGACCCTGCCGGCTGGACGTTGCAGAATATGCTCATCGTCTCGCGGCTAATGATTACCGCCGCGCTTCAGCGTGAAGAGTCGCGCGGCGTTCATTCTCGCACCGATTTCCCGAAGACCGACCCTTCCTGGGCTCATCACCTGGCTCTGGTTCGGCCGCCGCTCGAGGACGATCCCTACCTGCCGACATCGCTGCCCAGGTGATTGCAGAATCGGCCGTTCTGCACCGAAGTTGAACTTCAAATAATCGCATTGAAAAATACTTGACTTCAGTTCGCGCTACAATGATATTAGGCAAGTCGTACCGGCATATGTGCTCACGGACCAAGGGCGCAGCCGCTACGGGCGATCAGGATCGCTACGGAAAGCGTGCATGCTTGTCACGGATGATAAGGAAACGATAAATCCTGATCGTTGATTGGCAGAAGCGCTGGGGCCGTACGCGATGTATGCGATCGGCCTCCCTCACCAGCATCTTGAAGCCGATTCCCAAGTCGTCGAGGACATGTCCGATGAGGTTCTCCCTCGTTTCGCTGGCCGTTCTGGCTGCGCTCGTTGCTGCGCCCCGCGCTCAGGCGCTCCAGATTATCCCAACGTTTGATTCGACGATCACATCTGATCCGAACGCAGCGACGATTGAACAGACGATCAATTCGGCGCTAGCAACTTATGGTAGTCTGTTCAGTAATAACGTATCAGTCACAATCAAGTTCGAGGAAATGTCGTCCGGCCTGGGACAGAGCCTGACTTACGTCGGCACGATCCCTTATTCGTCGTTTTACTCAACCTTGTCGGCGACCGGTACGACGGCAGTCGCGCAGGAAGCGTTGGCACACTTGCCGAACCAGACGGCGAACCCGGTGAACGGTAGTAGTCAAATCGAGGTGACGACGGCTGACCTGCGTGTGCTCGGCTTCAACGCGTTTCCGCCGGTCGGCGATTTTGATAGCACGATCGCTGTGAATACCTCGATCACAAATAACAGCCGCACGAACATCGATCCCAACAAATACGACCTGAAAGCCGTCGTCATGCACGAAATCAACGAGGCACTCGGGTTGGGATCGGCATTGGACGGAGTGAGCAACGGCTCAGTTCCGCCAACCGGCGCGATCGGCACGCTCGACCTCTTTCGTTACGATGCTAACGGTGTGCGCAGCTTCTCAACTGCGTCGAATGCCCTCGCCTATTTCTCGCTTGACGGTACCACGAAGATCGAGCAGTTCAATCAGGATGCACGCGGCGATTTTCACGACTGGGCGAGCGGTTTTCTTGGCTCCGCGCAAGTGCAAGATGCGTTTGGGACACCGGGCGCAACCGCCGATCTCGGCCCCGCCGAACTCACCGCGCTCGAGGCCATCGGCTACAACGGCCCCGCAGTGCCCGAGCCAACAAGCATCGCGCTCTTCGCGATCGGTTTGCCAGTCGTTGTGATCGGTCTCCGTCGACGTATGCGGAAGCTGACAGTAGCCGGCTAATCTAAGCACAAACGCCGATCCCAGGAAGGGCCGTGCAGCCCGGGTTGGGGTGGGATCGGACGTGAAAATTCGGTATCCTGAAAGGATCAAATCGCGCGGCGGCCCGTCGCGCGATTGCGCTTTCACACACCCAGCCCAAGAATGGTAGCAGCCCGCACATGACGACCGATGAATTGCGCGAAGCTTACCTCGACTTCTTCGTTTCGAAGGGATGTATTCGCAAGCCGTCAGACCTGCTTGTGCCGCCAAACGACACGACGGTGCTGTTCACGCCTGCTGGTATGAACCAGTTCAAACGTGAGTTCATGGGGCTTGGTGCACCTGGCTTCACCCGGGCGACGACCTGCCAGAAGTGTATTCGCACCGGCGATATCGAGAACGTCGGCAAAACGCCGCGCCATATGACGTTCTTTGAAATGCTCGGCAATTTCTCATTTGGAGATTATTTCAAGAAAGAAGCGATTCATTGGGCCTGGGAACTGCTTACAAAGGTTCTCAAGATTCCCAAGGATCGTCTCACGATCACCGTCTATCTCGACGACGATGAAGCTTTCAACATCTGGAACAAGGAAGTAGGTGTTCCCGCCAATCGCATCACGCGCATGGGCGAGGACGATAACTTCTGGCCCGCCGGCGCACCGACGCACGGCCCCGACGGCGTCTGCGGTCCCTGCTCCGAAATTTTCTACCATGGGGACGGTATCGAGTCGGTCGAAATCTGGAACCTGGTGTTTACGCAATTCAACCGCGTGGGACCTGGCCAACTCGAGCCGTTGCCGAACAAAAATATTGATACGGGGATGGGTCTCGAGCGTGCAGCCGCCGCGCTTCAAGGCGTGAAGTCGAACTTCGAGACCGACATTTTCCGGCCAATCGTCGCCCGCGCTGCCGAAGCGGTTGGTGTGAAGTATGAGGTCGACACACCCACCGGCGTTCGCATCCGTCGCATCTCCGACCACGCCCGTGCGCTCACTTTCTGCATTCACGAAAACGTCCGCCCCGACAAGCAAAAGCAAGGCTACGTCGTTCGCCGTCTCCTCCGTCGCGCTGTGCTCGACGCCTATCAGATTGGCCGTCGCGACCCATTCCTGCACCAGATCGTGCCGGTCATCACCGAAGTAATGGGCAAGGCGTATCCCGAACTTAAGGAGAGCGTCACGCGGGTGCAGTCTGTCATTCGCGAGGAAGAAGAGGTCTTCCTCAAGAACCTCGAAAACGGCCTGAAGTTGCTGAACGATACGTTCCGCAGGGCGCACGCTGCCGGTTCCGATACGGTTGGTGGTAAAGAGGCGTTCGTCCTGCATTCGACGTATGGTATCCCAATTGAGATTACGCAGAGCCTCGCTGCAGATAATAATTTGAATGTGGATATGATCGGTTTTGAACGTGAAAGCGATACGCACGCGGGGATTTCTCGCGGAACGGCGGATCCGGCCCCTGTGTTTACGTCGGGACCGATCGACGCACTCAAGGCCGAATACCACGACGGCAGCCAGTTCCTTGGCTACGAAACCACCGCGAGCGAAGGCAAGGTGATCGGCATCATCGCACAAGGGGTGCTGGCCGAGCGTGCGGCATCGTCGCACCTGGAAGGTGGCAAGCCGGGACACGACGAAAAGCCCATTGCCCTCGTGCTTGATCGTACGCCGTTCTACGGCGAAAGCGGCGGACAGGTCGGTGATACCGGAACAATCACAGGAGAAGGCTTCGCATTCGAGGTGCTCGACACCAAGAAGGACGAGGGTTTCACTGTTCACATCGGCCACGTGACGAACGGAACGATCACGCTCGGCGCGAAAGTGAAGGCAACGGTTAATCTCGAACGTCGCGAGGCGATTCGCCGAGCCCACTCGGCCACGCACGTCTTGCACCACGCGTTGCACACACATCTTGGGAAGCACGCTCAGCAGGCCGGCTCGAAGGTCGAGCCCGACCGACTTCGCTTCGACTTCTCGAATCCCGAAGCCGTCGGCCGCGATCGGCTCAAGTCGATCGAGGAGACGGTCAATCTGCGCGTGCTCCGCGCCGAGCCAGTGTCGTGGAAGACGATGCCGATCGAAGAGGCTCGGTCGCTTGGCGCGATGGCGTTGTTTGGCGAGAAGTATCCCGACATCGTCCGCGTCGTGCAGATGGGCGAATTCTCTCGCGAACTCTGCGGCGGCACGCATCTCGATAACGTTGGCCAGGTCGGCCTCTTCAAGGTCGTCGGCGAGGAGTCGGTCTCGGCCGGTACCAGGCGCATCACTGCCCTCACCGGCAAGGCCGCGCTTGATCTGATCCGTCAGGAAGAAGAAGCGCTCGCCGAGGTTGCGGCCGTTCTCAAGGCGCCGGTCGCTCAGGTCGCCGAACGCGTAAACTCGCTCGTCGAAGAAATCAAAACGCTCAAGAAGCAACTCGCTACCAAGAAGGCCGACACCGCGCCGAAAACCTCGGCCGAGGATCTGCTTAGCTCTGCCGAAACGATCGGTGGCGCAAAAGTCGTCACGGCACAGCTTCCCGAAAGCAATGCCGACGAGATGCGTCAACTCGTCGACGTTCTACGTCGCAAGGCCGATAACGCCGGACTCGCCGTCTTCCTCGCGTCAGCCGCTGAAGGCAAGGTGACGCTGATCGCCGGCGTCACACCCGACCTGATCACAAAGGGCCTGAACGCCGGCCTGTGGCTCAAGGATGTCGCACCGATTGTCGGTGGCGGCGGCGGCGGTCGCCCCGACCTCGCGCAAGCCGGCGGTAAAGATGCGGCGAAGATTCCCGAGGCACTCGCGAAGGCGCTCGCGCATGTGTCGGGCAAACTCGCTTGATTGCAGGCGATCAATGCGGTCGTTGACGAGACGACCGCACATCGCTCACTGTTGTTCAGTCAAGAATGTTCTGATATGTGAGTGATAGGACCTTGTAGACGGCTCCTTCGTGCGTACAGAGCAGCGGGAACCGCGCCCGTTCCTCTTTCGTGAAGTAGGGCTGTTGACTGTTAGTGGTACCTCGCGCTGCCTTGGTTGGTGCTGCGCCGTTGCGCAAGTACGACTTCTTGGGAATGGATAGGTGAGTATCTGGGCCGTCATAGCGTGAAATGATGCGGCCGTTTGCTCGCAGCGTGATTTCTCGTGGTCGGACCCAGACCTCAAGCTCGACCGGATCGGCATTGTACTTGATGATTCGCCCTTCGTGCCTGGTGGGATTCAATTCGGCCGGCTTGCCGTCGATGTATGAGAAGCCGCTGACTTCTCCGCCCCAACCGTCAATCACCGCGAGAAATTTCGTATCGCCGCGCGGGAGCCAGATCTGGAAATCGGGCTTTCCCCGCATGTATTTGACCTTCGCTTTGATGACATAACGATCGCCGCAGGAATAGGGGATGATCGTCATATCCTGAGCAGCCATGCTCGAAATCAGCGTCGTTCCTTCGCGCCGCCAACTCCCCATGCGGCCGAGTTCATCAGGCCGGAAGAGTGCGACAAGATCGACTGGCTCGCTCAAATTCGACTCGACCTTCTCGCCACCAATCTCTGATTTTGCCGATCCTGATTCGCTCTCAGTTTTTCTATGATGTGTCGTTTTCGTGCCCTGATTCTTGCCCCCCGACATCGTCATCGCCAACCCGCCAATAACCACGGCGCAACCCATCACTCCCGCTGCAACGAAGGCCTTTTTTCGACCGCTTGATGATGGCGGGACTGGGGCCGGTTCGATCGCGGGTTCAGGATCTGGCTTGTCTTGCGACTGGGGAACTTTGTGCTCGGTCGACGGCTTTGGGTTTGATTGATCTGCGACCGCGACGGGCTGAGGTGTCGCGGCTGTCTGAGGCGGCACGACCGCCGCAGCCGAACCGAGCTTTGCATTGGAGCCGGAAGACGACAGTGACGAATGCGCCTGGATCCATCCAGTCACGGCGGCGGCGAGTTCGCTCATCTTCTGATAGCGGTCGCCGGCGTCACGCGCCATGGCTTTAAGGCAAATCGCCTCGAGTTTGGGGTCGAGGTCGGGGCGATACTGCGACGGCGGCGTGGGCGGGCTTGTGAGAATTTTCGTCACAACGGCCCAGCCATCGGCCTTGTGCGGTAGTTTGCCGGTGAGAATTTCGTAGAAGATCACGCCGAGCGCGTAGATATCGGATCGCGGGCCGATGAGGTCGATCTCGCCGCGAAGTTGCTCGGGCGCCATGTACCAGAGCGTCCCCAAGATCTGGCCGGCCTGCGTCATCCGCTCGCCGCCCGCATCCAGCCGACGCGCGAGTCCGAAGTCGACGATCACCGGCTCACGGCGACTACCCGACTGCTTGAGCATTACGTTCGAGGGCTTCAAATCGCGATGCACTACGCCGCGGTTGTGTGCGTCTTGTAGGGCCAGCGCGAGCTTGCCGATGAGTGTCGCCGCCTGAAGCTGAGGCATACCATCGGGCCCGATCACCTCGGCAAGCGACTGCCCCTGGATGTACGCCATCTTCAAATAGGGCCGGCCGTTGACCTCGCCGAAGTCGTAAATCGGGCAAAGGTAGGGATGGTCGAGCGAGGCGGCTGCGCGGGCCTCTTCGAGAAATCGCCGGCGCACCTCGTCGCCATCGCCAGGGCCGAAGGTTGGAACCTTGAGCGCAACGTTGCGGTCGAGCTGGTCGTCCATTGCCAGGTAGACCGAACCCATACCGCCTTGCCCCAGCCGCTTGATCAGGCGATAGCGGCCGAACTGCGGCGAAATGCCTTCCAGGCTCGGGTCGATTGGTGTGGCGGGAGATCCCGCTTGCGACTTCGCGCGTTCTTCCTCGACGAGTTTTGCGAACTCAGCCGACTGATCCGGGAAGCGCCGGAAGTAACCTTCCACGGACGTCGTTTGCCCCGAACCTAACCGCGCCTGGAATTCGGCGAGAATGAGTTTGGGTGAGATCTGGCTCGAACTACCCAGATCACTAAATATGCTTAGGTATTCTTCGAGACCGCGCTGACCGTGGCGGTGTTTCAGATCGACTTTTACGAGCTGTTCGAGACCCAAGCGCCGAGCCTCTGGATTGGTTGGCAGGCCTGCAGCGGCTGCCTCGATACCATCGGGAGTCCAGTTCGTGTCGAACGCTGCGGCACATGCATCGATTACCGCACGATCGGCGTTCGAAATCTGGCCATGTCCGTCATCGGCTGCCATGAAGTAAACTCCGCGTCGATTACTTAAATCATGAACTTCTCATGGTGTCGCGCCGACGTGCCAATCGCAAGAACTTGATAATCCTGGCCCGCCGGGATCAGGATATCGCCTACAATTAAGAGACACTGATGCGAAGGTCTCAGAATGAGACGAATTCTCTCCCCAGTCTCGTCTCGCGGCGGTTTTCCCCGACCGGTTTGCGAATCAGGAGGACGGCTCCGTGCACGCGACAATTCTGGCCATTGCTTTGATTGCGCTTCTGCTCGCGGACCGCAGTGAGGGCCTGCCAAACCCGGCATCGCCGTCGAAGACGATTCCGGCGATCGTGGATACGGATAAAGGAGATCGCGAACGTGCTGCGGCTTACGCTCGCGCGGTGCAAAAGCGCGTGGGGGCCGAAGCCGCCGTCGTGCACTATGTCGAAGTGACGTTTGAGTCCGAGAAGCGGGCGATCGAGGAAGAAATCGCGAGTACGAAAGCCGATCAGGAAACGAAACAGTTGTTTCTTATGTCAGAACTGGAAAAAGCGAGCAGAGTGCTCTCGCCGCCCAAGCTCGTAGGCTTCGTGCTTGAGGTCAAAAAAATCCAGTTCAGGGCGGAGAATGCGCTGGTAAAGCGAGATATTCTCATCAATATCACCAAAGAAAAAACGATAAAGGCACTTCAGGCAGAGGTGGCAAAACATCGGGTCGATGAACTTGCGCAGAAATTGATCCTCGAATCAAAACTGAAGGAGCCAGCGCTCGAACAATCGCAACGAGCGCGCAAAGCGATCGAACTCGCGATCAAGGAGTATTCAGATACAGTCTTCCCGGCCGAATTGTCGCGACTTGACGCGAAGGTCGATGCTGAAAAAGCGGCGCTTCGGCTGGCGCAAGAACGGTTGGCGTCGACGAAGGCGAAGCCGCCAAGCCCGTATGTCGACGGTAATTCAAACCGCCTCAGCGATGAATTGGCGGTGAAAATGCAGGAATACAGACTCGAGAACGTGCAACAAGAGCGGACATTCTTGCTCAAAAACGTGAAAACGCGAGTGATTGATGCGCTTCAGTTGGAACTGGAAATCGCCAGGGCTCGGGAGAAAGCTGCAGAGCCGGAGTTTGACGATGCAAAATCTAAGGACGGAAGCCATAAGTGATTTGATATAACAGGTCAAGCGCAAAGAAGTTCTCATAAATTTGCTCGAGGACATCGAATCTGGCATGACTGCCGACAAGTCCAAACAGATGGGTTCAGTAGAGGTCACGGTCAAAGACGCATAAGAGCGACATCAAGCAGAGAAGAGATAGCCTGTTTCGACACGTCAAATGCGGTATGTACAAGATTTGAACTTCGTGGCGCCGGTTCACGTTTTGTGAATCGGTTCTTATTAGTTCTTCACATCGGCTTTGCCTTATCCTGGTACAATCCCGTACGACTCCCGGCCTGGCCAATACGTAAAGCCAAGCCGAATTCGGACTTCGACCAGGGAGAACCCGCAATGCGTGACGTGATCCGGACGTTGGTAGTCGCTGGGATGATCGGTGTTGGGGCGATGGCTCAGGCCGGCGAGGAGAGCATTCCGCTCAACAAGCTGCCCAAGGGCGTGCTTGCCGCAGTGAAGGCGAAGTTTCCCAAGGGGAAGCCTGTCGAGGCGGCCAAGGAAGTGGAAGACGGTGAAACAAAGTATGAAGTCGTGATCATGCTCGAGGGCAAACAGATCGACGTGCTCGTCGATGACGAGAATGAAGTCGAAGGTTACGAAACAGAAATCGAAGCCGACGACTTGACCGTTCGCGTCGCCAAGGCGCTCCGCAAGGCTTACCCCAAGGCGAAGGCCACCAAGTACGAAGCAGTTTACGAAGTGGAGAACGGAACTGACGAACTCGAGTATTACGAGATCCACCTCGTCACCGACGAGAAGAAAGAAATCGAAGTTAAGATCCAGCCCAGCGGCACTCTTGTGAAGGGCGAAGAGGAAGAAGACAAAGAAGAGCCGCGCGACGCCAAGGGCAAGGAAAAGGGCGAAAAATCTGGCAAGAAGAAAAAGGGTGACGGTAAAGCCGAAGCGAAGGGTGAGAAGAAGGAACGCAAGGGCGACAAGAAGGACAACGATGACGACGAGAAGGAAGAAAAGAAGTAAGCGTCTGATGACCTGCTAAGGTCAAACCTGACTCAATTGTTCGGCGGGCGGTCGCCTCTCAGCGAGGTGAGCCGCCCGTCTGCTTTAGATTCGGGCCGATTTCGGATGATATAAGCGGATGTTTGCTTTGTAAAAACATCGTGACCAGCGGAGTAAAGCGTTGCTAGAGCGGGCGCGGTGTGCGAAGCTCATCCGCGTTGTCGCGCGATGTCGCCGAATTGTTGCCGACGGTGTCGATAGCCCTCATTTTCGACAGGATTGTCGCCATGGCACCCGACGAGAAGAAGCCGTTTTCGTTCAAGGTGAACGTCTTGCCGTTCATCGTTGCTACATTTGGTGAATTCGTCGCGCTCTACTTCTGGCTCTGGTTCTTTCTTGAAAAGAATTACATTCTGGCAATCGTGTTGCTGCTCATCGGCTTTCTCGCCGAGCGATTGGCCGTGCTGTACTGGGTGAGCCAGGTTTTTGGCGCAGAGATTGGCATCACCGGTTCGACCAAGACACCGCTGCAAAAAGCAATCGGCCTGCTGATGATCACCGGCTCGGAGATCATCGTCTGGTCGCTGTGGTTCTTTGGCGATCGCGCCTTGCGCGAAGCCATTAACCCGACCGTCGCGATGATCGTGGCCTCGTTGATTTTGATCGTGGGCGAGCAGTTGCAGCACTCGTGGGATCTGGCGCTGCTCAATCAGAAGCGAATCCGAGACTACATCTTTCACCCGACCGCCATCTTCATCACCGTGCTCGAATGCGGCGGCGGTATTTTGATGCTTTACTTCTACGACCAGAATATGCGAGGTGTCGCCGCGGCGATCATGCTCGCAGCGCTGACAATTGAACACGTCGTTCAAGGGAGCATGATTCAGCCTTCAGGTGTTCCAAAGACGCAACCTGCTCCCGAAGTCGCGAGCACATAGCTCGATATTGGTCTCGTCGCGTTCGGCTTTCGCTCATGAAGGATTGAGGGGTGGTGATCGAAATCTGACCATCGGGTGCCTGCAGGACGTCACTTAGGGCACACTGGTGGGATCCCACCAGTGGCACCCTGAAAACGCCGACCGCGGCGTGAATTTCGCTCGCCATCCTGACTTCCAGGTGAGTATTGGTTTCAGCAGTGAGCCCAAAACCTCGCCAGCACCTGGCGTCTGAGTAGAAACGAAAAAAGGCCGGGGTTGAAAACAACCCCTGCCTTTGGATTTTGATCTCTCGATCGCGGTCGGTCGTCGATCAACGCTTCGAGAACTGGAAGCTGCGACGGGCTTTCTTGTGGCCATACTTTTTACGTTCGACCTTACGCGAGTCACGAGTGAGGAACTCGTATTCGCGGAGCTTGGGCTCGAGGTCGGAACGGAATTCCTTGAGAGCGCGGGCCAGACCGAGGAGAACCGCGGCCGACTGGGCGCACTTGCCGCTGCCCTGCACGTTCACGAACACGTCGACGCGGCCACCCATTTCGGTGACGGTCAGCGGAGCACGTGCGTCCGAGCGCTGGGTTTCTTCGGGGAAATACTGATCAACGTCTTTGTCGTTGATGATGTATTTGCCGGTGCCTTCACGAATCCGGACGCGGGCGACCGCGGTCTTACGCCGTCCGGTGCCCCAGATGTAAGGAGTCGCTGCCGCCGTGGTCATGTTGAGCTCAATCCTGTCTGATCGAAAAACCCAGCCCCGCCAGGCGGCTGGTCCGGTTCATGAATCAATCTGTCGCAATTAATCTTATCGAAGGCCGATCGCATCCCGTCGAGCCAGATTCGTTCGAGCGGCTCGCCGGGATGGAATGAGCAGAGATGCGTCAGGCGGTCGCCGCCGGAGCTTCGGTCGCGGGAGCAGCCGGAGTCTTCGAAGCAGCGAACAGGGCTCCCGAGGAGGTCGGCCGGCCGGTGAGGGCGGCGAGCGGGATCGGGTTCTGCGCCTGGTGTTCGTGGTTCGGGCCGGCAACGAGCTTGAGCTTGGCCATCATGTGGCGGCCGAGCTTGTTCTTCGGCATCATGCGCTGGATGGCGAGTTCGAGGACGCGCTCAGGACGGCGCTTGAGCAGCTTCCACGCCTGCTCTTCCTTCTGACCACCCGGGTGACCGCTATAGCGCTGGTAGAACTTCTGTGTCCACTTATTACCGGTGAACACAACCTTTTCGACATTCGTGACAATCACGTAGTCGCCGGTGTCAATGTGCGGGGTGTAAGTCGGGCGGTGCTTGCCCATCAAGATCGGCGCGATCTGGGCGGCGAGACGGCCCACGACCATGTCGGTCGCGTCAATCACATACCACTGCTTCGTCAGCTCGTTGGCTTTGGCCTGATAACAATTCATGGACGTGGGCTACCTGCTACGGCTTCGAGATCGGCGACTCCGGCCCTGCCGGATCAATTCCATCGATCGCTTTAATGAGCGAAACGACCATCATACCGATTGGCGGAAAACCGTCAAGCTCGTTTGAACCAGCTTGACGGCCCTCCAACCGAAAGATCGACACAAGTTGCTTGTGCGCAACAATCTGCACCAAGTTACTTCTGCTTGGTGTAGGTGATTTCCATGAACTTCGTCTCCTTGTCGTCTCCCTCCATCTTCATGTAGAGCGAGAAGACGCGAGTGCCGTCGTCGTTCGTTTTCGTCACCATCTTCTGGGTGAATTTCTTCTTGGACGTGACATCGACGCCGTCGCCCACATAGGTCATCGTCTTGGTTTTGGCGTCGTAAGTGCCTTCCAGGACGGAAAGTGTGGGGCTCATCGAGTCAACCCACGTACCGACGTACTTCTTCTTGATCGAGTCGTAGCCAAACTGGCCACGGCCCTCGAACGGAAGACCGCCGAAGTCGCCGTTGAACTTCGAGACCAGCCAGAAACCGCCGGTCATCAGAGTGTTAACTTCGGTCCCCTTCGAGACCGCCGGCGGGGCATCCGGGCCGCCCATGAACGCCTTCACCGAGGCGTCCCAGGTTCCTTCTTCCTGGGCCAGAATTTTGTGCTCGGGGCCGGGCTTGGGAAGATCCTGAGCCTCGGCCGGCACGTAGCTCATCAGCAAGGCCAAACAGAACCCCGCGAGACCAATTCTCTGAGCCATCGAAGTTCGCCCCTTTTGTACGGATGAATACTGAACCCTTGGCGCACGGTAGTATGAACGTCTGTTCCAGTCGTGTCCAGAAAAAAAAGCGGCGAATTCTTTTCGAGCCGCGATCGATTTCAACGTCTGTCGATGCCTTTCATTACACAACGCCGTCCCGCCGACCGATGAAACCAAGGACGCGACGCGTTGCACGCTCAAGGATGGCGTTGCGGACTCTCAGGACAGGATATGCGACGGGCGCGACTGAAAATCGGTCGGAATACGTTGCTCGTCGCGCTCGTTGTCGCGGCTGGGCCCGCGCACGCTCAGCGCAGCCTCGAACCGAAGCCCGCAAAGTCGACGTTACCGGAACTGTCGCTGCCAAAGTCGAGTCCCGGGGCACTCGAAACCAGCGATGTCCAGGCGCCCGACGTTTCGATCGTCGCCGGCCGCAAGCGTGGCGGGGTGATTCCCAAACGCGCCGCGCAATCACCGAGACAGGTCTCTGAACCAACTCTCTCGCCGTTGGAACATGGAATTGCCCGCCCCTCTGCCGATGTGTTTCCCGATGGAGCGCCGGTCGATGGAGAAGGTCCGGCGAATGGGATCACACTCGACGAAGCCGTCGCGCGTATGATCGCGGAAAACATCGAGCTGCGTGCGTTTGCGAAGGAAATTCCGCAGGCTGAAGCCGATTTGCTCACCGCTGGCCTCAGAACGAATCCCCTGCTCTTCGCCGACACGCAGTTCATTCCCTATGGCGCGAACAACGCCTCGCGACGACCCATCGGTCCCACGCAGTACGACGTCGCACTCATCATGCCGGTCGATGTTTCGGGCAAGCGTAGAGAACGAATTCGTGTCGCCTGTGCGGCGCGTAGCGTTGTTCAGGCGCAGTATCAAGACGCGGTGCGGCGACAAATCGCCAACGTTTGTCATGCATTCGTTGATCTTCAAGTCGCCTATCAAGCGCGGCTTGCAATTGAACAGGAACGCATCGATCACGAGCAGTTGCTGAAGGATTATCGGCCCGACTCCGGAGCGGCGGGTGGCTCGCTCCAAACCTGGAAAGAAAAATGGCTCGCTGCGCACGATGAAAATGATGACGCGCTGGGCGATGCACGCGAGGCCCTGGGACTGCTTCTCAACGTCTCGCCCGAGGATTCTTCACAACTCAGTCCGCGCGGCCGTCTGCGCGTCGATCCGCCTGTGCTTCCGCCGCTTGACGAACTGATTCGAATCGCCACGCGTTATCGTCCCGATCTCGCCGCCGCGCGTCTTGGAATCACGCGGGCCGACGCCGAAATCGGCCTGGCGAAGGCGAATCGTCAAGACGATGTGATCCTGTTTTACGACCCGCTCAGCTATCAAGACAACCGCCCCGCGCACCTCCCCAGCGGCCGATCCTGGGATGTCGGCATAACCGTGCCGCTCCAGGTGTTCAATCGCAACCAGGGCAACATCGCCAAGGCTCGAACAAACGCCCACCAATCGCGTCTCGAATATGCAGCGCTCGAACGCAGAATGGTGTCGGAGGTGCGGCTGGCTTCGCGCGAACTGAAGGCGGGCCGCGATATTCTCGACCGAATCGAACAAACGATTCGCCCAGACGCCCTCAAATCGATCCGGGACGCGAAAGCCGATTTGCTTGCCAAGCGCATCACGGCCGAAGCATATGCGGCGAAGCTCGACGACGAACAGGATTCGGCCAGGCAGCAGCGTGATGCCCTCGTGCGTTATCGCCGCGCGACGCTCGATCTCAACTCAGTTTTGGGTACGCGAATTCTGCCGTAAATATCGAATTGCGGCTCCTGCGAGAATGCGAATCATTTCTTAATTGGTGCCAACTTCGTGAGAGCGAGCGTGGCCCATGATGCGGCTGCGCAGGTGATCGGCGTCAGCAACTTTGCGCTTCCAGGCTCGCCGTTCGGCGTGGCGCGCGACGTCATTGGCCAGCTCCCGTCAGACGCTTGCGTCATGAGCAAGAAGCTGATTCCTCGCTGAATCTCGGGGCGATCGACCTTCTCGCCGGCAAGTGCCAGTACATAAAGCGTTTGACCGGTGGCGAAGGCGTCGCTCTTGGGTGTGGAGATCGTCTGGCTCCAACCGCCGTCGGGGCGTTGCTGGCCAAGCAATTCGTTAATCGCGGGCTGAACCGATTCGCGCGACTTGCCGGTCCGAATCGCGATCAGCAATTTCATGATCTTGTCTTGATAAACGTCACTTGTCTTGGCCGACTCGAACCAGATGAGTGCCTTTGCGAGAGCTTCGCGTTGTGATTTGGGAGCGTCGGCAGAAATTTCGTTTTGAAGGGCGATGATGGTCCAGGCGGCCTCGGTGATTTGCGTTTCGTTGATTGGCGGTCGTCGTAGCGTGGCGAAGAATTCCCAGGAACCATCGGGCTGTTGCTTCTTGATGATCTCTTCAGCAATGAGCGTGAGGCTTTGCTTGTGCCCGCTGCTCAAAGAAGGCATCGATCGCGCGGCGACCGCCAGAAACGGCAGGCCCATGTTCAAACCTCGACCCTGAGGACGCGGGTCGGGCGCGGCCTTGGGATCGGGAAAGACTCGCGTGGCCCGCAGTTTTTCGATGTTTCCCAGCAGCGATTCCGTGGTTTCGGCGAGAAATTGCTTGTCGACGTTGTAGCCCTGTCTCGCTGCCTCGCCGATCGCCCAGAGCGGCATTCCAGCGTGATGGCAGGCGGCACATTTGCGGGTGCTCAGCCAGGATTCGGTTTCATCCTGGAGATATTCCACAGCGCGTTCGACGGACTGCTTGATTTGCTCAGGCTTCGGGGCGGCGGCGATGGGAGCGTCGGCAAGCACGATGTTCGAGGAACAAAAACCAAAGATAACGAATGCCAATAATGATCGAAGGTGCATGAATGAAGCCTCCGAAGCATTTTCGGGAGGGACTTGCAGGCGGGAAGTTGCGATGGAGGTTGCCGAAGCTAGTCTTTCACGGCAAACCTGGATCTGCAATCGAAATCCGAAAAGAGTCCGTCTGACCGAAGCAGGTAAACCCAGGCAGCAAGGATCGTTTCGCGGCAGTTTGAGGTTCGATAGGCGGCTAGTTAGGTTTCCACAGGGATTCCGACGGAAGATCATCTCAGCCGTTAGGATAACAGCCCACGCATGGTGCCACTAAACCTGCCACACGGGCAATCGTGTCTAACAGCCGTTCCCCTGTCCCCGATAGGACTAAATTCGATCAGTGCGCGGCAATGGTCGCACCTCACGTTATGAACCTTGCCTGTCTTGGAATACTCCTCCCAAGCTGAAATCAGCAAGTCGATGCCGGGCTTATCTGGTCCACTCTTCATGGAATTCAACGTTGAAATGAAGTTTATGGACCCATCACCACCCAGCCGTCGAGGTGGTGTTTTGCGAGCGACACCAATTACTGCGTAAGCGCCGGCGCTGGCGGAAAATCGACCGCCGCATCGGTGGCGACGTTGAAATAGTTGGTGAAAATCGTCAAGGCAACGTGCGCAATGATCTCAGCAATTTCGGCGTCGGAATACCCCGCATCCTTCACAAGTTCAACCTCATCATCGCCGACTGTGCCGTGGTTCTCGATCAGCAATCGGGCGAAGTTGAGTGCGATTTCGGCCTTGGGATCGTCGGAATGGCCGTGACGGTTTTCCATCCGTTCGTTGTCATCGAGGCCCGCGAATTTGCCCAGCATGTTGTGGGCGGCCAGGCAGTAATGACAGTTGTTCGTTTGCGACGTCAGCAGCGCGATGCGCTGGCGAAGCTTCTTGTCGAGCACGCCGCCTTCGAGAGCGCCGCTGAAGCCGAGATAGGCTTCGAGAACGGCGGGCGAATTCGCCATCGTCCGCATCATGTTCGGAACCTTGTTGCCCGAACGCGCACGGACTGTGTCGAACAGGGTTTGCGTCTTGCCTTCGGCTTGCGACGGATCGACCAATGGTAAACGAGCCATGATATCCTCGAGTTCGCTCCTCGAAACAGAATTGCCTGGATCGTAGAAATGAGGCCGGACTGAATCAAGCGGTCGAGCCGGAACTGGTGGAATTTTCGGAATTGGGACAGAATTGTGATCGGGTGAGGACGCATGGGTGCATAGATAGGGACGAAGCCGCGACCATTCGCTTTTTCGTAGAGGGTCGAGACGATGTCCGACGTGCGATTCGGGGGCATTTTGCCGCAGATTCACCAGCTATTCGCGGCCGGATCCAACGCGGGCCTCTCCGATGGTGTCCTCCTGCGCCGCTATTGCACTCAACGCGACGAATCGGCATTCGCCACCCTTGTCGGCCGTCACGGCGCGATGGTGCTGACGGTCTGCCGCAACGTGCTTCGCAGTGAAATTGACGCGGAGGATGCCTTCCAGGCGGTTTTTCTCATCCTCGTCCGCAAGGCCGGCTCAATTCGCGTCGATGACTCACTCGGCGGTTGGTTGCATGGCGTTGCGTATCGCGTGGCCGTTCGTGCGAGCGAACAAGCAGCCCGACGAGGAACGCGCGAACGCGATGGACTTGAAACGCGCGACTGGGCGGATTCAACCGCAAGTCCAGCGTCCGACCCGCGTCTCGCTGCGCTTCACGAAGAAATTGCGCGGTTGCCAGGTTCGCAGCGACAGGCATTGGTGCTCTGCTGGCTCGAAGGCAAGACGCAGGTTGAAGCCGCGCAGGAGATAGGTTGTGGCGAGGCGACGGTCAGACGCAGAGTGGCCGATGCCCGTGAACGGCTGAAGGAGCGACTCGATAGCCGTCATCAAATTGGCGATGCGGCCCCTGCTCTACTCGCTTTGCCGACAAGGCTCGCCGAATCGACCCTCGCAGTGGCTGCCGGACCACTCAACGCGCTGGCTGCTTCGATATTGAATGAAATGAAGGTTGCACACCTGGCACGCGTTGGGTTGATGGGATGTCTGGTGGTTGCTGCAGTGGCGGGCGGAATTATCCTGGCGGCACGACGGAGTACGCCTGACTTGCCGCCGATGCAGCAACCGGCGGCCGAGCCGATGCCCGTTGCTGATGCCGGTGAAATCAAAACGGCACTCGACCCGGGTGATTTTCACGTCCTCGGCAAAGTGGTTGGCCCCGACGGCGGACCCGTCGCGGGGGCCGTGATTTATCTCCGTGCGTTCGGCGTGCAAGTTCCCGCTCGCAAGGCGGTGACCGATGCCAGCGGCACGTTCCAGTTTCAGACCAAACGTGAGCTTGGGATCAAGATGACCGAAACCGCCCCCAACCACTACGTTGGCGGGCCGTTCCCGGATGAGGAGGAAATCCGCCACGTCAAGCCACGCATCGTCGCGGTTGCGCCTGGATTTGGTTTCGGCTTGCTCGAACCTGGCGACGGGGTGACGCTGAAGCTCACCGCCGACGAGCCGATTTCGGGTCGCGTGACCGATCGTGATGGCAAGCCTGTTTCCGGAGCTGACGTTCGCGTGCGAAATATTTACTGGCCCAAGCACGCGGATGATCCGCTCAATGTGCTCAGCCATTTCTATCGGCCTGAACCGCAGGGCGACAAGGCTCCGGAGGGGCCAGCAACGCTCGATCCCTGGCTGGCGACCGTCAAATCCGCGGCGCATCTTCCCGACCTCACGAGGGCCACGGCGCAATCGCTGTCGGCACTCGCGAATTCGCTCGGCGATATTCCCGCCGCACACGCGCCGATCGTTCATCCGGTAAAAACCGATGCCGACGGGCGATTCAAATTGATTGGTCTCGGCAAGGAACGCGTCGGCGAGCTGATTATTGATGGCAAACCAGGATTCGCCTCAAATCTTCTTCTCGCGGCGTCCCGACCGATCGATCAATCGCTGCGAGTTCCCGGCGAGCCCCAGAAAACCAAAGGACTGATCGCGAATCCAAGTGCTGATGTGCTCATCTTCGGTAATCGGGCCGACGTGGTGCTCGAACCCGGCTGCGACGTTGAAGGAACGGTCAGCGATCCCGCGTCGCATTTGCCGCTGAGAGGGGTTCGCGTGATAGGTCCGTGGATCAATCGCCTCGAATACCCTGAATTCGACCGCTTCCACGCCACGACCGACGCGTTTGGCCATTACCGAATTTCGGGTCTGCCGTTACGAAAGGATCTCGATTTTACTTTCCGAGCACCCGAAAAATCGGCATATATTGGCCGCGAAGTCGATGTTGATACACGAGATGCGGGCGCGCTCAAACAGGTCGACGTCGCGCTGCCGAAAGGCGTGTGGATTACAGGTAAAGTCGTTGACGATGCGACAGGAGCACCCATCCCCGACGCGTCGATCGAATATCATGTCTTCAACAATAATCCCTTTCTTCGCAAGGATCTCGAAGCGAAGGTGTTTCCCGACTTCGATGACCATCTTCGGGCGAACGGCGAGGGTGAATTCCGGATCATCGCCTATCCCGGCCGGGGGATCGTCGCGGCCTTCTATTCCGGCTATCTCAACGGCATTGGTGCCGAGAAAATCGCCGGATTGGGGCCGAAAGAGTTCGCCGAGACACTCTTCTCGACGAAGGGTTTTAGCCCGTCGATTCGAAGTACGATCATCGAAGTGAACGTGCCAGAAGGCGCTCAGGATTACACATGCGAACTTCGGTTGAAGAAGGGGAAGAGCCGTCAAGTTCGCGTGGTTGGTGTCGAGGGCAAGCCGCGCTTCGGGTTCGAGGCGAGCGGTCTGGCCGGTCAAATTGAAAACCCGATGACCAAAGTCGAATCCGACCGATTCACAGTGACGAACCTGTTTCCTGGCGAACGCAGGGCAGTGATTGCCCGAATTGCGAAGGAGAAGTTAACCGGAACGGTCGAGGTGCCCGCCGACGATACCACGCCCATTACGCTTAAGCTCCAACCATGGGCGACGCTCAAGGGGCGGCTCGTCGACGACGCGGGTAAACCGTTGTTCAAGGCGATCGATATCGAGCTAGAAGACGGCAAATTGCCGATCCACACGTTCAACGGCCGCAATTATGATCGCGAGGAGTTTTCGGTTTCGCCTGATGGGACGTTTGAGTTAATTGGTCTCGTTCCCGGTGCAACGTATCGGCTGTATGCCATTCTGGGTAACGCGCAGGTCCTTGGTTACGTGACGGCTGCGTTCGAACTCAAACCGGGTGAGATTCGCGAGCTTGGAGACGTCCACGTAATTACCAAGAAGTAGGCTTTTTTGTGAGGCGATGAAATCAAAAGATGACGCACGGATCGGTGACGTGATTCACCGATCCGTGCGTCGTTGAGTCTTCGCGATGCCGTCAGCGAAGCATCGAATGGATTACTTGCCGAGTTCCTTCTTCAAGTCGGCAAGTTCCTTCATGAGGGCGTCGATTCGTGCTTCGGACGTCGGCCTGTCGGCAGGTTTTGTCGGGACGGTGGGAGTTGTTGAGGCAGGCACAGTTGGAGTCAATGGGACTTCGGGATAGACGATCAGTCGATCACCGGCCAGGAGTTGGTAGTTGGTAGTCGACTCACCCTTCTCGACGATCTCTCGAAGATCGACCCCCAATGTTTGTTCTTTGTGGTTGAACTCAGAAGCGGGGCGGATCAGGCGTATTTTCGCTCCTATCGACGCAAGCTGCAAACCGCCTGCTCGGTTGATCCCGTCGAGCACGGTGTCGTGGCCGGTGATCGTGAATCGACCTGGCGAGCCGACGGCTCCTTGAACGTAGTACGCCTTGCTGTTGAATTCGGCGATGTCGACGAAGACGTAATGTGTTCTGGACGGGGGAACATCGATGTTCTTCTGCGTCTCTTCGTCGAAGGTCCTCAGGCCGAGGGCGCGGTCGGTGAGGTACTCGCGCAGGTGGGTAACGATCTTTTCCTTCACCTGCATGAGATTGAGGCCGGCGACACTCACCTCATCATAAAAACCCAGGCTGATTTTGCCATCGGGCCTGATGAGATGCTTGCCCTTAATCGGTCGCCCCGGCAGAGCCTCGAGAACTTCGACGACCAAAACGTCCGACGGTTCCACTTTGTATACGGGCGAGATTCTCATGGCACCCTCTCTGGGGAGTGGAGCCTTGACGGGTGCCGAAACGACTGGCTGGTCCTGAACCGGGACAACCTTGAAATCTGACGGTTCAATGACGCTCTTCATCTCCTTCTTAATTGCATCACGTCGCGTTTGAATTTGGTCGAGGGCCTTGTGGAATCGTTGCGTGCGATCGGTCGAAATGAGCAAACTCCGCTCGGCGCTGCGGACTGCCACTTTCAGTTCATCAAGCCTTTGAGTCGCTGCAGCAATTTCATCCTCCGAAGCGGCCAGGGACTTCCGATAGTCCGCCTCCTGATCATCGAGGGTTTTTAGCTCGTCGACACCTGATGCGTGGTTCGACGCAGCCTTCACCGGGTAAGTGATGTTGATGTCGAACTCAGTTTTCGAATCGGGTGAGTTCGCCTTTGCAGCCGGGTTTTCTTGTTTGGCGGCAACCTTGTCCCTGCCTCCGTCGCCCGCTGCACCGGTCGTATAAGCTCCGACGCAAATCACCAGCAGCGCCATCGCGCTGAATTTGAGCTTCGAGAGGAACATGGTCTTCAAAACTCCATTGGCCAGTGTTGCGGCTGGGATGACCGCAGCGCGTCCCGCAGCGAAACCGATCGCGGCAGATACCGTTCGTTCGAGGAGCGAGGCGGAAACTGGGTTGGGGCGGAATACCACGGCGAGCGTTCCCGAAGAGACAGCCAGGCCGCGTCGGGTGAGACGCGAATGAAGGAGCTTCTTTGCCCGGACGAGCCGGCCTTTCACAGATCCCAAGGGCCAGCACAGCCGCCGCGCGGCTTCTTCATGCGTCAAACCATCGAGATAGCAGAGCATGACCACGTTGCGGTATGGTTTGGGGAGACTGTCTAGCTCGTCATGAACAGCGATCGCCATTTCTCGACGTTCGTGTTCATCGCTCGGCCGGTCGTCGTTCACGTCGATGGGGGCAACCGTCCGCCGGTTTCTCCGATCGAGATCGGCACCCGCACGGAGGGCAAGCCGTCGCGTCACGGTGTAAAGCCAGCGACCGAGGGAATCATCAACGCGGATCGACCCAGCCTTACGGACCAGAACCAGGAACGCCGCCTGGAATACGTCTTCCGCTTCATGCGGATCGGCGATGATTCGTCGGCAAACCCCCAGCACCATCGGTCCATGGCGATCCACCAAGGCTGTGAACGCGACTTCATCGCGATTCAACGCGAACCGCTGGAGCAACTGCCGGTCGGAAAGCCCGATGACGGTCCCCGTCTCGAACAGGTGCTGAATCTGCTTCAGCGCGATGCCTCCGAACTCCTTTGGCATACCCTTGTCCCCGCTGCACAACGCCAGTCCTCGTTTTGCTTACTCTTTTACTAAGGCACGGCATCCGGTTGGAGTTACAACTTTCCGTTTCAAGCGACGAGATTTCGGTTTTCAGGGAACCGCTGACGTCGTCGCGAAATTACTCAGTGCGCAAGACGCGGCCGGGTTCGAGAACGCCCGTTCGGCATAGACAAACCGCGGATCTCATCGCGAAACGCCAGTCATTTCGATTTTCTTATCAAGAGATGATAACGATTAAAATTTGCGTGCAGACGTGCAATCGAGTCTGATCGTAAGCTGAAACTAGCCAAATGGTTGAGTTTGAGGCTACGACGCCAAAGTCCTGAAATTTTACCGAGCTTTCCCTGCCTCTATAATGATTTATTCGCGCCGGTAGTCGCTTTGAAATCGGCGTGGTGCAATGCCAGGGCGGGCGGGTTGAATAGGGGGTGAACTTGCGCCATAATGGACCCTGTCAGGGTCGTCTTCCCCGCAAACCAGCCCGCCTCCGTTTTCCGCCCCCGTGCGGATCGACTGCTCACACTAGGGTGGATTTTTCATGAGTCGCCGCGTTGGACTTTGGTTGATTGGTGCTTTTGGCGGCGTCGGAACGACGATCACGCTCGGCCTGACCGCGATGGCGAAGGGAATCTCGGGCCGCACCGGCTTGGTGACGGATCTACCGCTCTTTGAAGGACTTCCGCTCCCCGAACCCGCCGAGTTCATCATCGGCGGCCACGACATTCGCCAGACTACTTTCGTAGAGGCCGCCGAAGAGTTTCGCGCCAACTCGGGCACGTTTAGCGGCGAACTGATTCAGGCATGCAAGGCCGAATTGCTCGCAGCGAGCGAACGCGTTCGCCCTGGGACCAAGCTCGGTTCAGGTGCTTCGATCGCGCGAATGGGTGACTGGGGCGACAACAAGCCGGCCCGCACAGCCAAGGAAGCCATCGATCGCATCAGCGCCGACCTCGCGGCGTTTGTGGACACCGAAAAGCTCGATCACCTGATCGTCCTGTCCGTCGCGTCGACCGAACCGCCGTTCCTGATCGGCGACGTCCACGACAACTGGGACACGCTGAACGCCGCGCTCGCGACCGGCGGGGCCGAACTGCTCCCATCCAGCTCGCTCTACGCGATCGCCGCTCTTCGTGCGGGGCACTCGTACCTCAACTTCACGCCGAGCCTGGGGGCGTCGATTCCCGCCCTCTATCAGTTTGCCGAAAGCACCGGCGCGTTGCACGGCGGCAAGGACGGCAAGACTGGCGAAACGCTGATGAAGACCGTGCTGGCGCCGATGTTCGCCGCGCGGAATCTTGAGGTTATGAGCTGGGTCGGCCACAACATTTTCGGCAATCGCGATGGTGTGATTCTCGACGATCCTGTGAACAAGTCGTCAAAGGTTGATACGAAGGACCGCGTCGTCACCCAGATTCTCGGCTACAAGCCGAAAACGCTGGTGACGATCGAGTACATCCCCGACATGGGCGACTGGAAAACCGCGTGGGATCACATCCACTTCCGCGGTTTCCTCGACACCAAGATGACGCTGCAGTTCACCTGGCAAGGCTGCGATAGCCTGCTAGCGGCACCTCTGGCGATCGATCTCGCTCGATTGACAGACGTCGAAAAAGTCCGCGGCAAGTCGGGCCTGATGAAGCACCTGGCCGCCTTCTTCAAGGGCCCAGAAGGCGTGGGCGAAAACGACTTCTTCAAGCAAACGACGATGCTCGAAGAGTACGTCGCCAAGGCCAAAGCGAAGAGCTGACGAAGCCGTCGCGCGAATTCACTCTCCTCGAAATCCGCCCCAGATCATGAGGCATGCATGCGTCTCGCCTTCAGCACGAATGCGTACTTGAATTTCCCCTTCGAAGAAGCCGCGGCGCGAATCGCCGCGATCGGCTATGAAGGGCTCGAGTTGATGGCCGACGTGCCGCACGCCTGGCCTGCCTACATGCTTGAAGGCTCGAAGCAAGGAATTCGCGACGCGATGCAGAAAACAGGCCTCACGTTCTCAAACGTGAACGCCTTCATGATGCACGCGGTTGACGACCATCGACAGCACTTCTGGTACCCCTCGTTCATCGAGCCCGACCCCAACTATCGTCGGGTGCGCATCGACCACACCAAGCGGGCCCTCACGCTCTGCAAGGAACTTGGTGCGCCCCACATCACGACCGAGCCTGGCGGACCGATCGACCCTTCGCAAACTCGCCAGCAGGCGATTGATCTGTTCGTCGAGGCACTCAAGCCACTTGCTGAGCATGCGGAAAGCCTGGGCGTTTTGCTCCTGATCGAGCCCGAGCCGGAGCTCCTGGCCGAAACGACCGATCAATATGTTGAAATCGCCGAACGCGTGAATTCGTCGGCAATTGGTCTAAATTTCGACGTGGGACATGCGTACTGCATGAGCGAGGACATCCCCGCGCAGATCAAGAAGTTGACGCCGCACATCAAGCATTACCACTTTGAGGATATTGCACCGACTCGTGTGCACCATCATATGATTCCCGGTCTCGGGGCGATCAATTTCCCCGAGGTGGTCGATGCGATCAAGGCGTCGGGCTACGACGGGTGGATCACGGTCGAGTTGTACCCGAATATTGATGATCCCGACGGCGCGGCGAAGCGAGCTTACGAGGTTTTGAAGCCGCTCGTCAAAGGAAAGTAAAGTGGCGCTGAAGCCTTACTTTCAGCTCGTGCGGTTGCCGAATCTCTTCACGGCAGCCGCCGATCCGCTCGCTGGTTTCTTGATCGCGGGCGGACTGCTGTCGAATCCCGCGAAGTGGCTACCGCTCGTTCTGGCGGGGGTCTGCCTCTATGCCGCGGGCATGGCCCTCAACGACGTATTCGACTACCAGACCGACCTGCGCGAGCGTCCCAGCCGGCCGCTTCCTTCCGGCCGCGCATCGCGCTGGATCGCGGCGGTGCTTGGCTGGGATCTGCTCTTTGTCGGACCGGTGCTGGCGGCAGTCGCGGGCCCGCGCAGCCTGATCGTGGCCATCGCACTTGCGGCTTGCGTGCTGATCTATGACGCGGGACGAGTTCGGCCGTGGCGGCGCCCTGAAGTCATGGGAGGCTGCCGCGGATTGAACCTCTTGCTGGGCATGAGCGCGTCTGCCGATCTCGGCGGCCCGTCTGGCTGGGCGATGGCGGTCGCCTTCGCGATCTTCGTGATCGGCGTCACGTATATCAGCGGCGACGAGGTCCATCACGATCAGTCGCAGGGCGTCAAAGCCGGCATGATCCTTCAAAACGTCGCGATGCTCGCACTCGTCGCGGCGGCTGCGTGGGTTCGGGAATCGAGCATTGCACTCGGCGTCGGCGTGGCCGTCTTCGCGACTGTTGCGTTTATTGTGAATCGTGCCGATCTTCGTGCGATTCGCAGGCCCGAGCCGTCGACGATTCAAAACGCCGTCAAAACCGGCGTGATCATGCTGATCTGGCTCGACGTGGGATTGGTATCAATCGCAGCAGGCCCGTTGCTCGCCCTTCCCGTCGCCGCGCTCTGGATTCCGGCATTCGTGCTGGGCAAGTGGCTTTACTCCACCTGAGGCCGCCTCACTCTTAACGGTGCATTGATGCGTCTCGGCTATAACACCAACGGCTTGCCGCACCACCGTTTGCTCGATGCCATCGACTTTCTCGCCGAGGAAGGATTCGAGTCGGTCGCGCTCACGCTCGACGCGGGCGCACTTGACCCCTATCAGGACGCCGCCGACCTCGCGCGCCAGGTGGCCATGGTCCGCGAGCGGCTTGATGCTCACGGGATGATTCGGGTGGTCGAGACCGGGGCGCGGTTCCTGCTCAATCCGCGCAAGAAGCACGATCCCACCTTGATGGATCCCGACCCCGCGCGACGAGCATTGCGCATCGATTTCCTGAACCGGTCGATCGACCTCTGCGACGCCCTCGGCGCCGAGGCCGTGTCATTCTGGTCTGGTGCACTCCCTGACTCGGCCAGCGAGGATCAGGCGTTCGACCGGATTGTGGATGCCCTTCAACCGGTGATCTCTCACGCGGAGTCAAAGCGGGTGCGGCTCGCGTTCGAGCCTGAGCCAGGGATGTTCATCGACACCTTTGCGCGGTTCGCCCGCCTCGACGAAAGAATTCGGCATCCGCTCTTCGATCTCACCGTGGACATCGGCCACGTTCATTGTCTTGAACCCGGCGACACGGCGAGCCACCTTGGTCCCTGGGCGGGACGTATTGCTAATATCCACATTGAGGACATGAGACGAGGCGTGCATGATCACTTGCTGTTTGGCGAGGGGACGATCGACTTTCCCTCGGTGATCTCTGCGCTTCGCGACGCTCAATTCAAAGGTGGGCTCAACGTTGAACTGAGCCGACACGGCCACATGGCGGTCGAAGCTGTCCGCCGGTCAGCAGCATTTCTTAAACCTTTGCTGGCACATCGCTAAATCGTTATCGACAAACTGAAAGTGTCTGGCACTCACACGAATGCCTCGATATTACGCACGCTTCCTGAATCACAGGCATGGAAATAAAAGTGCGTTGATGTAACGTGGCCTCGTTGCGCCACATCTTGCGATCGTTGCGAAGACGCAATGAAGATTCAGCCAATGATACGAAAACATCGAGTTTCCAAGGGTTTTCGTAACAAACGAGGGTATGTTTTAATCCTTTAGTTAAGAAGAAGTTTATCGCATTCTTTAGGAGATTCGCATCCACGGTACATATATTGCGTTCACCTGGAATTCCATGACGTGGATTTCTTTCATTGGGTTTCGGGGCAGACACGACGTGCCTTTGAGTTTGCCCGCGACCCGCGCAACGACGTGGTTGCCGAAGCCGGAATGGCGGAAATCCTGCGGTTAGCGTACTTGGTCCACAAAGGACGGGCTTTCCTGTCACGCATCTCTGAATGTCTCGTTTACTGAGGTGTTGGAAGCTCGATAGGTCACGGGGCGAGGAGGTAACAGATCAGTGTTTCGCAAAATCGTCACATAAGTTTGAAGGAAATCTCACGATGACCTTGCGTGTCGATGCTTTACCTGACATGATTGACTCTGCTAGGAGCTCGACGCACGCTCGGTGGCGTATGCGCTACACATGTCACCCTATCTGATTGCTGAATCTATCCCATCACTCGCGTGGTCCTTCGAGCTCTAGCCAACCGATGATGGTTTGCTAAGCGACTCCCCCCTCATGCACCAAATCATTTGGTACCGTTCTTTACGGTATCGCTCGTGCTTCCCCCTTTCTCACAGGAGCGGACGATGAGTCAGTTTGCTGAGCGGCCTCGCGACGCAAAGCGCGGTTTTACTTTGATTGAGCTTCTTGTCGTGATCGCGATCATCGCGGTTCTGATCGCTCTCTTGCTGCCTGCTGTACAGGCGGCGCGTGAAGCGGCCCGGCGTGCTCAGTGCGTGAACAACCTCAAGCAGATGGGTCTCGCGGTTGCCAACTACGAAAGCGCGATGGGCGTGCTTCCGTTCGGCATCCTTTACAACTCGCCGAACTGGGCGGTCGCTGGCGGCCCTCCCGGTGCTGCACAGTGCGCGAATAATATTCGCCATGGCTGGATGACATATATCCTCCAGTTCCTGGAACAAGGTAATGTTTACAATCTTGTGAATTTCACTGGCGCGACGAACAGCGTTCGTAACGTCACCGTGTTCAACGTGAAGGTCAAGTCGTTCGTCTGCCCCTCCGACCAGCCGTCGCAGGATACGCCCGCCGGCTATCCTGGATACTCGCAGGGCTCGTACGCGGGCATGGCCGGTTACATCGAAGTGTTCCGATACACTTACAACCCGCCGACGAATGACAACATCTGCAATCGCATCGAAGGCAACGGGATCTTCGTCCTCAACTTCTGCCGCTCGATCGCGAACATCCAGGACGGCACGAGCAACACGCTTCTGGCCGGCGAAACGAACCGCTACATCCAGGAGCCGCCGTCGATCTTCAACTGGTGGAACTCGGGCGGATGGTGGGGTGACGGCGTCTCGGCAGCGAGCAGCCGCCCAACCACGATTGCATTCTCGTCGGTCGCTTTGAACGCCCCCGTCTCGGGAGCCGCGGTTGAGCCGCTGATCGACGCCGCTGGGCCGTTCTCGTGGTATCAACAGGCGGGAACGTTACAGTACGGCCAGTTCGGATTCCGCAGCTTGCACCCAGGCGGCGTGAACTTCCTCTTTGCCGACGGTTCGGTGAAGTTCCTCAAGAACTCCATCAACATGGTGACCTACCGCGCCCTCAGCACTCACATGGGCGGCGAAGTTGTCTCGGCCGACTCGTACTAAGCCCATTCCGCCACCGGTCAATGTGCTTACCGATTGATCTGCACGGTGCGCCCGGATCAAATGTCCGGGCGCACTTCGCGTTTTCTGATGCTTCTGGTTTGACTCCAAGGAGATCTTGATGCGTCGCCCGATCGTTCAACTTGTGTTTGCACCGGCGCTTGCTGCTGCCCTCTTTACGATGTCGGGCTGTGATGACGCTGCTCCTCCCAAGCCCGCTGCTGGCGGAGCCGGTGCTTCTGGTGCACCTGCCGAGCCAGGCGGAGGCGCTCCAGCCGGGGCACCGACCGGCGCTCCCAAGGCCAAAATGAAGACCAACACTCCGGCTGGTCCCGCCGTTCCGCTCGGCAAGTAAAAACACAAAGGTCGTGCCGATCGCTGTCTGATCGGCACGACCTGACTTTCGTTCGCACGAGCGCTGATGCTCGATTAGCCGCTGACGGTTGGATTCCAGGTGAAGCGGCCGGATTGCCGAAAGAATTCGAGCGGGTTGTCGAAGACAACTTTGCGAATGAGCGCGTCGGAATGGCCGCGCGACTTCATCTCGAAGATGAACTCGGGAACAGCGAGCGGATCGCTATGTCCCCAATCACCGGCGGAGTTCACCATGATCCGATCGGTGCCATACTGCTCAATCAGATCAGCCGCGCGTGCTGGCGTGCATTTGGTGATGGGATAGAGGGTCATTCCCACCCAGTGGCCTGCGTCGAGCGCGGGCCGAATCGTGTGTTCTTCGACGTGATCGATACAAACCCGTTCGGGTTTGATGCGGCCGTCGCCGCGAATCATGTCGAGAATCATTCGCGTTCCCTGGTATTTGTCTGCGAGGTGCGGTGTGTGGACCAGGATTAGCTCGTTCGTGCGTGCGGCAAGGTCGAGATGGTCGATGAACACGATCGACTCATTGCGCGTGTTCTTGTTCAGCCCGATCTCACCGATTCCGATGACCCCCGGCTGGTCGAGGAACTCAGGGATCATCTTGATCACTTCGCGCGACAGGCTGACATCTTCAGCTTCCTTGGCATTGATACACAACCACGTGCCGTGCCCGATGCCGTACGCCCGCGCCCGCTTGGCCTCGTATTCGGTGAGCTGGCGGAAGTAATCGCGAAACCCTTCAGGCCCAGAGCGATCGAACCCCGCCCAGAACGCCGGCTCGCTGACGAACACGCAGCCCGCGAGTGCCATGCGTTTGTAGTCGTCGGTCGTCCGCGAGACCATGTGAATGTGGGGGTCGATGTAGTACGACATCGAAAGAGGCTCCTTCTTCAGGGGTGCGATTATCACCCCTGGCATTTGCCGAATCGACCGCATCGTGAACGAGGTCTATGCGGAACGTCAACGAAACGGGATAGAAGCGAGACGCTGCGGCGTGTCTGGTGTGATCAATCATGCGCGGTTGGTTGCGGCTCCCACTAGTGGGAGGTACTGGCTTCTGCGGCTCACGTTATCTTCGATCTGTCGCGATCTCAAACCGCTCGCGCCACTCGGGATGATATTCGAGCGAGAAAATGTGTTGAATCGTTTCAGCTCGCCCGGGACCCGGTTCGAGAAGGGCTTCGAGCGCCTGGCGCAGTTGCGCGAGGCGGCGGTCGGGCACGTCACCTTGCGCGTGGTGGCTGGGCGCGCGGTCGAGACGGTCGAGCGTTGCGGCGACTTCGAGAATCTTCCCGCGCAACTCGAGAAAGTCGCGGTTCATCACATCGGCCGCGTCACGAGTGTTGAGCATATCACCAAACTCCGCGCCGACGGGGTGGTCAAAACAAGCATGGCGCGTACGATCCCGCGCGCCGAACACCATAACACCATTGTCCCAGATTGATTCGCCGCGTGCAAATCTTCGGCCAGTGCGCAAGTTCCTGGGGATCGAACTGCAGCGGATCGACGTCCGCGATTGAGTAAAGCGAGCCGAATCGACTTTCAAAACGACGCTAAATTGCTGCCAGTGCAAAAGTTACAAAAGTTCGCTTTTATCTGACGAAACTCGGTTTCTTCGGCGCGTTGACTGGAAGCAAACAATTGCATCAAACCTGAAACCCGGCCGAATTTCGCACCCGTTATAATCGTTACAATCGCTATGGTGCGGGTGGCGAGGACTCTTGTAGGCCGGGGTCGCTCTGGTATTTTGGAATGGTCGGCCTGAAACGAATGAAGCGTCGGTAACGATCGAAGCAAGCGCCGGTGGGCCGCGTCCGCTTGCTTTTGCTGGATTGAGACTCCGCGAGGAAGCACCCCATGAAACGCAACACGCCGTGGAAGTCCCTTGCCCTGGGACTGACCTTACTGGGAATGGCCGGATCTGCCCGCGCGGAACTCCGCCTGATCGAAACCGTTGAGGTGCTGCCCTCAACTTCGGTCGTTGCGCTCCCGCGTACTTACATCGTGCCGACAACTTACCTGGCCGATACGCCCACCTACCTCGCGCCGACGTCCTATGTATCGTCGACGTCGTATATCACGCCTACCTCATACTCGTACGTCGTGCCGACTTCGACCGTCTACAACGTCACGCCGACGAGCTACGCTTACTCGTATGTTCCCACGGGATATGTCTCCACGCGTTATCGCGGATGGGGCTCGCGGCGCTACGTTGAAACGACCTACTACGCCCCCTCGTCGCGGCTTGTGCCCACTTATTATGTGTCGCCCACAACCTATGTGAGCCCGACGACCTACATGCTGCCGACTTCGGTGGCAAGCGCGTGCTGCGAAACCGCTGCCCCAGCGGCGACCCCCGCACCGGTGCAAAAGATTGCCCCCTCGAATGGAAATTCGGGGCCGGCACCCAAGACGGTTGAATCGCGTCCGGCTCCCAGTAACGACACCACCGTTCGCGCCGATGAACCTGAAGCCGAGCCGACTCGGGCGACGCGGGATTCGGCGGTCGAGCCTTCGAACAACCGCGCTCTCGAACGAATCGATTCCACGATTGATCCCGCGCAACTGCCGAGGCCGAGCGCTGGAATCGGCGAATCAGCCGCTCCGCCCGCGCGTAGCTCGGCGGTTCCCGATGTCTCGCCGCCCGTACCCAGTCCGGCTCCCGTACCTGCCCCCGCACCCGTTCCGCCTCTGACCAGCGGGGCTGGCGCTGGTGGCGCCGGTACGACGGGAAATCCGGCTGCTGACACAAGCAAAAAGGCGGCCGACAAAGCGGCTGAAAAGGCGTCTCCCGCGGCCGCTTCGCCGAACACGTCGGGAAGCGCCGCAACTAAGTCAAACACGCCGCAGAAAGAAGCCACGAAGGACGCCACGAAGGGTGCCACGGATAACCCCGCAGACAAAATCGCGCCGCCCGCCCCGGTTCCGCCCGGTGAGTTGTCGCCTTCGAGCATCGACCCTTCGCGCAACAAGGTCGACGGTCCTCCGCCGCTCGACGATAGCGGATTGCCGCCGCTGCCGAAGGCCGACGGCGTCACCCGGCGCGACGCCTATCGTCCGGTGATTTCCGCCTCGCCGATTGCGAAGATGAACATCCTTGAGGGTCGCCTCGTCTCGGCGGCCAATTCTCGGGTCGGCGAGCCGGCAATTCAGATCGTCGTGAGCGATCGCGGCGGCCGTTTCCTCGACCGCACCACGAAGACCGACGCGACCGGCCGCTTCGCCATGTCGCTGCCGGATGGTGACTGGGTGATCAAGGTGACAATGCCAAGCGGCCGCGTGTTGGCGGTCGAGTCGGGTACCGTCACTGCGACCTCGGGCAAGGTGCTCGATATGTACGGTCGCGACCTGAAAAACCTGGTCATCCAGCGCTAACGCGATTATCGAGCTCGCGCTGAATTCTCCGACGAGGCAGGCACACCGCCTGCCTCGTTCTGTTTTGATGAAGCGACCGCAATGGCCGACGATGCTCCGCTGCGAATTTGCTACGTTGTAAGCCACTTCCACCCGATGCAAAGCGGGGCGGAGCGGCAGGCACTCGCGCAAGGACTCGAACTCGTCCGCCGCGGTCATCAGGTTCACGTTGTCACCCGGTATTACGCGAATCTGCCGAGAGAGTCAGTCGTCGAAGGCGTGCAAGTTCACCGCTGGGTGAAGACATCGAGCCGCGGTCCTCTCTTCGCAATCTCATTCGTGCTTGGAGTTCTCTCGGCGCTCCGGAAACTGCGATCGCAGTATGATCTGATCCACACGCATCAGGCGCTCTGGGAATCGATCTCGGTCGGAGTCTCGCGACCATTTCTGAAGGGCGTGCCCACGCTCATTCAGCCCGCGAGCTCGGGCTATTTCGGCGAAGCTGAAGAAATGGCACGCACGAAAGGTTTTTCATTTCTGCGCCGCGCCGCCATTGCCAACACTGCATTCGCCGCGATTTCCGAAGACATCGAAAACCAATGGCTCGCGCTCGGCGTGAAGCCCGACCAGATGATCCGCACCGCGAGTGGTGTCGATATCCGAGAGTTCCATCCCGGCGAAAGCGCTGTCGAAAGCTCGCTGCCAGCGCGACCGCGTGTCGTTTTCACCGGGCGATTGCATCCCCAAAAGAATCTCGACTTGTTGCTCGATATCTGGCCGGAAGTTACCGCCGAAACCGGGGCATCGCTTGTGCTTGTTGGCGATGGTCCCGAGCGAGAGCGTTTGACCGCCCGGGCGAAAGAGAGCGGAATTGCCGATCGCGTTTGTTTCGTCGGAGCGGTTCCAAGCCCCGCCGAGTATCTCCGCGCCGCCGATTTGTTCGTGCTGCCAAGCGTTGCCGAGGGGATGAGCAACTCGCTGCTGGAAGCGATGGCGACGGCCTTGCCGTGCGTCGCGTCGGCGATTGGTGGCAATACCGATCTGCTCGAAAAGGGCGATGCGGGCGTGCTCGTGACGCCCAACGACCGCCCTGCATGGAGTGCGGCGATTCGCCAATTACTTCACGACGAGACGCGCAGATCCGCACTCGCAAAGGCTGCGCGGGGACGGATTGACACCGAGTTCGCTTTGCCGGTCGTCGTCGACCGCTACGTGGCGATTTACCGCCGACTGCTCGCGGGTCAGCCACTACATCCTGCCTCAGTCTGATTGGCGCAGCACCTTACCGGCGAGGACGAGCCGGCTTACTTCCCAGCGGTTGGGGGCCACCTGTTCGACCTCGGCCTCGAAGCCGCGGCCGGCGACGTCGTCGGTGTCGATCGCGTCGTCGGTCAACAAATAGGAGAACGGCACGACGATCTTGCGAGGCTGGCCAGGGCCGACGCCTTGCAAGCGGAGCCAGAGTTCGACCTCATCGCTGCCGGGTGGATTCTCCGCCAGTTCGGCCGACATGATGAATCCATGTAATACCATGCGATGATTCCTTGCCCGTATAGTTTGCCGCCGTGCATTCAGATCGCGATTTTCACAGAAATTTGCGTAATCGACAAGTTCGGCACGACCGCCAGGGATAAAAGACGATTTGGCGCGGCGGTGCTTGTTCTCTGTCACAGTCATTCTAGACTAACGTTAACGATTGCTGAACTCGCAGTCGTTTAATGCACCGCGATTGTTTCATCTGGGATTTGCAACTGTGGATCTTCTAGCGCATTGCCCGCGCCTTGATGCGCCAGTAGTGCTGGCACATGGACTGTTCGGCTTCCGGCGAATTGGCGTGGGTCCGGTTACGCTCGCGCGATATTTCCGAGGAATTCCGGCCTTCCTCGAAGAAGCGGGCAATCGTGTCCTGGTGACGCAAGTCCCGGCGATTTCAAGCATCGAAACCCGGTCGCGCGTGCTCGAACAGCACATTCGCGAAGCGTTCGGTGGTTGCCCCGTGCACATCATCGCCCACTCGATGGGCGGACTCGACGCTCGAGCACTCCTCTCTCGCGAAGGCAACACAGGACTGATCAAAAGCCTTACAACCATCGCGACTCCGCACCTTGGCTCAACGCTCGCCGACCTTGCGAAGCTCCGGCTGAACGGCGTCTACAAGATGCTCGAGTCGCTGCATGTCGACCACGCGGGATTCGTCGATATCACGCGTCGCGCCGCGCGAGCGTTTCATCGGCATCACTCAGTGCCCGACGGCGTTCCGTGCTTCAGCGTCGCGGGCGATCCGCATGCCGAGGACGTATGCAGGCCGCTGCGCCGCTGTTTCGAGGTGCTTGAACGATTCGAAGGCCCGAACGACGGCCTGGTGTCAGTCGAATCGGCGACGGCGTTTGGAAAGCCTTTGGCAAGCTGGTCGGTCGACCATTTGCGGCAGATGAACTGGCTGACGTCGCGCCCCAGCGAAGAGGTTTTCGAACTGTATGTCGACTTGCTCGAAAACCTCGCCGAGCATGGTTTTGCCCGGCGCGGGGCTCGTGAGATGGTGATGGCCTGAGCGTAGTAAGTATCAGTCGAGACGTTCGCCGACCTGCTTCTTAGCGCCGCCATCAATCTCGGTAAAGTAACGATGCCACGCCCAGGCTCCCTCAAAGCAGAGACGCTTCATTTTGGCAAAGTGTGCGTCGGAGTCGAAGTTAGGGTCGATAAAGTTGCACGACTGTAACCAGAAAACGTCTTCGGGCCGAGCAGGAGGCGAAAGTGTGTCCTCGCGCAGTTCCGCCTACCACTCGGCATCAAGATCTCGCACCATAATCTCCGGTGCAATTTCGGCCGCATTTTGGATCAAAAAGGCTAGGGTTGTAGCCTGCGTGTACCATCCACGATGATAACGCTCGATTAGCTTTGCAGTCTCGATCAGTGGCATTGTGGCACCCGCAGGCTAACGATGAATCATTGGCCGCCGCTCAAGTCGACGACGGCGTCTGAATGCACGTCTCAGTCGGTAGCGCTTCGTGCGTCTGGTCGAGCAGCACAGCCACCGTCATATCGCCCAGCACGTTCGACGACGTTCTGCAGCGGTCGAGGAACCAGTCGATCGTGAGGATGATCGGAATCTGATCGGCGGGTAGGCCGACGGCCGCAAAGATGAGCGGCAAGGTGACGAATCCGCCCGATGGGATATTCCCTGCGCCAATGCTCGCGACCACCGTCGTCAGCACGATGACGACTTGCGCGGTGAAGCTCAGATTCGAGCCCATCGCCTGCGCCATGAAGAGCACCACCGACGCCTGATAGAGCGCGGTGCCGTCGTTATTGAAGTTCGTGCCGACGCATGCTGCGAGCTGCGCAGACGGTCGCGAAACACGGAGGGGGCCCGTCAGTGCGCGGAGCGTCATCGGCATCGTTGCGCCGGTACTCGCGGTGCTGAAAGATGTGGCCATCACATCCTTCACGCCACTCGCGAATCGCAAAGGCGACATCCGGGCGAAGAGACCCATTTGCAGCAGATACCAGCTAATCTGCAGCGCCAGACCGGCAAGCACCACCACGATGAACCAGAGCAGCGATCGAAAGGTCTGTCCGAACCCTTCCTGACCCACGTTCGACGCCACGACGCCAAATACCGCGATCGGCACGAGCGCCACAACCCAGAGCAAAACACGCATCAGTAGCTCAAAACCCATCGTGATCAGGTCGACGACCACGAGGTAGGTTCTTTCGCCGCGTTTTCTCTGATCGTTGCGAATTTGTGCCAGGCCGATCCCGAGCGCGAGCGTCACCACGACAAGCTGCGCGATGTTGTTCTTCGCGAAGGCGTCGCCGATGCTTTCTGGAAAGATCATGTAGAGCAACGATGTCGCAGTGGGAGCTTCGGGCTTCACAGCCGTTGCCGTTTTCGAAGCGAGCGAGCTGAGATTGGCCCCAACGCCCGGCTTGATCAGATTGGAAAGTCCCAGGCCGATGCAAATCGCCACGGTGGTGTTGATGAAGTAATACAGCATCATGCGTGCACCCTGCCGGCCGCGGACGTCGTTGGTGACGATCGCGTGCAGGGTTGCGAAGACGATCAGCGGCGTGGCAAGGGCCTTCAGGAGGCGAATGATCAGGTTGGGGAGGATTTCGAGCGACTTCGCCCCCTGCCCCCAAAAATAGCCGACCGGCACGGCAAGTATCGCCGCGCCGATGACCCAGACGTAGAGCGGAATACCGCCAGGGGCGCTTTCGGGATCGTCACTTACCGTCGATGTTTCCGCCGACTCTTTCGGGATCATTACGCTTCGACTCCAACGGCAAGAACCGGCCTGAAACCCTGGCTAGGAGGCGGCCGGATCGTCGTTCATAACCGGTGATGGTGGGTTGTGGCAAGCAGTACGCGACTATCTCGCGTCTTTTGCCCGCTTTGCCAGATCGTCCCACAGGCGACCGCCGTCAATTTCGGTCACCCAACCAATAGTGCCCCGCGTGTGCGCATGGTCGAAGGTTAAATCGTCGCGGAGCGAAGGTCGGGGATGTTCGGCGATCTTCGCGTAACCCAGCAAGACGGCGACGGTGCCGCAATCCCAGACCGGCCAGGCGTCGCGCGAACCGGTGACAGCCTGTGCCATCCCGCCCGCGCGGTCGAGCCACGAATTGAGATAGTTCACGAGCGTTTTGCCGATTGGACCAGCATCGCCAAACCGCTGTGTCGCTTGCTCGCGCGTGAGCGTCAGGCGTAGTTTCGTCACAGCGCCATCGACGACAACAAGCGGCACCCGCGACTCGATCAAGACCTTCCACGCCTTCACGTCATTTTTCACGTTGAACGGATCGTCGCCGCGCGGCCATTCGTCAAACGCCATTGCGACGACCTTGATTCGATCGACAATCGTGGGATCGATCAAAAGGGCCGAGGCAACGTCGGTCGCGGGACCAATTTGCACAACCGTCAGCCGGTTTTCCGCCGAGAACCCGCGCGACTCGACGATCAATCGCTCAGAGCCCGCTGACTTTTGCGGAGTCTTTCGGTCGACGAGCGGCTCATGGGCTCCGGCAATCACCGGCGGACGGCGCGATTCGGGGAGAACTGCCACAACGTTTCGCGCGACGTTCGCGGAAAACTCGGCGCGCGGTTGGGGGAACTTGGGGGCATGCGCCGTGATGATTGCCGTCACCTGCAACGTCGGCGCGAGGCAAAGGTGCGTGATGGCCCACTGATCATCCATCTCGCAGCCGCTATCCGTTGAGATAACGACGGGAGTGGGCGTTTGCGCAAGAAGGGAGAGCATGAACAGGGAGTAAATCATCATGATGAACTTGTCGCAGTAGGGAGGATCGATGACACCGCGCCCGACGACATTCAACTCTACTGATCGAGGGCCTCAAGCCCCTCAAGGATCTGCGACGCTTTCCTGCGTTCTTCCTCGATAAACCCAGCCATGAAAGGCGAATTCTTACCTCTGCGTAGGATCTCGTCGTCGATCAGCGTACGTCGGCCCTCAGCAATTTCGCGAAGGATGCCGCGCAGAGTTTCATCATAGTGACCTCGTTTTCGACCTTCGACGTTCTCGACAAGATTAAGCGCCATGAGATATCCATCGAGCAATGGGGAGAACTCTGCACCCTCGTCCATAACCTCTCCAAGTGGGTAAAGCTGCACCACTTTGCAGTCGTCAAAACCGTCGTCGGCAAGAAAACGTCGCGAGGGCCTCTCAAACCCCGCAAGACTCGCCGCAAGTTCATTGGGCGGGGTCGCGGGATCCGATTGGTTGCTTTCCATTGGACCCGGCTCGATAATCATAAACAAGCGTCCAACCGGGCGTTGATCGACCTTCGTGGGAGCGCGCCACCGATGAGTTCCGCCGACAAACCTCGCCCCACGCGTCCGAATTCGTCCTCTGGCAAGCCAAACCCTGCGCAGGGGAAACCCAAACCCCGGCCGGGCGATTTTCCGTCGGATCAAGTCGGCGGGTGGCGTCCCCCGACCGAACCTGGCGAGGAACCCTCCACCTGGCAGCCCAGCACACCCAAGAAGAAAACGCGTCAGCCCTTGGCCGCGACGGGTGGTCCCAGGCTGATGGAACGCATCTTCTTTGGTCGCGTCAGCTCCGTTCACCTCGCCGCGTTCTGTCGGCAGTTCGCCACATATTCCGACGCCGGCGTCGATCTCATCAGGTCGCTCGAATCGCTCCGCACTCAATTTCAGAACACAGCGCTCGGGCCGATTTTGGGACGCATCATCCCGCAAATTCGCGCCGGCGAATCGCTGTCCGACGCCATGGCAGAAGAGCCAGAAGCGTTCGACCGCCTTTTCTTGAGCATGGTCCGCGTGGCCGAGGCGCGTGGCGGCATTCCCGAAACGATGCGCATGCTCGCCGACCAGTACGATTCGCGGGTTCGGCTGATTCGCCAGGCGCGATCGGCGATGATTTATCCGGTTATCGTAATCGTCGTGATGCTCGCCGTGATGTTCCTGATGACAACCATGCTCCTGCCGATGCTCGCCGATCTTCTCAAGGATCTGGCACGCGGATCTGGCGGCGAGGCCGACTTGCCAATGCCAAGTCGCGTGTTGATCGGGTTCAGCAGCTTCGTGCAAGGCGCGGGCTGGTGGCTGGCACCGTTGCTCAACGTCGTCTTCATTATCGTGGTGCTCAACGCATACAAGTCTAGAGCGGGCAAGGCGGCGATGGACGAGCTTGGGCTCATGACGCCAGTTCTGGGCAAGATGCTTCGACTTTTTGAAGTCAGCCGATTTTCGCGCACGCTCTCGGTACTGCTCAACGCAGGTGTCGATATGAAATCCGCGCTTACGCTGACTGCCGACGTGATGCGCCTCGAACCGTATCGCAGGGCAGTTGAAGGCACGCGTGAAGAAGTGATCGCTGGCGAGGAACTTTCGGAGGCGTTGAGTTATTCGGGCCGATTTGCGACCGACGTGATTGCGCTGGTGAACTCAGGCGAGGAAACGGGACGCATTCCTGAATGCCTCGACAAGGTGGCCGACGACTACGAGGAACGGGCCGGCATGATGGTGAAAAACCTCGGCCAGCTCATTCAGCCGTTGATTTTGCTGGTCCTCGCCGCCCTTGCGCTCTTCATCATCCTTGCGGTCATCTTGCCGTATATCAAAGTTATCACCAGCCTGGCGGGCGGAGGGTGATTGCCCTCCCCTTTGCCTGTTTTCACATCGTAACGGAAAAGGAATTCGCGCATGACATCAGCATTCTTGCTGCTGAGTCTGGCCCTTTGCTCGGGTGCCGACGACGCTGCCACACACCATTCTGGATGGAAAGCTGGCGTCGCGCGGACAGTGATTACCCCCGAGCAACCGATGTGGATGGCGGGCTACGGATCCCGAAACAAACCGTCGAGCGGCAAGATTCACGACCTCTGGGCCAAGGCGCTGGTGCTCAAGGATCCCGCCGGAAACGCGGCCGTGCTGGTGACGATCGACGTTTGCGGCATCGGAGCCGACGTCTCAAACGAAATTCGAGATGCCCTGAAAGCGCGACACAAACTCGGCCGGGATCGAATCGTGCTCGCATGTTCGCACACGCATTCCGGGCCAGTGATCGGCAGTAATCTGATCACCATGTACAAGATCGATGATGAGCAGCAGGCACGAATCACGGCCTACACCAAGCATTTCATCGAGATGGTGCTCGCGACGATTGATAAGGCATTCACCAAGCTTGAACCAGCCGAGGTAGCCTGGGGAACTGGTCGAACCGACTTCGCGGTGAATCGACGGACGAACAAGGAGCCGGAAGTCCCGGCGCTAAGGGCAGCGCTTAGCCTCAAAGGGCCGGTCGATCACGACGTACCAGTCCTTCGCGTGAACACCGCGGCCGGCAAACTGAAAGCGGTCGTCGCCGGTTATGCTTGCCATTGCACGGTGCTCAGCGGATACGAATTCTGCGGCGATTATGCGGGTTTCGCACAAATCGCGCTCGAGAAAACGCATCCCGGTGCGCAGGCGATGTTCGTCGCCGGTTGTGGGGCCGATCAGAATCCGCTCCCGCGGCGAACCGTTGAAATTGCCGACAAGTACGGCCACCAACTCGCCGAGGCGGTTGATGATGTGCTCGTCGACTCCCTGCACGCAGTCGGCGGTCATTCCGGTGCAAGCTACGAGGAAATTCCGCTCAAACTCGCGGCAATTCCCTCGCGCGAGGAGATTGCCAAGGATGCGGAATCAAAAGACTTCTTCAGGGCGAACCGCGCGCGGATGTTGCTCAAGAAGATTGACGCGAACGGTTCGCTGAGTCAGACCTATCCCTATCCGGTTCAGGCCTGGAAGCTGGGCGATCTTACCTGGATTTTCCTGGGCGGCGAGGTGGTTGTCGATTATTCGTTGCGGTTCAAAACCAACCTCGGCGGTTCGCACGTTTGGGTGTCGGCTTATTGCAACGACGTGATGGCCTACATTCCTTCCGTGCGCGTGCTGACGGAAGGCGGTTATGAAGGCGGCGGGGCGATGATGTATTACGGCCTGCCTGCGCCTTGGGACGCGTCGGTCGAGGAAGACATCGTGGCGGCGGTGGGACGACGCATCAAGGAACTGGCTGAGTCGAAGTGAAATCGGCTCGAGCGCGAAGTGCGCCGGTTAGCCAGGCGGTGAGTCCGAGCGTTGCACACATCGCGGCGCACAGCTTCAAGACGTTGCCGACGCCGATCGCTTGAGCCAACTCACCCGCCCAGAGACATCCCAGCGGCACCGAACCCGAATAAACCAGCATCCAGATCCCCATGATCCGGCCGCGCAGGCTTTCGGGCACGGCCGATTGGATCATCGTCTGCGTCGCCGCGTAGAAAACGATCGCCCCCATCCCTGCGCCGAGCAAGGCGATTGATCCCATGATTAACCGGCCTGTGCCGCCCAATGCGCCTGCGAGCGTCGGCAGCAACGCTGCGGCAACGAGCGAAACAGAGAATCCCAAAATCCCCGATACGACGATGCGCTCGCGCCGTTCGACCCATCCCAGCGAAGCCACGAGCAAAGCACCAACTGTTGCGCCCACGCCGCTCGACGCGAGCAGCATGCTATACCCACGCGTTCCCGTGCCTATGACTCGCTGTGCATAAGCGGGGGCGAGGGCGGTGAATCCACCTCCGAGCAGGCCGAACGCCGTCATCACGAGGTAGAGCGAGCGAACCCGGCGATCGTGCGCGAGGTACGCGAATCCGCCGAGCAAGTCACGCCGATTGAGCGACGTTTCCTTGTGTTTTCGCGCAGGAATATGAATGAGTAAAAGTGCGGTCATCGAAGCGATGTAACTCAAGCCGTTGAGTGCGAAGCATGGGGCCTCACCGAAACGGTCGAGACAAAGCCCCGCGAGCGACGGACCGAGCACGCGCGAGGCATTGAATAGCCCTGAGTTGAGCGCGATGGCATTGACCATCATCTCGCGTCCGACGACGTCGAAGAGAAACACCTGTCGCGCGGGCATTTCAAACGTCGCGAACACGCGAGTGAGAGCCACGATTACGGCGAGATGCCAGATCTGATCGCTGCCGGTGTAGACCAGTTCCGCGAGCACGAACGCGAGCAAGAGCTGGGCGAGCTGGCTGAACAGGATCATTGTCCGCGGGACAACCCGGTCGGCGAGTGCTCCCGCGAGCACGCCAACCAGTAGGCCCGGAACGATCGACGCGGCCTCAATGAGTCCGGAGATCCGCTCTGATTTCGTGCGGTCGTAAACGATCCACGCGACCGCCGCCGATTGGAGCCACGTGCCGCAGAGGCTGATCCCCTGCCCCACCAGAAACTTGCGAAAGTTCGCATTCCCGAGCGCAGCAAACGTGCCCGGGCGAGATTCGTTACGATCCGCGGTCGCAGCGTGAGACATCGATCCGTCAATTGAAGAAGTTGGGGTCGTCCCGGTCTACTCGCACTGTCACGATGGTTCGGCTTGGGGTTCGGGTTCGGTCGCTGCTTCCACGATCGGTTCGACCGGTTCGGGCGTGGGAGACGATTCGGCCACCGTCGCGAGGACTTGGCTTTCGCCCAGCAAAGTCGCCGCGATCGTATAAACCGCGAACGCCGCGAGAAACGCCCAGAACGCGGCGGGCTGGAACGACGCGAGTCGTTTTGAGACGAACGGCAACAGCCCAATTGCCAGGCCGCTCGCCCAGCCCAGCAGGCCGGGAAGATTCACACCAACACGCGCTCCCGGCCAAACTCCGCGGGTGCGTCGGAAGTCGGCGGCGAGGCACGCGACCAACGGCGCGAATACCGCGCCCATAAGGCCGAAGACCACTTCGAGCCGATCGACCACGCCTGTGAAAATCAGCGGCCACGCGAGCGGGATCATGATCAGCGTCGACCGCGTTCGCGATATCGCCGGAATTACGCCGTGCAGTCTGTGGCCGAACGAGAACGACGAATAGACCGCAGGCGCCAGTGCCGCGACGCCCACGATCATCAACATGCCGCAACCGATCCGTCCGCCGATGCCATCGATCATCACGCCGCGGAAAGTCGCCTCGGGCACCCTTCCGACCGTTTTGACTTCAGAGATTGCCGAGGGCGGTGGTGTTCTGGGACGAACCTCACGGCGCACCGGTGCATCGACCGGCATCGCTGGATTCACCTTGCCGATGTATCCGGCGATCGTCACAAACGCGATCGACGCAATCACCACCGGCGCGAATCCCACGACAACCCAGCCACCTTTTCGAACATCGGCTTCCGTGGTCGTTGCAGCGCCCCAATCGGCCGAGCAGGCACCAGCCATCGCAAAGAAGCCGAAGATAAGCTGCACCACGAGCATCATCGACCAGATGCCGGCACGCGACTCGGGAATGCTAACGAGCCCAAGTGGGTCGATCCCGGTTGGCGCAAATCCTCGTACCCCGCCGAGCATGGCGAGCATTGCGCTGCCGAACACCATCGCCGGGAAGACCGGGTAGATGTACATGATCGCCGCGATCAATCGCACGAGCCACCGACCCGTCAACGCGGCGGCGACACTCCAGAAGAGCGCAGTCGCAACGAAGATTGGCCCCTTGATCGTGATCGCACCGAGCTTCCACGGCTGAAGTAGACGCCCATCGATGAGCTTCGCTTCGAGCAGTCCGCGCAGAGAGAGGTCAGTGCCGTAATAGATCGCCACGGCGAACCAGACGATCTCCGCGAGTCCCAGTACGAGCAGTCCCCCGCGCGCACCAGTCTGGCCGAACGTCGACTGGGCGATCTCTCCAATCGGCTTGCCGGTGCGGAATCCCCAGACCGCAGGCACGCGGTAGAGGAAGAGATAACAGAGAGGCCCAGCGATCAATGCGCCCAGGAACGGCCATAAGACGCCGCCTACTGGGAGGGCGCGAAGACCGAGCTGGTCGAAAAAGACCACCCAGAGAAATAACCCGACATAGTATGGCCCGAGGCCGGCTTGCCAGGGTTTGGAGACGATGACCTTGGAATGCTTTGATATGTCTGAGGTTGCCATGGAAATACTCTAGCGAAAGGCTCAGGTAGCTGCCACTAGCCAAAGGCGGTCCGATCGGGTAAGACCGTTTGATTCCATCGATTTCTCGCACGAATTCGCGACTTCCGCCGCCGGTCAACCGGGGATGGTCCCCGCCTGGCCTGGTCGTATTCGTGTCGACCCGTGCTGCGCGTTCGAGGGCTCTCCATGACTGTCGCCGAAGTAACTGCTCCCAACGCCAAACGGCTACTTTCAGCCGGTTTCATGGCTATCATGGCCTCAGGCGTGGGTTTTTCGATCCGCGCGGGCATCCTTGGGCAGTGGGCCGAACAGTATGGCTTCACGCAGACCGAGCTTGGTGCCATCACCGGCGGCGGTTTGACCGGGTTCGGCATCATCATTCTGATCAGCTCGCTCATCGCCGACAAAATCGGCTACGGCAAGCTGATGTTCTCCGCGTTCGTCATGCACATCGTCTCGGCCGCCCTCACGCTTGCGGCAGGCGCAGCGTTCGCGGCCGGTGGCAAGTCGGCGGCGTTCCAGTGCCTCTTCTGGGGCATGTTCCTCTTCGCTGTCGGTAATGGTATCTGTGAAGCGGTGGTCAATCCGCTCGTTGCGACGCTATTCAACAAGAACAAAACCCACTATCTAAATATCCTGCACGCCGGCTGGCCTGCGGGACTCGTCGCCGGTGGTTTGCTTTCGACCATCTTCACCGGCGAAAGCCTGTTCGGTTGGAAGCCGCTGGAAAAAGCAATCTCGTGGCAGATGCAGATTTCCTGCTTCCTGATTCCGGTCGCGGCCTATGGCCTCATGTTGCTCGGCCAGCACTTCCCCAAGTCGGAAGCGAGCCAGCAGGGCATTTCGTACCGCAACATGGTTCGTGAGCTCGGCATTCTCGGCGGTGCGGTTATTTGCATCCTGCTCGGCCTATTCGTCTACAACGACCTTGGCCTCGGCTTGACGGGCGCAGCGATCGTTGGCGGTGTGCTGTGGGTGGCGTTCTCGGTTGCGATCGGCTTTCACATCGGGCCGGTTCTTCTCGCCGTGCTTCTGCTTACACACGCACTGGTCGGTTATGTCGAACTCGGTACCGACTCGTGGATCAGCAAGATCACCGGATCCATCATGGCGTCGCCACAGAAGGGTCTGCTGCTGTTCGTCTACACGTCGAGCCTGATGACCCTGCTTCGATTCTTCGCCGGGCCGATCGTCGAGCGAACCTCGCCGCTGGGCCTGCTGTTCGCTAGCGGTATCCTCGGTGCGACGGGTCTGACGTTGCTGTCGTTCGCCGACTCGATCGTCTTCTGTGTGATCGCAGCGACGGTTTACGCACTCGGCAAGACGTTCCTCTGGCCGACGATGCTCGCCGTTGTTTCCGAGCAGTTCCCCAAGGGTGGTGCGATTACGATTGGTGCGATGGGCGGCGTCGGTATGCTCTCCGCTGGTTTGCTGGGCGGCCCTGGCATCGGCTTCGAGCAGGACTATTTTGCCTCGAAGCAACTCAAGGAAAAGAGCCCGGCAGCGTTCGCTCGGTACGAGGCTGACAAGGACAACACCTTCCTCTCGTTCCAGGCCCGCGGGCTCGACGGTGCCAAGGCCGGTGTGCTCGAGAAGTACAAGATCGAGGCAGGCAAGTCGCCTGTGGACGAAGGCGGCGAAGGCTTGAAGAAAGATCTCGAACGGCTCAAGGCCGATACGAGCGCCAAGGCCGAAGCCATTGCCAACCAGGATAAGCTGGTCAAGTGGTGGGATGACGCGAAGCAGACGGCCGATGCCGACAAGGAACTGGTTGTCGGCTCGCAACTTTACGGCGGACGCATGGCACTTCGCTTGACCGCGGCAGTCCCCGCGACGATGGCGGTCATCTACCTGCTGATGATCCTCTACTTCAAGACCCAGGGTGGCTATCGTGCGATCGAAATCTCGAAGCACGAGGAAGCCGAACTGATGTCGGGCGGTGTCGAAGGGCCGGCCGAGTTCTGATTCGGTTGAATCAGTTGCCAGGATCATTCAAAAGGCCCGCGCGATTCATTTCGCCGGGCCTTTTGTATTTGCTATCAATGATTTGGCAGTTACGCAGGTAGAACAACGTGGTGGATTGAGTCGGGTGGCCTGGACAACTTGTTGTCCAGGTGGCGCAGCCACAAGAGGTTAATCCGGAAAGATTTGCGGCCCCTCTTGTCGCTTCGCGACCGGGACAACGAGTTGTCCCGGCCACCCCTTTCTCATTGGGAACGGAGTTTAGTTCGTAGCTTCAGTGATTAAAGCCCTAGACCACGCGCAATCAAATTTTTCTGAATATCATTTGTTCCGGAATAGATCAGCGAGCCCACACTGTCGCGCAGATCGCGCTCGATGCCGAACTCAGCCACGTAGCCAGCGGCCCCAAAAATTTGCACTGCATCAAGGCTGTTTTCGACAAAACATCGCGAAACATGCAGCTTGGCCATCGCGGCGGCGGTGGTCGCATCAAGCCCTTGTGACTTGAGCCAGCCGATTTTGTAGACGAGCGGACGGCAGGTTTCGAGTCGCAGCGCCATCTCTGCGATCCGATGCGAAACCGCCTGGAACTTGCCAATCGCCTGACCAAATTGCACGCGCGATTGTGCATGTGCAATGCATCGTTCTAGCTGACGCTTCATAGCGCCGAGCGTCGAGGCGAGAATGGCTCCGCGTTCCCATTCCATCGACGCGTTGAAAATCTCGGCGCCACGCCCTTCGCGCCCGAGCATCGCATCGGCCGGCACCAAACAATCTTCAAACGCGATTTCGCCCATCGGCACAGTGCGTACGCCCATCTTGTTGATCGCGCGCACGACGCGAAAACCAGGCGTATCAACCGGCACGATGAACGCGGTGATCCCCATGATTCCGCGTTCGGGAGCCGTGGTCGCATAACAAACGAAGATATCTGCAACCGGACCGGCTGTGATCCAGGTCTTGCGGCCGTTGAGCAACCAACCGCCTTCGGTTCGGCAAGCTAACGTCTGCATGCTGAAGATATCGGACCCTGCGTTTTCTTCGCTCGCGCCATTTGCACCGATGAGTGAACCATCGCAGAACTGCGGTAGCAGTTGCTGCTTTTGCGCCGAAGTGCCGAATGTGGCGACAGGCATGATGCTGGTCCAGAGGCAGGCGTTAATCGCGAAGATTAGGCCGTTATCTGGACAGCCATATCCCAAGCCTTCCATCGCGGCGATCGTTTCAGGCAAGCCTTGCCCCTGACCGCCGAACTCGCGTGCGACTGGCAATCCCTGGATGCCGAACCGCGCGCATTTCGTCCACCCCTCGCGCCAGAACTCGCGGCGCTCGTCTCGATCGAGCAAATCGTCCTGGAGTTCGGCCTGAGCGAAAGCAATCGCCCGGTCGTGCCAATCGCGCTGGGTTGCAGTGAGCCCGAAATCCATCTCGGTGCGTTCCTAATGGGCGCGGCGGTTTTGCAACCGGGTGGCCCAGGTTCTCGAACCTGGGCGGCGGAGCCGCAAGAGTTATCGGTTGCAGCTTGATTCAACCGAATACGGTGCTTATCTCTTGCCGCTGCGCGGCCCAGGTTCAAGAACCTGGGCCACCCTGCTCAAAGACAAACGAAGAGCCTCGCAGCGTTCCGCACACTTTATCGCGTCCAATGAGGGGCGAACAGAGAGGATCGCTTCTCGCGCAATGAGGATGCACCCCAATGAACCGGCCGCGCGTGCCCGCCGTCGTTCGCTACACCTGGGCGTTTCCAACCACCTGTGTGGGGCTTTTCGCCGGCGCGCTTACCCTGGCCACCAAAGGAAGGGTTCAGCGACGTCAGGGGGCGCTCGAGTTTCACGGCGGCTTCGCGCGAAAGTTTCTCGAGTCGAAGATGGTCAGCGCCTCGGCCATGACGCTCGGCCACGTCATCATCGGCCGCGATACACACTGCCTCGACTATTGCCGCGACCACGAACAAGTGCACGTCCGCCAGGTTGAGCTCTGGGGACCGTTCTTTTTGCCTGCGTATGTGGCCGCGAGCGCCTGGGAACGGCTACGCGGCCGGCATTATTACTACGACAACTGGTTCGAGCGCGACGCCCGGGCGAAGAGCGAGTAGCCGATCAACCGCCGCCCAGCAGCGAACTTAGCACGCTCGGGGGCTTGCCGCCGGGGACGATGATTCGGTCGCCGGGGAAGAGCTGGTAGTTTGTCGTCGTGTCGCCGCGATCCTTGATGCCGATCCAATCGATTTTCAGCACGTGATCGCCAGCCCCAGAAGGATGGGGACGGACGAGATACGCCTTGTCGGGCAGGCTGTTCGACCGCAAGCCGGCTGCGAGGATGCCGTCGAGCACCGTTTCGCCACCGGTGATCGGGAACTTGCCCTGGTTGGAAACGGTTCCAAGCACGTAATAGAACTTGCTTTGCGACCCGTTGACGAGCCGAACCGATACGTCGAAAGTCTGCTTCTGGTTGCCGCCGTGCGACGTACTGTAGGCGTAAAGATGCTGGGCGAGCTTCTGTTCGATCTGCCCCAGCGTAAGGCCGGCGACGTAGACGTCCCCCGCGTAGCCGAGGTCGAGATTTCCATCGGCCTGCACGGTGAGCGTGGTGATCGTCAGGTCGGGTACCGCGGGTTTGACGGCGACTTCAAGCTCGTCGGGCGGTTCAACGACGTAAGGCGGCATCGACACCATCTCCAGCTCTTTGGGCTGGTGAGGGTCAATGATGCCGAACTGGGGCACGTGCTTCGCCGAGTGGTTCGCGCCAAGCTGGCAGCCCGCGGCGAACGGGATGAGGCAGCACGCAGCCACGAGCCATCGGGAAGGAAGCGTCCGTGCGATCATCGGGCTAAACCCTCTTCCCGTCGTTTATGCCAGCACAACTCTTTCTGAGCTGTGCGAGCCCGGCGCGGCCGCGGCTCAACCATGAACCGAGGGCCGATCACTTTACCAATTCGGCGCAGTCAGTCGTGCGACTTGAATAAATAGCTCCAATTGACGCAATCCCGGGTTTCGGCTACAAATCCCGCGGTCCAGGCACCCATGCGCCCAGAGATCTGGGATGCGTGATGTGTTGTAATGCCATCGCAACAGCGAGGTTACGCGATGAACCCGATCAGTCGAGAGGTCTCGGATTACATCCTCAAGAACTTCCTGCGCGGTGAAGATCCGGAGCTTCTGACCGAAACCACGCCCCTCATCACCGGCGGCGTGCTCGACTCGATCGCCACGCTCAAGCTCGTCGTGTTCATCGAAGACCGCTTCGGCGTGCAGGTTGAGGCACACGAAGCGGGCGTCGAACACCTCGACTCAGTAGGCCAGATTACGCAGCTTATTCAGTCGAAGAAGTCGGCTGCGTAAAGAGCGAGTTATCGTGCTGGTCCATCGGGCAGTTCGGTGAGAATTTGCCCGGCGTCGCGAAGCAGCGAGACCATCTCGGCGGTCAGGCTTCCCGAGTTATCCATACGCGGGACCTTATGCTGGCCGCCCAGCTTCCCTTTGGCCTTCATCCAGGCGTCGAAACCGCCCGGCTTGAGGACGATCAGAGCAGGAAGCGGCAAGCCAACGCCCTCGGCGCGGTGGGCCTGATAATCGGCATTGCGCTCGATCAGATCGGCGTCGAGCTTATCGCGGAAGATCGCCAGTTCTTCAGGCGGCTTGAGAAACTCGACGACGAACTGGTGATAACCGAGCGAACCGCGGAAGACTGGCCCGACATGCCAGTCTCGCACCGCCGCGCCGGTTTCTCCCGACGCATTGGCGATCGCCGACTCGACTTCCTCACTGATCAAATGCTCGCCGAACGCCGAAAGTGTGTATTTGGTGCGCCCGGTGAATTGAATCATCGGCGGCGAGAGCGATTCGAAGCGGATGGTGTCGCCGATGATGTGTGACCACATCCCCGCGCATGTCGAAACGACAATCGCATAATTCACGCCGACCTGAACGTTCCCCAGCCAGTGACGCGTTGGATGCGCAGAGCCGAGTTCGTCAGTTGGTATAAATTCATAGAATATGCCATGATCAAATAAGAGTCTGAGCAAGCCTGTATCGGGATCGCCGAACGCGATGAAGCCTTCCGAGCAGGGATACGTTTCCTGCAAACGAATCTTGTCGCTTCCCAGGATCTCGGCGAACGCATTCCGATATGGGTCGAACTTCACGCCGCCGTGCGAAACGACTTCCAGGTGCGGCCAGACCTCGGCGATCGTCTTCTTGCCGGTGAGGTCGAACAGTCGCTGGAACAGCACGAGCAGCCAACTCGGCACGCCGCCCACGAGCGTGATGCGCTCGTTCATGCTGCGCTCGGCGAGGAGTGAGAGCTTCTTCTCCCAGTTCGATTCAAGCGCGATGTCGAGCGGCGGGAACGTATATGGGCGAAGCAACTCGTTCAGTTCGGCTGCGGCTATGCCGGAAAGATCACCCTGCCGCACATTTTCGGCCGGACGTTCGAGATTCGTCGACCCGCCCAGGAAGAAAAGCTTGCCACCGAACAGGTTCGACTGGGGATTGGCGGCGAGATGATACGCGATCATCGTCTTGCCGGCCTTGGTGTTCGACGCGATCATCTCGCGCGTTACCGGGATGTACTTCGTCGCCCCTTGTGTCGTGCCGCTCGTTAGCGCGAAGTAAGGGATGCGTCCCGGCCAGGTCATATCGTCGAGCCGGGGATAGCTACCCATGAAGTAGCTATTCCAAAGGTCTTCATACGTCCGAATTGTGACGTTCTTCTGATAATCCTCAACGGTCCGGATCGACGCGAACTTGTGGTCGCGGCCGAACTGGGTGTTGCTCGCTGTGCGCACGAGGCCGAGTAGCACGTCGCGCTGAGTGGCAACGGGATCGGCGGCGGCGAGCCAGGCGGTGCGGCGGCGGGCGTAGGCGTGGAACCCCGCGTTGACCAGGCCGCGCACGGGCCCGGCGCCCGCGACGAACGTCAACGGGGTCAAGGCGTTCATATTCGCTCCTCAACCAGGCTGCTTCATGCCCTTGCAGTGATAGGCACCGGCCGGCGGAAAGTTTCTCGGTTCAAAGATGAATTTGACGCGTTCAAAGTATTTCTTGTACAGACCTTGATACACAAGCGCTAGCTCGGTGATCTGGCTGTATTCGCCATCGGGCGCAAGCACGTTGCGCACGACGTCAAAATATTCGCGTTGGAAGTCCTTGGGAAACGAAGGAACCGGCAGGCCCGAAATCACGTAATCGACCTGATCGATCCCGCGCTCGCGGAGCATCGTCGCGAGGTCGCGCACGTCCCCTTCGATCACGTCGAAGTTGGGAATCTGGCTGTACCGTTCCTTGAGCAGCTGGGAAAAATCCGGGTCGCGTTCGAGAATGATCACCCGCGTTTCGGGACGAACTTTCTCGGCGATCACCTTGGTGATCGGCCCGGTTCCGGCACCGAGTTCGACGACGACTTTTGCTTTGGACCAGTCGACGTTGCGCACCGTTGCGCGAGAGAGCCAGGGACTGCTGGGAGCAATGCTGGCGATCTTGGTTCCGTGGCGGAAGAATTTCTTGATGAACAGAAGGTTGTCGCTCATCGGTTCCTGCGCAAAAAGTCGGCGCGGTCGCTCGGCACACGAAGCGACCGCGCCGTTGGAAACAGCGATCAGGGCCTAACTGCGGCCGTGATTGCAGAAAGCCGGCTCGGCTTACCTTCACGAGCGAGGTACTTGTGAGGATCGAGCTGCGGCGGGATGTTCTTCAACCCGTCCTTGAGGAAGCGCGTGACAAGCTGGTTCACCAGGTGCGATTTCTCGATCTGAGGCGCGTGGCCGCACTTCGGAATCACCACCTGCTTCACCTTGAGAATGCGCTCGGCGGCTTTCACCGACCCGTACACATCCGAGATGACCTTGTCTTCGCTGCCCCAGATCGCCAGTGTGTTGTGCGGGATCTTATCGAGCAGGTCGGAAACCGAGTGGCCGACCGTCCCGCGGAGAGTCCGAAGCACACCCTTCTTCCACTCGCGATTCTGGAACTTCTGGCCAATCACGTTGACCAGCTCTTCGGTCGCGAACTGCCCCTTGTGGAAGACCGACTTCACCAAAGTGCCATACTGGCTACGGCGAACGCCTTCCATCATCGGCAGGTTCTCGTCGCCATAAAACCCGGACGGGCAAATGAAGACGAGCTTCGAGACAAGCTTGGGATAGCGGGTAGCAAACGTGGCGATGACCTGACCGCCCAGGCTCGATCCTACAAGATTATAGGGCGGACGTTGAACGAACTCGTGCAGGTACTGCGCGAGACGCTCCGTGAGATAGTCAATGGTCACCTCGCCGCCAGCCTCGATGTGCTGGTGGAGCGAGGCTCCGTCGTAAACCAGAATTTCGGGCACTCGTACGTCAAAATGACGCGACCAGGAACGGCGATTGGCAAACCAGCAGACCGACTGCTCTGCCAGGCCGTTGACCAGAATGAGCGGATTGGCTCGGTCGTAGGCATTCAGGCGATGCAAGTCAAAAAGGTTGCGGACGCTGGGCTTCATTGTGGAGAAAAACTCCCTGGGGCGAGCGTGCACATCCGAGCGACACTCGTTTGGCAGCCGGGCCTGGCAAAAACAAGACCCCAATGCCAGGTGGCACGACGAGACACGAAGGGCGCCGATTGGTCGCGTCGCCCCCCGCGCGGACTCAAATAAGATAACACCGCGAGGCCAGTCGTCCAATCACCTCGCACGGATTCTCTTTTGGAAAATCGTCCGTCTCGTGCTCCAAATCGGGATGATCGCTCAGGTTCAGGGGACCCGCAACTTGACGCCAGGGGGAGCGCTGTTACAACATGATGGGCCAGAGCGTGAGCGAGAACCGGAATGAGGTGCTGAAGATGCGCGTGTTGTTGACGGGTGGAACGGGTCTGATCGGACGGAAGATCGCGCAGCGCCTCAAGGCCAGGGGCGACGAGCCGATTCTCCTCTCGCGCAAGTCGGACGAAGTCCGCCGCGAAAAGTCGATGCGCGACTTCAAGGTGATCCAGGGCGACCCGGCAGTTTCGGGTGACTGGCAACATCAAGTAGACGGCGTCGATGCGGTGATCAATCTCGCCGGCGAAAACATTTTCGACAAGCGCTGGAATGCCGAGTTCAAGCACAAGATTCGCGACAGCCGCGTGCACGCAACCGAGCAGGTTGTGAAGGCAATCGCCGGCGCGACAACCCGTCCCAAGGTACTGGTTCAGGGCTCGGCGATCGGCTACTACGGCATTCACGGAGACGAAGAGCTGACGGAGCAAAGCCCCGGTGGCTCTGACTTTATGGCACGCGTCGTCCGCGAGTGGGAAGACGCCGCGCACCCCGCCGAGTCGCTGGGACTGCGAGTCGCCCGCGTCCGAACTGGTGTCGTCCTCGCTCCCAACGCCGGCGCGCTCAAGATGATGACGCCGATCTTCAAGATCCCCGGCGGCGCGTCGCCGATTGGCAGCGGCAGCAGCCCGCTTTCGCCCGCAACCGGTCACCAGTGGATGAGCTGGGTCCACATCGACGACATCGTCGGGATCTTCCTCTTCGCACTCGATAACGCGGCAGCGACGGGACCGATCAACGGCACGTCTCCGAACCCCGCACGCAACGCCGACTTTTCCAAGGCGCTCGCCAAGGCGGTCTTCCGCCCGATGCTGCCCATCGGCCCACCCGACGCCGTGCTCCGCCTCGCGCTTGGCGAAGTGGTCGACGTGATCGCCAAGGGTCAAAAAGTTTTGCCGGCCAAGGCGCTCGAACTTGGATATAAGTTCGCCTACCCGACTTTGCCCGAAGCTCTTAAGCAAATCTTCACGAAAGTGAAGCCTGCCCCCGAGCCCGCCAAGCCCAAGTCGCATGGCCACGGTCACGACAAGGCGCATGCCCACCACTAAGTTGGTTGCGCAGATTTCCTAAAATAAAAGCACGTCGTGGCCTTCTCAATTGAGTTGGGCGCGACGTGCTTTTGGTTTCAGACCGAACGCAATTCGGCTGGTCTATTTCAGCAAATACCCAACCACAAAACCGATTCCCACCGCCGCCACGAACGCGCCAATCGTCGCTGCTAGCGCCGCTTTCGGCTTCTGCTGGGCGAACTTCGCCAGCGGTTTGAACCAGCGAGGATACACCGGTTCGACCCGGATCACCTGAGGCTCGGGAGCGGGGGCAGGAGTTGTGGGAGTGGGCTGTGGCGTGGGATTTGGCGCGGGCGCCGCTGGGGCGGTGATTGGCGTCTTCTTGGGACGGATCAGCGCATTGAGAGCGTCGGCCGCCTCGACACCGGTTTGATACCGATCGGCCGGCTTGGTCGCCATCAGCTTGTCGAGCACCGCCACAAGGCTGGCGGGAAGTTCGGGCTTGATGTCGGTAATCGGCACCGGCCGGCCGTTGATGCGCTTACCCAGCCGCTCGATCGGACTTTCGCCGGGGAACGCATGTCGGCCGGTCATCAGGTGATACATCGAGCAGCCCAGCGAATACAGGTCGCTCCGGCCGTCGACTTCCTTACCACACGCCTGCTCGGGCGACATGTAGTCAACCGTGCCGACCGCAATACCATCGGCCGTCGCAAACGTCGCGTGGTTATCGGCTTCCATCAACACGCCGAGCCCAAGGTCGAGTACCTTCACCTGCTTGTCTTCGGACACGAGCAGGTTTGACGGCTTCACGTCGCGGTGCACGATCCCTTGCTCGTGAGCGTGGGCCAGGCCGAGGGACGCTTGCGCCGCATAGGCGACGACGTCGGCGGGAGGCAGGGCGCCGGCCTTGAGCAATTGCGCAAGGCTTTGTCCCTGAACGTATTCCATCACGATGTAGAGGATATTGTTCCACGAATCAGCGTCGAAGGCTCGGACCACGTTGGGGTGGTCGAGCTTGCCGACGAGCCGCATCTCGCGATAGAACCGCGCGATCGCCCGTTCGTTCGAGACGATCTCAGGCGCGATGATCTTGAGCGCCACCACGCGGCCCATGAGCTGGTGCTGCGCCTTGTAGACGCGCCCCATCGACCCCGACCCGATCCGGTCGAGAATCACATATTTGCCCAGCGTCAGGCCGCTTGGCTTGTTCAGGAGCAGCCGTCGCGACTGATATTCCGTGAGCAACCGCTCGCGAATCAGCCGTTCGGCGAGTAGGCGGGCGTCGTTCGGGTAGTCGCCCGAAAGCACCTTCACCCGGACGTCGTTGAACTGCTTCTCGGTGAGCACCCCAGACGAACGCAAAATCGGTAGGAGGTCGGGAGGCGCTTCGCCCGTTTTCGACTTTTCCAACGACGACATCCGCGACCTCTCCCTGTCTCCAACGACACCGCTCACGGGTGTGCTCGTCGCGTCACTCACGAGTTACTTGCCCCCTCGGCAATAGCGCGCACCATGCACCGGCGCATTATCCTGGTTCTACCCCAATTAGCCAACGGGTGGTCGCGTGTGACGCCGACATTTTCCGTCCGTGCCCAATTTCACAGCATCTGTATAAAAAAGGTAGGCCAGTATTTTCCACAAATTCTTGAACACGCGTCAGAAATTCCAGGGCGATAAGGTGTTCGGCGCACACCTGAGCTAATTCGCCGCCCGCCGCTCCCTGGACAACCCCCCTGCACCGCGACTACGATCCGAGTCGACTCAATGATTGCCACCCGCCCGATCGAAAGGACCCGCCCCCAAATGTCGGCCCCTCTCGACCCGCAAGCCGAGCTTCGAAACTTCACGAAGACAAAAGATTTCTTCATCGGAATCGATAGCGACGGCTGCGCGTTCGACACGATGGAAGTGAAGCACAAAGAATGCTTCATCCCGAACATCATCAAATTCTTCGATCTGGCTGCGATCTCGAAGTACGCCCGCGAAGTTGCCGAGTTCATCAACCTCTACTCTTACTGGCGCGGCGTGAACCGATTCCCGGGTCTGGTGCTCACCTTCGACATGCTCGCCGAACGCCCCGAAGTCGCGCGGCGAGGCTTCCGCCTTCCGCCTGTTCCTGGCCTTCGTGCCTGGCTGGCGAAGAATCCGAAAATGTCGAACAGCGCGCTCGAAGCCGAAATCCAGGCGACCGACGACCCCGACCTGGCGATCACGCTCGAGTGGAGCCTTGCCGTCAATGCGTCGGTCGCCGAGATCGTCCACGACGTGCCGCCGTTTCCTTACATGCGAGAGTCGCTCGTCCTGCTCGATGGCAAGGCCGATGTGATGGTCTGCTCGGCGACGCCTGGCGAAGCGCTCAAGCGCGAATGGATCGAACACGGTCTGGCTCGACACGTCGCCGTGATCGCCGGCCAGGAAATGGGTAACAAGGGCGAACAAATCTCACTCGCCGCCGCTCATCAGTACGACAAGGACAAGATTCTGATGGTTGGCGACGCCCTCGGCGATCTCTCGGCCGCGCAATCGAATGGTGCGCTCTTCTTTCCGATCAATCCCGGCCACGAAGAAGAATCGTGGGCCGAATTCCACGACGTCGCGCTCGGCCGGTTCTTTGCCGGAACGTATGCGGGCGACTATATGAATTCAAAAATCGAAACGTTCAAAACACTTTTGCCCAAGGAAACTCCCTGGGCAAAGGTGTGAGTAGACGTATTGGCGACATGCGAAAATCAATCAGCCCACCGATTGCTGGGCGACGAGCTTGAACTCGAGGAAGCCGAAGAAGCTGAGCGATACGTTGATCAGCGTCGTCCGTCCTGCCTGGATATTGGCGACGTTCGCCGCAATGCCGGGCGCGTCGCCAGGACGGGCGAGAACCGCGGTGTAGAAGCCGCTGACCGCTCGCTGGGTTGATTCCGAATTATTGATCAAGGTCGACACGATTGTCGCGCGCGGCGTGCCGGACGCGATCGCCGAAGTCTGAGCCGATAACTCGGCCGGAGTCGCCTCGCGGCCAAGAATGTCGTGATATTCGGTCTGAACGAAGTTTGTGTTATCGGCGTGCCGCGCGTTGAATTCAGGGCACGTGAGATAGAAGGACGCAAGATCGACCGTCGACATCCCGCCCTTCAACAGCGCTGCACCCGCCGAGACATCCGCGGCTGCACCAACGCGGCCCAGGAAACTGATGTAGAACGACTGCACGACGTGGATGAAATACTCGGTTGAGAGTAACAAACTCGACGCGAGCGTCTGCGCTGTGAGGCTGCCATTCTTGAGCGCTGCGACCGCCGCCGCCTGCCCGGCCGGATCGGTGGCTCGTCCCAGCACGAGTTGATAGACCGCCTTCACCTCGGCAGTTTCAACGTCGGGATTATGAGCTCCAAACGGCGCAGCGTTCGGGCTGAAAGGTGCGAGCAAACTCGTCGGCTGAATGCCGATGTTCGCCGTCGCATTCGGCTGCCCGGTTGTGAGCGTAACGCTCATCGCACCGTTGGTCGACGGGCCGAACGTCAGGTCGCCCGGATAAGTCGTCGCGCGGATCACGCGGGTTCCGAGTGACAAGTTATTGAACGCATAATGACCCGTGCTGTCAGTTGTCGTCGAAGTCTCGCCACTATCGAGCATGCCGTTGTTATTGGCGTCGATGTAAACGACCCGGCCGGCGAGCCCAGGATCTTTGCCGTTTGTTACAAGAAGGCCCGTCGCCTGAGTATCGTTGAAGATCACTCCGCTAATCGACAGCCCTGCAATGTTGAACGCAGGGGTGCTGCCGACAGTTAGAGTCCCACTCGAAGCCGTGAGCTTGTAGCCCGTTCCCGCCTTGTTGAGCGACAGCCCGCTGAATGTTGCCACGCCGTTCACAAGTGCGATCGTCGTTGAACCGCTGAGGGTGCTGCTACCAGGATTCGTGCCAATCGTGAGCGTTACCGTGCCGTTGTAACCTGTGACGGTATTCCCACCCGAATCCTGCGCAGCCACCGTCACGACGAAAGTCTGGCCGGCGACGATTCCCGCAGGCGGTGATGCTGTGAAAACCAGCTTCGACGCCGTTGGGGTGACGTTGATCGAATTCGACGGCACAGACGAAAGGATGCCGCTCGTTGCCGACAACGTGTAGCCGCTGGCCGGCACGCTGATGTTCAGCCCAGCGAAATTGGCCGTGCCGGTTCCGGTCGGAATCGTGATCGTCTTCGTGCCGCCGAGCGTCGCAGAACCAGGATTGGCCTGGAGCGCGACCGTGATGCTTCCCGCATATTTGAAGTCGACGTTGCCGTTACCGTCGACGGCTTGCACGGTCAGACCGAACGGAGCGAGTGTCAGTACACTGCTGGGCGGTTGTGTGCTGAAAACGAGTTGCGTTGCCGGTGCGGCGATCACGTTAAATGGAATCGTCGTGCCCGAGGCCAGCCCGGGACTCGAAACCTGAATCGTATAGGCCGAGCCCGACTTGTTCAGTGTCAGATCAGTGAACGTCGCGAGTCCACCGCTTGTTCCCACGCCAAGTGTTCCGCCGAGCGTACTCGAGCCGGGATTGTTCAAGAGCGCAGCGGTGATCGTTCCGGCAAAGCTCGGGTCGACGTTGCCATAAGCATCCGCCGCTTGAGCGGTCAGGCTAAAGGCTTGCGCGGCGACGACAGGCGATGGCGCGGGATTCGACGTGACGATGATCTGCGTATTCGCACCTTTGACAATGTCGATCGGATCCGTCGTCTGCGGCGTGAGCGTTCCGCTCGAAATTTGCAGCGTGTAGCCAGTTCCCACCTTGTCGAGATAAAGCCCGGTGAACGTCGCCACACCGAACTGGAACGCAACCGTCGTCGTCCCCGAAAGCTTGCCGCTGGCCGGGTTGTTCGAGATGACGATCTTTGCGTTACCGCTAAACGTGTTCACCGGATTATTGAGCGGATCTTCCGCCTGCACGACGATCGAAGGCAACGCTCCGCCTGCGGTGTATGGGCCAGCCCCCGGCTGTGCCATGATCACCAGCTTGCTCGCAGGCGCCTGCGTCACGTTGATCGCCGCACTCACCGCGTTCGTGAGCGTGCCGCTCGAAATCGTCAACGTGTCCGACGTTCCCACCTTGTCGAGATAAAGCCCCGCGAACGTTGCGACGCCGTTGATGAATGTGACCGTTTGCGTGCCGAAGAGATTCGAACCGCCGGAAACGGTAACCAGTGCGCTGCCGCTGTAGGTTGTGACGACGTTGCCCAGAAGGTCTTCTGCCTTCACCGTAAGGCCGAACGTCTGGCCGTCGGTGACGCTTGTGGGCGGCGCGGTGGTAATCACCAGTTTCGATGCAGGCGGCGGGATGACGTTGAATGCGCTCGTCGTCACCGATTTCAATGATCCGAGCGCGAGTGGGAGCGAGTAGGTTGACGCCGTCAGCGAGAAGTTCGAGCCGAGCTTGTCAAGCGTCAGGCCTGTGAAGACGGCGATGCCATCGACCGCGTTCACGGTAGTCGTGCCGCCCAGTGTCGCGCTGACGGGATTACTCGCGAACGACAGTGAAACTGGTCCGTTGAACGATGCGTCGATGTTGTTGTTCGCATCGAGTGCCGAGACGGCGAATCCAAATCCGGTCAGCAGGCTCACGTTGCCCGGCGGCTGGGTGTTGATCGCTACGTGCGTCGCGCCCAGTGTCGCATTAACCGCCGATGACACCGTCGAGGTCAAACCGCTTAATGTCGCAGTGAATTTGTATCCTGTACCCGCAGCCGAGATCTTCAGGCCGGAGAAGTCGGCCTGGCCTCGCACGACGGTCGCGGTCCAGCTTGTCGGCGAACTACCGCCAGGGTTGGTTGTGAGCGTCAGGGTAACAGTTGAACCATCGGCGAAGTCAGTCACGTTGCCGAGACTATTTTCGAGCGAAACGACGAGTCCGAAACCGCGGCCTGCGATTACGTTGGTGGGTGGCGCGGTTGTGATGGCGAGTTTCGTCGCTAGCGACAGCGGATTGAGCACCACGGCGGACATGTTGTTCGTCGTGTTCGAGCCTTTGGTCGACGTGAACCAAAGGTTTCCATCGCTGCCCGCCGCCAGCGCGGTTGGGGTCTCGCCCGTAACCGGCGTGCTGGTCACGGCGAAGCTCGAACGATCCATCATGCCGACCGCGCTAGCTTGCGAGAACCAGATGTTTGTGTCAGGCCCGACCGAAATCGATCCGGTATTCGCGGCGGTCACTTCACGCAGCAGCGTTTGAGTCGCCGGGTTGATCACAGCGATCTTGCCAGCCGTGCGCTCGGCGACGTAAATCATCTTATCGGTAGGGTTATACACGATCCCCTGGGGATTCGACGTCGCGCTCGTCAGCGAGACCGTCGAGAACGAATTCGCCGAGGGGTCGAAAATCCCCACCTTCCCCGTTCCCGAATCCGCGAACCAGAGGTCGCCGGTTGTGGGGTCAACCGTCATGCCGTAGGGATGAGAACCGGTCGCCAGCGTGAAATTATCGGAAATCGCACCCGAACCTGGATTCAGGTAGCCGATCTTGTCGGCGTCGTATTCCGTGAACCAGACGAAGCCGCCATTCGATGCGTTATAAACCATCCCGAACGAACTGGTGCGTCCCGGAAATGTTCCGACAAGCGCAGTTGTCCCGGTTGTCGTGTCGAGCTTGAAGAGTTTCTCCGCACCCTGGAAGTAGACCGGCTGTACGGTGGCATAGACGATGCCGCTGTTCGGATTGAGCGCAAGCGCTTGCACCTGGTCGTACGAAACGCCTCCGGTGAGCGGATATTGCTTGCTAATCTGTGTCGCCGAATCAAAAACGCCAATCTCATTTCCGGTGCTGACACTTCCGGCATTGCCGCCGTAATACAACTTGCCCGACGAGTCGGAGATGATCGGTATGCCGTCAACAAGGGCCGTGGCCGTCGTCGTGGCGCTACCAACGGTGTGACTCGACGCGATGATCGAGATCAAACCTCTTGGGCTCGTGTACCAGAGCTTGTTCCCGAGCGATGCCACCGCCGTGACACCGCTGCCATTGTTGTTCGGGTTATATTCGGTGATCTTGTTCGTGGCGACGTTCACCACGCCGATCTGACCGACTCCAGATCCGCCCACTTCCGCGAACCAGATGTTGCTGTCTGGGCCTACCGCAACGTTTGTAGGGGCTGTGTTTGCGCTTGCGCCCGAGATCGTTGTGAAGGTGGAAGTCGAAAGCGTGTACTTTCCAATCTTTGAAGACGCCGATTCGGCGAACCAGAGATTGCCCGACGCATCGACCGTGATTCCCTTCGCCGAGTTCGTTCCGGTACCAAATTGGATTTCAGTGATCTGGTCGGTCGTCGGGTTGAGCTTGCCAATCTGGTTGGTTGATTGCTCAGTAAACCAGATATTGCCGTCGACCGGGTTGTAAACGATGCCGTAAGGGTTTGCGCCAAGTGTCGGCAGCGGGAACTCGGTGACGGCGTGCGTCGTCGTGTTCATCTCGCCAATGGCGTTTGCGCTGTTGTTGAACTCGGTGAACCAGAGATTGCCAGCCTGGTCGAACGCCAGCGAAGTGATGCCCGCGGCCGCGGTTGAGAGTAGCGGATATTCGCTGAAGCTGCTGCTCACAGGGTCGAAGACGCCAATTTGATTCGCCGTGGTTTCGGCGAACCAGACCTTGCCGTCGGGGGCAATGGCGATTCCGCTCGCGCCAGAGTTGTAGGTGGGAATCTGATACGCACCCTGCGTTCCATTCGATGGGTTGTAGAACGCAATGTTGTTCGACGCTTGTGTGTACCAGAGATTGCCCGACGAGGTGTCGGCTGCGATCGCGAGTTGCGCACCACCTTCATTACGGAGCGGAAACTGTGCAACCGTGTTCGAGAGCAGAGTCCGGCTCTCAAACTGTTCCAGGATCGGGCTCAGACTCTTGGAACGCCAAACCTGGCGACGCGAAAGCGCATGCGCACGACGGTGTGCCATGTTGAGGAGTCCAGATGAGGGGGAAAGGAATCATGGACCTTGCGGGCAGTCGGTCAAATCTATCATGCGCAATCCGAACCGATCAACCATTCAAATAGGGTGGTCTCGTTTTTGATTCATTAAACTTATGCGCTGCAAGCATGCGTTTTTGATGCGAATTCAGTCAGGGCATCGCTTCATTGGCCTTCAGGAACGATCCAAAGCACAACGCCTTCTTCGAGCTGGATATTCCAGACGTTCCGGTTCGCCCCCGTTTTTGTGAACCGGCGGTGCATCAGCATCATGGGCTTTTCGGTGGGGAGCTGAGTCGACTTCGCGTACCCGCTGACGGTGGATGAACCGGTACTCGTGCGCCACTCCTTCGGCTCGTCGACGCCGAGGATTTCGTTGCCGTCCTGTCGGACGCTCACGCGCCACCCCTTGTCGGTTTCGACTTGATCGAGGCTGAGCCGGTGCCGTCCGGGCGGTATACTCACCCGCGCCGTAGCCTTGATCGGCACGTTCGCTTCTTTGATTCCGCGGGTCGCGATGCAGAGGTCGAACTTCCCGTCCGGGACGTGAACATCCCACTGGTGGTCGTCGGACCAGTGCGCGTCGAGCTGCACGACTGCGAACTTTTTGGGATCGTCGACTTCGAGCTCGCGGGCGATTGGCCGCATCACTGCGATTCGTGCCTTGAGCCGCGCGATATCCTGCTGCTTGAACCACCACGACGTCCAGACGCCAATCGCCGCGACGAGCAAAAGCATGTTCTGAAGGTTGAACACGCTCCTGCGCTTCCGCGGCATGCTTTCGACCGGTGCGTCCTGCGCTTCGGTAACAGATTCCGACATGATCAACCTATTACAGTGTGCAAGTATCAGGGCTGGGGCGTGAGCGTCAGAATAACGTCGTCGATGACGAATGTATTGCCATCGCGCCGAACAAGACTATTCGTCAGAATTGGGTCATTCGCGAGCGACTCCGGAACGGTCACTCGGAGCAACACGATCGGCTTTCCGATTTCGTATTCGACCTGCTTCGGAGAAAGAGTCTCAACCTTGAACTCGTTGAAATGCTTGATCATCCATTCGTCAAATTCCTTCGTTCCCGAAGACGAACGCGAACTACTCCCTTGAAACGAGGTGTAACGTTCGAGCTGACCGCTCTTGCTTTGGCGATAACGTGTCCGCGCGATGAAATCGACGTCGACCATCGAGTTGCCCGACGAGGCGCCGCTTTGGTAACTGAGCGAGTAGTTCATCTTGGCCGGCATATGAACGCGCCAGGCCCACGACATTGGCTCGCCCGTATCGAGCACTTGAATGTAGACTTTTGATGGATCTGTGATTTCAACATCACCAGCGACCTGCGCGAGGCGACGAAAATCGGCCTGAAGGCGATTTCGTTCGTTTCCCGCGCTGAAGTCGAAATATCCACCGATGAGGATAATGACAAGAAAGCCAAAGAGAATTCCACGCGATATCATTCTCATCGCCCACGACGGTTTCACTGCGGGATGATTTCCGCCCAGGTCATTCGCCGCCCCGCCACAAAGATTAACAAATTCGGCGCAGAGTTGGGCAAAAACGTCGCAAGTCGCACAATTGCCGCATAAGATCTGATCCTTCGAACAACGCTCAGGCGATGACGCAGGATTCTTGCAAAATGGCGGCCGATCCGACGAACGAAGGTGACGACGAGCAAACGCTGCGCGCGATGGGATATCGCCAGGAACTCGCGCGGCGGATGTCGAGCTTTTCCAGCCTCGCACTCTCAATGTCGATCATCTGCGTTCTCTCCGGCGGCGTCACGTCGTTTCACCTGGGACTTTGCGGCGTCGGGGGCGCATCGATTGGCCTGGGCTGGCCGCTTACGTGCCTGTTTTCGCTGGCCGTCGCCGCGACGATGGCCCAGCTTGCTTCCAGTTTCCCTACAGCCGGTGGACTCTATCACTGGGCCGCCATTCTCGGGGGACGCGGCTGGGGCTGGCTTGTCGCCTGGTTCAACCTCGCTGGCCTTGTGACGGTGCTCGCGGCCGTGAACGTTGGTTGCTATCGATTCGCCGTCGGTGCGCTGGGGCCCGTGCTTGGTTTAAGTTCATGGTGGCTCGAACCGATTGGTCAGCTCATCGGTGTCAGCTTGATCACGATTTCACATGCAAGTATCAACCATGTTGGCATTCACGCAACTACGCGTATGACCGACTTCAGCGGCTATTTGATCGTGGCTGTCTCAGCAATCCTCGCGGCCGGATTGTTCGCTTTCGCTCCATCGCACGACTTCACGCGTCTGGTCTCGTTCGCAAACTTCAGCGGCGATTCAGGGGCAAACGTGTGGCCTGCAACCGAAAGCCTCGTCTATCTCTTCGCGTTGGGATTGCTTCTGCCCGCCTACACCATTACCGGTTTCGATGCCCCCGCGCACGCCAGCGAAGAGACGCGCTCGGCCTCGCACGCGGTGCCGCGAGGGATCGTTCGCTCGGTGTTGATCTCGGGAACAGTCGGCTGGATTCTGTTGATTGCGGTGGTTCTGGCTGCGCCAAACCTTGCGGAATCCGCGCGACTTGGCGAAGGAGCCTTTCTGGCGATCGTACACAAAGTTCTTCCCGCACAACTCGCAATCGGCCTGACGATCGGCATCATCATCGCGCAATATCTCTGCGGCCTCGCAACCGTCACCTCGGCCTCGCGCATGACCTTCGCTTTCGCGCGCGACGGCGGCCTCCCCTGCTCCGCCTGGCTGAGATTCGTCAGTCCCAAGCACCGCACCCCCGCGCCGGCAATCTGGACGGTCGCAATCGCCTCCGTCGCATTCACGGCTTGGACGCCGATCTATTCGACGATCACCGCCGTGTGCGTGATTTTCCTGTATCTTTCGTATGTCATTCCCACCGCGCTCGGGTTCTTCGCATATCGCCGCACCTGGACCGAATTCGGCCCCTGGCACCTCGGCCGCTGGTATCGTCCCCTCGCGGCTATAAGCGTGATCGGTTGCATCTGTCTACTCGTGATCGGTATGCAACCGCCGAACGATCGCTCGATTTGGGTGGTTAGCGTTGCCACAGCTCTTCTTGCGATCATCTGGTTCGCCCGCGAAAGATCGCGATTTCCTGGCCCGCCGGTGATTGATATGCGACCCAACGGCGGAAAAACGATTCAAAATAATGATTGATCAAAGGTATTCAAGCTTGTGCGCGGCATCCACACCCCAGATGACCATCAGGCCCTCGACGAGAAGCCAGCCGAGGTAATGGCTGATCGTTGCGACCTTGTCTTGGCGATCGGGCCGGGGTAAATACAGCGAGATAATTGCAATCGAGAATGTAAGCCGGCAGAACTCTGACATCAGTGTATAGTGCAACACCATAGACCGATGACTAACGATTGGAGCAGCCTCCCATACTTGAGCGGAAAGGACGAGACCGCACCAGGCCATAACAAGGTGTCCGCCGCTGATTCGTTTACCCATGCGCACCCGATACGCGACAAACACCGGGCCAAAACTATAAACAATCATTGCGATGACGTAGATCGGGGCACAGCCCGATCCGCCCAGGAAGAGCCATATGATCATCAAGATGCCGGCGACTGGCGCAGCAATGTTTGAGAGGTTTTTGCGAATACTGCGCGGCTCGTCTGCAAAGAGACGGTCAAAAGGCCAAACCAGCATAAGAAACGGTATCCAGAAGAAAACCAGAGTCGTGCAAACGTAGCCAAGAGCGTCAAAAGGAAATGGGGTGAGCACGGCGACCACAAGCACAGCCACCATCGCCTGCCGAATTGTGATTTTGCCGAGCGTAAATGACATTCGGGCGATCCCGATGGTGGTTGCGGTTCAGGAATGATAAAGCTAGAAATATTTCAGTACTCTAGCAGATGAAACACCCCAGAGCACGACGACAAGTTCCATTAGAATCCAACCTGCGTAGTGCACTATTATTCCGGGGTTGTCTGCAGGTTCTGGACTCGGCAGTTGAGGCGCGAGAAGAGAAATCGCGAGAGAAATCCATGCCAGGTCGATCATCGCGAGTTGCACTGCCGCGACTTGTTGGCAGCCTCGATCTGCGAAGAGTAGCACTGAAAGAGAAACGCTCGCCCATCCCCCAACGGCGTGACCGCTCGTTATCGGTAGTCGTGCACGTAATCGGTGTCCCACGAACAGCGGGGGAACCATGAGCGCGGAAAAAAACAGGCCGATCAGCAAGCCAGTGGGCGATGCGACGAGGCAGACGAACGCGAACCAAGTAATCGCAACGGGAGGCAGAATGACGATCCATAAATGAGTTGGCGATCTTCGTGAATCGGCTGTAAATAGTCCATCAAAGGGCCAGGTGATGAGTGAGATCGGAACCCAGAAGAATGGCACAACCAAACAGAGTGCGGAGATCGTCTGATCGCGGAGGGACAAGACGACCGCGGCGAGTACCACGAGAAGCATCAGACGTCTGATCGTGATTTTAGGGCTGGAAAATCGCATGACGCTCTCCTCGCCAGCGTGATAAGGCTCTTCCGATCAAACCCGACAATCGAGAGCCACGAAATCGAAGGAAAGCGCACGGAAGGCGAGAAGAAACTTGCCCGAATACCGAACCTCATCCACGACGCGATGTCTGAAAGCGTGCCAATCATTTCGAAGCGGAAGAGGTTAAGGATCATGGCGATTCGATTTTTCACTTACAATGGATGGAACGATAAGCTCGAGGTCGCCGTCGACACGCGGCCGCAGGTCCTTCGTCTGGCCATCGATCCGTACATGACTCACGATGAAATGATGCGCGGTGATGTCGGCATAAGAAGCGATGTCGGCGGCATCAGGACAATCAATTTCGACACAAAACGCAGCTACTCGGCGGCGATTTATCCCAGCATCGTCGCAATGCCCGGGCGTGGAAATCGGTTTGTCGCGGCGTCGGTTTTGGCTCAAAAAACGAAGGTCGTCGACGATGGGATTGTCGCGGCCATTGAAGTTTTGACGAACGATGGTCGTAGTTCGTTCCCTGGCCGCGCGCCGTTTCTTCGTGGCCTGCAAGAATTGCTCCGCGCTCAGTGGGCTGCGAACCCAGACGAAAAACATCTTGCAGAGGCGATCGGTTTGGTTGCCGCGCTGCGATCGCTCAATTCTGAAGGCGAATCGGAGGAAGAAGAAGGCTGGCCGACGGCTTTGAAGTTGCGCAAAGGACGTCATCTTCGCGAAATCCGCCAGGAATGTGCTGGCGACATTCCGCTCGGAATCTACTCGTGGGATGCGCGGTTTGGTGCGATCTACCGCCAGGGAAAGGCACTTCAGCTTGCGCTCGAGCCGGCGCTTGCGACCCTCCTTGCGGATGCGATTGCAGGTGATGCAACTACGCGCGAAAGCTATCGACGACTTCTCGCGCTTGCGAATCTGACGAACCCGTTTGTGCGTCCAACGCTCTTGGAAGATCGAACAGATTCCGCGATTTTCCCTGCTTCGGAATCGCTGGAAGGCCAGATTGTAAAATTACTGTTTGGCAACTCGCCAATTCCGCCAGGTTTCGACCTGATCGGCGAGCTTATTGCGCGGGTTGTCGATCGAACGATGTCGCTCGCACCCACGAGTGAAAGCGGTTGGTACGACCACGTCGTGCACTCGCTTGAGCCGCTGCTCATTCCCGAGCGCATGCCCGAAGCGGCCAAACTCCGGTTTGATGCTTCTTATCAGTCCGATCTCCGCGACCTGTTTCGTTCGCTGCTGGCTCTTACGCGCGAAACGCACATCAAACAACTGGAGACTCCGCGCGCAGGCGGTGCCCCGCTCGTCGTAAGTCCGCACCTTACGTTCGAGCCGCTGGCGGAGCATTATCTCAGACGTGCGCAATCCTATCGCTTCGTGCGCGAACGATTGCTCGAAACTGTCGGCGAAGATGCGTTGCGTGGCCAGAATTGCCTGCGGCAGAGTGGTGACACTGGTGTGTCAATCCTCGACGAGTTGATTGGAATGGAACGTCTCTATGTTGGAGCGTGGGCGATCGTGCACGACGAGATTGGAATGCCGATCAAAGTCGCCGACGCCACCGAACTCGCCTGGATCCATTCGGCCCGCGCCGACGCCCGTGCATGGCGAATCCGGCATCTGAACGATCCCGACCTGGCGGAAGACGTTCGGATGATGGTGCCGCTCTACTTCGACATCGAGCGAAAAGAGTGGGAAGTTCTCGCCATGCTTGGCTACGAACAACGCAACCTTCGTGCGACATTTGAAGTGAAGCCGGACGTAACGATTCGCGACTCCCGAGGTGAACTGCGTCAGCACGAGATCGTCTGGTCGAGGAACTCGTTCCCATTGCCTCGTCCGGTGACGGTAACCTGTCGCACGCGGCGATTGCTCAATCGCGAGCAATTTCGCGGGTTGTGCAAAGAGCACGTGACGATTCCTGCGATCGTCGCAGCGGTCGAGGCACTCGAACCGGCGTGCTGATCGACCAAATGGCGGAAGGCACGCGTTTGTGGTGAAATTGACGGCGGAAACCCACCTACTCTCACCCGAGCCTCGCCAATGACACAGCCGCGCATCAATCGTCGTGAAGTTCTCAAATCCTCGCTCGCCTGGGCGGGGGCGATTTCTCTCGGCACCTCGGCCCGTGCGCTCGGGTTTGTCGCGGCGAACGACCGCCCACGCGTCGGGGCGATCGGCACGGGGAGCCGGTGGTGCCAGAAGGCCGCTGGACTCAAAGGACCGCACGGCACCGCGCCCGATTTTCGGAAGCTCGGCGACTATGTTGCGATTTGCGACGTCGATGCGAATCGCCGCGGTCTTGCAACTGAGCTGGTGAAGGACTGGTGCGGCCACAGTCCCGATGCCTCAGTCGACTACCGCGCGATCATCGATCGCAAAGATATCGATATCGTACACATCACCACGCCCGACCACTGGCATGCAAAGATTGCGATCGAAGCGATGCTCGCAGGCAAGGATGTTTACTGCGAAAAGCCGATGACGCTGACGATCGACGAAGGCAAGAAGATGTGCGAGGTGACCAAGAAAACTGGTCGCATCGTGCAGATCGGCACTCAGCAGCGCAGCGAGATGACGTTCCTGAAAGCGATTGCACTCGTGCGCGATGGCCGGATTGGCAAGCTCAAGAAGGCGACCTGTTCGATCGGTGCCGCGACGAGCAGCCCCCAAATTCCGGTGGTCGATGCGCCGAAGACGCTCGATTGGAATCTCTGGCTCGGGCCAGCGCCTCAGGTTGCGTTCCGCTACCTCGCGGGCGATAACGGCGAAACCAAAAGCTGGTCGCGCTGCCATTACGAATTCCGCTGGTGGTACGAATACTCGGGCGGCAAGCTGACCGACTGGGGCGCGCACCATGTCGATATCGCCACCTGGGCGATGGACAAAACCGCGACGGGGCCGGTCTCCGTCGATCCCGTGATGGTGAAGCATCCCGTCGCGTTCAAGGATGGTTTCCCGACCGACGACTCGCGCTACAATACCGCAACCGAGTTCCTCATCCGCGCGAAATACGCCGATGGCATGGAGCTTGAGATTCGCCACGATGGAACGAATGGCATCACTCTGGAAGGGACCGAGGGAAGCATCTTCGTGGCGCGCGGCAAGCTATCAGGCAAGGCGGTCGATGAGCTCGCATCGAAGCCGCTGCCGGACGGTGCGATCGAACGCGTCTACAAGGGGCGACCAGTTGTCGACCACTTGCGAAACTTCTTCGATTGCGTCGTCGCCAGCAAGGAACCGGTTTCTGATGTTTACAGCCATCATCGTGCACTCACGACGTGCCATCTCGCCGGCATCGCAGCGCGTTTCGGCCGCCCGGTGAAGTGGGATCCCGCGCGAGAGATGATTGTCGATGATCCTCAGGCCCAGGCGTTCCTCGCCCGCGAGCCACGGAAAGGATTTGAGACTTCTGTCTGAAACGAAAGGAAATCGGCGCGACACTTCACATCGAACGTGCCGCGCCGATTTCCACCACTCGACACGAGCGAGACTTAATTCCCGCGCGCGTTCATTCTGCGACGAAGACTTCCGAAACCGAGCGTCACGATCGCTGAAATCGCGAGTGTAATCTGCGATGGTTCAGGCACGGCCGAGACAATGGTGTCGGAGGTGACTGCCCACACGGGAAGTAGATCGGTGTCGTTTGCCTGGCTGGGGTAGCCGTAGAAGAAGTTGAAACTCACGCCGCTCACGGGAGTCCAGTAATACGTCTGCACATTCGCAGCGTAGTCGTTCGTCCCCGCGCCGAAGAAAACCTGCGTGCCGTATTTGTGATCGGCTCCCGGGGATCCGGGAGCACCAAACGGATAGAGATTCGTGAAGAGCGAGGTGAATTCCGCCTCATCCGGCAGTCGCCACTGAATACCGTTCAAACCCGGAATCGCTAACGAACTCGCCCAGGTTTGCGCTCCGCTATAATCAAACGTTTGGCCCGAGAGATTCGCGTCGCGCGTCCAGGTGACTTGTGTCACGTTATCATAAATCAAATCGACACCATTGATTTTCTCATAGACCAACCCCGCTCGCGCCTCGCTTGCCGCGAACGCGCCGAGCACAATCCCGGTCAGCATGACCAACGCCGCACGCCTTGAACCCTGCATCGCAAGCTCCGTTCGTGTCATTAAACGTGTCGTATTTGGGCCGCTCGCCTGCTCTCAACCTGTGCCAAGGTTGCTAGCGAGAGGGTTTCGCGGCGAATGTCGGCCAAGTTTAACGGATAAGCCGCCATTTGCCATGAAGATTCCTGAACGTGGTATAAAAAAGCCGTTTGTGGCATTCTTCGCCGTTCCCACCACATACGCACGAACTCGCCGATCGTTACCGCTCAGCGGCGAGTTTGCGTAATTCGCTTGTCTATCACGAGTTGCGGACGGTCGTATGCCTGTGGCGGCCGCACGGTTATGCTTTGGGCGGGTGTCATCAAATCGACGCGCAGCCAACGAGGAGTCGCACGATGCGCACGATCGTACTTGCAATCATGATGGCGCTAGTTTGCGTCACGAGCTCGAGAGCGCTCGAGCCGATACCAGATAAGCTCGTCGTTTTAACATTTGACGACGCGAGCCGGTCGCATGTGGAAGTGGCGGCCCCGTTGCTCAAGAAGCACGGGTTTGGCGCGACGTTCTTCATCACCGAAGGATTCGACTTCCCCACGAATAAACGCGACTACATGACGTGGGAAGAAGTGGCCCAACTGAATCGCGATGGATTCGAGATTGGTAACCACACGCGCGACCACAAGCCGCCATCGTCGAAAGACGCGAAAGAAACGCTCGCGCAGCTTGCAGCGATCGACGCGAAGTGCGCCGAGCATGGCATTCCCAAACCGGTGTCATTCGCCTATCCCGGCAATGCGCTCGATAAGGATGTGCTCGCGCTTTTGCGACAACATGGAATCAAGTTCGCCCGCCGCGGTGGTGCGCCGGAATATCCCTATGAAAAAGGACAGGGATTCGCATATGAGCCGGGGATTGACCATCCGCTGCTCATTCCGTCGGCCGGCGACGGTCGACCGAACTGGACGCTCGATAACTTCAAGCAGGCGGTGAATCAGGCGCGCGGCGGAAAAATCGCGGTGATTCAGCTTCACGGCGTTCCGGACACGGCACATTCGTGGGTGAATACCCCAAAGGCGGTATTTGAATCGTACGTGCGATACCTCGCCGAGAATGGCTACAAGGTGATCGCCATGCGCGATCTGGCGAAATATGTTGATCCCGATCAGGTTCCCAAAGATCCCTGGGAAGTGATTGAAAAACGCAAAGCCGCGCTCGCCACGAATACAACCCACACTCGCGCGAACGTGCCGGTCGAAATCTCGTTCACGGCGAATAACGTACCGAACGACCCGTTCACGGATTTCGAACTCGACGTCATGTTCAAAACTCCTTTAGGCGGGGCTTTGCGCGTGCCGGCCTTCTGGGCGGGAGGCAAAACGTGGAAGGTGCGATATGCCTCCCGCGAAATCGGCGTTCATGCGTATGTAACGCTGGCGAACTTTGCCGAGTTGAATGGCAAGCCTGGACGCGTCGAAGTTGAAGCTTATCAGGGCGAGAATCTGCTCTATAAGCTTGGACCTGTGCGCGTCGCCGACGACAAGCGGCACATGGCCTATGCTGATGGCACACCGTTCTTCTGGCTGGGCGACACATGGTGGATGGGCCTCTGCCATCGCATGAAATTCCCCGAAGATTTCGCGACACTCACCGCCGATCGCAGAACGAAGGGCTTCAACGTCGTCCAGATCGTTGCTGGATTATATCCCGACATGCCGCCGTTTGATCCTCGAGGCGCGAACGAGGCGGGGTTCCCGTGGGATCCAAAATTCGAGCGGATTCGCCCTGAGTATTTCGACGCTGCCGATGCGCGGTTGCAATACCTTGTCGACCAGGGAATCACCCCCTGCATCGTCGGCATGTGGGGGTATTTTTTGCCGGAAATGGGAGTTGCAAAGGCGAAGGCCCACTGGCGTTATCTCATCGCACGCTATGGTAGTTGGCCGGTCGTCTGGTGTGTCGCGGGCGAGGCGAATTTGCCTTATTACCTCGCGAAAGGTTTCCCGTACGACTCGCGCGAACAGGTTCACGGCTGGACTGAGGTGATGAAATACGTTCGCGCCACTGACCCGTTCCATCGGCCCGTCACAATTCATCCGACGGCGATCAACAAGTACACATCACGGCACGCAACCGATGATCCTGCCCTGCTCGACTTCGACATGCTGCAAACTCCGCATGGTCAGCGAGAGGCAGCAGGCATCACGTTGCAGGCAGTTCGCGAGTCGTACGCCGCATTGCCGAAAATGCCGGTGATCGACGGTGAGGCGGCTTACGAAAAGCTGAGTGACAGTCTCCCCACCGAATGGACTCGTGCGATGTTCTGGATTTGCATGGCCGAGGGCGCAGCGGGTCACACGTATGGGGCGAATGGCATCTGGCAGGTGAATCGCAAGGGGCAACCGCACGGTAAGTCGCCTCATGGAGGGTCGTACGGCCTTATCTCGTGGGATGAAGCGATGGTGCTACCTGGTTCTGGCCAGATTGCGGCGGGCAAAGCGTTCCTTGAAAAACGCGGCTGGACGAAGTTTGAACCGCATCCGGAGTGGGTTGCGTGGGACGGTGGAGATGCGGCGCAACCTCCTGCGCTCGGCAAGTGGATCTGGTTCCCGGAAGGTGATTCGTCAAAAGACGCGCCTGTTGCGCCGCGGTATTTCACACGCAAATTTGAGCTGCCAGCCGATCGCGCAATCAAACGTGCTCGGTTGCGACTCGGGGCCGACGATCGTTACGAGGCGTGGGTGAATGATGCTTCCGTTGGCTCGGGCGGATCGTGGCTCGATCCTCTGTTGGTTGATGTCGCAACGCGATTGAAACCCGGTGTGAATCACCTGGCGATCCGCGCAGAAAACATGCCGGCGCCGGTGAAACTCAATCCGGCCGGATTGACCGCGGCGCTCGAAATTGAGTTCGCAGATGGCAACAAATTGCGCATCGAAACTGGCGCTTCCTGGCAGTCGTCAAAGAGCGAATTTCCGGGTTGGCGTACGGGCGCGAATACGGAAGACACCAAGCCTGCGCGCGAGATCGGCCCCATGGGCATCGCGCCATGGGGCATGCCGCAGTCACGTCCTGCATTCCCGCCGCTCGCGTTTGGCGATCCATCAGCCACGCGAGTGTTTTATATGCTCGATTGCAAACCCGTTGTGATCAAGGGGCTCGAACCGGGGCGGATGTACCGTGTCGAGTCATTCGACACGGTTCAGGGACAAGCCGCTTCTGCAGGCGAAATCAAGGCTGATGCATCAGGCACTGCGCGACCCAGCGTTCCGGCGCACGGTCACGACTGGGTGTTGGCACTCACTCCTTGATGAGGCGGAATATCGCGCAGAAGCTTCTGCAAGGTGTTGAGGTCGAGCGGTTTCACGAGGTGGTGGTCGAACCCCGCCTCGCGAGACCGCCGCAGATCTTCCTCCTGTCCCCAGCCAGTCATTGCGACAATGAGCGGCTGGTCGCCTTCGGTGCGCAGCCTGAGCAATTCCGCCACCTTGTAGCCGCTTAGGCCGGGCAAGCCGATATCGAGAAGCACGACGTGCGGCTTGAACGCGAGTGCTTTCTCAAGCGCTTCTTCACCACCAAAACAGACGAGCGTGTCTTGCTGCCAGACTTCGCTAAGTAGCAGACCAATCGACTTGGCCGAGTCGACGTTGTCGTCGACAATGAGCACCCTGCGTCTGGGCAGCCCTACTCCGTCGACCGAGAAGCCGTCGACCTGTTGAGTCGGTTTCACGCTAGTCGCCGGGGTGCGAAAAACCGGCAGCCTTATGATGAATTGCGACCCTTTTCCAAGACCATCGCTCCACGCCGCAACGCTACCGCCGTGCAGCTCGGTCAGGCTTTTCACCAGGCTCAGGCCGAGCCCCAGACCGCCTTGCGAGCGGTCGAGCCGGCGTTCAACCTGGACAAATAGGTCGAAAATGTGTGGTAGTTTTTCAGGCGCGATCCCGATGCCGCTATCGGTAAGCGTGATGACCACAGTGTCGCCGTCGAGCCGGGCGGCGAGATGAATTTCGGCCCCGGTGTCAGAATACTTCGCAGCGTTGGTCAGCAGGTTGCCCAGGATCTGTTCGAGTCGCGTTGGGTCGGCGTTGAGGCGAATGGTTTGAATGGGTAAGGACACGGAAAGTTCGTGATTCTTGGCATCCATCATTGGCCGCGCCGCTTCCACTGCGCGGTGCACAACGGTGCTTAGCTCGACGATTTCCTTGCGCAGCTCAATCTTGCCCGAGGTGATTCGCGAAACGTCCATCAGGTCGTCGATCAACCGCGCAAGGTGAGAAACCTGGCGCTCCATCAGACCCTGGACTTTTTCCGAGTACGACGGATCATCGCCGCTATGTTTGAGCACATAAAGCGCATTGCGAATCGGCGCGAGCGGGTTGCGAAGTTCGTGCGCGAGCATCGCCAGGAATTCATCCTTGCGGCGATTCGCTTCCTGCAACGACATGCGTTCGCGTTGCTCCGTCAGGTCGCTGACGATCATGCAAATTGATAGCTCGTCGTTGACGATGAGCGATGAGATCGCCACGAGTACGGGAAGCCGGTCGCCATTGTCGAACTCGAACTCGAATTCTCCATGATGGCCGGTCGTTCGGCCGCGATCGAGCGCTTCGAGGAATTCAGCGCGGTGCGCACGGGGGAGAAACTCGGTGACACTCGCACCAATCACGCGCTCGATCGGCCGCGAAACCATCTCGGCGAATCGACGATTGCAGTAGAGGATAACGGCGGCGACGCTTACCGTCGCCGCGCCTTGCTGCATCGACTCGATCAATTCGCGGTAAGGATGATCGGCGCCGTGGAGCGTGAAAACGCGATCGCCATTGGGGCCGTTTACAACCAGCGCATCAACCTCGCCATTGCGAATCGCGCGCAGAGTCTCTTCGGCTTCTTCCAATCGATTTCTTAGCGATTCCACGTCGTCATTATCAAAGTCGGAAGACACGTGACCGGTCTCCTTCACTCCACGATGTTCAAGCCTTTCAACACTCGCGGCTTGTCCGAGAGGTCGCCTACCAGCTTGCGCAAAGGCAGTGGTAGAAGCTTGATCAACGTGGGAGTTGCCACAATCTGGTGCGATCGGGCGTTTATGGGCAATTGATAAATATCCACGACTTCAAGTTCGTAACGGCCTTCGAGGTATTCTTCGCAGATTGCCTTGATGCGCGCAATGGCTTCAGTCGAGCGCGGAGTCATACCGCTGACGAACAATCGGAGATGATACTTTTCCCACGCCGGTTCACCGTCCAACGTGGGAGTGGAGATATCACCGTGCGGTGGAGAGTCCGCGTTGCTAATCGCCATTGGTTTACTCTGCCTGCGATTTTGCGGGACGGAGTTGCAGCCCGACCAGGACGCGTTCCGTGTCGGAGAGGTCGCCGATGATCTTGCGGATTGGTTCGGGCAGCTTGCGAACAAGCGTGGGAATCGCCACTATCTGGTCGCCGCGGGCAAGTTGAGGATTCACCAGCAGGTCGATCACCTGAATCGTGTATTTCCCATTTAAATGTTCTTCGCAAACTTTCTTCAAATTTGCAAATGCTGTGACTGATTTTGCGGTCTGCCCAGCCACGTAGAGGCAGAGATCCCAGGTTTCGTCGATCGTGTCCCACTCGCTTGTATCGGACATGACACACTCCTTAGGTCGTTGAACCATTGTGGTTGTTCAATCGTGCAATCCACGAGCGTTCTCACGTTGTTGCCTCTCCACCTCTCTCTATCGCGAGTTTGACGCCGTCGCTCGTGATTTTGTAGTTGCGAATCTTCCGAGAATGTCGCAGGCCACGCGCTTTCACGATGGCGAGCGACGTCCGCCGTTCATCGTCCTCCGTAAAGTCTTCAAGCCAGATCCATGCATCGATAATCGAGGAAATTCCGCTCGTTGCTTCATCAGGCGAATCGCGCTTGTGAGTCAGGTTCGTGAGCACTGTTGTGATGCCTCGCGCCTTGAGCAAATCGATCAAGCGCACGAGCATCGAATGTGCATCAATCGTCGTTCCCGCCGCGAGGAAGTTGCTGATCGGGTCGACCACAACTACCGTCGGATTGAACTCGCGGACGAGTCGTTGAAGTGTGACAAGGTGCATTTCCAACCCGAATCGAGTTGGACGCGAGGAATAGATCTTGAGCTTGCCGGATTCGAGCGATCGGCCGAGGTTGATCCCGATCGACTGCATGTTGCGAAGTAATTGCTTGGGCGATTCCTCAAAAGAGAAGTAAAGGCATCGTTCGCCTCGCTCGCAGGCGCCTTCGGCAAAATGAGCACCTAGGCTGGTTTTGCCGGTGCCTGCAGTTCCCGAGATGAGCACGCTACTGCCGCGGAGATAGCCGCCACCATCGAACATGGAGTCGAGCTCGGCGATGCCGGTTGAGATCCGCTCGTCGGTCGCTTCGTGCGTCAGGCCGGCCGCAGTGATCGGCACAACCGAGATGCCGTCGTTGTCGATCAGAAACGGGAATTCGTTTGTATCATGCGCAGTGCCGCGGTATTTCACGACGCGCAGCCGGCGCGTGGATATCTGGTCGTGCACGCGATGGTCGAGCAAGATCACGCAGTCGGAGACGTATTCTTCCAACCCGTGTCGTGTGAGTGTTCCTTCGGCGCGCTCGGCAGTGATGACTGCCGTGACGCCTTTTTTCTTGAGCCAGCGGAACAGCCGGCTGATCTCATCACGCAGGATCAACGTGTTCGAGAGGCCGCTAAAAAGGACCTCGATCGTGTCGATCACAACGCGTTTGGCGCCAATCGAATCGATTGCGAATCCGAGCCGGACGAAAAGTCCTTCAAGGTCGAATTCACCAGTCTCTTCGATCTCGCTGCGATCGACATGAACATAGTCGATGTCGATCAGCTTCCGGGCGACGAGGTCGGCCACTTCGAACCCGAGCGACTGCACGTTCTTCGCGAGTTCTTCTGCGGTTTCCTCGAACGCTATGAACAAGCCAGGCTCACCGTGATCGGTTGCGCCTCGTACGAGGAACTCCATCGCGAGCAGCGTTTTGCCACTTCCTGCGCTACCGCAGACCAGAGTCGGGCGGCCCTTGGGAAAGCCCCCACGTGTGACCTCGTCCAGTCCTGCAATTCCGGTCGGCACTTTCTCCAATGTGCCTTCGAGAACACCATCAGCGCTTTTCATGTCGTACACATCTCGCAGTTAAGAACCCCTCATTGCCGTTGAACGATCTCCCCCGCCGGCACTCCGGCAACCTGACCGTTCAACGGACGACACTTTCACAGCCGCGAAGACCGAACGCACATCGCGTGCCAATTGCTCGCGATACTGACCGGAAATCAGAACTCAATGGTCATGATTATGCGTCTTTCGCAGCCAATCGGCATAAACCAAGACAGGGTTTCAGGTTGCGCAACACGGTTGGTAGCCTATTCGAGTGTTCAGTTGATGGGTGGCAGGCTGGCCTGGTCTGGTCCCGGGCGGAAGAGAAGATTAGACTATTTGGCTGCGAAATTCCGAGCGCGGCGGCCCGCAATGGGAGATTCCGGGCGGCTGCGATTTGCCTTCAACTTTCTCACCATGCAAAGGTTGAACGAAGCGCGATGAGCGAACCCACCGCCGACATTGGACTGATTGGCCTCGCCGTGATGGGCGAGAACCTGGTTCTGAACATGGAAAGCCACGGCTACACGGTGGCGGTCTACAACCGAACAACTTCGAAGGTCGACGAATTCGTCAACGGTCGCGGCAAGGGGAAGAAGCTCGTCGGCGCTCACACGGTGAAGGACCTGGTCGCATCGCTCAAGCGCCCGCGCAAGGTCATGATCATGGTTAAAGCGGGTGCGCCCGTCGATGCCGTGATCGAAGAAGTCGCGCCGTTCCTCGAACCGGGCGACATCCTCATCGACGGTGGCAACACCCACTATCCCGACACCACCCGCCGCACCCGCGCCCTCAAAGAAAAGGGCCTGCTGTTCGTCGGCACCGGCGTCTCGGGCGGTGAAGAAGGTGCGCTCAAGGGACCGTCGATCATGCCGGGCGGCAATCCCGACGCGTGGGAATCGGTGAAGCCGATCTTCCAGGCGATCGCGGCCAAGGTCGATGGCGGCACCCCCTGCTGCGATTGGGTCGGCGACGAAGGAGCCGGGCACTATGTGAAGATGGTGCACAACGGCATCGAATATGGCGATATGCAGCTTTGCTGCGAAGCCTACCAGCTCATGAAAGACCTCGCCGGGATGGACGCCCCCGCGATTGGCGAAGTCTTCGGTCGTTGGAATCAGGGGAAGCTCGACAGCTACCTCGTCGAGATCACCCGCGACATCCTGGCGTACAAGGATGAAGACGGCCAACCGCTCGTCGATAAGATCCTCGACACCGCCGGCCAGAAGGGCACCGGCAAGTGGACCGTCACGTCGGCGCTTGATCTCGGCATCTCGCTGACGCTGATCGGCGAGGCCGTGTTCTCGCGCTGCCTGTCGGCTCAAAAGGAAGAGCGCGTCGAGGCGAGCAAGGTGCTCGAAGGGCCGATTCCGAAGATGTCCGGCGACATGCAGGCGTTCATCAACGACATCGAGCAGGCTCTCTACGCGAGCAAGCTCGTGTCGTACGCTCAGGGCTACGTCCTGATGAACGCGATGGCCAAGGAATCGGGCTGGAAGATCAACAACGGCGGCGTCGCTCTGATGTGGCGTGGCGGTTGCATCATCCGTAGTGCGTTCCTCGGCAAGATCAAGGAAGCGTTCGACCGTAACCCGAACCTGACGAACCTGCTGCTCGATCCTTACTTCAAGGAAGAGATCACCAAGGCGCAGGTCGGCTGGCGGCGCGTTTGCTCGGCCGCTGTGAGCCTGGGTATCCCCGTCCCGGCGATGACCTCTGCCCTCGCCTACTTCGATGGCTATCGCTCGGGCCGCTTGCCCGCCAACCTGCTGCAGGCCCAACGCGATTACTTCGGCGCCCACACGTACGAGCGGACCGACAAGCCGCGCGGTGAGTTCTTCCACACGAACTGGACCGGCCGCGGCGGCACGACGGCGTCGACAACGTATAACGTCTGACGCATTTGAATTGACACACCAAGTCCGGGCTCGATTTCATGCGAGCCCGGACTTTTCTGAGACGCGGCAGAATCTTCGGTCAAAGTTCATTTTATGCTTACGTGCGTTAATGCGATTGTTTTAAAAGCATTTTGGTTAATACTGTATTTAAATTTGGGATTACAGGCCGGTGATCGGCCGGCTAGTTTCTCGAATCTTTTGCGTGATGGGTCATTCGAAGTTGCTGGTGTACCGAATTGGAATCAGATGATGAACAGCGGGCCGAACTCTCGGCCGACGGTCGTCGATTCGCCCATATTTGAAGGCAAGCGTGCGCTTAGCATACAAGTTGAAGGAAAGCCCGACGAAGTACGCGTTGCCCAGCTCGTGCAAGTGAAATCCGATCATCATTATCGCATGAGCGGCTACATCAAAACAAAAGATGTCGTTGCTGCAGGTCCAGGAGACGGCGGCGCATCACTCAGTTGGCTTGGCCACAGCAAACACAGTCAATTTCTCAAGGGAACGAACGACTGGACTTTGGTTGAATTTGAATTCCAGGCGAACGAAGGAGGCGAAGTCACAGTCGCGGCGCGGCTTGGATATCCCAAGTGTCCCGTGACCGGACAGGCGTGGTTTGACGACATTCGCCTCGTGGAGATCGATCCGCCAAAACTTCATTTGCCTCGAGCGATCGAGCTTACACCCGAGGAAGCGGCAAAGTTTCGTCGCGAGCATGTTAGGAAGAACTTTACACGCCCCATATTGACGCTTGTATGTATTCTTGCGGGTCTTTACTCTTGGCAGCGTCGCCACAAGGCTCGGCTTCAAGCTCGGATGCAGAAGCCAACAGACGACCATCCCCTTGCATGAGACGCAGCGACAACGCTTCTTAAGACCTTGCTTGTTGTCTCTCCGAAGTGAAGCGTCAATCCGCGCCCGAGAATGAGACCTGTGGCAACGGCTTTTTTGGCAGCTCATTGCCAATCTAGGTGCGATTCCGCGAAGTAAACTAATACGTCGATGCAGATAAAGCCAACTTGGTATCGATATAAGCTCAGCACTTACTTAAGCTCTCACATTTAGCAAATACTTCAATTACATTTAACGCACTCTTCATGCTTCTTGTGGTCCCTCCGACTACCCTATTGTCCGCCAGCCAGGAGTTATCGGAGTTGTACTTCAGGAGATTTCATTCATGCGATCTGTTTGGATCGGATTCTTGCTTTTAGGTATGGCGTCGACGGCGCGAGCCGACGTCATCGCTGCCTGGACTTTTGAAACATCGCAACCGGTAACCGCCGGTCCCTTCGCCGCGGAAGTGGGTGTGGGCCAGGCGAGCGGCCTGCACACGTCGAGTGCGACTGTTTACAGCACGCCAGCAGGTAACGGCTCGACGCACTCGTTTAGCTCAAATACCTGGGCGGTCGGTGACTATTATCAGTTCACCTTTAGCAGTGTCGGATTCACAAATCTGACGCTCGTCTTCGATCAAACTAGCTCCAACACCGGCCCACGCGACTTCCAGCTTCAGACCAGCGTCGACGGGACGAACTACTCCAATCTGGGCAGCGTCTATTCAGTGCTGGCCAACGCCGCTCCCAACCCGACATGGAGCCCGGGCACCAATCAGTCTATCTACACCTTGCCCCTCGTAAACCTTCCCGACGGAATCGTCGGTATTCGATTGGTTGACGCCTCGACCGTTTCAGCCAACAGCGGGACAGTTGGCACGGCCGGAACCGACCGGATCGACAACGTGACCATTTCAGGCACCGCCGCGGTGCCCGAGCCAACTTCGCTGGTCCTGTTCGGACTCGGCGGCGTGGGGCTGGCCGTTGGGATTGCTCGTCGTCGCAAATTGACGGTCTGAAATTCTTGCTGGCGGTGAAATCCGTAAATGATTTGATTGTTAATGATGTAAGAAAGCGGTTGCGCCGGGGGGGAACTGGCGCAACCGCTGATTGTCTTTTTGAATGCGAGTGAAACTCAATCACTCCGGCTCGGGATTAACGCTACGAAATCCTCCCATACCGCCCATGCCCCCTGCCATTGCTCCGCCGCCGATCGGGCCTTCCTTCAAGTCACCAGAAAGAAACTTCGGCTGCGGCAAGTCGCGAGCGAATTCGAGGCGGAATTCGTAGGTGAGATACATCGTCTTCTCGCCGATCGCACCAGGCGGAACGTCGAGATCCCATCGCAGCATGTTGTCCATGCGGGAAGTGCGGAGGTACATCGGATCGGCGCTCAACTCGTTGGAGGTTTTCACGAGATTGACAAGCACCGCCTCGCCCTCAGGCTTGGGCAGACGATCCCAGAGTTGCACTTTGACCGGTGTCGAACGGTAGTTTCGCAAGCCGATACGGAATTCGTATGTGAGTACTTGATTCCCACCTTGAATGACGCGAGACTTCTTCATCAGACGGCGAACGACTTGTACTTGAGGATCGACGCCAAATCCCGCGATGAACGGCTCGCCTGCTGCCACGAGTGGAAGCTTCATCCGGCCGACGAAATCGCTGCCGACATACACGCTCGCCTCACCGGGGAGCAGAACGGTTTCGCTTTTGTTCGTCAGCTTCGCCAGGCGATAGACGCGCGGGGTAAGGACGGGGACCGCCTTGGCGTGATATTCGGCGGGAAGCTCGATGCGAGTCACTTCGAGCAATTGCGGATCGCGCCGCGAGGGGATATCAAGGCGTCCACCGATCTTGAATGAGATGCTGGGGCTGTCCTTTTCTGGCTCGACCTGATCCTCGAGTTTGCCTTCGGCGATGCGGAGCTCGACAGCCTGGTCTCTCGCTGCGTCGCGGTTCAGAATCGGTGCGCCGAATTCGAGCTCGGTGCCCGGCCGCCGCGACCCCATCATCATCCCCATTCCGCCGAATCCTGCAGGGAAGCGTGACGCGTCTGACGGAAGCGCGTCGGGGATGTCCCAATCGCCTGGGCAGGTAACGACAATAAGCCCATCCTTCACCTTGTAGACCATACCAAGCTGACTGAGCATCATCTTGAGCGACGTCTTGATCGGCAGATCTTCCTGGTCGAATGTGAGTGGCGACGTCAAAGTCTTTTCGACTTCTTGAAGACCGATTGGATCAACGTAGATTGGCAATCCACTCTTGAACGTGGCGCTGACGGTGTTCTGCTTGATATATTTAACCACGTCTTCAAGCGGTGTTTCATTGGGGAAGGCCATGGTGAGCGGCGCATTGAGTGCTGCCAGAATGGCTTTCGACTGCTCGCTGTTGTCGTCGGTCGGCGATTTGTCCACAACCTTGGCAACCGCCATCTTGAGCGGGAGAAACTCGGGCGGTGCGGCGTCGAGTGAGGGTTTGGCGTTTGACAGCGTGATCTCAACGTCGGTCCAGGATTCACCGCTCACCTGGCTCACAGCGGCAAGATATTCGAGCCGCACCGGCGCGTTGTCGGCCCCGCCGCGGAGGCGGTATTGCGGCAACCAACCCGCGCCGCTCACGAGATAGCCGAGCCGGAACTTGGACGCCTCGCGCTTCAGGCGATTGATCACGACCACGGCGTCACGCTCGGTACGGGCCGAGCCGGCAGACAACTCGTTGAGCTGACGACGAATGAACTCGGTCGCCTCGGTATTGGTACGCGTTCGTTCGCGAAGCTCGCTGGCGGCCTTCGTCTTTTCCTCGCGGTTCGTCATCACGAAGCGGCTGAGCGTGATGATCGCCTCGCTGTCGAGACGTCCCTTTTCGGTCAAGCTATTGAGAGAATTTCCAGTAAAGCCTTCGAGCTTTTGAAGGTACGCCAGGTCCTGTTCCTGCACCGCGGCCTCTTTTTGAAGTCGTTGCGCCTCATCTTGAAGCTTCTTGAGTTGTTCTTCTTTCTCGCGCACTTCCGCCCGGGTGTCTTGCTTCACAGCCCTTGTGCGGAACCGTGTGCTCAGCACGCGTACCGTTTCGCTCCCTTCGGCGAAGAGCGACGTATCAACCACTCCAGCCGGCAAAGGGGTAATCACAATCTCAGCGGTTCCCTCGCCCTCGGGAACGCTCACTTCTCGGATCACGAGTGCCTGCCCCTGATAGACCGTCACACTCGTGATCTTGCTCTGCTCGGCTTTGGGCAGCGCGCCGGGCCTCACAATCCCCGTGGCCGGGTCGATTTCGCCGAGTCCTCCAAACTGCGCGCACGAGATCACAGCCAGCCAAAGTAGGGTGGACATGGGTTGCCCTTCATGTGTGCAAAATTGGAAGTGAGACTCGGCCGGAAAAAGGCCTCGGCCGCAGAACCCTCGAAGCTTAGATGCGCGCCGCTCTGATTTTGTTCGAACGCTTCATGCACCGATCTCCGAGGCCGGCAACCCGCTTCACTTTTTTTGGCGACAACGCACTAGCTTATCAAAATCCATTCTGCTTGAATTGTTTATCCAGATATCCCATTTTCTGTATTTTTCGAGAATTGATGTTCTAAGCTTGCTTGATTCGCAACTGAGACGTTTTCGTCGAGTTGCGGGATGGGAAACGGCATCGCTGAACCGACCGTTTCGCGATTACACACCACCAATTCAAGGTCGAAATCGATGATCTTCAAACGACGTAACGCTTTTTCTAGCCAAAATATCGATCGCCGCGGCTCACGAAAAACTGGGCGTGCGAATAGGGCCGCTTTGCGTTCGGTTGAAATGCTCGAAACGCGCCAGTTGTTGACGGTCTATCTGGTTTATAACGCACTCAACGGCGGGATTGGCTCACTCCGCAACGCGATCAACGAAGCGAACGCGCATCCCGGGCCCGACACGATCGCCTTCCCCGTGCCTCTCGTGATCAAGGTGACCAACCAGTCACTACCCGCGATTACCGACCCGATCACGATCGACGGCACGACGGTGCAGGGTTACAACACGTCTTCGCCGCTGGTGACGGTGAACTTCAATGGTCGGGATGGCTTCCGGTTCAACGCCGGTTCGCAAGGCTCGACGCTCAAGGCGCTGTCGCTCGTCAATGCGAAGAATGCGGGCGTCACGCTGAATGCGTCACACATCACGCTCGAATCGAACTACATCGGCCTCGCCTCCGATGGCAAGACGGTGCTTGGCAATCGTGGCGACGGCGTGCAGATCAACGCCAGCTCGCGCGGTAATGTGATCGGCCATGTCGATCCGATCCAGAGCGTCGGATATTACACCAGCCAAAACGTGCCGACTCAGCCCGTCAGCCTCTGGCAAGGCATTCGTGGCGCCGACACGAGCGGACAGTATTACATCACCGGAACTTCGGGCAACAACGGCCTGCTGTTCGACGGCACGATCGACGGCCACGGTTCGAGCTACACGGTTAACTATCCCAGCGCCGAGACCACAAGCGTCTATGGCGTGAACAACCTGTACAACGCCAGCCAGGGTGTCGGCGCGGGGCACTTTCAACTCGTCGGAGTCTACAAGAACGCCGATTTCGCCACGTCTCCGGTTGAAGTGAACGGCTTCGTTTACCAGGGGACGGTTAACGATCTCAACAATCCCGCCAACTACGAAACTGTCGACTACCCCGGCGCGAAATACACCTACGTCCACAGCGCCATGGGCGGCCTGGCAGTCGGCAACTTCGATGGCCCCACGTCCGACGGCCAATCGCTCGGCGCCGGCCAGGCGTTCATCTACGACCTTTCAACCAAGACCTTCACGCTGATCCAGCTTCCCGGCGCAACCAGCGTAACGGCCTATGGCATCTGGCAAAACGCCGACGGCAGTTACACGATTTGCGGCGGTTACAGCGTGCAAGCTGTGAACAATGTCAACGATCAGAATGCACCGATTGGTGCGGCATATCTCGTTGATTACGATCCCCGAAAGGGCTTCACCAACTTCACCGGATTCAACTATCCCAACGGTGCCGCGGGCACGACATTCCTCACGCACTTTGAGGGGATCAGCGGCGTCGAACGCGGGATCTACAACCTCGTCGCCGATTCGGTTCAGGTTGGCTCGACCGCCAATCTGGCGCAGGGTTCGGTAGTCGAAGTTCGCCGCAACGACGATGGCACGTTCGGCGTGGGAACATGGGAAGACCTCAACTTCGCCAATATCGGCGTAACGAGCGCGAATTCGATCTACGGCAACGCCGTGGTGGGAATTGCCGCCGGCCCCGAAGTTCCGCTGTTCACCTACCAGGCTCAGGTGAACGTTGGCACGACGCTGTCGAACGTGATTAGCGGCAACGGGGGCAACGGGATTGGGATCTACGGATCGAGTGATAATATCGTCAGCATGAACGAGATCGGTACCGACGTCTCGGGCACGCAGAAACGTGGAAACGGCAAGAACGGGATTCTGATCACCGGGCCCGCTGCACATAACCTGATCGGCGGCGTGGCGACCAGCGGTAACAATCCGACGAACGGCGTCTTCTATCGGCCGGCCCAGGGAAATATCATCTCGGGCAACAAGGCTAACGGCTTGCTCATCACCAAGGGCGCCACGGCCAATCAGTTGAGCGGCAACTTCATCGGCACGACCGTGACCGGCGAAGCCCCGCTTGGCAACAAGCAAGACGGTGTGGCGATCGTGAAGGCGGACGGCAACGGTCTGATCGGCTGCTCCGTGCTGCAGGATCCGTTCATCTACTACAACGTCGTCAGCGGCAACGGCGCGAACGGCGTCCGTGTGACCGACTCGGACAACACGACGATTCAAGCGAACTTCCTGGGTGTCGACGCCAACAATTCGATACCCGTCCCCAACGCCCGCGACGGCTTGCTCGTTTCGGGCCGAACGGTGAATACCGTGGTCGGCGGAGTTATCCCGCTGGGTAACGTGATTTCCGGCAACACGGGCAACGGTATCGAGGTGACCGGTTCGGCCACGAAGTTCCTGTCGTTCAACACATTTGCCGGTGTGCTCGCGTTCGGCGGCGTCGCGGCCAACGGTGGCGACGGTATCTTGATCACCGCGAGCGGCAAGGGAAGCCAGGTCCTCACGTCGATTCTCTCGGGCAATCATCGCAACGGTCTCGAACTCGGTGGCAACGCAACCGACGTTCAGATCAGCAATGTCGCCGGCGGCACGGTGACGGCATTCAACGCTCCACAGCCGAACTTTGGCGATGGCCTGCTGATCACGGGACACGCCCACGACAATATCATCGGTGGCTTCCAGGAATCGGTCGCGCCTCAGGACACGTTCTCCTCGAACCTGCGATACGGCATTGAAATCAACGGCTCGGCTTATAACAACCACATCTTCGACAACTTTATTGGTGTCGGCGGCAAAGGACAGACCGCGTTGCCGAATCGGCTTGGCGGGATCTACGTGGGGCCGGGAACGTCGGGCAATGTGATCGGTGGTCGGTCGATCGCCGAGACGAACAAGGTTTACAGCAGCTTTGGTGCGGGGATCGTGCTCGACCACACGCGCCGTACGTCGCTCTTCAACAACGACGTGCAGTCGAATCCCAAGGGCGGAATCGTCGTCTTGGGCGGGAGCAAGAACACGATCGGCTCGGCCGACGCCGGTAACTCGGTCACGAACAACGGCTCGGACGGAATCTACCTGACCGGCAACCTGAGCGGCACCGTTGTGCAAGGGAACAAGTTCAACTCGAACCAGGTGAATGGTATCGAACTGGTGAACGCCCAGAACTTGCTCGTGGGTGGCCCAACGCCGGCGCTTGGCAACAGTGCCAATGACAATCAGATTGGTTACGGGCTGATTGCTGTTGGTAACAGCAGCGGCACTACCGTCGCGAACAACGTCTTCCTGCGAAACGCCGCAGGAAACGTGAATCTGACGAACGCCAAGGGGATCAAGTTCATCCCTTGATCAGTTGATGGGATGACCTGGCGCGACCCTGGCGCCAGGTCATCTCGTTCTGTATTACGCAGACTTCAAGGCGTATGTTAGATCCGGGTTGGTAAGCGGTATTCGCGCCCGGGTCAGCCTTTTCTGGGTGCCACTGGCGTACTCGACCAGTGTTTTTAATGTCACTTTGGGCACACTGGTGGACTACCCCATCGGTCGGATTGCGACCGCCACCTCGAAATCCATCGTGACCCAATATCAGAATAACTCCGCAATCGGCATTCCGCCATTCTCGACGATATAACGCGGCCGTCCGGTTCCATCGACATATTGAGAATCAATCGGTACACCCATGTGCTTGTAGATCGTTGCTGCGAGATCTCCGGGCGTGACGGGCCGATCCTTGATATGCCCGCCATCCGCCTCGCTCGCGCCGATCACCTGCCCGTGCCTCATCCCACCGCCGGCCAGGGCCATTGACATCACGACAGCCCAGTGATTGCGGCCGTCGGTGCTCCCTTGCGTGCCCATCTGCGGCGTACGGCCGAATTCGCCCATGGCGATCACGAGCACGTTATCGAGCATCCCGCGCTCGTCAAGATCGCCCACGAGTGTTGTGATCAAGTGATCAAATAAGGGTAAGAGTGGCTTCAGACCCTTGCTGATGCCACCATACGGGGGAATGTTATCGCCGTGGTTGTCCCACGTACCCGAGGCTGTGTGATAACTGAGGTCAAGCGTAACAAACGCTGCCCCCGCTTCGACTAACCGCCTCGCCAAAAGCGCTTGCTGGTGCCAGAGGTGTTTGCCGTAGCGATCGCGCATTTTCTGCGGCTCGCGGGAGAGGTCGAACGCATTCCGGACGCGATCGCCCAGCAAAAGATCAACCGCTTGTTGCCCAAAGCGATCCATCGTTTCGATTTCGGGCGAGCGGTCGAGCGTGCGTTTGAGATGATCAAGGTCGGAGAGCAGACTGCGGCGGTCGAGCAATCGCTCCTGGCTCAGGCCTGAAGGGAGTCGGAAGGTCGATGGTTGAGAGATTCGGCCCGAGTCGACGCCGACGTTGTTGTAGATTGGCAGTCGAGAGGCGGCATTTGCGAGAAATGGGTCGTATTTTGATCCGAGATAGCCAGCGTGCGGAATGTGAGATCGCGAGGTCTGGAACGCCACATAAGCCGGCATCGCTGGATGATTCGGCCCGTGAAACTTCGAGACGAGGGAGCCGATGGCCGGGTATTTTTCGGCCTCGGGATTCACTCGCGGCTCGGCAAGAAGGTTGGCCGTTTGCATCACGCTGTTCGGCTCGTGATTGCTGAACTTGCAATCGACTGAACGAATCAGCGTGAATTTATCGAGCATCGCTGCCTGTTTAGGCAGGTGCTCGCAAACTTGAACGCCCGGTAGCTTTGTCGAAATGACGCCGAACGGGCCGCGGTTTTCCAGCGGGCGATTCGGTTTGGGGTCCCAGGTGTCAATCTGGCTGGGGCCGCCGGTCATCCAGAGCAGGATTACCGCCGAATTGGATTTGGACCTGAGCGGAGAAGTTTCCGCTGCGCGGGCGCGGAGGACGTCGGCGAAGCTGAGGCCCGCCATCCCGGCGAGTCCAGCCTTGAGCATGTTGCGCCGGCTTGCAACCACAAGTCCTTCGTGGCTCCGCGCGTTCAAACCGCCGAACGCGTGGGAGTGGCTATGCTGCGCAGCATGGTTGGCGTCCGATCCGCTCATCGCGCCCCCTCTTTGCAAAGGTCCGCAGTCTCCCCCGGCTAGATCTCAAACAAAAGTGAAGCATATCACGGTGGAACGTGCAACGCATCACACATTCGCCAAATGTTTGTCAAATTCAGGGGTAGTTCAGGCGTATTGAGGCTGGGCTTCGTAGGGACTGGTAAGCGACAGTGCCAAAACGCTTGGTCGAGCTTGACCCTTTCACGGGTTTTGCGAACACTTAGCGTGGGGCGAACCTCCTCCGCCGGCCGGCGTGGCTCCTTCTCAGGCGATTGCATGACCCAATATGGCGACGAAACGGTTGCTTTTCATGGCAGCCGGATCGCGGAACTCGACTCCGACGACGGCTTTCCCGCCGTGGACGACCTCGCCCACCGGGCCCTGGCGCAGTATCGCCTCGGCGCGGTGATCGGACGAGGCTCGATGGGCCGAGTTTACGAGGCCGAGCACCTTGCTCTTGCGCGCGCCTGTGCGATCAAGGTGCTGAATCCGGGGCTGCTGATACGCACACCGCAAATGCGCGAGCAGTTCTGGTCAGAAGCGCGGGTCGTCGCCAACCTCGTGCATCCCAACATCGTCACCGTGCACAACTTGGGGAGCGATCGCGGGTACAACTTCATCGAGATGGAGTATGTGCAGGGCGGCGTCACGCTCAAGGAAAAGCTGGTGCGTGAGGGGGCGTTCGACCCGATGCGCGCGTCGACGTTCGTGCATCAGGTTGTGAGTGCGCTCGGTGCCGCACATCGCGCCGGTCTGGTGCATCGCGATATCAAGCCGACCAACGTGCTGCTGACCGCCAACCAGCAAGCGAAACTCGCCGATTTTGGCCTGGTCCGCCGCTTTCAAGACTTCGAGTTGGCAGGTACAAGCGTCGGCGGAACGCCCACATTCATGGCGCCCGAGCTGTTTGCAGGCTCGCCGGCGAATCCGCGGACCGACCTCTACGCCGTCGGCGTGATGCTCTACTACCTTCTGAGCGCCCGTCTGCCGTTCGCCGCGGAGAAGATCTCGCACCTGATCGACATGCATCGCAACGATCCTGCCCCCGACATTCGCGCGATCGCCCCGGAGGTAAACGACGACCTCGCTGCGATTCTCAACCGCTGCCTTGCGAAGGATCCGAACCGGCGGCATGACTCAGCCGAGCACCTCGAAGAAGACCTTGGCACGGTGATCGGCCAGATGCTCGACACCGAAAGTCTGGTGGCCGAGGCGACCGACGGGCTCGACTGCTTCGTGCAAGGAGCGCGCGACCACCACCGGATCATTTTCAAGCTGCCCAAGGACCGGTTGCAGGAAGTTTATGTCGAGGTGGGCCACGGCCGGCACAAGGAACGCTTACTTTCGGTGTTCTCAGTCTGCTGCCCGGCCGAGCCGCGGCATTACGAATTCGCTTTGAAACTCAATTCCGAGCTGACGTACGGCGGGTTATCAGTCCGGAGCGTGAACGGCGTGCCGATGCTGATCATGTCACGCACGTTTTTGCTGGCGCATGTGGAGGCCTCGGAAATTCGTGCGACTTTGCGAGAAATCGCGCGAAGGAGCGACTGGGTCGAGCAACAATTGACGCATGCCGACGTTTATTGATAGTAAGAGCCTTTGCTTTTTGCGCCTGCACGTTTTACGCTGACGGCACTTCAAGAATCTTGCGAGCTGGGTTCAATCTATGCCGCCTCATGACGATGCGACTGCTCCTGTGAGCCTGATTCTGGCTGGGCTGGTGTTTTGCTCCGCAGTGTTCCTGGGGTATCGGCAATATCGCGAAGCGCGACACCGGCCCCCAGCGCTTCTTCCGCGTGATGAGAAGTACTTCGCGCTTCAAGACCTCAGGCGCGCGATCGGTACAATCGTGCTCCTCATCCTCAGCCTTGCCCTCGCAGTCGGTGGGCAGATGCCGACGCGGATCAACGGAAAAGCGAATCTCAAGTTCATACAGATCTGGTCTGGCGTAGCGTTTCTCCTCGTCGCGCTCCTCGGCCTGGCGGCCCTCGACATGCTCGCCACACGGATTTATGCCCGTCGGCAGCGGCAGCAAATCGTCGACGAAGGGTTGGCGATCATTGAAAGCGAGCTCCGTAGCAACGTCGAAGCTCGTCGACGCGCAGCACTTCATCAGCAGAATGGGCATGCGTCGCCCCCTTCATCGCCATCGTCCGACGGCCAGTCCTGACGGAACTCCTTCGCAGGGAAAAGGTTTCGTCGCGGGGCGGAATTCAGGAGCATGAGACTCCACCGCTCGTCGATGGCTCGAATGTCGATTTGGCCTCGAATCGACTATTCAATCTTTCGATAGTGCGAAAAAATCACTATTGGTTGACTCGAAAATGGGACGACTCTAGGATTGGAGAGACAGCCTGCCGAAGTCGATTGCCGTCGCCGATACCCTCCTCTCTGATCGGCGGCCCTCGCCTTCCCCCATCTGAACCACGTCCGACGCTTTCGGGGAGCCCTCGAGATGAAGCCCGGCGTTATTCTCAAGCGATCGTTGCTGCTCGCGCTCATACTTGCGCTTCTGGGTTTGGTGCAGGTCAAATCCACCCGCGCCGCCGAGCCCGACCCCAAAACGTACTGGAACGTTGATGACGTTCGCCCCGGCATGAAGGGGAAAGGCCGGACGGTGATGGTCGGCACCAAGCTCGAGGAGTTTGATGCCGAGGTTCTGGGCGTGATGAAGGGCGTTACACCCGGGCGCGACATGATTCTCTGCCGCCTCAAAGGTTGCAACCTCGAGCACGCCGGCATCATTCAAGGGATGAGCGGCAGCCCGATTTACATTGATGGCAAGCTGCTGGGCGCCGTCGCGTTCGCGTGGGAGTTCGCCAAGGACCCGATCGCCGGTGTGACCCCATTCTCGCAGATGGTGCAGTACGCCCGTTCCAGCGATCGCCAGCTTGCGGCTGAAGGCGCTGAAGGTCGCGAGGTTCACGCGTTTCATTTCGATGCCGATGGCATTGCGAACGGCCTGAGCGGAATGGATGCGGCGATTAGCAAGCCGGTCGCCGTTTCGGGGGCTGGTCTCGCCGGGATGAAACCGATCGCCACGCCCGTCGCCGCGACTGGTTTTTCGCCGCGTGCCCTGGCGATCCTCGCCGACGGACTCAGTCCCATCGGCCTCGCTCCGATGGCAGGCGGCGGCGCGACCGAGCGGATCAAAAAGGAAGAGGGCGAACGGCCACTCGTTCCCGGTGCTCCACTGTCGATCGCCATGGTGACCGGCGACTTCGACATCTCAGGCATCGGCACGGTGACGCACGTTGAAGGGGATCGTGTCTACGGCTTTGGCCATCCCATGATGAGCCTGGGCGCCTGCCAGTTTCCGTTGATGACAGGTTATATTCACACTGTTTATCCGCGAGCAAGCGTGAGCATGAAAATGGGCTCACCCTTGAAAACCGTCGGAGTAATGGATACCGACGTGTCGACGGGTGTCGCCGGCCGTTTGGGCAAAGGGCCCGACATGCTGCCGATGACGGTTAAAGTGACGAGCGGACGCTATTCCGAGCCGCAGACGTTCCGCGTGAACATCGTCCGCGAGCCGAACCTGATGCCGACGCTCGTGATGGCCGTGCTTTCGAACGCGATCGATACCGAGGGGGAACTTCCCTCCGAACTCACCGCGCGGTTGCGGGCGAAAATCGTCATCAAGGGCGGCCAGACGATTGAACTCGACGACGCAATCAGCGGCCCGCGCTACTCGGGGCCGATGGGGCCGCAAGCAATGTTCGGACCCGTCGCAACGATCGTCAGCCTGCTGACGCGCAACCCGCTAGCGCCGATTCGCATTGAAGGAATCGAGGCACAGGTTGAGGTCGCGCGTGGTCGGACGACCGCGACTGTGGAAGCCGTGCGACTGGCGAGCGATCGCGTCGAGCCTGGCCAGACGGTCAAGGCACTGGTTACGGTCAAGCCTTTCAAAGGGGATCGTGAGACGTTGACGATCGCCATGAAGCTGCCCAATGACTTCCCCGAAGGAACTTACGACCTCAACATTTGCGATATGAGCAGCAGCATTCGCCGCCGCTTCCGCAACGATCCGCAACTTCTCGAACCGCGCGACACCGCTGATCTGCTCAAACTGGTTCGCGCGCAAGTTGAGGTGAATCGCAAGTCGCTGTCGCTCCACGTTCAACGCCCCGATAAGGGGCTGTCGGTTGAAGGCCAGGCTTTGCCCAACTTGCCGGGAAGCGTCCGAGCTGTTTTCTCCACATCCCGCCAAACGCCTGACCCGCAAATCAGGGCGGATCAGGTACAAACCATCGAAACTCCCTGGGTTATCGAGGGGAGTCAATCGATGCGGTTCAGCGTGGTGCGAGATAGCGGCGTAAGTCTGGCTGGGCAGCGTTGAAACGGTTACGATTCATGCCGTGCGCTCGCATTGCGCGCTGAAATCTCCTTCCTATGAACATGGAGGTGTGTCTTGACGCCACCCCCTCGATCGCTGCTGGCGCTCGCGTGCGGCCTGGGTCTGTTCGGGGCGGCGACTTGCCTCGCCTCCAAGGTGGAAACCTGGCGTCACGATAGTGCGTCGGCCTTCAACCGCGGCAAGAAGGAACGCGTTGTCGTTGCCGATAACGGCGAGGTTTCGCTGAGTCGGCCGCTCACGCCCGTTGGCTCGCTGACAGCGGCCCGCGTGTGGGACATCGCTCGCGACCTCAAGGGAAACGTCTACGCAGCGACCGGCGACGAGGGGAAGGTTTTCAAGCTCGTCAAAGAGCAGTGGGAAGTCGCCTACGACGCCACTGACACACAGGTTCTGTCGATCGCAGCGACCGGCGACGGTCACGTTTTCGTCGGCACCGGCCCATCGGGTTTGGTCGTCGATTTGAATGATCCCAAGAAAGCCGCGCGGCCCGCGCCTGGCGTGCAATACGTCTGGGATCTCGCGACCGACAAGAGTGGCAATCTCTACGCGGCGACCGGGCCCACCGGCCAACTCTGGAAGCGTGACAATAAGGGACAGTGGTCCCTTTTGCTCGACTCAAAGCACTCGCACATTCTCTGCGTCGCGGTTCGGGGCGATGGCTCCGTCTTCGCGGGAACGGATGGCGAAGGGTTAATCTACCGCGTTTCGCCCGATGGCAAGGTCTCGGTCGTTTACGACGCACCACAATCGGAAGTGCGGGCGTTGACGGTTGGCCCCGATGGTTCCGTCTTCGCGGGTACGGCTGTGGAATCGAGCGGCGGTTCTGGCTCGGGCCGGCCGTCGTCGTTGTTCGGTGGTGGCACAAGCTCGCTCGGCGGCAGCAGCGCGACACCGCTTGAAGCATCAACAGCGAAGCGTGCGGCCGATGCGCCACAGTTGAAGGAAAATCGGCCCGCGGATCGGCCGTCGTTCAGCGGTGGAACCGCCGCGCCGAAGCCCCCCTCCCCTGGAGAAAACGCGGTCTATCGGATTGGTGCCGATGGCGTGGCTCGCGAGATTCTCCGTGGTCGTTTCCTCGTTCACGCACTGGCCATTCAGGGCGATCGACTCTACGTTGGCACGGGTCCTGAAGGGATCCTCTACGAACTGCGCGGCACCGGCCGCTCGACCGCGCAAGTCGCCCGACTTGATTCAGGGCAAATTCTGGCGTTGGCGGATGATCGCGATGGCGGCCTGCTTGTTGGCACTGGCGATCCGGGTACTGTCGTTCGCCTTGGCGCGGGGCATGTGCCCGTCGGGTCGCTCACGTCCGACGTGCTCGACGCCAAGCTGATCAGCCGGTTTGGCTCGGTTAACTGGAAAGCCGACGTTCCGCGCGGCTGTTCGCTTGCGGTTCAATTGCGGTCCGGCCAAGTAGGCGAGCCTGATGAAACCTGGTCGCCCTGGACGGCCGAGCAAGCACTCAGTGAAGGTTCGCACCCGAGCGTTCCGGCCGGACGGTTCGCGCAATTCCGCGTGATCTTCCGGACTGATGATCCATCAATCACGCCCGAGTTGCGTACCGTTGCTTTGCGATATCAGACTGAAAACCTTGCACCCGAAATCACCAAGCTCGACGTGCCCGATATCTCCGCCGGCGATGGATCGACAAAGCAAGCGAAGCTGACGGTTCGCTGGGACGCTTCTGACCCGAATGGCGACGAACTCGAATATCGCCTGTTCGTGAAAAAAGAAGGTTGGCCCAGTTGGATTGCGCTCACGGAGAATCCCGTCACCGAGTCGAAATATGAATGGGATTCGACTTCGGTTCCCGGTGGATTCTATCGTGTGCGCCTGGTCGCGAGTGACCGGCTGTCGAATCGTCCTGAAGACGCGTTGACTCGCGATCGCGAGAGCGAGCCGTTCTTGATCGATCACGAAGCGCCGAAAGTAGCAATCGAGCGCAAGGGCGATGGGCCCACTTTGAGGATTCGTCTCGCTGACGACGCAACACGCCTCACCAAAGCGGCGTATGCGATCGACGGCGGCGACTGGCGGCCGATTTTTCCGGATGACAGCCTCTTCGACGCCCAGCGCGAAACCATCACGCTCAAGCTTGCCGAGTTGAAGTCCGGAACGCACGTGGTGATGGTGCGTGCGACCGACGCGGCGGGAAATATCGGCACGGCCGACGTGGTCTTCGAGGCGAAATAGGCTTGTCAACCTGGGGCGCCGGCCTGTACGTTTGTGTCAGGCCCAAGCGTTTTCCAGGAATCATCCATGACCATTCGCCCCAAACGCCGCGGGCTAAGCGCCGTTGAAGTGATCATCGCCGTGATTGTGGTGGGCATCGTCATGCTTTATGCGATGCTCGCCATTCCGCGCAGCCGGGAGACTGCTCGCAAAACCGGTTGCCAGAAAAATCTGATGCAAATCGGCATGGCGCTGTCGCTCTACACACAGGGCAATGGCCCGCTGCCGCCCGTGCGATATGGCGAAGATAGTCCGCTGGCGGAAATGCTCAATGAGCTGAAACAGCCCGATTTTCTGGGGCTTCGCGATCGCAAAGTTGCGCCACGATTGGCGGGTAAAGCGCCAACTGCCGGACCAGTCCGAGGATTCGCATGCCCGAGCGATCCCGGCGCGAACGACGGATCCCATCCAGCCCCGATCAGCTATCGCGCCGCGACTGGCGACACGTTTGACGGTCTCCACGGCGCGTTCGAGCCTGGCCAACGAATTCGCATGAGCGAAATCGAGCAAGGGAAAGGGATCGGGTTCGTAGCCGCGTTTTCCGAGCGACTCGTGGGGAGCGATCGGCCCGAACCATTGGCCGACTATTCGCTTGTACCAGGGCCAATTGGAACCGACGCTTGCCCTGCCGCCAATCCAGCCGCACGCAAGAGCGATGCGGGATCGTCGTGGCTCTTATCGAACTGGACGAACACGCTTTACCATCACGCGATACGACCGAACGTCGAGCCATCATGCGTGGCCGACGATGGTAAATCTGCGGGAATGGGCGCGACAAGTGCGCACGCTGAGGGCGTTCATGTTTTGACGCTCGACGGCGCGGCGAAGATTTACAGACCAAGCGTCGACGCCACCATCTGGCGCGGCCTGGCGAATACGAGGATGCCTGATCGATGAGTCGGAAGCCTGCCTTGATTTTTGATTTCGGCAACGTAATCGCCCATTTCGACTTCACCCGATCGTGCGCGCACTTCGGCCGGCCGATTCAGCTCAGCGGTGCGGAGTTCCTGGCGCGAGCCCGCGCCGCGGGATTCATGGAATTGCTCGAAGTCTATGAAGCCGGCAAGATGACGTCGCAAGCCTTTCACGCGGAGCTATGTGCGCGCATGGGAATCGACGTCGGATACGAAGAATTCGCAGCCGTTTGGGGTGATATCTTCAGCGCAAACGAGACCGTTCACGAGTTGGTGAAGGTCCTGAAAGCCGCCGGTTACGAGCTGTACCTCGGCTCCAACACCAACGACATGCATTTCCGCCACTACCGCAAACAGTTCGACGATGTACTCAGCCTGTTCGATGCGCTTGTGCTGTCGTACGAGGTGGGATACATCAAGCCCGATGCTGGCTTCTTCGAGGCCGCGGCCAGAATTGCCAATCGACCGGCGGGTGAATGTATTTTTATTGATGACGTCGAAGTGAATATCGACGGAGCGCGTTCGGCAGGACTTGTTGCGCTGCACTACCGCGATACACCGACACTCTTGCGCGAACTTGCGGAGTTGGGGATCAGTGCCTGAGAAAACCGGTCTCGACTGGAATTGATCAGAATTCGCTCCAGTCGCAAATCATCATGGTGAGAGATTTGAGACCGCGAAGCTCGAATTCGTTGACAAGGAAAAGCTCCGCGAAATTCAGGGCAAGTTCAATAGAACTAAATGTGCCGACCTCGTGAATGTAACTTGCGCCGTCGGCATCTTTTATTCCTGCAAAGTAGCGAAGGTCTTCGCTCACTCTCATGAGGGCAAATACGCGCCGATTGTTCTGAAAGATGACGCCTGGATCATCTAACATGGCATTCCATTCGGCGTCGCTTCCATCCCACTGCAAATCGGCAAATCCACCTGGTTCCGGCCCACCTACGGCGTTGACAATCGGCTCAATCAATATGGAGTATGCTTTGATATCGTCGATGAGCATGGTTTTGCCAGCGTCTAGTAGACGTCGTTTGCCCACTCCGCGGTTTCGCGGACTGAAATTGAATTGACGCCGCGAATATGTGCAAGATACTTCATCCAGGCGATGAAACCTTCGCGCGGATCGAAGTAAAGTCGATGCAAAGCTCTTTCGAGCTTGCTGCCGCGTTTCATCGCGAACTCGCTCGTCGGCAAGCAAAAAAGTGTGTGAATTTGAAAGCTCGAGCAGCCCCATAGGAGATATTCCACGGCGATTCGACCGGAATGAATGTCGCCGGTTGCGCTGATGGGCGGAGACGGGCTGGCGATTTCACCGCGAGCCTGCGCCATTCGTAGTGATGAGAGAATTCTCAAGTTGCGAGTGCTGAGATCTGGTCCACCGTACGCAACGCCTCGCTTGTCGCCGAACTCCTTTGCGGGATCGAACAGCCTGTTCGCATACACGAGGGCATCGGGCCGACCTATTCCAGGGCGATGCAGCAATTCGAGCAGGTGAAGCTGGAAAACGTCGTCGTCGAGTGAGTTGAAGACCTTGATCGCCACGACGGTCGGCGTTTTGACTGCCTCGCGAATGCGTGGGGCGACTTCGCCCAGCCAGCATTCCAACGTGGCACGCGAAGCCGCACGATCGTTACCCGCGAGCGTCGGCGAGAAATCCTTCTCGATGACCAGCGGCTGATCGGGGGTTGCTTCAACAAGCCGCTGAGTCGTGTATTGATACTCGTCAACGCGCCACGTCGATTCGTCGGGTCCAGGCAGGTGATACTTCACGGACGGCACGACGAGCATCCCAGCCGGAGCAGCGATCGCGTGGCTTTCACGGACGAGTTGGATGTAGTCGTTCAGGCTTCCCGGCCAGCCGCGACCATTCCAGGTGATCGTCCAGCCCGATTGACCGTCGCCTCCAGTGATTGGTTCAACGACCATCCGCGCTTCGGGAATCGCCCAGGCACCCATCGAGCGTTCGCCAGTGGCGTTTTCGGCGATCACCGTCTTCAGGACGACGAATCCGAGACCCGCATTCGCAGCTTCGTCAATCTGGCCCGCGTTCAGCGTGAGCTGGCCCGATGCTTTGCCGAACGGGTTCTTGATCGGCCGGCCAGCGTACTGACTACTCAGATCGATCCCATACCGTTGCAAAACATAGTCTTCCAAATTGTGCGGAAGGCCGTGCTCGGCGAAGTTGCGATAATCATCCTCAAGTGCTTGCGCAACTTTAGCATCAAGCGTCGGTGTCTCGGGAAGCAGGCGCGGAGGATGCGGAAACGAACTGGATGATGTGGCGTTCATGCAACATCCACCTGGCCGATTCGTGCCAGGCACTCGGCGATCTGTTGGTACTCGAGAGCGCCAAGCTTTGGTCCCCAGGGATCGTGCGCGGCTTCAGACGGGATGATCCCTTGATGGACAAGACACACGAGCATGCGGCCGATGTATCCTTCCATCGGACTGATAAACGTATGCTGTGCCAGTTCGTCGATAGCGTCGTTTTGAGAAAGGAACGCGTGTGCATTTCCTGACCAATATGCTTGAAGAAACTGGTCCTGGAGCGTTGTGCAGGCTGCGCCCATGCCGATGAGTGCGGCGTTTGCGCCGCACATGAGGCTGTAGCCGAGGAAACGATCCTCGCCGGTAAAGAGGATTTTCGTGGGGGCAACGTCGCGGACCAGCCTGACGATTTGCTGGAATGTGATGACGCGATCAAGTGTGGCAATTTTGATGCCTGCCACGTCGTCTCGCGCCAGCAGTTGAGTTAGCGCAACGGGGCTGTACGACACTCCTCCAGCCGCTTCGTAGAGATAAAACAAGATCAGCGGCAGGCCAGCCTCGGCAATCGCTGCGTGATATTCGAGCACGAGCGTGTCGTTGTCACGCAGCCCGCGGAATCGCGCAGGAGGATGGACGAGCAAGGCGTCGGCACCGTTGTTTGCGGCGAGTTTCGCCATCGTCACTGCCGACCCGATGACATCGCTGGGGCGAATCGCATCGGGCGAAGGACCGGCCGCGGCGATCAGTGTTTTGTCGGAGCCAAGTCCTTCGCGCCAATCGCGCAGGACGACCACACGAGTTTCGTCGTCGAGTTTGAGGCCCCGGCCGGTGTGGGCCCAGACGGCGACGCCGCCGATCGGTTGCGCCGCCATCCAGCGGATGTAAGCTCGCTGGGCATCGCGCATCAAGTTGCCTTGGCTGTCGAACAGAACGGGGACGGCGGGAAAAAGCCGGTGGCGGAATCGCGCTAGGTCCATCGTGGTCAGGCCTTTCGGCGAGTCTCGCCCGTCAAGTCAGCCGTGGTTTGCCCAGCTAATCCTACCCCGCCGATTTGACTTCGCCCATCTGTGGATCACACTCGAATGATCCACTCGCCGCGCACCCTTGCGCAGAACACCTGAGTTCGCTCCTGTCTGTCCCCTCGAATCCACACCTCCCGCGAATTCTACCAGAAGTCACTTGACGGCCCGCAGGCCACCGGCGATGATTGAATGAGTGCATGCAGTCACTCAGTCAAATCTTGCCGATTGGACTGTCGTGGTTGAGAAGGTAAATCCGTAAGTCGCGATCCGTGAGTCTCGAGGTTTTGGGCAATTGACGCAGATTGAGTCGATTGCGATGATCAGAGATTCCCTGGTGATTGTGGTTTGCGAGTTGCGGAGAGACGGGCGATTAGGTTGAGGCGAGCGACCCTGGGAGGGGTGGCGGGGAGTGAGTCGCGGGGGACCGGGATGGTCTCGAAAGCGGCTGGCTAGTCAAACGCGAATATCGGGGCGCTAGGTTCGATCACCTTGAACATTCGAGTTCGCTCTCGCGGCCTGGGCCTGTGCGGCTGACGGCGTGAGAGGCAGGACTTCGGGGCTTACCGGGGAGTTTGTCGATGGGAAGCTTCAACGGGAAGGGACGCGAGCAGGAAATGAAGCGGCGAAAAGCCCTGACGGCCAAGCGGCTGCGTCCAGCGGGAGAAGGGCTTGAAGACCGCAGACTCCTCTCGAGCGGGAATAACCCCGGTTCCGGAAACGTGGTGCCGCTGGTCCAACTGGCCGCCGGCAGCCTCACTGTGAATTCGATCACCCCCGGCGGTGGGTTGACCTATACCAACACCCCGAACTCGCTGGTCGTCACCTTTAGCAAGGCGGTTCAGCTTTCGAGCATCAACTCGAACTCGCTGACTGTGACCGGCCCGACCGGCGTGACGGTCAAGCTGGGCACGCCGACGGGTGTCGACGACCCCAACTTCCCAACCCAAGTCTCGTTCCCGTTCGTCTTCACCCGCGCAGCCGGGGCGAACGCGAATGCGAAGTTCACCGACACGGTGAATGCTGGCACGATCACGGCGAAAGACGGCTCGCTCGTCTCTCAGTTCACCGACAGCTTCACGCTGAACGACACGACCTCGCCGCGGATCACGAACGCGACCTTCAACGGCCGCACCATCACGATCGCGTTCAGCGAGCAGATCGATCAGTCGACGATCAACCAGCAGAACATCGCGCTCGTTCGTGCAGGTGGTCCGAACAACGGGTTCAACAATAACCCGGCAAACGTGATCGTGACGAACGACTCGCGCGTCAAGTATTCGTACAACGCGAGTACGCAGACGGTTACGATCGACCTCTCGGGCCTGCCGCAGACCCTGCTGCCGACCGACCACTACGCACTCGTTGTCAACTCGCCGACGTTCGACTCGGGCGGCAACGTGCTGACGCAAGGCGTGACCGACCAGGTTGGAAACGCGTTGAACGGTAAGTTCAATGGTGTCTTCCCGTCGGGCATCACTCCGCCCGCCCCGCCCGCGAAGCCGGTCTACAGCAGCTTCGTGGAGGATCTCGGCGTTCGCACGCTGACCGCGCCGATCATCACGTCGGTCGGACTCGCCGCCGGCTCCGACTCGGGCATCGCGAACGACAACAACACGAACGTCAATCGCCCGACGTTCACCGGTCACATCACGGCGCCCTTCCCCGGAACGGCCGCAGGCGTGACCGTTCTTGTCGAGTTCAACGGTCTTCAGCACACCGATCCGATCACGGGCCAGCCGCTGCCGATCGGCACGCTGAACCTCAACATCGGACCAGGAGGTCGCGGTTTCACCGGCTCGTACGACGCCGTTGTCACCACAGACGCGAACGGCAACTTCACGGTTGTCTATCCTGCCGGTCTGGCCAAGCTGCCGGACGGCCTGAATCGCGTTCGCTTCCTGGCGATTGCTCAGCCCGACGCCCCGCCGCTGCCGGGCTTCTCGGTGCTCCTCGACCAGTCGTTCCGGGTTGACACCACCCTGCCCGGCATGGACACCGGTTCGACCCACCCGAGCGGTGCCTCGCTGCTGCAGGGTGCGACGATCAGCTCGCTGTCGAATCTCTCGGTCTTCTTCAGCGACTCGGTTCTGCCGTCGAACCTCGGCAACCCGCTCGCAGTGCCGACAAGCCTCTCCTTCCCCGCGCTCGACCCGGCGACGGCGAACAACCTGAGCAACTACTCGCTGTACCAGGTTGATGCGAACGGCAAGTTCCTCGCTGACGAGTCGCAGTTCATCAAGACGGCGACGTTCGTTTCGACGACCGTCCGTACGCTGACGAGCCAGCCCTACACCGGCCACGTCGACCTCACGTTCTCGTCCGGCCTGCCCAAGGGCTATTACATCTTCGTTGCTCACACGCAGGAACCCGGCTTCTCCGGTCTGCGTGACGCCGCTGGTAACCTGCTCGCCGGTGATCCGACGAAGCCGGGCGTCGCGGCCGACTACAAGCTGATGTTCAACTATCAGCCCGAAGCGACGTTCATCACCAATGTCGACGCCGTCAGCCCCGACGGCACGATCAGCGGTCCGCGGTCGTACTTCGAGGTGCCCCTGCCCGGCACCACGCCTCGCGCTGAAGCTCCGCCGAACGAGTTCGTTGTTCACTTCTCGAACCCGCTCAACCCGAATGCTGACTACACGAACGCGGTCCAGCTCATCGCGTCGGCCGACGCGAACGGCGGGTCGGGCGGTACGTCGGATGGTAACTTCGGTAGCCTCGGCATCAACGACGACGGCTCGGGCTACAGCCGCGTTCTGCCCGCCGGCACCACGGTGACGCTCGCGAGCTCGAACCCCGCAGCCACCAGCCCGGCCGATCCTGGCTTCAACGACGAGCTGATCCTCCAGCTTCCCGACAACTTCGTTCTCAGCCCCGACTACTACCGCCTCTATCTGCCGAACTCGACGCAGACGACCGGAAATTCGACGTCGCTCAACACGGCGGTGTTCGACATCTTCGGCAATCAGCTCGACGGCGAGTTCCTGGGCAACCAGACCGCGGACGGCAGCTACCAGGACCTGCTGCCGACCGGTGCTGAACGCGTCGGTCTCTCCGGCGACGGTACGCCTGGCGGTGCCTTCCTGACGGGCTACGTCATCACGGCCAATGCGAACATCATCTACGCCCAGCCGGGGGCGCCTGACGACCCGTTCAACCCCGCCAACGCTCCGGACGGCAGCATCGCGCATCCGTTCCCGACCCTCGCTCCGCAAGCCGTCTACACTGCGGCCAACGGCGGCGACCTGAACTCGTCGGTGAACTTCGGAACTGGTTTCAATCCGATCTACGACCGCATGCATGCGGGCGTCTTCCATCGTTCGGCACTCTACGCGGCCCAGGTCGCTTCCGCAAAGGGCCCGGTGGTTGTCGTCGCTCTTCCTGCAATCCCGGGTACCGCAACCCAATCGTTTGTCATCCAGGCTCCGTCGGGTACCGATGCGATTGCCAACGACGGCAGCGTCTCCGTCCCCGCGATGACGACCCTCGTCTTCGCTCCCGGATCGACCGTCAAGCTGCTGAACGCTTCGATCCTCGTTCAGAACCAGGGTTCGGCGATCCAGGTTGAAGGTGGTGCAAACCCCGGTCAGGCGGTGAACTTCACCTCCTATCTCAACGACGCGATTGCCGGCGACACAAACGGCGACCAGGGGAACACAACCGCGCGTGGCGGCGACTGGGGCGGTATTCTGCTCCGCAACTTCGACCAGACCAACCGCTCGTCGACGTTCCCCGGCCAGCTTCAAACGACGGCCAACACCGCTCAGAACAACCGCCTCAAGGGGCCTGGTGGTGTCGACGCGATCTCGGGTGCCGACGATGCCATGTCGGTGATCAATTTCGCCAACATCAGCTTCGGCGGCGGTGCGGTACCGCAGACGATCGGTTTCCGCTACGACGCGATCACGTTGCAGAACGCCCGTCCTGCGATCACCAACACCTCGATCTCTCAGACCGGTCTGGGACGAGGTGCACAGGCAGCGATCTCGGCGAACGTCGACTCGTTGCGTGAAGATGCGACGGCTCGCGGCCCGCTCGTTCGCGACGTTAACTTCTCGCAGAACAGCCTCAACGGCATCTACATCCGTGCGGAAGTCAACGGTGTAGCTGAGGCGACCAACGCCATCAACTACCCGATTAACCCCGCGACCTCGGGCGGCCAGCGCAACTTCACCTTGAGCTCGCCCTACCCCTACATCCTCACCACGCCGATGGTTGTTGGCGGTCTATTCCTCGAAGAAACCGGCGGTGTTTCGTCGAGTGAGCCGGATCGTCTCTACATCCAGCCCGGCATGATGGTGAAGCTGTCATCCGGTGCGGGTATCGAAGTCGTCGGCTTCGGGACCGGTTCGCGTCAGGCGAGCATCAATATCGGCAGCCGTACGTATATCAATGAGTTTGATATCAATCCGGCGATTGCCCCGACGCTTCCGAACGGGCAACCGAATCCGAACTTCAAGCCCAATCCTAACAGCGACGCCAACGTCGTGCTGACGTCGATCTTCGACAACCTGGCATCGACGCAGTATTTCGATCCAACGACCGGACTCGCGACGCAAATCGTCGCGCCGTCGGACTCGGCTAACACGGGGCCGAACAGTCCGCTGCAGCCGACGACGGGGAACGTTCCCGACGCCTCGCGCTGGGGCGGCATCCAGATCGATTCGCCGGCAGTCGCGGTCATTAACGATACGACGGTGCAGTTCGGTGGTGGATTGGTTAACACCGCCGGTGGTTCTACACCGCGGCACGCACTTCAGTTTGTCGGAGCGAGCGGTTCGGGCTCCAACGGCACGGGTACGCACGTTTCGATTACCAACAACAACTGGTATTCAAACGCCGACACGCCGATTCAGACTACGCCAAACGGCCTTCTCGCTGCTGATCCGCTTCGGCCACTGCAATCAGGAAATCCGTTCCTTCGCGGCAACGTCTTCCAGAACAATGATTACAATGGTTTGGGTGTAACGTCCGACACTGCTGGCGCGGCTCAGGTCAACGGTCTCATCAACACTAGCAACGGTCTTCTCACGGTAAACTCGGTCTGGGGCCTCACAGACCTGACGTACATCCTGAAGGGAACAATCGTTCTTGGGCCGGGACCAAACGGTCGCGCACCAATCGGCGCAGCTTCGGGTCCCCAAGCCGTACCGGCACCAGGAGTCACGCTGACAGTTCAGGCGAATCTTCCGGGAACGATCCTGGCGGACGGCTCCGTCATCGGAAAGCCGGGTGAGTCGCCGATCGTCAAACTCCTCAACATCAATGGCGCCGTTCCTTCGCTACCCTCGGTTCTGGGCAGCACGATTGGTATCGAAGGCTACCAGGGTGCTGGCTTCATCTCTGGCGTCGATAACGGCGTTGATCCCAGCGCAGACTCTCTGGTCGATACAGGTGTCAATAGCGCTCTCCGATTCGTCGGGATCGGCGCCAATCAGACGACCGGGCAGGCACGCGTGCCTGTCATCATCACGTCGATGCACGACAGCACCGTTGGTACGACGGTGCGCGGCGTGACGATGAATCAGGCAATTTCTGGTGACACTACCGCGCCGGCCCCCGGCGACGGCGGCAATATCGAGTTCGGTGCGCTCGGCGCCACGAGCTTCAACTTTTACGACCCGCGTCTCGGCAGCATCATCGACAATGCCGACATCCGCTACATGAGCAACATCATCCAGCAGGGTGGTGGGATCGTTAACATTGTCAACACCGACACGACTGCGGGCGTCGATCTCGGCGACCAGTATCTCAATCAAGAGATGGGCCAGCCGGCAAACGTCAACGGAGTGCTCGACTACTCGTCGCAATTCAATACGCCGCGTTCGATCACTCTCTCGAATTCCAACTTCTCGAGCTTTAGCGGTACAGGTTTCTACGCTGACCACGGTCACAACAGCTTGGCCGCATCGGTTATCGGCGGTGGTTCAGGCGGGTTCGCGTTCCCGACTCGGCTTGGAATTACCAGCGAGCCCACGTACAGCTTCCTGTACAACAACACGTTCTCGAACATGCCGAATGCTGTGCAGGTTGTCTCGCAACAGGGGTCAGACAACGGCACAACTGGCGATTTGCCCGCTCAGCTCATTCTGTTGAACAACACGTTCTATCAGACAGGGAATTCGGTTGTGTTGACCGGTGCCGTGCCGACGAGCACCAACCCGCGGTCGCACGTCTACTACCTGTCGATGAACAACATCTACGATGGGGCCACTGGTCCCGTCTTCACGCTCACCAACCGAGTGATCGGACAGAGCCAGAACGACCTCTTCTTCAATAACGCCAGCATCGGTGCAGGCACAACACACGCAGTGTTCGGCGACCCGGCGTTCATCGACCCGAACAACGGGAACTTCAATCTCCTTTCAACCTCTGCCGCGATCGACTCGGCCCGATCCGAAATCGGCCCGTATGCTCTCGGAAATATGCTCAGCCCGCCCGTTGACCAGGTTCTTGGTCCTCAGGCGGCCATCCGAGATCCGAATAACTTTGGCCGCACGAACCTTATCGGTGGCCTCAGCGGTGCGTTCGTCACCCCGACCGACTACATCTTCCTCCCTGGTTCGCCGTTGCCGAACTACGTGAGCGAGTGGGTTCCGCAGATTACCGGAACTGCGGGCAGCTATACTGGTCCGTTCTCGAACGCCGCAACGTTCGCTTACGCTCCGATCACCGGCGAACGTGACGCGGCGGGCAACCTCCGCATCGACGATCCCAACAAGCCGAACCTCGGTTCTGGTGCCAGCCCGTTCTTCGATATCGGTGCGTTCGAGTATGTTCAGGTCTTCCCGCCGCACGTCACCGGTGTGACGGCAAATTACACCGATCCCACCGCGCCGACGGGTTCGACCACCAAGTCGATCTACTCGACGACTGGTGTGGCCGGAACGAATATCGCTCCCAACTCGATCTCGTTCCAGCTCGACCACAACATCGATCCGACGACCATCACCAACCAGACGGTGTTGCTCCAGGCATCGGGTGGCGACGGCCTCTTCGGCAACGGCAACAGCGCGGCCGACCGGTTCATCGACCTCTCGGGCAAACTGTCGTTCAACTCGCTCACGAACGTCCTCACGATCAGCCTGGCCAATGCCGGTCTCATTCTGACGAACGACGAGTACCGCCTCGAGTTGGTCGGCACCGGTTCGCAGGTGCTGCGTGACCCGCAAGGTAACGCTCTCGACGGCGAAAACACCGTCGGTGGTCTGGCGACGGGTGCTCAGCTCCCGCTGCCTTCGGGCGACGGCGTGCCGGGTGGCAACACCTACGTGACCTTCACGATCGACACCAACCCGCCCAAGATCGTGCCGAACACGTTCTTCCTCGACCCTTCGACCGACAGCAATCGCATCGACGGCGTTACGAACAACACCACCCCGAACTTCCAGGGGAACATCACCGACATCTTCCCGCCGGCCAACCCGGTTGCGGGCCAGACGGTGATCATCGACATCTCCACCAAGGGCGACGGTGTCTTCGACCTTCTGAACGCCGGCACCGGCACCACCGATGCCAACGGCCACTTCTCGGTGAAGATCAACACGCCCCTGCCCGACTCGCAGTACAACGTCGGGGCGAACGGCTACCTGGCCTTCGACTACACCAAGAACCCGCCGGTCTACCAGACGACGAACTACGGCTACTCGATGGCCCGCGTTCGCATCGTCGACCAGGCTGGCAACGTGTCGAACAAGGTCACCGACCCGCTCAGCTCCTACATCGCCGCCGGTGCTGTCACCTCCTTCGTGGTTGACACAACGGGCCCGACGATCACCGCGGCCACCCCATCGAACAACCAGACGACTGGTGTCACGGCGAACGGTGTGCCCGTCACCATCACGTTCAACAAGAACGTTGACCCGGCGACGATCAACGCCAACTCGATCAAGGTGCTCCGCTCGGGTGGCGACGGCGTGTTCGGCAACGGCAACGACGTGCCGGTCACGATCGACCCGAACAGCATCTCGTTCAAGTACCTTGGTGGTGCGCTCGGTGCTGAGTCGGTGACGTTCAACATCATCGGCAGCCAGGCCAACCCGCTCGCCAACGACCAGTACCAGGTGACGATCGCCGGTGCCGGCACCTCTGTGGTGACCGACATCGCGGGCAACGCCTTGAACGCGGTGGGTGCGGGCTCGACAGGGTCAAACTTCACTGACACCTTCATCGTGTACTCGCCGACGATCCAGCACACGCTGTTCGTGGGCTCCGCGTTCGCCAGCGATCCGACTGCGAAGCTCGGCTCGCGTGCCAACCCGTACACGACGATCCAGTCGGCGATCAACGCGGCCCAGCTTGGTGACGTGGTTGCGGTTCTGCCCGGCCTCTACACCGAGTCGATCACGCTCAAGTCGCTCGTCACGGTGCGTTCGGCCGACCTCAGCAGCACCGACAACATCGTGCTCCCGGGTGATCCTCTGCAGACGATCATCCGTGCCCCAGCCGTCACCTCCGCCACGACCCCGACCGGCACTGGTGCCACGGTCGCGACGGTGACCGGTATCAACATCGCCAGCTCGACCGGCGGTACGGCCGTCCTGAACACCGAGTTCAGCGGCTTCACCGTGGCCAGCCCGCTGGCCGGTAACCCGGCGACGGGGACGATCCAGACGGGTTCGGTTGGTATCCAGCTCATCAACGCGAACATCCTGATCGACCGCAACTTCGTGGTCGACTCCTACATCGGGATCGCCGAAGCCTCGACGGGTATCAACGCGATCTTCCCGCGAGTGTTCAACAACGGCATCATCGGCAACAACGTCGGTTTCTCGATCGACGGTACCCTTGCCTCGAGCCTGGCAGCAGTCGCTCAGGTCTCGAACAACACCTTCGCCTTCAACAACCAGGGTGCTGGTGTCGCCGCGCTCGCGTCGGGTCCGCTGCTCGTCACCTTCGCCAACAACATCTTCTGGCAGAACCACGACCTGACATCGGCCCGCAATGGCGACGCGATCGCTGCCAACGTGCCGAACAAGACGCTCGTTCTGAGCAACCTGTTCTCCGGCAACGGCGCCAACCCCAACAGCACGGCGGACGACACGTTCAACATCGGGACCGGCTTCCAGCCGCAAATCCTGACGACGACCGCCCCCGACGGCCTGGGCAACTTCACCGGCGACCCGGCGTTCGTTTCGCCGCGTGACCCGCGCCCGACGGCCGACGGACCTGCATCGTTCTTCAACGATGCCGACTTCGACCTGCTGTTCACGTCGGCCGCCATCGATCGTTCCAACCCGGCCTACGCCCCCGCGACCGACTTCCTCTATCGCGGCCGGATCATCGTCCCGGGACGTGCCTTCACCGTCACCAGCCCGTACAGCGCCAGCGTCGGCCCGGCCGATGTCGGAGCCTTCGAGTACGGCGGCACCGGCGGAATCCCGCTCGGCGGCCAGACTTTCCGCGTGGTTAACGACTCGCTCGCTTCGGGCAACTCCAGCCGCGCTGGCGGGACGGTTGTGCCCTACACGGCAGCTCCGTCGTCGATCACCGTCAACTTCTCGTCGAACGTCAAGCAGTCGAGCGTGTCGCTGACCGACCTCGTCATCTCGGGTACTGGCATCTCGGGCTCGAACCCGGTTCGTGCCACCAGCCTGTCCTGGATCGACGGCCACACCGTCAAGTTCAACCTCACCGGAGGTTACAACAAGTCGGGTACGGTTCAGGTCCAGATCCCGCAAGGTGCTGTGACCGACACCGCCGGCCGCGGCGTTGCAGCCTTCACCGACTCGATCACCCTCTCGCCGACGACCTCGACCACGATCTCGCGATCTGAAGTCGTTGCGAGCACCACGCCCACCCCGACCGTCGTCTCGATCCCGGCGGTCATCCCGACCCCGGTCGTCAAGCCGAAGGCCAAGATCAAGAAGAAGCACTAAGCCGTTCCTCCGGATTCCGGAGTGACCACACGAGCTTGAGACGGGCGGCCCTCACCAGGCCGCCCGTTTTCGTTGACGGCGCGCCCTTCCTTGACCAGCGTTTTTCATTCATGTTAAACTTTCGATCTACAATCCGCTGATCGCTGTTCCGGGTGGAATCCATGCTCATTTCACCTCGCACGTCCGTGGCACGAATCGTGGCCGCACTGCTGTGCTGGTTCGGCTGCGTCAGCAGTTTTGCCCGTGTCCAAGCGGCGCCTGCATTGAAAACAGTGCGAATCGAGCCTTCGAACATCAAACTCGAAGGTGCCGCGGACCACCGGCAGCTTGTCGTAACCGCCGTTTATGTCGACGGTTCTGTGCGCGACATCACGCGTGAAGCGAAATACTTCTCGATCGACGCATGTTTCCATACGACCGGCTTCGGCGTGATTTCGGCGGTTGCCGACAAGGTTGGTTCGATCTACGTGATGTTTGGTGACAAGCGTTTCGAGGTGCCGGTCGAATCACGGCGAGCTTCGGAATGGACGCCGCCCGGCTATCGTCGCGACGTTGTCGCCCTGCTTTCCAAAGCAGGGTGCAACATGGGCACCTGTCATGGGAACATCAACGGCAAGGGCGGTTTGCGCCTGAGCTTACGCGGCGACGATCCCTCGGCTGACTTTCTAGCACTAACACGCGACTCCTTCGGCCGCCGGATCAATCTCACCAATGCCGGGGCGAGCCTGCTCATCGCCAAGCCAACCGGTAAGATCGAACACGAGGGTGGCGTCCGTTTCGGCGTTCATTCGCCCGAGGCGGCGATCCTGCTCAACTGGATCATGTACGGCGCGAAGGACGACGAAGCAACGACACCTCGGCTCACGCGATTACGCGTCTACCCCGAACGCCAGCTCAACGCCGCGCCTGGCCTCACACAGCAATTGAGCGTAACGGCTGAGTTTTCTGATCACACAGTGCGTGACGTGACCACGCTCGCCTCGTTCGACGTCGACGACCCGATCAAGGTCAGTGTGAGCGCTGGCGGACTGGTTTCCCGCAAATCCGCCGGTGAAACCACGGTTTCGGTGCGCTACCTCAACGGCCGGGCGATCAGCCGGCTAGCGTTCTTGCACGATCGCGCGGGTTTCGTCGCGCGGTCCGTTCCCAACGACAATTCAATCGACGCCGCCGTGTTCGCCAAGCTCAATGCACTCAAGGTCACCCCATCCGAACCCGCGACCGACGCTGTTTTTCTTCGACGCGCACATCTCGATTCGATCGGCGTTTTGCCCACGCCTGAAGAGACACGCGCATTTCTCAGCGACGACGATCCGCACAAACGCGCAAAGCTGATCGACCGACTCGTGGTTCGACCCGAGTTCGCCGATTTTTGGGCGCTGAAGTGGGCCGACCTGCTCCGCAACGAAGAAAAGACCATGGGCGACAAGGGCGCCTGGATTTTCCAGCGCTGGCTGCGCGATCAGATGTCGGCCGATGTGCCGCTCGACGAATTCGCCCGTCAGATCGTCTCCGCGCAAGGTTCAACGCACCGCAATCCGCCTGCAAGTTTCTATCGCACGAATCAAGATCCTCAAACCGCCGCCGAATCTGTTGGCCAGGTGTTTCTCGGCGTTCGCGTGCAGTGCGCGAGGTGCCATAACCACCCGTACGACGTCTGGACCCAGGACGACTATTACGGAATGTCGGCCCACTTCGCGAATCTGAGCCGCAAGATTCTCGACGAGACCAAGCGGGACCGGTTCGACAAGCACGAGATCAACGGCGACGTGATCATCCATCTCAAGGGCCGCCCCGGCATGGTTCAGCCGCGCTCCGGAGCGATGATGGATCCCAAACCGCTTGGCGCGAAATCATCGTGGAAACGCGACGATCCCAATGCACTCGACGACCTCGCTCGCTGGCTTACGCGCGACAATCCCCAGTTCGCCCGCAACATGGCGAACCGCATCTGGTTTCACCTGGTCGGACGTGGCGTCGTCGAGCCTGTCGATGATTTCCGCGATTCGAATCCGCCGTCGAATCCTGAATTGCTCGACGCGTTGACAAGTGAGTTTGTGAGGAACGGTATGCGGCTCAAGCCCCTTGTCGCGTTCATCATGAAATCGCGCACGTATGCGTTAGGCTCTGATACAAATGACTCGAACGCCGACGACGAGAGCAATTTCTCGCACGCGCAAATCAAGCTGCATCCGGCTGAAGTGCTGCTCGACGCGGTGAGCCTGGGGCTGGAGCGACCCGAGTCGTTCTCTAACGCACCGAGATTCGCGCGGGCGACGCAGCTTTCGGGGATCCAGTCGGGAAGCTCGTTCCTCAAAACGTTCGGTAAGCCCGACCGACTCTTGACGTGTGAGTGCGAACGATCCGACGCAACCACACTCGCGCAGGCGTTCGAGATGCTCAACGGTCCGTCGATTCGTTCGAAGATCCAGGCCGACGACAACCGAATTGGCCGGCTCATTGCACGAGGCGCAAGCGACGACGCGATCCTCGACGAGTTGGTGACGGCCCTGCTCTCGCGATCTCCGACGGCTTCTGAGCGTGCCGATTTGCTGGCGCATGTGCGGAAGTCGAGCGATCGCCGACGTGGTTGGGAAGATGTGGCGTGGGTGCTGCTCAATACCAAGGAATTCCTGCTTCGCCATTAAGAATGGCCGGCGCGGCACTTGTGGGGAGAGTGGCGATGACTCAAGGGTGCAACGAGTTTCGCGAATCGGCTCGCTTCACGCGCAGGGCGATGCTCACCGTCGGTACGGCGGGCTTTCTCGGCCTGAGCTTGCCTCGACTGCTCGCTGCTGCTCCCATCGCCCGCAAAGCGAAGCACGTCATTTTCTTGCACCAGTGGGGCGGGCCGTCGCATATCGACACGTTCGACATGAAGCCCGATGCGCCCGAGGTTTATCGCGGCGAATTCAAGCCGATCGCCTCGCAAGCTCCCGGTATCACGCTGACCGAGCACCTGCCGCGATTCTCGAAGGTGCTTCATAAGTTCGCGCAAGTGCGCTCGGTTCATCATAAAATGAAGAACCACAACTCGGCAGGCTACTACAGCCTGACCGGGCACGCGCCGCCGATCGACGACCAGCGTCTACGTGATACGCTGGAACTTTACCCGGCCTACGGCAGTGTTGTTAGCAAGTTTCGCCCGGTCGACGATCCTGCGTTACCATCCTCGGTCTCGTTCCCGTATATCGTGCGCGATGGCAGCGCTACGCCTGGCCAGGGCGCGAGTTTTCTGGGCAAGGGTTTCGATCCGTTCTTCATCGGCCGCGATCCATCAAGCTCGAGCTTCAGCCTGCCCGAGCTGAGCCTACCGTCGCAATTGCCGCTGGAACGACTCGACGATCGCAAGGCTTTGCTCGGCAAGATCGACGCGCAACAAGCCTCTTTGCATAGCGCCGCGATCGCGCGCGGGATTGACAAGTTCAACGATCGTGCCCTGGCGATGCTCGCCTCGCCCAAGGTGAAAAACGCGTTCGACCTCTCGAAAGAACCCGCCAAGCTGCGCGATGAATATGGTCGCACGACGTATGGCCAATCCTGCTTACTCGCGCGGCGACTGGTTGAGTCGGGCGTGCGATTCGTGACCGTTTACTTCGCTAGCACAATTGGACAGGGGTTCGGCACGGGCGGTTGGGACACTCACAACAATAACTTCAACGACCTCCGCGATCGCCTGCTCCCATCGACCGATCAAACCGTTCCGACGCTGATTCACGACCTCGAAGCCCGTGGACTGCTCGATGAAACGCTCGTCGTCTGGATGGGCGAGTTCGGCCGCACGCCGCGCGTTGGTGCGAATCCCAGCAACGACCGGACCGGCCGCGACCACTGGCCGAATTGTTACACGGTGCTGATGGCAGGTGGCGGAATTACGCCAGGTGCAATTCATGGGTCGAGCGACAGGATCGGCGGGTTGCCCGCGACCGATCCTGTACGTCCTGATGATATCGCTGCCACGCTCTACTGGGCGCTTGGCATCGACCCCAACACCGAGGTGTTCGACACGCTCGGTCGGCCGCTACCAATCGCTGCCGGAACGCCGATCACCCGCTTGTTTGGGTAAACCCTGGGCGATCGACGACTGAAAGTCCAGCCTTGGCGAGTCGGGAGACGATGATCGCCCAGTGGCGAAACAGGCTGTGCTCGTCCATCGTGTGCGTGCATTCGCTGGTATCGCGATCGTGCCGCCCCACCACTTCAACGCCGCCTGGGGCACGTCCCAGCGCACGGCGGACCGAATTCACACTGGGGGCTGCGACGAAGAACTTCGTTCCTTTCATATTTGCAATCTCCGTGTTAGGCTGGCTCACGTTCATTGTTGCACGTTGAATTGTACCGGCAAGGTTGAATCATGGCCGACGCTCCGTCCAATATCCGCGCCCTTCAGGGTGAACAGATTCTCGAACTGACCTGGGCCGACAGCCAGCCGCATCGTCTTCCCTATCGCTTCATTCGGGGTGAATGCCCCTGCGCTGTTTGTATCGACGAATGGACGGGTGAACGCATTCTTGACCCAGCGTCCATCCGTGAAGACATCAAGCTCGAAGGCATGGAGCCGGTCGGCAATTACGCGGTCCGGCTGGGCTGGAACGACGGTCACTCATCCGGTCTGTACACGTGGGAACAGTTGCAGAAGCTGGCCGAGAAGCACGCGTCGCAGTGAATCATGAACGCACCGCCCATCACCGTCGCCGTTCCCACGTACAACGGTGCGCAGCACATTGAGGCGGCGGTTCGGAGCGTTCTGAGCCAGGGAGACATTGCATTCGACTTCATCGTCTGCGACGACCGGTCCAACGATGACACAGTCGAACGCGTGAAGGTTCTGGCCGGCGATCGCGTCCAGGTTCATGTCCATTCCGAACGGCTCGGCCTCGCCGGCAACTGGAATCGTTGCGTCGAGCTTGCGCGCACGCCGCTCGTTTCCGTCTTTCATCAAGACGACGTCATGCTCCCCGGGCATCTGAGACTGCACGTCAATGCTTTCGGACCTGAGACTGGACTCGTCGCCTCAGCCGTGCAAATGACTGACGACGCCGGCGTGCCGTTCCCGCCGGGGCTTGTCGAATCGGGTGGCTGTGGAGCGGAAATGCGAAAGTTCCGGCCCGGGGAATTTCTCCGCGAGCTGGCCGTTCTCAATCCCCTGCGCTGCTCGGCCGTCACCATGCGGCGCTCGGCCCATTTGGCGACCGGTGGCTTTCGGGCCGAGTACCGCTATGTTGTCGACTGGGCGCATTGGATTGAATTGGCCAAGCGATTCGAAGCTATCTGGTTGCCCGAAACCACGGTGCAAATGCGCTGGCATAAGGCGAGCGAGACGCACCGTTTCAGCGGCGGAACGATCGACCTCGAAGAATCGGCTCGATTGCTGGAAACGCTTTATCAAGGGCATCCCGAACTCGCCGACGCACGGCCGAAAGCGATGAAACGGCTCGCACGCGGATACCTTAATCGAGCGTATGTCGCTGCCCAGGCGCGTAATTCAAAGCTTTCACGCGCAAGCTTGAGGCGGGCGATATCACTCTCACCGATGTTGATTCTTAAGGTGCTCGCGGATCCTCGCCTTTGCGCCCGGTTGGCAATTGGTCAGTTGGGAGGACAACGGGGCGAAAAAGTTTCGACAGCGCGTGCCAGATAATCATCTGATTTGAAGGAATATAGTGTCAGATCGCCTGGAAAGAACTTTTCCTCTTCGGGATGGCACATATGAACTCTCCCCCCAAGTTCGCATTTGAGTCCGCGTCTACTTCCAACGAGTTGATGAGCGAACTGGAAAAATTCCTCGTCTTTTGGCTCGGTCCCTGGAATTCAGCATTCGGCGAACCTGAGTCGACTTTGCGAAGTCAACGGCTCCCCAAACCGCTGCGACGGCTGTATGCGTTTGCAGGGAAGTGGAAGTGTACAGAGGAACGCGGCACCGAAATGCGAGCCCTCAATTGCGGCGAAGGGTTGAGGCTGCTTGAGCAGCTCGATCGCACCTGGCTCGATTCGATTTACTTCGCTGATGAATGTCAGATGAACTGGTCGTGCAGCACGAGGCGCAGGGGTGCCGATCCCGCTGTCTGGGTCAAAGACAACTGCGGGATGGACTTCTATCAATGGCGATGCGTCGATCGCTCGCTGTCGCGATTTCTCGTAACGCTCTGTCTGCGCGAACTCATGGGCACGTCGCGGTTCATGCGGTTTGATCAACGATTGGAGAAATGGTTTCGTGAGTCAATGCACAAAGCCGTTCCTCTTTGGAGTAATCACCCATTTCCGTACTGTCCCGAGGGTTACTCGTTCTACCTCATTGGTGATTCGGTGCTCGTCGGTGATTTCCGGCACGATGGGATGGCATTCGCTGCGAGCAAGGACGAGGGGATTGAGCTGCTGAAACAGCAATTAATCTAGTATCTTGAAGTGGTGATTTGTGCAGTAAGTTAAGATGAGTTTGGGGATGTTCAGCGCTTGACAAAGCGGTATAATAACGGGTTGACACCAGAACATTTGGTTTCCGTTCAAGGTACGCTTCCTGTGACAACCGAGCTTCTTCCACCGCCGTGTTCAACTCGCGCGACCGAGGCGAATGTGGCGCCAACCATGCTGCCGGTGCTCAACGACGCGCCGCGAAGTCGGCAGCCCTTGCCGATGTCGCGCGAAGAGATGGACCGCCGTGGGTGGGATGCAGCGGATGTGGTGCTCGTCACCGGCGATGCGTACGTCGATCATCCTGCGTTCGCGATGGGAATTCTGGGGCGAATTCTCGAAGCGGCCGGTTATCGGGTGGCAATTCTCGCCCAACCCGACTGGAAGAGTGCCGACCCCTGGAAGACATTCGGCCGCCCGCGCCTGTTCTTCGGCGTCAGCGCCGGGAACATGGACAGCATGATCAATCACTACACCGCCAATAAGAAAGTCAGAAACGACGACGCCTACAGCCCTGGCGGAAAGATTGGTCTGCGTCCCGACCGCGCGACGATGCCCTACTGCCAGCGAGCACGCGAGGCGTTTCCGGGCGTGCCGGTGATCGCAGGTGGTGTCGAAGCGTCGCTCCGTCGCCTGGCACATTACGACTACTGGAGCGACACGGTTAAGCGGTCGATCGTGCTCGATTCCAAGGCCGATCTCGTCGTTTTCGGCATGGGCGAGCAATCGATCGTCGAAATCGCGCGACGATTGGCCGGTGGCGAAACGGTTCGCGACCTGCGCAATATGCGTGGTGTCGCTTATGCGTTGGGTGCGAAGGAAACCCCGCCCGAGCACGCGATCACGCTGCCGACTTATGAAGAAGTGAAAACCGATAAGAAGTTGTTCGCCAAGGCAACGCGAATCATCCATCAGGAAACGAACCCGCTCAACGCCAAGACGCTCGTGCAATATCACGACCGCCAGGCCATTGTCGCAACGCCGCCGAGCCTGCCGATCAGCCAGGAAGACATGGACCGGATCTACGGCCTGCCCTACACGCGGCAGCCGCATCCCAAATACGGCGCTGAACGAATCCCAGCGTTCGAGACGGTGAAGGATTCGGTCACAATCATGCGCGGCTGCTTCGGCGGCTGCACGTTTTGCTCGATCACAGCGCATCAGGGGCGCATCATTCAGTCGCGGTCGCAAACTTCGATTTTGACCGAACTGAAAACCATGGCCGACACGCCTGGGTTCAAGGGCATTGTGTCGGACATCGGCGGCCCTACGGCCAATATGTATCAAATGCGCTGCACGAAGCCTGAGGTCGAGGCACGATGCAAGCGATTGTCGTGTGTTCATCCCAAGATTTGTAAATTGCTCGGAACCGATCACGGGCCGCTCGTCGAGCTGATGAAAGAGAGCCGCGAAGTTCCCGGCATCCGTAAGGTCCTCGTCGCCTCGGGAATCCGCACTGATCTCGCGCAGCGCTCGCCAGAGTACATGGAGCAGCTCGCGACGCATCACGTCGGTGGGCATCTCAAAGTCGCTCCCGAACATGCCGATCCCGAAGTTCTTCAGCGCATGAAGAAGCCGAACATCGATGACTTCGGTACCTTCGCCAAGGCGTTCGAGGAAGCGAGTGTAAAGGGCGGCAAGCCCAAGCAATATCTCGTGCCTTACTTCATCGCGTCGCACCCCGGCAGCGACTTGAACGCGATGATCGATTTGGCCCTGTTCCTCAAGAGAAACGGCTACCGCCCCGACCAGGTGCAGGACTTCATCCCCGCGCCGTTTGATATTGCGACGTGCATGTATCATACGGGGATTGATCCTTTTACGGGTGAAGAAGTCCTCGTCGCGAAAGGCTTGAACGACAGGAAGATGCAGCGGGCGTTGATGCAATTCTTCAAGCCCGAAAACTACTTTCTGGTTCGGGACGCACTTCAAAAGGCAGGCCGTCATGACCTGATTGGCTCCGGATGCGATTGCCTCATTCCGGCGAATCCTCCGAGAGAAGCTTTGCGCGCAAGGATGGAGAAAGCCAACCAGTCGCTGGGCGAAGGGAAGTACGTTCACCAAATTGAACGCGATGGAACGCCCCGACCTTCCAGCGGTGGCTATCGCCCTGGCCGGAAGTCTGCTCAGAGGAGACCGGGGAAGAAGGGCGGTAAGTGAGGCGATCTTCGGGGCTAGCTACCTATGCGAAGCTTGAAGGGAAGCCATAGAATTGTGGTCAGCGATGTTGAATATCGCTGGTGGGCAACCGGCCACGACGGGTGCATTGGCGTCGATATCCGGCCCGCAAACAATCTCGGCACTTACATTTCCGGCACTCTTCTTTACCACGAAGGTGGAGTTCACAACGAAGCCGGGAATTGGTCCCCAGAAGCCCGCCAAATAGTCGTGACGAATCGAATTGTTCGACGGATCATCGAGCACGCGATAACATCGTTCGGCTATGTTCCCGAGGCCGTGGTAACGAAACTCCGCTTGGCAGGTCTCGATGATGTCGTCGAATGGAGGGACGAAGTTCGAGCAGTCCGGCGAGATAGTCCCTATAGTATGAATTGGATTTCAGTGAATTGTGTTGATATGGTTATGTAGGCGATATTGTGACCGCCAACGTCCGCACCGTTTGCCGAGTACGCGTTAAAAAAACTTTGCCGAATCAGGTACTAGTTCGGCGCGGCGTCATGAGAACGGGCGAAAGCGCTAGAGTGGGAGAGTTCAATAACTCCTCAAAATCGCCTCGGACTCAAACTGCTAGCAATCCAATCTGAGCCAGCTACAGCGGTTGACGAGGTGCTTCCGAGCGGCGCAACGACCTTCTGAAAAAAGATCGACTTGGCTTTTCGACCAGATAGTAACTTCCAAGACACCAGATCAAAATTAGTACGAAATACGTTACAAGTACTCCGACTCTTAATCCAATTCCTGCATTCTCGAATCGCGATGACGGCAGAAGTTTGTAGACCATTTTTTGACAGAGCGTGTGGGTCATGTAGAGCGAATACGAAACCTCGCCCAGAAAGACGGCAGGCCATATTGTCCAACATAAATGGCACTTCTCGCCAAGCCACGCTAGGACTGCAATCAGTCCCAAAAAGCAGCAGAGCAGCGACACGATAACGATGTTGTTCGTGAGCGCGAACGTCGACGCCACAGCCACCAGAACCAGCACTTCGGGGAAGAATCGCCACCAGGTGGAGTCGCTACGTCTGGGCAGTTTTTCGAGGATCCAGTAGATCCCGATCCCAGCGAAGAACGTGGGGATGACCAGGACCAATTCATAGAATGGACGCGGTGCCCAGCAGGTCATTACGGCGATCGAAGCGATCAATGAGAAAACGCTGAAGATGATCGCCCGCAACAGGGTATTCAGGGAACGGGCAGTACCTAGAATGACAAATGGAAATAACTGATATGCAAACCATTCTGAGCTAATCGACCAAGACGGATAATTCCAGTTCAACTTGAAGTCTGGCACCCAGGTCTGCATCAGTAGCAAATTGAGCACAAAATCGCGCGTTGAATAGCCTGCATCTGTCACTTGGTATCGGGCTAAACCGCTCACCCATACCATCGCCGCAACGACCAAAAGCGTCACCAAATGAACGGGATAAATTCGAGCGAGTCGCGCAATTTGAAAGCGAAAAATCTCAGATCCACTCAAACGATGAAATCGATCTGAATAGTTATAGGCCAGCACGAAACCACTCAGCATAAAAAATGCGGGTACAGCCATGTGGCCGACTCGCGCAAGCGGTGACAATACGTCCATTGACGGGAATAGTTTTAATATGTCGTTCCAGAAGTGATAAAGAACGATCCAGAGTGCGAGGTATCCTCGCAAAGAGGTGAGAGCAACGATTTGGTTGGGACGTCGTGTCGCCGTCTCGGGCACGCCCTCTGACTTGCCCGTTGTTCCCGCAGTTGACGAAATCATGAATTTGGCTTGCCAGCCTGTCAATCAATGTGCAATCAGCGCTAATTACCGTCGGCTCGACCCGCCTCTTCGCGGTCGGCATATTATTTGGACAGGTCTCATTAGCGACTGTCAAGGCGGTAGGATTGCCTTCATTGAGTGAGTTTGCTCATTCGCGGTCTACGCGTGAGCCCGGGATTAGAAATTTCTAAGCTTCATCTAACGGCCATATAATCGAACTTTGCGATGCTCTCCGCCACAACGAGCGACGGTGGGCCTGCGTGGGCTTTGGTCGTCTCGTGGTCGTTGCGGTTCATGGAGAAACGCTGATGCGGATTGCCATCCTGTCACTGGGGCTGCTCGCGGCCGTCGGGACCGTTCGTGGCGAGGAGGAGAAGATCGCCGTCAAGAGCTTGCCCAAGGCCGTGACTGCGGCTGTGAAGGCCAAGTTCCCCGAAGCGAAAATCACCGAGGCATCCAAGGAAGAAGAAGATCACAAGGTGATCTACGAGGTCGAGATCAAGGACGACGATTCCAAGGCGTCCCTCGCTGTCTCCGCGAAGGGGAAAATCCTCGAAATCGAAAAGCCGATCTCGGTTGAGAAGCTGCCGAAGTCGGTCCAGAAGACCTTGGCGGCTAAGTATTCCAAGGCGAAGGTGAAATCGGCCGAAGAAGTCCTCAAATTTGAAGACGAGGACGATGACGACGACGACGACAAGCCGGGCAAAAAGGACGATGATGACGACGATGATAAGCCCAAGAAGACCTACGAAGTGGTGCTGTCGTCCGAAGGCAAAGGCAGTTTCGAGGTGAAGTTCACCGCGGCCGGCAAGGTTATCGAAGAGGAAGACGACGAGGACGACAAGCCGGCCAAGAAGGAAAAGGATGACGACGATAAGCCGCGTGCCAAGAAGGAAAAAGACAAAGACTGAACGCGGTCGATCGACTACTTTGGTGCGGTAGCGGCCCCGGTTTTTTCCGGGGTCGCTCTTGCTTGGAATCCGCAAGAATTCCGGACAGGGGCATCCCCTTTGGGTATCAGGGTGCTAGTGATCGAGGACGATGCGGAGATTGCTGACTTCGTCGTTCGAGGTCTCCGCGAGGAGGGTTATACCGTCGAACTCGCCACCAATGGCGACGACGGTGGACACGCTCTGGCCCATGGTCCCTGGGACGTGGTCGTGCTCGATTGGTGGCTACCCGGTGCCGACGGATTGACGCTCCTTCGCAACTTCCGCAAAGCTGGAAATTCGACACCGGTTCTCTTCCTCACTGCGCGTCGTGCGTTATCGGAACGAGTGACGGGGCTCGACGCGGGCGCCGATGATTATCTTTGCAAACCCTTCGATTACGAAGAATTGCTCGCACGCGTTCGGGCTCTGTCTCGTCGGCAGGGAATCGTTCCGTCGAATAATCTCGCCTATTCTGATGTCAGTGTCGATCTCGTAACCCACCGCGCAACACGGGCCGGACATCCGCTCGAATTGACGGCGAAAGAATACGCGCTGCTCATCTTTTTCCTTCGCCATCCAGGCGAGGTTCTTGCGCGGACGCGAATTTACGAGCACGTTTGGGACGAACGATACGATGGTCTTTCCAACACATTAGAGTTTCACGTTTTTCAGCTTCGCAAGGCGTTGGAAGCCTACGGAACTCGGCTGATCCACACGCTTCGGGGCCGGGGCTATGTTTTCGGGGATGACCCCAGCGCGGGGGCGAACCGATGAGCCCGCGATTGATCCCAATGCGTCTGGTTACGCGGCTCACGTGGTTCTTTTTGGCCGCGATGGCCGTTGTTCTGGTTGGCTTTTCGGTTGCGGTCTATGCGATCGTCTCACAGCATCTGCATCGCCAAATCGACGAGCAACTCGCATCGGCGCTGAACACTCTCGCCGCAGCCTCGGAGGTCGGACCAGAGGGGCTCGACTGGGAGCCGGAAGAGCGCAGTCTTTCCTTTGGCCCGCCCGCTCTGCGAGGGCAATTCTTCTGGCGGGTGAGCGACGGACACGGAAAGCGAGTGGATGGCTCGGCGACTGGAGCCATCGACCAAGGGCTCGCGCGACTCGCCGAGGGAAACGGTTCTCCGCGGCGCAAGGGGCGACTGAGAGACGAATCGGGCGCGGAATGGGAAATTGTCACACATCGCCATGATTCGACTCCACAAATTGGTGACGCAAGCCACCACAACGACCATTCTGAAGGCAAATTCAGCGCACTCGTGTTTGGAGCCGCCGCATCTCTTGAAGAGGCGAAGGGCAGCCTTCGCAATCTCGCCGTAGCGCTGACGGGAATCTCACTTGTTGTTTGGACGTTTGCATTGATTAGTGGGCGCAGATTTTGTCAGGCCGCGCTGCGACCGCTGACTGAGATGGCCGAAGCGGCGCGAGCAGTTGGAGTCGACGATACAGCCAAACGTCTGCCAACCCAGGCGACGGGCGATGAACTGGAAGATCTGGGAAAAACGGTGAATGCCCTGCTCGACCGCTTGGGCGAATCGCTCGAACGGCAGCAACGGTTCGCCGGAGATGCGGCGCACCAGCTTTGCACGCCTCTCACTGTGCTTCAGGGACAGGTCGAGCTCGCGTTGCGTCAGGATCGTCCTGAGGAAGAGTATCGCCGTGTTCTCACGCTATTCCTCTCGAAGACGAAACACCTGCGGCAGATCGTTGATGGGTTGATGTTCCTGTCCACCGCGGACGCCGAGGCGATGCGACCCAAGCTCGAAAGAATCGCGCTTGATCCTTGGATTCGCGACCATCTCAAATCGTGGTCTCACGACCGCGGCAGCGACGTAGTTTACGACGTCGGCCATGCAGGTGATTGCCACGTCTTCGTCCAACCGCCGCTCCTGGGCGAGTTGATGAACAACTTGTTGGACAACGCGAAAAAGTACGGACCACCGGGATCGCCGATTCGGATTCGCCTCTCGCAAACTGCATCCGATCTCTCGATTTCCGTTTCCGATGGCGGTTCGGGAATCGCTCCCGAAGATCTGCCTCATATCTTCGATCCGTTTTTCCGGGCCGAATCGGCTCGCATTCGTGGGACGACCGGTAACGGCCTGGGGCTCTCTATCGCTGCTCGTATTGCCACGATTTTTGGCGCGGGGATCATTGCGGAAAGTCGTCCAGGGCAAGGGGCGACCTTCACCGTGACTTTTCCAAAGAGCGATCCAACGGATGCAGGAGCGATCCCAAAAGAACAATATTCTGATTGATGCTCCTGTGAGCCGCGATCCGCTCGGTCAATGTGCCGGGACCGCTGACCATTCAACGATATCGGCCGATGTATCGCCGGTTGATCGTACGCGAAATCCTAGCGATCGCAGATACTCCTGCGCAGCGTCTTCGGGAACTCCCAGGGCTTGCATGCGGGGTTTGTTCTGTTCGAACCAGATCTCCTCGACCGCTCCCGCCTTGAGCAAACGTTCGCACCCCATAATGGCCCAGGCGTCTGCCCCTTCGGTATCGACTTTCAATAATTTCACACGTGTCTCGGGTGACACGACATCGTCGACCCGGAGAACATCAACGTCAATGTCGCCGGTCGAGTCGGTGGCAGCGAATCCGCCCCAGCCGGTTTGGTCCGCGGGCCCGAGGTTGAATTTCAGCTTGCCGGGCGACTTTCCCGCGGCGTGGGGGATCACCTTAATCTGAGACGTAAAGCCGTTCCGCTCGATGTTTCGCTGAAGGATTTCCAGGTTGCGTGGCGACGCTTCGAACGCGATACAACGGTTTTCCGGCCGCGCGGCTGCCCACAGGAGCGCGAAGTAGCCGAGATTTGCGCCAATGTCGATGAGCGTGCCGCCGAGCTGCGCCTGGTGTACGACCCGACGTGTTACCGACAGCTCAAAAATTCCGGTGAACGCGATGCTATCGGAGATGACGTCGCCTGGCATGAGTTGCATCTGCACGCGAGGCGCATGTGCGAGCTCTGCGCTCGAGTAGAGCGACTTCCAGGCCGCGTGTTTTCCGCGGTAGCATCGTGCCCAGACCGAGGTTCGCAGCCGTTCGGGTAGCATTCGTAGCAGGAACGGCCGCTTCATATCACCGAGTCTCCCGTCGCCATTTCGTCCAGCCAATTTGACTCGCGGGACTCGGTATTGTCACCTAAAGCGGGCACATCGTTGTGGCAGTCTTGTGTTGTCTTCGCAGCTTATCATCAAGTCTGGCAAAGCTTGGTGCAAGTAGCCGCTTCATCTTCAGAGCCGAAGTGGTCATACTAGGAGCGTCGTCTTTCGTGGCGAGCGATTGCACTTTTCTCGCGATACGACCTTTGAACGTGGCGATTTGATTGATTCGGGTATTGATTCCCTGCGTCTTTCGCGGCTGGTAACGACGATTCGAGCCGGATTGGATCAGCGGGCGCTGGAAAGCGCGAAGCGTTCAGAACCTTGAAGTCATGGCGCGACGGACCGCATTTCGTCACACCCACGTTCGTAATCTTCACGTTTGATAGAAATTGACATCAGTTAGATGAGAGAGTCGATGAAACGCCCCGCGCCCAAGCGTCGCCCTGGATCTGGTCCATCGCCCAAACTTGCGCCCGCTGGGCCGAAGACCCGTCGGCCGCGGCTTGAGCGTGAAGAAACGCGTGATGACCGGGCCCCTGCGCCTCGTCCCGCGAAGCCAACTGGCCGGGCGAAACAGCGCGAATCCTCTCCTCCACGCGACATCCGCCGCGGTCCCGAGCCGGGTCGTCCCGAGCCATCGCCGGCGTTTCATGAGAACACGTCCACACACGTCGTTCCGCTCGACAAGCTGGCCAGAGCAGCCGTTGAAACCGCGGAGATCGTCTGGCCGGCAGTTCTCAACGACAAGAAGCACGCCGACAGGGCAATTGCGGCGGTTTTGCGCGAGCGGAGAGAACTGGGCCAGAACGACAAGATGTTCATCAGCCAGGCGGTGTTTGCTCTCTTCCGCTGGAAGGGGTGGCTCGACACGCTGCCGCTGGAGCGGATGGAAGCCAAGTTGCTGTTCGCCTGGTTGCTCGATGCACCCTCGGTTCATCCCGCGTGCCGACTCTGGGCGCGAGCGATCGATCGGGATGTCGCACGCGTCGTCGCACTTGGCGGCGCTCCGAGCTGGACGGCACGCGCGGAGGGTTGGAAGCGGCTGAACGAAGGATTCCCGGTGACCGCCGATCCCTGGCGTCTCTTTCCAACCTGGCTACGCGAGCATCTGCCGATCCCGCCGGGCTCAGCATCACCCAAGGTGAAGTACCTCGAATTCTTGCACGCGCTCCAGGCACGGCCGTCGCTGTGGGTTCGCTCGCAAACGCCCGAACCGCGCGCCGTGTGGAACGAACTTGGCGAACTCGGGCTCAAACCCTGGGTTCACCGTCGTATGCTCGCGGCGGCTAAGTTGAATCCTGGGGCAAATCTTCACCAGCTTCAACCGTTCAAGGCGGGACGCGTCGAAATTCAGGATCTCTCTTCGCAGGCCGTTGCTCTTGTGTGCGATCCCGATGAAGGGGAGCGTTGGTGGGACGCCTGCGCTGGTGCGGGTGGCAAGGCGCTGCACCTTGCGGCACTGATGCAAGGGAAAGGCGTTGTTGTTGCGACCGATGTCAGCGAACTCAAGCTGCGCGAGGCGGTCCGCCGGGCGCGTCGGAGTCCGTTCCGTAACGTGACGACCAAGGTCTGGGACGGCAAGCACCTTGTGGGCAAGAGCGGATCATTCGATGGCGTTTTGATCGACGCCCCCTGCTCCGGAATCGGCACCTGGCGGCGCAATCCCGACGCACGCTGGACGCTCGATAAAGAGGCGATTCCACGCCTGGCCGCGGTTCAAACCGGGTTGCTCAATTCAGTGGCTCGCGCCGTGAAGCCGGGCGGTACGCTGGTTTACTCGGTTTGCACGCTGACGATTGCCGAAACGCAGGACGTTGTGAAAAAATTCCTGGCCGAGCACACAGAATACAAGCTCGACCCGTTCCCGCACCCGTTCACCGGCGAAACAACCGAAGGGACCGCCCTGCTCTGGCCGCAGGATTCCGATAACGACACGATGTTCGTCGCGCGAATGATCCGTACTAAATAGTTGTCTGGATCGATTCATCCGAACGTGTGGAACCGCGCAGCACAACTCCTCGTGACGATGCTCTGCGTCGTCACGAATCTTCGGCCGCTCCGCGGCCATTTGCGATCTTTTGGGCGCGGCAAAACGGATGACCGCGGAGCGGTCGCAGAAACGCTCCCACGCAGGAGCATGGGAGCGAGGAAATATCATGATGTGTTCGCTTGAAGGAGCGAGAACGGCTTACGCCTGCTGTACGACCGGGATATTTGCCCGTTCGTAGGCACGTTTGCCGTCGCCCGTGCGACATTCGCCGCCGACAAGGCTGCCGGCGTGGTCGATTTGATACAACCGCTCGCCGGCAGGCGAGGGGTAATGGCCGGTGAGACAGGCACGGCAGAGGCGGTCGGCGGAAAGCCCGATCGACCGGGCGATGGCGCTCACCGGCAAGTATCGAAGGCTATCGGCGCCGAGTTCGGTCGCCATCCTCTTCATCGCGGCTTCGGAAACGCCGCCGTCGGGCAAATCCGCATACTTGGGTGCGAACAATTCATCACGGCTCGACATATCGATGCCGTAGTAGCACGGCGCGATGATTGGCGGGCAGGCGACGCGGAGATGAATCTCGCGTGCTCCGCCTCGGCTGCGGATCTCGCTCACGAGCGCCCGCATCGTTGTCGATCGCACGATGCTGTCTTCAACGAGCAACACTCGCTTGCCGGAAAGCACTTCGGGAAGCGGTGTGTACTTGAGGCGGGCCTTGGCCGAGCGGTCGGCATTGCCTTCAATGAAGGTACGGCCGACGTAGCGGTTACGCATCAAGCCTTCAACCGACGGCACCTTGAGCTCGTAAGCCATCGCGTCGGCTGCGGCCTTGGCGGTGTCGGGAACGGGCACAACAATCGTGTCGGCGTCGAGCGGTACGTCTTCGAGGCTCGCGAGCTCGCGACCGAGCGAAGCGCGGCTGAGGTAAACCGAGCGATCATCGAGCGTACTGGCAACGTTCGCGAAATAGATCCACTCGAAGAAGCAGTGCGCCTTCTTGGGGGAGTCGGCGAATCGATCGATACGGACGCCGTCGCGATTCGCGACCACAAGCGTGCCGGGGTCGAGCGAGCGAATGCCGGTGAATCCGAGATTCGCCAGCGGAACGCTTTCGCTGGCCGCGGCGAACAGCGGTCCATCCTCGGCGATGCACAAGGGCCGCATGCCCATCGGGTCACGAGCAACGACGAGGTCGCCAGTTGCGGTCATCAGCACGACGTTGTAAGCACCGTCGAACTTTTCAGCCAGACGGCCGAAGACGCCGGCCCAGTCGATCTTCGTTCCTTCGCCTTGAAGCTCGTAGCTCAGGGCGTGCATGAAGATTTCGGTGTCGGTGTCGCGCTTGAGGTGATAGTCGCCTTTTTCCAGCAACTCGCGTTTGAGCTCGTCGTAGTTCGCGAGCTGGCCGTTGAAGGCGAAGGCGAACCATTTGGCCTTGCGTCCGTGTTCGCGTTCAAACGGCTGGGCGTAGCTCTTGTCGTCGCCGCCGCAGGTGGCGTAACGAACGTGGCCGATCGCCGCGGGACCGGCTTGGTCCTTCATGATCGACTCGAACTTCGCCTTGTGATTCAGGCGAAATCCTTCGGCCACAGTGCCAAGCTGTTTGTGGGTGCGCAGGAGCGCGTCGCGATCGGGGTTGTAACTCGTCATGCCCGAGGCGAGTTGGCCACGGTTCTGCATGTCGAGGAGCATTCGGGGGACGAGACGAGACACACTGAAAGCATCGCCTGAAACCGGCGTCAACGAGGACACTCCGCGATCGCCGGCGTGGTGGTGATATACCGCCGCGACGCCGCATTCGTGCTTCAATTCGCCCATGTGCTCGTGTGGCCCTAAAAACCTGACCCCGCCGGAGTTGTGGCGGGGCTTGGAGGGAGAACGCGGAGACGCGATTCGACGGCCGACTTCATCTAGGCCAAGTGACCGACATCATTATAATGGGATCGAGGCTCCGGGGCAATCTTCACGGAAATCGACGGGTGATTCTCACAACACGAGAACCCGTCTGGAAAGGTGCAGGGACGATGAGCCGCGACCTGGTTCGCGACGAGCTGGTGCATTCCGCGCATACGTGGGTGGTGAAAGTCGGCACGAGCGTCCTGACCGACGATAAGGGACGGCTCGACCCCGCGCGCATCGACCATCTCGCCGAGCAAATCAGTGCGGTCAACGCCACCGGCCGCCACGTTGCTCTCGTAAGCTCGGGAGCCGTCGGAGCCGGGATCGGCCAGCTTAAGCTGAGCAAGCGGCCTGACAACCTGCGCCAGCTCCAGGCTGCAGCGGCGGTTGGTCAGGCGTATCTCATTAGAGCATATGATGAAGGATTCCGCCGCCACGGCCGCCACGCCGCGCAGCTTCTCCTCACGCACGAAGATTTCGACAGTCGCGCCCGCTATTTAAACATGCGGAACACACTGACGGCGCTCTTCGAGTTCGACGCGATTCCGGTCATTAACGAAAACGATACAATTAGTGTTGATGAGATCAAGTTTGGCGATAATGACCGTCTTGCGGCCATGGTTGCCAACTTGCTTCAGGCTCCCTTGCTCGTGATCTTGAGCGTCGTCGACGGCCTGTACAAGTCTGACCCGGGTTCGAGTGGGCTGGGTGAAGTGGTTCCGCTCGTCGGCAATCTCGACGACCAGATCCTCGGCCTCGCCGGCGACAGCAAGAGCACGATGGGTACCGGCGGGATGCGCAGCAAGCTGCAAGCCGCGAGTTTGGTGACCAAGGCGGGCGGCTCGGTGATCATCGCCTCGGGCAAGAAGTCGGAGCCGCTCACTCGCATTCTCAACGCCGAGCCGGTGGGGACGCTCTTCCTCGCACGCGGTCAAAACAGCCCGGCCCGAAAGCGCTGGATCGGCCTTACCGCGCGGCCTAAGGGACACTTTGTCGTCGACCAAGGGGCCCGATCCGCCCTCGAAGCCGGAAACAAGAGCCTGCTAGCGATCGGCGTCGTTGAAGTGGTCGGCGATTTCGAGAAGGGCGACGTCGTCGGCGTTCGCGACGTTGATGGGATGGAATTCGCGCGCGGCCTCACAAATTACGGCACGCCCGACGCGATTTCGATTCGTGGCCAGCGCACAGAGCAGGCTCGCCAAACCCTGGGATCGACCCCGTATGACGAAGTGATCCACAAAGATAATCTTGTGCTGATTCTTTGACGTCCAGGATCAAAGCATCGGAACGTCTTTGAACTCGAACGGGATGTCGCTCGTGGTGCGGATGAGCGAGTAATATCGCAATTTCACCGGTTTCGGCGGAGCGCCGGTCGGTCCCGGAACGAGCGCGAGGCTGACGCGCGTGTCTTCGCCGTTCTGCATCGTTCCGGCCAGATACCACGAAACCGGCGAATCGTCGGCGTTCAGCAACTCGATGTTCATCGGCCCAATTTCAGGGCGGGCCATCATGAACGGGTCGTTGTCGACCGGCTGCTCGTTGCGAATACCGATCGTCGCGAATGACAGCTCGATCGTCGGCATGTTGGTGTTGGGATGCGGCTTCAACTCGTGAATCGTCACGCGGGCGGTGTCGTTCTTGAACGTCTTGCCGGTGGCTTCGGTAAGGTTGATTTCCAGCCGATCGATCTTTCGCGCACAGATGTTGAGTGGCATCACCCCGCGCAGCTCGCGAATGACCTTTCCAGTTCGCGCGGGACGCTTGAGGTGGATCTGAAACGGCACGTGGCCGGACGCGGCCGCGAAGAAATCGCCTTGAAACTGCGAAGACTCGATCGTTGTCGGAATCACGAGCGACTGGCCGAGATCGTCTACCGCCGTAAGCACCTTTGCTGGGCGGTTTTGCGAAATGAACAGACTCGGCTCGGCGACAACCTGGAGACGGAGGTAGAACTGCTCGCTGGCAAGTTGCGGCTCTTGGCCTGGAATCGGCATTCGCATCGCCGGGTTCATGTTCATAACCGGCGGGTTACCGAACGTCATGTCACGCTGGTAGTGCAGGCTGAGCAAGTTGAACCGGAACGGGCCACTGTCGCAAACCATTCCAGGCGCACGTGCATTGCCCGACGAGAGTTGCAACGAGCGATCGGCGATCCCGCTGGTTTGCCTTCCTGTCGTCGAATACTGCAGCGAGCCGACGTCGCAAAGCCGGTCAACCGCGGTCCAGAACGGCAGTGGCTCGGGGGCAGTTAATGTCACTCGACGGCCCGGCGGTTTGCCGCGGTCTTCGGGCTGAAGCGAGAGCAGCACGCCGGTTTTGCTATTGATGTTGCTGACGACATCAGGGAGCGGGGTGTCGTGAAAGTCGAGCTGGATCTTGCTTGGCTCGAGGAGCAGCCGGCCTTCGATCTTCACCAGAAGCGCTTCGGCCCGGGTGCGGATTTCGGTGTCGCGGTGGGTTTTCGCACGTTTGAGTGCGGGAAGTGACTCGCGGCCGAGCTTTTCGAGCGACTGCGCTGCGGCCTCGCGATCTGCATAACGCGGAGCACCGAGCCGGGAAACGAGTAGATCGGGGCTGGGATTGGCGATCGTCAGCAAGAGCCCGAGGACGACCACGGTTCCCGACATGGAGCAAACCCCGCAACAAGAGTGATTAGGCTTAACCCGCTGCCCTGCGCTTCGGGAAAACGGGTAAAATCCCGCCCTGCCCTTCGAATTAACGTATTATACCCCTCAACTTGAAGATAGTTCCAACCTGGAAATCAGGCGTGCTCGCGATTTGCCTAGCACACGGCGCCGCGAGCATTCGAGCCGTTCCATCGTTCCGATCATTTGCAATCGAAGGTGAGATGTGGTTGAGCCAATCGTTGCCGAGCTGACGAATTCCGAACAAATCGCGACGCTCGCGGCTGAGTTATCCGCCTGGGAACCGCGATTGGAACTCCTGTACGGCAACGATGAATCGCTGATCTACGAACCGGATGGAACCTTTTATGGCATTTGTCTTTCCGAACAGTCCGCTTTGACGGTCCGGCACAAAATCCGCGAAATCTCGCGGGGCGATGCTTTCGTGGTACCTATCGCGGTTTCGATCGACGTCGACCCGCCGATCCGCTATCTGGCGATCCGCCACGACGGGACGATTCCCAACCACTTTCGCGAGCGGTTCATTCAGACCTGGGGGCTCGACACTCGTCTCGCAAGTGCGGCCGAGACGAACGGCGGTGCGATCAACGTTCTTCCCGACGAACCGCTACGTTACCGTTTTCGCTATCAAGTCCTCGAACTCGATCAGGGGTCGTTCGAATTCCAGGCTGGGTTCGGCCTACATCTCGTGATCGCATTCGACGAGGCTGTCTCGCTTGCTCAGAGTGAAACAAGAACGGCTTTGGGCGCAGACCACCTTGTGTTGATTCGTCCCCACACTCGTTATTCGGTGTCCGGAAAAGGGCGTGCGGGCGTATTGGTGCTGGAGACGGAGGTTGAGTACGAGACGCGGCGGTTTAACGTCCTTGCGGGGCGTGACGATCGCGTGAGTCCGGAATTCCTGCCGGGTGCACCACCTCAACCGGAGAATTGATGCCACGCGAACCGCTTGCATGAAATTGTGATGAAAGTCGAAGCGGCGGGCTGTGGCAAAGCCGATGAGTCATGAGATAGAATGACGATAGTCGGCGAAATGCGCCTGGGGCGGGTTAGCTCGCGGTACGGGGTTCGCTTCGAGGGGAGACCTCTCATGCGTGGGACGACTTTGACGTTAGGGCGATGGGGTAAAGCCTTTCTGCTCGCCGGTTTCGGGCTAATTGCTCTGGGCCGAGGCGAAGTCGCTGCGCAAAGCGTTTTCGACCCGTATTTGCCTTATTCGGGCGACTATGCGTCGTCGAGTTTTCCCTCGGTGCCGAACAACCTGGCGCTCCCGGGCTCGGCGCGCGATGTGGGCGATTACAACAATCCCCAGGGCGCGATCAGCCGGTACAATACCTTCCAAAGCTATGTGAATGGCGTGGAGTCGGGTGCGGTACGCGGCGGTGGTCTGGGCGGGCGTGCTAGCCAACCGTCGGGCTACGAAGGTGGCTATGTGGCGAATCGCGAAGCCGATCGCGAATTCGCTCGTTGGGAAGCCGAGCGAGATCGTCGCTATCGAATGGCGATGGCTGAGAAGGATCCCGCGAGAAAGGCCGCTATGTTCAAGGCGATCGCGCGGATGAGGCCTCCAACTTCGACCAGGGCGCCGCGTGCTCAGACTGCGACCGCTGCTGCTCCTCGCACGATGCAACCGGCCGAACCGCCGCGCGTTGATCGCAAGGAAGCCCTCGCGGCCGAGGCTCTCAAGGGAATTGAGGGTGCAGCACCTTCAACGACAAACAGCGGAACGACCGTGCGTTTGCCGGCGACCAATTCGACCGATCCGCGGAACAATAATCGCCGTTCTGGCGTGTCGGTTCCCTTGAACCGGCCTGCAATGGAAGGCGAACGTAACGGGTCATCGACGCCTCCCAGTCGCCCCTGATCGAACCAGGCCCGCAGCGCTCGCTTCATACGCTGAGTGCTGCGGGCTTTTGTTTTTCGAACGGCGGTCACTTCACCGCTTTGATTCAAGCCCGGCACACACTTCCGGTCAGTGCCCTCTTGCGATCGGCGCGAACTCGCGTATGATCTGAGGCGTTGACTCGGTCAACATCAGATAAACCCCGGCGAATGGCTGGGATTTTTTTCGCCTGACTTTGTGAAACACTTCACAAGCCAGTTGCGCACCTTGGAGCGGGCCGGGCGGTTCCGACTTTCATGGGTTCGGAATTTACACCGATCTTTCTTTTCGTCCTGGTCGCGGTCTTCACGGCGATCAGCATGTTCGCCCTCAGCGCGATTCTCGGTCCGAAGCGAATCACGGCCGTCAAGCAGATGCCGTACGAGTCGGGTATGGACCCGATTGGTGACGCGCGGCAACGGTTCGACGTTCGTTACTATCTCGTTGCGATCGTCTTCCTGCTGTTTGACGTCGAACTTCTGTTCCTCTACCCCTGGGCAGTTGCCCAGTGGAGTGCAGGCAAGCCCGCCGCGGTGGCGACAGCCCCCGCCGAGCCAGGTGCCGTTGCGGCTGTAACCGAAGCCGCCGTGGGAATTCCCCCCGTATTCCGCAACCTGGTGTTTGGCGAAATTGTCGTCTTCATAGTCGTCTTGGCCGCGGCCTTCGCCTATGCCTGGCGTAAAGGGGTCTTCGAATGGCGATAGGACTTCCCAAGTCCGGCTCGGGTGCGATTGACGTTCCTGAAAACACAATCATCACCCGGCTCGACGCGACGATCGACAAGCTGCTCGACCAGGTTGGCGGCAACCAGATCATCAACGCCGCGCGTAAATACAGCCTCTGGCCGATGCCTTTCGCCACGGCCTGCTGCGGTATCGAACTGATGGCCGTCGGTGCCAGCCGTTTCGACATCGCTCGCTTCGGCGCCGAGGTTATGCGGTTCAGCCCGCGCCAGTGCGACCTGCTCATCGTCGCCGGCCGCGTGTCGATGAAAATGCTGCCGGTCCTTCAGCGCATCTGGCTGCAAATGCCCGAGCCGAAGTGGTCGATCAGCATGGGTGCCTGTGCCTCGACCGGCGGCGTGTTCGACACCTACGCAGTCGTGCAAGGCGTCGATCGATTCATCCCCATCGACGTTTATATTCCAGGTTGCCCGCCGCGTCCCGAGCAGATCCTTCGAGCACTTCTCGACCTTCAAACGAAGATCCAGAAGGGTAGCTCGCTCGGCAGCAAGGGCCTGCCCGAAGTCTTCGACGCCGAGCGTGCTCTGCCCGAGAAGCAAATCGTTCCCGCAGGAATTCCGTTCGCCAGCGAGCGTGGCGATGAAGACCGCTTCGGCTATCGTTTGCCGGGTGGTTCCGCGCTTCTGGGTAAGAACGAAGCAAAATAATCGCGAATCGGACGAATCTTCGATCGAGGCCATTTTCCCGTGAGCCAGGCTGTGACTGACCCGCACGCCACGACGTTCAAAACCCTCGCAACCGTGCTCGGCGATGGGGTTTTCTCGACGTCGCAGTATCTCGACAACCTGCGGCTGCACGTTCCTGCGTCGCGATTGATCGAGCTGTTGACGGTGCTCAAGAATCAGTGTGGGTTTTCGTTCCTCGCCGAGTTGGGCGGGACCGATTACCTGGGCTATCCGGGACATACGCGGCACCGGTTCGAAGTGCACTACGTCCTGCTCAACATCGACACGACCGAGCGTTTGATCGTCAAGGCCGGGGTGGATGACCCGAACCCGACCTTGCCCTCAGCCTATCCTCTCTGGCGCGGAGCCGATTGGATGGAACGCGAGGTCTATGACATGTACGGCATCGTGTTCGAGGGACATCCCGACCTCCGACGCATTTTGATGCCCGAAGAATTCACAGCGTTCCCGTTGCGGAAGGACTATCCGCTTCGTGGTCGCGGCGAGCGGCACAACTTCCAGAAGCTAAGCCGCGAGCAGTCGTAATCTCGATCGCTTTGCTTCAATCGCAACGCATCCGAATTTATCTTCGCGTTTGGTCCACGCAGCCAGGTGTGATTTATGCCGGCCAATTTGCTTGATGAACCCGAGATCGGCGAAGAGTCGAAGCAGCCGTATCTTTGGACGCTCAACTTCGGCCCGCAGCACCCGGCGACCCACACCACGCTTCGCCTCGTGCTCGACATCGACGGCGAGCGGATCGTCAAAGCGACGCCGTACATTGGCTACTTGCACTCCGGCTTCGAGAAGCTGGGTGAACACCTGAATTTCAACCAGTACGTCACGATCGTCGACCGCAAGAACTACATCAGCCCGCCGATGAACGAAGTGGCGTGGCACCATGCTGTCGAGAAGCTGCTCGGCATCGAGCTGACGAAGCGCTGCCAGTACATCCGCATCATCATCGCTGAGTTGTCGCGCATCAGCGACCACCTGCTCTGCACCGGTGCCGCCGCGCTCGACCTTGGCGCCTTCACTGCCTTCCTCTTCGCGTTCAATCAGCGCGAGCTGATTTACGACATCTACGAAGAGATGTCGGGCTACCGCTTCCATCCGGGTTACACCCGTGTCGGCGGCGTGATGCAAGACTTCAACGATCGCGTCATCCAGCGCGTCCGGACAGTGCTGCAAAGCCTGCCCAAGGCGCTGGCCGACATGGAAAAGCTCCTCTTCCGCAACCGGATCTTCCTCGATCGTATGCGGGGAGTCGGCGTTTTGACGCGTGAAGATGCGATCAACTTTTCCTGTACCGGTCCCCTCGCCCGCGCGAGCGGCGTGACGATCGACCTGCGGAAAGACGCCCCCTACCTCGCCTACAACGATTTCGACTTCACGGTTCCATACGCGACCGAGGGCGATTGCTACGCCCGCTTCCAGGTTCGTATGGAAGAAATCCACCAGAGTATGGGGATCGTCAAAAAGGCGCTCGAGAATCTTCCCAGCGGTCCGGTAAACGTGCCGATCGCCGAGAAGTTCCCAATGCCCGACAAGGGCACGACGTACAACAGCATGGAAGGCCTGATTCAGCACTTCGAGCTGATCATGCCGAATCGCGGGTTCGAGACGCCCAGGGAAGAGATTTACGCGGCGGTGGAAGGGCCGAACGGCGAGCTTGGTTACTACCTTGTGACCGACGGCTCGCAGATCGCCTGGCGCACGCGGACCCGGCCGCCGTCATACATCCACTTCCAGGTGTTCCCGCACATGATCAAGGATCACCTGATCGCCGACATCGTCGCGGTTCTGGGAAGTCTCAACATCATCGCCGCCGAGCTGGACCGGTAAAGGACGAATCGCGCAATGGCCACCGCCGCCGAACAAACGCCGATGTTGACGGAGCAGATCCGCGAGAAGATCCGCGCGTACATTCCGCGCTATCCCAGCAAGCGGGCTGTCACTCTTCCAGCGCTGCATATCGTCCACGAGCATTTCCGCTGCGTCCCGTTCCGCGCGATGAAGGAAATCGCCGAGATTCTCGAAATCACGGCGGCCGAAGTTCACGATACGATGAGCTTCTACGGCTTCTTCCCGCAGGCCCCGATCGGCGAAACGCGGATCTGGATGTGCCGGTCGATTTCCTGCATGCTCACCGGCGGCGAACCGTTGCTCGAACACGCCTGCAAGAGGCTGGGCGTCCACTCGGGCGAAACGACCAGCGACAACAAGATCACGATTGAATTCGCCGAATGCCTGGGAATCTGCGACTTCGCTCCCGCGGCGCTCGCCGACGATGGCCGGATCTTCGGCCCGCTCGACGAAGCCAAGGTTGATGCGATGATCGAGGACGTCCGTGCGGGCCGCCAGGAACAGGGCCTGGCCTGAGGCAACTGAAACACGCAAGCGAATCACGCGGTCGACAGATTTTGGGAGATCACCCGTGGCCGAGTTTGAACCCGTACTGAGTCGCAACTGGAACGTGCCCGACAGCCATACGCTCAAGGTGTATGAGTCGCGCGGCGGTTACCAGTCGGCCCGGAAGGCTCTGACGACGCTGGACCCCGATAAGGTGGTGCAGATCGTCAAGGATTCGGAGCTGCGCGGACGCGGCGGCGCGGGTTTCCCTTGCGGCATGAAGTGGAGTTTCCTTCCGAAAGATCGGAAAGAAACCTTCATGTGTATTAATGCCGACGAGTCGGAACCGTCGACATTCAATAACCGCATCCTGATGGAACGCGACCCGCACCAGTTGATCGAAGGGATCATGCTGGGTTGCTTCGCGACCAAGGCATCGACCGCCTACCTTTACGTTCGCTTTGAGTACATCAACGCCTACCGGATTCTTGAACGAGCGATCGCCGAGGCGAAGGCGGCGGGCCTGCTCGGCAAGAACATTCTCGGCTCGGGTTTCGACCTCGAAATCTACGTTCACCGCGGCGCGGGTGCTTACATCTGCGGCGAGGAAACGGGACTGATCGAAAGCCTCGAGGGCAAGCGTGGCTGGCCGCGTATCAAGCCGCCGTTCCCGGCGATCGAAGGCGCCTTTCGCAAGCCGACGGTCGTGAACAACGTCGAAACGCTCTGCTGCGTACCGCATATTCTCGAGCGCGGCGCTGATTGGTTCAAATCGATCGGCACGCCCAAGAGCTATGGTCCCAAGCTTTATTGCATTTCGGGACATGTGAACAAGCAGGTTTGCGTTGAGTTGCCGCTGGGCATCACCGCTCGCGAGCTGATCGACGTTCACGGCGGCGGTGTCTGGAAGGGACGAAAGGCGAAGGCGGTTGTTCCAGGCGGAATCTCGATGGGGATTCTGTCGGGGAATGAACTCGACACCAAGCTCGACTTCGAGGACATCCGCAAGCCCGGTTGTCTTGGTCTTGGAACGGCGGCCGTGACGGTGATGGATGACCAGACTTCGATGGTCGACTATCTCTACAACACCGCCCGTTTCTTCGCTCACGAAAGCTGCGGCCAGTGCACCCCGTGCCGCGAAGGGTGCGCGTGGATTTACAAGACGATGAAGCGGATCAAGGGCGGCGGCGGCCGAATCGTCGATCTCGACGTCATGCTGCAACTTGCCAACAACATGGGTATCATGCCCGGAACCACGATCTGCGGACTTGCCGACGGCGCGGCCTGGCCGATCAAGAACGCGATGGCCAAGTTCCGACCCGAGTTTGAAGAGTACATCAAGACCCACCAGAGCGGTCCCAAGCAAATCACCGAGCTTCAGGAAGCGATTTTCCAGGGCAAGACTCCGGCGATTTCCGGACCGTCGCTGCCGGTTTTGAACGCGAAGTAAGTCGTCGATTAGGAACAACGTCGAGCCGCGGCCGATCCCCAACGATCTTCACGAGCCCACGAGTTTTTCACGCATGGCGAGCATTATCATCAACGGCCAGGAGCTTGCTCTCCCCGAGGGCGAAAAGCTCAACGCGATTCAGGCCGCGAAGCGCCATGGGATCGAGATCCCGTACTACTGCTGGCACCCTGCTCTCTCCGTCGTGGCCAATTGCCGGATGTGCGAGATCGAGGTCGGATCGAAGGATCCGAAGACCGGCGAAATCAAGATGATCCCCAAGCTTGTCCCGGGCTGCCAAACGCCCGCGAAGGACGGCACGGTGATCGTCACGGATAGCCCTAAGGTGAAAGAGCACCAGCGGCTGATCATGGAATTGCTGCTTGCCAATCACCCGCTCGACTGCCCCGTGTGCGACCAGGCGGGCGAGTGCGGCCTGCAAGACTACTCCTACGAGTACGGCCAGGCGAACCACCGATTCGTCGAAGAGCGGACGATCAAGCCCAAGAAAGATGTGTCGGATCTGATTCAGTTGAATCAAGACCGCTGCATCATGTGCACCCGTTGCGTGCGATTCACCCGCGAAATCACCCAGACGGGCGAGTTGCAGGTTCGTCAACGCGGACATCACGCCGAGATCGACGTCTTTTTCGACGAGCCGGTCGATAACCCGCTCGCCGGCAACGTGGTCGATATCTGTCCTGTCGGTGCCTTGCTCGACAAGGATTTCCTCCACACCCAGCGCGTCTGGTTTCTCGCCAAGCACGACTCGATCTGCACCCGCTGCTCGACCGGCTGCAACATCTCGGCCGAGGAAAACAAGGGACAGCTCTGGCGGTTCAAGCCCCGCGCCAATCCGCTGGTCAACGACTTCTGGATTTGCGACGAAGGTCGTTACTCCTACATTCACGCCAACGACCAGCACTTGCTCAGCTCGGCGTATCTCAAGTCGGGCGGCAATCACACGGCAGTTGGTGTCGACGCCGCTTTGAAGTCGGTAAGCCAGACTCTGAGCCTCGTCGCCAGCGACGGCGGCAAAACGATCGCGATTCTTTCGCCGTTCCTGACGGTCGAAGAAGCCTATCTCTTCGCGAGCTACATCAAGGGGCTCAACTCCGAAAACGTCGTCGCGCTTGGGCCGGTTCCGGTCGAAGGCGAAGACAAGACGATCAAGCCCGATATGGTCAACGGCCGTTCCGGCGACACGAGCTTCATCGTCCCGCGTCCCTTCACGATCCACGCTGAGAAATGCCCGAATCGCAAGGGTGTTTCGGCCGTGCTCGAGCACTTCGAGGGCGAGGTTATCGACTTCGCCGCCGCCGTCGCTCGGGTTGAGTCCGGCGAGTTCGCAGCCGTCTATCTCGCGTCCGACTCGATCGACCCCTGGGACGACGAGCCGATCGCCAAGAAGCTGCGGGCCGGTGCCAAGCATCTGTTCGTGCAGGACGTGAATGTGACGCCTATCGCGCACATCGCCGACGTGGTGATCGCCGGTGCGACGTTCGCCGAAAAGGCTGGTTGCTACGTGAATGCCGACGGCCGGTTGCAGTACTCGGAAGCCGCACTTCCGCCGCGCGACGGTTCACTGCCTGACCTCGACATCTTCGCGATTCTCCTCGGTCGCATGCCGGCACCCGTGAGCTCGCGAGACGTTCTCAAGGAACTGGCTTCGGTGATTCCTGCGTTCGCTGTTGCCGCCTCGGGCAAGCTGCCTGAATTCGGCGTGCTGATCGGCGACGCTGAGACGCCGGCAGCAGCAGTTGGTGCCGGTTTCCAGGACGCCTGGACTCAGCATCGCGGCGCCCAGCTCTGAGATTATCTGTAATTCGCAGTTTCTCGCTTCGACACGTTTTTCGTTGAGTTCAGATTCGGGGACGATTGAGCCATGTGGGAACTGGTCGCAATCCTGATCAAGATCGGCATCGTGGTAGGCATCTCGCAAGGTGCCGTCGCGTACCTGATTTTGGTCGAACGGAAGATCGCCGCCTGGGCTCAAGACCGCGTCGGTCCGAACCGTTGCGGTCCGTTCGCCTTGCTTCAGCCCTTGGCCGACGGTGCCAAGATGCTGCTCAAGGAAGACGTCATCCCGCGATACGTCACCAAGCCGCTCTACATCCTAGCGCCGATGATCGCGATCATCGCAGCGATGATCGGCTTCGCAGTCGTGCCGTTCGGCCCTGTGGGACCGGGCAGCCCATCGCTGTTCGACACGACGGTGGAATTTCAGATCGCGCCGAATGTCGACATCGGCATTCTTTATGTGCTCGCGATTGGCAGCCTCGGCGTCTACGGCGTCATCCTGGCCGGCTGGTCATCGAACAACAAATACTCATTCCTCGGTGGCTTGCGGTCGAGTGCTCAGATCATCAGCTACGAAATCCCGCTTGGCATGTCGATTCTCGGCATGGTCTTGATCTCGGGTTCGCTCGACCTGAATACGATCATCAACTGGCAAGACAACAACGTCTGGGGCATCGTCGTTCAGCCCGTCGGCTTCTTGATCTTTCTGATCAGTGCGTTCGCCGAAACGAACCGGCTGCCGTTCGACTTGCCCGAGTCGGAACAGGAACTCGTCGGCGGTTTCCATACCGAATATTCGGCCATGAAGTTCGGTATGTTCTTCCTCGGCGAATATCTGCATGTGATCACGGTGAGCTACCTGACGGTTGTGCTGTTCCTCGGTGGCTGGGATATCCCGTTCGTGCTCGATCAGACGCAGGTTGGCTGGTTCATCGCCCTCGTCAAAGTTGGCGTGATGCTGGCCAAGGTGTCGCTCATGATCGTCTTCATCATGTGGGTGCGCTGGACGCTTCCGCGGTTCCGGTATGACACCTTGATGGATCTCGCCTGGAAGTCGTTGATTCCTCTGGCGCTCGTCAATCTTCTGGCAACGGCTGGCGTCGTGCAGTTGTGGCGGCAGTCCTGGAACTGAGCCGACGAACGACCAAAAGGGATCACTGGAGACTTTGAGATGAAACTCGACAATCCAAGCCTGAAACGCGTCACGCCGCCGACGCTGAATTTCTTCGAGCGCACCTACTTGCCGCAGATTCTAGGTGGCCTGGCGATCACTGGTAAGCACATCGTTTCGGCCGCGCTCGGTAAGGGTGCGATCACGGTTCAGTATCCCGAAGAGCAGCACGTTCCTTCGCCCAACTATCGCGGCGTGCATCGTCTCAACAAGGACGACCAGGGCCGCGTGCGATGCGTCGCCTGCATGCTCTGTGCGACGGCCTGTCCCGCTCACTGCATCGACATCGTTGGTGCGACTGCCCCTGAGTCGTGGCCCGACCGCGAGAAATACTGCGAGAGCTTCGTCATCGACGAGCTGCGCTGTATTTACTGCGGCATGTGCGAGGAAGCGTGCCCGGTCGAGGCGATCGAACTGACTGGCTTCTACGACCTGACTGGTCTCTCGCGCGAAGCGATGATTTTCGACAAGACCAAGCTGCTCTCCGTGTTCGACCAGACGAAAGACGCGGAGCCCATGAAGTTCAACGCCCCGCCGAGTGGGCGCAGCATCGATACGACTGAGATCACCAAGACTGGCGCTGGCCCGGTTTGAGCCGTTTGCAAAAGCGATTGAGCTTCAGCCGCCCGACCGATCACGCGTTCATCTAAGAGGAAGTTCCCGCCCGTGTATACCTTCGAGATCGTGAGAGCTATCGCGGTCATCGTCCTTGGCGCCACCGGCACCTGGCTGCTGCTGCCGCACCGCCACGGACGCGTCAAGCCGGCCGCAAGCAATCTCGCGGGCGCTGCTCTCTCTCTGATCGCGTTGATCTTGCTGGCGACGCTCTGGCGTGCCCCCAGCAACTTGCTCAACGGCGTGTTCTTCTACGCGTTCGGCATCGCCGCCCTCGCCGGCGGTGTGCTCACGGTGACAAGCCGCAACCCGATCTACAGTGCCCTCTGGTTCGCCGCCGTCGTGCTGGCAACCTCGGGCTTGTTCCTGCTCTCGGGTGCTCAATTCCTCGCGGCTGGCACGATCATCGTCTATGCCGGTGCGATCATCGTCACCTTTCTCTTCGTTATCATGCTTGCCCAGCGCGAAGGACGAGCGACGTACGATCGCATGGCACGTTCGCCGGGACGAGCCACCCTTACATGCTTCCTGCTCTTCTGGACGCTGCTCTATGCGTTGATCTCTGTGCGTTCGCCACACAGCGACGCCGCGGCCGAGGGCGATATGCAGGTGCGGCTCGTCCGTGCCTCGCAGATCCTTCAGAGCAAGCAGATGGTGCCGACGAAGGGAAATGCTTCGGTCGTCGTCCGAGCCCTCAGCCCCACGAACAAGTTGCCCGAGGCTGAGCCGCATGCCTCGGCGCTGGGACAGCACGTTGCTGGGCTTGGTGGGGCCCTTTACACCGATCACCTGATCACAGTTGAACTCGCGGGCAGCTTGCTGTTCGTCGCCTTGATTGGTGCTCTGATGCTCGCGACCCCCAAGCCGCCGGTGCGGCCGGGATCTTCGAGCCAGCCGCCAGTTTGAGTTGTTTCGCAATCGTTAGACTTTTCCGCGTGAGCCTGGTTTGACCTGCAGAACCGAGTGAGCCATGAGCGATCCATTCACGTTCCAGATGCTGGTGAATTACCTGATCATCGGCGCCGGTTTGATGGCGCTGGGGACGCTGGGCTTCCTCTCGCGCCGGAACATGATCGTCATGTTTCTCTCGGCCGAAATGATGCTTCAGGGAACCGCGCTCACGCTCGTTGCCTTCGGTCGCTACCACGGCAACTGGACGGGCCAGATCTTCACGATCGTGATTCTCACGGTGGCGGCATGCGAGGCTTCGATTGCCCTGGCGTTGATCTTGATCCTGTTCAATCGTAAGTCATCGCTCGACGTTACACTCTGGAATGAGATCCGCGAGCCGGGTCAGCCGGCAATCGTCGAGGATCCGGCGGAGGCCGAAGCAACCGAACCAGTTCCGGGTGTCGAGTCGTACCCTGTCCTCACGCCGGCTGGTATCGAGCCCGAACACCAGACCTGGACCGTGCATCGCGACTAACGTCAGTTACAGCCCAACGATCCTCATTAGCGAATCGACCTAGCGGTTTTCGGAGCGTTGAACGTGACCGAGTTCCTCATTCATAACGCCTGGATTGTGCCGATTCTTCCTTTGATCGGAGGAATTTGCGCGGCGGTCGGCGGACGGTGGCTGAAGGGGAATAGCCATTTCCCCGTAGTCGCCGGAATCGGGCTTGCGTTCGTCGCTTCGCTCTTCCTCCTACTGGGAGAGGCAGGACACGCTCAACCGACTCCGCTGGGCTGGATCGAAGTCGCGGGCCTGACCATTCCGTTCCAGTTCCGCGTCGACGGCCTCACGACGATGATGCTGTCGATGGTGACGTTCGTCGCGTCTCTTGTGGCGATCTTCGCTTCGGGTTACATGGCAGGTGACCCTGGATACCCGCGTTTCTTCGCGGTTTTCGGGATGTTCGTGTCGTCGATGGCCGGCCTCGTGCTTTCGAGCAACTTTGCGCTCACGTATGTGTTCTGGGAAGGCGTGGGTGTTTGTTCGTATTTGCTGGTCGGCTTCTGGCACAGCAAGCCCTCTGCGGCGGCTGCGGCCAAGAAGGCGTTTCTGGTCAATCGCGTTGGTGACTTTGGCTTCGCGATCGGCCTGTTCTGGCTCTGGTCGGTGACGAAGAATCACGACCTGAGCTACGACGCAGTTTTTGACGCGACGAACCTTGCGACGATCGGCCACGGGGCCTTGCTCGGTATCACTCTGCTCTTCTTCTGGGCGGCGACTGCGAAGTCGGCCCAGGTGCCGCTTTATGTGTGGTTGCCCGACGCGATGGAAGGCCCTACGCCTGTCTCCGCGCTCATTCACGCGGCCACGATGGTCACCGCCGGCGTTTATTTGATTGCGCGGTCGACCCCGATGGTCGTGCTTGTCCCCGAGGTTCAGGCGACCGTGTCGGTGATCGGTTGCATCACCGCTCTGCTCGCGGCCCTGATCGCTTTGACCCAGAATGACCTGAAGCGGGTGATGGCCTATTCGACCGTCAGCCAGCTTGGTTATATGTTCATGGGCCTGGGGGCGGGTATTGGAGGCCTGGCGTCGTTCGCGGTCGTCGGAGCAATGTTCCACCTCTTCACGCACGCGTTCTTCAAGGCACTTTTGTTCCTTGCTTCCGGCTCGGTGATGCACTCGATGGGTGGCGTCATCGACATGCGACGGTTTAGCGGCTTGCGAAAGAAGATGCCGATCACCTGCATCACGTTCGCGATTGGAGCCGCTGCTTTGATGGGCATCTTCCCCTTCGCTGGGTTCTGGTCGAAGGACGAGATCCTCGCTGCACTCAAGCTTGCGTCGCATGAGTCGGAAGGGCTCAAGGGTTTCTATCCTGAGATTTACATCGCGGTTTACTGGACTGCGATCGTCACCGCTGCACTCACCGCGTTCTACACCGGTCGAGCTTTCTTCATGACCTTCTGGGGTGAGGAAAAACTGCCGAGCCCGCACGACCCCGAGGCCGATCCCGCTGAGGATGCCGCCCACGGTCACGGTCATGATGATGGCCACGCTCACGAGATCGGCCACGAATCCCCGCCACTGATGTGGATTCCGCTGGCGATTCTCGCAGTTTGCGCATTCGGCATCGGCGGTTTACTTGGCCCCACGGGTTTGTTTGCTCATCATGTCGAGCACACCCCGGGCCTTGCCGAGATCGAAGGGGCCGCCCATCATGAATTCGACTATGCGACAGCGATCATCAGTAGCGCGGGAGCATTGATTGCCCTGGCTGTCAGTTATCTCTTCTACGGCCGCAAGAGCACGATACCGGCCCAACTCGCCGAGCGGTTCCGTCCCGCGTATCTTGCGTCGCTCAACAAGTTCTATGTCGATGAAATCTACGCGATGGTGATTCTCGGTCCGCTCAAGTTCCTGGTTGCTACGGCCGCGTTCTTCGACACGGTGGTGGTTGACAACCTGGTGCTGGCGGCGGCGTGGATCCCTCGGCTGTTCGGGCGTTATGTGCTCGCTCCGTTCCAGAACGGACTGGTTCAATTCTATGCGGCGGTCACTGCGCTCAGCGTGGCCGGCCTGCTGTTCGTGTTCATGTGGCTGAGTCTCTCTTAACCGGGCGTCGACTGGCGAGGACGACTGAGTTTCCCTCCGACTTTCCGCTCTGGCTTGAGGATTTCCTCGATGGCGAGCTTGCTTCTCCTGACCGTCTTCCTTCCCCTGGTGGGTGCCGCCGTACTGGCGGCGTCGCCCGGGCTCGACTATCGGAAGGCGCGGCGGAACGCCCTGGTCGTTGTGCTCGCCACACTCGCACTCAGCCTGTTCCTCCTCGCTGGCTTCGACCCCGACAAGTCTCGTCCGCAATTCGGCTTCGAGGACGGTGACGGCTCATTCGGCTTCCCGTGGATGGGCCAGCTCGGCGTGCGATTCGCGCTCGGCGTCGATGGCGTCAGCCTCTGGCTGTTCGCACTCACGTCGCTGCTGATGATCACGGCGGTCTTCTCGTCGTGGGAGTCCATCAAGGAACGCGCCGCCACACATTACGCACTGCTCTTGAGCCTACAAACCGGCCTGCTTGGCTTGTTTGCGAGTCTCGACGTCGTGATGTTCTACATCTTCTTCGAATTCACGCTCATACCGCTCTTCTTCCTGATCGGGTTGTACGGCGGTCACGATCGCAAGCGAGCGTCGGTGACGTTCTTCCTGTACACGCTCGCGGGTAGCTTGCTTACGCTCCTCGGTGTGATCGCGCTGGTCGGCGTTTATTACAGCCACACGGGCATTCTGACGTTCTCGATGCCCGAACTGACGAAGGGCTTGGCGACGCTCAAGTGGGACGGCTGGTTCGAGGCCGATTCGTGGGCGAGCCCGCAGGTTGTCATCTTCCTGCTGCTCTTCGCCGGCTTCGCAATCAAAGTGCCGATGTTCCCGTTCCACACGTGGCTGCCGCTGGCACACGTTGAAGCGCCGACCGCCGGGTCGATTCTGCTCGCCGGCGTCATGCTCAAGGTCGGCGGCTACGGGCTCTTCCGGTTCAATCTGGCGATGACCCCGCTCGGGGCGCAGTTCCTCTTCCCCTGGCTCGCCGCGCTCTCGGTTATCGGGATCGTCTACGGTGCACTGGCTGCACTCGCACAAACCGATGTGAAGCGTCTCGTTGCGTATAGCTCGGTCAGTCACATGGGTTTCATCGTCCTCGGCCTGTTCTCGCTCAACGGAACGGGCATGGACGGTGCGATGATTCAGATGATCAATCACGGCATCACGACGGGCGCTCTATTCGCCTGTGTTGGTGTCTTTTACGAGCGTTATCACACACGCGAAATGGCGGAGTTGGGCGGTTTGTGGAACTGGTCGCCGCTCTGGGCGTTTTTCCTCATCCTCGCTTCGCTTGGCTCGGCGGCCGTGCCGCTCCTGAACGGATTCGTCGGCGAATTCCCGATTCTGCTCGGGATGTACCGTCGCTCGCCGCCACACGCGGTGATCGCCGCAATCGGTATGGTGCTCGGGGCGTACTATCTGCTCTGGATGCTCGAACGCGTCGTGTTCGGTCCGCTCAAGGAACCACACGTCCACGGTTCGGACGACTCTGCGAGCCACGGTGCCGCCGATTCGCACGGTCACGGACATGCTCATTCTCACGCCCGGCCGATTGGCTGGCATGAGATCGCTGGGCTGACTCCGCTCATGGTCCTGATCGTCTTCATCGGCGTATATCCCAAGCCATTCTTTGATCGGTTGCGACCTGCGACCGAGCCGGTCGTTGCGAATATCACGGCGGAAGAACATCACGCGAAGGCGACAAAGCCCGTGACCGCGTTCGCCCGCCCCGAATCTGCTCCGACCCCGCCGCAACCTGCCGCGCCCGCGACGAACGTCTCTCCGCGAGGACATAGCCTGTGACCGCCCTGCCGCCTCTTGAATCCGCGATCCAAACGCTCCGGATTCTTCTGCCTGAACTGCTGCTCCTCGTTGTGGCGACGGTGATGATGACCGCCGGCGCGTTCGTACGTCTGCCGCGGAAAGTCTGGTCGCGCACATCGGCGATTGCGCTCATCCTCGCGGGTCTCGTGCTGCTCCTCATTCGCAACGAAGTTTATGACCCATACCAGGGCGTCTTCGTTAACGACGCGATGAGCCTTTACGCCCGGCTCTTGTTCATCGTGGCCGGGTTGATCGTACTCGGGTTGGCGCACGACCAGGTTGACGACGCCCGCGCCGCCGAGTTCTTCGGCTGCCTGCTTGTGATCAACGCCGGGGCGATGCTTGTTTCGGGCGCGAACGAGCTGGTGTTCCTGTTCGTCGGTCTCGAGTTGGTAAGCATCCCGACCTACTTGCTGCTTTACCTCCCGCGCAGAACTGCGACGACTCAGGAAGCCGCAACCAAATATTTCTTCCTGAGCATCTTTTCGTCGGGATTGCTGCTGTTCGGCATGGCCTACCTTTACGGCCTCACTGGCGTAAGCAATCTCAAGAGTCTCGCGTTCCTGTCGGCGACGATGTCAGGTATCCCGCAAATCCCGTTTGGCCTGATTGCCCTGATCTTCATCATGGCTGGGCTCGGCTTCCGCGTCGCGGCCGTTCCGTTCCACTTCTACGCTCCCGACGTTTACGAAGGCTCGCCGGCGATCATGGCGGCACTGCTCGCCTGGGTTCCGAAAGGGCTCGGTTTCGTGGCAATTCTCCGGACACTCGTAGCTTTCATCAGCGCGACCGGGGCAGGCAGCGCAATCTCGGACAAGGCGGCATTGCTGGCTGGGATTCTCGCGGTCATTACGATGACGCTGGGGAATACGGTCGCTCTGGCTCAGAATAATCTCAAACGCCTGCTCGCGTATTCGTCGATCGCTCACGCCGGTTATTTGATGATCGGCGTCGCGGTCACGTTCCGCAACGGTGCGTCCGGTGGCGTTGCTCTCGGCGCTGAAGGGTTGCTGTTTTACCTGGCGGCCTACGCTGCAATGACGCTTGGCGCGTTCGGCGTGATCATCGCCGTTAACTCCGGCGATCGTGCGGTTGAAACCGTCGATGATATGGCCGGACTGGCGCAGTCGCATCGTGGCCTGGCGCTTCAAATGGCGATCTGCCTCTTCAGTCTCGCCGGCATTCCGCCGCTCGCTGGCTTCGTCGGTAAGTTCGAGCTCTTCGCCGCGGCCTGGAGTGCCTCGAAGGGCGAGGACGCAGGGTTGTTTCAGCTCATTGCTCTTGCGGGTGCGATCAACTCGGCAATTGGTGCTTACTACTACCTGCGGCTGGTCGTCGTGATGTTCTTGCGACCGCTACGCGGCAAGCCGTTCTCGGTTCGCATGACCTTGCCGACAGGTGCCGCCGTGCTCGCGTGTACGCTGCTGACGATCATTCTCGGTCTCGCCGCGAGCCCGATGTTGACGGCGACACACGAGGCCGCCGTCGCGGTTTCGACGTTGCCCGACCCGACTGGTCTCGAGAATCTAACCGTCGGCGGCGACCCGGCGAAGTAATCGCCGGGTTGCGACGGCTCGGTAAGCCGGTTTCACTTACTGAAACCGGTAGTTCACCCGGTAAATCGGCCGCCCTTCGATGCGATACTTCCGCTCGAAGTTCGTGAGATAATCCAGCTCGTGCTCGGGGTCTTTCACCTCGGGCTCGGGCAGGAGCTCGAATCGTGAATGCGTGCTTACCAACTCGCGCATCACGCCGTAATACTCCTCAACGTCGGTCACGACGTAAAGGAATCCACCCGGAATCAGCGTGCGTTCGATGTCTTGCATCAGCGATTCGCTGAACACCCTGCGCTTCTTGTGGCGCGCCTTCCACCAGGGGTCGGGAAAGTAGACATGCACGGCGACCAGGCTGGCCGCTGGGCAGTTCTTGGTCATGAACGAACGCGCGTCGCCAGGATAAACGCGCACGTTCGTGAGTGATTTCTTGGCCACGCGTTCGGCTGCGCGTCGAGCGTACTTCTTGGCCAGTTCGATGCCGAAGAAGTTGTGCCCGGGATTCTTCTGACTGGCATTCGCCAGAAACAACCCTTTGCCGCAGCCGATTTCGAGCTCGACAGGGTGATCATTTCCGAAGATGGCCGACCACGAGACTGGCTCGGTCAGCTCAGTCTCTTTGAACGTGTAAGGTGTCGCGTCAATCATGAGTGCGGAAGGCTGTTCATCCAGCAATAAGGGACAGCGGCGGCGGTTAAATGATCAGGCTGAAACTTCGTTGTTCGGCAAGGGGACGCCGATGATCTTACCGTGGTAAACCATATTCGAATCGACAAATCCTTGCGTCTCGAAAATCGTCTGACGCCTGTGGAGTCGCGTCGCCTTGGACACGAGAATCAGGCGGTCGCCGGGGCGAACCATTCCGCGAAATCGCACGTCTTCCATACCACCGAAGCCCATGAATGCTTCTTCGACGAGTTTGACGTGCACGGTGAAGAAGCTGCAGAGCTGAGCTGCGGCTTCGCAAATGAGGACGCCGGGCATCAACGGGAAGTCGGGCATGTGGCCGCGGACCCAGAACTCCTTGTCGGTCAAATCCTTGTAACCGACGATCACCTTGTTAACGGTGTCGATTGAGACGATCGCCGAGAGCTGCTCCATCTCGAACCGCTGGCGGTTGGCCTGGCGGATAGCCTCGAGGTCGAAAAGAACCTTCGAGGTGTCGATCGTGGCAAGATCGACAAGAGCAGCAGGCGGCATCGACTTCGTCCTTTCGGTCCACTTTGCGGCGGGCGCGGCAGGCTGGGCACACGGGGTGGTCAGCTCAATATCAGACTCGCTATCATGACCTCCCACGCCTCCCAGAACAAGGGGGATCGGCGGGAAACCACCCTAAGAGCAAGGGCTTCATGACGATATCGCCGCCCCGCCGCAGACTGCTTGGTACGATGGTGACTTATGGCTATCGGGACGACGATCTCAAGACCGATCTCGCGCTCGCGCTCAGGATGGACGTCGCTTGCGTCGAGGTGCTCCCCCACTGGAAACGCCTGCCCGATCCTCAGATTCTCAAACAGACGGTCGGCGATCAGGGGCTGTTTATCCATAGCGCCCACGGATGCTGGGGCGGGCAGTCGATCCGCGCGCGTCGCGTCGATCTCAGCAGTCTCGATGCGGCAGTTAGATCTGAAAGCTTGGATGACTTGAAACTCTGCATCGACTGGCTTGCCGAAGCCGGTGGACGCCATCTTGTCATCCATCCTGGCGGCCTTTCTGACCCAGAGTCGCAGGTCGAGCGAACTTCGATCATTGCCGACTCATTGATGGAACTTGCCGAACACGCCGCCGACACCGACGTCATTCTCTGCGTCGAGAACATGCCGACAGGCGTTTTTCCCGGCAGCTTGATGAGCGACCTCACCGCGATTGTCGCTGAACTCGATTCACCGAAGGTCGCGCTCGCACTCGATACCGGACACGCGAATATCTCGAGCGATCTCGCCACCGAAACATCTGCCGCCGGCTCACGGCTCGCCACCACGCACGTCCACGACAACAACGGCCGAGCCGACGTTCATCTTCCTCCCGGTCATGGCACAATCGACTGGCCCGCATGGGTGAAAAACCTCGACGACGTCGGTTATGAAGGGCCGATCATGCTCGAATGTATTCGCTACATTCGGGATAATCCTGATTGTTTGACGGATGACTTTATCCATCTCATACAGTCGATTGCCCGAACTTCGTAGATTGCCTCGAACGCCGTAATGGCGGCAGCTTAACTCGGCCGATAACCGGAGAGTGGCTTCGCGAGGAGCGAGCCCTTGAAGGATGTCGGCGCGAGGCAGGGAGCCGCCCGCATGGACGAGAACTTGAATCGCCGGGAGGCGATTGGCGCGATTGGTGCCATCGGAGTGCTTGCAGCCCACGCCGACTCGGTGCTTGGCCAGGTTCCAGACGTTCCCGCCCTACCCGATCCACGCCTCGGTGCCCATGCGCACGGCCATGGACACGGCGTCAAAGGTCGGATGACTGGCGCGAAGGCTGCGGTCACCGCGCTTCAGTGCGAATGCGTCCCCTGCGTCTTCGGCATCCCGGGCGCTCAGAACAACGAGTTCTGGGACGCGATGAAAACGCTGGGCATGCCCTACCTGCTCGTCACGCACGAAGCGTCCGCTAGCGTCATGGCCGATGCAGCGGCGCGCGTGCTCGGTGGGGTCGGCGTCTGCTCTGTCGTCCCCGGTCCTGGCCTGACGAACGCCCTCACCGGCCTGGGCGAAGCGCTGCTCGATAGCATTCCAGTTGTCGCGCTGGTGACCGATGTTGCCCGCGGCCCTGGTAAGCCGTCGTTCCAGGTCCACTCACTTGCGAACACCGAGATTCTCAAGCCAATCACCAAAGCGGTTTTTGAGATTCATCATCAGGCGCAAATTCCTTCAACCATTCATGAAGCGTTTCGCGTCGCCCGCTGCGGCGAGCCTGGACCCGTAGCGGTCGTGCTACCGTTCAACTTCCTTTCGGAAGTTTGGGATTACGACGACGTCGTCCCGCCCCCTTACCCTGTGCCGTTCGACGAAAATGCCTATCGCCGTGCGCTCGGCTTGCTGTCGAACCGCAAGTTGCGCGTGGGGATTTATGCGGGACTCGGCTGCGTTGAGGTTGGCCCCCAACTCGCGCAGGCGGCCGAGATCATGCAGGCGCCGGTGGCGACTTCGGTCAGCGGCAAGGGTGTGATCCCTGATGCCCACCCTCTCGCCGTCGGCTGGGGATATGGCGCTCAAGGCACCCGCGCTGCCGAGCGTGCGTTCAAGGATGTCGACCTCGTGCTTGCCGTCGGTGTGAAATACAGCGAAGTGTCGACCGCGAACTACGCGATTCCCCGGCATCGCAACCTGATTCACGTCGATGCGAACGCCAAGAACCTCGGTCGTAACGTGCAGGCGAGTGTTTGCGTCAACGCTGATTCAAGCGTCTTCTTCAACCGTCTCGTTGCCGATGCCGCCTATGTCCAGCGCACCGCGGATCCTCGGTTGGCGCAGTCGATCAAGCGCGATCGCGAGGTTGATCGTTGCGAAAACCGCACGATTCGGGTTACGGAAGGCGTCGACCCGATGGCGTTTCTGTCGACGCTTCGCTGCCGCCTCGGTCCTGACGAATTGTTCTTCATCGACGTGACCGCTTCAACCCACTGGGCGGCCGAAACGATCGACCTCCCTGGACCTCGCCGTTACTTCACGCCGGCGAACAATCAAAGCATGGGATGGGCGATCCCTGCTGCGATTGCCGCAAAGAAAGTGCGGTTTGATCGTGAAGTGGTTTCCGTCTCGGGTGACGGCTGCTTCCTGATGAGCGCGATCGAGATGTCGACCGCCGCACGTGCGGGATTGCCGGTGCGGTTTTTCATCTTCGATGACGGCGCGTATCACTACATGCAAATGCTCCAGGAGCCGCAGTTCAAACGGACGACGGCGACCGAACTCGCTCGCATCAATTACCATGCCTATGCTCAGAGCATTGGGCTTGGATACAATGAAATTCTCAGCAATGCCGATCTCGATCATGGCATCGCTCGGACGCTGGCGTGTCCGGGCCCCATTCTCACCCGCGTTGCCATCAGCTACGAAGGGCGCGAGCTTCGCTGGTTGAATGCCGCGAAATCAGCCTATATCCGCCGCATGCCCGGCGATCAAAAGGTACGCATGGCTTCTCGCGTCGCCGTTCGCAGCCTGAAACTTCATCCCGAAAACGACTGAGCCTTGCCGTGCCGCATCGTTCTCATTCGAGTCGATCAGGGATGATGTTTGTGATGGTGTCCGAATGATCCTGGCCCTGAAGGGTGGGCGTGTTGACGTACCACCACGGGGCGAACGGTCAAACTGTCTCCCTTGCCGGTGACAGATCCGATCGAGATCGCATTGGGATCGTGCTGATTGTGTCCGTGCCCCTCGTTGCCCATCGTGCCGCCGCCCATGTCGGGTTGGTCGGCGATAAGGGCATTTGGCGGGACGATTGCCAGTTGAGTGCCGGAACCGAAATTTAACTGGAGTGCATAATCTCCCGCGCCCGTTGCGCCCGAACTGGCGGCTCCAGCCTTGATGTAATAGACCTGCCCTGGAACGACGTTGGTGAGCGTGAGTCGAACGGTCGATCCGTACGAGCCAGCGTCCGTCGCATATCCCAAACTGACCTGTGACGAATTGTAGACCTGAACGCGCGGGCTCAATTCGCTGATGTTGGTCGACTGCATTGTGACCGTCATCGAGCCAGTTGTGCTTGCGGGAACAGTCACCTTGAACCAGCTTGCGGCGGTTGGCGCTGTGATATCGAGGTTCGTTAAAGCGATCTGGCCGTTCGTGCCAATTTGCGAAGTGATGTCGGCCGCACTGGTAATCGTCGTGTTCTGATAGATGGTCGTCCAGGCATCGGCCTGGCGTACGCCGTAGATCGAACGAATGCCTGATGTATCGTCCGTCGATAGCGTTGGTTTTGCCGACGTGTAGTAGCCGTACATGTCCGCGTTTGCCGCTGTCGCATGGCCCATCCCGAGTGCGTGGCCGAACTCGTGAATTGCGACGGTTAGCAGGTCGAAACCACCGTGCGGGTTCCAGTTCTGATTTGAATTGATGACGACGTCGTCTGCGTTGGGGCCTCCATTGAAAGGGGGCGGCACAAAGGCCGAGGCAAGCGTGTTGGAAGCGAGCGGAATGGCACTAATCCGGATGTCGCCGTTATTGGGATCACCCTGCTGATAGCTGCCGCCGCCGAGGGGCGCACCATTATCGGCTACCATGACGAGATTGACGTTCGCAACCTGCTCCCAGATTGCGGCGGCTTGCTGGAAGACGCTCTGCCAGTTGGGGACCTGGCTGTTGAGCGTTGAGTAGAGCGAACTTGCTGTCCCGCCGATGTTCGTGCCGTCGGGTACGAAGCTGAAGGTGATTCGATCCGGCTGCGCGAATGCCCCACCGGTTGTCGAATAGAGTAGGAATCGGTCTTCCAGACCTTCAAGTCGCGGCTTGGATTTCCGTGAGAGCCGCTTGAAGTCTTTTCGCCGAGCTTCGTATTGTTCCATGGGTCGTCCCCAAAAGAACCCGCTACCGAATTGTAGATGTGCCTGCCAAGGAAACCGTAGGCTCTGTTTTTCTATGTCCTATGCGAATTTGTGAATCCTGCTGCGGAAAGAGGTTTTTAGGTAACGGTGAAGATAAAACGAAGAAAATAAGTGGTGTTAAAAGTCCACAGGTGACGATTTCATATGACTTTCGGTTAACTGACTATGAGTTAACTATCTCGGTCTCGATGATGCGTCGATATTTGCAGTTGAATCGTTTCCGTCGAATTCCTTTTTGGAATATCGCATCGATCGAGCAATACCGAGGGGGCGGCGTTCTCATAGGCGAGTGATGGCGCGAGACGGTGTCTCGACGTCCCGCGAAGTCGCACAGCACACTCAGAGAAGACCGCCGACGGTTCAGTCGGGCCGCAGAGTTGACGCGAGCAGCATCGCCGTGGTGATTTCGCTTTTTTCGAGGGCGTTGTCTTCTATTCCGTGCGGACGATTTAATGGATGTGGTTCAAACGATTCATATGGAATGAACTTGATTTAAATATGCTTGGACTCTATGGTTTTTCATCAACGTCGGCAGGTCATGGCCAATCGTTACTTGCCTCGGCATTCGTTATGAAAAACGCGAGCGGCGCTGGCTGAATGTGGCATACATCCGGCAAGTGGCATTAATTCAAATATATGAAAGTACTTGCAATGTTGGATTGTTGCCTGAAGCTTCGTCCGGAAAACACCTCAGGCCGCAATCGATCGCAGAAGCAATCGACTGCGGCCTGAGTCGCTTCGCTCACTCAGTGGTGTCCGAAGTGATGCACGGCATGGTGATGAACCGGTGCGGGTTTCGAATGAAACGCGTGCTGGCGCGCCACACGAGGACGGACGGAGTAATGGTCTCCCACGCCGCTCAACGTGCCGAGCGTGATCGTGAGAAGGTCATCAACGCTCAGAAGCAGGCGACCCAGGATGCCGCCTCCGAAGCCTGTTTCACCCAGAGATTGGCTCCCAGAGCTTTGTTGATTCGGAAGGAGCACATTGGGCGGCGTGATCGGCGCCTGAGCTTGCGAACCGAAGTTCAACTGCAGCGCATAGTCGCCCGCGCCGGTTGCTCCTGATCCGGCTGCAGAGGTTTTGATGTAGTAAACCTGGCCCGGGACGATATTGTTCAGGGTGACACGCACCGTCGATCCGTAGGAGCCGGCGTCTGTCGCGTACCCCATGCTCGTCTGGGCAGAGTTGTAAACCTGAACGCGCGGGCTGAGTTCGCTGATGTTGGTCGACTGCATCGTGACCGTCATCGTACCAGTCGATGACGACGGAACGGTCACTTTGAACCAGTTCGAGACGGTTGCCGACGTGATGTCGAGATTCGTCAGGGAAATCTGGCTGTTCGTGTCAATTTGCGAAGTGATGTTGGCTGCATTGGAAATGGTGGTGTTTTGATAGTTGGCCGTCCAACTGTCGGCCTGACGTGCTCCGTAGATCGCCTTGATGCCTGAGATGTCATCGGTGCTGAGGGCCGATTTCGACGTCGTGTAATAGGCGTACATATCGGCGCTGGTGGTTGACGAGTGACCCAACCCAAGTGCGTGACCCAATTCGTGGATCGCCACACTCAAGAGGTCGTAACCGTTGCGGGAAGTCCAATTCTGATTGGAGTTGAAGACGATGTCATCCGCGACCGGGCCACCGTTCAGCGACGGCGGCATGAAGGCGGATGCAAGCGTGCTCGACCCTTGAGGAATGGCACTGATCCGAATATCGCCGTTGTTGGGATCGCCCTGTCGATAGTTCCCCGAACCCATCGGCGCACCATTGTCGGATACCATCACGAGATTGATATTCGCGACCTGTTCCCAGATGGCGGCCGCTTGCTGAAACACTCCCTGCCAGTTGGAGACTTGTCCGTTAAAGGTTGAGTAAAGGCTGCTCGGTGTTCCACCAACATCCGTGCCGTCTGGTGCGAAACTAAACGTGATTCGGTCGGGTAGCGCGAATGCTCCGCCGGTTGTGGAGTAGAGCAAAAAGCGGTCTTCCAGACCCTCGAGACGCGGCTTGGATTTCCGCAAGCGCCGCGTCTCGCCTTTTTGCCGTGCACCGAAATGTTGCATGGATAGTTCCGTTCGTGACGTCGTCGATTCGGATTTCGCACACGTTGGCAACCATAGGCTCTGAATTCTGCCTGTGTTGCCCAGTGTCGCGCCAATGTCAAAAAGATGTTTCCCGGCAGCAAAAAGGTGAGAAAAGCCGTCAAAATGGGTGTAAAAACGCCGCATGCGACCCGATCAACCACTGGGGTCTGAAAAGTAATCCAAATTGCTCGCTGTTCAGGTTTTTTTGGAGACCGCGAGTCAAAATTGGCAATTCGCATCCGCAATGACTTGCTCTTTACGGAAGATCGCATCGACCGTAAGATGCCGCCCGGTTGCCGTACTGCCAGGCTATTGATGGCGTGGGACATGGATGCTCCCTCGTCTCGGCGACCCGCATGGAACCGCGAAAACCATGAGCCAAGTTTCGACCAGCCCGGCATCGGCCCCTCCCGTGCCACCGCCGCATACCGAGTATTTCCCCGCTCCCGCTGGGCCGGGTATCTTTCGGCGCTGGTTTGAAATCCTCGCGGAAGACCGCCGTCAGCTCATCCGGTTCTGGCCGGTTGTGCAGAACATGGTCTCGCAAGAGCTGCGCGTCCGTTATCAAAGGTCGGTGATGGGGTTCCTCTGGACCCTGCTCAACCCGATCCTGATGATGACCACGCTCACGCTCGTGTTCTCGCAGATTCTCGACATGCGCAAGGAAGGCTACGCGATCTTCCTGTTCGCCGGCATGGTCCCGTGGACCTTCCTGAGTGGCACAATCAATGAGTGCGCGTTTTGTATCATCAGCAACGAAGGTTTGATCAGAAAAATCTATCTTCCTAAGTGGATTTTTCCGCTCACGCGTGTGCTGATCAACCTGGTGACATTCTTGCTCTCAATGAGCGCGTTGTTCTTTATTCTTGGTCCGCTGGGTGCTCGTCCCACACTGCCGATGCTGCTGTTGCCGGTGGTCGTGGGGCTGTTCGCGATCTTTGCGTGTGGCCTGGGTCTCGCAGTTTCGACGGCCAACACGTTCTTTCGCGACTGTGGGCACCTCGTCTCCGTGTTCTTGCAGGCGTGGTATTTCCTGACGCCAATCATCTACGAAGCCAAGTTCCTGGGCGCTGCGCAAGCGCGGCTCTGGCTGAATCCGGCATATCCGTTCATCAAGATGTTCCAGACGATCATCCAGGATGGTCTCTGGCCCGACCTGTCCACTCTCGCGGCGGCCGCCGGTATTGCATCGGTGAGCCTGGGGATCGGCTATGTCGCTTTCAAGTCCAACGAAGACAAGATGGTTTTCCGACTCTGATCGCAAGCCCGCCCCCGTGCCGTTCGAGCCCGACGTTCTGATCGGCCTGCGCGACGTGAGCCTGCGATTCCTGAGCTACCACGACAAACAGTATTCGCTCAAGCAAGCCGCCGTCGACATGGTGCTGCGCCGCCAGGCGCCGCCAGTTGCGAGCGATTTCTGGGCGCTCAAGAACATCACCATGCGCATCCGCAAGGGTGATCGGTTCGGTATCGTTGGCGCGAACGGGGCGGGCAAAAGCACGCTCCTGCGCGTGCTCGCGAAGATCTATCCGCCCTCATCCGGCTTCATCCAGTTCCGGGGGAACGTCGCACCGCTCATTGAGATGGGCGCCGGCTTCAATCCCGAGCTTTCGGGGAAAGAAAACATTCGCCTCAATGGCGCGATGTTAGGTTTCACCCGCAAGGAAATGGACGAGAAGACCGACGGCATCTTTGAATTCACCGGCCTGCGTGAGTTCGCCGACCTTCCGCTCAAATACTACTCGAGCGGTATGTACACCCGGCTGGCCTTTGCCATCGCTTCTGAGGTCGAGCCGGAAATCCTGCTGATCGATGAGTCGCTCGGCACTGGCGACGCAGCCTTCATCACGAAGGCAAAGCAGCGGATCAAGGGACTTCTCGATCGCTCGAACGCCGTGGTCATCGTCTCGCATGATATGAAGGCGCTCAAGGAAATGTGCAACCGCGGGATTCGACTCGAGCGCGGAGTGATCACCGACGGCGGACCGATCGACGACGTCGTGAACAACTATCTCGACTCCATCAAGGCTCCGCGCGTTTGAAGGGAAGCATTCGCGCGAGACTGAGAATCTGGCAAGAGCCAAGGAGGGCTTCCGTGCTGAAGCGACTGGTCAAAGTGGCAGTGAAACCCTTCTGGAAGCTCAGCAGCCCCGTGCGGCGGCCGATCGCGCGCAAGCTCGATGCGCGACTCAACCACATGGTCGCCGTCGCGCTCCAAACCCAACTCATGCCCCAACTGCGCGGGTCGCTCGACGCCTCGGAGCAGTCGCTCGGCCGGCTCGAAGCGTCGATCGGTCACGCCAATCATTCGGCGCAAGCCCTTGCGACCGAAATGGATCTGATGGTCGGCAGCCTGATTCGCGAAGTCGCCCGCCTCCAGGCCCAGGTCGACACGCTTCAGGATTTGGTCGAACACGCTGTCTCAAGCGGACGTGGCTTGACCGTCGTGAGCGATGATGAAGACGGCGAGGCCCCACGGGCCCGTGTGGGGTAACTCGCCGCCGATTTTACGAAACGCTCGCCACGAACTCGGCCGAACTGGCGAGCGCGACCGCCAGGCCATTCGCGGTGAGCTTGCCCGTCTGGAAGAGCGCCAGGCAATTGTCGACCGCCGTAGCTTCCGGCTGGCGGCCCAGGTAGGCCAGGTACAGGGCGTCGATCGTATTGATCTGCGCTTCGGCGCTATTAAGGAGGAACTGGACCAACTGGTACCGGCTCAATCCTCGCGTGATCGCCACCTGCGCGTTCGCGACTTCGCTTGGCGAGGCCGTGCGCTTGAGCACGTCCTGGTAGACTGACTGAACGAAGTCGGTATTGCTCACGTGCAGCGTGTTGTACTCGACCGAACCGAGCAAGGCGAGATGCAACCCATTGGCAGTCAAGCCGTTGAGCATCGCGCTGACGCCATTCGCCTGCTCTGCTAGGCTGGCCGCGCGACCGAGATCCGCCTTATATGCCGCCTGGACGAGAATGCTGTCGTACTCGGCGGAGGTCAGCAGAATGGCAGCCATCTGGCCGACCGGCGTACCGGCTTCAATCGCATTGACGGCTGCACTCAGACCCGTGGGGTCCGGTGCGCGGCCGAGGATCGTGAGATAAAGCTTTTGCACCTCAGCGGTTGCGACAGCCACGCTCGGCGGCGGAGCTGGCGGTGTGATCGTCGTTGAGTTCTTCGTGAGCGCGGCGATCAGCGTGCCGCCTGCTGGCGTGCCAATGCCGGTCGACGAGAGCGTTACCGAGGTTCCCGTACTGCGACGGAAGTTGCCCGTAGCGGTCTTGACGATGACCGCGGAGTTAATGACCGTCTCGAACGCCGACGTGTTCGCCAGCGCGTAAAGCCGGGGAATTGTTTGAGTTGCGCCGTCCATGCTGGGACTGCCGGCCAGGTTGAGGCCCTGGTCAACGATGGCGATGATTCCAGCCCACGCCGGGGAGCCCAGGCTGGTTCCGCCGACCGTCGACCAGCTTCCACGCCCGTTCGACGGATTCGTCGTATAAACGTCGACGCCCGTATTCGGATCGCCTAAGAAGGAGACGTCGGGCACGGTCCGCTTGCCGGTCGATTGCACGTTGGCCTGGTAGGCCGGCTGGTTTTCATACTTGCTGACACCGACGCCGCTGCCGCTCCAGGCCGTCTCGCTGATGTACTTGCCACCGGAGCCGGTGGTAAGCGTGGTGCCTCCGACAGAAAGCACATTCGGCGAGCTGGCCGGCCACTCTGCACCGCCGCTCGCGCCGTTGTCGCCGCTCGCGGTGATGAAGGTGATTCCCGTATGTCCTGCTGGCGTCGTGAAATAGGTTGAGTCGTATGACGATTCGTTCGCGAGCTCAGGGCCGCCCCAGCTCATCGAGACGGCGACGACGCCAGCGGTGTTTCGCGCAACTGCAACGGCGGCGAGCAGGTCGTTGGTGTTATCGCTGGCCGCTTCGACCACCACCAGTTTCGCACCAGGGGCGATGGCATGGGCCCATTCGACGTCGAGCGTTTCCTCGCCCGCCCAGCCGTCGTCGGTGGCGTTTCCGGCGAGGTTGATTTGATTCAACACGGGGTCCGGCAAATTATAGCGGACGTCAAACGTGTGCAGGTCGCTGACGAGATATGGGTCGTGGAAGGCGACCACGATGGCGATTGTCTCGCCCGTTCCATCAGCCGCGACGACGGAGCCGTTGGAAGTCTTGAACCCAACAGCACTTAAACCATATGCGGTTTTGATCTGCGCGGGTGAGTAACCCGAGAGGACCAACCGCTCTTCCAGCCCTTCCATGGCCGGTTTGTAGCGAAGTGGAGAATAGCGAGGCATGGAAGGAATCCAGGTGGCGATCAACGGGAGATGCACCATTATGCATCATTAAGGTGAGGCTACTGACCCTTTACGTTGGAAATGCACCGAATGTCACCCGTATTTTTTGAGATCGATCAACGCTGTTTCGTCGAGAGGACACGAGGCTTATCTAGTGCGCAAGTGCTTTGCATTCATGTGTTTTGATCTGGTCGTCGAACGAGTGTCTCTATCGACGCATCCATGGATATTGAGTGACTGTTTCTTTTTGTGAACACCCTGACACGTTGCGCTTGCACATTCCAGAAGTGATTGTTTTACTTGACATAGAAATATCTCAATGCCGATGCTGCAAAGCCTTGCGCCACGCGCAGCATTTCCACAGGGTGAAACTCGACGTGTGAGGAGGTTTCACGCTCGAAAGAGTGTGTGTTTCGTCGTCCGTCCGCGCTGTGCCTTGCGGAGTCTGAAGTATCGGAATCGGCGGCCAATGGATCCTGTGCTCGCCATGTAAACCGCTCGATGATCGAGCAATTGCTTCGTCGCATTTATTTGAACGGGAGTGCTCAGTTATGAGGAAGACACTTCTTCTCTCAGTGGCGTTCTTTGGCCTCGCGATGTCGGTTGCATCTGCAGGCCCGAACCTTGTGGTCAATGGTAGCTTTGAGACCGGCGACCTTACGGGGTGGACTGTCTCAGGACTGACGGGCGTGACGACGAACCCAGCGTTCGTTTCGGACGGATCATTTGGTGTAAGCTACGGAAACGTCGGCTCGGCCTCGCCGCTGTACCAGGACATTACAACGGTCGTTGGTCAGGCGTACACGTTCTCATTCGACCAGAAAACGCTGGCCGGCTTCACCAACGAGTTCGACGCTTCGTTTGGCGGCGTTCAGTTGCTGAACCTGTTCGACTCGCCGGTCGCGAGCCTTTTCACGCATTACAGCTTCACGGTCGTTGCAACCTCGACCACATCGCGCGTCGAGTTCGACCTGCGGCAGGACCCGGCTTTCTCGGCACTCGATAACGTTTCGGTCAACTCGATTGACGCTGTCTCATCGCCCGAACCGAGCACATTCGCCGGTGCGGCGCTGACCGTGGTCGTCGGTGGCATCGTTGCTCGAATTCGCCGCCGCCGCGTTGGCGCTGCGGTCTAAATCCCCCTACGCCCATGAATCCGGCGCGAGGACAACTAGATTGTCCCGCCGGATTCACGGGTGTTTTCATGCGCTCACTGCACGCCGCCCCTGCTCCGCGAGCTTTTCTCGCTGAATCCAAACCCACGCGGATACAACGAGGCCGCCGAGGAACCCCACGCCATAGGCTGCGTTGTGAGCGAACCAGTCGGCCATGAATCGCGGATATCGCTCAACTTCGAGTTGGTTTTGCACCCAGAGCGGCGGGGCGACGACCCGGAGCTGCGTAAAGAAATAGCCGCTCACCCCCGCGCTAAACGATGCGATTGCCATCGTTGCCAGCAACACGGTAATTGGCCGCACAAGTTTTTTTGCGCCAAACTTTGGCCAGGGACCAATCCGACACACGATCAGCGCTGGAATGCCGACCGCCAGCCCCGCCCACCACGTCGCTACTGTTCCCCAGAAAAACGCTAGCACGGTTGGCGATTCGCTTTTAATAATTTGTTCATGGAAAACTGTGAAATACTCGATGCAAATGCGAGTCGTTACCTGGTCGTGTAGAACGCCGTAAACCACAGCGGCGGCGATACACAACGCAATGATTTTCAGCCCTGCCATGACAGATGTTTCCACCGCAGCCATCGTGAAAGCATCAATCGATTCAGCCTACGTTACGCGAACAACAGAGACAAGCTAAACCATCGACGAATGACCTCCGTTCGCGCAATATAACGCGCTCAAGATTCCGGAAACGCTTGACCTTCCGTGAAGGAAAGCTCGCATGAAAGCGCGTCCCCGCGTGCGATCGATCACGCCGCTTCTGGTAGTCGCCGATTTACAACGCGCGATCGATTTCTATTGCAACAAGCTTGGATTTGCCGAGCCACGCGTTCACGGCGAGCCGCCGTGCTTTGCAATGATAAATCGAAACGGTTTTGAACTGATGCTCAGCTTGGCCGGCGATGCCGAGAGCATCCGCCCAAATGGGCCGAATGGAGTTTGGGATATGTACATTTGCGTTGATCACATCGCCGACGAGATCGAGGCGATCACTGCCGCTGGCGCGACGATCGAATCTGGCCCACGAGACATGCCATATCAGATGCGAGAGATCGAAATCGTCGATCCCGAGGGCTATCGCATTTGTCTGGCGGAGGACATCAGTTCGCCCGATGAAATCTGGAACGGCGCGCTGCAAATCGCCGGGAAAACGCTTCGGATCGTGCTCAAAGTCTCGCGCAACGATGGAGAATATACAGCGAAGCTCGATAGCCTCGACCAGAATGCCTACGGCCTCGCCATCGATTCGATCAGCTTCGATGATGACTCGCTTCTTTTCAGCATGAATGCGATTGGCGCTTCGTTTAAAGGGCGACTTGATCAAGATCGCAAGGAATACCCTGGAGAGTGGACTCAGCGTGGGCAGGCCTGGCCGCTCACACTCCGTCGCGAAAAAGATTAAACATTCCGCAAACAGGGAGTTTCTTCCGCGACACCTTCGTGCGAAACTGCTCTCCGGCCAGAGCATTCCAGGGCTTTTGTGCGAATCGCTTACGGGGAGGTCGCGATGAAGGACCAAGTTCCGCGCCGGGTTTTTCTGGGCGAGACCGGACGCGTTCTCGCAGGAACAGCGGCAGTCGCTTCGCTCGCTTCAACGTCCGCAAAAGCGGCCCCGTCCGAGCGCATGAACGTCGCCGTGATGGGGATTCGCGGACGCGGGCGTAGCCTTGCGCTCGACTTTGCCTCCATGAAAGACGTGCGGGTGACGTACCTGTGCGACGTCGATGAACGTCTGCTCGCGCCGCTGGGAAAATCTGTAAGCGACAAGCAAAAGTCGACGGCCAAACTCCAGAGCGACGTTCGCAAAGTTCTCGACGATAAGTCGGTCGATGCCCTCGTGGTTGCGACGCCAGACCACTGGCATGCGCTGGCAACCGTTTGGGCCTGCCAGGCCGGGAAGCATGTTTACGTCGAGAAACCTGCGTCGCAGACCTTGCGCGAAGGACGCAAGATGATCGAGGCTTCGCGAAAATACAAACGCGTTGTGCAGGTGGGAACGCAGAGTCGAAGTGCGCCGCACTATCACGACGTTATTGAATATGTTCGATCCGACAAACTAGGTCATGTTCACATGGCCAAAGCCTGGAACAGCCAGCTTCGGTCGAATATTGGCCACGCAAACGATGGCCCTGTCCCACCCGGCGTCGATTACAACCTTTGGCTTGGCCCGGCCGCGGAGCGACCGTTCAACCCCAACCGCTTCCACTCGACGTGGCACTGGAACTGGGACTACGGTACCGGCGACCTGGGGAACGACGGCATTCACGACCTTGATATCGCACGCTGGGGACTTGGCGTTACCTCTCCCTCAACTGCGACCTGCGCTGGTGCGAAGTGGGCGCATGACGACGATCAGCAAGTACCTGATACACAGATTGCCACGTTTACATTTCCCGAATCGAAGGCGATATTGGTTTACGAGCAGCGGCTCTGGTCGCCTTATGTTCAGGAAGGCTATGAGAACGGCGTCGCATTTTACGGCACCAAGGGGTACATCCTTGTCGGCCGTTCGGGCTGGCGGCTAATTGGTCCCGGTAACAAGGAGATGCCGACGACCTCGAAGCCATTTTCCGACGAACCGCACCGCCGAAACTTCCTCGACTGCGTGAAGTCGGGCGCGCGGCCGAACGCGGATATCGAGGAGGGCCATCACTCGGCCGTGCTTGCGCACCTTGGCAACATTTCGTATCGCGTTGGTCGGTCGCTGACCTACGACGGCAAGACCGAAACGATCGTTAGCGACACAGAAGCCCAGGCGCTCTGCCAGCGCGACTACCGCAAGCCGTTTGAGATTCCTGAGAAAGTGTGATCGATCAAATCAGGCTGAACCAAGCTGTGCAAGTGGATGAGCGGCGCGATCAGTGAGCGGGAGGGGCACCGGCGCGCCCTTGATCTGCGATGCATAGCACGCGAGCACCATTTCCAGCGCAGCGCAACCGTCGTAGACGCTCGCTTTAGGTTGCGTGTCGGTTTCAACGGCATTGATCCAGTCCGCAACGATCGCACGGTTCCCTTCAACAAGATCATTGGTCTTGATCGTTTCGGGCTTACCGATTCCCGCGCTCGTAATCTCAACCCACTTCGCGCCTGTTGCGCCGGCCCAAGTGGGGTCGATAAGCAGGTACGCCGGCGGTAACCAGCCTGTACCCAAGTCGATTCGCCCTTTTGAACCCATGATCTGAATGCCAAATCGTTTTCCGGGTTCCTTGGGGCGCGAAGTCGCGAAATGTGCGACGGCAGGACTCGTGCGAAATCCATACATTGCATCAACGCGATCGCCCGCGAGCAGCCCGATTCCTTCCGCGCCTGCACGAACGTCTTTACGCGTAATCGGCTGACCCTTCTCGGTGACGCGAGCAAAGCACCAACTCGCATCGCCCAGAAGGCCGCGAATCATGTCGAAAACGTGAACGCCGAGCACCATCAGGTCTTCGCCGCCACCGCGCCGATCTTCCTTACCTCGCGCACGAATCTCAAGCACCTCGCCGATCGCGCCGGAGGCAATCAACTCGCGCACACGGTTAAACCTTCGGCAGTACCGGCTCTGAAATGCATGGGCGATTTTCGTATGCGAACGCTCGCTGGCGGTCACAATCGCGTCGGCATCGGCGAGCGTGGGAGCGAGCGGTTTTTCGCAGAAGACGTGAATTCCGCGCTCTACGCAGGCGACGACCATTTCGCGGTGGCAATCAAGCCAGCGCGGGGCGACTGCGACAAACTGCGGCTTTTCCTTGTCGAGCATCTCGCGATAGTCGGCATAAGCCTTTTTGACGCCGAGCCGAACTGCCGCGGCTGTTCGCCCGACGGGGTTTTCATCGGCTACCGCGACGACGTTCAGCTTGGGCTGGTTGAGCAGCGAAACATCGAGCCCGTGGCCGTAATCTCCACGGCCCGTGCGACCAATCACCGCGGCGCGATAAGGAGCGCTGAACATGGCAATTCGCCTCGCTTGGAGTTTAGGGCTTCTCAACCGCGAGCCATTTTTCCCAACCCACAGGCTGAGTCCACGCCTGTGCTTTCTGCCCTTCAAATGACGGATTCTCAGGTGCGTCGCTCGAGGTGATCACCGCGCGAACATAAAGCTCGTCGCCCTTGAGCTGATAACTCGCGACCGGCCCTTCAACCGTTGCCAACACCCTGCCAACATCGTCGGAATAACGCTCCGTCACCGGCAAACGCTTGCCGTCCTTATCGGTGACCGGTTGGCGTTTTTTATCGTAGTTCGCACGTGTACCGATGAACTGAGTAACGTATTTCGCCTGTCCTTGCGGTTCAATTTGCAGACCGAGTGTCTTCGATTCAGCCGAATAGGATACGTCACGCAGCGTTACTCCGCTGGACGCATAAAAATCACCAGAGGTTATGGCGCCCACCATATGCTCAGGCGTAAGAAACTTCGACCGTACCATGATCCAACCACGACCGGGCGACGACCCCTTCTTGCCGAAATAGTTATGCGAATCATCAGTGGCCAAGCCCGCGACTGGAGCGGATTTCAGTTCGGCGATACGTAATGTGTTGATGATATCCCACATCCGCTCGACGGGCGCGTGGTGATGATCGCCTTGATGGTGAACGTCGGGATGGCCGTTGTAGACCTCGAAGAATCGCTCCTTCGTCACCGCCGCCAGTTCTTCGGCGGTGATCGCGTAACCGAAGTTGGGATGGTTGAGATGTGTCAGGATCGTCTGTCCCAAACGCACGCTCTGTTCCTCAGCAGCGGCGAGATTCCGAGCCATCGTATCGGCCACGCTTTTGCCTCCTTGCGGCTTGATGAACTCGCGCAGGTTGCTCGCGTTCATATGAATCGGCTTGCGCTCGAACTGATCGGTTATCTCCTCACCTTGAATCAACAGGAACTTGCCTGCTTGCTCGAAAAGCGATCGAAACTCGTTAAGCGGCTTGAGACGCACGACGCGTTGGCCTTTTTCTTCGCGTGTTTCCACCCAGTCGTCACCGAATCGACTTCGGTAGAGTGAAAAGGCATCGGTGCCAGCGCGCTTGTTGGCAGCGTCGATCGCCATCCACTTCTGACCCTGTCCCAACGTGTTGTGATCGGAGAGCGCGAGGAACTGGTAGCCGTTCTTGACGTACCAATCAATGATCATTTCGGGATAATCGTTACCGTCGCTCCAGAGCGAGTGCGTATGCAGGTTGCCTTTGAACCACTGCGTTGCGGGTGGCGCGGAATTGGCATGGGCCGAACCAATGACGAGAGTAACGGCGACGAACAGGAGTGCGCGTGGGCGGAACATGCGTAGGACTCGCCAGGCGGGTGATCGGAAATCGCAGCGTTGAATCGTTTGAGACTAACGCAACGGACGCCACGGCGAAATGACCGTGCAACCCCGGCTGCTGGGTTGGCAAGTGCAATAGAACGCAGGTTAAGTCAACGAAACAACAATAAATTATATCATGTTAATGCAAAAATGCGACCGGAGCACTAAGCGGATGCTCCGGTCGACCGCTGCTAGTTCAGCCAGGATTACTTAGCAATCTCGGCGTGTGAGATATCAATCGTTACTTCAGCATCTCTGAAGCCGGTGTCAGTGTAAGTAATCGTCACGCTCGCGTTCGGCTTTTTGCTGAGAATGATCGTTCCGGCCGGCCCTTCCAGCGCGGCGACATCCTTCTTCCATCCTTGCTTGAAGAGGTCGTCACGAATCGCTTCGACTGAGCCTTTCGCCTTTCCGGAAGTAAGTTTGAATTCGATGTGATCACTCTTGCGTTCCACGTCCTGGGCATCGGCAGGAACGGCGATCTTCACCAGAATCTTCTCTTTAGCCGCCTTCTCCTTGGCCATTTGCTGCCGCTGGGCCGTCGCCGCTTTTCGTTTAGCTTCGGCCGCCTCAGCGCGTTTCATTCCCTCTTCGAATTCGGCGGACGTTTCGTGGTTGAGCGTCGCGCGGAGGATATCGCCAACTTTCTGCATCTTGAGTGTGGCGATATCCTTGGCGTCGTTGCGGAAGATGACCATCTCGCGAAAGTCAATCTTTACGGGTTGATCGGTGGTTGGCTTCCAACCCGCCTTGCCGAGCGCATCGCGATAGAACGCGAGGAGCTCTTTGTCGGTCATTTTCACGTCGATGGAGAGCTCTTTCGTCGTGTCTGCATAAGCGGCGCGGACTGCATTCGCGGGGGCGGGGAGATCGGCTGAAAGCAATTCGCTACTCAGTTGGATCATCGTTTTGCCGCCCTGCGCCGGCGCAGTGGATGGCCACGCCGTCACGCGGATGGCGTTTTTCTTGAAGAATAGCGAGTCGCCCGCCGTGCCGTAGGGCTCCCAGCCAGCTTCGGTGAATAACTTCTTGAGTGCCTCAGCCGTTTCCTTGACGGGCGCATCGGTTACATAAGCGGTCGTTGTCGGGAACGAATAAAGCGACTTGCAGTTGGGCGGAACCGGCAGCTTGGTCAGATCAATATTGCCGAGTTGATTGACTTGAATCATCGACTTGCCAGCGGCGTCGTCACCGTAGGCCGGGCCGGCGGAGACGACCACGGTGTAACCATCCTTACCGAAAGTTCCGCTGCACGACATGTCGCTTAAATATCCCCCCGGCAGTTCTTTCCACCCTTTGGCTTCGAGCGATTTCTTCTGAAAATCGTACGACGCACGAGGAGTTCCCTTTGCGATATAGCCGAGCGTCGCGAGCCGGCGCGCTCCGCCGATCTTGGCGTCAGCCATGACCGGGAACGTCGAGAGATCGAGTATCGCGGTGGCCTCTGCGACCGTCGCCGGCTTTGATTCCTGAGCTTGTGCTTGAACAATTGGCGCGAGTGTCGCGACGGCGACGAGACTGGCACCAAGCTGCAATGAAACGCGAATCATCATTCAATTCCGAGTGTGTTGATTCCTGAACGCTGTTCTCGATTCATCACACGTACGCGGGAGGACCCGATGCGTGACAAGTGGCCCGTCGGTGGGGTTCGCGGGTTCGTTATCGTTCAACGGTTTGGATTGTTGTACGATCGAACGACACAAGGAAGTACCGCGAACCGAACACCAACCAACCTGTGAACCATGATGCATTCCCTCGCATTCGATCGCCGCCAATTTCTTTGCGCGGGCGCGATGGCGGCATTCGGCCTGACTGCGCGTGCTGAATCATCGCCCTCGCTCAAACTGAAATTCGTGCGGGAATGGGGTGAGTCGGGTAAAGGGCCAGGAGAATTTGGGTCGGCAATCGGTATTGCCATCAATTCACGCGACGAAATCCTTGTCACCGATGCACCCAACAACCGGGTTCAGCGTTTTTCGACGGATGGCAAGTTGCTCGGTGAGTTCGCCACTTCGCCATTTCCAGGCGGAATTGCTGCCGACCGTGCGGGAAACGTATATGTTGCTCCGATGATGCAGCACAAGATTTGCGTTCATTCTCCAGAAGGTAAACTTTTACGTGAGTGGGGCAAGCAAGGGAAGGGCGACGGCGAGTTCGACCAACCTGGCGGAATCGCAGTTGCTCCCGACGGCTCGATCTTTGTTGCCGATCAGGTGAATCGCCGCATTCAACGGTTCACTCCTGAAGGGAAGTTCCTGCTCAGGTGGGGCGAATACGGCACGAAACCGGGGCAGTTCGATGGTAAGGAAAAGCTTCCCAACCGCGTTGGTGGGCCGAATTTCGTGACGGTCGACCGTGCGGGGTTTGTTTACACAACTGAAGCGGCGCCTGGACGAATTCAGAAGTTCACGCCAGATGGTAAGCCGGTATTCTCATTCGGCAGCAATTCCACCGAGCCCGGCGGATTTGGCGGGCGCCCGAAGAATCTGCCCGGTCCGATCGGTATTTGCGTGGATGCTCAAAATCGGATCTGGGTGAGCGCGACGAATAACCGCGTGCAGGCCTTTGATCAGAACGGCAAACTCCTGGGCGGAGCTACTGTACTCGAAGCGTCAGATGAGCCGGGCCGGTTTCATACGCCGCATGGCTTGGCATTTGACAGCAAGGGATGTCTTTATGTTGTCGATACGCAGAATCATCGCGTGCAGAAATTTGAGGTGAGCTGATGGAGGGTGACTCCGACCGACAGGATCGTCGACGGCTCGGGCCTTGATGTTGTTGGCGTCGTGTATGCGGTTCCGTCATACGGGATGGGAAGCGAATATACGGATGCCACCGGAGTATGTCGTGCCGTCAAAATTGTTGAGTAAATGGTTCAAGTCGTCGACAAAACACGCGTTCAATTCGGGGTCGTAGGTCAAGCCGTTGTCGTTCACGAATCCAATGTTCGCGAGAAGGGGCGCGGCGGCGGTCATAGTGTCGAAGTTTAAAAAACTGCCCGACCCAGCAGCGAGCGCTACGAGTTGGTTTGTGGCACTCCGATAGACCATCCCACCAGGATAGAAGCCAGTATTTCCGATGCGCGTGGAAGCTGCTGTGACCAGGTCGACCGAGTAGAGGCTGCCATCGGAACTGACGCCATACAGGGTGATATTTCCGCTGTCGTAATCGCGTAGATAACGGGATCGATCGTCACGAGGGAGTTTGTCGCGTCGTCGATAGCGAACAGTGTGCCGGCCTGCGACACTCCGCGTTTTGGGTGGCTATCGCGAATGTTTGCATTGGGCAATCGGCTGACCGTGGACTTCGCCCGCCGACAACTACCTCATTTTTGGGTGATAGTCAGTTCTGCAAAACGGAGTCTATCTCCGATGATCTTCATCTTGACGGTTCCTGACCCTTGGCTATCCTTGCGGCGTCGGAAAACATGCACTGATTGTATGCAAACCGAGTGAACCGCCGGAACGACATGGGGCAGGGAAGGATTCCCGTCTCCCCGGGTCGATGGAGCGACCGTCCATGATCCTGGCGCAAGTGCCTTTGGTGCTCGCACTTATCGCGTATAGTGACGTGGCGGTTACCCCCGCGCGCTCCGATCACGCGAACACCTCGTTTCATCGCAGCCTCGCCGCGCTCGACCGTCCCAGTGAACGAACGGTCGAAACCCTGAGGCGCCACGACCTCGAATCACGCTATCGCCGCGATGTTCCCGGCGTCTTGATGCAGCTCGAAAAGACCGCGCGGGCCAATCCCGATTGCGAAATCGTCTACGCGCTCGCTGAGCTTTCGTGGATCGAAGGCAAGCGGCTCGACTATCGCCGTAAAGGCGATGCGCTCGACCGTTATGTCGATGCCGTCGCGTATGCGTATGATTTTCTGTTTGCGCCCGAACTTGCGGCAGGACGGCAACCGTCTGATCCGCGATTTCGTCTCGCGTGCGACCTTTACAATGGCGGTCTCGATCGTTTGATTCGCGCTGCGCAATCGAACGGGCGGATTGAGCCTGATGGGTTGATCAAGCTCAAGGTTCACGGGCGCGAGCAAGTGTTTCGCGTGTTTCTCGACGCCACGAAATCACCCTGGCGCGCAGCCGACGTCGACCAGATCATCCTCTGCTCCGACTGGGAAGTGAGCGGCCTGCCCACGAAAACCTATCAGTATGGGCTGGGCGTGCCGTTGATCGCCGTGCGCAAGAGCGATCGTTCGGCGCCTGGTCCCGAGCGGTTTTATCCCAGCGAAATGGCATTCCCACTCACTGCGTTTCTGGTGCCGAATTCCAAGCTCCAGAAAGGGAACGTGAACGTGGACGAGCCGCGCGAATGTACGCTCGAACTGGTCGATCCGGTTCGTGTTCATTCTGTCGGCAACGCCCCTGCCCTTGCACTCGAGTCGGACCTCTCAACACCGCTCGCATACATGTGGGCACATACCGACCTGAGCAAGTATCGCTGGTCGGGGCTGCTGCGGCCCGGTGCGAACATGGAACGCGCGGGCCTGATGCTGATTCGCCCTTATGAGCCGCACAAGATTCCTGTGGTGATGGTGCACGGCCTGGCATCGTCACCGCTGGCATGGATTCCGATGCTCAACGACCTGTTGCGCGACCCGCGCATTCAGGAAAAGTATCAGTTCATGCTTTATCTTTACCCGACTGGCGTGCCGTTTCCGATCGCCGCCGCAGGGTTACGCGAGACGCTGGGCGAGGCGCGCGACACCTTCAACCGGAACGGCGGTGACGTCGAGTTTGATCAGATGGTGCTGCTTGGCCATAGCATGGGCGGTTTGCTCAGTCATGCGATGGTTGTTGATAGTGGCGACAAGTTCTGGATGCTCAATTCCGACCGACGGCTCGACGATATTATCGGCCCGCCCGACGTGCTGACGGAATTGAGGCGGTACATGGACTTCAAGCATCTGGACTTCGTGAAGCGCGTGGTGTTCCTCGCCACGCCGCACCGAGGTTCAGATCTGAGTCGAGGCGTCGTTGGCCGTGTCAGCGCGGGATTGATTAGCGATCCCGACCACATTGCCAAACTGCTCTCGCGACTCGTGAAGGACAACCCCGACGCGTTCGATCGCCGGCGTTTCAAGCGATTGCCGACAAGCATCGAAACGCTCGAAACGAATGGCAAGATTCTGCTCGCGCTGCTGGCGATGTCGCCATCGCCGCAGGTGGCGTTCCATTCGATCATCGGCTCGACACGCCCCGGCCCGCGAGAGACTTCGACTGACGGCGTTGTGCCGTACACGAGTTCGCACATCGAGAATGCCGAAAGCGAATTGGTCGTGCGATCGGATCACGGCGTGCAGAAAGATCCCGCGGCGATCCTCGAAGTGCGGCGCATTTTGCTCAGGCATATTGGAATTGAGCCGCAGAGCGATGTTGCCACCGAGACGAAAAAGATCATCAGACAGTGACGACCACTCAGCGAAGTCGTCACTGATTTGTTGTCTTATTTTTATCGTTTCACGAATTTCTTTGGCCCCGCCGGCGCAAGCTTGTGCGGGGTGATTTTCGTTACGAAATTGCTGCCGGGAATATGGCTGCCGTTGCCATCCAGGGCGACACCGCTTGTGTCGACCACGGCCGCCGATCCTGTACCCACAACCGCGAGCTGATACCGTTTGCCGGCCGTGAGCGGCGATTTCAAGCGAAGAGTCACGGAAGAATCAGCGAAATTGTACGTGGCTGACTTGACGAAAACGCGCACCTTACTGTTGCTCGCAGCTAGAATCACATAATTGTTCACATTCTCCGCCGAGTGGCGATCGAGCGGCTCGCTGAAGTGAACAATGATGGTTGTAAGTTCGCTTGAGGTGACCGAGGTTACCTGCGGTCCGCCAGGCGAGGTCTGTGTTTCACTGACGAGGTTCGAGTCCGCGGTCGCGTAGGTAGAGTTACCCTCATATGAAGCAGTGAAGAGATGGGTGCCGATCGTTCCCGCAGCATTGAGCTGGAAATGTGCTTGGGCGAGTCGGTCGACAGGCATTTTGCCGATCAATGTACCGTCTTCGTAGAGGTCGACATTTCCCGTCGGTGTCGGAGTTGTCGCGCCCGATTGGGATGCCGCGACGGTCGCCGTCAAAACATAATTCCCACCGAGAGCGATGCTGTTGGTGCTGGTGGAAAGCGTGATTTTGCTTGGTGCCACGCCGGGAACTTTGCCGATGACGGTTTCGGTGACTGTGTTCGACGCGGTTGATTTGTAGAACAAGCCGCCATCGTAGACGGCCGAAATCGATTGAGTCCCAGCAGGAAGCGCCGAGGTAGTTAACATTGCGGTGTGAGCATCATTGAGTGGGATCGTGCCAAGGGCGACCGAACCGTTGTAGAACGTCACCGAGCCATCGGGGGCGAACCCTTGCATCGCTTGGTCGACTGTTGCGGTCAGGGTGATTGGAGATCCAGACGACTGTGTGTTCGCGCTCGACGCCAGGATTACGGAAGTCGGGGCTGCGGCGATCGAAACAGCCAAAGGCGTCGCTGCACTACCCGCGTACACCAGTACGATGTGTCGAGTTGAACCGAAAACGCCTCCTTCGACTGGCTGATAGACCGCGATGAAATGTCGAGTCCCTGGTAAATACTCGGGGAAAGACATTTTGAGTTCATAGCCAGTGACATTCAGAGATGTTAACAGGACGCCTTGCTCGTTATAGAGTGCGAGAGTTCCCGATGTGAGCGGATTGCCTGAAACGTCACGAACTGTTGCGGTGAGATGAATGGTGTCGCCGAACGATATCGCCGTGCGATCGGCTGTGAGTGTCGTGAAGGTTTCAAATGGGTTGATCGTTTGATCGATCACATTCGATATCACCTGGCCGTTGTGACTATCGCCCAGGTAAAACGCTTTGATCTGGTGCGAACCATAGTTGAGCTGGTCCGTGGTATAGGTCGCATTGCCAAGAGCGTCTAGTGGCAGCGTGGCTACAGGCACATTTCCATCGTAGAACTGAACAAGACCGGTCGCGGGTTCGCCGCCGATGGACTTGACTGTGGCCGTGTATGTCACGGGTATGGAGTAGACAGGGGCGCTGTTCGAGGTTGTCAGCGAAATCGTGGGAGCGGGCACGATCTGAAGTTGGTCGAGGTTGCTGACGAGTGGGTTGCTTGAATCGTTTCTCGCAGTGACGGCCAGGAACCAATTTTGCCCGTTGGGGCCAGATGCCATAATTTGAGCGGAATGCAACGCGTCTTCTGGGATCTCGATTAAACTGGCTCTCTTGTTGGCGATATCAAAAACACCAAGTTGGGCGGTCGCCACCGAATTGTAAATGATGGAATTGCCTGGACCGATTCCAATCGAGTTGCCCGCAAATTGGATAGCATAAGTGACGAATTGATGCGTTGTAAGGTTGAAGGTTCCCAGCCCGGCCGAAGCTCCCAAGGACGTGAAGTACCAGAAGTTACCGTCAGGCCCGAGGATCAGGTCATCAGATGACGTTGAAAGCGAAAACTCCGTGAATTGATTTGTAGCAAGATCGATCGTTGCAATCCGCGGCTTGGGTCCGCTTTCCGTAAACCAGATTGATCCGTCCGGACCAGATGCCACACTCGAGATCGAATCGCTTGCCGTTGGCACTGAGAATGTTGCGAGAGATTGAGTGGCTGGGTCGTAACTGTACAAGGTTTTTGAAACGAAGGATCCAAGGTTGTTGAACCAGAGTTTGCCGCTCCTGTCGAAAGCAAGATCAGGGTCGAATGAAGATGCATATGGGTTGAGAGGATCAATCGAAACGGAAAGTTGCGTGACCTCTCCACTACTGGGATTGATTGTTGCAAACGAGCCATGATTTCCCACGAAGTCGGCAACCCACAGGTCGCCGTCAGGCGCGAAGATCATGGTTGTTGGTGTTACACTTCCGGCGGGCAACGTGTAGTTGTGTGTAACCTGCGTTTGTGGATTGAAGGAATGTACTGTGCCCGATTGATAGTCGGAAAGCCAGAATGTACCCGACTGGTCGGCGACCAGACCGTTGGGCACGGAATAGTTACTAAACGGGAAGGGATGTTCCGCCACGCTGTATGCCATGAGTCGGCGCGATTCGAGATTTTCCAATGCGAGTGCGCGAAGAGTCTTTCGTAGTGTCATGGTGCAACATTCCTGTGGTGATACATCCGTTGTGTCGATCGCTCTTAACCGTCGCTCGAAACTTCGCGCGGTTAATTCAGGGCGGCTTAGCATGCGTCGATCGATGCACAGTTTTAGCCCGGCTGCTCTCGGGAGTGCAAGTCGTTTCAATTTACGTAAATAAGCGTGATTATCTTTTCTTGCTGTGTCCCCGCAAGTGATTCCGGCCAGAAGTCCGCTCGGGATTAGACGTTTAGGAAAAATAGCGGTATCATGCTTGCGACGCTGTATTTCCCGAACGCCGAGGCAGTCCGATGGCCGAGACAATTGCGGATTTTCTTGTCGACTTCGCGCTCAAAACCCGGTTTGAAGACCTTCCGGCCGGTGTGATTGTCGAGGCGCGGCGGCGGTTGGTCGATGCGCTCGGCTGCGCGGCGGGGGCACTGCATGAGCCGGCACCGCAATTTGCGCGCAAGGCTGCTCTGGCGATTGGCTCGAACTCGGCGGCGGTGATTGGCGGCGGACGTGCAAGTGCTGACTGGGCGGCGTTTGCCAACGGCGTGCATATCCGTTACCTCGATTGCAATGACACGTACCTGTCACTCGAGCCTGCGCACCCGAGCGATAACTGGGCCGCGATCATGGCGGTGGGGGAACTCGTCGGCGCAAATGGGGCCGACTGGATCACTGCGGCGGCGATTGCTTACGAAGTACAATGTCGCTTATGTGATGCGGTGAGCATTCGTGCACGCGGGTGGGATCATACGACGAACGGTTCGCTGTCGACGAGTTTGGCGGCGGCGAAGTTGCTTGGCCTCGACCGTGCGCAGACGATGCACGCGCTGGGAATTGCCGGGACGACTGGCACAGCGCTGCGATTGACGCGCGCAGGCGAACTATCGATGTGGAAGGGCTGTGCGTTTGCGCACGCCGCTCGAAATGGTGTGTTCGCAGCTTTGCTGGCTCGCGAAGGGATGACTGGCCCTGCGCCACTCTTCGAGGGGGACATGGGCTTCTTCCAGCAAGTTTCGGGCAAGTTCCATCTGCCGAAGCTGGGTGGGCCGACAGACGCCGACTGGATGCTGCCCAAGACGTCGATCAAATTCGTGCCGGCTGAATATCATAGCCAGTCGGCGATCGCGGTTGCTTTCAATCTGCGGAAGAAGATTGGCGATCCGAAACGCATCAAAGAGCTTGAGATCGCCACGTTTAAGACTGCGGTAGAGATCATCGGCCAGGACCCGGAGAAGTGGGCGCCACAGACGCGGGAAACCGCTGACCATAGCTTGCCTTATTGTACGGCGGTGGCGTTGCTGGATGGCGATGTCTCGGCCGCGCAATTCACGCCCGAGCGGATGGCCGATCCTTATCTGCGCGATCTCGTGGCGCGGACGAAGATCGTCGAAGATCCGGCGCTAACAGCAGGCTACCCTGCGGGTATTCCCAACCGCGTGAGTGTGACATTGGACGATGGTTCGGTGCTCGTTGAAGAGATGGCGTTCCCGCCCGGTCATGATAAGAATCCGCTTGATGACGCGGGGCTGGCGATCAAGTTCCACGGACTGGTTGATCCTGAACTTGGGAAGTCGCGTGCAGATGAGATTTGGGCGCGGGTGATGCGTCTTGAGACTGACGCCAGGCCGCACGAGGTGATTGGTTTGCTGACGAAGTGACGGAAATAGTCGGCTGTGCCGTGTTGAACGCGTTTCAAGCCGGAGAAGGAGGACTCGTAAGATGAAATCCAGCTTGGATCAAGTCTTGCGGCAATATCCTCACCGGGCACAGCCGATTGGACCGATCGAGTCACTTGGTAATGCGGGTGGAGAAAGCGGCGCATCGCTTTGGCGGTTTGAGTCGGGAATTGGTCCGCTTGTCGCTCGGGCATGGCCGCTGGATGGGCCTGGTGAGGAGCTGATCTGGTGGATTCATCATCGCCAGACCTCGTTGAAAGACTTGCCGTATGTGCCAGTTCCCGTGCAGACGACTGTAGGGCTGACATACGTTAATATGCTGGGGCAATTCTGGGATTTACAGCCCTGGATGAGAGGGGCAGCCGACGCGGGAAGGCCCCCGGCTGACGCGCGCTTGAAGGCGGCGTTCGCTGGCCTCGCAGAGATTCACGTCGGGTTGAGCTACAACGAAGTCGATGTCGCGCTGGGCAAACCGTCGATCGTGTCCACTAGCGCGGCAATTCAAGCGCGATGGGATGAAGTCGAGAGTTTGCTCGCCTTCGAACTCGATTTGATGAAAGCGGCCGTGGCCGCGAGACGCGATGATTCTCTGGGAAAAATGGCTGAGCCGTGGTTGATGGCGGCCCGAGATGGGCTGAGCCGACTATCGAAGCGTTTGCGGCTTTACGCTGCGGTCAGAGTGAATATCCAGCCAGTTTTGCGCGACGTGCGCCCCGACCATTTCCTGTTCGACGGCGCAGAACTGACAGGCTTGGTCGACTATGGTGCGATGGCGATGGATACGGTTGCGATCGATCTCGCCAGAATTCTGGTGGAATGGATCGGCGAAAATGCGGTGGCAGAGTCGATAGCGATGGCGGCTTACGAAGCGATCAGGCCACTTCGATCGCTGGAGCGCGACTTGCTTGATGTTGCTCGCGAGGCGGCCATCTGGCTCGGCCCTGCGCGATGGATTCGCTGGCACTTCATCGAGAGAAGGCCGTTTGCCAATCCGAATGCCGTGGAGACGGGACTGAAGCGGACGATGAGCCATTTTGATGAGCGCATCAGGTCATCAGGGCTTTGGCTTCCGCCTGAGTGATATTCACTCGACTAATCGCAGTCGCTTTTCCCGAGCTTGGGTCGATCTCGACAAGTGCGCCGCAGAGTCGCGGGTCACCCGTTGCGACTTCAAAATAGTGCGGTACATTCGTCAAAGTCGCGGGCAAGACGCGATCGTAGCGGCGACCCAGAATTGAGTCGTACGGACCAGTCATTCCTACGTCTGTTTGATAAGCGGTGCCTTGCGGTTGAATATGATCATCAGCCGTCGCAACGTGCGTGTGCGTGCCGAGTACCGCCGAGACGCGGCCATCGAGGTAGCGGCCGAGCAGTTGTTTGTCGCTGGTTGCTTCCGCGTGAACGTCGACGAGGATGACGCGAGCCATCATATCGAGTCGGGCGAGGACTCGATCGGCAGCGCGGAAGGGACAGTCAACCGGCTTCATGAATGTGCGGCCCATCAGGCTAAATACGCCGACGGGTGTGCCGTCACGAGCCTGGACGACGACCGATTCGGCGCCAGGCGCGTCAGACGGCCAGTTGGCGGCGCGAAGGATTCGGTCGGACTTTTCGAAGAGCGTAAAGACTTCGTCCTTGCGATACGCATGGTCGCCGAGCGTGAAGACGTCGACGCCAGCATCGACGAGCTCTTCGTGGCATTTCGTCGTCAGACCAGATCCACCGGCCGAGTTCTCGGCGTTGCACACGACCAGCCCGATATCCCAGCGCGGAATGATCCGGGGGAGCACCTGGCTGATGATCTTGCGGCCGGGCGAGCCAACCACGTCGCCAATGAAGAGTATTTTTAGCGACATCGTGCGTTCTGCCAGGTCTTATGTTCGGATGTACGCGCAGGTGAATGATTAACGTGCGAACTCGACGGTGCGAGTCTCGCGAAGTACCGTCACTTTCACTTCGCCCGGGTAGGTCAATTGTTCCTGGATCGCCTTGGCAATGTCGCGAGCGAGCTTTGCCGTCAGGTCGTCGTTGAGTTGTTCCGAGTTCGCGATCACGCGGATTTCGCGACCGGCTTGAATGGCATAAGCCTGGTCGACGCCAGGGAAGCCACAAGCGACGGCTTCGAGTTCTTCAAGACGACGGACGTATTTTTCCAGCGTCTCGCGACGCGCGCCCGGACGGCTGGCACTGACGGCGTCAGCAGCGGCGACAAGCACGGTGAAGGGATTCTCGATCCGGATGTCGTCGTGATGTCCGAGCGCGGCATGCACCACTTCGCGGCCTTCACCGTAGCGTTTGGTGAGTTCGGCACCAATTTTCGGGTGCCCGCCTTCCATTTCGTGGTCGGCCGCCTTGCCGATGTCGTGCAGCAAGCCGCAGCGACGTCCCAACGCGCCGTCCATGCCGAGTTCCTCGGCAAGCAGGCCAGTAAGAAACGCAACTTCGAGTGAGTGTTGAAGCACGTTTTGCGAGTAGCTTGTGCGGAACTTGAGGCGGCCGAGAAGGTCGTGCAACTTGTCGTGCAGGCCGGGAACGTTGGCTTCCTGGGCGGCGGCGCGGCCAATCTGACGAATGTGCCGCTCCATTTCTTCCTGCGTCTCAAGCACGACTTCTTCAATGCGGCTCGGATGAATTCGGCCATCGAGGATGAGCTTTTCGAGCGCGAGCTTGGCGGTTTCGCGGCGGACGTTATCGAAGGCCGAGACGATGACGACCCCCGGCGTGTCGTCGACAATCACATCGACGCCGGTCGCCTTTTCGAAGGCGCGGATGTTACGACCTTCGCGGCCGATGATGCGGCCTTTCATGTCGTCGGACGGAATGTCGACGGTGCTGGTCGTCGTGTCGGCGGTGTGGCCGGAGGCGTAACGCTGAATCGTTGTGATGAGGATTTCGCGGGCTTTCGACTGGCACGTTTCCTTGAGTTGCTGCTCGTGCTTGAGAATCAGTCCGCCGACTTCATGCGACAGTTCAGACTCGAGACGGCGAAGGAGTGTCTCGCGAGCGTCGTCTCGTGACAGGCCAGAGAGGCGCTGGAGGATGTCGCGTTGTTCGCTGATGAGTGATTTGGCTTCGGCGTTGCGCTGCGAGAGTTCTTCCTGCTGGGTGGCAAGGAAGCGCTGCACCGTGTCCATCTCGCGTTCTTTTTTCGTGATATGCTCGTGTTTTTGGTCGAGCACGTCTTCACGTTTTTCGAGGCGGCGTTCGGCGTCGCGAATCTGCTTGCGCCCCTCTTCCGCTTCGCGCTCGAGCCCTTCGCGGCGGCGGATCATTTCTTCCTTGGCTTTGAGGTCGGCGTCGATGCGGATCGTTTCCGCTTCGCGCTTGGCGTCGCTGAGGATTTCGTCGGCGAGTGCGCGAGCGGTCTTGGTCTTGAGTCGTTGATAAAAGAACAGGCCGCCGCCGCCGACGAGCGTGCCGACGAACAAACCGACCAGAACCATCATCGCACCTTCCACGTCGCTTTATCCTTTCCGTGCGGCCGCGTTCACCTTCGCCTGGGAGCGATGGTCGAGAGCGAGGCGTTCCGGAACCGATCGACGTTCACCGGCGCAGGCGGAGTCATGATGCGTGCAGACCGCAGCAAAGGCTTCGCCGTAAAACAACCATGGATTCGACCCTTGCACGCAGTCGGACGAGATCGTCCGGGTATGCAGGATCGTCAGGGTCGCGTGTCGCACCTGGTCGCAAGACGGCAAAGGGAATCACGCAAACAGGCATTTGGGCCTGATACGCGAACAGCCCTTCGAGAATGCCGCGAATTGTCGCAAGCCGACGCCAGAGCGCAACATGCGTTCCGTACGCGCTCAATGCGCGCGGAATACAAAGCAGCACGATGGCCAGGCACGCGAACAGTGCGAGCATCCCAGATCCTTGACTCAGGTTGGTCGGGTGCGGTGATCGGCTTCGGATCGCTTCACTTTCGAATCATGAGGTGCCCGAATATCGACGCCGCGAGGACGCGACATCCTTCGACCCCAAAGTGCAAGCAACCGCGCGTTCGAAAAGTCGAATGAGAGACCAGATTCGGAGCTTCGCCGAGCTGAGGGACGCGCGGTCGAATGCTCCGAGTCAATGCCTCCAAGATGTCTCCATCTCGAAGCTTGCGCTTATCGTACCAGAACCGCCCCACGAATCAACGCCTCGCCCACCGCTTATCCGCCACCCGGCGGAGCCTCGAAATAGCTGCGATCACGACTCTCCCAATCGTCGTAGCCCAGCAGTTCGTATAATTGCTTGCGTGTTTGCATTGAATTGAGTTGGTCTTTTTGCGTCCCGTTTTGCTTCAGGGCGATGAGGGTGTCTTCGGCTGCCTTCATGGCGGCGCGGAAGGCGGTAAGAGGGTAGAGCGCTGCGCGATAGCCGAGTTGCGAAAGTTCGTCGATCGTAAGTAATGGCGAGCGACCAAATTCGGTCATGTTGGCGATCAGCGGTGCTGGAACTGCGCGGGCGAACTCGGCGAATTCTTCACGTGATTCGAGTGCTTCGGGGAAGATCATATCGGCACCAGCGGCGAGGTAGGCTCGCGCTCGATTTACTGCACCATCCATCCCCTCAACATTGCGTGCGTCTGTCCGAGCGATAATGACGAAGTTGGGATCGCGCCTGGCGGCGGTCGCTGCGCGGATCTTGGCGACCATCACTTCGGACGGAACCAGAGCCTTACCCGAAAGGTGGCCGCAACGTTTGGGGAGTTGCTGATCTTCCAGGTGCAGACCCGCCGCTCCGGCTTCTTCGTAAAGCTGGACAGTGCGCTCGACGTTCATTGCCTCGCCAAAACCGGTATCGGCGTCGCAAAGGACCGGAAGGCGCGTGGCGCGGGCCAGAACGGCTGCTGCTTGGGCAAATTCGGTGACTGAGAGCAGCCCAATGTCGGGAACGCCGGCCCAACCTGCTGATAAAGCGCCCCCTGAGAGGTAGACGGCTTCAAAGCCCAGGCTTTCCGCGAGGCGTGCGGTGAGAGCGTTGAACGCGCCGGGGATTATGATGGTGCGATTTTGCCAGGCATCGCGAAGTCGTTGGCCGGGTGGGAGATGGGGCATGGCGAATCTTTCCTGGGTGTCGGGTCTATTGGCTTAATCTACCGCGTTGTCTTGAAGGTCGCGAGATAAGGCATGAAACATGCGCGAAACCGGATGTGTTGCGATTGACGTAGATCGGCGTGCGGACTAAATTTCGGCCGGAGCCAAGGACGGCCGCTGCCCAATTTTGGGCCGTCTTCAGGGAGGTGAGCTGTGAGTTCTTCGGCGAAAACTCCGTCGCGTCCACGCGCGTTTCTCGTCTCGACAGCGCGAACGGCTGAGGCCGAACGTCTGTTTCATGCGCTATCGCCAGCACTTGCAACACTGGGGACGATCCGTCGGGTCGCGAATCCAGAGAGTTCGCTTCTGTTCATCGCGAGCGAGGCGGAAGCTGCAGGTCACACTCCCATTCAGGTTGCGATTGGGCCGCTGGACTCTTGCTATCTCACCCCCGCCGTACCAACGCTCCTCATCCCGATCTGGGATTACCCTCATATTCCGACGACCGACGTCAACTACAACGGCCGCACGAACTGGGCACGGATTGCGGGGCGGGCTGACGCGGTCCTCGCGCCGAGCACGTTTATCGCCGATACGTTTCGCCACGCACAGGTTCCGGTTCCGGTCGACGTGGTGAACCCCCCTGCTCCGCAAGATTGGCTTGAGTTGCCGACGTGGGGCGAGCGGATGCCGGTCAGCTTGACTGTCCCGCATGTGATTTGGGGCGGTGAAACAGGTGACGACGCCGACGATGAGGAGATCGTTCTGCGTGGCCCTGCGCGGCGGCAAAAGGTATCAGCGGGCCGGCGTGCGATCCGCCGCGTCAAACCATATCTCAGCAACGCGACGATCGAAAAACTCGATCGCTATCGCGAATCACTGAGCCCTTTGATTCAACCTAACCCGGCAAAAATGGCGGCCGGCGTGGGCAAAGTTTGCTACCGCACTCTCGTTCGCCCTTGGATCAGCGACGGGGTCCGCACGCGTCTCAAGTCGGCGGCAGTCCGCGTCGGACGCAAGCACACGGCGCACGCGCATCACATGGCGTCCGACCGCTTGCCCGCCGCAGAACTCACGCTTTCGGGTTTGGTCTACTCAGCGGTTGTTGACTATCGCGAACCAATTCGCGATGAAATTTCGCTCATCACGGCATTTTTGCATGCGTTTAGCGACAGACCGGATGTTACCCTCGTTTTGCGTCTGGAAACGACGCACGAACGCGAGGTGAGCGACCTGGCGCGGTTGCACTCTGTTTGCCGGAGCACTGGCAAGACGTTGCAGTGCCGCATTGTGGTTGTGCTTGGTCCGGTCGCCGAAAGTGATCGAGTGGGGATTGCTCGGGCTACCAGCTACTTCGTCGAAACGAGCCAAACTTGCGGGCATTCGCTCGATATGATCGAGTCGCTCGCGGCGGGACGGCCTGTCATCGCGCCGGGGCATTCGGCTTATGCCGAGTGGATTGACGAACGCGTCGGCTTTTCCGCGAGCACAACCACCGAGCCGACGTTCTGGCCGATCGACCCGACGCGCACTCATACAACGACGTGGGAACGCGTGATCTGGAGCGATCTACACGCGAAGCTCGTTGACTCGGCGGCCGTTGTGGCGGGAAGTCCTCGGCATTATGAGGAGCTTTCGTCAGCGGCGCGACGGCTTTATCGCGAACGAGCGAATCAAGAAGCGGTGGCGCGGCAAATCGGTCGCGCGATTGACCGCATCAAGCATCACACGCCGGGCGCATTCACCTGGGTGGCGTGAATTTCGAATTGGAGTGGTGTCACGAGTTCAGCCCGATCTTTGGCGTGATGTCATGGAGGTATGACCATGAAAGGACTCTGGTACAAGGCAGCGGCGGCGACTTTCTTGGTTGTCGGCCTCATTTTTTATTCGGCCAATGGATCCGAGAATGCGCCCGCCGAGCAGGATGTGCAAAAACTGACGATGGTCCGTGTTGGGCGTCATTACATCAATCTTCAACACATCAGTTACGCTTCGATCGAGAACGATTCGGTCACGCTAGTTTTCAACGCGAATCCTACCAACGCGATGATCCTGACTGGAGTTGACGCTCAGGTCATGCGTCAGTGGCTAGATCGCGTCGCATCCAGCGTCAGATTGCCACCACCTGCACCAGTTCATATCCCGCCATCTGCAGAAAACCAGACTAACCCTTCGTCTCCTCAAGCACGAAGACCTCAAAGCTTTTTTCCGTATAACAGATGATTCTTATTTAATCATCGCTTGGCAAATTACGGGAAAGAAATGATCGACGTCGCCTCCATGGTTTCATGAAGGCAGCGTCGATTCTTTTTGTTCAACCGAGGACGAGCGACGAAGTGTCGGACGCTTTGAGTTCGGCGATTTCGTCTTTAAGTTCGGCGACCTGATGTTGCAAGCGGTACACCTCGGTGACGAGGTCGTCCATCACCATGCGCACCTCTTCGAACGAGCCGGCGACGCACGTCTTGAGGTTGGCCTCGAGCTCCGCGCGGATTGGCCGGCGAATGAACTCGGTGCGTTGGTAGAGGTTGCGAAGAAAACGCTTGAGGAGGCGTTTCATCGAGGTGTACTCCTAGTCTGCGTACCAGCGATGATCATCAAGAAACGGGTTTGCTATCGACGCGGATTTCGCCGCTCTGGCCAATCTGGAAGTGAGGACGATGCAAGGCACGCGAGCCGCCGTTGCGCCGGGCGCCGAGCGATGCTTCGATGGCGGCTGCGTACAGCTCGGCTACGCGCGACCAAGAGTGATGATCGCGGACGTATTTCATCGCGGCTGTGCCGAGATCGGCGCGGGCTTGCGGGCTTGTCGCCATGCGGAATAGCTCGTCGGTGAGCTGCGCCTGGCTCGACTCATCGACCCAGGGTAATTTGCACACAACATGATTCGGAAAATCAGCGAATGTGCCGACATTCGTGATGAATGCGGTGATTCCTTGCCGTAGCAGGTCGAGCAGCGACGACGAAGTCTCGCCGTTCGTCGGCGGACGACGGAGGTTGAGGCCGATATCAGCCGTGGCGACGAGCTCGACGAATTCATCGGCTGGCCGGGCGCCGAGGAAGCGTACGCGTGATTCGAGCTGGAGATTCGCAACCTCGGCACGCGATGCGCCATCGTCGTATTCGGGACCGACGATCACGAAGAGTGCGTCAGGATCGTGCGCGGCGACCTTGGCGAAGGCCCGCAACGACTCGACGTTCATCTTGGTCGAGTGGACCAGTCCAAAATTGCCAATGATCAGCACGTTTTGCGGCAGCCCGTATTTGGCGCGAAGCGTTGCCTTGCGCTCAGGGGATACAGGCTCGATGTTCGCGCCGTAGGGGACGACGGTGAGCTGACCTTGATAGCCGGGATAGATGCGGCGGGTTTGGTCGACACACCACGGAGAGTGGAAGACCATGCCCGTTGCGTGGCGGAAGATGCGATGGTTGACGAACAAACCTTCGCGAGCACACGCGGCGACGACTCCGCCCGGCAGCTTCGACCAGCGGTCGAGCATCGGGCCGTATTTGATTGCGGCGTCTTTATCGTAGGCGGCCAGTTCGTCGCGGAAAGTGTTGTGTCCTGCGCCGTTGACCATCGCGTCCCAGTAGCGGAAGCCGGCCAGACTGTAGTCGTGCAGCGTTACGAGGCCCGGGTAGCGCGGCATCATTTCGTACATGTACTTGTGAAGCGGCGAGTTGCCCATCTGGTAGACAACCGCGTGATACCCCAGAATCGCGGCGTTGCGATCGAAGAGCCGGTAGTCGTGACAGGCGAACGTGAGCGACTTCAGCTTGATCTCGGGAACATACGAGCTGTCGTGATAAATGTCGATTGTGTAATGCGACTTGAGGGCTTCGACGAGCCGGTCTGAATAGTCAGAGATGCCCGAGAGAAGCGGCGGGAACGGCGAGAAGAAGGCGACGCGTTTGCGTGCCGAGTGTGATCGATCGACGCGGTATTTTTTGCCGGTTGCAAGCGGTTCGAGTGCTTTGAGTGCGAGCTCGGCCGTGGTTTTCCAGTCGAAGTTGGCGGCTTGTTTGGGGGCGAGGCGGCGGAATTCGGCGGCGCGGAAGGGATTGCCCAAAATCGATTCGAGTTGCGTGCGCATCGCATCGGCACTGCCGGCGTCTGCAAGTAGTCCCGCTTTGCCGACGATTTCGATTTGCGACGAGTTGTTGCCGGCGATCACCGGAGCGCCGCAGTACATCGCTTCGAGTACTGGCAGTCCGAATCCTTCGTAGCGCGATGGGAAGACGAAGCTGGCACAGCTTCGGTAGAGCGATCGCAGGGTTTCGTCGTTGATGCGCGGGGTGACGACGAGTCGGTCGGCGATTCCGCGTTCACTGGCGTACGATTTGAGCTTGTCGGCCTCGTCCTGATTGGGGGCGTATGTGAGCACAAGCTGGTGCGAGGAGCGAAGCGTTTCGGGCAAGGCGGCGAAGGCGTCGATCAGGCCCCAAACGTTCTTGCGGAATTCCATCGAACCCATCGAGAACACGAACGGGTCGGTGATTCCCAGGTTTTCGAGCGTCGCCTGGTCGGCATGCACGGGTGCAGGGCTGAAGAAGTTCGCATTCGTGCCGGTTTTGATGTTGAAGACGCGCGTGGGATCAATGCCAAGGTGTTCGATGAAGTCGCCGCGGGTCGACTCGGAGATCGCAAGCAGTGCGTGGTAGCGTTTCAGTAGTTCGACGCCCCGGAAGTAGAATCGCGCGTACTCGGGGCCTGGCCAGCGAGAAATGTACTGGTCGGGAAAGAGCAGCGGGACGAGGTCGTAAACAATCGACGCGATCTTCATTCCGTTCAGCGGCGGCGTGGGCGGAAGGAAGTCGAAGCGGATTTCCGATGGGTTGGTGAGCAGGAAGAGGTCGACGCCGTCGACGTTCGTTCCCAGTCGGCGGCGAACCACGTCGGCGAGATTGCGATCGCCGAATGCTGGATCGCCTGAGAGATACTTGATCTCGGCGCGACCCTTGCCCGGCACGAAATCGAGCGGAGCGTCTTGCTGCGCGTACAGAATGATTTCGTGGCCGCTATTGAGGGCAAGCAGGGCGTTCACAAAGTCATGGGTGTAGCGGCCCACACCGCGGTATCGGCTTTCGGTTTGTGTGCCGAAGACTTCGATAGCAATCCTCACGTGAACACCCCTTGCAGAGATGATTTGAGATTCTCAGGCCGCGCGAACGATTGCCGGAGCATTCTTGCGCTTCCATGCGCAGTGCTCGTCGACAATCAGGCGGGCGACGCGTTCCCAGTCGTAGCGTTCGAACAACTCGGCTGGCTTGATCACGCCGTCGCCGTGCTGTCGGAACGAACGCCAGGCGGCGTCCACCGTCGACCCGTCGCGCGGGTCGAAGAGGTAAACGCCTTCATGTTGAAATTCGCGAATCGAGCTGTTGTGGCTGGTCAAAACCGGGGTGCCGTGGCGGAGGGAGTCGACAACCGGGAAGCCGAAGCCTTCGTAGAGGGACGGGTAGATCGACCACGATGCCTTTTGGTAGAGGCGGCAAAGTGAACGATCGGAGATGTTGCCCAGGAACCGCACGCGGCGGCCACCGGCGGGACGAGTCATCGCTCGCAACTCGCGGCGCGAGGTGAGCCAGCCCATTCGGCCAACCCACCAGAGCTCCATGTCGGGCGGAAGAGCAGTCGAGTTGTGGAACCAGTCGAGAAGGAATCCGGCGTTCTTGCGTGGCTCGACGGTGGAAACCGCCAGGCCAATCTTGGGCGAACGGCGAACCTTGTGCGGGTAGCGATGCGTTTTCAGGCAGAGGCTCATTCCCGAATGCGCGACCTTGATGCGGTCGGGCGGCATCGGGCTAAGCCAGGCGGCGTCGGCCTTTGTCGAGTGTGAGACGGCGACGGCGATGTCAGACTTCAAAAGCGTGTCGGAGTAGAAGCGTTCGAATCCGCCGCGGGCCGCTTCAGGGAAAGTGAAGCCGACGATCAGCGGGCAGAGGTCGTGGAGAACGCTGACCTCGAACGGGAAGATGCGAATTCCGTCGGTACGGACGCCGCAGTACAGGCCCATGCTGGCGGAATCAGGTGGCGCGAGCGGCGTGCGTTCGCCGTGCCAGACGCGGCGGGCCCAGAGTTCGATGTCCTGGTCGGGCGACCAGCTTATGCCGGCGAGCGGCTGAATTTCTTCGCTTTTGTGGAAGAACCTGACGTTAACGCCCTGCGCGGCAAGCGCGAGAGCGAGTCGCGCGGTGTAGCGCGGGATGCCCGCGAACCAGCGCCAGGCGAACGGCTCGGCTTCAATGAACACCGTTGGCCGGTCGAGATTTGTTTGCCCCTGATCGTCCATGCCCGCCACTCCGACGATTTCGACAATATCTCAATTCGAGTCTGCGTGGATCGGCGAGGGGGACGATCCGGCGCGGTCCACGCGTCTTGTGTTCTGCGTCAACTACCGCTTGGCCTTCTCCTTCTCTTTCTTCTTGTCATTCGCGAGGGCAACAAGCGAGTCCATCATGTCTTCGATTCGCTTGGCATTCGGTTGAGCCTTGTATTTCGGCAGGCTAACCCAATGTGTGGCGGTGTCGGACCGGGGCTCGAGTTCGCGTTTGATCGCGTCGGCCAGGTCGGTCGTGAATGCCACTGCGCCGTCGCGATTCATGTGCGTCGAGTCGATGAACACTTCGTTGGCATATTCTGAGAAGCGGCCATCGACAACCGTGACGCCCTTGTGCTTCGCGGCCATCGACTTCACGAACTGTGTGTAAGTTTCTTCGATGCCGATTTCTACACGATGCTTGACCGTGCTAGGCGCGATCGGCGGCAAGATCCAGAAGACGGGGACGTCGAGACTGGCCGCGAGGTCGAAGAACTTGTGAATGTACAGTTCCGAGAACGGGTGGCACTTCCAGTCCTTCTCGAAAAGGAAGGGCGAGGCCGGATCGACATAACCCGTGAATTTCGGGTTATATGTGGGGTGATTTGCGCCACGGTTCATGAGCGCGTTTCGCGCCATGATCACAATCTCGTGGAGGCGCGGCGGTTCGGTGCCGTTCAAGCCCGCGAGGATGTTCTTGCGAATTTCCTCGCGGCAGCGGAGCGTGGGGATTTTGGAAAGCAGGAAGAGGCGGGCGAAGAGTTGGGAGTCGGACGTGGCGATGGCGAAATCGAGAAAGTCGCGCGTAGTTGCCATCTCGGGCAGCACGCGTTCGTTCCAGGTGTAACCCATCGCCAGCGCGGTCCACTTGAACTCGACGACAATCGCTTCGGGCTTGCAACCCGCGGCGAGCGCGTGCTTGAAGACCGTGTAGCTGGCGAACGGCTGGGCGCCACTGAGCGCGAAGTTGTAGGCGGTTTTGCCGAGCTTTTCTTCGAGGATGCGAGGAGAGACACCGCCACGCGTGAGGCTCGTCCCGAAGCAGGGAATTTGCGTCTTGCGTGCGACGTGTTTGACCGACCGCGCCGTCACGCTCCATTCCAGGGCGTAAGGCGTGCTGAAATCGCGGCGGTACGAAACATAAGTCTCGAACCCAACGACGATCACCAGCATCCCCAGCACGCCGAACGGGGCTTTGATCCGCCGCTTCGGCTTGGGCGTTTCGTCCATCGTCAATTCCTTCGCAGATTCATCGGCCATTCGAGATGTCCTCACGTGCTCAAGCGGCTTAGAACTGGAAGTAGATGAACTGGCTGCCCTGGAAGTTTCCACCCAGGATGAACGCGTAGAAGCAAAGCGTGTAGAAGACGCTTCGCACGTACCACGGGGTACGGGAGACGATGTCGAGGTCTTTCGAGAGGTATTGTGCGAGCTGCACGAGGAACAGCGGCAGGATGATGAGCGTCACCTGGGCGAGGTAGATGCCCTGCGGAATCGCCGGCCGTTTGACGATCGCCTGGAGCATGCCGCCAACCTGTGCAAGCGACGACGATGCGAAGAAGAGCCAGCCGAGGCAGACGAGGTGGAACGTCACGACAATACATGCGACCTTCCACCAGACCTGATCGGCAGGGTTCTTGGGGGCGATTTTTTCGAGCCACGGCTTGAGCATGCGATGGCCAACGAGTAGCACGCCTTGATACGTGCCCCAGACGACGAACGTCCATGCTGCGCCATGCCAGAGGCCGCCGATGATCATCGTCAGCATGAGGTTGCGATAGAGGAACCAGCGTCCGCCGCGATTACCGCCGAGCGGGATGTACAGATAGTCGCGGAGCCAGGTGGAGAGGCTGATGTGCCAGCGGCTCCAGAAATCTTGCGGGCTGGTGGCGAAGTACGGCAGGTTGAAGTTGAGTGCGAGCTCGAAGCCGAGACACTTGGCGATACCGCGGGCTGCATCGGTGTAGCCGGAGAAGTCGCAATAGATCTGGAATGCGAAGGCGTAGATCGCCAGCATCGCCAGGCCGCCGTCGATCGTCTCCCAGCGCCCGAAAAGCTCTTTGACGATCGGCGAGAGATTGTCGGCGACAACGACCTTCTTCGTGAGACCCCAGAAGATGAGGTAGCAGCCCTGGTAGAACTGGTCGATGTTGAACTTGCGCTTGTTCTGGATCTGCGGCAGCAAGGTCGTGGGCCGCATGATCGGGCCGGCGACGAGGTGCGGGAAGAACGAGACGAACGCCGCGAACTCGATGAAGTTCTTGGTGGGCGGGATGTCTTTACGATAGACGTCGATGACGTAGCTCATCGACTGGAAGGTGTAGAAGGAGATACCGATCGGCAGGACGATTTCGAGGTGTCCGATGGGCACGTGAATGCCCATACGGCCAAGCGCGAGCTGCAGGCTTTCGGCGAAGAAGTTGACGTATTTGAAGTAGCCGAGCATGCCGAGGTTGAGCGCCATGCTCAGGAGCACGAAGCCCTTGCGCTTGCGCGGTTCCTCGATACGATCGACCATGATGCCGCAGGCATAGTCCATTACCGTGGACAGAATCAGCAGCGCGAGAAATTTAGGATTCCAGCAGGAATAGAAGTAGTATCCCGCACCAAGAAGCAGCCAGTTCTGCGGTTTTTTGGGGAGGAGCCAGTAGACTGGCAAGAGAATCAGGAAGAAGTAGGCAAAAGGCAGCGAGTTAAATAGCATGACCGAACCTCATCCCTGAGTCTCTGTCCACCTAAACCCTGCGCGGACCTTCCGTGTCCACGTTCGCGGCCGTAGGCTTACCTTAGCGCGATCGGCGCGTCAAGCCCAAGGATAAACGAAGGCCGTTCAATAACGGCGAATCAGGATTCGTCTTCGCAGGCGAGCGAGATGGGTCGAAGTGCCTTGATCGAGTCCATCAGGAATTCCGTAAGCGCGGCCATGTTCGCTTTTTCGGCCTCGCGACTCGGTTGTGGAGCCAGAAACGGCGCGAGGTCGAGCGGTTGGCCGAAGATCACCCGCGCGTTCGATGGACTTCTGGCCGCCAGGAAGACGTTGTTCGTGGGTGGTGTGCCGCGGATGTAGGCGGGAATCACCGGCACTTTCGCGTGCAACGTGAGAAACGCTGCGCCCGATTTTCCTTCGCCGAAAGTGCGACCGGAGTCGGGGGTAATGCGGCCTTCGGGAAAGATCGGCACGATTTTCCCCTCTTCGAGCGCACGCAGACATTCGCGCGTCGCGGCAAGGTCTCGGCCGTCGCGCTTCACAGGAATGCAGCCCAGGAAATGGGTGAGGATGCTCAGCGGCCAGAGGTTGTAGAACTGCTCGGCAATGACGAATCCCAACACGCGGTTCGTGCCGGCCTGGAGCAGAAAATTGTCGACGCCGCACGTGTGGTTGGCGATGAGAATCGCTGCGCCGCGGGCGGGAAGTGGTGCGGTGTTGAACAAGCGGATGCGATGGACGCACTTGCAATAAAGCCAGTTGACGGCCCAGAGCAGCGAGTGGAGGCCGCCGAGATCGCCACGATCGGCGGCCGGTGCGCGTCGGGGCATGAGGAGCCAGGGGATCAGCAGTACCAGAGCGGAAAGGATGACAAGCGCTGTCACGACTGGTCTCGTCGGCCCGAAAAAATGCCGCTTCGCGTCGGCGATTGCTCAGAATAACATGCCAGCGGCGCGAGGCGAAGGAAGTGGCCGGACAATTGCAGCATGGCTGCTTGCGTCTTATAATCCGCGCAGAGTCGATTTGGTGGTCCGTGTCGCCCGCGGTGCTTTTGTGAGCACGCGGCCTGGTTGTGACGACCAACGACGCGCCGTCATTGTTGACGGATGATACGCTTTGTCGCACCGCACCGGAGAGGACGTCTCGTGAAAAACCTTCGCCGCGCGTTCTGCTGCTCGTTCGCTCTTGCCGCCGCGCTTTTCACGGTTGGCTGCGAGCAGTCGACCCCCGAGCCTTCGGCTCCCCCCAAGCTTCCCGCCAATACGGCCAAAGCGCCTGTTAGCGATATGAAACCGGCTGAATCGAAGCCGGAAGAGAAGAAGGCTGACGAGAAGAAAGCCGAAGCCAAACCGGCTGACGCGAAGCCTGCTGAAACGAAGCCGGAAGAAAAGAAGGCGGACGCCAAGCCCGCTGATGGCAAGCCGGCGCTCGAAGCTCCGAATAGCAAGTAATGCAAACGCGTTGTCGCAATGAAATTCCAGGGGTGGGTGCCACTGGCTTGGCCAGTGGTCTTTTTTTCCTCCGGTAGCACTGAAGAGCACTGGCATAGCCAGTGGCACCCCGGTTTTTTGTTGAGACAACGCTTTTGTGTGATGTCGATGAAAACACGAAACAGTCGCGCGGCGTGTGATTCACATCGCGCGGCTGTTTCGTTGATGATTTGACGTGATTTACAGCGGCAACAAGGGCCCCTGTACCACCGAGTTGGCGAGGGTGCCGATCCCGTCGATCGAGATCTTCACGTGGTCGCCGCCTTTGAGTGAGAATTCGTCGGGCGGGACGATTCCGGTGCCGGTGACCATGAAGGCTCCGTACGGGAAAAGATTGTCGCGGCCGAGCCAGTCGACGAGCTCTTCAAACTTGCGCGCCATGCGATCGAGCGAGGTTTCGCCCGAAACGATCGTCGCGCCGTCACGCTCGATTTGAAGCGAGATTTTCACTTCCTGGATCGGCGGCATCGATTCGACGAGCGTCACTGCTGGGCCGAGAGCGCAGCAGGCGTCGTAAACCTTGGCCTGTGGCAGATAGAGCGGATTTTGGCCTTCGATGTCGCGGGCACTGACGTCGTTGCCGATCGTGTAGCCGACGATCTTCAAGGCGGGATTGAGCACGAGCGCGAGTTCGGGCTCGGGAACGCACCAGCGAGTGTCGCGACGGACGCGGATCGCAGCGCCTGGGCCTACGACGCGCGATGGAGTCGCTTTGAAGAAGAGTTCGGGGCGCGGGGCGCTATAAACCAGGTCGTAAAACGATCCGCCCGACTCCGACTCTTCCTGGCGGGCGACCTTGCTGCGGAGATAGGTCACGCCGGCTCCCCAGACTTCCTGGCGGTCGATGGGAGCGAAGATGATCGCGTCGGCGTGAGAGACGAGCGGGCCGGCGTTCTCGGCCCATTCCTTGGCAAGCTGCGCGGGGTTCTGCGCGTGGAGGAGGTCTTCGAGTGCGGCGCCGACGGGGCCAATCGGGCGGACTCCGGTGTCGGTGAATTCGCCGACAATTGGTCTGGGGTCTGAACTTGTGGCGAATTTGCAGAGCCGCATGATGAGGTCATCTCCCTGGCAAAAAGCACAATCTTCGCGAGATTCTTCCATAATCGCCAGAGTCGGGCTGGTCAATCTGGCCGTTTTTTTGTCCATTAGGGGTGAGTGAAGCGATCTCGCTTCGCTCCAGCGAGCCACCAACCCTTGATGCACTACCTTGATACCTGCTCGTTGAGCGACGCAAGGATTCACCGATTCCATTCGCGGACGGTTCGCCGTTCGTCGCGGGATCTGGCATGGGCGAGGGGTTGGGATGCCGGAACGGGTCGTGGTGGTCGGACATAGCGCGATCACCTGCCTCGGGCGCGACATGGACGCGACGTGGCAGGGTTTGATGGAGTGCCGCTCGGGGCTCAAAAGCCACGAGAAACTCAGCCCCGATCGTTACTTGCGCGACGTCGCCGGCCTGGTCGAAGGCTACGATCCTGGCACTCCGACCGAGGAAGCTCTCGTTTCGCGGCTCGAAGCCAAGTCGATCCATATGGCGATCGCCGCCGCGCGCATGGCGCTTGCCGATGCCGGGCTTGATCGCATTCAAGCTTCCGACGACTACGATCCGCATCGCGTTGCCGTGTGCGTCGGCTCGGCATTTGGCGGACAGGACCTGCTTCAACTCGAACTCGACCGGTCGTCGCGACGAAAGACGAACTCCGTCGGCCCATATCTGGTGCCTGGAATGATCATCAATCAGGCGTCGGGACAGATTGCACAGCACTTCAACGCTTATGGTCCAAGTGTTTCGCCCGCGAATGCCTGCGCGGCGGGTGGGCACTCCGTCGCGATGGCTGCGATGCACTTGGTTGCCGGTGAGGCTGACTTTGCGATCTGTGGCGGAACGGAGAGTGCGTTCACGCCGTCGATCGTGAATGGATTTGCGACGATGAAGGCGCTGGCGAATCGCAAGGAGGGGGATCGTGCTCATACGGATCCTTCGCAGGCGAGCCGGCCGTTCAGTGCCGATCGTATGGGTTTTGTGATGAGCGAAGGTGCGGCCTTGCTGGTTCTCGCGACGGAATCGGCAGCGCGGAAGTGGGGCTTGCCGGTTCAGGCCGAGCTGATCGGTTGGGGGACCAATTCCGACGGTTACCACGTAACGACGCCTCATCACGATCGTATCGCCTACCTGCTCAAGAACACGCTGAGTCGCGCGAAGCTGAGCCCGAGTCAGGTCGATTATTACAATGCCCACGGCACAAGTACCGTGGTGCTCGACAGGCTCGAGACCGAGGTTCTCAAGGAAGTTTTGGGGCAACGTGCGCGGGAAATACCGGTCAGTTCGATTAAAGGGGCGATCGGGCATGCGCTCGGGGCGGCCTCGGCCATCGAAGCAGCGGTTTGCGTGCACAGTTTGATGGAACAGCGCGTGCCGCCGACGATCAATCACGTACCCGACCCTGAGCTCGACCTCGATTTTGTGCCCAACCATTCGCGCCCGGCCAATCTCGAAGTAGTGGTGAGCGCTTCTTTCGGATTTGGCGGGACGAACAATGTTTTGATCTTCAAGAGAGGCGACCAATGAACGACCAGAGCTTGCAGGCCGAACTGATCGACTCCGTTCGTGCGATTGCGCGGATTCCGTCGGACATCGCGATCGCCAGCGACAGCCGGCTCGTGGAAGACCTCGGAATCGACTCGCTCGATCTGGTGAGCATTGTGCTCAACACGCAAGAGCGCTACGGCATCGCGATCGACGAGGACGAAGTCGCGCGGATGCACTCGGTTGCAGACCTCGTGACGTACGTTTCGCGGCATCTGAACGCGGCGGCGGCCTGAGTCGAAGTTCTGGGCTAGGTTTGCCGATAATTACGACTGTCCCTCATAGCCGGGTTGTACGAACGCGTCTTGCAAGGATGTAAGACGAGCCCCGCCCAAGGACGGAACACTATGTGGCAGCGCTGGATGGTCGTGCACAAGGTCGTGCTGAAGACGGTTCTCCCCGTGCTTCGCCACTTGCCGCATCGCGCTTCCGTCGCCATTCTGGGCGCGATGGGACGGCTCGACCTCACGCTTGTTCCGAAACAGGCGAAGCTCTATGAGGCGGCCGTTGCCGAGGCGGCAAAACGCATCGGTGCCGATTGGGACGTGAAGAAAGTCAGTCATGCCTTGTCGCGCCAAACCTACCGCTGGCGCACGCGTGACTTCCTGCTCGACGGCCGCGGCGACGCCAAGGTTTCACGCTGGTTCAAGGTGATTGGCCGCGAGCATCTCGACGCCGCGATGGCCGAGGGCCGGGGCGTGATCATGCTGGCGAACCATTTCGGCTCTCACCTACTCTCTTCGCACTGGATGTTCCGCGAGGGGTATCCCCTGCGCTGGTTCTCCGAGAAACCGCGCAACGTGTCGAACTTCATGGCGAAGAAGTTCCAGACGAACGGCCCGCTCGGTCAGGAGCGGATGTTTATTTCGCGACGGTCGACTCCGGCCGATGCTGCGTCGGCGATTCTTCGCGCCAGCCGCGCGTTGAGTGCGGGAATGATCGTCAAGGTCGCGTGCGACGTACGCTGGTCGGGGGCTCACACCGCGATGGCGTCGTTCCTGGGACGATCGCTCTCGTTCACGAAGACATGGGTGAATCTGGCAGCGATGTCGGGCGCGGCGATCATGCCGGTGTTTTGCCGGCTTGAAGAAGACGGGACCTACGTGCTCGAATTCCTGCCGACGTACCACGTTCCGCCCGATGCCCCGCGTACCGGTCAAGACGCCTGGTGGGTGCAAAATGCGCTCAATGCGATCGAGGAGCAGGTTCGCCTGCATCCCGAACAGAGCAACGACTACTTCTTCTGGGCCGACGAGATTGGCGAACAGGCGGCCTGATCGCGATTGGCCTTGCCGCCTTTGGGTATAACGGATAAACAACCACGATTGCGGCTCGCCTTTGGGCGTTGCGAACACGGATGTTACACCCGAGGAATGAATCCATGGGCGACGGTGCGGTGGTGGAAGCGAAGCGTCGCGCGGGTTCGAGCGTGTGGCCCTGGGCGATTCTCCTGCTCACGGTGCTGCCGGCCATCTGGCACGTCGTTTACTTTCCGAATGAGCTCGACCCTGAGTTTCCCAAGGTCGACCGGCCGACGTTCAGCAAGATGCCTCCGCCCGCCTACCGTCTCGCCGAGCCTGGCGACACGCTTGACCGCGTGGCGATGTATATGGCTGCGGCAGGCGTCGCGATTTCGCTGGTCGGTCTGATTCGTTCGCGCCGGGAGACAACACTCTGGCCGACGTCACTGGTGCTCTGCCTCGCCGCGCTCTGGCACGCGTCGACCCCCGGCCCTACGTTTGACGGCTGGCACGGGCTCGGCTTTCGGGCGATCTTCGACGGCAATACACCTGCGTGGGAGCGCGTTCTGATTGCGCTTGGCGCGTTCGGAGCTGCGACGGTCGTTGCGCTCAATCTGCGTGCCTGGTTCAAATCGAGCCGTAGCAATGGCGAAACGTGGGTGAGTAGCAATCGCGGCCTGCTGCTTGCGGCGTTCGTGTTGGTTGCTGCTCGCCAGTTCGAAATCCCAGGTGTCGAACCGGTTGGCTACTGGCCGCGATGGGCACAAATTTGGGGATTACTTGCGTTCGATCTCGCGTTGTTTCGTTCACTGGGAATGCAGGGATTTCCACGTTTCCGGGCTCGGATGGGCTGGACGACGCTCGCTGCCGGCGCTTGGTTGGTGCTGGTTGTCGTCGGGGTAAAAGTCTCGTGGTTCCATCGCCCGCTCGAACGGTTGCATGAAGTCGAACCGGGCAAGGTCTACATCTCGGCGATGCCGACGTATCCCGGTCTCCAGGTGGCGCAATCGCGGCATCAGTTCAAGACGATCATCAACCTCTTCCCGGAAGACACCGATCAGCGCAGTTCGCGACTGCCTGATGAACATCGCTTCGTCCGTGAGAACGGGATCAAGTACATCGAGGCGTCTGCGAGTGACAATCACTCCGATGAATTCCTCGATTTGTGTCTCGCGACGGTTCAGGATCCGGCTAACTTGCCGGTTTTGATCCATTGCCACGGCTGTATGGATCGTTCGCCGGGTTGGATGGGGGTTTATCGTTTCATCGTCCAGGGGCGGCCGCTCGACTCGATTCTCAAGGAGATCGAGGCGCATCGCGGGTATCGGCCGAAGGCGTCGATCACGTTGTTGTTCAACCGTGTCCTTGAAGCGCGGGCGCCGGAGCGTTATCAGGCTGATCCGACGGCGGCGTTGTTGCAGAAAAACGCGCACGGCATCAAAATCACGCCCTATGTTCCACCCAAGGCTCGCAAGTTGACGCAAGCGGGCGAGCCTCCGGTGCGCCCGTAATTGGGCGCGTCGGACAAATTGGATCGAACCTGTTTCACTGCATGGGTGTCGGGGGTGTCAGTCCCTTTTTGACGACCTTGACACCCGGGCGATGATCGCTAGAGTTACCAGGCGTTTTCTGGCGATGCTCGCCCCAAAAAGTTGGCCCATTTTCCCATGAGTTCACACTTGCCGGTTCTGAGTGCGTCGGCCCGACGGACATCTCCGCCTGTCATCAGCAGCCTCATGCAAGCCGCCTTGGCCAATCCGGCCTTGATTTCGCTGGCTGCGGGTTTTGTTGATCAGGAGAGCCTGCCCGCCGCAGCGACCGCGCGCGTGATGACCGAAGTGTTGAACGACCCTGTCGAAGGCCGTCGCGCTCTTCAATACGGCACGACCGCCGGCGACACCGAACTGCGATCGCAGATCCTCCGGCTGCTGGAACGCGGCGAAGGTGTTAGCGAAGGAGCTTACGAGGCGTATCTGCCGCAGGTCGTTGTGACCCAGGGGTCGCAGCAACTGCTTTACCTCGTCGCCGAGGCACTGCTCGACCCAGGCGATATCGTGCTTGTTGAGTCGCCGACGTACTTCGTCTTCCTCGGTGTGCTCGAAACCCACGGCGCCAGGGCGATTGGCGTGCCGATCGACGACGGCGGCATGAAACTCGATGCCCTCGAAGCGACGCTCGAAGAAATCTCTGCTCGTGGTGAACTGGGGCGAGTGAAGCTGATTTATTCGATCACCGAGCACTCGAATCCGACGGGTCTCAGCCTCGCCCCCGACCGCCGAAAGGGATTGGTGGAGATCGCCCAGCGTTGGTCGAAGGAGCGGCCGATCTACGTTCTCGAAGATGCGGCCTATCGCGGACTTTCTTACACCGATGGCCCAGAGCCGCGCAGTGCGTGGAGCTATGACGAGACCGGCGATACCGTCATTCTCGCGAGGACGTTCAGCAAGACGTATAGCCCCGGGATGAAGACGGGATTCGGCGTTTTGCCGAAGTCGTTGGTTAAGCCGATTCTCGGGCTTAAAGGGAATCACGACTTCGGTTCGTCGAATTTGCACCAGATGGTGTTGGCACGTGTCTTGCGTGAAGGCGTATACATTGAGCAGGTCGAGTTGCTCAAGTCGCTGTACAAGGCGAAGCGCGACACGATGCTCGAGGCGCTCGATCAGCACTTTGCCGGTTTTGACGGCCAGGTAAAGTGGACTCGCCCCGCAGGCGGGTTGTTTGTATGGTTCAGCGCTCCAGAGGGGGTCGACCTCGGTCCGCTTGGGTCGGTCTGGCCGAACTGTCAGTCGAAGGGAGTCATTTACGTGCCCGGACAATACGCATTCGCGCACGAACCGACTCCGCCCGAAACAAACCACGCCCGGCTCTGCTTCGGCGTGCCGGACGAAGCCGATCTTAAAGAAGGTATCGCGCGGCTTGCCGCCGCACTGGCCGAATGTTTGGATCCTGTCGCCTGAAGCGATTCTGACGAGCGTCCGGATGGAACCGGCGCATCGGGCGAAAGCCGCTAAGTAACCGTCGACTCCGAATTGAACGCGCGGGTCGGATGGCATGGATGCCGGGAGGTTTGAGTGCGATTCGGAATCCTCCAGCGCTACGTAAGCGGTGAAGTCCTGCGCTCGTTCCTCCTCGCGCTGTTGACGATCACGATTGTCTTCGTCCTCTTCATCGTCATGACCGAGGCCACACGCAACGGCCTCGGTCCTCGCGATATTCTGGCGCTCATCCCGTTCGTCGTCCCCGGCAGCCTCCCCTATACCGTGCCGGTCTCTCTACTGTTCGCGGTGACGGTCGTCTATGGCCGCTTGGCCGGCGATAACGAGGTGATCGCGGTCAAGACTGCTGGGTTGAGCGTTTGGGCGGTGCTCTGGCCGTCGATGTCGCTGGGCCTGGTGATCAGTGCGGCGCTGGTGTTTTCGTCGCAGTACGCGATCCCGATGGCGAACACGCTCGCTTTCAGGACGATGGTCAAAAGTTACGAAGACGCTTTCTACAAACTACTCAAGAAGGAACGCGAGTTCCGCACGCCCGACTCGCCGTTTGTGATCCAGATCAAGGATCTCGACGGGCATACGATGATCGGCGCGATCTTCAAGCACAGACCGCCCAAACGCCCGATCGTTCCTGGCGAACCTGAGCCGACGTACTTCGACAAGGTGATTCAGGCGAAGACGGCGACCATCGAGTTCGACCTGCCGAACGACGTGATGCACGTCAAACTCGACGGCGCGGACATCAGCGATGGCGCGAAGCCGCCGGGGCCGCCGAAACCGGGCGAAACCGTTAATCCTGAGGAGCCGCAAGGGTCGTCATTCGTCATCAACGACAGCACGATCGACGTGCCTCTGCCGCGCGAATTCAAGCGGCCGATGGATAAACGTATCCAGCAGATGACGAATAGTGAGATCGACATCAAACAACGCGAATTCCGTGATAAGCTTCTTTTCGAGCGCAAACGACAGGCCTACTCGGCCGGTCTGTGGATCGGCTCGGGCTTACCACAGCGCGTCGATTGGCCCGGATTTCAGACTGCGTTTATCGACTACCGCTTCTGGGAGCAGAAGTGGAACGAGTTTGAGACCGAGAAACAGATGCGCACCGCGATGGCGTGTGGCAGCTTTTTCTTCGTGTTTCTCGGTAGTCCGGTCGGCATTCGATTCGCACGTCGCGACTTCCTGTCGGCGTTCATCACCTGTTTCGTCCCGATCATCATCATCTATTACCCGCTCATGCTTGGCGGCGTGAACATAAGTAAGGACGGCCTGCTTCATCCAGTCCTCGCCCTCTGGATGGGCAACATCGTGCTGTTCGTCCTTGCGTTTCTTACGCTGCGGCCGGTGATCCGGCATTAATCGCCATAGACTGGCGGAGCCCTGATCGATGGGTATTCTCGACCGGCAACGGTATTGGGCCTTCGGTAAGGCCTATGTGATTTGCTTCGTCGCGCTCGTGGGCCTGTACGTCGTTATCGACGCGTTCACGAACGTGGATGAATTTGCGGAGGTCTCCGAGACCACGCTCCAGCTCTTTTCGAACATGGGCTGGTACTACCTCATCAAGATGAGCATGTTCTACGACCGTCTTTGCGGCGTCATCACGATGATGGCGGCGATTTTCACGGTCACCTGGATGCAAAAGAACAACGAACTGCTCGCCATGCTCGCCGCCGGTATTAGTACCAGGCGCGTGATTCGGCCGGTGCTCATCTCGTCGATGCTTGTAAGCGGAATCGCGGTGGCGAATCAAGAATTGATCATGCCTCGGATTGCCGAAGACCTGCAGAAGCCGCCTGACGACGACAGCGTGCGCCGGGTGATGGTGACGACGCGGCACGACTCGAACGACTTGACGCTATCGGCCTCCGGTCAGGCGGATCGTCGATTCAAGACGCTTTTTTACTTCAGCGCGACGATTCCGGTGACGGTCGCTGAAGAGTTGCTGGAGATTCAGGCGAACCAGGCGCGGTATTTTCCGCCCGATTCGAACACGCCGCTCAAGGACGGCTGGCTGCTGCACAACGCGCGGCTGGTTACCCCGCCAACGAGCGACGCCCACACGAACGTGCTCACGAAGCTCGACTCGCTCGAAGGCTTCCCGATGCCGTTGATTGTGACCGAAGATTCAGCCGAGTACGCCAAGGATGCGCTTCCAGGCGACATCTACTTCCTGAAGTCGGACCTGACGTTCGATGCGATGACACGGTCTCGGCAATGGTACCAGTTCGCCGACACGCGCGAGTTGATCGTCGCCCTTCGCGAAATGCACAACAAACCCGAGTGGGTGGACATCGAAGTCTTTCTGCACAGCCGGATGATTCGCCCGCTAGCAGCGCTCGCGCTCTTGGGAATCAGCCTGCCCATCGTCCTGGGCGGCCAGGGACGAAATATGTTCGTTAACCTGGGCCTCTCGCTGCTCACGTCGGGCATTTTCTACGCCTCGACGTTCATGTCGGGCTATTTCGGCTCGAATGGTGCCATTCCTGCGACTCTCGCTGCCTGGATACCGCTGTTCATTTTCGGAACACTCGCGGTCGCGCGGTGGGATACAATCCGCACCTGAGCGGAACGTTCAATCTCGTGTTGATCAAATGCGACGTCCTGCCACCTTGGTAGGACGTCGCGTTCGCGCGCGGCTTCGCCAATCCCACCGACCCTACCCACCTGTCCCACCTCGCCTTCTGATCTCTGTTTTCGGCATGCAAAATGGTCGATGTTTCTCGTGAGCAGTTCGCAACCAAGCAACGCCTAATACTTAAGTGCTCTATTTTGCCCAATTATCCCAATCGGTTTGAAACACACGCCTTTCGTGGTAAGCTATGTGCTATACGCAAGAACGCCGATTGAGGTGAGTGGCTGGACGGGAGTTCAGTTACTCCGTGACAACCAGGTTTAGCCGCCGTGGCGGGGGTTGGAATGCGTCGCGTGGTGATCACGGGAATCGGAATTGTTTCTCCCAACGGACTTGGGCGCCAGTCGTTCACCGATGCGATTTCCGAGGGGCGCTCGGGAGTCGGACCGATCGAAAGCTTTGACACTTCGGGCCAGGCGATTCGGATTGCTGGCGAGGTGAAAGGCTTCGACGTGATGAAGTACCTTGGTGAAAACAAGAAGAACGCCAAGACGATGGGTCGGGCGATCGGCTTCGCCGTGGGTGCGGCGGCGATGGCGATGGAAGACTCAGGGATCGACGTCTCCCGGATGGATCCGACCCGGTTTGGCGTTTGTATGGGGGCCGGCATCACGCCGGTCGACATCCGCGAGCTTGTCGAACCGATTGCGCGAGGGATTGGCGACGACGGCTTCAGCTTGAGCCGTTTTGCCGCAGCGCGTGCCGGCTCGATGGACCCGCTCTGGTTGCTCAAACATCTGCCGAACATGGCGGCTGCGCATCTTTCCATTCTGCACCACGCGATGGGTCCCAACAGTACCGTGGTTACGGCCTGCGCTGCGGGAACCCAGGCCGTGGGCGACGCCTTCCGGCTCATCGGCCGGGGCGATGCCGACGTGATGATGGCGGGCGGCTGCGATAGTCGCATCGACCCGCTCATGCTCGTCGCTTACGAAGCGATGAAAGCCGTCAGCCACTCGCTCCGCCCTGCCTCGGAAGTGTCGCGGCCGTTCGACGGCGAGCGCGATGGTTTCGTGCTGGGCGAAGGGGCGGCGGTGCTCATCCTCGAAAGCCTTCAGCATGCTCGCCGCCGCAAGGCACGGATCTTCGCCGAGGTGCGTGGTTACGGCTCGTCGTTCGATGCGCACGGACTGACCCGTCCCGAACCCGAAGGCCGAGGCGCTGCTCTTTCGATGACATCTGCACTTCGCGAAGCGCGAATCGACGCGGCAGACGTCGACTACATCAACGCGCACGGCACCTCGACGCGCCTGAACGACCTGATGGAAACGGTCGCGGTCAAGCGGGTGTTTGGCCATCGTGCTCGCAAGATTCCGATGAGTTCGCAAAAGTCGATGGTGGGTCACCTCATCGGCGCGTCGGGAGCGCTCGAAGCAGCCGCGACGGCGATTTCGCTCGATAGTGGAGTCGTCCCTCCGACGATCAATCAATCGACGCCCGACCCGGCGTGCGACCTCGACTATGTACCGAACACCGCGCGAGAAATGACGTCGCGCACTGCGATCTCGAACAGCTTCGGATTCGGCGGGCAAAACGCCACGCTCGTGATGTCGAAGTTCCACGGTTGATCAAACGATGTTCACGCAGTTTGTTTATGCGTGAACATCGCAACATAATTTGAGAAAAACTGCGCCGCGGGATTGACGTCGCGTGGCGGATCGTTGATATATGGTCTCGGAGCATCGCGAATTCCGAGGGCGTAAATCATGTCCGGCGATTGGAGTGGCGGCGAGGGCGGCGGCAGTTGGGGCGGTGAAGGCGATAACGACGTCTTCACCGAACGCTCGTCGCAAAGTTGGTTCTCACGCATCATGGGCGCGCTGGTGGGCATTCCCATCGGCCTGATTCTTTTCCTCGGCTCGTTCGTTCTGCTCTTCTGGAACGAAGGCCGCGCCGTACACACTGCGCAGGGGTTGGCCGAAGGGAAAGCGGGCGTCGTTCACCTCGAACAAGGCCCCATCAACGCTGCCGACGATGGCAAGCTCATCCATTTCACCGGCTCGGCTCACAGCGACGAGACGCTGAAAGACCCGGTTTTCGGTGTGAGCGCCAAAGGGATTCGCCTTAGCCGGCTGGTGCGGATGTATCAGTGGAAGGAAACGAGCGAAACGCATACGCGCAAGAAGCTCGGTGGTGGCCAGGAACGCGTGACGACCTACCGTTACGTGAAAGACTGGGCTGCGAAACCGATCAACTCGGCGGCATTCAAGGAGCCGGGCGGACATCAAAATCCGCCGAACTGGCCGTTCGAGGACTGGTCGCTCCAGGCGGAAAAAGTGACGCTCGGCCAGTTCGCGCTATCGTCGGGACTGGTCGGCCAGATTCGCAAGAGCGAGTCGGTGCCGCTGAATCAGGCGTTGCTTGATGCGTTGCCCGATAGTGTCAAATCCGGCATGCGGCTCGACGGCTTGCGATTTTATCGAGGCGCCGATCCCGGCCGTCCCGAAGTTGGTGACATGACCGTCACCTTCGACCAGACGCTACCTCAGGAGGTGAGTGTTCTGGGCGCACAGTCGGGCAGCAACTTGGCCGCCTACAAAACCAAATCCGGCACGACGATCGAGCGTCTGCAACTCGGAGTCGTTCCTGCCGACGCGATGTTCGAGCAGGCCGAAACCGAAAACCGGATCATGACGTGGGTCATCCGCGCGGTTGGTTTCGTGCTGATGGGCGTCGGGATCTCGCTCGTCATGTCGCTGGCGACAGTGCTGGCCGACTTCATTCCGTTCCTGGGCAATTTCGTCGGCTTTGCCGCCGTGCTCGCTGCTTTCAGCCTCGCGGCCGTTTTCTCGCTCGTCACGATTGCCATTGGCTGGATTAGCTATCGGCCGATCATTGGCATTTCAGTGCTTGCAGCCGCGGTGATTCTCCTTGTGGGTATCGTCCGGGCGGGGAGAGATCGTCGTCCGCGGACGGCCCCGATTTGATTGCTTAAATTGACGCGGCTTGGAAGACGAAGTTTAATGCTGTGAGGTGGTTACGCAGATTGCGCGTTTGAGGTTAGGCCAATGGATCGACCCGCGTCGCGATGTGCCGGTCCAATCTCTCGCCGCGGGTTTCTCCGCATTGGCGGTGTCGGCGCTTTGGGGCTGTCCGACCTGCTCCGCAATCGCGCAATGGCTTCCGCAGCGAAAAAGACCTCTGAGCCAGACACGGCGGTGATTTTCGTCTGGCTGCCGGGTGGTCCGCCGCACATGGAGATGTACGACCTCAAGCCCAGCGCGCCTGCGGAGTATCGCGGACTCTTCAAACCGATTCCCACCGTTGTGCCCGGACTCGACGTTTGCGAATTGCTGCCTCGGCACGCCAAGGTCGCGAATCAATTCAACATCATTCGTTCCGTTGCTCACGAATTTGCCGACCATGGCGGCGGGCATAAGCGTTTTTTGACCGGCCGAATTCCCGCGACGCCGACCGAGTTCGTCAACGATGCGCCAATGGTGGGCTCGATCGTTTCCAAATTGCGCGAGAAGCGGGATATCGGGCTGCCGAATTACATCGCGGGCGTCGATGGCGGCAGAGGCGGAGTCGACACATTCAGCTTTGGTTCGGCCTATCTTGGCCCCGCAACGACTCCGTTCATCATCGAAGGCAACCCGAACGCCGCTGACTTCAAGGTGAACAACCTCGAGCTGGCGAATGGCTTGCGCGATCGTCTCGACGATCGGACGCGGCTGCTGCACGCCTTCGACAGGATGCGAGCCGAAGTTGGGAAGTCGAATGCACTGCAGGCGCACGACGAGTTCAATCGCCGCGCACTCGACTTGCTGACCAGTGTCCGCGCACGTGATGCGTTCGATCTCTCGCAGGAAGATCCTCGGTTGCGCGATCGCTACGGACGGCATCCGTGGGGCCAGCGCGCGATCCTGGCGCGTCGGCTCGTCGAAGCCGGATGTAGTTTCGTCACGATGGTGATGGAGAACCCTGTTGAGCCCGGAAAGACTGTGCCGCCGGGTGTCATTTACAACTGGGATTCTCACGCGGTGAACGGGCACATTTTTGACGATGCACGTTGCCGTTTACCAATTTATGATCAGGTGATCACGACGCTCGTTGAGGATCTGACCGAGCGTGGATTAACGAAGCGCGTGATGCTCGTCGTTACCGGCGAGTTCGGCCGAACACCGCGCATCAGTTACGACAAAGGGCGGCCGGGACGCGACCACTGGCCGTCGGCGATGTCGATGCTCGTTTGTGGCGGCGGAATGCGGACGGGGCAGGTGATTGGCTCGACGAATGCGAAGGGCGAGAACCCGAAGGACCGTCCGCTGTCGCCGAACGACCTGTGGGCTACGGTCTACCGGCACCTGGGGATCGACCCTGAGATCACGTTTCCCGATCTCAGCGGCCGGCCAATGCCAATTTTGCCCTTTGGAACGCCGATTAACGAACTGCTTCCTGCCTAATCATACATGTTGCGACGCGGCAACATGGAAGTTGTGTTATCTCAGCATGCTTGGTCCTCATTTGACAGCATGTCCTACGTGGCCAAGGTTCTTGTAGAGGCGGTCGCATCCGGTCGTTCCTGACTGGACGACACGTCAGAGTTTGTTACCACCCGCGCATGCGGCCGAGATTGCCGTGAGTGTGCCGATTCGCCGGGGCGAAGGGTGCCCACGCGTCTGCGGGGAAGGTGCGCGCTTAACGTTCAGGAGCGGAAGCTTTGAGAAACCACACAGGCTATGACCCGTTTTCTGGATCGGGCGAAATCGCGATATCCGCTGCGAACCGGCGCTCGTCTGAACGGCATGCCGCGGCAGAAGACCAGGCCTGGATCGGCTGGTGGGAAGGGCGACTGTTCCGCAAGTCGCCCGCCACGCTTGTTGACATCAGCCAGGGTGGTTCGAAGTTGGTCGCCGAGTATCCGCCTCCGCGCAGGTCTGCGATCTGGATCTGCGTGGCGGGGCGGCACACAACCGAGTGGATCGAAGGAGAGGCGCTCGAGGTTTCGCGCCAACCGGATAACACCGCAGTCGTCCGGGTGAAGTTCCGCGAAGTTTGCCCGTACGCGTTTTTCGAGGTTGTCGTTTACGGCAGCTCGTCTGGAAGTGATTCGGCTCACTGGACGCGTGAAGCCGCATATCGTTCCAACGCTTATTGATCAATTCGCAGGCTCGATTCCGTGGTCGAGCCTGCGAACGCAGATTTGGTACCAGGCCCCCAACGGAGCGCGAGGATAATGGTTGTCATCCCTGAAATGCTAGCGTCGTCGCACTGGCTGGATGAAGTCGACGATACCGCATGGCCGCCTGCAAACGTCGCCGACCGGCGCGGCGGCCCACGTTACCTTGCGAAGGTTGTCGACGCGTGGTTGACCTGGCAATGCCCGCGAACCCGCGAACCTGTTGCAACACCCGCGCTGATCCTTGAGTTCAGCGAAAGTGGCGCGTTTGTCGTTGTCGACGAAGCGCCCGATCCTCAATGCTCTGGGTGGCTTGGACTCGACGCGCCGACGTCGCCGTTGGGAGTTGAAGCCCGAGTGGTTGCGGTCGATTCGACGAAGTTCGGCCCACACGTGTTGCGGCTTGCGTTCACCACCCCCTGCCCTTACCCGCTGTTCAAGGCGGTGGTTCTGGGCCGACGGGATCAAGACGCGCCTCGCGCGTAACCTGCCACGCGGCACGACCCCTTTGCGTCGACAGCCCTGATCTACGACGATCTCTCAAACGGGATCGTCGCGGATCAGGGTTTTTCGTTGCGCCGACAGGCCAAGGCACGGGATCGGTCGAGCATGCTTCATCGCCGGCTTTCGTTACTGCACGCCGTCAGTCTGAATATGTCGATGATGGTGGGCGTCGGCCCGTTCGTCACGATTCCACTTCTACTGAAGGAAATGAATGGTCCGCAGGCGATGCTCACGTGGATTGTTGGAGCGATCGTTGCGGCGTGTGATGCCCTGGTCTGGAGCGAGTTGGCGGCTGCTTTTCCTGGATCGGGCGGAACGTATCACTTTTTCGACGTCGTTTACGGCGAGCGCGGAATTGGTCGCGCTCTGAAGTTTCTCTTCGTCTGGCAATTCCTCATCAGCGGTCCGCTCGAAATGGCGAGCGGTATGCTCGGGTTTTCCGCGTACGCAAGTTCGATCTGGCCGTCGCTTAAGCTGCCTGTGCTGGCGGTCGGTTTAGGGAGATGGCCGTTGTGGACGATCACCCGCGGACATTTCCTCGCCGCGCTCACGATGATTGGACTCATCGTTCTCGCTTACCGTCGCATTGAAGCGGCTGGGAAGTTGATGATCGTGCTGTGGTCGGGCATGCTCGCAACGGTCGTCTGGGTGATCGCCGCGGCGTGGATTCATGCCGATCCGTCGATTCCGCTCGACGTTCCACCCGGCGCGCTTGAGCTAAACGCCGACCACCTTCGTGGAATGGGCCTTGCGCTTGGCCTCGCGATGTACGCCTACTTCGGCTACTACCAGGTTTGCTACCTGGGCGATGAGGTAACGAATCCGGCAAAGGTGATTCCACGATCGATGTCGATTGCGATCGTTGCGGTCGCGTCGATTTACATGCTGATGAATTTCGGCATTTTGAAGGCAATTCCCTGGCGCGAAGCGATGGATTCGCAGCATATTGCGAGCGATCTCATCGCACGATACGACGGGATGGGATGGTCGCACTTTCTGAGCCTGATGGTGATGTGGACAGCCGTCGCCGCGTGCTTCGCTGCGCTCCTTGGTTACAGCCGAGTGCCCTACGCTGCTTCGGTCTCAGGCCATTTCTTTCGGACGTTCGCAGCGACGCATCCTCGTGGGGATTTTCCGCACCGATCACTGCTGCTGATGGGCGGGATCGCCGTGGTTGCGTGTCTTGCGGATCTGGAAACGGTGATCGCAGCGCTGCTCACCACGCGTATCCTCATTCAATTCATCGCGCAAATCTGCACGGTGATTTACCTGAGAACACGACCTGAGTTGTTCGCCAAGATGCCATTCCGAATGCCGCTGTATCCGCTTCCGGCGATTGTGGCGTTTGTCGGCTGGAGCTGGGTTTTCGGCACGACTTCGAAACTGGCGCTGATCATCGGTTTGGCCAGTCTGGCCGCGGGAATTGTGGCTTTCGTCGCCTGGGATCGACTTCGTGATCGCGCGCTGATTAACGAGGCGTGAGCACGACTGCACGGAGGTCAAAAAGTGCGTTACGAATGGTGCCGAGCGGGCGGATTTCCAGGCGATTGAGACCGGCCTGCAACTTCGCCTCGTAGACGAAAATGCTGTGATACGACGACCACGCGCCCGTCGACCCTGCGGTTTTGCGGACGCGGGTATCGCCGATACGCAGCTCATAGGCGTTGCCGGCGGAATCATCGGGACAGGCGAATTCGAATGTCACCGTATAAGTGCCAGCACGCGGCGCGCGGAAGTTCCAGACAGCGCGGTCGTCGCTCGACTGCCAGTAGCCGAGATTGCCGTAAGTTGGCTCGAAGATGAGTGTCGAACCATAAACCTCGGCAGTGGTGGCGTCGAGACGGATCAGCCCGTCTTTTCCCGGTTCAATCGTGCGTGGCACATTGCCCGCGAGTGTTTTGGGACGGATTCCACCGGCGGTGAGAAACGCGAGCAGATCGACCGCATTTTCGGGCGTGAGCTGAGTTTCCAACCCTTCGGGCATGAGCGACTTTCCGGAAGACGCCAGCATTTCGAGGTTCGACCGCAGCACTGCCTCGGATTCACCCCCCTGCCGTTTCAGGACGATCGTGCTTGCGGTCTCAGATGCGATCAAGCCTGTCGTGGTGCGGCCGTCTCGCAGTTCGGCGGTGTAGGCCATGTAGCGGCCGTCGACGTCGCGATTGGGGTCGAAGATCGCGGTGAACAGAGCTTCGGGCGAGCGATCCGTCAAAGCGGCGAGGTCGGGGCCGATCTCGAAGCCCTTGCCGCCGAGAACGTGGCATCCGGAGCAGACGTTCGCAAACACGGTTGCCCCGCGCGTTGCGTCGCCGCGGGTGTCTTTGAGCGCAAGATACTGGGCGACGATCTTCGCCCTCGCACCTTTTGCACTATCGACCCCAAGCAGCGTAATTGCACGCGTTTTTACCTGATCATTTGGGCTTGTGAGCAAGCGTTGGCGATGCGCAGGATCCACTTCGACGAGAGGAATCGTCCCCGTCTCGATTGCTGCGAGAAGCTGGAGTGACGTGGAAGGGCGATCGGCGAGAGCATCGAGCAAAGTGGCGCGCGCTTGAGGGCCGAACGATTTCCAACGTGCGATCAAATCGTCGAGCGTTGCCTGAAACTCAGTACCGACAAGCGCGCGAATCGCGGCGGATTGAATTTCGGGAGCAACGCTCGGGTCGAGCAATCCCGTGAGAAATGTGAGATTGGTCTGTGTCGTTCCGGGCCGGGCCAGCCAGCGAATCGCTGCCTTGGCGTCGGCTGATTTTGCCCCTTTGCGGGCTACTTCTGCCTGCGCGGCGGCATCGAAGCGGTCGAGATCTTCCGCTTCGGCCGTGAGCGACTCGCGTGATTTGGCGTCGATCGTCGTCACCAGTCGCGCGAGGGCCGAAATCCGCCAGGGGGCGGGAGGCACGCGCTTGGTATCGAGGAGCGTTTTGTAAGCCGCGGAGATTTCCTCGGGTGTGCCGTGGCTAATAATCGCCATGAGCGGTTCGATCAGCGCACGTCCGCGTTCGTCGTTGCGCGCGATGAGCGAGGCCAGGACATCGGCTGCGCCGTGGACGCTTGATGAGAGGACAGCGGCGCGAATCCAGGGGTCTTCGCTCGTTGCAATAAGGCTCAGGACCTTGTGCGAATCTGGAGTGTCGAGAGCTCCCAGGCTGAGCGCAAGCTGGTATCGGACTCGGGTGTCGGGATCGCTCTTGAGCGCGAGACAGGCGGTTGCCAACTCAGGTTCGTTTGCCAATCTCGGTTCGGCCAGTCGAATCGCTTGCTGACGCACATGGGCGTCGAGATCCGTGAACGCCGTCTGCAGCGTGGCAGACTCGAGAGCGTTCAGCCCGCTCAGCGTCCAGAGCGCCTGACTTCGTGATTCGGCATGTCGGCTTTTCGCCGCGATCTTTCCGAGTGTCGCGACCGCGCCGGTGCCGCCGCGTTCGATCAAGACGCGCTGAATCATGTCGCGTAAGGTGCCGTTAGGATTGTCGAGCGCGGCGGCGAGTTCGGCGTCGTTGAGCTTGGCAAGATTCGGCACCTGCCGCGCTTCGGTTCCTGCGGGCAAGATCCGATAAATTCGGCCGCGATCGTGCCCTGCCCGAACGTCGAGCGTCCGCAAGACTTCGGGGCTGATCCACCGGGGATGTTCGATGACGAACCGCGCCATATCGACGACGTAAAGCGCTCCATCGGGACCGGTACGCATCTGTACGGGGCGAAACCAGGCGTCGGTCGAGGAAAGGAACTCGCTCGTGCGTTCATCTTCGGGCCGACTTCCCGCGAAGGTTACGCCTGATGCCGTAAGATGCTGATGATGTACGAGGTTGTGAACAGGTTCGCATATGAACGCATCGCCGCGATATTTGATATCAAGGAGTGAGTCGCGATAAATGGCGATGCCGCAAGCGGAAGTGACGTGATTTGCAGCTTGCGGCTCGTTGTAGCGTTCGAGCGTCACACTCGAAGGGAACAATCGGGCAGAATCCGGATTACGCGGAACGTAAACGAGCGGGCTGGGCGTGGGAACGTACGGGTTGCGCTTGGCGTATTCGTCGGGCAGCGGCCAGTGAAAAATCCAGTTGCTGTTGTTGCAGCCGAATTGATCGCCCCAGTCGTTGTGCACGCGACCCTGCTGGCTCAGGCCGGTTACAGGTTCGAGCGTTTTGAGGTCGAACGACAGGCGAAAGTCGCGCCCGCCGAGTTCGACTTCCTTATCCCCTGCACCGGCGAATACGCGTCCGCCGAACAGACCGCTTGCGCCATAGATGTAATTGTCGAGGTTGAACGAAAGGCCGTTGATTCGCGCTTGCTGGTTTTCGGTTGTGAAGCCGTGGGCAATCACGCGTTTTTCGTCGGCCTTGCCGTCACCGTTGGTGTCGCGTGCGAAGATGATCTCAGGAGCGGCGGTGATGAGCACGCCGTCGCGATAGGCCATCACGCCGGTCGGCATCGGCAGGTCGCGCAGGAATTCAGTTGCGGTGTCGTACTTACCGTCGCCGTTGGTGTCGCGCAATGCCTTGATCACGCCACCGGGCGAAAAGTTACCGTCCATTCCGAGCGGGTAGTCACGCATTTCGGCGACCCAGAGCGTACCGTCCGCACCCCAGTCGATTGCGACCGGGCTCTGAATCAACGGTTCGGCAGCGGCAACTTGCACGCGCAGTTCGGGCTTGATGGTCATCGCCTGAACCGACTGCTCGGGCGTGAGCTTGGGTGGCATCGGTGCGAATGAGAAACGGTCGGGGACGATTGCATGAACCGCGTTGATGATGATGTTTTCAACACCGGTTTTGAACTTCGTCGGCTTGGCGTAATAGACCATCGCGCCTGCGCCTTCGTAACCGCCTTCCTTGAGAATTCGCTCGCTGGGGATGTAGCAAGGGGCGTCGTTCGAGTAGGCGTTGAGCCAGATGCGGCCGGGGTCGTATTCCTTCTTGAGCCGGAGCGCGTAATCAACCACAACCTCGCCGGGCAGGAAGACCATCGCCAGGTCGTCGCCGAAGAGCCACGACGTCACGCGATAGTCGATCGCTTCGGGAATCTTTTCGCCGCGGTCGAGCTTTTTGAGGAAGAACGACGCGTTGTAGCCAGGGTAGCTGCCGCGCTTGACGAGTTCTTCGAGCTGTGCCCGAGTTGGTAGGGTGTCGAACGGCAGCGACACTTTCGCAGAGTTTGCCGTCGGAGCCGACTTCAGCGGTGTGAGCTGCGTTTTGAGCAGTCGATTGGTTTCGTCGACGAGCAATTTTGCGTGAGCCCGCGCCTTGTCAATCGAGTTCGGGCCGTGCATCGCTATTGGATTGGAATCGGCGCCGCAACCGATGACAGTCAGTGCGATCGCGCCGGGGTGATCGCGTTCGAGCATCTCCTGGGCACAACCGGCCCAGTCGCCGTGGGCGACATTGTCGAGCGGGTTCAGCGTCGTGCAGTGGCAGGCGTAATTGACGAGAATCGCGCGAATGGCACCGTCGGGTGTGGTGATGCGCAGAACAGGCAGCGAATGGTCGACCGGACCGCCTTTTGTGCGACGGTTGTTCGCGAAGCCCGCCTTGCCCTGTCCCCAGCTTACGAGGCTCGGTTGCCGATTGCGGAGCGCGGCGATCGAAACGTCAACGAGTGCTTTTTTGACGAGATCAGTATATTGATCGATACTCGCCTGTTCGGCAGGCGTGAAGTCGCGTCCAAAGATATGGGGCGCGACGGTTTTCAGCATTGGTGCGCTGTGGGTGTGCGAGGCGGAGATGCAAACGCCGTCGCGCGGGACGCCGGCTTTTTCGAGGGCTGCGGCAAGTTCGGCGACCATGGAGTCGGGAATGCCGAGGTTATCGATCGAGACGAGCACGACGGGCTTTTTGCCGTCTTCGCCGATGGCCAGTGCTTTGGCCCAGATGGGTCCACCGCCGGCAGGAGCCTCGGTCTTGCGTGCGGCGTATCCGCTGAGTCTCGTGGGAAACGTGGGCGTGACTTCGATTTTGGCCGCGCCGACGAGGAGCGTGTCTACTGCGTGGGCTGAGGTCGCGAATAGAAACAGCCCAAGCAGGGCCCAAGCCGAACGGAGGCGAATCATCAGCACGCTCCTGAAATCGTCGACTGCGTCTCCCGTCGGATTAGACTGACCGACCCTCGCGCTTCGGTCAAGGAATTATCACGAGAGCGCTCTTAGAAACAACATTCGGTTGGAGCGGCTGCCAATGCCGGGGGACGTGACGCCTGAGCGGGAACCTGCTACTCTAGACCTGTGTCGTGCTGAAGGTGCGACCTTTCCTTTTTCGTTTCGGTTGGCGATGAGGCGCAAGGGGTTGGGCCTGACCGGTCCATCCTTTATGTGCGCCTGGAGGAGTTGGGTTCGATGGCGTTGACTCTGGCCGAGCGTTCGAAGTTGATTGCCCCGTCGGCGACCCTGGCCATGGCCTCGGAGGCGAAACGCCTGAAAGCCGAAGGGATCGACGTTCTCGACTTCGCGCTGGGAGAACCCGACTTCAAAACGCCGGAGAATATTCAGGAAGCGGCGATCCGGGCGATCAAATCGGGCCAGACTCACTACACCCCGCCTGCCGGGATTCCCGAACTGCGCCAGGCAATTGCCGATCACTACACCAAAGCCTGCGGCCTGCCGACGCAAGCGGTGCAAGTCATCGTTTCCAACGGGGCGAAGCACTCGTTGCATAATGCGCTGATGGCCGTCACCGGCCCTGGCGACGAGGTGATCATTCCCGCGCCTTACTGGGTCAGCTACTCCGACCTCGTCAAGCTCACGGGGGCGACACCCGTCATCGTGCAGACGACCGAGGCCGAGGGGTTCAAGCTCTCCCCCGCTGCGCTTCGCGCGAATCTGACTCCCCGCACCAAGCTGCTCATGCTCAACAGCCCGTCAAACCCGACTGGCGTTGTCTACGAGCGGGCCGAGCTCGAGGCACTGGCCGATGTCGTGCTCGAAGCGGGAATTGGGGTGATATCCGACGAGATTTACGAGCAACTGACTTACGGCGGTGCCGAGCCGACGGTATTCGCGACGCTCCGCCCCGGCCTTGCCGAGCGGACGATCACAATCTCCGGCGTCAGCAAGACTTACGCCATGACCGGTTGGCGAATTGGCTGGGCAGTCGCCTCGGCTTCGGTCGCGAAGTTCATGGGCGACTTGCAGAGCCAGGAGACGAGCAATCCCTGTTCTGTCAGCCAGTGGGCGGCGATCGAGGCGGTTGCCGGCCCGCAGGAATCGGTCAAGGCGATGCACGCCCAGTTCACCAAGCGCAGGGCGTACGTGCTGGAACGAATTGCCGGCCTTCCCGAAGTTACCTGTGTTGCGCCCGGCGGCGCTTTTTACGCTTTCATGAACATCTCGAAGCACATCGGCCGCGAACTGGGCGGAAAACTGATCAAGTCCGACACCGACTTCTGTTTGACCGCTCTGGCGAAAGCGCACATCGCGCTCGTCATGGGTTCGGCGTTCGGTACCGAAGGGTATGCGCGACTGTCATTTGCGACCGACCTCAAAACGCTTGAGCGCGGATTCGACGCTCTCGAGTCGTTCTTGAAGGGCTAATAGTCATATCTTGCATTCTTGCATGATAGGAATTGTGGTCGAGTTGCCGCTTGCCCTATCTCGTGTGTGGAGTAAGATTGGTTAATCGGACGGAGTCCGTCGCAGGCGGGAACCATCTCTTATTCCTCCCGCACGAAACCGCACGGTTCGCATCATCGGTCAGGGAGCTTCCAACGTGCCCCTTCACGAGATCGACCGCGACCTGATCGACAGATGTCTCCGCCACGAGCCAGGGGCGTGGACCGACTTTGTCGACAGGTACATGGGGCTGATCTACCACGTGATTCATCACGTCAGCCACGCGCGGAGCCTGGTTTTCTCGCCGGCCGATGTCGAAGACCTCGCCGCCGAGATTTTTTTGGCCATTGTTGACGACGATTACGCCGTACTCCGCCGCTTCAAGGGCATCAGCTCGCTGCCAAGCTACCTCACGGTGGTGTCGCGGCGGGTTTGTGTCAAGGAAGTGGTCAAGCGGTTCCGCGAGGCGGAACTCGGCCACACCCACGCGCATCGCCAGTCCATTACGAACGACGGCTCGGCAGAAGCTGAACCGGTCGCGGCCGCTGAGGAAGTGGAGCGCATGCTTCAAGACCTCGACGAGCGCGAGGCGAACGTCGTGCGGCTCTACCACCTCAAGTTTTTGAACTACCGGCAGATCGGCAAACAGCTCGGGATTCCCGAGAACTCGGTCGGGCCGATTCTAGCCAAAGCGCGTCAAAACCTGCGACGCGCGGCCGAACAGCGTGCCTGATCGGCCTGGCTCTCAAATGAAACGCAATGTTACGGTTCGTTCGGCGTGGGGAATCCCGGCCGGACGACCCGTTCTATTGCGCTTTCATTGTTTGCAGCAGAGAGGTCGGCAGTGAGCGCGACAGGATCGTTGTCTCGGCTGCGATAGGCCCCTTCGGTGCCGACCGGCTCGGGTGCACCGAGGCGAACGTCGCCAGGAGCGGGGGCAGATCGGCTCGACCGGGTGCTCGAACGCGGGCGGACGGGCTCGCCTTCGCCGATCGCACGGCTGGCTCGGCCGCTAGGAGCGGCTGCGGGCCCGGCTGCGTACTGTGCGAGATTTACGCGCTTGGCGCCAGCGATCTCGGGCTCGGAGAAGCGGATCTGTCGATCTTCCTCAGAGATTGGCTTGTTCACCGTGAGGCGATCGATGTAGATGTCGAGTTGGAGCTGTTCTTCGATCCATTCGAGACGCATCTGCTGAGGCAGCACGACCTTTTCGCCCGAGTCGTTGATCGCCACGGTTTGGGTTTGCGAGACTGTGGCGTGAGCGAGGAGCTTCGGCCTGCGACCACTGCGATCTTCCTGAAGGAGGCGGTGTTCGCGAATTTCACCCGACGGGGCGATGACCGTTTCCTTGATCAGGTTTTCGCCATTATTCCCGCGCCGCGTGGAGACGAGTTTGATCGTGCCGTTCTCGCCCGGCTTCGACTCGATCTTCGCGGCTTCTTCCCGCGTAATGGGTCGTAGTCCCATCGCTTCGACGATCCAGTCGGGCTGGAAGCTAGGTGGGAGGACCGAACGGTCGACGTCGTCGTAATTGCAAACGAGCACTTCGTTTTCGCCGCCACTTCGACCCTTCTTTGTCCAAAACCAGAACTCGTCTGAGTTCGAGCCGATGTCGGCGACCGTTCCAGCAGCCGAGTGGCTCAGTTTCAGAGCAAAGTTTCTTGGCCGCTCCATCGCCAATCGGCCGCTAACCTTGGCGCCGCCGGCGGTCGACGACTTCATATTGATACTCGTTCTGGCCTCGACGGCCTTGACGAGCGAAGCGTTCTCGTTGTGTCGTTCGATTGCTTCCTTGGCCGTGAGCGAGACCTTGGGCAAGGTCGGCTCGGGGCGCGCGGTCAGGTTGCCGTTACCGCCGAGGTGGCAGCCGGTCAGCGTGGCAAGCAACCCAAAGCTTATGGCCTGCAAGGCGAGACGACACTTCATCTTACGACACCTCCCCGATGTCGCCGGCCTCGATGCGAGGGGGGCGAGCACCCGGCGTTTGACGAACGTAACCTGGCCGGGTTGGGAGTTCGCGAGGGGAGTCGGGATGGGCAGGCGCGGGAAAGTTAGCAAAACCCGCGTGATCCCACAAGGCCGACAACGCCCGCAATCGAGTGTTCCCAAAACCAAAGCGCAAGGCCACTTCAGTGAACTATCGGACAGGCGCGGGGTCAGGTCAAATCGGTAACTGGCGGTCGGTCAGGTTCGATGCGCGATTGGAACGATTGGGTGATCGGCACGGCCCGACCGTGATTTCCTTGATTCCGGTTCCGGCTAGCTGCCGAGATGAGTAAGATGAAGAAACGGGTGCATGCCGATCGGTAGAAAGCCGCGCGGCTGCCTCGCGAGTGAATGTCCTCTGATTCGACCCGAGCGACCGGAGCGCTGCCTTGGATTCAACCAACGGCCCCCCGAAAATCCTGATCGCCGACGACAACCCGCAGAACATCGAGCTGCTCGAAGCGTACCTCGCCGATGTCGAGTGCGAAATCGAGACCGCGGTTGACGGCGAGGACACGCTGAAACGCGTCGAGTCGTTCCGCCCCGACCTGCTCTTGCTCGACGTGATGATGCCGCGGCTTTCGGGTTTCGAGGTCTGCAAGAAGCTTCGGGCGAACCCCGAAACCCGTGACCTCATGATCTTGATGGTCACCGCGCTCAACGAGACGTCGGACTACGACCGTGGCGTTCAGGCCGGCACCGACGATTTTCTCTCCAAGCCGGTGAACAAGGTCGAACTGCTCTGCCGAGTTCGGAGCCTGCTGCGCGTCCGGCATTTCAAGAACCAATTCGAACGCACGCTTGCCTATCTCGCCGACTTCGAGAAGGCCAGCCGCGGCGTCGAGATCAAGTAAAGTTTGGCGATCGTTTCTGTTTGTCGCGGCAACCCCAGCACGCGAGTTACCTCGAGAAGATTCCGCGACAATGTCATCCCCCGCCGCCGCCCCCCATAAACTGCCGCGCGTGATCGTCAAGAAGCGGGCCGCTCGCCCGTTCTTCGCGCGGCATCCCTGGCTGTTCGTCACCTCAATCGACCGCGTCGAAGGCTCGCCGCAAATGGGCGACGAGGTCGAGGTCTTCAGCTACGAAGGGCAATTCATCGCGCGCGGGCTGTTCAACCCAGCGTCCGGAATTCGCGTTCGTCTCTACCGCTGGGAGAACGCGCCGGTCGACGATGCCTTCTTGTCCGACCAAATTCACTCGGCCGTGCGCTGGCGTGAAGATGGGTTGGGACTGAAGGGAGACAACGTTGGCGCTCGTCTGATTTTCAGCGAGGCCGACGGACTTTCCGGCCTGACTGTCGATCGCTTCGATCGCTGGCTGGTGGCGCAGTTCACGGGTGCCGCACTGTTTGCGCGGCGCGAATCGATTTTGAAGACGCTCTCAGAACTGCCAGACATTGCTGGAATCGTCATTCGCGGCGATCGCTCGACGGCCGATGCTGAAGGGCTTCAAGTTGAAGAAGCGGTTGCTTGGGGTAATTTGCCCAGCGAGCCGATTGAGGTCGTCGAGCACGGAATTCGTTATCACGTTGACCTTACCACGGGGCAGAAAACCGGCTTTTATTTCGATCAGCGCGACAATCGCGCGGCGGTGGCGAAGTTTGCCGCGGGTCGTAAGGTGCTCGATCTTTATTCATACACCGGCGGTTTTGCGCTGAATGCGGCGAAGAACGGTGCGATTTCCGCGCTGGGGATTGATTCATCGCAGCCAGCGATCGAGTTGGCGAAGCGCAATGCAGCGAGTAATGGTGCCGAGAACGCCAAGTTTGAGGCGGGCGATGTGCTCGACACGGTTGATCGTTTGCGCGATGCAGGCGAACGATTCGGGCTGATTGTTTGCGATCCGCCCAAGTTTGCGCGCCATCCCAAGGGGTTGGAGAAGGCGGTCAAAGCGTATTTGAATCTCAATCGCGCAGTGATCGATTTGCTCGAACCCAATGGGATTCTTGCGACTTGCTCGTGCTCGGGAGCGATGGAACGCACGCTATTCGCCGATGTGCTGGGGCGTGTAGCCGAACTTTCAGGCCGGGCGATTCAGATTCTCGGCCAGCGCGGACAGGCGGCGGATCATCCCGTTTCGGCTTCGTGTCTTGAAACTGACTATTTGAAATGTTTTATTTGCCGCGTTGTTTAGATCTTTAAATATCGAGCCGAAATCCGCAACAACAAGAGCCGGAGGCTAACGGAACTGTCGGCTTATGAATTCTTCGTTACCTTCTGTTCAAAATGCATTCAGAATTCGGAATTGAACAGAAGGTAACGAAGTTTGGAAAAATGGTAGGAATTCGATGGAAATCTGTGTTTGGGTATTCAGAATTTCGAGGCCAATAGAGCCATCTTGGTGTGGTGGGATAAACTTCGGCTCGCCTTGGAATGCCATTACTTTCCGTGCTTTTCGATCAGGTCGCGGAGCATGCGGCGATCTTGATCGGTGAGCGGCTCGGCTTTGACCAGATGCGTCAGCAGTGGCGTGAGTGATCCGCCGCAGAGTTTGTCGGCCACTGCGCGGAGACGTCGGCCGATTAGCTCGTCGCGATTGATCGCGGCCCGGAATACGTGCACCCCTTCCGTGCGGTCGCGTGCGACGCATCCCTTTGCTTCCAGGCGATCGAGCAGCTTCTGCACCGTCGCATACTGCGACGCGCCCACGTCCTCGTACGCCGTTTCGGCGAGCTGACGGATCGTTGCCGGGCCCTTGTTCCATAGCCCTTCCAGCACCGCCAGTTCAGCTTCAGTCACATCCTGCGATGTCCGCGCCATCTCGCTCCTCTGCCAAAGAGACAAATTGTCTGAAATAAGGGTAAGACATCCAGTCTGATTGGTCAAGCGGGTTACGCGCAATTGTGCGCGATTGACGGTTTTACCGTGGCCGCTCATCATAGGCGAGACTTTCGTGCATCTGAATCAACTCGGCATTTTCCCTCGCGCGACTTGCACCATGTTTCACTCAAAAACCATTTGCATCTGGATATTCGTTGGAATGCTGGCTACGAGCGCGCAGGCGGCGGAAACGCCTCGTCCCTTCGCGATCAAAGTGATCGACGATCAAACCGGGCGCGGCGTGCCGCTCATTGAATTACGCACGACCGATAGCACTCGATACATCACCGACAACGCCGGACTCGTTGCATTTTACGAGCCGGGATTAATGGATATCGACGTCTTCTTCAGCGTGAAGGGGCATGGATACGAGCACGCGGCCGACGGCTTTGGCATTCGTGGCGTACGGCTCAAGCCCAAGGCGGGCGGCGAGGCGACGATCAAGGTCAAGCGGATCAACATTGCCGAACGGCTTTATCGCGTCACAGGCGGTGGGCTTTATCGCGATAGCGTGCTGCTCGGTCGGCAAGCTCCGATCAAGAATCCCGTGCTCGACGGCCAGGTTCTGGGACAAGACAGCGTTGTGAACGGAGTTTGCAACGGCACGCTCTACTGGTTCTGGGGTGACACGAATCGGCCGTCGTATCCGCTCGGCAATTTTCACGTCCCAGGCGCGATCTCGAAATTGCCCGATCAAGGCGGGCTCGATCCGGAAGTGGGCGTCGACCTGGAATATTTCGTCGGCAACGACGGCTTCGCCAAGCCGACCGCCAAACTTCCAGGTGATGGTCCGACGTGGATTTTCGGCGTGATCGTGCTCAAGGGGGCTGATGGCCGCGACCACATGATGGGTTCGTACGTCAAGGTGCGCAACATGCTCGACGTTTACGAGCATGGCGCGGTTGAGTTCGACGAATCGTCGCATGAGTGGAGAAAACGTGCGACGTGGCCCGAGAAAATGGCGCTCTACCCTAGCGGTCAGCCGGTGATCGTCGATGAGAATGGGGAAAAATGGGTCGTGTTCGCGCACGAATTGCCCAACGTTCGCGTGCGAGCCAACATCGAGTCTTATCTCGATATCAATCAATACGAATCCTGGACTCCTCTTCTGAAGGACGATCCCAAGACGATTGAACGCGACATTGCAGGGCGTGTGGTTCAGGGCTGGAAGAAGCAAACTCCGCCCATGACGTTCGACCTTCAGACTCGCATGGTGAAGGCCGGCAAGCTCAAGGGGGATGAAGGGACGATCGTTCTTCGTGACGCCACGAGCGGCACGCCGATTCGCCCGCATACGTCGACCGTTCTTTGGAACAACTATCGCAAGAAGTGGAGCATGATCGTCCTGGAAGCGGGCGGGAAATCGTCGTTTCTGGGCGAGGTCTGGTATGCCGAAGCGGATGCGATTACCGGCCCCTGGCGCGATGCGGTGAAAGTCGTTACACACGATAAATACAGCTTCTACAATCCTCGGCTGCATCCGTATTTTGCGAAAGAGAACGGCAAGATTCTCTTCTTCGAGGGGACGTACACGGCGATGTTTTCAGGCAATCTCGACCCGACCCCTCGGTACGACTACAATCAGGTGATGTATCGCCTGGATCTTTCCGATCCGCGTTTGAAACTCTCCAAGTAAGCCGGCAAGGGTTCAATCGTTATGTATGCGTTGCTGTTGCTCGCCTCGCTGACGATCAACGCCGCCGATCGGCCCAACGTCGTCTTCATTCTCGCCGACGACCTGGGCTACGGCGATCTCGGCTGCTACGGCGTGACTGATATCAAAACACCGCGCATCGATACAATCGCCCGCGACGGTGTGAAGTTCACCGACTTCCATTCGAACGGCCCCGTTTGCACGCCTACGCGTTGCGGCTTCATTACCGGTCGCTATCAGCAGCGGTTTGGCGGTCTGGAATGGGCGATTCCGCCGGGCGGGCAAAATCTCGGACTGCCGAAGAATGAGCCGACGATTGCGACGGCCCTGCAAAAAGCGGGCTACGCGACTGCGATGTCGGGAAAGTGGCATCTCGGCTATACGAGCGATTGGGGGCCGAACGCGCACGGCTTCGAGCGATATTTTGGCCTGCTGAGCGGCAATCACGACTATGTGAGCCACCGCGAACATGATGGCCGGGCCGACCTGTTTCTCAACGATAAACCCGTTGAGATGGAAGGCTACTCGACGCATTTGATCACAAAACATGCGATCAAGTGGCTCGATGAGATCAAAGACAAGCCGTTCTTTTTGTATGTCGCTTACAACGCCCCTCACTTTCCGTTCCAGACTCCCGAAACGAAGCAGCCAGTGCTGCAGAGGAACTTCAATACGGGGACGCGCGAAATCTACGGGCAAATGGTTGAATCGCTCGACGAAGGGGTCGGCAAGATCCTCGATCGGCTTGATGAGCTGGGTTTGTCGAAGAATACGCTCGTGGTTTTTGCGAGCGACAATGGTGGTGCGCAATACTCGCGTAATGCGCCGTTTGCCAAGGATAAGGGGACGCTCTGGGAAGGTGGAATTCGCGTATCGTGCGTCGCGCGATTTCCGGGTGTGATTCCTGCGGGGAAAGTGACGAACCAGGTCGCCATTACGATGGACTGGACGGCGACGATTGAGAAGCTTGCCGGCGCAACTCAGCCCGATTCACGGCCGCTCGAAGGGATCGACTTGATGCCGATCATTTCGGGCCAATCACCTGAAGTCGCTCGCACTTTGTTCTGGCGCAGGGTGGATGTGAAAGGCGTGCAGTCGCATCGCGCTGTGCGAGACGGCGATTGGAAGTATATCGACGCTCCCAAAGAAGGGCCGTTTCTTTACGATCTCGCGAGCGATCTGAGCGAAGCAAAGAACGTTGCCAGCGAGAATGCTGACGTCGTCGCACGATTGAAGCAGAAGGCCGATGACTGGGAAACGATGATCGAAGCGTCGCGCATCACGCCCAAGGCGATTGCAGCTTCTGTGAAGTGATAAGCCGATATTCTCCAGGGACGGAGCGAGCGATTTGAGTTCACCTCAGCGCAAGGAATTCGTGCGATTCGCGCTCGTACTTGCGGGACTCGTATCGCTCTTTTTTCATGAATCGCTGTTCGGCGGCAAGGTGCTAAGCTCGGCCGATGTGCTGTTCGTTCAGGCGAGCTTTCGCGACATCAAGGGGCCAGACTACGAACCGTACAACCGGCTGCTGATGGACCCGGTTCTGCAATTCCAACCCTGGATCGAGTTCAATCGCCAGGAACTACACGCGGGGCGATTGCCGCTCTGGAATCCTTCCAGCGGTTGTGGCACGCCTCATCTGGCGAATGGCCAAAGCGCGGTTTTCGATCCAGTTCAACTGATTGCCTACCTCGGTCCCCTGCCCCAGGCCTACGCGTGGATGGCGGCCGTGCGCCTCTGGATTGCGGGCGTGGGGATGTATTTGCTCGCGAGCCACTGGGGCGCGAAACGTGCGGGACGATTTTTCGCGGGGCTGGTGTATCCGTTCACGGGATTTCTCGTCGTCTGGCTGCTCTACCCGGTAACGAACGTAGCAGTCTGGTTGCCGTGGATTCTCTGGGCGAGCGACCGTTTGCTCGACCGTCCCAGCATCCGCAGGTTCGGCGCGATGGCGCTCGTTGTCGGGCTTTGTCTTGTCGGCGGGCACGTCCAAACTTCGGCACATGTGCTGCTCGCGAGCGGGCTGAGTTTCTTGTGGCGAGTTCGAAGAATTCGTTTTCTCGCAGCGGTTTGCTGGACGGGCGCGACCTTGCTGGGAATTGGAATCGCGGCGATTGAAATTCTGCCGCTGGCGGATTATCTCACCAAAAGTCCTGTGTGGACCGACCGCGCGGCCGAGCGCAAGCCGGTCTGGGAACTCGCAAAGCCGCGCATGCTCGACATGGCCTGTACTGGTTTGCCGTACGCGTTCGGCAGTCAGACGCGTGGGCATCCCAATCTTGCGCGTGCGCTGAATGTGCATAATCTCAATGAGTCGGCCGGGGGATTTGCGGGATTGGCGACGCTTGTGTTGCTTGCGCCTCTCGGTGTGATGCGAGGCTGGAAACACAGTTCGCACGTGCGGTGGTTGACGCTGCTGACCGTCTTCGCGCTTCTCGCTGCCTATCGCTGGTTTCCCGCTGATAATTTCCTTCGCGCACTTCCCGTGCTAAACGTGACGGACAATCGCAGGCTGAGTCTTTGGATTGCGTTTGGTCTAACGCTTCTCGGAGCATTCGGGCTCGATCGTCTCGGATCGCTGCGCAGAATCCGCCACATGAAAATCGTCGCGCCACTTCTGTTTGTGGCGGCGATTCCGTGTGCGATCGCGGCCCTGGCGATCCCACTCTTCGAGGCGAAGATTCACGCGAAGGCGGTAGAGCACTACGCACAAATGGCAAAAGAGACGCCTGGCGCGGATCCGGCGATTTATCGCGCCCGCGCAGATCGCCAAACGCGCGACACGATTCGATTCGTTCAGCGGTATTACGGCATCGCGTCGGTGCATTTTGTGGGAATCGCAACGGCGATCGTTCTGATTCGCAAACGGACGCGCGGAATTCATTCGGCAGTGTTTCAACCCGCGTTCATCGCGCTCGTCCTGGTCGACGTGATCGGCTTCGGGATGGGACTCAACCCGGCGATACCTCCTGAAGACGATCGTCCCGTTCCAGCTGTGATTGCGTTTCTGAGGCAAGTGGCACCACCGCCGAATCGGGTCCTGGGTGTTGGCGAGGAGCTTCCACCTAACGTATGCATGCGCTATGGCTTGTGGGATATTCGCAACTACGATTCGGTCGAAATGACGAATTCGCTCGACTTTTTCTCGGCGCTTTATCCCCAGGTGAAGGGAGAGCGCACGAGTCGCCGCGCGGTGACGTGGGAAGGTGTTCTTCGCGCGCGGAAACCGCTGGAAATAGCGGGTGTTCGGGCGATTGTCGCGGCAACTCCTCCGCCTGAGGGAGCGTTTGCACGCGTCGAAAAAATCGGTGACGTCTGGGTTGCGCTGCCCGATGCCGCACCACTGGCAGTGTCTCGCAATGATCGCGGTGAAACTCTACCAATTGAGGCGATTCAAAAGCATCCAGACAAAATCGATTTAGAATTTCAAGCGAATGATAAAATTCGAGATATGAGCGAGGTTCAGGTTCATGTGACGCGCGATGACGGTTGGCGTGGGAGCGAAAAGTCAAGTGGGTCAAGTGATGCTTTTTTGCGTCTCAAACATGCTTCAGGTGATATCACGCGTGAACTTGTCTATCGTCCGCCTATCGTTTATTTCGCGGGATTTCTTTCGTTTTTTTCGCTGATTATTACTGTTTTCACCTTGACTCGATTTGGTCTTTTGCCGTCTACTCGTTATATGCTCTTGAGGCTTGGACGGACCCAAGCCTTCGGGTTAGAATCGGATTCATTCAACCCCCTTCCCGACAATCCGACGGGCGAAAATTCGAGGAAGAGACGCTGATGGTCCACTTCACGTGCGATCTCTGCGGCAAAGATCTGACAGCTTCCGCTGACTCGCGATTCGTGGTGAAAATCGAGGTCTCCGCGGCCTTCGATCCCAACCAGATTCGTGAGGACGACCTGGACGATGATCCGATGGAAGCTGTCGCCGAGTTGCTCCAACGCGATGCCGATCTGAGCTCAGAGGATCTCGCCGCTCACGCTCCCAAAGGTTTCCGCTTCGACCTTTGCCCAACCTGCCGCTGCAAATTCGTCAAGGATCCCCTGGGCAGAGAATTCGTAAAGCTCTTCGACTTCAGTCAGAATTAATTCATCGCAACATATAACATAGAAACAACGGCTGTCACGCATCGGGATGCGTAACGCCGTTGTTCTCTGTGCATTCAGCGTGCTTCGCCTCGGCCGTTATTTGGCGAGCATCATGAGCACGTTCGTCAGCACCGAGACGCCGAGCAGAATGCCGACGACGGCGATAACGGTGTTCTTGGAGTTGACCTTCGCGGCCATCTCGGCCTTTTCCGAGTCGCTCGCGCCACCAGAGCCGCCAACGACGTCGTCAGACGCATCGCCTTCGGCCAGACTTGCCAGGCTATCGAGCTTCTGGCCGGCGATCATCGGTGGCTCGCCTTGTAGCAGGCACCGCAGGTCGAGCAGCAGGTCGTCGGGCGTGGCGTAGCGATTGTTGCGATCGCGGGCCATCATCGTTTCCACGACCATCCCCAAGCCGCTTGAGAGCTTGGTGTTGATGTGGTCGGGCGGGACGAGATTCACGTTCTTGTCGACGTGCTTCTTCATCACCTCGTTGGGCGTGTCGCCACCGTATGGAACCTTGCCGGTCACCATGTGGTAGAGCGTGGCACCCAGGCTGTAGATGTCGGCACGAATATCGACGTCGACCTGCCCGCGCACCTGTTCGGGGCTGATGTAGTAGGGCGTGCCGATTGCCATGCCCACTTCGGCCATCGCCCATTTTTCGTCGGCGGTGAGCCGGGCGAGGCCGAGGTCAGCAAGTTTGACGTTGCCGTCTTTGCAAAGAATGACGTTTTCGGGTTTGACGTCGCGGTGAATCAGACCGCGTTGATGCGCGTGCTTGAGCGCTTCGGCGACGGAAACGATCACGCGGAGCGCGACTTTCTCGTCGAAGATCTTGCTCTTGTCGAGCTCGTCTTTGATCGTTGCGCCTTCGACGTATTCCATCACGAAGAAGAAATGGCCGTCGGTGTTGCCGGCGTCGATCGCGTTGACGATGTTGTTGTGCGAGAGTTTCGCGGCGATCTTGGCTTCGCGCTCGAAGCGCTTGATGAAGTCTTTATTCTTGGCGAGGGATTCGAGCAAAACCTTGACGGCGACGATGCGGTCGACGCTGGTTTGCTTCGCCTTGTAGACGATTCCCATCGACCCTTTGCCGAGCTTCGAGATGATCTGATAGCCCGGGATCGAGAGTGATTTGACGCCTTCGCTGCCGTTTTCCTTGGCAAGTCGAAGCGATTGGTTTTTGGTGATGACCTTTGCGTCGACCATCACGTCGAGCAGGCTACGTCCCGGTTCATCCTTGTTGGTTCCGCTACCCGAAGCGGCGAGCTTGGCGCGATACGCCTTGCAGGCCTCGACTTCTTGCGGCGTGGCGAACCCGCGCCGGATGATCGAGGCTTCGAGACTCGCTTCATTGATCGCGGAGAGTCCGCGGGCGTCCTTGGGAGGACCGCTACTCTCGGGGGACGTGGCCATCGAGGCAATTCCCTGGGTCTTCACGATTTGTTGGGCTTTGCTTGGGGTGGCTCGAAGGGCCGACGAGCGGCTTGGGAAAGCACGCTGCTGTCTACAAGTAAGTATGAAGGACACCCGCCCGTTGTCAACGGGATAACTTGAGTCAGCATGTGATCTCAATATCAAAAACGGGGCCAAACGCCGTGAATCGACATCAAATGTGCCGTTTCGCGTAACTTGTCGGCTGCTTCGGTGGCCGGTATAGTGGACGCGTGATTCACGGACTCGTAGACAGGTCTATCCCGTCTACGAGCGTGATCGCAATCGGTGACAATCACCTTGATGTTCCTCATTTGCAACTTGTAGCGATTTTGCTCGAAGCGGAGGCGGTCTTGGCGACGATCGGTGTCATCGCGGGCGACGGTGTGGGTCCAGAGGTTGTCGAGCAAGGGCTCGCGGTACTTGCCGATGTTTCCCGGCTCGACGGCAAGACTTTTGACCTCGTCTCGTTCAATCTGGGTGGCGAACGCTACCTAAAAACAGGCGAGATTTTGCCCGAATCGGTCATTGCCGACCTGCGCAAGTGCGATGCGATCTTCCTGGGCGCAGTCGGCCATCCCGGCGTCGCGCCTGGCATCCTTGAAAAAGGAATTCTGCTCAAGCTTCGCTTCGACTTTCATCAATATGTCAACCTTCGGCCCGTGAAGTTGTTTCCAGGCGTCGAAACGCCAATACGGGGCAAAGGGCCGGAAGAAATCGACATGGTCGTCGTTCGTGAAAACAACGAAGACCTCTATGTCGGCGCTGGCGGGTTCACCTACAAGGGAACGCCTGAAGAAGTCGCGATCCAGACATCGATCAACACCCGAGCTGGTGTCGAACGCGTCATTCGTTATGCGTTCGAGCTCGCGCGGCAACGTGGCAAGGTTAAGCCGTTTCGCGGCCTCTCCGACGCCGACAAAGCGAAGGGGCAGATCGGTCTGGTGACGATGGTCGCCAAAACGAACGTGCTCACGTTTGCGCACGACCTATGGATGCGCACGTTCACCGAAGTTTCGGCCGACTATCCTGATATCAAGACCGACTACAACCATGTCGATGCCTGCTGCATGCGCATGGTGGTTTCGCCCGAGAAGTACGACGTCATTGTGACGACGAATATGTTCGGCGATATTATCACCGACCTTGGCGCTGTGCTTCAGGGCGGGATGGGGCTTGCTGCTTCGGGCAACCTGAATCCGCTCAAGACCGCGCCGAGCATGTTCGAGCCGGTTCACGGATCGGCCCCGGATATCGCTGGCAAGGGAATCGCGAACCCGATCGCGGCGCTTTTGTCTGTGGCGATGTTGCTCGATCACGTAGATGCGCCGAAGGGTGCTAGCGCGATTCGCAAAGCGATTGGTACTGTGCTGGCGGCTGGAAAACCCCGCACGCCCGACTTGGGCGGCACGGCCAAGACCGCTGAAGTGGGTGCTGCAGTTCGAGCGGCTCTGGAGAAAAATGCATGAGCGCATAGAATAAGTTGAGAACAGTTTGCTCTCCGACTTTCGACTTGCCGCGCCGACGATCCCGATCGCTGGAGCGTAAGACCGACCGGATCTGAAAGGCTCCCGCGTCTGGCTCGACCCCGACTACCGCAGAGAGGCGACCACCTCGAACGAGGTGCGTTTCCTCCCCCCGGCCGCCGCCGTTGAACCGACATCGCGAAATCCAGGCCTTGCGTTCAGAGTCGTGTCCGTCCGCCCTGCATCGCCCCGCAGTGGAGGAACCTGCGGGCGAACCCACGGGAGAGTCGTCCAATGAGCCTAGGCGCCTGCTCGGCACTCGACGCCAGCGTGCTCGTTCTCAACAAGTTCTATATGGCCGTGCATGTGATTTCCGTCCGGCGAGCGTTCTGCCTGCTCGTCAAGGATCTGGCGGAAGTCATCACGCTCGACGATGGCCGTTATACCTCGTACGACTTCGCCTCCTGGCGAGACGTTTCCGAGGCGCGCTCTCAGTTTCGCACGGCGGATGATGACTTCATCCGCACCGTGCACTTTGAAATCCAGGTCCCGCGGGTGATTCGCCTGCTGGGGTTCGACCGTTTGCCCAAAACGAAGGTGAAGTTCAATCGCCGCAATATTTTTGCGCGCGACAGTAACCGTTGCCAGTATTGCGGTAAACGCTTCCCGACAAGTGAGCTAAGCTTGGATCACGTGCTGCCCCGCAGCCGTGGCGGTCAGGCGACGTGGGACAATATCGTGTGTGCCTGCGTCAAATGTAATGTCCGCAAAGGAGGGCGCACCCCCTGGGAAGCCGGCATGCGGCTCATCCAGGAACCGGTGAAGCCAAAAACCTCGCCAACCCTCAGCCTCAAGCTTAGCCACGGGAAGTACCAGAGCTGGCGAACATTCCTCGACAACGCTTACTGGAGCGTGGAGCTAAAATAAACTCCGCGTCAGTTCTAAGACGTTTGTCAGAATTTCGCGGTCGCCCGTTGGAATTCGTTTTCGATTTGGTTTAGTATGATAGCGTGGATTGAGTCAGCGCAATCGTCATTGTTGACGAAGAGGAGAACCGATGCGTACGACAGGCAGGCGGCGCTATGCCAGGTCAGGATTTACTCTGATCGAATTGCTCGTTGTGATCGCAATTATTGGCGTACTGGTTGCTTTGCTTTTGCCGGCCGTGCAGCAGGCGCGTGAAGCCGCCAATCGTACGCAGTGCTTGAATAACCTGAAGCAACTCGGAATCGCTGCGCAGACGTATCACGATTCGTTTTCGAGCTTCCCGTCGGGCTGGTTCTGTATCGAAACGAACACCGACCCGAATCAGCCGAACGTTTGCAACCCGCAATCGCCGATTTTCCCGAACGCGATTTACATGGGCGGCACGAACCCGTCGTGGAACGGTTTGACGTCGCTATTCCTGAAAATGGAATTGGACTCGAACTGGAACGAGTGCAATTTCTATCTTTCGCCCGGCGTCGTCGATAACGCCACGGCCGTTCGCCGTACGCTGAACATCTGGGTTTGCCCGTCGAATCGCCGCCCGCAAGCGGTCAATCCGACGACCGGTGCCACGGTTACCCCGCGCTGGGGACCGGCTGACTATCGTGCGAATCTCTCGGCCGGGTATCAGCCTGGTTTCGTGCCAGGCCCGGCGGCTGCCAGCAATCCGGCTGCCTGGGTGTGGGACAACGGCATTTCGTACTGCAATTCGACGACCTCGTTGGCCGATGTGACCGACGGTACGTCGAACACGGTTCTCTTTGGCGAAACGCTGCAAGGGACCTGGGCACAAGCGGGCGACTGCTGCGTGCGGACGACCGTCGATCGCAAGATCAACCGGCCGATCGTGAACAGCTCGACAAACCCGCCGACCAACTCCTATACCTACTGGTCGAGCAAGCACCCGGGCGTCGTCAACTTCGCGATGTGCGACGGTTCGACCCGGGCCATGCAGGCGACGATCAACCCCAACACGCTCATCAAGTTCATGACGCGTTCCGGTGGCGAAGCCCTCTCGGCCGACGACAAGTAAGCCGCTCGCGAGCTTCAATTCATAACCTCTCGCGCCCGCTTTTTTGCGAGCGCGAGAGGTTTTGCTTTGCGCGGTGCTCGAGAAAATGTCGCCGGAATCTGACTGTTGGTTTTTAATCATGAAGATCGCATGATTCTTGCAAGTCAGTATGACATCAGGATTGCATATCTCTCACCGTTTTGGTTCATTGAATCGAATTGTCGCGAGTTGAGTCCAAGATAGGACCGGCTCTCAGATCGCATAATCCGAAAAACCGCATACCGTGCCGTGATCCGACCAGATCCGGGAGGGGAGAATGGAAACGCGCGCCTGGACAAAATCGGGTGAAAAAATGTGCTGGATGCTCGTCCTTACGGGCGACTTTTTGCACTGGTTCAAGTTCAAGGGGAACAACCCCAAGGGCCAGATGGCACAGGCGGCGGAAGCCGTGCTGGCCGGGAACGACCCGAGCCGCTTGCCTGGCTTCGAACGCACCGAAACGGTTCGGTCGATCGACCGCGTTGTTGTTTCGCATGGCCGAGACACGGTCAAGTTCTACAAGGGTGTTGAGGCGATCGATTTTGGCGTCGGCGATAACGATCCGAACGAGATTGCCCGTACGGTGGTCCAAGCGGCGGGGCTTGCAGGCGAGGAGCGTTCGGAGGAGGTGGGAGTCGTCGAAGCGCTGACGGGGCCGGCGATTCTGGGCGTGATTGCGGGAGTGCTCTGGTTCTTCGTGTTCATGTTGGCGACGGCCGATCAGCGCGGTGAAGACGAACCTCGAGTTCGCGGACGCAACGCGGGGCTCAAGCTCGCGTTTGTGTGGGTCGCAAATTTACTGGGTGAGAAGGGAACGATCGCCCTTGGCGTGCTTCTGGCGGTGTTCTTCATCGGCTGGGGCGTGCGACGCATCGTCAAGCGGCCGCAGCAACTCGTCTGGGGCGCACAGTTGCCGGGGTGATTGACGCAAGTTCGCGAAGAGATGCTCATGGCAGAATGGTCTTCCCAATGAGATCATGACCTGTCACATCGGAACAAGTTGCCGTGTGCTGCGTGTGGGACAGACGATGAAATACTCCCAGGAACTGGTGATCGCCCGGCCAATCGGTCGGGTAATCGAACTGTTCGACGAACCGACTATTACGCCGCTCTGGCGAGAAGGATTGCTTTGTATCGAGCCACTCACAGGCGCGCCTGGTGAGCCTGGTTCGACTTCAAAATGGTGGTTTCAAGTGGGTGAACGGATGGTCGAAATGATCGAGACGGTCACCGTTCACAACTTACCGCAAGAACTCTCGATGACGTATGAAGGTCCCGCCACGATTCATTCTGTGCGGAACTCTTTTCAGGAGATCGACGCCTATTCCACGCGGTGGCGAGTTGAGACTGACATCCAATTCACTGGTTTTATGAAGCTGCTGAAGGTGGTGACGGCCGGGTTGTACAAGCTTGAAACGCAGAAAATCATGCAGGTCTTCAAGGATTTTGCTGAGACTCATTCTGGATAGATATCGGCGAGGAATAAGCTGCGCATGAAAAAACCCCGGCGTTGACCGGGGTTTTTTGTGAAACTCGCCTTTGAGGGGCGTGCAAATCAATGCTTCTCAGCCTTGTTGCACGACTCGCCTTCGAGGGCGTCTTTCTTCTCGGTGATGACCGGGCACTTGGGAGCTTCTTCAGCGTTCAGCGCGGTGAAGTCCTTCCAGTCGTCCGGGAGGTTGTCTTCGTGGAAGATCGCTTCCACGGGGCACTCCGGAACGCAGGCCTCGCAGTCGATGCATTCTTCGGGGTGGATGTAGAGAATCTGGGCCCCTTCATAGAAGCAGTCGACGGGGCAAACGACGACGCAGTCCGTGTATTTGCAGTCAAAACACGGTTCGGCGACCACGTGGGCCATTGAGGTCTCCTTATGGGCGACTTCGCTGATTGACGCGAGAACGGGCGTGCTTGACTGGCACGTCCCTTCCCGGCGTTGGCCGAGGAATTCGACCAAGGGAAACTCAATCCGCCGGGAAGAACGCGACCATCTTAGGCACCCTGCCTCTGACGGTCAAGTGGCTCTTGACCTTCCCAGGGTGCCCAATTGTGGCTCATCACTTGGTCTTACGCTTGGCGCTCTTGATGATCACCGGAGTGACCGGGACGTTCTCATGATTGTGGCCGGCCGAGTCGGACTTGGTCGCCGTTTCGACCTTGGCGATCGAGTCGACGACGTCCATACCGCTGATCACCTTGCCGAAGACAGCGTAGCCGCCACCGTAATTGTCGAGCTGCGGGTTGTCTTTGTGGTTGATGAAGAACTGCGACGTCGCCGAGTTCGGGTCCTGCGTGCGGGCCATTGCCAGCGTGCCGCGCGAGTTCGAGAGGCCGTTGCCCGACTCGTTCTTGATCGGCGGGAACGCTTCTTCCTTCTTCTCGGTCATCACGTTGTTCGCTTCCTTCATGCCGCCGGTCTGGACCATGAAACCGGGGATGACGCGGTGGAACGTGACACCGTCGTAGAAGCCCTTGTCGACGTACTTGAGGAAGTTGGCGACCGAAATCGGCGCCTTGGCCTTGTCGAGCTCGACCGTGATCTGGCCGGCGGAGGTTTCGAGCACGACAATGGGCTTCTCGTCGTCGGCCTGCGCGGTCGCGCCGGCGAACGAAATCAAGGCCGCCGCAGCGACCGTCAGCGAAGCATGAAGAAGGTTTCGCACGTTCATGTCCTCGTCCAAGAACTGTTGCAATGGGAGAGTTTCCGGCCGATCCCGCACAATTTGCATAACCGGCCGCCCACAGTCCGCGACTCTATCACAGCCTGTTTGCCGATGTCGAGCCAGCCCACGACCTTACTGAAAAATGCAAAGCGGCCCCTGGAACTGATCCAGGGGCCGCTTCGAGGGTTGGTCGCGAGCTTTTGCGATTAACGGTTGACCTTGTCGGACAGCGTCTTCAACTCGGCGACGAGGTCGGGCGAGAGCTGGTTGGCACCGGCTTTCGCGTTCTCGACATAGCTGGCTGCGCGACGGGCGCGGCTTTCGTCTTCGGCAATCAGCTTTGCCATGTGGAAGTTGAGGATCGGCAGCGACGGAGACTTCTTGAGACCCTTGCCGAACGACTCCTCAGCATCCGCCTTGCGGCCGAGCGACTGCTGAATCGTGCCGAGCGTGTCGAAGAACTCGGCGGGGAGAACCGAGTTGTCGGCCCGCTTCGCAAGGTTGTCGGCGATCTCGAGCGCTTCCTGGCTGCGGTTGAGATAGGTGTGGAGAATCCACGCCTTGTTGTTGATCGCCTCGACGTTGAGCGGCTGCTCCTTGAGCACGCCATCGAACACCACGAGCGAGCGGTTGAGGTAGTCGGTCCGCTCAGCGCCGTTGTGCATTTCGGCCAGCGAGAGGAGCAAATCGCCCAGGTTAAGCCTGGTGCTCAGGCTCTTCGAGAGGCTCGCAGCCTTCTCGGCCCAGGGGAGTGCCGTGATGAGCTGCATCGACCGGTGGAAGCCGACGGCAGCGGCCTGGCACATTGCTCCATCCTTATCCTTGCCGGCGAATTCCTCGGCGAGGGCCTTGGCGGCGACGAGATTCGCCGGGAGGGCGGGCTTGCCGGGACCTGCGGGCTCGCACAGGACGCGAATCGCGATCGACAGGCCGTTCGCGTCTTCAGGGATGGCCTTGAGGCCGTCCCTGAGTGCAGCGATCGCGAGGTCACGCGAGCGGTTGTTGATGTGCACCTCGGCGAGGAGGTGATAGGCGTCGGCGAACTTGGGGTTACGCTTGATGGCGTCGGTCAGCAGGGCGATGGCGGCGGTCCGGTTCGCGGCGACGGCGGCCGGGGCTCCTTCGCTGGCTGAGAGAGCACGGGCGTTGATGAGGAGTGCACCCTGCTGGTCGGGATCAACCTCGAGCACCAGCTTGGCGTTCTTGATTGCCGCTTCGTAGTCGTGGAGCTTGAGGTTCGTCTGGGCGAGCATCAAGCGGACGTCGGACTGACGCGGGTTCTTGTCGAGAGCCTCGGTGTATGACGCAGCGACTTCACGCGGCCGGTCCTGCATCGAGTAGATCTGAGCCCGGAGGATGGGGCCCAGCGACGAGCCCTTGGACATCTTGTCGATTTCGTTCGTGAGCGTGATGGCTCGCGAAATCTCACCACGGCGAGCGGCGAGTTCGCAATCAAGCTGGACGAACGTCGGATCATCGGGGAACTGGCCGCGGAAGTCGCGAATCATCCCGGCGAGACGGCTGTTGAGCGTCTCAACCAAGGGGCGTTCGCCCTTGCCGTTGGCTTCGATCGCCTGCGAAGCGACGAGCCGGACGAGCGAGATCGCGACGGCGGCATCCTTCGGATTCGACTTGAGCAACTCGGTCGTCACCTTCTCTGCACCAGCGTAGTCGCGGCTATCGCGGAGGAGGTTGATGAGCACGCGGGTGAAAGCACCGTTCGGCTCGTCCTTGGCCATCGTCTCGATGAAGGCGATGGCTCCCTTGCGATCTCCGGACAGGCCGAGGAGGCGGGCCTTTGCCTGAGCGAGGTCAACCGACTTCGGCTGGCCGATGAGCCCTTCTTCAACCACGGCGATCGACCGCTTGAGCGAGTCGGTGACGGGCGGGATGCTGTTCTCGATTGCTGCGAGCAAGAGATAGAACGCGGCGGGGGTCTTCGCCTTGTCGGTCTGATTGTCGATCGCCTTGCGAACGAGCGCCTTGGCCTCGTCGAACTTCTGGGCCTTGGCGAGGGCCTGGGTTTGAACGCTCACCGCCCAGGGATGGCCGGGTTGTTCGGCCAGAACCGCGAGGATGATGGTTTCGGCCTTCGCTGGTTCGTTGTTGTTGTGATAGTAGATCGCCGCGCTGACGCATTCTTCGGCCGACGGAGCATTCTTGGTGTCGGCGAGGATCGTTTCGAGTTCGGCCTTCGCGGCAGGCCACTGCTTCTTGGCGATGTTCGCCCGCACGAGGTTCCAGCGCACGTCGCGCTGGACGTTCGCGGGGGCGTTTTCCTTCATCAAGCCCTGGAACCGCTCGATCGCACCGTTGAGGTCGCCGTTTTCGAGCTGCAGGTTTGCGAGAGCGGCCTGAGCAGCGGTCATGAGCGAGAGGTTGTTATCAACTTCCTTGACCGACGACTCGCTGGCGAGCGACTGGAGAACCTTCGAGGCGGCCTGCGGGTCGGTCTGGCCGTCGAGCTGGGCCTTCCAGTAAAGGATGAGCTTGTTCTTGGGGTCTTTCTTGAGAGCAGCATCGTAGAAGCTCGAGGCGAGCCGGGGGTTGCCCTTCGAGAGAGCAAGCTGGGCGTCGAGCATGTCGGCGATCGAAGCTTCCTTCCAGCGATTGCGGATCTTGGCGATCGTCGCTGCGGCGGCCTCGTAGTCACGAGCGCGAAGGTCGAGCTGGCAGAGGCGAACGAGCGGCGATGAACGATCGCAACGGTCGGCGATACCGCTCAGCAGGGCGCGGGCCTCGGCGGGCTTCTTCAGGGCGTCGGCAAGAATCCAGGCGCGAAGCTCGTTGAGCGTCACGTTGTCGGGATCGCCGGCGAGGGCGGTTGCGACGAGCTTATCGGCTTCTTCAACCTTCTTGTCGCCGATGAGGATTTCGGCCTGAAGCGAGATCAACTCGCTGCTCTTGGGATACTTGGTGCGGGCGGACTTGAGGCGAGCCTCGGCCTCGGCGAACTTCTTCATGCCGCGAAGCGTGTTCACGGCGAGCATTTCGCAGCTGGGGCTGTCCTGGTTCGCCTTGCTCATGGCGTCGAGACGCGTGTATGCGTCGCCGGTCTTGTTGAGCATCAGCTCGATCTGAGCGAGGCGAAGCTGAACGGTCGCAGTCGGCTTCTGGCCGTTGGCGAACGCCATCTGGTACGACTCGACAGCCTTGGCAAGCTCTTCGGGCGTCTTGCGGGCCTGGTGAATTTCTGCATAAACCAGGTGCAGCACGCCCGCCATTTCAGGGGCGAGACGTCCCGCCTTGATCTCGCTGAGCAAGCCTTGAACAATCGGCTCGGCGTACTCGGGATAACCGCCGTGGACCATCGCCCACGCAGCCCAGATCTGGTAGCGGGCTTCGAGATTGCCCAGTCGCGACGCCTTTTGCAAGTAGACGCGGCCAAGTTCGGTCTCACGAGTGAGGATCAACGCGACGCCGTAGCGAGCCTGAGCTTCGGCGAGGTCGGGAAGGTCCTGTGCGGCTGTCTTGAGGTGGCTAAGGGCTGACGATCGCAGCTTGGACTCGGCCGCTCCGCCTTCGGGATTCTTGGCGCTCATCGCGCTGAGCTGCTCGATCTCGGTCTGCCCTTGGTACATGTGACCGAAGGCACGGAAGCGAGGATTCGGGCCGTCGATGAGTGCCTTGATGTGAGGAGCGGCGGTTTCGAAGCGTTTGGGATCTTCGTTGGCAGTCAAAATCGCGTGCACTGCGAGGGCGTGCAGGCTGAGGGCGGCCTCGCTGTTTTCTTGCTTGCGAGCGGCCGGCGACTTGAACGCGTCTTCGATGACCGTGAGGCATTCTTTGCGATTGTCGCGGAAACGAAGGTGATCGGCGTAGGCGAAGTAAACGCCCAGATCGGCGCCGCCCTTGGCTTCGAGAGCCTTGCGAAAGATGGTTTCAGAGACCTTCTCAAGCGACTCGTCGAGCGTCTTGAGGTCGCGCTTGGTGACGAGCACGCCCTGCACTCGCTCCATCACGCGGCTGACGCGAGCGATTCGGAGCGGGTCGACTTCGGCGTCCGAGGTCAAGCCGGTGGCCGACTGATTCACGGCGGCGACGCGGTCGGCCATCGAGGCATTGGGGTCGTCGGTCTGGACGTCGAGGGCGCGAAGGCGGAAGAGGGCCATCGCGTCGAGCGTGCCCAAGTCCTTGGCGTCCTTGACGATGCGCGAAGCGACCAGCGCCGCCTTCAACTGGCCGTCGTCCTTGTTCGCCTGCGCGATGCGGGCGGCGAGCCAGACGGCGTGAACGGGACGAGGAGTCGCTTTATCGACGAACACCTGGTGCCGCTTGATCTCGGACATGTTCGGCGACGATTCGTCGAGCAGGTCGGAGGCGATCACATAGTGTGCGAGCGAGTTTTCTGGCTCGAGCGTGAGTAGCTTGGTCGCCCGGCTGACGGCCTCGGCGTGCTCTTCGGCGTCAACCGCTGCGGTCAGCAGCATTTTGACCGGCTTGACCAGCGACGGGCCGAACTTGGAGGCCTCGCCGAGGTAAGCGCGACGCGAAAGCTCGAGCTTCGCGACTCGATCGGCCGGGGCCGATTTGGCCCACTCAGCATAGAAGTCGGCGAATTCGAGATGGAGTTCAGGGTTACGGCCGTCTTGTTGCAGGGCGCGCTTGAAGTCGATTTCGGCTTCGTCGTATCGCTTGGACTGTCGTTCGGTGCGGGCCTTGGCGAGGATCGACTCGGTGCTGCGATTGCCGCGGACGAGTGTAAACGCGAACAGGCCGCCAAGGGCCACCACGACAAACAAACCCGAAAGGATGAGTAGAGGTTTCCAACGGACGGTCATCGGGCACAGCTCCTTTGGCTCGTTGGGCCGGCCTCGCGGGCGATTTTTTCCGGGTCCCGTCCCTCATGGTCGAGAAGGCCGGCACGCCAGGCGAGGAGATGGAAATCCTTGGTTTGCAGTTCAATCAGGCCGGTCTCGCGACCGATGCCGTGCCGAAACGCCAACTTCTGGGCGCCCCGGCTCCCCCTGGAAGTCGGAAATGAATCGGCCCGGGCGACACCCAACCATGGCTTGGCCACCGATTAACGGCTGGGCATGGCGAGGCGATTCATACTGATCAAATGGAAATCGCCGGTCCGTGCGAAACGAAAGGAGGGGAATCGTTCGGTTTACCTGGGGTAAGTTGTTATTTCGTAAAAGGTTGTGATCGGTTTCTCGTGCCAAGAAATGTGGATGATGGGGACGTCGGCAGGTTTGCGTGTTTTATGACTGGGCGTCTGGGCTGCGGGAAGAAATTGATTCGAGACGTCTGTTCATTGGTGTGACGGATCGGGCCTTCAAGGTCCGGAGGCAAGGAATGCGTCGATGTTTGATAACGTTTGTTGCTCTGGCTGTTTTGGGAAAGTTGGGTGACGCCCGAGGGGCTGACGGACCGCCTTTTCAATTCGTCGGTCCGCCGGTGCCGGCGCGGGTCGAGTTGGAGCGCGGGGAGACGTTGGCAATCCTGGCGCAATGGGGAGACCAGTGTGCTCGCTTAAAAACGATCGAAGCGTCCTTCCAGCGATGGGACAAGGAGCCTAAGTGGAATCGAGTCTCCGAGTATCGCGGAAAGATCTACCTCGAAGGACCTGAAAAGATTTGTCTTCAAATCCAAGCTCCCAAGCCAGGTCCGATGACAGTACCGCCGGTTTTTTTAGACTACGAACGCATCGTTTCGACCGGCAAGGAATTGATGCTTCACGACTATGCGAGGAAGCAAATTTACCGGACGGATCTCACCGCTGACGAAAAGCGGGCAGTGATTCCGAGAATCCTGCCGATTGCGCTGATTCTGAATTTCGATGCAAATTACGCAAAAGAATATTTTGACATAAGACAGGTGAGCCAAAACCAGACAGCGTATTTGCTTGTTTTTGTCCCCAAATCCCGCCAGAAAAGCTCAGCTTTTAGCAAAGCATACGTGCAGCTCAATAAGAACACATTCTTGGTCAATCGCGTTCTGTTTATTTCTCCCGATGGCAAAGACTCGCAAGACTACACACTTTCTGGTTATCAGAAGAATGGAGCAATCGAGAGCAGGTTGTTTCAGGCGATCGCGCTCGACGGCTGGAAGGTATGGGATTTTCCGGCTTGGTACTGGCAGTATTTCTAAGAGGTCCTGACAAAACCTCTGGCGAAGCCTGGCGAAATGGGAAGCCGCCTAGGTTTTGTCAGCGTCTCTAAGGTGTGAATCGGTTTGGGACCAATCGGCTGCTGCAAGTCAGGAGGAAAGGGATGCGTCGATGTTTGATGATCGTGTTTGCTGTAGGTGTGTTTGTGGGATTGGGCGACGCAGAAGCGGCTGAACTTCCGTCGTCCGAGTTTGTCGGGCCGCCGACTCAGGCGCAGATCCAGTTGGAGCGGAAAGCGACAGCCGATCTGCTCGCGCGATGGGCAAACCAATCCGCTCGCGCTGGGACGATCAATGCTTCATTTGTGCGCATCGACAATTCACGGGGATGGGCCAAAACGGAGTATCGCGGAAGGGTTCTTCTCGCTGGCCGCGACAAGTTATGCGTCCATTTCCAAACGGTTCAGACAGCAGGTTCCCCGGCTCAACAGCCTGTTTTTACGGATCACGAACGGATCGTTTCTAATGGCAAGGAGCTCATACTCTACGACTATGCTCGGCAGTCGATCCATCGGGGTAAGATGAACAACGAGAAAAAACGAGCCCTGATCCCTTTGGTTTTCCCAATCGTATTTTTTCTAGATTTCGACGCAGACTACGCCAAAGAACACTTCGAAATGTGGATCACCAATCAAAACGAGAAGGCATACTTAGTCAGTTTTGTCCCGAAGCCAAGTCTACGAAAACCAACATTTGGCAAGGCATTTGTTCAGCTTAACAAGGAGACACTCTTTATCGAGCGTCTTTTTGTGGTTTCTCCTGGTGGCAGAGACACACAAGACTACGTGCTCTCGGGAATTAACGCGAATGGAGCGATCAGTCCGGAGTTTTTTGAGGCCGCCAATATCAAAGGTTGGCAAGTGCTCGACGCTACGAGATGGTTCTTGCGAGGTATCTTATGAGCGGATCACGCCGTCTATTCGTCAATTGAGATGAGAGCGGCGCGTATCACCCAGATCTTTCCGATCAGGGAAGAATCACCAAGATCGCGTCTTGTTCTGTGGGATGGATTGCGACTCGTCAGGTCAAGGAGGACCTCATGCGACGCGGTTCGATCGCGGCTCTGGTGTTGGTTCTGTCGATCATGGTCAGCGGGTTCGTTCGTGCTCAGAAGCCAGAGGAAGCTGGCGCGAGTGTCTCGAAGTCCGAAAAGCGCGAAGAGAAGCCGGTCGAACTATCAGACGCGAAGCCGCTTTTGACCCAGTGGAGTCAGAAGGCCACTGCCACAAATACGTTTGACGTTGTGTTCACGCGGACTGATGAGAGCCCACATTCGGGTGATCATGACGAATTCCAGGGCAGGTTGTATATCTCGGGCGCTGATCGCGTTTGTATGCATTTTCAAAAGCTGACTAGTAGCAATAGCGATGAGGTACCAAAGCCGGTTGACGTCGATCGCGTGGTTGAGACTGGCAAGGAACTGATGTTTTATGACTTCGCCACCCGGGCCATTACCTACAGGCCTGTCGGTAAGCCGAATCAGATTCCCTGGATTCTCAGCCTTCCCTATTTCTTGAAATTTAACATCGAGCGCGGATACGCGGATTTTGCGATCAAGCTTGAAAGCGAGACTGAAAAAGACGCGCTGTTTGCGTTTACGCCGAAGGATCCGGCTGATCGTCGGATTGCGAGCAGGGCGCTGGTGCAGGTGAGCAAGTCGACCTGGATGCCGGAACGGGTGTTGCTTCTGGCGCCTGATGGGATCAGCACGCAAGATTATGCTATTACGCGGGTTCGAGCTGATGGGCCTGTCCCCGCGCAGTTCTTTGAGCCGCTCGTTCTGACGGGCTGGCAGGTTTTCGATGCGCGTAAGGATGAGGTCGCGCTTGGACAGCGTTGACTCGACTATGCGGTTTTTCCGCTTTTTGCTAGCTTTCTCGGCGTCGCGCGACCGAGGTTTGCTAAGGGGTAGGTGAATTGGAAGGAGTTTCGACAATGCGACGGATCGCACGCCGGGCTTTCGTTGTTGGTGCCACGCTGGGGGTTGCTTCAACGGCGTTCGGGCAGGTCGTGGCTCCCCCAGCCGCCAAGCGCCCTCCTCAGGCCGAGGCGAAGCCGCCCGCGGACGAGGCTGCGGCCCGCCGCGAGATGGAGCGGCTGCTAGGCCTCTGGGAACAGCAAAGCGCCCGGCTCAAGTCGCTCGACGTCAGCTTCACGCGACTTGACAAGGCTCCGGGCTGGAACCAGGTCGACGAATTTCGTGGCCGCGCCTATTTGCAGTCGCCCAACCTCGTTTGCCTGCACTTTCAGAAGGTGGATGTGGTTCCCCCCGCGAACAAGCCGACGCTTCAGAACTACGAGCGAATCGTCTGCACGGGCAAGGAAGTGCTGCAGTACGACTATCAGCGGCAGCAAATCTTCCGCTTCCCGCTCGATAAGCAGCAGCGCCAGCGAGCGTTGCAAGAAGGTCCCCTCCCCTTCCTCTTCAACATGAAGGCGGCGGAAGCCAAGGAACGGTATGGGATGACCTACATCAACCAGAACGAAAAGGCCTACCTGATCGGCGTGGTGCCGCACAAGCAGGAAGACCGCGACGTCTTCAGCAAGGCGTTCATCCAACTCAGCAAGTCGACGTTCCTGCCCGACCGCCTGCTTTTGCTGTCTCCCAACGGCAAGGACACGCAGGATTACACGTTCAGCGGTATTAGCGCGAATGGTCAGATCGACCCGCAGTACTTCCAGCAGTTGCAGATCAAAGGCTGGAAGCTGATCGACAACCCATCACCGCAGCAGCAGCCCCAGGCCGCGCCTCGAGCCGTGGGACGTCAAGAAGCGGCTCCCGCCGGACGCCCCGCGACACGCGCACGCCAATAATCGGCAACAGCGCGAAATAACTCGGTTAAGCTGACGAAAAGCCGTCTGGCGGATTGCTCCGCTCGACGGCTCGTTGCGTTTGGCCAGTTTGACGATGGTTTTCAGCCGGCTTATAATCCCTCGTTGGAAGGCCGAGCCGGGTCGGTCGTGAAAGATCACCAGGGATTCGATCCCTTCGATTGCACTTCGACCCAAGTTAAGTCCTCGACCTTATCCTTGGTCGCGGCCTGCCTCTCGGGGGAGACCGAACCGTGAAGACCGGTCTGCATCGAATCCGTTCTGCCTCGAATCTTGCCTGGGCTACCATAGCCGGTCTCGCTTTTTTGGCTTTCGCCCCACTCTGTTTCGCGCAGGGGCAGGCCCCCACTGCTCCCGATACGGTACCCGGGCAGCGGTTCTTGATCGAAGAGCCGGTAACCTCCGAATTCATCAGCCAACTTCGCTCTGCGACGAAGCAACTCGTTTCGCGCGCGACCACCGACGACAAGCGGCCAATCCTGGTTTTTGAATTTCGGCCGGGGAAAACCCGTCCTGGCGGCACCGACTTCGGCGCCGCATACGATTTGGCCCAACTGATCTCACGCGAGCTTGCCGGTGCGCGTAAAACGATCGCCTACGTGCCCGAGCCGCTCAAGGGATATGTGGTGCTCCCCGCGCTCGCGTGCGACGAGATTGTCATGGGTCTGCGGTCGAGCATCGGGCCGATCACGCCTGAAAGTGCGAACGTCAACAACGGTCTGCGCGAGCTGATCAAGGATCTTGCCGTTCACAAGGGACGCGAGCCCGGCCTGTTCCTGGGCATGCACAATCGCGACCTTGATTTGCGCATCGTCCGCACCGCCGACAAACAAACGCACTACCTGCTCGATTCCGAGGTGCCCGAGTTCTCGAAAACGCATCAAGTCATCGAGAATTACTCGGCCTGGGAAGGAACCCAGCGCGGGGTTTTGCTCGCTGGACGTGCGCGCGAGCAGGGGTTCACAAAGCTGCTGTCTGACGATTTGTTCGAGGTGTTCAACGCGTACAGCATTTCAAGTAGCGGCCTGGCGAACGATCCATCGTTGCTCGATGATCCCAAGGCAGTTTGGATTCGTGTCGACGGCCAGATCAATAAGGTGAAGGAACGCTACATCGTCGAGCGGCTGAAAAAGGCGCGAAACGAGGGCGTGAATCTCATCTTCTTGCAGATCAATAGTGAAGGCGGTATCGACCTCGACGCCAGCAACATCGCCCAGGCTCTTCTCGATCTCAAGGATATCAAGACGGTTGCGTATATCGATGATCGTGCGACCGGCGTTGCTGCACTTCTTCCACTCGCGTGCAACGACATTGTGTTTCGTCGCAGCGCGCGGATGGGAAATGTGTCGAGCATTCTCACAAACGGCGGCAAGAACGATCGTGGTCAAGCGTTGACACCCGAGCAGATGTCGAGCTTGGTCGCCCATGCCACCAATCTTTCCAACACCAAGGGTCATCCGGCGGCCATTGCGACGGCGATGATCGACCCGAATGCCGCGATTGTTCTCGCGAAAGACAAAAACACTGGCGCGGCGAACTATTACTTGCAAGCGCAGATCGACGCCGAGCCGGGCCGCTTTGCCGACCCTGAGCCCGTCAAGAATCCCGGCCGGGTATTAACCCTGAGTGCCGAGGACGGCATGGGCCGCGCGATGGGCCGCTGGGTCGCCGATGAAGAGGAATTGAAGGGGCTTTACCGGCTGCGCGGAAAGCCGATCCGCATCGATGGCCCGACGTGGGTCGACGGTGTTGTCCAAACGCTGAACGAGCCGTTTGTCAGCGGATTGCTACTGTTCATCGGCATCTTCATGCTCATCATCGAGATCAAGATGCCGGGCGTTGGCCTGCCGGCGATCACCTCGGTGCTTGCGTTCCTGCTCTTCTTCTGGAGCCACTTCCTGAGCGGGACGGCGGAGATACTTGAGATCTTGCTGTTTGTCGCCGGGATCATTCTGCTTGGGCTCGAACTGTTTGTGTTCCCTGGCTTCGGCGTATTCGGAATCAGCGGCGTGCTGCTGATTCTGATCTCGATCGTCATGGCGAGCCATACGTTTATCTGGCCGACGCAGGAATATGAGTATCGTCAGATGTTGTCGACGCTCATTCAGGTTGTGGGCGTCCTTGTCTCAGTTGCGGCGGGGGTGGCGATCGTCGGCCGGTATTTGCCGTCGATGCCGCTCTTCAACAAGCTGATTCTCCGGCCGGAGCCGTATGGTGCAAGCCTCGAACTTGACGACCCGATGGCGAAGCCGGTGCTTGATGGCGAGACGTCGTTCGCATTCCTAATCGGCGAGACCGGACGCACGACGACGATCTTGCGACCGTCGGGAAAGGCGCGGTTTGGTGACTTGCTGGTCGACGTTTCGGCCGATGGTTTTTATATCGAGCCCGGGACGTTGGTCGAGGTGGTCGACGTGCAAGGGGCGCGCGTTCTTGTGAAGCCGTTGCGGGCTTGAGCGACTACGCGATTGAGGTGTTCAGTGCGCGCCCACTGGCTGCGCGCTACTGAACGCAATAGACTAGTCCATTGTCAGGGCGAGAGATTCGGGTGCCACTGCCTCTGCCAGCGCTGCGAATTGCTAACGAAGGCAGCGCCGGTGGCACCCGATTCGCCGTGACAATGGAAGAGACGGAACGAAAGCGATACCGGACCTGCGAGCGAGTGACGCTTGTGGGTGTTGGCCGTCGCGCTCGATTGATTGAGGCGACATGAGCTATTTGATGTGGCCGCTCCTGCTGCTGGGAATCGGCCTCGCGCTGCTTTTGGTCGAAGTTTTCATTCCATCGGGCGGGTTGATTGCACTGCTGGCGATCGGCTGCTTGCTGCTCAGCCTTTATCAGGCGTTTCAAGCGCCAAGCGCTCCCGACCTCTGGTGGAAGCTACTCATCGCCGAGTTATTGCTGATCCCTGCGGCTTTATCGTACGCAGTCTATCTCTGGCCTCGTACGCCATTTGCCCGGCGCATCTTTCTCAAGCCGCCTGAACCGGAAGAAGTCGATACGGCCCACGAACGGCAGCGTCTCGACCACCTGATCGGCCAGTTCGGCCGTGCGCTTACCCCGCTACGTCCCTCCGGAGCGGTCGACTTCGAAGGCCGCCGGATGGACGCGATGGCTGAAGAAGGGCTGATTGCGAGCGGTTCGCTCGTGCGAGCGGTGCGAATTCAGTCGGGTGTGCTAGTCGTGCGCAAGGCAGACGACGAGGCGCTCGCTCGACTCGACTTGGAATCAGAATAGAGCCGACCGGCCGGCGAACAACTTTCGATCCCTTGGTGACGAATCGCGCCGTGGCGGTTCTAGCCCCTTGACCCAGACACCTCAGTCGGCCCAAATCTGTTAGCTTAGCGTTCATGCATTGCCTGACCTACGCGTCAGCTACATCGAGGAAACCACCATGCAGTTGCTTTTTGCCCAGGCAGGGCAATTGTCGGCCCCACAGATTGGCGTTGTGATCATCATCTTGGTGATCGCCCTTCTGGTTCTGTTCGGGTTCATCCTGTTCGCGAAGTATTTCAACCTGTGGATCCAGGCGAAGATGACGCACGCCAACGTCGGCATCTTCGACCTGATCGGCATGTCGTTCCGTAAGGTGAATCCGAATATCATCGTCCGTTCCAAGATCATGGCGATTCAAGCCGGTCTGACGGAAAAAGACGGCGTGACAACGCGCGGGCTCGAAGCGCACTATCTCGCCGGTGGCAACGTGCCGAACGTCGTTCGCGCGCTGATCGCTGCCAATCGCGCTGATATCCCGCTGTCGTACAAGCGCGCAGCCGCGATCGACCTCGCCGGTCGTAACGTGCTCGACGCAGTGCAGACGAGCGTGAATCCGAAGGTGATCGACTGCCCGGACCCTTCCAAGGGGCGGCAAACGGTCGACGCCGTGGCGAAGGACGGCATTCAGCTCAAGGCCAAGGCCCGCGTGACGGTCCGCACGAATATCGAACGGCTCGTCGGCGGTGCGACCGAGGAAACGATCATCGCCCGCGTCGGCGAAGGTATCGTCACGACGATCGGCTCGGCCGATTCGCATAAGCTCGTGCTCGAGAATCCCGACTCGATCTCCAAGCGCGTGCTCGAAAAAGGTCTCGACGCGGGAACGGCGTTCGAGATTCTATCGATCGACATCGCCGACATCGATGTCGGAGACAACATCGGTGCCAACCTTCAGGCCGCGCAGGCCGAAGCAGATACCCGCGTCGCTCGTGCAAAAGCAGAAGAGCGCCGCGCGTTCGCCGTCGCGATGGAACAAGAATATCTGGCGGGCGTGCAGGAGAATCGTGCCAAGGTGATTCTCGCCGAGGCCGAGGTACCGCTCGCGATTGCTGACGCGTTCCGCAAGGGGAATCTTGGCGTCTCCGATTACTACAACCTGCGTAACGTGCAGGCCGACACCGAGATGCGGAACTCGATCGCGGGGACGGGTGTCACTCGCGCGGCTGGTGCGAATAATTCCTGAGTCTCGCGCATTTGAGTTTGGCCCCGCAGTTCGTGTCTTTTGCGACACGGGCGCGGGTCGGACGGGAGAGCGTAGCGATGAACGCCGACTTTCTCTGGACCGCGATCGTTCCCCTCGCGCTCCTGGCGATCTGGGCGCTGACGGCGATTACCAATCGCGATCCCAAGCCAACCCCCGGACGCAGCTCGAACGCGAATCCGTACGCGCAGCGGCCACAGGGGCCGGCGCCGATGAATCGCACTGAGATTCGCTGGGCGCCGCCCGCTTCCAAGCCGCCGCCTCCCGCGCCCCGGCCCGGCGGGCAGGACGATGACATCGTGATCATCGAACCAGGCCGGCCGATGCGGACTGCCAGCAATACCCGCACGACCAGTTCGACCAAACGGAACCGGTCGAAGCAGGGTAGCAAAGGGGCCGGGGATTCATCGAAGCCGTTGCTTGCGAGTGTGAGCCAGGCGGTGAACCAACAGGTTGCCAGCTCGCTGGTCATCAAGCCGCTGCTCGAATCGACCGTGACCGACTCTGCGAATCGCAAGGCATCGGCCGTGGCTGCGCAACCGATCGACATGGAACGCGCGGGGCCAGGACGTTTCGCTGCCGCATTTGCGGACCGCAACCGCCTGCGCGATGCGATTATCCTGAACGAACTGCTGCAACCGCCGCTTGCACTCCGTCACAAGCAGCGCAATGGGTAAAACGAATATGGATTAACGCGAGTTTTTGATTGGAGTCAAGAGTCTGTAAAGTCCTCCATCTTCGCAGTCGATCAAGGGAAGCGGATCAACGACGAATCGCGCATTAGCCGTCAGACGGCCAGGCCAGTTCATTCACAATGAGCTGGTTTTCCAGGGATGGAACTCTCGTTAGTCGCGACGTTGCCTCGCAACGATCCGCTCGTTCCACCCTTGATTGCAGCCGAAGACGGAGATCACCCATGATCCGCCTCTCGACTCGACCCGACCGGGTTCGATTTTCGATATATTCGATCGCGCTTGTAAGTAGTTTCACCTCAATGAACGCCGCGACCGCCGCTGACGGGCGGTCGGTCACCTGGCGTACCGACCTGGGAAGCGCCCAGGCCGAAGCGCGAGCGCGAAATCTGCCGCTCTGGATTCAGTTCACTGGCCCCTGGTGCGTGAACTGCCGTCGAATGGAGCGAGGAACGTTCACCGCAACGTCGGTGATCAATGCGTCGCAGGAGCAGTTCATTCCGCTCAAACTGCGATCGGACGAGCACGAACAGCTTGCACTCAGCCTCGGCTTGAGCGTCCTCCCCTCGACCGTGATCGTCAAGCCAACGGGCGAGGTGATCGACAAGTGGGAAGGCTACGGCGATACCGGAGAGTTCCTCGTCTTCCTCGAGGAAACGCTGGGACGTGACGGCCGCTCGCTCAAGAGGAAGCCGCCCGAAGTTGCTCTGGCGTCTTATTGCCCAGTGTCGCTCGTCGACAAGCACAAGCTCGTTGCGGGCCAGCTCGCGTTGACCGCAATGCACGAAGGATTCCTCTTCCGGTTCGCGGATGAAGCCGCCCGCGCGGCGTTTCGCGCCAATCCCGAGAAGTATGCACCTGCGAATCATGGCGAGTGCCCAGTTCGCCAGGTCGAAACGGGTGAATTCCTTGCGGGCAGCGTGAAGTGGGGCGTGATCTACAAAGGACACTTGTTCCTTTGCTCGAACGCCGACGAGCGGGGCAAGTTCCTGAAGAACCCGGAACGATACGCGAATACGGACCTGGCCGATCGCAATGCGTGCCCCCACTGCTGGGGATCGCAGAACGCGCCCCAGGTTGCACAGGCGCCGGGACGAGCCTCCACTGCTCCGACCGCGCCTACGTCGCCGACGCGCAGATCGCTTGTGCCGCCACCCTCGACGATCATGGAAGCGGTGCTCACGCCGATCTCGCGGCTCTATCGCTAAACAGTACACGATTGAACAATTTGCACGCAGCCGTCCCGCGTCTCCGGTCGCCTCGGTTCGAGAGCGACGCCGGCGGCGCGGGACGGTTGCATTTTTGTCGCTCTTTTCGCGGTGGTTGCGACACAAAATGGCAGTCTCTGCCACGGAAACGGCCGAACGCCGAGTGAATCGGGCAAAAACGGCTCTTTTTCGCGGTTGGAACGGCGTTTGCATTGGGTGGGAAGTGTTCGATGCGAGGTTCCTCTTTACTCTTTCACCTCAAAAGAGAGGAGTCGGCATATGTTCCGTCCCATTGTGCCCCAGGAATCGGCTCCGCCCGCCTGGTCCATGCCATTCATTCCCAGCCCACCTAAAGGGCCGCGTTAAATAAAGCTCTCATGCTCGCACTCGCGGGAATTTGAGCCGCCTTCTGAACATGCGGTTGAGTTTGCTCGTCGTTTTCTGCGATACTTGGGTGATCGTTTCGAGGGCGATCCTGTTCCCTCGAAACGCGATGCACCTTTGAGGTTTGATCGCCGTGTCGCAGACTGAAACGGAGACGACGGCCGCCGCACAGAATTGTGCAAGCGAAGCCGCTTGCGAGCCTCCCGCGCGGCCGCCGTGCCCTGCTCCGGCCAACTTTCGCCGCGAAGTGGAAGAATACGACAGGAACGCTACGGTCATTCAATGGGATGGCCCGCGCTATCGGATGACCGCGCGGATCCTCGGCGAAGGTCCTCCGCTCATTCTCGTTCCGGGCATCGCCTCAACCTATCGCGGCTACTGCCTGACGCTCAGCAAGCTGTCGGCAAAGTACCGCACCGTGATCTTCGACTATCCCGGCGACAATCGGGACGATCGCGCACGACTTTCAAAGATCTCACACGATGACCTGGTCGACGACCTGTTCGGCCTCATCGACCACCTCAACTTCGGCCGGCTTTTCCTGTTTGGAATGTCCTTCGGGTCGACGATCACACTGAAAGCTCTTGCACGCGAGCCCAGGCGCTTTCCCAAGGCTGCGATTCAGGGCGGGTTTGCCCATCGGCCGTTCACATTCGCCGAAAAATCGGCTTTTGCGTTTGGCCGTCTGATGCCGGGACAGGTCAGCGGCTTGCCATTACATGAAAAAATCCTTCATTACAACAATTACAGTCATTTTCCCTACGTCATTGCCGACCGCTGGCCGTACTATGTCGAGCAGAACGGGCTGACGCCGATCGCCGCGCTCGCGCATCGACTCGACCTCATTTCCAAGCTCGACCTGCGACCGATCCTTGCGAAGATCCCGACTGACACCCTGCTGATTCAGGGGAACGAGGATCGTATCGTTGCTCGCAAGTATTTTGAAGAGTTGAAGGCGGGGATGCCGAAGTCGGAGGGTTTGGTGCTGCCGATCATGGGGCATCAGCCGCACTATACGCACGCTGAGCTGCTGGCGAAGCTGGTGGGAGATTATCTCCTACCCTGCGCGCCTGAGGGATGTCCGAGCGAGGGCCGCGCGGAGTCTGCGCCGGCGACGAATCAACCAGTACCGTCAGGATCGAACGGGGGCGAATCTTGAGCCAGGAGAAGGCGCGACTGGTTATCGTGGGAATCGGCGACGACGGCCTCGCTGGCCTGACCGATCCCGCGCGGCGGACGATTGCAGACGCCGACATGCTGCTGGGAGCCCAATCGACGCTCGACCTCGTGGGCAAAACCGCAGGGCAGCAAGTCGCACTCGAAGCCGACATGCCGGCCGCACTTCGGCAGGTGCGCGAGGCGATGAACGCGCAACGGCCGGTGCTCGTTAGCGGTGGCGACCCGCTGTTTTACGGTGTCGCCCGCTATCTTTGCGATCGCCTCGGCAAAGATCATTTCGAGGTTGTGCCGCACGTCAGCAGCATGCAACTTGCCTTCGCTCGCGTGAAGGAAAGCTGGGAAGATGCGTATCTCACCAGTATGGCTGGCCGGCCGCTCGAATCGGTGATCGACCGCATTCGCACGGCGGAAAAAGTCGGTCTGTTTTCGAGCGAGGATTGCCCACCGTCTCGCCTGGCGAAGGCGCTGCTTGACCGCGGGATCGACTACTTCAAGGCATACATCTGCGAGAATCTTGGTTCGCCTGACGAACGCGTGACGCAAGGTGAGCTGACCGACATCGCCGCGCTCGATTTCGACCCGCTCAACGTAACGATTCTTGTCCGCAAGCCGAACCGTCCCGACACCGTGAAGGGCTCGAGCCAGTATCGGTTGTTTGGCAATCCCGACGTCGCGTTCGCGTCGAGCCAGCCAAAGCGTGGACTGATCACCGGCGCGGAAGTACGGTCGATCGCACTCGCACAGCTCGACATCCGGCCGACGAGCGTTGTGTGGGACATCGGAGCGGGCTCGGGCTCGGTCGCGATCGAAGCGGCGCAGCTTGCGAGCTCGGGAATTGTCTACGCAATCGAGCCGGAAGCGTCCGATCTGGCGCTTCTTAATGCGAACTGCGAAGCGTTTGGAGTTCCAAACGTGAAGCCGATCGTTGGTCGAGCGCCTGACGTGCTCGAAGGGCTGCCCGATCCGGATGCCATCTTCATTGGTGGAACGGGCCGGCGGGTTGATTTGGTGGTTTCCGCCGCATTTGCAAGACTCGTTCCTGGCGGACGAATTGCTATTAACGTCGCGACGATCGACGGCCTGGCGACGGCCCATCAAACGTTGAAAGCGCTTGCGAGCGAGGTTGAGTTGTGGAACGTGTCGGTCGCGCGCGGTATCGAGCAGATGGACCGCGTTCGCTTCGAAGCGACGAATCCGACGTTCCTGCTGGCCGCAACGAAGGGCGACCAACTGGTGGACTGATCGTGACGCGGGTTTCTTGACTTTCAGCCCGGGTCGCCGATATTGCGAGCGGGCGCGGGAACCCAGGATGCCTTTTGCGATGAGGGGTGGCATGGCCGCAGACGCCGAAGTCGAGTTGGACGTGATCGCAGTCGGCGCCCATCCCGACGACGTGGAGATCGCCTGCGGCGGTACGCTGGCGCGCCTGGTGCGCCAGGGGTACAAGGTTGGCATCATCGACCTGACCGACGGCGAGCCGACACCCCTTTCCGCCGGGCCCGACGTCCGGATGGCAGAGGCTGACCGAGCCGCCGAGGTTCTCGGCGTTCACGTGCGCGTGAATCTCAACCTTCCAAATCGCCGTCTGTTCGATTGCTTCGAAGCTCGCGTCGCCCTGGCGAAGGAGTTCCGGCGCTACAAGCCGAAAGTCGTGCTCGGCTTCGGCGGTAAGACGGTGATGGCCTCTCCCGACCATTACCAGGCGATGCAAATTACCGACGCCGCGGTGTTCTACAGCCGATTGACGAAGTGGGATGAGCATTTCGACGGCTTGCCGGTGCACACGATTCAAAATCAGCTTGGATTTCCGATCGCGCTGCACCGCCTCGACTTGCCCGAGGCTTCTGGTACGATCGTAACGGATATTGGTCCCACGCTCGCGACCAAGCTCGACGCCATCGCCTGCTACAAAACGCAGTTTCCGCCTTCGAAGGCCGGAGTTTTCGCGGTTGTTGAGACCATGAACCGCTATCATGGTCTTACGGCCGGGTTTGAAGCAGGTGAGCTGTTCCTGACGTACCGGACCGTGGGTATCGACGACCTGATGCGTATGGCGAGCCCCACGCACGCCAAGACGTGATTCGATCGCGCTCTTTTCCTCGAGGGAGCGTGTCACCAGCCGCCTGATCAGGGCGTTGTTAATGAAGGGAAGAGGTGTGTTGTTTGAGTCGCTTTGCGTCTAACTCGCGCGAGTTCGTGCTAAGCATTCAAACAGCGGGGCTCCGCCGCGATTTGCCTTCCTGTGCTTGGCCTGGATTTCGCAGAGGCGGTTTCCAACTTTTCAGCTAGCGACCGAGAAAAAGGCGGGCGAGGTGGAGCGAAATACCATTTGGTCTAAAATACGTGGCCTGTTCGGTGGTAAGCCGTCGGTTCAGCCGAAGAGAAGAGCCGCTGCGCCTGATACGACGGCCTCTATGCCGGAGTTTCGAACCGTGGGACGAATCCGCGCTGGTGTTGCCTCGACCGTCGGCACAATTCGCGAACATAACGAAGATAATTTCTATCTCCCAACGAGACGTCCCGGCGAAACGCGTGGCGGAGACGGCGAACATAAAGCCGAATTCGACTCAACGATCGACCCTGATGGCCTTTACACATTCATCGTCGCCGACGGGATGGGCGGTCAGCTCGCGGGCGAAAAAGCGAGTCAGATGGCTGTCGACCTGATTCCCAGAGAGTTGACGAAGCGGCTCTCCGGTAACGAGATTGACGACAAATCAGTTCAGCGCGGAATTCGAGACGCCGTCGCTGCCGCGAATCAGGAAATTCTCGGCCTGTCGATGATTCAGAACGAATTCGCGAACATGGGAACGACCGTTGTCCTCCTCATGATTCGCAGCGGCCGGATGTATGTCGCGGGAATCGGCGACTCGCGAGCCTACCGGATTCGCGATAACCAGATCGAACAGCTCACGCGCGATCATTCGCTCGCAGACGCACTGTTTGAGGCGGGTACGATCACCAAGGAAGAGATGCCGAATCATAAATTCAAGCATATTTTGTATCTTTATCTTGGAAGCAAAGATGCTCGCGGCGGTCCCGATGAGATTCGCGCGATCGAGGTTTCGCCGGGAGACCGATTCATGCTCGCCTCCGACGGGCTCACAGGCGTGGTGGAAGACGAGGACTTGACGAAGGTGGTTGAGTCGGTGGACGACCCGCTCAAGGCTGCGTCTCAACTTGTGTCGATGGCTCTGGAAAATCAGTCAAAAGATAACGTAACTTGCATGGTGATCCACGTTTACTAAACAATGGAATGCGTGTCGCGACGATGACTGCTTGGCTTGACGACTGGCGACCGAGGATGGCTGTAAGGAGTTTTGATGTCCCGGCTTGAGGCTTTTGCCGCGAACGTCGTGCGGAGCGGGTTGGTTACCCCGTCCGCGCTCGACCGCGCGCGGGCCGCGTTGCCGAAGAAGATCGACGGCGATCCCTCAGTCGTTCTTGCTCGCGCAATGATTCAATCGGGGGCGCTCACGGCTTACCAGGCCCGCAAACTGCTCGCCGGCGCGACTCGCGGATTCTTCCTGGGGGGTTACCGGGTCCTCAGACGCCTGGGCGAAGGGGGCATGGGAAAGGTCTACCTCGCCCAGCCTGAAGGCGGCGGCGAGCCGGTGGCGATCAAGGTGCTACCGCCAAGTAAGGCCGCGGCCGAAGAACAGGCCCTCCTCCGCTTTCATCGCGAAATGGATCTCTCGCAGCGCGTGAAGCATCCCAACCTGGCGCAGACGCTTGACGTCGGTCGCGAAGGGGATGTTTATTTCATGATCCTCGAATTCGTGCGTGGCCGTAGCCTTTACCAAATGGTGAAGGAGGACAACGGCGGCCCGTTCCGCGTTTACGACGCCGCGCGATTCTTCATGAAAGTGCTTGCCGGCCTTGCCGCAGCCCACGAAGGCGGGTTGATTCACCGCGATATCAAGCCGTCGAACATCATGATCACCCCCGAGGGGGACGCCAAGATCCTCGACCTCGGCCTCGCGCGCGTGCTGGGCGAGGAGGGCGTGCTGACGCGTCCCAACGTGGTGATCGGCACACTTGACTATGCGAGTCCCGAACAACTCGGCGACGCCGCTCGCGCCGATCAGCGAAGCGACCTTTATTCGGTCGGCTGCACGCTCTATTTCATGCTCACAGGCAGGCCTCCGTTCGAAGGCGGCGACGTCGTCAACAAGATTTTCAAGCAGCGCATGGACGACCCCGAGCCGCTCGAACGCGTGGCCCGTGGAGTGCCGTCGGCGTTCGCGGCGATCGTCCGTAAGCTCATGAACAAGGCTCCCGCCGACCGCTATCAGACCTGCGCCGAGCTTTCGGCCGACCTCGCGCGGTGGACTGACCCGCAGGTGATTCGCGGCATCATTGGCGCAGCGGCCGACTCCGCCCGTGCCTTTCGCCCCCCACCGCCCGACCTCGACGATGATGACCTTCGCGTTTTGAATGGCGAGTTGGCGTCGATCGAAGGAGCATCTGCCGGTCCGCGCACTTTGCGCGACCTGGGCGCGGCCGAACCGCCCCCTGCTCCCATGAAGAAGCCGCCGGCTCCGCCACGTCAGGCGCTTGTCGTTTCATCCGACGAGTTCGAGCGGCTTCCACCACCAAAACGCGAGCGCGACGAGCGCGAGCGACTCATTCATTTCATCGCCATCGCGCTAACGAGCGGCATCCTGGTGATCGTGTTGATCGCCGTTCTGCTGCTCATGAAATAGCTCTGGCGCGGCGTTTGCTTACAGACACGGCGACCTCTCCGGTCTGGACGCATTAAGTCAAGGATTTGCCCATGTCGTTACACTTTCAGGGTGCCACCGGCCCTGTAATTCCGGGGCCTTCAATGGACGATTTCGTAGAAATTGGTCTGCTTCTGCCCAAAAATCGGGCGACGGCCCTGCTCGAGTTGGCACGCGATCGCCACGTGACCGTCGGCCAGATTCTTCGCCAGATCGTCGATGCCGCCCTGGTCACGTCGCCCGCTACCGATTCGTCCGAAAAGTGATATTTTGTTCAGTTGCACCTTGTGTACCGCATAAGAAATGAGGGATAATCGGCCTGATGGCGTGAAGCGGCCACAGGCTCGAGGAACCTCTTCGCTTGGCACGATCTCGAACAAATAAGCCGCAGCCTTCGCCGCTGGCGACGATGCTTCCCCAGGTATCTGCCTGGTTTGAAGCAACTTACGGCGAGCCCTCGCCTCCGCAGGCGCTCGGCTGGCCGGCGATCGCTCGCGGCGACAATACGCTCATCTTCGCACCGACCGGATCGGGCAAGACTCTGGCCGCGTTTTTAGCCTGCCTCGATCACCTGTGGCGTATCCCGCCCGTGCGTCGCGGAATTCGACTGCTATATATCTCACCGCTCAAGGCGCTGAACCAGGATATCTACCTCAACCTGCAAGTTCCGCTCGCCGGAATCCGGGAGACTGCTGAAGAGCGCGGCAATCCGTTGAGGATGCTGGACATTGGTATTCGCACGGGGGACACACCTCAAGCCGATCGCCAGAAGATGCTGCGAAAGCCGCCCGAGATCCTGATCACAACGCCAGAATCTTTGCACTTACTGCTTACAAGTCGCGCACGAGAGGGGCTGCGTTCGGTCTCGCATGTGATCGTCGATGAAATTCACGCACTATGTTCAAACAAGCGCGGCGTTTTCTTGTCGTTATTACTCGAACGGCTGGAACATCTCACACCCACAGGATTCGTCAGGATCGGCCTCTCAGCAACGCAACGTCCGCTCGAAGAGGTGGCTCGCTATCTTGGCGGACAACGCAAAGTCGTCTACGCCTCAGGCCAGAGCACGTTTCAGCCGCGTCCGGTGACGATTGCCGATGCTGGACGTCGCAAAGACTTGGACCTCGAGGTGACGGCCCCGTTTCGAAGCGCCTCGCCTCTGGCCGCGGGTACAGTCTGGCCAGCGATCGAAACGATGCTTGTCGATTTGATCCGCACGCACCGGTCGACGATTGTCTTCACCAACAATCGCCGAGTCTCCGAGCGCTTGACGGCTCACTTGAACGAAATCGAGACGTCTTCGCGTGAAGATGAAGGTGATGTTGAAGAAAAGCCAGCATTTGCGCGGGCCCATCATGGGAGTCTGAATCTTTCCGAACGTCGCGAGACGGAAGAGGCGTTGAAACGGGGCGAGCTGGCGGCTGTTGTGTCGACGGCGTCGCTCGAGCTTGGCATCGACATGGGCGCGGTCGATCTCGTTTGCCAGGTCGAATCGCCCGGATCGGTGGCGCGCGGACTGCAGCGGGTCGGGCGTGCTGGGCACGTTGTTGGGCGGACGAGCAAGGGGCGGCTGATCGCCAAAACTTGCAGCGATCTTCTCGAAACCGCCGCGCTCAGCCGCGCGATGCTGGCGGGCGAAGTTGAGACCTTACGCGTGCCGACGAACTGCCTCGATGTTTTAGCCCAGCAAGTCGTTGCGTGTGTCGCGGCCGAGCCGTGGGACGCCCCTGCTCTCTACGATCTTATCCGAGGCAGCTATTCTTATCGCAATCTCCCCGCAGCCGCATTTGAAAGTGTTTTAATGATGATTTCGGGCCGATTCCCCGTCGGCTCGTTTCAGGATTTGCGTGCGCGAGTAAGCTGGGATCGCGTGCACAACCGCCTCTATGCGCTTCCAGGCACAGCCCGGCTCGCGCTCGCCGGCGGCGGGACGATTCCCGACACGGGGCAATATCCTGTCTATCTTGGCGAAGGAGGTCCCAAGCTTGGGGAACTCGACGAGGAGTTCGTGTTCGAACGTCGAGTCGGAGAGACCTTCGCGTTTGGGTCAGCCGCCTGGCGAATCGAAGCGATCGAGCCGCTCAAGGTGATTGTTTCGCGTGCCGAAGGGCAATCGGCGATGACTCCATTCTGGCGTGGCGAGGATGCCCCGCGTACGGCCGAACTGGGCGAGAAAGTCGGGCTACTTTGCCGCGAAATCAGCGAGCGCCCGGGCGTGGAATGGCTGCACCACGAATGCCGTCTTGATGCTTCTGCGGCTAATGCGCTGCGGGATTTCATCGCGCGACAGAAGCGGATTGCCGGCGCTGCTCCGGACGATCACACGGTCATCGTCGAGGCATTTCGCGACCCGAGTGGTGACCTCGGACTGGCAGTGCTCACGCCGTTCGGCGGTAAGCTGCACCAGGCTTTAAAGCTCGCGCTGCAAGGGCGGCTGCGCGAGCGATTGGGCGTTTCTGTGGCGTGCATGCACGCCGACGATGGGCTGCTCATTCGCGTCCCACGCACAGAGGAGCCGCCGCTCGACTTGCTTGATGGCATCGCTTTCGAAGCGGCTGAGGCGGCGATTCGTGCCGAACTCGGTGAAAGTGCGCTGTTTGGCCTAAGATTTCGGCAAAATGCCGGGCGTGCTCTGCTACTTCCGAAGCCGGACCCGACGAAGCGCACGCCTAACTGGCTGCAACGGCTGCGTGCCAAAGATTTGCTCCAGGTGGTCGGCAAATTTCCCGACTTTCCCATCGTCGTCGAGACGTATCGCGAATGTCTTGAAGACGATATCGACCTGCCCCGGCTCCGCGCGTTCTTGAATGGAATTCGCGACGGGACGATTCGTGTTGTGAAACGCGACGGCGAAGTCGCGTCGCCATTTGCTCAAGAACTGATCTTTCGATTCACGCAAGGCTTTCTTTACGAGTGGGATCAACCGAAGCGGCCGGATCGCGATAAACGTAGCCCAGACGTTTCTCAATTGCTCGATTCGCTGATCGAACCGAATGCGGTTGCGCGTGTTGACGCTCGGCTGCGTGGTGTGGGATTGGCCCCGCGAACGACCGACGAGATGGCCGAGGCGCTGCGAACTCGCGGCGATCTGGCTTCGAACGAACTCGAAGGTCCCATGCTCGACTTCCTCAATCAATTGAGAAATGAGGGACGAGCCGAGCTGATCACGATTGGCACGAGCGTCGATGCGGAACGCTGGATCGCGATGGAGGATCGCGATTTGTACGCTCGCGCCTTCGCGAGCCCGAGCGATGATGAAGCGGCCGAATCAATCGCCAGGCGATACATCAGAACGCATGCGCTCGTTGGATTTAAAGAATTGATGAAGCGTTACCCCATTGGGGCAGCGCGAGCGACGGAATGGCTCGAACGCTGGGCCGACGAGGGACAGGTCGTTCGCATTGGCGAGGGAGAAGAAGCACGCTGGGCCGAGCCGGCCAATCTCGACCAGGTGCGCCGGATGTCGATCGCCTTGCGCCGCAAAGAAGTGGTGCCAGTCACGCCTGAAGTCTTCGCCGATAGCCTGCTCAGTCGCCAGGGTTTGCAGGCCGAAACGATGCGAGAGGGGAAAGAAGGAGTCATCGCGGTTCTTGAACTGCTGCAAGGATTTGCAGCAACGCTCGAGACCTGGGAATCAGAGATTCTGCCGCGTCGAGTGAAGGGGTTTCTCTCGCGCTGGCTTGATGATGTGATGGCTTCGGGGGCTTGGGTCTGGCGTGCAAAGGCGGATGGCCAGGGCGAGCCAAAGGTTGCGTTCGTCACTCGCGAGTTTGCCGGAGCATGGCTGGCTGAAAGCACCGAAAATGTGATTTCGGCCGACGCGCAATTGGTTCTCGATGCGCTCACGACGGCCGGAGCTCTGTTTGTCACCGATCTTGCCCGCATCACAGGACTGGAGCCTTCGCGCGTCTATTCCGCACTCGAAGAACTTGTCCGAGGCGGTGAAGTCACGAACGATCGGCTCGACCCGCTTCGCCCCGAGTGGAAGTCGCGAATCAGCGGTCTGCATGCCGCGCGTCAGGCTCGACCGGGCAGCCCGCGGCCGAGGATTGGTGCCCGGCGTCTCGCGGGAGTTGCACCGGAAGGACGATGGTCGCGCGTCATTGGTGGAACGGCTGGCGAAGGCTCGTTGCTCGCCTGGGCCGATGTCTTGCTCGAACGTTATGGAGTCCTCTCGCGTGAAACGGTCGGGCTCGACTCGTGGGCGCCCGCCTGGCGGGAAATTCTTCCGCTTCTCAGCCTGTCTGAGTTGCGTGGCGAGCTTCGTCGGGGATACTTCGTCGAGGGACTTTCCGGCATTCAATTCGCAACTGAGGATGCAGCCGATGAGTTGACGCGCATCGCGGCGGCTGGCCCTTCAAGACAGCCTGTGCTGGTGTCGACGCTCGATCCCGCAAATCTTTACGGATCGGGCGCGCCGTTTGATATTCCGCTGCTCGAAGGGGGTACGGCTCGGCTGAACCGAGGCGCATCGAACCTGCTGGTCTTGATCATGGGGCGTCCGGTGCTCATCATCGAGGGGCACGGTAAGCGGCTGACCGGCCTGGGCTCGGCCTCGGAAACCGAGCTACGCGCAGCGCTGGGGCTGCTGGCAAGCCTGGCAAACAGTGCGCGGCGTGTGCTTAAGGTAGAATCGTTCAATACCGCGCCGGCTCTGGCCTCTCCCGTTGCACCCTGGCTGATTGAAGTCGGATTTGTACGCGACCACCCGGGACTCGCTTACTACGCCGGGTGGTAAATCAAGGCGGCCCGAGAGACTTTCTCAATGTCTGTATCGCCGGTGAATCCTCCCGACGAACGCCCGTACGACTGCTTGATCATCAGCGACCTGCACCTGGGCAGCGTCGTCTGCCAGGCGAAATTGCTCGAGGAATTCCTGGAATGGGCCGCGACCGCGACGCTCGAGCTCATCATCAACGGTGATATTTTTGACGATCTGAATTTCAAGCGGCTGTCGAAGAAGCACTTCGCCTGCTTGCGAAGCATCCGCCGCCATTCGGATCGCGACGACTTGCGGCTGATCTGGATCCGCGGCAATCACGACGGCCCCGCCGAGATCGTCAGTCACATCGTCGGTGTCGAGATCAAAGAAGAATATATCTTCACAAACGGCAAGATCCGTTTGCTAATTCTTCACGGTGACCAGTTCGATCATTTTATCACAAAGTATAAATATGTAACGTCCGTCGCGTGCGGACTCTTTTATTACATTCAGAAACTCGCGCCGCATCGTGCAGCACGATGGATTCGCCGGGTGTCGAAGCGGTTCCAGCGCAACAGTCAACTCGTTCAGCGCAGTGCCATCGAATACGCGCGAACGAAGGGATGCAACGCAGTGACCTGCGGCCACACGCATATGCCACTCGTTGCCGACGTCGACGGGATTCGCTACGTCAACAGCGGGACCTGGACCGAGACACCCCCCTGCCCGTTTGTCGCAGTGACGGGCGGCGAGATCAGTCTCAAAACGTGGCCGCTCGATGGCGCGGTGGTCGCGCCTACCGCAACCGCGTTGGCGGAAGACGACGAAGCGCCAAGTTCAGGACCAAGCACCGACCCGGCGGCTGCTCCGGAATCGACGCCGGCGTCATCAGTGTGAATCGGCCGCGGTCGACAAACGCTAAGTTTCAACCTACTTTGCGTTTAGGGTGCTGGCAAAGAGGCGACTCGTCGTGTCGAGCAGGATGACAGGAAACCACTTCGGGCGCTGGTCGTCGGCTTTTTGGCACGACAATCGAAGGAATTGGTGTCAGAATAGATGAGCGCGACTGCGTTTGCGCGGTCATCGCGGGGCTTCGCCTGAAAAAGCGATCTTCGGAGATTTGGCGTTATGCTGGCGGATCAAGACAACCCGCTCGACTCGGACCCGGCCTCGCGCAAGGCCGCGCCGGGAGAGCCGCACGTCGTGGTGATCTACCGCGGACGCGGAATCCCCTGGATGGTCATACCGCCGCTGCTGCTGTTCGTGGCGGTTCTGGCAGTGATTGGCTACCGCCGATATGAACCGATGGAGTTCCCCCGGCTTTCCACATCGGCTGCGCCCGGGTCGAGCGTCGCGACGACTGTTGATACCGTGCAGCATTCGGCCGAAGGTTCGCAACTGGTCGCCACGGTTTACCAGGTGCCAGGTCAAAAAACTGCGGCACCCGTGGTCGCTTTGAAGAGCGGGCCCTATCCCGGGCCCGATCTCTCCGTTCGCCCTTCAATCCCTGGCGAACCGGCACCCGTGACTGACGAAGCGGAAGTCGGGGCTCCTACGGATGATCCGGTTGCTCCTGCCGCGGAACCTGCCGGGCCGGTAACACCGTCGCCGAAGCTGGAATCACCCAGCGCGTCGGCGCCCAAATCTGAGCTGCCAAAGCCTGGCTCCCTCGCACCTTCGGAAGCAGCCCTTGCACCGGCCCCGAAACCTGCACCAACCTTGCCTCGGATCGAATCGACGCCCGCATCTGCGCCAATGCTCGAGGCACCAAATACGGGCGTCGCAGTGTTGACACCCATCGGCGGCGAGGTGCCGGCTCCTCCACCCGTGAAGCGCGACGCAATCGGCTTCGATCCCGATGCTGCGAAGGTCGTGGCGAACGAGCTTGCGACACAAGGGAAGCCAAAAAATGGTTTGAGGGACAACGCCAACGATGGTGCTTACGTGCCACCGAATCGCGACTCGACTCCTTCGGCCGCGCAGGCAGGCATTGGCGAGCCCAACGAGGAAATGCTCGAACAGCAGCAGCGCGAGGCAGAGCGTCGCCTGGCGGTCCGCGCCGGCATCGATAGCGATGGTCCCGACTTGCTCAACCCTGACCCGCGCGATATTCAAAAACGTAGGGCTCAATTCGTGATGGCGTCACGCAAGGTGGCGGCCGAAGACCGTGCGCCTTTCCATGAGGACCTGCGGAAGATCATCGCCGAACAGGGCAGCCGTTCGGGGGCAGCGATCCAGCAACTGTGCAATCGCTACGGTCGTGACACGACGCCCGAAATCCACGTAAAAATGAACCGGGATTTGACCGGACCAGCGGCGCGACTCAGCACGGGCGGGCGAATCGAGCGCATGAGATACTGGGGGGTGCCCGAAACGATTATTCTCGACGATCTCGTCGATTCGTACAAAAACGACGTGAAGGGCCGGAACGGCCCTCGTACCCCGACGGAATCGTGGGTCTTCGCCGCGCGAGTGCTCCTCGCTCACCCGCCGACAAAGCCAGGAGCGGCCAAGCCTGCGACCGCTCCGGATCCAACTCGCTGAGCTGACGATCATCTTGGTGGTTAGCGGCCGTGTTCGCGCGACCGCTTGCCATCGAGTCCGTTGAGATCAGCCGAACGATACCGGCCGAAATCGAACTCGGAGTGATGCGCTTCCTCCGGGTTTTCGATCAGGTCGCGTTTGAGCTGCCGCCGCCTTCGCTGGCTCCCCGCCTGCTTGATCTCGCGTTTCAACTGACGCAACTCGCGCTTCTCGGAGTTCATCGTCGCCTCCATTGCCCGGGTGCGGGCTATTGTCGGGACACGAATCGGAGCAAGACGGTTCGGGAAGGCCGAATGGCTGTCAAGAAGGGCGTCGAAGGTGAATATCGAGCCAATCGGCCAGGTCGTTCGCGTACTTCGAGGGATCGGCGTCAAACTCGAGTGTATGGTGGCCCTCGGGATAATCGATCACCGTGCGATCGGTTGCAGGTAGCGACTCGAAGTACTCGAGCGTCTTCGCATTATTAACGATTCGATCGTGCGCCGCGAGCATCAAGAGCGAAGGTTGACGCACCTTCGTTCGCGCGTGCCGCACGCCTCGGTCGATGAAACGACTTGCTGCAAGGAGCGCGGCGGTCGCGGTTCGGAGGCTGAGCGGATCGGCAGCGATGAAGGCCTGGCCTTCGGGATTCGCCGTGAAAAGTGCAGGATCGGCCAGAGGGATCGGGAAGTGTTTGCGGCGGTTCGTGAAAAAGGCCCAGGCGATTTTGAGTCGTTCACGGCGCTCGACATCGACCCGCGGATGCAGTCCAGGACAAATCAACGCGAGCGCGTCGATCAGATCGGGCCGCTTCGCTGCGGCGAGAACTGCGAGCTTGCCGCCCCAACTAATTCCCGCCAAGGCCGTCGGTAGCTCCGGCGCATTCTTCCGATCGCTCGCGACCAACTCTTCGATATCTGCGACCAGCCGGCGTGAGGACGAAACGTGCCCACGATCGACGTGATTCTTTCCCGAGCCACGGCGATCGGGAAAAATCGTCTCGTATCCCCGCGAGCTGAGTACTCGACCGAGATTCTCGTACCAACCGGCGTGGCTCTGTACGCCGTGCAAAATCACACAGCGCCCGCGAGGCGTGCCCAATGCGGGCCATCGCGTCACGTGCAGCGAGTATCCGTCCGATGCGACGTGCGACTCGAACGCAGGCCCGTTTTCACTCATAGCTTACCTCGTGCCGGCGTGCCGTCATGGCCGCGAGCAGGTCGAGATCGACTGTCACGCCGAGGCCGGGGCCTTCGAGCGGTTTCCCCCAGCCGCCGTAGCGAAACGTGATATCCTCGCGAATGACATTTTGCGCGAGAATATGATTGTCATAAGAACCTTCGAGATATCGGACTGTCTTCAAGTGGCTCGCGAGTTGCCGTCCGGCGGCGGAGAGAATCCCCGTCTCACCTGGGTGACAGCCGAGCTGATTGGTCAGTCCGGCACTCTGTGCCAATTCCATCAGCTTGAGCGAAGGAAGCAAGCCGCCACATTTGGATATGCGAACGTTGAAGATGTCGGCGGTCTTTCGCTCGATTGCGCGAAGACCATCGGGGAATCCGCAGAGTGATTCGTCGAGCATCACCGGAATGCCGAGCGTTGGTCGCAATTCGGTCAGTTCGTCCACCTGTGAGTGTGGCACGGGCTGCTCGAGGCAGCTTGGCCGATACGCTCGTAACGGTCCAACTTTTTCGATTAGCTCAGAGGCATTCCAACCTTCGTTCGCATCAATGCGGATATCGGTCTTTCCGCCGAGAAGGCGGCGAATCACGCGCAAGCGAGCGGGGTCGTCTTGCCCCGCGACGGCGACCTTGAGCTTCACTTGATGGAAACCATAAGCCCGCATTTTGACGGCGCTGATCCGTTCTTTCCACTTCGATTCGGCCGTGATCGCCCCGCTGTAGCGTACTTTGTGGGGTTGATCGCAGATGCTTGACGAATTGGCCGCGATTCTCAGTGCTGCACCAATGCTCTCGCCCCAGAAGCGGCTGAACGCGTCGAGCGTGGCGACTTCGAGGGCGGCCCGTGCGGCGTTGCCGAACATGCCACGCGGGTCGTTGGCGATCGAAGGAAGGGTAAGCTCTTTCAGCCGCCCGACCAACTCGCCGAAGCTGGCGGGATTGCCGATTGCCCGCGCTGCGTCGAAGGTGCTGAGCATCTCGAACGCGGTGTCGATCGTTTCGCCGGTCACGTACGACCGGGGCACGCCTTCACCAAATCCGCTCGTGCCGTCGTCAAGAACGACGCGGGCCACCAGGTTATCGCTGGAGGCCCGCTCATGAGACGCGTGACGGATCCGCTTTTTGAGCGGAACGGCGATATGAAACAGCTCGAGACGCGTGATTTTGGGCATGGTGCCAGAATTCTACGCCACGAACTGCTTCCGCGACAGGCGACTTTACAGGTCGGAGAAATACTCCGGCGAACCGACAACGATCCCAATGACCTGCTGGTAGGTCAGTGCCTTGCGGTTGAGTGCCGAGCCCGCCGCCGTTGTTTCAGCAAACGTTGCGTTGCGGCGGAGGTAGGCTACGTAGATTGATTGCACGATGCGCTGCGAGCTTTCGAGGCTTTCGAGCAGGCCTTGCGAAAGCGCGACGCGTGACCCGCCTCCATTGAGATACGCGAGACCAGCGGCCGCTGCACCTGAATCGATTGCTCGACCGAGAATGTTCTGATAGAGCGATGCAAGGAAGGCTGCGTTCGTATTGCCGCCAGTCGACACGAAGTACTCGTCTGAACCGTACAGCAGCGCCTCGAGTCCTTGAACCGTGCCGCCACCGCTCAGGTAAGCGATGCCGCCGGTAATGGCAGAGGCCTCGGGAGCTCGGCCGAGAATCGACCCGTACGCCTGGTTTATGAGGATCGTGAGATATTCCGGCGTCGCCTGCAAACCGGCGATGACCGAGGCAGGCGTAGCGCCAGTATTGAGCTGAGCCTTGGCGCTCGCAAGTTCGGCGTCGGTGGGAACGCGGCCGAGGAGGTCGCGATACGCCTGCGTAATCCACTGATTGATGACGGTGTCAGAACCTCGGGAGTTCTGATAGTACTCCTGCGAACCGGCGAGGATCGTGATCAGGTCCTCATCCTTGCCACCCTTGGTTAGCAAGCTCACCATGTTGGTGACGGAAGCTGCGTCGGGAGTGCGGTGCAGGAGCGATTGGAAGAGATTGGTCGACGTGACCGTAAATCCTTCCTGGCTCGTGAGCACGATAAGCGCGAGATTCATCGGCAGCGCGCCACCGGCGAGAGCGTTGAGGTATCTCGCCTGCGCGGTGGGGTCGATGGGGCGACCAAGCAGGTCCTGATACATCGCTGCCAGGAACGACGCGTTCGTGTTGCCGTGCAGTTGATAGTACTCGCCCGAGCCGACAAGAACCGCCTTCAACTGCTCATCAGTGTGAGTCAGCAGGTAATTCGCACCGATCGTGATCGCGCTCGCTTCGGGTGCCCGGTGGAGCAGCGTCTGGTAGTCGGTGATCACGACATGCTGGCGGTATTCCTGCGTTGCCAAGATGCCCCGGATAACGGCGGTCCGACCCGCAGGACCAGTGACCAGCGGGGTGTAGGTGGCAAACGCGGCCTGGTCAGCCGGACGGCCAAGCAGGTCGAGGTACGCCTGATTGATGAACGCTTCAGCGGGAGTGGGCCGGCTTGAGGTGTCGATGATGAGCGGCGGGGTCATCGGACCGGAAAGCGGGCTTACGTTGCCGGCGACGTCGGTCTGTTGTGCGGTAACCTGATAGGTGCCGTCGGTAAATTGGCCGAGCTGAATGAAGTACACGTTGCCCGCTTGAACCGCTCCCTGGCCCACGAGAACGCCGTTCGCATAAATCGAGACGATGTCGCCGGTGGTCCCCACAATTTCGCCACTGCCCGACACCGCCGGCGTGTTGTTGCGCGTGTAGTGGTCGGTATTCGAGAGACCGGTATCGGTCGACGAAATCAACTGGGGCACGCCGGGAGCAGGCGCCGAGGTCTTGATGACGAGCACGGGCGACAGAGGGGCCGAATCCGCGCTGTTGAGACCTGCGCCGTTGGTCTGACGCACCGAAACGGTATAGGTGCCATCAACTAGTGGATCGAGTGCGAACGAATAGTTGCCGTTCCCATCGGCCTTTCCCGTGCCATACTGCGTATGTGAATTCGGGTCCTCGGCAATGATCGTCGCGTTGGGATCGGCAGTGCCAGTGATGACGGGCGTCTTGATGTTTGTGATATGGTCACTATTCGACACCCCCGAGTCGCTCGATGCCGCGAGATTAGGCGCGGATGGTGTAGCGCCCAATTTGGGGTTCGTGAGACCGAGGATCGTCACTGTGCCGTTACCGATCGTGCCGATCTTCGTAGCGGCCCCGGTCGTTGTGTTGATCGAATACAGGGCTGGCGTACTTCCGCTCGTCTCGGTCATTGCGGCATATGCCGTGTTTATCGTGCCAGGGATATCAAGGCCCATCATTTCTTTGACTGTGACGCCGAGCAAGCCAACAGTCTGAAGAATGCCCGAATTGGGTGATGTTGGGTTGCCGTTGACGTCGCCTAGCTTCACAAAGGTGTTTGTTCCCGAGTCGATCCCGTAAACCGTGGTGTTCGTCGCGCCGGTGAACATACCCGTGTTTGCGATGGCGGTCACGTTTGGCGACTGAGACATATTCGTGTCGGTCGCTGCGTAAGTGAGCAGCGTGTCGGTTGCGACGATGTGTCCATCTGTCGGGTCGAGCCTAAAATTCTGGCCCGAGTCGTTCACAAGGCGGATGACGTCGGAGACGGGATCGACGCTGATCGCGGGCTGGCCAACGAGACCGGGGACAGCCGTGGTCGAGATCGCGCTTGCGACTCCGGTGCTTGGATTAACATCATAAAGTTTGTTGTCAGACCCAAAACCGATGAGGTCGCCGTTCGCGATCCTCAGCGCCACCGAGACGATCTTTTCGCCTGTCGGCACGCCGGTAATCGTAATGGTTTTCTGGATCGTCCCGGGCGCCGAACTATCGATTTGTAGCAAGTGATCGTCGTTGGTGAGCGCCAAAAGCGTCGTCAACAATGCACGCGGTTCCAATCCCTCAATGCCCAGCCGCCGCGACCGGCCTCTTCGGGCTCGGGCCACGCCGCTCGAACGCCGCTCTCGTCCTTTGAACAAACTCCAGTCGCGAACCTGGCTGGCCATCATCTACCTCCTAGTGCTCGATCAAGTCGCTCGCACGCTCATCCCGCGCGCACGGGACCTCAGACAATCCACGATAAGCACTGAGTCGCGAAATTGCGATAACCCAGCCTGCCAAGTCAACGTAAAGTGACTAATTAACGAATTAATAACAATGCACCAATGATTGCAAGCAGGCATCCGGACGTTACGCCAAGTCGCCAGGACCACGCCTGACTATTGCGTGCATGCTTGCTGAATCGGGTCGCGAGCATCCCGACCGAAACCAGAACGGCCGCCATACCTAAGCTGAAACAGGCAAGCAAGATGAGGCCAAGTCCCAGCCTTCCGACGGCAGCCGCGATGAGAAGCAACGCGACGGCGTCCCAGCATGGGATGAGACCGGAGGCGAAGCCGAGGCTGAAAATGCCGCGGTGGCTGTGTGCGGGGTTTGAATGCGGTTGTGAGGGCTGTTGTCCAAAATCACCAAGGTGGTAGCCCAGCCTCCAGAGACCCATCGCAGCGATCCAGAATCCAGTCGCCTTCAGGATAACGCTGTTCCAGCGCTCGTAGTGCGTATCGCGTGTGAGCCAGAGCAACCCCGCGAGGACGCTGACAGAGATCATATGCCCAGTCGCCGCTGCTAAACCAAGCAACGCACCGCGCCAACGGCCTCCGGCATGACCGATTGCACCGGCCACGATCAATGTCTTGCCATGACCTGGCTGGAGCGAGTGCGCCGCACCAAGGACAAGCGCCAGCAAGCAGACAACTGGCAAGGCTTGGCCAGGTGCCTCGTCGAGCAGGCGCGTCAAGCCATCCGGCTTCGGTTGCGATGGCTGACTCGCGACTGCTTCTTCTTTCGCAACACGGATCGGCGAAACAGGTTGCGTCCGATATTCGACCGTAACCGATTTCGTCCTGCGTTCTTGCGCCGGAGTGAGTTCCCAGGCCGGAACGATCAGGACCTGCTGGACGTCGCTTGGCAGCGAGTCGCCCGACGCGACTACGCCTTCTTCTGCACGAAGCGCAAGGCGGCTTGTCCCCTCGCTCGCGGCGTAGTTCGAGTCGAAGACGCGAAGCTTTCCCTGCGATGGAATCGACGCATCGGCATGAAACGTAAACCGCGGGTGTTCTTCGACAACGACGTCAAACGTCTGGAATGCGAGCTCGACAGGCTCGTCATTGATGTGAATGACGAACCCACGTGCGTTGAGCGGACCAACTTCGGCGCCGTAGCGATTGAACCACGCAAGCCGGTCACTACCGGGAAGCGTACCAATCAGCCCACGCAAATCTTGCGTGAGCGTTAGCTCTGAGAGGCTCACTTCGTAGTGAACGGTCAGTTTTCCCGGCGCGAGAACGACCTGCGTCGACCGATCGACGCGAGCGTTGGGAATATCGTGTGCGCTCGCTAAAGTCGCGAAGACGAGCGTTTGAACGATGAACCAGATTCGAGCGGTATGGGACCGCATGGCGTTGCGCCAGGAAGGATCAATAAAACTTCGTCAGCGCACGCGAGACGACATAGATCACCACGTTGCGGCTTACCGGTTTGGCGAGAACGCAAAACGCCTGGGCAGAGAGGGCTCGCCGTAGCAGCTCATCGTCCTTGTCGGCCGAGATGAGGATCATCGGCAGCGACTGTTTGAACTGCCGGACAATCGCCATTGTCTCCAGACCCGACATGCGCGGCAGGTGCATGTCCATGAGTGCGACGTGCACATCCTCGGCCTGAACGATATCGATTGCCTCCTCGCCGCTTTTGGCGAGAAGAGTTCGATACCCTTCCGGTTCAAAAATATCCCGAAACGTCTCCCTCACGGCGGGATCGTCGTCGGTTACCAGAATCGAGAACGGATGATCCAGAGTCATGCAAACGCGGTTGTCGAAACAAATCAAGGCGACCGTCTGCGCGTGAATGCTGCTAGCAAGTCTTGCGCCTTGGGGACGTGATTGCAAGTCCCTTCGGTGAATCGAAACTCTAACTTATTATAGCACCAAAGATTTACGGCGAGGCTTTTTGAGATTGCCTACTCAAAAAGCCTCGCCGAATCGGACAGCTCAGCGCCGAAATGGCAGTTATCGCTGGGTCGGTGTGGATGTCGTTTTGGCATCCCCGCTCGTTGCGCGGGCGATCCGGCCGAGCAGTCCGGAGGTCGTGCCCGACTTCCATCGTGCACCCGCGTCAAACGCTTCGTTCGCGGCCAGGTCGTTCAGGTTGCCCTTCACGTCGCGGAAGATGTAGCGTTCGAGCAGTTCACCCCTGAGGTCGCGCGCCTCGACAAGCGCTGGGTAGAGCGTTTCCTTGTCGATGTAGACCAGCCAGTTTTCGTTCTTGGGGGTCAAACGGGCCAGCTTGTAGCACGGACGGCCGATTTGCGCGGGTGTTTCGAGCCCCTCAAACGTGTTCTTTGCCCGTGGATCCTTCGACGAAAGCCCGTCTTCGACATGCTGGAGAATCGTGTCGAATCCCGCCTCGGTGATCGGGTGCCGGCTGTTCCGCATGACGAGCGCGCTGTCGGGTGGTAGGGTCAGGTCGGGCACAGGCACCAGCGTATCGCCCGAGTGGACGTGCATCAGGCCGCCAGGTTCGTTGGACGCGTAAATCACCTCGCGTCCCTTGTGCGACCCTTCCGTCCATTCCAGCCGCACTGCCTTCGGATTTCGTCTGATGCTCAGCACCACGTCTTCAGGAGGCTGGAGCGCGTCGCCCACCCGCTCCTGGCGGTTGATTCGCACCTGGTAGTTCGTCAGCTTCGCCATCCGCTCCTTCGACATCTTCACGACCGTTCCGATGTCGATTTGCGGCTTCGCAGGTTGGGTAGGGGCAGCCAGCTCTGCAGTCCGGCTCGCGGGGGGTGCAAGCTCGGGTGCGGCGATCTCGGGACGTGTCGTTGTCGGCGGCTCGAGCGCGGCGAGCTGATTGGCCGGCGTCTGGGTGACGGATTGGGTTTCGGTCACAGCGGGATGGGCGGTCGAGCGGACGATCGGCGTGTCGCGTGTCGCGACGGCCGATTCCGGATTTCCGAGCGTGACGGGGCCGCTGTCCGGTGAAACAGGCGCGTTCGACGCTTTCGCGAGGAGCGCTTCGTTGTTGGCGTTGGGACGTTTTTCGTGACCGGCGAGGTACGGATCAGTACCAGACGCCGAGTCGGCGGCAGCCGTGCGAGGGGCGAACGGCGAGCGTACCATCCCCTTCATTTCCGAGCAGCCAGCAAGCGGAATGAGGGCGAGGCACGTGAGTCGGAGGGCGGCTTGCATCATGCGATTCGAGGCGAGTGAAGAGCGATCCATCGCGGAAGGCATTGAATTGGATCCCCCCAAAGTGGGGATTACTGAGATTCCCCGGGCCGAGGAGAGTCAGCAAGGGACTGCGCCGACGAGTCTGGTACCAGAATCCCCACATCTGTACAAGACAACTCTGACGCAAGCGGCAGGCGCGTGCTTCCATGCGAGGCGCGCTGGCCAACTCGTCGGCTACCAGTGTTTTCGTGCGATTGCGGTCCGAAATTGCCTTTTCAGGCCGGAGTTTCGGAACCATCTACGAACTGAAAGCTTTTGATCGCTTCCAGGTCGGAGAGCAAGCACGGCTGTTTATATTGTTCGACGGTTCCGCCGCTGCGGGCGAGTCGCCGGCGCTGGAAATCGGCCCACGATCCGGCGGGAAGTCGGCGTATACGGATCGGGTCGAGTCTCAGGGTTTCGCGACGGTTCAGGTATTCAAGATTCACCCGGCCAAGCTGCGTTTCAACCTCGTGCGCTAGCCGGTCGCTCATCTCGGCCGGCAGGTCGTTCGACTCGACGAGCAAGCTGTAATAGGGCGTTTCGGCCCAGTTCGGCAGAATGATGTACGACGCCAGCTTGAGATCGAGCACCCGCTGCGCCTCGTTCACGGCGGCGACGACCTGGAACTCGGAAAGCTTCTCGCCCGTCATGCTTGAATAGTGCGCGCCCTTGTTGAGGAAGACGAGCACAGGCGCCTTACCTTCAAAGCCGACGCATTCGACAAGGTCGTGAATGTGGTAGCGATAGAGCCCGCCGTTGGTTGTCGGCAGGATGAAATAGCGCTGCCCCTGAATCAACTCGGTGGCCGAAACGGTTTCCGGCTGGTCGGCGTCGCCCTGGTCTTCAGGAATGAACTCGAAATAGTGGTGCTGGATGTCGAGCACGCCGCCGGGGAAGTTGTTCTGCAGCGGGATCGTGAATCGCCCTTCAGAGGCGATCAGCCCGACGTCGCGCACCGGCTTATCGCCGAAGAATTCCGGGTAATTTCGCAGGTAAGCGCCCATCGTGCCGCCAGTCCAGTTCGCCACGAACTGAAGCGCGGGCCAGTAGTCCTTGGGAAGCAAGCGGCCAGTCCGATTGACGATCTCTTCGAGCCGTTTGGCCGTGCGTTTCCGGGGGAACGCTGTGCGCCAGGAGATTGCTTTGCGGACGTCGTCGGGGATGTTCCACTTGGCGTCGATCGTGCCGTCGTGAATGTCGCGGATCAGTGTTTGTTTTTCGCGATCACCGAGGCGAGCAATCGCGAGAATAGTGCTTGGATTCGCGGCGATGATTGTGCCGAGGTCGTGCGGGACCGCATTGCGAAGGGCGACGTAATACTTTGATTCGATATCTTTGATGCGAGACGCCGCGGCCGGCATGCAGTAAGTGAGCCGGACGAGTGGACTCTGCATGTGCGACGTCAGGCCGGTGATTGCACCGCAGGGGATGCCTGCCGGCGTATAGCTTTCCCGCCAGTCGCTCGCGAGTTGGAGAATCGGCTTCATCCCGCGCGAGAGCATGTCGGGGTGGGCGTCGAACGCGGTGATTCCCCAGATCAGCCAGCCTCGGCGGTAGTCGAACAGCGAGTCGCGCGTGATGGGGATCGTCTTCGGGCGATTGGTCGTGCCCGAAGTCATCGCGAACATCAAAACTTTGGTGCCGGGACCGAAGAGGGCGCTTGTTTGGCCCTGGCGGACCTTTTCGATGTACGGCTCGTGCTCGCTGTAGCCGCGAATCGGCACGCGCTTGCGGAAGTCGGCCGAGTTTTTGATCTCGTTGAAGTGATGATCGCGGCCGAAGTCGCTATCGGCGTGGCGGGCGATTCGCTCGCGAAGCAACCGTTCCTGGAACTCGTCCGCCCGGGCCGCCTTGGCGAGAAACCGGCGCGCCATGCGCCGGGAACGGTTGATGAGAGGGACCCCCGCATATTTGCGGATGAGATAAAGCATGAATGGCGGCGATCCGTCGTGGGAAGAGGCGGCTGTTCAACCTCGAGGCGCGCCGACCTCGTCCGTTCGTCAACCAGGAGAGAGAGCGTTGCCTGCGATCGTCATCGGCACTACGGGAGCGATCGTCGGCACGGCGGCTGGCTGGTCGACACCCACAACCGGCTCGCTCTCTTCACTCGCGGCGACAGGCGTCGACGTCTTCGATGAAGACGCCCGAGGCGCGTTGCGCAGGAAGAATTCGGCGACCCGTTCATAATACACAGGACCGGCGTTTTCCCGGCAGCGATTATGCTTCGCCTTGGGCACGAGCCAGAGTTCCTTGGGATTTCCAGCAAGTGCAAACAATCCTTCGGCAATCTTCGGCCCAATATACGCGTCTTTTTCGCCGTGAATCATGAACAACGGCCGCGGTGCAATCCGAGCGATTCCACGTTCGACGCTTGGGAACCGGCAATGCAGGCGAACTTGCGACCGCTTTCGCGCGGCCCAGCTCAGAAACTCGAACACGAAGTGCGGCATCGCGGCCCAGATCGATTTCGCCTGCACATAGATCTCGGCCCAGCGAATGATGTAAGCCAGCATGGTGCTTCGAGTTCCGAATGCACCATCGGTCACCACACCCCACACGCCCGGATCCTTCGCCGCTACGCAAATCGCCGACCCACCGCCGCGGCTCACACCGAAAAGGCCCACGCCAGCGGGATCATAGTCGGGACGAGTACGCAGATAGGCGAGCGCACCACGAAGGTCGAACAACTCATGGTTCGACACCCACTGGAGCGGGTTGTAGTTGGGTTCGGAATCGCTCTGACCGTGGTTGCGGAAGTCGAAGCTGAAGAGGTCAAATCCGGCGGCCCGCAAATGGCCGGCATAAGCCAGGCAGCTCCAGCGATCGCCCAGGAATTCGTGAGAGAACACGACGATTCCAAGGCGTCTCGGCGCCGTGGTTTTAAAATACGTGCCGGCGAGCGTCAGACCGTCGCGCGTCGAGAATTTGACGTTCTCACAGTCCTGAATCGGCGTCATCCGCAGCGGGAGAAACAGCGGTTTCTCCTCGAAGATCCGCCCGACGATCTTCGTGTACCGAAGATGGACGTAGAGCAGGAATGCGCCGACCATGAGGGCGAAAAACGCCGCCGAGACGAGTAACCAGAAAACGACATTAGGCACGAAGGTAACTCCGGGGCGGACGGCCGTTGGATATTCGTGGTGCCGAAGGTGCAGCCGCCGCCTGCGGGGAAAGATTGTGCGGTGGGATTACATTAGAGACGAGTCTATCACTCTCGCGATCAACCGGCGTAGCGCCTGAGGATCAGCGAGATGTTTTGACCGCCGAAACCGAAGCTGTTCGACAACGCGACGTCCACCTTCTTCGGGCGGGCGACGTGCGGGATGTAGTCGAGGTCGCACTCGGGGTCGGGGTAGTCGAGGTTCACGGTGGGGGGCATGATTCCGTCGCGAATCGTCAGCAGGCAAACGATGGCTTCAACCGAACCGGCGGCCGCGATCAGGTGCCCCATCATGCTCTTCGTGCTCGAGATAGGCACTTTGTGTGCCAGATCGCCGAAAGTTTGCTTGATGGCAAGCGTTTCCACCGAGTCGTTCACCGACGTGCTCGTGCCGTGGGCGTTGATATAATCAACATCCGCGGGCGTAATCCCAGCTTCGGCAAGGGCTTCCTTCATGCACGCGATGGCACCCCGGCCGTTTTCGTGCGTGTCGGTAAGCCGGAAAGCATCGGCGGTCGAGCCGTAGCCGACGACTTCGCCGTGAATCGTTGCGCCGCGGGCCTTGGCGTGTTCGAGTTCTTCGAGGATCACCATCCCCGCCCCTTCGCCGAGGATGAAGCCGTCACGCTCGCGATCGAACGGGCGGCTGGCACGCGTCGGCTCATCATTGCGCGTCGAAAGCGCAGTGAGCAGGTTGAAGCCGGTGACGCCGAACGGGTGAATCATGCTGTGGGTGCCGCCCGAGAGCATGACATCGGCGTCGCCACGGCGGATGATTTCGACCGCTTCGCCGATCGCCTGCGAGCTGGCTGCGCACGCGGTGAGGCAATTCGCGTTAGGGCCTCGCGCACCGAAGACGCTGGCGAGGTGGCCGCCAGGCGTGCCGGGCTCTTGCTCAGCCTCGTGAATCGTATGCAGCTTCTTAACGCCTTCGCGCGTGAACGCGGCGGTGTCGACCTTGCCGGTGTTCTTCGAGGTCTCATGCAGGAGACTGACGAAGCGCGGAAAGTCTTGCTGACCTTCACCCGAGCCCAGGTAGATGCCGAACCGGGCGCGGTCGAGGTCCTTGTAATCGTTGAGCTTCGAGTCCTTCATCGCCATGCTGGCGGCGGCGATGGCAAACTTGGTGTTCCGGTTGTGCTCGGCCCAGCGCTCGGCGTCGTCGATGTAATCTGCGAGGTTGAATGCCTTGGCCTCGGCAGCGATTTGCGTAGGGAAGGTGCTGGCATCGAACAGCGTGATCTTGCCCACGCCGCTCTTACCGGACAGAAGCGAGCTCCACGTCGACTCGAGATCGCCGCCGATCGGCGTGACCATTCCCATGCCCGTGACAACAACGCGACGCTGCATGACCCATTTCCTCGCCGGAACGGAAAGCGGACGCCAACTCGTTTGTAGTCAAAACGAGCCGTTGGGACCGATCGCCAATTCGCTAAATTTGACCACCACGCACAACCAAGGCGGCAACCTGGCCATGCCGCGTGAGATTCGTATTGATGAAGGTACGGTTTTCAACCGGCCGTGGTTGTGAGCGCACGAGGTCGATCTCACAGGCAGGGTCGAGCTCGTCGCAATTGAGGGTGGGAGGGATCAATCCTTGATTTACACCAATCAGGCTGAGGATCAGTTCGATCGCCCCCGAGCCCGAAACACTGTTGCCAATGTAACCCTTGAGGGCAGTAACCGGCACACCGTTGGGACCGAAAATCCGGGTGATGGCCCGGGCTTCCGCCAGGTCGGCCTCGACGGCACCAGCGCCATGCGCGTTGATGTGGCCAATCTCTTCGGGCTTGAGCCCAGCGTCTCTCAGCGCCGCACGAATAGCGATTTCGGTCCCGATGCCGTCGGGGTCGAGCCCGCCGTTCGGTGCCGCGTCGCAACCCGAGCCGAAGCCGAGGATTTCGCCGTAAATCTTGGCGCCACGGGCCTTCGCGTGTTCGTATTCTTCGGTAATGATGATGCCCGCCCCTTCTCCGACGACCCAACCACTGCGCTGGGTGTCGAACGGGCGGCAGGCTTGCGACGGGTCGCCTTCCCACTTCGACATCTGGCCCAGGAGCGCCATGCGAATGAGGCTGAGGGGGTGAATCTTCGAGTCGGCACCGCCTGTGATCATCACATCGGCGCGATTCTTGGCGATGATGCGCACCGCCTCGCCGATCGCCACGTTCGACGCGGCTTCAGCTTCGGTGATCGAGTTGCTCGGTCCCTGGCAATCCAGGAAGATCGAAATGTGGCAGGCGAGCATGTTGGGCAGGTACTTGAGCAGCCAGACCGGCGTGATCTGCCCAATGCCTTCGCGGCCGTAGACTTCGTAGTCGAACGACTGGTCGGGCTTGGTGGCGAAGTTGATCGCCGGAGCGAGCTCGTCGAGCTCGGTCGAAATCAGGCCGGCCCCAAGGTCGAGCCCGATTCGTGTCGGATCGACGCCTCCGTTGGACAATCCGGCATCTGCGATCGCCAGCTCTGCGCCAGCGACGGCGAGCTGGATGTCGCGGGCCATGTATTTGGTGTTCTTGCCAAACGCCTTCTTGCGCTTGGGATCGACGAGCGACTTGGCGTCGAGATTGTGAACTTCCGCGCCGGCGTTGATCGGCAACCCTTCAACGGGGAAGGCCTTGAGAGGCCCGACGGCTCCTCGCCCTTCCACGAGCGCAGACCAGGCCGCCTCGGTGCCAATGCCGAGCGGAGTGATCAGCCCTAGCCCAGTGATAACCACGCGGCGCTCGGAACGTTGCATTGGAGACGTATCCAACTCCACAGGACGGGCCAAAACGACGCGGTTTCGGAAGCTTCGCCCAGCGTTGTCAAAAAGGAGAATCTGGGTGCCGGACGATTCACCGTCCGGGTTTCACCGGAAGTGTAATGGCGCGATCAAGCGGTCGGCGGTTGAGGCAGGCCGTTGTTGGCGGCGTGACTATCCGCTTCCGCTGCTGCTTTGGCGCGTTCCTGCGCCTTGGCGAGGTCGAGCACGCCCAGCAGTTGTTGCGTGAAAACGAAATTCTTCGGCCCGAAGATCTGGTTCGCCCGGGAGTTATCCAGGTGAGCGAACACAATCTCCGCGTCGACGAGCAATTCGCCTTCAAGAAACGCCTTGGCCTCGACCACAGCCCCTTCGGAGCGCAGGTCGGTCAAGGTGACTTCGTAGACGAGCTGATCGCCCGCACATGCCACGCCAAAAAACTCGGCGCGAGGAATCTTGGCGAGCACGACTTTCTCGACAAACCCCCCTGCTTCACCCACGAGGATACCGCCCGTCTGGGCGAGCCCTTCGATGATCAGCGAGGCCGGCATCACCGGATAGCCGGGAAAGTGGTCGTGCAGATGCTCTTCCGCGAGCGTCAGGTTCTTGATCGCGCGAGCGAACTGACCGCTGCGAAACTCGAGGAATTTGTCGATCCAGATCCAACGCATGGGCGGCGGAGCAACCTAAAAAGGAGAATGATCAATGTAAGGGAACGTTTCCTAAAACCGTTCCCCTCGCGAACTTACGGTCGGTTGCCGGATCAAATAACCCGCACGGACTCAACCAAGGAGCCCGCGCGGGAGACCGATCGCATCGACAACGAGACGCCCATGATACGGCCGCGCATTCCCTCACGCGGTTTGGGACCGTCGTCAGGAGAGCTTGCTGGCGACGTACTTGACCAGCATGTCGACAGTGTAAAGGTCGCCAATCCGGTCGACTTCCGGGTTTTCCGCGAAGCTGCTGAGGTCGGCGTAGGGCATGCGAGTCTTGAGCTCTTCAACGCCCTTCGCGGTCAGCTTGCCGTCCGCGATCATGTCCGGGTCAGCCACGACGTTCTCGGGGAACAGCTCGCCGCGGGGGATCTTGATCCCGAAATTCCGCTCGAGACGGAACACGATGTCGAGGAAGTCGATCGATTCGGCACCCAGGTCGCCCTGGAGGGTCGCTTCTTCCTGCACGTCTTCCGGTTCAACGCCGAGCGCATCAACCAGGGTCGTCTGAACCTTTTCCAAAATCTCTTGCTGTGTCGGCATGACATCCTCGGGATAGTTTTGGGTCGGGCCTCCCGACCCCTTTGGTAACCATGACTCGTCCGCCGCGATGCAGGTCCAGCCTTAAATCGTCGGCGAAACCGTTTGAGCAACTTCAACCGGGGTCTAACCAGGTAGCGGTGTTCGCCAATCGTCTTTTCTGAATATACGGATGGCGTGAGAGAATCCGGCGGCGTTCCTATATTGCTCTCTTCCGTTCAAGCTTGCAACGCCAGCCGGAACCGCAGCGATACGATCAACCCTTCGTTGACGTTGTCAGGACAACATCTCCAGCCTCTTTCTGAGGCTCGCGGAGCATTGCACGGGCGCCGACCGACCCCTTCCGCAAGGTGGCGAAAAGGTCGCGAAGGCTCGACGTGATCAGGGTATCCGTCGTGTGCAGACCCGGCTCGCGATCGCGAAGGTTGTAGCGCGTCAACACGATGCGCCCCTTCACCATCTCGGTGCCGTCGATCGTGCCCACACCCTTGAACGTCGTTTCTGTATCGGTATTCGTAACCAGGTCGACCTTCAGCTGAAGCTGGCGGCCTGGCTCGACAAAACTGCCGTATTTGATCGTTTTGGCTTGCTTCAAAACGATCACGCTATGGGCAAAGTCTTCCATGTCCCGAATCAACCAGGCCCCCGCCTGGGTGAGGGCCTCGAGCATGAGAACCCCCGGCATCACCGGGAAACCCGGGAAGTGGTCAGCCAAATACTCTTCCGCAAGAGACAAGTTCTTGACGGCGACGAGCGACTGGCCGCGAACCAATTCCGTGATCCGGTCGATCAATACGAAACGCATGGAAGACCCCAGAGATGGCGAAAGACCCGGTCGTCAACAGGAGGGAACATCGCGAAGCAGGTCATGCCTCTCGACGCAATTCCTAGGCAAGGATCACATTGTAGAAGGCGCTTCGCGCCCTGACAAGTGTATCTCTACCCTGCCGACCGCTCCTTTTCGGCTCGAAATTCGCCGAACACCCAGAGTCTACATTCCCAATCCGCAGGGTCAAACCAACCGTCTAAGTTTCCGTGAATTTTGTAAATTGCCCAAATTCTGATATCAGTGATGAAGAATCGGCAGGACCGCCCTACAACCCGTGCAATCAATCCTCTATACTTTTCGGAATAGAGGAGACGGAGATTCCGCGCTCAGGGAGTGCGTCTCGACCTCGAATCGCGGGGGCAGGCATGGTGTCGCAACGCCTCAATCCTCCCTGGCTTCGAATCGCCGGCATGGTCGCCTTCGTGGCCCTCCTGCTCGCGCCGAACGCTCGCGCGGGCTCTTCCTTCGCCTGGTCGCCCGACGGCAAGTGGGTGGCGTACGTCGACCAGTCACCGCCCGCACCCGCTCGCCTCCCCGTCGATTGGTTCTTCAAACCTTCGAACGATTCGACAGAAACTGGCGATGTTCGACCGCCCGCCGCCAAACTCTCGGAACGCTCGCGGCTCTGGGTAACGCAAGTTCAAACCCGGAAATCAGTTCTCATCGAGGACGCCGTCGGAACGATTGCTGCGCCCATCTGGAGTCCCGACGGCCGATCGATTGCATTCGTCCGGATGATTCCCAGCCGGGAGGGACGTGGAACGGCCGAGATCGTCATTCGCGACACGACCAACCGTCGCGTGCTCTTGACGAAGGCCGTCGACGACCTGCCGCACGAAATCAGCCAGCTTCCCAAGATCACGCTGGCATGGAGTCCCGACGGCAAGTTCATCGCCGTTCCCGCCATTCAGCCAATGGGCGTGGCGATTTTTCGCGTTGATACTGGACGCCTGATCAAATCGCTCGATGGCGCGATGCTCCCGGCCTGGTCGCCCGACGGCACCAAGTTGCTCTACGTCAGCACCGGCGACGAAGATTGGCTCGAACTTCTTGACAGCCATTTCGGGGCGTCGCGGCACCTGGCGGATGTCGGCCACCTCGAAGCCCCACCGATTTTCTCCCGTGACGGCCAGACAGTGATCACGCTTTCTCGCGCCCGCACTCAACGTGGCGCGACGCCGCCATCCGAGGAAGTCGAACTCTGGCGCGTGCGAGTCGATGACAACAAGACAGAGCGACTGACCACAGTTGCCACGACGTCGGGCGATCGCATCCTGCATTCGACGTCGGTCACAGCCGATCGCGACGGCGAGAATGTGGTTTTCGCGACTTCGATCGCCAACGAGCCCTCGCAGGTCAGCCGATTCCATCCGCGCGAACGTTCGGTCGTCGACAAATTCCCGATGCTCGACCCGACTCTGTCGATCGAGAATCTCGCTCTCTCGCCGGTCAACAACCTCGACGTCAAGCCTTCAGGGGCAATGCTTGCCCTCCGGCTCAACGGCCTTCCCCTGCTCTGCGACCTCGATTCCCGGCAACTCGTCCCGCTCACTCCCGACGCCGATCTCCGAGCCGCCTGGACGGCGATGGTGCTTACTTCGGCCGATCAAATCGTTCGCGAGCTTCGTCCCCAGTCGATCGTTGCAGGCCACGCGATCAAACGCCCGATCGCGCCGCCGATGCCCGGTGAACTCGAGTTCAATTCCGAAGCGCTTCACCGTTTCCGACGATTCGGCCGGATCGGTCACGACCTCATCGACAAATCCGCGAACGAGCCGAGTTGGGAACTCGCGAACCTGATCTTCGACTACCTCCGCGAAGATTATCCGGCCGCGCTTCAGGATATCGAAGCCGTCGAGACGCACGAGGCTGATCCAAATCTTCGTCTGCGGCTACTCAATCTCCGAGCGCAAGTATTCGTCGGCCTTTCCGACTTCGAACGCGCACGCGGGACGTTGGCGTACCTCAAATCGCTCGAAACGACGAGATCGCGGAAAGTGATCGAGGAGTCTTCGTCAGGCGTCTCGCTCTTGAAGGTGTCCGCCCCAGATGCAGGCTGGACCGATTATGCGCTCGGACGCATCGCCCGACTCGAGGCCGATGCGGCAAAGGAAGACGCTGCGCCAATCGAGCCGACCGATCACCGCAACTTCGACGCCCCTCAGCCGGGCTTGGGTCTCGACATTATTCCCGAGCCGCCCAAGAATCTTGGCCCGCTCCAGATTCGGCCCGATTTCCCGAATCAACCGCTACCCGACAATCGGCGAATGTTTCTCGAGCGCCGAATTCCACCGCCGCCGCCAGGAAACCTGGAACGCTTTCATAATTGACGCGAGTTCGGCGTGCTCTCCGGTTTTTTCCACGGTCCGAGCCCAAGCCGTTTTCGCACCGACGCCTTCTTGATGACGTTGACGTAGGCGTCAAAATCCTCGCGTGCCTGACCGGCCGCGCGAGCGGCAGCGACCATCACCGCATCAAACGTGGCGCCGTTCGCCCAAGCGTTCAACTCTTCTACGTGCGCCGTCCCGGCCGCCTCAATTCCTTTGACGTGCGCCCAGGCCGCGATCGAACCCGCGATTCCCACCACCTTGCGCAGGTGCGCGGACACGTTTTTGCCGGCGAGCAACCTCGCCATGTCGGAACGATTTTCGTCCGGCACCATCTCGCGAATCCGAAATGAGCGTTCGCCCATGTCGATGGCGGCCAACCCCCTGCCCGGTTTCCCCTGAATCAGCCGCTCAGCCGCGACCGTGCGCGACGCCTCATTTGGACCCCAGATCGGCTGGGCTTCCCTGACGAACGCTCGGAGTGCCGACGGCACCGATTCCTTCATGTCGAGCAGGCGCAAACGATCCTCGCCGTCCTGCCACTTCACGAGCACAAGGTAGTGTCTCAGCCCGAGGCTTCCTAGGCCGGCGATTCGCGTCGTTGCGTCGAGTACTTCGATCGATTGATGCGCCGGCGAACTCGCCGCAAGTTGCTTGAACGCGTCTTCGATCTGTTTGCGCCTGGCACGCCCCAACGCACCATACTTGTGGTTGGTATTGATGCTCCGCCCGCCCTTTCCCGAGGCGTGCGTGTAATCAGCAATCACCTTGTCGCGATCGGCAACGGCGGTTGGCGTCATCAGGCTCAAAATCGGCCCGTGCGCTGATTTGGAAACGATCTCTCCGACCTTCCCCGTAACCGCGCTGGTCGCCACGCCTTGCTTGTAAGCGTCAAGAAACGCGACAACCAGTCCGGCCGAAACGCTTGTCGATAGCTTCCAATCTTCACCCGCCAGAAAAGTGCTCGCCGCGCACCGCACGAGGTCATAAGCGAGAGGAGCAACATACGCTTCATCAAAGTCGTTAATGCCGAAATGGCATTCGTGCTCATCTGTGAGATATGCGCCAAAGTTTTCGAGATGAAGATCGCCGCAGATGAGACCGTTGGGACCAGGTTGAAGCGGGCCGATCTTGTGCCACTCGTCGGCGAAGAGATGATTGGTCGCGCGGAAGAAAGGGAACACGCCGATCGCGATCTTGTCGAGCTTTGTCTGGACGACCGCCTTTTTTCGTCCCGAGTTCGCCGCCAGAATCGCGTCGAGAATTGCATCCTCGCTCGCCCGTCGTCGCGACACGTTATGCTCCCTTCGCCCGATGGATAACTTTAGTTAGAAGACCGCCGCCATGACGATCTGCGCGACGCGAATCAAACTCGCCCGCTCCGATGCCGTCACCGATCCTCGCTCAATCACGGTGTCGAGCAACTTGAAGGAGCTCTCCATCAAATAAACCGGCGTGCGACCGATCTTCATCGAATCGCGATTCGCCAGTAAAAGCTTGAAAATGTCGCGAAGTGTTTTTGCTTCGGCAACGTCGATCTGCGCCGGACTCGTCCAGGTTGGCTTTGCCGGCGCGTTGATCGCGGACAAAATCACCCGGTACATCACCCGGCTAATCGCCTCGGCCTTGGGATAATCAAGTGTGGCGGCGACGTCGGTCGGTCGGTGATAGCACGGATTCTCGCCAGTCGAAAAGAACAGAAAGGGAATCTTCCGCGAGCGAAATGGACCGTAGTCGCTCCGGTCGATCAGGAGCAAATCGGCGCCGAGAATGCCAACGTCGAGTTGCTTCTCGGCCTCCGAGGCCTTCTTCACCCATCCCAGGCTGGGCGGATAATGCTCGGTTCCCATCACGAACACATATGATTTGGCAACACCACCCAGCGCCCGGCCAATCATGTCGGCAGTGACGAATAGCGCGACGCGGTCGAGCGGCACCGGCGAATGCTCGACAAAATAGCGTGAGCCAACGAGTCCACGCTCTTCAAGATCGAAGCCGATGAGCATCACGCTGCGTTTGGGCTTCTCGCCTTGCTGCAAACAGCGCGCGGTTTCAAGCAGCATCGCGACTGCCGAGGCGTTGTCATCGGCGCCGGGAAAGAGCACGCCGTTGATCACTCCGACGTGATCGAAATGCGCGGCGACAATCACCCACTCGTCCTTAAGCTTGGGATCGCTGCCAATGATCTTAGCGCCGACGTTTCGTCCGGCAACGCTTCCTGCCTCGCGTCCTGGAATATCCTGATACCAAGAGCCATTGAACAGCGGTTCGAGCTTGAGTTTCTGAAACGCCTCAATGAGATAGGTGCGAGATTTGGCTGCGACTTCTCCTGCGCGTCCGCCGTATTCGGGCGAAGCGAGGGTTTCGACATGCGTTTTGATTGCGGCGAGTTGCGGTTCGTTTTCGCCGGCTCTGACGAATGCAGAGGTCGCGAGGAGGAAAAAGAGCGACAGCGCGAGTGCATTAACCGGCAAGCCGCGATCGACCGGCGTAATCGCGCGGAGGTTCGAAAAGTTTTTCACCGAATTTCCGCACGAGGGATTTTTGGGTGTCATACTGGCGTTCGTCCGGGAAATTGTTCCCTACACGGAGGTGGAACGTGTCTCGCTCAATGATCTTGAAGTCATTCGTTTTGGCCGTCGCCCTGATGGGTGTTAGCTCGGTCAACCCGGCCAAGGCCCAGGATTGGAACGACTACCTGCACTGGCCGTACAGCCCGCCCCAGGTTCCGGGCAACGGCTTTGAATATAACACGCTTTACGACGGGTACTATCTCTACCCGCGCGAGCAGCGGATTGTGCCGCAGATCCAGGGCCCGCTCTACCACAACTTCTACGGTGGCAAGCGCGTCTTCGGCATCCGTCACCCGAATGGCGGCATCCACGGCCTGAACAAGATGAAGTTCTACTCGGGCTACCACTACACGCTCGACGTCTTCTGATTGTTCCTCGCGAGATGATTTTGACGCTCACAATGCACGAGTCCCAGCCATCTCCTCTTTCGGATGGTTGGGACTTTTTGCGTTTCTGCGATCCCGATTCCTCGTCCGTTAAGACAAATGGGACTTTGCGTGACTTAAAACTTCCTCGAGTTTCGCCCGTTTGAGTATCCCCGCGTAATCATCCGGCATGATACCCGCGACGGGAATGCAATCGATCCAGTCGCAAACTGCGATTGTTCTTTCCCGAAGTCTTGTGAGCGACTTGCCGTCGGCAGCCCAAGGTAACTCTACATCCACATCGCGCTTCGGCTTGCTGATCTTGGTCGAACACACCACGACACGCACCTGCCCCGTCGAGGCAATGTCGACAGGATCGCTAATAACGATCATGGGGCGGCGTGACCCGTTTCCCCGCGTGCTTGAAGTGGAAACCGCCCAAAAAATGCGGCCAGGTGAAAGAGAGGCCACTGTTCGCCTCTCGATTATTCGCCGTAGGATTCGCGATCCGGATTACCGGTTGGCACAAATGTGACTGGATCGAACGAAGGCACTTCGACGTCCGAATTCTCGATGATGGACTCGGCCTCTTCAATCATCAATTGGAAATCATCCAAACCCGCGACCGACTCGCCCCTTGATTGCTGAAACCTTGCTCGCTCCAAGACTTGCAAAGCGGAACCGAGCCACGTGCGATAATTCGAAATCGAAGTTGCGAATGCTTGCTCCAATACGGCCCGCTCGCGACCAATTCCGTTGGCGATCGTCGCGCGATCTTGATCCTGTAAATGACGAAAGAGATGCATGTAATAAGACGCGACTTCCGAAACGACCGCGGCGGGAGCGTCCGCGAGTTGATCGTTCGACGCCGAAGCAGAGTTGGCAAGCATGAGACTTGTGAAATCATTAGTCATCATGGCTTGGTCTTTCTTCCCTTCGGATTCGGAAAACTACAAGAATTGAGATGAAGGCGCTTCGTACCGGTGCCACTGGCATCGCCGGTGCGCTGCAATTCCGACGAGACGAAGAAGATCACTGGCAAAGCCGGTGGCGAATTATCCTAGAGTCTCGCTGCTTCAGCGTGATCTTCAATTTGCCATTCAATTGGATCTTAGCAGACACGACAGCCACCGACAAAGTTTAGTCGCTCTCCCCGTACTACTCGCAACCGAAGTTGTTTCACCAGTGCCGGCCGTAGTGTTTATCACCCAACAAGCTTCGCAATCTCAAAATACGCCTCAACCGCAGTTCGCAATTGATCAAGCTCAATCCATTCATCCTTCGTATGCGCCTGCGCAATATCCCCCGGTCCGAGTACAAAACAAGGCAATCCTCGTTCACTCAGCGGACCTGCATCGGTGCCGTATGGCACGCCAATCACGCTCGGTGTCCGACCGGTCGCATGCGCAATCGCATCAACAACACCTTCACGCCACGTATCAGATCCACCGCGTTCGGGCGAAAGCGCGGGCATGCGCACCCAGGGCGGCAAGAATTCAATATCGGGGATATCTCCGAGCTTTTCGTTGAGATACCGATACACCCGCGCCTGGCATTCAGCCAGATCCTCGCCGGGAATCACTCGGCGATCGATCTCGACATGACACCAATCCGGCACCACGTTCACACTCTGCCCGCCCTCGATTCGGCCAACCGAAAGCGTCGCCGGCCCTAGCACGGGATCAACCCGCTCCTTGCCGAGCGACTGCGCATAGCTCGATAGATGGCCAAGCACCTCGCCCATCCGGTAAATCGCGTTCTTGCCGAGATGCGGCGTCGAACTGTGGCAAGCGACGCCTTTTGTGCGGATCTTCCAACGCACAGCGCCTTTGTGACGGTCGACCAGGTCCAATCGAGTTGGCTCGGCGACGATTGCCAGGCTCGCGCCGTGCTCGTAATTCGCCAAATCGCTCGAGCCGATGTGCGTGAATTCCTCGTCGACCGTGCACGCCATCACAACTGACGCCGAACCCGCTGGCCGCTCCTTCACCAGCCGCTCGAAGGCGATCAGCATCGCCGCCATGCCGCCCTTGATATCGCACGCCCCGCGCCCGTAGAGCCGGCCTTCGCGCACTTCGGGACGAAATGGATCGATCGTCATTCCTTCGACTGGCACCGTGTCCTGATGGGCGTCGAACAGAATCGTTTTATGCGAATTCGGCGCCTCGTAATACGCCAGGATATTATCACGTCCTGGCGCAATTGTACGTCGTATATATCGGACGCCGAGGCGATCGAACCAGTCGCAAAGATAGTCCGACATTCCGCCTTCGAGGAATTCGGGACCGCTCAGGAGTCGACCCATCGGGTTGACGCTGGGGATCGCCACGAGGTCGGCGAGCAAACGCGTCACGGCATCCAAGAGTTCGGCTCCGCTACCGTGGACAGGCAAGTTGGGAAAGCGTGCGCGACAGCGATTCTACCGAGCGCGCTCGGTTGAGTCACCCCGGCAGAAACGGGAACAGACGGGCTATGTTCGCCGGATCCAGCCTCGCCCCGTACTCGCACCCCTCAAACGCTTCCACTAGCTCGATGCCGCCGCCCCAGGAATCGCCGTACATTTCAAACAACCGGCTGCGGAACCGATTCGCCAGTCGCCGCGATGAATCCTGCATTTTGTGATCGAGCCATTGCCGCCGGCCACCGCGAGTCTCAGGAACCTCGGAGAAGCGATCCATATTCGCCGGCAGCCATTCGTAAAACTGCGACGCATGCGCATCCAGCAAGCTAATTTTGGCGTCCCATACCGAGGAAATGTCGACGAGAACCGTCGGGTCGAGTGGATACGGTTTCTGGAAATCGTCCGAGAGATAGGCAATCACCGGGTCACGACGCAAAAACGGCACGTCGGGGCAGACGGCCGGAACCGTCAGCAAATAGGCCGAATCCTGCACGATCATGCTGACGGCGCGATGGTCGGGATGGTAGTCGTTGGGGCGATGTGTCAGAACGAGGTCGGGCTTGTAGTTACGAATCGCGCGAATCATCTCTTCGCGACGGTCGAGATCGACCACCAGACGGCCGTCGGGGTTATCCCAGACCTCGACTTCAATCCCAAGCGGCTCGGTTGCCGCGCGTGATTCGGCGCGTCTCCGCGCGACGAGCGTCGGACCTGTTGTTTGATGATGCCCGGCCTCTCCGTTCGTGACCGAAACGAATTTCACCGCGTGACCGTGCTTGCGATAGAGCGCAGCGAGTCCGCCAGCGCGGTATTCGGCGTCGTCCGGATGCGCACCAATCACCAGCAATCGGAGGGGGACTGAAGCGTTTGACATCATCACTCCGGAGATCTTCGGGAGGAAATGCGGCTGCGCAGTGTGAGTGGGGCAATCCGGTCGGGCCGCGGCGAGGAAGAGGTTCGTCGGCGTGCAGACGGCGCGATCGCCTTAATTAATCAATACTTTAGGATGACGTACGCAAGACCCAAGTCAAGAACCAAGCCCGAATCTTCTGCCATCTCTCGGTTTACCGAAATCGCTCGTGCGACTTCCTCACTTCCCCGATGTCTCGGCTAGAGGTGTCGTCGAGTCCTCTCACAATCATTCAATTCGGTGTCAACGCTGCGCGCAAAAAATCAGCCGCCGCAGTGATTTACGCTCGCGGATTCGACTCAGCGATTCAGTTTAAGAGAGGAGGTGACGCGGGAGCACACGTCACCTCCAGTAGATCTTGGAATCCAGCCCAGGGGCCAAACGATTTTGCGGCTTTCACCAAAACATCACTTCACGCGGCTGACGTACTCACCCGTGCGCGTGTCGATCTTGATCTTTTCGCCGACCTGAATGAATGGCGGAACTTGAACCTTCACGCCGGTTTCGAGCGTCGCTTCCTTGTACTGGTTGGTCGCGGTGGCACCCTTGAGTTCGGGGGGCGTGTCGGTGACGGTTAGGTCGATCGTCGCGGGGACGTCGATCGAGACCGGCTTTTCAGCGACGTACATCACCGAGACCTTGCTGTTCGGCAGCAGGTAATCCATCGCGGTGCCCAGAATGTCGTTATTGAACGAAATCTGGTCGAACGTTTCCGTGTCCATGAACACGTGTTCGTCGGCGGCGGAGTAGAGGTACTCGAATTCCTTGGTTTCAACGTAAGGAACTTCGATCGTATCGACCGAACGGAGCCGTTTTTCAATCAAAGCACCGCTATTCATGTTGCGAAGCTTGGTCTGAACCATGGCCCGGAGGTTGCCGGGGGTATGGTGGGCGAAATCAACCACGACGAAGTTGATTCCTTCCATCGTGATAACCATCCCGCGGCGAATGTCGGTGGCCTTGATCATCATGGCGGTGCGCACTGCTCCCTGAAAGAAAATGCTCGACCCCGAGCGTATCGAGCAAGGGTAACCAATCCAATCCGTTTTTAACAGTGGACTTATGGCCAGAGCCATCGCCGCGTTACTGTCCCACGAGCGCCTCATCCTCGGTTTTCGTGCTCGCCAGCAGCCCGCAATGGATCAACGTTGGAACCACCGGCGATGCCACGCATCCCAACTCGGCCAGCCATCCGCCATACTCGGCCGCGCTGTATGCCCTGCCCTCAGTCATCTGGAATAGCGCCGCTGAATAGAGCGCGATCGGCAAAGGACCATCGAGCGCATCGTTCAAAAAGACGTCGTGAATCAGCAGCCTTCCACCCACCGGCAATTCGTGCACGCAACGGTGCAAAAGCATCTTGCACTCTGCAACATCCCAGTCGTGAAGGATATTGGAGAGCAGGATCACGTCGGCGCCCTGCGGTACAGAGTCGCGGAACATATCGCCGGGACGTAGCTCCATGCGGTCGAGCACTTTATGGCGTTCGCCCATCTCGCGTGCGACCTTGAGAACTTCGGGCCGATCCCAGACGATCGCCCGCAACTCAGGATGGCGCAAGAGCCAGGCGATCGAGTAAATCCCCGTTCCGCCGCCGACATCGAGCAGCGTGCCGACGCCTTCGAGGGGATAGCGTTCGGCCAACACAGGCGCAACGTTATTCGCGCGTCCCGCGAGTGCCAGGGTGAGAGTCCGCGCCGAAGCCTCGCGCTCCATCGCCGACTCGATCCCTTCCTTGTAAATGAACGCCGCGCCATCCTCGGCCTTTTGCGACCCCAGCGGCCGATTCGTCGTCAGGCTCTCGACCATTCCCAGCACGCCCGGTGAATTCGCCGCCAGGCCGATATAGCCGCTGACGTCAAAATGGGCACCCGGCGTAAGATGGTCGCGTGCGAGTTCCGTCAAACGGATGAGGCCGCTTCGCTCGTTTGCGAGCAGTCCCATGGCGCGGAGCGCGGTGAGGAGGACGGTCGCAGGGCGTTCGGCCAGGCCCAACTCGCGCCGGATTTCATCTGGGGCGAGCGAGCGGTCTTTCAGGATTCGAAATAGAGGAAAATGGGCCACGGCTGCGGTAAGGAGCTCGGTCCCATAACTGCCGCGAAAAAGCTCAAAAATCGCCGTCGGATCGATTTGCGGCGAGACCATCGGCGGATGATTCATCAACAACTCCAGCCGGCAACATCATGAAACCAGTGCGAGCGAAATCCCGAAACTCAATGATAGCTTTTGCCCGTTCGACTCGCGACCGAATTGGTTAGGAAATCGCCTCTCGTTTGGATCAAGCAATTGCAGACTTTCTCAGTCACTCGCAGATTTGCGGATTTGGTTGTCGAAATCGCCGCGCGCCATTCGTCATGGAGTCGAGCGTGGCGCGTGGGCCATGCGAATGGACTCGATAGCCGTCTGTTTTTGCGAGAGATTTCCGATGCAATACGCTCTGCTCGTTTACGAGACCAATGGTGAATTCGAAGCCCGCCAGGGTGACGAAGCCCCCGGCTTTTTTGCAGCGTGGCGGGCCTACAGCCAGGCGCTTCGCGACTCGGGCGTCTGGGTGTCTGGTTCGGGACTTCGGCCCGCGTCAACCGGCACGACCGTTCGTACAGCCAGTGGCGAGCGCCTCGTTCAGGACGGCCCTTACCCCGAAACCAAGGAGCAACTCGCCGGCTTCATTACGATCGAAGTTCCCGACCTAGACGCCGCGCTGGAATGGGCCGGCCGTTGCCCGACCGCCCAGGTTACTGGGGGCGTGGTGGAAGTTCGGCCTTGCAACGTCGTGCGGCCGGCCGACACGGTTTCGGCCGACAAAGCTGGCGTTGGTGCGAAGTGAACCATGCCGAGCAGGCTCGCCGCGCGGCCGAAACCGCCGCGCGGGAGAGCTACGGCCGCCTCGTTGCGTATCTTTCGGCGCGCTCGCGCGATCTGGCTGCCGCCGAAGATGCGCTCGCGGATGCTTTCATCCAGGCCTTGAAGCACTGGCCCGTGGAAGGCGTGCCCAATCAACCCGACGCCTGGCTGCTCACCGTCGCGCGGCGGAAATTGCTCGATTCGACGCGAAATGGCCGTCGGCGCGCCGATGCCGTTCATGAACTTATCTCGAACCCTGAAAACAATTTCGAGCATGAAACCACTTTTGAATCGATCGATGATGTGATTCCCGACGAACGTCTCAAGCTTCTATTCGTCTGTGCCCACCCGGCGATTGACGCCATGTCGCGCACCGCGCTCATGCTTCAAACGGTGATCGGCCTGGACGCCGCCCGCGTCGCCTCCGCGTTTCTCGTTTCGCCGAGCGCGATGGGGCAACGGCTCGGCCGAGCCAAAACCAAGATTCGCGACGCCGGCATTCCCTTCGAAATCCCGTCGGAGGCAAGTCTCCCCGAACGGCTTCCACCGGTTCTCGATGCGATTTACGCCGCATACGGTACGGGACGGGCCGATGCTCTGGGCGGCAACGAACATCATCATGGTCTCGCGCAAGAAGCTGTTTGGCTGGCGCGAATTGCGGCCGATCTCATGCCCGATGAGCCCGAAGCGCTCGGTCTGCTGTCCCTGATGCTCCATTGCGAAGCCCGACGCAACGCCCGCCGCGGCTCCGACGGGTCGTACATTCCCCTCGACGAACAGAATGTCGATCTCTGGGATCGCACGCTCATCCGCCAGGCCGAGGATTGCCTCGTTCGTGCATCAAAATTTAAGCAAATCGGCCGATATCAACTCGAAGCCGCGATTCAGTCGGTTCACGCCCAGCGATTGTTCACCGGCAAAACCGACTGGCCAGCCGTGGCATTTCTTTACGATGGTTTGATTGCACGCTGGCCCACGGTGGGAGCCCTTGTCGGTCGCGCCGCGGCGATTGGTCAGGCCCACGGCGCCGAAGCCGGACTGGTGGCACTGGAACACATCGACACGAATTTGATTGCGTGCTATCAGCCCTTTTGGGCCGTTCGCGCGCATTTGCTCGTTGAGCTTGGCAAGTTTTCCACCGCAGTCGAAGCCTTTACGCAAGCGATTGGCCTTAGCGAAGATCCGGTCATCCGCGCGTTTCTGATCAAACAGATGGAAAGCCTTTAACAACCTGGCAAATAGACGAACGATCGAGCGGATTATGCCGATAATCGATGAGATGCCGCGCCAATTGCTCAGGTTGCGCTCGCGGCATACAATATTTGATTCCCGATCGCTCGACGCGATAATGTTTCGCGAAGGGCGATGTCTGGCGAATTCTCGTGAGTGGGTCGCGGGCGGAGAGAATCAGACCAATGGCTACCGACTTGAGGTTGAAAGAAGGCTTACCCGCGCTCACGGAACGGATCGTCGAGACGTACGAGGAATGTGGGCCGATCAATCACCTTGGTCATAGCCCCCTGCCCAGTTACAAGGTCGTCACCGAAATCCTCGGCGACATCCGCGAGATTCTCTTTCCCGGTTACGGACGCAGGCAAGACCTGCACATGGGGAACGTCGCCTATCACGTGGGCGACCTCGTGCACAGCCTGCACGACCGCCTTACCGAACAGATTGCCCGCGCGTTTCGCCACGACTGCAAGGCGAAGGAACTCGAAACCGACTTCGAGGGCGACGCCCAGTTGATCGCAATTCGCATCCTCGAATCGCTGATCGACCTCCGCGCAGTGCTCGCCGATGACGTTCGAGCCGCCTATGACGGCGACCCTGCGGCGAAGAACCTTGACGAAATCCTCTTCTGCTATCCGGGCGTCGCGGCCATCACGGTCTTCCGGATCGCCCACGAGCTATTCAAGCTCGGCGTGCCGCTGATTCCTCGAATGATGACCGAGTACGCCCACGCCAAAACGGGTATTGACATTCACCCCGGCGCAACAATCGGCCGGAGGTTTTTCATCGATCACGGGACCGGCGTCGTCATCGGCGAGACGACCGAAATCGGTGAAAATGTGAAAGTCTACCAGGGCGTAACGCTCGGCGCGCTTTCATTTCAGCGCGACGAATCGACCGGCGAACTCATTCGCGACACAAAGCGGCACCCAACGATCGAGGATGGCGTGGTGATTTACGCCAACGCGACGATCCTCGGTGGACGTACCGTGATCGGCAAGCACGCGATCATCGGCTCGTCGGCCTGGATCACTCGCACGGTCGCTCCGTACACGACGGTGACGATCGAAGATCCGCGGTTGCGCATCCGCAATGCCGAAACTCCGGCTTCATTGAACGGTTTCGACTATCAGATCTAAATTAGTAGATGAGCAGCCGAGAATCAAATAAGCGAATGCCAGACGTGATTATGGAAGGTAAAAATCCAGAAATGTTCTCGTGTTGCGAACAATCATCGCAGTTGGTGAGTGGCGTTTAGGCTTCGTCTCTTAGAGGTCGCCTCATCCTTAAGCTCTTCCAAGTGAAGATTAAGACGGCTGAAGCAAATACGAGGCAGAGGAAATTGGACAGTTGCGCCTCAATCCCAGAGCAAGTGCCGTCTTGAGAGGCATTCTCCGGGCCTTCGACCCATAGAGCGTGCTCCCGCAGTTTCCAGGAAACGACTGCAGATACACCTGCTAGAAGAATCCACTTCTCCCGCATTGTCTCGCGCTCCATGACTCATTTCCGAAGAAGCTTATCTGGAGGCAGGCGGGGTATCAATCCGCGAACCTAATTTCAGGCAGTCGCGGGCCGAATAGGCGTGTCATTATAATATGATCCTCTTTAGGCTCTTCGGCAAAACACGATCCATCCCCCCGCACGCAAGGGATGAAGCAACCACGGCGCGGCGATTGGCTGCGCCGTGATTTCGTTGACGGCGACTGTCTCTTCGATCTTCAATCCGGCTCGCTTCAACTCGCGATTGAGCTCATCCCAGCGATAGAGATGCACCTCCATCGCGTTGATCCCGCGATAGCTCATCAACTGATCGCCATACGCGGGCGACCGCTTGAGATAATTGCCGAGTTGCGTGAGCAGCCAGCGCCTTCCTTGCGAATCGCGCAGGTTCAAGAAGATATTGTGGACGTGCAGGGCCAGCCGGCCGCCTTTACGCAAGATACGCGCCATCTCGCCAAACGCGAGCCGCCGCGCCCCTTCGCCGCGAATCATGCCGATCGTGCTGAACATGCTCAGCGCGTAGTCAAATGAGCCATCGGGGAAACACCCCAGCCGGCACAAATTGGCGCGAACGCGCGCAAGCTTGAGCGAGTGATCCATTTTGAGACCCACTTGCTCGAGCATGTATTGCGATAACTCAACCGCAGTGCAGTCGAATCCGCGACCAGCGAAACGGAGCGCATGCCGGCCCGTACCACATCCCAGATCGACAAGCCGCCCCGGTTCCGTGAAACGCTTATCGAGCTCGATTGTGTCGCGTTCGAAAAGCGGATGACCGGTGAAGTAGTGATCCTCCTCATGTGCCAGCCGGGGCGTGTGCGTGTACTGCCAGAGCGATCCATTCACGCCGATCGGCAAACGCCAGGCTGGTGGGATTTCATCGTTCATGACACGATCGACGTCGCGAAGACGCGTCCCGATCTTGGAGCAAGCCGAACATCGCGCATCATTCCGTTTTCAACGACGATTCGTTCGTGCGTCCAAGCTTCATTTAGCGCGTTGATCGCCGCAAGTCGACCATCGAGATTCAAGGTCACTTGCTTCGTTTCGGTCGACGTGTTGACGAAGATGATCAATGATTCCTGTGAATCTTCACGCGAGTAAGCGATCACGTCATCATTAGCGTGCAGGAAACGGAAACTGCCGCGACGAAGGGCACTGTGCTCGCGGCGAAGTGCGATCAACCGCTGAAATTCGTGCAAGAGTTCGCGATCCCAGCCATCGCGATCGTGCCACGGAAACGCCGCGCGATTCGCCGGGTCATGACCGCCGCTTACGCCGATCTCGTCGCCGTAGTACACCGAAGGTGCGCCGGGATAGGTCATTTGAAATAGTGTCGCCAATCGAAGCGATGACAAATCACCATTCGCCAGCGTGAGAAACCGCGGCATGTCGTGGCTGCTCAGCAGGTTCATCAGCACGGCATTGATGTTGGGATGATAATGCTCCAACAGTGTCTCGATCGCCGCGCGAAACGCTGGTGCGCCGGTGGGATCGAGCGTGCGGAAACTCGTGGTCGCCAGTTCTTCAAGATTTGTGTTTTCGCCGCAGAAAAAGGCAATGCATGACCGCGTGAACAAATAGTTCATCACGGCATCCCACATATCACCTTGCAGCCAGTGCTTCGACTCGCGCCAGACTTCGCCGACGATGTAGGTTTCGGGATTTCCAACGCGAACGATTTCACGAAATTCGCGCCAGAAATCGTCGTCTTCGATCTCGGCGGCAACATCGAGTCGCCAGCCGTCGATGCCGAAATCGATCCAGTACCGCGCGACGTCGAGCAAAAACTTACGAGCAGGAGGTGATGCGACGTTGAACTTCGGCAAGGCGTGTAGATTCCACCATGCGCCGTAGCCCGGCGGCTTCGAGTAGTCGTACGCGTTGATCGGCCACTCGTGCACGGTGAACCAGTCGAGATAGGCAGACTCGCGGCCGTTTTCCAGGATGTCGTGGAACTGGAAAAAACCGCGCGACGCGTGGTTGAACACGCCGTCGAGCACCACTTTCATGCCGCGTCGATGGGCTTCGTCGAGCAGCAGTCGAAGCGCATCGTTACCGCCCAGCATTGGGTCGACGCGATAATAGTCGTGCGTATGATAGCGGTGATTCGAGGCCGACTGGAAAATCGGCGTGAAGTAAATCGCGTTGATCCCGAGGTCGAGCAGGTAGTCGAGCCGTTCGACGACGCCAACCAGATCGCCGCCCTGATAGCCATGGTGCGTCGGCGTTGCGCCCCACGCGTCGATATGCGTGGGCTTGCTCACGTGTAAGCTGCGAGCGAACCGGTCGGGGAAAATCTGGTAGAAAACGGCGTCACGCACCCAGTCGGGTGTCTGTGGCTCGGGCAGCGGCACGGGGCTGGCTCTCCGCAAATCGGGTTCGGACGCAAACGCAGGCGCGTCGCCTCAATTCAGGCTCGCCTGAGTTGGGTCACATTGTAGCGTCCGCTACGGAGGTTTGTCGCGGTTGGCTTTGGGAGTGTCAGCGTGAGGTCGAAACCTTCATCCAGTAAAGCTGCTGACGATCGCCGCGGAATCGCAGGTCGGTCAGAAGTGCAGCCGGGTCGGATTTCGCCGGTCCTTTGTAGAACGCGCGATTGTTGATGCGTACTTCGAGCTTGCGTTTGAAGTCAATGAGTTTCGGGCTGATCCAAACATCAAGCCGCTCGACACCGTTCGTCGTGATATTCAGCAGGTTACTCGGCGCACTCGTTCGCACCGTGAGTTTTGCCGGGTGAATATTCTTGCCGAGTGCATCGGCAGCTTCAGGCGCAATGGCGCGGCCTTCGCCAAGTTCCTGAATCACCACGCCATAAAATCGCGCGTCGCTCGGACGCGCAGAGTATGCGTCGAACGTCCGGGGCGTCGCGTCGCGTTTGCGTTTATCCATCCACTCGAAGGCCGCTGGCGCTTCTTCGGGCAGGTCTTCAAGCCCGCGGCGGAAGTATTCGACGAACGTCACGTCGAGCGCCTCGGAAATCATTTGCCGCGCGAAGCCATCGAATACCGCTTCCTTCGCGGCTGGCGCAAGTTCGCCGGTAACGATGTAGAGCGGCAGGCGCTCCGCGTGTTTGCGATAAGCGTAGACGTATTTTGCCGGCTGGCCCGAAATCGACACGATGCCGGCGAACAGGTCGGGATGACCGAAGCCGAAGTCGAGCGCGATCGTGCCACCCACAACCTGTCCACCCAGGAAAACGCGGTCGGAATCGATCGAATATCGCTTGCGAGCGTCGCGAAGTGAGAGTTCGATCGCCGCATGTTCGCTGTCGCTGAACTGATAGTCGCGCGGCTGGCCAGCGAGCAAATACTCAGGAGCGATGACGATATAACCGCGACGAGCGGCTTCGGTCTTCCACCATTCGATCGCCGACGCTGGACCGCGGCCGTCGTGAATCGCTACGACCGTTGGATAGTAGCGCAAGGGGTGATAGTCGGGGGGAAGATAAACCATGTACTCAGTGGGAACATCGTTGGAATCGTTCCCCACGCGATGCGTCACCGGCTTGCCCGCTTCCGTCGCGCCCGTGTCGCGCAAGGCCGGCGGCATCAGCACGACGAGCTTGCTCAGCGTATCGAGGTCAATCTTGCCGTCGACCTTCGTTGCCGTCTTGCTGAATTCGAGGGCCTGAAGCTCGTTGAGCAACTCGGTGCGTTTTGAATCGTCGTCAGCCCGCAGGTAATCGACGACCATTTGTCGCGCTTTCCACAGCGCCGATGCGTCGGAAAGGTTCGTCGTCGCTCCCTCACTGCCGACGATCCAGCCCGAAAGCGCCAGCGCCAGCTTGTTCTCGGGAGACGCCTTGGGATCGGCCTTGGCGAACCCGTCGAGGCGCGAACGGACGGCGTCGGGGGCTTTTTCGAGTTCGCGGAGCATCTCGGCGATCGACTTGCTCCACTGCTTGGCGACCGTCGACGAAAGCTGCCCCTCGACCGCGCGAAGCGACTCACCGAGGCGTCGATCCGCCGCGGCGAGGTCTTCTTCCTTGCGAAGCTGTTCGCGAGCGTCGCTAAGAACGTCTGGGGCGACGTTTTCGCTCGGGAAGCTGCGAAGTCGCGTAAGGAGTTCAGTTGGACGCTGGGCCCGACGGAGAACGCTCAATTCCATGAGCTGCTTGCGGGCGTCGAGGTCTTGAATCGACTTCAACAACTCGTTCGATCGGTCGCGTTCCATCGGGAAGTCGCGAGCGATTGACTCGACTTCCGTCTTCGCTTCGGCGTACCACTCAGCCTGAAGCAAGAATCGCGCGATGCGCTGGCGTTCGTTCAACTGCTTGCGATCGATTTTCCCAAGGATGCCCATGATGACCGACTTGGGAACCTGTGTCGTCGAAACCTGGCCGACCCAGAAGCCGTCGATTCCGCGGTACCTGACGATGTGCGGTGCGATCGCGATGATCGCCTGAGTCATCGCGATCGGCGTGCGCGATCGCGGGCCGAAATAGCTAAACTGGCGGCGTCCTTTTTCGTTCCAGGGACTTGCAGTCACGCCGATGGCGGCCGTCGGCATCGAGCCGGCGTGAACTTCGATCGGCTGAACGATGCCGAACAGCTCCGGGTTGGGATGAACAGCGCCTGGCGTGATCTTTTCGATCTTCGAATCGCGAATAACGATCCGTTTCAGGCCGTCGGAAATCTGGCGAAGCGTCGCGTCGTCCTTGTCGACCCGCCCGTGCAGGACCGTCTTGTTCTTGAGCAGGACGTCGTCGCCAACGGCGGTATACGCCGCTGCAATCGCAGCAGCGAAGACGATGAGATTGGTCAGGCGACACCCTGCGATCATGAGCGGTCTCCCTCCGCATCGCGGGGTTTGCCACCGCCGCGAACTGCAAGCGCGGGCGAGACCCCCAGGTCATGACGATCCGTCACGGTTCAAAATTCAGTCGAGAGCTCTTTACCTCACATTGTGACATGCCAGCACCCGTGGTCAAGACTCGCGAGTTCGCGCGAAGACACCCACGTGTCGCGGGTGGCGTAACGGGTACGAATTCCGTAGTCTAACAACAGGCGAATGCGTCGCCTCGCACTTCTTGTCATCCACGGCTAAACGCACGGAAGCGGTTCGGTTGGGAGCGGCCATTCATGGCGGACGATCTGCTGCGATTTCGCTGCTTTCAGTGCAACAAACTGCTCGGCGCACCTGTTCGCAAAGCGGGCAAGACGATCACGTGTCCCAACTGCAAGGCCGACCTGATCGTTCCAACCCCCTCCACCGACCCGCCGCTCGAGGACGCCATTCGCGCATTGACGCCCAACGTCGACGAGTCCGCACACATCAATCAGCCTTCTAGCCCGCGCCACGACCCGGGCTTTTCGTGGGAAGAAATCGACGCGTCGATTTTTGAAGGCCCCGAAGTCCTCACCTCGAACGACCTGCCGCCGATCGACCTCGAAAGCGCCCCGGCGATCGAAACAGCCGAGTACACGCTGCCGAGGTTCGACAAGCCCGTTCCCTCGCTTTCGACCGAAGCCTCGAGCCCACCGCTCGACTTCATCGCGCCGCCAGAAAACCTCGCCGATTCGACTTCGAGCAGCCCCGTTGATTTCAAGTTCGCACCAGTTGACCCACGCGTCGACGTCCTGTTGATTCCGCCCGTAAGTCCAACAGCGCAGGCGATTCCCGACCTGACCGTCGAAACCCCGACAGTCAGCGCAGCCCCCAAACTTGCACCAGCGAGTCGTCGCCGCGATGGCAACGTCGTCCTGGCGCAATCGGTGCTGATTTCGTGGTCGCTGTTCGTGGTACTTGCGCTGGCAATATCGTTCGTGGCGGGGCTACTCGTCGGCCACTTCTTCTGGAAGAATTAGCGGCGAAGTTTAATTCAAAGCCCCCTGCACAAGGTGAATCTCGCTCAGCAAGTAATACGGATGCGCGGGATGTTTGACGAAGAAGTCGACGTCGATGACGTTCCCTTCCTGCAGCATCCGCGCTGCGTCCTTGTTGGTGAGACGTTTACCCGCCTGGTCGTAGGTTGCGGCGTGCGGTTCGTCGGCATAAATGCGGAGTTCTGAGCCGTCGATGGTCAGGGCGATGTAATCCTTCGTCGACTTGCCAACCACCGCCCGTTTCAGCGCCTTCGAGTCGTTGGGACCAGACCCAGCCGTGGTTCGCGTTGCGTTCGTATTTCCTGCATTGCGCGGTCGCTTACCTGGCTTCGCGGCTTCCGAACCTGCGCGCACCCAGACCGAAACATTTCCCTGGGCCGCGCCATTTTGAAACACGTTCGCGCGGGGCTGGCCGATTCCAGACCGGTGGATTGTTAATTTGTCCCCGTCGAGCTCGTAGATCCCGTGAATTGTCTTGAGAGTCCGCGTGCCAACCGTCGGATTCATGAAATCAATGGCTTTGGGCGAACTATTGGCATCGAGACGAATGTGCGCAGCGAACTTTCCTTCGCCACGGGCGAGTTTCGCGGTTGTTACGAGCATATCGCCCTGGATCACGAGCGTTTCGTGCTGGAAATTGATCGAACCCGATTGATTGGTCCACTGACCTTGCAACAGCTTCAAATCGCCGGCTAGCTCAACTGGCATCGCCGATTTCTTGGTCGTTGATTTGGTCGTCGTGTTCGTCGTGGGCGGCGGCAACAGCGTCATCATCTCGTCCATCGTGTGCTCGCCGCGGACGTAAGTGGTGATCACCAGGCCGCGTGCAGGGGCAATTTTCGCGGGGAAGGTATTGCCCAGAATGTTGATGCACATCTTGAATGTCTTACCGTCGAGCTCGTAGCTCGCAGTCATCTTGGGCAGGCCGATTTTTTCTTCGGGCGAGCCTGGTTTGGGATTAACGAACTTCCCTGCAAGCAACGTGATCGTTTTGGGTGATTTCTTCTCGTTGAGCGAGAATTTCTGCGTCGATGACGTGAGCGGGCCGGCCTCGCTACTCATGGCCGAGTTGAGCGTGTCGCCCTGAATGTCGATGACAGTGAGCGTGTTCCGCCCGGAAGATGCGCGATTGTTGTCCATTTGCCCTGGAGCGTCGCCAGGTCGCCGGAGAGATCTGCTTGCGCGAATAATGGCGGAGCCAGAAACGCGAAAAACGCCGCCACAAATCCAAACGTGCATTTCATAAGCTGCAGACTCACATCAATGAGGGAGAGTGTTATGCCATCGTAGGCCGTCGATGCGATCGTCGTCGCCAATCAGTCAACATGAGCGGACACCTCGATGCAAGTGTGTATGAATTGGTTTTGTAAGCCGTTTGGCCGTTGGTGTTTAGAGCGTGAAGTCGGGCCGAAATGGTTCGTTTCTTCAGAAGAGGTGGGCCGTCGCAGCTTGTGAAGTGGCTGTCGACGTCTCTAAAATAGAAGGTTCATCCCTGGAACAAGCGGTGGTGAGCCGCTTTTGCGGTCGTGTTGTCGATTCTCGATGCGCCCAGGGCGCATTCTTGCTGAATGAAGGTGAGTGAGCGCCGATGTCTTCTGAATCGTCCGTCCCGTCGATGCGGTCCGACACCATCAAGCGCGGAGACTCCCGCGCCGCCCATCGCAGCCTTCTGAGGGCCACGGGTGTAGGCGAAGGAGACTGGAACAAGCCATTCATCGCCATTTGCAATAGTCATATCGACATCATTCCTGGACACGTCCATCTTCAAGCGGTGGGCAACTACGTCAAGGAATGCGTGCGTGCCGCTGGTGGTGTGCCGTTCGTCTTCAACACGATCGGCGTCGACGATGGCATCGCGATGGGCCACGCGGGGATGAGGTACTCCCTCCCTTCGCGCGAATTGATCGCTGATTGCGTCGAAACGGTGATCGAAGCGCACCAGTTCGATGGCATGATCTGCATTCCGAACTGCGACAAGATCGTCCCTGGGATGTTCATGGGTGCAATGCGCTGCAATATCCCGACGGTTTTCGTTTCGGGTGGTCCGATGGAAGCCGGTGAAACCGCGAGCGGCAAGACCGTCGACCTCATCGACGCGTTCGTCGCCGGAGTGAAGCGGCAGAGCGGGCAGATTTCGGCCGAAGAACTCGACGAGATCGAAAAGGCCGCGTGTCCAACCTGCGGTAGCTGCTCCGGCATGTTCACCGCAAATAGCATGAACTGCCTCGCCGAAGCGATTGGCATGGCGTTGCCCGGCAACGGCACGATTCTCGCGACCTCGGCCGACCGTAAGGCGCTCTACAACCGCGCAGCCCAGCGCATCGTCGAAATGGCGAGGGAATTCGGCCGCAAGGGCGAAGGTCACGGCTTGCTGCCGCGCGAAATCGCCACGGCGGCTGCGTTCGACAATTCGATGATTCTCGATATGGCGATGGGTGGTAGCACGAACACCGTGTTGCACATCCTCGCGATTGCGCACGAAGCCGGCGTGAAGTTCGACCTCAAGCGCATCGCCGAACTGAGCCACAAGACGCCGAACCTTTGCAAGGTCGCGCCTTCCAGCCACTATCACATTCAGGACGTCGCGCGAGCCGGCGGCATCCATACAATTCTCGGCGAAGTCACGCGTGCTCGTCCGGGTCTGCTGAATGAAAACCTGCCGACCGTGACCGGTAAGACGATTGGCGAGAACATCAAGGAATACGACATCCGCTCGACGGCCGTCAGCGACGATGCCCGCTTGCTCGCCCGCGTTCGTCCCGGTAATGAACGCACCAGCGAAGCGTGGACGGTTCCAAGCGTGGCGACCTCGAGTTCGCTCGCTGGCCTCGCCGTGCTCGAATCAGAAGGTGAAGAAAACGCGCCTAACGGCGGAGACGGCGGCGACGGTTTCAAGCCGTACGATGTCATCCGCACCGGCGAGCATGCCTATTCGCAGGAAGGCGGCTTGTCGATTCTTTACGGCAATCTCGCCCCCAACGGCGCGGTAGTGAAGACGGCGGGCGTCGATCCCAAGATGCTCAAGCACAGCGGTCCCGCCGTGATCTTCGAGAGCGAAGTTGATGCCTACAACGGCATCGTCTTCGGCAAGGTGAAGGCGGGCGACGTCGTCGTCATTCGTTACGAAGGTCCCAAGGGTGGCCCGGGCATGCAGGAAATGCTCGCGCCGACGACCGCGATCAAGGGCGTGAATCTCGGCGACAAATGCGCACTCGTGACGGACGGCCGCTTCTCCGGTGGTACGGCTGGAGCATCGATCGGCCACGTTAGCCCGGAAGCGGCGGTTGGCGGACCGATCGGTCTGATCGAAGAGGGCGACATCATCGACATCGACATCCCGAACGGCAAGCTCGCCGTGCGATTGAGTGACGAGGAGCTCACCGCCCGTCGCGCCAAGTGGCAGGCCCCTGCCCCGAAGCACACCCGCGGCTATCTCGCCCGCTACGCTGCCATGGCCACCAGTGCGGATACCGGTGCGATCCTGAAGTGGGATTGATCGCGATCGAATAGATCCAACGCTTCAAGAAAACGCTCTCGTTGCACGGCTCGAACGTCGCAGCGAGAGCGTTTTCGTTTTGATGTGTGAATCATTTTCTGGCCATCTACAAACTCGATCAACGATTTCAAACCAACGTCTGTCGAACCGTGAAATGTTGAGCTATGGTCTTTGAAGGCGTTCGCCCGAGAACATTAAAACGCAGACCAGGAGCAGACGGATGTCCACCGCCCAGGTTCCGTTCCTCAGCCCCGAGGTAATGGCCAACCCGTATCCGCTCTATCATCGCCTTCGCGCCGAGAAGCCAGTCGCGTGGGTGGAAGGGATGCACTCCTGGCTGCTAACGCGGTTCGACGACATCAACGATGTTCTGCGCGACGGCAAAACTTTCTCGTCGGCTCGCGGCCAAGACGCGCTCGCGAAAGCCGATAATCCCGCCGCCCAGGCGATGGTGAAATCGCGTTCGAACAGCATGCTCAACGCCGACGGTACGCAACATGCGCGGCTTCGTGCGCTCGTAAGTAAAGCGTTCTCGCCGAAGACGGTCGAGGCGATGCGCCCGAGGATTCAGGAACTGGTCGACGGCATGCTCGACAAGGTTGCCGCGAACGGCCGGATGGATGTGATGGAAGACCTCGCGTTTCCGCTGCCGGTGACCGTGATCGCCGCGATGCTGGGAATCCCCGCCGAAGAGCGCGAACGATTCAAAGACTGGTCGGACAAGATCACGATTCTCGCCAACCCCGGCCCCTCGATTAAGCCGCAGCACATCGAACAGGCGGTCGCCGCGTATGGCGAATTGACCGAGTATCTCCGCGGAATCGTCGCACGGCTCAAGCTCACGCCCGATACCAGCCTTCTCGCCGCGATGGCCGCAGCAGAGGAGGCGGGCGAGAAGCTCAATGAGACCGAACTCTACGCCAACGCCGTCACGCTGCTTAACGCGGGACACGAAACGACGACCAACCTGATCGGCAACGGCACCCGCGCGTTGCTAAAAAACCCCGATCAATTCGAGGCGTTGAAATCAAATCCGGATCTCGTCGAAAACGCAGTCGAGGAGTTGTTGCGTTTCGATAGCCCTGTACAGTTCACGTCGCGGATCGCCACCGAAGATGTCACCGTCGGCGGCCAGGCGATCGCGGCGGGGCAATCGCTCGTTTGTGTGCTGGGCGCGGCGAATCGCGATCCTTCGCACTTCAACGATCCCGACAAACTCGATCTCACCCGATCGAACCTCAAACACGTCGCGTTCGGTTTTGGGCCGCACTATTGCCTGGGTGCTTCACTTGCGCGAATTGAAGGTCAGGTCGTTTTCTCGACGCTCGCCAAGCGATTCCCGAATATGAAGATCGACGGCGCGGATCCTGTGTATCGCGAGAACTTCAATCTCCGCGGTCTCACGGCGCTTCACGTCGTTTTCTGAACTGACAATCACGTCAAACTAAGATCAAACGAGAAACTCCGGACCCGACTTTGCGGGTTCGGAGTTTTACTGCTTTGTGCAACTTGTGAAAATCATTGAAGAATAGTCGTCTGTGAAAGAGAGTTGCTTGTGAAACCGAAGTGTATTTGAAATCGACAAAATAAGATTTCAGCACTATTGCACGATGCGCCGAGGAATGGAACAATCGATCTATTCGGTTTCGCTTACCGCGCGCCGCAATTCTTTCATCTCTACTGACTAGCGCGTGGTGGTTGCACTCACTCACCCTTCGGGTCAACGAGGGTGGTTGGGGGCTGCCGAATTCGTCCCGGCAACGGAGCCGGTCGAAAAACTCGGTTTTCTTCCTGAGAGGAGAGCTCGATGCATCGCCTACGCATCGAAGATCTCGGCGCCGAATACGACGATCGGGCGGCAATCCATGAGCATCAGGCTCTGATCGATCGTCAATACGTCGTGCGTCACGAGGACGAATTCGTTACCAGCTTCGATCCTGAAGAGGGTGACACACTCACCACGGTTCTCCGCCATCTCGTTACAGGCTTCCAGAAACCCCACGGCCAAGGCTACGATTACACAGACATGGTTGTGTGGAGGAACCGGCGAATCGTCGCCGTCGTACGCCAGGGCAGTGATGGAAACCCCATCGCGACCGTGTTCTGAGCCAGACACCTGCGATTACGCGCTCCCCGGCTTTGCCGTCCCATCCTCGGGTCCAACGTGCCTGTCCCGCCCACAGGCGCAAATCCCATTCGGGAACCCGATTACAGGCATGTTGAATAATGTCAACATCCTTGACCGATCAATGACTGCATGCAATCGTAGTGATTGTGGTACTGCATGTGTGAATGCGGTGCCCACAGGGTGAGCAAGGCCGAAAAACCGACACACGTTGCGCAAGTTACGTGAGCCGACGCCCGTCCGGCGCTTTTTTTTGACAAACCTTGCCCCTTGTGTACACTCTTCAATCAAACCATTTTGCGCAAAGCCTCTAGCATCTTAAAATCAAACCGGGCGGTATCGCGGGGGCTGTCTCGCGACCGAAGCTGGACCGGCACGCAATCGGAGACCGTCGCATGACCGCGCATCGTTCCGTCCGGGATTCTCGCAAGCATCGTCGCGACTTGACGTTGGAGCGGATGGAGAGTCGCGAGCTGCTGACAACCTTCACCGTTACCAACAATGGTGATTCTGGCGCAGGCACTCTGCGCGACGCAATAAACTCGGTGAACGCCCAGGGCGGCAATAATACGATTCTGTTCAACCTGCCGTCGAACCGTCTCGTGATCACGCCGCTGACTCCCCTGCCGGCGCTCCTTCAGTCGAACACATTGATCGACGCAGAGACGGCCCAGCCGGGATACAGCGGCCGGCCGATCGTCACCCTCAGCGGTGCGGCCGCGCCTGTACAGTCAACCGGTCTCGATATCCAGGGCGGTGCCACAACCGTTCAGGGGCTCGTGATCACGAACTGGGGCGGCGCCGGCGGTATTGGTATCAAGCTCAGCAATCAAGGCGGCGACATCATCCAGGGATGCTACATCGGCGTCGACTCAACCGGTTTGGCCATCGGCCCGAACGGCGACGGCATTTCGATGTCGAGCTCCAACAATACGATCGGCGGCCTGACTTCGCAGACCCGCAATGTCATCGCCGGCAATCTTTTTGACCAGATCACAACCGGATTCGGCTTCGCCACGTCCGGCAACGTGATTCAGGGCAATTACCTTGGCGTCGGTTCCGACGGTAAGACACCGTTCGGCGCGCTTACGGGGCTGAACCTGTCGAATACGCGAGGCAACCAGATCGGCGGTACCGCGGTCGGTGCCGGTAACGTGATTTCTGGCAACCTCACGGGCATCCAGATCGCAGGCAACAACAGCGCGAATACGATCCAGGGTAACTTCGTCGGTACCGACTCGACTGGCAAGCTCGCAGTCGGCAACACGTTCGACGGTATCGATATCAACGGCGCTCCCGGCAACCAGATCGGTGGCCTTGGCAACGCCCGAAACGTGATCTCGGGCAACGGCCGAGCGGGTATCTCGATCTCGGGCGCTGCTGCGAAAAACAACGCGGTCTTCAACAATTACATCGGCGTTGGTAAAGACGGAACGACTCCGCTCGGTAACGCGACCGAGGGGATCGTCGTCAACGGCGTATTCAACGTGCAGATCGGCGGCGACCCGTCGACGTTGGGCAACGTCATTGCCAATAACGGCAATCTCTTCACCAACTACGGCATCAACATCCAGTCGGGTTCGGGCGTTCAGATCCTGTCGAACTCGATCTACAACAACAAGGGCGGCGGCATCACCATTGGCAATAACGCCAACGGTAACATTCAGATTCCGCTCCTCGCCGCTGCCGAATCCGCCGCTGGCCAGACGAACGTCACGGGCAGCATCAGCGCTGCTCCCAACGCCAGCTACCTCGTCCAGTTCTTCAGCTCGCCGACCGCCGATCCCTCAGGCTTCGGTCAGGGCCAAACCTACCTCGGTGAAGTCGCTATTCTCACCGACGGAAGCGGCATCGGCACCATCGATACCCGCTTGCTCGCTGGGGTCACACCCGGCCAGATCGTCACCGCCACAGTGACGGATCTCTCGAACGCAAACACCTCGTCGTTCGCGCAAGACGTCGTCGTCACCCCTGCCCCGGTGACGAACATTCAGGTGAGCATCATCCCGAGTCCGACGACCGCCCTCCTCGGTCAGATCGAGTCGTACACGGTCACGGTGACGAACCAGGGACCGAACGACGCGACGGGTGTTACTGTCGCCAACACGGTTGACTTCAACTCGACGATTCTCAATACGACCAACAATCCGCTGCCGCCGAACAGCGTGATCAACCCGAACAATCCGCTCGAGCTTGATACCACGATCGGCAACCTTTCGGCCGGCAGCTCGGTGACCTACACGATCTATGTTTCGCCAAACGACGTTGGCACGATTTCGCTCACGTCGACGGCGTCGAACATGGAAATCGACTCCAACACCAATCCCTCGGCGACAGTCTCGCTGACGGTGAATCCGGCGGTCGATCTCGTCGTGTCGCTCAATGCCGACCCCAACCCGGTCGCCGTTGGTAGCCCGGTCACCTACGTGATGTCGATCACGAACAACGGGCCGAGTCTGGCGACCAACGTCATCGGCACGTTGGTGGTTCCCGACAATGCCACGCTCGACACGAACAACTTGCAGCCCGGCGTGTCGGTTTCCGCCGACGGCAAGACGGTCACCTTCTTTGCGGGTAACCTGCCCCAGACTGGGACCGCCACGCTCACCGTCAGCATCATTCCCGACGGTGTGGGAACAGTTGATGTCACGGCCAGCGCTGCTTCGGACGAGGCCGAACTTGTCCCGTCGAACAACTCGGCCGACCTGGTGACGAACGTCGACTTCTCCACCGACCTCGCCGTTGCGTTCGCCCCGACTCCCACCACGGCATTCGTCGGCCAGCCGCTCGTCTATGTCGTGACGGTGACGAACAACGGTCCGTCCGATTCGACCGGCGCGTTCCTGACCGACACTCTGCCCGCCGGCGTGACTTTCAATAGCGTCGTGCAAAGCCAGGGCCCCGCGCCCACGGTTGTAACCGACCCGATCACTGGCATTACCACGATCACCATCGCCTTTGGTCCGATTGCGGCTGGTGGCAATGCCACGCTGACGATCCTGGTTACGCCCAACGTCAGCTCGTCGCTCGGTAACGTCGCGCAGGTTACCAACACGACGCCCGATGAACTCGACACAAACCTCACGAACAATATCGCAGTCGACCCCATCGTGCTCGTCAGCCCGGTCGCTCTGTCGATCGGCCTCACAGCTCAGCCCGAGCCGACGTTCGTTGGCAACACGCTGGTCTACACGATTGACGTCAAGAACAACGGCCCGGCCGATGCGACGAACGTGTCGATTGCCGACCAACTCCCCGCCGGCGTCACGATTTCTTCGATCACCGCGAGCGATGGTGGAACACCCGTCGATAACGGCGGCCTGATCACCTACACGTTCGCTTCGATCCCGAACGGTGGCGACGGCGTGATCACGATCACCGTGATTCCGACCTCGAGTGCCAAGCTCGTGGATACCGCGTCGATCACGGGTGTCGACCAGATCAACACCAACGATACGACGACCGCCAGCGTCACCAGCACGGTGAGCCCGGCCGACCTGAACGTGGGAATCGCGGCCTCGAACGCGACCACGATTGTCGGTAACCAGGTCACCTTCACGGTGAACTTCGGCAACTCCGGTCCGTCTGATGCGACGAATTTCGTGCTCGCGATTCCGCTGCCCGCCGGTCTGAGCATTGCTTCGCTCAGCTCGACCATCGGCACGGCGACGATCGATCCGACCACGAACATTCTCACGCTCACCTTGCCCTCGCTCGCCGCGGGTGCGACCGGGAGTCTGACGCTGGTCGCCATGCCGACGATTGCTGAAACCGCCACGCTCACGGCGACGGTGGCGTCGGAAAACGTCGATCCCAACAGCGCTGATAACAGCTCGTCGACGGCGGTGAACTTCGTCGCTCTGCCGGGTACGTTCAACTTCTCGTCGCCGATCTACACGGTGAACGAGACTGACGGATTCATCACGCTGACGATCACCCGTACTGACGGGATCAGCGGCGACGTGGTCATGACGTACGCCACGGTCGACGGCACCGCCAAGGCCGGCGTGAACTACGCCGATACCGCCGGTGGAATCCTCTTCGCTGCGGGCGTCCGCACCCAGACGATCACGATCCCGATCGTTCACGACGGTCTGATCACCCCCAACCTCGACTTCCAGGTCGTCCTGACCGGGTCGAGCAGCGGTGGCGGTCTGATTGGTCCCGGCGGTGTGGCGACTGTGACGATCGTGAACACCGATCGCGACACGATTTCGCCGCAAGTCACCGGAATTCAGCCGGTCCTCGGACAGGGCAACCTGCTCGGCTTCGTCATCGGCTTCACCAAGGCACTCGACGAGGCTTCGGCGACGAACATCGGCAACTACGTGATCTTCGAGTCGGGCCACGATATCAAGCCGGGCCTCGGTAACGTTCCGTTCCAGATCGTGAGCGCGACTTACGACCCGAACACGTTCACCGTGACGCTGAAGACCGCCGTGCCGATGTCGCTCAATAAGTTCTACGGCGTCGCTATCAACGGCAGCACCGCGAGCGGCGTGAAAGACGTTTCCGGCAACCTTGTTTCCGGCAACGGAACGGGTACGCCGAGCGACTTCGACACCTACGTCGGCTACGGCACGAACATGACGTATGTGGACGCGTCGAACAATACGGTGAACATCAAGATCACCGGTGGCGGCGTGCTGTTGATCACCCGGTTCGCGAATGGCTCGGCCAATCTCGTGCAACTGATCAACATCAACCCGCACCACACGAAGCTCTCGGGTTCGGTGACACACGCCGTGCAGCACGGCAAGAAGGTCAAGCTCGTTCGCGGCTCGACCGTGATCAACTCGATCGTTGGCCTCGGCCGCTTCGGCGACGTGCACAGCACGCTCACCACGCCTGGCTTCTACGTGACGAACCCGCCGATCGTCTTCCCGGCGGTCGCCCAATCGGTGCCCAAGGGACCGATCAAGCACTCGCTGGTCAAGCAGAAGTAATCAGCGAGTTCTACGTGTAGCAAAGTTCAAAACAGCCCGAGGCGATTCGACTTGCTCGAATCGCCTCGGTGCTTTTTACGCGAAGTGTTTATCCCGACCATCGATCACTCAGGATCGAGCGCAGCGAGGGCGGGATTGACGAACTTGCCGTCGACGCGAATCGGCACGCCGTCGAACGAGATCGTGCCACCGCCGTATTCTGGGCGCTGGATCTGCACGAGATCCCAGTGAATCTTCGATCGATTGCCGTTGTCGGCCTCGTCGTAGGCGTTGCCGGGAGTCAGGTGGAAACTGCCTGCGATCTTCTCGTCGAAGAGAATGTCACGCATCGGATGCAGCACGCGCGGGTTGCAGCCGATCGACCACTCGCCGCAGTAAGACGCCCCCTCATCGGTTTCGAGCACGCGACGGAGCCGGTCGACGTCACCATTCGAGCACGTTGCGTCGACGACCTTGCCGCGTTTGAACGTCAGAGCGATTCCATCGTACGAAGCGCCCTGATAAATCGTCGGCGCGTTGAATCGCACCGTACCTTCGATCGAGTCGCGCACAGGCGCTGTGAACACCTCGCCGTCGGGAATGTTCATCTCACCGGCGCAGGGGATGACCGGAATTCCTTCGATCGAAAACCTCAGGTCGGTGCCCGGCCCCGTGATATGCACGTCCTTGGCGTTTTCCATCATCTCGACGAGCGGCACGAGCGCCTTTGCGAGCCTGGGATAATCAAGGTTGCAAACGTCGAAGTAAAAATCCTCGAACGCCTCGGTGCTCATCCCGGCCTGCTGCGCCATGCTGGCGTTGGGCAATCGCAGTACGCACCACTTCGTTTGTTTGATCCGGCAATCAAAATGCACTGGCTTCATCACGTGAACGTTGAACAGATTCATGCGATCGGCCGGCACGTCTGACATCTCGCTGATGTTGCGTGCGCCTCGAAGCGCGACATACGCCTGCACCATCTTCATGCGACCGAGTTCGTAAGCTCCGAGCGCCTTCATCTGCGATTCGGATGCGTTACGAATCAGCTCTCGGTTGATGCGTGAATCCTTCAGGTCGACGAGCGCCGCCGCTCCTCGACGCGCCGCGTGCTTCACAAGCAGGCGAGGCAACGTGCTGTCGTCGAGGTCGAAGCACTCAACGAGTACCAATTCTCCCTCGCTGAGCTTGATGGAGTGGTTGATAAGAATATCGGCAAGTGCTTCCCAGCGTGGGTCGGGCATAATCGGTCGGGCCGCCTTCGATAAGTCTCAAGCCACGCGGGCCGCTCGCAAGTGGCGAACTCCGTCCCGCAACTCCGCCCATGATGCGGCGAGCCACTGGCCGCGTCAACCAAGTAACGAAACTTGAACGGCCGAGGCGCCTTTCACACCCAAATCCCGCCTTCATCGCCTCTTAACGCAGGTTGCAAGTGCCGAGCGAGTTGAACCGTCATTGACTCGGCGGCTATTCTCTTCTACCGGCGCAAATCGATTCGTCCGACCGTCTCATTGAGATCACCACCGCCATGTTCAGCCCGTTTGACCTGACTTCACGCGTCGCGATCATCACCGGCGGCAACGGCGGACTCGGACTCGGCATGGCGCGCGGACTTGCTGCGGCCGGCGCAGACATTGCTCTCGTCGGTCGCAACCGGGAAAAACTCGCAACCGCCGCCCAAGCCATCGCCGATGACTTCGGCAAATCCTCGCTTCAAATCCAGGCCGACCTCACGCAAGAAACCGACGTCACGCGAGCCGTCGGGGATATTTATGAGCACTTCAAGCGCGTCGATATCCTGATTAATAATGCCGGGATGAACATTCGCAAAAACCCACACGAGTGTTCGCTCGACGAGTTCCGACAAGTGATCGACGGTAATCTCACCTCGGCGTTCCTCGTCGCGAAGGCCGTTTACCCCCTGATGAAGTCACAGCAGGCTGGCAAGGTGATCAATGTCGGTAGCATGGCGTCTGTCTTTGGTGCGCCTTTCGCGGCCGCGTACGCCAGCGCCAAGGGAGGCGTGGTGCAATTAACCAAAAGCCAGGCACTTGCCTGGGCCGCCGACAACATTCAGGTGAACGCCATTCTTCCCGGCTGGTTTGACACCGACCTCACACGTCGCGCTCGCGTCGAGGTTCCAGCGACTTACGATCGCGTCATCACACGAATTCCACTCGGACGCTGGGGCGATCCTGCGGATATCGCGGGAACTGCGGTCTGGCTCGCATCATCAGCCAGCGACTATGTAACTGGCGTGGCGATTCCCGTTGACGGCGGCTATACGTCGCAGATTTGATGGGTCACACAAATGTTAAGATGAGGAGTTAATCCCATCGTACAGGGCAATGGAAAAGATTGAGTGCCAGGTGGCGCTTGCGACAAATGAGCGAGGCCTATTATTGCGTAATCCTCTCGTCGCTGCGCGACCGGGGCAACAAGTTGTCCTGGCCACCCTATCTTTTCAAGCTTTCAATACTAAACTTATGGCCTCTGGTTATGTGTGAATTTCTAGGATATTGATACTTCTTGCCCAAAAAATCACGCGGACGCCGCTGGGTCTCAGCAACGTCCGCGTGATTTGAAATCTCAAGCTCTCAACCTTAGTCGAGATCACTCAGGCTGAGCTTTGGGCACGACCTGCGCGTGAATTTCAAGGTCGAGCAAACGTCCGAGCGACACGCGAACGGTCTGCGGCTTGCCGCTCGCGAGCACGGCGCCGTTGAGCGGGATGTTGTTCAGCGAAGCTTGATTGACGCTGCTGTCACGCATCGAATTGCGCGCGATCGCAGCGGTCTGCGGCGAGCTTTGCGGAGCGGGCGGGCCGGTGAACGACGCCAGATCGAGATGCGCGTCTGACTCTGCATGCGGCAACGGCGGCAGATTCACGTGCTTGCCATCCGGGCCAACAGGGGCGAGCAACGAACGGCTCGGAACCTTGGGCATCGGATTCGTACGCAAGATCGCCACCTGGCGACCGCTACCCGGCTCGGTGCGGAACCCGCTCGGGAAATAGGCGGCGGGAGCAATCGCCGTGTCGACTTCGTTTGACTCGGCGTCGATCCAGCTATCGATCACGACCAGTCGCTCGCGAATCTTGCCTTCCGCATCCGCCTGCTGGCCAACACTGACGACCAGCACGTCGTTACGACCAATGCTCCACGAACCGCGAACGTCCGCCGTCATCACCTGCGGCATCTGAACGGTAACCGTCGGCTCGCCGGCCTTGGGTGTCAGTTCAACGTCGCGCACGCTGCCGATCCACGAGCTGTGAAGTTCAACCGAGGACGTGATCCCTCCGTCGGTTTGCTGGGCTGAGACGGTGAGGTGATAACCATCGCTCACCCCTTCGGTGACCGGCGTCGATTTCGCAGACTTCGCGTCGGTGACGGTTTTGAAGCCGGTCACATAAACGCGCTGGGTTTGCGCCTGAACCACGACCGAATCGCCCTGCTTCGCTGGTTTCTTGCGAACGCTCAGGGGCTTGTGCGTCGCAAGTTCTTCGAGAATCGCGCCGCGAGGCATGGTCCAGATCTGGCTGGTCCCTTGTCGGCCCAGCGGGTTGAGGGTGTTCCAGTTTTCTGCGCGCCAGTCGCCCGGGGCGACCTCGATGGTCTGAACCGAGTGCGTAACCTTAGGGGCTGATTGCTTTTCCGTCGGTTCTCCGGCAATCGCCGCCAGTGCCATCATTCCAAGCGCCAGATTCATGGGCGACAGACTCCCTTCCGCTTTCGGTTCGATCTTTCCGCCGATCCAGGCAGGCGCACATCCTAGCGCCCGCCATGAAACGGCGGCAGAATACGCCGACTACGAAGTTTCGTCAATCGCGTCTGTTGCTTTGTTAATCGCCTTACAAACGACGACTCTGCGCCTGGCGCTGAATCATCCAGTTGGGATAAAGGTCTGAAGGCGCCGTCATCTCGTCGAGCGTGTTGATATCATCGGCGCACGCGCTGAGCGACGTGGCTCTCAGATTCTCGACGAGCTGGTCGATCCGCTTCACGCCGATAATCACCGACGTCACGATCGGCTTGCACAGCAGCCACTTGAGCGCGAGTGTGGCGGGCGTCGTGCCGTTCTTCTCGGCAAGCGCGACAAGTTTGTCGACCACGTCGAATCCCTTCGCCTTGTCGACGGGCGGGAATTCGCCGAACTTGCTAGTCGCGAATCGTGAGCCTTCGGGCTTCTTCGCATCGTCGCGACGATACTTGCCGGTCAAGAATCCACCGGCGAGCGGGCTCCAGGGTAGGAACGCCAGCTTCTCGTGATGGCAGAGCGGCACGACTTCATGCTCGACGTCGCGACCCACCAGGCTGTAGTACATTTGTGCACTCACAAACCTGTTGGCGCCGAGCGCATCGGCCCGACCAAGCATCAGTGCCGCCTGCCAGCCAGCGAGGTTGCAAAATCCGGGATAAAGAATCTTGCCCGACTGAATTAGCAATTCGAGCCCACGGATGACTTCATCAACCGGCGTGTTCGCGTCGAAACCGTGAATCTGGTAGAGATCGATCCGATCGGTTCCCAGTCGCTTGAGTGACTCTTCACACGCCCGCACCAGATGAAACCGACTCAGCCCTGAATCGTTGGGACCAGGACCCATCTTCCCCAGCGCCTTGGTTGCGAGCACGAATTTGTTGCGACGCTCTCCTTTGATGGCACGTCCAAGGATCAGTTCAGAATCACCTGCGCTGTAGACGTCGGCGGTGTCGATGAAGTTGATGCCGCTTTCGAGCGACTTGCCAACGATCGCGTCGGCCTGGGCGTCGTCGATGCCGCCGAATCCCCAACCTTCGCCGAAAGTCATCGTTCCCAAACAAAGCTCGCTCACCTGAACACCGGTCTGTCCCAGTGGCAAATAACGCATGGTTGTGCTTTCCTCGGTGGGTGAGAGAGACGGTCCGCGGACGAGGTCCGCGCAAATGTACGAGCGGCGTCAACCGGCGAAGGGCTGGAAGAAGCCTCGGCAACGACCTACAATGTGGGCCGACTGGATTTTGATCGAAGCAGCACCGACCGAACAGAGGATGATTCGCGATGGCGACCGCGTACGACTTGTATGATGAGGCAATTGCACTCCGTGACGCCGGCGAAAAACCAGGCGCGGTGGCAAAGCTGGAAGCGGCGGTTGCGCTCGACCCCGAATTCGCGATCGGCCACGGTCTGCTCGCCAAGCTGTACGTCGATCTCGCCGAATCCGACAAGGCGATCTTCCACGCCAAGCGCGTCGTTGAAATCGAACCCGACGATACCTTCAGCTACACCGCCCTCTCCATCATCTACCAGCGCTGCGGCAAGATTCCCGAGGCCGAACACGCCAAGGCGATTGCCTTCAACAAGCAGCACGGTCTCGACTGATTTCTGTTTCCGCAGATTACTTCGAGAGGACGCTCCATGCGACGGCTACTCTGCGCCTTGATGTTTCTTGCCGCAGCCTCAACGCCGTCGCGCGGCGACCATCTTCTCGATCTGTACAAGCATCTGCATAGTCATCCCGAGCTTTCATTCAAGGAAGTCGAAACCTCGAAGCGCATCGCGGCCGAGTTGAAAGCCGCGGGCGCCGAGGTGACGGAAGGCGTGGGAAAAACGGGCGTCGTCGGCGTCATGAAGAATGGCGACGGCCCGACGGTGCTCGTCCGTTCCGACCTCGACGCTCTTCCGGTCATCGAGCAAACCGGCGTACCGCACGCGAGCAAGGTGACGACGCTCGACGACGAGGGCAAACAAGTCGGCGTGATGCACGCCTGCGGCCACGACGTTCACATGACCTGCCTCGTCGGAACGGCTCGCTATCTGAACGAGCATAAATCCGAGTGGCGCGGTACGGTTCTGTTCATTGGCCAGCCTGCCGAGGAAAAAATCGGCGGCGCGAAGGCGATGCTCGACGACGGCCTCTATACTCGCTTCCCCAAGCCGAACTATGCGTTGGCGCTGCACGTAACGCACGACCTGCCGAGCGGCAAACTTGCGTATACGCGCGGTCCGGCGCTCGCGAGCTCAACATCGCTCGACATTATTGTGCGCGGCAAAGGCGGCCACGGCGCGATGCCGCACAACACCGTCGATCCGATCGTTCTCTCGGCCCTGCTCGTGCTCGACCTGCAAACGATCGTGAGCCGCGAGATCAACCCGCTCTATCCTTCGGTGGTGACAGTCGGCTCAATTCACGGCGGCTCGAAACACAACATCATTCCCAATGATGTGCACTTGCAACTGACAATCCGCTCGTACGATCCCAAGGTTCGCGCGAAACTGATCGAAGGCATCGAGCGTCGAGCGAAAGCTTTGGCAATGGCTCACAAAGCACCAGAGCCGTCGGTCGTTGTAAGCGACGATACTCCCGCGACGATCAACACGCCCGAATTTGTCGACAAGGTGGTGCCCTCGCTTGAAAAAGCGGTCGGCAAGGAAAACGTCGAGCCGGTTGAAGCGACGATGGGTGCGGAGGATTTCGGCCTTTTCTCCGCTGGCGGCGTGCCGATTTTCATGTTTCGATTAGGGACGATTCCACCCGAGCGGTTCGCGGAAGCGAAGGCCAAAGGTGAAACGCTGCCGAGCCTGCACTCAGCCGTTTATCACCCGGATATCGAGCCTTCGATCGCCACCGGCGTGAAGGCGATGTCCCGTGCGGTGATGGACCTTTTGCCGGTCAAATAAGAATCAGACTTTGTTCGCGCGATCGAGTGCCGCCTTGCGCTCGTCGCGCGAGCGTTTCCAGTAACGATCGGCCGTTTCGAGGCCAAATTCCTTGACGATTTCATAAATGTCGGCATCGCCGCGATACTCAACAACGTAAAACGCTTCGCGCGTGTGATAGTCGAACGTGAGCGCCTTTCCATACTTGGCGAGCATCGCGTCCATCTTGCTCCAGTTGAAATCCATGTGCATGGCGACGCTATTCGTGTTCACAGTCGCGACACCCAGCGTTTCATAAGTGGATTCCTTGACGATCCGCCCGCCTCGCCCGATGATTTGACCCAACTCGGCATCGATCGCCGTGACAACGATCGAACCCAGCTCAAATGCCAGCGTCTGCGCTTGCAAGCCCCCGCGATACATTGACGAGAACACGACGATATCGGGCTTTCCGGCGGCAAGTTCGTCGTGAACTTCGCGGAAATTCATGTCGAAACAGATAAGCATGCCAATCCGGCCGATTTCTGTTCCAAAGACGGGGCAGCTAGTTCCCGGGATGATCCCTTTCGCGAGCTCGGTAACCGTCGGGAACATCTTCTCGTATCGCCCGACCACTCCGCCCGCCTTGTCGACCAGTACCGACACATTACGCAGCCCGCGTTTCGGATCATATTCCACGCGCGGCCAGACGATCATCACCTGGTTCGCCTTGGCGAGATCGCGAATGGTCGTGAGCGTGCCGCCCTCGGCCGGCTCACCGAAATGCGCAAAATCAGGCGTTGCGGCTTGAGGATAGACTTCGGGAAACGCGACGAGATCGGCTCCCATTCGCGCGGCGCGTACGATGTAGGTCTCGGCGGTTTTCAGGAATTTCGCCGTGTTTTCGGGCGTGTCGATTCCGTGCGTCGGCCGATGCGAAACTGTGGCGAGGCGTACTTCGCGGCGTTTCATCGTCTGGGCTCCGTCTCGTGCGTCTCCCGCTGTATTCTGGTTCAATCGTTGCAGGCGCGACGGCTCGACGCAAGTCGGTGTGCGCGGTACTCTCAACATCCTGGAATCGACTCGCTGCCCGGAGTTTCGTTTGATGCTGCCGCAATACCGTGTCAATCACGTCGATCGCCTGCTCAGCCCCTCGCTTGTGATCTTTGAAGAGATCGTTCGCGACAATCTCAAGACCGCGATCGAACTGGCCGGCGGTGTCGATCGATTGCGCCCGCACGTCAAAACGCACAAAATGGCCGCGCTCGTGAAGCTGCAGGAAAGCTTGGGCCTGCACAAACACAAGTGCGCGACGATCGCCGAAGCCGAGATGATTGCACAGAACGGCGGCCAGGATGTGCTTGTCTCCTACCCGCTCGTCGGTCCAAACGTGGCGCGATTTGTCGCGTTGATCAAGGCGTATCCCAGCACGACATTTCGCACGACGGTCGATCATACCGAAGCTGCGAACGCTCTCGATTCCGCCGCTCGCGAGGCGGGACTCGAAAAGCCAATCAGCGTGTTGCTCGATCTCGACGTCGGCATGGGTCGCACAGGTATCGACCCGGCCAAGGCCGACGAGCTTTATGCACTGGTCAATTCGCTGGCGACCCTCCACGCCGACGGCCTTCATTGCTACGACGGCCACCAGCGCACATTCGATGTCCATCAGCGTATCACTGAGGCGACTGCGGGTTTGCAGTCGGCTCTCGACCTGCGCGATCGCCTGATCTCTCGTGGTCTGGCCGTGCCGCTGTTCGTTTTGGGCGGAACTCCAAGCTTCCCCGCGCATTGCAAGAGCCAGATTCCCGGCACCGAATGCTCGCCAGGCACAAGCACGCTACACGACGCGAGCTATGCCACCAAGTTTCCCGACCTGCCGTTTCAACCCGCGGCGCTTTTGCTCAGCCGCGTCATCAGCGCCCCGCGCCCAGGACGAATCACGCTCGATCTCGGTCACAAAGCGGTTGCAGCCGACCCTGTTGGCGCACGTCTCGTCCTTCCCGATTTGCCCGAAGCTCAGCTCGGCGGCCAAAGCGAGGAACATCTCGTCGTCGATCTGCCTGAGGCGATCGCAGCGAACTATCCGCCGGGTACACCCGTCTGGGCGATTCCCATGCACGTCTGTCCCACCGTCGCACTGCACAAAGAGGTCTATGTTGTTCGCGGTGGCGAAGTTGTTGATAAGTGGGAAGTCTCGGCGCGCAATCGTGTGATTGGGATTTGATTTGTAAAAAATTTGAGCTGGATCTTATGCTGGCTGGTTATACGTCAGCATAAGATTTCGCGAGTCGATCACGAACTTGTCAATTGCAAGTGAGCTTCGATGGCGGCGCACAGTTCTTCGGGACGTTGGCTGCCAATTAGTATTTTGCTGCCATCGATCATAAAGAGCCGCACGCCGCGATTGCCGCGTGCGCTCAGAATTCGTTCTCCGTCGGGGCCAGTGCGCACGCCCCACCCTCGCGCTTCGCGCCATGGGTTATAAGTTACGACGGCAGCCCGTTCGATCGCGCCAATATCAATCACTCGCCGAACTGTGGGAATCCAGCCGAACGACACGGCGATTCGACCGGGATAGACCACGGTCGTCATCCGAAGAACAAACGGGATCAGCATGGCCGGGAGCGCGAAGCCGACGATTGTTCCGAACGAGTGCAAGTAGGTGCTACTGCCTTCAACACCATCAAGCCTGAGCTTTAAAAAATAACAAGAAAGCCCAAGCAACAAGCCAAGCAGACCATAAATCCACCAGCCGAAGCGTTGCCCTTCGACATAGATGGCGCTCGGCGCTGGGAGCGTGACAGACCCGCTGGACACAGTTACGCTCCCCCTCGCGCGGGTGACGGCTTCGCAAGTGCGATCGTCCGTGTCAGAGCGTGCATTCCCAGGTCCGCCACTCGATCGCCGATGATTTCCCAGAGCGAGGGATTGAGCAGTTCAAGCGACACATATCCCTCGTAACCAATCGTTCGCAGGTGCTCCATGATCGGCTGAAGCTGAAAATCGCCGTCGCCGGGAAGGACGCGATCCGAGTCGCCCGCAACCTCGCGAGGCGTGCCCGAAAGGTCGCTGGCCTGAACCCATGCGAGATTTTCACGCGTCAAATACGCGAGATCCTCGAACTTGCTCGGCCCGGTGTAGTAATGAAAAAGGTCGAGGCAGACGCCAACATTTTCAGCGCCCGATGAACCAATGAGTGCCATCGCCGTTTCGAGGCACGAGCAGTAACCGCTTCCTTTCTGGAACTCCAAGGCGAGCCGCACGCCGGCCTCTTTCGCGGCCAATCCTGCTTCTGCGAGCGATGCCGCACCACGCTGATAGTCTTCCTGCGCAGGCTGCGACACAAAGTCGGGCGCGATCACAAGCGTGCCCACGCCGAGTTCGTGCAGCCATTCGAGTCGCTTGCGGAAGTGCGCCCAATGTGTTTCGCGTTCGGCTCCGCGCGAGAGGAGCAATCCCCCCTGCCCCGCGGCTGCGACGGGTTGCAATCCCGCGTTTTGGAACGCAGTTTTCACCTCGGCGACCGAGCGGCCGCCGAGGTACGTTTCCAGCTTCGTCAGCCAGATCTCAACCGCCGAGAAACCCGCGCTCGCGTAATACGCAAGGTCGTCCTCGAACGGAGTGCTCAGGGTTGTCGCCTGGCTGATACAAGGAATCACAACAAGGCTCCCGGTCGTTGCGATGTTAATGAGGAGTTACGCACGATTAGGGCAGAATAATCGATTAGAACCGGGTGGCCTGGACAACTTGGTCGTCCAGGTGGCGCAGCCACAAGAGGGCAAGGCGAAACTGATCGCAATCACCTCTTGTCGCTCCGCGACCGGGACAACGAGTTGTCCCGGCTACCCCTTCCATCTCGTGTCCAACAACTCGCTCGTAACTCCTATAAAAATAAACGATTTCTGTTGTGAAGAAATCATTTCGCGTTACTCGGAACCTTCGGACACTTTCTCGCCACCAGGAATCGGCTGGCCGTCGAGCAGGTCACGAACCGCTTGAAGCACGCCCGCAGCCGGTACGCGCCACTGGGTGCAACTATCGCGGTCGCGGAAGGTAACGGTGTCGTCCTGCAAAGTCTGGCCGTCGACCGTGATCCCGAACGGCGTCCCCGCTTCGTCCTGACGACGATAACGGCGGCCGATCGCACCCTTCTCGTCGAAGAAGACGTTGAAGTGTCGCTTCAACTCGCGATAGATCGCCTCGGCCTTCTCGGGCATGCCGTCTTTCTTGACGAGCGGAAACACGGCCGCCTTGATCGGCGCCAGGCGCGGGTGGAACTTGAGGACCGTGCGCAACTCGCCGCCGACCTCGTCTTCTTGATACGCCTCGCACAGGAACGCGAGAGTTCCACGATCGGCACCGGCCGACGGCTCGATGACGTGCGGAACATATTGATAGGGATAGCCCGGCTTCTCGGCTCCCTTGTTCTTTTCGAGGTACTGCTTGAACGAGGTCATCCCCATGCCGGCCTTTTCCTTCTCCCAGCGATCCTCGTCGAAATAGCTGAGATCCTTGCCGCTGAACTTCTGGTGTTGCGACAGATCGTAATCACCGCGATGCGCGATCCCTTCCAGTTCGCTGATGCCGAACGGGAAGTCGTACTCGATGTCGGCCGTGGCCTTCGAGTAGAACGCGAGCTCATCGGGATCATGGTCGCGCAGCGTCAGCTTGCTCGACTTCAGCCCGTGAGTGACGTACCACTGATAGCGCGTGTCGCGCCAGTATTTGTACCAGTGGGCCGATTCTTCGGGATGGCAAAAGAACTCGAGTTCCATCTGCTCGAACTCGCGCGAGCGGAACGTGAAGTTGCGCGGATTGATTTCGTTGCGGAAGCTCTTGCCGACCTGTGCGATGCCGAACGGCGTCTTGACGCGACCGGTATCAACGACGTTGCGGAAGTTCGCGAAAATCCCCTGCGCCGTTTCGGGCCGGAGGTAAACCTTGTTCGCTTCGTCGGCAATGGCGCCGGCGTGGCTCTCGAACATGAGGTTGAAGTTGCGCGGTTCGGTGAGCGTCGCTTCCTTGTTGCAAGTCGGGCAGGTGAACTTGGCCCGCACCTCGGGATCGAGGTCGAGAAACGTGCCCGATGTCCGCGTTAGCGATTCACCGGGCTTCACGCCGTTCGTGAGCTTGTCGATCTTCTTGGCGTGCTGCTCGGCGACTTCCAGTTCGTTGCCTGAGCCGAAGAAGAAGATGTTCTTGGCGGGCGCTGCGCCGCCTTCGGTGCTCAGCACGAAGAGGATGAACGTGAGCTGGTCGGCGCGGAAGCGACCTTTGCAGTCGCGGCAGTCGACCATCGGGTCGGAAAAACCGCCGACGTGTCCCGACGCTTCCCAGACCTTGGGATGCATGATGATCGAGCAATCGAGGCCGACGACATCGTCGCGCGTGGTGATCGTGTCCTTCCACCAGGCGTCCTTGATATTCCGCTTCAGCTCGACTCCGAGCGGGCCGTAGTCCCAGAAGCCGTTGATGCCTCCGTAAATTTCGCTCGACGGGAAAATGAACCCTCGGCGCTTGCACAGAGACACCAGCTTATCCATGTCCATCGCGAATCAGCCCTTCCCGGTGCAGACCTTGGTCTGGCCCGCCCCGGCCTCATGAAGTTGGTTGATGAGAAACGTTGCACTAGTCGAAACTGAAACTAATCCGCCCGAACGATACGCGTCGGATCGCGTTCAACCCGCGCGACCAGGTCGATCGTGTCGACCTCCGCCACGCGCTTGATATCTGGTGTCAAACCGATTTCCGTCACTCGCCTTCCGCCGTAACCTCTTGCCAGGACGGCGTAAGGGTCTGTATCGCCTCGACCGTTCCAAGCCGCCGCCGTCAGGAGCGCCTCATCATTGCCAATCGGCGCATGAGTTCCGGCGAGCCCTTGAACGATCGCCCCGGCGAGCAAGCTGTCTTCCCAGCTTACCAGGCCGTTCGTGCCAGACCCAACAAGATGCACCGGTCGCTTTTCGGCCCGCAGTCGGCGTACCGTACTGGCGAGATTCAGAAACGCCGCGATGTAAACGACTTCAGCGTCGAGCGCAGCCAGGATCGCTTTTGTACCATTCGTGGTCGTCATCACGACCGTCTTGCCGCCCACCGATTCGCGCGTGAATGCGCCCGGCGAGTTACCGAAGTCGAACCCTTCGATCGGTAAACCGAGCCGTTCTCCTGCGAGAACCGCCGATCCAGCAGGAAGTTCTGCGGCCAGCGCCTGAGCGTCGGCGATTTCGAGACACGGCCGAATCGACTCGGCTCCGGAGTCGAGGGCCTGCACCATCACGCTCGTGGCGCGAAGGACGTCGAGCACCACCGCGACACCGCCGCGAAGCGACCCGGCAGGGATCAGATTCGGGAGCAGATGGACGTAAACCAAAGGTGAATCAGACACTCGACGCGATTCCCTCGTTCCCAACCGTTCCAGCCTCAGCGCTGACAGATTATGGCATGACTTGCAACAATTTGGGGAGTCCAGCTTCAGCCCGGCGTGCATTTCCTGTCGTTACATCAAGCCATAAGCGAAGACTGGAAGAAGGCTTTCGACGATCGGGGATGTTTGGGCAAGTCGGGAGAGATCAGATGAATGGGTCGCGCGGGATTTGTTGAGGACGGCCTCTAATTTTATGAAGGCTCGTCTTCACGTCCTTGGCGATTTCGGATAGTTTCCGCGTCGTGCTGGCCTCTCCAGATCGCACCGTGGCTCCTCCTCAAGCTGTCAGACCTGGATGTGGGTATGTAAGGTCGATTTGAGGTGCAAGGATGCACGAGCCAACGGGTATTATCATCCCGATTTCAGGACCGAGGCGTTTCATCAACGACCTGGTTCACTTCGCGCGCCGAATTCCATCGGTGCCGGTGAGCAGGTCGATGAATCTTTCGCGCCTTATGGTCCCCCGGCAGACGCATCCTGCGAAGCCATCGTGGGTTACGCTCTTCATGAAGGCGTACGCCCTGGTCGCGGCAGAGAATCCGCCGCTGCGCCGGGCGATGCTCACCTGGCCCCGGATGCGTCTCTACGAACACCCGCAATCGCTCTGTTCGCTCGCTGTTGAGCGCGTGGTCGATGGCGAAGAAGGGGTTTTCGTCGGGCAGTTTCGCGCGCCCGAAGCGCAGTCGCTTGGGCAGATTCAGCAATCGGTATCGAGCTACAAGAACGACCCGCTCGACTCGATCGGCTACTTCCGTCAGGCCCTTCGCGTCAGCCGGGTTCCAACCGTACTCAGGCGGCTACTCTGGTGGGCCGCCTTGAACGTCTCGGGTCCGAAACGTGCGAAACGATTCGGCACCTTCGGGCTAACCTCTTACGGTTCGCTCGGCGCCGAGTCGCTCCACCCGATCTCACCGCTGACGACTACCGTAACTTTCGGGCCGATCGACGCGCAGGGCAACGTCTGCGTAAAGATCATCTACGACCATCGCGTGCTTGATGGCGCTTACGTCGCCCGCAGGCTGGCCGACCTCGAAGCCGCGCTAAATGGCCCGGTCCTCGAAGAACTGCTTCGGCGCGAGATCTTCTCCGACGCCGAAACGCCGATCAAGCGACCGCATATCGCCACCGTCCTTGCGCCCGCAGAACCGTCGACGCACCATTGATCGGTGCGGCATCGAACTCAAAACAAAAAGACCCAGCCTCGCGGCCGGGTCTTTTTGCATTTCGAAGATCCCATGGCCAATTTACGGCAAGGGCTGTTCGGCTTCCTGGTCGGTCGTAACACGAACCGAGAGGCGGCTCATGATCAACTTGAGGGCTTCTTCCTTCTTGTTGATGTAGAGCACATTGTCGAGAATGATCGCCTTTTGCTCCCCCGAAACATGGAACACAAGTCGTCCCGAACCGAAGAGCAAGTGCTCGAAAATATCCGGGATTTCCTTGTCGAACTTGAGGTTCATCGTGGGGAACCGTTCGAGGTCGCTCCACGGGCCGTGGTGGTGGAGAATCTCGTTCGGGCGGAACTCCCAGTAGTCGAGCCAGCGGGTGACGAGAATCACCGCATACATCACGAGGATGATCAATGCAAACGTGAGGTAGAACCCGGCGTTCGCACTCACATAAATTCCCTGGAATAAGTGGAATAGCACTGGCAAGAAGTCGGTAATCATCCCCAGCCATAAGAGGAAGAAGACCGCCGTCGTTACCAGGAAGCCGATCGCGACGATCGAATAGCGCGGGAAATCGAATGTCAAAATGAGCATGTTGAATGCCCAGACGCCGAGGAATCCGAGCGCGAGCAAGTTCTGCGCGCTGCGGAAGTCGTGCACATTGGGAGGCACTGGCGTTTTTTCCGGCGTCGCGGTGGCCTTGCCCGACTTGTCGGGAGTAACCGGGGCATCGGCGGACGAAGTCGAGAAACGTAGGCTCGGGCGCTCGGTTGAGTCCCTAATGATCATCATGCCGATCCAGCAGACAACTGCCATGATCAGCGTCGGAAAGATGAAAATCAGCTTGGGATAGGTGAAGATCCGGACGCCCTTCTCGCGATTCGCGAGCTCGACTGCGGGTGAGTTGCTAGCAGGTGGTTTCGCGTCGGACGACATCGCCAGGGATCTCCTAGAAGTGGCTCAATTTCAGACATGAAGCCGAAGCATGGTAACGGTGCCGGATGTTTGGGTAAAGTACCCAACGCGTGTCAGCGTCGTGACATCCAGCTGCGAATTCTGCGCCGCATCACATGCGTTTGAGATGTGTTCGGCGGCCGCGCGTGAAGATTATTCCGCCTCCGCACGAAATTTGCGCGCGAGATCGGTCCAGTTCGCGTTGACCCCGCAAGCCTCCGGCGTAACAATAGCGATTCGCCCACGATCGCCGGAGAGGTGACAGAGTGGCCGATTGTGCAGCACTGGAAATGCTGTGTACCGCAAGGTACCGAGGGTTCGAATCCCTCCCTCTCCGCTTCTTCGCCTGCGGCGAAGAGAAGGTTGAATTGAGAAAGTTGAGAGTAGAAGAAGATATTTTTTGGGATGCAGAGTTCGCTTGAAAGAGTTGGGTGACTGGTAATCTTGGCCCTTCATGCCGCGAATTATGGGTTTGAGCTAGAGGCATTCGGTCGGATTGAAGTAATTCGTATTTTGGCGAATCCATATGGCTGATTTTCAGACGTAACTGTTAGGGAATGCATTGCTCGGATCAAATGCTCGGTTGAATCGCATTTGAAGTGCATTCGCGCATTGGCGGGAGCTTGAGATTTTGCGCACGAGTTGTACAGCCATCCCTCAGTGCGAGTTGAAATTGTTATCGCAGATCATTTTCCCTATAATGACTTGCGACGAAACCACTCGCGACTCGACTCCGCTGAGATAATACGAAAGCAGAATTCGCATGGGACGGATCTTCGAGAAGCGCAAAGAGTCGATCTTCAAAACCGCCGCACAGAAATCAAAGCTCTACTCAAAGTACGGCAAGCAATTGTACATGGCGGCCAAGAATGGCGTGCCCGACCCGGACGCCAATCCAACCCTGCGCAGCGTCATCGAGCGTGCCAAACGCGACAACGTCGCAAGCCATGTGATTGAGAAGGCGATCCAGAAAGCAGCCGGCGCGGGCGGCGAGGACTTTCAGCCTGCGCGCTATGAGGGTTTTGGCCCCGGTGGTTCCTTACTCATCGTCGATTGCTTGACCGACAACAATACACGCACCATCTCCGATATCCGCAGTTGTTTCAGCAAGACCGGCGCCAAGTTGGCGGCCAATGGATCCGTGGTGATGTCCTTCGATCACCTGGCAGTGCTCTCGTTCAATGGCGATGACGAGGAAAAGGTGATCGAGGCGATGTTTGCCGCGGACGTTGCCGTCGAGGAGGTTGAATCCGAGGGCGGCACCATTACCATCTTCGCCCCTCCCGCCGAGTTCTACAAAGCGAAGACCGCCTTGCTCGAAGCGTTCCCCGGTCTTGAACTGCAAGTTCAGGAAATTACTTTTCTACCGCAGACAAGCAAGACTCTGAGCGCGGAAGATTTGGTCGTGTTCGAGAAGTTACAGGGCATGCTGAACGATTGTGACGACGTGCAGGAAATCTATCACAACGTTGAACTTCCCAGCTAACGTTCGGATGAGACCAAGAGAACGGAGATTCGAGAAAGCTTTGGGTTGACCTCCCTATCGCTTTCTCGACTCTCTTTTTTTATGCCGATGATGGCGTCGGATGAGCGTCGAAAGCACGTTTATCCAGCGCACTTGACCTGGTGCAAACAATTTGGTGTCGGAAGTTCGATTCGAGCGGTACTCTTGCAGTTGTGATTAGGCAAACGTGATCGTTGTCTACTCAAAGTGCGTGTTGCCTGTCTCAACGTTTAAGCGACTATGTCCTTGTCGAATGAGCGGATTGCTTTCGGCCTCTGTTGATGGGGGTTCGCGATGCGTACCACGCTCGACCGGCTTGTCGATCGCAAAAGGCGAGTTGATTTTGCGACGTATGAACGCAGAGGTACCCTGGTTATCGATGTTACTGATGTCGCCAATTCGCGCGATATCTACTTTGGAAACGTTTTGATTGACAATTGCATTTACGGCGATTTACGCAGTCGGGAATCGAGCGAGTTTCGCATCGAACCGGGTAAGCACGAAGTGAAGGTGCGAACTCGCGGACAGAAGCCAAGGACGAAAGTGGTTGAAGTTGAGGCGGGACAAACCGTTCGCTTGCCTTTGGTGGCGAAGTCCGGATGGAAAATGCCAATTGTGGCAACCGGGCCCTACAAGTCGGCATTGTTGTTCACTTTCGCCCTGACACTCTTGGTCACTGCGGTCGTCACCCAGCTTATCGTGTGTCTCGGCTGGTCTCGGCTGGCACCAGAACCTCTCTCTGTCATCGTATTTACACTTGTTGGATACACTGGAGCCGGAATACTCTTCGTCGTCGACTATCGACGGACGAAGTGGTTGAGAGCACGTTTCGCCAAACTGGTTGATACAGATCTTGATTTTTGACGCGGCGAAGACCCAGTGATTTACCCTGGGTCTTCGCCGCGTCATTTCAGCAGAGCTCTCGCTCAGCGATATTGCTGGCCAACGATCAATGTAATCCGCCCATCCGGCAAGCGGCGAATATTGGTGATCGACACCGGCAACCCGCCGCCGAGTGGCGACTGGCTCGAAGGGACTGTATCGGGCGTGAACGCGTGATTGCCTGAGCTGGGATACGGCACTGCGCTGGCGAACGAAACCGGGCCGGCCGGACCAATCACACCGTGCGATTCTTCGAGCGTCGGCTGGTCCTTGACGACTCGCCAGATGAGCAGCCCTTCGCCGGGCAAGTCCTGATCCCACCCCTTCTTCGCACGATTTTCGAGCAGGAAATACTCCGAACCATCCGACCGCACGAGGATTTTGAGGCAATCATTCGGCGCATCTTCAATGGGCGATAGGATTAGCCTTTGTTCAAGCGTCGGGTCGATCACGGTTGGCTTGATCCAGCCAAGTCGCTCCCTGGCCCAAGGGTTGAGACTCTGGGGCCGGTTGGTCGTGAATGTGTTCGACAACGCACACCAGGCGCCAAGTCCTTCGGAATCGGCATTCTCTGAGCGAGCGGCCAGACTCGGCAAACCAAGCACTCGGCTGAATTCGCGCGCGAGCACGCCGATTGGCGTCAGTCGCGTTCCGCCTTCGGGTACGAAAACGTACGGCCAGCGCTTGGATTGGAAGCTGCGAATCATTCCCGCGTGGGGATAATAAACGGCACCCGGATTCGTGCGAATCGCCTCGCCAGCATAAATGAACAGGAATCCGTCGAAGCCTTCGAGTGCAGTTTTACCGTCGCGATCCGAGATCTTGCCCAACGCTTCCATGAGCACGGCGGTGATGTTCGTTGTGCCGCTTCCGGGAGCGTATTCCGCCCGTTTTTTGCTCACCTCAATCCAGTCGAAGACCTTGCCGTCGAGCCGGAAGCTGCGGGCCGATTGTTCCAGGAAATAGTCATTGAGGCTACCGTGGACCGAGTCGCCCGCCGCGTTCTTTTTGTCGTGATAAACGCCTGCGCTAAGAATCGCCTCGCGCCAGTCGTCCTTCGACACCTTTGCGTTGTGCTTGACGTCGGGAAACTCGATACCAATCACAGCGACGCGATACACGGGCTTCTTCCATAGCTCAATCGCGATCGGACCGCGACCGATCGCCAGTGCATTGGCCCCCTGCCCCGTCCGCGGAGCATTCGGGTCGGCCAACTGTGGCTTGAGCAGAAGCTGCTCGGTGCCGCGGCGAATCGCCACGCTGAGCGGATCGCCGGGCCGTTTTTCTGCGAGGATGTCCTGAAGCGCGGCGGGACTGGAAAGGTCGGTACTGTCGATCTTGACCAACTGATCGCCGGGTTTCATTCCAGCCGCGGCCGCCGGCGATTGCGGTGTCACCTGTTCGATGCGTACCCCCTCGCCTTCCTTCCCCTCGCCGAGGACGACGCCTAGGTACGGAGTGCGCGGATTGACGATGCGCGGCCGGCTAGTCGCCGCGAGCGCGACCGTCGTTTCGATCTTTTCGGCCCCTCTCAGAACCGACAGCTTTACCTTGGCGTCGGCACCGCGCGATTGGAGCGTTTCACGCAACCGGGCCGCCGACTTGAGCGGCTCGCCTTCGAGATGCGTGAGACGATCGTTCTTGCGCAAACCAGCCTTCGCCGCGGGTGAGTCGGCCTGGACCTCGTCGACGATGAGATTGCCCGAACCATCGCGTGAGAGTGAAACGCCGAGGTAACCTGTCTGTCCGGTCTTGCCAGGCGCGGCTGAAACTTCCCGCGTTTTCGCCTGTTTGAGCGTGCGATAATCCGAGAGGTCAGGCTTTGTTGGCGGATCGGCAGCCCTCAGTTGCGGACTGATGGCGACACATGCGAGGCTGAAGAGTCCAGCGAGAATGAGCCGTTTCATCGGTATGAACTCCACACATCCGCTACAGCGCGAACGTGGAATGGATGGGATAAGCAATCAATTAAAGATATTCGTAACCGATGTGAAACGAGATCCGGCCGTCAGCAAGCCGGCGGATGTTGGTAATGTGCACCGGCCGACCCCCTTCGCCCGGGGCGCGGCTCGATGGAATCGTGTAGGGTGTAAAGGCGTTATTCGCGGTGCTGGGATAAGGCACGTCGGTGAGAAAAACGCGCGGACCGGCCGCACCTTCGACTCCATGTGCTTCCTTGAGCGATGGCCGGTTTCCCACGACGCGCCAGATCAACAAGCCCTCGGCCGGAAGGCTTTCGTCGAACCCCTTCTTGCGGCGATTTTCGAGCAGGAGGTATTCGGAGCCATCGGGACGGATGAGTATCTTGAAGCATTCCTTGGGCGAATCTTCGATCGGCGATAGGACGAGCTTTTGCTTGATTGTGGGATCGATGAGCGTCGGTTTGACCCAGCCAAGTCGTTCTTTCGACCACGCGCAGAAGTGTTGCGGCTTCCCTCGTCCCTGCTGTTGCGACATCGCACACCAAACGCCCGCGCCTTCCATTCCCGGATTTTCGGGCCGAGCGTAAAGGTCGGGCAGTCCGAGCATGTGACCGAACTCATGGCAAAACACGCTGATGTTTTGCATCCGCGGTCCGCCCTCATCGCAAATGAAGTACGGCCACCGCTTGCCGGCATGGCTCACGCTCGACCGGTGCGCCCAGTACAGGCTGCCTCGCGCCGCCGGATAACGCGCGCCTGCATAAAGGAAGAAGACGCCGTCGAAATCTTTGAGCGCTTCCTTGCCATCGCGGGCCACAAGCTTGTCGAGCGATTCCGTGAGCAAAGCGGTGCGATTGCCCGTGGCGTAGTCGGCGCGTTTCTTGCTGACTTCTACCCAGTCGAAGACTTTCCCCTCGACTTCGAAGTTATGGTACGACTGTTCATAATAGTAGTCGTACATGCTGCCAAAAACGGGCTGGCCGGTGGCGTTCGTCTTCGCCGTCCAGGCGTGAGTGAACAACTGCTCGTGCCACGCTTCCTTGGTGATTTTCGGGTTGTGTTTGACGTCGGGATATTCGACGCACACGATTGCTAGCCGGAACTTGGGCTTGATCCAGATTCCGCTGCCAATTCCGCGATTGCCGAACCGATTGCCACCTGCCGGCGTCCCGCTTTTCGGCTCGGCGTCGAGCTTTACCCTTATATCGAGCGCCTTTTCGGCGAAGAGCATTGTCAGAGCAAGCGGATCGCTGCTCTTTTTCGATGCGAGGAGGTCGATCATTTGCTGGGGGCTGGTCAGCTCGGTCTCACCGAGTTTGAGAATCACCTCACCGGCCTTGAGTTTCGCCTTCGCTGCGGCCGAGTCGGAGATCACGTTGTCGATCACAACGCCGTGGCCGTCTTTCGAAGCCGAAACGTGCACGCCGAGCGGGTCTCGCACGCGAGCCGAGCCTTGATACGGCCGGCTCCACGAGCCGAGAAGGACGTCGGCGGTCTGCGGCTTCCCCTGCCGCTGGAATTCTAATTTGATCGTTTCACCGACCCATCGCTTCGTCAGTATCTCATTGAGGCCGTCATAGTCCTTGATCGGTTTACCGTCGAGCTTCAGCAAGACGTCGCCGTTTTTCACACCAGCGCGGGCAGCGGGAGAGTCGAGATCGACGTCGCCGACGGTTGCGCCCGAGGGCAACCGGACACCGAAATACGCGGCGGTGGTTTGTGCGGCCTGCTTGACGTCGCGCGATATCGACGTGACGACCGCTGTTTCTACGGTTTTGTACTCGGCGAGTTCAGATTTGGTTTCGGGCTCGAGCGGGACGGCGAGCGCCACCCCCGCGCGCAAGAGTAGCAAGGCGACAATCGCGGTCGAACGGACCATGGAACGATCCTAGAGAGGGCGGGCCAAGGGGATCAGATTCAAGGCAGGAGCCGGCTGCACCCGAGGGAGCGGGTGCGAGATTACGTCTGGATCATCGTCCAAGATCCGGCGCCCGTTGTCGATGGGGTACGCGCGCAATCAATACGTGGCGATCGGATGACGGTCATGTGCCAGCCTTCATAAGCGCGGCAATCGTTGTGACTTTTCAGTCATCCCGACTGCATACTCACCCAAATCCTACCGGCGACCGGCATTCAATGCGTATTACAACCGATTCAACCCGCAAATCCGCACATAACACCGCATTTTTTGTCCCGCTTAATGCTGCATTTTGCTTGGCAATGTCGATAATTCAGGAGGCTTTTGCCGCTCGGGAAATCGGGCGAAGAAGTGCCGTCAGGGAAAGCCGCGACGTCGCTCTCCGACGTTGGATTAATGACACGACGACCGGTATTTCCTGATATTAGGCCTGGGTTACCTGGGTTATCGTTGCATTGACGGATTCTTTTTAACGCATTTGGGGAACTCGTCCATGTCCAGCGAATCGGTCAGCACGACGTCCACGGATCCGCTCAAGGCGGTTGCCGACGCGCTCGACGCCGCTGCGCAGGCCGCGAAAGACGGCGCGGAAGACGCGCGGGCCGCTGCCTCCAGTGCGATCCCAGCCGCCGGCCAGTTTCTCACTAATCTTCTTTATAAGACCTGCTACGGCGTCTCCTATGGTGTCGTTTTCCCGACGATGTTCGTCGCGAAGTCGATCCCCAAGGACAACGCCTTCGTCAACGGCATCATCGACGGCGCACACGCTGCGCAAGACATGGTCGCCGAGATGAAGAACAAGAATTCGTAACCCCCCGTTCGTCGTTCACTCTCTCGTCGGTTACTGGTTTCACCGACGCCGCCGTCGCGTTCTTCGATCGCTGATGGGCCATCTAAGCGAACAAACGCAGACGATCACCGGGATGGATCCCGCAACGCTTGCACGCCCCTCTGATTCACCGGTAACCAAGAGAGCCTTCACGATGTCCACCTTCGATATCGACGTGACATTCCCCCAGCCGGGAGTGATACGTCTGCGCAGCCGGAGTCTCTTCGCCGACGCCGGAAACCCCACGTGCAAGCTTTTCGTCGAACGCGCGCTCGAGGCCGAGGAAATCGCCAATATCACCGTGGAAAGCGGTGAAGCCGCCCAGGCCGAGCTACATTACAGCCCTAAACTCACAACGCTGCAGCAAGTTGTGAAAAAGGTTGTGTCGCTGCTCTCCCGCGCCCGTGAAGCGAATCACACCGAGTCGAACGGCCATCTCGCCAACGGCCATTCCACGAACGGCACACATACAACCAACGGCGCCGCTCACAACGGACACGCGTCGACCAACGGTTCGGCCCACGCCAAGCCGCAGCCCGTTGAGTCCGCGACCAACTACGCGTCGAAACCGACCGAGCGCCCCAACGTCCTTCGCTTCCACCGCGTCGGCGTTGCTTCGACAGGTGACTGGGAGATCAAGAGCGAATCGCACGGCCGCTTGAACTTGCGGAATCGCGTGCTCTATCGCAAGGGCGAACTCTGCCAGGCGATCGAACGTGAACTCGTAAGCGTGCTTGGTATCGATAAGTTCAAAACGAACGCGTTCTGGTGCACAGTGCAGGTCGATTACGACCCGCGCATGCTGACGCGCGACCAGGTGCTCGAAATCCTTAACTCGGCCCTGGCGAACACCGAACATCCCACGACGCTCGATAAGCTCGATCTCCATTTGCCGATCTGCACCGCGTCGCTGCCGCTCGCCGCAGTCGCGCAATTCGCCGTGCCGCCGCTCTTGCCGGTCGCCGCGGCCGTATTTGCGTACACTTCCATTCCGACGTTCCGCGAAGCGAAGCATGTGCTGTTCGAGGAAAAACGCCTCGGTGTCGACGTGCTCGATGCCATCGTCGTCGTCGGCTGTTTGGGGACAATGTCGATCTTCCCCGGTGCGGTTTTGTGCTGGTGCTTGAGCTTCGGCCGCGTGCTTGTGAAACGCACGCAAGATAATTCCAAGAAGCTGCTGCTTAACGCCTTCGGTAAACAGCCGCGTTACGTTTGGCTTTATCGCGACGGCACCGAAGTGCAAATCTCGATGGATCGCCTGCAGAAGGGCGACATTATCGTCGTGAACACCGGCGAAGTCGTGCCGGTCGACGGTCACGTCGTCGAAGGGATGGCTATGATCGACCAGCACGCCCTCACTGGTGAATCGACGCCGGCTGAGAAAGGTGTTGGCGACCGTGTCTTCGCCTCGACCGTGATGGTCGCGGGCAAGATCTTCGTCAACGTCGAAACATCAGGCACTGAAACAGCTTCGGCCAAGATCAGCCAAATTCTCAACGACACCGCCGGCTACAAACTTTCGTCGCAGCACAAGGGCGAACGGCTCGCCGACAAGGCGGTCATTCCAACGCTGGCGATCGGCAGTGTCGGTCTCGCGACAATGGGCCCTGCCGGTGCCGTCGCAGTCTTGAATAGCGACTTCGGCACCGGTATCCGCATGGCGGCTCCGTTGGCGATGCTTAGCAGCCTGGCGTTGTGCGCCCACAAGGGGGTGCTCGTCAAGGACGGCCGCGCGCTCGAATTGATGAACGAGGTCGATACCGTTCTGTTCGATAAGACGGGAACGCTGACGCGGGAACGTCCCGAGGTTGGCCGGATCATCGCCGACCACGGATTCGGTGAGGAACAGATTCTCGGTTACGCCGCGGCGGCCGAGCGCAAGTTCCATCACCCGATCGCCCTGGCAATTCTTCACAAGGCCGAAGAACTCGGCCTCGAACTGCCGGCGACCGACGAAACGCAGTACAAGGTCGGCTACGGTATCACGGTGCATGTCGACGGCCACACGGTGCGCGTCGGCAGCAAGCGATTCATGGAGATGGAAGGAATCGCGATTCCGCCCAAGGTGATGGAAGCACTCGACGAAGCCCATCGCGAAGGCTTTACGATGGTCATGGTGGGCGTCGACGACCAACTCGGTGGCGCGATCGAGCTGCAAGCGGCGGTTCGTCCCGAAGTCAAAGACATCATCACCGGACTGCGGAAGCGCGGGATCAAGCACATCGCGATCATCTCGGGCGACCACGAAGCGCCGACGAAGAAGCTCGCCGAATCGCTGGGAATGGATCGCTATTTCGCGCAGGTCTTGCCGGCGGATAAGGCGGATTACGTCGAGCGGCTGCAGAAGGAAGGCAAGAAGGTTTGCTTCGTGGGCGACGGGATCAACGACTCGATCGCCCTCAAGAAGGCGAACGTGTCGATCTCGCTCCGAGGCGCTTCATCGATCGCGACCGACACGGCGCACATCGTCTTCCTTGAAGAAGGTTTGGCGAAGCTGTGCGAGCTGCGGGATATTGCCCGTGAGCTTGATCAGAACGTGAAGCGAAGCTGGTCGTTGATTCTCGCGCCGAACATCGCCTGTATTGCGGGGGTGTTCACCCTCGGGTTCGGGATTATGATGTCAGTCGTGACGAACAACGTCGCGGCGCTAGCGGCCCTCGCGAACGGTGTACTACCCTTGCGCAAGGTGGCGCAAATCGAGGCCGAACGACGCCACAGGCTGGAGACGAGTCAGAGCCATGGGCTGGAAAGAAACGCTTCACACTCGTCCGCTGAAACGTCCCATCGACACGGCGGCACGCGAGGCGATCACGCGCGAGTACAACAAGCGCAAACAGCAAATCCCGATGGCCACCGAGCTCCACTGGCACGCGCATCGGCCTGAGTTCACAATCCGATCTCCGATGATCTCGTTCATCGTCCACTTCACGGACGACAAGATGACCGTTGACGCCGATCTTTCGCTCGCCGCGAAGATGATGGCGACCCAGCAAAACCGTAAGGATGCCGTCGACTTCATCGACTCGATCGTGAACGACCTCGACCTCTGACCCAGACGTCCCATATTTGCGGGGCGTCTGGTCTGTTAATCGTGCCCCCTCATTCGCGGTGGTGAATGGCCATGTCTGACTCGACTTGCCCCGAACCCAGCCACGACCATCCGCACGAGGCTGGACACGAACACCACCACCATAAATCTCTGCGCACTCGCGCAATGATCGCGCCGCCGGATCCCAAGGCCAAGCGTTTCGACATCTTTCTGATCGACACGCATTGGAACTCGCCGGTCTCGCGCGCGATTCGCTCTCACTTGCGGCTGCTCCAGGAATATCAGCCGCAGGACAGCTTTTACGAGCTCACGCGCGAACAATCGGTCGAGGTCCTCAAGCACGACCCCAAACTGATCGGCATGGATCCAACGATTGTCGTCTACGACATTTACGGATCAAGCCGGGGCGATTGCGGCGCCTATCGCGGTTTTCGGCTCAATCTCGGACTGATGCGCAACGGTGAACAGGCGCTTGCACGACTGCATGAGTTCCTGCGATTCATCGCCGAGCACCGGATGGCCGAACATCTCGACCGCGAGGTCAAGCGCGAGCTGCACCGCGAAGGGGTTGATGGCATGATCAAGATCCTTCGCGAAGCATCAGTCGACTTGCTCATTGAGTGAGCTATTTTCGACTATAGGAGTCTTACGATGCATGAAGAACATTCGATTCTGCCGCTCGTTGTCGCCGGCGTGGTTCTCGCCGGAGTCGGCTTCGAGGTCGACCGCCGCCGCAAGAAGCTGCGCCAGGTGTTCAACACCTTCGACAAGCAGGAAAGCCGCATCGCCGAGGCACTCGAGTCGCTCGTAAGGAGCGGTCAGCTCAAACCTTACTTCGTTGGCGGCACCCACTCCTGATGAGATGGGTCGTTACGACGCGTGCGAGGATGAAGATGGGTTCCACTCCACCATCCCGAACAACAATCGCCGCCTCCGCGCCCCAGATCACCTGGGACGCCGGCGTGGTTCGCATTGTTGACGTGTCGACATTCGGCAAAGGGAACGACGCAGCCGCCGCTCGCTTTCTCGACCGCGTGTTTCAGATCGATTCCGTCGCCGCGGTGGAGTTGAATCGCGAGCGCGGCGCGATCGAGATCAAGCTAGCTAGTTCCAAAACCAGCCCATCCGATTTTCTGGGTGCGTTAGCCCTTGCAGCACGTCAGAATGGCGCGACCAAACCTTCAGTTTCACTGCCGCGCTGGGCGGTCGAGCGCAACTGCACGCTGCACCGTAACTACGGTCTCGTTTCGACCTGCAAGATCATCACCGATCGCCCTGGCGTGCTGCGAATCAAGCACGAGGCCATTCGCGATGACCGCGTTGTTTCCGATGATTTCGCGAGTGCCATCGCATCAATTCCGGGTGTGCTGAGTGCCCGAATCGGCATGTGGTCGAATGTTTTGACCGTTCGGTTCGACTCGAAACGACTCGCTGTTGCACGCCTGGTTCGGCAGATTGAAACCGTTCTCGACGCCGCTCCCGGATGGGAAGACACGCTGCCGCAGCCCGTCAAAACGCGTTATGCGATTCCGAATCTCACGCTCGCAACCGCGGCGGTGGGAGACTTCCTGCTTCCTGTCGTGGCGCCGGCGAGCGCAGCGATGCTGATCTGGCTGAACATTCGCACGTTCCGCACGGCTGGTGCGCAACTCAAACAGCGCAAAATCGGCGTGCCGTTGCTGTATTGCACCATTCTCGGCACGGCACTCCTCAGCGGTCAGTTCTTCGCCTCTGCGCTGATGTACTGGACCTTCAAATTCTGGCACGGCCGGCTTAGCCGCGATGTCGCATCGCAGCGCCGGCGGCTTGTCGCCGAGAGTCTGCCGCGTCCCCAACTCGCCCGCATGCTGATTGCCAATAACAGTGAGGTGCTCGTTCCGCTCGATCGCCTTCGTCCCGGCGATCGCTTCGTCGTGAGTGCCAACGAAACGGTTCCCGCCGATGGCGTCATCGTCGAAGGAACGGCAATCGTTGATGAACGCGGACTGCAAGGCGGCGAATCGGTTTCGCGAAAACGTAAGGGCGACAGTTTGCACGCCTGCTCGACCGTGCTTGTGGGCGAGCTGACCGTCGAGGTCCGCCGGTCAATCGACGAAACGCGATCGTCGCAAATCGTCAAGTCGCTCGTGATGGCGACCAGCCCGTCCCCTGGCCCGCTCGGCCCAACCCGTCGCGCCGAAGAATTCGCCGATCGCAAGGTTGGCGCGACGCTGGCAACCGCGGGTTTCGGCTTACTGGTTGGTGATCTGACGACTGCAGCCGCGATTCTCCGGCCCGACTATGCCACCGGCCCAGGAGTGACGACTCCGCTCGAAACCCTGCGGTCCGTCACGCTCTGCGCTCGCCAAGGAATCGCCGCCCGCGATCCTGAAGTGTTCGACCGGCTCGCGAAGGTCAATGAGATCGTGCTGATCGACACGCCCGACTTGCATCGCGGGATGCTCACGGTCGTCACCGTGCACTCGCCGTACATCTCCGAAAATGAAATGCTCCGCTATGCTGCGAGTGCGTTTCGCCATCTGATTGACGACCGCGCAACAGCTCTGATCGACGCCTGTCGCGAGCGGCAAATTCCTGTTTTGAATCTCGCCGCGGTCGATTTCGAGTCGGGTGTCACGGCGATTCAGGACAAACACAAGATTCGCGTCCGCGAACGCGAGCGAGCGCTTGGCGCGGTGGGCCCTCTTGAAGTTGAAGTCGATGGCCGACCGCTTGGGTGGATTAGTTTCGCTCGCTCGACACGATCGGCCGCCGCTGGCTTTGTTTCGGAACTTCGTCGAGTCGCCAATTGCCCGGTCATTCTCTTGACCGATCGCCCCGCCAGCGAGACCGACGATCTGATTCGCAAGCTCGGCGTGACCGAGATCCACCGAGGTGCCGCGCCCGATCGCGCATCAGAATTCCTGGCGGTGCGCAGAAAGGCTGGACGTCGCTGTGCGCTCATTGGTGATTGCACACGATATAGTGATGCGGTGAATCAATCGCACGTCTCGATTTCGAACGCGCCTGAAGCGTCGTGGGAGTCGAACACCGCTTCTGTGCTGCTGCTCGACGGCCGACTCGACAATGCAGCGAAGCTTTTCGAAATCGCCCGAACGCATGCCGCGCGAATTACTGTGGCCGAGCGATTTATCATTTGGCCTGGCCTCTTTTGCGTCGCCGGCGCATTCTTTTTCGGAGCCACGGCGCTAACGGCCGTGCTCGTGAGCAACCTGGGAACGCTGGGGCTTTACAACCGTTCGGTCGAAGGCCTACAGTCGCTCAAACCTCGTACACGCGCGCTCGCGCCGCCTTCCCGAATTGTCGCGTGAGCCGTTCCGTTGTGAGAAACTCTCCGTGATCGATCAATCGGCCCCCGAATTGCATGATTTGCGCGAGGCGACATCGGAAAGCGCCGAGCCTGCGCGCGAAATCGATATGACCCAATTGCCCCGCGAAGTCGGCGCAATGCTTGTTTCGGTCGGCGTGCTCGGTGTTGTGCTTCCCGGAATCGCAGGAGTTCCGGCGCTTGTTGTAGGTGGACTTGTACTGTGGCCCGAGGGATTCAAACGTGTTGATCACTGGTTCCGTGCTCGCTGTCCCAAGCTTCACGAAACCAGCATGAAACAGGTCGGCCGCTATCTCGACGATCTGGAGCGCCGATTCCCGAACTCAACCGTAAAAACCGAGTCGCCATGAAAGAGTCCGCCATGGAACCAGCCTACGCCGACGGCCCCGTCTCGCTGCCGATGACTCGGGACGACGCTTCCGCATTCGAGCCGCAAACGCTGCCGAAGGAAGTGGGTGTGCTGGTGATGGTGGCGGGTGTCGGCGGCCTGATTCTGCCGGGACCGATCGGCACGCCGCTCATTTTGATCGGCGGCGTGATTCTCTGGCCCAGGATGTTCGGCCGAATCGAGCGTGCATTCCAGCGTCAGTGTCCGTCAATTCACGCGCAGGCGCTTCGCCAGCTGCAACGGTTTCTCCACGACCTCGAAGCACGTTATCCGCTGCCCAAGTAGGCCGGCGAACGATTCATCAACGATGATCAGAATTCGCGGCGTGGACGCTACTTTTTAGCGTCGCGGCGTGGTATGAAATGACTGCCAGTTCATCACGCTTCTCATGTTTAGGCGTGACGGGCTGTTTTGCGCGCAAACCCGACTTGCTTCCACCGCGCCAGGAGCCTGGACGTGAGCTTGAATTACCTGCTCGTGTTCGTGCCGATTGCGATCTTGCTCGATCAGGTGGGAGAGAAGCTGGGAATCGGTCCGGTCGTCATCTTCTTCTGCTCGGCAATCGCACTGATTCCACTCGCAAGCCTGACCGAAAAGGCGACCGACGCTCTCGCGTCCTATCTCGGCGCGACCTGGGGCGGATTGCTTAGCGCATCGCTCGGAAATGCGCCCGAAATCATCATCGGTTTCTTCGCGCTGAAGCAGGGACTTGTCGAGGTTGTAAAGGCGTCGATCACCGGGTCGATCATCGGCAATTTGCTGTTCGGGCTTGGCGTCTCAATGTTCGCCGGTGGCGTCAAAAACGGCGTGCAAAAATTCAATAAGGTGATCGCGGGAATGAACGCCGGCCTGCTCACGCTCGCCGCAACTGGCCTGATCATCCCTGCCGTTTTTCACTACTCGTCAGCCGCTGTCACGAACGAAATCAGCCGAGAAATCGCCGTCGTTCTCTTCATCATTTATCTCGCTAGCCTTGCTTATACCTTTATCACGAATCGTCGACTGATCGACGCCGAGGCGATTCGCGAGCAGATCGAAAAGACACCCGAACCTCCTGGTGGAGAGTCGGGCTGGAGCCGCAAGAAAGCGCTGGTGATTCTGACGATCGTCACAATCACGTTGGCGTATCTGAGCGAAATCCTTACATCGGCGATTGAACCGGCCTCGAAGAGCTTGCACTTCACCGCGCAGTTTTCTGGCGTCTTCTTGCTGGCGCTTGTTGGCAATGTCGCGCAGGTTTTCAATTCGATTAGCTTCGCGCGCTCGGACAAGATGGACCTCTCGCTCGGCGTCACTGTTGGTTCCAGCATTCAGGTCGCGCTCGTCGTGGCGCCGGTACTCGTGTTCTGCGGGTTTCTCATGGGACATCCCATGAATCTGCTGTTTAGCCGGTTCGAGGTGATCGGCGTCGCGCTCGCTGTGTTTCTCATCCGGCAACTGATAAGCGACGGCACTTCGAACTGGCTCGAAGGCTTGATGCTGATGGCGGTCTATTTCATGCTCGCCTTCGCGTTTTACCATCTGCCAGGCCATCCTGCGCAAGCCGCCCATGTGATGGTGCACTAAAAAGCGTTGATGCTTTTGGGATAGATTCATGCAAGATCCAGTCACCGGAAGCTCGTCCGCCGGGTCGGGTTTCTTCCAGCGCGGACCGATCGGCAAGGCTTATCGCGAAGCCCTTCGACTCGGGTTTCACCAAACGCAACGCCCGCGCGTGTTGATGGCTTTGCTTTCGCCCATGGTAACGTGGTTTCCCTTGCTCATTCTTTCACTGATCGCCGGACACGCGATCGGCCATTCCGTGGTCATCCCATTTCTCCACGACCCTTCGGCCTACGGGCGATACCTCTTCGCGCTGCCCCTGCTCTTGCTGTCCGATCACGTGATCAACACACTTCGCTCGGCGCAGACCGGTTACTTCCTCGAAACCGGAATGATCGGCGAGGAATCGATTCCGACCTACAAGACGCTGCTCGATCAACTCGTTGAACTTCATCGCTCGAAGCGCATGAAGGTGATTTTGCTCATTGCGAGCTATGCGATCGTCATCATTTTCCGCACGCAAATCGCCTATAGCGCGGGGGATTCAAGCTGGGAGAATCTCAAGTCGCGTACTTCTCACTCAATTACCCCTGCCGGCTGGTGGTGCATTCTGGTCAGCCTTCCGGCGATGGGTTTTCTCTTCGCCCTGTCATTCTGGCGGGCTTTGGTGTGGTCGTGGTTCCTGTTCAAGGTCTCCCGGCTTCAACTCGAGCTGACCGCGACTCACCCCGACCGTTCGGGTGGACTTGGCTTCCTGTGCTGGGGCCAGGCGAGCTTCGGCCTCATTCTCGCGGCCGTCTCGGCGGTTCTCTCGGGAAGCTTCGCGGCCGAAGTGCTGTACCATCACGAGACGTTTGACGGTCTCAAATATCACTTCGTGATTTTCGTCGCGCTCAGCCTGGCGATCCTGATTGCACCGCTGCTTGTATTCTCGCAAAAAATGTCTCGCGTCCGCTTTCGCGCGTTGCTCGACTATGGTTTGCTCACCTGGAAACATGATCGCGCGTTCGATCGCAAATGGATCGCCAATCCCGAGCGTTCGGCTGAGGAACTGCTGGGCAGTCGCGACGTTGCGACGCTCGCCAACATTGGCGATGCCTATGAGCAGGTGTCGAAAATGCGCGTCGTACCGTTCGATCAGCAGGCGTTTATCATCATGGTCGCCTGCGCAGTTGTGCCGATGGTTCCCTTCGTGCTGACGACCCTTCCGCTGACAGAGATCATGAAAAAGCTCGCGGTCTTCCTGGTTTAACAGAACTGCGCTGTGACCGGCGGCCTGTTAAAGTTTGCCGATTATTCCGTCGATACCTTCTGGGTGGTGCTTGACGCCGAGTCTGCGCGCTGAGAAATCGGCGGACTCGCCCGACGATGCAGGCTCCGAGGTGTCGATTGGCTCGGTCCCCCCGACGAACCTGCCTTTGGGCATTGCTGGCAGCTCTTGCTGCGAGCGTCGGGTGTGCAACGTCAGATAGCGTGGTGCGATTTCAGAGCCCCGACTTACCCCCCTTACCTCCCGCCACTGCGCCGGCTGACCCCCCGGCGCCGCCCGAAGCGCTTGCCGGTGTTGGCGAAGTGCCGCCAGGTTCGATCGATGCGTTCAGGCCGATCGGCCCCGACCCGGACGGCCGTAGTTCAATCGCGCAGAACCGTTTGCGCAACATGGGCGACGAGGATACGGAAGACATCTCCCGATTCCCAGACTTCCACGATGATCCGCTCAAGCATTCGGGAATCCCGGCCTCGGAACGCGATCCGTTCCTGTTCCCAGGATTGATGAATTTGATCTACGGCGACACCTGGCGCCTCGAAGAAGACGCTCGCGTCGCGCGCGAGAAACGATTCAGACGCCAGGCAAACATTGACATTCGCGATCCAGACCCGGACACCGCAAACTTTCCCAACGGTGCCTATACCCTGCCGAAGGGGCGGCTCTACCTCGAAACATCACCGATTGGCCTTTATGGCAGCAGCAACAGCACTCCCAAGACCTACCAATGGGAATATTTGGTTCGTTACGGTTTGACCGATAACCTCGAACTCCGCATTTTCTCGAACGGCCTGACCGTGCAGGACACTCGGCAGCGGGTGATTGGCGTGTCGCCGATCGCCTTTGACTTCAAGGTTCACTTCTGGGAAGAGAATCTCAAATATCATATCCCAGCGATGGGCGTTGAGATGTACATTTCCACGCCTTTCGGCTCGCCTCAGTTCAGCCAGGGAACAGCTCCATCACTCAATCTCCTGTTCGATCAAAGTCTGCCGTTTGACGTGGGATTTGAATACAACTTCGGTATCACGGGTGTTCAAAACGGCATCCATGAGAATCGCTATCAATTCAGTTTCGCCTGGTCCTTTCAGCGTGAGGTTGTGCCCGACTTCGACGTCTTCGTGCAGGGTTTCTACAACGCCACTGGCCTGCCCCGCGTTCCGCGCAAGTCGGAATTCCATCTCTCGTCGCTCGAACACGACGTCTCGATTCCCACCGTTAACGTCGTCGGCGTGGGTGGGATCTGGACGGTTAACGATCGCCTCGCCATCTTCGGTAGCTACAACTTCGGCACGAACCCCGCCTCGCCGCACCACATCGCACTGCTGGGATTTGCCGTCGCCTTTTAATCGCGCTGAAACGGTTTGACTTGGCGGTCAGACTCACCTTAAACTAGTCGACTGGAAGTTTGGGCGATCTGGTTGGTTTATGACGAATTGGTTTTCTCTCATGGCATGGCGGCCGAGTGTGTTCAGGGACGAAGAGTCTCGATCGCCGTCAAACTGACGTTGGCTAGCTGCAAGTAACTCCTCTCCGGTCGAGAATCACCGCACTCTCCTGGCGGAGATTCCGTATCCTTTGAAGAAGATGCCACCAGGGGTGGCCGGTCTCGGAGGATTCGCGACGATGACCTGCAAGTCGTTGCCCGGAATGTCGGTCCTGGCTTCATCCCAGGCGAGCCAGTGGAAAGCGCTCGATGCGTTCGTGCTCGACGGGCGGTCGGAATCCCCGTTCTGCCACCGGGGCGACGTTCATCGCGTCGTTTTCCACCTTCGCGGCAGTGCCCGCGTTGAATGGAAGAGTCCCGGGCGATTCGTGCGGTTCTTTTCGAGCCCAGGTGCGTTTACCGTCATTCCCGCGCGGGTCGAAAGCGAGTTCGTGTTTGACCGGCCGATCCAGATACTCGCGCTGAATATCAAACCGGGAACGCTCGAAAGTCTTGCCTGCGACGCATGGGACCTGAACGACGCAACCGTCGAACTCACACCTGCCCCCAATAAGCGAGACCAGGAATTCTGGAACCTGGGCCAGAAGCTGGCTAGCCTGCTCCAGGCACCTTCAGCTGGCGCGAGAATCTACGCCGAAGCGCTGCAAACCCAAATTTGCCTTCAACTTCTGTGGCGTTTCTCGTCGCTTGGTACTCCGGCTGAATCTGAACCCGAAAGCGCTGAAGGACAGCGATTCAAGCGCGTGCTCGACTACATTCAGGCGTCGCTCGGTGATGAATTGTCGCTCAACGAACTCGCGAGTGTCGCCGGCTACAGCCCGAACTATTTCCTCGGCGCGTTCAAACGCGCGACCGGCCGCTCGCCGCATATTTACCTCACCGAACAGCGCATCCTCCGCGCCTGCGAGCTTCTGAAAAACCCCCATCGACCGATCGTCGCAGTGGCGCTCGAAGTTGGGTTTTCGTCGCAAAGCCACTTTACGTCAGTTTTTAGGCGATTGCGCAAAACGACGCCTGCCGCTTATCGTCGCGACGTTCTCGGCATCTCCGCTGAAGATCCGACGCTCTGATTCGTCCGACCCGATCATGCAATTTCGCAAACGAATCGTGAAGATCTTGATAGCGGGGCGGTTTTGATAAGATAGACTAACCTGGGAAACACCGCTTTTTGTCGGTGCCGCACACTCATTGATTCGACTCACTTTGCGAGGTGCAACCATGTCCGATACGACGGTTCAGGGCGAAGTCACATCGGCGGCTGAATCGGCCATGCAATTGGTGACTCGTGCCACGAAAGAAGGTGCCGCCAGCGCCCGCGAAGCCGCCGAGAAGACCTGGGCTGCCACCAGCCTGTTCGCCTGCCGCTTCGTTTATACGACCTGTTACACAATTTCGTACGGCGTGGTCTTCCCCGCGACGCTCATTGCCTGCTCGATTCCCAAGAATAACGCCGCGGTTCGTGGCCTTATCGATGGTGCCAGCGCCGCCCGCGCCAAGGTCGACGACATCAAGGCTCACGGCCTTTCGGGAAGCTCGTCGCCAGCTATTGCGAACGCCTGAGCCAAGCATTTTATTGACGGGGGATTTCGGTCGTGCATCTGCACCGATTGCGGGTGCACGCGATTCCCTGCGCTCCGCTGATCCGCGTTTTTGCCTGGAATTGGCGATGGACGCCCCAGGTTCCGGACATCTCAGTGAGGAGCATCGTGCCCAGATCACTCGCCCTTCCCCAGCCGACGGAGCCGAGCGAATCCGCAGCCGCGGTTGGCCCATTCTCGACGCCACTGACGATTGAAATCGACGAGCAAACCGGCATCGTCCACTTGCAGGACGTACGCAACTTCGTCGCCCGCAAACGCGCGTTTTGCCGGCGATTTCTCGAACTAATCTCGCTTCATCCCGAAGCCACTCGCGCCGAAGTGGAGTTGGAATCATCCACCTGCCGGATCGAATTTGAATCAGCGTGGGCTACGTCGAAGCTCATGGCGGAAGTGGTTACATCCGCGATTCGTCAGGCACTTGAGACCGCTCCGGCCGAACCGCGGATCACCTGGTGGCAGCCCGCAGGTGCCTGGTCGACCCTGACGTTTTATAGCGATCAGGATGACCTCTCGATCTGGGAAACGCGCGAACGCCGGCAGGGCGCAATTCGCTTCCGCCATGCGTCACGATCGGGACGCAAAGCTCGGTTAAGCCGCATCGCTCAAGAATTGGACGCTGTTCCGCTGTGCCGCAACTGCCACCTCGTGCGCTGGTCGCGCCGGCTGGCGATTGATTGCGAAGTTGAGGGCCAGGATTCTCGGCTCATTCTCGACCAGGTCGAACGTCTGCGCAACGATGTTGATACTGAACTCGCCCGCTCCCACGCCTTGGAGGCAGGCGAACGAGCGTTCGTCGTCGCACGAGGCCCGAAGCGCTGGGGGTATATGTTTCTCGGTGGCTGCTCGTTCGTGATGTCGGTGATCGGCCTCATCGTTCCGGGGATTCCGACCGTCCCCTTCCTGCTCGCAACGAGTTACTGCTTCGCCCGTTCATCCCCCGCGCTGAACGAGATGCTTCTCGACTCCCCCTTCTTCGGCGACATCCTTCAGGAGTGGGAAGAATTCGGCGGGGTGAGCAATGAGTCAAAGCTCAAACTCGCGGGATTCACACTCGTAGTCATTCTCATCACGGTCGCATTCGCGCCAATTTCGCCAGTGATTATGGGAATTGTCGCAGCGATTTCGGCAACAAGTCTCTACGGCATTGCGCGACTTCCGGGAATCGATCCGGCACGCAACTCGTTACCGGCTCCCGCGGCGATTTGAGCGATTTCCCGTCGTTAAGGCTGGAAATCAAGGAAGGGGCGGCGCACACTCAGGATCGTTTCTGTTGTCCCGCGTGACGCGCAGACTTGGCGATCATCGAGGATCCGCTGATGGTCTATATCCTCTTACTCATCGGCGTTCCGATTTTTCTCGGCATTTGCTTGTTCGGTATCAAAGTCGATCGCACGGACTTTAACAATCGCTTCCCGCCGATAACGGACGAGGAATTCATGGCGCTCTGTCCAGCGGGAACGCGTCCCGAAATCGCGCTCAAAGTTCGGCGTATTGTGTCAGAGCAAGCGGGAGTCGAATACGAACGCATCTATCCGTCGACACGTTTCATCAATGATCTCTGAATGGATTGATAGCACCTATTGAACGGTTTCTCGATCAATTTGCTGGAAGTCGAGCCGGCGTCGACGCACACTGAGGGATGATTGCCAACTCTTGGCGTGCTGACTTCCGACCCTTGCGACCTGGTCCGGCAAGTTTGGAGGAGACGCATATGGCTATGGCGCTTTTCTTTTTGTTTATCGTGTGTCTGGCCATCTTTGACGAGCTTGATCGCGACACCTTTCCTGATCAGGTTGATACGCCCAAGTTCCCAGACCGCTTCCCGCCAATCTCCGACTGCGAATTCATGGCCCTTTGCCCGCCTGGAACGCGTCCCGAAATCGCGCTCAGAGTTCGTCGTATCGTCTCAGAGCAATTGGGCATTGATTACGACTGCATCTATCCGTCGAGTCGGTTCGTCGAGGACCTTGGCTGTGACTGATGGCCGCACAGCACTCTCTTACCGCTTCCGCCGCCTGCCTATGGACAATCCATATGGTAAAATGGGATAATTGAGATGATTGGCGAATTTGCGGCAACTCTGGGGTGGGCGCGTGCTCGAAGAGTTCGTCAAAGACTATCTGATTGAATGTCAGGAGGGGCTCGAACAGTTCGAGACCCAGTTGCTTGCGCTTGAACGCGATCCGACTTCGAAACAGGTCGTTTCCGCCATATTTCGCGTGGTGCATTCGATCAAGGGGGCCTCGGGCTTCCTTGGTTTTCCGAAAATGGCGAAGGTCACCCACCAGGGTGAAGAGCTCCTCGGCAAGCTCCGCGATGGTTCTCGGGAAACTACGCCTGCGGTCGTCAGCGGATTGCTCGGTCTGATCGACGTCATCCGCCGCATCATGCAGTCGATCGAAGCGACCGGCACCGAAGGCGACGAGGACGATTCCGCCTTCATCGCTCAACTCAAAGCGCTGCAGACGGCCGATCCCGCTCCATCAACTCCACCCGTCGCGACACCTCCGCCCGAAGTTCCTCCCGAGCCTGCTCAGCCAGAGCCGATTGCGCCTGAACCAACTCTCGTCGCCGAAAAGCCGCCGGCCGAACCCGCTCCATCGCACGCGCCCGAACCATCCGCCGAGTCGCCCACCGCGCCGGCATCGGCTCTCACCGATTCGACCATTCGCGTCGACGTCGCGCTGCTCGACAAGCTGATGAACCTCGTCGGCGAGCTGGTTCTCACGCGCAATCAAATGCTGCGCTGTTCGCTCGTACGCGACGAGGCCATGTTCCAGGCCAGTTCGCAACGGCTCAATCTCATCACCACCGAGCTGCAAGAAGGGATGATGAAAACGCGGATGCAACCCATCCGCAACCTTTCGTCCAAGCTCCCGCGCGTGGTGCGTGATTTGGCAATTCAGTGCGGCAAGCAAGCCACAATCATCATGGAAGGTGAGGAAACCGAGCTCGATCGCACGCTCAGCGAAGCGATTAAAGATCCCATCGCCCACATTGTCCGCAACGCCGTCGACCACGGTCTCGAGACGCCCGAACAGCGTGTCGCACGAGGTAAGCCGCCTGAAGGAGTGATCCGCCTCCGCGCCTATCACGAAGGCGGCATGGTCAATATCGAAGTTTCGGACGATGGCAACGGTATTGATCCCGCGAAGCTCAAGCGCAAGGCGCTCGAACGCGGCTGGCTCACAGAAGAACAGGCGGCAAGCTGGACCGATCGCGAACTGCTGGGCCTGATCTTCCGCCCCGGCTTTTCAACCGCCGAAACGCTCTCGATGGTTTCCGGCCGCGGCGTGGGGATGGACGTCGTCAAGAGCCGCATTGAGTCGATTGGTGGCAGCGTCGATGTCTCGAGCCGTATCGGCGAAGGCACGACGATGAAAATGAAAATCCCGCTCACGCTGACGATCATCAACGCCCTGATCGTCTCGGCCGGCGGCGATCGCTTCGCAATTCCCCAGGTCAATCTCGTCGAACTGATCCGCCTCAAGGGCGACGCGATTGGCGCGGGGATGATCAACCTGCAAGGCACGGCCGTCAGCCGGTATCGCGGCAAACTCTTGCCGCTCGTCGATCTCAATCGCGTTCTCAACATCGAAGCCGAAGCCAGGCCGACCGAGAGTGACGCGGTAAACATCGTCGTGCTCCAGGCCGATCAGCAACGTTTCGGCCTCGTCGTCGATCGCATCGATGATGCCCAGGAAATCGTCGTACGTCCCCTCGCCCGCCAGCTCAAGAGCATCTCGTGCCTCGCCGGCGCGACGATCATGGGCGACGGCAAAATCGCCTTGATTCTCGACGTCTTTGGCCTGGCCAAGGATCTCGACGGTACGCGCGACCGCACCGGCAATCTCACCGCGCGAGACGACCAGCCCGCATCGCAACCGATCGACGAATCGCACGCGATGATCCTCCTTCGCGGCACTGATGCTAGCCCCTTTGCGATCGGGCTTCGCGAGGTCGATCGCCTCGAAACCTTTGCCGCGTCGACGATCGAATGGATCGCCGGCCGTCCGCTCATGCAGTATCGCGGCAACTTGCTCCCCCTTCTCGACGTCGCCGCGTGGCTCACGAATAAACAATGGCTGGGCGATACCAGCGATTCAACCTGGTACCAGATTGTCATTCACGAACACGAAGGAAAACGGCTCGGCCTCGTGTTCGACAAGGTGCTCGACATTGTCGAAGACCGGCTCGACGTACGCGGCGAAGCTAGCCGCACCGGTGTTCAATTCACTGCGGCAATCATGGGGCGAGCGACCGAAGTCCTCGACGTCCCACAGATTCGCGACCGTTACGAAGAATCGCTCCGAGCGGGAGGAGTTGCGCGATGAACTCACTCCAGCAAGTTTGCACATTTCAAATTGACGGCGGACTCTTCGGCGTTGAAGTCAAGCGCGTTCAGGAAGTGTTGCGTCACCACGAGATGACGCGCGTCACGCTTGCCCAGAAGTTCATTCGCGGCCTGATCAATTTACGCGGCCAGATCGTCATGGCCATTGACCTTCGTCGCGTGCTCGAGCTTCCCAACGCTGCCGACGAAAAGGCGATGAACCTTGTCATCCGTACTGAAGATGGACCGGTCAGCTTTCTCGTCGACAAGATTCTCGACGTCATCGATGTCGACGAATCGACATTCGAGCCGCCGCCGCCCAACCTTCACGGGCCAACCAGGCGCATCGTTCGAGGCTCCTACACCGTCGCCGATCGCTTGCTCCTCCTCGTCGATGCCGACGCGGTGCTCGCACTCATCGAACAACCGGCCAGCTCCTGAGCTTTCATTTGAGTGAGATTCGTCCTATTTGCGAATCCATTTTATCAATAATTCTTAATGATAAGATGGAACCCGACCGCTTCGGGGAAGGTGCACCACGATGGGCTTCTTGAAGAACATGCGGCTGTCGCGAAAACTGATCCTGATCAGCGGCATCTTCAGCCTGCCGATCGCCTGGCTGCTCTGGCTCGCCGGGGTTGATGCCAGACAGGTGCTCAATCAAACCTCGATCGAAGTCGAAGGGATGACGTACATTCGCCCGCTTGTGCGGCTCATCTCGGCGGTGGGTTCGCACGAGCTTTACTCCATTCAGGTTGCGGGTACGCGTCCCGAATTGGAGCCAGAACGGGCGGCCGTCGAGGCGACGATCGACGACCTGATTCGCACGGTCCTCGCGAACGACGCCCGCCTTGGTAACGATCTCGAATTCACTACTGAAGGACTTGAAAAACGCGGTCGCCGCGGTGCCAGCGCTGTTGAACTCGAACGCCAGTGGGACAGCCTCAAGCGTCGCAGGCTCACGCTCAAGCCTGCCAACCTCGAATCCGAACACGTCGCGCTTCTCAATACGATTTACACCATGATCAAGCACGCATTTGACACATCGACGCTCGTTGTCGATGTCGATGCGGACGCGTTTTATTCCGCATTCGTGCTTGCTGTGAACATCCCACACTTTGAGTTCGTTACGACAAACGCGCTCAACTCTGCGACGATCGCGCTCGAACACAAACCGCCGACAACCGTGCACGATCGCACAACCCTCGCTGGACAGCTCGCGACAATTCTTTGGGAACGCGATTTGGTATCCACGCGAACAAAAGCTTCGCTCAACGAGGATGAGAACTATAACGGTACGAGCCAGACACTGCAGGAACGCGTACCTCAGCCTCTCAAGGCGTTCGAGCAGGAAACGCAAGGCTTTAACGATCTGGTGAAGAAGCTTATCGACCTGGATCAGCCCGACGTTACCCCTGCGATGCTGCGCGACGCAGGCAAGTCGCTACTGACCGCAAGCGCGACGCTCTGGAAAACGCTCGATGAGGAGCTCATCAAACTCTTCACGATCCGGCGTTCCAACGTCATTCGCCACAACGCCATCAGCCTCAGTTTGATCATTGCGGCACTCGCGTTCGCCTTCATCATGGTCGGCCTTGTTTCGCGAAGCATGACACGCCCTCTCTCGACTTGCGTCGTCAGTCTCGAAGGTTTGGCGCAGGGCGATCTGACTCCCCGCGTTGCCACGGGAGGCCGAGACGAGGTGGGCCGGATGACAACCTCGCTCGTTGCTGCAGTCGCCGGAATGGCAGGTACGGTTCGGTCAATCGCCACCGGCGCGGCCAATTTGATGAGGTCGTCAGGCGAACTCGCGAACGCCAGCCAGCAAATGTCGGCAAATGCTGAGGAAACATCGATTCAAGCCGGCGTCGTTTCCGCCGCCGCCGAACAGGTGAGCAAGAGCGTACAAACCGTCTCGATTGCCACCAAGGAAATGAACGCCAGCATTCGCGAGGTTGCCAAGCAGGCGACCGACGCCGCCAAGGTTGCCACTACTGGCGTGAAGGTCGCCAACGCAACTAACACCACCGTCGCGAAGCTGGGCGAGTCGAGCGTTGAAATCGGCAAGGTCATCAAGGTGATTACCTCGATCGCCGAGCAGACGAATTTGCTCGCACTCAATGCCACGATTGAGGCTGCTCGCGTGGGTGAAGCTGGTAAAGGTTTCGCGGTCGTCGCGAATGAGGTGAAAGAACTGGCGCGTGAAACCGCTCGCGCGACCGAAGACATCAGCCGCAAGATCGAAGCGATTCAGGCTGATAGCCGGAACGTCGTGGGCGCGATTAACGAAATCGGTTCGATCATCAATCAGATCAATGATATTCAGGGCACGATCGCGTCGGCGGTCGAAGAGCAGACCCTCACCACGCGTGAAATCGGCCGCAACCTTTCCGAAGCGGCCAGCGGCGCAACCGAAATTGCCCGCAACATTCAAGGCGTGGCCGATGCCGCGAAGAATACATCCATCGGCACGCATCAAACGCAAAGCTCGGCGTCGGACCTTGCCGCGCTTGCTTCAGACCTTACCGGCCTTGTATCGCGCTTCAAATTCGAGTGATCTTTGGCGCATTCTTGGCCAGACTCGAACGACGGCGGTATATTGACCTGTAGACGCCGAGCTGAGGGCGCCGATCGTTCGAGTGGATGACCGTGCCGCGAAAAATCCGAGTTCTAATCATCGACGGTGAACTTCTTTCGCGCCGACTCGTCGGCCGTGCGGTCGAAGGAATCGCGCTGTTTGAACTTATTGGCACTGCTGGATTAGATGCGGGGACGGTCGAAAAAGTTGGCCGGCTTCAACCCGAACTCATCCTCCTCGGAATCGGCGCGAAGGCGGCGGCTGGGTTCGAGTTGCTCACAGAACTTCGCACCCGCTCGCGCGACGTGCCCATCGTCATCATCAACCCGCACGCTCGCAAAGGAACGCCCCTTACCGTCGAGGCGCTTAGCCTGGGGGCGTCGGGTTACGTCGCCTACGAAGAGACCGCGGCCGATGATGCGACGATCGCCCAACTGGGAGCCAAGCTTGCTTCCGAGGCTCGCCGGCTGATTTTGCACGACTCGCACGCGAAACCTGCGGACGACAAGGCGACCGTCGTCATGAATGCGCATTCGCCCGCTCGTTCGGCTCCGCCGGCGAAGTCCAGCACATTTTCAATCTCGGCGCCGATTGAAATCGTCGTCATCGGTGTGTCGACGGGCGGTCCCAACGCGCTCGCCGCGATCATGCCGAAGTTTGACGAGGATTTTCCCGTACCCATCGTCATCGTTCAGCATTTGCCCGAGAATTTCAGCCAACCGCTTGCCGCCCGATTGAACGCACTGAGCGGATTGATCGTCCGAGAAGCACAAGCCGGAGCCGAAGCCAGGCCAGGTACTGCCTGGATTGCCCCCAACGGCGTCCATCTTGAGGTGAAGCAAGACGTCAAAGGAGTCCGGCTGACATTCAGTGATGGTCCCGAAGAAAATATGTGCAAGCCCGCAGCCGATGTGCTCTTCCGCTCGGCCGCTCGCGTCTTTGGCAGCCGCGTGTTGGGCGTGGTGCTGACAGGAATGGGGTTCGACGGAGTCGCTGGCAGTCGCGATATCCGGGCGGCTGGCGGTACCGTGATCGTGCAGGATATTCCCACAAGCGTGATCAAGGGCGGTATGCCCGGAAACGTCGCCGAGGCTGGACTCGCCGATAAGGTCTTGCCCATCACCGAACTTGGTCAGGAAATCGTCCGCATCGCGCGTTTGGGACGCACTTCGCCGCCTTCGTCCGAGCAAAAGGGGTAAGCCGACGTGGGCGAGTCGCTATCGCGCACCGACTACCTGTTCCTCCAGGAATTCCTGCGCGAACGCATTGGCCATGAACTGGGCGAGGGCAAAGAGTATTTGGTGATGAGCCGGCTTGGACCCGTCGCCGAATCGACGAATCTGGCGAGCGTTGCGTCGTTGTTTGAAGTGCTCCGGAGCAAAAGGTATTTCGCACTTGAGAATTCAGTCTGCGAGGCAATGCTCACGTGCGAGACAAGCTTCTTTCGCAACCCTTCGGCATTCGAACGATTGCGACTGACCGTACTCCCCGAGCTACTGGAACGCCGCCGCGCCGAGCGAAGATTGCGGATCTGGTCGGCCGGTTGCTCGACAGGCCAGGAAGCGTATTCGATCGCGATGCTTCTGCTCGAAAACTTTCCCGAAGTTCGGTTTTGGGACGTGAAGATTCTTGGCACCGACCTCGCCGAACGCGTCCTCGAATCCGCTCGTCGCGGTGAATATTCGCAATCCGAAGTTGGCCGCGGACTTCCAGACTCGTATCTGAAGACCTACTTCGCTTCCAGAAAACACCGCTGGGCGCTCGACGCGAGTGTGACCCAACTTGTGAAATTTGAAAAGCAGAACCTGCTATCTTTATATCAATTGAATGAAGAATTCGACGTAATTTTTATTCGTAATGTGTTGATTTATTTCGCAACTGAACCGCGCATTCGCATCTTTCAAGGGTTGCGTCGAATGATTCGCGACGACGGCTACCTCTTTCTCGGCGAATCCGAAACCATCATCGGCCAGGGCGAAGATTTTCGCTTCGCCGAGGCCGGAATGGATTTCTACCGCCCGACGCTACGTTAACTTTACGCGAGCAACTTGGAAACAACATTGCCCGAGACGTCAGTAAGGCGGAAGTCTCGCCCCTGAAGACGGTAGGTCAACTTCAGGTGATCGAGGCCGAGCAGATGCAAGATCGTCGCCTGGAGGTCGTGCACGTGTACCGGTTCGTCGACGATGTGAAAACCGAGATCATCGGTGCGACCCATCGTTTGGCCCGGCTTGATCCCACCACCGGCCATCCACATCGTAAACGCCTGAGGATGATGATCGCGTCCTAGACTTCGCCCGAGATTCGCGTTCGACTCGACCATTGGCGTGCGGCCGAATTCACCGCCCCAAACAACGAGCGTATCTTCGAGCAATCCACGGCGCTTGAGATCGATCACGAGTGCTGCCGCACCTTGATCAGTTTGTCCACAAGCCCCCTTCAAACCACCCGCGACGTCGGAATGGTGGTCCCAGCCTTCGTGAAACAGATTGATAAATCGCACGCCTCGCTCCGCAAGCCGGCGCGCGAGCAAGCAGTTTAGCGCAAATGATGGCTTGCCTGGCTCAGCGCCGTAGAGTTCGAGCGTTTCCTTCGTTTCGCCCCTGAGATCAAGAAACTCGGGCGCACTCGACTGCATCCGATACGCCATCTCGTACGCCGTGATACGCGTGTTGATTTCGGGATCGCCGACCGATCGCAGGTGATCTTCATTCAGCGAGCGAATCAGGTCGAGCGAATCGCGCTGGAGACGTTTGTCGATTCCAGCGGGATTGCTCACATTCAGAATCGGGTCGCCCTTGGTGCGGAACGGCACGCCTTGATATGTGGTGGGCAAAAAGCCGCTGCTCCAGTTCGCCGCACCGCCGCTCGTTCCCCCTGCCGACGACAGCACGACGAAGCCCGGCAGGTCATTCGTTTCGCTACCCAGACCGTATGTCACCCAGGAACCGATGCACGGCCGACCGGGACGCGGCGAGCCGGTGTTCATGAAGATCTGAGCAGGTGCATGATTGAACTGGTCGGTATGCATCGACTTCACGATGGCGATGTCGTCCACCACCTTCGACAGATGCGGCAACATCTCCGATAGTTCTGCGCCTGACTTTCCATGCTTTTTGAACGCAAAGCGTGAGGCCATCAAGCTTGCGTTCGGCTGGATGAACGCGTAACGCTGGTCCTTTACAACCTCGGCAGGAACCGGCTTGCCGTCGTGCTTTCGGAGCGATTCCTTGTTGTCGAAAAGGTCAAGCTGGCTGGGAGCGCCCGCCATGAAGAGGAAAATCACCCGCTTCGCTTTGGCCGGAAAGTGCGAGGGACGCGTCGCGGCTTCAACTCGCGCAGTGTTCATCAGCCCTTCAGCAAGAAGCGAGGCGAGTGCGATCTTGCCGACACCTACACCACACTCGCGGAAGAAGTGCCGCCGCGTTTGATCAAGAAGCGGATTCATGACAACTTATTCCTTTGTGATGGTTTCGTCGAGGTTGAGCAACGCGCGAGCGACCGCTGTCCACAAGGCACGCTCGGCAGCTTCCTTGTTGAGGTTCTTGGCTTCAGTCGCGGAAGTTTGCTGTCGCGTTATGAAAGCCTCGATCATTTCAATTTCGTGTGGCTGTGGCACTCGACCGAGCACCAAGCGATAGCCATGCGTGATTCGATCCTTTGTATACGGCGCCGCTTCCTTGAGAATCCGACCTGCGAGTGCGGTCGCCGCTTCGACATAGACAGGATCGTTCAGCAGCGTGAGCGCTTGAAGCGGAGTATTCGACCGTTCCCGCCGCACGCAGGCGACGTCGGAGTTTGGCGCATCAAACAGGCCAAACGTCGCATAAGGGGCGGTTCGCTTGATAAACGTGTACATGCCGCGACGGTAACGATCGGCACCGGAACTGGTGGGCCATGACGCACCGCCATATGCGAGCGACGTTACTCCGTCGGGTTGCGGGGGATAAACGCTTGGCCCGCCGACTTTCAGGTTGATCAAGCCGCTCGCGGAAAGTGCGATATCCCGCACCATTTCTGCCTCGACGCGAACACGAGGCCCACGAGCCAAACGGTCGTTGTGCGGGTCGCCTGCCAGCGAGCCTGCATCAACCTTGGACGCTTGCCGATAGCTCGCACTCGTCACGATCAGGCGATGAAGTGCTTTCTGGCTCCAGCCGAGTCGGATCGCTTCGTTCGCCAGCCAATCGAGCAACTCGGCATGGCTCGGTTTGTCGCCTTGCGTGCCGAAATCTTCAACAGTGGGCACCAACCCGCGCCCGAAGAACGCTTGCCATGCCTGGTTGACGAACACGCGAGGAGCGAGCGGATTGTCGCTCGCCACAAGCCAGCGGGCCAAGGCGAGCCGGTCGGCCGGGGCATCGCTGGGCAGCTGTCGCAGGAAACCAATCACACCTGGCTCGACAACTTCAGTTGGCTGCTGGAATTCGCCGCGTTTGTGAATCCGCGTGCGCCTCGCTTCAGGCTTTGGCCGTTCTTCCATGATCATCGACGTTGCCGTATGCGGCTTGGTTCGACGGAGATCGGCAATCTTCTTGTTGTACGCTTCGAGCTCGGGAGCGACGGACAAATAATAGTTACGAAGCGCCTGAATATCTTGATCCGATCGTGACCCCGTCGGCCGGGCGACAATTGCTTCAAGCTCAGCCGGCACGCTCGACGCCAGCACTGGCCCTTTGGTCTTCGTGGTCGCGATGCGGAAGCGGCCGATCGTCATTTGGTGGATGCCATCCTGCCGCAAGGTCAGCCGCAAGCGAGTTCCCTTGGGGTGGTTCGGCAGCGGCGTGGCGAATTCAAAAACCGCCGCGTGCGGCTTGCCGATACCGCCCTTTACCGTCCAGCCGGTATCGGTGGCGGCGTCGATCGCGAGCGAGGCAGGATGCCCGGCTTCGGAATAATCTTCGGACGCCCGCGCGAAGGTGAGAGGTGTCGGCTTCGCGTCATCACCCGTCACGAACTCGGCCGAAATGTTGGTCAGAATGAAGTCGCCGACCGAGAACAACGGAGCACGGCCGGGACCGTTATCTGGAAGTGATTCGTCAGGCAAAACCTCGACGCGCACGGCCGACACGCCGGTCAAGTCGCCATCGAGATCGACGAAATACGTATCATTGTTCGGCTTGTCGCCGCGAGCCAGAATCGAGCCGTCTGGGCGCGGATCCATCGTTGCGCCCTTCAGCGACCGCACCGCTGTTGGCTTTTCGATTTTCCACTCGTGCGCCTGTTGCGCATCGAGCCAGGCCTGGAATCTGGCCTGTAAATGTTTGGCGCGTCGTTCAGGTTTCGCAGCCTCGGACGCGAGTGCGGGATCTTCTGCCTTGATTGCCAAAAGCCGGAACCGCTCAAGCGTATGTCCGCCGCCGTAATTCTGGCGGATTTTCACATGAAGCTTTGACCCGCTTGAAGTCTTGAGCGTTTCCTTGAATTTGAAATCGGCTTGATGCGGCTTGCGAAGGTTCTGCTTTCCATTGTCGATCGCCCAGCCGGTTTCATCATTGCCGTCAATCGCTTGCGAGACGTCGAATCCCGACTGCTGAACGTCGGCAGACGCGCCACTCCATGCCAGCGCCGCCGCTTTGGGCGAGTCGCTTTTCCGTAGTTCGGCCTGAATTTCCGTGATGACAAAGTTACCGTGCGGAGTTCGTCCCGGACCGGATTTCCCCTTCGCATCGGCCACGGTTTCAAGCCGAATTGCGTCGAATGCACCAGCGGGCAACTCGAATTCGAGGTCGTAAACATCCTTGGCCGCAACGGCTCCGCTCGCGACGATCACCCCATCTTTTTCGGCCGTGAGCGACGTCTTCGACTCTGCGTGAATTGTCTTGGGCACGAGTGCCGTCACACGATCACGAGGATCCTCAATCGGAAAATGATCGGCGCGAGCGAGTTCGAGTTTTCTGGCCTCGGCTTCGACGGTTGCAGCTTTTGCCTCGATTTCTTGCGTCGGCAGCGGCAGGTCGATTTCGTCGCAGTTGTTCAGCAGAGCGAAGAAGCGGTAATAATCGCGCTGGGAGATGGGATCATACTTGTGCGAATGGCACTGGGCGCACTGCAGCGAAAGGCCGAGCCATACGGTTCCCGTCGTGGAAACGCGATCGACGATCGACGCGAAGCGGAATTCTTCGACGTCGATTCCACCTTCTTCGTTAATCATCGTGTTGCGATGAAATCCCGTCGCCACGCGCTGCGAAGGTGTGGCGTTTGGCAAAAGATCGCCAGCGATTTGTTCGATCGTGAACTGGTCGAACGGCATGTCGCGATTGAGTGCGTTAATCACCCAGTCACGATACGGCCAAATGGAACGTTCGCGGTCTTTTTCATATCCATTCGTGTCGGCATATCGAGCACGATCAAGCCAGCGCCGCGCCCAGCGCTCGCCGTAATGCGGCGATGCCAGCAAGCGATCGACTTGCTTTTCATAAGCATTCGGACTTTTATCCGCCAGGAAAGCGTCGATCTCCGCGATCGTCGGCAGCAAGCCAATCAAGTCAAGGCTCAATCGCCTGAGCAATGTTTCACGCGTTGCCTCGGGCGCGGGTTTCGTTCCCTGACGTTCGAGACTGGAAAGCACGAACGAATCGATCGGGTTGCGAACCCACCCCGGCGTTTTCGTGGTGGGAATATTGTGTTGTTTGATCGGTTGAAATGCCCAGTGGTTCGAGGTGAACTTTGCCTTGCCGGCGAGTGCATCTGGCCAGGTAGCCCCTTGGTCGATCCACGCGCGAAGCAAGCCGACTTCCTTGGCGGAAAGCGCCTCGCCCACGCCAGTCGGCGGCATAACGAGGTTGTCATCAAGGCCGGAAACGGCGGTGATTAGCTTACTTTCCGCACTCTTGCCGCGCTGAATGATCGGCCCATCATCGCCTCCCTTGAAGGCGAGGTCGCGCACATTGAGCACGAGGCCACCCTTCTGGGCACGGTCGCCGTGGCACTTCACGCACGAGCGTTCGAGCAGCGGGCGAATTTCGGTCGCGTAATCAACTTTATGACTTGCAGGCGGCGGCAAATCATCGGCCAGAGTGATTGATGTCACGCTGCCGATGACCAAAACCAGCGAGATACGAATGGAAATCAGAGAACTACGCGACATGTGTTCGTCGCCTTCCAAGGAGAGCGTGGCGGGACTTTCATGCCTCAAGCGGGAGCTTGATTCTATACAAATCGCCACGAATTTGCGAGGGCATCACTCGCTGCAAGCGTTGAACTTCGCGGTATCGGACTTTTCATACAGGGCCTTGAGCGCGTTTTCAAACTTGGAGATGACATGCCGCCGCCGCACCTTGTGCGTCGCAGTCAACTCGTCATCAGACGCCTGAAGCGCCCGGCCAAGGATGAGAATCTCCTTCACTCGCTCGGGCTTACTGACCTGTTCCATGAGTTTCGCAACGCGATCGCCCAAAAACTGGCGAATCGCCTGCGATTGAATCAAATCGTTCTCGGCATCCAGCGTCGTTCCTAATTCGCGAGCCTTTTCAGCGAGCAATCCCAGATTCGGCACAATCAGCGCCGATACGAACGGCCGCCCGTCTCCATAAACGACTGCCTGGTCAATGAACGGGTCGCTCGTGAGCAGCCGTTCCAGTTCGCTCGGCGCAATATTCTTTCCGCCCGAGGTGATGATCAAATCCTTCTTGCGATCAGTGATCGACAGATAGCCGTCTTCATCGATTGTTCCGACGTCGCCCGTATGCAACCAGCCGTCGACAAGGACCGCGTGTGTCGCTTCGGGATCTTTCCAGTACCCCTGCATGACGTGCGGACCACGCGTGAGGATTTCGCCGTCGTCCGCGATCTTGATCTCGACGTGATCGAGGGCCTTGCCGACGGTTCCCATCTTGCAGGCATCGAACGAATTGAAGCTGATGACGGGTGAGCTTTCCGTGAGACCATATCCTTCGAGCAGGATCAGGCCCGATTGTTCGAATCCCTTGCCCACATGCTTCGGCAGTGGAGCGCCGCCGGATGAGAACCTTCGCATGCGCGTGCCGAACATCGCCTTCAAATGTGCTGTGCGAACTTCGGGTGGCAACGGCTCAACGGCCGACCAAACCTTTTCGTAGAACCGTGGAACCGATGTGAGATCAGTCGGTTGAGTTTCCGCGATGTTGAGGAGCAACGTGTCAACTGAATCGGCCAGGCAAACAGTTGCGCCACTAAAAATGGTCACGTAATGATCGCATGTGCGTGCATAAATGTGGCTATAAGGAAGCCAGCTTAGAAGAATGTCACTCGATTTCGAGTTTCCCATGTGTGCGGTCGAAGTGGCATTGGACAGCAAATTGCCGTGCGAAAGCATCACGCCCTTGGGACGTCCTGTCGTGCCGCTGGTGTAGATGATGGTCGCCAGATCGGCAGATGTTGTCGCGGCTTCGCGCGCGTGAATTTCCGGTTCAAGCTTGGCAAGCTCTTGCTGTCCGCGCTGAAGGAGTCCGGCCCATGTGTAAACTGGCGGTGCACCTTCACGCGGAGTGGTCTTGTCGAACGTGACGATCCATTCGAGATCGGGCAGCTCGCCAAGTGCATCGAGGACGCGATCGAGATGCGCCTGGCCGCTCACGAATACACCACGCGCACCGCTATGATGCAACTGATAGGCGGCCTGGGGCGAAGTGAGCGGCGCGTGTAGCGGCACATCGGCGGCGCCGGCGGAGAGCACTCCGATATCGGCGATGAGCCATTCGTAGCGATTTTCGGCAAAGATGCCGACTCTATCGCCCGGCCGAATCCCAAGTGAAATCAGGCCTGCCGCCGCCTGGTCGGCGGCGCGACGATAGTCATGCCAGGAAAGATCACCATATAAGCCGTTGCGTTTGTAACGAAGAGCGACTCGCGGACCGAGCCGCGTTGCCGCGGCCCGGTGCATTACTGCAAGGTTTGAGTAGTCGTTCAACGGCGTATCCCGGCAGCGTGGTGCGCAAGAAGGGGGTTTTCAGCGGATTTCAGGCTAGCACGCCTCGAATACCGTCGCCACCCCCTGCCCCTGTCCTACGCACATCGAGGCCAGGCCGTATTTCGCTTTTTCCGCCTTCATGCGATGCAGCAGCGTCGTCACAATTCGAGCGCCGCTCGCTCCCAACGGGTGACCAATCGCGACCGCACCGCCTCGCAGGTTCACGCGTTTGTCATCAAGGCCAAGTACCTTCATGACAGAAAGGACCTGCACGGAAAATGCCTCATTCAGCTCGAACGAATCGATCTGATCGAGCGTCAGCCCGGCACGCTTGAGCACCTTGTGGATGGCGGGAACCGGGCCGATGCCCATCTCGCACGGCTCAACGCCCGCGACGGCCATCGCTTTGATTCGCGCCATTGGTTTCATACCGAGTTCTGACGCTTTTTCCTCGGACATGATTAGAAGCGCCGCAGCACCGACGTTGATCGGCGAGCTGTTACCCGCCGTTACCGATCCGCCCGCCGGATTGAAGGCCGGAGGAAGTGCCGAGAGCGCTTCGATCGACGTATCACGACGAATGCATTGGTCCCCGGTCAGTTGCACTTTCTCGCCCGCCTCGTTGCGGCCCCACGTCGGCACGATTTCGTTCGCGAACGCGCCACTATCCGTCGCCTTCGCGGCGAGTGTGTGGCTGCGCAGCGCAAATTCATCCTGCTTGGCGCGAGAGATTCGATACTTCGCGGCCAGATACTCGGCCGTCAGACCCATGTTCATGATCGCTTCGCTGTAGTGGCGAAACAACGAGGGCGGTGGGTTGTAATCCTTGCTCATCGGCACGTGTTCCATGTGCTCGACGCCGCCCGCGATTTGAATGTCTTCGCAATTCGCGGCGATATTCATCGCGCAATCGTTGATCGCCTGAAGGCTCGATGCGCAGTTGCGATTGATCGTCACTCCACCCATTTCGATGGGTAAGCCGGCAACGAGAGTGGCAATACGCGCCACATCAAATCCCTGCTCACCCTGTTGCTGCACGCAGCCCCAGCGCACGTCGTCGATGAGATGTGGCGAGATGCCGGTGCGCGCGACGAGTGAGTTCATCACGAACGCGGAAAGATCTTCCGATCGAACGTCGCGAAAATATCCCGCATCCGCCGATGCACGGGCCACCGGCGTACGAATGGCATCAATAACGACTGCAGAACGCATCTGTTTGCTCCTTCCTCGGAACTGGGAGAGTCGTTACGCGTTGACGGCCAGTTTCGGCCGAGGATAGAACGTTTCACCCGAAGTTTGGAGCTTGAGCAGAGACTCGGTCGGCTCGAACCGCTTACCCAACTCGCGATAGCTGTCGAGCAGTTTCACGATCCGGTCGAGGCCGACCGAATCGGCCCACCGCAAGATGCCGCCACGGAACGGCGGGAAGCCGATGCCCAGAATGAGCCCCATGTCGACGTCGGCCGGCTCGCGCACGATGTGTTCTTCGAGGACGCGCGTCGCTTCCAGGAGCATCGGCAAGAACAGCCGGTCGGTGATCTCTTCAACCGACTTGTGGATGACCGGATGATCCTTGCCCAAGAACGCCTCGAACGCGGGATCTGGCGCCGGCTTGCCGCTCTTACCGGTGTACTTACGGAATCCCGAACCCGTTTTCTTGCCCAAGCGGCCGGCCTTCACGAGCTCGGCCAGCACTCGGCTCGAAACACTGCGATCGGAGAATGCTTTTGAGAGCACGTTTCCGGCGTAAAGCGATGTGTCGAGTCCTACCATATCTTGCAAGGCGATGGGACCGACCGGCATGCCGAACTTCGTCGCGGCGTTGTCGATCTCGTCCATCGGCACGCCCTCTTCGAGCAGCACCAACGCCTCGTTCATGTATGGGAACAGAACGCGGTTCACAAGGAAGCCGGGGCAATCGTTCACGACGATCGGCGTTTTGCGGATCTTCTTCGACAACGCGACAATCGTGGCGATCGTTTCGTCGTCAGTCTTCGCACCGCGAATCACCTCGACGAGCGGCATGCGATCGACTGGGTGGAAGAAGTGCATCCCGACGAAACGCTCGGGATGAGGCGCGGCTTCGGCCATCCGGGTGATCGAGATCGTCGACGTGTTGCTGGCCAGAATCGCGTCGTCGCGCATCACTTGCGCGAGCTGGCGGTACATCTCGGTTTTGACCTTTTCATCTTCGGTTACAGCTTCGACGACGAGGTCGCAATCGGCGAAGATCTTGGTTGTGGTTGAAGTGCTGAGCATCGCCAGCATTTTGCCCATATCTTCGGGCGTCGCGTGGCCGATTTTGATCCGGCTCATCACGACTTCGCTTGCGCGCTTCAAACCGTCCTGCAGCCGCTCTTCGGAAACGTCGACCATCGCGGTTGGAATGCCCGAGCGGGCGTGCGCCGTCGCGATTCCTGCACCCATCAGACCTGAACCAAGCACGCCAACTCGTTTGATCGCTCGAAGCTGGACGTTCGCATCGCCGACGCCTGTGTCGCGCGAGAGGCGGTTTTGCATGAAGAAGACGCCGATCAGGTTCGCCGAGATCGGCGAGCCGACGAGTTCGAGCGCGGCTTCTTGCTCGACCTTGAGCCCTTCAGCAAGCGTTTTGTTGCAGCCGTCTTTGATCGCTTTGAGAGCAACCAGAGGCGCGGGGTATTGGCCTTTGGTCTTTCCGCGAATTGCACCTTCAGAAACGGCGAAGGTGAAATTCACCTCGTCTTCGCTCATGCCGACGGGTTGCGAACGCTTGAGGCGATTCGTCTTCCATTCGGCCGATTCCTGGAGGTAGGCGATGCGCCGCACGCCTTCTTCGATCAATTTTTCGGGCGGAACGGCGTCGAAAGCCAAACCGATCGCGACGGCCTTCTTTGGATTGACTGCTTCGCCCGAAGCGATGAACTCGATCGCAGGCGGAATACCGATGAGCCGCGGCAAGCGCTGCGTGCCGCCCCAGCCGGGAAGCAGGCCGATTTTGGTTTCAGGAAGGGCGACCGACGTGTGCGACGCATTCGACACGAGCCGATCGTCCATCGACAACGCGAGCTCGGTTCCACCGCCCATGCAGTTGCCGTCGATGAGTGCGACGGTGGGGAACGGCAGCGCGGCAACAGCGCTGAACAGCTTGTGGCCGAACGCGACGCCTACGCCGACCTGATCTTTGGTTGCGAACGCTAACGCCGCAAGCTCATTGAGATCGGCGCCGGCGATGAACTGGCCGGGTTTACCGCTTCGAAGCAAGAGCCCGCGAAGAGAGGTGTCCTTCGCAAGTTTGCCGACGATCTCGGCCAGTTCGGCGAGCACTGCCTGACCGAGCGTGTTGACCTTCTTATCAGGGATGTCGAATGTCAGCACGCCGATCTTGTCGGGCCGGACTTCCCACTGAAATGCGCCGGACATTGGTGAAGTTCCTCTATGTCGTGTACGGGAGAGTGAATTCCGCTTCGTGCGTTGTTCGATCAGCCCGCGCTGCTTGTGGGATCGGGAGCGTAGCTCATCATGATCGGATCGGCGCCGATGCCGGCGATCTCCTGGAAGCCCCCCTGCTCGATCGCTTCGCCGAGCTTCGTGACGGCGCGGAAATACGAATCGGTCGGGCGCTTGCCGGTGAGTTTACGCGTCAGATCCTGGCACAAAATATCGGCGGCGTCACGCATCAGCGGATGTTCGTGCTTGGCACCAAAAAGGCTTGTCGCCAGAATCACCACCATGTCTTGCAGACGTTGCGAAAGCTCAGACATCCGGCACTGGCGATCGGCAAGCTTGAGTTGATGCTTCGCCATCGTTTTGCTGATTTCAATCCGCGACGCCGCAAGCGCTGCATCGGCGAATTCGGCATGCGCCCGGAATTTCTCGGGCATATTCGGCCAGTTCGTGTGCCGCTTGCCAGCGAACGTTTGCGCGATCCGCCACTTTGCGTACGGCAGCGCTGCGTCTTTGAGTGCCCAGGCGTGCGCGGGGTTCATCGGGTTCGGCTTCTTGATACCCGCTTTCACGAGAGCTTGACCAATCGGCTCGAAGAACGCCTTGCCGTGTTCCTTGACAAGCGATTTGAAGAAGCCCATCCCCAGGATTTCGCCCTCGCCCTCATAAATGCAAGGAGCGAGATATTCGTGAACGTTATCGCCGAACATGTGGCCATGCAGGAAGGCGCGGCCGCCGTGCGTCTTCATGAACAGTTCGATCGACGCTTCTTTTTGCGCTTCCGAGCCAAAAATCTTGGCGATCACGCATTCCATTTCGCCGCGATAGCCCAGGTCGAGCAACGACGAGCACCAGGCGACGAGAGCATCGCAACCGGCGATCAGTGCGGCCATTCGGCCAATCCGGCGCTGAACGAGTTCGCGCGAGCCGATCTTGGCACCGTATGTCCGGCGGAAGTCGGACCACGGCAGCAAGTTCGCGAGCATCGATCGCATCGTGCCTGCGGCGTTGGCGCACAGGGCCACGCGTCCAAGGTTCAAACCGTGGTAGGCGATCGTCAAACCATCGCCACGGCCGGGAACGAGCAGGTTCTCGCGAGGAACGCGGAATCCGTTGAACTTCAAGCCGTTGTTGTACGAGTGCTTGAGTGCGTAAAGCCCATACTTGACGATCTGAAACTGCTCATTCTCATGATCGGGCAAATCGGCGATCAAGACGGCTGGTTTGCCGTCGATCAAGCAAACGAGGCCAACAGTTCGGCCGGGAATCGCGTTGGTGATGAACAGCTTCTCGCCATCGACAACATAGTCGTCGCCATCGAGCCGCGCGGTAGTGCGCAGGGCTGTTAAGTCGGAGCCAGCGGCCGGTTCGGTGAGTGCAAAGGCTGAGAGTCGTTCACCGTTCGCCAGCTTCGGCAGGTAACGCTCTTTTTGCTCTGTCGATCCGAAGGTGCGCAGGGGATCTACTGCACCAATGCAACCGTGGACCGATGCCAGACCAGCGATGGTCGCATCGACAGTCGCCATCTTTGTGAGGAACTTCGCGAAGGCCGAGAACGGACACTGCTGGCCGCCGAATTCCTGGTCGACGAGCAGGCCCCAATATCCGGCGCCGGCGAGATCGTTGAGCACGTGCGCGGCGATTTTGCGGTTCTCGTCGAAGAGCGTACCAGCAGCGATGTGTCGCTTGACGACAGCGATCGAGTCGTCCATCACCTTTTGACAGGCGGGTGGCACGGAAGTCGATTCGGCCTGGAAAAGTTCGACGGGCAGCGTGCTGTCCCACACAGCGCGGTGGATGGGGCTGTTCGCCGTTTGATAGCGTTTGGCGAACATCTCCTCGACTTGTTCGTCGGCGCGGTCGAGTTTGCCTGTCTTGCGACTCTCTTCCTCGCTCTTGCCGCCAAGTGTCAGCGCGACTTCGACGAACGTCTTCGCTTCCGGTTCTTGAAGATCCTGGCTCATGAGCTCCTCCGCTCGCGGTAAAGAGAGCAACGCTCAGACGACCGGCTGCGCCAGCAGCCAATCCTCGAGAATGATGTTTTCCACAAACGGAACCCGCAGCAACGACGCCTTCGCCGGCAGTACGTGAGCAAGCCAGGCATGGCGATTCATCGTTGTGACAACATCATGACCAATTTTCTGCAGGCGTTTATTGTGAATATGCTTTGTCACGTTGTTGCTTAGCCGGGAGAATGTCGCGGGGATCAGGTTCGGCGACGGTCCGACGTGAAGAACCGTCTGCACTCCCGCGCTGAGAATCGTATCAATTGCGTCCCAGAGGCGCTGGGGATGATCGGTCCAGCGAATCATCAGGTCGCGACTGTTCTCGTGATCGTAGCTGGCTTCGCCCGTCACGCAAGAGACTATCGCCGGCGTTGGGAGCGTATTTCCCCCTTTCAGGGCGTACATCATCATCGCCGCACGATTCGGAACGTTCTTGCGCCACACAATCGGCGAGTGCAGCGGCGGCCAGCGATTCTCATTGCGCTTGAGTACGACGCGCCCCGGAAAATGTTCGGGTAACAGTTCCTGCAAGCGGTCGATCGACTTCCCTTCCGCCAGAATCAGCGCTGTGTTCGGCGACAGAAAAGCCGACGGGCCGATCAGCCCGTGCCCCTCTGCACTGATCAGTCGACAAACCCGCACGACCTCCTGCTCGTCGAGCACAGGCTCGCGAGTGAACAGCACACCCATCGTCGTGTTTTCGGCGAGCTTGGCACAATCAGGCGCGAGCTCGAGCGGCACCGGCAGCAATTGTTCAAGCGTGTAAACGCCGCCCAGAATCATCGCCGTAAGTTCGCCAATGCTGTAACCCAGCGAAAATCGCGCGTGATGTGGATCGATTCCAAAATGCTCGCGAAGGATTTTCAGCTGCGCGAGTTCCATACCGACGATCAGAGCGACGTCGTCGGGAAACGATTCGAGTGTCGACGGTGCTTCAGATTCTATGCGTGCCACCAAATCAACGGGGCGACTCAGCGTATGCGCGGCGACTTCCCCTACTTCATGGAGAGTGCTCGCCACGGTCGAGTGGTAGCGAGGATGTTTGAGCAGTTCGTCGCTCCGGCCCAGGTTTGCGACGTCGTAGCCGCGAAACGCGAGCGTGGTATTCGACATACGATCTGCGAGCGGAGTGTCGCGTGGGGGAACGACCTCGGGGGTGGTTGTTCCCGACTGGTGCGACGGCTCCTCAGCAAGACGGACGCCGTGGCCCAGTCTTGGGGCCGACCAGAATCGACGGTGCCAGCGTCCTGGGCTCTCTTTCATGGTCCGATCCTTTCCAACGTGAAACGAGCCGTTGGAGTCTCGGGACGGTTGAATTGCCTCTCCCCCTCAAAAGCGGAGTACGCACGTACTCGCTTTCTGTGTGCGACCTTGGGAATTATAGGTCTGCGACCCGTTCTGAGAAGCGCACGCCCCCTGTTGTTCGATATCGGTTGTAGCAATTAGGCGACTTGATCCGCTTTACCACACGCCGTGGTGAGCTTACACTTCATCGCGTGAATCCCATTGCCCCGTCCCAGGTTGAGAAAATCGAACGTGAGCGATTCCGCCAATCCTGCACATCCGCTTTCGCGTTACCCTGTTGTGATTACGGTGCCGGTTCAGTGGGGTGACCAGGATGCGTTCGCACATGTCAACAACACCGTTTTTTTGCGGTGGTTCGAGATCGGCCGTATTGCGTATTTTCAACGCCTCGGCATCTCGCACACGGGGCCACACGCCAAGCGAGCGCCGATTCTGGCGGCGGTGTCCTGTTCGTTCGAGCGCCAGGTGACGTTTCCCGACACGGTGCAAATCGCCACCCGAATCGCCCGGATCGGCAACAAGAGCATGGTTGTCGACCACGTCATTTATAGCGAACGGCATGCCTGCCAGGTGGCAAAAGGCACGTCGACGATCGTCTATTTCGACTACGCTGCAAACGAGTCCACGCCGCTTACCGACGAAATTCGCGCGGCGATACAGTCGTTGGAAGCAACCGTGACACAAAAAGGCCAAGACCGGTCTTGAAGGAGATCATTATCCGATGTTCGACCTTGATGCGATCCAGCGGGCGCTTCGCGAGTTCGGTCTCGATGCCTGGCTTTTCTACGACTTTCGCGGCTCGAATGTTCTCACAAGACGAGTGCTCGACCTGGAAGGCAAAACGCCGACCTCGCGCCGCTTTCTCTACCTCGTCCCCGCGCACGGCAAGCCAAAAAAACTTGTTCACCGAATCGAAACCGGCGTGCTCGACCATTTGCCCGGCGACGCCGAAGTCTATCTTCGCTGGCAGGATTTCGAGGCAGGCGTCGGGCGCTTGGTTAGCAACCACAAGCGCATCGCCATGGAATTCGCCCCACGCAACAATAATCCCTACATCTCACGCGTCGACGGCGGCACGATCGAGCTGGTGCGCAGCTTTGATGTCGACATCATTCCTTCAGGCGATCTCATACAGCGCTTCGAGGCATCGTGGGACGACGACCAGTGGCAGATGCACCTCGAAGCGAATCGTCACACATGCAAGGCGTATGAAGTCGCCTGGGCCTTGATTGGAACGTTGACTCGCGCGGGTAAATCGGTACGCGAGACCGAAGTGCAAGGCGTGATCATGGATCATTTTCATGCGAACGGCATGACCACGTATCACCCGCCGATTGTAGGAGTCGGCCCCCACAGCGGTGACCCGCACTATGAACCGCACGTTGGTTCCGACGGCGAGATTCGCGCGGGCGATTTCGTGCTCATCGACCTTTGGGCCAAGATGAACCGTCCTCGTGCGGTTTATAGCGATTTGACGCGTGTCGGATTCGTGGGTACCGAAGTTCCCGAGAAGTACACGAAGATTTTTAACATCGTCGCGGCCGCGCGCGACGCCGCGATTGCCTGCGTGCGCGAAGCGTTCGCGCAGGGACGGCCGCTACATGGGTTTGAAGTCGATCGCGCTGCGCGCAATGTGATCGACGAAGCTGGTTACGGCGAATACTTCATCCACCGGACCGGCCACAACATCGGCCAGGAAACACATGGCAACGGCGCGAACATGGACGACCTGGAAACTCACGACGAACGTCTCGTGCTCCCGCGCACCTGCTTCTCAATCGAGCCGGGGATTTACCTGCCCGAGTTTGGCGTGCGTAGCGAGGTGAACGTGTTCATCGGCCCCGATGGAACCGTACACGTGACGGGTGACCCCCAAACGGCGGTTCATCCCGTCTGGGCTTGAAGTCTGGTGATTTATCACGCCTGAGTCTTGGGTTCGGGTGGCTGGTGGCTGGACTGAGCGAAGCGAAGGAAGCCCCAGAGCTTCCTACTTTGACCCCAGGCACCCGATGATTGAGCGTTGACAGAGCACGAGTGAGGCACAACCGATGCGTGTTGCGATCACAGGTGGAACCGGATTCCTCGGCCGATACATCATCAACCACCTGGCGCAAACCGGCCATCATTGCATCGCCTGGTATCGTCCCCAGGCGGTCCTCTCAGGTTTCGACGCCCCGCGCGGCTCTCTCACCTGGGTTCCCGGCACGCTCGGCGACGACTCCGCTATGCGGAACCTCCTCGACGGTGCCGACGCCGTCGTCCACGCCGCACTCGATCATCCTGGCGGCGGCTTCCGCGGCGGCGAAGGCGACCTCGTCACCTTCCTGGAAAAAAACGTCTTCGGGACGATCCGGCTGATCGAAGAAGCGCGCAAGCTCAAGGTCGGACGGTTCGTTTTTATCTCGACCTGCGCTGTTCATGAAGTAATCTTGAACGACCGCCCGCTCGACGAAACGCACCCACTCTGGCCCAAGTCGCACTACGGAGCTCACAAGGCTGCGATTGAGGCGTTCGTTTCAAGCTACGGTCACGGCCAGGGGTACGACATTTGCGCATTGAGGCCGACCGGCATCTACGGACTGGCAAAGCCGGCGCAGTCGAGCAAGTGGTACAACCTGATCGCCAAAATCGCTCGAAATGAGCCGGTGGAATGCAAAGGCGGCGGCAAGGAAGTGCACGCACGAGACGTCGCCCGAGCCGTTGAAATCCTTCTGCAGGCGCCGAGTATCGCCGGCCAGGCCTATGCCTGTTACGACCGCTACATTGCCGAACGCGAAGTCGCAGAGATCGCCCAGCGATTGGGCCGTAGTCGTTCGGTCATCAACGGCGAAATGACCGCGCCTAAGAACGAGATCGACACAACCAAGATTCGCTCACTCGGCATGACCTTCGGCGGCACCGCTCAACTCGAAACGACGATCGGCCAGATCCTCGCCGCCATCACGCCCTCCGCATAGAATTCTTGCCAACCATTTCCGCCAAACTAGAAGTCCGAGAATCACACCAAAACTATCGGCAAGTCCATCGCCCCAGTCGCCGTCGCGACCGACAATTGAGGTCATCTGCCCCAATTCGGTGATCACAGCCAGAACGATTCCGAGCGAAGCGAGCAATAGCGGTGAGGCTGTCGGCCGAGCCCAATTCCATGTGACAGCGAAACCGAAAAACATCGTGATGTGCACAATTTTGTCGATATGAATTTTATGGAACCACGAAGGCCCAGTCTCCGGCGCAGGCATACGATTGGGCGGCATCCAGCAAAGCACCAGGATAAGTAGCGTCCAGCCGATCGCCGCTAATGTGGCCTGTTTTTTCGATATCGTCATGAAGAGTCGCTCGCGTGCCCTTTCGTGAGATTTGCGGACTTGCGGTTTTCCGCGCAAATCTCGACGTCGCTCTTTAGACTACGCGAAACCAAGTGTTTTGCCGACGCTGATCGGACAGAGAGGCACGTTCACGATCTTGCATGAGCCATCGATCAAATATCTGATTCTGCTGATTTCCCATGGGAGATATCACGTACTATCGAATAACGGCACGCCGAAAATTCTTCGCCGCGATCCGCAGGACGCAAGCGATGGTGCATCCAAAAAACCTCCGCAAATGGTCTATTGCTTTCGTTGTGGCTCTGGCTGCGATCGCCACGCTCGCAGGTCTTCAATACACGCTGCCGACTCCCATCACGGCAAAGGTAACCCCAACGCCTTTGTTGCCCGGAACTTGGATCTGCCGTGGCACGATCATCAACATCGCGATGAACGACATGATTTTGCAAGACAAACCCAGACACCACAATCGCTGGTACATCGTTACGGTCCGCACCGCACCGCCGACGGCCGACGACCCCGCGTCTGGCCTTAAGCAATTCACCGTGCATAGCCCTTCATCGAGCGGATTCAGGCAAGTTGGCGACTGTGTCGACGTCTACGAAGGCTTTCCCGAGGGAATCCATGCCGAGCCATGTACCTCGGTAAACGGGCCCGGAGCCAAAGCGGACTAACCGACTTCGCGATGTGTTCACAATCGTTGCGAGCCGTCCCCACTTGAGTTAATATTCAACTAATGTTTGCCGTGAACTTCGGCTGAACGACCCGATTTCCGATGGGGCCGACGGCATGACAGCCCACCTGTTTTCCGTTGTACTTTGCCTGTGCACTGCCGAACCGGCAAACGACGCTCGCCCTGTTGATTACATCCGTGAGATCAAGCCGATCTTCGCTAAGCGATGCATCGCCTGCCACGGCACGCTCATGCAAAAGGCGAAGCTGCGGGTTGATACCGCCGTCGGCTTGAAACGAGGCGGACTTTCTGGCGCTGCGATCGAGCCTGGCCACGCCGACGAAAGTCTCTTGCTCGATCGGTTGACGGCCGCCGAAGGCTATCGGATGCCGCCGGAAGGCGAGCCGCTTTCGTCCGATGAATTGAGCGTAATCGAGCGCTGGATTACTCAGGGCGCGACCGCTCCTGCGGAGGCTCCGCCGCCTTCGCCCTTCGATCACTGGTCGTTCAAGCCACCTATTCGCTCGCCTGTGCCTGTTCCGCGTGACATCGCTGAACGAGCGAATCCGATCGATGCGTTTCTTGCAGTCCGACATGAGCAGCAAGGGATCATCGCGACCGAACCTGCCTCGAAGGCGGTTCTGCTTCGCCGAGTTTCGCTTGACCTCACCGGACTCGCTCCCACGCGTGCTGAGCAGCAAGCGTTTCTTGCGGATAAGTTGCCGCGAGCCTATGAAGAATTGGTGGAACGCTTGCTCAAGAGCCCGCGCTACGGCGAACGCTGGGGCCGTCACTGGATGGACGTTTGGCGATACTCCGACTGGGCGGGATTCGGCCAGGAAGTACGCGAGAGTCAGCCGCACATCTGGCGCTGGCGCGATTGGATCATTGAGTCGTTGAATGCTGATGTGGGCTACGATCGCATGATCGTCGCGATGCTTGCGGCGGACGAGGCGTCGCCGAATGATTCATCGGCGGCGCGGGCGCTCGGCTATCTCGCGCGAAGCTGGTACAAGTTCAATCGCAACGTCTGGATGCAGGACACGGTCGATCATACGGCGAAGGCGTTTTTGGGATTGAGCCTGTCGTGTGCCCGATGCCACGATCACAAGTATGATCCCATCCGTCAGACCGAGTACTACCAGTTCCGCGCGTTTTTCGAAAACGAAGCCGTGCGGGCGGATCCCATTCCCGGTAAGTCCGATTCCGCTAAGGACGCTTTCCTTCGCGTTTACGACGATGGAAAACCAACGCCAACATATCTCTTCACGCGCGGAAACGAAGCGGCTCCCGATAAGTCGCAATCTCTCGCGCCTGGCCTGCCGCGATTCTTGCGTGAACTGGTGCAGGCGCCGCAGGCAGTGAAACTGCCGTTGTTCGTCCGCTACCCCGCACTTCGACCGGAAATCATTGCCGAAGAAGCGGCAAAAGCACACAAGCTTGTGGAAACGACGCAGGCAAAGTTAGAGGCCGCAACGAAGTCGCTCATGTCTTCGACTGACATCGCCGAGGCCGAACGTGCGGCGAGAATCGCGATGAAGGCGTACGTTCAGGCCCGCGCTCTCGAGCAAACCCTGCGGAGTCGAACGGCTGCGGAGATGGTGCGTTACACGTCGGGTCTGGGAATGGACCTGCTTGCGGCCCAGGCGATTGCTGACGAACGAGCGGCAGATGTGGCAACGGCCGATCTTGCATTGGTGCAGGCGAACGTTGCGTTAGAGAAAGCGACCGCTAAAACGAAGCCGGAGCAGCAAAAGGCGTTCGATACTGCAAAACAGGCCTACGATAAGGCTATTGCGGCGCGGACGACGTCATTGGCGAGTTATTCGCCATTAGGTCCGGTCTATCCAGAAACATCTTCCGGCCGTCGGCTCGCGCTCGCACAGGCGATCGCAAATCGACGCAATCCGCTCACGTCGCGCGTGGCGGTCAATCACATCTGGACGCGTCATTTCGGCCGACCGCTCGTGCCGACCGTCGCCGATTTCGGTCACAATGGCAAGACTTCGAGCGACCCTGCCCTGCTCGATTTTCTTGCCGTTGAGTTCATGGAATCGGGTTGGAGTTTCAAGCATCTTCATCGCATGATTGTGACGAGCAACGCCTACAAACGATCATCCGTTGTGAGCGAAACGACGCGAACCAGCGCCGCGAAAGATCCAGAGAACCAAACGTACTGGCGTGCGAATGCGACGCGGATGGAAGCCGAACTGGTGCGGGATAACGTGCTCCACCTTTCCGGCGGACTCGACGCGACGACTGGCGGTCCCGAACTGGCCCAGGAATCGGCCGAGGCGACTTATCGACGCAGCGTGTACTACCGCCACGCGGCCGAAAAGAAGGTGATGTTTCTGCAACTCTTCGACGCCGCCAGCGTTGTCGAGTGCTATCGCCGCTATGAGAGTGTATTGCCTCAGCAGGCACTCGCGCTGGCGAACAGTCCGCTGGTGCTCTCGCGTGCTCGTGTGCTGGCGCAAAATATTTCAAAGGATGAGAAGGCAGATGATGCCTTTGTGGCCGCGTCTTTCATCCAAATACTCGGACGTTCGCCCGAAGCCGCAGAGCGCGAGGCGTGTATCAGCTTCTTGAAGTCGCAAGCTGCGCGACTGAGCGATCCGAAGAAACTCACAGCGAGTGGTGGTCCCAAACCAGCCGTCGCGCCCGCGGTGCAGGCGGCCGATCGTGCCCGCGAGGACCTCGTTCTGGTGCTGTTCAATCATAACGATTTCGTCACCATTCGCTGACGAGACGCGGATTGGAGTCTCTAAAAATGGCCAGATCAGATCGTCCGCAAATCGTCGTTCCTCGCCGGACCTTTCTCGCCGACATGGGCATGGGGTTCACCGGCCTGGCGCTCGGTGCGATGCTTCAGCGTGATGGCGTGGCGCGGGGTGAGTCTCCGGTTATTGGCAAACCGCATTTCGCTCCTAAAGCGAAAAGTGTGATCTGGCTGTTCATGATTGGCGGTGCCAGCCAGCTTGAAAGCTTCGATCCCAAGCCCGAGTTGAACAAGCACGCCGGCAAGTCGATTGGCGAAACGCCGCACAAAAAGGTGCTTGAATCGCCGTATCTCAAGTCGAATCTGCGCGAGCTAGCGGCGGGCCTGCACAAGGTTCAGCCTAAGCTGTTTCCGATGCAAATCGGTCACAAACCGCGCGGGAAGAGTGGAATCGAGATTTCTGATTGGTGGCCGAGCGTCGCGGAAAGTGTCGACGATATCGCGTTCATACGTTCGATGTGGACGACCGACAACGACCACGGTGCACAGCTCCAATTTCACACCGGACGGCACGTACTCGAAGGGGCGTTTCCCACAATCGGCTCGTGGGTCCATTACGGCCTAGGATCGCTCAGCGACGACCTACCGCAATTCATCGTGCTGGGCACACCGATCGCCGATTGTTGCGGCGGCATGCGCGGCCACGGCGGGAGTTATCTCGGTCCCGAGCATGACGGTGTGCCCCTGACCGTCGATCCCAAGAACCCGCTGCCGTACGCCCAGGCAGCGGGTGACACGTTTGTCGAAGAGCAGCGCGGCGAGATGGAACTGCTAGCCAAGCTGCACAAAACCGCCGCGCTCAGTTATCCCGACGACCCGGCGATGCGTGCGCGGATCAAGTCGTACGAACTGGCGTTCCGCATGCAAACCGCCGTGCCCGACCTGATGCGATTGAACGATGAGAAGCCGGAAATTCAGTCGCTCTATGGGATCGATCGCGCGGAATCAAAGACCTTTGGGCAGCAATGTCTCGCCGCGCGGCGGATGGTTGAAAAGGGTGTGCGATTCGTGCAGATTTTCCACGGCGGCAACGGAGGCGCCGGCGCGTGGGATGCCCACTCGAACCTCAAAGCAGGCCACGCGGCGACATGCTTGCAAGTTGATAAGCCGATTGGTGGATTGCTCAAGGATCTCAAGCGGCGCGGTTTGCTTGACGAAACACTCGTCGTCTGGGCAACTGAGTTCGGCCGCACTCCGGGCGCCGAAGGCGGAAACGGCCGCGACCACCATCCTTACGGATTCACCGTCTGGATGGCGGGCGGCGGCATCAAGGGAGGCGTGACGCATGGCAAAACTGACGAGATCGGCTTCCACGCCGTCGAGGATCGCCACTACGTCACCGACATTCACGCAACGGTGCTACACCAAATGGGGCTCGACTCGCGCAAGCTCGAAATCCCCGGCCAGAAGCGTCTCGAAATCGATTACGGCAAACCGATCCGCCAGATCATCGCGTAGCCTTCGCGGCCAGACCAGCGTTCAGCGTTTCGATGATCAGGTCGGTGTCATACACGCACCCGCCCCACGCACCGCCGCCGATTGCCTGAAGAGCGGCCCAGAGGCGCGTGTCGTCGGCGATTTCGGGATCGCGGGAAAGACCAGGATGCGGCGCACGTTCAGCAAGAGTCGCCGTACCCCACTCAACGCCTTTCTCGACGCCGCCCTCACCCACGAGATCAATTGACCCTTCGAGCTTGATGCGATCGACGACGATCCGCACAAGATCGCCATCGCGAAGACGGCCGATCGGTCCACCAGCCAATGCCTCGGGACCGACGTGGCCGATGCACGCGCCTGTGGAAACGCCTGAGAACCGCGCGTCGGTCACCACGGCAATGTGCTTGCCGAACGAAAGATGCTTGAGCGCCGACGTGATTTGGTAGATCTCCTCCATCCCTGCACCAATCGGTCCACGGCCGATTAGCACCAGCACATCACCCGGCTTCATCGGGTTTGGCCCGGTTCCCTTGATCGCTGCGATCGCATCCTTTTCACGGGTGAAAACCCGCGCGGGGCCGGTCTTGCGATAGACGTCGTCGGCATCAACAACCGACGGGTCGATCGCCGTACTTTTGATGACCGAACCTTGAGGGGCGATGTTTCCCGTCGGGAACGTAACCGTGCTCGTGAGTCCGCGTTCGCTTGCGCGTTTGGGATTCATGATCACATCATCGGGATTCACACTATCTTCAGTCTGCAGGCGTTCACGCAAAACGCGGCGTCGTTCCGACTTCTCCCAGGCGTCGAGTACGTCGCCAACCTGTACGCCCGAAACGGTTAAGGCATCAAGATTCAAGAGATTGAGTGCGCGGAGATGGAGCATCACTTCGGGAACGCCGCCCGCGAGGAAAGCACGAACGGTCGGATGATAGTCGGGACCATTGGGCAAAACGCTGACGAGCCGCGGCACCTTGACGTTGATCGCGTGCCAGTCGCTCACAGTGGGACGCGGCAGACCGGCCGCGAAGGCAATCGCAGGGATGTGGAGCAGCAAGTTCGTCGAGCCGCCAAATGCCGCGTGCACGGCCATGGCGTTTTGAATCGATGCGGGCGTGAGGATGTCTCGAATTGTCAGGCCGCGTTTCGATAGATCAACGAGCGCTCGAGCCGAACGATTTGCCAGATCAGTCCAAATTGGCTGCCCCGATGGCGCGAGCGCGGCATGCGGGACAGTAAGTCCCAGAGCTTCGGCCACAACTTGCGATGTTGCCGCGGTGCCGAGAAATTGGCAACCGCCGCCGGGGCTGGCACAGGCTCGACAGCCGAGATCGGCAGCTTCCTGGAGCGTCAGTTCGCCATGAGTGTAGCGGGCGCCCATTGACTGAATCTTGCCCGCATCTTCGCCATCGGCGGGCGGAAGAGTCACGCCCCCGGGAACGATGACACCAGGCAGGCCGTGCGTGCCTGCGATCGCGAGCATCATCGCGGGCAGCCCCTTGTCGCAGGTCGCGATTCCCAGCACGCCTTTGCGACGCGGGAGCGAACGAATCAGGCGACGAAAAACCACCGCCGCATCGTTGCGATACGGCAGGCTGTCCATCATGCCCGCGGTGCCTTGTGTACGGCCGTCACACGGATCTGACACCATTCCCGCGAACGGCGCGACCCCGAGTTTCTTCAACTCGATGGCAGCTTCCTTGACCAGCAGGCCGATTTCCCAGTGACCGGTGTGGAAGCCGAGTGCGATTGGTGAGCCGTCCTCGGCGCGCAGACCACCTTGCGTGCTGAGAATGAGGAATGGATCGCGATCGACTTCGCTCGGCGTCCAGCCCATACCGGCGTTTTGCGAAAGACCGAACAGATCGCCCGAAGGCCAGTCGCGCAGCATTTCGTCGGTGAGCGGGAGCGAGCCAACTGGACCCGCTGCCTTGGTGGCGACGTTCAGAATGTTGGGATCGGCGGGAATGAGCGACTGGGCCACGGTCGACGGGCGGGCGGTAGACGAAGCGGCGTCGGACATCGGGTCGGTTCTCTTCCTGGGGCATGCAAATCGCGCGGGAAAGGCGACGGACTCTGCCCAGATCAGACCAACTCACGACATCCGACGCAAGGCCGTCGCCCTCGAAGGGCGAGGCTTCACGTCTCGGAATTGAGCTAAATTGGGTGGCCCGGGTTCTTGAACCCGGACGGCGCAGCCGCAAGAGCCTCTGGCTCAAAGGTCAACCGATGTCGCCGAGACGTTTCTCTTGCCGCTGCGCGGCCCCGGATCAAGATCCGGGGGCACCCGATTGTTATTGTTGTGAATGTGATTAATTCTGAATCCAGTCGTTAGATCCGAACCAACTCCTTCACAGCCCTGCCGCCATCGACGAGGCGGATCGGCCGGCCATCGGGGGTCTCAAACTGATAGTTCGGGTCGATGCCGATGGCCGAGTAGAGGGTCGCGGCGAGGTCGGCGGGGGTAATCGGGCGGTCAATCGGCGAGTCGCCCTTGGGATCGGTCCGGCCGATCACTGCGCCGGCCGGCATTCCCGCACCGGCGAGCAAGGCGAAATTCGCGCGGCCGTGGTGGTCGCGTCCCGCATTTGCGTTGATCTTGGGAGTGCGGCCGAACTCGCCCATCATGATGATCAGCGTGTCGTTCAACTTGCCACGCTCGGCGAGGTCGGTAATCAGGGCCGACAGCCCCTGGTCGAGCGAGGGCACCAGCGTGTTCTTCAGCGTCGGGAAGTTTTGCGCGTGCGTGTCCCAGCCGAGTTGACCCTGGCCACGATCGTTCACCGTGACGAACGAAACGCCCGCGTCAACGAGCCGACGCGCGAGTAGCAGCGTCTGTCCCACCGCGTTTCGGCCGTATTTTTCGCGAAGAGCGGCTGGCTCGTCAGTCATCTTGAACGCCTGCTGAGCAGCGCTCGAGGTGAGCAGGTCGTACGCTTTATCGGTGAACTGATCGCGTGTTGACGTGAGAGGCGTGGGGGCGACGTCATGCGCGAAACCGTCGAGCGTGCGGACCATCTCGCGGCGACGCTTGAGGCGTGCCAGGGTGAGCGAGTCGGGAGGAGTGAGGTCGCGCACTCGGAAACCCTCGGCGTTAGGGTCGCCGCCGACGGTGAAAGGGTCGAACGCAGGGGTGAGGTATCCGCTCGATGAGGCGAAGGGAGCTTCAGGGGCCGAGACGTAAGGAGGCATCGCGCCACGGCTCGCTTCAAGCAACTTGGCGACGACGCTGCCGTAGTCGGGGTAGAGAATGGCCGGGGTGGGGCGGTAGCCGGTCATCAGGTGCTGGGCGGCACGCTGGTGTTCGGCCTCGGGCGAGGTGACGCTTCGAATCAGCGTTACCTTGTCCATCACCTTCGCCATCTTGGGGAAGAGCTCGCTGATTTTCAGCCCCGGTACCGACGTGTCGATCGGCTTGAATTCGCCGCGAATGTCGGGCGTGGCATCCGGCTTGGGGTCGAACGTGTCGATGTGCGACGGTCCGCCCGCCAGCCAGATCATGATGCAGCTTTTCACCTTCGCCGGCTTCACGCCACCAGCGCCGGCGGCGTAAGCTCGCAGGCGAAACAGGTCTGCCAGACCGAGCCCGACCGAGCTGGTAAGGCCCAGTTGCAGCAAAGCCCGCCGGTTGGTGCGAAAATCGGTGCCGACGGAGAGATTCGAGCGTGTCATCGCGGTTCTCCGATCGTGGACGTGAAGGTGAAGGGAAAAAATATCAATGATTGAACGCAAACTCACGCGAGTTGAGCAAGGCCCAGAACAGGTCTTCCGCGACCTCGCGTAGTTGCGGAGCATCCTTGAGTTCGCTCGTCCAGCGCGAGAGTTCTTCACTCGTCGGCGGGCGGCAGAGCGTGCGGAAATACAGGTTTTCGACGATCTCTTCGGGCGAAGGTGCGGGCTTCTGGTCGATCAGATTGGCAAGGTAGCCGTTCAGGTTAGCCACCTTATCCTCAACGACGTTGCCGCCAATGACGAGCAGGGCCTGCCGGAGGCTGAGCGAAGGTGTTTGCACGGTCGCACAACCGTTTTGTCGCGAGCAGCGTCCGAAGGCTTCGAGAATCGTGTTGGGCGTCGCGGGATCGGTGATTTCAATCGCACGGGTGCCCGGGGGACGATCGCGGAAGCGATTGACGACATCAGTCACCTGCGCGAGCGCATCGGCCATTTGATGCGCCGTCAAGGGGCGAGGAATCTGGTGCGAGAAGAAACGTTGGTCGCTCGCGTTTTCAGGAACTGTCGATGACGACAATCCGTACGCTTCGGACAGCACGATCGTCTTGATCAGCTTCCGTAAATCAAATTTGTTGTCGACAAACGACTTCGCAAGCGCGTCGAGAAGTTCGGGGTGAACCGGCGGATTCGAGGCAGAGAGATCATCGGCAGGTTCGACGATCCCCTTGCCGAAGAACTGCGCCCAGACCCAGTTGCTCATGGCGCGGGCAAAGTACGGGTTTTTCGACGAGGTGATCCAATCGGCCAGCGGCTTGCGCGGATCTTCGTTGTCCGCTACCTTGATCGGCTGGTGGGTCAGCAGCTTTGGCTCAGCCGGCTTATGCGTACGCATATGTTCGAGCGATCCCTTGGGATTCACGCTCACACGTGCCCGCATCATCATCGCGTTGCCGGGACCGGGTTCGCCCCTGCCAACTTTTGCAAACGCGGCGGCCAGGCCGAAGTAATCGTCCTGCGTCCAGACGTCGAACGGGTGATCGTGGCATTGTGCACAACGCATCCGGAGACCGAGGAACCGCTGCGCCGTTTTTTCGGCTTGAATCTTGGGATCGATGCCGTCGAGTGCATAATTCGCGGCGGCATCTTCCTTACGGCTGGGATCGCCGAGCGATGTCAGGAGGGTGTAGACGACCTTGTCCCACGGCGTGTTTTCCGTGAGCCTCGCCGCGACCCAGCTTTGATAGAGTGGCGCAGAACCAGTGAACTCGGGCCGGGCTGACGTGATCTCGAGCATATCGCCAAACTTGATCTGCCAGAACCGAACGAAGTCGCGCTCCTTGAGCAGTTGGTCGATCAGCTTCGCGCGCTTCTCAGGATCTTTATCGCCGAGGAACGCACGCACGTTTTCAGGGCTCGGCTGCTGGCCGGTGAGGTCGAGCGTCACTCGGCGAATGAAACCCGCATCTGACACTGGCGGGCTGGGAGGAATTTTCAGCGAGGCGAGTCGTTTGAACAACTCATCATCGATGAAATTCGCCCGCTTTCGTGACGCGAAGTCGTACTTCAGGTCGGGATTGATCGGCGTGCCGATGCGCCTCGCGATAACATGCGACCCATACCGCACGACCACATCAGTCTCGGCGCGACGGAGTAAAACTGCCTTCCCTTGGCCCGAAATCGACACGGCAGAGTCGTCGTTCACCTTGTAAATCGCTTGTCGCGTGACGTCGCGTTCGGAGCCGTTTTCAAACTTCGCGAGCACGCGAAGCTGCACTGGGCCAGGTTCGCGAAGTGTCGCGTCGGCCGGTTCGACACGCAGCCCAACCATCGAGCCGAGGGCTTTGCCACGCAATTCCGGAGCACCAGCACGAATCCAGGTGATCAGGTTTTCGTATTCGGGTGATCCAACGAGAATCCGCTGGCCGCCAGCGTGCGGGACGCGGCCTGTCGCTTTTTGAATCAGCAGGCTTGCGTCGGGGTTGAAGCGATCGAGCCGGCGGCCTCCGTCGGCCCGTGTGATTGCGCCATAATCGCTTGCCGGATCATATCCAAAGAGCGAGAGGTGAAAACCATTTTGCCCATCGGCTCGTCCGTGGCAGCCGCCGGTGTTGCAGCCGGCGCGGGTGAGAAGCGGGACGATGTCGTCGGCCACGTTCCAGGGACGTTCGCGCGTTTCAGGGACCGTTACCGCGACTTCAGTTGTGGAACCGCCAAGCGTTGCCTTGATCGATGCCTTGCCGGTGCTCACCGGCCGGATGTATCCGCCATCGACCGTGACGATTCCCTTGGGCTCAACGCTCCAGGCGATCTTCGACGTCACGTCGGGACCAGTTTTTTCTTCGGGCTTGTGACTGACGCCGATCAGTTGCGTACCGAAATCGCCGGGAACGAACGCCACTTCGGCCGGCGACACCGTCAGTACTTCCTGAACGACCGGCGGAGACGCCTTGACCGACTCAACCGCCGGTGGCGGCACGCTTAGAGGCTCGGCCTGCTTGCCGCAGCCGACGAATCCGCAGCATAGGGCAACCCAGACGCAGCCGTCTCGAAGACGATACGACATGTGCGGAACCCCCTTCGACGTGGGCGCGTGAAATGACGAATGTCATTGGGTTCAATCCTAAATTACTCGGAGATGATTGGCAAGAGGCTGAATCCGCATTTTTTCAAGTTTATCTTCGGCTCAATTCCAAGACCGATTTCTTGACAGCCGCCGCCGTCTGGGATTTAATTTCTGTTAGGACAGAAAGAACCGATAGGGCGGTCTTAACTGTGATTCTTACTCCGGCAGCGAAAAAATTCGTTCTTCATTGGGGTGAGATGGGCCAGGCGTGGGGTATCAACCGCACGATGGCGCAGGTTCACGCGCTTCTGTTCGTCACGCCCGACGCGCTTGATGCCGAAGAGATTAGCCAGTTACTCGACGTGAGCCGGTCGAACGTGTCGACGAGTTTGCGCGAGCTGATCACCTGGGGCGTGGTGCGACGGGTTCATATTATTGGCGACCGTCGCGATCGATTCGAAGCGCTCAAGGATGTGATGGAAACGTTCCGCGTGATCATGGCGGAGCGGAAACGCAGAGAGATGGACCCGACAATCGCGCTACTTGAACATTGCGTGGTCGAGGCGAAATCAGGCGGGCCGGCCGAGCAGTACACGCGCGAGCAGCTTGAAAAGATGCTCGAATTCGTGCGCATGGTGACGCTTTGGTATGGGCATATTGATCAGCTTTCGACTCCTGCGCTCGAACGTTTGTTCCGCAATGGCTCGCGGCTGGTGAAGCTTTTCGGCTGGGGCAAGGCTCTTGCCGAGCGAGAAGGCGAGAACAAGGACGAAGCCGAGACGACGGCCAAGTGATCGCGGGTTCGTAAGCGATAGCCTTTCGTCCATCACTTAGAACGGAGTCGCGGGCGCTTCCGTTGTTGCAGCGGGCTGCGCTGGTTCGGGTGCGGGAGCCGCTGGTTTGGCGGCGGGGGCTGCTTTTTTGGCGGCGGCTTTTGCCTTCTTGGCGGCTGCTGCTGCATTTGCCGCGTCGCGTTCCTTGGCTCGTTCGACCGCATCCTTGTAGGCGTGGAAGATTTCGTCATCCATGTATCGGGTGATCATCGACTTCGTGTCGGCGATTTGAGAACGCACGTTTTTGGTCAACACGATTGTTTTCAGCTTCGCTTCCTGAGCCGTGGCGCCGCCCTCGATCGCTTCCAGGCGCTTGATATAAACGTCGCGCGGGGTGAGCTTGTTGAACTCAGCAAGCACCTCGGCAACGCCGTTCCAGTCGTCGCCCTGCTCGCGCGCTTTCATCCGACGTTCCAGCCGCGAGCGAATGGCAACGATGTCGAGTATCGCGTCCCGAAGCGCATCGAGCTGCGCGTGTACGGTAATTGCGTGCGGCTTCGGCTCGAAGGGGACAACCAACTCTTCGTCAAGCTCGCCGGGCATAACAGGTAAGTCGAACATCGGTTCGGCCTTGCCCGCGGTCAGGCGGAATATCACCAGTCCGTCGGCGAATCCAGGCGGAAGGTTCACGCGTCCTTCGCGGTCGGTTGTCGCAAGCTCGCGAAACACGCCGTCGGGAATCTGGCGATACGAGAGAACATAGCCAGCGGCGGGCGTTTTATCGGGAAGTTTGGTGAATCGGAAGCGTGTGGGCATCGGAGCCGGTTTAACGCCGAGCGCGATGAGCTTGTTCTTGCGTGCAATGCGTTTTGTGAGCGGGTCGCGAACGCCGCGAATGAGCGAAGTTTCGACGATGTCTCCCTCGTGCTTCGTGACGCGAAGATACGAGTAGAGAATCTTCTCGATGCTCAGCCGCGACCCGTCTTCGTTCAGAAACACGCGGATCGGCCGGAAAATGGTGCCCGGCGGTGCGAGCGGATCGGTCCCCTGCCCTGACACAAACGAAGCGCCTTGCACGCGCAAGGGAACGATGTCGCCTTTTGGCTCGCCAATCTCGGCAGACGGAGCGAAAATCTGATTTGTCAAACGAAAGAGCTCACGCGCCAGATCGGCGCGATACGCGACCAATCGCTCGTGGTGCGAACCGAGCCAACCGGTTTCGACGTCGAGTTCGCGGGCGTGAAGTTCGATCGCCGAGCCGGCTGCGCGGCCCTGAATGATCCAGACCTTGTCGACGTCATTACCCAGCACGCGAAGGTCATCGGCTGAGAGATCTTCGAGTCGCGAGGCCGAAGCTGGGCCATCGCTATCGGCGATTTTGACATCCCAGACCGGGCCAATCATTCGCGCGGCGAGCATGCGCCACTCGTCAATAAGCTGTTCACGCGAGCGAGCGTCGATTCGTGCGGCGGGCTCGAACGAAACGAACGCACGAATCACGTACGGCTTCGACTCGATTGGAATCTGAGGCTTGGTCGCAACTTTTGGCTCCTCCGCGGGGCGCGCGGCTTTCTTGGCCTCCTGCGCGGAGACTGAGGTGAGCACGACGAGCAGTGCACAGGCCAGCGTTACCAGGGATCGTTGGGGAACCACGGTTCCACCTCCCACGACTCGATGCCTTGATAGAGGTGGCTGCGCGTGTCATTCATCCCTTTGACCCGCGTCCGATAGCCGTAATAGTCTTCAACCTGCCAGAGCGGAAGGATTGGCAGCTCGTCACGTGTTTCGCGATCAATTTGAAGCACAAGTGTATGCGACTGCGTCGTCTCTGGTGCGCGATCGAGCTCCATGAGCAATTGCAAAATGCGTGGGCTGGCCAGCGAAGCGAGGGGGTCAGACCCAGGCGCAGCATCGTAGGCGGGACAAATCGTGGGGCCAGCGTCGATCGCCGGTTCTCCGGGGCGGCTCGCGCAATAGGCGAGATCGAATCGGCCGCCCGAGCGCAGCTTCGCCTCGAGTTGGCCCTCAGGAACTTCACGCAGAACGATTTCGAGGCCAACGAGCGTCCACGCCTCCGCCAGCTTGGGGCAAACGGCTCGCGCAGCCGGCGTGGGTGGATACTCGAGGGTAAGCTTGATGGCGGTGCCGCTCAGTTCCTTTCGCGCCGCCGCAACGAGCATTTTCGAGAGCAGCGGGTCGTAAGTGAGTGGTAGAACGTCGGGGACGTCCGCGTACGAACCTTTGAGGAACGGGCCGTCGCTCACCGTGTTTTTCTGGTCGCTCGGACGCCGCAGTACTGATTCTTCAAGCAAGGTTTTCCGGTCGATTGCCAACGACAGTGCGCGGCGAAGCGAGCGATTGCGGAGCGTTATGGTTCGGCCGTCGAGGGCGATTCGGTGCAGGCTCGGCGCTGCATATTTGCCGACCTTGACGAGCGGCCGCGCGGAAATCTCCGGAACGCGGTCGGCCGGCAGCGATTCGATGACGCTTACATCGCCACGGATGAATGCGGCGAGCGCGGCAGCGTGCGAGTCGTAGCGGATCTCGCGGACGCGCTGGATGCGGTTCGACCCGGGCGAGGCGTCAGCCGCAACAGAAACATATTGATGAATCGCCTTGTTGGTCGAAGGAGCCCAGCGGAAGGGGCCATCGCCGACGGGCTGCCGCCCCTGATCGGGCGTGGCGACCCAACCATCGCCGGCTGCGTGCGCAGGACCAACCGGCGCGACGAGCCATTGCTCGGGGCGCAAACTCGCCCGGCCCAGCCGGACTTCAATTTGCTCGTCCTCGGTCACTTCGACTCGTTCAACGAGGTCGGCCCAACGCGCATTATAGCCGGGAAGCGTGGGCACGGCGCGATCCGCGAGCGAACGTGCGACATCGATCACGCTCACGGGACGCGAACCATCGTTCCAGACGAATCCTGGCTTGAGCCTGATACGCATGCCGCGCGCGAGGTCGAATGTCTCAACACGACTTGCAAGCTGATTCGGCGGATTTCCCTTGAGAGCGTCTTCGGTTGCGGCTGCGAGAATGGGCCGATAGAGGAGCGAAACGGTTCGAGCATATGCCGACGAGCGATTCCACGGCCCGACGGGCGTGGGCAACTCACTTACGGCGACGTCAACGGTTGGCGCGGCGGCGAATGCTTCGCGGTATGTCGCGTCGAGTCCCTGATATTTCGGCCAAATCTCGGCCGCAGAAACGAGCATGTCGACCTTCGCAAACTTGTCGAGTCCAGTCGCGCGGTTTACGAGGTCTCTCGTTCTAGCTTCAAACTTGGCTCGCGAGTTTTTGACGACGAGATGATCGGGAGCGAAACTTTCGAGCTCGTGCAGAACCTGCCGCCCTTTTGCATAAGCTCCCAGGTCGAACGCGCTATTGATTCGCGTGGCGAACGAAGGAGCAAATTTGTCGGCGAGGCCAGGGTAATTCGGTTTTCGCGTGTATAGCTCGGTGAGCAGTCGCAAGCCGCGTTCGTGCTCGTTGTCGTTCATGCTCTGGCTTCCCTCTTCAAAGAGAAGCCGGTCGACCGTGTCTTCGATCCCTGGCCATTTTGGGTTGCGTGCCCGTGCGAGCAGGAGGTATTCAAACGCTTTGCGATACTGGCCGGCCGAGATTTGCTTGTTTGCCTCTGCTACGAGCAAATCCTCGAAGTAGAGAACCTTCTTGATATGTTCGCGCTTGACGTAGAAGTCGCGGAGGTCGCCTTCGAGCGTGTGAATTGTGATCTGCTCGGCTTCCTGTTCCTTCGACTTCGCCTTGGGCATCTCGAAGGTCGACTTCTCGCCTGGGAGGCCGATGTTCCCCTCGCGCGGGACGAGCTCGTCGGCCGCTTTGGGCCGCGGTTTCTTCTTGGGATCGTAAGGCGGCAGCGGCCGCGGGGCGAGCGGCTCGATCTCCCATTGCGTGTCGTCGATGAGGATGATTTTGTCGTAAGGCGCCCGCGCGATGAGCTCGCGGTCTTTTGAATTGGGGTCGAGCGGATTCTGTGCTGATGAATTGAACGCAGCCAGAAGCACGAATGTGGTCGCGATCAACAGCGCACTGGCGCGAACGAGGGGAGCACGACTGTGAGATGAGATTTGCCGCGTCACGGTGCAGCCTTCCCTTCCGGCCGAATTGCCGCCACGGGACGCATCGAGCCAAGTCCTGCAGGAATTACGAGCAGGTTGCCGGCCGGTTGTGGAGGCCCGGCTGGTAGAACGCCAAGCATCAGTCGTTCTGCGGGTAAACCATCACTCATCTTCCGCGATTCGATCGCGCCGGCACGCGTCAGGAACCATGCAGCGCCGTTGTGAATCGCGGGCGCATCCGTCATCGGCGATCGCAACGTTGATTGCCAGATTCTGCGACCATCTTTACCGAACGCGGCGACACCTCCGGCCGAGTCGCCGCAGAAAACAAATTCACCCACGGCGATTGGTCCCACACTCCGCAGGCCGGTCAGATCGACCGAGCCAACAGGACTGAGGTCACGCGTCGCGAGGGTACGGAGTTTGTTGTCTGACGTGGCAATCACAATGCTCGCGCCGGTGGTCGCGATTTCACCGGAGATTGGCTTGCCGAGCCGGCTCTCGCCCGTGACGCTGAGCTTGGGGCGTGGCTTATCGGTTTTGACCAGCCGGCGAATGAGGCCATCGCGCTCGGCAAGAATCACCGAGTCACCGTCGACCAGCACAGGACTCAGCCATTGAGACGGTCGCGACTTGTCAAAGCGCGGGACGAACGGATCGGCCGCGAATTCACCCGTTGCAGGATCGATCAAATAGATGCGTCCGTCGGATCCTGGGATGAGCACGTCTTTGCCCCAGGCGATTGGCGATGCGCCGAGTGGGGCGGGCAGTTCGAATCGCTTGTACGCCGCATCTCCCTTTCGCGCGAGGATGTGATTCGCCCGCGGCTCGGGGATCATCACAGTGGTCTCGCCACAGCGTAGCCAGCTTGCGCCTTGTGAGGGGACGCGGAAGGTGCCAGGCTTGCTCAGCGGTTGTTCTATGAATCCGCCCTTGGCGAGCGTGTCGGCGGCGATGGTCAATTTCGAACCGGTGAATCCGAGGGTTTCGATCGCGCCGTTTCCCACCGCAGTAAACTCGACCGGCCAGGGCGCACCGAGCGTGGTGCGCCAGGCGATTACTCCTGACTGCGGATCGACGCCGGTGAGCGCGACGCCAGGGCTGTCGACGGACTGCTGGGTGAAGATCGCCAGCTTATCGACGACCTGCAAAGGTGCCAGCGCCGGGCCAATTTGTGAAAGACCCCAAACGCGCCCGAGCTTGCCGGTTTCGGAATTGAGGTCGAACCGCGCGGGGCGAGAGGAGGTCAACCAAAGCTCACGCTCTGACCGGGCAATCGCGAAGGCTGGGCCGCTCGCGGTGTTATCGGCGGGGATGACGGCAATGGGACGCAGTGGTTGATCCGACTCGTAGAGACCGATGGACTGCGCGACGATTTCGCCGCGGTCGCTGACAGACCAGAAAACCGAGCCGGAAGTGGCGGGTGATTGCCAGATCCATCCCGCAACGGGAATCGTCTGCCTGAGCGACAGCTTGACGCCTGCTTCATCGAGCACAAATACTTGCCAGCGGCCGTCGGTCAGCGAAATGTTTTCGGGCACGACAAAGAATCGGCCAACCCGCGTCGGGCTCGCCGGAATTGATCCAGGCGCGTGGCCGAGGTATTCGACGCCGACGCAGGAAATTGGGTCGCGATTGATGACGAAGAGGCAATCCTGGTTGGCCAGCACGTAGAGATGCGCGCCAACTTCATCGCTCACAGGCGTGCGGTTGATGGGGCGGCCGAGATTCAGCGAGCCGCGCACACCGCCGTTATTCAAGTCGATGAATAAGAGTTTGCCCGACGGTAATGCATAAATGATTTCATTACCAATTACGAGCGGAGGGTCGACGGCTCGTTCGCCCAGTTCTTGGCGCCAGAGGAGCTTGCCGGTGCGCTGGTCGAGTCGCACAAGTTCATCGTAACGCGCGTCGATGAGCAGTACTGTCGGATCGCCGCCGGCAACGGGAACTGGCGGGAACGGGCACGAGAGGCCGACGGGCACCTGCCAGAGCGGAGCGCCTGTCGCGGCATCAAGTCCGAAGGCGAGGCCATCGGCAATCGCGTGGGCGATCCCCCCAGAATTTGCGGGTGGAGCTCCTGGGTTCAATCGCAGCACCAGCGTAGTTGGCTCGCCGAGGGGATCGGCATGCGGCTGCGACTCACCGGGGCGCTGTGATGGATCGAATTGCACCGCTTTGCGAACGAGCTCATTTGCTTTGATCAAGTTCGCCAGGATGTCGCGATCGTTCGCGAGGTCGGGATACTTGAAAACCAGGCCATCGCGCGCTTCATAGGCCTTGGCGGCAGCATTCGAGTCGATCGCCTTGGTCATCGCCGCGAGGGCGCGTTTTCGCGTTTCTGCTTTCACGATCGCGGCACGGGCGGCTGCGAGTTTCTCGTTAATTCGCGACTTGCCAACAAGACTACTCGCCGCGTTCCCCGCGACCTGGCCGAGAAGCCTCAGCGACGCTTCTGCCTCGTTTAGCGGTTCCTGTTGTGCGATGGCTCGAGCGCGGTCGGCCAGCCCTTCCGTGGTTTTCACGAGCTGTTCGGCAAGTTCGGTCGATGCGTCGCGATACTCGTCGAGACCGCTGACGTCGGTAACCATCGATTGCGCCGCTTGGAGGGCGTTTTCCCACGAAGCACCGGTCAGGCTGGTGAACTGACGCACCTTTGCGAGTGAGCGATATACCCGCGCCTTGTTCGAGCGATTGTCTTCGGGAAATCGCGTGATGAAGTCGTCAAGCTGTTTGATGGCGTTGCGATAATCACCGTTGTCGAGGCTCTCGAACGCGCGAAGGAATTGCTTCTGCGACGTCGCCTTGACGATCGTATGCCAGAGGCCGAAGCTCGAGAGCACAAGAATGACAAATGTGATGATAAGTCCAACGACGAACGGTGAACTGATCACCCGCTCCTGGCCGGGCGCATCGTTTTGGGGCAAGATGCGCGACTTGAGCCACTGCCAGAACGAGACCTTGGGTTTTTGCCTCGCGCGGCTCGAACCATAAACTGGTTCAAGATCCTCGCCGTCTTCGAGAATGTCAACCTCATCGAGATCGAGCGCTTCGAAGAGATTAGGCTTGGAAGGCTTTTCCTTTCGCTTACTTTTCTCTTCGTTTCGGCTCTTGGGAGTGCTTGAACGGCCAGTTGGGACGTAGACTTTGGGAGCGGGTTGAATGCGTGTTTTGTCGTCGGCCGGAATCGCGACGCGCGACTCTTCGGTGCTGATGACGAAAACGCGCGTGGTGCCGATCCGAATTTCGTCGCCCTGGTAAAGCGTCGATTTCTTGAGGCGTTTGCCGTTTACCTCGATCGCATCGACATCGGCGCCCGCGTCGATCTTGTACCGCCGTTTTTGCCAGAGAATTCGGCCATGAATCGGCGCGACGGCGGGGTCGTTGATCACGATCGTGCAGGTTGGGTTCGAGCCGATGATGCACGGCTCGTCACGCGCGATTTCAACGCGTTCTACCCGTCCTTTGCCATCGTGAATTTCGAGAATCGCCATGGATCGACGGCTGCCCCCTGGAGCTTAGCGCAGCGTCTCCTGCGACGCGACCTCAAAATCGTAACTGTCGCTCGTCGGCACAACGCGGAACTGCGTGCGGCGGATTTCCGACGGCTGCCGTCCTTTGAATTTCACTTCAAGCTGCGAGAGATTTGCTTCCGCGCCTGCGGGGTAGAACTGGAAAATTACCCCCTCACCCACCTCCACACCCGCCTTGCGCAGAAGCGCGAGATCTTGCGCTTTTCGGCCTTGTCCGCGCCAGATGAAATAGAGCCGATTATCCCCCTGCCCTGTTCCCACTCGCTTGGAAGGCTCGTCCTGCGAAAACTTCGATACATAAAGCATCTGGTTATTCGAGACGATCGCCAGTTCGACGCCTAGCGCGTCAAGCTGTCTGGCGTATTCTTCGGCGGTCTGGCCGGGGTTGAACACGATGCTCCAGCGATCTTCTCGCTTCACACCACCGTCGCCCGGCCCGAAGCCGTAACCAACGACGCCATTGCCGATTTTCGACGAACGCGCGCCAGACGCGACGCGGCCGCCTGACGGCATGACCGCGCCGATGTCGACCTCGGCCATTTGCTTGCCGGCCTCGGCGACGGTATCGAGCATTGCGGCCGGAGTTGCTTCGGCGGTGACTTCCTCGAACGCGCTCGCTTCTTCCTCGTTGTTCGACGCCCGTTCGCCCGCCGCACCGCCGGGAACCTGGATCGTCTCGACGCCGCCGACCTGGCCATCGGGACTTCCACCGCCTCCGCCCGAAACCTCAATGATTTCGAGTGGGGCCGTCACGCGCTTCTGATAGGCCAGATTCGTCGCAAAGACGAGCATGAGCCAGCCGAAAATCAGTGCCGCTCCCATGATGATGGCGAGCAGTGCGGACGTAACGCGGTCGAAATCCGACTCACCTCGGACGCGTGGCCCGGCGGCTTCGGTCCTCGGAGCACCTGGAGTCAGAGCGCCGACGCTCATTTGGGCGTCCCCCCTGCCCCAGAATTGCCGGTTGTCGCCGGAGGAATAAATGCCTTGTTGGGATCGCTGTCATCAACACCAAGCGGCCGGACCGATTCATACCAGGCACGCCAGGCCTTGGCAGCGGCTTCTCGCTGTTCGGGTGTGGAGGGATTGGGCGGACCAAAGCCTTCGATCTTGCGGCTCAAAAGCTGCAAGCCAATCCGCACTTCGTTGACGACCTGTTCATCGGGGTCGGTCAGCGATCCGATCAAAATTGGCATAAGTGAAAGCTCGCCCATGCGTGCGATTCCCCAGGCGGCAACTCGGCGAACGCCGGGATCACGGTCGGTGAGCAACTTCTGGAAGCGGTCGCGATAGGGCAAAATCGCCTTGGGACCGTCTTTACGATAGCGTTCGAGCAAGCCGGCGAGTGCGGAATCTGCATTTTCGGATCGGGGATCTTCAAGGACGGAAAGCATCCCTTCGATCGCGCCGTCCATCGGCCTCGCGACGATGCGGCCGCCTGCTTCGGAGATGGCGGAGAGGTCTTTGGGAAGTCCCTTGCCGCCGTACAATTCCCCTGCGCCGAGGCGTTTCACGCGGATGCGGTCGATCGATTTCGCGGTTGATTTGGTCAGGAAAAGCACGGCCCAGGCGGTGTTGGGAACTTCGCCGTGTGCCGCGTTGAATGAGCCGTCGCCCTGCTGTTTGCTTGTAATGAATTGAGCGCCAACTTCGAACCAGTTGGAGCGGCCGAGATTCTCGCGACCGGCAAACGCTCCGACGCGTTCGATGCCGTAAAGGCCGTAAAATGGGCTCTGGCCGATGACGGTGGGATTGATGGTTGTGAAGTTTGTCGTGAGCCAACCAATCCCGGAATTGATGGCCTGCGTGAGCTTGGCGGTCGGGGTTTGGGCCGTGTACCGAACGCGCTGGGCTTCGGTCATGACGGGCGTGAGATACGGATTCTGCGCCGAAACGGCTCGACGATGGGCTGCGAGTTGCCGCTGGCAGATTAGCAAACTGCCGACGCCCGCCGCGGTCATCGATATGGTGTCGCCGCCGTTTTCATCGCGATGGTAGCACCAACCGCCGGCCGCATCTTGAGCCTTCATGAAGAACCCGGCGGCGTTGTCCCAAACGCTGGGGTGGATAGTGATTCCTGCGTTATCGGCTTCCCAGAGGCCGAGCACTGCATACTGGGAAATCGAGGTGTCGCCATAAGTTCGGCCGTCGTAATCCCACCCGCCCGACGCCTTTTGACGGGACATGATGTATTCGGCCAGGCTTTTGATCTGCGATTTGCGGCCGTTGGCGTCGAGGTTTGAGTACGCCATGATCATCACGGCGGCCTCGTAAATCTCTGGCCCGCCCCGGCGCTCGGGACTGTACAACGAACCTGAGAAGAGCGAGTCGAGCTTGCGAATCGCGGTGGAGAGTGCGGGGTCGCCCTCCGGCACCTCGGCCTTGATCATCGCTAACGCAGCGAGCGCGGCTTCGCCGGCCTGCGCGCCATTGACGGCGCGTCGAAGGTAGTCGATTCCGCGAGTCACCGCCGCCACCTGTTCTGCTTGCGCCGGTGGTGCGAAACAGGTTAGCCAAAGGCCAACCGCCAGGGTGATCGCTACGCGCTGTGCGGACCGCGGATCCGACATTCCAGCCTCACGCTTCGTACGGATATGGTACGTGCATCAATTCATTGTACTATACCTGTCACCGACGAAAAGATACTGCTGGCGCTTTCCATCAAAGCTCAAGATTTTGTGTTTAACAATTCTGTGTTATTTGATGAGCGGACGGATCTCGATCTTGCGGAAGAAAAGCTCTGCTCCTTCGGATTGGAACTGCAACTTTCCTTCAGTCAGGCTCGATTGCGTCCCCACGTTCACCACGTAACCATTCACGATATTCGTGATCGTGGAGCCGTCGCAAATCACTTCGATGGTGTTCCATTCACCGGTTGGCTTCTCGACATCGCGCGCGCCTCGGATTCCGAGGACGTCTTTCCAGGATGGGTCTCGGCCCCACCAGTTATAGCGGCCACCATCGCGCGTGACGGAGTTTCCGCCCTTTTCATAGTAAAGCTGCTTGTCGGGGCCGACGCGCGTTTCGCACGTCAGCTTCGGCTTGCCGCGACCGCCAACCATGAGCAGATCGCCGCAGCCCCCCTCGATGATCTGGCACTCGATCGACTCCATCCAGTGCCCGCCGACGGCACCATCAGGGCCGACGCAATGCAACAAAATCCCTGAGTCACGACTGGCCTTGGCCCGCGAACCCCAGGTCTTTTCGCCCCACTTGAATTCGACGATCAGGTGGTAATTGGAAAAGTTGCCGCAGGTTGCCAGGCCGCCAAAGTCTTCCCCCGAGACGTGAATCATTCCGTCGTGCACGGTGAAGACTTTTTCGGGGTCGTAGTAACCGTGCTTGTGCGTGTAGGGATAGAAGCCGGTCGTATCCTTGCCGTTGAACGCGAAAATCGGCGGCCCTGTCTTGATTTGCGGCAACTCGCGGGCGAATGCGGGAACAGTCGAGTCGTCTTTCGCCGCTCCGGGGAGCATCAGAGCGGCGATCGCGAGCGCAAGACAGGCGGGCTTCATCGCGCAGGGCTCCTATCTTTTTCTGCGGCAATCACTTGCGCAGTGCATGATCGGCGGGATTCCGAGTCTTGGCGGGCAGAACCGGTCAACGACGCTGGCGGTGAACTTCCGCGCCGTGGGAGCGGCAGAGCTTCTCGACCGTGGTGACCATGGCTTCGTTCGGGCACGGGATCGACAGGAGCATGCCCTGGTTGGTTTCGATCCGCTCGGGCGGGGTAACGCCGAGCTGGTCGCTCCGAATTCCAAGCGCCATAAGGAGTTGGATCACCGAATTCCCGTGGGCGGTGTTATAGAAGAAGGCAACCACGCGCGACGTGGGTTCGCTTTCGTGGACAACGCCCGGCCGGATCTGCGGAAGTTCCATTGAAGAATCGACCTGAGTGAAAAAGAAAACGCCAGAGGCATCCCTTATCTGTGAGCGTGCTGAGCGATCAGCCCGCCAATCTTGTCACAGAGTTTGACGGGCGACCGACCATTCCGCAAGTGTTGTCCACCGGGTTGGAGGTTTGAAGGTCGGTTGAGCTTGGTAAATCCAGGTGGTTGGACGTTTTGCGAACCTGCGCACGGCGGGAATAAATGCTGTCGCCATTCACGATTGGTCAGCCGCCAATTGCTTGTGAGCACGGGGCGGCCCGCAGCTTTGAGATACGTATTTGATAATAAGTGGACCTAATCAATCGCTGCATTGAAGTATAGAAAAAGGACGCCAGCATGCGCCCCGGCGTCCCTTCAGAAAGCGCTAATTGAGCAGTCTTTGGAATCAAAGCGTAACCTTGCCGTGAATCTTTGGATCCTGGGCAACGTCAGGCCGCGTGCCTGTCAGCAGTGCTTTTCCGGCTTCAAACAGGTATTTCACCCCGCTGGCGCCGCTGTTGTCCCAGTATTCGGCTTCCTCACCATTCATGCGCAAGAAGATCAAATTCGGGTCGTCTTTTCCGCCGGGAAACCAGACCTTCCATTCCAATTTCCAGAGGCGATGGACGCGCGCCCGATCGTCGACCGACTCGGCCTTTCCGCTGAGCGAAATGAACTTCGTCGACGACTGCATTGTCACGAGTGCGTCACCATCTTGCGCGAGTTCAGCAACCTTTCCTGAGTGACGATCGGTCAGGAACCAGAGCGTCCCATCGTCGTCCACCTCTGCAAGCGCCATCGGGCGGGCTCGGAGGCGTCCTTCGTCGGCGTGAGTGACGAGCATCGCAACGCCGAAATCGGCGAGAAGATCGTGGAGTTTGTGTTCTGGGGTCGTCATCGTCGTGACCTCTCAAGTGTGTGACTTGCGCATCCAAGGCGGACCGATCGATGCGCGTTTCAAGCTGATTGAATACGCAAATCCGAGACCGCCTACGCATCAGAGTGACGACGTGTTGACCCTCGGCTGGCCTCCCGAAACTTCGGGAGACTGCGTCTCGAGACGACCGAGAAGATCGAGCGCATTTGCGGTCGCGGCGCCTTCGGCGGTGTTATCGAAGATGCACCAGACCTCGGCTGCCTTCGAAGCGGTTACCAGCGTTTGGGAGAGCGAGTCGAGATATTCGTTCGAGTAGGCCGAGTAGTACATCGTTGGAGCGCCGTGGAGGCGGTAATAGACGAGACGATTCCAGCCGCCGGGGCGAGCGGCTTCGGGAACCACGGCGGGATCGGCGGCGATGCGTGCGATCCGGAATTCGACGAGCATTCGATCGACGTCGCTGCTGAACCAGGTCGTATGCCGGGGTTCGAAAACCACATTTCCGTCAAACCGAGATCGAATCGTCTGGAAGAAATTCGAGGCGATTTGACGCGTGAATCGCAGACTTGGGGGAAGTTGAATCAGGATCGGCCCGAGCTTCTCACCAAGCTGAGTTGCCTCTGCGAAGAAGCGGTCGAGCACGTCATCGACGTCCACGAGCTTTCGCGTGTGCGTCGCGAGTTTTGGCATTTTCACGGCGAACCGAAAGGAATCGGGAACGCTTGCGGCCCAGCGAGCGTAGGTCGCGGGTTGGTGCGGGCGGTAAAACGATGAGTTGATCTCAACGGCCGGAAATCGGCCGGCATATCGCTCTAGATGGGAGCCTTCGCTGGGAAAGTGCTCCACAAACTCAGAGCGGAGCGACCAGCCTGCACAGCCGATGTAAATGGATTGATGGTGGGAGGAGTCGAACACGGCAAATCTCACTCAGCAGGAGGCAAGAAGCATCATTGACCAGACGAATGAAGCAAGTTCAGGGCCACAAGAATCGTTGCAAGAAGACGATTGCCATTTTGACTGGTCCGATCTGGCGATTTTTTTGGTACACTTTCCCCTGACCTGCCGCTCGCTATCTTGCGGGCTCAATCTCCGCACGTTTGCCTCGACCGGTGCCCGATGTCCCACATCCGTACTACCCTCGTGGCTGTTCTTGCGTTCGGTGCCATCGTGCGCCTTGCAGGCGCGGCTGATGGTGGTGTCGAGTTCTTCGAGTCGAGAATACGCCCTGTGCTCGTCGAGAAGTGCAACCGTTGCCACTCGGCCGGCGAGAAGTCGCCCAAGGGTGGGCTGCGGCTCGATAGCGTTTCCGGCCTTCGCAAAGGGGGCGACTCGGGCGCAGCGATCGTTCCGGGTAAGGTGGACGAGAGCCTGCTCGTCGACGCGATCGCGCACGAAGGTGGTGTCGCCGAGATGCCGCCCGACTCAAAACTGCCGGATCGCGTGATTGAAGACTTCCGCCACTGGGTGCAAATCGGCGCCCCCCTGCCCGACGAAAAGTCGCAAGCTTCGGCAGCGGCTGGGCCCAAGATCGACCTTGTCGCTGCCCGCCAGTTCTGGTCACTCAAGCCCGCGTTGCAGCCGTCGCTTCCGGCGGTATCCGATCCCAAATGGGTGCGAAATCGCATCGACTCGTTCGTGCTCAAGGGGCTCGATGATCACAAAATGCGACCTTCTCTCGAGGCAGATCGTCGCACGCTGATTCGCCGCGTGACATTCGACCTGATTGGCCTGGCACCGACATGGGATGAGGTTCAGGCGTTCGTGCAGGATCAGTCGGCCGACGCTTATGAGAAGGTGGTCAATCGCCTGCTTGCTTCGCCACGCTATGGTGAGCGCTGGGGACGGCATTGGCTCGATGTCGCGCGATACGCCGAGGATAACCCGACCGGCGAGGCGACGAATCGACCACCCAAGAATCCGCACGTCTATCGCGACTGGGTGATCAACGCACTCAACGCTGACATCCCTTACGATGAATTCGTGCGCCGGCAGCTTGCGGCCGATTTGATGCCGAACCTGCCGCCATCCGAACATGCAGCGCTTGGTTTTCTGGGCCTCGCGCCGGTCTATCACAAAGAGCCGCGGCTTTCGGCCGATGTGATTGGTGCGATTGTCGCTGACGAGTGGGACGAACGCATCGACACGATCACCCGCGGCTTTCTGGGGCTCACCGTCGCCTGCGCCCGCTGTCACGATCACAAGTTTGATCCGATTTCCACAGCCGATTACTACGCGCTCGCTGGAGTGATGGCGAGCACGCAGCAGGTTGATAGGGCACTCGTGCCGATTTCCGCCGAGAAGGAAGAGAAGCTCGCAACCCGGCGCGTCGCGCTGGTGGATGCTCAACTTCGCGTTGGCACTGCGAATGAGATGAAGGCGACGTTTCGGAAAGACAAGGAAGCACGAGCGAAGTTTGATAAGAAGATCGCCGAGTTCCAGGCACGGCTCGACACGCTCCGCCGTGAGCCTGATTTCGACGGACCAACCGCCCCCGCCGTTCGCGATGCCGCACTCTGGGTGAATGGTTCAGACCCATCGTGGACCTGGCTCGAATTCAAGCGCGGCGCCAGTCGTGACCTTCCCGTTTTCATTCGCGGAAATGTCGCCAATCACGGGGCGATCGTGCCTCGTCGCCTGCCGAGCGTGCTCTATCCCGCGGCTCCAAAGTCGTTCGGGCAAGGCAGTGGGCGCAAGGAACTCGCGGATGGGATTGTTAACGAAGGCGCGTCGCTTGCGGGGCGGGTGATCGTCAATCGCGTCTGGGGCTGGCACTTCGGTCGACCGCTCGTGACGACGCCGAGCAATTTCGGCAAACTCGGCGATGCTCCGAGTCACCCCGAACTCCTCGATGACCTTACCGCGCGATTCATCGCCGGTGGCTGGTCGCTCAAGAATTTGCATCGAGAGATCGTGACCTCGGCGACGTATCGTCAGGCCAGCACCGGCACTCGTGAATTCATCACCAGCGATCCCGAAAACAAATGGCTCAGCCGGGCCAATCGCAATCGGCTTGATGTCGAAGCCTGGCGCGATGGCGTTTTGCAAGCGGCTGGTGCGCTCAATGATTCGATGGGCGGTCCCTCAAGCAATGTCGAAGATCCATCGTTCCGTCGCAGGACGGTTTATGGACGCGTCGCCCGTCAGCGAGTGCCCGACATTTTCCGCTGGTTCGATTTTCCTGACGCCAACCGGCACGGCGAAGCACGCGACGCAACCACGACGCCGCTCCAGCAGCTTTATTTCCTGAACAGTCCGCTTCTCCTGACGAATGCGAATCGACTCGCTCGGGTGATTCTGACTCAGCCGCTCTCGCGGGACGAGTATTTACGTCTCGCGTTGACCGGCCGCGCGAATGGCCGAAAGCTTTCGTCTCAGGAATATGCCGAAGCGATTCTGACGCGCACGACGGGCGATCGCCGCGATGCGCCAGAGGCTGTTATCACTCGGCTCTACCGTCGCGTACTGCTTCGTCCGCCGACGACTGCCGAATCGGCTCGTGCACTGAAGTTGGTCGAATCTGAAGGCGGAGTTGATGCGCGTGAGGCATGGGCTGTGCTTGCGCAAGCTGTGCTGATTAGTAACGAGTTCCTGTTTGTTGACTGACGCGAGATGAGGGTGTAGGCATGATCCCGAACGAGATCGGTTTCGATTCTCCCTCGAGGCGTCGGTTCCTCCAGTCGCTCGCTTCAGGCGTCGGCGGATTAGGGCTCGCGAGCTTCCTTTGCTCCGAAGGCGTCTTCGGCGCAGAGCTGGCAAAGCCGCATTTTCCCGCTCGTGCAAAGCGAGTGATCTTCCTGCTGATGGCAGGCGGGCCGTCGCATATCGACATGCTCGACCCCAAGCCTGCGATCAAGGAACACGCCGGCAAACGGCCAGGGAATGTCGACCTGCGCACCGAACGCGTCACCGGCGGTTTGCTCCCCTCGCCGTTCGCGTTCGAGAAATGCGGCAAAAGTGGCATCGACGTCAGCGACTTGTTGCCCAGTCTTAAAAGCTGTGTCGACGATCTTTGTGTGGTTCGTTCGGTGTACGGCTCGAATCCAAACCACGGTCCCGCGACGAACTTCATGATCTCGGGGCGGATCGACCAGACGCATCCTAGCCTCGGTGCGTGGGTTTCCTACGGTTTGGGAACCGAGAATCGTAGTCTTCCCGGATTCGTTTCGCTCGGCAACACGTTCACGTCGTCTGCCCGCAGTGGCTATTTGCCGGGCGAGCATCAGGGGACGTCGATCGATGTCGACCAGCGCAATCCTGGCCAGATGATTCGGCATCTAAGCAACCCGAAGCTTTCGCGCGAGCGCCAGGAACGGCAACTCGAATTCTTGCGTGATGCAAATGCCGCTCACTTCGCCGAACGGTCGACGGATCCGATGCTCGAAGCGCGCATCCGCGCGATGGAAACTGCATTCCGCATGCAGACTGCTGCTCCCGAAGTTTTTGACCTTCGCAAGGAGTCGGCCGCCACGCGCAAGCTTTACGGCGAGGGGAAATTCGCCGACACCTGTTTGCTCGCCCGGCGGCTGGTTGAGAATGGCGTGCGTATGGTGCAAGTCGTTAACGGCGGCTGGGATCATCATGCGAACATTAGTTCGGAGATTCGCAAGAAGAGCCGCGAGATCGACAAGCCGATTGCAGGCTTGCTGACCGATCTCAAGCAGCGCGGATTGCTCGACGACACGCTGGTGATTTGGGGCGGCGAGTTTGGACGCACGCCAGTCTCCGAGAACGCTGATGGCCGCGATCACAACCCTTATGGTTTTACAATGTGGATGGCAGGCGGTGGCGTGAAGCGTGGGCACATCCATGGCGCGACCGACGAGTTCGGCTTCAAGGCGGTTGAAAACCGAGTTGGCGTGCATGATTTGCACGCGACGATCTTGCACCTTCTCGGACTGGATCACGAGAAGCTGACTTACCGCTATTCTGGTCGCGACTTCCGTTTGACGGATGTGTCGGGAGAAATCATCAAGGGGATCATCGCCTAATCAGGTGAAGCGATTCCCTTTCTGTTCTTATGTGCAATCGCTTTAAGGCAACATTTCTTGGACGCGTTCACTTTTAAGTAGGAATGTGTTTGCTTTTCGCAACGGTTGTCATTGTTTGTTTTCGACATGATTGTCGAAGGCTGGGTTTCTTAGGTAGTTTTTAGCCGACGACGGGTGATGCCGAAGCCGTGCATGCCCCAATGATCGTTCGCCCTCAATGACTGAGGCCCCTCGACGATGAAGTTCGAGGTGGGGGTGTTCCATAACCGAACGCCCTAGCCTGGACAGATCGCCTCGGTGTGCGATGGATTGAGCAGTCGTTCTGCGTGCTCTTCCGTTTCAACGATAGCTCGTTTTTCGTGATGTGTCCGGCAGAGACCCAATGATTGGGGTTTCTGGCGACCGGGACTGTGTTCGCTGTTTGTTTTTGAGGGGCGTCGTCGCCTCTTGGACGTGCGGAAGTAATTACCCCCATAGGAATGGTCTTCATTCTCAACAGGAGTTTCGCGTATGTCTATGATGACCTCTCTGAGTGACCTCGTCGGCCGCGCCAGAACGATGCGGAATCGCCGGGCCACTTTGATGCGCAAACAACGTAGCCTGACCGTGATGATGGAAAAGCTCGAAGGTCGCGAGCTGTTGGCCGCCAATCCGACAACCAGTGTAGTCTCGTTGACGACCGGCACGAACCCCGCGGCCCTTGGGACTGCGTTGACTTTTAGCGACGTCGTCAGCGTGGGGTCAGCCAACAATGGCAACCCGGCTGGAAGCGTTCAATTCAAAGACAATGGCAATAATCTTGGCTCGCCGGTTTCTACTTCGTCTGCCACGTCGAACAAGACAACGACCTACCAGCTCTCAGTGTCTAACCTTTCCGCCGGCGCGCACACGATCACGGCGGTTTATACCAGTTCCGACACGACTCAGTGGGGAAACAGCACGAGCGCAGGTCTCTCCGAGACCATTAACATGGGGACCGTGACCGTCACGGCCAATCCGCAGACCAAGGTCTACGGTGCCAGTGTTCCCACCCTCACCTACTCCTACTCGGGCCTGCAGAACGGTGACTCGTTCACCGGTAGCCTCGCGACGACTGGCACAGCTTCGTCCAACGTCGGCACCTACGCGATTACGCAAGGTACACTTTCGGCCGGCCCCAACTATACGATCAACTACACCGGCGCCAATCTGGCAGTGACGACGGCTCCGCTGACCGTGACGGCTGATGCCAAGAGCAAAGTCTACGGCGCCACAGTTCCTAGCCTGACCTATGGCTACTCCGGGCTGGTGAATGGCGATACATCTGGGGTGTTTTCTGGTAGTCTTGTGACGACTGGAACCGCTTCGTCCAACGTCGGCAGCTATCCGATCTCGCAGGGCACACTCTCAGCCGGCTCGAACTATGCGATCAGCTACACCGGCGCCAATTTGACGGTGACGACAGCCCCGTTGACAGTTACCGCCGACGCGAAGAGCAAAGTTTACGGCGCCACGGTTCCTAGCCTCACTTATGGCTACTCCGGGTTGGTGAATGGCGATACGTCTGGTGTGTTCTCGGGTAGTCTTGCGACGACTGGGACAGCGTCGTCGAACGTTGGCAGCTATCCGATCTCGCAGGGCACGCTCTCGGCCGGTTCCAACTACGCGATCAGCTACGCCGGCGCCAATTTGACGGTGACGACAGCTCCGTTGACAGTTACCGCCGACGCGAAGAGCAAGGTCTACGGCGCTGCGCTTCCTAGCCTGACTTATGGCTACTCTGGCCTTGTAAACGGCGACACATCCGGCGTGTTCTCTGGTAGTCTTGCGACGACTGGAACAGTATCGTCCAACGTCGGCAGTTATCCGATCTCGCAGGGTACGCTCTCCGCCGGTCCGAACTATGCAATCAGCTATACCGGCGCCAACCTGACGGTGACGACAGCTCCGCTGACGGTTACCGCCGACGCGAAGAGCAAAGTCTACGGCGCTGCGCTTCCTAGCCTGACTTATGGCTACTCTGGCCTTGTCAACGGCGATACATCTGGTGTGTTCTCAGGTAGTCTTGCGACGACTGGAACAGTATCGTCCAACGTCGGCAGCTATCCGATCTCGCAAGGTACGCTCTCAGCTGGCTCGAACTATGCGATCAGCTACACTGGTGCTAATCTGACCGTCACGACGGCTCCCTTGACGGTCACTGCTGACGCGAAGAGCAAGGTCTATGGCGATGCAGTTCCGAGCCTGACCTATGGCTACTCTGGTCTCGTGAATGGCGATACCTCAGCCGTGTTCACTGGGAGTCAGGCAACTACCGCAACGGCGTCGTCGAATGTTGGAACCTACCCGATTTCGCAAGGTACGCTCTCGGCTGGATCGAACTACACGATCAGCTACACCGGTGCTAATCTGACAGTCACGACGGCTCCCTTGACGGTCACTGCTGACGCGAAGAGCAAGGTCTATGGCGATGCGGTTCCTAGCCTGACCTATGGCTTCTCGGGCCTTGTGAACGGCGACACATCTGGTGTGTTCTCTGGTGGCCTTGCGACGACTGGAACAGCTTCGTCCAACGTCGGCAACTACCCAATCACACAAGGCACGCTCTCGGCAGGTTCGAACTACACGATCAGCTACACTGGTGCTAATCTGACCGTGACAACAGCTCCGCTAACGGTTACGGCCGATCCGCAGAGCAAGGTCTATGGAGCCCCACTTCCCAACTTGACCTTTGGCTACTCCGGCCTTGTGAATGGCGATACTTCAGCCGTGTTCACTGGGAGTCAGGCAACCACCGCAACGGCGTCGTCGAATGTTGGAACCTACCCGATCTCGCAGGGGACGCTCACAGCCGGATCGAATTACACGATCAGCTATAACGGTGTCAATCTGACGGTGACGACTGCGCAGTTGACGGTCACCGCCGACACGCAAAGCAAAGTCTACGGCGATGCAATTCCGAGCCTGACTTTCGGCTACTCTGGTCTGGTGAATGGTGACACGTCGGGGATCTTCACGGGAAGTCTCGCGACCACTGGAAGTGCCACGTCAAATGTCGGCATCTATCCGATTTCGCAAGGTACGCTCTCGGCTGGTGCGAACTATGCGATCAGCTATACCGGTGCTAATCTGACCGTCACCACTGCTCCGCTGACGATCACAGCCGATCCGCTGAGCAAGATCTACGGCGACGCTCTTCCGAGCCTGACCTACGGCTACTCCGGTCTGGTGAATGGCGACACTTCAACCGTGTTCACCGGTAGTCTGGCAACTACTGCGACGGCTTCGTCGAATGTTGGAACCTATCCGATTTCGCAGGGTACGCTCACAGCCGGATCGAACTACTCGATCAGCTACACGGGCGCTAATCTGACAGTGACGACGGCCTCGCTAACGGTTACAGGCAATCCGCAGAGCAAGGTCTACGGAGCCTCACTGCCCAGCCTAACCTACAGCTACTCCGGTCTGGTGAATGGCGACACTTCAGCCGTGTTCACCGGTGGTCTGGCAACTACTGCAACCGCGTCCTCGAACGTGGGTAGCTACCCGATTTCGCAAGGTACGCTCTCGGCCGGATCGAACTACACGATCAGTTACACCGGTGCTAATCTGACAGTCACGACAGCCCCGCTGACAGTGACGGCCGATCCGCAGAGCAAGGTCTACGGAGCCGCTCTTCCTAGCCTGACCTATGGCTACTCCGGTCTGGTGAATGGCGACACTTCAGCCGTGTTCACCGGTAGCCTGGTAACCACCGCGACGGCGTCCTCGAACGTTGGTAGCTACCCGATTTCGCAAGGTACGCTCTCGGCCGGATCGAACTACACGATCAGCTATACTGGTGCTAATCTGACAGTCACGACGGCTCCCTTGACGGTCACTGCTGACGCGAAGAGCAAGGTCTATGGCGATGCAGTTCCGAGCCTGACTTTCGGCTACTCTGGTCTGGTGAATGGTGACACTTCAGCCGTGTTCACCGGTAGTCAGGCAACTACCGCAACGGCATCGTCGAATGTTGGCACGTACCCGATCACTCAGGGCACGCTCACAGCCGGATCGAACTACACGATCAGCTTCACCGGCGCCAATCTGACCGTGACGACAACTCCGCTAACGGTTACAGGCGATCCGCAGAGCAAGGTCTACGGAGCCTCACTTCCCAGCCTTACCTACGGTTACTCCGGTCTTGTGAATGGCGACACTTCAGCAGTGTTCACTGGTAGTCTGGCAACCACCGCGACGGCGTCGTCGAATGTCGGAACTTATCCGATTTCGCAGGGCACGCTCACAGCCGGATCGAACTATACGATCAGCTACACCGGTGCCAATCTGACAGTGACGACAGCCCCGCTGACAGTGACGGCCGATCCGCAGAGCAAGGTCTATGGAGCCTCACTTCCCAACCTGACCTTTGGCTACTCCGGCCTTGTGAACGGTGATACTTCAGCCGTGTTCACTGGCAGTCAGGCAACCACCGCGACGGCGTCCTCGAACGTTGGTAGCTACCCGATTTCGCAAGGTAATCTCTCGGCCGGATCGAACTACACGATCAGCTACACCGGCGCCAATCTGACCGTGACGACAGTTCCGCTAACGGTTACAGCCGATCCGCAGAGCAAGGTTTACGGAGCCTCACTTCCCAGCCTTACCTACGGCTACTCCGGCCTTGTGAATGGCGACACTTCAGCCGTGTTCACTGGTAGTCTGGCAACCACCGCAACCGCGTCGTCGAATGTTGGAACCTACCCGATTTCGCAGGGTACGCTCTCGGCCGGATCGAACTATACGATCAGCTATACCGGTGCCAATTTGACCGTCACGACGGCCCCACTCACCGTCACCGCTGACGCGAAGAGCAAGGTCTATGGAGCAGCGGTTCCTGGCCTTATCTACGGCTACTCGGGTCTGGTGAATGGTGATAGTTCTACCGTCTTCACTGGTGGTCTAGCAACTACTGCAACGTCTTCGTCCGGCGTTGGTAGTTACCCGATTTCGCAGGGTACGCTCGCTGCGGGATCGAACTATGCGGTCAACTACACAGGTGCAAGCGTCACGGTTACGCCGGCCACGTTGACCGTGACTGTTGATAATCAGAACATGGGTCACGGTGATTCCGTCCCGACGTTAACCTACAGCCTGAGTGGATTCGTCCTCGGCGAAAATGCCACAACGGCCGGCGTGACTGGCAGCGCCTCGCCATCCACGACAGCAACCTCCACGAGTTCGGCCGGTTACTATCCAATCTGGGCGACGGCCGGAACCCTGGCTGCCCCGAACTACACCTTCGCCACGGTCGGCGGCAGCATGGCTGTTCATCCCAAGATTCTCGCGGTCAACGTCCGCTGGGGCGTTGATTCGCTGAATATCATCGGGGCGAACCGTGACCTGCCGTTCTTCAACATCACGGCAGTCGACGTGTTGTTCAGCGACGATGTGACGGGTGTTTCGGGCACCTCGGGTATCAGCCTCACCAGCACCAATGGCGGTCCGGTTTACACGTTCAACAGCGGCAGCTACTCAGGCAACGACGCAGTTCGTGGTCTTCCCACCGCGATCGGCATCGACAAGCTGAGCCTGGCCGTCAGCAACGGTGTCGCTGCCAATGGTTTCCCGGGACTTACGCTCTTCGGGGCGACGAATTTCGCCTTCAGCGTCCTCCCTGGCGATTTCAACGGTGACGGCAGCGTCAACATCGCGGATTCCGCAGGTATCAACAAACTTATTGGTGGTGAAACGACTCAACCGTTCAATGTCTGGGTCTGGGCCGACATGGACGGTGACGGTCACGTCACCAGCACGGACTATACCCTGTCCAAGTCGAAGACCGGAACCAAGCTTTGATCTGAGAAAGTCTCCAGAAGAGTGGGTTGCCGATCCCAACGGGACCCACTCCTGGAGAAACGCTCGGGCCAATGGGCCGGTTCCTCATTGATGCAAGAACGATCGAAAGGCGGAGTGCGAATCTCTGGCCTCATCTTGGAACCCGTAATTCCTTGTTTTGACTCTCTTCTAACGAATGAGAGTGTGATGATCAAAAAGGCTTATTCAGCGGTTTTTCCCATCGCAAGGAGATTCTCGTGAGCATTGTTACTCGGATCTTCGTAATTGGTGCGGCTCTGCTTTTCGCGATTCCTTCGGTAAGCAAAGCTGGCCTCGTCCTCACTGTTGATTCAACAACTTCGTCCTCGCCAGGCACCGGTAGCCTCACTGTGAGCGTGTTCAACTCCGGTCCCGCTGTGGTGTTGGGCGGATTTCAGTACGATTTGTCAGTGACCGACGGTGTAAATTTCACCGCCGCAACAACTGGTTCAGCCAATTACGTCTACGCAACCAACAGCGCTGCTGACACCTACCTTGGCGGATCGATTGACGCGCTTTCACTTCTTCCGGCGTCTTCGTTCACGGCCAGCGACTCTCCCGCGACCGGCGATGGAACGATCATCGACACGGGGGCAACGTTTACGCTGGGACTGATTTCGTTCAGCGTTCCGTCGGGCATTCAGGGCGGCACCTCAATCCCCGTTTCGATCGCGAATATTCTGCTATTCGATGGCGAACTGAACGAGATTACGCCCGATGGTTCAAGCGACGGTTCGATCTCGACGTCACTGTCGACGCCCGAGCCGGGAACATTCGTTCTGGGTGCCTTCGCAGTGTTCGGCACCGTTGCGATGCGAATTCGCAACAGGCGCGCACGTTCGTGATGAATAGCAGTACGCAGAAGATCGAGAAGGTTGATATGGACCGGCCAAACTGACTTGGTTCGGCTGGAAACAGAGAGACCGCGATTCAAAACGGAGCATCCGCCGGCTTTATGCTGACGGATGCTCATTTCATTTACAATCACGCAAAATTAGATACAGATCCGAACCGAGCTCGAACAATTATTACGCCGACTGCAGCCGCCGCGGCGCTGATTCGGTCGACACTTGTTTCAGCAATAGGGCGATCGAGATAAGGACGCTGAGATAGAGCGCTTCGACATCGCCCTGATCTGCGTTGAGCTTCACCGACGTTTCGCCCGAGTCATCGGCCGCCAGACTCGGTGGATCAAGCTGTGCCGAGGCGTAGTGCACTTGTCCGTAAGCGCGGGGACGTGGTGTCAGTCCGCGCATTGCTTCGGCGGAGTGCTTGCGAACGTCGCCGGAAATTGATGTAGCGACGGTCGGCGAGGCCAGCTCTTCGATCATCGCCAGCAGTTCGGGCTCGGCGGGCAGGAACGCGCCGGTCATTGCTTCGAGCTTCAGGAGCATCCAGCGCATCCGCGTGAGCGGGTACTGAAGCTCGAGCTTTTTGATCGCGTGAATGACCCGAGGGTCGGCAAGGGCCTGCGAAACTGCGGCGTGTGCGCCGAAAAAATGGCTGGGATGGTTGCTGACCAGGCGGTCGCGGCACCGGGCGGTCCACGGCTCGTCCGCTCCTGCTTGCGCAATCGATAGTGTCAGCATCACGTCGCGCATCGAGGCGTTGCCGTGCTGTTGCGCGTGCCAGGCGGCTCTCACATACTCCATCCAGGCCACGGTGAGACTCCGTTCCCACGGCCAACCGATTTCCGCTGATTGATCGGCGAGTCGAATAACAGTGTTTGTGAAGGCGTCGGCAGGATTCCGTTCCAGGCCGTAGCGCGCCTCCCTATTCATAAAGTCGTCAGAATGCCTGCTGATTCTTGGCCGAAATTGGAATTCCTGGGAAACCGGGCAGTCTGCGTTGTTGTAAGTCGGGAATCTCCGCTTGCTCAAATCGCCGTAAAAGACTAGTAAACGACGGCTTAAAGGAATGACTCCGGACCTCGGACAAACTTCTCAGTTGGGTGGCGATTCATGGACGAGTCCCTCATCACGACGTCGACGAATCTGGTGCCAATTCCGGAACAGACCGCGCTTCATCGCGGGATCGAGGTCAGGCCGGGCGTGAAGTTCGATATCCGAACCGAGTCTCCCGCCGACGAACCTCTGGCGCAGTCGCACGCGAAGGGAATCTTTCCTCCACTTTGCACACCGCTCGTCGAACTGGTCGACCGACTCGTACCGCAAGGCGGACGCGTTCTCGATCTCGGCGCGCACATCGGCACATTCGCGCTCGCCGCGGCCGCCATGGGCCGAAAGGTGCTGGCGGTCGAAGCCTCGCCACGCAACTTCGCGCTTTTGAACAGCAGTCGCGTCGAGAACGGGTTCAAGAACCTCAGCCTCGTGCACGCGGCGATCAGCGATCGGCCGGGTGTGCTCAGTTTCTACGCGTGCGGACCATATGGACACGTCGCGAACGGATCCGACCAGTCCGGTTGCGTAAATGTGCCGGCCGTGACCGTCGAGACGCTGCTGGCGAAGGCGGGCTGGGATCGCGTCGATTTCATCAAGATGGACATCGAAGGGTCTGAAATCGCCGGTCTCACCGGGATGTCGAAACTGTTGCAGCGTCATGACGCTCCGCCGATTCACATCGAGTCGAACGGCCACACCCTCAATTTCTTCGGCGAGAGCCCCTCAACGCTCAAGGCCGCGCTCGTGGCTTACGGTTACAAGCTCTTCCAGGTCGAAGATCGCCGCTTGATTCCTATCGAGCTCGACGACTTTCAGGGCACAACGGTTGTCGACTACCTCGCAGTCAAGGCGACGCCTCCGCTCGCCAAAACCTGGCGCTACGACCGACCGATGTCGTACAAGGAACAGGTCCGCCGCATGCGGCAATCCTGCCTCCACGGCGGCGAGGCCGAACGTGCTTACATGGCCCGCAGCCTGCGATCGGTCCCCGCCGACTACCAGGCCGACTGGCGGATCGCCAAGGCGGTCGAAGTGATGAAGCAAGACACCTGCACCGAGGTGCGCGAGGCCGTTGGCGACCTTACCTTTGTGCCGGCCCAGCAACCCTGGTACGCCTTCTGGCGCAAGTGACAATCGGCATCGCCCCACTGCTTCTCGCATGATTTCCGGTCACTCTCGTTCCGGCGACTGAGCGAGACTGGCCGGCGATCAAATTGGAGCGACGCCGACACTCCAGGCAAATGCGTGAGCCCCAGGTCTTCCGTATTGCGATGTCATCAGACTCGCGGCAGAGATATTGACGAACTCGTCATTGTTACTTATCTGATGTCGTCTTGATGAACTAGCATGGAGGCCTTTGGTGATGGATGAAGTTAATGCGAGTCGGCAAAAACTGGCACTGAACAAACTGCCGATCGCGCTGATTGGTTCGCTCGCGATAATTGTTTTGATCGAAGGTCATATCGCGCGCACAGCTCATTCGTTTGCCTCCGACCGGCTTCTGGAATGGTCGGCTTTTCGGGAGATTTCGACCAAAAAGGCCAGCGAATCGCAGATCCTTTGCTTTGGCGATAGTCATATCAAGGTCGGTGTGCTGCCGAAGATCATCGAGTCGCGCACGGGACTTTCCGCCTATAATTTCGCTCTTGGGTATGGTCAAGCGCCAAGTAGCTATTACATGTTGAAAAACGCCATCGCCGATGGCGCAAAGCCCCAATTTGCCCTCGTTGACTTCAAATGGACCTCGCTGAAGTATCCGCCGCAGATGAATCAGTCGTTCTATCCCGCTCTTCTTTCTTATCCGGACACGGTTGAGCTTGGCCTCAAGGCGCAAGATTCCGAGTTTCTTGGGCAAATGTTCCTCGGCAAAATCTTGCCGTCTTTTCGTGCACGGAACGATCTTCGTAAGCAAGTTGTTTCGTCGCTCAACGGAAACGGTAACGATCGCCGCCGGGAAAACTACGCCTGGCGCGCAACCTGGGAGACGAACAACGGCACATGCCTGGCGCCTGTGAATCCGTTTTACAAGAACACAATCAACATGAACCACGCTGAATTCTTTGTGAAGGATTGGGCGTGTGCTCCATTAAATCATGAATACGTGACGAAGTTTTTTGAGCTAGCGAACGAGCATGACATCACGGTGTTCTGGGTTTTGACACCCATCAATTCTCAAGCACAGGCTGAGCTTGCACGAATCGGCGTCGACGATAAGTACATGACCTGGGTGCGTGAAATGCACGCCAGGTTTCCGCGAGTTGTCATCATCGACGCGCGGCAGTCGAATTATCCCGAAGATCAATTTGTCGACATGACGCATCTGAATCGCAACGGCGCAGAGACGTTTTCTGCCGGGCTCGGTGACATTATTCGCAAGCATATGGCGAACAACAACGAGACGCCGGAACGATACGCAACGCTGCCACGCTATCGCCGATTCGAGTCGGGGATGGCGATCAGAGATGTCACCCAGTTCCGCGATATCATGAAAACGGCGAACGATACCCGGCGACGATAGGCAGAGTGCGGTCTCGCGTTTGTGCGAGACTGGCAACCGTGGTACGCTTTCTCCTGGAATAGCTCCGCGAGATTGTCGAGGAAACCACGGTGCGTATCGTCTTGCCGTTCGTCTGCCTCTTTGCCGTTTTCGCTCCCGCGAAAGAAACGCGGCTGACTGAAATCGGCTCGCTGTCGAAACGTGACATTGCCGAAACGTCGGGCATGGTTCAGAGCCGAAAGCATCCTGGCGTTTTCTGGATCCAGAGCGACTCGAACAACCCCGCGAACATTCACGCGATTCGCGCGAATGGCAAAGTTGTGGCGACGTTTCCAATCGCCGTACCCAATGTCGATTGGGAAGAAATCTCTGCCGATGACGACGGGCGCCTGTATATTTCCGACACAGGAAATAACGGCCTGAAGCTGCCGATCCGTGTCATCCATCGAGTGAAGGAACCGGACCCAGGTTCTCCGTCGAGCACACCTCTGCCGGTTGAGAAATCGTATTTCTATCAATTCAAATCGAAGGATGATCGCTTTGATTGTGAAGCGATCTTTCTGACGAAGCATCATATCTATTTGATCGAAAAACTCCGCAATGATAAAGAGCCGCGCCTTTATCGCCTGAGTCTCGATGAACCCGGCACGCTTTTGAAGCCGGCGATTCCGGAGCGGTTGGGAAAGCTCGATGAGTTTACCGAGCCAGTAACAGGGGCGTCGCGGTCGTTTGATGGTAAGCGGGTTGCCGTGGTTTCGACTTCGGCCACGCGGATTTACGACTGGCAGGACGGCGGTCGCTTGACGCTCCGCGCAACGGTTCGCTACAAGGAAAGACACATCGAAGCGATTGCGTGGGATGGGGACGATCTCATTCTCGCGACGGAAAGCGGTGAGTTGTTTCGCCTCGCAGCGACAGATTGGCGAAATTGAACGACGGAACACGAAGCGGAACAGGTCGATTCCGCCGGCGTTGAGCGTGGCATGAAATCGACGGACGTGGTGGTGGTTGGCGGCGGGGTGATAGGCCTCTCGATCGCCTACGCACTCGCCAAACGCGGCGTGCTCGCAACCGTGATCGATCGCGACGCGTTCGGCAAAGGTGCCTCATGGGCGGGCGCGGGAATGCTGCCGCCATTCGTGGTGCGAACCACTTCGAGCCCGATGGTCGAGCTGCGCTCCTGGAGCGCGGTGCTCTATCGCGAATGGTCCGCCGAACTGCGAGAACGCGTCGGTGTTGATAATGGCTATCGGGTGACGGGCGGGATCGACGTCGCGCTCGAGCCGGGAGAACTGGGTGATCTCAAAACCGCAGCAGGACGTTGGCGCGTCGAAGGGATTCGTTTCGAGCAGCTTCAACCCAGCGATTTCACGCGGGTTGAGCCTGAGTTGAACCCGAAGGCCTTGTACGCCTTTTACCTGCCCGACCGCGCCCAGATACGTAACCCCTGGCATTTGCGAGCACTCGAAGCCGCCGCACAAAACTTCGGCGTCAAGTTGATGCCGCACACGTCAGTCCGGCGACTGAAGACTGTTGATAATCGCATCACGGCGATTGAAACCGACGGGGGTGATATCTCTTGCGGACAGGTCGTGATAGCCGCCGGTGCGTGGTCGGGCGGATTGCTCGCCGAGGCGCAAGTCGCTTTGCCGACACCGCCGCTCAAGGGCCAAATCGTCCTGTTTCGTGCCGAGGCGACGTTTCTCCGGCACATCATTGAACGCGGCAAGCTTTATCTCGTCCCGCGCGAGGACGGCCGCATTCTTATGGGCGCGACCGAGGAGAATGCCGGCTTCGATTCCCGGCCCACGGCGGAGGCTGTTCACGAACTCACACAACAAGCCTATGCGCTTTGCCCTGCCTTGGCTCGCGCCGAAATCGAGAAATACTGGGCGGGACTGCGACCGGGAAGTATTGATACTCGCCCGTATCTCGGATTTGCGCAGGAATATGAAAACTTAATTATCGCCACAGGCCACAAGCGGGCCGGACTTCAACTCGCGCCCGCAACAGGCGAATTGATTGCCAACCTGGCGACAGGCGCCGTGCCCGGCATCGACCTTTCGAACTTCCGTCCCGATCGCGCGCCTGGACCTGCCGAGGATGTTGCGTTTCGTTCGTAACGGCGCTCAATCAGTAAGCTCGGGAACGACGAGCACCTTCGCCCCTGCTTCGTGCCCGAGCGCGAGCATGCGCCCGCGGATCGACAAGATCATCGCTCCGGCTTCCGGCCGGTTCTCGACGATTTCTCCATCTGCACCGAGGTCGAGGCCCGACTCGCTGAGATACCGCAAAAATGCCGAGTCCTGATCGACCACCCGCACCACGCGAAACCGCGAGTTGCGCGGGAACGTTGTGAGAGGCTTTCCTTCAGGCTCGGTGAAAGTGCCGTCGGCGCGAGGGATTGGGTCGCCGTGAGGGTCGACACTGGGGAATCCCAGGTGGACCTCGATACGATCGACGAGCCGCTCTGAGACCGCATGTTCGAGATGTTCGGCCTCTTCGTGAACCTCGTCCCAAGGCATTTTGAGCGTGTGCGCGAGGAACAATTCGACGAGCCGATGACGTCGCAACACCTTTAGCGCCAGTCGCTGACCTGCCTGCGTGAGCTTGGCCCCTTCGTAGGGGGCATAGGTCGCTAGATTTGCTTCCGACAGAGTTTTGAGCATGCCCGTAACAGTGCCGGGCGAAACGCTCAGGCTCTGGGCAAGTGCGCCCGTGGTGACTGCGCTGCCGGTGGCCTCACGGGTCGCGATGAGATAGATCGTTTTGACGTAATTCTCAACCGTAAGGCTGGCCACGATGCATTCGTCCCGAGAGTTCGAGGGAGAGTCGAAACAGCATCGTACGATGCAAAGCGGGGGCGGGTCAAATGCGAAGCGCTTACAGAGGCGACTGACTCAAACGAACAGTTCATGAATCGGCGAGCCGTTTTCAATGAGATAAGTCGGCCGCCCTGTTTTATCCTCAAACGCGGTACTGCGCCCGTCGATGCCAAGGTGATGATAAATCGTCGATACAACATCTTGTGGCGAAGTCGGGCGATCCAGCACGTGCTCGCCGCGAGCGCTGCTACGGCCAATCACCTGCCCCATCTTCATCCCGCCGCAGCCCATCAGCACGCTGAACGCGTTGCCCCAGTGATCGCGGCCGGCGTCTTTGTTCATTCGCGGCGTCCGGCCGAATTCACCCATTGCGACTACTAACGTTGACTCGTAAAGCCCGCGGTCGATCAGATCGTCGATGAGTGCAGCGAGAGCGACGTCGAACGGCGGAATCAGCTTCTTCGCGCCTTCCTCGGTTTTCATTTGCGGAGGCGTGCCGTGATGATCCCAGGGGACACAGTTCACCGTTACGAACGGCGTGCCTGCCTCAATGATTCGTCGCGCAAGCAATGCACTTTGGCCGAACGTGTGACGACCGTATTTATCGCGAAGCGAGGCTGGTTCAGCGTTAATATCGAACGCCGCGGCGACTTGCTTGCCGGTGAGCATGTCGAACGCACGCTGCTGATAGGCATCCAGGTCGTGCAGGTGGCGGTCGCCGTGGGCGCGAAGTGCGTCCATTGCTTGAAGTGCCTGGCGGCGATCTTCAAGCCGTCGCAACGAGAGACCGTTGGGCAGCTTGAGGTTGCGGGTTTGGTACTCCTTGGCGTTCGGGTCGGAATCGACGACGAACGGGTTGGAAAATCCACCGAGATAGGCGGCGTAGTGGAAGAGGTTATCAGTTCCACCGCGGAGATTTGGGACCGCCACATAAGGCGGCATGCCCGGCTTGCTCGCGCCACGAATTCGGGCGACGGCCGAGCCCATTGCGGGTCTGCGTTGAACCGTGTTATCGGGGGCGTTGAAAGCCGGGCCTTCGAAGCCCGTGAGCATCCAGTGATTGCCCTTGGTGTGATCGCCCGAACCGTGATTCACGCTCAGGATGATCGACAGCTTATCCATCCGTTTGGCTTGTTCGGGGAGCAATTCGCCGAACTGGACGCCAGGCACGCTCGTCGGAATCGCACCGAAAGGGCCGCGAAATTCTCGCTGCGCAGCCGGTTTAGGATCCCAGGTCTCCATGTGCCCTGGTCCGCCGCTCAGCCAGAAAAGGATGACCTTGCGGTCGTTCACGCGTGGAGCGGTGCCCGCCAGAGCGCTCTGACGGAGATAATCGCCGAGCGCTAGACCGCCGACGCCTAGCACCCCGGCCTGGAGAAAACTCCGCCGCGTCACACGGTCGCAATCAGTCGCTCCGCCGCCGAAAATCTTCAGCATGTCACGCTCGCTCCAGCGTGGGACTGTATTCGGAATCGCGGAGAGATGCGTCCGTGTTTTTCAAATGTAACACAATTTCAACGCGAGGGTGTCGGCTGGTCAAGGCGGTATTCGGGACGATTCATCTCTTTTCCCGTCATGATTTCGTCTGGGTTCCGTAAATGTGAGAGATTCGATTCGTTGCGATTCGGACGGTAGCAGGATTAGAAGCAGTACGTGGAATTTTGTCCAGATATTTCTTGCAGACATTGCCGCTTTATGAGATACATTTGGAAGTATCTCGAAGCATTGGTGTCGGAGGATGTTCTCGCGCCGCCGATTTGCTGGCGAGGCCTGCCAAATCAACGAAGGCAGCGGTTATTCTGGAAAGGTTGATGCGCATGCGTGGCAGATTTATTGCGTTTGGAACGCTTTTCTTGGCGTCGAGTTTTGCGCAGATTTCGGGGGGGCAGACCCCGCCCCCTCCGCCGACGCCTGTGACGCAGCCGGCGACTGTTACCAAGTCTGACAGCTCGGCGAAGACGGAAAAACCCACCAAGCCTGACGCGACTGCCAACGCTTCCTCTGAATCGGCGAAACAGTCACTGCCACCGGGTGCGACAGGCGTTGATAGCCGCGGACGTTTTGTGTTTCCGAAGACGCTTGCCGGTCGACGCGCAGAAAAGCGGTATAACTTCCAGGCCGATCAGGCTCGTGCGCGGGCGGAAGCCGCGGCGTGGGAGGCGTATGCCGCCAAGATGGGGCCGATCGTCGCCGCGCAGCAGCGCGAGCAGTGGATGCGGCAGTATCAGCTAAATCAGCTTCAAATCGAAGCTGCGAAGGCCAATGCAATGCAGCGCCAGGCTTCTGCTATCGAGAAGGATGCCGAGATCAATCGGCAGCGGTTGCAACTCGAAGCATATGAACTTTTCCAGAGCCAGAATCGCTAAACACTGTAAAGCCGGCGGCGGATGCCAACTCCGCCGCCGGCGTGTGTAACGAGGCGTTTGACCTCTTTTTGCGACGACCGGTTACTCCTCGTCGTCACCCTGCTCTTCACGTGGAATGAGTTCGTCCGACTCGCTGGCCGGAGTCGTCCGCTCGTTGACGCGAAGCCAAACCGCCTTCAAGTAAGCACCTTCAAGCGCTTCCAGGCCGACCGGGTGGTCACTCGCCGCGCCAGTCGTCGCGAGCACCTGAACCGACCGGCCTGCTCTGCGAGCGGCCGCGCGCAAGAGAATCACGAACTCTTCGGGCGGGAGCAGCCCCGAGCACGAGCAGGTAAGGAGCAATCCGCCCGGTTCGACGACGTTGAGCGCAAGCACGTTCATATCGAAGTACTTGCGTTTGCCCGAGGCGATGTCGAGTCGACCGGGAATGAGCTTCGGCGGATCGAGAACCACCACGCCGAATTCCTTGCCGTTGACTCCCATTTGGCGCAGATAGCCAAAGGCGTCGGAATGCACAAGGTTCGCGCGGACCTGATTGGCGTTCGCATTGTCCCGCGCGGTGGCGATTGCTTTTTCATCTAGGTCAACACAGGTGACCTCGCGTGCCTCGCCGCGCTTGAGGGCGTAAACCCCGAATCCGCCGGTGTAGCAGCAGACGTCGAGTACGCTTTTTCCTGGTGTGAACTCGCTGACTCGCTTACGGTTCTCGCGCTGGTCGCAAAAGAAGCCGGTTTTGTGACTGCCTTCGAATTGCACGCGAAATCGCACGCCATTTTCTTCGATGGTCACGCGTGGCGGAAGTTTCGGGCTGGCGACTGGTCGTCCCGGAAAGTCTTCTGCCATCGCGATCCGCTCGTCGACGTGCACGCGAAAATGCTTCGTGCCCGTCATCTCGAGCAGGAGATTCAAAATCGGTCCGATTCGCTGGTACATCCCCAGGCTGAAGATTTCGACCGAAAGCACGTCGTCGAATTTGTCGACAATCAGGCCCGAGAGTCCATCCGCCTCGGCGTGAATCAGACGATACGCGTTTGTGATTGCTGGGAGTCCGAGCATGTCGTGCCGAAGGGCGATGGCCCGCGCGATTCGCGATCGCCAGAACTCCTCGCCCGGCGGTTCGATTCCAGGAGCCAGCATGCGCACGTTGATTTGCGACCGCGCGTTCCAGAGACCGAAGCCGAGCGGCAGGCCGTCGCGGTCGACGACGCGAACGAGGTCGCCGTCGCGCGGCCGAGCGCGGCCGGTCGGGCCGATCGTCATCTTGCGATAGACGAACGGATGCAAGCCGTTCGAGCGGATTGCCACGATCGGCAGGTCGCTCTCGGCTTCGAGCGAGCGATTAGGAACATCGTCGGGTTGCGGCGGACGAGACTCAAAACGGGGCGGACGGGCCATGGCGCTCTCTTCGCTTCAAATCAGACGGTCTCTGTCTGCGTTTTAAGGGTTTTTGCGAGTCCAAACGTGGGTCAGATTTCGTCATCAAGGTCGTCATCGCCGCCTTCGAGGGCGCCGGGTTCATTGCGCGCGATTCGCCGCAGGCGAACGAGCAAGGCGGTCGCATAGCGCTGGACGGCGAGTTGCTTGGTCATGACCGGCTCGGTGGCGGCGTCGAGCGGGATTTCCGCGAGCAGGCGTTGGGCGTGAACCAGGCTATCCCAGCCAATTTTAAGGACGCGCGTCGCCGTATTGGCGTCGGCACCGCTCTCGCGGGCCATGCGAATCGCCTGCCGGGCCTTTTTCATGCCGGCCTGGGCCTGTTGCAAATTCCGAAGCGCCGTGCCGGGACTCATCGTGGACATGGGGACGATGCTACCAATCTCAAACAAAGGAAGACATTCAATCAAAACTGTCCCTTCCCCGTTGGGGGCGAGACTCTCTATCATAACGATTGAGACGACGTGTGGTCCAACCACGATTTAGGGCGGTTTGCAATGAGCGAGTTGTTCGACGATTCCGAAACCAAAAGCTCGGAGCCGATTGTTGTTACGAAGTCCGCGCCTCGCGAAGCGGTGAAGAACGAAGAGAAGCCCAAAACCGAACGCCAGCCACCATATAACGTGATTCTGTTCAACGACGAGGAACACTCATTTGAGTATGTGATCGAGCTGTTGATCAAACTATTCAAGTACGCCAAGCCCAAGGCCGAAGAGCTTACGCTTCGCATCCATCTTACCGGCCGCGCAATCGTGATGACCACGCACCGTGAGCTGGCGGAACTGAAGCGCGAGCAGGTGCTTTCGTACGGCCCCGACCCGTACATGAGCATCAGTAAAGGGCCGCTCGCGTGCGCAATTGAGGCGGCGATCTAACTTCGGGCCAATTGTCCCGTTTGGACGTTGCGCTTGCGTGCTATCTACGAATGATGCTCGGTGAATTTGAGACTTGTTTGGGCATCGTCGCGCTTGCCGGCGTCACCTTTTCATCTTTGGCACGGGTGACAGCGACCGGCGTTCGCGGCGTGGACATTGCAGTAAGCATCGTTCTGAGCTGTGCCAATTCAGGCGTTTCAGCGACACGTTCAGTCGTAACGAGCGGCGGTTTGGCGGCCGGCTCTGGATTTGTCTTCTCGGTTGCCGGTGCGATCGGTGCGGAATCGAGACTGCGAGGGTAGCGTTTGAACTCACTGTAGAAAGTTGCACCGATGCTGAACCCACGCGTCCGGTGAAACGTACGCTTTTTTGGGGATGTTCCTGTTGCTGGTTCGGTTGTTTTGAATCGGCTTTCTCGGCCGTAGGAATGAGCACCAAACTGGACGCCAGATTCGAGTGAGATCCCGTAATAATACTTCTCAAGTTTTTGTGTAAAATCGATTTCGACCGTGTCAGTTATCGTGTATTTCACTTTCGGACCGGCTGACACGCCTGATTTTCGAACGATCTCCGGATTTACCCATTTGCCGGCGTCGTCACGTGAGAAACAGACGCCAGTCTCGACTCTCCGGCCTAGCCCAAGCTCCAAGTCGTGAGCGCCTGGAATGATGAGTATTCTCTTGGCCTTTTGAAGGTCTTCAACGCGAAATCCGGATTCAGGGTCGGCGGAGATCTCTTCAAGAACTTTTGCCGCCGCCTTGATGACGCGTTGATCGCTAGCCATCCCCCGCGTGTGGGCTAACCAAACGACAGCGACCGAGATCAACCCCAGGAAGTGGCGACGAGTCATTTTGAACGCTCCCATCGAATCGTCTCGACGCGCGCACGACATTCACCGCGGAGACAGCCCGCACAAAAACGCCGAGACAATACTCGGCATCGACGAAAACGAATAGGTCAAATTTGTTGTGATTCCGGTTTTGCGCGGGCGTAGACTGAACGAATCGCGAAGGATTTGAAAACTTGGAAAATGCCGCATGCGACGTTTTGGAGTGACGATTGGTGACCTTTGCACGCTTATCGGTCTGTGCGCACTCGGGTTCACGGTACTTTTGCAGGCAGGATCTTCCTGGCTCTGGTTCGTGTCTCCAATTGGTTGGACGCTTGCGATTGTCGCAGGAATAGGAGCGGTCTACGCGCCCAATGAGCGTCGCGTTTCATGGCTCGTATTTGCGGCGGTTAACATATTCTTTTTGGTATTTCGTCGTTATGGACTCGAAGGATACGCTTATGATTGGCAAAGAGTCACGTTTTTATGGTTTGCGATGATCACGGCTGGAATCGTCGCCTTGGTCGCAAAGATACGATCGCGGCGACAAACGCTTAATGTGAATCCGTCAACCGAGTTGACGCCTCCAGGCCGCAGATTCTTCCAAGACACACCGAGCGTGCTCGCTCGACTAGCGGTTTATGGCGTGTGGATTTATGCGTTGCTCTGGTTGGCGTGCTGGTCACCTCTTGGCGGCGTAACGTTGGCGCTCTATTCGGCGTGGGCGATCATGATCCTGCTTCTTATCGCCGTGGTCCTCTCTCGAGGGCGGACCCAGGCGGTTTGCGTAACGGCATTGCTTCTCGGTGGCATCTATCTCTCGTTGCAGACGGTCGACGTTGATCGCAATTGGTTTGACTCCGGCCTGAACGCAACGGCGCCGTTAGCAAAGGTCCGACGTTGGATGCCCCCGGTTTTTCCCGAATTCCCGCCATATAGCGAAGGAATTCGCAAAATGAATCGTCGAGTCGAAATGCTTTTAAGCGAGCACGCATCGGTCGATTGCCCGCCAGGTACGTCGCTCGAACAGTTTCTCGAGAAAATACATCGGCTCAACTTTCCCAAGTATCCGTCAGACCGAATCAAGACACAGATTATCGAACCAATCGACAAAGATCCGGATGCGCGGCCGATCACCGTTTTGATGTCGATGCACGACGTACCTGTTCGTCAGATTCTTGACGAAGCGATGAAGCAAACAAACCATAGTTACTGGCTGGTTGAAGGGGAGCTTATTGTCGCGAGAAACGTCTGGGACAATACCGAAGATTTTGCTGAGTCTCTCCAGCTTTTGAATCACGAACCAAGTCGAGATCCTTACTTTTGTATTGGCGAATGTTTTGTCGCGATCCTTGCCGCAGGAATTGGTGCGATTCTCGGGGGAACTATCTACGATCGCGCAACGCAGTAACGTAAGGCATGAGTCGGAGAGCACGCTCATCTTCCACGAGGACTCCGCAATGAAAGCGTCCCCGCATTACCGAGTCACGATTGGAGGCATTGGTTTAGTCGTGCTCGTATGTTCGCTTCTTCTCGCTGGACTCGTGCAGCATTCAGACACCTGGGCCTCAATCATTCATTTGCTTTATGGGACGTTATTGGCACTTTCCCTGGTTGGTGCGATTTGTGTTCCTAAGGAGAGACGCGCTCCTTGGCTCGGCTTCGCGGCTTTTGGAATTGCACACTCCGTGTTTACGGTGAGACCATTTCCGGAAAAGTATCTTTCCGACTGGGTGACTTATCTCATACACGTGTCGACTGGAATGGCTCGCGTGGAGATGCCGTCCTTATTTGCCGGCGATCGTGAGATCTCGGAGATCGTGTCGTATTCTTGCGGCCTGATCTTTGCATCAGTCGGCGCGGTCGTTTCGCAGTTTGTATTCAGCGGTTTTCGTGGCGAGCCAATCACTCAATCGGCGAATGTTCATCCGGCGCGTCGAGCATGGACCGCGCGGCGCATTCTGGGAGCACTCGCAGAGTATCTAGCCTTTGCCTATGTCGCGTTGCTGGCAACTCGATGGTGGCCGAGCCCAGCATCGACGCTTGTAATCTACACGACTTGGGGAGTGTTATTACTAATCGCTATCGCCGCGGCGTTTGGTCGAGGCCGTCCGCGTGCTTTGTATCTTGGCGCCATGTTATTCGGCACTGTCTATCTCATGTCAGTAACTCTGCACCTCCCATCATATTGGCAAGGCTGGCCGCGGCCAGCGACGCATTTGATGTTGAACGCGATTCGGCCGTGGATCCCTGGAGCGACTCCCCCGAGTTATCCGGCTCCGTCCAGCGAAACGGTCGCGGCTCATGAGCGCATACGCTCGATTTTGAACCGGCCCGTCACCATTGCATTCGACAATCCGATCACACTTCAAGAATTCTTCAAGCAAGTCGACAAAGTTTTCATCGAAGTCGACGGCAAGGATGCGGGAATTCAAATTGAGCCTGTTGCACTGCAGGAAGCCGAGGCCACGTTAGAGTCGCCCATAAGGGTATCCTGCGTTGATCGCGAACTCAGGCAGGTTTTGAGGTCAGTCCTGCGTCAGTTGGGTATGGTTTATCATATTGAAGGTGGCGCGATTGTTGTCGAGGCGGCGTCCTCGGACCATCGCATACTTGAGCCCCTTGATAGTCTGGTCGCCCCGTATTTTCAGATTGGTCAATGTTTCCTGGCAATTTGCGCTGCCGTGATCGGGGCGTTTCTGGGACCAATGGTTTACGACCGCGTTGCGGAGTGATGCGAGTCCGCTTCATCGTTAGTGAAGGGCTCATTTGAGCGGCGAACTTTTGGTCGCCACCGGCGTGCCGCGAACACGCCGATCATGAAGCCAGTAGTTACGGCTGCGAGAACAGTCAGAATTGGGAAATGCGACTCGTGCACGAACTCGGTTCCTGGTTCTCCGAGTTCGGCGAGGTCCGCTTCGGCCTGCATGATTTCGACCGTGCGCGTACAAATGCTCGTTTCGAGCTCCTCGACGTCGTAAGCGTAAACCAAATAAGTTTTTCCGGCTTCAAATACGAAGCCGCAGTCTCCTTCGCCGTGGCCGGTGAATACGACGAGTTCCGCGGATCGAGGGCCCTTGTAAAGCTTCTTAACCTCGAATGTGTAATTATGTCGCGTGCATGTGCTTCGATGATCGATCCAACTCGACGTGCGACGCGAAACCACTCGCCCCACGAAAACCGCACTTGCTTGCGACACGGCCGTTCGTAGCGATGGTTTTGGAGCACAACTACACGCGATCGACGATGGACCGGGATTTATCGCTACGACGAATACCAATGCCAAGCATTTGTAAACCCGTTGCATGGTTGTGACTCTTTAGTGCCACGCGGATTCTTTGTTTGCCTATTACGAATGTAAGGGGTTGGGCTCTAACGCGTCAACGGCGGGTCGGGTCGTAACTTTAGCCGTTTGATTCAGCTACAAACGCGGCGCGAATCCCTTCAGATATCGTCGGATAATCAAGATTGACCAGAAGCTCGTTTTTCATGCGTTGGTTGGAAACACGTCGGTCGAATTCTTCGGCGGTGGCTGATGTAAAGGTGACTGGCGGAGCACCCAGTAACTCGGCAGTCAGGCTATAAAGTTCGCTTCGCGGCGCCGGATGATCGTCGGCGACGTTGTAGATTCGCCCTGATTGACCGCGATCGAGGGCAGCGATCACGGCAGAGGCGGCGTCGTCGACGTGGATGAGATTGATCACATGATCGGGCGAGCCGATGACTGCTTCACCAGCGAGAATTGCTGCGCGGCGGATGATGCGCCCCGGACCATAGAGGCCGGCGAGTCGCGTGATGCACGCCCCCCTACTCTGGGCGATCGCTTCGGCTTCGAGGCAGAGGCGGCCTGATTCAGACGTGGGCTCGGTGGCAGAATTCTCGTCGACCCACACACCTCCACTTTGCCCGTAGACACCCGTTGAACTGGTGTAGACCCAGTGTTTCGGCGCGCTTGAGAGATGGTCGAGAAAGCGAGAGAGGCCATCGATGTAGACGGACCGCATCGGCTGGCCGGAAGAACGATCGAAGCCGATGCAGTAGACGAGGCGATCGAATACAGGAAGTTCGGTCGCGGCAGGATTGAGGACGTCCAGAACGACAGGCTCGACGCCAATCGCCTGCAAGCTAGCGGCCCAGGCGGCGCTGCGCGTCGTGCCGAGCACTCGCTCGCCCGCTTCAACCAGTTTGCGAGCGATCCGCCGCCCCAGGTAGCCGCAGCCGATGATGAGAGTGGTCATGATTCGTTTTCTTGTTCATCCGTCAGGGGAGCGGTAGGTGGCTCGATTGTTTCGGGACAGCCGGCGTCAAGGAAGTCTTGCAACAGAATCTGGGCGGCGAGCATGTCGCGACGTTCCTTGCGACCCTGGCGTTTCACGCCTGCGGCAAGTAAACGCTCCTCGGCGTCGACGGTGCTGTAACGCTCGTCGTGGTAGACGACCTTGATGGTCGTTTCACGTGCCAGCCATTCTCCCCAGGCTCTGGCTTTTTTGGCTGAATCGCTCATTTGCCCGCTCGTGTGTAGGGGCAGACCGATGACGATTAGGTCGATGTCGTGCTCTTCGACGAGCTTGCGGTAGTGGCGAACGTCTTGAACGGCATCGCGCCGCTCGTAGACTTCGAGCGGCGTGGCGATTTTGCGCCTGGGGTCGCTCACTGCGGCTCCGACGCGCCGCGTGCCGAAGTCGATCCCCAGCACGCGTGTCATGGGCGCGTAGCTCATAGCGTTGCGCCAAATCCTGCTTTGTCGAGCCCTTCAACCAGCGACTTGAGCTTGTCGAGCTGGTCTTTGCGGGCGACCAGAGTCGCGCCGCCAGATTGCACGATCACCAGGTCGTCGACACCCAACGTGGCGATCAGGCCACCGTCGTCGGAGACGATGATGCTTCCTTTCGTCTCGACCGCGAGCACGCTGCCCTGGACGGTGTTGCCCTGGGCATCGGGTGGGACGAGCTCGGTGAGGGCACGCCAATCGCCAACGTCGTTCCAGTCATAAACGACCTCGAGAACGCGGACGTTGGTTGCCTTTTCCATCACGGCCTTGTCGATCGGCACCTTTTCCATTTGCGGATATTCACGCGCAATCACTTCTGCTTCTTGCGGCGTGCCGAGCGCCTGACCGACGCGCTCGAGTGCAGCGTAAAGGTTAGGGCGATGCTTGGCGAGGGCGTCGAGAATGGCCTGCGCACGCCACACGAAAATGCCGGAATTCCAGGCGAAGCGGCCTTCGGCGAGGAACTTTTCGGCCGTGGCGCGATCGGGTTTTTCGCGGAATTGCGCGACTTTGTTCAGCGCGATGCCGTGCTTGCTTCCCAGATCCTCACCTCGTTCGATGTAGCCGTAGCCGGTTTCGGGACGAGTGGGTTTGATACCGAATGTCACGAACGCCGACGGATCCTCGTCGATCACCTCGACTGCGGCCTGGACCGTCGCCAGGAACTTTTCGGCGGGTTGAATGACGTGGTCGGCCGGCATCACGATCATCGTGCCGTTGGGATCGGCCTTGGCGACGATGAGCGCAGCCAGGCCGACGCATGCGGCGGTGTCGCGGGGACAGGGTTCGGCGACGACGTTTTTTGGTGGAAGCTGGGAGAGCTGGGCCTTCGTCGCTTCGGCCTGGTCGGCGCCTGTGATGATGAAGGTGCGATCGGCGGGAGCAAGCGGCGCGATCCGAGCGACCGTTTGCTGAAGCATCGTGGCGTCGCCATGCAGGCGGAGAAGTTGCTTGGGGCGGTTGCGGCGGCTCTTGGGCCAGAAACGGGTGCCGGATCCTCCGGCCATGACGACGGCGTAAAGCATGAGAAGTTAAATCTCGTCTCGAATAATTGGGTCCGGCTTGGCCGTCGACGTGCTAATCGGCTCGCACATCCTGTACATCAACGCCTCGCTCCTGGCCCACGACTTTACGCTGTTTGCGTCGTCCTGTGAATAAAAGCTTACGGCGTCGTACCAGGTGAAGCCCCTGTTCGTCTCAACCGCAAAGCCGTTGTGATACTCGCTGAACGAGCGAACTTCGGCCCATTTTTGCTCGGTTTGTGCACCGTTTGTGGTTGTGTGAATTCCAGATGGACCGAATTCCACGTCTGAGACTCGCTGCTCGTCAGTCAAGTTTGTGAGCCGGGCTTTTGCCATGTTGCGAGCACGCCAGCGGTTGAATGCACGCACGATCGCGACTGGCGGCTCGCTTGTCGCCGGCCAGAAATAGACCAAGGCGGCAAACAGACCGATCATGCTCAGCCTTGCGGGCATTGCCATGAGGTACGAGCCGCGGACGGGCGTTGACAGCACGGTCAAAGCGACGACTGCTGTCCCTCCCCACCTGAGAATTGGGAGCGGAATCGATGCTTTCGAAAACGGCTTTACCGACCGTTTCCGCATGACGTAGAGATCGAATGAGGCGTCATAACCGCGCATCGCATTGTCGAGCGTCCAAATCTGGCGAATCCGAACCGCTTCCATCGAAGATCCCCGATTCTGTGACCATTGCGGCGGACTCCCTGGCGGTTCAAGAATTTCAGAACTTTGCGGCGCTCACAAGATCATATTTTCGCGCTAGCCGCGCCCAACGCAAGACCTGATCGAGCTCAGCCTGCGAAGCGAACCAGGACGCATCGACCCAAAATGCCCTTGAGCCTTCGAACATAAGAAGAAACCCAGATTGGTTTTCGAGGACCATGGGAAGCGTTTCCCAATTGTGAACGACATCGCCAGCGACCACACGAATGTGAATGCTTTCCTGCGTGAAGGTGAGTGTGGCGAACGTCATTTTCGGCGGCATTTGTCGCGCCGACCAGCGAATGATGAGATTCCAGAGCGGTGGAACGAAGAGGATAATTCCACCCATCACAAGCAGCGGAATTGGGGCTGGCGCGTTCGGATCTGGGCGGATCAATCGAAAAATGCCCAGGCTGAACCAGATGGCTCCCAATATGGTCACAATCCACGAGCCCACGACCATAATTTTCGTTTTGCGGGCCGTAATGAGAGCATCGCGCGCGTGCAGAAGCGTGTCGGGCGTGTCGATGGCGCGGACCTGAATCGATTCCATGCTGCTTTGCTCGCGAATGCGTTCAGCGGTCAATTCCAGACCTGATGATAACGGCCAGGCGACGTCGTTCTATCTATGTTGTGCGGCGAGCAACAAAAAAGGCCGACGTTGCCGCCGGCTTTTATCTTGAGTCTGATTGCGAATCTCTGCCAAACAGTTTGGAAGGCGCTTCTTCGTGCGATTTCCGCAAGAACAGTGGGAATATCTATGCATCAAGCTCGTAATCGCCGAACGCGGGTTTGTCAGGAGGGACGATCAACGACGCCGCGGAATTGAATTTCTGCGCACCCTCTCGTGCCCAGGATACGACGAGATCCGCGTCGCTTTGGTGGCGAAACCAGGTCGCGTCGATCCAGTAGCCGAGCATTTCGGGCGAGAAAACCAGAAGGCCAAGCTTTGTTTCATAGGCGAGCGACGAGGCCCGCCACTTGAATTTGGTTTCGCCGAGTGCGTTGCGAAGTTGAATGGTGTCTGGGTCGAACGTGAATTCACCGAATCGCTTTTCATCCGCGCGCTGGCTGATCGAACGTGCGATTCGGTATCGACCGCCCGCGTGATAGATTCGCGGAAGGACAAGTCCGGCGATCCCGAGGATCAGAAACAAGATTGACGGGTTGGTGCCGGGGCCATGATTGTCGATGACAGCGTACGAAATTCCCGCTCCAATAAGTCCCGCACTCAGCACTCGCCACAAATGAATGCCATGGTGCGCATCCGAACCGCTACTTGACGCCTTAATCGCGTCGATACCTCGCATGACCGTATCAACCGTGTCTTGGGCTCGAATTTGAACGAGTTCCACGACGTGCGCTCCAGCAGATCGACCAAAACGTTTTCGAGTTTTGATGTTTTGGTCGATCGTCTGATGGATTTACGGTCGTAGGTAAATCGACTTCTCGATATGCGTCCCCGGCGCGATCTTGGTCTTCAACTCATTCGCATCGAGGGCAAAAAGCGGGCTGATTTCGAGACCGAAAGGAACCGAGCCGTCGCTAGCTCGGGCCACAGTTGCACCCGCAGTTTCGAGCCACTCGGCGAAGTTTTCCGACATCCGGGCACGCACGGTCGCGGGAGAATCGGGTCCAGTCGCGTTTTTCAAAGGCTCGAACTCGACCTTGCGATCGGTTTCGACGAGCGTGTAACGCGCAGCCAGCGGTAGTGCATCGAAGATGAATTGCTCGAACTTCACAGCGTTCGGCGCACTTGGCTGGACGAGTTCTCCAGCTTCGTTGACGTAGGGTACCTTCTTCAGTGCACGATGGAACGGCAGGCTGATTTCGCCCGACGCCAGGCGCTGAAGGAATGCAAGCTCGAACAGGTGAATCGCGATCGATCCGGCCCAAAGTTGCAGGCGGCCGTCGGGCTCGCGGCGCTCGGCGAGTTCGGCGGGCAGGTCGGAATATTCGATCACCTGCGGCATGCCGTCAACTGTGACGACGACACCCACCTTTTCGTCGGGACGTACCTTTTCGATCACCTTGAACGACATTTCCGCCTTGGCCTGAAGGTGCAAACCGAGGAACGCGGGGTCGGCGATCTTGACAAGCGGATTATCGACTTGGAAATAAAATAATGTTTTGATGCCAAGCGAGGCCATTTCGTCGAAGCAGCTCGGGCCGCCGTCTGGCCCCTTGGCGTTGAGTGCGGCGATGGTGCCGCCGTGGCCATCGGGGCTGAGCGCCAGACCGTCATTGGTGGCGAGCAGGACGCGGCCGGTTTCGGAGTCGACCGCAGGCATATTCCCTTGCACGAACAGGCGCAAATGGCTCAGGCCGAAGCGGTTATTGTCGTCGAAGAATTGCTGCGTGATGTCGTTGTTTTCGGGGCTCGTCATCACGTAGAGCGGGATCGGCCGACCGAATCGGCGTCCGAGTGCGACGATTTTCTCAGCGTGAATTTGAAAGAGGCTAGCGCCTGAGACGGGGCCGATGGGATAGGTTCCCTTCGGGCCTTCAAAGCCAAGACGTGTCCCGGATCCGCCGGCGACGAGAACGACCGCGACCTCGCCACGGCTCAGGGCATCGTGGCCGATCTCGGCGACAAGCCGACGCGCCGAGCGCTCGGCGTCGGTCTGCGGGAGGCCAAAGACTTCAACCGGGCCGACGGATTCGATGGGCGGTACGGAGGACTCGGACCCGCGCACGAGTTTGGCGACGAGGTTGTCGATCCGTTCGAAGTCCATCGCTGAAACTTGTGCCAGGAGCTGCGCCTGGGCGGGCTCGTCCAGGTCGTTCCAGAATCGAAGCAAATGATCCTGGCGGTGGCGAGCGAGTCGCGCGAGAAGGGCGGAGTCGGGTTGCATAGGTGAGTGTCTCGCCATCCCTCGCGGGGGGTGGGTCAGAATTTTAGAGAGAGGCCATCGTAGGCCAGACGCACGTTTTTCGGCAAGGCAGACTCCGTGGCCTCATGATCGAAAACGTGTGAAAGATGGGTGAAGTATGCCTGTTTTGGCTGGGTTCGCGCAACGACTCCGAGCGCTTCTTCGAGACTGAAATGCGTGGGGTGTGGCTCAACTCGCAAAGCATCAAGGATCAGGATGTCGAGCCCTTCGAGCAGCGGCCAGCTCTCGTCGGGAATGCGGTTCACGTCGGTGCAATAGGCAAGATTACCGATTCGGAAACCGAGGACGCGAAAGCGGCCGTGTTCGAGACGGATCGGCGTAACCACCTGTCCTAGCACGACAAACGGCTGCGCAGGCGCGATCCGCTCAAAGACGACTTGCGGCACACCGCCGGCGGGCATCTTCGTGGCGTGCTCGTTGAACGCATAAGAGAAGACTTGGCGGATATTCGCCTCGACGAAGTCTTCGCAGAAGATCGGCACGGGAGCGCCGGTCATTTTAGGAAAGAGCCGGGCGTCGTCGAGTCCGAAAAGGTGGTCGGCATGAGAATGCGTGAACGCGATCGCGTGCACGTATCCTACCTTTTCCCTGAGGAGCTGTAGCCGCATCTCGGGCGTGGTGTCGATCAGCAGCCGCCCCTGCGGGAATTCGAAGAGCACGCTGGGACGCGTTCTATGGTTACGAGGGTCGTTGGACAGGCAAACGTGGCAATCGCACCCCAGAACCGGCACACCCGTCGATGTCCCGCTGCCAAGAAAAACCAACCGGCGCTCGCCCTCGGACATTCCATGCACCTGTGCTGGGGCGCGGTTCTCTGGCTGTGCTGAACCCGCGCTGGTGACTCAAATCCCCCGGAAGCCGTCGCATCATTCTACGCGGCACGTCGATGAGACGCGACGTCAGTCGACGATGGCAAGCGAATGGGAGCGATTCTCAAAGCGATGGCTTGCTACGAGTGGGTGCATGTGTGCAGATTTCTCTTTGATTGGTGGCCGGCAAATCAGACTTCCCGAAACCCTGGCGAAAGTTTGGTCGTCGTCTGTCCATTAAGAGGTAGAGAGGCCCCTGAGCCAGACGTCACGTCGGCTTGACCGATGGGCCAGAATATCTCTAAAATACACGTTACATTCGACTTAGAGCGGATAATCCGCAAACTCGGCGCGAGGCGATGCTGGAATGGAACTGCTCACTGAGCTTTGGGATAAGACGACCGACGCGCTGAACGCCATGACCGAGGGAGTCTCGGACGGCCTTGTGCGCCTCTTCGGCAATTCGAACGAACGCCAGATCCGCCGGATGCGTCCGATTGTCGCACGAATCAACGAGCTCGAGCCCTCGGTTCAATCGCTGACCGATGACGAGCTGAGAGCTAAGACCGACGAGTTCCGCAAACGCGTGGCCGGTGGCGAAACGCTCGAAGCGATTCTGCCCGAAGCGTTTGCGGTTTGCCGTGAAGGCGGCCGCCGGTTCCTGAAGATGCGGCATTACGACGTCCAGCTCATGGGCGGAATGGTGCTCAACGGCGGCAACATCGCCGAAATGGTGACGGGTGAAGGTAAAACCCTCGTCGCCACGCTGGCCGCCTATCTCAATGCCCTCTCCGGCAAGGGCGTGCACGTCGTCACGGTGAACGACTACCTCGCCCGCCGCGACGCCGAGTGGATGAGCCCGCTTTATAACGGCCTGGGAATGAGCGTCGGCGCGATTCAGTCCCCGATGGATTCCGAGGAACGCCGCGACATTTACTCGCGCGACATTACCTACGGCACGAACAACGAGTTCGGCTTCGACTACCTCCGCGACAACATGAAGCCGACGCGCGAAACTCAGGCGCAAGGCTTCCTGAACTACGCGATCATCGACGAAGTCGACTCGATTCTGATCGACGAAGCGCGAACCCCGCTGATCATCTCCGGCCCTGCTTTCGACGACGTGCGCAAGTACGCGGAAGCCGACCGCATTTCACGTCTGCTCAAGAAAGACGTGCACTTCGAGGTCAAGGAAAAAGAGCGTACCTGTCACCTGAACGACGAAGGTGTGCGCGAAGCCGAACGGATTGCCGGCATCGAGAGCTTCTATACGCCCGGCAACATGGAATGGCCGCACCTGATCGACAACTCGCTCAAGGCGCACCACCTTTATCGTCGCGACCGTGAATACATGGTCCGGGGCGACGAGATCGTGATCGTCGACGAGTTCACCGGCCGTCTGATGGAAGGCCGGCAGTGGTCCGACGGCTTGCACCAGGCGGTTGAAGCCAAGGAACGCGTGAAGATCAAGGAAGAGAACCAGACACTCGCGACCATCACGCTTCAGAACTTCTTCAAGCTTTACAAGAAGCTTTCGGGCATGACCGGTACGGCCATGACCGAAGCGAACGAATTCTGGAAGGTGTACCACCTCGACGTCGTGGCGATTCCGACGAATCGCGGCCTGACGCGCGTCAGCCATGCCGACGTGATCTATCGGACCGATCGCGAGAAGTACGACGCGATTCTCGGCGAAATTCGCGAGGTTCACAACACCGGCCGCCCAGTCCTGGTCGGTACGACTTCGATCGAAAAGTCGGAGTTGATTTCCGACCTGCTCAAGCGTCACGGCGTGAAGCACGAGGTGCTCAACGCGAAGTACCACGAACGCGAGGCCGAAATCGTCGCCCAGGCCGGTCGCAAGGCGGGCGTCACGATCGCCACGAACATGGCCGGTCGTGGTACCGACATTATTCTGGGTGGTAACCCTGAGTTCATGGCATGGGCCGACCTCAAGGGTTTAAAAGATGAAAATAGTCTGATTCTTTATCCCACGCGGCTTGAAGTGCCCAAGCAGGTGTGGGACGACGCAGTCGGCAAGTACGAAACCGAGATGAAGACCGAAGGCCGCGAGGTCGCTGGTCTCGGCGGGTTGCACATTATCGGGACGGAACGGCACGAGTCGCGTCGGATTGATAACCAGCTTCGCGGGCGTTCGGGACGTCAGGGCGACCCGGGATCGTCGCGGTTCTTCCTGTCGCTTGAAGACGACTTGATGCGGAAGTTCGCGGGCGAGTGGGTTTCGGCCGTGCTCACGCGACTCGGCATGGAAGAAGGCGAAGCGATCGAGAGCAAGCTCGTCAGTCGGCGCATCGAAGGGGCTCAGAAAAAGGTCGAAGAACGCAACTTCGATGCTCGTAAAAACCTACTCGAATATGATGAGGTGATGGACGAGCAGCGGAAACGCGTTTACTCGTTCCGCCAGCGTTTGCTTGACGGCTTCCCCGCCAAGGACGCCATGCTCGACATGATCGACGAGCAGATCAAGGCGGCGGCGCAGGCTTTCCTGGCCGACGACTATGGCGCTGCGAGCTTTGCGAATTACGCCGGCGTGCGGTTCGGCCTCGAATTCAATCCCAAGGATTTCAAGGGGTTGTCGTACGAAGCCGCTGCGGAAGAAGCCACCAATCAAGCAGAATCCGAAACTGGCAACGCAGTTCGTGAGGCGATCGAGGAGAATCTCTCGTCCGACGCTGAGCCTTCGGAGTGGAACTGGCAGACGCTCGTCGCCTGGACGAACGGCCGTTACGGCTTGAACCTCAAGGATCGCGACCTTCGCAAGTTCTCCAGCATTGCGAATGGTGAAGTCGATCTCGATCGCATGGCGCTCGAGGAGTTCATCACCGACAAGGCGCTTGAGACGATCAAGGCGATCGACCTCGCGGAAGCGGCTGAATTCCTCAGCGAAGACTGGGGCCGTCGCTCGCTCGCCGGCTGGGTGCACCACAAGTTCGGGTTGGTGGTTGATCCCGCCAAGTGGGCGAAGTTGTCGAAGGCCGAAGTGGTCATCGCACTTCAGGACGAAGCTCGTGCTCTTTACATCCGCAAAGAGGCCGAGTTCCCGGTGCGGGTCGGTCTGAGCCGTTACATCTCGGACAAAACTCCGGGCTCGCCGATTCGCATCGATCGCGAAGGGCTGGCGGCCTGGGCTGGCCAGCGGCTGCAAATCGCCGTTGATGAGGAAGATCTCAAGACGAAGTTGCGACCTGAAATCGAAGTTTATCTCTTCGAGCGGGCGCAAAAGGCTTACGAAGGCGGGCGAATCGCCGACGAGTTGCAGGATAAGCTCGACGCGGCATTCGGCACGTTCCAGGCGCAGCGTGCAACGCCCGAGTCGCGAGCACTGGCTGAACTCGTCGCCTGGGCACGGCAAAATCTGGGTGTCGAGACGACCGACGAAGAACTCGGCGGCATGAAGCGCGAGGCGGTTCGCAACCTGCTCGTCAACGCGTTCGACGCGCGGTTCCGCCCCGAAATGCGCGAGCTCGAAAAGGTTCTGCTGCTGCAGATCCTCGACAACTCGTGGATGGAACACCTCCGCGCGATGGACCACCTGCGTAGCTCGGTTGGGCTGCGTGGTTATGCCCAGGTCGACCCGAAGGTCGAATACAAGCGCGAGGGGATGAAGATCTTCGAGGAGATGTGGACCGGTGTTTCCGACAAGGTCACCGATCTCATCTTCCGAATGGAGCAGTTCGACCCCGAGTTCCTGCACTACCTCGGCTCGCGCTGGCAGCTTGATAAGGCGAAGACGATCCACGAAGCGCCGAGTGAGCCGGCCGTGGGTGGAAACAATATTCGCGCTCGCCAGGAAGCGGCGATCGAGGCGAGCAAGGGGCAGTCGGACCAGAAGCAGGAACCGGTGCGCAACGCCGGCCGCAAGGTCGGTCGCAACGACCCCTGCCCCTGCGGGTCAGGTAAAAAGTTCAAAGCTTGCTGCATGCGGAAGGAAGGAAATGCCGATATCTTCTGACGATCGTAACGGTCGTCCGGAAAAATCGGTGGTTTTTCCTCGCGCCTGAATCCAATGAGAACCTCCCGTGCTCCACGGGAGGTTTTTCCATGCCCCGACCTAAAGACAGTCAGAGTCTTAGATTACACGCCGAGTTCAGAGCATGGAGGCTTTGCCTGCATGCAAGCAATTACGCGGTGCTCATTGATGTGTGACGCGTAATTGAGGCGTTTACGATCGGGCTAGGTATGAGCCTTGCATAGGTGGTCGGGCAACTGGAACATCCCGAGGGGAAGGATTCCCGATGCCGATAGTGCTCAACTTGATTTATCTCGGTTTGATTACCCTGCTCTCGCCGGTGCTGGCGCTTCGGGCGTGGAAGACGGGCAAGTATCGCGAAGGGTGGGCCGAAAAGTTCTTCGGTCGCGCTCCTGTACGCGTTGGCGACGGCCCCTGCCTCTGGTTCCACGCCGTGAGCGTGGGCGAGGTACTGCTGCTCCGTCCGCTGATTGCCGAGTTCGCCAGGCGCCGACCGGGCTGGGAGATTGTGATCTCCGCGACCACGTCGACCGGCCTCAAAGTGGCTCGCGAGACCTATCCCGATTTGGTGACGTTCTACGCTCCGCTCGACTTTTCGTGGGCGACGCACCGGGCGATCAGCCGTGTCCGGCCGACAATTCTTGCCCTCGTCGAGCTCGAAGTCTGGCCGAATCTCGTCCGCGCTGTGAAGCATGCGGGCGGACGGGTGGCGATCGTCAACGGACGCCTGAGCGTTCGGAGCCATAAGGGATATCGCCGCCTTCGCGGTCCCCTGAGCAAGACATTCCGCCGGCTCGACAGCGTCGCCGTGCAGACGGACGAATACGCCGCGCGTTTCGCCGACCTGGGCGTGCCGCTCGACCGCATCAAGGTCACCGGCTCGGTGAAGTTCGATGGGCTCGAGGGGAATCGCGCAAATCCGCGCACGGTCGCCCTCAAGAAGGCCCTCAACCTCGGCTCCTCAGAAATCGTCTTCGTCGCCGGTAGCACGATGGACGGCGAGGAATCCGCTGCCCTGGCCGCCTATCGCAACGCGAGAATCACGCACCCGAGCCTTCGACTCGTCATCGTCCCCCGCCACGCGGAACGGTTTGAGCAAGTCGCGCAAATGCTCGAAGCGGCGGGAGAACGCGTGATTCGCCGCAGCAAGAACAATGCACGATCGCTCCAGGGCGAGCCGCCCGCAGTGATTCTCGTCGATACGCTCGGCGAACTTAGCGCGGTCTGGGGCCTTGCCGATATCGCGTTCGTGGGAGGCAGTCTTTTCCCCGGTCGCGGTGGTCAGAACATGATGGAGCCGGCGGCGTTTGGTGCGTCGGTGATGTTCGGGTCGCACACAAGCAACTTCCGCGCGACTGTCGAGCAATTGTTGCATCGCGGCGGAGCCCGTCGGGTGAGCGATGCTGCTGACCTAAGAAACGCCCTGCTCGAAGATCTCGATGACCCCGAAACGGCCGCCGTTCGAGGCGCCACGGCGAGCGCGTTCGTGCTCGCACAAAATGGTGCTTCGCTCCGGACGTTTGATGAGATCGACCGGCTGGTCGACCTCCGAAGTCTCGATCGGGTGGCGTAAACGCCGGCGACGAGTCACTTGCGATACTGATCGTCGCTGACGTGCTCCAGCCAGTCGACAACCTTGCCGTCGAGCTGTTCCTGAATTGCGATGTGTGCCATCGCGGTTGTGGGCGTGGCGCCGTGCCAGTGCTTTTCGCCGGGCGGGAACCAGACGACATCACCAGGATGAACTTCCTCGATCGGTCCACCTTCGCGCTGAACCCAGCCGCAGCCGAAAGTGATGATCAGCGTTTGTCCCAGCGGATGCGTGTGCCAGGCCGTTCGCGCACCGGGCTCGAAGGTGACGCTATTGCCGGCGGCTTGAGCGGGCGGTTGCACGGGAAACAGCGGGTCAATTCGGACGGCACCTGTGAACCAATCGGCCGGCCCTTTTGCAGATAGTCGCGAGCCCACACGCAGAATCTCCATACCGCTCTCCTTGATGCTATGAGAATATGCTTTAAAATTTTGTACGTCGCCGAATGCCATGATTGCCAACCCTGCGCCGGCCGTCATCAGCAATTCGCGGCGGGAAATGGGCATGCATGATGGGTACATGGATATCAAGTTGAGTTCGAATTGAAAAGGATGGCCCACACGTTTGTGAGGGCCATCCGAAAATTGCTTCAACGTCCCGTCATTTGTTCGATGTGCTCGGGATAACGATCGCCGTGCACGCTGATTTTCGCCGCCGCAGAGTCGATTTCTTCGAGGTCCTCGGCGGATAGTTGAAGGTCGAGTGCCCCATTGTTTTCATCGAGCCGGCTCAGCTTCGTCGTGCCCGGAATCGGCACGATCCAGGGTTTTTGGGCCAGCAGCCACGCGAGAGCGATCTGCGCGGGAGTCGCGTTGTGCTTAGCAGCGAGCTCGGCCAGCAGCTCGACCATCGCCTGATTTGCCTTGAGCGCGTCGGGAGCGAAGCGAGGCAGCAAACTGCGGAAGTCGGAACCTTCAAACGTCGTGTTGGCGTCGATCTTACCCGTGAGGAATCCCTTCCCCAGCGGGCTGTAAGCCACCAGACCGATGCCGAGCTCTTCCAGCGTGGGCAGAACTTCTTCCTCCGGTCGTCGCCACCAGAGCGAGTATTCATTCTGAAGCGCGGCGACTGGTTGCACGGCGTGTGCCCGGCGAATCGTTTGCACGCCGGCTTCCGAGAGGCCAAAGTGCTTCACCTTGCCCTGCCAGATGAGGTCCTTCACCGTGCCGGCGACGTCTTCAATCGGCACCTCGGGATCGACGCGATGCTGATAGAAAAGGTCGATCACCTCGACCTTCAGCCGCTTGAGCGACGCATCGGCGACTTTTCTGATCTGCTCGGGACGGCTGTTCACACCGAGCCAGCCTGGCGAGCGATCGGGCTTGAGCTGAAAGCCGAACTTGGTGGCAATCACCACCTGGTCGCGCACCGGCGCGAGTGCTTCGCCCACGAGTTCTTCGTTTGTATGCGGACCGTACACCTCGGCGGTGTCGAAAAATGTCATCCCCCGATCGACGGCAGTCCGCAGCAGCGAAATCATCTCGGCCCTATCTTTCGGCGGCCCGTACGCGAAGCTCATCCCCATGCAGCCGAGACCAATCGCCGAGACTTCCAGGCCACTCTTTCCAAGCGTGCGCTTTTGCATGGTCTGCTCCATTCGAGTTATTCGGACTTCAACGATGCGATGTCGATGACGAAGCGATACTTCACGTCGGCCTTGAGCAACCGCTCGTAGGCCTCGTTCACTTTCTGAATCGGGATGACCTCGACGTCGGCGGTGATGTTGTTCGTGCCGCAGAAATCGAGCATTTCCTGCGTTTCGGCCAGGCCGCCAATTGGCGAACCCGAAAGACTCCTGCGCCCCATGATCAGGCCGAACGCCGAGACTGCCAGCGGCTTGGCGGGAGCGCCGACGAGCGTCAAATTGCCGTCGCGAGTGAGCAGATTGAGATACGCGTTGATGTCGTGGTCGGCCGACACTGCGTCGAGAATGAAATTGAAGCTGCCCGCGTGCTTTTGCATCGCGTTCGCGTCGCGGGAAACGACGACTTCATCCGCACCAAGCCGCAAAGCGTCTTCCCGTTTGTGCGGCGAAGTCGTGAAGACAACGACGTGCGCACCCATCGCACGAGCGAACTTCACTCCCATGTGCCCAAGCCCGCCGAGGCCGACGACGCCCACCTTCTTGCCTTCGCTCACGCCCCAGTGCCGCATCGGCGAATAGGTTGTGATTCCCGCGCACAAAAGCGGCGCAGCACCCGCGAGGTTCAAGTTCGACGGCACTCGTACGACGAATCGTTCGTCGACGACAATTTGATCCGAATAGCCGCCATAAGTGACGCCGCCGAGATGCTTGTCCGGCGAGTTGAACGTCAGCGTCATGTTCGGGCAGAACTGTTCGAGCCCTTCCTGGCAGCTTGGGCAGGTGCGGTCTGAATCGACGAGGCACCCGACGGCGACAAGATCGCCGGTCTTGTGCTTGGCGACCGACGAACCGACCTTCGTCACGCGTCCGACGATTTCGTGCCCCGGTACAATGGGATATACCGTCGGCATGAACTCGCTCCACTCGTTGCGGACCGAGTGAAGGTCGGAATGGCAGATTCCGGCGAAGAGAATCTCGATCTGAACGTCGTGCTCGCCGGGGTCGCGCCTTGAAATCGTGGTCAGCGCGAGGGGTGATGTGGCAGTTGCGGCGGCGTAAGCCTTCGACTTGGTCATTGGCCGGTGGTCCCTGGATTGGTGATCCCTTACCCGGAAACATTAGAGGGACGCCAGCTCGAAACGGAAAGGATCGTTCCTCCAAATGTCTTGCCTAATTCTCTAGCCGCCTCCGTAAATCACTCAGATCGTGTCCAGTTTGGTAACCTAAACCTATGGCTGCTAACGCTCGCTGGGAGATGCAAATGGAAGATCAGAACGATACTCGCAAACGTCTCGCTCGGCTGCTGAATGAAGTTGCGAGCGAAGAAGGAATGCATCCCACCGCCGTGGAAGGCGTGCAGGTGGTCCGCCGGTCGGAGCCCCTGCCCCGCGCACCGATGGTCTATCACCCGCGGATCATCATCGTCGGTCAGGGACAGAAACGGGCGTATATTGGCGATGAAGTTTATACATATAACGAGTATAACTATTTAGTCTCGTCTGTGCCGATGCCGGCAGAGTGCGAGGCTGACGCAAGTCCTGAAGTTCCGGTGCTGATTCTCGCGATCGATGTCGAGCCAACGATGCTCGGCGAGATGCTGCTCGAGATGGATGAATCACCCACTCCCGATGGCCCCACGCCCCTCGGCCTTTCGATCACGCCGATGAGTGAGGAACTGGGCGGTGCGGTGATCAGACTTCTCGAATGCCTGAAACGGCCGCTCGACAGCCGGATGCTCGGCCGCCAGACGGTTCGAGAGATCGTCTATCGGGTCCTGTGTGGCGAAAGTGGCGGGGCGCTTCGCGCGCTCGCGAGTCGCGACGACCATTTTTCGCGGATCGCTCGCGTGCTCAACCATATCCACCTGGCTTATGCACAGCCGCTGAGTTTGGAAAGCATGGCCAGAAGGGCGGGGATGAGCGTCTCGGCTTTTCACCATAACTTCAAACTCGTGACGGCGAGTTCACCGCTGCAATACTTGAAGCGAATTCGGCTCGACCATGCGCGGCGGTTGATGGCTCACGATGGGCACAACGCAAGCATGGCGGCTCGGGCTGTAGGGTACGAAAGTCCGTCGCAGTTCAGCCGCGAGTTCAAGCGACTGTTTGGAGCGACGCCCGTCGAACAGGCGGAACAGGTCCGGGCGCGGTTGGTTGTCACAACCTAAGCTCGAATTGATCTTATTCTTGGCGTAAGCCCGAACGCTGGACCAATTTGCCTCGTTTATCAGTCGTTGGCATGAACGATTGTGCGCGCATGCGACAACAGGGCGTTGATTTGGATCTCACATGGTGATTTTCATAGGGTGTTTTGACAGAATCTTGTTCCCTAATTACGACTTCTGACGTAATGTAATCTCGAAGTCCCAGATCCAAAGGGACGGGCTAGCACTCTAAGGGAGGACGTGATGAGCGAGAATGTCGCCGGCGAAGCCGCGCCGCAAGTGCAGCAGAATGAAGTTGTGGTCGACGATTCGGCCACGAAGCCCTCGTATTCCAACTTCTGCCGCGTGACCGCGACGCCGGAAGAGGTGATCCTGGATTTCGGCCTGAATCCTCAGCCGTTCGCCCAGGGCCGCCAGGACGTGAAGGCCAACGAGCGGATCGTAATGAATTTTTACACCGCCAAGCGCCTTCTCTCCGCCCTCTCGATGACGATCCAGCGCCACGAAGGCACCTTCGGTTCGATCGAGCTCGACGTTCGTCGTCGCGCCGGCGGCCAGGGCACCAACGCCTGATCCGAGTTAGCCCCCAAAGGCTTTCCGGCAGTTTGCTTCACGAAAGACCGGGGATCTTCCCCGGTCTTTCTATTTTAACTGTCCGGCATTGACCCGTTTACGTGAATGGATTAGATCATTCGCTGAGCCGGCAAGTCGTGGGCTAATCTGTTCGCCCACGCCCCTTCGCTGAGGAAGGATTCCTCGAATGCGATCAATTCGCGGTCACTGGAAATGCGTCATCCTTGGGATGCTCGGCCTACTTGCGCTAACGACAACCAAGGCACATGCTTCAGCCATGTATTCGGTGACTGGCCTGGGCATTCTTCCTGGAACCACCCAGAGTCTGGCGGTCGGAATCAATTCAAGCGGGCAAGTGATCGGTGTTTCCTACAATACTTCGCTCAACGACTCTGACGCCCAATCGTTTTTGTACAGCAGCGGTTCGCTTACTCGTGTTAGTCCCGTGGGTGGAGGCCCAGCGAAAGCGATTAACGATTCCGGAGTGATCGTAGGAGGCTCAAACATGTCAATCAATAATTCCGGAGAATATACTGTATTAACTGGCTCAGCGGGTCCAAACCTGTTGCAAACCGCCTCATCCACGATAAACTTACAACTATTGGAACCCACTCATGTCAATGATTCCGGTGAGGTCGTTGGTACCTACTACTCGCCCGGTGCCGCATCTCGGATCGGCGTCTTCGAGAATGGCAAGCTCAACCTAATAGGTGACCCAGGCTTAGGGATAAGCGGTAATAACAGTGGAGACATACTGGGAATCATCCCGGGACCGCAGAACAAGACGATTGTTTATCAAGCGAATGGAGCACAGGTCGATCTTTCGAAGCTTGCCGGAGGACTTGGTGCCGATGGCTACGCAATCAATGATCGCAGTCAAGTTGTCGGAAGTGTATATTCCGGCGCCCCATCTCCGGATCATGCGTTCATTTATACGAATGGTCAAGTTCTTGATTTGAACAGCCTCATTCCTCCCGGATCAGGCTGGCACTTGGACGAAGCTTTTGGAATCAACAACGCAGGTCAGATTGTTGGTCAGGGGACGATTGACGGTAATCAGCGTGCATTTCTTTTGACTCCTCAGGCCGTTCCCGAGCCACAGACCCTTGCGCTTTATGCAGGCGCGATCTTGGCCAGTTATTGCACTTTGCGACGCAAGAAAGTGGGAAATCCTTAATCTCGGCGTCCCAACGAGAATGCCTGATCGAATTCGTCCCCTCTTCAGAATCTTGCACTCCAGTTCGGTGGGACTTTCAGGTTTAGGTAGGTTTGCAGGAGCCGCTTTAACTGTCCGGCATTGACCCGTTTACGTGAATGGATTAGATCATTCGCTGAGCCGGCAAGTCGTGGGCTAATCTGTTCGCCCACGCCCCTTCGCTGAGGAAGGATTCCTCGAATGCGATCAATCCGCGGTCACTGGAAATGCGTCATCATTGGGATTCTCGGCCTCCTTGCGCTAACGACAACCAAGGCACATGCTTCAGCCATGTATTCGGTAACTGACCTGGGCACCCTGCCTGGGACGACGCAAAGCGAAGCAGTTGGGATTAACGCGAGCGGACAAGTGGTTGGTGTTTCTTACAACACTTCTCCCCACGACTCCGATGCACAGTCGTTTTTGTATAGCAGCGGAGCGCTTTCGGCCGTAACGCCCTTGGGAGGCGGTCCTGCGAATGCCATTAACGATTCCGGCTTGATTGTCGGAGGCAACATTACATCGGTGAACAATTCCGGAGACTATACAGTCGATACAGGATCCGCCGGGCCGAATCTCTTCCAATCCGGCGCAAGTTCCACAAATCTGCAATTGCTGGAGCCGTACCATATCAACGATTCGGGACTAATCGTCGGCGCGTACCTGCCGCCTGGTGAAGCGATTCATGTTGGGATATTCCGGAACGGCAAGCTATCACTTCCTGGCGAGCCAGGCGGTGGTCTCAGTGTTAACAACGCAGGTGACATACTCGCGATCGTCACAGGCCAGCAAAACAGAACCGTCATTTATCACTCCGACGGGACCTCAACCGACCTTTCAAAAATCGCCAGCGGTTCGGGCGCGATGGGGAGAGCACTCAACGACCGCGATCAAGTCGTGGGAATTGTATACTCGAGCAACTCGATACCAGACCACGCGTTTATGTATAGCAGCGGCCAGATCTTCGATTTAAATAGCCTCATACCTCAGGGATCAGGTTGGCAACTGACTCAAGCATTCGGAATCAACAATGCAGGGCAGATCGTTGGTCAAGGAATGATCGACGGCGCTCAGCATGCGTTTTTGCTCACTCCTCAGGCCGTTCCGGAGCCGCAGACTTTCGTGTTGTACGTGGTCGCGACCTTTGTGGGCGTTTGTAATCTTCGACGCAAGAGAGTCGGAAATCCTTGAGCTGGAAGAGTTCGAAGACCATGTCGGGTCGAGTTTGTCCGCCGCTCAGAATCTACTCTAATCGCTGACTGCGACCCTTCGGGATTGTCAACGCTTGTAAGAGCAGCGACGCAAGGATCCGCGATTGCGATGAATCGCGGCTCACGAAGTGCGGGATTCATCGTCATGATCGGCTTTCGTGACCGAGCCTGCCGGCGTCAAAGTCCACGCAATTGGCAATTCGAGGCCCGCTGTTTGCCGTGGATGGCCGGACAGGTTTTCCCGGTTTTCCTGTTTTCTCCATCATATTGTCTTGATTCGCCAAATTGGTTTACGCGTCGCATCGCGTTTGTTGGTACTAACCAGAATCTTCGGACCTTTCGTTTATCTCCGTACGGTCTTCCGGCCGATTCCTTTGGTAACGAGTATTCCGCGCTGACCGGTCTGCCGGTTCGTAAGGACATTCTCGATGTTCGGATGAACGGCGAGCGCCGGTCGCACCGATCATCATGATTGACGGGCACTTCGGCCTCGGTCCAGGACGGACGAGTCATAGGTTTAGGAGATAACGGAATGTCTCAACCATCCCGACCCAGGACGCGTGGCCCCAAAGGGCGCCGGCGGACCTACAAGCTTGAGCAGGTGACCCATCTCGAGGATCGCCAGGTGCTCACGCCCTACTTGCCGCTCTACCCGCGGCAGGCGACCTTCACCAACTCCGTGACAGCCGGCAACACGACCACCGGTGTGATCACGGTCAACGAATCATCGAGCAACCTGAACGCCGCGACCTTCCCCAGCGCCGCGCCGCTTGTCAGCGTCTCGCAGTTTGCCCCATCGTCCGATTTCGGCGGCGACATCGTTCGCATCGAAGCGGGACCGGGCGGCTCGTTCGGCAACGGCGTGTACGCGATCTCCCGTGGTGCCGGTGCGAACGCCTCGCTTGGTGCGATCAATCGCCCGGGCGTGATCTACCGCGTCGACCCCGCCACTGGCAAGTCGTCGGTCTTCTTCGACCTCAACTCGGTGCTCAACCAGCTCGAACCCGGTACCGGCGCCACCGCCGCGAACTCGGTCAGCTCGGCGAGCGGCCTGGTGAACTGGTACGACATCAGCTTCGACCCCGAAGGCTACTTCGACGGCAAGCCGTCGATGTTCGTCGCCTCGGTCGATCGCAGCGATCCGAACAAGAACGTCATCTACCGGATCGCTCCGGACGGTACGTTCATGGGCGCGTTCGCCATGTTCACCGACGGTCAGTCGGCGTTGAAGTTCACGAGCAACCCGTCGGCGATTCTCGTTCCGCCCACCGAGCAGCAGAGCTTCCTCCGCGGCATCATCGCGGGCAGCGGCTCGGGTGCGAGCACGGTCGGTACGACGACGTTCTCGGCGTTCTACTTCAACGCGAACCAGTATCGTCCCGGCCAGAACATCAGCAGCGCGACGCTTCCGTTCGGCATCTCCGAAACCGCTCTATCGGAAGGCCCGCAGACGTCGCTCACGTCGGCGAACATCGACTACATCTCGCCGGTGTATTCGACCTTCACCGACTTCGGCACTCAGGCCGGCGGCGGCATCCCGGGTCAGCCCGGTCTGTCCGGCGTGCAGGGTTTGAACGGTGAGCTGCTGATCAACGGCGGCGCGTTCCCGACAGCCTACACGTCGAACTTCGTCGACCTGAACCCCGCGATTGCGACCTACTATCGCCGGTTCGAGGATTCGGCGTTCGACTACTACGGCTACTTCTCGCAAGGTCTGACGGTCACCGCGCCGACCACGACGACCACCACGACAACCACCACGTTCCCCGGTATCAAGGGAACCGTGCTCGCCGCGTCGGACGAAGGTGGCAACTCATTCGCCTCGGTGTCCGGTCTAGGCGTCGGTACGCTCGCCTGGGCAGGCAGCCTGTTCGTGGCCGACCTTGGCACCGGTCTCTCGGTTTCTGTCACAGCCCCGACCGACACGACCGCCACGGTCATCCCGGTTCAGGGTGGTGGCACCGCCGCGGTCTCGACCGGCAACCTGTTCTCGCCGCCGACCGGCAACCTGGGCGGTCGTATCGTCCGCATTACGCCTGACGGTGTGGTGACGACGTTCGCCGAAAACTTCAACACCTCGGGCAACTACGACTCGTCGAGCTTCCAGCAGTCGAGCTTGAGCATCACGTTCTCTGCCGACGGCACCACGCTGTACGCGGCGGACAACGATGGCATCTGGCAGTTCAAGACGGTTGCGAGCCTCGCCGGCTCGACGTCGGGTTCGATCGTCGGCCTCAACGACCTCCGAACCCTCGGCGTGCCCTACGACGGCCAGAACAGCGCCGTCGCAGTGGTGGACACTGGTGTGTCCGCGACCAACCCGAACTTCCGCGGTCGCGTGGCAACCGGTACCAGCGTGATCACCAACGCACCCGGTAACGTCGACACCGCGCCGGCTCAGACTGGTACGACCACCAACGGTAACAACAACGGCAACAATAACGGTAACGGCAACACAACCTCAAACACCGTTCTGCCGACGACCAACGACGGCCACGGAACGCTGATTGCCGGCGTCATCGCACAGTTCGTGCCCCAGGCCACGATCGTGCCGGTCAACGTGTTTGCTCCGTTCGTCGTCCCGGTCGGCACGTCGATCGGTGGCAACGGCAATGGCAATAACAACGGCGGCGGCAATACCGGCAACGGTAACGGCAACACGAACACAACCAGCGTGTCGACGAACTCGAACGCTCTGTCGAACACGCAGTACGTCTACAAGGCGCTCAACTACGTTGCCACGCATCCGTACGTGAAGGATCCGGTCCGACCGAACGTTTACGATCGCGTGGTTGCCGTTAACCTCGGCTTCGGCTCGACGGAATCGTTCAACTCGGAAGGTGTGGCGTATCGCCGCTATCCGCAGATCGTCATCGCACTCAAGAACCAGATGGCGCAGTTGCGTCGCCGCGGTATCCAGCCAATTGCTGCTTCCGGTCAGTTCGGCGCGCCGTTCGGCGCCAGCTCGAGCGGTACTGGCACCAACAACGGCGGCAATACCGGCAACGGTAACAACACGAGCGGTACGACGCCTGGTGGTGTCGACAACTCGCAGAATACGAACGTCGGCGACACGCAGGGTATGTCGCTGCCGGCAATCCTCGACGAAGTGACGTCGGTTACAGGCTCGATTCCGTTCCCGTTTGTCACTGGTCCGAGCACCCCGCCGACCAACCCGACGCAGGGTACCTTCCCGAGCTTGGTTGGACCGGTGCTGCTCTTTGCGAACACGATTAACATCGGCTCGCTCGGCGGTACCACGACCGGCAACACGACGACGACCACCACCGGCGTGGTCTCGACGAACAGCCTCAACGCTCTGACCCTGGGCAACTCGCCGTTCAATCCGTCGAGCCAGGGCGGCAACGGCAACAATGGCAACACCGGCAATAACAACAACAACAACAACGGTGTTTCGCAGCAGATCTTCTACGCCAACGCAATCCTCGCCGCGGCGAACCGAAGCATCACAACCGACTACGCGGCTCCGTCGATCGATATCCCGACCTTCCGTCGCAGCTTCGCGGGTAATGGCAACGAGAACAACGCGTTCACCTCAGGTGGTACGTCGCTCTCGTCCGCGATCGTCACCGGATCGTTCGCACTCGTCAGCTCGGCTCTGTCGTACTGGACGACTCTCGGCAAGACGGGCGTGACCTCCGACGCCTATCTGAACATGCCGGTTGGCACCAACATGCTCAACTTCGGCAAGAACTCGGTGCCGAGAACGCTCCAGAAGTACAACAATCCCGACGGTATCAACTCGATCCTCGAGTGGACAGCCGTGCCGATTGCCGACGAGAACAACGGCATGACGCAGTCGACACCGCAGCTCCCGCTGGGCAGCACGTCGCCGACGAACTACTCCGAGATCAACGTCGCCAACGCGGTGGCTGCAATCGAAGGTTCGGTCGCCATCAAGTACCTGCTGGCACACAACACCTTCAACGTCATCGATACCAATCACGACGGCCTGATCACCGCCCAGGAACTCCAGAACTTCACGGACAACGCGAAGACGATGGGGATGGCCGAACAGGGAGCGATGGCTCGACTGCTGGGTGGTACCGCCCGCATCGGCTCCAATAACACCGAAGGAACCGCGATCACCGAGACCACGGGTGCCTTCGAGTCGCCGGATCAGCCGGATGCTCTCCAGCGTCGGTTCAACTTCTTCGACTACGCGGCTCACGGCCAGCTCGACGGTGTGATCTCGATCAACGACATCAAGAACCTGTCGAAGGTCTTGCTGCCGGGACCGACGGCCTTCATCGTCACTGACCGTCAGCGGGCGTCGAACATCAACTACCTGCTCGACCCGGCTGCCGCTCGCAACTACGCTGCACTCCAGCACACCCAGCCGAGCTACGAGTGGGTGCCGAAGAGTGCGGTGGCGAAGTATCGCGGCCTCTCGCCGGCGAACTTCGGTGTCGACCGCAACGTCACGCCGGGCAGCTCGTTCCCTGTCTTCGAGTTGTTCAACCGCACTGCGGTTCAAGCGGGCGTAACCTCGAACTCCTCGAGCAACAGCAACTCGAACAACAGTTCGACGAGCGGCACGACGACCACGCCGGCCACGACCACATCGACGACGGGCTCGACCTCTTCGTCGAACACGACAACCACGCCGACGTCCAGCAACAGCACGACGACCGGCACCAATACCTCGAGCACGGCGAACACCAACACAAGCACGTCGGGAACGACGAGCTCGTCGCTCGGCACCAGCAGCACCGGCTCGACTGGAAACCTGCTCCAGCAGCTCACGTCGATCCTGAACCCGGGCACGCCGACGCCGCAAGGCAACATTGCCCCGACGACCACAACCGGCAGTTCGTCTACGACAACGCCGACCACTCCGTCGACCTCGGTCACGACTCCTTCGGCGACGGTTCTGCCGCCCGCCACCCCGACGACGCAGGGAACCACGGTTCCCGCCTCGACGACGACTCCGACCACGACCACCACGGTCAATCAGGCCGGACCCATCAAGAAGCATGCGACGAAGGCGAAGAGCAAGGGCTTGCTCAACGACTTCTTCGACTCGGTGAACAACGCGTTCAAGAAGATCTAAGTCTCCTGTCCGTGACTCGTTCGTCCCCCGAAGCCGGCCGCGCCACACTCTTGTGGAGCGGCCGGTTTCGTCTTTTCACGACGTGCTCTTTGTGGAACGTCCCACGTGTTCGGCCAGCATGTTGCAGAACAAGGCCCCCTGCCCGATCGCGTCGTCGAGCGCCTTGTGCGTGTGCGGCAGGTTGTCGAACCAGCGCTTCGGCATGTTCCGTTTCGTGGCGTTGCGGTACTCGGTTTTCAGCACCGCCATCGCATAGCTCTTCACGTCGAGTGCAGAGAACGAGAAGGGTGATTCACCTGCAAATCGAATCATGTACCAATACATGAACAGGAAGTCGAATCCCGCGGGATACGCCACGAAAACCGGTCGTCCTTGCAGACCTTTCACCCAGCTCACAAATGCGCGCATCGCCTCGGCCGGCTCGCGCAAGTCGCTGCGATGGGCGGCCCAAGCCTCGGGCTGAGTTTTCCACCACTCCATCGTTTCGGGATGCCCCTGCGCATCCGGCAACGTATGCAGGTTCGCCTCGAACGTGGCGACCATTTGCTTGTCTGGCGTAAAAGCTGCGGCGCCGAAGCTGAGCATCGAGTTCGGGCCAGGTATCGGCCCATCGGTTTCGATGTCGGTGCTGATGTAGATTTCTGGCATGCTCTTTCTCCTCGTTGTGATCTCATTTGTTGGATTTGATCTACTATCGCTGAGTTCACCCATGTGTTCAACGGTGTTCGAGCGAGCCTCAATGTCGATTGAGTTTGTCGTGATACTAAAATATTGAAATGCGTTGACATAATTTGAAGCGCCGTCGCCGGCGTGTCGATCTGTGACGATAGGAGCAACTTCGCTGAGGATGGTGTAGATGCAGGGCACCGGAGGGCGATCGCGGGCGTTTGCGTGCGGTGCATTCGTCGGATCAGTTTTGTTGTTTCAGTCCGCGACGGCATGCGCACAAACCGCACCCACGCCACCAGCCCCTACTCCCCCCGCGCCGAAACCGCCTGCGTCGAAGGATGCGGCGCTCGAAGAGCGATTTCGCAAGCTCGAAGAACGCTATGAGGCGATGGAAAAGCGCCATGCCGACGAATATCAGGCGCTCAGTCAGAAGTATGACGAACTCAAAAAGCGTGTTGGACCTGAAGAAGAAGTCGAAGGTGAAGCGGCGGGGCCAGCGGGAGCGCGCCCCTCAGAAGTTGGGCCCAATGCGCGAGCTGTCTCCGGAATCGACGCGCAAGGAACCGAAGGACGCACGTTCGTCCGCGAGGCCGCGTCGAGTTCGAAGAACAAGTCGGCCGCGCGCGTGGAATTCGACGAAGGGATTGAGTTCTCGTCGACCGACGATGAATTCAAGCTCAACTTCCATAATCTGACTCAGGCCGAATATCGCGCGTTTCCTTCGCAGGATCAGGGGACGCTCAAAGACCAGTTCTTCATTCCTCGCCAGCGCTGGTATTTCACCGGTCAGGCTACGAAGAACGTCGAGTTCTACACCGTGATCAATCGCGGGTATGGCTCGCTCGACCTGCTTGATGCGTTCATGACGGTCAATATCTCGCAAAGTCTTTCGAATCGCACGGCCGACGAGATTGGCTCTGGCGCACAAGGCACCGGTGGCCGTACGACGGTCGATCGCGCTCGCGGCACCGACCCACGCGTGCGATTTCGTATTGGCCGCATGAAAACGCCGTATCTCTACGAATACTTCTCGATTTCCGAAGGCGACCTGATTGCACCCGAACGCAGCCTCTACGCCGCAAATCTCGCGGGGAATCGCCAGGTTGGTGCGATGTTGCTGGGCGACATCGTTGAAGACCGCGTCGGCTATGCGTTTGGTCTCTTCAATGGTCCCAGACGCTCATTTCAAGACTTCAATAGCGACAAGGATCTATTTCTTTACTTGAATACACGTCCATTTTTGCAGAGCGAACGATTTTCCGCCTTGAAGTACTTCAACATCGGTGGCGATGTGAACGGCGGGTTCGAGAACAATCCAACGCAACCGACCTTCTTTACAACCGCCTCCGACCAGACGACATCAACCACCGCGCAATCACTCTCGCCGACATTCCTTCAATACCGCAATAACGTGACCGAACAGGGACGGCGCCTGCAGTACGGGGCACACATCGCCTACTTCCGCAACAGCCTGATGCTACTCGCCGAGTACGGCGGCGGCACTGTGAGCTATGGTCTCGCGGGAAAGCCCGGAACTGTAACAGGCGTCCCCGTGAACGGTTGGATGATCCAGGCGTCGTACTTTCTCACCGGTGAAAAGCTCACTCGGCGCGTGAACGTCGTTCGACCGTTGCACGACTTTGGATTTCACGACGGCAAGTTCACATGGGGCGCCTTCGAGGTCCATGGGCGCATAAGTGAACTCGATCTGGGACAGCAGGTCTTCACTCACGGGTTCGCCGATCCGAATCTCTGGGCGAATCGCGCGGGCGCAACTGATATTGGTATGAACTGGTATCTGAATTACTACACGAAAGTCTACTTCGACTGGCAGCACGCCTTCTACGGTAATCCTGTCACGACGGGCGTCAGCGGTCGATTCATGAGCACGACAGACCTCTACTGGCTCCGCTTCCAGCTCTTCTTCTGACGATCAAGGCTCGCGCTGGAATCGATGGGGATGGGCTATATTCACGCCTAGATTAGGCTTCGTCCGAGTAACATCAGTTGCACCTGGCGCCGAGGCCGCGCATCGAGTTCGGACCATCGGTATGGATATGGGGGCCGATGGAGATTTCGGCCATCTTGTTCCTTTCGCGAAGACCTCGAACTCGGTCAGGCCGTTCAAATCTGGAGCGGCGGGTCGCCGAGCTGCCAGATGGTTTTGACCTGCGAAGGCATGTCGTCTGGTAATGACTCTGCAACTCCCGTCGGCAAGAGAATTTTGCATTCGGCGGGTTTGGAGATCACGACGGTAAACGTCAGGGCGCCGGCGACAGCGAGCGCCGTTCCAAACGCGTTGCCAAAGTTTGCATTAGTGCGGAGAAAAAGACCGTCGTGGAACCGAAGCCTTTTCCCTTTGCCTGAGGGATACTTCACTGACGCGCCAACTTCAAACCGCTGCGCTTTGCCTTGAAGGTTGAGTGGGACGGGAATCGCAATCCTCGCGACGCCAAAAGCGCCTGGATCACACGGAATTTGATATGTGAGCGTGGGAATCTCAGCACGATTGAGCCAGAATCCCTTTCCCGGCCTGACGGCGATACAGCCCGTGCACGGCCGATCATATTGATTCATGAAGTGGGCTGTGAGCATGCAAACACCGTCAACCGGATTGGCGCTAAGCGCGAATGCGAATCCGTCGCGATTGAAGTAGGTACCCGACAGCGCTTTGAGATAATCGGGAGCGAGATCGGGCCGGAAATGAAGCTTCAGAAGGAGCCCGATCGCGGCCAAGCCGACGATCGGAGCAACGACTCTCGCAATCCAGGTGGCCTGATCCGGGCGCTCCTTGATCCAAAGAAAAAAAGTCGCAATCGCGGCGACTATGAAAACAAGCGAACAAACAGATTTGATCGACTCGACCATCGAGTATTCCCTCGGGAATGATTTGGTCCTGGCCGATCGAAGCTATCATGCGCGAACGTTTGGCGGAAGTCGCTCCCTGGTCGCGAAAGCTGTCGCTCCATTTCACCGAAAACGAAATCGCCCGAGCAGAGGCCCGGGCGATTTCCGCAGATCGAAATATCTTTCGCGCTACGACATCACAGAGTGAAGTGGAACGTCTTGGCGAGCAGGCGGTAGAGCCACCAGCCGAGCGAATGCGTTCCGCCATCGATCTTCGCAAACCCTCGCAAGCCGGGCTGAAGCGAAAGGTCGGAGTTGTCGATCGGGATGATCACTTCATAAACCGCGGTGATCGGCTTGGCCTGGCCAGTCTTCTGGTCCTGCTTGGTGGCGATTTCGCCGCCGGCTGCGTTGGAAAGTTCGGGCGGAATGTCTTCGCGGTTGCGAGTCGCAACTTCGGAAACATGGCTCTTGAACGTCTTTTCCGACGTGCCGTAAACCTTGACCCACGCGGTCGCAGTGGTGTCCTTGTTCGAGTTGATTAGGTCGACGTCGGCCTGGTCAAGAATCAGGTGCGCTTCGAGTTTCTGCGGATCGGCAACCGAGCAGAATGGCTTGCCTGGCTTTACCCACTGCCCCGTCGTTTCTTTGTGCGGCAGGCCGAAGATACGGCCATCGCGTGGGGCGACGAGGTTCAGGTCGGCGAGTTGTTCGTTGATCTTGTCGATGAGCGGTTCGAGGTCGGTCGCCACCTTCGCGTACTGTTGCTTCTGTGCGCGAAGTTCGAGGTCGGACGAGTTGCCGAACCAGACAGCCTTGGCGTTGTTGGAGTTGTGCCGCTCCATGAGCTGAAGACGCTCGCGCTGCTTGTCGGGGTTCGACAGGCTGGCGATCGGATCGCCCTTCTTCACCATCTCGCCGTCTTTGACGTACAGCTCGACGAGCCGGCCGGGAATCTCAGCATAGACCAGGTCTGGCTTGGCCTCGGTGAGCACCAGTGTGCCCTGCACGCGTAGCGGAGTGGGGATCATCAGGACCCCGGTCGCCACGGCAACCACAACCGCGGCGAAGAGGCCGGCTCGAACCTTTTTCACCTTTCGCATCCTCCCAGGAGTTTTCAGGAATTTGACGATTTGGTAGCCGGGCATCACCGCCAGCGGCACCAACGAGCCGATTGCCAGGACCGCACTGATCGAGCCGAGCTTGTACGGCTTGAGGAACGTGTACATGAAATAAAGAATGCCGAACGTCACCACCCAGCGATAAAGGTAACTTGCAATCGCGTAGATGACGAACAGCGCCCGGCGCGACCGGGGCATGTAGCTTTGCACGGGCACTTCCAGCCCGAGCACCTTTTCCTGGAACAGATACCCAAAGAACTGCGTGCTCTTCACGCGAAGGTTGGGGATTTCCAGGTAGTCGGACATGACGTAGTAACCGTCATATCGCAACAGCGGGTTTGCGTTGAAGAGAATCGTGTTCACCGAGCAGATGAACATCGTCGCGAGGCATAAGCTGTTGAGCAGCCCTTGCTCGGTATTCCACCAGACGAAGGTGGCGATACTCGCAAGGAAGCACTCGACGAAGATACCTGCCGCGGAGATCCAGATACGCTTCCACTTGTTGGGAAGCAGCCAGCTATCGGTCACGTCGCAATAAAGCGCCGGCGTGAGCACGAGGAACAGCATCCCCATTTCGTGGACTTCGCCGCCGAAATGTTTTGCTGTTAGACCGTGTCCGAACTCGTGAATGACTTTGACGACCGCCAGACTACACCAGAAGTAGACGATGGTGCGCCAGTTGAAGAAACTCTGGAAATCTGGCAAGCGTGCGCTGAAGGTTCCCCACTGGCTGACGACCAGCGTGAGTGCAGCGCCCATCATCAGAAAGCTGAAGATGACGAACGTGCGGGTGAAGATCCAGCGGAACCAGGGGTACATCCGCTCGAGCAAACGCTCGGGGTCGATGATCGGAATCTTGACGTAAAGGATGTTGGCGAAGAACTGCCAAACCTTCTTCCACATCCGCTTCTTGCGACGACGGATGAAGACGCCGGCCTGGTCGGGCGTGTCGATCTGGGCGATGCCAGCTTCGTGAAGCTGGGCGACGAATCGGATCAGGTCTTCGACAGAGATCGTTTGCGGGCGATACTTGCGTTCAAAGGCACGCTTGACGTCTTGGAGATTTTGCTTGCCGTCAAACTGTTGAAGCAAAAAGTATTCTTCGATTTTGAAGCGAAAATACTTGAGAGCAATGGGATCTTTAACGACGTAGTGGGTCATCCCCTCGTAAAACTGGGGCTGCACAACGAGGTCGGGGCGAAGCTTCACCACGAGATGTTCGGCGGCCTGTCCCGCAGGCGCTGTGGGCGTGATGGCAGGTGCGGAACTCATGAGTCGATCGTCCTCGACAGGGTGGTCGCCGTTTTGCCGGCGCGGCTCATCCGAGCGTGAGTGAGCGGTCGGTCGTTTGCAGGCGTCCGACCCGAGGGCGACACTCCGTCACGTCGCCTTCGGATCGGGGCCACAGTCTTCATCAAGTCGCCAGTGGAATATGGGATCAATTTCGCGGGAGCGTCGGCAGTTCGGTCGCACTCGGACGAGTGGCCGGATCGCTGGTGTTCGAGAGCGGCGGCAGCGATGGCGGCTGGACCGGCGTGTTGGCGACCGCCGGAATCGCAGCAGGCTCGACAGCCGTGGCAGCAACCCGACGCGGCTTGGCACCAGGCGCGTTCAGGCGAAGCGTGAGCGTTCCCTTCATGCCGGGGCGAAGCTCGAAGTTGTCGTTCTTGAAGTCGGCATAGATGCGGACTTCCGTGGCAACTTGAGGCTGCACTTGCGGGTCGATGAAAGAGATTACGCCGCGGAACTTCTTCTGTTCGATTGGCAGCACATTTCCACGCTTGCCGTGAACGGTAAGCTGCCACTCGACCTCGTCGCCTTCGCTAAGCCGGAACGAGGTTTCGAGCGGAACGAAGAAGAAGACGCGAACTTTCTCAAGATTGCCAAGCTCGACGACCGGCTCGTTCGCCTTGACGCTCTCACCCTCGCGTTTGAGGACCTTGAGAATCACGCCGCTGAACGGAGCCTTGATCGTATGCTCGTCGCGAGCCTGTGTCGCCAGGGCGAGTTCGGCCTGGGCGAGCTTCTGGTTTTCTTCGGCTTCCTGAATCATCGCCTCCGTAACAGCGACTTCAGCGAGCGACTTCTCGTAGTCTTCCTGCGAAACGTGACCACCCTGCATCGAGCGAAGGCGCTTGTTACGAGCGAGCGAAGCGATCGCCTGTTCGTACTGAGCCTTGGCCTTCTGGATCGCGCCCGTGCTGGTCGCAGCGGTCTTGGCCTTGGCGACGAGCAGCTCGGCCTTCTGCTTGTGCAGTGTGCCGATCACACCGCTCTTCTGCACGTTCTTACCGATTTCGAGCTCGAGCTTTTCGAGCACGCCTTCGGTCAGAGCCGAGATATCGGACTTCTGGATGAATTCAAAGGTCGCGTCGTCAACCAGCAACGTTTCGCCTTCGGCCGCTTGCTGCGCCTGGGTGGCGGTTGCGAGAAACGGAGCTGAGACAGCGATCAACGCGCCCGTGGTCAGCGCGAGCAATTTGCGAGGGAGGAGCATGGCACACTCCGGTCGATAGAGATGGTCGGTCGGGGAGGTAGAAGCCGCGTTGTATTCGTTTGTGTGTTCATCGCCGTCTCAAAGCCCGCATTTGGAGCTTTGAGACGGGAGGATATGAGAGGGAAGTGGCTCGGATCGTTCCGATCAGTTGAGGAACGGCCAGCGGAAGAACACCGTCTCGTAGATGACGTGGAGCACGTCGCGGAAGATGACGTAGCTCAGACGGGCCTCGCCGCAATCGACTCGGGCACGAACCTCAGCACCGGGACGGAGCGTCTTGTTATTGGTGAGGAACTCGTCGCGAACCTTGTCGCTGAACCCGACCGTCACCTTGACGACGTGCTTCGTCTCGACCAGTTCGGCCTTCGAGCCGACGCGTCGTACGAAACCTTCGTAGCGGTGCTTGGGATCGGTCGCGATCACGAAGTAGGCTCGGAGCGCTGTTCCCGGCGGCTTGGTGCCCGCTGTGATCTCGGCGGCCAGCTTGCTCTGTGCGTCGAGAACCGGGCCCATGTCGTCGTCGGGTACTTCGACTTCCATCACCCATTCGCCGTCAGTCGCGGCGATTTGCAGCAATTCCTGGCCGATTTCGACCGGACGCTGATTGAGGTTCTTCTTGGGTTCCCAGGTGGTGATGATGCCGTCCTGCGGCGCCTTCACCTCGAGCATCTCGAGCTGCTTCTTGATGATCTCAAGCTCTTGATGCGCCGAGTCGGCCCGAATCTTGGCTTCAGCTTCCTGGCCCTTGAGCGAGTACGATTCGCCGTTGCGCGACTTGTCGGCCCGTTCCGCCTGGTCGTGATAGTGGCTCTGCTGCGCGCGGGCGGCCGCTTCCTCGCCGAGGAGCTTGCCGTAATCCTTTTCGAGATCCTTGCTCTCGATGATGACAAGCGTTTCGCCCTGCTTGACGAACTGGCCGTGGTCGACGAGCACCTTGCCCACCACACCCGGGTGCGGAGCATAAAGAACCTGACGCGTTTCGGGCAGCAGCGAGCCGCGGCCTTCGATCGTCAGCTTCCAGGGAACGAAGGCAAGAACGCAAATCACAGCGACGAGCAGGACGAGCACAGCGACGATCTTCGCGAGCGTACGACCGCGGAAGAACCGCCAGGGCGAACCGACTGCCTTGAGGATCGGCAGGAATGTCTTGTCGTGCTCCGACGCATTCCAGAGTGCGGTCGACGAGTGGCGCGATACCACTTCGCAACGCGCGTGGATATCGGTCGGCGCTACTTCGTCGCCAATCTGCTCGGCCACAACGCAGCCGAACGGAACCTTGTCTTTGCCCGGCTCAATGTCAGGGCGATAAAGCAGCGTAACGACGACGACCTTCGAGCCTGATTCGTCGATGTAAGTTTCGAGTGCGTCGCGAATATCCGGGGCGAAACCTTCGGTATTGCCGGTGTAGACGAGGTCTTCACCCGAGCGAAGCACGACCTTGCAAAGCTTGGTGAGGTCGCGGATCAGGTTCGCGCGTTGTTCGACCACTTCCTGGCCGCTGACGGCCTCGACCATCGTCCGGCCGCCGACTTTGAGCGTGACGCTCAAACGGTCGCAACCGACGAGTCGCTTACCTTCGTTGGCAACCGTGAAACTCGTATCTTTCAGGTGAAGAGACGAGTGAATGTCGTGCGTGAATGTTTCGAGCTGGTTCCACAGCTTCTGCTGCGAAACCATCTGGCGCATCTGGCGATTTTTGAGGTAAGTGCCGGCCAGGTCGCAAAGGTCGCTCACGAAGCGGAGCGTGCTCTTCTGGCTGGCGGCCTTACGCGTGGGATCCATCAGGATTTCAAGCAGACCGACGACCTGCTTGTCGACCATCAGGGGCGCGATGATGAGCGCGTAGTTCGTGGGATTGCCGGCGTTGGGAAGGCCTTCGACCGTCGCCTGCGGCGGGATGATCTGCGGCGACGCCGCCTGAATCATGCAACCGAGCAGTGCGTCGTGAGGCGCTGTGCGAACGCGGCCGTCCATGAGTCCCGAGATGCGGAACTCGAGCTGATATTGCAGCTTGAGTCCACCGCGGCCGTCGAGCAGCCAGAGCACACCGGCCGACGCCGCGACAGCCGCGACCGACCGATTGAGGAACTCGACGTAAAACTCGGGAGGCTGGATATCCGACTCGGCCAGTTCGGCTATCTCGCCCACTAGCGTGCGGATCTGGTTCTTTGTCTGTTCAAGCAGACCGGGATCAATAGTTTCTTCCGGCATGGTGGTCCCGTAGGTAGAGAGCCAGAGGTCGGTTTTCCCGATGCCTCAATCCGCAACGCGCGCCCTCTTGGCGTTAACTAATCACAACGGGACCACCTGACTTCCCTTCTTCCTTGGAAATTTTTCCAAAACCGCGCGCGGGCTTTCCACGGCCGCTCCGTTCGCCCCAGAACTCGCATGGTACAATCTTCGCGTCAGCCCCTGTTTATTTGCCTAGACCCCCTGGATTTCGATATGTCGACGGTGTCCTCGACGCAGCCTATCCATCTTGTCACCGGTGCCACGGGGCTACTCGGAAGTCACATCGCCGAAAAACTCGTAGCGAACGGTCGGCGAGTTCGCGCCCTCGTCCGTCCCACGAGCGACACTAAATTCCTAAGCTCGCTTGGTATCGACGTCGTCGTGGGAAATCTGGTCGATCCAGCGTCCTGCCGCTCAGCCATGAGAGACGTCTCAATCGTCTACCATGCCGCGGCAAAAGTGGGCGACTGGGGGAAATGGGCTGAATTCGATTCAGACTGCCTCGACGCGACCGAAGTGCTCGCGAAAGTTGCCGTCGAAGCGAAGGTAGAGCGTTTCGTTCAGATCAGTTCAACGAGCGCTTATGGTCATCCCAATGAAGGCGGCCCGCCTGTTGATGAAACCGCCGAATTAGGCCAGAACCTCTGGCCGATCTGGGATTACTACACACTCAGCAAGGTTGAATGCGAAAAGCTCCTGTGGCGAGCGGTCGAGCGCGATGGCTTGCGATTGACCGTCATTCGCCCAAGCTGGCTCTATGGCGAGCGTGACCGAACGACGGTCGCCCGGCTCGTCACTCGGCTCCGCGCGGGGAAAGTGCCGCTGATTGGTCCCGGCAATAATCCGCTCAGCGCGATTTACGCCGGGAATGTCGCCGACGCCGCGATCATGGCGGCCGACGACCCCAACTCGGTCAACGAGGCGTACAATATCACGTCGATGGGGCCGATCACGCAGTCAGAGTGGCTAAGCCTGTTCGCCGACGCGTGCAATGCCCCAAGGCCAAGGCGACACGTCCCTTACGGCGTAACCTTTGCCGCAGCGTTCATGCTTGAAGCGATTGGGAGACTAAGAAATCGCAAGCGTCCACCGTTAATCACTCGCTACGCGACGTGGCTGATGGCCCGTCAGGTCGCTTACAGCACCGAGAAGGCGACGACGAAGCTTGGCTGGAAGCCGGCGATTGGCTATCCCGAGAGTATCGCGCGATCAGTTCTGTGGTATCTCGAACAAACTGACCGTCCCAATCGTTGAGATGCATACACTCGTCGCTATTCGGCACAACCCGCGCGTTTTGCCACTTGCCGACTGAAGTTGCCGATGCCACGATATCATTAAGAACCCGCGAAGCCGCGTACTTCACTCGCACGCTCACCTCGCGCACAGCCACGTAGATCGACACCTTTGTGGAGTTATCGCGCATGAATTCTCGACTCGCCCGCCCCTGGGCGCTCGCGTGGTCGGCCGCGCTCGCCGTTCTTGTAACGGCGCCTACCTTCGCCGACGATAAGCCGGCCCCTGCCCCCAAGCCGGCCGTTTCACCGACCGACCTCGACCTGGCCGACCTCCTTCGCGCCCGCGCCGGCTCCCTGAGCGGCGGCGGCTCGAGCGGTTCCAGCGACCCCAAACGCTACCGTGACTTCAACGAAGTGACGCAGGGCGCGAACCGGCAGGACGGTCTCTTCACGCTCTATCAGAAGGACGACCACCTCTACGCCGAGATCAAGCCGTTCCAGTTCGATCAGCCGCTCTACGCCACGGCGATGATCGCCCGCGGTCTCGCTCGCGCGGGAGAACCGCTGAGCGACCCCAACGACCCGCTCCTCGTCGTCTTTCATCGCGCTGGCGACAAGGTGCAAGTCATCGCCCGCAACTTCTTCTTCAAGGCCCCATCGGGCTCGCCGATTGAGAAGGCGGTCAAGCAGAACTACACCGACAGTGTGTTGATGGCGCTGCCGATCGTCAGCCTCAATCCCGGCGGCGGGATGAGCGTGCTCGTCGACCTCGCCGACATCTACTTCACCGATTTCGCCAAGGTCGGCCTCGGTTTCATCGACCGCAGTCGCACGAACTGGTTCAAGGTGAAGGCGTTCCCGAACAACCTCGAACTCGAAGTTCAGGCGACCTTCGGCGGCGCAGGCCGAGCCGGCACGGCTGACGGCGTTTCCGATGGCCGTGGTGTGACGATGGTCATTCACTACAGCCTGCTCAAGCTGCCGGATCCGATGTACCACCCGCGTGTCGCCGATGATCGCGTGGGCCACTTCCTGTGCGCGCTCAAGGATTTCGGCTCGAACGATCCCGACACCAACTTCATTCGTTTCATCAACCGCTGGCGGCTCGAAAAGGCCGACGCCCGCGCCAAGCTCTCGCCGCCCAAGCGGCAGATCGTTTGGTGGGTGGAAGACACTGTCCCCGTCGAGTATCGTCCGTATGTTGAAGCCGGCATTCTTGAATGGAACAAGGCATTCGAGAAGATCGGCATTCGCAACGCCCTCGCGGTGCGCTGGCAGTCGGAACGCGACGACTTCGACCCCGAGGATATGAACTACTGCACGATTCGCTGGATCACCACGAATCGCACCTATGCAATGAGCTGCTTCCGCACCAACCCTCTCACCGGCGAAATCCTCGACGGCGACGTGATTTTTGATGCGTCGTGGGTCAAGTCGTGGAAGAAGGATTACGCCTTCCTGACCGGCTCGACACCCGTCACTTCCGACGGCCGCAACGGCGGTGACGATGCACCACTCGCGATGGGCGAAATCATTAGCCCGATCCTCGCCGACAAGAAGGGCTACGGCCAGTTCTTGCCCGCGAAGCCTGGTCGCAACGGCGGACTCGACGTCGTCCCCGCCGAGTGGGGACCTCTCCAAATCCAGCTTCAGCGACGTCTCGCCGCGCAGAACCAGCACGCCTGCCAACTGACGACCGGCATGAATTCGGAACTAAGTCTTGCCTCGGTCGTCTTTTCCGACCTGCCGCTCGCCCAGGCCGGAGTGGGCTCGCCGGGTGTCGCGGCCGACGCGAAGCTGCCCGAAGAGTTCATCGGCCAGTTGATCAAGGAAGTCGTGATGCATGAGGTGGGCCACTCGCTCGGCCTCCGTCACAACTTCCGCGCCAGCGCAATGCTCACCGCCGACCAACTCAACGACACAAACATCACCCGCGTGAAAGGCCAGGCGGCGAGCGTGATGGATTATAACCCCATCAACCTCGCGCCCAAGGGCCAGAAGCAGGGCGATTACGTCACGCAGACGCTCGGCCCGTACGACTACTGGGCGATCGAATACGCCTACAAGGAAGTGATGGGTGACGAAGCCGGCGAGCTCAAACGCATCGCCGCCCGCTCCGCCGAGCCGGACCTGCTGTTCGGCGAAGACTTCGACAAGATGATGAACAACGACCCACTCGTGAATACGTACGACCTCGGGTCGGACAACTGCCGCTTCGCGAAGGATCGGCTCAGTCTTGTCGAAAGCCTGCTCAAAGATCTCGATACGAAGGTGGTGAAGGACGGCGAGTCGTGGACTCGGGCTCGCGTGGCGTTTTCTTCACTAATCCGGCAGTACGGCAACGCGGCGACGTTAGTTTCGCAGTACGTCGGCGGCCAAACTGTGACGCGCGATCACAAGGGTGACAAGGGCGCACGTGATCCCGTCGTGCCGATCGCGGGCGACAAGCAGCGCGAGGCGCTGGGGATTCTTGTCGACCATGTTTTCAGCGACAAGGCGTTCAAGTTTTCACCGACTTTGTTGCGTCGTCAGGCGAGCGAGAAGTGGATGCACTGGGGCTCGCGTCCCGATGGCGTCGACATCTCAATTTACGACCGCATCCTCGGCATCCAGCGCATCGGCCTGGCGCACTGCCTCGACGCTGAAGTGCTCACCCGCGTGCAGGATCAGGAATTGCAGTCCGATCCTGGCTCGAAGCCGCTCGCTCTTGCTGAGATTTTCCGTACGCTCTCGAACGGAATCTTCAGCGAGCTGACGATCGATCCCAAGGCCAAGCCGAACACCCTGGCGATCTCAACAATTCGCCGCAACATTCAGCGCGAGTACATCTCGCGGCTCTCCGGCATCGTCCTTGGACCGAAGGCCCCTGCCCTGGGCGGTAACTTCATGTTCGTGGTGTTCTCCGGCTCAGACGAAGCCCCAGCCGACGCCCGAGCGCTGGCACGTCTCCACCTCAAGGAACTCGCGGCAAAACTCGGCCCGGCGACCGCCCAGGCCAGCGATGACACTACGAAGGCTCACCTTGAAGAATGCCAGCAGCGGATCTTCCGCGTGCTGGGTGCGAATGTGAGCGCGAACCAGCCGTAGTGGTTCAAGCCTCATTGCGAAATCGTTGCCAAGAGGAGGCTGGATTTTCCAGCCTCCTTTCTTGTTGTGAGCGCTCGCAGAATCTTCTTTGTTCGAGGTAGTACAGGAAAGAGCCTATCGTAGCAACACCGAAAAAGCGGCCGGCATGGAAGGCTCTAACCGGCGTGAACCTCAGCATATTCGCCCCTCTCCTCGGTATCATTAGTTCTGAATCATCACGTGATTCGTCGCCAAATTCGAGTATCAATAGGCTTCTCCAAATGTGGCGATTCGCATCTCAAGGGACTTGCCTCATGCGTTTGCCCGATGCCAATCGCTTTTTATCCATCTTGGTATGTGCTTTTTTCGCAATCATCGGTGAACTTGTCTTGTCTTTCCCATTCGCCTTTTCACCGGGGTGGGCAAACGGGGCTCCCGGATTCACCCTCTACCAGGCGTGGACAATCGGCGTATCTTCGTTTCTCTTCGTCTTTATCGTGACAGTCGGTGTCGGTACCGCCGCTCTGGTTGCGTATACCCTTTGTCGCTTCCGACGAACACTTCAGTTCGCCACGCCGGTCTTCGTCGGATTCCTCGCTTTCGTTTCTACATTTGCTGCCGTCTTTTGTGCGTTCGCATTTCGATCGGTTTACGAGAGTGCGTTTGCGGAATGGCCCAACGGGTTGTAGTCGAACATCCGTCTCATCTGTACGGTGAACTGCACCGTCGGCCTCGCCATGGCATCGCAAAACGGATCGCGCGACATCCATACGTCGTTTCTGCCAGGGTATTTCATTTTCACAAGTCGGAGTCCAGCAAGAATCAATCCCACGGGAGCGTTTTCGTGAGCACGGCCAGCCAACCACTACAACCTGCACCAGCGCGTACGCGCAGTTTCGAGCCGTTTCGCCCACTTCTCTCCGGCTTTTTTGGAATCCTCGCCCCCATCGTTTGCTTGCTGGTGATGGCCTTCGGCGATCCTCTTATTGCGGAAATCCCCGGCCTCGCCTTTTTTAATCGCTATCCGATTTTCAATTACAGTTTCGTCGCGATTAGCATCTTCGTTTTACTCATTTGGCTGAAAATGGGCATACGTATTGGTTGCTACAGCGGCCTGCTTGCTGGCGCGATGCTAATAGGTGCTGCATACTCTGGCCTGCTCGGTGTGGTGCTTTTTCCCATGAGCGTTGTGGGACTGATGGTCGCAATTGGCGCTTTCGGCTTCACACCGTTGTTCACGTCTTACGTTTTTTACCGCAACGCCGAACGAGCCTGCCACCTCGCTCAGGCACGTCTAGGTTACCGACGCTTCGTGGGGACGCTTTTCGTCGGTGCCGTTCTCGCATTCAGCATTCCTTGCCTCGTTGAAGTGTATGCAACCCGCAGCCTGAACCATGCCGTTGAGTCCATCACCTCTGGCCAACCCGTCGCGAAGGCCATCCCACTCCGATTGATTGCGCCCATCTATCACAATGCATTTATAGCGGCCTACCAACGCGAAACAAACCACGATCGACAGTCGCAGATCGCCGCGGCGTATCGTGAGATTTTTCACCGAAGCATCGAGGAATGGATCAGATGGCTGAACGACTGATCTGTCGTTCTTAAGAATTCATCGGCGGATTCAAGTTTGCAACTTCTGATTCCAGTCGGCTTTCACTAAGGTATCCACGGAAATAACAGCCGGCGATGATAGACGTCCCGCTTTTCTGACATTTCACGAGCGTTCTTTTCGTATTCTTTAATGATCTCGACCCGCCACTGCAATTCCTGTATCCAGCTTTGTAAATCCACGTCGAACCAATGAACGCCGATGCCAAGGTGTTCCCCGCTCTTCTCGCGATCTTCCCACGAGTAAGGCGTCCCTTGCTTTTCTCTGCAAACGGCGATTTGTTTTCGGTTGTATTCAATTTCACGAAGGCAGGTATTCGCACCCATGGCAGATCGACTTCGCTTGTAACGATTTTGCAGTTCTGTTGACGTCCCGAGCAAAATCGCTACAAGGAACACCACAAACATGATGATCCTCGTCGTCAGATAGCGAACGAACTTCATCGCTCAGCCTCTCACGGTTGCTGCAAAGCCGCATTGAGGCTCATTGTCGTAAATTCGACGAAGAACGGATGACTCGGCACCGCGTGCTGCGGATCCGAAAGCTGCCAGGCCAGCCCCAGTGCCGATTGGCCCAACTCATCACGTCCCGACGCTCGCCAGAACGCCGCCATCCAGAGCAGCATGCGCTGATAAAGTTCGATTCGAGACGCGAGGCGATGTTCAAATAAATAGCGGTATGCACCCGCATCGCGCTTGGGATCGGGCTGAGCCCCCGTTTCGCGCAAGCCGATTTCACGCGCGAGATCGATTGTGAATTCCGATGTATCGGCCCAATCGGGGCAGGCAGATAATACCGCGATTGCACGATTTCGCATCTCGTCGAACGGCAATGTCGACGGATCCCAATCGCCAAACAGTCCGCCGCGCGCGCACCGGAACCATGGCCCGGCCGTGCGTTCGATCCAGTATCGCAGCGCGGGAGACGTGTGTGGACCGCAGAGCGAGAGACTTCCCCCCAGCAGCCGAAGCGCCAGCTCCGGCGCGTTTTCGACGACGTCCGACTCGGACTGATCGTTCAGCGTCTCGAACGCTTCATCAAGCCCGATCGTCCCCGTCCCATCCTGGCCGACGACGTCGACAATCCCCTCCAGGACGTGACAAACAAACGCCGCGCCGGTCCAGCGGTTGCCGTCGAGTGAGGCGAGCAAAATCGTCGATCGCCCTTCACCGTCGACCGCCGTCACCTGACTGCGAATCGGGATGTGAATCGGCGGGTTGACGACCGCGAGTTCAGTACCTGCGGTTTCCCCAATCCGATCCCGTGCTCGCTCGGCAATCGCCGGATCAGGATGTGCGTGCGCAATCGATTCCCAGGCATTCTTGACCGCTAACTCAGTGGGATCGCGATCTTCAAGCGCATCGAGCGCCGCCCAACGCGTGGCCGGGTCGTGTGCGAACGCGAGCAATCGGAGGAACTCGACGAGCCCGGGACCGCCAGGCATGTCCGCAAGCCCAGCAATGATCTCGGCCCGCACTTCGGGCTCGACCGCTGTCAGTCCTTGAAGTGCGATCCAGGGGCCGTCGGCTTCGTCTTCGAGTCCGGCCGCCAAGGCTTCGAGCGAACTGTCGCCCTCAATGATCTCGTTGAGATCATCCCACCACTCGCGAAGCTCGGAATGTGCCTCTTCTTCAAGCAAACCGGCGGTATGCAGAAGTGATAGCGCTTCCCACGCCCGTTCAGCCGGCAACTGCGGCTGTTCTGCGAGTTGCGACGCGAGCACGTCGAACAATTCCCGATCGCCGAATGCCTCGACGATCCGCAAAACCGCTTCGGCATCGTCTCCGCTCAGGTCGGATAACCGAGGACGAACCGCGTCGACCAGCCTTTCGCGCGGAAACCGCTCGACGACTGCCGTCAAAATTGCTTCACGTGCCGAATCGTCAAGCGCATCGTCGTCGCGCAGGCGGTCGAGCATTGCTTCGGCAGTCGTGTCATCGTCCCTGATCAATCCGTCCACAGCTTGGCCCCCTTGCCGACCTTCCTGGATTCGTGTATCTCATCCTCCCTGGTGTCGTCGCGGTTATCAAGCCCAGCGGTCGGCCGTCTGCGTTGAAGGAACGAACCCATGCTCGCAATCGATTTTTCCGCACTCCTGGGCACGCCGATTACCGACCTGGCCGCGTCGGCATTCATTGCGTCAGTTGGAGCAGTGCCCGAAACTCGCTTCATCGACGATCGCTACAATCTTACGATCGAAGAAAAGGGGCTCGCGTTCGTCGCAACGCCCGAAGGACGCATTTCAGCCATTCGCTTTCATCGCGAAGGATACGAAGGGTTTCACCAGTTCCCCGGAGTTCTGCCCGACGGCCTGGAGTTTTCCAAGTCCCGTCAGGAAGTACAGCATCTTCTGGGACGTCCCAGCCAAACCGGCGGCGGCACGCGGAGCGCTCTGTTTGGCGTCGTTGCCAAGTGGGATCTGTTCGATCGCGAGGGTTATGCGCTCTTCGTGCAATATGTCGACGGTGCGGAGTCGATTGCTTATGTATCGCTGATGCGCCCAGATACCGTGATGCGATAAGATCAATTCAAAACGGCTCGTCAGCTTCGAGAATCGCCGGTTCGACGAGCGCTGGATCGACTTCGGTGAGAAACCGGCTCGGCTTGGCGACGACCGCCGAACCCCATCCGCCGCGTTGGAGCAGCGTGGGATAGGTGAGATAAAGCTCGTCCATGGCCCGCGTGACGGCGACATAAAAAATCCGCCGCTCCTCGTCTTCACCGCCCTCTTCCTTGAGCGCGCGGGCGTTGGGAAAACCTTCCTCGACAAGACGGATCACAAACACGCGCGACCATTCCAAGCCCTTTGCCTGGTGAATGGAGCTGAGGATGAGATTCGAGTCGGGTTCGGCCGAGTCGAGCGTATCCGCGCCGTAGATATCGCCGGCGAGAAGCAAGTCGGCGATCAAGCGTTCGAGGCTATCGTACTTATCAGCAAGCACCTGCATTTGCTCGATGTCGGCGATGCGCTGGTCGGGGCGTTCGTAGCGAGTTTTCACCGTTGCGGGATAGCCGCCTTGAAGGATCGCGTGAATCGCTGCTGCTGGATGACTTTCGGGGTCGGTGCCTTGAATTTTTCGCAAGTCGGCGACGAAGCCGGCGAATGGTCCCTTGCTCTTGGTGGGGATGATTTTCATCATCTCGGCCGTGGCGATTGCACTTAGCGGCTCGGGTGATGACGCGAGTAGATCGTGAATCGACTTCGATTTCGCGGGGCCAATTCCTGGCAGTAGCAACAAGATTCGTCGCCAGGCTGCTTCGTCCTTGCCGTTGACGATCACGCGCAGGTAGGCAAGCACATCTTTGATGTGAGCTTGTTCGAAAAACCGCTGACCGCTACGGATGCTGTAGGGAATTCCGCGAGCGACAAGCTCAGCCTGAAGCAGCACGCTATCGTGGTGGTTGCGATAGAGCACGGCCATGTCGCGCAGGCTGATCCCCTGCTCGTGCCATTCCAGCACTTGCTGGCAAACAAATTCTGCTTCTTCGGATCCGTCGCGTGCAGGGACGGAAACAGGCAGAACGCCGGGAGATCGCGCTGAGACGAGCGATTTCTTGAAGCCGGTCTCGTTGTGTGCGATTGAGGCGTTTGTGAACGCCACGATCTCAGGTGTCGACCGATAATTGGTTTCGAGTGTGAACACGCGAGCATTTTTATTACGCTCGGCGAACTCGAGGATGTTATCGTAATTCGCCCCTCGGAAACCGTAGATCGATTGTGCATCATCGCCAACCGCGGTCAGGTTGTTGTGGCCGTTGCGTGCCAGTGTTTCGACAAGCCGAGCTTGAATCGTGTTCGTGTCTTGCATCTCGTCGACAAGGATGTGCCGGAAGCGCTGGGCGATGACTTGCGATTGCTCGGGAAACTCCTGGATGAGCCGATCCCACTGACCGAGCAGGTCGTCGTAGTCCATGCAATTCGCCGCACGCTTGCGCTGGGCGTAAAACTCGGCGGCGCGTTCGAGCTGGGCTGACCAGGTTGTGAGATCCGAATGCCGCTCCTTGATCAGTTCGGAAATCGTCGTGTTGACGTTGAACGCGAAGCTGATCAGGTTTTGCACACGCCCCGGCTTGGGAGTCATTTGTTCCTGGCCGAAAATGCCGGCGTCGTCCATCGCCAATCGGATGAGGTCTTCCTGGTCTTCGGAATCGAGAATCGTAAAGTTAGATGCGAAGCCGAGCGGTTCGGCAAAGCGCCTCAGAATACGATTGCCGATGTGATGGAATGTTCCTGCCCAGACGCGTCCTGCTTCGGGGCCAACGAGTGATTCGAGTCGCGCGAGCATTTCGCGGCTGGCTCGTCGAGTAAAGGTGACGAGCATGATCGAATCGGCGGGCACACCGTTCGAGAGCAGGAACGCCACCCGATAAGTGATGACTCGCGTTTTGCCCGATCCGGGGCCGGCGAGGATCAGGTTATAGCCATCGGGCGCGGTTGCGGCGGCGTACTGCGATGGATTCAGGTCGCGCGCGAATTGATCGAGGAGTCGTAAGTTGCCTCGCCGTTCGAGCTTGATTCGTCGCATCGCTGTTGAGAGATTCCAAGCCTGTAAATTCGCGGTTGAGGTTGGTATTATGCCCTACTTCGCTTGAGATTGAACAGATTTGCGCCAGGAATGCTCTACCGTGGAAACCGCGCCAACGACGACGATCATCCGAGAGCCCCAGGTTTACCTCGTTGGCCGCCAGCAGGTCGATGATGCAGCAATTGCCCAGTTTTTGGGTGATCACGACGTATCGAAGTGGAGCACCGACACCGAAGAGGCGGGCGAGAAGCTCGTCGAGGTTGCCGGTCGCCTCTGCTACATGTCGTTCGCGAAGCCGCGTCCCGGCGGGAATCATGCTTACATCGGGCACATTCTCGAAGTCGGCCACGGTAGCGTTCTGGAACACGCGGTTTTCAACCTGATCATCACCGGCGTGAGTCGGTCGTTCACGCACGAACTGGTTCGCCACCGCGCTGGTTTTGGTTACTCACAATTGAGCCAACGGTTCGTCGACGAGTCGGAATGTGCGTTCGTCGAACCCGAGCCGATTGCCGAAGATCCTGAGTTGCACGCCATCTGGCTGCGCGCGATCGAAGCGAGTCAGGCGGCTTACCGCGAACTGGCCGACGGTCTGGCCGCGCGGTTCTCCTCGATTGAAGACAAGACGCTGCGACGCAAGAAGGCGCGGGAGGCGGCTCGGTCGGTTCTCCCTAACGCGACCGAGACCAAGATCTTCGTCACTGGAAACGCCCGCGCACTGCGGCACTTCATCGAGATGCGTGGCGATGCCGCGGCCGATGCCGAAATCCGCAAGGTCGCGTTGGCGGTGCTTCGCCTGCTCAAAGCCGAAAGTCCCAACCTCTTCGGCGATTACGAAATCGTTGACCTTCCTGAAGGCGGTCAGGCTGCGAAGACGCAATTCAGCAAAGTGTAAGCGTTTCGCGACGATCGCCTAATCTGGCGGAAATCGTTTGCCGCGACCTGTCTGGCAGCGAAATGGTGCCGATTTCGACGAGATTCGGGACGCCGAGGATGCTGGCGGCGAGTCTTGGACGTGGATGTGTCCCATCAATGGGTGGACAGCACGCGAAGCAGTAAGAAAGCATCGATCCCGCTCGCGCATCGGGTTAAATCGTGGACACTCCCTTTCCTTGCCCGATAGACTTAGTTGGCTTGCATCCCGCCCCGAGATTGTGATCCTCGTTTGTGGCGTTTGCATCGAGCGGCTGTCCGGCCTGGGTTTGATGGTCGGCACGCGTAGCAGATTGCATGCGTCCTGTCTTGCAAATCCCCTGTGACTCGCGTTCATTTCTCCCTTTTCTCTCGCGTGAGAGCCGAAGATGGATCAAACGGCAGCGGCCCAAACCCATACCGGTGTGCTGGAGATGCATCCCAAGGGGCATGGGTTCCTGCGGGATCCAAAGCGGAATTACAAGCCGGGTGTAAAAGATATTTACGTCGGCACGCCGCTGCTTTCGAAATTCCGGCTCAAGCAAGGGGTAAAGCTCACCGGTACGCTCGAATCGGCCAATGGGAGCGATGCGCCCAAGCTTGGTGCGTTGGTGGAAGTCGAAGGGCATACGCCAGATAAGTACGCGGAGTTGCTCGAGTTCGATGACCAGACGGCGATCGACCCCCACGAGCGGATTCGGCTCGAGGTCGGGGCCGAGCCGCTCGGTGTCCGCGTGATGGATTTGCTCACGCCGATTGGCAAAGGCCAGCGCGGGTTGATCGTCGCCCCCCCGCGGTCTGGAAAAACGATGCTGCTCCAGCAGATCGCCGCGTCGATCGCCCAGAATCATCCCGAAGTTTATCTGGTTGTGTTGCTTGTCGACGAGCGGCCCGAAGAAGTCACCGAGATGAAGCGCACGGTGCGCGGCGAGGTGATCGCATCGTCGTCCGACCACACGATCGAAGAGCAGATTCGACTCGCGCAACTGACGATCGATCGCGCCAAACGCATTGCCGAAGCGGGCGGTCAGGTCCTCATCTTGCTCGATAGCCTGACTCGCCTGGCGCGGGCCTACAACAAGGGATCAAGCTCGGGCCGGACGATGACGGGTGGCGTCGACATCAAGGCGCTCGATGTCCCTAAGCGTCTCTTCGGATCGGCGCGGAAATTCGACGAAGGTGGCAGCCTGACCGTGTTGGCGACCTGCCTGATCGAAACTGGCAGCCGGATGGACGAGATCATTTTTCAGGAGTTCAAAGGGACCGGCAACATGGAGGTCGTGCTCGACCGCCGTCTTGCCGACCGCCGCGTCTGGCCTGCGATCGATATCAACCAGTCGGGCACGCGTAAGGAAGAGCGGTTGCTTGAACCCGACACGCTGGCGAAGGTGACGCTTTTGCGTCGGACCCTTGCGGGAATGAAGCCGGTTGATGCGATGGAAGGACTCGTGCGACAGCTCGCCAAGACGAAGTCAAACGCCGAGTTTTTGGAGACGATCGGCAAAGTTCAAAAGTGAGTTTCTTGTGGATGTAATTGGCTAGTAAAAACCAGTGCTCCTCGCCCTGTGCTCCGGGGGCAGTTCGATACGACTCACGGTGACCAATCCAGACATGGTCACCGTGAATGTTCTGCTCCCTCGGTGAGATTCGGAAGGATATGTTTCCCGCGGATCATCACTCGGGGGTGAGCGTGAACGTCACCTCTTCGGTCTTTCCTTCTGTGAGCGTCATTGTGCGAGTGGCCGGTGCGAATCCTGCGGCTTTCACGCTCACTGTGACTTCTCGATCCGGCGCGAGTTGACTTGTGCGCCACTTGCCGTCGGCTTGCTCTTCGAAGCTCACGTCAGACTGACCGTCACCCTTGATGACGTATTTCCCTTCCGCCGGTCCGTCCTGTGTCACGTAGTCGACGCTTGGCCGGAACCCCTTAACTTGCTTTCCATCCTTCGTCACCGCGTTGATCAAAATGATCGGCGCGACGTAGCGAATGATTTCGACCTCGCTCGAATCGCGATCCAGCGAGCCGAGGTGAATTGTCCTCGCGTGATGCAGCTCACCGTCTTTTTTGGTGCGGAACATCAAAGATGAGTGTTCATTGGTGACAAGCATGATCTGCGCCTCTTGAAGCCCCTTGGGCACAAGGACACGATACAGGCCGTCGGGCGTCGAGGCACATTGCGCATTCCAGTCGACCTTATTGATCTCGCCCGAGAGCCAGAATTCGTGTCCCGATCGTTTCTCGCGTTTGCTGTTGTAAAGCTGCGCGGTGAAGACGATGTGGGGAACCGCCTTCAACTCGATCGACGGTGATTTTTCCGCGTCTTTGAGTGTGACCTTGGTCGGCATGAATGTCGCGGGCAAGGGACGACGCGCTGGGTCATGTGCTCCTTCGCGTGTTGAGGGATCCCAGCCGCGATCGGTCGGAGTGACGCTGTATGCCCCTTCGGGAAGAGGGCGGAATTCAAAGCTGCCGTCATCCTTCGTAATCGTTGCGCGATGAATCTGCCCCGCCACCCACTGCGGTATCAAACTCTCGTCGCCTGTCCCCTTCTCAACCTGGTTGGCCTCGACAAAAATCCCCGCGACCGGCTTATCGTTTTCGTCGACGGCTTTACCTCGTAAGACAACGCCTTTCTTGAGCGTGAAGGTACCAAGGTCGCCACGCTGGTCGGGCTTGAGTCCGTGCTGTTCTGGCGCGAAGTCCTGGGGAAGAATCCAGTAACCTGCCGGCCCTTGTGGATGGATTACCAGGTGAAAACGCCCCTGCGCGTCGGTCTTGGTCTCGCTGAATCGGCCGGAGTTTGTGGGATCCTTGTCGGGCGACGAGTAAGCTCCGACTTTTACATCCGCGACCGGTTTGCCATCCGGCGATTTGACGATCCCTTCGATCGCCTTTCCGGGATCAATTTCGAGTTTCTCAAAGAACGGCCGCTCGCCTAGCGTGATGTTCTTGAGGATCATCCCATAGCTGTAGCCGCCGAAGTATTGAATGTGATTGGCGGAATCAACATGAAGCGTGATATAGAGGCGGGGAAGTGCATTTTCTTCTGGCGTGATCGAGAATTCGTAGGCACCGTCGGCGCCCGAGGTTTGTGGAACTTCACGCAAGGTTCGAGGTTCGTTCGTCTTGGCGTCGCCGCTTGTTGAAATCTCGACGACGACCTTCGCGCCGGCGACAGGCTTTCCCGTCCCCTTTTCAACGAGGTGGCATTTCCAAACACGGTCGGCTTCGGCCTTTTTGGCCTCTTGCTTCGCGACGGGTTCGTCGGGAGTTGTGGCAGCGTTGAGACGCAGGCTCGAGGCCGCGACGATGACACCACATGCAATTGAAGCGGCCGTCAGGCTCCAGATCGTCCGACAGCGCAACGCCAGTGGTTCACGATTCTGTACAAGCATCGTCACCCTCCGGGAGAGGTTGGACCGCCGGTCGCTAATCCCCAGCGCAGGGAGATAGCGGCCCGAGGTTTGAAAGCGGGCGAGACGTACGAGATGGGATGCATAGTCTTCGGGCGATCCGCTCGCCGCGGCGCGGGCGTCGGCGAGAAAATCCTGGCAGAGTCGAAGCTGACGCCGCAGCCACCAGAACAGCGGCTGATAGAACAACAGAGCGCTCGCCAGACAGGTGAAACTCCAAGCCCACGAGTCCCGTCGTTCGACGTGCGACCATTCATGAGCCAGCATATATCGAATCAACTCGCGATCGGCTTCGGCGTCGAGCCCGCATGGCAGGAGAATGACGGGACGCAGAAACGTGTAGGTCGCGGGAAGCGCGATGCGACTGCTTTCGAGAAGTCGCACCCGCCCTCCGGCACGTCCTGCGACTTCGTTCAAGATCGCACAAAGCTCGCTGGAAGCCGGCGTGGCGTTTCTCGTAAGCAACCAGAGTGCGATCTGGCCAAAGAGCCACCAGGCGATGAACCCCACGATGATTGCGCCATATCCGACAAGAATGAGCGACGCAAACGAAAGCGTTTTTCCCTGTGGCTGCTCGATGATTGCAGGAGAAGAACGCGATTCCGCGGCGGGTGGCATCTTTGCCGGCTGAGCTCGATTCGCAATCGGGCGAACCGGATTGGCGGTTGTTTCCGTCGAACGTTCAATTGCTTGCGGCTGCGGCATACTGCTGGAAGCCGCAGACACAAACTGCCGCCGCGCAGGCTCCGCAGGAAGTACGTCGGCCGACCAGTGGGGAATCGCGGGCAGCAACGAAAGCCATGGAGCGATCAGCGCACCGATGAGGGTGAGTAAGATCACCTGCACACGATGCACTGGCTGGCGGCAAAGGCGTGTGGCGAGCGAGCCCGCACTCACAACGAGAAGGACGGCAAACGCTGAGGTGACAAGCTGCGGAACGGTGCCAAACTGGTCGATCATTTCAGCCCTCCTTGTTCGTTGAGTCGCCTTCAGATGCCTTTCGTTTTCGCGCTGATGCGATGAGACGTTCGAGCCCGCGCAGCTCGGCCTCGCTCACGTCCTTGGCTTGCAACAGGCTCAGAACAGCCTGGTCGATCGCGCCGTCGAACACCTTGTGCAACATGCGCGAGGTGACGCGATCGCGGCTGTACGTCGGCTCGTAGACGAACACGCGGCCGTTTGCTGAATGTCGCACCAGCCCCTTCTCTTCCATGATCCGGAGCAAGGTTTGCACTGTGTTGAACGCGAGTTCGTCGTCGGGGCACATCTTGCGATGCACCTCGCGAACGGTGCCCGACCCTATTTCCCAGAGCGCCTTGAGCACATCAAGCTCGCGCGGACTCGGATCTGTCTCCGACACCTGCCACCTCCTGGTGCCATCACCTGACTTATTAAGTTAGGTGAAGAATAGGCGTGCGAAGTTCGGCGGTCAAGGGGTGAAATTCGTGATTTACGCGGAAGTGAGGAGCACGATTCGTGCGCGGTGACCTGTGGAGTCGGTCCCAGCGCGCGGTTAAACTCTCTATTCTCACCCACTTGCCTGCGTTCCTACCCTCGAGGTTTTCTTCCATGATTGCCGCTCGCCTGACACGATGGGCTGCCCTGCTGGGCACGCTCGCAGGTGCCCTGTTCGTTTCGTCGGTACAAGCCGATGTGAAGTTGCCCGCCCTGTTCACGCCGCACATGGTTCTTCTGCGCAACGCCAAGGACAAGGTGTGGGGCTGGGCTCAGCCCGGCGAGGCCATTAAGGTTGGAATCAACGGCCAGGTAAAGACGACCGAGGCCGGCAAGGACGGTAAGTGGTCGGTCACGCTCGACCCGATGCCGGCCGGTGGCCCGCACTCGTTGAGCATCAGCGGCAAAAACACGATCGTGATCGACGACGTGCTGGTTGGCGAGGTCTGGATCTGCTCGGGCCAGTCGAACATGGAGTGGAGCGTCAGCGCGGCGAACGACGCCGACCTTGAATCGCTCACTGCGAAGTATCCCAAGATTCGTCTCATCACCGTGCCGCTCGTTGGAACGCAGGAACCGCAGAGCGACTTCAAGGGTAAGTGGGAGCTTTGCTCGCCGCAGTCGGTCCGTGGATTTTCGGCCGTTGGCTACTTCTTCGGTCGGCAGCTTTATGAAACGCTTGACGTGCCGATCGGCCTGATCGACAACGCCTGGGGTGGATCGTCATGCGAGGCCTGGATTCGTCGCGACTTGCTTGAAGGTGACTCGAAGTATGCCGATTTGATGTCGAACTGGAAGAAGCAAGAGGCCGACGCTCCCAAGGCTGAAATCGAATTCCAGAAGAAGCTCGACGAGTGGAAAGCTGCGGCGGAGAAGGCGAAAGCCGAGAAGAAGCCGGCGCCTCGTCGCCCGAATGGTCCCGCCGACGCGATGCGCGGTCAGCATCGCCCCGCAAACATTTACAACGGCGTGCTCAAGCCGACAATCGGCTACGGCATTCGTGGCGCGATCTGGTACCAGGGTGAGTCGAACACCGGAAACGCCAAGTTGTATCGTGATATGTTCCCGCTCATGATCAAGAGCTGGCGCGACGAGTGGGGAATCGGTGACTTCTCGTTCTACTGGGTTCAACTCGCCGACTTTCTGGCTGAGCGTCCGCAGCCTGGCGATAGCAACTGGGCCGAGCTTCGCGAAGCACAAACACTCACCATGAACCGGTTGCCCAAGACCGGTCAGGCCGTGATCGCCGACCTGGGCGAAACGCAGGACATTCACCCTCGCGACAAGCAAAACGTCGCCAAGCGCCTTGCTCGTTGGGCTCTCGCGAACGATTACGGCGTCAACGTGCCCTACCGCAGCCCGCAGTTCGCGTCGCTGTCGATTAAGGGCGATAAGGCGACCGTGAGATTCAACCACGTGGGTAGCGGGCTGAAGGCGTTCGACGTTCCCGAGATCAAGGGATTCGCGATCGCCGGCAAGGACGGGAAATACGTTTGGGCGAAGGCGAAAATCGTCGGGACCGATACTGTTGAGGTCTCGGCTGAAGGCGTGAAAGAGCCGACCGCCGTGCGCTACGCCTGGGCCGACAATCCGGTCGCCAATCTCTACAGCGTGGCTGGTTTGCCGGTCACTCCGTTCCGGTCGGACTCGGACGCGAAGTAAATGGGAAAGCGCGGGACCGGTTTCGCGCCGGTCCCGCCTTTCGTTGAATTGGATTTCCGAAGGATCTCGACTCATGAAGTTGGTGTCGAAGTTTGCCGGATGGATCGTCCTTTTTGTCGCATCTCATGTCGTTGCTCAGGATCAGCAAGCCAAGCAAACGACTTCAAAGGAACCCGCCCCACAAAAGCTACAAATCGCAAGGATTGAGAACACGTATAAACTCAGCTCCAATCTCTACAGCGGCGGCGACCCGCATGGTCTCGAAGCATTAACGGCTCTGCAGAAGTTGGGCATCAAGACAATCATTAGCGTCGATGGCGTTGCACCTGATATTGAAGCGGCGCGCAAGCTCGGCATGCGTTATGTCCACCTGCCGATCGGTTACGACGGCGTGCCTCGCTCGCAAGCCGTGAGAATGGTGAAGGCAGTGAAATCGCTTCCCGGCCCGATTTATGTGCACTGCCACCACGGAACGCATCGCGGACCAGCGGCTGCCGCGGTTTGCGAGATTGCGGTCGAAGGATGGACAAACGAGCGCGCGGTTGACTGGCTAAAAATCGCCGGAACGTCTGCGGATTATCTTGGCCTGTACACATCGGCACGCGAATTTACTGTGCCTACCGCTGATGAACTCGCTCGAGCGGGAGATACATTTCCCGAGCAATCGAAAGTTGCCGACTTGGTTGAGTTGATGGTGAAGGTTGACGAGCGTTGGGATCGTTTGAAGGCGGCTCAAAAGTTGGGATTTCCGGCGGCAAATCAGAATCGCGACGATGCGCTTCAACTCGTGGAATTATTCCGCGAAAGCGCGCGGCTTCCTGAATCGAAGGAAAAGGGATCGGCATTTCAGCGGGAGATGGCGACAGCAGAACGCGCCGCGATTGGCTTCCATGAGTCGCTAACCAAAACGGATGGTCCGAAAGTGGTAGACTCCTCCAAGACGCTCGAAGCGGCCTTTAACGCAGTCGGGAAAAGCTGCAAGGCCTGCCACGCGCGGTATAGGGATAATTGAGCGAAATGGAAGTTATATTCGCATGATAGTGTGATTTACTTTTCAGCATCCAGGCTCTTGATCTGCAATCGGCGAAATCGAACGGCTCCATTCTGTGACTGCAGGCCGATCGGTCCTTTGACGGGCTTTGCCATCTTGCCGACGTTTACATTGATTCCATTGAGCTTGGCGATGATTTTTTCTTCGTTCGCCTCGATTTCCGCTTCGTTCCATTCGCCCGGCTGTTTATATGCCTGGCGCTGGAAATTCGCGCTGGTTTTGGCCTCGAACTGAGCTTTCAGGCCGAAAAGACTGCCAGGATCGTCGGCACCGATTTGATATTCGATGCACTCTGGCCAGACGACGTGCGGCGGTTTGATTCGCACGAGCACACCGCTGTTCGCTTCAACCTCGGCTGGTTTTACGTCATCGGGGACTTCGAGCATCCATTCGAATTTCAGCACGAAGTTCTTGTATTCGGTCTTGGTTGCGAGATAGCCGCGCGACTTGCCTGCGATGCGGATCTCGCCGTCTGTCAGGCTCGCATCGGCGGCTTCGATCTTGATCAGGTCGAACGTTGTCGCCAGGTCGCCGTTGAGGAGCGGTTTGAAATCAGTTTCCGCTGGCGACAGCAGTACGCCGGCGAGAAGTAAAACGTATAACGGCATGGCAGATTCTCAGTTGGGGCGAAGGTCAAATCGCGCCGATCGTAGCCAAATGGGCGTGATTTGGGGAGGCATCAGCGAAATGCTGACTCGATCCAACGATTCACGCTTCACCTTGTTCACGCACGCGTGGAGAGTTAAGCTAGGGAAATCGCCGTGAGTTATGTCTCACCGGACAAGTCGTTGAGAAGGGAAGCGTTGCGCTATGGCCGACGCGGAAGATCCGAAGCGTCTTCGCCCAACCAATCCAGCCGCCGGGCAGCCTCTGCCCCGTCTCTGGAAGGCTGAACCCGAGCCCGAAGACGAAGGACCGCCACGTCGCGACCGCAGGTCCAGGCGCGATCGCGAAGAGGCAGAGGCCGAAGCCGCCAAGGCCGCGGAAGCGCCCAAACCGAAATCAAAGTCCAAATCGAGCGATAAAAAAACGCCTCGCAACCCCGACTCGCCTCGCGCCAAGGGTAAGGGCGTGCTCGTCGAGGAAACGCCCGAGCTTGATACTCAGGAAACACGCGCACGCGTTCGCATGGCCATCGGCGCATTGGTCGCGCTCGTTGCGATCGGTGGAGTCGTCGTGGTCTATCGCCAGTTTTTCGGCGCGCCTCCAGAAGACCTCAGCGAGGTGATTGACGAAGGTGCGGGCATGAAGGGCGGAGCGACCGTCGCGACTGCGCCGTCGAATCCCGGCGCGAATCCGCAGGTCGAGCAAGAAGCGGTGAACGCGCTTTCAAACGCCCGCCAACTCGCGAAGAATGGCAAGATCAAGGAAGCGACCGCCGCGCTCGAACGCATCACGAAGTCATACCCCAAGACGAAGACCGCCGATCAGGCCAAGGCTGCGCTCGAACGCCCGAAACAGCAGCTTCCGCTTTTCGTGGATGACGGGGTTGTCGTTGCGACGACTCCCACCGAAAAGAAGCCTGCACCCGCGGAAAATCCTCCGCCAACGGTGGTCGTCGCTGCCGACACGCCGAACGCGACGATCTCGCCCGCGATGCCCAAAGATGCGACGGTGCAACTTCCCGTGAACACGGGCGAGTCGCCGAAGGCTCCGTCGGAAGGTTCGGCCGCATCGCGTGGCAAGGTTCCCACCAAGCCGCTCCCGTCAGGGTTTCACATCGAGCCTGATTCGGGCGTGCACACCTCGGGCTGGCCCTATCAAATCGTGAGCGATCGCGACGGCGCCGTGATGGTTCTCGTTCCCGGCGATACCTTCACGCTCGGTCGTAACGACGGCACTCCCGACGAGGGGCCGGCGCACCAGGTGAAGCTGTCAACATATTATATTGATCAGCATGAAGTGACGAATCGGCAGTACGAGCTTTATCTCAAGGAAACGGGGCGGAAGCGTTCGACCAAGGCGGCTGCGAAGGACGCCCCCAAAACTCGAACCGAAGAAGATCCTGTTACCAACGTGTCGATGCTCGAAGCCAAGGCGTATTGCGACTGGGCTGGAAAGTCGTTGCCGACGGAGGCGCAGTGGGAAGCCGCAGCGCGTTCGACCGACTCACGGCTCTATCCCTGGGGATCGTCGGAGCCAACGTGGTCGAAACCGCGCGTCCCCAATCAGATCGATCCGGTGAATACATATCCGCTCGACCAGTCGCCGTATGGCCCAATCGACATGGCGGGAAATGCGTGGGAATGGACGACGGACTGGTTCGACTCGCGCTATTATCAATCGATTCGCGGGCAGGTGCTCGTGAATCCAACGGGTCCCACAGCGAGCCGATCGACGCCTCCACAAGTTGTTGTAAAAGGTGGCTCGAAGCGCTGGTTTGTTGCCTGGCGTGAAGGGCGCAAAGTTGATACCAAGTTGCCTTATGTGGGGTTCCGAGGCGTACGCGTTGTCGAGACGACGCCTACGACGGAACTCGCCGCCCCGGCTGCGGTGCCCCCCGCTGCACAACCGGGAGTCGCAGGGCAGCGGCCCACGCCCGTGCCACCGGCGACCAAGGGGAATGCCGCCGCGACACCGTTCTGATTCCCCTGGTGCGGGCGGGATTCTCGGTTCCGCACAATTCAATGCAGCAGGCCCTCGTGCCGGTCGTGAATCCACGACCGGCACGAGGGCCTGTGATTTTGTTGGGACGTGAAGCATCAACCGCTCAGGCGATTCTCACTTCTTCGTGGGGGCCTTCGCGGCCTCCGTCTTCGCACTCTTCGACGCAGCGGTCTTGGCGTTCTTCGCGTCCTTGATCTTGTCTTTCTTCGCCTTGTCTTTCGGAGCCTTGTCACCCATCGTGGTCACCTTTCGTGTGAGATGCCTCGAGAAGAAATGGGGTGAGAAATGACGTGACCGGGACGCCCTGACCCAGGCACCCGATATCACTCGTATGAAATATGCGCAGAAAGTTCGAAAGTGACAAGCGTGATCTGAATCGAAGAATCGTTTTGACCGCCGGTTTTTATGCCTTGATGGTAAAAAGATCTGGATACGTGGAGATTGCGAGAACCAAGGAAGCCATCGCGCCGTAACCAAGGTTGTCGAGACAACCGAAATTGGCCCTGAACTCAGAGAGGGGAGAATGCCATGCGGTGCTTTCCGATGACGTTGGGAGGAGTGGTTAGGCTGACCGCACTGGTAGGAACGCTCGCTTTCTTGCCGGCGACTGAGGCATTCGCGCGAGGCGGCGGCCATCACGGACATGGAGGCGGTCACGCCGCACACGTTGGGCATCATGGACACGGCGGCCATCGCGGTGTGACGATGCAAAGCGGCGGCTGGTCGCATCATCATCGAGGCTGGCGCGGTGGGGCTTGGACGACGAGCGCGTACTCAGGAGGGAACGGCTGGCACGGACATCGCGGCGCGTTCGTTTCGGGCAGCGGCGGATACAGGCCGATTTTTGTGCCGCATAAGGGGTGGCGCAGGGTGCCGTCGCGCGGGTTGCACGCGTTGCTGAGGAATTCGCGTTGAAGCTTCGATGCATCAGAATTCGGGAGCTACTGGCTATCCCAGCGCTCTTTTATGCGAGAGAAAACGGGCAGACACTGGCGAAGCGAGTGGCACCCAACTCGAAACTTCGCGATGGCAGTGAACTTGTGATTCGAAATGAAGAACCTCGCGATCCGGCGTGCACCGGAACGCGAGGTTTTGGTTTAGATCGGCCTGTCAATCAAAGCGGTTGATAGCACGAACGGGTTTCGCACGAGCAGTCTTGTCGTCCCACCATCTCGTCGTCGGGACCGAACCCTTTGAGGGTCTGGCCGCACCAGAAAATGGTGTTGTCGTAATCGTCGTGCGGAACGCCGTAGATGCCGTTGTAGACGTAAGCACCTTTGTTGCGAAGGTGACGGCACGGCACGCCCGGTGTCTCCGTTTCCGACTCGCCCTCGGACGAAGGCGAGTCGGGCCTAGGGTCCGGATTCGATTCCGTTGGTTGGTCCATCGCGGGGTCGTCGCCATGCATTGGCTTAGCCCTCTTCCCAGTAGCGATTGCCCACCGCCGCCAGCAACGCACGCTTCACGACGCTCTTCGTCAGCGGGATTTTGTAGCCGTTGTCGGAAAGCGGCTTTGCCCCCTGCACAGCGGCGTCACCGGCCGCCGCAGCGGACTCGGCGTTCACAGCCTTGCCGGTGATCGCCTTCTCGGCGGCTTCTGCGCGGTAGGGAACCGGCGCAACTCCGTAAACGATCACGCTGGCCGACTTCACCGTGTTGCCGTCGAGATCAAGGTTGACCGACGCCATGACGAGCGGCCAGTCGTGCGCGGCCTTCTGACGGGCCTCGTACGACGCATTCTTGCCCTTGGCGGCGGGAACGGTGACCTTGGTAACGATCTCGTTAGCAGCGATCGTCAGTTCGCGATCGTCGGCCTTCTTGGGAATCTGGTAGAGCGAAGCGACCGGAATCGTCCGCTCTCCCTTCGGCCCAAGAATCGTCGCCGTCGCACCCAGCGCGATCAGCGGCGCGGCGAGGCTCGACGGGCTGACGAACAGCGCGTCGCCATCGGTGTGGAAGATCGCGTGGTAGCGATTATCTCCCTCACGCACCATGTTTTTGCCGTCCTTCGTGGGAAGGAGGCCGAAACCTGCGCGGTAGTACCAGCAGCGCGGACGCTGGCAGAGATTGCCGCCGACCGTCGCCATGTTCTTGATCTGCGGTGTGCCGACTTCGGAGGCCGCCTGCCAGAGAGCGGGATAGCTCTCCTTGACGACCTTGCTCGACAGCAGGGCCGCCAGCGTGGTTTCTGCGCCGATCGTCAGACCCGAAGCGGCGTCGCCGCTCACGCCGGCGATCGCGGAGATGTCCTTGAGGTAAACAACCCGCTTGGGGCTGGTGACCAGGTCTTTCATTCGGCTGATCAGGTCGGTACCGCCTGAGAGCGGGGCCGCATCGACCCCGTCGAGCGCCTTGACCGCCACTTCCGCCGAGCTGGGGGAAACGTATTCAAAAGCCTTCATGGATCAGGCCTTCCCTTCTTTGGAAGCGAGCGCGTCGAGGACGTTCTTCGGACTCATCGGCCAGTGCGGGACGCGGACGCCGATGGCGTTCGCCACGGCATTGCCGATTGCGGCTGCTGTCGAGACCGTCGGCGGTTCACCGACGCCGATCACACCGCGGGCCTTCATGGCAGGCGTTTCATACGCGTGGACGACGATTTCGGGAATGTCCGAAGCGCCGGCGAGCTTGTACAGCTCCATGTCGGGATTGAGCATGATGCCCGAGGTCGGGTCCATGATGCGTTCCTCGAACAGGCCGTAATTCAGGCCGCCGATCACGCCGCCGTACACCTGGGTTTCCCAGGTGAGTTTGTCGATGATCAGACCGGTGTCCTGAACGGCGACGATCTTCTTGAGCCGGACGACGCCGGTTTCAATGTCGACCGTCACTTCGGCAAACTGGCAACCAGCGACACCGCCGTGCTGCGACGCCAGGCCCGGCGACGACTTGCCCACCACCGAGATCGGCTGCATGCCGAGCTTGCGGCAGGCGTCCTTCCAGGCCATCTTCGCCACGCCTTTGACCAGCACCTGGCCATCAGCCAGCGAGAGGTCTTCCGGATTGGCGGCGAGGGCCGGCGCAAGCTTTGTGAACAACTCGTCGCGGGCGAGCGTGACGGCGTTGAGGGCCGGCGGGCTCATCGCGGGAGTCGTTGTCGAACCGCCGGACGGCTGGCCGGGCGGGAACGTGCTGTTGCCGATGTTCGACGTGATATCGGTCACCTTCAGGCCAAGCACTTCGGCGGCGATGATCGCGAAGATCGTCCGCGCGCCTGTACCGATGTCCTGAGTGGCCGTCTTCATCTCGACGGCACCGTCTGGGAAGATCGTGCAAGCGACCTGGTTGGTCGGTGGACCTCCGCCGCCCCACTGGTGAAGCGCCATGCCCAAGCCGTGACGGATCGGGCTGCCACCGTTCACATGACCGCGCGGCTTCCACTTGTTCTTCCAGCCGATCAATTCGGCGCCGATTTCAACTTCATCATGATAGACCGGCGTGCGGTCGACAGTCGGCTTGGAGAAGCCGTCTTCGACCATGTCGGTCGGCTTGAGGTTCTTGAGTCGGAATGCGAGTGGATCCATTCCTAGCTTGTCAGCCAGGTCGTCCATCGCGGCTTCCATTACCAGGCAACCCTGGGGGTGACCTGGAGCACGCATAGCGCGGGCATTGCCGCCATTCACGAAGATGTCGGAGTGCGTGCGCGAAGAGGCCGGAACGGCGTAGACATAAGGCAGCGGGAAAGCAGATCCCGCACCAGCACCGCCAGTTCCACTCGTTTCGGCGATCATGCCGATGAGCTTGCCTTCTTTCGTCGCGCCGAGCTTCACGTGAGCAATCGCGCTGGGACGATTGCCGCCGCCCATGTGCTCGTGAGCACGGTCGAGGAACATGCGGACGGGTAGTCCGCCGGCCTTCTTCGACAGCTTGGCCGCAGTGACACCCCAGATATCCGCACCGAACTTCGAGCCGAAGCCGCCGCCCATCACATCGGTGTGAACCGTGACGTCGGTGATGGGAATCTCGAACGCGCCGGCGAGTTCGTTCGCCGTTGGGCCGACGGCCTGCGTGCTGGCCCACGCTTCGATCTTGCCTTCCGGCGTCCAGCGCACTGTCAAACCGTGCGGTTCGAGGCAAACGTGCGTGATGACCGGAGCGCTGTAGCTCGCCTCGATCGTTACAACATCGTCGCCCTTGAACGCGTCGTCTGGCTTGCCAATCGTGACCGATCGTCCTTTGCGGACATTCTTGACGATGCCGCCGCCCTTGAAGACTTCAGGCGCTCCCTCGGCACGAGCCTGCTCTTCGGTCGCGACGTGCGGGAGGACTTCGTACTCGACTTTGATCGCCCGGATCGCGTCGAGCGCTTGCTCTTCGGTCTCAGCGGCGACGGCAGCGATGTCGTCACCCTGGAAACGCACGAGGCTTCCCGCCTTGATGTTTCCAGCCGGAAGCACGGCCTTCACGCCCGGCAGCTTTTCCGCGGCGCTGAAGTCAAGCGATTTGATCCTGGCGTGTGCGTGCGGGCTGTAAAGCATCGCGCCGAAGAGCATTCCTTCGGGATGGGAGTCCGAAGGATACTTGGCACGGCCGGTGGCTTTGGCCATACCGTCGAGCCGCGTGACGCGTGTGCCGATGATCTTGGGATTCTCGGGCCAATTGGTGGGCATCGGTCAGGCTCCCTTCATCGCTTTGGCCGCGGCGAGCGCCGCCTCGAGCACACCAATATATGTTCCGCAACGGCAAATGTTGCCGTCGACACCCTTGCGAACTTCGTCGAGTGTCGGGTTCGGGTTGCGGTCGAGAAGTGACTTACAGGCGGTCACGAAGCCAGGCGTGCAGTAGCCGCACATCAGGCCGTCGTGCTGAACGAAGGCGTGGGGAACGCCCGTGGGGCCGGTGTCGAAGCTCTCAACCGTCTCCACCTTCTTGCCCTGACAGGCAATGGCGAGCGTGGTGCACGAGTAAACGGTTGCACCGTCGATAATCACCGTGCAAGCGCCACAACTCGCGCGGTCGCAAACCCGCTTCGGACCGGTCACGTCGAGCCGGTTGCGCAAGGTGTCGAGCAGGGTGCAGCGCGGTTCGATCTCGGTCGAGAGTTCCTTGCCGTTGACCTGCAACTTGAGCGTTACGGTATCGGCAACAACCTTGTATTCCGGCTCCGCCGCCTTGGCCTCGTCGAGCGAAGCCACCGCTGGGCCGGTGATCACGGCCGTAGCCGCTGCAATGCCCGAGCCTCTGAGGAAGTCGCGACGACTCGCTCCTACCTTCGGTTTCTGATCGAGGTCTGCCATCAGCATTCTCCCGTATCCCAGACGCACATCCCAAATCCATCAACAGCAGGCGGACCGCTCGCTCCGCACTCGGCAAACGGAAACGATGGCATCGCCGGTTCAGGCTTGCAAGAGTTGGGTATCAAAACGCACGTAGATGGTAATCTGGGCAAGTTTCCGCCCAAATCCAACTGTCTCGAATCGCGTCGGATGCCATGATTATGGTGTGACATGACACAATCATGGCGCAGCGATTTTCCAGAGAAATGAGCAGTATTGCGCTCAGTTTGATAGCCAGACGCTTCTCAAGTTGCGCGTGGATACGTTGTGAGTTCGTATTTTCTTGCGGTACACGATCTAGACTTGGCGTAAGACGCTGACGAATAGCCACTTCTCGGCGCGGGCGGCATGTGGGATGCTAGAAATGTGACTACGTTGGCCCACGTTGCGTCGCGACGATTTGGCCCTTGCGTCAAGTCATCAAGGGGAGAACACCCGTGAGACGTCGTATCCGTAAGAGTTCGCTAGTGGCCGCCCTGATGGCGGCGGTGATGCTTGCGCTTGGAGCGCCTGAGGCGTTCGCACGCGGTGGTGGTGGAGGAGCCCGCGGTGGCGGAGGTGGCTTCCGCGGTGGCGGTGGAGGCGGCGGTTTCCGCGGCGGCGGGGGTTATGGCGGCGGTGGATATCGACCCGCAAATATGGGGGGATATCATCCGTCCACAGGCTTCGCGGGCGGGGGCTACCGGCCGCAGACGAACAACTTTGTGAACCGTGCGCCGGCCAACAATTTCACCAACCGCGCTCCGATCAACAATGGCAACATCAATCGCGGTCAGGTGAATAACTTCGGCGGTAACCGTACAGCCATCAACAATGGCAACATCAACCGCGGCGGTAACACGTTCAACAACCGTCCGATCAACGTCAATAACAACAATTTCAACCGGGTCGGCGGCAACAACAACTTCGCCGGCAATTACCACAACGGCGTCTACAATCGCGCGAACTACCCGTACCACTCGAACTGGGTGAACGGCTACTGGGGCGCTCATTACCCTGGTTACCGCCACTACCCGTATGGCGGCTACGGTGGTTGGGGTTACGGTGGATACGGCGGCTGGGGTTATGGCCTTGCCGGGCTCGGTATCGGCCTGGGCCTGGGCTACGGCCTTGCTGGTGGTTGGGGATACAACCCGTATTCCTACGGCTGGGGTTATTCGTCGTACTCGAACCCGTTCTACGGATATGCCGCCAGCGGCATTCCCTACAATGGCGGTGCAGTCGCGACGACGGCTTACGACTACCAGCAGCCAATCGACCCTGCGGCTGTTGCGCCTGCGGCCGATACAGTCGAACCCGCGATGAGTGCCCTCGATCAGGCACGCGACACCTTCAAACAGGGTGATTATCCCGGAACTCTCGCTCTGCTCGACCAGACAATCAAGGCGACTCCGAACGACGCGAACGCCCATGAATTCCGCGGCGTTACGCTGTTCGCGCTGGGGCAATACAAGGACTCGTCGACGTCGCTCTACGCGGTGCTTTCCGCCGGCCCCGGCTGGGACTGGACGACCTTGATCTCGCTCTATCCCGATGTCGACACCTACACCGCGCAGTTGCGTACGCTCGAGAAGTATCGCACCGACAATCCGAGCGATGCAGCGTCGCGGTTCGTGCTTGCGTATCTCTACACGACTCAGGGCTCGGCGGAAGCCGCTGCTGCTGAGTACAACGAGATCGTCAAGCTCATGCCCAACGACCCTCTCATCAAGCGTCTCGCTCGCGTGACGACTGAAGAAAACACTCCGCCCCCCGCCGACGCTGCTGCTGCTAACAACTCAGCCGCTGCTGCCGCGCCGGCCGCACCGCCAATTCCGCCAGGTGCGGAACTGGTAGGCACCTTCACGGCCAAGCCGTCGAATGACGTGACGATCACGCTCGAACGGACGGCCGACGGCAACTTCACCTGGACCGTGAATAACAAGGGCCAGGCCAAGCCGCTGAAGGGCACCTCGACCTATCAGGACGGCGTGCTGGCGCTGAATCAAACCGACGGCCCGCCGCTTGCGGGTCGAGTGCTGTGGGACGGCACGAACAAGTTCAACTTCCGGCTCGTGGGCAACGGCAACGAAGACCCGGGTTTGAACTTCTCGAAGTAATAAGCGCTCCAGGACAAACCATTTTCGATTTCATCAAAGGTGCCGATATGAAGAAGCTTTCGGCCGTTTTCCTGTCGCTGCTCCTCGCGCCAGCCGTGCTGGCCGAGGAGAAGGCTGCGCCGCTGACACCCGAACAAAAGGCCGACGCGGCCGCGCTACTCGGCCTTGTGGGCGAATTCACCAAGGCATTCGACGCCGGTGACGCCAAGGCGATTTCGGCGACATTCACCGAAGACGCCCAGATTCACGACGAAAACGGCGAGACCAAGGGGCGTGCCGCGATCGAGTCCCGTTTCGGTGACTACTTCGCCAACACGCCAAAGTCGAAGATTGAGATCAAAGTCAACTCGCTCCAGTTCGTGAGCCCCGACGTGATCATCGAGAACGGTCACTCGATCATCAAAGGCGTCGAGGACGAGTCGCGCGTCGAACGCACGAAGTACTCGGTCGTTTACGTTCGGCAGAACGGCAAATGGCTTCAGTCGTGCCTCACCGACCGCGCGTCGGACGGGCGTAGCGTTCCCGAGCGTCTCAAAGAACTCGAATGGCTCGTCGGCGACTGGGTGACGGAGAGCGATCAGGCCGTTGTTTCCACTTCCGTTAAGTGGTCTGACGACCAGCACTATCTCCTGCGCGACTTCACCATCATGGTCGACGGCAAAACCGCGATCAAAGGAACCCAGCGCATCGGTTGGGACCCGGCGAAGAAGCACATCCGCTCGTGGTTGTTCGACTCGAAGGGCGGTTTCTCGGAAGGCGAATGGTCACACGCCGATAAGGGCTGGGTGATCAAGACCCGTGGAGTTAGCCACGACGGTACTTCCGCCACTGCAACTCAGATGCTTGTGCAAGTGGGCAAAGACCACGTGCGCTGGTCGTCATTCGACCGCACCGAAGGCGACGAAGCTGCCCCCGATCTCGAAGAGATCACGCTGGTCCGCAAGCCGCCGGCGCCGAAGTAATTCGCTCTTTGAACAGTCGAATATCGAAACGGGACACTTGCTCATCTGAGCGGGTGTCCCGTTTCTTGTTTGCCTAAGCGTCAACCGCCGGCTCGACGGGCAAATCCATGCGATACGCCCACTCGTTCCAGGAACCGTCGTAGTTTGAGAGGTCGGTGTATCCCAGCCTCGCGAGGTTGAACAACACAATCGTCGCCGCGACGCCGCCATTGCAATAGGCGATGATCGGCCGATCGGGCGAGACTTCGCGATGCGCTGCGAGCTGGGCGCGAAGATCGTCAAGCGTGCGGAAACCGCCACCTTCAGCGAAGAAAAGCTCGCGGGGCAAATTGATCGCGCCCGGAATGTGCCCGCCGCGTGGACCGCGCCGACGTGCGGCGGTGTATTGGCCCGCATCGCGTGCGTCGATCACCAGAACACGTGGATCGGCCTTGCGCTCCATCACCGCTTCAGCCGTCGACCTCATTTCGGGGCGGACGCGAGGAGTGAAATTGGCCTTGGGATAGCTGGAAATCTCCGCCGAGGTTGTTCGCTCTTCCTCAACCCAGCGATTCCAGCCGCCATCGAGCACGCTGACGTTTTTGTGGCCGTAATAGTTGAGCGCCCACCAGAGCCGCGTGGCGAACTGGCCGCCCATATGGTCGACGGCGACCACGTGAGTGTCGTCGCCGATGCCACGTTCGGCCATCGCTTCGGCGAAGCGTTCGGGTGGCGCGATTTGGGCGGGAACGGGGTCGTTCAGGTCGACGATGTCGCTGGTCCAGTCGATAAATACCGCGCCGGGAATGTGGGCGGCCTCGAATTCCTTGGGCGCGCCGCGATAGGTCGCGACTTCGACGCCTGGGCCTTCGGGACGCGTCGTGACGGATCCACGGATGTCGACCACACGCACATTTGGGTCGTTGAGGTGGTCTTCAAGCCAGTCGGTGGTGACGATCGGGTCGCGAGACATCGATACGGATCCTGAAAAGGGGTTCCGAGGCGCGGGTTCAGGGTTTAGGATATCGTCTTGCCGCCGCAATCCCAAGCCCGCGAGACCATAGCCCGATGAAGGCGATTCGCTTCGAACAGTTTGGCCAGCCCGACCAGGTCCTGAAGCTCGTCGACATCCCTGAGCCCAAGCCAGGCAAGGGAGAAGTGCTCGTGCGGATGATCGCCAGCCCGATCAATCCGTCCGACCTGCTCGTGGTTCGCGGGCGCTACGGCGTGCTGCCGACGCTTCCCGCCACACCGGGATTTGAAGGTGTTGGCGTCGTTGAGAAAGCTGGTCCAGGGATCTATGGGCAGTTCCTCAAGGGTAAACGTGTCGCCGTGATCAACTCCGCCGGCGGCAACTGGGCCGAGAAGGCGGTCATTCCGGCGATTCGCGCGATTCCCGTTCCCAGCGATATCCCCGACGAACAGGCAGCGTCGTTTCTGGTCAATCCGGCGACTGCCATTGCGATGACGCGCCACGTTCTGGCGGTTCCCAAGGGCGAGTGGTTGCTCCAGTCCGCCGCGGGTTCGACGCTGGGCAAGATGATCATCAAGCTCGGCAAGCATGATGGCTTCAAGACGCTCAACGTCGTCCGCCGCCGCGAGGCGATCGACGAACTCAAGGCGCTGGGGGGCGACGCGGTTATTTCCTCATCGGAGGGACCGATCGACGAACAGGTTCGCGCGATCACTGGCGGCCAGGGAGTGCGATACGCCATCGATCCCGTCGGCGGCGAAACCGGCTCGCAGGTGTTCAAGAGCCTTGGTGAAGACGCACATATGCTCGTTTATGGCCTTCTTTCGGATCAAGACATTCACTTTGATCCGCGGGCGATGATTGCGGGTAAACGAATCATCGAAGGCTTCTGGCTTGGTTACTGGATGAACGCGCGATCGAAGCTGAAAAACCTTGGCCTATTTCGCGAGATCTTCGCAATGATTCGCGAAGGCATTCTCTCGACCGACTCAGGCCAAACGATACCGCTGACTTCGATTGCCGACGCCGTTCGCGCGGCCGAGGTCGTGGGACGTAGCGGCAAGGTGCTGCTCGCGCCGGGTTGAACGCGTTATTTCGCTGGCTTGATTGGGGCGAAGTCGAGGTGATATTTCGCCTTGAATTCGTCCATCAGCGTTTCATAACGCTGCATGTATTCTTTGCAGCTTTGAATGTGCGTGTTGACGCCATCGGGCCCCTGAATATAAGGGGCCGATTTGTTGCGATTTTCGGTAGCTGCGCCGAGGCGGGCGACGGCGAGTTCGAAGTGGCGGAGCGATGTAACGATCGCATCCGCCATTGCACGAAGTTCGGCATCGGAAATCGTGTCGCGAATCTTGCCTAGAGTCTCTTCGATTCGGCCGGTGTCGCCACCAATTTTGGCGAGCTCGCGCACGGTCGTTGCATCTTCGCGCGGATTCTCGTCAATCCGAGGCAACAGGCTGGTGTAGCGCTGCGAAATGGTCTGAAATTCCGCGAGCGGCTTTTCCCACTGCCGCTGAAGCTCATTGAAAGCGGTCGCCTTCTTCTGAGCCAATTCCTCAGCTTTTATCTCGGCAATGGTTTCGGGGGCGCGCCTCGGGATATCGCGAATCGCAACGACTGCGAGCCCTGCCAGAATCGCGGCGGGTACGACGCTCAAAAGGAGTTGCCGAATCAATCCTTGATGACGCGACTTCACTGGCCAGGGTCGCGTGAGAAACAGTGCAGCCATTGCGCCCGCAAGCAAGCCGCCGACGTGCGCAGCGGTGTCGATCGCACGAATGAACAATCCCGGCAACAAGTTATAGACGAGAAACAGGAGCATCCCCGTTCGGATCGACTTCAATGCCTTGAGCGGGATCGACTTGCGATGCACGGCGAGAAATACGAGTAACGCGCCGATGAGACCGAAGATCGCCCCCGATGCGCCGACGCCAACCGCCGGCGGATTCCACCAGGCACTGAGCAGCGATCCGCCAATTCCCGCGAAAAGGAAAATCAGCGTGAATGCGATGCTGCCGTAAACCGTCTCGACAAATCGTCCTAACTGCCAGAGACACGCCATGTTCAGCAAAAGGTGAATCAATCCCCCATGCAGAAAAATTGGTGTGACTAATCGCCAGTATTCATGATGAAGCGCGAGCCCGATTCCAAATCCCCCACCCCAGCTGAGGAGTTCAGGCGCTGACGGATCCATCATCGGCACGCCACGCGTTACCATCAACGCGTAGATTGCGATGCATGCAACTACGAGCAAGCGAGTCACAATGGTTTGGGCCGGAACCTGCACAAATCGTTGCCGCGGTTGGTGTTCCGAATTTTCGGTGGGGCGATACGTCGCCAGCCGGCTCCGCGCTGATTGGAGCGCGTCGTTGGACACAAGCGACAGCGGGTCTGACGATCCGACACCCTCGCCGATCAAGACAAGCGCTTCAGCGAGACGATGTCGTGAATCGTGCCGCAGTCGGTGAGGGAGCAGCAAGAACTCTTTGTCAAAGAACAATTTAGGTGCAAGAGTTCCACCGACGGTAATCGACTTTGGCATTCGTTCAAACGAAACTGACCAGGCTTCAACCTGGCTAGTATCGACCAGGTTATGCTCATTTTGGAGTCGCGGGGACGCACCGAACGGTGCAGCCCCAATCACGCGTTGGTTCGTGATTGCAAGCATTCGCCCTCGATCATATCCAACGCGCTGTTTGGTGAGCGCGAGGAGCGTTTCCCCTTCATCCAAAGTGAGAAACGTGCTTAGCGCATGTTCGACCAGTTCTGCATTCAAATTTGGAGGAAGCTCAAAATCGCCTCCCGAGGCAAGCGGCTCCAGAGCGGCGAGCACAAAGGCTTTCCATGTCAAGGTTTGAGATGAGGCGTTGAAGTCGTCCAACAGATTTCTCGATCGAGGATACGTTTTTGGTCTGGGACGACCTCAAGCGTATCCGCGTTTTGGTGAGGCTGCCAGATGAGTCGAACCGCGCGGCATTCCGTGCTTGAGATTGATGCGCGTCGACGCGTTAGACGGACAGATTTCGAGCGAATTCACCGCAAGCGTTTTCGGATACCCGAAGAACAACCCTTTGCTGGGCTAAGATTTAAAACGATTTTTTGAGAATTTATTCGCCCTGGGGGAGGAGCGTCGTTACAATTCTTCGGATGTAGGGACGGACGGTCTAGGCCGAGACTTCGGTCGAAGCCGATCGTTTCCACATCACGCCTGGCTTCTCGAGAGTTTGTTCCCTCCCCGTCGCGGTATTGAAGTTGCCTTATCTTCTGTGAGGCTTCTCCAAAGTGCACGCGGCAGAAGTTGCCGAGGAAGTCTGGGCGCCCTACTGTATTTCTGGGACGGCCGAGTTGCTTCAAGTCATTTGACTTGAAGTTCGTCGTGCCACCCGTTTGAACTTCGCGTTTTTATGTAAGCCCCGTCGGGAATAGTGGTTCGGTCGATCTCGACCGTTTCGCGTACGAATGAACAGCGCCGACGGGCGGGGACTTTCGACACAATGAGTATGTCTGAATCAACGGGTGCTCAAGACTGGCGGGCCGTGGCCTGCCTGACCCCCAGTGGCGAGCGTCTGCTCTGTTTCGGTGGCAGTTCGGCTCAGGTTCGTGCGGCCTACGCCGGCGCCTGGGGCGAAGTGATCCGAGACGAAGACCGGCCGACCGTGAAGGCGATCTCGCTCCAGCGCTGGGCTGGTCTCGCCTGGGCCGGACAGTGGGAACACCAGAGCTATCTGGCCGTTCCGAACACGCGTGGCGGCAAGGGCAGCGCGTCCGAAACCGAACCCGCGTCGTCGAACTGATCCAGTTCCGATTCGATTCACACGATTGCCGTGTCCAACTTATGCGATTACCCCCTGGTTTCTTCCAGGGGGTTCTTTTTTTATATTGATCTCATTGATTGGATCAATCTTATGGACTCGGAGGCGATGAATGGCTTCCGCAAGCGACTTCCCCGCCGTCTTCACCGCGCTTCGGGCGATCTTTGAACCGTACGCGTCACGCCTAAAAGTTACCGCCGACGAACCGACAAAATACTCCCTGTCAGTTGGTTACATTCCAAAGTTCAAGAAAGAAGTTTGGCTCGGCGGCGTCGAGATCATGAAGAATTACGTCAGCTTTCATCTGATGCCGATCTACATGAATCCCAAGCTACAGGCGACCATCTCCCCTGCCCTGAAAGCTCGGATGCAGGGAAAAGCTTGCTTCAACTTCAAGACAGTTGACCCGGATCTCTTCGCTGAGCTTGCCGATCTCACAGCGCGCGGAGTCGCCTGTTTCAAGAACGAGTTTAGTCAATCAAATTGACTGGAACGGGTCGGCCTCATCGCGGCTCGGCCAGACTTCCAGCGACGGAAACGCTTCGGCCAGTCGTGCAGCAAGATCCTCGACGCCCGGACGCTCGGTCGCATGGTGTCCTGCGACGATGAGCCCGATTCCGCGCGATTCGGCTTCGAGTCCGCGATGAAATCTCGCCTCGCCCGTAAGCAAAGCGTCGGCACCCGCGCGCGCCGCATCGCCCAAGAAATCATCGCCCGCACCGCAAACAATAGCCAGCGATCGGATCAACCTCTCAGAGTCACCCACATACTGCACGGCGCGTGTTTGCAGAACTTCCCCAATTCGCGCGGCAAACGCGCCCAGTGTGACCGGTTCACTCAACCGACCAATTCGGCCCGTCCCGGGTGATTCAGGCGGACCGTCTTCGATGGGATAAACATCGGTCGCTGGTTCTTCGTAAGGATGCGCATTGCGAATCGCTGCCAGCACCGTGTCACAAATCGACGCAGAGCAGACGAATTCAATGCGCCACTCTCGCACGGTTTCGCGGCGTCCCGCCTCACCAATCGCCGGCTTGGCCCCTTCACCACCAAAAAACGTACCTCGCCCTTCTGATGTAAATGAACATTGCTCGTAAACGCCAATCCGCCCTGCCCCAGCCTCGAACGCAGCATCAAGCACGGCACCTCGGTGCCCCTTGGGCACGAACACGACGATTTTTCTTCGCGCGGCTGGTACGCCCGGCTTCAGTGCCCGGGCGTCTACCAACCCCAACCGCGTCGCAAGCAAATCGTTGATGCCGTCAACCGTGTTATCGAACGACGTGTGCGGGCTAATCACTGCAACTCCGGCCCTTGCCAGTCTCCACAGAAAACCAGTCTCAGGACGATCGGCGCGAATCGCCTTCACTGCTTTGAACAGGACCGGATGGTGACTGACGATGACCCCTGCCCCTTGTGCGATCGCCTCGTCGGCAGTGCGATCGGTCACGGTGAGGCACGTCAAAATGCGCGAAACGTCGCTCGCCGGATCACCCCAGAGCAAACCGACGTTATCCCACGACTCGGCGAGCGAAAACGGGGCAAATCTGCCAACCCAGTTGAGAACGTCCTGAACTTTAGTATTCATGTGAAATTATGAGCAAATGATTGCAGAAGTGTGACCGTCAGTAATTGCAAAAGCTCAGAGTTCGCCTGATTAGTCAGCGTGCGACGATCGAAATCATCGATCGCTCTCACTCCTCGCACCGAGTTCGTGAGAAATATCGATTCGGCCGCGCGAAGCTCATCGAGAAACACGGCACGCTCCTCGACTTTGTAGCCGTGTTCACGTGCAAAATCGAGCACAACTTGCCGCATGATTCCCGGAACGATCGGACCGTTGAGCTCGGGTGTAACCAGTGTGCGCGGCTGCTCGGGAGATATAAACGCGACGTTGTTGCGCGATGCTTCCCAGACTCGGCCATCGGGACCCGTGAGCAGGCAATCAATCGCACCTTGAATTGCAGCCCACTCGTGCGCCATTCGGCGTGACCAGTAGTTCAGCGTTTTGTGCGAGCCGAGATTATCGGGCCAGACAAGCGGATGCGGATGAATCAGTAAAACTCGCGGATGTGGCTCAACTGGCGGTAGCGGCCGGGCCGTCATCCAGAGCACCGGGGATTTGCGTGGGGAGCCGCCTGTCATAGTGATCCGCAGCAAGGCATCGCTCGAAAGCGAATTCGCGGCGATTGTGTTCGTCACTGCGTCTTGATCCGGCAACGTCACACCCTCGAGCGATAGTCCAAGCGCAGCAGCCGAGCTTCGCAAACGATCGAGATGGGGGCCAAGCAACGGGGCGCGGCCGGAGAAGGTCCGCATCGTCTCAAACAGGCCGAGGCCGTGTTCAAACGTGCGATCGTCGAGATCGACCTTTACCTCGCTGGCGGGCAAAATCCGGCCGTCGTGCCAGATCATATTGGTCCCTCCGCGGTTGGCCCTTCCCACTTGAGCACCTGCCGCATCCCTCGTCCTTTGTGCAGCGTTTCGAGGTACTCGGCCTCGGGATCAGAGTCGGCGACAATTCCGCCACCGACCTGATAATGCACCTGTTCGCCTTCAACCGTCAGCGTACGAATCGCAATGTTGAAGCAGCTTCGGCCCCCGCGCGAGTAATAGCCGATGGCCCCGGTGTAAACGCCTCGCCGGGTTGGTTCGAGTTCGTCGATGATTTCCATCGCGCGAATCTTGGGAGCACCGGTGATCGAGCCGCCTGGGAAAACCGCGCGGACGATGTCTGTAGGACCAACGTTCGGGCGCAGCGTGCCCGCAACCGTCGCCACCAGGTGATGTACCTGTGCGAACGATTCGAGCGTCAGCGGACTTCGCACAACCACCGAACCATATTCGCAAACGCGTCCCAGGTCGTTGCGTTCCAGGTCGACGATCATCGTCAATTCCGCGCGATCCTTGGCGCTCGTCCTGAGTTCATTGGCCAATCGTTCATCTTCGGCTGCGGTTTCGCCGCGCGGTCGCGTGCCCTTGATTGGTCGTGTGACAATCGATCGGCCGTGCGTCTCGTAAAACAATTCGGGACTGGCACTGATGATCGCCATGTCCTTCCAGCGCAGCAGTGCAGCGTACGGCGCAGGGCTTTTTTCCTTCATCCGCTGATGCAGCGAGACAGGATCGGGCCGGCGGATTGGGCTGCCGACATCGCGGCTGCTGAAACGCTGCGACAAATTGACCTGAAAGATATCGCCGGCCCTTATGTATTCGAGCGCACGTTCGACGGCGGCGATATACTCTTCCTTGCGAAAATTGCCCCTCGACGCCCGAAGCCACGTCAGGCCGACAACCGGCTCCTCGACTTCGAGCCCAATGTTCCACTCTTCCCAGCGGCGTTCGAGTGCGTGCGCCCCTTCGCCGAGCATGTCGAACGCGCAAAACTCGGCTGTGCCGTTTTGGTTATCGACGATCACCGCAGTGTCGTAGAGTCCGAAGCGAATGTCGGGCATCCGCGATTCGCGTGCAGCCTTGCGTGGCAGGTGTTCGAGTCGCGGAGCCAGGTCGTAGCCGTAATAGCCGATCATTCCGCCGCGAAATGGCGACTCATCGCCTGGCGCCTGTGCCAGTTCGTTGACATCGGCGAGGTCGAATTCGTCAAGCAGGCGACCCAGTCGCGCGAGCGGATCACCCTTGCCGGTTTCGGTCGGACGACCATCACGCGTGATCTTCCATGACCAGCGAGTCGCTTCGAACACGAGTCTGGGGCGTGCGGCCAGGATGCTCCAGCGCCCGGCGTTACCGAAACCTGCGCCGCTTTCGAGCAGGGCGGCACCTGGCCAACGGCCGATGATCGAAGCCAGCCGCGGTTCGGGATGAAAGATGGGACGGCGAAGGGTTAGGTCGCGGTCGAACGTCACTTCCGGAGGGTCCTAGCGGGCTGCGCGGCGGCGTCGCAGGTGGAAATTCAAGCCGGCGAAAGCAGAGCGAACCGGGCACATGAACGGTATCATGAAACGGCCGGGAAACAAAACCCCGGCTTGCCCTGGATGTATCAATTTGTCGAAGGTTCGTCGCGCCATGATTCGTCAGTCCATCGGAGTTCGGCTTTCTTCAGGGAATGACCTACGCGAGGAAATTCGCGTTGCCGCGAGCCTTGGCGCGAAAGGAGTCGTGCTCGACGCGCGTGACGAACTCAATCCCGAACGTCTGACCGACACGGGCCGCCGCGAGATTCGTTACCTGCTTCGCTCGGTCGAGTTGCACTTGATCGCTTTGCACCTTCCCACGCGCAGCCCGTACGACCATCTCGAACGCCTCGATGACCGGATCAATCGCGCCGAGAGTGCGTTCACGCTTGCATACGAGCTGGGAACCCGGCTGGTGCTCGTGAATCCGGGTGGCGTTCCGCCAGCGGAAGAAGTTGATCGACGAGGGATCTTCACTACTGCCATCTCAGAGTTGGCGAAGCGGGCCGATCATCGCGGCGTGCGATTGACGCTCGAAACGGGATTCGATTCTGGGGCTGTTCTGCGCGATTTTCTGGAGGGAATTGGCTCGCCTGCTCTCGGTGCGAGTATCGATCCCGGCGGCCTGCTCACGCGCGGCATCGATCCCGTTCAGACGACAGTCGATCTCGCGAACTGGGTGACTCACGCCTACGCGACTGACGCGGCCACCGGCCAGAGGCGCACCACGATCTTCAACCCGCGCGGGACTGGATTTCCGCCGGGTGCGCTGGATTGGGAAGAATATCTCGGTGCATTGGAAGAAATCAATTACAGAGGGTTTATGACTGTGTTTCCGTCGCCGGGCGGGCTTAAGACGGAATTGCCGGCGATGATTAATCGCTTGAGGCAGTTTTAGTGTGCGTGATAGGAAGCAAGTTCCTGTCCGAAGCATGAGCGGCCACGAAGGGCGAACCATGGCTTTCTTTTTTCGGCGAAGCAAAGTCCGGAAAGCGATTCCCGACGCGTTCTCATATCTGGCGGACGTCGCCGAGCTCTTCGAAAAGACCGGCGCCTGGCGCAGATACGTCGATGAACCTGAGGTTCTCGCCGGTTTTAAGGTCACGGCTACGCCGCAAGAGCTTTCCGTACTCGCTTCGGCATGTGATGAAGTTGTCCGCCGGGCGGACAATGACCGGCTTATCGCCTGGATCGAGTCGCAAGACGAAAAAGACTCGAATTCGCGCGAAGAATACGCAGCGTCGACTGTGCAGGCGTTTCTTTGGAACGCGGAGGCTCTCGGGTTCGTGGGAGTCGAACCGTTTTATTCCGCGCGTCTGACTTTCTTCAAGTGTGAACACCCTCGGATCTATGATCCGGACCAAAAACCTGGTGAGACAGCGTCCCACCGTCCGTTTGTTGCTCTTCAAAGTCCAAGGGACGTGGGCGACAAGTCTCTTCCCCAGGAACTAGCAGATTTCTACACGCACAATGAAGGGATTGGCCTGGAAAGTTGTGGCAGGAGATACGTGCGTTTGTGCCAACTCGCCGAGATTGAGCGCCACAAATGGCACGACGTGCACCTCAAGGAGAATGATGATTCACCCGGCTGGGTGGATGGTTTCGAGGGGATACTTATCGGCTATGGGCAGTTTTGGGATGGCATTTATCTCGTTCAAAACGCTCCGTCCTGTCCAAAAGGCTCAATCTTAGCGATTGGTGTGGATATCGCAGGTCCAAGTGGAACAGGTCCTCACGAGATGGAGCCCTCACTTGTGTTGGCACCAAATCTCGAGGAATGGTTGAGGAACCTAGAGCGGAATCACTGGTTTGAATATGGTCTCGGTCCCGGCGCGATTTTGGATCGCGTCTCCGACGAGCAATCACGACTACGACGGTACTATAAGGCGTTGAATCCGCGAATCGACTGGCACAGTTCCCCTGAATCGCATCGGGAAGAAGATGCTGGTTAGTATGGGCAGAGCGAACCTCTCCGAACACTGGGTAGGCTTCAACTTTGATCACGACCGCCTGAGACAAAACTGCGTGAGGCTGGCGCAATGCTCACTGACCAAGATGTCAAAGACATCGTCCAACGTCGCGAACGCATTTCGGGGCTTGGATCGTGGGTATCGTTGTTAGGAATCTGCTTCATTTTGATGCTTCTTGGAGTGGTAAAGGAGCCTGCTCTCAGCTTTCTCAAACAAATCGTTGGTAATCGTGCCAGCAGCGTGTTTTCGGCGGTTTCGGTGACGTTGATCGTCACAATGCTATTTGTGCCTCTTATCATCGCAGGGCGGCAGGAACGACGGTTGAAAATCGTTTGTCCCTCATGTCACAAGGATGCGAATTCGGATATTTTGCGACTTCAATTAACGCGATGTTGCTCCAAATGTGGCAATCGCTTGGTGCATGGCGGACATATTCACTCGAACTCAGTGCTCAAACGTTGGGCTCGAATCTGGACCCGTACGAAGGTTGCATCGTGGTTCTGGTGTTTTCCGGTTTATGGGATGTTGAAGCCTTTCCTGTCGTTCCGCCATTTTGCAGATTTCCACGATCTTGGCTCATTGCTCGCCGTTCCGTTGTTGGGTGTTCTGGTGATTGGCACCACCTGGCTTTGCACCCGCGATCGACGCTACGTGCCAGCATTACTCGCCTCTGCTTTTGTCGCCCTGCTGGTGGTCGGCATTCGGGCGATGGTCAATTGGCTCGCCTGAGACCGTAATGTTTGCATGTTTAAATTAACGAATGGTATGGTCCAAGAGTCGCCTCTGCTTTGACCTCCGTTCTCAACCCCGCTACGATGTGGGGTCGTGCGAGCACAGCTTTGAGCGAAAGTTTGAGGACGAGGTACGGAAGATGACAGAGCCGGCCGCTGATCGGACGTGGGTGCCACTCGACTCGCGTGAGCGTCGAGTGCTGGGAGTGCTCGTCGAAAAAGCGAAGACGACGCCCGAATATTATCCGCTCACGATGGCCGCGCTTGTCACCGGTTGCAACCAGAAGTCGAATCGCGATCCTGTCACCAATTACGACGCCGACGACGTGGAGGATTTCCTCCAGAGCCTCCGCAAAAAGGGGGCGGTCGTCATGGTCGAGGCGGGTGGTCGCGTGGTGCGCTGGAAGCATACGCTTTATGAATGGCTCAAGGTGAGCAAGGTTGAGCTGGCGATCATCGCGGAGCTTTTGCTTCGCGGCCCGCAAACCGAAGGCGACCTTCGCGCTCGCGCGAGCCGCATGGAGCCCCTGCCCGACCTGCAAACCTTGCAAACGCACCTGGAAGCACTCGCAAGTCGTGGCCTGGTTGTGTACCTCTCGCCGCCGGGCCAGAAACGCGGTGTCGTGGTGACGCACAACCTGTACCACCGCCCCGACGACCTTGAACGCGAAAAGTTGAAGTATGCGTCGGGTCCGGTGGAAGACGACGAACCGGTGCGAGCCTCGGCCTCGAGTTCGGCCAGCGCACGCGTGGCGACGCCTGGCCTGGCCGAAGAAGTCGCGCGATTGAAGGCCGAGTTGGAATCGCTTCGTGCGACTGTGGAAAATCTTTCGAACGAAGTGACCGCGCTCAAGACCGCGCTGGGAGCCTGAATCGATGGAGTTCGAGCCAGAATCGACGGACAGCGGCGACACGGATGTTCCGTCGGATGCGACCGAAGAGACGAATCCATCTCAGGAATCAGAACCGGTTGATCAGCCTTCAGAGATTGAGGAAGCCACGCCGGTCGCGGTTTCGTACGCCCCCGGCTTGATACCGGTTGCCCTCTTGCCGCACGCCGGACAGGAACCCGCGCTCAATCTGAGTGACGACGATGGTCAGGCGACGTGGGTTGCTGCAACTGCCTTGTGGCATCCGCTCGTGCTGTCGCGGGCTGAGTCGCTACCTCGCTTTGAGGACGTATTCGGCGGTTCGAGCCCCGAAGCACGCGAGATCCGGCTCGTCACACAAGGCTGGGCCGATCGCGTGCCATCAGGATTGATGACGCAGTCGAGCGATTTAGGAAGCGTGTTCGTCGAAGGGACAAAAGATCGCGCGGGGACGGTCCAGCATATTGCGGAAAAGCTGGGGATTGAGGTGCCCGAGCTCACCGCCGATCAGACTGAGATTGCGGCCGATTTTCTCGCATTAGGCGCAGCGGCGTGGTGGCTCGGCGACTTGACGACCGCGATGAATCACTCCGATGCGATCGATCGCGAATCTCTTGCCCGAGAAACACTCACGGCCGCGCGCTGCTGGGAGTCGGGCGATCTGCCGACGGCGAAAAATCGCCTGCGAGCCGCGTTCGAGGTTCTCACCCAAGGACGCGAACGGGTTTATCCGGTCGATTCTTACTTGCTCGATCTCTGCTTGCTCGATCCCGCCAGTCGTCCTGAAGAATTGACCGACGCGCTGGCCCAACATTTCGCGTTCACGCTTCTCGCGCCGGCACGGGCAATTGAGAATGTCGCCGAGCGTGATCCTGAAAAAATTGCCGCGCTTCGGACGGCCATTGATGAAGGCTGGGCCGATGTGATCGGCGGTGCCTACACCGAGGCTGACGAGCCGTTGTTGCCGATCAATTCGGTGCTCTGGCAATTCCGCAAGGGCGGCCAGGTTTATCGCGACCACCTCGACGGTCGGAATGTTGAAACGCTCGGGCGGCGCAGGTTTGGGCTCTATCCTCAACTGCCGCAAATTGCCAAGCGTTTTGGTCAGCGTTTTGCGCTTCATCTCGGGTTCGACGCGGGCAAGTTCCCGATTCGTCCCGAGATGAAACGGCTCTGGGAAGGGCTGGATAACTCGACGCTCGAAACGCTCAACCGCCCGCCGATCGCAGGCGATCGTCCCAGCGAAGGCGTACGCCTGCCCTGGCGGCTCGCGAAGTCGATGCGCGATGATTTCACGGCAGCAGTCGGCGTGATTCACTGGGCAGGCCGCTTCGCTGGTTGGTTCGGCGATCTCCGTCGTGCGCACAAGCAATCGCCTGTGCTCATGCGTTTCAGCACGATCAACGACTTCTTCCACGTCACAGATCGTCCCTACGACACGTTTCACGCCAGCCTTGATGATTACGTGTTTCCGTATCTCGACCAGGCGGTGAAAAAGGGCGACACCACTCCCATTTCGGGGCGTGCGACGCACACTCGCTCACGCGCGAGATTCGACGCGATTGCGGCGATTCGTGGTCTGGCGATGGCTCTGGGCCAGGAGCCGGCCGATCGCGAGACAGGTCTCGACGACGCCGAAGATGCGATCGAATTGGGTCGACCCGACGAGTCAATCGCCGCGCTCGATCAGGCTGAGACTGCATGGCCGCGTGCCTTTGCCACGGGCGTTCTGGGCAAGGGAAATGAAACCTCGAATGGTTATTTGGTGATCAATCCTTGTTCGGTCGCACGTCGCGTGTCGGTGGTGCTTCCCGACGCCCAGGCTGACTTGCGACCGGAAGGACCACTTCGCGCGGCGCAGCTTACTGAAGATGGCGTGCGGGCGATTGTTGATGTAAGCGGGTATGGCTACGCCTGGGTGGCTGGCGATTCGTCTCCAAGCTCACCGATGGCCAAGCTCGACGCGATGACGACTCGCGATCGGACGATGCAAAATGAGTCGATGTCGGTGACGATCGACTCTGGCACCGGCGGAATCCGCGGCATCAATGGTCCTAACGAGCCGACGGCACGGATTGGTCAGCAATTGATCATCCACGGACTTCTTGACGCCGACGGCAAGCCTGCACTCTCGAAGATGCGTGAGACGTCGTTCGAGCCCGAGTACGGCGGACCTGCCCTGCTCCAGGTTTCGACCGAAGGAACGCTCCATCACCCGGCCGACGATCGTGTGCTGGCGAAGTACCGCCAGCGCTATCGTCTCTGGAGCGGGCGAACGACGCTTGAAATTCAGGTGATGCTGAGCGACGTTGACGAAGCTTGGTTTGCATCGCTGGCGAAGGCCGATCCGTGGACTAACTACCTCGGCTGTCGCTGGGCGTGGCCGGATGCGGAATCAACCTTGCGGCGGTCGAGCTTCCTCACGCCGGTGCAGTCGACCGTCGATCGCATGGAAACGCCGGATTATATTGATATCAGCTCGCGAAAACGCCGGACTTCGTTGATTTTTGGCGGTCTGGCGCATCACCGGCGAATTCGCCCGCGAATGCTCGACACGATTCTGATCGCCGGCAAAGAATCGGCGCGGACGTTCGAACTCGGCGTGGCGCTCGACCTGGAAAATCCCTGGCACGCGGCGATCGATGCCGTGGCGCCGGCGTTTGTGGTGCCCGTGCAGTTGCCTGTGCCGAAGAGCGGGCCGTCGGGCTGGCTGCTCGCTGTCGATAGCAAGGGCGTGACGATCTTGAGCGTGCAGTTCCTCGAACGCTCGGGCGATGGCCGTGGTTGGGGGCTTGATGTCACGCTGCTCGAAACCTCGGGCCGCGCATCGCGGTGTAAGCTTCGTACATTCCGCGACCCAACTTACGCGCGACAGGTCGACTTCAATGATGAGGTCATCGTCGACCTGCCGATTGATGGCGATGGCGTCTATGTCGACCTCACGCCGCACGAACTGGCGCGGGTCGACATCACGATGAGCTGACGACTTTACTTGCCGGCGACCCAGTCGACCCCTTGAATCGCGAGCTTGCCGAGATTGGGGTCGGCGAGCGGGTCGGACTTGCCGGGGCCGAAGTCGCGATGGCCAAGCGGCATGTGGAACACTCGCCCTTTGCCGTAGGTGCGAGTCCATGCGACTGGCCAGGTTTGACCAGCGTATTCGGTCGTTGCGAGGGGATCGATTTTGTCCAGTACTTGAAGGCTGTAATAAAGCTCGTCATTGAGTTTGAAGTCGGAAATCCCGCGGGTAATCGGGTGTTCTTTGTTTGTGATCTTAATCTCAAATACACCCTTTTTCGTTTTGCTATCGGGCAGGCCGACGTGGCTGAACACCGCGCCCAGCATTTCGCGCCACTCGGGAATCCAGTCTTTCGCAGCATTATCGGCGGCGTGGATCGAGACGTAGCCATGGCCAGCTTTTACCCAAGCGAGCAGTGCCTTTTGCTGCGGAATCGTGAATTTGAATTCGTCGTCGCGGCGGTCGGCCAGCACGATCACGAGGTTGTACTTTTCCATCGCGGGCGTTTCGAGGATCGCGGCATCCTCGACGATCGTCACGCGGTGCTTGCCGGTATTTTCCAGGGCATTTGCGAGGTAAAATGCCTGATCACGGTAGCCGTGGTGTTCGCGCAGGCCGCCCGAAAGGAGTAACACCGCGGCTCCTGCTGGGTTCTTTTTCTGTGCCTGGGCCGCCTGGGGAACCAGTCCGATCAAACTCACGAGCGCGAGACGAAGAACCAGGCGGTACGACACGGTAAAAGCTCCGGGATGTGGAATGGAAGGCTTGCTCAATCGGCCTCGATGTCGCATCGTATATCCCCTGTCGTTCGCCCGCAAGCAACACCTTTTCGGAGAAGTTTTTATGAACGCTCGCCCCTCACGAATGCTGCTGGCCGCGCTGGTTGCCGGCATGGTTTCTGTTCTCGCCGGTGCCGACGACGCGACTCAGGAAATCACCGCCCGCGAGCTGACGTTCAAGGTTCCCGCCGCGTGGAAGAAAGAACAGCCCAAATCGTCGATGCGTGCTGCGCAAATCACGCTCGCACCAGTCGAAGGCGACAAGGAACCCGCCGAACTCGTATTGTTCGCTTTCCCGAACGGTGCTGGGACGGTTCAGGCGAACGTCGCGCGCTGGGAGTCGCAGTTCGTTGACGCCGATGGCAAAACACCGAAGGCGGAAGTTGAGAAGAAGAAGGGGAAGAACGTTGATGTCACGCGCGTCGAAATCGCCGGCCGCTATGTCGCCGCTGTGACTCCTGGCGGCGCTGAGAAGAACAACAAGCCCGACGCTCGTTTGCTGGGCGCGATCGTCGAAACTCCCACGGCTGGTTACTTCTTCAAGATGGTTGGCCCCGAGAAGACGATGAAGGCCGCCAAGCCGGGCTTCGACGCCATGATCGCTTCGATCACCAAGTCGGCCGACTGATTCCGAGTTTTATTTAAAAGGAAGAAGACGTGCTGATTTCTTCGCTTGTTATTTCGTGCATGCTGCTCGCTCCTCAGGGGGAGGTCGAGCCGGGCTTCAAGTCGCTCTACAAAACAGGCGATCCGCTCAAGCAAGGGTGGAAGCAGGTTGGTCCCGGCACAGTGACGGAAGAGTCGCCGGGTGTTCTCGTGACGGCTGGCGGCATGGGAATGCTCTGGTACGCCGAAGCGCCGTTCAAGGATTTCACGTTGCGCGTGGAATACAAACTCTCGAAGCCGGATAACAATTCGGGGATCTTCGTCCGCTTCCCCAAAGCGGTGACCGATCCCTGGGAAGCTGTGCGTGAAGGGTATGAAATCCAGATTTGCGACGGCGCCGATCCCGAACATCGCACCGGCGCGGTCTACAGCTTCAAGGCCGCGGAAAAGAAGCCGCCAACCAAGCCGGTTGGCGAGTGGAACACCTACGAAATCAAGGTGAAGGGCCAGGAGTACACCATCTCGCTCAATGGCGAGGTGATCAATCATTACAAGGGCTCGCGCGGGGCGACCGGCTTTGTCGGGATTCAGAATCACGACAAAGATTCGATCGTCCGCTTCCGCAACATCCGCATTCAGGCGGACTGAGCGATCTAAAGTGAGAGCAAAGTGACCGGACTGCATTCCGCATCATATGTGGAATGCGGTCCGTTCCTTTTTGCTGATGAAGCTTGTGAAATCTCGGAACTCTGAAAAACGGCAACTCTGTCACGGTTTGGCTTCGTGCTGTTTCAACAGATCGCGGATTTCGGTGAGGAGTTCCTGGTCTTTCGTCAGAGGTGGCGTGGCTTCTGACTCTTGCTTTTGCTTGCGCATTAACCAGCCAAGAAACTTGACGATGAAAAGAAAGAGCGCGAGCGCAACGATGATGAAATTGACGACCTCGCCGAGAAACTGGCCGTAGGGAATCTCCTTGCCGTTGATCACCCACTTCCAGTCGAGATACCCCTGCTTGCCTGGCAGGATGATACTGACCAGCGGCATGATGATTTGCTTGACCAACGAATCGACGATCTTGCCGAACGCGCCACCGATGACGACGCCAACAGCAAGGTCGATGACGTTTCCCTTGAATGCGAACGCCTTGAACTGGTCGAACAGCGAGCGCATCTCTTCCGCTGGGCGAAGTGATTTGAATGGGTTCATGGCGATCCCCCCAAGTTCATGAGTGAGCGATCTCGCGTGGGCGCAATCATACTGGCCGACTTCCGCTCGGGCCGAATGAGAGCCCAATACGGGAAACGCGTGATGCATGGGACGTGCCATGCGCGTTTCTACTTTGAAGTTCTTCCTGGTATTACGAGACTGGCTGGAACCAGTGAATTTGGGGGCGACCATCGTGGCTGTTCGTGGCCTGGTCCAGCAAAAACAGACTTACGCTCAACCCCATTGACCCTAATGCCTCCGAGGCCGAAGTCGACGATGTCGCCCCTCGCGATCGTCCCATAATCCTGGTCGCCGCTCCGAAGCCGCATTTCACCTTCTTCGAACTCAAGCAATTCACCGCCACCGTGGCCGTCAATCCACGAGACCCAGTGGATTGTGTTGCCGCTTTTGGTCTTACCCGATCCGTTGCTGAATACGGCATCGAGAGCGAAACCGAGATGCGAGTGCCGGTAGGTGAGTCCGCGAACATTGTCCGTGAGCGTTGATTGACGGATTGATGGCCGCGGGAATTGCTTCGCGATGAAATAGCAGAGCACCGCCGTGAGAGCCACCGCGACCATCAACCTTTGAATGGTGATTTTCTTACGCAGAATCTGCAAAGCTCGACCTCAAACCGGACCCAGCCCTTGAATAACACGGGGGCATCAATCCTCAACGTGGAACAACGGCAGTGCCCGCGAGGCGGTCTTGTAGGTATCGTCCTGGCCAGATTACCGCGTGCAATGTCGAGATGAGCGGGACGCTTGTCGCGAAGATCTGAATCAACTCGAGCTTGGGAAGAGTTGCAGCGTGTTGCGGAATCAGCAATTGCAGCAACATTCCCACGGCGATTGTCGGTAGCCAACGCGTTGCCTCACGCCAACCTCTGCGCAAAGGACTCACGTTCCTCCCGTCGACGCGCACGACTGTCACGCCAAAAAACAAGCCGCTCAACCCATCGCCCACGAGTATCGCGAGCAGAACCCACAAGGCTGATTGGAATATGAAGACATCCATGAATGCGAACCACGGCTCTTGCCATTCGATGGGGACATGATAATAGAGCGAGGTTGCGAGGATTGTCGCGACAAACACGGCCAGCGGTAGGACGAGCGTTTTTACGAGACTGGCGAACAGCGTGTAGATCGCGTGACCGATGCGCTGGCCATGCCAGATCGTCGGCACATACTCTCGCGTGCGAGCAAGTTCGCGCAGGAAGTCGCAGGGGGCAGCGTACGGAGACTCGAGCCGGCAAAGCCGCGCGACCATCTTCACCGCATGTCCCGGAACTGGTGCTCCTACAGGGCGAGGTTGGTCGTCGATACGGCTCGGAGAAACACCGCTCAGCGTGTGCACGGCGACGCGACGCAGTAACTCAACCGCGCGAAGCGAGTGAGTGTTGCCGTCGATGGCGATACTGAGTTCGGAAAGCGGATCGATCTCGGGATCGATCAAAACAACACGGCCGTCGGGCTGAATCCAGATGCGCTCGACCGCAAGTTCGCTTGGCATGGTGCCGTCGTCAATCGCGGCATCCAGCTCCTCTGCAAGCGCTTCGAGAACCTCGCGCCCTGCATGCCAGTCGAGCGGCCCTTGCGTGCGTACGAACTCCGGCAGGGGATGCCCCTGAGGCGCAACAAACGCGTTCCAGCTCCAGTCGTCGCACTCTCCTGAGCCAAGCCAGCGCGGGCGTGCCAGGCGGCCGACATCTCGGCGCACGTCCGGAATCGTCTCTTTACCTCGCGGGTGGAGGACGATCCAGACGAGCCGCGATAGTTTTTCATCCTCGCCCAGCAGAAGCCGGCAGTGAGGCGTCCAGCGCAGGGCGGCGTCGATTTGAAACGAGCCGAGTCGCGCGGGCATTTCCTCGGGACGGCTCACACGCAAGTCGAACCGAGTCGTGTCGCGTTTCCGCGAACCGCGGCGGCGTCGCAAGCGCCTGGGAAGGCTGACGACCGCGGTCTGGCTGAGAATTTCGTGCAGGCCGCGATATCCGTTCGAAGCACGCGCGGTGAGGAACAGAAGTGGGACGAACATGATTTGAATGATCAGGCCGGCCCCAACCATCGATTGGAACCGCGCATTCGGCGCAATAATGCACGAGTAAATACGAGTTGGAGCGATGACGAGCGCGGCGAAGATGAGTATACGAAGCGAGGCTTCGAGCCAACTCGCCCACCCTCCGCGCTTCACCGAAATCACGCGGAGCCGGAACAGGCGTTTACCGGGCGTCGCGACGCTTAATACTTCAAAAATCGTATAATAGGCGAATACCATTAAGCCGGTATATAATTCGCTTTCAATGAATCCGCGGCGCGACCCTTGATGCGCGTGAAGCGTGTGCTCCATGATCGGGATCGACAACAGCAAACTCAAAAACTTGTCGACGGCATACGCGGCGATTCGTAAACCAATGCGGCCGAGTGTGACGCGTCCCGGCAAGAACGGCTCAATCGCCTCGCGAAATTCTTCGAGCGTCCGATAGCGCCGGCGGCGGTCGCGTTCCAATCCGCGGAGCACCACGTCTTCGAGCGATGAATAAACTTCGGCACGAATCGAGCGAATCGGCGGCGCATCTTCCGAGACGATGCGGGCGAGCGCAACAGTGGGGTCGTTCGCCTGATGCGGGGGACGACCGGTTAGCAAGAAGTAAAGCGTCGCTGCGACTGAATAAACGTCGCTGCGTTCGTCGATCTCTTCGCCCTTGATTTGTTCGGGAGAGGCGTAATAGGGCGTTCCCAGGAACGAGCCGGAACGAGTGAGATTGCCGTCCCCTTCGATGAGCGATTTTGAAAGGCCGAAGTCGCCGATCTTTACGCGACCATCGGCGGTCAGAAAGCAATTCGACGGTTTGACATCGCGGTGAATCACACCGAGCTTGTGCGCTTCTTCGAGTCCCTCGATCACATCCATGATCTTGAGGACGGCGAGCGATTGGTCGAGCGGACCTTCGTCTTCCACCAAGTCCTTGAGTGTATGACCGGGCATCAACTCCATGACGATGTAGGGCCAGCCATTCGACTGATCGGCGGCCAGTACGAACACACATCGCGGATGCGTGATTGCACTGGCGAGTCTGCCTTCCTGGAGGAAGCGTTCGACTGCCTGGGCGGATGCCGTGAACTCGGGGGCGATCAGTTTGACCGCGACACGGCGCCCCGAGGCTTCCTCTTCGGCTTCGTGAACCGAACCCATTCCCCCCTGCCCCAACTTGCGCAGAAGGCGGTAGGAACCGACGAAATCGGGGAGGCGGTCGGATTCTTCGGACGCTTCGTAACCCGGCGCAGGGGAGTGCTGGAAGTCGACCGTTGCTTCGGGTTCGAGGGTGCTGGGTAAGCTGCCGGCCAGCGCCACGCCGCAATAGGCGCAAAACGACGGACGCTCGCTGGAGTATTCCAGCGTCCGGAGGCAACGCGGGCAGCTAAGCGTCATATCCGGTCGTCTCGCCCTGGGAAGAAATTGGCACCCCTCGATTTTACGCTCACGACGCGATCTTTCGAGAGGGCTTTTCCAAGATCAGCGGCCGTTGCAGCGCACAGCCGCATTCTCTATGCTTGAGGTTTAGGCAAAACGCCTGTAGCAACCCGGCGCGAGCTCGCGGCATCATGATCGTCACCATCATTTCATGTGCACGTTGTACCCAGACAAATCACCCCTCAACGCGCTTTTGCGATAAGTGTGGCTTGCCCCTGGGTTCCATGACGCCCGATGCCGGTGTTGGCTCCGATGCGCTTGGACCTTACGAAGCTCCCGAACCGGCCGATCCCGACACCGGCCGCGTGCTGCTCGATTTTCTCGCGCGCACCGGCTTCGAGTCGAATACGTCGGGACACGGCTGGCGTTTGGTCGTCCCGCTCGAACTCGACCGCAGGCAAGCGGTGTATGTGGGGTATGTCGGCACCGACTCGGAACGCCGGCCGATCCTCTCGCTCGTCTCGATTTGCGGCCCCGCGCACGATCGCGACGCACGCAGTTTGCTCAAACTCAATGCGCGGATCGTCGAAGGGCATTTTGCGATCAAGCAGCTTCGTGGCGAAGAGTATTTTGTCGTAATTCATAATCTTCCCGTCGAGCTTGCGCCCCAGACCGACGCGCGCAACCTGATCCGGCGAATCGCCGAGGCCGCCGACGAACTCGAAGATCGTCTCTCCCGCGGTCGCGACCTTTACTGACCGCTAGCCTGAAGGTCGTAAATCGCAATCGTGCCGTCGTCGGTCATCGCGACCGGCCTGAGGTCATCGAGCGCGCGGAAGTAGCCGGCGGGTCCCCAGGGACCGTATTGAAGTGACGCTGAAACCGCGACATATCGCGTCGAAATGTGAAATGCGCTCGGCAACGAGTTTTGTGAGTCGTTCGCGGTAACGATATGGCTTTGCGCACGCACGCCGTAGTCATTCGGCCGGGAGAGGCCGAAATAGAAGAGCGTGATTGGCGTGAATCGTTCTTCAACCCGCGCGAAGCTACGCAATCCTTGACCCCAATCGAGGTTTGAATCGGCCAGAATGTGTCGGCCGTTCTGAACGCCGCCGGCCGCGCGATTGAAAAAACTCAGCTCGTGCGGGAACACGGAAAACACGGCGATCGCCTGACCAGCGAGTCCCAGATACACAAGATTGCGCCAGCCGCGCGATCGTTGCGCCAGGCCGGAAATCCAAACAATTGCCAAAGGGGCGAGTGGTAGCAGATAGCGCACGCCGTAGTTGCGTTTCGAGCCCAGCATGGCGATGCCGAGAAACAGCGCGATTGCCACCGGAAAGAGCCAGTCACGTTTGATCGCGGGAAAACGTAGCGAACGCACGGTGGCCGCCGCGATCAGAATCGCGCAAGAGATCGGCAGTTTCACGGCGAGTGCGACCGGATAGTAATACCACCAGCCGGTCATCCGTCGCTCGCCGAACAGGTAGCTCGGTCCGCCGTTGCGCTGGTGCCGCAATTGTGTCGCGAAGCCGACCCAATCGACAGGCCAGTTCCACTCGACGAGGCGTGCAAGAAGTCCGGGAACCGCCGGATGATCGCCCACCCGTTCGCTCGCAGGCAGAAGCCAGAAGCCGGTGACGAGAAGATTCGCGAACATCATGATCGCGAGGTAAGCGGACATGCCGACGGTCACCCGCCAGAGCGCGTGCCACGGTTTGATTCGTCGTGAAAATACGAGATCGCCGAGCCAGAGACAGCCGAGAATCGGCGGGATCACAACGGTCGTAAACTTGCACGAAAACGCCAGCCCACCAACCGCAGCACTGGCCACAAACAGTCGATTTTTGCCGCTTTCCAGGAACCGCCAGAACAGCAGGAACATCGCCGTCGTGCAGGCGACGAGCGGCAGTTCCATCGTCATCAAGTTGCCGTGAGCCAGCAGATTCGGGCTTAGCACAAACAGCCAGCTCGCGCAGATCATGGCGATCGAACCGTACAGCTTTTTGGCCCAGCAGGCGGTGAGTCCAAAGGCGATCGCCCAGATCCACAGTGAGCCAGTCCGCACGAGCGGCAATAATTCGGCCTGGCGACGCGCACCGTCGTCGATCAGACTGCCGCGTCCGATGAGATCGAGCACCGCGAACGGAACTGCAGCCTGAAGCTTGTAAAACGTGACGGGCGAACCCATCCGTGTGATGGTCGCATCGCCGCGCCCGCGCCACCAATCGATCGCCAGGTTGAGATACGTGTCCTCGTCGTAAGTAGCGGACGACGCGTACGACTGAATCACCAGTAACGCGATGCCCACGCAGGCCGCGAGCACCGTAAACCACGGCGCAACTCTGCCGATTCGATCGCCATTCCCGTCGGTATTCTGGCGATCCATGTGCTGGCGTTTCCGCGACTACGCGAGAAGGTTTGTGTCCCCTTTTAGTCGCAGGATGAGCCGGGCAACCGTCAGGGCATCGTCCCAGGTCGGCTGACCGCAATCGCCAGTTGTGACTGCCTGATGGAACTGGGCGTTGAGTTGCTCGCCAATCGTCGGCTCGATCGGCAGACGTTCGTCGTGCGTCGCGCCGCCACTCGTCCAGACGATCCGATCGGGCATTTCGAGCCACGCGGCTCCATGCTCGCAGTAGATCTGAACGCCCGGCGAAGGCATCCACTTTGCCGATTCGCCCCAGATTCCGCGATGGTGCCGCGCGACGCTCCATTGCGCCACCGCGCCGTCGCCAAACCCGAGCGCGACGTGCTCGACGTCATGTTCGTGAAGCGGCGAACCTGGCAGGACTGTGCCACCCTGGTTGGTCGCAGTTAGCGGTTCGCGTCCGAAAATCCAGCGAGACCAATCGAGTAGGTAGCTTGTGGGGTCGATCATCAGTGGCGCGGGGGCGATTTGAGTTGATGGTCCAGGCTGACCGTAACGGTCGAAACCCGAGAGACGCACCAATCCAACCACGGAACGAACTGGCCCCAGGTCGTTTTGAATCAAGTACTTCAGGCGATCGCTCGCGGGATATAGCCGGCGCGCGAATTCGGGAACGACCAGACACTTGCGCGAGGCAATTGTGCTGGCCACGCGGTCGATCCACGCTTGATCGCCGAAGAGCGGCAGGGCGCAATACACTGGCTTACCGCGGGTGATGGCTGATTCAAAGGCATGCAGGCCAAACCATTGCGGCGAAATGATGTGAATGACGTCGACATCTGGTCGGTCGAGAAGTTCGTCGAGTCCGCTGGTTGCGACGGCGCCCAGGACGTTCGCTTCGATCTCAGCGCGGCGGGCGACCTGGTCGTAGAGGGCTGTGATCCGAAATCGATCGCTCATCCGGACGAGCGCCGGTTTGTGACGGGCTTCCCAGAGCCGGCCGAGGCCGATCACACCCACCCGAAGCCGGACGTGCCGCGTTGTCGCCACCCGCTCCCTCGCTTTGCTTGAACCGCCCGTTTTTCCTTGCTTCACCAAAAAACGGCCAATCCATCATGCCAGCGTTTCAATTTTTCATCCACCCAAGATCAGTGCGGAGGAAACGAAGAGGTTATAATTTGGCTTCTGTGAATTTTCGCTCGCCAGACGTATGGCGGCCGGAGTCACTCCCGGAAAATGCATCCAATGGCGACCGACTCCCTGCCGCCGGCCGAGCCTGAAGTCGAAGCTGGGCCTAGTGAACCGCCGATTTACGACGAGGTTTTCAGCCTCCAAAGCGCCGATCAGCGTGAGAAAGCGCTTCCCGTCCGCCCCGGCGACCTGACGCGTCTCCTACTCGCGCAGCCAGGCCTGAGTGCCGACGATCGCAAGGCGCTTAAACAACTTTGCCCGCGGCTCGGCTCGTACTTCCATCACGAGTTCTACCAGCGGCTGCGAGACCTCAAAGAAACGTACGCACCTCTCGACCCCGACAGCGATTACGTCCACATCGAAGGCCACACGCGAGTCGCAACGGCCACGCTCGATGAGGAGTTTCTCAAGCTCTTCGAGGCGACGCTCGAACGGGCGAACTATCACGAGTTGTCGAACGAAGTGCTGCAAGAAGCAGTGAAGGCGCCGAATGAGACCGGGCTGAGCTACATTCCGGACTTCACGCTGTTCGAGCATCTCAAGGTCTATGCGCGAGGTTTCACGACGATCAGTCGCGTCTCCCGGAACTTGCGCACGAAGTTTCGCAAGCGCACCGCGGTGCTCGACGCTTACCAGCGGCTCATCGTCGTCCTCAAGTTCAACGAAGGAGCCAGCTTCGGGCCGCACGTCCGTACCGATAAAGTGTACCTCCGCATGTTCAAAGACGTGCCACACGTCGACATGGAGATGCACCTTCCCGAGCAGGGAACGCGCGTGAAGATGCGCTGGATGGATAAAGCACAGATCGCATCACCGCTGATGGTTGGACTGCCGACGCTCGCGATGAAACTGCTCTTTGCTTCGATTGTTTCCCCCGCCCTTCTCGGCACAGCGCTCTTCGGACCCGTAAGCGCAGGCGTGAACTCGTTCTTCGGATTCCAGCGCGCGAAACAGAAGCACCTGTCATACATGATCCGCAATTTGTATTACCTCACGCTCGCGAACAACGGCAGCGTACTGACCCGGCTGATCGACTCGGCCGAGGAGGAGGAATACAAGGAAACGCTGCTTGCGTACTTTTTCCTCTGGCGCCACGACGGACCTGAACCTGCAGTTTGCGTCGATGTTCTCGACCGCCGGATCGAGGAGTTTCTCAAGGATTTTTCGGGACACGAAATCAACTTCGAAATCGGCGACGCGCTCAGCAAACTGCTGAGAATGGGACTCGCGCGACATCTACCAGACGGCCGGTTTGAAGCTGTTCCACCGCTCGAAGCGGTCACCGGTCTCGAGCGGCGTTGGATGGCATCGATGCAATCGACGTGAGCGCCAATTGGCGGCGCGCAGCCACCAATTACGACTCTACCTCTTGACGCAGCGGCGCGATTCTTAAACAATTGTGCAAAGAAGCCTCGCGGAGCGCGCCCTGCGTTCGTGGAGTCGAGGCTGGAGTCTAGCCCCTCACGGGTCAACGGGCTACAATTAGCTCCGGACGGATCCGTTGAGCTGGGTTGCAGGTTGTTCGTATATCCCGCCTTCGGTCTCCCGCCCTGACACGCCCTCCCCGCCGTCCCAGGTGACGCATCTATGGCGAGCAATCGGCATTCACAATCACGTGATCAATTTTATCAGAGCTTGCCCTGGTTCTTGCGCATTGCGCTTTCGGTCTTTCGTTTTCTTGCGTCGGTGAAGCTTGCAGTCATTTGCATTGCGTCGCTCGCAGCCACGCTTGCTTATGCCACGTTTTACGAAAGCAAACACGGTAGCCCGGCGACTCAGGAAAAGATTTATCAAAGCCCCGGCTTTGGGATCCTCCTGGCCTTCCTGGCGATCAACATCTTTTGCGCCGCTGCGATTCGCTTCCCGTGGAAGCGGCGACAAACTGGATTCGTCGTCACACACATCGGCTTGCTCGTGCTCATTGCCGGCTCGTTCGTCGGGCTCAAGCTCTCCGACGAAGGCAACGTTGCGATCGCCGAAGGAGACACGGCCGACCGTTTCGTTCGGACGCAGCATCCGCTGATTCGCGTTCGACAGATCGATCGCAAGACCGGCAGTTCCGAAGGCGAATACGAAATGCCGTTCAACGGCGGCGCCTTCGATTGGCCGGCTGGCAGTTTTGAAGTGATTAGCGATAAGACCTTCCCGTTCAAGATTGCGGTGAAAGAGTACATCGCCAATGCGGGGCCGAAGCGCATTCACGTCGAGAGCAAGGGCGGGATGCCGATGGTCCGCATCCGGCCGATGACGAAGCCGCCCGGCGCGACGGAAGCACGAGACGTTTTCGAGGAAGAGCGCGGTACGTGGCTCGAGATTCCGACAGAAGCTTCGCGGAGCATGCGGACATCTCAGTCCGCGGGGCCGGCCCGGTTCGCGTTCACGTATGCCAACGACAAGCGAGTGATTGACGACTTTCTCAATCCTCCCAAGAATCCCGGCGAAAACGGCGTCGCGCGGATTCATTACACCGACAAGAACGACAAGCCACGCACGTTTGATATTCGTGTCGACGACGCCAAGGCCAATGATCCGGTCGTACTTCCGGACAGCGATTTGACCGTCACGTTCGTGAATTCCGACTCGCAAGAAATCAACGACCGTGCGATGGTCGCTGCCCTGGGCGAAAGCGTCTTCCGGCTAGTGACGTTCAACGTGCGCAAGGGGAGCGGGCCGAATATCGCGCATCGCGGTTACGCCTATCAGCCGACCTTCCCGCCGATCATTCCGCCGGGAGGCGAAGGCAAGCCGCCCGAGCCGCTGGTGACGATTTCCTACTTCCGTCCGCTCGACCTTGGCGGCGGAGGGATGGGTGGTACCTTCGGCGTTGTGGAATTGATGGGCGACCCCGATGGGAACCTCTACTACCGCGTGTTCGGCCGCGACTCAACGCCGCCCAAGCCGGGCGAAACGCCGGCGCCTCGTCCAGGCGTGGTGAAGTCGAGCGGACCGCTGAAGCTTGGCGAGAAAATCGTCGCGTTCGGCGGCAATCCCAACATGCCGATGACGCTGAACTTCGAAGTTGAGAAATACCTCACATCGGGCGTTGATAAGATTGTTTACGAGCCGATCGAATTGCCTGTGGGTAAGAAGGGCGAAGGGCTCGCCGCTGCGTTTCTCGAAATGACAGTCGACGGCGAAACACGCGAGTTCTGGGTGCGCAGGCCGGCGAATTTCGACACGTGGTTCAATGACGTCTCGTTCCCGTCCAAGGACTTCCAGGTTGCGTACGACTGCGACCGCAAGTCTTTGAACTTCCAGATCAAGCTCGTCGATTTCGAAGCCAAGTTCGCCAAGGGGTCTCCCGAGCCCACGGCGTACGAAAGCAAAGTTTTGCTGACGGATGAATCGAAGGGGATCAAGGACAAGCCGTTCACGATCTACATGAATCATCCGCTCGAGCATCGCGGATACGTTTTCTACCAGTCGAGCTACGTGCCCGAACGCGACCCGCGCACGAAGCAGGAAACGGGCGACTTCCAGTCGATCTTCCAGGTGGGACTCGACGCTGGCCGGCCGCTTAAGTACGGCGGTTCTGCTCTGATCGTGCTGGGGGTGTTCCTGCAATTCTACATGCGAGCCGGTGTCTTCACCGACGGCGGCAAGCGCGAGGATCATCGCGCGGCCGAACGTGCTCGCAAGCTGCTGGAACGCAAGGGAAAGAAAGACGTTCCCAAGGTCAAACCGGGGCGGACGAAGCGCCCGAAGAACCCCGACGAAGCGATTCTTTGACGTCGCTTTCGCCGGCGGGATTGTCGTAAACTAGTTCAATCGCGTTCATTCGGACAGACGATGTCCGCTTCCCTCAGCCAGGAGCAGACAATGCGACTCCATAGATGGTCTCTCTTCGGGCTAGTGCTGGCGGCGGCCGCCGGTTTGTCCGTCCGCAACGCGCAGGCGGCCGACGAAAAGATCAAGGTCGAAGCGCTCGGCACCTCGCCAGCCTACAAGCTTCTCTCGCGGCTGCCGATCGAACACGCCGGCCGCGTGAAGCCGATCGACACCGTCGCTCGCGAAGAAATCAAGCTGATCTACGGCCGCGAGAAAATCCAACTGCCCAACGCTGAAGGCAAGTTCTTCCAGTCGTGGGAACCGGTCGCCGCGCTCTTCGACTGGACGGCTCGCCCCGAATACTGGAGCAAGCAGTCATTCATTCTGGTCGAGTACCTGCCGCTCAAGTGGAAGCTGTTGCACGACGACTCAAAAACGCTTCTGACCGACATCGCCAACAAGCCTTCGACCTCCGCGGCCGACAAGGAAGCGCTGAACAAGCTCGCCGAGAGCGAGGACATCACTCCCGTTCAGCTCACTCAGGCCATCGCAACGACCACGCTTGGCGAAGCAGACGTCAAGGCGCTCCAACTCCAGCACGAGAAACTTGGCGAAGGGCACAAGTGGCTCTCGCCCACGGAACTCGAAGAGGCAGTGGTCAACGTCGATGGCAAGCCGATGCCGTTCTCGGCCTGGGTCGACTCGATCAGCGAGAAGAATCGTCAGGCCGAAGAAACGCCTGGTCAGGTGAAGTTGACCGATCTCGAAGACAAGGCGCATGAGGTTGGCGTGAAGCTCGGCCGCTTCCGCACACTGCGTGACCGCGGCGATCGCTTCGTTCCGATCTTCCTCATGCCACGTCCGTCGAGCAAGGCCTACATGGTCTACACCGGCGACGTGCTCTCGCGGGGCCAGAAGTCGGGCGGCCGCGATATGAACGAGTTCGACCTCGATAGCGCGGTGACGTTCAACAAGTATCTCAAGAACGTACCGAGCAAGGAGCACGTGCTCCCCGGCTCGAACGAAGAGCTTGATGCCAAGTACGCTGCGTGGCTTCGCGACGATTCCCCCTGGATGACCTATGGCGCGCTCATGAGCGCCACGCCCGAGCAACTCGAATCGGCCGGCTTCCCCGTCGACAAGTACACCGCTTTCACCAAGGCGATCAAGTCGGTTGATGAAGGCGAAAAGGCCACGCCGGGCAATCTTGACGAAGCAATCGCTCAGAAACTGCTCGACTCCGGACGCGAGCTCGCTGCGGCGATCAATCCCGGCCGTTATCCCACCCCAGGCGAAATCGGCCGCGAAGTGCTTTACAACACCTCGGCGCCGTTCTGGTGGTCACCGGTCTTCTACGGTCTCGGTGCGATTTTGCTCGCCCTCAGCCTGACGGTCCGTGGCCGTGCCTCAAGCTTCCTGCAAATGCTGCACAAGTTGTTCTATGGCTCGGGCATGGCGATGTTCATCGCCGGCATCGTGCTCGAAATCTACGGTTTCACGCTCCGCGTGATGATCACCGGCTGGGCACCTGTCACGACGATGGCCGAGACGGTCATCTACGTGGGCGCAGTAACCGCTCTGCTCGGGTTCGTCTTCGAGCTCATTTATCGCCGCACCTATTCTGCCCTCGCCGCCGCTGCCGTCGCCGCGTTCGCGACTGGTCTCTCGGCGCACGTTGCCTTGCTCGACCCGTCGATCAAGCCGCTGCAGCCGGTCTTGCGGTCGAACTTCTGGCTGACGATTCACGTGCTCACGATCGTGTCGAGCTACGCTGCCTTCGCCCTGACCTGGGGCCTCGGCCTCCTCGCCACCTGCTATTACCTGACGGCGACCTATCGCCGCTCGGCCAAGATCCTCGACCTGCTCTCGCCGCTGCTCGCCGGCGGGCCGGTGCTTGCGTTCGGGATCGTGCTGTTCCTCGGCTCCCGTGGCTCGCTCGAACTCGGGCAGTTCGTGCGGGATTGGGGTCTGTACCCCTCGCTCGTCATCGTCACGGTCGGGGCCATCCTGTTCGGCGGCGGCATCGTCGCGGCACTTGGCGAACTGCTGAATCGATTCCTCGCGGCCGACGTGCTGCGGGCTGCGGACGCCTACATCGCGCCTTCGATTCGGACCAAGCAGGCCTTTCCTGAAGACCGCGAACTTGTGGGTGCGGGCGCTCAGATGCCTCCGCTTTCGGGTGGGTCGCAGGAAGCTGAAGACGTTGATCCTCGCACCGCTGCGATGCGCGAAACCGCAAGCGTCATCAAGCCGCTGTCGAACTTCATCTACCGCGCGATGCAGGTGGGCGTGTTGCTCGTCGCGGCCGGGACGATTCTCGGCGGCGTCTGGGCCGATGCGTCGTGGGGCCGCTTCTGGGGCTGGGACGCCAAGGAAGTCTGGGCGCTCGTCACGCTGCTCGTCTACCTCGTCCCGCTGCACGGTCGCTTCGCAGGCTGGGTGAATACGTTCGGCCTGGTCATCGCGTCGGTCGTTTGCTTCTTGTCGGTGCTTATGGCCTGGTACGGCGTGAACTTCGTGCTCGGCGTCGGACTGCATGCCTACGGCTTTACCAAGGGCGGCTCGCAGGGCGTGGTATTCGTCTTCACGCTGCTTGTACTCACTCTGCCTGCCGGTGCTTACTGGCGGCGTCACCTGTGCCAGAACGTCGCAGTCGCTTAAGCGAAAGCATTACTTCGGCTCGAGCCTGAAATCAAACACAACCGCCACGGGGACGTGTCTTTCGACCGGACTCGCTGGCGGTTGTTTTGCGATTTGATCAGCGAACGCGGCGATTTTTGTAAGGCTGAGCCCGAGCAACTTCGGGCGAGTTTTTGCGACTTCGAGCAAAAGGTCGCGCGCTCGCGACGCGTGGGTGGTAACCCCACCCGGCTGTCCTTCCCGTACCTTCACTCCAGCGGCGCCAAGTTTGATGAGCGCACGCAGCACGTCAGCGTGCGGCCCTTTGCGACCCTCAGCATGCCATTGCGTTTCCCAGGCTTCGTGCGACTCCCAGTAGTAGCCATGATTGAACAAATCAATGCCTTCAAGAAATGAGCTGCAATTCTGCCAGTTGTCATCGACGATCGGCATGCTGCTCGAATCACGATGGCCGAACGAATGACCGCTTGGATCGCTTACCGGATGAGGAAACGGGCCGCCGGGGACGTAAGAATACGCGGGCCAATCGTTGCGATTTGACGCGTCGTTCGTCATGCTAATTCCTTCAAATTCAGAACGATTCACGACTCGCGGAGCCTTGCATCGCCGTGTCAGCATCCCAGGCCATTCGCCCGCTCGTTCTGATCAACGCCGTCGGCCTCACGTCGCGATTGCTCCCGCTCGCGCCCCGGTTGCAGGCACTGGCCGCGCAAGGTTGGTCCCGCCCAGTGAACGAAGTCCTCCCCGCCGTCACCTGCACGGCCCAGGCGAGCATTCTCACGGGCAAATCCCCGCGCGATCACGGTATTGTCGCCAATGGCTGGTTTTTCCGCGACACAGCCGAGGTGCGATTCTGGCAACAATCGAACGCGCTCATGCAGGCCGAACCGATCTACGCCACCGCGCGACGGATGGCGGCAGAACGCGGCCTCCCGTTCCGAACCGCAAAGCTCTTCTGGTGGTTCAACCAAGGCGCCGATGTTGATTGGAGCGTCACGCCCAAGCCGTATTACGGTGCTGATGGAAACAAAGCGTTTGGCATCTCGGGAAGCCCTCAGGGATTAACCGAGCGGTTGGAGAAAAAGCTCGGCACGTTCCCGTTCCGCACATTCTGGGGACCAACGGCCGGGCTCCCCTGCACCGACTGGATCGCCCGCTGCGCCGCTGAGATGATCGCCACCGAGCGTCCCGAACTCACGCTCGTCTACCTGCCGCACCTCGATTACGACCCGCAGCGCTTCGGCGTCACCGGTTCCGACATGCCCCGGCTTGTCCGCGAACTTGACGACGCCTGCGCCCCCCTGCTCGACGCCGCCAAGGCCGCGGGCGCTCGCGTGTGGGTCGTTTCGGAATACGGACACTGCGACGTCTCGCGTCCTGTCTATTTGAACAGAATTTTACGCCAGAATGGATTGCTCACGGTGCGTCCAGGGCCATTCGGCGAAGTGCTTGAAACTTACGAAAGTCGCGCATTCGCGGTCTGCGATCACCAGCTTGCTCATATCTACGTGCGAAACGCCGATGATATCCCGCGCGTGGTCGAAGTGATTCAAGGCCAACCCGGCATCGGCCGTTTGCTCCATGGTGATGCTCGTGCGGAACTGGGACTCGACCATCCCCGCTCGGGCGAAATCGTCGCGCTCTCCACGCCAGACGCCTGGTTTGCCTATCCCTTCTGGCTCGACGATTCGGTGGCACCCGATTACGCGCGAACCGTCGATATCCATCGCAAGCCCGGATACGATCCCAACGAGTTGTTCATCGACCCATCGCTTCGCTTTCCGAAGTTGCGGCTGATTCGTCGCCTCATTCAGAAGAAAGCCGGATTCCGCACCTTGTTTGACGTCATTCCGCTCGACGCTTCGCTCGTGAAAGGAAGCCACGGACTGGCGGCGGCAGACCCCGCCGATCGGCCGATCCTCATCGCGGATGGCGACGCTCCGGCCAATTCGCTAGCAATGACGGATATTCATGATTTATTGCTTCAAGCCTTCTTTAAGAATTGAGTATTCTTAAAAAACAAAGGAGTGCCCCCTTTTTAGCCAAAATCGGGTGCGATATTATGTCGATCCGCTCGTGAAGAGAGGGAGACTGTCGCGACTACGGTAACCCTGAGGACGGAACGATGCCGCCGATTCATCACACCACCCCCGAAGACATGCCTACTAATATCCGCCCCTCGAAACGCCCACTGGGTACGATTGCTCTTGGATCACTCGCGCTCATCTTGGCACTAGGATGGGCCGGACGCGAGGCGGCGTTTGCCAAGTCGGCCGCCGAAGCCGTGAAGTCGGGGACGATCAACGTCGGCGAAGTGAAAATGGGTCCGCACACCGACCTCGGCAAGGTTGTCGGTCAGGCGGGTATCTACTTCGCAGGCGACACCACTTCGAGCAGCAAGTTCGTCACGGGCCGGTTCGTTCTGGAACCTGGCAAGACGCCGCACGCACCTCACACGCACATCGAAGAAGAGGTGATGGTGATCGAGAGCGGTAAAGGAGTGATTTCGGTCGACGGCAAGGAAACGCCGATCGGGCCTGGCTCCGCCATGTACACCGCCCCCAACGTCCCGCACGGAATCGTCAACACCGGCGACACGCCAATTGTCTTCTACTTCATCAAGTGGGCTCCCGCGACCGGCAAGTAACGGGGGCACGATCGGCAGCCAATTCCGCCGATCGCTTTCGACTTGGTGAGCAAAGCGAGTAGTAACGAAGAAATTCGTTTCTACTTTTGGGTGAAAAATTAAACGCGATGTCACAAAAGTGGGCGTCGCGTTTATTTATTAGCGCGTCCGCGATTTCGGCGCGATGCGTGTCTGCACGGGTTCAATGATTGTCGAACCTTTGCGATCAAGATTGTCGAGACCGACGCTGGACCTCGCTACACAACCCGGTAACACTGGTTGAATGCGTGTAAGCGTTTTGGTTTTGAGCTGATTGCGCGTGCAACATGCGATGGTGACATCTACGGGCTGCAGCGAGACACGTCCCGTTATGATCCCGACGAAGCCACGTCCGCCCGCCTGGAAGCGCTACGGCATGGCGATCGCCATCGGGCTGATTGCTACGGTGCTCGGGCGGTTTCATCACACGTTTGGTTTCAGCCTGATCGCCGTCGCCTACGTTGCACTGATCGCCTCGGCAATGTACGGCGGACGAGGCCCCGGGCTCGTCGTCTGCGGAATGATTGTCGCGGTCGCCGTTGTCACCACGCTTCGTACTGGGCAACTCAGGCAGCCGAATTTCTTTATCACCATCTCGCTCTTCTTGGTCAGTGCCGTTGCGCTCGCCGTGATCATGGGGAGCGTCCGCGAGGCGCAACTGCTCGCGGAAAAACTGGCCGGCATCGCGATGCGCAATAGCGACCGACTCGCGATCACCTTGCGCAGCATTGGCGACGCCGTGCTGGTGACCGATCCCGACGGCAAAATCGTCTCGCTCAACTCAGTGGCCGAACGGCTCACCGGCTGGTCTGAAGTCGACGCAATCGGCCGTCCGCTTGGCGAAGTCCTTGTACTGCATCATGAGGAAACGCTCGAACCGGTGCCCGATCCAATCGCCCGTGTTCGCGAAGTCCACCACGCCGTCGAGCTGCCTTTACGAACGATTCTCGTTGCACGCGACGGCACAACGCGGGCGATCGACGACTCTGCCGCGCCAATTGGAACGCCGGGGGACGACGTTGAGGGCTATGTCCTCGTATTTCGCGACATCACGAATCGAAGGCATGCCGAGAAACAACTGGCCGACGCCGAAACACGCTTTCGCGCGTTTATGGACCGGTCGCCGGCTGTCGCCTTCGTGAAAGATGAAAGCGGACGCTACATCTGGGGCAACGCAGCGTGGCGCGCCGAGCATGCCGACGTTGAGTATTTCGGCATCGGCATGACCGACGCACAACTCTGGCCCGACCACATCGCGCGACAGTTTCAGTTGTCAGACCGGCGTCTGCTCGACACGCGTCAGACCGAAGAATTCATCGATCTCATCCAGCGCGAGAATCTGCCTGACACGCACTGGTTGACGATCAAATTCCCACTCGACGGTCCCGACGACGCGCCGCTGATCGGCGGAATCGCGCTCGATGTGACTGAGCAAATCCGCCAGGAGCAGGCGATTCGTGAAAGCGAGTCTCGCTATCGTTTGCTCTTCGCGGCCAACCCGCAACCGACCTGGCTGATCGACAACGAGACAACGCAGTTCCTCGCGGCGAACGAAGCGGCTGTGCGCGACTACGGCTATTCGCAGGCCGAGTTTTTGCAAATGCGCCTGCGCGATATTCAGGTGCCCGAGGAGTTGCCGGCCCTCGACGACTGGCTCAAGCGATCGCGTCACGAACGAGTCGCCGAACACTCCTGGCGTCATCGCCGGCGCGACGGCACGATCATCGACGTCGAGTTCTTCTCGCACGTTTTTCAACTCGCCGATCGAACCGCCCGCGTCGGAATTGCCCTCGACGTTACCGAGCGACTACGGGCCGAACGGGCGCTCGAGGTGAATCGCGAACGGCTTGACCTGGCTCTCAATGGAGCGCGGCTTGGCCTGTGGTATTCTGACCTCGCGACTGGCAAACTCACGCTCAACGACCGCGCTCGAAGCCATTTCGGATTCACGCCTGATATCGAGCCGACAATTGGGCTCTACATGGCTCAAGTTCATGCCGACGACCGAGAAACGATTCGCGAGTCAATCGAGCGCGCAATCAGCGAGTGTGGTCCGTTCGTGGGCGAACATCGCGTCATCGTTGGCAACGCGACGCGCTGGACCCGTGTCATCGGCCGGGCGCATGCCGATGACGGCGGTAAGGCCAACCGTTTCGACGGGATTAGCATCGATATCACGGAACAGAAGCTCGACGAAATTCGCCTGCGTGAGGCGAAAGAATCGGCGGTTGAGGCGAGCAACGCGAAGTCAAAACTGCTGGCGATGCTCGGGCACGAGTTACGCACGCCACTCACCCCGGTGCTGGCGTCAGTCAGCGAGTTTCTCGACAATCCGCGCCGGTCGGCAGGAGATCCGGAATCATCGCGCCTGGAAATGCGCGAATTGCTGACGATGATCAGGCGCAACGTCGAGCTCGAAGCCCGCCTCATCAGCGACTTGCTCGACATCTCGCGATTTGAGCGTGGTGAGATCCGGCTCGAATGCGAGATCGTCGATGTTCACGACGTCATTCGCCAGGGCATCGAAATCTGCCAGGAAGCAATTGTGGCGAGTGGTGTGAGAGTTTTCACCGAGCTCGCGGCCGAGCAGAGATTTGTCGATGCAGATCACGCACGGCTCATGCAAATCGTCTGGAACCTCGTGCATAACGCATGCAAATATACGCAAAGCGGCGGCCAATTGCTTGTGCGAACGTCCAACGCTTTGACGCCGAATTCCGAATCGCCACTGGTCGTGCTCGAGTTCATCGACAATGGCGCGGGGATCGAGCCAGCATTCCTCGAACGCGCGTTCGACCCGTTCGAGCAGGAATCCGCGAATCGAAAACACCGTCAGAGCGGACTTGGGCTAGGGCTGGCGATCAGCCGTGCGATTGCAAACGCCCACGGTGGAAACCTGAGCGTGACGAGCGAGGGCAAGGGCCGTGGCGCGACGTTCCGGCTCGAACTGATCTCGACTCCCGAACGAACCCGATTGCCCTTGAGCCGCCCTACCATCAACCATCGCAATGCCGCGGCGTCGGGCCGGATTCTGCTCGTTGAAGATAACAGCGACACGCTGCGTTACCTGCTGATTCTGCTTCGTTCCCGCGGCTATTCGATCGAAACCGCGAGGCGCATGTCAGAAGCGGCCGATCATCTCGAACGCAGCTCGTTCGACCTGATGATTAGTGATATCGACCTGCCCGACGGCACGGGCCTGGAACTTATGCGGCTGATTCAAGGCAAGACGCGCGGGATCGCTTTGAGCGGATTCGGCTCCGAGGATGACGAACGTCTCAGCCTCGAAGCCGGTTTTTCCGCACACATCACCAAGCCGGTTGATTTCGCTCGGCTAGAATCGGCGATCCATCAAATCCTGGAATCGCCGACTGCCTGACGAGTTCAGACGCCGCCCAGAACCTTGTCCATCCGCGCGACAACATCCTTGAGCTTGTCGACATCGCCGTATCCCACTTCGGCGGTGATCCAGCCATCGTAGCCGACATCGACGAGTGCTTTGGCGACTTCGGGCCAGTGGATCTCACCTTCGCCGAGCGAATAGCTAAACCGCTTCGCCTTGGCATATTCCTTGACGTGGATTTTCAGGATGCGCTTGCCGAGCTCGCGAATCCACTCCTCGGGATAACCGTACTCGACGACGTTTCCTACGTCGAAATAAGCGCCGACCCAGGGCGACTGGAACTCGTCGATATAGCGAGCCATCTCAACCGAACTGAGAAGGAACTTGTTCCACACCTCCTCGATCGCGATCTTGATCCCTGCCTTCTCGGCGTGCGGAATCAGCGTTTTGATCGCGGCCTGCGACCGTGTATAAGCGTCGCGATACGACACCTTCGGGCTCACGACGGCAGGAACGACGAGGACAGTCGTGCCGCCGTAAGCCTTGATGTCATCGATTTCCTGATGAATTGCCTTCAGACCGCGTTCGACAATGGCGGGGTCGGGATCCGAGAGCGTGTCGTTCCAGTGCTTCGAGCCCGAAACGCCGTGAATCACGATGCCTGTCTTGTCGCGTGCCTTCAGCACTTCATCACGGTCGAGCTTGTTGGGACTGAGCAGTTCGACGCCCTCAAAGCCCGCTTCCTTGAGCCGCTCGAAGTGCGGCAGAATCGGCCCTTCCGAAACGCCGAGCATGAACGCTTTCTTCCAGCGCATCTTGGCCGGAGCGGCCTGAGCCGATGCACCAAGCGTGAGCCCGGCGGTCGCGGCAATTGCGGCGCTCTTCATGAAATCGCGTCGATCGACAGTCGGCTGCATGATGGAGTCTCCGGAGAAGCTGGTTCGTTCAACGCCCGGCCCTTGCAGCCAGGTGCAACAGCGACAGATTGCCAATCAGCCAGTAATCTCGGCGAGCTTCTGATCGAGAATTTCGCCGACAATTGCCGGGTCGGCCTTGCCGCCAGTCTGCTTCATCACCTGTCCGCGCAAGAATCCCTTTACAGCATCGGGCTTCTTCTTGCCGCCCTTCAGGTCTTCCATTGCCTTCGGATTGGCAGCAAGTGCGGCATCGACGGCAGCGGCAATCTCGTCGCGGTTCGACACCATCTTGTAGCCGCCCGCGTCGATGATCGACTGCAGCGGATCACCGGTGCTGATCAGCTTTTCGAGAACCTCGCGGCCCTGATTCGTGTTCAGCTCAGAACGATTCACGCGGCCAATCAGGTCAGCGAGCGTTTCGGGCCGAACGGGAAACTCGTCGAGCTTTAGCTTCCGCTCCTTGGCGACGCGGAGAATATCTTGCTGAACCCAGTTGCTCGCGAGCTTGTATGCGCCGGTCGCCTTGGCAACCGAGTCGAAATAATCGGCGACGTCCTGCCCCTGCTCCACCAGCACATTGGCATCGTAGGGCGACAGGCCGTACTCCGACTCAAACCGCGAACGACGGGCCGAAGGCAGTTCGCCGATCGACGCCTTGATGCGGTCGATCCACTCCTGGTCGACCACCACCGGCACTAGGTCGGGCTCGGGGAAGTAACGGTAATCGGCCGCAGTTTCTTTTTGACGTTGCGGCTTCGTGAAACCATCGGGATCGCTCCACCCACGCGTTTCCTTGGGCGCATCGCGAATGGTTTTGCCGTCTTGCAGCCACTGCTTGTACTGGCGATCAGCCTCGTAATTGATCGAGCGTTCGACCGATCGAAAGCTGTTCAAGTTCTTGATTTCAACAATCGGCGTGGCGATCGTCTTGCCTTCGCGCTCGATATGAATGTTCACGTTTGCATCGCAACGGAGGCTGCCTTCCTGCATTTCGCAGTCCGACACGCCGAGGTAACGGAGCAGCAGTCGCAATTCTTCGAGACAGGCCTTCGCATCGGCAGCGCTACGAATATCGGGCTCGCTGACGATTTCGAGCAGAGGAATGCCCGCGCGGTTGAGGTCGACCTCAGAAAATCCGCCCGATCCGTGCGTGAGCTTGCCGGTATCTTCTTCGAGGTGCACGCGAGTGAGCCGGCATTTGCCTCCCGGTCCGCCGCTGTGTCCCGGAATTTCGAGCCATCCGCCCAGGCTGAAAGGCAGGTCGTACTGGCTGATCTGATAGTTCTTGGGCAAGTCGGGATAGTAGTAGTTCTTCCGGTCCCACTTGGTGAACTTGGCGATGTCCGCGTGCAGAGCGATTGCGGTCTTGAGCGCGAGGTCAAACGCCTTGCGGTTCATCACGGGCAAGGTGCCAGGAAGCCCGAGCGAAACGGGGTCGGTCTGCGTATTAGGGGGCAGGCCGAAGTCGGTGCCGCACGACGTGAACATCTTGCTTTCGGTCGTGAGCTGAACGTGAACTTCGAGGCCGATGATGATCTTGTAATCCATGATTCGCTCGAAATATCTGTATGAATATCCGCGATGCCGGCGAATTGTTTCAATTAAAGCGAAGGCCGCTTGGTGTGCCAGTCGGTGGCTTTCTCGAAAACGCGTCCCGCGCGGAGCAATGTGTCTTCGGCGAACGGCGCACCCAGAAGCTGCAGGCCGATCGGTAGCCCCGTTTTCGTCAGGCCGCACGGAATGCTCAGCCCCGGAATGCCAGCGAGGTTTGTCGTGATCGTGTAAATGTCGGAAAGGTACATCGACAAAGGATCCGACGACTTCTCACCGAGCTTGAATGCTGCAGTGGGAGACGTTGGGCCGATCAAGACATCAACTTCGTGGAACGCGGCGTCGAAATCGTTGCGGATCAGCCGCCGAACCTTGAGCGCCTGGTTGTAATACTGATCGGCATAGCCGGCCGAAAGGGCGTGCGTGCCCAGCATAATTCGACGCTTCACTTCAGGGCCAAACCCTTCCGCGCGGCTGGCCATCATCATCAGAATCAGCGGCGGCAGCTCTTTTTCGCTGGGATATTTCGGCGAAATGTCGGCGGCGCGGTGGCCGAAAATCGTACCATCGTAGCGGGCGAGGTTGCTGGATGCTTCTGCCGTTGCAACGAGATAATAGGCTGCGATGCCATACTTCGAGTGCGGCAGCGAGACTTCCTTGATCGTGGCTCCAGCGGCTTCGTAAACACGAATCGCCTCGCGAACGCTCGCTTCAACTTCGGGATCGAGCCCTTCGCCAAAATACTCGCGCACCACGCCGACACGCAGATTTGCCAGCGGCGTATCGAGCGTCGCCAGGTAGTTCGGCACCGGTGCGTTCACGCTCGTCGCGTCGTGCGGGTCGTGTCCGGCAATTGCTTCGAGCAAGAGCGCGGTGTCGGCGAGATCGTGAGCGAATGGGCCGACCTGGTCGAGCGAGCTGGCGAACGCGACGAGTCCATAACGGCTCACGCGTCCATACGTTGGCTTGAGCCCGGTCACACCGCAAAGCCCGGCCGGCTGGCGAATCGAGCCGCCGGTGTCGGATCCAATTGAAAGCGGCGCGAAGTCGGCGGCTACTGCTGCCGCCGAGCCACCCGACGATCCGCCAGGGATTCGTTCCAGATCCCACGGATTGCGGGTCGGGCCGAACGCGCTGTTCTCGGTCGACGAACCCATGGCGAACTCGTCCATGTTCGTCTTGCCGATGATCACCGCGTCAGCCTCGGCGAGCTTGCGGATGACAGTGGCGTCGTAGGGCGGGCGGAAGTTTTCGAGCATCCGGCTGCCGCAGGTCGTCGGGAGACCCTTCGTGCAAAGAACGTCCTTGATGCTGATCGGCACGCCGGCGAGCTTGCCGACGGGTTGTCCCGCCTTGCGCCTGGCGTCGATCTCGCGCGCCTGGGCGATCGAGGCCTCGGGATTGCGGTAGAGCAGCGAGTGGATCTGGCCGTCGAGTCGTTCGGCTCGCTCTAAATAAGCCTGAGTGACCGCTTCCGATGTGATCGAGCCGGAGTTGAGTTGAGCCAGCAGGCTCACGGCGGTTTCGCGGGCGAGGTCCATCAGCGATCTTCCAGCGTGTGGGTTGCGAAGCGGGATTTCGGCGCGATTCTTGATCGAAGCTCGAAACAGCAGTCAGTTTTGAGCGTATTTACTCGAGCACCGTGGGAACGAGGAAGCTCTCGACGTTCCGCTTTGGCGCATTAGTCAGCGCGTCTTCACGCGAGAGCGAAGGGCCGCGGACGTCGTCGCGAAACACGTTTCGGACTTCGATCCCGTGCGCAAGCGGTTCGACGTTCGACGTATCGAGGCCCTGAAGCTGGGCAACGAAGTCGACGATCGAGTTGAGCTGGCCGGTGTAAAGCGTGAGCTCTTCGGGAGTAAGGCGCAGGCGGGCCAGAACCGCAACCTTGGCCACTTGGTCAGCCGACAACGACATGAACAACCTCTCTTCTCAACCGAGTTCCTGCGCCCTTGGTGGCGAAGCAGCCCCACAGTTTGCCAGATGGGCTTCGCCGCTTCAAGGTTGCGCGCATTCTTGCGATTCGATCGCAATCACAAAGCGCGCGGAGCAAATGCAAACTACGGTTGATGGAAGAAGTAAACGTGCATCATTAGCCATTTGACCAGAGGGCTCGCGAGCGGATACGATCGCCCTTCCTAGTTTGGCCCTCTCGTGCGAGCGGCTTTTCAAGACGCAACCGAGGAAGAATAAAGTAATGGATGGCCCCGTAGCGATTATCCTGGCGGCGGGTCACGGCAAGCGAATGAAGTCCGACAAGGCGAAGGTGCTGCACGAAGTGTGCGGTCGCCCAATGATCAGCTACGTCGTCGATGCCGCCCGTGCGGCCGGCGCGAAGAAGATCGTCGTCGTTGTCGGCTTCGGCGCCGATCAGGTTCGCGCTGCGCTCGGGAACGAGCCCGACATCGTCTTCGCGACTCAGGAAAAGCAGCTCGGCACCGGCGACGCCGTGAAGGCCTGCCGTCCGCAGCTCGAAGGATACACCGGCCCGGCGATGATCCTCGTCGGCGACGAGCCGCTCATTCGCGCCGAGCCGCTCGCCGACCTCTTCAATCGCCAGCGAACCGACGGTGCCGCCTGCTTGCTGGGCACCGCGATCGTCCCCGATCCCACCGGTTTCGGCCGAATCCTCCGCGACACCGCCGGCCGCTTCATGCGGATTGTCGAGCAGCGCGATTGCAGCCCCGAAGAAGTCCGCATCACCGAAGTGAATCCAAGTTGCTACATCTTCCAGCTTCCCGGCCTCTGGGATGCCCTCGATAAGCTCGGCACAACCAACGCCCAGGGCGAATACTACCTGACCGACGCTCCTGAGCTGTTGCAGCAAATGGGCCGCAAAGTTGTGGCGCTGCCGGTGCTCGAAGCGAATGACATTTTGGGGGTGAACACCCGCCAGCATTTAGCGCAGGCTGATGCGCTCATGCAGGCGCGCATCCTCGACCAGTTGATGACGAACGGCGTGACCGTCGTCGCGCCGCTTGATACCTACGTCGACGGCCGCGCCCAAATCGGCGCCGACACAATCATTTATCCGTTTACGGTTATCACCGGCGACGTAACAGTCGGCAAGAACTGCCGTCTTGGACCGTTCACGCATCTTCGTGAAGGAACCGTTCTGGAAGACGACGTTCAGGTCGGCGCATTCGTCGAACTCTGCCGCACGACGCTCGGTCAGGGGACGATCGCCCGGCACCACGCGTATCTCGGCGACGCGAATGTGGGCGCGGGTTCGAATGTGGGCGCGGGTGTTATCACTGCGAACTTCGACGGCAAGCTCAAATCGAAGACGACCGTGGGCGTTAACGCCTTCCTCGGTTCGGGTGCGATTCTTATCGCACCGGTGGCCGTGGGCGATGGTGCTGTCGTTGGGGCTGGCGCTGTGGTGACGAAGGGGCAAGACGTCGCCGCTGGGACGACGGTGGCCGGTGTTCCGGCTCGGCCGCTTTCGTCGAAGTCCTGAGCGTTCAAGAACCGGGGAGGCCACAGAATCATGGTCTCCCTGGTCTATCATCCCGGATACAACATCACGGCGTTCGGGCTCGAAAAACGGCATCCGTTCGATAGCCTGAAATACCGACGGATTCACGACGCTCTTATTGCACGCGGTCTGAGGCGCGAACGCGACTTCAGCAGACCATGTGCAGTTTCGTTTCGTGAATTAGCAAATGTACACACGCTCGAATATCTCGGATCGCTCCGGCGCCGCGAGGCACTGGCACGAATTCTCGAGGTGCCAATCGTCGCAAGCTTGCCGCGCTGGCTGATCGACTGGCGTGTCTTGAAGCCGATGCGACTTGCGACGGGCGGCACGATTCTGGCTTGCCGCCTCGCTTTGGAACATGGCGTTGCAATCAATCTGGGTGGCGGATTTCATCACGCCGCAAGCGCTTGGGCCGGCGGCTTTTGCGTCTACGCGGACGTTCCACTCGCGGTGAGAATGCTGTATGACGAAGGTAAGGTTGAGCGTGTGCTCGTGGTCGACCTCGATGCCCACCAAGGCAACGGTACTGCTGAGGTTTTCGAGGCCTGGCCGTGGGCCGCGATCTACGACATCTATGAACGCGATAATTTCCCTAGTGTGAAGGAAGCCGAGGACTATCCGCTTCCAGTTGCATCGGGGCTATCTGGCATCGAGTATCTCGACATTCTTTACGACACTTTGCCGGTGGCGTTGGACAAGTTTAAACCCGATCTCGTCGTCTATAACGCCGGTTCCGATCCTTACGTGAACGACCCCTTGGCTGGATTCTGTTTGACTGCGAACGATCTGGCCGACCGCGATCTGGCCGTGGTCACAATGGCGCGCGAGCGCCGGATTCCCTTCGCGATGGTTCTATCCGGCGGCTATGCCCGCGATTCCTGGAAGATTCACGCCGATTCGATCGAAGGAATTCTGACTCGCTTCGATCAAGAATGATTCGTGGCCTTGTTCACCTGGTAAAGCTTGACATATTTCTCGAATTGCTCATCGTAGATGTTTTTATTTGCTGTATTAGGCTCGACAACACGTTCGATCGCGACCATCGCCTGCGCTGCGGCATCAAAGTCCGGGAACAGCTTCGCCCCTACCGCGGCTGACATCGCAGCACCTAATGCGCAAGCCTCGGTTTCGCGGGTGAGGTGAATCGGTTTCTGCAAAACATCAGCATGAATTTGCAGCCAGACCGCCGATTTCGCGCCGCCACCGCCGACGAACACTCGCTCGACGACGAGACCGTGAGCCGACGCATCTTCGAGGATATGCCGCGTGCCGCATGCAGTTGCTTCATACAGAGCGCGGAATAGATGGCCGGCCCCGTGCGAGAGCGACAGCCCAGAAATCAAGCCGCGCGCGTGCGGATCCTTGAAGGGCGAACGGTTCCCCTGCCAGTCATCGCGAATGACCAAGCCCTCGGCTCCTGGCGGCACGGTTGCGGCCTTGGCGTCGAGAATCTCGTAAACCGAGACCCCCTTCTTGTCTGCCTCGGCTTGCTCGAAGCTAGCGAAGTTGCGGCGATACCAATCGAGAATCGAGCCAGTCGCAGTTTGTCCGGCTTCGACGGTATACAAACCTTCGATTGTCGCGTCAGGATAGCAGCCAGCAGCACCCGAACCAAAGACGCCATTCTTTGATTGAGCGAGATGACAGGTGCTCGAACCAACGATCACGGCGATATCGCCTGCGCCCGTGGCACCGAGACCAAGCATGCCAAGGTAGGCGTCGATGCCGCCCTGTGCCACTGGCGTCCCCGCTCGCAGGCCGAGAGCCTCTGCGGCTGCTTGCGTGAGAACCGCGCCCCCCTGCCCCAGCGGGACGATTTCCGTCGGCCACTTTTCGAGCAATCCACCGAGCCCCACTTGTTTCATGAGAGCAACCGGCCAGCCGCCGTCGGGCCGTGAATAATTCCACTTCACCGCGACGTGGTTGAGCGAAAGCGTCCAACGGCCGGTGAGCTTGTGCATCATCCAGTCGGTGCATTCGACGATGTAGTCAGCACGTTCATATGTGCCGGGTTCGTTGCGCAATATCCATAGGGCTTTCGGCAGCATCCATTCGGGCGAAACTTTTCCCGAGACATAGCGAAGGTGGGGATCGCCCGTCGCGCTAATGTCGGCCGCTTCCTGGCTCGATCGCTGGTCCATCCAGAGCAAAGCGGGACGCAGCGGCGTGCCATCGCTTTTACAGGCAATGACGGTGCAGGCGGTGCAATCGAGTCCGATACCGGCGATCTGATCCGGCGAAATGCCTGATTTCGCGAGTGCCTGGCCAATCGCCGTTTGCGCGGCCGACCACCATTCCTCAGCGCGTTGCTCGGCCCAGGCGGGACGGGGATATGTGGTGGCGATCGGCGCGACGCCGAACGCAATGGTGCGACCGTTCAGATCGACCAAGGCCGCTCGCAGGCTTTGTGTGCCGACATCGATTCCAAGAACGTAAAGCGACTCGGCCATGCGATCACCACCCCTCGGGAGAGTTAAATTCCGAGGCGGATTGTAGCCCGATCGCGATCAATTCTCCAGCAGCGTGACGATCCTGTTTTTCGACATTCCTCAGTAACCTTATCCCGAGGGGTACTTCTATTAGTCCCGAATTCTTCGCTTCCTTTGCTACCTTCTGTTCAAAAACGTATTTTAGATAGTTGCATGAGTGCGCAATTGACTGTGGTCGCAATACTGATTCGAAGCAGAATTGAACAGAAGGTAGCAAAGGTAACGAAGAAAGACCTGGTCGGCTGGGACCTTAGATCGGGATGTTGATTAAATATGCCGTGATTCTTGTGTGTTTTGTGTGTAATGAGTTTTGTTATGGAAGTAGTGCGTCGAACAGGTCAGTTCGACGGCCAATCCGGCCGGTGCTCGACTCGCACAACAAACCGCAACCCAGACCAAACGTCGGTCACAGCGCAAACCTTGTTATCCACAAGCTTTGACTTGAGACAGAAGTCACGAATCAGATTTTCGTTAAGGTCAGTCGCAATCCCCGACGATTTCTTCGGCCAGCAAATCCACAGGCCACCGGCAGCATTCAGCTTTTTAGACAAGCGCTCAAAACTTGTTTCGAGTGTTTTCCGGTCGACACAAAAGAGCAAGATGACATCGAAGGGGCCACTCCCTGTCGATTCTGCCGCAATTCCCGAAAGATGTTCGTCACCAAATTTCTCAGGAGCATTCACGAAACAAACGCGTGCCCCCGGCGAAATTCCCAGCTTCTTCGGCAGCGGTGTTCCGGAATATCCGACCATGCTCAGAACGCCTTTCGACTATCGAGCAAAAACGTCACCGGTCCATCGTTGAGAAGTTCGACTTTCATATCGGCGCGAAATACACCTGTGGCGACAGGAACATTCGCCTGTCGTATGCGATCGGCGAACCGCAGATAGAGCCGTTCTGCGTCGGCGGGATCGGCTGCGTCGGTGAAACTGGGACGGCGTCCTGCGCGGCAATCGCCGAGCAGGGTGAACTGGCTCACCACCAGCACACCGCCGCCCATGTCGAGCAAGCTCAGGTTCATCTTGCCGGCGTCATCAGAGAACGCACGCAGGCCGACGATCTTGTCGGCAAGTTTGTCCGCGTCGTCGTCAGAATCACCTTTGGCAACGCCCAGCAGCACAAGCCAGCCCGCGTCGATCTTGCCGACAACTTCGCCCCCGACCGTCACCGACGCTCGGCTCACGCGCTGAACGACCGCACGCATCAGTTGATCTCGTGGGCGGAAGCACCCACGAGGTCGGCTTCGTCGTCAATCGCCGGAGGCGACCACGTCGGCAGATCACACAAGCCGCCACCGCAATAGATGTGGTGCCAGAGTTGCGTGGAGACGACGCACGTCAGGCCGACGTCGTAAATGAAGCGGCCGGTCGTGATTCGCGGGAGCGTCGTTTGCAACTTGCGCTGGAACGCGACTGCTTCAGGGTTGAAATAGCCGGTCTTACGAAGTGACTCGGGCGAGAGCAACTGATCGACCCAGTGCGGCCGATGCGCTCCGAGGAACGTCTTCGACAGGCTCGCACGGAACATCGTTTTGGGACGGTTGGCGATCCGGTCTGGCAGTGTTTTCGCAGCGACCTTGCGGAGAATCCACTTCTCGACGCGCCCGTGCAGTTTGTAGCTCGGGTCGATTTCCGAGCAGAATTTGATCACGTCGTCGTCGAGGAACGGATAGCGCGTTTCGACCGACGAGTGCATCGAAATCCGGTCGCCCTTCGAGATCATCAGCAGACCGGCGAGCATCACCTTGTAGCCGACATACAGCGACTGATTGAGCGGATGCCATTTGCCGATGCGGGGATTGATCTCGCCCAGGTCGTCGTACGGGCTGTGATCGCCAATGCGGTCCCACATGCCATCGGTGAACAGCACGGGGCGCACTTGAGAGATCAGTTCGTACATATCTTGCTGGGCAGGGCGCACGCCGGAAATTGCGAGCCGGTCGGGACGATGTTTCGAGCCGCCGCCAGCAAGAGCGAGCATCAGCGAGCGACCGGCGCGAAGGAGGCCTTCACCATGATGCCGCTTCACCCACTCGCGCATCATTTGCGTTTTGAACCAGACGTAACCGGCGAGCGCCTCGTCGGCCCCTTCGCCAGTGAGCGCGACCTTGAAGCCCTGGTCGTGCACCGCGCGAGCGAGACGCATCAGGCAAGCGCATGAGGTGTCGAGCACGGGCCCTTCCGCGGCTTCGACGAGCTCAGGGTAGGCGTCGACGATTTCCTGGTGACCCATCGTCACCATCGTCAGCTTTGATCCGAGCGCATCGGCCGATTCACGCGATTCGGAACGCTCGTCGGGCCCAGCGTTATCGAGGCCGATCGTGAACGACGGGACCGCCTTGCCACGCTCGCGCGAGCTGAGCCCGAGCACGACGGTTGAGTCGAGTCCGCCTGAAATGTAGCTCACCACAGGAACGTCGCCGCCCAAGCGTCGCTCCACCGATTGCCGCAGCAGGCCTTCGAATTCGTCGATCAGCGGCGTGGGATCGTCCATGCGCCGCTCATCGCCTTCGTCGGGGAAGTCGAGATCCCAGTAGCGCTTCATCTCAATGCGGCCGTCACGCACCTTGAGATAGTAGCCGGGCGGGAGCGACTTGATGCCGTCGAAGAAGGTGCGCGAAGTACCCGCGCAGAAGAAGGAGAAGAGGTGGTCGACTCCGCGTGGATCGGGCCGCGCATTGACGAGCCCGGTCGCGAGAATCGCCTTGATCTCAGAGCCCCAGATCAGCCAACCATCGGCTTCGGCATAATAAAGCGGACAGATGCCAACGCGATCGCGACCGAGAATCAGCGTGCGCTCATTGCGGTCCCAAAGCGAGACCGCGAACTGACCGCGCGCCTTCTCGAACATCCCTTCGCCCATGTCCTCGTAAAGATGGACCCAGGCCTCGGTGTCGCAGCGCGTGCTGAGCGTGTGGCCCCGCGCCAGGAGTTCCTGGCGGAGTTCGGGGTATTCGAAGAGTTCGCCGTTGAAGGCGACCCAGATATCGCCTCGCTCGTTGGGAATCGGCTGACGGCCGCCTGCGAGGTCGACGATGGAGAGGCGGGTTGCGCCGAGGGCGACTCCTGGCTCGTGGTGCATCTGCTGGTCGTCAGGTCCGCGATGCAAAATGGCCTGGCACATCGCCCAGTGTCGGGCGCGAGAGTACTGGCGGGTTCCTGTCAGGTCGAATGCACCGGCAATGCCGCACATAACTATCCTCAACCAAAACGGCAGGGCGGTAACGGTTCGGCCTGCATTTATGCCATTGTTCCTCACGAATGGGGGGGCGGCAAGTCGGGTTGGGTTTTTGACGTGGGAAACTTAGGCACGCGAGTGCGGAACACTCGGCGTAACCTTAAGGTGTCGATGAGGGATGCGCCCACGCTTCCGACTGGCGCGCCAGTACACGGCGGAGCCGAAGAATCCCACAAGTAGCGTCCCTATGCGGAAAATCGCTCCGCGCGGGCCAAGGCGAACGTAGAACGGCACGACAGCGGTACCCCCATCGAATGAACCGTGACGGACGAAATGAGAAGCTGCTCGTCGACCCCCGCCACCTGCGGCGCCCCATGGAAGCCGTCGCTGATGGAGCTGAGCCCCGCAAACCGGTCGCGGATCTTGGTTTGCAAGATCGGGATTGTGGTCTGTGTCTCGCCGCACTGGTTCGCGAACACGACCGGAATTCCCAGGTCGCGCGCCACGGTGTACGGAATTGCGCCTGAGAGCGGCCCGACGTGACCGAACAGCCAATGTTTGCGGCCTGTGTGGCGATCGGCAAAGTCGGGCCAAGCTGAGGAAACGACGGCGAGGTCGATTCGGCCGCGATAGTCGGCCCAGGTGCGCGAGTAGATCATGTCGGCGCAAATGGCGACGCCGACCCGCCCGAACCGCGTTTTGACGATCAGGGGCTCGCGTCCGGGATAGAACCGAAATCGTTCCCAGAAAACGAGATGCCGCTTCCGGTAGATGTGAATATCGCCGTCGGTGTCGGTGACGGCGACTGAGTCGTAGAGATGGTGGCCGTCGTGCTCGACGAATCCGGCGGCGATCGTCATCTTCCACTGCCGGCTGCGTTCGGCGAGATGCTGAAGCGTTCGGCCTGAGCGATCTTCGGCGTTGGGCGCGTAGTCGGGGATCAGGCCGTAGCCGGTGTTGAACATTTCGGGCAGGACGGCCAGTTCGACGCCGGCTTCGTGGGCTTGACGGAGGGATTCGTCGGCCCGTTCGAGGTTGAGCCCAACCGCGCCGATCTCGGATCGCATCTGAATCGCCGCGGCTGCAATTTTCACGGAAGACTCTCCTCAAGCAGGCATATTCGTCGGGCGTTTCCAACCTCGAGCTAGACCGGTCAGTCAAATCCGAAGAAGCCGAGAATTCCCCCTCTGCGCGGCGGAGGGAGCGTCTGCGCCTGAGTGCGCAAGCTCTCCGCGCGGTTCATCAGAGCGTTGGCGTCGGTCGGCTGGGCCGGCGTCAGCTTGTACGTGAACGTGCGCTCGTCGCGCATCGTGTAGGGAATCAGGTTCTCGGTGAAGAATTCGGTCGCCAGGTTGTCCCAGTAGGGTGCCTCGATCGGCTGAATCACGTCGTGTACTTCATAACCTTCGCGGATCAGGCGAATCTTGCGGTCGCCGTAGAACGTGAAGGCGCGAGAGACAGGCGTGGTGCCGATTTCCTCGTCGTTCACGATCACGAGCGCCCCAGGAGGATCACTGCGAATCGTGTACCGGCGCTCGACACAACCGCAGAGACCGGTTGCGATCAAGGTCGCGGCGAGAACGAGATGGAGTCGACGATTCGAGAGCATCCTTGGCTCCCCGCTTACGCGGAAACGAACAGACGCACGTCGGGCATCCTGCCGAGTGCAATTCGAGGCGAGTCGCGTTTGAGGTGAAGTTGGCGTGGAAGCTCGCGCATAAGCGACACGACCACCCGCGGTGAATGGGCGATCGCGGGCGGATGTTAACCGCGACCGCCAATGTCGACAAGCCAAGTTAACCGCTCCTTGGCGCGATTTGCATTCATTGCGAAGATGGGCGATCCCCCGATCCGCCACGACGCGGAACACCCCTGGAGCGCAGTCCGTTCATGAATATCGTCGTTTCGACCGAAGATCCAATTCCCGCCGATACCGAATGGCTCGCCGTGCCTTTTTGGGAAGACGGGGCGTTCTCTCTCCCCGCCGCCGATAGGCAGCTTGGGGACTTGCTCGCGCGGTTGTTCAAATCGGGCCTGATTTCCGGTGCAATGGGCGATTCGACACCTGTGCTCGGTGCCGACGGAGTCGCAAACGCCATTCAGGTCTACGGTGTCGGCGCGCGTGATAAGTTTGATGCTGCGGCTGCCTTCAACTGCGGTGTGGCTCTGGCGAAACGGCTCGGATCCAAGCAACGTGGCCGCGTCACCGTGATGGTGCCAATCGTCAACGATTTGGCACTTATCGCCACGAGTCTGACCGAAGGGCTCGTCGTCGGCTCACGTGGGCCCGACCTGCGCAAGGCGGAGAAGTCGCGATTTGCCTTCGAGCACCTTGTCATGTGGGCGCCTGACGTCAACGCAGCACAGCTCGAGGCTGCAGTGAAGCGCGGTGAAGTGATCGGCAAAGCCGTGAACCTTGCTCGCGAGCTTGTGAATCTTCCGCCGGCCGAGAAGAATCCGCCCCTGCTCGCCGAGCGTGCTCTCGCAGAAGCAGCATCCGCAGGCATCGAAGTCGAAGTGTGGGACGAGAAGAGAATTGCGAAAGAGAGATTTGGCGGATTGCTTGGCGTCGCGGCCGGTTCGGACGTGCCTCCCCGGTTCGTCACGCTCCATTACAAGAATGGCGGAGCGAATCCGACGTTGGCCTTGGTCGGCAAAGGGGTGACGTTCGACTCCGGCGGCCTTTCGCTCAAGCCGAGCGCGTCGATGGAGGACATGAAGAGCGACATGACGGGCGCTGCCGTTGTGCTCGCAACGATGGTCGCCGCTGCTCGCTTGAAGTTACCTGTGAATGTCACCGGCTACCTTGCCCTCACCGAAAACATGACCGGTGGCAAGGCGATGAAGCTCGGCGACGTCTTGACGATGCGGAATGGCAAAACCGTCGAGGTTCTCAATACCGACGCTGAAGGCAGGCTTATTCTGGCGGATGCCCTTAGTTTCGCGGTGGAACATCAACCGGCGCGCGTTCTCAACCTGGCGACTCTTACGGGCGCCTGCATGGTGGCGCTAGGAACGAAGATCGCTGGCCTTTTCAGCAATAACGACGAGTTTGCTGACGCCGTCACTTCAGCGAGCAAGGCAACGAGCGAGCGACTCTGGCGTTTGCCACTTGATGCCGATTTCTTCGAAGGCTTGAAGAGTACGGTGGCGGATATGAAGAACGTTGCCGGGCGCTGGGGTGGTGCGTCAACGGCGGCGAAGTTCCTCGAGCAGTTCGTCGGCGAGACACCCTGGGTTCACCTTGATATCGCCGGCCCGAGCTGGGCCGATTCCGATAGCGCCAGCCGCGACGCCGGCGGCTCCGGTTGCTTCGTGCGCACGCTGCTCAAGTTGATCGAAGCGTGACAACGCTTAATAGCGGATGGAAAACGCAAACGGCCGTGCGACGTGGAACCACGTCGGCGGCCGTTTTTGCTTGGATCGTTCAAGGCTGCTTAGTTGACGTTCGCAAGCCGTTGAAAAAACTCGAACTCAATGCGGCGGCTGTTGATGTCGAGCCCGGTGAGAAGCTCGAGGAGCATGTCGAGATCCTGGCCAGAGTCGATGGCCCAGGAAATCACGTCGAGGTTTTCTTTGCCGGTTTTCAGGAAGCCAATCACAGTATCTTTAATGGGGCAGTCGAGGAATCGGTGTTGCAGGAGGCCAAAGTCGTTCAGGTCGAGCTCAATCCAGAATCGGGATCCTTCAAGATGCTCCAGCCATTTCGCCCGGAGGAACCCATGCCAATGATGCCTGACCCAACACGCGATCGCCGAGTCGCCCAGGTCGAACCCGGCACGCTCGCTTTCGATCCACTTGTGCCTCATGGCCTCGAGAGTCCCGTATTCTTGCACGCTATGGCGTACCATCGGGTCTACGACCTCCCGCGTCCGCGGTACCATGGATAACCATTGTACCTCAAGACTCGTTTACGTACCTGAAAGGGTTATCGGGTCTTCATGACCCAAAAACAACCTTTCGGTTCGACTTTTTCGTAGCACTCGTTCACGAGCCGGGCGACATGCATCCTTGCGAAATGCCCTTTATGAACCCAAACATAACACGATCATCATTCAACAGCAATAGATGTGCCGTAAAAGCAACGGCTTGCATGAACAGGTGCGTGCAAACTGACGCCACCTTTGCGACTGATCCGGTTCAATTCCTAAAGCGGTGAATCGTTTCCTCCTTTATCTCGCGGCGGAATGGCTCAGAACACCTGATGCATCGGTCTATTTGAAACGAGCGAATCGCGATGGCAGAATTCTTGGATGCTTGAATAAGCCCGGTCTGCAAATCAACAGCGATGTAACGTTTTCGCCCCTTGTGAAGATACCGATCATCATCCTGCCTCGCATGAGGCTCGAGCGGCATGAAGCCGCCCGAACCTCTTCGCATTTCTGTTACTCGCCGTGCGCGAGGTAGGCTTCGACCATGAGCACGTTCGAGCCCGCGCGCTTGATAACCACGAGCCGCTTCTCGGCATTCGCCATCTCTTCGAGCTGTTCCGAAACGAACCACTGAAGGAAATTCGTGGCGATGTGATTCTTCTCGGAGGTCGAGAGATTCACGAGGTCGTAAATCTGCTGCGTCGTGCGTCCCTCAGAATCATAAGCAGTTTGAGCAGCTTCCACGGCTGACTCGAAACGATTGCGAGGCTCGGGGATCGCTGGCACGACAACCTTGCCACCGGCGTCGAGCACGAACTTCACGAACCGCATTGCGTGATCGCGTTCTTCGGCGGCCTGCGTGAAGTAAACCTTCGCCAGGATCGACAGTCCCTCGCTCTCGAAGTACGACGCGATTGCGACATACTGGTTCGAGTTCTCGAGCTCGTTGCCAATTTGCTTGTTGATCGCCGCGTTCAGGGTCTCACTAATCAGCATCAATCGTCTCTCTTCTCAAAAGCGAAATTGGCACCATTGCATCGCGATGCAAGCCAGTCGAGTCATCGTGTCGGACAAACCCAAACGGGCCTCGTCCCTCGGCATGTAACGCTGACCGGCCGATGCGTCTAAACTATCGATTTATCTTCGATCGCCGCAATCACAGAATGTTCAAATCCCACGGCGGCTGAAGAGGATCGCAACTCACCCTGATTGAGTGGTGGCAAAAGCCCCTCGATGTTTCGGCCGGACATTACTGCCGACGGCTGAAACCGTCAATGCACGCTCGCTCCTGATTAGGTATTGCCAACCGGTTTCGACACCCTGCGGAGCACTGATATGAGAAGATGCAGCTCAGCAATAACAGGGGGCAGAATCGCTCGTTTGTCTGAAGATTCATAGGATACGAATGTTGAAGTTGTCGATTCACCTGGCGACCTGAATCACGTCGCCGCAGGCCGATCGCCAAACCAGGCGAGCGACTTGCCGATCATGATCGCCACGCCCGTGCGTCCAACTGCGAGTGGCCCAAGTGGCGCATCCGCGAATGCACGCCATTCGACGCGCCCTTCGAGCGTGCTACAAATCACATGCACACCCTGTTTTGATATGCGAAGCGCCTCACCCGAGCGCGATGCCGCGAATGCATCAAGCGTCCCTTCGGAACGACCGCCCTGCGCACGCACCCGCCCTGCTCCGTCGAACGCAAGCGCGCGACCATCGGCCGCTGCGATCACGATCAGCGGCCCGCTGACATGGATCGACCAGCTTTCCCACGGCACGGGTGCTTCCCAGAGCACGCGTGAGGAAATGTCGTGGCCGCGAATTACTTGATGACGTCGCGCCAACGTGACCCACGCGACATTCGCCGGCGCACCTTCAGGCGCGGCCGAGAGGAAAAGCGGCTCGACCGGATGGGCGCGATACTCGCCGATCATGGTTCCGCCCGCGTCGTAGACTCGCAGCAACCCGTTCTCGGTCGTAATCGCCGTGGTACCATTCGGGCCAATCGCGACCTCTTCAACCGGCACGTTCAACTCGGCCTTCCAGATCCAGCGCCCGGCGATCGTCGCCCGGCCGATCCGATCGCGTTCCTGAACGATCGCGAGCCCATAGGTGTCGGGCTGAATCGCCAGGTGTGTGATCTCCACCATGCTGATGTCGACCTTCTGTGCGGTGTTTTTCACAAGGTCGCAAACCATGATCTGACGATCGGTCGCCGCGGCGATCCATCCCGGCGCAGTTCGCAAAATCCGTCCCACGCCCTGAATATCAGGGGCCTGGCCAACCTTCTTGCCACTCGCCGAATAGAGTTCGAGCCGGTTTTTTGAAGTGATGACGCCGATCCGCGTCGGTTCGTCGACAACGGCCAGCACCGAGAATTCCGCCTGGTCTTCGTTGGGAACGACTTCTGACGTCCAGTCGGGCTTGCGCACCGGACCTGAACCGGGCCGGCCGGTGATCGCGGCAACCTCGGGTGTATCGCCACCAGGCTTGCCGCCGCCGAACAGGTCGAGCTTGACGATCTCGCCTGTCGCCATGCCGTAGATGACAAACCGACAGAGCGGATCGACCTCGAGCGCGGTGATTGGCCGAGGCAGACCAGTCCGCCAGCGAACCGCGCCCGAGTTGCTCAAAATCGCGAGTTCACCCTCTTGCGTCGCAACGGCGATCATCCGCCCGGCGAAATCCGTCGCCACGCACGACGCCGATCCGCCCAGGTGATATGCCCCCTCGTTGTGCCCGCGGATATCAAACCGCTGCACCCCGAGGTTGAAGCAGCCGAGCAAGATCATCCCGCCATCGCTATTGACCGCAAGGCTACCGACGCCAGACATCAACTGTTCGGTCCAGGCCAGATCGCCATCGAACTTCCCACCTGCGCGAGGCGTCAGTTCGTAACCGCTGATCGACCCAAATGCTCCCACGCCCACGATAAAGAGTTCCGTGGGTACGAAAGCAAGCAGCGAAAGGTGTTGGCGCGTCTCGAACTTGCCGGCCGTCTTCCCAAAACGATTATAGAATTGAACAAGATTCAGCTTCGATGCGACAGCGATATACCGGCCGTGCGGGTCGATGGCGATCCCTGTGGGATCCATCACTACCTGGCGGTCGTCAATCGTTTCGAGATCGGCGCCCAGGATCCAGAGCCGGTTTCCTTCGCCAATGAACGCGATCAGGCTGCCGTCATCGCTCACTGCGCCATAGAGGATCTTGCCGGGCGCACGCGTCGATCCCAGCGACTGGCCATTAGCGTCGACGAGGTTGATTTGATCGTTTTCGTCCCACGCAACGACGCGCATCGCTTCGCGCGCGAGTGCCATGCCCTTGAGTGGGGCGTCGGTCACGACTGTCCAGGCGGGACCGGGGTCAAGCTTGCTCGCGCCTCGTGCGAAGGTTTCGGCCATTTGCGGACAGTCCGTGGGGTCGTGAACGATCGTTGGCAAATCGGACAATCGTCATTAGACCATGATGACCGCCGTGATTGAAGTCATGCGCTCGGCCCGCAGTCACAGAACAACCGACTCATCTAGTTTCTCAAACACGAGTCTCGATATGATGTGACCCAACTCGCAATTTACAACCGACGATCTGATTGATTTGATGAGTACTTGCATTGGAGCGCCTGAGACCGCCTATGCGAAGCCTGATATTCACCTTGCTTGGCGTGATTTCCGCATCAACCATTTCCTCTGCACAAACGGCTTCAACGCCACCAAAACTCGACCTGCCCGCCTACAAAGCGGCAACCCTCGCAATCCGGGGCGACGCCGGTCGCGGCCGACGATTGGTTGAGGACGCCAATCGAACCAAATGCCTGACCTGTCACGCGGTGAACGGTCGAGGCGCGACGATTGGCCCCGACCTCGCAGGCGTTACCGGCGGACGCGTGTCGAACGCCGAAATCGTCGACTCGATCCTCGAACCATCGGCAAAAATCCATCCCGACTACGGTTCAACCGTCATCGCGCTCAAGTCGGGCCGCGTGTTGCAAGGGATACTCCGACCAATCAACGAGGCCAACGTCGAAATCGTCGCGTCGGCGACTGAGACGGTGCGCGTCGCGCGGGCCGACATCGAAGAGCAATCTCCGAGCCGTGTTTCGCTGATGCCGGCCGGTCTCAATGAAACGCTGTCACCTGCCGAGATGGCCGACATGCTCGCCTACCTAGCAACGCTCGAACCTTCGCGCTCGGGTGCTCGTGGCGAGGCGATCAACACACGCGACATTCCCCAGGCCATGGCGCCTGTCGAGTTTCGCCCGATCAATCGTGACGAAGCATTTCAGCATCCCGTCTGGTTCGGCGCGGTCCCCGGCCATTCCGGAACGGCGGCAGTGATCGAAATGCAACGGGCGCGCGTTTGGTTGATCGACATCGATGGCCGCAATCGCCGTCTTTTCGTTGATGTCCTCAACGAAACGATCGGCGGCGAACTGACTGGCCTCACCAGTTTGGCGTTTCATCCCGACTTCGCACGCAACGGCCGTTATTTCCTGAAGATGCACACAAGGCGCGACGGCGGACGGCTCGCCGTTCAAGTCGTTGAGCGCAAGGCATCGTCCAAGGATTTGCGCGACGAGGGCGGCGCATCGAAACTTGTGCTGACGATTCCCGTCTTCAGCGAAATCCACAACGGCGGCCATCTGGCGTTTGGCCCCGACGGTTTCCTCTACGTCGGCATGGGCGATACCGGCCCGCAAAACGACCCACGTGGTCACGGCCAGGATCTCTCAACGCTGCTCGGCAAGATGAGCCGGATCGACGTCAATCGCACTGAAGGTGATCGCCCCTACGCGATTCCCGCCGACAATCCGTTTCGCGACGTCCCCAACGCCCGCCCTGAAGTTTGGGCGTTTGGATTCCGCGAACCCTGGCGATTCAGCTTTGACACCGCGACGGGTGATCTCTGGGTTGGAGACGTCGGCCAAGGACTTTACGAAGAAGCCACCATCGCGCGCAAGGGTGAAAACCACGGCTGGAATGTGCGTGAAGGCTTCCGCCCGTTTTCCGAGCGTTACCTCAAAGCAGATGCTCATTACGTCCTGCCCGTTTTTGCCTATCACCATCGCGTAGGCGTTTCGATCACCGGTGGATTTGTCTACCACGGCAAGAAATTCCCTGCACTTGCCGGCAAGTACATTTGCGGAGACTTTGAAGCGAGACGAATCTGGGCCATTGACCAGCGCGATCGCGTGCTTACATCGATTGTCGAAATCGGCCGGGCTCCGGAACGTGTCGTCTCATTCGGCACGGATTCCGACGGAGAAATCTACATTGTTGGCTATGATCGTGGTTTGATCTATCAGATCGACGCGATGAGTGCCGACCTCACTCCTGCCGCTCCCCCGCGCGAAATCGTTCCAACCTCACGGCAAGACGCGGTTCTCTGGAAGCGAACTGAATCACGCCCGCCCACCGAATGGAATCGCGAGAATTTCGACGACAGCGGCTGGAACGAATCTCCCGGCGGATTCGGAACTCGCGGAACTCCAGGCGCGAATGTTCGAACGGAGTGGCGTAGCCGCGACATCTGGCTGCGGCGCAATATCACGCTTCCCGACGTCGATCTGAAATCGCTGGCGCTGCTCGTCCATCACGACGAAGACGCCGAAATCTACATCAACGGCGTGCTCGCTGCGCGACTGCCGCGGTTTGTCTCCGACTACGAGGAAGTTCCCATTTCCGACGAAGCGCGTGCAGCACTCCGCCCTGGCAAGAACGTGCTCGCCGTGCATTGTCGCCAAACGGGCGGCGGGCAGTATATTGACGTGGGAATCATTCAACATCAAACGACGCGTAAATAAGATCAAGTCGCATGATGGAGCCGGGGGTGGAAGCCGAAATCGGATAACCGGGTGCCACTGGTGGTATGCCACCAGTGTGCCCTAAGTGACGTCCAAGGCATTGGTTGGGTACCAACCAGTTGCACCCAGAAAAGGCTGATCCAAGGCGCGATATCGCTCACCACCCTAGATTCCAGGTCGAGCCAAAATCAATTGTGGTTCCAGACGCGATGCAAATTTGACAGAAGTTTTCGATCGGGACGTTTGCACTGCGCGCGTTGAAACGGGCTGGCAGCGACCGCACTTGTTGCGATCGCTGCCAGCCCGATTGTCTACGAGAATCTAGAGACGTCGAAGGGTCGAACCTCACGTCCAATTATCGCGACGTCAAAGCCTTCTTCCCGCTCAACTCGGTGATCGCTCGCGAAAGCACGCGGTCGTCTTTGGGATTTCCGATCTCAAACGTCGGAAGGGCGTCGTTACCATCACGCGGCTTGGCGACTTCTTGCATCAAGATCTTCGGCTCGACGCCCTGTTCGCTGTAAGCACGGCCGGTCGGCGAGTAGAACTGGGCCGTCGTCAGCTTCAGTCCGGCGGGAACGGTACGAAGCTCGAAAATGCTTTGCACCGATCCCTTGCCGTAGCTTTTGTGGTCGCCAATGATCGTCGCACGGTCGAGGTCTTTGAGCGCACCCGCGAGAATCTCGCTGGCGGAAGCGCTGTCGCGATCTATCAGCACCACGAGCGGCATCGTATAAACCAGGTCGGGCCGGGCGCGGTAGATCTGCGTCTGGCCGGGGGCACGCCCCTTGGTGGAGACGATCACACCGTGGTCGACGAAACGATCGGCGATGTCGACCGCCACATTCAGCAGGCCGCCCGGGTTGCCTCGCAAATCGAGGACGAGCGTACGCAGACCCTGGCGCTGAAGCTTGGCGATCGCCTTGTCGAGTTCGTCGGTCGAGGTCTTCTGGAAGCCGGTGAGCTGGATGTAGCCGACACCGGCGGAAGGGTCGACGATCTTCGCTTGAGCGACACTCGCAACCTCGACGTGTCGACGCGAGAGCCGAAGCGATTTTGTGCCGCCAGCGGCGTATTGCACGGTGATGTCGACGGTCGAACCTTCAGCACCTTGAAGCATGCCGGCAGCCTCGTCGAGCCCCATCCCCTTCACCGACTTCGGCCCGACTGCGACGATCTTGTCGCCAATTTTCAGGCCAGCTTCGAATGCAGGTCCGTCCTTGATCACACCGACAAGCCGTAGGCCAAGCTCGTCTTGCTTCAGCTCGACGCCCAGGCCGACGAAGTTGCCGTCGATCATCGAGAACATGTCGTCGAGCTTGTCGGGCGTGAGGTAGCTCGAATAGGGATCGAGCACGTCGCACGCAGCGTAGGTGAATTCGAGAATCACCGGCGCGGGAGTGATGCCGAGTCCCTGTCGTGCCAGTTCGCAGGCCGAGAGAATCTCGGAACGCGCGGCATTCCGGCTGGGAATCTCGATCATTTCCCGGCGCTCGCGGAGCGCCTGACGGAGCCAGGTTATGCGAGTGGCGTCGCTCGTGATGGCGTTGGTTTTGAGGTAGTTGGGGTCTCGGAGAGCGACTTCCATGTTGTCGTAGCCGCGGCGAATCATCGGCTCGAGCGCGGCCTTGTCGACATAATGCGACTCGATGCGATCGACGAGCTCATCGTACAGCTCGAGAGCTTTATCGCGTGAGAGCTTGAGGAGGATCTCACGGAACGAGCGGTCGGAATAACGGCGGACGAGCTTGTAGTGCGTCTCGCAGAGCCGCAGACGGTGTGAGAATTCGGTGCGGCTCGGCCAGAGTTCGATCGCGTCTTCGTAAAGACGGATGGCCGAGGCCCAATTTCGCTTCCGTTCGAATTCAAGCCCGCGCTGCAGCGACTGGGCGGGATCGCCCGGAATCGCCTTCGCTTCCGCAGCGGTGGCGGGTGCCGTTCCCTCGGGCTCTGCCGCTCTGGTCACGGAGAGGGTTAAGCCGGCGAAAATCGCCAGGGCCAAACACCCCTTACGGACAAGTTCCTCGAGGCTCATCACGAAACGGTCCCCTCGCGCTGCGGAGGGCGCAACGGGCGAGACCGCGGAATCGTGCGGGAGGGTGATGAGCCGAGCTTAATGGGGGTTGTCAGTGACCCATGCCGTTTTCAAGGCGGCAACGACTGACGTGTCCCGCTCGGAGTTTCAAACCTACCCAGGGCGACCGTGATTCGTCCGTGCACCGCTCCATGGTTGCTTATTCTCAGATGTGTGTCAAAGTCGGCGGGCACGGCCGATCGCGACGGAAAAGAGCGTCGCTCAAAACGGCCGGTCCGTGAGGCACCGAGCACTCCTGACTCACCTGCCTCGGCTGAAATATACCACACGTTGGCAAGGGGATGTGTTGAACTTTTGCGACGAGAGTTTATGTCAAAACTACAAGCTTTGATGAAATCAACACCTTCGCGAGATCGGAATGAGCCGAGGCATCATTCGCGACCTCGCCGAAGGTCGGCATCTCTTAAACTTTACTTCTTTTTGGCCGGTTCGGCCGTTGCTTCGTCGATTTTGTAGGTTTGACCGGGCTTTGCGTCCTTGATCGTCGAAATTTTTCCCGAAGGCCAGACGATTTCGACGCCGTCGATGCGACTCGCCCCGCCCAGGCCGAACGTGAGCGGCAATTCCGACGACGAGAGATACCCCTTCGCCGGGAACAATTGCCGCTGCTGGATCAGGTCTCCAGCTTTCACCGCTACCTTCGCGCCGATGCCCACCCGGTTCGATTCCTTGCCGTTGAGCACGATGCGAATCCAGTTGCTCTTCGACCCGCCATCGTTGCGGAAGAGACGCGCTGGACCGCCGTTTGCAGTCATCACAACGTCAAGGTCACCGTCACCGTCAATGTCGGCATAAGCGCTCCCACGGCCAACGATTGGCGTGAACAGGTCGGGGCCAGCGATTTCAGACGAGACGAGCGTGAACATGCCTCGTCCTTTCTGACCGCTGTTCCAGAAAAGCTGCGCTGCCTGCTCGTACGTCATCGACGCCTGAACCTTGGCGATGTCGTTCTCGAGGTGGCCGTTCGTCGAAAGCAGGTCGAGCCGGCCGTCGTTGTCGTAGTCAAAGAAGAAAAGGCCGAACTTGAGCGGCGGCTGCGTCGGGGCGCCGAGGCCGAAGATGTTCGCCTGGTCGGAGAAGAGCAATCGCGTGGGATCTTCGGTCACGTAGAGCGCGGTCATTTCATTGGCGAAGTTGCCAATCGCCAGACCGAGCGTGTTGTCGTTCTTGAAGTAGGCCCAGTCGATACCCATGGCACCTCGGGCGTTGCCCAGCGAATCCATCGCCACGCCCGACGTCAGGCCGACCTCCTCGAACTTGCCATTGCCGAGGTTGTGAAACAGGAAATTCGGCACGGTATCGTTGGCGATCGCAATGTCGACCAAGCCGTCGCCATCAATATCAAAGGGCGCGATGCCGAGCCCCTTCCCCTTCGGCGATTTCAACTCAGGCGAGCGCACCTGAATGCCGGCCGACTCGCTGATATCGACAAACTTTCCCTTGTCGTTACGCAAGAGCGTGCTGAGCGTGCCGTTGAAGGCTGTCGGCGGACCATAAGCCCGCCCCTTGCCCGAAAGCTGGAAGTTCTGCGACTTGTCCTTGTCGACCGACCAATCCACATAGCGGCAAATAAAGAGGTCGAGGTCGCCGTCGTTCTCGATATCGACGAACGCCGCGCTCGTTTGCCAGCCGTCGCCGCCTTTGGCATTTGCCTCGGTGGTGACGTTCTTGAACTTTCCGCCCCCTTCATTGTGGTAAAGGACGCCGCCTTCACCAAGTGTCGTGATAAAGAGGTCGAGGTTGCCGTCGTTGTCATAATCGCCGACGGCCACGCCCTGTCCGAAGTGGGTCATCGCCAGGCCAGCGGCCGCGGTGACGTCGGTGAACTTGCCCTTGCCATCGTTTTGATAAAGACGGTTGCCGACGGTTCCCTTCGCCTGTCGGCCAGGCCAGGCCGCCGAGTTGACGAGGAACAGGTCGGCGTCGCCATCGTTGTCGTAGTCGAAAAATGCGACGCCCGACCCCATTGTTTCGGGCAGCAGTTTTTCGCCCTCAGCCGCATTGGTGTGAACGAAGTCGATACCTGCCGCCTTCGTGATCTCAACGAACTTCACGTCGGGCGGTTTGACGTTCGTGGCGGGCTTAATCGCCACGGGTGCCTGTGGCTTGGCGATGACTGTCTCGGGCTTTCGTTCCGTGCAGCCGGTCAGGAGCACTAGACCAAGCGCGGGGAAGAATTTGCGGAATCTCATTATTCTTCTTCCTCCCGCGCAGCGACGGGTTCGGAGAGGGTTGAATCCTTCGTCACATCAATTCCAGGAGCGTCTTTGCGATGCATCGGGTGAATCACCACCGATCGCGCATTTTGGTCGGCCGCGGGGTTGTCCTTCACGGCAATACCGATCGCCCGCCCTTCGGCGAGTTCGTCGGGCTTGTACATGGCGTGAAGCGCCTTGTGGGTGATCGCCAACGTGCGGGCGAGGCTCGCCTGCGTTGCGACGTCACCCTCACCACCAAAGATCTTGTTGAGCTGATCCGCCGTCACAAGTAGCGGTGTCAGCCTGGAACCAAACGCGGGACGGTCCGCCTTCAGGAAGCTATCGATCTTGCTCGAAAGCTCGGTCGCGAGCGTCTTGCGATCGCCCGACTTTGCGTTCGGGTCGCCGATCTTGCGAGCGAGGTCTTCAATTCCCTCAGGCGTAACCGCGACTGCGACCGGCTTGTCGCCCGTGGGGGCTTCGTCGGCCAATTCGGCATACGCAAGGCCGAGTCCGTAGTGCGCCGTCACATTCTCGCTATCGATCGATAGCGTGTGCCGGAACACGGCGGCCGTCTTGTTCAGAAGCGCGATACGCTCCGTCGATTTCGGCGCTTCCTGCCGCGATCGCGAGTAGACAACGTTTCCAAGCGCGTTGTTCACCTCGTAGTCGAAGCTGAGGTCGATACCGCGATCGGGAATCCGGGTCGAGAGTACCGATTCGTACTTCGTGATCGCCTCATCAAGGAAGCCGTTACGCTCGTCGATCTGTGCCGAGAGCCAGGCGATTACCCAGGGCGCGGCGGGCTGAGCGTGCTTGCTCGCTTTTTCCAGTGCGGCCAATGCATCTGGGATGCGGCCTTCTCGAATGTAAACGCGGCCAAGGTTGGTATAACCATCGGCCTTGCCCAGCTCGGCGACTTTCTGGAAAACCGGCTCCGCCTGCTTGAGTTCACCCTTCTGGCCCCCCTTCTCCGCTCCTTCGAGGAACAGGCCAATGCCGTAATCATTCCAGCGCTGCCAAACTTCCTTGATCGGCGAGTCGGGGTTTTCGACCTTCTTACCGCCGACGATCGGCAACGTCACGCTGTCTTTCGCCATCACCACAACCGGCAATTCAGGACCTTTCCCCTTGCCGAAGATGTAGTCCATGTACGTGCGGTCGAACTTGCGATAGTTCACGCGCGCTTCGAGCGTGATTGGCTCGGTCGACTTGCCCGGCGTGTCGAGTGCGAAGTGCACAACTTGCCCCGCACCCGGCGGCACCTGCTTGTTGTAGAGCGGGACAAAAATGTCCTGCGGATTGCGGCGATCGATTCGTTTTCCGTTGCGGTCGAGCATATACACATTGATGAAGTGTGAATAAGGATCGACCGTGCCGTTCTTGTCGATTCCTCCCGATCGGCCGACGATCTTGTCCCCTTGCTTGGCGATCAACTCGACCCAGATTTCATTCGAGTCGACCGTCCCCTGACTGAACGGGTGGCCCAGGCCAAGCGTTCGGACCACGACTTCGACGAGATAGGGCTTGCCGGCCGAAAGCGTGGGAACTTCGGGACGAATCGGACCCAGGAGTTTGCCTTCGACCACACCTTCGTCGCGCAGGGCGAAGATGTCGACGCGGACTTTCTGATCGGCCAGGAACTTGGCATGCTTCTCGGCGATATCGGGCCGGTTACGCATCGTTGCCAGGCCCGTGTTCGCACTGACAAAGAGGTGGTCGTGAATTTCCTTGCCGCCCTGGCCATCGAAATCCTTCGCGCCGAAATCGTTCGACGCGATGAAGTTCATGTGGCAGTTCACGCATTGCCCCTTCGCGGTGGGCGGATAGTAAAAACTCCGCGCACCGTGGCCTGAAACGCCTGAAAGTAGGAACGTGTCGTAGTGATTCTGGCCGCGGAGGAAATCCTTGTAATGGTTCAGCGCGTAAGGCAGGCTCACCTTGTGGCAGGTCGAGCAGAACTGCGAATCCTTGATCAGCGGCTTCAAAAAAGTCCGCTTGTGCATCTCAGGCTTGGCCTTAACCAGGCGGTCGCTGACCCACCGAAGCGCGGGGTTGCCGCTGAAGGCAAAGGGATAATGCTCTGGCTCTTCGATCGTGTAATCTGCGTTACCGCGTGAGCTGTTCACATTCGTGATCGCGTGGCAAGCCGTGCAGGTGATCCCTGCCTGGCTTGTGGGATTGTTCACGTCATCATAATTCGGGTCGTCGAACTCACCCGAAAAGAACGGCACTGGGTCGTGACATCCCGCACACCAGCGTGCGCCCTGTGTGTTGCCGTCACGCTCCATCGAGACTTTGCGAGTCTCGCGCACGCTCGTCAGATACGCCTTGTTGTTGAACGAGCTGAAATGGTGGGAGCTGTGGAACCAGCCGTCGTAGGCATCTTTATGGCATTTCAGGCAGTAGTCATCGGCCATCAAAACCGACGCGGGAATGAAGTTGCCGTTCGAAGTCACAGCCTCGGAGGGGAAGAAGTATTTTGATCCCTCACGCGGTCCCTTCACGCCGAACTTGAGCGGCTGCTGCGCGTGCAGCATGCCCATGATCACGACGAAGCCCGCGACAACCACACCACCACGTCGCGCCCATTTCCAGCGAATCATAGGCCCGGCGAGGCGGTGTTTGATGTAGAGCGCCACCGCGCCCAGCGGCAGCAAAACATGCAGCCAGTAGCTTACGCGGCGAACCGAGGCGTTCAGGTTGACGGCGTCTGAGAGACGCAGCGACATTTCAAGCCCGGTGATGAGGATACCGAGCCCAACGCCGAGCAAAATCAGGCCGTAGCGCACCGCGCTCTTGTTCGGCCGTTTGCGTGAAGTGATGAAGTGAGCGAATCCGAATCCAAGAAACGGCAGGATGATAAGAAGTCCGAGAGCGAGGTGAAGCATCACCATCGCCAGATAGAACGGAGTTTGCTGCAAGATGCCGGTGTACCAGGTGACGGCCGTCACGCTGGCAAGATAGACGCCGTTTGCGCTCAACAGGGCGAAGCCGATGAGGCAAACCCAGAGCCAGGGCCGCAAGCCTGGGCCCACGGCGGGCGTATAAACCCGCCCGCGGCGATCTTTCATCGCCGGAGTGGTTGGAGATGCCATGAAACTCTTCCTCTGGGACGAAAAACGGAAAATCGAAATATGAATGCAGGATCGCTCAGTAAGAGCGCGAGGCCGACGCCGGCGCATCGAGCGCGATCGACGTCAGAACTTTGTGAACGACGGGAGCGAGCTGGGGCTCGGCCGATTCCGGAAAATTGCAGACGACGGCCAGGGTTTGTGCCGGCATGAAAAACGTCACTGTGACCTGACGGGTCGGCACAATCGGCTTGTTCTCGCGCGAAGTCGGCTGCCCCATGCCGGTGGCGGCAAGCGAGCTACCGTCGCCGGCACCTAGCACATCGACTCGCGCAGCCGTACTTCCCGAGATGATCTGCGACGACCCCTTCGCCTGAGTGATTCCCGGCAGGCCCGTGAGCCTGGTTACTGATTCCTGTGCGTACCAGTCAGAGTCAGGCTTTGGGATGGGAAGCGCGGTGTAGACGATGAGCCGGCTATCCGACGGCCCCGCCCACGCTGCGACGATGTCACCTGGCGCCATGACTTTGTCACGCGAAAGCGTAGTCCAATCGCTGCCAGGTTCGATCTTGATGCCCGCCTTTTCAAGCGGCGTGGTCGGACCGCAACCCGACGTTGCGACCGCCATCCAAACGAGTCCAAGACCTACGAACCGGCGGCCATCCCCCAGCGCCTGGGGCAAATGCAAACGCATATCCAGAAAACTCCCGCTAAAACAAATCGGCGACGCGGAACCTCCGCGCAGTTCGAGCGCGGCGCGGAGCGACAGGTTTACCGTGGCGGGATTGTTTAGCGCGGGGGACGGTCGAGCCGAGATGCGAATTCGCGATACGTCACCGCAGGTTCGGGTGCGAGCAATCGCGCGGCAATTGAGTTTGCTGGCGGTGTAAGTTGCGCCAGTACCGCAGAAGCGGAAGGGAAAACGGAAATCGCGGCCGTCGGTGCCGGCGTTTCGTCCTGGCAGTGACGCGGTACGGCGACCGGGACGCTCGGTTCTTGATGCATTTGATCAATCAAGGCGAGCGGTGCGAAATCGGCGTTGAGCGCGTTGAGCATGCGGCCGAGGGTCGGCGGCGGGTCGGCAACGTGGCAACCGGCGCGGGCGACCTGCGCATCGCCGACCAGACCGGCAAGCACCAGGAGTGCGGCCAGAACCGGCGAGGGGACGCAGATCGTGCGGCGAATGCCCGTCACGAGGCTTCAACGCTCCGGATTGACGAACTTCGTGCGAAGAAGAGAGTGCACCGACCCTGATATTAGACGGCCCCGCGTCGGCGATTGTCAACGCGTTTCGCCAATTCGCTTTGTGAGGAATGAGTGATTCGCGCGTTTCGCGGTCCGGCTGGGGTTGGGTTCGCGCGGCGCACTCGTTTACAATGGGTGGGTTACGTCTTTGAAAGACCGTCGGATAACGAGCGCGAATCCATCATAACATCCAGCGCACCGTGGCACTCCGACGTTCGCGGCCAGGTTCCAAGACGATCTGGCCTCATCCTCAATTGATCGTCATCGCGGAGGTTTCCGTTGTTCGCCGGACCGATCATCGCCCGTGAAGTGCTTACCGCTCCCCGCCCCTTGCGGTTTTATATCGCTCGCGCGTCTTACGTCGGCTTGCTGTTCATCCTGATGTGGACCGCCTGGCAGTCGCTCATCGGCTGGCGAGTCGTCACGGAAGTCGGCCTGATGGCGTTCTTCGGCAACATCCTCTTCCGCGTTTTCGTGATCGTCCAATTGACGCTCATGCTCTTCTTCGCGCCGCTGGCCGCAGCAACGGCCGTCGCGCATGAAAAAGATCGCCGCACGTTTGTCTTGTTGTTGATGACCGACCTGCGCGACGTCGAGATCATCCTCGGCAAGCTCGCGGCCAGCCTTTTGCAGATCGTGACTCTGCTTCTCACGTCTGCACCCGTTTTCTTCCTCTGCTTGCTTCTCGGCGGATTCTCGGCGAATCAAGTCTTCGACATTCTCGGTATCACCGCCGCGGCGGGCATTGCGGGCGGCTCGTTGGGATTGCTCGTCGCCCTGGGCCGCGATCGCACGTTCCAGTCGCTCGCGCTCACGGTGCTCGTGCTCGTGCTCAGCCTGATCGCCGTTGAAGCAGTCGGCTATGTTTTGCCCTCCGCTGCGATTTTCGGCGTGCCCATCGCGCAGGCGCTGAATCCGTTTCGCGCGGTGATTGCCGTTACCGATCCCGCGACCGCTACTCTCGACGCAGTGATTCGTCCCAGCTTCGTCTTCATCGGCGCTGCGCTTTCCGTCGCGTTCATCTTGGTGACGACTGGCGTCGTGATGCTTCGCAAGTGGAATCCCGGCAAGGCCGAGCCCCGCGAACAGCGCGAGGGTGAAGAGGTTGAAGTCGTTGAGCAGATTATTGAGGTCGAAGCGATTCCCGAACCCGCGCTGGCATCCTCTGTGGTGACCGGCGGTTGGTCGGGCACAGGCGGTTCGCCTGGTGCCGGTCAAGAGTTCGGGGGCACGCTGCCTGAAGGTCCCGTTGAGTCGGCTGGTGAAGTCGGCGCGACGACTGGTCTGCACGTCCCGCGCCGTACGCACAGACGAATCACGAGCGGTCCCAAGAAGTATCGTAAGCCCTGGGAAACGCCGATCATCTGGCGCGAAGTGATGACGCGTGCTTATGGCACGAAGCCGCTCATGATCAAGCTGGCGTACATCATCGCGTTCGTCGTCGGCATGGCCTGGTATCACTCCTCGCCCGAAGCGCTTAGCGACTCGTGGCGCCCCGGTCGCGTGCTTGTGCCCTTGGCGATTCTGAGCTTGCTGCTCGTGAATGCGCAGGGCGTTACGGCGCTTACGAGCGAAAGAGATACTGGTGCACTCGACCTGCTACTCGTCACCGAGTTGAGCCCCAAGGAGTTCATCTACGGCAAGCTTTACGGCGTTCTCTACAACACGAAAGAGATGGTTGCGCTCCCACTGCTGGCCACGGTCTGGCTCACAATCTATGGGGCAATACCGTTAGAAGCCGCGGTATTCATGTCGATCGATTTTCTTCTGTTCGTGCACTTCGCAGCGATGCTCGGGTTGCACGCGGCAATTACTTACACGAATAGTCGCACCGCTGTGGCGAATAGCTTGGGGACGATCTTTTTCTTGATGGTCGGCATCTTGATTTGCGCGATGCTCATCGTGATGTCTGACCGCGAGTTCGGTCGCCAGTTGCTTAGCTTCTTGATCTTCATTGGTGCGGGTAGCGTCGCGCTTTTTGCTTCGCTTGGCGCACGAAATCCCTCGCGCGCGATCGCGCTGGTTGCACTTTTGACTCCGTTCTGGAGCTTCTATTGCATCATCAGCTTGATCAACCGAGACGTCACCGCTGCGTTCCTTTGCAGCTCGGGCGTTTACGGGTTCGCACTGCTGGCGATGCTTGTCCCTGCGGTCAGCGATTTCGATATCGCCTTGGGCCGTACGAGCGCGATTCAAGGATAAAACCTGGCAGTCAGCCGGTTTTTTCTTGCATGTGGATAAAGTGAAGATTATACACAGGTGTCTTCAAATCGAGACGCTTTCGTCGTCTCACGGACTTGCGTCCCTCTCGTTCACTCTTGTGTGTTCGGGCCACCCTCATTCATCCCTCGGGAAGTCGTTTACGGTCACGGTGTTTCCACCCGCAACCGCCCTCTCTCCTAAACGGTTGAACCACCGTCGCAGTCTCTCCAAACGTTGCTGAATCCCCGTTCTTCGGCAGTTTTCAAGGAGCTGGCTTATGCGTCGTCGCGCGTTCACGCTCATCGAACTTCTCGTGGTTATCGCGATTATCGCGGTACTCATCGCTCTCTTGCTCCCTGCAGTACAGGCAGCCCGAGAGGCAGCCCGACGCTCTCAATGCGTCAACAATCTTAAACAAATGGGCCTGGCGCTTCATAACTACCTGAGCACTAATCAATCCTTCCCTCCCGCCAAGCTTTATTCAGCCGGAACTCTGAGCGCTCCCTATTACAACAATGCCGCGCTCGGGATCGGCCAGGTATTGAACACCACCGGTCACGTTATGATTCTGGGTTTCATGGAACAAACCCAGATGTACAACGCCTACAACTTCAGCCTTCCCGGTAGCCCGGCGACGAACTCGGGCGTAAACACGAGCGTTGTGGGCGGCACGACGTCTTATCTCGCGAATACGACTGTCACGCAGGCAACGATCGGCATTTTCGTGTGTCCCTCCGATGTTCCGGTACCCGCCTATACCAATGCCGGTTCGGCTCCCTATCCCGGTAACAGCGCGGCCCGCACGAATTACCTGTTCTGCGCGGCTCAGTATTATGAGACCTACAACGGCACCTATTTCCAGTTGAACTCGCCGTCCGACGTCGCGGTTTTCTCGGGTACCGACACCTCGACTCGTATCGAGTCGATCAAGGACGGCACGAGCAACACGACTCTGATGGGTGAGTCGAAGCAGATGAAGACTGCGACCGCTTACGGCGGTTACTGGGGCCAGGGCCTGTGGACGTCGTCGCACGGCATGGCCTATCCGCAGTACTGGTCAACTTCGTACGTTTCGTGGCTGCCGAACGCCCCCGCGAACGTTCCTTTGCAGGTGACGTCGAACCCGAACCTGCTCGGTTATGCATGGACGATGAGCAGCTTCCACTCCGGCGGGCTCAACATGCTCTTTGCCGACGGTACCGTGCGCTTCATCAAGACAGCGATCAGCCCAAACACCTGGACCGCCATCCAGACGTACAAGCAGGGCGAAGTGATCAGCTCTGACGCGTTCTGATGATCCCCTTTGGTCCGCGCTGAGCGATCGGCGCGGACAGTGCGTTCAGAAACAGAACCCCCGCGGGAGGTCTGCTGAAGATGAAAGTTCGTGGTCTGATCGCTGCGCTCGGGCTGTTTGCATTTGCTGGCTGCGGAGATGCCGGGCCAAAGCTGGTTCCCGTTTCGGGTACCATCACGCTCAACGGCAAACCGCTCGAAGGGGCCGAAATTGCCTTCATGCCCGATGCGTCGAACAAAGCCGGTCTCGCAGCGACCGATTTGTCCGGTCCGCAGGGGAATTTCAAGGTATCGACGCTCAATCGCTCGGGAGCGGTACCTGGCAAGTACAAGGTGAAGATCACCAAGACGCCCGGCGCGGCCAAGCCCGACGCGGCCGCGTCCGATATTCACAAGGAAGACCCGTTCATGGCACAACTCGGCGCCGAGTCGGCGCGCGACGCGGCCAAGGGCGCTACGGTTCGCAAGAAGGAAGCGGTTCAGGAAAAGGTCGATCAGTCGTTCGATCGCGAAGTGACCGACGCAGGCGGCACGATGGACTTCGACGTCAAATCAACGACGAAGGCCGAAGCCGCGACGACTGCTGCCCCAAAGTGACGTAGCTCGTGGCGTCTTCGAGGCGCTCCTACGTTTTCACCTGTCGAACTTGAGCGGCACCGCCCGGTTGACAACGACCGAGCGGTGTCGCACGCTTTTGGGCACGATCATTCGTGCGCGCGTGAATTGCGCCAGCGCACGTCTGCCTGCCTCTGCACTGACTCGCCCACCCGCTCGGAATCCCACCATGCCGTTTCATCTCCCGCTACCGCGTCGCCCTATCGTTCGCCGGTTCGGAATGGTCGCCTGCTTGGCGCTTGCTGCGTTCCGGTTGATCCATGCGCAGGACGATGATCTCGCAAAGGAATTGCCACGAATTCCGGCGAAATCTCCACAAGAGGCGCTCGCGTCGTTCAAGTTGCACAAGGGATTCTCACTCGGCGCCGCGGCTGTAGAACCGCTCATCACCGACCCTGTGAGTTTGGCGTACGACGCCGACGGGCGAGCGTACGTTGTCGAGATGCGCGGATATCCTTATCCCGAAAAGCAGCCGAGCGGGAATGTGTCGCTTCTGACGGATAAAGATGGCGACGGCGTTTTCGATACAAGCACGATATTCGTCAACGACCTCTCGTGGCCGACCGGAGTGGTACCGTACGACGGCGGTGTTTTCATCACCGTTGCGCCCGACATCATTTATGCGAAGGACACGAACGGCGACGGCAAGGCCGACATCAAACGCGTGGTTTTCACCGGTTTCGGCACGCAAAACGTGCAAGGATTGCTCAACGGTTTGCTCTGGGGAACCGACGGTTGGATTTACGGCTCGAGCGGCAGCAACGGCGGTGATATCAAAAATCTCACGCGTGCCGAAGCCCCTGTCGTTTCCGTACGAGGCCGCGACTTCCGCTTCAAGCCCGATTGCTCGGCATTCGAAGCGATCTCCGGCGGCGGCCAGTTCGGTCACAGTGTCGACGACTGGGGCCATCGCTTTGTCTGCAACAATAGTAATCATATGCGGCAGATTGTCTTGCCTTCGCGCGAACTCGAGCGCAACCCGTTCTATCTCGCCGGCTCGGTGATTCACGACATCGCGGTCGAAGGCGGTGCTTCGCCAGTCTTCCGGATCAGTAGCGCAGAGCCCTGGCGCATCGTTCGTACTCGCCAGCGCGCCGCCGATCCGGCGATGGTCAAACGCCTTCCCCCGACCGAACTGTTCGCGATCGGCTTTTTCACATCCGCGACGGGCGTGACGATTTACCGTGGCAGCGCATATCCCGGCGAATATCAGGGTAACGCCTTCATCGGCGACGTCGGCGGCAACCTGGTTCATCGCAAGATCGTGAGCAAGGACGGACCGATTTACAAAGCAACTCGCGCCGATGAAAAGGTCGAGTTCCTCGCATCGCCCGATAACTGGTTCCGGCCGGTAAACTTCGCGAACACGCCGTACGGCACCTTGATGATTCTCGATATGTATCGCGAAACCATCGAGCATCCCGCTTCGATTCCCGAGCCGATCAAGAAACACCTCGACCTGACGAGCGGCAAGGATCGCGGCCGGCTTTACGAGTTGATCAACGACGGCTTCAAGCGCCGTGCACAGCCGAAACTTAGCAGTGCGACTACGGCCGAGTTGGTTGCAGCACTCGCCGATCGCGACGGCTGGTGGCGCGATACTGCACAGCGGTTGTTGATTGAACGCAAGGATTCGGCCGCGGTGCCGTTGCTCATTGAACTCGCGGGCAAGCGTCCCTCTGCTCTCGCCAGAGCTCACGCACTCTGGACGCTCGACGTCTTTGGCAAGCTCCCGGCGGAACAACTGATTCAAGCGCTCAAGGACGACGACGCGAACGTGCGCGAGGCCGCGGTGCGACTTGCCGCAGGTCGCCAGGACGTTGCCGCCGAAGTTTATGGGCTCGCAAAAGACGCCGACGCGATGGTTCGCTTCCAAGCGGCATTCACGCTCGGATCTTTCGCCGATTCTCAGGCGGTCGACGCGCTCGCCGAAATCGCGGCGCGAAGCGGAGGCAACCACTGGACTCGTGCCGCAGTCTTGAGCTCGGTAAAAGGCCGGGCCGAACAGGTGCTCGCGTCCCTACTCAAGCGGCTCGACAAGTCGAGCGACACGAAGGTGGCCGAAACCAGCGCGTGGGTGAGCGAACTCGCATACCTGATCGGTGCCGAGAATCAGCCAGGAAAAGTCGTAGAAGTGTTGACTGATTTACTTCCGCCGCAAACTGCTGATCCTCGGCTGGCTCGCGCTGCACTCGTGGGGATCGGCAACGGACTCAAACGATCGGGTAAAACGCTCGCACAGGTTGTCCCCGACCGCGCGATTCTCACGCGATACTTCGACGCGGCCCGAACAGCGGCGCAAGGTCGCGGCAGTGTGGCGAGTCGGATCGACGCGATTCAAATTCTCGGACTCGCCCCTGCCGATGCCGCCGTCGACGTGCTTGCGGGCTTGCTCGACGCACGCGAGCCTTCGAACGTTCAACTTGCTGCATTGCAGACGCTTGGCACGTTTAACGATCCCAAGGTCGGCCCCAAGATTGTGGCCCAATGGAAGAGCCTGAGCCCGACCGTCAGACGCGAGGCGGTGGAAGTGATGCTGGCTCGGGCTGATCGCGTGCTGCTGCTGCTCGACGCGATCGGCAAGAAGGAAATTCCCGCCAACGACCTCGATCCCGCCCGTCAAACCACGCTTCGGAACGACCGCCGCCCCGCCGTTCGTGACAAGGCGAAAGCCGTCCTTGCCGAGCTGGCGAAGAGCGATCGTACGCAGGTTATTTTGGCCCTCAAGCCCGCTCTTACCCTCGAAGGTAAGCGCGACCATGGCCGCACAGTCTTCAAGGCAACTTGCGCGACCTGTCACAAGGCTGAGGACATGGGTGTTGAGGTTGGCCCGAATCTCGCGACGGTGACGAATCGCTCGCCCGAAGATCTGCTCGTTCACATTCTCGACCCCAATCGCGAAGTGCCGGCGAACTACGTCAACTATTCGGTCGCAACGACTGACGGCCGCGTTGTGACAGGCCTTATTGCGTCGGAAACCGGGAATGCGATCGTTCTCAAACGAGCGGAAGGTGCGACCGACACGGTGATCCGGGACCAAATCGAGCAGATCGCGGCAAGCGGACAGTCGCTCATGCCCGAAGGACTCGAAAAGGGGTTGAACGCCCAGGATTTCGCCGACCTGATCGCGTTTCTCAAGTCGCTTCAACCGAAGCAGCCGTGATCGAGTCGAAGTCACAAATTGAGGAAACGAACTCGCCCGCGGCCTCCTCCATTGGGAAGGCCGCGGGCGATTCTGTTTCCGCGTCAGCTTAGCTCGATCAGGGCTTGGCTTCTTCCGCCCGAACCGGGTTGGAAGCCAGCACCTTCGAGCCAATCGTCAGATAGTCGGTAACGATGTTGACGATCTCATCGTTGATGTAGTTCGACTCCCACGCAGGGTGGTTGTCGTACTTGCGACGCTTCTTCTTTTCCTTGGCCGCTTCGTTCAACTCTTCTTCTTCAACGCCAAGCTCTGCACGATACTTCGTCTCGTTGAGCGAAACCACGTGCTTCGCCTTGCGGTCGAGCGCCTTCTTGATCGAGGCTTCGAGCTTGCGGAACTTGTCACTCTCCTTGCGGCGAGCTTCCGAGCGAGCGTCGAGCCGGTTGATCAGGTCCCCCGAAACGCGGTTGAACTGGTCGTGAGCGACGGCATCAACCTTGTCGAACTTGAGCGAGTTATCAAGCTTGCCTTCGAGCTCGTCAGAGAGCTGATCCTCGAACGAAGGAATCTTGATGTCAGGCGAAACGCCCTGCACCTGAGTGCTCTCGCCGTTCGCACGGTAGAACTGCTGGATCGTGATCTTGAGCGCCCCCATGTCGGGCAGGTTACGCAGGCCACGGGTGTCGTTGATCTTCTCGATCGTCTGCACCGTTCCCTTACCGAACGTGTGCGAGCCGCCGATGATGATTCCGCGCCCATAATCCTTGATCACGCCGGCGAAGATTTCCGAAGCACTGGCAGAACGGTGGTCGATCAGCACGGCGAGGGGGCCGGTCCAGGCCGCTCCGTCGTCGCCATCGTCGTACACCTGCACGCCGCGAGCGTCCTTCACCTGCACGACCGGTCCCTTGTCGATGAACAGGCCGGAGAGCGAGATCGCTTCGGAGAGCAAACCTCCGCCGTTTTCACGCAGGTCGATCATCACCGCGTTGACGTTCTGCTTCTTGAACCCTTCGAGCAGGTTCCGGCAATCCTTCGTCACGCTCACTGCGTTGTCGTCGCCGCGGCCAAGGGCCTGTGCGTCGCCATAAAAGGTCGGGACGCGAATCACGCCGAGCTTGATTTCCTTGCCGTCGGCCTTGGTCGTTAGCACCTGGCCGCGAGCATGCTCGTCAGCCAGTTCGATCTTGGCGCGGGTGATTTCGTAGGTCTTCTTCTCGGTCGTGCCCTTCGGCTGAATGATCAGACGAACCTTGGTCCCTTCCTGGCCGCGAATCTGCTTCACGACGTCGGAGAGCCGCTTCTCGACGAAGCTAATTTCTTCGCCCTTGTCGTCTTTGATCCCGAGGATCTTGTCCTCTTCCTGAATGCGGCCATCCTTGTCGGCCGGTCCATTCGGGACGAGTTCCTTGATCGTCGGGAAGCCGTCGACCGACTCCAGAAGCGCACCGATGCCGGTGAGCTGAAGGTGGAGCTGCGTGTTGACGAGGTCGTCATACGACGTCTTGCTCAGATAGCTCGAGTGCGGGTCGAACGTGCGGGTCAGGCTGCTCAGGTAGAGCTCGAGCAGGTCGGAATTCGTCACCTGGTGCGCGTAACGGTTGAGATCCTTCTGGCGGCTCTTGATCTTCTTGACCGACTCCTCGGCCGGCTCCTTGGCAACCTTCTCCACCAGGAGCTGGAGCTTCAGACGCTTGCGGAGGCGTTCGTTCGCCTGAGCTTCGTCGGTCGGCCAGTCGAGCTTATCGGGATCGTCGGTGATCGCCTCGTCGGCGGTAAAGTCCATCGGCTTGTCGAGGTACTCGACAGCCTTGGCGTACCGCTCGTCGGATCGCTTGAGGAAGCGCTCGTAAACCTTTTGGGCAAAAGCGATATCGCCTTCGCGGACCTTGTTGTCGAGCGTCTTGGCTTCGGCCATGAACTCGTCGATGTCGGCCTTCAGGAAGTAGTATTTGGGCGGGTCGAGGTCTTTGAGGAAGGTTTTGCACCACTTCACGGCGGTTTCATCGCCGATGGTAGGCTTCGCCATATGCTGGTTTTCCACCAGCTTAACGACCACCTGGGCCGTCAACTGGTCCAGCTTATCGGCATTGAGAGCCGGAGCTTGGGCACCGACAATCGTCGTGACCAGTGCAGCGAGTCCCAGGACGAACAACGACCGTAAAGCATATCGGGGCATGAGATACATCCGTGGGTTGTCTGTTGACCTACGACGGAAAAGCGCCCTTCCACCCAGTAACTATAGTCAACTTCGAGCAAGTCAACAAGGTCGCCACGAATTTCCTCGGCGCGACTCAGTGTCAAGATGCAAGGGCTCTCTTCATCAACTCTTCGAATCTTCTACGCCCGTACTCCAGCAAAGTTCGTCAATCCGGCAGATTCGTCAAAATCGTATACGTAGCGGACTACAAAACTTGCACCTTGAGCGGTGCAAGCATCGCCTGCGGACTCGTTGCCGCGCCGACCTGAACCGGCATTGGTACGAAGTGGAGCCAGAATCGGAATTCCTTGGGCCTGGAGACCGGAGTAAAGAACCTGCGATCGAGCCGAAGCGTTCCGTCGGCGTGTGCTTCGATTTGGTCGCCATTGTCTTTACCAAATTCGGCCACTGCGACTGCCGTGCATCGCTGCCGATCCATCACGTGCGCCCAACCCTCTGCGCGACTCTTTTCGTCGGGAACGGAGACGGCGAATGATTTCAACGCATCGGGCGTTCCGAGTTCGACCTTCCACGACCTGCTTGGGCCCTGCTGAAGCGTCATCACTTCCTTGCCTTTAATTTGCCCATAAACAGTGTCGTTCGCGCCCAGATCGACCAGGGTCGGCGTTCCGTCGACATCGAGGGGAACGCTCACGCGGATCCGATTCACATGGTTCAGTGGATCATTGAGCGAAACGGTTGCCTCGACCCAGCTTTTGGTGCTTGGGAAATGCAAACGCACCCGAGCGGCGACACCCGATTTGTTTTTCGCTTCGCTCTCGAATTGCAACGCACACGCAAGCGGACCCTGATAAACGATCGAGCCCGTGAACTTGCCGACATCAATTGCTCGGGAAATCTTGTCGAAAAGCTCTATGCCTGGAAGATCGACCCCGGACCTTATGTATTGCTTTGATGAATTGCCCACCTGGCTGAGGAGCCGGTTCAGATTTGTCGGAATCTCGTAATAAAGCGTTCCACCCGACTTCACGCGAAACACGTTGTCGCGCTGCTCGACGCTCATGCTGCCCTTGCTCTCGGCCGCGGCTTCCAGCGCAACAACGGCGTACTCCTCTGACTCGAGCGGCCCGACGCTGCTCGCGAAATCGATGACGGTTTGCGTGCCTTCCTTGCGGAACTGAGCTCGCACCGGCTTCTGGTCTCGCAAGAGACCGAGGGGGCGGTCGGCAAACCCTTCGGGCAAGTTTTGAAGAACGACGTGCACGGGATATCCGAAGCGCCGAAGCCCCGCTGTTTCTGTGATTCGGAGCTTTATCTGTTCGGCCGGTGGCGCCGCTGCGCCAGCGGCGAGCGGCAGCGCGAGAACGGTGATTCCGTGGCGGAGTGCTTCGCGGCGGTTGATGGGGGATGGCATGGAGCTTCACTCGGGCGGGCGGGATTGGGATAGCTCGCCGAACAGAATCGTTCGCGCGCCGGCTTGCGTCAAGCGACCGGTCCCAAAAGATCGCAGCCGCCAATTTGTGTAGCGAATTCTGGAAAGGCTCAAGTCCGCGAGGTTCGCCGGACGATGATGTCGATACGCTTGATTGATCGACCACCATGATTGACACCGGAGCGACCCGCACGATGGACCAACATCTCGGGGCGACCTATTCGTTAAGCATTTTAATCGTTGTCGCCTTCGCCATCGTCTTTTACCGAGCCGATCCGCCTCCGCGAAAAACGGACGACGCAGCGCCAACGGTGACTCGCGCGAACGAGCCGCCCAAGCGCGCAGTGACAGCGCCTCCGAGCGTCCCGACCAGCCCGCCCGAACCGTTGCCGATCTTCGCCAAACAGGTCGAGGTTGCTGCGAAGGCGCCAGTTGTGCCTCAGGTTACATTGCGCGAACCCGTCGCCATCGAACGGCCGCAGGCCGCCCTGCGACCTGCGTCACCGCCGGCGGTTGTTGGGTCGAAGCCGAACACGGAACCGCTGGTTCGTGCAGTCTCACGCGTCCAGCCCGTTCAACGCAAATCGGCGCGAAGCGCGTTCACAACGGTCGACGATCGAGAATCACTGGACGATGTTGCTGAACGGATCTACGGGACGTCTGACGCGACCGAACGGCTCTGGAAAGCAAATCGCGACCAGTTGCCGAGCATCGAAAGTCCGCTGCGTGTCGGGATGCTCTTGCGAACGCCGTGAGGTCGACCTTAATGTTCGTTGGGATGAATTCGCGCCTCGAGTGCATCGAGCCGACTCTCGATGTGAGCGAGGTGTGTCTCGTCGAGTTCGTCATGCCCGAAGCGAATCCGGTAATACGCCTCGACGACGAGCGAGGGCACATCGGCCACTGCCTCGTGCCCCGGCCCGGCTGCGTTGCCCACGAGCATCAGCGTTGCACGTTTGGCAAACTCGCGCGGTGTTTCCCAATCGGGACGCTCAAGGCCGAGCTCGGTCAGAAGCGTGACCAACCGCCGATAGATCAAGACGCCGATCGCCTTCGACGAACGTCCATCGAGATCGCCGGCCATGGCTCGCCGCACGCGTCTGACGATGAACATCACAAGACGAATCAGGATGATGATGCCGATGATATTCAGGCTGATCGACACGAATCCGCGCCACGTCATGAACGACGAGACGCTGGGGAAGTGGAACATCCAGCCGTGGATCGAAAGCAGCCCGGCCCAGATCATCTGAAACCCGCGTCTTGCTTCGCGGTACAGGTACATGATGGGGTCGTACAGAAACTTCTGTTGGCGCTCGGCGTTGAAACCAACAATGTAAAATACCCAGACATAACGCACGAAGTCGGTGAACTGACGGGTGCCAAAATTCATGCCGCCAACCCGTGCAACGGATTCGTCGCGCGCAAGGCCGGGTGTCGGGTCGAGCGTAACCCAGGCTGGCGTGCGGATGATGAAGCGGTCGGACGGGGGAGTCGGTTCGAGCACTTCCACCCACGAGTGGGCGTGCTTTTGCCGGACCGTGACGACGCCCGCCAGGTCGTTCCAATCGCCGCCTTTGAAGCCGTTCACGAGTCGAGCCGGAATGTCGATCGACCGCAGTAATAGCGTCAACGCGCTCGCGAAATACTCGCAGTGGCCCTGTTTGCGATTGACCAGAAAATCGACGACGGGGTCGAGTTTATCGTCGACGACATCCATCATCAGTGAATAGTGGAATTCACCGCTGTCGCGCAATTGATGCTCGATTTGTCGAGCAACTTCGACAGGGTTCGTGCGATCCATTGTACCGACGAACTTCTCGGCAATCGGTCGCAGCGCGAGCTTCAATTCGGGGTCGAGCGTGAGCAAGTCTTCGAGCATTCGGTCGCGAGGATATCGCTCGGCTGGCTGAATTGTATCGTCGCGGTTCTTGCCTGAGGTCACGACGTATTCAAACGAAACAGGCCGGGTGTCGCCGCGGTAAAGCGATCCGTCGATTTCGTTGAACTCGGGTGTGAACCGTCGCACGGGCGACTCTGCGCGATAGATCGGCCGTAACCCGAAGAGGACAGGGTTATCGGTCGGTTCGAGCTTGATCAATTGCTTGATGTACTGCGTCGCGTCGGGCCTGCCGGGGATGTCGTTCGTGAAGGCGATCGGCCGGATTTGCTGCTTTCGCCATCGCCCACGATCGTACTTCGCCATGCTTAGCCCGCGCCAGAGCGGCTCGCCTTCGATCGACGCCGACTTGCCGTCTTGGTCGGTCAATTCGATCGTCATTACCACGCTATCGTTTTCGAGAATCTCACCGAGCTGGCCGAGCTGAACCTCGTCGTCAAATCCGGTGAGATGCTTTCCCAGCACATCGCCGCGAATTTCGCGACCGGCCTGTCCGCGCCTGGGCATACCGAGAAACATCAGGCCGCCGAAGATGATCGTGATGACGACCAGTTTCAACGTCGACAGCAAGAACGACGATGTAATCAATCCCGGATAGGGCGCCGCCTGATCGAGTGCCGGCGTGACCGTTGTACCCGCGGCCGGAAGTCCGCGTTTGGCTTCTCGACGAAGCGTAAACAGGCCGAGAACCCAGAGTGCACTCAGGGCCCAGAGCATCAGCAAGGCACCAACCACATCGCTCTGGCTGATGACCGTGCCGATGATCACCTGAAGCAGGCTGGTGATCGTCAAGAACCATTCATCGCGCGTCGACTTATCGCGCAGGATCTTGATCATCTGCAAATAGACGAACCAGTGCGCCAGCGCCAGCAGAAGCAAGTTCTCGTCGTACTGATATTCGGCATAAACGAGCATGGGCGAAATAATGCCCAACAAGTTCATCGTGAAGTTGTTCAGGCCGAGCTTGGGGTACTTGTCGACCGTGAAAAACGCGAACACGCTCACACCTGCGACTGCGAACGGATAGAGCATTGCGATGCGGCTCAATTCCGACGCGTCGACGCTTAGTGTCAACGTCGCGAGGAAGAGCATCACGTAGAAGCTGACGCGATAGATGGCGTGGAAGTTCATGAGCCACGCTCCGATCCGTTGAGCGCACCGGCAGGTCCAATCACGCTCGGTGAGTCGTCGTTACGCACGAACTGCACCGGCTCCGAGGAGCCGAATTGAATCATCCCTTCGAGATCACCACGCGAGACGTCCAGCATCGTCACACGAGCAAACATCCCGCGCACCGAGCTTTCAGAGAGCCGAAGCGATTTCTCCGACTCCTCGTAAAGATTGATCGGCCTCGTCGAGATGACGACAAAAAGCGCTTCTCGCAAGGTCGCAGGCGGCAGGATGTCGAGCAGCGGTGCAAGGCCGCCTTCGTGCGACGGCTTCATCATCGCAAGTTGCGAAAGCAACTCGTGCAACAGCTTCACCGACGCGGGCCCCTGCCGCATTCCCGGAACCGCGCCCGTCCAACCGAGCAACAATCTGCGTCCCGGTCGGCGGCAAGTTTCGTGGCAAAGCGTCGCGGCGAAGCGGATTGCCTCTTCCACCGCCTCGCGCTGTTTGGCATCAACCTGTGTGCGCCTGAGCCAGGGGTCGATCAGAACGGCGAGGTCTTGCTCGTGCTGTTGCTCGAACTCCTTGACCATCGGCTGACCCAGCCGTGCCGAAGTTCGCCAGTGAATCCACCGCGGCGAATCGCCGGGGCGATAGTCACGCAGACCGTGATATTCATCTTGCTGCACTGAACGATCGTGCCGTTGACCGCGCCTTGTCTGGCTTGCTTCACGTTCGTGCAAATGCCAGCGCCGTGTCAGTTGGCCGACGCGAGGATAGACGATGAGCGAGTCTTCGACCGGCAAGGTGACGTGCCGCTCGATGAGTCCGAACGGCGCGCGAGTCGCAAGGTCGAGTGGTTGAAACGTGTAGCGTCCTCGGGCTGGGCTCGTTCCTTCCCAACGAATCTCCACCTGGCTGCGGCCGGGAACTTGCGGGAAGAACACGCCTGAATGAAGCTGACGCGTGCCGGGTAAACTGCGATCGACTGCCGTCATCACATCGTCGGCTATGAGCGCGAGTGCGGCGGTCCAGCGGCGGTCGTTACGCAGGGTGTAATCGATTTTGAGCGGTTCACCCGAAAATACATAAGCGGGAGTGCGCCGAGAGACGGAGAGGCGGCTGAGCATCCCCGCACTGACAAAAATAGAAGCAATAACCGGTCCGGCCGCCAAACCAGCCACCAGCAAGATGAGATTCACCTGCTGATACAGGCCGATCGTGAGCATGACCGACCAGATGATGAGGTAGTAAACCCCCTCGCTCGTCCACCTGAGCCTCTGGTTGGGCCAAAGGCTGGAAACAATACGGCGCGAGAGCCAGTTCGACCCGCGCCTGGAGTCGCCCGTTCGCGTGGAGTATTCCGTGGACATGCGGGGCAAGCTCGGTTGAGTGATCGCGGGAGATGCCAGTCGAGCGAGGGGCGTTGTTGACGAAGGCGCGATGCGATCAGGTCGGTACGCGCATCTTGCCCAGCAGCGTGTCGATGATTTTCTCCGCAGCGCCGAATTCGCCGGCCTGCAGGAACGACTTACCGACGACGCGATGCGCCAGAACAGGCTTCGCGAGATGCTTCACATCGTCGGGAGTGACGTAATTACGCCGCGAAACGAGCGCCAAACTCTGCGCCGCACGATAAAGCGTGAGCGCACCACGCGTGCTGACACCGACGTGCAACTCATTGGTCTCGCGAGTCGCGTGCACGATGTCGAGCAAGTAATCGGCGATCGGTTCTTCGACATGCACCCTGCGCACCGCAGCCTGAAGCGCGAGCACGTCTTCAGATGTGAGCACTGATTGCAGTGACTCAACCGGCTCGCCGGTTCGGTGGCTCGTGAGCACGCGTTTTTCTTCCGAACGCTCGGGATAGCCCATCGAAATGCGCATCATGAAGCGGTCGAGCTGGCTTTCGGGCAGGACGTATGTGCCTTCGAACTCGTGCGGGTTTTGCGTCGCCAGCACGATGAACGGCTTCTCGAGCGGGAACGTTTTGCCTTCGACCGACACCTGGCCGTCGCTCATTGCTTCGAGCAATGCCGACTGCGTGCGTGGGGTGGTTCGGTTGATTTCGTCGGCCAGAATCACGTTGGCGAAGATCGGTCCAGGTTTGAAGATAAATTCACCTGAACCGGCGTTATAAATACTCGATCCGAGAATGTCGGATGGGAGAAGGTCTGGTGTGAATTGAATGCGGCGGAACGAACAGTCGATGCTGGCAGCGAGCGCGCGGGCGAGGAGAGTTTTACCGACGCCGGGAACGTCTTCAATCAGAACGTGCCCTTCAGCCAGAAGCGCGACAATTGCGAGTTCGATCGCCCTGGGCTTGCCCAGAACGACAGAGGCCACGTTCTCGATGAGGCGACTGAGCTTTGTAGCGACCTCTTCCGGAGAAAGGGCGGTGATTTCGGCTGCCAAGGGTGCAGTCATGCATCGTCCTTCGATAGGCGGATCCGTTCGCTTCGGAGCGAACGCTGTCAGACGAATAGTATAGGCGACAACGATCCCCCTGCCAACCAACCGCCCACGCGCCACAGCCGCGTTTTTCGTAAGTCGAAGTGTTGAGTTTTTGTTTTATCGGCGGTCGAGATTTGTTAAGGTCCACAAGGGTTTACGGCCAACGTCCGCGCCGATGCTGCGAGAATTATGATGGCGAATTCACTTTCACCGGTCGTGTTGATTGCCGACCGAATCGCCAATCCCGACCAGATCGGCTCGGTTCGTGCGTTTGCCGAGCGGCTCAAACCGAAGGGAATTGAAGCACGCGTGATTTGCTCCTACTGGGGCGAATCCAGCCGCGACGGGCTTTCAGTCCTCGAAATTCCCGGTATTTGCGACCGCTGGCGGCTAGCGTGGAACCTTCGCGGCCTGCGCTACGACGAGTCGATCGCGCCGCCGCTCATGCTCCACGTTTTGCAATCGCGCATGGCACCTGTGGGATTGGAACTCGCCGAGCGCTGGGGGGTGCCGTACTTACAAGGTGTCGAGGAATTTCAAGCGCCGGGAACGCGAATGCGCCTGAGTCGCAAGTGGTGCCGCGGAATTGTTGCGACAAGCACTGGCCTCCGCGACGATCTCGTCCGTGGATTCGGCATTCCATCCGAAGTGGTGCACGTCGTGCATCGCGGAATCGCGCGAGCGGAATCCGTTTTCGAGCGGCGACTGAACGACCCAAGCCGCGTCAAGTTGATCGGCGCAGCCGGCGCGATGACCCACGGCGCAGGCTTTTCGACCTATCTCAACGCGGCACGACGCGTACTCGACGCCGGTATCGACGCCGAGTTCATCCTCGTCGGCCAGGGAGAAGAAGAGGCCGATCTCCGCCGCCGCGCCGATCGCCTGCGTATCTCGGACCGCGTGACATTCGCCGGGGATGCGGCCGTCGGTCTCTCGTTCTGGGATATTCTCGACGTCTATTGCCAGCCTTCGCTCGTGCCGACAGTCGGCCGCCATCTTGCGCGAGCACTCGCGCACGGCCTGCCAGCAGTCGCTTCCGATGTCGAAGGTCTGCGCTCGCTCGTCGTCCACAATGGCACCGGCCTGCGAGTTCCCCCCGGCGATACGAACGCTCTGGCCCGCGCGATTCTCGATGTGCTCGCCGATCGCGCGCTGGCCGTTCGCCTTGGCCAGCGCGGACGTGACGTCGTATCGCACGAATACGACCTCGATCGCGAAGTCGAGTCGCTAGCGTCGCTCTATCACGAAATCATCAAAACCGAGGCTGACGACGCCGCACTCGCAACGACCATTCCCTTCGGCACGCTCAAACAGGAAGCGGCGAAGCCTCGATGACTGCCGGTGGAGTTGGCGCTGAATCGCGTTCCTTCAGTCGTTTCTCGTAGAGGTTCGCCTCGGCGAGGAAGTCGTAAAACGCGAGCAAAGCGCAGAAATAGAGCCCCGGCCGGCCGTCCAGGAAGCCGAGCCGCACGAAGTAGGCATAGATGAAGCGAACAAGTGGACGAAACGGCAATCGCAAATAGATTTTCTTGAGCATCCGTTTGAAACGCTTGCCCGGACCGATTGTCGTGGGAATCGGTTCGCGCAAGAACCGCTCGAACTGCTCGGCCTCCCAGACCGCATAGCGATTGTGCTTCTCGACCCACACGCGGACCGACGGATACGCAAAGTGATCGAGTTCGTGCTCGAGCCGAAGCACGCGGCCGTTTAGTTCGACATGCTCGTGCGCTTCGTTGTCACCCGTCGCAGCGCCGGCCGCGACAGGCATGCGCTCGTAACGCCCCAATTTGTGTTTGAAGAGCCGTAGGTTCCACGCTTCCGAGTAACCGCAGTGCTTGATTCTGCGGCCCAGGAAGAAGTATTTCATGTTCAAATAAAAGCCGTCGGCCTCGTCCGCCTTTGTGCGCTCGATGATCTCTTCGGCGAGTTCCGGTACGACAACTTCATCGGCATCGACAATCAGTACCCATTCGTTGCGGAACGGCACGTTGTCGAGCGCCCAGTTCTTCTTTTTCGGGAACGTGCCGTTGAAGTGAAATTGCACGACGGTCCGGCCATGCTCGGCCACGACTCGTGCAGTTTCGTCGCTGCTCTGGCTATCGACGACGAACACCTCATCGGCCCAGTCGAGCGCGGGCAGGCAGCGACGCAGGTTTTCGGCTTCGTTCTTGACCGGAACGATCACGCTGATCGGGGCCCGTTGTGGTTTGGTCGACATCATCGCAAGCCTCCGGCCATCTCGATCGGTTCGGGCACCGGGCCGCCGCCCGAAACCCAGCGGTACACTTCGGCAAGCCGCTCAGCCTGGCGTTCCCAGGTGTATTGCGACTCGACGAGCAGCCTCCCCCGCTCCGCCATCTCACTGCGCTCACGCGGCGATTGTTCGAGCAGCGTGTTCATGCCATCGAGCACGCCCTGCTCCGTCGCATCGACGACGATCCCGCCCTCCGCGCGAGCGAGTTCGGGGAAGTGGCAGGAATGTGTGACGACCACCGGCAGCCGCGCGGCGAGACCTTCAAGGATCGCCATGCTGAATCCTTCTGAATAGCTCGGCAGGATAAACGCATCGGCCGCTCCCCAGACCTGCCGCGAACGCTCGCCGCCGACATGGCCGAGATACGTGTAACGGTCGGTCAGACCGTGGCTTGCCATCGCGGCCTGAAACGGCGCAAGTGCGCCATCTTCATTGCCGGCGATGAGAATGTGCAGCTCAGGCCGGCTCGCGGCGATTGTTTTCATCGCGTTCGCGAGCAGGTCGAGCCCCTTCTTGACGTGAATCCGTCCGTAGAACAGCACAACGAACTTGCCGTTCAACTCGGGATATTCTTGCGCCAGTATGCTACAGTCGGGCAGGTCGTCGAACGGTTCGAGGTTCACGCCGTTTGGAACGAGGCAAATCGGCGTCCTCGGCGCGAGTGCGCGAAGGTGCTCGATTTCCGGACGAGCCAAGGCATGTAAACAGGCGGCGTGACGGAGATTTTTTCCTTCGATCAACGCCGTATAAACCTTCTTCTTGAGCGCCTTGTGCTTGAGCGCCCAGGGCTCGGCCATTCCGTGAGCCGCGATCACGTACGGTACGCGGAACCGACGCGCTTCGCGCGAACCGCGGCGAGTGTGTCCTTGCCAAAGGCCGTGCATATGCACGACGTCGGCTTCGCGCACGGCGGGCTCGATTGTCGTTTCTGGCCCTTTGAGCGTGACGCCCGGTGGGACGATTGTCCCTTTGAGCGATGACGGTGTCGGCGTGACGATGGTGATGTCGTGTCCATTTTTCGCGAGCGCTCCCGTCATACCGAGAATGCTCGGAACCATGCCGCCGTCGCGCTTGGGATCGAGGCCGTTGCACAGGTGCAGCCAGCCTGACGATGTCGGAATCGTGCGAGGCGGGACGGGGCGAGCCGTCGGTTGCTGAAGTTGCGTCACGACGCCGGCTCCATGATTTTTCGGTCAGTCATCGATCGTCCAACGCGTCTGGCTTCTCGGTCGGAGGCGAGTTCGATTGCCGTTAACATTCCGTGGGCGAAACGATCCGGCCCCCATTGTGAGACCACCTCAAACGCACGCCCGCCCATCGCCTGACGTTCCACTTCGGGAATTTCGGCGAGCCATTGCATTGATTCCGCGATTTCCTCGATACTTCGCGGATCGAACCGAAGTCCCGCCGTGCCCTTTGGCTCGGGTACAAGTGTTTCAACGCATCCCGCGCGATCGGAAATCAAGAGCGGCAAGCCGCACGCAGCCGCTTCGTTTGCGACGAGCCCCCATGGTTCCATCAAGCTCGGGTGCACGAAGCCCGCCGCGTGAGCGAACCAGGTCGGCAACGCATCGGCCTGCAAGAATCCCGGCAGATGCACGTTGGCTTCGAGTCCATTTGCGCGAATAACGGCTTCGATTTCGCCACGCGTTTCGCCATCGCCACACAGTACGAGATCCCAGGGCGGGGCTTGCGTTGTATCTCTATAGCGTGCGTACGCCTGCACCAGCGCGACGAAATTCTTCTCGGGAACGAATCGCGAAACCGCAATGAAGTACGGTTTGCGAGGTAATTCGTTCCGCGAGTTGGCGTCGATTCGAGCCGCGTTCGCGCGAGAGGTGAAGTGTGCGTTGTCGACTGCGTTGTAGCCGAAGGCGATGCGGTCAGATGGAATGCCGAGCTTCGCGAGATAATTTGCGTGTCGCTGGCCACCGACGAAACCGCTGGAGAACTTTCTTACGCGACGCGATTTGATTGCCTCTTTCCACCAGACGCGCGGATGGTCGATTTCCTGACTCTCGGAGAGGAGAATCGTCGGCCGAGCGTTGCGACGCCCCCAATTAAGCATCGCCATCGACTCAGGTCGTGCGTAGCCGACGATCGCCAGCGCATCGGGACGATCAATCTCCAGCCGATCGTGCATTGCACGTCGGCACGCTGCGCCGGGGATTGACTCCATCGCGCGGTCGCTGAAGAGCGTGATCCACTCGAACGGCTCGCTGCCGACCTGTCTGCGCCAGGGGTATCGGTCTTCGCTGCCTGCCGTCTCGTAGGCGACCAACTCGTCGCCACGTTCCTTGAGCGCGATCGCCAGCGCACGAAGACGCGCCAGATGATAGGGCCCGAAGTTGGTGAACGAAATAGCCAGCTTCATCGGCGTTGCAACCTCGAGAGAACGCAGGCGAGAGGGACGCGCTTCAGCCAAGCAATCGGAATTCCGGCTGGTTGCACGTCAAAGCGCGGGATGCGTCAACTGCCCATCGCTCCACTCGCCGGGTGGCGGGTAATAGCTCGATGGGTCGCCGTAGTAAGAAGTGCTAAAAGCTGGCGTGGCTGGGCGACTCAGTTTGTTGAAGATCCAGAGGCTGCCCATCAAGGGAAGGATCGTGAAGCCATAAATGTAGTAGAACCACACAAACGGGTCGTCGTTCACCGTCATAAGCCAGGCGTTGTAAAACGTCATGGCCCACCAGGCCTGTGCCCATGGTGATGTGCGATAACGCAGGAAGTATTCATACGTCCCACGTAAAAGCAGCGCCAACGCGGCCAGCACGATGGTCGTGGCAGTTGCGCCGCCATTCAAGTGAAGCGCGCCGAGAATGCCGATGGCGGGCCCGGTGAATGTCTTGTCGCGCTTGAATTCGGAGCCGGCAATCCAGGCGTTCACCCACTCTTCGCGACCATAGTACGGCTTGTCGGGCCAGACGATTCGTGGAATAAACGTCGAAAAAATGCGCAGGTACGACGAGCCGTAGTCGAAGCTCGACTTCATCGGCACCGTGTCGAGCATGAGCAAATAGCCGCCCCATTCCTCGGTTTCGCGGCTCATGAATCGCTTGTCGTTTGGCTTCGCGACCTCGCGTTCGACGACGTTCACATTGACGAGAATATCGGCCGGGTTGAAGTCAGTCAGGTAGACAAGGAAGCCCGCGGGCGAGCGTTCGTATTTCGGGTTGTTGCGCCAGCCGATCGCGAGCGTGAGCACGATTGCACCCGCCAGGGCGACCCCTCCCAGTATCGGCAGCGAAGGGCGCTTTCCGCGCGAGCAATACCAGGCGCAGGTCGTCGTCAGCACGCCGAACAGCGAGTGCGATCGTTTCCCGTTGAACATCCAGATCATGACATACATCATGCCGACCGCCAGGCCGATATACGCCAACATCGGTTTCGGCCGACTGACTTCGCGCCCTGTCACAATCAGCAGGATCGCAGCAGAGAGCATCATCATCGGGAACTGCATGAGCAGGAACATTTCCTGACTCATCTCCATCCCCTCTTTCGAGGAGTCGTGCTGGAGCATGAAAGCCCCCATGAGACCCCAGGCGACGAGAATTGGAGAGATCCACGTGATGAGCCCGGGCGACCAGTTTGCAGGAGCGCTCGGCCCCTTTCCAGCGAGAAAACGGCCTAGAGGCAAGCTGTAAACGAAAATGAACCAGCAGACCGCCCAGAGCGATCGAGTGTTGGCTTCCGTTACGACTTCAACTCCACGAACACGAAGGCCGTAGTCGTTATAGGAAATCGCCTGAACCACGTAGACCTGGAAGTATCCCAGGAGGAACATCCAGACGGGCGCGAACGGATCAAATCGCTTCCGAGCGAGTTGCAGCACGAAATAGCCGGCAATTACGCCCGCCGTCAAAAAAACGTAAAAACGCTCATCCATGATGACGTCTCGCTCGCGAGAGTTTATGCGGGCGTCGGCAGTGCAGTGATGCCATCGGGATTGGCGGCATCAAGCGTGCGCGGCTTCACGTGATAGTCGAAGCGGCTCTTGAGACTCAAGATTGGCCGTTCGATGTATACCCAGGAAAGGGTGGCAACGCCAAATGTCAACGATAGCTTGAGTGCGTCTGCAGCGACTCGTGAGGCGGGACCGTAATAATCTACAAAGTAAAAGATGATGTGGTGATAAAGATAAATCCCGTAGCTCACCTGTCCGAGCCAAATGAGCGCGGGGAGTCTAAGCACCGCGGTCGCTCGGCCGCCCGCGCCGAGGACGACGAAGCCGATGAGCGAGAAATAAGCGAGATTCATGGCGAGCATTTTGAAGCTTTGCGACCACGACTCATTCATGCCGAAAATGTGCAGCGTCCCTGCAACGCGAGCCACGACTGCGAGCCCGAGCGTCGCGGCTAAGACTTGCCACGGGCGAATGCGTTTGCGTCCCATGCTTTCTTCGGCTGCGGTAAATAAGGCCGCGAGCAATCCGCCGAGTGCAAGGCCATCGGCACGGGTCATCAATATCCAGGGCGTAAATCCGATACCGCGCGTTACGATGGCTAAGACAATGAAACCAGACGCGAGCGGTACAAGAGCTTTTCGCCCGCCAAGGTAAAGCGCCAACGGCCAGATGAGGTAGAACTGCTCTTCGATCGCGAGCGTCCAGGTGTGCCGAAACGCCACGGAGAACTCGATCGTCGGCGCGAAAATGTAATCGGGCAAGTGTTGCGTGTACGTGAGCGCGAAGGGAACACCACGAGGGTCGATTGGAGAAGAGAAGAGCATGCAGAGCAGCAGCGTTGCGACAAGAGCCAGATAATAAATCGGCCAGATCCGCAGCGACCGTCTGGCGTAGAACTTCCAGAGGAACCCAGATTCGGTGCGCTGGGCGAGAATGATCGTCGTGATCAAATAGCCCGACATCACGAAGAACAGGTCGACCGCGGTGCCGAGCACTGGAACTCTGATGAACCAGAGATGAAACACAACAATGACCAGCGCCGCGATGCCCCGAAGCGCGTCAAGCTCAACGATCCGTTTCATACTGATGGCTCATCTTGGCGACGGTACCAGAGCTTCGCGACCTGTTCGCGAACGCTTGAGTGGTAACGGGGCCAATCGAACGCCTCTGCACGTGCTCTTGCCGCTGCCGCCATTCGTGCTCGCAAGCCGGGATCAGACCCGAGCTGGATCATCCGATCGGCGAGAATTTCGACGTCGCGACTGGGGACAAGAAACCCCTCGATGCCATCACGCGCAACGGTTCCCGACGCCTCGGTGGCGACGCTCGGTAAACCGCAAGCCATGGCTTCATAAGTCACGACGGCCGACCCCTCAAACAGCGACGGAAACACGAAAACGTCGGCGGCCGCCATGAGCGCAGGCATCTCGGCATGCCCCACGCGGCCAAGGTGTTCGATTCCCTCTCTCTTCAAGTCGTGAGCGAGCGGTCCCAGGCGACTCGGCAATCCACCCAGCAATTGAAGCCGCCAACCCGGCCGGCGCACTTTTTCCCACGCCTGAAGGAGATATTTGATCCCCTTGCGCTGGGTGATTCCGCCGGCGAACAGGAATTTGCAATCGTCGCCGTGAACCTTGTTTTCCAGCGGGCGGAACCGCTTGCAATCGGCCGCATATGGCACGACGGCGATTCGGTCTTCAGCGATTCCATAGGCGATCAATCGTGCTCGGATGTGCTCTGAAGGCACAAGCACAAGGTCCGCGAGCGCGATGTCTTGAAGCCGTCGTTGGTGCAGCCAGTCGAGCGCAATGCGATCGAGCTGTCCATCGCCCAGGTAGAGCGGGAAGTAGTCGGGCGACTCGACCTGCTCGCGTTCGAGGATTTCGCATTCCTCGAGAACCTCACCATGTACCATGCTGAGCATGGTCGGAATGCCCAGCCGCTTGCAGACGGGAAGCGCGTACCGCGAGCCGACGTCGCTGAACAGGAAAACGACGTCGGGCTTCGATTTCTTGATCTGCGACGCCACGATGTGGTCGAATCGCTCGGTGCGCCATGCGGCGATTTTGCGCCGAAGGCTCGCGCTTTGTGTCCGATTTTCCGCCGCCAGCGCGAGGTCGAAGCTGGGCACGCTCTTCACGCGATTGGCCGGAATCCGGCGGTCGTTTCGCCTGAGAAGCTGACGGCGAATCTGGTGGAACTTGCACGGAGCATATCGCCGCGCAATTTCGCTCAGTGTGCCGTGACCGCCGTAGTAGAAGGCAGTGACGAACTTGCCGAGCATGTCGACTTCGGCCAGGCCGGCGACTGCTTCATAGGCAGGTGGGCGCGCATCGGGGCACGCAACCAGAACTGATTGCGGGCCGTTAAGCCGATGCGCCGGGGTGCGGGCGGTCCGCGTGAGCAATGTGGGCGTCACGTGATCAATCCCTTGATCGAATCGAGATGCCAATCCGTGGTGTCGTGAGCTTGCTTGCGTGCTTTTGCTTCAAGAGCGGTAGCCGAGCGCGAATTTCTCACGCTTGGCGAGCTCGAGGTCGTGTTCGAGCATCATCTTCACCAGGCCGCGGAAGCTAACTTCCGGCTCCCAGCCGAGCACTTTTTTCGCCTTCGTGGGATCGCCGAGCAAGACGTCGACTTCCGACGGACGCGTGTACTTGGGATCGAAGACGACATAGTCGCGATAGTCGAGCCCCAGCTCTGTGAAGCAAATCTCCAGGAACTCGCTCACCGCGTGTGTTTCGCCGGTCGCGACGACGAAATCGTCGGGCTTGTCTTGCTGAAGCATGAGCCACATGGCGCGAACGTAGTCGCCGGCGAAGCCCCAGTCGCGCTTGGCGTCGAGGTTGCCCATCACGAGCTTCTTTTGCAGCCCTTCTTTGATTCGAGCGGCACCGAGCGTGATCTTGCGGGTAACGAACGCTTCACCGCGGCGCGGGCTTTCGTGATTGAACAGAATGCCCGAGCACGCGAAGAGGTTGTAGGCTTCGCGGTAGTTGATCGTCTGCCAGTGGCCATAAAGCTTGGCGCAGGCATACGGGCTGCGTGGGTGGAAGGGCGTATCGAGCCCTTGCGGAGGCGCGGCCGAGCCGTACATCTCCGAGCTGGACGCCTGGTAGAACCGCACGGGTTGGGTGCGGTTCAGGTGCCGCGCGGCTTCGAGAATACGCAGGGTTCCGAGGCCGACGACGTCCGCCGTGTAGAGCGGCTGGTCGAATGAAACGCGGACGTGGCTCTGAGCGCCGAGATTGTAGATCTCAGTTGGCTGAATTTGCTCCATCACCATCGCGAGGCTCGACGCATCGGCGAGGTCGGCGTAGTGGAGGTGGAAGCGACTCGCCTTGTCGGAATCCTGGAAGATGTGGTCGATTCGCTGGCGATTGAGAGAGCTCGAGCGCCGGACCAGGCCGTGAACCTCGTAGTCGGGCTTGGACAGCAGGAATTCGGCCAGGTACGACCCGTCCTGCCCCGTGATGCCTGTGATCAACGCACGCTTCATCAGACACTCCCTTGATCGACTTCAAGCAATTCCGACCGGTCGAACGGCTTCCTGCGCGATTCGACCGAAACGAGAAACCTGGCTGACGGAACTAGGGGACGTAGTACGCAACACGATCGGTCGGAAGCAATGGCTCGAGCGCTGTTTGAAGCGCGGAGGCGAAATCCTTCAGAGACTCGCCATTGGGATCTTGCTGGCCTGGGCAAAAGACTTCAACCGTAAGGCCCGATCCGCGTGTCGTGCGGCCGTGGCTGCTCCGGTTGGTGATGGGGAGGGTGCGAACCCACTTTTCAATATCCCCTTCACCGAAGATGTAATACCAAAACCCAATGCCCTGAACCAGTTCTCCTTGATTGTAGACAAGCCTGGTCATGTTTACCGGCGAGCCTTCCTGGGGCTTGAACTCGACGACCTTCGTCGCCGCCTCGTCGAGTTCCCATCCCGCGCCCGGCAAGCAAACCGCCGGCGAGTGACGCATGTTCAGGCCAGTATTGGAGTAATTGATCCAGAGCGAAAGCCGGCGCCCGGGAAAGTTTGAGTCTTCGTAAACCCGGTTGATCCAGTCGTCGGCCTGGGTGCGTTCGAGGATATCGGCGTCCATCTCGACGTCGCGCCCCACCCAACGCCCAAGCTGCAAGGGCACTGACGAAAGCTTGCGACGGAGATCGGGGCGATCGCACTGGTTATAGCGTTCGAGGCCCGCCTGGGCCGCAACGCCGCCACACAATAGACCCACACACAGAACGACGCGTTTTATCGGTTTCATCGCGTGATCAGGCTCCGGACGCGGCGGTCGTAGGGGCTGCAGAATCGTCGCCCGGCATGTCGGTGGAAACTCCCGCAAGGCGGTCGAGCACCCAGCAACCTGCGTAGAGCATGCAAAGGCCGAAGCCCATCATCAGCAACCCTTCGGCGGTGTGAAATGCTCCCGAAGCGTATTTCGGATCGAAGTAGTGCGAGACGACACCGGTAAGGGTGACGCGCACGATATTCGCCGTCATCGCGATCGGAATCGCCGACAGCACAAGCACCACGCGATACCAGACCGGCCGTTTCACCAGATAGGCCCAGGCGGTTGTGAGTGCGAGAAATCCCGTGAGTTGCCGCATTCCGCTGCACGCTTCCGCGACGAACAGCCGGTTATCGCCGGGCAGCGTGATCATGTTGCCTTCGCAAAGCGCGGGGATGCCGATGACGTTCAACAACACGCTTGCAAACTGGCTGACCATCAGTTGCAGCGGCGAGGCGATTTTGGCGTAAAGCGCGACGGGCAGCGGGATCATGAATGCGAGAAACGCGATCGCAAAGCCAAATCGCCAGAGAGCGGCACGGCCGAGGAGAATCGACACCACGCCCGCGAGGCCGAGCAGCAGCGAGAGATCGCCGACAAAGCCGACAGGCACAACGACCGTCGCCAGCCGGCCCAAGATCGCTGCAACGACGAGCGGGATGCCCAGTCCAACGCCAGGAGCGTGGGCGATCGGTCCGCGTTTGTAGGCTTCGTTCGCGAAATACAGGCTGATGAGCGGCACTAGGAAGCCGTGGCTGTAATTCTCGTCGATCGACCAGATGTAGACAAAATGGGCGATGTTAGCCCAGAACATCAGAACCAGAAGCGCGACCGCGACGGCGGCGCCAACGAGCAAAACGCGCGACTCCGGCTCGTTGAACCGGTGCAGCCGCACTCGGCCGGTCTCGGCGCCGGGGAGTCGGGGCGTGGTTACGAGCGGAGTGCTCGACATCGCGTGGTCCTTGTTCGTTTAACGTGATTTCCGTTCATGATTCGCGCCGGGATTGACTGCCGCAAACACTCAGCGCAATCCTGCAAATTTTTGGACGTCGATCGCCTTTTTTGTCACGTCTTCCGTCGGGTCGAGTCCCTTGGCCGCTTCGAGCAACTCGGCGCGTTCCTTGGTATCGCCAAGTTGCGCGACGATCTCAGCCAGGCCGAATCGCCAGCGCCGCTTGGTTGCGTCGTCGCTGACGAGCTCGATCGCCTTGCGATACTGCTCGGCGGCTTCGACCTTCTTTTCCTTGAAGGCGAGCGCCTCGGCCTGAGCGGCGAGATTCTCGGCGTAAAGGTTCCTGACTCGCGGGAGCGAAACGTCGTCGGCAAGCACGAGGTTGTAAACCGCGTCGACATCGGCGCCCCCCTTCTCTCGGAGCACGCGAGCGACCGCCAAACGAGCGACCGGACGGGTCGGAATCGCCTGCTTCCAGTCGTCAAACGACCATTCGCCGGCGTCTGCCATGTCGCGGGCGACGGCCTGAACGAGCGACTCGTGCGGCAAGCAGTAGCGGCGAACGCGGGGATCTTCGTCGAATTTGGGAGCGTCTAACTGTTCGAGATCGGCGTCGCTCGCAAGATCCATCGCCGCGCGGTACGCGTTGATGGCCGCGGTCTTCTTACCGGCCAGCTTCAACGAACGCGCGGTCAGCGTGAGCGAGACCACGTCGCGGCTCAAGCCGAGCGTGCGAGGGAGGCGAACGACCGGGTCGCTCGACGTTGCGGCGTCGGTCGCCAGTGCGAATCGGGCCTCGCGCTGGAGCGGAGAGACACTCGTCGCGGTCTTGAGAAGTTCGGTAACCTCCGCGGCACGTTCGGGACCATCTGGCGATCGAGCGATCGCCATGCCCCATTCCGACATATGCAGCGGAGTAGTTTTCCACCAGGTCGTTTCGGGCCGTACGGTCGGGTCGAGAAGCGGGACGACGCGTCCATCTTCGGGGCGAAGTGCGGCTCGTGCGGCCATCGCGGTGTCGCCGCCGTCTTTCGTCCAGAAGAAACTGAGCGCTGCGCCTACGCCAACGAGTGCGACGCAAACGACGGCAACCGGCGGTGCGGCCAGCCACGATGGCATAACCCAAGCCTCGGGCGCGAGCGCTACCGTGGGCTGCGGAACGTGACGCCTCGGTTTTTTCTTGCGGCCGATTTGAGCATCGCCCGATTCGCTGGGAGCGGCAACGCGAGCGCCCTGGGCAGCGAAAATCGAGGCTGCGCTGGGATACTCGTCGCGAGTGCCCGCTTCTTTCAAAGGAGCGGGTGCAACAGTCTGGCGCGGTGGCGCAGGTGCGTGCGATTGTGGTGGCGCAGGAGCGTGTGTTTGAGGCGGCGCGGGGGCGACTCGCTCGGGTGTTGGCTCGACAATCGGCGCGTGCGGCGGGAGCGTGACTTCGTGCCAGACGTCGCTCGACGTCGACGCCACGTTCGCGACGAAGTGTGCCGGTTGCTCCCAGATCGGGTCGGAGCGTTCGCCTTCCCGCAGGATCGACTTCTCGATCGGCAGGATGATTTCATGCTCGCGAACCTCGACGACCGTCTCGGGCTCGTCCTCGACCGTCTCTTCGACTTCGACCTCGGGCTCGACAACCACTGCTTCGACGACGATTTCCACTTCAATCGCGTGCGGAGGTTCGGGCTCAACCTCGGGCAAGATCACGATTGCAACGGATTCTTGTACCGGCTCGAGTTCGACTTCCGGCTCAGCAATAATCATCGGCAGCGCGATGATCGGCTCGGGCGCAGGCGGCTCGGGGGCGATTACGAGCTGCGGAACCTCGGCAGGCGCAGGCGGTTCGAGGCTGATTTGCGGCTGTGATTGCCGGGTCGTCTGGAGAATCCGCGCGATCGGCGTTTCGCTGACTCGAAGCGATGTCGATTGACGGGGCGGTTCGGGTGCGGGCGGCGGTGGCGTCGGAGGAGCCGACCGAGGCCGGGGCGGGGCCTTCTTCAGCGGTTCATGCGGCGCGGGGCGACTCGAGGGCGCGGTCGAGTTCGTACGAGCACGGAGCCCTTCACCCGCTGCTTTCCAGCGTGCTTCCCACTTCTTTTCATCCTGACGGACTTGCAAGAAGCGTTCGCGCTGTTCGAGCCGGGCCTGCCAGCGCTTCAGCCGCTCGACATCGAGGTCGTTCGAGTCGGTTACCAGCGGGGCGATCTTGGGGGGTGGAGTCGTTTGACGTGTCTGTTGTGTGTCGCGGGGATCAACCGAGCGCGAGATGCCGAACCCGTTGTTGACTTCATACAGCGACTGATATGTCCCAAACTCGGAGGGACGCATCACAAGTGAGAAACCGCCCACCTGGAGCGTGCTGCCGTAGGGCCACGGGCGAAGGTGATCGACAGGCTCACCTTGAAGCAGCAAATGACCCGACGGTCCGACGGGCTGCACCTGCCATTCGCCGCCGCGGCGTCTGAGAATGCACTGAACTTCGGCCAGAGCCGGCTCGGGGAGGCAGATTTCGCAGTGCGGTCCACGTCCGACACGGACCGCCGTTCCTGGCAGCGCGACCACCCGCGTGGGGTCGGATTCGCGTTCCTGGATGTGGAGATACGTGAGGTCGGGCATCGCCTGGTTGTCTCCTCCGTGAGGCAATCTCTTGGTCCTGTCTGCCGCGGGCATCCTTAGCCGCGCTCAACAAACAGGTCGGTTCCACCGCAAAGCCAGCGATTCGTCGTACCCGCAACCGCGCTTGCCGCGAGAGCAACCGCGACGAGTTCAACGGTCCAGTGCACTGTTGAAACGAACGCGAAGCAAAGTATCGTGCCGATCAGTCCGAACGCCAGGGCTCGGTCCGCCGATCCCACCCGGCCAAACGCCGATGGCAATCGCGTAAGCGCCCAGAGCGTTCCCAACCCCAGCAACGCTACCCCCACAACGCCCGACTCGGTGAGCCACTGGAGCAAGCTGCTCATGGCTGTTGTCGAGGCGGCGTCGCGCGTTTTGTAATAGGGCTGGATCGACGAAAAACTGCCGAGGCCGGTGCCGATGATCGGGAAATCCTTCACGATCGCCACCGAATCCGACCATACCGCCCGCGCCCGGGCGAAGTCAACCCTTGGCAACGTCTTGGTTTGAGGCAGAAGGTCGTTCCAACTCTCGCCCAGGAAGACGCCGCCAGTCAGTGCGCCCATACAAAGCGCGACGAAAAGGAAGCCCTTCCACCGTAATCCCGTGCCGAAAAGGCTGGGCAAACCGATCAGTGCGATCGTCGCGCCAAAGCCGATGCCAAGTAGTGGTCCGGCGAAGATTCCCACGAGAAAAACGCTGAGAATCGATAATATGTAGATCAAAACGAGCAAGCTGCTGTGCCCGGATTGATCGAGTCGATTCCACAACCCTTCGCGGCTTCCTCGCGGTGCCATGATCTGGAGCGCGACCGTGACGGTAAGCGGCAAACCGAGGGCAGCGAGTGCGAGAAACGCATCTGCACCGCCGAGCATCGTACCGAATTGGCGTGTGCGATCGGGCCGGGTGACGGCCCAGAACTTCCCCTGCCCCTTGGCGCCCGGGATTTGTCGCAAGGCGGTTTCGCCGGGTGCGGCGGCGGCATCGGCCAGGCTCGGCGACCACTTGGGGCCCTGGCCTGGATCGATAAAGCCGTACATCCCGTCGACCTGCCCGATAAGCTGAACGACGAGAATCGCGCCGTTGAGCAGGAACGCCGTGACGATGCTTCCCCAAACGAGATAAAGCCGGTCGAGCCGGTCGGTGTAGTGCGAAACAACCCAGAAAACCGCCAGGCATCCTAACGCTCCCGCAATCCATCGCAATGTTGCGACGCGATCGAGCGTAAGTGGCGTGCGAATCGGCATAGGATCGGGTAGCGTCGCCTCGGGATCATCGGCCTTCACCGCCGATCCTAGTACGCCTCGTGTATGAACTTCGCGAGCCTGTGGCGAAACGAGCGTGGCGATTGACGCAGGCACAGGTGCCAACTGGAAGACGGCCAGGCCAATCGCCGACAGTCCCAGAAAGGCAAGCGGACTCTTGTGCATGCGCCACTTGCCCGACGTCGCGGCGCGAAGAATCCACGCGATGACAATGAGCGCGACGAGCCCAGAAATGAGCAGCGGAGCCCACCACGCAGCACCGCCAAACGCCAGACACGTGCCGAAAAGCAAAGTTGGAACCAGGACCGCCAGACTTAGGTCGAGCAGCTTGTGAAAGCGCACCAAAGTGCTCATTTCTTCAGATGCTCCGTCCGTCTTAAAGATTGCATAATCCTGGGTTCCTGTTGCGATTTTCGTGATTATGTGGTTTGCGCTTCGAGAGCCCGCGCTTCCGAGGGCGTTAGCTCAACCTGAACCGGCGTCGGGCCGTAGCTCGACCAGTTATCGAGATCGTCGCAGAGTCCGTTAAAGACGATACCCGCGAGCTTTACTTGCGACTGTTCGAGCATCGCCTTCGCCCGACGGAGCGGCCGCAGTTCCATCATGCCACTGCGCACAACAAGTAGCGACGTATCGACGATACGCCCGAGCATCCGGCAATCGGCGAGACCGAGAACGGCGGGGCCGTCGAGAATCACGCGGTCATAGTGATGCTGTGAGAGCGAGAGCAGCAACTGCTTGAGTTCGAGGCTGCCGAGGATTTCGATCGGCACGTCCCGCGTGTCGCCCGTGGGGATGAAGTCGAGATTCGGCAGGTCGCTCGCAACCACCACGCGCTGCCAGGGAAGCTCGCCGCGAAGGACGTCGACGAGTCCAAGATGGCCGTCGCTATGCGGGAAGACATTCGCAAGGCTGGGGCGTCTGAGGTCGACATCGACGAGCAAAGTCCGCTCGCCGGCGCGGGCACAGGTTGCCGCGAGGTTGAGTGCGGTTGTGCTCTTGCCTTCGCCCGCCTTCGCACTGGTGACGAGCACCGTGACGATCGGCCCGTGCGAGCCAGCGACACCGAGCAAGCTTGCCCTGATGTTGCGATAGGCATCGGCTTCAATAGAGTCGGGAACTCCCGGTGTCCAGAGGTGGCCGCCGCGATGAAGACGCGAAGTGCGCTTCATTCGAGGAACCACACCCAGCAGCGGGAGATGGAGGCCGCCGGTGAGGTGTTCGGGAACTTTTACCGACTTGTCGAGATGTTCGGTGAAGAGGGCGAGGCCAGAGCCGAGCATGAAGCCGAAGACGATGAAGCCGGCGATGTAGAGCCCGCGTTTGGGACGCTCGGGCATGATCGGCTCGAGGGGTGGCACAGTGATTTTGACTGGCTCGTCCTTGGTCTTGGAGATCGCTTCAAAGTTGGCGAGCGCCTGCATCGTGTCGGCCAGAATGCGCTGCTTGTTTTCGCGCTGGGAGATGAGGTCAAGAAACCGGTCGTATTCCGGCATCGACTTCTGCATCTGGTCGAGCAACTGCTTCGACTCATTTTCGAGCGTGCTAATCTCTTCGCGAGCCGCAGCGAGAATCACTTCGCCATCGTCGGTCTGTTGCACTTCGGCTGGTTGGAGCGACTGAAGGCGGGCGATCTTGGCCTTGTAGTCATTGATCTCGTTACGAAGCACCTGCAGGTACATATCATCGCCGCTTCGGCTATTGCCCTTGGCGTGCTTGTAGCGTTTCAGGCGGTAATCGAGTTCTTCGTTGTAAGCCGCGATCCTGCTTCTGATGTTTTCGCCTCGTGTATCCACCGGGGCGGGACGCATCGAGTCGAGATGCACCTGGCGCTGGAGATCCTTGTAGCGCGACCGTTCCATCGCAAGTGTCTGGTTGAGCAGAGCCAGTTTCTCTTTGGGGAGACTGGTGCCGCCAGGGGCGATCGCGGTCGAAGTTTGAGCGATCTTGTAAATCTCAGTGTGAAGCTTGCCGAGATCGTCGTTGAGTTGGCTAATCGTCTTGTGAGCGTGCAGCTTCGAGTTCTGGATCAGGTCCTGACTATCGTTCTGGGCCTTCTTCCGGAACTCGTTGAGCCAGACGTCGAGCGTACGCGTGATTTTGCCGGGATCTGCACCTTCGAGCCAGACCGAGAAATAGTGCGTACCTGGCACGTTGCGAGTGAAGAGGTTCTTCGCAAGCTCGGTACTCTGGTCGTCGAGCGGATTGATCGGCTGACCGCCGTTCACTGTTGGGTCACGCAAGACGAAGTCGATGAGTGCTTTCGACCGCATCATCGCGAGCTTGTCGGGAACGTATCGTTCGATTTCTTCGGCCGAGGGTTTGGTGATTTCCGAACCCTTGGCGATGATGTGTCCAAGAATCCCGTCGTACTCGGGATATTGAATCGTGATCTCAGCTTGCGTTCGGTAAACGGCTGGCATGCGCAGCACGAGTGCAGCGCCGGCGACCGAAACCAGCACGCCGATCGTTAGCACGAGCCAGGACTTGCGCTTGAGAGCGCGAAGGTAATCGCTCGGCGTTTTGACTGGGGCGTCTTGCGCCGGTGAATGCGCGACATGTTGCGGAGGGCCGAACCCGAAGCCGAACCCGGGTGCGTGCTGCTGGGCGGGCATTGCGGGCCTGTGGGCACCCGCGTAGGGTTGAATTCCATCCATGGAATGCGCGTCTCCTGCGTATGGCTGCTTGGCCTGGTGCGATTCGATGGTCGGCGCTTCCGACCCCGCGCTCTCGGTGAACTACTTGTCGCCGAGAGAGTGCTGAGGCGCCACAGGAGGCCCCCAGCCAATCGCGCCACGAAGCCATCCCAGACCACTCCGGCCTGGTGTCGGTACCGGTTCAAGCGAAATGTTTTCGATCAATTCCGAGCCCGGGTGATCGGCCGACTCGTCCTGCTGTTCGGCCGCCAGGGTATCGTGATGGACCGCAAGGCTGCTGGAATCCGCAGTCGCCGGCATCATCAGACGCTCGAGCCGCTCTGCCGTCGCCAACGAAAGGCGTTGCATGAATCGGAAGGCGATGTCGGCGGCAAGGCTAGACTCAATCGGCTGATGCAGCGAGACCGTCAGAATCTGGTCCTGCCCGCTCGATAGTCGGAATGTGGCCATCGGACCCGTCATCCCAAGCCCATTCATGCTCTCAGGCTCGGGCAATTCGCTCTCGCGCTCGAAGACGATGCGGCCATCGCGGTTACATGCGAGCTTCAAGCGGTCGCAGCCGAGTTCGCGGGTCGTCGCCTCGACAATCGTCCAGATGCAATCGGGCGACTCGCAGAGTTCGATGCGCTGGATCGCTTCCCAAGTGATTTTGGCCGCAAACCGCTCCTGCTTGCCACGGACGATTCGGGCGACAAAGTCGGACCGAAGCATCGCGAGCTCGTTTCGGCGGCTGGTCAGAATCAGCAAGAAGGCGAGACATCCCGAAATCCCGAGCACCAGGGCCAGGAACTCGTTCTGAAGCGCCACACCGAGCAAAACCGCACCGCAAAGGAAGCCCGAGAAGCAATAGAGCAGAATCGCAGCTTGCCGCGGATTTAGCCCCAGGCCGATCAGCAGGTGATGAACGTGCCGGCGGTCGGCCGAGCTCAGCGGTAGATGCCGCACCCAGCGTCGGAAGATCGCCATCGCCGTGTCGGAGATTGGCAAGCCCATTGCCAGGATCGGGAACAGGATCGACACCGCGGAAGGTGCCTTGAACGATCCCTGAACACCAATCACTCCGATCAGTAGACCAATCAGCAAACTGCCGCTATCACCCAAAAAGATGCAGGCGGGATGCCAGTTGTAAAGCAGGAATCCAGCAAGACTTCCGGCGAGCGATGCAGCGATGAGTGCGACGCCGAGATTGCCGTGGTGAATCGCCACCAGCATCAGCGTTCCGCTAACGAGCAGACCAACTCCCGACGCAAGGCCGTCCATGCCGTCGATGAGGTTCCAGATGTTCATGCACGCCAGGAACCAGAACATCGTGGCGAACAGGCCAAGCACGGCGATCGATTGCTCGAAGCCGAAGATCGAGAATGTAATGGTGGGATAGTCGAGGCGGATCGGGATTCCGAGAACCACGACGTTGCCGATTCGCACGCCGCCCAGGTAGAGCACCACGACAGCAGCGGCCTGGCCGAGCAGTTTCACTCGTGGGCCGATGCCTCGGAGGTCGTCGACTGCACCGATGGCCAGCACGATGAGCCCGGCGATTCCGAGCGGAATCAGTGTGGCGATCCAGTCGGCGAACTTGTCCCACTCGCGGAGATAGCCTCCGAAGGCGACAAGGACGAGTCCGAGGACAAGGCCGAACGCGAGTCCGAGGCCGCCCATGCGGGGCGTGGCCCCTTTATGGATGCGCCGGAACTGGTCGGGACGGTCGATCGCGCCGAACCAGACAGCGAGTCGGGTGACCGCTGGGGTGGCCAGTACGCAGCCCATGAAGGCCACGGCGAACGTCAATAGATAGATGTTTGTTGTCATCATGGATCGAGCAATCCTCAGCGGCTCAGGCCCGACGTTGGGCGAGGCGAGAGTCGGTGATTAGATCAGCTTACGATCGGTCGAAGCTGGGGTGACTGCAGGTGCTGTACGTGATGCGTGACACGAGTCGTGCAGGACGCGCCGAGAGAGAATTCCGGGGGAGGATCGCGACGATGTTGCTTTTCGGCAACATGATCGACTCAGGAAGACTCGGCAGGATTCGCCCTGTTTCAAGGCCTGCGCCGCGCGACGTTGCGTATTCTTGAGATCGTGAGAGGCTTCAGGCGTAAGAGGAGCGAATCGTGAAGATTCGTTCACATGGCTTTGAGCCACGGGTAGTATGCAGGCAAGCGACAAATCGGTCAAGCTTGAAACTCCCCGTTCAGCGACGGCCGTTCGTGCGAGCCGTCTGGTAGGACGGCCCCGCATGTGTCGATCGAATCCGCCGGCATCGCGCGAAGTGAAGGAACTTGCAGATCCTGTTCGCACGTTGCGTAAAGCCACCCTGCCCTCCTACCCTTCATTTTAGGCAACGTTCGCCAATCGGACGCCCCGCCCGGCGCGGCGTTCACAATTCGCATCATCAAGGAGTCGCAACCCGACCGTCTGCGGCGTCAGGCGTCCGGCGATATTTGGCCGAACTGTCGAGGAAACACATCCTCATGACCTTGATTCCGGCACTACGCAAGAGCTGTGCCATGTGGCTCAACGCTATGGCGGGCATTGTTGCCCGTTCTCCATCGCAACCGCGAGAAAATGGCGAATTTCCTGCGGAATCTGCCAGAAGTTGCAGTTGTTCGGTTTTGTTGTGTGATGAGTGTTGTAATGCCCAATGATTCGTGTGGTTTTTACCGGGATTTGTGCACGAAGTTCAAAACGCCTTCATGCAACTGTAACTCGTGACCGGCCAGTGCAGACGCGAAAATCAACGTTCAAGCGACACCTGTCCAGCCTGGTCGAATACTGCCAGGTCAATTCACCGGCTATTATGCGGTGCTCGCTGGTTTGCGCGGCAAGCCTGGCGTAATTGGCGGGCATCGGCGGGGTTGAGAACGCGTCGAAATCTGGTTATCTTGGCGGCTCATTCGCGGCAGAGGGATTTGTCAACGATCATCGAGACGGAGACTCGACCATGCGATTGTGCCGGTTCAGCCTCGACGAATTGATTCTCACCGGCATCTATCGCGACGATCACGTCATTCCCATCGACCAGGCCTGCGACGCCTGTTGCGAGGCCCTTGGCGTCGATCTCGTACTCTCCTCGACCGACAATCTCCTCGACCTGCTGCCGCCCGATGGCGAGTCGGCTCACGCCTGCCGCACACTTGCAGACTGGGTCGACGGGCTGACCGACGACAGCGCACTCGCCGAATTCGCGATTCCGATCGACGACGTTCAACTGCTCGTGCCGATCGCTCAACCCAACAAACTGCTGCTTCTCGCCGGCAACTACGCGGCGCACGTTGTCGAGCGTGGTGGAACTGTCGCCGAACGAGACGAGACGTTTCCCTACGTCTTCATGAAGCCGCCATCGACGACGCTCACGAATCCCTTCGACCCCGTCGTGATTCCCAAAGTTTCACCCAATCATGTCGATTGGGAGTGCGAACTGGGCGTGATCATCGGCCGGGCGTGCCGGGACGTCGAGCCAGCCGATGCGCTGAGCTACGTGGCCGGCTACACGATTGTGAATGACGTGACCGACCGCAAATTCACACCCAATCCCGGTCGTAAGACCCGCGAGCGCGACAAGTTTTTCGACTGGCTGCACGGCAAATGGCACGACACGTTCTGCCCGATGGGTCCGTGCGTGATTTCCAGCGAGGCCGTGACCGACCCGCAAGCCTTCAAGCTTCAGCTCACGGTGAATGGTGAAGTGAAGCAAGACGGCTCGACCGCACAGATGGTCTTTTCGGTCGCCGAAATCGTGTCCTTCCTTTCGAAGTTTGTCACGCTCGAGCCGGGAGACATTATTTCGACTGGCACCCCTTCTGGTGTGGGCTCAGCCTCTGGCACATATCTCAAACCTGGCGACGTAGTGGTGGCGTCGATCGATGGCATCGGTCGCCTTGAAAACCCCTTCGTCGCCGAGGAGTGAGAGAGATATCTACGGCATTAATTATTTAGACTGAATTATATTAGATTAGAACGAGTCATATTATTATGTATTTGCGGGAGAAGTCCGTTTAACGGATATTAACCGAGCAGGTCGACCATACGCTTGACCTTGTCGGCGCCGAGCTGGTCGACGAGTTCCTTCACATTCTCAAGGGCTGTCAGCACGTCGGAGTCGCCGCCTGTCGACTTCTTCGCAGCAGGCGCAGCGGGCTTGGCGGGGCTGGCAGCTTTCGGCTTCGGCCGCGCACCTTCAGCAAGTTTGTCGGCCGACTTGATCGAGGTGAAATAGCCGGGCGACACTTCGATGCCGAAAGTGTTCTTGATGTACTCAACGCCCTGAAGCGGGACGGTGACGCCATCCGAAATCGCCTTGCGCACGGCCTCGACCTTGTTCATCGATGGCTGGTCGGATGTCGGGGCGTCGGTCTTCGACTTGTCTGCGGACTTCTTGGCCATGGTTTGATGGTCTCTGTAAAAGGTTGCGGGGTCGGAAGTAAACGGGCATTGTAGCGTGCCGAGGCGAGTTGGGCGAGACACTTGGTTGCGTCTTTCATTAATTCAGGCGGCAACTTAGTGTATACTCTTCCGTTCTCCACCCTCTGGGCGCGTATATTCGTTCCTTGCGAGCGTGATATATCTACCGCCCGAGTGCATATGAGCTCGGTGGATCCGCCCACGCCTGCCGCGACCACGACTACGTTCGAGGTAGAGGTTTCATGCCCCAGATTCAGAAGCTGCTCGTCGCCAACCGTGGCGAGATCGCGATTCGTGTCTTCCGATCGGCCCATGAGCTGGGAATTCGCACGGTCGCCATCTACTCGCACGAAGACCGGTTCGCTGTCCACCGGCTCAAGGCCGACGAAGCGTATCAGGTTGGCAAACCGGGCGAACCGATTCGCAGCTACCTTGATATCAATGCGATCGTCACGCTGGCGAAGCAAAAAGGCGTCGACGCGATCCATCCGGGCTACGGCTTCCTCTCCGAGAACGCGGCTTTTGCTCGTGCCTGTGCAGAAGCAGGCATCGTTTTCGTCGGCCCCCGCCCCGAACTGCTCGAACTGCTGGGCGATAAAGTCGCCGCGCGAAAGATGGCACGCGCAGCGAACGTGCCCGTGCTCTCCGGCAGCGACAATCCCTGCATGCCCGGCCCCGAGGCTCATGCTCTCGCCGAGTCGCTCGGTTATCCGGTGATCGTCAAGGCATCGATGGGCGGCGGTGGTCGCGGGATGCGTGTCGTCGAATCGGCCGAAAAGCTCGACGACGCCATCGATCAGGCCAGGCGCGAGGCCGGCACCGCATTCGGTGTGCCCGATGTCTTCCTGGAGAAATTCGTCCAGCGTGCCCGGCACCTTGAAGTCCAGTTGCTCGGCGACCACCACGGCAATCTCGTCCATCTGTTCGAACGCGATTGCTCGATTCAACGCCGGCACCAGAAGGTGATCGAAATCGCCCCCGCGCCGAATCTGGTCCCCGGCGTTCGCCAGGCGCTCTGCGACGCCGCGGTGCGGATCGGCCGGCACGTTGGATATGACAATGCGGGAACGGTCGAGTTTCTACTCGACACTTTGACGAATCAATTCTACTTCATCGAAGTGAACCCGCGCATTCAGGTTGAGCACACGGTGACCGAAATGGTCACCGGCGTCGACCTGATCAAGAGCCAGATTCTTGTTGCCCAGGATGTCGATCTGAGCAACGAAGAAATCAACCTGCCCAGCCAGGGAGCCGTCGCGACGCAAGGCTTCGCGTTCCAGTGCCGCATCACTTCGGAAGATCCTGAGAACAAGTTCACGCCAGACTACGGCCGAATTACGCACTACCGCTCGGCCGGCGGTTTGGGAATTCGTCTCGACGGCGGACCGGGAATCACCGGTGGCATCATCACGCCGTTTTATGATTCGCTGCTGGTGAAAGTGTCTGCGAGCGGACGGCGGTTCGTCGACGCGGTGCGTCGTATGGAACGCGCACTCATGGAGTTCCGCGTTCGCGGCGTAAAAACGAACATTCCCTTCCTTGTCAATGTGATCAATCATCCCGACTTCGTCGCCGGCAAGTGCACCACGCGCTTTCTCGACGAGTCGCCAGAACTCTTCCACTTCGCCCGCACTCAAGACCGCGCAAGCCGGCTTCTCACCTATTGCGCTGAAGTGCGTGTCAACGGTTTCCCAGGCGTTACGCGCCCCGACACCGCGCACGGCCTCACCGAACCCGCGCCTCCCACGTTCGACCCGGCCACGCCAGTGGTCGACGGCACCCGGCAGTTGCTGCAGAAGCTCGGTGCCGAAGGATTCTCGAAGTGGATCCGCGAGCAAAAGCGTCTGCTCCTCACCGACACCACCTTCCGTGACGCCCACCAGTCGCTTTTCGCGACGCGCTTTCGTACCCGAGACTTGCTCCGCGCCGGCGATGCCTACGCTCGCCTGGTGCCAAATTTGTTCTCGATCGAAATGTGGGGCGGGGCGACGTTTGACACGTCGATGCGGTTCCTCAAGGAGAATCCCTGGGATCGCCTCGCGCAGCTTCGCGAACGCGTTCCCAATATCCTTTTCCAGATGCTGCTCCGCGGCTCGAACGCCGTCGGCTACACGAGCTATCCCGACAATGTCGTGAAGGCGTTCGTGAAGGAGTCGGCTCAGGCGGGCATCGACCTGTTCCGCGTGTTCGACTCGCTGAACTGGGTGCCCAACATGGAAGTTGCGCTCGAAGCGGTGCGCGACTCGGGCATGCTTTGCGAAGCGGCGATCTGCTACACCGGCGACATCCTGAATCCGGCTCGGCCCAAGTACAATTTGAAGTACTACGTCGACATGGCGAAGGATCTCGAGAAGCGCGGTGCGAACCTGATTGCCATCAAAGATATGGCGGGCCTCTGCAAGCCGTATGCGGCCAAGAAGCTCGTGGAAGAGTTGCGGCAGCATGTGGGAATTCCGATCCATTTCCACACGCACGACGTGGGCGGTGCACAGGCGGCGAGTGTGCTCGAAGGAGCGGCCGTTGATCTCGATATCGCCGACGGCGCGATCTCTTCGATGTCGGGCCTGACAAGCCAGCCCAGCCTGAACGCGATCGTCGAAAGCCTGCGATTCACTCCTCGTGAAACCGGCCTCGACCCCGCCGCGCTCATCGAACTGAGCCGCTACTGGGAAGAAGTGCGAACGATGTACGCCCCGTTCGAGAGCGGCCTGAAGGCTCCTTCCGCCGAGGTTTATGCCTACGAAATGCCCGGCGGGCAGTACACGAACCTGTTCCAGCAAGCCAAGGCCCTTGGACTCGCGAGCCGATGGGGCGAGGTTTGCAAGGCATATGCCGATGTGAACCTGCTCTTTGGTGACATCGTCAAGGTGACGCCATCGTCGAAGGTTGTCGGCGACATGGCGCTTTTCCTCGTCGCCAACAATCTCACTCCGGAAGATACCGTCGATCCTTCACGCGAGCTGGCATTCCCGGATAGTGTTGTCGAACTCTTCGAAGGCCGGCTCGGTCAGCCGCCGGGAGGATTCCCGGCCGCGCTTCAAGAACGCGTGCTCAAGGGGCGGCCGGCGATCACGGAGCGTCCCGGCAAGAATCTGCCGCCGACCGATCTCGACGCCGCCACCACCAAGGCGAAGACATACCTGGGGCGCGAAGCAACCCCACTCGATGGCCTGAGCATCACCCTTTATCCGCGCGTCTTCCCCGAATACGCAACCCACGAGACGACCTACTCAGACACGTCGATTCTTCCCACGCCGATGTTCTTCTACGGCCCCGAACCGGCGGTGGAAAACCTCGTCGAAATCGAGCCTGGCAAGACGCTGATCGTCAAGCTTTTGGCCGTGGGCGAACCGCACGAAGATGGGAAACGGACGGTCTTCTTCGAACTCAACGGTCAGCCGCGTGAAGTTGAGGTGGTCGATCGCTCGCTCGCCTCGGCCGTGATCGAAACTCCCAAGGCCGATCCCAACGACCCGAATCAGATCGCCGCTCCTCTGCCGGGGCTGGTCGTCGGAGTCGGCGTGAACGTTGGCGACCCTGTCCGCAAGGGGCAGAAGTTGCTTTCGATCGAAGCGATGAAGATGGAAACGACGCTTTACGCCGAACGTCCCGGTCGCGTGGCCGAGGTGAATATCGCGGTCGGGCGGCAAGTGAAAACGGGCGACTTGCTTATCCGCATGAGTGCGGACTGACGTAAGCACGTGATTACGCCCCATCGCCCCACAACCTGGCCGATTTTCCTTCACCAGTCGCTCGACTCGACCAGCAACGAGACGCGGCGATTGGTGGAGAGCTGTCAGGAACACCCGCCGTTTGTCGTCGTCGCCCGAACTCAAACGGCCGGCCGTGGGCGTGGTACAAACTCGTGGTGGTCGGACGACGAGAGCTTGTTGTTCACGCTTGCTTTCGAGGCCGAATCGCTAGGCATTAGCCCTCATCAAGAGCCACGGTTAGCGCTTATCGCAGCGCTGGCCGTGATCGACGCCCTCCCCGATCTGACTCTCGCGATTCGATGGCCGAACGATGTTGTCGCCGGTCGCAAGAAGCTCTGTGGGATTCTGCCGGAAAAGATCGATCGGCCTGGTCAGGCATCGATCATTGCGCTCGGCATCGGCATTAACGTAAACACGCGTCTTGATGATGCACCCGCGGAAATCCGCGATCATGCCACATCAATTGCCGCATTTGGCAAAGCGACGACATGCGAAGCAATGCTTGATGCCTTTCTCGCGGCATTTTGCGAACAACTAAACTTGCTCGCATGCGAAAGCGGCGATCAGGCGGCGCGTTGGAATATGCTCAACGCACTGAGCGGCGACTTCATTCGAATTCGGCAGGGCGACGCGATTATTTCTGGTACCGTCGAGGCGATCGAGCCCGATGGGTCTCTTCGCGTCGCTACCTCAAATGGGCCGATGACATTGCATGGTGGGCAATTGATTCACGATCGATAGCTCGTGCAAGTGCCGGATGTGTGCAGCTCTTTTACTCACGATACATGTCCGACCCCGCCAATTTGTCCATAAAAAGAATACATAATTCTCCAAGCCTTTTCCTCGCGGGCCAGCGTCGGAGATTTGTGAGGCATTCCCAAAGAGTCAGCTCCTTGATGAAAAAATAGAGCGAACGCATGGTGACTTCATTGCCGCTTCGTTCCGGGTTTCCGAATGCGTGGTCGATCACCTCATCATCAAAAACGCGATTTCGAAACGTAAGCTCGTCTGAATACCAAAACAATCGGGAGCTGAGCATGTCGAGAATTCTTGGATCGTCGGTCAAAGGTTCGATTCGATAAGTCACCCAGAACATTTCGGCCCACATTGGATCCATCAACACAGCTAGGCGGGCGCCGTGGTATTCAAGATACCAGCCGTGCTTGCGTCCATAATCTGATTCAATGATTTGCAGCCGACGTTCGAGGTTGGAGTTTTTCACGTCGCTGCTCTGACATACCAGTCTCACATCAAGAATTGTTACGCCACTTCAAATTGGACTTCGCAAACAGATCAACTCGCTGAGCTGCGTGAAAACAAAAAAACGCGGGCTGCATCGAGCAGCCCGCGTTTCGAGTTTCAAAAGTCTGAGATAAACCTCTCGACTTACTTCGACGTCACCAACGACTTTGCAGGCTTCTTGGCCGTCGCCGATTCATCGGTCCCGCCGATCCAGTCGATGAGGATCGGGCTGGCGATGTAGACCGTGCTGTACGTACCGCTCAGGAAGCCGACGGTCAGGGCGAATGCGAAGCCGTGCAGACCTTCGCCGCCGAAGATGTAGAGAATCACGACGACGAGCCACGCGGTCAGCGAGGTCAAGATCGTACGACTGAGCGTCTGGTTCACCGCGTCGTTGATCATCTTCGGGGTTAAGACAGGCGTCTTTCCCTTGATTTCGCGGATACGGTCGAAGATGACGATCGTGTCGTTGACCGAGAAGCCGATGAGCGTGAGGAACGCCGTGATCATCGGCAAGTCGATCTTGAGCTGTTCGATGAGCAAGATTTCTCGCAGGCCCGGAATCATCGCCAGCCAGTAGGTGACGGCTACCGCACCAAGCGTGACGAGCACGTCGTGGATGACCGCGATGATCGCCGCGAGTCCGTAGCTCAGCGACTTGAACCGGAACCAGAGGTAGCCGGCGATGATCAACCAGCTCGCGACCGTGGCGATGATCGCCAGGATTCGCGTTTCGCCGGCGACTGTCGTACCGATCGATTCCGACTGCTCGAACAACAAGCTCGTGTCGCTCTTCACTGCCGTCGACAGCGAGCCGAGCAGCTTCTGCACGGCGGCGTCGTCGAGGTCGGTGCGAAGGGCCAGCGACTTGACTTCTGCGTTCGCGGGCGACGATGGCGTGGCCGTCGGGTCGACAATCTCAAACCGCGTTTCGGCATTGGCGACACCCGAGTCGGCCACCACCTTGCGGAAGAGGGTCACGATCTTGGTGGAGGTCACCGGACGCGTGAAGGTCAGCGGATAAGCACGGCCGCCGGCGAAGCGATCGGTCGAACCAGCCGCAGGCGGCGTTGCACCGGGCTTTGAGGCATCGGCGGCCACGGGGATCGCGGTCGCGGCGCCAGCGGTCATGTCGACAGCCGCAAGCGCGGGGCCGAACGCTTCGAGGATGCGTGGCTTGACGATGCCGTCGCGGTCCTTCTCGGTCGTACGGATGTTGTAACGGGCTCCAGAAGCACCGCCTGCCGAGCTGGCGACGTTGAGGCTTTCCACGGTGACGTCAGGCAACTTGGCCCCGTCGGATGCCTTCTGACGGACGAACGACGCACGCTGCGATTCGCTCAGTCCCTTGACGCTGTTGTCCTGGTCGTTGAGGCGAATCGTTACGAGCGTACCGCCCGTGAAGTCGATGTTGTACATACCGACGCCACGGAGGAAGAACGCACCAAGGCCGAGCAAGATGACGATCACCGAGGCGGTCATGCACATCTTGCGGGGACCGATGAAGTCGATGTTCGTCTTGTCGAACATCTTCATCATCGTCAGCTTGCGGAGGAAGCCGCGGTCGTAGCAGTAGTCGAAGATCACGCGCGACACATAGACCGCGGTGAACAGGTTCCACACCATGCCGATGATCAGCGTGAGGGCGAAACCCTTCACTTCGTCGGTGCCGACGAAGTAGAGCACGAGGCCGGAGAGGAAGATCGTGATGTGTGAGTCGAAAATCGTCAGCCACGCACGATCGAAACCCTTACGTATCTGTTGACCCATACTCTGCCCGTGTTCGGCTTCTTCACGAATGCGCTCGAACACAAGCACGTTGGCGTCGACCGCCATACCGATCGTCAGTGCAAGGCCCGCAAGGCCAGGCAGGGTGAAGCTCGCCTGAAGCGCGGCCATCGATCCGAGCAACAAGATCATGTTGAGCACGAGCGCGATGACCGCGACGAGACCGGCGAACCGGTAGTAGACCAACATGAAGATCGGCACGACGAACATCGAGATCGTGATCGCCAAAACGCCCTTCGCGATCGTGTCGTCTCCGAGCGTTGGGCCGATGTTTTCTTCCTGAAGCGGCTCAGGGTTGAGCGTGGCAGGCAGCTTACCTGCGTTCAGGATTGCGACGAGGTGATTGACCGCAGTGCCAGAGTTGTCGCTCCGGCCGAACTCGATGATACCCTGGTCGCGAATCTGGCTGTTGATCGACGGCGCCGACTGAACCTGGCCGTCGAGCAAAATGGCGAGGCGGTATTTGAACGAGTCACCTTCGGGAAGGTGATCGCCGGTGAGCTGGCCGAAAAGGCGAGCACCGCGGCGATTGAAGGTGAAACCGACGGCCGGCTGAAGCCGTTCGTCCTGCGTCGGATAGACGCGGCTCAGAAATGCACCCGTGACGACCTTTTCAGGGCGATCGGCGAGGCAGAGGATCGAGCGAACGATGCGTCCTGGCGAAATCTCGTCTTCGCGGATGATTTCGTCTTCGGGACGAAGTGAGCCAGGCGGCGGTGCGATGATTCCGCTGGGGTTATCGTCGATGCGGTATGAGGTGATCGAGGCGAGCGCGATCGGCTTCGTAAAGACCAGCGTGCGGGCGGTGTTCGACTTCACTTTGGCGGTTTCGGTCTGTTCGGTGCCGCTCGAGGTCTTGCCGGTTAGAGTCACCACGGCCGAGTTCGACACGTAAGCGTTGCGTTCCCAGCGCTGGCTGGGATCTTCAAGCTTCGTGCGGTCATCGGAAATGATCGGGTTCTTGCCGCTCACCGACTCGCTCAGCTTCGCCCACATGTACTTGTTGGCGCGAATCTTTTTGAGGCCGTCTTTGCCCGTCGCGCGATCGATTTCAGCAGCGTCGTGCTTGCGGCTGGCGAGGATGCGGAATTCCAGCGAACCGACGTCGGTCATCCGTGTCTTGACTTCCTCGACTTCCTCGGCGGAAGCCTTGGGCAAGATGATCTCGATGCGGTCGGCACCGAGCTTGCGGATGGGGATGTCGAGCACGCCTTCCGGATTGATTCGGCGCTTCAGCGAGGTGATGAGGTCATCGATGGTCGACCGGTCTGAGAGGCTGTCTTTCTTCACCTCGTAGACGAGAATCGTTCCACCGGAAAGGTCGATACCGGTCTTGAGCTTCGTCTCGGGCGGCCAGAAAGCCAAAAAGCCCAGAAGGGTCGTCGCGGCGATCAGGAGAAATTTCGCGCCATACTTTTTCATGATCAATCCTTGCGGCCCCGCGGTCGCGTGTGCCCTGGGCACGCCCCGACGAACTCTCCAGGGCCGACCCGAACTCAGCTCGTTGTAAATACTTTCGAGGAGCCAACCGGCGGCTCCTCCACCTCAATATCGCTGGCAGCCGAAAGGGCGATTTTCGACCCTGCTCACCCGTTGCTGCGCTTGTTTCATCGAAATCTAACGTTGCGTGCGGACGAAACCGTGCTCAATCCTTCTTGTCCGCCGCGGCGACGACTCGCAAGATGCTCGCCTTGGAGAAGTCAACCTTCACGCCCGGCTCGTTGCCGAGGCGAAGCGTAACGACATCCCCTTCGCCATCAACCGAAACGACCGTGCCGTAGATCCCACCCGTGGTGATGACCTTATCGTTCTTGGACATTCGGTTGAGCATCTCCTTGCGCTTCTTTTCCTGCTGCTGTTGTGGACGAAGCAGAAGGAAATAGCCGAGCAGAATCATCGGCAACAGCGGAAGCAGTTGCGCGAGCGGGCTCGACTGTGTCTGAGCAGCCGCGGGAGCGGCGGGACCAGTACCTGCGGCGTTGGTCGGCGGATTTGCGGCCGATGACCGCCCCTCGGGCTTGGCAAGCGTTCCCTGCTGTCCAGGAGCCATGCCTGGCGCCGGTGCGGCACCCGCGGCAGGAGCAGGAGCGGGAGTGGATGCAGGAGCAGCAGCGGCTGGTGCTGAAGGAGCGGCCGCGGCGGGTTTGGTCGTTGATGGCGCCGGTGCGCTTCCCGCAGCAGGAGTTTGCGCAAGAACGAGCGAAACAATGAGGCCGAGCATTGAGCACTTCCGGGTACGGGACGGGAATGAGACGACAAAACGACAGGACTGGGACGTCGTCCCGCCCTATCGCACTGCGTCGATTTGAGCACTTTAACCGTTAAGGACCTAAGGCTTCAAGCGTCTCTGCCCGGAATGGGACAAACCGACCATCCAGGATCGCTTCTCGAATCTGCCGGGTCAGTCGGTGGAGGTAGGCCAGGTTGTGAATCGACGCCAGAATCGGCCCGAGCATTTCGTTCGCAATGAAGAGGTGGCGGATGTAACCTCGGCTGAACGAACGGCAGGCCAAGCAGTCGCACCCTTCCTCAATCGGACGGGTGTCGGTCTTATGAATGGCGTTGCGCATCCGGACCTGCCCTTTCGCCGTTAAGCAAGTGGCATTGCGGCCGTTGCGCGTGGGTAAGACGCAATCAAAGACGTCGATTCCGGTTGCGACGGCGTCGATAATGTCTTGCGGTCGGCCGACGCCCATCAGATACCGCGGCTTGTTCGCCGGCAGAAGCGGGGTCGTCACCTCGAGGGCTTTGCGGACGTCCTCTCGCGACTCGCCGACCGAGACGCCGCCGATCGCATAGCCGTCGAAGTCCATCGCGACGAGGGCTTCGGCACATTCGGCGCGAAGATCTTCGTGGCTTGCGCCCTGAACGATGCCGAACAGCGACTGATCGGCCCTGGTATGTGCATCCTTGCAGCGCTGAGCCCAACGGATCGTCCGTGCCACTGCCGAGGCGATCGCCGGCTTCTCCGCGGGGAGCGCAGGGCACTCGTCCAGGCACATGATCACATCGGCGCCGAGCGTTTCCTGGATTGTGACCGCGGATTCAGGCGTGAGCTCGAGCAGCCGGCCGTCAATGTGCGACCGGAACTTCACGCCATGCTCGGTAAGCTTCGACGTTCCCGCCAGGCTGAACGCCTGAAAGCCGCCGGAATCGGTCAGTATCGGGCCGTCCCAGTTCATGAACCGATGCAGGCCGCCGAGTGTCTGTACGACTTCGGCTGTGGGACGGAGCGCGAGGTGGTAGGTATTCGCCAGGATCATGCGCGCGCCGGCGTCGTGCACCATCGAGGGAGTTAGGCCCTTGATGGTGCCCTGAGTGCCGACAGGCATGAACGCCGGAGTTTCGAGCGAGCCGTGCGGAGTATGTAACCGCCCGACCCGCGCAGGAGAACCCGCGTCGACGGCGAGCGGTTCGAACCAGACCGGGCGCGTCACTCGTTCTTGAGCTTCAGGTTAAGCGCCGTCAGCTTCTCGCGCACTTCGTTCAGCGACGTCACGCCGAAGTTCTTGCACTCGAGCATTTCATCGCCGGTGTGGCTAACCAACTCGCCAACGGTGTTGATGCCGAGCTTGCTGAGGCACTTGCGGGCACGAACCGAGAGGTTCAGGTCGTTGATCGACTTCGCCAGCAATGCCTTGTCTTCGGGCGAGAGGTCTTCGATCGGGTCGTGGTAGGCCATCGCCCCGCCGCCCGCCGAAGTGCCGTGCAGGCCGGCTTCGAGCGCCATTCCGAGGCGAAGATTCTTCGACGTCATCATCTCCTTGATTTCGGAGAGCGATGTTTCGCCGAAGTTCTTCGACGCAAGAAGTGCAGCTTCGGTGATACGGGTGAGGTCGCCCAGCGTGCGGATGTTCATCTTCCGCAGACAGTTGCGCGAACGGACCGACAACTCGAAGTCGGTGACCGGGATTTCCATCTGGCGGCGGATGATGTCGTTCTGCTTTTCGAGCGACTCATCGATATACATGCCGCGGCTGGCCAGGCAGTCCTTGAAGAACAGCGTGGCGCGGGGGTGCGACTTGTCGAAGTTCAGCACCTGGCGATAGCAATTCTCAGCGTCGCGGAACTGGTTGCGATCCTCGTATAAGATGCCCAGGTTGTTCCACGCCGCGAGCGGAACGGGCGGCAGCTTTGTGCAGCGGACGTAGTATTCAACCGCGGCGTCATCGTTACCGAGCAGGTCGCTGATATAAGCAAGCTCGAACAATGCACCGGTGTGCGACTTGTCGATGTTGACCGCTTTTTCGAGCTCCGCGGCGGCGGAAACCATCTCGCGTTCCGAGGCGAGCAAGCTACCGCGCTGGTAGTGGAACTCGGCGAGGCTTGTCGCGCTGTCTTCGAGCTTATCGAGGATCGCCTTCGCTTCTTCGAGCTTGCCCGAACGGCGGAGTGCACCAGCGCGATGCAGGTCGCTGTTCTTCGCGTCGTAGCCGGCTGCGGATGCAGCGGCGAAGGCAGAAGCTGCGTCATTCCAGCGCTGAAGGTTCTCGAACGCCAGGCCGCGATGATAGTGCGCCAGGCCAATATCGCCCGACTTCAGGAGGTATTCGAGACTCGCCTTGAAGTGACCAAGCAGCACCTCGCCGACGCCGATTCGCAGCATCGACTCGGGGTTCGGGTTGCTCTTGGTGCGGTCGCGCATCGCGGCGACGGCTTCACGCAAGGTGGTATAACGCGAGGGGTCTCGTCCCAGAACCTCGCGAAGGTCGGCAACGGCCGAGGCGTCAAACGGTGTGCGATCCAAAAGCGCGCGAACGTCGGTCGTCATCAACTCGGCCATCCAACACTCTCCTCGACACTCCGTGGCCCAGCGTGCGTGCCATCGCGCCGGCCCCGGGTCTTGCGTTTTCCCAAGCTCGCGCCATTATCCAATGCCGATCCGGCCGAGGGCCGACCGTGGCGAAACAACCACTATAACCTGTGGCCCATAAATTGCAACTCCTCTCGAAATCGGTCCTTCGGTCGTCCTGGTTGCTTCGCCAAACGCTCAACTCAACAGCCTCAAACCCCTGCAGAAACCACGGTTCCCGCACGTTTTGGCTCATGCGAGTCCGTTTGAGCTTCCAGCCTGCGGCGAAATCGCAAGTGCCGCCTTCGCGTCGATTCGACGATCGGCCGCCACACCGGCCCTGTCAACCGATGTTGAATCAGCAGATGCCAGAACCAGTTGGACCGCTTGTAAAGGTACGACATCGCCAGGTATGGCACGACCGCTCGCCAGTCGGCCGGGCGACGACGCCAGATCGACGTATGCGAAAACAATCGCTCATAACACCAGGAATAGCCGGCTTCTAACTCCTCTGGCGTCATGTTCTTGGGTTGAAAAACCGCATGCGCCGTGTCGTAGAGATTCCAGTTCTTGTGCAGCATCCGCCCACCGGCTTCCATCGACCGGAACAGCGGCGTTCCGGGATATGGCGTTAGGATGTGAAACGTGGCGCATTCGAGGCGTGCTTCTTCGATCCAGTTCACGGTTCGCGCGAAAACGTCGGGCTGATCGTGATCGAACCCGAGGACGAAGCTACCGTTCACCTGAATCCCGTTGTCGTGAAGGATTCCGACCCGCGACTTGTACTCGGCGGGACTTGGCGTTTTCTTGCCGGCGTCGTCGAGGTTCGCGCCGGAAAGCGACTCGAATCCGATGAATACACCGGTGCAGCCCGCGAGCGCCATTTCGCGGACGAGCGACGGATCGTCGGTGACATCGATCGTGACCGCCGCACTCCAGATCACTCCAAGCGGCCGGATCGCTTGGCAGAGGCTTCGCAAGTAATCCGGCCGTGAGCCAAGATTGTTGTCGGTAAACACCGCATACGGCTGGCGATCGGCCCGAAATTCTTCGACGACCTGCTCGACGTCGCGCATCTGATAAGGCATCGCCAACCCGTCGGTCGCGAGGTAGCAGAATCCGCAGCGGTTATGGCACCCCCTCGTGGCGATGAGGCTGGTGGTGGTCAAAAAACTCCGACGTGGCAGCAGATCACGTCTCGGCGCCGGGTCATTTCTGTAGGGAACGCGATAACTGCCGCGATATGTTGGTTGCAACTCGCCGCGGTCGATATCGCGAAGAATTCGCGGCCATATCTGTGCCCCTTCTCCAATCGCCAGAGCATCAGCATGAGGCGCTGCCTCTTCGGGACACGAAAGAACGTGAAGTCCACCCAGAATCACTTTTGCTCCCCTCGCCCGGTACCAGGCCGCCAACTCGTAAGCGCGCTGGGCAAACGTGAGATGCACGGTGATTCCCACCACCTGTGGAAATGGCTCGCAAGGTGGCGTCCCCTGGAGCAAGTTTTCATCCCAGTAACGCACATCCCAGTCCTCGGGAGTCGCGCCTGCGATGCTAGTTAGCGCTAGCGACGGCGTGAGCACGTGCTTGCCGAAACTTGCGTGCGGGTCCTTGGGATAGAACGGGTTGATCAAAAGTGCGGTTTTGGGGCGAGCGGCGGGAGTGACTCGCGCCAGATCCAGAACCGGTGCTTCACGCAGCGCGCGGGGAATCCACGGGGAGCTCATGTCGAGTCCTTTTCGCGTTGGGCCTGTTTTTTCGAACCCTCAGCCGATGCGACATTCCACTTTGAGATGCAAAGCGAAGTGTTCACGATGAGCTTTGTGTTGCAAAGCGGAAATGTCAAGCAGAATCTATATCACGGATCGAACGACATGATTTGCGGAAGATCACGCCATACTCTGCGGAGCGAATGACACCCAACCTTGAAGGCGGTAGCGGAGCCGACTACGATAAGTGTCGGGGCAAGCGTTTGGGTGACGCGATGCACTCGAAACGGGCCAGGAGGTTGAGCGTGGCCGATCGATATCTGGGAGACGACGCGGCCGTGATGGTTGGGGGCGGTGTTGATAGCGCTGTGCTTGCCGTTGATATGCTCAAACGCTATCGTCAGGTTCACCCGATTTACGTCCGATGCGGCCTGCGGTGGGAAGAGCACGAGCTAGCTGCGCTCGAGAAATACCTTAATGCCGCCGCCCGTCCCGGCCTGATGCCCTTGTGCGTTCTCTCGGAGCCGATTGCCGACGTGTACGGCGATCACTGGAGCACGACCGGTTCGACCGTTCCCGGTGGCGAAACGCCCGATAGCGCGGTCTATTTGCCTGGTCGGAACCTATTACTCGTCGGCAAGGCGGCGATCTGGTGCCGGCTTCGTGAGATTCCCGAGCTGGCGCTTGGCAGCCTGGCATCGAATCCGTTTCCCGACAGCACCCCCGAGTTCTATCGCGTCTTCGAGATGGCGCTCGAACGGGCGCTTGCCTCAAAGATCCGGCTGTCGCGGCCCTACGAGACCTTGCACAAGGCTGACGTGATTCGCCGCGGGTCTGACTTGCCGCTTTGGCTTACCTTCTCATGTCTGAAGCCGGTCGATGGCGTGCATTGCGGCCGTTGCAACAAATGCGCGGAACGGCATCGCGGCTTCGTCGAGGCTGAGTTCGAAGATCGCACCCATTACGCTACAAAACCTGAAGTTTGTCCTACCAGCAAGGTGAGCGGGAGACATCGCGTTCCATGTATCGAGTGACTCGGGAAATCTCGTTCTGTTATGGCCATCGTTTGATCAATTACGACGGAAAGTGCCGGCATCTACATGGCCACAACGGTCGCGCGGTGATCACGCTCGAAGCCAAGGCGCTCGACGCGAAGGGGATGCTCGTCGATTTCGGCGAGATCAAGCAGAAAGTGCAGAAGTGGATCGACGAAACACTCGACCACAACATGCTGCTCTGCAAGGACGACCCAATCTTGCCGATCCTGCAAGCACAGGGCGAGCGGGTCTTCGTGATGGACTACAACCCAACCGCCGAAAACATCGCCCGGCTGATCTTCGACCACGCTCGCGAGGCAAATTTGCCGATCGTCGAGGTGCTGCTCTGGGAAACCGAGAACTGCTACGCCAGTTATCTTGGTGAAGACGTCTGACCAGAAAACAAACGAGACGCCGCGGAGCTTGCCGGGCGTCTCGTTTCGATCATTTCGTCGGCGAATCGCTTACTTCTTTTCAACGACCGGGAAATCGACGCTCGTCACGAACCACTCGTATTCATTGTTCTTGGGAAGACCCGTGATGAAGACGCGGGCGTATTGCGTTGCCTCGGGGAAATCCTTGGTTACTGGGCCAGTGACTGCGAAGCGCTGAATCGCCTTTACCTGCAAGCCGTCGGAGGCGTGGTTCGTTACGCCCTCGTAGTCGATTTTGAGTTGATCCTTCGCCGTCTTGACGCGCTCAAAGAGATGCGTGAGACCGACGTGGATCATCTCGAACTCGCGCTGGGCGCGAACTCCTTCCATCATCTCGCTCGCGACTTTCTGGGCGGTTTTTCCTTTGCGCTGGTCGGGCGTCGCCTGGTAATACGCGAGTTCGTCAAACGATCCTGACTTGATCGCTTTGACGTACTGTTCGCCGAATTTATCGGCAGCACGCGTGATCATCCAGCCCTGCATCAACGTGATGGTCCACGCGCACAGGACGAACATCAGCGACACGGCGATTCCCGCATTCGCCAGCTTGTCGCCGGTGTATAGCTCGGGAAATGCCCGAATCTTGCGGTGAGCAAGGACACCGAACAGAATGCCCGCCACGCCAAAGAGCGAGAATCCAAGTTCGGTGAACGTCAGGACCGACACGATTCCGAACACGAGCGACAAAACGGCCAGCGGGGTCAATGCGCGATACGCTGGGATCTCATTGTCAATGAGTCCAGAGTCGTCATGCGCGACCGGTTTGGCTCCGGACTGCGAGTCAATGGCCACGAAAAAACTCCTGATGCTGCAACGACAGGCGCCTTCGCGAGCGATCGCCGCGATACGAACGAAATGAATAAGAATAATCCGATCTTGCGAGACGCCGGATGATCCTCCAGACGTTGAGGCTAACCCCCCGCGCGGGGGGACGTCAAGCGTTACGAGCGCCTACTCTGACATCTGACAACCGGCAACTCACAACTAACGCGCCAGCGCCAGTAGTGACCCTGTCGACGTCATCGTCGATAGCCCCATGCCAACCCAGAACAGCCCAAGAATCCAGCCAGTGACGTTCGTCCACGACCAGTCGCGCCCGCCTGCCCTCCACCGCCAGCCCGCCAGGGCGACGGCGAGAATCGTCAAACCCATCGCCTGATAGCTCAACGGCGTCGTCCAGGCGATGCTCCGCCACTCGCCACGCAAAATCGCGGCGATGTCGAACACCCAGATCATCAGGCCGCCCGCCAGCCAGACCAGCTCGCCAAGGCCGCCCTCGCCCCGCTCCTTGCGGCTCAACAGCAGAACAGGCCCAATCACCGCGAGGCAGCCCGCAACCGTGAACAGATTCGCAAGCAGTTGCGTGGGAGGCCACGACATCTGCCGGCGCGAAACCAGCGTCCAGACTCCCAGCCCGATCGCGCCGACCAGGAGCGAACCCGTCACGATTGGCGACGACCCGCCCGAGGGCGCGGCTGCGCCTGCTTTGTTCGTACCACGCTTGCCGGCCATGAGTCGACGCTCTCGCGAGGGTGTGCCAGAATCGAGAGGAAAATCCCTCATCGTTTTCGGCGCTCTCTCGCGCGAGAATTCAGCGACGAATCATGCAGCGGCTCGGTGTGATTCGGATTGCGCCCATCGGTCGAAATGCACCGAGCGGCCGGTCGAAATCACGCCCGAATCTGCTTTACAATCCCGTTTTGTGGGTGTGCGAGTGCTCGCCAGTGTGACTGGCCGCCACGGCGTGCTCGTCAGCCGTGTGGACGGTGTTCGACGCAGCCTGCGAATTCGCGTGAACCACGTCGTCCTTCGCGTCAACGACGAGCGCAGCGTAGTCTTCAATGTGCGACACGTCGCTTACGACCTGCTCGCCCTCGTCCAGGCCTTCGATCACTTCCAGCGAGTCGAAGTCGGACTCGCCAAGTGTGATGTGCCGGCGTTCGAGCTGGCCGTCTGCCGACGCGACGTAGCAGAAGTCGGCCCCGTCCTCGACGGCAAGCGCCTCGGGCGGAATTGCGATGACGTCTGGGTGAGTGCTCAGGTCGATCGCCACCTCAGCCGACATTTCGGGCCGAATCTGTGACGGCGGGTTATTGATGTGAATCGTCGCGTTAAACGACCGCTTGTCGCTCAGCCAGGTGTTTTCGCCGTCGGGCATCGGGTCGATCTTCACGACCGTGCCCTCAAGCTCGCGATTGCTCAAACCGGGAATCTTCGCCGACACTTTCATGCCGGGTTTTACCTTCGCCATTACCGACTCGTGCAGTTTGACGATCACCTTCATCCGAGACAGGTCGGGCAGGTAGAAGAGTTGCTGCCCCTGCCGCACGCTCGAACCAGCTTCAACCGGTGCCGTCGAGCTGAAATACTGGGTGTTGTTCGCGTAGATCAGATAACCATCGTGCGGAGCGCGAATGGTGCAGTAATCCACCATCTGCTTGTAATACTCGAAGCGCTCCAGAAACCGGTCGTACCGCATTTGATTGGCGATCAGAGTGGCACGCGCAGATTCAACCGCCGCGTTCAGCGCCTTCATTTCGATTGGTGCGCCGAACTTGACGAAGTTCTCCATGTCCCACTTGGCCTTGAGAATCTCCTGGTCGCAACGCTTCACCGTCAGGCGGTCCGTTGCGATCTGGTCGAGTGACGCATATCCCTTCGACCGCATTCGCTCTGTCCAGGCCAAACGCGCGGTCGCACGAACCCGGTTCGACTCAGCCAGCTTGAGCCGCCCCTCGTTCTCTTGCTGCGTCTGAATCATCAAGCCATCGCGAAACTGGGCCACACCCATTTGCGAGGTTTCAAAATCGAGCTTGGCCCGTTCGAGGTCGGCTCGGGCGCGGTCGACTCTGATCTGCTGCTGACGAACGAGTTCTTCGTATTCCGACGAGTCGAGCGAACAGAGCAAATCGTTCTTTTTGACGAACGTGCCGTCGTCGATGACCCAAAGGATCGTCGTGGCGCCGCTGGAGTATCCGACGCGCCCTTCGCTGGTGGATGCGAGCCGCTCGATCTTGGCGTCGATGAGCGTGCTGTTTTCGCTCGCCGTCTTACCAGGCGCCCGTAGCACGGGATTTACGTCAGCCCGACGGGCCGAGACGAGCGTTAAATTCGTCAACGAGGGCCGCGGTGGTTTCGTGTATTCGAGGTAACCCCAAACTCCGGCAACCGTAAGTCCGAGAAACGCGACGATGAACGCGAATCGCTTCATCAAACGGGAAAGCGAGCGACGTTGCTTGGACATGACGGAAAACCCCTCGGAGGACGAGGCGGGGAGGACGGTTACGGTAGGTGGCACGAACGAATCGTGCGCATTGATTCTCAAAAGGCGGGGATCGAAATCGAGCACGAACGAGGAAGGCAAACCGGCGGAACACTGGCAGGAACTATCGTGAATCGTCCTGGATTGTATCGGCTGGGCAACCTCGCCCCTCATGACCCTTATCGCACTTTTCGAGGGTAAGGCACGTGAACAGACCGATTATCCTAAGAAATTCACTCGCGGTCAAAGGCCTCGATCGGAGTTTATTGTAAAACAAATCTTGGACGGCGGCAAGGCCGTCCAAAATCGTTATAACGTGCCCAAACTCAACACTTGAACCGACGAATCGGCGGTTTTGGGTGTCGCCTGTGTCAAAAAGTCAGCGCAATCGACAATTTGCTCAGACGCTCGCTCAATTCAACTCTCGGGAAGCGTTGGGTTCAGGCTCACCCTGCAGCATACTCAAGTACGCTCTGGCCACCTCTGCGCGACGAACAATTCCCACAAGACGCTTGCTATCGAACCCCTCGACGAGCGGTAGTGCGAGCACGTCGTTCTCCATGAAAAGTTGCATGGCGACGTCGAGCGTGTCATCGAGATGGAGCGGTTGAATGTTCGTCCGCATGAGATCCGCCGCGACCAGCCATGAGTCTGCACTACCGCCCTTGAGCGCGAGATGAAGCTCGTCGAGAACGACGATGCCAAGCAATTGCGCTTCGGTCGTGACGACCGGCAGAACCGAGTAAGTCGCCGCATCAAACTGCGCGGCAACTTCGGCAACAGAATCGCTCGGATTCAGAGTCGGGGCGTGCTGCCCTTCATTGACAAATCGACGAATCTCCACGCCCGCGATTCGGTCACGGACGAAATCGCCGCGATGAGCCGCCGACTTCGACCGGCTTGCCACCTGAGATTGATAGAGCGGTTCCTCATCCGAGATCAGGAATGAGAGTGTGCAAACCCAAAGCGCGGGTAAGAGAAGTCGATAATCCCCCGTCATCTCGCTGACGATGATCAGCGTCGAGAATGGTGTTTTCGCCGCGGCCGAGAAGAATCCCGCCATCCCCAAAATGACAAACGACGCCGCATGTGGTGCCGCCGCCGGCCAGAGCTTATGCATCAGCACGCCAAATCCGCCCCCCGCGCAGCCGCCAATCACCATCGACGGCCCAAACACGCCGCCCGATCCACCACTGCCGATCGTCAGGCTCGTCGTAAGGATTTTGCCGAACGCGATCGCAATGAGCAAAAACGCGGGAAACGCCGTTTCATCGCGAAGCACATCCTGCAAAATTCCGTAGCCGTAGGACATCACCGCCAGCGACGATGTGTGACGACCCAACGCGTAATAGATGATGAGACCAGCGGCTCCCGTCATCGCCGCACCAATTGCCGGAACGTACGTTTTCGAAAGGGGAATTCGCTTGAACAGATGATGAATTCCATAAAACGTGCGGACGTAAATCATCGACATCACAGCCATCAAGATTGCCAGGATCGTGTAAGGCACAAGCTCCCAGGCGTTCGAGAAAACGAGATTGTCTGGAGTCGTGAAAAGAGGTTTCCACGGTTCGGCGATGCCGCCAAGTAAGTATGCAATCACGCCAAACGTGCAGTAAGAAACGACGCTCGCGAGGCCAGTCGGTAGAATCACCTCGGGCTCGAACTCGGGCGAAAAGTACATGATTTCCGCGGCGAAGAGCGTTCCCGCGAGCGGAGCGCGGAAAATCGCCGCCACACCCGCTCCCATACCAGCCGCAAGCAAAATCCGTCGCTGCGCCGGTTTGAAGCCGAGTAGTCCGCCAAGGACTGAACCAAAGCCCGCGCCAATCTGGGCGATCGGTCCTTCCCGTCCCCCCGAACCGCCTGTACCGATCGTCAAAGCGCTCGAAATGAGCTTCACAAGTGGCACGCGGGGACGAACGTAACCGCCTTGTTCATGATACGACGCAATCGCCGCATCGGTGCCGTGCCCTTCGGCCTCGGGCGCGAAGCGGTTGACGATCCAACCGCTAATCAGGCCGCCGACTGTCGGCACGATCAATAGCAGCCAAGGCGTGAGCGACGCTTCGAGGCCAGGAATCCAAGGAAAACGAACCTCCGAAGCAGGACCGCTCGGATGGTAGCCGGCAACGCCTTCGAGACTGTAATGAGCGACGAGTTCGCCGAGCGCCGTGAAAACAATCCCGCCGACTCCCGCCACAAACCCGACGGCAACGCATGCCGCAAGCACGCGTCCCTGCGTGCGCATTCTGCGTTTACCGAACTCGAGGAATTCCGGAAACCATCGAAAGGGCGATGACGGGTGTCTTCCAGGTGCGGCGGGTGAATTCATCTCGAGCGCTCTTGAAGCCGAAAAAGCGCATTCTAAACGAACGGCCCTCCTGAGGCTCGCGCCAGATTGATTTTCTCGATCGCAGATTATTCGTATTGAAGGTCGCGCACGCGATCGGTGTAGAGCCGTTGATGTCGTTCCTGCGCCTCAGCCCAAGAACGCGGGAACCCGTAGCTTCCAGTAACAACTTCCTCGATCGCGACGCGTACCTGTCGAGCGCACGTATCAAAACTCACGCGGCCTACACCAGTTCCTAATCCTGGAAATGCGACCGACTGCACCACGGACGAAACTGGCTCGCCAGCGCGAATACCACCCGCAACCTGACCGTGAGTGATCAACCGCAACGCCGCTCGGGCGGCGAGATAGGGATTGACCGTCTCGGACAAGATCATCGGCACGCGCATCGTCGGCGCGGCGATGACGTAAGGAATTCTCGGCCGGTCGGTTTCGACCAACTCAGCAGTGCCAACAAGCAACTCGCCGTGATGCCTCGTGCGAATCAACTCTTGCAAACGTTCTTGGACGTGCCAGCCAAAGTGATAGCTGTAAAACCGGTCAATTCCGCCGTCCATGAATCCGAAACTGTTCGCCGGACTGACGACCGCGTCAACCTCAAGGTCAAGAATCGACCCGCGATGTATCGTCACGTCCGGCAAATCACCGCAATGGCGTTCCCACGCTGCGGCCAGTTCGGGTTCAAGTGCGGCGAGGATGATTTTCATCGCGAGATTCCTACACAACGGGAACGCGGTAGAGGCGCCGCGTCCCCGATTTAGTCGATCACTTCTTGAGATGCTCGTCGAACCAATCGCCGACGATTTCGAGGTCTTTACCCATCTCGGGCCAGCCGTGGGCCATCCCCTTCCGCACAACGAGCTTGGTCGGCACGCCGACCGCCTTGAGCTTTTCGAGCACGAGTTCCGCCTGCTGAATCGGCACCAACGTATCGGCGTCTCCGTGCAGGATTAGCACCGGCGGGTCGTCCTTCGAGACGTGCGTCACCGGCGAGATCGACTTGGCGATTTCAATGATCTTCGACTCATCGGTTACTGGTACGTACATCTTTTTCATGATGTCGTAGTGATGAAAGTCGAACGCGGCGGCGAAGTCGTGCAAGGTCCCGCGTCCAACGGCGTTTTCGCCAGGCTTACCGTAGTTGAGGAAGTCGGTCGGCGGGAAGAATGACGCAACGGCCTTCACGCGGCTGGGAGTGCGCGAGATCGAGTCGAGCGACTGGAGCTTGCCGTAGTCGCCTCCCAGTCCTTGCATCAAAGAGAGATGTCCACCGGCTGAGAAACCGTAAATTCCCAGCTTTTCGGGGTCGACCTTGTAGTCCTTGGCGTTGTGACGAATGAACCGCACAGCGCGATTGAGGTCGTCAACAGCTTCGGGAATGGTGAACCTGGGCTGGCTGCCGTGAACGACGGTGAACACGGTGTAGCCGCGTTTGATCATCGGATCGACAAAGGCCGGGCTGATCGCCTCGTGGCTCGAAAACCAGCCGCCGCTAATCACGAAGACCAGCCCGAGTCCGTTGGGCTTTTCCTTGGGCGTGAAAACATCGAGCGTGAGCGCCATGCCGTGCTTGCGCCCGTAAATCACGTCTTGCTTGCGATCGAAATCGGCGGCGCCGGCCGCGTGAACAACTGGTGCCGCAAATTCCAGGGTCAGAACCAATGCAGATGCCAATATCACAAACCGCTTCATCTCGACTCCCCGGTGCAACTCTGAGGAAGTAGGAGGATTCGCTCGCGTCGAACTCGCAACGGCCGACGCTTGCCGATATCCTTGATATGCATCCTACCCCATAAGAGGCGGCCATGCGGCGAATTCTCGAAATCTGCATCAGTGATTTCACCTCGGCGTGCAATGCGGCGAATGGTGGTGCCGATCGCGTTGAGCTTTGCGCTGATATCGCCTCGGGCGGCATAACTCCAAGCGCTGGCCTGATCCGCAAAGTTTGCGCAAACGTTGAGATACCAGTGCAGGTTTTGATTCGTCCTCGCCCCGGTGATTTCGTCATATCCCTGGACGAGTACGACATCATGCGCCACGATATTGATGTGGCACGCCAGGCCGGCGTAGCGGGAATTGTGATTGGTGCGTTGAGAGAAGATAACAAGGTCGATCAGGAAATGACGGCTCGCCTGTGCGCACACGCGAAACCCCTCAACGTGACTTTTCACCGTGCACTCGACCTCACCCCCTGCCCCGTCGAAGCTTTCCGCGATCTGATCGCACTCGGGATCGATCGCGTCTTAACTTCCGGAGGTCCGGGGGCCGCGCGGCAGCATCTTGAGGCGTTGCGCGAGATCAAGCAACTGGCGCCGGATTCGGTCGCCGTGATGGCAGGCGGTAGTATCACGCTCGAAGATCTTGCCGATCTCATTCGCGTCTGCGACTTGCGCGAATTTCACGTTGGTTCGTGGGTAACACGTCCAACGCAGGCGACATCACCATTTGGCAGTCCGCCCGCGCAGGTTCATCCCGGACGTGTCTCCCAGATTGTGCGTGCGATCACTTCGGCGGGATGACGCCAATCATGTCGACGCTAACCGTTTGTCCCTTCTCGCCAATTCCATTGATCATTGCCTTCGAAGCGGCGGGTGGACGCTTGGCATCGTAGTAACGCGGGCGAAGGTCGTTGAGAGCCTTGCTGGCAGGCTCGTCGCTAACGTAATACGTCGCCTTTACGAGATGACGGAGATCACTGCCTGCGGTTTGGCTTAGCGCCTTTAACTGATTGAAAATCGCTTCCACCTGTGCCGAACCGCTCGTGTTTTCGGAACCGTGCAGACCGGAGTAATAGATCAAGTCACCGCGATTGACCTGCGCTACGCGACTGAAAACCGGCGAAACCTTGAGCGTTGGTGTCGCCAGGAACTCAATCGTTTCCGCGCTTTGATTCGGCTTACCCGCCGCGATAAGCTCGATCTCGATCGGCTGCGCCATCTTCCACTCAACAAGTACGAGCGGCGGAGCGAGTTCACGGCCAAAGAATTTGGCGACCTCGCGTTCGACCGTCGCCGCTTCACTCATTGGCTTGCAGAAGGCTTTCAATTGAACGATCGAAGATTTGGACAGTCCTAGATGTTGAAGCGTGGCTTCAAGTCCGGTGAGCGTATTCTTCGTCGCAGCGCCCAGATCGGCTCCGGGGTCCGCCTGACCTGAAATGTAAATTCGCACGCCCGGCGGCAGCACCGTGTAAGTTGAGTCGGCAGGTTGACCTGGAACGCGCGCTCGTTTCACGCCGAGATAGTCATCCGTCGCGCTCGCTGCGACGCCATCGATCGCCACGAGAACATTTGGCCGCGCGAGCATGCCGACGACAAAGCTCATCGTCGGATCCGATCCTCGCGCAAAACGCTCGGCGAGTGCAGTTTTCACGCCGTCTACCGCTGCATTATCGCGGACGCTGATATTCAACCTGGCTAAATAACCAAGCTTGGAGCCAGCCGCTTGCAGCACTTCGCTGAGCCGATCCAGAGCCGCGTTCGTTTGCGATTTTGCATCATCGCCGAGCGGTTTTCCATCACGGTCGATCGGCAAGATTTGCGACGTATGAACCAGCGGCGCCCGCGCATCGACGATCACCGCCGCGCTTCCAACTAGCCCCGGCGATTCGATGCGCCGAACGATTGGCTCGTCTGCGAGGGCAAGCGAGCTCGAAATCAAACCGAGGCCGAGAAGGTAAAACGGGCGAATCATGGCGGCGTACCCAGCGTTTGCGGGAGTTATGAAAACTGCCCGCATTGTAGCGCAGGGGTACGCCGCACTCTAGCTTCAGATGATAATCACGTACGTTCCGTCGGCCTGATTGCCAACGACCGGCCGGCCCAGCGAGTCAGTCAGCGCGGGGGCGACGATCGTCAACTGGTCAAGCTGTGAGAAGTTCAGCTTTCCCTTGGGAGCCAGCGTCACTAGCGTGCCGCTGCCATTGGCGGTCGGCGTGGCCGAAATGATCGGAATCACGGTCGAATAGGTGGTGGTCTTCTTGCCCTTTACCTTCACCGTCTTGGGCGCGGCAAGCCGGAAGGCGCCGGCGTTATTGGCACCATTCACCGTCCCGCTCAACTGCACTTGCACCACTTGCTGAGAGACGGTTTTTGTCTTCTTGCCGACCTTCACCGTCGACTTGATGGTGGCGAACTGGGCCGACTGCACCACCACAAGCGGCGGCAGCGTCACGGTGAAGGAGCCATTCGTCGTCGTGGTCGTCGCCACGTTGTTCGACGCGTCGCGAATTCCCTTCGTCGAGATTGAGATCACATAATTGGCCGACGCGTTCGTAAATGGCGCAAGCCCGCTGATCGTGAAGCTCGACGCGGTGCCCGACGACGGCGAAATCGAAATTCCGCTCAGCGCAACCGGGCTGCCGTTTGCCGTCAACGAGACGTTCGCCGTGGAGAATGTCGTCGCGAGAATCGGCTTCGAGAATGTCACCGGAACCGAATTAATCGCGGTCGACGAATTGCCCACGACCGGAATACTGGCGACCGTCGGCTTGCTTGTGTCGATCTTCGCGCTGAAGAACGGAATCGTCGGGCTCTTCTGGTTTGTGCTCGTGTTTTCGAGAACCAGACCGACGGAGTATGTTCCCGAGCCGGCGGGGACGCTCACCGAGCCAGAGAACGACACCGTATCGCGCTGGGTTGAGCTGTTATAGCTGACTTCAGTGGCGTTGGTGATGTCAGTCTTGTCGACGCCGTTGACCATGATATGAACGATCAGCGTATGCGGCAGAAACGTGCCGCCACCGACCGGGCCAACAACCGTCCCGCTTAGCTGGATCACCGACGAACTGCCCGACACCGAGCTCGAGTTCAACGTGACATTGGTCACGCCGTTCACCACCGAGCTGCCCACGCCAGCGTCGTTCGTCACCGAGAGCGTGACGTTGTGAATGTAGAAGTCATTCGCCGGGTCGTTGGGATTGGCCGGGTCCGGGTTGATCGCGGGAACATCGACCTGGTGTGTCGTCGGATTCAGGCCGAAACTGCTCGACGCAGTCACCGTGAGCATTTCGCGGACTTCAAGCTTCTCGACACGCGCCGCCATGACGCGTTGACGCCGCTTATTGCGGCTGGAGTTGGCCTTTTCTGGAAGCAGTCGTTGCAACCGGAACATCGGGACCTCGTTGTTTCCGAGTTGGGGAGGAAATGGCTCTAGCAGGTACGCCAAGCGCAAGTCGCATCACGATTTGTATCGGCCACGCAACGCCGACTCTTTTGCTGACCCGAATCAGGGGCAGAGAGACTACCAACTAGTTGACGATTTCACGTCCCGGCCCGTCAAGTAAAAATCGCTGATAACGATGACCTATTCGTGCTCACAGCTTATTGAACTTTCGGGTCAACATTGTTTCTAAAGCGAATCTTATGCGGACCAAAACAATAACTCTGCGTGAATGGGTTAATGCGACCTAGACGGCCGTGCACGCTACTCTCTCGGAATCGCCGGCAAATCTCCTATAATCGGTCCTCCACGCATCTGCCAACGAAGTGTCCTTCCGCCTGGAGTGTTTGCCCCCATGCGCCTAACGAACTGTCACCTCGCCGTGATGCTCAAAATCACCTTCGGCCTCTTCCTTCTTGGGTTTACACCCGCCGCGTTCGCGGGTGAGTTGTGGATCGGCACTTCGAGCACCAGCATCACACCCAAGAGCCCGATCGCCCTGGCCGGGCAGATGCACACCCGAATTGCGGCATCGGCCGAGAGCGACGTAACCGCCAATGTGCTGGCACTCGAGTCGCGCGTCGATGGTAGCGGCACCGATCAGGCGATCTTCGTTTCACTCGATCTCGTCGCGATTCACACCGTCGTCAACGACGCAGTGCGAAAGCAGGTGAAGGCTCGCCTCGGCGATTTCGACGTCTCGAAACTTGTGCTCAGCGCCACTCACACGCACACTGCGCCGGTGACAAACGACGGTCAGTATCTAATTCCTCACGAAGGCGTCATGCAGCCTCCGGCGTACGTCGATTTCCTTGCCGATCGTGTTGCCGAGGCCGTCGAGAAAGCGTGGAAATCTCGCGCGGCCGGGAGCGTTGGCTGGGGGTTGGGACACGCGGTTGTCGCACAAAACCGCCGTGCGGTTTACTCCAACGGCGAAGCCAAAATGTACGGCGGCACCAACGAGCCCGCGTTCCGCAACATCGAAGGGCCCGAGGATCAGGGCGTTGAAGTGTTGTTCTTCTGGAATGCAAAGAAGGAACTGATCGGCACCGCAGTGAACGTTGCGTGCCCCGCGCAAGAAGTCGAAGGCGGGAGCCTGGTGAATGCCGACTTCTGGCACGAGATCCGCGTCGCGCTCCAGGCCGCACACGGTAAGGACCTCGTTGTCCTTGGCTGGACCGGCGCCGCAGGCGATCAATCTCCGCACCTCATGTACCGTAAGACCGCCGAAGAACGGATGCGCAAATTGAGAGGCGTGACGCGGTTGCAGGAACTCGCGAATCGAGTCGTCGCGGCCTGGGAAGAGGCGTACGCGGGCGCAAAGAAGGAGATGTTTTCCGACGTACCCCTCGTCCATCGTGTAAAGCGCATCGAACTGCCAGCGCGTGTTATCACGAAAGGAGAGGCCGATCAGGCGCGGGCGAAGGTGGCGGAATACAAACGAGATGCCGCTCGCTTCACTTTGGTCGGCTGGCATCAAACGGTGGTCGATCGCTTCGAGCAGCAGAGCGCAGGCAAGAATCCGCCGTATGTGATGGAACTTCACGCTGTCCGGCTGGGTGATATCGCGATTGCCACGAACGATTTTGAGCTCTTCACCGACTTTGGCATTCAAATGAAGGCGAAGAGCAAGGCGTTGCAGACCTTTGTCATCCAACTTGCCGGCCCTGGGTCGTATGTTCCGACCGAAAAAGCGAAGCGCGGCGGCGGTTACAGCGCGATTGCTGAAAGTAGCATTGTCGGCCCTGAGGGTGGGCAGTCGCTGGCGGATCAAACCGTCGAGGCCTTGAACGCGCTCTGGCCGCAGAACTGAGCAAATAGACGCGAATCGTTCGACCTACGGGCTATCCCCGCCTAGAATACACCGCCGTGTGTTTCCGCGAGGCGGGGTGGTCCCGGGTCGCGAATCGTGGCCGGTGGGGATGCGCCTGTGCTGTCTGCTTCGCGGAAAACGAGTCGCGTTCGGTTCCTGAGCTACCTGCGTGACCGGAAGTCGAAACGTGACTCGAGCGGCAAAAAGCCGCGTAAGACTCCCGGTTTCGCCGGCCATGACCGTTCGCTGCTCCAACTGCTCGGCGCGCTCTGGAACGACGTCCTACGTGGACATCAATCCGCGATCATCGCGTCCCTTGCGCTTCTCTCGTTCGGAACGATTCTGAAGCTCGTTCCTCCGGCGGCGACAAAACTCGTCATCGATTACGTGCTCCTGAGCCGTCCGCTGCCGACTGGCTTCGCCAATTCGGCGGTTGGCGGCCTGAGCCCGCAAGGAAGACTCCTCGCGCTCGTCGGCCTGGTGATGGCGGTATCGCTCCTCGGTGTCTTCATCGGTCTCTGGAGCCGCTGGATCGCTACGCGCACCACCAAGCGCGTACAGGTGGAGATGAAGCGCAGAGCGTTTGCGCATGCTGCTCGCTTGCCGCTGCACCGCGTTTACGCGCTGAAGTCGGGCGGAACGACCAGCTTGCTCCGCGAAGACGCCGGCGGTATCGGCGAACTGGTCTTCAGCATGCTCTATAACCCCTGGCGCGCGGTGATTCAGTTCGCCGGCGGCCTTGTGGTGCTAGCGTGGGTCGATTGGCGGTTGCTCGCACTCGCCCTGGTGATGGTTCCCGGCGTTTATGCAATCAACCGATTCTGGGAAAAGCGAATCCGCCCCCTATATCGTGACATCCGCGTCAGACGCCAGGAAATCGACGCCGCAACCACAGAGACATTCGGCGGGATGCGCGTCGTTCGTGCGTTTGGCCGCCAGCGCCGAGAAACCACACGTTTCACCGGCGAAAACAATGTCATGGCGCGCCAGGAGCTGTACGTCTGGTGGTGGACGCGCGGCATCGAAATCTTCTGGGAACTCGCGCTGCCGGTCGCGTCGGGCGGTTTGTTGCTTTACGGCGGCCTCGAAGTTTTGAACGGCCACCTCTCGCTGGGCGATTTGATGATGTTCCTTGTTTACCTGGCGATGTTGCTCGAGCCACTCGCAGTTTTGGCGACGAGTGTCACACAATTCCAGTCGAACCTCGCGGGATTTGACCGAGTGCTCGACCTGATGGCCGAGCCCAGGGAAATGGCCGAACACCCCGGCACGATCGCGATCAAGAAGGAAGACGTTGCCGGCCGGATTCAGATTCGCGACGTAAGTTTCCGCTATCCGAGCGGTGAGTCTGACGTGCTCAGCGACATCAATCTCGACGTCCGCCCTGGCGAAACAATCGCGCTTGTCGGTCGCAGCGGCTCGGGCAAAACGACGCTCACAAACCTGATTGCGCGATTCTACGACCCAACATCTGGCGCGATCGAACTCGACGGCGTCGATTTGCGGTCGATCGAGGTCGAAAGCTTCAGACGCTGTCTGGGCATCGTCGAGCAAGACGTCTTTCTCTTCGACGGCACCGTAGGGGAAAACATCGCCTACGCCGCGCGCCAGGCTACCGATGCCGAAATTATTCGGGCCGCCGAAATTGCCAACGCGGCCGAGTTCATCGAGGCGTTGCCCGACGGTTATGACACTGTCATCGGCGAGCGCGGCGTGCGTTTGAGTGGTGGCCAGCGCCAGCGTCTGGCGATTGCTCGGGCGATTCTCGCGAATCCCCGGATCCTCATCATGGACGAGGCGACGAGCAATCTGGACTCGGAATCCGAGCGATTGATTCAGCAGAGCCTTTCAACCTTGCTTGAAGGCCGAACGTCATTTGTCATCGCACATCGCCTCAGCACGATTCAGGACGCCGATCGAATTGTCGTGCTCGAAGGCGGGCGAATCGTCGAGGTCGGCACTCACGAAACCCTCATCGCAGCAGCCGGGCGATATCGTGATATGGTTGAGCTGCAGCGTGTCAGCCATGGTCTGGCAATCGAGTAAGTTCGTTGAACGTTGCGCCGAGAATTTTTGTTGGATGTCGTTCGTGTCGCCGCTAAAATGCCGCGCAGTCCTTCCGCTCGCGGCTTTGCGACCCTCCAGGCATCCCTCCCGAACCGGTGCTCGACCATGCAGATCAAGCGTTCCTTGCTCGCGCTCGCTGCCTGCTTCGTCCTTTGCTCAACGCTTCAGGCTGCCGACGGTCCGTTCAATACGAAGACGCTCCGTGCGCGGCTTGCTGCCAATCCGATGGGGGACGACGCACGAAAGCTCGCTGGCGAGATTCTTAAATGGGCAGGCCGTGATTCGTCGACTCCCAAAACCGAAGACCTCGACGTAACCTGGGTCTATCCAGCGCCTCGCGGGGCGACAGAGGTCAAGGTTATCAGCGTCGACCGCAAGCGGACGATTTCGCTCAAGCGAGTCGGCGAGACCGATATGTTCGTCGCGTCCGAGACGTTTCCTGACGGAACGGGGTTCGCCTGGCAATATGAGGTCGACGGTCGACTCGTCCCGCCGCCTGCGTCTGCGACCGCGAAGAAGGGGCAAGCGCCTCGCGTGAATCAAGTCGAAGTCTATACAACCCATCCCGATAGCATCGCGAATCCAAAGAATCCCATGGGTAAGGTGACACAGATGCCCAAGTGGACCAGCAAGATTTTCGAAGGCACGACGCGCGATTGGTGGGTATACGTCCCCGCGCAATACACCGCGGAAAAGCCCGCGTGTGTGATGGTGTTTCAGGATGGCCTGGGCTATCTCTCCTTCGTGCCGACCGTGTTCGATAACCTGATCGCGAAGGGCGAAATGCCAGTCACGGTTGCGATCTTCATTCAGCCCGGCAACCTTGCGCTGAAACCAAACCGCAGTTTTGAATACGACACCCTCTCCGATCGCTACTCGCGCTTTCTGCTCGAAGAGATTTTGCCCGAGGTCGAAAAGACGACGAAACTGCGTCACGATGCCGAATCGCGTGCGATTGCCGGTGCGTCGTCTGGAGGCATTTGCGCCTGGACTGTTGCGTGGGAGCGTCCGCACGAGTTCGGCAAAGTGCTTTCGTGGGTTGGGTCCTTCACGAACATCGCCAGCGGCGCGACGGGTCGTGAGGGCGGCCACAACTACGAGGCAATGATTCGTAAGACCCCACCCAAGCCGATTCGGGTTTTCCTGCAAGACGGCGCGAACGATCTCGATAACGCGAACGGCAACTGGCCGCTCGCGAATCAGCAGATGGCGAAATCGCTCGACTTCGCAAAATATGACTACAAGTTTGTCTACGGCCAGGGTTTTCACAACAACAAGCACGGCAAGGCGATTTTCCCCGAATCGCTCAAATGGCTCTGGCGCGATGTGAAGTGAGCGATGCGGTTCAACTCGTTTCTGCGGGCCGCCGAATTCGGAACCATCGGCGAATCAGCCGAACGAACGGAGGATAAAGCCCCAGAATCAACCATGTTATTGCCGCTGCGAGGCACGCGATTACGATCGCCGCAATTGCGTGACCGACGATCAAAACGTGGTTGACCGTTGCCATTAGCCCGTTGACCCACGCATCCGCATCTTTGAGCGATGTGAACGGGGGCGGTATGATTGGTCGAAAAATCAGCTCATACGTGCGAACGATCATCGAATTCGCCGGCGACGACATTCGGTACCGCCCGCCCCCGCCAACGAACCCAGCAAGAATCGTGAGCCAGCCAGCCGCACTAAATGCCGCGAGGATAATGCGTCGCTCGCCTTTTGATTTCACTGCAGAATATGTTGCACTGGTGAGCAAAGCGAGCACAGTCGGCAGCACGCCAAGCAGAGCGACCGCGACGAGGGCGGTAATCCACATCAATCGGCTAATTGTTATGCGAGGCATTTCATGCCCTCGTGAATTCACTGGCGAAATCGGTGTTTAGCGTTTCGTCGCGCGGCATTCTCCATGATAGACTTAAGCGCACCCGTCGACCATTTGGAGGAGCACTCCGGGAGATATTCGTGAGCGAGCGGCAACAGCACACGCGATCGGCTGCAGCCGCACTGACGATCATGGCGGTTGCTGTCGCCTTGCTCGTGGGGACCGTCGTCGTCGGAACGAGTTTTCTGCTCGTGCCTCAGAGTCGCGATCCCAAGATTCCGATCAGCGACGTTTCATTCGTACAACTCGTTGCGACTCCTGAACTCTACGACGGCAAGCGAGTTCGCGTCGCAGGCTGGTTCACGCAGGGCGAACAGGAAAGTAACGCCCTTTATCTCTCGCACGACGACATGATTCTTCTGAATTTCACAAATGGACTTTTGCTCGAATTTCACTCAGACGTAAATATTCCAGCGCAAACATTCAATGACCTCGACCGCAAATTCGTGTCGGTCGAGGGAATATTTCATCTCAAACGCAACGAGCATCACAAGTCGTGGCCGGCGGGGCTTCATGAAGTCGACCGCATCGATGAGTCGCCAAGAAAGCGCTCTGCGAGCGGTTCGCTCTCTCAGGATCAACGCACCTCGTCTTCAAACTGAAATCGGCGCGGAACGCAACGCATCCCGCGCCGATCTGTGCTCACTTCAACTTGCGGAACGTCTTCACCGAGCCGTAAGAGTCGGTGAGAACCATCGAGTCGTCGCCAATGGTCTGCAAACGGCCGCTGAAGGAGTGCCCCACGATGCGCGGGTCAGTCGTTCGGCCGACCCACGCGGTAAGCTGGCCATTTGTGTAACTCCAACTTCCGCTCGACGTGTCCGATGGCGGACCAAACAGCCGCTTCTGGTGCCGTGCCCAGGTTCGCGTCGTGACGAATCCCCCATCGGGCTGAAACACGGTCGTCAGCGTTCCCTTGCTGTCCGACATCGACCACGAGCCGACGATACCACGCCTGATGCCAGTGTCGCGCTTGCGAGCGTCTTCTTCGGGCGTCGACGCAGGTTTTACGGGAGCTGTCGTCGATTTGACTTCGAGCGGACGCACCGACTCTTCAGGCGCGAGCTTCAAATTGACCAGCATCACGCCCGAGCCGCCGGGTGCTTCAAACTTTGTCGGCCGAGCGTGATCTTCGTCCTTCGCGACTGCGAGCATGAGCTTGTCGCCGTCAAACACGTAAATGCCTTTGAGCACGGTGTCGAACTGCGTGGTCACGTCGATTTCGCTGGGCGACTTCGTGGGATCGAGCTTGTACGCGTTAACCCTGCGTTCCTCGGTCTTCGGGTTGATCACCGCAAAGGCACGCGTGCCGAAACGCACCTGGCCGTTCTCAGCAAATCGCCGCCGAATCAACTCGGAACCAAGCTTTTCGCCGTCGTCGACGATCGACATGATATCCCAGTTACCCGCGAACAGTTCGCGAACGCGCGTCAGTTCGGCGGTCGTCGGCTTGCGGGCGGTTGCAAACACAGCGTGCGCAGTGTGCTGCTCGGGCGATTCAAACTTGATGTCTGCGGGCTTGCTCGCCGGAGGCGTGATCGGCGTTTCGATCTTTGCCGTCTTGCTCGCCATGTGTAGTTTGATGAGCATGCGGTTCGACCCGGCGGGAGCGTCGAATCCGCTGGGAAAGCCCGAGTCGGGGAAACTTTCGAGGCAGACGATCAAATCGTCGCCATCAAACTTGTAAATCCCACCAATTGTTCGATCATCACGCGTGGTGACTTCAAGACGTTTTGGTTGTTTCAGCGGATTGACGCGAAACGGAATGATCCGCGTTTCGCCGGTCTCGGGATTCACAATTTGAAATGTCCGCGCTCCGACCGACACGCGGCCGTCCTTCGCCAACTTCGCCTTTACGAGCCCCTGTCCCAGGTTTTCACCGTCGTCGGTGTACGACGTGATTTCCCACTCGCCATTGAGAAGTTGGTGGGCCTGCTCAACCTGCGCCGCTGTCGGCTTATCGGATGGTTCGTCTGCAAAAAAGACCAAAAACGAAAGAAGAAGCGCAGACATGGATTCAAGCTCCATCTCAAAAGATGTCGAACTCATAGCCTCCGTGGATAGCCTGTTTTGGCAAATTTGGGCAATTTCGGCAAGTGCAGTTTTGCAGTGGGACGGGGCAATTCAGCCACCGAGCTTCAACCCTGCTTGATCAAATGCTCTCGCCATATTTGCATAACACGTTTTCGCCGCAGCGATTGGATCGTAGCCCGGCTTCGACGACACCATGCTGCTTACCTCGCAGCAAATATCGCCGCAATACCCACCGGCGTTCAATCGCTTGAGCAAGTCGGCATAATCGAATTGTCCCGTGGCGCCGGGAAGATCGAAAACGACCTTATCGCTCGCTTTCGCTGCGTCCTTGACGGCCACATGCGCCATGAACGGCCGCGCGATTGCGAGAGTTTTTTCGATCGGCATGTCCCGAAAGGCGTAGTGGCTATAGTCATAAACCATACGCAGCCACGGCGAGCGGCCAAGCTGATCGATCAGCCAGACGGCTTCTTCCGGGCGTGAAAGCGCACCGCCTCGGTGTGGCTTGATCGCCAGTACCACCTTGCGCGGCTTCGTGCTTTCGAGCCAGCTTCCCAGCCGATCGCGAAACAGGTTCTTCTTCTCCTCCCAGGTTCCACCGCCGAGCACAGTTTGAATCAAAGGCGGATGCGCGGGATCGTTAGCCAGGTCACACGCCAGGTCGGCGACTTTCGAGAGCCTAGTTGTAAGAAGCCGATTCTCAGCGTCAGTCGGCGCAGGAGTAATCTGCTCCATCAATGCCGTCAACTTGAGCCCCGAATCCTGGAGTTGCCGACGGATTTCCTTCCGTTTTGCGGGCACGAGTTTCGATGGCTCGCCATCAAACCCCGGCTGCGTAGCAATCTCGAGTCCGTCAAAGCCAATGCTGGCTACGAGTCGAATCGCAGAGCCGAGTGGCATGCCTTGCAGGCTATACGTGCCGATGCTCAGCGTCATCGGTTTGGGGTCGCGAGCCTGCGCTCGACTCGTGAAAGCGAGCGCAGCAGCGGCCAGAAATGCTCGACGGTGAAGTGACATGGCGATCAGCCAGCAGCCGGCCGTGAGCCGGAATTCTGGCCGGTCAACATTTTCATAAACGCCCGCATGAAAGGCGCAGAATCGTGCCAGGTTCGCGCGGTGACGAGGTTGCCGTCAACAACGCACGGCTTATCGACATATTTCGCCCCGCCCTGCTCCGCATCGAGTGCGCACTTGGCGACCGTCGTGACCGTTCGTCCCTTGATGACACCCGCCGCGCTGACGATTTCGATCCCATGACAAACCACCGCCACCGGCTTGTTCGCCTCGAAGAAGTGACGCGTGATCCGCATCAAATCCTTGTCATAGCGGAGATATTCGGGAGCGCGGCCGCCGGAAACGAACAACCCTGCGTATTTCGTGGGATCAACATCGCGAAAAGCAACTTCCGCCTTGATGTGATACCCCGGCCGTTCTTCGGTGATGTCCCAGGGAATCTTTGCCCCCGGCGGCACCTCGTGCAGCACCATGTGATAAGTGCGCGCCTCGGGACCGCAGACCACCGCCCGAAAGCCGTCTTCAGCCACGCGGAAGAAGGGATAAAGCGTATCTACCGCCTCGGTCGCGTCGCCAATCGGCATCAAAATGGCGGGCGAATCTGGGCCCGGTTCCTTATCCTGCGCATCGGCCTTTGCCGCCGATGCGATCATTCCCGCGCCCGCCGTTCCTGCCGCCAACAAACCCAGTGTTTCCCGACGGTTCAAATGGTCTGGGTTCATGGCGCATCCCTCGGGCTGTTGAGTTTTCGGAGGTTGGGCAATCAAAAGCCTGGCACGCCATTATCTGACCAGTTCCGTAGGCGATGGTCAAGCTTGCGCCTGGGTGGCATCGGTAAGGATGAAATGTCATTGAAGATCCTCACGACGCCGTCTTAACGCCAAATCCGCCCGCTTGCACCCCACTCTGAAAGCCGCAACAATCATCCCGGTTTCAGACGACTTTCGGCGTGCAACATTGCATCGCAAGCTTATATGAGAGGCGCGGGTTCGTCATGTTTCGAGCCATTGTTTCGAGCGTGATCTTCTTGGGACTGACAACCATCGCGCACGCACAAGCTCCTGAGTTCGAGCGCATTTTCGGCCCCGAAGTTCCCACAGGACCATATAAACATCCCGCCTGCATGACCGAACTTGCAAACGGCGATCTTTACCTCGTCTACTACGGCGGCGAGGGAGAATACGCCAATGCCACAGCGGTGTTCGGTTCGCGTCGGAAACAGGGGGAAAAGAAATGGTCGGATCCGGTGAAGGTGGCGAACGATCCATTTCGCTCCGTCGGCAACGGCGTGATCTGGCAGAGTCCCGATGGTCTCGTCTGGCTGTTTTACGTCGTTCGATACGGCGAAACCTGGTCGACTTCGCGCATTCAGTTCAAGGTCTCGACCGATAATGCGTACACATGGTCAGATGCGTCGCCCCTGGCGCTCGAGGAAGGGATGATGGTCCGCAACCGGCCGATCGTGCTGGCTGACGGTTCCTACCTTCTTCCTGCTTACAAGGAGACCGGGCACGACACCGAAAAAGTCGGTGCCGATAGCACGTCGCTCTTTTTCCGTTTCGACCCCAAAGCGAAGGCGAAAAGCTGGGTCGAAACCGGGCGGATTCGTTCGGCGAACGGCAACATTCAGCCCGCCCCGGTTGAGATCGGTCCTGGGCGAATCGTCGCCTATTGCAGGCGCGGCGGCGGGTATGACCCCAAAGAAATTGGCTACATCGTCCGTTCGGAGTCGACCGACAATGGCAAAACCTGGAGTGAGGGGAAGAACTCATCGTTCCCGAACCCGAACGCAGCCGTCGATTTCCTCAAACTTCAGAACGGCCATCTGATTCTCGTTTACAACGACAGTATGACTTCGCGCACGCCACTGACCGTCGCGCTTTCCACAGACAACGATGCCACCTGGCCGGTGAAGCGTGACCTCGTTTCAGGTCCTGGCGATTTTGGCTATCCCTTGGCGTTTCAGTCGCGCGATGGCAAGATTCACGTCGTTTACACGTCGGAGAAGCGCAAGGTTATCAATCACGCGACATTTGATGAATCCTGGATCTCAGGCGCAAGGTAATTGCGCCCCAGAAATGGTCGGACGACAAGATAGCCGGCGAGTCCGCCCAGGCCGTCAAGGATCACGTCGTCGATGTCGGCTGTTCGTCCGGCAAAGAGGTACTGGCACGTTTCAATCGCCAGGCTGAATCCGCCGACAATTACGAGCGCATGCCAGGGGCGAATCCGGCGCGCGCTCGCGAGTGGGAGCAGAAATCCAAACGGCATGAAGGCGAAAAAATTGCCGCAGAAGTTTACGACGAACGACTGCCCGCCCACGCGAATGTCATGCATCATCGAGCGGAAAGGCATGAGGTTGATCGCGGTATTGCTGCTGCCGAGGATACAGAGCGTAATCACCAGCATGAAGATCGTGTAAGCCGCGAGAAGCAATCGAGGCCACAGGCGTTTCATTGATTGACAATCCTGTAGCTGTACGACCTTCCGCCCGGCGCGGTGATCGTCATCGTCGAGCCGGGACTGAACGGCAAGGGCGGTTGCGTACTGACCGGAGGCAGCATCGATCGGTTACGCAGGCTAAGTTCACCCAAGGCGGATTGGACGCCGATTGGCGTTAGCCCCATTCCGTAAAGCGGGTGAGTGCCGATGCCGCCGAAATAGCCGAACGGCGGAACAGGCGTAAACGGGAAGGGTGTGGGCGAGAATGGAAGCGGCCCAAAGTTGCCGTATCCCCCGAATCCGCCGTACCCACCGCCAAATCCCCCGAATCCGCCGCCGAACCCACCAAATCCGCCCCCGAATCCGCCGTAAATTGGCGGCGGGCCGAAGAACTGCGCCTGGGCCGACTTGCCTGCGCAGCACCCCAGAAGAATTGCCACTGCTAGCACGAGCGTCCGTCGCGACATGGAACACACTCCGTCGATCTCGAGTCGCACTGAGTGATCTCTAAACTCCATCGTAATCGTACATGTTGTGGAAAGTCGATTCGGATCTCCTGGAAGCTTGACGCATGCCCGCGCGCCTGCTGAGATGTCGGCTCACCCCAGCGTTGGTTCATGCATCCCCCGCCCCCGCCTTCGCGAGCCACTCTCATGCTGAAATCGAGCCGAATCGGATTGGGATTCGTCGTGCTTGCATCGCTCGTTTGCACGACGACGCACGGCCAAGCGACAAAGCCTGCGGCTAAACCTGCGGCGATCAAGCCGACGCTTGCGAACGTCGCTTATGGCGCGCATGAGCGACAGATTCTCGATTTTTATCGCGCTGAGTCCGACCGACCGACGCCCCTGCTCTTTTTCATTCACGGCGGCGGTTGGGTTGGCGGCGACAAGGCATCGGTGCCGGGGTTGAGCCGCTTGCTCAAGGCGGGTATTTCGGTGGTTTCGATCAACTATCGCTATAGCTGGCAGGCCCAGCTCGCAGGGGTAAAACCGCCGGTGGAGTGGCCGATCCACGATGCGGCTCGCGCGCTGCAGTTTGTCCGCAGCAAGGCGAAGGAGTGGAATATCGATAAGGAACGCGTTTGCGCGGAAGGTGGATCGGCTGGCGCGTGCTCGTCGCTCTGGTTGGCGTATCACGATGACCTGGCCGATCCCAAGAGTGACGATCCCATTGCCCGCGAGTCGACTCGCCTATGGTGCGCGGCCGTGAACGGCGCCCAAACCTCGCTCGATCCCAAGCAGCTCATCGAGTGGACTCCGAACAGCCGGTACGGCGGCCATGCGTTTGGTTTCATGGATCCGAAGAACCTGTCATCGCGCGACACGCAATTCGCCAAGTTCCTCGCCGCCCGTGAAGAAATGCTGCCGTGGATCAAGGAATACTCGCCCTACGGACTCGTCTCGGCCGACGATCCGCCCGTTTATCTTCTCTATGCTGCACCTCCAGCAATCGGAAAAGAACAAAAAGACCCGACTCATACCGCCAACTACGGGGTTAAATTGCAGGAGCATTGCCGGGCGATCGGCGTCGGTTGCGAGTTGGTTTATCCCAGCGCTCCCGATGTGAAGCATCCGAAGCTCGACGATTTCATCATCGAAATGCTCAAAGCGCCGACTCGCCCCAAGTAATCTGCGCTGCATCAACCTGCTGATATGCTCACGCCCTGTCTTGCACCCCTGAGGCCAACAAAATGAGCCGGACACTGCTGATCGCCGGGATTCTTGCGCTCTCCGCAACGCTTGTACCAGCACAGGAGGCCAAGAAGGCCGCCACTAAGCCAAAAGCAAAGGCCGCCAACTTGCCCCCTCCCACGGCGGCGAACGTGGCGTACGGCAAGCATCCCAAACAAGTGCTCGACTTCTGGAAGGCGGAATCCGACAAACCGACGCCCGTGCTGATCAACATTCACGGCGGCGGTTGGACGGGCGGCAATCGTACGAATGGCCTCGGCGATTGGCTGAAAACGATGCTCAAGAACGGGATTTCGGTCGTGTCGATCGAGTACCGCTTCATTCCCGAAGCAACGGCCGACGGCGAAAAACCGCCGGTTCGAGGGCCACTTCACGACGCAGCGCACGCGGTTCAGTTCGTCCGTAGCAAAGCGGGCGAGTGGAATATCGACAAGACAAAAATCGCCGCGACCGGCGGTTCCGCGGGCGCGTGCAGCAGCCTCTGGCTCGCATTCCACGATGATCTCGCCGATTCCAAAAGCAGCGACCCAATCGCTCGCGAATCAACCCGCCTGACCTGTGCGGCGGTGATGGCGGCCCAAACCTCGCTCGATCCCAAGCAGATGAAAGAATGGACGCCAAACAGTCGCTATGGCGCACATGCTTTCGGTTTTAAAGGCGACCCGACCAAGAAGCTCTCTGCCTTCGACGAATGCCTTGCGAAACGCGACACGATTCTGGAATGGATCGCCGAGTATTCCCCCTACGCGCTCGTCACGGCCGACGACCCGCCGATCTACCTGTTCTACGGCGCGCCGCCGGCACTCGGTAAGGAAGAAAAAGATCCAACTCACACGGCGAACTTCGGCGTCAAGCTTCAGGAACATTGCAAGGAAAAAGGTGTCGCGTGCGAACTGTTCTATCCCGGCGCGACTGACGTGAAACACAAGAATCCCGTGGAATTCGTGCTCGAACATCTCAAGAAGTGATCTTCCGAAGAGCGTCTTTGCAAATCAGTTTCGATATCGGGTCGCATCATGCTTTTGCTCGCAATGTCGCTACTTTTGGCTGGGGCGGTCGATTCGCCCCGGCCCAATATCGTCGTCTTGCTCTGCGATGACCTCGGCTACGGCGACCTTTCCTGCTTCGGTCACCCACGGATCAAGACGCCGGAGCTCGACCGCCTGGCAGCCGACGGCGTGAAGTTGACTTCGCTTTACGCCGGCGCGCCGGTTTGCTCGCCCTCGCGCGCCGCGCTTATGAGTGGGCAAAATCCCAATCGGCTCGGCGTTCGCGATTGGATCGATCAGGGCTCGGGAATTCACCTTCCGCGCGAAACCGTCACGATCGCGCAGCGCCTTCGCTCGGCCGGGTACACAACTTGCCTTTCGGGCAAGTGGCATCTCAACAGCCAGTTCAACGGCAAGGAACCAACACCCGGCGATTTTGGCTTCGACCACTGGTTCGCCACGCAAAACAACACAAAGCACCAAAATCCCACGAACTTCGTCCGCAACAAGAAGCGCGTGGGACCGCAGACAGGACACGCTTCTCAACTCGTAGTCGACGAGGCGATTGGTTTCATCGAGCGCGCACGCGAAAAGCCATTCGCGATGTTCGTCACCTTCCACGCGCCACACGAACAAATTGAAACGCCGGAAGAATATCGGGCAAAATATGCCGATATTTCCGACCCAACCGTGCGCGACTACTACGGAAGCGTATCGCTCGTCGACCACGAGATCGGCCGCTTGCTTGCGGCGCTCGACTCGCGCAACTTACGCGAGAAGACGGTCGTCTTGTTCACCAGCGACAACGGTCCGGAAGGTTTAAAACGCTATCCCAACGCGGTGCATTCCCACGGGTCGTCTGGCCCTCTCCGTGGCAAGAAGTTGTCGCTCTACGAGGGCGGCTTGCGCGTGCCCGGGATCATCCGATGGCCCGGAAGATTGAATCCAAGTAGCGAATGCTCTGAACCAATCGCTTTTTACGACCTGCTGCCGACGTTTTGCGCGATCTCTGGCGCACCACTGCCCGAGCGATCGCCGCTCGACGGAGTGAACATCCTGCCCCTTCTCGATGGCAAACCTGTTGTTCGCACCACTCCCCTACACTGGCAATACGACCTGGCCCAGGACGGCCCCTGGCGGATCGCGGTGCGAAGCGGGCCCTGGAAATTGCTCGCGGACGCCGAACGCAAAAAATTCGCGCTCTTCAACGTGCAGACCGACGTCGCAGAGATGCAGGATCGATCCAGTTCCGAACCCGAAGTGATGGCTCGGCTGAAACACGATGCCGAGCGGTTGTACCTACCGCCACCACATTAGTCGGCGGGGAACGTCCTTGCCCCGCGCGACCATTTGCGGCGAACTCGCTTGCCCATCATTTCAGATGAAAGATGCGATCAGCTTTTGCGGCCACGAAATCGCAAGAATCCCGCGGCGGCAATCACCCCCACTCCGAGCGAGATGAGCGTGGCTGGCTCTGGAGTTGAAGTTGTGCGGAGCGTCTGCAGATCGAATTCGCCGCCGTAGGAGACGATGCCAAGGCCGGCGACATTCACCGACTGCAGGTAAGTGCCGGCGGTCGTGTACTGCTCGATCGTCGCCGAGAAATACATATCGGCGAACCAGAGCGTACCATCGGCCGGGTCGTACGCCAAAGCACCGTAGTAGGATCCGTGCCCAGCGTCGAAGCTGCTCAGGAGCGTGCCGTTCAAGGAGTAATCGAGGATCGTGCTGGTCGTGTTCGCGCCAGCCCCTTGATAGGTTTGAAGCCACAACGAGTTGTTCGCGTTATCATAAGTGATACCGACAATATTTCCCGCGAATCCCGCGTTAAAAAGCAGGCTTGGGTTCGACCAATCGCGTGCATAGGCGAAGACGTTACCTGTCGCGTAGTCGACCGAGAAGTTCGACGTGCCGTTGGTCGTTCCGTCGAAAATATCCTGTCCGGCGTTGGTGTACGACGTTCCGGTCGAGACCAGGCCTAGCGAATACTGGCCGCCGTTACCGCCGGCGAGGTAGCTGGTGGTGCGAACATCGCCGTAAACGGCAATGGGCAACTCGGAATTCGCCGAATACGCGGACGGCACGGAATTGACGACGGCGCCACCCCGTACGGCTTCAATGCGGCCGCTATTGTAGTCGGTGATGTAATAGGTGGAGGTTTGTGCACTGGCACGCCCTTCACCGAGGACGAAAACCCCGATCCCGGCGAGCACCGCCAGGAGTAAAGCCTGCAACGTTGGCATGGGCCGCATAGCGACGAAGCCTTTCTGAATCGATTTGCGCCTGAGAGAGGGGAGCCAAGCTTACGTCAACGTTTGCTCGGCGACGTCTCACTGCAACAACCTCAGCAAATCTCGTCAATGATTGCTGATTAAAAAGCTTTGTTCTGATGTATTGAGGAAACATTTCGTGACAACAACGAGAAAATGAAGCCGGGAAGCCACATCTGTGTACAGCTCAATGATTTATGCAATGCATGCAAGGTGTTTGATTTAATCTTATAAAACTTAGATTCAGTTAATCAACGGATTCAGTTGCCGATCCGGCGATTCTCTCAGAGGCGCGCGACTTGAAAATAAATTGATTCGAATCAAATGATGGCGTAAATGACTGATGGTCCAAAAAGGTCGCGTTTAATTGAGAGGCAATTTGAGACTAAGTTTCATTGCGCCCAACAAGTCGAGCAGCGGCGCGCCATCCGCCATTCCGAAGCAAAGAGCGCGTACATCGACCGCGCAACCCCCATCGTAGGGGACTAGATTTCTCAAGGACCAAGAGACGTCCTGCAAGTTCCGCGGACCGTCTCAGGATGACGCGTTTGCGTTAGTACACCCGAAGGGATTCGAACCCCTAACCGTCGGTTCCGAAGACCGATGCTCTATCCAATTGAGCTACGGGTGCAACTGAGGTGAGTCTAACCCGTCATCGGTGCGAAAACAAGATGCGACGTCGCGTCGGTCGCGGGGAGTGGTCAACTGTTGCTGCGTTCGGTATGATATGACGTAAATCACGTGCGGCCATGGATGTTTCACGATAAATCCGCTGAGATTGACGTGTTGGCGCCTCGGTAAACCTTGCGCGATGGCTGGCCGCAGTTCGGCTACTTGCTCAACTGGAAGTCGTAGATGAATAGTGAACAAAAAGTCAAGGGTACGTATTCGTTTGTCAGCCTTGGCTGTCCCAAGAATCTTGTCGATTCCGAACGCATGCTCGGCCTGCTGGCCCAGGATGGTTATCAGCTTGTACCCGACGCCCAGGCGGCCGACCTTGTAATTATCAACACCTGCGGTTTCATCGACGCTGCACGGCAAGAGTCGCTCGGTGTTATTCGCGAGATGCTCGACCGCAAGAAGGCGGGGCAGCTCAAGGGTGTTGTGGTCGCGGGTTGTCTCGCTGAACGCCAGAAGGAAATGCTGCTCGAAGAAGTGCCTGACGTCGATCAGGTCGTCGGCGTTTATGGCCGTGAGGAAATCGCCAAGATTGCCGACCGGATCATGGGCGACCTTCACGAGCAACGCACGATCTTTCGCCCTGCCCCCATGCAGGCGCAGGACGATCGTGCACGACTGCGAATCACGCCCAAGCACTTGGCTTATCTCAAGGTTTCCGAAGGCTGCGACCGGCTTTGTACCTTCTGCGCCATTCCTTATATGCGCGGGAAGCACGTGACGAAGCCGATCGAGGCGGTTGTCGAGGAAGCTCGCGAACTGGCTGCCGACGGCGTTCGCGAGCTGAATCTCGTCGCGCAAGACATGACCTATTACGGTCTCGATCTTTACGGCCGGCCGCGGCTCGCCGAACTGCTCCGGGCACTTGATGAGGTTGAAGGGATCGACTGGATTCGCGTGCTGTACAACTATCCGAATTACTTTACGGATGAGCTGTATGAAGCGCTGGCGAGTGGTCGCAAAATCATTCCTTATCTCGACATGCCGCTTCAGCACATCAACGATCGCATGCTCAAGTTGATGAACCGGCGTCACACGCGAGACGAGACGACCACAATCGTCGATCGGCTACGTGAATCAATTCCGAACCTGGTTCTGCGGACCACGTTTATCGTGGGTTTCCCGGGCGAGACCGACGCGGAATTCGAGGAAATGCTCGAGTACGTCAAGTCGGCGCGATTCGAGCGGCTCGGCGTTTTCCCCTACTCGTTCGAACCCGACACGCCCGCTGCGAAGTTGCCGGGCCATGTCGACGACGCGACGAAAATCGATCGGCGCGATCGGATCATGGCGGCCCAGCAAGAAATCGCCTTCGCGTTCAACCAGACGCTCGTGGGCCGAAAGCTTGACGTGCTGATCGACGGTCCTGCGACCGATCCCGAACTCGCTGGCATGATGACCGGCCGTACGTTTGCCGATGCCCCCGATGTCGACGGCGTTTGCTACGTCCAAGGCAGCGAACTCGAAGCCGGCGATATGGCTTTATGTGAGATTGTGGGCACGGCTGGATACGACCTGGTTGCGCGGGTTGAAGCGTCGCGTCCGTCACGCCGTAAGAAGCCGAAACCAGGGAAGCGGAAGCGTCCCGGTTCCCCATTTAACATCATCCAGTAGCCGTATCGAGCCCAGCCGTGACAACACAGCTTGAGCCAAGCTCATCGGGCGCGCGGTTCTGGAACGTGCCCAACTCGCTCACAATGAGCCGCCTATTGCTCGGCGCGATCGTGCTCGTGCAAATTGCTACGGGCTACTTCATGGGGGCGTTCGTCGTTTTCATCATCGCCGCTATTACCGATGCGCTCGACGGCTATTTCGCGCGATTGCTGAACCAAACGTCGGCGCTCGGCCGGCAGCTCGATCCGTTGATCGACAAGCTCCTTGTAGCGGCTGTTCTCATTTTTCTCGTCACGGTTCCCGACACCGGGCTTGCGCCTTGGATGGTAGCGGTGATCGTTGTGCGCGAGTTGTTGATTCAGGGAATTCGCTCGCTGATTGAAGGCAAAGGCGAGCCGTTTGGCGCGAAAATGGCCGGAAAGCTCAAAACGACGTTTCAGTGTCTGTCGATCTGTGCGATCCTTCTTTGTTTGAGCATCAAACCTTCGTTTGCAGTCCTGGTTGTGCGCGATATCTTCACGTGGACTGCGGTTGGTCTCACGATTTATAGCGGCATTGGCTATGTGATTGCAGCCGCGCCGCATTTGAGCAAAGAAGCGGCGACTTCGTGATTTTCTATCGACTTCGAACCTGGCGAGCTTAGAGTCTCCATGAGTTGGATCAACGCGATTATTTTGGGCATCGTTCAGGGCATTACCGAATTCCTGCCGATTTCCAGCGACGGGCATCTCAAGATCACTTTCGATGTACTCGCGGCGATTCAGGGTAAGGCGCCCTCGACCGATAACCTGTTCTTCATCGTGATGGTTCACCTCGGAACGCTGACAGCGATCCTGGTGTACTATCGGCGAATCGGCGTTTCAGCGGTTCGTGGGTTGCTTGGAGCCAGCGACGTTGAGGAGCATTTCAGCCGGGCGAGTGTGATCAAGGCATGTATCCTCGCGATCATCGCCACGATTCCGGCTGTGTTCGTCGGACTGCTCTTGAAGAAGCACATCGAAGCGGCGTTCGACAGTTTGACGTGGACCGGCGCGGGGTTCCTCATCACGGCCGCGGTGCTGCTTGTCACCGCCCGACTGAACGGCGGCGAAAAAGGACTCGCGCAAACTACCTGGCTCGATGCGTTGCTGGTCGGTCTCGCCCAGATGTTCGCACCGTTGCCGGGCGTGAGCCGAAGCGGGCTGACGATCGCAACCGCTCTTGCACTTGGTTTTCAGCGAAGTTGGGCCGTTGGATTCAGCCTGCTGATGGCGATTCCTGTCATTGCCGGTGCTGGCGTGCTCGAGCTGAAAGACGTGACCAAGGAGATGCTCGCGCCCGGAACGATCGCGCCGATTTTGGTCGCGACCGTTGTCGCGGGGCTCGTGGGCTATGGCGCCATCATCTGGCTTGTGCGGTTGGTGCGGGCTGGGCGAGTATGGTATTTTTCTGTATACTTAGTGATCCTGGGCGTGGCCGTTCTGTTCTGGGCTAGCAAGGCGACAAAAACTCCCGAATCGCCGGGTGTGCGCGTGGGAGCAAACCTCGGTGCCGTCCGCCAACCGACGCTTGATCACGGGGCCGTACTGCGCTAATCTGCGCGATGCCGCATTGCGCGAAAATCGTCCCGGCGAACTCTGGATTGCGCCTTCAGATCTTTCGCGTGAACAGATCGTCGTGTTCTTGTCGACGCATGGGACAGATGATCCCCATGTTTTGACGTGGGACGATCTTTGGGCCGCTGTCGTTGCGCATCACAAGAATCCTCCCCCGCTTCTTTCGGACGCGATGACACGCGCAGCGTTGATCGAGGCAATTGCGCGAGTGGAACGCGGTGACGATTTAGGCCCTCTCGCCGACGTTGTGAACACGCCTGGATTTCGGCATCGGATGAAGCGCCGGATTTCGGCGTGGACTACTGCGGAGCGAAAGCCGGAGCTCGCCCCGCCGCGCGACGACGAGATCACGCTCGCCGAATGGGCGATTTATCGCCGATATCGTTCCTTGCTTCGCGAGCAAGGCTACGAGGATGCGGCTGGGCTCGCGGTTTGGGCCTCCAAACGGGTTAGCCAGGATGCGCTCGCGAATCCGCATGGGCTGACGTTTCTCGATCCTGTGGCACCTTCGCCCGCGCAATATCGGATGATCGAAAAGGCGGCGCAAAGCGGCTTGCCAGTTCGGGTGATCCTGCCGACTTCCGGTGATCAATTCGGCGATGATCCTGCAATTACCATTTTGCGTAACAAACTTCTCGAAGAACTTGGCTTCGAAGACGAGGCGTATGAGCCGGACGAGCGGACGGATCTTGGAATTATCGAATCGACGCTATTTCATGAAAACGTGCCATTCCCGCGCAAGAGCGAGTTTGCCGGCTTGAAATTGCGGCAAGGACCGAGAGGCGATGCGCAGGGGTTGTTGCTCGCGCGCGAGGTGAAGCGGTGCATCGAAGAGGGGATCGATCTCGATGACATCCTCGTGCTATTCAAGCATTGGAACGACGACACAAAACGCACCCAGGAAATCCTGAAGTCGTGGGAGATTCCTGTCTCGGGCACACCGGCGCACGCATTGGCGGTTGAGCCAGCGATCTCGGCGATATTGCTTGCGGTTACAGTTGCATTAAACGGCTGGGAGATCTTGCCGGTCGTTCGGTTGTTGCGGAACGGACAACTCGGATTTGCGAGCGCCGACGCGCGGGCGACCTGCGCATCTGCCCTTCAATCGTTGCGAGTTTATCGCGGGCGAGAGCGGCTTGAGCGCGGGCTTGATGAAGCGTATGCCTGCGCGGGGGAACCAGAGCGATCGCGAATTCGCTCGGCTCAGAGCGTTTTTCGTTCGCTCACACAGACGCTCGAAAAGATCACGGCGGATCAATTTGCGAGCTGGGCTGAGCATGCAAGCCGGCTCGAGACAATCGCGCGGGAACTTGGCATTGGCGTGCGTTCACGCGATGCGGATGTGCTCGAATTTCTCTGGTGTGCGCTGAGCGAACACTGCTGGCTTTCGGGCGAAGAACAGCCGGAAATCTCATTTGCAGACTTCTTCAAATCGGTCGAATTGATTGCACGCGAAATCTCGGTTCCTGCGGAAACTGCGCGACCGGGAACTGTTCGGTTTTTGAGCGTCAACGACGCGACGGGAACGCGAGCACGAGTGATCGCCCTGACGCAGTTGGAAGAAGGAACGTTTCCTTCACGTGGCGCAGTGGGATCTGGGGCAGGAGACGACGTTCTCGAAGCCGAAACGATTACCTTCGCGCGCGAGCGTTTGCAGTTCTTGCACGTCCTGGGATCGGCGAGCGATGAGGCGATTTTGCTCGCTCCCACAAGCGACGAAAAAGGTCAGGATGTGCTGGCCGCTGGCTTTGTCGACGACCTGGTACGCAAGCTCGGCAAATCGGCGCGCTCGAAGTGCGTGACAACGCTGGCGCGGCTCGATCCCACGTTCCGCGAGCATCCTGATCTCGCGGTGGCGCCGGCGGATCGTCGCGTACTCGCGACGGCGCGGGCCTGTCTCGATCGCGACACTGCTCCCCTGCTCTCGCTCGTGCGCGATCCCGAACAGGCGGAGTACCTGCAGGCCGTCGCCGAGTCGCTTCGCTTGCAATACGACCGCCAGCGGGTTCGTGTTTTCAATGTGTTTGATGGAATGCTTCGCGACGAACAGGTTGTCGCAGAACTGCAGAGGCGGCTTGGCCCCGAGCACACGTTTAGTGCATCGGCTCTGGAATCGCTCGCTCTCTGTCCCTTTCAGTTTTTTCAACGTCACGTCTTGCGCATCGAACCGACCGAAAACGGCGACGATCTCGTGGTCGACTACGCATCGCACGGCGCGCGGGTTCATGACATTTTAGAGCATGTGCACACGACTCTTCACGCCGAAGGAAACGATGCGAGCGATACGGAACGGCTTGAAGTTCTCGTGCAGGCGGAAGTGGAAATCGAAGTGGATGCGGCGAGTCTCGAAGATGGCATTGCCGCCGGTCTTCGAGCGATCGAAGACGAAGTGATCAAACGCACGCTTCGCGAATACGCGAATCAGTATGAAACGTATCGTCAAAAGGAAGGAAAGGTGGCAGCACCGTCGCGCTTCGAAGTCGATTTCGGCAGACCTGGCAGCAATCCAGAAGCATTGCCGGGCCTCGAACTCGGCGAGCTTGACGAGTTGGTACGCGTGTCGGGCAAGATTGATCGCATCGATGTTTACGAGTCGGAAAATGGTTCAGCGTTTCGGATCATCGATTACAAGACGGGAAAGGCGCCGTCGAAGAAGATGGTGAATCAACAGTTGCTCGCGCTTCAGTTGCCGCTTTATGCCCTGGCCGCCGAGCAATTGTTGGGGCTCGATAGTGCCAGCGAACGCGACTTCGGCTACTGGTCGCTGCGAAAAGACGGATTCAAATCGGTAACACCCGACGGCAAGAAAGATGGCACCTGGGACGAACTGAAGCAACGGCTGATTGACGAAGTGGCGCGACTGGTTCACTCGGCGCGTCATGGCGAATTTCCTGTGCAGCCGCGCAATGAGCAGTGCACGCGGTCGTGCGAGTTTCGTAATGTTTGCAGAATCGGCGAGGTGAAGCGGGTGCAAAAGAGCGTGGTCAACCTGACGGTGAACGACTGAGTTATGGCACGTTTCACCGAGGAACAGCAAACGGCAATCGAACTCGAAGGATCGAGCGTAGTCTTGAGCGCGGGGGCGGGCTGCGGCAAAACGACCGTGCTCACCGAGCGGCTCGTTCGCAGTCTTTCGCCCGACTTGGGTTTTTCGCTCGAACGGATCGTTGTGCTCACGTTCACGGACAAAGCTGCGGCCGAACTTCGTGCGCGAGTTCGAACTGCCGCCCGAGCCAAGTTGGCCGAAGGGGAAGACGTCGAGTACTGGCGTGGCGTGCAGCGTGGGCTTGAGGCGGCGCCAATCGGTACGTTTCACACACAGTTTGGCAACCTGCTGCGTCGCCATGCGGTTTGGGCTGGCGTCGATCCCGAGTTCACGATTCTCGACGAGGTGATTTCCAAGACCATGCGCGAGCAATCGGTCGAGGCGTGCTTGCGCGAATGTCTGAGTGAAGTCGATGAAGATTTGCGCGAGCTGGCCGTGGTTTTCGGTCTCGACCGCGTGCGTGATGCTCTTGTTTCGCTGCTCGAACAACGGCTGGCAGGGTCACTTGCCAACTGGGCCGAGCGTACGCCGGAAGAGGTGGTCGACCTCTGGCGCGACGTTTTTGAACGTGACGTGAAGGGACTAGTCTTCGACGAATTCCGCGAGAAACTTACGCCGACACTGACGTTGATGAGAGCGCATGCCTATGAATTCAACAAGGTGATGCGCGAGCGTCGCGACATGCTGATTGATCTCATCGAAAATCGATTGCCGGCTTCGCAGTCGATTGACGTGATTAAGGAGATCGCTGAAGCGGCGCGCGTGCAAGGGGCGGGAACAGAGAAAAACTGGCCGGATCCGGCGCTCTACAAGGAAGTTCAAGCGACATTCAAGACTTTGCGTGAAAAGACAATCAAATCAGCACTCGAGTCGCTCGATTTTGACGCAGCTGCCAGTCTCGCGAGCGCAACCGCGGGAATTCGCTTTGCACGACTCGGATCGCGAGCGCTCAAGCATTATCGCGCGAACAAAACAGAACGCGGCGCACTCGACTTTGATGACTTGCTCTCGCGCACTCTCGAACTCGTTTTGGCCCGGCCAGAGCTGTCACAAAGCTTCGACATGATTCTCGTCGACGAGTTTCAGGATACTGACCCAACGCAAGACCAAATCATTCGGTCGCTCGCCGGCGAAGATTTTGATCAGGGCAAGCTATTCATCGTCGGCGATTTCAAGCAGTCGATTTACGGATTCCGAGGCGCTGTTCCCGAGCTTTTTGACCAGTATCGCCACGAATTCGACCCTGAGGCATGTCTTCCGCTTTCGACGAATTTTCGCAGTCGGACCGGCGTGATTGAGTTCGTCAACGCGGTGTTCGACGACGCTTTTGCGCATGACTATCAACCACTACGCGCGGGCCGAGGCGATGAGCTTTCCGCCGGTATCGCGCCGGTAGTTTTTTCGTGGCCAGACGCGTCAGACATGGAGCTCGTGCGTTCGCGTGTACACGTCGACGAACTGCGTGGCGCTGAGGCTCGTCGAATCGCGCGGATGATTCGGCAATGGATCGACGAAAAACGGCAGATTTTCGATCCGGCGGCCAAAGTCGTGCGAGCCATGCACGGCGGCGACGTTGCGATTTTGTTTCGCACTCAGGATAACTTCCCGGCTTATGAAAATGCGCTGGCGCGAGAGGGGATTGAATTCCATGTCATCGGTGGCATGGCGTTTTACGCGCAGGCGGAAGTGCAAGATTTGATCAATGTGCTTTCGGTCATCGATGATCCTTATGATTCGCTTGCACTCGCCGGTGCGCTCCGAGGTCCGTTTTTTCGCCTGAGCGATGAAGCATTGTTCTGGCTTGCTTCGATTGAACGCGGCAACCTGGCGACGGGACTGGCGAACTGCGATGAAGACTCGCTGCCCGGTTTGAGTGAACGCGATCGTTTGCGAGCGAAACGAGCGCATGCGCAGCTTGAACTGTGGCGTGGGCTCAAAGATCGCGAACCAATTGCACATATCGTCAAACGTATGGTGCAGGATTCCGGTTTTGAAGCGGCGTTGATGGGGGAGTTTCTCGGCGATCGCAAGCGGGCTAATGTGCGCAAGCTCATCAAAATCGCGCGTAAATATGATGAGTACCCTGGATTTACACTCGCGGATTTCGTTGCGCGTTTGAAGGCCGATCGCGATCGGCCGCCGCGCGAGGAAACGGCGGGAACGACTGACGAGCAAGGAGAATCGGTCCGCCTTATGACGATTCACAAGGCGAAAGGGCTCGAATTTCCTGTTGTTTTCCTGCCCGATCTAGGACGGAGACAGGGCGGCAGGTCGGATCTGGTGACGTTTGACAGTGAACTGGGCCCGGTCGTCAAAGCGGAAGGCGAAGCCGAGGACGACGATGGTGAAACGGGAAGCGGCGTTAGCTTGGGCGTGTTGATCAACAAGGCGCGGAGGAACCATCGCGAACGCGCCGAGAGCTTGCGAGTTTTTTACGTCGCCACAACTCGCGCTCGCGATACGCTCGTGCTTTCGACGTCGGGCGATCCGCTCGCAGAGACAGAATCGGTCGGCCTGAAATTGCTTCAGGAGCGGTTTGACCTGGTTTCGGGCCGATGTCTCGCCGCCGCGGCTGATGCTCAGGTTCAAACAGTCGTTGAAGTGTTCAATTCAACACAGTCACCAACGCGACCGAGGCGGAATCGACCGATTCCCCTGCGTGGAATTGCGCGGCTGATTGAGACGACCAACGCTGCCGAACACGAACCAGCGGTTTCAGTTCCCCAGAATCCGCCGCATTTTCAAAATCTCGATCCGAGCCGCTCGCTCGCGCCGGCACGGGCTCAGCTTGCTCGACTGGTGCATGACTTGCTCATCGAGCCTGATATCAGTGACGTTTTTGAACTGCGCGACGTGGCTTCTCGATTAGCGCGACGGCAAATGCCGATGGTTGGTGAGCGCACGATTGCCGCGGCGGTCGAACGTGTGCTGGCGTGCTGGCACGGTCCACTGGGTGGAGCATTGCGCGCCGCACGCGAAGTTCGGCGCCACATCTCATGGACAATTCATCACCAGAGCACAGTCTTTGAGGGACGGATCGACCTAACCTACCGAGCGGCGGATGACGCTTGGATGCTCGTGCTAATCAGCGATGTTGCGTCGGACGTTCGCCAAGAGCACGTTCGCGCGCGGCTTGCGCAGGAAGTTGCCGGTGACTTTGGGCTCGATCCGGTTGCGGGAGTTTGGCTGTTCCGGCACGGTGAGGGTGGCTCGTTCGAGCGTGTGCTCTGAGGTCCAGTAACTCGAATCGCCTCCGTTTGGCTTGCGATTTTGACGATTGCCCGCCACCATCGAGACCTGACCCTTGCGTCTTTTCGCCCTGGAGTGCTTCAATGAGTCAGGCCGCCACCGATCCCAAGTTGCTCGAACATTACCTCGAAGAAGAGGTCGACGCGGCGTATCTTTATCGCGAACTGGCGGCGATTGAAAAAGACGACGCACGGCGCGCGCTGTTCTTGAAGCTTGCGTCGGTCGAGGATCGCCACATCGAGCGATGGGAAGCACTGCTCACCGAAGCGGGCGCAGCGATTCCGCCCAAGCGGCCATCGGGTCGGTCGAGATTAATGGCCTGGCTCGCGCGCCGGCTTGGGCCGCAACTCATTTTACCGCGCATTCTTGCTGAAGAAGGCCGCGAGGCCGCCGCGTTCTTGCGACTCGCCAGCAAGACCGATCATCCTTCAATGCGAGACGCCGCTTCGACGATCGCACGCGAATCGGCCGAGCATGCCGGCGAACTGAGCAATATTCTCGGCGGCGAGGGCGAACCCTGGCACTCAACGGGTGCTGGCGGTTACATGCGTAGTATTGTTTACGGCTTTAACGATGGCCTGACTGCAAACTTCGGGCTCGTCGCCGGCGTGATTGGAGCGAATGCGGATATTCGCTTTGTGATTCTCACCGGAATTGCGGGCGCGGTGGCGGATGCGCTATCGATGGGTTCGAGCGGGTATCTCGCGGCGAAGAGCGAGGCGGAAGTTCATGAGAATGACATCGCGCTTGAACGCGAGGAAATTCGCCTGATGCCCGACCTCGAAATCGAGGAACTGGCACTCATTTATGAGGCTAAGGGAATTCCGGCAGAGCAGGCGCAATCGATGGCGCATGCTCTGATGAGCGATCCCGACCGCGCACTCGAAACCAAAGTGCGCGAGGAGTTGAAGATTAGCAAACCGGATGTGACGCCGTTCAACGACGGCCTGATTACCGGCACTGCAACGGCGATTGGTGCCATCATTCCGATCTTGCCATTCTTCCTGATGCACGGCTCGATCGCGATTTGGGTTTCGCTCACGATCAGCATGCTGGCGCACTTCGGCGTGGGCGCGGCGCGAAGTTTGTTCACGGGGCGCGGCATCTGGGTCAGCGGCCGCGATATGTTTTTGGTTGGCTTTGGCGTGGCGGCTGCAGGATTCCTGATCGGCAAGCTGCTCGAGGGACGAATCTGAGAGCGAGCCAGATTATTCCTTCGCCGACGCTACGCGGGCCGTTGCGCCAGTGCGGGCGTGGGTGAGCCAGCGTTCTTGCAGATCGCTCACGCCCTCGATTTTGTAGACCCTGCGCAGCTCGCTATCAATATCGGCGCGCTGCGTGCCTTGCACGAATTCGATGAATTGGCCCGGCGTCCCCTGCTCCACGAGGAACTTCGTAAGCGACACGCTCTGCGCGTAATAGAGCGGCCAGTGCGGGCCTTCGGGGTATTCGCGCACCATCAGGTTGGCTAGCGAGAAGATTTTGCCGCCTTGGAGGGCCTTGTCGAGGTCGGCGATGCGGCGTTCTTGTTCGGCTTTCGGCTCGGAAAGAACCGCGATGCCCTCGTCGGCCCAGCGGGGAATTTGCTGGGCGGGGAAGAGGTCGGCAAGGAGAACGTGAGTTACTTCGTGAGGTAGGACCGCGCTCACGAGCGTGGGGTGATCTGCTCGCAGATTCACCCGGCGTGCCGTGACTTTTTGCCCGTCCGACTGCATCGTCGAAAAGCCCGGAGACTCGGCGGGCTGATGGGTCATTTGTGCGAAAATCGCACTGTTGGGATAGAGGTAAATCTCACAGCGCGGCGACCAGGCACGCGGTGGCGGTGAACCCGTCCAGCGGCGAATTTGTGCCTCACGAGCCGCTTCGGCAGCTTGTGCAACGCGTTCTGCGAGTTTGGCATCGGCGTGGAACACGACGAAATTCGTCGATTCGTGGATCTGCCAGTTCGACGAGTCGTTGTGTGTCGATACCGATTGAGGTGTTTCGGTCGAAGGGACGGCGGCGAGCGCGATATCGCCGGGCTTGGCGACCCGAGGTGCGGGGGCAGGCGCGGCGACGGCAGGAGCATTGCGGGTGAGGTCGCGAATTTGGTCGGCTGGCCGTTCGTTTTCGGGCATTGCACCACGGACGACGCGTCCACGTGGTTGCTTGGCGACGCTCTTCGACTGATCGGCTGCGCGGTTGCGAAGATATTCAGCGTACCAGTAGCGCGGGCTGAGGGCCTTGATCTCGAGAATCTCGCGATCGATCGCGGCCCACTCGGCTTGAGTCGCCGGCTTTGCTTTGATTTGTTTCACAACTGCAACCGACCGGCAGTAGGCCCAGTGAATCTTGCGATCCTCGGGCAACTTGCCCAGGCGTGCGAGTTCCGCGTAGCCGGAGGCGGCGTCGAGGTACTGTGCGGCAAGATAGGCACGGTCGGCACGCGATTGAATATTGCGGGCATCGGGAAGCGCGGGCATCGCGGATGCGACGGGGTCGTTCGCGGGGATTTCTACCGGTTTTGCTGGTGTTTCTGCGGGTTTTTCGGCTGGGATGGGAATGGGTAGTGATTCGGGCGCAGCGGCCGGTGGCGTGACTGGTGCTGTTGGTTGGGCTGGTTCGGTGGGCGGGTTCAGTTCGAGCGCTGCGGGCGGCGCGACCTCGGGCGGGACTGTCGCTTCAGTTGCCGAGGGGGCTGCGATTTCGACGATTTTGGGCTCTGGTGCACCTTTGATCGAAGCCGCTGATTTTGCTTCTGGCTTGGCTGCGATCGGAGTTGCAGGCTTTGAAGGAGCGATCGGCGGTTCGTCTGGCTTGCCACGGAGGCGGCGATTGAGGATCTGCAGATTCTCGCGCAGTTCCTCGGCTTCTTCGGTCTTTCCCGCCTTGGCGGCCTGGTCGGCCGCGCGGGTGTAGGCCTGGCGGAGCACGACGACCATTGGTCCCAGATCGGCGCCGGCGTTCGGTAGGGCAGTTTCGATCAGTGCGACCGCGCCTTTGGCATCGCCCTTGGCGAGCAGGGCGCGGGCCTGATCAACCGTTTCGTTTGCGAGAGAGTTGCTGGGGATGACCCAGCCCAAACAAAGCGCGGCGAGAAGCACCGCTCGCATTGGGCCGTTCATGACGATCCATGTCCTGTATCGCGGTCGCCCCGAACCGAGGGAGCGGGACCGACCTCTTCCTTGAGGAGTTGAACGTCGCGAAGCCGCCGGATCCGGTCAATCCATGACCGTGACGCGGAGAATTCGCCCCGAGTCGAATCACTGTGGAAATGAATCTGGTAACGATTTCGGGCAAGGCGCGGAGGGAAAAAAGCGGCGTTTTCCGCTTTTTTTGAAGCCTTTCCGTGAGCCATCGAGGCGGGAGTATGGCTCGATCGGGAAAAATCGTCAACCCGAGTCGCGATTTTGCTCAAGTTTTCGATGCGCCGTGCCGATCGCGCGGGGGTGTAAGTTAAAGGGGGCCATCGGGTATTCTGAAACCCAGAGCAATTGCTGAGGTTTTTCTTATCGAGTTCGAGTGCGCAGGGTCGTTCGACATGCGGATCATTGCGGGGCAAAGGCGAGGTCACAAATTCGACGGGCCGAACGATGACGTTACTCGGCCGACGAGCGACCTCGTGCGTGAATCGATCTTCAATATCCTCGGCGACTCGGTTGATGGGCGGCTGGTCATCGACCTCTACGCTGGCACCGGCGGGCTCGGTCTCGAGGCGCTGAGTCGAGGTGCGACGCGGGCGATTTTCATCGAGTTGAAGGGGGAAAATGTGGCGCTGATTCGCCGCAATGTTGCCACTCTTCGATACGAAGATCGCGCGACGGTGACCAAGGCCGACGCTTCCCGTTGGGCACGCGCGTTCGAGCCGGTCGACGAAGAACCGGTCATCGTCTTTCTCGACCCGCCGTACCGCGAATATGAAAATCACCCCGAACGTGTGCGCGAGACGCTTGAAGGACTGGTACAGCGGCTGCCTGCCGGTTCGACTCTGGTTGTGGAGTCAAGAAGCGATCTCGACGATGCCGTGCTTCCTGAGTTGGAGCGTTGGGACGTTAGGCGCTACGGCGGCACGCAAGTAGCGTTTCGCGACCTCGGAGACGAACAGGAAGATGAAGCGTCTGCCGAAGTCGATGAAGAGTCGGATAGCGACGAAGGTACGGCGAACGATTGATCATGAATCACGGATCGAACGAGAGCGATCGCGTGTCAGATACCGACGCGCGCAGAGTGTTCGCCACTGAGGTGGTGCAGCGGTTGCGGTCGCGCGGGTTTCAGGCGCTTTGGGCCGGCGGCTGCGTGCGCGATCTGTTGATGAACCACCCGCCCAGCGATTACGACGTGGCGACGGACGCGCGTCCGCAAGAAGTGATGGGGCTATTTCGGCGCACGTTTGCGGTGGGGGCAAGCTTCGGCGTGGTGCGCGTACTCGGTGATGATGCGACCGGTGATGTCGAAGTTGCGACGTTTCGAAGTGACGGCGTCTACAGCGATGGCCGGCGTCCGGAGAGTGTATCGTTCTCGACGGCTGAGTTCGACGCGTCTCGCCGGGATTTCACGATCAATGGCATGTTTTATGACCCAATCGAAGCGTGCGTGATCGATTACGTTGGCGGGCGAGCTGATCTTGATCGCAAAGTTCTTCGTGCGATTGGTGATCCATTTGCGCGATTTGCCGAGGATAAGCTGCGGCTCTTGCGAGCGGCCAGGTTTGCGTCGAGGTTCGACCTGGCGATTGATCCGACGACTCGCGCCGCGATTGTTGCGATGGCAAGCGAAGTAACGCAAGTTGCGCCGGAGCGGATTGGCCAGGAATGGCGCAAGATGCTCGTTCATCCGTCTCGTGTGCGATCGCTTGAATTTGTGGATGAGTCGGGCTTGCTGACGACGATTTTGCCATCGGTTGCGCGCCTGAAAGAGACAGATGCTAGCGCATGGGACGAGACCAAACGCGTAATCGCAATGTTGCCGCAGACGCCCAGTTTTCCCCTCGCGATGGCCGCCCTGCTCCGCCATGTTTCGCTGGGACCGCGGGTGGAAACAACTGCGGCGATGCGACAAAAACACGGGCTCAATCCGCTTGTGGTTCAGGTTGCGGAAGATCTCAAACTTTCGAACGCCGAACGCGACCTGATCGCGTGGCTGTTGCGACACGATGGCGAACTGAAGACGGCGGAATCGATGCGGCGATCGGCGCTGAAGCGTGTGCTGGCGTCATCAGACGTTTGCGACCTGATCGCCTTGCACGACGCTGTGGCACAAGCGACAGATGGAAATCGTGAGCATATTGATTATTGCCAGCGCTATCTTCGCGATCAGCCCGAAGGACCGATCGACCCGCCGCCACTAGTCACTGGTCACGACCTGATGAAACATGGGTTGAAGCCGGGGCCGCGGTTTTCCGATTTGCTCGACTCGGTGCGTGATGCGCAGCTCGATGGTGAAATCCATAGTGCGGCAGAGGCGCTTGCGTTTGTCGATCGCTTGGTGGCAAATCCGCGAGCTTGAATCCGGGCCGTTCGTGGGCGACACTGTGGCCCGATGAAACGAACTCGCGCAACTCTTCAGGGTTGAACTCCCATGCGCAAGCACGCAATCGCATCAGTTTGTGTTTTTCTTTGGCTATGCGCTCCGGCTGTTCGAGCGGCCGAATTTCCTGCGTTCGAGGCGAAGGAGCTCGATCCGCATGTCGGCAATGTTTGCTACGCTGTGACGGCCGCGGATGTGAATGGCGATGGCAAGCTCGACGTTGTGGCAGTGGCCGAAGATGCGGTCGTCTGGTACGAAAATCCGTCGTGGAACAAGCACGTTATCATCAAGAACGCGACGGAGCGCGACAACGTTTGCTTGCAGGCACATGATATCGACGGCGATGGGCGAATCGATTTTGCCCTCGGCGCTTCGTGGCAACCCGCCAACACGAAAACGGGTGGGACGCTGCAGTGGCTGACTCGCACCGGTGCGAAGGATGGCGAATGGCGTGTGATTCCGATTGGTTCGGAACCGACGCTTCATCGCATTCGCTGGGGCGATGTTCTGGGCAACGGTAAGAAGCAACTCGTCGTTGCGCCGCTGCAAGGACGAAACACCAAAGGGCCGAACTGGGGCGAAGGATCTGGTGTCCGGATTCTCGTGTATTCCGTTCCCGCCGATCCGTTTAAGGAGCCTTGGCCGGTTGAAGTGGCCGATGACAGCTTGCACACGACGCACAACCTGCAAATCACCGATTTCAATGGTGATGGTAAGAACGAGATTATCGTTGCAGGTTGGGAGGGCGTGTTTTCGCTGAGTCGGCGCGACGACGGCAAGTGGTTCAAGACGAAGATCGGCACCGGCAATCAGGAAACGGCCCCATTCAAGGGGTCGAGCGAGGTGAAGGTTGGACGTCTGAAGTCGGGCGAGCAATATGTCGCGACAATTGAGCCGTGGCACGGATTCCAGGTGGTGGTTTACACCAAGAACCCGGCCGAACGGCTCTGGTCGCGCCAGTTGATTGCCGAGCCCGTGACGTGGGGCCATGCGGTTTGGTGTTCGGATCTCGACGGCGATGGTGACGAAGAGTTGATCATCGGCCAGCGCGATCCCAACAAGGACAGCAAGAACGGACCCAAAGGGCCGGGGCTGTTTGTCTTCGACCCCGAGTTGAAGGACGGCAAGCTCGGCTTTGTTCGTCACACCATCGACGATGGCGGCGTGGCGACTGAGGACGCGCTTGCGGCGGATTTGAACGAGGACGGTCGGCCCGACCTGATTGCCGGAGGACGCGCGACACACAACGTGAAAATCTACCTCAACAAGGGCACGAAGTGAGCGTGACGATGAACGACGATTTCGCCAGCCTGTTTGCCTACACCAAGTGGGCGAATGACCTGATGCTTGAGTATTGCCGCAAGCTGACGCAGGAGCAGTACACGGCCGAGCCGGTACCAGGCTGGAGTTCGATTCAATCGACCGTCGCGCATATCGCCGTCGCGACTGAAGGTTGGATGCGCGGAGTTGCAGGACTTCCGACGGATTCGTTTCCATCGCAGGATGCGTTTCAAACGGTCGACTCAGCCGCGGCGCATCTCCAAAAGGCATATGGCGACTTTGAGCGAGCATTGCCGGGATTTACAGCCGAATGGCTCGCAACTCCGCGCACGTTCAAGGGACGCACTCGAACGGTCGTCGTTCCACCTTGGGTGGTGTTGCGGCACGTTGCCAATCATGGAACCTACCATCGTGGTCAGGTGGCCTCGAAGCTCAAGAGGTTCGGAATCGACCCGCCGCTAACCGACTTGATTTACTGGGCGGCGCCAGAGTTTTTTCAAAATCTTTGAATCGTTCCGGAAGGCGCCGGCGACCCATTCGCCGGCGCATGCTTTTCGCACTCGACGAAACGAGATGTCCTTTCAATTCGGTTAGCCGAGAACCTAACGCCCAAAGTCCAAATTACTTCTTCGATTTCGTCTTCTTCTTGGACTCGACCATTTTCGGCTCGTCGGCAGGCTCATTGTTCTGAGGCTCGAAAACGAGCGACATATCAAGAAGCGAGCCGTCTTCCGAAATCTTGATGTTGTATGTGAGTTGGCGCAGATCGACCTGAGTTTTGTAGAACACAGGCCCAACTGCTTGAGTGCGCGTGATATCGCCGCGCAACTGTGCGCGGGGCGCGTAACGCTTGAGTGTCTTTTCCACAGCGTTTGGCAGACTCGAGCGTTTTACGATCGTTTTGGTGAATGTTCGCGACTTTTCTACGAGCGTTCCGTTAGCCTCGATCAGCAGCGAATAACGCAAGCCGCTGAGTTCCACTTCGGCTTCGTAAAGGATCACATCGCCGTGGCGCTGGAGCCTGTGGACCTCGCCGAACTTGGCGTTGTTGGATTCGTTGAGAAAGGTCTCTTTTACCGGCGCGGGGCATCCGGCGAATTTCATGACATCGTCGCGCTCGTTTGCTCCCATGATCATCAACGTGCCGTCATCGTAGACGCTGATCTGGAATTCCTTACCGTTTATGGTTGTGACGACCCAGTAAAGCTCGAGACCGGCTTCGAGTGTTTGGTGTACCGTTTCGATTTTCATAGGCTTCGCAGCCTGCAAAATTGTTTTCCTCGCTGGCGCGGGGATCTCTTCAATTCGCACGATCGAATCGCCGAATTGTGCAACTGATGTACAAACTGCGCCGACGATCAAAGCGATCGTCCAAGAGAACACGAGACAAGATCGAAGCATTATGGTTCTCCCGACCTGGACTTCTCGCAATTACGCCACCTATACACCTGTTTCGACAACGTACCTTACACATCTTATTTTTAGTGTACAAGAGTTTAGATTGAAACATATTGCAGGCGCTTCAGTGCCAGCAGAATGAAAATGCGATCGATATCCATGAATCCGCGAAACTTTTTATCGGAGGTGTGTTCCATCTCTTGGGAGAGGGGCAAAATGCAAGCACGCGCCTGTCGTGCGGAGCGTGATTGTGCGGCCTTGTCTCCTCAGGGACGCGGGTGGATTCCATGAAATCGATTCGAGCGTTCGGTGCTCTTACGCTGGTCGTCGCGATGGCGTTGGGCGGATGGATCTCGGTGACAGAGGCCAAAGGGCCGCGCAGGCCCCACTCGGCGCATGTTCCCAAGCCGAAGATGCCGCGAATGCCGCACCCGACCAACGTGCGGTCGCACACGAATACACCTCATCCTCATCCAAACGTCAGCATGAACTCGAGACGCAAGCCGACCACCAATGCGTTGGTTCACACGCAACATCCGCGAGTGTCGGGTTCGGTTGGCTACCGTTCGACTCGCCATTACGCGGCTTCGAATCGATACGTGCGGGGCATCGTTTCGCAACTTCGTTCGGTGCATTCGAGTCTCGCCCGGCTCGACCACGACTATCATGGCAATCGAGTTCGTGCGATGCACTCGATTAGCACGGCGGTGCGGCACCTCAGCCATTCGTCGTCGGGGTCGATGCGACCACTGAACGTCGGAATGCGTGGGATTCATCATGGTTCGGGCACGCATCACTTACCGCAGGCACAGTCGGATGCGCGGATTCGGATGGCGAGCCATCGTCTCAATCTGATCGCGGGTCAGCTTCAAGCCCACGGTTCAAGCTCAAGGCATTACCGGGCGCTTGGCAGTATGCAGCAGGCGCAACATTTCCTTACCGTTGCTCTGCAGGTCCGCTGATCTGGCCGCTACGGTTTAAGGCCGGGAAGGGGCGGCTTCTTTTCGTCGGCGGGGCCTTCTTCAGAACCGTCATCGGCGAGTGACATATCGATGAGCACGCCGTCGTGCGTGATCTCGACATCGTACTGGAGCTTGCCGATTTCGACCTCCAGTTCGTAGACCACGATCCCAAAACCGCTGGTACGCAGAGCGCTTGTGACCTTCGCTTCAGGAGCCAGGTCTCTGAGCGTATGTTGGACAGCGGCCGGGCATTGATTCCATTCGACGTCTTCCTCGGCAATGACGAGCGTCTTTTCGACTAGCGTGCCGTTGACATCGACGACCAAGCTGTAATCTCGTCCGCCGATTTGCGTCATTCCGGTGTAGATCAAAACGCCGTACCGCACCTCGGTGTCGATCTCGTCGAACTTGCCATTATTCGACTCTTTGAGCAACGTTTCCTTGACCTTCGCGGGACAGTCGGCGAGTTTGACGACGTTAGCCGAGACTTCGAGGCTGATCGACTCTAGCACGCCCTTGTCGTCGACGTAGATTCGGTATTCCTTGCCGTTGCGGCTCACCTTCACGTTGTAAGAGACTTCGCCGTCCTGCGTCGACTTTGTAACGGTGTCGACTTTGGCCGGCTTTGCTGCGTCGCTGATCGTCTTTCGGACCGCAGCAGGTAAGCTCGCAAGCTTGACGGACGTGTCGTCGCCGAATGCAAGCGCCGGGGCGGTGCCCAGGAGCAGGCAACAAATCACAACTCTTTGGACGATCATCGCTGGTCTCGCTTGGGGAAAGCGTCGCGATCAGCCCGTGAATAAATTGAGCGATCCGAGAAAGTCGTCAGTTCTACTGTCAACTTTCTCCGGTCAACTCTCTCTTCGCCGCAGGCGAAGCGGAGGGGGAGGGATTCGAACCCCCGGAACCTTTCGGCTCTGCGGTTTTCAAGACCGTATCATACGCCGATACAAATGGCAACGCTCAAACGACTTCCGCAATTATAAGCGAACACCCATCCCTAGGACTGCCCTACACAGCGGCAGAGACCCCCTCTGATCTCGCCGAGATCGTCGCCGCATGGGGCGATCTCCCCCCAGAGATCCGGGCGGCCGTTTTGGCGATCGTTAGGAATGCGGTCGGGAAGAAGAGCAGTCGGTAACTCACGTGCGGAGCCTGCTCTCGAACGCGAGCGATCCGCCGGCCGATTCCCCCCGAGCCTGACCGACTTGTCGGCAAAATGCGGTTGTGGTGAATCGAAACGATCGACACATGGCCGAAATCATGAGTGAACCCCGATAACGCCTGCCAGCATTGTGTCAGCATTCGCGGTGCACGCTGTCACCGGGGTTCAAACGCGTTATATTGTTCGTCACTGAATGATTATCGAAGAGGAGTTAGCTCCGTGGCGAAGATCTACCCAGACACAAACCGCTTTGTTGATTTTTATCAGGCCGCTTCGGAAAAACTCAATGTCTTCGATCAATTACAAGCATATAAGGAGCATTTGGTTCTCACCGAACAGACGATAGTCGAATTCCGCCGCAATCGAGTGAGCACTCTAAAGTGGTTGTCATCTCAGTTTAAGAAGACGATGGATATCGCGGCGCCGTATACAACCGCTGTTCTTCTTGCTCTTCCAGAGCACGACGAACTCACTAAGCTTCGCAAGGCTTACCAAGATAAAGGTAAAGAGATCACCAAGCATTTGGAAACAATGATTGAAGATGAGAAAAAAGATCCTGTTACCAAAAAATTTCTTGCCCTGGTTACAGACCACAAGGTCGAAAGGTTGCCGCTCACAGACGATGCAATTAAATTAGCGCAAATGCGTAAACTGCTAGGCAACCCCCCATGTTCACCAGACAAGCACACGATAGGCGATGAGGTGATCTGGGAACTTCTGATCAAGCACGCGAAAGACGACCTCATTATCGTAACTAAGGACCACACATTTCACGATAACATCGAAATGCTTAAGGATGAGTATAAGAAAAAAACAAAGCATAAACTACTACTTGTCACCGATACATTCAGCGCGGCGCTGAAAGCAATCGGCGAGCATCCAACGAACGAACTTATAGAGGTCGAGAAGAAGGAAGAGCAGTTGCTTTCTGACCAACTGAAACGCTCATTGACAATGCGCGAAATTGTGGGCATGTACGAGTGGGAGAAATGTCCGATTTGCGGAAAAAAGGGAAGCGTCAACGGATATGAAGGCGCTGATGGGGATGAGGCCGCCTGGTTCATATGTGCGCATTGCAAATACCTGCATATGATATAAATTTTCTTTCGGCATGCGCACTTTAACAATGGTTTCTCTTGCGGCGCATGCTCGATCGCGGTTCACGCCATGCTACAAGTTATCCGTGGTGACGACATTATCGCCATGATCCAAAGCCCGCACGAACTCATTGATACGCTTCAATCTGCTACTGGCCGGTTGTTCGTGATCGAGGAAGTTGCACCCGCCGGTGAATTCCTCCCATCTGGCTACACATGCCAGCGATGGGGAACGGCAGCACGCCAGGCCAACGGGGTTGTGACCATCGACCGTGAAGCGTGGGACGCCTGGTGACGATGAGGCTTGTGACCACCGGCCGAGCGGCCGAGCCAATTCCCGCGCGTGGGACTTAATGCCAGTGTCGTTGATCATTCAGTCAATACTGATATCGATATTGACTCAATCACCCAGTCAATATCGATGTCGATATTGACTCAATTGGATGTCATGCATTTTTCGATCTTGCAATTAGCTAAGTAATCTGGCGCAATGGACCCTGTGTTGCTCGAAACGCACCCGGGGCCCTTGCCATGTCTAAGACCGCCAAATCAGCGCCGCCCGAACTTTTGGCCTATCGCCTAGCCGAGATCGCCGAGCTTCTCGGCATCAGTCGAAGGACGATCGAGCGCGAACGAAGCGCCGGCAGATTCCCCCTGCCGGATCGTACCATCGGCAATATGCCGCTTTGGGCTCCTGCGACGGTCGCTGCATGGTTTTCATCACGCTGAGCGCAACAAAAAACCCCCGGTTCACGGCCGGGGGCGTTTCTGTCCACCCCTGGAATCATCAGGAGCGACATCACATGCAAGTTACAGCGACTATCGGCCAACTGGCAAGACCGTCCCGAAAGAAACGCCTGACATACTTCGACGCCTGGGCGGCGTCGATCCGTGGCGATCTCATCCTCACGCTGACGCAGCGGGCCGTACTGGAGCAATTCGCCAGACACGTGCGATTGAATCCCACCCGTACGTGCTGGCCGAGCGATGAGAGGATCGCACGAGCCCTCGGAATCAGCGTCCCGACTGTGGAGCGGGCCGTTTGTCAACTCAAGCGATTGGGCTACATCAGTTGCGTGACGATCCGCAAGGCTAGAACGACGTCGATCCGTTACACAACGCTCAACCTGGATCAGATTTATGGAGAACATATAAGCGTTGATGTCCCCTCAAAACGATGGACGAATTGTATTCCGTGTTCAAGAGAGATATTTCACTCCCCTCACGCGTGGGTACGCGAGGAGTCTGATTTTTCACAAATCCCCGAAGCCACCCAGGATACCGAATTATCCCAAGATGAAATCAAGGATTGGGAGCAGGATTTCGCCGAAGCATCGTTTCCACCCGATCCTGACGACTTCCTCGATGAGGTCAGCATTCTCCACGATCCCCGCGTCCTCATCCCCAATAGCGAACCCGAGCACACTGGTTTCTCACAGGAACCACCGCAGGCCGTTCCCGCCCAAGATTCTCCACACGAGCCTGTGACCCCCACCACGGGCCAGACAGAGGCTTTCTCGGACGCACCGCCGAAACTCACCCTCGGATTTGACCCCATGCCACCGACCGCCCGCCCAGTCAGCCGCGACGTTCAGCAGTTTGCGGACCGGCTCAACACCGAGAGCCGCGCGAAGTTCGACGCGCTCCCGCCCGGCGAGCAACACCGGATTTTTGGGGGCCACCGCGATCGCTACGACTGGCAGCGAGCGTGGCATGAAATCGACTTTGCGGCGCGGATGCGTGCCCGGAGGTCAGCATGAGCACGGCTAACGTCGCTCCCGGAACCAGTGGTTCCGCCCTGCGTGAACTCACCGCCGACGAACTTGCACAACTCGACGACTGTGAGCGGGTTATCGCCGCTGGGCTCACAGGATTCCTTGAGGTTGCTGACGCTCTGCATACGGTCCAAGAGAAGCGGCTTTATCAGAACAAATACGACAATTTTGATGCGTATTGTTGGGGTAAGTGGGGGTTCACGACTCGTCGGTCGCGCCAACTCATCGCCGCCGCGAAAGTCGCTCGGAACGTCGGAACCGACGTCATCCAGAACGAACGCCAGGCCCGCGTCATCGCCAGCGAAAAGCCCGCCGAACAACTCGCGATCGTCGCCGATGCGGCGGCCGCGAACGGCGGAAAACTGACCACCTCCGCGCTGAAGAAAGCGAAGGCGAAGCGGGCCGAACCGCCGGTGAATCCGAATACTACTGTGAACGGGAAGGCGGCTCCCGAGCCTCGCGACGTGGCCCAGCTTCGCAAGTCGGGGATGATCGGTGCGGACGTCAAGGTGAGCGTCACGGACCACGGAGCGCCCGACAAACCCAAGCAGGAACGCGACGCCGGCGAAGATGAAGTCACTGACGAGGATTGGGTTCGCCGCTTGCCATTGTGGAAGCAACTATCGGAGAAACTACGCCCTGAGTTCGAGAAAGACGCGATCGCGTTCCGCCACGCGAACGACGTAGAAGATCCCGTGATGGATTCCTTGCGTGCGTTCTTCCGCCGCGAGAACAAGGGGATGAAGGAAAAGGGTTTGCCACCCTACATGAAGCGGATTCAGGTGCTCTTGAAGACGCCCGACCCGTCCGACTGGAAGTTGTGCATGAGCACGCAGGATGGCGGATGCGGTGGCAAGGGACGCACGAAATTCTCGATGTGCCCGAAGTGCTTCGGCTTGGGGTACGTGATCATCGAGACCCGCCAGGTGAAGGCGAAGTAATGGCCGACATCAAGACGCTTGGAAGTGCATGCGAAGTCTGTGCCGCGAGCCGTTCGATTGATTGCCTCGTGCAAGACTTGTGGCCGTCGCGCGGGACAAATCGCGGTGGCTGCACGTACTGAACACCTCGTTTGTGCGTCATGGTTCATCGGCGCACAGCTTTTGAGCACAGACCCAGGAGGTACGCACCAATGAGCAAAGCAGAGATCGCATTGAGCGGAGCAACACTCACATACTTGAAGCGGTGTGGATTTCGCTCGCTGTTAAATTCGGTTCTCGTGGCAAACAACGTCAGCGGTAAGCGTGCCAACCTCGCGAGGAGAATGGTCGTAAATTGCAAGGCGGTCCGCGTATTTGAGAGCGAACTCGGCCGTATCCTGAACAATGGGACCGCAGACCTTTCGACATGCAGGGACGCCGCAGACGACCTCGCCGCTGCTGCCCAACTGGTCAACGCAGCAATCAGCGAGTGCCTGTCATTGATCCAACTGGAGAACGCATCGTGAAGTCACCGAAGCTCAAGGCGAGCGGGGCCACATTCCACACACTCAGATCAGGCGGGTTACCGGGCGTGCTCCGCGCCTTGATCGAAGCGAACGCGGTTGACCCCAAACTTGCCGGACTGGCCGAGCGATCACTTACGTCATGCTTTGCAATCCGTAACATTCAATCTGTTATTGATAATTTCACAAGTGGCCACCCAAGGGCACATGGAGAGGTGTCGAACGAGGTGTTCGACTGCGTCGAGATCATGAACCTTTTGGCCGCCGTGATCACCGAAGTCGCCGCGCTGATCCAAACCAACCCCGGTCGGCTTGAGACGACGCAACCGGGGTGGACCGGTTCACCGCACCCAACAACCAAACGGGTCTTTTGACCATCGACATCAATCGCAACAGGAGTTACCGATGAATCAGGCACAGTTTGCCGCCATGAGGATGCCGAGTCGTTTTGCTTCCGTGACCGCCGCCGCACAGGCCGAGTTTCAAGGATATGCCGACGGCCTGGCCAATGAAGTGAAGCGGGGCGATCGCACCCTGAAATCAGCCCGCGAACTTTTGGGACAGCGGCTTTCAGAAGAAGTCGCTCGACTGAATCGGGAAGCCCAGCAGTACACGAGCGGAGGCTCGCGATACGGCGAACTGGTGGGGGAAGCCTTGAAGCCGAAGCGGCTCGCGGAGCCAAAGATAGACCCGGCCGCACTCATGGCGGAAAGGCAGCTTCAAGCCACCGAGCGCGTCGCTCGCGAACTTGAGATCAACAACCGCAAAAACCATTGGGACGACGAAGTTTCGCGGCTCGACTTCCATCGCGATCCCGCCGCCAAGTTCCCTTCAATCGGCGTACTTGTCGATCAGCACGCCCTCGCGCTGAGGTCTGGCGACGCCTCGAAGGCGGAATACCTCAAACGGGAACTCGCCGCCCAACAGCATCTCGTCTTGGATCCCGACGTTCGGCTTCGTGTCGCCCAAGTTTTGACGCCGCACGATGAAGTGAACCCGTTCCTAGTCGCTGCTCGAGTCCGGCAGATCCCTACCCTCGATAATGCTCGACTCCAACAGCACATCGCCGAAGTTCTCGCCGACGGCAACGCCAGCGAAGCGAAGGCCCTCTACATCGCCGCCCAACAGGCCGAAGAGACGGCAACCCGGAACCAGACCGCATTCCCGGAATGGACCGCAGCAGTCATCAGCCGCGACGGCCTGAGTCGATTCCCCACCGAGGTTTTGCAGCATCTTTCCGATGAAGACACTGCAGGCCTGGAACGCGAGCGTGAAGCCGCGCTAGCCCAGATTGCAGCGTACCAGGATCAAGCAGCGCGAGCCGCGAATCTGCAAGGCGTCGAACCGCCGAGCGCAAGCCGGTTGGAAGAGATCGCACAGGCCAACCACAGGCGATCCGCAGGCGAGCGAGGCGAAGCAGTCGTCGGAGCACTCCGAGGCGGGCTCTTCTCATCGCAGACCGTCGCCTATGGCCGCAGTCCTATGAGCAACCCTTGATTCAACCGATTCCCGCCGCCGCCTGGCGTGGGACGTTCCGGGGCGCATGGACGCTTCCCGGTTCGTTTTCTAGGAATGAGCACATGAGCAAATCGGATCGCAGAAAACCGCAGGTTTCCACAGGTTCTTCGCTCAGCCCACAACAAGTAACGGTCGCCGGCATGTTCGCGGGTGGTCGCACCGTGAAGTCTGTTGCCGAGGAACTTGGCATCGCGGAAAGGACGCTTTACGACTGGCGTGCGTTACCCGGATTCAAGGCGGAGGTCGAAATGATTCGCGGGCGGATCCGAGATGAGATCATCGGACGCCTGACAACTTTGGCGGCTAAAGCCGTCCGAGAACTCGGCAAACTGGCGACAGGGGCGTCGGCCGAAGCGGTCAGGCTCGGAGCGTGCAGGGCGATTCTGGGAGAACTTGTGAGCGTTTCCGTATTCAGCGAACTCAAAAAGGAGATCGCGGAAGTGAAGGCGATGCTCACGCCGAAGGACGCCTCCCAATGAACCTCGACGGTCTGCTAGGCGACATGCGACGTATCAGGGCGATCGCCCAAGCCCGCGCCACGGGCGAGCCGAGTCCCGAGGACAGTACCCGCTATGATTGGTTCGGGCTCGATTGTCCGTGTGGCGTGGAACCTGGCCAGTGCGTAGAGCATCCCCGCGCACGGGAATCGCAACGCCCCCCCGCAGGCTCTTGGCGGGTATGGCTCTTTCAGGCGGGACGCGGGGCGGGGAAAAGTTTTGCCGGGGCCCAATACCTGATCAACTTGGTTCAACGTGGCGAAGTGCGAGCCCCGATCCTGGCTGGCCCAACCGCCAGCGACGTACGCGACATCATGGTTTCGGCGGTGCTGGACGCAAGCCCCCCTTGGGCTCGCCCGAAATACTTCCCAAGCCGCCGCTCGCTTGTCTGGCCGAACGGGGTGAAGGCCTTGCTTCTCTCCGGCGAAGATCCTGAACAATTTCGCGGCCCCAATTGTGATTTCGCATGGGTTGATGAGTTGGGGGCATGGTCTCGACCGCGCGACGCATGGCGGAATTTGAGTCTGGCCGTTCGCAAAGGGAACGCAAAGACGTTCGTAAGCACGACGCCTCGCCGCACCGCTACGCTGATCGAGCTGGCCAAGGCTCCGACAACCATCACCACGAACGCAAGCACACTGGACAACCGCAGGCACCTATCGACTGAGTTCGTGGACCAAATCTTGGCGTTGTACAGCGGGACTAAGTTCGCCCGACAAGAGATCGAAGGGCACCTAATCGAAGTGAACGAATCCGCATGGTTTAACACGTTTGACCCCAGCGTGCACATCTCTGAGAAAGCAGCCTTCGACCCCTCGCGGCCAGTCATCATCGGCATTGATGCGGGAACCTCGCGAACGACCGCCGCAGTGCTCGGCCAAGTTCGACGGATTGATAGTGGCCGCCGCATGGAGTTCACCATCTTCGCTGACTACTTGGCACAGGACCGATTCAGCGCGGCCAACGCACAGGCGATCATGGAAGTGTTCAACCGCGAGTGTCCGGGGGGACGGCTCGACCAAGTTTGGATCGACCCTGCCAGCGCGGCCCGGACAAGCATCGGCGTTGCCGCATACCAGGAATACGCCGTGGTTTTCACGCGAGCGTTGAACCCTAGCCCACCGGGACCGGTGACAGACTCACTCGACGCCGTAACCGGGTTGCTCGATCGCCGAGACATCATCATTCACCCTCGATGCGCGGGACTCATTGAGGGATTCCGAAACTACGCCCGCGCTGAACGAGGGGGCGAGTATCTGGACGTCCCGCGGCAGGATCAATCGCCGTTTGAAGACCCCATCGACGCACTACGCTACCTTGTTCGCGGGACATGGCCCGAAGGTCGCACGCTACCCGCAAAACATCGCGTTACTGCATTCCGAACCCTCTTTTGACCCGAGGCAACATTGAGCAAGACACGCAGCCAGCGAATCAAAGATTACAACCGGGATCTCGTCGAGCTTCGCCATGCGGCCGCCGGCTTGGTTCTCGCGATCGACAACGCGCTTCCCGCCGATCTCGACCCGCTTGAATACCCTGAGTTCGCGAACGTCCTTGACGAACCACTACATTCGATCGCAAATCGCATTGACGACGCGCTTAGTTCGTTCGATCGCGTACAAGCATCCTTCGGTCGGTCGAAGGCCGAATGTAGGCACACCCGGTTTCTCGCGGGTAAGTAGCGTGCATCATTGACCCACGGCGCACAAGAGACAACGCATAAGCAGTCTCAGCGACGTGACAAGGCATTGCGGCTGCGCTTCACGGCATATATAGTCTTGGGAATAGCCTATGAAACCCGGGACTATGAGGCGTATAAATGCGGGCAGTCATCGTCACAAGGGTCTCGACCGACGAGCAAGGCGCGTCCGGTCTGGGGCTTGAATCTCAGTTGAATGCATGCCGACAGTGGGCCGAGCGGGAGGGTTACGAGCCAATCGGGCCGTATGTCGATCACCTCAGCGGCAGTGCAGCGCTAGACAAAAGGCTTGGCCTGATTGATGCACTCGCAGAGTTGCGGAAAGGCGACGTACTGCTGACCGCCAAACGTGATCGGCTCGCTCGAGATCCCCTTGTTATCGCGATGGTCGAGGCGGAGGTATGCAAGAAAGGTTGCCGGATCGTCAGCGCGGCCGGCGAGGGAACCCACAGTGACGACCCAGCCGAAGTCCTCATGAGACGCATCGTTGACGCCTTCAGCGAATATGAGCGATTGCTTATAAGAGCAAGGACCCGAGCGGCCGCCCGAGTCAAACGCCAGAGGGGCGAGCGTTGGGGCCAAGTGGCTTACGGAACCGTGCTCGTGGACTCCAACCGGCTCGCGGCCGATCCGGCCGAACTGGCGGTTATCGAAGAGATCAAAGCCAGGCGGGCGCGAGGCGAGACCCTTCGCGGCCTCGCCGCATGGCTAGAAACGAAAGGCGTCCCAACCAAATCCGGCAAGCCGTGGTCGTTCTCCACGGTTCGATCCATCCTTGAGCGATCCGCTTAACCGAAGGTCTGCACGCATGGCAAAGAGACGAGCCCGGACTATCGACGATCAGCTTCGGGATATCATCACCGCGAGGGGGTTAACCGCCTACGCCGTGGCCAAAGGCGCGGGCTTGCACTCGTCAATCATGGTGCGGTTCATGACGGACAACCCCGAGCAACGTCGGGGCCTGACGTCCGAAAGCTTGAACAAGGTTTGCCGGTGGCTCGGCGTCTTTTTGGAGGAAGGCCCGATTCCCCCAGAGACGGTTCCAACGCGCGGGGAAGAGTTGCGACGGCAGCGACTCAAACAGAACAAGGCGGAGGCATAGTGCGCGCACCGCGAACGCAGTGAAACCGTCCCGCAGTCCGGTTAAAACTCATCTAAACTCTTGACGATACCGCCAATGGACGTATAGTTGGAAGTAGACGGCATGTCGAAAGGGGGATTTCAACACATGGCAAAGATGACGATTTACGTTCCTGACGAGTTGAAGACTCGGATGGACGGAGAAAAGGGCGTGAGTTGGTCGCCCATCGCCTGCCGTGCATTCGAGGCGAAATTAGCGGAATCCATCACCAAGAGAGGCACGCGAAACATGCAAGACGTTGTTGCTCGGTTGCGGAATTCACGCACACAGCGGCAGAACGATGAGACCGTGGCGGGACGCGCCGCCGGTCAGGATTGGGCGAAGCAACGCGCGGAGGCTCACGAACTTGAACGTCTCGAGAAACTTGTCTACCCAAGCGAGGGGTGGGAAGTGCTTCTCATCGACACTCCAAATCAAGCTTTCTCCACGGCCGAGATCGTGTTTTTCGCGATCTTCCCCGATGCTAACGGCGATCGTCGCGCGGCCGAATGCTTCTGGACCGACGAGTCGGGATTCGAGGATTACCGATCCGTCACCACCGACTTCGTTCGCGGGTTCGGCGAGGGAGCGATTGAGCTTTGGGATAGCGTCAAGGATCAGCTTTGAGCAACTCGGCCGGGAGTGGCCGTTTCCCTTGGCTGCTCCCGGTGCAGACTTCAAACGTACGCGATGACGGTTTGCATCGAAATCGAGTGCACTACTGGCCACCTGCCTTAGATTTGATCGTGACACACTGGCGGCGGGCGTCCCGACCTGAGAGGCGAAGTCGATGGCATCGTTTCGCAAGCGTAGTGGCGTTTGGCACTATAGATTCGTTGACGAAAACGGCGTCCAGCGTGAGCGGAAGGGATGCCCGGATCGCCGCGAGACCGAGCGGATTGCGGCAGGCGTCGAGACGGACGTGATCAAACTCAAAGCAGGGCAGATTGACCGAAAGACCATCGGCTACGTAGCACAGGAGAACAAACCTCCTGCGACTCACCTCGACGATTATCACGCCTACCTGGCTTCACGCGGAACCAAACGGCATGCCGACCTTGTTCGGTTCCGCTGTACTCGCATCATCGAGTTGGCTCGATTCAAGAGACTTTCCGACTTCGTGCCGTCGCGATTCCAAGCCGCGTTGAAGATTGTGCGTGACGAAGGAGCGTCGCTTCGGACAATTCACCATTACGTGCGCCAGTTCAAAGGCTTCTCGCAATGGTTGTTCAAAGACGGGCGGACTCGGGAGAACACGCTCGCGCACGTCTCACCGCCTAACCCTGATCCTGACCGCCGCCGCATTCGCCGTGCTTTGAGTGCCGAAGAACTCGACCGGCTTTTCCATGCGGCTGAGAAGGGCGGAGTATTCATGGGGCTCACCGGAAGCGACCGTGCGGCACTCTACCGCCTCGCGGCCGGGACAGGATTCCGAGCCAACGAACTGCGAACCCTGACGCCCGAGGTGTTCAATTTGGGAGGCGTACCGCCAACCGTAATGGTCAGGGCCGGGCACTCGAAACGCCGTCGCGACGACATTCAGCCCATTCACGCCTTCCTGGCCGACGCACTTCGTCCGTGGATCGCGTCCAAGCCAGCGGGATAGCCAGTGTTCGGCAAACTGACCCATCCGGCCGAACTGATCAAGCACGATCTTCAGGTCGCTGTAATCCCATACCAGAACGCGAAGGGCGAGTACGCGGACCTCCACTCACTCCGACACTCCTACATCACGGCTCTCGCCATGAGCGGAGCCTCGGTGAAAACGGTGCAGAGCCTCGCCCGGCATTCGACCCCGACGCTGACGTTCGGCGTCTACGCGCACGCAGAGGTTGCCGACCAAACCAACGCGCTCGACGCCTTGGCGGGAGTGTCCGCACCACGCTCGGAATCGAAGCCAGTGGCGGGAATGGAAGCACGCATAAAGAAACAGTTTGCCCTTTCCTTGCCCTACCGAGAGGACGGAACGGGACATGCAGCGTCGGAAGCTGGCGAAACAGAACCTTCGAAGAAGGGCTCATTCCGCCACCTGACGATTCGACTTAAGTCTATGAAAAAAGAGGCGTTAGACGCCTCTTGTCGGGTACAGCCGGTTACTGTCGGACAAGCGGAGGGGGAGGGATTCGAACCCCCGGAACCTTTCGGCTCTGCGGTTTTCAAGACCGCCGCAATCGACCACTCTGCCACCCCTCCGGAGGGCGCTGGTTGACCAGACTATTAACTCATCAGTGGCCGACTTCGTCAATAATGTCTTCCGCCACATAAATCGGAACATCAACCGTAACCGCCACGGCGATGGCATCGCTGGGCCGCGAATCGACTTCGATCAGTTCGCCGTCGTGCTTGATTCGCAGCTTGGCGTAATACGTGTGTTCGCGTAGCTCGCAGATGTAAATGTCCTGCAACTCGCCACCCAGAAGCTCGATCGTGCTTGCGAGCAGGTCGTGCGTCAGAGGGCGAGGCGCGGGCTGTTGCTTGACTCTGCGTTCGATGCTCGTCGCTTCAAACAGGCCAATTACGATGGGAAAAGTACGCTCGCCATCGACTTCGCGCAAGAAGATAATCTGCTGTTCATTGTTTTCACTGATAATGATCCGAGTCAGTTCCATCTGGATCACGACGGTCGCCCCTTTTCGGCATCTGACATCTGGCGCGACCTGCGACTGACACCATTGCAACCATGGCTCAGCAGTCGCCGTTTGCCACCCAGGTTCATGATAAAGCCGGTTTGCAGGGCCGTCAACGCGGCGCGTGCGACCGGCGAGTCAATTCTAGGCCAATTCCGCACGAGAAATCGCGAATCGGAAGGTCGGGCGTACGCTGGTTGAATTGAGCTGACCGTCGCTTCATAATGTGGCTCCTCGCGGCGCCTTGCCCCAAGGTCGTGCTCCAAACGAAACTGGTTCGCCAGCCGCCCCGCCAGCCTCTACGATGCTTCACACAACCAGGAGGATCGATTCATGATGAACCGTCAGGTTTCCATCGCTGCTGCCCTCGTGCTGGCCATCGCTCCGGCAATTTCCGCGGCCGAGCCGGCCAAACCGGTCCGTATGGGCTGCGGCCTGATGACGTTCGATACCGTGCCCGGTTGGGGCCTGACGACCGAAGGCAAGTCGGCGATTGGCTCGTGCCATGGCAGTGTCGTTGTCGACAAGGCTGGGAATATTTACACCAGCGCTCATGCGGGTGTGTTCGTGTTCTCGCCGGATGGCAAGGTGATCCGCAAGTTTCTGGGTGACAAGTACTCCGACATGCACGACATGAAAATTCGCGAAGAAGAGGGAGGCGAATTCATTTACGCCGCCCGTAACGCGAATGCCGAAGGGATGAAGTTCAATGCCGAAACCGGCAACATCGTGCTTCACCTGCCCTTCCCCAAGGAGTCTGATCTTCCCGCGGGACCGTTCAACCCAACGGCCATCACCGTCGCCCCCAACGGCGACATTTACCTTTCTGACGGTTATGCCAGCAATCACATCTTCAAGTTTGACAAGAACGGCAAATACCTTAGCCACTTTGGCAAGAAGGGGAACGGTCTCGAAGAATTCAACACCGCGCACGGCATGACGCTGGACACGCGGTATAACCCGCCACTGCTTTTGGTTTGCGATCGCAACCACATGCCCAAGGGCCGCCTGGTGCACTATACCCTCGAAGGAAAGTTCGTCGGGGAAGTGGTGACGGGGCTGGGAATGCCAACTTCGGCGCAGGTTCAGGGCGATTACGTTTCGGTGCCCGACCTTCAAGGCCGCGTCGTGATTCTCAACAAGACGAACCACATCATGTCGGTGCTCGGCTTCAATCCCGATCCCAAGCAAGGCGGCAATTTCAACGTGCCGCAGGAAAAGTGGATCGAGGGCATTTTCAGCGGCACCCACGGATCGTCGTGGGATAAGGACGGCAACCTGTACGTTCAGGATTGGAACGTCTCGGGCCGTATCATGAAGCTTGTGCGCGTGAAGATTGACTGACTTACGGTCGTTGCCGGGGACGATGTGTCTGATCGTCCCCGGCTCGACTTATGACTTATTGATTTGGCAACAGCTTCAAAACGCTCTCACGCTGCGAAACAAGCTCGGCACGTTTGGCTCGCAAATCCTCAACAACTTCCGGCTTGGCGCGGGATACGAACTGATCGTTGTTCAACTTGCCGTCAATCGACGCCAGTTGCTTGTCGACGTTCGCGAGCGCTTTGCGGTTTCGTTCCTCTTCTGCCTTGCGGTCGATGAGACCTTCGAGCGGGAGAATCACTTCGGCATCGCCCAGCACGGTCACCGCCGATTCGGCTGGTCGATCGGCCGATGTCGTGATCGTGACCGATGCCGCGTTGGTCAGGCTCTTGATGTGCGCCTCACCCTCGCGGAGCGTCGCGCCGAGAGCTTCGTTGACGATGATAATCGGGGCGACTTTTGCCGCAGTGGGCACGTTGCGTTCGGCGCGAAGGTTGCGAATTGCGGCGATTTTTTCCTGCCACTGCGCGACGATTGACTCGGCCTCGGCATCGTGCCAGTCAGCCGGATAGCTGGGCCATTGGGCGATGCACACGCTCTCGGCCGCCGTCTCCGGCGTCGGGAAGCCTCGCTGCGGTGCAATTTCGCCAAGCGCCTGCCAGACTTGCTCGGTGACGAACGGAATGACCGGATGAAGCAGGCGGCAGAGACCGTCGAGCACGGCCGCAAGCACGCGTTGTGCCACGGGACGCGTTTCGGGGTCGCGGAGGCGAGCCTTGGCGAACTCGACGTACCAGTCGCAGAAATCGTTCCAGGTGAAGTCGCGTAGGCGCTTCGAAGCCTCGGCGAATGCGAAGGAGTTGAGGTCGTTCGTCAAATCACGCGCGGTTCGTTCGAGCAGGCTGAGAATCCAGCGATCGTCGATCGTCAGATCGCCGTGCGAAAGTTCGCCCGGCTCGTAGCCCTCCAGATTCATCAGCGCGAACCGCGCGGCGTTCCAGAACTTGTTGGGGAACGTGCGACCCTGCTCGAAGCGTTCGGAAGTATTCACCTCGCGGCCGTCGGGCAGCTTAGCCTTGTCGACGGGCATGCGAAGGTCTTGTGTCTCGGTCGCGGCGGAGGCGAGGGTGAATCGCAAAGCATCGGCGCCGTAGAGGTCGATGATGTCGACAGGATCAATGCCGTTGCCGGCGGATTTTGACATCCGCTGCCCCTTGCCGTCCTGAATCACAGGATGAATGAACACATCCTTGAATGGGACGTCGTTCATGTTGAACTCGCCGAAGATCACCATGCGCGCGACCCAGAGCGTGATGATGTCACGCGCGGTGGAAAGCACGCTGGTGGGATAAAACTTCGCGAGTTCCGCCGTCGGTTCGGGCCAGCCGAGCGTTGAGTGCGGCCAGAGCGCCGAGCTGAACCAGGTGTCGAGGACGTCGGGATCCTGTGTCAGAACGTGCGGCGCACCGAGCACATCTTCAGCAAGGTCTGAAGTCGAGCAAATCAGCCAGCCGCCTGATTCTGCGGCGCGCCAGGCCACGTCATCGCGTCCGGCGAAGGCACGCGAGATTTCGGATTCCGAGCAAGTTCCGCAGTGCCAAATGGGAATACGATGTCCCCACCAAAGCTGGCGGCTGATGCACCAATCGCGCTTCTCGCCCAGCCAATCGAGGTAGCTCTTGGCATAGCGCTCGGGGTGAATCTGCACGCGGCCGGACGTGACCGCATCCATCGCCACTTGAGCCAATCCCTGTTCGCCATTGGTTCCGTCGGTCATGCGGACAAACCACTGGTCGGAAAGGTACGGCTCGATGGGAGTTTTGCTGCGGTCAGATAGGCCGACGCGATTGGCGTACGGCTCGACCTTGACGAGTAGGCCCTGCTCTTCGAGATCGGCCACCACGCGCTTGCGCACTTCGCGACGATCAATTCCGGCATACGCGCCAGCGTTTTCGTTGTAGGTGCCGTCGGGGTTGAGCAGGTTGATCTGCGGCAGGTTGTGACGGAGACCGGTTTGATAGTCGTTCGGGTCGTGCGCGGGAGTCACCTTCACGCAGCCGGTGCCGAACTTGGGATCGACGAGGATGCCGTCGGCAATGATCGGAATCGGCCGATTCATGAGCGGCAGTGTGAGCGTTTTGCCGATCAGGTGCTTGAACCGCGGATCTTCAGGATGGACGGCCACGGCGGTGTCGCCAAGCATCGTTTCGGGGCGTGTCGTGGCGACGACCAGCGACTCGTCTGAGCCGGTCACGGGATAGCGAATCGACCACAAATGGCCGGCCTGCTCGATGTATTCGATCTCGTCGTCGGCGACGGCCGTGCGGAGGTGGGTGTCCCAGTTCACCAGGCGTTTGCCGCGGAAAATCTTGTCGGCCTGGAAGAGGCGGAAGAAGGTTTCGCGGACGGCCCGCGCGCAAATGGGGTCGAGTGTGAAACGGGTGCGATCCCAGTCGCACGAGCAGCCCATCAGGCGAAGCTGGCTCAAAATGCGCTGTTCGTATTCGTCCTTCCAGGCCCAGATGCGCTCGACCAGACCTTCACGGCCAACGTCGTGCCGGGTCTTGTTTTCTTCCTTGCGCAAGCGAGTTTCGACCACCGCCTGAGTAGCGATGCCGGCGTGGTCGGTCCCGGGCATCCAGAGGGTTTCAAACCCCTGCATGCGCTTCCAGCGAATCAAAATATCTTGAATCGTATTGTTGAGCGCATGTCCGAGGTGGAGCGCTCCAGTGACGTTTGGCGGCGGAATGACGATCGTGTAGGGCGGCTTGTCGCTTGCGGGATTGGCGTGAAAATAGCCTTTTTCGAGCCAGAAGGCGTACCAGCGCGACTGGGCGCTCTGCGGTTCGTAGGCCTTGGGGAGGTCGGCGAGTGACATGGCCGTGACAGTCTTTCCAGATCAATAGTGATGTATGGATAGGGAGCGAACGGGCGCAGCCGGATGGCACTCGCGACGACCGCGATCAATTACGCCTGAGCGGCGGCGACGGGCCGCGGCTGGCGTGCCCGCTCATCCTTGGACAGCTTGTGTTCGAAAGCATCGACCAAAGCGAGCCAGCTCGCCTCGATCACGTTTTCCGAGACGCCGACGGTGCCCCAGACGGAGTCGTTGTCCTGGCTTTCGATCACCACGCGTACTCGAGCAGCGGTACCGTCGCGACCATTAATGACGCGTACTTTGTAGTCGACGAGGCGCATCTCGGCGAGTCGCGGAAAGTGAATGGAAAGCGCTTTGCGTAAAGCACCGTCGAGGGCGTTCACCGGGCCGTCGCCTTCGCTTACGGTGTGCTCGGTGCGGTCCTTGACCTTGAGTTTGACCGTCGCTTCGGTAACGGCTTCGCCATCGGCTCGACCGGCGACGCTTACTTGATAGCCCAGTCGCTCAAACCGCGGTTGATAGCGGCCTGCGAGCTTTTCGACGAGCAAGACGAACGACGCTTCCGCCGCTTCGAACTGATAGCCTTCGTTTTCGAGGTCCTGTACGCGGTCGAGTACCTTGGCGAGCAATGCGGGGTTGCCCTCGAGTGCGTGTTCGCCGAGCTTTTCCGCAATGTTCGACTTGCCCGAAAGTTCGCTCACCAGCACGCGACGTTCGTTGCCGACGAGTGTCGGGTCGATGTGCTCATACGAGTGCGCGATTTTGCGAACGCCGTGAACATGCATGCCACCCTTGTGGGCGAAGGCGCTCGTGCCGACGAACGCCTGACCCGGGCGGAAGTTCATGTTCGCGGTTTCGTAGACGTAACGCGAGACTTCGGCGAGCTTGGCGAGGCTTCCCGGCACTAGCAGGTCATATCCCTGATACTTGAGCGCGAGATTGGCGATCACCGAGCAAAGATCGACGTTGCCGCAACGCTCGCCGATGCCGTTGATCGTCCCTTGAACCTGCGTCGCCCCTTGGCGAATCGCCGCGAGCGTGTTGGCCACCGCTAGCTCGCCATCATTATGCGTGTGGATACCGACGGGCACGCTTAGCGTTTTGCGAACGACCGCGACGGTTTCGGCGATTTCTTCTGGAAGCGTGCCACCGTTCGTGTCGCAAAGAACAATCCACTTCGCGCCAGCATCGGCCGCCGCCTGAATCGTTTTCAAGGCGTAGTCGCGGTTGCGTTTGTAGCCGTCGAAGAAGTGCTCGGCGTCGTAGAGGACTTCGGGAACGTTGGCGTTCAGGAAGCCCACCGAATCGCCGATCATCCTCAAGTTCTCTTCGAGCGAGACGGAGAGAACTTCGAGCACGTGCAGGTCCCACGACTTGCCAACCACTGTGACGGCCGGCGTTTTGGCGGCGACGAGCGCCTGCATCCCGGTGTCGTCTTCGGGGGCGCAGTCGCGACGCCTGGTCATACCAAAGGCGGTCACCTTCGCTTGCTTAAGCGGCAGGTCGAGCACCTCGCGAAAATAGGCGGCATCTTTGGGGTTCGAAAGCGGGTAGCCACCTTCAATGTAGTCGACACCCAACTCGTCGAGGCGGCTTGTAATGAGTAACTTGTCCTGGAGAGAGAAGTTGACCCCTTCACCCTGACTGCCGTCGCGCAAAGTCGTGTCGTAGATCGCTATCCGCGTCATGAGCCGGTGCACCCTTTTCGTCAACCAATCACGCCTCGGACGAGGCAAGACGTGCTATCGTAGCAAATTCTCCGCAATGGAACGACACGTGCCGTTCACGGATCGTTCGGACTGGCCGGATTGATTCGGCCGAATGTTCCCCGGGAAGTTGAGCCGATGCGAACGATCGAGGCGCTGGTGGCGGCGGTACGCAAAGAAGCCGAGCGGGCCGAGTTTCCCGTCGACACGCCCGTTTACGAGCGAGAGAAACGCGATCCGCTTCAACCTGTGCTATTCGCGGGGAATTTGCAGGCGCCGGTCTGCGTTTTCGGCCGCGATCTGGGAAAGGACGAAGTCGCCGTGGGACAGCCGCTGGTTGGTGCGGGGGGGCGGTTGGTGCGGACGGGCGTCTATCAAGCCGCGTTTGGAGAGGAGCCGACAAAGTCGAATCGGCGGATCGAAGAGGCACTCGAACACGTTTTGCTGACCAACACGGTTCCGTACAAGCCCCCGGGAAACAAAGCGTATTCCGAGGCAGTGAAGGAGCGATTTCGCCCGTTCGTCGCGGAATTACTCGTCGGTCATTGGAAAGGAAATCGCGTGATTTCTCTTGGAAATGAGGCGTTCGAGTGGTTTGGGCGGTATGTCGATTCGCAGAAAATCAAGGAGCTTTGGGCGGGGGAGGATCGCTATGAGCGTGACCTCGAGTGTGAACTTGAAGCCAAAATCGATGGAGAAACGGTTAAGAAACGGATTATCCTGTGTCCACTCCCTCATCCTTCGCCATTGAATGCACGATGGTATGGAAAGTTTCCCGAATTACTCGCGCGCCGATTGGCGGCGGTTTCCTCTTGATAGTTCCGATTGAGACGTCAGAATAGAGGGATAGTCCGAAAGTCTTCGGTCGGACGATTCCCTCCCACCTGTTCAGTCGCCGACGGATTGCCAATCTCCCGTGACGGCGTTACGTTAGGTCAACGAGGTTTGTCGTTTCAACGGGGGTACCACCGTGCGCAAAGTACAAATGGTCACGGATCGGGAACTCGAGATCCTCAAGGTTCTGTGGGCGCGCGGCAAAGCCAGCGTCCGCGAGGTTCAGGAAGACCTCAACAAAACGGCCGGCCCGGTCGCTTACAGCACGGTGCAAACCCTGCTGAATATCATGGAAGAGAAGAAGGGCCTCGTACGGCATGTGGTTGAAGGGCGCACCTTCATCTACGTTCCCAAGAAGTCTTCGGATCGGACAATCAAGGAATTGACGACGCGATTTGTCGACCGCGTGTTTGATGGCGCGATCGAGCGTATGATGGTCGCGTTGATCGACTCCAAAGCCCCGAGCGCCGAGGAATTCGATCGCCTGCGTGCGATGATCGACGAGGCTCAACGACAAAGCGAGCAGCCTGGCGATGCCGATGAGGCTGCAGCCGTTGTCGAGATCGCGGCCGACGAGCCGTCGGTTGATTTTTCGTAAATCGTTCTGATCGCTAAACTTCCACTCGTATCCCTGGACGCCGGCCATGGGCGAGATCGTCTCGACCCTTGGCGGGCGAATCGTTGACTCTGGCCTGTCGGCGTGCTTGATCACGTTCGCCGTTGCCCTGGCCATGGTTGCGACTCGCCAGCCTTCCCGACGCCGGGCGCTGGCGCGCGCGGGCGTCCTCGGTGCGCTTCTGGCGATTCCGATCGTCTGCTTGCGCCCATTTGAGCCATTCCAGTTGCTCAACATGGGCTGGGCTGGCGTTCGGCCGGCGCTTATGTGGATTGGTGACCGGCTCGGCACCGGCGATCCCACACGGTGGCTTCGCACCCTTGCGCCGGCGTCGCGCGGCATCGCCTATTTGCCAGCAATTCTGCTGGGCCTTTACCTCGCAGGCGTGCTATTTGGGCTGGCCCGGTTCGCCCTTGGCTGGTGGGGAGCGGGCTGGATTCAGATCAACAGCGCAGCCGCATCTTCTTTTGCGGTTGAGCTTTACAAGTCGTTGCCGTACACGGCGAATCGAACGCGTCCGCGGCTAAGAGTTTCGACACGTACGCGCCGGCCGGTGTTACTAGGTACGTTTAACGAGACGATTCTGATCCCGCCCGACATGGATCGGCCTGAGGCGGCCACTGCGTTACGGTTGACGTTGCTGCACGAACTGGCGCATGCCGAAGCTTCAGACCCATGGTTCGGCCTTGCGAGCGAACTCGCGTCAATTTTCTGGTTTCCTTTGCCGCCGCTCTGGTGGATTCAGCGGCAGATGAGGCTCGACCAGGAGTATCTGGCCGATCGCCAGGCCGCTGAAGGCTTTGGGGCGCCGAGCCGTTATGCCGCGTCGCTTGTTGACATCGCGGCGGGCACGAGTGCGAAGGGGGCGGGTGAAAACAGAGACTCCGGGAAAAGTCAGGCGACCTCAGCGTTATTCCCGCGCGTTCTGATGTTGATTCGCGCTCCATTCGTGCTCGAAGGGCAACCGCCAGCCTGGTGGCGACTGGCGCTCGCGGGCACAACCGTCGTTCTGCTAATCACCGCCACCGCCATCACACTCCGCTTCACTCGGGCCGCTCTCCCGCCCGCTCCGGAGCTACGCACGTTTTCAATGCCTTCTCTCATCATCGACGACTCACCGATGTCGGTGTCAGAAATTGTTTTGCCCGTGAAACTTCCGCCCGACTTCTCGTTGACGCTTTCGGTCCACGCGACTCATTCTGAACTCTCGCAACTTTCGATTCTAGGCGTTCCGCTCGCTCCCGCTTTGATTTTGGATACCAACCTGGTGCCTGAGGAACGCGTCTGGCAAAAGGTGAAGCTCGATCGCAAAGGCGGCCGTGTCACGCTCGCCGTCAATCAAGGAAAGCCCGCCGAGCACCCCGCCGACTGCCACGCCAATGCATTGTCTGTACGGTCGAGTACAGGCCGGCGTATGACGTTTCGGACGATCCAATTGACCTGGTGATCCATCGCCGTCATTTTGGCAGACAGAGATTGTTCGCGGTTTGACGCAAAGGTGGATCGCTGCCATTTCGGCATAAAATCAGCGGTCGTTGAAACGATTTTGTATCGCCGATCTGTAAAATAGAAACCGGTAAGTTGCTCAATCAAAAAGTGTTACGCCGATAATCTCCACTGCCAAATTGTGATTTCTTTCGATTGGCACGGCTCGTGCACTTAACACTGGCATGGTTCACAAAAGCGAGCCTCTCGAAAGGAGACCTTTGATGAGTGGAGCGAATTGGCAGCGGCGCTGGGATCCGTTTCGTGATTTGCAGCGGGAAGTTGGTCGGTTGTTTGAGACGTTTGAACCTTTCACGCAGCCCTGGCGTCTGCCTCGGACGTTTCCGGCTGTGAATCTATATGACGCGGGTGAAGGATACGTGGTCACCGCGCAGCTTCCGGGCGTTGGTCCGGACGAAGTCGACCTTTCGATCACTGGCGATACCCTCACGCTTCGTGGCGAAAGGAAGCGGTCGGAAGGACTGACTGACGAGCATTACCGACGACAAGAGCGGCAGCACGGTCGATGGTCGCGTTCGGTCACACTGCCCGATCGTATTGAGAGCCAGCAGGTTACGGCGTCATTTCTCAACGGAATCTTGACTGTCACGCTGCCGAAGTCGGCGTCCGCCAAGCCGCGTCAAATCAACGTCACAACTCAGACGGCCTGATTCCGCCAACTGAGCTGGCGTGTGAACACAACGAACACGAATGAGCGAAATCACGATATGAGGAGTTTTTTCACCATGACCTCCGAACATCCGATTAGGGTGGCCGTTGGTCCCATGCCAGCGAATGGCACTTCTAACGTGGGACCTGCTCCGCAACAGCCGAGCGCGGCGAAACCCGTCCAACCGGCTCAAACGCCGTTTATCGATATTCACGAAGGCCCCGACGGACTGGTGCTCGAGGCTGATTTGCCGGGCGTGTCGCAAGATAATGTCAGCATTCATCTTGAGGACAATGTCCTGACACTTTCGGCCAAGGTCACTCATCCAGTGCCGCCCGAGGCCAAGCTGTTGCACGAGGAATATCGCCAGGGCGACTACCATCGGTCGTTCATCCTGAGCGATGAGGTCGATCGCGAGCGGATCTCTGCCGAGCTCAAGAACGGTGTCTTGCGGCTAAGCCTTCCCAAGGCGGAGCGTGCGAAGACGCGGAAGATCGAGATCAAGTCGTCGTAAGACCTTGGTGTCACGGAAGATAACAACGGACCTCAGCCTGGCGCTGGGGTCCGTTGTGTTTTTGCGGGAGGGCTGAGTTTAAACTCGGGCAAGTTTCGGCGGTAGCACCTGACTCATCGCGGGAAGTGTGGTAAACTTCACCTAATCCCTTCCCTCAGGACCGTTCGGAGCGATTGGCTCATGGAGACCCAGAAGGTCCTCTGTTACGCGGCGATGGCCATTGCCGGCATTGTTCTGCTTGTGTTTCTCCTGGACGCAGGCCTGGGCATTCTGGGACGTAGCCTCGTGTTGGACATCATGTTCATCCTGGGTGCAGCGTTCGTTCTCTGGCAAGGTATCGAAACTGCCCGAGAGCTCAGATAGGCACACTTTCCATCGTCGATGCGACACTAGGCCGGGTTCGTCCCGGCTTTTTTTTTGCGCGTGATACTGCAAATAAATCAACTCGGTCGACGATTGTATTCCAGAATCTGACAATTGACCGACCATAGAGTGAGTGACGCCATGACGACGGACGAATCGCCATCCTTAGTTCGCCCCAAGCGTCGAGCAGGTAAGGTCTTGCTGACGATTGGCCTCGTCGTCTTGATTGGTGCGGCCATCTATGTTCGGAACATTACCAAGCCGAGAGCAACTCCGCCGCCTCCCCTGCCCGTTCCGAATGCTTACGACGCGTTTTTGAAATCGGCATCGGCGGTTCCCGATCTCATGCCGAATCAGGGTAAGTTTGATGAGGCAAGCCTTGAAGCTCTAAAGGCTTACGTACAGGAACACTTGAAGACCATTGAAGAAGTTCGCGGCGGGCTTGGTAAGCCTGCGCGCGTGCCGCTGATTTACAACTCCGACCTGACCAAGGCTATGGATCGAGTGCAAAATCTCCGCAGGCTTTCCCGGCTAGTCCAGGCCAATGCGGTGCTCGCAGCAAGAGAGAATCGGCACGATGATGCCGCGCGTTTGTACGTGGACCTGGTACGGCTGGGCCCAATGATCGGCCAAGGCGGACTCTGGATCGATGTGCTTGTGGGCGTTGCGGTTGAGTCAATCGGTCAGGCGGGATTGCAGAAAGAAGTGCCGCATATTGGCAAGGAGCGATTGCGCGAATCGCTCGCAGCGCTTCGAGAGACTTCGAATGGTCGCGAGACGTTTGCCGAGGTGAAAAACACCGAAGCGTACTGGTCGGAACACACCATGCCGTTTCACATTTTGCTCATGCTGAGAATGAACGCCGGCTATGAGCGATTAGTTGAACCGACAAACCAAGCTGGGAACAAGGCAATTCTGCGAGCTTCGAGCGGTAATCAGCAACTTCAACTCCGCATCGCGCGCCAACTGTACAAGTTGGATCAGGGCGATGAGCCGGAACAAGATTCCAGGCTCGTTCCTGATTACCTGCCAGAATTGCCGCCGAATCCCGTTACGAGCCCGGGCGCTCAGCCCTGAGAATCGCAGCGACAACGCCATCCCAGGTGAATTCAGTCGCTTCAGCGGCGACCGTCCAACCGAGACGATTTGCGACTGATGTCGTGATGGGGCTGATGCTTGCGAGTTTCACCTCACGGCCGATCCGGCTCCGAGCTTCGAGCGTAAGCAATCCGTGCAGCCGTTCGGTTATGGCCGAACTGGTCAGGGTGATCCAGTCGATCGTTCCCGCTTCGATTCGCGCAACAATCTCGTCTGAAAGCTCGGCCGCATCAACATTGCGGTAAACGGCCACCTGTTCGACGTGCGCGACCTGTTCGAGCTCGTCCTTGAGAATTGTCCGTCCACGATCGGCCCTCGCGAGGAGGATTCGGGCTCCTCGAGCATCGCGTGACAGCGCCTCGGCAAGGGCCTCGGATCGATACTCGGCCGGGACAAGGTCGGCCCGAAGTCGATATTTGCGCAAGGCTTCTGCCGTGGCCGGGCCAATGGCGGCCAGTTTGGCCTTCCCTAGTACGCGGAGGTCGAATCCGAGCGTATCGATACGATCGAGGAAGTGACTCACGCCATTCGACGAGGTAAAAACAAGCCAGTCGAATTCATCAAGCCGGCGAATTACTCGGTCGACTTCGCTGAAATCGCTGAGCGGTTCAATTGTAACCGTCGGCGCCGTGAGCACTTCAGCGCCAAGTTCTTCGAGCGTCGCCGCCGAGCGAGCGGAGTCTTCGGCGGGGCGTGTGACAACAATCCTTCGGCCGAAAAGCGGACGTTCTTCGAACCAACGCAGTTGCGGACGATGAAGCACAACGTCGCCCATCACGAACAGGGCTGGCGGTCCAAGTCCAGCGGCCGCAACACGTTCTGGAAGGTCAGCGAGCGTGCCGGTGACGGTGCGCTGGCGGCTTAAAGTGCCTGATTGGATCATCGCTGCAGGAGTTTCAGCAGGCTTGCCTTCGCGGATGAGTGTCCGGCAAATCGCGGCGAGCCGGGTCACTCCCATATAAACGACAAGCGTCCCGGGGAATCGCGCCAGCGCGTTCCAATCGACGGGCGCTCGATCCTTCTGGCCAGGTGGTTGTTCGGGATCGTCGTGACCCGTCACAAACGCCACCGCCGATGAAGCAGCGCGATGTGTTACCGGAATTCCCGCGTAGGCTGTCACCCCGACGCCTGCCGTCACGCCAGGAACCATCACGACCGGAATTCCAGCCGCATGGAGATGCTCGGCCTCTTCTGCTCCGCGACCAAAGACGTAAGGGTCGCCGCCTTTTAGTCTTACAACGCGTTTTCCGGCAAGCGCACGGTCTGCCAGGAGGCGATTCATCTCATCCTGGGGGAGGGTGAACTTGCCTTTGGTTTTACCTGCGTAGATCAGTTCGGCGCTTGCTGGCGCGATGCGGATGAGGCTTTCGTTCGCGAGTTGGTCGTAGACGACCACGTCGGCCTGAGAGAGAACGTCAAACCCGCGCCTGGTGAGCAGCCCCGGGTCGCCGGGGCCGGCACCCACCAGGTAGACGGTTCCAACAGAGGTGCGAGAGGGCTCAGGCATCGAAAATCCGCTTCGTCCGACCATTCTTGCCGATGATCAGAATTCCCAGCTCGTAGAGCACAATCATCGGTATGGCGAGCATGCACTGGCTGAAGACGTCGGGGCCGGGGGTGAGAATCGCGGCGGCAGCGACGATGATCAAAATCGCGAACTTGCGTTTCGAGCGGAAGTCGGCGGCGGTGAGAATGCCGACGCGCTCGAGGAAGAGCATGACCAGCGGCGTCTGGAAGCAAATCCCGAACACCAGGGGCAGGATGGTCGCGAAGCTCATCCACTCGGAAAGTCGAAGGCTAGGCTCGATGTTCAGCCAGACGTTGAGTTCGAGCAAGAACCCAAGCGTGACCGGCAAAACTCCGAAGAAGCACGTGAAAACGCCTATCAAGAAGAGGCCGAGCGAAAACGGCAGGAATTTCAGCACATAGTGCTGTTCGTGGCGATAGAGGCCCGCCGCAACGAACGCCCAGATCTGATAGAAAACCCACGGACTCGTCAGAACGAGACCTGTGATGGTGCAAACCATGAACAGGATTGTGATGCCTTCCAGTGGCGCTAAACTGACGACCCCCGAAGGTACATAGGCCGTTTTGGTGCTCATACCAATCGCGTCATCGAGTCTGGCCGTTTGAACCAGCGCAATTGTCTTGTCTTTGAGCGACTCCGGGTCGGGAAGCGATAAGTTCGGGGCGAGGCCGCGAAGTTGTTCGACGAATTCGGCAGCGGAGTACTCCACTCGAATCGGTGGAGACTTGAGATTCTCAGCCTTCGCGATCTCTTGACGCCGTCTGGCATCATCCTCGTAGTGCTTCCTGAGCGCTTCTGCTGCCGGTTCCTGCATCTTGGCCAGTACCTTTGGGCCAAGATACAGGGGTGGGATGAACGTGATGATCAAACCAACCACGAGGCCAAAAATCGCCATGATCAGGCGATAGCGCAGGTCTTCGAGATGTTCACCAAAGCTCATGGTGACCATCTGCTGTTCTTCGGTGAATAAATCGCGTTCAGCGGGCATGTGCGCTTCCCTCCCAAGGGCTGGGGAGTGTCTCAGACGCGAGGGTTTGTTTGGAAACCCAACGGCGGTAGGAGTTTGGGGAAGGAGACGCGGGTCGCAACGGCCGGTCCCAAGGCCGAGGCCCATTGATCTGATCCACCGCCGGCCTCTCGGGGACGGCCTGCACGGCGGGAGCGTTCCTGAGCTATAGAGTCTAACAGGTCAACCTAGAAATTGACCAGGGCTTCGCGCCGTTTGCATCTCAGAGTACAACGATTGTGCTCAAAGTACTTCCGCGACTAAGAATCACAAACCAGGGAGGGTTTGCGGAATGTCTACGCAATGGAACGACGCGAAGACGCGTGCCGATCGTTTGCACCGGCTGGGGGTTACCTCGACGGGAGGTCCTCTGAAACGGACCGGCCCCCACTTCTTGGTAACCCCTGCAATCATGCACCCCCTTCGCTTCGAGCCGATCATCAAGCGATTGATCTGGGGTGGTAACCGCCTGGGATCCGTCCTCCGCAAGCCGATTGGAGAAGGGTCGCAGTACGCCGAGAGCTGGGAGCTTTCCGACCACCGATCCGACGTCTCGGTCGTCGCCGAAGGACCGCTCGAGGGGCTGACGCTCCGCGAACTCGTTCACACGCGCGCTCATGAGGTCCTTGGCCCCGCGCTGGGGAAGCTCGACCAGTTCCCGCTCCTGGTGAAGTACATCGATGCCGAGGAAGTGCTGTCGGTGCAGGTTCACCCGAACAACGAACTGGGACGCCGTCTCGCCGACGATAACGGCAAAACGGAAACCTGGGTCGTCATCGCCGCCGAGCCCGATAGCGTGATTTACGCCGGCCTCAAGGAAGGCGTTTCCCGCGACCAGTTTGCTGCGGCAATCGAGCGTGGCGAGGTCGAGGAACTGCTGCATAAGATTCCCGCACGCGTCGGTGATTGCATCCTCATTCCCGCAGGTATCGTGCACGCGATTGGCTCGGGCGTCATGATCGCCGAGATCCAGCAGATGTCGGACGCGACGTTCCGCGTGTTCGACTGGAACCGCGTGGGAACCGACGGCAAGCCGCGGCAGTTACACATCGCGCAGGCGCTCGAATCGACCGATTTCGACGCGGGGCCGGTCAATCCGATCGTCACCACGCGGGAGCGAATCGAAGGCGGCGAGCGCGAACGGCTGTCACACACCGAGTTTTTCTCGCTGACGCGCTACCATCTCGACGGCGCCACGCACGTCGGCCGCGAAGATCGCTTCACGATCTTGATGGCAGTCGAGGGGGACGTCGAGGTAAGCACCGTCGACTATTCGCAAACGCTCCTGCTCGGCGAGACGATGCTGCTGCCCGCGGCGGTTGGTGTTTGCGAGGTGACGCCGATCAACGGTCCGGCGACGATTATCACCTGCGTGGTTCCTTGACGCCCATTCGGCCTTGCCTGAACCGAGCTACCTAGCTATCTTGCCGCGACGCTCCGCACCGATGCCGATTGGTGCGAAGCGTCGATGAATGCGCGCGAGGAGAGACGCCGACGATGTCCAACGCACCCCTGCCCCCGCTCCCACGATCGACTTCGCCTTGGCCCTGGCTGGCCCGAGCGATTAGCGCGGCGTCCGATCCTCGCGCCCTGATTCTCGCAGCGATTGCGATGTTTTGCACCGCAAGGGTGAACGAATCGATCGCGACGGCGTTCGATTTTCCCGGCGCAAATGCGGCGCAGGAGTCGACATCGCTCACCGCGATTGCGATCGACGACCCGCGAATCTTCGCGGCCGTGCCGCACGCGCTCGTGACGACACTGCTCGCCCCAGCACAGTCGATTTTGCAGCCGCTGATTGGCCTCTTTACGGCCGATATTCCCGCCAAAATGCGTCTTGGTTATTTGCTGTCGACGCTCTGGACGCTCGTCGTCTTCAGCATCTTCGGCACGGCGATTGCGCGCGTGGTCGTGGTTCGGCTGGGGAATGCCGAGCGCGTTGGGATTGTGCCCGCGCTGCGGTTCAGCGTGTCGCGACTGGGAACGCTTCTCAGCGCACCGCTTGTCGTCATCGGCGTGGCGACCGGCATTGCACTCTTCGGCGCGGTCGTGGGATTGCTCAATCGAGTTGCGCCTGGAATCGCCTCTGCACTCGCGTTCGTGCCACTCGTGGCTGGCTTGCTCAACGCAGTGATTCTGCTCGGGCTTGTTGCCGCATGGCCGCTGATGGTCGCAACGGTCGCGGTTGAGGGCGAAGATTTCTTCGACGTGATCAGCCGGTCGTATTCCTACGCGAGGCAGCGTGCAGCACAGTATCTCGTTTATTTGCTTGCATGTGCAATTCTCGGAATGGTTGGTCTCGTTCTCGTCGCAATCTTCGTAAAAGCAGCGCTTGGATTAGCGGATTGGAGCATCAGTCTAGGAGCGCCGGCAGAAGTTGGATTCCGATTCTCAGACGAACTTGGAACCGGCGGTCCGGCGACCATTGGCGCGTTCTGGAGCGGGATCGTCGTCGCGATCGCCAACGGCTGGTCGGCGAGTTACCTTTTCGCATGCACGTCGATCATTTACCTCCTGCTGCGGCAGGATATCGACGGCAGCGAAATGCACGAGATCTACGCGCCCGCTCAGCCCGAAGCCGATCCGGAGCCCGAGGCTCAGGCGGCTGAAGCGAGCGAATAAATCGAGGTCGATCGCTTCGCCGGCTTTCCTCATGTCGCGATCTACGGGTTTTCCCGTTGACATCTACGGCAAAACCCGTAGATTTTGTTTTGTTGTTAAGGACGACAGAACGGAATCGAGGAGATTGCCGAGACGATGGGACGTCCTCGCGCGGAGCAGCCGACGCCCGCCGAGCTTGAGGTGCTGAAGATCCTTTGGGATCGCGGTACCCCTGCCACGGTGCGCGACGTGCTCGAACTGATCAACGCGCAACATGAATCACCGCGCGCTTACACGTCGGTGATGAGCCTCATGAACGTGATGGCGGAGAAGGGACTGCTCGACCGCACGCCGCAAGGACGCGCGTTCGTGTATGTGCCGGCGACGCCTCGCGACCAGACGTTACGCTCGCTTCTGGGCGAGACGTTGGAACGTGCTTACGAGGGGTCGGCGAGCCTGCTGGTTGCTCACCTGCTCGACCGCTCGAAACCAACCACCGATGAGCTCGAGCAAATCCGGGCGTTGCTCGACGCGTATGAAACGGGCCAAGCGGAGGAGTCGGACAAAAACCAAGGAGGAGCACCATGTCCCCCGAAACGTTCTCGCAAATAAGTTCGGGGCTCTGGCTCGGACTGTTACATGCAGGATGGATCAGCCTGGCTGCGGCGGCTGGCGCGAGCTTGCTATTGCGGGCATGCCCCAACTTGTCGAGCACATGGCGACGTCAAATTCTTGTTTTTGCGATAGTTGCCGTGTTGCTTGGCCCGCCGGCACTTGTCGCGCTTCAACGAAGCGACTACTTCCGCAATGACTCCGCGCAAACGAATCAGGTGTCTGTCGACAGCGACGTTCAAGATCGCGATTTGCCGGCCGAAATTGGGAAACCGGCGGACGCCGTGCATGTTGCTGTCGTACCCGCGTCGCCTGTGGCGTGGATGTCGCGCTTGCGAAACGGTGCGGTAGAAATCATCTGGCAATCCAAGCGACTCGGACTGATCGTCTGGCTGGGTTGCGTCTGTTTTGGAGCAGCGACACTTGCACTTGGACAGCTAGGCGTACAATGGTTGCTTCGAAATTCGATTCCCGCGAACGCGGAAATCGTCCATCGTGCGGACCTAATCGCAGGCTCGATGCGCTTGCGCAAGACACCGAAAATACGGCTCCACGCGACGGTCGAACAACCATGTCTTTGTGGTGTCTTTCAACCGTTTATCGTGCTGCCGGAAACATGGGCTGTGAGCGCGAGTGAAGAAACTCTGAACGCCGTTTTGGCACACGAACTCGCGCACGCGAAACGTCGAGACCTCGTTTGGAATCTTGCTGACCGGCTGGTGGTATCGCTCATTTACTTCCATCCGGCGCTTCGGCAAATCACTTCGAACCTGCGGCGCGAACGTGAGATCGCCGCTGACAGTCTCGCGGTTCATTCGACGGGTAACCGGCTCGCCCTGGCGCGAGCAATCGAGTCACTTGCACGGAATACGGTCCAACGCAGATTACTGGCACCGATGACGATCGGCATGGCGTCGTCGGGAGATGATCCCGCACTCCTTTCTCGAATTCAGGAGATCCTTGGCATGAAGCCTTCTCGTCCTCGATTTCCGAAATGGACAGTTGCAGCACTTAGCATTGCGGCGGTTATCGCGAATCTCACCGTGGCCGTCGGCTGGGCTCAAGACGATTCGCCCGCAGCCGCGCAACCGGCTTCGGAGCCGCCTCAAGGACTGAAGATCAATGCGGAAGGAGTAATGTCGTTAGTGAATTGGCTGACGGCCGACGGTCGCGACGTTCCCGATCCCAAAACGGGTTTGTCGTACGTCGGAGTCGGCTCGGTGAGGGTAAAGCAGCCAGAGCCGATCGCAGCGAGACCAGCGCCTCGGGTCGCAATTCGCACGTTTCCCGGCGAAGACAAGCAAATCGCATTTGAAGTGCGGTTCGTGGAAATCGAGCCCGACACCTGGCGCGATGCCGCGAAAGGACATTTGAGGCCGCTCCCTTTCGAAGGAGGCGTAGGCCGCTGGATGATCGACAGTGAAGCATCCGTCAAAGAACTGATGAAGATGACGCAGGCACAGCCGACTTCGCTGGTCACGCAAGCTCCCAAGGTGACGACCTTCCAGGCGCAGCAGGCGGTGATCTCTATCGGTGCGATGGAAGCCGACATGAAGACGCTCAAAAATGGCGCACGCCTTGAACTCGAGGGGACGTACACCAAGAACGGAACGAAGTTGAACTTCGGCCTGCACGAGATTCTCGAAGCGGCGCCCGACGCTAACAACAAGCCGACCGAGCGCATCGAAACGCGTCTGACACAAATCATCGAACTGCCCGAAGGTTCGACCCTACTGCTGAGCTTGGGGCGGCGGACCGAAACGCTGAAGCGAGGACGTGTGACCCGCGAGCGCTTGGTCTTCGTAACGCCGCGACGCATCATTTTGGAAGATGAAGCACCGCCGAAGCTGCGACTGAATTTCGTGCCGATTCCCGCCACGGCTCAGCGCTGAGACGGCTTGTTCAGTCGATTCATAATGAGTATGGGGCGAGGTGGGGAGGGTCTCCGTAACGATCCCGATCACGCCCCAATTTCAGTGGGTCAACTTCGGGCAAATCCATCGTACAATGAACAGAGTCGTGTTGGGGAATTGCGAAGATTGCTTGACCGCGTCCAAGTATGGATCATTTTCGTCGGTCATTAACATCGGGCCAATCCAACTCGATTCATTGGGAAGCAATGATCCTACCCAAAGGAATTACCGGATTCTTCAAAGCCGGACGAGAGGCAGCGCGACCTGCGACTGATCCCAAGTTATTCGCTCGTGCGTGCCACTTCGCAGCACGCGCTGAGTCTGGTAGCGTCGAAGTCTTTGATCCAGCAGGAATCGCGCGCAACTATCACCGCGCAATTGCTCGGATTGGCGACGACCTGATCGCAATACTCTGCAATGCTCATTTCCCGCTGATCGCCTTCGCGAACGTAAACGATGGTGGCATACTTCAGTTCAGAGAAGCTACCGCCCTAGGAGTCCGAGTCAAGGAATCGCTGTCCTCCTGTGAAGTCGTTAGTCTTCCGCTGCTTAATGCTCATCCAGATGCAGAAAACCTTGCGAATCTCGGGGCCGCCGAACGCGAGCAAATTCAGTATTGGCGACCCGGGCGGCTCGGGGACATCATTTTTAACAGTTGGGACTGAATGAGGCGTCTGGGTTGACGACATTGTTCCTTCGCCAAATACCCGGAGCGTCTCCCGCCTTTTGATCTCGGCGAAATTTACGAAGCGCTTCCCACGGTCGACTCCGCATATCCCGGCGTCCCACTGCCAATACGCGGACGACGGAACGCAGGAATGAACGGCCGATTGGCTTCGCTCAGCAATCCGCTGCGGAGCACGACTCCCAGTGCGATCATGAGAACGAGGCCGCTGAAGTACACGTTCCCGTAAGCCTGGGCTGTGCGAAGAGCAGAGACCGAGAACGAAAGCAGCAAAATCGATCCGGCAATGGCTCCCCAACTGATCAGCCGCAGTTTTGAATCCGACTTCGACGCGAAGCCAAGATGCAAAAGCACGGTCATCGGGAACATCAGCCAGACATATCCATAATTGAACGAAAGTGGCGTGAAAAAGAGCACGACGATACAACCCATCGCTTGCTCAACGGCATCGGCTGGAATCGGCAGCTTTGTGGCTCCCCACGTCGCGGCCATGTATCCCAACCCCAGCGCAGCGCTCACTCCAATCATCAGCAAGGTCGTTTGCTGGAACGAAAGGTCGAGCACATTCACTTTCCACTGGCGATCGGCCTCACCGTCGGCGAGCACAGATCGACCAAGGCGATGAACCGTCGCCTGCACCGATTGGTTCTTGTAACTGTAAGCACGGTCGGGACGCTGGCCGATCGATGATTCGTCGTACTTGAACAGCATCCCGCGCGCCCAGAGAACGAAGTCGTCCTTCACTTGAGTCGGCGAGCGGAACGCCAGCGGTACGACGAACATCAACGCGCACAGCGTTACGCCCAGGCCAATAAGGGCCTTCCACTGTTTGCGATAAATGAGATAGCCGGCCGCTATGATCGGATACGCCTTGATCGCCGCCGCAATCGCGATAAGCGATCCTGCCGCGAACCTACGTTTATGTCGCAGCAAACAGAACGCGCCGAGCAATAGCGCAAGAAGCAACAACGCCGGTTGGCCGAGCAAGAACGTGTCATGCACGAATGGGATGACCGCGAGCGACGGCCACAAATACAACGAGGGATGCTGCCGCCGAAATTTACCTGTCGCGAGATAAACGCAGCCGAACACGCAGGCGATCCACGCCGCAGCGTTGAGCACGAGTAGACTTGCGACGAAGAGTCCGCGCGGTAAAGGGCTGAGCGGGGCGAACATGATCGCGCATGCGGGCGGGTACATGAACGGGAACGGGCCGGGGCTGCGCGGGTAGATGTCGCCGCCGGCGAGAACGATCCTACCCGTCTCTTGCCAGAGGTCGTAATCCTTGTTGAATCGCTCGTGGCGGAGGACGTTGATGATCGGTGCGAGCGAGAATTCGATGATCAGAACGGCGAAGATGATGCGAACTGCGCGGGTGGCGAAATACGATGCAATCAGTCGCGACCATCGCGCGCGTAAGGACTGATCGAGCATGGGAGCGAGGTTGGTCTCGCCCGTGTCAAATCGCAGTTGTGCGCCAATCTCGGATGCCTGTCCTGCACGATCCATCGTTTCGCTCCCCTCCTGGGCTCGCATCCTTCTGGCCATCATCGGTGGTCCGCGTCTCGATCACAATCGACCTGAACGAGACGGAAATCGCACATTTCGATCGCAAACCGCTGCGCAGGATGCTCCGAAGCGCGCGAACGCGCTGCATATCTTATACAATCGTTAAGTTGCGTCATCTCGCGACGTTGTGCTCGATTCGGCCTCTGGAGCCTCGCCGAAGTGCCTCAGTTCGTCATCCTCGAACATCGCTGGAACGGCGTTCACTTCGATTTCATGGTCGAATCACCAGGCGAAAACCGTCCGCTCCGCACTTGGGCCATCGATGTAGAATCGTTCGAGCAACTTCGCTCAGGGCTTACACTTCCGGCGCGAAGCCTTCCGGACCATCGGCGAGAATACCTCACCTATGAAGGGCCGATCTCGGGCGATCGTGGCCACGTAACTCGCTGCGACGAAGGTGTTTGCGAGGTGATTTGCTGGGAACACCAGGGCGTCTCGTTGCGAGTGCATGGTCGTCAGCTCGATGGTTTGGTCGAGCTGGCCGAATCGGCGTCGGACGGTTCGGGCACCGGCGGCAACGTGTCGGGGATCGCTTCGGCCTCGATCGCCGGCGGCGGCTCGACCACTTGCTGGTTCTTTAGCTTCGGGAAGTTGCGTTGAAGGGCCTCGCCGCGCGGCAAGCTCGGAGCGGCGGCGGTGGCGCGATTGGTGCGTCCTGAGAGTCGGATCTGTCCGTGCCGGATGTTCACGCGTTCCAGCACCACATCATTACGCACGCGGCTGGCCTGATAGCGGATCGTCACGACTGGTAGGCCCTCTTCCATTTTCCAGGAGACGTCGACGCCGTTCCGCTTGGCGTTGGCCGCGAGCGTGTTGATGATCTTTTCGGGCGGGACAGGAAGTGCGCCGGCGCGAATCTTCTCGAGCGTGAGCGCAATGACGTTGTCTTCCGGAATCCGCGGCCGCGCGACGACCCAGATGACCGATCGCACCGGCCCTTGATCGAGCCCGAACGCAAGTGTCACGCGGTCGGCCTCGAAAGCAATGCGGGGATCGTGGACCTCGGGCGGCAGCTGGTCGGCGAAGTGCTTCACAAGGTCTTCGGCGAGCCAGGCGTTCACTTCGCGATCGCTAAATATGGCTTCCCAGGTCGGTTCGTTGGCGATGTCGTTGCGCAGTTGCAGGCTCTGCGCGACGAACTGCTTCGCCTCGGCCTCGCGATCTTCCCCAACCCGTGCGTCGATCAGTTCTTCGTAGAACTTGGGCTTATGCGTCACCGAGACCCACAAAAGCAACGGCGTCGCAATGGCGACGAGCAGCGCAACCGCACAATAGCCGTAAATACGCTTGCTGGGCCATCTCATGGTCTGGACCTGCTTTCCAGGAGCTTGCGCGCCTCGTCGGTGTCGCGACCGTATCACCCTTGAAACAAACCTGTCGGCTGACGGGCGAACGTGGTTTTGACGTCCGCACAAGGGGTTGCGAAGGGGGGCGCCGCGTGTGACCGGGGAGATGTGACCAAAGGTGCGCGGCTGGCGATCGCGGGCATCCTATGAACGATGGTCGGATGCGTCAACCCCAGCGGCTCCCCTCAAGAAATCGCCCGGACGTCCCCTATGTTTGTCGGAGATCGGCCCGTATAGTGAAAGTGTCCGTTCACGTCGGAGCCATTTCCCATGCCTTCACGTATTGCATGCGTTGCCATATTGTTGCTCTGGGCGGTGGCGACGGTTGGCCTCGTCACCCGCGATATTCTGCCTGAGTTGCTCGTCGGCCCTCCGCCCGACAATCGGTCGATCGCCGATAACCGCGACGCCGCACCAACCAAGTGGGCGATCATGGTGGCAGACGACCCTTCTCTTCAATCGCTACGCTCCGTCGGCCGTGCAGTGACGGAAACGAAGCGTCTGGAGGATGGCAAGCTTCGGCTCGAAAGCCAGGTTTGGTTCGACTCGGGCGATCTGCTCTTCGGCACACCGTTCGCCTCCAAGGATGCCACGCGTATTGATGTCGACAATTTCGTCGAGATCGACGTGTCAGGCAATCCGAGCAAATTCAAGGCCGTGGTTCGCACCGATGGTGCCGACTCGCCCCTGCTCACATTGGATGGCCTATTCCGGAACCGCGCGATCGAGATTCGCGCGACCGGACCGATCCCTCTCCTTAATTTTACGAAGCAATTCCCGTACGAGCCCAAAACGCTCGTCCAAAATGCGCTCGGGCCGATCGATCGCATGCCGGGACTGACAGTCGGCCAGCGCTGGGAAGCGCGCGTTGTGAGCCCGCTGACCGGCAAAGTTGACACCGTGAAGGCCGAAGTGACGAAAAAGGCCGAAATCTACTGGGACAAAAGCATGGTCACGACGTATGAAGTCGTGCAGAAAATTCCGCCGACGATTTCCGCCCGTACATGGGTGCGTCGGTCGGACGGCCTGGTACTCCGCCAGGAAGTTCCGTTTCCGCTTGTGAAATTGATCATCGAACGCCTTCCTTGAGCCGCTGTTTCGCACGGCACTCAACCGAAAGATTCCTTATATTGCGCGGGGCCACGATGATCGAGTTGAAAGGCGTGACGAAGGTATTCGGCTCCAAACGCGCGGTCGACCATCTCGACCTCCAGGTGAGCGCCGGCGAACTCTTCGGCTTCCTCGGCCCCAACGGCGCAGGCAAAACAACAACCATCAAAATGGTTTGCGGCCTGCTCAAACCATCGACCGGCACCGTCACGATCGGCGGCTACACCGCCGGCAGCCGCGAAGCGCGTCAACTTCTCGCATATGTCCCAGACCAGCCCTACCTCTACGAAAAGCTCACCGGCCGCGAGTTTCTTCGGTTCGTCGTCGATATGTACGGACTCGACACCAAGCGAGCCTCGCGGCGCATTGAAGAACTGATCGACACTTTCGAAATGCGAGACTATGTCGACGATCTGTGCGAAGGCTACTCGCACGGCATGAAGCAACGCGTCGTCTTCGCGTCGGCGCTCGTGCACGATCCCAAGGTGCTGATCGTCGACGAACCGCTCGTTGGTCTCGATCCCCGAAGCGCACGAATCGTCAAGGATTTGTTCATTTCGCAAGCAAGATCCGGGGTGGCCGTTTTGATGTCGACCCACCTGCTCTCGATCGCCGAGGAACTCGCGGACACGATCGGCATCATCGACAAAGGTAAGATGCTCGTCCGCGGCACCGTCGACGATCTACGAGAACACGCGCAGCTTCAAGGGCCGCTTGAAAGCCTGTTCCTCAAGCTCACCGGTGGCGACCGGCCGACGATCATGCCTGGGCTGGTCGGCAGCGGAGAGCCCAACTAATGAGCAGCCTTCCCCCGGTTTTGACGACGCCCGGCCAGGTTGCCCGAGCCTTCCGTCGCCTTCACGGCGATCTCGTTAGCAACATCACGCACGGCATGCTTTCCGGCTCGCGTTTGCGACTGGTCATGGTCGCATTTTGCACCGCGGTTTTCTGGGCCGCACTGTTCTTTCTGTTTTTTGGCGGATTTCAATTTCTCGGCATGTATGGGGCTTTAGCCGGCGATTTCGTTGAATATATTTTCAGTCTTTTCTTTCTTTCACTGCTTGTAATGCTCTTTTTCTCGACCGGCATCATCACATACACCGGCCTCTTCCAGCGCAGGGAAGCCGCGTTTCTGCTAACGACTCCCGCCTCCGCCGATCGTATTTTCGCGTACAAATTCTTTGAAGCGACCGCAATTTCAAGCTGGGCGTTCATTTTGCTCGGTAGCCCCTTGATGGCAGGCTACGGAATCTCGGCCGATGTCCACTGGTCGTTCTACCTGCTCTTTCTCGCCTTTCTCATCGCCTTCGTGCTGATTCCCGGAAGCCTCGGGGCAGTAGCGGCAATCCTGGTCGCGCGGTTCTTTCCACGACGTCAAAAAAGCATCCTCGCGAGCCTCGCCGCTTTAGTAATTCTCGCGGGAATCTGGCTGGTCGTTCAACTCTGGCCCGCCCCCGGCGACGCGTTCACGCCTGACTGGCTCGACTCGCTATTAGGCCGCCTCTCATTCTGCCAGCAACCGCTGTTGCCCAGCCGGTGGATGTCGAAAGGCTTGGTCGAAGCGGCGAAAGGAAACTGGAGCGACGGGCTGTTTTATTTGATGGTCATCTTCGGCTATGCGGGAGTTGCTTACCTCCTCGCAGCCGTAGTCGCCCGCGACCTATACCGCGACGCATATAGCCGCGTGCAAGGAGAACGTTCGACCAAGCGCAAGGTCGGTGGCTACGAGGTCGACGAACTCTTCCACCGCGTCTTCTTTTTTCTGCCGCACCCGATCCGCCTACTCATCCTCAAAGACCTTCGCACATTCCGCCGCGACCCTGCGCAATGGTCGCAATTCCTCATCTTTTTTGGTTTGCTCGCCCTCTATTTCCTGTCGATTCGACGCATTGGCTACGACACCCAACGGCCGTACTGGCGAAACTTGATTAGCTTCCTCAACCTCGGCGTCACCTCTCTGATTCTCTCGACATTCACAAGCCGGTTTATTTTTCCGCTGCTCTCGCTCGAAGGTCGAAACTTCTGGATTCTTGGCCTGTTACCGCTTTCACGCTCGTCGATCCTCTGGGGCAAGTTCGCGTTTTCGACGGGTATCTCGCTGCTTTCCACAGAATTGCTGATCGTTCTCGGCGATCTGATGCTTCGAATGCCACCGCTGATGATCGCCTTGCACATGGGGATGGTGCTGGTGCTCTGTCTTGGGCTTTCGGGGATCTCGGTCGGGCTCGGCGCGCGACTACCGAACCTCAAGGAAGAAGACCCTTCGCGGATTGCGGCGGGATTTGGCGGGACTTTGAATCTACTCGTCAGCCTTGTTTTTATTTTCACGATTGTGAGCTCACTCGCGCTCCCCTGTCATCTCTTCTTCATCGGCCAGGATGAATTCGGCGCGGCTGGCGGGCGCGTACTTACTGAGAACCAGTTTCATTTCTGGCTCGGCGTGGCGGTCGCGGGCAGTTTGGTTGTCGGTGCTCTGGCGACGATCATCCCGCTAAGAATTGGCATCAAAGCATTTCGGCGGATGGAGTTCTAACCCGTCGCGCCGAGCCTTTCGATTTCCCCACACTCGGATGCCACTGGCTATGCCAGTGCGCTTATCTTTGCTGATGAAAATGAAGAGCACTGGCATAGCCAGTGGCACCCAATCCTGAGGATTCTTAGCGAAGCCACATTAGCTGATTGCGCCGAATCCTTCGATCGCCTCACGCCACAATTCAGGCGACTCCCGCCCCTGCACTCGCGCTTTCTTTTCGAGATATTCCCGCTCGTGGAGAATCATCCGAGTGAGGTAATCGCGCGTGTTATCCACATGCGTGAGAAATCCGGACATCAGCGTTTCGCCCGTCAGTTCTCCTTCGGCGAATTTTTTCAGCGCTTCTCCCTTGAGTCGATTGAGCTCTTCTTGAAGTTCGAGCAGCGGGCCGAGTTCGAGCGTTGCTTCGCGTTCGAGTGCGATCGCCTTGCGCTCGATTTCGTGCACCGGCATGATGTAGGCCTGGAAGCCCAGGTCTTGCCGCTTGAGGTAGCGCCTGCGAATCCACTGCCCAAGGAAGAACAGCACGCCGATGAGCGCGCCAAGAATGCTCACTTCCTTTTCGATCATGTCGATCACATCGCCAGCGATCACCGGCGCATTGCGACGCTGGTACGAGACCGTTCCGTCGTGCCAAGTGAGTTCAGGCGAGTTGTCGAGCAACTTGGTATCGATCGGCGGCTGGACCGACTGGGCAAACGGCGACGCGTAAATCAGGTCAAGCAACCGCATCACCGCGGCTCGACTCACGTCTTTGCGTGCCACCACCAGCAGTCGCGTGCCGAGCGTTTCCATCGTGTTCGGTGGTACGCCGGGTTCGACTTCGTAAGCGAATGCGGGAATCTGGGCCCGATAAACGTGGCGGCGATCGATGCGAATCGTTTTGTCGTTCGCGAGCGGTGTCTTTGACTCCCGTTCGCGATCGATCGCGCCCAGGGTGAATGCCTCATAGTAGGGCAGCGGCACAAGGCGGTAGTTGTGCAAAGCGACGAGCGAGCGAACGAGCGATGATGGGAGCGAGGAGACAAGGAATACAGCGTCGGGCAGCTTGGAGCGATCAGTCACTTCCACGAGTGCAGGTGTGTTATCGACGCTTTCCTTGTAATCGCCCGGGCGCAATCCCGCAAAGTTCAGCAACTCGCGCGACAACGCATACGTTCCGCTGCCCGGGTCTCCAAGGGCAACCGTCTTGCCCCGAAGTGCCAGCAGGTGGGTTGATACGGCCGAGTGCCATTCTTCCTTGACGAGTAAGTGCAGCGGCTCGACGTGAAGCATCGCCACCTGGCAGAGATTCGGGTGATTGCCGAGGTCGAATCCGCCTTGAACCAGCGCGACGTCGAGCTTTCTCTCGTCGAGCGCTGTAATCGCCGCGGCCGAGCCGGGCGTACCGACGAGGTCGAGATAGAGCGAGCGGCCGACACCTTCACGCTTCAGGCCTTCCGCGATGCGATGACGTTCGCCGGTCGTTCGGCCGGCCGTCATTTTCAAGTGAATGTTCGACTCACCCGGGACGCGCCAACCAATGTAAAGCGCGACCACGATCGCCAGAATTCCCAGGAGTGCGAAACCACCATCACGCAAACTGCGACGAAGCCAGGTCCCGCGCGTCATATCCTCGCGATATCCATGAACAGGTTGATGACCATCTCCTGCACAAGTCTATCGCACGCTCGAGCCGTTCATTAGGGCGAAACCAGTTCTTCATCCAATCTTCTTGCTTCTTTCGATTCGGCGCCGGGTGATCTCAACAAGTAAATCAACCAAGCAGCGATGCCCAGGCCAGCAATCACGACGGGGATTTGAAACAACCCATGTTCGGAATCGCGGAAAAGCCAGGGTAAGCGTACGAACATTGGCGCGGCGGCGATCATGATCACGCCTAGGCTGTTGTTGATGAGATGAAACAACACGCCTGGGAACAAACTTCGAGAACGCAGGGCGACGAGACCGAGCACCAACCCGAGAATCATTCCGGGAAAGAGTTGATTGAATAGACTCAGCAAAACGTGCAAATAGCCGAATAGAAAGGCCGAGATCGCAATTGCCGTGACAGGTTTGAAGCCGCGCAGCAGCCCAGAGAGGATGAAACCGCGGAAAGCGAGTTCCTCTGTGATCGAAGGAATCACCGCGAACACGAGCAATCCGAGTATGAGATTATGTGGAATGATCGCCATCAATTCCGCCACCGACTCCGCGACAATTTTCGGCACAGGAAAAAGGCGATCGACCCAGACACCCAGTTCGCGAATCGCCGGATTGAGCGAGAGCGCGAGTCCCGCAGCAATCGCAAAATAGCGCCGATTTGCCGGTCCGAGTCGCAGAGTAACCGCGGGCTTGCGGGTGAGAAACAGTGCCATCGCGACTGGCGGCAAGAAGATGAAGATCAAGTGGCCAATCGCCATCCCCCAGAGCGGCGAAACGACGTCACCAAGTGCCTGCATCGCGAACCAGGCAAGCACGATCATGAGCGTGAAGCATGCGAAGGCCTGCGCAGGTGTCGGCGTATCACCGCGCGTCTGGCGGACGAATTTCAACCAGGCGAGCGGGTCAAACCGTTCCGATTCCCGAAATAGCACGTCTTCACGATTGAATAGCTCGATCGCCCAGCGCAATGCGACAGAGCCGTAAATCACCATCGGTACCAGTACCCACAGGAAATACTGGCGGGCCACGGCGTAGTCACTTTGCAATAGCGCCTTGAGCAGCAATCCCACACCGGTGATCGGCACAAGGCTGTAAAACGGCGTGAGTTCGATTCCTGGCGCAAGCGTGAGCAAAATCAGCGGCAAGCTGACCATGTAAAGGGGCGTCATGTAGTATTGCCCCTCCTTCATGCTCTTGGCCATCACGGCGAGCGCCACGCAAATCGCGCCGAAGAACACGGATAGCGGTACGAGCAGCACGGCCATCCAAAACGCAGCGGTGAGCGTCGGCGGAGCAATCATACCTGCCGACCCCGCGGCAACACCGGCCATCGAGCCGATCTTGTGCGCGAGCTGCAGGCCGGTTAATCCCATGCTCAGCAGGTTCAATAGCGCGGTGAGCATGCTCGCGAGCACGACCGTGAGGAACTTGCCCACAACGATTTCCGAGCGCGTTGCCGGGCTGATGAGCAGTGTTTCCATCGTGCCGCGTTCTTTCTCGCCGGCACAAATGTCGACCGCTGGATAGAACGCGCCGGTCAGCGCCATGATCACGAGCAGGAACGGAAATAGCCTCGCCCAGATGTTGCCGCCTGCCTCTGCGCGAGTTGCGAGATCGGTGCCCGCGGTTCGCACCGGTTCGACGTATTCGATCGGCTTGTTGTCCTTCTGCAGCCGAGCCTGAACGATCTGTTCATTCCATCGCGCCAGAATTTCACGCACGCGGAAATAGGTGAGCTGGCTCCCCTCGTCGGTGCTCAAGTAATCGACGGGAATATCCGCCGATCGTTCCTTCTCAAGCTGTGATTTCACATCGGCTGGAATGATGACGACGGCGTCAATTTCACCGCCGCGAATGCTCGCTTTCCGCACCTCGGGCTTCTCGAACGCGCTGCCCGGCCGGGCGACGTTGACGTGCAACTTCTCGGCTTCGGATGGTTTGTCAAAAAGTCCGCTGTGGAATGCCGCCCCTGTTGCGTCGAGCAGCGGCGGCTTCGCAGGAAGATGTTCAGCGCCGACGATGACGATCTCGCGCGGCTTTTGCTCGAGCGCAACCGTGAACTGCAAAATCCCCATTCCCAAGAGTGGGTAAAGGAGAATCGGCAGCAGAAAGACCATGAACAGCGTGCGACGATCGCGGGCCTGGTCGCGCACCTCGCGTTTGAGGATCGTGCCCACGACGGACCATCGCATACCGCTCATCCCTTCGTCGCAGGTTATTCGGCTGAGAGTGGCGCAGCGTTCGCCGACTCAACTTCAGGAGGTTTTTGTTCGGCCCGCTCGACCAGATAGAAAAACAACTCTTCGAGATCAGGCTGGCTGAATTCTTCGAGCAGCGCCGCCGGCTCGCCCTGTGCCTGCACGCACCCCTTATGAATGATCGCCACGCGCGAGCAAAGTTTGGTCACTTCCTGCATCGAGTGCGTCGAGAAGATGATCGTCTTCCCCTGATCGCGCAACTCGAGAATCTTGCGCAACAGGGCGCGGGCTACAAGCACGTCGAGACCTGATGTCGGCTCGTCGAAGATGAGCACGGGCGGGTCGTGAACCACCGTGCGAGCGATCGACACTTTTTGCTTCATGCCGGTCGACATCTTGCCGCCGGGCACGTCGCGAAAGTCGTTCATCTGGAGCCAGTCGAAGATCGACTCCATGCGCGACTTCAGCGTTTCGCCGGGAATCTGGTAGAGCTTGCCAAAATATTCGACAAGCTCCCATGCCGTCATCCGGTCGTAAATGCCAGTGTTCGCCGACATGAAGCCGATCGACTCGCGCACTCTCTGGGGATCGAGCAAAACGTCGTGACCGGCCACCAAGGCGCGGCCCGACGTCGGTTTGATGACGGTGCTCAAGATGCGCAGCGTCGTAGTTTTGCCTGCCCCGTTTGGCCCCAGAAGACCGAAAATCTCACCGGGGCGGCAGGTGAACGAAACGTTGGCCACCGCCGTGACCCAGCCGCGTCTGTAGTCAAGAAACGACTTGCTCAGTTGCTCGACCTGGATCAAGAGATGTGACTCAACGTAGAGGTGTCGACTGAATCAAACGTTGACGAGTTCGCCTTCCGGCTCGGCGTCGATGTACTCGTAACGCACGTTGCGCTGGCGAGGAATATAGCCCGCCTCCTTGATCGCCCGGCGAATTTCCTTGAGCGTGAGATGATGCACCGTTCCGGCCGAGGAAACGACGTTTTCCTCGATCATCAGGCTGCCCATGTCATTCGCGCCGAAATGAAGGGCCAGGTGGCCGATCTTCGCCCCCTGAGTCACCCACGAGGACTGAATGTTCGGCACGTTATCGAGATAAAGCCGAGAGATCGCCTGCGTTTTGAGATATTCAAACGCACCGCTCGGTGGAACGTCGGCCATCTCGGTATTTTCGGGCTGGAACGTCCATGAGATGAACGCGGTCAAACCGCCGGTTTCATCCTGAAGCGATCGAACGCGCTCGAAGTGCTCGACTCGTTCTTCGAGCGTTTCAATATGCCCGAACATCATCGTCGCAGTCGAAACGCCGCCGAGCTTGTGCCAGACGCGATGCACGTCGATCCAATCGTCGGACAGCACCTTGCCCTTGGTCATCGCTTTGCGGACGCGGTCGACCAGAATCTCACCGCCGCCGCCGGGAAGGCTGCCCAGGCCCGCGTCGCGCAAACGGGTGAGAACCTGTTCGAGCGACATTTTGAACTTCTTGGCGAAGAAGTAAATCTCAGGCGGCGAGAAGGCGTGGATGTTGATCTGCGGATATTTTGCGCGGATGTCGCGGAGCAAATCCTCGTACCACTCGAGCGGCAGGTCGGGATGCAGACCGCCTTGCATCAGGATCTGGTCGCCGCCGAGTTCGAGCGTTTCGCGAACTTTGTCGAGCAAAACGTCGCGTGTGAGAACATACGCGTCGGTCTCACCGACTTTGCGATAGAAGGCGCAGAAGTCGCAAACGGCGGCGCAGACGTTTGAATAATTGATGTTCCGATCGATGTTATAAGTGCGATACGGCTCGGGGTGCAGCCGTTTACAGACTTCATCAGCAGCGCGGCCGATGGCGAGGAGTTCGTGCGAGTGGAAGAGGGTGACGCCGTCTTCGAACGTCAGCCGCTCTCCATCAACTGCGCGCTGCAAGATCGCGGCGACGGTGGAAGACAAGATCAACTCCCTCTGGAACCAGGCCAAGATTCGCAGCCATCGCGGCGAACCGCTTCAGGCCAGCAACCTCGGCTTCGCCCAGGTCGTAAGACAGAACACGAGTGAGGTAATCATAACAAACCGAAGCGTCCAGGCCGAGCATTGGCGCGGCCTGATTCGCAATGTCGATCGCCTCGGCCAATCCAGCCACCCTGCTCTGTTCCAGCGCGTCCGGCAATATGCCGAGATCGACGCCAGGGCGAACGACCCAGAGCGCGAACACAAACGGCAGGCCGGTCAGTTCGTTCCAGGCCTGCGCCAGGTCGACGGTCGCGACGAATTCGTCTTCAGGCACCAGCATGGCGCGATCGCCGATTACCAGAACGGCGTCGGCCGAACTTTCGAGCGCAGGAACGCCGAGGGGCAGGTTTTCGATTTGCTCCGGTCGAATGCCGTGCTTGGCGTCGAGCCAGACACGCACCAAGGCCTGGCTTGTGCGCGATCCGTCGTCGAGCGCGAGACGGCGAACTTCTGCGATCGGCACGCGGGAAAACAGTTTGACCGATCGCACCGGCCCGCGCGCAGCGATCGCGAAACCGGGAAGGATTTCATACCCGCTGCTCGCGCCTCGAAGGTATTCCACCGAAGGAATGAGCGCGATATCGAGTTCGCCGCGCGACAGACGCTCGGCAAGCCGACTGGGGTAATCCATTTCGAGGCTGACGCCGGGCGCGAACTGCTCCAGCCGGTGATAAAGCGGCTTGGCGTTCAAATAACTGACAGCTCCCACACGAATTGGAGCGGCCATCGGCCCGGCACCCTCAGAATTCCAGTTTCCAGTTCTGTCAGACACCTTTGAAAGTAAGTATAGGGACGAGGCGTGATTTCGCAAGGTGTGTCGCGCCTTTGGCGGCGATTTGTGTGACGGCGATATCTTGAGTTGGCGCGTCGTAACGCTACGATGGTTCGATCCTTGCATATCATTTCCATGCTCGATGGCCTCAGCGTCTTACCGTTATGGTTTTTCGGCCTAAGCTATGAGTATGCTGGGGCTTAACAAGTTGGCCGATCGGCCTGGTTAGCGAATCTGAAGCGCCAAAGATTGAGAAATATCGTGGCTCGGCGAACGAATACCGCCGCCAATTGGGCGAAAACGAGATAGTTCGTCGTTGCTGCGAAGGTTGTGGGTTTCAAGAAAGGCCCAATGCGTTCCGACTCGCTCACGCTCACAGCCCGCTACGTGTTTCCGGTTGAGGGGGATCCGATCCCAAACGGCTGGATTTCGGTCATCGACGGCGCGGTCTCGCGCGTCGGGCGATCGAATGGCGTCCGGCCCGACTTTGATTTGGGCAACGTCGCGATCGTTCCTGGATTTGTGAACGCGCATACCCACCTCGACCTCACGCCGATCGAACCCGTCGCCGACCGGGCCGACGGTACCGAGGACGAGATTGCCTGGCTCAAGCGAGTCGTAAGCATGCGACGCGCGACAATGCCCGATCAATCGCGCGCGGCCGTAATTCGGAACATCTCCTCAAGCCTTTCTTACGGCACGACTTCGATCGCCGACATCACGCCTGGCGGTTTAAGCTGGAATGACGTCGCCGACTCGCCGCTTCGTGGGATTGTTTTCGCGGAAATCCTCGGCCTGCGACGAATGCGCGGGCTCGAAACCACGCAACACGCCTGGGATTGGATTGCATCGCTGGGACTGAACGAGGGCGATCCGCCATTGCGGCTCCGACCTGGGCTGAGCCCGCACGCGCCTTACAGCACTGCACCGTGGCTGTTCGAACGGAGTGGCGCGGGCAAGTTGCCTCTATCGACCCACTTCGCCGAAATGCCTGAGGAACGCCAACTCCTTCAAAACCGATCGGGGCCGCTCAGGGAGTTTCTCGAAGAGATTGGTGCGTGGGATCCCGAATGGGAACCGGCCGGGCCGAGTCCCGTCGATTATCTCCGCCTCAGCGCGCTTCGCGATTCCGATTGGCTCATCGCGCATGGAACCTATTTCCATCCCGATGAGTTCTGGAGCCTGCGCCCGTCTGCTTCGGGGTCCGAAAGTGACCGCCGGATCGCCGTCGCATACTGCCCGCGAACGCACGCGAGATTCGGCCAGGCTCCTCATCCTTATCGCGCTCTGCTCGAGCGTGGAGTGATCGTTTGCCTGGGGACTGATGGTCTGGCCTCATCGCCAACTTTGAGCATTCTCGACGAGGCGCGGTTCTTACATCGCCGCGACCGCTCGCTGAGCGGCAAGTTGCTCCTGACGATGGCGACGCTATTTGGCGCCTGGGCCATGCGGATCGATGACATCGTCGGCAGCATTGCTCCGCGAAAGCGAGCCGATTTCGCGATTGTCGCGCTGCCGAACGAAGAAAACGCTGATCCGTATTCACTGCTTTTCGATCACGAAGGGCCAGTTGTGGGAACGATGTCCGACGGTCAGTTTGTAAGCGGACCGTGGCGGAACTCATAGTTTGCCAGATTACTTCGTCATAATTTCATAAGAAACAGAAACGATCGCGCCTGGGGTTTGCTCACCAACGGCAATGCTGGTTCCCCCGTCACTCCGAATACTTCGCGCCTGGAAGGCATACTGCTTCGGACCAAGAACTTCGGCGAGGCCGAGATCGAGCTCGCTAACGTAGCGAATCGAGACCGGAAACCCGAGTCGCATGCCGGCTTCATCGGCGGCTTCTCGAGCCTGAGCCTTTGCATCAGCGAGCGCCCGCTTGCGAAGGTCACGCATGATTTCTTCGGTTCGCGTAATTTCAAATTCAACGCCGTCGATATGCCCAGCGCCGGCCTTGACGGCATTATCCAGAATCTCGCCCAGTCGCTTGATCTCACGAACCTTCACGGAGAGATTGTGGCTGACTTCGTAAGCAATGATTTTGCGTCGTTCAATTTCTGTCCGCGATCTTTCGTTGTCACCTGGCAGAGATTCGCGAACTGGCGAAAGCGAGATGCCGGCCGTTGAGATATCGTTTTTGGCGATGCCTTTCGCATAAAGGGCGTCGAGTACAATCGCCATTTCCTTGCTATTGGTAGCCAACGCCTCAACGCTGGTTTGACTCCGCGACTGAATTCGGATGGTTGCCACCGCCAGATCCGGCATGACCTCAGCCTTAGCGACACCGGTGACCTTTACAATCCGGACGTTGTTCGTCCGCACTGCGACGTCGTCGAGCAACTGTCCGTGGGCATCGCGGTTTGCGAATAAGAGACTGATAGAAAGCACGCACGTCGAAAGCCAGTAGTGCCGCATGACTTTGCTCCAGAAATCTCGCGCGCATCGAATCACGTGAGTGAACTCGAATTGGTTTACATCCTGGCGAAACTCGAGTCAACAAAAGTCTCGAATACCAAAACAGCGGCGGTTGCCCATAGCGATAGGATGTTGCCTCGTGATAAGACTGCGACTCAAAGTCACGTCTTTAGAGGGAATCCTCTCTCACTCCAGGATTCGTTACGATGCAGAAGTTACTAACCATCCTTGCAGTACTACTACTTTGCGTCCGTTCTGATGCCGCCGACGCTCAACGTCCCAACATCGTCATCATCCTGACCGACGACATGGGCTTTTCCGACCTCGGCTGTTACGGCGGCGAAATTCAGACTCCGAACCTCGATTCACTCGCCGCGAACGGTGTTCGCTTCACGCAGTTTTACAACACTGCGCGTTGCTGTCCGACCCGTGCCAGCTTGCTCACCGGCCTTTATCCGCATCAGGCCGGTATGGGGCATATGACGGTTGATAAAGGCGAGAATTTCCCCGGATATCGCGGCGATTTGAACAAGGAATGTCGGACGATCGCCGAAGTGCTCAAGCCGGCCGGATATCGCAATTACGCGATTGGCAAGTGGCACGTCACGCGGTTTTTGGCGCCCAACGCGAACAAGTCGAACTGGCCACTTCAGCGCGGGTTCGATCGCTACTATGGAATCATTTCCGGCGCTGCCAGCTTCTTCGACCCATTCACTCTTACACGAGATAACACGCGAATCACCGCGTTCGCCGATCCCGAATACAAGTCCAACAACTACTATCTCACTGACGCTCTGAGCGACAACGCCGTCAGATTCGTTGCCGATCACGTCCGCGATCACGCGAAAGATCCGTTCTTCATGTATGTGGCATTCACAGCCGCACACTGGCCGATGCATGCCTTGCCCGAAGATATCGCCAAGTACAAGGGAAAGTACGACCAGGGCTACGAGCCGATTCGTGCTGCACGTTTGCAAAAGTCACGTCAGCTTGGAGTGGTCGATCCGGGTCAGCCGATGGCGCCACAGGCGCTCGACTGGTCGAACGTCCGGAATCGCGAACGTGAAATCGCTTGCATGGAAGTTTATGCGGCAATGATCGACCGGATGGATCAGGGAGTCGGCAAGATCGTCAGCGAATTGAAACGCACGGGCCAGTTCGACAACACACTCATCTTTTTCTTGCAAGACAATGGCGGCTGCGCAGAGGTGATCGGTCGGGCCGAAACGAAAGACCGGCGCGATGGTCCGCGTCCCGATGCCCCGACTTCTCCGCCGATGAAACCCACCGACCTGCAAACGAACCAGACGCCGCCGCAAACGCGCGATGGCTATCCTGTGCGACAGGGACCGAACGTCTTCCCCGGTCCGGGCGACTCGTACATTGCCTACGGTCGCGGCTGGGCGAACACGAGCAACACACCGTTCCGCGAATACAAGCACTGGGTTCACGAAGGCGGCATTTCGACACCGCTGATCGCTCACTGGCCCAAGGGAATTGCGGCGAAAGGCGAGCTACGCAAACAACCCGGACATCTCATCGACCTGATGGCGACGTGTGTCGACGTTGCAGGTGCGAAGTATCCCGCCGGCGCCACTCCGCTTGAAGGAAAGAGCCTGACGACCGCGTTCGCGAACAAGCCAATCGAACGCGAGGCGATTTACTGGGAACACGAGGGCAACCGCGCCGTTCGGATGGGCGACTGGAAAGCGGTCGCGAAGGCTCCAGGCGGTATGTGGGAGCTTTACAATATCGCCAACGATCGCGTCGAGTCGCACGACCTCGCCCGCGAAGAGCCAAAACGGCTCGATGAAATGGTCGCGAAATGGGAAGCCTATGCCCGTCGCGCAAAGGTGTTCCCCTGGATCTGGGAACCGCCGTACCAGAGCGAGGCGGGCCGGTAGTTGGTTTTGAGGAACTGATTGCCTGTCCCAGCGGCCGAGCGAGTGGTTATCCTGGAGCGGTGAGTTTGACTCACCGCTTTTGGAGGCGACATGCGACCTCGCAACTCGATCTGCCAACTCCTCATCGTCGTCGCGTTCTTCGCTATTGGCTTTGCTGCACTCGGCAACCCAACCGAGTTCTGGGCGTGGTGTTCATTTGCCATCGCACTTGCGATTGTGGGCTTCGCATGTCTGGAAGTCTTGCTGTCGCGCGGTTCGGACCGCCGTCGCTTCGTCGCAATGGCAGTCTGTGGTGGGGGCTATCTTATGCTGACCTTTAACCCATGGTTCAGCACCGAGGTTAGTCCCTACCTGGCCACGACCTGGATTATCGACCATCTGCCACAGCCAAATCCGGGTATTCTCGAATGTCCCGACGATAACACGAGCGTTCCCGGCGCTGGCCTGCAAACTTACTCGGTGAGTGGCTTTCAACGATGGAACTATGTCGCTACCGTCGTGCCAGCGACTGACACTCGCCAGCAGATCGGACATTCGATTTTTGCGATCGTTTTTGCTTGCCTGGGTGGACTTGCGGCGCGGTTGATTACCGTCGCTCGTTCTGAACCACGAATCCAAACGGATCATCAAATTTATACATTTGACCAAATCGAAAAACTCGTCGGCCAGCAAGCCTCAAATGACGGTTGATGCGCGGCGTCTCTTCTGGAAATCGTCGATCCATACGAAGATCAAGCTCATGATAAGTGCTGCGGCCCCCGCACCAAGAACTGCTGTGCCTCGAAGATTCTCCCTGGCATAATCGGCCATCCGCGCATTCGGAACGCGGCTGAACCATTCTTCACTACCACTCATCGACGCAGTCTTCTCGTTACGGCGTGGGAAGTCGTCGAAAAAATGCAAGTCGTCGATCGGCGTTCCCGCTTTGATCTTGCCCGACTCATAGGCCTGATAGTCGGCCTGAAATCCCTCGCCATACGCGAGCTCTTTCTCGAAATTCAACCGAAGCTGAGCGGGCAGGATTTTCGGGTTTGTCTTGGCGACGTCTTGCTCGATGTCGGCCTGTCGACGCTTGCAATGGTCGCGGAGAAATTGCTGGAGTGCGGGATCGCTCGAGAAACGATCGGCTAGTCGAGATGCACGCTCATATGCGGACCACGCGATGAACCGCTGACCCACGCGCAACATTGTTTCGCCAATCGCCAGAGCGAAGTGAGGATTTGCCCCGCCGCCTTGCCGCCACATGCCAATAATGCCGAGCATCGGCTCGTCAAATGCCGCCGGTGTTCGGTTCGATGTTGCGACAAATGAGGTCGCGCCAACCTTTGTGATCTGCGCGCGGATTGGCTCGAGCTGAGGCCAGAGTGCGGGATCCTCGGCATCCACGCCGGGACCGAAAAACGCCGGTACTTCAGCGTCAATCTCTCCACGAGCAAATGTTGGGGTGTATGGGCGACCAAACCCAGTGTTTACCCAGTCCATGTCGCGATTGAGCATGTACTCACTCGACAGTTCAAGCGAGTTTCCCAGACAGTCGGAGGTTTTGAAAAGTTGAGGATTACGACTGGCAGCAAGCAAGAACTCAGCGATCGCCGCCTGCCACTGCTCTCGCCCAAAGTGAGCTTCCGGATAGACCTCAACCGACTTCCGCACGAGGCCAACGCCTTCTTGCAATCGCTCGGTCGCTGCCGAATCTCCCGACGCTGCAGCCTTGAAGTTGCCATGGATCAGAAACGTGCCCAAGTTTGCATAAGTTGTGTAGAGATCGCGACCCGCAAGTCCCTGCGCCTGTTGTCGTGCGAGCTTGGCGCGCATCACTTCGATGGCTTCATTCGAGCGTCCAAGCCGATCGAGACCGACACCGAGGTCGTCTTCGAGCGGGAACCTTGCAGGATCATTGGGGCTCAGGCTGTTCAGCCGGATGCGAGTAAGCCGGTCGCGTTCGCGATAATGGTCCGGGCCATGCTTCGCGAATCGTTCGTGCAAAACGTCGTGCACCATTGCGAAGCGCAGCGATACACCTCCCGAATACTTCGGAACGTGATGCGGCATTGGCACCAGTTCGGCGAGTGCGGGGTAATCGTGCTGAAAGGCTCGGGCCATGTCGCGCAAGGTGGCGAAGACCGATCCGACCCCTGCCCCAATGAACGCGACAAAGACAACCCAGCAGAGCCGTCTCGCGAGTTTCATGCAGACGGTCCCGACCCGCGACCGTGGCGAACCAGCAGAAACAGCGCACCGCCCGCCATGCAAACGCCCGCACCCGCGAGCAAGCCGGGTGACACTTCGCGACTCGGCGCGCGCAACGGTTGCACCGCATAATTGCCACGCTCGTACGACGAACGGAACTCGCGCTCGTGCGTCGGCGATTCATTATCATTCAAACACGCATACGCCGAGCCCGCGTACACAGAGCCAACGGCCATCGCCATCGTCAGAAGTCGTGCCAGTTTCATGGGATTACCTCGCGCAGTTCATCGACAATCCATCGCAGCCTCCAGTCTCTCACAAATGTAAAAGGCGTGCAACAAAAAAAGCCGCTACGGAGAGCGGCGGCGATTCAAGCGCCGGACACCAAGGAACGCGCCAGCGGCGATTGCGGCCGAAATGAACGTGCTCGGCTCGCTTGTGGGAGCGGGAACCTGGGCGCTGAAAGTTCCGCTACTGTTCGCCACGAAGCCGGCAATGGTGTTGCCGTCAATTGCAGCAGCCGGCGAAATGTTGTTGATACTGAGCGAGATATCTTCATTCCCCGAAAGGAACGACATCACGTCCGACGTGAACGAGACAAACGCATGTCCCGGGGCGGGAGCAGCGGCGGCGGTTCGGTACGTGGATGACGCCTGTACGTTGGCCGTCGATCCGCCGTCCACCGCGGTGAACACCGCTTGATTGAATGTGACCGTGAGAAAGTTCGTCCCCGTGCCGTCAGCGTTCGAAGTGAAGCTGATCTTGCCTTCAAACGATTGCACGTCGAGAGAGGCTACGCTGAACGTCCCGCCAACTGACGCGAAATTCGAGAAATTCATATATGCGTTAACATTCGTAATATTCATCGTCGGCAAATTGAGGCTCACGGCAATGGCCGGAGTCGTAGGCGGGCCGGCCTGATTGTTCAGGAACGTCGTGGTGCCCCCGCTGTTAGTGACGACGAGCGGCTGCACGTTAGGCGCGTAGCCGCGCTCGAAATATTGCAGCACGAGCGCTGCCTGCGAATTGCTCGCAGCGAAGAACGCAAAAAGTGTTGCTAAATAAAAGAGCGAAGCAAATCGGCGGTACTGGCTCATCGTCGTGATCTCTCTATTTAGGAAGACCAGAGAAGGCAGAGAAACGAGGCAGGCTTTCGTCTCCAAACGGTGGCCGAAACTCTAACGATCAAATGAGCACATCAACTTGTTTGCAGCGAGGCGCCCCAACCACCTTTGAGTGGATGCTACATCGACGTTTTCCGTTCCGTCAATAAAAATCCGGGAGTCATGAGCCGAATTTGCTGCTTTTTTGCAACAAGTTACAAGCTCGATTCTCGCCAACGCACGCACATGGTTACCACCGTTGTCGGACTTCGGCAACCCGGAATCGGCGAATCACGTGGCCGGCCCCGCGGCCGATGCGGGGCACCGGTTATCAGGAAATCGGTCTAAATCCGCATGCAGGTTGCCATTAAATCATTCGCTAATCTGGCTTTCCGTGCTCGCGTCTAGATAAACGTCCATTTGCTGTCCCACGTGAACTCCGCCTCGTATATCTTCAAATTCATAAATGACCTGAAGCACGCGCGTATCGACTCGCTCCGTCGTCTCGCCAGCGAGCGACCGCTTGGGGACGACATAAGGCTCGACGCGCACGAATCGCAGGCTGCGCGTTTGCGACGCATCTCCTCGCGAGCAAGCGCGGGCTGCGCGATTGGCGCGGAAACGCGGGATATCTTCCTCGTCAATCTCGACGCGAATCCGCAACTGCTTGAGATCGCCCAACATCACGAGCGCCTTGCCGGGAGCGGTCGAAACCGCCTCGCCGGGCCGAACGTCAACCTTGAGGAGATCACCATCGACCGGTGCGCGGACAATCGCGCGATCGATCTCGACAAGATCCTGGTCGACCACCGACTGCGCCTGTGCAACGTTCGCCCGCGCCACTTCGATATCAGCGTTCCACGCCCCTGCCCTGAGCAACGCCAACTCCGCTCGCGCCTGTTCGAGACGATGAAGCGCACCGTCGCGTGAAGTCGTCCGCTGGACAACGTTTTCTTCTGTGTTGACCTGCCGGTTGCGGAGTGACAGCTCGCGTTTGAGGGCGTCGGACGTGAGCACGAGATCTGATTCCGCCGCCCTGACCTTCGCCTCGATAGGCGGTACTTCCTCGCGCCTGGGCATGGCTTCGAGCTTGGCGAGTTGCGCCTGCTGGGCGCGAAGCGTCGCCCTGTGCGCGGCGAGTTGCGCTTTCAAATGACGGTCGTCGACGCGGAAGAGCGGCATACCGGCCGCCACGCGCGAACCAACGCGGTCGGAGCTGACATACACCTCGGCGACAATACCCGGCAGTGCGGAACCGATCGCAATATTTTCGGATCGCGCCTCGACGATACCCGTCGCGGCAACGCTCAAACCAAAGGGCGCACGTGGAGGTGTCGCGGGTGGCGGCGGCTCGGTCTCGACGCGCGACTCGCTGGCGACGTGATTGACCGCGAAGCCGAGCATCATCACGGCGACGGTCGGCAAGACAATTCGTGTGACAGGGATACTCATAGCAATTCCCCTTTACGCGTTGCCGCGTTCCACCTCGACAACCCGGCCGTCGCTCATGTGTACGATGGTTTGACCGTAGTCGAAAATGCGGTTGTCGTGTGTAACAACGATCACCGCACGCCCCGGCTGAACCGCGACCTTGCGAAGCAGTTCCATCGCAACGCGTCCGCTTTCGGCATCGAGCGCGGCGGTTGGTTCGTCGCAAACGAGCAGCTTGGGTTCATGCCCGAGCGCACGAGCAATTGCCACGCGCTGCTGCTGTCCGCCCGAAAGTTGAGACGGCATCGCCTTGAGTTTCGAGCCCAGGCCAACGGCGTTAAGCAATTCGCCAGCACGTTCGATTGCCTCGCGCCGCTTGATGCCGAGAGCAATCAGCGGAATCGCCGCGTTTTCCACGGCCGAAAGCGCGGGAAGCAGGTTGTACTGCTGGAACACGAAGCCCAGATTCGCGCCGCGAAAATCGACGAGCTTGTGCCCTTTCAGCACGCGAAGATCCTGGCCGAGAACGTGAATTTCGCCTTCGGTTGGGTCGAGCAATCCCGCAACGATCGAGATCAGCGTCGTCTTGCCGCAGCCAGACGGTCCGACGAGCAACGTCATCTCGCCGGCTGCGACGTCGAGATCGACGCCTCGCAATGCGATCGATTTGCCATCGCCGCGACCAAATTCCTTGGTCACGCCGCAGCAAATAACGGCCGTGGCATTTGAGTCCAGCGTCTCGTACGACGCGGCTTCTTGTGCAAATGTCAACATAATTAGCCTCGGTTCAACCTCGGAACACGATAGCGGGCTCGAGAACGAGCAGGCGCCGGACGCTGACGAACGTGGCGAATAGAATGATGGCTGCGACTGCCCCCGCAACTCCCACCATCGCCTCGCCACGGAGATAAAGGCCGGCGAGATGCGTCATCGTGTTGGTCATCGTGAAGAAGCCGGCCGACAATCCAACACCTATGCAATAGCCGGCGAAGCCAACGACCAGCCCTTGCAGCAGCACCATCCCCACGATTTTGGAGTCGCGCACACCCATCGCCTTGAGCGAGCCGAACTGCTTCAAATTTTCAACGACGAAGAGATAAAAGGTCTGGCCCGCGATCGCCACGCCAACGAGAAAGCCCAACGCGATCGTGATGCCGAAGTTCACCGGAATGCCGGTCGACGCCAGGAAGTAATGAATTGTTTTCCAGAAGAATTGTTCACGCGTCAGCGCGAGTCGACCTGTCGCCTCCTGAATCCGGCGGCAAACTTCTTGCTCGTTTTCACCAGGCTTCGCCCGCGCCAGCACGAAGTTCATCGCGTTACGCTCGGGCGTGTACCGGCTCGACTGGCTGAAACGCGTGTAGAGTAGCGGCAGCGTGACGAACGGCGACGAGGCCCGGCAGACTCCCACCACAATCGCGCGACGGTCGTTGATCTCGAACGTCCGATTGAGCCGGTAGCCTTCGCGGGCGAGCGATTTCGCTTCGCTCGGCCACATGTATTCGTATCCGGCCTTATCGATGATCACCGCGTCGGGCTTGTGCAGGTCGGCGAGTTCGCCCGCGAGCATTTCGACAGGCGCACCGACGAGCGTTGCGTCATCGAGGCCCATTACAACGACCGATCGCGACTCGCCGTTGGCGAGCTTGGCAAGGCCTTGGCCCTTGTGGAACGGCACGGCCCAGTCGACTCCGGGCACGCTTCGCACCCGCGTGAGATCGGTGGCGGGGAGGCCGGGGACCTCGTCGAGATGGCGGATGCGCGAGTCCATCACCCAGATGGGAGCGTCGCGCACGTCGACAATCTGGCTCGCGCTTCGGCGCACGATGCCGATGAAGACCGACACCTGCTGCGACATCATAAAAGCCGCAAAGCTAACGCCGAAGATCAGCCCGAAGAACTTCGTGCGGTCGCCCGCCAGCATCTTGATAGCCACCCAGCCCACGGCTCCTCCTCGCGCCCTCCGCGGCTGGAGCCGTTACGGGCCTTGCTAACAATCCGCCGGTTTGCGTAACACCCCTCGCAAGATCGACTCCGCAATGGCATGAGCCGTCTCGCGCAGGGGACGAAGCTCGAGCCACGGGTCGGTCGCCTTGATCAAGTGAATCGTCACGATCCCGTGTACCCCCGCCCAGATCATCTGAGCCAGGAAGTCAGGGTCGGTGAAATCCTCGCGGAACCGCCCGTCTGCAATACCCGCCGTCACTGTCGTAAGCAAAAACGCATAAGCGTCCTCGTCTGGATTGCCATGCTCGATCGCCGACTCGGCCGGGTCGCGCGGAGGATGCTGCATCAAGAACATAAACTTGTAAGCACTCGTGTGCGAAATCGCGAACGTGATGTACACGTCGGTCAACGCTCGAAGCCGTTCGATCGGGTCGGTTACGGCCGCCACCGTGTCGAACGAGCGCCGGAGTGTTTGAAAGTCGCTGTCCATGATCGACCGGACGAGTTCCTCCTTGTCCTTGAAGTGGTTGTACAGCGTCGTCGCGGTGTACGAGATACCCTTCGCCACGCGCCTCATGGTGACCGCTTCATACCCCTCATTCACCATCAGATCACGCGCGGTCTCGATGATCTTCGACCGCATCTCTAACCGCTCACGCTCACGCCGCTCCCGGGGCTCCATAACACCGTCCTTACAGTTAACACTGTTATCTTAGTGATCGACGTTCTTTTGGCAAGTGGATCAGAAAAAATGCGGACCGCACGACGTGGTGTGTGTTGACGGTTGGCTAGCTTACCGGAACGGTCAGGCAAGATGGTGAATCAAATTCAAGAACGGCGAGGGTTTTCGAGTTGGGTGCGTGGGTGTGGGACTGGTCGAAGGGGGCGGCTTGGGGTACATTCGTCAGTCCTCCATTCAGTGTCGAGCGTGCGTGCGGCTGGGCCAGGTCGGTCGCGCGACGCGGTCTCGGGAAAGGAACGGGTCAAGGCGTGACACCGAAAGAGGTTCTGGCGAGAATCCGGCAGAGCGAGGCCACGACGGTCGACCTCAGGTTCATGGACTTCCCGGGCGTCTGGCAGCACTTCGCCATTCCGGCCGATGCGCTGACCGAAGAGACGTTTGAAGACGGCATTGGCTTTGATGGGTCGAGCGTCGTCGGTTGGCGTGCGATCAACGAAGCCGACTTGCTCGTTGTTCCTCAACCTGAGACCGCGCTGATCGACCCGTTCACGTCAAGTCCCACCTTGACGATGATCTGCAATATCCAGGATCCGATCACCCAGCAGGATTACACGCGCGACCCGCGGAACATCGCCCGCAAAGCCGTCTCCTATATGAAGAGCACGGGCTTGGCGGATAGTTGTCGGCTGGCTCCCGAGCTGGAATTCTTCGTATTCGACGACGTGCGCTTCGACCAGCGCGGGAATGAAGCGTTCTATCGCGTCGATTCGGTCGAAGGGGCCTGGAATCGCGGCCGGGTTGAAAATCCGAACCTGGGATACAAACCTGGATCGGGCCTGGGCTACTTCCCCTGCCCTCCGACCGACGGCCTGGCCGACCTGCGCACCGATATGGTCAAGCGCATGGGGGATTGCGGCCTGCATCCGATCGCCCATTTTCACGAAGCCGCGACCGGCGGGCAGTGCGAGATCGATCTTGATCTTCAATCGCTCGTCGAAGCAGCCGACGGTGTGATGCTCGCGCGATACATCATCAGGAACGTCGCGAGGCTCGCACGTAAAACCGCAACTTTCATGCCCAAGCCGCTTTATGGCGATAACGGCTCTGGCTTGCACACCCACTTCACCTTGTGGAAAGGCGAGCAGAACCTGCTCGCTGGAAATGGCTACGCCGGACTCAGCGACCTGGGCATGTACGCAATCGGCGGGTTGCTCAAGCACGCGCCCGCGTTATGTGCATTTGCGAATCCCACCACGAACAGCTACAAACGGCTCGTTCCCGGCTACGAGGCCCCGACGAAGCTCTCATACAGCCGGCGCAATCGCGCTGCTGTGATTCGTCTGCCAGTTTATAGCCCAAGCCCGACGAGCCGGCGGATTGAGTTCCGCTGCCCTGACGCGGCGGCGAACCCGTACTTGCTGTTCTCCGCAATGTTGATGGCGGCGCTCGACGGTATTCAGACGAAGGCGCGTCCCGGCGATCCGCTCGACAAGGACGTTTACGACCTTCAGCCCGACGAGTTGGAAAACGTGCCGGCTACTCCGCGTACGCTCGACGAATCGCTCGCCGCGCTTCGCGCCGATCATGAATTCCTCTTGCGTGGAGACGTTTTCACGCCGGACATTATTGATACGTGGATCTGGTACAAGAAGACCCACGAGGTCGAAGCAATTCGGACGCGGCCGCATCCTTACGAATTCCAGCTTTACTACGATATCTAAGCCGCTATAACCGCTGCGCTTAGGGCTCTCGGGGCAATTCATAACGCAGGAGCTGCCGACGTGTCGCTGGCGTGTCCGTTTTGCGGCCAGGAGATCGTGGTCCACGCTCCCAAGCCGGGCCGGTTCCGCATGAACTGTCCCGCTTGCCGCGAGCCATTCGCGCTCAAGGTAGGCGAAGGCCCCGAGTTCGCGATGTCGGCCGGCCCGCTTCCGGCGGCGAAAGCGGCTGAGCCAGTCGCGGTTGAGTCGGCGACAGAAACTGTGGCGTCGCAAGCTGGCTTTGACGTTTTGCTTGCGAGATTTCGTCAGGCGGTTGCCGAGCGCTGGCGGTGGTTTGTTCTCGCGCTAACGCATCGTAAGTCGGTGGTTGGTGGAGCGCTGATTCTCACCGAGTTCGGGCGTACGTCGCGCGGAACGGTTTCGCGAGGCCGGTTGCTGATGCTCGGGCGCGACGCAACCGTTCGTCTGATGCCGGCCGACTGGGGCGGCACCGATGTCAATTCAATGGCGCAATCGGAACGCATCGCGTACGTCTCGACCGCGATTTCCCATCCTAACTTGCTTCGACGCCTCGACTTCAGCCACGACGCCAAGCGCCGTTTCGCGATCGAAGAGGCTGTCGAAGGCCCCACGCTCGCGGCCTACGCCGAACGGCCAGAATTCCCCGGCGGCGACACCGCGCTGCCGCTGATTCTCCAGGCAGCGCGCGGCTTAAATGCCGCTCACGCGCAGGGATTGCCACACGGCGATCCAACAGGCGAAAACCTCTGGCTCGATCGCGGAGTTGTGAAGCTCGCCGGTCTTGGCCTGGCGGGAACCGAACTCGCGGGGATGGAATCCGCCGATGCGTCGGGCCGCTACGTCCAGCAAGACATTCAGAAGCTAGGCCAGACGCTCAGCCTGCTTGCTAGACGCGGCAAGGGCGACGTAAGCCTGCCCTCTGGTCTTGCCGGAGCTGTCGCCTCGAAGCTTCAGGCCGGTGGTACGCCCGACGGTTATCGCGATCTCAATGAAGCAATTCGCGCGATCGAAACGATCTTGGGTTTGATGCCAGGCGGCGGATTCGTCGCTAGCCAGGCCGAGACTGATCGTATCGCAGAGGCTGCCGACGCCTACCAGCAGACGCCGCTTGGCGGCTTGCGTGTCAAACTCGCTGCCGGATTCGTGGCGATCTGCGTGCTCTTTGCACTGATTTTCGCCAAGGCTGGTGCGATTGCGATGATGTCCGCCGTGCTGGGACTGTTGCTCGCGACGTCGAGCTACTATTCGCTCATTCGCGCCGGTCTTGAGTCTCGGTCCGGTCTGTTCGGCAAGGTGCGCGAATTGATGCTCAATGGCCGTCGCGCGGATTGGCTCTTCTTGATCGCCGCAAAAGTGATTGCGATCTTCGCGCTCTATTTTCTTGGCTGGCTGATCGACGCGATCGTGCTGGCAATCATCGCGCTGGGATTCGCGATTGGCTTCATCATCGCGTTCGACTTGCCAATCACCTCCTACCGCGAAGTACCGCTCAACGACGCCCGGCGTTTGCTCGACCAGCTTCGCGCACGTGGCGTCTCTGAGTACGCAATTCGCGACTTCGTTCGCGAACACGCGGGCTCGTACTGGGAAGACTTGTACGAAGCCCTTTTCGGCCTTAACGACACCCGCCTCGCTCGTGAATTCGCGAGCGGTACCCAGCGCACGCGGTTCCGATTCGACGCCTGGCGTTTCCCGATTATTGACTGGATCGATCGCCGGCTTCAAATGCGTCGCGAAGGGCTCGCACGCGACCGCTTCGCGCGCGTCGAGGAAGTCGCTGGCGTCGCGCGCAAGATCAACGATATGACGGCCCGACGACGGAGCAAACGAATCGCGGACGCTTTGCTCGTCGTGGCTCGCGAAGTGCGGAACGTGTCATTGGCCGCACATCGACCGGCCGGTGACGCAATCCACGTCACGCCTCGCCCCATTCCTAGCTTGATCAAGGAAGCGGTCGACACACCCGAAAAGCTTCTCACCGACGCTGAGGCCGATACGCCCGAAGCGCGCCAAAATCCCATCGTGCCGATCTTGCTCGCATGCGTCGGCTCGCGCGTCCGTTTCTTGCTGGGAACCGCGCTGATTGCCGGCTTCTTGCTCTGGGCCGATCAGGTGCAGGTGATCTCGGCGGAGCAGATCAAAAACCAGGCGACGACCGCGATTCAGGATCAAAGCACCGACGCGCTCAAGAATATCAATATCGACACGAGTCGCGTGCACGATACATCGGAGCCGCTGAAATTGCCGGGAGTTCCGCCAAGTTGGACGGCTCTCATCGCCGGGTATGGAGTCGGCGTCGCGGGATTGATCATGATCCTGTCGTCGTTCTCGGCAAGTGCGAAGATCATTCCGTTCGCCTTCGTAGGCGCTGCGATTGCGTGGTTCGCGCCGCGGTTAGGTTTGCCGGCAATCGGTCCACTCGGACCCGCGGCGCTCGCGTCGGCCGTTGGCGGGGCGATTTTCGTTGTAGGATTGTTTGTCGCCAGACGTTGACGAATACTCGACGAATTTGGACTTACCAGATTGGGACGACGTCATTGATAGGATCGGGTGGCCTGGACAACTTGGTTGTCCAGGTGGCGCGGCCACAAGAGGTTATTGCGGAAGAGATTGCGACCTCCTCCTGTCGCTTCGCGACCGGGACAACCAAGTTGGCCCGGCCCCCCCAATCCTCGTCGTGCCAACTCTATGTGAACAAATCCTAATGTTGTTCACTTCTGCGGCTTGCTCTTGATCCATTCATGGATCAATTTGACGGCCTTCTCGTCCACAACAGATGTGGCGAGTGGCGGCATTTTGCCCTGTCCACGCGTCGAAACGCGATGCAGCAAAACCGAGCTCTCAGGCTTTCCTGGGGCAACGAGCTTCGGGTTGGGCAGGCCGAAGTCGTGGTGCTGCGGCGGATGATCGATCAGGTTCAAGTCTTTGTCGGTCAGGTGGAACGAAAGCTGAAAACGGGCATTGCCCCCACCCGCTTCGACGTGGCAGATCGAACAATTCGTGTGCAAATAAGAGCGGGCACGCGCTTCGATGGGATGATCGTCGTCGTGCGGGTCGGGCAACCGAGGATATGCCTCAGGAGCCTTGTCGAGCTTCTTCTCGAACAGGCCAATGTGGTCGTACGCACGCAACTGGTTGTCGATCGTGCCGCCGTAGTCGTAGTTGCGATTGAGTTGACCGGTTTTCATTCCGAGCGCAAAGCCCGCGGCACGCGAGTGGCAAACCATGCACTCGGCGCGGCTGGGAAAATGCCACGTCTGCGACCGCATAGTCTTCTGCGTCAAGGGATCGACACACGCGTACGTCTTATCCATCCCGTTCTTGTCGACGAGCATCGCATCCGATTGATCGTCGTTCCAAACGTACGAATACCCCTCCCACTCCTTATCGCGCAGCACGAGCAGACGCGTCTCGACGCGAGTCTCGCACTGCGATCGGCCGCCAGCGGGAAGGCAGAACGTCTTGAGCAGAATCGCCCCTTCGGGCATCCCCCACGTCGCATCGAGGTTGGGGCTGAATTCGATCTTCGAATTCCCTGGCAAGGCGAAAGCCCGCTCCTTGCGAGCACCATCAGACCAGAGCGGCGAGTTCACGGCGAAGGGAATGACACCAGGTGCAAATTCATGATCGCGCACCGAGGCGTATAGTCCCGTCTCGCTCAGACGCCGCGGGAATTTATGGGTTGCCACGGCCGATTTCGACTGCGGTTCGAGCCGATAGAGTGCACCTGTCGCGTAGTCGAGCGTCCATACATCGCCACTTGCGTCGTTGCAAAGGCCCAGCATCGCCACTGACGAATCGGCGATCTCGTGATGATCGGTCACTGCGTTGTTTTCGTACCGCAACGACCACATGCGGCCAGTCGCGTAATCTCCGTAGATATATGCTCCGCGCAGTTCCGGGAAGCGATCGCCAACATAGACGAAGCCGCCGGTAATTGACCGCGCCTCGACGTGTTGGTGCGAAACGATCGGCGGTTTGATCGGCGTCGGCCCGCGCTTGGGACGTTTGGGGAGGAAGTCGGCGGGACCTTCCTTCACGCTCCAGCCGTGATTCGACCCGCGCTCGACGATCTCGATCATCTCCCAGAGATCCTGGCCAATATCACCCATCCAGAGCCGGCCGTTGGAAGCGTCGAAGCAGAATCGCCAGGGATTGCGGAAGCCATAGGCCCAAATTTCAGGGCGAGCGCCTGCGAGGTTGATGAATGGATTGTCGGGCGGAATCGCATACATCTTCCCGGGCGCGGGGTGATCGACGTCGATGCGGATCATCGCCGAGCAGAGGTCGGAAAGATCCTGGCCGGTTTCCTTGGGGTCGGAATCGGTCGTGCTATCGCCGGCCGAGATGTAGAGCATGCCGTCCTTGGGACCGAAGGCAAGCTCGCCGCCATCGTGACCGGCCGATTCCCAGGAGATGATTTCAACTTCCGACTTCGGCTCACACTTGCGTGGCGACTCATTCCCGACATGAAAACGCGAGATGATGTTTTTGGGCTTCGCATCATTCGACGTATGCCCAAAAACGTAGACGAGGCCGTTTTCCGCAAATCGCGGATGGAAGGTCAGGCCATAAGCGTCGCGGGGGAGTTCAAGGAATAGGTCGGGCTTGCGCTTCAAATCGTTGGGGTAAATTGCCCAGATTTTGCCGTGATATTCGATGACGAGCAGTCGCTGGCCACCCGGTTCGGCAATCACGTGCACTGGATATGAGAACGACTTCTCGGGCAAAACCTGCACAAGCCTGAACGGTGGAGGAGGAGTGGGCGCACCGATGACCTTGTTCGTGGTGAACGGGACGCGGGTTTCCAGGCCAAAGGGCTGTGAATCGGCGGCGCAGGCAATGCTCGAACCGAGCGAGAGGATAACCAGGATGATGAGGCGTACGCCTATCATGGCGAAACCCCGAGGGGGGAGAATAGGTGGGAACCGGCGTCGCTCGTTCGAGGCGTCTGGCTGTAATTCCATTGTTGTCGGACAACCATCGAATTCGCAAGAGTTTGCGGCTGTGATTCGCCAGGAGATCGGCATTCTGAGCAAGACGGTTGAGGGCAATCGATCCGAAAAATGGGGTCGAGGATTCTTTTCCTTTTAGCTGCGCGTTCGTTTATATTACCGCGTCCCCGAGTGACCGAGACTTCTGTCCAGGGAGAAGCACCATGAGTTCGCACGAAAATATGACCAGCGAGCCATCGAAGGTTGACCTGTCGCGCCGAGGGTTCGTGGCGACGGGCCTTGCCGCCGGTTTCGCACTCGCCGTGCAGCCGGTTTCGGCCCAGACGATCACCACCGACACCAGCGGGCTCGAAGCGGGCGAAGTGAAAATCCCCGTCGCCGATGGCACGATTCCCGCCTACCGGGCCATGCCCAAGGGCGACGGCCCCTTCCCCGTCGTGCTGGTCGTTCAGGAAATCTTTGGCGTTCACGAACACATCAAGGATATCTGCCGCCGATTCGCCAAGCTCGGCTATCTGGCCGTTGCGCCCGAGATGTATGTCCGCCAGGGTGAAGTGGCGAACATCAAGGAAATCCCCGAAATCATCAGCAAGGTTGTCTCGAAGGTTCCTGACAAGCAAGTCATGTCGGACCTCGATTCAGCCGTCGCCTGGGCGAAGTCGACCGGCAAGGGTGATACCGCCAAGCTCGGCGTCACCGGCTTCTGCTGGGGCGGGCGTGTTGTGTGGCTTTACGCCGCGCATAACCCGAACCTCAAGGCAGGCGTCGCTTGGTACGGTCGTCTCACTGGTCCGGTCAACGAAATGAACCCCAAGCACGCACTCGACCTTGTTGATTCGCTCAAGGCTCCGGTGCTTGGTCTTTATGGCGGTGCCGATACCGGCATTCCGGTCGAGAGCGTCGAGAAAATGAACGCTGCGCTCAAGGCTGCGGGCAAGCCGTCGGAGATTATCCTCTATCCCGAGACCCCGCACGGCTTCCACGCCGATTACCGCCCAAGCTATCGCAAGGAGAACGCGGAAGACGGCTGGAAGCGCCTGATCGAATGGTTCAAGAAGAACGGCGTTGCTTGATTGGCAATCTCGCGGGCAAACGGTGGCGATTGCGGTAACGCATCGCCATCGTTAACCTTGAGATCATACAAGGTTGACGCCATTTGCCCGCCCGAGTTGAACACGGCGACGCCCCCTCCGCGTCGCGTGTCACGCCGTTTGATGGACCTCCATTGATGCGCACACGCCTGCTTTGCCTTACCCTTCTGCCCCTCTGCCTCGCCGCGACCCGCCCCATCGCCGCCCAGGATAAGTCTTACCTTCCCACAGTCGCCGCCGCCTCGAACGAGCCCGATCGCGCCCGGCAGTTGATCCGGCGTCCCAACGATGTCGACGTCACACTCTTCGCCGCCGAGCCACAACTCGCGAACCCGGTCGCGTTTGGCACCGACGAAAAAGGGCGGTTCTATGTGGTCGAGACCTTCCGGCTCAAAGCGGGCGTGACCGATAATCGCAGTCACATGTACTGGCTCGACGACGATATGGCTGCCAAGACCGTGGCCGATCGCATCGCCATGACGAAGAAGTGGCTCAAAACAGAGGCCGCGACTTATGCCGTTGAGCACGACCGAATTCGGCTCATAGAAGATCGCGACGGCGATGGTAAGGCCGATGCCGATACCGTTTTTGCGAGCGGCTTCAACCAGATCGAGTCGGGCCTGGCCTCGGGCGTTCTGGCGCGCAAGGGTGATGTCTACTTCGCCTGCATTCCCGACCTTTGGCTACTTCGCGACACCAACGGCGACGGCAAGGCCGACACCCGCACCGTGCTTTCGAGCGGCTATGGCGTGCACGTCGCGTTTCTGGGGCACGACTTGCATGGCCTGATCGTCGGTCCCGATGGCCGGCTCTATTTCTCGATCGGCGACCGCGGCCTGCATGTTGTGACTAAAGACGGCAAGGTCGTCTCGAACCCCGATAGCGGCGCTGTGCTGCGATGCAACCTCGACGGGTCGAACCTCGAAGTTTTTGCGACCGGTCTGCGCAACCCGCAGGAACTCGCGTTCGATAACTACGGCAACTTGTTCACGGTCGACAACAACTCCGACTCGGGCGACCGGGCGCGGGTTGTCTATCTCATCGAGGGCGGTGATAGCGGCTGGCGGATGGGTTACCAGTATCTCGAAAAGCCCAATTCGCGCGGTCCCTGGAACGCGGAAAAGCTCTGGTATCCCCGTCCCGAAAACACCGGTGCTTATCTGAATGCTCCGCTGATGAATCTTTCGGACGGCCCCAGCGGCCTGACGTTCGATCCTGGCGTGACTTTGCTTCCCGCACGTTACAAGGATCACTTCTTCCTGGCCGATTTCCGCGGCGGATTTGCCCAGAGCGGCATTCGTTCCTTCGCGCTCGAAGCCAACGGCGCTTCGTTCAAGGTTATCGATTCGACTGAGCCGTTCTGGTCACTGCTCGCGACAGACGTCGACTTCGGTCCTGACGGAGCACTCTACGTTTCCGACTGGGTCGACGGTTGGGACAAAACCGGCAAAGGCCGGCTCTGGCGGTTTGCCGATCCGTCGCGCAAGGGCGACCCTGCCGTGCTCGAGGTAAAGAAACTGCTTGCCGAAGGAATGGCCGGTCGCAAGCCGGAAGAACTTCGCACCCTTCTAGGGCATGCGGATCGTCGCGTGCGCACCGCTGCTGGGCAGGAAATGGCCGATCAAACGATCAAAACGCTGGTCGAGCTTCAGTCGAAAGCCGGCGAAAAGGTCCTCGACCCCAGCCCCGACTTGCTTGGTCCTTACTTTATCCTACGAGACGTCTCAGCAACGGATGAACGCGTGCTGGCGCGATTGCATGCCGTTTGGGCTCTGGCACAGATATCACGCAAGTTCCCGTCGTACGGCAGCGACCTTCTTGCGGTAAAGGGTGATGCGAGCCCAGAGGTACGAGCCCAGGTCGCCGTCGCACTCGGTGAGGCGCCGCATCTCGGCACGGCCGAAGAGGCTCGCAAGTGGTTGACGTCGTCGCTAAAAGATGCCAGCCCGCGCGTACGGTTCCTGGCGGCGCAGGCGCTCGGAAAGATTGGCACCAAGGCCGATATCGCCGCTCTTGTTGAACTCCTCAAGTCGAACGCCGATCACGACCCGAATGTGCGATTCGGAGCGGTCTTCGCGCTCGCTCGAATCGGTGACGCTCAAGCATTGGTCGCGCTGGCCAAGGACGCTTCATCGTCGGTTCGTCTCGGCGCGGTGCTGGCCTTGCGGCGATTTGCCGTCGACGATTTGGCACCATTTCTCGCCGACACTGACGCCCGCATTCGGCTCGAAGCCGCGCGGGCGATTTATGATGATCAGCCCGTCGTGAACGACACGATGAAAGCGCTCGCCAGTCTGGCCAACGTGAAGGGGCTCGACGCCTCCACGCTCCGCAGGGTGATTAACGCGAATGCTCGCGTGGGAACGGCGGAAGCGGCCTCGCGACTCGTGGCGCTTGCTCGACGAAGCGATGTGCCGACGAGTATCCGCGTCGAGGCCCTCGAACTTCTGGGCGACTGGGCGAAGCCATCAGGCCGCGACCGGATTAGTGGTCTCTGGAAGCCATTTGCCGCGCGGTCGCGCGAGGTGGCTGCCGATGCATTCGCACCGGCGTTCGACGAACTGGCGGCTCCCACTAGCGACACGGCCGTTCGTCGCGCCGCGATTGCGGCCGTGGGTGGACTTGATATTGATTCGCTCGCGGGCAAATTGCTTGCTCTCGTAAGCGACAACAAGCTTGGCGGGCTGACGCGAGTGGAAGCCTTGCGTTCGCTCGAAAAACTCGACGATCCCACGTTGGCCGACGCGGTGACATCCGCGCTTTCGTCAACCGAAACCGCGCTCAAGGCCGAAGCTCTGAAGCTCGTTCCCAAGACCGATCCTGGGCGAGCGATTCCGATTCTCTCGCGTGTCCTCAAGAGCGGTTCGACAAGCGAAAAGCAAAGCATTCTTGGCGTGTTGGCGGCGATGGCCAAACCCGAAGCCGATGCCTTGCTGTTGAGCCATCTCAAAGCCAATGACTTGCCGCCCGAAGCCGAGCTCGACTTGTTGAATGCCGCTGAATCACGTCGAAGCGACAAGGCCCTTGCCGCCGCGCTTAACGCGCGATTGGACAAGGCAAAGAGCGCGGGAGGTCCGCTCGCCGCGACTCCTGGCCTCCTGTTGGGCGGCAATGCCGAGAACGGCAAGGCGATATTTGAGTCGAACGCGGCGGTTTATTGCATTCGCTGCCACAAGATCGGCGGTCAGGGCGGCGAGGTTGGCCCCGATCTCACCGGTGTCGGTGCACGAAAGACGCGGGATTACCTCGCCACGGCAATCGTCGCACCAAATCATGAAATCGCCCAAGGATTCGAAACCGTCGTCGTCGCCTTGGCTGACGGAAAAGTAATTTCTGGCGTGCTCAAGTCAGAAAATGAGAAAACTCTCAACCTGATGAGCGTTGAAAACAAGCCAATCGTGATCCCCAAGTCGGAAATCGAAGAACGGAAACGCGGGCCGTCGGCGATGCCGGAGGATGTCGCGAAGAAGCTCAAGAACACCGAAATTCGCGACCTCGTCGAGTTTCTCGCAACGCGAAAGTGATCGGCGACATCAAACTTGTAGGAGACGTCACGAGTGATTCGACGGGTTGTTGCTTGCCTGCTTCTCGGCTCACTCGTGGCGTTTGCCGAAACTCCAAAACCGCGATCCTATGTCTGCTATCGCGCAAACGGCGCAGTGACGATCGAAGGTTCGATCGAAGACGCGGCTTGGTCAAATATTCCCTGGACCGAGTCGTTCGTCGACATCGAGGGAGATATTCGCCCGCGTCCACGGTTCGCCACACGCGTGAAGATGATGTGGGATGATCAATTCTTTTACATCGCCGCCGAGTTGAATGAACCGCATCTCTGGGCGACGATCACCAAGCACGACGCCGTCATCTTTCATGACAACGATTTCGAGGTCTTCATCGACCCCGACGGCGATAACCACAACTACGGCGAAATCGAAATCAATGCGCTCAATACCGTCTGGGATTTGAGACTGCCCAAGCCCTATCGCGATAGTGGCAAGGCCGAGGATGCCTGGGAAGTCGAAGGGCTCAAAACGGCGGTCAAACTCAAAGGGACGCTCAACAATCCGCGCGATATCGACACTGGCTGGACTGTCGAAATGGCGCTTCCTTGGAAAGCGTTCGCGAAGCTGACGAATCAATCGCTGCCGCCGCGTGACGGTGACCAGTGGCGCGTCAATTTCTCACGCGTCGAATGGCAACATGAAATCAAATTAGACAGATACGTAAAGGTACCCAAAACGCGCGAGGACAACTGGGTCTGGTCGCCGCAGGGCGTGATCGACATGCATCGCCCCGAGCGCTGGGGGTATGTGCAATTCTCGCGCGGAGAAATTGGAAAAGTCGAGGCGAAGAGCGATCCGCTTTTGCCGGCTCGAGATCAACTAATGGTGGTCTATCTCAGCCAGAAAGCCTTCTTCGCGACTCATAAGCGCTGGGCCGCCACGCTCGACGAGTTGAAGATCGCGCCAGCGCTTCCTGTCCAACTGAAGCCAACGGCCGACGGCTACGTGGCGAGCGCGACCGTGACGATCGATGGTCAGCGACGAACCGTCTCGGTTCAGGCTGATTCGCGGATTTCGGTTACGCCGTAAACGCGGCGTAAAATCAGGAAACGGGCGCCGCTTCTTCGCTGATCGCGGGTGTTGATTCAGGCGTTGCCACCGCTTCGGGCTTGAGCGCGATGAACATCAACATCAGAGCGCCCAGCACAAGCATGTTGTCGGCGAAGTTAAAGATCGCGCATTCGAACTTAATCTTGTCGACATGAAAATAGACGAAATCACGTACGCGTCCATACATGAGACGGTCGTAACAGTTGCCGATCGCACCAGCCATGATGAGCGCGAGCGCGATTGTCAGTCGACGATCCTTCGCTGCACGGAAGAAAAATAGCCAGACGACAATGCCGACGCTCGCCACCACCGAAAGAACCGCGAACATCGTGGCGGCCCAGGGGACGGTGCGCATGAATCCCCAAAGCGCACCGGTGTTGTAACTCGTTCGCAGTTCGAGGATATCGGGGACGATCGATCGCGAGGGCGACCCCGGCTCGCCAACCGACGCGAAGATCGCCGATTTGGTCCAGAGGTCGAAAAGTGCACCTCCAAGCGCGATCGCGACGAAAAGAAGCACGCGTCCTAGCGGCACTTCGCCCGTCTTCTTCATCCTCGCTTCTCCATCTCTCTTGCGCATTCAATGCAATATTTGGCGTAAGGAATCGCCTGCAACCGCGGCTTGGCGATTGGCTCGCCGCATTCGTCGCAGATGCCGAACGACCCGGAGTCGACGCGAACGAGCGCGTCGTTGATCTGTTCGAGCACGACCTGTTCGTTTTCGATCAGGCTCAGGGTGAATTCCTGGTCATAATTCTCGGTACCGACGTCGGCCATGTGCAGCGGGACGTTCGAGAGGTTGCCCGACGAATCCGGCTGGTCGCGTCGGAGTGCCTCGTCCGTCATCTGGTCGAGGTCGCCGCGCAGCCGGGCTCGGAGTTTCAGGAGCACCTCGCGATACGACTCTAACTCCGCTGGCTTGAGAGCGCTGGCCATGTCTATCCCACCCCGTTTCAATTCGGTCGGTAATCTCGACGGCTTCGCTTGGGAAAGGCGCATTCCCGAGGCGGGGACCTCGCAACGGGGGGATCCCATTGTTCCTCGATCACTCGCCAGCCGCGTCGCCGTTGGGCAAAGCGGACGGTGCGAAAGCTCAAGGCTTTGCCACACTTCCAGCCTAACCGCGATAGCCCCGCCGTACCACCCCGAATCGTCACAATCCATTCATTCGGAACGGCTGGCAAGCGAGAACGATTTGAACGGAGGATCAGCCGACGGTAACCTTGGAAACCAGCAGAGTTTCCCTAATCCCGAGAGATGCCCCGGCGATGAGCGAGCGACCCCCAAAGACGATCTTTCTGACCGGCGGTTCTGGACTCGTGGGCAGCCACGTCGCCGAAGAGGCAATCAAACGCGGCCACAAGGTGAAGGCGCTCGTTCGCCCGTCCAGCGATACCAAGTTCCTCGACAGCCTCGGGGTCGAGAAGGTGATCGGCGACCTGGCCGACGCCGACGCACTCCGCCGCGGCGTTGAAGGGGCCGACTGGGTGGTCAACTCGGCCGCCAAAGTTGGCGATTGGGGTTCGCTCGAAGAGTTTCGCCGCATCAACGTAGAGGCGTTCCGCCTGTTGCTCGATGCCGCTTGCGACGCGCAAATCGAACGTTTCGTGCATGTTAGCTCGCTCGGCGTCTACGAAGGCCGCGATCATTTTGGGTCGGACGAAACCGTCCCCACCGCCGCGCAAGCCCTCGACGGCTACACGCGATCCAAGGTCGAAGCCGAAGCTTTGGCGCTCGAATACGTCAAGAATCGCGGCCTGAAATTGACCGCCGTGCGACCCGGTTTCATCTACGGCGAGCGCGACCGCACTGTACTCCCAAAACTCCTCAACTCTTTACGTTCGGGCGTGTTCCGCTATTTCGGCTCGGGCGATCAGGCGCTCAATTGCATTTACGTCCGCAACCTCGTTCAGGCGATCTTCCTGGCGGCGGAATCGCCCACCGCTGTTGGCGAGGTCTTTAACATCACCGACGGCAAGCGAGTGTCTAAGAAGGAGTTTGTGGGCACTGTCGCCAAGTTCGCCGGTTTAAAGGAGCCGAAGCGGCATATCCCACTCTGGCTGGCGCGACTGTTGGCGAACTTGTTGGAGCGGCGAGCGATTCGCAAAGGGGCCACCACTCCTCCGCTCGTGAACAAGGCCCGCTACAAGTTCCTGGGGCTGAACCTCGACTTCTCGGTCGAAAAGGCACGCCGAGTGCTCGGTTACGATCCGCAATTCACGACCGAACAGGGCCTGAAGGCGGCCATCGCCGACCTGACTCAGGCCTGATAGGATGGTCGCGGGCGGAACTTCTCCCGAGACAAGAGGATGCAGACGATGGACTGGGTAAAGAACAAGCGCGTGGCGGTGCTTGTCGAAAAGCTCTACGAAGATCTCGAACTCTGGTACCCCGTTTTGCGGCTGCGCGAGGCGGGGTGCAAGGTGCAAATCGTTGGCCCCAAAGCGGGTGAAACCTACGCCTCGAAGCACGGCTATCCCGCCAAGTCCGAGGTTTCAGCCGCCGACGTGAAGGCCGCCGATTTTGATGCGATCATCATCCCCGGCGGCTATTCGCCCGACCATTTGCGGCGACACCAATCGATTCTCACCCTCCTGCGCGACGCCGCCGAGCAAGGCAAAGTACTCGCGGCGATCTGCCACGGCCCCTGGATGCTCTGCTCCACTCGTTGCATCAAGGGCAAGCGCGTGACCGGCTTCTTCGCGATTCGCGACGATGTCGAAAATGCTGGCGGCATCTGGGAAGATCAGGCGTGCGTGGTCGACGGCAACATCGTCACCAGCCGCACTCCCGACGACCTTCCCGCCTTCATGGAAGGGATTTTCTCGGCAATGGCTGGCGCCTGAGAAAAGCTTTGCAGGATCAGCGTTTGCGACCCAGATCGACCGCGAACGTGGGATTGTTCGCGGTCGCCATAACGGGTCGCAAATTGCTGCTGCGCCGACGATCCGTCAGGCTAATTGGATGGTAGACGACGCCAAGAAATGCGTCGACCGTACCGTTCGAGGGCGGCGTGATGAAATTCGCCTGGCCGAAGAGCGCAAAGTGCTCGTTCAGCGGCACATCGACCTGCGCACCGAATAAAAACGGATGTGCGAGGTGTCCTGAATCACCGATGGCAGCATTGCCGGCATTATGGCCGTCGGCGAGGCCGACCCAGACCGTGCCGGATGCTCCGTAATTGAACGTATGGCGATAGAAGAGATTTGCCATATTGATGGAATTGAGCATCACCGGCGTTTTGCCGAAGTTACCCGTTGAGCCGTAACTCCTGAGCATGAAGTTGGTTCCAACCTCATCACGCCGGGTTAGCTCATATCCAAACATTCCACGCCATTGACCGAGGTGGAACTGATCGTAGTACTGTTCGTAGAGAAAGTCGTAGCCAATTCCCCAGTTCACGCCGAAATTGGTCCGCTGATAAACCCCAAGCGTGGTAAAGCTTTGCAGCCGCTGCTTCGTTCCTTCGATGCGATTGAAGACCTGAACCGCGTTATCGTCGAAGTTCAGGCCGCTACCGATATGAAGACCGAGCCCGCGCTCCTTGATCAAGGGAATGCCCCAGTCAAAGTGCAAGCGTGCGCCGAAGAGGGCGTTAACGCCGAAGTCCTGCGGTTGCTTCGAGCCATCAATCCCCGCGAAAACGCTGAGATTGTCGAAAATCGTTGAGAACCGCGGACTTGCGTCTGTCACCGTCGAGAGATTGGGAATTGCGGCGCTCGGCGGAAAAACAGCAGTAGCCAGGGTTTCCGGCAACACGGTTTCGATCGGGGCGGCTACGGGCTGAGTGTCTCCGTTGCCAAGCCTCTGCGACAGATCGGCGATGATCCGGTCTTTCTCAGCAAGCTGGGCCTTCAGCTTCGCGATCTCAGTCGCGTCATCGGCAGGTGCGCTGTGAGCAAACATGCCAAACGCCAGTCCAGCCGAGATCGTTAAACACTTGAGCCATTGGCTCTTGTGATTCGCGTGGACCCGTTTACATGGATGCCCGAAAAACGCCAACAGACCGCCTCATGCGCGGAAACAGCCGTACCGAAACGTGTCACGGTTGTATCGACATGACGCCGTTTTCGGGTTGAAACGATTTGCCTCGAAAACCGTTACATCCATGGTGGCGAGGTCTTGTGTGCGACTCCGGCGTGTCATTAGAATGCTTGCTTCTCCTCGAATTTCGAGGGAGGTTCGCTCTCCCGTTGCGCGTTTAGGACGAATCGATGTCGGAATACTTCTCGGGCATTGGCAAGATTCAATTTGGCGGACCTAACTCCAAGAATCCCCTCGAGTTCAAGCACTACAACCCCGATGAAGTTGTCGGCGGCAAGACGATGCGCGACCACCTGCGCTTCTCTGTCGTCTACTGGCACACGTTTTCAAACCCGCTGACCGACCCCTTCGGCGCAGGCACTGCCGTTCGCCCGTGGGACGACGGCTCGAACTCTGTCGAAAACGCCCAGCGTAAAGCTCGTGCGGCCTTTGAATTCTTCGAAAAGATCCAGGCCCCCTTCTACGCCTTCCACGATCGCGACGTTGCCCCTGAAGGTGCCACACTCAAGGAAAGCCACGCGAATCTCGACGCCGTGGTGAAAATCTTCAAAGAAGAACAGCAGCGTACCGGCGTCAAGCTCCTCTGGGGCACCGCGAACCTGTTCTCGAACCGCCGCTACATGCACGGCGCCGCGACCAGCCCGAATCTCGACGCCTTCGCCTACGCCGGAGCTCAGGTCAAAAAAGCCCTTGAAGTCACCCACGAACTCGGCGGCCTGGGCTACACCTTCTGGGGGGGCCGCGAAGGATACTCGACACTCCTCAACACCGACATGAAGCGTGAGATCGATCACCTCGCGCGATTCCTGCACATGGCGGTCGACTACAAGAAGCAAATCGGCTTCAACGGCCCGTTCTACATCGAGCCCAAGCCCAAGGAGCCGACGAAGCACCAGTACGACTCCGACGCCGCTGCGTGCCTCAACTTCCTGCGCACTTATGACTTGATGCCGTACTTCAAACTCAATCTCGAAACCAACCACGCCACGCTGGCAGGTCACGAGATGATGCACGAGCTTCAAGTGGCGATCGACTCCGGCGCGCTCGGCTCGATCGACGCGAACACGGGCGACCCCCTGCTCGGCTGGGACACCGACCAGTTCCCCACGAGCATTTACCTCACCGCTCAGTGCATGTTCTGCATCCTGAACATGGGCGGCTTCACGACCGGCGGTGTGAACTTCGACGCCAAGGTTCGTCGCGAGAGCTACGAGCCGATCGACCTCTTCCACGCCCACATCGGTGGCATGGACGCGTTCGCCCGCGGTCTCAAGATCGCCCACGCGATCATCAGTGATGGCCGGTTGTCCGCCTTCGTCAAGGAGCGCTACAAGAGCTGGGACAGCGAACTCGGCCGCCGCGTCGAGTCGGGCTCGGCGAGCTTTGCCGACCTTGAGAGCTACATCCTGCCCAAGGGTGACGTCACGACGAACACCAGTGGCCGTCAGGAAATGCTCGAAAACTTGATCAATGAGTTCATTTAATCGGCTTGATTTGAGATCAAATGATTGGCCGTGGATGATGGTTAATTGAACCATCATCCACGGCCGTTTTGTTTTTGCCGACCTTCAAGCGAAATCTTAGCCCGACGTCACAGTACTAGCCTCGCTCCCATGCTCCTTCGTGGGGGCATTTCCGCGACCGCTCCGCGGTCATGATTTTCGTCCGCCATCGCCTGATCGCAAATGGCCGCAGGAGCGGCCGAAGATTCGTGACGACGCGGAGCATCGTCACGAGGGCTGTGCGTTTGCGACCAGAAAAACAAACCTTGGATTCCTGATGCGCGAGGCGGCGAAGCGAATCAGCCGCCGTCCTGAAGCCCGAATTGAGTCATTGCTGCGACTCAACCAGTCGGATCAAGTAAGCTTGTCCAACGGCCCCGACTGGCAGTAGTCCGGATTGCCGAAGCTCTTGATCGAATGTCCCATCCCAGCCGAGATTGACAGCAACAGCCGGTTGTGCGCGACTTGGGAATACTTGAGCGAACGGCCCATCTTCCAATCCATCCCGTTGCCGACGACCACCCAGGGAATGTCGTTGAGCGTGTGCGAGTTCCCCTTACCCAGCTCGTTTGTCCAGATAATGGTCGTGTTGTCGAGCAAGCTGCCCCCGCCGCCCGGCTCAGGGGTTTCCGCAAGTCGCTTCGCCATGTAGGCGAGTTGCTCGCAATACCATGTGTTGATCTTGGTGAGCTTGGTTTGCGATGCCTCGTCGCTATCGGGGTTATGGGAAAGCTCGTGGTGGCCTTCGTTCACGCCGATCCAGCGGAACCGCGCACCGCCAACGGAGTTCGTGTACTGCATCGTAGCGATGCGAGCAAAGTCGGCCGCGAAGCTGTTGACCATCAGGTCGATCTGCATCTTGCTGATGCGCGGGATGTTGTCGTTCTCTTCCTTCACGCCCGGTTCGGGCTCGGGAACGGCGTGTGAAAGCGTTTCCTTGCCCGCTTCCTTCAGTTCTAGCTCCATCTCACGCACAAACGTGGCGTGCTCCTGAAGCAACTGACGATCCTCAGCGCTGATCTTCGAGCCGACTTTCTTGAGGTCGTCTTGAACGTCATCGAGCACGCTCTTGAGAACTTCGCGATCCTTCACGCGGCCGTAGAGACGATTGAACATCTGATACGGGTCATCAATCGGCGCGAGCGGCTTGTTCGGCCCGGCATAGACCATACGCGTCCAGGTGTCGGCCCGGTCGGGCACCATCACGCCCATTTCGAGCGAACCGAATCGCGTGCGGGTTTCCGACTTGCTCTGCAGGTGATTCTTGATTTCCTGGTCGATCGACATCCCGCTCGCCCAGCCGGCTGGCGTATCCGAACCACCCTGGATATTTCCCGGAAATAGCTCGGTGCCCGTCAGCAAGCAACCAATGCCGCGCATGTGGTTATCGCCGTCGCCGCGAATCTTGTCGCACACGCCCTTGAGCATGAGCGTGCGATTCTTGAACGGTTCGAGCGGCTTCAAGCTTTCCTTGAAAGTGAATTTGTCACCTTCTTCAGTCGGCCAAAACGTCTTGGGAACAATACCGTTCGGGCTGAACATCACAACCAGCCGCTTCTTGCGCGCGGTTTGATTCGCGAAGCAAAGGCTCGGGAGGTTGAGCAAAAATGGTACGGTGGCGGCACCAATCCCCAGGTCGCGAAAAAACTCGCGTCGCGTGCGAATCTGAGACATATCAGTTCCCCTTGGGTTGGCTGGCAGACTGGGAATGTGCGGGCGTGGCGTGGACGACAGTCGCTGGCTTGTTCTGGGGCGAGAGTGCGGTCGACGAGACGATTTCCACCATCAGTTTACGGATATTGAATCCATTCGCAACGAATGAGTCGCGAAGGCTCGTCGACTCACTCAAACCATACGCCCGAATCGGCTGTTTCACGACATAGTGGAAAAGCTGCTCAACGAACGCTTCGTGGCTTTCCGAGCTCTTGGAAACGAGCGTGGCAAGCTCGCGGGCGTTCTTGTAGTTGTACGACTTACCCGAAGGATCGTCGTAAACGCCGCTCGCGTCGATTGCCTTCCCCTTCTCATCCTTGCGGAATCGACCAATCGCGTCGAAGTTCTCCATCGAAAACCCGAGCGGGTTGATCATCTGATGGCAACTCGCGCAGAACGAAGGCTTGGTTTGCAGGCCGACGCGTTCGCGGGTTGTGAGATTCGGATGCAGGTCTGCGATCAAGGGTGCGACTGCGGCCGGAGGCGCCGGCAGTGATCGCCCCAGCACGCTTCGGGCCACGAACACGCCACGGTGAATCGGCGAGCTTGTCGCCGTGTATGCAAATGTAGACATCAAGTAAGGATGTGAAAACACACCGGCGCGGACGTCGGAGTCAACTTTCACCTTCGTAAACGATGCTTCTTTCGGCAGCTTCGCGCCGTAAACCGCCGCAAGCCGGCCGTTCAGGTAGAGCGAATCACTCAGAAGCAGTTGACGGAAGTCAGATGATTCCGACCAGACCACCTCATCCAGGAACAGGTCGAGCGATACCCGGAGGTCGGAAAGCACCTGCTTGTCGAACGCCGCGTAGAGCTTTTCATCCTTGGAAATGTCGGGTGGCGTTTCGACCTTGAGCCACTGATGCAAAAACTCACGCATCTTGACGCGAGCGCGAACGTCGCTGACCATCCGCTCCGCTTGTCGGCTAATTTCCTCGCGAGTGCTAAGTTTGCCAGCTTTCGCAGCGTCGAAGAGAGTCTGGTCGGGCATCGAATCCCAGAGGCCAAACGATAACCGGCAGGCCACATCGTACGCATCAGGCTTTTCGTTCACGAACTCGCTGTAGAGGAAGCGTGGTGAATTGAGGACGAGCAAAATCACTCGCTTGACCGACTCTTCAGGCGCCCGGCCGTCGACGAATTGGTGTTCAACATACCGCTGCTTCGTTTCATCATCGAGCGGCCGACGGAACGCACGCTCGGCGAACTTCATGCAGAATACTTTGAGCTTGTTCTTGCGATCGCCCTCGGTGTCGAACACGCCGGTAACGTCGCGCATGTGCGCCAGCACATAATCAGCAACTTCAAACGCCGCGTTCGTCTTCGCCTGGTCCCATGCCTTCGAGATCGTCGTTCCCCGCTCGTAGCCGACGCTGCGATCATCGGGCGGGAACGCGGTTTCGAGCACGAACGACTCGGGCGCGTTGACGGGCGAGAGATAGCGATCGGCGATCACCTCAACCGGTCGCATCGGCGGCTTCCATTCGAGCGAGATCGAACCAGGCTCGATTTCCAGCTTCGCCTTCTTCTCCTTCGAGTCTTCGACGCCCGACTTTCCCTTCTGGTATTCGAGGCGAATCGAATACGGGCGGCCGGCGAGGAAATACATCGGCGCCTTGTATTCAGTGTCCTTGCCCGATTTCACCGTCGCATCGATCGCGGGCTTGCGCTGGTCGTTCACCCAGAGTTTGAAGCTATTCTCAGTTCGGATGATGATTTCATATTCACCCGACTCGGGCGGAATGATCGACCCTCGCCAGACGATGCCGAACTCCTTGGGCTCGATCTTGGGATCGGGGCTCTCTTTCTTGAAATCAAAACGCACCTGGGGATCGACTCGGGTGAGCACCGGTTCGCCTTGACGGCGCTTCGTCTTGAAATACTGCCCTTTCAAGCCGTGCTGGTCGTCGAGCTTGGCCGTCCCCTGGAAGCTGCCGAGCAGGTCGGTCACGACGTTGCGATACTGACGCACCGTGAGCCGCGAAAGCTCGACGCGCGGTGGTTTGTTTCGCGCCTGGGCGAGCTTCGAGTAGAAGGCGTCGAAAATATACTGGCTAATAGCCGCCGACTCTTCCTCGTTGACTGTGCCCGGGTCGTCGGCCGGCATCGTTTTGACGATGTACTTCGTCAACTGACCGACCGACCGGGCCCCCGCGAGTGGGCGAGGAAATTCCTTCGGCGTCCCCTCGCCTGCTGCGCCGTGGCACGACGCGCACTTTTGCGCGTAGACGGCCTTACCATCGACGGCGGCGGATGCATGCGCACTCGCACAAACGACGAGCATCAGCACAGCGAGACTCTGACGATTCGCACGAGGGCTCAGCATGGTCGCGTCAACCCGAGGGTAGGTGGAACGCCGGGCACGAGGGAACCCGTCGATTTAGGCGAGGCAGGAAGGCGGGACAAACTGGGCGGGAGGAAGTTCGTCCGGATCGACCCAACCCGAACTTCCTGCCTAATAGTATAAACCACGCCGCCTTGTATTCCAGCCCATTGTCGGCGGAAAGATGCGTCAAATTCGCATCGCAGGTTGGCTGCCGATTTGGTGTTGGGCTGGAAACTGCATTATTGTTCGCGAGGCACGTGCTCGCTATTCTCCAACAATGTTCTTCACAAGCCGTTTATCCGGGGGACCTCGCAAGATGAGCGCGGAATTCGATCGTCGTACATTCCTGGGTGCCGGTGCGGCCGGACTTGGATATTTCTTCACGGCGTCTGCGGTGTCGGCCGCTCGCATGCAGCGTTCGCCCAACCAAACGCTTCGCTTCGCGGGTATCGGCATCGGCGGCAAAGGCTCGAGCGACATCGACCACGCGTCCGAGCTGGGCGAGATCATCGCGCTCTGCGACATCGACGACAGCTACATCGACAAAAAAGCCAGCAAGTGGTCGTCGGCCCAGAAGTTCCACGACTACCGCAAGATGCTCGACAAGATCGGCAAGGAAATCGACGCCGTCACCGTCAGCACTCCCGACCACAACCATGCCCTCGCCTCGTTGATGGCGATTCGCATGGGCAAGCACGTTTACACCCAGAAGCCGCTGACGCACACCGTCTTCGAAGCTCGCGTGCTTCGCGAAGCTGCCAAGAAGTACGGCGTTTGCACCCAGATGGGTAATCAGGGCTCGGCGGAAAATGGCCTCCGTCGCGCGGTCGAATTGATCCAGGGAGGCATCATCGGCCCGGTCAAGGAAGCGCACGTCTGGACGAATCGCCCAGTGTGGCCGCAGTCGCCCGAGATCGTTGCTCGGCCGAACAAGGCCGACGTTTGGCCGAAGGGAATTCACTGGGACGCCTTCATCGGCGGTGCCAAGCTGCGGCCGTACGTCGCCAAGACGTACCATCCGTTCAACTGGCGCGGCTGGTGGGATTTCGGCACCGGTGCGATCGGCGACATGGCCTGCCACACGGCGAACATGGCCTTCCGCGCCCTGAAGCTCGCCCACCCGACGAGCATTTCGGCCGAAAACGCCGAGCTGAATCCCGAAACCTACCCGGCCTGGGCGCACGTGAAGATCAACTTCCCCGCCCGCGAAGAGCTGCCGCCCGTTACCGTGCACTGGTACGAAGGCAAGAAGGACGGCAAGCTCGTTCTGCCGCCCGAAGAGCTGCTCAAGAAAGTTCTCAAGCCGGGCGAGAAGCTGGCGGACAGCGGCTCGATGCTCGTCGGCGAAAAGGGTATTCTCTTCTCCCCCAACGACTACGGCGCAGAGTTCCGAATCACCCCCGAGGCGCTTGCCGAAGGTAAAGATCTCAAGAACCCCGAGCACTTGCCGAAGAACGGCCACGGTGACCAGGGTATGAAGCGCGAGTGGGTCGAGGCGATCAAGGCCGGCAAGCCCGAAATCGCTTACTCGAACTTCGACATCGCCAGCCTGCTGACCGAGGCGTTCCTGCTGGGCAACGTCGCGATCAAGACCGGCAAGACGATCGAGTGGGACGGCCCGAACCTCAAGATCACCAACGTCCCCGAAGCTCAGAAGTTCATCGAGAAGGAATACCGTCGCGGCTGGGAAGTCACCCGCGCCTGATTCATCTCGGCAATCGCTCTGTGAGTGATATAGAGACGGAAGTCGCGGCTCCATGCGAGTCGCGGCTTCCGTTTTTTGATCGCCGAGAGCCTATTCGCGTTCCAAAGCTTGCTGGAATCGAAGCGCGGCCGCCGCATCTTCAACGAGTCCGTGCGCCTCATAAAACTGATGCAACTTGCGGAGATGCTCGATCGGATCAAGTCCCAGATTCCAGCAGACTTTCCGTAGGCACACAGGACAGAACAGCAAAGGCGCACGATCGGATTCGGGCAGGCTATTCGCCCCATTCATATTGCATTCAAATGCAATGCAGTGCTGAATTGTGAAAATGTGACCCGTTTCATGCGTCGCCACGTTCATCGTCCTGCGCAGACATTGGCGATAAGCGTCGGCACTGACTCGCGGATCACCAAATCGCTCGATCGACCACACACCGGTATGCTCGTGCAGGTTCGCCTGGCCGAAAACGAAATTCCAACCTCGGCCCGGCGTGAGATCAAGCGCAGTAAAGGCCAGGTAGGCCACCGCATCTTTGGGGATGTTCGACTCAAGCAAATCATTGAGCACGTAACCCGTCAGCAATTGTTCCTTGCCCAACTCCGGATGAAATTGGACTGCCGACTTCGGCAGCCGCGCGAGTGGAACCGGCTCTGCCATTTTGACTGGCAGGCCATAAAACAGCTCCATATATTTGCGTGTTTCGTCGAGAATCCGCCGCTGCTCGGGTTTGAAGTCGCCAACCAGTGTGATCCAGATCGTGTTGCGTTCACCTTCGGCACGAACTGGCTGCTCACGCATGTATTGCGAAAATGTCTGGCCAAACTCCTCGTGCTTTGCGAGCCAGTCGTGCGAGCCGGGCGGCTTCTTGGGAGTCGCAAGCGGACGCAGCTTCGTTTCGATGTAACGTAGCGGCGCATTCGCCGATTCGGTTAGCGGAGAGTCGGTCCCGTAAAAAACCAAATACCACGACGAAAACGCCGTCGTCATGCTCCAGAACGCGCTGAGCATGAGACCGAACGCCATGAGGATGAGCGCACGATCGCCAAATTTCATCGCCGGCCCCAGAGGTTAGCTGAAAAGCTCGGCGATCGGTTTGCCGTGATCGGTAATCGGCACCGGCCGCCCGCCAGCATCGAGCTGTTTGCCAGGATTAATGCCAAGCGCGTTGTAAATCGTTGCATGAAAGTCAGCGATTGACACCGGTCTATCGACGATTTTCTTTGAGAGGTCATCGGTTGCGCCAATGACGCGTCCCGTCCGCAATCCGCCGCCCGCCAGAACTCCACTAAACGCGCCCGACTGGTGCCCGCGGCCACCGCCCGAATCAAACTCGGGCGGACGGCCGAACTCTGTTGCGACAACAACGAGTGTTGAATCGAGCCGTCCTACGCGTGCCAGGTCATCAATCAAACCTGATAACGCGTAATCAAGCTCCTTGATGAGCTCATGCTGGCGCAACTGGCCGTCATTATGTGTGTCCCAGCCAGTTCCATTAAGGAAATTCAAATTATGAGCCACTTCAATGAATCGCGCGCCGCGCTCGACGAGTCTTCGCGCTAACAAACAGCGCTGACCAAACTCGCCACCATAAGACGCTCGCACGCTGGCCGATTCCTGATCGAGTCGAAACGCGCTCATGAAATCCGGCCCCGCGAGCCGGGCCGCATCGCGGCCCGCGGTGGCGAAGTCGGAAATCATCGTGTCGTCAACATGCTTCGACTGAAACTCCGAACGATAGCTCTCCAACAACGCTTCGCGACGCTTGCGACGATCGGCATCGATATCAGACGGCGGCGTCAGCCCCATCGGCCCCTGTTCGGTGTCCGTCAGATAGACATAGCCGTACTTCGCACCCAAAAAGCCGGGCCCGCGGCTGACGTTGGGATAGCCGACGACGATATAAGCCGGCACGCCGCGATTGGCCGCTCCGAGTTCGTGCGCGACAACTGACCCAATTGACGGATAGGTGAGCGTCCCGCTAACCGGCCGGCCAGTGTGCAGCATGTTCGTCGCGGCGGCATGCTCGTCGACGACCTGATGATTCAGGCTGCGAACCAAAACGCAACGATCGAGCCGATCGGCCGAGCGCTTCAAATGTTCGGTGACCGACTCACCGCGAATCGCCGTGGGAACGCTGTCGTAGTAACTGCCGGCCTTCTTCTTGCCGTCGCCGCGCCGCTTGGGATCAAACGTATCAATTTGCGCTGCACCGCCGCCCAGCCAGAGAAAGATGCATGCCTTCGCCTTGCCTCGCGACACCTTGACAGCATCTTCAACCGCTCCAGCTCGCCCAGCGAAGGCTGAAACGCCGAGACCAAGAGCGGCACTTTTGAGGAATTCGCGGCGGTCGGACATCGTTCTCAAAGCCCCTCAACACGTGGCTTACGGGACAAAAACGAACTCGGGGCTGTTGATCATCGCCCAGACCACGTCTTCCACACTTTCGCGGAACTCGGTTCGAAGACGGTATGTCGGCGGGTCGCCGGCCCGAGCCTCGCGTTCCTCATCGAGCTGAATTTGAGTCGCCCGCGGATGCAGGTGGTTCGACCACGAAACGCGTCGCACGTGCCGAGTTTTCAGGTTCAATGCGGCGCCAGGAACTACGCGGTTCGCATAGCTTTCTTGCAGGAGCGCCTTGATGCGAGTTTTCTCACTTTCCGTTGACGGACGTGAAAGCACACGCAGGCTCAGTGCATTCACAAATTGATCGAGCGACACGTCGCCAAGCGCCAACTCGGTGAGCGCCGAATCATCGGAAAGCCGAGCAACACGGCCAGAAATCACGCCATTCGCCAGCAATGCCGGTTGTAGCGGCGTGGTCACCTCTTCGCGTACGGTGATCGGATCCTGCCGCGCAGGACGCCAACCGTAAGTCTGCAACAGGTCGACGAATGTCTGCGTGATCGGCAAGCTCAAAGCGGGGCGGTCGCGTTCATTGGCAGTTGATGCGAATTCCCAGGCCCGGCGAGGACGTCCAAGATTGAGCATCTCGTTTGCCGGCCGGCGACCTTCCGGATCGACACACAATTCTTCCGAGCCGAACGATTTTCCGGCGACCGCGAACAGCGAATCGACAAGCTGTTCAGCGTTCAACCGCCGCCGGACGGGTCCAGCGAATCGCCGTTCCTCCGCGCTCGCGCCGCCGGGCGGAGGATTCTCGGCCTGCGCTGCATAGACGCGTGAATTGAATATCAACCGTGCCAGTTGCTTTACATCGTAACCCGACGCGACGAACTCGCGAGCCAGATCGTCTAGCAATTCTGGGTGACTAACAGAACTGCCGCTCTCGCCGTCCCAGTCATCGACTGGTTCGACGATTCCCGCACCCATCAGCCTCGCCCAGATGCGGTTCGCCATCACGCGAGGAAACCGCGGGTTCGTCGGCGAGACGATCAAAGCCGCGAGTCGTTCGCGCGACGACGCTTTGGCGTCGAGGTAAGCATCAGGAACGGCGTCAGGCGAAACATCGCCGAGTGAAAATGACGGCGCAACTTTATCGCCCGCATGCAGCGAAACCGAGACCGCCGGAGTTCGCGCACCAGGCACGGAACGCACGGTGCTCGTCGCTGGAATCACCTGCGGCTTACCCGCGAGCAAGCCCGCCATGCTGAAGAGTTGCTCCTGGTCGAACGGGTGCGCTGGGGCATCGTGACAGCGAGCACACTTCATCTCGGCCGCGAGAAACGCCTTCGCCAACACGTGCGCTTTCGCGGCCATGGGCGCGTCGTTTTGCGTCGCCATGCCGAAGCCTGCGGGACCGCCGTAGTACGAACTGCCGTCCATCCTCACGAGTTCGGTGATGATGCGATCGAACGAAAGATCGTCTAGCATCGCCAGGTACAGGAACCGTCGGAAGGGTCCGGTGTTGTTGAGCGTCGGCTTGAGGATGCCCGGATTCTCGGCGAGAACGTCTTGCCAGTAGCCCATCCAGGCATCAGCCCATCGCGGGTCGGCCAGGCGTTTTTCGATCATCCTGGAACGTTTGTCTGCAGCTTTGTCGGCCAAGAACGCAACAACTTCTTCTGCGGTCGGCGGCACGCCAATCGTGTCGAGACTGAGCCGTTTCAGGAAGCTCGCATCGTCAATCGCCGGTTTGATCGCCTTGCTCATCTTTTTGAGCGGCATTTCAATTCGCGTATCAATCGACTGACTTTTCCCCGGAAAAACGCGAGTAAGCTTTGCACGAGCCAGTTCATGGCGCTTCGCCCAGACCGGCGCTTCAAGTTGCTCTGCTGCGCGACGACGCGCAGTATTGGTCGACTCAATTCGTTCCTGCTCTGCCCGAGCAAACCGCGTCCAGGAGTCGTCACTCAACTCGACCGAACCCGAACCCAGGACAACCGGAATCCCCGCCGCATTGACGATGCTCACGCTTAACTCGCCCGGCTCGGGACGCAGCTTTCGAGCCCCCATTACTGCCCAGAGCACCAAGTTGTGCGGCTTACCGTCGGACTGCCAGGTGACGACCTTCTCCTGGTCGCCCCCGGCAATTTCTCTCCAGCGCTGGTCGGCCGCGTTCACAACCGGAACAGGCTCGTGACCGGCCGAGTTGGGCGAAATCGCCTGCGTCTTGGCGATTTGTTTACCGTCGATCAACAACCACGCTTCGCCTTTCGAGCGAACGACGATCCGTTGCGGACCCGCGGGAAGCGCGAGCGTTGTCGATGCCTCAATCGCCAGCGGGCATGCGCGGTCGATTTCGATACCGCGCGGGTTCATCTTGGCGGGGAGACGGGTAACGGCGAGATCGGTTGTTGTGTAGGTATCGGTGGGGGATCCGGCGGGCTTCGTCACCTGCCACTTCTCGGGCAGGCCTTCCCAGATATTGATTTGAACCGCTTCGCCGCTGCGCGCGGGCGTTGCTGCGAACGCCACGACGAGCAGGGCCGCGTGTATTCCGACCATATGGCAGCCTCAGCAGAACGAGGGCCAGCGGATTGGATGATTGTTGAACCAACTGTACGATGGCGACACAATTCGGTCAATCAAAAACGGCCTGGCCGCTCGACGTAACCCCGCGCGACAGGTAGCCTTTGCGAAACGCGTCCTCACTCTGAAATCGGCATCACGGGCTCTCCCCATGACTTCGCTCGCCATTGGCCTTCTTGCCGCAGTCCTCGGCGCGACGCCTGTCGTCGCCGAAGATCGTCCCAACATCATCCTCATCGTCGCCGACGACCTCGGCTGGGCCGATCTTACCTGCTACGGCAGCAAGTTCCACCGCACCCCCAATCTCGACAAACTCGCAGCGCGAGGCCGGCGTTTCACCCAGGCCTATGCCGCGTGCCCCGTTTGCTCGCCGACGCGCGTCGCGCTCATGACCGGCCGACACCCCGCGCGGGTGCATCTGACCGACTGGCTTCCCGGCCGCCCGGATAACCCTTCGCAGAAGCTGAGCCGCCCCGCATTCCGCCAGCAATTGCCTCTCGAAGAGACAACTCTCGCTGAACTTTTGCGCGGCGTTGGATACACGACGATTCACATCGGCAAATGGCATCTCGGTGGCGAAGGTTTCGAGCCCACGCGACAGGGGTTCGACATCAATATCGCCGGCGATCACACTGGCACGCCGCTTAGCTATTTCGCTCCCTATCGACGCGGTAATGCAGTGATGCCAGGATTGGAAAACGCTCCCGAAGGTGAATATCTCACCGACCGCCTGACCACCGAGGCTGAGAAACTGATCGACGCGAACAAATCAAAGCCGTTCTTCCTTTATTTCCCGCACTACGCCGTGCACACGCCGATGATGGCCAAAAAGGAGATGGTGGAGAAATACCCGAAATGGGACGGCAAGTTTCATGGTCGCCAGGAAAATCCCATTTACGCGGCGATGCTCGAAAGCCTCGATCAGAGCGTCGGACGGATTGTCGCGAAAGTCGAAGAAGCGGGTTTGACTCAAAAGACGATTATTGTGTTCACCTCTGACAACGGTGGACTCGCCACAAATGAGGGCGCGAATACTCCTGCCACCAATAATTCCCCTTTACGCGAAGGAAAGGGTTGGCTTTACGAAGGCGGAATTCGCGTACCGCTGATCGTTTGCCGGCCGGGTGTCGTCGAACCGGGCGTGGAGGCTGCGTTTGCTCAAAGTCCCGACGTGTTTTGCACGCTGCGCGACTGGGCGGGAGCCAAGTCAGCCGAGTCGGTGATTGACGGGATCAGCCTGACGTCCGTGCTGGAAAAACCGGTGAACGCCAAGCCCGAACCGCGCGCGTTGTACTGGCACTACCCGCACTATGCGAACCAGGGATCGCGGCCGGGCGGAGCGATTCGCGATGGGGATTGGAAGCTCGTCGAAGATTATCAAACCGGCAAACGGGAGTTGTACAACGTCGCAAAAGATGTCGGCGAGAATCGCAATTTCATAGAAGAACAGCCGGAAATTGCGAAGCGATTGGCCAGCCAACTCGATGAGTGGCGCAAGAGTGCGAACGTGCAGATGCCTTCAGCAAATCCCAACTACTCGCCGAACGCACAACTCGCCGACGGCTCGGTATTGCTGCCGGCGAAGACCGCCGAGGTGCGTGGAGTAATGCTGCGTTACGAGCCCCTGCCCCACAAGCAAACGATTGGCTACTGGGTTAATCCCAAGGATTGGGTGGGCTGGGAATTCGATTTGAAGAACGCGGGAGCATTTGAAGTTGAAGCGCTCGTCGGTTGTGGAAACGGCAGCGGAGGGAGCGTCGTCGAATTCACGATCGACGGTACGAAGTTCAAGCTAACTGTGCCGGTGACCGGCGGGTTTCAGAACTTCGTACCGCAAAAACTGGGGAAGGTTACGATCGACAAGCCGGGGCGAAAGCAGGTCGAAGTCCGCGCGCTTTCGAAGCCCGGACCCGCGGTGATGGACCTGCGGCAGATTCGGCTGATTCCGGCCAACGACTGACGCTGCGGCTCACGCGAGGATTTCTTTGACAATCTCACCGTGCACGTCGGTCAGACGAAAGTCTCGGCCGGCGTAGCGGTAAGTTAACTTCGTGTGATCGAGCCCAAGAATGTGCAAGATCGTCGCATGCAGGTCATGCACGTGTACCTTGTTGTCGATCGCATAATAGCCGTAGTCGTCTGTCTGGCCGAAACGAATGCCGGCCTTCACTCCGGCGCCCGCCATCCACATCGTGTAACCGTGTGGGTTGTGGTCGCGACCATCATCGCCCTGCGAGGTCGACGTGCGGCCGAACTCGCCGCCCCAGAGCACGAGCGTATCTTTGAGAAGTCCTCGCGCTTTCAAATCTTGAAGCAGGCCGGCAATTGGCTGATCGATTTCCAAAGCGTTCTTGGCGACGTCCTTCTTCAATCCGCTGTGCTGATCCCACTTGTAGCTGTGCGAAACCTGCACGAAGCGCACACCGCGCTCGATGAACCGACGAGCCATCAGGCACTGGCGGCCGAAGTTCTTTGTCGGTTCCTGATCGAGCCCGTAAAGCTTGAGCGTCGCAGGCGATTCGCCGGTGATCTCCTGAATCTCAGGCGCGGCCGACTGCATGCGGTACGCCAGTTCGAACGACGCGATACGACCCTCAAGCGCCTGGTCGACCCCGGCCTTGGTGAGATGCTCGCGATTCATCGCTTGTACGAGGTCGAGTTCAAGACGTTGGAGCGATCGAGGCGCTGCGGCGGTGATGAACGGAATCTTTGCCTTGTCGGAGGGAATACCGGTGTTGCCGATCGGCGTTCCCTGATAGACGGCGGGCAAAAAGGCCGAGCTCCAGTTGTTCACGCCGCCGTGGCTCAGGTTCGGGCAAATCGTGATGTAGCCGGGCAGATCCTGATTTTCGGTGCCCAAGCCGTATGTGATCCACGACCCCATGCTCGGCCGGATGAACGTGTCGGAGCCGGTGTGCAGCTCCAAAAGTGCTCCGCCGTGGCGTGAGTTCGAGCCGTGCATCGAGTGGATCATGCAGAGGTCGTCGACGTGTTCCGCTAACTTGGGAAACACCTCGCTTACGTGCATTCCGCTGTGGCCGTACTGCTTGAATTTGAACGGCGACGCGAGCAGGTTGCCGGTTTCGGCGGACACAACGCGCGGCTTGGCGAAAGGCAGCGGCTTGCCGTGATCGCGCTGAAGGATTGGCTTGTAGTCGAACGTGTCCATCTGCGATGGACCGCCGTGCATGAACAGGAAGATCACGCGCTTCGCCTTGGGTGCGAAATGCGGCGATCGCGGAGCAAGTGGCGTGCGCGGATCGGGCTTGCTGATCCCGAAAGCCGAAGCTCGCGCTTCATCGCCAAGCAGGGCCGCGAGTGCCAGAGCGCCAAAGCCGCCGCTCGCACTACGCAACATCGCTCTGCGCGAAAGAACGGGTGCGGCGACTTCATTCCAGTGGCGATGATTCATAACCTGCTCCCACATTCGGAAAAGTCGTTTACCCGCTCAATCGAGATAGAGAAACTCGCTCGACGACAGTAGAGCCTGCGCGAACGTCTGCCATGCCTTTTGCGCCCGTTCATTCGCAGGCGTATTCAGTGTCGCCAACTCGCGATCAAACTTCACGATGTACTCACGTGCCCGCCGCGCTTCATCGGCGGATGGCTTCCGTCCCAGAATGGTGAGATAAGCGGATTCAACCCGCTTTGCCTCATCCGCCGGAGTCGCCAGCAATCGCCGTGCAATTGATTCTGACGCGCGAATCACCACGCGATCGTTGAGCATGAAAAGTGCTTGCGGCGCAACGGTCGTCGGGATGCGCTTGCCGTTCGAAGCGCTGGGGTCGGCAAAATCGAACGCCTGAAACACGTCGTAAAGCCCGCTACGAATGATCGGTAGATAGACCGCTCTGCGAGGCGATTCAAACGGCAACGTCGCGTTCATGACCGTGCTATTCACATAGGCATGATTCTTGGCCGAAAGCAGCGAGCCACCCATTGTTGTGTCGAGATCACCACTCACAGCAAAGAGGGCATCCCGCACAGCTTCCGCTTCGAGCCGCCGTCGCGGCATGCGCCAGAGCAACCGATCGTCAGGATCGGCCTCATTTGCATGAGCATCAAACTTTGTGCTCATTTGATAGGTTGACGACAGCATGATAAGCCGATGCATCGCCTTAATTGACCATTTGGCGTCGATGAACCGGCGCGATAGCCAGTCGAGCAATTCAGGGTTATCCGGTCGTTCGCCAAGCATGCCGAAATTGTCTGGCGAGCGAACGAGACCTTCGCCAAAGTGTCCCTGCCAGATACGGTTGGCCATGACTCTGGCCGTTAGCGGGTGGGCAGGATTCGCTAGCCAATTCGCTAACTCCAAGCGACCGCTCTGGCCGCTGCCCGGCAAGGGCTGGGTCGCAATGCCAAGCACAACCGGAAAATGGCGAGGCACAAGTGTGCCAAGAGTCGTGTGATTGCCACGAATGCAGATTTTGATGTCCTGAATCTGCCGTTCTTCGACGCTCATCACCTCGCTCACTGGCGGGGCAGCTTTTTCGAGTGCCGCCAGCGCCTCGCGACGCTTCTTCAACTCGGCGCGAGACTCGGGATTGAGAAACTTCTCCTCGCGACGATTGAGGCTGAAGGGATTCCCCTGCCCCGTCATCGCGCGGTCGAGTGCGGCCAAGAACGGCGTGCTCGCCTTCTTCGCCGGCGTTGCTTCCGCTGCCTCTTTGGCCAACTCGGCGAAACGCTTCGCAAGGTCTTCGGCAGACTTCGGCGCTGGCTCGTGTAGCAGCGATGCCTTCCACTCGGAAGCCACGCGTTCGCGATCGAACCAAATGGCGTAAATCGATTTCGGATCCATCTTCGCCTTCACGAACTCATCGCGCCAGAGTTCCATGAGACGCGGATTGAGCTTGCGCTCTTTCGCGAGCACATTCACCGGCTTGAGCCATTCGGGATCAACGCCCGCAGGTACCGGCAGTGGTGCGAATCCAAACTTATCGAAGTGCGGGAACGGCCCATCCGACTCGAGCCGAACAGTAAGCTTTCCCGCCGCGAGCGTGTGCAGGCCAGCGAAAACCCACGTTTGGCTATCGGGGTACCACGTTCCCGTCATTTCACCAGCGACTTCCGAGCCCGATTGCACGCCATTCAGAATGAGGCGAACTGGGCGGCTCGCAGCCGCCGCGAGGCGGATTTCAAGCTGATAGATCCCGGCCGTCGGAACTTGCAAATCATATTCGGCGAAGTTCGGCAGTTCGCCCTTATTGAGGATGACGCCGATGCTCGTGCCATACGTCGACTTGTCGATCAGCACGTTGCCGCGATCGAACGCCTCGGCCTCGCGGACGATCGCGCCGGGCGGATTGTTCTTGATGAACGGCTCACGCTTGGAGACACCCTGCGTTTGCGAGAGTTTCCAGCCGGCGAGCATGTAGTCGGCAAGACGTTCGCGGGCATCTTTGACGACGGCTTTGGTTTCGGACGTGACAAACCGCTTGATCGCCTCGTCCTGCGTTTTGACCTTCTCCTTGTGCGCGGCGAGTGCTTCGTTTTCGGCCTTGGTTCCGAGCGGACGCTCGTTCCACATCGCCACGACCTTGTAGTTCTGCATCGCCTTCGTCGACTTGAAAATGCCGGCGAGGCCGTAGTAATCGGCGGTGGGCAGCGGGTCGAACTTGTGGTCGTGGCAGCGAGCGCAGCCAAGCGTCAGGCCCATGAACACGCGACCGACGGTGTCGACCTGCTCGTCGATGATGTCCATCTCCATCTTGACGGGATCATCTTCGGCCAGCATTTTCGGGCCGATGACCAGAAAGCCAGTCGCGGTCAATCGACGCGAGTTCACCGACTCATCTTTCGATGCCGGCATGAGATCGCCGGCGATCTGTTCGGTGAGAAACTCGTCGTAGGGCCGATCGGCGTTGAACGCGCCGATTACGTAATCGCGGTAGCGATAGGCATGCTCGTGCGCGACGTTCTCGTCCATCCCGTTTGAATCGGCGTAGCGGGCGAGGTCGAGCCAGTGGCGTCCCCAGCGCTCACCATAGCGCGGCGAAGCGAGCAAACGATCCACCACCTTCGCAAATGCATCGGCCGATTTGTCGTTCTCGAACGCTTCGATTTCGGCGACGGTCGGCGGCAAGCCGATGAGATCAAATGTCGCGCGACGGATCAGATCGCGACGATTCGCTTGAGGGGCGGGTGAAAGTCCCTTGGCCTCGAGTCCCGAGAGAATGAATCGATCGATCGGCGACGTCGCCCAGCCGTTCGTTTTATTGCCAGGCAATGCAGGCTCGCGCACTGGCTGAAACGCCCAGAACTTTTTTGCGTCGGCATTCGCCGGACCGGCGGTAGCTGTCGCGGCTGATTTCGGCTTGGTTACAGCCAGATCAGGCCACTCCGCCCCTTTGCGCACCCATTCGGTCAGCGTGGCGATTTCGGGATCGGTGAGCTTTCCCTTGGGCGGCATTTTTAGATCGCCGTGATACCGCACCGCGGTGATGAGCGAACTCTCATCAGGCTTGCCAGCAACAACGACCGGCCCCGAATCGCCGCCTTCGCGAAAATCCGTCGCGTTATCGAGACGTAGTCCGCCCTTCACCTTCTCTGCGCCGTGGCATGAGAAGCAGCGAGCGGCGAGCAGCGGACGAATCTTGGTTTCGAACCATTCGGCTTTCGAGGCCGTTGCCGGGTCTGCGGCTCGAACCGAACTGACCGAGCCGAAAATAAGGATGATCGCTGCGAAGGTCACCGGTCGCATCACGATTCACCTCGAGAACGAGCCATGCAGGCCACGTTAAACATCTGTTAGATCGTAGCCGACGATGTCGACCGTGTCCATTTTTCCCAGGCGGGACGCGCAGTATAACCGACCGGCGTCAAAGTCTCACCCATGAATCTCAAACAAAAAAGCACGTCGGGCCTTTCGGTCTCCGACGTGCCTCAAGTTATTCAAGCGTAACAGCTAGCGGCTGATTCTTAGCTTCCAAATGGCGACTTGTAGCCGCTTGCGGTGCTAACATTCGGCCGAATGCTACGGCGAACCGTGTTCACCGGCGAGCCGGTTGACGTGCCGCTCGTGCTCGACGATCCAGTCGAAAACGCCGAGCCCGGGCCAGTTGGAGCGACCAATCCGCTTGTGGCGGGAGTCGCTGCCTTCTTCACAGTCGTCGACGACGATGGTGTGAATGCCACGTCCGCCCAGAAGTTCATTCCCGACCCGCTCGAGCTAGGGAACGACGACAGTCCAGGGGCGTAAACTCCGTTGCCGCCGGAAGCTCCGTTCGAGAGAGCGTGCAGTGGCGGTGCGTCGGCTCCAGCCGAGCTGAAGTAGCCCGTAGTGATGCCGAAGTAGCCGCCGCCCGTCGAGAACGAGACGATGTAAGTCGTGTTCGCGGCGATCGCAACGGGGCTGGAGAACGTCACCTGCTGCCAGCCGGAACTCGTTTCGCCGGTGAAGGTTGCCTTCGCGAGCAGCGTACCGGTCGACGACCAAAGATAGCCGACGTGCGTGTAGCCGTTCATGAAGCTCTGCTTGAAGAACCGCACGCCGCTAACCGTTCCCGCAACGTCCGACTTGAACTTCACACCGACGTCGTAACTACCGTACGAATAAGCGTTTTCGTACGGCACGTACGAGCTGCCCCAGATCGAGGTCGCCGTACCGGTCGATACCACGCTACCGCTCGTCGTGGCACTCGAAGTATTGCTGTACCCCGAGGTCTGCGAACCACCGGTGGCAGCAACGCGGTAGTAATAGGTCGTACCGCTGCTCAGGCTTGTGTCCTGGTAGGTCGTCGTCGTTGTCGAGCCGATCATGGTCCAGCCGGTCGAGCCGTTGAGGCTGCGCTGGATGGTGTAGCCAGTCGCACCGGTGCTTGAGGTCCAGGACAGATCGATCTCGGTGCTCGAAGCGGCGGTCGTCGTCAAACTAAGTGGAGCGGCGGGACTGACCGCAATGCCCGACTGCGATGTCGAAAGCGTCGGGTTGACGCCCGAGACAGTGATCGACTGCGATCCTGCGGTTTGGAGCGTGAACTGGAAGACATGCGCTCCCCGATCGGCCGAGGTGAACGTGTAGCTCGCCGGGAGCGTTGCGGATGCATCGCTGCTCGTGAAGCTCACCGTGCCAGTGAAGCCCGTCGCGACATTGCCATACGCGTCCTTTGCGGTCAGCGTGAAGCCGAGCGAACTCCCCGAAACGGTCGAACTTGCCAAACCTGTGATGACGAGCTGCGATGCGGCTGCCGGGCTCACCGTAATCGAACCGCTGGTGCCGATCGTGGCCGAATTTGCGGTGTCGATCGCCGTCACCGACTGGCTTCCCGCCGACTTGAGGACGACGCTGAACGTCGCCACGCCCTTGTTCGCCGACACAAACGTGTAGTTCGCGGGCAAGCCTGCCTGTGCGTCGCTGCTTGTGAGGTGCACAGTTCCAGCGTAGGCCGTGTCGGTCGTGCCAGTCGAGGTGACGGCCGTCACTGTCACCGTCAGCGTCGAACCGGCGGTCGTCGAGCCGGAGGTGGTGACGATGAAGTGATCGGGGGTCGCGGGAGCGGTCACAGTGCCGCCGAGGTCGGCCACAACCAGGTTTGCAACTGGCGAGCCGAGACCAGTCACATAGTCGTAACCCGTGCTGGCGCTATATTGCGGCGAGCCGCCGCTCGTGCCGGAAACGATATCGTGGAAGGCCGACGTTCCGGCGTTGGCATAAAGCAGTTTGAGTGCTTCCTGCGGGTCGGTTGCATTGAGTGCCGGCTTGCCGGCGAGTGCCCTACCCTGGTCGGCGATCGCAAACAAGGCTGCCCACTGTGGCGCACCTGCACTTGTGCCACCGACCTGCAACCAGCCACCGCCGCCGGTGAATGAGTCGTAAACGGCGAAGCCGGTGTTCGGGCTGGCGTCGTAGGCGACATCCGGATTGGCACGCTTGGTCGTTTGTGTGACGACGCCGGTTTGATAACTCGGCCGCGTTTCGTAGGCGCTGGGACCGCCGCCGCTGCCCGACCAACCGGTCTCGCTTCCGTATGTACCGCCTGATCCCACGGTGAGAGCGGTGCCGCCAACCGCCACGACGTTCGGCGAAGACGCCGGCCACGAAACAGGCGCGCCGTTGTCGCCCGACGAAACAGAGAAGACAACGCCACTGTGAACGAAGTAGTTCTCGTAAGTGCTCGACGTTTCGGCCGAAAATTCCCCACCACCCCAGCTCAGTGATACGACGTTGGCATGCGCCGACGCGTATTTGACCCCAGCGAGCAGGTCACTATCCGAAGCAGAATTCGCGGCGACCAAAATAATGTTCGCGCCCGGAGCGATCGCGTGCGCCCACTCAACGTCGAGCGCCTCTTCCATCTCCCAGCCGCCGGTCGAATCGGTTCCTGGCAGTGCCGTTCCGCCAGTCTGGTTCACCTGCGAGATCGTGATGTTGGGTAGGCCGAACTGGGCGTCGAATGTGTTCAGGTCGGACTGGATGTTGGGATCGCTGTAAGCGTCGACAATCGCGATCGTCTGACCTGCCCCATTGCCCGTGACCGAGCCGAAATTGATCTTGTTGAAGCCATAGGCGGCGGCGACCTGCGCGGGCGTCAACGAAGATGATGACGGCGAGCTTCCTGCGTTCGCCACGAGCCTGTAAAGCGGATCCGCGACCATCGTCGTGAGCAGGTCGCGGCTTTCCAGTTGGATGACCGCGGTGGTGAAGCGGCGGCGACGGGGACGCAGGGATCGCAAGCCTGATTCACTACGAAACAAGGTGAAGCTCCTGGTGTGCTACTGAGAGGTGTAAGCAAAGAGAGCCAGGCGATGAACGAATTCAGTGGAACAAGTTAACTGGCGGCAGGCGTAACCTGCACGCGCACAAATCGATACGACGGCGACCGCAACGCCCCACATTGGAGCGTTCGCATGGCGTTCTGGCTCACCCCTCTAAAGAGAAAGGTAGGCCGGTCTCGATTTGTTGGTTGGCTTTCTGCGTGGAAATGTGCCTGTTGGCAACGGCTGCGTTGTCTTCTTGCCTCGTTTCGCCGCGGATCGATCGATCGGCCGGTCTCTAGTCATTACGGAACGCGAATGCGAAAAAACGCGCACCGGAACGCCAGGAGCACACATTCATGGCCGGTTGTATCGGCCGCGACAATCATCGTGGGCAATGAACATCGATTTGTACGTAGCAAAAGCGAATTGGTTACATGCTTTCTGGCATAAGCGCGCTTTACCTGGCGATCGCGTGCTGCAAAAAACCAACGTCCATCTTGGCGGTTGACATGCCATTTTAATGACTCGGAGATTTACTCTCGCATTTTACCCAAACCACTTATATTTCCCGTTTGCACCTCGAGCAAAAGTCGTCACGCGTCGCGCTTGAGTGGAGGCAATCCGGTCGGGTATTCTGTCGAGATAAGCGACGGTCCTCGTCTCTTCATCCTTCATAACAAGGAGCCGGTGCATGGCTTCCCCCAAAGTTCTGGGCATGCTCACCCCATTGGGCGGTGGCGATCCCATTCCTTTCACGAAGGAAGTGGTTCTGGTCGGGCGCCGTCCTACTTGCGACGTCAGCCTCGACTTCGAGAACATTTCAGGCAAGCACTGCGAGTTCCGGCTGATTCACGGAATCTGGAACGTGCGCGACCTGGGTAGCTCGAACGGCACGCGCGTGAACGGGCAGCGAATCAGCAGCCCGCAGAGCGTGATGCCCGAGATCGAAATCGCAATTGCCGACCACCTTTACACCCTGGAATACGAGCCGGCGGGGCCGTCGAGCATCGGCGAAAACCACGGCGTTCTCGACGAGGAAATGATGGATACACGCAAGCGAACTTCGCTGATGGAAATGGCTGGACTCGAGACTGACGACCGCCCGGTTCGCAAGCGCGCGACCAAGCCGCCCGCGCAGATCGAGCGTCTCTCGGCCGATGAAGCCGAGTTCGACGACGCGCTTCCCGATAACTTTCAGAAGGCCCCCCCGAAGAAGGAAGCGCAACCGAACGACGACGACTTCTTCGACATGATCAAGGACGACGTCAAGTAGGCCAGAGCCCGCTTGCGTCGTCCTCGATACTAGCCGAACGTAGATTTGCCGGGCCTCCGTGCCCGGCCTTGTTTTTTTACTTACTTGATGAGACGCTCAAGCGCCTTCTCAAGCGCGGGGCCACGCAGGTCGAGCCGGACGACGGTGCCCTTGGGATCGACCAGAAACGTCGCCGGAATCGACGAGACACTGAAGTCTTTCACCAGATCGCCCGCGCACGTACCGTTGTGGATTTGCACCCAAGGCAGCTTGCGCAGCTTCACGAAGTCAACAACCGGCCCGCGCGTCTCGTCGAGGCTGATGCTCACCACCTCGAAACCCTTGTCGTGATACTTCTGGTAAGCAGCCTGCACGCGCGGCAGCTCCGCGAGGCAAGGTGCGCACCAGGTCGCCCAGAAGTCGACGAGCACATACTTGCCCTTGAGCTGGTCGAGCCGGAACGGCTTGCCATCAAGGTCGCGCACCTCGGCAATTGGCGCAGCTTTCCCAACGCGATCGAGCCGCGCCAGGTCGCCGCCGATTTTTTCCTTGAGCGACGGGTTATCCGCCCCGAACTTCTTGAGCAGCGTCGCATACACATCACGAGCGATCTCAACCTCGCCTGCTGACGTCGCCGACTCCGCGAGCGAATCCGCAAAATTCGCGGCGAAATCAAGCTGCTCGTTGCCGGTAAGACCATCCATCAGTAGCTTGAAATCGGCCAGAGCCTGCGGATATTTCCCCGCATGAGCGCTCGCCATCGTGGTGATGATTCGCGCCAGCGGCCGGACAGGCCCTTCGGGATTATCGCGCAAGTAACCAGTCGCGACGGCTTCGTTGTCGAGAAACCAGTCGTGCTCGATCACCTTGTTGAAAAAGGTGAGATAGGCGTGGTCGATGTCATCGGGCTTGGGTGACTTCTTGAGATAGTCACCCAGATCCTTGAGCAGCGCACGGTCGTGCTTCGCCTGAATTTCTCCGACGTTCCCGGCTGATGCGGCCGGCGTCGGACCATCGCCACGGCAAGGGAGCGCGAGCGTGAGGCCAAGTCCCAGAACGATCCAGCGATTGATGCTCGGCATGGTGGGGGAATCTCCGTGATCAATCGGTTGAAAGCGATCGAGTTGCTTTTCGTGCTGCGGGCGACTTCGACTTGCGAAGCTTGGGTGCTGGACTGGTCACAACATCGCCAATGACCGCTGCCCAATCGGCACAGCAAGTCTCGCGTTCGTGAATCGCCAGGAACGCCTCACGACCAAGGTCGCCATCACGCTCGGCCTGTTCCGGATTCGCGGCGTACTTCTCAAGTGCTTCGACGAGTGCGTCGGCGTCACCGAGCCGAATCGTCGCCCCGCAACGGGCCTGACGGATCGTGTCGGCACTCTCGCAGTGTGCGGGACCGACGAATACCGTTGGTCGCGCAGAGGCCATCGCGCCGTAGAGCTTCCCGGGAACGACAATCCCCGTCATTTCCTTGCGCATGGAGATGAGATGCACGTCAGCGAGCGAGAGCGAGGCGTGTAGCATTTCGCGCGGGAAATACTTGAGGAAGCGGATATTCTCGAGCCCTTCCGACTCCTTCGCCGCCTGCACTTCCTTGAGCCGCGGACCATCGCCCACGAACAGGAAGACGAAGTCGTCGCGATGCTTCAATCGTCGGGCCGCTTCGATGAACTCATCGAACGAGTGCGCGATACCCAGGTTGCCGGAATACATCGCCACGAACTTGCCTTCGAGGCCAAGCTCTTCGCGAAGCGGATGATTCTCGCGCGGCATCGGATAGATTTCGTCGCGACGATTCCACACGGGAATCAACGCCAGACGATCGCCTCGCACGCCCTTTGCCTTGATCCGGTCGCTCATGTACGTGCCGAGGACGACCACCTTGTCGGCCTGGCGATACACGAGATCACTGATCCAGGCGAGCAGCTTCACGACCGGATGCTTTGGGCTCATCCGCCCGAGCGCCAGCGACGCATCGGGGTGAAGATCCATGCTCCAGTAAATGTGGCGCGAGCCTTTGAGCCGGCGGAGAAGTGTGCCGACGAGGCCGATGATCGGCGGTGTGGTGAGCGTGGCAACGATGTCGAAACGCGGTAGGAAGATCCCCATCCACATCGCGCGGATATAGAAGCTGAGGTAGTCGATCATCCGCGTGAGCGTGCTCTTGCGGCCGAGCGAAGTGGCATCGACGCGATGAATCTCGACGCCGTTGTATGACTCGCGTTTGGGCGGTCGAGGCGTCCCCTCGCGATACGCGCCCCGCGAGCAAACGACATGCACTTCATGCCCGCGCGCCGCCAGACTCTCGGCCAGATCGGCGAGGTGCTGCGCGGTCGACGCGTGGTCGGGCCAGTAATATTGATTGATGAACAGGAGACGTTGGCGTGGAACCGATGATCCTGTGTCGACCCGGAGCATGCCGCCTCCAGCAGCGTGCTCCGAGATGCCGGCGGGATCGTACGAGGCCACTCCATCGGCCGCCGCTGGTCGATCCAGCACCAGAGTTTTCGCCTGGTGCGGACCGGACCAAATCCTCCGCCAGTGATTCACCATTTCGCATCCGCCTCCGTCTTGTTGGCGCGATACCAGGCAATCGTCTTCGCCAAGCCGTCACGCAGCGAAGTCGGGGCCGTCCAGCCGCCGAGCGCTGCCTTCATGCGAGCGACATCGAGCACCTTGAACGGAGCGCCATCCGGCTTGTCGGTATTCCAGACGAGCTTACCCTTGTAGCCGCTCACCTCGTTGATCGTCTCGGTGAGTTCCTTGATCGACGTGCCGATCCCGGTGCCGATATTCAGCGGCATCGCTGCGTCGTTGTAAGTCTCGGCCGCAAGCACGATCGCGTCGGCGCAGTCTTCGACGTAGATGAACTCGCGAACCGGCTTGCCAGTGCCCCAGACTTCGATCGACGGGGCCTTCGCCAGATCAGCCTCGACCCACTTGCGCACGAGAGCGGCGACGACGTGCGAACGGTCGGGGTTGTACGAGTCGCCCGGGCCATAAAGATTCGTGAGAATCAGGTGAATCGAATCGAGCCCGTACTGACGCTTGTAAGCCTGCGCCTGCACGGCCATCATCTTCTTGGTCAGGCCGTAATTCACGACCGAAGCGTGGCAAGGACCGGCCCAGAGGTCATCTTCCTTGAGATGGCCGTCGAGGTAGCCGGGGTAGCTGCACGCGGTGCCAATGGCGACGAACTTGCTCACCTTCGCCAGGCGAGCCGCTTCCATCAGGTTCGCGCCCATGACGAGGTTCGTGTAATACAACGAACCGGGCTGCGTCTGATTGATACCGATGCCACCGTAGTAGGCCGCGGCATGAAAGAGTTGATCGCAAGGATGTTCGAGCATGCACTTGAGGCACGCGTCGAGAGACGTGAAGTTGTAATCACGCTGACGCGGCACGAAGACCTTGGCACCGTAGGTTTCGAGCCGCTTGACGAGATGTTGTCCGAGAAAACCCGCGCCGCCGGTGACTGTGACGCGTTTGCCTGACCAAAAACTCTGCATGGGTGTAGTCACTCCGGTGGAAAAGGCTCCGCGTCGAAACGGACGTTCGATTTAGGCGGCTTGCGGAAATGGGATGCGTTGTCTTTGTCTGCGATGTCGGATGAGGAGCCCACCGACGAGGAGACAAAGGGTAGTCGAAGAAGCTGCTTCGGGGACGACGGTGAAAGAGTCAATGGTGCCGGTGGCAAACGGAACCATGTCTCCCGTCGAATCATGAGTGCCAAGCAAGAAAGTTCCCTGGCTGAAGTAGCTCACCATCGAAGGCAGGTTCTCGGCGAAGTTTTCCGGAGCAGTGTCGAAGGGAAAAGAAGTCGTGGGATTGAGGTAAAGGACCGGAGAGTTGGCCGCTTGGCCCAATACCACATTAATACCGCCAATGAGCGGTACAGGCGGGGGGAAATCGACATAAGGAAGTGGCATATTAAAGATGCCTATCGATTCCCCCTGGCTCAGGGAATAGACTGTAGCCCCTGCAACCTTAAGATTTACTGTAGAGTTGGGAAACCAGTAATTTGAATTCGCGACCGCAGGATCGTACTGCAGAGTAAGCTCAAATTGTTCGTGTTGCGGTATCGGCGTCGGCGTATTGGAGAAGTAAGGATCACCGGTTGTGCCCGTGATTCGAAATTCGATCGAGCTGGCGTGCGACGCCCCAACCGAGCCCAAAAACACAAGCAGCGGCGCAATTGCAAGACGAGGGAATCTCGGCATACTTGCGAACATACGCTAGTTCCTGTCTTTTACGTGATGCCGGCGCACCATTGTTGCAGCCGGCGTTTGGCGATCAATTACAGCACATAACTTTATATGAGCTTCAATTGCTAGTTCGCGCCGCACGCATCCTGAGTCTGTAGAACGCAACACCGCCTGAAACCAGGCAAAGAATGGTCGTGTAACCTGGCTCCGGTACAACGGTCAAGCCGGTGATCGTTCCCGAAACGAGAGTTTGCGACCCCTGATTTTCAGGCCCCACCAACGTGAACTTTCCGCTGCTGAAATCCTGCTGAATGGTCGGCAGTGTGAGCGGTATGCCATCGGCGGGATGCGTGTATTGATCGAGACTGTACTGCGTCAGCAGAAGATGAGTGTCGTCTGGACCGGTCGTTCCGAGCGAGATTTGGACTCGCGGGACAGGAGCACCAGTCGCGGGAATTGGCCCGAGGTTCTCCGTGAATGAGATGGGAAATGCACCGTCCTTCGAGAAGACGGTCGATCCGCCAACCTGAACCGACATCGACGCAGTTCCACCCACGAAATAACTTGGGCCCGCCGGCGCCGGGGGCGCGGCAATCATATTATTCTGGTCATATGTAAGCGTGATCGTAAACGGAACTGACGGATCGCTTCCGCTGGAAGTGTCGGTCATGCCCGTTATCTGAACCTGAATCGGGCTCGCTGTTGCAGTTGTCATCCACAGCGAGGTGAGCACCAGAACAGCCACGGCAGATTTCATGCGCATGGAATTACTCGCGTGATTAGCGGATTCTCAGGGGAGGGATATTTGAACAGACGGGGCTTCGTATCAACGTGCCCGGTCCGCAAACGCAAAAACGACCGCGCAGGGCGTGCCTGGACGCCCTGCGAGCCGTTTTGGTTGACTTCAATTAGACGTTCGCGAACGGGTTCTGGAAGTCGATGAGCTGGGCGGCCCGAACGAGTTCCGAGATGCCGCGATCGAGATCGATCGTGGTTTCGAATCCCTTGCTGCGAATCTTCTCGTACGACACTTCGTAGTTGCGCTGGTCGGCGTCGGTGCCGACTTCGGCGAAGTGGAGGTAGTAGTTGACGTGCTTGAGGATCTGGCGAGCGACGTCTTCCTTGGTGAAGTTCATCGACTCGTGGCCGACGTTGTAGACGTCGTCCTTGATCGTATCCCAACGGTCGAGTGCGAACATGATCGAACGTGCCATGTCGCGAACATGAACGAACGTCCGCTTGAAGCCACCCTCGTAAACGATCAGGTTCTTGTTCTTGACGGCCTGGTAGGTGAAGTCGTTCGGCATCAGGTCGAGACGCATACGGTTCGACACGCCGAAGGCTGTCGCATAGCGATAGGCAACCGAGTTACCGGCGTTCAGCACCAGTTCTTCGGCCGTCGCCTTGGTTTCGCCGTAAAGCGTGATGGGCGAACGCGGTGAGTCTTCGTTGCAGATGTAGTCAGGGATCGAGCCGTAGATGCTGCCAGTCGACGCGAAGACGAACTTCTGGTCGGCCTTGCGAGCAGCGAGAACGTTGCGGGTACCTTCGACGTTGGTCTGCGTGGCAACCTGCGGCTCTTTCTTGCAAGCCGGGTAGCCGACGATCGCCGCGAGGTGAACGATCGCGTCGACGCCATCAACAGCTTTCGCGACGCCAGCGGGGTCGCAAACATCGCCCTTCATCAGTTCGAAGAAGCGATTCTGGCAGCACGGCAGGAGTCCGGCGCCGCCGAACTTGAGCGAGTCATAAACACGAACGCGGTGCCCCTGCTCGAGCAGCATGGGAACAAGGGTCGAGCCGACATAACCGGCGCCGCCGGTGACGAGAATACGCATTGATGTGTGTCCCATCCTTGGTTGCTCAGGCGCGACTGGACCGTTGCGCCGAAGCTGTTCCGTGGTGTCCGTTCAGTCGGGGGCTTTCGTGCGGACTTGCCTGTCCAGGCTCCGGCTCCGAAAGGAAATTCCCGAGGTGCTAACCGCGAAGGTCTCCATCCTGCGAGGCGATCAGGCAGAATTTCACCCGCGAACGCGTGAAATCCGTCTATCGCCAGCCCTTCGGGGCGTTAATATCGGCAAGTCAAGCCGACCTGTCAACGCCAATCCTCAAGGACGAGGCAGGCTGCGTCTCGCACCATAAAGTCCGTCGAAAATGCGGCGAATTCGACGACGCCCCGTATTTGATTTTCGCTGCAACCCTCTCTGACATTAAGCCACGCGTCGACAAAACTCCGCGAGACCAGCCGTGTTGTGAGTCGTTCGAAGAGCGATTGAACGATGCGGTACGCCAGTTCAAGGCTTTACGCGACGTATCATGTTTGGCTGCGCCGAAGCCGTAAAAAATTGGACCACGGCGCGATGAAGTAGTCCCATCGTACTGCCGGCGCTACCAACAAAAATCGCCGGCATGTGACTTCCAGTCAATCGACGTAATCTTATCGAAAACATCTGTCTCGATCGGCAGCGCAAAGTCACCTTGGAACCAAATGATCGTCAAACCGGAGGCGTGTGCCTCCTTATCGCGAGCGGGATCGAATGACTCGAACCTTGCGATGCACGTGATTTGTGGAAGTGCGGACGGTGTGCCAAACTGATAGGGACGATCGCAACAGTAACCGAGGGAAGTCTCGATCGGCTGAATCAAATACGGAGGACCACCGTAAAGCCGATGACGTTTGTCTTCCAACAACTGCACCAATTTTTCGGCGTTAAACTCTGCGGTTGGAAGCCCCTCGATCAACTCCTTATACGTCCTATACTGCCAAAGCTCTCGAAGATACAGCTCGCGCCCCGAAGGCAAATCGATCTTAAAACTGTATCCCACTTGGTCACCCTACCCGTCAACTTTTTTAACCTACGAACACAGCATCAACATTCACGATGATAGGTGTGACAACACAACTAGACTTCAGGGTTCGCTTTCAGGCAGAGTCAGAGGCAATCTTCATATCCAGGTTGCCAAGGTTCGACTTCAATCTCGTCGAGCCTGCCTTCTGCGAGTTTCGACCAAAGTTCGAGAACGCGTTCCCGGTCGACGCCGGTCATGTGTCGAGGACCGTTGGCCGCCTCGACATTCTCTCATGCGAGCAAACCTCCCGGGTAAGCTGCTAGCGACCATTCGGATTCGTGAATCAGCGAAACGCCGGCGTGTTCCTCGTCCTCAGAGTCAAGCTCTGAAAGTACCTCTTGCATTCGCGCAAGTGTTGGCTCACGTTCACAGCGGCCCCAGCGAGAATACATAAGATACTGCATCGATCATCACCTGTACGATCAAGCCTGGGCGCGATGCAAAACAGCAACCCAGATCGACATGTGAATTCCCCGGGCCTCAGGTAAGATCCAAATGATCCTTGGCCGGCCGACGCAACCCAGATAATGCAACGGCAAGAACAACCACCGAGCCAATGACCAAACCGACAATAAGGCCTTGCGAAATCCCCAACCCGACTCCAACCTGAACCGGATCAAACCCAGGCAATTCTCCGCCCCTGAAAACGCCTCGATAGTACGATGGCGCCAACGTCGCGAGTTCGTATCCAAGACCACCGCCCGCGGCGGCGAAGGAAATACCGCTCGAAATGATGATCGCAAACCCGCGAACGACTGTCACAATAGCGCCTCCGTCGATTACAGAAATCCTGTCCTCTGGCCACATCTGCAAAGTCTAAATCAGTGCTGTCCGCAAACGATACCGCCAGAGCATCAATCAGGCGATAACCATTCTTTCCGACAGCTTGATTCCTTCCGATGAATAGGTCGCCAGGGGCATCTGTCTTATCCCAAAGAATATCGAAATATACGTTTGGATCATGCCACCGCACCAGGGATGCTCGAACTGCCCGTAGAGTGAAGCGGCGAGGCTCACCATCGTCGACTCGCAGAACAGACATCGACTCCGAGACCGACGGCCAAGTCGCCACTCCAGCACAGCGTCATAATATTCCATTGTCTCAGGTTCACGTTCTTTCTCGCGATAGCCGTACGGTCCGCATGCAATGTAAAAGTCTCGCTTGCGATCGCGGGCACGCCATGCCCTTGCCTCAGATGCAACCTCGCCAGGTTCGGGTACATATTCGGCGAGTGAAACATCGTCGCATTGCCAACACCAGCAAGGCCATTCGATGAGCCGGAGTTCCTTAGGCGTGTCGTAGACGCGAATGACGTCCTCGAATCTCCGATATTCCTCGCAAATGCCGCACTTGAATGAGACACCCAAATGCATTCCTCCCGATGGTTAGAGGACAGGCTCTGGCAAACGATGACAGTGCTCGGTGCCAATTCAACACGGTTACAGGACGAAAGTATCTATCGTCGCTGAGAGGTCAGGTTAACCCCGTCCAGCCGAGCCCACCACATCGGCGGCAGAATAAACGCAATCCTCGCTCGGAACGTTTCCAAATATGCTCTGGCATCCCACGCGTACCGAGACAAAGCGAGCAGATTTCGCCGCCTTCGGGCATCGCCGGCAGAGACTCGATCAACTCAGGCAAGCCAACCACATCAGCCCAGCGGACAATAATGGAAGCGAATTGGCTTGGATCATCGACGACCCACGGCAATTTTCCCTCTCCCAAATTTCCCAGCCATACGCGACCATCAAGCCCCAGATACGCAGCGTGCCCCATCCCGCTCATAAGCCGGATGACTTCCTCGTCGACGAAAAGATCATCGACCGCCTGCGGTCGTCCCGACTTCTACTCTGCTAGTTGCAGCGAGCGAACACGGCGAAGATGTTCGCGCTGTCGGTCGGTCAGAGGTAATCGCAAGCAACGCACCTCTCAGGCCCAGGTTGCTTTCGGCGCAATTATCGCTCGCAAAGGCAGTAAGAAAAGCCCAAAAACATCAAACCAAAGGCTTCTCCGACGAAGACGCGTTAGAGCTGCTCGCCGCTCCTGCGATCGCCCCAACAATCGCACCGACACATCCAAACAAGATGGCAATCCCCTGCCAGTCGGTCGCTTTGCCAAAAAGGACGTTCGCAATCACCGCACCCAGCCCCGCAGTGAATAACGACGACGCGATCGTTCGCACAAACGCTTGCATGAACGGCTCCCTTCTTGAAACGAACAGTTGCAGCTTGCGGATACTCTAGCACAGATAACTTTGCAATACAAAGACAATCGGCAAAAAAGAACAGTGGACTGATATCTAGCGAAATGAAACGAGAATCGTCGTGAGTACCCACAAATAGAATTGGGCCTGCAGGCACGAGGTCGCGCGCCGAACCAGGGCAAACTTGCGAACGCAAAGTTTGGATAAGCTGTGATTGTAAATCAACATCTTGTGGACGACTTGGCGATGCGTGAGTGCCGTGGTGCGATCGCGGTATTCAGACAGGTCGAGTCGGGCGATTTCGGGAAAATATGCGAGCGATTCGGGCATGTGGGGAATCGGCAAAGTAAGCGCTCGGCAAGAGCAGCCACAGCCGATCAGCAGGAACACCCAGAACGAGATGAGGAGCAGGAGCATCGCATAGGTAGCGAGATCGTTGCCATGGATCACAGCCTCCATACGATTACTGAGAAGCACCATCAGGCTGATCAGGAGACCATTTCCCGCAATGATCGCCGCGGCCTTGCAGTCAGCAAACGCAGGGTATGGTCGAATCGGTGTGAAGAAAGCAAGACGAGTTGCGCCCAGAAGTTCGTCGGCGCCGAGAATGCTGCACGCCGCCGCTTCTAGCGAGGTCAAAGACTCCGAGGATTTGCTCGACTCTGTTGCCTGGCTCACAGGAACACCACTCGAATTCCCACAAGGATAATCACCACGAACCAGCACAGAAATGCAGGCTGGAAGTAGCGAATTGCCTTTCGCAGCCGACCAAATTTTTCGACGCAAATTCGCGCGAGCGTGTGGTTGTAGCTGAGCATTTGCTCGAGCGCGTCGTCAGAGTTCATTCCCTCAACACGCGTAATGTATTCCTCGAGCGAAAGCTGGGCGATATCGCCAAAGAACGCGAGGCTTGGCGGTGCTTTAGGAAAGCGTGGGGCAATCGTGCGAAACGCTTCGATGATCGTACCGATCGCGAAGACTGCGTATCCAGCCAGCCCGACAAACGTGAGGTATCGCGTCGAGCTCGATACCCGTAAAAGCTCAATCAGGTGGTCCGCCTGGCTGGCGAGCATGCTGAACATGAGGCCGATGACCGTCAGAAGCGCCCCTGCCTTCGCGTCGGCGGCAGGTGGATGTTCTTGCAGCGGCGTTTGAAATACGAGCGTGGCCGCGGCGTCGAGCCGGTGAGGCATCGCCGGCACGTGCGGCAAGACCGGCTGCGCCAGGTCGGCGGGAAGATTCTTGAGCAACGCGAAGCCCCCAACAAGTCTGCGCGGAACACGCAAACTCAGCTTACCAATCCACATGGACTTTCGCGAGCCATTTCACGGGCACGAACCAGTCGGACATTCCAGGCCCTCACCCGGCTCGTCCGACTTCACACTCATCTCCGCCCAGGCTGCCACGCGTCGCCCTTTAGCATCGGTCCCAACCACTTTAAACACGATCGGCCCGTCGTGCTCGGTGACGCCCTCGAGCGGGATTGGCTGCGACGCAAGCAATCCTCCGGCCGCCAACCCCGACGTTCCAAACCGCCGCGCGATGCCCAGCATATCGATCCCCGCGCGTCGGAACAGGCTCGACCGCGAGTCGGCCGACGGTGTCAGCGGCTCCCAGCTTATCGCTCCCAGTCGCACCGAAGTCGGCCCCTGCGACTCAACGCGGGCCCGAACCGAAACGGCTCCGCCTTTTGCGGTTGTCGGTAGAACTTCGAGCCGAATCCCACCAAGTTTTGGCGGTAGCGAGACGACGGTCACTTGAAGTTCGGCCTCGGCCGGGCCATTGATTTCCACTCGAGTCGCGCCTGTCTTGGCCGCGTCGAGAACAACGTAGTGCGTCGTCGTCCCGGCGGCATTCCACACATGCGGCTTGGCGTCGAGTTCAACCGAGTCAGAACGTGGGCCAGCGAGAATCCAGTCTTCAATCATCCCGCGCGGATCGATCGTTCGGTACGACCCTGGATTGCTCGCGTCAGTTTGCGGGTCGAGCCCCGTCAAGTAAAGCGCTGTGCTCCACTCGCGATAAAGTGCGGCGAATGACCGCCCCGTCGCAGCCTCGACATTCGCAACCCCTCGCAGCGGCGAACGCATCATACGATCGAGAACCGCGTCGCCATAACGATCGACGCACCATCGCAGAAACAGATAGGTGCCGCCCCGATTGCCGTGGCTGCGAAACAGATCAGCCGCGTAATAGTCTTCGACGACGAGCCGATATTTCTCGGGCCGCGATAGGAAAGCGCTCACGCGATAGTCGAGATTCGACCGCGAAAAGCCGTGCAAATCTTCCGCAAGATGCGCCAGCCCCTCATCGAGCCAGCCTTCTTCCTCATTGGCTAGCCGACCGAACCGATCACGCGGAAACGATTTACGGCTGAATCGGACGGCGTGTGTGTACTCATGCGCAATCACAGTTTTCAGATGCGGACCTGGACGCAAACTCGTGCTGAGATACATCATGTCGCAGCGATTGCCAAACGGCTCACCCACGTCGCGATCGAGGTCCGCCCCACGCACGAATCCATCGACCTTGATTCGACCACCGGCCAGGCGATTGAGCCATCCGGACAGAAAAATCGTGAACCGGCCGTCTTGATCGCAATCTTCAACCGGCCCGAATCGGCTGGTTGCTGTGGGGTAAACATGGTCGTCAAACGTGCTAACAATCTCATGCAGCAGCGTTTCCGAGACCTCGCTCAAATCGCGAACATCAGCATAAACCTGCACGCGCTTACCGACCGCAACCAGCCGCGCGTCGACTCCGAGATAATTGACGGGACTGGCAATGTCACCGTCGCGGACGAGCAGGTGAAACTTACGACTCGGCACGGGCGGACGCGTCGTCGGTGCGGGCAGTGTATAAGGAGCCAGGGGCCCGAGCCGATTTGATCCCACTGAAGACGGCGAATCGACTGCGTCGCCCCACGACTTTGCATTTTCAGTCGCGATGCCCTGAGCTTTGAGCGAAACCGAAAAGGGGCCAGTCTGACGCGAAAGCGCCGAGACGATGACAAGTGTCCGCGAATCGACCTCGGATGCGGCGACGTCAAACGCCGCTTTCCCGCTTTCGACAGGCACAGGTCGCGGAGCGGGAATCTTGGATGCGGCGAACAGTGAACTGCAACTCAGAATTGCGGTGCAAAGAATCACCCGGCCGACATTCTTGAAATGGCTGGGATGCTGAGGCGTACCGTCGCGCATTCCCACCCACCGTCTCGAACAAGCCAACGCTCGAGCCGCTCCACGACGGACGCAGCTACCCGCTTTTGTGACAGCTTGTTCGATCGGTCAGAGCGACCCACCGGCTTGAACCGATTGTAGGGCCGCAGGGCTTCAAGGGGTTCGATCCGTCGAGCGATTTGGAGTCCGATCTAAGGAAACCGCAAAGAGTTGCGGCCAAATACTTGACATTGCCTCCCATCGAGATAAGATTGGATTCTCCGACGCGAAATCGTCGGCCCTCGCAAGACCACAATGCCGGAGTGGCGGAATTGGCAGACGCGCTAGCTTGAGGGGCTAGAGGGGATTTATCCCCGTGCAGGTTCAAGTCCTGTCTCCGGCACTAGAAACCAAAGGACTTAGGGCAAATCGCTCTAAGTCCTTTGGCTTTTTTTATTGGCCTGTTGGGGAAGATTTGGGGAAAATACTTCCCTCAGATTGGGATCGCGTTGCCCTGCTTTAGGAGGCAACGATGGCGTCTCTCGAAAAGCGGAATCAGACCTACCGCATCGTTTTCATGTATGACGGCCGAAAGCGCGGCTTTAGCCTCGCCACGAGCGATCGTAAAGAAGCCGAATCGCTTGCCGGGGGCGTCGAGAAGCTGTTGATGCGTCTTGAGCAGAAGCTGATCAAGCTTCCTCCTGACGTCGACATTGTCGATTTCGTTAAAAACGATGGGCAGGTCGACGCCCGCACGGTGGGTGCACCGCCAGAAGCGATCTCCTTGGCCCAACTCCGAGACCGGTACCTGGAAGCTCACGGCAGCGGAGCGTTAGAAGCAAATAGCTTGGGCACGATCCGAATCCACCTTGCCCATATCGGAAGGTCGCTCGGCGAGGGGTTCGCGATGCAGACCTTGAAGGCCTCCCACCTTCAAGGACATGTCACTCGCCGCGCACGCGACAAAGGGGTGAGGGGGCAAAAACTCAGCACCGCGACCATTCGCAAAGAATTGGCGTCATTGCGGGCCGCTTGGAATTGGGCGGCCCACATGGGACTAGTTTCCGGCGTTTTCCCCAACCGCGGGCTGGTTTTCCCCAAATCCGAAGAAAAACCGCCCTTCATGACCTGGGCGGAGATCGAGCGGCGCATCGCGGTCGGAGGCGTGAGTGAAAAAGAGAAGCGCGTACTCTGGGACGCGCTCTTCTTAACACTCCCCGAGATTGGCGAATTGCTGGGATACGTCGAATGTGCCAGCGCAACCTCTTGGGTCCACCCGATGTTTGTGTTCGCTGCACACACCGGTGCCCGGCGTTCAGAGATGCTGCGAGCTTACCAAGCCGACGTCGACTTCACGGGCGGGACAGTCCTCATTCGCGAGAAGAAACGCAAGCGAGGCAAATCCACGACGCGCCGAGTCCCGCTAACGCCGGTGCTCTCACAAGTTCTTCAGAAGTGGTTACAGGTGCATCCGGGCGGGCCTACCCTGTTTTGTCAGCCTGCCGAAGTCCCTCGAAGTCGCACGAAAAGAGATAAGCCAACTGGAATTACACGTGATGAAGTACACGATCAGTTCAAACGGGCCTTGGCAGGATCAAAATGGGAGGCGATTCGAGGCTGGCACGTGCTTCGGCATAGTTTCGCCAGCAACTGCGCCGCTCGCGGGGTCGATCAACGGCTCATCGATAGCTGGCTCGGTCACACGACCGAGATTCGCAAACGCTATCTACATCTCATCCCCAGCAACGAGAGCGCGGCTCTCAATTCGGTGTTTGATTCCAAGTGATCAGTCGAGCATTCGGACGACGACATTCGCAGCTTATGCGCAAGTGCGTGGCATCAGCATATTCAGTGCTCATTGACGCTCGGGTTGCGGCAACAACCCTTCGCGCCGATATCGCAATAGTTCGTGATTGCTGATGACCCATGCTGGAAACGCTCCTCGGCCGGATTTGCGCTTTTCCGCGTGAATTCGGCCGAGTCTGCACCATTCTCGCACCGTAAATTCGGCCTTGCTAAGCAAGCGAGCAAACTCCTCCGTGCTGTACCAGTCTTTCACCATCTCCCGCTCTACCAGCCGGGTGAGTAGTGACTCGATACGATCCAGCCGGTCTTCAATCAAACTCATTCTCGCTCTCCTAAATCAACAGAAGCCTGGATCACTGTAGTCACATCAGTTTTCACTGGGGCCGTGGTTTACGATTGAACGCTCTTCCTCCAACATTGTGATGCCGTTAAGGCAGACGTTCAGAACGCGTGCAAAAAGATCCCCGGTACCGCCAACATGCGCCGGAATCGTGATGTTGACTAGATGCGCGGCGATCATCGCGGCATAGTCGTAGCATCGGTCACGTTTTTCGTTGAGCAGTTTGTCAATGGGCTTATCCATCGTGCATGAGACTCCCCAAAAGACTCTTCGGCCCCGATTAATCGCGACCGACTCCGCATCCGCAGGTGCGAAACGCCACGCCACGTAAGCGGATGAGTTGAACTTCGCGACCGCACGTGGGACACATGCCAGGGGCAGTCGATCGCCGTCTTGTCGCCATAGCCCGGTAAATGATGTCGCTGACAGCAGCCAGACGGTCGGTGCGGTTCTCGGTATCGTGCGTCCCAAGCCAATGCAATACGGCCAAGGCGGTCCGCAGCGCTCGTTCGTGATCAGGATGGAATTGGTCCATGTCGTCTCCCTGTAAATCGACCACGTTTCAGCAAAGCGAATGGCCCTCCGTGGCCTCGTTGCTCAGCGAGTACGATCGCGATCCAAATCGTGTTCGAAGCCATGGTCGGGCTGATTGATCGCGGAGATTTCGGCCGGAGACTGCCCTGCCGTTATGCCTCGCTCGCCGTGGACTGTACTTCCGCGGTCCTCCGCGATATCGGAAGGACTGCTGCGTCCGGGCTCCGCAGCCCCGTGAACGGTTGGGCCGGCCGACATGTCCTGGCTCGACTCATTTTCAATGCCATAGACGGTTGCGCCGCGTTCTGGCTCGCGTGCTTGAGCAACCTCGCCGGGAGTAACCTGACCGAACATGCCATAAGGCGTCGGTTGAGCGACGGATCCCTCGAGTGAGACCGCCTGACGAACCTCCGCGAGGCCCAGTCGCATAAAGGCGTTGAGTGATCCTTCACCGATCTTGGCCTTGGCGGGTTCGGACGGTTCCGTCCTGCCCAATTGCGATTCGTACTTCTCTGGCGGTGTCTGTTCGACACGTTCTGCGTTCGCTGGGCTCATAGCCTCTCCCTTGAAGATGTAAAGGAATCAGTGGACAGAAACTGATCTACTGCGCTCCAAGACTGCTCGGTTTCGGCCGGCTGGCCGGACGATAGGTTTGAACCGGCGGAATACCGCCGGTGGTGCCATAAGGCATAGGTGCGAGGGGGCGAACGCTTGGTACTCCGTAAGGGGAGGGAAGGCGGCGCACGACGGCCGGATCGGGACGAACGAAGCCGATCGCCCCGATGCAGGTACTGCCCAACAGCACAAGGATCGCAAACAGCAAATCAGCGACGTTCGTTCCTGTTTGACAGCCCGTCCTACCATTGCGAAACGCTGGATCGCTGTAATAGCGGACGACCTGGACCGGTATCACGTGCATGTTGCGATGGAACGTAAGCGCCATGTCGTCACCTAGCCGAATGACCTCGTCGGGCCTCACGAGCGCCCGGCCTTGCTCGCGACGATCAAAGCCGGCGGATTGCGATGATTGTCCTCCTTCAAGAGTTCCACGATGCGGCGACGAGGTCGACCTCGATTCATTCATTGATTCGACGACAATGGTTGATTCACCCGCCCTTTTTGACACAGCCTCAGCACTTTCCATTGAGCTTATGCCGAAATATTGCTGAGTTTCCAAGTTGTCGAGGACGGTCTCAGCTTGCTCGCCGAACAGTTTCTTGACCTGCCCAACCGACTGGAAAATAAACCAGAGTCGAATACCATATCCACGCATAAGCGTAACGGCATCTTCGAGTGATTGAAGTTTGCCGCAGTGGCCGATTTCATCGAGAAGAAAGAGAATTTTGTTCTCTTCACTCGGAACGCCCCGCGTGGTCACGCGCAAGAGCGTATTAATCCATAGCCGCATCAATCCGGCGAGCGAACTGAGCCGTTCGGGCGGCAAAATGAGATATAGTGTCAGTTTCTTCGTCCGCAAGTCATTGGGATGAAACGTCGATGGACCCATGACCGCTGCCACTGCCGGGCTATCCATCCACTGCGTATTCTGCTGGACTGTCGTTAAAACTGATGAGAGTTCTTTGCCGCGAAACCACGTGAGTTGAAACCCGAGTTCGCGAACCACTCCGCTAAAACCAGTTTCTAACTGCATTTGCTTCACGGCCTGTATATAGCGCCTACGACTGCTTACGATCTTCCGAACAGAACGCAGTGTTCTAAATTCTGCTTTAGATTCACATGCGCACACGTAAGCGATCATCGCGCAAAGTACCAAGGCTGCGGCGGCATTCCAGTGCGGATCCGTTTCTGTGCCCTTGACCAGGATGAGCGCGTCAGCCAGATCGCGAGACTGGTCGAGGAAATCCGGATCGTTTGCGTTGATAAAATCGAGTGGGTTCAGTGACTCGCTCTTCTGCCCCGAAAGTCCCATCGGGTCGAGCACCAGCACGACGTGCCCCAACCTCTCGCGTCGATGTCCGGAGGTGATTTTGAAGACCTCAGCTTTGATGTCGAGGATTACCATGCTCAAAGCACAGGCGAGTGCGTTTGGTATCACGATCCCGACACCTTTCCCGCGACCGGTTCCGGCGAATGTGGCTAGCATCTGAAATCGTTCAAGTCGGATCAGCAGCGGCTTACCGCCGTGCTTCCGAAACGCGGCCAGAAATACCCTCACCGCGACCCACCCCGGGCACCCAGGCGAGAAGAGGGCGTGCAAGGCTTCTCCTCGAGTAGGCGAAGCGGTGTATCCCGTGCGGCCGAGAATAACCGCGTTCCGACTTCGGCTTAGTAGACCATTCGCAGCCAATTCTCCGAGCGTGGCGAGTCGCGCCGTTCCGTGAGCGTAACCGCCGCCTCGCCACTTGGTAGGGACGAATAAGCGAAGCACGACAACAATGACGACAATGCCCGGAAAGCGGATGGCGAATAGTGCTAAGCCCGCCACGGCAAGGCCGATCGCCGTAATGAGGATCAAACGCACGATCAGGCTTAGCAGTTGTTGCATAGCTCCTCCAGGCAAAAGCTCGGTCGAGGTCAAACGCCTCGACCGAGCCCGACGGTGATGTTAGTCAGCAACCGCAACCCAGCATGGCCGCAATAATACGAATCACGGCGGCGATCAATTCGATCATGGGAATATCCTTCCGATAGAAGAGGTTCTGGACAGAAAGCCGAACGGTGCAAGAACGCCTCGCACCGCTGCAATTACGAACGGTTCACGACAGCAACTCGGCGAGCTCGGACGGCGCCGCATCCTCTTTAAGCCCCTTCAAGGCTTTTTGGAGGGAGCGTACCGCCTGCTTTAGTGCCGAGACGGAGAGTGGTTGGTCTGAGGCTACCGTGATCGAAATGTCACCGTAGCGAAGAGGGATTCGCGCCTTTCGGGGCGCCCTCGTTCCCAACAGCTCGCGGACTTTCTTGGCGGCATCGTCGCGCGTGATGCGGCCCTCGAGAATTGCCTCTGCCAACTCCATCTGGCTATTCGGATGACCATCAAGGCGAGCGAGTTCGACCGCAGCCGAGGCAGGAATCATTCCTTGCCCGGTACCCACCTTGGATTGAATTGCCTCGGGCAATCGACATAAGGCTTCGGCACGCGAGAGCCGCGCCTCGCTAAAACCGTATTCATCGGCAATCTGCTTGGAAGTCGCACCTCCTTTCAGGAGTTTGAGTTTTCGGAGTGCGATCGCCTCATCCATCGGTGCCAGGTCGCACCGACACACGTTTTCCGTGAGCCTATCGGCGAGACGATCCATCTCAATAACGGCTGCTTTGCTTTCATGGACCAGGCATGTGATCGTTTCCCAACCCGCGATCATGGCGGCCCTATAACGCGATTCCCCTGTGAGAATCATGTAACTGTCGCGCTTGGCATCGAATTCGACGCCGATGGGCTGAAGAAGCCCACGCGCCACAAGCGACTTCGCAAGCTCTGCGAGCGCCTCGTGATCGAACTGCGTGCGCGGCTGATTGGGATCCGTGTGGATCCGACTCAAAGGAATCTCAAGGATTTGGTTAGGCATAGGCCGGCGTTCAGCTCCGTTCCTTAAAGGGGTAAGCGCAGTATGGATTGCCGGCGCGCAAGGCGATCACCGCTCCTGGCATGGGCGTTCCTGTCATGTCATGGGCGCGGCGATCCGCGCGTTATCTAGACCGCCATTGGCAAGGCAAGCCGTGCCTGAGTGTGACGGCGGAAAGACCAGCCAAGCCTGCCCTGCTCCGCCGAGGGGCCACTTCCTCGGACGCGGAGAAGAAACAAGGCCAAGAATCCAAGGGTAGAAAGCACGCCAAGCGTTACCCAAGGAACGTTTCGTGCGACTTGCTCCGTGAACGAGCGAGCAACCGGCGCCACGGTGTTCCTTGGGATCGACTCGGAGACCTTTGCGCCGCCCTCAACCGCCGCCTTAGCAAGCGAAGCGCCACCATTGATGAACGCTTCAGGATTCGCAAGGAAGGCCGCGAGCGTTGTTCCAACTGCGAGCGCCCCTCGATTGCTCCAAATGAAGTCACATCCCTTGTCACCGAATTTCGCGATAACCGCGAGAATTTCGGCTGTTTTCCCAAGGCGACCGATCTCAGATTCCGCAAGCATTGCAGCCCGCCGTCCGTTGCGTGCAGTAATGCTTCCGAGCGCTTTGAGGGCTGGTGAGCCAAAGTTCTCCAGCAACGGCTCGGCTGCTCCCGGATGACGGACGAGAATATCGCCTGCCTCGTCGCCAAAGCGCGTAAATAGCTTCATGCCTTGCTTTCTCGCGAGAATTGCCGCAGCATCATCGCCATGACGCGTCAGAAAGCGGAAAACCTTCGGTGCATGCTCTGCTGCGTCGTCGCCCAGAGTCAGCGCCTTCGGTCCCACTCGCCTCACCGCGTGGAAAACGTCATCTCCGTGACGGGCGGCGGTCGAGGCAATGCGTTTGGCAAGCATCTCCACTCCTTCACGGGCCGCCGCGCCGCTGAATTTCTTGATGGCGAATTCCGCCAACTCACGGGCAAGCTTGATGCGATCGGCCTGTGCCGTACTCGCATTTCCCACCGTTAACATGGCGAAGACTACGGCCAGGATCAGCACCCGCCTCATCGGCCGCCTCCTTCGTAGTGTTTCGCGTAATCATTGGCGAGCGTGATCATTTCTGAATCCTTCAGAAACGCGGCCGACTTGAAATAGACGCCACCGGGAGTGATGATCTCCCCCAGGCAATCGCCGATCAGGCTGACGCGACGAGCGAAGGACCGCCGGTGATGTAAGCCAAGCAGGACCGTTCGAAATCCAAGGGGAGCCTTTCGCTCCATGACGCTCACCGCATTACGGCACGCCGAACGCACGCGCTCGTTAGGATGATCGAGTGAACCGAACAGGAGATGAATATAGACGTCGTTGATCTTGGCATTGCCGTCGACAATGCGATCTCGGGTCTGGTCGAGCCGTGAATCGACACGCGTCGCGATGATGGCAACAGGGTTGTAGCCCGCGGCGTCGACAGCGCGGTCGACGAGGTGGTCGGCCACCAGCGCCCCCGCGATCCCGACTAGCATCTGTTGCAAGTCGCCCCCCTGATTACCCATGCCTGCACTGCTGGCCAGCGTCATCGCAGCGCCGGCCAGTAACTTACCGCCAACGTCCGAGACGGCTTCCTTCCCAAGCAGCACCAGAAAATCGGCTGTAGCAGCTTGCTCGGCCTGCGCCACGACCGCAGAGACGTTATCCAGAATTGGAGCCGACAGATTGAGTTCGGGAAGCCGGCCGAATTCAAGCTGCTTGTCGTCCAAGTCCGCTTTGACATCGATGAGCAACCGGGATTCGATTTCCTTGAGCCTGGAGGAATAGCCGGTGGCCTCGGAAGTGATGTCGCGCTTCAACTGATCACTGTCCAAGACGCCACGCTCAAACGCGCCTCGCACGAATTCGGCGAAATCATCGGGCGCCGGCATTGTTGCCGCCGGATTGCCGAGCAACTGATTGACGCCATCCTGCACGGCTCCCGCCGCTTGCTGCAAGCCATTGCCCACGAAGCGAAGCTTGCCTTCGATTCCAACGACTTCTTGAGCAAAGCCGTTCGTCTTTCTTTTGGCCACGTCGAACAAGTCGCGCACGGCTTTTACGCGCTGATCCACGGCAGCGAGGGAGTCTGTCTCGCTTTTCCGCAGCTTTGGTGCAAGCGCCTCCAGTCGCTTGCTGCGGTCGTTAACGCTTTGAGAGTTGGCCGGCACCACAATGAGTGCCGCGAGTAACATGGCCATGAAGCCGATTCTCATCCGCATTTCCTGGTTCCTCTCGAATGGGTGATCAGGCGAAAGGGAATACGGACTCCCGTATCCTTTCCCATTAGGAGGAAGCGGATCAAAGCGGCGAATGAACGTTTTTTCGCTCGAGTTACCGGTCGTTTGATAGCTCAGTCTTCGGGAGAGCGCGATTCGTGTGGGCCAGGCAATTTATTTTGTAGGGCTTTCAAACACTCTTTCATCGCTTCGAGTACGTCGCGCGTGCTTGAACAGTCTTCCAAAATGCTAAAATTGATCCGGTTCGTACTTTCGAGCCAACGCTTCTCAAAGCGATCGCTTAGCTTGAAAAACTCGGCAATTGCCGCGGCATCATTAGCGGCGATATCAGGGCCTAAATCCACCTTACGATCTTCAATCGATATGGTCATTCCTTCGATAAGCCGCTCCACGGTAGCAAGTCCAGCTTGAATTGCGCCGGGCGCGATTTTGCCTGTTCTAGCCACGGCGCGAAGGGAGTCCCTGAGATTCTCGTAATCCTGGACGAGCGAACCGCTTGCCTCGCCAAAAATGTCGGGGTCTACCTCCCAGCCATCTTGTTCGTCGAAGTAAAACAGAATCTCAGGCAACACATCGAGAAGTTTTTCTACAGGCGCTGGGACAAGCTTCGGTATATCCGTCCCTTGGATTTTTTCTTGCTCGGACGGGAAATCGATTTGCCGTTTCAGCAAGCTTCTCGCGATGTTCTGTAATTCCGACGTCATACGGCTAGCATGGAGCCTCGCCGGCGCAAGCGCAAGTCTTTTGTTGAACAGGCGTTACGGGAATCTTCTAATGTTTCTACTTTTTTTCGGTTTCTTTTGCGATTTGGTCCGCTTCTTATGGGATAGGAGGTGCCCATGTCGCACGAATCGGACAAGCCCACTTTCTCACGACTCATTCTCCAATATTGGCAGCGGCTGCGGCGGAAGCCTACCGGTGTTAGGTCGGACCAAGCGGACGAATCGGACGTGGTGCAGGACGTATTCCTGTCGTTGGCGAGCCGGCGGCAACCACCAACGCAGGAGCAGATCTCGTGGCATGAATTGGAAATACTCCATAAGCAACGAGCGATTGACCAACTACGGCGCGACACGGCGCTGTGTCGCGCCGGCACCGAGCGTTTGGGCGATCGTGAAGTAGCGTCTCCTGACATGTCGCCATGCTCTACGCTCTCGCAAGAAGAGCAAATTGGCTTATTGCTCGCTGCCATCGATTCATGTCTCAAGCCTCGCGAAGCAGAGGTCATTCGTCTTCACTTCCTGCAACAGAAGAGCGAGGAAGAGATTGCCATTGCGCTGAATTTCACGACACGGCGCGTCAAGGCCACACTAGATCGAGCGTTTGAGAATCTGTTAGTAGCACTCCAGCCTCAGATGGGGTCTTCGTATGGACGGATTTCTTCCCGAGCCAAGCAACAACGACGGCAACGACGGAACTCAACGAGCAAGAAGGGGGTTCGAGGAACGACTGATTGCGATCAGCCCTCAGGATTCAAGGGCGAAGCAAAGACTGGTTGACGAATTCTCAGTTCAAAATCCCGAATTGACCGGATGGTTTCAAACACGCGCATTTCCTGACACGGCACCAATCAGCCCGCTCCGTGCCGATCATGGCGGCTCTGTCCTGAATTCCGAAGCGGGCGCTGAAGAAGGTCTCAACCGTCTCTGGCAAGCACTCACTGAACGCGGTCTGCATCGAGATCGTTCCATAACTCGCCTGCGAAGCTTTGATGTGATCGAAACGCTTGGTCGAGGCGCGATGGGAACAGTCTTCTTAGCCTATGACCGCGTTCTTGAAAGAGACGTCGCAATCAAGACCCTCAATGGAGCAACTGGCCGTATTCCGCTCCTTCTGAAGCGCGAAGCAAGAGCAGTGGCCAAGCTGATTCATCCAAACATCGTGCCAATATATGGTCTTAGCCGCGACAGAGCGACAAACACCACTTTCTACGTCATGCAGTATGTAAGAGGGGCGAATTTACTAAGCGTGCTCGCAGCGATCCCTGAACGCGAAAATGCGTTCCGCTCAGACACCGAATCGAACAAGACCTTTGACATCAATACGTTAGCGGCAAGACTTCGATCGCGTAAGGCTCGCGTAAATGAAGCTACAGAGATCGGAATCCAAGTTGCTAGCGCTCTTGTACATGCTCACGCGCGAGGAATATTTCATCGCGACTTAAAGCCCGCTAACCTGCTAATCGACCACGAAAAAGTCTGGGTGGCGGATTTTGGACTTGCCCGCATCGTTAGCCTCAACGAAACGGTCCGGGGACGGCTTGCAACCGGGATTATATCACTTGACGATACATTCGTTGCGTCTCGAATCGGGACGCGGCGATATACGCCGCCGGAACTGCTGCAAGGAATAGTTGGGGCTAAACAAAGCGATGAACACCGAGTCGCTGAAGCGACAACTCATGACATTTATTCTCTTGGCATGATTCTATATGAAGTGTGCACACTTCGGAGAGTCTATGAGGGTAACGATGATGCTCAGGTCGCAAAAAAGATAAGGACTGCCGCGTTCGTGCAGCCCCGTCATTGGAACCCTCACGTTCCGCGAGATCTGCAAACGATCATTGCGAAAACAATCGATAAAGATCCCGAACACCGCTACACTTCGGCAGCAGATCTGCTTGAAGATCTGGAGCGGTTTCGATCAAAACGCCCGCTCCGCGCGAGGCGTTTCGATCCAGTTAAGATTAGCCTTAGGCTTTGCCAAAGACGACCACGCGAAATCGTGTTTGCAACGGCAGGTTTCCTAGCCGTCGGCGCCTCAGTTTTCCTTTGGAATTCCTACCGAAAGGGCGTGAAAGAAAAAGAATCGGCGATTAGCACACAGCTCTCTCGCATTTCTGCAAAGCTAGGCGCTGCACAGGATGCGTCTTCAGACAGAACAGTCCTGGAGCAAGTGATTCGCGATCTCGATGACATCAATCGAGAGGCGAACCTCGATTTTCCGCAGTTTCGTCCTCTGTTCATATCACTACACACCCAAGCTAATGCGAAACTCAACGATGCGCGGCTCGTCCAATCTCTGATCGCTGTGATCGGGCGTACCTATACGACAAAGGACAAAGATGAGACGGTCCGCCAACTTACTCAGGCGTTCAACGACGCTGGTCTTCCGCCAAAGGAAGTTGACACCGTCCCAGCATTGACGGCTCTACGCAATCGCTCGCCAAAGTCGACCGAACTGATTGGCTTCGCTTTTGATACGGCGGCGCGTTTTTCCGCACTCGATGCCACGCAGAACGAGGCGTCGAACCGGTTCGCAGAACTTGCTAACGCTGTTGACCCAAATGCGTTTCGAACAGAACTACGCATGCTAAGCAGGCCAGGCACTCCGACGCATATCGCCGCGCGCCTTGATGCGATTATGCGGAAAACAGATGGTCTAGAACAGCTTGAACCGCTGTCGGCAATTCTGCTTGCCAATGCACTTGTCTCGCAGGATCGTCCTGTGGATGCCGAACGCGTTCTCAAATCATGCTGGATTCGCCATCTCGATAATTCGTGGATCAATCAGACGCGCGCCACATTTTTGCTTGCCAAAGGCGATGCGAATAGCCGGCAAGAGGCCGTTCGATTGATGAGTCAGGCGCGAATACTGCAGCCCGAACTGGGCTTCGACCTCGCCAAGACTCTGGAAACAATCGGGAAGCTGGATGAAGCAATTGTTGTCTGGGAACAATTGGCAAAGCGTCTTCCGTCCGACTTTGCAGTGAAGGCAGGGCTCGGGGCGGCGCTGATCCAGTCCCTTAAACGATCACAGGCCCTTCCTGTTCTCTCGGAGGCGGAGGCCGGCCTTCGAGCACGCGCAACATCTCAACGACTGGATGCGTTCGATCACAACGCATTGGGTGTCGTGTTGCTCGCGACAGGTCGTATTGATGCTGCGATTGCTGAATTTCGTGCATCGAGACTTCCGGAGGCTCACCTTAATCTGAGTGTCGCTCTCGCGCGAACCGACCTGAGCAAGGAGGCAATCAGGGAAGCAGAATTGGCAGTTTCCAAAGGTAAGGCGGATCCGGATTTCGTCGATGCGCTCGGGGGCGCCCTTCAATCGGACGAGCAGTTTGACCAAGCCTGCATCCGCCATCAGGTGGCGATCGACCTCGCGCCGACTAACACTCGTTATTTCTTCAATCTCGCGCACGCTCAATTTCAACTCGGTCAGTTCAACAAGGCGAAAAAAACGCTTCAACAAGCATTGGCTTTAGATCCCGAATATGTGGCGGCGGAAAACCTCCAGGCGCTCATTGTCGAAAAAGAAGGACAGCCGGCGAAAGCATTGACTCACCTCGAATCCTTAATCAATCGACGCCCTGAATTTGCTCGCGGATGGTCAAACATCGGTCGGCTAAAGGTATCGATTGCAACCTCAACACAGAATTATTCTCTTCTTGAAGAGGGCATCGCAGCCTATCGGAAAGCCGCTGAACTTGATCCGGAAGCCGCTGATAGCCTTACCAATCTCGGCTTCGCACTTCTCCAGTCGCGTCAAAAGAACGAAGCTCTCGATCTCTTGAAAGCTGCTGTCGCTCGCCGGCCGCGCTCGTTTGCGGCTCAGCTTGATTTAGGAGTGGCCGCTATTGAGGCGCGGGAATTGCCGTTGGCGACGCAAGCGCTGACAAGAGCCCTTGAACTGAAGCCCGGCCACGAGGCTGCAAGCGTGTGCCTCGGCCTTGCGCTGCAGGTACTTGGTCGGCAGCGGGAAGGATTGATGCTCGCAGATCAAGCTGCCAAGGGCGGGAAGTTCCGATCCAGCCGGAACAAACATGAAGAATCCGTGCTTGCCGGAGCCAAGCGGATGGCTGACCTCAATGGAAGGCTTGATGACGTCCTCGGACGCACTGTCTCGCCCAATCTCCCGCATGAAGCGCTGGAACTTGCCCATATGTGCGTGGCTAAGGGGTGGTACGTCGATGCCGTCGAATTATTCGATAAGGGAATTGCTGCGTTAACTACGGAAAACGACGACGTTAAGCTCGCTCATCGCCATCATGCAGCCAGGGCCGCGCTATTAGCCGCAACGCGAAAGGATCCGCGCGGCGTAAATATATCCGAATTTGACAAGCAGCGGCTCCGTAGAAAGGCTCTCGAATGGTCAATATTCGAGCTCACTTTCTGCAGAATTGCAGTGAAAATGTGGCCTAGCGAATGCAAAAAATACGTCGCGTGGGAGTTGTCGCTACGTGAACTGGATTCAGACTTTGATAGCGTTCGCGTGGATCACAATCCGTGGAATCTTAAGTCTGGAGAGCAGCTCGATTGGTGGATCTTCTGGACCGCGCAATCCGCGGTGCGGCGACTTGCCTCCAGCCTTTGATGCGAGGACAGCGCGATCCTTGTCGAGGCTTCGAGCAGCTAACTCGACGCTACGTCGATCTGAGTAACCACGCACGCCTGATCCTGTAGAAACTCGCCAGCCGGACCACATTGCCGAATCCAGGAAATTCTCTGAAAACAAAGATAATTGTAAATCGGATCCAAGTTCCGGCCCTGAATTCTCACCTCACTTATCTCAACACCGCTAAAGCGTACCCGAACAAATGGGCCTTCGCCTGGCTTTTCGGCGGCCAACATATCAACCCTATCCACAAGCGCGTACGGAAATCCGTGTTTCTCGCCATTCGCAAGAATGAAAATTAACGTAGGAACCGGTTTGTTCGCCGCCCGAGCGTGCGCGGTATACGCATCGGCCTCCGATGGAAGCCTTCCAAGGTCATCCATCGACGCAGCTTCGCGCACGGTTTTGGGCGCAGCCGCCAAGCTCGTGTCTTCAAGAATATCGCGCACGCCTTTGCGAGATCGGGCAATATCGATCACATGGTCATCGTTCACGGCTTACCTCCCTTGAGCCGCCGGTAAGTTTCTCCCACGCGCTTCTCATCTTCTCGACGAGCGAGAGTCGGCGACGTCGCTGTTGAAGGAATTTCAACCGCCCCTTGCGAGACGTGTCGGCGGTATCATTGGGCCGGAGATCAACCGCTACGAGCTTCTGGCTTCCCTTGAAAATCGATCGCCGAAGCGATTCTATGTCGTCCGTGAAAATCGTCATCGACTCACTGGCCCGGCTACTACTGACATAGATCTGTTCTTGGTTTACCGCGGGAAAACTCTCGCTCGATGCCGCGAGGATGGCCCTTTGAACCGTACGTCCTTGCGACGAGAAGCTAGTGTCGACCCACGCCGATCGGAAATGGCCAGCCGAGGACGAGACGATCCAACCATTGTCCAGCTTAATATTTCCCTTGCGGTCGAAGCCGGCGACCGTCTTAATGTCGCCATTTCGCAATTTGTGACGACCGTCAATGGTCTTCACGCTCGCCGTGAATCGAACACGATCTCCTTGAGCTAGCGAGATCTTTTCCTGGCGGTACAATTGGAAAGCCTTCGCTTGGTCGAGCGGCACGGAACGAAGATCGGTTACGACAATCCGCTCGCCCTTAGTTCGACCTTTTGCGTTTTGCACATATTCGAGCACGTCGCCCGGATGATACGTCGATGAAAGCGTTCGCTCCGCTTGGCTCGCGTTAGAGAGGATCAGACGAGTAAACTCGCGATCCTTACCGAGCTTCTTAGCTTGCCTTAACTGGTTTCTGATCTCCTTGGTGATGCTCGCTCCTTCGCTATGCGTCGGGGCGATGCAAATCACAGATTTCTTATCGTTTAATGCCTGAATATACTCGTAGGCGACACGTCGGCAACGCTCCGAACCGTCGCCGACCTCTTTAACCCACCCGAGCCTTTCAATCATTTCGAACCCCTCGGCGGTCTTTCCTTTCGCCAGCGACTTCACCGCACTTAGGTGGTTTACGTTCTGCTGCCGTTTGATCTCTTCGAGTGTAAACGGCCGAACACCAGCGAAATCAGTTAAGAGCCGCAAAATCGCGCCCCGCGGCACGGCCGAGTGCTGCGCACGGTCGCCGATAAACGTGAGCCGAAGGTTTCGGTCTCGCGCGATTTGGCACAAACGGACGGCGTCCTTGTGGCCCAAGAGGCTCGTCTCATCGATGAATACATAACTATCGGTCGCCTCTTTTTGCATCCTCTCATCAAGCAGGAATCGGGCCACCGTATTTACGGTGAAGCCGTCCCGCTCGAGCACGCTTGCGGCGTCCGTTGTACTCGCCAAGAAAATCACGGATCGATTGGCCACTTGCAGCCCCTCATCGGCTTTCTTGAGGAGCCACGACTTGCCGGAACCCGCGGGTCCCTCAATCACATTAACCCGGTTGCATGAATTCAGCAGACCTAGACAGGTCTGCCATTGCCCATCGTTTAGGGATTTCCCATCCCTAAGACTTGGGCTGAGGTCTTTCGGAACACCGATAGGCCGAACGGCTCCTTGCCCTGCGCGAGCGAAGCCGATCAGTGAATCCTCCTCGTGCAACAAGTGCGGCGTTGTGGCTAGTTTTCGTCCTTCACGAGTGCGGACAATCACATCTTGGCGGCTGATTTCATCATCAAGCTGCCCCGGTAGGACTTGACCCAAACCCCGCATTAGAGCTAGCCGCTTTAACTCTCGTACGGGCCATACGGAATTCTGCTCTGAGAGATGGTCGATCGCGAATTGAACCGCCTGGTCGGGAGCAATCCGAGGTGTTTCAACTGCATCGCGTCTCAACACTTTGCGAATGGAGTCTTGCTGTGCCAGGGACAATTGATTTCGCCACCTAGAGCGTAGTTCGGAAAGCGGCAATTCTTTGGCTTTGGCCGACCGCGTCTTTGCTCCGAGTTCCCCCTTTTCTGAAGCGTCGGTGATGCCGCGCCGTTCGGCCTCAGCTTCTATTTCTGCCGACCGTTTCGAAAAAAGGTCGATCACATCACGGCCAATGCCCTGCACCTCCCACTCCATTCCGCCCTTCCGCTCAATGGCAACACCAAGCCCCTCCAACCTGTGCGCAAGTCTCGCGTAAAATGCAGCCTGGTAGTACCACTTGTCGCGAACCACGTCGCCGATCTGAGCCGCTTTGATGCGGTGTTCTACTGGGTCATATGTCGCGTTGAAACAGAAAACGTGTTTGTGGCGGTGCATGTCTGGCACCTCTCCTTCCACCGGCCGCGACGTTGAGTGATCGAATGAGGCGTACAAGAGGTTCCCGGTTGTCCGGTCGGAGTCAGAACCATTTCTGCGATCGCGAGCGGCGAAGTCTGCCTCGATCTCCCCCATCGTATCTTCAACCGCGGCGTCAAATGCATCCCGGAGCAACGTCTGAGTCGGTGCGTCGGCGAGTGCCTCAAGTACCGAGAAGCTCTTTGGGCCACTAAAGGTGAAATCCCAACCGACACGTCGATTGCCCTTTGTCCGCACTGTAAGCGGCGTTCCATCTGGCCTAAGGTTGTGGCAAAAGAGCGAGAAAGTCTCGCGATCAACCGTGCCGCAAAGGCCGAACCGATCAGCCAGTTTTCCGCCCCATTTGCCAATCGTCTCTTGGCCTTCCGAATAGTAATCGGCGGTCGAGAAATACGCGATCGCATCCTTGGCCGAGGTCGCGGTATGAATCCGCAGCACGAACAAGTCCCCCCGCCCTAATGATGCCCGATCATGCGATTGTAGACGAACAAGTCAATACACTTTATCGTGAAAGTGCTTTCACGATGACTAAGCCTTCAGCTTGCGATATTTGTGCCACGTGGTCCTAACGTGACCGCAGTACCGAGGCCTACTCAGTGGCTGCGGTCTCGCTACTCGAGCATCCCTAGCGGGACCATTGGTGTTCAGGACGCTGCCAATTCGTCGCTCGTTTCACCAGTCTGATCGTGCGTCCGCACCGGCTGAGTTTGCTCGGGCAATGGCGACTCTTCCTCGATCAATTCCGCATGTGCTCCATCGTTCAAGGCCGCGAAGCTGCCATCATTGGATTCCCCTGATCAATCCGATCATCTCAATCCTGGTGTCGACACCTGCTAGCCAACAATGGCATCGACGGCTGTGTCGATTTCCAATACTCGTTTCGTTCTCGCTTCGGCAAACTCCTATCCAACCTTCGGACCTGACTGAAAAAACTACATCCTTGTCTGTCCCTTGCAATAGGAAAAACGGCTTTCACAGATGATGTAAGTCAAATGAGTGAACCTTCCGTTTTTCCTATTGCAAGGGTCGTCGGCCGCAACTGAGCGGCCGACGAGCAGAGCCCATCCAGCGGCTGTTAAACGTTTTTCATCAGGTTCCGATGGTCGGAATCTCGACAACCAAAGGAGAAAGATCATGACCGATAGCGAAACCACCACTGCGAACAAGAAGCCTGATTTTGTGGCCTACAGCGTGCGTCAACGCAAGGAAAACAAGGCAAAATGGACCGAAATTGGCGTGGCCTTCCGCCACAAAGATGGCAACGGATTCGACATCCTGATCGATGTTGCACCTCTCAGCGGAAAGATCGTGCTTCGCACGCCCGAGCAAAAGTAATCACCCGGGCGGGCGAGAGCCCGCCCACCCACTCACAACGAAAGGAGTTCCACATGCCAAATCTCGCTATAACCCCAAATGTACGGTTGCTATCCGATCCGGATGGACAAAGCACCTCTGCAGAGCAAGTTTTCAAGTCCAACTTCAAGGACTTAGACGGCTACCTTAATTCTTACACATTTCGATTTGACCAATAGGGGGCGACAATGAAACCAACCGTAGAAATAAACGCCCCTTGGAGTCTTTCATTCCTTCGCAATGGAACCGAAGACGTCGGCGTCATCACAGACGTCAATGGTGAAGAGCTTGTCCAGAGCTCCACATTTTGGTTGCCGGAGAAGGATGACCCCATTCCCGCCACGCTCACGGCCCTCCGATTGATGGTGGCAGCACCATCACTGCACTCCGAGCTAAATCGGTCGAATGATTTGCTTTGGCGTGAAACCCTCGCGGCGTCTCGGTCTAAGGACGATGCCAGAGCGAACCGGCTTTTACGCCAAGTGCAGTGGAATCTCGAAATACTCTCCTGTGCGGAAGGGAGGAAATAACATGTACACGGCAACTAATCCTTACTACACCGCTCGAGTTCGATCCGCTTCCATTCAACCGACAGGCAGACGACATGTGTGGGCCAAACTTCCCGAGGTCCCAATCACCTCGAGCCCTGTGCCTCACCTAACCTCGTTGTATCATTTCAACGGGGCCGGTCCTTACGGCTCACGAAAATGGCCGGGAAACTGCGGAGGAAACCTGATTAAGGACTTACTTCTCTATTTTCAACCAACCGGAATCGTTTGCGATCCGTTTGCGGGATCGGGCACGTGTAAAGAAGTCTGCGACGAATTGAAACTTCCCTGCATGTCCTTTGATATCCACACGGGATTCGATGCTTGCGATCCAGAAGGGTTTTCAAGATCTCCCCTGTTCGATCTGATCTGGAGCCATCCGCCGTATTGGCGGATGAAGGAATACTCTCGCGACCGCAGGGACCTTTCGCGGTGCCCAACGCTCGAGGCATTCCTGATCCGGTATGCTCAGTTTTTTCGCAATTGCTTCGCGTCGCTCAACGCAGGCGGCAAACTCTGCGTGCTCATGGGCGATTATTTCGATCGCGACGGCGGCTACATTCCACTTGTTTACCACACGAAAAGACTTGCATTTGCTGCCGGATTCAAACAGCATTGCACTGATATTATTCGATTCTCACATGGCGCCAGCTCCGGTAAGAAAACCTACACATCCAGCTTCATCCCCAGTCTTCACGACGTCGTCGCGGTCTTTGAGAAACCAATGAAAATCTAAACGAAATGAAATCGAACGCCACTCTGTCGAAGCCACTCGACGATAGTCTGCTTGACGATCTTTTCACAGGTTGTGCGATTGCGGCATTTGTCGAAGAAGCCCAAATCGCCGGTCGCCTTCCAGCCGAAGAAGCGACGCGGCTTCGGGCTTACGCGTACTACGAAGCAGCGCTTGCTCAGAAAAATGCCGACAAAGATCGTGTCTAGCTCGGCCATGCCGGAAGACGCATGAGCGAAGCTGACTCGGAATGCTTCGATACGCCTTTCGCTTTTCTGAGTTGAGTCAGGGAACTAAATTATCGCCTTGGGTGTGTATCCTCAAACAGACTCAATCTGTCGTTTTAGCGATTTCGATGCTTGCTACGGACCCCGCGTACGCTTGCGGTGCTTGCTCGGTCGCTGAATTCAAAGAAATGCCATTATTGCATCAGGCTTGTCCCCTAGGCCCAGCCCTAGGTGAATTCACCAAGAATTTCACCGTGTAAGCCGATGAGCACGATGACAGATCGCCCAGCATTGCTGCCGAAATCTTTCAATACCTGAGTGGTCGCTTTGAAAAATGAGCGGAGGCATTTCGGATGCGCTACTATCGAATCTTTCCTGCTTGGGATGGAGTACACTTAATCGCGGCTGCCGGATCGCGCGGTGATGCTTGATCCGGAGCTTGCACTTGTCACTCCTATCAGTGCATGCAAATTGCCGAGTATCAATCCGCCGATGCCTCAATGTGCGCTTCATGCCCTACGAGCACTTGTCGTTTAAAGGAAGAAAGGCTTGCTTTCTCGGTCTGCACTATTTCAGCAACCTCACACGTCCGGTCTCAAGGTCGTAAACCGCGCCGACCAGAAGCGCTCGCTTCTCGTCGATTGCTTTGCCTGCTTCCGGGCAATGGGCAACGTGGTGCATCGACCACCGCACATTGGCCTCCACCGCTGAGGAGATGAGCTTCTCGCGGGGCAAAGAAAGGTCTGCCTGCTTCAGTCCTGGTGTAATCATTTTGAGCAACGACTCGATATGCTCGGGTTGCTTAGATTTGCCGAGAATCGAGTCGATAGCGGCCGTCACGGCTCCGCAACCCTCGTGGCCCATGACGACGAAAAGTTGCGTATGCAAGTGCTCGGCCGCATACGACAATGAGCCCATGACGTCATCGGCGATCACGTTGCCGGCGACGCGAATCACGAAGAGATCGCCGAATCCTTCGTCGAAAACAAGCTCGGTAGGGACGCGCGAGTCGCTGCAACTGAGAACCGTCGCGTAGGGATGCTGCTGCTTAGTCAGCCGTGCTCTCCATTGTTTGCCAACATGCTGCGGGCGTAGTTCATCGCGAACGAATCGATCATTGCCTTGTATCAGCCGCTTCAATGCGGCTTCTGGGTTGCTCGGGTGCTCACTCGCGAGGTCGTCGGCAATGGCTGGAGATGCGGAAAGCCCGAGACCGGTCGCCAATGTGCCTGCAAGCGCTGCACGGCGGGAAATCGGCCATTGGCGGGGATCATTTGACATGACGCTGCTCCTGATGTTGAAGTCAATCACCGTTTTGGCTCAAGCCGGGGCCACGGGATGACCCACCATCTCTCGATGCCCTTTCAAACTCAGACGAAATCAGACGTGCGGGGCTCAATACGCAACGCTGATCCGCCTAAGCGAGATCGAGTCGAAAAGATGGTGGGCCATCTCAGGGCCCGGCCGTGAAAGGGGCAGAGATTGTTGCCGGTTATCGCGTTCTTAAGACTCAGTCCGCGGTCATCGCTCAACGCGACGCAGTCAGGTATTTGTCCGGATTCGCCTTAATCTCCTTCGCGCAACTTTGGCAGCAGATGAAGACCGACTGGTTGCCACGCGAGACTTTGAGCGGCCCACCCATCGATGCCAGATCCTCGTGGCTGACAGGACAGACCTTTTGCGCATTGATCGCCGCCTGGTCAGCCGTGGTGGCCTTGGCGATTGTGATTTCGGTTGTCGCAGCGGGAGCGGCAGCAGGAAGGTATGCGTCGGGATTGGCTGCGACGCGATTCAAGCAGCTTTGGCAGCAAATAAACGTTGAACGGCTTCCGAGGCTGACCTTGATCGGCCCACCCATTGAACCGAGCGGCTTACCGCTGACTTTGCAGACTCGTTGCGCGGCGATCGCAGGACCATCGGCTCTCGTTGCGGCTGAGTACACCAGCGTCGCAGGAGCCGGAGCCACGGCGGGCGCGTAAGGAACTGTGATCGTTGCTTTCGGTGCCTTCGGATCGGGGAAGCCGGCAATGCTAACAACCAGTTTGACCCCCGTGGCCGGCACCGAGCTCATGTCGAGACTCAGATCAAGTGAGTCCGGCGCCTGACCTGACACGGCGGCGACCGCAAGCGGCCTCTCGAACCAGGGTTTATCGGGGACGTTCGAGTGATAGAACGTCACGGAGCCGCTCAGCCGCGTCGTGTCGATTGGTTTCAGGTCGGTGGTGAGCGGATAGACCCTGATGCTGGTCGCGGCGAAGACAACCTCAAATGCTTGGTCGCCCGACTTCGACAGAGTGCCGCCGTGCGGTCCAGGATGCTCATGACCTTCGTGGCCGAATGAGATGCCAATACCGGCGAGCAAGAGGAAAGCCACACTAGCTGCTCGAATCGCTTTCATGAATCCGTTCCTTTCAGGCAGGAGGTAAGGGTCCCGGTCTGTAGTCGGAACCCCGAGGAAATGGCTTAGCGGTACGTCAACGCCATGTGGCAGTAGGGGCACGCTCCAGGTGCGGCACTAGCGACGTTCGGGTGCATCGGGCAGGTGTAGTAATGGCCGGCCGCCGGGGCGGCAGCAGGCTGGGCCGCCGCGGGCGTAGCTGCGGTCATTGGCATCGACGACATGTTCATTCCCGCCATGTTCATGGCACAACCGCCTCCGCACCCGCTGCTGACTGTCGGGCGAACCCGACTGAAGGCAAAGCCACGGCTACCGCCTCCGCAACCAGCGTGAGCCATCGAGGGCACGATAGCGGCGGTGCCAATCGCCAGCACCGCCATAACAACCAGCGATCTCGTCCGGATTCCCATGCGAGTCACCTCCGAAAGCGTGGATATCATCCCTGAGTCGATTGGTCCCGCGGCGCGTCCCCGCCGGTTCCTGTCCGCCCCGAACAAACCGGGAACGTGTTTCATGAGGCTGTGACGACCGGGTCCAGCTCGATGGCAACCCGATCGTCAAACAGGCCGATGTTGTGCAGCTTTCGCCAACGCCGCTTTTGCACGGCGAAATAGAGCACCGGCAGAAAGACGTCGATGACCTCGTCGGCAATGAGCAGCCCACCCAGAACAGGCGCGGCCATAGGCCGAATTACCTCAGCTCCCACGCCGGTCGCCCAAAGCATTGGCGCGATCGAGATAATCGCCGCGCCTTCGGTTAAGAGCTTGGGACGAAGGCGATGAATCGCCCCTTCAAGGATGGCCTGTCGCAATTCGGCGATCGAAGCGATTCGCGCCAATCCACCGCGCTCGTCGACCGCTTCGTGGAGATAAACGAGCATCACCACGCCCGTTTCGACCGCCATGCCGAAGCAAGCGATATACCCCACCTGAACGGCCACGCTGAAGTTGAAGCCGAAAAGCCACTGGAAGATCGCGCCGCCAGCCAAGGCACCTAGGACGCTGGTCATCATTAGCAGGGCGTCGGTCCAACTCTTGTGGGTGATGTAAAGAATCAGCGCAATCAACGCGATGACCGCCGGAAAGATGATGCGAAGCGTCTTGTTGGCCCGCACCTGATGCTCGAACGTGCCTGTCCATTCGAGGTACATACCGGTGGGAAGTTTGACCTTTTCGTCGACCACGCGCCGTGCCTCTTCCACGAATCCGACCTCATCGCGGTCACGAACTCGGAGCTGAATATAAGAGCGCAACAATCCGTTTTCGCTCTTGATCATCGATGGACCTTCGACGACACGAATATCCGCCAGCGCCGACAGTGGGATTTGCATCGGCTTGGAGGCACCCGAACCAGCCGCCGGAGCGGCAGCACCCATGCCGCCCATTCCTCCCATGCCAGACGATCCGCCGGTGTCGGCCCCCATCCCTCGCGCTGACACGAGAATGCTCTTTAGTGAGTCCAAATCATCGCGATAGTCGCGGGCGTAGCGGACGCGGACGGGATAACGCTCGCGACCTTCGACCGTCATCGTGAGGGGACGCCCACCCATCGCAACCTCAACAACGTCTTGAACGTCGCCGATGTTGACCCCATAGCGCGCCGCCTTTTGGCGGTCGATCTTGATCTCGACGTACCCTTTACCGGTCACCTGGTCGGGGAAAACGTCTGCGGAGCCACGGACGCCGCGAAGCGCGGCGGCGATCTCCTGACTTACCCGCTGAATATCTTCAAGTTTCGATCCGAATACTTTCACGGCGACCGGCATGCGGACGCCGGTCGAGAGCATCTCGATCCGGTTCGCGATGGGCTGAGTGAAGCTGTTGCCCCAGCCTGGCATCTGTAGCGCCGTGCTCATCTCCTCGATGATGTCAGTCTTGGTCTTCTTCCAGAGCAAGAGCCGGTCGGCGAATGGCTTCCGAAGGTTGTCTTGAAGGGCTGTTATCTCGTCAGTCGAAGGTTCGCGGTCGCCAAGCTTGTGCTCCCGTCCCAGCTTCGATAACTCCGCGATGGCTGACCAATTCGCGATTTCGACAGCCCGATCAAAGAGTTCCCAGTTGAGCGTCTTGACGCGCTCAAGAAACCGCTTGCTATGCTCAGTTGCAAGTTGATCGGCGATCTGGCTGAAGAGCGTCGGCTTCGGGTAGCCGAGCACATCGCCAACCGTCGCCTTGGCCTGGTCGAGTTCGGAGCCAGGCGGCGTGAGCAGGTCGGGACGATCGCGAAGGACGCCGAGGGCAATGAGCCGGTGCGACGAATCACGAACTAGGTCGCTCACGTCGTCAGGCAAAACCTGCGCAGCGAGCCGACCGCTGTAAACCTTCACCAATGTGGCGATCAGGTTCTCTCGTTCGTCCGCCGTCAACTTGCGAGCGACGGCCGACGGATCAACCTTGGACAGCAATGCGTCAACCGCCGTTTCGATCAGCCCTCGGCCAAGCTCTGGCCGGAACTCGGTGAGGCGGAGTACCGCCTGGGCGCGAAGCATCTCGTCGACCTTGCTGGCGACGGTCATCGCAGCCTCGTTTACGAGGCCCTCGCGCTCATCGGCTGTGGCAGAAGGGCGCAAGAACCCCTTCGCCACCATTGCATCGAGTACAACACGTGTCTGTGCGGTTGCGTCTTCAAATCGAAGCTTGCGCTTGGTCCAAAGATCGTGGTCGCGGAGATTGATCACCGTCTCGATCATGTCGAGCGGGGCTGCGTCGGTGGGTGTTTCGGCTCGTCCGGCCTTGCCGACGACTTGCCATACCTCAGGGAAGCCACGCAACACTTCGTCGCGCACCTGAAGATCGCGCGACGCCTGCGTGATCGACGCACGCGGGACCGTGGTGGGCATATCCATCAAGCTTTGTTCGTCGAGGTCAGGCATGAACTCGCGGCCGAGCTTCGTCGACGCGACATACCCCAAGCCGAGGATGATGACGAAGAGCCAGCAGACGAGCGTCGTTCGATCCATAAGCCAAGACAACATTGGCTTAAAGATTTCAATCATTGTACGCACGAGCCAGTTTTCATCTTCCGACTTGATCCGACCGCGTAGGAAAATCGGAATGAGTGCAGGCACGAGTGTGATCGAGAGCACCGCGACGCCGATCAGCGCAAACGTTTTGGTATAGGCGAGCGGATGAAACATCTTGCCTTCGCGTCCGGAAAGCGCGAACACAGGCAAAAATGAGAGTATCGTGATCAATACCGAAAAGAAGATCGGCCGGCCGACGGTCCGGCAGGCTTTGATGACGATTTCCGTCGTGTCGCCGGTGACGCGTTGATGGCCGAAGTGGCGCGTGAGGTGGTGCGCGGCGTTTTCACCCATGACGACGGCCTGATCGATCAAAATGCCGACGCTGATCGAAATTCCCGCCAGGCTCATGATGTTCGACGACATGCCGAACACGCGCATCATCAAGAAGCTGAACAGGATCGCCATCGGTAACGTGACCGCGACAACGAACGCGTTGCCGATATGTCCCATCACCAAGAGAATGGCGATCGTGCAGACGATGAGTTCTTCCTTCACTGTGCCACTGACGGTCTCAAGCGCCTTATGAATGAGCGGCGTGCGGTCGTAGAAGGGAACGATTCGCACGCCCTCGGGCAGCCCCGCCTGCAATGTCGTGATCTTCTCCTTAATCCGTCGCGTGACTTCGAGCGGGTTTTCGCCATAGCGCATGAGCACCACACCGCCCACGACTTCCTTACCGTCTTTTTCCAGCACGCTCCGACGAAACGCCGGGCCGATTTGAACGGTGCCAAGCATGTGGACATAAATGGGCGTGCCGTTATTGCGCTGCGTTACGACGGTATTGCGAATATCATCGATGTTCTCGATCCAGCCGACCGACCGGATCAAATACTCGGCATTCCCTTGGTGGAGAACGCGGCCGCCGACCGACGAGTTCGAGCGTGCAACGGCCGAGTAAACTTCCCCCAGGCTAATCCCGAACGAGCGAAGCTTGTTGGGATCGAGATCGATCTGGTATTCCTTCGGCGCACCGCCTACGGAAGCGACTTCTGCCACGCCTTGAACGCTATTGAGTTGGTAGCGGATGAACCAGTCTTGGATTGATCGCAGTTCGCTCAAATCCTTGCCGTCGCCCTCGACCGTGTACCAGAAGATCTGCCCCACTGCGGTCGCGTCGGGAGCGAGGTAGGGAATGACACCGGGCGGCAGGAAGGTTGAGGCGATCGACAGTTTTTCGATCACGCGCTGCCGTGCAAAGTAGTAGTCGGTTTCATCCGTAAAGATGATCGTAATCATCGAGAAATTGAACTCGCTCGACGATCGTACGACCTTCACGCCGGCCAACCCTTGAAGGTTAACCGAGAGGGGGTAAGTGACTTGATCTTCGATTTCCTGGGGGCTTCGGCCCATCCAGTCGGTGAAGACGATCACCTGGTTTTCGGAAAGGTCGGGGATCGCGTCGACCGGCATCGTCATGAGCGCGCGGAAGCCTGCGACGCCAAGCACGAGCGAAACGAGGATGACGAGAAATCGATTTCGGATCGACCACTCGATGATCGATTCAATCATGGACGATCTCCGTTCGGCTTACTGCCGGATAGCCGTGTCGGGCGTGATTGAAGCGGATCGCACGGGTGCATCGCCGGTCTTTGCGGGCGGCGCATCGTTGGATTTCGCGGGAGCCGATCCGGGGTTAATTCGGCTCTCTGCGTCGATCAGAAACGCGCCCGACGCAGCCACTTTTTCGCCGACCGCCAAGCCCTGCAAGACGGGGAAGCGGTCACCCGTCCGGGGGCCGAGCACAACCTCGCGCCCCTCAAACACACCTGGCTCGCTCTCGATATAAACGACCTTACGACTACCGGTATCGATGACCGCCGATTCGGGCACGCTCAGAACTTCATCCCTCGGCGCGGTTGCCATTCGAGCGAGGTACTTGGCAGGCGAAGCCTTGAGTTTGGGCGGGCAGGCCGAACAGCAGGTCAAGATTTTTCGGCCTTCGACTTCAACCGCGACCGGCTCGCCCATCGCACCCAGCTTGAGGTTGGTTACGGGACAGACCGTCTGAACTTTCGACGCCATCGCAACACGCGACCGAAATTCGGGCATATCGGCCACGGCGACCTTAACCGCAACCGTCGCGAACATGCCCGGCCGCAGCGCATGACCGGGATTGTCCACGGCAAATCGCACGTCGACCGTTCTTGTGGTTGGGTCCAGGTGAGGTTGGATAAATTCAACCTTGCCCGGGAAGGTTTTACCGGGAAGAGCCTCGACTGTTGCCTCAACCGCCTGGCCAATCCGGATGAATGCGAGTTGCGTCTCATACACTTGCGCCTGGACCCAGACGGTGTGCAGATCGGCGATCTCGAACATGGGATAGCCTTCCTGAACTTCCTGGCCTTCAACGACGTTTTTCTTGTAAACGTGACCACTAATTGGCGACAAAATTGTGAACTTGAAATCACTCTTGCCTTGAGTCAGGATCTCATCGATTTGCGACTGCGTGATGCCCCATCGCTTCAGCTTTTCCGCCGAAGCACGAACCATCTCGCGGCGGTTATCGAGGAGTGATCGCCCTGCTTCAGTTTGTGGCCGGATTTCTTGCTCAGCTCGGCCGGAGGCGTTAAGCAACTCCTGAATCGCCTGTGACAACTCAGGGCTATAGAGGTCGGCCAGAGGTTGGCCTGCTGTCACGTCCTGCCCCGTAAAGTTGACATAGAGCGTTTCGACGCGCGACTTGCCGGGCACCTTCGAGATGATGTTGGCCATTCGCCGTTCGTCGAACCCAACCGACCCGACAGTCGCTAATGTCTGCACGAGTGGGGCGTAACCAACTTCTACGGTTTTGACACCGGCCTGCGCGATCTGGAACGGGGCGAGGCGCACGCGAGCCGTGACACCTTCTGGGAGGGTCGTTTTCTCGCCCTTCTTTCGCTTGGCCAGGGGCATGCCGCAGATGGGGCATGTGCCCATCTTGTCCTGCACCACTTGCGGGTGCATGGGACAGTAATGTTCGATCCCTGAAACCGCGGCTTGGCCGGTTTCGGCTGGCCGTGCCCATTTGTCGTAGCGATTCCAGATCGTGTCCCAGTACGCGAACACCAGCGCTGTGGCCGCCATCAAGGCGATAAACCGAAGTCGCAGCTCGACAACTTTCACCACAAGCCAGAACTTCTTCCAGCCGGTAAGTGGCGGCGCATGGTCGACACTGTGGCCGTGCGCAGCCGGTTCGGCTGAGCCGTTGGAAGACATGATACTCAACCCCCTTCGCCGAAAAGGCCTGAAGCCACTCGACGAGAATCCGCGTTTAGGAGACCGTGATCTCAGACGGGGATGATGTGGGGCGCGATGTTGCTACACGCGATGCTCAGAACGAGAACCGGCGCAACAGGCCCGCGCAATCGAGACGAGGCTGCCTCGATGCCGAGCATTCTTTATATAAGAAGGCGAGAGGTGCGCAGGAAGAGAGGGGACTGAGGCAGGCGGGTAAGAGGCGAAATGATCCCCGCCGTCGTGACGACCGGCTGAGACTGGAAGGCGATATCCAAGGCATGGAGACTAAGTTGTTCGTCGTTGCTATCGGAGGGCCGTGGTTCGGGTTGAGAAGCGGGGGTATTCGACCCACCGGGGCGGCACTCGCAAACCGGAGCCCGCTGCGAAATGCGGGAGCCCAAATTCACAGCGGCCGTCGTTCGTTCACCGAGACGAGAAGTTGCGACAACGGACGCGGGCGGGCAACAGCACGAGGTGCAAACGCGCTTAACGCAGCACGCCCGATTGGAATTTCGCGCCACCGATGTAGTCGACGCCGATGCCTCACCAATCGCCGTAAAGATCCCGACGAACGCCAGAACGGCGATCCACGAGAGTCGGAGATGTGGGATGAGGTTCGTCATCGCAAAACCGTGAGTGAGAGACCTGACCGTTAACAAATCCAAGTGTATCACGTCGAGCCATCTTGACAAGATGGGACCTTTTCGTAAGCCCAGCCAATCACTGTGAGAAAGAGACGCGGGCGAGCCAAGATAATGCCCCGCTAAGACTTAGATGCCTCTCGTTGAAAGGACGTATGACCGGCGGTGTCTGTCCCGTATTGCCGTCTGGGATCATGGCCAATTGGGCGAGTGTAAGCGAGCTGCGCGAGCCCGACACATCCAGCATGCCGAAATGATCAAGCGTATCATCATCGTGAGCCTGAAGCGTGAACATGAAATCTCTCCGGCAATGGTATTCGTGTGTTCGGAGCGGCCCGGCGATGCGGACCACCCCCACCTTGGATCGAGTTGGGATTACCGCAACGGCATCAACCACGGTTTCGCAAGCGAAGAGTTCCGCCCGGTAGGGTCATATTGCTTTTGGACGCGAATAGGAGACTTCGCCGGCGTCGTGGCGTAATAGCGGTAAGGAAAAACCGAACCCCGCGGCGAGACGGGATAGTATGTTCCGCCCGCGAAGTAGTAAGGCGGGGCGGCGACCATCGTGTTCGAGCGGCTGTCCTGAGCCTGAGTGATGCCGCTGCCACCGATTGCGAAAAGCGCTGCGAAGATCATCGAACGTGTGCGAAACATGATTCTAACTCCCTGCAAAGGAAGGCGAATGCGAATATGAGGCTGGTCCACAACGAGGGACCAGCGCGAGGTCCCGACGACGCGACTACGTGAGCGCCACACTTGGGGCGCAACGGGGTCGCCGGAGATAGGCGAAACGATTGTGTGATAGGGGAAGGCGTTGCCTCGATGATCCCACAAGGCGGATCATGGGCGCCAACGCCGTTACGACGGGCAGGAAGCCCGCCGGAGCGAATCGCTCAAGTGAGGAGGTGCGTAGTCAGAAGATAGAGTGGACGCCGAAGCCGCGCACCGGTCTCATTCGCCTTGAACGGCGATTGAGTCGCGGAGAATAAGGGCTTGGTCCACTCGAAAGAAACGTACAGCCCGAGATCCGAAGAGTGTGCCGACACGCGCTGGTCGGTCTTCGAGTCCGGTGCCGACGAATCTGTGGGGCGGCAGTCGCATGCCGCAGGGATGCACGACGCGTGGCTTGCGTCGCCTGTCCCCTTCTGCGACTCATTCGACGAACCGTTTGAGCAACAGTCGTCGGAGCCTCCGGTTCCTGGCTGGCAACACGCCATGCTCGCCTGAGCCGAACCGCAGCCGATGGTCGCCGCAGTACATGGAATCATCGCCGCGAGCAGTAGCCCCGCGATTGCCGAGTAGGCAATCATCGAAGACCAAAGGCGATGACGGGCGACAAACATGGCTCTTTCCCTGACCAGGACCCAGCGGGACGGATAGTCCCTGAGACGAGTACGCATCCGTTGGGAATTCTGTTCGATCCCAAATCGCCAATTCTTAAGGATTATTACCGAGACGTCAGAACTCAAGTCTCATGCTGTTTGACAACTTTCACCGTAAATCCTTTCTGGGGCTTCGATTCGCGTCGTCCTGAGGTGTGAGGGCAGTCGTCGAGCTCTCGCCAAAGCGTTGAAAATTGGCAGAAAACGGATCATTAGCACAACAGTTGCCGTTCGCCATGCCGATAACCTCGTCGGGCTCATAAGGAATCGGCATTGCCGTTGGCGCTCAAATTGCGCACACGGTTGCCTTCTGAAGGAGTCCGGCAATGATTCGTCGGTGGTTTCTGATCCTGGCTGTGGCATTAGTCGTTCAAACCATCGGCTGTGCACATATCACGCATCGAACAGAGCCAACCCGGACGGACGACCGCGTCCTTCCTGTTTCCTTCCAGCCTCACGCAATCGCTTCACCCGCCGCAGCAATGGCGATCGCAGCAGAGTCGCCCGCACTCCCGGCCGAATTGATTGGTCCGCAGCCCGTCGAGGTTTACATCCAAAGGGCACTGGCCGAGAACCGGACCGTCCAGGCCGCGTTTCACAATGTGAACTCGCTCCGTTATCGGATCCCGCAGGTCACCGTCCTCGACGATCCGGTAGCGTCGAATACGATTTACCCGATTCCAAGCGTCGCCCCTCAATACTCGTTGATGGGTTACAATCCCTATAATCTCGTCCTGGCCCAGCAGTTTCCCTGGTACGGCACGCTGCGATTGCGTGGCCAAGCGGCCGAGCAGGATGTGAAGGTCGCTTTGGCCGAACTTGCCGCCGCCCAATTAGATACCGTAGCCGCTGTCAAACGAGCATATTACGATCTCTACGTGGCCCAGCGTACTGTCGACACTCTTGCTGAGAACCGCAAAATCCTTGAAGACTTTCGCGCCATCGTCAAGTCGCGATTGGCAACCGGCGGTACTCAACAAGACGTCATTAAGTCGGATGTGTTAATCAGTCAGCTCGATCGTGAGATGGCAACGACGCAGCAGGGAGTTACCTCTGCCAGGGCGGCCCTGGCGCGTCAATTACACGTCAGCCCTGAACTTGACTTGCGCACGCTTCCTGAAGTGGCAATTGGCACTGCACCGGCCGAAGTCGAACGGCTCAACCAAATGGCAATTGACGCTCGCCCCGAATTGCGTGGCCGACTATCGGCCATCGCCCGCGACCAAAAAGCCGTTGCACTGGCAGAGAAGCGATTCTATCCCAATATCACGCTCGGCTTGAGCTACATGGACATGGAGAAAACGAACGCCACGACGCCGAACACCGCGAGCGGTTTCCCCAACGTGGGTTTCGTGGTCGCGTTCAACCTGCCTGTTTATCGTAATAAGTACAGAGCAGGCGTTTGTGAAGCGAAGGAGCGAGCATTAGCTGATACAAAGCTTTACGAAGCCCAACGCGATGAGACCTTCGCCGAAATCAAGGATTTCGTGACCCAGGCGAAGGTGCAACAAAATGTGCTCAGCTTGCTCCGCGACAACATCCTGCCTCGCACTAAGGACACGATGGAACTCGCTCGAAGCGATTACGCCAAGAGCAACGTCGACTACGCGACAGTATTGTCGTCCGTGCGTGAGGTCTTGCAAATCCAGCTTCAAATCGTGCAGGTGGAAGCGGAGTTGGGCAAGGCGCTGGCATCGCTGGAGCGGGCCGTCGGCACTCAAATCAACGAGCAACCCACAGTCCCAATGAACTCCGATACCTCTATCGGGACCTCTAGCCCAACGCCTCCTCCTACACCCGGCATCAGCCCGTTCAAGCCGACAGACTGAATCTGATCGGCGCGATTGATCACGTTTTAACTCGGAATCACATCGACATTCCCATGCTCGCGCCGCCTGTGATCGGCAGTAAACTTGGCGGTTGACGGAAAGGGTACCCAAAACTCGGCGGCATGATACCCATGCCGCCCGGCCCGGCCATTCGACCGCCCATCCCGCGACTAGGTGGCATCGGCCCCGTCGTCCCAAATAGTGATGATACGCTCGGCGTTGCCGACATTCCGCCGCGCATTCCTCGTGACATCGAAGATCCCATTTCGCCCGACATCGAAGACAAATTGAAGGACGGCCGCGCTGAATCCATCGAAGTCGAGGTACGGGTTTGGAAACTGAGGTCCCCGACGCCGCTCATTCGCGAGGGCATAAATCCCCCGAAACTGCCGACATACGGAATGCTGGAACTGGTTGAGCCCATCCCTGCCCCCGTCGCGCCCATTGAGCCGCCATAGCCACCAAGCGAGCCGCGACTGTCTGCTCCTTGGGCCAACGCTGACTTCCCTGCAAAAGAGTGCAATAGCCCGAGCGAGAGAGTGCCGAGAAAAACGACTCGTGATCGAGATCGCATCGTGTCTCCGATCAATGGCTGGATGGTCAATGCGAGAATAAGTGCATCCCTGTAAATCGGAGCAAGTCCGAATACAAACCAATCGAACACCTTTGAACATCGACAAGCATGGCCCGTTTTCTTACGGTTAAAAACTCACAAGAAGTCGCGCGGCATGATAACTAAGCTCCCTGCGATATTAATGCAACGGGCGCGAAGTTTCGGCGCTGGACGGGACACATTGGCGCGGGGCTGAAGACCGAAGAGTCTCCGAGTATTCGGCGACCATCAGCGTATCACGACTTCGCCGGCCTTGACGTGCGCCATCACATCGGTACGAATCAAAGCGACGACTTCATTTTGGGCCGAACGGACTGCGTTACGAACGTGACCGGCAATACTTTCCTGCATTCGGTCTAAAATGGTCTCGATCCTCGGTCCCAAGTTGTCAGCTTTTTGAAACGGGACATGGACGGCGACGTCCGAAATCTCGGCATGAAGTTGATCAATATCGCGGTATTGGTTGTACAAGTAAAATCCCAACCGGATGTGTTCGGCAGTAAAAGTAAACAGGCGACGCGAATAGGGATAAGGCTCGGCCGTGCGCGTTGCGGCTGCTGAAAGCAACTTCCGAGTTTCTAGGAAGTCAGCGACTTCGGGTCGATAAGCTCGCTTGTGCATTTTTTGGTTCCTCTTGTTCGGGATGCCCCATCACTGGGCTTCAGAAGTGACCCGATTTCCCCTGTTGATATCGGCTTTTTTCGCAACTGACTGTGGATCATGTGCATCGCTTTGGAAGTGATCGGCTTGATAAAGTTCTGGCCGTAGCTCCTCTCCGAGCACAAACACTGGCTAGCCGATTTTCTTGCTATCCGCCCCTTGCCAACGCGGCTTCGGCGCCCTGGATTCTTAAGGTGAATTCATTGGTTGCGGTGTTCTTCATGTGCTGTTTCGGCAGGCTGGAGCGTGCAATACATGTCGTCTTGATCGCAGCCATCAACTTCAATTTGAATCGTTGTGTGAGCAATTGCAAAATCTTGTCGGAGTATGGTAACGACCGCCTTCAACACCTGTTGGCCACTTTTAACCGTCTGCTCAGAAACGACAACGTGGCAACTCACGGCGACCATGCCAGACGTTATGGTCCAGGCATGCAAGTCGTGCACAGCAACGACGCCGTTCATGGATTTGATCGCGTCGATAAGCTCTAACACGTCGAGATGCTTTGGCGTCGCTTCGAGCAGGATGTTGAGCGATTCGGTGAGGACGTCCCAGGAACTCCAGATGATAAACCCACCGATTGCGAGCGAAATCAGCGGGTCGGCGATTGGATTGCCAGTCACCGCCATGAAAATTCCGGCCACCGCCACGCCGAGGGCGGAGATGGCGTCACCGAGCATGTGCAGATAGGCACTTCGAATATTGAGATCGTTCTTGGCTCCGCTTTGAAGCCACAGGCTGATCAAGCCGTTTAAGACGACGCCGATCAATGCGACCCAAATCATCGGGGCGCTTTGTACCGGTGTCGGATCGGTCAGCCGCTGAGCCGCTTCCCAAAGAATCACCGCCCCGATCGCCACCAAGGTCAAAGCGTTGGCCAAGGAGGTGAGAATTCCAACCCGGTGCGACCCAAAGGTTCGCTGCGGGCTGGCGGGTCTCTTTGCGGCCCGGATCGCATACCAGGATAAGAACAGGGCCAAAGCGTCGGTGAGGTTATGGACGGCGTCGGACATCAAGGCCAGGCTGTGAGCCAGATATCCGGCAATGGCTTCGCCGGCCACGAAAGCAAGCGTCAGTGCGATCGAAATCACCAGACGAGCGTTGCTCACATTACCTTGTGAAGAATGATCATGCGACATAAACGATTTTCCTTATGAAGCGTTCTTAGGATTTCCGTAGCACGGATCGTGCCTGTCGGCAATCACACGGATCAGGGGAAAATCCTCTGTCCCACGGCGGTGTTGAGCTTGAGCATGCTGCGGCGGCCGCGGATGAGCGAATCGCGATACTGGCGTATCACGTCGTTGTAATCCCGCTGAGCGGCCAGGTACGTGACGATGCTTTCCTGGCCCTGCGAATAGAGTTCAAATTTCTGATTCCGTAGCCGTTTGGCACGGGGCAGAATATTGCGTTCGATCCGCTGCACGGCGGCCTGGGTCGAGTTGTATTCGAGGTAGGCTCGCTCGACGTCGGCAAGCACTTGTTTTTCCAAGCCGGAAAGCTCGATCTGCGTTTGAATGACAGTGTGCTCGGCGCGGCGAATGTTGCCCTGGTTGCGATTGAGGATCGGAACGCTCACCATCGCCCCGAAGCTCCAGGACGTCGCACTCTTCTCTCCCATGGGAGCGTTGTTGCGAAACCCGTAAGGGGTGTAGAGGGCGAAGACATCCGGGAATCGCTCCGCTCGTTGGAGCTTGACCTCTGCCTGCGCCCGCCGCACCCCCAGTCGGTAAGAAACGAGGTCGGGGCGGACACACAGGGCCAGGCGGCCCAAATCGTCAAGCGGCGGCGGCGGTGCTGTTTCCTGACGAATCGACCCGCGTAGCTCAAGGCGGTCCGCTTCGTTCGGTGAGATGTCGAGCAAGACAGCCAGAACTCGCTTCGCCTGCTTCAGCGTCGTTTCCGCCTGCTCAAGCACCACTTCACCCGTGTCTCGCTGAATGGCGGCGTTTTCCACTTCGGTTTGCGGCACGAGTTGACGGGCGTGTTGGTCCTCCGTGGTTTTCAGCATGCGGTTCAGGCCGTCCAGGCTTGCCTTGGCGTAGCGAACGGTTTCCCGGGCGTCGAGCACATCGACGAAGCCCACGTAAAGATTGTCGATCTCCTGACGCACAGCATCCTGGTACTGGGCCTCGAGCACTTTCCTGGCTTGCTGAGCGACCACGACGCGGACCTTGCGTTTCTGATTTACGTCGATGGGCTGAATCAGCACGACGCTATAGCTGTTTTCCCCAGGTCGCTGCTGCGAGTAGCCGCCGTATGGCACGCTGTCGGCACTGGCGAAGACGAGCGGATTGGCCCTGAGTCCGGCGGAGAGAATATCCGCGTCAGCCTTGGGGATCTCCTGGAATTTGGTGCGAAGCCCGTAATTCACCTGCGAAAGCCGGGCGATGGCGTCATCAAGGGTCAGGCCATTTGCTGGGCCTTCGTCGACTTGATCAGGCACCTCAAGCTGTCCGTAAAGTGGCAACGCCGGGAGTGGGGCTAGTGCAGGAGTTGTAATGCGCGCGGCTCCGTTCGGCGACGGTGCGGTGCCCGCACCGCTCGCGGCCGTTAGGACGTCGCGTTGCCGCATCGTCGGGGAAGACGCTGCACCACCCTGCGGTTCACCAAGCCGCGATTCACCGCTGCCGGGATTGGTGCGAAACGCTTGGCCTCCGCTGCCCGGAATATTGCCGAGATGCGTGTTGGAAGACTTCGCTTTCTCCTGCTCCCGCTGCCCTTTCGACAGGATGATGATGTCGTCGGCAAGCATGGCCTGAGCCCTGGCCTTCGTCGCCCCGCTAAGCAGCAGGGCGACGGCGAGGCATCCGCGAACGTAATAACGGCGTCGCATGGTCTCGATTCCTTTCGAGAGCTTAGGAAAGTGCCGCTTGCACAGCCACCGAATCGCCCGCGACCACAACCGTGTCGTGAGCCGGACGATTGTTGTCGTCGGTGACCTGCTCCTGGTCACGCCCGAAGAGGAGATAGAGAACGGGAAGGGCCAGCATGGTCAGGAAGGTGTCGCAGACCATACCGAAGAATACGACCGTCGCCAGAGGGCGTTGCACCTCGGCACCGATGCCGGTGGAAAGCATCATGGGCAGGAAGCCAAGAGCCGCCACCGTGCCGGTCATCAGCACGGGGCGAAGCCGTGCCAATCGTGCCTGTTCGATGGCTTGCCGCTTGGGCATACCGTGGGCCATACGGTCGCGAATGGCACTGACTAGGATCAGGCCCTCAAGCATCGACGCCCCAGCCAGAGCGACGAAGCCGACGCCGGCCGAAATCGTAAACGGCAAACCCATCACCCAGAGTCCGACCACACCGCCGACACGGGCGAACAGGACGCCGCTGAAAATCATCACGGCGTCGCGGATCGAATGAAAGGTGAGGTAGAGCAGGCTGAGAATCAGGGCCAAGGCCAGTGGCACGACGATGAGCAGCCTCTTTTCAGCCCGTTGCATGTTCTCGAACTGGCCGCCCCACTCGATGAAATAGCCGGTTGGCAAGCCGGGCGCAATTTCGCGAGCAATCTTTTCTTGAGCTTCTTTGACAAAGGAGCCCATGTCGCGGCCCCGGATGTTGGCCTGGACGACGATTCGCCGTTGCCCCCATTCGCGTTGAATGGTCGACGGTCCGGTCGTTTGATCCAGGCGAACCAGTTGCGTCAGCGGTAGCCGTTGCCCGGTTGCCGTGGGAATGAGGATTTTTTCCAGGGCCGATGGGTCATCGCGATAAGCGGCCGGGAGCCGCACGACCAAAGGAAAGCGGCGGTCTGGCTCGAGAATTTCGCCTACTTTGAGCCCGCCCGCTTCAGTGATCGCATCAAGTACATGCCGAGCCGGCACGCCGTAGCGAGAGAGGGCGTCGCGATCGACTTCAAGCTTGAGGATGGGCAGACCGGTAATTTGTTCGGTTGCAACGTCGGCCGCACCGGGGATGTCTTTTACGATCCGCTCGATGGCCGCCCCCTTGTCTTTGAGCACCTCCAGGTCGTCCCCAAAGAGCTTGATGCCGAGATCGGCCCGGATGCCTGCAACCATTTCGTTAATGCGAAGCTCGATCGGCTGGCTGTAGACCGCTCGCATGCCGGGCAGCTTCTCGGTGACAGCGGCCATGGCCGTAACGAGTTCGTCTTGCGTCTTCCCTCGCTTCCAGCCCTCGCGAGGTTTGAGCGAAAGATAAACATCGGTTACCTCAAACCCCATCGGATCGGTTGCGACTTCTGCAGTGCCGGTTCGGCTCCAAATCTGGTCGATTTCGTCGGGAAACTCCTCTTTGAGCACGGCTTCGATGCGACGGCCATATTCGAGCGATTCTTCCAGGCTCACGCTTGCCAGCCGGATGGTGTTGATGACGATTGTGCCTTCGTTGAGCCGTGGCACGAATTCCGACCCCAACGTTAGCCCTAGCAAGGTGGTGACGATCGTGATGAGGCCCACGAAGGTGAGGGTGCATTTGGGGAACCGTAATCCGAGATGGAGAACCGGTTGAAAGAACCGATGAGCGAGCCGGTCGATTAGCGTTTCTTTGTCCGCCGTCTTTCTTGCTAGACCGAGCGACGCCAGAGCGGGCATCAAGGTCAGAGACAGGACCATCGAGCCCATCAGGGCGAAAACAACGGTCAGGGCCATCGGCCGGAATAATTTGCCCTCGACTCCCTCAAGCGTGAGAATCGGCAAATAGACAATCATGATAATTAGTTCGCCGAACATCGTCGGTTTGCGAACTTCAATGGCGGCGTCGCGAATGATGTCGAGCTTCTTGCGGTCGGTGCGATCGTGGGCCAGATGTCGCACGCAGTTTTCGACCATCACCACGGAGCTATCGACGACCAGGCCGAAATCGATGGCTCCAAGGCTCATCAAACTGCCGGCGATACCGACGCGTTCCATCAAGGTGACGGCGAAGAGCATCGATAGCGGGATCGCCGATGCAACAATAAGCCCAGCTCGTACATTGCCGAGAAAGGCAAAAAGCACGGCAATGACTAACACCGCACCCTCGAACAAATTCCGTTCGACGGTGTGGAGTACCTGATCGACGAGGTGGGTTCGCTCGTAGGCGACGGTGACGTCAACGCCCGCCGGCAACGCGTTCTTGACCTCCTGCATGGCCTTATCCAGGGCGATCGTAACGTCGCGGCTATTCTCGCCCATCCGCATGAAAGCGAGGCCGAGCACGACCTCACCCTTGCCGTTGGCGGTGACGCCGCCCCGGCGGATGACGTGACCGATACCGACCTCGGCAACATCGCCGATACGGATCGGCACGCCGTCCCTTGCCGTGATCACGATTTTGCTGATCTCGTCTAGGGAGCGAGCACGGCCGATGCCCTGAATTAGGCTCGATTCATCAGCCCGCACCACATAGCCGCCGCCGACATTTTTGTTGTTTTCGTTCAGAGCCAAAATCACATCGTCGAGCGTCAGCTTGTACTTCGCGAGCTTCAACGGCTCGGCCCGCACTTCAAACTGCTTGGCAAGCCCGCCCCAGGCATTGATTTCGGCGACACCGGGCACGCGGCGAAGTCGTGGCCGAACCACCCAATCCTGGAGCGACCGCAATTCGGTCAGGTCATAGACGTTGCTGGAGAGGAAATAGTGGTAGACCTCGCCAAGGCCCGTGGCGACGGGGCCCATGGTCGGCCGGTCAATCCCCGCCGGTAGCTGGGCTTCGCCAAGCCGCTCGTTGATTTGCTGACGAGCGAAATAGATGTCGGTTCCGTCCTCAAAAATGGCCACCACTTGCGATAGGCCGAATTTCGAGATGGAGCGGACCTCTTCCAGCCCCTTGAGGCCGCCAAGGGCTTGCTCGACCGGAAAGGTAATTTGCCGCTCGACTTCGTCCGGGGCCAGCTCGGGAGCGACGGTATTGATCTGAACCTGTACCGGCGTAGTGTCCGGGAAGGCGTCAAGCGGAAGACGGCCGGCCGCCCGAATGCCCAATGCGATCAAGATGCCGGCCAGGAGAAGGATCACGAAGCGGTTTTTGAGACTGAACTCAATGAGGGCGTTTAGCATGGAAATGCTCCTTTGGTTCCGGTGGTTACTCGCAACACCCGGCACCAATGGCACCCTTCATGATTTCCGTCTTGAGCAGGAACGCTCCCTTGCTGACAACCGTTTGACCTGGCTTCAAGCCCCAGGTCACTTCGAGCATGGCATTGTTATCGGTGGGCTTGGTCGTGATACGCTGCGGTCGGTAAGCGGACTCGCCTTCAGGGATGAAAACAACGTCGACCTTGTCTTTCCGCTGCACTGCCTCTTTTGGCACGATGACGGCCTTGTGCGTATCGGCAATCTGCACCGACGCCTGGCCGAACTGGTTGGAGCGGAAGTGATGGTTGGGATTGGCAAATTCGGCACGCACGCGGGTCGTGCGGGTTTGCTCGCTCACCTCGCTGCCCACCCATGTGATTCGGCCCGTCGCGGTCGACGCGGGATCGGTGCCGTTGGTCATGGTTGAGAACGTGACGTTTTGGCCGGGCTTCACCTTGTTAATGTCGTTCTCATAAACGTCGATCCACAGCCACATCCGGGTGGTATCAGCGATGGCAAAGAGCTGAGTCGTCGCTTGCACCGCCTCACCCAAAACGGCGTGGCGGGCCACCAGTACGCCGTCGATTGGGGCGACGACATATAAGAGATTGGCCGTATCTTTGGTCTTGAGGATCGAGGCGACCTGGTCGTCTCCAAAGCCGAGGTTTCTCAGCTTCTGTTCGGCGTCCATGACGGCGGCTTGAGCTTGATTGAGGGCGGTCATCACCTCCAATTCGGCCTTGCCCGCAATGGAGCCCGTTCGGGCGAGGGGCTGTACGCGATCGACGGTTGCCTGAGCGAGTTTTAACGATGCCTGCGATGAAATGTACTGCGTCTTGGCCGCACTCACCTCGGTTGAGTCAATGATCGCCAGGATGTCGCCCTTGCGAACGCTTTGCCCCAGGTCGACCTTCACCTCACGAATGAATCCGATGACTCGCGGGCTGATGTCGGCATAATGGTTGGCGTCATAAGCCGTCTCGGCGGTCGCCATGAGCTTATGGGCGTGATCTTCTTCGCCCACGACGGTGGTTTCGATACCGATCTTCTTCGCCAGCTTGGCCGATGCCAGCTTGACGACGGGTAGGGTATCCCGGCACGCGTTGCCGGCACCGTCCTTCTTTGTTGGTAACGGGCGGCCCTCGGCCTTTGCCTTGGCACACTCCTCGCAATTCGCTTCAGGCTTGCCATGAGCGGCACACCAGCCGTCATCGGGCTGTTCCTTAGGACCTGTACCGCACTCGAAGCAGAAATGCTTGGGAAGTCCGTGCTTTTCGCACATCACGATGTTGTTCTTCTTCGCCACCTCCGGGTGGCAAAGCGTGCAGATATCCTCGGGGATGTTGCCGTGCTCCTTGCAGAGCAGCAGCTTCTCGCTCAACTCCTCGTGGCAGAGCGTGCAGAATATCTCGGGTACGCCATGCTCCTTGCAGTAAACCCCCGCGTCCTCATCCTTGGCTTCTGGTTTCGCAAAGCGTGCCCAGGTGGGCAACTTTTCTTGATTGATGCGAAGCGACGGAGGCAGCCATTGCGGCCGAGCGACACTCACGCCAATACCAACCAGACATAGAACGACAAAAGCAGAGAGTGAATACTTGATAATGCGTAGCATCGAACGATTCCCACGACCTGGTAGGATGAAAACTGCCGACGTGGATGCACGGAGCATCAGGCCCGATGCGATCGCGTGGGCAGCGAAATGATGTGGTCGTTTGGGCCCAGGAACGGGCGTAAAGGCACGAACGCGAGGATGGCGAGCACCCTAGCTTTCTGCCTGCGGGAAACGAGCGACGTTATTTAACAGCGGAAGATTTGAAGAAGAGCTTGAGTTTGAGCGTGGCCCAATCCAGCGTAACCGGTTGATGTGCCACTATTTACAAGATGAGTGAGCCAGTGAGCTGGGCTGTGGTCGAGGATACTGACCAGGTAGCCGATGGGAAGGGGCCAACTAACCGAATCGCCAACCGGTTCGCGGACGCTAGAAGCTGGAACTGCACCCCGGCAGACGCAATTGTCGCTTTCTTCAGGACAGTGGCCCTGATTCGAGCCGCTTACGGGATGATCTTGGTGCGTAACGTGATCGGCCTCGGCAAGCCCGCAAAAAAACGGGCAGGCCAAAATCATGCCGACCAGGAGTGTTGTTACGACAGTTCGCACCCGATATCACTCGCAGAAAAAAAGTGCCGCCTAGGGGAAATGATAGGCGGTCTTCCGCCTAGGTCAAGCGGTCGTGTTGTTTTTCGACAGATGAGGAAACGAGATACTCACTCTCTTTATCGGGCATACGATCCGAATTCTGGAGCCGTCCACCTCGCCCCCAATCGCTTTTGCAGTTTGATTTGACATCGGCGTGACGCATCAATGCCTACGTGTCAACTTCGATCATAGGAACGGCGTCAAGTCGCGAGTTTTGACTGGTCGAGCTAATCTCGCAATCCAGATCTCCGGTACTGAACACTAGGCTCTGTTTGAAAACGCGAGTTTCAGCATACGTTTAACCATCGCGAGTTTCACCATTGCGAGGAAGTTGATCGCCAGTTTCTCAAACCTTGTTCCAATGCGACGGTTCTCCTTCAACCAGCCGATCGTTTGTTCGACGATGCTTCGTCGCTTGTACGTCTCTTTATCGAACATCACCTCAGGGTCGTGGCGTGCCTTCTCGTTCTGCTTGTGCGGAATGATTGCCTCAATTCCACGAGCCTTCAAGAAACTACGGATGCGTTGGCTACTGTAACCTTTATCACCTGCCAAGTGTTTCGGGCGGCTCTTTGGCCTTCCTCGCTTTTGCTTGACACGCACCTTCTTCATCACCGGCTCCAACCGCTGTGAATCGTGCACTTGACCAGGTGTTACTTCGACTTCCAGCGGCGTACCGTTGCCGTCGACGAGGAGATGGAATTTGCTGCCAAATCCGCCTTTGGATCGGCCAAGTCCGTGATCGGCGGGTTCTTCGGGATGGTTCTCACGACTTTTTTTGAAGCGCCCGCAGCCGCACGTGTCGCCCGAATCGAGGTACCATCAATACACCACAAATCCCAATCGATCTTACCCTCGCGGTCTAAGCGCAAGTGTAAGGCATCAAGAACCGTGTCAAAGACTCCGCTGGCCCGCCAGGACTTGAAATAGCCGTAAACCGTTTCCCAGGGGCCAAATCGTTCAGGCAAATCCCGCCAAGGCGCTCCAGTCGACAAGATCCACATCACGCCATTTAGCATTTGTCGTAGATCGCGAGGAGGACGTCCGGTCTTGGCGCCGGATTTCGGCAACAACGGCTCGAGTAACGTCCACTCTTCCTCGCTGACTTCGTGTCGCTTCATAGTGCGGACCTCCTTGCCCGCATACCCTGATAAACAATTTCTGTGTTTTCAAACAGGGCCTAGAAAGCGAGTTGCCATTCAATGACCAAAATCATATTTATACACGGCTTCATATTTTTCGTTATACATTCAATAGCATTATTTGCATATGGCATTTTCAATCGGAGACTGACTTGGCGGATCGCGTTAATAGTGGCGTGAAGCGTGTCCGGCCATCGTGTACGACAGAGTTTCGGAGAGTATCATGAATCCGCGCGTTCAAGTCGTGACTTAGAAGTCGGCTCGTGTGCCGAGCTTTTCCTGTGGTCGCTTACGGGAATTCCGATGTCACCGCTGTAAATGATACATTCACAAACGTTTTCGTCGGTCGTCACGTTGAAGTGCTGTTCGAGAGTGTTTGACGATCTAGAGTTGTATGCATGTCGAGAGAAAGATCACAATCTGTCGATGCCGGACGCCGCAACGACGTCGACGCGCAAAGAGTCAAGAAGTTCAGCAGTTTGGGTTTCGACCCTTCACTTGAGTGAGTTTTCTGCCGAGCCGAATCGGTCCGATGCGCGGTACGAGTGATAATCAATCCCCGACCATTTCAGACATGTTTGATCGGCTCGGGAAGTCGGGACTTTCTCAAGCATGGGATTGCAGGAAATAATCCCCTTTATTTCCTGCTTCAGTTTGGCATGCTAACCCCAATTCTTCTATTCCCTCCTCATTCCGCATTTCCGTCGACGATTATTCATGTTGCCATTAATCCAAATATATGGCATAATCGAATTTAATGTCACTTAATTGAGAATGAGTCGTTATGGATCTGGCGATCCGAGGAAGGGTGTCTACGACGGGGCGAGTCGTCTTGCCAGCCGATCTGCGGAAAGAGTTTGGCATTGAGGACGGATCCGTTGTGATCTTCACCCGGACAGAGCACGGCATTGAGGTGAAGTCACTGAAGGAAGCCATTCGCCAAGCTCAACAGATCTGCAAGAAATATATAACGCCAGGCGAGAGCATAGTAGACGAACTCATCGGGGAACGCCGGGAAGAAGCGGCCTGTGAATAGGGTGGTCCTGGATTCCTCGGCTCTGCTTACGCTGCTGTTCGCGGAGCCGGGCAAGGAAACCGTTGCAGATCGCCTGCCAGGTTCGCTGCTTTCGACGGTCAACTTATCGGAAACAGTCAGTAAAATGATCGACCGAGGTATGGCCTTGGGCGAGGCTGAGATTGCCGTTGCCGGCCTTTCTTGCGATGTCGTTGTTTTCGATGAATCGCTTGCATTTTTGTCGTGCCAACTCCGTCGTCAGACGAAACCGTTCGGACTCTCCCTTGGTGACCGCGCGTGTCTGGCTTTGGGTCTGCACACTGGATATCCCGTCATGACTGCGGATCGAGATTGGGAGAAGTGCGATACCGGGATTGAAATCATTCGTGTGCGATAACACCTTGATCACGAAATTCATCCACTTGAGTATTTAGCTTAGAAGCAAAAACGCTTTCACGCAAAACAACGTTATGACTGTGTCAAATGAACTAGTTCCAACATCGCGGCACACGCTCCAATCCGGTCGCGATGATCGAGCCTTGCCTACGCTTATTCAACGCGCCGGAACCGCAGGACGTTTTGTCTGGGATGAATTCTTCTACGCCGAGCACCACAATCCACACACGCAGGCGGCATACCTTCGTGCAGTGACGCGTTTCTTGGCGTGGGCTGATGCGCAAGGCGTCGATCTGCCTTCGATCACGCCGGGTATGGTAGGGCAATATTTGGTCGGCCTAGGCGGCTCCCCGTCAAAGCGAAATTTGCACTTATCGGCCCTACGCGGCTTTTTTGATCGGCTAGTGCAACGTCATGTGGTGATTTTGAATCCAGCCGCCTCCGTCAAGGGAATCAAAGAAATCACAGTTGAAGGCAAAACGCCAGAAATTACGATCGAGCAAGCACGTTGCCTCCTCGCTTCAATTGATACATCGCACCTGGTCGGGCTGCGAGATCGAGCAATCCTCGCTACGCTCGCCTATACCGCCTGTCGTGCTGGCGCCGCGGCGAAGCTTCGTTTGGGAGACTTTCAGCACGACGGCACACAGCACGTGCTCCGTTTTCAGGAGAAAGGCGGCAAGAGCCGAGAGATTCCGGTCCGACATGATTTGGAGAACTACATTCGTGCATATCGTGAAGTTGCGGTGAGCGAAGGTGATACAAAAGAAACGCCGCTCTTTCGTACCGCGAAGGGTAGAACGAAGCAGTTAACTCCACGTGCCATGTCGAGCAAGGTGATCTGTGAATTGGTAAAGCGGCGGCTAAAAGACGCGGGGTTACCCCTTAGGCTTTCGCCGCACAGCTTTCGTGTGACAGCAATTACGGACCTGTTAACCCAAAGTGTCCCGCTCGAGGATGTTCAGTATTTGGCCGGCCATTCGGAACCGCGAACGACCAGCCTCTATGACCGACGTAAGAAGCGAGTAACGCGAAATATCGTTGAGCGAATCTCGATCTAGAGAGCACCGCGAGGCGGCATCCGATCTTGATGTATCGTGAGTTCTCGTCGATTTGTCTGTCGCGAACACCCGCCTTAAGAATCGGTTTTGCGCGGACGACTCAACGATCGTTCGCTCCAACTACCTCGGTTCCAAAATATCGACGCTGAAAGTAGATTGAAACGTTGACGAGGCCAATGAGCACAGGCACTTCGACAAGTGGCCCGATTACTGCGGCAAACGCCGCCCCTGAGTGAATTCCGAAGACCGCAATCGCCACTGCAATTGCGAGCTCGAAGTTGTTCGATGCCGCGGTGAACGCGAGCGTAGCCGTCTTCCCGTAATCGGCCCCAAGCTTCCGCCCCATCCAGAACGAAACGAGGAACATTACCACGAAGTAGATGAGCAACGGTAGGGCGACGCGGAGCGCATCCAGCGGCAGAGCCACGATATTGCCGCCCTGGAGCGAAAACATCATGATGATGGTGAAAAGAAGCGAGATGAGTGTAATCGGGCTAATCGCCGGGATGAATCGCCCTTCGTACCACTCCCTGCCCTTGGCCTTGAGCAACACGAGCCGCGTCAGCATCCCCGCGATGAACGGAATGCCGAGATAGATAAAGACGCTTTCCGCAATCGCCGCAATGGTGATGCGTGAAAGGTCGACATCGCCGAAAGTGGCACCCACGAGCGGCGGCAGCACCTTCACAAACAGCCACGCATAGACCGAGTAAAAAAGCACCTGGAACACAGAGTTGAACGCGACCAGGCCGGCGGCATAGTCGGAATCCCCCTTCGCCAACTCGTTCCAGACGATCACCATCGCGATGCACCGTGCGAGCCCGATCATGATGAGCCCGATCGCGTATTCGGGCCGGTCGGCCAGAAAAGCCAGGGCCAGGCCGAACATGAGCACCGGGCCGATGATCCAATTTTGCACGAGCGACAGCCCGAGCACTCGCGTGTTGCGGAAGACCTGGAAAAGCCGCTCGTATCGCACCTTGGCGAGCGGCGGATACATCATCAGTACCAGTCCTACGGCGATTGGGATCGACGTCGTGCCCACCGAAAGCCGTGCGATGCTCTCCGTCACCGACGGGGCGCAGTGCCCCAGAGCGACGCCCAGTAACATGGCCAGGAAAATCCAAAGCGTCAGGAAGCGGTCGAGGAACGCTAGACGGCCCGACGCCTTGGGATGACACGTTTCAACGGTCGTCACTTGCTCGATCCCTTCGAGGCCAGTTGACCACGGGCCTGCACCATTACCGCGAGCATAAGCCGCCCGATGTCGTCTCGACGTTCGGTGTATTTTGTCGCTTCATAGGCCCCGCCGTCGTAAATCTTGGGATCGAGGTACGGCATCGACACGCGAAGCGTTGCCCCCTTCACGAACGGGCATCCCTCATCCGCTTCGCTGCAAACCATGAGAGCCGCAAAGCCCTTTTGCGGGTTGGTCGTATCGGCGTAGTGCTTGGAGAATTCGAGGGTTTCGAGCCCCCTGCCCCAGGCGATTCGGTAAACGGGATTTTCCGTCTTCGGCTCGCCGCGAGTCGCTTCTTTGCCCGTTGATTCGACCTCGAAGCCCACAGCTTTCAACGCCGTGGCGGTTCGTGAGTTGAACGCCGTCGGAGCCGTGCCGCCGCTGTAGAAATGAATCTCGGGCATGCCGTAGTAGGCGGCCGCGAGATTGCCCATCGATGAGCCCAGAATGCTGCGGCGGGAATTGCCAGTGCAAACAACCGTGACGTGCAGCGGTTTGCCCGGCTGGTAATTCGCCGCAATCCATTGGGCAAGCTTTTCGCCGGCTTCGCGGTGAACCGGGTCAATTTGCTCGAACGTGGTCGCCAGGTAATCCGCATGCTGCTTGAGGGCCGGGGCCAGCTTGGCCCGGCTTTCGGGTGTTGCGGCATCGATGGCCTTGGCGATCTCGGCCGCGTCGAGCGAACCATCTGAGCCCGCGAGCTTGTTAAAAACATCAGGCTGCATAAATTCCCCAAGTTCTTTGAGAGTGATCACCGCATCTTTGGCGAGGGCTTTCGACAAAACTGCCTTTACTCGCTGATCGTTTTTCGGGTCCAACGCTTCGGGAGTGCCATACCGCTGAATCAGCCACAGCGAACGCACGAGCGGACCGACATCGGGCGTCTCGGGCGAACCCGCAAGAGCTGCCAACGTGATGAGAAAAAGCATGACGAGAGAGATTCCTCATGGCTTGGGTCAAGGTTTGACGGCGTAGACTTGCACGCTCGCCGCGTACTCATTCACGTTGTATTTCTTGAGTAAATCCGCGAGGGCGTTATGCACAACGCTTTCACTTGAGCAGCAGGCGTCGCTTACTACGTTGAGCCCTGAGGGGGCAACCGTCGCTGGAGAGCAGCAACCGGCTTGGTTTTCGACTTCCGTATATGCGTTCAAATCTTTCTGCGTATCGACCACCTCGACCGCATCGAAGCCGGCGGCCTTCAGCCCCGCGATGTAATCGGCGATTGAGATCGCTCCACCGATGCAGCCCACATAGGCCAAGAGATCATTGGCCAGCTCGGGCGGGAGTGGTTTCTTCAAGGCAATGTCAGAGATCGCGACGCGGCCGCCCGGCTTCAATACCCGGGCAATTTCGCAGAGCACCGCGTGCTTGTCCGGGGCGAGGTTGATGACGCAATTCGAGATCACGCAATCGACCGTTGCATCAGCGAGCGGAAGCTCATCGATGGTCGCTTCGTGAAACTCGACGTTATCGAGCCCCTGCCGCTTCGCACTCTCGCGAGCCCGAGTCAGCATTTCCGGCGTCATGTCGATGCCGATCGCCTTCCCCGTCGGCCCGACCTTTTTAGCTGCTAGGAAGACATCGAGCCCGCCGCCCGAGCCCAGATCAACGACGACTTCACCAGGCCGAAGATTGGCCGTCGCGGTCGGGTTCCCGCAGGAGAGGCCCATATTCGCCTCGGCCGGGATGCTCGCCAGCTCGTCGGCAGTGTAGCCGAACGCTTCGGCCACGCGGTGAACGCCGGCGTGCTCGCTCGAAAGCGAGCTTGCCGCGACCGCTCCGTATTTCTCGCGAACCGCTTCTTCAATGGATTTCGACAAGGTTTCCTCCATTGGCCGTGTTCGGCTTTTCCTCGTCTTCCATCAGGCAGAGAGCCAAGTCGAGCAGCGGAGCCACGCAGCCGTTCGTAACACGGTAAAAGACGTTATTGCCCTCGCGACGCGAGGTAAGCATTCGCGTGTCAGAGAGCCGCACCAATTGATTTGAAACCGCTTGCGGCTTCATACCCAGTGTTTTCGCGATGTCGGTAACGGTCGCTTCGCCGCTACGAACGATGTGGTGCAGAATGCGAATCCGGGTGTCGTTGGCCATGACCTTAAAGAGAGCCATGACCTTTACCGCGTCGACAAAGCCGAGAAGCGGTCGTTCAGCGAGCGGCATCCGAGACGAACATGCATCGTTCGGAGTGCAGCATGCCGCATCGTTTGTAGCGGTCTGTTTTCGGGCCATACTCTCTCCTCCAAATCCAATATTACACGACCTCGTGTAATGCTTGCAATAGACGATTTGGCCAGAGCAAATTCGTTCTACGAGATTTGCTCAATGAGTCTTAGTTTTCCGAGAGTGACACGCCAACCTGTTCGTCGAACGGCGACGCGCCGTCTGATCCGACAATCCAAGAAGAATTTATAATTTTGAAATACAAATAATTGAGCGTCCTGGTTACGATCAGTTAGACGGATGGTTTTCGAGACGAAAGTTCAGCGACGGACCAAGCAAACATGGGCCAGACCAATTATGAGTGGGATCGATTTTGGTATCCAGTAGAAAAGGGCGGTACTGTAAGATTCGATCAAGATGGGTTTCTGGTTGATCCAGTTTCTCCGTTCAGATCGATTCTAAATCCTGCCCTAGTCCGGTTGTACGAGTTTGCCGATGTGGGTTGTCTCGTTTTGCTCGGCGAACCCGGGATCGGGAAGTCGACGACATTAGACCAGTTCTCTAAAGACCTAAGCCAAATTGCACCCCATCAAGGAAACCATTCGACTGCTACTCATAATTTGAGCATTTTCTCTTCCGAGCATCTTTTGATCCAGAGGGTTTTTGAGAGCGCGGAATTCAAAAAATGGCGAGATGGCAACTTCAAGCTTGTTCTGACCTTGGATAGCTTTGACGAGTGTCGAATTAGAATCGACACACTCTGCCAGCTTTTGATCGACCAATTGAAAAGTGAGCCCGTCGATCGCCTGGCTCTTCGTCTTGTATCTCGATCTGCTGAATGGCCTCGAAGCATGGGGGACGGTCTCAAGTCGATCTGGGGCGACGATAACGTGGGATTCTTTCAACTTGCGCCCTTGCGCAAATGTGACATCGAGTCCGCGGCACGAGCGCATAGGGTCAACCCGATCGATTTTTTGAACGAAGTAATCCGAGCTTCAGCAGTGGCTTTCGCGAGTAAACCCGTGACTCTTCCGTTTCTGATTGACAACTACCGGCAACACGGCGCGTTACCCGCACAGAAAAACGAACTCTACCGAACAGGTTGCCTCCAACTGTGCGGCGAACCTTCGTCCGTGCGAAGAGAATCCCAGCTACTTCGGGGAAAATTGTCGAAAGATCAACGGATTGCCATTGCCGGCCGAATCGCGGCGATAACAATGCTTTGCAACAGGGTTGGCGTTCGGCTCGATGACGATTTCGCGGATGCAAGTGACGGCACCATCGCTATTCATGAACTTGGCGGAGGACAGGAAAGTGCTAACTCAACGCAATTCAATGTGACCGAGAGCGCGATCCGCGAGGTTCTCGATACCGGTTTGTTTTCTGTGAAAGCCGAAGGCTGTGTAGGCTTTTCTCATCAGACATATGCCGAATTCTTAGCAGCGAAATACCTGATCGACCACCGGGTTCCCCTTGACCAGCAACTGCGACTGATTACTCACCAAAACCACAATAGCACGAGGGCTATCCCTCAATTGCATGATACGGCGGCCTGGTTGGCAGGCATGTCAAATGAGGTCTTCGATAGCATTCTCGAGTTTGATCCCGCCGTTCTATTGAAAAGCGATGTTGATGCTCTTGATGACAGCCAGCGTTCGAGGCTCCTCGAATCCTTGCTTAGACACCATGATCAAGAAAAGCTTTTCGACTCAGATTGGCAACGCCGCAGATCGTACTCAAAACTCCGGCATAACGGTATTGAGACAGTCTTGTCGGCTTATATAAGCGATCAGAGTCGGAATACCGTCGTGCGCCGCGTCGCCATTGACATAGCGGAAGCATGCTCGATCACAGAGCTCGCAAACCTGCTAACCGACGTGGTGATGAACATCGATGACGATCATCATATTCGCACCCAAGCAGCGCACGCCTTGATTCGAGTAGGCAACGACGAAACGAGAGAACGCCTCAAATCGCTCCTTTCTACGAAATTGATAGACCCTGGAGATGAACTACGTGGTTGCATTCTCGAAATATTGTGGCCGAGTGCCATAACATTGAACGAAGTCCTTGAATCGATTAAAGGTCCTCGGCAGGGAAATCTAATAGGCTCATTTGTAAGATTCGTGCGATATACTCTGCCTGAGTCGCTCACGAATCGGCACCGATCGCAGATTCTTGAATGGGGGCGCAACCTCGATTGGTCCAATCAAGGCGTGTCAGAACTCATTGGAATGGTTGAAGATGTATTTGTAAAATCCATTGATTTTCTTGATGACGAAAAAGTCATTGAAGCATTCTCGTCAATGCTCGCCGACATTATCACTTTTCATCGACATTTTCAGTCGACTTCCGGGCTTAATTCAAACTGTTCGATCGTCAACGCGGCGCATCGCCGTAGTGTCTTGAATCGTGTGATATGTATCGTGAGCGTCGATCAAGGAATAGCTGCGATTGCGTTCAGCAAACCATCACTTGTCTATTCTGAGGATATCGACTGGCTATGCGCACGACTGGACCGCGATCCGGATCTCGACACGCGAATTCGTATCGCGACACTGCTTAGAAGCTACCTTTTCGAAATGACCTCGGATCAGATCGACTCGGTACTCGGCTCGTGCGAACGGGAGCCAGAAATCGGGCACGTCTTCGCTAATATGCTGTCGCCAATCACCCTGGACTCCGAATTGGCGAAGTGCCTTCGATCGGCGCGAAGCATGGATCGCACGAAGAAGAAAGCCACAGACAGTGACGAGCAAAGGATAGCGTCGAATTCTAAAATCAGTGGCATTTTGGATACACCTAATCTAAGTGCCCTTGAAAGATGGAACTCGCTGGTCGCGGAGCTGCTCGCCTACCCAATAAATACGAACTCCTCCGTATGGTTTCTCCTTGATCTAAGGCAAACATATGGATGGACTAACGCGGACGAGACATTGCGTCATCGTATCGTTGACGCCGCAAAGAAAGTTATAGTCGCCGGAAACCCTTTTGGAGATGAATGGCTAGGATCCAACGATCTATATTTCTCGCACGAAGCAGGCCTCAAAGCATTTGCTCTTCTGTTCACCGACGATCAGCCTTTCCTTGCATCTCTCGAACCAGAGGTGTGGAGGAATTGGTCGCCGATTCTCGTCGGATGCTTTAGCGGTTCGAACGACCCTGATCCGATTAGGGAAGGCCTGCTGCGGCTTGCATATGGACATGCAACGAGTCAAATCGTTGATGCGGTGCGCCGGATCGCGTCTCTCGAAAAGAAACGCGACAGCGGCGGATGTATTTTCGTTGTGCGTAAAGTCCTCCCAACCCTGGGAAAGGAAATAGCTGAGTTTTACAGCGGGATGCTCGCTGACGATGAACTCTCTGAGTTCGCAATGTTTGAACTGCTCGTCACATTGCTGAATTCTCAAATCGAAAGCGCCCGGCGATATTCCTGCTCTCTCCTCGATCCCTCGAGTCAGGAAAGCCCTACCAATAGCAAGAGGAGGCTCGTGGTATGCCTCGCGCTTATGACGGTGGGCGACAAAGTCAGTTGGCCAATGATCTGGAATCAGATCCAGCAAAATGAGGAATTTGGGAGACAACTTATCGAGCGATTTGCGGTTAGGTCCGTACATAAGGATTTTTTCCGCGCGCTAGACGAAACGGAGTGCGAGGATTTGTTGAGTTGGTTAGAGGACAAGTTTCCGAGTTCAGAAGACCCCGCTATTTACGAATTTCACGAGATCACAACTCGTGAGCACATCGGTTACTTTCGGCAGCATCTTCTCAATGCCTTGTCTAGCAGGGCGTCTATTGCCTCTGTGAAATCGCTCCAGCGGCTCGCTGCTGCTCATCCGGGGCTGTCTTGGCTTAAGTGGTCATCCATTGACACCGAGGAGGCGATGCTTGCGAAAACTTGGCAGCCGCCCAACCCGAAAGACGCGATTGAAGTAATCTTCGACGCGGAGAAACGAATTGTCGAAACTGGTCAACAGTTGTTTGAAGTTGTCTTAGAATCACTTGACAGGCTGAAATCCGAGCTTAGAGGTCTAACTCCGGGGCTGCAATTCCTTTGGGACAAAAGTAAGGACGGAACATTTCGACCGAAAGATGAAAACTCGCTCTCTGACTATGTTGCGATTCACTTAAGGAAAGACCTTATCGGCCGCGGCCTCATTTTAAATCGTGAAGTGGAAATTGCGCGATGGAATGCGAAGGGCCAAGGCGATCGAACGGATATCCTGGTTGAAACAACTCCAAAATCGGCATCAGGGGAGTACGGCACCAGCGTTATCCGCTTGGTCATTGAAGTCAAAGGGTGCTGGCACAAGAAACTTCAGACGGCGATTGAATCCCAGCTTCGTGACCAGTACATGAACACGATTCAGTGCACTCGAGGCATCTATCTCATCGGATGGTACAAATGCGACGGATGGGCAGATGACTACCGCCGCAATGATGTGATTTACGAAACGATCGAAGATGCCCAGACCGATCTAATTGCCAGAGCGGAAACAGCCTGCCTCGGTAGACCAATTGTCATCGCACCATTTGTGCTAGATCTGCGGATACGTTAGATTCTTTATGGGATAGTTCCGTATCTAACTCTGCGTTTCTCAAATAGAATCAGTCTCCGGCATGAATATTGCTTCATGGATAGAAAGTAAACAAGATCAATAATTGCAAGAACCAGAGTAGTTAAATGGCGGCGCATCAAAACATGACGCCGGAGCAGTGGCTCCGCGCTTTCTTCGCAACGGATGCGACTGCGATGTGGGACTATTCTCGAGCCCAGCTCGATTACCCACACCTTACGAAAGTTAGCACCTTGCCCGACATTGTCGGCCATGTCGAGGGTGTGGTAAACCATTTTCAGGAATTTGGATTGTCGCGTAACGATTACCTCGCTGCGGTCGCCTCCCAACCCCAACTTCTTTTGCACAAATCGGCTCAAGTCATTGAACGAGTTGAAAGGGTTTTGTCGCACTTTAGCGCCGATCCAATAACGCGGTGTGCGTACCTGTGTGCACTCACAGACTATCCCGAGCTCTTTCGAGCTGAGCCGTCGGCACTCATCGCGACTATCGAGTTGATTCAACAAGGTAATCGCGAATCTGGCGCACTTGACAAGCGTGTCGGCGCATTTGCCCGACGAGTGGGCGAGTTGCTTCCTTCCCGCTCTGACGTGCACCGAATCACGGTCGGTGAAAGCACGCCGACTACCCTTGTAATTCAGCCGGTCGTTTCGGCAATCAAACGCATACTTTCAGGAAGGGCCGCCTAATCTGCCAAACTTCTTTGCGGGGCTGATCTCAAAGCGGTTCGGTCGACCGAGCGAATTGAATCGCACCGGACAATAATCGCTGCGTCGCTCCGTCAAGGTCGCCCGCGATCTTCCGCACCGCTTCGCGGCTTGTGCAGACCGCTTTCGCTTCCTCCAGCCCTTCGGGTGACTTCCGCTCCAATCAGGACCTTAGCCGACGTCGCCGTTCGTGCTTTGGAATGCGCGTGGGGGCGTTGCCCCACTTCATTCACGCACAACCGAACGGGAGTTGATTATGCCGACCGGGAATCGAACGATTCGCTTAGGGTGCGTGGCCTGCGACCGCGATGACAAGGACTTTATAAACGCCGAGGAATTGGAAGTCTGCAAAGCCGAAGGTTGGACTGACATTACTGAGCAGCGAAGCTACGCGGAGGCGTCTCGCATCGTCGAATTTGGAGATCCCACCATGAGTGTTTTCGATTGGGAGACGCATTTGGGAATCTGTCCTGACTGTAAAATCAACTCCTAACCAAAAGCCCTGTCGTCTGCGGCAGGGAGTGTTGCCGACAGTCTCTGCCAAGTTGTTGTGTAACACGATCGATCTGAGAGCCACGCGGGCCCTTCCGAACCGCAATTTATGAATTGCAAGATCTTGTGATAGGCATTTCAACTGGCACGACTCTTGCCTTTTGGTGCTGATTCGATCATCAATTCAGCAAGTCTAACGGCATCGCATGGCTCCAGGTCGACGCATCACCCCCGTGTTCCCTGGGTTCTTCGACGCCAAGCCCCAGGATGACCATGCTTTATCAGACGATCGCCCTCGAGCTAATCCAAAACCGGCCGACGCTGTGCGCCTTGCTTCGGAAGGAGAAACTCATGCTCACGGCGACGGAGCTATTCGCGCACGAACTCAAGGCAAGTTACAAACGCTGGTTGGCCCAACTCTCGATGACGGCGTCTGGCGAGGCCAGCGCCCAGACTCGATCGCAAGCCGCGGAATTGGCGATCAACCAAATGATGTTAAGACTGCCGCCGGAGAGTGGGCTCGGCACGCCGACAGCGGAGGAGGTTCTCGCCTATGTAAAAGCAAGGCTTCGATAGCAAAGCTGCCACTTACCTGGAGCGAGTCGGTTGCCACCGGTCCGAAAGCAAAAGCTCGCAATGTCATTGCCGCAATCAAGACGCTTCAATCGATCGAAGCGGAATCTCGACTGCCGACACCCGACGAAAAAGCCGTCCTTGAGAGATTTGGCGGATTTGGAGCGGTGGCGTTATCCCTGTTCCCGGATCCTGTGACGGGTGAATACAAGGATGACGGCTGGGAAGCACTTGGGGAGGAACTCAACTCGCTGCTATCCGCTGCGGAATACGAATCCGCTCGCCGCACGACGTTCAATGCCTTTTACACTGCTCCCGTTGTGATCGACGCCATGCACGGAGCGCTCAAGCGTCTAGGGGTGCCTGCGAACGCAACCGTACTCGAACCCGGCTGCGGCACGGGTAATTTCATGGGGCGGGCGCCCAACGGAATGAAATTCATTGGCGTCGAGCTCGATTGCTTATCCGGCCGAATTGCCCGGGTGCTCCATCCCGGGGCTGACATCCGTATCGAGAACTTTCGCGACACCAAGCTGCCCGGCGAACTTGATGCCGTGATCGGTAACCCACCGTTTGCCGACGTTCGACTAGACTTCAAGGGGGAAATGCTGCCGCTGCACGACTATTTCATTGCCAAGGGGCTCGACTCTCTCCGGCCAGGCGGCGTCGTCGCGGTTGTTACCTCGCACTTTACCCTCGATAAGCAAAATGCCGCTGTTCGGGAGCGGCTAGCCGAGCAGGCCCACTTTTTAGGGGCGATTCGACTCCCTTCGGACGCCTTCAAGAAGGAAGGCACTGCTGTTGTAACCGATATCGTATTCTTGCGGAGACGTGCTCCAGGCGAGCCGGCTAATCATGTTGATCCCGAGTGGATCAAATCCGACCCACTAGAGATCGATGGCAAGCATGTCGCAATCAACCGCTACTTTCACCGTCACCCGGAAATGGTGCTCGGTTCGTGGAGTCGCCAAGACCGGCTCTATGGCAGCGAGGATGGGTACAGTATCAAGAGCACAGGCGACCTTGCGTCTCAATTGAAGGCCGCCGTCGAATGCCTGCCGCGGTTTGAGCCGCTGAAGGCCGTCGAATCCACCAAACAGCAAGAGCCGTTCGTCCCCCCTCCCCTTGACCCGCATATCGGCGCGGGAAGTTTTTTTGTCGCTTCCGACAAGAGTATCCGCCAAGTGAACGGCGGCCAAACCACTCCTGTCACCCACGGCACCACCTTGCTCTCGTCCATCGGTACGATGATGGGACGCCGCTTGGCTTCGCTCATCGGATTGCGTGACCTCGCCCGTCGTGTGCTTCAATCGCAAAACGAAGGGTGGCCAGAGGAACATCGTCAGAAAGCCAGGAAGGAACTCAATCGCGCCTACGACCAGTTTCACGGGCTTTACGGGCCGATCAACAAGACGAGCTTTTCAGAAACGGCCGAAGGCACGGTTATCCGCCGCATGCCCAATGTGGCCAAGTTTTGCGAAGACCCCGATGCGATGCTTGTACTCGCGCTCGAAGACTACGACGAGTTGACCGGCAAGGCGGTCAAGGCACCGATCCTACTTCACGACGTCGTCGGCAAGGCTCCTCCCGTTACGAGTGTGCAATCCGCCGAGGAAGGGTTGCTCGTCTCGCTTGACCAGAAAGGGGGCGTCGATTTGCCATTCATTTCTGAGATTTACGGCAAGCCCGAAGGGCAAGTGCTCCAGGAGCTCGGCGACCTGATCTTTCAAGACCCAGATGACCGGTCCTGGCAAACCGCCGATGCTTATCTATCAGGCAACGTTTGTCAAAAGCTTGCTAACGCGGAATCCGCTGGTCCCAACTATGCGCGTAATGCCGAGGCGTTACGTGCAGTGCAGCCCGAGGACGTGCTGCCTGGCGAGATTGATGCCAAGCTCGGTGCACCGTGGATTCCCGCCGAGGACATTCAGGCGTTCGGCGCTCATCTGTTTGGTGTTGAGCCGAAAAGTATGTCGATCGCCCATCTAAAACGCGACGCGGTATGGAGCGTCGAGGCAGATTACTCCGCCTGCCAATCGGTTGTTGCCCAGACCGATTATGGCACGACGCGAGCAAACGGCACCGGACTCTTGGAGCTAGCGCTCAACATGAAAACGCCCGTAATCTACGACACGATTGCGGGCCCCGACGGAGATGAACGGGTCGTCAATCAGGAGGAGACGCTTGCCGCCCGCGAGAAACAAAAACTGATCAAAGAAGCGTTTCGCGTCTGGATTTTCTCAGAGCCTGAGCGTACCGAGCGGTTGGTAAGGATTTATAACGACACGTACAATAATCTCCGCCCTCGTCTCTTCGACGGTTCACACCTCGATTTCCCGGGAATGAGCAATGGAATTGCCCTTCGGCCACGTCAAAAGGATGCCGTCTGGCGAGGGATGAGCTCTGGTAACACACTGCTCGCACACTGCGTGGGCGCCGGCAAAACGTACACAATGGCCGCCACGGGAATGAAGAGAAAGCAGGCCGGACTATCGCGAAAGCCGATGTACGTTGTGCCCAACCACATGCTCGAGCAGTTCGCTCGTGAATTCATGCAGTTGTATCCGAATGCGAGACTGTTGGTTGCGACCAAGGACGACGTCGAACGCTCGCGCAGGAAGTTACTCACAGCAAAGATTGCCTCGGGCCAATGGGACGGCATTATCCTCACCCACTCAAGTTTCGAGAAGATAGCCATGTCGAAGGAATTCCAAGAGCGGTTCCTTCGCGACCAGATCCATGAATATGATGAATTGCTAAAGGAAAACGCCCGAGCGTCCGGAGCCCAACGCAACCTGATCAAAACCATCGAGAAACAGAAGGTTCGTCGCGAGTCGAAACTCAAGGATCTGCTGGCCGAGGACAAGAAAGATGACGGGCTGGTCTTCGACGAACTCGGCGTCGATCACCTCTTCATCGACGAGGCGCATTACTTTAAGAACCTCGAGACGCCGACCAAGATGGACCGTGTCGCCGGCATTCAGACCGGCGGATCCGAGCGGGCATTCGACTTGTATATGAAAGCCCGATACTTGAGTGACCTGCATCCAGGCCACGGCGTAACATTCGCCACAGGTACGCCGATCAGCAATACGATGGTCGAGATGTACACGATGCAGCGGTTTCTCGACCCTGAGGGACTATGTTCGCGCGGTATCGAGGCGTTTGACGGCTGGGCGGCGACATTTGGCGAAGTGGTCGACACAATGGAGATCTCGCCCGATGGTGCTTCACTTCGGCCTCGTAGCCGTTTCGCCAAATTCACGAACCTGCCCGAGCTAGGACAGATGTTCCGCAGCTTCGCCGACGTTCAAACCGCCGAAATGCTCGACCTGCCCCGACCGCAGCTGAAAACCGGCAAGCCGATCGTCTTGGCCTGCCCCATGTCAGAAGAGCAAAGAGTGCTTCAGGAACGCCTAATCGAGCGATATGAGCGCATCCGCAGCCAAAAGATCGACCCACGCGAGGACAACGCGTTAGCGATTACAACCGATGGCCGCAAACTTGCCCTCGACCCCCGCCTTCTCTCGGCAGACGCCAGAGATCACCCCAATAACAAGATCAACACTCTCGTCGACCATGTACACGCGATTTGGCAAGAAACGAGCGAGAAACGTGGCACGCAGATGATCTTCTCCGACATGGGAGTCAACCCCACGCCGTGGGGCTTTTCGCCGTACGACGAGATAGTCGCCAAGCTGAATGCCAAAGGCGTCCCTAAGGAACAGATAGCTGTAATCGGAGACGCGGACACCGACGCCAAGAAACATGCGCTGTTCGGCAAGGTCCGCTCGGGGAGTGTACGCATTCTGCTTGGCTCGACTCAAAAGATGGGCACCGGCACGAACGTTCAAAAACGACTCGTAGCGCTTCATCATCTCGATGCACCATGGAAGCCGGCAGAAGTGGAGCAACGAGAGGGGCGTATTCTTCGCCAGGGCAACGAGAACCAGGAGGTGGCAATCTATCGCTACGTTACCCAGCAGTCGTTCGATTCGTTTATGTGGCAGGCTCTTGAGACCAAGGCCCGATTTATCAACCAGGTGATGACAGGCGACGGCAACCTGCGCCAGGCAGAGGATATTGGCGAACAGGAGCTTTCCTTCGCCGAAGTCAAGGCGATCGCTTCGGGAAATCCTGCGGTATTGACTCTGGCCGAGACGGATGCGGAGCTCCAGCGGCTATCGATCCTTCGGAAGAATCACTCCGACGAACAATTCCTGGCCCGCCGGAGTGTGCGTGAACTGCCCGGAGAACTCGATCGAATGGAAGACCGACTCTCTAAGCTCGAGAGCGACGCAGCAACGCTTCGGAAACATGAACAATCGGGGCTGATAGTGAACGGGAAGCGGATTTACCAGACGGATGAGTTTCAAGCTCTGAATACGGTTCTCGATCGCATTCCGGCGGCAGTACTGGATGTCAGCCGTATCCCGCTTGGCAACTACGAAGGGCTGACTTTTGGTTTGATCCTGCATCCGCTCAATACACCTGAGCTCTACCTTGAGGGTGCCACAACGCGGTGCGCGAGCTTTTCGAGCCAGCGCCCAGGTCCCCGCGCCGTATTGAACGCGCTCGACCGTTTGGGCAGTTCGTATCCCCAAGAGGTGATGCGAGCGGCGCGCGACGTCAACGTATGCCGCGCCAAACTTCGCGACTTTGAGTTACGACTCGGTTCAACGTTTCCACACGAGAAATATTACAGCGAACTCGCCGAACTTCGCGATCAATTGAAGCTTTCTCTCTCCGTTCAAGCGTCTAATGAAAGCCAGTCCGCGACAGAAATTGCCGAAGCAATCAAGACGTTGCGCGCTGGGCAGATCATCGATTCGACACCGGTCCGAAGTGGGTCGCGCAAACTCACTGGTGAAGAACCGATTACCGCTCGGATTAGACGGAAGCTTAAGGCCTTAGTGGCCCCCGAGGCTCAGCAAACCGAGCTAGCGAGCGCCTCACGCGAATCTGCTTTGCACGACCAAGATTTTGCGCTACAAGTCTTAGGAAAAGGGTCGGAGGTCAACCCAGCAATCATCAGCATCCGAAGCAACGGGAGTACCACTATGGCAAGGAAGCCCAAAGTTCCAACCGCACTAGATACGAGCGAATCCGCCGATACGGCAACGCTCGAGACAACGGCGACAGATTTAGAACCCGACTCGTTAGTCAGTCACCAAACGGATGAACCGTCGCACACACGTTATGCGGCCGACCCTCGTCCCTGGCACACGATCAATTTGGGCGGCCACAATGGCGGCCCCAGCATGGAACTGCGCCGTAGTTTCAAATACAAGCAAATGCAAATTGCATTCAACGGCGAGCAACCGGACGAAAAGCACCTCACCCGCCTGAAGGAATTCGGCTGGACCGATCGAACGGAGACTGAGGGAATTTGGACTAAGCAAGTCCGTTCCGGCGAGTGGAAGACGGTTTACGATGCCGAGCGGTTATTCACCGAGATCGGCAACGCAATCCGGCACGAAAAGGGCCTGCCGTCTATCACGCCGTTGTCCCAATCCGTGGGAGCGTAAAACCCCTCATCGACATCTCACGGCAATTCACTTGCGACGCGAAGGTTCAGGCTTTCGCGTCTTTTTTGCAGGGTGAACGGAGCTTTCCCGCCTTCTTGCCACATAGCTTTCTTGTAAGCAGGCTTTCAAACTTGCCGATCAACTTGCTTTCCTTCTTGCTGCCAAACAGGATTGCCAGAAAACTGGCCAACTTTCCGGCCTGTCAGAATGCCTGCTGGCTGGAAAACAAGTGGGCAGACAAGACTGCGAACTGGATAGCTTTCCGGTATGCCCGCCAGACGGCTTTCGGTCTTTCTAGAAAAACAGCTTGCGAGTAAGACAGAGATATGACATGAAAACCCAATGATAATTGTGATCGCAAATTCCAAGGGAGGCGTCGGCAAGTCAACACTCGCGGTCCATCTTGCTTCATGGCTGCACGATCAAGGGCATCGCGTGATCCTGGCCGATTGCGATACCCAGCAATCCTCGTCGGAATGGATACGGGAAGCCAATCCTGACATCAAAGCAGTACGTCTCGACAACCCCGACATGATACTGAATGAACTCCCAGGCCTGCACCAGGAGGCCGACTTTGTGGTGGCGGATGGCCCGGGCAGCCAGACGGAAACAAGCCGCGCTTTGTTACTTCGGGCCGATCTGGCGATTGTTCCCTGCAAGGCGAGCATGCTCGAGGTGAGGGCTCTTGCCAAGGCTACCGAGGTGCTTCGACAAGCGCAAGACATCCGTGCTGGGAAGCCATCAGCAATCATCGTGCTGAGCATGGTCGGTAAGAATTATCGCTTGACCAAAGATATGAAGGATGCGGCGGAGGCACTTGGAATTCCGCTAGCGACGCAAGCAATGACCTTGCGGCAAATTTACGCCGATTCGCCAGGGCAAGGTGCGGTCGTGTGGAAACTCGGTGTTCGCGCGCGAGACGCCGCTGAGGAGGTTGCCGCGTTGTTCAAAGAAATTCTTCCAGGGGCGTGCGCGAAGAAATCCAAGCGGATCGGTTCGCGGCGTCTACTCGAAACAGCTTAGGTGAGGGGGAAGTATGGCGGAAACTACGAGGCGTGCACTGGTCGACGGTTTGAAACCGGCAATACCATCGGCCGACCCGAAAGCGGAAGAGGCGTTTGTTTTTGGTACGACCAAGCCCATCAAGGCCGAACCGCAGACTCCGCCACTTGCGCCACGAAATGTGGCTCCCCACCGCGTGCAGTTCAGTTCGCGTCTTCGCGAAGATTACGCAAATGCCCTAAAACGCACCTCGCTTCAGCGGCAGCTTGATCGGCTTGAACCCTCCGCACTTCAGGACATTCTCGAAGAAGCAATTGGCACCTGGTTGCAGACTCATGGCTGCCTGTTGGAGCCTGCGTAAACCATCCTTGAATGAAGGCAAGTATCGGACCGCTTAATCATACTTAGTCACGTTATTGGTGAGAAAATGCTTGCGAAAAATCGCCATCGCGCTAGCATTCCGTTCATGAGCAATCCGCCTGGACGTCTGATCTTAACTCGCCACCAGCGGCGGTTGTTGGATACTTCGACAGCCATTAGGAGCACGCCGCCTGAGCGACTTAACTTTCTCCACGCGGTACAGTGCCAATGCGGGATTCCGTACAAAAACCCGGGCGAAAGTGTTCTAGAATGGGACCGAAAGCAAGGAAAAGCATCACTGCGCATTGAGGCGGGTTCCGCTATCGACCCATCCACCGGCGAATTCCGGAGGCTTGGCTTGCCCTTCGGCGAAAAGCCCCGCCTGGTACTCATTCATCTGGCAACTGAGGCCGTTCGCACGGGATCACCCGTGGTAGACGTCGAGGATTCGATGACGGCGTTCGCACGCTCGCTCGGTCTCGAAACCAATGGCCAACAACTACGCTCGCTGAAAGATCAACTCGCTCGTCTGGCCGCGGCAACAGTCCGCATGGGCGTGGTCGAAGAGGGGCGAGCCGTTCAGGTCAACACCCAGTTCGTCAGCGCCTTTGATTTGTGGTTCCCCAAACAAGCCGATCAACGAGTGCTCTGGCCGTCCACGGTACGACTCAGCGAGGAATACTATCAAAGTCTGGGACAGCACGCCGTACCTCTTGATCACCGGGCCGTCGCTGCTTTGGCGTCATCGTCGATGGCACTCGACGTATATGTCTGGCTAGCCCAGAGGCTTCATCGTGTGCCGCCCGGCAAGCCGCAATTCATCGCCTGGACTGTCATGCACGAGCAATTCGGTCAAGGATTCGCCCGAATTCGCGACTTCCGCCGTCGCTTTCTACAAACCCTCCACCAGGTAACCTCGGCCTATCCTAACGCCCGACTCTCGGCAGACGATCGGGGTTTGACTTTGTCTAACAGCCCGCCACCCGTGGCACCCAAACAGGCCTCACTCGCCTTATCCTAGGATTCCTCGATTCTTCTTGGCCAACACATTGAAATGCCTGGATTCTACCACGGTAACTTGGTCGCGCCGATCAGCTTCTCAGACTGCGGACAATGTCGGGGCTCCCTTTGGGAGGACTTCATGGCCTCGCATGATCATCTAACGACGGTAAGTTGGTCGCGCCCGTAGAACCTCTAGCTAAATCATTTTTCGTTAAACGGACCAACGAAAGGCCACGGTAACTTGGTCGCGCTCTCTGCTTGTCACGGCTCAGTGCAAAACTATGTGAATAGCCTGAGTTATCCACGGTAACTTAGTCGCGCCGGCCACGGTAACTTGGTCGCGCCGACTACGGAGTTCTGCGGGTTTGTCCACGGTAACTTGGTCGCACAAACCTATATATATTCCCTATATAATATCCTATAGTGGGAAACGCTGTTCTGTGAATTACGAGAAAAGCTAAGTTCAGATCAGCGATCGCGCGCCCATAACGCTGGCGATCGAAGGACTGAGCCTTAGCTGTCAGGAACGAAACAGCCGAGCAATCAAAGGAAATGGCATTCAGGAAGAGTCTTCGGGGCGGGGGGCACCTACCCCTAGCCCACCCATGCTTTCACTGCTGTAGGGCCTTGTAATGCGGTCCAGTAGGCATTGAGTCGACGAAGCTTCACGTATTGACTTTTGTCATTCGAAGAATAAGCACCACTTCGGGATTGCTTGGGGCTTCCTTAAGGTTAAAGTAAGCTAGAACATTCTCTCATGTGACCGGCCCCACTAATCACCCGCCGTGTCGAACCCCCAATCCCATCCAGGTGTCATCATAGGCGCGGACACGGCGAAGTTGTAACGATTCAGGAAGAGGAACTCTTGATCGCGGATCTTCTGACATTCCCAGCGAGAGGTCAGTTCGGATACTGTTGGCATGGCCGTACTCAGTTGCTAGAACTACGTCGTTCCAAAGCAATCTATGAAGTCCGCGGGCCGAGGTAGGTGAGCATGACCGCGAGTCGATCGAATCCAGCGGATGCGGCGGTTGGAGACCTTCTCCGCGGGGATAGGCTTATTTCAGGCAAGACTGTTGTGGGCCCATTAGAACCGAAGGCTCGCCGGCTTCTTGAGGCCATTTGGGACTCGCGAAAGGATCTTTCCGACCGCAAGAGTGTCGATCAAGCCACTACCGCACGTTCGCTCTACTTGGCTCGGAGTGAAGAGAATTACGGCGATTCGCAAAATGAGCCAAATGCAAGCGTATCGGAATCGGTTCAAACTACGGCGCCTCAGCCATCCTCTGTGAGGCGATGGCGGCTGCATGGACTTAGGTCACAGTCTATTCGTGGCATCGCTCCATCTGGTGTACCTACTAGCTTCCCCTTTGACGGTGTGCCGCTTCTCGTTTACGGCCCAAATGGAAGCGGAAAAAGCAGCCTCTTGGGTGCCGTCGGGTGGGTTTTGGCGGATCGCGTAATCACTGATGGCGATGAGGAGTCGGACAGTTTTGCACTCTACACGCCCCCAAATGCGGCGGGCCGTGCTACAAAATTGAGAGACTGGCCAACGATTCATACTCTTCCCATGCCAGATAGCGTACCTGAAAGCGTCCCGGACTGCTGGGCGGAGCTCCATCTCAAAACCGAAGATGGAACTCAGGAGCTTTACCTCAAACGGTCGTTAGCTCTTGGTCTCGAACACAGCGAAGATGGCGTGTTGTGGAAGCCGTGTCCGGAACTTTCCGAGCACGGGATTAGTCCGCTCGATATCCAACTTTCGGTGTCCGCAGCGACAGTATTCGGTCGTCGGACGCTAGAATCGTCTCCCAACACTCGGCATTTGCTTAGCATGATGCTGGGCTACGATCCTCTTGAGGAACTCGGAAGTCTTATTACAACGCTGGCCAGCAACCTTACAAAGGTTGCTAAAGCTGAGCGCGCTGCGTTGACTGCGAGACAGCAGGACTTACGCCTGAAAATGTCTTCATTTCCAATAAAGCTTCGGGAAGGCCTCGATCTCAGGCAACGGTTGATCGTCTTAGTTAATCAAGAGCTTTTGGATGTCGCACAGATTCGGGAGTTGCGAGAGCTGGCCGCTAGCGAAGTGGTGAATGCCGAGGCTGCAATTGCTTCCCTACTTGAGATGGATGCAGGTACTCAAGGAGTGCCGGTTGGGCTCGCCGATTCCCTCAGTGCGGCTGTCCGAGTTCTCGAGACATCGCCAGATAAGTTATTCCCCAAGCTCAATGCTTTGGCGACTTTTCAGAACTCGACCGAGAACGGTCTAAGTGGTGGCGGTATCGACCGCTACATCGAGGCACTTGTAGAGTTCGAACAAAAGACGATGACTCGAGTCGTAGACCGCCTAATTTGGTGGAAGCGCGAAGCATCTGCCGGTAGCAAAGTGACGCTACTTACGCAGGCTGCGATGCATTTTGAATCGGCGGACGAAGCCTGTCCCGTCTGTGAGCAGGGAATCGCGGGGACTGAGATAGCTTCGCAACTCTTCGGACTAAAGGACGTGTCCGCCGACTTGCGATCGAATATACGTGAATTCTTTCGAAACCTTGTTGATGAAGTCCAACAGGTAATTCCGGCGCAGCTTTTAGGTCTGAGTGACACACACCCAGCACGCTGCCTTAGAGAAGACTGGAAGGCGCTTCGCAGTCAGCTTGGGATCGCCCTTGTCGCCGTTCTTGAACGATTCGATCCTCAAGTTGAGATAATTGCGGAAGCTCTGCCGCCGATTGAGTTCTCGTCTATCGAACTTATTCCGAACGATGCTGACGCCGCTTTTGCAGAAGCAGCGACGCCCTGGCTTGCTATGCACAGGCGGGCACGTCGCGGGATCGCGGTCGCTCTTTGGGCGACGCAACATCTCCCAGGCTTGATCTCGCAAGTGTCAACGCTTGTCACCTCGCGTGACTGTGCTTCTTATTCGCTTCTTTCGATCCTCGGGCGGGGTAAACAAGCTGCGGCTGACGTGGAGCCAGTCGTCGCTGTTCGCGAGGGCCTTGAACAGGCGGCAGTCGAAACCGCAAGCATGAAAACGGATGCGACGAATTTGGCTGTCTTTGAGGAAATGCAGACCGCCCTTGAGTCGATCAAGCCGTTAGGCAAATACGCAACCGCTGAGGTTGAGCGAATTTTTACCGATATTCGCCAGAACACGATTGAGAACATTCGGAAGCTTTACCCACACGGAAATCCTGACCTGTCTCCGTCGCGCCTGCACCTGAACAAAGGGCGAGACAAGACGGTAGAAGCTTACTTGAGTGCCGGCACGTTCGAAGTGCCCGGTCAGCACGTTGCAAACGCCGGTCTGCTTCGGGCGATAGCGCTGGCGTTTTACTTCGCGCTTCTCGAACGCCATCCTGGCGGGCTAGGTTTCGTGGTGATGGACGACCCTATTCTTTCGCTGGACGACGATCATCGTGAGGCATGGGCGGCCAACATTCTAAAGCCAGCCCTAGCAAAATCGCAGATCATTGTGGCAACCCATCAAAGGCAATTCTTAAACAATTGCAGGACAGACTTCTTCCCGGGTCGCGCTGTTGAACTTAATCCTCGCACGCGATCGAAGCAGATCACCTACCGCCCGGGTGATCGCCTTGACCGGGCGGAGGAACTTCTGATCACAGCGATGATGAGCGTGCCGAATGAGCTGCGGAAGTATCGCGAGGATGTAATCATCACACTAGATGCCTACAGCCCTACACCTTTTTTCGATGTGCGCAATTTGCAGCAGTCGTTGGACAAGTACCTTGCGCTCACTTCGCCGCATCAACTCGCGTCCCCTGCTCAGGAGAAAATTGGCAAGTGGCTTAAGGACCCAAGAATTGTGCTCGTCCTGGATCCAGGATCGCACAGCCTGACAGAAGCGAGCGTAACTGAGTCGATGATAAAGGATTGCCTTTCAACGCTTCGAGAGTTGGACAATGTGTTCAGAAAAGAGCTCGAGCGGCTCGAAGCTGAACGCCTTCGCATTCTACGAAGCCGTTCGCTTCCGCTTAGTGCGAGCCCGGCGATGTCCAATAAGGTCGCGGCCTTGCTCGTCACGCCTGTCGAGCAACTTCGAATTGGAGAAGACGCCACCGCTTGGACTGCCCCCATTCGTTTGCAGCTCATCGGAACCGCCGCCGCTCAAACCCACGGATGTGTCGTGTCAATTGCTGAGGAGCCTTGGGAATCTGAATTTCCGGCCGGCCGAGCGGTGCTTGTCGCAGGCGATACACTCTGTCCCATCGCACGTCCCGGCCAGTGGGTGCTGCTGTCGGAAGAAGTCGTAGAGGGCGAGCTTGTCGCTGGGAAGGATCGTTTAGGAAATCGCTATCTTCGTCGCGTGTGGTCGCACGGCGACTCCTGGATCCTTGAAGCCGTCAATCCATTGGCCGGCGTGTCACCGGCGATCGTCAGAAAAAGCGATTGCATTCTGCGCAAGGTAATAGGCGTGAGCTATCGCCCAAGAAAAGCGGTGAACCGAGGGGCCGGAAGGCTCATAAATGAGTGGACGCCCAGGGAAGACTTCGGCGCAAGCCACTTCACCGGCTTGTATGGGATCTCCATTGAGGGTACCAGTCTCGAGCCGATCGCGCAGAATGCGCAGGTTGTGCTGGTGGCACAAAAAATCGACGGGCGATCGGGAACGATTACCCGAGGCAGCCTAGCCGTCGTCGAGACGGACGATGATCGGGTTGGCAATGTGATCAAACGTATATTCCCTGATCATGAAACTTGGCTGCTTACAAGTCCTAATCCAATTGATCCACGCGATCCTATCACAATTGCCCGAGGAGATATTCGAGCGATTTGGCCAGTCACGGGGGTCGTATTCGACGTCGCAGCGATCGAACAATTTGATGTTGAGGCTATCGACGTGGAGTGACGGACGGCGTTCAATTCCAATAGCACGACGACTGGGGAAAAAATGGGGAAAACATTGGCGACGCCAAGCCGATGCCGATACAATGCGAGACCGAAGGCCGAGATTTGTAACCTGATCTTTGACAAGCAGTTGCAACGCGATTCCAGCCTTTTCGCCGCGTGAATCTACGTGGGCCCCGCTAGGTTGAGGGGCTAGAGGGGATTTATCCCCGTGCAGGTTCAAGTCCTGTCTCCGGCACTAAACAGCATAAAGGGTTACGTCGAAAAGACGTAGCCCTTTAGCATGCGCAGTACCAGCGTCCGACAACACCATTGCCGTCGTCTCAGGAAATCCAACGGCCAGTCTTTAAGACTGTAATCGCAATTTCTGCATTATGTTCCGTCACAATAGCAAAGGGTAATTCTTTTGTTGATCGGAAAAACATCTCGCGAAGAAGCTTGAGCCAAAGCGACTGATGCTGAATCGTTCCTGCCGCGACTTTCACTTGCCTACATATTCAAGAACGGTACAGGAAGTAGAAAGGCGTGTTGCTCGTAGACGGTCCACACGCCAGCCCATGATGTGTATTGCGCGATGAAAACGGCGATCACATAAAACAGCGCGGTCGGAATGATCGCCAGCCGTCCCAGAGTACGGAAAAGCCAGTGCCGCGGGGCTTCTCGCCGTTCGGACCGGGCATACGCCCAACCGACCAGCAAACGTGCAGGTGCGAGAAAAATCACAAAGACCAGACTGGGCAGCCAGGCTGCCTCACGTGGAACCATCTCGATCTTCAGAAGATATAAAGGAACCGCCGCGAGCAAGGTGATCAGCAGAGCGAACGCGAATGCCCAGGGGGCGCGTCGGAATCGATCGCGAACCTCGCGGCGAGACGAGTAGAACGACGCCACGCGTCCTTCAACCGCATAGCGCACCTGGAGGAACGGCAAAAATGGGACGATGATCGCGAGCCAGATGCCGCCGATCAGGAACAGAATCGGGTATCTTCCCCCGGCCGAGATCATTAGCGCGGGCAGTGCTAACCAGAGAAGCGTTCCTAGAAAACCGATCAGGCCCAGCCGGAAATAATGGGGCAAATAGAGCAAGGCGACGAACGTCCAGAGACCGTCGCGTGCATCGGTATAAAGCCCGCCCTGCCGTAATTTGCGCACCAGGAAAAACGGGTGCCCAAAGGGCCAGAGGAAGTAACGGAGGCGTCCTCCGCGAATGCAGGCCATCACGATATGAAGAAACGTGAGGATCGACCAGACGATCACCCAGAGTCGCCAGCCCTGCGCAATTCTTCCGCCCGGTTCGATCAACTCGGCCGACTGAGCGAAAGAACTGAAAAGCCAGAGAGGCAGCGAAGCCAGCCAGACGCCGGCGCAGATACCGCCGACCCGTGCTGCACGCCGGGCGCCGATCACTCCATCGCGAAGTCGACCCGATCGAGCCACTCGCGCCGAGCATTCGAGAAAATACCCCATGCTCAGGAATTGCGCAATGGGTAACGCGGCCAGAATTGCGAGCCCCAGAACGAGCGAAACCACGCCGAACAACCATTCGACTGCCGACGAGATACCCCGCGCAAGATCGCCGACCGCGGCCCTGAAAGTGCGTTTGGGCGCAACTGCGGCGAATGGTGCGTTCTCGCTGATTTCTTCGAGAATCATGAGGTCTTCCATGTCAGTTGATACTCTGACCTCTCGATCATGGTTTCAACCCATCGGTATTTTCCAGCACCTCGGTATTCCTGAAACCTGGCGAAGCCTGGACAAGTAATTCCCTTAGAATCGAACGATGGGATAGAGGGCAGGCACGATGGGGATCCGCGATCTCTTGTTCCTCGGCGTGGTGCTGGGCGGCGCGGGCGTTCTGGGCGCGGGGCTCCTCCGTTCGACGAAAACGCCGGTTAATATGAGCTCGAGCAAGGTAACACCGGCACGAGACGCCGAGTTCGATACGCTCGTAAACCAGATCAACACCGCGATGCGCCGCAAGAACGCGGAGCTCGATCTCAAACCCGCGCCAGTCGCCGATGAACTTACGGTGATGCGCCGGCTGGCACTTGCGTTGATGGGATCAATTCCCTCGCTCGAAGAGATTCGGCGCTTTGAATCTCGACCCACCGGTCAGCGGGTCGAGGCATGGCTCGACGACCTGTTCCGCGACCGTCGTACGGCCGACTATCTTGCCGAGCGGTTTGCGCGGGCATGCGTTGGCACCGAAGACGGCCCCTTTTTGCTCTTCCGCAGGCGGCGATTCACCACCTGGTTAAGCGATGCCTTCATGGAAAACCGGCGGTATGACGCCATCGTCAGAGACATGATCGCCGACGAAGGTTTGTGGACCGATCACCCGGCGACTAACTTCGTCTCGGTGACGTTTGACAACGATCGAGGCTTGCCCGACCCCGACCGTCTTGGTGCACGCGTCGCCCGGGCGTTTCTTGGCGTGCGGCTCGACTGTGCACAGTGTCACGACCACCCCTTCCAGCCCTGGAAGCAGGAAGATTTTCGCGGTCTCGCAGCGTTCTTCGGCGGCGTTCATGCCAATCTTCGGGGTATCCACGACGGCGCGGGAGATTATGCACCTCCAGATCGCAAAACGAACGAACCCGTGAAGGTTCGGCAGCGAGCCCCGTTTCTGCCCGAACTCTTGCCAAATGTAGGAACTCCACGCCAGCAACTGGCGGCCTGGGTGGTTGATCCCCGTAATGCCAATTTCTCACTAGCGACGGCTAACCGCGTCTGGGCCTTGATGTTCGGAAAGCCGCTTTCCGAACCTGTCGATGATTTGCCCGTCAACGGCGATCTCCATCCCGTTCTACCCTTACTCGCAAGCGATTTCGCCACTCATGGCTATAACCTCCGGCGCTTGATTCGAGCCATCGCCGCGACCGACGCATTTCGGTCCGACAGCGCGGCCGATCCGGCGATTGGCGATCTCGCCGCGAAATATGACGACGGTTGGGCCGCGTTCCCAATGACTCGGCTGCGACCCGAGCAAGTGGCGGGCGCGGTTTATCAATCGGCGTCACTCACAACGCTTGGCGCGCAGTCGTCCTGGATTGTGCGGCTAGGAGTTTCGACTGGTCGCAACGAATTCGTCCGCCGCTACGGCGATACCGGCGAAGACGAATTCAACACGCGAGGCGGCACCATCCCCCAGCGACTGCTCTTGATGAACGGCGACCTTGTCGGGTCAAAAACCAAAAACGAGCTGTTCAACACGTCCTCGTTGCTCGCGCAGCTCAGTTCCAGCGATGCCAAGGCTGTCGAAGTCGCTTATTTGACCGTGCTCACTCGCCGCCCCACGCCGGTCGAGGCCGAGCATTTCGCAAAGAAACTCGCTGGGAAAGTGGGAGACGCCCGGAAGGAACAGATGAGCGACCTGCACTGGACGTTGCTGAACGCGACCGAATTCTCCTGGAACCATTGAGGCTCGCCATGCGATTTGACCAGACTCCCCTGCTCGATCGCCGCAGTTTCCTGGCCACGGCCGCGCTCAGTTGGCTGACACCGCTGGGTCATTTGCTCGCCGACGACGCCGAGCGAACGAAAGGGCCAGCGCGATCGATCATTCACCTTTGGCTCGAGGGCGGTCCGAGCCAACTCGAAACGTTTGATCCGCATCCCAATGAGAAGATCGCAGGAGGTACGAAGGCGATCGACACCGCCGCGCGGGGGGTGAATCTGGGAGAGGGTTTTGAGGCTTTGGCCCAGCAGATGGGATCGATCTCACTCGTGCGCTCGCTCGTGAGCAAGGAGGGAGACCACGAGCGCGGGACGTATTTAATGAGGACAGGATATCGCCCCGATCCCACAGTCGAACATCCTTCCATCGGCGCGATTTGCTGCCACGAATTGCCTATGGGTGGCACGGACATCCCGCGGCACATTTCGATTCTCACCGGTCGATGGCCTGCACGGGGAGGATACCTGGGCGGCGAGTTCGACGCGTTTCAGGTGGGCGACGCTCGGGGCAAACTCGCCGACGTGACCGCAGCCGTGCCGCCGCCTCGTGACCTTGCCCGCGTGAACGATCTCGACGTCGTCGAAAATGCATTTGGACGTGGACGTCGTGAGCGAGTTGAGATGACTCTGCATCGTCAAACGATCAACCGTGCGCGCGTGATGATGTCATCGGCACAGCTCAAGGCGTTCGACGTCTCCAGCGAACCCGCGTCGGTGCTCGCCGCATACGGCCATACACCGTTCGGTCGAGGATGCCTTGCAGCGCGTCGGCTAATCGAGGTCGGCGTGCGCTGTGTTGAAGTGACGCTCAGCGGGTGGGATAGCCATGTGAATAATCATCAAATTCACAAGGAACGAATCAAAGAACTCGACCCCGCATTTGCTGCACTGATTCACGACTTGAAGCAGCGAAAGTTACTCGACCACACCATTGTGCTTTGCGGCGGCGAGTTCGGTCGGACGCCCAAGATCAACCTGACGGGTGGTCGCGACCACTGGCCCAACGGGTTCAGCATGGCCCTCGCGGGCGGAGGTTTGCGACCCGGGATCGCGATTGGCGAGACCGATCCCAAGGGAATCGCCGGACCGCCCAAACCGATCCCCGTCGAGAATATTCATGCAACCGTGCTCACGGCGCTTGGTTTGAATCCCGCAAAGGAAAACATCGCCCCAGTGACCGGTCGCCCGCTCAAACTAAGCGCGGGCAAGCCGATTCGCGAACTAGTGGGTTGAAGCTGCCGACCACTTATGCAGACTTGACAACGGTTGACGCATTCAGATAGCTCGGCTCGACTTCGATCCCGAAGCCATGTCCTGTCGGCACGCTCATCACGCCGTTGACGCATTTGAGCGATGAAGTCGCACAGCGAATGGGGATGTCCGTGTCACCCTTGAACTCATGGAAATCCGAGGGATTTGGCAGGCACGAGACAAAGTGCAGAACGTCGAGAAATCCCAGGCCCGAGCCCGACATGTGGGGCGTGCAGGTCAGCCCAGCCTCATGAGCCATCCGCGCGACTCTCATCGATCGAATAAATCCGCCATAGTAATGCAGGTCCGGTTGCACGACGTCGACCGCACGATTTGCGATTGCCCAGCGGAAGCGATATTCGCTCCCCTCCTGCTCGCCGCCGGCGACCGGAATCGTCAAGGCATCGGCGACTTCCTTGGTTCCCTCCCAGTCGTCGAACCGGCAAGGCTCTTCGTAAAAGCCATACTGATTTTCTTCCATCAAGCGGCCAACCGGAATCGCATGGGCAGCGTCGTATGAGCTATTGGCATCGGCGTAAAGCGTCATTTGGGGGCCGAATTCCTTGCGTGCAAGCGGAATCAACCTCTCGGTCCGCTTGTCGAGCGAATCGGCGTTGCGACTCATTCGGCCGCCCAGGCGGAATTTGAGCGCTTTGGCACCAGTCTGTTCAACGAGTTTTCGCAGATCTTCAATCTCTGCTTCAGGAGTATTCCCACGAGTTCCGCTCGCTCGATAGACGGGGATCGCCGTTCGTTTCACACCGCCCAGAAGTCCGCCAATCGGCTTCTTGGCAAGCTTTCCGAGAAGGTCCAGAATCGCGAACTCAGCGCCTGCCGTGCAAACCCATAACGGCAGACCTTGATATTTGTAATTATCATTCCAGCGATACGATTCCCAGAGCAATTCTTCAAGGTCGCGAGCGTCCTTACCCACGAAAAACGGGGCCACTCTGTTCACAAAGATCGGATACGTATGCACAAAATGCATCGCGTTGGGGACCGAGATCCCCTCGGCTCCGTCCTTGGTCCGAACGCGAATCACGAAGTTCTTGCCGTTCCGGAGCAATTCCATCGACTTGACAATCACGGGTGAATCCAAGCCGCTCACCTCGAGCACCGGTTTGGCCGCCGCTTTGTCGAGTCGTTCGTACAATGCCCGCGTCTCTTCCGCGATCGCCAGCTTTTCACTGGACAACAAGGCTGCGGCTCCAACGGCGGACGAAACCTTCAAGAACTGGCGGCGGTTGAGGCTCATGGTGATCTCCCGATTCGGCTTATCCACGAAGCTGAATCAGTATGGCAATCCCGAAGACCGCTCGAAAGTAGAAGCCGGATTTTGGCTACTTGAGGCGCAAGGACGCTTCGGGCAATCGCTGTTATGCGCCGAATACTGGAACCGCCTCGCGCAGGCTATCGAACCTAGGGTGGCTATCTCCCCTCTTTCAGCACGAAGGCGGCGGTCACGGTCACGCGGAATGAAACGGCCCCGGGTTGAGTGCCGCGCGCCTCGCTCGGTCCATCGGGTTCGGGCGGAGACTCGGCTCGGCCGGATTGCACGGAACGATAATAAGCGGCCGCCGCACTCTCTTCACTGTTCTCTTCGGTCCCCGACTGCATGCGAGACTCGAGAAGGCGAAGCTCGCCGAGTCCTGCTCCCGCCGCTTTGGCAGTACCCGCGGCTTTCTCTTTGGCTTTACGAAACGCCTCGGCCAGCGCGTTAGCCTGGTCTGGCGCAGTCACCTTGCTCACGAGCAGAAAGGATGGTGCACCTGCTGGAGGCTGACCCTGGCTGTTTTGATTGTCCCCCGGCTCAATTCCTTCCATCTCCTCCTTGAGTTCGTCATCTTCCGAACCAAGCTTATCCAGGTCCTTGATGCCCGCGAGATCGGCGGCGGTGATGGTTTCTTTCAACTGAGAAACTTCGACCAGCAACGTCTCGGTATCCGCACCTTTCAAAGACCACTCGGCTGTTAGAGTTGCAGAGATGATTGAGGGAGTGGCCGCCGCTTTTTTGGCATCCGCCTTGGCCGCCTTGCCCATGCGGCTCCGGATCATCGTCTCCATTCGTTGACGCCCTTCGAGAAGCGTCGTGTTGATCTCTGGCTCGTCAAACTTGATCGACTCGCCAACCGCTCCCAGGGTCGCAAGCTGACGTCGAATCGCCTCGCGTCGATCCTTGAGGTTCGCGATCGCTGCTTTGATCGATTTGCCGGCGGCAAAAACTTCAACCTTCACGCGAAGCACTTCTGGCCGGCGTTTGACGCTCACGACCCCCACGCCCGAGACCGTTCCCTTCTCGGCGTTTGCGGCGGATTGTGCCTGGACAAGCGCCGAAGTGAGACAGGGCACGAAGACAGCGGTCCAGATGACAACGCTTCGAAACATAGAGGCATCCTTCTCATTGAAGTGCGGCCGATTCGGTTCGACTCACGATTGTGTTGGCAACATGCCGGATTCACCTCGAAGGAAAGGCATTCCCACCTCGCGGCGAATCTTCTGCCGGAGTCTGCGTGCGTTCGGGCCATCCATGCCGCGAATTGTCCAGTAGAGGTCTTTGATAATTTGATCCGTTCCAAATCGCGAAGCTTCGGCGTAAACCTTGTTGTAGACTCTTTCGACAGAAGAAATATGAGAATCGTCTCCGGCTCGCGAAATCGCCTGGAAAATCCTGCGGTCCCAAGCTCCCCCCTTCGACGTCTGCTTGAACGCGAAATCCAACAGCGGCTTGAGACCTTCCGGATCTCCTTGCAACGCCAAAACGTAAGACGCCATGGCAACTGTTTCGGGATCTTTGGCAGTCAGAAGCGGGCTGACCATCTCCGTCGTGAGCGCTCGCGGCAATCTTGGTATCGAAATACCGTTCTTTGCCGAAGCCCCGTACCTTCCCGGAAGCATTGGATTATCGGTCGAAAGCTGGAGCCAGCTTCGAAGATGACTCACACTCTCGAAGTCGGACGCTAGATACTTTAGCGCGAGCGTTTGGCACATGGGATCTGCAGTCGTCAACGCGGCGAGCGCAAGTTTACGTCCCTCAGCTTGTTCAACCGCAAGAAGCCGGATTTGAAATGCGTCGCGGCGAAATTCTGGACGAGCCTTCGGGTCTTCCATGATCTTTTGCGCAAGGTCGCCAGCGTCTTCCGGCGCGGCTTTCAGAAGGAGAGACAACGCGATGACACGCTGCAGTTCTGAGCCAGAAGCGGCGCGAGGTCGAATCTTGGCCTCGATTTGCCGCAGTTCCTTCTGGGGGATTTCTGACACGTTGTAGTAATTCCGGCCGAAATAGCTTGTTTCAAACCCTCTATAAATGTAGTGAGCGTGATCGCTCTCAATGCTGTCGGCGGTGTCAATCAAGTTCCAAAGCAATTCAGTGGAACGGGGGTCGTTTGTTTCCGTGAGATGAGACGCCATGAGGCCAAGTTCATCCGCGCCCGGATGCATCGCCAGCAGGGCCCGGAACATATCTGCTCGATCGGCCCAGTGTAGCCAAGGAAGAGCCGCTGAAATTTTGGTGATAAGGTCTGGGCGTTCCTTCGCGACCTTCAACAGATTGGCGACGGCATTCGTCCCACGGCCTGAGGCAACCAAGGGCAAAGCGGCTGCCATCCGTTCGTCGGCTGAGGGAGCTGCGAGCATTTTAGTGAGCGGCTCGATCGTCGACGCAATCCACGTTGGGTTGCTTTCCCCTTCTTGAATGCGCGTAAGCCGCTCCTCCGCGGGACTCTCCGCGCCAGGTTGGGACGGCTTGGTCTCGCCGTCGGTGGGCTGGCTTTCAACCTCCCTCTTGAGGTCGTCAAGCTTGTCCATGATGACATTGGCGGCGCTCATTCGAACCCGGCTTTCAGAATCGCTCAAACCAGCAAGCACCTCGGGCGCGAGATCCGCATCCTTGGACTCCCCAAGAGCCGTGACCGTCGCCGCGCGGATATCAGCTTTGGGATGCTTCGCGAAATTTCGGAGCAATGGCATCGCCTTTTTCTTCATCTCTGGCTTGTCACGATGCGAGTTCGCGATACTCTCGATCGCCTTGGCGGCGAGTTCCGGATGTTTTTCAACGACCTTGAGCAACGGTTCGACGGCATCAACCGAATCGACATCCTTCAGCGCAGTGACGGCGCGACCGATCACAAATCCATCGGGGTCGTCGAGCCGTCCAATCAATGCGGCAATTCCCTGCGCGCGAGCTTCTTTGACCTTGGGGTCGTTTTGATTCAAGAAGGCTCTTGCCTCGACCTGCTTACCGATGCCCTCGACAGCCTCGGCCCGAACGCTCCACTTGTCGTGCTTCAAAACTTCGATCAGGATTGGAAGCGCTTTGGGATCCTGAATCTCTCGCAGCACGCGCACCGCGTGGACCACGAGATCGGGATCGGTTTCCTTCGCGAGATACTCTTTGAGACGGGCGACCTGGCGTGCTGAAGGGTGCTCCGCAAGTTGCTTCAGAACGGCCGCGCGTACATTTGGTTCAGGGTCGGCGAGCAATCCGATAAGCGCCTGGGAACCGCCAGAGTTCCCCAGGGAGTTCAAGCCTTTGAGCGCGATTTCGCGGACAAGCGGATCGGGGTCGCTGAACAATTCCAGCCAAAGCCCTTCGTCATCGGCGGTAGCGAGCTGGGTGAGTTCATCGACGGCCTGATGACGCGTCGCAACGGCCGAGGCCGCGAGCCGTTCGAGACCACCCGGCCATCTCAGCACGAGACCTTCGGACGCCGCGAGACGGTAGCGCAGCGCAGTGAGCCGCTCTTTTTCGTCGTCCAACTCTGCCTTTTTCAACCGTTCGTAAACAGTCGGCAGCAGATCACGACCGAGACGCGCCAAACGTTCGCGAGCGGCAGGGACGTCAGTTGGTTTGGCGGCAACGAGCCGATCGATTTCGACTCTGGCCGCGGCAAGGCGGTCGGGAGACGATTTCAATTCCTGCGATGCCGGCGACTTCGCTGCTTCTGTGGCCCAATCACGTAGCGTTTTGAGCCGATCGGCCGATACAGTTTTGGGCTGCCACGGGTCGATCCCCGTGACTGGAGCTCGCCAGAGCGAAAGCAACTCCATGGCAGCAAGCCTCCTTTGCAGCGTGCCCTCTGCGAACGCTGCAACCACTGGTTCGGCCGCGAGTGTTGGATGATTTTGAAGGCGATGGATCGCAATTTCGCGAAGCAGCGCATCCTGTTGATCGAGCTGTCGAATCAATCGAACAACCACCAGCTCGGTTGGAACCTTTGTATCGCTGAGTTCGTCGACCGGTACATCGGCCGCCTTTTCACGATTCTCTTCCAGCCACGCGACTAGTTCCTTCGCGTTCAGAAAGCCATCGTGTGAAGAGACAACTCGCCCGAGCGGGCTGAGAATGCGAAGCGCGGGAATAGAACCAACCCCGAGCGCCTGGATTTCAGTCGTCGATTTGTCGGCATCAAGAGCGACTAACGTCCACTCTCCCAGCGCGGTTTGAACTTCAGGAACCGCGATCTCCTGATCGAGCTTTCGACACCAGGGGCACCATTCTGCACCAACTCGCACGAGGATCGGCTTCCGATTTCGAACGGCATCCGAACGTCCTTTGGCGATGTCCGTCAGCCAAACTTTCTGCGGTGGCGTCGCTTTCTTTCCTTTGGCCGTATCAGACTCAGGTTTTGGAGCTTGACCAAAAGCTGGCGGCACCGAAATTGAGACAATCAGAAGCAAAGCCAGCAACGGAAGGATTTTCACGGTAACTCTCCCGCGGCAGATTTGGAGGCTGCTCCGTGTTGGATCTGCTTCCAGTATTTTTCGTAGGCAAAGTTGGGACTATTTTCAGCGTCGTGGCATGTAAGGCACTGACTTTTCGCCGAGAAGGGAGTCTTCGTCGTTGGCTTGAGAACGTGACCGCGCGAAGGCCCGTGGCAACTCTCGCAACCCACCGACGTCCTCTCAGAACTTTTTGCCGCGGACATGAATCCGCCAGGAAGTCCATATCCCGTGGTATGACAGGTTTGACACTGTGGGTCGATATGATTGCCATGATCGGTGAGCGTCTTCCAGGCACGCGCGTGACCTGTGACCTCCCACTTTTTGTAGACTTCGCGATGACAATCGCGACAAGACTCACTTCCTGCGATTGCATAGTCGGCAGGAAGGTCAGACGGCAATCGACGAACGAATCCAGTTTGGTCGGCCGTTAAGTCGCGCGTGGCAAGCTCAGAATGGAAGCTGTCGAGATTGCGCCTCTGGGCTGCGTTGTCGGCAATCGCGGGAGTCATCTCAACCACCTTCCCTGTCCAGGGCTCACCGCGTCCACGGCGATCCATCTCAATCAAGAACTTCCCTTTGTTCGTCGCCGAGGCAATCCAGGTTGGTCCGACTTTTATTGGCGCGATGCTCTGCCCCGTTGGGCCGCCGACAACCAGATCCGCCTCGGGTAGGTCGGCCGCAAGTTGGCGCAGTTCGGCGTCGGGAAGATAGGCGAGTACGACGAGGGAGTCGAATTGCAAATTCTTGATCGCCTGCAAGATCGCGCTTCGAGGTTCGTCTGTCTTGAGATCGCCGCGAACAAGTCCTGGCGAAACGACGCCGACAACCGCGATACGCAACCCTCCTGCAATGAGTTCCACATAAGGCGCAGCGATCAACTTCCCCTTTGAATCACGGAGATTGGCCGACAAGAAAGGTACTTTGAGTCGATTTTGAACATCCCGGAGATAGTCTGCGCCGAACGCTGCTTCGGCTGCGCCCAGGTTATGAGCCGCGCTTCCGAGTGCCTTCTCCCCTGCAAGAATTGCCTCGAATTTCAGTTGATCGTAGAGCGAGGTTCCGGCCGCGGCCCCGCCCGCGTCAAGAACGATCACCTCGCGCGACCCACGCAACCCTTCGACAAATGAGGCACGCCTGAGAATTCCACCCGACTGATTGGCGGTGCAACCGCACGGCACAATCCAGCCCATGGTGTCGCCCGAGATCACAAGAGAAAGTTCACGGGGAGTTTCAACCGCACGCGGGCCAGTGGCAGGCGAACCGCAACCGCTCAAGCCGACGAGTATGAAAGCATACCGCCCTGCCCTTGCCAACCTTGCTCGCAGTGTCCGGGACGAACCGCCGCCCATCATCAACTCCATCGGCTGATGGCAAAGTCACTCAATAATTCAGAGCGTAGGCAAGAATGTTCACATTCACCTGCTCTGAGTTCGTGATTTCGTTACCACCGCAGCAACAGCATCCCTGCGAGTGAGACGTGTCGTTCAGCCCGTCTTGCGAATACAAGACGCCGAGCCGTCCCTGGAGGACGACTCCCTCCACGGGTCGAGGCTTACCGTGTCTCGCTTGCAGTTCGTTGATCTCGTAAACGGTGTGAAAGACGGGGTGATCGAGTCCAAGCGCAACCATCGCATTCGCTGGAAAAATCGTGGCCATTTCGCGACGAAAAGCCCGATCCCATTCGCGAGATGAACAACCAGCCGAAGCCAGCAGAAAACCGCCTCCTTCGATATACTTTCGTAGGTTCTCACGTTCTTGATCGGTGAGAGTGAAATCTCCTTCACCTGTCATGATGACGAGAGGAAAGCCGAAGACTTCCGCCGCACCAAGCTTCACCGCGTGAAACCGCCTACTTGTCGAGATCGAAGACTCTTTTTCGGCCCGAATCAGAAAGTGGTCTGAAAAGCACTGGCTGCTCTTGGTCCCTGCGTAGACCAGATTGGCAACCTGAACGATCCCATCGGGCTCGCCGCCGACTTGATTCGATTCTGCCGACGGCTCGGGACGAGGACGATTGGCTTGCTGGGCCAAACCATAAGAAACGATCACCAAACTGAGAACGACGGCACCGGTCAGAATGGTGCGTGTTCGGAGGAATCGCGGCAAGATGATTGAATTTGTGCCTGGCATATGCGTCTCGGATGGGACCTAGCGTGGCCCCGTTTCGTCGGCGATCCTCTGGAAATAGTCGGCAACCCTGCGCTGGTAACGTCCTGGGATCTGAGCCTGAGCCTGACCGGCCGATTTGAGTCCGCGCTTGGAAGTGAGCATTTCCGATATCTTTTGATCACCTTGTGGGCCGCCCAACTTCCCTGGCGCTGAACCGGCGGCGGATGAACCTGTGCCCTGGCGAGCGGAAGAAACGAGCGTTGGCTGGGTGCCATAGAGGCCGACATTTTCGAGATTGTTCTGTCGCGCGCTGAAGCCATCACCGCTCCCCATACCGGGACCGTTGCCGTTTCCCGTTTTCGGCAATCCGGGGTTGCCAAGCATTTGGGAGATGGAGTTACCAAGACAGGCGGACAGACTCGGCTTGAATTTGAGGGCGGCCTCACACTGAGCGCCGATGCCTCCCTCACCGTTACATTGGGCAACAAACCGTTCGAGAATGTCGGCCGCATTCTTGGACGCGCTCGCGGCGCGGTTGCCGTCGAACGCAGCGAGCGCGGTCTCACATTCGGTCATCGCTTCTGATGCACCACTTGCGCGAACAGCAAGTACGAAGTCTTGCGCGGTTTTGCGCAGTTCAGCAAGCCGAGGATCATCAGGAAGGAGCCGTGTGTGGTCTTCGATGTCCGCAAGGAGACTGGCAAGAGCAACTCGAATCTGACTTTGCTCGGCCTCGAGATCGCGCATTCGGGCCTTCGTCGCCGATGTGTCCGCTTTATCGCGTCCCTTGAGCGTCTGCAGACGATTCGCCAGATCGCGCTGGCGGAGATAGAGCTGGACAAATCTCGCTTGATCCTCGAGCAATGGATAGATCTTCCCAAGATGCTCGAGTGGCTCCATCGCTTTCTCGCCAAATTCCTTTCGACCCGCCGCAAGTTTGTTTCGAAGTTCGGCAAGCGACCTATTCGTCGCGCCATTCTTGAGCGACGGATTCGCCGCGAGTTTTTCGGTCTCACCCGCCAACCCTGCGAGAAGGCTCGCCAAGGATTCAAGCTCACGGGATAGATTCTTGTCGACGTCGATAGGAAGCGGGTGGCGTGCAGACTCCTGGATTGATTTCGCCTCGTCTCGCAATTGACGAGCCAATTTCTCGAGCTTTTCTCGTTCCGCTTTCGCGAGCGGGCTGTCGGCAGGCAGTTTTTCCAGCTCTGCCCGCAGCCGTTCCATCTCGTTAGCCAGTGCCTCCATCCTGCGCTCCGCCTCGCGATACTTGGCGGCCAAGGTCTCCATCCCTTCGCGTGTGGCGGTCAGGCGATCGAATAATTCGCGCGGAATAATGCGCACGGTCACAACCGAGCTCTCGGATCCTTTTGCACCCGCTGGATCATTGTCTTCCACCCGGGCAAACAGCTTCACTTCGTCGCCTGGGCGAAGTCCATATTCCGATAGCGGCAGATAGACCTGTTCGTTCCACCGATTTGGATTCTGTCCCCCGACCAACAGTTCCGTCGGCAAGACTCTCGATCCATTGAGCGAGCGAAATAATTGGATGCGGCTAATTCCGTAATCATCCTCGGCGGCAATCACAACGGGCAATGGCGCGTCGGGAGTCGCGAACGAGGTTTCACGCGGCTCGATGAGTCGCACCAGTGGACGTTCGTCTTGGAGTAAAACGACAGAAGTCGAGTACGCTTCAAGCGACTGCTGCCCCTCCACGTCGCGCACCTGGATCTCAATCTTGCCGTCGCTGTCGACCTCAAACGCTCCGTGAACTTCCTTGCCGTCGGAAGAAACGCGCGTGAGTTTGGAGTCAACGCCCCCCTTCGTCCCGATCACTCGAAGCATTCCCTCCGATAGCGGGCGGTTGCTCGCGGCCCAAACCTCGACCCGAGCGCCCGGTAGACCAGCAAGTCCATCAGGCGCGGGGCCTTCGTACGCAGCCTGACGCGTGTAAGCGGGCTGGGTCACGCGGAAGCGTACACTGGCGATACGAGGGACGGTCACGACATCGATTCGATAGCGCGGACTGCGGGCTCGGCCTGAACGAACCGTATACCGCCCGGACAACGTCACGTCGGCCACCGCCGCTCGCCATCGTCCTTCCCCTTCCGGGAACATCGGCAGCCGCTCCTGTGCAGCTCCGATCGGTTCGAGCAAGAGTTCGAGACGGTCATTTGTGGCGCCTTCGACCGTCGCCCGAATTTCGATCCCCTGGCCGTAGATCACCTTGATATCACCAGGTGCCACCTGGAGCACTATGGCCGAATACGGAGGGTGATCGCCAAAAGGATCCGAAAACCGTAACCAGAGCGTCGACACGAGCCTTGCGTTGAGAAGGAAGACCACGCCGACGAGGCATATGAGCGAACCGCTTGCCAGTGCCCCGATCAGAATCGGCCGCGCAGAGGCAATTTGCTTGCCTGGCAAGTTACGCGTCAGCTCCGCAGCACGTTGGACTGCGATTCCCGCCAGCCCCGTTTCGAGAGGGCCGAGTTCGCGAGGCGACTCAATAAGGTCGACGCCGGCCACGATCTGACCTTCGGCGCCTGCGATCTGATCGAGCCTGCGCGAGAGTATTCGCGGATTCGCACGCTGAGATGAGCGTCGCCACATGGCGATCGCAAAAGCAGCACCCGCAAAAATCGCAATCCCGATCGCGAACCGTCGATGCCAGGGAGCAAGTTCGAGCAGCAGATCGGCCCACGCCGCTGCTAACGCAACCACTCCCGTAACGAACACACCCCAACCCAAGCCCGATGCGCCACCGACCGCGCGCACGCGTCGCCCATATTGTCTCAGTTGGTTCTGTAGCGACGGGTAGTTCATAGCGGCAATCGCTCATGCAGAATTGCGGTGAATCCTTACATTTTCCACGCAGATCCGATCCGACTGCAAACAATTATCCGACGCGGCGCGGGAATTATCAGACCAGCCCAGACGATCGCCGCAACTTCCACGCGACACCCCATGCAGCCAGTATCGTCACCAATACCCACCAGCGATCCCAGGCTGGATAGCGCGTAACGCGTTCCGTGCGACTCCGAGTCTGGTAGTCCTGCATCTGATTGGTCAACTCTTCTGGCGTGCCGCTGGTTAAGACGGTCGCGCCGCTCTCCTGAGCGATCCGGCTCATGAGATCCGGGCGAGCTGCGAGGTTCAGTTGCTCTTCGACGGATCCACGCACGTCAAACGCGACCTGCGCCGCCGACTCATCGTGGCCGACGACGCGGGCTTGATACTGTCCTTCCGGCAAGCTGCCGAACAGGACGCGAAAAGCTCCCGGATCGTCGCCACCGGGAACCGGCGTTACTGTTTTTGGCGTTTTTTGCGCGCCGCCAGTCAACTCAACCGCCGGAATCTCGCGACGCGTTCCGTCGTCGCGAAGCAGAAGCGTCGCGGTCACCGGCTCCGTGGTATGGAATCCCACCTTGTCCACCCGTAACGCAATCTCCTGTCCTGGAGGCAAGCCCGAACCTGTGGCGAGCCAGCGCATCAGGCTGTGCCAGAGGCCGCCGTAAACATCTTCATCCTGACGAGATTCAGGCGGAAGAAACGCCCACCGCCACATGCCCGCCCCTTCAATCACCACCACTCGACCCGATCCATAGGGCTGATATGTGACGACCGGAATCGGCTCCTGACTGGCCGCTGGCGTGGAAGTCGCCAGAACAACCGCGAGCGGCTTGGGCTCCTGGGGCTGCTGGTTGTGGGCGAGCGTCGCCAATTTCGCGAACGCCTCGCGCTGGGTGTTTTCGCGCGATGAGGGCAGCCAACGGAGATCTTGCCCTCGTTCAGTCAGTTGCACACGGAACCGAGATTCGCGTCCTTGCGACCAACGAACGGGAAGCAACTGGGCAAGCGGCTGGCTGATTCGCGACGACGGTGCGCCTCGATAGCAGACCAACGCCCCACCTTCCTGCGCGATCCATCTTTTGATGTTTCCCATCGTGGCTTCGTCGAGAAACACGTCAGAGTCACGCCCGAGAACGATAATCTGATAACGACCAAATCCCCCACGCCCCGCAGCCAGATCTTCCGGCTTGTCGAGCACCTTCCACTCATCCTGACGCACGACATCCGGTTCCGCGGGCGAGTTTCCCGGCTTAGCTGGCGACCGATGAAGCGATCTCCGGAAGAACCGGCCTTCCGTCAGCTTGACGACACTCTCGAGCTCGATTGACGAGTCAGACGTGAGCGTTCTCACAAGGAACTTGCCGTCCCAATAGGGCTTTCCCTCGAGCAGTAAAACATGAATCGGCTGGTCAACGACCTGAAGCAGAAATGTCTCAGTATTGTTCACAAGAATCGCTTCGCCGGGGACACTCTCGAGACGCGCTTCGTATCGATACAGGCCACGCTTGGGCTGCTGCACGTCAAAGCGTGCTTCCGCGAAGTCTTTTTGATCGAAAGTGACAGACTTGCGCGCGACTTCTTTACCTTCGGTAGAGAGGATGACCGTTGCAGTCGGCACACCCAGGCCGAGTTTTCGAACGCTGGCAATGAGCGGTGCCTTTTGGCCGAGAAATGCAAGTTCTCGTTGTGATTGAAGCTGGAGATCGAGGTCGTTCACTTCCGCAGGACCGCCGAACGTCTTCGTATAGATCGGAGCGTCAAGACCACGCGCAAGGCGAACCGCATCGAGCACGCGCGCTGGCTGACCTTCCGCGTTGTGATTACCATCGCTCAGGAGAACGACCGCCTGCCCTTGTGGTCGCGCTTGATCGAGACTCTCGGTGATCGCGACTGCGAGATCCGTAGTGCTGCCGTCTGGTCGCATAGCGGACAACGCAGCGGGCGCGACAGATTTCGTCGATTCCGCGAACGTCAAGATGCGGACCTCGTACCGATACGCGAGGTCTTTGGAAAAAGCGGTCGCCGTCTCTCGGGCGGATGCAAATCGCGTATTGTCTGCGCCCATATCCGGTGTCGCCATACTGGCCGACGTGTCAACCAGAATTGTGAGTAGCGGCTTCCCGCCGGGCGGCAAGACTCGTTCCAACCAGGTTGGATTGAGCAGGATGATCAAGGTGCACAGGGTACCGAAGCTGGTGAGCGCGAGGATAGTGATCCAACGATTGCGAGTAACGGCCCCCGGACGCCGCCAGCCGTACCAGACTGATATCGCCAGACATCCCAGAGCCAGCAAGGCCCAGAGAGGAATGGGAATCAGCGGCTGAAACATCAAGGTCCGTGACATTCGTGGTTCAGATCCGAAAGGCTCGCAAAATGATCAATTCGCCAACCGTGCAGGTCAGGCATCCCATCAACAGCCAGGCCCACAACGTATCTTCCTCATCTTCGAGTTGGTTGGCGTCGCGGTATGATACGCGTCTATCTCCAACCAGGCGCCCTTGCAAAACGTTTGAAGTCAGCGGCGTCAGATCACTCTCCTGATCCGGCACCGCGGCAGCGATTGCGAATACGGCTTGGTCGCCGCGCATGATCCGCATCACTCCCGGAACACTGGCAGATGAAGCCCGAAGCGTAGGCCCGCTCCGTTCCTCGATCACCTCTGTCTCAGCACTTGGAGGTACGATGCTCAGCCCCGATGGTGCACCTGCATCCGTCGGCAACGAAATCGCGAAAGGTTCGCCGCTCGCCACGGGCGCGGCGATGCTCCGATTCCCCAGCAGGAGGGCAGTCAGCTCTCCTACCAATGGAACAAAGGCTGGAGACGCGACGAGGTTCGAGGATCCCAGGTCGGCATTCAATATCGCCAGCGACCCCGCGCCACTCGTCGAGATCACCAGGCACGCATTGCGATCGCCGTAGGTTGCTCTGACATCATCTGCGAGAGCATCTGGCAACGAACGCGTAACGAGATCGGTCGAGAACCGCAATGGAGCGAGAACGGAGGCAAGCGTATCGCCGAAGATTTGGAATGGCGGTGCGTCGCGCCGATAGTCGGCGATGAATTGCATGGTGCGTGCCTGGGCGCGAGGTGCCGGAGCGAACTCAACTGGAAGGCGAAGCCGCATCCCTGCCTGGTCGGTCAGGCGCTTCAGATTTGCGGCGTCGGCAGCTTCAGACGCAATGTAGAAAACCCCTTTACCGCGCCGGAGAAGATCGGAGAATTTCGCGAGCATCTCTCCCGATAGCTGGCCCGGGTGATCGAGCACGATAAGGTCGGCGGTACTCAAAAGTTCTCGATCAACCTCGTTGGGATCAAAACGTACGACGCGAGGGCTGGGTCGATTGTCGCGTACTTCGGTGGGGACGAGTGCTCGTTCGAGGTAATAGCTCGAAGTCGGGCGTGCGTTGGCATTTTGTCTCGTCAGGAGCGCAAAGACGGGAGGCGGACGTACGTCGATAACAAACGCACGTTCGTCGTCTTCCGGTAGAGCGTCATCATTTGCAATCAGCTTCGCTCGACCGATTTGCCATCCTATGGCGCGGGGCACCGCCTCGGTTACGAGTGTGGTGCGCCCGTCCGCCAGACAAACACCTTCCGCCCGGTACGATGCCTCGCCAAAAGTCAGCTCCACCTCAATTCGCCGGCTGGCGGTCGTGTAGTTGCCGACTTCAACCTCGATCTGAAACCCTCGTCCCTGTTCGGCTCGCCCGGTGCTGCCGATACGAAGAATTCCCACATTGGGAGGTGTCTCCGCGGCCCCAGTAAATTCGAGTTTGAGGATCGTTCCCTGCGGTAAGACCGAAAAATCTGCAGACGCCCACTGCCTGCGTTGAAAATCACTGATGATCACCAGTTCGCGACGTTCGGAAGCTCCCCCACTTCCGCTCGTAAGCAACCGCACCGCGGCGCTGAGGGCGGCCTGCACGTTGAGTCGCTCTGGTCGAGGACCGGCCTTGCCGAGTTCGTCGCGCAAGGCGCCGAAGTTGCTCGATGGTCGCTCGAAAACAGGACGAGCCGTCGCTCCGGCGAGGATCAGGTCGCCGAGCAAATCAGGACGGAAGGCCAGGTGGTTTGCCGCGAGAGACCTGGCACGCTCGAACGCCTGGATCCCGCCACTTCGAGCCGCCATACTCTGGCTCACATCGAGCAGAACCACGCGCGTCGCACTTCCTGTCTCTTCTTCAAGCGTCGATGCCTTGCGGCCAAAAAGCGGACGTGCGACGGCGATTGCAAGCAGAACGATTGCCGCGGTCCTCGCGGCCAGAATCAAAAAATCGCGCAAGCGATGCCGCGCTTTCCGTTGCTGAATCGCTTGCAAAACGAATCGCACGGTTGATAGCTCAAATACGACTGGCCGCGGACGAGTCAGCCAATGAATCAACACCGGCAGACCTGCTGCCAGAATTCCGACGATGATTGCCCAAGGGTTCAAGAAGGCCATTGAGAATCTCAGTCCGGAACAGCGACAAAAGGCGAATCGATCGCCGCTTCGGGCGCGTCGCTAACCCGAGCGTTCGACCAGAAAACTTCCCAGCGTTTGCAGGTATGGAATCGCTGTCGAAACACGGCGATACTCGCAGCCAGTTCCCAACGCCAACGACCGAACCGTAGCGACGTGCGTTTCGAATTGTTGGCTGTATAAATCGTGGATCTCCGCGGTCGACGCATCGACCATTCCATCGTTTTCAAGACCGGCGAAGCGAAAGGCGGTACCGGAAGGGAGCCGCTCTTCATCCGGATGGATGATGTGTAGGAGAATTACCTCAAACTGCCGATGCCGAAACAGGCGGATCGCGCGAAACGCGTCTTCGAGATCCTCGTCGAGGAAGTCGCTCATCACCACCAAAACACCGCGCTGGCTGAGTCGCTGATAGAGTTCGCGAATCCCGTTGCCCAGTCGCGTAACAGGAACGGTCTCCATCGACTCAACCGCGTCGAGCACGCGTGCGACGTGACCAGATGTGCCACCTGGTGGCAGGAACGACGCGAGGCCGTCGGACACGACCGCAAGTCCTACTTGATCCTGTTGACAACCAATCAAATGAGCCAAACTTGACGCGAGGAACTGCACATATTTCAACTTCGTTCCGCCGTCGCGCCGACTATCATTGGCACCGAAGCGCATCGAGCCACTCGCATCAATCACGAGCGTACAAACGAGGTTGGTCTCTTCCTGATACAGCCGAACATAAGCTCGGCCGGTGCGGGCCAAAACCTTCCAATCGAGTCGACGCAGATCCTCACCGGCAACATATTCACGATAATCGACGAATTCGCCGGATCCACTCTTGGCGTGCGATTGATGCTTTCCGCTGTAAGAACCTTCGATTCGATGCCTCGGAGCAAATCGCATCCGCGAGAGGGTCGCAAGTGCGCGTAAATCGAGGAATCTCCGCCCCGCGGTCGCGGTCATGACGTGACCTCGCGGAGAAGCGACTCAATAATTGTCTGAACGCTGATCCCGTCGCCGACTGCCCGATGGTTCGCGATCATCCGGTGCCGTAATACAGGAATCGCAAGCGCTCGCACATCTTCGATCGTCGGAACTGTACGATCTTGCAACAGAGCTCGGGCTTTCGCTGCAAGCACGAGATTCTGCGAGCCGCGCGGCCCTGCACCCCAAGCCACATAATCCTTGACGAAACGTCCCGACCTCTCGTCTGTCGGTCGACTGGCGCCACACAAACGCACAGCGTACGAGGCGACGACGCGAGGAACTGGAACCGCCAAAATCAGGTTGCGCAGCTGCAAGAGAGTCTCGCGATCAAACACGGCTTCGGGCAACTGAGGTGCGCTGCTGGTAGTTTTGAGAACGATTTCCTCTTCTTGGTCCGGCGTGGGATAGTCGATCTGAATCTCCATCATGAACCGATCGAGTTGTGCTTCGGGCAGAGGATAAGTTCCCTCCTGCTCGATTGGATTCTGAGTGGCGATCACCAGGAACGGCTCAGCGAGGTTGTGAGTTTGACCTCCGACCGTAACGTGCCGCTCCGCCATCGCTTCAAGCAAGGCCGACTGCGTTTTGGGAGCGGCGCGGTTGATCTCATCGGCGAGCACGAGATTCGCAAAGACCGGTCCGGGCCGAAACACCAGCTTGGGTGAATCCGTCTGTTCCTCTCGCCCGAGTAGTTCGTACCCCGTGATGTCCGACGGCATCAAGTCTGGCGTGAACTGGATTCGCGAGAATTTCCATCGAAACGCCGACGCCAAGGCTTTCACCATGAGCGTCTTGGCAAGCCCGGGGACGCCCACTAACAGCGCGTGCGAACCAGTTAACGCGCATAGCAAAATCAAGTCGATCGTCTCGTCCTGGCCGACGATAATCTGATGCAAACTTGAGCGAATCATCCGAACTCGGTCGGCGAATTCCTCAACCTGTGCCCTCGCGAGTACCATCGGCTCGGTGTCTGCCATCGACCGACTCCAACAAGAGAGTACCCAAGCCCCCAGGTTCATACTGGTGCTTGAACAGACTCACCCCTAGCGGATTTGATGGAGATCTTTACCTCACGCGTTCCTGAACGTTATAGGTGCGGTCATTGATATGCAAGATTTATGAAAATGATCTCGTCGATTTTCTGCGATCAACTGCTACCGCTCAGGCAAAACAGCAGGGCACAACGATGCCCTATCCACCGGGAGGAAGGCATCAATCTGGATTGACGATCTGTTTTTATCTCAATCAATGAGACGCTGGAACAAATGGAATTATTCACAAACGAGATTTTTGGAGACTCGAGAGACGATCCAACTTTTTATCGCCCCAGCGGGAGCCTAAACGGAAATCCGAATCGCTCCCGCCGCACCATCTGCGAGCGGAAAGAGGCCGAAATAAAGCAAGGCACCTCGATATAAGAATACAAAAGCGTACGTAGCCTGACAACGAATGCCTACTTCAGCGCAATCGTCAGACAGCAAAGGCCAAGCCTGGTAAACACCTCCGTTCAATTGTTCAAAATGACAAGTTCCTGTCGCCTCTATCGCTGCTTGCTCAGTTCCATCGCCTTGCCGAGCACCTGCTGAAGCGGACCAGACGCGACAATCAGCCCTTTGCCATCGACAACGACGGCATGCGGAATCGCGTGAACGGCGAACTGGCCGAACGTGTCGCCCCATGCGCGAAGTCCCTCCCGGCTGGGAATATCGACACACGTCGGATAGCCAAGGTGAAACTCGTCGATCACCTTTTTCATCGCCTCGGGCTCGCTCCCTGGCGGGTGAATGCCGATCACGGTCAACCCAATTGCCTCACGCGCATCGTGTAGCATGGCGAGTTGAGGGAAATCGTTGCGACACGGCCCGCACCACTCGGCCCAGAAGTCGAGAACGACGACCTTGCCACGCAATGATTTCCACGTGAGCGGCGTGCTATTAAGCCAGGTCCCGCCGGTCGGGAACTCAGGTGCGGGTTTACCGATCAGGGCATCAATCGCTTGCTGACGAGCCTTCTGCTCCTCGTCGCGAACCTTTGCCTCGGACTGGAGCGCCATGAAGCGCACAGGCGTGATTTCCGCAATGCCCTCCCGTTCTTGCTCGAACTGACCAAGATAATTCTGATCTTCATCGATCACCCCGACCTTCGTTTTCGCGGGAACAACGACGTCGCGAAACAACGCCTCGTCGACTTTGGGCGCGAGCAGTACCGACTGAACGTCAAAGTCACGACGCCAGTTAAGTTGTGCAATCCCCTGTGCGTTTTTCACCCAGTTGTCGAAAGCGAACAGACTGGACCGGAAGGGGTACCAGAGTCCCGGCGCAATTTCGCGGAGGTCGCTGCAACGGTAGATTCCACCAGGGATCGGCTGAAGGCCGAAATTGCCGCCGTAATGTTCCAGCTTGAGCGGGATGAAATTGCGATCGATCGCAAGCCACAATGCCATGAAGCTCGAGGGCGGCTGCCCATCAGCGCCCACAGAAACTTCACCACGAAGCTTGACGCAGGGATGTCCGTCCAGATTCTCTTCGCCACAATAACGGAATCTTAGCCGATATTTGTTCCGCTTATCATGCCAAGGTGAGACAAGCAGATCCGACAGTGGCCCATAGAGCCAGTCGTCGCGCAAAAGGAACGTGTGCGGCCTGAGCACAGGAAGACCATCGTTTCGGCCTTCAGCTTTTTCGCCGCCGCCCTTTTGCAGGCTGGCCCCGATCTGCTTCGGCCGATCATCGCGACTGATTTCGCTAAGTCCTCGCGTCCACTGACCATCGAACGCCTTCATCTCAAGTTGTTCCGAATGCTTTCCGCCGGCTGTGTTGAACTGCAACTTACCCGTGAAATACTCGAGTTTGCCCTGGACGTTGGACCGCAGCTCATGCGTCGAGTCCGTGATGATTCCCTCCGTGCGCAGTCTTGTGCCGACATGGCGATAGTTATCGCGAGCGCGAACCTCCAGCTTCGAATATCGCATTTCCTCTTCGCGTACCTTGGCGACAATTTCCGCCAGCTTCGCCGTTTCGGTCGCAGCATCTGCAATCGGTTCTGGTAACGACGAACCGACGAGCGTTCCATCTTTGATCGCGAACACGGGAAGATCGGCAGGGATCTTGATATCTCGAAAGAACGCAACGTTGTGGTGCGGGTTGAGCGCGACCGACTCGACCACGGTCGTCGTTCGGCTTTGCACAACCTGCTTCTTCTGCCGAAGTGCGGCGGGGTCATAATTGACGACTGTTACCTTTGCCGGTAACCAGATTCCCGGCGCGGACTCGCGCATTTCATCGACGTGCATCTCGTGCATCAGCAAGTCGCCATACATCGACTTGGGCCAGGATGCGAGTTCCTTCACGCAAATGTAGTTTCGCTTTGGAGCCAGCCAGAGGTATTGAAGCAACGGAGAGTCTTTCGAGTAGAACCAGCGGTTTACCCGAAGTTTGACACAGCGCAAACCGTCGACCATCTCCTCACCTTCGACGCGTGCCTCAACCTTCGTGAACTCATATCCGGTTCCCGTTTCGCGCGCAAAATGTGGATACTTGGGGTGGGCGTGGATGGCATCGCCGCCGCTGAGATAAACCGATAAAGGGAAATTCAACGAGTAATGGATCAACGGAATACAGTGCGCGGGATATACGTCGGGATGCTCGAAGCGACCGATGTTGACGCTTACGCTTTGGTCCGGAATCACGGTTCGAGTTTGCTCACCGTCGTAGGCCGAGACTAATTCCGTACGACGGTCGGTCTTGAAGTGGCGGCCGCTTACCTCGTCGCGGAGAAAGATGCGGTCGCCTTCAAGGACGACATTGCGCGAGATTTGCGAGGTGACTTCGCCGGGTACCTCGAGTGCCTTTGGATCGACCTGACGCGTTGTCATCTGCAGCACATATTCGATATTCTTGTATTTCTCCTCCTCAGCCCGTAGCGAAGAAATCACTTCCTTGAGATCCGACGGAAATGCCGCCTCTTCTTTGGCGGCCGCCGCGGGATTCGCTATCTGCGCGGCCACGGCCGTGCGCGAGAGTTCGGCCGCACCAGCGATGACCGACACGCTCACGACGAATAGTCCGAGCACAAACCTGAGCGGCCAACGCGGCAAGCATCGCGACGAGCCTGGTGAGGTGTCGATCCATTCCAGTCGCCGGCTGAGATCCGAGGCGTTTGCCATCGACAGTCCCAACGCGGACGCAGGACGGCGAACCAGTCCGGATGCAACCTGTACGAGCGCGGCGCGGTACATGGGCGCCCCTCCTAGACCATGGACACACAGGTCATCGCACGCCTGCTCGCGCACGGCGCGGATGGCGTGGCTCATGAACCAAACGAGCGGGTGCGGCCAGTAGAGGATTTGCGCGAGCGATCGCAACACGTTCCACAAGAAGTCGCCTCGGCGAACATGCCCCAGCTCGTGCAGGAGAATCGCATCGATCAGTTCGGGATCGGATTGCTGCCCCGCTCTGCCGGTCAGCGATCGCGGCAAAATAACCGCTGGACGCAGATGCCCAACCATGACTGGAACTGAAACACGGTCCGACATGAGCAGCTCAACTCGACGACTCAGCCCAAGATGAGCGCCCCAGCGATCTCTCGCCTCTAGCCAGATAGCCGATTCAACAGCGACGCAGCCACTTCGCAGTCGACCGACTGCCACCAACGATCCGATCAGGCGTAGGAACATTAGCCCAGCGACCGCACCATAAACGCTGATGATCAGCCACTCCCAACCCAGTCGAACCCTAGTTCCAGCCGAAGCGCTCAATTCCTCGCGAGTGGCAGACGCTGCGGTGCGATTAGCCCCTGGTTCGGCCGCTTCCGGCGATCGCGCAGACAACGATGTCGAAGTCTGCGACGTCTGCCCGCTGATGGGTGTCACATCGGGAAGATCGCGAGCAGCCTGAGGCGAAAGGCCGCCGACATTCGCCTGATCCACAATCTCCGGCTGGGTTTGTTGAACCGGGTTGATTTGCGATGCAGCTTGAATCCCAGGCGGCAACGATATTTTGATTCGTGGAAGAGCCAGACCGATCAAAGGCAAGCAGAGCAACCCCAGCACACCCGCGTTCCATAGTGACGACCGCGCTAACGCACTCCGACGACCCAGCGTGGCGTGCGCAACCCAGCAGATCAACAGTAAGACTGTCGCTCTGATACCGACGCTCGCGCCGAACGTGATCAAAGCACGAGCCTCGAAATTCGTCGGTTCGAAAACGTCGATCATGATTTCCCTCCATCGCGGCGGCGCGTTCGTTTGGGGGCAGAGTTGCGCAAATCGTCGAGTTGTTCTGGCGTCAGATGTTTCTCTTCCAGCAGACGCATCACCAAATCCTCGGCCGAACCACCAAAGAACCGCGTAAGCAGCTCGCGCATCGCCTTCCCTTGAGCCTTCGCTCGCACAACCGCGGCGTGGTAGACGTAAGCCTTACCCTGCACTTCGTGCTGAAGGTAACCCTTCGATTCCAGGATGCGCAGCAGAGTACGAACGCTGGAATCGTGCAGCGGTTCTGGCAGCGCATCGCGTACCTGTTCCGCCGTCGCGCGTCCCAGACGCCAGATGGCATCCATGATCTGCGCCTCGCGTCCTGTGAGAGTCTCAGCCGATGGTCGAACCATTGTTCCAGAGTTCCTGTGAATTACTTAACAGACCTTCGCAAGGTACGAGCCTTTCGATCGTTCGTCAAGAAAAATCTGTTAATTTATTAACGAAAGAATGGCCGGCGCAATGTCCATTCCCGGCGGCAATCGCGGACACTCAAAAAGCTCGGAGTACAATCGATTTCCAACAAAGATGAGAGAACCGTGACTTGTACGAATGGCGGCAAACTGGGTCAAAAAGCATTGAACGGAGCCGTAATCTCAGGGATGGGACTTCGAGCGGCACGCCGGCTCGGATTGTGATTTCGCATAACAATAGTTATACAATCGGATTCTCAGTGACGTCTCGTGCGACCATCGATTCGCTTGGCAAGTGGAGCTACGCATGATCAAAGCAACAAATTTAATTTATACCATGATATTTTCCGCGTGCCTGGCGTTCGGAGTTTTCTGCACGGGAATGAGCCGGGGAGGCGAACCAGGCAAGACGAGCCCACCGGCTCCACGTCCTGCGACGTCAGAACAGGAAGCACGAGAGCGGGCGAGATTGCTTCATGGGACCATTAGTGACACTCTTCTTATTGTTCACAGCCGCTACTATCGCGAAGACGAAGGACTGCCGATCCCGGCTTTCGCGCTCAAAGATGTGTTCAAAAGATTGAGCGATCGTAATGGTGTTGAACTTCGGTGGCTTGCAGTCGATGCGAAAGCCATGAACATTGATCATAATCCCAAAGATGATTTTGAGAGAGGCGCTGTCGAAGCGTTAACTTCTGGTAAAGAAGAATTCGAGCGTTCTTCCGTGGGAAGTTATCGCTATGTCGGTCTTATTACGTTGACTTCAGAATGCTTGAAATGCCATATGCCAAATCGCACAAGCAACAAGCCGCGGTCAGCCGGTCTTGTCATTTCCATTCCCATGGCCAAGAAATAGCGTGTTCAATCATTGCGAATATGAATCGATCAAAGAGCGACGGTGAGTGAATAACCGGCGATGCAGCGGTTTGGTCAGTCGCGTTTTCGACTTGGTTCAGGTCTGAAGACTTCGGATCACGACTTCTAACTCGATGACTAACGACTCGAATTTCCATCGTCACATGGCTCTGGCTTGACGTTATCGGTAAACTCCTTGCGAATGATCAACTCAGGAGGACTCAATGATGAAACGTACATTCGTCGCAGCGATTATTCTCGGCCTGGTCAGCGTGGCTTACGCAGAGGACAAACTCGTTTACCCCACCATTCCGAACGCTGGCGGCGTCGTGCCCCTGCCCCACGCCTCCGAACAGCCACGCAAGGGAGCAAAGGTCGTTTTCGATATCACGACCGACGTCAAGCCTTCGGAATTAAACAAAGGATTGGAGCGCGTCGCGCGACTCATCAACCTTTACGGGTCGGCTGGCCTCAAAGCATCCGACGTGAAAATCGCGCTCGTCGTGCATGGCGAGGCCACGAAATCAATCCTCACCGACGAAACATATCGCTCGAAATTCGCGATCGATAAGAATCCAAACCTGATCCTCATCGGCGAGTTGAAGAAGGCCGGTGTTGAGATGTTTGTCTGCGGTCAGGCGCTCGCCAACAAGGGGTTCAAGGAGTCCGAAGTCGCGGATGGAGTGAAGGTTGCTTCGGCTGCCCTCACAGTGGTGATCAACCGTCAGGCGGACGGATATTCCTATGTGCCGGCTCACTGAATCGATGCTGCCGCAACCTCGTCTCCAGAGCTCCTTGCAGTTCCAAGAGGCATGCTCCGGTCTCTGACGAACTTTCTCCATCTTGTTCATTGCCGGATCACTGATCAGTCACATCCCCAAGTGACACGATGTAATGCATCAACCTGACCCGACCACCGCGTTTGCCGACGCCGCGAGTCTTTTCGTCATGTATTTCGCTGGAGACGTGCCCAGCACCTTGCGGAACATGAAAACGAAACTGCTTGCGCTTTCATAGCCCAATTGTTCGGCGACGGATTGAACTGGGGTGCCCTGCGAGAGCCATTGCAGGGCCAGGCTGATGTGGAATTGCTGCCGCCAGCGGCCGAAGCTCATGCCGGTTTCCTGGAGGACAAGCCGGCTAAGAGTTCGCTCGCTAACACCAATGTGCCTCGCCCACTCATCCACGGTCGCCCGGTCGGACGGGTCGTCCGCGATCCTCCGCAGACGACCATCCGCCGGCATTGGAAGATGCAGGTTCTCCAGTGGCGCGACCGCGAGTTCGTCGAGCAGCACTGTCGCAAGCCTTGATTCCGCTCCGTCGTCTGGATATGAAGCGGCGAAGCCGGCGCAACGCACAAGAAGCTCGCGCAGCAGGGGCGAGACCGAGATCGTACAGCAAGTTCCCGGCATCGTTGGCGCAGCGGTTGGTTGCACAAGCAGAGAGAAAACTTCCAGGCTGCCGAAGCCTTTGACATCGTGCCGGATGCCGCCGGGAATCCAGACTGCGCAACCGGGCGGGACGATCCATAAGCCCTGCGATACTTCGCACGTCAACAAGCCGCGGGCCATGTAGATCATCTGCGCCATGGGGTGGGCATGCGCGACGAGGTCCGTGCCACGTGGCCCCGCCGCAATGTCGAAGCCGATGGCCATCACCGGCCGAAGCATGGGCGTCGGATTGACGGGCGGCCCCTCGTATTTGATTCGTGGCATGAAATCGGTCCAAACTTCGCCCAAAACGCTTTTGGCCGTATTTCGATAGAGGTTGGCAGAACGTCCTGATGCGGTCAAGAAGTTCTCGAAGTATTGTCCTATCCATCACGTCGTCGAAAGTCCCGGCGACGGCCCAAACCAGGGAGGGATAAGGATGAACAATTCAATCGCAATCATTGGTGCTGGCCTTGGCGGTTTGACGCTGGCGAGGGTGCTGCATGTGAATGGCATCGCTGCGACGGTCTATGAAGCGGAAGCATCGCCGAATGCTCGTGCGCAAGGTGGAATGCTCGACATTCATGAGAACGATGGACAGCTCGCGCTGAAAGCGGCCGGGCTTTTCGAGGAATTCCTCGCGATCATCCACCCCGGCGGACAGGCGACGCGCGTGCTCGACATGAACGGCAATCTCCTGTTCGATCAACCCGACGACGGCACGGGTGGTCGCCCCGAAGTGCCCCGGGGCGAGCTTCGACGTATCTTGCTCGATTCACTTCCCGCCGACACGGTCCAATGGGGACGCAAGCTCGCGTCGGTAACACCTCTCGGCGATGGACGACACATATTGACTTTTGACGACGGCTCAAAAGCAACGATGAACCTCCTCGTAGGCGCCGACGGTGCCTGGTCGAAGGTCCGGCCGATCGTCTCGGATGCGAAGCCAGGGTATGTCGGCACCACGTTTATCGAGACGTACTTGTTTGATAGCGATGTCCGTTACCCTGCGTGCGCGAAGGCAGTCGGCAGCGGCTCGATGATGGCGCTGACGGAGAGCAAAGGGATTTTTGCGCACCGCGAACCAAACGGCGTGCTACACACGTACGTCATTCTGCTCAAGCCGAGGAACTGGGTCGACAGCATCGATTTCACCGACCGAGCCGCAGCGCTCGCCGCCGTTGCCGAGGAATTCCGGGGCTGGGCTCCCGAGTTGACTGCCCTCATCACCGAAGGCCAGACCGGTCCGATTCCTCGCCCGATACATGCGCTTCCTGTCGGGCATCGCTGGGAACGGGTTGCTGGAGTGACGTTGCTCGGCGATGCGGCGCACCTGATGGCGCCGAATGGCGAAGGGGCGAACATGGCAATGTTTGATGGTGCCGAACTTGGTCGGGCGATCGCTGCAAATCCCGGCGACATCGAGGCTGCGATCCTGGCTTATGAGAAAGATTTGTTTCCGCGCAGCGCGGTCGCTGCAGCAGAGGGCGCGCAGGGGAACGCCAGACTTTTCGGTCCGGATGCAGCGGAGAAACTGGTTGAATTTTTCACGGACAGTCAGCCAGGAAACTAGCCAATGAGAGCGACCATGACGCGAATCCTAAACGTATGCGCTACTGCGATCGCTCTCCTTGTCTCCCTCTTGGTCTATAAGTTTCTGACACATCCCGACGACGGCTCCGCCAATTGGAGCCGCTTCCAGAATTCGCTCGAAGCCTCGGAGACGCGAGGCAACATGATTGTCAGTCAACTCGAGCGGTTCCGGGCCGAGAGAGAACGGTACCCCAGTCGTCTCGACGAACTGGTTCCCGATTAACTGTCCGAAATACCGCGACCCACCGACGGCGAGGGGTTCTTTTACGAGATGGGAGATGACGGTTTCACTCTCACGTTCGGTTTCTGGTTTGCCAAGAACATCGACCTGTACCCTCGATCGTTCTATGTGTCCGCGAAACGACAGTGGTCAGCTGCTCGCTAACAATCACAACATATGACGATTAACGCACGCGCTTAAGGCTTTCGCTTTTATTCAGGAAGTCGTGGGCAAGGCCCGCGTCAGAAGCACGTCCCCTTGCGAGCGTCCCATTCTTGGCCGCTTGTCACGTCACCATGGCGGAGCAACAAGCAGAAGCGAATCGCCTTTGCCTCGGCCGAGGCCAGCGCCTGGGCCAAACTCTTGAGGTCGTCGATCAGATTGTGTTCGGCAGCGGGATCGTCCTGATAGAAAGCGAGCAACGCATGCACTGTCGCCAGCCCCTCGGCCGGTTCATGCCAGACCAGGAGTTCGCCGGCGAGGTCGTCGTTCCAGCCGAAATCGGAGAGTGGAGTAAGCTCGAGAGCACGAGCCTGTGCATCGATTTCATTCATCCGGCGAGCCAGGCTCTTGCCCCTACAGAAGGTATCAATTTCGCCGACGCGGCGCTCGAAATAGGGAACAACGGCGACATCGCACAACAGGCTTGAACCGCCAAACACATCTCCCATGAAAATGAACAGGAAGAACGCATCCCAAATTGCCGCGAAAACTGCCAGCGCGTCGGATCGACGTCCGTTCGAATAAATGGCGAGCAAGTTTAATGCAATTCCCACCGCTACCATGAAGGAAGTACGCGCGACGGCCTTGCGGAGAGCTTTCGTTGCCACGATCCAGTGCCGATCCGAATCGCGCTTGGGGCCGCTCACAGAGTTCATTCCTCTCCTGATCGAGCGAAGGCCGTTCCACCAAAGGATTGTTGCAATTGCAGCCACTAAACTCCCCAAAATCGCCGAGCCTTCGCGCCGCGCTGCCGCCGTTGCCACTGACGAAAAAAGGAACACGATTGGGGCGCCAAGCAGAACCACCAAAAAGCCATTGAATACTGCCCAGATCCGCGCGGCCTGTACGAATTGACGATGATTTTGGAGAGATGCTGTCGACATGATCTTTCAACCCTTCAACGCAGCATCCGACCGCCTGCCCGAATAGTCAATCTCCGACGCGACGTGGTCGATATCGGTGAATGTTAAATCGCCAAATCGATTGCTTGGCGTTCGTCACATTTAAAGAGCATGGAACGCATTCCCAGAGCCTTCGGGAACGATATTGCTTCGACATCACCGAGTAACTAAAGCAAGAATCGGCTCGGTAGCACCTCCGGAAAGCAAGCTTGAACTCAGCACACAAACGTTGAGTCATAAAAGAGGCTCTGCTAATTTGTCGGATGCATTCTCGGCCCATGTGGCTCGAATGATTCACTCAAAGATGTCGGGTGGAAACAATCGTTTCGCAAGTGCAGAGCTTGGGAGCAACGTATGGCAACGCAAACAGTGACGAAATCGCTCCGTTCGATATTCTCGGTCATTCTGCCGCTTTTGGTTCTCCTCACGACCACGCAGCGCGGCTCGGTGTTTGCGGCCGATAGCCTGAGAGTCGGCGACACTGCCCCGTCGTTATCAGTCGAGGTGCTGCTCAACGCTCCCGAACGTGCGTCGGCCGAATGGGATCGACTCAAGGGCAAAGTGGTCGTTGTCGAGTTCTGGGCGACGTGGTGTGCCCCTTGTATCGCCAGCATCCCGCACCTCAACGAACTGGCGGATCAGTTTCGTACGAAGGAAGTCGTGTTCATCTCGCTCACCGATGAGTCGCGGGACACCGTCGATCCGTTTCTGAGACGCAAGCCGATCAAGGGCTGGGTGGCTCTCGACACAGACGGCAAGGCTGGCGAGGCTTACGGCGTGACCGGCATCCCGCGCACTTTCATCATCGGTCGTGATGGCAAGATTCTCGGTGAAACCTATCCCTCCGAATTGAAACCAGAGCATATCGAAAAAGCCTTGCGCGGCGAGCCGCTTGGGATGGAACAAAGCGCAACCAAGCCCGCTGGAGCGACCGTGCCTCGCGAGCGAAAGTATGGCAGTACCTTTCGTCCGGGCGAATACCCTCTTCTCGTCGGCGAACAGAAAATCCTCCCCGAGCCATTGGCTCAGGTGATCGTACGCCCGGCCCTTGATCTAGGGGGCGGTTCACGCGGGGGAGCGGGAAAGAACGGTGTCACCTGGATCAACATCGACGCGACTTCCGCTGTGAAGCAAGCCTATTCCCAAGCTTTTGATATTCCCGATAGTCGCGTCGATGTGCGAGCACACTTGCCGAATAAGCACTTTGACATTGTGATCAAAACGGCCACATATAATCCACTCCAGTTCCGTCGCCTCGTTGAGGCGGGTCTGGGAGCCACTTTCGGCCTCGCCACTCGCATCGAGGACCGCGAAGTCGATGTGCTACTTCTCAAGGCGCCAGACGCCAAGTTGGTGAAGCTTATGCCGACGGTCAGCACAGGCGGCTCGGGGGTGAGCACAAAGCTGGAGTCGGGACGCATGGTTGCGAATGTGATCAATGGGAATCTCTCCGGCCTGGCGAGTACGCTTGAGTCGACTTTGAATACTCCGGTCTTTGATGAGAGTCGACTCACGGCGCGATATGATTTCGACTTCATCCTGCCCAAGGACATTGCGGAAGCGAGTAAGTCGCTTGGGACGCTCGGTCTGACGCTTGAGAAAGGACGACGAAAGCTGTCCTACCTTGTTGTCGAGCAAGCGGGCAAGGATTAGCAGCGGCGCGACGAGACGTCCTGTGCAGCAAACAGAGCGACAAGCCGGCTCGAGTCAAACAAGAGCCGGCCGCGTTCTCAAATAGGCAGATGCATCAGTGGTTTAAGGTCCGACGCGATGCAGCGTGATCTTTCTCGCTTGCGTCGAGGGAACTTCGTTCGACGCCTCGCGAATTGTGAATGTCGTCCCACCTTGAGAATCCTCAACGGTCGCCGAGTGCGGACCTGCTTCCAGGCCGGGAAGCGTGATGCGTCCGGCGGAATCGGTTCGTAGATTCGCTGGCCAGATTGCGGCGAACGGCCCTTTGGGTCGAGCGATCTTGACGAGTCGATTCGCAAATGGCTTGCCTTGAGCGTCGACGAATTCGAGCGTCTCCGTCTCGCCGGGTGACGGTATCTCCAGGTTGATCGGCGGTGGGGCCTGGTTTGCGATGAGCTGTAACTCGATCGACTTTGAGATCCACATTTCATCGCGCACGGCCTGCACCAGGTATTTGCCTGGCGTCAGGGCGTCGAACCGGAAGCGACCGTCGAGCCCCGGCGAAAGCTGGCGGCTCAGGACTCCATTGAGCACGCCCCGATCCTGGTAGGCAGCCATAACACGAATTCCAGTTCCGCCATCGGCCGCCCGACCGCCGACGGCAAGGCGTCCTTCGACGGCAATCGATTCGGCCAGGACGATTTGGGCCGTCTTCCCTTCTTCGATAGGCACAATCATCGGACCATAACGGCCCGGTAGTGAGACGACGAGTGTCGGCTTGGTGACTTCAAGAGATTTGTTGTGCCCCTGCGAATCTCCCGACATCCAGACTCCACGCCAGGTGAGTCGACCGCTGCCGTCGGTCCGCCCCATTGCGACCGGCCCGGGATGGCCCGGCTGGAACAGATAGGCCTGCGCAGCGAATGCTGGGGTCTTGCCATCGGGTAGGAGAACGATGGGTGGTTCGACTTGGGGTACGCCTTCATTGATCGCGATTCCCCCCATCCCCATCATGACACTCTGATTGCGTTGGCCATTCTTTTCGGGCTCAATTGGGCCCGGCTTCAGGTCGACATGAGTGACCTCACCTTCAACAATCTCGACGATCTGCCGGCCGCTGTTACGGGACAAGCCGTCGCCGTTGAACCTCATGAATTGGAGGGTGGCCGGCCCTGATAAAAACGGGCCGCCGATAAACTCTCCAGTGACGGAGTTATAGCGCCAACTCGGCTGCAGAGCCTGCTGGTTCTGGAACGGATAGATGGAGAAGTCTTCTGATTTCTCGTCTCCAGTCAACTGAATCTTTCCGCGAACATAGCCAACTCTTCTGGCCTTCATTTCAAGGAAAGTTTCCTTGCCCGATGAGACGTCGACCTGAGTTCCGGGCACGATCGCGATTGTCCCTTTGAACGCATCATCGCTGGGCATCGTCCCGCCCATAGACATGGGAGGGGGCCCCTGCGCCTCGATATAACTCTGGATTTGGTACTTTCTACCGGTCGCAAGTCCCTTGAATACCACTTCGCCGTTGGCGTCGGTCGAAGCAAATGGCCCGTTACGATCGAACGGAGAAGGGATCTCGACCATCCCTCGCGCAGGCTTGCCGTCGAGCCCGAGCAAGCGGACGCGAATCGCCCCCGCCTCGTGCAGCACGCCGACGAGTCGAACCGGCTCGGCGATCCGCACGGCTGAGGAAATCGCCAGCAGAGTTTCAGCCTCATAGTAGGGCTCCTGAGGCGGGAACGAATTCGCAGGGAGGTCGCGAAATTGGACGCCGACGCTCCAGAGGCCGTCCGCTGTGAACGTATGCTCGCCAATCCCGTTTTCGTCGACCTTCATGCTCGTGTGCCACTGCGTGGCGCCGGCCTGTACGAATCGCAAACCGACACTTTCTCCAGCTGTCCAACGACCGTGTGGCCGTATGACCTGAAACCGGATCTTGCGATTGGCTGCGGCGGCGACGTTGGCCGAAGCGATCGACACAACGGTGCTCGTATCACGGCCGGCAACGATTGGAACGCCGTCGACCGCGCCAGTGCTGACACCATGCAAAGCGAACGCTCCTCGCCGAGCTTCGCGATGGACTCCCTGCGCACTGTCCGAAGCGTGCACGTTATAGATACCCGGAATAAGCTCGCTGAACCGTGCCACGCCGTTCCCATCGGTGACAGCTTTGGGCTCGACCAGTGCCTCGAACTGCCCTTTCGCTGGTCCGCCGCTGTCGCGCGCCCAGCCAAATCCGGCCATGATCGCCGCGCTACCGGTGGCTTCGAGCTGAACCATCACATTCGGCAGCGGCTTACCCTCGCGGAGTACTGTGACGCTTGCCGAGCCGCCGACATCGGCGACGGTCAGGTCAACCTTGGCGGGTCGGTCGTTGTCAACCGTTCGGGCCACGGCATTGACGACGGCCAGAGGATGTCCCTTGACCTTGGCGACCAGCACGGGCGATTCAGTCGACGGGCGGATCTCGCCGCTGAATGAGTAATGTCCTTGCGCATCGGTAGTTGTCGAAAGGATGTCTTCATACATCCGTATTCCGCCGTGGTAGGCCGTCCTGAGATAGACTTCTGCCTTCTCCAACGGACGTCCCGAGGTGTCTTTGACAGTCCCCTCGACCCAGGTCACCACACCCTTTTTGCCATTTAATTGCGTAAGCATCCTTTCCCGCTCCGCTTTTTGCCGGGCTACGATCGCGGGAGGTAACTCAGGAGCCGGGTCGATCTTGAGCCCCTCGATTTTCTGACCGGGAGCGAGCCAAACGGTAATCTGGGCCGCTTTGGTGCTGGGAACGTTGCCTTTCCCGGTCACTCGCAAATAGTAGCGGCCGGGAGGGACTTCGCTGAACGTGAAATTGCCAGAGTCATCGCAAGCGACCGGAGAGTGATGTTGTGGTTCGAGGTGGATGAATAATCCTGGGGCGACAACCTTCGCATCGAGGTTTCCAGAAATCGAGCCAAACTTTGCGAGTAGCGCCATGTCGACTTTTGCGATCGCCCCCGCCTTCACGTCGATCGGGCCGGTCGCGCCAAAGCCTTCTCCGGGGACACTTACGCGTAAATCCCTGACCGAGGGAAACCAGCGCATCCGAAACCGGCCATTCGCGTCGAGTTTACCGCTAAACCGGGCGTCGGCTGGTCCGCGGCTCGTCTCGCCCATTTGCCAAACTGGCATGACATGCACGCGGCGATCGGACAACGGCTTCCCGTCAGAATCACGAACCAGAACGTCAACTTCGCCGGGTTCTGGGCATTCGATCTCGAGCTTGCCGCCACGCCAGACCGCCTTCACTGGTTTCGCCAGAGCCGAGATCACGCTAGTTTCCAGCGCTTCCTGCGGTTGGTTGAACCTGCCTTGTTGCACTGCCTCGATCGTCCACCGCCCGCCGCTTTCAGCCTCGGCCCAGCAAGAATGCTCCTGCTGGCCGTCCGGTTGCGGGGTGCGACCGGGCATTAGCCAGGTGCGAAAGCGTCCCTTTTCGTCTGTAACAGCGGAATAGGTTTGGTCGGTCTGGTCGAAGACATGGAGCTTGAGGTGAGCCGCTGGTCGGTCGGTCCCGGCGATCCTGGCCACGCCTTCAATTGTCCCGGGCGGATTTTGAGTGATGAGTGCAGAAGTCATCACCACAACATGGATCATACCGAGCATCGGCGACCTCCGGTCGGCCTCAGATTTTCGACCCACCCGCCACCGGTCTCAGGAGAGGAGACCTATACAATCAACGAGTGGATCTCCATGCGATCCTAGACGGGAGGTTGAAGCGACGCAATCGGCTGACCTAACAGCCCATCTAGAATCGTTTCCGAGACTGTTGAAAAACGAGCTTAGGCGTCGGGCTCGTCCGAGCAAAGTCCTGTCTCGACCTCGGCGGCAGGATCGCCTTCGTAGAGCAGCGAAGCATTGCCATGTGCATATTCGTGAAATGCGAACATCTGCGAAGGGGCGTAGACCTGCCCCAATTCTTCGATCGGCGTATCGGTATTGAGAAACTTTTTGCTGAAACAAAGCAGCGGGTAAACTGGGTCGGAATCGGCAGACGGCTTGAACCAACATTGGTCGTGGAAATTCCCCATCGTGAAGAGGAATGACGCACAAATCTTTTGCCTTACGGCCGCATCGGCGATGCCGTTTTCTTGCAGCGCTGCGTCGAGCGTTGCGACTTGCAAACACTGATACGATGCGCCCATATCTTCATAGGCATCATCACGCACGAGCCGAGTCGGATCTGCCATGGTTGTCGCCCCAGTGCTTGTCGAAACGTGCTCGGCGGCCCCACTTCGGCCGAGCCATTTTCGATCGTAGCACAAAGCCTGGTGGCAACCCATAAGTTGGTGCAACGTGAGGTTGAAACTCGGTTTTTGTGCAATACAGGGGCCAGACGCCCGCCGCAAGCTGCCAAGAATCAGCTCAATGCGCGAGACTGGCTCTCTTCGAGTCCTTCGCCCAGCTCGACTTGCAACCAGGCTCGCGCGTATGTCCAGTATCGCTCCGCGGATGCTAACGAGATATCCAAAGCGTGCGCAGCTTCTTCCGACGTTAAACCAGCAAAATAGCGGAGTTTTACAAGTTCTGCTTTGACGGGAGAATGACGCCAAAGCTTTTCCAAAGCTTCATCAAGCGCCAGAATATCTTCACGTGGTTCTGCAAATCCTACGGCATGTTGATCGGGATCGAAATCGTGACGGTCGAAGTTCCCGCCGCGTTTGAGAGCTCGTTTGCGTCGCGCACGTTCGACCAGAATTCTCCGCATCGCCTCTGCGGCTGCCGCAAAGAAGTGACCGCGGCCGGTCCACAGTCTCCCCGTTCCGTTGCCCGTTTCGACCACACGAAGGTACGCCTCGTGCACCAGTGCCGTGGCCTGAAGCGTATGCCCAGGATCTTCGCGGGCAAGCCTTCTGGCAGCTAGTTCCCGAAGCGCGTTATAGACGAGAGGAAGAAGCTTTTCCGGCTCGTGGGACTCCTGGCCAACAGCGGCGGTCGGCACGCTCGAAAGCGTCTCGAATCCCGAGAAGTCGTTGTAGAAAGTAGATATCGACATGAAGCGACTCTGACCGTGGGGAGCAACGCTGATCGATAAACAATCGTCGGCGGTTGAACGGTTGCGGAGAGCTATTGTGGGCAGAAAATCGTGAGTTAGAGATCTCACTGGACAACAGGCTTATGCCGCTCATGCCGACTGCTGCTCTACCATGCGACGCTCGCGTCGAATTTGTCTCAAAAGTTCGAAGAATTTCGCGACGAGACTGCTGCCACGCCAGATCTTCAACTTCGTGGGTCTCCCAACGATTCGAAGCACCGTGGCTCCGATCGCCTTATCCGAACACGCTTAGTTTTTTGATTGCAAAGCCAAAATGCTCAGTCCAAAGATGAGCGTTATTTTCCGCCAACTTCCTTCCAGAAGTCGAATATGGGCTTGTCGTTGACGAGTGCTAATGACTTGAATGACTTCAGAAACGGTTTGCAATCTGGTCGGTAATCGAATCGCAACGTTGCGAGCGGCATGTTCGCGAGTGGCGAGAAATCGCCGGTCCCTACGTTAACGATGCTCAGTTTCCGGATAGGAAGACCGCGAAGGGGTGAGAGGTCGGAGATAGGCATGGCATCCAGGATCAGAACACTGATTGATTTCATATTTGCGAGCACGGAGATGTCCGAGATTGGCAACTCCGTCAGATTCAAGTAGCCAAGCGGCATACCCTGAAGCGGACTCAAGTCGGAGATTTTGTGATCCCACGCGAGGTCCAACCATACGATGGGCATCCCTGCCAAAGGCTTAAGACTCGTAATAGGGGTATGTTGAAGTGCCAGCGTGTTCAATCGCATCTTGCTCAACGGCGACAGGTCGGAAACTTGCGTATCGTGCGCGCTCAGGATATCGAGAGAAACGCCGCGCAATGGGCTCAAATCCGCGACCGGGTTATTGTCAATACACAGATTCTTGAGGGGCAGTCCCTGAAGTGGGGTTAAGTCCGAAAGCTTACCAACGTGCAGGTCGGTACCGCGACAGAGAAGCACTTTAAGTCCCTTGAGTGCTCGCAAAGGAGAAATGTCGTTTATCTCGTCGGTAGTGATTCTCAGTTCCACGACCACGTTGCCATCGAATGCCGACGAAACAGAGCCGTCATATGAAGGATTCAGTTCTTTCAGTCGCCCCACGACTGCCTTGACCTGTTGCTCGGCAGGCATCGCGGCGACACTTCGCTCCCAACGTTCGACTGGCGAGAGTTCGGTTTCATTTTCGATCCGCACCACGTGACGCTGGTCGCGGTTGATGGTGATCGATTCCTCACGAACGACCCAGCCGTCCTTTCTGGCCTCGACCCGGTGTTGTCCCGGCTTGAGTTGAATCTCCTTCACGCCAACACCCGCGATTTCCATGGCGTTGCCGTCCACGGTCAAGCTGACAAGTGGATCTTCGACCTCCAAAACGAGCGTGCCGTGGGGCGACCAGAGCCGGACGGCTGCACCAGTGCCAAGACCTACCAACAACACGACCAAGACGGCTGCTGCCCACAGCCTGCGATGCGTTCTACCGATTCGATTCGCCCTCGCCATTCGATCGGACCGAGGCGTCTTGTTTAGCCCATGCAAACCAGCGAGCAACGCCGCCAATTGCTCGGCGACATCGCTTGCAGAAGCGGGACGATTGGCGGGCTTCTTGGCGAGGAGACGCCCGATCAAGCGAGAGAGCGACTCGGGGATGTCGGGATTGATTTCGCGAAGCGGTCGGGGCGCGTCTTCACAGACTCGCTTGATCACGGCGACGGTATTTGCCGCCCGAAACGCTGGTCTTCCCGCGCAAAGTTCGTAGAGCACGCTTCCAAGGCTGAACAAGTCGGTCCGCGCGTCGATCGGATCGCCGTTCGCCTGCTCGGGAGCCATATAGAGCGGTGTGCCGGCGATGAAGCCACTTTGCGTAAGGCTGGCATCGTCTGCGGCCCGCGCTAGCCCGAAGTCGGTCAGCTTGACGCGCTGGACGCCGTTTTCGAGGAGAATATTCGCCGGCTTGACGTCGCGGTGGATCAAGCCAAGCCTGTGCGCAGCAGCCAACCCATGAGCGGCCTGGATGCCGATACGCAGGACTTCCTTGGCATCGAGAGGCCCATTGCGACGGACGAGAGCTTCCAGCGTGCAGCCGTCGATGAACTCCATCACGAGATAAGGCAGCGCCCCCTGAGCTTCGACGGCGTGAATCGCGACAACATGGTCATCGCGGACGGCGGCCGAAGCGCGTGACTCGCGGACGAACCGTCGTCGAGCTGAGCCGGAAGTTGCCAGGGTTGGCGCTAGCACTTTGAGTGCGACGATCCGCATCAACTTCGTGTCGTGCGCGCGCAGGACTACACCCGTCCCGCCCTTCCCCACGACTTCGAAAACCTCGTAGTGATCCAGTCGTCCCAGAGAGCCCGGCTCGGACGAAGGAGCGAGGAACGACAGATCAACATCATCCTGCAGCGCCGCAGCCGCCAGAGATCTCCGGTGTTCGTCCGACGGTTCGTCGTCCGGAATACCGGGCAACCCACTCGGCCCCTCGTGAGCACGAAGCAAAATGTCGATCCGCGAGCGCAGCGCTTCATCTTGCCCGCACGCATCCTCGAGAAACGCAGCGCGCTCCTCCAGCGAAGCCTTTTCGACGGCGGCAAGGAAAATCGATTTGATCAGCGTTGAATCGGCTGACACGGTGCCCTCATGAGTCGGACCATCCTTTCATGCGATACCGCCAGCCAATTTGTCTCTCACATCTCAAAGATTTTATGATTCGCCCGCCGCTTCGCCAAGCGCGGCGCGGAGCCAGGCACGCGCGTAAGTCCAATGGCGGTAAGCATGTGCACGCGACAAGTTGAGCGCGTCGGCGGCCTCCTCAACGGATAACCCCGCGTACAGCCTGAGTTTGACGACGGCAGCGGCATCCTCGTCCTCGGCGGCCAGGGTGGCAAGCGCATCATCAAGCGCAAGTAAGTCTTCTGGCTCCTGATCGGCAGCGGGCAGGTCGGGCAGGTCGACGCGTCGCCGTCCTCCGCCGTGCTTGTCACGCAACTTTCGACGTGCGTTTTCGATGAGAATTCGCCGCATCGCCTCGGCGGCTGCCGCGAAGAAGTGGCCGCGATTGTCCCAGTGCGATTCGTCCGCTTCGCCAACGAGTCGCAGGTAGGCTTCGTGCACAAGGGCGGTCGGTTGGAGAGTCTGCCCGGTCGATTCCTGAGCCATCTTGTGGGCGGCGAGTTTCCGCAATTCGGCGTAAACGAGCGGCAGCAGCTCGCTGGCGGCGTGCGGATCGCCCTGCTTGACGGCCGAAAGGATACGGGTGACGTCGCTCATATTCTTAAAGCATAACCAGCAATCGGCGACCCATCCAGCATTCAAATGAGAGTTGGAACGAGTGTGCATTTAAACGAAACGTTGCCGGCCGCAAGTCAAGTACGCGATGATCGCCAGGTTATTGCTTCCGTGCATTCATCCCAAGGACGATAATCGTGCGTCGGTTGTGTGCAAAAGCGAGATTCGCGACGGATTTCTTGTCGGCCCAGGTTCGCAGAAAAGCCCCAAGGTGATCGATCGATGGACCAGCACAATGACGCCCCGATCGCACTTCAACTATGGACGGTTCGGGATTCGATCAATGCGGATTTTGATCGTGCGTTTGCAGCGATCAACGAGGTGGGCTTCAGCGCGGTCGAACTGGCCGCCTTGCCACCGGGGATCTCTGCCGAGCGTTTTGCCGATTGCCTGCAGCGTCATGGGCTGTCTGTGATGTCGATCCACACCGAGTTGCCGAATGCCGAGAACATCGGTCAATTATCGCATCTCGCCCGCGCATGCCGGTGCTCGAAGGTCATCTGGCACGGATGGCCACGCGACGAACGGTTCAATTCGCTAAATGGTATTGGCGATCTCATCTCCGCCTGCAACGAGGCTGCGAACGTTACTGCTGATCACGGATTGAAGTTCGGTCTTCACAATCATTGGTGGGAGTTTGAGACCGTTGAAGGCGAGCTCCCGATTCGACTCTTGCACGAGCGATTGCGTCCCGAAATCTTCTGGCAGCTCGACGTGTACTGGGCGCAAACGGGCGGTGCCGATCCGGCAGTGGCCGCCCTGTCGTTAGGATCACGATTGGGTTCACTTCATTGGAAGGACGGCCCGACGACTCACGGCGAGCCGATGACCGCGCTCGGACGGGGCCGGGTGGACATCCCGCGGATTCTTAAGGCTTTGGACCGCCCGCTGGACTGGGTGATCGAGCTTGATGAATGCGCCAGTGATCCGCTGGAGGCAGCGCGAGAAGGCCGGAATTTTCTCGAAGCTCACAGAAACCAGGCTTGATTCGCTTTCCGCGCATTCCGATGGTCGGCGCCTTCAATTCAAGGTGCGGGAATAAATATTGCGATCACACGCGGCCCCCTGCCAGCACGTTGAGCAGCGCCTGGCGATCGAGCGGCTTGATTAGATGGTGATCGAATCCTGCCTCCTTCGATCGCCGTCGATCTTCCTCTTGCCCGTAACCGGAAACCGCGACGATTACCACCGATTTTCCGTACTCCTCGCGCCGAAGCCGGACCGCGACTTCGTAGCCATCCATGCCGGGAAGACCGATGTCGAGCAAGACGATCTCAGGCTTGAATTCCTCGGCAACCGTCATTGCTTGGTGGCCGTCGTGGGCGATTGCGATCTCGTGGCCTCGTAGCGAAAGCAACATCGCCATGCCTCGCGCTGTGTCTTGATTGTCCTCGACGACAAGAATCCGGTGCTTTCCTATCGCCCCTGCGTTGGCGTGCTCGCTGTGTCGCTCTTGATTTTCGATCGGAGCGACGCGTGGCAAATGTATTGTGAATTCGCTGCCCTTATCATTGCCTTCGCTACGAGCGGTCACCGTGCCGCCGTGCATTTCCACGAGTTTCTTTACGACCGTCAGCCCGATACCCAGCCCTCCCTCGGACCGCGCGAGAGACCGTTCATCCTGAACAAAAAGGTCGAACATCCCGTGCAGCTTTTCGGGCGGAATGCCGATTCCGTTATCTTTAACGGTGATCACGACTTCCCGGCCGGCAATCGCCGCCGAAACATCAATGATTCCGCCATTCTTGGTATATTTCGCGGCATTGTTGAGCAGATTAACCAGAACCTGCTCGAGACGCGTGGGATCAACATTGACCCACAAGTTTCCTCGTTCGATCGATTCGTTCAGTTGGTGCCCGCGTTCCTCAATAAGCGGCCGCATGATAACGATCGCGTTTTCAAGAATTGCCGATGCTTCAACACTCTGTTTCTTTAGCGTGATCTTTCCGCGGCTGATCCGCGAGACGTCGAGCAGATCATCGATCAGCCGCGTCAGATGAGTGACCTGACGATTGGTGACATCGGTCGCCCACTCCCGGTCTTCCTCGGTCTTGCTGATTTCCGTGACAGCGACGGCGTTGCTGATGGCTGCGAGCGGATTTCGCAATTCATGAGCGAGCATCGCGAGAAATTCGTCCTTGCGCCGGTCGTTTCGCCTCAGTTCGTCGTAAAGCTTGGCGTTTTCAATCGCGATTGCTGCAAGACGCGAGAGTTGAACGAGAATCGCCTCATCGTCCTCGTCGAACTCTCCTGCTTCTTTATCGGCGAGTTGCAGCAAGCCCAGCGTTTTGCCATTACGGCCGACCAGCGGCGCTGCGAGCCAACCGTTGTTGGTCGGAACCGCCACTGCGATCTTGCTCATATCCGGCCAGCGCGGGTCGCTCGCTAGCTCATGCTGCTGAATCCGAATCGGCTCGTTGTTCGCCTTGACCGCCTCGTAAAGCAGGCTGCTTTCGAGGTCCTGCTGGATTGGCGTCGTCGACTTATTGGCTGCAGTGGAGATGACCTTCACAGGCTCACGATCGCTCGGCGTTTGGACCATCGCCGTCGCGGATTCCCGCGCGCCGATCAGAGCCCGGGCCTCTTCCGTAATGACTCGAACCACCGAATCGAGGTCACGCGCGGTGTTAATGCGTGTCGCGATTCCCGCCAGCTTGTGAAGCTGTTCGGCGCGTTTCCGGGTCGCCTGTTCAATCTGCTTTCGTTCGGTGATATCGCGCGTTGATCCCGCAACGGCCTCAACCTCGCCGTTCTCGCCGATCACCGGCACGAAAATGTACTCGTAATGCCGGGTACCACGATCCGTCGTAATCTCTGCCTCGCCGCTGATGCGCGACTTCGATGTCACGACGTCTTGGAGTTCACGATGCAATCGATCCGCCAACGGAGTGGGATGACCGAGTTCAAAGAAAGTTTTGCCGATTGCTTCATGTGACTCTTTACCCCACGAGGCGAGGAGTCGGCGATTCGCGTAGGTGAAGCGGCCCGAGACGTCGAACGTGTAAACGAAATCCGCCGTATGCGACAGCGCAGTGTCAAAAGTTCGGGCCTGGGAGGCAAGTTGGACGGTGAGTTTGAGACGGGCTTTTTCGACCTCGCGAATCTCAGTCACATCGACCACTGCGCCCGAAAGTTCGACCGCCCGCAATTTCGCGTCGCGCTCGACGAGCCCGCGCGAGTAGACGATGCGAATCGAGCCATCGGGACGAAGCAGCCGGAATTCCTGCGCGTAAGCGTTCCCGCCGCTAATCGCGTCGCCGATCGCCCGTCTGACGGTCGCAATGTCGTCCGGATGTACGGCCTTCAAATAGCGTTCGAATGACCCGCCGGATGCGTCCGCCGGGGAAATCGCGAACAGCGCGGCGAGATTGCCGTCGGCGACCACGCTATCGTTTTGAATATCCCAGGTCCATGTGCCGATTGCGCCCGCGGCGAGGGCGGACTCCAGACGTCTGCGAGTCTCGCGCAGCGATCGCTCGACCCTCCTGCGCGACGACGTGAGGAAGCCGAGAAAAGTTGCCACGCCGAGGAAGGTAAGCAGGAAAAGCTCGCTGGTGCTATTGAGCGACCACGAGCGATAGGGTGCCATGAAAAAATAGCGGCCGGTGATCGCAAGCAGAATCGTGGTGAGCAGGCTTGCCTGAAAACCGGCAAACCAGGCCGTCACGACGACGGCGGTGAAACCAAAAAACCACGGCGAGGATCTCAGGTGCGGCCACGCCACATAGCTGGCCACAAATCCAGCGGCGCCGGAAAGAATTCCGACCGCAAACTCCTTGAGCCTCGCGACTCCGAGAGGCTTTGATTTCATCGAGCGATCCCCAATTCCTGCTTTCATGAACGACAGATTGTTTATCGCAATAACCCGATGGAGATACAATGGGTCAAATGGGCAGTTGCTTGCTGGAATCGAAAAACCAAACGGCTTGATAGGGATGCAGAACCTGAATCGTGATTTCCAGTCACGTTTGTAACGGTTGGCGAAACCAGGTAACCAACCAATCTTAACTTCAACACGCCGGAATTGTTACTGCGCCGCATGCCCAAGTTCGCAATCAGCAATCCACACAGATTGATCACAATTGGCACATTGAAGTCACAAGAGAGCAGAATTTTACCTCTCTATTTCGCTTTGTTTTCGGCGGTGAATTTTTGTTCAATTGCTTCGGGGGACATCAACTATCAATAGACCGGTCGACCTGCCTTCAGATTGCTCAATTGTCGCGCCGCTATCATCTTCTCGAAAAAAAGGCGAATTTGTTTCACGGGAGAAGTCGACTTCCAGGCTGCGAGGATTGCCCCTTTCCATGTCAGGCGGTGAACGCGGGCCATCTCGTCAACGTAGTTGTATCCACACGCGACGAAGTGAGCATAGGGCTCCTCGAAGTCAACTCGCCGAATGTAGCCGTCCGGGTCGCCGGCGACGGAGTCAAACGGGATTCGTCCCGCCGCGAGGTTCTCGACTCGAGCTCGATGAACCAGCAACAGATAGCCGACATCGCGGACCTGAGGGAAAGCTCGACCGTAATAAGGCGGTTTCGCAGGCGGATAGATTCGACTCGTCGAACGATTTGAGGTGATAACCTCGGTCCCATCCGAAAACTCCGAGCTAAATACCAAGTGAGAGGCGGAGTTTTTTCCGCTTCTGCTGGCGGCCGAGACGACTCTCACTGTCTCGCAAGTCTCTTCGTTTTGGAAAAGTAAAACTGACCCATCGGCGTTACTAAATGCCTGTTTGGTTCGGTAGTAACGCTCTGGCTTAAATCCGAAGCGTCTGAACTCTTCGGCAGTGTCGGCGAAATGCGACCGAAGGTCTTCTTGCGACGCGGGCCCCTCGGGGTCGAAAGGGACCAAACTCGGTTCGAGCGAACTCCAATAGTTCTTATGAATCAAAAGCGGACCAATGATGAATGGAAGGAGAAACAGTGCCACCACGATCGCGGCGAGCATCACGAGATTCAATTTGCCAAGAAAACTGGCGCCAAATGTGTAAACGAAAATGCCGAACAGCAGGACATTTCCAAGCATCCCAACGCCGCGTCCCATGGGAAAGTCCCTTCATTGATCTCAACGGACCTATCGAGGCCTCGTAGCCTTCATTCGATACTCATGGTCTGCATTGGATAGAACTGAGTATGCCACTGCAGTGTCGCAAAGCCCATTAACCGAAACGGGGATGACAATGCGCTACGACCACAGTCTTCGTGTTTACGTACCGACGACAGAACCGTATTCAACATCGTGGCAATTTCAAGGTTCCTGAAGGTGCGGCACGCAACAATACCGTCCGTACACATCAACAGTTAGCCCGAATCTTCATAAGATTCAATTCATCTACGATTCCACTTCGACAAGCGAAATCGAAAAACTTCAAGCCATGTTAATCATCTGCAATCAACGCGAACGATTTCGCTTGAGCTAAGGTTCGGCATGACGATACTCTATGGACGGCAGCGGCGTTCTGATCCGTCTGAGCGGTTAGATTTCGCCAGGAAACCCGCATGTTGATTTGTCAGTTCCAAAGACACAAATGAAGATTTCAAGGCGAGACCATGGCAAGTCATCTGTCATCGATCGGTATGAACGTCGCGAGCCAAGACGAATATGTAGAGCTTGTGAATCGCGTGGCCGAGGATTGCGAAGCGTATGACTCACCTTATGGACAGTACCTTCGTTGGTCGTCTCGAAGTGGCGCAGAGTTGTGGCTTCAACTCGATGACAACAATGAATTAGTTGGCATGGCGCCGCATTTTTCCGGTGAGTCGGTCGTCCGCGTAAAAATTACTGGCAGCATTGCGCGACCAGACGATAGCGCGCTCGACGGTGCCTGGCACGCCTGGGCCGACCCCGGCGGCGAGTTGGGTGACGACGGCTGTTACCCATTCGTCTTCGACGCGCCCGACGCGAAGCTTCACGACGACCTTGATCTCCCGACTTTAACCGCCGCACAAATCGTCGCGTTCGCACACGAAGTCTCGGTGTTCGCAACTCCCGAGGAGTTCTCAGCGTCCCAGGGCGAAGGCCGAAGATTCGCATCGCGATCGTTCATCCCAACAGGCCTCTTTTCGTCGCCCGAAGAAAGCAACGGACCACCACTGGCGCACGCCATCTTTACTGGCCAAATCGTGAAATCCGAACGCCGAACGAATGACTTGACCGAAGACGCCTTCTACTGGGTTCTCGTCGACACACTCGGGGGTGTTTATGACGTCGTGATCGATCCGGCCCTGCTCGACGCCACTCCAACGATTGGTGGAATTCTTTCCGGGTCGTTCTGGCTTTCGGGGAGAATCAATGACTGAGGTTAGGCAACATGTCTTGACTTCATTGAGGTTCGAATGAGTAAAGTTACGATCGTTTCAAATGAAGGTGGGGAGTGTTTCGGAAGCCGAGACGCTGTTTCTCAAGCCAAGTTGTAAACGACAATCCAGCTGTTCCAGCTTGATAAGCTTCAGACTTGATATCGGTAGCGAGCGACAATAGATCACCTGACCGAGTCCGGCAGACGACGACATGATACTTCGGTTGAGCAACTCTCTGTTCGCAGGAGTTATGAAACCATGGCTCTAGCCAGGTGGAAGTCAGGCTTGGTCGTCTTGCTGTCCTCGTGCACCATCGCGAGCGTAACGATCGTAGCGACCAGCGAGCGCAGCTTCTTCACGCCGGAAGGCGATTTGATCTATGTGAACATTTACTCGACTCATCTCGAGGCCGATTCGAAGTTTGTCTACAGTTTCGCCCAGGTCAACTTCCTACCTGAAATCCAGCGTGTGCAGGGAGTTGGCAACGTCACGATCCTCGGCGATCGCGGGAATGCGGTCCGAATCCGGCTTGACCCAGCGCGGATGCGCGCGAACAACCTGACACCCCAGGACATCAAGAATGCCCTCTTGGGATGCAGTATGGTCGACTCACCCGAGCGGCGTGCCATGCACTTCGAGCAGTCGAAGCAATACGAACTCACCCATGTCGGACGTGCGACAAGGCCGGAGCAATATGAAAACATTGTTTTAAAGGCCGCTCCCGACGGTGAGGTCCTGAAGCTCAAGGATGTCGGCAAAGTCGAGTTGGACTCTTCGTTCCACGATATGTTCTTGGACGTGGACGGGTTTCCCGCAGCGATGATCGTGGTCAAACCGACCCACGGCTCCAACGCGTCCAAGGTCATCGAGGCCGTGAAAGCTCAGCTCAAACAGATCAAGCCGGAGTCGATCCCACCTGGTATCGAGTATCAGGTTGTACCGGCCGATCGCCGTGACTTGATTTATGCGGCCGTCGAGCTACCTCAAGGTTCGACGTTCGAATATGTGAGCGCCAAATGCCAGGAAGTGGCTGCGATCGCCAAGAGTGTCGAAGGGGTTTCCTCGGTCACCTCACTGGCGGGTTATCAAATCCGGACCGAGAACCGCAACTCAAGCGCGGGATCCTTTCTCATCCAATTGCAGGATCGGGCGGACCGCAAACAGCCCTCGGGCCAGATCATTAAAGAGCTCGAGGAAAAATGCCGGACGATGAATTTCAGCGTGGAGTTCTTCGAGCCGCCCGCGGTTCCTGTCTTCGTCGCGGCTGGAGGGTTTTCCGTACGTGTACTGGGTATGAAAAACTCGAACACCGACGTGCGGCCCGATTCGTTCCTGGATGAGTTGCTGAACCGCAAAGACCTGGCGAATCTCTTCAAACTGCTCGCAAGCAAATTTCCGCATCATGAACTCGTCATCAAGAATGACGTTGCGATCAAGAATGGAGTGTCGATTGCAAGTTCGTTGCAAAACCTGACCCACATTGTTGGCGACGACAAGCAGACTGAGCAAAAACTCAGTCAGTTCGTCGCAGATCCATCACGTCTTTCCTTGAAGAATGACCGCGGGGTACAGGTACCGTTCAGCACGTTCATGGAATTCAAGACGAAGCAAGGCACGATCGACCGCTAACGCTTGAAACGCATTCGTTTCATTAGCCGCGGCCATCTATCCAATTGTCTACCAATTTACTGATGTGGTTTTGAGAATCCGGCCCGGTAATTGCTGACTCGACTAAATGTGCGGACACGCCAATTCGATCAAAAAACGATGTCGCGTCCGAGGATCCATCCTGGCATTTGGCTGGGAGACGTCCTGAATTCAGGAGATGCGGCCGATGTCCGATCAGCATAAGGATTGGCAGGAGTTGGCCTCCCAGCTTCGCGTGGACAGCATTCGATGCACAACGGCCGCTGGATCGGGCCATCCTACTTCAAGCCTCTCGGCGGCCGACTTGATGGCTGTGCTGATGAGCAAATACCTCCGATTCGACTGGGGCGATCCCCGGCAGCCAAACAACGATCGCCTGATCTTCAGCAAGGGGCATGCGTGCCCCCTGCTCTACGCGATGTTCAAAGCGGTCGGAGCGATCTCTGACGAGGAATTGTTGATGCTCCGCAAGCCGGGCAGCAGGCTTGAAGGGCACCCAAACCCTCGGGTGTTACCGTTGGTTGACGTGGCCACTGGTTCGCTCGGCCAGGGGTTGCCGATCGGTGTCGGCATGGCTCTCAACGCCAAATATCTCGACAAGCTGCCGTATCGTGTTTGGGTGCTACTCGGCGACAGTGAGATGGCCGAGGGCTCGATCTGGGAAGCGTTTGACAAGGCCCAGTTTTACAAGCTCCACAATCTGGTCGCCATCCTTGATATGAATCGCCTGGGTCAGCGCGGGCCGACCGATCTCGGCTGGGACGGCGGCACGTACGCCCACCGCGCCCAGGCATTCGGTTGGCACGCGATCGAGATCGACGGCCACGATCTCACGGCAATCGACCAAGCGTTTGCTGAGGCCACAAGCTCCGGCGAACGTCCGACGCTGCTGGTGGCTCGCACGATCAAGGGACGAGGCGTTCCCGAGGTCGAGAACAAGGAAGGCTGGCACGGCAAGGCGTTCGACGACGAGCTGGCGAAGAAGGCAATCGCCGAACTCGGTGGCGTTCGGTCGATTCAAGTCAAAACGCTCAAACCGGAGCCGGCAATCGCCGCTCCCCGAGCTAAGCCGCGTCCGTTTGAACCCAAGGTTTATCACGTCGGCGACGAGGAGGCGACGCGCAAGGCGTACGGCGACGCCCTGGTCGCCCTGGGTTCTCACATCCCTGAAATGATCGTGCTTGATGCTGAAGTATCCAACTCGACGCATGCCGACGAGTTCAAGAAAGCCTATCCCGATCGCTTTTTCGAGATGTTCATCGCCGAGCAGCAGATGCTAGGCGCTACCGTCGGATTAGCTGTCCTGGGTAAAGTCGTGTTCGCTTCGACATTCGCGGCTTTTCTCACTCGTGCATACGATCAAATTCGGATGGCCGCTGTAACGGGCGCCTCGATCCGCCTTTGCGGGTCTCATGCCGGTTCGAGCATCGGCGAAGATGGACCATCGCAGATGGGCCTGGAAGACATTGCAATGATGAGGGCTGTGTTTGGCAGCACCATTTTCTACCCTTGCGACGCAAACCAGACGGCGAAACTCGTCGCCTTGATGGCGAAACGCGACGGTATCTCCTACATCCGCAGCACGCGCGGCAAAACGCCGGTGATTTACGAACCCGCCGAGACTTTCGAGGTCGGGGGCAGCAAGGTAGTGCGACGATCCGACCGAGATCAGGCGACAATCGCCGCAGCCGGCATTACATTGCACGAAGCGATTAAAGCCCACGATTGCCTGGCGAAGAAAGGGATCGCCGTCCGCGTTCTCGACCTTTATTCTGTCAAGCCGATCGACGGCGACACCCTGCGCCGCGCGGCGAGTGAGACAGGTGGCAGGCTGGTTGTCGTCGAGGATCATTGGCCCGAGGGTGGCCTGGGCGATGCAGTTTTAGAAGTTTTCGCGGGCGATGGCGGAAGCCATCCAAGGGTCGTTAAACTCGCAGTCTCCAGTATGCCCGGTTCGGCTCCGCCTGAAGTCTCGCTCAAAATCGCTGGGATTGACGCTGATCATATTGTCGAGGCGGTTCGGTCGTTGCTCTGATTGGCTGACTCCGTCGATGTTTGGGATTAGTCTCTGAATAGAGGCTAATGGATTCTCTGTTACTGCGATCTTGAGCTCGGCTTCACGGAATCTGCGAGATTGCGTCGAAGAACACGCCGCGTTAGTCTCAGATGGCGGCAAAAGTCTGCGCCTTGAATTCCTGATTGAAGTGCGGGTTATTACTGCACGCTAAACCGTTGGAAAAACGCCACATGGTTGAGTCTAAGGACGTTGACGCGTCTCAAGCCGAACCGACGCCGGTGCTCTCTCAGGACGAGTTTCGCTCGGTGGTTTTCATTATTCGTTGCGCACGAGTTATTGCATTTCTTCAAAGATTCGTACCTGGGAAGTATTTGCCGCCAGTTGAAGACAGGATCCCGTCCTCGATTTTGAAGCGACTCATTCACGAGTTGAAGAAGCTCATCCCGAAATGGAGTTGGACACCGTCAGCGCGAAAGCTCCCTCGATCGCCCGCGAAGATTGGTGAAGAGTTGTTCTACGCGATCGCTGGACTCCGCTTGAGCCGCGCCGAACTTTTGCGGGCCGGATACGCAGATTGCGTCGCCGTTCTGGATGAGACCTATGCGCTGCTGTATTCGATTGGAAACAAAGCGCGGGCGAGGAAAGATCGCTCCAAATCGGAAAAAGCTGAAAAGCCGAGCTAATTCGCACACACAATAATGCTTAACTTTTTATTTACTGAACACTGTTTGCCAAACGATCGCGGGATTCCGCTCGGATACTTCGCTCACGCGCTTCTTTCATTATATAACGCCGAAACCGTGCCGCTCAGATAGCTCGAGAAGCAGTCAATTCAACGCAGTTTTCGATCAACCCTTTATGTTTTGAATATTAAGCCATGAAGATCATCAAGCGAGGTCGCTGTCTGAACTACGCAGAGGCCGGCCAATTGGACTGAATCCCTAAGGGAACCGAAAAAGCCCAGACCAAATGGCTTCAATGCTCGCCGCCAGAGTAAATCCACATCGCCTGAGTCTCGCCGGCGCGCATGAAGCCGCATTTTTCGAAGAACTCGATCGCCCGCCCGTCGGCGACCAGAATGTGCATGTGAAGTTCCTCGTAACGGCTACGCAACCGACGCAGAATCTCGGCACCAATCCCAAGGCGGCGGAAGTCGGGATGTACCAACAAGTGCGGGTAATAGACAACCAGATGACCATCTGAGAGCGTATTGCCGAGCCCGACCAACTGGTCTTGTGCCCAGGCTGTGATCACAGAATGCGATCCTCGCATTGCCTCGCGAAGTGCGGCCCCCTTCTCTGCTGAAGACCAAGCATTCGCGCGATAAAGCGCGACGAGCGAGTCGAAGGGAAGATCTCGGTCGTCGCGGTAGGTGATCTTGGTCATAGAACTGGTCCGCGTAAGTCGATTGCGAGGCCCGGTCGATCGGACACACAAGCGTGAGCATAATCGCCGCACATGCGTTCCGCAGCACCCCAAAGAGATGAAATTCCCACCCGCCGTCTCATCAACGCACGTCATGAATTCGTAAGGATAGCCGGGCATGGTGCAACCTCGACGTAGACAGCGTTAGTACAGATAAGGGTTCGAGCAAATGCATTCCCAATCGTCGACAGAGCTAAAAGGTGACGCCTCTGGCTGACTCGCAGCATTGATCAGTACATGCCGCCCCGCGCCAGTTGTCTCGACGCTTTTCAAGCGTTGTCGTTAAGATCAGAAAGGGTCCAGTCGTACGAGAGATGAAGATGAGACAAGCATGAAAGTTGAAATGCTACCCACACCCTCGACTGCCACACGCCTCGCCGAAGGGGTGAGTTTGCACCGAGCGGTCCGGCCACCGGGCGCGGGATTTGGACGACATACCCACGATTACCACGCCATCACTGTGTTGCTTTCAAGCCCCGGTCCGTCGGTCTGGTGTTACGGGGACGGCAAGTGCCGCTCCGTCCGTCCAAGCTCTGGCGATGTCTTCTTTTGCCCGGCCAACGTGATTTCGGCAGTGAGTTGTGAGAAAGCGTACGAGAGCATTTTGTTGTGCTTGTCTCCCATCATTTTCAACCGAGTGATCGCTGAGTGCGATGGGTCGATTCAAAACAAGATCGCCCCGGCGATTATGCGCAAGGATTCGGTCATTGAGAGAATTGTCACTTCACTCGCTGACGAAGCCGAACGTCGGGACAGGACCAGGAGCGAACTCTTCGCAGCGTCACTCGCAACGGCTCTTGGCGTGCACTTGAGCCGTGAATACACCAACGATCTTGGATCATACGAACCCGTGGCGCGCCTCTTGGACGAGGAGTTGGCGCTGTTGGATCAATACATCGCCCTTAATCTCGATTCGCCTCTTAAGCTTCAGGACTTGGCCTCAGTTGTGGGACGAAGCCGATTTCACTTCTCCAGGCTGTTCAAGGCGTCGACCGGAAAGACGCCACACCAGTATGTTGTTGACCGCAGAGTTGAACGGGCGCGGGAGCTTCTGCAAATGGGAGGTATAATCGCCGACGTTGCACTGGAGGTTGGATTCGCCAGCCAGAGCCACCTGAATGCCCAAATTCGCCGAGCTTACGGCTGCACGCCTGGCCAATTCGTCCGCAGGCCTCCCATCAGTTAATCTTTGTATGCAACAATCATGTAATGCCGGGGCATCGATTCGCGCACAGTTTCGACGCGAAACCCCGCCGATTTCAATTGCTTCATCACCTGCTCCGGCTCAAGCCGCATCGCTTTCGGCGGCCCGGCCTCCGCATTGATTTCGGTTTCCACCAAAACAAACCGTCCGCCCTGCTTAAGAGCTTCATAGATCTTCTTGGCGTATGCTTCTCTGTGGTTGATATGATGCCAGGTATCCAGGGTAAGCACTCCGTCGACACTCGCAGCCTGTAGAGCGGGATTGTCTGCGCTCACCTTCCGTAGTTCGATCTTGGCTGGTCCAAGTTCACTACCACGCTTTGCAAGAAAGTCGATCATCGCCGCCTCGACGTCGATCGCGATCACCGTACCGCCTTTGCCCACAGGCTTGCTCAGATGGGCCGTCATGTAACCGGTTCCGGCACCAAGGTCGGCAACGGTCGCCCCGGGTTTCGGGGCAAGCGCTGCAATAATCTCTTCTGGGTGCTGCCACTTGTCGCGTTTCGGATCGTTCCACTTCTTCGCGAGTTCTACAGGGTTGGTGAAGGCGTGATGATGCTGGGCATCTTCGTGTTTGTGGCTCTCAGCGGCGTTCGCTCCGTTGTTGTCAGGCGAGACCCTTTTGTCGTCGCCGTAAGTCGCAAAAGTTGCGAGAAGTAGGCCGGTCAGTGCGACGCCGGTGAGGGTAATCTCTTTCCGACGATTTGCTTTGATCGAGATCTTCATGGTTAGATCCTTCGAGCGCTATTTGAAGGCGATCGCGATATTGGCGTGAGCGGTGAGAGCGAACTGTCTATCGCCGTAGTCGTTTTGCAGTTGGGTGCAGACATAACCTCGAATCCGTTCGCGGGAACCGGGCCCGAGGTATTCCGCAAGCGACTGACTTGCATCGGCGTTTTCCATGAGCCACCGCACCGACGGAACTTGCCAATCGTGGGCAATCGACGTGACGGTGATATCCCGAAAACCTGCCTCATTCAACTCGCGAAGTAAGCCTTCCGCGGAATCCATCTGCAGCCAAGCAGCCGGGCGAGGGAAATCGGAAGCTTCAGGGTAGCATGCGCGAGCTGCCTGTTCCCAGATCGCAAGATGCTTCATTTGTGATGGAGGCTGCCATACTGCAATTCCAACTCGCCCGCCGGGCTTGAGTACACGTAACAATTCGGCCAGGCCCGCGCGATGGTTGGGGAAGAACATCAGCCCGAATACCGAACAAGCCGCGTGGAAATGATTGGCCGGCAGATCCAGGTGTTGACCATCCATCACACGCGCAGTGACGCCATCAACTCCTTCGCTCTTCACTCGTGAGTCGACGTAGCTAACCATCCCCGACGACCAATCGACTGCGACGACCTCGACTCCCCGACGCGCAGCCGCGAGGGCGACGCCACCCGTCCCGGTGGCGAGGTCGAGCAGTCGCTCACCTGGCATGAGCGACAAAGCCGCGAGCGTGTCGAGACCGTAAGGGAGCGTGAGCGGCTCGCGGAGGCGTGCATACGTTTCCGCCGCTGTGTCCCAGTCCTTCGGTGCCATTTTGAAATCGCCCGACTTCATGGAGTACCTCCTAACATGGTTCAGGAGTTTACTCCGAAGAATTCGGCGGGTCTTCCAAATGCGTGCTGGCGATTTGCAGAATCTTGCTCTGGCAACGGTCGATGAACTTGATCGGTTGGAAACGTCTCGCTACTTCAGGTTGATGAACGGTTTCCTCGGCCTCAGCCAGCAATTTCATCTGCGACACACACGGGGCGAGTTAGCTTGCTTCGAAATGAGAGCGATGATCGAACGTCATTTCCCGAACTTTCACGGCTGACATAAAGGCATGCGGATCTCAATGAAACAAGGAAATCTCGGGCCAAACAGTCGTAGGGGAAACGACGCCCTCTCGCTCAGAGCTTGAACGAGAGGGCACCTGGCTTACGACTTCTTTTCGAGGGCCGTGCGGATTTTTTGAAGCGTTTCCGGCTTCATCTCTTTCGCTGTTTCCTTGATCATTCCTATGAAATGATCGATACCCTTCGCCTCGTTAGGGAAGCCGATATTTGTGGATTCAACTCCGTCGTACACCTGGTCTTTCGCGTTCGAGGTGGCAAGCGGCTTGCCGTTTTCGTCGAGAATGACGTACCAGGGGACGCCGTTCGCCGCGTCTTTTCCTTGGAATCGCGTGCGCAGGTCTTCAGCGTGCGTATCGCGGCTCATGTCGAGCTTCACGAAGACATAATGCGGCGAGAAGTCGGACTTGTTCGCCGCCAGGAATCGCGCGAGCATCCGGCATGGACCGCACCACGATGCTGACATGATCAAGAAGACTCGTTTCTTGTCGTGTTTCGCCACGTCGAGGCCGTCGCTAAGCATGCGTTCGGCGTCGCGCGTCGGTGGCTTGTGTTGGCGGAGAAACTTCGCAATGGCGTTGGCGTCGAGCTCCTTCTTCGCGTCGAGCTTGAGGTCAATCGTCGCCGCGACTTTGCCGTCGTCGTTCAAAACGAACAATCGTGACGGATGATTGTCGGCCATCGAAATTCCCGCGTCTTTTACCCAGGCGAGGACGTCAGGCTTGGTGATGTCGAAAGAAGCGAGTTCGAACTCCCAGCGCAGATCCCCAGCGGTTTTCTTGTCGTCGGCTTGCGACTGCTCGGAAACCGCGTCGAAAAGCCGAAACATGTCGATTGTTTCCGCATTCTTGGGATTGCCCAAGAGCACGAGCGGCCGTGTGTATTCTCGCTTCGCTTCGACAAGCGTGTAAGCAATCTTCTCCTTCGTTGACATTTCCTTCCGCGCTGCAAAGGAAGTCGCGGCGCGGTCGGCGGCCGTAGGCGGGGTGTAGGGTTTCGGCGGCGTCAGGTCGATGACCAGATCGCCCAAATTCAAGTCCCCACTCGCAGTCGGTTTGATGGGATTTTGTGGCGAACGAAGATACTGATCGACGTAGATATGCAAGTGGTACTCTTCGCCGACGATCATGCCGGGGATGGCGAAGCGCCCGTCTTTGTCGGTCTTTGTTCTTGCGCCGAATTGATAGGAAAAAGGTGACATCTTGGTCGGACCGGAATACACAAGAATTCCGCATTCGAAGTCGCGGTCGACGATCGGCGCACCAGCTTGGTCGACCAATCTTCCCTTCGCATTTGCAGCCGGTTTTACAACAACTCGCGTCTCTGTCGTGTCCTCATCGATTCTGACAATCCCAGCTAAACTTCGGTCAGATGAGAACGCCGCAAGCTCGAGTGGATCCGAGACCCTATCGCCGCGAAACACGCCCTCGGGGTCGGCCTTAACAGCGCGGAAGTAAGATCCGTTCGAGCGATAAGCTCCTTCAAGCGTCGCGTTGGCGACGGGCTTTCCTGCCTCGTCGATCACTCGAACAACCAAGGGTAGTTTAAGCGCTCGCGGTAAATCGAAATCTTTGATCTGTTCTTTGCCGAGATCGTTGGCTGTGAGTTTCAGGGGAGTTGGTTTCCGGTCCGATATGGAGAACGAAAACACTTCATACGCTTCCGGGCCGAGAAACAGGGTGTATTCACCATCCTTGTCGGTCATTTGCGAAACATCGATGTACTGTTCGAGGTAGAAGCGATTTCCCGGTTTTTTCAGTTCGTCGGGAATCTGTCCCTTGCTGAATCTGGCTGTGACCTGAAAATCCTGAAGAGGCTTTTTACCCTTGCCGTAGGTCACCTTGCCGTGAAGCTTCACTGCTGCGCCAAGCACAAAGTCGGCATTCGTTACGGGTGCGCCTTCGCGGAGAATGATGCCCGACGTGATCGGTGAAACTAACTCGTTCTTCGTCGCCCGGATGATGTAGATGTGGTCGGGATAGGCTTCGAACGAATAGCGTCCGTCGGCATCGGTCGAACTTTCTCTCGCGAATCCATTCATCGATCCAGCGCCGTGCGCTGAAACCTTCGCTCCAGAGATGGGACGCCCATCGGAACCGGTGACGCGCCCTGCGAGTTGGACGGGGCGATGCATCGTGATTGTGAGGACAGCGTCGGGCGTTTTCGTTGTGTCGGGCGCGACCGTGCTATGGTCGAGCACAACATAACCCGTGCCATAGGCGAGAATCTGAAAGACATTCGGGCGGTCCGTGCCGCTCTTTTGAGGCAACCAGTCGAGCGTCGCCTCGCCGCGATCATTGGTGACCGCATGAGCCTTCAGCGTGCCGTTGAGTTGCTCCTGCTGACCGGGGCGTTGAATGAGCCATGGGGCGACTTCGATGCCTGCGACGGGTTTGCCCTGGGAGTCGACCGTTTTAACCTTGAGTGGTGGCATCGCGCCGTCGAGTTTCAGCGTAATACGACTTGCCAGGTCGCGCGATGACTTATCCACGGCCATCGAGTTCGCCGATTGTGCATAGTCAAGACCCAGGTTCGACTTGAACGCGAGGACTTTCCATGCGAAGGGGTCGGCTGGAATGTCAAACTTCCAGACGCCGTTTTCGTCGGTACGTCCGGCACCAAATTCAACCCAGTGACTTCCGAAATGAACGCTAGCGCCTGGGATTGGTTTTCCGCCGTCATCAACAACAAGAACTTCGAGCTTGCGTTTGGGCTTGAGAACGAGCTTAAGCGGCTTATTCGGATCGGAAGCAAGAGAATAGAGCGATATGAAATTGGAAATTGTGTCGTCTGCGCCACGCGCGTTAAGCACCGAACCAAAGGCGAGATTTGGCGACGGCGGCGCGATGCTGAAACTGCCGTCGGCCCCAGACTTCCCTTTGATCTCGCTCTCCCTGGTTTTGCAAATCACATCCGCGCCGGCGACGGGCTTGCCCTCTGTGTTAACGACTGTCCCAGCGATGAGTTGTTTGGCGGGTTTTACGTCTTGAGCACAAACGCCGGCCGTCATCACGATCGCGAGACACCCTTGCCATAGGCGAAAGGGCGTGAGGGGGATTTGCAGCGACATAGAGTTGCTCCCTTGGGAGAGGTTCGCCGGGTCGGTCGCGGATTGAGTCCTATTGATTTCAGTCTGGGGGAAAGTGGAAGTCAATTGCGCGACTTCAATAATATTTCGATTGGTTGGACGTACGACTTTGGCGCCACGAGCTTTTGACACTTTCAATCGCGTAGAAACGAAAGCCCCCGCACTCTGTCGATCGACGAAGTGCGAGGGCTTTGGGTCAAACTTGAAGATCATTGGTTATTGAGCGTTCGTCGAGATGCTGCCGTCGTTCCAGGCCCATAGTCGCGGGATGAGGTCGTTCGATGTCATGTAGGTAAGCGTACGCACAGAGCCATCGGCGAACAGGGATGGAATTCCCCCCGGATGCGAAGCACCTATGTAGCGAAACATTTCGGGCGAGTTCAAATCGGCGACGAAAGATCGTGGATCACGTTTGAACTCGAATTGATCGATCCCGCCGACCCAACCACCGTTGTCGCCCGATTGCGTGGCCCAACCGTTGTGATAATAGTTCGCCGGCGCCATCGCCTTGTGCGAGAGCATCATCGTGTTCGATGACCCATCTGCTCCGCCAATTTGGTGCAGGCCCACACCACCTCGCAGCACGATGGTTCCGTCATGCATTACAAACGGGCCCCCAAGAACGCTGAGCCAGTTGTTTTGCAGGAAATCATCGGGATGCCGGCCTACGGCGTAGTCTGCTCGTGCACCGCAATCTGGACCGCGCCGGCTTGGGCAAAGGAACTGCGAAATCGGTCGAGGATCGGCTGGCGAAGCGTTTCCTTGCTCGATGTATGGCAGCAGGTTTGTGTAAAATGTCGGCAAATTCAGAGGATCGATGGGCGCGTTCAGAAAGAGCGGTACGGGGCCGTCCCAGGATATGGGAAAGACATCCCAGGTGCCGTGGTAAGATGCGAATGCAAGGCCCATCTGCTTGAGATTGTTGCTGCATTGCATGCGTCTGGCTGATTCACGCGACGATTGCACGGCGGGCAACAAAAGGGCTGTTAACAGGCCGATGATCGTGATCACCACGAGCAATTCGATCAGTGTGAAGCCGGTTCTTCGCGGTCTCATGAGACTTCGCTCCGGTAGAATTTCTGTCGAGGATGAATTCTATACAGTATGTCATAACCACATTATGATTCGTTACTTGGTTGCATCTTGTGCGGGTCTGCCGCCGGGACCAACTTTCTGCCCTTCCTTGGGATGAGAAACCTCGATCCCGCCGCCGTTGGGCATTTTGAGCATCGCCGCTTCCCCTTCCTTGAGCGGTTGCGGGAGCGACAGGACGAACGACTTCTGGCCGTTCTTGTCGACGATTTCGGTCATCGTTGCCCTGACCGGTGTGCCTGTCTCAGTTTTTCCCTGGGCGGAAACAACCTTGCCTGTTGGCTTCGCCTCCGTCGTCGACTTCGCGGCCGTCGCCTTGCGCAGCAATTCTTCGGGGCTATCCGCGCTTGGCTGAGCGTTTCTGATCGCGAACCACCAGACGAGTGCGAGCAATCCGACGCACGCACAAACTCCGGCGACCGCGGTTTTCGTCCGCTTCTCGTTTGGCGACTCTTGCATGAGGAACTCTCCCAACCGCTATCGTGCGGCGGTTAATGAAACGATCGACAACTGACCGTCTTCACGAATGACGAGGTGAATGGACACCGGCGTGCCGACTGGAAGTTCTTCGAGTCGAAGTGCCTGGAAGGAGATCGCCTCATCGGGCCGGGCTCGGAACCACGACAGCCTGGCGTCGTCCGCAATTTGCACGTTTTCGAGGTTTTGTACTGTCCCGAGCCCCGAGAGGGTGACAAGCCGATTTGACGCATCGACCCGTTCGACAATGCCTGCGAATGGAGAATCCTCGTTTGCGGTACTGGCATTCACAACGCTTGCTTCGAGGCTTCCTTCGAGTAGCTCGATAGTGATGCGCATCCCTTCGCGAAGATCGGCGAGTTCTGCAGGTTGCCCATCAATGACCACGTGCGCGAGCGGAGCGAGTTTGAGTCCTTCCAACACGAGGCCAGACAGCGCCATGATTTCCTTGAATTGAATGAGCGACTTGGTCTGTTTGCCTGCCCTTCCCTTGCCTGATTGGAGTTCGATGGCCCGCTCGCCTGGCTTCACATCCGAGAGGGTCCAGTCCATCCGTTCGACAAGTCGCCGGGCCTCTGTTGTGGGTGGCTGCGTTGCGAGGATCGCGTCTTTTGCGTCGCGCTGCGAACCTTGACGAGGCGAGACGGCGAGGATTGCCGCTGCAATTGAAATGACGCCTATCGTGCCCAAAGCAATTAGTGAAAACGCAGGCTTGCGCGAAATCTGTCGAGTCATTTCGGCGAATGCGGCTTGCAGGCCGCTCGCGTTCAACGTTTTTGAGGCCTCGACCATCGCGGTGCGAACGGTTGCCGAAAGTAGCTCGGGTGCGATGGCCGTCATGCCCTTTTGAGCCGAGAGCGCCGCCGGAAAGGCGCTGGAAAGCACAGTGAGCTTGCGATGCGCCAGCCGTTTGCGGAGGCGGTCTCGCGCCTGGTCGAGTCGGCCGCGGACCGCGCCGTTTGTGCAACGAAGTCGGCGGGCGGTCTCCTCGACTGTCAGCTCTTCGAGATAAAACAGGACGATGACCGAACGTTCTTTTTCGGGAAGGCGTTCGATTTCCTCGTGAACGACGCGCATTTCCTCTCGCCGGAGAAGCAGCACGTCGGGTCGCTGTGCACTTTCGGCGATTGCGGACTCAATCGCGTCTCCGCCTACCCGCAGTTCGGCGCCACGACGAAGTGATTGGGCTCGCGTCTTTCGAGCCGTTCGATGCGCGACGCCGTAGAGCCAGTTCGTTAGCCGCGCGGGATCGCGTAATGTGCGTGCTTTGCGAGCGAGGACGAGGAACGTCGCCTGAAATGCGTCCTCGGCTTCGTGGTGGTTCGCGAGAAGCCCCCGGCAGACGCGAAGCACCATCGCTCCATGGCGTTCGACGAGTGCAGCGAAAGCGGTTTCGGCGGACTTCTCCGCGCCTCGCAAGAAGCGTTCAAGCAGTTCGGCGTCCGACAAACCTGCAACCGTGCCAACCTGAAACAGGTCGCTCAGATGGCGCATCGCGAGATTTGAACTGTCAGCCGACATGGTAACGCCCTCGAAGTCGACGCCGCATTCGATGATGTACTGCCCGAGAGTTCGCTCATCGACAGAACAAATCTTTTTCGATTTGGCGATTTAAATTCTCGCTCGCTCAAACAAGCCAGGCTCGAACAAGCAGTTCTCCAATCCGATGCACTCCAACTTACATGCGGCACACTTCTTAAACATCACGATGTCCGGCTCATCCTGCGTGATTTCATGACATTTTTTCCTGAATTATCATCCCTGGTGAGATCGCCATAACTTGAAACCAAACAATGGATTGAGAACAGGTTTTATGCGTTGCCGCAAAAACTTGTGAAAAATTGGCGTGGAAAATGTGAGAACCCTCGTTCGACCGGCGAATAGTCAATAGCGCTCGGTTTTCCTTTCGCCAGGGCCCGACGCCCCTTTCTTGAATTCATTCGCCGACCGAATCGAGGAGTTTGCCATGCGTACCAGGAGCCTGCGCGCGTTCACGCTTATTGAGTTGCTGGTGGTGATCGCCATTATTGCCGTTCTCATTGCCCTGCTGCTCCCCGCCGTCCAGGCAGCGCGAGAAGCCGCTCGCCGGTCGCAGTGCATCAACAATCTCAAGCAAATCGGCCTGGCGATGCACAATTACCACAGCGCCATGAACGTGTTCCCGCTCGGCGCGTCGAAGAATCCCAAGAATGGCCCGGGCGATAGTGACCTGATCTGGAGTAGCTGGAGCGCCCAGGCGCTGATGCTTTCGTTCCTGGAACAACAGCCGCTCTACAATGCGGCGAACTTCTCGTGGGGTATCAACCCGTTCGGCGACCCTTGCTACACGATCAACAGCTCGGTGTCGAACACTGTGCTCAACGTGTTCATCTGCCCGTCCGACCCTAATTCGCTTCGGCCGAATTTGAACAACTATTACGCATCGGTTGGAACAACAACCAACTTCATGACGAACAATTGCTGGGGTGGCGTCGGTACGTCCTGTTCCGCTACCGGAAGCACGGGCGTTTTCACCTATTTTCAGGCTTATGGCCTGCGCGATATCGTCGATGGTGCGACGAACACGGTTGCATACTCCGAGTCGATCACTGGCAAGACACAGGTGGGCAACGGCTTCCGCGGCAATAGCACGCAGGGCGTGAATGACCCTGGCGCTCAGCTTTACAACGCTCAGACCAATCCCAACGTGATTATTCAAGGGTTGCAAGCGTGCTCGACCGCGTTTGCCGCGAACCAGAGCATTCAGTCGAATAAGGGCCAGCTCTGGGCGTTTGGTGCTCGTGCTTACACGATGTTCCAGACGATCCAGACCCCGAACGATAAGCAATACGCCTGGGGTTCGTGCGAATTCGGTTGTGCGGGTTGCGGGCTCGACCAGTCGTGGGCCGTGCCGGCGAGCAGCTTCCACTCCGGCGGTGTGAACGTGCTCATGGCCGACGGTAGCGTGAAGTTCGTCAAGGATTCGATCGACCGCATGACTTGGTGGAAGCTCGGCACCAAGGATGTTGGCGAAGTGGTTAGCGCAGACAGCTATTGATTCGTCTGACCGCCCATTTGATTCAATGAGCCCCGAGGTTGGCCTCGGGGCTTTTGCTCGTCTTCAAGGATTTACGTCTCAAGGGGAACGCATGTTTCAGCGTGTAATGCGCCGACCGATCGAAAGCCTTCTCGTTTTGGTCGTTCTAACTTCGTGTTTGCCGGCCACCGGCTGCGGTGATGACAAGCCGACCCAGGGCACCCAGGCCGCGCCCGTGAATCCCGACGAGGCGAAAGCTCAGAACGAGGCGATGCAGAAGGCGATGCAATCGAAGATGAAGACCGCGCCCAAGAAGTAAATGGTCGCACCTCGCAGGTCGCGAGGTGCACCAAAATCGTTCAATTGCCGACGCGCAGTTTGACTGTGTGGCTTAATCGCGGCCCTACGGACACTTCCAGAACGGGGCCGTCTTCGGTCTGCGATATCTTGGTGACTCCCATGATCCCAAGCGTCGCCGAGCCACGCGACGCCGAAACCGCGAGCAGTTTGTCCATCGACATGATGCTCACCTTCGGATTAAGCGCGATGCGGAAGGTGATTCCGTTTCCGCTCCGGTTGGTGATCGTCCAATCCATCTCGTTTTCGGAGAAGTCGTAGAGGACTTCGACTTCGGAATCGCCACACAACACGCGTCCGGGGCCCAGCTCGCGAACGTCCGATAGATCGCGCGGGCCGAACCATCCGGGGACGGTCGTTCCCCCGGCCAACCCGAGCGCGTTGGACATGAACTGCTTGCCGCCGATTCCGAGACTGGAGATCGAGCCGTTGCCATCGATGATCGCCTCGTACATCTTCATTCTGACCTGGCGCGCAACCGGTCGACGTTGGATTTCTGCCTCCGGCGGCGAAAGCACATCGGTACGGAAGGGCGCGGCGGGTAGGCGCGATCGATCAGTCAGATTTGAGTCGGGAACGCCGGTCCAGGCATAGCGGACGGTTTCGGGCCTTGGGACTGAGTCGCTGTTGAGGATGACGTATTTGCCCTTGATCGTAGCTTCCGCGTACGCGTATTTGCCGTCGGCACCGGCTATGGCAAAGCCGCGTGGCGATTCGTTGTCGCGCGTCGATAGCCCGCCGTCTGCGGTGTCGAAGTCAACGATGAGCGACCCACGCACGGCATGTGCGGATTTGAAACTTGGACCACTGGCAAGGACGTCGCGGCCTTAAACATCGCGCAAGGCACAAAGTGCAGCGCGGCGGCCGAGTTCGGTCTTTTCTTTGGGATGCAGGTTGTATCCGTCGGTCGTCTCGATGCCGACTGCAAGCGAAGTGTGCGGCACCTGCTTCGCGACACTCGCCTGCGCGCCGCGGAGCCACGCCCAGGAGTAGCCATCGGAACTGAAGACCCAGTCGGGAAGTTGAATCACGATGAATGGGAGTTCAGGCGTCGCAAAACGCTCGCGCCAGGACAAAATCAATGCTGTGAGAAGGCTGGGATAATGACGAGGCTGGCCAGTGTTGCCTTCACCCTGATACCAGACCGCCCCTTTGATCGGGTTACGCGTCAGCGGAGCGATCATCGCGTTATAATAGCCCGATGGCTTGGTCCCAAAGAGCGAAAGCCGCAAGACTGACGGATCGAATCCGGTGAGCGCGTCTTGGGGAATCCACGCCTCGCACATCGAGCCGCCGAATGAACTGTCGATCACACCGATTGGGACATTCTCGAGCGACTTGTCAACACGAAGCGCGGCGACGAAGTAGTATCCGACCGCGGAAAAATCGCCAGAAGTTTCGGGTGACGGTGCTCGCCAGCGAATCTCACATGTTGTTTCGGGTTTGTCGCTCGCTTTCCTACCGACCGTCGCAATGCGAACATTCTTCAGCGTTCCGGAAGCCTGAGCTGCGACGGGCCCCCCGAGCGATTCCTTTAATGTCATCTGCATGTTCGACTGGCCCGAGCAGAGCCAGACATCGCCGACGAGGATGTCGTGAATCTCAGTCGTTTCGCTCGCTGATTTCACCTGCAAATCATAAGGTCCGCCGGCCGGCAATTTCTCGAGAGTTGCTTCCCAAGCTCCGTCCTGGTTTGCCTTGACCTCTCCATGCGCGGTGCTGAATTTCACTTCAACGGAAGCACCGGGCGCCGCCTGGCCCCAGACGCGAATCGAGCGATCGCGCTGCACGACCATGTGGTCGGCGAAGAGCGGTGAGAGCTTGAGAGTTGCCGCTTGGGCGGAGACTGCGTTGAAGGCGGCGATGATTCCGACCGTGGAAACGACAATGAAACGGCGAGCGTTCACGCGAGCGATCTCCCTTGGGATTGCAATCTGAAGTCGGGAACTTGCTGAGCCAAGGTCAGTGATTAATATCTCCACTCGGCTCGAAGTCCGTAAAGTCGGCTGGGTCACCTGTGAAGACATTCGGATAATCCACACCCAACTTCTTCAAAGCCTCTTCGGTGACGGCTGTGTCTTTGACGGAAAGAAACCGCAAGTTCGGAAGCTGAGCGATCGTCACGAATCCCTTAACGGTGATATCCGTTCCGTTCAAGTAAATCTGAAATAGCGTTTTCATCGACTGCAAATGAACAAGTCCATCATCGTTAATTCGATTTCCATTGAGACTGAGCGAGGTCAATTTCGAAAGATTCGCGACGTGTTTCAAACCGTCGTCAGTAACTTTGGTGCGATTAAGGTCGAGCATACCCAGGCTCGGCATTGTACCAATTGGAATGAGCCCATTGTCTGTGATTTGGGTCTGATTGAGGTAAAGCTGATCAACCTCTCGCCATGAGGCACACAGGCTTCGTAAATCGTCGTCGGTAATTGAAGTTCCCGATAGATCAATTGTTTTCAACCGACCCAATTGTGCAAGTTTCTTGAGACCGCTCGAGGGAACCATTGAGCCAATAAAGCTCAGGGCTGTCAAAGCTTGGTTTTCAGCAACGTACCCCATGGCGGCGTCGCTCAATGTGCACGAATCAAGGTAGAGATTTGCCAATTTCTTGCTTCGGGTAATCGCACGCATCTGTATATCGCTAATATCCGTCCCGTCGAGCGCGAGAAACTGCAAATCGACACACGCGCCGATCGACTCGGCGAGGGAGTCGTTGAGCTTTGCGTTTCTTATTTCGATCCACGTCACGGAATAAAACGCATCGGGACCCAACAAACTGACCAGCCAGGATCCCGTGGGATTCGGATCGCGATCGTCTTGACCTCGACTCGGATTTGAATAAAAGACCTGAGCTCCATGTTCACGCAGCAGGCGGACCGCTCGGCGCTGTTTTTGGCCCGAGCTGCTGACGTAAGCAAGCACCAAGGCCGCAAGGGCAACGATGACCAAGCACGTTTGCAAGCTCATCACTTTGCGGATGAAAGGCTTGTTTGACGTTTTCATCGCCGTACTCACCTGGCCTCGAGCGACAACACAGAACTGCGCTCTGAATGTGACACCCTCATGATGGCGTGCAATTTACCGTTTGCAATGACACAGGGGAAACACTCTGGTCATCTCTGCCCGAATTACTGACTCAAAAGTTCAAGAGGTGGATAGTCATTGATTCGTCATAAGACGGCCCCATCAATCCTCCAGACTCGTTGAAATGGCGCGCGATTCGCGGCACTTGACAGCAACGGCCCTTTAAAGATTGGGGGTCTCCATGCCGCTCGTTTTTCAAAATCGCGCGCAGGCCGGGCAAATGCTAGCGGCCAAGCTCGCGTTGTTCGCTGACCGTAATGATGTAATCGTTCTGGCACTGCCGCGCGGTGGAGTTCCGATCGGATACGAAGTTGCGCAGGCACTCCACGCTCCGCTCGACGTTTTTGTCGTCCGCAAACTTGGCGTGCCCGGCCAAGAAGAACTCGCGATGGGTGCGATCGCATCGGGCGGGGCGATCGTTGTCAATGAAGATGTCGTTCGGTTCTTGCAAATCGATCAGCCGGTCATTGAATGCGTGGCTGAACACGAGTTCAAGGAACTCGAAAGACGCGAGCGGGAGTATCGCGGTGATCGCCCCAAGCCGGACGTTCACAACCGTACCGTTATTTTGGTGGATGATGGTTTGGCGACAGGATCCACCATGCGCGCAGCGGTCCGGGCACTTCGCAACTTCGAGCCCGCTCGAATCATCGTTGCAACGCCTACTGCTTCGCGTCGAACGCGTGATGAACTCAGGCGCGAGGTGAGCGACTGCGTTTGCGTCGACACCCCCGACCCGTTCTACGCCGTCGGCCAGTATTACGACGATTTCTCACAAGTAACAGATGACCAGGTTCGTGAATTTCTCGACTCGTCGGCCGCGAATACCAAAGCGAACGAGCGAATTCAGGAGCTGACATCATGATGACACGAACACGATCGGCAACGAGCGACGATGTGATCCTCAAAGCAATTCGATCGTCTGCCTTTGCTCTTTCCGGCCAGCCTGCTGATTACGACCCGCTCATCGACCAAGTGGGCGACTCGCACTTTGTGCTGCTGGGCGAGGCTTCGCACGGTACGCACGAGTTCTATCAGGCAAGAGCGGAAATCACGAAGCGTCTCATACGGGAAAAAGGGTTCACCGCGGTTGCGGTCGAGGCCGACTGGCCCGACGCTTATCGCGCGAATCGCTACGTTCGCGGCCGAAGCAACGACGCCGACGCCGACACGGCGCTCTCTGGCTTCAAACGCTTTCCCACCTGGATGTGGCGCAACTCCGACGTTGTTGAATTCATCGACTGGCTGAAAAGTCATAACGATCAACTCGACACGAATGCCACAAAAGTTGGATTCTACGGGCTCGACCTCTACAGCCTGCACGCTTCGATTGAGGCCGTGCTCGCCTATCTCGACAAGGTCGACCCTGAGGCAGCGAATCGCGCTCGGGACCGGTACGCCTGCTTCGACAACTACGGCGAAGATGCGCAGGCGTATGGCCTCGCGTCGGGACTTGGCCTTGGCCCGTCGTGCGAGCAAGAGGTGATTTCGCAGCTTATCGAATTGCGAAAGTCGGCCGCTGAGTACGCGCTTCGCGACGGACAAATCGCCGAGGATGACTTCTTTTACGCCGAGCAAAATGCACGACTTGTTCGCAATGCGGAGCTTTATTATCGCACGATGTATCGCGGCGAGGTTTCGTCGTGGAATCTGCGAGACCAGCACATGGTCGAAACGCTCGAATCGCTGGTGCATTACCTGAGCAAGCGAACCATTTTGCCCAAGGTTGTAATCTGGGCGCACAATTCACATCTAGGTGATGCACGTGCAACCGAGATGGGTGCACGCGGCGAGTGGAATGTCGGCCAGCTTGTGCGCGAACGGCATGGGCGCGATGCGCTGCTCGTTGGTTTCACGACCTACGATGGCACCGTCACCGCCGCGTCGAACTGGGATGCTCCTGCCGAGCGCAAGCGTGTTCGTCCTGGAATGGCGGGAAGTTTCGAGACTCTGTTTCACAATGTTGGTTTGAAACAGTTCTTGCTCAACCTCGAGAACGATCGTGTCGCCGAGTTGAAGCAGCCACGGCTCGAACGCGCAATCGGCGTGATTTACCGACCGCAAACTGAACGGGCCAGCCATTATTTCCCTGCGCGTTTGGCGTCGCAATTCGACGCCGTGATACACTTCGATCGCACACGGGCCGTCGAGCCGCTCGAACAAGGCTGCGAGTGGCAAACCGGCGAGGTTCCTGAGACGTTCCCGACTGGAATCTGATCGACTCGCTCCAGCAGCGAGTTTGATGTGCTTACGCATCCTCGACGGGCTTCGGCCGTCTGAATTTTGAGATCAGGATGTCTAGCGGCACTACGACCACGAGCGCAGCGAGGAGCGAGTTCCAGGGCTGGATCGATAGCAGATAGCGGTCCCAGGCCATGGGTAGATAGCCCACCACACAAATGAGCGTGATGGCCCAAGCGAGGAGAATGGCCCAGGCCATGGGCGGTTGTTGGTTACGTTTCTGGTCGCGACCTTGTTTTGCGGCGATAAATGCACCAATCGCCACCCAGGGCAACCAGAGCAACACCGCGCGGTCCTGAGACCAATCGTAGATTTTCGGCAGATTTGAATGCGCAGGGCCGAAGGGGCTGAATCGTCCAAATCCCTGTCGTGCAGTGATCGCGAGTTTCTGCGGCAGGCTCGAAAGTGCGTAAAGCGGATAAAACTTCTGTTGAAGTGCAGAAATTCGCATACGAAACTGCACCATCTCCCAGCCGCGCCCGATCGGCCCTTTATCCGCGACTGCTTGCATTTCAGGAGTGAGTGGACCAGGCGGATGAGCCGTGAGCGTCGGATTTCCGAGCAGCACTGTGAAAGCCAGCGTTGACGCGAAGACGATCGCACCGATCACAACGGTTCCACGTTTCTTGACTGGCGTGCTCGTAAGTAGAAGCGCCAGTGCAGACCAAGCCGCAAGGTGGATCAAGATGATCAGCCCAGTCAGTTTGGCGAGGACCGCAAGTCCGCCCAGCAGACCGCCAACGAGCCAGGCCCATATCGTCGGCAAGAATCGGTCGAAGAGCCGTTTGCGCCAGGCCCAAAGAGCTAGAGCCGCGGACGCGAGCAGGAGCGCTTCGCATGGTACGTCGTTGAGTGCGTGGCGGGTTTGCTGGCGATAGAGTGGGTTGATGGCCAGTAGAAACGCGGCGAGCGTGCCAGTGCGTATGTCGCGCAGAAGTACGCCGAGCCAGAAGAGCACGACGCAGCCGATCGTCCCCAGAATGATCGCGGGCCACCGTGCGGCGTTGAGGTTGTCGGAGTTCACGAAGAAGTAATCTTCATCGCCCACGGCCCGAAAATTGAAGCGTTTTTGCCAATCCATGGCAGCATCCCTCCCCTCGCGAGGATAGCCGCCGATTCGAAGCGAGAGACCGACTAAATATTTGAAAAGCGGAGGCTGGTCGAGTGCGGCCGCTTCCAGCCAGGATATGTCGTTCAATCGGCCGTCGATGAGCAAATCAAAGGCGCGAGCCTGCGCGATGTAGCTCGATTCGTCGAGCGCGAACAGTTCCAATTTTCGATCGTAGGCAAACCACGCGAACGAAGCGATGCCGACGATCAGTGCGATAAACCAGGCGAGCCGGGTGCGGGATGGCGGTACTTGCGAAACGGAAGACATAAATCCGCCACTCCTGAATGCCAAAATCGAAGGCGAAGAGAATTCCGCAAGCGTCAAGTATGGCAGTTGAATCGCCACGTCGTTCTTACTGTCATGCATGATGTCAGGTTGAGCTAATCGGTGCCACAAGTTTGTCGGCAGGTTGGGCGGAGCTCCATTCAATCCACGTGAGAGACAAAACGTTTCCGTGCTGCCGGACCATCCGGGGTCTGGCTGTTGGGCGGCGATTCGGATAGGTTCGGGGCGTTAACGATGGATTGGCTCACCGGACCGGTGGGCTGCCTCTGGCCACAGCGGGGAGTTTTGACGATGGCTCGTGACTTTTCCAACGGTTTGACCCGACGCGAGGCGCTTGTCGCCGGCGCGGCCGCAATGGGCGGGCTGGTTCTCGGCTCGCGTAACCTCTTCGCAGCCGATTCGAAGGGCTATGGCCCGTTCAAGATGGGCCTGCAGAGCTATTCGCTCCGCCACTTCAAGCGCGATGTGGCTCTCGCGAAGACGAAGGAACTGGGCGTTCATTACTGGGAAAGCTATCCAGCCCACACGCCGCTCGACCTTGCGACGGTCGCCGAATCCAAGGCTGCGGCCACGGCCGCCGGCGTGTCGGTGATCGGCTTTGGTGTGTCCCGCTTCACCAAGGATTCGGTCGCGAATCGCAAGTTTTTCGAATTTGGTCGCGCGATGGGAGTAGGCTATCTCTCGGCCGACCCCGATCCCGACTCGTTCGATAGCCTCGACAAGCTCGTCGAAGAATACGGCATCGCGATTGGCATTCACCCGCACGGCCCCGGCCACCGCTGGGACAAGATCGACAAGATCTGGGGCGCGGTGAAGGACCACCACGAAAAGATCGGTCTTTGCAATGACACCGGACACCTTCTGCGCTCGAAGGAAGACCCCGTTCGTGCGGTTGAAGTCTTCGGCAAGCGGACGTACGGCGTGCACCTCAAAGATGTGAAGGACGCGAACACGTTCACGATCCTGGGCAAGGGTGACCTGCGTTTGAAGGATCTGCTCAAGGCGCTTGCGGGCATCAAGTACGATTACTGCCTGGCGCTCGAGTACGAGGAAAACGAGAAGGATCCGATCGCCGACATTCGCGAGTGTCTGAGCGCGGCTTCCGAGGCCGCCGCTGGACTTTGAGCGATGGACCCGGTCGAAAACAAAAACGAACCCGCGCAGCCCAGGGGATTCTTCTCCTGGGTGGTCGCGGGATTCCTGATTGTGTTTGAACTCATCCGGTGGGCCATGTTCGACAATCAATCGACGTCGTCGAATCCGTATAAGTCGTTCCTCGTCCGCGTGCAAGAGCCCGAGGCGATGGACACCGCCGAAGAGGCGTCTGAATACGACGCGATGGACCACTCGGTGGTCAATCAGCGGTTCGTCGACGACTTTTTGACGGCCCATGGCGCATGTCAGGGAAGAGAGATTCTCGACGTCGGCACAGGGACGGCTCAGATTCCCATAACGCTTTGTCAAACCGATCAAACCGCAATCGTTCGCGCCGTCGACTTGGCGCAACACATGCTCGATCGCGCGGCTGAGAATGTGAAAGCGGCGGGCTTTTCGGGCCGAATCGCGCTACAGCTTGTCGACGCCAAGGGTTTGCCCTTTGCCGACAGCAGTTTCGAGGCAGTAATCTCGAATTCGATCATTCATCACATTCCCGATCCCCTGCCCGCTCTCGGCGAGATGGCTCGACTGGTTGCGCCTGGCGGCACGTTGATGGTGCGCGATCTGGTCCGGCCTGATAGTTCGGGCGAAGTTCAAAGGCTCGTCGATACCTATGCCGCGGATGAGTCGGAAAAGGCTCGGGCGTTATTTGATGCGTCGCTTCGCGCAGCGTTCCGGCTCGATGAAGTTCGTGCGTTCGTAAGTCAATTGAAGCTGAATCCGAACGATGTCACGATGACGTCGGACCGTCACTGGACATGGGTTTGGAGGCGGCAAGAGGAAGCAACCGGCTAATGGACAATCCTTCGCGATCGCTAATGCTCGCCGCGGCCGACGGAACGGCGTTGCATGCCCGTTTGTGGACCGTTTCCGAGCCGCGTGGAGTGCTGGTCATCGCTCATGGGCTGGGGGAGCATGGCGGTGGCTACGACCATGTTGCACAGCGAGTGCGAGACGATGCGGGGATGAACGTTCTCGCATTTGACTTCCGCGGCCACGGTCGAAGTGCGGGGACGCGTGGTTATGTCAGCAAGTACGAAGATTTTCTCAACGATTTGAATTCGGCGATCGAATACGTCAAGCATGAGTGGCCGGGGATCAAACGGTTCGTGTTGGGACATTCGAACGGTGGCCAGGTGGTGTTACGTGCTGCGGCGCGCGGGCTTCTCGATGTGGACGGCCTTTTACTGAGCAATCCCGCGCTCCGGCTCGCCCAGCGCGTTCCAGGCTGGAAAGTCGGCGTAGGCAAGGTGCTCGATCGTGTCGCGCCTCGGGTGACGCTGGCCTCGGAGATCGATCAGAGCCAGCTCACGCGCGACCGTGCCATGATTGCGGCGCGTCAGGATGATCCACTTCGACATACGCGCATCAATAGCAAGCTTTTCTTCGGATTGCTTGAAGGAGGAGGCTTGATCGGCGAAGCCGCGCACGCGATCACGCAGCCAATTTTGTTCTTGCTGGGCGGTTCGGATCCGATCATCGATCCCCAGTTCACGACCCAATTGTTTGAGAAGCTGGGCTCGATCGACAAAACAATCTGGCGCGATCCCGATATGCTGCACGAACCGCTCAATGAGATTGGCCGTGACGTGCCGATTGCAGTTATTGTCGACTGGCTCAAAGCCCGACTTTGAATCGACAAAAGATGCGAAGAAGGACTCTTCGCATGGTAGTCGTCTCCCCGCGTTAACTTTCGCATAAACTGCTTGGGAATAGAGCCAAAAACTCGAGATCTCTTTACTTCGTTTCCTCGTTACCTTCTGTTCGAACCTCTTCTGTGCTTGGCGAGTTGATTCGCGTTCGGACTGTCAACAAAAGAAATCAAGATTTGCTGGAAACGTAGATATTTGTGAATTCGGTTTTGAACAGAAGGTAACGAAGGAAACGAAGTTGGGAGAAAGCAATTTCCCAATTCGCACGTTAACTTCAAAGTCTCAATTTGTTCCTGTTTAGTGAACTCTCACAAGTTCGGATAGCGAAGCTGATCAAATCCGCGAAAACATCTGGCCTGGTAGGCGGCGCACGAGTCGGCGCATCTCAAGGACGCTGAGCGTTGCCATCACCTGTGAGGCGACCAGTCCCGTCTGTGCGATCACCTGATCGATCGGAATCGGCTGATCGCCCAGCAAGCCCAGAACTTTTCGTTCCTGTTCGGAAAGCGCCAATTCAGCAGGTCGGCGGACGGCTGGCTCGTCGGGCGCGGGCTTGATGTCGCGGACGAGTGGACCGAGCTCTTCGAGAATGTCTTCGACCGATTGCACGAGTTTGGCGCCGTCACGAATGAGATGGTGACAGCCGACGCTTGAGAGACTGTCGATTGGACCGGGCACTGCGAAAATCTCGCGGTTCTGGTCGGTCGCGTGCTTCGCGGTCGAAAGCGAGCCGCTCTTGGGCGTCGCCTCAACCACAACAACACCTAGACTGAGGCCCGAGATTATTCTGTTGCGCTGTGGGAAAAGGCCTGCGATCGGGGCCTGAAGCATCGCAGTTTCGCTGATGAGGGCGCCGCGTTCGACGACTTCACGAGCCAGATCTTCGTGCTCTGGTGGATAGATCTGCGAGAGGCCATTCGCAAGGATACCGATCGTCCGACCACCGGCACGAAGTGCGCCGCGGTGCGCTGCGGCGTCGATGCCGCGAGCCAGACCGGAGATCACCGTGATGCCGACACGGCCGAGTGAGGCGCCCAGTTTGTCGGCGACGCGCAGTCCATAAGGCGTGCAGTGGCGCGAGCCGACGATTGCGACTGCGAGGGCGTCGGCTTCGATCAACTCGCCGCGCACGTAAAGCAGATTCGGCGGGTCGGGAATTTCTTCGAGTGCGGCGGGATAGTTGCTGTCACCGCGAAGGACGATTTGCGTGTCGTGCTTGCGGCATTCGTCAAGTTCGGCCCTGGGGTCGAAATCAGTACGGGCACTAACTATCTTATCGGCCAGCTTGGGACCGACGTTGGGCACGCCTTTGAGCCGGTCGCGCGAGGCGTTGAGAACATCGGTCGCGGTGCCGAAGTGTTCGAGCAGGGCGCGACAAGTTTGCGGCCCTACACCCGGCACCAGGGTGAGGCAGAGCATGTCGAGCAGCGGCTCGTCGGGGGTTCCGGCGTAGGGGCTGTTACTCTTAGGCATCGAGACACGCCAGAATGTCAGACTCGGTGGGAGCGTCGGTGAGAACGACGTGGCCGATCCGTTCGGGCAGCACGAAGCGAATCTTACCGCCGCGATTTTTCTTGTCGCGCCCCATCGCGTTGATCAGCGACTGGTGATCGAGGCCTGGAGCCGACGTCGGCAGACCGAAGCGTTCCAGCAACCGGATGAGCCGTGCGGTGACGTCGGGACCGATCCAGCCGAGGCGTTCGGCGAGTCGCGACTCGGCCACCATGCCGACAGACACCGCCTCGCCGTGCTGGAAACCGCCGCCGTAGCCTGCCACGGCTTCGATTGCGTGACCAATCGTGTGTCCGAAATTCAAGACAGCACGCAGGCCGGTTTCTTCCCGTTCGTCGCGGGAAACGACGTCGGCCTTGAGTTCGCAACTCCGGGCGATGATTCGCCGCAGCGCGTTCGGACTGCGGTCGAGAATCGCCTGAGAATTCGCCTCAAGCTCGTCGAAGAACGCCGCATCGAGAATCACGCCGTATTTCACGACTTCGGCGAGTCCGCACTGCAATTCTCGAACGGGGAGTGTCTCGAGTGTCGAGGTGTCGACCCAAACGCCAACTGGTTGGTGAAATGCGCCGATGATGTTTTTCGCGTGGGGATGATTGATCCCCACCTTGCCGCCAACCGAGCTATCAACCTGGGAAAGCAGCGTCGTTGGAATCATGAAGAGCGGGATGCCGCGTGCGTAAGTCGCCGCGCCAAAACCAGCCAGATCCCCCATCACTCCACCGCCGACCGCAATCACGCACACGTGACGATCGGCTTTCATCTCGACGAGTTCATCCCAAATCGCCTGGGCGCATGCAAAGCTCTTGCTCGCCTCTCCGGCAGGCAGGATCAGGCGTTCGGAGTCGATGTCGATCGATCGGAGCGATTGTGCGTATGCATCAATTCGCCCCGTGACATTTTGATCGCTCACGAAAAGTGCCTTGCGACAATTCTTGCCTGCCCAGCGCGGGCGCAGCGACTCGGCAACGAATGGCGCAAAGCCGGCCGGGCCGTCCGTGACGCGGACGACGTACGATCTTGGGCCTAGTTCGACGGCGACATCGGTAAAAACAGCAGCGTCTGACACTCCGCACCTCCCCAGCGAGAAGGGGATATTCTAGCAATCGCGCGGCTTCGTGCGAAGTGCATGGATTGCCTCAGAGGGGGTGCGCCGATACACTTCCGTTAGGATACGGAAGGCGCCTCCTCACCCTCCGTCGGTCTCCAACCGCCCTGGTATGGCACGCGCGCATGTCGGATTTTTTCTCGTGGTCGTTAGACCTGGGCCGGTGGGCGGGTAGTCGCGTCAGGATTCACGTCAGCCTGCTGCTCACGTTGGTCCTCACGCTGATCTTCTCGCCACGCGAGGGTGGGCCGCACTTTTTGCCCACCCTGATGTGGCTCTGCGTCTATGTTTTCGTGCTGATTCTGCACGAAGGCGGGCATCTTCTTGCCGCGTGGTGGCAAGACTCTGAGCCAGAGGACGTCTACCTCTGGCCGCTGGGCAACCTCATCCTGCCAACCAACCGCCGTGTGAACGAGAACCCCATCGTTCTGGCGGGCGGATTAGTTGTCAGCGGGGTTTGCGCGATCGGCTCGGCGATCATCCTCGCGTTCTTTCGTGCGAGAATGCAGCTCAACCCGTTCGGCGGCGATATCGATTCCGGCGCTCCGATGCTCATCGATTCGAACGGGCTCGCCAGCCCGCTGACGCCGCTCTGGTATCTCGGCTGGTTCGGCTGGCTCAACTGGTTGCTCTTCCTCATAAACATGCTGCCGGCGCTGCCGTTCGACATGGGTCGAATCTTGCGCGCGACGGTGAGCCGGACCGGTTTCGGCCTGAAAACCGACGCGATGATTGGCCCCTGGGCGGGACATACAGTCGCCGCGTTTTTGGGCGTGATTGGCGTGCTGCGTTTGCTGCTCTATCAGCGCATTGACGCGATTAGCGTCATCGTGCTGGCGGTTTTCATCGAAGTGCTTGTCCGGCTCGAAGCGCGGATGATGGAGGACGGCAGTTTTTACGACGACGGCGTATTTGGCTACGACTTTTCCGAAGGGTACACGAGCCTGGAGTCGAGTGCGGCGAAGGTGCGGCCGCGCCGGGAGAGCGTGCTAAAACGCTGGCGGCGGAGACGTTCAGACCAGCGCAAGCAGCGGAAAGAAGCGCAGTTCGCGGCCGAGGAGCGCCGTCTCGACGAGATCCTCGACAAGATCCATCACCACGGCAAGTCATCGCTCAGCGATGAAGAGCAACGATTCCTCGTGCGCGTCAGTTCGCGGATTCGCAAGCGGTCGCAAACTTGAGCGGCGTATTTGCAGCCGCTTTAAGGGCGGGGCCGCTTGTCCTCGACGCTGCGATCGGCACGCGTTTGATCGCTCAAGGGCTCGATCTCCGCGACGACGATCCCGCGTTCTGGAATCTCACGCATCCTGAAGAAGTCGCCAGATGTCACGAACTCGACAGGCACGCTGGCGCCGATATCGTGCTGACGAATACGTTTGGCGCGAACCGCGTTTGGTTGGGACGGTGGAATCGTGCGGCTGAATTTGCGGAGATCAATCGGGCGGCGGTGACATTGGCGCGTTCGAGTGGCGCGATGGTGCTCGGGTCAATCGGGCCGACTGCCTGGAATTCGAGCGATCCGTCGGCGTTGCTCGCTCAAGCTGAAGTGCTGCTCGAAGCCGGAGTCGACGGCTTGATTCTCGAGACTTTTACCGGGGTGAACGCAATCGAGGCTGTCGCTTCGCTTCGATCCATTACCAGCGGCCCAATCATCGCAAGTGTTTTTGACCCAGGAGATTATGGCGCCCAACTCGCAGATGCAGGCGCTGATGTTGTGGGTGTTAATTGTGCGCATCCAGTCGATGCGGCTCGGATGTTAATGGAACTTGACGCTCAGCTTCCACTGCTCTGGAAACCTAGCGCGGCGCTTCCGGAACGATACGCGCTCACTCCTAGCGAGTTTGCCGCCCCCGTCTCCGATCTCATCAGGCATGGCGTGCGACTCCTGGGCGGTTGCTGTGGAGCGACTTCGGACCATATCGCGGCGATTCGACGGTTGATTCCCGTCGTCGAAGCGCGATAATCTGTTTGCAATCGAACACGAAGCCGTTCCGGAATCCCGTTCATGGCCCAGACTTCCGCACCGAAACGTCGCCGAGCGGCGAGAGTTACGCGCGAACAGCTTCAGCCCGGCGATTGTCTGTGCAACCATTGCACGGGCAAGTGTTGCCGCTATTTTTCGCTCCCCATCGAAACGCCGACCGACTGGGACGATTTCGACGCCATTCGCTGGTATCTCGCTCACGGGAAGACGCTGGTTTATGTCGAGAAGGAGACATGGTACCTCGTCGTCTTGATGAAGTGCCGGTACCTGACCGCCGACGATCGGTGCGCGATTTATTTGAATCGGCCGAAAATCTGCGACGAGTACACGACCGAAGGTTGCGAATACGACGACGACTGGATCTTCGAGCAGGTGTTCGAAAGTCCTGAGCAGATCTGGGAATACGCCGAAGCGATTCTGCCTCCTCGCAAGAAAAAGGCTCCCGAGCTGACTCAGATCGGCGGTTTGAGTTAACTCGCTCGTGGGGGTCGCGTTGCCGCGAGGAATCGCGTAGAATTCGGAGGTTCGGAGGAGCAGAAGGACGACCGATGGCGCGACGTTCCAACCCGTACGAAGCCGCGTTCGAGGCTTACATCCGGTCGATCCGGGTGCCTTGCGTTGCTACGGACGAGGCGAAGCGTTCGTTTTTCGGCGACGGCGGACTGAAAAACCCCGATTTTCTGCTGTATCCTCGGTTTGGTACAAATCTCGTCGTTGAAGTGAAGGGAAAACGCGCGAAGGACAACCAAGGCCGGCGTCCCTGGGAAAACTGGGTGACGATCGACGATCTTGATGGACTGGCGCGGTGGCAAGAGATGTTTGGCCCGGGCTTTCGTGCGATTCTCGCGTTTGCTTATGCCGAACCACTGCCTGAGTTTCCTTTGCCGCCTGGCGATGGGTCGTTCGAGTTTCGCGGCCGGGCCTATCGCTTCTGGGCGGTTGGCCTGGATGACTATATTGCACATTTGCGTTCTCGCGGGCCGGCCTGGAAGGCTGTGGCCATGGCCCGGGCGGAGTTTCGCAGACGGGTGCGGCCGCTCCGGGAGTGGCTGCCGATGACTACCGAGAGCCCTCGTCGCCCCCAACCCTTAAAGGGACGAAATCAATGATCCGGCTGCTCCGCACTTTGACCCTGACGATGCTTCTGGGCCTGGCCACCACCTCGGCGTTCGGCCAGGAAGTGGCGGCCGAAGGCGGCGAAGAGAGCAGCGGCCCGGGGCCTTTGCCGGGTTACATCGCCACCGGCTGTCTCGCCGCGGCGAGCATGTTCGTGCTCTGCAAGTCGGCCCGCCGTTAATTCGCTCATTGGCCGTGGCTTTGCACAGGATGGCCCGGGAGCGAGGGACGCGCTCGCCCGCCATATTTTGACTCGAGTCCGCTGGAACCGATCGTGATGACCGCGACGCGCCCGACTCTCGCCGAAGTTACCGCCCTGTACCATACGCCCATTCTCGACCTGGTGTACCGCGCCGCCGGGGTTCATCGCGCCCACCACAATGCGTCGCAGGTGCAGGTCTGCGTGTTGCTGTCGATCAAGACCGGCGGCTGTCCCGAAGACTGCGGTTACTGTCCGCAGGCCGCGCGGTACGACACCAACGTGGAGAACCAGGGGTTGCTCGATGTCGAGCACGTGCTGGCCTGCGCCCGCAAGGCGAAGGACGACGGAGCGACCCGGTTTTGTATGGGTGCGGCCTGGCGCGAGGTGAAAGACAACTCCCAGTTCGATCGCGTGCTCGACATGATTCGCGGCGTCAAGGCGCTCGAACTCGAAGCGTGCTGCACCCTCGGCATGGTCACCGCCGAACAGGCCCAGCGCATGAAAGAAGCGGGCCTGGACGCCTACAACCATAACCTCGATTCATCCGAAGCGTTTTACGACCGGATCATCTCGACGCGCACCTATCAGGACCGCTTGCAAACGCTCTCACACGTGCGTGATGCAGGGATTTCGGTCTGCTGCGGCGGTATCGTCGGAATGGGCGAAACCGACGACGATCGAATTGGCCTGTTGCACGCACTGGCGAATCTGCCCGAACCGCCCGAGTCGGTACCGATCAACGCTTTGGTTGCGGTGGAAGGAACGCCACTTGCATCACAACCCAAGGTGCAAGTTTGGGACATGATTCGTGCCATCGCCACCGCGCGAATTCTTATGCCTCGCGCGATGGTACGCCTCTCGGCAGGACGAATTTCGATGAGCGAGTCGGAGCAAGCGCTTTGCTTCCTCGCCGGGGCGAATTCGATCTTCGCGGGAGACAAGCTGCTCACGACCCCCAACCCCGAGGTCGATCGCGACGCCGAGATGTTCGCGAATCTTGGGCTTACTCCCCTGCCCGCTCAGGTCGCCGATCGGGAGGCGGCCCAGGCCTCGGTCTGAACGGCGGGCTCCCGACCACACTGGAGCGGAACCGTGACCGACCCGCTCGCCTGGATTGACGCCGGCGCAGCTTCCTGGCGGCGCCGAGGACTGGAACGCAAGCTCGTGCCGAGCGAGCGCGGCGCCGCGTCGACCATCATTCGTAACGATCGAGCCCTGATCAACCTGGGCTCAAATGATTACTTGAACCTCGCAGGCGATCCACGCATTGTGGCGGCCGCGCGAGGATCGCTGGCCAAGGGGTGGGGATCAGGCGCATCGGCCCTGGTCTCCGGTTGGTCGCTCGAACACGAGACGCTCGCTAACGAAATCGCCGCGTTCGAGGAGACCGAAGCTGCGGTGCTCTACCCCACGGGATACGCGGCAAACGTTGGCGCGATCACCGCACTCGTTGGCCGCGGCGATGTAATTTATTCCGATGCGCTCAATCACGCTTCGCTCATCGACGGCGCGCGGCTTTCGGGCGCGACTGTTCGCAAATACGCGCACGGCGATGCGTCGGTGCTCGAACACAAAATCCGCTCCGACAAAAAGAGTGGCGAATACCGCCGCGGCTTGATCGTGACCGACGGCGTGTTCAGCATGGACGGCAATCTTGCGCCGCTCGAGCGGATCGTCGAACTCGCAGAAGAACATGAGTTGATGCTCCTGGTCGACGAGGCGCACGGAACCGGCGTGATCGGCGAGAATGGTCGCGGGGCGGCGGAGTATCTGGGCGTGAGCGAACGCATTCCCATCAAGGTAGGGACGCTGTCGAAAGCACTGGGGTCGGTCGGCGGATTCGTCGCCGGCTCGCGAACCCTGATTGACTGGCTCATCAACCATTCGCGTCCGCTCGTGTTCTCCACCGCTGCGCCGGCCGCGACTGCTGCCGCCGCTTCTGCAGCGCTTCGCGTCGTGATCGGCGAACCGGAACGTCGGGCGCAGCTTGCGAGTCTTGCGAATCGGATGCGCGTGCGGTTCGAGGAGATTGGCGTGGCGGTTTCCGAGGGAATCACGCCGATTATTCCCGTCGTCCTTGGTGATCCCGACGTGACGATGCGAATCGCCGAGAGCCTGACCAAGGCGGGATTTTACGTCCCCGCGATTCGTCCCCCCACGGTTCCCGACGGCACGTCGCGACTGAGAATCAGCGTGTCGAGCGGGCTCGACGCCGAAACGATCGATCGTTTCATCATCGCGTTCAAGGTGGCGCAGTCGTAGGATAATCGCCTGTCGTTTCGATCGTCGGCCGGAGGAAATTGTTTCATGGACTGGGCTGCGATTCGCCGCGAACAATTCCCAGCCGCCGCACGCTGGGCTTATCTCGATCACGCAGCGGTCGCGCCCATTACCCAGCGTGCCCACGACGCACTCCTTTTATGGAGCCATAGCGCGCTGCACGACGGCACGATGGCATGGCTCACGTTTGCCGATCGTGTCGCCAAAGCTCGCACGAGTGCGGCCCGACTTATCAACGCACGAACTGATGAGATCGCCTTCGTCTCGAACACGACCCACGGCATTGGCCTTGTTGCCGAGGGATTCTCCTGGCGCGAGGGAGATAACGTCGTCACATCAGGCGATGAATACCCCTCGAATCTTTATCCCTGGATCCATTTAAAGGATCGCGGAGTCGAGACGCGAATTGTTCCTGCCCGCGATGGCCGGGTAGAGATCGACGAACTTGTCGCCGCGATTGATTCGCGCACGCGGCTGCTGACGATAAGCCATGTCGAATTCGCGTCGGGGTTTCGCAACGATCTCGACAAGCTCGGTGAGTTGTGTCGCGCGAAGGGAATCGCGTTTTTTGTCGATGCGATCCAGGGGCTTGGCCCGCTGACGATCGACGTCAACCGGACGCCGATCGACTTCCTCGCGGCCGATGGGCACAAGTGGTTGCTTGGTCCTGAAGGAGCGGGGATTCTTTACGTCAGACGCGAGTGGATCGATCGCCTGCGCGCAACGGGTATCGGCTGGCATAGCGTGAAATCGTCGTACAACCAGGTGCGATACGATATCGATTTGAAGCCCTCGGCCGAGCGCTGGGAGGGTGGGACCTGGAACATGCCCGGGATTCATGCGCTGGGTGCGAGTATCGATTTGCTGCTGGAAATTGGCCTGCGACAGGTTTCCGAGCGAGTCTTGCACAACGCCGAGATCGTGCGTGAGTTGGCTCTCGAACACGGCTGGATGGTTCCGGGTGATTTTCAGCCGGATGAGCGTTCGGGTATCGTGGCCATCGAGCGGTCCGGGATTGATGTCGATGGATTTGCGAAGCGTTGCCGCGGGCGCGGGGTCGTGCTGGCGGCGCGTAGGGGAAAGATCCGGATCAGTCCGCATTTCTATCAAGATGAATCTGATTTCGCGCGGCTGGGCGAAATGTTGGGGAGCCCGACATGAGTGAGAAGACGAGTCCGCGCGTTGCCGTTTTCACGGGCACTTTCGACCCGATTACTCTTGGGCATCTCGACGTCATCAAACGAGGGCGCTTGCTGTTCGACGAGCTTGTGGTGGGAATCGGTATCAATCCCAACAAGCAATCGCTCTTCAATATCGACGAGCGCGTCGCCCTGGCACGTCAAGTGGTTGCGCCTTTCAGTAATGTCCGCGTCGAAGCATTCGAGGAGCTAACCGTTCAGTTCGTCCGGCGGATTGGCGCACGAATCATCCTTCGCGGATTGCGCACGCTCACCGACATGGAATACGAGTTCAGCATGACGCTGACCAATAATCGGCTCGATCCTGAAATTGAGACCGTATTTCTGATGGCGGATGGCGAATACTCTCACGTATCGAGTAGCCTGATCAAACAGGTCGCCTCGTTTGGCGGCGGTGCGGCTCTCGACCGATTCGTGCCGCTCGAATTGATCCGGCCAATCCTCGATAAGATTCGCACGCTCAATCCCTGATCCCCCTGCGCTCGGAGAGGCCGCGATGCTCTCACGTGAATTCCTGTTCGGGCGACTGGTTCCAGACGCGAACGACCGCCGCTTCGTCCAGGTTATTGCGATTGTCGCACTGGTCGTGCGGCTGATGCTGGGAATGACGCTGCTCACGACGGCGCTCAGCGCGCTCATGGGCGGAATGAACAATAACTTCATGGGACCGTTCGGCGGCGGTGGCATGAGAGGGTCGATGACCGGAACGGGAGTCGACGCCGTCCTTCAGGCAGTTCCCTATCTCCAACTCGTGACTGGCCTGGGGCTGTTGCTCGGCGTTTTCACTTTCGTGTGGAGCATCGTGGCCGGTCTGGCCAGCATCATCCCCTACGGCATCGTCTGCGCGATGCTCGTCATCACGGCGGGCATCGCTGGCTCGCCAAATGCTTTCGCCATTATGTCGATGCTGCAGACGACGATCCTCGCGCGCGGCGAGCTATTCGCCATTGTACTGATGATTTTCCTCTCGCACCCGTCGATTAACCGTTTCTCAGTTGATACGCTGATCTATAGCCCACAGCGGCGCATGCAGCAGCAGCGTCCGCGCTCGGGATTCCCCGAGGGGCCGAATTTCCAGCAGGAAGTGACCGAAGTGACGCAGCCGTAAGTGCAGGCGTCAGTTCGTTTCGCTGTGCCGGCCGTTCGAGAGCCGGCTACGCAAGTAACTCGCCCGCGCCACGTTGCGTTCATCCACTTCGAGCGTCGTTCCCTGCAGCTTCTGCAGATGCGCCGGCTGGGTGTGGATGAACAATTCGTTGACGGTGGGAATTTCGAGGTCGTCGATCAGACCGAGATTAATTCCCATCCGCACGCTCGAGAGCAAGTGCATTGTCTCTTCGCTCGAGATCGTGTGGGCCGTTTTCAAAACGCCGTAAGCGCGACTGACCTGGTCGTGCAGGTGCTGGCGACGCTCGCTAACCAGTTTCTGACGCGCGGTGCGCTCGTACTCGATGATCTGTGGGACCACTTCGGTCAGATTGCGAATGAGCTCCAGCTCGCTGTTGCCAAGCGTTTGCTGGTTGGAAATCTGGTAGAAGTCGCCGAACGCTTGTGTCCCTTCGCCATAGAGGCCGCGGACCGCGAGGTTGATCTTCTGAAGGGCGCGGAAGACCTTATCGATTTGCTTCGTCTGCACGAGCGCGGGAAGGTGAAGCATCACACCGACGCGAATTCCGGTGCCGACGTTCGTGGGGCAAGCGGTCAGATAGCCGAGTTGGGGGCTGAAGGCGTACGAGAGACGTTCTTCGAGTTGATCGTCGAGGGCGTTGATTCGCTCCCAGACGTCGTGCAGCGAGAGACCCGAGTGCATCGCCTGGATGCGCAGGTGGTCTTCTTCGTTGACCATGATCGAGATATTTTCATGCGCGCCGATGGCGACACCACGCGGGTAATCGGCGGAGGAAAGCTCGCGGGAAATGAGCTGCCGTTCGACTAAAAACTGGAGATCGAGCTTGCTGCGCTGATTGAGCTCGACGTACGACAGGCTCTCGGTCGCGGCGGCGATGGCGCCTCGCGCGTGAGTTTCGATTTCCGCCTTTTCGGACCGGCTGGCGCGGTTGATGAAGGGGAAATCGTTGAGGTTGCGTGCCAGGCGGATCCGCGAGCACATGACGATGTCGCTCTCGGGGCCGGTGCCACGAAGCCATTCGCCGGAAGTGCGGGTCAGGTCGTCCAGGTTCATCGGTCGGCGTCCTTCTGGCGGAGCTGGTCGCGTAGCCGCGCCGCATGCTCGTAATCTTCGAGTGAAATCGCGTCGCGAAGCGCGGCCCTGAGGCGGAGACGGGCGCGATTGGCGCCCAGTCGCGAGTGTTTCGGGGTCTTGCCCACGTGGCGAGTCACACCGTGCTGCTTCATGATGAGCGGAAGCAGCCCTTTTCGGAAGACCTCATAGTCGGCCGGGCAACCGAGGCGTCCTGCCGTGCGGAATTCCATGAATTTTGTGCCGCAGTCGGGACAGGCGAGTTCGGCAAGTTCTCCGACAAGCTCGCCGACGTTGGCCTTGATCAGGCTTTCCACCACGGCGTCGAGTCCGAGCGTCGGCGGATTCTCCGGCAGTACGATCCCGGCCCGTCGCGCGCATCGCACGCAAAGGTGAAGTTGCCGGGCCTCGCCGTCGACCGTTTCGGTCAGGTGGATCGAGGCGTCTTCCGCACAGCGCTGACACGTCATGAGCAAATCACCCGCGAGAGGCTGGGGAACGCTAGCGTCCCAACTCGATTTCGAGTGACTTGATTTTATCACGCACCCGGGCCGCCATCTCATAATCTTCTGCGGCAACCGCTCGTTTCAAGTCGTTGCGCAACTGGATGAGCATCGTTTGCTGCTTGGGATCGCGTGGCGCTCTGCGAGGCGTTTTGCCTGTGTGGCGAGTCGATTCGTGGATATTTTCTAGCAACGGCATCAATTCGTCGCGAAACACCTCGTAGTCGTGCGGGCAGCCGAGCCTTCCAGTGCTGCGGAACTCGCCAAAGGTGATGTGGCAGACTGGGCAAGTCAATTGATCGTCGCTGGCAGGTTCCTGAATCGACTCGCTCGCAGTGCCAATTAGCCCCTTGGCAATATCGCTCATTGTCTGCTTATCGGCGACCTCGGCAGACGGGGCGAGGTGCTGACGGGCATGGTCGTCACAAAAGTGGTATTCGTGAGGTTTGCCGCGCTCGATATCGGTGATGTGAAATGTCGCAACCTTCGCACACTTCATGCACTTCATCAACATCCTCCTCCATCCGGCGACGCCCGTCGGGCGAAACTTCGCCGATCTGGGCCGACACGGTGAACCTTTTCTGTCGCGTCGGTCTCCGGGGGACGTGGGCTCAATTTCATTGTAATTCAGTCCACCACGCTGTCAAGCAAGCGGGACACCCGCTCCTTGCCGCGCGCAACGATCGGTTGACGCCCTTAGCCCTTGTGCCCCTTCGAGTTTGGCAGACCGGCCCCCGAGAACCGGACTAACTGTAACACTCACGCGCGGCTTGCCGGGCCGCGCGCTGGGCTGGTAGAATCTTTCGGCCTCTCCTACGCACACTTTCTCGTGAGACCGACGCGCCATGGCCATCCACCGGCCCGCTTTTGAAGAATTTGTCCGCCGCGCCGGTGATGCGCGCTTCGTTCCGGTTTATCGTCAACTCGTGGGCGACACCCTCACGCCGGTCTCAGCGTTCCGCAAGATCGAGCGCTCCGCCCCCTCGTTCCTCTTCGAAAGCGTGATCGGCGGCGAAAAGGTCGGGCGATTTAGCTTGCTTGGTTCGGTGCCGTTTCTTCGATTCGAAGCACGCGGAAACCAGGTGACGATCACGCCGATCGATCCGTCGGGTCCCGTCAAAACATTCGAGAGCAAAGACCCCTTCCGCGATCTCGAAACCCTGCTCGCCGATTATCGCTCGGTTCACCATCCCGAGTTGCCGCGGTTCACCGGCGGCGCTGTCGGCTTCGCCGCGTATGACTCGGTTCGCTACATCGAACGCCTGCCGAACTCCCCGCCCGACGATCGCGGCCTGCCCGACCTGTCGTTTTCGCTTTACGACCGAATGGTGATTTTTGACCACATCCGTAAGACGGTGCTCGTGGTCGCCCATGCGCGGCTAGGGGAAGGAATCGATCCTCGCGCTGCCTATGACGCCGCCTGTGCGAACGTCGACGCGCTCGCCGCGCAGCTTGCCGAACCGGATCAACCACTCTCGCTACCCGACATCGATACGACCGGTCCGCTCACGATCAAGCCGAACTCGAACATGACGCAGGATCAGTTCGAGTCGATGGTCCTGCACTGCAAGGAATACATCAAGGCCGGCGATATTTTCCAGGTCGTCCCCAGCCAGCGGTTTCAGGTCGAAACCACCGCCAAGCCCTTCGACATTTATCGCGTGCTGCGAGTTGTGAATCCCTCACCGTTCCTCTTCTACCTCACCTTCGATGACTACCAGCTCATCGGCTGCTCGCCCGAAATCCTCGTGCGCGTCGAAGATGGACAGGTGACCGTCCGCCCCCTCGCGGGAACTCGCCGTCGCGGTAAAGACGAGGCGGAAGATGTCGCGCTCGCTGAGGAATTGCTCGCCGATCCCAAGGAACGTGCCGAGCACATCATGCTCGTCGACCTTGGTCGCAACGACGTCGGCCGCGTCTGTGATTATGCGTCGGTCAAGCTGACCGACCTGATGACGGTCGAGCGTTATTCGCACGTCATGCACATCACTTCGAACGTGACGGGCAAGCTCTCGGAAGGTAAGACGGCGTTCGATGCTCTTCGCGCGGGTTTGCCGGCGGGAACTGTCTCCGGCGCGCCCAAGGTTCGCGCGATGGAAGTGATCGACGAGGTCGAGCCTCAGCGACGCGGACCATACGGCGGCGCGGTGGGTTATATCGACTACACCGGAAATATGGATACGTGCATTGCCTTGCGCACTCTTGTCCTCAAGGGGACAACCGCTTATGTTCAAGCTGGCGCAGGGATCGTTTACGACAGCGATCCGGCCGTTGAGTACGAAGAAACTGTGAACAAGGCTCGCGGCCTGCTCAAGGCGATTGAGATCGCCCAAACGCAGCTTTAAGCCAGCCGCGGGTTATCTGAAAACGCCCCGGAGCGGCCGATGGATCAGCGTCGAAGCTCGCTTGAAAAGATCCGCTCCGGGAATAGCGATTCGTACGAAGAACACGCGCGGCTGCGCGAGCCTGTGCGCTTGCCGATCTCTGCGATTGGCCCCGCGCCGTGGCACAGCATCTGGTTCTTCCCGCGCCAGACGATTCGCCGCATCATCCTCGCCGATCCTACTTACGGCGTCTGGATTCTGGCGATGTTTGTGGGGGTCAGCAAAGCATTCATTCGCGCGTCGGCGATGAACCTTGGCGACCGAGCCGAAATCACCGCAATTGTGATCGGTTGCCTCGTCATCGGCCCGCTCGCCGGCTTGCTCATGGTATATGTCGGCGGATTTCTCATCCAGCGCGCCGGCATGCTTTTCGGATCGACGAGCAAGGCGTCGCACGTGCAGGCAGCAATCGCGTGGGGCTCGATTCCCTACATCGTCATCCTCCTGCAATTCGTGCCGACGATGTGCTGGCTCGGCCAGGAAATGTTCACCTCGAGCAAGCCGAGTGTGATCACCGACAACCTACTCAGGTTCGACCTGATCACAATGCGGTTAGTCGATCTGATCTTGCTCATCGTGGGGTTCGTCCTCACCTGTGCCTGCCTCTACGAAGCGCTGAAGTTGCCGATCGGAAGATTTCTGGCCACACTCTTTCTGGGATCGATCCTATCGTTCGCTGTGTTTTTTGCATTCTCGTATGCCGTTGGTTACACGATCATCACGACAACGACTCCCCCCACACCCAGCTTTGCACCATTCGCAGCGCCAGGCACAGTTGCAACCGCGCCGGTGCCTCCAAACAGAGCCGCCTTGGGACGTGGTGCCTCAGGATATATTGGTACGGTCAGCGATTTCTCCGATGCGTTCGCCAAGATGAAGAAGGCAGGCTACGGACTTGTCGTGAACAACGGCTTCGATGCTCTCGAAGCGCCTGTGACGTCGTTGAACATCACGCAGGAAGCGCCTGAGGAAGATGATGACGCACTCAAAGACCTCGGGAAGATGCAAGCCCTGCGTGACTTGACGATTACCCCTAGCCCAAGATCGACGGACGCGGGACGCATTTCGATCAATGCCTTGCGAGCAATTGGCACGCTCCTGAGTTTGCAATATCTCGACATATCGCGCATGAGCGTCGTCGACTCGAGTTTAACGCCACTGGGGTCGCTGCCCGAACTTGAAGAGTTGAAACTGAGCGACAACGCAAACCTTCGCGGCTCGACGCTCGAAGTGCTAAACGGTTGCCGCAAGCTTCACACACTCTGGCTCGACGGGACGGGGCTGACCGCTGAAACGTATGTCCCCCTGAGCAAACTCACGAGAATCAAGACGCTTCACCTCGAACGCTGTGCGATCGACGACCAGGCCTTGATCAATCTCACCGGGCCGCGAAGCCTGAACAAGCTCGAATCTCTTCATTTGGGCGGAATAAAAACGATCACCGGCAAAGGCATCGCCGGACTGAGCCGGCTAAAGGGATTGACCTATCTCGACGTGAGCCGCACGAAGCTCACCGATGCCGATGTCCCCACGCTTGCGGAAATCAAGTCGCTGACGACACTCGATATCACGGGAACGGCGATCACGCCGCGGGGAATCGAGCAGCTCGAACGAGCGCTGCCAGAATTGCAGCTCATCACAAACGGCAATAATAACTGACGCCTACTTGCGCAAAGCCGTTTGCATTTCTCCTGCGCGAGCCTTTTCATGAAACCGAACGACATCCACGATGAAATGGCGTTCGGCGACGTCGAGTTGGTCGGCGCGCGCAGGCAGAAGTTTGGTATGAAGTCGCGCATCCAGATTATGCCGTCTCCCTGGAGGACAATCTGGTTGCATCCCCGCGTGACGATGGCGCGAATCATCGCCATTAATCCGGGCCACGACTTGATCAAGCTGGTGATTCTTGCGGGTCTGACGAACGCACTCCTGCGAGCGAGCGGGAATCAACTCGGCGATTCTTATCCGCTGATGCACATTCTTATCGGCTGCGCGATTTTGGGTCCCTTGATTGGGTGCATCACGGTCTATCTCGGTGGATTCTGCCTCCAGCGAGGGGCGGGGTTGTTCGGAAGTCCTGCACCGGTCTCGCACTTTCAATCGGCAATCGCGTGGGGTTCCGCTCCCATGGGATTGGTGCTCATTCTGTTCCTCGCAACGGTTTGCTTGCTTAGGCAAGAGGCGTTTGCACCCTCAATAGCAACGGTGCTGGCCAACCCGGCGCTCGGACCAGTCATGATCGCCGAGCGCATTCTGCGGATTGCGTTTCTGGTGTGGTGTGTCGTTTTAACACTCTTGTGCCTCCGTGAAGTCTCGCAATTGAATTGGTTCAAGCTGGCGGCGGGGATGGTCGTGGGCATTTTTCTGTTCGCGGTATTCCTCCTAATGGGTGGCATCGTTCTCGTGATGCTCTTGAATTTGATGAACATCGAAACCATTTGGCTTCGACCTGCACCCCCCACAATCATCGCGACGCAGCAACCCGCGAGGCCGACAGTCGCGCCTCTTCGGCTGCCCCCTGCTACAACGCCCGTTGGTCGTGGACGAATATCTCCGAATGCGTCGTCGGATTTTCGCGACAAGTTGGGACCGGAAATCGTCGCGCTGCTGGATCTTGGCCTTGAACTGCGCATCAACGGGAGCGTTGTCTCCGCGAAGCCACCGATCACGCGGCTCGAAATCACCCTCGCCGGAGATCCGCCAGCGGGGACCAATCGACTCGAATCCCTCAAAGGGCTGAAAGAGATCACTTCGCTCCGGATTATTCCTGATTCAGGCTCTTCCGGCAGCAAGCGCCTTTCTCGCGCCGAGATGGCGTCGATTTGCGCTCTTCCCAAGTTGCAGCGGTTGTACCTGGGACGTTGCGGATTTGACGTTGATGCGCCACGTGAATTGCGTATGGCCAAGACGCTGGAAGAACTCGATCTCCAGGAATGCCCTCAACTCGATCTCAAGGAAATTCATCTGATCGGCAGGTTACCGAACCTCAAAAAGCTGCGACTCGACGGCACGCAGATTTCGTCGCTTCTTTTCAGCACAACAGCTTTGGGTAGATGGCCGGCGCTTCAGTACCTCTATGTTGAGAATTGCGACTGGACCGACGTCGACATGATAAATATCGCAGGGCTGACGGGGCTCAAAGAACTTTGGATCGGCGGGAATCGGCGATTTAACGGAAAGGGGCTCGATGAGCTTCGACTGCTAACATCGCTTCAGTTCATCAATCTATCGGGCACTTCGTGCAACGATGACGTTGTAGCGCGGATTGTCGCGTTGAAGTCGCTGCAAAATGTGAATGTGACCGGCACAGTGATCAGCGTGCAGGGGTTTGACCTGCTTCTCAATCGAATGCCCGGGCTGACCGTCGTCCGTGATGGTAAAGCTTACAAATCGCCACCGGCGAAAAAGCGTTGAGGCTAGCGATTCTGCCTAGCTTCGCGATCTTCACGTGACTTGTAGCCAGTTTCGACTCGACATAATCGCGGGAATCTTTCATGATTCCGGCGTTGTGTTTGGCCGGGTCGAACTTTGGTTGCAAACGTAATGCGAAAACGCGTTGGGCGCGTTGATACGATTGTTCCGAAAGTCGCGGCGTGGTGCGCGCTGGTCGTAGTTGTCTGCGCGACAGCGGGCTGCCACGGCATTAGCGAAACGCGCCCGGTTTTTCGCGAGCACGTCAGACGTGTAGCTGAGCGTTTCGCTGCTGCGCACGAACTGAGCGAGCCCTCCTACCAACTGCTCGAGCGACAGAATCTGCGATCGGTCGCGGAAAGCAATCCAGGCGCGGCGATCGAGCAGATTGAGGCGAATGGTGCACTTCAGACCGATCCGGCGGCGGCGCTGGCGATCGCCGAGTTGTCCCACCGAATCGGTCATCATGTTCGTCATCGCGCACCTGGCGTGGCGATGGAACGATTCCGCGACGCCGCAATTGCGTCATCCGTCGCGATCGCCAACGAGCCTCGCGACCATGTCGTGCTTGAAACTACGAGACGAATTCATAACCAGGCGGTGAGCGATTTTCTCAGCCTGGTGATGGCGGAGGCAACGAGATCTGACCGGCCCTGGACGGCTGTTGCTCGCGAGGCTGGCGTCGAGCCGTCGGGCACGGTCGATCATCTCGACCCGCGCCGGTTTTCGTCGGTCGACCCGGCAGCGTCATTCAAGATCTCGGGCATGAACAATCGTTATTGCAACGATGGCTTCGGTGTACCGCTCGTCGCGCTTCGGCCCGTCAATCGCGATCGTCCACGCGAGCCGATCGAGGCAATCTATCCACGGAGGCTGCGTGTCGCTGCGACCGCCGCGATGATGCCTCGGCAAACTGTCATCAGCCCAAATTGGCGCAGCGAGCCGGCTTCGCTGGTTTTGTACGACCCGTTCGTTGCGCGCACGATTGCTCTCGGGCAGCGAACCGTGACCCTGGCGACCGATCGTACCACGCCACTCGCCGTGCAGGTCGCTCAAGGGAAGCTCGCACAACTCGCGTTTCAGGGGCTGTTCGACGCGGATCAGGCCGAGGCGAACGCTGGACTCTATGCGCTTCGCCCCTATCAGCCGGGCAAGATACCGATCGTGCTTGTGCACGGGCTTTTCTCGTCGCCCGAGGCGTGGGCGCAAACGATCAACGAACTGCAGAACGATCCTGAAATCGACGCGCGTTACCAGTTCTGGTTCTTCCTGTACCCAACTGGCAACGTCGTGCTTCAGTCGTCGATGACGCTCCGCAACGATCTGCGCGCAACGGTCGATCGCCTCGATCCTGGGCACACCGACCCGGCGCTGTCACAGATGGTGCTCGTCGGCCACAGCATGGGCGGCTTGCTCACCAAGATGATGGTGCAGGACAGCGGAACCGCCGTCTGGGATTCACTTCTGACCGTTCCGCACGACCGGATCGAAGCAACGCCAGCGACGCTGAACTTGCTGACATCGGCATTGATTTACGAGCGTTTGCCGTTTGTTTCACGCGTGATTTTCGTGGCAACGCCGCACCGCGGGAGCCGTTGGGGTGATCAGCTTCTCGGGCGAACGGTCTCGCGATTCATTCAGCCCGATTCGGACTTGAAGACCGCGAAGAATGAGTTGCGCGACCGTTACGGGCGCAGCATTGTCGCGCCCGGCGTCAAACTGACAAAGGCGACGAGCATCGCCAATCTCTCATATCACAACCCGATTTTGATGGCGGTTGAAGCGGTGCCAGTTCACGCGAGCGTGCCGTATCACTCGATCATCCCGCAAATCCCTGGCCTTAAAACTGACGGCGTCGTTGGCTACTCGAGTTCGACGAAGGAAGGTGCAGTTTCCGAGGTGATTGTGCCGGGAACGCACGTCGATCAGGAGAAGCCGGTGGTTACGGCGGAGATCAAACGAATTCTCCGGGAACATGCAGTGGTGTCAGGTCGATGAGCAACCTGGATCAGAGATTGGGGAAGTAACGAGCCTTAAGGTAACCAGAGATTATCGTGCTCGAAAAGTTTGCAGCCATGACGAGAAAAAACACTGTTACTTTGCGGTCATTAAGCGTAGGGAACACTCCCAGGGCAAGCAATATCAAACCATCGAGCGCCGTCAGCGAGCCAAGCGTGAGGCCGAACGGGGCCATGCGCACCAAAAAGAATGACGACGCAGTCCATGCAATGCCCACGACAAAAACTAGCGTGCCAAAAATCACCTTTCCTTGGTGCGTTCGAGCATACATCGTTATCACGAACATCACATAGATTACTGGTACGACAAAAACCAAGAATAGTACATATAGCGTCGTGGCAATCAGCGACGACGAACCCAGATACACTCGATATCCGTCGTAAATCAGAAACAGCGAAATCGCCAGGCAACCGGCAGCAGCGAGCCAAATACTGAGACCGTCAGACGTCGCCGAGATTAACGTGAGCGACTTCACTGAGAGAGCCTCCGAGAACCTGTAACAAGGTGTTCGGCATCTCGACTCTCGTTATTCTGACAATTTCAACTGGTGAGTTTTACTTCACAGCGACGCGAGTAAACACCATTTCCATGAACAGCCGCTCCTCGCCGCCAGGCTGCGACGGCAGCGAATACTGTCTATGAACAATCTTGTTGCCGTCGGGATCGATCGAGGAAATCGTCTTCGACCGTCGCGTTTCCTTGCCGTCGGGTTCGAGCGACTTGCTGATGAGCACAATCTTCTGGCCGTCGAATTTTTCCTTGCTTTGACGCATCGACATCCGCGTTTGTCGCGAGTCGATCCAGATGCTCGTGAATAGCCCGCTTTCGGGCTCCCACCCAATGATCCCCTGCCCTGTGCTCTTGCGGCCTGATTGTTCGAAGACGAAATCGGACTGAAGGAATCGCCCGTCCTGAATCATCTTCTGGCTGACGTGGCCGGTCGCGCGCCTGGGCTCGCCGCCGTTGGTCGGATAAATCGCACGCGCCACTTCCCACTCGCCCGCGAACCGCGCGAGGTAGGCCTGGCCGGCCCCGGGGGTCGAACGAGGCTCGACCTTGGCGAGTGGATCGGCGGGCGATTGCGGTTTCTTCGCCGGTTCGTCCGCGCCGAGAACAAAGCTTGCCGACACGAGCAACAGGGCGAAGAACGACATGAATCGAAATCCTTGGGCAGGAGATCGGCACAACGCGATTCGCTCGCGTTAGCCAGGCTTTTTGGGTTGCTTGGATGAGGTTTCTGGAAGCGGGCCGGGCTGAACGAGTCCGTGGGCAAGCTTGCTGGGCACCGTTCCAATCATGCCAGCGTTGTCGCCACGGTTCTTGTTCCGCTCGCGCGACTCTTCCGCTTTCTGATCGATGATATCCTGACGCGCCCGGGCGATCGCGCGGGCCGTTTCATCGAGCTTGCGCTCGGGACGCTTGCTCGGGGGTTTGCGCTTGGAAATGACTGAACTCCTGTCTGAGATTCTGAAATTGGGTTCGGCTTTTAGAATGGCGCAACCGAGGCAAAATCTCAAGGGGTAAGGAGCGGGTTGCGTTCAGCGCAATGGTCGCGATAATCGAAGCACCAGAACCGGATGCGCCCAGAGGACTTCGCGATGATCAAGCTCGGGATCGTCGACTTCGACACTAGCCACGCTGTCGAATTCACCAAACGAATCAACCATATCGACATCGCGGAAGATCAGTGGGTGAATGGCGCGAAGATTGTCGCCGGTGTGCCGGGTACGTCGCAGATTAGCCCCGATGTCATCGCGCCGAATACAAAGAAGCTCAAGGAATATGGCGTCGAAATCTTGAACGATCCGGCCGAGCTCTTCGGTAAGGTCGACGCCGTGCTGGTTGAAAGCGTCGATGGCAGCGTCCATCTCGAACGGGCCATGCCCTTTCTGAAAAAGGGAATGCCGACCTACGTCGACAAGCCGTTCGCCTGTTCGCTCGCCGACGCCAAGGCGTTATTCAACGTGGCGATGGAAAAGCACATCCCGATGATGTCGAGTTCCAGTCTGCGATACGCGCCTGAGGTCGTCGCGGCGAAGGATGGAACGGGCAAAGTTGGCAAGATCATCGGCGTCTCGACTTACGGTCCTTCGCCCACGCATCCGCGCAATCCGGGGATGTTCCATTATGGGATTCATCCCGTCGAAATGCTGTTCACGCTCATGGGTCCGGGTTGCACGCGCGTGACATGCGCGAGCGAGCCAGGCGCAGAGGTGACGACGGGAGTTTGGAAAGATGGCCGCGTGGCGTCGATTCGCGGAATTCGCGACGGTTCGGCGGCCTACGGTTTCACTCTGTTTGGATCAAAAGGCGTAGCGACGCAGGGCGTGAGCACGCAGTACATCTATCGCGAGTTGTTGAAGAAGATTGTCACGATGTTCGAGACGCGCGAAGTGCCAATTGATCCCAGAGAAACGCTGGAGATCGTCGCGTTCATCGAATCGGCGCGACTGAGCGCTGAGGCAAAGGGTGCGCCGATGGAAATCAAGGTTTAGGCAGCTTGTTGATCTTCTGAAGAAACTCAACGACGCCGGGATGATCCCAGCGCGCGGCCCCGGTGTCGGCAGAAACGATCATCCCATCAGGTGCGATGATGTAGGTCCGCGGAATCGCGTTTCCAGCCAGCGAGGCCGGTACATCGGTCGCGTGCAGGACGCGAATTCCCTGCATCTCTCCACGTGCGTAGTTCGCCACCTTCGAACTGGGCAATTCGTCAGTCACGCCGATGAAGACGACGGACGCGAGTTTAGGATCGGCGGCGAGCTTCGCGAGCGAAGGCATTTCGGCGCGACATGGTGGGCACCATGTCGCCCAGAAGTTGAGCAGAACCGTTTTGCCTCTGAATTCGCCGAACGAGACCGGCTTGCCGTCGGGGTCGACGAGGTTCCAGTTGTAATCGACGGCAGCCGGGAATTCAGGCGGATCGAGTGACGGTGCTCTGGATGATCCTCCGTTGAAGAAGATCAGATACACCGCCCAGAAAATCGCGAACGCGACACCGACGTAGAGCCATGTCCGATCGTTCTTTTGCGGTTCGGTCATGGCTCTCTCGTCTTGCCTCAGGATTTAGCGTCGCGGGTTAATCGTCCGATCCACGCGTCGCGGCGACTGGTCCCAGGAGATTTTCGACCGGCGCGTAGTCGTCGGTCAAGATGATCCCGCGCGACCGTTCGGCCACGGCCTTGACGTGCGTTTCGTCGTAAGGCTTGGGCTGGAAGAGCTTGTCCTGCAGCGTGAACTTGGGATCGTCGTCGTGCTCGCCGAGGTTGGCGATGTCGATATCGGAGTTCGACACCACGACCACGAACGTTTCACGCAGACCGCTACCGGGTGGATCATCGGTACCGAAGATCCACACGTGCTTGAACGACTTCCGGGCTGTTTCAACCCAGGCGCCGAGGAAGCCAGTGTACTGCGCGGCCTTTTCGCGTTCGGCCTTGAGCAAACGCTCGCGGTCCGCCGGAGTGGCGTTCGGAAGCTTCTTCATCTCCCGATCGACCAACAACTCAACCTGCGCCTCGGACTCATACACGTCGATAATGTTGATCATGTATGCTCCGCCCGGGCTGAGCATGCCGGCGACCTTGTCGTTGAACTCCTTGGTCGTCAGGTGCCAGGGGACGGAGAAGTCGTTGAAGGCGTCGCCGAAAATCAGGTCGTAGCGGTTTGCTTTGCTCCGTTCCACGAATGCGCGGGCATCGCCAAGCGTCGTGACGATCCCCTTGTCAGCACCTTCGTCGTCGAGGCCAAGCGCGTTGCGGTTTGCCTTGAGAATCGCCGGATCGATTTCGGCAACGTCGGCCGTGGTGCCGGGGTATTTCATTCGAAGGTGGCGTGGGAAGGTGTAAGCACCGCCGCCGAAGAAGAGCGTTTTCAGGCCGAGATCGTCAAGCTTCTTCTTGTCGGCGTCCTTCGCTCGCGACTTCGCAACGCGGTGTGATACGAGCGCGTAGATATACTCATAGGGGTAATCAACGCGTTCGGGATGTCCCAGCGTGAAATAGCCGTGTTCGAGGTTGTCGAGCACGATCGTTCGCTTCTGGGCATCCTGATCGAGCTCGTCCGAAACGACTTTGTTGCCGACCTTGATGAAGTAGTAGTTGCTCTCATCGACCCAGGCGGGGGGAGCGGGCGGGTCACCTTCGCCGGTCGTCTTGGTTGTTTTCGGATCGCCGCGTTCTTCGCGAATTCCGAAAACGATCCCCTGACGCTCGAGCGGACCGAAAGGAACGAACGCAATCACGCAGAGGCCGAGCGGAATGCCAGCCCAGACGGCGTGCCAGATCGAGCCGAGCACCGCCGCGGCGAGCGCGAGCGAAACGGCGATCAGCAGGATCACGCCCTTTGTGCCGATGATGTCGATCAGGAAGAAGCCGGTGATGAACGTGCCGAGGATCGAGCCGACCATGCCCCAGGCGTAAACCTGGCCGATCGCGCGGCCGGTTCGCTTGCTGGCACGAAGGCGATCGACAGCAAGCTTCGCCACAACCGGGCTCACCGTTCCCAGCGAAACAGCGGGCAGGAAGAAGACGAGCGAGACGACGATGAGCACGCGGGACCACCAGGGGTAGCCCTTCATGACGATCGCCTGACTGAGCGCCGAGCCGCCGGCGAAGATCGCCTCTGGCGCCTCCTTGCCGCGGAGATAGCCGATCGGATTCCAGACCAGCCAGCGCGGGGAGATCTCGAAAACGAGAACCGTCAGCACGAAGAACGACGCCGCGGCGAATAGCCAGCTTGCTTGAGTTTCGCGAGTGACGCGGTCGGCAACCTTACCACCGACAAAGTTGCCAACGCTCAGGCCCGCGAGCAAAACGCCGATCACGCTCGTCCAGCCATAGATGCTCGAGCCGAGGTGATGGGTGACGAATCGGCTCGCTGCCATCTCGAACGCCATGAACGCAAGGCTCGCAAGGAACGACAGCACCGCGAGATCACGCAGGCTGACGCCCCGTCCGGTGTCGGTCGCGAGTTCGCCCGCGGGCTCGTCGGCAATGGCCTGACGACGCGCCTGGTTCAGCCGCATGAATGCGACACCCGCGAGAGCGAGGGTTGCAGCGTGACCGACGAGCATGAGGACGTTCAGCGGCACCCCACCGAGGTTCATGGTCGGCAGGCCGATCGAGCGCGTGAGCGGGGCGATCGAGCCGAGACCAAGAAAGAGACCCGCGACGACGCCGATGATCTTGCTCGTTTTGTCGCCGATCAACAGGCCAGCGAATGTCACCAGCGCTGCGCCGACAACCGTTACGACCACAGACACCGGCGCGTAATAAAGCAGGATGAACCCGGCGAAGAAGGTACCGACGATCGACCCGACAGCGCCCAGAGTGTAAACGTCACCAATCGCCGAGCCGGCCTTGCGCGACTGCTCGACGGCGAGCTTGGCGACGACCGGTCCGATCATGCCGAGGAGCGTGCCGGGGATGAGGAAGTCGATGGTGACAACCGCAATCACGCGGAGGAAGGGAGCGTTAGGAATCTGAGGGATCATGCCGCCGATCGAGTTGAGCCAGAGGCAGCCAAGCGTCAGCGTCGCGCCAAACGCATAGAGCGGCCCCACGGCTTTGCGCGGGTCAACGCGGTCGGCGAGACGTCCACCCAGCACGTTGCCGAGGCAGATACCGCCGAGCATGATGCCAATCACGCTATTCCAGACGTCCAGCGAGGATCCGACGTGTCGCGCGACGAGGCGGCCCGCCACTAACTCGAGAATCATGATGCAGAGGCTGCTGAAAAACGCCAGGCTGTATGGTAGCAGGCGTGTGGCGAGGCCGTTCATGCGGCGAGGACTCCTCTGCGGCCGGTAGATAAAGAGGACGGAAAGTGGAAACGAACTAAGTTACCCCACATGTTGTTGCGTCACAACGGGCCAGACTGCGCCCGGAAACCCGCGCCGCAAGTTGACTGAGGCGGGACCGTGTCCTACGCTTACAAAAGGATGTGCTTGCGCTCTTTCTCGGTAACGAGGCCACCGTGATGATTGGCTCAACGCTAAAAGCCCCACATACTCAGGCTCGGCCCGAAACGACGAGCAACGCGCTGGCTCCGGAATTCGCCGTCGCCGTTGTGGTATGGTTGGGCGCGAGCCTCGGCCTGCTCTTTCAGGTGCATGCCGTTATCATTTCTTTGGCTCTTTTGCTCGTTCCAGTCGTCGCCACTGCCGCGCTCGGGCGTGCGGTCCGAACCACAATCGTGGCCGTCGCCGCGACTTTGCTCTGCGTTGGGATTTTCGCGACGGGAGCGTCGGAATCGCCAAACGTGGCGATTCTTGTGATGGGTCTCGTCAATCTGGGTGCAATCATCGGCGCGAACTCGGCCGACCACCTGCGAGAGTCGCAAGTCGGGCCGGCCGAGAAGAGTCGCTGGAATGTCGAGGTAACGATCGCCTATCCTGCAGAGTCGAACTGACCCTCTTAATTGTCCGACTTCTTGGTTTTCGCCTTGGTCTTGGTTCGCGCCTTGGTTTTGCTCGAACTCGTCGACGAACTTCCCCCACCTACATTCCAGACGCGAATCGTCTTATCTAAGCTCGAACCTGCGATCCGCCGGCCATCGGACGAATACGCGAGATTCGTGATCGACTCTTCGGTCGCGCCGGTGAGATAGAGCAGACGATTGCCGGACGAAACGTCCCAAATGCTGACGGGCGCCTGATTCATCACGGCCGAGCCAGCAGTCGCGAGGTAACGCCCATCGGGCGAAAAACGCAGCGCCTTCTGCGTCGGTTCGAGCTCATCGGCGACCAAATAACCCTTCAGCTCGAACGTCTTCAAATCCCAGAAGCCAGTTTTCGGTTTCAAGATTTCCCCGCCGTTCGCCGCCACGATCGACATCGTGGGCGAGCAAGCCACGGCGTTGAATCCGTCGAGCGGCCCGCTCCCTTCGACGTTGATTGTCTTCTTTACCGCCTTTGTGGGGATATCCCAGATAACCAGCGATTCACGGGTGATGCCGGCCATCATCTTGCTATCGCTCGCAAACGAAAACATCTGCACTGCGCCCTTATCGGCCTTGAGCGTGCCGATCAGTTGCTTCGAGCCGACGTCGAAGATCATGATCTGTGCCTGGTCGTGAAGCGCGGCGAGCAGTTTGCCGTCGGGCGAGTAGGATAGGCACAAAACGGCAAGCGATGGCTCGGTGTAAGTGTGTTCGAGCTTGCCAGTTGCGATCGAAAACAGGAACACCTTCCCGACGTGGCCCCCAACCGCAACCGACTTGCCATCGGGCGAGAACGCGACGCTGTATGACTTTGCCGGGTAATCTTCAACCTTCAGTTCAAATTTGACCTTCCGGGTCGTGAGGTCCCAGAGAAATGCCGTGTCCTCGCCGGCGCTGGCGAGGTATTTGCCATCCTTCGAAATGGCAACGCCCCGAACGTACGTTTTGTGGCCGGTCAAGACCATCGCAGGAGCCAGGGTTGGCAGTTCTTGAGCTTGGACCCAGGCGGATGAACAAAGCGTAACGAGAAGCGTGCATGCAATGGTGTGGCGTTTCATTGGGTGTTCTCGCTCGAGATTGGGAGGGGAAACGCACCGAATTCTATGGGAATCGAAAGTGGACTTGCCAGTCGTAAACCGCAACTGCTGCGCCGGATTCGTTGTGGATTTGGCCGCTCTCCCGTTGCCCGGCATGTGTGCTGTCTGTGATAGTAGTTGCCTCGGCGGCTCGCCTCGTCCCCGGCTTTGAGAGCGTGGGGCGGGGATTCAGAAAAACCTTCGCACGGTCCCTCATCGATGATTCTCTGCGTCACGCTCAACCCGTGCCTTGACAAGACGTTGAACACACCGGACTGGAAGCCGGGCGACAATGTGCGCGGTCAGTCGGTCAGTTATGTCGTTGGAGGCAAGGGGAACAACGTTGCCCGCGCGCTCAAGCGACTCGGGCAGTCGGCGCGTCCGGTCACGTTTCTGGGTGGGCTGGTCGGAGCTCATTGCGAGTTGCTGCTCCGAGCCGTCGACGGGTTCGACCCGCTTATCGTAAAGACCGAAGCCACCAGTCGCGTCATTTCCACGATTCGCAGCGAATCAACGCCGGCGACTGCCTTCTTTGATCCAGATCCAGCCATTTCCACAGGGGAAGCTGCACAACTCATCGAAGCCGTCGCGTCTGCGTTATCGCAAGGTGGCGTTGAAGCCCTTACGCTTTCCGGCTCGAGTCCTGCCCCGGCGACGCACGAGATCTACAGCGAATTGATCGCGCTGGGACGTGCCCGGCGCGTGCCGATTTTCCTCGACACCTACGGGCCGCCGCTCGAAGCCATTTGGGGCTTCTGGCCGGAAGTGATTCAGCTCAACCGTCGCGAAGCGGGAATCCACCTGCGCGACAATTCGCCGACTGACGCCGACGTTCTCAGCCTTCTCAAACGCTGGGCGAGCCGCGGCGTGAAGGTCGGCCTGATCACGAACGGCGAGCATCCCGCGATTGCGATGATCGACGGTCAGGCCTATCGCGCGATGCCGCCCAAGATCAGCGCGGTGAATCCGATCGGATCGGGCGATTGCCTGCTGGCCGGCCTGGTTGATGCCCGGCTTCGTGGCCTGACGTCGGTCGAGCTGCTCAAGTTCGGCATGGGCTGCGCAGTGAACAACGCGATGGTCTGGGACGCTGGTGCGATTGACTTGGACCAGACGAATCAGTGGTCTGAGCAAGTGCAGGTCGAGGCGATTTGATCGAGACCCGACAAGAGGAGACTGCGCGTGGATTGCGTGGTGGTCATTGCCGTGTCGGCGGCGATCGTGTTCGCGCGAACCGCGATCATCCAGGAATTGAACCCGTTTCTCTGGGCCTTCCTGGCGTTCCTCGTTTACATCGGTGCGCCGATGTACATGATCTGGCGAGGGGCGGCCTGGATGGACGCCCCTTGGGTCTGGATCAGCTCGTTCGGCGGCCTTTTCGTGTTGTTCGTGGTCCAATCAATCGTTGCCGCAAACGCGAAAAGCCGCCGACGTGGTAGACCAGTAAAGCGCCGCTAATATCAACGCGGTGGCGGCGCAGGTTGCTCGCCCGAGGTTCGAATCGCGCTCGCGTCGCCATTCGAATCACGAAGCGGCGGTACAGTACGCTTGGGCTTGCGAGCGGCCGGTTGCGGCTGGTCGAACATCGTCGTGACGACCGTGCGTGCCCGCAGGTTGTCGACGAATGCTTCGGAATGCTTCGCGAATTTTTCCTTCATGACGGTCTCCTTGATCTCGTCGGAGACCTCGTCGAACCGCGCAGGGCCGGCATCGCGCTTTTCTTCGACCTTCACGACGTAGAAGCCGCCGGGAACTTCGATCACCGTGCTCACGCCACCGTTAGGCAGGTTGGCGAGCGCTTGGTTGACTTCGGGAACGCCGAAGCCACCGGGAGCTGTTTCCCACTTGCCGCCGTCTCGCGCGCTTGAATCGTGGCTTTCCGCCTTGGCGACTGCGGCGAAATCCTCGCCTTTCTTCAATCGAACGAGGATGGCGTTGATCTTCTGCTGCGCTTCGTCGCGATTTGCGCATTTGGCGTTTTCAATCATGATCTCTCGCCAAACGACCTTCGCCGGACGATCGAATTCCTTCAAATGTTCGGTGTAATACTTCTGGCGCTCTGGAAGCGAAGCGGTGAGCTTAGACTGGATCTTTGAAAGCATGTACTCGCGTGCGAGGGTATCGAGCCGCCAATCTTCGCGAATCGCTTCGAGCGACTTCTTGTTCTCGGTAAACTTCCGCTTGAGCTCGTGAATATTCGCGCAATTGTTCATACGCAAGAGCGGCGGTAGCTCGTTTTCAACCCAGCTCTTGTCGATCGAGTCGTAAACGGATTGAAGGTTCTTCGGATCCTTGATTTGCTTTTTGATCGCCTGTACCAGAATGGTACGCGTGATGAGCTTTTCAAGCACGTTGTCGACGATCATCTTCTGAAATCGCGGATCGCTTTTTTGCTCGGGCGGAATGTGTTCGAAAGCTTCGGCAATGTGGCGGCGGAGTTGGTCGAGTGTGATTACCTCTTCGCCAACCTTCGCCGCCTGACCTCCCTGAGTCAGCTCGTTAGCAGGGGGCCGAAATCCTTTTTGCTTCGTCGTGCCAGCCGTCTGAGTGACGCTCGTGTCGACCGGCGCGGATTCTTGTCTCGTTTGCTGCACCGCCGAGATCGTGACGGGCGGCGGACCTTCAGTGCTCGTCACAGGCTGTGAAGCTGAAACTGTCACCGGTGGCGGACCATTGACGTTTGGCGCGGGCTGCTCGGCTGCGGCGACGGCCGGAAGCAATGGCGGCACAGCGGACAGCGGCGCGGCCTGACTCGGCGGGACGGTCTCGACCACCGGTTTCTCAGGCGGTGCGGGAGGAGTCGCCCGAGGTGTGACTGGAAGTTGGTCGTTAGGGCCAGGTTCACCGGTCTCGGCGGCCGTTGGCGTTCGGTTGCTCGACGGCAGCGGCGATTGAACCGGCGGCTTCTTCACGTCAGTCGATAGAGGACGCGCCGATGAGGGTTCCGTCGCAGCATAAGGTGCGGGACGCGGCTGCGCGGTCTCAGCCGACTGCAAGGTCGTCGGTGCGACGGGTCGCGGCGAGCCAGGTGTTTGATTCGAATAGGGCGCAGGCCGGCCGGTTGGCAATGAAGGTGCGGGGCCAGCCGAGGGCGCCTCGGTTTGTGTTGGAGGAGCAGACGGATTTGGTTGGCCCGGCGCGGTCATCGGTCGCGGAGTCAACGTGACCGACGAGAGTTCCGCACGTTTCATCGAGCTGTCGCGCGGACTATCGGTGCGATTGATCTGATCCTTGATCGTCGGCAGGCCATCGACCAATGCCAGCGGTTCGGGATTGGCGGCTTCGGGCATTTCCGAGCGACTAAGCGCGCAGCCCGTAACGCACAAGCACATAAACCCGGCAATGAGCCGACGATTCATCATGACGCTCCGTCCCATCCGTGGGAAAACCGCCAATTCGACAAGGCCGGGGTGCGTTGGCGAGGGTGAAGATCTAATTGCCTGGGCGAGACGATTTCCGCGTGAACATAAGGTGCCTGGAGAGGCAGCGAGACATTAACGCCGTCGTGAATTTCTGACAAGGCGGGTTTAGACCGGCACAAACATGGAGTAGTAGCGATGGGATCTCGTCGCGACCTACGACTCTTGTCTGACGGTTCCAACTCGCTAAGATGAAAGTAAGTGAATTCGCGGTGCGCCGGACCTGAATTCCCGCTTCAGAAGGAACGACTCGCATGTTGAAGCGATTTGAAGATGATCCCGGATTCGATAGAACGAAACCGACACGTGGGTTCACAATTATTGAACTCATCATCTGCGTGTTCATCGTCGCGATTCTGATCGCTCTGTTACTGCCGGCGACTCGAAGTTCTACCGAGGCGGCGAGGCGGTCTCAGTGCGTCAATAATCTCAAGCAAATTGGGTTGGCTTTTTACAACTACAATTCCACTCACGGAGGATTGCCGCCGGAGTATACGGCGGATGTGGATCGCGGTCCGCTTCAAAGCTGGCGCACGCTGATCTTGCCCTTCGACGAGCAACGTGAACTATATGAGACGATTGATCTCACCAAGCCGTGGAACGACCCTGCGAACTCGACCGCTTTCAAGGCGCGTATCTTGTCGTTTCAATGTCCCAGCATAACGCTCGCCGACAATTTGACGACCTATCTGGCAACCGTCGGCCCGAATTGCTGCCTGATGCCGAACAGGCCGCGACCGTTAGATGAGATTACCGACGGCCAGAGCAACACGCTGATTGTCATCGAAGCGCTCAACGAAAACGCCGCACCGTGGATGTCGCCGTCCGACGCTGATGAGACGATGTTTCTCAGTTTCGGGCCGAGCAAAAAGTTTTCACATTCGGGTGGTTGGAATGTGCTCTTCGTCGATGGCACCGTGCGTTTCCTGAAAGGCAATCTCGTGCCCGAAACGCGTAAAGCGCTGATGTCAGTTTCGGGTAATGAAAAGCTTTCTTCCGACAGCTACTAATCGGCACAGTAGCAGGACTTGGCAGGCGCCCGTTCTGATATCTGGCGTCGCTGGCATTTTGCAGACTGAACGTGGCCAACGATCACAGTCAAAGAGGCGATCGATGTTCAGAGACCGGCGCGCGTTGGTGATGAGTCTGATCGTGCTTGGCTGTTTTCAGGCGATCGCCCGAGCGGAGGACGAAGCCAGCGATCTGATCGCGAAATTAAAGACATCACTCGCCGCCATCGAGACCGCACAAGGGACGTATCGCACATATTTCTCAGCCAAGACGCCAGGTGACAATTCGATCGAGCCTGGCGGTAAGCCCATTCCTGATGCGATTCGCGGGCCGGACGATCTTGTGCTCTATTCAGAATTCGACTGGGCCTGGCAGGCCTTGCCCTATCGCGAGGCAATTGACGGCAAATGGGGATATGTGCACGAGAATCGGATGGTCTACACACCAACTGCGTTCTTCTTCGACGGTGCGACGCTCCGTACGTTCAATCGTGATAGCAAGTCCGGGCTGGTCAAGCCGCTTGATGAAACGTTCAAGACCTGGAGAAATCCACTGCGACTCATCGGCATTGGATTTGGGCTCGAGCCTCGCCGCAACCTCGACACGCTATTGACCGGCGCGAGGCTCATTTCTCTTCCGGATACGCCAGTGCATCTCAAGGTGCTGCGAAATGAGTATCGAGATTATGGGCAGGATCTCGAGCTGACGGTCTGGATCGATACGACACATGGCCACTTGCCGCGTCGGATCGAGGTCAAGGAAAAGGCACGCCGTTTCATCACCTGGCGCATCGTAAACGATGATATTCACGAGGCAGCGCCAAACGTCTGGATGTCTTTCCGCGGGAATGAAACGGGTTTTTACGTCGCCGATTTCCGACTTCCCGCGGGTATGACGAAGGATCGTCTCAAATCGCTTGATCCGAAAGAGATTGCGGCGGTACTCGCGAAGTCTGAGGTCATTGTCGGGACACTTGGTTTAGGGACGCAAACCTGGATCGTCGACCCTCGAAATTTGCGTCTCAATCAACCGTTGCTGCGCGAGCGATTCGTTCTGAACTATCCCGAAGGTTCGCGACTCTTCGACACAACTCATGAGCCGCCTCTGCAATATTCCTTCAAAGCCAACCGGACACCGGTCGAGTGGCGTGAGATTGTGGAAAATGGAAGGCTCAACGCGCAGAAAGAGAAAGAGCGTCGGGATGCACATGCGGCGCTCATCGGTCAACCCGCGCATGAGTTTTCGGCGGACTCGGTCTGGATCAATAGCCCGCCGTTGAAGATCTCCGACCTGTCAGGAAAGCTGGTGCTGCTCGACTTCTGGGCCGAGTGGTGCGGTCCCTGCCGCAATGATTTACCGGGACTCGCTGAGTTGCATCAGAAACGTAATGAGACCGGAATTACAATCATCGGCGTGCATCCGATCGGCAGCGAACGGGCTGCCATCGACAAGGTGATCGGCGAGTTCCATCTCGGCTATCCGATCGTGATCGATACCCCAGCCGCGAACGGTGGTCACAGTTGGGGAACGCTTTTCAACCATTACGCGGTGAGTGGCATTCCTCACGCGGTGCTGCTGGACCGGCAAGGTAAAATTGTTGTGTCCGGCGCGCCTGGGGAAGTCTTTGCGAGAGCTCGCCGGATGGCCGCGGAAAAGCCTGCCGAGGTTCAATCGAGATAGGTGAAGTTGGTGGTCGCGTTAAATCGGGGTCGACTCGTATGTACACGCAATCTACAGAGGATCCGGAATTCAACGAGGCGGCAAAGCCCAGGCCGCAACGATGGCGCCGGATTGTCCAGGTCTTGATGGCACTCGCGGTTGTCCTCGTGCTGATCGGCCTGTTTATACCCGCCACGCGAAGCGCGAGACGCCCTGCCCGTCGAATTCAGTGTGCGAGCATCTTGAGGCAGATCGGAGGCGGGTTGCGTGCTTACGCCCAGACTTACGGCGCGCTGCCGCCAGCCTACACGACCGATGCGAACGGAAAGCCGCTGCACAGTTGGCGCACGCTGATTCTGCCTTTCATTGATGCGTCGGAGCTTTACGAAACGATCGATCTCACCAAACCGTGGGATGATCCGGTGAACGCCAAGGCGTTTAAGACCACGATCGGATTGTTTCATTGTCCGGAAACAAATGCTCCCCCGAACACCACAACCTTCCTTGCGGTCAGCGGCGCGAATTGTTGCTTCAATCCGACCAAGGCGCGACGTCTGGCTGAAATTGCGGACGGTGAGAGCGCCACACTGATGCTCATAGAAGTCAGCGACGAACATGCAGTCCCCTGGATGGCGCCCGTTGACGCGAGTGAATCTCTGGTGCTAAATCTTGGATCAATCAAGGATCAACTTCACGGTGGAGGCTTCAACGCCTGTTTTGTCGACGGCGCGGTGAAGTTTATGAATTCCACCATAGACACCGAAGTGCTACGCAAGTTGATGACGATCGCCGGGAATGATCCACTCGGCTCCGACGATTACTAACCAGAAGACAGTGTCCATGCCCAAACCCTCTCCCTATCTAATTCTGCTCGGTGCCGTGCTTTCCGAAGTCGCCGCGACATCAGCCTTGAAGGCCAGCGAACGGTTTACCAAACCGCTTCCAAGCGCGTTCGTGATTCTCGGTTACGGAGTCGCCTTCTGGCTTCTCTCGCTCACGCTCGACCGAATTCCGACAGGCGTTGCTTACGCCATATGGTCGGGTTTGGGCGTGGTACTGATCGCAGTCTTGAGCCGCGTTTTTTACGGGCAACGGCTCGACACTCCAGCGATCCTCGGCCTTGGGTTGATTCTCGCGGGAGTGCTTGTCATCAACTTGTTTTCGAAGACCGTCGCCCACTGACGCCTGACCATCGTGATTGCAAACGCGAGGCGATTTCGAACACGGCCAGCGGCAGGATCCAGCTCAGCCAGATTGCCAGCGGATCGAACCACGAAGCGGTGAACTTCATGACGGTCCCGAAACCGCCGAACACGCGAAGCACAACAGCCGAGCACAACAGAAGAAAACATCGCCACATCCAGCGACGATGATCTGAGAAACGTCGCTGGATAGCAGACCTGGTGCCAAGCGCGGCAGTAGTTGCTGTCGCGATTGCGAGAATCGCCAGACCAATTCCGCCAACGGGCCCCGCCGCTGCGTAATAGGCCATCCAAAGGCCGCTGGGTGTGAGCAACAGTAAGATAGAGGCGACCTGGAACCATCCCAGATAACGATGCCACGGCGGAAATTTACCGCCCGATGCGGTGACGACCAGGATCAAACCCGCAACGAGCGTAATTGGTCCCGACGCGATGTGCGTGTAAAACGCCCAGCGATATGGTCCCCCAAAATGGCCTTCGCGGCCTCGTAAAAAGTCGGACGAGAAGTTGGGCGGAAGGTAATTGCGATAGTTGATGACGACGCTCGCCGTCACCTTTAAAACGAGCACGACCGCCATCATCGCCAGCAGTTGTCCCAGAGATTTCGGGAGCAACCTGCGCACGACTTACCCCCCTGCCCGATCGCCGAGCAGCGTTTTCAGCAAGCCGGCCACGACCGCACCTTTCGGATTCTTTTCTTCGAGCGGAATGTAGGCGGTGCGATCGTCGACCACGCGGAGCCAGCCGGGATTTTGCTTCGAGAGCGTTTCGATTTTTCGCGCACTGCGATAGGTGAGCACGATATATTCGTGTTCGACGTGCATGCGCGACAGGTTCCACTTTTCGGCCAAGATTCGGAGTTCGGCTTCGATCAATAAATTCTCGGCTGGCGCAGGCAATGCTCCGAAGCGATCAAGTAGTTCTTGCCGAAAATCTTTGAGCCGATCGAGCCTGCGGATTCGTCCTAGCCGACGATAGAGTTCCACCTTGAGACGATGTCCCGGCACATATTCGCGCGGCAAGTACGCTCGCCAGGAAAGTTCGATTGAACAATCATACGCACCCTTATCGGGCTGACGCGTCAGCGAGCGCACCGCTGCTTCGAGCAGGCTGCAATAGAGCTCGTAACCGACGCTCTCAATATGCCCTGATTGCTCTGCGCCAAGAATATTACCGGCGCCGCGGATTTCGAGGTCGCGGAGAGCGATCTTGAATCCCGCCCCAAGCTCCTTGAACTCCTCGATCGCCTTCAGTCGCTTCACAGCGTTGGGAGTGACGGGGCGCTCTGATTCGAGCAGCAGATACGCATACGCACGATGCTTGTAGCGCCCCACGCGGCCGCGAAGCTGGTGCAAGTCGGCGAGGCCGTATTTATCAGCCTCGTTGATGAAAATCGTGTTGACGTTGGGGATGTCGAGACCGGATTCGATGATCGTCGTCGCAAGCAGAATGTCCGCTTCGCGACGGAGGAACTTGAGCATCGTTTTTTCGAGCGCTTCGCCACCCATCTGGCCGTGAGCGATGACGATTCGGGCTTCGGGAACAATTGCCTGGATGCGGTCGGCAATAGAGCGAATGTCGTGCACGCGATTGTGGACGAAGTAGACCTGACCGTCGCGATTTAGCTCGCGATGAATGGCGCGTTTGACGGTCTCTTCATCGAAACGAAGGATGCGGGTTTCAATTGCCTTGCGATCTGGCGGCGGCGTTTCGAGATTGGAAATGTCGCGAATTCCGAGCAGGCTCATATGCAGCGTGCGCGGAATCGGCGTCGCGGAGAGGGTGAGGATATCAACCGTTGCGCGGAGCGATTTGAGCCATTCCTTGTCTTCGACGCCGAATCGCTGTTCTTCGTCGATGACAATCAACCCAAGATCTTTGAATGTAACGTCTTTTTGAACCAGACGATGTGTTCCGATGAGAATATCAACTGTCCCCTCAGCGGTTCGTTTTAGAGCATCTTTGATTTCGGACTTGGGTCGGAAGCGATTGACGACCTCGATCGTGAACGGAAACTCGGCCATTCGTTGAGAGAAGCTGCGATGATGCTGCTCGGCGAGAATGGTCGTTGGCACGAGTACGGCAACTTGCTTTCCGGCATCGACCGCTTTGAAGGCCGCGCGCATGGCGACTTCGGTTTTGCCGTAACCGACGTCGCCGCAGACGAGGCGATCCATCGGTCGCGACTGCGCCATGTCGCCCTTGATCGACTCGATCGCCGAGAGTTGGTCGGGGGTTTCCTCGTAGGGGAACGCGGCCTCGAACTCGGTCATCCAGTGGCTATCTTCGGCGGGATAAGCGATTCCCGGCTTGCTGGCGCGGGCGGCTTGGATGTCGATCAGTTCGGCGGCGAGGTCGACGACCGCCTCGGCCACGCGTTTCTTGCGTTTTTCCCAGGCTGAACCGCCGATTTTTGAGAGAGGTGGATCTCCCTTGCCACCGCCGACGTACTTCTGCACGAGGTCGATCTTGGCGATTGGCACGAACATTTTCGTGCCTTCCGCGAATTCGAGCAGCAGCGTTTCCTCACCATGCTCGGCCGACTTATCGACCAGCGTCAGCCCACGATAGCGGGCGATTCCGTGGTTGATATGAACAACCAGGTCGCCTTCGTTGAGGTCGAGAAAGCTGTCGATCGCGCGGGTTTCATAGCGCCGGCGCGCGACCGTACGGCGGACATCGGTTCGCGCGAACAGTTCGTGATCGCCGATCACAAGTGTTTGTGCATCGATCATATGAAAACCGGCGCGAACGCGGCCGACTGTCAGTTCGAGCCGACCAGATCGCGCAATTTCGGTGTCGCGAAACACCTCACGGAGCCGTTCAACTTCGCCTTCGTTGTGACAGGCAATCAACACGCGATCTTTTCCCGCCGCGCCATCGAGTTCGGCCTTCACCTTGGCCAGTTCGCCCGAGAACCGCTCGATGCTTTCCACCCGCAGGTTGCAGGTTGTTTCGAGCGTACTGGCGACAAGTGTCGAGAGCGTGACCGATGGGAATTTCACCAAACGCGCAAACGCGGCCTCGACCGTCACGACACCCGACTTGTCGTCGAGGCGGCCCAGGTAGTGGCGGCCCTCTTCGCGGAGATCTGTTGGTTCGTTGAGGACGACCCAGCTACCGCTGGGAAGATAGTCGGTGAGATGCCCAAGGTCGGCCGCGTCGTCGAGTGACCATTCCGGCGCACCGGTGAGAATCGCTTCGGATTGCTGGCCGTGTGATCGCTGCGATTCGGGGTCGAACGGGCGAATCGATTCGACGTCGTCGCCGAAGAACTCAATGCGCACGGGTTCGAGTGCGTCGATGGGAAAGACGTCCATCAAGCCGCCGCGCATGCTGAACTCGCCCGCGACTTCGACGACGTCCACGCGCGTCATCCCGCGATCGACGAGCCAGCTTGCGAGTTCCTCGACCGCGATCGTGTCGCCGACGCGGATTTTTCGCACGCCGCGTTCGATCACTTCGGGTCGAGGAACGGGCTGAAGGATCGCTTGAAAGGGAGCGACGATCACCCGAGGCGGCGTGTCGGATCGCAAAGAGCGCAGCACTCGGAGACGACGGCCATAAACTTCGTCGCCGGCGACAACTTCGCGCGGGTGGCGATCCCAGGCGGGAAAGACATCGGGAGCGATTCCGGAAAATGTTGCGACGTCGTCGCGGTAGTCGTCGAGATCACCGACGTGCGCGAGCACGATGAGCAGTGTTTTTTCGGCGTGAAGTGCGAGCGCACCGGCGGCGAGCGGGCCGGCGGATCCCCAGGCGCCGTCGATCGTGCCACTTCGCCCGGCGTTGAGCGCGGCGACGAGTTCGGGGAACCGCTCGGCGCGCTGGATCTGGCGCGTAAGTTCCTTCAAACCCCGCCCGGTTTGGCCAGGTGTCGCGGTTGACGGCTTCCGGGTGCTGCTCATGAGGGGCTCGACGGTGAATTTCGCGGGTCGGACTCAGTCGAGGCTGGGAGTCCGGGAAGCCGCCTCAAGGGACGACCGAGGGAGCGGAGGCAACGCGTGCGCCTGGTCTGCACGCCGCGGTTGTCTCGGAAATTGGGCCGCAAGGCGGTCGAGCACGTGAATCAGGTCATCGAGGTCGCACGGCCATTCCAGACACACTTCAGCGCCGGCGGCGCGGGCTCGGGCGACGTTGACACGATCCGCGAAACCGAGCAGTGCGATCACGCGCGCACTCTTCGCCAGCACAGACAACCGATCGCCCCAGTTCGGCTCCAAAACCGGACAATCGTAGATCGCCAGGCTATTCGGCGGCAAGACTGCGCGATCGTCTCTACGTTCCACGAGATAACCCGCACTCAGACAGACGTCGGCCAGCAGCGAACGGACGTCGTGCATCCCGCTGACGACCTGCACGAGCGGCCGAGGGACATCGCGTCGTTCGGAAACAGGCGAAATCCAACGGTCAATTGTTTCGCTGGCAGTCGCTTCCGGCAAGACCGCGTCAAAATGGCGCGACCAGCGGACGATATCGTCGTGCCGGGCGTGCGGACCGAGGCAGAGGATCACTCGTGTGGGAGAGTCTCCGCGACTCCGCAAGCGAGAGATGCGCTGGATGTCGAGCGCGGTGAGAATTGGCCGGTGAAGAACGACCAATTCGGGCGTAAGATCTTCGGTGGCCCAGCTTTCCGGCATTTCAGCCGGACAACTTCGGCGTTCGAACGAGGCGGGAAGGCGATCGGCGATCGCGACGACCCATGGGTCGCCCAGATCACCGACAAACCAAGCGGGCCGCCCCTGTTCCGCCATGTTCACGCTCCGCCGCAATTGACACGGAATCCGGCGGACGCTAGCAGATTGAGCCATTTTGGGCAAGCGAGATCGCGAAGACTTCGCCTGTTACTTGCCCAGGCTGATGACCTCGACAAGCTTTGCCCGAGTCGGCGTTTGCCAGAGATGGAACGGCATGCTCGTGCTGACAATCGTTGGCCGCCCTTTGAGAGCGGAGGCGGGAACAACCGGCCCGAGTGCGGCGAACCGCTCGACGTCGCGCGTGTTGAGGACGGGAGCGGCTGACTTGAGCACGGCAACCGCCGCAGTTACGAACGCCGCCGCGACTGATGAACCCGAAACTGTTTCGCCGTCGCTAAAGATCGCGCGCGAATCATTCACAATTGCTTCAGGTTTGACCCGTTTTACCCCGAGACGGCCGATGGACGACGCAGGATCGGAATCGCCGACGGTGATCACGCCCGGGTTGTCGGCCGGGGGATAAAGCTCGCCATTGAGGGATGCGTCGAGAAAGACAAACGCCTCGCGTTCTGCGTTCGTGCCGGCGAGTTTGTAATACTCGCGGTCAGGATTGACGAGAATTCGCACATCATCATTTTTTGAGAACAAGCCACGTTTCACTTTGACGCGAATCTTGTAGCCGTAATCAGGGTCGGAGGGAACGTCGAGGCTGGCGGGCAAGTTCTGCAGGACGATCCGCTCGCGAGGGTTAAGCGTTTCCTCAGGTCGGGGCGGAGTCGACAACGACGTCACCTGCACCTTTTCACCCGACGCAATCCGCCGGCCAGCGCCGTCTTCGACGTAAATGTCGAGGTCGCGATCCGTGCCAGCGTCCTCGTCGTCGCGGTAGTCGTTCCAGGTGAGCGTGATGTTGACGTTGTTACCAGCGGCGCGGTTTCTAAAGCGGAGCGCTGCAATATCGCCGGTGTTGCGAAGCTTGAGAAAGCCGTCGTTAAGTACCTGGATCGGACCGTGGTAAACGCGCCGGCCGTAGTTTCCGGCAGCGTTGATCCAGATGATTTTCGCCGCGAGTGCCTCGTCCACAACGTGGTTGATCGGCCCTGCGCCGTCTCCCGATCCGCCGCCTTCGAATGAGTTTGCAAACAGGACGATATCGACGCGTTGCTCGATCGCAAACCGAACCGCGCGACGGAGCATGGTCGGGCCGTTCGCATTGAGCAGGTAGAGATTGGGACCATCGGAACGAAATCCGGTGACCGCCCAGATTGCTCGCGCCATGATTCGGCCGTGGCGATTCTTGGGCTCGAATGGCTTACGAAACTCTGGATCGCCGAGGTCGAACTTGCGGACGAAGTCAGGGTCGTAGTGTTCGACGATTTCCGTGGATGCGGGGAGATCGCCAGGCGGAGAAGTCGAGGCGTCGAAGCCGTAATCGAGCACGGCGATCTTCACGGCGGCGAGTCGCGGGGCGCTTTCATAAGTTGGCGTGATCCCTAGCGCCTGGCGGACCGCCGTGGCGTTCGTCATTTTGACGGGATCGACCAATGCACGCGGCCCAGAGGTTTGCGCGTTGGAGTTCTGAGCCGTACTCAGAATCACACCGACACAAACAACCAGGCCGTAAGCGTTTTCAATCCAACGGACGCGTTGAGTTCGGCTCACCAGTAGTAGCGCCGACCGAAGCAGCCAAACGGTCGAGCATAGGCCACCGTGACCGCCGGGTAACCAACTCCACCATAATAGCCGCCGTAGCCGCCACCATATCCACCGTAGCCGTAGCCTCCATACCCACCATAGCCACCGTACCCGCCATAGCCGATGCTCGAGTAGCCGTAGGAAGGATAGCCGCCGTAGCCGTATCCATAACCGTAATAAGGATATCCGTAGCCATAGCCGAGGCCGTATCCCAACCCGTAGCCGAGGCCCAGGCCAAAGCCATATCCACCCCAACCGCCGCCCCATCCTCCCCAACCGCGATTCCAACCACCACCCCAGCCACCCCAGCCGCGATTCCAACCGCCGCCCCATCCGCCAATGTGACCACCACCCCAACCACCGCCGAAGCCGCCACCGTGGAAGCCTCCGCCGAAACCGCCGCCATGGAAGCCGCCACCGTGAAATCCGCCTCCGTGGGCCGATTGAACAGGGCTTTCCGCATCAAGTTCTGAGGGGGCTTGATTTGCTAATGACTTCGCGTCAGTTGTGATCGCGAAGGGGATTTTCGGGGGGTCGAGAACTGAGTGCGAGGCGGATGACTTCGAGCCAAACTCGTTATCCAGCTCTCCCGCATAGGCGGGCCCGGCGACGAGCGCCAGAACTGCCAGCCAGCCGATGGAGCGGATCATGGGGAAACTCCTTTGAGGTCCAATCTCGGGCGTCGATGCTTGCTCAATCCATTTTACGTGCGAATCGGGGCTCTGCGATGGCTGAACCCCGATTCGGCGGATTTTCCTGACATTTCCGAGCCGGTCGCTCAATCAAAACGACGATGCGTCGATCACTTCGCCGCCCGATCGTGTCGACAGAAAGCTGAAGATGCGCGGGCTGATCGACTCCTTGATGAACCGCACCGAGCCATCGCAGAACAGGAAGTTGCAACCGCCTGCGTGCAGGCTCCAGAAGTCGTCGGCCCCTGCCCCCTTGTAGTTGGGGACATCAACCCAGCGCTGATTCGGCGATGGGCCGGTATGGCCCAGAACAAGCACATTGGCGGTTTCGCAGTCTTGAATCGTCCAGGTCGGCTTCGTGCAAACGCGCGAAGCCGGCACCACGCCCACCCAGGTCGCATCGGCGACGTTTCGCGAACGCTCGCCGACCATCAGCGTCGTACTCGAACCGTCGGTCACATCGCGCAGGCCGATTCGGCTGTTGCGATAGAAAATGCCATTATTCGACGACGGAAATTCTTCAGGCTCGAGCTGGCCGGCTGAACCAAGATATTGACCGGGCGAAAGATCGGAAATGAGCACTGTTCCACTGGTATTCGAGAGGCTTACGGGCCCTGTTCCGACCGAGCTGGGGCAAAGGTAGACGTTCAACGTGGTGGTGCGTGCGGTTCGTGAGGCGGGATCGGTGATTTGCAGGCTGAAATTCACCGAGTTGAAGACGCTGACCTGTTCGATCTGGTTGAGCAGCATCGTCCCCCAGCCCCAGCCTGGGCCGGTTTCGGGGCTGTTATCGACCGGTGCCACGGTACCAGTGATATAGCCGGGCGGGAAAGTGTCAAGCGACTGGTGATAGTTGTGCATTCCCAGGCCGAGTTGCTTCAAATTGTTCGTGCACGAGGCGCGTCGAGCGGCCTCGCGCGCAGCCTGAACGGCGGGCAGCAACAGGGCAATCAAAATCGCGATGATCGCGATCACCACGAGCAATTCAATCAGCGTAAATCCGCGCGTACGAGTGCGAGACATGGGGCAATGCTCCGATATCCGTGAAAAGAAGGAAATAACGACAACGAAAGGCTCGTTGCGATTCCTAAATCACGAATGTCTGAAGCAAGCTAAGTCTGCGAGCCCGCGAAATTGCGCCGCTGGGTCGCGGAAGCGGCTCGATCCAGGTGCGGGAGAGCGGCGGCGCTAGGTCTAACGCCAGGTCGAACGTGAAATCGCACGGCGTGAGGGCGAGCAAGTGATCGTCAACATCGACGACGCTCTTCACGCTCATCGCATGCAAGTCGCCACAGGGACAGGGCGATTCGACAGGGTCGATGACGCCTGGGTCAGCCTGTTCGGTCAGCGATGCCGCAAGCTCATCGGCCCCGCACTCGATTTGCGCGAGTGGGGACAAAAAGATCGCGAGCAAGCAAACCAGCCGCCAGGCCGCCGACATCGCTTCACCTCGTTCCGCGTTTCGGATAGACTCCCACAAATCTAAGGCAACCGGCACGATGCCGTCAAATGAAGTTACGGCCGCGAACCATAAAATCAGGCTCATGAATCCGATCGATTTCCACTACCGACCGATCTGCTCTGCCCCTGGTTGCCAGAACCCGGCGGCGTACAAGGTTGCGGCATCGTGGAGCGATGGGACGAGCTGGGAATTGAAGAATTACGGTCTTGCCTGCGAAGAACATCGGGCCACTCAGCTCGCGCGGGGTAAGGCGAACCGCCAGGCGCTCATCCTGGGCGATGGTGAAGTGGTAGGACAGGTCGGCCTGTTCGAGCTTCACGCCAACGTCCGCGACGCAGCGTTGAAACGCCTGATCGACCAAACCTGAGTCTCTCAGCCGATCAATCCGAACGGGATGGGACGGACCCCAACCATGTCGCATCTGATGCGCGTCTTGCTATTGATCGCAATGATTTGCCTGGCCGGAAACATCCAGGCCGCCGATCCGCTCGCAGTCCCGGCGCCCCCGCGCGGACCGGGCGTATTTGGTCAGTTCACACTTCCTGACGCCTGGGAAGCGCGATTCTGGGACGACGCCGATACCAAGGCGTTGCTCAAGCTTGATGCAAAAGCGCTGGCGGCGCTCGTGCCGGTTCAAGCCGGTCTGCGATTCTGCCGCTGCCCGGCCTGTGACGCCGACGAAGCGGCTGACCCGCTGATCTGGTCGGCGACGAAGCCCGAATCGCTCACCTGCAGCCGGTGCGGGCAGTCGTTTCCCAACGAAAAAATCCCCGAGAAAAAAGACAAGAAAGTCCCCGAGGACACCGTCGAAGTCCTAGCGGGAAAGACGCATCACTACCCGTATCATCAGGTCGCTGAAGACGCGCGAAAGTACCCCGACGAAAGACTCTACCTCGACGCCAAACGCGATTACGAAACCCGCGAAGCCCTGGCGAAAGCCGCGCTTTACGCTGCGGTCCGGTTTCACGAACGAAAGCAAACGAAGCCAGATCCCGCGCTAGCTCGGTTCGCGGCAATCATCATCCTCCGATTCGCGCAGGTTTATCCGGCTTACGCCACGCACTTTGACCAGCCGAATCAGCCCAAATTTCTCCAGCCGGCGAATCTGAAGCCGCCCTATCGCCGGGCCTATCGGACGGGCAAGTGGGAATGGGTGGCGAGCCTTGATGTACCGCTCAACCTAGTCACAGCTTATGCGTTGATTCGCGACGAACCAGTGTGGGATGAGATTGGCAAGTTGCTCGCCGATCCCAACCCGCGCCGCACGATCGAGCACGGCTTTTTTCGCGCTTCGGCGGAGTTCGTGCGACTTCAGCCCGAAGAGTTCGATGAGATGTCGCTGCAAGCGTATCGCGGCTTGTTCGCGGTCGGGCGATTGCTCGAGGATCCGCAACTTCTCGCCGAGGCTCAAGTGCGGCTCACGCAGTTCGCCGAGCGGGCGTTCTATCACGATGGTTACTGGCGTGATGGTAATGCGATTGCGCACCGGCGCATCGTCGAGCAACTCGACGGCTGGATCGAACGCCTCGCACGCGGTGAGCCCGAGCCGGCCGAAGTGATGGGGCTGGGCGCAACGGGCCGTCCGGCGACTACGCTCGCCAACGCGCTACCGATGATTGAACTCATTCGGCAAGCGCAGGCCGGCCAGCTCGAAAACTCCGTCGCACCCGAGGTCGTTCAAACCACCTGGCCGACGCTCGCGAACAACGGCAAGAGCCGCCGGCCGGTGTTGCTTGGCGGAGTCGGTGTGGCGCGGCTTTCGGTCGGCGACGATGCCAATGGCCTCGACATCGAGCTGCGTGGAACCGGAAATCTCGGCTCCCCCCACTATCAGCGTCAGGCACTGCGGATGAGCGTTGCCGGCAAGACGGTGCTCGACGACCTCGATGACCTGCCGCCGACGCACGACGGCTGGGATCTGGCGACGCCAAGTCACAACACGGTTGTTGTTGATGGGTTGAATCAGCGCGAGAATCCGATCGCCGCGCGTCAGCCTGCAAGCGGTGGCGAGTTCCTCTACTTCGCCGCCGATCCCGATTTTCAAGCCGTTGCGCTCGACGACCCCGGCGCCTATCCCCGCTCGACCTCGCGTTACCGCCAGATTGTCGTCGCCGCGGCAGGAAAGTCGATGCGCTATGGTGTGAGCGTGTTTCAGGTTCATGGCGGCTTGCAGCACGACCAGCTCTTTCACGGTCCGACCGGTGCCATTCCGCGTTGGCGGACCTCGACGCCAATCGCACCCGGGCCTGAATCGCTCCTGCCGCACAACGTGCCGTACGTCCCCAATCTCAAAGCCGAGGACGGCCGCTGGTTCGTTCAGGCTTATGGCGAGTTCAGGCGCGTTCTCGAAGGACGCGCGACCACGCCGCTCACCGCAACGCTCGACGCTCCCACTCGTCCTGGAGTGCGTTTGCACGTCCTCGGTGACATGCCAGTGAACGTTCTCTCGGCACTGACTCCCGACCCGACGCGGACCACTCCGCCCGAGGCTGCGGCCGAGGCGGATGAGGGACGCCCCTCGCTCATTCTTCGTCGCCGATCGCCGGCGGGAAGCACGCTTTCATCAACATTCGTCACCGTTTTTGAGCCGATCGCCCCTGGCGTTGCGCCATTGGTGCGAGTCGGCCGCGTTGCGTCGTCTGCGGACGTGGTTGTGCTTTATATTGAGTCACCCGAGGGCGGCGAGCATCTGGTCGTGAATCTGCGCCCGGGGCGCGAAATCAGCGCACGCCTGGCCGACGATCGCGTTGCCACGACTGACGGGCTCGTTTTGCGAATCGGCCCGAGCGGACTGCAACTCGCTGGCGGAACTCACGCGAGCTGTGGCGGCAGCCAGATTCGCCAGGAACGGCTGACTGGCGCCATTGTTGGTGTAAGCCGCGCCACGGGCGAGGGAACGCGCGGTTGGTTCGAGGTCGAAGGCCCTGCCGATCAGTTCACTGGTCTCGACGGCCGTGAGATTCTCATTCGCCATGGCGATGGGCCGATTCATGGCTGGACGATTCAGGGGGTCGAGATTGTTGGCCCGAAGCGCGTGAAGGTCTACGTGCGTGAGGAGCCGGGATTCTTGATCGATCCGGCGACTGGAACCGCTCGCTATTATCAGTTCCCGCGCCAAATTCAGTCCGGGCCGCACCAGTACACGATCTGCCGGATCTCTCGCGAATTCGCGATCGCACGTTGATTTTTTGCAACACCAAAAAATACCCGACGCAGATACTTGACATGCATGAACGAAAGGGTATCCTACGTGTGTCGTCTGGTAACGCGTCTCTTGAACGCCTCTCCCTTTCGACCGAGGCATCGGCCTCGTTCATTCGCTCTATTTCGATACGCCCCGCCGCTCCGGTATCCTGGACGGCGGGGTTATTGTTTTTCTGAGCGCAAGCTTTTCACCATCGCCGGGCCGATACATGACGTCGCGCTGGACCGGAAGTGGGCCAGATTTCGAGCTGGCTTGGGGTAATCAAGTCTGGCGCCTGGAGCTTGGCAATCCGCGGCCGGGTCTCATTGAGACATCGAGCAATTCCGGGCCACTTCTGTCGCTGCATGCGGTTACCGATCCCGCGCGGGTCGATCGCGTCGCTTTTGCTCCGGGCGCGCTGCAGAGCTACGAGGCACGATTCGACTTCGTCGAGGCCCTCTACATCCCCGCTGGATGGCACTCGCTTCGTGTCCGTGCCCGCTGGATCGCCCCGAGCACGGCACTCGACACGCTCGACCTCGAAGTGCAACTTCAGGCCGACACGGTCGATGAATTGCAGTCCGTCGGCGTGTCCATTCTTAGCATGATCATTAATCCGGCCCGGCCGGCAAAGCACGTCTTGCTATCAACCGCCGCGACGCGCCATTACCTGCAGATGAGTCATCCCGACGACACATGCGGTGATGATTCCGTTTCGAGTGAAGGTGCCGAGACGTCACTGTTTGGCTACGATCTTGAGCGTGGCGTAGTGCTCCGCGGCCGGCTGCGCGGGGTCTCGCTTTCGAGCGAGCCGACCGCCGAATTTGTGACGCAACAACTTGAAGAGTTTATTGCGGCTCCGCCGCCTCTCGGTCCATAAGTTATTGCAGTAATATATTGCTTCGATGCGAATTCATTGAGTGCTGCTGAGACGACTTGATGAAAGTCGACGCCATTCTCGACGAGATCCGGCCAACGCTTAAGCATAGTTGCAATGTTGCATTGCTCGAATTCCTTGACTCTTTCGCGCAACGCCGGCGGATCAACATCGGGGGCCGCCAATACATCCGGTTTGTGGGCCGGGCCGATTCAATGTATCTGCCGGTTCGTAAGGAGCGCACTCGCGGCTCTGGTTTCCGCTGTTCTGATGCGATACAGGAGTTCTACATCGCGTTCGACGGCTTACGCGAATCTCGTCCTGGCGTCAGCGGAAGTTTTGTTCGGCGCAACGACGTAAAGACGGTGGCCCAAGAGTTCGACCGTGATCGCTTCCCGACGATCGGCCGTCATGCAAATTGTTCGATCATCTTCTCTGCAACAAATGGCGATCAATTAATTCAATAGAAAGATGGATCGATCGCATGGTGCGTCTTGAGCGAAGACAAAGTAAAGCGAGCGGCTGCTGACTTCTCTGCGCTGATCACAAAGTACACTTCTTTTAGGTCTGTCGGTGACGGGCATCCGTTCGATTCATACGGTCGATGACGCGATGCACCTAACAATTCGCACCATCAAATCTAGGTGGCCGGAGTTTGGTAAGACGTCCCTTGTGTTGTGACCAGCCCAAGAGCGATCAGTTCCTGGGTCGATTCCTTATCCCCATGCCCACTCCGCCTGCGTTGTTCCTTCGGGCAGCGTAACCATCCACTTCACTCGCCCCGAGCCAGCTTGGAATTGTGGCGGAGGGCCGACGATGTTGCCGTGCCAGGGGCCGAGTTCGGTAAGCCCGGGACAGGTGACGTCTACCTCGAGCAAAACTGGGCAATTCAACTTCGCCGACACGCCCAATCGATGCACCGATCCGCCAACCGGGCGATCGAGACGGAACGCGACGTCGCCACAGGGGAATTTCTGGTTCAGTCCAATCGACGGCCATGAATTGGGCAATGCGGGAGAGAGTCTCAAGCGACGCGCGGGGGCGTTGTATTCGAGACCCGGGAAGTCGAGCATCGTTTCGATGAGGCTCGCGTGCAGTTCCCACACGCCGTTCGATGCCAGCGGCGAGTAGCGTGGAAGTTCGCCCGAACGCGGAGCCGATCGCAGCGCGAGCCCGAGTGAGCCGATCCGATTCAGGATTGCGTCGAGCATGGCGACTGCAAGATTCCAGTGGCGCCCTTCGCCGGTCTCGCGTCCCAGTCGCACAAGGTAGCGCGACATCCAGAGTGTCGCGAGGCTCGAAACGTCGAGCGAATGAATTTCACTGGGTGCCACCGAGTTCTGCTGACGCTTCGGATCAGGCGACCAGATGGTGAGCAAGTTGGGTTCGCTCGGCTTGACGTTGTGCCCGAAAATCCCCTCGGCGCAGCGGAAGATGTTGATCTGACTGGCGTCCAGCAGCCCGAACGGAACCACCAAACCGAGAAGGCTGATGTCGTAAGCAGCGGATCGGTCGAGCAGGAAAGCTGGGTTGTCGGTCCACTGGCCGCGGAGCGTCGAAAGATAGCGGGCCTCGTAGAACCGCCCGGTGTCAGGGTCGATCATCCCGGGGCCGCTGCGATCGACCGGCTCGCGCATGATCCCTTCGTGCCAGATCCGGTCGGCGAAGTCAGACCAGCGCGACGCCGAGGCATCGTGATTGACGGCAAACGCAAGCCGTGCAGCAGCACGCAGTCCCGCGACGACGCTTGCGTTCGAGTAGAGAAACGCGCCAAAACGGCTGTCCCAGACGCCGGCTGAACTGATGAGTGACAGCTCTTCGATCAGCTTGAGACCTGGATGGCCCGAAACTCCCATGCAGACGTTCGCCGAGCGCTCGATCAGCGGCCAGTGCCGCGCGACGAAATCGAGATCGCCCGTGCGTTCGTAATACTGCTCCATCCGCCAGGGGACCATCGCGGTCGGGTCGACAGCTGGAGTTTCCCACTCGGGATAACCATCAATTGTGTATTTTTGGAATAAATAGGCATATGAACCCTTATGCCCTTTCACTGATCCTAGCCAGTCGAACGCCGCGCGGCTGAGGTCGGCGTGGTTGATGCGTTCGAATGCGCTCGCGGTCGAAAGTGCATTGCGGGGCCAGCAATAAGCACTCAAACCACGGTCGAATCCCGCGGCGATTGCGCCGTTTTCTGCGTCGGCATGAAGTGCGGCGGCGAGTGCCGAACGCCGCAGGCTGACGGCATAAGTCGGCTTGGGAAAATGGATGTTTGGAATCGGCTCGATGTAAGTATCCCACTCCTGCGCGGTCGCTTGCTCAACCTGATCGAGATCGACCGAGCGAAACCACTCAAGTGCAGGTTTGAGCCAGTGCTCGAAGGTTCCCGCGTCGCCACGCCAGCCGGTGAACGCGCCGCTGACGAGCAAATCGACGACGATTGATTGTCCGGCGGGAACATGGAGCGGACGGTGGAGAATCGCCTCGTTACTGCCGGTCGGCTCACATTCGGTTTGACCGCGATCATCGAACGCGACAGCGAATTCAACGGTCGCATCACGCGCGAGTTTTCGGTTTGTGTGGCCGTGGCCGCGATTCGTGGCGAGCAGCGCCCGCCCTTCGTCTTTCCAACTCAAACCGGGCTCGCCGATTCCGCCGTTGACCTCGCTTTGAATGAACACAGCGAACGATGTGTTCAAATCAGTGGCGCCGTCGTTGATGATTCGGAATCGCTTGATGTATTGCCCGGGTGACTCGGTTCCACCGACCGTTTTGGGCAGGCTTGAACCCATCGCCACAAGGTCGGTGATGAGCACGCGAAGCGGGCCACTCCGCCAGCTTAGCTCGGTTACGAGCAGGTTCGTTGCCCCCTGGTAGTGCTGAAACACCTGCCAGGCGAGGCGTTCGCTGAACCAATCGAGACGGTGGCGTACGGCGAGGCCGCCGATGATCGCGCGGAAATGCGCGCGGCTTTGCGGTAGATCGCCTTCAGCAGGGCGAACGTCGGAATGAAGTCCCACGGTTGGGAAGTAAATGTCCTGCGTCGAGCCGCGGCCGTCGACGCGCACCGTCATTTCGCGATTGCCGACGAACCCTTCGTGCCCGACGCCGACGATCTCAGGCGTTTCGCGACGATCGGGAAGATTCGCACGGACGACGGTGTCCTGAAACGGGCTATAAACGAGATTGCCGTTCTGGACTCGTGCCACCGACCGATAGTGCAGCCGCGCACCGACCGCTTGCGGCGGAATCGGCACGTGCCAGTGGCTATTCACGCCACGATTCTCGGTCCAGTAAGCTGGGAGTGGGCCAAGAGTTATGTCATCGGCCGTGAGTTCGAGCCAGACCTCCTGCCCCTCTTCGATAGGGTGAGTACCCAGCACGACGGTGCACCATCCGCCTGCGCGGACGGGTCCACCATTCCGGCCTTTGGCGGCCGTTTCGATCCAGGTCGACTCCATGAACGCCTCACCCGATGACCAACTGCCGCAAAACGGCTACACTCGCCCGGCCCCGCACCCGATTGTCAGGCCTGAGTCGGCCCGCGCCAAGGGGCGCGACACCGACGAGGCATGAGCCGCCGTTGCAATGGTCAAATCCGGATGTTCACGAGCTTTAATGCCCGCGCTGTCGGCCTGTCGCTCTCAGCGCACGAAACGATCGAAATCGCCGCAGCGACAGGGTTTGAAGGCGTCGACCTGCTCGTCCGCGACCTCACCGAAGCCCGCGAGCCAGTCGCTGCGCTAAAGAAGCGCATGAACGATCTGGGCCTGAAACCCGGCGCCTTTCCACTGCCAGTAAACTGGCGTGGCGGTGACACGGTCTTTCAGCGCGATCTTCAAGCGCTCGCACCACTTGCCGACGCCGCCGCAGAGTTCGGCCTGCTACGGACCGGTACGTGGGTTACGCCCGAAATTCCCGAGAGCCTCAATAGCGTTCAGCAGTGCGTCGACTGGCACGTCGAAAGACTTGGTGCAATTGCCGAACTGCTCGCACAACGTTCGATCAGGCTTGGCCTCGAGGTAATTGGCCCGGCGAAATCGCGGACAGGACGAACGCCGCGTTTCATCACAACTCTGACCGAACTTGCCCCCATTCTCGACCCACTTGCCTCGCTTTACCCCAACGTTGGTGTGCTCTTCGACACCTTCCATCTCTATGCGGCCGACGAACCACTCGAATCCGCACTGGCAGCCAGTGCGAATCGAATCGTTTGGGTTCACGTTGCCGACCTACCCGCCGGCGCATCTGGCGTCCACAGCGAGATCGATGACCCCGTGCGCGGACTCCCAGGCAACAACGGCGCGGTGCAGAACGCAACCGCGCTAAGCCGTCTTCGCGAATCTGGTTATACCGGTCCGGTCACTGCCGAACCGCTGACACAATGTCGAACGCTTGGCGGAAAAACTCCGCGAGAAGTCGCCCAACTGGTGCGAAACTCTTTGGCAGCCGTCTGGCCGCGTGGCTGATCCATCAAACTCGGTGTTAGTGTGCGGCGACCGAAGCGAAGCTCGGGTCGGCAGTGCGGCCCGGCGCGATCTCTTCGCGGAAAACCGCAACGTCCGGCGGTGCTTCGATGCCGATCCGCACCTGATTGCGGTCGACCTTCACGACCGTCAGCACCACATTGTCACCGATGAGAATCTTCTCTCCCAACTTCCGGCTCAAGACGAGCATCGCTCACCTCAACTCAGTGAAGTAGAACTCGGGGAATCCCTTCCCACGTCCGTTCCGTTCCGGGCGTGGTTCGCCGCAGAAGAGATGCACGTCGCGTGCCAGATCCAATCGTAAAACTTGAACGATTTTCTAAATCACATCCAGATAAGGCTTTAGGATTCTCGCGATCTTTACATGCCCTGCCGTTCACCTGTCAAACTGTACTTTCGACCACTCATTTCACTGCCATTTTGTAAGAAGGGAACTGTGGGTAACACTTTCCGGGCGAATCGCGAAGCAATTCTTGCAAGCATGCGTGCATTTTTTACAGGTTTTGTGGTGGATCGAGGCGGCAGAAAGCTCAGGTGGGATTGAGCGTTTTGTGGCGATCGTGAATGAGACCGTACACTTCTTCCCATGTGCCGGCGCGAGGGCCGCTGATATCGCGATTCGTGCTATTCGCGAAGCAAATGGTGTACTGTCCCTTTTGTCTCAAATTATGGATATTCGTCGGGCTATCCTCGATATAAATGTCTGCGCCAACGGCATCTTTGTCTTTCATGAAGCAAAGATCCCAGTAGGGAATGCCATTCGAGTCGAGCCAGTTGATCGTCTGCGAAACCGCGGCGCCATGAAAGTATTGGATGAACAAGCGATGCGTGATAATGCGAATCCGAACGCCTTCGTTTGAAAGCTTGCGGAGATACTTACGTGTCCCGGGAATCATTGGAGTCGACTTGAACAGGTCGCGCTGGGTGACGGCGAAGCGATGAAGGCTTTCGTACTGAGCATGCGAGGTAATTCCCCACTCGCTCAGGCCGTAAGAGACCTCGACGGGCAAGTCATTAATGTGACACTCGAACCACTCGGCAGCAATCTCGCGCATCCTTGCGTAGAAGTCTGCGCACACGCCGTCAAGGTCGACGCCAACAATAAGTCCGTTTAGATTCCCGTCGTTCATCGCTCGCCACCCTTCTGTCACTATTTTGACATCAAGCGCTGAAAACATCCTCGAGCGCCTGGCGCATGACCTCGGGCTTTGGTTCTTGGCCCGTCCAGAGGCGAATGCCAATGACTCCTTGGTTCACTAACATCCCTAGGCCGTCGAGCACGACGCAACCGCGCGACTCGGCGTCACGAATCAAGCGAGTGCGCGGCGGGTTGGGAATGACATCGCTCACGATGAGCCCCGGACGGAATGAGGTGACGTCCACCGCCACTCGAGCGTCGACATCGGGGAATAGACCAATCGACGTCGCGTTGACCAGCAAGTCAGTTGTGGAAGGAACAGCAACGTCTCCCGTCCAGGGCTGGAAGTCGGTCGGCACGCCAGTTTGTTGCGTGACGTGCGCTGCCAGTGCTTCGCCGGTTTTCGCAGTGCGATTTACGATCGTGAGCCGCGAGGCCCCCGCGAGCGCCAGCTCGACAGCAATCGCCCGCGCGGCTCCCCCTGCTCCGAGGATGAGGGCCGAGAGCCCCTTCGGATCGCGCACCTCGGACACGGAAGTGACGAACCCTTTGCCGTCGGTGTTATCACCGATGAGTTTGCCGTCGCGATGAATCACGCAGTTGACCGCGCCAATCGCCTTCGCCGCGGGGCTAAGTTCGTCGAGAAACTCAATCACCTTGATCTTATGCGGAATCGTGCAATTGAACCCGCGCCAGCCCATGGCCCGTGCGCCACGAACGGCGTCGCCGAGACGATCGGGATGAACTTCGACGGTCAGGTAGCGCCAGGCGAGTCCCATGTCGGCGAAGGCGGGCTCGATCATCGCCTGGGTGGGATTCTCGGCCACCGGGTATCCAAAAACGCCAACGAGTTCCTGCTTGAACGAGCGCGGAGTCGACATGATTTGCCTTGGTATCAAGATCGGAAATTACGACGCTGCCTCACGAGGTTCGACGACGATACCGAGGCGAACCACGCGAGGCAATCAGGATGAATCGCGTTCAATTACAATCATTTCTCTTTGCGAGGCTCTTCAGCCTTCTCATCCTCGTCTTTTTCCATGGTCCCCGTGATCTGGCCGTGGTCGTTAATTGCGGTGGCGGAGACGAAATTGGGCCCGCCTTCGGTGAGAATCCGCAGGCGGCCGTTTTCATAAACGAATGCATGCGGCCCGGTTTTCGACCCGTGCGGGCCGTCGATCATCCCCACGATCGTCCCCATGTTGTTCACACCAAGTGCTTCAGACCGTTCGTAACCAGCCGGCTTGTCGAGGAGTTTCATCCCATCGCTATTTGACCAGGTAACAGCGTGAGTTCGGCCGTCGCCCGTCGACCTTATTCCGACCACCAGCCCCGCGCGATTCACGCCGCGGGGGATCATCGAGCCAGGCTCGCCGATGATTCGTCGTTCCCACCGACCCTGCCCGTCTTGCTTCCAGAGACACGGAAGCGCCCCTTCAGTTGCGGCGAAGAGCTTGCCGTCGTCGCTCAGCGCAATGCTCTGCGACCCAAGGTGCTGACTCTCGGGCAAGGCGGAAACCTTCCAGTTCTCGCCGTCGCGATCCCAGACGCACGCCCTGAGCGTCCCATCGCCAATGGAGAAGCCGCCGACGCGCTTGCCGTCGCGCGTGATTGCGCTCGCGAACGAGGCCCAGTCGCCAGGCAACACGCCGAGGCCGAGAATGCCTCGCTTTTCGTCCCAGACAAACGCCTGGTTCTGCAGCATGATTCGGACGCCGGGACGCATGGGTTTGCTCACGCGACCGGTCACCAGGCCATCGTCGCTAATTCCTGCGGGAAACGTTGCGGTGTAGCCGTTCAAGAGCGGCAGCGTGACGATGTGTTTGCCCGAAGCGAAAATCGGTTCCTGGTTGACCACGCCCTGGTAAAACTTGTCATCTCGCCACTCGAAACCGGCGATGTCGCCTTTGTTATTGATCGCGGTGGCGATGATCCCATCGTCCTTGGGAGCCACGACGCGATATTTCGGCGCTGGATCATCCGCGGCGATCAATGTCAGGGCAACGACAGGCAAAACGGAACGCAAGAATTGCTGCATGAGACCGCTCCACCTTCAGACACTGCGCATCGCCAGTCGGCGTCGTTGCAACGCGACACAGCGTGAAGTATCCGACGCGGCGCGCACTGGCGTCAAGCAGAAGCTCGATGTGGGGTTTGATTGTTGGGCGCCAGCTTCGGACTCGAGAATAATGGTCGATGGATACAATTCACAATTTTACTTATCAATGGATTCGGCGAGTTGATCTTCTGCCTTTGGATCCGGAGCCAGGAAACCACGCCGCTCCCTATCCGATGACCTGTGAATACCGACACCGCAAAGAAAACTGATGAGGGCAAGAACGCGATCACCAAGACTGGGCAGAAATACTCGGGAAAAATGAACACATCTGTCATTAGCCCAAGAACGATTGGTGGAAGAGATTGCAAAAGGCAAAACATTCCGCCGAATTGGCCCACAAGTAATCCGACCATTTCGCCAATTGGCAACCAGGCAACGTCGTCTGGATGGTACCAACGCTCGGCATTTCGACAAAGCAACCACTCGCCAAGCAGACCACCGGCGAAGATCGATCCAATCACCACCCCGAAAGCCCCAAGCATCACCAATAGGGGATGGCGAAGTTCCCCATGCGAGTTGATACCTGCGATCAAGATGCTCGCGATTGCAACGAGCCCGAAGGAAAAGCCAATGATTCCTCCCTGGATGCTTCCAAACCCCCTGGCGTAAATCCGGCACCTTTGCCGGAAACATTCCAAACCTGGCACGACTGGAATGGGCACCAAACTCGCAGGAGATGGGCTGGTAAGCACTTGATAAACTTCACGCGCAATGCGGAACGCATCGACTCGCTGCTCGGCAGAGAGAGCCGTACGATGCGCAATCAACAGCCATCCGTCGCAAGACTGAATCTCGCAATCGGGAATTCGACTGATTGCCTCAAGCCGGTGGACGAGAAAGAAAGAGCGAAGTTCGTCCTCGGTCGAAGGCGAAGGGTGTTTTCGGCTCTTATAGCACGGGATGACTTGAAACGTGCGGTTGAAGGCTGTGACAGCGTGGCATGTCCGCTCATCACCTTCCGGAGCGAAACTCAGGTGAGCGCACAAGCTTCGTCGCGGCAAGCGAGGAATAATACGAGCGAGGCAGTTGAACGAAGGAAGCTTTGGACCACGAAAAAGGATGACTGTCTTCAATTGCTGACTTGTTGCGCAAGACGGCTTGGCGTCGAACATCTCAACTGTGGCACCCTCGAATTCACCGCGAAATCGTTGTTCGCCATGAATGTAAGCAACGAAAAAACCAAGCGGCGGACGATCCTTCGTTGGGATTTTGAACGGCGCGGGGTCGAACGTCATGCCAAGTTCGGCTGCGATTGCCGGAAAACTCGCTCGCGTTTGTTCGTAACGACGAACACTGCGCCGCCAGATCGCCAGCACCGTCAGCGCGATTGATTCGCACACCGAGGCGCCCGCGATTGCCCACCAGTAGAGACAATTACCCTGTCCCCGCGCCGCGATGCAAACACCAGCGCCGTACGCTCCCCCAATGAGAGCGACAAGAACGAGAATCGGCACAATCCAGATGTAGGTTCGAGCGCGCACCGCGAGACACGCCTCTCAATCACGACGCTTGGCGTCGCTGCTTCGAGGAAGATTCGTCGAACGCTTCGATTTATTGGTGGACGAGCGGATTCGTTCAAAGGTCCGTTTCGACGAGCAGCGTCTGCTGTTTGGCCAAGGCCTTGCGTTTGCCAAGTCGATAGCCCAACGCTCCACCACCAACGAGAAGACCAATACAGGGCGCGAAGAAAAGAATTGGCTCCAGCCAGGGGATGTTCAGGCGTGGCAGCGGGAGCAAGTGGACGACGAACACGACCAACATACCGCTGGTCCATCCCAGAAACGCGCCGACAAACATCCAGGCCGGATCGACTTTCGCGCGCGGAGGTCCCTTGGGGTCGCTCGGTCGATAAGTGCGATCTGCATAGCGCCGGGAAATCTTCGATCCGATCGCGCCGCCAAGAATCGTTCCGGCAAGTACCGCAAAGGGATGGGCTGCAAATAGCCCGTTCAGGGGCCCGTTGATCGCACCTTGGCGAAAGAAACCGGCAATCATGATGATCGTGAACACGAAGAACGTGCCGACGAAGCCGACGAATGCTCCTGCGATCTTGCCGACGGTGCCGATCGACAGGCGGTGCTTCTGCTGCTCCAATCCCATCCCAGGCAATGAAGGAATCGGCGACGATTCGGGCGAAACGGGCGCGGCGAGGGTTCGAAAGAGCCCCTCTGCACTGCACCAAAGACCGACGCGTTCGCTCGGCGGCAAAATCGACCGGCACGCGAGCACCAGCGATCCACCGTGCGACTGGATGTACCAGTTTGGGCTATTCGCCAGACCGTCCAGTCGCGGTGCGACGAAAAATGAGCGGATCTGTTTCTCGACCGCCACGTCGAACATCGTTTCATCGTGATCGAGCAATGTCAGTTGATAGGCCGCGTCGAAACGTGCCACTGCACTTCGCGTGAGACTGTCTGTGTCGGTCACGTCGAAGCTCATCGCTGGAGTCACCGACCGCTGAGGAATCGTCGATCGCAATTTGGGCAAACAGACGAACGCGGGAAATCCGGTCTCGTGAATAACAATCACCGTCCAGCGGGAAACCGTCGTGTTCTCCCCCGCGCGGTCGGTACACGTCAGGTCAAACATCTCGGCTGGGCAGCCGTCGATCGTCTTGCGGAAGCGGTTTGCGCACTTCGTCCAGTTTTTAAAGAGCGGAACTTTGGGACGAGATTCAGCAGGCACGTCGACCGCGCCGAGTTCGATCTCAGCGTCTAATTCCTCGGCCGCTTGCGAGAGTTCTTCCCGAATGAGTCTCTGCTTCCGTTGTTTGATCAAAACAACGAGCGACGCAATCAGACCGCCAATGGCCGCAAACGTCAGAGGCGAATCAAGCGGCGGGCCGAGACCGGCGTGAAATCGCTTTCCATTAATTGCGATCAAACCGCTGAGGAAGCCCCAAAGCACCCCGCCCAGCACCGCCCCTACAGCCGCAGCAGAATAGACGATCCACCGACGGAACCGAGGATTGCTCACGAGGAAGTCTCCCGTGATCGCCAGTTGGAATGCGGCGCCATGTTGCGTGAGTATGTTCGTCGATCACTGTTACTTGTTGGATCAAACGATCACAACGACATGAGCTTCAGCGGCCGGAAGCCAATCGCATCGGACGCGACGCAGTGATATCGCACTGTGCCAACCACCCCCTGAACTGCCGTCGACCACTGCGACTCGGCGTGAAGATGGCCGTAGACGCACGCGGTGACGCGATTACTTTCGAGCAACTCGACGCATTTGCTCGGCCGCATCCGCTGGTCAAATGGCGGATAGTGCCAGAGCACAACGAGCGGCTCGCTGGATTCGCGCAATGCGTGAGCAGCTTCAAGCGCATTTGTGAGCGCGGCGACCTCGGTTTCTTCAGCCTTGCGATCGGCGTCGGTCGATTCGTCGCGTACGACGGCCGCGCCGCGCACGCCGCAGATGACTACACCGTTTGCTTTCAACGCATCGCCTTGTACAGCTCGCATCGATCGGCGGAGCATCGGGCGGATGGCTTCAACCTTATTCCACCAGCGGTCATGATTCCCGGGACTGAGCACTTTTGTGCCGGGGAGGCGGTCGATCCAAGTAAGGTCGGGCTGCAAATCGCGATGATTCGCAGCCATCGAAATATCGCCCGGGATGAGTATCAGATCGTCGCGCTGGACGACGGTACGCCATTCGGCTTCGATCTTGTCGGCGTGGTCGCGCCAGCGCGCAGCGTAGCGTTCGCGGCGGTCGGGCCGTGCAAAGGAGAGATGAAGGTCGGCGATGCCCCAGACAGTCGCCATCAACGCCGCTCGGGCTTGATCCGCACGAACGGATTGTTGATTTTTTCCTCACCCACGGTTGTCGGCGGACCATGCCCTGGCCAGACGACCGTCCCATCTGGCAAGCTATAAAGGTGCTGCCGGATTCCGGCGAAAAGCTGCGGGCCGTTACCGCCCAGGTCTGTGCGTCCTACCGAACCGGCAAAAAGCACGTCGCCACCGAGAACGAATGGCGGGTCGAACTCGTCAAACACATAGACCACCGAGCCTGGGCTATGGCCGGGGATCTCGCGCGCCTCGAACGAGAAACCTGCAAGCTGGAGTCGCTCTCCATGAGCCACAACGCGATCGGCGGCCGGACTGACAAGCGGCACGCCCATCGATGCGCTGAGGTTCGCGGCGGGGTCGGTCAGCAGATGCGTTTCGTTGACGCCAATCACCAGGGGCGCATCGGGATATTTCTGCTTGGCGTTCGCGTTGCCGGCGATGTGGTCGACGTGGCCGTGAGTGTTGAGGATCGCGGCGACGCTCAGGCCGTTCTTTTCGAGGACCCGGATGATCGACCCGAAGTCAAATCCCGGGTCGACGACAAGTGCGTCGGTCCGCCCCTGCTTCCAGACGATGTACGAGTTTTCTTCGAACGGCGCGGAGACGACCGTTTCGATTTGATACGACAATTCCGACATCCCGGCCCCCCTCGGACAGGTCTCTTACGCCCAGCGCGAGCGATACGATTGTTCCATCCTGTCCGCGCGGTCCTCTGTCTTGCAAGCGGAGTTCAGGAGGGCTCAAGCCGTCCTAAGGTAATTCCGAAGATGGGACGTGCGGGATTTCGCAACTTCTGCGCCTGGCGTTACAAATCGCAGCGCCGGCATGCATGCCAATTCGACGTGCATCCAAGTCACTTCACGCTCGCAACCGTTTCGAAAACGGTCTCGGCCTGCAAGTTGCAGTGTGATACAACCATCGCGCACGTCGCGTCTCTCACCCGCACTCGAAATCAGGACATCCGTGAGTTCGCAGCCTTTGATGGCAGTTGCAGGATAGTGATCGATCCCTCAGGGATGTTCCACCTCTACTGTGCCGACCACTCCCCCGGTGGTCGCTTTCGATAAGGTCAGCTCCATGAAGATCGACGCGAAGGACCAGGGGCGCCGTAGAATCCCGCGATGGGTCTACGCGCTGACGGTCGGGCTGGCGCTGATGGCAACGGCCACGATTGTTTTCAAGAACGCAAGCTTCTCCGACCGCAAGTTCCACTGGAACGCCGCGGATGACGACGGAATGACGGTCGCCGAGACCGAACCGCCGATCGTTGATGAAGATGACGATGATGACCACGCGACCAACACCTCCAGCACCACGGCCACCACGGCAAACACCACGAGCGAGCGCAAGGGGAAGACGATCCTCATGTCGCTGGGCTCGAGCACCTCGCCGGTTTCCGCGCCCGCGGTAACGCGGACTCTCCCCGCCGCCAAGCCAACGACTGAAGAGTTGATCGCTCGCGCCAAACGGGAACTTTCGGCATGTCGGGAGCGGTACGCGGCGATTCGCGACTACACGTGCGTCTTTCACAAGCACGAGCGGATCGACGGCAAAATGTCACAACCGCACGTGATGCTGATGAAGGCCCGCGCCGACGCGATTTACTTCAGGTTCCATCAGCCGAACAAGGGACGCGAAGCGATTTACGTCCCGACAAAGCACGAGGGCAAAATCGTAGCGCACGAGCCCGGCATGCTTCGGCTCGTCGCAGGAACGATGTACCTCGACCCGCGTGGCACGATGGCGATGGAAGAGAACCGTCACCCGATCAGCGAGGCCGGCATCGGCAAGATGATCGAAACCATCACCGAACGCTGGAATGTGGAACTCGACCCCCTCGAAGCAAAGGTGGAGTTCCACCCGCACATCAAGGTGGGCGACCGCGTCTGCCGGATGGTGGCGACGATTCACCCCACCCGGCAGCCCTCGTTCCTCTTCCATAAGGTGAAGCTATTCATCGACCAAGAGCACGGCCTGCCGATTCGCTTCGAAGCCTACGACTGGCCCAAGACTCCCGGCGCCGAGCCTGACCTGATGGAAGAGTACACGTTCTCGGATTTGAAGATCGATTCCGGCCTCACTGACCGTGACTTCGATCCCAAGAATCCGCAGTATTCGTACGGCCGATTCTGATTCAGGCGAACGGACGGGCAATCAACCTTATTCTTTGCCTCGCGCAATGCTTCCAGCATTGCGCGAGGCAAATTGTATTTTGGTGAGAGTGTAGGCGCAAATGTTCATTCTGTTTTGTAAGAACGAGAGCGATTCTGATGATCGATGTGGAGACTACGGTCGATGCTATAAATCGAAACGAAGCCGCTTTGGCTAGAAGACTTTCATGGTTGACTTCAAGCTTCGTCAACGATCCCACAGCGTGGTACGGATTCGTACCAAAGCATCACTGCCCCCGCTGAAGAGTCTCTCTCCGTCCGGACTGAAGACAACACCCGACAAGTCGTTCGCGCCTTGGTTACGAAACGAAATGATGGGCTGGCCGGATTGGACGTCCCACACTTTCAACATTCCATCGACTCCACCGCAACTGGCGATACGTTCACCGTCCGGACTGAAGACCGCGCGCTGGACTCCGCCCTTGTGTCCACGCATGCAACGCAGTTCCTTTCCGCTTTGAAAGTCCCAGATCCTCACGGTCGAGTCACCGCCGGCGGTTACCACCTTTTTACCATCGGGACTGAAGACGGCACTCCAAACATCAAATTCGTGGCCGACAAGACTACGGAGCTGCGCTCCGGTAGCGGCATCCCACACCCTCGCCGTCGCATCTCGAGCCGCGCTCAAAATATATTTGCCATCGGGGCTGTAAGTCACGCCGTAAACGTCGTTGGAGTGGCCTTTGAGAGTGAGAATAAGCTCACCTGTCTCAACGTCCGAGACCCGTAACGTGTCATCCCTGCTACCACTGGCAATCTGTTTTCCGTCAGGGCTGAAGGCAACACACTGCGCCAATTCGGTGAACTTCGTAACCGTACGTATGAATCGTCCGTCCAATGCATTCCAAATACCAATCGTCCCGTTCCAACTGCTGGTAGCCAAAAGCTTGCCATCGGGACTGAACCGCACACTCGAAGCGGCACTCGAGTGTCCGAGGCTCAGTCGCTCTCGGTTGTCGGTCAGATCCCAAACCTTTGCGATTCCGTCCGCGCTGGCGGTGGCGAGACGCTTGCCATCTGGCGAGAGCGCCACGTCAAATACCGAATTAACATGACCGCGCAGAACGGTCACAGCTTTGTCGACATTGGCTTCCCATACCTTGATCGTGTCGTCGCTCGAAGCGCTGTAGATCTGGTTCCCGTCAGCGTTGAAGGTGACCCATCGGACGATTTTACTATGGCCCAAAATCGTCCGAAGCAGCCTTCCAGATTCGACGTCCCAGGACTTTATCGTCAGATCTTCACCGCCGCTGACGATCCGCTTACTGTCCGGGCTAAAGTTAACACACCATACGTAAGCATTGTGGCCCAAGAGTGTGCGGCGGGGCTGGCCATTCTTTGCATCCCAAACGACGATTCTCCCGTCAAGACTGCAAGTTGCTATTAGCTTGCCGTCCGGACTGAACACGACGTGACTGACAAACCGGCCATGCCCTTTAAGGTTGTACAATTGTTCGCCTGTTTTAGCATCCCAGATTTGTACTTCCTGCGGGTTTCCCCAAATCCCCCAATCTCCGCGGGCTGTGGCGATGCGTAAGCCGTCCGGGCTAAAAGCCACACACCGAATCATCTGCTGGGGGCCACGAAGAGTGAGCAATTCAGAGCCGGTTTTGGCGTCCCACAACTTTGCCGTGTGGTCGGAACCTGCGGTTAAGATGCGCGAGCCGTCCGGGCTAAATGCTGCAGTGAACAGTTCACTTTTGTCGTGCTTGAGACGCAGCTCTACTTGTTTCGTTTGAACGTTCCACACTCTCAGCGAAAATTCGTCCTTCTCCGCCGAACTCGCGATGCGAGCACCATCGGGGCTAAACGCAACGCAGAGAATTTTACCTGTCTGAACGGGAGAGGATGCAATGATCTCCCCGGTCTGCGAATTCCAAACTTTTATGACGTTGCCCTCGGCGGGAGCAGCGATGTGCTTCCCGTCGGGAGTCATCGACACAGTCTTCATGTCGCCGCGCGTAACCGCGTTCCACTCGCGCAGGTAGGCATGGCACAATTGGTTGACATGTCCCCATTCCCATCGACGCTGCGCCGGATTGGTTTCCTTGAGCAGAGCTTGCGCCCGCACGATATTTGCGTCCTGCCACTCCCTATGTGCCAGATCGATTTGACGTATGTAGTCGAGGCGAGCAAGTTCGCCGCGCGCCGTTTCTGCTACCTGTTGGGCTTGCTCAGCTTGACCTCGTGCCTGCTCGGCTTGAACGCGCAAGCGGTCGATCGTCTGAGCCATGCGCTCTTGTTGATCGGCGCGTTTTCTTTCTTGGCGTTCCCTGTCAACGGCGTCCGCCAACAAAACACCCGCGATGGCGACGGTTAACAGAATTGCTGATGCGGCCGCCGCAGTGCCCACGGCAACCCTATGGCGACGCACCCACCGTACCGCTTTCGTGGTCCATGGCTCGGTGTACGCGGCCACGGGCTCGTCAGCCAGCCAATGCTCAATGTCTTCCGCAAGATCGCGAGGACCTGGGTAGCGATCCTCAGGCCTGTTCGACATCGCTTTCAGGCAAATTGCCTCAAGTGCCGGCGGCACATCAGGCTTCTTCTGGCGAGGCGTGGGGAAATCACCTTGCTGCACTTCTTGCAGCACCTTGCCAATGTCACCGCTCGTGAACGGCGGGAGTCCTGTCAGTACGCTGTAAAGAGTGGCCCCCAGGCTATACACGTCGCTCGCGGGACCAAGCAGCTCGAGATGGCCGGCCGCCTGCTCCGGGCTCATAAACTGTGGCGTTCCCATCGCCGAGCCGGCCACAGTTTGAGCCGTACCGCTCAGAACGGAGGGGCGTAAGGGCTTTTCTTCGAGAGGCAGCGTTGCATCGTCCGCCGTCAACGCCTTGGCCAGCCCCCAATCGACGACCAACGTCTCGCCATATTTCCCCAGCATGATATTGCCGGGTTTGAGGTCGCGGTGCAAAACACCACGGCTGTGAGCGTAGGCGATTGCATTGCAAACATCTAAGAACCGGCCGAGAAGCTTGCGAAATTCGACAGCCCGTTCGCCGGGATCGCGCTCGGCGTTGTCTGCTCTATGGAAACGCTCCAAGGCATCCTTGAGGCTGTCTCCCCGGATGAAACGCATCGCGTAATACGGCCGGCCGTCAGCATAAGTGCCTAGCCCATAAACGGGGACGATGCCCGGATGTTCCAGTCCGCCGGTGATCTCCGCCTCGAGAAGGAAGCGAGAACGGCTGTCCGGGTCATCGGCATGGCGGTCCTGAATCTCTTTGAGGGCGACCTCTCGGCGAAGTTCCTCGTCGATCGCCACAGACACCTGCCCAAGCCCGCCCTTTGCATGTAGTCGCAAGAAACGATAACGCAATCCCGGCGAATTCGCAGAACCCGACGTTAAGTTGACAGGGGCCCTAAAGCCTTGGCCAGGGATCGAACGGGTGGCGCTGGGATCGTCCCATATCGCGAGCGGGGCGACACGCGTCAAGCTGGCCTGCACGTCCGGGTCCGCAATCGTCCGCAAATCTTCGTATCCAGCGCCCTGCGTGTTAAGCGTCGCGAGGCTCGAAACGGCGCTCTCAGAATGCCGTTGCAAACGATTTTGTACCAAAGCGAGAAGGAGTGCCTGTTCCTCGGGTCCCAGCCCGCTTTGACGGTGGAGAATCTCGCCGAGCGGCGTTTGTTTTTCGAGCGTCCATGCGTTCATTCCCTCGATAAGCTGTTTATGGGTGATGAAGTTCAACTGCAAAGCCAAAATGCCGAACAGCAAATTGTGGTCAGCTATGTCAGGTACCACGGGCGACTCCCGGTTGAACTCGGCGCGGACGAAGTCTGATAGCATAAGCGGAGTGCAGATTCGGATGCGTAAGAGCGTAGCATCCTTTGCTGCGATTCGTAAGCACGGACGTGGCTGTTACGTCTGTTAGGATCCGGCGTCACAGTTTCGTTCGCGACTCCGGTCACACCAATACGGTCAAGCCGACTGTCACGCGGTATCGTGCGCATCTGGTTCCGCAATTCGGCGTTCGCCGCCGGCAAGGCTCGCGAGTCTGAACTCCTGCTTTAGAAAAACCGCATCAACTGGGCCGATTTCCGCGGTCTCTTGTGGCAAAAAGATCCAAATCCGCCTTGACACGAACGCCGCGCAACCGGGGGTTTGGCAAATCGTCTGCAGCGGCGGATTAATCGCCACGACCCTAACGATTCGACCTATTCGAGCCGATAGAAAGGTGTGGGAAAAAGACCTGCACCTCGCCTTTGTGGCCGAAGTCGCGCAGAGGATGAACGCAAGTCTTTTTCCGGTCCGCGTCATCGGCATTGCGGGGTCTGATCTGGCGAGTTTTTGAGAGCGACCGGCGAAAGAAGCGACCTTGGCATGGACCGGGTGCTTCGCTAGAATCCGCCACGCTTCGACGGAAACGGGTCGCGACCGGCCAAACTGGCTTGCGACGCACTCGAAACCGGCTCGAACGCGCTCTCCTGCCTCGTCGCTCCTGCTTGCCGCCTGTATGTCGTTGCACTGACGCGGGCCAATGACCTGATCGGCTGCCCAACGGAATGGGGCTTGGCCGTCGTCCGTCACGATCGATCCATGGAAGGAGGCTCGATGAGCACGGTCCCCATCTCCACCAAGGCCCCGGTCCGCGTCCATATCCGCTGGATGATCCGACGCGACATGCCCGAGGTCTTGGCCATCGAGCACACGAGCTTTGATTTCCCCTGGTGCGAGGAAGAATTCCTCCGCGTCCTTCGCCAGCGGAATTGCATCGGCATGGTGGCCGAGCTCGGCGAGCAAGTCGTCGGATTCATGATTTACGAGCTGCACAAGAACAAGCTGCACGTGCTCAACTTCGCCACCCACCCCGAATATCGTCGTCAGGGGATCGGCCGACAGATGATGAGCAAGCTGGTCGCGAAGCTTTCGAGCCATCGCCGCACGAAGATTGTGCTGCACGTCCGCGAAACCAACCTCGCAGGTCAGCTCTTCTACCGGGCCGTAGGATTCAAGGCGGTCGAGGTCGTTCGCGAGCACTTCGCCGATACCGGTGAAGACGGTTACCTTTTGCAGTATCTCTTCGACGAATCAATCGTTGAGGAGCCGGTCGCGATCGATCACATGGGCAACGCGCTCGAGAACTGAACGCGTTCGCAAAAGCGATTCAAAACAAAATAGGCCAGTCACTGGGAACGTCCGGTGGCTGGCTTCTTTCGTTTTTCAGGTGATCCCTCGCGGCTTTCGGGCCTGGTATGCTGGCGTTCCTCGTCTGTTCCTCTCCGAACGGTCGCCAACCAGGACGAGCCCTCATGCCACGCTACTCGCTGCAATTTTCGGCCGCCATTCTTTTTATCGCCTCGCAGGCACTCGCCCAGATCCAAGCCAAACCCAGCGATGCCGTGGAGCAGGCAACAACGCTTGCGAGACAAGGCAACTTTGACCGAGCCCTTGAGGTTCTCGATAAGGCCATCCGCGAAAACCCCAAGAACAGTGCCGCGCGGCTATTGCTCGGACAAATCCTCCAGTTCGACGGCCAACCGGATAAGGCTGTCGCGACTTGGGAAGCCGGCCTCACCAACGAGTTGACTGACGTCCCGCTACTTGTGGCGGTTGGCGAAGTTCGCTTGCGCCAGGCACAAGACGGGCCGACGGTTGCTTATCGCCGTGGCACAATCTCGGTCCAGCCCAACCAAAACGGCGCCGGCGAAGAAATATTCAAGACGGAGAGGCTCGCAAACGCAGTCACCGCTTACGAAAAAGCGCGCAAGCTTTCACCGAAAGACGCCGAAATCGCCCAGTCGCTCGCGTCGGCCTATTCCCAACAGAAGAAGTCAAACGCTGCGATCGCCGTCTGGAATGATCTGATTAAGGCCGAGCCGAAAAATGGCCTGTATCATCAACGGCTTGGCGAGGAGTTGAACGCCTCAGGAAAGGCAGCCGATGCGATTGCCGAACTCGAAGCAGCAGTGTCGCTCAATCCCCGCCTCGCAAGCGTCTATTCGACTCTCGCTGAGATTTTCAAAACCAAAGGAGAGGCGTCAAAGGCCGCGGGTTTACAAAAGAAAGCCGATTTTTACAGTGCTCTTCCCGGCTTTTCCAAACTGACGTACTCCGACGAAAACATGGCTACGCTTTCGAAGTTGCACGATGCGAGTACGTTGAAGCAATTGCTCGATGACTCGTCTGACCGCTCGATCGAATTTCTTGCGACCCTTTGCTGGCAGCATCCGCACGATAGCAACGAAACCAAGGCTTTCGACGCACTCGAAGCCCGAGGCGCACGGACTACACCGATTCTTCAGGATTTGCTTAAGGGTGCGGGAAGCACGTGCACGGTGCGGAGCACTTCACGAATTCTGGCGCGTCGAAAATCGCCGGGGATGCTTGATTTCCTTGTCGCTCGTCTTGGCGGAGATCTAAGAGGCTTCGGGATGGAAATGGATATCGCAGGTTCGCTCGATGAACTCGGCGATCCTGGCGCCGTCGAACATCTTGCCCATGTGATTGCGCCAGACGCGCCTGGCGCAGGAGAACGAGCCGATCTGATGCAAGACTACGCGAGCGCACGAGCACGTGCCGCTCTCGCGCTCGGACGGTTCAACACGCCAGAGTCCATCGCCGCGCTCGAGCGTGGAACCAAAGATCCTCTGCTCAAGCCGTTCTGCCTTGCCGCGCTTTACCGCATTTCCAGATCGCCAAAACATCTCGATAGCCTTGACGCCCTGTTCAAAGACGATCCCGGTTACCCGGGCTACCTCGTCAGTAACTACTTTGTCACCATGGTCGGCGACGAGCGATCAAAGGCTCTTGCGGAGAAGTGGCGCAAGCTGCTCGAAGCAAAACACGCAGCCGACGAAGCGGCCAGCAAAGCCAAGACCAAGCCATGATAATCCTGCGAACAACGCACACGAGGAGCGCACCTATGCCGCGATTGATCCGCATTCTTATTTTCACGTCATTATTCGGCGTGACCTTCGTTTCGCGTTCTCTTGCACAAGCGCCTCCCACGCCGGAGAGCAAAGGCGGATGGAAAACGCTCCTTCCTGCAAGCGGCGAGCCCAGCCAGGCGGAAAAAGCCGCAATCACGAAGCATGGCATCAACTACGACAAGCTCAAGCTCGCGTGGGACTACAACGACGCCACCTCCGACGGCGCAACAGGCCTGATCGTCATCCACAAAGGTGTGATCGTCGGCGAGTGGTATCGCGGCGGTGACAAGAACACAACTTACAACATCTATTCGAGCTCGAAGGCATACACGAGCATGGCGTACGGCCTGCTGCTCGCCGAGTCGAAGAAAGTCGCGCTCGATACCAAGGTTTACACCCACGAATTGCTGCCCGAAGGCTTTCCATTGAGCGATCCGCGCAAAGCGGATATCACTGTGCAACATCTGCTACAAATGGCGTCGGGGATTGGCCCAGACGCTTTGAAAACCGAGGTCGAGCCATTTGAAATCGCATTGGGGATGACGGACAAATCTCCGTTCGCACTTCTCAAGTCCCCACCTGGCGACAAGTTCTTCTATAGCAATGCCGGAGTCGCTCATCTGGTGCTGCTGTTCCCGAAATTCGCAGGCAAGGATCTGTTTCCTTACTTGAAGGAACGGGTGTTCGACAAGGTTGGCATGGAGAAGATTTCGTGGAATCAAATCGGCGGGCAGGAAGGCAAGCTTGGTCCGCTGAGTCAGGGATATAGCGGCATTATGACCACCCCGCGCGAACATGCGCGATACTGTTTCCTCGCACTACACAAGGGAAAATGGAGCAACGAACAGGTTGTGCCCGAGTCGTATTACGACTTCGCCTGGACGCCCAGCAAGGCGAACGCAAGCTATGGAGCACAGTGGTGGCTCCACGCCCGTCACAAGTTCGCACCTGCTGATTTCGTCTCGACGCAGGGTGCATACAACAACTGCGGATATGTGCTTCCCAGCCGCGATTTGATTTTCGTACGACTCGGAAACGGCCAGAAATTCACTGATAAGGATTTCGACCAGCATCTCGTCGCCAAGGTGCTGGACGCCCTCCCCTCCCCCTTTGAGAAGTGGGAAAAGGAGATCGGCGCTTATGAAGCGGCTGACAAGAAGTCGATGCCGCCGAGCGGCGGGATCGTGTTTATCGGATCATCAAGCACGCGACTCTGGAAAACGCTCGCGCAAGATTTTCCCGATCATAAGGTGATCAATCGCGGCTTCGGCGGTTCGCAGATTATCGACTCGGTCCACTTTGCCGATCGCGTCGTCATTCCTTATGCGCCGAAGCTGATCATCTTGCAAGCCGGCGGCAACGACATCAACGCCCGGAAGTCGCCCGAAACAGTTCTCGACGATTTCAGGGCGTTCGTCAGCACCGTTCGCGCCAAGTTGCCTGACACGCGGATCGCCTTCTTCGCGGTAACGCCCTCAGGTTCGCGATGGTCGCAGCGAGAAAAGCAGCAGAAGGCGAACGCGCTCATAAAGGCCTATGTCGCAACAGAAAAGAATGTCGACTTCATCCCGCTTTGGGACGAATTCCTCGGCGCCGATGGTCAGCCACGCGCCGAGTTGTTCGTTGCTGATCGGTTGCACAACAATGCCGAAGGGTACAAGATTCGCGCGAAGGCTGTGCGCGAATACCTCCAGTCGACCGGCCAATAATGCGATCGAAGCGCGGGTGTTCGAGTCAAACGCCCGCGCTTCGCTTGTTCATGCTCGATCAGGAAATCGCGTCGAGCGAGACCACGAATAACAGGTCGGAATTGGCGGGGATTGAGCCCGTTGCCGTTGATCCGTAGCCCTGGGCAGCGGGAATCGAGATGATTCTCGTCTCGCCGACCGTCATCCCTTGTATACCTTCGTCGAAGCCGGGAATTACCTGGCTCGCACCAAGTTGGAAGCTAAACGGCGCACCGCCGTGACTGTTCGACATGTCGAACACCTGGCCGGTTGACGCCAGGTAACCGGTGTAGCGTACGCTGGCTGTCTGGCCGGATTGAATCGCCGCACCGCTGCCCTGGGCGACGGTCGCCACATCGACACCGTTCGCGAGCGTCGTGAACTTGGGTACGCCGATGGTGAACGCCTTGCTCGCGCTACTCTTCGCGAAGCCGGCACTCGGCACGAACTGGGCCGTCACCTTATATTTGCCGAAAAACACGTCCTGCCCGCCCGCGCCGTAGGGCAACGTGTAGGTGGCAATGCTCTTGCCGCCAGTCGAGGCCGTAACGGGAACGGTTGCCACCACTTGACCGTGATCGACAATATTCACATTGCCCTGCGGCGCGCCGGCCCTGGCGTTCCCCTTGACGACCACGTTGAAGACGATCGGCTGTGCGAGCGTGCCCGACGTGACGGAAAGGGTCGTGCGTGTCGCGACGTGTTTCGCCGCTGCCACATGCGCAGTCGCACTAGCGGGGCTAGCCGAAAGGACAACGCGAGTCTCCAGCGCTTCGTTCACAAACGAAATCGCCGGGGAGAATTGATAACGTCGCTTGGTCATAACATCATCCCTGCGAGACAACCCTTCAGAGTCGATCCCTGACTCCGAACCCTCAAAACGCAACCCGCACGCTGCAAGCAGTTGCGGGTCCTCGCCGTTGGCCGTGCGGCCAGGTTGTGGGTGCGTCTTGGCTCAAATCTCGCGGCGACGGGAAAGCGAACGTCCAACCGAACTACGCAACGTCCCAGGTGAAAGGCGCGCGAAAGTATACTCAGAGTCTCGATTTTCGGAACCCGAGTCTGAGAGTTCGAAGTTGCGGTAGAATCCGGCCTGAACTTGAGTCTTTTTCCTCTCGCATTGAAAGTTTGCAACCAGCCCGAGGCAGTGCCACGAGGGGGTGCCGCGCGCGAGTGCGCCATCAGAATTTGTCGCACAAAAATTCGGGCTCGCGGCAGCCAACATGAGCCCGCGCTGTACGGACCGAGTGATCCGGCGAAAGTGACGGCTCCGGCGGCTCACTGGCCGTGGATGAACCCGCGGAGGTGATGGCTGTAGTAGTAGAACGGGTCCATCCTGAGATGCGTGTTGGGCAACGCACGCAGGTCCGACAACACCGCAGATTCGTCAGTCCAATATTGAAGGTTCTCGTCGACAGTGACCCCGGCCGACTGGGCGATGGCTTTCAGGTCGGCGATGACTTGATCGACCTTGGATTGAGGATCGTCAATCCCCAATTTTTTGAGATCCGCCGTGATGATATCTTCCTTATTGGCCCATTGCGACGCACTGAAACCGCTCTCGATGAAGCCGTAGTCGATTCGGTACACGATGTCGAAGCGGACCAACGACGCTTTCGATGCGGAATTCACGTAGTAGGCCACTGGTTTCTGCGGTACACCCAGGGCTCGAAAGTCTTGGGCCAGCGTGTAAACCTCGGATTTCGTGACTTGCGAGTCGAATTGCACTTGGACCACGTCGATCCTCAGCTTCGTGAAATCATGCTTCAAGCGGTCAATCTCGACATTGTGAACAACCTCGGCAGAGGGGTGCGGCATGCGGTCCGCGTGTCCGTCATGGTTGGCGGCGACAGAGAGGAGACGCCGCCCCTCAAGATTTTCGATGGAAAGGGGCATCGGTCGTCTTCGGCCGGTAGGGGACATCATTCGATCCCTCAAATTCGATCCTGCTACAGTTTTTCCGTGAGGGCATGTTGCTGACATTCAGTATTTGAAATGCTTTAGCGCACATACCGCCCAGAGAATCTTTTCGGCCCAAGCGCATCGACAGATAATGATTTCCTATCGTTAGGGACGAGGTATTTGCTGGTCTGGCAGCTTATCGGAAGAAGGGCGGCTGTGCGGGTTCCGCGAGCAAGCGCGGCTCGGTTCGAGCGCGGGTCTTGCAATTGAACAGTATAATCACCGCTGTTGGAGCCCCGTCTTCGGGCGGAAAATCAATCCTGCCGGCTGAAGCCGGTACTCCAATCCCGGAGCCCCGCGCCGTGCGCTTTCGCCCTTCACAGATGATGCTCGCCGTTTCTAGCGTGCTGCTCGTGCTCTTCGTCGCCGCCCAATGGCTTGGAGTCGCTCGCCCTGCTCCATTCGATCCCAACGTCGTTCTCATTCTGCTTTCGCTCGCGGTAATCGCCAGCTTCGTCGCGCCTTGGTTAAGCGACGTAGAAAAACGCTTCGCCGACGATCGCCGCAACCTCCTCGAACGCCTGGAACAAATCGGCCGCTCGTTCGCGACGACCAGCACCGCCCCGCCGACAGCCACATCACCTCCCGAGTCGCAGGTCGACCTCTCTGAAGTGGCGACTGCGATCAAGGAAGGACGCTGGCGCGATGCGCAGAACGTCCTCGACGATCACGTCGAACATCCTGATGCGTCAAAACTTACGGCCAGGCTTCAGGCTGCGCGCGAATCGTCTTCGACTAGCCTTCTCGCACAACTCGAGGCAGCGAAGCAGGTTAGCGACGCGCCTCGCGTGCTCGAAATTCGCGATCAGCTCGCCGAGACCATGGACGCCGAGCCGTTGCGGACGCTCGACGAAGACCTGGGCCGGTGGTTCATGCCCGTGATGATGAAGCGGCTTCGGACGGGCTCGGTTGGCCCTGAAGTGGCCGACCTGGCGATGCGCGTCGCCGAGCGATTGGGGCATACGCGCGAAGGAGCGAGCCTGCGGGCTTCGTTACCGACTCTACGCCGAAGTGCAGGCCAGTGCCCGCGCTGCCTCAAGCCCTATCGCGGCATCGCGGATGCATGTCCGGAATGTCTGAGTGTACCCGCGGTCACTTCCGCGCCGCCTGGTAGCGATGCCGAGGTGGAAGAAGTGGAAAAATTGACGCGACCGGAAGAGAGCCCGTTCATCGACCTTGATGAAGACCAGTAATTGTGCCGGATCGTCCGACTTTCGCGGAATATCCCCAAGTTCCCGAATGCCCCAACTTGACGAGACAAGGACTGTCGGCAAGGATGGTTGAAGTCCTGTCTCTCCATTCAGACAGACCTTCCCGTCCGCGCCGGCAATGGAAAGGATCGGGCCATGACCCGTCGTTTGATCTTCGTTTGGGTCGGATTGGTCATCGGGGCCAGCGCCGCCCAGGCCCAGATTCCGTTCAGCAAGAACATGGTGCCCACGCGCACCACGCTCGCCCGACTGGGGCTAGAGCGGAACTGGTACAACGTGATCCCGCTTGCCGGCGGCGCCGAGCAAGTTGCTGAAATCAGCATCGACCTGGACATGGTCTTTGCTCAGACGAACCAGGCGAACTTCCACGCGTTCGATTCCGAGTCGGGCCGCCACCTCTGGACCGCCAACCTGGGCGTCCACTCAGTTGACGCCCACCCGGCCTCGGCCAACGCGACGACCGTCTTCGTCACCAACTCGAACATGCTGTTCGCGATCGACCGTAAGACCGGTCTGATCAACTGGAAGCGTCAACTCTCGACGCTCGCCGGCGGTTCGACCGCCTGCGACGACATGCGAGTTTGGGTCGGCACTCTCGACGGCAAGATCAACACATACAAGGCGGCAGACGGCGGCGAACTCTGGTCGGCTCAAACGCGCGGTGAAGTGACGTCACGCCCGCACCCGGCCGAGCATGTGGTCGCGGTCGCCAGCCAGGACGGCCGCGTTTATATCTATCGCGCTGAGTTCAATACGCCGCTGATGACCTGGGCAGCTCGTGGTCCTATCACGGCTCCGCTCGGCGCTTACAGCACGCGCACGCTGCTGGTCCCCTCGCAGGACAAGAGCCTGTACGCGATCGACCTCTTCACCGGCGAGACGAAGTGGGTCTTCGCGAGCGGTTCGCCGATCAATCAGGAGCCGCTGGTTTCGGGCGAGGACGTTTACATCGTCAACACGGCCGGCAATCTCTCGCGCATCAACGGCAAGTCGGGTGCGGAGCAGTGGACGATCTCGACCCTCGGTGGCCCGCTTCTCGGCGTCACTGCGAAGCGCGTCTACCTTGAGTCGCGTGATGGTGACCTGTTCATTGTCGATCGCAACACTGGTCACATGCTCTTCGACCCGCGTGCGACGCACGAACGAGCTGGACTCAACATTCGCGACTTCCAGCTCGGCCCAACGAATCGTCTGAACGACCGCATTTATATCGCGAGCAAAAACGGGATGCTGGTTTGCCTCCGCGAATCAGGTGCGATCAAACCTGTTCCGCTCCGCGACCCCAAGGAAAAGCCGTTCGGATATATTCCTCCTGAAGGCATTCCCGAAGACCAGCCGCCGGCCCCCACTCCGCCCCCGAGCGACGCTCCCAAGGCGGAAGACAAGGAAAAGGCCGACGCTGCCGCCGAACCAAAGGAAGACGCCCCCGCCAAGAAAGAACAAGGCGCGGACGAGCCCAAGTAAATCGTTTCTGACTCGCATATTCAGGAAACCGGCGGGTAGTCGATCCTTTCGACGCCCGCCGGTTTTCTTTTTGCCCGTCAGTCTGTCGACGCATAACCCGATGACGCGGCGGCTTCAAATTGTCATAATGGGAAACGTGGCTGGTCGGGTGGTTCACATCCACCCGACTTTCTTTTTTGGGTCGCCTTGAAATCGAGGAAATGCAGCGATGGAAGATGTCCTCCCGATCCGCCGTGCTCTGCTGAGCGTGTCGGACAAGCGGGGCTTGCTGGAACTTGCCGGTGCGCTGGCTGCGCGCGGCGTACACCTGCTGGCGAGCGGCGGCACCAAAACCGCCCTGGAAAATGCCGGCCTCGCGGTGACTGAAGTTTCAAGCTACACCGGCCAGCCGGAAATTCTTGGCGGACGCGTCAAAACTCTGCATCCCAAGCTGCACGGCGGCATCCTCGCCCGCCGCGACCTCGCCGAAGACCTCGCCGCACTCGAAGCGCAGGGCATCGAGCCGATCGACCTCGTTGTCGTGAATCTTTACCCGTTCGAAGCCACCATCGCCAAGCCAAACGTCACTTTTGAAGACGCCGTCGAAAACATCGACATCGGCGGTCCCAGCTTGATCCGAGGCGCGGCCAAGAACCATCCGTTCGTCGCCGTCCTCACCGATCCCGATCAGTATCAAACGTTGCTCGATCAACTCGCCAGCAACGGTGGCACCACGCTCGCCTTCCGGCGCGACCTCGCACGCGCCGTCTTCGAGCAAACAGCCCGCTACGATCGGATGATCGCCGACTACCTCACGAAAACGCTTGCAACCGACACCGACGCCGAGTTCCCGCCGACGATCTCGCCGACCTTCGTCCGTCGCAACGTTCTCCGCTATGGCGAGAATCCGCACCAACGCGCCGCGGTTTACGCCGAGCCCAAACCTGTCGGGCCGAACCTGCTCACCGCGAAGATCCGCCACGGCAAGGAACTCTCCTACAACAACCTCCTAGACCTCGACAGTGCTCTGCGAATCGCCCGCATGTTCGCCGAACCGGCAGGCGTCGTGCTCAAGCACAACAACCCTTGCGGCGCTGCGACCGCAAGCACCATTTCCGAAGCCTTCGAACTCGCCTACGAAGGCGATCCCGTGAGTGCGTTCGGCGGAATCGTCGGCCTCAATCGCATCGTCGACCGCGCCACGGCCGAACGCCTTTGCGTCCCCGGCAGATTCATCGAAGCGATCGTCGCACCGGGATTCGACGACGAAGCCTTCGCGCTTCTCACCACCAAACCAAGCTGGAAAAACAGCGTCCGCCTGCTCGACCTCGGCGAGCCGCTCAGTCCCAACAGTTCGCCGGTCGGCTTCGACTTCCGGCGCATCGAAGGCGGCTTGCTGCTACAGGATTGGGATCAAGTCGAACCCGAGCCCTCCAAAGGCAAAATCGCCACGCGCAGAGAGCCGACGACTCAGGAACGCGTGGGGCTCGACTTCGCCTGGCGCATTTGCCAGTCGGTCAAGTCGAACGCGATCGTCCTGGCGCGAGGTACGCAACTCGTGGGCGTGGGCGCGGGCCAGATGAGCCGGCTTGATTCGGTGAAGATCGCCGTCGAAAAGGCGGGCGACCGAGCCAAGGGCGCGGTGCTCGCCTCCGACGCATTCTTCCCGTTCCGCGACGGCCCGGACGTCGCGGCCAAGGCTGGTGTCACCGCGATCATTCAGCCCGGCGGTTCAAAGCGCGATGACGAAACGATTACTGCATGCGATGAGCAGAATCTCGCGATGATCCTCACGGGCCGCCGCCACTTCCGCCATTGATTTGAAAGTTTGCTTGAATGCGAGATTCGAAGCGCCCCGGAATGAACTTCCGGGGCGCTTTCGTTGTTGCGCAATGAGATCAGCCCGCCATATCGCGGCCCGACAGGCGATCTTCGATGTCGAGACGCAGACCTCGCACGAGATTCGAATACGAAATGAATAAAACGAGTGCGAATATGCCGATCGCGAGAGCCGCCAGCCCAAGGAGTCCGGCGCCACCGGCGTTTGCATTGCCAGGCCCACCCGCGACGACGCCCAGCAGTCCGATCATCACCACAATGAACGAAATCCAGGCGCAAATCGAACCCCACAGAACGAAATTCGCGCGGCCTATCTCGCGGTCGTTGTGTAGGAAAGCGGCGAGACGTTTCAGGAAAATCAGAAAACAGATCCAGCCCGCGGTCTGAAACAATGAGCCAACCTGCCCCGCAGCCGGCGGTACGATTTTCGCCTGACCTCCGATATTCAGGACGGTTCCCACAACATTCAGAGCGACGGCCGCATAGATAAAATTCGTTGCTCTTACTTTTTCAGGAACGTTGATGCAACTGATCTGGCCATAGATCGACAACCCTGTGCTCACCAGGATCGCTGCGCCTATTACCAGAATGACAGGCCCGATCTCGTTCTGGTCAACTTGGCGTCCCTCGGCAGCGGCCTTACCGCCCGCAATGCCACCGGCAAGCCCGCCGCCGAAAATCGATAGGACGAGGAGGAGCAAACTCGCATAAATACACTTCAAACCTGTGGCGACTTTGCCGAAGCGCTGAAAATTACTTTTGCCCATGGTCGTTGGACTCCGCAGAGCGGACGAAAGAACGGTGTCCGCTGGGGGGAAGATGATAGAGAAGGGAGGGCCGACGACTTATGTCTTATCCGAGCGGTCAACACGCTTCAATTGGTTTCTCCTGTTTTCACAAATGAACGTGATAAAAACAAAACGGCCCGACGTTTCTCAACGCTGGGCCGCACAAAACCGCTTATTTGCTAATCGCGTTTATATTCTCAACGGTGACCGCCGCCTGCGTGTCCACCGCCGCCCGCGTGGCCCATGCCGCCGCCGCTGAACCCGCCTGAATGGCCTCCACTGAAGCCTCCGACGTGCCCGCCGCTGAAGCCGCCAACATGGCCCCCGCTATATCCGCCGACGTGCGACGGACTGAAACCGCCCACACCACTCATATGATGAGGCATGTTCGACGACCCCACGCCGCCAAAGCTTCCAGGCGAGTAGCTTCCGCCAAGCGTGCCGGGATGCGAAGCCCCGTACCCACCAATGTGCGTCTGTGTATATCCACCGGACACTCCACCGATGTTATGTTGCGGAGCATACGCCGCCCCTGCGCTACCATAGCCGCCAATATGGCCCGGCATGCCGCCGATATTGCCGGAATGCATCGGCAACGCGCTGGTCGATCCCAGGTGCGCAGGAAGATTATGGTTCGCCGATCCCAGACCACCAAGGTTATGGCTTGGATTCATCGACCCAATTCCACCAAGGTTATGGGTGGGGCTCGTCGCTCCAAGATGGTTCGTCCCGTTCAGTCCCGAGATCGCGTGATTCGGAGTCGTCGCCATGTGCCCCAGGCTCGACGAATGCGTCAGCCCCGAGCCCGATGTCGCGCTATGCCCCATCACGTTGCTTCCATTGCCAAACGCCGGGCGCGAGACCTGATGGTTGGTCACGCTATGGTTCGTCACATTATGGCTCACACCATTGAACCCCGCCGACCAGGAATGGCCGACAGGTCCAGAGTGCTGGGCCGCCGTTGTACTGCCATGGTGAGCGACGGTATTACCCGCGTTGTGACCATTGTGGAACGGGTTCGCGTAGGCATGTGAAGCAGGCGGAGCGATCATGCCGTTGTGACCAGCACGATGTGCCCCGTTTCCTGCGACGGCATGATGAGCACCGGCCGCTCCCATCGCTCCGTGATTCGCCCCGCCAGCCACTGGGGCGCTGTGCAGATTGCCGCCGCGTGCACCGTTGTGCGCGACATTTCCGTTCCAGCCGTTCAATCGGCCGCGGTTGCCAGGAAAGAATGGATAGCAGCGGTTCCAACCACCGCCCCAGCCGCCACCCCATCCGCCGCCGAAGAAGCCATAACCGCCGTAGTATCCGTAGAACGGGAAGCCGAACGGATAGCCGCCGTAGAGCCCGCCCAGTCCCGCGCCGAACGCAAAGCCGCCGAATCCAAGGCCGAATCCCGAGTAGCCGAAGCCGCCGTAGGGATATCCATTAAACGGATATCCGTAATAGGGGAATCCATAGGGATATCCGCCGTACAGACCACCAACCAGGCCGGCCCCCGCACCAAAGCCAAAACCTAGCCCGCCGCCATATCCTCCATAGCCCCCGCCATAACCACCACCGTACCCCCCGCCATATCCTCCATAGCCGAGGCCAAATCCATAGCCCGAGGCCATGTACGGATAACCGTAACCGCCGGAGAACGGATAGTCGAGATAGCCGCCATAGGTGCCGATATTTCCATACGACCCATATCCGTAATAGCGGCCGGCGTCGTCATAATAGACGCCCGGATAGCCGTCGTAGTTGGCATTGGGCCGTCCGAAGGCACCGTAAAGCAGGCCGTAATCTTGGGGCGAAACTTGCTGTAACGGCTGATAAACCGTCCCTGCCGGAAGAGCCGCGTTAGGATCGGCCGTTCCGGTCACCGCCGCGGGCGAGAAGAGCGTTCCGCGATCTTCGAGCGTGCGATCCCAGTAACCTTCCTGGAACGCCCAACCCTCGGGCTGACGAATCCACTGCGCGGGTACCCACGACCAGCCATCCTGAGCCTTCGCCCAGAACCCCTTGCGCCAGGCAACGCCGTCACCGTCGGGAACGTACACGCCGGGAACGTAGAAATGGCCAGGACCGGGCGATTCGGCGACTTCCTCTTCGGGACGGCCATCGGGCGGGCCATCTTTGCGGAAGTCGATTCGATCTGTCTTACGATCGCTCCAGAAGCCGTTCACGCGGAACCAGCCCTGATCGTCGCGCTTCCAGTAGCCGTTCACCCAGAATCGGCCTGGAGGCGGCACGCGCCAGGTGCCGGTCACCCATAGGTATTTTTGCTTTCCCGCTTCCCACTGCCAGTAGCCTTCGATCCACTGCGCTTTATCACTGGGCGGGTCGACGGCCGGCCGTTCGACGAGTGGTTCCGGGGGCGATTGCGCCGTATGCAACGGCACGCGATCTTTGGCGGTCGAGAGAAACGCTTCGTGGAGTGGTCCTTCGGTCAGAGGCTTTACTTCAGGCTTGTTGCCATTGGGGGTTGTCGCGGGGGGAGCGATCAAAGGGCCGGCGCTTGGGAGCGGCGGCGGAACAACATCATCTTCTCCCCACGCCGGTGCGGCGAAAACCGAACCAACACCGGCGAAGGCAGCGAACACAAGCCTTCTCAAACCAGATCGACCGCCACGAAGAGATACCATCGTCTGCAAGCTCCGCGTGCGTCATGCGTGACATAGTCGCGGTGAAGAATCCTCTGGGTCAATTCTATACGCCCCACATGGCGCGATGGGGCATTTAATCTCCGAATTCGGTCGGGAATTACGGAATTCGCGACCAAATCTCGCGCAGCGAGCCTTCAATTTACCAATTACGACAGGTTTTGCGGGTCAGTCTCAGTGTGACGAAGTTGCCAATCGCGCCCGTGTGGTCGATACGCCCGAAAGATCGGGATCGAGACGAGCCGCTCGCTTCAGCCAGATGGTGGCCGTCGCCTGATCTCCTCGCGCCTCAGCGAGCAAGCCATACAAAACACAAGTCGCCGGATTCGAGACCGACGAAGGCCCAACATCGGCAACTGACTTGCCCTGTTTCATCGCCGCCAATGCGTTCCACGGCCCACGATCGAAAGCCATTGCCCGACCAAGTTCCACAAGCGCCACGCCACCGCGATCATCCCGAGGCGCAACCAAGGTTCTCGTAAACAACGCTTCCTCGAACTCACGCTGCAATCGTTCCCGACGTAGCGAATCGAGACGCGCGAGGTCAAGCGTGATCAGATCCTGCGTGAGATAAGACTTGATCGCGTCATCGATCATTGCCGTGAGACCGCGGCCGTTCGCGCCATCACCGCGTCGCATCCGAATGTGCTCGCTCGACTTCGCGAATATATCGGCACGTTTTGCGGCATCAATCGCAAGATTGACCTGCTTCAGAGCATCGAGCGCACGGTCGCGTTTTTCGACGAGCGGCGGCTGCTCGTGAAAGTCGCTGGTGCTCGTTGCGAGTTGAGCGGTCTTGATGAAATTGTCGCGTGCCTCGATGAGACGCCCCTGCCCTGCGAGGCTGACACCCTCATCGATCCACCGCGAGAGCAGCATTAGCGTGCGTTGATGATCCTCGTGTGCCCGAATGACGGCATTCGCAAGGAAAACCCACGCGAGGCCGATCAGACCGACGAGCACGATCGGCCACCGCCGACGTCTGGCGAACCGAATTGTTCGGCTAACGAGCGGTTCACGAGCGTGAACCAGCGGTTCGTCGTCGGCAACCGCCTGGAGGTCAAGTGCAAGGTCGGCCGCGGTTGCGTAGCGATCGGCAGGATCAACCGCCAGACATTTGAGCACAACCGATTCGAGCGACGTGGGAATCTCGGGATGTGTCTCACGAATCGTCGGCCGCGCCTCTCGGCGTTCGGCCGCTGCGCGATGGAGTGCCTCGGCGACCGACGTCGCGCCAGTGGGTACGCGATAGGGTCGCCGCCCCGTTAGCGTCTCGAACAGCAGCACGCCAAGCGAGAAAACATCGGCCCGCTCATCGACACTCTCGTCATGCCCTTCGGCAAGAGCGTCGAGATGTTCAGGCGACATATAAGCAAGAGTTCCACCCATCGACGGCCCGGCCGCTTCCGTGTTCGGATCACGCGCCAGGTTGAAGTCGAGCAACATCGGCACGCCGTCGGCCGTCACCAGAACGTTCGAAGGCTTGATGTCGCGATGGAGCACGCCGCGCTCGTGAGCATGGGCAAGCGCCTCGGCCATCCGAGCGCCCCACCACGCCATCGCCCGTGCGAACGGCAAGCTCGCAAAAACTGACCGCGTCGCCGGCCGGACGCGCAGCGAGTTTGGCTCGAGCCGTTCCAGCACCAGCAAAACATCAGCCCCAGTGCGAGCCTTCGGCATTTGCGGATCGGCGAGCAAACGCTCGAGTGTCGTGCGTCCCCAGAACGGCATGCAGAGAAGGTGGAGACCGGTCGCGACATCAGTGCGATAGGAGTGAACAGGGACAATATGCGTATGCTGCAACCGGGCGAGCGTTTGCGGCTCGCGCGAACCAGTCCGCGAAACTTTGAGTGCGACAGGACGATCGGCAAGCTGGCGTTCTTCCGCGCGAAACACCCGCGCAAAAGCTCCTCGCCCCAATTCTTCGAGCAAACGAAATCCGCCGGTGGTCTGTCCTGTCTCGGGAAACGGAACCTCTGGCGCAAATCGTTCGCGGAATGAGGTCGATCCGCTGCTGCCTACGAGCTCGTGAATATCAAAGACTCTGCGCAGACGGTCAGAGTACTCAGGCAGCCGGTCCTCATATTCGCGAGGGACAGGAGCATCGCCCCCCTGTTCTCGCAGGAGAAACTCCTCATACGCCAGTTCAACCACTGCTTCGGCAGGCAATTCGGGATACTGGTCGCGATAATGCTCGACAGTGGCACGCTCGGCGCCGTCCCATCGAAGACCTATTTCAACCAGGAGAATCGCTAGCAAAGCGGCGAGGCGTTCGTTCGCAGATTCCGGCAAGAACGCACGCGGATCGGGCCGTCGTCCAGGCTTCGATCGCTCCCACGCCGATTGGAACGAACTGGCTCGACGCGTCGCGCCTGGTGAATCAGCCCCTTCCCACGTTTTTGTTGAAGGAGCGTGCTCGCTGATCTCGGCCATGAGAGGTCAACCTTCCGTGTCGACGCGCCGCCGCAACTCTTCCACCACGCGCTGAACCGTGCGTTCGCTGATTCCTAGCCGTTCGCCAATCTCGCGACTCGACAGCCCCGCCGCCTTCAATTCCAGCAGCGCGCGCCGCTCCTCAGGCACCAGTTCGCGAAGCCGGCCGAATGCCTCATTTGCCACAGCGAGTTGGCTGGCCGTCTCAAGCTGCGCCGCAACGTCCCGCGGACGATCACCCTCGGTCCATAGCGGCTCTTCGCGACGCATATCTCCCTTTTGACTTCCAGCGCGACGGTACTCGTCGATCACCTTGTTCTTGGCCGCGCGGGCCAGGAACGCCACGAGATGGCGGCCGTCGTCAAACTCAGTGGGAGTCGTTTTGACGCGATGGAAAAAGCTGCCCCACACGCTCTGCAGAAAGTCGAGCGAATCGAAGCGTGAGCGGAGTAGTCGCGGAAGTTGCCTGCGCACGACGAGTCGGACTTCCGCTTCATAACGCAGAAGCAACTCGCGCGCAGCGTCTTCATCGCCGTCGTGAATCCGGCGGAGAAAATCACCGATATCGTCGCGTTGCCGTTCGGGCTTCGCCTGGCCCAAGCTGCTCATCGCGCGGCCTCCGTTCCTCAGGGTGCACTGCACGTGCGACGCGTTCTCATCCTCGCGGCCGTGTCTCCGACACCTCAACAACACTAACGCCCTGACCCTCGGCTTGGCAAGATGCCGCACCTGGCCTGGCGGATCGAACTCGCCTCGTATGAATTCAGCGCGGACCTTCCAGCGTTCGAGCCGGTCGAAAAGTGAGGCGGTCCCCATCGACCACTCCCTGCATCGGGATCGTGTGCACATAGCCTCATTAACCTTACTTACACGCCGGCGCTCGTCGCGATCCGGTCCGCACCGGTACCGCTCATAGTGAATTTTTGATCATTATGCACACTCGACAACTATTGTCTAGACATTGGTTCAGTAACTCGCTACATTTTCTTTCAGTTCCACAGCCGGGCGATTGGAGCCGCAAAACTCAATCGCCTGGCGACTGAAGAGAGGAGGCGAACAATGGCGGGCCCCGCGGAGCTTGTGGCGAGCCTTTCTGACCTATGCGAGCGGTTTGGGCCGAGGCTCAGCACCGACGACATCGTGGGATGGATCGACCGACACGGAGGATACGAGTCGGACGCCGAACTGATTCTCTTCGCCAAGAAAATGAAAGCACGCCAGTACGCGCGAATGCTGGCTTACCAGGACGAAGAATCGGGTGTTCGAATCAAACGCCTCTGGAGCGTGCGCGACCGCGAAAACGGCCGCCGTTCGTATGCGGACTTGCTCGATATGCCGCCCGAACGCCGCAAGGGAATCATCACGCAATACGCGCGGTTGCTCGAGCAGCAACGGGCGATACGGCGCGCGATGGCCGACTTCTTCGCGGGTCAGCAGTTCTTCGACTTTTACAACGAAGCCGAACCCGAAGAGGTCGAGTTGGATCCGTTCTCCTGAAACCCCAAGCCTGCCCTTGACCAGACGAACCCCGGAGCGGGACAATGCGGGGACCGCCGCTTCCGGGTGGCCTCGTTTCTCAGCCAAGGATCGATCGACTTATGTCTGGAACCGCCGTATCGGGTCGCGCAGATACCAACTTGCCCGACGCTCTTGGGCGTTTTGGTGCGTTTGGCGGACGTTTCGTCCCCGAAACGCTCATGGATGCGCTCAACCGGCTGACCATCGCCTACGAAGAAGTGAAGAACGACGCGGCGTTTCAGAACCGGCTGAGCGGCTTACTTCGCGACTACGTGGGCCGGCCCTCGCCCCTCTTCCTCGCCCAGCGATTGAGCGATTCGTTAGGTGGCGCGTCGATTTATCTCAAACGCGAAGACCTGAATCACACCGGCGCGCACAAAATCAATAACGCGCTGGGACAGGTGCTCATCGCCGAGCGCATGGGCAAGAAACGCGTGATCGCCGAGACCGGTGCTGGTCAGCATGGCGTCGCCACGGCAACCGCGTGTGCTCTGCTCGGCCTCGAATGCACGGTCTACATGGGTGAAGAAGACATCAGGCGGCAGAAGCTCAACGTCTTCAACATGAGGACGCTGGGCGCCTCGGTCGTCCCGGTAACGACGGGTTCGCGCACGCTTCGCGACGCCACAAACGAAGCAATGCGCGACTGGATGGGATCGTCGAGCGAAACGCACTACACAATTGGCAGTGTCGTCGGCCCGCACCCATTCCCGATGATCGTTCGCGATTTCCAGGCAATCATCGGCCGCGAGGCCCGCGCTCAATGCCTTGAAAAGGTGGGACATCTGCCGCATACGGTCGTCGCGTGCGTGGGCGGTGGATCGAACGCAGCCGGCATGTTCTTCCCGTTCATCAACGACGAAGCTGTCGAGCTCGTCGGCGCCGAGGCGGGTGGCCGCGGACCAGCTTCGGGCGACCATGCGTCCAGCCTGACACAAGGACGGCCCGGCGTGCTCCACGGCAGCCTCAGCTACGTCTTGCAAAACGACGACGGTCAGACCGAAGACGTTCACTCGATCTCGGCCGGCCTCGACTATCCTGGCGTCGGCCCCGAGCACAGCTACTGGAAAGACGCAGGCCGCGTTCGCTACGAGAGCATTACCGACGCAGAAGCGCTCTCCGCCTACGGCACGCTCGCGAAGCTCGAAGGCATTCTCCCCGCGCTCGAGTCGAGCCACGCCGTCGCCCAGGCGATCAAGGAAGCTCCGCGGCTTGGCAAGGACAAGGTGCTTTTGATTTGCCTCTCCGGCCGTGGCGATAAGGACGCATTCGAAGTCGCGCGGTTGCGTGGCGAACCGATGTAAGTTTCGTTCCGCCTCTGATTTGCGGTGGCGTCAACGATCCCGCCGACGTTGCCGTTCTTTCTTCCCGTTTCCGAATCGCGAACGCCCTTCGAGAAGCCGATGAATCGCATCGACGCGCTCTTTTCGTCGCTCAAACGCTCCAATCGTCAGGCGCTGATGCCTTTCATCACGGCAGGCGACCCCGACCTGCCTACCACCAAGGCGCTCGTTGAAGAACTCGTCGCCCGCGGCGCGGACATGGTCGAAATCGGCATCCCCTATTCCGACCCGATTGCCGATGGCCCCGTCATCGCCGCGAGTTACACCCGTGCATTGCAAAAGGGTGTGAAACATGCCGAGATTCTCGCGACCGTTCGCAAACTGAGAGACGAGGCCAAGGCAAGCAAGTCGGCAATTGATGGTACGCCGATCGTCGCCATGGTTTCGTACTCGATTCTTCACCGACAAGGGGTGAAAACGTTCCTCGAACAGGCCGCCCATGCGGGATTCGACGGCGCAATCGTCCCCGACCTGCCTGTTGAAGAGTCGGCCCACGTCGCCAAAATCGCGACGGAACTCGGGCTGAAGCTCATCCAACTCATCACGCCGACAACGCCGCGCGAGCGTGCACTCGCCATCGCAAAATCGACGACGGGATTCATCTACTACGTGTCGGTTGCCGGAATCACCGGCGAGCGCAAGAGCTTGCCGCCGGAACTTGCGGGCAACGTGGCGTGGTTGCGCACTCAGACCGACTTGCCGGTTTGCATCGGCTTTGGCATCGGTTCACCCGAGCAAATTCGCGAGCTTGCTCCGGTCGCCGACGGCCTAATTGTTGGCAGCGCACTCGTCAAGAGACTCGCGAACATCGGCGACACGCCGCGTTCCCAGGTCGTCGCCGACCTGGGGGGCTTCGTTGGCGAGCTCGCCGATGCTCTGAAATCGTAACGATCTGAAGACGAAAGCTTTACACCTCGTACGTTGCGAGCCGTTCAGGAATCACGACCGGCTCGATGACGTGCTTTTGCAAGAGCGGTGCGATCGCTTCGAGGCTTTCGGGCTCGCCGTGGACGGCGAACGCTTTCTTGATGCTTCCGCCGGTTTGCTCGAACCACCAGGCGAGGTCGTTACGATCGGCGTGGCCTGAGAAGCCGTCGAGCACGTAAACCGCCGCATTCAGTTCGAACCACTGATCCATGATCTGGATCCGTTCGGCCCCTTCCGCGATCTGCCGCCCAAGCGTTTTTTCAGCCTGGTAGCTCACGATCACGATCGCGTTATCGGGATCTTCGACCGCATGCCGCAAGTGATGGCGGATTCGCCCCGCCTCGCACATGCCTGACGATGAGATGATTACCGCCGGCCCGGTCACATAATTGAGCCGGCGCGAGTCGTCCCAGGTTTCGCAGTAGTCAACGTACTTCGAGCCGAAATACGTCGGATCGGCATCCATCAACCGCTGGGCTTCGGGCGTGTAGGCTTGCGGATAGGTTCGATGAATGTCTGTTAGCCGAAGTGAAAGCGGGCTATCGACATAGATCGGAATTGGCCGCACTTTGTGAACCGCGAATAGTTCCTGGAGGCAGTACACCATGCGCTGGGTGCGGCCGAGGCTGAACGCGGGGATGATGATCTTCGACTGCAACCGCGTCGCGCGAGAAACGATCGCGTGCAGTTGTTTCATCAGTTTTTCGTAGGGGTCGAGCTCGCGTGCGCCATAGGTGCTTTCGGTGACGAGAACGTCGATCTCTTTGATGATCACCGGGTCGGGCAGCAGCCCCATCGACCGGCGTCCCAGGTCGCCGGTGAAGACAAACCGCCGGGCGGTTCCATCTTCCTCGAAGTCGAGCTGAACGATCGCCGACCCGAGAATGTGGCCTGCGTTGTGGTACGTAAGCCGAATTCCCGGAAGGATTTCCACCGTTTGGCCGTACGACGTGCGCTGGAACCGCTCGACGACCCATTCGACGTCGATCAGCTCAAAAAGCGGTTCGACGGGTGGTCCGCCCGGTTCTCGAGGCGCGGCGTGGCGGGCATCGTCGCGCTGAATTCGCGCGCTATCGCGGAGCATCACATTAGTGATATCCGCCGTGGCGGGTGTGACGTAAATCGGGCCGTTGTAGCCGGCGCGAACGAGGCAAGGCAAGCGGCCAATGTGGTCGTTATGGGCGTGCGAAACGATTACCGCGTCAAGATCGCGTGGCTCGAACGTGAAATTCCGATTCGGTCCTTCAGGGTCCGAACGGTCGCCGTCGAAGAGGCCACAATCGAGCAGAATTCGCTGACCATTGATTTCGAGCAAATGGGAACTGCCGGTGACCTGCCCCGCAGCCCCATGAAACGTAATGCGCAACCGATCATTCCTCCCACGGCCACCCACCTCCGCTGCATTCGCGCTTCGGCCATGAAGCCGGTGGACGGCCGTTAACTCCTTGAACATGAACAAAGCGGTTCATGACATCGGAGAGTCTTCTCAATACATTCTTACCGTATTCGGTTTGAAAATCCATTGCACATCATGGATGAACGCCACAAAAGGCAGCATGAAGAAGCGCTCTGGCGTAATTCAGAACTCGGTCTATGATTTGCTTAGAGGTGGCGTGCCCGCCTCTCATTTCTCAATTCACCGTGTCCCAACTGGGTGAGGAGCACCCGTTATGACGCGAGCCATTTCCGATTCCCATCCTCTCCATCGTCTCTTCCGCGGTCTCACCGAAAACACGTTCCTCAGCGAACTCGGCATCGGTGACCCGCATCTCGTCGGCTATATCGCCGATATGCTCGCCCGCTTCGTCGCAACCGCCGAGATCTGGCGGATTCGCGACGCTGAAGGCCGCCGCGTCAATCGAGTTACGTCGATGCTCGCGGAAGCCGAAACCTCGTGTGACGACCAGCACCGCTGCGTCTGTCATCAGCACGTCGGCGATTTCACGCTGTTCTGGACCGGCGTTTATCCCGAGGCGGTCAATCGCCTCAAAGCGTCGGATTCGCCTGATCAACTCGTTGATTTCGCCGAACAAGGCAAGCGTTCGTATTATCTTGCGAGCCAGCTTACGAGCGAACAGCCCGCGGTCTTCCGGCGCTTGAGTGACCAGTTCGAGCTCTGTGCGTTCGGCCTGTCTCGAGTTCGCCACGGCTGGGAATCATCGGACAACGAGTGGCCAGAAGGACCAAGACGTCTGATCGTCGCCTGATCATAATGGTTGTGCCGGGTCTAACGGCGGCTCTGCCGGAATTGCCGGTTTTGGCTAAAGTCCCGAACGACGGAGCCCTTGCGGTCGAGTAAACTGGGTGATGTATTCGCCTAAATATTCGACCGCGGGGGCGTCGTTTCGACGAAAGTCGCGTGGGACAGTTTCAGACCTATCCGTTCGACGCTCTTCGGCAAGTCGGCTTGCAGCTTCTCGTCGCGCGCGGAATTTCCGCCGATACCGCTGCGTCGTTCGTCGACGCACTGCTCTGGTACGACGCAGTCGCTGCCGGCCCAAATGGCATCGAATCGCTTCCGAACTGGCTTGCCGCGTTCGATCGTGCCGAAATCAATGCTCAAGGGACAGGCGACCTCGCCAAAGAATTCGCCGGCACTGCCGTGATCGATGGCAAGCAAGGCGCAGCGCCACTCGTGCTTAGCAAAGCAGCACGAATTGCTCAGGAGAAGGCGCGCGACGTCGGGGTCGGCGTCGTCATGGTGACAAATGTCGCCGGCCGTGGAACGCCCGAATCGGCCTGTTCTGACATCGCGATCGGCCCCTATCTCGGGTGCATCTACGGTCCAGGCTCAGCCATTACAATCGCCGTTCCTAGCATGGGGACTGTCCCGGCAGTCTTCAGCTCGGCGCTTGGTGAGGCCGATGCTCTAGTTCCGCCCTGGTCGCTTCAGCGCCTTCCGGCCTGGACATTCCCCTTCGCTGGGGAGGGCGACTGGCTCGTCGTTGCCTATTCGGTAACCGCCTTCGAGAGCCTGGAAACCTTCCACGAGCAGATTGATCGGCAACTCCACGCGCGGGCTCGAGTCGCTGGTGAGGTTCGCGCGGAAGACTGGTACGCCACGCGAAACGACCAGCACGAAAACGGCCTCACGATCTCGGCTGCGACGGCAAAGGCATTAGCGGATGAAGCCGCTGCGCGTGAGATTGAGTTTCCGCAACCAATTTGAGGCGATACTCTTCCGCTCAGCTCGTTGTCGAGAGGAGCGGACTCAATTCGGGCGATTCGCTCACCAGCAAGGGCGAATCCTGCTCAAGCACGCGCGTCTTCGAATCGCGCCGCGATTCCCTCACGCGCGACGCACGGGACACCCGTTCGAGCGTGATGCCGACGGCGTGAAGCGCAATGAACCAGGACAGGCCGTAAATCAAATAGGCCTCGCGAGGCAACACGGCAATCAGCATCGCGGTGAGCGACATCTGCACGGCGGGCACCAGGAACCACAGGCTTACGATCCAGGCCAGCATCGCGAAACCAAACGTGCTGAGCGTCCCCCAAACTGGCTTGAACCACTCCGGCGGCATGCCCGTCAAACGGTTCAGTGAGGCGACGCTCAATCCCAAAATGATGAACGTGATCCAAACGCGTGCCAGCAGGCCGACCAGCGGCGGAGCTTTGCGCCGACCGTTCGCGGTCACAATCCGGCGCAGCATCAACGCCACCACGACGAATTCGACCATCCAAAGCGCAACGTACGGCGGCGGATCGAGTCGGCCCGCGCGATACATCGCGTAGCATACAAGGAACGTGGCCAGATGCACCCAACCGATCGCCATCAGGCCGAGGCCCCACCGGTCGCGAAACACGGCTCGCTTCAACTCGTCGAGGTCGGCCATCAGCCCCGGCGGCCTCACAGCGCGACGCGCGGACTCTTCCGCCATTCCCGGTTCTCCGTCAAAATCAGTCCGCTGCATCCGCTTTCCCCTCGAAGTGTCTTCTCTCAATAGTATAAACGATAACGACAGGGCAAGATGATGAAACAGCGAAAGATGGGCCGAACTGGGTTGAAGGTATCGGAACTATGCCTTGGGACGATGACGTTTGCCGGTCAGTGCAACGAGGAGACGTCGATTCGCATCATGGATCGCGCGGCTGACGCGGGCGTGACGTTCGTCGACACCGCAGACATCTACCCGCTTCCCGCCGATCCCGACACCGCCGGCCGCACCGAGGAAGTCGTCGGCCGCTGGCTCGCTCAGTCGAATCGTCGGCAGAAGTTCGTGCTGGCGACCAAGTGCAGGATGCGCGTCGGGCATGGGCCAAACGATCACGGGTTGTCGCGCCGGCACATCCTCGCGGCTTGCGAGGCGAGCCTCAAACGCTTGAAAACCGATGTCATCGACCTCTACTATGCCCATTCGCCCGATCCTGAAACTCCGATTGAGGAAACCCTTCGCGCCTTCGACGATCTCGTGCGTTCGGGAAAGGTGCGTTACGTTGGCTGCTCGAATTTCGCCGCGTGGCAAACGGCCCTTGCACTTGGAGTCAGCGAGCGGAACGGTCTCGCGCGATTCGATTGCGTCCAACCGCGCTACAACTTGCTCTACCGCGAAATGGAAACCGAACTGCTGCCGCTCTGCCGCGACCAGGGCCTCGGCGTGGCGATTTACAACCCGATCGCCGGTGGACTGCTAAGCGGCAAGCACGACAAATCGGGGGGACCAACTCCCGGTACGCGCTTTACCCTCGGCGCTTCGGGCGAACTTTATCGCGACCGTTACTGGCAAGATTCCCAGTTCGAAGCGGTGAGCCGGCTGAAGGCCTATTTCGACGGTCGAGGCATTTCCCTTCCTCAGGCCGCAGTCGCGTGGACACTTGGGCGCGACGGAATCACCTCGTCCATCATCGGCGCCAGCCACCCCGATCAATTAGCGCCGACACTCGCCGCGACCGAACTCGTGCTCGACGACGAGGCTCGGGCAATTTGTGAGGCCGCCTGGTGGACTTTGCCCCGCCGCCCCTGACGCTATAGTGAGTTGACCGCCAGTCTTTTGTGAATCAACGGCAAGGTATTTGCCTATGGAAATACCGAGCCGATTCATCGATCTGGCGGAGGAATCAACGATGGCAACCGAAACAGGATTGACCGCGGAGCACACGTTCGTACCCCAGGATAACTCGCTGACTGCGGTTTTCGGGGCGGCGTCTGCGGCGCGCGAAGCGAAGCCAAAGCTCTCGGAAATGGGGTTCAATTCCGATCAAGTTGGGCTCGTTATTGGCGTCAAGAATTCCGAAGCGGCGCAGGAATCTCCCGGCATCGCGCAAGAGACACGCAGTCCCGAAGAGGCGCTCGACGAGATCCTTCACTCTGTGACCGAGAGCTTTTCCGATGACGATAAAGTTTATGTTACTTTTGACCGTGTTCTTGCGGGCGGCGGTGCTCTGCTCAATATTGCTATGACGGGGCACGAAGACTCTCGCACCGAGCTCGCCAAGTTCCTGCGAGACAATGGCGCAGCCGCAGTCTACTACTGGGGACCGCTCGCCACCGAGCGTCTCTAAGCGTCAAACCGAAGCAAAATCGTCATTTCAACTCATGTGGCATTGATTCGATCCACGATCGGACCAATGCCACTCCTTCGTCATGGACAAGCCGTTTTCCCAATTCCGGCATCATGATTCCAGGATGTGTCGACGCAATCCGAAACATCAGGATCGACTCGTCCGGCTTTCCAGGAACGATATCAAAACTCCGTCCACCAGTTCCCGGCCCTGCCGCGACCGGCGACTTCATCACTCCGAGCGCCACCGGTTGATTCTGACTGAAACGCAGGTCTAGTCCCGAGTTCCTAGCCGGACCATCGGGCCGATGGCAATGTGCGCAGTTGATTTCCAGCCAGGCGCGGGCACGTTCTTCAACTGTTCCTGATTTGGGTTCATCCCAAACGGCCAGCTTCGGCGCATTCGACAAATTCGCGAGCAAACCTTCATTCGCCCAGTGCTTCAACTGATTGTCGCGCCCATTTTCGTAGGCGAAGTCGCGGTTCAATTGTCGAGCTGTGGGACCAATCGGCTGCATCATTTCGCCGATTTTGTGACATCCCTTGCACTGGTTTGCATTGGGAACGATGTAGTTATTCGTTCTCTTGTTACCGTCTCGATGAACCCACGAGACATCAACAGCACCACCCGCAAGTTCCAATCTGGCCTCGGTCTGCTCGTCATTCCAGACGTAAGGCAATCCCACCCAACCGTCGCTTTCATGAATGAGCAAACGGGTTTCAATGAGCCTTCGTCCTAGCGACGGATCGCGCGCATCGACCGGATACGCAAACGTCTTCGCAATGATCGTCCCGACGGGAAATTGAAACACGTCTTCCGCTTGGAACTGCACGTTCGTTCCGGCCGGCAGCTTGATGAACCGGTACTTGTCGGTGTAGTCGCTGAAGAGCGGAGTATTGAGATCGTATGGGATCACACCAGATGCGGGACGCAGTTCGCGCAATTCTCCAGCAAACAGTTTGTATGACGAAAGCAGCGCGGGCGGCTCGGCCCTGCGATCGGCAATTTTCTCTTCCGCCGCAGGCTTACCGCAGCCGGATGCAAGCCCCATAGCAATCAAAGCCAGCACGCGTACAACGTTGCGCATGCTCAATTCAACCCTTCGAGCTTCACTTCGGGAAGCGAGGGGATTTCCCCGGCGTAACCTTTTAAGTCACGTACAATCTTGGGCTTTTTTCCGGTGAGCATGTTCTTGGGATCAATCGAAGCGGCGTCGAAGTTCGCAAACGTCGCCGATCCATTCTCGCGAACGGAGAGCGAATTCGCCCGGTCTGTCTCGCTGAGTTTCGGATCGGTCAATCCATCGTAAAGAATATCAGGAAATGGCTTACCCATTACGAGCATCAGAATCGTCGCCAACGACCCCTGCGGTTTCGCACCATTGTTCGCAAATTGGTTGCTATGAATCGAAATTCCCGCGCAGTAAGGGTTGTACCCTTCGTCCTTGATTGGCCGCTGCGTCACAAGAAAGCTCACCACCGAAACGCCAGTTGTGTCATTTCCTTCGATCGTATTCTCGAATACCTCGACACGGTCGTTCGCCATGATCATCATGCCGGTTCCCGGCGGAACGCTCGCGACGATGTTCCCCTTCGGCGCGAAGTTTGGGTGATTGTTGCCGGCAAGCTTGTTGCGAAACACGCGGCAGTTCGTGCCGTCCTTTTTGGGGAGATTCGGCAACGTGAACACCAACACGCCGCCGGAATTGTTCGTCGCCGTATTGTCGTAAACGTCAGCGTCAGTCGAATTCTCAACTTCGATTCCGGCGACATTTTCTTCGACCGTATTGCCCCGGATCACGATGTTCGTCGACTGTCCGACGTAAATCCCCGAATCCGCTGCGCCGGAAACGTGGCAGCTTTCAATGAGTACGTTTTTCGACTGCACCGGATAGATCCCATATCCGCCGTTCGTTTCCTTGGGACCGTTGCTCCAACCCACGTGGACGTTTCGGAACACCACGCGATTAGTGCCATTCACCTTGATGCCATCGCCCTTCGCATCGACAATTGCCAGGTCGTGAAGCGTGAACTTTTCCTTGCTAGTGACCAGAATCCCCTCGCCACCTGTCCCCTGCCCCTGTTCCTTGAAACTGAGGATCGTGGCTTCCGGCCCTTTGCCGCGAATCGTCACGTCGTTCACATCGAGTGAAAGTGTCGACTTGAATTCAAATGTTCCCACGCCAAATTCGACAATGTCGCCCGGCTTCGCCAGAATAAGCGCCTCCTGCGCCCGCTTTGCGGCGTCAACTCCCGGCTCGATTTGCACAACCCGCGTGGCCGGCGCTTTCGGCGCGACCGATGGCGCAGGCCGATCGCATCCGGCCGTAATTCCCATTAACACAATAACAAGCCAGTAAGTCTTGAATCGCAAGCGCAATCCCCTTCTTCGGGACAGTTCGTCGGCATGATCCGAACTTCCATCATGAAGAACACGCCTCGCCAGGTCCAGGGCTGTGCTCAACCGCCAAAACTGAATTCGTTCATTTTTTCCGCGATGGCCTTGCGGAAGATTGAAATCCAACGTCTAATACCGCATATCTTACAAAAGTCGTAGCCTTTGGGATTTGTGCGATGGATTTGGCTCCGTTTATCAGGCGCGAGCATATCAAGGCCGTGCGCCGCGGTGAGGCCTGGAAGAGCCGAGGGTGGACCATCGCATTCGGCGGAATCTTTATCGCCGGCCATTTTGTGCTGTGGGACTGGTCGTCGATGGACCGGCTCTCTGTCGGCGGTGCCCAGAAATTTGCTCTGCAACTGTTCGCGTCGCTCATGGCGGTCCAGGCGCTCGGGATACTCGGCGGCATTCCGGTCATGGTCGCGCCCATGATCGCGGGTGAGCGCGACCGCAAATCGCTCGACGCCGTGCTTGCTTCTTCGTTCACCTCGGCCGAGATGGTGCTGGGACCACTCTGCGCGGCCATGCTTCGCTACCTTGACGGGTTGGTTGCGATGGTTCCGCTCTCCGTCCTAATCATGATCGCCGGTGGAATTGATCCCGCTTTGTTAATCGTTGGCGCTCTGGCACTTTTCAGTACAGCGCTTGTGATCGCGACCATTTCGATATTCATCTCGATCCACGCACGAACTGGCCCCAAGGCCACGTCGTCGGCAGTGGGCTACTCGATTTTTTGGATCGCGTTCCCATTCCCCACGCTGATCCTTCTCCCTCGGTTCTATCCTCAGTTTGCGTCCTGGGTCTCGCCGGTCTTGCGTGTGATGCTCGACAGCAGTCCGCTTGCACCGCTCACGCATCTCGCCGGCATCGTTCCGCGCGGCACTCTGGCCGAGGTACTCGCGCGCATGATTGGCTATCAGGCGATCATGACGGTGACAATCCTTGCGCTCGCAATCTTTCAGCTCCGAAAGGCATCGCGCGCGGTCTACGACGCCGAAGGGCGGAGCATCTTGAAACGGCTGCTGAGCGGACGCTGGCGCAAGCGTCCCCCCTGCGGCGACGACCCGCTAATCTGGCGCGAGTTGTACTCTGTCCGACGACGGACAGGCATCCTCGTAATCATCGATCGCATTGCGACGCTGACATGGATCGGATGCTTCGTTTACGCCACCTCGCTGTTCGCGATTCCCGCGTTCAACGACTTGCTCAAAACGGGCTACACCGCGAGTCCCGGCCACGTCACGCTCCCCGACCTCAATCCGATGGCACGCGTCCTGGTGCAAAAGGTTTCGCCGGGGACTGTGAATTTCACCGTCGACCATCCCCGGCTCGAGTTCAACGTGATGATTCGCCAGTTAACGGGGGTATTCGAGTTTGTCCTCGTCCTTATGATCGCTGGTGTTGCCGCAGAGGGAGTGATCATCGAACGCGAGCGCGACACCTGGCTCGGTCTAATCGCAACACCCGTTTCAGGCTGGGAAATCGTTCGCGCCAAGATGTTCGGCGCGTTCTGGACGACCCGGACTGTAACGATTTCGTTCCTCGCACTCTGGATCACGGGACTCGTCACCGGAGCAGTTCATCCCATCGGATTCTTGGCGGTCGTTGCCGAGCTCATCGTCACCTGTTGGCTGCTTTCCGCCATCGGGGTAATGGCGTCCCTCCGCGCCCGCGATCGCTCTCAGGCAACCAGCCGGGCCGTCGGTCCCCTACTAATCTTGTCGTCTCTCGGCATTCTGCCGTGGATGTTCCCGGGAATTGCAGCCGCTGTGTTTGCGAGCTTCGTCTCCATCCCGTTTCAAATGTGGGCGTCTTTTCTGTCGTACGAGGACGTTCGCGCACTCGTTGAAGGACGAACGCCGCCGCAGTATACGACGATCGTCTCCAACGGACGTCATGCATGGATTCTCGTTGGATCGCTGCTCACAAACATTGGTTGCATCATTGCGTTAGCCTTCGTCATCACACGCCACATGGTGCGCACCTTTGACGCCGTCATCGGCCGGCCCGTCCAACCGAAGCAGCCACCGCAGGCGATCGCCGAGATCGTTCCCCCCGCGCCAAAGTTCGCGCAAGCGTCTTAACACGCACGTCCTTTCTCGATTTTTGGATATCTTCAATTATCGCAACGATTCTGACTCACGGGTTCAGTGAATTTATGATAGCTTACATGCGTGGAAGTCTGAATCGTTTCGTATGATATGATTCCGGCATTTGCACGACATCTGTCTCTTGCCTCGTTTCGGCCGTCGTCATATGATCGCATTTCTCCGTTGCGGCTAGGGTCTTGCGCAACGGGTTTGCAGTGCTTGCCGCAGACGAGTCGCGGTTTCGTCATCATTCGATCGGCTCACTACTCGTCGTGCGACAGCGAGAAGAATTCCGCCCGGCATTTTTCTCTCAAATCATTCCGTGCGGATCGCCCTCCTCTCGCTAGTGATTGCGTATTCCTTCCCCTTACGACTTCTCTCTGGGAGGCTCCCGTGCGCAGACGAAGTGCATTCACCCTGATCGAACTCCTCGTCGTGATCGCAATCATTGCGGTGCTCATCGCACTGCTGCTTCCCGCCGTTCAGTCGGCTCGTGAAGCCGCCCGACGCGCCCAGTGCGTGAACAATCTCAAGCAAATCGCGCTCGCCACGCACAACTACGCGTCGAGCACCGGTGTTTTTCCCGCGCAGTCACTCGCCAATCGCGGTGACGCCACCACCTCTTGGTCTGTGTCGTGGGGCGACCTGCTCCTGAACCAGATCGAAGGCGGCTCGATGTACAACGCGCTCAACTTTAGCTGGGAAATGACCGCCGGCGCTAACACGACCGTCGGCTACTCGTTCTTCGCCGCGTACCTTTGCCCCTCGGAAAGCGTGCTCTCTCGTCCGGGTGCTCCCTGGGCTCCTGGTAGCTACGCCGCGAACGTCGGCGGCCCTGGCACCATCTCGCAGTGGTCGGGCACGATCGTTCCGGGCACGAATCCCTGGTACAACAACAGCAACAACTCGTCAGCAATCTCGTTCGCCGCTATCACCGACGGCACCTCGAACACCGCGATGTTCAGCGAACACCTGATCGGCACTGGTGATGGTTCGAGCAGCGGTCCCCTCGTGCTCCGCAACGACGACAAGGCCCGTCGCGCCATGTTCATGGTTGCAATGAGCCTGACACCCAGCGACCCGGTTAACGGCGTTACCAACGCGACCAAGTTCTCCCAGGCCTGCGCCACGATTCCTGGTTCGACCCAGTCGCTCGGCACCCGCAACGTCGGCACGCACTGGCAGCTCGGCATGGCTTACTCCTTGCCGAACAATGCCTACAACCACGTGAATGCGCCGAACAACCCCCGCTGCACTTACTCAAACAGCGAAGACTCGACCTACTGGTGCGGTACGCTCTGCAGCGTCGCCCCGACGAGCAACCACTCGGGCGGCGTGAATATGGCGATGGCCGACGGTTCGGTTAAGTTCATCAAGAACACGATCGCCACTGCGACTTGGTGGGCGATCGGCACCCGTTCCGGCAATGAAATCATCAGCGCCGACGCTTATTGATTGCAGCCCGCCGATCAGGCTTAACGAATTGAGAGCATCGACGCGATTCTCAGAGGTCGACCTGCGCGGGTTGACCTCTGATCGCATTTTCTTTCCCCCACAGCAACCAAGGAATTCTCGCACCATGCGTTCCACTGTTCTGCGAGCCGCTTTCGCCTTTGTCGCCCTGCTTATCGCCATGCCCGGTTGCGATGGTGGCGGAGATATGGAAAAACCCGGCCCCAAGGCCGAAGGCGCGCCTGACATGTCGGCCATGCCAGGTTATAACGACATGCAGGATAAGATGAAAAAGGGCGGCAAGGCTGCTCCGAAGGCTGCACCCAAGGCCGACGAGAAGGCCACTCCTCCCGCCAAGTAATGGCAAACGTCCAGCACGCGAGCTCTGGTCTATCGACTGTTTCTCGCGTGCTGGAATCGCATCTGAACACCTCAATGACGTGAACCTTGCGTAAGAAGCAACTTCTTGGTCTCGTTGTTTTTGGATTGGTTGCCGCCGGCGGCTTTGTTGCCTGGCAGAGGCCGGCTTGGCAGGTCTCGAGTGAAGTAAGAAACGCGCTCTCCGCAGGCCGATACGCTGACGCCGCCGCGGGAATCGACCGCTGGTTGCAGTTAAGACCATCTTCCGGCGAAGCGCAGTTTTACCGGGCGAAGGCTGCGCTCGCTCTTGGTAAATCGAACGACATTGCCGACGGACTTCGACAGGCCGAGCGATTAGGCTATCCAGCCGATGAAATTGCTGTGATTCACGCGCTGATTAGCGCTCAACGCGGCCGTGCAGGCGTGGCGCTCCCGGTCCTGACACAAGCATTCGAACGCCTCATCGCGCCCGATCCGATGGTCGAGGAAGCGCTCGCTCGCGTATTGATTGATACATACGACTTCGAGCGAGCCATTCCCGTGCTGAATCGCTGGGCGAATGACTGCCCCACCGACGCCCGTCCGCCGCTTTGGCGTGGTCTCGTTCACCGCCGCCAGGGGAACGAACCCAAGGTCAACGTCGAGGATTTTCGCGAAGCGCTCGCCCGCAACCCCAACGACGCCGACGCAATGCTCGCCACCGCGGAAGAGCTTACAAAACTTCACGCGATCGACGAGGCCACCCCACTGTTTGAACGCTACATCACCCTGAGACCAAACGACCCGGCCGGCCACATTGGCGCAGGGCGTTGCGCGTTCGAGCAGGGAAACCTGAAACTTGCCGCACAAGAATATGAACGAACCATTGCACTGAGTGCCAGCAACGCGGATGCGCACATCGAACTCTCAAAAGTGCTCCAACTCCAGGGCGACGACGCGGGCACGCTTACTCATGTGGAGCAAGCGATCGCGCTGAAGCCGTACGACGATTCGCTCAGGTACACACGCGTGCTGACTCTGAATCGTTTGGGACGCCGTGACGAGGCTGCAAAAGAGCAACTGGAACTCGATCGCGTGAAGCGAGAAATCGCGCAAGTCGATGCGATTCAGGATGCGCTCGCCAAGTCGCCTAAAGATGAAACATTGCAGACGCAACTTGTCTCCTGGATGTTCAACCATGGATATACCGAAGAAGGCCTGAAATGGGCCCGCAAGGTGTTGATGGACCATCCTGGGCATCCTGCTGTGTGCAACCTCCTCGCCAACCATTTTGACAGTATCGGCGACGCCGCACAGGCCAGCTTTTTCCGATCGCAAATCCGTTAGCCGATCATTCAAACAATTGAATAGAATTGCATGCGGCGAATCCACTCACCTCGCGCGGTGGCAAATCACAATGCCAATGGATGAGCAACTCAACACACGGATTCGCGCGATCTTGTCGGGCAATTTCGGCATCGAAGAAAAACGCATGTTCGGCGGGATTGCTTTCCTGCTGTACGGCAATCTCCTCGTCGGCGCGTCGCGCAGAGGCTTGCTGGTCCGTGTCGGTCCTGAGGCTGCAGCAAAGGCATTGAAAGATCCTCGAGCCAGTCAGTTCGAGAATAACGGCCGACCGATGAAGGGTTGGCTGATGGTTGAAACCGACGGACTCTCCGACGACGCGATTCGAAGTTGGCTCGAACGTGCGCTTGCATTCGTCACAACATTGCCGGCGAAGTAATTGATCACGCCTTGATCGAAATCGGAATCGACTCAATCTCGGCATAGCCCGACTTGCGGAAAGGCCGAGGCATCGGCTGTGCGTGACCTTGCGCATCGATGGTCCGGCAGCGGAAAGTGTATTCACCCGCTGGCAATCCCGGTAGAACCGCGGCCCAGTGAGCGTTCGTCAGCCGCATCGGCCAGGTGCTTGGTTTGCCGGTGGCGTCGAACCCATGCGTTTTGGGTGGGATCACAAATCCCCACCGCTCGGGCGCGGCGAGAATTTCAGCATCAATCCAAGGCGCCTTGGCAAAATGCGGGTCGTTCTCGGGTCGCGCGCTGTTCAGCTCAATCGAAACCTGCACCTTCGCCAATCCCGCCATTCCCACCTGCGCATAGCCTGAAACGCCGATCGGCTGCCCCGGTTTCACCTGAGCCGGCACCGACAGACTTGCGGCAAACGTTTTCAGCGGGCTATCAACATCATTGTTTTGTTCGGCGTACGTATCGTTCGCATGCGCCAAGTTGGTCAAAACGACATGCGTCAACCACTTGATCGACTTGAAACCATACGCCTCGGGCACCACCAACCGCACCGGCCCACCACGCTCCGGACTGAGCCACTCTCCGTTCAACTTGTAGCAGAGAATGACAGGCGGCAGGTCGAATGGATCTTCGAGGACGCGCCCGACCGGTAGCGAGCTGCGAAACATTTGCGCCGGATCATCGTTATGATATCCATAGTAAAACACGCGACGCAGATTGTCGCGCGGCTGAGTCAGCCAGATCACCTCGCGAAGCGGCACGCCTTCCCACAACCCCATCCCCAGCGGACAGCCCAGGTTGAGGCACGTCATCACCTTGGGAAACCGCACGGCGTGCTTTTCACCGAGGGCAAGCAAGGCGCGGAAGTCGAGCGCCGTGTTTTCTGCGCGCGTTAGCGGCTTGCGCAATCGCGATGGTGCTGCGGTATCGGCGATCACTTCGAGTTTCCAAGTCTCTCGCGTCAACCCAACTTGCTTGCGCTTCTCTTCCGGAAGACTGTGCGGCAGCGGCTTCCCGCGCGAGACGTCGAAAAACTCCTCATGCGGCGTGAAATAAGGGGCGGGACGCACGCCAGCCTTAGGCGGTTTGATTTTCGGCAAGGATTGCGCGCGAACGATTGAAGTCGCGGCGATTCCGAGCACTCCCGCGCGGAGAAAATAACGCCGAGTCAATTTTGCGTGGTCCTGCCAGAACAATTCACCATGCATGGCCCCACGCACCTCCGCGCTTAGATCCGATGGACTTGTTGCGCACACTCTACTTTGCGCACCACGCCAACCGCCACAGAAATGTGATGTTGCCGCAATTCAACATCATTTGCTCGGTGATGATTGCAAAACTACAAATCAGCGATCTCAAACGAGTTTGATTAACTCCATGTTCAATCGACCTTTGCGACAACGTCAAAATCACATGCACAGTTGTTAGTTCCGGAAATTGACTTGCCGGCGATTTTTGAGGCTGATAAAGGGGCGTATGTGATCGACGAAGTGGAGCAATTCGCATGAAGCGAACGAAACCACAGCGTCGAGAAAACGTCGTGCGTTGCAATGTGTGGCGCACGGATCCCCCGCGTCGATCACATCAAATTGGGAGTCAAGCATGCCACAGTACCCCCCGCGTCGTCTTCGCGGCTTGGCCGCCGCATTCATTCTCCTGACGGCCTTCGGCACGCATTCCGCCAGCGCAAACCCGGTCTACTGGACCGACTGGCAAACTGGCGACATTTCGAACGGTTTCACTGGTACCGGCCAGATCACAACGGCCACCACAACCGTCGACGTCACCTACCACAACGGTCGGGGGATTGGATTCTACCTCACGGGCGCGGCTGGCGAACCCGATTACTGGACAAGCCAGGGTGTGCGCGACCCACTCCACTCCCCTTACACAAGCGCACTCGTCGATAACATCCCCACCGGCACCGATATGATTGCCTTGCAATACGCCGGTACGCAAACGCTTACGTTTTCGCAGGCAATCGCGAATCCCGTTTTCTCGTACATCAGCCTCAATGGAAACGGCTACGCCTTCGATCAGGACTTCGACATTCTTAGCTTTGGCGATAGTTCGACCAGTGACGGTATCGTGCACACGCCGGGCTACTATGGATACGGAACGTCTTACAAGAACGTCGTCGACCTTGGCGGCGGACAGTTCGAATACCAGTTGCTCGGAACGGGCGAGCCGCACGGTACGATTCGCTTCAAAGGCTCGTTCGACAGCGTGAGCTGGCGAAGCCTTTCCAACGAATACTGGAATGGATTTACCGTGGGCGTTCAGGGAACCGCTGCCGAAATCTTCACGCCCGAACCGTCGAGCATCGTCGCGGCGGCATTCGGCGTCTTCGCTGGCGTGGCGATTCTTCGCAAGCGCCGTAGCAACTAATCGGTCATCCTGCGTCGACTTCGCTGGCTCGCCTGAGACGTACCTGTCCTGGGCGGGCCAACGTTATTTTCAAGGCGCTGGCATCGGTGCGGCGGTTGGAGTAGCTTACGCGAGGTCTGGTCTCTCCGCTGCTACGCTTCCACCCGCCGGAGTTTTGCATCCCATGCGCTCGTTCCGCCCGCTGATTGCAATCCTCGCGCTCGTCTGGATCACGGCGGTTCAGGCCGCGCCTCGGATCAAGGTCGAGCTCGACCGTCCCTCGGGAATCTACCAGCCGGGCGAGTTCGTCAAATGGACCGTAACCGTAACCGACGGCGACAAGCCCGCGACCGGCATGGTTGACTTCGCGATTCTCAAGGGCGGCCTTACGCGCCATAACCAGGGGTTGCTTGAACTTGCCGGCGGGAAAGCGGACATTGCTGCGACCCGTGACGATCCCGGCGTTCTCCTCTTCACCGCCAAATACAAACCTGCCGCGAAAGACGCGAAGGAAGTTGTCGCGCACGCGGGTGCCGCGTTCGCTCCTCGGAAAATCAAACCATCGCAACCTGTTCCCGATGACTTCGACGCCTTTTGGAAAGCGAAAATCGCGGAACTCGACGCGATTCCGATGAATGTAAAGCTCGAGCCGGTCGACGTCGGCGACAAGCGTGTCGAATACTTCAAAATTACGCTTGAGAATATCAACGGGCGCAAGATCTACGGTCAGATCGCCAAACCGGCCGGCAAGACAGACCTGCCCGCCTTGCTCCAGGTTCAATGGGCGGGAGTCTATCCGCTGCACCGCGACTGGGTGCTCGGCTATGCACGCGGCGGCTGGCTCGCCATGAACATCAGCGCTCACGACTTGCCAATCGACAAGCCCGACGCCTTTTATGCTGAAAAGGCGAACAAGGAATTGAATGATTATCCCGGTATCGGTAATGAAGATCGTGAAACAAGCTATTTTCTGCCGATGTTTCTCTCCTGCCGCCGTGCAGTCGATTACCTCACGCAACGTCCCGATTGGAACAAGCGCACGCTCGTGGTTCATGGCGCCAGCCAGGGCGGCTATCAGGCCCTGGTAACGGCCGGCATTCATCCGGCGGTGACTGCTCTGGCTGCAAATGTGCCCGCCGGCTGCGATCACACCGGCAAATCGGCAGGACGCGCCGCAGGCTGGCCCGCCTGGGCGAGCCGAACCTGGCAGGGCAAGAACGAAGAGAAGATGCTCAAAACCTCGCGTTATTTCGACGCGATGAACTTCGCCACTCGCATCAAGTGCCCCGCCCTCGTCGGCCTCGGACTCGCCGACACCACCTGCCCCGCTGAAGGTGTTCTTGCGACCTGCAACAATATCAACGCGCCCAAAACGCTCGTTATCATGCCGCTTGCCGATCACGGTGGTGATCACTCAGCATTCAACATTGCGATCCGGTCGTTCCTCGAAGAGCAGAAGAAACGCGAGAAGTGATCTCGCCGCGCCAGGATTTCAACATGCCTGCAATGCTTCGATCGTTCTGCTTTCTGCTTGTTGTGATGAACGCGGCGAGCGCATTACACGCTGCCGAACTTCGAGCTGGCGTTGCGCGCGTAGACATCACCGACCGCACCGCGGGCCCCGTGAACGACCCGCTCTTCGCCAAGGCGCTCGTTCTCAAGAGCGATGAGACGACTGCCGTGCTCATCACAATCGACGCGGTGGCGATCGGCGAAATCGGCCGTATCAAGAACGAATTCCTCCCGCGGGTTCGCAAGCGATTAGAGCTCGAAACCGGCATCACGCCGGCCAACGTCGTGATCAACGCGAGCCACTGTCATGGCATCGTACGCGCCGACCTCGAAGACCTTGTGATCAAAGCGGTAAAGGAAGCAGCACAAGGACTGGTGCCAGTTCGTAGCGGCACAGCAACGAGCAGCGAGTCAAGGATTAGCGAAAATCGCCGGCTCAAGATGAAGGATGGCAGCGAGATCGACATGCGGCGTGCCTATTCGCTGCCGCGCGACAACGAGATCGCCGCGGTTGGACCTATCGACCCCCAGGTCGGCGTCTTGCGACTCGATCGACTCGACGGCCAACCGCTCGCCGTGCTTTACACGTTTGCCTGCCACCCGATCATGAACCCGCCGAGTAAAGGAAACTCCGCCGACTATCCCGGTTTCGCTTCGAAGGCCATAGAAGAATCGCTGGGCGGTGGCGCAGTTGCGTTTTTCGTGCAAGGTTGCGGTGGCGATATCAATCCTGTGCGTTACAAAGAAGTCACCCGCCCCGCCGACGCCGAACCGCTAGGAAACATGCTCGGCCTCTGCGTTTTACGTACGAGTCGGCAAATTGCGACAACACCAAATTCAAAGCTCGCGATCAAAAATGAAACGATCTCCTTGCCGCGCGGAGCCGACCTTGAAAAACGGATCGCGTGCATCGAAGCCGAACAAGTGCAACTCGTCGCAGCGCTCAAGCCAACGAATATCAACTTCAAATCATTCTTGCCGCTTTTGATTCAGGAAAAACTCGCGCCCGATTTTCCTTCGCATCACGCGCAGAGTTATTTGCACGATCAAATGCTCAAGCGAGAAGCGCTTGCACAACTCGATGCCGATAATCGCCAGAGCGTGCAGGCCTATCTCGAAAACATCGACGTCATGGAACGGATGACACGGCTCAACACCAATCTCGCGCTGTTGAAAATGCACCTCGCTCAGAACAAGGCCGCCGCGAAGCCAACCATCGATGCTGAGATTACTGCACTGTGTATTGGCGATTTCAAACTCGTCACATTCCCGGGCGAGTTGACTGTACAAGTCGGGCTGAACATCAAGAAAGCCGCCGGCGAACCGAACGCTTTTGTCGCCGGTTACACCAACGGCTACATCTATTACACGCCAACTGTCGAGCAGCGCAACAACACCGGCTTTGCCCAGGAAGATTGCGACTGCATCGTCGCTCCAGAATGGCAGCACGTTTTCGAGTCAAAGGCAATTGCCCTGCTGAAGTCGCTTTGATTCGCATGCCTACGCGAGCAATTCGGCGATCGGTTTCGCTCCCTTTTCGACTATGCGAATCGGCCGGCCGATCGCCGTTTGATTCTCCTTCGTGTAATCGACGCCGAGAATGCTACACACCGTCGCCAGGAAGTCGATGCCAGAAACTGGGCGTTCAACGACTTCGGCCCCTTCTTTGTCAGTCTTACCGATCACCTGTCCACCCTTGATGCCTCCGCCGAACATCACGCTCGTCCACGCTCGCGGATAATGGTTACGCCCGGCAGTTCCCGCGTTGCTCGTGATCTTCGGGGTACGGCCGAATTCGCCCATCCAGATAACTAGCGTCGAGTCGAGTAAGCCCCGCGATTTGAGATCGCTGAGCAGCGTCGAGATCGCGCCGTCCATCTGGCCCGAAAGCGTCTTCACGCGAGGGAAATTGTCTTTGTGCGTGTCCCATCCGCCCAAAAACACTTCGACGAACGGCACGCCAATTTCAACGAGCCGACGTGCCATCAAGCAGCCTTTGCCGAAATCGGTCTCGCCATAGGCGCCGCGCATCGCCGCATTTTCACGCGAGATATCAAACGCCTGCGCCTCTTTCGACCGCATGAGCGCAATCGTCCGGCGGTATGTCGAATTGTGATCGACGCCGACATCGGTGCGTGACGTGCGCAGCAATCCATTTTCGAGCTGGTTGAGCAGGCCAATCCGTCGATCAAATCGCGACGAACCTAGCGGCGCACTCAGGCTTTCAACTCCTTTCGATGGATCTTCAACAATCAGCGGTTGATGCCTTACACCCAGAAAACCGGCTCCAAACGCAGCCTTTCCGCCGACTGAAACGAAGTTCGGCACTGGAAAATCAGCTTTTCCCAACTCGGCCGACACGAGCGATCCGATACTCGGATGCGCCAATCCCCCACTTCCTTCGCGATAGCCCGTATGCATGTAATAGCGCGCCGGGCCATGTGCGCCCTGGCTTGTGCTCATGCTTCGAATCACCGCCGCGTGTTGCATTTGCTTTGCCAGTTTTGGCAGATGCTCGCTGATTTCCAGCCCCTGCACCGTTGTGGCGATCGGCTTGAACTCACCCGCATCTTTCGTCCCCGGCTTGAGGTCGAATGTATCCTTGTGGCTCGGACCGCCTTCCATCCAGAGCAAAATGCACGACTTGCGCGGTTTTGTTTTGGTCTCAGCGGCGTTGGCCGCGAGCACATCGAGCCAACCCGAGAGCGAGACGAGCGAAGCTCCCGCGACACCTGCTCGCAGGAAGTCGCGCCGGGAGTTTTCCCAATCCGATCGTGATCCAGCCATGAAACACTCTCCGATCGTTCAATGATTCAGGGCGAATTCGCTCGAATTGAGCAAGACCCACAAGATATCGATGTAAGCAGCGCGTAGATTTTGCGGCTCTGATTTCAAGAATGCCCTGAGCTTCGCCATTTCCGCCTGGCTCGGACGGCGTGAGAGCGTCGCGAAGTAGAGACGTTCGACGCCCTGTTCAGGAGGCAACTTCGCGTCGATCAACTCGTCAACAATCTTCGCGTTGCGATTCATCGGCGACGAGTTCATAAGCTGCAACACTTGCGGAATACCCGTCGTGTATTCGGTTGTATCGGCACCGTCGGGAACGTCGAAAAACTCGATAAACTTGGCGCGAGAGAAGGTCACTTCCGCCTTCTTGCCGCCCTTCCGCTCCCGCCCCTCGCGAAGTGTACCCAGCACGGTCGCGAGCGAGTCGTAAAGTTGTTCGGGAGTTAACGGCTTTACCGCCATCCGAGCATAGTTTGCGTGATCGCCCGCCGCACTAGATCCACTTGCGCGTTGATATGCATTGCTGTAGCAGATTCCACGGATCAGCATTTTGAGGTCGAACCCGTTCTCGGCGAATTCCATCGCAAGCTGGTCAAACAATTCGGGGTGCGACTTATCGCTCGAGTCAGAGACGTTGTCGACCGGATTCACCAATCCTCTGCCAAAAAACTGCGACCACGTACGATTCACCATCGCCTTCGCGAAGAATGGATTCGCACGCGTCGTCAACCAGGCCGCCAGCACCGGCCGATACGGCTCGTTTCTCTTTATTGTTGGCCGGTCGCCGCCCAGGAATTTTGGCGCGAGCTTGAGGGCCGAGTCGGGGTCGGGCGCCTTCTTGCCCAATCCATCCTCGTTCACCGATTCGACGCCGTTCTTGGCAATGCCGACCTTTTTCCCACCCGCACGAACTTTGGAAAAGAACGCAGCTGTGCTCCAGTAATCGTCGCGTTTCCACGACGCGAACGGATGATCGTGACACTGGGCACATTGAAGTTGCACGCCCATGAATAGTCGCGTCACCTGGTCTGTCAACTTCTCGGGAGTTCGTAGCGCGATGTAGAACGTCGCCGCGCCGTTTTCTTCTTGCGTTCCAGTCACGGTGAGCAGGTCGCGCACCATTTCATCCCATCGCTGGTTCTTGTTGAATCGCTCGGCAAGCCAGTCGTAAAACGGCTGACTTTTGAGCCGCTTGTTCGTCGAGTCGCGAAGCATCAGCAGGTTTTCCCACTGGTCGGCGAGATGCTCGCCGAACTTCGGACTGGCGACCAATTCGTCGATCACCTTGGACCGCTTGTTAGGGTCGGTGCTCGCGAGAAAACCGGCGACCTTCTCGACCGGCGGAATGACACCCGTCAAATCGAGATAGACTCGTCGCAGAAACTCACCATCGTCCGCGCGACCGGCAGGTGTAACCTTGTCGCGAACGAGCTGGGCGTCGATCTGGCGGTCGATGAGGTTGGCGATAAGTTGAGCGCGCGGGCCGTTAGCAGTTGTAGATTTGGGCGAATCGTCCTTCCGCGTGCGATCGGCAGCGAAGCCGACCTGGCTAATCTCGCCGAGAATCAGCACAAAAGCGGCGGTGAACGCGATCGCGCCGCCGGATCGACCTGCTCTGGCCATTCGCAAGCCCCCCTCACTCAACACACTCGATCGCCCTGGAACGATTTAACCCCGGCTTACCCTGGTTGGTTTCGCGCACTGTGCATTCCGTCGTATCACGTGAAATTTCAGCCGCAACCGTTTATGATCAAAGCGCAAGCACTCGCTTTCAATTCTCTACTTCAGGAGCGGTCGCATGCTGCCAATTCTGTTTGCGCTTGCATTTTTTACCGCGACTCAGGACGAGCCAAAACCGGTCAATGAAGCGGAACTCCAGCGCGTCACCGAGCGAGGCCGACTTCTGCACGAGTACGATCAGGCTGCCTGGCACGCAAGCGATGCCCTGATGGCTGCGAAGCCGCCGCTCGTCGAAGGTTCGATCACAGGCTACATCGCCCGCAAAACCGATAAGGGTTGGGTCGTCGCGTTTGGTCGCTTGGATGAATCAAAGTCGAAGTATCTGATCGTACACGAGCTAACTCAGGGCAAAATGCCTCATGAGTTCGCGCTCAAGAATTTTGATCCTCCACAAGTCGAGTCCAAGTTTTTTCCCCAGGCCGTCAAGGCACGAGAAACGGCGCTTGCCGAATTTGTCGCCAACTTCAGCGGCCAGCGTCGCCGTTACAACGCCGCAGTACTTCCCGCCGAGAACGACGAGTTCTGGGTCTATCTCTTGCCTGCGGCCACCGTCAACGGCGTTTGGCCTTTGGGCGCGGATGTGCGTTACAGAATCTCAGCCGATGGAACAAAGGTTCTCGCCAAACGGCAAATGCACAGATCGGTCATCGAAGCAAAAATGGACGAACTGAAAGGTAACAACAACAAACTTGCCGCCAGAATTCACACACATGTGATCACCGAGGAACCCGAAGACAGCGATGTCTTTCACGTCCTCAGCCGCAAGCCGACAGCGCCCGAGATCATCTTGACCAAGGAGTTTGTCTACTCTGTTGAAAACGACGGCCACGTCAAGCTGATCGGCAAAAAGAAGGATTTCAAACTCGGTCCATGATTTTTCATCCACCTTCCAACAACAAAGCCACGCTCCATGGGGAGCGTGGCTTTGTTGGCGTGATTGGGTGAACAATCACTTACTTGGTGAAGTTCAGCCCAGGTGCGGGCGAGTTATCGCCGATCGCGCGGAAGGTGATGTGGTTGGCGTCGTCCCAGCCCACCCGGCCGACGATCGGCGGCATGTTTTCAGGAACGAGCGTCAGGATTCCGTTCGCGAACGTCGACGTACCAGTGAACTGGCGCGATTGATCCTTCGCCTTGAGATCCCAGGTGAACGTTCCGTCCGGCTTGATTGCCATGTTCACGTTTGTGTCGGCACTCGGCTTGGCGTTCCAGGCTCCATTGATCGTCGCGCCTTGCGGCACGGTGGTGTTCATCGGAACGGTCGTCGTCGAGGTCGGGTTGAGCGCATTCGGCGGTTGGTTCGGCGCCGGCGGTTGCTGGTTTCCCGCGGGAGCTTGACCGCCGAGCTGTTGCAGCAATGCGTTCGCAACTGCGTCGGTCGGCTTGAGTGCGACCACTTCCTTGAGCTGGCGAATCGCCGAGTCGTTGAAGCCTTCCGTCAGGTACTGATAGGCCAGCACGAAGCGGCTCGACGATGACTGCGGGTGAGACGTCGTGTAGGCCTCGAGGCTTCGAAGTTGCGACGTGTAGACGCTCGGGTCGCCGTACAGGCCGATCAGCGTGGGCCAATCCCAGCCGGGGCCGGCGGCGAGCACTGCATAGAGCGGCACGGCTGCGTCGTCATAGCGGCCCATCGCGAAAAGCGTGAGGGCGCGGAACTCGTGGAGCGACGTATCGTTCGGCGATTGCGCAAGCGCGGCGTCGGCTCCTTGAAGTGCGAGCGGATAGTTGCCCGCGGTGAACGCGTCGCGAGCCTGGACAAACAAGGTGTTCGAGTCGTTTGCCGGGGCTACTGCGGTATCGGTTGCGACCGTGGCGATCGGCTGGCTGTAGTCATACGGCAAAGTCGAATAGCCGGTCGTGACGTACGGGTTCACATACGACGAGTAGCCGTAGCTCGACCCGTAACCGTAACTGGGATAACCCCACGACGAGTAACCGCCATAGCCCCCATATCCGCCGTAACCGCCATAGCCACCATACCCGCCGTAACCGCCATAACCGCCGTAGCCAAAGCCACCACCAAGGCCCAGCCCGAGAAGCAAGCCCAGCGGGAAGCCGTAGCCCCCATAACCAAAGCCGCCATAACCCAGACCGTAGCCGAGGCCGCCATAACCGAGGCCATAGCCCAGGCCGCGATAGCCGTAACCACCGTACCCGTAGCCCCTTCCGTATCCGCCGTATCCCCCGTACCCGCCGTAGCTGTGGCGATAGTTCCCATTTCCACCTCGATTGAAGTTCGTCCGGTTGATGTTGTTATTGATATTGGTAACGCGGTTGCCGCCAATGAATCCCTGATTGCCGAACGAGCGGTTGTTGATGCCGCCGAACTGGCCACGATTCACCGCGGTGTGGTTCACAGCCGTCAGGCCGCGATTGCCACCGAATGCTCCCGAGTTGCCAAACGAACGATTTGCGACGTTATTCATCGGCGCACGTGCGGCGAATCCTCCGCGACCTGCGACGCCGGCACCACCAATGTGCGTCGGCCCCATCGCGCGAGCGGCGCCGACACCGCCTCGCGACGCAAAACCGCGCGACGACATCGCTGGTGCACGCATGGCCGGCGCTCTCATTGCGGGAGCACGCATGGCCGGGGCGCGCATTGCGGGTGCATGCACGGCGCCGCCGCGGAATCCACCTCCGCCACCACGGAAGCCGCCGCCACCGCCGACATGACCACCGCCCATATGCCCGCCGCCGCCGTGTCCGCCACCTCCGTGACCACCACCGCCGCCGCGTGCGAAGACCGGAGCCACGCCGGCCGTCATGGCCAGAATCGCGCCCGCGGTCAAAAGAGACATGAAGTTGCGACGCATGTTGACCTCTCTCTGGGTTGAATCAACCCGTTCTATCTCATAGCTCGCCCCTCCGATCCGGGGCGGGAGTCGATTCTCCGCGCCATCCGGCCTCGTCTTACCATTCTTCGAGGCCCGGACCAGATTTGTGCGAGCGCTTTGCCAGATATCACTTTGCGAGCAATTCTCATTCCCTCTTAAGCGACTGATGTTCAGTTTATCTAACACCGGTAAGCGTAATTGTGTCGGTCGAAGTTGCGCTTGCTCGCACTCCAGTTTAGCTCGTCCCACAATCAGGTCGCTAAAACCGCAAATCAATCGTCCCGAAATCGCTGGACAAATTCTGTCTCCATGCAGAATTGAAACTCCAAGATAAGGCGAGAACAATGTCGAGCCTTACGGTGAGCGGCAAACCGATGAAGCGTTTCGTTACCTTTGTTTCCTCGCTATTCAAACTTTTACAAAGAGCATGCATCCTCATAAGCACTCGGTGGGTGAGAATCGCGCGGGAAAAGGACGACTCTGAACTCCGGTCAACATCGCTGGGAAAATGAAACGCAAAGCCGTCGAAATTTTGTGGCGTCTCGCCTTCGCACCGATTAGCGTGCACGTCGCCTGACGTAATTAAGCTGAATCGAACTGAAGTTCCCTAATCATGCGTCCCGTTGCCGAGGCAACTTATGAATCCGGCGCCCCGTACTTCCGGCTTGGCTCGACTCGTTTGCTGGCTGGCGATTTGCCTTTCGTTTCTGACGCTTGCTGGCGCAATCACATTAGCGGTTTACGAACACTCTCTCCCTAAACCAACGTGGTTCCAATCAAATCAGGCCGTTTTTGTTGCAGGAAACATCGGAACTGAGTTCATCCCACTGCCCGTTCTTGAAGTGCTTCCCAAGATCTTTCCCGAACGCTTTCCGCCCACCGAGGAAGATAAGGTCACGGGCGCACTCAAAGGTGGCTGGATCGCTCGCTACGGATTTCTCGAGCGCCGCGGAGCCGACGAGCCAACCTTCCCTCGCAGCGAAAGCGAGTTGGCCGGTTTGCTGAAATCGAGCGAGCTTCATCGCAAGTTTCCAGTTGGTTTCACGTTCTCGAACTATCGCCCCTTCACGCCCGACCCATCGCCCGTGACATTCGTCGGCCTCGCATGCGCGGGCTGTCATTCGAATCGAATGCCGAACTGGGGGCCGGGCGGAAAACTGATCTATGGCGCCGGGAATACGCGGCTCGACTTGATCGGCTTCTTCGAATCCTTCCGCGCCACGCTTCTCGAAAAAGAACCAATCCCCGGCCTGACCGCCAATCAAACGAAAAACTATTCGCTTATCGAAGGGCCAGATCTTACGCCTCAGCAGCAACAATATCGGCTCACGATGGCAAGCATCGCGCAGGCGCGAGTCGATCTCAAGCTGCCTCCCATGAACTTCGCCGAAGAAAAGATGGTCGCCGTCTGGCTGAGTGGAGCGCACGCCGCGGCCGAACGAACCGCAGTGCGCGACGACCTCCCCGCCGATATGAGTCAACTGATGACTCCCGAATACAACCCGGTCGGCCCCGGCCGCACCGAGCCGTTTGTGACGCTCGACCACGAAATGTTCGACCTGCCGGCGAAGCACAACTTCGGCTATTCCAAGATTCCCGCCGTGTTTCGCGAGAAGTACCGCGAGTGGGCACAATTCGACGGCAGCGTGAAATTCCCTCGAACCAGGTCGGGACTCGCCGCGATGACGGCCGGCGGTTCGGTTGACAACCTGAGCGGTCTGGGCGTCGCGCGCAACATCCTCGCCGCAGCGACTTACACCGTCGACGACCTCGTCGGTCCAACATGGAACGACATCTTCCCGCCGGGATCGAAGCCAACGACGCCAAGTCCATCGGACCTCGATCCGACCGATCGCGAGGGCATCGCTCTCACGTCTCGCCAGCGTGAAGGGCGTGCTGTCTATCGCAAACAATGTGCAAGTTGTCACGGCCAGCCCGACCCAACGGATCCCGCCCGCTGGCAAACCGACACGGCAAAATTCCCCGAGTTCGGCAAAATCGTGCCAACGGTCGATCCCTTTCAGTTCGACACGTCAAAATGGCCCGATTACTGGTACAAATTCCGCACGCGTGACGAGTGGCAGAAGCAAACCGTCGACCCCGAACGCGTCGTTTTTCGCGACGGCAGCCGTATCCCGTTCGTGCTTTTCACCTATTTCGATCGCGCCTATCCGCAAAAAATCACTGGCGAGTATTTTCCGCTCCAGCACCCGCTCGCGACCGACCGGCAGCATATTCGCAACTCGGGCGGCTACATCAACGGCCCGCTCGACTCGCTCTTCGTTCGAGCGCCCTATCTACACAACGCAAGCATTCCGACACTTGAACAACTTCTTAACCTTCAGGATCGTCCTGCGACGTTCCTTCGCGGACTCAACGATTACGATCGCGACGCCGTCGGCCTCAAGGCACCAACGACCGCTCCCGAAACCATCAAGCTCGACGATCCGCTCTTCTGGCTCTTCGACACGCGTCCCAAGGGAAATCACAACACCGGACATAATTACCCTTGGACGCGCGAAGAAATGAAGGCAAGCTCCGATTTCCAGGCACAAACACGTGCGTTGCTGGAATATCTCAAAACGTTTTGACGATCTGCTTGCCAGTCGGGCATAACCTAATCGCTAACTTCATTTACCCGTCGGAGCGTGCGTTCATGTCAGCGGAATTTCTCGCGCCGCCGCCGAATCGAGCGCCGGTCACGCTCGTCCAATTTACATGGACTTTTGTGCCATTTGCTTTGCTGGTGGCCACCGCGCTCATTTATGCGGAGCTATCGCAAAACCTCAGGCTTTTCCGGACAATTTACCTGATTCGCGCGTCGCTAGTGCTCTCGGCACCAGCACTGGCTTTGCTACCGTTCTTGCATCACGGCGCAGCCGCACGCAATCTCTGGCGGCTCTTCTGGACGTTCGGCCTACTCGCGCATCTCGCCCACCTCGCCTACGCGGTCTTCTTCGTGTTTGGCGACCAGGTCGACACTGCGCGAATTCACTCCGACCTTTATGGCCTGAGTAAAGACAACGTCTCGATCTACAGCATGATCGTCGAACAACAAACAGCGCCAGTCGTTTGGGGCAATATCGCCGCGACGGTCGTTTGGCTAGTCGACGTACTACTCGGCTGGTTCGGCAATTATGAGAGTCGCAAGGTCGCGATTTTTCACTGGTTCACGTGGTTGGCGGTGCTTGTCGCGTTTCTGATCAGCACGGTTTACTTCTACAAGAATCCCGTCTCCTACAACCTCGGAATTGGCCTGGCTGCGGTGGTCGCGCTCGGCCTCGTGGTGCGTCTCTTCTGGCGTGCTCCAGCGTCAAACACCTCGGCCAATTGATAGGAAATCCCCCCAATGAGCCAGAACTCGAACGACCCGCTTGCCAGTCCCAAGCCTCCCGGCATTGGCGATGTCATTAGCCAGCTAAAACGAGACCTGTTCGGTAAAGATGTCGAAAACGCGGCGACCTACACCTACGGTTGGCTGGCCGACCAGGTGGGGCACTTTTCGCTCGGCTTCGTCGGCACGCTGATGCTGACGTGGTTAGTCGGAAGCTGCCTCACACCCTCTCTGTTCACATGCGGTTGGTTCTGGGCCGGGGCGATTTGCCTGCTGTTCGTTGGCATCGAAACGGCCGACTTCATCTGGCAACTCCGCGAATACAACGCTTCGAGTAAAACATTCAAGTTCAATGGGTTTGAAGTGCTGGGCAATTGCTTCATCGCGGTCTACTACATTGCGATCGGCGCAGTCGTCGCAGCCTTCGGTACGCAACATCCGCTGTGCGGTGTCATCGCGTTTCTGGTGGGTGCTGTTTTCTTTGCCGTTCCGGCTGTGGGCTGGCTCGAGCAGAAGATCCGCTTCCAGCAAGCGGGATTGCCGATCTACTATCGCCTGGCGTTTTTCAAGAACGACATCACGCCCGACAACGCCAAGTTCATCGCCGACCTCAGCCATCCCGAGTGCGGAACTCCCACGCCCAGCACCGCCCGGCATTTGATCATCGCCGGCCCGCTCTCCTCGGGCAAAAGCACGCTGGCCGCGGCAATCGGCACCGAGTTCGCCGTGCGTGGCAAACAGGGCATTGGCCGCTACATGACGTTTGCCAAACTCGTGCAAACCGTCGTGGCGGAAGCGACGGGTGATGACGGCGTCGCTGATGAAGGCCGGATTCTTTGGCCGTGGCAAACGTCCGACATGCTGATTGTCGATGATGTCGACGTGATCACTCAGCACACAACGATCGATCACCCCGAGACGATCGACGAGGTGAGCATCGCCCACTCGCGTGCGAATGTGATCATCAAACTGATTCCGCCGGAGATTCGCGATCATTTGAAATACCGTCGCACGATCTGGGTGATCGGCAACGTCGACGATGGTCAGCTCGACCGCTGGAAGCAGGTGATCGGCAACGTCATCGAGATCGACTACAAGACGATCAACGTCTGCAAATTCAAGCAGCCGATTCACAAGCTCGACAAGGATCGGCCCAGGCCGGAAGCCGCACAACGGGCGAAGCTGTAAGCGTCACGATTTCGGCTCGACCGGAAGCGCGAGCATTAGCGCGGCAGTGGACCAGCCCGTCGCGGCGATCGAGATGAACTGGTCCTTGCCGTGCGGAAACCCGGTCTCGAAGTATTTCTGAACGATCACCTTCGTACGGCTCTTCACATACCAGGTGCCGTCGGGCTTCTGCGTTTTGAGCAAGAAAGCGATGCCCTTACGATAAGCCGGATCGTCGGTGCCTATTCCACCCGCCTGTGCGAGCGCAACCAGCACAGTGCCGGTCGCGTACGCGTCAGATTCCATCCCTTCGTCGAGCTGAGCCCAGCCGCCGTCGGCTCGTTGAGCCTTGACCAATGTCTCTGCGGCGATTTTTAGCTCTTCTGGAGTCGCGCCAGCGGCATGCAATCCACGAAGCCGGAAGACGCGATCCTCAGTTTCGCGGCCAGGATGATCGAGCAGCCATTTTTTGGCGCCTGCGATCAGTTTCTCCGATTTTTCGCGCTCAGACGCTGGTGCGTACGCTTTGAGACCGCGGATTGCGACGTAAGTCGACGTAAAGTCGCTCCCTTCGGACGGAACGCGATTCGATGAAGCCCGCCAGTGGTCACCGTTCGCCGGGCTTTTGAGCAGAAACGCAATCGCCGCGGCCGTTGTTTCGTTCGCCGGCCGTTTGCCGAGATCGAGCGTCATCAGCGAGTAACCAACTGTCGTCACCCCGCCGCCAATCGGCTTCCCCTGCTTCAGCACTTCCGCCCCGCGCTTGAGTTGGGCTTCGGCAAGATCGAGACTCTCAGCAACCTCGGCGGCATCGAACTCAAATCCACGATCCTTGCCCAGAGTCGCCACGATCGTTCCCATCGCATGATGATGGCACGAGAAGCAATCCCGTTGCCCCGAATGGCCACGGATGCCGGCCTCCATCGGCGGAATCGCTCGTCGAATCGCGGCGCGAATCGTGTCGGGCGATGGTTCTTCGGCCGCGAAACCAGAGGACGTTACCAGCACCAGCGCGAGCGTGGAAAGACTTCTCGTGAGCATGGAAAACGCCTCGGAGGGGGTGCAGCGCAAGCCGAGATCCGCTCTATTGACGCCGAACCAGCCCCGTCATTCAACCTTGCGGTGGTCGTCGAGGTAGGTTTCGACCATCACCCGGAGGTTGCCGTCGACATCGAGGCCCATCGCTTTCCCCTTCGCCGCAGCTTCGGCCGTAGTCCATCCATGTGCAAGCGCCTGTTGTAGCAGGACAATCGCCGCCGCGCGGCCGCCTTTGCGGCAATGGACGAGAACCTTGCCGTCGGCGTGTGCTTCGATGAACTTGCAAACCTCGTCGACCTTGCTTTCGAGCAACGGTGCGCTGCCGACGCCCATGTGGATGTAGTCGACGCCGATTTCGTTGAGGATCTCGCCTTCGGTTTCCGTGTCGATCGGTTGCTCCGGCTCGCCGTCGTTACGCAGGTTGACGACCCCGACGAAGCCCTGCAACTTGAGCGCAGCGAGATCGGCGTCGGTCGGTTGGTCGGCGATGACGATCGAGGGAGTGATTGTCTTTGTGAAGTTCATGACGATGATCTCAGTTTCGAGGGATCAGCGATAAAACGTGTTCGGAAACGATACGGCAGGTGTGCTGTCTCGCGTAGTCGAGCCGCGCCTGGGCACGGCCGTCGTCGCTGCCGTTGTCGATGATTTCGCTTACGGCGTTCAGGAACTCTTCGCGCGATGGCACCACGCGAATCAGGTTCTCATATAACAAGCATTCCGGCAGAGCGGTGGTCACAATCGGCCGCGCGGTCGCCATGCAATCCATTATCTTGGTGGGACTGCACGCGCGATTGAACGGATGCTCGGGCAGATAAGGAATCAGGCAAACGTCAAACGCCTGATTATAACTGTGAATGCTCCACTGCGGACGCCACCCCAGCGCATGAACGTTTGGCAACGCGAGGGCTCGCGCTCGTTGAGCGCCCCATCCGTCTTCGGGTGCGCCTCCAGGATGCCCAACCAGAACGATCGAAGCGTCGGGCCGCGCCTGCGCGAGTTGAGCGACAAGCTCCCAGTCAACCCGATCCTCCATGTTGCCCACATAGCCGAGAAGCGGACGTGGCAGGTGTGCAATGTCGGCAGGCGCGGGCATCGGTCCATCGGTCGCACTCGGGGCCAGCGCGCTCGAAGGGGCCCCGTGCGGCACGTGGAAAATCTTCCCCGCCGCCGAGGGCGCCAGACGTTTCAATTCCTCGGCACGGAGCCGACTGACGCACACCGTCACGTCGGCTTCTTCGACGACTTGCAGCTCGATCTGCCGCACTTCTTCGGCACGTTCGGGCCAGTAAAGCGTGTAGTCATCGACATTATAGTAGAGCTGATAGTCGGGCTTCACCTGCCGACTGAGAAAGCGATAGTGGGGATAGGTCATCACCAGCGCAAGCGGCGACGTCCGCCCAACTCGTCGGTGCCAGGCGCGGATGCCACTCGCCATCGGCCGCATACCAATCCTCGGAAAGCTCTTCATCCAACCCGAGGGGAGCACGAATTCGCGCTCCCAGTGGCCCGGCTTCACGTTGAGCGTGCGGCGCCCCCACTTCCAGGGTGGTTGACCTTTGCGCCAGGCGTTCAGGAAGTCCATCGCCTTGATCGAAAGCGTGTCGGCAACCTCTTCGGGCACTTCGCGAAATAGGTTTTCGGTGGTGAACCACATGGCGTCGGCCACGGCCACCGCCAGGCGTCGTTCCTTCTGTTGCGGCATCCCTGGCTCTCAACGCCCCCTGGTGGTTCCGACTTCGCCGCTCCACGCGGCCCCTAGAAGGTAACGTGGCGTACCCAGCCTGCCAACTGGCGCGCGGCCAACTGAATCTTTGAGCATAACCCGCATCACCCGCGAAGGCGCAAAACTCGGCTTGATCAATTTCGCGATCTCACCGATAATACCTACCGGTCGGTATATGATCTCAAATGAAGGAATTCAGCGTTGAAGCCTCGTTCGGCGATCGACACCACGGAAAACGTTCCGGAGAACGAAGCGGCCCGGCATCTTGCCCAGGTTGCCGCCCGGCTGTTCGCGGAGCAAGGGTACGACGCCACGTCGATCCGCAATATCGTCGAGGCAGCGGGCGTCACAAAGCCGACGCTCTACTACCACTTCGGAAGTAAGGAAGGGCTGGCTCAGGCACTCCTGACGCGGCCGATGACCAACTTCGTGGCCCGCCTGCGCGATTGCCTGACGCAGTCGGACGACCCGGTGGCGAACCTGATCGCCCAGGTCGACGCCCACATCGAATTCATCCGCGAGGACGCCGACCGAGGCCGATTCTACTACGCACTCTGTTTCGGGCCGCTCGGGTCGAGCCTGTCGAGCGAATTTTCGCATTTCACCGCGCAGCTCAGCGAAGCCTTCGTCGCGGGTGTGAACCAGGTTGTGAACTCCGGTGTCGTCGATCCCGCGCGTGCGTCCAGCTTCGGCATGGCGTGCCGCGGCGCGATCGTCATTCACACCATGGAATATCTCTACAAATTTAAAGGGCCGTGCGGCCACCCGTCGGCGGACGAAAGCCCCGACCTGGCCAGCCGGATCGTTCTGGACTTAATTCGAGGCTTCGGCGCGTCGCCGGCTTCGCACTGATTACGGGACACCTCTCATGCCCACGTCTGTTCGCAAAGCCATACCTTCGCTCGCCGTGCTCGCCTTGCTTTCCGCTTCAAGCGGCTGCAGCCAGAAACAAGAAGCACCAGCCGAAGCCAAGAAACCGGTCGAAAGTCCGCCGACGATCGTCACCGTCGCGCCCGTAACTCCGAGGCGCGTGGTCCGAACGGTCGAAGCCGAAGGGAATCTCAAGGGTTGGGAAGAAGTCACGGTCGGCAACAAGCGGATGGGCCGCGTGCTCCGCGTCTATCACGACATGGGCGACCGCGTTCGTGCCGGCGAGCCGCTCGTTGACCTCGATCCAACTGATCTCGATCTCGCCATCTCTCAGGCCGAACGAAGCCTTGCCGCTCAGCTTGAACAGGTGGGCCTGAAAGAGATTCCCAAAACAACCTTCGACGAATCAAGAGTACCCGCCGTCGAGCAGACGTTCGCAGCGCTCGAAAAGGCGCAGCAGAACCTCGCCCGGGAGCGCAATCTCCGCCAGCGCGGAGCAAATACGCAGACCGACTATCAGAACGCCGAGCTAGACGAACGCGCAGCCGACGCCGCCTACAAGGCCGCGAAACAAACCGCGCGAGCCACGCTCGCAACGGCGATGGTGAACAAGGTGATGCTCGACGTCGCCAGGCAAAACCGCGCCGATATGTCGATTCGTGCCCCGATTCCGACAAAGCTCGCGACCACCGTCGCGGCCGCCACTCCTTACGCCGTCGCCAAGCGTTCCGTGGCCGAAGGGCAGATGCTCAAAGAGGGTGAGGCGGTTGTCCAGCTCGTGATCGACAACCCGCTCAAACTCTGGGCGACCGTTGGCGAGCGCTACGTTAACGAAGTGAAGGTCGGCCAGAATGTGCAAATCGCCGTGCCATCGTTCCCTGGTCAGTTCTTCCAGGGAAAAGTGACGCGCGTGAATCCGCTGGTTGACGCCTCGAACCGAACGTTTCAAGTCGAAGCGGTTGTGCCCAACGACGATCGCAAGCTACATCCGGGCGGATTCGCCAAGGCGTCGATCATCGTGAAGCAAGAGGATTCGGCGATCACCGTGCCGCTGCTTTCAGTCGTCACCGAACACGGCATCTCGAAGGTGTTTATCGCGGGCGACGACAAGAAGGCTCGCTCGATTCCCGTCGAGCTTGGGCTGGGCGGCAAGGATTGGATCGAAGTCATCGGCGCTGTTCCCGCGGGCGCCAAAGTGGTCGTGACGGGTCAATCGAAGCTGTTCGACGGCAAGACGATCGAAATTCGCGATCCCAAGGCCGAGCCGGCCGCGCCCGTCAAAACGGCGGGCAACTAACCAGAATTGGTCCGGCCGAGACAACCCTCGTGTCCCGCTCGCGCGGCGCTTCCTCATTCGCCCTCGACCCTGGTTAATGTGATATTCCATGACACTTTCCGATATTTGCATCAACCGCCCAGTATTTACCTGGGTGCTGGTTGCCATCCCGGTCGTGCTCGGCGCATTCGCTTACGACCGACTCGGCGTTGACCAGTTCCCTAACGTCGACTTTCCTGTCTGCACCGTCACCACCGTGCTTCCCGGTGCCGGCGTTGAGGAAATGGAAACGACCGTCACGAAGCCGATTGAAGACATCATCAATACCGTTTCGGGTATTGATGAGTTGCGGTCGACCACGACCGAAGGCGTCTCGGTGCTGACGGTGCAATTCCAGCTCTCGAAGAACGGCGACGTCGGTGCGCAAGAAGTGCGCGACAAGGTGTCGTCGATTCTCTCGAATCTGCCCAAAGGCACCGAAACGCCGATCGTCAACCGCTTCGAAACCGACTCGATGCCCGTCATGACGATCGCGGTTTCCGGCAAGCGCGACATGCGCGAGGTCACCGAAATCGCGAGGAAGCGAATCAAGGAACAACTCGAGACGGTCAACGGCGTCGGCGCGGTGAATCTCGTCGGTGGACGTACCCGGGCGATGAACATCACGCTCGACACGACCAAGCTCGCCGCTTACGGCCTTTCGGTCGACGACGTACGGTCGGCGATCACCAAGCAGAACATCGAGGAACCGGGCGGGCGCATCGACCAGGGGTCGCGCGAGCTAGTCGTGCGAACGCTCGGCCGACTCAATACCGCCGCCGAGTTCGACGGGCTGATCATCGCCAATCGCAAGGGTTATTCGATTCGCGTTCGCGACGTCGGCAAGGCCGAAGACTCGAACGAAGAACCACGTTCAACCGCCCGACTCGACGGCCGAGGCGCCGTCAGCTTGGTGGTTCAGAAACAATCAGGCACGAACACGGTCAAGGTCTCACGCGCAGTTCAGGAACGGCTCGAAGAACTCAAAGCCGCACTTCCTGAAGATATCGAAACGGTCGTCATCAAGAATCAGTCTCGATTTATTGAGAAGTCAATTGAAGAAGTGAAGTTTCACTTGCTTCTCGCCGCCGGCCTCGTGTCGGCCACGATTCTCCTCTTCATTCGCGACTGGCGTACGACGCTCATCGCTACCCTGGCGATTCCGACCTCAATCATTCCGACGTTCCTGTTCATGATGATCATGGGCTTCACGCTCAACAACATCACGATGCTCGGGTTGATTCTGGCGATTGGTATCGTCATCGACGACGCGGTGGTTGTTCACGAAAACATATTCCGGCACATGGAAGAAGAGGGTATGGACGGCATGGAGGCGTCGCGCATCGGTACGCGAGAAATCGCGCTTCCCGTGCTCGCGACCAGCCTCTCGCTGGTCGTCATCTTCGTGCCGATCGCGTTCATGGGCGGCATCGTCGGCCGGTTCTTCTCCAGCTTCGGCCTGACCGTCGCCTTCGCGGTTATGATGAGTTTGTTCGTCTCGTTCACGCTCACGCCGATGCTTTGCAGCCGCTTCCTCAAGCTCGAAGCCGGCGAAGGTGGACACGCCAAGTCGAAGTCGGGCTTCATCTGGCGAATCATCGACGGCTCGTACGGCTGGACGCTCAAGTGGTCACTTCGGCTCAAGCCGATCATCGTGCTCATCACCATCGGCGTGATCATGTCGACGCCGTTCATCGCCAAGGTTATGGGTGTTTCACTCATCCCGCGCGACGACCAGAGCGAGTACGAAGTCAGCGTCACAACACCCGAAGGCTACACGCTCGAACAGACCGACAAACTTCTCACCGAGCTCGAAGATCGCATCAAGGGACTTCCCGGCAGCGAGCACCTCTTCACGACCGTCGGCGAAGTGAACGGCGGCCGCGCGATCAAGGGACAAGGTGACGTCACGCGTGGCACAATTTATGTCCAGATGACAGACATCACCAAGCGTGAATTCACCCAATTCAGCGTTCAGGAACAGGCGCGAAAAATTCTCGCAGACTATCCCGACCTGCGTGCCAGCGTGAACGACGTGTCATCCTTCCAGGGTGGACGGCGGCCGCAAACCTTCCAGGTCAATCTCGCCGGTCCCGACCTGCTCCAGCTCGAGAAATATGCCCGCGACTTGAAGGATGGACTCGAAAAGGCCGGCGGTCTTTCCGACCTTGATACCTCGCTCTCGCTCGCGAAGCCTGAAATTCGCGTGTCGATCGACCGCGAAGCTGCGAGCGACCTGGGCATCAACGTCGGCACGATTTCCGACACCTTGCGCGTGCTGGTCGGCGGTTCGCCGATTTCACGATTCAAGGACGGCGACGAACAGTATGACGTCTGGCTTCGCGCCCGGCCTGTCGACCGTGACTCGCCGCGCGACCTCGACGAGATGTCCCTCCCCTCCCCGACTGCGGGACTCGTCAAGCTCTCCAGCATCGCCAAGGTCGGCGAGGAGCGCGGGCCGACCGAAATCGAGCGCTACAATCGCCAGCGCATCGTCACCGTGCTGGGTAATCCGGAATCGATTCCGCTCAACACAGCGGTCGAACGGACGCAGGCGATGCTCAAGGACATGAACATGGCGCCGGGCTACGCGCCGGTGTTCTCAGGTCAGGCGAAAACGCTCGCCGAAACCGGGTACTTCGCGCTCATCGCCTTGGCGTTGTCGTTCATCTTCATGTACCTGATTCTCGCCGCCCAGTTTGAAAGCTGGACGCAGCCGGTCGCGATTCTCATGTCACTTCCGGTGACGATTCCGTTCGGCCTGTTGTCGCTCGTCATGCTCAGGTCGCCGATGGACATTTATGCGATGTTCGGCCTGTTCATGCTGATCGGCATCGTCAAGAAGAACGGCATCTTGCAGGTCGACGCGACAAACCAGCTTCGCGCCAAGGGGATGAAGCGGACCGACGCGATCATGGAGGCGAATCACACCCGTCTGCGGCCCATCTTGATGACCACGGTTATGCTCGTGGCGGCAATGGTGCCGATTGCGCTTGGCCAGGGGCCTGGTGCCGGTGCTCGCGCGAGCATGGCGAAGGTGATCATCGGCGGCCAGACACTTTCGCTCTTGCTGGCGTTGCTTGTCACTCCCGTGTTCTATGCTTTGCTTGACATGTGGGTGAACTTCACGCGTCGGATCGGCATTCGTTTCTCGGTCGAGCATAAGCCGTCGCACGCGAGCAATCCGCAGCCGGTGGGGTCGGGATCGGCGGGCTAAAGTAGCCGCGCCGATTCGGCCGATCCGAATACTAGCGTGGTTCATCCTTACCTTGGCATAATGGCAGCCCTTGATCTGCCAACAATGACATAATCAGGATGATTTCGATGATGAAGTCCTCGGAGTATCACGAAGAATCGACCCGCGAATTCCGCCCCCAGTTGGAACCGCAGGTCGAGCCGAGGACTCATCTAGAAATTGGCGCTGTAACTCATCCGGGACTTTGCCGCCGCAAGAACGAAGATAATTACCTGGCGGCTAAGCTCTCGCAGTCGAATGGTGTCGAAAACTCAAACGTGCCCTCAGCTAACGGAACTTCCCGTTCCCCGGCCGAAGGGCACGTTCTCGTTGTGGCGGATGGAATGGGCGGAGTCGCCGGCGGCGAGCGAGCCAGCGCGATCGCCATTGAGTCGCTCGAAACCTACCTCCGCGACGACTATCGCGCATTCCTGCATACAGGACACGTCGACGACCCTACGTTTTTCCGCGAGCTCAAGGGCGGAATCGAACGAGCCGACCTCGCCGTCTTCGCGGCGGTTGAATCCGAGCCACAGCTCACCGGGATGGGTACGACCGTCGTCATGGCCTACTGCCTCGGTGCGCGTGTCCACCTGATGCACGTCGGCGACTCTCGCGCCTATCTATGGCACGACAACGGACTTCAGCAAATCACCAGCGATCACACGCTCGTGCAAATGATGGTCGACGACGGCGTTCTCACCCGCGAAGACGCCCGAATTCACGCCAAGCGCAACGTGGTGACGAACATCGTCGGCGGTCCCGAACCAGGCTTCTACGCCGAGTTCCACCGCCTCTACCTGAGCGACGGCGACATCCTGATGCTCTGCTCCGATGGCCTCACCGAGGCCGTCGAGGATTCGACGATTGCGTCGATTCTCAAGACCGACCGGCCCGCGGCTGAACTGTCGACTGAACTGGTGGAAGCCGCCCTCGCTCGCGGCGGGCCGGATAACGTCACCGTGATCGTCGCCAAAGCACATCACATTATCTAAATCGCCTGAATCTCCCGCATTACGAGGCCGTTCGCGACATCCGGGGCTGAGGTTGCCGGAAACCGGCATTCGTGTGACAATCGCCACACGACACCCCGGATTTGGTCCGTCGCGAAGGACTTACGTCAATGCCGCAGCGAATCGCCGCAGTCCTCTGCCTGCTGGTTTTCCCTTCGTTTGCGCGAGCGGCCGAGCCCGCGCTCCCCTCGCTGCCAATCGATTCGTTCGTGCTGCCGAACGGTTTGAAGGTCGTGCTGCATCGCGACGCATCGGTCCCTCGCGTGACAGTTTGCATCGCCTTTCACGTCGGCTCGAAAGACGAACGCGCCGGCCGCACCGGCTTCGCGCATTTCTTCGAACACATGATGTTCCGAGGTACAAAAAACGTACCTAACTATGATATTCCGCTTCAAGAAACCGGCGGACAATCGAACGCGTTCACAAACGAAGATGTGACCGTCTATTACGAAACCGTTCCCACCGCATTTCTCGAACGTGCTCTCTACCTCGAAGCCGAACGCCTGGCGCACCTGCCTTCGGCACTCGACCAGGAGAAGTTCGACACCGAACGCGAGGTGGTGAAGAACGAGCGTCGTCAGCGGAACGAGAATGTGCCCTACGGCCTGGCCGAGGAAACGCTCCTCGCGCACGTCTTTCCCAAGGGTCATCCCTACTCGTGGTCGGTCATCGGTTCGATGGACGACCTCAATCGGGCGTCGCTCAAGGATTTGAAGCGGTTCTTCCTCGAGTTCTATCTTCCTTCAAACGCGACGCTCTGCCTCTCGGGCGATTTCGACCCCGCCGCCGCCAAGAAGCTGATCACAACCTACTTCAGCCCGATTCCCTCGACGCCAGCGCCAACGCATCCCAAGCCAACCGCCGTCAAACCGGTTTCCGCCAGACTGAAGCAGGCCGACCGCGTAAGCCTGCCGCGCGTTTACTGGGCCTGGCCGACGGTGCCGGACGAACACCCCGACACCCCCGCGCTCGACTTGCTCGCCGATATCCTCACGCAAGGCGAGGCTTCTCGCCTGCACAAGGCGCTCGTGCTCGATTCGCGCATGGCGACCGACGTCTCGGCCCATAACGAAACGTACGAAATTGGCGGGATGTTTCGCATCGAGGCTACTGCCGCTGAAGGCAAAACTCTGGTGGATGTCGAGGCAGTTCTCAAGCGCGAACTCGATCGCCTGAAAACCTCGCCGATCACGCAAGCTGAACTGACTCGCGCGATTGCCAAGCACGAGAAATCAACCTACAGCCAGCTTACGCCTCCGCTCAATCGCGCGTTCATCCTGGCGATCGGGTCGCTCGAAAAGAATGATCCCGCCTATTACCGGCACGACCTCGCGCGGCACTTCAACGTGACGGTCGCCGATATCGCCCGAGTCGCCGCAACGTATCTCACGCCGGAAAAAGTGGTTCTCGAAGTCAACCCGATGCAACCGGGCGAACCCAAGACTCCCGCCACCAAGGCCGGCCCGTTGGCTTCGACATCGGCCGATCCCGAACTCGCCGACCATGGACCGGCGAATGGTCCCGACTGGACGAAGCTTCCCGGCTCATCGACCGGCGCGGCGTTCACTCCGCCCAGTTATGTGCGCAAGACGCTCTCGAACGGCATCGAGCTTTGGGTTGCCCCATGGAAAACGCTGCCCATCGTCACAGGTCAGGTCATTGTTCCCGTCGGCACTGGCGATGATCCTCAAGCCAAGGCCGGGCTCGCTCGTTTGACCGCGACGCTGCTCACTCAGGGGACGCAGGACAATTCGGCGACCGAACTCGCCGAGGCACTTGAAACGCTGGGTGTCAGCTACTCGAGCGCCGCCGACAATGATGATACGACGCTCGGTTTCAGCGTGCTCTCGCGCAACCTCGGCGAGACGCTCAAACTGATCGCGCCGACAGTTATCAGTCCGCGTTTCGACGCGACTGATTTCTCCCGCGAGCGCGACCTCGCCGTCGCCGAATTGCTGCAGGGCCCCGATCATCTCGACTGGCTCGCGCAACGTGCATTTCGCGCGGTGCTGTTCTCGCAGAATCATCCTTACGGCCGACCAGCCGACGGTTTCGCCGAGACTTTGAAGTCGATCACGCTCGACGATGTGAAAGCCTTTCACGCAGCCAAATTTGCGGCGAATCGAACGAAGATTGTGGTTGTGGGCGACGTTGAACCCGACGCGCTCGCCGCCTTGCTCGAATCGACGTTTGGTGCCTGGAAGACCAAGGGCGACGCCCCCGCCGCTCGACCGAAGCACGAGCAAACGCGAGCCGAGAATGTGATCTATCTCGTCGACAAACCGGGCGCTGTGCAAAGTGCGTTGCGGGTTGGTCGCGACTGGGTCGATCGGAATGATCCCAGCTACTTCACGACGGCGATTGGCAATCACGTTTTTGGCGTCGATTTCCTCAGCCGCTTGAACAGAAACTTGCGCGAAAAGAATGGCTTCACATACGGCGCGACTTCGATGTTTGCATACCGCCGCACCGGCAGCGTCTGGATCGCGGCGACCTCGGTGCGCGGCGATGCAACGGCTCCGGCGTTGAAGGAAATGCTCGGCGAGCTTGAAGGGATCGGTGGCAAGCAGCCGTTCACCGACGAGGAAATCGAACTGGGGCGAACCGCGCTTGAACGATCGTTCCCCGAGGGGTTCGAAGATCCCAGCTCGATCGCCGGCGTCCTCGAATCGATGGCGGTTTACAACCTGCCCAGCAACTACCTCGAAACCTATCTCAAGAACGTGAAAGCCGTTTCCGACCAGGCCGTGCGCGCGACATTCACCACGCTCGCCGCGCCTGCGAAACGAGTCGTGCTCGTGGTGGGCGATCGCCGCACCATTGAGCCCAAAATCAAGGCTTTGAAGCTCGGCGAAATTCGGGTGATCGACTACGACGGCAAGCCGAAAGCGGATTGACGGTTCGCCAACGGCGGCCCGCGCTGCGTTCCGACTCGACTCCTCAGGAGGAGGCTTCGATCGATGAAATCGAACGCACGACGATGGTGGAAACGCGGGCTCGTCTTCGCGCTGATCCTCGTTTCGACGGCCGTTTTCGCGGTGCGCACGTGGGTTGTCCCACGCATCCTGGCGAACACGCTCACTGCGAAGCTGCACGGCACCGCCCGTCTTAGCAACTGGTGGATCGGCAAATCGGCGGGTATTGAAGGACTGATCCTCGCCGAATCGACCGACTACGGTTCGCCCGTCTGGCTCACGACCGAGCGCATCAGCGCCGACATTTCTCTCCTCGGTCTGCTTCGCGGCCAGTTTGCGCCGCGGCATGTCGTGATCGATCACGCCAAGATCCATCTGCGATTCAACGCGAAGGGAGATCTGCTCACGAAGGGGCCGTTCGTGGGAGGTGGTGAGTCGGCGACGACGATTTTGCCCGACATCACGATCAACCGCGCCGATGTGACGATCGATCAACAAGGCCGCCCGCCCTTCACGATCACGGGCCTCACCGGCGAGCTCGATCGCGAACCAGGCGGTGAAAAGCTCGAACTCGTGAGCGACGATCCCACCTGGGGCAAGTGGCGCATCGCCGGCGAGTTTCAGCCCGATTTCAAGGCAGGAAACGTCAAACTCAACTCGGGTGATGGATTCAAAATCAGCCATGAACTGGTCGATCGAATCCCGTTCGTCCCGCGAGAAGTTTGGACGAACACCGGAGCGAACGGCCCAATCAGCGCCGAAGTCAAGCTGACGATGAGCGACCGCAAAGAGTCGCCGCTTCACGTGACCACGTCGCTCGAACTCAATGGTCTGGAAGCGTCGCTTCATTTGCTTGGTCTGATCAGCAAGAACTCGCATGGTCATGTCGAGATTGAAGACGGTCGCGTTACGATCACGAATTTCGAGGGTCAAACGCTCTCGGGCACGATCAAGGCGGCGGGAACGCTCGACTTCACCTTGCCCGCACCTCGCATCGACATGCTACTAGGACTCGAGAATATCGATGTTTCGCAAGCTCCTAAAAAGTGGCAACTCGACGAACTCGACGCCACTGGCCGCCTGACTGGAAACGCGCATTTGCTCGTGAGTTTGAACCCGCGCGGGCCGGATCTCACCGGTTCGACTGGAATTGCCCACATCGACGACGGCATGCGGCAAGGAATTCCGATCAAGTCGCTCGACCTCGTGATGCACGCCACTGGTGATGACATTCAGTTCGAGCCCAAGGTCGCCAACCTCTCGAACGGCAAACAGGTGCTGGCCGAAACGCGCGTTGAAGGGCCTCCAGGTCTCCGACTTCCTCAGGCTGTTTCGACGCGTATCGAGCTCGCCGACGTGAATCTCACGAAGCTCCTTGGCCAGCTCGAAGTGCTGACCGGCATCAAGATGCCTGTTCCCATTTCGGGGCACCTCGCACTCAAAGCGCAGGCGACGATTCCGCTCGGCCAGCTCGCCAACCTTAAGGGTTACACCGTGCGCGGCGAGGCAACGCTCACTTCGGCGTCGATCGACGGCGTGCACCTGGGACGCGTCGGCAGCAAGTTCGACCTGAACCAGGGCGTGCTTGTGCTCGATAGCCTGCAAGGACAACTCGTCGAACGTACTGTTGATCCGCCGCCCGCAACGGCTGTGCTTGCCACCGATGCTCCGCTCGTCCCTGGCGCGTTTCGCGGCAAGTTGCGAGTAGAGCTTGTTCCCAGCGGAAACCTCACGGCCCATTTTGATGGCGCCGAGCTACCGATCGCCGAAATCCTTGCTCCCTATTTTTCTCAGACGAGTCCGGTCATCGGCCGTCTCACAACCAGCTTTGATGCATCGGCCGAAGTGTCGAATCTTGGTAATGCGAGAGCATGGTTTGCAAAGGGGAAGCTTTCGAGCAAGGGAATTGGCTACCTCGGCGCGACGCTCGACTCGATCGACACCGACTTTGCAATCGACAAGGGACACGTCAGCCTGCCCGATTTGGACGCCAAGCTGGGCGGACACCCCCTGAATGCCGACCTTCGCGTCGATATGGACGCGCCTCGCGAGTTTTCGGCGAAGGTTGATCTTTCCAACTGGTCGGCCCAGCGCCTACTCGCCATGATTCCCGACATTTCTACACGTTTACCAATTCAGGGCATGATTGACGGTCACGTTGTCGTTTCGGGCACGCTCCTGCCGCGCAAGGTACGCGCGGACGGCAAGGTTGTCATTCGCCAGATGGCATACGACGCGATCCCCTTCGGCGACGTCTCGGCCACATGGCAAACCGAAGGCGACGAGATCCGCTTCCGGCCGATCGAGGCGAAGCCGTTTGGTGGGCGAGTGACAGGCGTGGCAAGCGTGCCAATCTCGCCGGGTCCGCCGATCAAACTGGAAGTCGAGGTCGCCCAGATCGACTCATCACGTCTCGCCGCGCTCGCGGGAAAGGGAAAAATCGCACTCGAAGGTACAGCCTCGGGCAAGCTCGTCGCGTCGATTCCTGGTGACGGCGATCTCAAGAATTTGACCGCCTCGCTCACGTTGAAGTCTCCTTCGCTCAAGGTTCAGGGCGTGCCAACGGGAGTCGTCACCGCAAGTCTAAAAGGCCAGGAAGGGCTGCTCGTTTACGAGGCGCGAGCCGACGGTCCCGATGGCAAAGTTCGGTTCAACGGCAACTTGCCGCTCACGGGACCGCCGGCCGATCGTGCTGCGAATGCCGAGCTGCGTGCCGCGGGATTTACACTTGCCGACGTCTGGAATCTTGTCGGACTGAAGGGAACACCCAATCAATTGCGTGGGCTGGCGGCGATCGACGCGAATTTGCGGGCACGGTCGGGCCCCGATCCCACGCTCGGGGTTCACGGCATCATTGAAGTGCGCGACCTTCGCTGGGGGCCTCACTATCCACTCGGAAATCTTCGCGGAGTGCTCGCCCGCACGCCGCAGGCGTTCCGGCTCGATTCGCTTCAGGGCGATCTCTTCGGCGGCGCGTTCCGTGGCATCGTCTGGGGCGAAACGCCCGCGAATGGTCCTGTCGGAATGAATTTCGAGCTGCAGACCGACCGAGCCGCGCTTCATCGGTTATTCGCGTTCGCACCCGATTTGAACAAGCGGCTCGATGGTACCAGCTCGGTGCGGCTCACCGGCCGTATGGACGACTCATTACGTGCCAACGCCGAGATCACCGTTCCGCAGGCAAAGTTCTACGGTCTGCCGATCAATGACCTGCGAATTCCCGCGGAATTGAATGTGCATCTCGCCGCGGCGAACGGCTTGCTCAGCGTTCGGCGATGGACTGCTCGTCTCTCGGGCGGCCGCGTCCAAGGCTCGGCGACGATGCGTGTTGGTTTCGATCGATCGTACAACGTCGATGTGAATCTCACTGATATTGATATCGAAACTTTTTCGCGTGCCGAGTCAAATGATGGCCGGCCTGGGTCGGGCAAGATCAACGGCCGGATCAGTCTTTCGGGTCCAGATCCCACGCTCCCGCAACGGCTGCGAGGGAAGGTCGAGCTCAGCTTGAATGATGCGTCGCTCGGCGAGATTCCGGTGATTCGCGAGCTCGATCGCTTTTTGGGTGCTGCCCGCGGGGGCGTTGTCGAGGAAGGCTCGATGTTGGCGACGATTGGCGATCGCCAGATCTCGATCGACCAACTGACGCTCGCCGGCCGCGTGATTCAGGTTCACGCAACCGGTCTGGTCTCGTTCGACGGCGGCCTCGATCTGGCCGTGCTGGTGAACACGAACCAGATCATCTCGCAATCGGGCCAGAGCTTGATCGGCCTGATCCCTGGTCTCAGAAACGCCCTTGGCCGAAATCAGGAGGCACTCATGCGCGTCTCGACGTATCTCTCGAGCCGCCTCCTGAAGTTCCGCATCAGTGGGACGATCAAGAATCCCACGGTCGCGATCGACCCAGGCGTCAGCGTCGGCGATTCTGCCACCGGCTTCTTTGCCGACGCTCTCAAACTGCCGCTCGGCCGCGGGCGGTAAAATTACGACCTGCGTTTGGGCGGCTGAGCAGCGTTTTCGCTGAGGACCGTTGGACGCCCGGTCGCCGCACCTTTGCGACGGTTGGCGATCACCGCCTCGCGGAAGCTTGTCTTCGCTTCGTCGCGGGCGATCGACTTCGTGGCGGCCACGTCGACGGCCCAGTTGGGATAGGTTTCGACGAGTCGGCCCATTAGCGAAACGAAAAGTCCCGCTTCCTGCACCTGGTCTTCGAGAACCTTTTCCAGAATCGGCCGTACGGTTCGCGCCAGGGTCTTCCAGCCCTTGCTGTCGACCTTCACATAGGCTTCAACGTCATGATGAACGTACGGCTCGCCGTTCGTTTCACGATAGAAGCCAGAGCGAACGATCAGTACGATTCGCCCTTGAAGATGCGCGTTGCCACGCGGGCTCATATATTCAAGTGAGCTATAGAGCACGTGCATCTTGGGCGATCGGTATGCGAACTCCCAAGTCGCAGTCGCGCCGTTGCCGTCGCTACCGGTGTAGCGGCCGGGGGCAAGCTCACGCAGTTGGACGGGGGACTCGGCGAGATCTTTCCAGAGCGCAAGCGTAATCGCCGGCTCGTTGATCAGGCTGAGGTAGACCTGTGAATTGCACGGGAACGAGTCGGGCGTTCCCTTCTTGTGCAAGGTATGGTCGCGAATCACCTCGGCGATTGCGGCCTGGTGTGCGGGCGCCATTTGAGAGAGCGGCACAATTTGGGCGGGATCGACGGGGCGACCGCCGATTGCATACGCCGACCTGGGGCCTGCGACCGAGGCGCAAACACAGAGTCCAAGCAACGAAGTCGCCAGGCGCCTTCGGGTGACGCGAGGGGGCATGGGGGCTCCTTCCGGAACTCGAGCGGCTCGGCATCCTATCCGAACTTCGCGTGGCATCGCTCGTATACCACGCTCTCCGCATCCTTAAGATCGGCCAGATCGCCCCGATTTTTGAACATCACCCACGCTCGATCCCGCCATTTCTGGACCGGTCGAAACGATAAGGTACTCTGCATAATCCTGGCGAGATGATTGGGTGACCAAGGTCAATCGGCACCCAACCGCAGCGGCTTTCGAGCCCAAAAACTTGAGCGAATCGCTAAGTCGAACGCCGGCCACCGCATGCGAACGGTTTTTGACGCGGCGGGAGCGTGGAACTGCTCTTGTCCGTTCGACGCGACCGACTATCATGTCGCGCCGATGGATTCGGCTCGAAGGATTCGCACTTCGCTCGCACCTACCGGAATTGCACGGAGGCTTTTCGATGGCAGCGCGACGTCGGACAACTTGGGTAACCAGCGGCCTGATGGGCCTCGCGACGACCGCGGGCCTGGTCTTTAGCGGCGGGTGCGGCGGATCGGCCAAACCGGGAGACGCGGCAGTTACGCCTGCGAATTCCACCGCAGGCGCGACTCAGACAGACACATCACTCCCCGCGATGGCGGAGAAATTACGTCAAAGCGACATCGCGACGCTTTCGGCACTCGCGAAAATTCTCGAACCCAGCACGGCCCCGGCTCCGCACGCTCTGAGCGAAGCCGAGGCCGCAGAATGGCTGCTCGTAGTCAAAGGACTGCGCGGCGGCTATCTCAACTTCACTCCCCAGGGCCGCGCTCTGGCCGTTGATGCGGCCGAGCATGTGCTTCGCAAGTTCGCGATCGAACCGGCGCCCCCGGCGTGGATCGAGACCCTCACGCCGTTCCGCGACATCGTCTGCACCGGCCTGGCCGATCGCGACGTGGATGTTCGTGCGTCGGCTCTCGCGTCGGTCGGCCGTATTTGGGGCTGGTATCCCGGCCGCAGCATGCTTCCAGTCGAAGAAGAACAGCTTGGCGAATGGAAGAACGCCTTCCAGACGCAGGTTGCGCTCCGCCTGGCCGACCCGATGCCGAAGTGCCGCGCCGCCGCGATTGCCTGCCTCGGCCTCGTGCCGATCGACCGCCTCGCCGAGCCGGCGATCAAGTATGTCGACGACCCGTCGAGCGGCTATGTGCGTAATCAGGTGCTCGTCTCATTCGCCAACCGGCCCAGCCTGTTGACGGAAGAGATGATCCTCAAGCGCCTGCACGACACCGAACCCGGCTTGCCGCAGGTCGCCGAAATCGTCCTCAAAACTCGCGGGCTCACGCAGGACCAGATCGTTCTGGGCAAGCTGATCACCAGCCCGAAGCCCGAGCTTCGTGCATCGGTGATTCCGCTCCTCAAGGAGCACCCGGATCTCGACCCCGTTGTCTGGCTGCTCAAGCTTTCGCAGGACACCGACGAGCTCGTGCGGACGAAGTCGGTCGAAGCGATGACCGGCCGCAACGTCCCCGAAGTTCTCGCGCGGCTTCGCGAAATGGCCGCGAAGGATAGCTCGGCCACCGTCCGCGCCGCGGCCGGCAAGCTCGTCGCGACTCTGGCAACCGCCGGTTCGACGGCCGCATTGCCGCCCCTGCCCGGCTCGCCAAGCCTCACGCCCAAGGCCAACTGAGGCCAGCGTCACGATTCGTTAGAACAAACCAACGAGGATTGGACCGTTGCATTCGCAGCAGCCTGATCCTCGTTTCATTTACGTCTTCAATGAACTCGCTTACTTCGATTCAAGGAAAAGCTGCATGCTGGTGATGAGCCACTTGCCATCTTGCTTGAAACGCACCTGAGTGAAGCCGACTTTCACATCGACGCCGAGATCAGGATCGAACTCACCGGTGATGATCAGGAAATCGCCGTGCAGCCGTGCGTGCTCAACAGTGTTCTTGGAATTGATCGTGTCGCGATCCTTCCAGAGCTTCTCGTAGCCCTTTTCGATCTCTGCGCGGCCGATGGTCGTTTCGAGCTTGAGCGATCCGTTGTCTTTGTCCTTGCTGTACATCGTGATCACGCCGTCTTCGACGTAGGTCTCGGCCAGCCCTTTGGCATCCTTCTTGTTGAAGAGCGCGGCACCGTCGGTCGTCAGCTTGACCGCGATCTTGGTCGCCTCGTCGTTCTTGTTGTCAAAATTGGCGTGCGGCAGAAGCAGCGAAAAAACGACCGCGGCAAGAGCAGTCATGGAATGCGTCCTTTTCCTCGAGAGGTGAGAGTCGTCGCAACCCTCGCACTTTGGCGCGCTCAAGGTTACGAATCAAGCCCCACGCACAGGCGAACACCATCGTTCCGTCTTGCAACGGCGTCTTGACGTACCGTCACAGGCGGCTGATGATCGTAGTAGATTTCGATGTGAGACGTTCCCTGCGTTCAGCTCCCCCCCGCGCTGTCCCAAAAAAGTTCGATACTTCTCCCGCCTTACCCCACTCTCTTCTTCTATGGTTGAGAGTGCCCTCTCGGAAATTCGTGTTGGAGAACGCGCGATGAGTAAAGCGACGCTGCTGATCGCCTCGTCGATTGGCTCCCTTTTCGTGTTTCTCACCATCAGCGACCTGCGAGCGGACGACAAGCGCCCCGTCGTTCCCACAGCAGAAACCAAATCCCCCACGTCCACTCAGCCCAAGACTGATGCGCCGAAGGCCGACGCCCTCAAAGAAGACGCGCCCAAAGCCGACGACGCTGTAACCGGTCCTGAAAAGGCTCTCGTCGACAAAGGCTTGAAGCGAGACGACCGCAAGTTCCTGCTCGACGAGGCGGCATCCGTCGATAAATACAAGCAGTGCAAGAACTTGCTGGAAGATTATCAAAAGGCGATGGTCCGCCTCAACACGATGGCGCAGTACGACGAAGGCTTGCAGAGCATGCAAATGGACCAGCAAGCGCTTCAGGAGCAGGTGAACATGCTCAACGCGCAGATCAACGGCAGCAACCGGGCTGGCATCGGCCGGATGCGGACGTTGATCAACGCTCAGTTGGCGCCGCTTCGGGCTCAGCAAGCACAGGCGCAGCAACAACTTAATCAGATGAACGCCCAGATCAAGGCGGCAGGCGCTCAGGCCCCGAAAACGCTCGACCGGCAGGTGATCCCCGCCGAGGTTGAAAAGACGCGCAACGCCTATGTCGCGGGAGTTCGCGAACTCGAAACAATGATCACGCCGTTGCTCGCCAAGTACCACGAGTTGCATCTCGACAAGTCGGTGCTTCAAGCTCTTGCCGACATGAAGCGCAGGAACTCGTTGAACTACAAGCTCGGCCCGTCGGACGATTTGAACGCCGCGGCGGCGATGGTGAAAGACGTCAAGCGCAACGCGCCGTCCACCAAAGCGACGACCAAGGGCGCCACCAAGAAGAAAGCCAAGACCAAGGGGTCTTAAGGCGTTGCAAGGCTAGACGTGAACGAGAACGGGCCGGCTCTCCCAATATGGAGAAGCCGGCCCGTTCACTTACTTGTTTCGAGCGGGTTTAGTGGAAGGCGACCGGCAATTCAGTTTCACCGCTGCTCGCTTCACGGGCCTTACGCTCGTCTTCCGGCAGATATCGGGCACCGACGAGGTAGAAGAAAGCCCCAAGCGCGAGCATCGGCACAACCGAAAGCATGCCGACGGTCAGGTTGGTCACTTCCATCTTGTCGGTGGTCGGAGATGCTCCGATCGAGTCGAAGAATTTGCCGATGGGCGATTCGATGATCTGGGCACTGCCAAACAGCTTGGAAATCTCGCCAATCAACCAGGGCGAGCTGATATCGCCGAAGAGGTGGACGAGGAAGATACAGATGGCGTACCCTGCCGCGCGACGATTTGCCGGAACAACGTTCGCCGTGATCGTGTTGCTCGGTGCCAGAACCGACGCCATCATCACCGACGCTACGAACAAATAAACGAGCGAGGGATTCTTCACTGGTTCGAGCAATGCGAACGTCGCGAACGGCGCAGCGATCGCCACGGCCAGAAACGGCCAAATGAAGTACGCTCGCCTCGTGACCTTGCGGATCAGGTCGGGCACGAACATCCCGAGAATGATCCCCACCGCCCCCGCGGCAGCAGTGAGCACACCAATGTCACGACCAACGACGTTGAGATCCATTCCCCGCACGCGATTGTAAAACGTCGCTCCCCAAACCGCGTAAGCGCCGATCGCAAATGTGACAGCCGCTTGCCCCGCGGTATTGAAAAGGAAACTCGGCGTCTTGAAGATCTCGAAATAATCGCGCATCGTCGGCTTCTGACCACCTGCCTTCGATGCGTCCGACCCTTCCGAAGCGCCACGGCCCGGGTCGTGCATCAATAGACCCGCGAACGCCGCGATCAAGCCCGGGATACCAACAACCCAGAAGGCATGTCGCCAAGCGCCAGTATGGGCGAAATGCCCGCCGATCAGGTATCCAATCGCACCGCCCACAGGGAGAGCAAAGTAATAGAGCCCCATCACTCGTCCGCGCGACTTTACCTTGAAAAGGTCGGCAAGCAACGCAGGCGCGATGCTTCCATAGCTCGCCTCGCCTATACCGAGCAAAGCACGCCAAAAGAACATATCATAATAACCGCGTGCGAATGCCGTGCCGACGGTGGCGATACTCCAGAGGCCGACGCCGAATGCCAGGAGACGCTTTCGGTTATAGCGATCGCCGACGTAGCCGACGAACGGCGAGACGATCGTATAAACGATCATGAACGAAACGCTGAGCTGACCAAACTGGGGATCCGAGAAGTGGAGTTCTTCGCAGATTTCTGGCCCTGCCGAGAAAAACACATAGCGGTCGACATAGTTCAGCAAGTTCATGCTGAACAGGACCGCTAGAGCGAATATCGGGCTGGCAAATATCGACGGCCGTGCCGAAGGGGGAGCGACCCCGCCGGCTGCGGAGTGTGACGTGGATGACGACATGCGTCGATTGGCCTTCGCGGACAATGAATGCGGAAAACGATTCTTTGTTATACCCCGCAAACCGCCGCGACGCGACCCCCGTCCCCGAATCCAGCCGCCACAAATGTACAGAAAGCCAGAGCCTTGCCGGCACTGGCTTTCGGAAAGTCATCAGTTTGTAATGCGGTTGCGTTTTATCGCGGGTCGCGCCGGGCCGACTTTTTGACGGGCGCTTCGTCGTCCAGTTCCACATCCACGAATACGAGCAACTCGGTGCCCGTCGGAACGGTCCCGGGAATCTTCATGTTGAAGAGTCCGCCCTTCGACTGGAGAATCCCCGGCTGAATGCCGCCGGAGATCAGCAGCGTTTGACCGATCGGCCAGCCCTTGACGGTCTGATTGAGGCGAGTCTCGGAGACCTCGGGAACGTCGAGTCTCACTTCGCCCGGCCCTACCTCGCGCGGGGCGAGCACCTTGGTTTGGTGATAGTTCCGCACGGTGTTCGTCGTCAATTCGATGGCGGCATCGAGCGTATCGCCGTCGTACGAAAGCAACGGACTGATGCGCAGGGTAACACCTTCTTCGAGTTGCTCGGTCTTTGGCTGGAACCCCTGGCCCACCGCGCTATCGCGCTGAATGCCGCCGGTAAACGGACGGGGCGCCGACGTCTTCACCAGCAAGGTCTGACCATTGACCATGCGGTGTGCCTGGTTGGCGATGTTCTGAAAGCCCTGCCAGACTTGCATCTGGGTCAGAACCATTGCAGAGTCATCGGTTTTGAGGCTCCAGATCTGCTGGCCCTGCGGGCCTGAGCCGATCGGATTGAGCCGCTTGTAAACCGCATAGCGCCAGCGAGTATCGGCCGCAGCCACGAATCGAACATGAATCTTCAGATAGTTCGATTGCGCGTCGGTGAATCGCTCGACGACTTCGGCAACCTGATCCAGCACCTTGGCGTTGTGGTAGGCCCGGATCTTGCTTCGGCTGGCAGAAAGGACGGCGATCTTGTCGCCGTGCCAGGGGGCCGTCGTGGTGCGGCGGAAGATCCAGTCGACAATACTGTTTTGCGGGTTCGGATCGTCGTGCGTGAGACTTGTATACTTCGAGATATCAAAGGTTTGCCACTTTTGTCCTGCCTCGGTCGGCAGGTTGGGCGGAACCTCATCGCGACTTGGCGCGTTTTCCGTCGGTTCGTCGAGCGATTCCTCATCGTCGTTGCGCGCAGTGCGCGGAACGTCTTCGGCGTTTCGACGTGAGCGCGACGATGAATTTGGAACCGCTTTACCACTGCGGCGCGACGGCTCTTGGGCAAGCAGCCGAAACGGCGCGAGACCTCCTAGCAGCGTCGAGATAAGCAAAAGCGAGCGTCGATTCATGCCAGTGGCCTCCCTGCCGGTCTGGCGTCGTGTCGATCAAGAATGGAGCAACTCTGGCGCGAGGGCGGCCGGTGCGTACGTGGATCATCCGTGATACACACCGACCGAGGCGCGAGTTTTCTATCAGGACTCGAAAAAAGACTCAAGCCCAATCAACTTGTTGCCGACAAGCCTCGAATTCAAGCCTCAAGCCCGCGGCCGAGACGGCCAAGCGCGGGAACTACGCGGCGATCGAGAACGGTCCGATAAACATCGAGGTAGCGATCGATATTTCGCTTCATGCCGAAGAACTCTTCGGCGACCGCTTTCGTCGACGCAGCCAGCCGCGCGGCGAGAGCAGGATTCGCGAGCACATCGGAGATCCCGTCGGCGATCGACATCACATCAACCGACGTGAGCCGTCCTGCGCCCGTTGGGCCGAGCAATTGCTTGTAGTCAGCGAAGTCGGTCGCGACGATCGGTCGTCCGGCCGCCAGGTAAACCGCCAGCTTGCTTTGAACGGAGTAGTTCTCTCGACACGCCAGACGCGGGTGAACCAGCACATCGGCCCGGCGAGACAGCGCCACAACCTGGTCGGGCGTCTGGCCAGTCAGCACGATCAGTCGATCGCCAAACTTGCCGAGTTGGCGGCGATATTCCTCGCCTGCTTCGGCAGGTCCGCCAACGAGCACGCATTTCGCGTTCGCATGACGCTCGAAAACGCTGGGGAGCGATTCAACCATCATCGGCACACCCTGGTTCGGGTGGACGATGCTGCCAATGTACATGACGACCTTGTCGTCCGGATTGACGCCAGGAATCGTAGCGGTTTCGGTAACGCGTTCGTATTCCGAGAGGTCGATTCCAGGGTAGATGATCGAAACTTTCTCGGGATTGACGCCCTTTTCCTCAACCATCACGCGCTTGACGCCATCGCCGAGGACGATGATCGAATCAGCTCGTCGGCAAACTGACTTTTCAAGCTGCACGTTGATCCGGAAGCCAAGCCCACGTCCCAGCCGATCGCGCTCGTATTCCTCGCCGAGCAGCGAGTGAAGCTCGTAGACCATGGGCCAGCCGTAACGGCGGCACGCCATGAGAGCACGATTCGCGCCCCCGTGATGCTGAGCATGCACGAGGTCGAACGGGTATTCGCGATGGATCTGCTTGAGACCCGAAACCCACTGATGCGGGTGAAACGTGAACGAAGGTGTGCCTTCGAAAGTCGTTCGCTCTGCACGCCCAAAGACGGGCCGGGCCTTGAGATGAGCGAGCACGACATCAACCCCACGCTGCTTGAGCGCCCGCAGGATTTTGATCGGCAACATTGCCGTGCCGTCATATTCGCCAGGAACAGGGAACGAGGTGACCAACAAGATGCGCATGACCCGGCCTCCGATGCCTAGCCCAGATGTCCTTCCGCATCACCTTAATCGAGCACTCGCCCCGAGGAAACCCCAATTCAAAGCAGGCTTCCTCGGGCGATGCCCGCGACGATCAATACGCCGGCAAGCTGGGATCAACATCCTTGATCCACGCCAAAATGCCGCCCGTCAGGTTGCTCAGTTGCGAGAACCCTTGCTCTTGCAAGAACGCGATTGCCTTCGCGCTGCGCATGCCGCTCTTGCAGTGGACCACCATCGGCGTCGCCTTGCTCAACTCGCCCAGACGAGTCGCCAAAGTCGGCAGTGGGATAACCGTCGAGCCGGCGATCCGGCAGATTGCGATTTCCTCGGGATTACGCACGTCGAGAATGAACGGCGCTTTGCCTGAATCGAGAAGCGCCTTCAGTTCGAGCGCAGTGATCTCGGCACCCACCGACGCGGCGGCATGAGTCGCATCGTGGCCAGGGACGCCGCAGAATTGCTGGTAATCAATCAATTCGGTAATCGTGGGATTCGGTCCGCAAATCGGGCACTTGGGATTCTTGCGCACCTTCATTTCACGAACCGACATATCAAGGGCGTCATAAATCATCAAACGCCCCATCAGCGGCTTGCCGCTGCCGAGCAGCAGCTTCACGGTCTCGGTCGCCTGTACCACGCCGATGAAGCCGGGAAGAATCCCCAGGACTCCACCCTCCGCGCAGTTGGGGACAAGGTCGGGCGGCGGCGGCTCGGGGTACAGGCAGCGGTAGCACGGGCCGTGTGGCGGGAAAAACACTGAAGCCTGGCCGTCGAATCGGAAGATCGACCCGTAAACATTCGGCTTGCCCAGCAGCACGCAGGCGTCGTTCACCAGGTAGCGCGTGGGGAAATTGTCGGTGCCGTCGACGATCACATCGTATCCAGCGAAGAGTTCGAGCGCGTTCGAGCTATCGACAGCGAACTCGTGACGATTGACGACCAGGTCGGGATTAAGCGCTTTCAATTTCTCTTCAGCGCTATCGATTTTGGGACGGCCGATGTCGGGCGTCGTGTGAATGATCTGGCGCTGCAGGTTTGAGACGTCGACTACATCGAAATCGACCAGGCCGATCGTGCCGATTCCGGCCGCGGCGAGATACAAGGTAAGGGGCGAGCCGAGTCCGCCGGTGCCGATGCAGAGCACGCGCGACGCCTTGAGCCGCTTTTGGCCGTCCATGGCGACCTCGGGCATGATGAGGTGCCGCGCGTAGCGCTGGATTTCGGCCGGCGTGAGGTTGATCGACTGAACACGATCGCCGAGGAGGTCGAACGGTAGATTCGCCATGGATGCGATTCCACAAGGTGTTTTTATGGAGAACCGGCCTGCGTGGCTATTCACCACACAGGCCGGAATGTTTCGAGATCAGCGCAGTGCCTTCGATCAGGGAACGTAGCGGCCGATCAGCAGGCTGGCGTTGTGACCGCCGAAACCGAAGCTGTTCGACATCACGTAATCGACCTTGGAATTGCGTGCGACGTTCGGAATGTAGTCAAGGTCGCAGCCTTCGCCGGGCGTTTCGAGATTGATCGTCGGCGGCAATACGCTCGTTTCGAGCGACTTCGCACACGCGACCAGTTCGACGCCACCCGAAGCCCCCAGCAAGTGGCCCAGCTGGCTCTTGGTGCTCGATACCTGCAATTTTTTCGCATGATCGCCAAACACAGACTTCATCGCCTTGGTTTCGGCGAGGTCGCCCAGTTCGGTGCTCGTGCCATGCGCGTTGATGTAATCAACCGAAGAGGCATCGCGTTTTGCGTCGGCAAGACAGAGAGTCATCGCGCGAGCAGCGCCGCGGCCTTCTTCATCGGGCGCGGTGATGTGCGAGCCGTCGGCCGACATACCGTAGCCGAGCAGTTCGGCGTAGATTTTCGCGCCACGAGCCCGTGCAATCGACTCTTCTTCGAGGATGAGAACTCCCGCCCCCTCAGAGAGTACAAATCCGTCGCGATCGCGGTCGAACGGACGGCTGGCACGCTGGGGATCGTCGTTGCGAGTCGACAGCGCGCGGAGCGCAGCGAATCCGCCGAGACCCATGTGTGTGATCGCCGCTTCGCTGCCGCCGGTGATCATGATATCGGCGAGGCCGTGTTGGATCAGGCGGAGTGAGTCGCCAATCGCATTCGCAGCCGACGCACAAGCCGTCGCGACCGCAGAACAAGGGCCGCGAAGGCTCCACTTGATCGACACGTGGCCGCTACCGGCGTTGACCATCAGTTTCGGGATCGTGAACGGGCTGATCCGCGAGGGACCGCGTTCCTTCATGATCGAGTGCTGCGTCTCGAATTCATTCAGGCCGCCGATTCCCGAACCGATGAATACACCGCTTCTTTCGAGCGGGTACGCTGAAAAATCGATGCCCGAATCCTTGACCGCCGCCTCAGCGGCGACCATGGAGAACTGGGCGAAGCGGTCGAGCCGGCGGGCTTCTTTGGTTCCGAAGAGCGCTTCGGGATCCCACCCGTGCACCTGACCGCCGAAATGCACCTTGAATTCAGTCGTATCAAAGAGCGTGAGCGGCGCGATGCCGCTCTTCCCTTCAATCAGGCCGTTCCAAAAGCTTTCGACCGTAGTGCCGAGCCCTGTAACCACGCCCAGACCGGTGATAACGACTCGTCGTCGCATTACTTCTGGTGTTCCTCGATATAAGCGATCGCTTGTCCGACCGTCTGGATCTTCTCGGCCTCTTCGTCAGGAATCGTGATGTCGAACTCTTCCTCGAACTCCATGACGAGTTCGACGGTATCGAGCGAGTCGGCACCGAGGTCGTTGACGAAGCTGGTCTCTTTGGACACCTGGTCCTTGGCAACGCCCATCTGTTCGCTGACGATCTCGATCACGCGTTCTTCCACGGACACGGGCCAACCTCCTCACACAGCACCCGCCGCACCGTGCGGGAATGTGTCGACTGGTTTCGGACAAGTACCCCGCCCAACCAATTGTTACGTGGGCGGGATTGATAGAACACTCAAAATACGTCGGTCAGATCGCAACGTCCCATGAACCGAAGTCCTAGCGGACGTTGCGTGAAGCTCCACAAATTAGCAATCCGTCCGTCAATTGTCTATAAGGACGGACACTATTTGTTCGCAGCCGCTCTCGCAGTTTTCCTATTTTCTCCAGACCTGCGAAACGAGGCCAATTAGCACGTCATCCCGCCGTCGACCGCAATGATCTGACCGGTCAAGAAGCTCGCGCTCGGGCTGGCAAGATAGGTAACAAGATCCGCAATGTCTTCCGGAGCGCCGAGGCGACGGACGGGGATCCGCTCCTTGACCTCGGCCTTCACCTTATCGGGAAGCACTTCGGTCATGTCGGTGGTAATGAACCCCGGCGCGACGGCGTTCACGGTCACTCCGCGGGACGCCAGCTCGCGAGCGATCGTCTGCGTGAAGCCAATCACACCCGCCTTGCTTGCCGAGTAATTGGCCTGACCAGGGTTACCCATGATCGCCGAGACGCTGGTGATATTGATGATCCGGCCGTAACGCTGGCGCATCATCAAAGCACCAACCGCGCGGCAGAAGAGGAACGTGCCCTTGAGATTGGTGTCGATCACAGCGTCCCAGGCGTCGTCTTCCATTCGCAGGAAGAGGCCGTCCTTGGTGATGCCGGCGTTGTTCACCAACACCTGAATCTTGCCGCCAAACTTGGCCTCAACTTCCTCGACGACACGATTGACATCTTCGGTCGATGAAACGTCGGCCGCAAACCCTTCGGCAGTTCCCCCAGCTTCGCGAATCGCGGCCAGAGTTGCTTCGAGACCTGCCGTGGTCCGGGCGACGCAAGCGACACTCGCACCGCTTCGGGCCAGTTGAAGTGCGATGGCTCGGCCGATGCCGCGCGATGCGCCGGTGACAAGGGCGACTTGTCCGTTGAGATCGACTTGCACGCCCGGCTTCGGAGCGTCGGCCATTTGAATGCGTCCTTTCTGGAATCCAGCGGAATCTTAGCGCGCGGGAATGCTTGTGCAAGGGGTCTTGCGGTCAATCCGCTTCAACAAACCGGTAAGCACACGCCCCGGTCCAATCTCGTAAAACGTATCAAAACCGTCGGCCATCATCCGACGCATCGAATCTTCCCAGCGCACGCTACCCACCACCTGCGCGACGAGCTTCGACCGAATGCTCGCCGCATCGTCGTGCGGGTTCGCATCGACATTGGAGTAGACCGGAATTCGTGTCGCGTGAAATTCCGTTTGCGCCAGCACTTCATCGAGGCTTTCCGCCCCGCTGTTCATGATTGGCGAGTGGAAAGCACCAGCGACGGCCAGAGGAATCACGCGCGAGGCGCCCAGTTCGGTCGCGGCCTGTTCGACCGCACCAAGCGCCGCTCGGTCGCCGGAGACAACGATATTACCGGGCCCAAGTAGATTTGCTTTCCAGAGCTTTCCTACTGGAGAAACACTCTGGCAAAGTTCGTCAATCTTAGCCTCGTCGAGGCCAAGCACGCTCGTCATCCCGCTCGGCGTCGCGAGCGCGGCGGCTTGCATGGCCTGGCCACGGCGCCTGACAATTTTCAGGCCGGTTTCAAAGTCGATGGCGCCGGCGAAGACGAGCGCGGTGTATTCACCGAGGCTCAGACCCGCAGCGCCGACCGCCGACTGCACGACGTCGGGTTGGGTCGCCTTGAGCGACTCGAGCGCAGCCAGGCTGGCGACGTAAATCGCCGGCTGGCTGACGTCCGTCGCCTCGAGTGCTTCGGCTGGTCCATCAAAGCAAATCGCCTTGAGGTCGAAGCCGAGCAGTTCGTTTGCGCGATCAAATAGCGCACGGGCGGCGGGAAGTTCGTTATAGAGCTCTTTTCCCATTCCCACAGCCTGGGCACCCTGGCCGGGGAACAGAAACGCAACCTTGGGCATCGGAACAATCCTGAAAACGAGCAGACCGAGGCGAACGAGAGGCCTGGGCGAATCGTACGTTTACGACGTGGCCGGACCGCCAAGAGCAGCCGTCAATTGAGAGATGAACTCGGCACTAACACGCTCTTCGGCCATCGTTCCCGCGACACGCAACGCATTCTTGATCGCGCGTTCACGTGACGATCCGTGACAGATGATGCAGGCGCCGCGAAGCCCGAGCAGCGGGCCGCCGCCGAATTCCTGATACTCGAAGCGCGTCTTCAAATCCTTGAGACCCGCACCGATGACCAGTCCTGCCTCGGGCGGCAAGCTAGGCAGCAGCTTCGCCATCTCTTGCTTGAGTTGCGAGAAGAGGAACTCGACCGCACCCTCGCCTGCCTTGAGCAGGACGTTGCCGACGAACCCTTCGCAGACGACCACCCGCGCGTGGCCGTCGTAAATATCGCGGCCTTCGACGTTACCAATGAACCGATCGGCAAGAGGTCCGTTCTGGAAGAGCGCCCGAGTCGCCTTGGTAAGCTCGGTTCCCTTGTCGTCTTCGCTGCCGACGTTCAGCAGGCCAATCTTGGGTTCAGCCACGCCGAGAACGTGCTCGGCATAGATCGACCCCATGATTCCATATTGATAGAGGTCTTCGGCCTTGGCGGCCATGTTGGCGCCGACGTCGATGATCGCGACCGGGCCGCGGTGCGACGGGAAAATCGCCGCGATTCCAGGCCGGCGCACGCCAGGCAGGAACATCTTCGCGTTCATGAGAGCCGACGCCACCATCGCGCCGGTGTTGCCGGCCGAAACGACCGCGTTGGCCTCACCAGTCGCGAGCAGTTGCCACGACTTGGAGATCGAATTATCGCGCTTTCGACGCAACGCTTCGACCGGCTTGTCTTCCATGCCTATCACTTCGCTGGCGTGGATGATTGGCAGGCGGTCGATATGTGCGTCGGGGTGCTTCAGTAGCTCGGTTTCAACTCGTAGCTTGTCGCCGACGAGCAATACGGTCAGGTCTTCGCGGTCGCGCACCGCCTCGACCGCACCGGCCACGATCGGGCCGGGCGCGTGATCGCCGCCCATCGCGTCCAGGGCAATCCGCATGAAACTAGACTCCAGAGAGGCTCGGCTGCGGGCACGATTTTCACGCCCAAAACCGAGTGCATGAATCGTTGGTGCCAAGGATTCTTAACGAAGGCACCGCGGGACGCATCCTAGGGGATTGCCGTAACATCTGTCAAGTTGCCAGACCAGCCGAACAACGCTACGCGGAGTCAATTTCGGACTCGCTCGAATCGTCGCGCAGTGGGCCGTACTCCACACGAACCAAGGCGTTCGGGTCGATATGCGTCTGCGCCGCCCGCCGCACATCTTCGGGGGTAACTGCTGCGATACCCGAAGGCCACTTCAAAGGCGCATCGAGCCCCAAACCCCAGCGTTCCAACTCCAGCAATCGACCGGCTCGCTGAGCCACGGTCTGATAGTCGAACACCCAGTTTCCGGCAAGATAGTCTCGTGCGCGTTCGACTTCCGTATCCGAGAACTCGCCGGCGTGGATCGCCCGCACCTGCTCCTCAACAGCCGCAGCCGCTCGCGCTGCTTCATCGGGTCCCGTACCGACATAGAGTTTGAACATGCCCGGCAACAGGTCGGCCGAGTCTGTCATTCCACCGCCAACCGAATACGCGAGGCCGAGTTCGTCGCGAATGATCCGGCTCAAACGGTCGGTGAAACCAGGGCCAGTGCCCAAAATATAGTCAAGCACTGCCAGTGGTTCGAAGTCGGGATGCGTGCGGGAGACGCCAAGATGGCCCATCAGGATGTGAACTTGCTCACCTAGTCTGGGAACTCGCCGGATACGTGCCCGTTTACCGCGCACCAATTTCGGCCGCGGAGGCGGAACGGCCCCCTGTCCTGCCCACGTGCCAAAACGCTTTCTCACGAGACGGGTAAGGTGCCGCGAGTCGAAATCGCCAACCGCAACGAGGAACGTATTTCCTGGCACGAAGTAACGACGGTGATGATTGACTACATCAGTTCGTTCGAGCCGGCCAATGTCCCGCAAGCTACCACGCGGGTCGCGGCTGAGTGGATGCGTGCCGTAAACGAGGCTGCGGAATAGCGAATCGGCCAGAAACGCGGGGTCGTCGCGCTCGGACTGATACTCGGCCGTGATCTTGCGACGAAGCCAATCAATGCGTGCCTCAGGAAACGTTGGCGAAATCGTGAGATCGGCCAGCCAGTCGATCGCGGCTTCCAGGTCTTCAGCACGGACTCGCAACGATGCGCCGGTTGATGCAACATCAAGCGCCGCACCGGCATCTTCCACGGCGGCAGCGAGTTGCTCGGCCGATCGCGTGCGCGTTCCTTCTTCGAGCAAACGCCCGGTGAGGTATGCCAAACCTGGCTTCAACTCACGCGTTTGCCCGGCGTCGACAAACAATTCGAGTGCAACAACTCCCTCACCGCGTCGCGACTCGCTGAGGAGTCGCATACCGTTATCGAGCATCACCCTGCGCGGCGAGTAGTCGGCAAGGTGTGTCGCCGCGGAAGGGATATTTAGTGCAAGCGGATGATCCGACGCGGAAATGGTAGGCGTCACCCGTTCGCGAGTGGTGATCTCGGGCAGTGCAAGCAACGACAACGACCGCTTCGAACGCGGCAAAGACCAGCCAACCGTCAGGCCGGTTTCGACGAGGTAGTTCGACGTGACGCGCTGAATGTCTTCGGCCGTAACCGTCAAAGCCGCTCGATGTTGCGCCTGCCAGTCGGTCCACTCGCCCCAAACGGCGAATTCTCCTAACCCGCTCGCCAACCCGCCGACGTCCCCCTGCTCCCAGCGCCACGACGCTTCGAGCCGGTTACGTGAGCGCTTCAACTCTTCGACAGTCGGACCCTGTCGCGCGAACTGGTCGATCACATCGTGGATAATCGCCTCGATGCGCCGCGTATCGGCACCCGGCGAGGCTTCGAGCTGAATCAGCATCTGCCCGCCGCGTTTGGACGTTTCCTGCGACGCATCAATCCAGGTTGCCAATCCTTCGACCTCGACCAGTCGCGACCAGAGCCGGGACCGCCGGCCACACGTCAGAAGTTCGGCCAGCACATCAAGCGCGGCGACGTCGTTATGGCCAATTCCTGTTGTGCGCCAGCCTAGCAAGGCACGCGCAACCGACTCATTTTCCAGCAATTCAAAGCTGCGGCGGCCAACTTGACGCGGTTCGTCGATTTCCGGCTCGACACATTTTGGCGACCCCGTTACGACGCGCGCGAAGTGGCGGTCGACACGGTCGAGGACTGTCTCGGGCTCGACATCCCCAACTACCACGAGCACGGCACCATCGGGCCGATAGTGTGCTTTGTAAAACGTGAAGAGATCGGCGACGGCAATCCGTTCGAGATCGTCAGGCCAGCCGATGATCGGATTGCGATAGGGGTGGCGAACATAAGTGGCCGAGAGATGAGCCTGATCGAGCCGACTGAACGGCGATTCAAGGTCGCGCGCCCGCTCTTCGAGGATCACGCCACGTTCGGCTTCGACCTCGCTCGGGTCGAATCGTGCACCGGTCATCCGGTCGGCCTCGACTTCGAGCGCGAGCTCCCATCGATCGCGCGGAAACGCGAACCAGTAGTGCGTGAAATCCTCGCTCGTCTCGGCGTTCGCCTGCCCTGCCCCCGCGAATGCGATGCGGTCAATTTGCCCCTTGGGAAGACGCTCAGTTCCCTTGAACAACATATGCTCAAGAAAATGTGCGATCCCGGCGTATCCCGGCGGTTCATTGAACGAGCCGACCGGGTAATACAGATCGCACACGACCACGGGCGCGCCAGGCCGCGGCAAGACGAGCGCTTTGAGACCGTTCGCCAGAACTCGCTGATAGACCGGCAGATCACCGGCCCAGGGAGACGAGGGGCGGGCAGTGAAACGTCGCGCCATGTTTGCCCCTCAGGAAATCCTTTCGACGTAACGAAGCTCGGCCGGAACCTGCCCCGAACGTTCATTCCCTATCCTCTAATAAAACGACCCGAATTCGCAAGAACCCAGCGCCGTAGATACTTGAATCGTAGCCGTAAACCCCAGTAAAACAAGGGCTTGAATCCACCTCACAAGAAAAAGCGGCCTTCCGCAGAAATTCATTTGCCAGCCGAGCATTCGCATGATAGTGTACACCTGATTCCTGAACAGGCGTTTCGTTAATCTGGAAGGCGGACTCGATGTCGGACCAGACTTCAATTAGCAGCTCGCAGAACTTGACGCCGTATCTGATTACAAAGGGAGCGGCCGACGCGATCGCCTTCTACAAGAAGGCGCTGAACGCGACGCAAACGATGCGACTGGCCAGCCCAGACGGGCGAGTGATGCACGCCGAGCTTTCAATTGCCGGCTCACGGGTGATGCTGGCCGATGAGTTTCCCGAAATGGGAGCGATCAGTCCGACGACGCTCAAGGGCACAACCGTTGGCTTCTACGTCGCGGTACCGAACGTGGATGCCGCGTTCGCTCAGGCAATTGCTGCGGGCGGCACCGTTGTCAAGGAAGTGGCGGACCAGTTCTATGGCGAACGGATGGGCACTTTCCTCGACCCGTTCGGACATAAATGGTCGATCGCGACGCACATCGAGGACGTCGCTCCTGAAGAGATGGAACGCCGCTTCAAGGAGATGATGGAGCGGATGTCGGGATAGTTCGCGAGTTGCGGAGTAAGAGCGGGTGGTGGGACAAAAAGCGTGCAGGTTGGGCTTGCGAACGATGGGTCGAATGCCTGACAATGCTCGTTCACTCATCACCCCCGCGCGGGGGTCGGGGTGAGCCGGGGGGGACCCGGGCAATGGGGACATGCGAACCTGGTCAGGGCGGGAACGCAGCAGCCATAAGCACCGTCTCTTTGTGCCCGGGAGAACCTCCCCGGCTCTCCCCGGCCCCCGCGGGCTGATCTCAGCAACTCCGAGATGCGTGCCGGGCGAACCGGTTCTTCCATTCACCTTCTCGGCAAGACGGAGCGTGCTTCGTGTCCCCGAGTGCTGGGACTTCCGCAGCCCTGCCCGCAAGCGAGCCTAGCGGCTACACCGTCGTCGCTCGCCGCTACCGTCCGCAACGCTTCGAAGACGTCGTCGGCCAGGACCATGTCGTCCAGTCGCTGCGCAATGCAATCCGTCTCAATCGAGTCACCCACGCCTACCTTTTTAGCGGTACGCGCGGAGTCGGCAAGACGTCGATTGCCCGCATTTTCGCCAAGTGCCTGAATTGCGTGCACGGCCCGACTGAAGAACCTTGCAACACATGCGACATTTGCCAGGCGATCTCGCTCGGGCAGGACGTCGATGTGATTGAAATCGACGGTGCCAGCAATAACGGTGTCGAAGCGGTTCGCGAGCTGCGCCAGAACGCCGGACTACGCCCCAGTCGGTCGCGATTCAAGATCTATTACATTGATGAAGTTCACATGCTTTCAACAAGCGCATTTAATGCGTTGTTGAAAACACTCGAGGAACCTCCCTCGCATGTGAAATTTTTCTTTGCGACGACCGAACCGGGCAAGATTCCCATTACGGTGCTCTCGCGTTGTCAGCGTTACGACTTCGCCGGCATCACGCCTGATCAAATCGCTGAAACGTTGGCGGGCATTTGCGAACGCGAAGGGATTCAAGCTGATGGCGAGGCGTTGCGCACGATTGCCCGCCGCGCAGGCGGTTCGATGCGCGATTCTCAGTCTCTCCTCGAACAACTTCTGTCGTTCGGCGGTGATCGACTGACGGCCGATCTCGTCCACCAGCAACTCGGCATTGCCAGCGACGAACGAACGCTCGACCTTCTTGACGCGCTCGCCGAGCGCGATGCGGCAAAAGTGCTCGATCACATCGACCGCGCGGTCGCTTCGGGCGTGCAGCCAGTCGACCTGCTTGACGGCGTGCTCGAATTCCTCCGCGACGCGATGATTCTCGCCGCCGGGGCGAATGCGGCATTACTCGCCGCAACTCCTCGCCAGCGCCCGCGAATTCAGACACTCACAGAGCGCTGGCCGCTCGACACGATTCTCGCGGCGCAGCAGATTCTCGCCGAATGCCGTGGCAAGCTCCGCGGTAGCCCATTCAGCCGGCTACTTGTTGAAGTCGCGCTCGCACGTGTCGCACGGCTGGAGTCGATGACCGAACTGAGCGAAGTCATCGCGCGGCTTACCGCGATCGAAAGCGATTCACCATCAACGATTGGTGGAACCGCCGAAAAAAAAAAGGCCCTAGCGCCTGAGCCTCAGTCATCTCCGCCACCGCGACCAACACCAGCGCCGGTTCGGGCGGCGGATCCAGCGCCTGCTATCGTTCCGCAACCGGTGGCATCGGACAGCAGTCCTGCCTGGGAAATTGCCTCAATTCAGGCTGCCTGGCCGGGATGGGTTGACGGGCTAGAGCCTGACTTATCGACGAAGCTTGCTCGTTGCGCCCCGGCGGCAATTGCAGGGCCCGGCCAACTGGTCATCGCATTTGATCGGGCCTACAATTGGGTGGCCGACATGTGCGACACGCTCGAGGCTCGCACGCGGATCGAATCGAAAGTGGGTATGTGGCTAGGTAAGCCAGTATCCATCCGCATCGATCGTCCCCCCGAGGAGCCGCTACCTCCATCGCGGACTGCGGTTGCGATCTCGCGGGACGAGGCGCTCAAGGACGACCCGATGATCAAACAGATCGTCGAGCTTTTCGAAGCGAAGGCGATACGCGTTGACGTTGAAGACGACTCGACGTCCTGATCGCTGGCCCGCGCATCCGACATATTCTGGCAAGCCGCATTCTGCACACTGAGAGGAAGAAACGTGTTCAACAACCTCGGCGGCCTGACCGACATGATGCGGAACATGGGTAAAATCCGCGAAAATATTGAAAAAGCGACCGAGGCGCTCGGGCAACTCGTCGTCGAGGCCGAGTCGGGCGGTGGAAGCGTTCGGGTCAAGGCGAACGGAAAGCTCGAAATCCTGTCCATTCGCATCGACCCTAAACTGATGGGCGAAAACGACCTCGATCTCGTCGAGGATCTTGTTACGGCTGCCGTTAATCAGGCGCTGAACAAGGCGAAAGAGGCTGCCGCGCAATCGATGTCGAGCATCGCCGGCGGTCTCCCGATCCCCGGTCTCAACAGTCTGTTTGGCAGTCCTGGAGGAGGTAGCTGACGATGGCGGCGAGCCGCTTGGATGCCCTTGACCGCTTGATCGAAGCGTTCGGCCGGTTACCAGGAGTCGGAGCCAAGAGCGCGGAACGCCTGGCCCATCACATCTTGAAGAGTCCACCGCAAGAGGCACTCGCCTTGGCGGAGGCGCTACGCGACGTGAAAGAACGCGTCCGTCACTGCCAGATTTGCTACCACCTGACTGAATCCGCCGAAGACACTTGCACAATTTGCAGCGACGCATCGCGTGATGCAGGTTTGGTTTGCGTCGTCGAGCAGTCGCGCGATCTCCTCGCTCTCGAGCGTGCAGGCTCTTATCGGGGGGTGTATCACGTCCTCCTTGGCCGCCTCGCGCCCCTCCAAGGGACCGGTCCTGATCAACTGACGGTCGACGGCCTCGTCGAACGTGTGCGTCAGGGATCGGTCCGCGAGGTGATCATGGCAACGAACCCGAATCTCGAGGGCGACGGGACTGCGCTGCTCGTGGCAAACCGGCTCTCGGACACGGGCGTTCCCATTACCCGACTCGCGCGGGGACTTGCCTCAGGCAGTGTGCTCGAGTTCGCAAACAAGGAAATGCTTGCCGATGCATTCGCTGGCCGCCAACGATTTTGAAGCTTCTTGAAAACACGCGTGACACAAACGGGAGTCGCGATGGTATAATATTTGCAGTGGGGTGGTGGCATTCGAGATGCTGGCGGTTGACGGACGCGCCGGTCATCGTTCGGGAATGTCCTTGATCTCCTTCTTCTCCGGGCGGAACCAGGATCATGCGCCTCGACACATCGCAGCAGATGCGGACCGACATGAAGCTCCGCATGGCGCCCCGGATGATTCAGTCGATGGAAATCTTGCAACTCCCGCTCATGGCGTTGCAGGAGAGGATAGACCAGGAGCTGAGTGAGAACCCCATTCTGGTCGATCTGAGAGAATCGACGGCCCCGGAGCCCGAACCAGAACCGGTCGCTGCGAAAACCGAAGAAGCAGCGCCAACGCAGACCGACGAGTTTGACGATTGGGACTCTTTTGGCGAAGGTCACCGGCTCAGCCGCGCCGCATTGAGTGAGGAAGCCGACCGCAAGCACGACGCCATGCAAAACATGGCATCACGCCCTGAGTCGCTGCACGACGATCTCGCTCATCAAGTTGGCTTCATGGACTGCGAACCCCATATTCGGGCATTCGCTGAGTTCATCGTCTTCAACCTCGACGACAACGGCTTCCTCAAGTCAGACCTTTCCGATCTCATTCGCGACTTCGCCGAAAATATCACCCTCGAAGATGCCGAAGAAGCCCTTCAATTAGTTCAACGGCTTGATCCGCCCGGAATTGGTGCACGCAACCTCAAGGAATGCCTGCTTTTACAGCTTACGCCCGAAACGCCACTCCGCGACGTGCTTCATCGCCTGATTTCGGATCACCTCGACGACATCGGCCAGAACCGGCTTCCCGCAATCGAGAAGCGGACCGGCTATTCGCTCGACCTCATCAAGGAAGCAATCGAAGGATTGAGCCATCTCAATCCCCGCCCTGGTGCGCGATTCACGCCGACAAACTCGCAGTACGTTCTGCCCGACCTGATTGTCGAGCCAACCGAGCGGGGCGATTACGAAGTCAGGCTAATCGACGAGCACACGCCGCAACTGGCAATTTCGCGCATCTACCAGCGCATGCTCAAGGACAAGCAGGCCGACCCGGTCACCCGCGAATTCATTCAGAAGAAGATTCAGTCGGCCAAGTGGCTCATCGAATCGATCGAGCAGCGTCGAAGCACTCTGCTAAAGGTCGCCAAGGCGATCATCGAGCACCAGAAGGACTTCCTCGACAAAGGTCCAGAGTCGATCGAACCGCTCAAGATGCAGCAGATCGCTGACCGCGTCCACGTGCACGTGACGACTGTAAGTCGCGCAGTAGACGACAAATACGTCCAAACGCCGCGAGGAATCTTCTCGCTCAAGCGGTTCTTCGGCGGCGGTACAACCACCGCTGACGGCGAAGAAGTCGCGTGGGACACGATCAAGCAGAAGCTTCTTGAAGTGATTGGCAAGGAAGATAAGCAAAATCCGCTCTCCGACGAGGAAATCGTCGAAGCGCTGAGCAAGTCGGGCCTTCCCGTCGCACGGCGGACGGTAACGAAGTACCGCAAAGCTTTGCGTATCCCGTCGAGCCGGCAACGCAAACAATTCTAATGCGAACTTACGATAGAGCGGGACGCGCCGATCGTCCCGCTTTTTCATGCGCATAAGCCTATTGTTTTCATGATGTTAGGCGACAAACGTCGATCGTTTGCGGGCACCATATTTCAGGCATTGAAGGATCGAATTTGGGCAATCACGCTAGCAATTGAGCTTATCCAGAAAAATCCGGCGCGGGCGGGGTGGCGACGGAGCATTTATGGATGAAGTCGTGATGGATACTTGGATGTAGAGGTCTTAAGTGTCTCGTCCGACTTCCGACGGCGGCGGCATGTCCCCCCTTGCCGTCTCTGTTGCCATCGCCGGCGGCCAAGTTACACGACGTTGACGGTTGGGCGCCAGGAGTGCGCCGATTCCCCCCCCTCGCGTTGATCCTCGGGCCCTTGTCCGCGCAATGATCGAGCCTGGCCGCCGGCGGTTGGTGCATGCGATTTCCTCCCCCTCCCGGTCTGAGTCGTGGAGCTCGCAGTTTAAGTCGTTTAGGACCATAATCTTAAGAAAGCGCGAGGCTACCTGGCTCGAGTGAATTAACCGGGGTTGAGTCGCCTTGCGCCGCATGTAAGGTCGTGCGAGTAACCCAGTTTAGGAGCCCGACATTGCGAGATAAGAATCACCCTTCCTAAAATGGGCAACGGCGGGCTGGCTGGAACGGCAAGGTCTGGCCGCTCGTCGTTTCTCCGAACCGAGGAAGGAATTGCGTAATGTCGGCGACGCCCGATGATCCCGAAGAGGTTGCGCGGATTCTCAATGCAGTCAGCCGTGGAGACCGTCGCGCGGCAAACGAACTACTTCCGCTGGTTTATGAGGAGATGAAACGCCTCGCGAAAATAAGAATCGCCAACGACGCCGATCCCTCGCTCCAGGCAACCGGCCTGGTGCACGAGGCTTATTTGCGCCTGGTGGTAGGGAAGAGCGAGCGTGCGTGGAACGACCAGCGCCATTTTCTGGCGGCGGCCGCAAACACGATGCGCCGGATCATGATCGACCGCGCCCGTAACCGCAAACGCCTTAAACGCGGAGGTGGTGCCAAGCGTGAAACACTTTCACTCGACGACCTGTTCATGGATGAGACGCCCGCTGAAGATTTGCTGGCGCTCGACGAAGCAATCGAAAAACTCTCCCGAGAACACGCCGCTGCCGCTGACCTTGTAAAGCTCCGCGTTTTCGCAGGGTTGTCGCATACCGAGGCGGCTGAATCCCTGGGATTGCCCAAACGTTCCGCCGATCGAATCTGGGCATATGCCCGAGCCTGGCTGTTCGATGCGCTAAACCCGCCGGACCCACCCGAGTCTCGATGACGAGCTCGCCGCGTCCAGATTGATTGGCGAACTTTGACACAAACATCAAAATGGCGAGACAAAACAATGAAACCCTCGGATGCCCGAGTTCAACCCATCTTCAATGATGCACTCGACTATCCCGCCGGCGACGAACGCGAAAACTACCTGCAAAAGGCGTGTGGCAGCGACGCCCCGCTACGTGCTCGAGTCGAGGCGCTCCTGCGCGCGCACGAAACAGCCGGCAGCTTTTTGACAGGCGGTCGCACCGATCGCGAATCGCCGGGCGATCATTGAAAGCGCGATTGCGCGAACCGCGCTGAAAGCGATTCACTCAATCGCGCAAGAAAACGACGCCCGCCTCGATGAGACGCGCGTCGTTGATATGCTAATGATACCGGATCCTAATTCTAACGAGGCACAGACGTGTCAGGCGGTACCTGCACGAGCTGTAGCGTGCGGAGCGCCCTGTCGGGCGGCGTCGTTCGCCGGTTCAATGGGGGCGGCACCAAGCAGGCGACGCATCGCGGCGTCGTACCCCATAAATCGTGCCATTTCGAGCAGTTGAGCCGCTTCACGCGATCCAATGTCGCGCGCCACGCGCAGAAGGGCGCGTTCCGGCTCGGTCGTTACGTCCGCGGTCGATTTCGCCGGGTCAGACTCAAGCGAGTCGTCCGCAAGGTAATCGAGCGAAACACCAACCGCCCGCGCAAGGCGGAATGCGTTTTCGAGGCCGGGAAGCGACTTGCCCGCCAGGATGCGGGAGATCTCAGAATCGCTTACCTGCGAGAGGCGGGCTAACCTCTGGCCGTTTAAGCCCTTTAATAGCATCTGCTTGTGGAGTTTTTCGTCAAGTTTCATCGCCACTCTCCGCCGCCGGTACCAGCCCCCTGCTCCTAATAATGCAATCAGTTTCCCCAATAATCAATCGCATTTCGCGATTTTCTGGGGAAATACACCGTTTTTTCTCCCGAATACTGGACTACACCTGTCAAACACCCGGGAAAACGATGCTCTTCTTCTCCCACATACGGGATTCATCGCAAAAACGAACCAAATCCTCCCTGTTTTGGGGAGGATGGTTCACTTTCGAGAGTTTTCGAGCAACGACATCCCTGACCGAAAGCTGCGAAATCACGAAGTATCGGGTTGAGCGCGGATTTCTCTCCATCCGCGTGATTGAGCCAGCCGTTTATGCGGAACGCCTGACGACGTAATGCGTGAGGTTGCGGAGCAAGCCTTTAGCGGCCGATTCGGGTAGGATTTCGAGAGCGGAACCGGCCTGAGCCGCGTAGACCTTGGCCTGATTCCAAGCATAATCAAGCGCGCCCGAAGATTCCAGATGCGGACGCAATTCTTCTCGCGTTTCCGCAGTCGGCTCGGCCACCATATGCCTGATACGGTCTGCAAGCGCAGGAGGAGACATCGCGATCAACCGGATCAACGGAAGTGTCAACTTCTGTTTATCGAGGTCAGTTCCCAGGCTTTTTCCCGTGGTTTTTTCATCGCCCCAGATATCGAGCACGTCGTCGGCAATCTGAAATGCCACGCCAAGATCGCGTCCAAAATTGTCCATTGCTTCGACGGTCGCAGCATCGGCGCCGGCATAATGCGCGCCCAGCCGCGCCGAGACTGCAGTTAGCTCGGCGGTTTTGCCGCGAATAATCTCGAAGTACGCAGCCTCGTCGAGATCGATGTTGCCGCGATTGTGCACTTGCTGCATCTCGCCTTCACAGACGAGGTTGGTTGCATGGCCAATCCAGCGGCAGGCCAGGGTCGAATCGAGCGAAGCGGCAAGATGGAAGGCGTGCGTGAAGAGGTAATCCCCCATCAGCACTGCGGTTTCGTTGCCCCATTCCGCATTCACGGTGGCAGCGTGGCGGCGAATGAAGGCCTCGTCCAGAATGTCGTCGTGAACTAGCGTCGCAGTGTGAATCATTTCGACCACGGCCGCCAGCACGGGGTGATCCGACGTGAGAGCGCCGCACGCTTGACCTGTCAACAATACGAGCGCGGGGCGCAGCCGCTTGCCGCGGAAATCGGCGCAGTGGTGCACCAGGTTCTGCACGAAGGGGAAGCGGCTGGCGAGCTCGGCTGCGAAAATGCGCTCGGCCTCGACCAACTCCGCGGCGATCGGCGCGTAGACAGTCGCAAGCTTGCGGCCAATGTCTTCCTTGGTGAGAACAGAGGGGGAAGAGGACGACATTTCACGCACTCCTCGATCTGCGTCGCGGTCCAGTGACGCTGATGGTCTGGGTTCACTCATGACTCGCCTCGCCGAAAGGGACCGCTCTTTCCCCCCGACTTCGACTCCAGCCGCACTTCATCAATCTCAATCGTCCGATCGACCGACTTGCACATGTCGTAAACCGTCAAACCAGCGACCGACACGGCCGTCATCGCTTCCATCTCAACACCAGTGCGTCCCACAACCTTCGCGGTCGCCACAATCTTGATCGTCGCGTTATCAATAGGCTCGAGCGTCAGCTCGACTGAATCCAAACCGATCGGATGGCAAAGCGGAATCAACTCGCCCGTTCGCTTCGCCGCCATGATTCCCGCCAGCCGGGCCACTCCCAAAACATCCCCCTTCACCACCTTGCGGTCGAGGATCAACGCGAGCGTCTCCTCCCGCATCCGCACCAGACCGCTGGCGATTGCTGTCCGCAACGAAGCTTCCTTCGTTGAGACATCCACCATCCGGCTCGAGCCGTGCTCGTCAAAGTGCGTCAGTTCCGCCATGTTCCGCCTCTGCGTTCAATTTGTTCTGAACGTATTTTACGAATTGTCGAGCCGGTGAACAGGGGGAGTTCATTCTTTTGCAAGACGAATCACGCGCGAGAGCCATACGCCGAACCTCGATCGCTCCGAAATAAGGGTCCCATTGTCGAACATTTCGGCCCATCCTGGCTTCCAGTACGCGGTGCGGCGATACACCACAACATATTGCGAATTCGTAACTTCCGACTCATCCCCCAGGACGATCCGCTTGCGAATAAGATCACGTCCAGTCGTGATTGCCCCTTGAGACGGAGCAAGAGTCGGAGCCAGGCAAGCCTTAGCTTCTGTCGGCGCGGAGGCGGCGAGTTTCCGGAGCAGACGCGGATCAACCGAGTCGCTCCAGTAAGTTAGTTCAAGTCCCAGCCGCTCAGCCCCCGGCAACCCGCCGACGCAAATGTTGTAATAACTGAGGCCGAACGGATGCATCACGATCAAGGGGGCGCCTTGCAACAATAGGATGACACACCAAGTCCACTTAGCAGATCTCTTGCCGTTAGATTTCTCCCAAATTTCCGAGAATCCGCGACCCGCAAGAATCGCCCAAAGCGGAAAGGTCAACAAATACAGTCGCTCTCCGTCGTAAACGGGAACATTCGTGCTGAAGAATGCGAGAATTGCAAAAACGGCTCCGAGGAGCACAAGCCCTGCTCCATCCCGCTGCCGGATTGCACGCACGCTCCCCACAACTCCGAAGTAATGCAGGCCCACTGGCACGGTCGCGATGAAATGGAGCCAGGGGAAATGCCAGGGGACATCCCGGTCGCGGTAAACCTGGCCAAAGTACTGGACGTAAATTGCCGTCCGCTCGACTCCCGTTCCCAGGTATGTCGCCAATCGGCCGATCGGATCAAACCAAAGCCAAGGCCATCCTATAAAGAAGAGCGTGAGACCAACGATTGTCCAAGCGAGCATCGGCAGGAACGCTCGCTTCGGGCCGAGGACCGAGATCGCACGAACCAAAACGATCGGCGGCAAAAGCCAGGCGTGGATCTTAGTCAGGAGCGCGAAACTCCAGAATACCGCCGCGATAGCCATGCCGCGCGTTGGGTGAGCCGACGTCAACGCGCGCTCGGCCTTGATCAGCGCGACGCTCCAGAACGCCGCAATAAAGAGGTCGAGCGCTCCCAAATGCGCATGCGTAAAGACGCGGGGCATCACGATCAAAGAAAAACCGGCCGCCCACGCGGCAGCGACTCCCCGCTTTCGACCTGCCTCGCTCGCCACCACGCCGACCAACCAGGCAAACACGAGCGCCGGTGCGATTCGACCCGACACAACATAAATGCCAACCGGATCCGCCCCTCCCAGAAACAGAACCTCGAACGGCTCCCCCAGCGTGGAAGCGATCCCCAAAAGCCAGCGCCCGAGCGGAGGATGTTCCTTATTGTCGAGATAAACCCGGTCGCTCACCTGCTGGGTAAAAAACTTCAGACCGTTTGTTCGAAGCGCGGCGACGTAGTTCCGCCCCGGTCGAACGTCGAGCGGTTCGTCGACCGTGATCCCAGGATCGGCCAGTGTCACCAGCACTAGCAACGCTGCAGTTAAGGAGAGCAGTCGGGCGACCTGCGGAACAGTTCGCGCCTTGAACCAGTCGATCAATCGCGTCATGGAGGACTCGGGCTGATTAACAAATGGAATGCACCATTATGCCCTCAGCCCCCTTCCCTCGCGAGTTGCCAAGCCGGTCGGCCTCGGTCGCCCCCTGCCCTCCGCGAGCTTTTCTTGCCAACTTAGGCTTACTACCATCCGACCGACGAATACAGGCTAACTCATTACATCAATCATCCATTCACACATCTTTTGTGTAATGGCGAGCTCCGACAAAGGTCATCGCGTTTTATAAATCGTAAACCTTGATCTATTGCCCTTTTCTGAGACGGTTTTGGCTTCAAATCTGTCTAAGTCTGAGCGAGATTCACACGAGCATCATGGTTACCATTGTTCCTACGCTTAGATACAACAGCTTTATTGCCTTTTATTTCTTGACCACGTTGTTTTTTGTGAACATCCAGGTCATCCAGATGGCCCGTTTGTCAGGGTCTACCGACTTTGACCATTATAAAACTGAACTCTTCCTTATAACGATTGACAAAACAAACATCGCGTTCTAAGTTCGGATAGCGTGACGGAAGCCGCCATACAAACGACATGGATGTATAGGGATCGATACACGGGGCTCGGCGACCAGGTCTGGTCGCCCTATATAAGGAGATTCGTCATTCATGAATGACAGCGAATTCCCCGCGGTCGGCCGCAGTCCAGGTGTAGACGGGGCTACCGACACGAACGCAGGACCTGAACAGGTCTGGACTGAATGCGACACCAACCTGGATTGCAGCCCCGAAGCACAGGAAGTCTTTCGCACGCTCGACGAGTACCGTGCCGACACTGGGAAGACCGTTTTGACGTGGAACGAAGTCGTATCCGTTCTCCGCACGCTTGGGTTTGAATGAGTGTTTGCGTTTCGAAGATTGACGCATCTCACGCTCCTAACCAATTCGATTACGCAAAAATTTGACATCGTCTCGGTCTCGTTCTAAGGAAGAATTGGCTGGAATCGGTATGTGCCGAGCCTCTACCCAGCCGAGCCCGTCTACCGACTTAAGGGCAGACGTCTGCTCTGCTTTAAGGACGAAGGCCATGCGTTCTACTCTCAGCCATGCCTTTTTAGATTTGCCGAGCGAACAGGCCCCGCGAGAGCACAAGCTGGTTGAAGTCACTCACAAGTCGATGCTTTGCAAAATTCGCTTCTTTAACGAGAACGAGTGGAGCGCCTTGCCAATCAGCAAACGCCCAGTCGATTGCGTGCACAAGCCGGGCACTGGATGGGTTTGTCTCCAGCCAGTCGCCGGACTCAATTGATCCTGGCACTTCGATAAAACAACGACGCCTGCGGATTCTCATGTAAGGGTCGCACCCAACTCCGGGTCGCGACCCTTTGTTCGTTATCTGCAAGATCTTGGTATCGAACGACTTTCTCACAGCCACTCTCAAACTGTCTGGCGGCAAGGAAAAAAGGAGAGCGACAACATCGTCGCGCGTACCCGCCTCCGTGCCCGTGCTGGGTACGTCTCCTGGGCATGATTGGTTTCGCGCCCGATGGGATGGCGACATCATCGTCGCTTACTGCGGGACACCCCGGTTTGATTCGCATTTGTCCAGTCTTCGCAGGTGTAAATCATCCCAACACAAGTTTCATAGAACTACTGTTTCCCAACGTCAACCAATCGTTAACTGAACGTTGTCCAGGAACAACATTCTCGCCAAATCGCCGATTTCGCCTCGTCTCTGCTTTTTCCCGGGCCAGTCCAACGTCTGATAATGCGGAACGCCTGTTGCCATGCGACTTTCGGAAAAAGAGCGAGGCCCGGTCGACGTCCCGAAGGTGACGCCGGCCGGGCCTGCTGGGCCCTCGCTTTGATCCGCGGAGGAGCGATGGATCAAGGCTCGTCGGACTTCTTCTGGGAAATCAGGCGACGCAACCGTTCGGCGAGGAGAACGCCGTCGAACGGCTTTTTGAACGCGTCGTTGAAACCCAGGTTGTAAAGCTCTTCACCAGGCTCGTCGCTCGTGAGAGCCACGAGGATCGTGTTGATGTGGTCCTGGCTCTTGCGGAGGTTCTGAGCAATCTGACCCGCCTCGATGCGGCCGACCGCGAGGTCGATCACGATGCAGTCGGGGTGGAAGCTCTCCGCACGAATGCCAGCTTCGAAGCCCGAAGCGGCGGTTTCGATGCGGAAGTCGTTATCTTCACGGAGCTGCTCACGCAGGCTGCCGAGGAGCACCGACTCAGCACCGACGACCAGAACCTTATGGTAGACCTCAGCTTCGAGGTCGCCCAGCGGCATGCCGTGCTCCTTGAGGAAGCGCAGCAGGTGCTCGCGGGGGATGCGGCGATCTTGCGAACCGGGGATGCGATATCCACGCAAGCGGCCCGAGTCGAACCACTTGCTAACCGTGCGGGGCGCGACTTTGCAAATCTTCGCGACCTGTCCGGTGGTAAAGACTTTTTTCATAATTCGAGGACTCCACTCCATGGATTGGTGCGAGGCCTCGGAGGTTTCCTCACCCCTCCGGGTTGACCCAAGTCGGCGCGGCGTTGGGGCTCTCCCTATATTCGACTACGGCCAGGCGGCCGCAATCGCCTTCGGAAAAACTCCAAAAACAGCCCCACGCCACCATCTCCCGACCACGCCAAGCCGCCGCGTTGCCTTTCAGCCCCACGACGCCTCACGCGGTTCAGACAGAGCAGCGGACGAATCCGCCACCCCGCCTCAGAGGCGGGAGATGACCCCGTTTGTTAAGACGGGTTGACCGGCCTGGTGCCATGCTAGAGGTCATTCCATGACTCCCCAACATAACGAGCCTGACCGTCAAGACTAATTTTCGTGTTTCGCCGCCCGATTCTTGAGGACGGGTCGCACGGAGTCGTCCTAAAATGCGACTTCCGCGTCCGGCGAACACCTGGGTCAACCATTCCGGTAAGGAAGATTAAACAGAAAATCCCGGCCGGCACCTCTGGGCGGTACCGGCCGATTTTGACATAACTTTAATCGCGGAAACGATCTAGAAGCCGGTTCATCAGTCGGGGTCGCTTTTCGCTGGAAGAATCGTCCGTCCCCGAGGTCTTTTTCACGGCGTCGTCTTTTTTCGACACGACTCCGGTGAGCTGGGCCTCAGTGTACGCCTTGTTCGGGAGCGGGATGGCGTCGGCCACCATCGGACCAGGCAAGTTCTTCTGGTTGAACGCCCCGGTGAGGATGTCCACCACCTCGGGATACGTCGCCCCAATCCGGGCCGCACTCCGAATAACGTCCAGAAGCTCGAGCGAGCACGTCACGCGGCTGTCGGGGCCGTCCAGGCCGTCGCTGGTGATCCGGCTCACCTGAGCACGGTTGTCCCCTTCCGACGCATTCACCAGCACTGCACCGCCGTTACCAAGCACAACCGGCGTCAACAGCTTGAGCCCCCGACCAAAGACAACCACCTCGGCTCGAAGGTTCCGGGCAATGTGCACCAGCGGTGGGCCGCCGCAATCAACGACATAAAGCTTGAACGGTTCCTCGATCCTCGGCGGCGGACGGCGGCGAACCCCGCCAAGTTGCAGTGCCGTCGGGTCGCGATCTTCTTCCGACAGCTTCGGTTGCTCGATCACCGAGACCTGTCCCAGAAACGGATCACTCGGGTCGAAGGTGCGAAGGGCATCGAACGCACCATACCGCAACTCGACGTCAGACTGCCCCATCAACTCGCGAAGCTGCATAATCCCGGCCGACTGGTCCATCGCCGCAAGCGCCTTGAGGGCGTACGAACGAAACTCGGGACGCTTCGTGGCAGTTTCGGCAAGATAGGCAGCACCATCGACGTTACCGAGATAAGCGAGTGCTTCCGCGGCGAAGAATTTGACCTGCGGATCAGACGACGCCAGCCCTTCCTTGAGGGTTGGGATCGCATTAGACCCGAGGCCTTCGAGCTTGAGTGCCGACTGACCTGCGGTCTTGGGGTCAAGAAGTTGCTTGCCCCAGGTCTGCGTGCGCTGGGCGCGAAGGTTTGGATTGTCGACCACACACAGGTTCTGGATCACCTGAAAATAGCGCACCTGATTGTGGTGATAGACTTTAGGAACTTTCAGGACGATCAGATTGTCGGTCTTGGCCGAGGCCATCCCTTTCTGTTCGATGCCGTCGTTCTGGTGGAACCGAACGGCAATCGTGTCCTGAATGAGCTTCGTCGTCCGGGCACTTCGGCGATCTTCCTTCGCGATGATGTTGTAAGGAATGTCGCTTTTGACCCGGCCACCGCCCAGCACGGTTCCTACCGTCGTCTTGCGGGGATTCTTGACATCGCCGGTCATGATCGGGCCGCCGGCAACCGCGAGCACTTTGCCTTCCTTCAAACCTTTGTCTGTTGAGACGACCGGTTGAAGGTCGGTCATCAAGAGACGACCGTTCGCAAGGCTGGTCGTCCCGCTACCCGGCGGAACCTCGACATCGACGTCGATCGGGTCAGATGTGCTCACGCCGTGCGGAAGGATCGCCTTGACGATCACCATCGCGACGTTCGGCCGCTCGAGAATGCGTTCCGGGTGTTCGACTCCCGCCTTACGCATTTCGTTGAGAAGTTTTGCCCGCTGCGCAGAGGGCGGCGGGTTTGATCCTGTGTTATTGAGACCGACGACTAACCCGACGCCTTCAACGTGAACTTCGCCCGTGATCACGTGCGCAAGTGAGCCGACCGTTTCGTCGACCTTGGGCGGCGGCGGTTCGACCGGTTTCTTTTTGCCCGCCGCCCCCGCAACGCTGGCAGCCAGCATCAACAGGAGCGCAGGAACAACCGCGCTTCGAACGGTGGGAAGAGTTCGCCGCATCGCCATCCTCCATGACACGATCGGATCGACCCCACGCGCGAGGCGAACCTCGGCCGTGAGCATCGTCCCTAGCGAGCCGCGCCTGCATCCATGCCTGCGCGACGTCTTGTAACTTCTAAGTGGAGTATTTCTAGGCGCGGATTCTTGAGAGCGCCGGGAATTTATTTTGAGTGAACTTTTTGGTCAAGCCGGGTTTGATCAAATTCGACAGGACAATTTCGCGAAACCTCGACGCCAGGATTCAGATCGTTCAGACTTTTGCCGACGGAAGCGCCGACGCAATCAGATCGTGATCGTTCTGAATGAACTGCACGATTCCGACGGCCATCTCTTTGCGCACGTTGGGACCAAAATTGATATTCGGATGGCTCACGACCACCTTAACATCCTTCACCTTGGGCGCATCAAGCGGCGTGATGAACGCGATATCCACCTTGAGCTTCTGGCGGTTGGTGTAAGTCGTGAAGAAGCCGGGCACCGTCTTGGCGCGATAGAGCAAAGTAAGCCCACCATAAACCAGGCGCGTCGACGGATCGACCTGCAAAAGCCGCAAAGACCAACCCTGCCGGCCATCGTGCGGCGTGGTTCGGACGAGCGAATTCTTCAGGTCATTGATGAGTTCAGTCGGCTTGAGGTCAACAGACCCGCTCGGCGGAAGATGACTCGCAGCCTTGGCGACACCGGTCAGCAGGAAGCGCCGCTCCGCACCTTCAAGTTCCGGCTGAAACGCCCGCGATTTACGCCCGTCCATGGCTCTCGCTCCGTCCCTTGAATGATTTCGCCAACCCTTGAACCAACTTCATCTACGATCGCAAAGCTTCGAGAGTTCTTGCCGACTTACCAGGACAACGTGAGCGAGCCACGACGGCATGCCATCTCTTTCGATCGACCGCGGAGGGACCTGTCGATCAGTTCGCGAAACTTTTTGCGCCCATTGGTGGTTAAATTCCGGAACAATCCCCTGGACGCCGGTCGCCAACCATTGTCCAATAACTGTTCAGCACGAACCGGTTTGCTTCTCCCTACGCGAGCCGCTCTCCCCACTCGTGCCCAGCCTGCCAACGTCCTTCCTCCACAAAACTGGCCTCAACCCTCGGCGATGATCATGAAATCGATCGTACTCGCCTCGTTAGGATTGCTGATCCTGGCGGCGCCCGCATGGGCAATCGCTCCGGTTCTCCGCGTGATGAAACCGGTCGGCGGCCAGCGTGGAACCGAGGTCAGCGTGGTCCTCACCGGCCAGCGTCTGACGGATATCCAGGAAATCCTCTTCTATCAACCTGGAATCACGGTCACGAAGATCGTTGGCGGCAACGATGCCACCGCAACAGTTACGCTGAAGATCGCCGAGAACGCTACGCTCGGCCTGCACGACTTCCGCATCCGCACCGCAACCGGCATCAGCCCGCTCAAAACATTCAGCGTCGGGTCCCTCAACGAAGTCACCGAGCGCGAGCCGAACAACGACTTCACCAAACCGCAACCCATCGGCATGAACGTCACCGTCAACGGCGTCGCCGACAATGAAGACATCGACTACTACTCGGTCAAGGCAAAGAAGGGCGAACGGATCACCGTCGAAATCGAAGGAATCCGCCTCGGTCTCTTCCTCTTTGATCCTTACGTGTCGATCCTCAATGCCAAGCGCTTCGAGCTCGCGTCAAGCGACGACAACGCCCTCATCTGGCAGGACGGCTTCGTCTCGCTCGTCGCCCCCGAAGACGGCACCTACATCATCGCCGCGCGTGAAGCGGCCTACGCGGGCAACGCCCAGTGCCTCTATCGTCTCCACGTCGGCAACTTCCCTCGCCCGACCGCCACGCTCCCCGCAGGCGGCAAGATCGGCGAACACGTCAAGGTCCGCTGGATCGGCGACGTCATGGGCGAAACAACCACCGACGTTGATCTGCCCGACCACGCCGACCGCGGCTTCGGACTCGTCGCACACGATGCGCGCGGGTTCGCCCCCTACCCCAACGCCTTCCGCCTCAGCCCGTTCGGCAACACGCTCGAAAAAGAGCCAAACGACGCGCACAACAACGCGACAGCCTTCACTCCCCCGGTCGCCCTCAACGGCGTGATCGAAAAGGCCGGCGACGCCGACCTCTACACTTTCAAGGGCAAGAAGGGCCAGACCTTCGACATCCGCGTCTTCGCCCGCCAGATCCGCTCGCCGCTCGACCCCGTGCTCGGCATCTTCGCCAAAGGCGGCGGCCGCGTTGCAGGTAACGACGATAGCGGCGGTCCCGATAGCTACGTTCGTTTCACAGCCCCTCGCGACGGCGATTTCGTTCTCTCTGTAACCGACCACCTCAAAAAGGGCGGACCGGATTACACCTATCGCATCGAGATCAGCCCCGTCACTCCCAAGTTGGCTCTGAGCACTCCCGCCGAATCGCTTCGCCGCGGCACGCCGGTTCAAGCTCTTGCCGTTCCTCGTGGCAATCGTCAGGTGGTACTCATCAACGCCCGTCGCGACGACTTCAGCGGCGCAATCACACTCAACGCCAGCGACCTCCCACCTGGCGTAACATTTGAAGCAGACGAAATCGTCGCCAACAACACGGTTGTCCCTGTTCTGCTTCGAGCCGACGTCAAGGCCCCCATCGGCGCGAAACTCGCACACATCGGCGGCAAGCCAAGCGACCCGACGAAAGACGTCCCCTGCGAATTCACCTCGACCGCCGAACTCGTGCTCGGCCAGAACAACGTGCCGTTCTGGACCCGCACGGTCGACTCTCTCGCCGTCGCGGTGACCGAAGAAGCGCCGTTCACAATCGAGGTGATCGAGCCCAAAGTTCCCATCGTTCGCGGCGGTTCGATGGACCTGAAAGTTCGCGTTCACCGCAAACCGGGCTTCACCGCGCCGATCGGCATCGCCCTGCCCTGGAATCCGCCTGGCCTTTCCTCAAAGGCCGAGTCCGTCATTCCTGAAAAGGAAAACGAGGGGACGATTCTCATCAATGCTGGGGGTGGTGCTGAATTGAAGACATGGCGATTCGTCGTCAACGGCACCTACACCGAACCTCCGCCCGCCCTGCCCGCCAACGCCAATGGCAACCAGCGCCGGGGTAATCGTGGCGGCCGCCTGGTCGTGTCGTCCGAGTTCTCGAAGATCACAATTGCTCCGCAGTTCCTCACCCTGAAGTTCGCGGCAGCGAGCGTCGAACAAGGCAAGCCGGTCGACCTGCACGTTGCGATCAACAAGGCCGTCGACTTCCCGGGTCAGGCGACAATGACACTCGTTGGCCTGCCCAACAAGGTCACCGCCGAACCGGTGAAGATCACCAAGGACGCCACCGAGGCGACCTTCCACCTGAAGACCGACGCCGCGACGCCCGCTGGCGACTCGAAAAACATCCTTTGCCAGGTCGTGATCACAAAAGACGGCGAGCCGATCATGCATAACCTGGGAACAGGCCGTCTGCGTGTCGACACACCGCTCGTCAAGAAAAAGCCCGCCGCTGCTCCGGGTGCAAAACCAGGCGCAACCGCCGCGGTGCCCGCTGCCGATCCGAACAAACCCCTGAGCCGGCTCGAAAAGCTGCGTCAGGAAAGCAAGGAAAAAGCCGCCGCCACTGGCGACGCGCCGAAGTAATTGCGAAACTCTCGGAGGCGCGGTGGTTGTGCGAAATCAACCGCCGCGCCACCGTTCGCTTGAGTCGTTCCCGCAAACTGTTAAGATTGAATAAGGTTCACAACGGCCAGGGTCAGGGAAACTGCGTTTCCTTTAGGCTGTGTGCCACTCGCCTTGCACGTGCCGCTCCACGGCAATCTCTCCCTCGCAACTCCCTCCCTGTAGGACAGACCATCATGACGGAACCACAAAACGGCGCGACGCGCCGTGACTTCATGAAGACGGGCGCCACTGTCGCCGGTGTTTCCGCGCTCGCGGGGGTTGCGATTCCCTCGGTGCACGCTGCCGAATCGAACACCATCCAGGTGGCCCTCGTCGGTTGCGGTGGTCGCGGCACAGGCGCGGCCGGCAACGCCCTCGCCACCAAGAGCGGCCCGATCAAACTCGTCGCCATGGCCGACGCGTTCAAGGACCGCCTCGACGACAGCTACAGTAACCTGCACGCGGAAAACGAGAAGCAGGTCGAAGTTCCCAAGGAACGCCAGTTCGTTGGCTTCGACGCCTACCAGAAAGCAATGGACGTCCTCAAGCCGGGCGATGTCGTCATTCTCGCCACCCCGCCCGCATTCCGCTGGGTGCACTTCAACTACGCAATCCAGAAGGGCCTGAACGTCTTCATGGAAAAGCCCGTCACTGTTGACGGCCCGACCTCGAAGCGCATGCTCGCTCTCAACGAAGAAGCCAAGAAGAAGAGCCTCAAGGTCGGCGTCGGCCTGATGTGCCGCCACTGCGAAGCGCGCGAAGAACTCTACAAGCGCGTGAAAGATGGCGAACTTGGCGACATCCTCATGCTTCGCGCCTATCGCCAGACGAGCCCCGTCGGCAGCGCGATCGTCCCGCCCAAGCCGGCGAACGTGAACGAGCTCGAATATCAGATCCGCAAGTTCCACGGCTTCCTCTGGGCTTCGGGCGGTTCCTTCAGCGACTTCCTCATCCACAACATCGACGAATCCTGCTGGATGAAGGACGCGTGGCCGGTTAAGGCAACCGGTTCGGGCGGACGCCACTACCGCGGCGACGCCATCGACCAGAACTTCGACACCTACTCGGTCGAGTACACCTTCGACGACGGTGCGAAGATGTTCCTCGAAGGCCGCAACGAACCCGGCTGCCACCAGGAATTCGCCAGCTACATCCACGGCACCAAGGGCTCGGCGATCATCTCGTCGAACTCGCACACGCCGGCCCGCTGCAAGATCTACAAGGGTCAGAAGTTCTCGAAGGCCAACCTCGTTTGGCAGTTCCCCCAGCCCGAGCAGAACCCCTACCAGCTCGAGTGGGATCACCTCATCAACGCCATCCGCAAAGACAAGCTCTTCAACGAAGTCCAGCGCGGCGTTGAAGCGAGCCTCGTCACGTCGATGGGTCGCATGGCCTGCCACACCGGCCAGATGGTCACATTTGACGACATGCTCAACTGTGCCCACGAATTCAGCCCCGGCCTCGACAAGTTGACCGGCGCCAGCCCCGCCCCGCTGCAAATCAGCAAGACCACGGGCAAGTACCCCGTTCCGCAGCCGGGCCTGGTGACCAACCGCGAATATTGATCCAACCGCGCCGCTCTGCGGCGCCTTGGGATTTCAAATGGCCGTGTCTCCACGTTTCAACGACGTGAGGCACGGCCTTTTTTATTGCGCTCGAAATTCTCGACCGATCCACGTAACCACTCCACACACATTCACACAACCATATTCGACTTGTCTAAGTCTTGTCGCGATTCGAGCAATGCGATCGTGAATTTCGATCCGATCCCGCGCGCCGCGGGTTAGATAAGAATGTCGGCGTCGTCGATTCCTGACGCGAACATCTCAACTCTCGCGCAATTTCTGCAATTCAAGTCCATCGGGCTCGGGCACTCTCGTTGTCAAAGGATTTCACGCGATGAAGCGACTTCCACGCCGACTTCTGGTGACATCCCTCTCCTTCACGGGGCTGCTGGCACTCGCCCTCCTGTCCCACCCGCTCAACGGCCAGCAGTTCGCCCCCGATCCCGAGCGTGCCTTCTCATTTGGTGATACCGATTTAAACGGCAAGCTCACCCTCGCCGAATTTCGCGAGCTCGTTCAAAACGGCGCCCGCCAAAAACAAGCAATCAAAAAAGCCCCGCCCAACATCGAATCCCTCTTCCGCCGCCTCGACACCAACGCCGACGGCGAGCTCACCGTCGCCGAATACCGCGCAATCGTCCAAATTCGCCAGGGAATGATGGGTCCCGTGGGACCAATTGCCAAACAAAAGGTCGCCGCTCGCAAACCAGAAACTCCCAAGCCCGCCGAAATCGCCGCGTTTCCTGATAAGCCAATCACCGCCGAACAATTGACGTTTTTCGAATCAAAAATCCGCCCGGTGCTCGCAACCAAATGCGCTCAGTGTCATTCCTCTTCGGCGAAGGATCTCAAAGGCGGCTTACTGGTCGACACGAAAGAAAGCCTGCGCAAGGGTGGCGAAAATGGTCCGGCGATCGTCCCGGGTGATGTCGACGGCAGCTTGCTCATCAAAGCAATTCGCTACCACGACGACTCGCTGCAAATGCCACCCAAGAAGAAGCTCGACGACAACATCGTCGCCGACTTTGAATCGTGGATCAAAATGGGTGCCCCCGACCCGCGTGTCGCCCAACCTCTACCTTCGACATCCGCGTCGTCGCAGACATCGAACGAAAAACGCCGTCGCGAATTCTGGGCCTTCCAACCGCTCAAATCGACTCCCGCTCCCAAAGTTAAGAACACATCCTGGCCCCGAAGCGACATCGACCGATTCATCCTCGCCGGCCTCGAAGCAAAGAAGTTGAAACCGGTCGCCGACGCCGATCGCCACGCGTTGATCCGCCGCGTCACATTCGACCTCATCGGCCTGCCGCCAACTCCTGAACAAGTCACCAACTTCATCAACGATCAATCACCTGACGCATTCGTCAAGGTCGTCGATCGCCTGCTCGCTTCGCCCCGATTCGGCGAGCGTTGGGGACGCCACTGGCTCGACGTCGCTCGCTACGCTGAGTCGAGCGGCAAGGCGAACATGCTCTACTCGAACGCCTGGCGGTATCGCGACTGGGTTATCGCCGCATTCAACTCCGATAAACCTTTTGGTTCGTTTATCAAAGAACAAATCGCCGGCGATCTTTTGCCTGCGAAGAACGATCAGGACCGCGCCGAGAAGCTGATCGCCACCGGCTTTCTCGCGCTCGGCAGCAAGATTCACAACACACAAAATCGCAAGCAATTCGTGCTCGACCTCGTCGACGAACAGATCGAAGTCACGAGCCACGCATTTCTCGGCCTCACGATCGCCTGCGCCCGCTGCCACGACCACAAGTTCGATCCCATTTCTCAGCGCGACTACTACGCCCTCGCCGGCGTCTTCCAAAGTACGCAAACCTGCTACGGAACGTTGCCCGGCCTGATCCAAAACATCAACCCATCACCGCTCATTGAACTTCCCACCACTGCCAAGCTCCCAACGGCGATGCCCCCTCTACCCGCGCCACGTCGCCAGGCGCTCGAGAAGCAAGTCGCCGACCTCATTGCCGAACGAAACGCCCTTACGCCCGACGAGAATATGACGCCCAAGGGCTTTCAAACAAGAGCCCGCCTCGCGATCACCCGCTTCCGCCTCGCCTCCTACCGCCCTGACGGCACCCCGCGCCACTACGCAATGGGCGTACAAGAACGCTTTGAACCTATCAACAGCCCGCTCTACCAACGCGGCGAACTCGAACATCCATCCGACATCGTGCCCCGCGGCATCGTCCCCGTCACCGCTCCGACTGCTCCTTCGGTAAGCCACGGCAGCGGCCGTCTCGAACTCGCGGAATGGCTCGCCTCTTCCGAAAATCCCCTGCCCGCCCGCGTGATGGTCAACCGCGTCTGGCTCCATCTCTTCGGCCGCGGACTCGTCGCCTCGCCCGACAACTTCGGCGCAGCCGGCCAGTCACCATCACATCCCGAATTATTAGATACTCTCGCGCTATCACTTCGCGATCACAACGGTTCGATTAAATCATTGATCCGCCAGATCGTCCTTTCACGCACATATCAACTGGCATCGACCCACGACGATCGCAACCAAGAAATCGATCCCGACAATACGCTCGTCTGGCGGATGAGCCCTAAGCGTCTCGAAGCCGAAGCCCTGCGCGACGCCGTGCTCGCCGTCAGCGGCCGGCTCATCATCGAACCACGAATTGGTTCGGCCGTCGCCACAGCTGGAGAAGGTCTCGCCGGCCCCTTCCGCAACTTTGGCGATGATAACGGCGACCAGCACCGCGCCGTCTATCTCACTCTCGTCCGCGACCAACTCCCCGAATCGCTCACCCTCTTCGACTTCGGCGACCCAAGCGTCGTCACCGACGAACGCGCGACAACGAACGGCCCATCACAGTCGCTTTATCTCATGAACAACACGTTCATCATTCGGCTCTCCGAGGTCGCCGCCAGACAACTCCTCAAAATCGACGACGATCAGGCCCGCATCAAAGCCGCCTACCTCCGCTTCCTCGCCCGCGAGCCAACACCAGCCGAGCGAACCCGCGCCGCCGAATTCCTCAACACCTTCCACGACGGCGGCGATACCAGCGACCGCCTGAAATCCGCCTGGACCGCATTCTGCCAGGCACTCTTCGGCAGCGCAGAATTCCGATACCTCGACTGATATCCTCCTTCAAGAGCATCAAACCATGAACAAGCCAGCACTTCCGTCCGTCTCACGGCGGACGATGCTCAAGAGCGTATCATCGGGCTTCGGATACGTCGCCTTCGCCGGCCTTTCGACGATGGCGGCCGATGCAAAATCCTCGCCGCTCGCTCCAAAGCCGCCCCACTACCCCGCGCGAGCCAAGCGCGTCATTTTCCTCTCAATGCATGGCGCGCCGTCGCACGTCGACACGTTCGACTACAAACCCAAACTCTCAACCGACGATGGCAAACCTTCCCCCATCGGCCGACTCGCCGGTGCAAAACTGCTTGGTTCGCCCTGGAAATTCAAACAGCACGGCCAGAGCGGTCTGTGGATCTCCTCGCTCTTCCCCGAAGTCGCCAAGCACGCCGACGACCTTTGCCTCATCCGCAGCATGCAAACCGACCTCCCCGCACACCCGCAAGCCTACCTGGCGATGCACACGGGAAACTCGCAGTTCATCCGCCCGTCACTCGGCGCCTGGACACTCTACGGCCTCGGCACCGAAAACCAAAACCTCCCCGGCTTCGTCTCGGTCAAACCTCTCTCGCGCAACGGCGGCCCGCAAAACTACGGCAGCGCATTTCTCCCCGCAATCTACCAGGGTACACGCATCGGCAACGAGATCACCCCCGTCAACGAAGCCCGGCTGGGCAATATCAAAAACCCGCGCCTTGATATCGACTCGCAGCGCAAACAGCTCGACCTCGTGCAATCAATGAATCGGGAAATGCTCGAACGCGAAAAAGTCCACCCCGGCGTTGAGGGCATCATCGAGTCCTATGAACTCGCATTCCGCATGCAAGGATCGCTTCCCGAAGTGATGAACCTCACATCCGAATCCGCCGCCACCCAATCGCTCTACGGCATCGACGACGATACCACCGCCGACTGCGGCCGCCAGTGCCTCCTTGCCCGACGTCTCGTTGAATCAGGCGTGCGTTTTGTCGAACTGAGTTACGGCGATTGGGACCAGCACCGCAACCTCAAGGCCGACCTCTCGCGTCATTGTCTCGCCGTCGACCGCCCCATTTCCGGTCTGCTCACCGACCTCCGCACGCGTGGATTGCTCAACGACACTCTCGTGATCTGGGGCGGAGAATTCGGCCGCACCCCGCACGCACAAAACGGCGACGGCCGCGATCACAACAACAAGGGCTACACCCTGTGGATGGCCGGAGGCGGCATGAAACCCGGCCTTTCGTACGGCGCTACCGATGACTACGGCTACGAAGCCGTTATCAACCCAGTCCACACACACGACTGGCACGCAACAATCCTCGCGCTGCTCGGTCTCGACCACGAGCGTCTCACTTACCGCTATGCCGGCCGCGACATGCGACTGACCGACGTCAAAGGACGCGTTGTCAAAGATGTAATGATTTGATCAAACAAGCAAATCACTTGTATTATTGATCGAGATTAATCCTAAGCAAAACGTTCCAGATGTGCCGCCAAAAACTCTACGGAACGGAAAAATCAGCGCTGTATCCTGGCCGTTGCAGAGCATTCCAATCAACCGGCAATTGATTGCGTTTGCGCGACGCATCGCCACCAATCCGCGCGACCGGAGTTGCTTGCGGCTCGATAACGCAGAGATTGTCATCGAGATAACGGACCTCCCAATCAGAGCGGTCGTCCATTTCGCTGAAACCGAATCCAAAAAGTGAGCCACCACGATCCAAGTCTTTCGCTGAGCGAAATTGCTGTGCCCCGATAATACAAACCTCACCCATTTCCCATCCATTCAAGCCAAACCCGCGTTTGCGCAGCGTCTCAGCGTTCCACTCATCGAAATAGAACTCCCACGGCACCTCTGCACTTCCGAACAAGCGTTCTCCCTTTCGCCACCAACTATTGGATCGTTCCCGAACTCGAGCGAAGTCGAAGTGATCATTTTTCGGGGGCGTCAGTCTCAAGTTGCGAAAGGCTGGGCGATACAAAATGCGCACAGGATCAATCTGGTTCACAATCGCTGCCGCGCGAAGCGCGAGCTTCGCATTGCTTTGTGGCCAAGTTTGTCGAAGTTCCATAATCCTATTGGTCATGTGACGATTCATGTCGCCGTTGTAATCAGTCGCGTTGTGGCTCATCGCATAAAACACGACCGACGGATGATTCCCCGCCACACCCGCATAGAACTCCGCATGACGTGCATAGCCATTTGCTACGTCGGCGTCTCTTTCCGTCCAGTCGTAGTGGCCGAAGTGCGGCTGCGTCAGAGCGACGAGCATCCCCACATCGTCAGCCGCGCGAAGGATTTCGTTGAAGCTCAGGTGCGATCCCGGCTCGCAATCATAGTTGTGGGCATAAACAAAGTTGACGCCAAATCCCTTGAGTCGTTCAAGCGTTTCTCGAGCCCTCGCGTAGGTCGCATGCTCGGCATCGATCTGTGCATTATCGATTGTAGTGCCTGAAAGATAAATCCTCGAACCATTCAGGTAAAAATCACGTCCGTCGATCCAAAACTCTCGAAAAGCGAACGCGCGATCGTGCCCGATGTCGACTTCTGCTCCATCCCCATCCACCAACGCCAGCCTCAAACCAAATTGATTCCCTGGCGTCTGCAAATTCCACAATCGTTCCGGCTTCCACACGGTTTTGAAATTGATTCGACCATCGGCATGTGATTCCCGAGTAAACCGATCGCTCACAAACTCCTTCACAACTCGATTGTTCTGTAACACCCTCGCTTTGACTGAGTAACTCTGCTTTGGCGCAAGATTCTCCGCCGACGTCGAGCAAACAATCTCGCCGCGCCTAACCGAAGTCTCGACGCGTGCATCATCCCTCAACCGCGGCCCAACCGGTTCGCTGAAAAGAAAAACATCCCCCACCAAGCCTCGCCGCGCAACCTTCCCGCACCCCCTGTGGGAGTTCGCCGCATCAACATACGAAACCATCACATCTTTGAGCGGCAATGCAAGAACATAAATGCTCAAAATATACTTGTTGTTCGGCTTGCAAACCGTCGTCAGATCAAGCGTGCCGCCAGGAAACCTCAACTCGCCCGCCTTCTTCCCGTCGACAAACACAACCGCAAGCGAGTTCAGGTATTCCGCCTTGAACAGTACGCGCTGACCCACCCAATCTGTCGGCACCGTGATTTCACGTTGATACCACGCCGCCGTAACATCACCAAACGAAGTCTCCTTCCAACTCGGATGTCGAAAAACCGTCTGACAATCCTTCTGCATATGATCCGTAATGCCCGGCCACGGCCCAGGGACCTTGAAATATCCCCAACCGCCCGCGGGAACCTGCGTGGCGTTCTCATCGCGGGCCGGCTGCCAGCGCCAGAGACCGTTGATGCACAACCGCTCGCGCGTCGGCGTGTTTTCGCTCATCGATTCCGAAACAAGCCACACCGGTTTCACACCGGCGGGAAGTTCCGCAACAAACTCGTCGGCTCGGGTAATCGAAAACCCGACGCAGATCGTGAGCGCGACGGCAATTCGCGTTAAGGTAATCGTCCGCATTGGAACAGGCCCAAACATGCCGTCGCCCCTCGATCTGAATCCGAAGTCTCAAACGCGAATACCAAACCCCGGGCGATAAGTCTTGCGAACCAGTGGCTCGGCGTCAGGCGCATTGGGTGATTTCATGTTCACCGCATCCCATTCAACCCGCTTCTGCAGGCGAAGCGCGAGATTCCCCACCAGCAACGCCTCGGTGAAAGGTCCCGAGTAAGCAAATCCCGCCTTGGCGTCCCCCGGCTTGCGATCCTTGCACGCCTGAATGAACTCAGCGCGATGCCCAACCGAACGCGGAATTGTCGGCTTCGGCACCGCGAATTCCTCGCGTCGTTTCTCGGGATAGAGGGTCGGCGGTCCCGACCAGCCGCCGCAAACCAGCGTCCCCTTGTCGCCCACAAAATAGATGCCGTTATCCGCCAGCTTGAACGGTTCGGGCAAATCCTTGGGCCGAGGCGGCATCTTGCCGCCGTCGTACCACGTGAGCGTCAGCGCCGGCCGGTCGCCCTGCGCTGCAAACTCGTATCTCAAGATCGTCCAGAGCGGATAAGACTCCGCCTTCAACGGACTGGTCGACGCCTCAACCGCATTGGGCGGCGGCAAATCCAGCGCATAAAATGCCGGATCCATGTTGTGGATCGCCATGTCGCCGAGTGCACCGGTGCCGAAGTCAAACCAGCCGCGCCAGTCGTGGGGATGATACATCCGCGAATACGGCCGCATCTGGGCCGCACCAATCCACAAGTCCCAGTCAAGTTCGGGCGGTACCGGCGGCATATCAGTAGGACGATCGTGATTCTGCGTCCAGAACTTCCCCGGCCGGTCCGACCAGCAGTGAATCTCGCGCACCGGCCCAACCGCACCGGCCTGTAACCACTCGCGCGTCAGCCGCAGCCCTTCGCCCGCGTGACCGTTGTTGCCCATCTGCGTCACCAGGCCCGTCTCCTTGGCGACGGCCGTCATCACGCGTGCCTCTTCAATCGAGTGCGCCATCGGCTTCTCGACGTACACATGCTTCCCCGCCCGAAGCGCCGCGATCGTAATCGGCGCGTGCATGTGGTCGGGCGTGGCGATCATCACGGCGTCGATATCACGCTGCTTCTCAAACAGTTTGCGGTAATCCTTGTATTTTTCTGAGTTGGGATACTTCGCAAAAGTCCCGCCGGCCTTCTTCGAGTCCACATCACAAAGCGCGACGATATTTTCAGTTATCATCTCGCGGAGCACGCCGGCCCCCTGCCCACCCACGCCAATTCCCGCGATATTCAGCTTCTCACTCGGTGGCAAGTAGCCACGCCCGAGCACATGGCGCGGAACAACATGGAAGGCGAAACCCGCGCAAGCGGCCGTTTGGAGAAAATGTCTACGCTTCATAACGCGTCGCCTCCAGGTTTGGCTTGGAGCCCCCTCGACTGCCGTCGAGAATAAGCCCGCAACCGTGCGGCGGCAAGAACGCACATTCATCGATCCAAAAGGCTCGTCAAACGCGAGCGAATCGCGACGAATTTGTGTAACATGAATCAAATCGTCCGCCGACGGGCTGGGGTCGCAATCGCGGGAGACGTGCATCATGGGTCGTTTGGGGCTGGTTCTTCTCGGCTGTCTGAGCGCGACGGGCCTGGCAAAAGCTGTGCAACCGGTCGACTTCAATCGCGACGTCCGTCCAATCCTCGCCGACCATTGCTTCACCTGCCACGGCTTCGACGAAGCGACCCGCAAGGCCGGTCTCCGCCTCGATAGCAAAACCGAAGCCTTCAAACCCGCGAAATCCGGCGAAACACCAATCGTCCCCGGGTCACTCGACGACAGCGAAATCATCCAGCGCATCCTCGCCACCGAAGCCGACCGCGTCATGCCTCCCACAAAAGGCGGCAAATCCCTCTCTGCGGCTCAAAAAGAAACACTCAAACGCTGGGTGAACGAAGGCGCCACCTATCGCGTACACTGGGCGTTCGAACCGCCAACCCGCGCCGCCGTTCCCAAGATAAAAGATACGAACTGGCCACGAAATCCGATCGATACTTTCGTGCTCGCTCGACTTGAAGCCGATGGACTCCATCCCACCGCCGAGGCAAATCGCACTACACTCATTAGACGCCTCAGCCTCGATATAATCGGCCTGCCTCCAACGCTCGCCGAAATTGACGCTTTCGTCGCCGACAAATCACCCAACGCTTACGAAAAAGTGGTGGACCGGCTGCTCGCCTCCGAACATTACGGCGAACGAATGGCGATGCCCTGGCTCGACTTCGCCCGCTACGCCGACAGCAACGGCTACCAGAGCGACAGCAGCCGCGATATGTCCCCCTGGCGCGACTGGGTGATCCGCGCGTTCAATCGCAACGAGCCGTTCGACCAGTTCACGATCGAGCAACTTGCGGGCGACCTATTGCCGAATCCAACGCGTGACCAGATCGTCGCCACTGGTTTCAATCGCAACCACCGGCTTACGAGCGAAGGCGGCTCGATCCAGGAAGAATGGCGTGTCGAAACCGTCATCGACCGCGTCGAAACCACCAGCCTCACCTGGCTCGGTCTCACGCTCGGCTGCGCACGCTGTCACGATCATAAATATGATCCCATTTCGCAAAAAGAGTTCTATCAATTCTTCTCGTTCTTCAACAACGTGCCCGAAAGCGGCATGGTTGGCAACGAAACGCGCAATACCGATCCCGTCGTCGTCGTTCCAACTTCTGCACAGGAAGCCGATCTGATCAAGCGCGAGGCCGAGGTTGCCCAAGCCACGAAACGCGTTCAAGAAGCCGAGAAGGATCTGCCGAAACTCGTCGCGGCTTGGGAGTCCGGGTTCCTCAAGCAAGTGCGCGGCACCAAGCCCGCTTGGACGCTGATCACGCCAACCTCCGTCGTTTCATCCGGCGGAGCGACGTTCAAGCGGCTCGAAGATTCCTCCTGGCTCGCCAGCGGCAAGAACGCGACTCACGATATTTACACAATCTCAGCGGCAATTGCGCCCGGGCCTCTCACCGGCATCATGCTCGAAACTTTCCCCGATGGCAGCCTTCCAAACCAAAGTCTGGGGCGCTACCCAAACGGTAATTACGTGCTCACCGGCGTCGAAGCCGAAGTATCCGCGCCGGAGTTGAAATCACCACTTCGAGCCCATTTCGTCACCGCTGAAGCCGACTTCTCCCAGCCTGGCTACGAGGCGAAACTCCTCATCGACGCGAACCCAGCAAACGGCTGGGCGATCGCCGGCAACGATCCCGAAAATCGCAAGAATCGCCGGCTCGTTCTAGGAGTCGATGCAACCATCGCGGTCCCCGAAAATGCAACGCTCACCGTCCGACTCAAGCACGAAGCGATCGACCGCCACAATATCGGCCGGTTCCGCGTTTCGACAACTTCACGCCCGCGTGAAACGGTGAAGCTCGACGCATCGCAAACTGCGGTCGCGATCGTCCCGCTTCTCGAAACGCCACAAGATAAACGCACGCCCAGCCAACACAACGAAATCGCCGCCTACTTCCGCAAGGAAGCCGATTCACCCGTGCGCCGCGCCGATCAGTCTCTCGCCGCTGCACAAAAGGCAGTTCAAGACCTCCGCGAATCATTCGCCAATACGATGGTGATGTCCGAACTCCCCAAGCCGCGCGAAGCCTTCTTGCTCATTCGCGGACAGTACGATCGTCGTGGCGAAGCAGTCACTGCCGCAATGCCGGCAGCGCTCACAACATCGACTTCAAAGAAGCCGCTCAATCGTCTCGACCTCGCGCGCTGGATCGCCAGCCCGAACAATCCCCTCACAGCGCGAGTCTGGGTCAATCGCGCCTGGGAGAAATTCTTCGGCACCGGCCTTTCGAAGACAACCGAGAACCTGGGAACTCAGGCCGAGTTCCCCTCTCATCCCGAACTTCTCGACTGGCTCGCGACCGAATTCATCCGCACCGGTTGGGATATGAAAGCGATGCAAAAGCTCATCGTCATGAGCGCGACATATCGCCAGTCGTCGCACGCCACTAAGACGCTCATCGATCGCGATCCTGAAAACCGTCTATTCGCACACGGCCCACGTTTCCGGCTCTCGGGTGAAGTCGTCCGGGATCAAGCGCTCGCTCTCAGTGGACTCCTCGTTGACAAAGTCGGAGGCCCAGCCGTGCGTCCCTATATGCCCGATGGTGTCTGGGACGAAACCAGCAAATACGGCAACCTGCGAAACTACCAGGCCGACAAGGGCGACGGCCTCTATCGCCGCACGCTTTACACCATCTGGAAGCGAACCGCCGCCCCGCCGACGCTACTCCTATTCGACGCCCCCAACCGCGAAACCTGCACCATTAAACGGTCGCGCACAAACACGCCGTTGCAGGCGCTGGCGCTCCTCAACGAGGTCACCTACGTCGAAGCCGCCCGCAAGCTTGCTGAACGAATGATGATCGAAGGCGGCCCGACTCCCGAAACTCGCATCGAATACGGCTTCCGCCTCGTCACCGGCCGCGCAATCACGCCTGCCGAACGTAAGGTGCTGCTCGAAGGCTTCAACGGCGATCTTGCCCATTATCGTAAAGACAAAGATGCGGCGCGGAAGCTCATTGTTAGCGGTAACACCAAGCCAAATGCCAAGCTCTCCGCCGAAGAACTCGCAGCCTTCAGCCTCACTGCCAACGTGCTGCTCAACCTCGATGAAGTCGTCACAAAGGAATAGTTCGCCCATTTACATAGCAATTAGCTTCTAGATTTGACCGCATAAGGATAATCCAGATCCAACTTATGACTGATCCCGCTCTCGAGCCAACTCCGAAGCCACCCGAAGAAACGGTCGTCCGCTGGGTGCGGCGTTCGGGTACGCTTCGATTGATGTTGCTCGTGCTCTCCGCGGCAATATTCTTAGGAACCTGGGTGGCGATCATCAACGGCATAGAGCGGTGGGAAGGAACCCGAACGGCGATGTACCATCGCGGCGAAGTCACGCGCGACCTGCTCATCAATGCGCGCCGGTTGATGTCGAGCGATAATGCAAACTCACTCCTGCTCTCGGCGACACTCGATCAATCGAACACGCGACGATGGACTCTTGAACTGCGGCAAGCCGAATCAGGCGGATCACAGCCCGGCCGCGTTTGCGCAATCATCTCCGGCGCACTCATCGATAAGTGGACCGCCATGGGCCCCGTTGAACTATCACCGATTACGATCGAGCTAAAAGACCCCGCACGCGACAGCCCCTGGCTCGCGCCGCTTCTCGACACATACAACGACAACGGCTGGTCGTACGAAATCGTCAAACCATCCGCCAGCGACGCGAAGGATCAACCATGAACGATCGCCAGATCAACGCAGTTCAAGATCGTCTCAATCGCCGCGTCTTCTTGCGTGACGCCGGCGCTTCAGTCGGCCTGACCGCGCTCGGCAACCTGCTCGCATCGAACGCCGCAGCATCGGATTCGACCAGGCCCAAGCCCGAAACGCTGCCCGGCCTGCCACATTTTGCGCCCAAAGCCAAGCGGGTGATCTACCTGTTTCAGTCCGGCGCGCCGTCGCAAATGGATTTGTTCGACCCCAAGCCGGTCATGGACAAACATCGCGGCGAAGACCTGCCCGCATCGATCCGCATGGGTCAGCGCCTCACCACAATGACGTCGGGCCAATCAAAATTCCCCGTCGCCCCCTCGCTCTTCAAATTCGTCCAGCACGGCAAGAGCGGGATGTGGTTCAGCGAACTCACGCCTCACATGGCCAAGCTCGCCGACGACTGGTGCATGATCCGCTCGATGAACACCGAGGCGATCAATCACGATCCTGCCATCACCTTCATCCAAACCGGCGCCCAGCTCGCCGGCCGCCCCAGTATTGGTTCTTGGGTCAGCTACGGCCTGGGCAGCGAAAATCGCGACTTCCCCTCGTACATCGTTCTTACCTCCTTCGGCACAGGCAGGCGCGACGATCAGCCGCTCTACGATCGTCTCTGGGGCTCGGGCTTTCTTCCGTCGCGCTATCAAGGGGTCAAGTTCCGCAACAAAGGCGACGCCGTTCTCTACCTCTCGAATCCGCCAGGCGTCGACCGCACAACCCGTCGCGGCACGCTCGATCGTCTCGCCGCGCTCAATTCACGCCACTTTGAAGATGTGGGCGATCCCGAAATCCAAACCCGCATCAGTCAGTACGAAATGGCCTTCCGCATGCAGGCGAGCGTCCCCGATCTCCTCAAAACCAGCAGCGAGCCCAAACACGTACTCGACGCCTACGGGCCCGAAGTTAACACGCCCGGAACCTACGCCGCCAACTGCCTACTCGCCCGTCGTCTAGCCGAGCGCGACGTACGATTCATCCAGCTTTTCCACATGGGCTGGGATCACCACGGTGGCCTCCCCGCAGCAATCAAAGGACAGTGCCACGACACCGACCAGCCCACCGCCGCCCTCATCAACGACCTGAAACGCCTCGGTCTGCTCGATGACACGCTCGTCATCTGGGGCGGCGAGTTTGGGCGCACGATCTATTCGCAAGGCGGACTGACGTCGACAGATTACGGTCGCGATCACCACCCGCGATGCTTCACCGTCCTCCTGACCGGCGGCGGCGTGAAGCGAGGTCTCACACTCGGCGAAACTGACGACTACTGCTACAACATCACCAAGGATCCAGTGCACGTCCACGACCTGAACGCCACAATTCTCCACCTGCTCGGTATCGACCACACGCGCCTGACCTACCGCTTCCAAGGACGCGACTTCCGTCTCACCGACGTCCACGGCAACATCGTCAAACAGATTCTCGCCTGATTGTTTCATTCGCGACGATATTCTCTCATGGAATGAGCAGTTCTATGCGATTCTCCTTCTCGTTGCTCGCTCCCTGTCTGCTGTGTGCAACCTTCGCAAACGCCGAATCGCCAAACACCGATTGGCGCGTCGTGGGCAACGATCCCGGCGGCATGCGCTACTCACCGCTCGACCAAATCAATCGCAGCAACGTCGCTCGCCTCAAGCCCGCCTGGACCTATCACACCGGCGAACTCAAAGGACGACCCGGCAAAACAATTGAATGCACGCCGATTGTGGTTGATGGCGTGATGTACATCACAACCGCATATCTCCGTGTGATTGCGCTCGACGCCGCGACCGGTACCGAACTCTGGAACTTCGACCCGCTCAGAGATCATCCGTTTCCGCACACGCCGGCGTCAGGCGGAGTGAACCGCGGCTGCACTTACTGGTCCGACGGCAAGCCAAACGGTGCGCGACGCATCATCCACGGCACGTCGGATGGCCGGCTGTTTTCACTTAACGCAGCCGACGGCAAGCTCGATCCAACTTTCGGCAAGGGTGGCGTTCGCAACCTGCGCGACGAACTTGCGCCGCAGTTCGCCAAGCTGCCCTATGGCCCCACATCGGCGCCGGCGATCTACAATGACACGATTATCGTCGGTGTCTCATGCGGCGAAGGGCCCGGAGTCACTGCACCCGGAGACATTCGCGCGTTCGACGTCCGCACCGGCGCGCAGCTGTGGCAATTCCACTCCGTGCCGCGCCCGGGCGAGTTCGGCAACGACACCTGGCTCGGCAATTCCTGGAAAGACCGCGGCGCCACAAATGCGTGGGGCGGACTTACCGTCGACGTCAAGCGCGGCCTCCTCTTCGCCGGACTCGGCTCAGCCGCATTCGACTTCTTCGGCGGCGATCGCCCGGGCGACAACCTCTTCGCCAATTGTACAATCGCCCTCAACGCCCGAACCGGCAAGCGCGTCTGGCATTTCCAAACGCTTCGTCACGATATCTGGGATCACGACCTGCCCACCTATCCCAATCTCGTCACGGTTAAGCATGATGGCAAGTCGATCGACGCCGTCGCACAGGTCACGAAGACCGGATATGTCTTCCTCTTCGACCGCACCACAGGCAAGCCGCTGTTCGACGTGAAAGATCAGCCCGTTCCGGCCTCAACCGTTCCCGGCGAAAAGGCCGCAGCCACGCAGCCCGTCCCCATCAAGCCACCACCCTTCGCCGTGCAAACGATGGATGAATCAAACGTCACCAACATCGGTGCGGCGAACACTGCGTTTGTTTTGGCGAAGCTACGCACCATCAAGTTCGGCCCCGCGTTCAATCCACCGAGTGTCGAAGGGACGGTCGTAATCCCAGGTTTTCACGGTGGAGCAAACTGGTCGGGCGCGTCGTTCGATCCGACGTCGGGCCTGCTCTACATCAACTCGAACAATGTCCCGAACATTCTGACCGTAGCGGAAACGAAGCCCGCCGATCGTGAAAAACATGGCCCATACATTCACACCGGCTACATTCAATTCGTTGATAATGAAGGTTATCCCGCGATCAAGCCGCCCTGGGGTGTGTTGAGTGCGATCGACCTGAACAAGGGAGAAATCGCCTGGCAAGTGCCGCTCGGCGAGCATCCCGAGCTCACTGCCCGCGGCATACCGCGCACCGGTACCGAGACGTTCGGAGGTACGATTGTCACCGCAGGTGGACTCGTCTTCATCGCAGGAACGAAAGACGAGCGGTTTCACGCGTTTGACAAGCAAACGGGAAAGATGCTCTGGGAGTACCAACTTCCCGCCGGCGGATACGCCACGCCGTCGACCTATCAGGTCAACGGCCGGCAGTATGTGGTCATCGCGGCAGGAGGCGCGGGCAAGCTTCGCACAAAGGCCGGCGATTCATTCCACGTCTTCGCACTCTCGGACTGATCATTGCCCACGCGGCGAGGTGTGCGCCAGGCGACCGATCTCCCCTGCGTCGAGCAAGCGATCGTGGACCGCGATTTCTGCAAGCTTCCCTTCGAAGGGCGGATCATCACTTCCGCCTCCAGCGAATGAAAGCACAACATCGCCATCCGCATTCGCACTGGCGACTGTGCCAACGAGTTCCTTCTCGCCATCGAGATAAACTGCAACTTGCTCGCCAGATCGCATGAGCGCTAAATGGTGCCACGCTTTGGGCGTGACGCGACTCTTGCCGATTTCTCCACCAGGCGAGAGAGCAATTCTCGCAACATTCTTCGCAGGATTGCGCAGGGCGATCGAAACGACCGTCTTGCCCTTCGAATCGCTCACCGAAAGAAGCTGTCCGTTGCGTTCGCGAATCCCATCCGGAAAGCCGTTCCAGAACCAAAACGAAATTGCGCTGTCATTTCCTAATCGTAACGGCGCTGCCTTTAAACCTCCCGACACAAATTGAACCGCGCGGTTGCTCGGTGGAGCCTCGCGCTCCGGTCCTGTCTCGGGACCGTCGAGGTAGAACGCGTACATCCCCTGGTAGAGTGCCGGCGCGACATTCCCCGTTGCGTCTGCCGCACGATCGCCGGCGATATCGCCAAGCCGCCAAAACGCGCGAGGTTTGGACGCTAGTATCGCGCTTGAATACGGTGTTTGAACGGCTGGCATCGCCTTTCGTGGCTTTCCCGCAACCGTTTCGAGAAGCTTAAGGGTTGCTTCGAGAATCGCCGGCTCGGCCCCAACTTCCAACCCCGCTGTGCGCGCGGGCCAAGTCGTATAACCACCAAGGCGATGCTGTTCCGGAGGTGGAATATACCCTTCCGCCCCGTTAGCAAGCTCCATCGTGAATGTTGCAGGCAACGGGCTCATCGCCTTGATTTTCAGCCCAGTGATTGCGTAAACCTCGTTGGGAATTGCCACAATTGCCAGGTTTCCCAGCCGAATCGCCTGGAGCTTCAACTCTCGAACCGGCTCATTCTCGAGATACATCACCTCCTTGGCGTACACTTCCTGCTGAGTCTTGGGAATCTCACCCGACATCTTCGCAATGACATCCTTCGCCCACGCAATCCGTTGCGGATTCGCCGTCCGGCGCTTTAGCTGAATCTTCGTCTCGGCCATCGCAATTGTTAGGTCATTTTCATAAGGAATCTTTCGGGGATTAGCTTCAAATGGCAATTTCACACAATTGTCACCTGCAATTCGCGCCAATTGGTCAGCATATTTTGACATCGAAATTTCGCGTTTCGACTTGCTATAATCCATCCAATGCTGGTCGCCGCTAGTCCCTTGCGACATCACTGCTACGAACGGCACACCTTTTTTTCCATCGAGCAGGAAGTCGCTCACACCATCGGCGAACATGCCGAAGTAGTCGGCTGAAACGGGACTGGTCCCGAAGTAGTGCATCGAATAATTCGCAAGCAGCGCGAGCGGCTTGTAGTCACGCGTCCGAAAGCTCAAGATCGACAACTCTGGGTCAACCGGCCCCGATGGCCCAATCGTATTTGGATTCTGATAACCCGGGTGCATATTGGCTCGAACCGATTTTTCGCCAAACGGGTCGGTCAACATTGCGTCCGACCGATAAATCCAGCTTCGATTGTGCGTATGCTCAAAGTCTTGAACCGCGATCCAGCCAACTCGCGCCGGCTCAAGTCGTTCCGAGGCAGCAATAATTGCCTCGGCAATTCTGCTCGGCAAGAATGCTGCATAGGCTTCATCCACGGGCGTGCCAAGCGCTCCCATGCAAGCGGGAGCCGTGTGAGTATGCGTCGCGGAAACGAGCATACGGTCGACACGTATCCCCGTCTTCGCGCTCGCGGCTTCCTTCGCGCGATCGATCAACTCACGCGGCATCATGCACGAATCGACCACAACGATCGCAATCCTGGTCGCGCCATCATCAACAACAATCGCTCGCGCGAACAAGCGATCATGAACCGTGGACGTTCGCGCTTCGAGAAATCCACCGTTCACGATCACCGGCAGTTTCAACGGCGAAACATCAACGGCTGCCGCTCCCGCCTTGATCGGCCCTGCCTGAACGGTGCTCGAAAATACCCCAACAATCGCAACCAAGGCCAACAACACAGCTGAGAGCAGTCTGCGCGACACATTCCCCTCCTGGTCAAAACCTGCAGATGCGTGAGACGCAGATCAGCCGAACAAACCGGCAACGATTTTCACTGAATGACCTGTTGCCTTCGTTATACAAGCGCCGGCCGAGCGATGCCACGCCCGATTCCGTCATCCGCATTTCCAACCAATTCGAGAGGCTGTGTGATCGCGATTTAGCGCGCAAATACGGCCGAGCCACACCAACGTGCAGCCCGGCCGTGTTTGATTATGTTTTTCTCGATCCGCAATAAGTCTGGCCGCCTATCGCGGTGCACGCTTCGCAGGCGCGCTCTTGAGAGCGTACGACAGAGGCTCCTTCGGGCCGCCGGCAGGAATATCCGCCTTCAGTTCCGACTGAGCGTTGTACTGCTTCGGAACGAGATTTTTTGTCTCGTCGATCATCGTCGTCGGATCCTCCGCACTCGGGACTTTCTTCCCGGTCGGCTGGATGCTGTAAATCTCAACTCGATACGGTCCCGGGCTTAGCCCATCCGCACCACGCAGTTGAAACGCGCCCTCGTTGACGTCGGCCGAAGCCGAGCCGCCCTTATCCTGCGCGATAAAACTCACCCGGCCTGACTTGAGCGGCGTACCGTCGAGCGTGATCGTCCCATCAATCGGCAAGTGCTCGAAATTATCGGCGCTGCCGCCACATCCCACGATCGTCATCAACGCTAGTGCGAACACCGCCGCCATCACGCGCGGAATCATGGACAAATTAGTACTGATCACTAGAGATCACCTCGCCACGGTTCATGGTGCTAAGCGCCTGCCAGACCGACAAAGCGATGCTGTTTTTGATGAACCGAACCGATCCATCGCAGAAGCTCGTATTCACGCCACCAGGATGCCGGCCGCGAGCCCCCATGTAAAACGTGAGCGCGTTCGCCGAATTGGTATCCGTCAAGCACGGCAAGGCTTGGCCGGGATCGTTCACGCAAACACCATAGTCAGGCGCACCGCTGTTCGGTGCCATGCGCGTCGACACCTGGTAATTAATGCTATCGTCGTTCCAAAGTCGAGCGCGACGATCGATGGCTTGCGGTGTACCGTTGGGCGAGGGTGCCTGCCGCATCTCGATCATCGCCAGCGTGTTGCTCGTGCCGTCGGTGATCGCTGAGAACCTGGCACCATACCCCATATAGAATGGAGCCGCAGCCGACCCATTTCCAAGCCCCTGATCCCAGTAGTTATTCGCACCCCAATTCAGGCCGTAGCTCCCCTTCACATCCATCGGCACGAACGTACCGCCGCTCGCTTGATTGAAAATCTGTGAGATATCAGAAGGGCAAGCATAAACCGCAATCGGTGTAAGACGAGTCGTCGCGTTGTCGGGCGTGTTAAAAAGCAGATTCATATTATAGCTTGTGAACAGATTCCCCTGCTCGATGAACGACAGGAGGCCGACGACGAAAACGGCCTTGTAACCGTTCGGCAGATTCAAGCCCGTCGCAGGAACGCGGTAAACACCAATCGGAAATTGCTCGTGCGTGCTCGAGTAGTTGTGCAGGGCAATGCCCAACTGCTTCATATTGTTGATGCATTGGGCGCGCCTGGCGGCCTCGCGCGCAGCCTGAACGGCCGGCAACAGCAGCGCAATCAACACGGCAATAATGGCGATCACCACCAGCAGCTCGATCAGCGTGAAGCCGCGAACTCGCCGCGAATCCGTTTGAGCAGAGACCATGAGGGACGTTCTCCTTCGGTGTGAGCCGGTCGCGACTTCGTCGTCTCGCGGCGGGACTAGGGGGGCAGGATGAATCGGCAATCGTTGGAATGAATCAACGGACGTAGAACGGGCGGGAACGAGCGGAGGGCACTCACAACCCAGCGGCAACAGAAGGTCGCCCAGCGCTACCTCGTCATAACCCAATCACGAGGGAGGCTGCGCACTGGCAGGAACCGCAAGCAAACCGGAATGGATCGGGCCGCATCGCCGACACATCAATACGATCACGGACCAGCAAACATTCACGAAGGAAACCTGACATTTCCCCCTATGCTTGCAATCACGTGCACTTTATCAAAAAATGCTCCACATGTCCAAGGCTGAGAATCGCCAGGATTTCGATGTGGCGTGAATGAGACGTCAAGACGTCCGAGTGCCAATTTAGACGTGAGTTTGCCGCCTGGCGACAGCATGCCGCGCCGACTATGATCCATGTTCTTGCGCAAATACAAGCGGGACTTGAAGAACACTTGAAGGGCCGGGACATCATGAGTCGGTCGACGAAGCACGCGCTGGTCTTGCTGGGGATTGTTTTGGCGACTGCGCGTTTTGGTCAAACATCATTCGCCGACGTTCGACCTCGCCCCAACATCGTGTTCCTGGTTGCAGACGACATGGGATACGGCGATGTCGGATTCACCGGCTGCACCGACATCCCCACTCCAAACATCGACGCACTCGCTAAAAGTGGTGTGCGATTCACAAATGGTTACGTTTCCGGAACGAACTGCAGCCCCACGCGAGCGGGACTCTTGACTGGCCGCTATCAACAGCGGTTCGGACACGAAAACAATCCCCCTGGCGAAGGGCCGCTCATCGGCTTGCCCCGAACTGAAACGACCATCGCCGACCATCTCAAATCCGCCGGATATGCAACCGGACTCATTGGCAAGTGGCATCAAGGCGCCGCGCCCAATTTTCATCCCATGCGTCGCGGATTCAGCGAATTCTTCGGCTTCCTCAGCGGCGCCCACCCTTATTTTCCCGGTCCCGACGCGCGTATCATGCGCGGTACGGAGGTCATCAAAGAGCAAGCGTACCTGACCGACGCCATCGCTCGCGAATCAGTCTCGTTCATACGCCGCCACAAAACTCATCCCTTCTTCCTGTTCGTTTCGTTCAATGCTGTGCACACGCCAATGCAAGCGCCCGATGATCGCCTGAAGAAGTTTGCATCAATCGCCGATAAGGAACGTCGCGCCTATGCGGCAATTCTTGACGGCATGGACGAAGCGATTGGCAAGGTCGTTGCAGAGCTACGGGCAAACCGCCTCGAAGAAAACACGATGATCGTATTTCTCAGCGATAATGGCGGTCCCACGCTGCTAGGAACCACAACCAACGGCGCGAAAAACAATCCGTTTCGAGGTTCAAAACGCACCACACTCGAAGGCGGAATTCACGTCCCATTCGTGATGCAGTGGAAGGGAAAGCTACCGGCGAACACTGAGTTCAAACCACCTGTCATCCAACTCGACTTGCTTCCCACCGCACTTGCAGCCGCAGGAGTGCCGACCCACGCGGATTGGAAAGTCGACGGCGTCGATTTGCTTCCCCACGTTCTGGGAAAATCAACCAAACCACCGCATGAATCGCTCTACTGGCGGCAAGGCCCACAAATGGCGATCCGTCGTGGTTCGTGGAAGCTGGTACGCTACGATCGAGCCGTCGATGAACCTGGCGTCATATCAAACGCGCGGGCGACGAACGTGACATCGCTCAAGCTCTACAATCTCGACACCGATCCTGCCGAACAAAAAGATCAAGCCACCAGCAATCCCACCAAATTCGCCGAATTGCTCAAGGATTGGGAATCGTGGAATGCCCAACTCGTCGCCCCTTTGTGGGGACCAGGTTGAGCCAAAAGATTCGCCGTCAAATCCATGATCGTCGACTCGCCGATTATTCGATGGCTGAACTTGGGGCTATCTTTTCCCACGAAGTCGGGCGATAACCTCATCCACGTGCAGGCAATCAAACGGAGCCGACCGCTGCTCAGGAATCGACCCATGCGCCGTTCCATGTTCATCTCTGGCCTGTGCGGCCTTGTGCTTGCGAGCATCTCCCACACAACTTATGGTCAACAAATCGACGCGCAAGCGCTCGAGCCCTTTCGACGAGCAGCCCTCGCGGGTGGAGATGCAACGCGCGGTAAGACAGTGTTTGAAACCGAGGCAGTCGGCTGCAAGAAATGCCACGCGATCAAGGGAGACGAGCGGCAAACCGGTCCAGACCTGGGGACGATCGGCGACAAGTACGGTCGCGAGCAATTGATCCAAGCCGTGCTCGAACCAAGCGCCACAATTCATCCCGACTACGGCACGATCATCGCAACGACAAAAGATGGCAAGGTTCATACCGGCGTTTTGCGTAAGCGCAACAACGATGCGCTCGAGTTGTTCGACGCTGAAGGCAAGCTTGTACGCCTACCGCTGAGTGAGATCGATCAAGAGAAGCGCACCGGCGATTCGCTGATGCCCGTCGGCCTGCAAAAGACATTGAAGACCGGGCAATTCGCCGATCTGATCGCCTATCTCGCATCGTTGAAGCAACCCGAAAGCGAGTCGCCGTTTCCGGGCATGCCCAACGAAATTCCCGCAATCGAAAAGCCAATCCGTCTCGCCCCCATTCACAGCGAGGCGCAGCGGTTCGATCATCCTGTTTGGTGCATCGCAGTGCCGGGCACCAAGAACGTGTTTCTCGTCGTCGAGCAAATGACTCGCAAGATCTGGCGGCTTGAAGAATCAAGTGATGGCTCGAAAAAGGAACTCTTCGCCGACTTCAGCAACGAAGCCACGACCGGCGAATTCGAAGGTGTCGTCTGCCTCGCGTTCCACCCCAAGTTCACCGAAAACCGCAAGTATTACGTGAACTATCACGTACGCAACCAGGGAAGTTTTTTCTCGCCCGTGATCGTTGAACGGCAAGCCACCGCCGACCTCAAACGTGACGCCGGCGTTCCGTCTCGGCGCCTTTTGCAAATCCCCCAAGATACGGACATTCACTGGGGCGGCATGCTCGCGTTCGGACCCGACGGATTCTTGTATATTGGCGCAGGCGATGCTGGACCGCAGGAAGATCCCGAAGGTCACGGCCAGGATTTGAAGGTACTCACCGGCAAGATCCTGCGGATTGATGTCGACCACGAAACCGACGGCAAGCCATACGCGATTCCCGACACGAATCCCTATCGCTCAGCCGCCCCGCCAGTTCGCCGCGAAATCTGGGCATCTGGTTTCCGCATGCCCTGGCGATTCAGCTTCGACCCTTCGACGAACGAACTCTGGATCGGCGACGTCGGCCAAAATCTGTTTGAGAGAGTGACGATTGCGCGCACCGGCGAGAATCATGGATGGAACGTATTCGAAGCGTTCATGCCCTTCTCCGACCGCTACCGCCAGCCGGGCGTCCAGTACACACCGCCCATCTTCGCCTACCGCCGCAAGTATGGTCCATCGGTCACGGGCGGGTACGTTTATCGCGGGAACCACAGCCCGTCTTATCGGGGTGCATATGTTTTCGGAGATTTTGAATCGAAAAATATCTGGGCTTTGACACAAGCAAATCGTCAACTCGTCAGGGTTCGACAGATCGGCGATTCGCCCGAGCGCATTTCGTCGTTCGGTGTCGATGCCAATGGCGAATTGTTGCTCGTCGGCTACGCAGGAACAATTTTCCGAATCGTCCTCGATGATTCCGACTTCACTCGCGACGCTCAAACAAAACTCCGCGTTAACTTGCGACGCGACGAGAAGGCAGTCGCTGCTCGCGTGAGTGTTGTCGGCAGCGACGGCAAACCAGTGGCTCCCGCAGGTGCAGCGACGCGCAAAACAAGTCGCGGTGAGACTTATTTCTACGCGAGCGATTCATTCGAGGTGAACCTACCGCCAGGCGTCGCAAAGTTAACGTTCAGTGGCGGAATCGAAACCGTTCCACAGACGATCACTGTTGATCCTGCAAAGACGACGGAAATCACCGTACCGATGAAGCGGTGGATCGACATGGCCGCGCGCGGCTGGTACTCCGGAGATTCACACGTTCATTTACACACCGGCGGACCGATCAACGTCAACGTGGCAGACGCTCTGATCGCCGCTCGTGCCGAAGATATTAATTATGTAAATCTGTGCGTTTCTAATAATGTCGGCGACGATATTCGCGACGCTGAGTTGATCACTGGCAAGCCGCACGCCAGTTCGACCGATCGGCATCTCCTCGTCTTCGGCGAAGAGATGCGCAGCACGATTTATGGCCACATGCAGTTTTTTGGAATCAACAAGCTCGTCGAGCCGCAATACACCGGGTTCGACAATACGCCCAACCGGCTCGATTTTCCGGCCAATTACGTGATGGCTAAGGAAGCGACCCGTCAAGGCGGCGTGGTGACCTATGGCCATCCCCTGTTCAAAAACGAGCCAATTCCCTTCGACAAGGATACCGCCAAGCCGAGCGGTGCTGCCCGAGAACTGCCGATCGATGCGATCCTCGGCATGGTACACGCGGTCGACTTGATGTCGTACAACAGCGACGAAACGAGGTCGACCGAACTCTGGTATCGTCTTCTCAATTGCGGATTGAAGCTCTCTGCCTGCGTCGGCACCGATGCCCTGCTCGATCGTTCGACCGACCCACTCGGCGGCGATCGCGTCTATGTGAAGGCATCGGAACCGTTCTCCATGCAGAGTTGGCTCGCCGGTCTAAAGAACGGCCGATCCTTCGTCACCAACGGGCCTATTCTCTCTCTTGAAGTAAATAGCAAAGGGCCAGGCGAAACATGCGAGCTGAAGTCCGCGGATAAAGTGCACATCATCGCAAATGTTGAGAGTTATGTTCCTTTCAGCAAAATCGAAGTGATCGCCAACGGCAAGGTCGTGGCGACTGAAAACGTGGTGATCAACGAGAATGACGACATCAAGAGGAAGTCGTTGGCGCTCGATTTCGCGATGGAAAACAGCGGCTGGGTTGCGTTGCGAGTCACTGGTCCCGACCATCCTTTCATTTTCGATGGCCCAGCCTGGGCGCATACGAGTCCTGTCTATGTGAACGTCGCAGGGCAAAAGATCAGCAGCCGGGACGACGCTCGCTTCTTTGTCGACTGGATCGATCAGATGTTGCAAGCGGTCGCGGCCCGCAACCGTTACGCAACCCCTGATGACCGCAAGGCGGTTGAGTCATTGTTTAAGGGTGCCCAGGCCGAGTTCCGAAAGATGGCCGAGGCGAAGTGAACGTTTGAAGATCGCCCCAACTCAATCGCCTTCACGGATTCTCGCTTGCAAGCAGCGCTTCGAGCCGGTCGAGGTTTTGCTCGTTCGCCGGCTCGCAAATCGAACGCAGTCGCGTGGCCATCTCCGCGTTTTCGAATTCCTGATCCCAAGTGAGAAGAGTTTTGTCGCCGCGAGCCGTCAAAACGACCGTAAGCGTGAACCACGGTTGCACAACATGCTCGATCACGATCTTGCCGTTGGGCTCAATCTCGCGAAAGACACTCTCGTTGGGATAATCGTGCCCATTCGGGCCGTGCATGATGAAAAGCCACCTGCCATCCGGCACAAATTCAAATTGCTGAAAAGTGTTGGTAAAGCCATCGGGTCCCCACCACTGAGCAAGCTGCCCAGGACGCTCAAACGCCGCAAAAACCGTGTGAGTGCTAAACGCCAACAAACGCTCGGTGCTCAGTACCGCTCCGGAATCTCGGCTCGCCTGCGACATCGACATCTCCCTCACCTAACTTCAACGTGCGAATGCTGAACAGCGCGGTTGTGATCGATCAAATTGATCTCTAGACGATATCGTTCAAAAGACAGTCGCACCATCTCACGGATCAATCTGAACCATTAAAACATTCCGCCGATCCGTGATATTCGCGCGACACAATCATCTAAATTCATTCAATCAGTCGAACAAGAATTCAAGCCTGCGATTCCCTCAAATCGACCACAGATCGAGTTTTCGTAAGAAGATCGCCTCCAATCGACGGCATAAGGTTTGCCTATTATTTAATCTAACCAACTCTCGCAGTCCGCATGCTGTGAACGATCAACGGCAGCCGTCATCGAGCGACCTTTGAGTTCGTTTCGTCGCCATGCGTCCCTTTATGACCGCGGTTAATCGACCTCGAAATTGAGCAAGGCGATGGACAATCGCGACCCACATCTCTCGCAACATGACGCAAGTGCCGAGTTGCCAACGCACAGGCGGGCCTGGCGAACGGTGCATCGTTTCGAGTCTCTTTCCAAGCGGACGTCAGACTTCGTCAGCAGTCCTTGGGGCACGCACGCGGCGTTCTCACTCCTTGCGTTCTGGCTCGGCGCGAGCGTGGTTGTAGGTTGGTCAAGCGCTTATGACCTGGTCGAAGAAATCGTAACGATGGTCTCTTTCCTTTTGCTCTTCCTGCTCCAGCGGTCGCAAGCGAAGGACACGCTCGCCATGCAAGTGAAGTTGAACGAACTTCTAGCAGCGGTGTCAAAAGCGAGCCCGCAATTGATCAATTTGGAAGATCGAAGCGAAAGCGAAGTGAAAGAAATCCACGACCTTTTCCAGGTTCTCCAAGCTGGCGAAGCCTCGTCGCGATCCATCGCAGAAGTAAAAGCCGAGTTGGAAGAAAAAGTTGGCAAACCGCGAGAAGACGACCCGCCGATTGTCGGCTTGCAAGTGAACGGAAAGAACGAGACCTGATACCCGCATCTGTCTTTTGGGTCATAAACAAACAGTGCGGCAATTTACTGTCCGGCACTCGCATTGAGCATTCCGAAGCCACCGCTCGTTGTCGATTCGTGCCTCGTCGGTTGTGGGCCCTGGAATTTCTGTACACAAGTGGACACTCGTCTGGTAAAGTACACACCAGACTGAGTCGCGAGTGCCTGAAGCCAGCGAGTCAACGAGGGGGGCGTGTGGCCTCGACCTACATGCCAGGGTCGGAGATCGAGCAGTCAGTCTCGTTGATGACCAATTCTGGACCTCCGGGCGCGGGACAGCTTGCCCGTCATCGCAAGATCATTCATATCGACATGGATGCGTTCTATGCGTCGGTCGAGCAGCGGGATGATCCGTCGCTTCGCGGTAAGCCGGTCGCCGTGGGCGGCGGGAGTAATCGAGGCGTCGTGGCAGCTGCGAGCTATGAAGCTCGCAAATTTGGCGTGCGATCGGCCATGCCCTCCGTCACTGCGCGACGGAAATGCGCAGAACTGATCTTTGTGAAACCACGGTTTGAAGTCTATAAGGCCGTCTCGCAACAGATCCGCGCGATTTTTGCGGAATTCACGCCGCTCATCGAGCCACTCTCGCTCGATGAAGCCTATCTCGACGTGACCGAAAACCTGAAGTCGATCCCCTCCGCGACCGAGATCGCCAAAGAGATTCGTGCAAGAATTCGCGCCGAAACGAGCCTGACTGCATCTGCCGGGGTCTCTTACAACAAATTTCTCGCCAAGATGTCGTCCGACGAGCGCAAGCCCGACGGACTTTTCGTGATCACACCCAAAAACGGTCCCGCGTTTGTCGAAGCGCTCCCCATTGGCAAATTTCACGGGATTGGTCCCGTGACACGAGCCAAAATGGAACGACTCGGCATCAATAACGGCGGAGACTTGAAGGCACAGACGCTGACGTTTCTGCAACAACACTTTGGCAAGTCGGGCTCGTATTATTATGGGCTCGCGCGTGGATTGGACGATCGCCCAGTCTGCCCCGACCGCGCTCGCAAGTCGATTGGTGCCGAACGAACCTTCGGCACCGACCTCTTCACCTTTGACGAAGCTCGCACCGCCCTCGAACCGCTTATTACCAAAGTTTGGTCATACTACGAGCAGTCGAACCTTCGAGGCCGCACAGTCACTCTTAAGGCGAAGTACACCGATTTTCAGATAGTCACCCGAAGCCGGACGATTGACGGGACCTTAGCGGCATCTGTTGAAGTCGAAGCCATCACATTTGAACTCCTCGAACCACTTTTCCCTGTAAGTAAAGGGATTCGGCTGCTCGGAGTGACACTGTCGTCGCTCGCGAACGGTTCCGAACCCAAAGGCGAACATCAGCTCGAACTGCCGATCTGAATGAATTTAATTTAATTAAATGGATTTCATTTTCATTCACTCATATTGAATGGCATCATCCATGACCAACGAAAGAAAGGCGGTCGGCGGAATCCAACCGATCTGCCCCCATGCTTGGAAAAACTTGACAAACCGGCGCACGGGTCGAATACAATCGACCGTTCCTCTCGCTCGGCTGGTCGACGTTTCCGAACGGAAGGTCCCATGCTCGCGTCCGCCGCGGTCCGACACTCTCAACAACACGCTGGCCCGGGACTGCCCCTCCTCTCCCTCCCTTGCTGGCTTGCCGTTACCTTTGTTGGCCTGATCTTCGCAACCAGCATCCCCGCGCGCGCTGCCGACCTCGAAGAGACCCAGAACCTCTTCCGCACCGGCAAGTACGACGAGTGCGCCAAGGCCGTCGCCGAAGAAACCGCGATGGTCTTTTCCTCCGAGCCCTGGCATCGGCTGAAACTTCAAACTGAGCTCGCGCAAGGCAAGTACGTCGATGCTCTGGTCACGCTCGATGAAGCGCGAAGGCGATTCCCCGCAAGCATTCCCATTCATCTCCTCGGTCGCGAAGTCTACCGCCTCAGTAACAAGGACGACGAGGCCGACGAAGAGATGGGCGTGATCGAAACCCTCGCCCGAACCGCTCCTTATCGATATAGCAACGCCGAAGGCCGAGTCGCTCTCGGCCGTTTCTTTCTGCTTCGAGGCGCCGACGCCCGCAAGGTGCTCGACCAGTTCTTCGACATCGCCGTTAAACAGCAACCCGACCTTGTCGACGCACACCTCGCCACGGCAGAGTTGGCGTTAGAAAAGGACGATAACGCTCTCGCCGCCGCAACTTTGGCCAAAGCCCCCAAGACCGCGAGCACCGAGCCGAGGTTTCACTATCTAACCGCCCTCGCTTTTTCCAGCGACGACCGCGCAAAGTCGGAGAAGGCAATTTCCGAAGCTCTGGCGATTAACCCAAAACACACCGACAGCCTCCTGCTACGAGCCGATCATCTCATCGATGGCGAGCAGTACACCGAAGCTGAAGCTGTGCTCAAAACGGTGCTCGAAATCAATCCGCGTGAGTCGCGAGCGTTGGCCTATCGCGCAGTGCTCGCTCACCTTCGTGCTGATACAGTCGGTGAAACTGCGGCACGAAATTCCGCACTTGGTTCGTGGGCGAAAAATCCCGAGGTCGATCACCTCATCGGCCGCAAGCTTTCGCAAAAATACCGCTTCGCTGAAGGGTCGGAATACCAGCGCAAGGCATTAACGTTTGACCCCGAACATCTCGGCGTCAAACTCCAACTCTGTCAGGATCTGTTGCGACTTGGCGATGAAGACGGCGGCTGGACACTCGCCGAGGCGGTGTTTGCCAAGGACTCGTACAACATCGTCGCTTTCAACCTGATGAACCTGCGCGACAAGCTTAAAGGCTTCGCCACGATCAAGGCCGACGGCTTCATCATCCGAATGGATCCGCGCGAGGCAGAGCTCTATGGAACTCGCGTGGTTGCATTGCTCTCGCGTGCCAAGCAGAAACTGAGCGCGACTTACGGCGTAACGCCTCCGCCGTCGGTGATCGTTGAAATCTTCCCGCAGAAGAAGGAATTCGCGGTTCGAACGTTTGGCCTTCCAGGCGCAGACGGCTTTCTCGGCGTTTGCTTTGGCAACGTCGTCACCGCCAATAGCCCGGCGTCACAAGGCGAGCACCCCTCGAACTGGGAAGGCGTGCTCTGGCACGAGTTCTGTCACGTCATCACATTGACGAAAACGAAGAACAAAATGCCGCGTTGGCTGAGCGAAGGGATTTCCGTTTACGAAGAAGAACGGGAAAATCCTGCCTGGGCGTCAACGATGCGGCCCGAGTATCGGGCGATGATTCTGGGCGAGGGCTTCACGCCACTTAGCAAGCTCAGCTCGGCGTTTCTCTCGCCGGGTTCGGCGCTAAAGCTTCAATTCGCATATTACGAATCCGCCCTGGCGATCGAATTTCTCGTCAAGAAATTCGGCCCTGAAGTACTCAATGGAGTGCTTGATGACCTCGGTCGCGGAGTTGCTTTGAACGAGGCGCTGCCAACTCGGACGAAATTGACGCTTTCTCAATTAGACGACGCGTTCACCGCGTTCGCGAAAGCGCGCGCCTCGGCCGTCGCCCCCGAACTGACGTGGGAAAAGTCGGAACTCTCGCCCAACGCGGATTCTAAGGCGATCCTGGCCTATCTTCAGACCCATCCCAAGAACTTCGACGGCCTCCGACGTCTCGGCGCCAAGCTCGTCGCCGAAAAGAAAGTCACGGAAGCCCGCGAAGCTCTGGAACGATTCAAGACGATGTACCCCGAATACCTCGGCCCCGATAACGCGTACGCCCTGCTCGCGACACTCGCCCACGGCGGCGATGCCAAAAGCGAACGCGCCGCGCTGGCCGAGTGGGCATCGAAAGACGGCAACGCATTTCCCGCGCTACTGCGAATGTCCGAGCTCGACGAATCCGCGAGCAACTGGCCGGCCGTGGCCGACGACTCCCAGCGTCTTCTGGCGATCAACCCGCTCCGAGCCGAACCACATCGGCGTCTCGCTCTCGCCTCAGAAAAACTCGGCAAGCCTGCCGATGCCGTAATCGCGTATCGCGCGGCGGCGGTGCTCGACGAATCCGACCCCGCCGGCACTCACTATCGACTTGCCAGGTTGCTGCAGCAGGTCGGCAATACAAACGAGGCCCGCCGCGAAGTACTCAAGAGTCTGGAAAACGCTCCGCGCTTTCTCGACGCTCATAAACTGCTGCTCGAACTGACCGCGACGAAGCCCAAGTCCGATGGAGCGCGATCCCGATGAACCAACGCCGTCGGCTGATTCTCTTCGTCTTGCCACTTGCGCTCCTCGTTGCTTCCGGGGTCGCCATCGCTCAGCGATTCGGCGGCCGCTACGGCGGAGGCGGCATTCCCAGCCTCCCAGACGACCGCGCCGGTGTGCCCGACTGGAAAAATGACAGTCGCTTCAAGAGCGATGTGTTCACATTCGTCCGCGTCAAATACACGTCGGTCTGGGGCGGTGGCGGAGGTGGATTTGGACGTCGAGGTGGTGGCGGAGGCGGCTGGGCGACCGACTTCCCCGATAGTGATCTCAATTTCTCCTATCGGCTCCAGCAACTTACGTCGCTCAAGGTCGAGCCCAATCCGATCATTCTCGAACTGACTGATGAAAAGTTGTTCGACTACCCATTCATTTACATGATCGAGCCGGGAAGCCTTTATTTCTCCGACGAAGAGGTCGTGGCCCTGCGTCGCTACCTGCTTAACGGCGGCTTCCTGATGGTTGACGACTTCTGGGGTGATAACCAGTACGAAAATCTCCGCGATCAACTCAAGCGTGTGTTTCCGGATCGCGAGCCGCAAGAGCTTCCGCTCGACCACGACATTTTCCGTTGCGTCTACAAGCTCAAAGAAAAGCCGCAGGTTCCCAGCATCAACGCCGCCCAGTGGGGCCGGAGCCAGGGGATCACCTACGAATATTCCCGCGACGGCAGCGATACCAGCAAGGTTCACTATCGCGGGTTGACGGATGATAAGGGCCGCTTGATGGCGATCATCTGTCACAACACCGACCTCGGCGATGGCTGGGAGCGCGAAGGGGAAGATCCCTGGTACTTCCACGAGTTTTCCGAAAAGAAGGCGTACCCGATGGGCATCAACATCGTCACCTACGCCATGACCCACTGACCCGGCCGCGCGGCAAATGACCCATGCCGAGCCAGTCCCGACCCAGACCGAGCGAGAGGAGCGAGCGTGACGAAGGACGATTCCGCCCTTGCCTTTGAGAACGAACGACTCGCCGTCGAGAAGGTGCACGAAAGCCGTGGCCGAATCGAACACGAGCTGCGTAAGGTGATCGTCGGCCAGAAGGAGGCGACGCATCAGCTTCTCATCAGCCTTTTCGCCGGCGGCCACTGCCTCATCACCGGCGCGCCTGGACTCGCAAAAACGCTGCTCGTTCGCACGATCGCTCAGATTTTTCGCCTCAAGTTTCAGCGCATCCAGTTCACGCCCGACCTCATGCCGGCCGACATCACCGGCACCGAAATCCTCGAAGAAACAACCGACGGCCGGCGCAGAATGCAGTTCGTCAAAGGGCCGATCTTCGCCAACGTGATTCTCGCCGACGAAATCAATCGCACCCCACCCAAAACCCAGGCCGCGCTCCTCGAAGCGATGCAGGAACACCAGGTCACCGCGGCCGGCGTTCGCTATCCGCTCGAAGAACCGTTCTTCGTTCTCGCCACGCAAAATCCGATCGAGATGGAAGGGACGTATCCGCTCCCCGAAGCCCAGCTCGATCGATTCATGTTCAACGTCATCGTTGATTACCTATCCGAAGATGATGAAGTGTCGGTCGTCAAGCAAACAACGGCTCGCGCGTTCGAGCCGATCGAGCCGCTGTTCGACGGTGCCGACGTTCTGCAATTCCACGAAGTCGTCCGCAAAGTGCCGATCGCCGAAGATGTCGTGCGGTATGCGGTTCGATTAGCATCGGCAAGCCGCCCTGGTCCCGACGCCCCCAAGTTCGTTAATGACTGGGTGAGTTGGGGAGCAGGACTTCGCGCAGCCCAATCGCTCGTTCTTGGAGCCAAGGTTCGCGCGCTTCTGGGCGGCCGATTTCACGTCGCGCCCGAGGACATTCGCTCACTTGCTCACCCGACATTACGACACAGAATCCTGCTGGGCTATCGAGCCGAGGCCGATGGTGTTTCGGTCGATTCGGTGATCGATCGTCTCGTTGAACATGTAAAAGCGCCAATCACCTGATGCCAAAGTCTAGCAACGAACCAGCCACCGACACTCAAACCGCAAACGCTCGAGGAGCGTCGGCCCGGCCGTCTTCGTCGCTAATCGACCCGGCCACCTTGATGCGCATCAAGAACCTGCAGGTTCGCGCCCGGGTGGTCGTTACAGGCTTTCTCAAAGGCATTCATCGCAGCCCCTACCACGGTTTTTCGGTCGAGTTCAGCGAGTACCGTGAGTACAGCGTGGGCGACGATCCGCGTTATCTCGACTGGCGTCTTTATGCCAAGTCGGACCGCTATTACATCAAGCGATTCGAGGACGAAACAAACCGGCGCTGCTATCTCATTGTCGATAACAGCCGGTCGATGGGTTACGGCACGCTCGGCTATTCAAAGGCAGAATACACCCGCACCACTGCCGCCACGCTCGCCTACTTCCTCAACACCCAGCGCGATGCCGTCGGCCTTCTGACATTTGAAAATACAATCACCGATTATCTCCCCGCCCGCCATCGCCCCGGCCACATGCGGCGAATCATGGCGATCCTCGCCCGCGAGCCGCAAGGAAAAGCCACCAATCTGACTGACCCGCTCGACCAGATCGCCGCGACCGTGCAAAAACGCGGGCTGGTCGTGCTGCTGTCGGATTTGCTCGCCCCGGCCGAGCCCTTGAAAGCCCGGCTCGGCTATTTGCGGTCGCGCGGTCATGAAGTGGTTGTCTTGCGAATTCTCGACCCCGCCGAGGTGAATTTCTCGTTCGAATCTGCTGCATTATTTCGCGACGCCGAATCGGGACGCGATCTCTACGTCGATCCGGCAGAATCCCGCGCCAGCTATTTGAAAAAGTTCGCCGCTCACAATGCTGCAATTGCTCAGACTTGCCTCGATTTGGGCGTCGACTATGAATTGGTGACAACCGATCGCCCGCTTGAACTCGTGCTGTTCGACTTGCTGCGAGCAAGGGCCCGGCGTGGGCGTTCGACGAACCGGCGAGCCGCCTCTGGCCGTGGGGGCGTCGTATGAGCTTTCTCGCTCCGCTCTATGCCCTGGGCGCTCTGGCGATCGCCGCTCCGCTTTTCTTTCATCTGATTCGCCGCACGCCCAGGGGCGAAATGCCGTTCAGTTCGCTGATGTTCCTCACGCCGTCGCCGCCCAAGGTGACGCGTCGGAGCCGGCTCGACGACTGGCTTTTACTCGCCCTCCGCGCTCTGGCACTGGTGCTGATCGCGTTCGCGTTCGCCCGCCCCTTTTTTCGACAACAAGCACTAGCCGATCCTGGCGACACACCTGGCCGACGCGTCGTTCTGCTCGTCGATACCAGCGCCAGTATGAGGCTCGCCGATCTATGGGCGAAGGCAAAAAAAATCGCGAGCGACGTGATCGAAACCGCCGATGCACGCGACAAACTCGCGCTCCTCGCCTTCGACAACCAGACGCGCATAATGCTCAGCTTCGAGGAATCCGCCACGCTCGATCCCGCCCGGCGCAAGGCGGTCGCGCTCGCACGTCTGAACGAACTTGCTCCCACGTGGGGCGGAACACACCTCGGCCAGGCGCTCGTCGATGCGGTCTCTGCTGTTTCGGGCGGCAACGACGCCACTGGATCGGCTGGGCACGTCCCGCGCCGTGTCATTCTCGTGAGCGACCTCCCGCGCGGAGCGCGACTCGACGAACTCGGCGGCCTCGAGTGGCCTTCCGACGTAACTCTCGAACCGATGCGCGTCGCCGATCTCGGCTCGAACGCGGGGATTCATCCACTCGCCGACGCCGAACCAGAAACAGGCAAGAACAAATCGGCCGCCGACAAAGGGCTTGGTCCCGATCGCCGCGTCGGAGTTTCCAACGACACCGCTTCACACAAGGACGCGTTCACACTTTCGTGGGTCGACGAGACCGGCAAAACCGTCGGCGATCCAATTTCCACATATGTTCCCGCCGGCGAAAGCCGCGTGGTCCGCGTTCCCCGACCCGTAAATACGAACCGCAAACGTGTCTCGCTGGTTCTGCAAGGTGACGACAGCGCGTTTGACAATACACTCGCGTTCGCCGATCCCATTCGCGATGAGGCAAATGTCGTCGCCCTTACAAACGACGCGGCCGACGATCCTTCGGGTTCACTCTATTACTTGATGCGTGTTTTTCAGGACGATCCCAAGCGCGGTGTGAAGGTGAATGCTATCGCGACGAGCGCTTCGCTCTCGCTCGACCCTAGGGCGGTTTCGTTAGCAGTCGTTCTAGGCGAAACAAACGCCGAAAACGGCAGTCGGCTACGCGAGTACGCTCGCGCGGGCGGGACGGTGTTCGCGGTCGTCAATGGGCCTGGGTCCCTCGCCACAGTGGCGACGATTGCCGGCGTTGCACCTTTTGAGGCGGCGGAAAGCTCGAACAATCGGGACATGATGCTCGGCGAAATCGCTTTCGAGCATCCGCTGTTCGCTCCGCTCGCCGGACCACAATTCAACGATTTCACTAAGATCCGCTTTTGGAAACACCGTAAAGTCGCAGCCAATGCACTCGGCGAATCGCGCGTCATCGCACGCTTCGAAAACGGCGATCCCGCACTCATCGAAAAGACTGTAGGCAAGGGACGCTTATTGCTAATGACAAGCAGTTGGCGGCCGGCCGACAGCCAGCTCGCGCGTTCGTCGAAGTTTGTTCCGTTGATGGCCGGCCTACTGGAATCGCGCGAGCGTCGCCCTGACACCGACGCAATTTACACCATTGGCGATCGAATCCCGCTGCCCGCCTCAGTTGATCCCGCGATGAGTCTCACCATCCGAAAGCCCGACGGCAAATCATCTGCGGTCGCAAAAGGAGCGTCGGCATTCGAAGGAGCCGACCAACCTGGCGTTTACGTCGCCGATTTGAAGGGTGTTCCCTGGTCATTCGCAGTCAATCTCGACCCGGCCGAAAGCAAAACGTCGCCGCTGGCGGATGAAACGCTCGAACAGCTCGGCTGCCGGCTCGCAAGGTCTGAAATGGCGGCAGCAAATCCCGAAGAACTCAGGCAACTGCAAAACGCTGAGCTCGAAGGTCGCCAGAAGTACTGGCGGTGGCTGGTACTGGCGGCGGTCGCCGCATTGACCGTCGAAACCTGGCTGGCCGGGCGCCTCGCGCGTCCCCGGACGGTCCAAGCAGGGGAGGCCGTGTCGGCATGAGCAACGAACTTCGTCATGCGTTGGAACAGGTCGGCCGCCGCTTCCGGCGCGTCAATCTTGGCTTCGGCCTCGCGGCGTGCTGGGCAATCTGGGCGATCGTCGTCGCGTGCTGTGCGATTGCGACTCGTGGAAGCGTACCAAGCTTTGGTTTGCTGACAACACTCTCAATTCTCGCCGGCGTGTCGGCCCTCACGTGCCTGTTTCTCGGGCTGAGATCGGCACGAGACACGACCTGGATCGCCCGGCAAATCGAAGCCGCTCACCCGAGCCTGAATGCTGGCCTGCTCGCCGCGCTCGAAGAGGTGACAAAATCAGGCGGCCGACTTGGCTTCTTGCAGTCGACTGTCGTTCGCAACGCGCTCGATCATCGCCGCACCCACGGCTGGACCGACACCGTACCGACTCGTCGCATCCTCTCCGCCGATGCGCTTCATCTGGTTTCGTTCGTTGCTTTGGTCGCCGCATCGTTCTGGCTTGTCAGGCCGTCATTCGTTCAAGGTGCAAATGGCGAGTCTGGCGTTGAGGTAGCGAAGGGCGAATTACCTTCGATCACGGTCGATCCCGGAGACACCGAGGTCGAGCGTGGAGCGCCGCTTCTCGTCGTGGCTCGGTTCGATAAGGCCGTACCTGCCGAATCCTCGCTCGTTTTGGAAGATGGCAAAACGCCCGCGCCGCGCCCGATGACGCGAAGCCTGGAAGATCCTGCCTTCGGAGCTCGTGTCGAGTCGGTCGAAGCCGACATGAATTATCGCGTGACCTTCGATGGCGGCTCCTCTCCCACCTACAAGGTCAAGGTCTTCGAATACCCCGAATTGCGGCGTGCCGACGCCCGGCTCGTCTTCCCGCAATACACATCGCTCGACACGAAATCGGTCGAAGACGTCCGCCACGTCAACGCCGTCGAAGGAACCGAACTTACACTCATCGGCCGCCTCAACAAAGAGGTCGCCATCGCCCAGTTGGTCGACGAAAAAGCGGAGAAGATCATCCCGCTCACTCCCGATACGACGTCCCCCAACGAACCAATTTACAAGGCGACTTGGACGCTCGCGGAGTCGGGACGTTACAAGGTAAGGCTCGTCGACAAGCAAGGCCGACCCAACAAGCTGAACACCGAAATCGTCGTAAACGTATCGAAGAACAAGCCGGCGGCGGTAGCGGTGACAGTGCCTTCGCACGACGTTCGCGTTTCGCCCGTTGAAGAACTCACTCTCAAGGCCAACGCCGAAGATGACTTCGGCGTGATCCGGCGCGGCTTGACCTACAGCGTCACTGGCGGCGAACCGAACGAGTTGGAGTTGGGAAAGGTCGATTCCAAAACTCAGGCGCCCAAGAAAGTACAGGATGAATACATCCTGGCGTTCGAGTCGCTCAAAGCCGCGCCCGACCAGCTCGTCACCTATTTCTTCTGGGCCGAAGATCTTGGCCCCGACGGCAAGCCCAGACGCACGTCGGGCGATATGTTTTTCGCCGAGGTTCGCCACTTTGAGGAAATCTTCCGGCAAGGTGAAGCTCCTCCCGGCGGCTCCGAAAGCGAGCAACAGGAAGGTCAGCAAGGCAACGCCCGCGAGGCTGGCGAACTTTCGGACTTGCAAAAAGAGGTCATCAACGCGACCTGGAAGCTGATCCGCCGCGAAACCAGCGCGAAGCCCACCGACACCTTTGCAGCGGACGCCGAGGCGATTCGGCAAGGACAAGCATCGGCGATCGAGAAAGCCGAAGCGCTGGGAGAGAAGCTCACCGACGAGGTTTCCAAGGCAAACCTCAAAACTGCGCTGACGTTCATGAAAGACGCTGAGGCGAAGCTCGCCGCGGTTGCCAAAAACGCCTCGGTCCCAGGCCTCAATCCAGCCCTTTCGGCCGAGCAAGCGGCATCACAAGCACTCCTGAAATTGCGTGCCCGCGAGTTCGACGTTGTGAAGCGGAATCAACGTCAGCAGCAAAGCAGTCGATCGTCGTCGTCGGGCAGTCCCTCGCAGCGTCAGCTCAATCAACTCGAGCTTTCGAACGACGAGAACCGCTACGAGCAGCAAAAATCGGCGAAGGCTCAGGAGCCTACAACCAAACGCGAGCAGGAGCAGGCCGAGACTCGACAGGTGCTCAACCGGCTCAAAGAACTGGCCCAGCGTCAGGCCGATTTGAACGCGCGACTCAAGGAGATGCAGTCGGCCCTCGACGCGGCCAAGACACCCGAAGCCCGCGAAGAACTTCAACGTCAACTCAAGCGGCTTCGCGAGCAAGAGCAGCAAATCCTCCGCGACACCGACGAGCTCCAGGAGCGGATGGAACGCGAGGAAAATCGCGACCGCATGGCCGAGGCGCGAGAGCAAGTCGAACAGAGCCGCGAGAACATTCAGAAGGCGGGTGAAGCGATCGAGCAAAACAAGCTCTCGCAGGCCGTCACGGCAGGGACGCGTGCAGGCCGACAGCTCGATCAGACTCGCGACGACTTGCGCAAGCAAGCCTCGAACAAATTCTCCGAGGAAATGACCGACTTGCGCGACGAAGCTCGCAAGCTCGACACCAAACAGGAAGAGCTGACCAAGAAGCTCGAAGAGCAAACCAAGGAACGGCCCAACAAACTTCGCGACGACGGCGATCGCGAACAGACAAAGCGCGATCTTCAGCAGCAGCAAACCGGTCTCGACAAGCTCCTCGATCGCATGCGTTCAACCGTGACCTCCGCAGAGGATTCCGAGCCGTTGCTCGCGAAGAATCTCTTCGATGCCGTGAACAAGACGAACGAGCAAAAGGTGCCCGAGGCGCTAAAAGCCGCCGAGCAACTCGCCGAAGTCGGAATCGCTCCTGAAGCCGCAGCCGCCTCGCGACACGCCTCGAAGGGACTCGACGACTTGCGGCAAGGCGTCGAAAAGGCAGCCCAAAGCGTGCTCGGCGACGAGACCGCTGCCCTTAAACGCGCGCAGGCCGAGCTTGAAAATCTCGCTCAGGAACTCGACCGCGAAATGGCCCGCGCAACTGGCCGTCCACCGGGAACTTCGGGCCAAAACCAGAGGCCAGACAACCAGCTCGCGCAAAATACCAACCGGCAAAACCAAGCTGGCGGACAACAAGGCCGCGAAGACCAACAAGGCGAACAGCAGCCGGGTGAAGGTCAGCAGAACGACCAGCGAAACCAGCAAGGCCAGGGCGAGCAGACCAAACAGCAAGCACAAAGCAAGCAGCAGGGCCGCAGTCAACAAGGCCAGCAGAAAGGACAAGGACAACAGCAGGGCCGGCAGGAACAAGGCCAGCAACCGGGCCAGGGCGAACAGCAGGATCAGCAAGGTCAAGGCGAACAGCAACCCGGCCAACAACAAGGTCAGGGGCAGCAGGGTCAAAGCCAGCAGAAAAGCCAACAAGGGCGAGGACAACAGGGCCAGGGTCAACAGCAGGACCAGCAGGGCCGGGCCGAGCAACAGGGTCAACAGCAGCCCGGCCAGGGCGAGCAAGGCCAGCAACCAGGACAGGGTCAACAGGGCCAGCAACAAGGACGAGATCAAGGCGGGCAACAACAAGGTCAACGAGGCGCTCAGCAAGGGGGCATGCGTCAAGGGTTGCGAGGCAACCCCAACGCGGGTGGCTCGCCAGTCGCCGCTGAGGGAGGCGCCGAAGGCCTTGATCGCGTGGCCGATGCACTAGCAGGCGCGGCAAATGGACCAATCACCGGCGATGGCTTCCGTCGCTGGTCGGATCGTCTGCGTGACGTCGAAGAACTCCTCACCGACCCCGCGCTTCGTGCCGAGGCCGCCCGCATTCGCGACCGTGCCCGCGGCGAACGCGAAGAATACAAGCGTCACTCAAAGATGCCCGACTGGACTCGCCTGAAAGACATGGTTGCCGACCCGATCAACGAACTTCGGCAACGCGTCGCTGAGGAAGTGCATCGTCGCGAATCGCCCGACTCCCTGGTGCCGATCGACCGCGATCTCGTCCCGCCGCAATATGCCGAAGGCGTCAGACGATACTACGAGCGGCTCGGGAGCGGCCGATGACCCCGCTTTTTTCGGCCCTCATCTGGGGGGCTCCTCAGTGGTGGGCCGTCGTCTTCGGAGTCCTCGGCGTCACTTTCGTCGTCACGGCGTGGGGCTACGCACGCGCCGGCGCGAACGGTCGAGTCCGCTTTCTGTGTGCGACTCTCAAAACGCTTGGCTTCGCAGCGCTGGCACTCAGTTTGGTCGAACCGATGCTCACGGGCTCGCGTCCCAAGAGCGGGGCGAACGCCTTTGCCGTCGTCGTCGACGATAGCCAGAGCCTTCAAGTTCATGACGCCGGCTCAAGCGAAACACGCGGCGACTGGGTCAAGAATCAACTCGCGAAGGATGAGCCCTGGTCGACGCGCCTCGCCCAGGATTTCGACGTCCGGCGCTACGCTTTCGATTCGAGTCTCCGCGCCGTCGACAATTTCAGCGGCCTCAAATTCGACGGCAATGGCACCGCGCTCAACTCTTCGTTGTCATCCTTGTCCGGCCGCTTTCGTGGTCTACCACTCGCCGGCGTCCTCCTGTTCACAGACGGCAATCGAACTGACGCTGGCGATGTCGATCGCAAGTTGCTTCCGCCAATCTACCCCGTCATTCCCCCGTCAAAACAGGCGGGCAAAGACGTGGCGGTCTCAAAGCTCTCGGTGACTCAAGCAAACTTCGAGGCAGCTCCCGTCGTCGTCCGTGCCGAGGTGAATGCCGATGGGTACGACGGCAAAACGATCTTCGCCGTCGTCACCGACGAGTCGGGTCGTGACCTCGAACGTCAGGAAGCCAAAGCGACCGGCGATCGCAAACCGCTCAACTTTCGATTCCAGTTCCGCCCTGAAAAAAAGGGCGTCAGCTTCTACCGCGTCCGAGCCTATGCCGAGGGTGAAGAAGCCGACGCGTCGGCCGAGCAAACCGCGGCCAACAACTCACGGCTCGCCGTGGTTGATCAGGGAAGCGGCCCATACCGCGTTTTGTACGTCGGCGGCCGGCCAGGCTGGGAGTTCAAGTTCCTAAAGCGTGCCCTCGCCGAAGACGATCAGGTGCGGCTTGTCGGCCTGATTCGAATCGCCAAACGCCAGCCCAAGTTCGACTTCCGCGACGCCCGCACGCGCGGCCAATCCGAGCTTTTCAAAGGCTTCGATAACGTCGATCCCGACACCGCCGAGCGAGCCGATCAACCTGTCCTCATGCGCCTTGATACCGAAGACGAGGTCGAGCTGCGAGACGGCTTCCCAAAAACCGCCGAAGAGTTGTTCCGCTATCACGCCATCGTGATCGACGACACGGAAGCAGCGTTTTTCACCGGCGATCAACTCGCGCTGCTGCGAAACTTTGTCTCCGTTCGAGGCGGTGGTCTCCTGATGCTCGGCGGTGCTGATTCGTTCGCCGATGGCAAGTACGATCGCACACCCGTCGGCGAACTGTTGCCCGTTTATCTCAACAAGACCGCGGCTCCAATTGATCCATCGTCTCCCGGCCAAAACTACCGCCTCGTACTCACGCGCGAAGGCTGGCTCCAGCCCTGGGTTCGGACTCGCAAAACGGAAGACGACGAGCGGCAACGGCTCGCGGGAATGCCTGCGTTTCAGACGCTAAACGTCTCGGGCGAAATCAAGCCGGGCGCGGTCGTGCTCGCCGATGTAACCGACGCCTCCGGCGCAGCGGTGCCGGCGCTCGCGGTTCAAGCGTTTGGCAAAGGGCACGTCGCCGCGCTTCTGATCGGCGACCTCTGGCGCTGGGGCCTGCGCCGCGGCGATCCCGCCGAGGACGACCTCGACCGCTCCTGGCGGCAGACGGTTCGCTGGCTTGTCGGTGATGTCCCCGACCGCGTCGAAATCGGCGTGAAGGCCAAGGACGGGGCTCCAGCCACAGCCGTTGAACTCACGACTCGTGTTCGCGACAGCGAATACCGCCCTCTCGATAACGCCAAGGTCACCGTCAAGATCACGCAGCCCGACGGCCAGGTTTATTCGCTCGATGCCGAACCCGTCGGCCGCGAACCCGGCGCATACGCCGCCACCTACGTCCCTAAACAGCCCGGCGCCTTCCGCGCGGTTGCCACAGCCGTTGCTCCCGATGGTTCCGCACTCGGCGCTCGAGAAGCAGGATGGGCCTCGCAACCGGCCGCCGATGAGTTCGCTCGACTTGAACCCGATCGCGCCTATCTGGAAAAACTCGCGAAAGACACGGGCGGCGAGGTGGTTGACGGCTCGCGGCTTGCTGCTTTCGCCAGCAGTCTTTCCGCCCGCTCCGCGCCGATCAGTGAGCCGTGGACATCTCCCCTCTGGCACACGCCCTGGTACTTCCTCGCCGCCGTCGTCTTCCTCTCCGCCGAGTGGGGCGTTCGACGCATCAACGGCCTCGCCTGAACGGAGCGAATCGACACGTGACGATCACCTCACTAGTCGTCTGTCTCTGCCTCACCGCAGCTCCGCCGGCTGACGACCGTCCGTGCGTCATCACTGTCGTCGGTGCGCCAGGAACGCCCGAGTACGCGGGCCGGTTCAAGGAATGGGCGCATCTCTGGCAGGCCGCTGCAACAAAAGGTAACGCCGAGTCGATCCGAATCGGCGAAGATGAAGACTCGAGCGGCACGCCCGCAAACGATCGCGAACGCCTTCGCACCGCACTCGCCGAACATTCGCAACCGTCCGGCGGCCCAATCTGGCTCGTGCTGATCGGCCACGGCACGTTCGACGGCAAGAAAGCCAAATTCAACCTTCGCGGCCCTGACGTCGATTCGTCGGAACTCGCCAACTGGCTCGCGACAGTCAAGCGTACCGTGGCCGTGATCGATTGCTCGTCGGCGAGCGGGCCGTTCGTCAACGGACTCTCAGGCTCGAACCGCGTCATCGTCACGGCCACTCGAAGCGGCGACGAGCAAAACTACGCTCGCTTCGGCGGCCACATCGCCGCGGCAATTGGCGACACTCGCGCCGACCTCGACAAGGACGGCCAGGTCTCGCTGCTTGAGGCATTTCTCACCGCAGCGAACCGCGTCGCCGAGTCGTACAAGACCGACGCCCGACTCGCCACCGAGCACCCTCTCATCGACGACAATGGCGACAAACTCGGCACTCCCGCCGAGTGGTTCCAGGGCGTTCGTGCCACAAAGAAAGCCCGCGACGGCACCACCGCCGATGGCTTTCGCGCCCATCAGCTTCACCTCATCACCGGCGCAACCGATCAAGCTCTCTCCGCCGAAGCACGCAGCGAGCGCGATCGCCTTGAACTCGAAGTCTTTGCTCTCCGCGAACAAAAATCGAAACTGCCCCCGGACGAATACTATGCGAAGCTCGAAGCGTTGATGCTCAAGCTCGCCCAGCTCTACCAGGCCAAGGGCAAATAGCGAAGTCTCAGGCGGCTTGAGCGACTGAACCCGAGTTATTTCGCCTTGAGCAAAGAATCCACCGCCTCGTGCAAGCGTTCCTTCAGGTCGGGACTGCTACCGACGAACACGCGTGCCACCTTGCCCTCGCGATCGATGACCACGGTCTGAGGGATTGCCACAGCCTTGTATTTTCCCGCCACCGCGCCGTCGCGATCGAGCGCAACCGTCGGATGCAGATTGATTCGTTTGAGTAGCGCGTTGATCTTATCGGGCCCTTCTTGCAGATTCACCGCGAACAGTATTACGCCCCGATCCTTGAATTCTTCAGCCACGCCATCCACCTGCGGCATCGCCTGCAGGCAAGGCCCGCACCAGGTCGCCCAAAAATCGAGAATGACGACCGAGCCCTTGGTATCAGCCAGATGGATTCGCTTGTCCCCATCACCAAGCAGGTTCAACGTGAAGTCAGGCGCAGGCTTGCCCACAAGGTCAGACTCTGTGCCGGCGTCTGATTCCCCTCCCTGAACATATTTGGGCTCGGGGGCGTTGTGGAGTTTCCACTGTTGCGTGGCGAGCTTGGCTGCTTCCTGCTCGATGCGACTACCGATCAGCAATTGATCAATTTCATTGTTCTGGACGTTGCACTCGCCAAACACTTCGCTCTTGCCGCTCAGCTTTCGATCGGCGAACTTTTCTGCAAAAAAGGTGAGCCTCATGTTCTCCTTGCCAATCGCCTGCACGCGGATCTGGCCCGATGGTGCGGCCGGAGCGGGGGGCAGCTTGGTGGGATCGAGCTCGTCGCCGTGCAACCAGGTGATTCGCGCCACGCGCTCCCGCGGGATTTCACGCGTTTCCAGTCGCACCTCAAAACTCAGAGTCTTGTCGTTCATCGCCACCACTCGGCCGCGAAGATAGTCGCCATTGGTGGAGCGGAGCAACTGAGTCGGCGGGCTGTCTTTTTGCATTCGAGGCAGCGTGAGCAGCCGGTCGTATTTCGATCGGTTGAGAGTAATCGTCCTGGTCACGTCAGGGCCAAGCTCAACCGCCTTCACCTTGTCGTGAGACACAAACGACTTCTCAGATGACGAACTCTTGAACCAAACGCCTTCCTCGTCAATCTTGAGAATATCAGCGACGATCATGTCGCCGGTTCGCAGATGAAGTTGCTTCTTTCCGCGATCGATAATCGGCGGCGTCGTATATTGCGCCGGTTGCCCCGCGCGGACGACGCCCTGAACCACGACACGTCGCACGGCGCCGGGTTGTTGAATCGCTTCGGTCGCGGTCGGGTTTTTTACTTCGCGGTAAACAATGCGTCCCGAAACACCCGGTTGAAGTGGCGACGATGAACTGCTACCAAGCGGACGCCAGACCAGGCATGCTTCCTTCGCGCTGCCGGTGCCCGGCAAGAGAGTCCCCTTAATCTGAACACCATCCGCCTCGAGGGTTCCCACCGTCTGTTCAACCTTCACATCGGGCCATTCATAATTGATCGGATTGAGATTCCGAAGCGCGGCAATTGGGAGAACGATCGTTTCTTTGATCCCAGCAACCGCAATGCTGACCTTTGCATCGGCGACCTTTTGCAACGTGCCTGAAACACGCGTGCCATCGGCTGCAGTAAAGCGAATCGCCGGCGACTTGCTCTCAACAGTTGGCACGGCAAACTGCGCCGACTTCACCTGATCGAGCTTGATTCGTGTATCCGTTTTACCCGAGGTTACTACTAGCTCTTTGGTCGCAGCGTCGAAAGTAACCTTCTCGCCAGCAACGACCGAATCATCCCGGCGTATGATTTTTGTCGTGCCGTCTCCCAGCTCGGTCGGCAGAATGCCGTTCCAGGTGCTGATTCGAAGCCGCTCGATGCGAACATCGCCCAGAGCGTTTCCAAGCCAGACGCCACCGGGAGGCTTTGCCGTCCTTGCGCTTACTTGCAGGCTGGCCAGCTTTCGTCCTTCGGGCGTGAGCACGAAATAACGCCCGTTCGTCGAGTCAAGAAAGAGCAACAGATGCGCGCGGCCCGGCTTGTTGTCGACCGTCTGAAACCCAGCGAGATCCGCATCGGAGTTGGTCTCGATCACGGCGGTCAGCTTGCCGTCAACCACTTCGAGCCGGAACGACTCGCGAGTACTTTCGCGTTCCTGGCCCGTCCCAAACGCGAGCACAAAACTCGGCTTCATCGACCACGACACTTCGAGTTCGATCGCCGCGACCGCGGGTACGCCAAGGTCTGCGAAAATAGATGAGCCGCCGACAATCGATACGAGATCGCCCCCCTCCTCTTTCCAGCCATTCGCCGACGGTGCTTTCCACTCCGAAAGGCCGTTCGGCCCGACATACAGGAGTTCTCCACCAGGCTGAAGCAAAGAAAAACGCTTCAGTTTCGATCGATCAAGATGGATCGCGCCGACCGGCGAGACGTCCAGTTCAACGTCCTTGTCCGTCATTCGAACGAGCGAGCCAAACAGAAGATCACCACCCGCCGTCTCAAACGCAAATTCCCCCTTCGGCTTCACGAGCGCTTTGGGACTCGGCCAGCGCACCGCGGAGATGTTCCATGGCGCAAACGACAATTGCGCCGCAAATGCGTCGCCTTTCCAGAGCAACTCGTTCGGCTTCGGCGAGTCGCACAGCGAACCAGCGATATAGCCACCATCGAGCAAGTAAATTGTCGGCTTCGCCGCTTGCGGCTCGGCTGGCGCTGCTGTCTGTCCGCGTGCAATTGAAAATGTGGAAACACCTAACGCAGCCAAAGCGATGATCGGTATGCGACGGCTCATCCGAAGTAGCTCACGGCTCATCGCCACACCTCATCGCTCATAGATTGGGAGAAACTTATAGTTTAGTGCGAGCGCGAGCAACGACATCGACGTGCAAAACGTAGGACCGTACGATCCCTTGAAACTGCCATCCGCATTTTGCGACGGCTTGAGCTGCCTGATGATGAGCTTGTTCCACTTCTCCCAGGCCGGCACATCGCCCTGGAACAGCGCCTGTGCCTGGTAGTAGCGAGCATACTCAGGATAAGAGCCGGAGTTCTGCTCGAGATTCCCGGTGAGATATCCCAATGTCGCCTTGAATTGCGGCAAATCCTTCCGACGCGCAAGCGAGTACACGAGCGCCGCAATCGATGTACGAGCAACCGAATCACCGAAGGCCCCAATACCCGAATAGGCGACATCGCCACTTGCCGAAGTCATTTTCATATAATAGGCCACTGCTTTTTCGATGACTTCGTCGGGCACTTCGATTCCCGCGTTGCGCGCGGCGAGCAACCCCACAGTCACGGCGCCGGAGACCGACGTATCGGCATCCTGGCCCGACGGTGAATATCTCCAGGCGCCATTAGGATTTCGTTTTTGCGACGTGATCGCCGCGCGAACAGCAAGCTCGAGCGCCTGGCCAATCGAGCGCGGCGTTTTGCCGTCGGGCCAGAGCGTACGTTCATCGACGGCACCATAGGCTTCTGCGAGCGCGAGCATCGCGAAACCATGGTGGTACATACTTTGCCCCATGATCCCGGTTCCAGGATCCTGAGCATTGATAATACTTCGGAGCGCCCGCCTGACATTGTTGCTATAGATGCCGAAGTTCGGGTCTTCGCCCGATGCGAGGAACGCCATCAGGGCGATTCCCGTACCGCCAGGCCCGTGCTCCATCCCGCCGGTCCAGTCGCCATTCTCCGACTGGCTCGACGCCAGGTACTGCAAACCGCGGTCGTACATCTCGCGCACATCGCGCGGGACAACATCACCGTGCTGTATGGCCATCGGCTGCGCATGCGCCAATCCGCCACAGGCCGTCACGAGCAACAAGGCGAGCATACTTCGTGCGGTCATGATTAGCGCCTTCTCAGAACGTTGGCCGGAGGAGGACTTGAGCCGCTACCACCGGCAGGTACATATCCATTGGCCTTCAGCGACTGCTCCCACCCCCGCATCATTTGAAACTGCCGCTCCAAAGCCTGGAACTGGGCGTTGTCGAGAAAAGACTTGAACTTGTCGACAGGAATCTTGGAAGCCTGAAAAAAGACAACCTGAAACTCCTGCGAGCCCATGCTCTTTGGCGGCAGAGTCTCTTCGAGGACGACACGTGAAAACTGCTTTCGCTGATCGGCAGTCATTCCGAGCGCCAGCCCGAGTTTGGCAGTGAGGATTTCGACACCCGCAGAGTACCGGTACTGGGCTCGTTCGCGCATCGTCCGTTCAAAAAGGGTCGCCTGGTCCTTGTCGAGCGTACGACCTACCGCTTTGACGAAAATGGAGTTATCGCCGTGCAACCCCATGGTTACCGCTTGTCGCAAGGGTTGAATTTCTTTCTGATAGAAATTCATGAACAAATTCTGGTCTTTGCGCACTTCCTCGAATTTGATTCGCTGCGATTCCGCGCGATCGACGAACCGTTTGATATCGAGATGACCAGCGAGCATCAGCTTCGCCTTTTGGTCGCTGGTCAGCTTGCAAACCTTTTCGAGCTCGTCAACCTTCAACAAAAGCCCAGACTCAAGTCGATCGACTGGCGTTCGCCCCACCACACGACGCCCATCTGGCCCAATGACGTAGTTGACGCTTCCATAAACGTAAGAATCAAACTGTACCGCAGCGACTTCGAAATTCCGGGCCATCGCAGCCTGGGGCGCATCGTCTTCCACAACCTCGTTCTGGGCGAACGCGCAAGGTGCAAAAACCAAAGTCGCGGCCGTCAGACATATCATCCGCGAGAGCTTATGATCCATCGTTCATTCTCTTAGCGAGACCGCAAGAAATCGAATCTTCACTTGACCTGAACAGGGGCCGCCTTGGCAGCGGGACGTGCCCTGATCATGACGGCTGGCGCGGCGGGAGCAACCGGAAGCGCTTGCACAGCACCTTGCAGGACCATGCCCCCTCCTGGCTGGGGGGCCGCCTTATCGAGCCCCGTCAACCGGCGAAACATCTCTTTGATCGCTCGATTCGCATTTGCCTTCGCCCGTTCAGCCTGAGCGTCGGGATGGTCTTCCTCCGCAAAATCGTTCGCGTTGAAATTGATTCCCTGGACGCCGAAGTTTGACGTGCCGTAATTGATCTTGGCTGTCGAGTTCCAGATCGACTTCTGGCGTTCGTCGAGCACTTCGAGAAATGAACGATCCATTATATTAGGAAAATAACCTTCGTTATTGTACATATGCATATCGAGATTTTCGATCATCTGATCGTTCGATTTAACGAGCGCATCTACGATCCGAATTTTCTGATCGGCGCTCAAGTTAAGAGCACGATCGAGACGTGCAACTAGCGAGCGAGCGCTCGCCTGGCGATCGGCACTAATTCTCAGGTTGACTTCAGATTCGTAGAGCCTCGCCTTTTCGGGCGAGAGATTGGCCCGTATCGCGGTCAAAAGAAAACGCTGAATCGCTTCAGCGTTCACCGTGACCATTTGACCGGCTCGCCCTTGCTGGGCATTCTTCTGCCACTCGACATAAGAGTCTATCAGTTGGTTGAGCCCCTTCTCACCGGCCGCTGCGATTTTGAGTTGCTCATCTTTTGACGTCTTGCAGACGTTCCGAATCAGATGCAACTCTGCGCGAAGCACGGGGCGAATCTGTTGCGAAAGCTGTGCGGCCATCGCATCGTCCTGCCCTGCTTGCAGGCCGGCATTGAACAGTTGCATTCGTCCCACGGCCACGGCTTGTTCCGCAACAACCGCCCCCTTCGCCGGCACGGCCTTTTTCACGAATTTTTCCACAACAACCGCCGGCTTGGCTGCGGGCTTGGCCACTTGAGCATCGGCGGCAAAGACGACCGTTATGCTTTGCGCGGAAGCGATCGCCGTGGTCAGGACGATCGCCACCGCGCCTGTAGCTGTCAAGCGCTCGAAGAGCCTTCTCATGTCCCATCTCCCTGGACTCTTGATTGCGCTTTTCACTGACCGGCAGGTTTGCGTTCCAGACGATTGAAGTACTCGTCGATCCCTGCGCGAAATTCTTCGGGTAGTGACGGTCCGCTATCACCGGTCGATTGCGAGACGCCGTGATCCTCGCGTTTTTCCTTCTCATTCACGCCGGTTCCCATCAGCGCCAAAGCGGAATCTCGCGTGGAACCGGTGCCACCTCCGCCCGGGTTCGGTCCACCGCCGCCACCCCCTTTGGGATTGATTCGCTTCGACTTGAGCAGCAATTCAATCGCTTCGGTTTCGGCGGCGATTGCTGGGTTGCCAGTTTCGGGTCGCGCGAGAATCTGCGTCGCGTCGACCATGACTTCAGAAACCTGGCCGAGCAAGTTGAGTTCATAGCCGAATTCGGATTCGGCATCGGGCAAATCGCGAATCTTCTTCACGACCGCGCTCACTCGGTCGTCCAGCTTCTTTTGCGTGCCCGACAGGTCGCTCGCTTGCTTGATGAATGCACGACCTTCGAGCGCGGGCCGAGCCTGCTCGGCAACGCGAGTTTCCTCGCGAAGGTTGATCTCGCCTTCCAATATCTGCAAGACTTCCAGAACCAGCGAAGGGGGCAAGCTGCTCTTGGATTTTGATCCCGGGCATTTGCCACTGCCGGTGGGATCAACAAGGTCTTCAGCCCAGCGATCAAGCGAGTCCGACCAGTACTCGCATTGAGCGATCGAGACGCCGTTTTCCTTCTTGAGATCGTCGCCGATTTGACGCAGGCCGCCGATCACGTCGGTCTTGCGCATCTCATCGAGCACGGTCTTGAATCGCATGTACTGTCGGCGCTCAAAGTAGGCCTGCAGGTCATCCATGATGAACGAAACAACCTGCCCCTGCTTTCCCTGTTGATCAGAGAGTTCGCCCAGCACCTTGGCGGATGCTTCCGGTACCTTCGGCGTCGCAACGCCAAACGCGTCGCCCACGTGATCGCCAATTCGGCCGGCGATCTTGTCTTGCAAGCGAGCAGCGGACTTCAAACGCTTCACAAGCGTGCTGCCTTCAAGATTAGCGAGGACCTTGTTCAGTTCTTCAGCGATCTTGTCGAACTCCGCAAGCAAGTCCTTCTGCTTGACGATTGCGTCGTCAATCGCTTGCTGTGCAGGCGTTTCCGGCGACTTCGCTCCTGGCTTGGACGCGCCGTTTAACGTTGTCACGGGCAACGTGAGCCGAGGTTGCTTCGGCTTGCTTGGCGAGTCGTCAGGCTTCGCGTTGGCGTTCTTGTCAGCCGGCTGTTGCGATGATTCGTGATCGGTGATGGTGGGAACTTGAGTCGGCGGCTTTTTGGGAGTTTCGGCCGTGGCCGACGGTTTGCCACCAACGCTCGAACGCATTTGACCGGCAACCGGACCGTTGTTGGACGGTGTGTTCATCGCGAGCGCCGGCGCCTGGGCCGACTGCTTGAGCAAGTCGGCGACTGAAGGCATCCGATTCGCCGAGATATCCTTGAGGATCTGCAACATCTCGGCCCACTTTTCGAGATGGCCGACACCAAACTCGGGGTTGCGCATCGCCTGACGAACCAGTTCTTCACCCGACCCAACCAACCCGGTCAGACGACGGCCATTGGCGCGTTCTGCGTTGGCCTGATTCTCGACACGTCGGCGATTCTCAGGAAGATCCAACTCCTTCGCGTTCAACTCGCGAATCTGCAAGTTTGTCGCATGGAGCTGCAACTCGCGGTCGCGCACTTCGAGCGATTGCTTGTGCCACTTGCTCAACTGCTCGGTCAGCCAGATCGCATGCTGCTCGGCGTTCAGGACGTAAAGCGTATATGTCGACGAATAAACGCGAGGACGGCCGGGCAGATAATCTTCAGTGTAGACCCGCAAATTGATCTGCTGGGGCGATATTCCCAGCGACTTCGCCGAGAAACTGCCCGCCAGTTCGAGCGATTCCTTTTCAGGACCACCCGCGGCCAGCACGCGCTCTCCCTTGGCAGGCGATTTCATCAACGCGTCTGCAGCACCTCGCCACTCGATGCCCACAACCTTCACGCCGAAGTCATCCTGGGCGCGAACTTTGAACGCAAGCTGCTCGGTATCGAGCACAACCTTTTGACGAGGCAAATCCTCGGCGGCGAGCGTGGGCGCTTCGTCGTCGCGGCTGTTCAGCTTGAGTTGGAACGGCTCCTTGCCCGAGAGGCCGAACTTGTCTTCCCAGCGGAACTCGACCGAACGGATGTTCTGAACCGTTTCAGTCGGGCTCGTGATCGTCGGCCCAATGGGCACGGTGTTTTTACCATCCACCTGTGCAGAGGCAAGATCGCGGCTCGCTGTCGCGGCGAACTGTGCTTCACTGCCTTTCACCATCGAGACCGAACCGCCGCGAGCGTCTTTGTGCTCGGGCTTGGGCCGTCCCAGGTAGACCGGCAGCTTGATGTCGGCGACAACCCCCGTCAATTCGGGACGCAAAACCGGTTCGAGTTTGACGTTTTGGCGGACGTCACCAATTGCCAGCGACAGCGGACTATTTTCGATCTGCGCGGGGATGTCGAACTGATAGACGCCATCCACTAAGCGAGCGACGATGGGAGCCTGCTCGCCTAGCCGGAGCACGCCCTGCTCCGGCTTCCAAAGCGCGTTGGAGTCGAGTTTTGTCGTCAGCGTGAACGCCTCGCCATGGGGAACGACAACTCGTTCTGGTAGCGTCGAGACGACGGCAAACGTATAGCGAGGGATCGGCTTCCACGGAGCCATCACGCGGGCCCAAGCGTTCGACGCCGCGGAGGGGTACAACACCGCGAGAATAATAGCGGCGAGAGCCACCGGCGCAACAAGGCCAACCCAAAGCCGGTGCCTGGGGCTGGGCACCGCTTCGAGCAGATTGCGCTTCGAAGTTTCTTCAGCAACCTGCTTTACGGCCGCCTCGCAAAGTTCGCGCGATCGCGAGACTTCAAGATCGTTGCGAACGAGTTCGATGACGCCTAAGAGTTGATCGCCGAGTCGCGGATGAGTGCGCGTTAGTAGTCGGGCGAGTTGATCGGGCTTCCGGCGCTGCCAGACCCAGCGGTGCAGTGCGAATACTGCGTAGGTGCATCCAGCAAGCGCCGCGACAAAGAGCGCGGTGCGCGCCGATGCGGGCGTGTCCCAGAACCGGTCGAGGGCAAACATCAGCAGACTTGCAACAAAAAGCCCGAAGGCGGCGGCACAGAGTGCTTCGACCGTTTTTATGGCCCAGACGCGACGACGATAGCCGTCGAGTTGTGCACAAAGCGAGTCGGGAAGTCTCAATATGTCTGCCGATCGTGAGTCGCTCATGAAATAACTCCTCGCCGATTCGAGACAGTCCGGATTCAATAAGACTACGATACCCCGTAACGCGCTGATGATGTCCTAAGAAAATCAAATTATTTCAAGCCCACCCGTTGCGAGCCGGTCCAAAGTCCGCAGATCAAACGAGCCCCACAGCCTTGCGTCCCACCCAGAACACGCCCATCAGGCCGATGATGCTGAACGCGAGCACCGGCTGACTCCAGAGCGGGATGCGACGGATCGCGGGCGGCGGATCGGGCAAACGGTTGAGCGTTTGAAGCAATTCGTCGGGCTTGCCGACAGGAATCACCTTGCCACGAGTGACGTGGGCGAGCTCTTCCATGACTTCGGGACGCGCGGATTTGCCGACCTGTTCAGTGGTGGCCCCTTGCGCAAAGAACGAGGTCTCGAGCGTTGCGGCCGTCGACTTTGAAGTGAGCGTGACCTGATGCTTGCCTGGCTCTTCAACATGATAAGAACCCGCAAACACGCCCCATTCGTCCCCTTCGGAGATCAAACGAACGACCTCGGCCTTGCCCGAAGGAGCAACAATTCGCGCTGTGACTTCCCCTTGGCGAAGCGGTTCGCCACCACGGTCCATCACATTCGCATGAATCGACAGCGACTGGTGGAGTTTGGGCTGGTCGGGCGTGTAGTAGAGACGCATCGTCTCGCCCTTTGCCATGTTGCGCTGATACGCCATCCAGCGCACCACTTGCCCCCAGAACCGGTAGTGGTACTTGTCCTCGACTCCCTTACGCCAGCGCCAGGCACCGTCGGTCCCCATGAACAGAACCTTCCCCGCCCCGTAGATACGCGTCGCCAGTAATGGGATTCGCCCATGCTCATTCGTCGAATCTTTGTGCACACATAGCACATCGCTACCCGCCTTGGCGCGAACGACAGGTGCATACCACTGGAAACCCGGCAAACCTTCCCAAACTTCGGCATTATCGTCTTCAGTGTCGGCAAGTTTGGTGAGCAAGCTCCTGCGACCAAGCTCCGTCAGCTCGAAATGGTTCGGCGTGCGTGAACCCCAGCCACCGGGCTGACCCGAGTCGAGCACGACTGGGCAAAGGTCGCCAAGTTCAGTATCGAGCAGCGAGAATTCCCGCCCGAACATCCCCGGCATGAAGACCAGGCCGCTGGCCTGCCGTTCGACCAATCCCTTGAGCAGCCGACACTGTTCCGTCGTAAGCTGGCCATCCTCGACCCCAACATCGCCAAGAAACACGACGTCGTACTTCGAGAGTTCATCCAGGCCCGACGGGAACTGGCGAATGTAATCTTTATTGCCGCCGCCCGGCTTGCTTAGTCCCGGGTGAAAGAGCAAGCAGGAAAGTTCGATCCCCGGATCGCGCGAGAGTGCATTGCGTAGATAACGATACTCCCAGCGCGGATACGACTCGACCACCAAAACCTTGAGCTTCTCTTCGCGAATCGCAATCGGTGCCGAGAGTGCATTGTTGTCGGCGAGTAGTTCGTCGGAATGTTTGGGGACATTAAGCGTCAGCGTGAAGTCACCCGAACCTTTCGGCTTCCAGATCAGTGCGTCGCTCGTTCGTCCCATCGCGGCGATGCGAACTTCCTTCGAGACCACTTCTCCATCGGACGAGCGGAGCGATACCGTCGTCATATAGTCGCGCGGAAGCGCACTATCGATCGTAAACGGCACGCGCACCGTCTTGCCGGAGACGCCGAACGTGGGGACATCGAGGCTCAAAACCTCAACATCCGGCAAGCGTGTTTTGCTGCCGACAGGCACCGCGAACAACGGCACATTCTTCATGCGCAGCCGCGTGGCGGCCTGAACCGGGGCCTGGCCCTCGTTCCAGTCACCGTCGGACGCGAGCACAACGCCCAGTAGATTCGGGATCTTTTCCGCCGCAGCAAGCGGTTCGTAAAGATCGCTCCCCTTGCCGCTCTTGGCCGACGAAAACGGCTGGATCACAACATCCCAGCGCTTGCGAATCGACTCCCACGCCGCGGGATCGATCAAACTCGTAAGAGCCGCCGCGCGTGTCGTTGCGGAAACGGCTTGCTTTGACGTATCGACGACGTCACGCGTGTCCATACTACGGGAATCGTCCCAGAGCACGGCGATCGTCGGCCTTTCCTTGGGACGGTATTCCTCAACCCATTCCGGCTGGTTGAGCATGACGACGGCGATAAAAACGAGCACGAAGCGAATGCCTTCGAGCATCGCCATCGATCGGCGATATCCACTGCGCCGCCATGCCACAAAGCCGAGACAAGCGCATGTAATAACCGCGAGCGTCGAGACGACAAGCGATGTGACCGACCAGGCGAATGTGAGTTGATGGGAGACGTTCACGCGACGACACTCTCCCTGCGCATCGGGGCCGATATGGGAGACGCCTGGTTCTGCCGTCTCGGTAAGCAAAGCGCGGCTTCCATGATCATGGCAATGATCATAAAGATCAAGAACATGCGCCAGATTTCATGGATCAGCGAACCGGCCCCGCCAGCCTTGTCGTCGACTCGCGAAAAATCGAGGCCGCGAAAGAGTGAGGCAACGCGATCGTCGCTGACTACCGGAGCAGCATCTTCCGCAGCGGGACGATTCACCGCGAGCACCTTGTCTCCGGACTCATAGACACCGCGGTGAAGCGCATATTCGGTCGAAATCGCTTCAGACGCACCGGCCAGCCGCTTCCATTGCTCGGGATTGTCGGATTGAGGTAGTCCGGCGGAAACATCGCGGTTCTTCTCGAGACTACCGGTCCCCGCTCTCAGTGCGCGTTGAATCATGACGTAGAAAACAACGCCGTCGGTCGCGAGTGATGAATCGCTCGGCGCCGCCGTGGTCGAACAAAAATAGACGCCACCCAAATCGGTCGCAACACGGCTGAGTAGCGTAGCCCCACCTCGCAAAGTCGCAAGTGGCGTAGCAGTTCCCTCAGCGGCGCAAATCCGCCGGACCTTGATCTGACCAACAGGCAGCGCAGCACCACTATTCGTGTGCATCAGCAGGTCTTGATCGCCGCGCCAGTTTTCCACGGCGGCCTGATTGGGATCATCACGCCAGCTCGTCCAGTGCACACCAAACGTAGTGGCATTTCCCGGCGTCTTCGGCGGAAAGAAAATGACTTGCCCACCGCGCGCCACCAGCGCACGCAGCCTCTCGGCTTCCTCTTCCTCAGGAAGCGGCGCCTGCCACAAGACCAAGGAGACAATGCTCCAATCAACCGACGAAAGCTGACCGAGATCGACAATCTCGGCCGTGCACGTCAAACCCGGTTCGGGCGTCACCTCTGCCGCGAGCTGCAGTGGTCGACTCGCCTGCGGATCTTCGGTCACGATCAGCGTCCGACGAGCCACGGGCGGACCGAACGCGAAGTAGAACTCGTTGTCAGCCCGGTTAGCGTCGGCCGGAATAGAAACCTTGCCCCAACCGCGTTCGCGCGTCTTGTCGAGCGGAATGCGATAATCTTTGAGGTCGTAATGCGGACCAGTCATTTCAATGGCGGTTTCCGATCGGGCTCCCGCGATTTCGAACTGCAACGGCACGTTAATTCGACCATCGCCACCCTCTTCACGGGTGATTCGGAGCGAAACGAGCAACTCAGCGCCGTCGCCAGTCACATGCCGACGTGCCTCGGAAACACGCACTGAGAGATTTTCGGGTGCGGGTGCCGCGTATGCAACGAGCAGAAATCGCACAGTGTTCGGAAACGCCTGATAACCTTCGTGAATCGCCTGCCATCGCGCATCGCTCGGGTTCCAGTCGTTGGCACGCACGTCGGAACAAATCCAGATATCGGTACGCCCCGCCTGATTGGCCTTGATGTAATCGTGAGCCGATTGCAGCATCGCCGGCATATCGCTCGACGCGCTGGTTGGACCAATCTCCGTAATCGCCGCGAGCGCCTTCGACAGTTCGATCGCAATCGGCTTGGTACCGTCACCGTCGATAATCACGACCTTGGGCGATCCCACCGTTTCCAGCGCCGACTTCAGCCGCCGCAAACCCGTCTCACGCTTGGTACCACCGGCCGCTGCCCCCTCCTGCTCCATGCTCGGCGAGCGGTCGATCACGAGAATCGTCGTATCGGTTCGGCCGCCCGCAGCAAGCCCGAGCCATCCCTGCGCGAGCGGACGGCTGGCAGCGAAAATCAGCCCTGCGATCGCCGCCATGCGTGCCGCCATGATGAGCCACTGGCGCAGCCGCGCATAGCCACGCGACATTCGCGTGGCCGCGAGCAGAAACATCATCGCCGCCCAGCGCACCGTTTGATAGCGCCGCTGGTTGATCAGGTGGATCACAATCGGCAGGCTAACGAGCGGTAGTGCGACCAGAAGCAACGGTTGAAGGAAGTTCATATCAGCGAACCCCCTGCGACGTCGTCCGGCCGACGAGGAAGCGAATAATCACCTGCTCATAGGCTTCGTCAATGAGCGTGCGGTGATAGTCGACAGCCGATTCGAGCACCACGGCTTTCAAGTTCTCGAGGTATTCGCGGACCGCCTTTTGATAGCGGTCCGCAATTTCGTTCGGCTCGGCAAATATCGCGGGGCCGCCTTCCATATCCAGAAACCGCATCGGCCGATGAAAATTGAGGTTCAACTCGAGCGGGTCGAGCAAATGAAAAACCGCGACGTCGTGCTTGCGGAATCGTAGATGCTGAAAGCACGAGCGGAGCGATTCGGGCTCGACAAACAGGTCAGAGATTATGACCACGAGCGCACGTTGCCGCACGGTTTCGGCTAACTCGTGCAGCACCTCGGCCAGTCCTGTGGTGCCTTGCGGCTTTGCCTGTTCGAGAACGTCGAACACAGCCATGAGGTGTGCAGGATTTCGACGGGGCGGAACGGTTCGCACCAGGCCATCGGCCACGCACGCGAGTCCGACGGCGTCACCTTGCTGCGCGGCGAGGTAGCCGATCGCGCCGGCAAGTTTCCGGCCGTATTCGATCTTGCTAATCTTCGGCGCACCGAAATCCATCGAGCCGCTGGTGTCGAGCACCAGGCAACAGCGCAGGTTGGTGTCGGCCTCAAACTCTTTGACGTAAAAGCGGTCGGATCGGCCGTATGCCCGCCAGTCGAGCCGCCGGAGATCGTCGCCTGGAACGTATTTCCGGTACTCCGCAAACTCGACGCTCGAACCTCTGTGCGGGCTGGGATGCCGCCCGGAAACCGTTCCTTGCATCGGCTTCCGCGCGTGCAAGGGGAACCCCGCCAGCTTGGAGAGCACGGCGGGGTCGAGGAACGATCGTGATCGACGGTCGGGGAACATGGGGGCGTGTTTCCTCGCTCGCTACGCGTCGTCGAAACAGCGTCGGGAACGTCGCGACCGACTACCGTTCGGCCTGAGACTCCTGAACGATCCGGCGGACGATCGCCCGTGCGTCAATCCCCTCCGCCTGCGCCGCGAAGGTTGTGATGATCCGGTGCGTGAGCACGGGTGCAGCGACTTCCTGGACGTCTTCGAGACGCACCATGTAGCTGCCCAGCAAAGCCGCTCGTGCCTTTGCACCAAGGATCAAATACTGCACTGCACGAGGGCCGGCACCCCACGAAACAAGCGGTTTGAGCCACGACGGCGCCGAGGGATCGGCGGGACGCGTCTTCCGCACAAGCCGGGCTGCGTAGGTGTAGATATGATCCGGCACCGGAACGCGGCGAATTAGACTCTGGAACGCAATCACGCGTTCAGGAGTCAGCAAATGATCGAGCCGAGGCAAGCCTTCGCCCGTCGTCGTCCGCGCGATCTGGATTTCCTCTGCCTCCGAGGGATAGTCGAGTTCGATCAGGAACATGAAGCGGTCGAGTTGAGCTTCGGGAAGAGAGTAAGTCCCTTCTTGCTCAACGGGATTCTGCGTGGCGAGCACCAGAAACGGCGGCTCGAGCGCGAACGTTTTGCCCAACACCGTCACGTTCTGCTCTTGCATCGCCTCGAGCAGCGCAGCCTGCGTTTTCGGTGGGGCACGGTTGATCTCGTCGGCTAGGACCATGTTGGCGAAAATTGGTCCGTAGATGAACTGAAATTCCCGGCGATTATTCTCACCTTCCTGGAGAATATCGGTGCCGGTAATGTCCATCGGCATCAGGTCGGGCGTGAACTGAATGCGGTTGAACTTCAGGCTCATCGTCTGGGCAAGCTTGCTAACTAGCAGCGTTTTGGCGAGCCCAGGAACGCCCATCAGAAGGGCATGTCCTCGTGCGAACAAACAAATCGACAAACGTTCAATAACTTCTCGCTGCCCAACAATCACACGGCCGAGTTCGTTACGAAGTCGACCATAAACCTCCCTCAATTCATCGATCGCCTCCACCTCGTTTGCGCTCAATCGCTCTTCGGAAGAGACCGCGTCATTCAGCGACATCATTCAACTCCATTGACGTGTCGAGGGGGGCGAACGGCGTCATTGAGAATTGTCGTGTGTTGTCAGTCAGATTTCCATCCTAATTTCTTCGAACTGAGCACGATCGTCAAGCGGGTTCCGAATTATGAAAGGAGTACAAAGAATTGCTCCATATTCTCGATCGAATTTACAAAATTATGTGCACATAGCGTAGGATCACCGATGGACGTGATCGGGGAATAAAGGGGCGCGTCTGGGCGATGTCATTCTCTTTGACGCGGTCTAGCGCTCAATGATTCACAATATTCTCAATAAATTGTTTTCAATAAAAATCTAATCGCGCCGACCGATCTGAATCGAGGACTCTCCACATCCTCTGGTTTAACACGTCGACACTCTAATCAATCACAATCACGAGATGAAATTCGCACGAGCTAATCAACCAGCCTGGAACCGATCCGCGAACCGGTTCAACAAATACTCCCAACCCTTCTCATGACCTCGTCCAAACTCATCATCGGGCAAGTTTTCATGGCGGAGCGTCAACAGCGTGTCATCGCCCTTGGGCTGAAACGTCACGGTCACAAGCGATTCAAGGCCGCGCGTGTGAAGCGACATCCAGGTGTACTGCACTTTTGAAGGGCGGTCGACAATCGTAAATCGCCCGTAATGTGGCTTGTGCTCCCCCTTCTCATTGATAAAGAGCCAGTAGTACAGGCCATCGACCTGGGGATCGAGAACCAGTTTCGTGGCCTCGTTCCAGGGAGTTCCGGGACACTCGGGATCGAGCCAACCGTCGAAGACTTCGACGGTCGAGGCAGGAATCGTGCGTGACACTTCGATATCAATCGTCTTCATTTCGGGCTTCACGGCTTTTCTTCCTTTTCTTCTTGAACGCGTCCTCAAACGTATCGAGATGTTCGTTCCAGAAATGCTCATATTCATGCACCCAACCCGAAACGAGCCGAAGCGGTTCCGGGCGAAATGATATGAGCACCTCTCGCCCCTGCTTCTCGCGGACGATCAGGCCAGCGCGTTCAAGGAGCTTCAGATGTTTGGTGATCGCATTCAGCGCGAGGTCGAACGGTTTGGCGATGTCGGTAAATCGCGCAGGGCCAGCCGCAAGTTGTCCGATGATCGCTCGCCGCGAGGGATGCGAGATTGCAGTAAGAACGTCCGACAATTGATCCAAACTCAATGTTGCACACCTGTTTCGGATGAACCTAAAAGCGTTTTATCGACTCAAACCCGGGTAGAAACCGGAATCGATCGTACTTAAAGGAGGCTTGTTGGTAGACGCGTCGAGAAACGTGGCGACAGTCGGCAGAAACCGCTCTGGCTCGGAGAAGAGCACGAAATGGCTGGCATCGGGAATGACGGCGAGTTGTGCACTGGGAATGATCCGCGATAGCTCCGCGCAGCGTTCGACGGGAATCAAGTCGCGATCACCGCATGCGATCAGCACGGGTGTTTTGATCGCTTTCAACTGGTCGAGTGAAAAGCCTTTCCACTCGATTCCGCAGCTCAACGCTTTGGAAAACACTGTGGGCCATTTCTTGGGATCAGGCGCCACCTTCAGGTACTCATCGCGCTCCCACTTGACGTGTTTCGAGTCGTAAGTGACGAGCGTGGCAACTTCCCTGGGAATCGGTACGAGCGGACTGCCGTAGGAAACGACTCTACGAACGAGTTTCGGATGCCGGACCGCCATCATCACAGCGATCGTGCCGCCGAAGCTATCGCCGAAGAAATCGGCCTGGTCGATTCTGAGGTGCTTCAAGAGCGCGGCAACGTCGTCGGCATGTTGTTCGCAAGTCATGGGACGATCAACGTCGGCCGTACGACCGTGCCCCTGAAGATCCATGATGATCCACTGGCGATTGGTAGTGAGCCGAGGAATCAGCGCACTCTGGCTTCCGACCGGGTGAATGAAGACGGCAGGCTTACCTTCGCCGACGATCTCGTAATACATCGAGAGACCATTCACCGGCGCGTAGCCCGTTTTCTTCTTCACCGATATCGACTGCCCCGATGACTCGCCTGCGATCGCCAAAACGCACGCGATTGCGAGGGCAAGCGTTGTCACAAAACGCCGCGGCATCACGCAAACCTCCTCTTATATCGAACACAACCCGACCCCCGACCGGTCAGGAATAACATTACACCCAAAGGTGTAATGTTGGCAAGAAGATTTGCCGGGTCAGAAACTCGTCATTTTGCGAGAATCGAGATCTCGACCGGCGCGAAGTCACAAAGTGTCCTGGCACGTCGAGGAAATGAATTCCTCATAATTGCCTGATTTCTTGTTACCTTTCCGGAATCGCCGGTATATAGACGCAGCACAATCCCAGAATTCGTTTCGCAAACCTGGCCCCGCGTTCGCCAGAGCGGAAGTGCGGCGGCCTTTTGTACGATCCGATCGATGAATAGCGACCTGCAAACAGAACGATTCATCCAGAGTCTGACCGACCACCAAGGGCGGCTCTTCGTTTACCTCGTATCGATGCTCGGTGACGTGCATGATGCGCGTAACGTGCTTCAGGAAACGAACATGGAGCTCTGGCGCAAGTCGGATCAGTTTATTGATGGAACCGACTTCGCCGCCTGGTCGCGGAAGATTGCGCACTTCAAGATTCTCGCTTTTTTGCGCGACAAGAAGCGCGATCGCCATATGTTCGACGAAGCCCTCATCAACCAACTCGCCCAGCGTCCACAATCGATCGACGACGACGGAGAGCTTCACGTCGCACTCCGGCATTGTCTCGCTGCGCTGCCCGATCGGCTTCGAGTTTTGATCAGCGGCCGTTACGGCTCCGACCATTCGATTCGCCATCTCGCACAGCGAATTGGCAAGTCTGAAGCGGCAACAAAGGTTACATTGTCACGGGTCCGGAAACTGTTGATGGGCTGCATCGAAAAGCAGTTGGCGGCCGGCTCATGACAAATGACTCTTCTCGACATGACGAACTCTTCGAACTGCTCTCCGACCTGGTCGACAGCGAGTTGCCGCCGGCCAGGGCGGAACGGCTTAGAGACTTGCTGCGCGACGATCCCGAGGCCCAAGATTTGTACCTGGAGTTCATGAAACTCCACGCCCACCTCCACCTCGCTTACGACTCGGGTGCAGGCGCGGCGGACATGCCGGGCGGGTCGTCGATGCCGCTCAAGCCGTTGTCGATCTCACCGTTCGAAGCGGCCGAAAGTGGCGCGATCGCCGATGAACTGGATATCAACGCAGGCGCACATCCAGCCGGACGATTCTGGCCTTCCCCGCTTGTGATCGGCTGGGCTCTGGCTGGACTTTTCGCGATCGCTCTCCTGATTGTCTCCCGCCCTGTCGAGCCGCGGAAATCTCAGGTCGCAACTCGCCCGCTGGAAAAAGTCGAGCTGTCGAATGGCCTGGCGGTCGTCGTCAAGGCAACGGGAGCACGGTGGAAGACAAGCGGCGGTCGAGTTCCCAAAGAAGGTGACCTTCTGCCGCAGTGTCGGTTGGACGTCGCCGAAGGTCGTGTGATGCTGTCGATGCTCAGCGGCGTGACGGTGATCGTCGAGGGGCCGGCCGATATCGAATTACTGTCGATGGATCGGATCACCTGCCACCGCGGTAAGCTGCGGACGAAGGTGCCCGAGGGCGCTGAAGGCTTCGTTGTAACCGGACCCAATTCGGCGGTGATCGACCTTGGAACCGAGTTTGGCATCAACATCAATCAGGACGGCAAGTCGCGTGGCAAGGTCTTCAAGGGTGAAGTTGAAGCTGCACTGATTGGCACGACTGGTTCGATGCGACGAAGTCAGATCATCAAGGAGGAGAGTGAAGCGTTCGAGATCGATCCCGGCACGGGTTTCATCGGTCCGCTTCGAGCCCCCGAAGAGTTCGTCACGACAACAAACTCCGACCTCGCTCCGTTGGTCCTGGCTCCCGGTTATCGCGACTCTATTCTGGCAGCCCACCCGAAGTGCTACTGGCGATTCGATTCGCTGAGGGACGGCAAGATTGCCAACGAAGTGACGGATGCAGCGCCACTTCTTGCGATAGGGCCCATCAAGCTCGCCGGAACGTCGAATGATAACCGTTGCGTTGTCTTCGGGTCTGGCGAGAACGATCAGTATCTTCGGATGGACGGCTCCTGGAAGCCGGACAAATCGCGCGGATTCGCGATCGAGCTTTGGTTCCAGTCAGACATGATCGGCCACGCCGCGCTCGCGGGCTTGCTAGCTCCGAAAGACACCACGAACCACCTCACGCTCTTGGAGCTGACATCATCGAGCCGGCGGACGCTTTTCCCGCCTGCGTCGGTGCGGTCGCTCTATCGCTGGCCAGCCAGTCGAGGCGGCGGAGAGAACGTCTTTTCGAGCAACATCTATATCCCTTATCGCTGGCATCACGTTGTGACGCAGCTTGCCGCCGATCGCATGGAACTCTATCTCGACGGCGTGTTGCAGACGTCACAGCCCATTGAACGTCGCGGCTCGGAGGTCTGCCAGTTTTTGCTGGGCCGACTGAGCACGCTCACGGGAAGCGACACCATTCATCATACCGGCTACCGACGTCCGTTCGTCGGCTTGATGGATGAGGTCGCTCTTTACGATCGCCCTCTCTCCTCTGAAGAAGTTCGTGCCCACCTCCACTTCGCGGCCCGTCCGGGTCGTGCTGACTGACCGTTAGGATCCCCCACGGTTTTCTTCGCTCGGCCCGCTTGAGGTCCGAGTCAGGGGCCGTCGTCGAAATTTCCCGTTTGCTTGAGAAGTCTCGAGGACCGAGACCAAGGCGTGCCTACGGACATTGCCAGAGATGCGGCTCCTCGTTTTCCGTCACCGTCCCTCAGATTGACCAGGTTGAAAGCGTTTCATTCCCGAATTGCCAGGAGAAATTCATGCGTCGCCGCGGTTTCACATTGATCGAATTGCTCGTCGTCATCGCCATCATCGCTGTTCTTATCGCCTTGCTGCTTCCCGCCGTCCAGGCGGCCCGCGAGGCCGGTCGGCGCGCTCAGTGCGTTAACCAGCTCAAGCAAATCGGCCTCGCGATTCACAACTACGAAAGCTCGATCGGCTCGCTGCCCTGGGGTGAAGGCCGTTACGGGCTAAACACCTCCCCTTCGTCGCTGCTGCTGATGCTGCCCCAACTCGAGCAGTCCTCGCTCTACAACACGTTCAACTTCTCGTCGCTGATCAACAACGGCCTCTGGAACTCGCAAAACTTGGTCAACTCGACCGGCCAGTTGACGACCGTAAACACCTTTATCTGCCCGTCCGATATCAATCGGATCAGCCTGGCAACGAACGGATTCCCGAACGGTAACCCAGGCGCGAACAACTACGCCGCCAACGCGGGCAACGTCGCGGCAAGCTTCAACACCGCGGCAATCAGCGCCACCAGCGGCCCCTTCCCTGGCAACACCGGCGTCTGCATCAAGCTCGCCTTCATTATCGACGGCACGTCCAACACCGCCGCCTTCTCCGAGATCGTCAAGGGCGTCGGCGGTTTCGCCAATAACCTCGACAACCTCAGCCCATCAGCAACGCCAGTCAAGCTTTCGGCAGCGAGCAGCGGCATCCCCCAAACCGACTACAACTCGTGCAAGGCGGGAGTTCCTTCACTGGTGACCGCTAACACGGGCGGCTTCCCGCTGGGCGCCTGCTGGTGGTGGGGCCGGTCGGGCCAGAACCGGTTTAACGGCGTCATGACGCCCAACGGATTTAGCTGCGACTACGCCGGCGACAACTCCGATAGCGACGCCGACGCGATCACTGCGGGCAGCCGCCACTCAGGGGTTGTCAACGTCTTGATGATGGACGGTTCAGTTCGCGGAGTGAAGAACTCCGTAAACCCCGTCACTTGGTGGGCGATCTGCTCGATGTCCGGCGGCGAAGTCGTTTCCGCCGACGCATATTGAGCGAGCCGACCGCTGTCGAATTGCAGCAAATTTCGTCAGACACGTTTGCGGAGTGAATCCCCCTCTCCACTCCGCAACTCAAAGCCGAGGGACCACATTGTAGGAGCGGTCCCTCGGCCGACGGAAATCGAATCAACTTCTGCGACCGGAAATGATCGCGCGGAAGTTGCTGCCAGGAAGGCCTAATCCATTGCCTGAGAGCTTCACGCCCTGGACGCTCGACACGGCATGGCTGCCCGACCCGTTGACCGTAAGTTGATAGTTCTGCGCGGGATTGAGGTGGCCACGAACGCGAAGAACGATCGAATTGTGCACCTTGTCGTATGTGGCCTGGACTTTGACCACATGCGACGCCCGGCCTGGCGCGGCGATCGTTTCGAGACGATAATTCCGTAAGTCTCGTACCGAATTCGCATTCGCCGCAGCGCTCAGAGTGAGCACGATATCGGTGGAATTTTGATGGACCGTCACCTGCGGCACGGCGGTGACAAGCAGGCTCGATTGAGGAAGCACGAGTTCGCCAATCGCTGACCGAAGATCGGTATAGTCATTCTCCGCGAACCAAATTTGACCGTTCGGCCCAACGGTTATTGCCCCCGAATCACCATCGACGTAAGCGAACGTCGAATTGTTGACGGTTGTCTCAGAAACGATGCCTGACGCGTTGATTTCGCCGATCTTGTAAATCAGCGGTTGATTCGCACCATTTGAAGATCGAGCGGTTTCCGTGAAAATCGCGTCGCCGTTCGGGCCTCGCGAAATCGCGCCGACGCTCCCACCCGGGTTGCTCAGCGGGTAGGTCGTTATTTTCCCCGAGGGCGTAATGATACCGACCAGCGAGCCCGCGTTTGGATTGACGTTCGTAAGTGTCTCGGTGAAGTAGACATTTCCGTCAGCCGCGCCGACCATGCTCTGAATCACTCCCCCCATTGGAGCTGCAAATTTGGTGAAAACACCAGCCGGTGTCGCGCTGCCATATGCAGTAAAGATCGTTCCATTCTGGGATACAGCGATTGGCCCAAGTGTATAGTGGCCCGTATCTACTGGCGTCACGATGCCGTCCGGCGTGATCTTATCGATGAAGTCGAAGTTGCCAACGCCACCACCAGAGGGCTGTCCTGCCCCGATGTAGACGTTGCCATTTCCACCAACGACAAAATCGATTGTCGTAAAGATCGGGCCATTCTCTGCGCCCGCAGGCACGTTGTTATCAGGGTATTTGAGGTATTCGCTGTTGAGAATGGGGTACGACAGAGGAATCACCGTCACGGAGCCGTCGGGATTAACTCGATCCAGACCAAGACTGTACTGATTGCCCGCGGTTGAATCGGTCAAGACGTAAAGGCTGCCATCGGGGCCTGATGCCAGTGCACGAGGGCTCATAATCACACCGGCTGCATCGATCGGAAGGTGCGCTTTGAACGTCCCGTTGGGAGTGATGTGCTGCAAGAAGTCGGTGCCTGGATAGCCGATATCCCTAGCTGCTCCTGTTTTTGAGATGTACCAAACATCTCCTCCCGGACCGGCGGCCATCTGGCCCACGAATTGATAGGAGGGAAGTGGGAATTGCTGCACACTCGTCAAAAGCTGCCGTGTTTCGAGCGTTTCTACGGCGACGGCGAGCGAAGTCCGGCAGATGTTCTTTCGGCGCAAACGATTCATGGTGTATCATCCGTGGATGCGAATTCAAGGAAACCGGCGTCCGTGAGGAGCACGGAGTTTTATCGTAAATGACCAACAAGGTCAACTCATGGAATTACATCTCAAGTCGTTATGTTGACGAATTTCACGCCATAGGGTTGACACTGATAGAGTCGCCACCAAAGCAGCAGCCCGAAGTTCTGCCGAAACCCATGCTTCGCCAAAATTGAGGCAAAACAGCAATGGTCCCAAGCGCAATCACTCAACATCACGCTGCGATTTTGCTGACGACACACATGTTTATGAACTCTGCGTGATACAAACCGAGCCTACGGCTCCGCACGCCAGAGATGAACTGTCCCATCATGTGCGGCCGATGCGAGAGTGCCGCCGTCGGGCGAAAACGCCAGCGCATTGATCTGGGCAGACGTGCCAGAGAGATTCAGCAGCTCCTGCCCTGTCACGGGATCCCAAATTCGAATCACCCCCCTGTGACCGGCTGAGGCAAGTACATTACCATCCGGCGAAAATGCGACCTGACGAAGCTCGTCGCCGTCACTATGGATCAAACGAATCGGTATTGCACGCTCGATGTCGCAAATCGTGATCGAGCCGAGAGTATCGGCCACTGCGAGCACCTTGCCATTGGGCGAAAACGCCAGCGACATCAAGTTCGAGCGCATAGGAACGACACGCGGAGGAAATGTGCTTTCACGTTCCAGGTTCCAGATTCGCACATTACCGTCGTTGCCCGCCGAGGCGAGAGTCTTACCGTCGGGCGAGAAGGCGATCGAGTGAACCGAGTCGGAGTGCCCCTCCATGACGCGAAGCTGCTTCCAGGTTTCGACCTCCCAAACGCGAATGGTGCCATCGGAACCTGCCGTTACTAACCTTTTGCCGGATCTGTCGAAGCATATCGAGCGAATGCGGTCGCTATGTCCTTGAAGCGTGGTAATAATTTGACCTGTGGAAGCATTCCAAACGCGGACGTTCTCTGCGTTGAGCAGATGTCCCGACACCAAGATGTGGCCGTCTGGTGAGTAAGCGATCGCAGAGACTGTACCGCTGCCGCCTTGCCACGCCCTGATCATTTGCCCGGTCGCCGTCTCCCAGATTTTGATCGTCTCATCTGGTTTGCTGTCGTCGCTTCCTGTCGCGAGTAGACGACCATCGGAAGAGAAAGAGATCGACCATGCCTCGTCGCTGTGCCCCGCCGGTTGACGCGCCCTGGCATCGTCTCGCATGAATGGCCGCCAACGGCGTACACCTGACGAACTCGAAATCAACAACGACTGTCCATCGGCATCGAAGATCGGTTTCTCCAGATCCTCTGGACGACCGCGAAATGATGCGAGCCGTTCTCCTGAAGCGACATCCCAGATCGACAGTGGAGGCGGGCCGCCTTCCTTCCAACGCGCGAAAAAGACCGTCACCAACTTCTTACTATCTGGCGAAAACACGACGTCAAAATAGCGAAACGGTGTGACATGCCCGGTAACGATGTGGTGCGTTTTATCCGAGTTGCGGTCGATCAGTTCCACATCTCCCCGCTCATCCAGGATGGCAATCGTGGCGCCGTCTGGACTGATCGACAGCCGACCTTCATTCGCTGGCACATTTCGCTCGCTCAATAGTGCTCCCGTTACACCGTTCCACACCGTTAGGCGATAACCGGGGTTCGAAATCGCCGCAACGATTTGCCCCGATTTTGAAGCCGCGAACCCCGAGAAATTTTCAACTCCTCGCTCGGCGCGAAAGTCGCGGATGATCTCGCCAGATCGGAAGTCACGCATCGTGATCATCCTGGGTGTTTCGTGCGTCAGAATGATTTGCGGAGACGAATCGGAATCGACACGTGAGAATTGATCAAACTGTTGGACGAGTTTCGGGTGATCGACACCATCGGCCAAACTCCAGAGCCGAGACCGTGAGTTGGGACGCGGATTCGGTCGCGCAGCATGCCCGAACAATCTTCGGTCTGGGAAAAGCCAGCAACTAAGTGACTCGAAACCACGGTCCATCGGCAATCGCGCGAGGCGACGTCCCGTTGCGACGTCCCAAACGGAAAAGGCATCCGTAGACGCGGAATCGGGAGATCGTTCGGGCGCTGCGACGAGCGTACCATCCGACGACAACACCGGTTGCTCGATCCGACCAGCGACTCGCTCCATGTCGCGAATCACAGCGCCGGTAGCGGCATCGCGAATCTGAAGCCCTGAAGTCTGATCGCTCGTAGCCAGCAGCTTTCCATCCGCCGACAACCCCATTCCGAGAAAATGCGGCGTCGGACCGACAATCTCTACTACCTCCCGGCGAGCGCGCGCCCAGAGATAGTGCCAGGCGAAGGAACGCGCGCCGTTTCCTCCAGCGTTAAGCGGGATATCCGCCAGAATCTCTTGCGTCCGTTCCGGCTGACCGGCATCGAGCGCCTGTCCGGCCAGCCGGATTTGCGCACCAAACGCATGACGTTCAGCCGTGCGAGCTTGCGACTTCGCCTCGTCCGCGTTGCGATCGGCTCGCTTGATTTCGTCCTCGAGCCGCAGGTTAATCGCGCGGAGCCTCCCGTTCGACCACCACCCTGCCCCAACCAATATGATGAGAAGCAGTGCCAGCATCGACGCCGCGGTGGCCGCAGCCCGACGGTGTTGCCTGGACCAGCGAATGGCGCGTTGCACCGGAGTCGGCCTGCGTGCTCGAATTGGTCGATTCGCAATGAAATTGCCAAGGTCGCTGGCCAGTTCAGCAGCAGTCGCGTAACGATCGTTTGGGTCCTTCGTCAAAGCTTTCAAAACGATCGTCTGCAAGTCGGCAGGAATTGTCGAGTCAAGCGTGCGTGAGAATCGCGGTTCTTCCGATGCGATTCGAATGAGGAGTTGGGCGCGGTCGTCGCCGTCAAACACGGGCCGAAGCGTGAGAAGCTCATAGAGAGTTGCTCCCAGCGCATAGACGTCGCTTCGGCAATCGAACGGCCCGCGGCTTCCCCTGGCCTGCTCCGGACTGAGATAACGCAAGGTCCCAATAACGTCGCCGCTTGCGGTCAGGTCGCTATTCCCGCGGATGCGCGCGAGCCCGAAATCAGCGATCCAAAGATGATTTTCATTTTCGATGAGGAAGTTTGAAGGCTTGATGTCCCGGTGCAATACCTCGTGGCGATGGGCATAATCGAGCGCCTCTGCCGCCTGCCGTCCTAGCTCCGCAACCAGACGCGGCGCCAGTCCATTTCCGCTTTTCAGACGTAGCTCTGCGACGACGTCGGCCAGGTTCCGGCCATCGATTCGCCGCATCGCTAAATAGGGAATCCCGCGCTCATTGCCGCAGGCGAATACCGGGACTATGTGCGAATGCTCTAACCCTGCGGCGGCTTGCGCCTCGATCTCAAACCGCCGCATGAGCCGAGGGTCGAGCAACGACGCGGACGATAGCACTTTGATCGCCACGCGGCGCCTGAGCGAAATCTGCATCGCCTCGTAAACAACGCCGATACCGCCGCGACCAATCTCGCGCCCGAGTTGGAAGTCGCCCAGAATGTCGGACGGCCGGGGAATCGCTGAGCCGGCCTCAAGCGACGGATCGTCCTGCGCCAATTCAGACAGCATCCGAATCGCCGGCAAAAGCTGTGCGAGTACGGTTGTCTCGCCGAAGTCACCCTCGCCCATTTCGGCCAGGTTCGCCTTCTCTCCTCGGGTAATGCGATCGGAGAGTTCGGCGAGTTGATCGGCGAGCCGTTCCTCATGCGAGCTTGTCGGGCCCGGTGATAGTTCATCGCTCATGGCGAAGTTGGTGGCTCCACGCCCATTTTCTCCAGCAGCTCGCGAAGCCGCTGAAGTGCGCGCATGTGTCGCATCTTGGCAGCGCTTAGACCGATTTCTAGTACTGCCGCGATCTCGTCGAATGCGAGCTGATCGAGATAGCGCAACCCCAAAACTTCGCGATCGGGTTCGTCCATTTGCTCGAGCGCCAAAGTCAGTCGTGAGCGGCGTTCTTCGCGATCAAAGTGCCCACGAGGAGTGAGGTCCTGGCAAGCGAGCCGATCACCCCAACGTGAATCCATCGCGGTGTTGTATTTTGGACCATCGAGTCGTTCTTCCTGCGCGATCCCACGAATCGTTGACGCAACGTGGTCGCGATGTGTGCGTGCCAACCGGTCAATCGCGAGGCGAAAAAGCCACGCGTAAAAAGGCAAAGGTCGGTCGCGAAGGTAATTGGGCAACCGCCGGGTAGCATCCGCCAGAGTTTCCTGAACCACGTCGGAAGGGTCGAGCCTGGGCGCCAACCGTTGATCCAATCGCGACGCAATGGCACGTCTGAGACGGTCGCGGTGTGTCTCGACCAAGGTACGAACGGCCTCGGGATCGCCCGCGGCTGCATCGCGCAAGAGATCGTCGAGTGCGCGTTCTGGCGCCGGATCCGAGTTCATTAGTAGGTTCGTACGAAGGTCGGGCGGCTTTTTCAATCGTCCCCGCTTTCTGGCTTATTCTCATGTACGCCATAAACGCTTGCAAGGCCCCTAAAATCTAGTCCTCAAAAAATTCTTCGATCCGGCTGTGACTTTTTTCCACGAGGCGCGTGATTCATTCCTAGACAGTTCAATTGGGTTTGCGCGCGTCGTAGATGACGAACGCAAAAGGGCATTGCTCCGCCTCAATGGTCGTCCGATCGTCCCGAACTCCGGGGTTCGACGGTCGGGCGGCCATTGCCAAGGCCTGTGCGCCTATTCCCTTTATGGCTAGTCACTTAACGCAAAAATCTCGCTAGTGTATTTCAAGAGACGACTTCGAGTCGTCATTCAGCATTTCGGCACTCCTTCCCGCCGGTCCTAGTAATCAACCGTTCCTGTCGCAGTCTCAAAGGTTCCATTCACCACTGGCTCTGGCGCTTGCGCCACTCGACGTCTAGTTAAAAACATGCTCGGCACAATTATGCGAATACAATTCGCGAGGCCAGCAATCTTAACGCCTTCGATCTCAATTCAGGAATTCATACAACACTGTTCACTTAAACAAGTTTAGCCAACGATTGGACTGTTGAAGAAAGCGTCAAACACAATCACAACGATCAATCCTCATCTGCGCCAATAATCAGCGATTCTTCATGCAATGAGTTCGCCTCGCATTTCAAATCGCAATTCAAAGAAATGAGCAAATGCGGCAAGAGCGTCAAAGTGCTCTTATTTAAATTCCGCGACGTGTTCGATTTTGTGTTAGCCATTGTTTGACAGTTGGTGATAGAGTGCAAACAAGACTCGCGCCATCAATTCAACACGTGCGAGGCTTTCGTCGACCGAGTCCAGAGTGACAACGTTTCCCGCCGCGTTGGGGCGCCGGGAGGTTTTGTGGTGCGCACTTCGATCGGAGAACGTGATGCGGACTTACTCCAAGTCGGCGGGGTCACTTCTTAGTCTAGGGGTCGCGTTGCTTCTCATCGCTGGCCTGGACGTTCGTCCCAGCGAGGCGGCCGATCCGGTTGCTCCCAAAGATAACCTCGCCCGCGGTAAGGAAATCTTCCATCGTGAGTGGCTGCCCGACGATACCCGCACCCACGGCGGTGACGGCCTGGGGCCTGCATACAACGATACTTCGTGCATCGCCTGTCACAACCTTGGTGCATCGGGCGGTGCCGGTCCGGCGAATAAAGACGTGCTGATTCTCTCGGCGTTTCCGGTGACCGATCGAAAGGCCAACGGACGTGGCAGCGCCCTTCCATCTTTTGCAAAGGTCGCAGTCAAGAAGCTGTCAAATGCTGCCGTTGAGGCAAAAGCGGCAGAAAAACCGAATGATGCGAAGGTTGCCGAAAAAACCGACGATGCGAAGGCCAACTCGAACGTCGACGAGTCCAAAGCTCCAGCGAAGACGGACGCAGACGAACTCGCCCGATTCCATCCTGGCTTCCGCGCAGCGCGAAGCGTGGTCGTTCATCGCTATGGCACAGATCCGCTCTACGCGGAGTGGCGCCAGCTTTTGCTTGGCCCGCAAGGGATGCAGGGACGTTCGCGAGTTCCCCGATTTTCCAGACGAGAAGGCGTTCAGGCCGAAATCGATGAGTTACGTGGACAGGTGCAGGCCTCCGAGCGATCATTCCAGATCCCCAAGGAAATCGGCGGTTTCCAGATTATTAGCTCACGACGCAATACATCGCCGCTTTTCGGTTCCGGGCTAATCGACTCGATACCCGATGCCGTCATCGAAGCGGGAATGGAGAAGACAGACACGCTATTTCCCGAAACCCGCGGACGTGTGAGTCGGTTCAATAATGGCAAGGTCGGCCGCTTCGGTTGGAAGGGCCAATCGCAGAGTCTCGAAGACTTCGTTCTGACCGCGTGCTCGGTCGAGCTCGGTCTCGAAGTTCCCGGTCACGGCCAGGGGACGCTGCCCAACGCGCTCGCTTACAAACCGCCAGGTCTCGACCTCGATTCTGGCGAATGTTCGTCGCTCGTGGCTTACGTGCGAAGCATTCCCGCGCCGGTCAAACGCGAATCGGCGAATGCACGCGAAAAGGCGGCGATTCGAGCTGGTGAGGAATCGTTCCGCGCGGTCGGCTGTGCCTCGTGCCACGTCCCCAAGCTTGGCGCTGTGGAAAACATCTACAGCGACCTTTTGCTGCACGATATGGGCGAAACGCTTGGTGATAACGGATCATACGGCGTGTTCATCAACGACTCACCCTCAACCGAGGGGCAAAATACGCCAGATGAAGGCAAGGACGTGAAACAGCGCGATGAAGTCGCCACGCGCAAGGAATGGCGCACACCGCCGCTCTGGGGTTTTCGCGACTCCGGACCATACCTGCACGATGGCCGGGCTGAGAACCTGGAACAAGCAGTTGCCTTCCACGACGGCCAGGCCGCCCGCTCTGCACAGAAATTCTTCGAACTATCGACGAAACAGCGGATGAAGGTTGAGGTCTTCCTGAAGTCGCTCACCGCACCCGCCGACGCTTCTCAGTAATTCGCTCGCTCTGGCCCCGACAGCCAAGTCGTTCGTGTCGTTGCTCGCCGCACTCACATGATTAAGGAACGATCGATGAGACGAACCGGGGTCGCTGTCGGGGTGTTTTTCTTGTCGGTGAGTCTCACGACCGGCCTGCCCGGTTGCGGCGGCAATAACCCGCCCCCTGCCGCGCCGCCGTATAAGAACACGATGAAAGGCCCGGATGACAAGGGCCACACGTTAGCGGCCTACGGCGTTGCCTTCTCGCCCGACGGCAAGCTCGTTGCCACCACGAGCCGCGACCAGACCGCGAAGGTTTGGGATGTCGAATCTGGCAACGTTCTTGCCACTCTCAACGGCCACCGGAACACGGTAAAAGGTGTCGCATTCTCCCCCGATGGGAAGACAATTTTCACCGGCGGTTGCGATCGCGCTGTGAAACTCTGGGATGTGGGGACGTACAAAGAAGTTGCGTCGCTCGAGAGCCCCAACCACGATAACGAGGGAATACTCGCTCTCTCGCCAGACGGCAAAACGCTCGCAGTTTCCGCAGTCGCAAATAACATTCAGCTCTGGGATGTCGCGTCGCGCAAGCCAGCCCAGATACTGAAGGGACATATCAAACCGATCAAAGCCCTGGCATTTTCGATCGACGGCAAGAAGCTTGCTTCCGCGAGTCAGGATTTCACGGTTCGGCTCTGGGACATGACCAAACCTGGCGAATCAATCACCCTTAAAGGACACGAAGAGGCCGTTCTCGCACTCGCCTTCGCCCCGGATGACAAAACGCTGGCATCCGCTGGCCTCGATCGCTCGGTTCGCTTTTGGGACGCCAACACCGGCGCATCGCTCAAGGTACAGAGCGCGGGTGCGGATCAAGACATCGTCGCGCTTGCATTTTCACACGATGGTAAGACAATCGCAATTTCAGCCGCGGTTCTGAGATCGCCTGAGCCGGAAGCCGGAGTGATTCAATTTCACGACGTCGACACCTGGGCCGATAAGAGCGGCCTCGTTGGCCATCTTCAAACAATCGGCGCAGTTGTCTATTCGCCGTCGGGTAATCGGATCGCCACAGCGTCTGAAGATGGCGCGATTCGGCTCTGGAACCCGGAGACGAACATCAGCGAAGTCACGCTCAAAGCCTTCTTTCAAGCGCCTCCGCCAGGTTGGATCAGCGTGATGGCTCACGCGAGCCCTGTGCGTGCGATCGTCTACATGCCCGGTGACAAAACAATCATCAGCGCGGGTGAAGACAGAACGATTCGCATCTTTGACATTGCCACGACTGAAGACAAGGTTGTGATCGAGAAGTTCGGCTATCCGCTTCTGGCATTAGCAATTCGCAACGATGGCAAGGAGATTGTCGCAGCGGGATCTTCGAACAAAGTCACGTTCTGGGACCCGACCGACGGCAAGTCGCTGGGCGAACTTGTCGATGACGCAAAAGAGTACAATTGCGTCGCTTATTCGCCCGACGGCAAGATCGTTGCCGCAGGAGGCGATGATGGCGGCGCAGTGCTATGGGACGTCGAGTCCAAGAAGGTCATCGCGAAGCTGGCGCGGCACACGAATCTGATCCGATCACTGAGCTTTTCGCCCGATGGCAAGACTCTGGCAACCGCCGGCGATGATCGTACCGTGAAGGTGTGGGATGTGGCGACGCATGCGATGCTTTCAAGCCTGGAAGAGCATGGCGACGCTGTGTTTTGCGTGAAGTTCTCACCCGATGGCAAAACGCTCGCTTCGGCAGGTCGCGATGGAAAGATCTTCCTCTGGGACTGGAAGGAAGAAACTCCACGCAACATTCTCGGTGGAAATCGTGGCGGAGTATTCGAGGTCACCTTCTCACCTGACGGCAGGACATTGATGGCGAGCGATAGCATCGGCTCGATCAAACGATGGGATGCCATGACGGGCCGTATGATTTCCGCCAAAAGCCGTGCGCACTTCTTTGTGGTCCGCGCGATCGCCTTCGCGTCCGATGGAAAGACCTTCGTGAGCGGGGGTCACGATAGTCGCATCAGAACATGGACCTTGGAGTCGGATTTTCCCCAGACGCGTTTCCAGGGCCACACCGAGCGCATCTCGGCAATTGCCTTTACTGGCGACAGCAAGCTTGTTGCCACCGGCGGCACATTTGATTTCGTGGCCAAGGTTTGGGAGAGCGAGACCGGCCAGGAAATTGCGACGCTCGACGGACACACGGGTTGGATCACGTCGATCGCCTTCTCGCCCGACGGCAAAACACTCGCCACTGGTTCAAACGGCTACCGCGGCCAACTCGGACCGCTGCCCGACTCGGTGATTCCAGGGGAAGTGAAGCTCTGGGATGTCGCGACGTGGAAAGAGTTGCCACCGCTGGCGGGTGACACCGCCCAAACGAGTTCGCTCGCGTTTTCGCCCGACGGCAAAACTCTTCTCACCAGTTCCTGGCGCGAAAAGCTGACGCTTTGGGATCTGGCGACGCGGAAACCAAAGAAGGTCATTCCGGCGAAGAACCAATCAGTCAACGCCGTTGCTTTTTCGCGCGACGGCAAGACGTTCTGGTCCGGCAACAACTACGGTGATGTTTCCGTCTGGAAGACCGAGAATTGCGAACTCGTCAAACGCCTCCGGTCTCACACCCAGAAACTTGCAGCGATGACGCTCTCAGCCGACGGCAAGATCCTCGCTACCGCTGGCGACGATCGCGGAATTCGACTTTGGAACGCCGAAACCGGAAACTTGCTGGGTGTGCTGAAAGGCATGAAACGACCGATCGCATCGCTCGGATTCTCGCAAGATGGAACCATGATTGCAGCGGCAGCGTGGGAGGAAGGAACGCTGCGAATCTGGGATGTGAAAAGCCAAAAGCTCACGTGGACGCTGACTGCCCCGCTCAATAATATGTCAAGCGATACATTCGAGCGGGTCGCGTTCTCACCCAACGGTAAATACCTTTTCGCATCAGCGTTCCGAACTTTGTACACATGGGACGTTTCTTCCATTCCCAGTCAATTCACGGCATACAAGCCTCCCCCAAGTGATGAAATCGCAACGTTGGGGACGCATACCGACTCGGTTCGCATGTTAAAAATCTCGGCCGACGGCCGGACGCTCGTCAGTCTGGGTGACGATGCGGCCGTGAAAATCTGGGACACCGCCGAGCGCCGTGAGCGAGCCAGAATCGGCGGCGATTCCTCGTGGTTTGTCATCGCCGAAATCTCACCCGACGGCAAGACGCTCGCAACCGGCTCAAAGTACGACGACAACCCGGAAGTCGCCCTTTGGGACACCACGACGGGAAAGCCTCTCGGCGTAACTCTCAAAACGCCAAAATGGGTCTCTGCGATCGCATACACGCCCGACGGCAAGACGCTTGTTGCCGGAGATGGTGACGGGAATTTGCATTTCGCAGACGCGTCCACCTTGAAGGAATTGCCGACCACAGAGCAGTCGAGCGTGAACGGCAGACTCGCGATGATCGCCCCCGAAGGCAAGACTGTCGCTTTTGCGAACCTGAATGGTCAGGGGGAATTCTGGGATCTGGAATCGCGCAAGAAACGCGCGTCATTCAAGTACTCAGATCAGCCGCTGAACGGCAAGCGATTTGTGACTCGTTTCGCACCAGACGGCAAGATCTTTGCTTCCGGCACGTTCAGATACACAGGAAGCCAACTAGGAAAGATGGTTTCGGCTGGCATACTCCGATTATTCGACCCATCCGATGGTCGGCAGCTTGCGGAGCTTCTCGGCCAGCAAGGTGCAATTCAGGCGATGGTCTTCGCGCCCGACAGCAAGACGGTTGCGACTGGCGCCGACACGGGTTCGATCGTCCTTTGGGATATCGCAACTCGCGAGCAGAAGCACCAGTTCAACGGACACACTGGCGCGGTGTATCGACTTGCAATGTCGCCCGACGGCAAGACCATGGCCAGCGGCGGCGAGGATGGTGTCCTTCGCTTCTGGGATACGGCGAGCGGGAGGCTGATCGCGTCGCGAAACGGCCACGAAGAGCGGATTGAAGGGATCGTGTTTTCTGCCGATGGTAAGCAGGCGTTTACGTCGAGCGCAGATAATACGGTGAGAGTTTGGGACGCTGCCTCGGGCCCGCGATAAGCGTATAGATCCGCTTCGGGATCAGCGATCCGCCATCGAGGGAGTCGCCCGCGATCGATCCTTGAGAATATCGTCAACTCTGCTCGCCGAAAGCAGCGTGTCGCGATGCTCTGGTCCAAGAACCCGGCGCTGCGTTTCGAGGCAGGGACGAAGCAGCGTCTCGGCCTCATCAAGCTTCCCTTGCGCACGCAAAATCGATGCGAGGGTGCTAATCGCATACAGAGTTGATGGATGCTCTGCGCCGAAGGTTTGACGACGCCCGTCGACGCTTTCGCGAATCAGTGGCTCGGCCTCGTTGATCCTTCCTTGCCTGTTGAGGACATGGCCAAGGTTGTAGAGCGCGGTGACCGTGTCGGGATGAGCCTTGCCCAGAATCTTGCGATCGGTCGCGAGGCATTCGCGAAAAATCTTCTCCGCCTCGACGTATTTTCGCTGTTTTTCGAGCGCGGCCCCAAGGTTGTTGAGCGTTGAAAGCAGGTCGGGATGCTCCGGCCCCTTATCAGCCCGCTGTTCATCAGCCAGCCGTCGATAAAGGGTCTCGGCTTCCTCGTTACGCCCCTGTTGCAGGAAGACATCGCCGAGGTTGAAGAGTGCCGAAAAGATAATATCAGCGTCGGGTTTCTCGGCCTGGCGGGCATCGACGAGATAGCTGCCATAGAGTTCCTCGGCTTCTTTGAGCCGATCTCTGGCGCGATAAACTCCTGCGAGATACTCGGCGGCACGCAACGACGTTTTGTGCGAGGGCCCCAAAATGCGGCGAGCATCGGGTAATGCGCGAGCAAGAATTGGCTCGGCCTCATCCCAACGTCCTAGATGCGAAAGCAAATGCCCATGCTCCGCGGCCGCTTCCAGTCGACCAGCCTCATCGCGATCGCCGAGACTTTCGAAAAGCTTCTGAGCTGCGCGATAATGTGATTCACTCTTGATGTATTCGCCCAGGCCGTGATACGCGCGGCCAATGGCGAGTTGAATCGTCGCTTCAACTTCAGGCTGGCCGGCAAACGACGATCCCACAGTCATCGCCGCGCGATCGAGCGCCTCCGACAGGGTCAGCCGATTTGCAGCCGGGTTGCTTGCGGGCTCTGCGCGATCGAGCAATCCCTCGATCAGAAATCGGTTGATCGCCGCAGCCCTCGCTGCCTGGCCTCGCGCCTCCCGCTCGGCGACGAGCAAATACTGCTTCTGCCGCACCTCTTTGCGCCAGCTCCAGGTGATGGCCGCGAAGGCGATGACAATGGTCAGTCCCAGCGCCGCGATCAATCCAGCCTGCAACGGCTTGCGGCGGCACCACCGCCAGCCCCGAACCATAGGCCCCACAGGACGCGCAACGATCGGTCGCCCATCGAGAAATCGCTCGAGATCCTCGGCAAGCTGCCAGGCGGTCTCATATCGACTCGAAGGATCCTTCGCCATCGACTTGGCGACGATTGTGGCCAGATCGAACGGCACCGCCGAGTTCAAGCGTCTCAGTGGTGTCGGTTCTTCCTCGAAAATCCTGCGGAAGATCTCCTGCCGATCGCCGCCTGAAACTGCAGGCTGCAATGCGAGCATCTCATAAAGCGTTGCGCCCAGTGAATAAATATCGCTGCGACGATCGACCATCGCCCGCCTGCCCGACGCCTGCTCTGGACTCATGTACCTGAGCGTGCCGGGTAGGTCGCCGGTCACAGTCATACCCGCATCGCCCTGCACGTTGGCCATCCCGAAGTCGGCCACCCATAACCCGCCGCGAAGGTCAATCAGAAGGTTAGCCGGCTTGATATCGCGATGCACAATCCCCTGGTCATGCGCGTACCCGAGCGCCTCGGCTGCCTGCAGACCCATCGTTGCCACAGCGCGGAGGTAGGCTCGAGTCCGAACTGATGGATCGCCCGAATTCTCGGAGTGATCGACGTCGGATTTCAGTGGCGCATCGGCGCGGCTTCCTTCAATGTCGCGCCGAAACGAGGTTCGTCCCGAAAGCATACCGGCCGCGAGTGCGCCGAGTCCTTCCGATGGCGGATTGCCCGCAACGACTTCGCCGTGAACAAGGTGGCGCAACTCGCCGATCAAATCAGCCAGGCTCCCGCCCTCGATGAATTGCATCGCATAATATGGGACACCGCGCACCAGGCCGACGTCGTGCACCGGCACGATTCGCGGATGCTGCAGCCAGCCAGCCACTTGCGCTTCGAGTTGAAACCGCTGCAGGGCGCGGGGATCCATGACTGACGATTGCGGCAGGATCTTGAGCGCGACGCGTCGCTTCAGCGCGGCCTGCTCTGCCTCGTAAACAACGCCCATCCCGCCACGGCCGACTTCGCGAACGATTCGGAAGTTGCCGAAAACCGCCCGGCCTTCTTCATCGCGGTCGCCGTCGGGTAATTCGCTAGCTTCGTCAGCAAGCTCGGCGAGACTACGCATAGCTGGAAGCAAACTACGAACGGCATCGGCCCATTCGGGATGCTCCTCGGCGATCTTCTCGACGTCGACCGCCTCACCACCCAGAATGCGTTTCGTGGCCTCCTCGACCAGATCGACAAGCACCGGATCGAGCCCCTGCAGGCCCAATAGCGATTCCGACAGACCCGAGCGAGCTGCACGCCAAGTCGATGAAGCCGTCGCCGGCCGCGCTTCATCGCGCGACCCCGAGGCGAGCCCAGAATCATTGGGGTCGTCAGGATGAAGCATCGCGAGGACTCACGCGACGTCGACCTTGGTGATCGCCATTCGAAGCAACGTCAACGCGTCCGGCGCAGTGCGTTCGCCAGCCGCGTCGTCGAAAGGGAGGAGAAGCGAGCGATAAGTTCGAGAACAAAGGTCTTGCACCCTCAAAAAATCCCTGGCTGGGGATTTCAAGTGGATTCAAGCATACCAGTCCTTGATCACATTCGACCAGACCTATCGCGCCCCTTCGGCAAATGTTCGGAGACACCGTCGTCTCCTCTCTACAGCAGCAAGGCAGCGCTACTGTAGCCATCGCGATCGCCGCCAAACCTATTTCGCAGCCTTGGGCTCAATTTCCGCGATGAGTTTGTTCACGGTTTCTTCGAGTCGCTCGCCACGCAACTCCTTGCCGCGAATCACGCCGTTGGCATCAAGGACGAAAATGGTTGGATAGTGATCGATGTCGAGCGAATCGATGATCTTTCCCGACGATCCATTCCACCAGTGTGTCCAGGGCATCTTCTCGCGACTGAGAAAGCTCGTAAGCGTTTCTTTTTCCTCATCGACGCTGATGCTGATCAGCGCGAAGGGCTTATCCTTCAAACGCTCGACCATCTCACGCTCATGAGGAATCATCTCGCGGCACGGCCCGCACCAGGTCGCCCAGATGTCGAGCACAACCACTTTACCGCGATAATCCGAGAGCTTCGTTTCCTTGTCGTCGAGTGTCCGGCCGACGAGCGCGGGCGCCGGCTTGCCGATTTCGAGGTCGGGAAAACGATCGCCATATGTCTCTCGGGCCACCTTTTGATACGATTTCAGGTCAGCCTTACCACGCTCCGCACGCGACAGAATCGAGTCGAGGTACGCTTTCCCTTCGTTCGCCTCGACGTCCTTGCGGAGCGACGGGTCCGCCTCGAGCCGTTCGGCCATTTTGACCAACGCCTCGGTGTGTTGAATCAGGGCTTTGTACGCAACGACTCGAACCTCGCGATCGGGGCTTTGCGCGATGACCTCGTGAACCATCGCCCGCGATTCGTCGTCCGGCGATATGACCAGGCGAGGGACGATTCGCTTCATCCGCGGGTCTTTGAGGTAAGTCGTGCGCAGCAGCTTCAGCGTACGCTGCCGAGTCGGCGGATTCGTAAAGCTTCCGTTCAAAGCATTTTCCACAGCCTCGAAGGCATGCGAATCGTCCGGGTGCTGTTCAGCGAATTCAAGGAACTGCTGCGCAAACTTCGCCGGCGGGCTTTCTTCGAAGGGAATGTAGAACCGCTTCCCTTCGGCTTTCGCCTTGTCGAAGCGCTTCTTGGCCACGTCGCGAAACGCGAGTTCTTCAGCGGCAAGCGCCTTCTTGATCGACGCGAAGTCCGCCGCAGGTTGCGACGGCTTCGTGTCCTGTGCCTGCGCGACAGTCGCGGCGAATATCACGAGAAGCGGTGTCATCATATGTCGCCGCATGGCGGTAGTTCTCTCTGGATGGGAATTAGTTCGAGATTCCGAATGACATCGATCAATACTGGTCCGCGCTGATGACTTCGCCGCCGTTGCGCGTCGACAGCTTCTGGTAGACGCCAATCTTGGCCCCCGCCGCGAAGGTAAAGCCATAAACCGGCCCTGCGCTCGCGCCCGTCGGCATGCCGTTGGTCACTGGTGACGCGATTGTCCAGGAGTCGATCGAATCCTTGATGAAGTGCACCGAGCCGTCGCAGAAGGCCGCGTTCACTCCACCGGGGTGGAAGCTCATGGCGTTGAACGTCGCGTATGTGTTGAGTGCGTTGTTACCGGGGTCGTTCACTGGATCAGAATAACGCCGCGCCCAGTTCGGCGGGAACCGGCTCTCAGTGCTCCATTCGCCCGGATCGCTCGCCGTCCACTGGTGATAGAACGGCTGGCTCGAAGGACTGAGGAAGCCCTGGCCGTTTTCGATGAACATCATCGTGCTGCTCGTACCGTCGGTCACCGTCGCAATGGTCACCCGCCCGCCGGCGATGATCGCACCCTGGCCGTAAGCGAGAATTTGCGGATCGGTCGTGAAAACTCCGGGCGTTGGCATTGTGAGACCGAAGGCACTCGCCGTCCCCACAACTCCCGAGTAGTGGTTGTGGAATTCCTTGAAAGTCGGCGGTCCGAATTCCAGTGCGTTTGATGCGAATGCCGAGGGATCGCTCGGGCAGAATAGCGCCGAGAATCCCGCGCCCGGGATTGTCCAGTTGCTCGGGTCGTAGAAGGCGTTCGAGAAGTTCACTGCGTTGAAGGTCGCGGTCTGCTCGAGGAACTGCGTCATGCGCACCAGTACGGGAACGCCAAGGTTTCCGCCGCCGATTCCGTTACAGAGCATCCCTGGAGGATACATGCCGTTCGCGGACTCGTAATTGACGGCTGCCAGCGCGATTTGCTTGAGATTATTTGTGCATTGAATCCTGCGTGCCGCCTCTCGCGCCGACTGAACGGCCGGCAAGAGCAACGCAATCAGCACGGCGATGATGGCGATCACCACCAAAAGTTCGATCAGCGTAAAGCCTCGACCTCGAGGCAAGCGAACCTCAGCGCGGATCATGTTCTGTTCCTTGAAACAAGAAATGAATCGATCGAGGATAAAATGATGTTGATGAAGACTTGTCGAACGACAGGGAGAGTGGATGGCGGGGAGAGGAAATCAGTGCGAGTTTGAGCCCGGGCGAATCGTCTTTCCTCCTTTTTGCGAGGTCTTCATGTAGCTGACGTTCTGGCTCGGCCTGGGCAAATCGATCGTCCCTGCATCGCGGGCCGCTTCGTTGCTGCAACCGGCGAAACCAACAATCACAGCAATCAGCGTGACCATCGAAAAAACGCCAGAGACGCTTCGAGTCATTCTCATAACACACTCTCTCCGAAGGAACCGGGACTTTCAGGATGGGATTCGGCTTGAGACTCGCGGGCGACCGTGCGGCCGAGTTCGATGAGATGTTCCATCGTTGGGAGGAGTTCGCGGAGAGTGCCGGCGCAATCAGGGTGCTGTGCAGCGTACGCGTCGGGTTCGATCACCTCTCCTGCCTGCAATCGTCTCGTAATCTCTTCAGTCAGCTCGGCCAGCAAAGGATTCGTTTCGTCTCCTCGTCCAGACGAGTCACTTCCTTCCGTCATCCGTTGCCCTCCAACCGACCGCGCATGTGAATCAACGCACGAAGTAGCCGCGCTTTGACCGCGCCTTCGGTAATCCCCAGCACCTCGGCAATTTCCGCGGCGCCAAGCTGTTCGAGATAACGCATCACCAGCACTTCGCGATCGCGCGCCGAGAGTGATGCAAGAGCCGACATGACCTGATCGCGACGTTCCTTGCGCGAGAGCCGATTGCTCGGGCTGGTGTCGTTTGCCATGAACCGGCGAATGAGCTCACGCGACGAGCCGTCGAGACGCTCATCGGCATGGTCTTCGCGGTTGATGCTTCGACGTTGCGAAACGATGTGCCGCCGGTGCGTGTCGATCACACGCTCGCCGGCAAGCTGACGCAGCCACATCAGGAACGGCAGCGGCCGGTCGCGCAAATAGTCGTCGAGACGCTTCGAAGCATCGGCGAGGGTTTCCTGCACGACGTCCGAAGCGTCAACCCGTGAGGCGAGGCGACGATCAAGCCGCGACGCAACCATTCGCCTCAGGTTCGCTCGATAAAGCTCCAGCAGTTCCTGGCGAGCAGCGCCGTCCCCCTGCCGTGCTCGATCGATCAACTCCTGAGCTATGTTGGCCGTCCCGGTCATGGTTTCGTCTCCTCAATCCATACCCCGTGATCGCGCAAAAAAAGATACGCGGAAAATCTCATGAAATTCTCGTTTCGATTGCTGAACGTTGTAACCACGGTAAAGAACAGTCACTTACGTCAGAATGTTGAATTGTAGCGAGCGAGGCAATTCGGCTTCCGTCAGCCTGCTGAGATCCGAAACTTCACGCCGATCCGGGGTTGCTGGTCCACTTCAGTCAGCCATTTCTCAGCACGTTTGCGAATGAGTCATGCTTGAATGCACCGTGGGATTGCTTACGCCTCGGTAGTCGGGCAAAATGCTGGTCCGACGGCTTCATTCGTTAGCCGTTCCCCGCTCGAGCGAAGAGGCATTCGTTCGGCTCGCGGGAAAAGCTTATTGGCTCGAACATCCATTCGGACTCCCCCTCATGGCCGATCCAATCGACGCCTCCGCGAACGACTCCCGGCATCTTACGTTCTCCGAAGGAAGCTCTCACAAGTTCTGGAAGATCGAACTCGACGGATCGTCGCACACCGTTGTGTACGGCCGAATCGGGACCAATGGGCAAACCCAAACGAAAGACTTCAACGACGAAGCCGCGGCCAGAAAATCTTTCGACAAGCTCGTCGCCGAAAAGATCAACAAGGGATACGCCGACGCAACGGCGGGTGCTGCAGCCACGGCAAAACCAGCAGCGCCGAAGTCAGCCACCCCGGAGAAGGGCGAGGCGTCGACCGCTCCCGCTAAGCCAGCGAAGGCAACGAAGTCGAAGAAGGCGGTCGTCGAGGATGCGACTTCGGAAGCGGCCGAAGCGGAAACTCCGCGAGCGGAAGTCCAAGTACCTTCGTCCAATGCGATCGTCGTAGAAATCCATCGCGAGATCCGTCTCGAACCCGAAGATTGGTTTCGCGCGAGCTTTCGGCCTCGCCCTGCCCTTGAACGGAAGCCGCCGCGCCCATTCGACAAAGACGCCTGCTTGCAGCGATTGTCAAAGCTCAAGACAACATCGTATGGCTATGAAGTTCGATGGGTTGATTTGAACCTTCCCGACAGCCTCTCGCGCGAAGAAGCGCATTTCTGGCTCATCGCGATGACTGAAAAGCGCGACCGTGACTCGCCAATGCCGGCGCTTGCAGCGAGCATGGGAAAGAAGAAGTCGATCGACGGAAACGTGTCGGTCGACGATGTTATTGATCGGATCAAGAAAGTCGGACACCGAATGCCGGATGAGATCTCGCTCACTCTCGCGAACCTCTTTTCTCCCGAGGATCATGTCGAAGAGATCCTGAAACGCGACGCGGTCCCCAATCAGAGTTTTTGGCAACAGTCGGCAATCATCATGTCGTTGGTCGAAGGATTCACGAAGCACTGCGTCCCCTATCTTTCCCAGTCCCAGCGTGAGTCTATTTGCAAGAGGATTCGGCAGGATTGGGACCCGACGAAGCAACCCATAAGCTACAATTCCTTCCCAGCGCAATACTATCTCGCAGCCGCGCTGGGAATGCACGACGCCGTCTACGAAATTACGTCACATTGGAACAACGATCGCTACACGAAAGAAACGTGGCGGAACAACAGTGAGAATCCACAGGAGCTCGTTTTCGGTCTTGGTTCGCCGGAGTTAATAGCATCGGAATGGAGAAGGCTCAAACTCCCAGTGCGTTCGCCCGACCAAGTCCGTTCGTTCCTGGCCTGCACCGAGTATTCCGCTCTCGACTGCATCGCCGACACGATTGTGGAAGTTACAGATAAGGCTCTCTGCGAGACACTGCTCAAGACTTTCGCCCTGGTCATCGCGCCCGAAGCCGCCGAACCGATGTTGAGGTGCAAGCTGTCGTCGAAGGCTCCGGCGATCGCCCGCGACTGGCTCGATGAGCACGTTGGGTGCGCCGTGGCCGGACTGATCGAAACCGCTGCCGGCCGTGGTCAACTTGCGGACGGGGCCATCGAGTATCTGTGGAATATCAAGCGCAAGGGAATGAGCGACGTGATCGTCTCGGCTTTGAAGACTGCGAAGCCGGAAAAGGCATCGCGCATTCAGGCCGAAGTCCTCGATCGCGAGGATAAGGTCTACGAGCCGTTCGACGCGAAATCCACTCCCGAATGGTTGTCCAAAGCGATCGAGGCGATTGGCACCACCAAGCGAACATCCTTACCGCCGTGGGCCTCGCCCTTGACGATGCCTCCCCTGCCGGTTGGGGATAAACGGTTCAACGACGAGCAGATTACGATCCTCCTCCAGCGCCTTGCCACCGTACCGCTGGGCGAGAAAGATCCGCTGCTTACGGCGATACGCGAGAATGTGTCGAAATCGGTCCGGGATGAATTTGCCTGGAAGATGTTTCAATTCTGGCAGGAGGGTGGATTTGCTCCCAAGGAAAAATGGGCGATGGGGGCCACTGCTCACGTTGGCGATGATGGGTGCGTTCTCAAGCTAACACCGAAGATTCGCGCGTGGCCGGGCGAGAGCCAGCACGCTCGTGCAGTGTTTGGTCTCGAATGCCTGCGGGCAATCGGCAGCAGCGTGGCTCTCATGCAACTCGCCGGAATCGCCCAGAAGCTCAAGTTCAAAGGTCTGAAGGCCAAGGCCGAGGAATTCGTCGAAGCAATCGCCAAGGATCGAGGGCTCACACGAGACGAGTTGGAAGATCGCGTCGTGCCCGACTGCGGGCTTGACGACAACGGTCGTCGCGAGTTCTCCTTCGGACCGCGATCATTCTCGTTCGTCCTCGGTGGTGATCTCAAGGCGATGGTTCGAGACGAGGCGGGCAAACTTCGGCCCAACCTTCCGGATCCCAACGCGAAAGATGACGCCGAAGTGGCGCAAGCGTCCGTCGACGAGTGGAAACTGCTGAAGAAGCAAATCAAGGATGTCGCCACGATTCAAGCTGGTCGCCTCGAACAGGCCATGGTCACTGGCCGGCGCTGGAATGCCGAGGATTTCGCGACACTTCTCGTACGTCATCCCCTCATGACGCACCTCGCCCAGAAGCTGATCTGGGCCGGATTCGATGAGCAGGGAAAGCGTGTGGTCACGTTCCGAGTGACTGAAGAACGCGACTTCGCTAATCCAGATGACGAGAGTGCAACGCTCGACGGTCTGGCAACCGTTGGCATCGTCCATCCCCTGGAATTGACCGACGCCGAGCGAAGTCGCTGGGGCGAGGTGATGGGCGACTACGAGATCGTTCCGCCGTTCTCGCAGTTGGGACGCACGGTTTATTCCCTTGAATCGAACGAAACGTCGCTCAACGAAATCCAGAGATTCAAGGGGAAGGAGTTGGTCGCCCCAACGCTCGTGTTCACTCTTGAGAAGCTGGGGTGGGTCCGAGGGCTGGCCATGGACGGCGGCTGCTTCGACGAGCATTCCAAGCAGTTTCCGGCAGCCAACGTCACCGCGGTGGTGGGATATTCGGGAACTGTTGCCATGGGGTACATCGACCCTAATGAGTCGCTCACCCTCGGCGCGGTGATTTTCTGCAAGGGTATGCGAAGTCCGTCGGGCTACGGCTGGGAGCAAAAGGACGTCATAAATCTTGGCAAGGTTTCTCCCATCGTCATCAGCGAGGTGCTTGCCGACCTGAATGTTCTGGCCAGCAAAGCGAAATAAGGCGGGATACCATGGCCAAGAAATCCGCAAGCTCTCAGGTCACGAGCGACGCCAAGGCATCCGATGCCGCAGGCGCGTCCTTACAACGTCCATCGGCCGAGTTCCTCTATGCCGAGGAACTCGCCTCGCTGGAAACCTCGTGTGCCTCAGAGCCTCGTCCGCCCGGCTGGCGATTGTCTCCTCGCGCGGTACTCGAATTCGTTCTGGGCTCTCCAGAAAAAGGCGTCGCGTCCAAGTTCGTCGGCCGCCGCGCTTTTCTTGAGCGCTGCATCGTCTCGCTCGCGACAAACCGCGGCCTGATGCTCATCGGCGAACCAGGCACTGCCAAGAGTTACCTCAGCGAATTGCTCGCGTCTGCCATCAGCGGCGATTCGACGTTGACGATTCAAGGAAGCGCAGGTACGACCGAGGACAACATCCGATATTCATGGAATTATGCCCTGCTCGTTTCCGAAGGGCCGACCGACCGTTCACTCGTCCCCGCGCCGCTCTTTTTGGGGATGAGCCAGGGCAAGATCGTTCGCTTCGAGGAAATCACCCGTTGCCCCCTCGAAATCCAGGATGTGCTGCTCTCGATCCTCAGCGATCGCGTGATGGCGATCCCCGAGTTCCAGGATGACAGCCGGATGCTTTTTGCGCGGGCGGGGTTCAACATCATCGCCACGGCAAACACGCGTGATCGCGGCGTTAACGAGATGAGCGCCGCGTTGAAACGACGGTTCAATTTTGAAACTGTGGCACCAATTTCCGAGATCTCGCAGGAGATGGATCTCGTCCAGCGTGAATCAACGCGTCATCTGGAACTATCAAAGGTGCCGGTTACACTTTCTCCCGAGATCACGGAGCTTCTGGTCACGACGTTCCGCGAGCTTCGGCAAGGGAAAACGACAGACGGCAAGGGGATTGAGCCACTCTCCGCGGTGCTAAGCACGGCCGAGGCGGTTAGCACAGCTTCCGCAGCGGGAATTCATGCTTATTACTATGACAATGGCGTCATTCATCCTCGGCATTTGATTCAGCACATGGTCGGCACCGTGCTCAAGGACAATCCCGACGATCTCAAGAAGGTGCAGCATTATTTCGAGCACGTCGTGAAGGCTCGCCGTCAAGCTCATTGGAAGGATTTCTATGACGCACGCGGCGACCTCTGCTGAAGACTTCAAGGCGAGGATCCACACGCTGCTCGATCGGCTCTACGACACAAACGCCGACGTCGTCTATTTCCCCGTGCGGCATCACAGCCCTGCCGGCGCCGCGCTCGTCGGCGATCTGATCGAGCAACTTCGTCCCTCCGCCGTGCTTATCGAAGGTCCAAGCGACTTCAACGATCGGCTCGACGAGTTATCGCTGGAACACCAGCTCCCGATCGCGATCTACAGTTATTTTCGAGCGGAAGGAACGCACAGCGGGGCGTACTACCCGTTCTGCGAATACTCGCCCGAGTGGTCAGCTCTGCGCCATGCTCGACGCTACAGCATACCAACGCAGTTCATCGATCTTCCCTGGGCCGAAGTCGCGCACTTCAGCCGCTCGACGCAGCGCTACGCCGACGCCGAATTGACGCGCGGACGATATGTACGCACGCTCTGCAATCGCATGCACGTCGAGGATTTCGACGACCTTTGGGACGCGATCGTCGAATCGCACGAATCGTTGAGTCTCAACGATTATTTGCGACGTGCTCACTCCCTCTGCTTTCACATCAGACTCTGGGAAGAGACGATTCGAGAGGAAGACCTTCGGCGCGAAGCCTTCATGGCCGAGCAAATCCGCGAAGCTCGCGAGAACGCGACCGGCCCGGTGCTCGTTGTAACTGGCGGATTTCATAGTAGCGCTCTGGCCGCGCGAATTGAGGGATATCAATTTGCAGAAGCTCACGATGAGCGCCTTGATGTACAGGCACGCACGCCCGAAATCGAGGAACGCGGAATCGCGCTTACGACCTACTCGTACGAGCGCCTCGACAGTCTCACCGGCTATAACGCAGGAATGCCGAACCCGGGCTTTTACGACTACGCGTGGCGGCAGCGCCTGGCTGGGGAAGGATTCTCTCACCAACCGCTTCTTGTCGAGCTCGTTCGAGAGTTCCGCAAGCGGAAACAGACACTCAGCACGGCCGACCTGATTGCCGTCGAAACCTCGGCCCGCGCCCTCGCCGCGCTTCGAGGCCGGGCACACGTCTGGCGGCGCGATTTGATCGATGCTGTTACGTCAGCACTCATCAAGGATGAACTCGAATACGGTTGCCGATCTCCATTTGTCGATGCCGTCCACGCCGTTTTGCGAGGAAATCGAAGAGGAAAACTCGCTCAAGGGACGCGGATGCCACCGCTGGTGGAGGACATCCAGCGTCAGTTGGCCGAGGCACAAATTGAAATCGTTCGAAGCGGTTTGACAGTGACTTTGGATTTGCTGAAGCCAGATGACCTTCCGAAAAGCCGGCTTCTGCACCGCTTGAAAGTCCTTGGAGTTGCTGGAATCGAACGGACGGGCGGAACAAACTTTCTAGGGCGAGATGATCTCTCGCGGCTTTGGGAATCGTGGCACCTCCGCTGGAGTCCGGAATTCGAGGCGACTTGCATCGAAGCATCGCGCTACGGCACTTCGTTAGCGGATGCAACCGCATCTCGATTATCGGAAATGGCTCGCGCCTTCGATCGCGACGCGACAGCCGCTGCCTCGCTCCTGGTGCAGGCAGCCCAGGCAGGAATCGAAACCATCTCGAACGCGCTGGTCGACCGTCTGAGTGAATTGATCCGCGAGGAATCACTATTCATCGGCGCAGCGGGTGCTCTCGGTCACATTCTCTTTCTGTATTGCCACGACGAAGCCTTCGGTACGACTCGCTTACCCCGAATCGGTCAGCTTCTTTCGGAAGCGTTCGCGCGATCCTTGTGGCTGCTCGAGCTGCTGGGTCAGACGGCTGGTAATGAACCCGTGCTCCTTCGCGGTATGAAGTCTCTCCTCGAAACCTCGCAACGCGCCGCCGATTCGTCCGAGTCAGTTGGCTGCGATCAGGCTGAGTTCATCGCAGTACTGACGCGCGTCGAGCGAGACCCTCGCAAGCTTGCCTGCGTACGGGGCGCGGCGGCTGGCATTCTCTGGACGCTTGGCGCAGCGGATGAAGAGCAAATTCTGGCGGACCTCATGATCTTCGCCGCCCCGGCAGAAATCGGTGACTTTCTTTCAGGCCTGTTCGCCCTGGCCCGCGAAACCGCTCAGCGGAACGCGAAACTCGTGCAGACGATCGACCGCTTACTGACTGAGTTCGGCGCCGACGATTTTCAAGCGTCGCTACCATCGCTCCGGCTTGCGTTCACCTATTTCACGCCGAGGGAAAAGCACCACATGCTAACAACCCTCTTCGAATCACTTGGACTCAAAGAGATCCGCCCTCTCGCCAAGTTGACCGTCAACGAAGCCACCGCCGCCGAGGCACTCGCGCTAGAAGAACGCCTCTTCGAAATGATCGCAAAATATGGATTGGAGGCGCCCCATGAGTGACACCAATCGCCAGGCTCGCTGGCGGCTTGTTATGGGCTCCGGATCCGAACAGCTCTGCGGCAGCCTCAGCGGAGAAGATCTGGTTCGCGACGAATGTCTTGGCTATCTCTACGATCGCGAATACGGCGCTGGCCGCAACGTGCGCGGAAAGGATGCGGGAGGTACTTCCGGCAGTCTTGGCGAGTCGTCGCTCACAGTTCCTGACTGGATCAACCGAATCCACGAGTTGTTTCCCAAACGCACCGTCGAGCGGCTTGAGAAGGACGCGCTCGAACGCTACCAACTTGACGAGATGGTCACAAATCCCGAAGTGCTCGCCCGAGCGCAGCCCAATCTGACGCTGCTCAAGGCTGTCCTGCGAACGAAGCATCTGATGAATCAAGACGTCCTCAAAGCCGCCCAGCACATCGTTCGCAAGGCGGTCGAGGAGTTGATGAAAAAGCTAGCTGTCGACGTCCGCAACGCCTTCCAAGGTTCGCTCGACCGCCGCAATCGCTCGCAGTTGAAGATTGCCAAGAATTTCGATATCTCCACAACCTTGCGCCGTAATTTGAAGCACTACGATCCGGCGGAGAAGCGCATTCTCATCGAGACGCCTTTCTTCTATTCGCGAATTCGTCGGCAGGTCGACCGCTGGCAATTGATCATCTTGGTCGACGAATCCGGCAGCATGATGGACAGTGTCATCCACTCGGCCGTCACCGCTTCGATCTTCTACAGCATGAGGATGATGAAGGTGCATCTTTGCATCTTCGATACGTCGGTTGTGGATTTAACCGCCGATTGCGTCGACCCGGTTGAGACGCTGATGAAGGTACAACTCGGTGGCGGGACCGACATAGGTCAGGCGCTGGAATATGCATCACAGATCGTCGAAAATCCGCGCAGGACGATTGTGGTCCTGATCTCAGATTTCTTCGAGGGAGCCCCCATCCATCGGCTGTTCGCGGTGGCGAAGAAGCTCGTCGAAAGCGGCGTCACTGCGCTCGGCCTCGCCGCGCTCGACGAGCGAGCCGATCCCACCTATGACCACGAAGTGGCCGCTCGGCTCGTGCAGATGGGTTGGCACGTGGCCGCAATGACACCGGGCGAACTCGCGAACTGGGTTGCCGAAAAGGTCAGAAAATGACAGCCGCGCGGCGACTCGATTTCCTGGCGTTGACGCCTGATGATCTCGCGATGCTAACCAATCGCGGCACGGTTAAGCGCGCTCAGAAAGAAATCGAAGACGGTCAGCCTACCTTCGAGTTTCACGAAGAAGAAGGCGGCGCATTTCTATTTCGCTGGTCCGACGGAATTACATGCCGATTCCCTGCCGGGCGGCCAGTACACGACGCCGTTTGCTCGAGCGGACTCGCGGGTATCAGCCGTCACATCATCCGTTCGATTCTCGCCTATCAAAAGGCGGAAGAGAGTCGAACCGATCAATTGGAGCCGGCAACGTCCTCGGAAGCCCCGGTCGTTGAAGCATCTTCCGCGTCCGATGCAGTTGTCAAAACCGATTCGGACGTGACACCACTTCAGATGGAGACCCTGGTTCAATCTGCGCAGAGCTGGGATCCCGGCGCGATTACCGACGATGAACTCGTTTCTCACTTCCGCAAACCGGCGATTGTCAAGGCGAGGAAACGCTTCGAGCAAGGCATACTTGTAGAATTGACGCGCGGGAGCAAGCCTGTTGCGAGGTTCCTCGATGAGAATTGCACGGTCCGGTTTCTGGTGGCGGGCAACCTGCACTACATCTCTGCCGACTGTGCCGAACCCCTCCTTTCGCTATGGGTGCCGATTGCTGTTTGGGCGTTTCGCGAATTGCCGTCGCATCGACTGGCGGGCATGGTCAGCCTCCAGTCGTCGCCCTTCTCGGTCCCAAAGCCTGAATTCGATAAGCTCGAGTCACTGCTTGGTGAGCTCTACCGCGACGGGTTGAATGGCGTCGCCGAGTCCTGGTCGCAGCGCCTCTCGCGCGTCGAGCAGATGCTGCGAGACGAGGGGCTCACCTGGCCGGCCGAGCTTGTCGCGGAGTTAACCCACCAATTCGAGATGTACCGCCAACACGACGCTCGCTTCGAACCTAGGCAGGTCGTGCAACTCGTGGGAGAATTGACCGCCCGCTCGCGCGCGATTCTCAACGATACGCGATCAGTTCCCCAACTCCTGATTCGAGGGACGAAATCCGATCGACCTGCCGATATTGCTGGGGGCCGTATGATCGGCGTGGGTCTGGGAGTGCGGCCCGGCCAGAAGCATACGACGATCAGTGCCTATCTTCAGGACGTTGATTCTGGTGGCGTCGTTGCCGTCGAACGGACGTTTGCTTCTTCCCCACAAGACGAATCATCACGCTCATTCGTTTCGTTGGCGTCGACCGTTCTCACTCGCGGAATTTCGCTGGCGAGTCTGGCGTCGTCTCAAGTGCTCCTCAAGTCGGGCAAGCGAACGCCCAGCGGATTGCTCATCCTGCCTCGAACTTCTGCCAATCTCGCGACTCATCCGCAGGCCTATCAGTGGGAACAATTGAAGCCTCCGTTCGCCGCAGAAGGCTTCGCCCAACTCGCCGAGCGATTGGACACTCTTCCGCCCTCATGCTTTCGACCCCGCCGGCGCACCGAAGGGCTTCACGTCGTCGCCGTCAGTCGGGTCGACATGATTGAATTTGATCCCACGACCCAACGCCTCGCTGCAAGAGTCGTCGATTCCGAAGGTGAAATCGCCACCCTGGTGCATCCGTTCCACCATCGGGGTCGAGAGGGCTTCAACCACCTCGCCGACGTACTTCAAAATCGCGGCGATAGCGTTCGGTTCATTTCCGGCCATATTCGCTCTCGCGGACGAGCTCTGGAGATCCAGCCCATCGCCATCGTGCTCGACAATGGCCAACGTCGGATCGGCATAAACCCTTGGTTACCGCTCAATTCAGATATCACTACGAACGACGAGCAAGGGGCCGACAACGATTCGGCGGAAGCGGAATGCGAGACCGATTCACCTATAAAAGCGTTTCTCTTCCGATTGGAAGATCTACTTTCTGAAATGCTACTGACCGGCGTCACGCTTGCGCCCGCGCCGTCGTGGACCGAACTGGCCGAGATCGCGCGGCAAATGGGTTTCGTGCGGCTCAGCGTGCCCATCGCTGGTCTCGCAGCAGAGATTCTCGCTCGGTCGAATACACTGCGCTGGGATTCAAAGCCAGCTTTGCATCATACCAGGGAATTGTGTCTTCTATCTCGACTCGCGTCGGAGTGAGTTGAATCGCCAGGCCTTCAAGACATCAACGGAGTCACGAACCATGCCCGACTTGAACGACGGCGAGATGGTGGAAATGAAAGGATCTTCGGCGAAGCCATACATTCTGCGAAACGTGGGCGGCGTATATTCCTGCACCTGTCCCGCCTGGCGAAATCAATCGACCCTCATCGAGAAAAGGACGTGTAAACATCTTCGCAAACTACGTGGAGACGCCGCGGAACAAGCTCGGATCGGTCAGGAATCAGAATCCGGCGCGTCCGAAACAGTTGCCGAAGAAGCGAGCGAGAGCAAGGGTCCGCCTCTTTTATTAGCCGAATCGTGGGACAATACTCTGGATCTCACAGATTGGTGGATGAGCGAGAAACTCGACGGCGTGCGTGCCTACTGGGACGGCCGGGAATTTCGGTCCCGACAGGGGAACAAGTTCCACGCTCCTGCCTGGTTCGTCGAGGGTCTCCCCGATTCACCGCTCGATGGTGAGCTTTGGATCGATCGCAAGAAATTTCAGCGCACGGTGAGCATCGTCCGACGACAGGATCAGTCCGACCACTGGCGTGAAGTCCGCTTTCTCATCTTCGACGCCCCTGCCCTCGATCATGGTTTTGAAGAACGAATGGCCCACCTCGTCGAGCAGTTTCGAGACCACCCTGCCCCCTTTGCAAATGTGCACGAGCAACACCTTTGTCAGGGCATCGATCACGTTCGGACGGAGTTGGACCGGATCCAATCACTTCAGGGCGAGGGCTTGATGTTGCGCGAGCCGAAATCTCGCTACGCCGTGGGCCGGTCGACCACGCTGTTAAAAGTAAAGCGATTTCACGACGGCGAAGCGGTGGTGATGGAACATCAACCCGGCAAGGGCAAGCACAAAGGAAAGATGGGTGCCGTGCTCGTCCAGACGAAGGATGGAACGCTCTTCTCCGTGGGTACCGGATTCTCTGACGCAATGAGAGCCAACCCGCCAGCAATCGGGACGACGATCACGTACCGCTACCAGGAATTGACCGACGCCGGCATGCCGCGATTTCCGTCGTTCGTACGCATATTCACAGGATGACATCTTAAAACCGGGTTTAATCTGACTCAGAATCATCCGCTTCCGCGGTTTTTGTTTGGACATAGTGGTGCGACCGATGTCCAATGCGTGTTAGCTGAGTCGATCGGTCGTTGGCCGAGAACGTCGTCGCACATCCGAAAAACCTCGATTACGGTTTTGGCAGCCATCCGATCGATATCCGTTTCCCGATCCGAAGCCGGACGACAGCCTTTGAACCACAGTGAACCGATGAGGTTGGACTCCGATGGCTCAGCCGGGCCAGGCGGCTCCATGTCGCAATTATTTCAAATCCTTGTCAATCTGCGAGAAGATCGATGATGCGATCATTGTACGCGACAGTGATTTCGAGCCTGCTGCTGCTTGCATTCACCTCCGGTTGCGGCAGTGAGGGCGACAGTGGAGCACCTGGTCAAGCCGGGGTCACTGGGGTCATGAAGCCGGGAGGCCCTCCTCCGAGCGGCGGTCCAGGGTCGAACCCGGCGATCAAGACGGCGATGGAGAAGCTCGGCAAGGGGCCGAATTCGCTGACCCCCACCCTCGGGAAGGAACTGAAAGAAACGCCGCCGCCCTGGGACGCTATCCAAACGCAGACAACCGAGTACGTAAAGCTGACGAAGGCGATGATTTCTGAGACGCCGACGAGGGGCGACAAGGAGTCGTGGACGAAGCTGGCGACAGCATATGCCGACTCGGCCGCGGAACTTGACAAGGCAGTGCAAGCGAAGGACGTCCAAGCATCCACCACCGCGCACGGGAGCCTGGCCAACTCGTGCATGGGATGCCACCGCGTTCACCGCGCGATGATGGGCCCCGGCGGTCCGGGTGGACCACCTCCAGGCGGTTTCGGCGGTCCCCCGCCCGGTGGTCCGGGTGGGCCGCCTCCCGGTGGTGCTCCGCCAAAGTGACTGGGAACCGGATTTCGACTTAACACGTAAACACCCGAGCACGTCTTCTAACAAGGGGCACGGCGCAAGAAAGCGTCGTGCCCCGCGTCGTCACATCGTGTCATCGAGGGAATGATCGGCACTACTTGACCGCGCGAGCACACTCCGGGACCGGACGCCGTCTAACGTTTACTCGACCTCGGAATAAACCCGGGAACGCCTGTTTCCACAACAGAATTATATCTTATCTCCAACATAATTTTATTTTTAATCTCTTCCATGGCCTCTTCGGGAATGGTGGAAACTTCAAAATTCTCTTGAATCCGAGCGGGAGTCTTCGAGGTGGTCAAGAGGGCCGTCCCGCGTTGAATCGCCCAAGCAAGCAGAACCTGCGCCGGAGTCTTGTTCACTCGCTCGGCGATTGCGGTGATGACAGGGTCTTCCAGCAACCTAGGCTCGCTACTGTGCCCCAGCGGTGCGAATGCTTGCAGCACGATGCCATGCTGATTGCAATAATTCAAAAGATCCCATTCAGGTAGGTATGGATGGGATTCGACGTGAACCACCGCAGGCTTGATCTTCGCCGCTTCAAAGAGGTCCTTCGTCTGGGTAAGGCTGACGTCGGATAGCCCAATGGCCTTACACCTTCCCTCGTCGACCAGATCTTCCAGCGCCCTCCATGTGTCGAGCAAAGTTACGCCTTTGTCGTAGCTCACATTCCCGTTCGCATCTCTTGGATCTTGTTCGTCGCCAGGTTGAAAGGCAAAGGGGGTATGGATGAGATAGAGGTCGACATAGTCGAGTTGGAGCCTTTTCAGGCTAGCCTCAAAAGCGGGCTTAACACGCTCCGGACGGTGATTGTTATTCCAAAGCTTCGTGGCGACAAAAATCTCCTCTCGCTTGATCTTTCCGGCCTTCAACACATCGTCCATCGCTTCGCCGACATCGCTTTCGTTTCGGTACCGTTCCGAAGCATCTAATGCGCGAAACCCCACTTCCAGGGCGGTCTTGGTCGCGATTCTTGTTGCCACGGGGTCAGGGATCAGCGTGCCAAAACCGAGGGCGGGGATGGCACCGGAACCATTGTTGAGAGGAATCGCGTTGTATCGAATCTCATTATCTACCAACATTAATTCACTCCTTTGGTCCCCTGCAAGAATTTCGTCGCTCGCAACTGAGATGTGTCGCTGAATCTCCGATTCAACCCGTTCGGTCATGTCCATCCGTCTTTCGGCGCCTCGGCACCAAACCAGCGCTCCGTGATCACTTTCTTTCGGGTGTAGAATGCAACGGCGTCTGCACCTTGCGTATTGAAATAACCATAGATTGAATTCTTCCAGCCGCCAAACGGGAAAAATCCCATGGGCGCTGGCACTCCGACATTGATGCCGATCATCCCAGCCTGGATACGTTCACGGAAGATGCGGGCCGCGGCCCCAGATTGCGTGAAAACGCAAGCCGTATTGCCGTAACGGCTCCGGTTCGCCAGCGTGATCGCCGCATCCAGGTCTGGAGCTCGCATCACGCTTACCACTGGACCAAAGATCTCCTCACGACCGACAAACATCTCCGGTGTGACATCGTCGAAAATCGTCGGCCCTATGAAGCAACCTCGCGGCTTGTGGGAAACCGTTTGGGAACGACCGTCGAGACAGAGCCTGGCTCCTTCCTCTACTCCTCGCTCGATCGCAGCGCGAATCCGTTTCTCCTCGACCGGGTTCACCACGGGGCAGAGCGTCGCGGTTTCGTCCAGGCCGTCTCCCAGCTTGAGATCGCCCGCAGCACGAATGAACGCATCAACAACGGAGTCCTGTCGCGTTCGATCACCAACCACTATCAACACGCTCCCGGCCAGACATCGCTGCCCCGCAGATCCGAAGCACGATCCAATCAGATCGGGCAGGACGCTTGCCAGATCGGCATCGGGCAGGATGAGTAGATGATTCTTCGCTCCGCCATGCGCCTGAATACGCTTGCCGTGAGCCGCCGAAATGCTGTAAACCGACTCCGCTACCGCAGACGTGCCGACGAAGGAAATTGTCTGGGCATGCGGATTGGTGATGAGCCGTTCGCTTACAGCCTTACTCCCCTGCACCACGCCGACCACGCCCGGCGGCAAGCCGGCATCGGCGAACATTTCCACGAGTCGAGTACCAGTAACGGGCGCCTTCTCGGCGGGCTTGAGGATGAACGTGTTCCCGCAGGCGACGGCGACCGACATCATCCACAGCGGAATCAATGCTGGGAAATTGAACGGGGGAATGCCGACAACCACGCCCATCGGCTCGCGGAAAGTGAGGCAGTCGACATTTCGCGAAACGTCAGCCAGTGTCTGTCCCATCATCTGGGAGGGGACTCCACAAGCGAAGTCGACAACGTCAAGCCCACGTCGCAACGAGCCGCGTGCCTCGCTCAACAGCTTGCCGTTTTCACGGACGATGCTGTGTGCGATGTCCGAGAAATTCTTTTCCAGCAGTTCGCGGAACTTGAACAGAACGTGGGCTCGATCCGGCGCGGGAGTGTTGCGCCAACCAGGGAAAGCACGTGCTGCCGCGGCGCAAGCGTCGTCTACCTGCTCCGCTGAGGCTTCGCGCACCGTGGCCACTAGCTCCGCGGTGTATGCCGGATTGTGGATATCGCGGTTCGTGTTGCCACGGCCCTCGACCCAAGTCTCTCCGATCAGGTTCAGCGCAGAGACGGAACGCGAGGATGTCGAAGGCGACCGATCATTCTCGGCAAAGGTACTCACACAGTCCTCCTCGGCCTGATCGCAGGAGCAAAGCCACCGTCGATTGATTCAGCCGTTCACCCCGCTCATGTCCTCGTAACGCTCGCCGCTGGCCGCACCTTTTGGCGCCGCCTCGTCGATCCGTTTCAGGTCGTCGGGCGTGAGGCTGATTTCAAGCGCGGCTACGTTTTCCTCGAGGTTCTTAAGGCGCTTGGTGCCAGGAATCGGCACAACTCCCTCTTGAGCCATGAGCCACGCGAGGGCTAATTGGGCCGGCGTTACCTGCTTCGTCGCGGCAATCTCCTTCACGCGGTCGACGAGTTCCAGATTCTTTCGGAAGTTGTCTCCCTGAAATCGCGGCCGGTGGCGACGCCAGTCATCCGGTGGCAAATCCTCGAATCGCCGCAGTTGGCCGGTTAGAAAGCCGCGACCGAGTGGGCTATACGCGACATAACCGATCCCCAACTCGCGGACGGTCGGGATAAGTTCATCTTCCGGATCGCGGCTCCATAGCGAATACTCGGTCTGTAGCGCCGTGATCGGGTGCACGGCATGCGCTCGGCGGAGTGTCGCAGGGGCGGCCTCACACATTCCGAGGTAACGCACCTTCCCCTGCTCCACCAGTTCCGCCATCGCACCGACGGTGTCTTCAATGGGCACAGTTGGATCGACACGGTGTTGGTAGTAGAGGTCGATGTAATCGACGCCCAACCGCTTGAGCGAGCCGTCGCAAGCCTCGCGAACGTGTTCCGGCCGGCCGTCGATCTTACCTCCGCCCTTGCCGTCCGTACCGCCAACGAAGCCGAATTTGGTCGCTACCCTCACTTCGCCACGCCGGCCGCGGATTGCCTTGCCAATCAGTTGCTCATTGGTGAAGGGGCCGTAGGCGTCCGACGTGTCGAAGAGATTGATCCCAAGTTCCAGGGCCCGGTGGATGGTCGCGATCGACTCGGCTTCGTCCGCCGGACCGTAGGCATCGCTCATCCCCATGCAGCCGAGTCCCATTCGAGAGACGGTCAAACCCTGCGAACCTAGTCGTCGGGGCTCCATGTGCATCCCTCTCCGTGAAGACTGCTCAGTCGTGATTTCCCAATGATTTGGCGTTTCCCGCGATATCCCGCGCCGCGTTTGGGCCACCGAAAGCACATTTGACAGCGACGGATGCTCGCATGCAAAGAAAAAAATGTACGTCTGAACGCTCCTGCGTGACAGCGTCAAAGACACCCGCCACGCATTGCTCCATCGCAACTCACGAACGCACGAGTTGCCATCCTTGACATTGATATGACCGACAAAGCAATCTTCGCAGCGTCAATCGCGTGCGCTGACTTGCGCTACGACACCTGGCGGCGGTTGTGCTCCGCTGCGGCCCAAATGCGGAGGTCTCCGAAGAGCTGAGCCAAGGCAGGCGGCAGATAATGCGCGTTGAGACCGCTGGGGTTGGGAAGAACCCAGGCGTGGCTCCCGCCGAACATGGACTTTTGCAGGCCGACGCGAGCGTCTTTGACACCCGAGACGACACGGTAGGGATGAATGCCCACAAACGCGACGACAGTGGGACACCAACGTCGAACCCTGGATTCGAGACGCCTGCCACCCTCACGAAGTTCGTCGTCGGTGAGTTCATCCGCGCGGGCTGTTGCGCGATCGACGATGTTTGTGATACCTAAATTCAGATCGAGAAGGAGGGTTTCTTCAAAGGGCGAAAAAAGACGCGGCGTGAATCCGCCGCCGTGAAGTGCGGGCCAGAAGCGATTGCCCGGATGCCCAAAGTGATGGCCAATGGCTGCGGTGTACAGCCCGGGATTGATGCCCGCGAAGAGGACCATGAGGTTCCTGGCTACGAGATCCGGGATAAACTTACCGCGTGCCGCAAGGATCTGGGCCTTGTTCGGTTTCCAGGGAGTGATCGGTGTCCGATCCATAGAACGGAATCCTTTAGCGTAATTGCAGCGAAACGCGAATGAATTGTTAAGTTTTTGGCAAGCAAAGGCAAGTCGGCCGCACACGAACGGCAGTTTGACTTTGATGTCACCATGCTCCATCCAACGCTTATCGACCCCCATTACCTCCGCCTTGCGACAACTTGCGGGCGACGATTTGGCAGCTCTCAAATCCGGACGTTGAATTCTCGTAACTGTGCCCACGACAGTGACGAATTGATCGATCAGGGCCTGGAAGAGCACCAGAGCCGAGTGCTAGCGAGTCTTCATCACGTCGGCATACAGACGTGCAGGCCCACCAGAGTTCGTCAACACTTCAATCGCAGATACGCAATAACTTCTCATCGCTTCATATAATACTTTGCTGTCTCTTATTTCGCGCCGCGGAGATTCAGGCATCAGAAAACCGATCGCAGTTCGAAACTTTGTTGGTTGAACCGGAATTCACGAATTGGACCGCACCGAGATCCCTTCATTTCAGGATTCGCGCGCAGATCGAACCCTGCTCCGTCTGCGTCCAAAACAACCGTAGCGTCTATCCCAAACTGAGCCGCGCTGTTCTTCGGCCCCATCAACGCGCCGAGACTTCTGCGAGCAACAGAACTTGTTTCGCCAGGCCTTAGGCTGGAATTAGGACCTTGGCAAACACTCAATCAGCAATTGAGCTGAGATGTAACTCTTGAACTTATGGTAACATGCGACTCAAATTGGCGAACGCCACCGCGGAATTCAAAAATCTTGGTGTGAGATTCTGCGGGTATCGGGTAACTAGTCAGTAAGACGTCGGCGAAACTTGTACGGCATCGTCGACAGGCCGCGCCGATTGCGGAGCAAATGTCGGGGTGGGTCAGCCCCGCAGATGCGTTCCGGTCGCAGGGTGATCGGGGATTCACCACGGCCTCGTGACGGCTGGAAGGAGAAAATACGTCGATGATTTCTCTCTCCGAGCTCAACTCGATAATCGATCAGCTCGTGAAAGGCGACTCGGAAGCGTTCTGGAAGATCATCGCTGCTTATCGACTGCCCTTGCGTAGCTACATCGCCAGCCAGGTACACCATTCGCAGGATATCGACGACCTCGCGCAGGAAGTTTTCGTTGCAGCATTTCGCGGAATCAAAACATTTCGCCGTGATGATAATTTCGGTGCGTGGCTTAAGGGAATCGCTCGCAATAAGCTCTGTAATTATTTAAGAAGCGAGGCGCGTCGCGAGAAGGCGATGGGACAGTTCTCGCTTGAAGTCTCGCAGCTCATCAGTGCGGAACTCGACGAAGCAACAGCGGCCGACACGGCCGTGACTATCGAAATGCTGCTCCATTGCATCACGTTGCTTCCGGAAAAGCTCCGTCGCGTTGTTCGCGCTGGACTTGCGGGTAAGCGTGCTCATGCACTCGCGGAGGAATTCGCGACATCTGTGGGCGCGATCTACAACCAGCATTATCGGGCGAATCAGCTTCTCCGCCAGTGCGTGGAAAAGGGGCTCGATTGATGGACGCAGATCTACGCGACCTGCTCATGGGCTGGCAAGGTGAAGAGCTTGACCGAAGTCGAGCAGACGAGCTTATCATCAAGCTAAAGCAGGATAAGGAATTTCGTACCGCGTTTGTGGCTGAAATTCGCATGCTGGGCATGTTGCACGCCGTGCAATCGGCCGAGCCACGATGGCTCTTGCTCGAAGACGAGCTGGGATTCGGCAACATCGACCAGCCTATGCCGATGGATGAGTTTCAAGAGCAGATACGCCAGAAGCTTCTCGCCGATCCGGTTCGACCCTGGTTTCGGAGGAGATGGATTGCGCTCGCCGTCGCGGCGACAATCTTGCTAATTGTGCTCGTTTTTGGCCTCCCCATATCGAAGAGGCAATCGCAACCTGACTCACCGAAGCATTCAGCAGTTTTCGCGATCGTTGCCAAGCTCGAAAAGGTCGAGTGGGATCAAACACGATCCCAGCCACAATCTCCAAAGCCCCCCCTTGAAGGAGAGAAGCTCGGCGTACGCACTCTACGCCTTCTGGCTGGACGTGCCACACTTTCCCTCTTCAATGGTGTGGAACTGTTTGTCGAAGGGCCTGCGGAAATCGAGTTAGTGACGCTGGACAACGTCTCGCTGCATCGAGGTAAGATTCGCGCCAGAGTTCCGCAGGGTGCTGAAGGCTTCTCGGTATCTGGTCCAGGACTCCTCGTCGTCGACCTTGGAACAGAATTCTCACTGAACGTGAATCCAGGCGGCGTTTCGCAAGGCAAAGTATTCGCGGGTAAGGTCGCCGCAGCATTGCTCAATGCCGACGGAAATCCCTCACGGACTCGAGAATTCCATCAGGGGCAATTGTTCGAGATCAACACGTCGAATGGTCAGATCGACACGATTACTGAATCTGAGCCGTTCGCGACGCCGCCCAACTTTGTCCCGCCCCCTCTCAATGTGGGACCGAGCTACGTCGCCGAGGTTTTCGGTTCGCGACCGTGGAGCTACTGGCGTTTTGAGTCTCAAAAAGACAGCGCGATATCGAACGAAATTGCAGGCCGCCCCTTGCTCCGAGCGACGGGTCCGATTCACCTCAATGGAAATGCGGGCACCGGCCGGAGTGCGCAATTTTCGGCTGATCAAACCGGGCAATTCCTCGCAATGGATGGCCTCTGGCAGCCGCCGAGAACTCCCGGTTTCGCAGTAGAGTTTTGGTTCCAATCGAACTCGGTCAGCCACTCGTCGCTTTTGAGTCTTGTCGCGCCCAAGGACACCAATCATCACTATTTCTTGCTGGAAACAACCTGCCGGCAAAGAACCGCGATGCGCCATCCACCCGACTTGATCCGCCTGCTCTACCGTTGGCCGACTGGCCGAGATGGCGGCGTCAATCTGTACTCGACCAACCCATATTTGCCATATCGCTGGCATCATCTGGTGGGCCAGCTCAATAAGGATCAGATGGAGGTGATCCTCGACGGTGAGTATCTGTCGGGGCCGATCATGACGCCTCTCGACAATGCGAAGTTGAGTCGCGATCGACGCGTGGATGGCGAAACTCTCACCCTCAAATCCGTTATAGAAACAGTCTCATCCAAGCCGTGCCAACTCGTACTCGGCCGTCTCTCGACAGTGCCGCAGCACACCATTGGGACCAGCCGACCATTTGCCGGTCAAATCGACGAAGTCGCGATTTATGAACGGCCGCTGACCATCGAAGAAATAAGGAGGCATATTCAAGCCAAGCCGCCAGCGAACTGAGCGAACGCGCCATCGCAAATCCATAGTGCATGGTCGGCGTGAGCGTTTCCAAGGCATCCAATTTCGCTACACATGAGCCGATGATGGCTTATGGCGTTGGCCATCGCAATCATTCGCAATTCTTGCGATCACCCGGGCGTTTCGCCCTTTCGGCTCATACCTCATCGTTTCTCCTCGGCCTGCCCCCTCGCTGAATAATCAAGGAGTATCTCTCATGAGAAGACGTGGCTTCACGTTGATCGAGCTTTTGGTTGTGATCGCAATTATCGCGGTGTTGATTGCGTTGCTGCTTCCTGCGGTGCAGGCAGCCAGAGAGGCTGCGCGTCGGGCTCAGTGCGTGAACAACCTCAAGCAAATTGGACTCGCACTCCATAACTATCACGACACGGTCGGCAGTTTCCCGCCCGGTGGACAAAACGCCCCGAGCTACGCGGGAACATGGTTCAACTGGCTGACGGGAATTCTGCCTCAGATCGAACAGATGCCACTCTACAACGCGACCAACTTCTCGCGACAGATTTATCAGGCGGAAAACACGACGATTTCTCTTACCATGATCACTGCATATCTTTGCCCATCCGATAGTTCAAACACCATCTTCACGAACTTCTGGTGGGCGAACCCTGCAAACCACAAGGCGATCATAAGTGGCGCCCCAACCAACTATGTGGCGAGTTGGGGAGACATGAAAGTCGGCGGGCCGTTTGATTACACTTCAGGCGAGCCAGGCGTTGGCGGATACGGTTGCGGCAACACCTTCCGCGGTATGTTTGGCGAGTGCAGCAATGGCGCCACCACCAGCATGCGGGACGTACGCGATGGTACATCTAACACCTTGATGGCAGGTGAAAACTCGCCCAATCTCAACGGCGCATTGATGTGGACAAATGGCGATGCTACATACGCCACGACCGTTATTCCCATGAACTGGCGGACCAATCTTAAGGACGGCCAGAAAGATACCAATGGCGACACGTGCGACGCAACTGTGGCCGCACTGGCATCGCCTACAAACTTTGTCCATTGCTGGCGCAATCAGCTCTATAACTACGGTTTCAAGAGCTTTCACGCCGGCGGAGCCAATTTCGCGATGGCTGATGGATCGGTTCGCTTCCTCAAGCAAAACATCAATCCCTATACCTTCAATGCGCTCGCGACTCGAGACAATCGAGAACTCATCTCCTCAGATAGTTACTGACGTGAACGCAGTGTAATTCGTCTACACTTCAACTCGGAGGCTTAACGTCGATGAGACGTTTCTGGTCTGTCGCGCTCCTCGCCTGCATGGCCGGGTGCGGTTCGGCCAACGGTTTGCAGTTGGCCAAGGTTCGAGGCAAGGTTCTTTTCAAGGGGGAACCGGTCACTGGCGGTACTGTATTGTTCGAGCCCGACACCTCCAAGGGAACCACAGGTCCTGCGGCGGCCGGTTCGATCTCCAAGGACGGCACATTCGTTCTCTCCACTGAAGAATCTGGCGATGGTGCCGTCGTCGGCTACCACAGGGTCGCGATCACGGGAATCGATCCCGTGCCCATTTCCGCAGCAACCAAAGACATCGAGCAAATGACCGGCGAAGAATTCATGACGGCGAAGGCCCAGCGCGGTCAGAAGAAAGAAGCAAAGACCAAAAAGGCAGACGGGATGACCATTCGAACCCGCGACGGCTCGACGTATCGGGTCATCACGCCGGAAAAACTTGCTAACCCAACGACTTCCGAAGTTGTGGTCAAGGTTGGAAGTTCTGCGAGTACGAGGAACATCACAATCTCAGAGAGTGGCTCGGTCGAGATCGAATGACTTCAGCACCGTTGCCAGATCGTGCCAAAACATGATCTGGCAACGATATTTCAGCGCCACCCGGACATTAAGAAGCGTCAATAAGCGGCCCAGAGATGAAAACGAATGTGTGTAAGAAGCAGCTTTAACTGCCGGAACGATGGGCTACTGCGGAGCTCGATTTCCCAACATGTCATGTTTCTCCTTTCCATTTTCTTATCATTTTTTGTGGCCTCTTTCGCGAAGGCGGCTGATGAGCCGACGCTTGAAGATCATGTCATGCCACTCCTGAAATCGCGTTGCGTGAAGTGTCACGGTCCGGCGAAACGCGAGGGAAAACTCACTCTGGCGACGGCGTTTGACTTGAAACAAGGCGGCAAGCATCAACCGTTAGTGCAGCCGGGAAACCTTGATCAGAGTCTCCTATGGTCGCGCGTGGCCGATGATGAGATGCCACCAGATTCGCCGCTCGCCGAGGCTGAAAAGCAGGTATTGCGGCGGTGGATTGAGAAAGGCGCGAGAGGATTGCCGAAGAGCGACTCTCAATCGAGACCGCACTGGGCGTTCTCTCCACTAAGGCCGCCAACAGTTCCGGAGGTACGCGACACTCAACGAGTTCGTGGCGACATCGACCGCTTTCTCCAATCAGCCCTGGAGGCGAAGGGGATAACGCTTGGCGTCGAGGCCGATCGTTCATCGCTCGTCCGGCGCGTCTGCTTCGATCTCACCGGTCTGCCTCCAACAATTGCCGAAATTGAAGCGTTCTTAAACGATCGCTCGCCTGATGCATACGAACGAATGTTAGAGCGTTACCTTGCGTCTCCGCGCTATGGCGAGCGCTGGGGCAAATACTGGCTTGATGCAGCAGGCTATGCAGATTCCAACGGCTATTTCGACGTCGATACCGATCGGCCGCTGGCCTACCGCTATCGCGACTATGTGATTCGGGCGTGGAATGACGACATGCCGCTCGATCGGTTCATACGCGAACAGATTGCCGGCGACGAACTCTCGGGCTATGCGCGGAACGGCAAGACAAACGCCGCGATTGTGGACCAGCTTGTTGCCACGCATTTTCTACGAAACGGCCCCGATGGTACCGACGACAGCAACGGCGGCCCGGATGTTCTGCGCGACGATCGTTATGCGGTTCTTGAAAGCTCGATCGAGATTCTGGGGTCAGCGCTTTTTGGCCTGACATTTCAATGCGCTCGCTGCCACGACCATAAGTTCGAGCCGATTACTCAGCAAGATTATTATCAGCTGCAGGCGATTATTTATCCTGCGTTTCCCGTCGACCAGTGGGTCAATCCCAAGGAGCGTGTGATCGACGTTCCCTTGCCTGCGGATATCGAAGAATGGAAACACCTCTCGAAATCGATTGAGACGGACAAGGCGAAGCTACGCGAGGATTATCAGAAGTGGGTCGATGCGAATCGCGCAGTTGGTACGACTCTCTTCAAGGATGACTTCGGATCGAAAACGCCGCGACTCGCCCCGCGCTGGACGTCATCCCATGTTGGCGTCGATTCTGAAAGTGCTCCCGGAGCTGTCGTCAAGGATGGCACGCTATGGGTCATCGAATCGGGCCGAAAAGGTGATCGCCGGCTGGCCACCGCCATGAATTTCGACTGGACGCCCAATGAAGTGGGCGGCTGGATTCAAGCCACATTCGACCTTGTCGAACGCAAGCTCTCTGCGAAAGCGAAGCCAGCCGAACGCGTGGGATATTACATTGCTCTTTCGCTTGACACCTCCAAGAAACCATCGCTAAGCCGTGGCATATTGCTTGATGGCAACCCCGATGGTGGTGCCAATGTCTTTCTCAACTATCCCGGACCAAGTGCGAAAGATGTCGGTGCGATTGGAGAGTTCGGCTATGAACCCGGCAAGCGCCTCGGTGTGCGAATTACGAACAAAGGCAACGGCGCATTCCAACTTGAACATCTACTAGATGGTATACCTGAAGGAAAATCGCTCAATCTGACATCTGCCGATCTCCCCGATGGCGGATTCGGATTCGAGTATTGCTGCGGGCGTAGTTTCGTGGTGGATAACCTGATCGTTGAGTTTGATTCGAAGCCGGCGAAAGTCTCGGATGGCAAGCTCGTCGCCAGGCACAAAGAATATCAGTCAGCGCTCAAGGAAATTGCTGCCAAAGAGGCGGCAAGGCCGGGGCGGATTTCTTGGACCTTTGATCAATCGCCATCTCCTCCTAACGTTCACCTTCTGAAACGCGGCGTTCGGGGAGATCGCGGCGATGTGGTCGAACCCAATGTGCCGGCGATTCTTCGCGACTCCGACAATCCTTTCACCATCGTGCCACCCGCCGGCTTACCCTCAACCGGTCGTCGTCTTGCACTTGCTCGCTGGATGACGCAGCCAGGTTCGCGGGCATCGGCGCTGGTTGCTCGAGTCACTGCGAATCGAATCTGGCAGTATCATTTCGGCGTAGGTCTTGCCGCGACCTCCGAGAATCTGGGTTACTCGGGCATGCCTCCCACAAACGCCGCCTTGCTTGAACACCTTTCTCTACTGCTGATCAAAAACGCCTGGAAAGCCAAGGGACTTCATCGAGCGATTATGACATCCGTCGCCTATCGCCAGGTGAATGCGTCAAATCCGATCGCGGCCAGTGTCGATCCAGAAAACCGATTGCTGTGGCGGTTCCCGATGCGCCGCCTTGATGCCGACGCAATGCGCGACGCGATGCTTGCGACATCAAACGAAATCGACTTTTCGGCGGGCGGTCCGTATGTTCCCACGATGCGTGCGGGAGTTGGAGAGGTACAAGTCAAGGAATCATCCCCGGGCGCTCATCGGCGTTCCGTCTATCTCCAGCAACGACGGACCGCTGTGTTAGGCCTTCTCGAGACATTTGACGCACCTTCAATCGTGGGAAGCTGCACGCGACGAAACGTAACAACAATCCCCCTTCAATCGCTCAGCTTGCTCAACTCCGCGTTTGTCCGCGGGCGAGCCGACGCTTTCGCCAGGCGGCTTACCAAAGACATAGGAAATGATTCACGCAAGAAATTAAGTCATGCGTTCATGCTAGCCTTTGGTCGAGAACCCACAGCGGTTGAAACTGAGGCATCGCTCAAGTTCATATCGTCTCAGCCTGGGAATTATCCTGGTCGAGCGAATGCTGTCGAGCAAAGCTGGGTTGATCTTTGCCAGATGATTCTGGCCAGCAACGCGTTTCTCTACGTCGAATAATGCGATTGGCAGAGGGAAGCGATCGATGCTCTTGAACACAGATCGTGGATTCAACTTGAACCGGCGCGCCTTCCTCGGCCGCACAACGGGCGCACTGGGATCACTGGCCCTCGCTCACCTTCTGGCCGAAGAGAGCCGGCCTATTCGGGCTAATGAAGACATCGTCAGGCAAGCCACAAAGGCGAAGTCGGTGATTTGCCTGTTCCAGCACGGCGGACCGAGCCAGATGGATCTTTTCGATCCCAAGCCTGAACTGGCGAAATGGCACGGCAAGCCGTATCCAGGTACGCTCGAAACTCAAAACGATAAAAACATCGGCAAACTTCTCGCCTCTCCTTTTACCTTTCGAGCGGCAGGCAAGTCGGGAATAACTCTTTCTGAACTTCTGCCATTTACTGCAGGAATTGCCGACGAGATCACGCTCGTTCGTTCGATGCACACGGAATCGGTTGATCATGAATCAGCGCTAAGATTGATTCATTCGGGGAAGTTTCAGGCAGGACGGCCAACACTGGGTTCGTGGACGATCTATGGCCTCGGTTCAGAAAATCGTGATATGCCGGCCTATGTTGTGTTGACTGACCCAAAAGGCTTACCTGTTGATGGAGTTTTGAACTGGAGTTCGGGCTGGCTTCCGGCCGCATATCAGGGAACTCCGTTTCGCTCTGGTGTGTCGCCAGTCGCGAATTTGGTCACGCCCGAAGCGATCACAACCAAGGCAAGGTTGGGGCAGCTTGAGTATCTAAGTGAGCTAAATCGCGCCCATCTCGCTCATCATCGCGACAACACCGAACTCGCGGCAAGAATCGCCAATTTTGAAACTGCCGCGCGCATGCAAACGGCTGTCCCGAGTGTGCTCGATGTCGCGACAGAAAGCGAGGCAACGCGCCGACTCTACGGGCTGGACCGGCCCGAGACGCGCGAATACGGAACGCGTTGCCTGATGGCGCGACGTTTGGTCGAGCGTGGTGTGAGATTCGTTCAGCTTTTCCTCAATCGCCAGCCCTGGGATACACATGCGAAAAATGCGGAAACGCTGAAGGGTTTGTGCGCCCGTACCGATCAGCCCAGTGCGGCGCTCGTGCAAGATCTCAAACAGCGCGGCATGCTCGATTCAACGATCGTTCTTTGGTGCGGTGAGTTTGGCCGTTTACCCGTCTCGCAAGGCCCCGACGGCCGCGACCACAACCGCCATGCGTTTTCGCTCTGGATCGCCGGTGGCGGCTTCAAGAAAGGTTACGCTCACGGCACCACTGATGATTTTGGCTACAAGGCGGTCGAAAATCGCGTTTCGATTCACGACCTCCACGCAACATTACTACATGCCCTGAATCTCGATCATAGTCGTCTTACCTATCCGCACGATGGTCGTGATGACAGCCTCACTGACATCGACGTAACCAAGGCTCGCGTTATTCCCGAGCTACTCGCTTGAATTCTGCACTTTGAAAAGCTCGGCACGGTAATCAGCGGAAATGCGGCGTGGGACAGGCGAAGAACGTAGTGCGAACCGTCATCACAAGCAGTCGCGCGCGAATTCAGGCCGCCTTACGAATCGCCTGGTTGGGAATCGATCCCAGTTTATTCGTGCGACTGCGAACCGAGTATGCGGAGTCGCAAGCTAGCCGATACTTGTCTCCACGTGCGGCACAAACAGATAGGGGATGGTATTCGTGCGCAAAGTAACGCCACTACCTCTGAAGCAGTCACCCTGTTCTTTCAAAGTTCTTCCGCGGTCGACCATCCCATCTTGCGTCTTGATGCGGCGGATCCAACTATAGGAGGAGCGCCAGTCCACTCGCCGCCAAGCCCTGAAGGAAGGTCGCTGGCTCGGGGACGCTGTTCGTGACTACCTGGACCGTTCCAGGCGCCACCATTGTGATGGGAATCGGGTTGCCATCGGGGTCGAAGAATGATGTGGCGGGCGTGAGACCAGAGCCGGGGATGATCCGGAATGTCACGGCGAAGAGGTTGATGTTGTCGCCCGTGTCGGAGTCGGAGCGGATCGTCACCGGGACGATGACGGAGCCCCAGCCGAAATGGTGCTCGGCAGACCCGGCCCGTCTCCGATCGTCACGATCAGACCGCCACGCGCGATGGGGACAGCCCCAAAAATCAGAACCACCACGCAGAAGACTTGTATAATTCTTCGCATCAGAGTCACCAGAATAAGCAGAAGGGATCGGATTGGAAATGACCGCACCGGAGCTCAGCGCGGTCGATTGAAGTTGATCTTTCACGAGCAATCAGTGGACTTGCCGCCCCTTGGACCGGTTCAGCAGATAGGTGTCTGTTGCATCGACCATGCCGTCGCCGTTGACGTCGAAACTTGTGTCGGCTGCGTCGACGCGACCATCGCCGTTGGAGTCGCCGAGGAGTTGAATGAACGTCTGATGCGGAGTCACTCCGTTGTTGAAGTCCGTCTGACCGTCGGCGTCGAGGGCGAGATCATAGGTGCCGTCGCCCTGAATGAGGTTGGCCCAGTACCGAGGCAAGCCAGTGGTCCCGCGGGCGACGCCACCAATACCGAGAACGCCAAAGTCGAGTTCGATAACGCGGTCAATGAGGTCGACAGTCACCGCCCGAATCGCCGCGAGGTCGATCGGCGGGTCTCCGGCGCCGGCCCCGGTAACAGGATGCTGGACGATCCGCAAGAACCTCGCCAGGTCGACGGTGTTGCCTGTCCGGATGTCTGAGTTCAGGGCGTCGAAGAGAGTCTGTAGTGGGGCGCACGCTTGACTAAATACGAGGTCGACGAGACGCACGTACGACCGCTCGCGCGTCGAGCTTGCGTGGCCAATCGAATCGGGCTGAACGACGATCCCGACCGCCTTCAATGGGTTCATGGGAAAGGCCAGAATCGTCGTCACATCGGAGGCCGAATGCGCGGGCTCGATCCGGCCCTCGGCGTCGATGCCGGCGCTGGTGAACCGGTAGGTGTGGACGAGGCCGTCGACTACTCCCGACACCACGGCCGTAAGTTGATAATGCCCCGAGCCATCGAGGCTGCCCGGGCCAGTGGCGACCGTGGCGACGACCTGGGGTGTACCGAAATCCTGGCGGCTCGCGTCGGCCACGCTTAGGTGGAATCACGCCGACGCAAGGCCCAGAACGTGGAGCGACTCAGAGCGAGCGTTACTCACGACGCGTGATCGGTTGTCATCGCGTCGCCATAGTTTCGCGTGACGATATATGCAATCCAGCTCTCGTCGTAACGACTTTCCGATAAGTGAATCCAATCGGAGATTGCCCTCAGTATCTCGGAGGTCTCCGGCGTCTTGTCCATGGGCGGAGTCGAGTTCGACGCGGCAAAACGATGAAGATTGCGAATATCGAAGCGACTCTTGCAAGAATTATCTCTACGAGATGCGGATCGCGGACGACCGACTCAGTCCGTAAGAAGCACCATTAACAGGCCTCTCTGGCACTCACCGCGGGTGCAACCGCGATGCTCAGCGGTTCGATGATCGATGGCGCCGAGAAGATCGACGTGATGAGGGCGATGTCGAGGCGTTCCTCGTCGGAGAGCCCGAGCGCGGCGAGCTTGTTGATCTGTTCGTCGGTGACCGAGTATGCGGCATTCGCGGTCTGCCACGCATAGCGTCGACTCACCGCAGCAAGCTCGGATGTGGGGCCGCCGCCGGGTGAAGCCGCCGTCGCCCGGATCGAGGCGGATCCCTTGATGCGAGCGATGCGCGTCGCCAAGATGACGCTCGCCGCGCTCGATGCGAATTGCGCCTGGCACTTGACCCAGTCATGGGGAATCGTCGGGTTCCGCTATGGGCCTTCTTGAACACGACAATAGACACACTGCGATCTCGAGCTGAGCGACTGGCGGAAGCGTTTCGATCGGAGTTCGGATGGAATGCAACGGTCGTCGAAGAGCAGGCGGTCCTCGGTGGAAGCAGCATTCCTGCCGATCCCCCGCCGACAGGGGCCGTTCGTGTAGCCAATCCCTTTCCAGATCACCCGGGATTGGAGGCGGCATTCTCGCGTGCGCTTCGACTCGGCAATCCGGCAGTTCTCACGCGAATCCAGGGAGGTGCGGTCCTCTTCGATCTCCGGGCTCTTCCTGAGGCTGATGACGACGCGCTGCTCTCAGCGGTCCGCAACGTGATTAGGCACGCGGCTCACGAACATTAAGCGCGACAAGCCGACAACGCCACTCGGGACGACAAACTCCCGCATGTTGAAAAAATCCATCACTGGCTTGAGGGCTTGTTGCGGAGACGTCGCGAGATTAGATTCTTTGGTGGAACACAGCCGAACGTGTTCCGCGCTCTCCCCTCTCGCGAATCCAGGTGCGAGTGATTCAAGGGTTACGAATCGGATGAGGTTGCGACTCTCCATGCGCGGTTTCCGCACTGCTGGGGGCACTTTGATTGCCCTGGCGGTGTTGCTCTGCGCCTGGCCCTCGCAGGCGAAAGCCGGTTGCTCGCATTATGTCGTCGCCAAGACCCATGCGGTGCAACTCACGCAATTGCTCGACAGCTTCGAGCGTCTCGATGAGTCCAGGCTTTCGACTGAAGCCCCTGCCCGTCCGCAACCCTGTTCAGGCGCTTTTTGCTCGGGCAAGCCGGCCGTACCTGTTCCGGTACCGATTCCCATGAGCCGGCACACTGAAACCGTCGCGCCACTGAAGCTCTTAACATTCACTCCACTCGCGACCATTCAGTTCCTAGCATACACAGAGCGCATCGTGCACGCCGAGATCGAAGGACCTTCGATCGATCGCCCGCCTCGTTGATTCCCTTCCTCACATTCCAGCCTCGCGCGCTATCGCGCCGCCCGCTTCTCACGTCGTGAGATCGGCCGCGCCAAGACGACCAAGCGCGTCTTCCAACGACATCGTCAGTCGAACCTGTGATGCCCTCAGTCTCAACTGAGTGGCTCGCCCTTTTGCACCGAAGTGCAGCAAGCACGCGGAGCGGTGACAATCCGCCACGAAACATAAATAAACTTTCATTTAGATTCATTCGGAAGGATCGGCCAGATGAAAACGCGACGTTCCGCATTCACGCTTATCGAACTGCTCGTGGTGATCGCCATTATCGCGGTTCTTATCGCTCTCTTACTTCCCGCCGTTCAAGCGGCGCGAGAGGCGGCCCGGCGTTCTCAGTGCGTCAATAACATGAAGCAGATCGGCCTGGCATGCCACAATTACCTGAGCAGCTATCAGGTTCTTCCGCCGGGCAAAGTACCCGCGTACGCACCGCCGGCGCCGGGGTATGCTCGCTGGTCACCCCAGGCTTCGCTCTTGCAGTTCATCGAGCAAGGCAATGTGTTCAACAGCCTCAACTTCTTGTTGCCTCCGGTAACACCGGCGATGAACGGAGTTGTCTCAACGTTCATGCCGGCCACTTCATATCCGAATGGCGAGAATTTGACGGGGTGCAACACACAGATCAACGCGTTCCTTTGCCCGTCGGACGTTCCGCCGTTGACGGGCTGGCTTGGGGGTAATAACTACCTCGGCAACACGGGGGCCTATATGTGCGACCTGGGCGATTCGAATCCATGCACGGTCTGCACCGACAGCCCTGCGGCTCAAGGCGCCTTCTACTACGGCAGCGGTGTGAGCCTTGCCAGCGTTACCGATGGCACGAGCAATACTTGCTTTTTCGGCGAGAAGCTTCGCGGCCAGGGGACGCCGAACTTCAAGACAGACTTGCTCATCATGCCGAACCAGCCGACGCTACAATTGACCTACCAGACCTGCACCGCGGTACCAAAGGGATCTCCTCCGCTTACCAGTGTTCAAGGGATTTCCTGGTCGCTGGCGGACATGTGCTGCACCACATACAACCATGTAGGAACTCCGAACCAGAACTCTTGCGCGGGCTTCCCCAACACGGGCATGGTGAACATGTCGATGCAGGTTCCGCCGACGAGCCTCCATCCTGGTGGCGTGAACATGCTTTTTGGCGACGGTTCAGTCAAGTTCGTCAAGGACTCCGTGAGCCTCGCCACCTGGCGCGCCCTTGGAACGCGAAATGGCGGTGAAGTCATTTCCGCCGACGCATACTAATCGACAAGGGAGCCGCCAAATGTTGCGACACAAACTCGGGGCGGCCTTCGCGGCTGCCCTCACACTCGCCCTTACGCCTGGCTGCGGCAGTTCCACGAAGGACTATATTCCGAACACGACTTCAGCGCGCGAGGACCTTGAGACGGCGCTCGCCGCCTGGCAAAAGGGAGGGAAGGCCGCCGAGCTCACGAAGAGCGAACACCCTATCTTCATTGTCGACTCCCAGTGGGAGGCCAACCAGGCGCTCGAGAGCTATCAGATTCTCGAGGAGAACCCGAGTTCGACTGAAACCGAAAAGCGCTATGGGGTCGTCCTCAAGATGAAGAAGCCGCCGGCGGAGAAGAAGCTCGAGTACGTTGTGGTGGGCCGTTCTCCCATGTGGATCTTCCGCGACGAAGATTACGTCAAGCAAGGCAGCATGGGCGAAGAGGTTAAGGCCAAATCGAGAGCGCCTGTGCGCAAGCGCTAAGGCCTAACATGCGAAATTATAGTGATTCACGTGCGACGCGCCGAAATATGTTAGGTTGCACGCGATTATGAGGTGACGATGATCCAGCGAATTCACTTGCGGCGGTCCGCTGGCCTTTGATGTTTGGCTGCATTCGAGCCCATATTCAGGATGCCCAGACTGTGAACTTGTTTCTCCGCAGTCGTGTTCGCCTTCTTGCGCTCGGCATGGCGCTCGGTACTGTTTTCACGGGTTGCCAGCAAGAGTCGAAGAATCCGTTCGAACGCTATGTTCCCTCGCATGAAGCCGCGAAGGAAGCCGTGACGCGCATCATGGAAGGATGGCTCAAAGGGCTTCCGCCGGGCGAGTCTGGCAGCAAGCAACCCGAGGTCCACGTTGTCGACCAAACGCGCCGGGCCGACCAGCGTCTTGCCCGTTATGAGATTCTCGGCGAGGTGCCGGCTGATAACGCCCGCGCGTTTGCTGTACGCGTGACGTACGTCGGCACGGACGAGCCGGAAATCCTGCGATACATCGCCCTCGGCGTCGACCCGATGTGGATCTTCCGTCGAGAGGATTACGAGGGGATCTGGAGCCACGGCTCGGAGGCACCCGCCGATCGCGCTGGTGAGCCCGCAAAGAAGCCATGACACACGAACCTACTCAGGACGCCGCAAATTCTGCGGATGCGCTCACACGCCTTAAGAATGCCCAGCGTGCGGTTCGAAACACAATCCGCACGCTTCAAGTACGCCTTCGGTTCATTGTGATTCTCGCCGCTGCGCTCGTTGTGGCGGGGCAGTGGGACACGTTGCGCAATCATTGGGACAAATTGACGAGCAGGCTCATTGGCGACCGACTCCCTTCGCGAATCGTCCCTCCGGACACCGAATATTTCTGCCCGATGGATCCTGTCGTCGTCTCGATGACGCCAGGCAAATGCGATATCTGCAACATGGCGCTCGTGCGTCGCAAGATCGGCGATACGTCTCCCCTGCCCTCTGGCGTGCTGGCGCGGATGCAGCTTTCTCCCTACCGCATGCAGCTCGCAGGTATTCAGACGGCGCCCGCCGACTACCGACCGATCGCTCACGAGCTTCATTTGACCGGCATCGCGCGTAAGGACGGCCAAATCGAGTGCCGCGTTTCGGCACGCGATCGCGCGTTCGTCGCTGCAGGGCAAGCCGCTGAAGTTTGTGTTGACGAGAGCTCAGGACAAGCGAAAGCCAAGGGGCAGGTGACTTCGCTCGACGTTAACCCGCACGATTCGCACACGAACGTTGCGATTCATCTCGAAGAATCGGCGCCAGTGATTGCTTTTGGAACAAACGTTTTCGCAACTGTTCACAAGCCCATCGCCGAGCTTGAACCATTTCGCTCGCTTCCAACCAATGCCCCGCCCCTCGTGAAGGGTGAGTTGCTCGCACTTTACACTTGCCCTCAGCATCCCGAGGTCTTTGCCACGGCGCGAGGGCGCTGCCCCGTTGATCGTAACAACGAGTTGCAGCGCCGAGGCTTGCTCGATAATCAGCGTGTCCGCTGGTGGTGTCCAATGCACCCGAACGTAACGTCCGATCAAGCTGACGCTTCATGCGCGGCGTGTGGAGAAATGAAGCTCGTCCCGCGCATCGTGACGTATCGCCCTACGGGCAAAGTGCTCACGGTACCCGAGTCGGCAGTGGTTGATACCGGGACGCGTAAGGTTGTGTTCGTCGAACAGATGCCAGGAATGTTCGATAGCATCGAAATCTCCGTCGGCCCGCGCTGTGGTGATGTCTATCCCGTCGTAAGCGGTATCGAGCCGGGCCAGCGCGTCGTCGTGAATGGTGCGTTTTTGCTGGATGCGGAGACGCGACTGAATCCAGGCCTCGCGGCGAGCTACTTCGGAGCGGGCCGATCTGCACGCGACGAATTGCCAGTTTCAAAACAAGGCACCTGTCCCGTGACAGGAAAACCGCTCGGCTCGATGGGGACGCCGGTCTCAATCACGATCAACGGCCAGACGGTCCAGCTCTGCTGTGAAGGGTGCGAAGAACGGTTGAGAAAGTCGCCGGAAAAATATCTTTCCCGGCCGAAATCCCGCTGAGTACAGTACCCGCCCCTCGACGAAACGCTGACGCATGATCGAACGCTTGATCGCACTCTCGATTCGCCACCGGCTCGCCGTCATCATCGCCGGATTTGTGCTCGCGCTCTGGGGTGTGTACGCCGCATACACCACGCCCGTCGATGCGATTCCGGACCTTTCGGAAAATCAGGTTGTCGTCTTCACCGATTGGCCAGGCCACAGCCCGCGCGAGGTCGAAGACCAGATTAGCTACCCCCTCTCCACCCACCTTCAAGGAATTCGCGGCGTACGAGTGGTGAGATCCTCAAGTGATTTTCACTTCTCGATGATCCATGTGATCTTTACTGACGACGTTGACTTCCGCACCGCACGTCAGCGTGTGCTCGAACGCCTGGCACAAGCTAATGACATTCTTCCGAATGGCGCGATTACTCGACCACCGCCCGACGCGGTCGCCACCGGACAGATTTACTGGTACACGATTGAAGGAGGCGGGCTCGATCTCGGGCGTTTGAGGGCCTTGCAGGACTGGTACGTCGGGCCGCAACTGAGCGCCGTGCCGGGCGTGGCGGAGGTCGCGAGCGTCGGCGGATATCCCATCGAATACCAAGTGAACGTCGATCCTCGCAAGCTACAAACGCGAGGTGTCACGCTCGCCGAGGTGGTTCGTGCGGTCAATGAATCGAATACGACTGTGGGCGGACCGGTCGTTCAAAAAGGAAACGCCGAGTACATCGTCCGTAGCCTCGGCTGGCTCGGCGCACGCGTTGGCCAAGATGACGACACATTCGATTCCAAGCGCGCAGTACGTGACTTGGAACGCACTGCGCTAGCCGCGAATACCGACGGATCGATCGTTCACGTCAGCGATGTCGCATCCGTGACGCTTGGTCCCGGCCCCCGGCGTGGGGTGCTCGAGAAGGATGGTAGCGAGGTCACCGGCGGCGTGGTCTTGATGGCGTATGGCGAGAACCCGCTGACGATCACGCGCCGAATCAAGGCAAAGATCCGCGACTTGCAGCCCGGTCTACCGCCGGGAGTGAAGATCGTCGCGTTCTACGACCGCACGCCGCTTATTCGAGGGGTAATTGGGACCGTTACCGGATCGATTACCGAAGCAATCATCACTGCAACCGTTTGCGTGCTGCTGATCCTGCTGCACGTCCGTGCGTCATTCGTGATCGCGCTGACTCTGCCTCTAGCCGCGCTAGGATCGTTCGCGTTGATGGCCTTGCTGCGATTGCTTGGCATCGCCGACATCGAGACAAACATCATGTCGCTGGCCGGAATTGCAATCTCGGTTGGCGTGCTCGTCGATTCGTCGATCGTTATGGTCGAAAACGCCATGCATCGACTGCGCGATGAGTTCGGCGATCAACCTGTGCGTGGCGATATTCGGGCGGTGATTTTGCCTGCCTGCCAGACCGTCGGCCGGCCGATTTTCTTCTCCGTGGCGATCATGATCCTTTCGTTCTTGCCTGTGTTCGCACTTGGCGGAATGGAGGGAAAAATGTTCCACCCGCTGGCGTTCACGAAGTCGTTCGCGCTCGTAACCGTCGCACTTTTGGCCGTCACGCTCGTTCCCGCGCTGTGCACATATTTGCTGAAAGGACGGATGCGAAGCGAGCGCGAAAGCTGGGTCGTACGAAGTGTCATCGATGTCTATCGCCCGATCCTGTCATCTTTGCTCGATCGACCCGGTCCGCTCGTCTGGCTGCTCGGGGTGACGTTCGTGATCGGGTTAGCACCTCTCGGCAGTCGCTCGCTGTTTTTGGGGACTCTCGGTCTGGCTCTTGTTGCAACGGCCGTCGCTTCGCGGACGCGGCTCGGTGGCGCGGTGGCGTGGATCAGCCTGATCGTCATCGCGCTCGTTGCCGACCAGCAAATCACACCGCTCGGACGTGAGTTCATCACACCCGTTGACGAGGGGATGGTGATGAACATGCCTATGACCGTGCCCCGCGCTTCCGTGACCGAATCGGGCGATGATCTCAAGGCGTGCGACATGATTCTCTGCCGGTTCCCCGAGGTCGATATGGTCGTCGGCAAGGCTGGCCGCGCGGAATCCCCGACCGATCCCGCACCGATCGAAATGATCGAGACGATGGTGAACTTTCGCCCGCGCGACTTCTGGCCCAAGCGCAAAATGCTGCCTCACGATGCCACGCGCCAGACTCGCGATGTGCTCGCCGCAATGGTGACGCGTGGGTTGATCAAGCCTCCGGTCAATCAGGAAGTTCTGGTCGAACAGTCAACTGCCGCCGCGGTACCGCTCTACGACGCAGCTCTGCGCGAATACGCTTACTTGCGCAACCGCGATTTCGAACGTACGCTGGTCAATCTCATCACCGATCCGGATGACCCTGGATACGCGGCTCAGCAAACGAGATGGGGCACCTATATACAACAACTCAACCGCGATCTCATCCCGCGTGCAGCGGAGACGTATACACGCATCATCGTCGAAGAATTGATCGACCGAACGGATGTCATCGATCCAACTCTTGCATCCGGCGTGCGGACGATCAAGGAGCTGCGCAATCGGCCGATGCCGATCGCAACCGGAGTCGCAGGCCAGCAACATGGGTCTCGTATCCCCTACTCCATCGAGCCGCTGCCGGCACTCGCAGCAATCCACGTCGAACAAACGAAACCCTTCGCCGCGCGGCTGTTGCTCTGGCGCAAGGATCGCTCCGAACTCGTCGGTTTTGGCTCCGAGCTCGATCAGGCCGTACAAATGCCAGGGTGGGCGAACGTTTGGACCATGCCAATTCAAAATCGTGTCGACATGCTGGCGACAGGCATAAATACGTCCGTCGGCGTTCGTGTTCGAGGCCGCAAGTTGGAGGATATCGTGCGGGTTTCGGAGGCGGTGGCCGCCGTACTGAAACGCGTGCCTGGAGCATCGGACGTGATCGCCGATCCCGTTCGAGGCAAGGGGTATATTGAGATACAAATCGATCGCGAGCGCGCGTCGCTTGCTGGCGTGCCAATTGCCGCACTCAACGAAGCGATCGAGTCTGCGCTCGGCGGCAAGGTTGCCACGACGACGGTGGAAGGACGAGAACGGCATCCCGTCCGCGTGCGTTATGCTCGCGATTGGCGTGGCGATGAAGACGCTGTGCGCGACGTACTTGTTCCCTCGCTACGGAAAGAAGCGAATAGCCGGCCGGTGCTCGTTCCGCTGGCTGACATGGCCGACGTACGAATCGTCGAAGGTCCGGCGACGATCAAGAGCGAGAATGGTCTCCTGCGCAATTATGTCAGGCTCAATGTTCGCGACGCAAACGCAGCCGACTTCGTTGCACGTGCCCGAGTGGTCGTTGCACGTGAGGTCAAACTTCCGGAAGGAACGATCCTCGAATGGACCGGCCAGTTCGAGCATGAAGCCCGCGCCCGCGCAACTCTTCGAGTCATCGTACCGCTTGTCGTTGCTTTGATTTTCCTGATCCTCTACTTCACATACCACGACCTTGCCGACGCCGCGCTCATGATGCTGGCGATCCCCGGTGCCATTGCCGGTGGCGTGTTTTTCCAATGGCTTTTCGGCTTCAAATTCTCAGTCACGGTCTGGGTTGGCTACATCGCCTGCTTCGGAATGGCGACTTCGACCGGCATCATCATGCTTGTCTATCTTCGCGAGGCCGTCGCGAAAGCTGGCGGAATTTCTTCGCTCGATGCCGAAGGACTTCGTCGCGCGGTGCTCGAAGGCGCTGTTAGCCGACTACGACCGAAGCTTTTGACAGAGGGAACCATCATTATCGGCCTCGCGCCGATGCTGTGGGCAACGGGAGTTGGTGCCGAGGTGATCAGGCCAATGGCCGCGCCTGTGCTCGGCGGCGTGCTGATCGCCGATGAGGTGATCGACCTGCTCCTACCAGTCGCGTTTTACCACGTTCGTCTCGCTCGACTTCGGCGGCTCGGGCGGATAAATGATTCGAACTAAAACTTCGGCTTTGCCAGAGCCTCAATGGTAGCTCCTTGATCTACTAGCCCGGCGAATACGGCACTGCTGAGGTTTCCGTCATGTTCGCTTGAATCGATTCCCGTCAATCATCCCTGGGACCAGGTCCAGGGCCACCATTGGTCTAACGGCGAATACAGGGACGTCGACGAGTTGCTTGGCTCGGCAGGGATGGAGGGCTCGCGGCATATTTGAACGAAACAACGGTCAAGACGGCATGCCGAAGGTCGAACGCGGAGAAGTGCGGTTTACGGCCACGCTCATTCCGCTAATTCGTCATAGGCTCAAGATGCGTAGGCCCGAGGGCTCGACCATAGTCAAGCCCTCGAATGCGATCGTCCAGTTCATGAGAAGCACGGCAATTCAACGGACGGTTGCCTTGTTTTTTCGATGAAGCACCAGCGGTCCCTTGGGTAATACCGTGTTGGACTTTATTGCTGCGGCTCGGGCTTGTAGTGCGTCGGCCTGCACTTTCCGGATGGTGATTTTGGGTGCATCATGCTGGCGGACCAAAATCTGCCGCTCCTTCGAGTCGAAGAAACGCCGGGTAATGATACCGAGCCCGAGGCCGCGAACGATCTCATTGGTCCAGTAATCAAGGCCAGCAGTCTCGGGTTCCCTGCCAAGCGTTTCGCGGTAAAGGACTGTTAGGAAAGCCTGCGCGCCCGCCAACTTTTTGCTCACTGGCGGAAGAACCGTGAGGATACCGTTCTGGAATGTGATGCTGTAATTCGGTGATGTGACCCCGGAGACGACAATCGCATACTGGCCGGGGAGACTTCCGGTCATGGCGGCGGTTGTGAAAGTTACCGATCCGGCGAGGGCGCTCGCGTCCTGACCGAGGACGAAGCCACTGTAACGTGCAGAGAACGGTGGATTGGACTGGTCGTAGACTTTGACCGCGTCAACGGCCGTTACAATGAGCGGCGCAGGATTCACGTTGATCGAGACCGCGGCCGTGGTCGCGCCGAAGTCCGTGGAATCGATTGGCGTGAAGCGCACGGAGAGTGTTTGCCCGCTACCGGCCTGGAGCACCGTGCCCGCTGCTGGCATGTAGGTGAATGTGCCAGGCAACGTATTACCGGCAAATGAGGCCGAGGCGTCGAGCTGAGCCACACCAAGCTGCGTCCCGTAAACGATGTCGGCAGGATTGGCCCAGGAAAGTTGCGGCGTCGCCCGCGCGACAACGAGGTTGCCGCTTGCACTGCTAGCCGTATCGGACGCATCGCCGGCGAAACTAGCACTCACAGCGCCAACTGCAGTACCGGCATGGAAGCCGTCCAAGCTCACGAACCGAAGTGTCGCGACACCATTGCTGTCGGTCGTCGCCGTACCGACCTGAATCGAGCTACCGCCTACCGTCAGCGTGAAGTTGACGGAACGCCCCGCGAGGGGTGAACCGCCTGCGGTCAGAGTGGCCGTTAGCGTAGCAGTCCCGCCATAGATGCCGGCGCCCGAGACCGCCGCAAGGCCCGTCGGTTGCGCAACGTGGACGGTGGTCGTAGCCTGCGCGGTGGCAGGATTTTGCTGAACGTGGCCGACATGGTCGGTCGCCACACTGTAGAAGGCATATGTATGACCGTCCTGCCCGGTGTAGTCGGCCGAGGTCATCTGAGTGCCGGTGAGCCAGGCTGTGAACGGACCGCCGTCCTCGGAAACATAGATATCGAAGGACGCGATGCCAGAGCCACCGGTGTCGTCCTGGCCGGTCCAGTAGACCGTGAATGTGCGCTGGCTCGAGGCCGGTAGTTCAGCCACGGCGCTTGTGGGCGAGCCGACGTCCATGGTGTTCGAGATTGGTGCAGTATCGAGAGAGCTCTCATCGGGCAGGCCGGCCTGGAATGTGACGGTAGCCTTCGCGCCGATGACGGTACCAGTGGTGTCGCTGCTCTTGGGCGAGACGATGTAGGTCACAAAACCTTGCCCGGCGCCCGTATCGTTGTCCGGGGGCAAGAAACCCTCAGCCGGGTTGCCGGCGGGCACGTCGAACGTCGTGGGGTCGATGGATGTGAAGGTCCACGTGACGACGCCCGTTTGCTGGTCGAACTCGCCGTCGACATCCACATAGACGCCGGTCGTGCTGCGGTCATCGATGCGCGTTTGATAGGACTTCAGGCCGGCCGGAACCGAGTAGATCTGACCGCCGAAGCCGAATTCTCCGAGCTGGAAGGTGGTCCAGTCGAGACTCGTGTCGAGTTGTTGGGTGACCTTCACGACCTGCGCCGGAGCCGGCGCGGACGGCTTGTTCTCGAAGTTGATGAGATAAGGGAAGGCGCCGCCTTCCCGGACGAACTCTGGTGTGCCGTAGCCGGAAGGGCCGGAGATGAAGTTGGGGTCAGTGGGCGCTAAGGCGATCGTGGATTCCTCAATCGTCCGCGTAGCAAGGATCTCGTTGAAGAGATGGGACTCTTGATCTTGAACTTGATAAGCTAAGTAGACGTCGATGGCTGCCAGAACGACGTAAAAGCCGTTCTCCAAGACGAATCCGGCCGCTTCAACCAGTCCCTCGCCTGTAACCCCTGCGACGTCCACGAGCGGCACGCCCACCTTGGAGCCTTCCTCCACAATCTTTTCGCCTAACGATAGCGCGTATTTTGATCCCGTGTCGACGCTCGACTTTAACAGACCCGAGGCCAAATCCGAGCCCGCCTGCAACGCTCTCGATCCCAAGCTTTCGGAAGCCTGGGCGCTGGCCGAGGTCGTACTTGTACCGAATGAGTTCATCGGCGTCACTCTTCCGCTAAGGTCAGCGATTCCTCCTGCGGATCCGTTGACGTAGTTGCCGCCAGCGTTATAGATGAGGCCAGTGGGATCGACCAGGTTCACGGGATCGTTAGCCGCATAGGCATTCAGATTCGGCCCGCCGCCAAGGCCAGTCGGATCGCGTTGGATGAACCGGCCGAGCGAAGGAGAGTAGAACCGCGCCCTCATGAAATCGAGGCCGTTACCCACGGTCATCACGCCGTCCTGGCCGACGTACTGGAACGGATTGGAGACCGATTCGCTTGCGCTGCTCACCTCGCCGAATGGCAGGTAGCTGTAACTGTTGATATAGTTACCCCCCTGCCCGCTAAGTCCGGCTGTGTTGCCGATGGCGTCGTAATCGTAGTATGCGGAGGAGCCGGAGCCATCGACGCGACTGGCCAGGGTGATGCCGTAGGTATAGTTCGCGATCAGCTTGCCGCTGCTGTCATATTCTCCCAGGACCTCCCCCTCGCCCCTGGGGTCGATCAGGTAGCGCGTCGTCTGGCCGTTGTGGGTGCTGGCAACGAGATTCCCCAGAGCATCGTAGGTATAGCCCCAGGTATCCGTTGGGGTTTGAACACCGATGAGCCGGTTCAGGGGGTCATAGGTGTAAGTCGTAGATTCCCCACCGCCCGTAGTGGCGGTCAGGTTGCCGTCCTTGTCGTAACCGTAAATAACGTCGCCGACGTTGGCGTACTGATTGAGGTTATTCGTGCCATAGGTGGTGGTCACACCATCCTGGGTCACTGTGGTGCGATTCCCCATCGCGTCGTAACCGTAGGTGATGCTCGGGCCGCTCGGCGGCGTTACCGAAATGAGCTGGCTATCGGCATCATAGCCATAGATCGTCGTTCCCTCGAGGGTCGTCATGGTGGCAACGCGCCCGAGGACATCGTAGGTGTAAGTGAACTGGGAATTGATCGTTCCGTCGGGGGCGTGGTTCACCAGGCTCGCAATCTGACCGGTCGGGGTGTAGGTGTAAACGGTGTACGTACCGTTACCCATGTCCTTGCGCGTTAGCTGATTGGCATCGTTGTAGTGATAGCCGATGATGGTAGCGCCGGTATCATCGGTAACAGTTGCCAGCCTGCCGCTGGCGTCGTAGGTGTAATTGACGACGTAGCCGTTCTGATTCACACGATTGAGCCGGCCGTTGATGCTGTTGTATCCATAGGTGATAAACATCCCGTCGGGATACGTGACTGAAGTAACCAGGTCGGGATGTGCGGCATCGTCATATCCAAACGATGTGGTCCCATTGGCATCCGTCGCCGTCCTCGGGTTGCCGTTGGCGTCGTAGGAGAAGTCTGTATGGACGCCGGCGCCAAAGTCCTCGCGGGTCACTTCGCCAAAGCTATTGTACGTGTACGCGATCGTTTGACCGTTGCCGTTGATGAGTTGCTGGATCTCCCCATTCGGATCGGGCACGGCCTGCGTGATGCTGCCGTCGGCGGAGGTGATCTCCGTTGTGTTCCCCTGGCTATCGGTCGTGTACGTTGTGAGATTGCCCTTCGCATCCCTGAAGCCCGCCAGCGTGCCGGACGACGGGTTGTACGTCGCGGAGATGTTGTTCCCAAGAGCATCCACGCGGCTGGTCTGGTCGCCCAATGGGTCATAACCATAATCCACGATGGAGCCGTCTGGCGTGATCGTCGCAGCAACCTGGCCGTTGATATTGTAAAGATATTGGTAAATATTCCCGGACGCATCCTGGATCGAAGTGGGTTGGCCCTTCTCGTTGTACAGGATCGTACTTGTAGCGCTGGTCGCGTCGACAGTTGCTGTGAAGCCGGCTGGTGCGAGGTAACCGTAGGTCACGCTGCCGGTGTTGTTGTCACCGCGAATATTGGAGACCCGCCCCTGAGGGTCATATGCGAAATAAGTGTGGGTTCCGTCGAGTTGCGTGATCGATTGGAGGGCATGCAACTCCTCCGGTTTTGCTGTGTCAGTGAAGTATGAATACGAAAGCGCACCGTCGGGGCCAGTTGCGGTTATTAGATGTTCGCCGCTTGAGTCATAGGTGTAGGTACTAGTCTGGCCGGTGGAGGCTGTGGCGCGGGTGATCCGTCCTTCGGCGTTGTACTGGAAGGCTATAGTCGCACCACTGGAGTCCGTCAGCATGGTGAGCTGGCTGCCGTTGTAGCTGGCGAAGATCTTATTGCCGTTCTGGTCCACGATAGACGCCAGCGACGCCGAACCGGCAACACCGGCGTGTGGCGCCAATGAATTGAAGGTTTCGACTGTGCCGTTGGGCTCGCGCAGCACGTAGTTGCCGCCGACGATGGTTAGTGCCGCGGAATCTGCAAGCGTCCCGCGATAGGTACCGTCGGCCTGCGGCGCGAAGATGCGGGGCGTCCCGCCTTGCTGGATGATCACATCGCCGCTCGCGCTATCTTTGACTGCGTAATCATCCCAGAGGAAAGACCAGCCATAGCCGAATGCGCCGAGCTGGTACCGGCCGATGATCGAGTTGTCGAACGTGCGGGTCAAGCTCAGCGCCGGCCCGGGCGCGGGAATATCTAGGTCGGTGCTTGCCGCAAGGAGCGGACCGGTGACGCCACCTGCGGCATTCAACACCTCGAGGGCGAACACCTGTCCAAGGCTCGACACGCTTTCACCCTGTTCCGTCAGGTAGGCGCTGTCGCGCGCCAGGGCGGCCTGAAGCTGGCCGACGGTACTGCCCGCGGAGGCGATCAGGTTTGGCACCATCGCGTTCCAAGCGTCGGGCGAGATGTAGCTCGGTCGCGCGTTCGCCCAATTATAGGGAGCGTCGCCGTTAACGACCGCCAGGGCTTCGGTCAGGGGTTGAGGGTTGGTCGTCGTTTGCCCATTCACGTTTCCGTAGACGTGCAAGATGAAATGCTGGACGGTCCCAGGATCGTTCGGCGGCAAGATGGGAAAGAGACCGCCGGTGCTTGAAGGATCGGCGAGAGGGAACGGCCCGTAGATCCAATTTCCTTTCCCATCGACGTAGCCGATTTCGAGGATGGGCGAAAACGCCGGGAGTGATGAGGGGTTGCTGATCGATACCGTTACAGGATAATACGCGGCCGTTCCGTGAATGATATTGCCGTCCTTCACCTCATAAATAACACCGGGTGTGGTTGGATCTTCGAACTGTAAGGGCACCTCGTTGGGGGCGGAGAAAACCACCTGCGCATTGACAAGCTGCGTGCCTACAACGTTATCGAATGGATGGAACGCAGTGGCCACCTCGCTGCCTTGAACCGCGTCGACGAAGTACTCTCCGGCAGGAACTTTAGTCAGGTCGAAGTTCGCGACGAGTTGGCTCGAAGTCACAGCCTTCACCGAGGCGGCTGGATAGAGGTTTCCTGCCCCATCGCGCAATTGCACAGTCGTCTGCGCGTTGAATCCGGACCCGGACAGGTCGAGACTGGTGAGTCCCGTAGTCGCGGCCGGTCCGGAGCTGAAGCCTTCGATCCGTAACGGCGCGGCGATCGCCCGAAGCGTGAACGGCACGCCGCTTCCGGCGCCCGGCTGGCCCTGGATCAGGACGTAGTAAGTGCCCCCCTGCGAACCCGGCAGCAAGAGCGAGGGCTGCATGGTCGTCAGGTCGGTTTCGCTGTCATCGAAAGCCGATGGCGTCGGCACGGCGAACCGGCTGGCGAAGATGGCGACTTCATTCACGGCGCCGAGACTGCCGTCGAGTTCGACATCCTCGCCCGGGCGCACGGTCACCTTGTAATAGACGTCCTGCCCGGCCGCGATCGTCCCGTTCGCGGTTCCACCGAGAGCGAGAGTCGCAGTCAGGATCGGGACCGCGCTGGCCGAAACAGTGGCGTTATTTGTGCGATCAAGATCCGGCACTTGCTTGCCGCTGTCGGTCACGACGATCACAGAATAGCCGCCATCCACCGCGCCGGGTACCACGCCGCTGAGCGTCTCGTTGTAACTGGACATCCCAGCGAGTCCGCCCGCGTGAGTTACTCGTCCCAGGAGGAGGGAATTGGCGTCCAGGATACCGTTGGCAGAGAGGTAAACGGAATCAGTCCATGCACCAGTAGCGGCCTCCGGACTGAGGTTGGAGATGGTGTAGCCAACCGTGAGGTTATGCCCCGTCGTGCCGGTCGCACTAGCCGGGCCAACGCCATTGACGGTGATGCTGCTGCCCGCGGCGGCGAGGTCGGGCGCTTCGATGGCCGTGAACAGTTCCACGCTTTGCGGCGGGCCTGCGAGGGTCTGCACCGTGAAAGCGGATTGACCGTCGATCGACGGCAGGTTGATCGGGTTGAAACTGCCGCTGATCCCGCCTCCAGCAGTGAGGGCGGCGAATTTCTCGGTTCCACCGGGACCAAAACCGTTGATCAACGTGACGTTCAAGGTTCCAGCGAGGGTTGCGGTGCCGGAGACGTTGAGTTGATCGTACTGCGTTCCGGCGGTCGTGCCGCCGATCTCGACATTCAGGACGCCGCCGCTTCCTTGTTGGTAATTACCGTTGACGGTCAGGGTGCCGGGCGAGTCGCCAGGCGTTACCGTGCCGTCGTTGACGAAGTTCGCGGCAATGACGCCCGCACCGGTCAGGCTACCATTCAGCGTGACCGCACCAGCGGCCAGGGTACCGTCGATAATGGTGTTACCACCACTCGTATAGATGCCATTATTATTGACTGTGAAGCGGCTTCCGGCACCGACGGTCAGGCTGCCTTGATTGCTGAACGGACCGGGGCTGGTCACAGCGGCGCCGTTTTTCAAAGTCAGAATAGCGCCCGAGGTATTGGTGGTCAGGCCTGCCAGGGCCGAGGTTGTACCGCCATCCAGGATCTGCGCTCCGGCGCCGTCGATCAGCAGGTTGGCCGCGTTTGTTGCGATGTCGGCGTTTTTGAGCTGGAGCACACTGTTGTTACCGACGGCTTGCCAGGTGCCGCCAGTGAGTGTGCCGCCTGAGAAATTAGTAATGCCAGACACGGTGATCGTGCCACCACCGTCCGCCGCGATGATCCCCCTATTATCAACCGATCCGCCGGGACCAAATTCATCACTGCCGATAAAGCCGGTGCCGCCGTGAACGGTCACGCCTGCGGCGATCGTCAGTGTATTACCGGGATTGACGAAAAGTGCACTCGAACTATCGAGCGTGGTGAAATCCACCTCGCCGGTACCGGACAACGCCTGTGTGCCCGAGAAGATGAGCTGGGCGCCGGGGATCTTGATGAGGCCCTGCTGGAGGGTCAAGCCGCCGATGACGGTGGGGCCAATCGTGACGCCTCCCGTCATGAGTTCAAACGTGCCTGCCAGCGTGACGCCGTTCAAGACGCTCACTTGACTCTGGCCGATCAGTTCGGCGCTACCGGAGGTTGTGATCGTGCCGCCAACGATCGTGCTGTTCGCCGCCAAGACCCACGACCCTGTCTCATCCGTCAAAGCCAGCGTGCCATCGTTGATCAGTGTACCAACGATTTTGACCGTGGCCGGCGCGACGTTGATCGTACCCAGTGTGCTGGTGTGGAAGGTGCCGCCCAGGTTGAGCGTGCCCGTGAGTTGTCCAGCGACCGTGCCCGTGTTGGACCACGTACCGGCCGTGTTGAGCGTCGCACCGCTATCGACCTGCAATGTTCCCTGATTGATCCAACCCGGGCCGATGAGGGTCAAGTCCTCATCGGCAGTGCTGCCAGCCAACCGGCCAGCCAGGTCGGCACTGATGGTCCCCTGGTTGATGAACGTTCCGCTGATCGTGCCGCTCTGACCGTGCACCGTCAGGCCCGAGCCGAGTGTCAGCGTTGCGCCGGTCGAAGTGGTCAGAAACGTCGTATTCGAGCCACCGAAGAGAACATTGCCAGTGCCCGACCACGTCTGAGTGCCCTGCGCCGTGAGCAAGCCGACATTGCTGCCGTTGGCGGCGCCCAGCAAGATCGTGCCGTTGAGGGTCAGCCCATTGGTCACCGTCAACTTCGGTGCGAAATTGCTGCCCACATCCACAGTGCCGTCGAGCGTTACACCGCTCAGGGTGTTGCTGTTGTTGACGGCCGTCAGCACATTGCCGCTGCTGGTGGTGATCGTGCCGCCTACGATCGTTCCCCCGGCTATGTTCCACCCGCCGGTGCGGTTGTCGAGCGGCAAGATGTTGCCGGTATTGTCCAGCGTACCCGTCAGATTCACCGTACCGCCGCTACGGTCGAACGACCCCGCCGGCGCCGGCGCGAAGATTCCCAAACCGGCAGTCGTGAACGAACCACCCAGATTTAGCGTCGAACCTTGCTCGCTTATCGTCCCGGTGTTGGACCACGTACCGGCAGTGTTGAGTGTCGCTCCGTTATCGACCTGTAACGTCCCCTGGTTGATCCAGCCTGGGCCGACAAGGGTCAAGTCCTCGTTCGCCGTGCTGCCGACCAACCGGCCGGCCAGGTCGGCACTGATCGTCCCTTGATTAATGAACGTACCGCTGATCGTGCCGCTTTGACCGTGCACCGTCAGGCCCGATCCGAGGGTGAGCGTCGCACCGGCCGATATGCTGAGAGTCGTCGTGTCAGAGCCCCCAAAGAGAATACTTCCTGTGCCGGACCACGTTTGAGTGCCTTGCGCCGTCAGCAAGCCAACGTTGCTGCCGTTGGCGGCGCCCAACAGGATCGTGCCATTGAGGGTCAGCCCATTAGTCACCGCCAACTTCGGCGCGAAGTTGCTGCTGACGTCCACAGTGCCATCGAGGGTCACGCCGCTCAGCGTGTTGCTATTGTTGACGGCTGTCAGCACATTGCCACCGCTGGTGGCGATCGTGCCGCCCACGATCGTCCCCCCGGCTATGTTCCACCCGCCGGTGCGGCTGTCGAGCGGCAAGATGTTGCCGCTATTGTCCAGTGTGCCCGTCAGATTTACTGTGCCGCCGCTACGGTTGAACGAAACCGCTGGCGCCGGCGCGAAGATTCCCAAGCCGGCCGTCGTGAACGAACCACCCAGATTTAGCGTCGAACCTTGCTCGCTTATCGTCCCGGTGCTGGACCAGGTACCGACCGTGTTGAGCGTGGCACCATTTTCGACCTGTAACGTTCCCTGGTTGATCCAACCCGTGCCGATCAGAGTTAAATCCTCGTTCGCAGTACTTCCCGCCAATCGGCCAGCCAGATCGGCACTGATCGTCCCCTGATTGATGAACGTACCGTTGATCGCGCCGCTCTGACCATGCACCGTCAGACCCGGGCCCAGTGTCAGCGTCGCGCCAGTCGATATGCTGATAGTCGTCGTATTCGAGCCGCCGAAGAGAATACTGCCTGAGCCTGACCACGTTTGAGTGCCCTGCGCCGTGAGCAAGCCGGAAGTGCTCCCGTTGGCGGCTCCCAGCAGGATCGTGCCGTTGAGAGTCAGCCCATTGGTCACCGTCATCTTCGGCGCGAAGACGCTGCTCACATCCAGAGTGCCGTCGAGCGTCACGCCGCTCAGAGTGTTGTTATTATTGGCGGCGCTGATGGTGGTACTCGCCGTAACGGTCGCATTCTGAAGCGTGCCTCCCGCGATGGTAACGCTACCATTGCTGTCGAGCGTGCCGGCAATCTGCAGAGTACCGTTGCCGAGACTGACCGGAGCATTCGCGGTCACGCTCAGGCTGCTAACCGCATCGGTGATGTTCTGAGAGTGCGTGACCGGATTGGTGACACTGATGTTGATCACAGCGTCATCCGCCGGGCCAGGTTTGACACCGCCCTGCCAGTTGGCCCCTGTATCCCAGTCACCCCCGCTGGGGTTACCCCAGTAGATCACCGTCTGAACAATGCGGTCCTCGAGCGGCTCAAGCCAGAGATGGCGGCGAACATGGCGCGCGCGACTTGATCGGTTCTTACCGCCCCGGACTAAACCCTGCGATGATTGCGTATAGGTGGGAAGCCGGTGCAACCGCATCGGTACATTTCCTTCTCGGTTAGCATGCACTGGGGGGTAATGATGGTATCCGATCGGAATGCCACCGATGTTTGCAGGGAATCATCTGGAGGTCGTCGGTACTCCAGACCTCTTGGAATTCATCATTTGCGTTTCGTGTCGAAGCCCATGCAATCATCACGCTACGTAGAGGACGGAGCGAATGCGTGAACGACGTCGGAACTCTTACTGACAGCACCAGTTTTTTATAGAAATTGATGAAAATCAAATACTTTCTTGTGTTTTGTCGCTCCGAGGTTGCCATAAGCGAACAAATCGCAAGCGGCGCTTGACCTTCCGGCAAGCGTCAATATGTCTCTGCAACGTGGAAAACGTAGCACTAGCCAGTCGCCGTCATGCACATTGCCTTACCATCCCGCTGTCTATCGACTGACACTCTGCCAGTCCCATGGCATTGCAATGAATTCGGAATACGCCGAAATGCGCCAACGGGTGGCCGCCTCGAATTATCCATCCCGACCTTATTGCGCTTGTCTGAGGCGAGCTTTTGAGGCCTTTTACATTACCGCTGTTTCAAATGTTCACCTAAAACTTCAGCTGCCTGAATGCAGCCCTCCTCAGCGTCCCGTTCAAAAAGCGCCTATGCTGATTTGGGGATACCGAGGGACTGGCGCAACAGAATCACGGGTGACTGTGCGCTGATGAGGCTCCGAATTTTCGATTGCTCTCGCCGCCGATATGTTCAACCATCGGTGGTCCAAGGCGAAAGTAGATTGATCAACCAAGAAGCTTCCGGTTCGGCTCGCTACTCGGTCTTCGACCTTCGTCCACAGGCAACGACGACTGGTCAACTCGTGGACCGCCGCCTTGAGTGCGTCAATCTTCTTCGCCGACGGTTTCGTACCGATGTAAGCACGCCCCATCAGCTGAGAGTCGCACAAGCCAATCGTGCAAACAAGGAAATTGACGCTTTTATCAGGCACTCGGCACTTTCGCGTCTTGGCCTCGTTCACCATGAACCCATGCAAGCCGCCCGCATGCAATGCCAAACGGGGTTTCCCAAGCGAGGGAGCGCGCCAGGCACGACGATCAGACTCACGCCGTCACCCACTCGACATGCAACCATGCGCAATAACTAACCTTCATCTTCCGCCACCAAGTAGATGTGAAATAGCCAGCGGTGTCGATCGGGGTTGAACTGGATGAAGCAAGTCCCAAGGACGTCGTTGACGGCGTCGGCATCAGCTTGAGACTCAATGATAAACGAACAGCCTCCAGGGGCGGCCCAAAGATTCTCTCCCGCCCACAATCTGGCGATAATCGACTCCGCCTTTTCCTCCGGGAGTTGGAAGCTCACGATCAGTTCCCGGGGTTCGATATGCACAGCTTCCAGGATATAGGCAGTGCGATACATGAGTCGCGGCCTCGCGAATCGCCTAAAACAAAACCCAACGAGCAAACCGAGTGAGAGCGGAGCTTGCCAATCATCTGCTCTGCGGTATGACGGCCTCTGTGCATGTGACGATTCCCCCTTCGATGAACCGCCGCGAGTTTCACCTCGCGACGGCAATCATCTAAAGGGGGAAAGTCGCCGCCCCGCCAGCCCAAGTTCCGTTTTTCGCCGCGCCCTTACTCAGTCCCCAGCACTTTCCCGTCCGGAGACATTTCAACCTCTTTGATCTTTCCCGCCTTCGTCTTCCCCTTGAGCTCGATGCTATCCTTGCCGTCGAACGTATCGCGATACGCCGCATAAAATGTCAGGTCCGGCGAGTGCTCCTTCGCCGCCTTCATCACGGCAGCGGGCACCTGGTCCAGCGGCAGCGGTTCCTTCTTCTTCTTGCCCATATCGTCGCCGTCGTTGTCTCCGCATCCAGCAATTGCCAGCGCCAGCATTGAAATCGCATACCATCGACGCACGAAACACCTCTCATTCAAATCAATAATCGCTTGAAACAACCTCGCCCCCACTGCGGGTGGAGAGCGAAAGGTACGTCTTGTAATTCATCGTCGACTTGAGGAACGCCACATGGCCGTCGGCGAACAGGAAATTGACGCCCCGACCCGAATGCAGACTGTAGAACTGATTCGGCTCCGAACCGTTTGAGCCCGGGCCCACACCCTCGCCGGCATGGCCAAGAATCATGCCCGGTCCGGTCTCCAGGTCGGGCTTGCCGATGTGGTCGCCGTCATCGTCGTACAGGAGAGCGTCGGTCACCGACCCCACCCAAGTCGCGGGACCGAGCAGATGCGAACGCTCGCCAATGCTAATCGTCTGAGATAGCCCGTCGGTAATGTCGCGGAACGCAACCCGGCTATTGCGGAAAAGCACCCCTTCACCGTCCGGTCCCGGCTCGCTTGTCCCGTGCATCCCCACGTAATTCGATTGGGCGACCCGGCAGATTTCCCGCTTAGGCGCTCCCGTGAGGATGTCCCGGTCGACAGCGGCCCAAGCCGCCGAATAGCGGTCAGACGGACAGAGAAAATTGTTCACCGCCACAAGCCGGGCGGTCGAGTTCGCCGGAACCTCGATGTTGAGTCCGAAATTCGCCGCCGAAAAAACCGTCGTCTGCTCGAATTGAGGGAGAAGCATCGCGGCCCAACCCCAGCCCGGTCCGGTGTCGTTGCCCTGGCTGTCGAAATTCGACATGTAACCAGGCGGCAGCGAAAGATGCATCCCCTCGTAGTTGTGCAGCGCAAGACCAAGCTGCTTCAAATTGTTCACACACTGCGTTCGTCGCGCCGCCTCACGAGCCGGCTGAACGGCCGGCAGCAGCAGCGCGACGAGGATGCCAATAATGCTAATAACGACAAGAAGTTCAATCAGCGTAAACGCACGCCGCGTGGCTTTTAGGCTAGCTGAAAGTTGCATCGAAACGTCTCCAATCGTGTTCAGGTGCCGGGCATTCTAGCCCCCGAACATGACGGGTCGATTGCGTGAAGATAAGAGAACTGTAATTTTCTGACGTCCCGACACGATCGCACCTTAGAATGCATCCCTGGCGTTCGAGCGCGAAATCACGGTGGGCAGATACCGATGCGTGTGCTGGTTGTCGAAGATAACGCGGACATGGGGGCCTATCTTGGACAAGGGCTCCGAGAACAGGGATTCGCCGTGGACGTCGTGACCGACGGTCGCCAAGGCTTCGACTATGCATCTACCGGCGTTTATGACCTTCTCATCCTGGACCGAATGCTTCCGGGCGAAGAGGGACTTCAGGTGCTCCGGCAGCTTCGAGCCAGGGGAATTCAAACCCCGTCCATCTTTCTCACGGCGAAGGGCACCGTGGACGACCGCGTGCTCGGTCTCGATGCGGGGGCCGATGATTACCTCGTTAAACCGTTTTCGTTCGCCGAACTTCTGGCTCGCATCCGCGTGGTGCTCCGTCGCGGGACCGAAGCGGCTCCGCCCGTCCTTCAGGTCGCCGACCTAGTTCTCGACCCCGCAAGCCGCATCGTCGAGCGAGGCGGCCAGCGACTCGAGCTCTCAGCGAAGCAATTCGCGCTGCTTCACTACCTCATGCGGCAAGCGGGCCAGGTCGTCGATCGAACCATGATTCAAGAGCACGTCTGGAACTACGAGTTCGACGGGCTCACCAACGTGGTCGATGTTCATATCAACCGGCTCAGAAACAAGGTCGATAAGGGATTTGACCGGCCCCTCATCCACACGCTTCGGGGAGTCGGCTATGTTCTTCGGGAAGAGTAAGCCGCTCGGGCTTCGGACCAAGCTCATGCTTTGGACGAGCCTCATGCTAGCGGCGTCGGTCGCGGGCGAATTCCTTTGGGTCCACGTCGGCCTTCGCTCAGTGCTCGAAGCGCGGAATGACGCCTTCCTTGAACGCAAGGCGGACGAGCTGGCCATTGAAGCGCGCGACGAGGCTGCGGAAGGGGCAGACGCACTCGTTGCCGAAATTCGTCGAGAAATCGAAGCCTACGAATCGCAAGGCCTGGTGGTCGTGGTCCGGGAGCGAGACCGCGTATTTGTGGCTCCCGACACAACCCGCGCCCGAGACTTGGCCACGCGCCTTGAAAACATGCCGTCGACCGGAACGCCCGTCACACTCACGCTCCGCGACTCAGGCAGTTATCGCGTGCTCCGCACAAAGCTTGATACCGCCGGCGGTGCCATGGTTGACCTCGGGCTCTCACTTGCCGAGACCAAAAAAACGCTCGCTCAGTTTGATGGTCGCGTCGCAGTCGGGGGCCTTCTTTTTCTCGGGCTCTCCGTCGTTGTCGGAGTTTTCCTCTCTCGGCAAGCACTAAGGCCCGTGGCCCAGAGCATCCAGACCGCCAAACGGCTTGAGCCCTCGAATCTCTCCGAGCGTCTCCCGAGAACCGGGGCCGGCGATGAACTCGATGAGCTCGCCGGCACGATCAACGAGCTTTTAGACCGTCTCGCAGCCTACCACACTCAGATCATCCGCTTCACGGCCGACGCATCGCACGAGCTAAGGAGCCCGCTCGCGGCGATACGGGCTGCGGTAGAAGTAGTCCTCAGTCAGCCTCGAGAACGAGATGAATACCGCGACGTCATCGCGTCGCTCGGCGAACAATGCGAGCGGCTTACCACCCTGGTGAATGGCTTGCTCCTCCTGGCTCGGGCCGACGCCGGAGAGTTGCCGTTACGCCTTGAGCAACACGACTTGGCCGCCCTTGCAATCGATGTTGCCGAGATGTACGAGCCGCTTGCCGAAGAGCGCGGTGTGCGGTTTCACTCCGAATGTAGTTCGCCAACCCTAGTCCTGGGCGACCCTGCGCGGCTCCGGCAACTCGTGATAAATCTCCTCGACAACGCCATCAAGTTCACCGAACCAGGCGGCTCGGTAACGCTTCGAATCGAACAGGCGGACCGGCAGGCTCGGATTATCGTCGAAGACACCGGCGTCGGTATCGCACCCAACCACTTGCCCCACGTATTCGAGCGGTTCTATCAGGCCGACCCTGCCCGAAGCATCGTCGGCTCGGGACTAGGCCTGAGCATATGCCGCTGGATAATCAAGGCGCACGGCGGTTCAATTGAGGCGACGAGCAGGGTCGGTATTGGCTCAGCCTTCGTGGTTACTTTGCGTGAGAGAGACGAACCACGGCAAGTATCAACACAATCCGCGAAAAAGAAAACATAAGAACGATCGCCAGGAGGGTTCGAAAGGATCATAGGCGATTGTCAGTGGGCGAACCAATGGCCGATGAATTCGAGGGCTACATCCTCAACGATATCACTTACTGCATTGATGCCCAGACCAACGATTTCTTCCCAGTCCGCGTCGTCAAGATCGGACGCAAATTCCTGGACGTAGAACCTCTCGATGAAGAATTGGCAGGCTCCATCGCACCCGAGTTCAAATCGGCAAGTAAGAACCGGCGATTTCTCCGACCTAAGCTCCCGAGCCACTCGCGATTCGGCGGGTGTGACGAACGAACCGTGAACTCCGAGCGGCTATCTGGCCAAGAGTTGCGAGTCCTTCCGTATCACTATTGGACACACACGGGGAATGAAATCATCGAACGCCACAAGGGTGACCCTGCCCGATGGCCCATGCCAACCGGTGTCGTCTACGAACGCTGGTTCAAGAGAGTTTTGCAGAACCGAGAAAACGAACAACCTGAACTCTAGCCTCCAACTACCGCCAACCACGTTCCTGGCATGCTGCATGCCGATGTTCAACAATCTCGCGCCCTGAGCTGAATCCATATTTGAAGGCGTTGTTGCCTCATTCGATCCTTTCGTTCCATAACTTCCGCGAGCCGCGCTGGATCAGCGGATTCCCCGAATCGCTCAAATGCCTTTTCCAACCGGGACATCCGATCAAGGAACAGATATTCGATTTCATATGCTAGTTCGTACACGTTTTCGCCTGCAATATATTGTTCGTACAGCTTGAGAACACGAGCGAAAAGGTCGAGGTATTCCTCGAGATATTCAATGAGCTGCTCTTCGCTCGCAGCGAGAAGGTAATGTCGAAACTCGGCTTCAGAAAGTCCCGCTAGGGTGGGCAGCTTTCCATACACTTCGTGATTACACCACATGTTTATCTCTTATTCGGATTCCAACCGGAACAAGGTTCCGTATCAGTTGGCTCGAGGATCTGGCCCAGTTCTGGAACTCCCGATGTCCAGAGGTTACAATTCGTGGCCATTCAAAACGACGCCACACAAGTCATCGGTCGTCGCTCGGTAGCAGCCGAAGCATGTTGCGCAGAATCGTTTCTGCCCCGGCAATTGTCAAGCGGTGAGACCATCGAGCGAAGAGGCTGCCGTGAGTATTGTCGCCGATATCGTGTTACTCTGTGATTTGTCCGAGCCTTTCACGGAGGATTTCGAGCAACTCGAACATCCCCAAGCCATTGAAAGTCTCAACGCCTGGCTCGAAGAACACGAGTGGGCGCCCCTGATTTCATTCAGTAATGACATAGGCAGCGAAACCGCGTTCTCTATCCGTAGAAGAACGTGCGCGAAAGTTGGAGTCGAATCTCCAGTCGCTCTCGATCTCCCTGGGCATCGGTGGCGATTCATGCACCTGCATTGTCGTTAAAAGAAAACAACCCGACGGTAAATTCTTTCCCGAGACCATCGAGATCTCGGGGACCGCGTTGAGCATCAGCATGAATTCTAGCCGCGACAACCGAACGGGCTTCTACCAAGTCACGCCAAAGAGTTACTACGTCGGTCTCATGGAAGCTCAGGCGATCAAGCTCATCGATTATCTTGCATCCGAAGGCTTCTTGAAGCAGGCCAAAGAGCCTGACAAACAGAAAATCCCGCACCGCCGCCCCGAGTGGAGGAATTGGATCCGACTCCAAGTCTCGCTCGAGAACGGGTTCTTGCTGCACGAGAGCCTAGGATGGGGACCAGCGAAGCGTAGGCGGTTCGAAGGGCTGCGCGGAGCGCTGGATGGAGACGCCGCTATGGCCATAGATGAAATCCTCTGCAGACTGCCCAAAGACGAAACGTAGGCACACGCAACTCGATTTAGCGGTGACCCGAATAAGGTTTCGGGGCGGTTCAAGAAGTCCAGCAAACTTTGGAGTGACAGGCAGATGGCATTATCGGCACGAGCAGAGAAACTTGTTGCTGAGCTCACTCACGCGAACGTGAAGCTTGGCGATCTGAAAAAACACGGCAGCGAGATCAAGAAAGACCACGATCTTGCAACTGAGCTTTGGTCAACAGGCAACTACTATCCGCGTCTTCTCGCGATCCTCATCTTCGATAACAAGCTCCTCTCAGAAGAACTTACCAATCAGCTCGCATCAGACATCCTTCAGCACAGCGCGGATGAGCGCAACCAATTGACCGACTGGCTGTTGGCAAATCAGCTCTCCAAGAACAAGAAACTCGCCTCCCTTATGACAACCTGGGAAAAGAATCCTTCCCCCATCCTGCGGCGCTTGTTCTGGTATCACCAGGCTCGCTTGCGCTGGGTCGGGCAAACTCCACCCGGCAATAGCGCAGCCCTGCTCGATTCCCTGGAAAAAGGCATGGCGAACGCCGAGCCCGAAGTACAATGGGCGATGAACTTCTGCGCCTGCCAGATCGGCGTCCACGAGCCTACGTTTCGATCCAGGTGCATCAAACTTGGCGAAAAATTGGGACTCTACAAAGGCGACCATGTTGCCAAGAACTGTACGCCATCATATCTTCCTGAGTTCATTCGCATCGAAGTCGCCAAACGTGCATAACACCCAGTCCGACGCAACTTCCATCGACCTACCAAACGAGTATCAGTATCCCGAAATCGAACGCAACAACCGCCACACTGCAAGATCAGCGGTCCGCTATACCGCCGCAGCGCGCCCCTGCCTCTCGAACCGCTGAGCAATAATCGCTCCCACCAATCCGAGCAGAACCGCAACCAAGCAGTGCCCAATCGTCTTGAACGCGCTGAAATTCGCGGCGCCTGGGAACATCACCTTCCAAGCCTGCGACGCGTCGCTGCGAATTCCCGCCTCGTCATAGCTCATCACCCCTGTCGCGGGATCGACAATCTGAAAAACCAACTTACTGCGCAGCCCTTCGGCGGACCGGACTCTCGCATGGGCGTAGCTCAAGAAACGGGCCGTCGGCAGCTTTGAACTCATGTCGTCAGACGCACAAATCGAAACGCCAAGATAAAAGCCACCAAATAGCAGAAATCCCAGCCACCCCGCGCGCGATTGGCCGCGTCCGTAAACCACGCCCATCACAGCCGTACTCATCAGCAAAAACGTCCCTATCAGCACCCCCGCCGCCCAATGGTCGTCGGTACTCCGAATCGCAGTGATGGCAATCGCCAGACCGACGACGAATTTCATCAACGACAGAATCGAATACCCTTTCATGGGAAACTCCTTTGCCGTCGATGATATCGCCACACTCGTCTCGAGCAAGAGGCCGCAGCCCGCGATTAGGCGCCGGGCGCCTCTGGTTGCACTCAACCAGTGTGTTAGCAGCCCGTTGAAATATCCCCCTTTCCGCGAAATGACGTTATTCTCTGATG
>CAMFLR010000002.1 GCA_945957605.1 uncultured Isosphaeraceae bacterium
GATGAAGACGAATCCCGGACACTATTGGGCGTACCACCAGTGGCACCCGACAGTCTGATTTCGACCACCGCCCCGAAACCCATCATGAGCGATCGGATTTTGGGTGTCGTTGAAGCTGGCGAGTTGGGACAACCACAATTTTCCGCCGCGCGAATGGGTTTCGCGCGGCGGATCTCAATCCCGTTACTTGCCGGGCTCGCGCAGCCGCCTCGCTTCGAGCTGTGCGTCAATCAGAAGCGCCGAGCCTTCCATCTCGACCTCCGAAAGATCGGCCATCAACTTGCCGAACGAATCGCCACGCAGCAGTTTCGCGATCGCCAGAGCGTGTTGCCGCGATTCGTAATCAACATACGAGTCGAGCAGAATCGGCGATACCGCGGACACAATCGCCTCGCGCGTTTGAGCCGACATCTCGGGAATCGCGGGACGCCGAGCAATATTTTCTGCTTCCGCCGCCGCCAGACCAAGTGGAGACGTGCCAACCCCCGCCAGATATCGTTGTAGCGCAATCAAAGCTGTGACCGAGAGTTGCCGATTCCTTGACGCCACGAGTTTTGCCAGGGGCGCGATCAATTCGGGATCGCCCGCAATTCCCGCCGCTTCGGCCGCGCCGACCACAAGAGGATTGCGATCGTTGCTGAGAATCTCCCGAAGTTGCTGACGTGCCCCCGCGTTGCCGGTCGCAGCTAATCCCGAAAGCGCGGCGACGTGCCAGCGCCGATCTGGCCGGGCCTCGAGAATCGCCGACAAGTCCTTCGTGGTTCGCGCATCGCCAAGCGCGGCCAGAATCAGAGTCGCCGGGGTGGTGTTTCCTTCATCGGCAAGATGTTCGGTGGCCAGCGAATAACCATCGGCAATCTGATGACGCGCAAGCAAGCGAGCGAGCCTCAACTTGTATGGCAAGATAGCCTCGGTCTTGAGTAGCGGTCGCGCCTCACGCGCAGCTAGATCGCTATCCAGCGACTCGAGCGCCGTCAGCACGAACGGCTTGAGCTGATGATTATTGCCGCGCATCCAGCTCACCAAAAGCGGAACGGCTCGATCATCTTTCAGCCGTCCCAAAGTCCAGGCGATGAACTGTTGATCGACCTGCGACAACCCCGGCTGATTCGCCGCCGCAAGCAGCAACGGCACGCTCTCCTTGCTGCCCATGATCCCAAGCCACTCCATTTCCGACTGAAGTGACTCGCGCGATTGCGTCGACCGTTGAAGCCGCCCCAGCACCACTCGCTCCGCGCCCGACGCATCGGCACGCACCGCCGCGCGAATGTACTCGGCTTCGCGCGCCGGTTGCTCGTCGAGCGGTAGTTTCGCGAGTGCCTCAAGCACCGCTCCGCTCGCCTGCGAATTGCTAATGTGCGACAGAGCAGCGACAGCCGCAGCGCGTTCGCGAAGGGTTCGCGCATTCGCGCTCTGAGTGATCAGCAAACCAGTCGCCCAAGAAAAATCAGACTTAAGCGACAGCAAATGCCCGAGCGCTTCAACCGCCGACGCCCTTATGGTCGTTAACGGCTCATCCGACTCAAGAATCTCGCGAAGACCATTTGCGACGCCATCAAGCTCTCGCGATTCCCTGGGCTTGATGCGAGTCGCCAGCACTTCGCGAAGCACGTCGACCGCTCCTTCGCGAACGGCGCTCGAATGATCGTGCAATAAACGCGTCAGCACACGAAGCGTACGCTCGTCTGCCGCGGCGCGATCGGCGCGTTGCCGTAGACTCGTCAAAAGCGGTACCGCCGCCAGCCCATTCACTCCTTCGAGCCGCTTCAAAAGCAGCGTCGCACGCTCTTCGCGCGAGCTGGCATCGGCGACCTGAATCAAAGTATCGACAACCCCAACCAGCGGGTCATCCGGCCCGGTGAGCAGCGGCACGCGTTCGGCAAAGGTCGTCGCGCCTGGAGCGGCCGAGACGCATCCCAATGTTTGCCCGCGCGCTTGGGCGAGGATGAGCAAGCGATATTCCCCCTCCTTGAGCGGCGGAGCGTTGCTACCATCTTCGCCACCGAGGCCGAGGTCGGTGGCCGTCATCGAAAGCTGATCGCGCTGAAAAATTCCCTTGAGCCGGCGGATCGGTTGAAACCGATATTCGCGGAGCGCGACGTCGGTCTTGGCACCTTCGACCATAGTCACCTTGCTAATGCTCGCGACTCGCACGACCATCACTAGATGCGCCTGGCCTACGCCGGGCTCGAGATTCCAGCCTTCAAAGCCTTCCTGCGCCTTGGCCGACTGGCACGCTGCCCCGTAGAGCAGTACCAATCCCACAAACCATGAGCGCGCGCGTACCCCTGACGAGTTAACTCGTGCAAACATAGAACCCTCTCAAAGATGAAGAATCAAGAACGACAGCAGCCGAGCCAGACCTGATCGTTCGCGGGACAAGTTAAGTTCAAGAACGGGGAAGCCGCACTGACCGGAGGAGAGACGACGCTCGAACTTCCCGGCGATTCGCAGCCGTCCAACGAAACCGACGTCGTCGGGCGCGCCGGCACGTAGCAAACGCCGCACGGCAACAGCGAACATGCGGCCAGCGCGATGAACACGGCGGCGAAGCGAGTGACACGCGGTCTCGATGGCTCATTCAAAATCGATACGAGTCGCGTTTCGAGATCGCTCGCGACGCTCATCGCCGTCGCATGTGCAACCTCACGCGTGGAGCCGGAATCCGCCAGATCGAGCACTTCGAGCAAGAGCGCAGCATAGTCGTAGCGCGCCTGGGGCAATCGCGCAAGAACAGCGGCATCGCAGCACGATTCTTCACACGATCGCAATTGCCGACCCATCGCCCCCACGAACGGCAGCCACCAGTAGGCCACGCCAACCGCGAGTTCCAGGAAACGCACGAGATGATCGCGCCGTTTGATGTGTGTGAGTTCGTGAGTCAGCAGGGCATCGCGTTGCGATAGGCTCAGCCGATCAACCAGCGCCACCGGCACGAGCATTCGCGGCGAGGTTCCCGGAACAACGAGCGGCGGCACCTGTCCAGGGACGATCAAAACCTCGGGCGCATACCTCAGGCCAATGTGCTCTGCAATTTCATCCGCCCGATTCTGCCACGAGAATGGCGCAGGCGACGCGTGCTTAACGAGACGATTGAGCCGAACCCAACCACGCCACGCGATCCACGCCGAAACAGTCGCACCAATTGTCCACACCCCAAGAATCAGCCATGGCAAACGGTCGCGTATTAATGTTTGTGTCCATGATTGATGATCACAAGAACACAGCCCCACATTGCACAAGAACTGCCCCAAAACGTTACTCACCGGCATGCTAACAAATGGCGGTGTGACTAATTTAAGCAGGGCGAGAATCCAGATGATCCGTGCGATACCAGGCCGCGCAAGACAACGTTGCACCACGGTGGCAGCCAGAGCCAGCACAGCCGCAATTCCCACGTTCGAGACGAGCCAGGAGATGAAAATCATCGTCGCCACGCTCCGAAGTATCTGCCTCGCCTAGTTCTTAACGTCTAGACTAAAGATTCGGGTGCCACTGGCTCTGCCAGTGCTCTTTCTCATCGCGTTTATCGTTAAGTGCACGGCCAAAGCGCTAATCCCGCCCCTTCGTTGCTGAGCCCTTGTCGAGCAACCCGCGTAGGTGGGCTTTCTCCTTCGCCGTCAGCCCACCGGCCTCAACGAGAAAGGTCAAAAGCGGCGTCATCGACTGCCCGCCCAGGCGGTCGGCCACCCGGCGCAGTTCGCCGCCAATCAGGTCGTCCCGGGCAACATTGGAGCGAAAAACCCAGTTCGCACCATCGTGCCGCCGTTCGACAAGTTCCTTCTCAACCAGTCGCGAAAGCAGCTTCTGCACTGTGGCGAATTTCGAGCTACCGCCTTCGGGATAAAGCGCATCGCGCAGGTCGCGAATCGTCGCGTCCTCGCGCTGCCACAATTCCTCGAGCACTCGCAGTTCCGCATCCGGAATCGACGCGAGCTGATCCTTCTTCATCGCTCATTCCCACTCGACGTAACGACTACGAGACAGGCTGTCTTGCTTTATAGTAGACAACCTGTCTCGTTTGTCAATACGCTGGCGAATGAAGCGCTATGGTCGGAACGATTCGAGGTCAGACTTCGCCGCCATCGGAGCCGACGCACCACCCAGCGGACTCGCAGGATCGGCCTTGGCCTCGGCGAACGGTGTCGAATTGCTCGACGACCGGCGGCGCCACCATGGGCGCTTCTTGGGATCGGCCTCCTCTTCGGCTCCAAGAGGTACCTTGATGCCGATGAACTGCGTGCCGCCGCGAATCGAGCCCGACTGTATCGGCCCCACGCCGCCGATATAGCGGTCCTTGGCGTTCGACTCTTCGAGCTGCGTCCCCGACGTCCAAACTAGCTGCCCGCTCGTTCGGTCGTAGGCGAAAAGCGCCAGCTTGGCGACAGCGTGCTGGTCGCTCGACTTCGCGAACGACATTTCCGGAATCGTTCCGGCCGGCATGCCTGTAATCGTTTGCGGAATCGTCGTCTGCGGAATGCCGAACATCCAGTTATATGAGTCGGTACCATAAGCACCAACGCGTGCTTCAACCACAAACTGCGCCTGCTCTTGCTTGGGCTTGAGCAGCACACCTTGCGTCAGCATCGCCTGTCGGAGGCTCGAAACGACCCACCCCTGGTCGACGGCGTTCACGTTCGCGGTATCAAGATAGACAGGCACACCGGTCAGTGGCCGGAAGTCGACCTTCTGAAGGGCGCGGTCCCATGCATTGGTTAGCAAGAGCTGTTCGGTTCCGGTACGCGCGGTTCCTGTTTGTTTGACCGTACCGCAGCCGCAAAACATCAACATTACCGTCGAAACAACCAACACGCGATTCTTCATCGATTTATGCACGAAAGACATGAATTGGCCTGCCTTTGGCCTCTTGAAATTGCAACCGATTGCGAGGTCAAGGACGCGCGTGATTACCTGGAACAAGTGGTGATATTAGCGGAGATATTTCTGACCGAGCCGGCGAGCGGCCTCGCGAAGGCGGGCGTCGGTGTCGTCACGTCCGTGCCCCTTGCCGACCGAACGCTTGCCAACAACCAGCTTGGGCGAGGCGATCGTCCCCTGGATACGAATGTCGGCCAGGTCGCCCAGCTCTTCCTTGACGTCCTTCAAAATCGCCCGCGCCTCAGGCGAAAGCCGTTGGGCAAGGCGAAGATGCATCTCTTCCGACTTCACGCGGTAGTCGATATTGCCATCAAAGTCCGACCAGCCGCCGAGAATGATCGGCAGGCCCGCGAGCTTCATGGTGAGGTCGTTCGTTAGCACCTTGGCATCAGCGATCGTAAATGCCGATTCGATCGAACCTACGCGGCTGGTGCCAGGAACCTGGCGAAATTCGTCGAGAGTTTCGAGCAGCTTCGATTGCGACAGATCGATCGGGTTGATGCGAAGCGCACCATGTCCCTTCAGGTCGCTCTTGAGCGCCACGAGATCGCTACCGCGGCCGCGCAGGCCCAGCTCAAAATCGAGCTTGCCATCGACCATGCTCGATGCTTCACCCACAATAGGCACAACCATCGCAAGCAGCCTCATTCCGCCATTCAGCGAAACGCCAGCCGCACGAAATTCAGCGTCAAACTCGGGAGCCGACGCATAGCGATTATATGTCGCTGCGCACTCGATCGTGCCGCCGTTGAGCTGTCCTCTGAGCGTGCGAATCGTCGCCTGCTCGCCGGTCCAAATCGCCATGCCCCTGGCGTTTGTGACGTCGATCGCCGTTTCCGTCGGGTCGTCGAGCACCGTCAGGTGAGCGTCTTTTAGCGTGAGCGTGATGGCTGGGCGGCTTGTCGCGGCGTCGAAATCGTCGCTGCTCTCGCCGTTGTCAGCCTTCAAAAGATCGGCGAATTCGAGTGTTCCGTCGCTGCGACGATGGACGCGCAGGTCGAGCCCTTCGACGTCGATGTTCGTCGTTTTACAGCAGCCGGCGACGAGTTGAAAGAGGTGCAGGTCGAGCCGCGCCTCGGCGATTTTCATCCAGGGATCTTCGAAGTTATCGATCTCGGCGACCTGCACGTCGCGGACGCGCAAATTGCCTAACGGGCCGAGCCGAATCGAGCCGATGCTCACCTTGCGGCCGGTCGCCGTTTCGAGTTCGCGAATCATGCGCGACCGCGCCCAGTCGGTCGGCGCAAGGCAGATCAGGCCGACCCATAGGAGGAGCGGGACTACCGGGATCGCAAGCGTCGCGATCATCACGCGCCGACAAGTGAATATACGCGGGATTTTCATCGGGAGACCTCCTTGCCTCCACAAACAAAGACCGCCGCCCGACCAATCTTCCCTGGCAAAAATGCGGGGCGCATACCGGTCGATATCGAGAGGATCGTAATCCGCGACGTTTCTACCGCATCTGTCTCAATCGAGCAACGTCAAGTTGCGTCAGTCGTAACCATACATTTCCCCAAATCAAGGTCCGCTTGGATACGACCCTAATCCCTTGCCCTCCCCGCTCCGCACCTGCACAATCGGCGGTTCACCACACTCCCGCACCGAGGTCTGCCCGCCATGCCATTTTCCGCTCTAATTACGTCCCTCCTCTGTCTCGCCCTTCCTGCCCAGGCCCCGCCCAAGATCGAAGGTTACGCGCAAACGCTGAGCGTCGCCCAGGGCGAACCAGTCGGAATCGCTGTGTCGACAACTGCGCCGAGCTACTCGGTGGAAGTCGTGCGCGTCGGTGCCAAGGTCGTCTCTTACTGGACGAAGGCCGACGTGAAAGGAACGAGCTACCCAATTCCGCGCGACGTCTCGCCCGACGGCTGCCGCTGGCCCGAAGCGTTCCAGGTGCCGGTCGGACTCGACTGGCCTTCAGGTTACTATCTCGCTCGGCTCAAGCCTGAAAACGCTCCACCCAACACGCCATCAGCCGAGGCATACTTCATCGTCCGCCCGCGCGAGCCCGGCAAGAACGCGAAAATCCTGCTTCAACTTTCCACAAATACATATAATGCCTACAACAATTATGGCGGCTACAGCCTTTACGCCTATCACGCCAAGGACAAGGTGCAGGGACGATGCGTCTCATTCGATCGCCCCGGCGGCAGCCAGTTCGCCAACTGGGAGGCACCATTCACTGCCTGGGCCGAGCGCAATGGTTATGCCATCGACTACGCCGCGAACAGCGATCTCGAACTGCGTCCCGAAATCCTCAAGCCGTACAAGCTCGTTCTGAGCGTCGGACACGACGAGTACTGGTCAAAGCCGATGCGTGACAACCTCGAAGCCTACATCAAAGACGGCGGCAACGTCGCGTTTTTGAGCGGCAACTCGGTTTGCTGGCAGATACGCACCGTGGCCAACGGCCGCGAGCTAGTTTGCTGGAAACAAACTTTCGGCGACGACCCGATCTATCAGACCGACGACCGCCGCACGCTCTCAACCTTGTGGAGCCATCACCTCGTCGCCCGTCCGGAAAACTCGCTCACAGGCGTCGGCTTCCTTTGGGGCGGCTATCACCTCAGTCACGGCCAGTACATGAACGGCTCGGGAGCCTTCACGACGCACCAGCCCGACCACTGGGTTTTCGCCGATACGAAGCTCAAGCGCGATCAGCCGTTCGGCGGCAAGCACACCGTCGTCGGCTACGAGTGCGACGGCTGCGAGATGACCTGGCGTGATGGACTCCCCTACCCCACTCACCGCGACGGCACCCCCGAAACCTTCGTGATCCTTGCCACGGCTCCCGCTCGCTGGCATCCAGACGATTGCGAGTGGTACGAGAAGTGGGAAAAAGGTCGCGAAGGACACGCAGTGATGGGAATTTACACCCGCGGCGGAACCGTTGTGACCACCGGTTCGACCGACTGGGCTCACGGCCTGCGTGGAGGTGATGAAATGGTCGAGACGATCACGAAAAACATCCTCAACCGCCTCGGGAAATAAGCCCCATCGACGCCCCTTCGGTTCGGAGGCGCTGAGCTTTCACCGCCCAGCGCCTCACTAGCACCAGTCCAGTGATCATCAACCCCAGCGAAAGTCCCGTCCAGATTCCAAACACACCATATCCTGCAGACAGTCCAAGAAACGCACCGAACGGCAGACCAATGAACCAGTAAGAAACCAGGCCGGTGAACATCGAGGTGCGAGTATCGCCCACACCACGCAATGATCCGGTTGTGGTCACCTGGAGCCCATCAAAGAGCTGATACGCCGCGACGATGAGCAACAACTTCTTTATATAAACAACAACATCGGATTTTTGAATAAAAAACATTGCGATGGTGCGTGGGAACAAAACCATGAGCGCGGCCGGTATGATCATTACGCAAACGCCTACTGCGATGGCCGTCCAGCCCGCGAGCGCCGCGCCGTGACCGTCTCCACGGCCGATTTCATGTCCAACCCGCACCGACCCCGCCGAAGCAATCCCCAAGGGCACCATGAACGTCAGCCCCGAGAGATTGAGCACGATCTGATGTGCGGCCAACGCATCGGCGCTTAATCGCCCCACCAGCGTTGTCGCCGCCGCGAATACGCCCACTTCAAGCACAAGCTGAATCGCCGCGGGTAGGCCGAGTGTCATCACGCTCCGCATCCGCTTGATATCGATCGCCCAGCCCAATCGCCAAAAAGCTCGGCGATCATTTCGCTCGCGCAGCACGGTCGCGAACGCCAGAAGTCCCGCCATATACACGCGTGCAAAAAGCGTCGAAATCGCCGAGCCATCAACGCCGAGCGCCGGCAATCCCCAGTGGCCACGAATGAAGAGATAGTTGCCGAACCAGTTGACGAAGTTGGCTGTGACAAGTGCGATCATCATCGGCCGGAGCGTCGCGGTCGCTTGCAAATAGTGCCGGAACGCCGCAAAGACTGAAAGCGGCAGCGTACTCCACGACATGATCCTGAGATACGAGGCGGCCAGCGGTGCGACGTCGGGATTAATTCCCAGCGCAATCAAACGGTCGGCCAGCAACCACTGGATGCCCATCATCGGCGCAGTCAAAATGACCGACAGCCAAAGCCCTTGCACGAGCGCCCGCCTGCCATCTTCCAACCGATTCGCGCCGAACGCCTGCGAGACGATGGGGTCGAGACCCAGGAGAACTCCCGTGGCCAGAAGCGCAATCGCGAAGTGGAGCGCACTGCCGACGCTCACCGCGCCGATCGCTTCGGGGCTAGGGCCGACCATGAAGGTGTCGACAATGCCCATCACCATCCAACCGATTTCGCCGATGATCACCGGCCAGGCGAGACGCCACAACGGCCGCAGCTCGTCGCGAATTCGGCGTTTGGGGCGAGTCTCATCGATCATGCGTCGTCCGTCCTGAAGCGGCGTCACCAGTTGCGGGCCAACCACTGTACCCGGTCGAACGTCGGTTTGTCGCGTTTGCATCACCTTTGGAGCTGCCTCGCGTGTCGAACTTCCTGAAATCGCTCTTACTCGTGGTGGTTGCAACTTCCACCGCGCACGGCCAGACCGTCAATAACGTCAAGCTGCCCGACGGCTTCAAGATGGAACTCTACGCCGATGAAACGCTGGCGAACGACATTCAGGCGATGACGCTCGATAGCCTGGGCCGGGTGGTCGTTACCGGTCCGGGTTATGTGAAGATTCTTCATCACGACAAGACAACCGGCCGCGCCTCGCACGCGACGACCTACGCCACCCCCAAGACAGGCGGCATGGGCCTTTGGTTCGAAGGGCGTGACCTTCTGATCACCGCCGAGGGATGGCTCTCCCGCTACCGCGACCAAAACGCTGATGACGTTGCCGACGGCCTACCCGAGCACATTCTCCCGTTCGCATTTCAAGAACACGGCGGCCACGCAATTCGCAAAGGTCCCGACGGCTGGTTCTACGTGATCGGCGGCAACGACGCCGGCATCGACACGCGTCACATTCGCGGCCTCGACTCACCCATCAAGGAGCCGCAAGCGGGTGGATTCGTGCGAATCTCACCGGACTTGAAGCAATCCGAAGTAATTGCCCACGGCTTCCGGAATCCCTACGATTTCGATTTCAACGAATTTGGTGATATTTTCACCTATGACAGCGACTGCGAACGCGACGAGTTCCTCCCCTGGTACACGCCAACGCGAGTCTTTCACGTGGCCGAAGGTGGCCATCATGGCTGGCGATTAAAAGGCTATCTCCGCTGCTTCGCCCGCAAGCCTGATTTGTTCGACACCGTCGGCCCGCTCGTTGATATCGGTCGCGGCTCACCGACGGGCGTGGTGGCGTATCGGCATCGCTGGGGATTCATGGCGCCGTACAATCAGGGGCTGTTCATTCTCGACTGGACATTCGGCCGCATCTTCTTTCTGCCGCTCAAGCCGAGCGGTGATTCGTATGAGTCGAAAGCCGAAGTCTTTCTCGACCCCATCGGCGGCGACGGCTTTGCACCCACTGATATTTGCGTGGGACGCGACGGCACGCTGTTCGTAACGATCGGCGGCCGCAAGACGCGCGGCTCGGTCTATCGCATCTCACGGTCGCGGGAACCAGTCAAAGTCAAGCCGCCGATCACGGGAATCGACGCCGTGCTCACGGCCGAACAGCCCCTCGATAGCTGGTCGCGCGCGAAGTGGGAACCGCTCGCGAAGAAGTTGGGGCGCGAGCCCTTCGCGACCGCGGCGGCTGAAGCTTCAAAACCCGAACTCCTCCGCATTCGCGCCATCGAAATCCTCGTCGACCTCTTCGATGGTCTCGCCCCCGACGAGGCCGAGACCGCTTGGAAGACGGCGAGCGACATGACACGAGCACGCATCGCCTGGTCGTTAACGCGAAAGCCTCATCCAACCAGACGTAGCCTCGATCTCGCAAACGATCGCGACAATCCCAGGGTGCGAATCGCATTGGCAGAACTTGCGGCGGCAGATGGCCCCGTTGATGCCGAAGCGGTCTATCAGAACCTCATCAAACACTCATCTCAACATGTCGGGCCTGCAGTCGCCTTGCTCGAACGCAAGCTAAAAGATCGTGCCGCCGCCAGCGGAATTACCGCGAATATCAATCACGCGCTTGCGAAATATCGCAACGAACCAACGCCCGAGAACAGCGAAAAAGCGATTCAGGCTGCGCTTCGAGCTTTCACTGGAACCGCGGTCGATCGCCAGAACGCCCTCGACGCCACGCGGCTGATTATTGTTGCCCTGGGCGATTGGGACCTCGAAAAAGCCGAGGCTGATGTTTTCACGAGTTATACGCTTGCTGCTCCTTCATCGCAGATCACGCGCCAGCGCGATGCCATTCTCAAAGCAATTCGACCGAATCTCACGAGCGATCACACACCGTTGAATCGCGAAGTCGAACGCTTGCTCGCCATGCTTGGCGACGATGCGCCCGAAACACGCGAGTTAGTTGCAAAAGCGATCACATCGAGCACAACCGCGACACAGGATATTCACGCGCTGATTGTGCTCGATCGACTGCAGTCGCCGATTACGGAAACGCAGGCCCGAACAATGGCAGGCTCAATTCTGGCGATCGACGGTAAGTTGAACGGCCAGACTGGCAAGACGAAGCAGAGCTGGAACCTGCGGATGACCGAACTGCTCGCTTCATACTCGCGCAAATATCCGCAAGTGATCGAGCTTCTCGTCAAATCGCCGGGCTTCATGTCAAAAACGAAGGTTGAATGGTTCACGCGACTCGAGCCTGCGTCGCGGACGCTCGTTGCGCGGGCGTTCTTTGAAGAGGCGATAAAGAATCCCACGCCGCCGTTTTCAGTTGATGACACGATATTCGACCTCTTTGATGGACTTCCGGCAGGGCAAGTCGCCGAGGCGATTCGCAAGCATCCCGATTGGATCACCACTGGCGCGGGCGCCCTTAAACGGCTTGCAATCCATCCGATCGAAGCCGATCGCCCGCTCTTCGTGCGCAGCCTCGATGCACGCGATCCCGCCGTGGCTGAAGCCGCTCTTGCCGGGTTGGAACAGTTGCCACAGAGCACCAATCCGCGTGAACTCATCCCCGCATTTTCATTACTACGTAGGTTAATTGGCGCGCCCACTGCGAAAGCACTGCGCATGCGGACGGCCGCTTACATCGCGCGTGAATCGAAGTTGCAACCCCTCGCACAGGAACCCAATGACACTGGCAAGGTCATGAGTCATTACGCTCCGTTTTTTGCAGCGTTCCAGAAACAACACCCAGATCTTGCCAACGCAATCGAACTACCGAAACCGGTCGACCTCGCGGCGATCAAGGGCCTTCTCAAAGACGTGAACTGGTCGACCGGCAACATTGAGCGAGGTGCTGTCGCGTTCAAAACGTTTCAATGCGCGAGCTGTCACAGCGGTGCGGCGCTTGGTCCCGACCTCAAAGGCGCAGCCAAGCGCTTCTCGCGTGACGACCTTTTTGGGGCGATCGTCGATCCTGCTCGCGACGTCGCGCCAGCTTACCGGCCGCTGCTGGTTCTGACCAAAGACGGCAAGACCCGTAACGGTTTTCTCACCTTTGAATCGGCCGAAGGAATTATCCTGCAAACCGGTCCGGCAGCGGTCGAACGCATTTCCGCAGCGGATATCGAAGAGCGTCGGCCAGGCGATGGTTCGCTCATGCCCAATAACTTGCTTCAAGGAGCAAAGCCGCAGGATCTCGCCGATCTTTATGCGTATCTCAATTCGCTTTGACAACCAAAACCACTGCGCATGAAAAAGGGGCCGAGCCTGGAATCACTCCAAGCTCGACCCCATTTCATTTACTTCGCTTCCTGCACCTGGATACCGCTACGTCCATCCTTGTAGCGACTCTCCAGCCGCTGAATTTGCTGCACGCCGTTCGAGAAGTTTTGCATCTTCACGTTCTTGCCGAGGTCGCCCTCGAAATAGAAGTCGTTGGCAGCCGCCGGGGCATTCGGCGCGGCGTTGGGTGCCTGGCCCGGCTTGGCCGCAGGCGCGGGCGGGACTGACGGGCCAACGTGATTGGTGCCGCGATAGAACGCATATTGCGTCGTGTTGCGACGGGCAACTGCCGTCACCTGCCCACGCACGCCTTCCGCAACGAACACGCCGCGAAGGTCGGTCTGGCCGGAGAGGAACGTCGGGTTCTCGGTACCGATCACCTTGACGTTCACCTTCGACATCGCATTCTTCGTCTTCGCGTCGCGAACGGTCACACGTACGCGTCCAGCATCGCCTTCTTCAAGCACTTCAAGCTCGATCGGGCTCACGAGCACGATGCCTGACGTGTAGAGGTTTTCCCCGCGAATCATCACGAGGTATGCCCCTTCTTTCGTGAGCGGAAGGTCGATGCTCTTGAGCTTGTCTTCGAAGTCCTGGCCGTCGCCGAGCTTGACTGTCGACTCGTAGAGCGGCGTGATGCCGGCGAGATCGATACCGGCGATCGCATCAAGGTTGCGCCGGGTGAGGTAGAGCCGGAGCAGGTCGACTGGATAGACCTTCACATCGACCTCACCGATGTTGCGATATCCCATCGGCACGCCCGGCGTATCGCTCACGAACGCCGAGTTCGCATGCGACTTGCGATTCACCTCGTCAATCGCCGACGGCTTCACACCTGGTCGCACCAGCGAAACCTCCGGCACTTCCAGATCCTTGCGCGTCATACTCTTCACCGCGCCGGCGGCGTCGCTGAACCGATCGGCCACTTCCTTGTAGTAGCCCACCGCCTTGGCCGGCTGCTTGCGAGCGTCATAAATCTGTCCCAGGATGTAAATCGCCTGCCACTTGTTCGGGCTGGGCTGGTCGATGCCGTTTCCATCCTTGTAAGTCGCCTTGCTGATCTTGTCGGCTACCTCGATCGCGCGGTCGTACTCGCTGAGGTTGAATCGCCCGAGTGCTTCGGAATACTGGAAGCTGTCGAGGAAGTTGCTCTTGGGATAGAGCGACGCGAACTTGCCGGAGAGTTTTACCACTGACTCGAAATCCTCGAGTTCGAGGTAAGAACCAACAAGCGCCAGGCTGGCTTCATCGGCCAAGGGATTCTTGGGCGATTGTGCGATCAACACCTGCACGAGACGGATCGCCTGCAACAGCAGTTCCGATCGCGTCGAGTTGATGTCACCGAGCTGCTTACGCAGGCTGGGATCATTGATCGCCTTGCTGGCGTTTACCGCGAGAAGCTGCGAGATGCCGAAGAAGTCGGCTTCGATCGACGCCGTATTGGGATACTCGCGCCAGAGGTCGATCAGGTAGCCGATCGCCTCAAGATCGCGTCCCTTCTGACGCAGCACTTCGCCCACCTGTGCATCTTCGAGATAGCTCGCCTCGACGATCGCCCGCCAGACAAGATACGCTCGTTCGTGCTCGCCGATGTCACGATACGCACGACCGACAACCGCGACTTCGTCGAACGGAATCGTCAGCTCAGGCGCCTTGTCCTTGAGAACTTCAAAGTCCTGCACGACCTTGCGCGGCTGATAATCCTTGATGTGGATCGTCAGCAACCGCCGCGCGGCATCTTTGAGAATCTCGTCGCGAAGCGTGTAGCCGCCGAACAATTCTTCCAGCGGCGCGGCGGCGTCGGCGAGTTTGCCTTCGTCGAACAACGTCCGGCCCCGCGCGAGCAATTCGTCGGGCGTTGCCTTGTACGGGTCGTTCGGCGTCTCACCTGGGTTCAGCACGCGAAGCTCGCCCGCGGGACCAAGATGCTGCTTGGCGACGTCGTACGCTGAGCGGATCTTCGTCGGAATCGCGCGATACTGTCCCGGCAGATAGCCAAACACGTCGTAGCGAATCTGGCCGGGATGCGTGCCTGGCAGATAATAAAGCGTCAGCACTCCGCCCGAAATTGTGTAGCTCTGCGCCTGGCTGACGAGGCTACCTTCGATGAGCGTCGTGCCGGCTGGCAGCGTTTCTTCGACGACCATGAAGTCGCGAGCCCACGCCGGGCGATTGGCATCGTGGAACCAACCCGTATTGATTTCAACACGTGCACGTCCACCAAGACCAACCTGTGAAACCTTGTTGATGAAGTACGTCGAGTTGATCGCACTGCTGAAACCAGTCGGCAGCGTCTTGCCGTCGAGCTCGGGATCGGCGGCGAGATAGTTGCGATTGTCAACGACGAACTTCTTCCCTTCTCGCTTCTGCTCGGGGCTCATGTCTCGGGCAAAGCCGGTCATGCTCACGCTGTAGCCATAAGTGCCACGCCCCTCAACCGTAAACCGCAAGCGGTTCTGGTCGCCGACCTTAAGCGCCTTGCGCGGTACGAGCACGCCCTTACCAACGGCAGTCCCCTGAATATCGGCGCGGTAGATTTCGGTGTCGTTCACGGTGAGGACGAGGCGGTAGCGATCGTCGGCCGATTGGGCCTGGCCATAGAACTTCGCCAGGGCCGACACAGCCGCGCCGTTGGCCTTGGGCGGATACCAGCCGGACCAGCCGCGATGGGCTTCGAGCCAGTGAACCACGCCTTCGAGCTCGCTCGATTTGGGGCGAATCTCGGCGAAGGCCTGCGCCACGAGGGCGTTGGTCTCGACCTGCGACGTCCAGTGCTGGTTTTGGCCGAGCCAGTATTTCGCGGGTTTTTGGCCAGGTTGCGGCGCTTCGGTCTTGGCACGTGTCGCGAGCAGGTCGAGCACTTCCTCGGCAAGCGATCCGCGATCGAGCGCGGCCAGCGTGAGCGCCAGCTCTGCGAGCGAAGCGTCGGGCAACGCCTGTCGCACGCGATTGAGTGCGTTGGCCGATTCAAAGCTTCCCTTGTGCATCGCCGCCAGGGCGAATTGCACCATCGTCCGCATTTCCAGGTCGCCGCCTTCAACGCGTGCCTGCTGTTGGCTCAGGAAAGTCGCAGCGCGGTCGATCACCGCGGGGTCCGCGAGCAAGCCTTGGCCCTGCGCCACCGCAACGGCTCGTGCGGCCATTGTCGATGTCATCAAGTCACTGGGGAGCTTCGAACCTTGCGTTGTCGGCGCCGACCACGGCCAGCCGCCGTCGTCGTTTTGCAGTGTCACCAGTTCCGAAACCAACCCCTGAATTCGCGCCGTCAATCGCGAAGCGTCCTGCGTCGTTTCCACCTTCGCCCAGCGCAGGTAGTTGAGAGCCGCACACGCCGCGATGAGATCGCTCGCGCGATCCGCGACGGATAGCGGCAAAATCACGCAAGGAGCGAGGCGATTGTTCGCCGCGAGAGGGATGGGATATGCATCGCCACCGAGAGCGGCTTCGATGATGAAGCGTTTGACGGTCGGCGAGATCGTCACCAGCATTTCGGGGCTGTCGTACGTCCGCCCAGCAGGCAGGCCAACGAAGACCGTCGTGCTGTCGCTCGCCGTACCCGATGCCGAGGCATACGCCTGCACGCCCCAGGGACGAATCGGCACTTCCGAGATCACCTCGTCCGACTTACCGCCAGGCGCGGTCGCCGTCATCGTCAGGCGGACGACGTCGCCTTCGGGCACCTCGAACGGATCGAAGTTGATCTCGTCAATACCGTCGGCCTTGAAGGTGAGCGTCTTGGGATAGACCATCTGCCGGCCGCCGGCGTACGCGGTGAGCTTCACCTCGACCGCGCCGGTGATGCCGACGTGATGCACTTCGCCGATGAACCGCGGACGGTCGCCCTGCGTAAGGGCGTCGGGCACGCGGAGGTCGACGAAAAAGTCCTTCTTGACGATCAGGTCGGCATTTGTCTGCCCAACCAGGGTTTCGGCCGCGGTTACGCCGCGTGTCGTGAAGCGGTATTCGGAGAGAGCGGTTGGAGCCTTGAAGGAGACAGTCGCTTTGCCGTCGGCTCCGGTAACGATCGAGGGATTCCAGTAGGCGGTTTCCACGAAACGTTCGCGCGAGGTGGTCTGTGCGCCATCTCCATCGGCGCCGGCGTTGTCGAAGTGTGCGACGTAGCCTTTCTCTTTCGATTTCGCAAAGAACTCGGCTCGATCGCGCCTGGTGCCGCGGCTGCGATAATCGGCCGCGCCAGATTTCTTGTCGGCCCCGCCCAGCCGCTCGTTTTCCACGCCTGCACCTAGTAAACCCAGCGGCTCAGGGCTCGCCTGATCCGCATATAATGCGGCGTCCTTCGCCTCGCCTTTCCGTAATGCGCTTTTCCCTTGAGCCATGGATCTTCCGGCCATTCCACCCGCACCGCCGCCCATTCCCCCCATCATTCCTTCGCCTGGCTGTCCATTGAGTTGCCTCAACCCATCGGCAGCCTCATCGCCAAGGGCTCCGAACGTTGACTTACTTGGATCCATGGGCGCCGCTGCAACCGCGGCAGGAGCGGGGACCGCATTAAACGGCGCATTCATATCCGACTTCGCCAGCGAACGAACGCGATTGCCCGCAGCCTGATTCTCGGCCTGCGCCTTTTCACGCGCCGCTTCTTCCACAACCGCCTCGGACACGGCACTGGTTGCCGGCGTGTAGCGGAACGTGTTCGATGATGCTGTTGTGAATGCGCCGGTGCGCGTTTGATTGTAGAAGTAAGGACCAATCGCCGGCATGTTGTCGCCGTAAATCCGAAGCAGCGAGCGGTCGATGAGCGCGACCGAGATTTCCGCCGCAACCGGCCGATTCAATTGATCGACGGTCGTCACATCAACATCGACAACTTCGCCTGGTCCCACCGCAGGCTTGCGCGGGGTGAGCGTGACGCGGAGGTCGCGTTCGACACGCACATCAAGCCGGGCCTCGTCGAAACGCGAGCCCGACATCCGAGCGGCGGTCAGCGTGAAGTTCGGGAACTGCACCCCTTCGACCAACCAGGTCAGACTATTGTTCCCTTCCTTCACGTCCGTAAGGCGATACTGGAGCACATTGTCGGCCTCCCATGTGATCAGCGCGGGGCCTGCCGTCAATCGGCTGTGTAGGTTGACGCTTGCGGTTTCGCCGACCTTGAAGTTCGAGCGATCGGCCAGGATGCGAAGCTTCGTCTGGTCGGCCTTACCCGAGATATTCAGCACGCGATCGCTGAACACGACGTTGCCGAAACGATCTTTGCCGGTCAGCCGAATGACGAACGAACCACCTTCTTCATCGTCGACCTTCACCTGAGGCGACGCATCGCCGTTCTTGGTGTCGGTGATCACCGCCAGGTCGGAAACCTGCCGCTCCGTGACGCGGCCCCCTTGGTTAATCCGTTTGATCACCGCGAGGCTGAGATTCTGGCCAGTCGGCTTGCCCTGCGCATCGACCGTATTCACCTTCACCGCGAACGACTCACCGTCGAGATAGGTGTCGCGCGTGGTGCCGACGTCGATCCGGAAGGCCCGCACCGCCAGCGACACAGCGGCAGCGGTCGCCACATTGTCACGCGGCAAACGAGCGACGAGCCGGAGGTTTTGCTCTTCCGAGAATCCTTCCGTCGCGAACTCAACGTGGAACTTGCCCTTTGCATCGGTTTGGCCGTTCACCATGCGACCATCAGGCAGGGCGACTTCGATCACCCGCCCCGCGAGCGGAGCACCATACTGATACTTGGCGACAACGTCGGCCGAAACTTTTTCGCCGCGGTAGTAAACGGTTTTGGGCAGGTCGAAGCTAAGGTCGATCTTTTCGAGCCGGTACGATTGCACCTCGAAATTACCCGCAAATTCGCTTCGGCCAGGCTGATAGAGCCGAACGCGATACGAGCCGACCGGAGCCGATGAATCGAGGAGTACTTGCTCGTTGAATGTGCCGAACTGCGAAAGCGTGATGCCGCGAGCGAGCAGCATACGACCGCGTGAATCGAACAGTTCGAGCTTGTACGGCTGCGACGCAGGGTTCTGGTACTGCGAGTTCGCAACCTCACGCACCACGCCTCGAAGCGAGACGATTTGCCCTGGTCGATAGGCAGGACGATCGGTGTAGATATAAGCGCGAGCCGTCAAACCTTGGGCCACCTGACCGGGGACACCCAGGCCGGTGCCGGCCGCGTCGGCGCCATCGAGCACGAGGTACTGCAGCGCCGAATTCGGGTCGCGTGGTTTCTCCCACTTCGTAAGCAGCACACCATCGGCGCCGGTCTTCTTTTCGAGGATCACGCCGGAGCCGTCGGAGACGAGAATGCGTGCGTCGGCTCGTCCTTTGCCGGTCTTCATGTCCTGCGCGAAAATGAGCAATTGCTCACGCGATGACTTGACGATCACGTCGATATCTGAGCCGAGAACGAGCGTCGTCGCCTGGAGCGATTTCTCGTCGGTTACCTTGACGACCCAAACGCCAGGTGCTTTCACCTTGAGGTCATAGTTCGTCTGAACCGGCTTGTACTTCGCATAGTTTGGAACCGAGACCGTCCATTCGGCGTCGGCGGCGACGAGGCCGATGTCGAGGCTTTCGATCGAACCGAGCGCCTGTTTCTTGCGGAAATACGCCTCGGCATTGAGCTTGTAGGCCGTGAACGTGAGCGATTCGAGGTTGCGCGAGGTGATTTGCAGATGCGGTGTTTCGCCGCTGCGGAAGGCACGGGGCGTGATGACGGTCAGCTCTTTGCCTTCCATCACGGCGATGCGATTGGTCGCCATGCTCTTCCACGGCTCGACCGCGATCTTGCGGAATTCTTCGATCGCTTTCGACGGGTTACCCTTTTCATTCTCGTGAATCGAGGCGATCTGGAACTGTGCGTGCGCGGCGGGTTCGGTGTTGGGGAATTTGGACAGAAGCGTGTCCCAGGCGGTGATTGCTTCGTCGTACTTCTTCTCAGTCGTGAAGCTTTCGCCGATACGGAAGAGAAGCTGCGTCACGCGAGTATCGAGCGGGTATTGCGTGACGAACGCCGTCCAGGCAGCGCGGGCGTCGGCGTATTTTTCGCGAGTCATCGCATCGGCGGCGATGAGCAGCTTGGTTTCGAGAATCGCCCGCTGCGCCGCGGCCGATTGCGGGCCGTTGGGATAACGCGTGAGGTACGCCTGATAGCCGGCGATCGCGTCGTCGAACTTTTGCTGCCCCTGGAGAATCGCGGCGATTTGATACGTCGCCGACATCGACAAGCTGGCGACGTCACGCTTCGCTTCGTCGGTTTCGGCTTTGAAGCCGTCGCCTTTCAAAAACGCACGAAAGGCTTCGATGGCCGAATCGGCCTTGCCGCGGGCGGCGTAGGAAGAGCCGATCGTGAATGAAGCGCGCACAGCCCAGATGTGTGCGGGATAGGCTTCGACATAGCGTTTGAGTGCGGCGACGCCGAGGTTGAGCTGCGAATCATCGGGCGGCGTGGGGATGCCGTAGGTCCGCGAAATGAGATAGAGCGCTTTGGCGCGAATTTCCTCGATCGCCGGTTCTTTCTTGGGATTCTTGGCGATTTCGGCGGCGAGGTCGGTCCACGTCAGGCGGGCTGCGGGCAAGGCGTTCGTGGCGAACTGGCATTCGCCGATGCTGAACTGCGCGACGGCCCGCTCCGGTCCTTTGCTGTCCTTCAAGTAGCTGTTGTAGTCGATGATCGCTTGAGGAAAGTTCCCCATCGCCTGCGCTGCGCGTGCCTGATCGAGATGAATCTGCGCACGCAGCACTTGCCCTTTCGCGAGAGCTCGCGCCTGAACAAGCAACGGATACGCAGCCTGCGGGTTGGGCGGCGTGATCGCATCATCAGGCTTCAACAACGTGCGTGCGAAAGCGTAGTAGACCTGCGCGAGACGATCTTTGCGATCACCCGAGAGCAACCTCTCGGTCTCAACGCGTGCCAGCTCTTCTGCCGGGGCCGTGCGGCCGGCGGCCAGTTCTAGCGCTGCGAGTTCAAAGCGAATCTTCGTTGCCCAAATGCCTTTGGGGTTCACATTCAAGGCATCGCGCCAGGTTGTACGAGCAACGTCGCCCTTGTTGCTCAGTCGCTCGGCCGTGCCACGGATCAGGGCGTAATACGAAAGCGTGTCGGGATCTTTCGTTCCACCTGCGAGCCGTTCGAGACCCGCAATCGCATCGGCATATTTACCGTCTTGCATCGCTGCAACCACGGGGCCGGGGAGAACTGGCGCGGCGGGAGCGATTGCCTTGGCGGCCGGACTTGTGGAGGCCGGCTTCGGCTTGGCCGGTTCCTGCGCCCTGGCGATCGGCGCGAGTGCCAGGCCGATCATGCAGGCGAGTGGTGCGATGCGAAGGTGGTGGAAGATCACGGCAGTTCGCTCCTTTTATGGAGATGAGTGAACGCAATTCTTGTGCGTTCCTCGAAACGAATGTGCGCGAACAGATGTGATGGCCAGACACGCCAGGCCGCGAACGCAGCCCGGCGGAAGTCGCTCTCACAAAGCAGCCGAACGTTTGTGCAGCATCTCTGTCTGTAAGACGCCGCCCGACAAACGATCATTCATCCACTTTAGACGGACAACCGGCCGAATCCTTAGACGACGGCCCACGGCCGTGGTTCCCCGATCGTCCTAAGGAATTCGGAATCCTCGACTTCGGAGGAGATTGGTGAGGGCGATGAGCGGCATGCCGACGATTGCGGAATGGTCGCCGCCTTCGATTCGGTCGAATAACGCGATCCCGCGCGACTCGATTTTGTAGCTCCCTGCGCAGTCGACCGGCCGGTCAGCCTCGACGTATCGCGACGCCTCCGCACGGTCGAGCACTCTCATGTTCATGCGGATCACCTCCGTGTAAACTTCCACACCCGAGCGATCGGCCACCGCGATCGCGCTGATCAATTGATGCTCATTCCCCGAAAGCGCAAGCAATTGTTCAATCGCCCGGTCAAAAGTGACCGGCTTGCTCAAAATCCGGTTCCCAAGCGCAACAATTTGATCGCCGCCAATAACGACAGCATCACGTTCCTTTGCCGCAACGTTCGCCGCCTTGGCAATCGCCAACCGCTCGGCAATCGCAGTGGCGTGCGTATCCGGACCGAGCTCGCGTTTGATCGCATCTTCGTCAACCGAAGGCGCGACGCAACGGAACGAGAGGCCGAGCCGCTCGAGTTGCTCGCGGCGGTACTGGGAGGTACTGGCGAGAATCAGATCCATCAAGCGATGTGTCCGGGAACTCCGAGATCGTTCGGACCAGCGTCCATCCTCAATCAACCGGAGCGGTTACGCAAGAGAGTCGGTCACGGCTGCTCGGGAATCCGAACGTGCTCGGGCCGCGCTCCGATGCCGACCATTCGGGCGGGTATGCGGCGGAAGTACGGCCAGCGCTGGAGCATTTTCACCGGCCAGGGGAGCGAAAACTGTCCCTGACTCGTCAGTGCGCGGCCGATGACGCGGTTCTGAATAAGCACCTGAACACCCTGAGTGATCCAGGTCGGAAACAGCCGCCTCTTTTGAACGCGCGCGAGGTCGTGGGTGGTTACCGTGTTCGATTTCAAGGGAGCAGCGAGCAAGTTGGCGGTTGCAACGGCATCTTGAATAGCGAGATTGATTCCCACGCCGCCCACCGGCGACATCGCATGCGCAGAGTCGCCGATGCAGAGCAATCCGGGGCGATACCAACGGCTCAGGCGGTCGACCGTTACGGTCAGCAGTTTAATGTCGTCCCAGGTCTTCAATTCATCAACGCGATCACTCATGAACGGAGCGATATCGACGATCGCCGCGCGAAAGGCGTCGAGTCCCTTTTGCTTGGTTTCTTCGATTCCGCCCTTGGCGATGACATAGCCGCATTGCCAGTAATCGCCGCGATAAATCATCACGAAGATCTTGCCGCGATTGAACCGGCCGAGCGGCTGCGATGGATCGGTCTCCTTCCGCGTAAGCCGCATCCAGAGGACGTCGATCGGCGCTCCGATATCGTCGACATCGAGCTGTGCCTGGCGCCGGATCGTCGAATGACGGCCATCCGCGCCGACAACGAGCAACGCGCCCACGTGAAGCTCTCCCTCAGGAGTCTTGGCCCGAACGCCGAGCACCTGGCGATCACCGCCGAAGATGAGGTCGGTCGCCTCGGCGTTCATACGCACGTGAAAGTTGGGGAATTTTCGCGCTTCATCGACGAGAAAGTTGAGGAAATCCCACTGCGGCATCAGCGCGATGAACTTGCAGTGCGTCGGAAGGTGCGTGAAATCGGCGATTTCCACCTCGACATCACCAATCACGCCATGAAGCGATGCGACTTCTTGATGCGGGCGCTTGAGCAACTCGTCGAGCAGGCCGAGTTCGTACATCACCTCGAGCGTTGAGGGGTGAATCGTATCGCCGCGGAAGTCGCGGAGGAAATCGCCATGCTTTTCAAGCACAGTTACATCAACGCCCGAGCGAGCGAGCAAATAGGCGAGCACCATCCCCGCCGGTCCGCCGCCAACAACGCAACAGCGAGTTTGGATCGTCTCGATCGGTGCCTGTTCGTCGGTATTCACAAGCGCCTCCGCGGGATCAATGGCTCTCGGCATTTGACCCGCTAAAGTTGCGCCAACGGGACACCCGCGGTCAAGCGGACGCCCAAAACGAACGCAACCCGGACATCTCTTGCGAGACGTCCGGGCCGCTAGTTTTCGTCAAACCGATTGGCTTAGCGAGTCGTGCGATTGCCCATGCCAAAGAGCGAGCCAATGATGCTCGTCCGGCGCGTGGGGGCCTTTGCCGGCTGGGCTGTGGGAGCCTGAATCGGCTCGCCCGAGACAACAACGTCCGAGGCGGGAGCACTCGTCGTTGGGATCTCGATGTACGCACCGTTCGACGGCAGCGAGGGCGGAAGGGCTGCGACTTGCGGAGGCTCACCCGGAAGCGAGCCTGCGGGGGCGGTCATCGCAGGCAGAGCGAGAACCGGAGTGCTCGACTCGTTCGGGTCGGCTTCGGCGAGCGGTCGCGACGGTGCACGGCGAGGACGAGCGGCGCTCGGGCCGTCGATCGCCGGAGCGGTCGGAGTCGGCGTCTTGGCACCATTCGCGCTGCCACGAGGTTCGCCAAGCGGCGCATCGAACGGATCGGCACCAGTCGCGGGTGCGGGTCCGCTGCTATCGCGAGGTGCGCCCGACGGCCGCGGAATGATCCCGCCACCACGGGGGTTACGGGCAGGAGGGTCGCGGAACAGTTCGTCGTCGGGACTCGGCGGAACTACCGGTCGGGGATTGTTGTTATCCATCTCGAACGGCGACCGTCCCCCGTTGGGAACGCCGGGCAGAGCCTCGCCACGCGGGCCGGGAGGAGGCGCTACGCCATCGCGGCGACCGCCAGCGTCGTCAAGCGGATCGAGGTCGTCGTACTTTTCCGGCTTGTCGCGCGGACGATCAATGAACGACTGCGCGGCGTTGGGCGCTTCGGGATTCGGGCACGGGCAAGCCCAACCTTCCGGGAACGTCCGCCAGCAGGTGGGGTAATAACCGTAGAAGTCGCGCCGAACGTGACCGTAGAACGGCGGCTCGTTGGCACACTCGTTACGCTTGCGCTGAATCCACATGTTGGGGAACAACTGGGCGTCCGCAAGTGACGGCAGCCCCACGATCAGCGCCAAAGCCAGGCCCGTCGATGCGCCGGCTCTCCTCCATGACAACGTCAACATCCTCGCCTCATGGGTTGGGTTGCGGGGTAGTTTAGTCAACCGCCGGGCACGACGCGATCTAGGGCGGTTCGGAAATTTGCCGCGTCCACGGTGTCTTCTATCGGGCAGATAAGGCAACGTATTCAAGCGAATTTCGGGACACAGGGGAATTATCAAGCATTGCGGAAATCTAGGATAAATACGAAGAAGTTCAGATGCCGCGAAATATGCAAAGAATGGGTTTCGTGGATTACGCAGGAAAAGGTGATTCCTGCGTCGAAGCGGAGCCGATTTTCGATGACAACGGAGTTTTTTCATGCCGGAGGCAAGGCTATGAAGCGGGTATTTGGGATTTGGGCGATCGGTGCGCTGGTTCTCGCCGCAAGCAGCACGGCGCAGGCGCAGTATCAAGGACAGAAGCCGGCCGCCGTCACGATGTACGGCAATGCGGCGATGAATCCCTACTTGAATCCCATGAACCCCTACGCGATGGGGGTAATGCCCAACAGTCCCGACTTCCTCCTCTATATGTATGCGGGGAATCAGGCGAACGGCGGCCTGGGATCGGGCGTGATCAGCGGTACTCGCCCGGCGCCTGGTGCGAACGCGGGCTCACAGCTCCCGCAGCAACAAATGGGCACGATGAACCCATACGCAGCCCAGCAGGCGATGAACCGCCGCGGTTTGACGCCGAAAAGCAGTAACGCCAGTCCTCGCGGCAGCAAACCGGCGCTGATGCCTGTGGCGTCAGCGATTCCGGGCTCGGGCGCCGCACATTACTTCAACGGAGCGGTAAACGGCGCGAATGGCGCGGCCCGCTACTACAACCGGCCCACGGGGCGCTTTCAGAACAATGGCCGTGAATGAGACCGCTGCGATTGTGGAAACAACTCCAGCCCAGAGTGATGTTTGTCCGATGATCTTGATGTTACGCGAAGCCGACTCGAGCCGCGCGCCGGTTTGAGTCGATTCCGCACCGTGATCGCGAGGCCTGTGGTTGTCCTCGCCGATCATGTCCCGTCTCCCTTCGGCCGACAGGGAGTTGGCCGAGCGCCGGTTCATAATTACCGGGCAGGAGTGCCGCATGGATGGTTTTGTGATGAATCACGGACGATCAACGAGCTTCTTGCTCGCTTGCGCCTTCCTGGCGCTTACAGGCTGTCAGACCGTTAAGAAGGATGAGTCGCTCATTGCCAAGAGCGGCATTCCTCGCGAATTCAACAAGTCGACGATGCCGGAATACATCCTCGAGCCCCCCGACCTCATCATCGTCGAGGTGCTCGAAGCCCTTCCGGGCCGGCCGATCACCGGCGAACACCTTGTTCGTCCTGACGGCAAGGTCAGCCTCGGCTTCTACGGCGAGGTGTATGTCACCGGCCTCACGATCGCACAGGCGAAGGAAAAAATCGTCATCCACCTGCGCGACTATCTCACCGACCGCGCACTCGGCCTGACGACTTTCAAGGAAGATACACAGAAGTACGAGGATGTTCACCCATCCAAGACTCCGTACGTCTTCGTCGACGTTGCTGCGTATAACAGCAAGGTGTACTACGTCCAGGGCGACGTGGGTAGCCCCGGGCGTTTGCCGATTACCGGCAACGAAACGGTGCTCGACGCCATCAACTACGCGGGTGGCCTGACGCCGACCGCCTCGCTGCCGAACATTCGCCTGGTTCGTCCGGCTCCTCCGGGTGCCTGCTGCGAACAGACGTTGCCGGTTAACCTGGCGGCGATCATCAACGCGGGCGACTCGACAACAAACTATCAGCTCATGCCGGGCGACCGCCTGGTCGTCTACCGCGACCCGATCGTCCGCACGACGGTCTTCCTCGACCGCCTTGCGTCACCGTTCAACACGGTGCTGAACTCGATGCTTCAGTACTCGTTCACAGCTCGAAGCATCAAGTCGATTGGTGTCCCGATCAACGGCAGTGCCGCCGCATCAGCCAGCCGCAACACGGGCACGCCGCCGATCGCCGGTGGTGCCCGCTAACGCGAGCCTCCTGTCCGCCTGAACGGCGAACTTTTCTCACAACCACGCGAAAGGGCTGGGTCCCACAGGGGTCCTGGCCCTTTTTCGCTTCCCTTGTGGCCAGCCAACGCGCCGCCTAGACTGGTTTTGTCGTTACCGCCTGACGCACAGCCGCCCGAGAAACATCGAGATGCCTGCACTCGTCTCGCCGTCGGTCTCGCTGCTTCTGATCCTGTTCGCCACCGCTCCACCGCCGCCTGATGACGATGAGATTGCCCAGCGTCCTGGGCTGCTGGCGACATTCACAGCGAACACATCGCGCACGGGCCAGCAAATCCCGCCCGTTCGCAAGCTGATGCCGACACCAGTGCTCGACTGGGGAGACGGCTCGCCCGACCCGCGGATTCCATCCAACGGCGTCACGTCGCGGCTCGAGGGCTTCATCATCATCCGCAAGCCGGGTGCTTATCGCTTCCTGCTGCGAACGAGTGGAAATGCTCGCGTCGAAGTGCGTGTCGACGGCAAGCTCACAAATCCCGAGCAAGACGCAATCCTGCCGTTCGGCATGGTGTCGTTTCGCGTCGACGCGTTTCAAACGAAGCCAGCCCAAACGGTCGCAATCGACTGGTCTGGCCCCGGATTCGCCCGAGAACCACTTCCTGCGAGCGTGCTGTCCCACGATCCCAAGGATGAACAGCCCGACGCGTTCGAAGATGGACGACGGCTCGCCGATCGCCTCTCCTGCACGAGTTGCCATGCGATTCTCGACATGCCCCGCCACGCCTCGCCTGGCCCGCCACTGCCAGGTCTGGCGGCCGATCTCGATGACGCCTGGCTCGCGGAATGGCTCGTGTCTCCATCGAGCAAGCGACCCGGTACCCTCATGCCCAGCCTGGGGATTTCGCGCGACGACGCCATTGAACTCGTCGCATTCCTCAAAGGACAGCCGCGAACGAAGTTCCCGGCCGAAGATGAGTTGAAGCTCGCCGTGAACGTCGCCGATGCGTCGCGCGGACAGCTTTTATTTCGCTCGATTGGTTGCCTCGGCTGCCACCCATCGCCGGCCAAAGCGCCGCTCGAAACACCTCCGCCCGCACCTCGGCTCGATCATCTCGCAACTGCCGGCGATGTGCTGGCAGTTGCGGGTTATCTCGTCTCGCCGCCACGTACGAAACTGCCGTCGAAGCATCGGCCCAATCTTCAGCTAACCAGTGACGAATCGGCGCACCTTGCGCGTTACCTCGTCGGGTCTGATGTGCACGCTGTTAAACGCGAATTCAAGGCGACAGCCCGCGGCCGCGAGTTATTCGAACGCTATCGCTGCACGAGTTGCCACGACTTCCCTAAGGTTCCGGAACCGGCTGCGACCGTTGCGCTCACGCAGGGATCGAATGCCAGGCAGGGTTGCCTCGCGGAGAATCCTCATCCGCCGAGCCTGCCCAAATTTGATCTGACCAATGCACAATGGTCCGCGCTTCAGCTTTTTGTTGGATCGTTACCAGCAAGGCCGGTGCACCTGCCCGCCAGCGTGCTCGCCGATGACACGATTCGCCGCAAAAACTGCCTTGGCTGCCACGCGCGAGAAGGTGAAGGACGCCGATGGCTCGGTGCTCAGCTTTCTGAACTGCTCAAGGACGACCCTGCACTCGGCTCGCTCAAGGGGATGCTCACCCCGCCCGACCTCACCGCCGTGGGCGACAAGCTGCGTCCCGAATACTTGCTACAAACGATTCAGGGGGCAGCCGTGCCGGCACGCCCGTGGCTGACCGTCCGCATGCCGGTGTTCACCTTTGACAAGGGCGAAGCCGAACGACTGGCACAATCGCTCGTACGTCGCGATTTCATGCCGGCTGGGGAAAATGCGTCTGAATCATCGCTGAAACTCGACACGGCCGGTGAAATCAAGGCAGGGCAATTGCTCGGCCAGAAGGGTTTTGGCTGTGTGAACTGTCACGTCATCGCTGGCCGGATTCCGCCAGGTGGCGAGGCCGAGACGCTAGGTCCCGACCTGCGGCTCTCGCACAAACGGATGACCGAACGCTACTTCAAACGCTGGCTCGCCGATCCACAACGCATCATCGAAGGCACGCCGATGCCGCGATTCGTCGAGCCGATTCGCACGGTATCGAACCAAACCTTCGACGAACAACTCGCGTCGATCTGGGCGTTGCTCGGCACCGATCGCGCCGAACGGCTGGCATCGGAAGGTTTGAAGGAACGCCTCGTGCGCGACGGCGAGCGGGCGCTGGTCGTTCGCGACATGGTCGTCGACGAACGCTTTCCGGGCTCCCCCTATCGTCCCCGCGCGATTGCCATCGGCCTCGCGAACGGCCACTCACTGCTCTTCGATGCCGATCGCCTGAGCTGGACCGCCGGATGGAAGGACGGATTTCTGTTCCGCACCAAGCAAGGGCGGCTCTGGGAATGGCACGTCGAAGGGAAAATCGGCTGGATCGCGGAGGATCAATTCGCGCCTGTCGCGTTTCGTTCGGCGGACGGAAAAACGAGCGAGCCGGTACTCATTCGCGAGCGATTCGGTTCATTTCGTGAACTTGATTTCACGAAACGCGGTGTGAAGCTCGTATATACCCTCAGAAGGGCTAACGGTCAGGATATCGAGGTTGCGGAGACCATTGAGCCGAGGGAATCTGGCTGGTCGCGGCTCGTGGAGATCGATCGCGTACCTGAAGGTCTCACGCCGCTCGTTTATTTGCCTTGGGTAAAAGAAGCACCGGTTTCAATGGCGATGGAACCCGTTGCGCCGGGATCGCACAAATACTCAATCAAGCTAGCACAATAGCAACTGATTATTCATGATCACCGTCTGATATCCTGAGAGACAACCACGATGAAGCTCCTGCCGCGCATCCTGCTAATCTCTTTCGGTGTGCTCGTCGTGATGGGCGCGGGGGTCTATTTCCTCGCGGGAAGCGGCGTACTTCCGCCGGCGATCGATCCCGATCTCTACACCGTCGAAATTCCCGAGTATCACGCCCCTGCTCCGCCACCAAGCGACCTTCTGGCCGATGATCTAGTCGACGACAAGAAGCCGACGTTCGATCCGGCACGCGTCGATAGCCGTCCACTCGGCGAGTGGCAAGTGAACTCCAGTGGCTCGGTAGTGAAGCTCGATATCGAGATGCTCAAGCCCGACGCTGATGCCAAGCTGCTCACGCTCTATCCCTCATATCGCGCCGCAGTTGACGCGGCACGGATTAATGAGAGTAACACCCAAATTCTGCCGTCGATTAACCTCATCGACGGCAAGGCAAAGCAATTCGACGACGGCCTCTACGCGGCGATCGACCTCGCTTACTACCGTGGCTTGAACAAGGCACTCGCTAGCCATATCGATCTGTTCAAACGACTCGCCGATCGTCTCGGGCCGGAAAATCCCGCGGCGGCGTTCGTCGCGGCGGGCTTGAGTTTCGCGGGCGTTGACGTCAAGGTGCGTGACGAGGCCTCGAAATCATTTTTGATCAAGCGATTTAAAGACACTCCAACACGTTCCAAACCCATTGGTTTTTATACGTGGAACGAACCACTCGGCGATTGCTTCCGATTTCTTCGCTACTTCCAGACGCCGATCGCCAAAGATGATGGCGTCTTCATCATCTCGCTCGTGAATGGCTTCAAGTCTGATCCCGCACTCATGGCCGACTACCGCAAGGTGCTCGCCTTCTACGCCAAGATGACCAATCCCACGCGAGACGTGTCGATTGCCGACTTCGTCGATGGCAAAACAGAGGTCGGCACAAATCAGGTTCTGGCAATTCTTCCTGAAGCGACGAGCCGCGAGACCGAGTTGTTTGAAAAGCTCTTTCCGCTCGGTCTCCCGCCAGACTCCGATCTGATGCGCGAGCTGATCACCGCGATCAAGTCGGGAAAAGTTGACCTGAAACCCAAGGCCGATAGCGGTTGGTACGACTATCAGGTCTATGCCCTCGAATCGTTCCTGCTCCCGCAAAATGGCGAGGGGAACGATCATCTCATGCTCACCAAACGATACAAGGAGCGGATGGTCGAGGCATTCAAGGCTCTTCTGACCAAACGCAAGGAAACGCATTCTCGCAACGCCAAAACAGCAATGCCTGCCGCCTCCGCGATGCCACGCATGCCCGAAAATGTCGAGCCCCGACTTCGCGTCGAACCTTCTCCCGCCTACTACCATCGGACTGCGCGAGCGTATGGATTTCTCGCGAACTTTCTCGAGTCGTCGATCGGCGCGAACGAGCTCAAGACGCTGCACGGTCTGAAAGAAGGCGGGGCGCGAACCTCTGATCTCATGACCGAACTCACATTCATGCGCGATCTTTTCTACGGCTTCTATCTCGTCTGCTGCGAGGATATCGGCCACGCGCCCGAGCTTGCGGAAGGCGAGACGGTCGAGAAGGCGAAAGCGCAAAAGCTCGCAACCGACTGGCTCGCCGATATCACCAAAGACGAAGACCTCGCGACCGACACGCGGGTGGCTGTGCCTGTTTACATCGACCCGATGGCTCGAAAAACGCGGCTCTGGGCGACGCTTGGTATTCGGCTTTCACGGCTGGAAGCAACCTACGCACGGCCGCCTCGCCTGCGACCTGTGAAGGATTCGGCGAAACAGGAATGGGTCGACGTGGCGCCGGAGAAACTTGGTTCGAAGCGTTATCTCATCGCGGTCGATGAGTTCGCGGAAGTCGAACTGCCGAGGCTCGACGTTCTCAATCGCGCCGAGTTACGCTCGATCTGCGACGCGAAGAAAACCAAGGAAGCGATCATCGCCGAGCTAACTGGTCAGAAGTAATTCACGCGATCCTGAATGGTCATCGCCGACCAAAATGATCTGCCTTGACATGCAACCAAACGGTTGCATAATCTTGGTGACATGAACACCGACATGGACAAGGTTTTCAAGGCGCTTGCCGACCCGGGACGGCGGCATTTGCTCGACCGCCTTTTTGTGCGGAACGGGCAAACGCTGGGCGAGCTCTGCGAGAACCTGGATATGTCACGCCAGGCTGTCACCAAGCATTTGAAGCTGCTCGAAGAGGCGAATCTCGTGGCCACGCTTCGGCGCGGTCGCGAGAAGCTTCACTTCCTGAATCCGGTTCCGATTCTCGAAATCGCCGATCGCTGGATCGACAAGTACGAGCAAGGACGGCTCCGCGCGCTTTCCGATCTCAAAGACCAACTCGAAAAGGGAGAATCCGATGGCTGAGTCACAATTCGTCTATGTGTCCTACATTCGAACCACGCCTGAAAAGCTCTGGGAAGCGCTGATTGCTCCCGAGTTCACGCGGAAGTACTGGTGCGAAACCTGGCAAGATTGCGAGTGGAAGGTCGGTGCTTCGTGGAGCATCATGACTCCCGATGGCCGCGCGGCCGATAGCGGGGAAGTCCTTGAATTCGATCCCCACACGCGGCTTTCAGTCTCGTGGCAGAATCACCTCTTCGCCGATCTGGAGGCCGAAGGGTTCTCGCGGCTGACCTATGAGCTGGAAGCGGTGGGTGACTCCGTGAAGCTTACACTCACGCACGTGATGGATCGGCCTGAGTCGAAGCTCGTGCGGAACGTGTCGATGGGCTGGCCGGCGATCATCTCGAGCCTCAAGAGCATGATCGAGACTGGCGAGTCGCTGGAATCGACCAGGCGCTGGCCCGAAGGCGTCTGACCGGTCAGAAACGCCAATCAGCCAAGGTCCAAAAACACAGACGCGACGCGAAGGATGACCTTGCGTCGCGTCTGGATATCGTTGTGGCGCGAGTCGGAAGACTCGATTGATCGTGGCTCAGACCTGATCCTTGAGGCCCTTCAGGGCGACGGCCTTGATGACGTTGCGGGCCGGCTTGGCCTTGATCGTCATCGGCTCTTTGGTGAAGGGGTTGATGCCCTGCTTCGCCTTGGTCGCCGGCTTGCGGACAACCTTCAGCTTGAGCAGGCCCGGGATCTGGAACACGCCAGGGCCCTTCTTGCCGAGTTCCGCGCTAACCAGAGCACCCAGCGCGTCGAAGACGGCGGCAACATCCTTCTTGCTCAAAGAGGTCTTCTCTGAGATCGAGGTGTAGATGTCGGCCTTCGTGGCGGCCTTCTGCTTGGCGGCCGACTTTTCGGCCTTCGGGGCGGGAGCGGCGGCCTTCGTTTCGGCGGCCTTCGGCGCTGCTTTCTTGGCCATGGGGACGTTAGCCCTCCTGTGCTGTGCGAGGTCGCTTCCAGCGATTGAGCGGTCTGGTCTGGAACTCCCCAGTGGAGTTGAGCACCAGTGCTCCTGCCGTTCATTTCGACCCCTGCGACGAAAAGATACAGGAAAAATCGGGGTTTGAATGCAGTCTACCGCTTTTTTTCCCTTTTTTTTGGCTCTCAACCCGTTTTGGGGCCCCTCAAACTCCACGGAATCCCGAGTTTTCACGCTTCGCGGCCGATGCCTTCCCCTCGCGCCTCGCCTCAAATCCCATGAGAAACTTGCCCGTCGCCGACATCAGCGACACGGTGAATCCTGCGCCCGCGAATGCCTCCGCACTCTTCACCGCCTGTCCAAAATCGCAAAATGATCTGTGCATGTGGTATGACCCGTCACTAATCCTGAGCAGCAATGTCGGGCTAACCGACCCCCTTGCCTGAGCCGAACCCCCGCATTGTCCCATCATGCGCATGGACGATCCTCCCGTCGTCAATCGACACGCCGATCCCGCACGCCAGGTCTCGTTGCCGAGCCGCCGTGTCGAGATCAGCCTTTCGCACTCATCGAGGCATTGCTCTGCCTCGTGTTGCTTCCCCTGCGAGAAGCCTAGGCCGCAGGTGTGCGCTTGTCAGGGATTCCGTCAATCGCCCGAGGATCGTGATGTTTTTCGTCGAGAATCTGCCTCTGCATGGATTACACCTGAATCCAAATCGACCATGATCGAGTGCGCATCCCCCTGAATTCCCCCAGTTTTCAAACGATGGCCACGCTCGCGAAGGGCATTGAGCGTCTCTTCAGGCCAGCTTTTCCCTTCAAGCGCGATCACGTCGGGGAACCAGGGATGATGCGTCCGCGGGGCGTCGACAGCCTCACGCGGCGAGAGTTTGAACTCAAGAGTGTTGAGTACAACCCAGATTGTGGTGTTGGGAATCGTCCGCCCGCCCGGCGAGCCAGTTACGAGCCTGACTTTCCCGTTCTTGAGCACGATTGTGGGCGTTTGCGAGCTGAGCATCCGCTTTCCAGGCTCGATCAGGTTCGCCTTCGTCCCAATGCGCCCGAGAGCGTCGGTATAGCCGGGACGCAAGTTGAAGTCGCCCATTTCGTTGTTCAATAAGAACCCTGCGCCCGCCACGACCGACTTGCAGCCATACCCCTCTTCGAGCGTGTAAGTGAGCGCAACGGCGTTCCCTTTGCCGTCGATCGTCGACAGATGCGTCGTATCGGTTCCCTCGGGATGCTCGATCCGAAACGGTGCCAATTCGGCACTTGGGATCGCTTTTTCACCAATGCTCGCGGCGAGTTTATCGGCGTAGGCCTTTGAAATGAGTTTCTCGATGGGCACTTCGACTCGGTCGGGATCTGCAATCTCGGTCGCTCGCGTGAAAAACCCGCGTCGCATTGCTTCGGTGATGCGATGCAACGTCCGCGGATGTTTGGGACCATCGGCGGCCAGGTCAAACCGTTCGAGGATGTTCAACATTTGCATCATGAGAATCCCGCCCGAGGCCGGCGGTCCCATACCGTAAATGTCGAATCCGCGAAACTGACCGTGAATCGGATTACGCTCGACCGCTTGATACGCTGCGAGATCTGCGGCGGTAATCAATCCGCCAAGCTTTTCGTTGTGCGCAACGATCAGCTTCGCCGTTTCGCCTTGATAGAACTCGTCGGGACCATTTGCGGCAATGCGGTCGAGCGTGTTCGCGAGATCGGTCTGAATCAGGCGGTCGCCTTCGCGCCACGGGCGGCCCTCGGGATGACGGTACGCCTTCACCGACGCCTCGAAATGCGCGAGGCGATCGGCATTGGCGCCAAGGTCTTCGGGGACGTCGGCACGATCGACCTTCTGGGGGTCGAAGAGTTGAGCATTCAATCCGCGTGCGAGTGTGCCGGAAATCACGAAGCCATCGCGTGCGAGTTTCGCGGCGGGCCGGACAAGGTCGGCCCAGGGCCTTGATCCCAATCTTTTATGAGCGAGCGCCAGCCCGCGAACCGTTCCTGGCACACCCGCAGCACGCGGACCCGCACGATGACCGGGCTTCAGCTTGCCTTCGGGCGTGAGATACATCGTGGGTGTCGATCCGGAGGGAGCCGTCTCGCGGAAGTCGAACGTGAAGACCTTGCCGCTCGAAGCATCGAAGGCCACCAGGAATCCGCCGCCACCGAGGTTTCCGGCCGCCGGATGGGTGACCGCAAGCGCGAATGCCGTTGCGACCGCCGCGTCAACCGCGTTTCCGCCCGACCGCATCGCGTCCCGGCCGATGTCGGACGCGTCCCCCTGCTGCGATACCACCGCATGCTTGCGGTACGCCTCGGCATGGACGCCTGAGAGCGAAAACGATGTCACAACCAGCGTTGTGACGGCTATCAACCCACGGTAACTCCACTTCATGCGCGGCTCGCCTCAAGGGTCGGTCGGTCCCTGGTTCGCCCCATCGTAACATGCCGTCACTCTTGTGCGATTCGCCGCCGTTACGAAACTTTTTGTCACCTCGAATCGTCCAAATTCGTGGGAAATCTCCCTCTCGCGTCCCCGCTGCGCTTCCCCTCCATCCACGTTGCTCCACGCGTACATTTACGCAAGATAGCAAACCTGGAGAAGCCGGCCAGTTTCTTGACAGAGGTGCACTTGCGGGTTACTTTCAATAGGACCTTTCGAGGAACGGCGTGGCCCGATCATGTCACGCCGCAACGGTTTGCCCTCGTAAACCCGCCGATCAGAATGCTTTGCACCGCTGTGCTGCGGAGCGGAGGTCGGACCGGTGTGGTCGTGATTCCGTTCGAGCCCCCCTACCGCTGGCCTTGGGACATCTTAACGAGAAGGTTGCCGCACATGGTCAAGGCGCATGCCCCGAGGTGGTTTCGTGGTGACTCGTGGGCTCTTTCCGCATTGGCCGTGGCGCTGACGTTTGCGGTCCCGGCTGCTTCGTTCGCGCAGGACACCAAAAAGGCCGAGGCATCGAAGACAGATCCGGCGAAGGCCGCCCCAAAGAACAGCGATCCCCTCCTCGGCGGCAACGATCCCGCTGGAGCCGCAAACGACATTGCGGCCAAGCCCGAGGGGCAAGGGGTCATCAACAATCAAGACATGAAGAAGCAGGAGTCGGTCGAGCTCTTCAAGGACCCGCGGTCCGAGAAGGCGAACACCGGCAATTTTCCTGAGATCCCCTACCCGGCTTCGCGTGCGCTCTCGACGATCGAAGTCTCATCACTGCGAAACATGGCCGCCGCCCTCTCCGCTCCCGATCGCACGTTGATCACCAAGGCGGTCGACATTCAGGTCGCGGAAATGACCAGCCGCGCCAATATCCGGTTCGTGATCGACCCGCCGCCCACCAAACCAGGCGCCGCGGTCTCATCGCAATTCCGGGCGATCGAAAAGGCGTCGCAACTGCTGATCGAGCTCTACGGAACGGCCAAGGAAAAGAAGAACGAGCCGTTCCTTCAGGTCTATGTGCCGATTCTCGTTCAGAAACTGACACCGCTTCTGAGCAATCACCTCATCCCGCGCCTCCAGGCAGCGATCATCCTCGGCAAGGTGGGCAACGCCACCATGCTCGACCTGTTCATCAAGCAGATCGCCGACTCGAGCCAGAGCGTCTGGGTGAAGCAGTGGGCGGCCATCGGCATCTCGAACGCGACCAATGATGGCACCACGACGCTCGACGTCGTGAAGGCCACGAACGCAACCGCCGCACTCGTCGCCTACCTTCAAGCCGAGCCCAAGTCCCCCTGGCCCGTGAAGGTGCGTGTGATCGAGGCGATCGGCAACCTGCGCCTGCCGTCGATCGCAAGCCCTCCGCAGAAGCCTCTGGCAGTCGCCGCGCTCGTCGAGAATCTTGCGAACACGCAAAACAAGCTCGAGGTGCGGGCCTGGTCGGCCTGGTCGATCGGTCTGGTTCAAATGACCCCGTCCCAGCAGTTCAACTTCACGATCGAGGCCTATCACATCGGCAGGCTTGCTGCCGAACTCGGTGAAAAGGTCGGTTACGAATACGACCAGAACGAGAAGCTTTTCGCCAAGCGTAGCGACTATGCTCGCTACCTGACCGGCCTCCTGCTCTATCAAGTCTCGCCTTCTTTGGGAGGTGAGCAAATGGTGCAGAACTCCGGCCTGCTGAATATGCGGCACCCCGGCATCGCTCCCGCTAAGAAGTTCATGACCGAGCTCGACGACCAGATCAAGAACGTGATTCAGGAAGCGGTCGACCTGCTTCGCGCGGGTGGCGCGGAACTCCCGGGCATTCGCGAGAAGCTGGGTAAGCGAGTCGCCGAACTGAACGCATTCCTCGACAAGAATCGTCCCGAGAACGTCGAGCTTTATCCTGGCGGTCCCAAGTTCCCGGCTCCCGCCGCTCCGACGGAGGAGAAGGAGCAGCCTGCTGCTCCTGCGGCGACGACCAAGAAGTCGGCACCACCGGCAAAGGCGAAGTAACTCGCTTGGCCGCGCCTGCCACGGTCGTTCTGACTGTTCCAGAGATCCGCGATTTCGACCGGATCAACGCAGAGGTTGCGCAACGTCTCAATGACGGCGTTGCGCACATCATCCTCGCGGGCGTCGACCGCCAGCGTCTCCTGTGCCTGCGCCTCCAGGGCCCCTGGACCGCGATCATCGAGGTCCAGGGAAATGCAGGCCCCGAGCTAGCCGCTGAGATGAATGCCCCCGGCCTCACCGTTCTGGCCCACGGCAACGCCGCCGATGGGGTGGGACGTGGATTGATCGCCGGCCGGATCATCCTTACTGGAAGCGTGGGCGATGGTGTTGGCTATTGCCAGCGCGGCGGGACAATCCTCATTCGTGGCGATGCCGGCCATCGCGCGGGATTGATGCAGAGCGGCGGAAACTTGCTTGTGCTGGGTTCCGTCGGTCGGCTTGCTGGTGAGCGACAAAGCGGCGGCGTGTTCGTGTATCAGAGCGGTCACGCCAGCGCGCATGAAGGTCATGGCCGCCGAGGCGGGCGCCTGATATCTTTTCCCGTAGCATCCTCGATCGGCGAGGACGACCGGATCGCGCTCGACCAACTCGCGAAAGACTGCGGCGAGCATCTGCCCGCGGGCGTTCTCTTCCGCGACTAACTGGCATCGCGCTTGCATTGCCATTGCACCCAACATGAAAAAGACACCGCGAACATGGCCCGCGCCTTTCGTGATCTGCGCTGGGTGTCTCGCATGCGCTGGCTGCTCGCAGGAGTTCCCGGCCGAGAAGTTTGAAACGACGCGCGTCGAGGGAAAGATCAGCGTCGCGGGCAAACCGCTCACGTCGGGATTCATTCAGTTCGCGCCGGTCGACGGCACTCTCGGGCATTTGCGATCAAGCTTCATCTTGCCCGATGGCTCCTTCGTGGTCGATGGCGTGGGGGTCGGCCGCAACCTCGTCGGCCTCGCGGGAGTTTTTGGACCGCCGATCTACACCAAATACGGCACGATGACGTTTCGCGATTTTCACGATTATCAGTCGCCAATTCGTAAGGAAATTCCCTCCGGCAAGGTCGCACACGTCGAAATCGATCTCCTCACCGAAGCGACCGTGTTCCAGCACGACCGTCAGCTCCCCTACCCCCCGATGACCCCCGCGCCTTGAGCGAATTTCATGAATAAAGCCGCCACGCTCGCCGCCGCGCCTAACGTGACATCGCATCCCGCACACGTTCGGATCATTTACCGCGACGGCGAAGGGGAAATTCACTTCGATTGGCCAAACGAACGAATTCACGACGCCCTCGCCGACGAGCGCGGAACCATCTGGATCGATATCGAAGACCCGGGCGCGGCCGATAACCGCGGCGTCGAGAAAATGCTTCGCGAGGTGTTTCACTTCCACCCCCTCGCCGTCGAAGACGCACTCCACGACACGCACGTCCCGCGCATCGACGACTGGGGCTCGTACCTCTACCTGGTCTTCAGCTCGATCGACTTCGACCCCGAAACCGACGACCTCTGCCTGCACGAGCTCGACCTCTTCCTCGGCGCGAACTACCTCGTCAGCTATCACAACGAAACGCTCGCACTAATCGAGCGGCATCGCAAAAACATCGAACGCGATCCTGAAAATCGCCTGCGCCACGGCGCCGACCATTTGCTCTATCATCTGCTCGACATGGCCGTCGGCGACTATTTGCCGGCGATCGAACATCTCGACGAAGCGATCGACGCCGCGCAGGATGAAGTCTTCGACGAGCCGACACCGCACACCCTGCACAGAATTTTCCGCACCAAGCGCGCGGCCGCACGAATTCATCGCATGATCGGCCCGATGCGCGAGGTGCTCAACCGACTGGCCCGCGATCCGTATCCGCTCGTCGATGAGCCGCACCGCGTTTACTTTCGTGACGTCTACGACCATCTCGTACGCCTGCACGACGTGAGCGAAAGCCTTCGCGATCTCGTCTCCGGCGCGCTCGACACCTATCTGTCGGTATCAGCGAATCGCACCAACGACATCATGAAAGCGCTGACTGTCGTGACCGTCATGTTCCTGCCGCTCTCGTTTCTAGGCGGCTTCTTCGGCATGAATTTCTTCGGCAACACGCTCGCATTCGAGACTCCGTTGCCCAAAGCGTTTCTCTTCTGGTCGACGGTCGTCGCAATGATTGGCACCCCCGTATTCATGTATCAATGGGCGAAACGCAAGGGCTGGTACTAACTTCAAGGGTTTGCAGAGAACCGTGCAGATAGCTCTGCGTCCGATGGGGATCGTCCATCCGTTATTAAACTCTTGCACATATCCAATATACTGCTAAAGTCATCCTCTCGACGCCGAGAAATCGCTTCAAGATGGGTTGAAGTTCGCACCATCGACGCGGGGAATGAGTCATGAGACGTGAAAGCATTGAAGTCAAAAAGAAGTATGCCGACTTTGTAAATTCTCGTGAATTCACTGCCTTTTATAATCAGGTGAATCCGTCTCCAACTTGGCGTCTGATCTTGGCTGCTATCACTTTCATGATCATCTTCCTTGCTCCGATTACGATCTACCAACTCATTCGATACTTGATCGAATCTCGCAGAAGAAAGAAAAACAAAAAGGCATTTATCGAAGCCGTCGATCGCATGATCCCTACTTTTGTTCTGCCTGTGATGGTCAATCATGCCCTGCTCACCAGACCTGGCTCAGTTGCGCCAGGACTTTTCGTCGGCTCGTTCGATCCAGATGCGCAGGAGTCCTTCGAACTCCTCGGCACGACGACGGATGCGATCGACGAAATCGCCTGTCGGGAGCCAAAGAATGCGGACGAGCGAAAGGTTGTCGAACTCCTTTCCGACATGGAGTTTCAGCCCAGCAGGCGCCGATTGCTTCCCATGTCGATCACAAACGGAAAGCCAGTCTACGCGTTCGACCTTCAGGTCCCCATGGATGCGTTGCCCAACGGCGAGTTACCCCCATTCCTTCTGTGCATGGCTGAACCCGGACCGACGGGTCAAATCGCCGTCGTTCCCTGGACAATCGCAGCAGATGCGATTGCAGCCGCCTCGCAATAATTCGAGCAAAAAATCACCGACTGCCAAGCTTGGATTACAGTCAGCAGGTTCGTGCCACCTGACTCGACACGACTGCACACAGCAGATTGCATCAATCGAAGATTATGGGCCAAAGACACGTTTGGCGTGAGTTCCAACGGAATCCACACGTCTTCGCGATTTCCTGTAACAGCGCTTTCACACGTCCGTATCAGGGGCCGTAACACGCGCATTGACTGATCGGCAGAGTCAATGCGTTCTCCGCTGCTTGCAAGCACCCGAAAATTTGGCCCACTCCGCTTACTCTACCCCGTTTACCGACATGAACCGTCGGGCTAGAGTGATTACGAATGGCTTCTCATCATATCTTCGCGCCACGCCCTTTTGTTCCAGGAGTTGCAACCATGAACAAGACGCTCCGAACCTTCGTTCTGGCAACCATCGCATTGATGGGATTCGGCTATGCTCAAGCAGCCGACCATCGCGACTCCCCGCGCATGACGGCGGCAATCGGCGAACTAGGCAACCTCGACATCCTCGATGTCTATGCGTTCCAGTCGCCTCAAACGCCGAAAAACACGGTCCTCGTCATGACGGCGAGCACAGATGCGGGCGTGATCACGCCTACCTTCTTCAACGCTTACGGGTTGTACGAATTCAAGGTCACCAACCTGCTCAATTTTGGCAACTACAGCGCACCGCTGACGTTCCAGCTTCAGTTCTCGCTGCCCGATAACAAGCTGCAACAGTTCGTGGTGCTGAACAAGGTCACCGACGGCGGCGTTCAGCGCCTCGCTGTGGGTAAGACCAACACGAACATCGCCCTGGCCAACGGCGGCAAGCTTCGCTGCGGCCTGTTCGACGACCCGTTCTTCTTCGACCTGCTCGCCTTTAACAAGTTCAAGGCAGCGGCGTTCGCCAACGATCCCACCCGCGCCAACATCTTCCTGAAGCGTAACGGCGGCGCTCAGGCCAACATCCCGAACAACTTCTTTGGCGGCTTCAATTGCATCGCCATCGTGCTCGAGGTTCCCAGTTCGGCACTGCTGGCCGGCCCGAACAACACCAAGATCGGCGTTTGGGCCCGTACGGTTATCCCTGGCACGAACTTCTTCGTCGAAAACCCCGACCAGTTCGACCGCAAGGGCCGTCCCGCCATCAACACCGTGCTCATGCCCGACGCCCTGAAAGACGACTTCAACTCCGCCTCGCCGCTGACCGACATCCGCTACCGCGCCGCCGCGAAGGAAGAGCTGCGCATTCTCTTCGGAACGCCCGACGCGATGCGTGAATCACAGGTCAACTTGCTGCTGCCCGACGTTCTCACTTTCGATACGACCAGCAAGGAGGGGTTCGACAAGCTCAACGGCCGCAGGCTGTCCGACGACGTTGTTGACGTCGAGCTGAGTTTGCTCACTGGCGGCGCAGTGACGACCGACTCGGTCCCCAACGACTCGGTGTTCTCGAACAAGTTCCCCTACCTGGGATCGCCCAATCCCAAGCCGTAAGCTCAGCACGAATCTGCTGAGAGTGTAATCCGCATCGACTCAACCGCCGCCCGGCGAGGGACCTGCCGTTCTTCTCCGGGCGTCGTTTCTTTACGGCCTCATCCTTTGGTCGTCGATACGAGGAATTATTTCATGAAGATTCATCAATGGCTCGCCGCGTTCCTTCTCGCGCTGGCTCCGAGCCTGCTGATGGCCCAGGAACCAGCCGGAAAGAAGAGCGAGCCCGCCGAGCAGGCACCCGACTTTTCGCCTGCCGACTTTACCTACGCTGATGACGAGATCATCAAAGTTTTGCTCAAACGCATCAAAGCCAACCCAAGCGATGACGTCAGCCTCTACCGCCTGGGCGAAATCTACGAGAAAAAAGCCGGCCAGACCGGCGATCTGACCTACTTCGCCAAGGCCGAAGCATGCTTGCGCAAGTCGCTCGAGCTCTTTCCCCAAGGACATCGCGCCAAGGTTTCGCTCGCAGCCGTTTTGTGCGCTCAGCACAAGTTCACCGAAGGTTTGAAGCTCGCACGTGAAGCGCTTGCCGTCAAACCAAAAGACGTCGATGCACTCGCCACCGCCGGCGACGCTCTGCTCGAAACCGGCCGCTACGACGAAGCCGAAACCGCATTCAACCAGCTCCAAAAGCTATCACAAGCACCGCCGGTCCTTTCACGCCTCGCGAGTTTGGCCGAGTTCAAGGGCGACACTGAAAAAGCACTCAAACTGATGGGCAACGCCGCGGCCGACATCCTCAAAGCGGGCGGAGCCGCCGGCGGCGCAGGCTGGTACCAGGCGAGGCTGGGCGATATTGCACTCGTCGCCGGACGCATCGATCAGGCCGAAGAGTATTACAAGTCGGTCCCCAAGAACATCGACGCCTTTCACGACGCGACAGCCGGCCTGGGCCGGATCAAAGCGATGAAGGGCGACCTCAAGGGCGCGATCACCCAATATGAAAAAGCCGTAGCGATCGGTCCCGACGCCCACATGCTCGCCGCGCTCGGCGACCTCTACGTCGCGACCGGCCAGACCGAAAAAGCCGACCCGCTCTTCCAGAAGTTCCTGGCGATCACCGCAAACAAGGGTGAATATCTCCGCGAACGCGCGAACTTCCTCTCGAACCACGAGCGCGACGTGGCCGCCGCTCTGTCGCTCGCCGAGCTCGACTTGCAACAGCGCAAAGACATCTACGGCTACGATGCGCTCGCGTGGGCCTTGCTCAAGAACGACAAACCCGAGCTCGCGGCCGAAGCAATGAAACAAGCGCTCAAGCTCGGGACGATCGACGCGATGCTTCAGTATCACGCAGGAATGATCGAGGCCAAACTCGGCCATCGCGAGCAGGCGAAGGCATATCTTGAAGCATGCATGAAGATCAATCCGAACTTCTCGCTGCTGCATTCGGAGAATGCGAAGAAAGCGCTTGCGTCGCTGAAGTGATTCATTGAGTCAAGCTGCGTCGAGGCCGCTCACGGCCGTCGGAGGAGTTCCGGCGGCCGTGTGCATTTCTTTGCTTGAGCTCTGCTGGGAAATGGCGTGCGAAATTCGCTCGAATTCACAGAACCACCCGGGTGCGAGGTGTGTCGAAATGCCGGTGGTCATCGAATTCCCAAATTGAATGCGCGCCGACTTTGACTGCTCGCGTTCATTGGATGGCGAAATGAAAACTCGTCTCACTGTGCGAAACTGTCCCATCGAATTCCGATTCAAATGTTCGAAACTCTGGGATGAACTTGGCACGACCGATCGCCCCGAAGTCCGTCACTGCGATAGTTGCGATCACGATGTATTTTTCTGTTCGACCGACGAAGAAACGATCGCGCATGCCAAGGCGGGCCACTGTATCGCCCGCGAGACGCCTGTTCGAGACGAACAAACCACAGTCGTCCTTGGTTTTGCTGCGGAAATGCCGAAACTGACGCCGCAGCAAGAAGAGGCAGCGTGCTGGTCGGCCCGCGAAGGTGGAATCAACGACTCGATACGAAACGCAGCTCGGTCCACTCGCGCCTGCCCCGAATGTTCCTATCCAGCGCCCGATTGGCGAGTGACCTGTCGGGTCTGCGGCTTTGCGATGGGCCGCGTTCGCAATGGATAACTTTGAGGTCCAAGAGCCCGACCTCTTGGACGAACGTTTTCTTTGACCGAGGATTGACGCACGCCCCAAGGAAATGGATTAGACTGGACGCAGTGAATTTCATCGGAGTTGCGCGGTTTGGAAAGTGTGGTGGATAGGATTGGGTGGTCTGGACAACAAGGTGTCCCGGCTACCCACTGCTCATTGCGTCCAATTCCAAACTCGCGATTCCTCTTTGAATTGGTCCGTCCGTTTCCTTCCGTCGATCCCATTCTCTCATGTCAACCCGCTGGATCATCCGCCCGTTTGATCGCGATCAGGTCGAAGCGCTCAGCCGCGCATCGGGAATGTCGCCCTTAGTCGCACATCTCCTGATCAATCGCGGTATCACCACATCCGCAGCTGCACGCGCATTTCTTGACGCCAAGCTCACCGGTCTGCACGACCCAACACTCCTTCCCGGTGTCAACGAGGCGGCGCAGCGGATTGTCGCGGCGATTACTTCGGGCCGGAAGATTGTCGTTTATGGCGACTATGACGTCGACGGCGTTTGCGGCACGAGTTTGCTCTGGAACTGCCTGAAACTCGCCGGCGCGGTGAATCCGAGTTACTACATACCGCATCGCGTCGAAGAGGGTTACGGCGTCAACGGCGATGCGCTGCGCAAGCTCGTCACCGAAGAACGGGCAAGTCTGATCATCACCGTCGATTGCGGGATCTCGGCCGTCGAGCAGGCGAAGCTGGCTCGAGAACTTGGCGTCGAGTTGATCATTACCGATCACCACACAATCGGCGGCACGTTGCCCGACGCCGATGTGCTCGTCCACCCTCGGCTTCCCGGCGGGTCGTATCCGTTTGGTGAGCTCTGCGGCTGCGGTGTCGCATTTAAGCTGGCGTGGGAGATTTGCAAGTCGTTTGGCGACGGCAAAAAAGCGTCGCCGCACCTTCGCGAGTTTCTCATGCAGTCGCTCGGTTTCGTCGCGCTCGCGACGATCGCTGACGTCGTGCCAATCGAAGATGAAAATCGGCTGCTCGTGCGCCACGGGCTCGAAATCATGCGCAAGGAGGCGTCGCCGGGCTTGCGGGCGCTCATGCGAGTTTCGGGCATCGATCCTTCGCGGGGAATCAATCCGGGTCAGGTGGGATTCAAGATCGGTCCCCGGATCAACGCAGCGGGGCGGCTCGAACATGCGATGCGCGCGGTCGAACTGCTGACGACGAGTCATGCCGATCTTGCTGATGAAATCGCCGAGGAGCTGAATCAGTACAATCTTAATCGACAGGAAACCGAAAAGGCGATGGTCGGCGAGGCTCATGCGATCATCGAGGAACAAGGCGGACTCGGTGAACGCGGCGCGATCGTGCTCATGAAGGATGGTTGGCACGCGGGCGTGATTGGGATCGTCGCGAGTCGGATCGCCGAGACGTATCACCGGCCGACGATCATTCTGGCGATCAATGAAGATCTTGCGCAAGGCTCGGCGCGAAGCGTGCCCACATTTAACCTTTATGATGCGATTGCCGCCTGTTCGGAAAAGTTGCTCGCCTTTGGTGGACACGCCGCCGCGGCTGGACTGAAGCTCCATCGCTCGGATTTCGAGGAGTTTGCCGATCGCTTCGACCATCACTGCCGCGAAGCGCTCAAACCTGAGCAGCGGCAAAAAACGCTGATCGTCGATGCCGAGGTGCCGATTGCGATGATCACCACCAAGGCGGTCGAAGATATCGAGCGGATGCAGCCGTTTGGCATCGGTAATCCTCAGCCCTTGCTCGTGATTTCGAAAGCACGCGTGAACGACAAACCGAAGTTTGTGGGCGCGGATGGAAAGACCGTGCAAGTCAAACTCGGGCAGGATGGGCAGTCGGTGAAATGCGTGGCTTTTGGGCAGGCCGATCGGTGGCGGAAAGTGAGTGAAGGGGCGACGTGCTCGGTGGTCGCGGCGCCGCAGATCAATGAATACAATGGCTATCGGTCGGTGCAACTGATGATCCGCGACTTCAAGGTCGAGGACGAAGACGGTGGCAACTCCACGTGAGTCGAGCGGCGACGCCCCTTTGATTCGCTTTTTGCGAAGCCGAGGGGTGAAGGATTCCCGCGTGCTGGACGCGATGGGACGAATTTCCCGGGCCAGATTCTTGCCGACGAACGAGCAAGACCAGGCCCACGAAGATAAAGCGATCGGTATCGGCTGCGATCAAACAATCTCGCAGCCGTTTATCGTCGCGGTGATGTCAATCGAGCTAGCACTCACCGGCACGGAACGTGTGCTGGAGGTCGGCACCGGCTCGGGCTATCAAACGGCCATCCTCGCGCAGCTTGCAAACGACGTGTTCACGGTCGAGCGGCATCGGATGCTTTCGTTGCGATCGCGCGGCATTCTCGATGGACTCGGGTTCACAAATATTTCCTTCCGAATCGGTGATGGCACGCTGGGATGGCCTGAGGCCGCACCGTTCGATCGGGCCATCATCACGGCCGCCGCGCCGATTGTTCCGATTTCGATCTTCAAGCAACTTCGCGAAGGTGGGCACATGGTTTTGCCGCTCGGTGATGCCGAGACGCAGCATCTCACCGTCGTGCGGAAGCGCGAAGGGAAGATGGTGACGCAAACGGGGATCGCGTGCCGGTTTGTGCCGCTGATCGGCGAGCAGGGTTGGAACGAGCCCAAGGCGTAAATCAGCTTCGGAGGTTGCCGGAAGAGAGGCCGGGTCGTAGAATCGCTGGTCTCACGTCGCGCTGGACGCGTCTTGGTCCAGCACGCCTTCCGTTCGCAACGCCCCGGGAGCTTCCCACGCTTATGGTCGAGCGCAGTTACGTCTTCCCAGGCGTGATCGAGTTGAACGTCCAGGCCCGCCGCAGGCTTGGAGTTAACATCTATTTGATTGATGGCGGTACCGAATTCGCGCTCATCGACGTCGGATTTCTCGACGAACTTCCGTTCGTGCTCGAACTGATCCGACAGATGAATTTCACTTTATCTTCATGCAAGTACGTGATCGCGACGCATGCCGACGCCGATCACAGCCAGGGCCTTGCCCGGGCGCGTGAAGTTTTGAAGTGCAAGGTACTGGCGCATCCCAAGAGCGTCGACCCGATTCAAAACGGCGACGAAATTCTCACGTACGCACGCATCGACGCGCAGAATATCCATATCGATATGCCGCGCTGTAAGGTCGATCAGACGATCGACGAGGGCGACATCCTCGAAATCGGCGACAAGCGTGTCGAGGTCTGGAGCACGCCGGGGCACACCGCGGGCCAGCTTTCGTTCCGGATGGGCAACCTGCTCTTCTCGGGCGACAACATCTTCCGCGACGGCTGCGTAGGGGTAATCGACGCCCACCACGGCTCGAACTTGCCCGAATATATCGCCAGCCTCAAGCGCATTCGAGGCTGCGACGCCGAGTACCTTCTGCCTTCGCACGGGCCGATCTTCCGCAAGGATAACGCCCTGATCGACAAGACGATCGCCCGGCTCGAAGGCTATACCCACATGGCCGACTTCGGCACCTGTGCCGTCGACTGGCCGCTGCTCGACGAGTGGGAAGAAGAGCTCGCCGAAGGCATGCCAAAGCTTTGAGGCTCGGCCGTAAACTGGCGTAAATCAAACGACCCCGCCTGCCAGATTGGCGAGCGGGGTCGTTTTGGTTTCTATTTGCTGCAATCCGCTTACTGAACTCCCACCGGCGCTTCGGCAGAAAGCTGGGCGCGAGGCGGCGCGGGTGCCAAGGGGGGTGCAGGTGCGAGCATTGGATCGCGCCAGACGATTCCGCGTGCCAGCCAGAGATTGCCGCGCATTTGTGGGCTCAATCCCCCAGGGATATCGATTTCTGAGAGATATCGCGTCGCCAGTGCGTTATTGCCACGCTCCATGTTGAGCAAGCCCAGGTTCGTGCAGGCGCCCCAGCGAAGCATGAAACAGTATTCACGCGTGGGTGACGGTGCCGGTGTGATATCCAGAAGCTGCGAGAAGAGTCGGGTGGACTGGTCGAGGTTCTTCTGCTCCAGGTGTGCGAGCGCGAGGAAGTAGGTCGAGTAAATGTCGAGCTCGCGCTGAATCGACGGCGGAATGGGCGTCTTTTCCTTGTCGCGCATCACCGCGCCCGTAGCAAATCGCAACCCGACCAGTTGCTCGACCGCGTCGGTGAAATTTCCCTTGAGCTGGGCGACGCGGGCATAGAGGAGCGGCAGCCGGCTGTCGAAGAGACGCAACGAGAACTGGGTCGACTCCACGAACTGCGGACTGCTAAAGAGCGAGCTCTCGACGAACAGCGGAATCCGCCAGAGCTTGACCTCGCCCAATCGCTCGCCGAGCGCCTGCTTGAACTTGGCGACGACCTCGGTCACTTCGCGGAACAGAATTGTGCGGTCCTTGCCGGCAAGTCGCGACTGCAGGAGCCGCATTTTCGGCGAGTAGTAGCCGCGGCTCGAGTCGAGCAGAACCGTCAACTTGTTGGTGCTCGCAAGCAATTCGGAGCGCGTCGTGCCGTACGACGACATGCCCGGAACGCTCATCCGATCGAGGATGTTACGGTCGCGCATCAGGTCTTCGACCGTTGCGATTCCGTTCCCATCCGAGTCCGGCAGCGGGACGCCGAGACGATGGTCGAACACATACGGCTTGCCGTCGGCGAGTACCACAGTCGCGAAAATGATCGGCTGATCGGCGGGGGGTGCGTCGGGCGCGGCAGAGATCAAGGCGGGCGGACGATTAGGCATATAGGCGAGCAGGCCCGAATCGATGCCAGCCTGTCGCAGCAGCGACATGAACAGCCAGCCACGCTCGGTCCAGAAGCCGTCGTTCGCCTCGGTCGCCATGCCGCGGAGCAGCACGTCATAGGGACGTGCCTGGGCCTGAAGCAAGTTCGGCGCACCAAGCGACTGCGCCGGCACGAGCTGCACCTGGCGAATCATCCAGTCAAACAGCCGCTTCGCTCGCTCCAGTTCGGTCCCCTCGCCTGCGACACGCATGGCGATGGTGTTGTACATCATGCAATCTTCGATATGACGGCAGTCGGTACGATCATCGAACCTGGTGGCTTCGAGCGTCGCGACGATCGGCTCTTCGAGATTGGCACGAAGGAACGCCCGCCCTTCGGGCACCATGGCGTAATCGGTGGGTGCTGTTCCCACTTCGAAATAGAGGTTCAGGTTCTGCGTGGCGATTTTGAAGTTGTCGCCGCCCGGCGTGATACCGGCCGATTCGATCAGCCGCATGACGTTCCGAAGAATCGCCTCGCGCTTCTCACGCTGCTCATCATCGTCGGCAACCACGCGCTTCGTTTCGGCTGTCTTGCCAGTCCCGCCTTTGGCGCCGCTGATGTTCGAGCGGGGTAGCTCGCCGACCGCCAATCCTCTGGCTCCCTTGTTCGACTTCCCGCCGTAGTCGCAAGCCATGGGAATAAAAGCCATTACGGCCAGAAGCAACAAGTGCCCGCGAGACAGAGGCCGGTTCAAGGGGAACACTCCTGTGGCACGAAGAACGCCGCGTCCCGAAATCATGGGATGAGACAATCAATAAATCTTAAGGGAATCGAGGCGAGAGATACCCGCCACGCGTGAAGGGCGGCGGGTCGGGTGCGGACGGCGCTTATTACGCTCGAACCGGCTGTTTTGTTCGTTCACAAGGCGGTGATGGCCTCGCGAATCCGCAGGCAGGTTTTGAGTAGGCCAGCCAGGTCATCGAGCCGAAGCGCATTGGGTCCGTCGGAAAGTGCCTCGTCGGGCCGGGGGTGAACTTCCAAAAACAGAGCGTCGCAGCCGGCTGCGACCGCCGCCTTCGCCAGGTAGGGAACCATTTCCCGCTCGCCCGACGTCGCCGTGCCCCCTGCCCCCGCGCCCGGTAGCTGAACCGAATGCGTGGCATCGAAGACAACAGGTGCGCCCGTCGCTTGCATCTGCGGAATCGCCCGGAAGTCGTTCACGAGTCGGCCGTAGCCGAACGTCGTCCCGCGCTCCGTGAGCATGATTCCCCCGGCACCCGAGTTTACCACTTTTGCCACGACATTCGCCATGTCCCAGGGCGCGAGGAACTGCCCCTTCTTCACGTTCATCGCACGCCCCGTCGCCGCGGCTGCTTCGAGCAAATCAGTCTGCCGCGCGAGGAAAGCTGGAATCTGCAGCAGGTCGACAACCTCGGCAATCGGCGCGGCCTGGTGCGATTCGTGGACGTCGGTTGTCACCGGCAATCCGGTTTCCGCCTTGATGCGCTCGAAAACCTTCAAGCCTTCGACCATCCCCGGTCCGCGGAAGCTCGATTTCGACGTGCGATTCGCCTTGTCGAACGACGCCTTGAAAATGAGCGGCACCTTCAATTCGCTGCAGATTTCGACGAGCCGAAGCGCGATCGTGCGCGTCAGGTCGTTCGGCTCCATGACGCATGGGCCGCAAATGAGCGCCAGCGGCTGCCCGCGCCCGACTTTCACCGGACCAACCGTCACGGGATTGGCGACGTCCATGCGTGGATTCTCCTTCGTGGCTTCTTGTTGTCCTTTGAAGCCGCGAATCTAATCCGGGAACGTCGCTGGCTCAAGGGACGATCACGTCGATCCCATGCGGCACAACCTCAATCCCCACGCCGCCAGGCTCATCGAGCCGGATCACCCCGCCCGGATCGCCATCGAGTTGATACGGCACCGGCTCTTCGGCCGAGATCGAAACTTTGCGCACGAGACGGTGCGTCACGCCATCGCGCCGGAGGTGCAATCCGCGCAGAACAAGCCACAAATAACGAAGCGCACGGAATGGGCCAGGATCGCGAAACACGACCAGGTCGAGCCAGCCGTCGTCGCCGCGAGCGTTGGGGGCGAACGGCAAGCCGAGTGCGTAGCGTGGGAGGTTGAAGACGAACGCGGTCGTGCCTGTCAGCGTTTCGCCGCCGTTGCCGTCATCGATTTGAATTTGCAGGGGATGAAATCGGTACGTAAAGCTCGATCGTAGAACAGGTTCGACATAAGCTGCACGATTAGTCGGCCGCATGATCCCCGCGCCGCCAATCCGGCAATGGTGGTGGCGAGTGACCACGTCGGCATCGAACCCAAATCCAGCCATCAAGCTGAAGCGGCGGTCACCGGCGAGTCCGAGGTCGAGTGGTGCGACATTTCCTCGCAGGACGGCTTCGGCGACTTTCTCAGGACGGCGGCTAAATCGAAAATGCCCTGCGAAGAGGTTTTCGGTACCGGCGGGCAGCACGGCGATCGGCACGTGCGGATATTCGTTCACGAGCGCGGCCACAGTGCCGTCGCCACCACAAGCGACGATGCATCGGCAGCGCTCATCATCTTTGGAATTCGCGAGCAGTTCCTCGCGTTCGAGCGGCGTCCAGGCGATCCGGCATTCAACGCCGTGGTTGGCGAGTTCCTTCTGGAATCGTTCAACGACCTTGCGGCCCGACCCACGCCCCGACGCCGAATTCGCGGCGACGCCCACCCACTGCCCTTTAGCAGATGGAAGGTGCCGGTTCTTCGTCGCGCCGTGACTGGCAGAGCGCTCCGCTGTCGTTTCGAGTTCCATGAATCCACCGCTTCCCGCGCTGTGCTGCCGGAGGCTGCGTACCACGAATTGTGAAGGCGGCCTTCATGATAACAGCCCTCTTGCGGGAACACTGCGCGATCTTTCTGGCAATTTCTGCGCACTGTCATGAAGGATGGATGTAAATCGTTGAGGAGATCGGAGAGATCAAGGACAATTCAAGGCTCGGCTCACCGCGCGATCAGCCACGCCCACGAACACATTGACTCGAAGATGAGTGAAAGAATTGCGCACCAACCAAAGCAACGTCCAACTCGCCCCGTCCATTCCCGTTCAGGCCGCCATCCGCCTATTGCAAGAAGGATGAGCCAGGCTCCCACCACTGCAAACGAGTTCTCATAAAATAGCCGACTCCAAAGGTTTAATGACCACAATTTGAATCGGCCGTCCAATATCATGACAATCGCCTCTGGAGCTAATCTAAGGCAATTGATCAGCACAGCCGCAGTGATGGCCAAGCAGGCGGCAATGCCCGGTTGTTTGAACACCTCGCGCACTGGAGGACGAGGCCGTCTCAACGCAAAACAAAGATTCACGACCACCACCATCGTTATCGATGGATAGAGAACTGTTGCATATAGCCGAATCTCGTTTCCATACGTGTTGAAATCTCTCAAAATCTTCTGCCAGCGAATGTCAGAAGGGACGCTCGAGGGAAGAGTGAGTCTTCCCCGAATGTAATCAAAATGTGGTCGAGCCATTGCGAAGCCAATAGCCGCCGCGATCACGAAAACCATCGCATCAAACAACGAAAATGGCCGCCGGGTTGTAATGGCCGTCTCCAAAACACCTTGCACCTGATGATCCGCGTCCGAATTCCACTCGGATGCTTCCATTCGAGCACCTCGATTACCACTATTTATACGATCACTATTTCTCAGTTATTAAACTCAACAATCAACGAGCGCGGCCGCATCGTGTTGTGATCTCCTCATCCGCGATGTTTGCCGCGGATCTTTCACTTCGGTTTTGTATCAAACGTCGCAACGTAAGCCTTGAGATAGTCCAGCAATTTGTCAGCGTGGTCCTGACGGTACTGGAGATAGTCCGCGGCGATTTCGTCATCTGGCCGTTCAAACAGAACGAACGCCTCCATCAGGCCGCGCGATTCGATCTCGACCAACGTCTTGAGCGCGGGATCGAGTTTCTTGATTTTGCCTGCCTTTTCGTCGGCTGTAATTGCAGTGGCAACCGCGCGAAGTGCATCGGCTTCTTCAACAAGCGTGTGCCGATATTTCTTGTCTGGAAAGGTCGCCTTGAACCGGCGCTCTCTCCACTCGGCACGCCGCTTTTCATAGAGGCTGACGTGAATCGTGCCGTCGTCGACGCTCGGTTTGCGATCGGTCTTCGGTGCCAGATCGTCCGGCATAACCTTGGGATGAACCATCGGCACTTTGTTGCGGCGGGCCCATTGCGAAAGGCTCATCCAGCCCGGCATTTGATAAGGGTCGGTGAGAATCGCCTCGAAATACTTTTCGCGTGCTTCTCCTTGTTTGCCCAACCGCGAAAGTGCATCGCCCCAGTAACGCCATGCGGCCATTTTGTTGGGGTCGATCCGCGTCGCACGTGCGAACCACTTCGCCGCCTCTTGCGAATTGCCTGCGGCGAAGTAGGTGTCGCCAACGAAAAGCGCGGCGGTCGCGTTGGATGGTTCTAGCGCGAACGCACGGAGATAGTGTGCCCGTGCTTTTTCAAACGAGCGTCGCGAGAAATCCGCTTCACCTGCAGCCATCGCCGCGTCGACATCTGCCCGATTCGAGAACTCAGGAAACTTGCCGTCGGCAGGCAAGTACGTCAGGTAAAACCGATTGAGGTCGCTGAGTTTCGCGCCCCTGGAGTCAAGTTTTTCCAGGATTCCGCGGGCTCGAATCAATCCTTTGGGACGATCATCGACCGGCAGCGTCGGGGCTTGTGTTACAAGCGCTTCGGCGAGCGCCTGGGCGACATCGTCGTCCTCGGGATTCGCCTTGAAGAGGTTTTCCAGCAGCGGCAGGGCTTCGAGATTCTTTAACTGCGAATTGAGCCGTAAGGCACGCGCTCGTTCCGACTCGGCGGGCTTCGTCGCTTGAGCGTTCGCGGTCTGCACGAGCAAGACAAGCGACAACAAACCAAGTGCGCAACGGCAAAATGCACGAGTGAGCGCAGGCATCGCAGGCTCCTGACCGAGGGGGGAATCATGCGGTTCGGACGACCGTTGAAAGGACTTGTCATCAACGATCGTACGAAGCTTGATCACTCGGAGCGAGCGAATTCCGCCAGCAATTTATCTGCAAAACTACTCGTTGGGCAGCCGATGCTCGGCCGGCACATCGAAGAGATAGACCATTTCGTTGCGCCTGGGAATATCCACGCGTAAGGTTGTGTAGAAATTATAAATTCGTGGAATCCGCCGACTGTCGACCAGCGGGCCGGTTCTCTTTCCGCTTTTACCCAGCGAGTGTTCGAGTTCGACGATTTGAACCTCGCAAGGTCCGGGATATGGCCCCTCGCGCCGGGGGACGGAATAATATCCATTATGGATGGTTGAGCTGGCACCCCGGCCTTCCTGATCGAAGGGGGGATAAAACGTGATCAAACCATCCTGGATCGGCTTCCCCTCAAATGTGACGAAGCCCGAAAGCGCAACGCCCGGCGGAAGATCGTCGTAGGAGCAGCTAGCGCAAAGGAAGCTGAGCCCGATGAGACCCAATCCCAGCGTGAAACCAGTTCGAGATGGCAACATCGGCAAGACCTTTGCGTATGATCGGCGCGTTCTGAGGCACGCGAGCGAACTCTAGGCTGTCCAGCTTGTCGACGAACGTCAAGCCCCCGGTCCACGATTCAACGTTCCCGTTTCGCCAATTCGGACGAGCACCACCATGCGGTTTCCGAAACCGGTCAACGTCAACTGCCCCGCCTGCGGCGCTCCGAACCCATCGAACGAAGAATATTGCTCCGCCTGCCGACACACCCTGACGGTCTACATCGGCCCCGCTCGCGTTATGCCAGGAACCTACAGCGTGGGCTCGTTGATGCTGATCGTCGCCGTGGTGGCGCTCGGAACGGCGGCCGCCCGCGTGAATGTGGTTCTTGGCGTGGAAATGCTTCTCGTCAGCGTGCCCGCTACGTTTCGCGTCATTACAGTGACAGCCCAGAAGCGCGAAGACAGTATGCCATTCAGCTTCACCGATCAGGCGTACGTTTTCATCACGTCGCTGATGATGCTGATGTTGGTGTTTCTCTGCGCGGGACTTGCATGGGGCATGACGCTGATGCTGGCCGTTAATTTCGTGCCGTCAACTCCCGTGGGAGCAGCCGTCGCCGTCTCCGTGTCCGCCCCCGTGGGATTGTTTGTCGCCTACCTGCTTCTGAAACGCACCTGGCCTTACCGCGGCTGATTTGCCTCCGCCATCCGCCAACGCTGATTGAAATAGCCCGACTTGACAAGCTCTTGCTTCTGATCAGATTTTGGCAGCCGGAAAACTCCCCAATCGCCAATGCGCGGATAGAGCAACGCATTCGTGCCAATGAAATCGCTCTCCTCGAGCGTATGCCCCGAATTCACCACGACATACCGCTTCCGGTTGAGCGGATTCGGCGCGATGAGCACCGGCGCGAATTCGCCAAACGCATGCGTTTCGCCGAGGGTGAACTTTTCCTTCGTCCAGGTGATCGGTAAATCCTTGATCACCCTGGCGAGCATCTTGTTCGACCCCGGATCGCCCATGAGGATAAGGTGCTTCGACTCGATGTCGTCGGGCGTCACATCCACATCGCGCTTGACCGGAACGTCGCCCCGCATCCAGCGTGCAAAATCGGCCTGGAACTTCTTGGCTCGCTCATCGGCCCATTTCGCCACGGTTGGATTCCAAGGCTCGGCGCTGGGAAGCACGAGCAAAAACGGCCCGCGAAACGCGTCGTCGATCGGTCCGTGCGTGGCGGGACTTTTGAAACCATCGCCACTTTCCAGCATCATGAACGATGGATCATGTTCGAGCGCGACCCAGCCTTCAGGCGTCTTCTGATAATAAACCTTGGGCAACAACCCCTTCGCTGCAAGCCGAAGCGGCAGCAACTGGCCATCAAGATTGACGCTTTCCGCTACCTGGCGATCTACGGCCAACACGTTCACATTCTTGGTCGTGATCGTGGCGATTTCGCCCCTCAATTCGGCCTCGACCGTGGTCTTCTCGTAGCCAGCAATCATCCGCTCAACCGAAATCCACGCGGCCGTGTTGTATGCCAAGGTGTAGGTAACGAACCGAATGCGCTTCGGCGTCCGGTTCAAACCGGGCTTGGCATGATCATCGTGGAACGAGTTGAGAATCTTTTGGCTGGCGGGATCGATCTGGTGTCCCATCCCCTTGCCAACGACTCGCGTGAAGTCGAGTCCTTCCGCCTTGGTTATTAGGCCATCGACCTTCATCGTCACGCCCAGCTTTTCCAGAGCTTCAACGATATTCGTCGACGCCTTGAGCTGTGTATCATTCTCACCGCCATAGCCGATCATCGGTACGTCGAACGCGTTCAGTGCGTAGTCGACGGCGTCATAAAGTCGTGCGGCTTTCACCCGATATTCCGGAGCCTTCGCAGGATCCGCATTCGTGTATTTCCACGTATCGGTAAACCCTGCTCCCGCTTCAACCGAAACCCAGAGCGACGGATAGTGCAGCCCCAGGTGCCATGCCCCCGCACCACCCATCGAGAAACCCCGAAGGACGATACGGTCTTCGTCAATCAAATAATTGCGCTTAACGGCTTTGATCGATTCAAAAACATCGGTTTCACCGGCCCAGCGGTAGGCGTTGTTGGTCCGGCCCATCATGTGCAAAGTGATGCCTGGGCGGTCGTCGGGCACCTTTTTCCCTTCGTGCATTTTGATGAACCGCGACTCGTTCAGTCCCGCATTGCGACCATGGAGTACAACGTCGAGCCGAGACGGCTTGGTTAAATCGAGCTTCGCCGGAATCTCAACGACATAGGGCTGAACCGAGCGATCGACGTCCGAACGATAGCCGCGCACGACGCTGCCACTGATCTTCGCCCAGGGTGACTGTCCGGCTTTGAGCGAATCGACACGAGAGATGCCGGTCTCGATCTGGTCGACGAGCGTGGCAACATCGTTCTTGCCGCTGTACTCATCGAAACGATCCATGAACTCCGCAGCTTTGAGGTAGATTTCAGCGTCTGCAATGACGTCGGGATGATGGTTTTTATTGGGAAGCGTGGCGAGGGCGTCCTTGAGCCGCTTGATTTCGGTTCGAACGCGTTCACGGTCCGCATCGGTTGGCTTGACGACCTCCGCCTTCTTCGCCGCCGCCTTTTTCGCAGGGGCTTTCGCGGCAGGCGCCTGCCCAAAGGCGAGAGGTCCGACTACGAGGCAAACGACGATTGCCGGGACGACGTACTTCGTGAGTCGCATGGATTTGGCCTCGACCGCGATCAAACCTGGGTGCGTGGGGTTGATTATAGCGGTCGTTCCCCGACTCGATAGGGCTCGGCATTCCGGTTGCGTGCCAATGCTCGCCGTTCGGTTACAATAAGATTTACAGCGGCGCGACGAATCACCTTTGAGAGAGTTCGTGCAAGGGCTTACAGGATTCAGCGATGCGGAATTCGCGGTTGGTGCTGGGACTTTGCCTCACGCTCGCGGTAGTCTTCGCCATGATGGCCTGGGCGGCAGCTTCCGTGGGCGACCTTCACGATCGACTCTCCAAGGTTTCGCCGGCGCTTGCGACCGGGACGGTCGTCGTGGCGATTGGCGTCGCCGCCGCGTTCGGCGTTGCGTCGGTCCGGCTGATCTGGAAACTGGGCCACGTTCCTGAACGGCCAGTCAAAGCGCCAGAAGATGTCGTCAAGGCGGCGACGATTCAGGTCGAAAAAGCGCAGCAGGTGATCGAAAAGGTGGCAGATCCTGTCGCCAAGGAACGGCTTGCCACCGAGCTCGAAACAATTCGGTCCGACCAGAAAGCGCGGCGGTTTCACGTGGTCGTCTTTGGCACTGGTTCGGCGGGAAAAACCTCGCTGATCAACGCCCTCCTGGGCCGTCAGGTCGGCAAGACCGACGTCCTGCTGGGCACCACACGCGAAGGCGAACATCATAACTATGAGATCGTGACGCTCGACGGTACCGTCGTTTTGACTGACACACCGGGGCTCTCCGAAATCGGCGAAGGCGGCTCGCAACGGGAAGTTGTCGCACGCGACCTTGCCGCTCGAGCCGACCTTCTCCTATTCGTTGTCGATCACGACCTGATTCGTTCGGAATTCGACCCGCTGCTCGCGCTCGCCAAGCAAGGAAAGCGATCGATCGTCATACTCAATAAGCAGGACCGGTTCGTTGAGGCCGATCGCGACGCGATTCTCGCCAAGCTCCGCGAGCGGTTGAATGGTGTGGTCGATCCCAAGGATATTGTCGCCGTTTCCGCTGCACCGAGGCCGATGCCCGTGCGAACGGTGCTGGCCGATGGTTCCGTGCAACTCGAATACGAACAGGAAGAACCGGAGTTGGGACCTTTACGTAAGCGAATCGCGGCGGTGATCGAGAAGCACGGCGACGCGCTTCGCGCCGGCAATTTCTTGCTTCGCGCGCACATGCTCGCGAAATCGGCGCAGGAGACGGTGAGCACCGAACGCGACGTCAACGCCCAGGCCGTGATCGATCGTTTCCAATGGATCACCGCAAGCACGGTTTTTACCAACCCGATTCCGGCCCTCGATCTGATGGCAACCGGCGCAGTTCAATTTCAGATGATCTGGGAGATCGCCCAGGCCTATGGCGTCGAGATGACGACCGCGCACGCCAAGATGGTTGGCTCGCAGATGATTCAGCTTATGCTCAAGCTGGGAATGGTTGAGGTGACGACGTCGCTGATCGCCGGATTGTTCAAGTCATCGTTTGTGGGATACGCGGCCGGCGGGGCCGTGCAAGGGGTGTCGATGGCGTACCTCACGCACATCTCCGGGCAAACCTTCAAAGAATACTTCCGCAGCGGGCAAAGTTGGGGCGATGGCGGAATGCAAGCCGCCCTTTCCCATCAGTTCGATCTCACAAACCGGGCTGAGTTCCTCGTCGAGTTTACCAAGCAGGCCCTCAGCCGCGTCGCCACGCACGTCGTCAACAAGACAACAGGGAACAAGAACGCATGAGCCTGTCGCTCTGGCCCGACGACATCGACACCATCACCGGCGCGGGGAAAGCCTTGCGCGAAGGGCGAACCTCGTGCGTCAATCTCGTACAACGCTGCCTGGCGAAGATCGACGAGTGGGAGCCGAAGATTCGCGCGTGGGTTACACTCGATCGCGAAGGTGCGATCGATCATGCGATCACGCTCGATAAGGAGCTGCAATCCGGCAAAACCCGCGGGCCGCTGCACGGCATCCCGATTGGCGTGAAGGACATCATCGACGTCGCCGGCATGCCGACTTGCGCCGGCGTGCAACGTCACTCGACCGGCCTCGCAGCGCGCGATGCCGATATCATCGCCCGCTATCGAGCAATGGGTGCGATCATCCTCGGCAAAACGGTGACGACCGCTTACGCCTTTATTGATCCGCCGCCGACCAAAAACCCTTGGAATCTCGGCCGTACGCCGGGCGGATCTTCGAGCGGTTCCGCCGCCGCGGTTGCGACTGGCATGTGCATGGCCGCGCTCGGCACGCAAACGGCAGGATCGGTCACGCGGCCCGCATCATATTGCGGAGTCGCCAGCCTCAAGCCCGCGCGAGCGAGTGGTGCAATCACGCCTGGGATCGTGCCGTTTGCTCCCACGCTCGATACGGTCGGCGTGATGGCTCGCGATATCGCCGGCCTGGCGATCATGAACGAAGGGCTCGATCATGCGAATCGCGGCAAGCCAAATAATGCGCCGACTGGTCGACCGATGCGTCTTGGCTGGGTGCGCGATTTCTTTCCTGATCACGGATCACCCGAAATCATGGCGGCACTCGATCGTACCTTCGCAACGCTCCGAGCCAGCGGCGCGATGATTGTCGGCCCTTCGGAATCGCTGCCCTGGGAAGAGTTGATCAAAACGAACCGGACGATCATGGCGGTTGAAGCCGCGGTGATTCACGAAGAGCGATTCGCCAACGATCCCTATGACTTCCCGCCCAAACTTGCCGCGTTGATTGAAGAAGGTCAAAAAATCAGCACAAACGAATACACCAAAGCGAGATTGCTCGAAGCGAAATACCGCGATGGGCCGCGATTCGTCACCACAGGAGTTGATGCGTACATCGTTCCCGCGACGACCGGCCCGGCGCCGACACCCGAAACAACGGGTAATCCCGCGTTCAACGCCCCTTTTACCTTCATGAACGAGCCGACGATTTCGCTGCCGGTTGACCTGAGCGACGATGGTCTGCCGCTTGCGGTTCAGTTCTTCGCGCCGGGACGCCACCAGAGCGACTTGTTCGCGACTGTCGCGCGCTGCGAGGCTACCCTACGCGCCGCGGCGAAGCTGGCCTCGAAAGGATCTGCATGATGTCCGCCGAAACTGACCTGAATAGCGTGCTCGACGAACTCGACTCGACCGAAGTACTGATGGGCCGCGCCCGCGAAACGCTCGACTCGACGCTCAAGAACCTGAAACTTACACCTGACGAAGAACAGGCGATGGCCGAAGAGGTGCAACACCTCCGCGACCTCGCGAAAAAGCTCGATGACAACACCGTCGAGATTGCCGCGTTCGGCATGGTTAGCCGGGGCAAGTCGTCGGTTCTCAACGCGCTCTTGGGTAAAGAAGTCTTCAAGTCGGGCGCCACGCATGGGACAACCGTTCAAAAAGTCGTCCAGCGTTGGGAAACCGAGACGCCGCTTGAAGGCGAACTGGGCAATGCAAAGCTGATTCTCGTCGACACTCCCGGCATCGACGAAGTCGGCGGCGAGACCCGCGAGAAATTGGCGCGAGACGTCGCACGGCGCGCCGACCTGATCCTCTTCGTGATCTCGTCCGACATGCAGCGCAAGGAGTACGAGGCGCTCGAAGACCTGCGCGAAGCTCAGAAGCCGATCATCGTCGTCTTCAATCAGATCGATCGTTTCCCCGATGCCGATCGCGACCAGATTTACGCCAAGATCAGCAACGAGCGAGTGCGACACCTCGTGCGCGCAAGCGACGTCGTGATGACCGCCGCCAAACCCGATCCGTTTCGTGTAAAGACGCGTCACGCCGACGGAACGGTGACCACGGCCTGGGAGTATCCGCCGCCGGTCATCGAAACGCTCAAAATGCGCATCCTCGAAGTGCTTGAGCACGAAGGGAAAGCCCTCGTCGCGCTCAACACCTTGCTCTACGCCGGCGACCTGCACGCCGACATCATCAGCCACAAGGTGCGGATTCGCGACGATTCGGCAAATCGCCTGATCTGGAATTTCGCCGTCGCCAAGGGGGCGGCCGTTGCGCTCAACCCGATCCCCGTCGCCGACATGGCGGGCGGACTGGCGGTCGATGTCGGCATGATTGTCGCCCTGAGCAAGCTGTACGGCATTCCTCTCACGCGGCAAACCGCCATTGGACTTGTGAAGGATATGGTCAAGGCTTTGGGTGCACTTGGTGCGGTTGAGGTCGTTTCCAAGCTGCTGAGTTCGGGCGTGAAGGCGTCGCTGGGGGGAATAACGATCCTCAGCAGTTCGATCGCATTGCCGCTCACCGCGATTGGTTATGGCGCCGTCGGCCTGGCACAAGGGGCGGGGGCGGCGGGAACTTCCTACGTGTTCGGCCAGGCGGCGAAGATTTATCTCCAGCAAGGATGCCAGTGGGGACCGCGCGGGATCAAAACGGTGGTCGCCGAGATTCTCGATCAGGCCAAGGCAGATTCCGTCGTCGAACGCTTGCGTGACGATCTGAAAGCCAAAGTCCACCAGAAGTGAGCGGCCGATGGAAAGCGCGGGAGAAACGCAAGCGGCGACGCTCATGAATCGGCATGCGGTTGTAATCGCGGTTTATGGGTTGATCAATGCTGGCAAGTCGAGCCTGATCAACGCATTCACCGGTGTGAAGTCGCAGGAGACGAGCCCCGTCGGCGGCACCACGCGTAACGTCGAACCGGTTCCCTGGACTGAATTCGATACGACGCTCGATGAGTTCGAGTTGACGCTGCTCGACACCCCCGGCCTCGAAGAAATCGGCGGCGACTCCCCTGCCCTCGTCGCCACTGAGGCCGCGAAGTTGAGCGACGTTGTCCTCTTTATCGCGGCCGAGGATTTGACCGAATCGGCGATCGCGGCGATTCATGCACTCCGTGAGGCCGCGAAGCCGATTCTGGTGGCGCTCAATAAGATTGATCTACTCGAACCGGAAAGCCTCGATCATGTCCTTCAAGCCATTCGCGAACGGCTTGCGGGGATCATCGATCCGTCGCTTGTGATTCCGATTGCCGCGGCGCCGCTGGTTCGAGAGCGAGTGATTGAGAACGGGGTGACTCGTTTGATCTCCAAGCATGGGCAGCCGGAGATCGAGCCGCTGCTCGATGCGCTGCGGACAATCATTCGCGAGTCGGGCAAGGATTTGACTGCGCTAAACACGCTGAGGCAGGAGATCGACGCGCACGCCGCTGCCCGCGAGGTCGACAAGGCTGCGCGGCGTGAGCGTGCTGAACGCGTCGCCGATGAGACGAGCGTCGCTCTTGCGATGGCCCTCGCAGTGAACCCGGTGCCGCTCATCGCCTACTTCACTGCCCCGGGTGGCCTGGCCATTCTCGTCCGGCGCGTGTCGGCGGTCTACGACGAGCGGCCCACGCTCGAGTCGGCTCGGGCTCTAGCTCGTGAGCTCATTCGCGGCGGCCGTCCTGCGCTCTGGGGATCGATGGCCGCGTTGGTCGGCGGTAGCGCGATCAAGATTCTGCCGGGAATCGGCCACGTTATCGGCTCGCTCACGCAAGGGGCAGCGACAGGATATCTTGCGCACATTCTCGGCCGAGGGCTCGTCGATTACCTCGAAAATGGGCACAATTGGGGCGATGCCGGAATCGAGGCGACGCTCGCCGCGATCGCCCAACGAACCGATCGCAAGGCGATCACCCGAGGAATCAGCGACGAGCTGCGCAGGCGGCTCAAGCCGGAAAAGAATCGCAAATGACCGATCAACGTCCACCCCTCCGTCAATACTGGAAATTCGCACCGGCGGCCATCGCCCTCATCGTGCTCGCCGCCGTCTTTCTCCCCGGCTGGGTCAAAACCCTCAGCGCGACTCAAGGGGCGGTGCGTACCTATTCGGTGCTGATCATGGCGGCTAACACGCAGGACTTGAACCTCGTGCGGGCTGCCTGTTCGAAGGAGTATCTCGCGAATCACAAGATCGTCGCGGCGAAGGAGGGCGGGGTCGTCAACCTGCCGCGGAATATCAACAAGAACTTTCAGGCCTGGCGTGAGGGGGAGGTCGTGTATCTCTGCCCGACTAACCGAGAAGGCCCAGTTTATCAGTTTGTGTATGAAGAGGACGGGTGGAAGTTCGACGGGCCGGCGGGAATCCTCCGCGGACGCGGCGAATTCATCCGTTCAATCTCCGACGCGGAATTGATGACTGACGCACCTTAAATTGTTTCAACGTATTGATCTGTGAGCAGCGCACAGCGGGGTTCAATTGACAGAATCCGTGCCATCGCTAGAATCGAATCCACGGTGGATGACCGATTTAGCAGCGCGAATCACGACGCACCAAGCCGAGGCCGAATCGTGCCGGCGGCGTCCACGGAGGAGACTCCCTTGATGTCAGCCAGGCGATTTGCCTCCCGATCTCTGCTCGTATTCGCGGTAGCGTTCGCCCTCGGCTGGATGAACTCCGCGACGGCCCAGGCCGTCAAAGACGAAGCGGAAGCTCCCGCCAAGCCCGCGGCCGCTGCTGCAAACGCGCCGACTCCCGCAAACGCCCAAACCCCGGCGAAGACCGCCGCGGGTGGCGTCAATAAAGACAGCGTGCTCCGGCTCTTCACCGGCTCCAACCCGATGATGTGGCTGCTCGGGCTCTGCTCGATCGTCACTCTCGGCTTTGCACTCGAACGCGTCGTCGCACTCAGGCGGAGCCGCGTCATCCCGCGCGACTTTGTCGAGCGATTCCACGAGCGTCTCTCCGGCGGCAAGCTCGATCGCGACCGCGCCATCGAACTCTGTCGCGCCAACGATAGTGCAGCCGCCCGAATCTTCGCACACGTCGTCCGCTACTGGGGCCTTCCCGCCGCCACGATTCGTCAGGCGGTCGAGGCCGACGCGGCCGGCGAAATCGTCGACCTCAAGCGGCACATTCGCGTGCTCAACGGCACGTCGACGCTCGCCCCCCTCCTCGGCTTGCTGGGCACTGTTATCGGCATGATCGAGTCGTTCGACGCACTCGGTTCCAAGAGCGGCGGGGCCAAGAGCGAAGCACTCGCGCAGGGGATCAGCCTCGCGCTCGTCTCGACGGCCGTCGGCTTGGGCGTGGCGATCGTTTCGGTCTCGATGTACTACTTTCTGCTCAACAAGGTCGACATCCTGGTGCGCGACCTCGACGAACAGGCCAGGCGAGCGATCGACCTCGTTTCGGCCGAGGCGATTCGTCCGCCGGTCGATCGTCGTACGGGCTTCAGTTCAGAACACCCGCGTCATGAGTCTCGGATCCACTAAACCTTCTGCGCATTGTGCTTTTTCACAGCGACCGAGTCGGGTGCCACTGGCTATGCCAGTGCTTCTCGATGCAAAGACGAAGAGGAAGATCACTGGCAAAGCCAGTGGCACCCAACCACAAGATCTCGCTGCGACAATGCACTAGCATCCGAGGATGACGCCGCCATGCTTGCCCGTGCCCACGCCACTGACGACCTGCCACACATCAACATGACGCCGATGGTCGACGTCGTGCTTTGCCTGCTCGTCTTCTTCATGGCGGCGACGCGACTCTACAACTGGGACGAGAAGGAATTCGACGTTAGCGTGCCCGAAGTGGCCGACGCTGCGCCACTCACCTCGGCCCCCGACGACATGACGGTGACGATTCTCGCCCCTGGCAAGGTCGCACTCGGCAGCGAAACGCTCGACCTTGACTCACTCATCCGCGTGCTCAAGGCGGCCAAGGCCCGCTATTCGGAGCAGGGTGTTTTCGTGCGAGGCGATGCCAAGCTCGGCTATCAGGATCTCGCCGACGTCCTCTCCGCCTGCAACACGGCCGGCATTCGCAACGTCCGCCTGCCAGTACGCCCGCGCGAAGATGCGCCCGAACCATCCAAATCGAAGAAATAGATCATAACCCAATTCATTTAGGAGTTGCGCGGTTGGGATAACGCAATGGATCAGGATTGGGAGGCCTGGACAACTTGTTGTCCAGGTGGCGCAGCCACAAGAGGGTTGGACCGAACAGACTGCGATATCCTCTAATCGCTTCGCGACCGGGACAACGAGTTGTCCCGGCTACCCAACTGCCCGTTGTATCTCATATCAGATGCTCAGCTTCTAACCATTTTTTCTATCTTCAGAGAGACGTCATCGTGCGGGAAATGCTGCAACCGGTTCTTAACCTGATCAACGCCGACTATCTCGCCCACGCCGGTTATCTGGTGATGACGCTCATCATCTTCACCGAAACTGGCCTGCTTATCGGCTTCTGCCTGCCTGGCGACTCTCTGCTCATCACCGCCGGGATCTTTGCCGCCAGAGGCGACCTCGACATAGTGACGCTCAACCTCTGCCTCATCCCTGCCGCGATCATCGGCGATACTGTCGGTTACTGGATCGGCTACAAAACAGGCCCTCATATTTTCAATCGCAAGAAGTCGTTCCTGTTCAATCCCGCACACCTTCAGGAAGCTCACGACTTTTACGAACGCCACGGCGGCAAAGCGATCGTCTTCGCCCGGTTCGTGCCGATCGTTCGTACGTTCGCCCCGCTCGTCGCCGGCATCGGCCGAATGAACTATCGCAGCTTCCTGCTCTATAACGTCTTCGGCGGAATCGGCTGGGTGCTGAGCATGACCGTGACCGGTTTTGTCTTCGGCCGCAAGTTCCCGGGTGCAGTGAATAATCTCGAAAAGATCATCATCGTCGTCGCCGTCGTATCCGTCCTCCCTGCAGCGATTCCCATCATCAAGCGAATCCTCCAGCGCAAGCGACAACCGCTTGAAACCGTGCCGGCCGAAACCGAATCGTCGACCGTCTCCAGCACCGAATCGGTCTAAATCTTTCGGCGACGCGCAAAAACGAAAACGTCCGCGACCCGAGTATGATCGGGTTTCGGACGTTTTTCATTTCGAACCGTTCGTCACGTCGTCGGGGGGATTTGCCTATTCGCCGAGCGTTTCCTCGAAGCCGTCGATATCGGCAGTGCGGAGGCCGCCACCCAGCAGCGCGCTCAGTTGCAGGCCGACGAGCGTCTCGCTCGGCGACTTGCGATCGCTTACGAGATTCAGGAACGACTCGGCACCGATCAAAACCGCCTTCGGCTTACCGTGGACCGTCAGCACAAACCTCACGTCGGCTTTCTGAAGCTCATTCAGAATCGAGGGCAAGTTCTGGTGAAGCTCACGACTGCCTATGATCCGAACCGGGGACTCGACCGACTTATCGGCCATGGATCAAGGCCTCCTGATCCAATAACTGTCGCGGACGACGTTCCGTCACGCAGTGGGAAAGGTCATCTGGGCGAGTGCCCGACCATGGAGAAAGGTGGATTGGTCCAACGAAATCGACCAACCCCAACATCGCAAGACCGGGCCAAGAAAAGCCCGAAGCTGAGATGTGAAGCGCAGGTTGTCACCCCGCAGCCTCGCGTTCGACCTGGCAAAGCGCCTGTTGCAATCAAGAGAGGACAGGCGCAAAACCCGACCGCCGGGAACGATTGTACGACTTTCCCCAGGATTATCAAGAGACCTGAAAGCTGATGAATTATATCCAAACGCATTTATCTGACAATCGCCAGCCGCGTTTCGGGCCCAAAATGCATGCAGACAATCTAAGCTCCTGAAACGCGGCAAGTTGTGTCCGTGGAAGAGTGAGCGGAACCGCGATACGATGGGGCGAAATTCGACGCTTCGCACTCTCCAGAGGATCGCCCGCGATGACGGCTTCGCGTAGAGAGTTTCTCAAACTTGGCCTGGCTTCAGCATTTACGTCGGCCGTTCCTTTGTTCGCTCGCGCCGCCGATGACTTGCCCGCACCCAAGTACACGCTGGCGATGAACCTCGAAATCATGTTTCCCGGCGGCATGCCCTACGAGGAACGCCTCGAACGCGCAGCGAAGTGTGGCGCGACGGCTTATGGCATCTGGTCGTACACGAACAAGAACATTGACGCGTTATTAAAGGTTCAAGCCAAGCACAAGATGGCGTGTGCGTCGATCAGCGGCAACCCGCTGACAGGCTGGTCAACCGGCCTCACGCAAACAGGCAAGGAAGCGGAGTTTCTCGCTGACTTCGAGAAGACCTGCAAGATTGCCAAGCGCCTCGGTGCGCCAAATTTGATCACGTTCGTCGGCGCGAAGCAGAAGGATATTCCCTGGGACGTCCAGGAGGCTCAGATCGTTGCCGGACTGAAGAAAGCCGGGCCTATCGCCGAGTCTTACGACGTGTTTCTCACCCTCGAACCGCTAAACCGCGTCGAGTCGCCGCAGATGACGATGCTCACGGTCGGCGACGCGTATCGCTACGCCGCCGGCGCGAACCATCCGCGCATCAAGGTCGACTTCGACATCTACCATCGTGCCTTGGGCGAAGGGAACATTCTCAACACGCTCGCCGAGGGACTCAAAAAAGGTTTCGTTTCGTTCGTCGAAGTGGGAGACGTCCCCGGTCGCAAGGAACCAGGCTCGGGCGAAACAAACTATCGAAACATCTTCAATTTTCTACGACGTCAGGGCTATGCCGGCTACATCGGCATGGAGCATGGTACAACCTCGACGCCGCAAGAGGCGTGGGACCGCGTGAAGGAACTCGCCGGACTTTGATCGCGGCGTTTCATTCCACTCAACAGGAACCTGAATCATGTCGACCGACGTTACCCCCGCGCAGCCGCCCAAGGCGCTCAAGTGGATCGGCTGGGTTTTGTCCATCCTGCCGATCCCGCTTTTTGCCATGAGCGCTTTCACGAAGCTTCGTCCGCCTGAAGGCTTTCTCGAACAGTTCGCCGCCAAATCCGGCATGGACGCCAACGTCATGGGGCCGCTCGGCGCTGTGGAGTTGGTCTGCGTGATACTCTACGCGATCCCGCAAACGTGCGTCCTCGGCGCGATCTTGCTCACTGGCTACCTGGGTGGCGCGATTGCGACTCATGTGCACATGCGCGACTCGTTCATCATGCCTGCGGCCATCGGGGTCGTACTCTGGCTGGGAATTCTCCTGCGAGACGCCAGGCTTCGCCAACTGTTGCCGATTCGTCGATGATTGAATTGAAAAGGAGTTACGCACTCGGTGTTAGACACGATGAGTAGGTGGTAACCGGGACAACTTGCTTGTCTTGGTCGCGAAGCGACTGAAGGCCATTGCGATCTTTTACGCTTTGCCCTCTTGTGGCTGCGCGATCTGGACAACGAGTTGTCCAGGCCACCGAAGCCAATCCACTGTGTTGTTCCAACCGCGCAATTCCCATCAAAGCAAGCGCCGGCATCAATTGCCGGCGCAGCAATTTACGGCCTCAGGCGACGCAACCTCGGCGCTCACCGTCTTTGGCGCCGTCGACAATCCCGGCACCTTCGCCGCATCATACTTTGATCCCGCCGAAACCTGCACGACCGTAATCCGCACCTTCGTCGGGAAGAACTTTTCGTGATCCTTACGCTTGTGCGCATGACCCGAACCGCCGCTGTCATCCTTGATTACCAGGTCCATCTGCTTGATCCCCTCGGACCAGATGATCGCGTCGTTTTGCCAGAATGATTTCATCGGCACATCTTTTTCATAAACGCCCGCCTTTGTGAAGACTTGCGTACCGGTGCAGCCGTAACCGTTGCCTTTTCCCTTGTTGGGGATGTAGCAGATCGTCCAGGTGGTGGGGGCATCGCCGGCCGGCTTGTCGAGCACTTCGAGACGCACGTGCGCGGTGCCGTTGCGATAGTCGACAGGCGCGGTCCAGTCGCGGGGACGGCCGGCGTTGATCAGATTCCCTTTGACATAATAGTGCGACTTGCTGGGCTTGGCATTGTCGGCGTCGGCCTTGGTCATCGTGAACGTGACGTCGAACAGCACGAACTGCTCGGCCTGCGCCAGGCTGCAAGCTGCCAGGAAGACTGCCGCCGTAAGAAATGATCGTGAACGCGTCACGTGAAAGCTCCGTCGAATCCTGGGAACAACAACGCTCCCAATGATGGTCGAGCCGTGGTTCGGTCTCAATGGGATTCTGGTCGCAATTCGGGGCGAACCGGGCTACCTTCGACGTGTCGAATTCCGTGCAGGTTTTTGACGTTTCGTCGTCTCTTTGAGAGCTTACTCATGATCGACCGCTCTTGCGTTCCCAGCGTCCGCCGACTGGCGATTGCCGTCTTTGCGATCATCACCCTCAACCAGGCCAGCGTGCAGGCGCATTTCTTGTTCGTGCGTATCAGCCCGCTCGGTGAAGGCGGCCGTCGCGCTGAGGTCTTTTTCAGCGAGAAGGCCGAAGCGGGAGACCCGCGATTCATCGCCAAGCTCACCGGCACGAAGCTGTGGGTTCAACCGAAGCCCGGCGCGTTCGAAGAACTTCCCGTCAAGCCCGGCATCGATCGCCTCCGCGCCCCCCTGCCAGCGAGCGGCAGCATCGCCGTGATTGGCGTCTGCGATTACGGCGTGCGTGCCCAGGCGAACAAGCCGTCGTTCCTGCTGCGCTACTATCCCAAAGCGGTCGCAGGATCGCCAAACGACGTGAATGCGTTCAAGCCCAAGCCCGAAGTGCCCTTTGAAATCGTTCCGCGCTTCGAGGGAGATTCGGCCACGTTCACCGTGCTCGTCGATGGCAAGCCGGCGAGCGGCATCAAGCTCACCACGGTCGACATCGATCTCACGAACCACACGTTCGTCACCAACGACGCCGGTCAGGCAAGCTGGAAACCGGGCAAGGGCGAGTTCTCGGTTTATGCCGAGCGCGTCGTGAAAACGCCGGGCGTGCGTGATGGCGCGAGCTATGTCGAGATTCGCGAGTTCACGACAGTTGCTTTCCGCTATCCGCTCGAGCGCGATGACGCCGATTCCGAAGCGGTCGCCGAGTTTGAAAAGGCGATCGCGTCGCGGGCGCAGTGGACGAAGTTCCCCGGGTTCTCCGCGAAAATTAGCGGCGTGATCGAAGGCCGCGACTTCAACGGCACCGTCGAAGTTCCCGCCGATGGCAAGCCGAAGCTCTCGCTCGACGACGACGTCCACGCCGGTTGGATCGCGGATCAACTTGGCTCGATCGTCCTGCACAGGAAAGCGGAAGCGACGTCCGATCGTCCCGTCCTGCGGTTTGCTGATGACGATGCAACTCATCCGCTCGGGCGCTTGCTCGAATTTGAAGGCGGTCGATTCGCGTCGAGCTATCGGATCAAGGATGGCCACATCACGACCGTGAACCGCGACATGGGCTCGTCGAGCCTGACGATCGTCAATCTCGACACCGCCAAGAATGCCGAGGGGAAGGAGTTGCCCAAGACCTACCTCGTCCAGGTTTGGGATGCGAAGTCGGGCGCACTTACCCGGTCGGAGTCGGTCAGCGATGCCTGGAAGCGCGTTGGTGCGTTCGATCTGCCCGAGTCGCACACGGTGGTCACCTCGAACAATCAGGGGGTGATTGTCCGCGAGTTTCTTCTCAGTGAGATCAAACTCCTGTCGGGCAAGTGAAAGCGGTGATCTGAATGGCGGCGCTGAGATCATGAGATCGAGCGACGTCGCTCAATCCAAAGCGCACAAAAACACCAGGCCCCAAACGGGGCCTGGTGTCTCATTGCGATCCGATGGTGACCGGCAATCTCAGACCTTGACGCCCTCGGGCTTGGCGGCGGCGGTCTTCTTCATCGCGTCGTTAAGACGGTCAAGCACTTCCTGGCCAGCAAGTTCGACGGCTCGAGTGTCCTCGTCCACGTAACCGAACACGCCCATTTCTTCGAGGTCAACACCTTCAACTTCGGCCCTGGTCGGCACGCGGTTGCCGATGAGCTTCTCGGTGACGAAGAAGAACAGCAAGGCGCTTGGGAAGACAAGCAGGATGTTCGTGCCCACGCCGATGAGCTGGGCAGCAAGCTGACCGACTCCGCCACCGTAGAAGAGTCCCTTTGGAGCGGCTGCCACGCCGTTGAGGCCGCCACCGTACTGGCCGTTAGCGAACAGACCGAGGCAAATGCAACCGAACGCGCCGCAGACTCCGTGAACGCTGATCGCACCAACAGGGTCGTCGACCTTGAGTGCCTTCTCGACAAACAGCACGCTCCAGATCACCAGGATGCCGGCGACACCGCCGATGACGACCGCCATGATCGGATCGACGAACGCGCATGGAGCGGTGATCGCAACAAGACCAGCGAGCAGGCCGTTGCAGGCCATTGTCGGGTCTGGCTTCTTGAACGCCATCCACATGTAGAACATCGAGGTCAAGCAACCCGCGCCACCGGCGAGCATCGTGCAGACGCAAATCGACGCGATGCGGCCGTCCGTACCCGACAGAGTGCTGCCGGCGTTGAATCCGAACCAGCCAAACGCAAGGATCAGGGTTCCGAGAACGACCTGTGCGAGGTTGTGAGCGGGAATCGCGTTCGCCGAGCCGTCTTTGTTGAACTTGCCAATACGCGGCCCAACGATGATCGCCCCTGCGAGTGCCGTAACACCGCCTGTCATGTGCACCACACTGGAACCAGCGAAGTCGAGGTGACCGTTGCCGAGCCCGAAGATCAAGCCGAGGTCAGCAAGGAAGCCGCCGCCCCACACCAGCGAAGCGTACGCGGGGTAGAGAATCATCGAGATGAACAGGCCGTAGACGACGAAAGACGAGAACTTCCAGCGTTCGGCGAGGGCACCGGTCGGGATGGTCGCGGTGGTGTCCATAAACACCATCTGGAAAAGGAACAGCACGAGCACCGAGGCGTCGTTTGTGTCGCCGCCAAGGAAGAAACCCTTGAGACCAATCCACTCGAACGGCTTGCCGTTGATCTCGAAGAGGGTTAAGCCCTTGTTGAGGATGTTCGGACCGTCGAAGGCACCGATCGCTCCGAAGTTGCCGAACGCAAAAGCGAATCCGCAAATCCAGAAGCCGATCATGCCGAGCGCGTAGACAACGAAATTCATCGCCATGGTGTGAGCCACATTCTTGCGCCGAATGAGCCCCGTTTCGACCAGAGCGAAGCCGGCTTGCATGAACATGACGAGGAAGCCACCGATGAGCGTCCATACCATGTTAATGCCAATTTTCAGTGACTTCGTGTCCTGTGCGATGCTGCCAGGGGTGATTTTGTCACCCTCTTTCGTGAGCTGCCCCGTCGTCAACGCGCCGGTATAGGCGCCAGCCGAATCCGGCTTGTCGGGCGTTACCGTCATGTCGGGTGCTGCGGCAGGCGCGGCTGCGGCTTCTGACTTCTTCTCTTCCGCCTTGGCGGGCTCAGCCGCAGCTTTCGCAGCGGGGGGCACGGCGTCCTGGGCTTTGGCTTCGTTCGACACCGTCGCCGAAAACGACAACAGAATCGCCAGGCAACCTACGGCGAAACAGTTCACCCGACTCAGCATACGCACCATCATGTGGAGCACTCCTCGGCAGGACGACTAGAGAGAGCGGACCCCGAAACACTGCGGAGCCCACCGGACACGAAACTCGGGCGTGACGAAACGTGAAATGGCTTCCGGAGATGAAGCACGGGGATGAGAATGCGAAACCCTTAGGCACGCCCATTAAGAAATTGGCATGCCAAGATCGGAATTTTTCCAACACCCGAGAGTAAAATCCCTTAACTCACCAGATCAAAAGAGTTTAGACCTATTCTCTGCAGGTCGTATCAAAGTGACGTGAATCGTGACCATACGCTGATCTGCTTAGACAATAAGCAGATCTCGTTCGTTTTTGGGCAGACCCGCCTCAGTGATGTGGGCAAGCAGCTTTCAGTAGCGTTCCAAGACCAGGAACTACAAGTCGGTGCGATGAAAAGAAACGATCGCTTGATTGAAGCGAGCAGCAGCCAAGTCCAATGCGCATCTCAAGCTACAAACGCGAGCATACGAATAACGGTTGAGCTGGATCCGGGGTGTTCGACTAAGACGCGCCAGCCGACCAGATCCTCTCGCGACGATCACTTTATGAACAACCACGACATCAAAATGAATACGGGCAGCAAGACACCAACGCTATATGCGACATAACCAAAGAAGCTCGGCATTTTCACGCCGCGAGACTCGGCAATCGATTTAACCATAAGATTTGGGCCGTTACCGACATACGTCATCGCACCCAAAAAAACTGCCCCCAGCGACATTGCCGCAAGCCGGGCGCTATCGACTGCTCCATCGGCGATCAACGGCACCGCTGTGTTGCCCGCCTGAATTGGCATTGTCTTGGCGATTTCCAGAAAAACGAGGTACGTCGGCGCATTGTCGAGGACGCTCGAAAGACTGCCTGACGCCCAAAAGAATGAAGCGGGCGATTCGAGGCCGAGCTCCGCACCGTGGGCTTGGAGAATCTCAATCGCCGGCTGCATCGTGAGAAAAATTCCCAAGAACAGACATGCGACTTCGATGATCGGCCCATACGAAAATCCTGTCAGCAAACGCAGACCACGTGGGGTTGTTGCCAACGAAAGGCCAGCGAGTGACAGAAGAATTGCCTCACGGATGTAGTCACGGGGTACGATTCCGGTGCCGGGTATCGGCTGGCCCGGAACAACGAGCGCAACAGTCAGTACAACTCCCAATAGCCAAAAGAGATTTCGCTTTCCACCAAGGCGCGGCGCCACGTACGTCGCGTCGTCGAAGGCAATTGATTCCGGCGCTTCATGCCGATATGCAAGTTTGTCCCATACGTAATAAATGCCGAGGATCACACTCACAGTGAACAGCCAGGGGAGGACTAGCCGGAGCGTCCAGAGAAATGGCACACCCTGTAGGTAGCCCATGAACAGAGGTGGATCACCAAGAGGCAGCAGGCAGCCACCGATGTTTGAAACCAGAAAGATGAAAAACACCATCGTGTGGCGCACATTTTTGCGTTCGCTGTTCGTTTGCAAAAGCGGGCGAACCAGGATCATCGATGCGCCAGTGGTGCCAACGAAACTGGCCACGAGAGCCCCGAGAGCGAGAAATGCAGTATTCACGGAGGGCAAGGCGCGAATGTCGCCTTCGATCCACATCCCGCCGGCAATCACATACAGGCTGAACAAGAGAACGAGAAACGGCAAATAGTCCTGCAAGATCGCATGCTCGAGTACCGCGACCACCGTCTCCACTCCAGGCTGCGCGTCGTGATAACCCCAACCACGCAACCCGTAATGGGCGAGGACAATTCCCCCTAAGACCAAACTAACAAGAAGCTTCGAGCGATTTTTTTCCCACCAGTGCGAGGTTACTTCAATAAGGGGCAAGGCAGCTATAGCACCGAGCAGCAGAACGAATGGGATCGCCAACAACGAGTTCGGTGCCGAGCCAACGTGAGCCGATGTCGTCATGCTAGGTCAGGACCGCCACAAATTTACACAAACATGATCGACCTTACCGATCTGGTAAGGCGATTGGCAGAATATGCCGACATCCGCCTAATAATCGCGACCAAGATCAACGATCAGCGGATCGTACTATGAGCCGCGTCTGACTTGACTGGAGTCGCGTCCTTGTCAGATTCCTTCAGCTCGGGCTTCTCGACATTCTTCAACTCGCCGATTGCCGAGCCGGGACCAACGACCGGCTTCTTCACACTGAGGACCGAAGGACGAGAGTCGGCACTCACAACAACGAGCGGCTCGGAGTCTTTGGGTTTGGTGTCGTCAGGCAGTCCATTCATGAACGACATAATCACAGTTAAACCCGCTACGGTTGAACAACCAACCCAAGTCAAAAGCCTGATGATCATCTTGGAGAGCCCCTCGGCAGATAACAGTGATTCAGCGGGTTCCCTTTGATGCGAGGAACCTGCTGGGATGAAGCACTTGCAATCGGAATTTCAGGAACGCCCAGCGCACGGGCAAAGATGAGATTGCGCCTCGAGCCCCTCCCTTATGAAACTGTCGTGCCGACATAGGACATTTTTTCGGTTCGTCAAATGATCTTTCGCAAATCAAACAAAACAAAAGCTTTAGGTCAAACTGTCTCTTGTGAGTTCAAAGCCAACCCATGTCTTGGCTGCTCACATTTGCAGCAAACGCCCTTGAGTTTTGTGCAGCACCAGTCAGCAATGCTTGCAAGCTTTACGCGCAAAAAAACACCCGCCGGCTCCATGAGTATGGAGCCGGCGGCTGGGAGAGTGGCTGATCGAAGGTGATAGCTCGGGGGGCAAATCTTTGGGCTCAGATCAGAACAGCAAGATGATGTCGAACGCGAGCGTGAGCTGGCTGTTCCGCTTGCCGTCGCTGTAGAAGTTGACGAACTGCGAGTAGTCGTAGCGGGCTTCGGGGCGAATCCAGAGCCACGACTTGGGCTTGTAGATCAAGCCAAGCGTGTGCTCGTAGAAGTTACCGCCCGTCGTGCCGGTGCGAACACCCGAGCCATCGAAGAAGACTTCCGTACGATACACGCCGGTCAGCTTCTCGTTGAACTGGTAGAGGAACCAGTTACCGAACGAATACCAACCCACGTCCTGACGACGAATCTTGCCGTTCACGAAGGGCAGGTTCTTTTCCCAGCCCTGGTCGGTTTCGATGAGCTGCGTGAGCTTATCGCTCCACTTGTGGGAGATGACCGTCGTGAACAAGCTGCGCCAGTTGCCGACGTAGCCGGGGTTGAACTTGCCGGCGAACTGTGCCGGGGTGACCGGGGTACCGGTCGGCTGGATGAGCTGACCTTGGGGAATGAAGCTGGGGAACTGGTTCGGACCGCCAACGTAGGTGACGGCGATGTTCGTCTTATCTTCGTTGAAGGTGTAGTTGATACCGCCGATGTAGCCATAGGCGTACCGGGCGTCGAATTCGCGATCCCACCCGTTGATCGCACCGTTATACACATTCAACTTGTCGGTCACGTGGAGCGTGGTGAGTGCTCCGAAGTGGGTGAACGGTTGACCGTAGTTGAACATGATCGGCACTGAGAGCAGCGGACGAGCGATGGCTGGCACCTGCTCGTAACCGGCCAGGGTGTACCAACGGCCGACCTTGACGTCGAGGCCGCCCTCGGTGAGCACCGGGAAGTGGCCTTCGAGGTAGAACTGGGCCGGGTCATAACCCGCGAACCGGCCGGGGATGTTCATCGTGTCGAAAATACCGCGGGAGTGGTTGAACACCCAGTCGTTACCGAACAGGTTGTCAACGCGGAACCCGAAGTTGATTTCGTCGTTCTGTTCGAGCGGGCGTTCGAAGATGAGGTAATACTGATTACCTTGCCACGAATTGGCGAGGAAGTTCGGGTTAACGCCGGCATTCTGGCCGTTCTTGGGGCGACCGTTCGTGTTGCCGGTGTAGCTGTTCTGGATCCAGCCATAGACCTTGAGCTTGGAGTCTTCCATGCCCAGGAACTTGGTCAGAAGACCCGGCTCAGCGGCGGGCGCGGCCGCTTCCTCTTCCTTCGCTTCTTCACCGGTGGGCTCGCCACCACCTGCCGCACTACCCGCACGGGGAATGCTCAGGTCGGTCGCGTTCTCTTCACCGCGAATCGGCATGTTATCGCCAACCGGCACAGGCAGCGAGGGAGCCGCAGGCGCGGTGGGTACGGTGGGAACAGGCGCGGTGGGTACGGTGGGAACGGGCGCCGTCGGGACCGAGGGAGCAGCCGGCACGGGCGCGCTCGGTGCAGGCGGGACCGGCGGAGTCGGCACAGGAACCTGTACCTGACGCAGCGCGGGGTCGCGCGGCGGTGCAAATCCGCGGGAGTAGCTTTGCGCCTGAGCTTGGGCGCAGAGAACGACAGCCGCGAGGGCCGCCATCGTCTTAAAGGCCCATCCTGGGCCGCTGGTACGCTTCATCCTGAAAATCCTCCGTTCCAATCCTTCGGAACTCATCCACTCTGCCAGGTGGATTCACTCACATAGATGCGATCCCCACCACCGTGCGAACTTCGTATTGACATAGTTCAGCAACGATTAGGGAGTCGCAGGTTATATCGGATCTGCCTTCCCTGAACCTGAAACGGGAACGGACGATTTCTCCATTCGCAACGGAAATGAGACAAAGTCCGACTAATTCCAAATTGACTCATTTAACAATTGGGAAGATAGGCGCATAAAAAAAGCCGATCGGCCAGGTTCCGCCAGTGCCAACCACCTCTCCCATGGCCGCACTGGTTTATCTGACCGACCGACTCTGCTCAGGTCGCTCTGCCAATCCCTGTTCAGGATCAGCCGAGCGCCATGTAAGAAGGGCGAGCGGGGGGGTCGTGCGAGGCAACCCGCTCGCCCTGTGGCGGTTGGACGGCTGGTTGCCCAGACGACCGTCGCCAGTGGGGTGGCTCCTAACAATGTATGATTAAGGATCGCCGCTCGACCAAACTCGCCTCTTCGCGACGTCCTTCACTCACCTCTTTGCTTACTCTCGTGTCTTTTGTCGTTCACGCCAGTACCTAGATGCAAGGGCCATGCCAGTTCCAAAAAACGATTCGAGAACAGACGAACGATTCACCCCCAAATCCTTTGGAGATAACTCTTTACTTTCTTGCTCTAACCGTGGAAAATCTGAAAACCAACGCGGACTTCACCAATTCGACCGGCTCCCCAAACCCCGGTCTTGTTGAATCGCACGGCAATCTCGCCTAGTTCTTATGCAGACGAGTTTTCTTCGAGAGGGAAGCCTGATGGCGAGGGTGCAGGGTAGTGTCGATGAGGCGCTGGAACGGGCCTGTGCGCGATGGGAAGAGTCGGCCGATTTTTCTGGATTGAAGCGCTGGCTCGACCGCGAGCTAACCTCCGAGGGTTGTCCCAAGTCATTGCCGACAACCCTTTGGCTGCCGCATCTCAAGCGAATCCATCGCGCACGCGCACAACGTTCAGACGGCTGGCCCAGGATCGAAGCGGCAAAGGTCTCTGGCTGGCTCTGGCGCGTTCTGCACTTCACCCGTCCCGATGGCGCGCCCGTGTTCGGTTCCGTCGAAAAATCCGCCGCAAACCTCACGACGCTAAAAGCCCTCGCTGCCGAATCGCTCGATCCCGGTCTTTCGAAGGTTGTTGGCGGCTGGAGCCCGAGCGGCAAAGCAGCCCGAGGAGCCCTCCCCTCGCCGCGACGATCGGAGTCGGGTCAGGTCCTGGCATCGCTCCGTAACGACTGGACCAACGAATCGTCGTGGTGTGCCGTCGACGCCAGGTTGAAATCCGAGGCCGACGCCATCGAAGTTGCGAGCCTCGGCAAACCGTGGATCTCGGGCGCGTGGCTCACTCCGCCACGTGCGAAGGCAGCCAAACCGAGCTGCTGGTTCTCGAATTCGCAGGTCGATTGCATTGAATGGACATTCAAGTCGGGCGACACGCGCATCACGCGCACCGTTGTGAATCTGCGATTCATGGATGTCGCGATCGTCGCGCAACAAGAAGAGGGACCGGCGACCGCTAGCGGGCTTCATCTCCCCATCGCCCCGGGCATGGCGGCAGCGATGACCGACGGCCAGCGTTCGGTCACGCTCGGGTCGCCACGAAAAAAGGCGACCGTCATTCCTTTTGGCCTCCCCGCTCTCCCTTATGAGAGTGATAAGGGAAAGCTCGTACTGGATGACGACAGCATCCAGATCTCAAACGGCTCCGCCGGCCGCCGGCGCTGGTTGCCCAGCCTCATCGCCTGGGGCAAGGCGCCGACTCAGTGGCGGGTGCTGACAGTCACCGAGAACATGAAAAAGTGCGATGCTTCAGTCGCATTCGGGGCGCGAGTTGCATGGGGTCCGGGCCGCGATGGGTTGCTGATCTACCGTAGCCTGGCAAAGCCGGGGCTACGTGCCGTTCTCGGTTACCAGACCCGCGCAAGATTCGCAATCGGTCGATTCACGCACGAAGGAAAAGTCGTGCCATTGCTCACGCTCGACTGAACTCAGCCTGAAATCGCGCGAATCGATTCACGGCGCCCGCCTCGCAACGTCGATTTCGGGCGCATGGGCCATCATGGACTGATGGCTGGCCGCCGGCGTTCGAACCGCTCGCGGCGTTCGATCGGAAGGGAGTAGCGCGATGCGTGCGCGGCACACCGTCGGCGCGGTGGTGGTTGGAATCGTGGCGTTCGTCGCCTGTGCGCAGGGACAAACGCGAGGTGCCGAAACCAACCAGGGTTCGGGCACAGCGATCGACTCTGCCAAGCGCGAGCAAAAGCGTGCGGAACTCGACGTTGCTGCTGCACGCAAGCGCGTGAGCGATGCGTCCGATTATCTGCTGAGCGCGCGAAGACAGCGCGCCGCCCGCGAATCGGCCCTTCATGCGACAACCGACGCCAAGGCCGCCGTCGAACGTATGCTCGTTGACGCGACCGAAGCCGCCGATCGTGCATCGAAGGACGAAACGCAATCGACCACCGCCCGCGACGCCGCAAAGCAGGCTGTTGAACGACTCACAAAACGTGAAGTCGCACAGCCCGCGATTCCCAGCGAATTCGAAGCCTATTCGCTTCACCAAAACGGTCTCTTCACACTCAACTTCGCTACCGGCGCGTGGGACGTGCGTCTACAACCTGGTTTTGGTGCAAGCGTGTCGCCCAGCGAACTCGAAAAGATGTTCGGCGGTTCGACTCCTCGCTCGAAAGTCGACATGATCGACCTCGCCGTCGATGCGCTCGGGATCAAGGTCACGCAGCACTCGAACTACGAGCAAGTCCGCGACACGATTCTGAAACAGCATAGCCAGCAGCGTGTTTACGTGATTTCCGAACGGCTCCTGAACTGGGCCGACCCGCAGCGATTCGGCATCGACACCGGCGAGAATGAGTTGACAGGTCCCGGGAGCATCTCCGGCGAAATGCGCGAGACTGCACATCTCATCCAGCTCGAATATGAAGACGTCATCACCTGGATGAAGTCGCAAGGCGATCTCGACCTGAGCAACGGTGTCCGCGACGCGCTCATCGAGCTGATCAAAACCGGCCATTCGACAAAGTTTGGCCTGTCGATTCAGCCGGTCGGATTCACCGTAACAAAGCGATACGAGCCGGCCGGGTCGTCGAGCATTCCTCTCGAAGTGCTCCGGCAGGTTGGCCTGAAACGTGAAACATCATTCCGCCACGGCTCGTTCGAGCTTGATATCCCCCGCACCGGTTTCGCCATTGTTCGCGATAAACCTCTCGGCACGTTCTCGCCTACCAACGCAATCGAACGCACCAGCGAGAAACTCGTACCGCCAACGTTCGATCTTGCCGGCTTGGGGACAGATTTTACGAAAGGGAACGGCGCAACGCTCGATGCCATTGCCGGCGCATTTCGCCAGGGGACGGCCGGGCCGATGGACCTCGCTCCCAAAAGCCGCAGCCTTGCCGCGATGGCCGTCGCCCTCAAAAAGGATGAACTGATTCGCCGCGCATCAGGCGATGCATCAGTTCTGAACGTCATGGGCACTGAACCCGCTCGTCAGGCCGCCGGCTGCCTGCGTTTGCTTGCTCAGGGAAATCAGGGCAAAGCCACAGTAAACAAGGCCGAGCTCGATCTGCAAACGCAGCGGCTCACGATCGCGTTCACGCTCGAACACAAACACAAGATTGATTCGCCGAAACGTGCCGTCGCGGAAATCCAGGCGACGCGGAAATCGACAAGTCTCACCGTCGCAAGCTTTGAAGAATCGATGAAAAGAGTCGAGGCCGAGCGCATCACACGCTCTCGTGAAAACGCGATTCGCACGGCGAGCGATGCTTCCTCTCTCGCAGAATCTGCGCGTGAAAAGGCGCAGGTTGCCCGCGATCGTAAAGCAACGTGGCAACGCGAACTTGTCGCCGCGACCAACTCAGCAACTCGCGCCACGTCAGAACTCGCCGAGGCGAAACGCGTCGAATCGCTGGCGCAGACCGAGTTCGATGCGGCGATGAAGGAACTTACTCGCTCGGGTGCGATGTTCACGCAGGCGGGACAGGCGGTTGACGCCGCAACCAAGGCCTTCGCCGACGCTGTGAAGGCGTTTTTCCGCCAGACCAATCCCAGCCTGAAGGCGATGCAGGCCGAGGCGAGGCGCGTCTGGCGCTAGTCCACGCGGCTGACTTCGCGGACGAAATGGGGTAAGCTGAGCCCTTCAGAGTATTTCCGTCCGCACCGTTTGGAGCAGCCATGAAGATTGCCGTGATCGTCCTCGGCGCCCTTGCCGCATTGCTGATCGTTTCCCAGCTTGTGATGGGTCTCATGATCGCCAGCGGCGCCGATCAGAAAATGCGCACCATGCACCAGCATTCCGGTTACCTGACCGTCACAATTTCGCTCATCTACATCGGACTTTCACTCAGCACCATTCTCTCGAAGAAATCGGCCTGAGCGTCTGTTTCGCGGCGCGATAAACCGCACGGCGATGCCATCTTGGCCCTTGCTGAGATCGCGTCGCCGATTTTGTTTTCATCGAAGATCGCGCACAAGATTGCACCGCTGGCGGCGTCAGGTAAAGTCAAGGAACCTCGACTCTCCACAGCGTTTGTATTTTGCGAGGTTCATCGATGCGCCGAGACGTGTTCCGGACGATCCCCGCGCGCCATGTGTTGGCGCTTTCCGCCGCGCTTCTGCTGGGACTCGCAACGTCCCAGGCCGAGGGCGGCATGCAAGTCGGCGCTGCAACCCGCAACATCACGCCAAACCCACTGCTACCCGTTTCGGGCGGTATGGGCACGCCCAATCCTGTGAAAGAAAAACGCGGCGAGCTGACCGCACGGGCGATGGTCTTCCGCAATGGCGATGTCTCAGTCGCCGTCGTGCAGCTTGACCTCCTCGGCTTCCCTGGCGTGCTATGCGACCGCATCCGCGCCAAGGTCCCTCGCATTCCCGCGAAAAACATCCTCATCGGCTCGACGCACACCCACAGCGCCCCCGATTGCTACGCCTTCCCCGACCCGAAAAACGGCCACACCGGCGATCTCAAATACATGCAGTCGGTCTGCGACAAGGCCGCTGAAGCGGTGAACGCAGCGATTAACGGTTTGCAGGACGTCACCCTCAAAATCGCCACTGGCGAGGCGAAAGGGAAGATCGCCTACAACTATTACGCCCCTGACCTTTACGATCGCAGGATGTCCGTCATTCAGGCGATCGGCAAGAACGGCAAGCCAGTCGCCACGATGGTGAATTACGCGATTCACCCCGAAGTTCTGGGTAACAACGTCGGCATTTGCAGCCCCGACCTGATTGGCCCGCTCTGCGACAAACTCGAAGCCGACGCGGGTGGCGTGGCACTTTTCATGAATGGTGCGCAAGGCGGCATGATTACCGCCGACAACCGCGACCTCTCCACCCCGCGCGATGCCCAACGCGGTGTCTGGAATGATTCGCGACGCTGGGAGGAATGCATCCGCATTGGTCAGCTCATGGCGAGCGAAGCCCAGCGGCTTGTGAAGGATGTGCCCGTTCAGGCCAACCCAAGCCTGTTTTGCGACGCCATCGAAGTGAAGTTCCCCGTTGAATCGCCGCTGATGTGGGCCGTCATTCTGCTCTCGCCGCTCAAGTATCCTCACAACGACGACCACACGATCAACGCCCGCGTCAATCTCGTGAATATCGGCAACGCGCAGATTCTGACGATCCCGGGCGAAGCGCTGCCGAACATCGGCTTCTATCTCAAGCGGAAGATGAAGGGAAACCATCATCTTCTGTTTGGATTAACCAATGAAGCATTTGGTTACATCCTCACAAAAGTCGATTTCAAGAGCTTCCCCCGCTACGACTATGTCTCGCGCACCTCGCTTGGCGAGATGACGGGCGAAATCCTTATCGAGAAATCACTTGAATTCGTAAACAAGTCGCCAGTTCCCGACTCCGAGTCAGAAGCAAAATAGCCTTGGGGCTCCCCCTCGCGGATTATTGCGTTGGGAGTTACAATAGGCAAACTATGTTCATTTTGGCTATTTGCAAAACCAAGGCGAAGGACTTGATGTGATGGAGGATGTATCGGTCGGGGGATCGCCCTCCATTCGCGTGCTGCTGATCGACGATATGAAGTTGATTGGCAAGGCCGTGGGGCGAATGCTCGAAGGCGAGCCCGACATCGCCTTCCACTATCTCGACGACGGCCTGCGCGCGATCGAAACCGCCGCGAGCTTTGAGCCGACGGTCATCCTCCAAGACCTGGTGATGCCCGACGTCGACGGCCTGCAATTGATCGATGCCTTCCGCGCCAATCCTTCGACGCGCGACACTCCGTTGATCATGCTTTCCGCCGAGGAAGACCCCAAAACCAAGGCAGATGCGTTTGCACGCGGGGCGAATGACTACGTCGTCAAACTGCCCGACCGCATTGAGCTGCTCGCTCGCATCCGCCATCACTCCAAAGGTTTCATCAACCTCAAAGAACGTAACCTCGCCTACCACGAACTTGCGGCGAAGGAGAAAGCGCTCGCCGAAGACGTGGCGCATGCGTCAAAGTATGTCTGTTCGCTGCTGCCGCCTCCGCTCAAAAAGGGCGAGATTCGCGCCGACTGGCGGTTCATCCCCTCGGCGACCCTCGGCGGCGACACCTTCGGCTACCACTGGCTCGATGACGATCACTTCGTCCTCTTCCTGCTCGACGTGAGCGGCCACGGCATTCGGCCGGCGTTGCTCGCGGTTTCGGCGCTCAACGCCATTCGCTCGAAGTCGCTACCCGACACCGACTTTCGCGATCCGTCGCAGGTTGTCGCCGCGCTCAATCTCGCGTTCCAGATGGAGCAGCAGAACAACCTCTACTTCACCATCTGGTACGGCGTCTATCACAAGCCAACAGGCCGGCTCGACTTCTCCGGCGGTGGTCATCCCCCTGCTCTGCTCGTGCGCAACGGCAAGCCGGCCGAGGAGTTGCACCCCAAGGGGCCAATGGTCGGCGCTTTCGAGGACATCGAGTTCGCCGTCAGCACGGTGACACTCGACGGCCCTGCCCGCCTGTTTCTCTTCAGCGATGGTGCGTACGAGATCGAGCGAAACGACGAGAAGAAGTCGATGTGGCCGTTCGACGAGTTCGCGAAGTTCGTCTCCGAAGCAACGCTCGGAGGCAAACCGGTAATGGACGACCTCATCGCGCTGGGGCGTGAGTTGCAGGGGCGCGAGCAATTCGTCGACGACGTTTCGATCGTTGACTTCCAGTTCGACGCCCCCGTCGCCAAAACATAGGTTCAACTGAGATTCACAAATTGTTGGCAACGCCCCGGGAGCGTACTACCGTTAGTTGACACGGGTAGGCGGTACCTGGGCGTTCGTTTGGAGTTTCCGAAATGTGGTCGATGGCCAGCAATTCGATCCTGATGTTTTATGCGTTTGTCAAACTGGTGTACTTGTATTCGATTGTGAAGATTTTCCTCAAGTTTGATAACTTGCGGCAGAACATCTTGTTTCTGTCAATTTTTTACACCCTCGGGATTGCTTTTATCAGCTTCATTTTCTTCGTGGCGCCGAACCAGAATCCAAATTACCGCGAGTGGGGCATTTTCCTGGCAAAGACGCTGGGGTTGTCCTATGTTTACTTCCGCTTGCTCGACCGCTTCGACGAGGGATTTCTTCTGATCGTGATGCTTGTGCTCGGGCTGGGGCTGGTTTACTTCTAATGCATATGAGGTGGACGTCGGTGTCCTCCATCGAAATCTGATAGGGAGCGAGACATGGCGATTGTCTTTTTCTGCCAGAGCTGCGGCTCCCGCTTTGAGGTCGACTCCAAGCTGGCCGGCAAGCGCGGTCATTGCAAAAACTGCGGCCAGATGATGTCGATCCCGCGTGCAGAAGCGCTCGCGTCGATGGTCGCGATGCCTGCCCCTGCGATGGCTGCGGCCGCCGCGGCACCAGCAAGGCCCGCTGCGCCCGCCGCTCGGCCTTCCGTTGGCACCGGGCCGCGAAGCCCTGGCAACGACTCACTCGGCTGGCTCAAAACTGCTGCGACGAACGTCGGCCTCTCGCCGTTGACGATCGAAAACCTATCGCTGCGCAGAAAGCCTCAAACACCGGGCCAACTTGCCGCCGCCGAGTTCGATCGCGAAGATTCCAAGCCCTATAACATCGGCGAAATGGCGGCCGCCGAGAAACGCGCCAAGGCCAAGGGCGGCGCGAATCAGATCGCAATGCACTGGCGCCGCGAAGTCGGCATGATCCAGAAGATCTTCCGCTGGTTCAACAATAGCGCATATTTTGTCTCGATTCCGTTCATCATGATTTTGATTCTTGGCGCCGTCGGCAAAAGCCGCTCGCTCGCGCTCTTTGGCGCCACGTTCGTTGTGCTGCTGAACATCGGCCGCGGCATCGCCGGTCTTGGCGTGATCTTGCTCGTTCCTCTGCGCGATGGTCTCGATAGCCGCAAGCTCAAGAAGCCAATGCACCGCGTCGTGGAGCCGGTCCTCACCATCGCCGCAGTCTTCGCGTTGTTCACCTTCCTCCCCTGGCTTTCCAGCGGAAATCAGAAGGGGTCGATCACCGAGCGTCTCGAGTCGGAAGCCAAGGCGCTGACCACCGAGATGAAGGGCGAGGTTAAGGACACGCTGAACAAGGCCAAGAACCTCGACGTCAAATCGCTCGAGAAACAGGCCGAATCGGGGCTGAACGACCTGCAAAAGCGTGCGAATGAGACGCTGAAATCCGCGCCTGGCGCCGGCGAATCGAAGAAGGCCAGCGCGAACTCGGAAGCCGCCATCGACAAGACAATCCGCGACGTGGGCAAGCAGGCCAAGGAAGTGATCGACGCCGCCAAGGGCCAGCCCTGACGATCACAACTCGCCCAGCCCCTGTCGCTTTCAACGAGACACCTCGAAATTCCTAATTGAGACGACTTCCATGGCGACGACCGCACCGCTTGACGACGAGGTGATCGACCTCGAACCGACGCAGACTCTTTCGCTCAACCAGGACGGCTCGATCGACCCGCTGGAGACCATGGTCGCGCGGCCGGTTGTGGCGAGAGGCAGCATGTCGAGCCTTTCCGGCGAGCTCGACCTCCTCCGCCGCCGTCGACTCGCGGCTTCGGCACTGCTGCTCGGCGGCATGTACGGGCTTTTGTTCTTCTGGAATCTCAGGATCGTCACCACCGAGGCGACGTACGTCTGGCTATTGCTCCTCGTTCGGTCACTGCTGGCGTTCGGCATTGCCACAGCATTGATCAGCCCGATTCAGCTCTCGACCAGGGCGGTTCGCGCTCTCGAAGGCGCGTTGTTCGGCGGGCTCATCCTTTTGCTGATGATCTCGCAATACAACATCAATCTCACGCTCATGGAGCGGAACGACGTGGCCGGGGTGATCTCGTTCATCAAGAACGGGGTGATCCAGATGGTTCTGATGATGTTCCTCTATGGCACGTTCATCCCGAATAAGCCCGGCACCGCGGCGAAGGTGATCTTCACGATGGCCGCCGTGCCAATGCTCGGCTGGGCGTTCCTTACCGAACGTCCCGACCTTGCCCGCGCTACCGAAGGACTCTTCTCGGTCGAACAAAAAGGCTCGAACCTCGTCTACATGTCGATCGCCGCGTCGATGGCGGTCTTTGGCGCGATGGTGCTCAACGGCCTTCGCGTCCAGTTGCACGAAGCCCGCAAGTTCGGCCAGTATCGCTTGCTCCGCAAGATCGGCGCGGGCGGCATGGGCGAGGTACACCTTGCCGAACACCAGCTTCTCAAACGTCCCTGCGCATTGAAGCTCATTCGCAACGAATCAGGCAGCGACCCCACAGCCGTCGCCCGATTCGCGCGTGAAGTGCAGGCCGCTGCGCAGCTCGCGCATCCCAACACGATTCAGATCTACGACTACGGCCATACCGACGACGGCACATTTTATTATGTGATGGAATTTCTCCGCGGACTGAGCCTGGCCGACCTGATCACCCGCTACGGCGCGCTTTCGGCAGGACGAACGATCTACCTGTTCCGCCAGGTATGCTCCGGTCTCGCCGAGGCACATGCTCTGGGGCTCGTCCACCGCGACCTCAAACCCGCGAACGTTTTCGTGGCGATTCAGGGCGGCGAAACCGACGTGGCCAAGGTCCTCGACTTTGGACTCGTGAAACTCAAAGACGACGCCGGCGGCGAGCAGCTTACGAAGGACTTTACTGTCAGCGGCACGCCGCAGTTCATGTCACCCGAGCAGGTTGAAGGCTCGCGCACGCTCGACAATCGTTCCGACATCTACTCACTCGGTGTGATGCTCTATCACACGCTGACCGGCCAGCCGCCCTTCGATGGCGACACAGCGTTCGCCGTGATGATGTCGCAAGCGCGTGACATCGCTGTTGCTCCATCGAAGATCGTTACGAACATTCCCGCCGATCTCGAACGCGTGGTGATGAAGTGCATGGAGAAGAAGGCGGCGGATCGCTATCAGGATGTGAAAGAGTTGCGCGACGCGCTCGAACAGTGCGCAAGCGCAGGTGAGTGGAACGGGCACAAGGCCGATGCGTGGTGGGAAGACAAGAAAATGTTCGCACCGCAAGCGCCCGAGCCTTCAGAGCAAGACGTTGCGTGACGTGCCTTGCTGACACAACGAGTGAACTAAAGAACGCTTCGCCTCACCCAGCAATTGAGTGAGGCGAAGCGTTTTCCATTCCGCATCAATCAAAGCAACGACGTGTTGTAGGTGTCGATTGCCTTGGCGACGGTTTGGTTGATCGAGAACTCGGCCTGACCGATCACGTTGGCAACCTGCCGCAGGAAGAGGCGAGCGGAGGCGTTGCTACCCGACGTCGGCGCGGCGATGCCAGTGAGCGCCGCGGTGAGGGCCGAAACCGTCGAATCAACCGTGCTCGTGGGATCGTTCGTGCTACCCGCCAAACCGGTAAGGCTCGAAACCGCAGTATCAAGCGCCGTCTGCAGGTTCGTCACCGCGGTCGTCACGTCGCTGGTGCTGAGCGTGGTGCCCGAGCTGATCGAAGCCTGTGCGGCCGTGGCGATCGCCGTGTTGAAGGCCTGGTAGGCGGTTCGCACGGACTGATTGTAGGTCTGGATCGTCGACGCGCTGATCGTACCCGTCGCCGTGTCGCTCAGCACTGCATTCACCGACTGCGAAACGGCGCTTCGCAAGTAGGTGTTAACTTCCTGATTGAGCGAGCGAACGGCCGAATTCGTCGATCCCGCCAGGCCAGTCGCCGCGCTATCGATTTCGGTTTGCAGCGTTGAGATGAAACCGTCAATCGTCGTCGCGAGCGTCGAGCCCGTGTTCGTCAAATTGCCGAGGTCAGTCGAAATCGACGACTCGAGCGTATTCACGGCAGTCTGAATTGCGCTATCGAACGCCGTCAGCCCGTCGGACGTCGGCGTCCCGCTGGTCGCGGTCAATCGCAGCGCAGCGACGGCTGCGAGATAAGAATTCGTGAACGTCTGGAAATCCTTCTGAACGGCCTGTGCATCCTGCCGCAGTGTGGACGAAGTGGTCGTCGTTCCGCCACCACCACCGCCACATCCGCCGCCACCACCTAAACCAAAACCACTGCCTCCGCCGAGGCTCAAACCGCCGCCAAGACTCAATCCATTGCCACCATTGCTGTTCGAGTTGCCGTCGCTGCTGCCATTCGACAGGCTGGCGACGATCCGCGAATTTGCGTGGATCGAGCCCATACCATGACCAAACGACGACAGGACAACGCGGTCTTCCAGACCTTCGAGCTTAAGCGCAAGTTGCCTGGGTTGGCGGCGGGGCGCCATGGAGGCACTCGAGCGCGACGCGGGCAATAATCGGCCCAACAAACCCTTGGGATGTTTCACGATGTCGAACTCCCGGAAGTGCGTGAACAAGGAAGACGTGAGAAGGGACATTGGTGACATACGCATCGACTTTCGATCGAAACGCGCCATTTCCCAGCTTTTTTCATGCGACCACGCACACTCGGGATTGACTCTTGTTCAACCTTAAACACAATCCGAATTCGTACGTATTTGTCTGCGACAATTGTTCCGTTTTTGCCACGCGCAGAGCGTTACACACGCATTTTTCATGCGCGCTTTTCGTGTGAAATTTCGTAGGTACGCACGAGGACCACAACTCTATTGCCCGTGCAATTGAGGAATCATACTGCGTCGAAGTCAGAGTGCGCGCCAGCGAGTCCATGCCTGGAAGATGAGTGATAACAAGCTCGGACGTTTTGTTGGATTGGACTTCAGTCCAGAGTCGGAATGAGTAATCAGAATGATATCCTCGATTCTCGATTTCTCGTCGAACCTGTGATCACCCCATGTCACGCCCTCTTTTGCCTCGCGAATCGTCGCCAAATGCTCAAGAATCACTGAAGCGAGCGTTGCGTACCCTTCCAAATTGCCGTCAATCATGATCCCAGATCGCGGACCAGTACTGGTGATATCGATGACACCACGTCGGTCCGACGTGGTGCCCGCAAGCTTCCGGATGAGATCAACAATCTCTTGCTTGCTATCCATCCTGATTAAATCCCGTCAAACCATTGGTGTGCCAAAAACTGGCACGATTTCCTACGGGTGCTTCAACGGAGTTGCTTCAATATCGCGGCGTCCCGCGGTCGACGACGATTGACCATGCGTCAATTCCGCCGTCGAGATTGATCACGCGCGTCAATCCCTGCATCACCAACCAATTTGAGGCAACCATCGACCGCACACCATGATGACAATAAATGACCAGATCGTCTGAACCAGCCGTCTGACGAATCTCTTCCAATCGCGCAGGGATTTCGTTCATCGGCACGGCGATTTCGCGGACGGTCGCGGGCAGCTTGATCGTTGCGAGATCACGTTCGAATCGTTCGCGCACGTCCAAAACGGCAAACGGCTCGACCGAGTCGAGCCGCTGCTTGAACGCCGTGACACTGAGATGACCGACATTCTCAGACATAAACTTTGCTCACTTCTTCACGGGCACATCAAAGTCGCCGAGGCGATTGCGCCAGTAGCTGTGAATGTGGTTCGCGTTGTTCTGGGTGTTGTTGAACTCGATCAGGAATGTCGGCCCTTGCACCTTGTAGTGGTGCGGCTGCGTCCGCTCGCCGGATCCAGCCCAGGCAAACTTGATCGAATCAACACCGGCCTTCTCAACCTCATCAAGCCACGCCTGGCCGACTTCCGCAGTCATGTCGCCGGCGTACGACTCGATCAGGGCACGCAGCATCGGCCGCTGAGCTTCGGTGAGCTGGTTGAAGGCAATTCCTTCGGCGGCGTCGAGCGGCGGCTGCGGCTCGTTAGCCGAACGAATTTCCTTGGGCGCTGTCTCGGCGATGACGGCGATCTTCTTCTGAGCATCGTCGAGCGATTGCAGGAGGCGAAGCGCACGATCTTCGACATCGGCGAGAGTGCGCAGACCGCTGCGAGGACCCGTGCGGACTTCGGCCGGATTGGCGCCGAAGAATGCGGGGGTGGCGGAGACGATTTTGCCGTTGTTCACGACGAAGTTGAGCGAAAGGTGGTGGCCTTCGACGCGATAGCCCCACTTGCCCGAATCCGACGGCGTGCCGAAGATCGAGATGAAGTAGAGCTCAGGGTCGCGAACCGGGCCGCTTCCTTTTTCGATGTCCTTGAGGATCTGCTCAAGGCTCATGATCGTCGTGGCCTTCAAATAGCCCGTCGATCCCAGGCCGGTCTGGATCAGGCCGAACGCGAGCGCCCGTTGCGCGGGCGTCATTTCCTTGATCGGCAGACCCTTGCGGGGGCGGGGAATGAAGTGCCAGTTCAGCCGTTCGGGGCTGTCGAATTCGAAGACAGCCTGAGCCTTCGCCTTGTCGTCAAGCGCCGAAAGGAGTCGATTGGCGGCCGTGGCAAGCTGGCTGCCCGAGCGATCGATCACTGCGCTGGCGGCAAGTGCCAGGCCGATTACCCCCACCGTCGCCAGGGCCAAACTCGGCTTGATTCCGCGCATGGATTGCCTTCGCTCCTCGGATTGAAATACCGGAATTTCCGCGCGCGGCCGGGCGGCCGCATTCGCCTCGGCCCTTCATCCTAACGAGTCTGGCCCCAAGGTCAACGCAGCGGCACTCGAAGCCATCGGCAGGCTGATCGTCACTTTCAATCCGGGATTATCATTTTCGGCGACGACTTTCCCATGATGCAACTTCACCGACCGCTGCACAATCGCCAACCCAAGACCAACCCCACCACTCTCGCGACTGCGGTGCCCCTCAACCCTGAAAAATGGCTGGAAGATGGCGTCGAGCAATTCACTCGGCACACCGGGACCGCGGTCACGCACAGAAAAAGTCGCTTCTGTGCCTGAGACAGTGAGGCCGATCTGAACCGAAGTCCCCGGCTCGGTGTGACGGATTGCGTTACGCAGAATATTCTCGAACGCTCGTCTCAAGAGTTCGCGATCGCCAATCACCTCCGCGTTTTCGAGCGCGACAATCTCAACCGCGCAATGCTTGGCCTTGGCTTCGAGTGCGGCATCATCGGCAAGATCGCGAATGAGGGCCGTGAGCGAAATCTCTTCGAGATCGAGCGCAGAGAGATCCCCCTCGGCTCGCGTGAGCTGAACGAGCTCGTTGACAAGCACGGAAAGGCGATGAATATCGCGGCGGATGCGATGGAGCATGTCGTGCGGCGTATCCGAAGCGAGCGCGAGATCGACTGCGACATCCAGTCGAGTGAGTGGTGATCGCAGCTCGTGCGAAACGTCTTGCAATAGTCGACGCTCGGCCGCGAGCAGCGTTTCGATCCGGCTCGCCATTTCATCGAATGCGTGTGCCAGCTCGCCGATCTCGTCCTTGCGATTTGATTCCGATCGCGCTGAACGCTCGCCTCGGCCGAAACGGTCGACAACCCCGCGCAGGCTGCGAATCGGTGCGACGAGATGCCAAGCCAGAATCGCTCCCAATGCCGCGACGACAAGTACAACGATCGTGTAGTAGGGAAACAGATTGATCGGCTCGAACCACGGTTCAACGAGCGTGATGAAGCGATATTTGCCGCCGTCGCCACGCTTCGGGCTCATCAAAATCATGCGGCCGTCGGCGAGTCGAGGCGGACCGTTGTGTCGTTTTCCTGGCTTCAGAAGTTCCGCTCGATCGGCACCGGTCACCAGATCGCGACCGGATGTATCGAGCAAAATATGCTCGCCTGAAAGATATTCGTCGAGCCGCTTGAGCTGGATGTCGAGCTTTTCAGCGCCACCCTCTTCATAAGCGCGGCAGATGTCGTCCTCGACCATCGGCATCACGCTCATGAACGGGTTGCGGTCGTGAAACTGGTGCCGCTCGAACAATCGCGGAATCGACCAGAATCCGACGAGCGCGAGGGCGAGCGTCGCAAACAGCCAGACCATAATCTTGGCGAAAATCGATCGCACGATCAGCCGCCTTCCGCAAGCGCGCCGTCGTTGCGAAAGAGATAGCCCACGCCACGCACTGTGCGAATCAACTCGCCTTTGTCACCCAGCTTTTTGCGGACGTTGCAAATATGCATGTCGAGCGAGCGATCGAACGGCGAGCTTCTGCGTTGATAAAGAGCGGCCGTGAGTTCATCGCGTGAAATCACTCGTCCCGCCGCGTGGACCAGGAATTCGAGGATATCGTATTCAACCGTGGTCAGCGGAATCGTCGAACCATCGACGCGAGCTTCTCGGGCCGACGCGATGAGCTTTACACCACTCGCTTCCATCACCTCGGCTTCGCGGGGAGTCCGCGCGACGCGCCTGAGCACCGCGCGAATTCGTGCGACCAGTTCGGCCGTGCCAAATGGTTTGGGTAAGTAGTCGTCTGCGCCGGCATCAAGTCCCATAACACGGTCGGCTTGAGTGATTTTGGCCGTCAGCATGATGACGGGAACTTGGCTTTGACGACGGAGCAATCGCAGGAGTTCAAAGCCATCGAGGCCAGGCATCATCACGTCGAGCAGAACCAGGTCGTAATTGCCATGAAGTGCGCGGGCGAGCCCCTTGCGACCGTCGTTCGCGACGTCGAGCTTGATTCCTCGACGCGCGAAGAATTCGCTCATCAACTCGCAAAGCTCGGCGTCGTCGTCCACCATCAGGAGCGAAACGCCGAGCAGAGTCGTTTCGGTTTTCTCCTGCGTCGGCTCGGTCATCAGCGTCATCTCGCCACGCAAAAAGAAGGCCCGGACCAGAGGTCGTCCGGGCGAACTGCATCCTTCAGTAGACGGCTTATCGGTCGTCGCGTCCACCCTGCGGCGGCGGAGGAGCACCTGGACCACCCGCGCCCGGCGGGCCGCCAGGACCACGACCAGGACCGCGATCGCGCATTTCCTTCAAAATCCCATTTTGTTCCGACGTGAGAATCTTTTCAAGTTTGGAGTCGACATCTTTTTGAAGCGCGGCGATCTGCTTCGTTTGCTCGTCGGTCAATTCGAGCCGCTGGCTAACGAATTGCGGCAGGATTTCACCGGGACGGAAACGAGGCATTTGCATCCGTCCGCCAGGGCCACCACCAGGCGGGCCGAATCCAGGTCCGCCACCAGGAGGGCCAAACCCGGGCCCGCCGCCAGGTCCGCCAAAGCCGCCGCCTTCGGCATGTTCCTTTTCACCGAGGGCAATCAGCTCGGCCTTCGTCACCTTGCCGTCGTTGTTCGCATCGGCCCGACCGTAGAGCCGAACGAGACGCTCGTCGGTCACTTCGTCCTTCGTGAGAACGCCATCGCCGTTCTTGTCGAAACCAAGCATGCGAGTGGCGAGGTCTTTGGCGTCAGCTTCCTTGCTCAGCGAGACACCGCCGTCTCCAGGTCCACCGGGGCCGGGACCACGTCCGGGGCCTTGCGCCAGGGCGATTCCTGTCGCGACGGCCAGCGCTGAGCCGGCTGTCAAATATTTCAAGGATCGATTCATATTCTTCATTCCTGACATGAATTTACGTTGAGTGTGGCTGGGTCAGAATGTCCCAGTGTGGAACGGGTGCCAAGTTCGTTGGGATTTGGGGCATTCTGCCCCAGCCACCCGCCGACACTGCGTTTCACCGAGTGCGATTGGAAGGACGGTCGCGATCGTCGGGCGTGCGGCCGATGATCACGTCGAACTTGGCCGCATATTCGCCGAGCTTGGAATCCTTGATCTTCACGAAATCGGTCTCGAGCAACTCGCGGTCGAATCGCGAAATCCCTTCGAGCACGACGTGATCGACCTTGTTCCCCGCGTGGCCGGCGATGTTGATCTGCGACGTGAGAATCTCACGATCCCCCTGCTTCACCTTGAAGTGAATGTGGGGCGCGGGACGACCGGGATAGGGAACCGGCTTGATCGTGCGGAAGCGGTATTCGCCGGTCGAGCTCGTTGTGAACCGGCCGAAACCCTGGAAGTTCTTGTCGCGCTGTTCCGCTTTTTGATCGCTATCAGCGCTGTGGAGATAAACTTGGTTGGCGTCGCACTGCCAGATTTCGATCGTGGCGTTGCGAATCGGGCTGCCGCTCGGCGTGAGAATCCGGCCTGAAAGATGCGTGATCTCGCCGACGGCCGGCGTCGTGCTGTCCTTGATCAAGATCAGGTCGTTGTCCTGGTCAAGCGGCAGCTTGTCGGGATAGAAGGGCCCCTCGGTGCGAGCGGGGGTCAGTGCCAGTTCCTCGGCGAAGAGGCCGGGCGTGGTGAAGAAGGCGATGCCCGCAGCAGTGGTTCCCAGGAAACGGCGACGGGTTGTCAGGCGATTGAACTCGTTCATGAATATTCACTCCATCAAATTTTGATCATATTGAAAACGAGGTGTGGAAGGAACGAACCACATCATCGTGATCCGTCCGGTGCACAGCGTCGTGCGAGAGGGCCTGATGCACCCGGTCGCACCAGGTGACGGTTCAGTAGCGAAGGCGACGAACTGAATCAGTTGTCGTCGTTCGCGGGTTGGCGGCGCTGCCGCTTGTTTTGCGCATTGTTGGCAGGAGCGTCGCCCTCGGGCGGACCGCCGGGACCACCCGGTTGCAGGGTGGCCAGGTCGAATGGCTTGCCTTGCAACTTCTCAAAAGCGATGCGCTGATCCTTCGTCAGCAGTTCTTCGATCTGCTCGCTCGCCTTCTTGCGTGCCTTTTCGACCGTCTCGCGGATCTTGGCGAACTGAGCACGCATTTCAGGATTGTTGAAGTCGGGCGGACCACCACCGGGACCACCGCCGCCGGGGCCTCCCGGGCCGCCGCCTCCTGGGCCTCCGCCGGGGCCACCCTGGCCGCCGTTGCCGCCAGCCGCGTTCTGGTTCGCGTTGTTCCCACGTTGACGACGTCCACCACCGGGACCGCCCTGTCCATTGCCACCGGCCTGAGCGGCCTGATTATTTCCACCGCCGCCGGGGCCGTTGAAACCAGCATCACCACCCGGTCCACCACCGCCAGGACCACCAAACCCGCCCGGGCCACCACCGCCGGGACCACCAAATCCACCAGGGCCGCCGCCGCCGGGACGTGGCATCGCGCTCGCCAGTGTTTGCTGGAGTTCAGCGGCGATCTTGCGGACCTGCTTCGTCTGTGCGGTCGTCAGTTTGAGCTTCGTGGAGACTTCCTTGCGATTCGCAATCGCCAGGGCACCTTCACGCTGAAGTTCGATCTCGGCGATGCGTGTTTTCTGAGTCTTGTCGAGGACCTTCGTCGTTGCGGCCTCTTGCTGGCGACGCATCGAATTCATCGTCTCGAACATCGTTTGCGGGTCGAAACTCTCATCGCCAGGACGCGGCATTTCCTGGCGCTTCTTGCGATAGGTTGCTTCGATCGTTTTGAGTTGCGTCTTCTGCTTGTCGGTCAGCTTGATATCTTCCTGCACCGACTCGATCGACAGCAAATTCGGGCCACCACCAGGACCTCCCGGTCCACCAGGGCCACCAAAGCCGGGGAAACCACCGCCGGGACCTCCAGGACCACCAAATCCGCCAGGTCCGCCCCCTGGTCCACCGGGGCCACCGAACCCACCCGGGCCGCCGGGCGGTCCACCTGGACCTCCTTCGGGGCCTTGCGCCTGGGCAGACACGGCCATCACACCGCCAACCAATCCGACCGCGAGCCACCGCGCGAATTGTTTTTTCATTGGATCGTCCCGTTGAATGAACCCCGGCCGAGTCAGTCTCGGCGTCACTGATAGTAACGCAGCCCCGAACGGCCAGTCCGTATAGATTTGTCAACGACCCTAAGTTCGTTTCAAACGGTTGACCGGCGCGGCGGCGATCACGATGATGAGAGGCGCGCCCGAACGGGAACGCCATTCATTCGAAAACTACGCAACTTGCGATCCGCAAATACGAAGAATGCCGGGCTCGACACCGGGTTTTCCACGACTGCCTGAAGGGATGAGTGATGCCACACACGTTTGCGCCTGGGACGACGAAGATCGGCTGGATTGGGACGGGAGTGATGGGCTCGTCGATGTGCGGGCACCTGATCGCCGCTGGTTACAAGGCGACGGTTTACAACCGCTCGAAGGACAAGCTCGCCCCGCTCGTCGCCAAGGGCGCAGTGGCTGCCGATAGCCCCAAGGCCGTGGCGGAAGCGTCGGACGTGATTTTCACGATCGTCGGCTACCCCAGCGACGTTCGCGCAGTCACCCTCGGCCCTGACGGCATTCTCGCCGGCGCTAAGGCTGGTAGCGTGGTTGTCGACATGACGACAAGCAACCCAGAGCTGGCCGTTGAAATTCACACCGCAGCCAAGGCGAAGGGAATGAACGCGGTCGACGCCCCCGTTTCGGGCGGAGACATCGGCGCCAAGGAAGCCCGGCTGTCGATCATGATCGGCGGCGAGCCCGAAGTCGTCGAAGCGCTCAATCCGCTCTTCAGCGCGATGGGTAAAACCATCGTTCACCAGGGCGGCCCGGGAGCCGGTCAGCACACTAAAATGGTGAACCAGATTCTGATCGCCACGAACATGATCGGCGTGTGCGAAGCCCTGCTCTACGGCTACAAGGCCGGGCTCGACCTGACGACAGTATTGCAGTCAGTCGGCAGCGGTGCGGCGGGTTCCTGGAGCCTGAATAACCTTGGCCCACGGATGATCGCCGGCAATTTCGAGCCGGGATTTTTCGTCGAGCACTTCCTCAAAGATATGGGAATTGCTCTCGCCGAAGCGAAGCGAATGAAGCTGGCGCTGCCTGGTTTGGCACTCGCCGAACAGCTTTATCGCGCAGTGGCGGCGCAAGGATACGAGCGCAAGGGAACACACGCGCTCTTGCTTGCACTTGCTGATCTGTCTAAAGTTGACTGGAAGGCCAAGCCTTCTGCTTGAGCAATTCACATCGCTTAACTTGGCCGGGAAACTTGACGCATGGCCGGTGAAGCTTCGACGCCAAACGCCGCCGCACCGATTCGCATTCTCGTGGTCGACGACCACAAGGAGTCGCGGAATGCGGTGGCGAAGTATCTAACCGTTTCAGGGTTCTCGGTCACCGAGGCATCGAACGGCGAAACGGCGATCCGCGCCTTGCGCACGGGGCCGCCGTTTCGCTTCCTGCTGACCGACCTGAATCTTCCCGATGTTGACGGCTTCGAGGTCGCGCGACTTGCGCGCCAGATTACCAAGGGAATCTGGATTGCGCTCGTCACCGGCTGGAGCTTTGACACGGAAGACGCGGACGACTACGGCATTGACCAGGTTTTCTTCAAACCACTCAAACTTGCCGACTTGATCACGACTTTGAAGAAAGAAGTCGAGCGAACGACACCCGCCTGACGCATTTTTTGGGGAAGTTCAGCACCGCCGATGAAGCTCAAACGTCAGCCCGAGGATTTTCAGGTCGAAGAACTGCCGATCGTTCGCCCGCTCGATCGCGGCCGCTTCGGTTACTACCGGCTGACGAAGCGCGGGATCGGCACGATCGAGGCGATCGAGCATATCCGCCGGCGCTGGAATCTTGCGGGAAATCAGATTTCGTACGGCGGACTCAAAGATCGCCACGCCGTGACGATTCAATATCTCACGATTGCCGACGGACCCAACCAGGCACTTCGCGAACAGAGCTTTGAGCTGGAGCCAATCGGCCGCCTGGCCGCCCCTTATGGCCCTAACGGCTTCAAGGGGAATCGTTTCGTCGTCACCTTGCGCGACCTCTCCGCCGAAGCCGCTCAGCGTGCAGCGCAAGCTCTGCTCGAAGTCCCGCACGACGGCTTGCCCAACTATTTCGACGACCAACGATTCGGCTCCGTCGGTTTCGACTCTGGCTTCATCGGCCACGCCTGGTTACTGGGCAATTACGAGGAAGCGTTTCGCCTGGCCGTCGCCGAGCCAACGCCGATGGATCGCCCCGATGCACGCGATGAAAAGGCGATTCTCCGCGAGCACTGGGGCAACTGGGCTGCGGCGAAAGAGAATCTACCTCGTTCGCACTCGCGAAGTCTCGTGACCTATCTCGTCGACCATCCCACTGACTTCCGTGGCGCGTTCGCCCGGATCCGTCGCGAGTTGCGTTCGATCTATTTCTCAGCGTTTCAGAGCCATCTTTGGAATCTCATTCTAGCGCGATTTCTCCTCTCGCAAACGGACGAAGATCAGCGCGTCTTGCTCGACTTCAAGGTCGCGCAACTGCCGATCCATCGCCATCTCCGGCCGGAACAAGCGAAACTGTTCGCCGCGACGCGCCTCCCCCTCCCCGCCTCTCGTACGCCGTTGCCGACTGATCCGCTCATTCAGTCGATCGCAGTCGAGGTCGTCACCGAAATGGGTTTGAAGTGGGAAGAAATTCGCGTCAAACATCTCAAGGATGTTTTCTTCTCCAAGGGTGAGCGCCCTGGCCTGTTCTTCCCGAGCGATCCGTCGCACGTCCTCGCGAATGACGATCTCTACCCCGGTCGCAAAAAAGTGACGCTGAACTTCGATCTGCCCAAGGGCGCCTACGCAACGCTGGTGGTTAAACGCGTGACTGAAGCCGCATGATGCTGAGGACCAGCCATGATCGCGACGAGCCTGTGCTTATTCCTATCGCTTTGCTTCGTCGCGGATGAGCCGGAAACCGTCGGTGCGAAGGTCGTCGCGTTTGCACAATCGAAGCTGGGCGAAAAGGTTGGCGATGGCGAATGCGCGTCGCTTGCGGCCTCGGCGCTCGCACATGCCGGCGCAGAACGCCAGCGAGGCGAATCACCCTGGGGCACCGAGGTAAAAAAGCTTGCCGACGTTCAACCCGGCGATGTGCTTCAGTTCGAAAACGTCGTCTTCCAGCAGCGCAGGATTCGAGAAGACGGCAACGTGATTCGCCTGACGTTCAAATCCCCCAAGCACTCGGCGATCGTCGAGACCGCCAGGCGCCAGGGGAAAGATACGATCATCACCGTGCTGCACCAGAACGCCGGGTTCACGAAAGCGAGCGACGAGAGCAAGAAGGTCGTGCAGGAATGGACGTTCGCGCTCTCCGAGAAAAAAAGCGGCGTGCTCAAGGCGTTTCGGCCTCAGCGCCCGGCCGGCACACCAAAGCCCGGCTCGCTGTAAACGACCTCGCCATTGACGATCGTCGCCACAACTTTCGTATGCAGCACGTCGATCGGCTTGACCTTGAACAGGTCGCGATCGACGACCGTGATATCGGCCTTCATACCAATTTTGAGCACGCCGACCTTCGCTTCGTCGAACGACGCAAACGCCGAACCCGCTGTGAAGGCATGCAAGGTTTGTTCGAGCGTCATGATCTGGTCGGGATGCCAGCCACCTTTGGGTTTGCCCCGCTCGTCTTCGCGAGTAATCCCCGCGTAAATGCCGTAGAACGGGTTCACCACTTCGACGGGAAAATCGCTCCCAAACGCGAGTGGCACGCCGGCATCGAGGAACCAGTGCCAGGCGTAGGCCCCTTGCACTCGCTCGGGACCGAGACGCGCTTCGGCCCAGCGCATGTCGTCAATCGCATGCGACGGTTGCATCGAGGCGATCAATCCCAGCGATTTGAACCGGCTTACGTCGGCCTTACGCACAACCTGAGCATGCTCGACGCGTAAACGCGTATCTTTCGCTTCGGGTACCGCCTTTAACGCCTTCTCGTAAGCGTCGAGCACGATCGCATTGCCGCGATCGCCAATCGCGTGTGTGTTCACCTGCCAGCCGTGCTTGAGTGCAGCTATCGCCGTTTGTTCAAGCGTGCTTTCGTCGATCAATTGCAGGCCGACGTTCTTGGGATCATCCGAATAAGGCGCAAACAGCAAACCGCCGCGCGACCCCATCGCACCGTCGATGAACAGTTTGATCGATCGAACGTGAAACCGCTCCCCCTGCCAGGCCTGCGGAACGGGACGGCTCACAAATTCTGCTTCGCCGTGAGCGGGCGGACTCGCCATGCCATACACGCGGAGTTTGAGCCTGCCATCTCGGTCGAGCATGGTATAGACGTCGATTTCATTCTGCGACACACCTGCGTCATGAATCGACGTGATGCCCCACTTGAGCACCTCGCGCTGAGCAGCGAGAAGTCGCCGCGTGTAGTCAGCCTTGGTCGACGACGGCATGGCGTGGTAGATCAGATCCATCGCACCATCGATGAAAACTCCGGTCGGGTTGCCGGCCTTGTCGCGAAGGATTTGCCCGTCTGAAGGAGCCTGCGTTGCGGCGTCGACTTTCGCTCGCCGCATAGCTTCATGGTTCGCCCAGCCGGCGTGGCCGTCGACTCGTTTGAGCCAGACGGGACGATTGGGCGCAATCTTGTCGAGCACGCTCGCGTCGGCAAATGCGCCGCCGGGCCAGAGCGACTGGTCGAACGAGTCACCGGTGATCCAGCCATCGCCGGGGGTCGCGTCGATTCGTTCTTTGACGCGTTTCGTGACTTCGTTGAGATCGGCAACACCACGCAGATTCACTTCTTCAAGGCTTGTTCCCAGGCTATCGAGATGCGCGTGCGCATCAATAATTCCCGGAGTGGCGAAGGCATTTTTCGCCTCGATGATCGCCGTCTTGGGACCACGATAGGGCGCTACATCCTGTTCGCTGCCAATCGCGGCGATCGATCCATCGCGGATCGCAATCGCCTCGGCCCACGGTTGCGCGGGGTTGCCGGTCCAGATGCGGCCGACCTTGAGAATCGTTTGGGCTGGACCATCTTTCGACAGTTTCAAAACCCGTCCCGGACGTGCCTTAGCGACGAACGCGCCATCGGAAATCACGGCCGTGCCGTTCACGAACAGCCACTTCACCCCTTGCGCGATGCGGGTCGTGTCATCAAACGTCGCCTGGTCGCGGAACTTCGCCGGATCGAATACGACGACGTCGGCATATAAACCGGGCTTGATCAGGCCGCGGTCGGGCAGCCCAAGTATCGAAGCTGGGAGACCGCTGCACGAGCGAATCGCGTGTTCGAGCGTGATCACCTTATCGTCGAGGGCGTAGCGGATCTTACGAGGAAAAGTGCCGTAAGCGCGAGGGTGCGGCTTGTCACCGCCGCCGGCACGGTGGGATGAGGCATCGGACGCGGTGGCGACGAAGTCGTGGGTCATTACTTGCCGGACGTCGTTCTCGCTCATGCCGAAGCTGATCGCCTGCGCTCCGCCGTTGCGCTGGATATCGAGCACCACTTCGAGGGGCGTCGTGTTATGACGTTTCGCGATTTCGGCGAGGTCGAGACCGACGATCGACTTGTCCTTCTCGTAACGAGCAATTCGCACCGAAGCACCGCCGTCGCGATCTTCGAGTTCAGCCAGGATCTCCGCTCGCAGTTTGGCGCCTCGCACCGGATCGTCGGCAATCGCACTGAACTCGGCTGCATTTCCCTGCGCGGCCCAGTGGGGCACAACCATCGCCGCGAGACGTGTGCTTGAAGCAATGTAGGGATATTGATCCGCCGACACGATTGTGCCGGCCTTACGTGCGGCTTCGATTCGTTCGCACGCCGCCTTCGTTAGCCCCCAGTTCGATCGGCCGGTCGCTTTGAGGTGCGAAATGTGAACGGGCACACCGCCGATTCGCCCGACTTCGAGCGCCTCGTCGATCGAATCTAGAAGTCCCTTTCCCTCATCGCGAATGTGGCTCGCGTAAATGCCGCCGTGCGCACCGACAACCTTGGCCAGTTCGCCGAGTTCGCGGGCGTCGGCGTAGCGGCTGGGGATGTAAATCAGGCCCGACGACATTCCCCACGCGCCGGCGTTCATCCCCCGTTCCACCAGCCGCCTCATCGACCGAAGTGCAACAGCGTCAGCCTTCACTTCGCGACGGCCTAGTACCGATTCCCGAACGTCACCTTGGGGAATCAGATGAATCACGTTCGCGCCGGCGCCGTGTCGGGTAATGTTCTCGAAGTATTTGCCGACATCAAGCGTGCCGCCGCCGCAGTTGCCGGTGACGATCGTCGTTACGCCTTGAGCCTGAAAGTTGCGATTATCGCGCGTCGCTTCGGTAACGATCGGCGAGTCGGAATGTGTGTGCAGGTCGATGAATCCGGGCGTGACGATCAGCCCCTTGGCGTCGATCACGCGAGCCTTCGGATCTGTCTGAAACGCGCCGACTGCGACAATCCGATCTCCTTTGATCGCAACGTCGGCCACTCGTCCCGGCGATCCTGAGCCATCGACGACCGTACCGCCGCGTAAGACGACGTCTGCGACGATCGGTGTCTGGGCGTATGTGTGCGTGCCAACGCCTGCAAGGAGACAGGCGATGACGAAGGTTAATCGATTGAAATGCAGGCGTTCGCCGGTCACAGCGATTCTCCGTTTTTCTGCGTCAGAGCCGTTCCTGGCAAAAGCGGGTTTCGATGAATCATCGCATATCTTCATCGAGAAATCGCCGTCTTTTACGATGAACTCCATCAGCCTGAGCTACCCTTAGCACCCTGGGTCAATCTCTGTCGCGGCGAGGTTGCTTCGCGTATGCTCTTGCTCGCGTCGTTGGGATGCGGACTTGACCGAAATACGCGGCTTTCGTTTCGCGCAAGCGATGTTCATTTTTACTCTCGAGCCCTGTCGACGGCTCAGCGAGGTGATTTCATGCCCAAGGTTCGGTTCCAGTGGCTGGCCGTGCTGGCCGTCGTGGCGATTTCGACAAGCGTCCAAGGCGAAGAGATTGCCGCGAGCAAGAGCGTGAACGTGATGAAGGCCGGCCCGCGTTCGGGCGAAAACGGCGGCCGTTATTTCAACATTCAGGGGAAGAACAGCGGCGAAGATGGCAAGTACGCTGCTTTCGGCGTGCTCGATTTCACCTTCCCCAAAACGACGGCCCCGACCAAGCCGACCAAGCTCAAATCGGCGAAGCTGATGCTGACGCAAAGCGTCGCGCGGTTCGCAAAAGAGGGCCAGGTCAAGTTTCTGTTAAGCGACGATTTCAAGGGCGACACCGCACCTTTGAAATTCGACGCGGCAAGCCCGAACACGCTGGGAACTCAGCTTCAGCCGACCCACGCGATCGGCGAAGCCGCGTTCAAGGCCGGGACGACCGGGCAGGTCGACACGGTGACACTCGACCTCAACGGCGCGAGCCGCGAAGCCATCAAGAAAGCGAGCGAAAATGCGGGCACGATTCGGATTGTCGTCGTGCCGGCCGATGGCGATGTCGCCGCGACTTACTTTGGCGCGGGAAACGCGACCGAGTCAAATCGTCCCAAATTGAGCCTCGAGTTCGAAATCGCCAAATAAGCATACTCACCAACCTGGCCTGTGCGCTGCTTCAAACGGGCGGTGGACAGGCCAGGTACGTTTCTTCCAGCTCATAATCGCGATGAAACTGGCGGTCAGTCTTACCTGGCTGGTAATGGTAAATCCCAATTGCACCGACGGATTCACCAGGCACGGGCTCATAGTCGAGCCAGCGAATTTCGGCTTCGCTGCAAATGTCGCCAACGTGGTTGGTGCAGGCGAATCCGTACGTCTTCAACTCGGTAAACCGACCATCGGTCCATCGCGAGGCGACCTTGTGCGTTGCTGGCTCTCCACAGCCGGGGACATCGCAAGTTACGATATGCATATCAGTATCCGTAGACGGCTCCATGTCTAAGAAACCGTGTGCGAAGGCGCGGACCGCGACAAACTCGCGGCGCTTCGCAGCGGGTTGGCACGGGCTGAAACCAGCACGACACGGCCGATTGCATCCGTGACGACCTGAATCTGTCGAGATAAGGTTCAAACGGGCGTGGAGGGAGAGGAGAGCACGTGAGTGTCCACGCCCGTTTGTCTAATTCATAGCATAGGCGCGCACCACCGCGCCGGACAAGGTGCGGTCGACACTCAATCTTCAGAAAGCGACAACTCGACCGCCCGGCTCGTTTGCGACGACTTGTAAATCGCCCGAATGATCTCGACCGACCGCCGCCCTTCACGCCCGTCAACCAGCGCGGGTCCACCGGTGTCGATCGCGTTCAAGAAATCGGCAAGCTGGTCGCGATGGCCGGCATGATTGATTCCGCGGGGATCGCTTGCACCCGCACTAAAGCCCTTGGCGCCAGCAAGCTTCGCAGCGATCGCCTCGTCTTGCGGCGTAGGATTGGCAAATGTCCAAAGTGTGACATCATCCTGCTCGACGCGGGCCGAGCCGAACTCGCCGTGAATCTCAGTTCGCTTGAGCAAACCCGGAAACGCGCTGGTCGCAGCCTCGATGACGCCGAGCGCTCCGTTCTTGAAGCGAATCGCAGCAACGGCGGTATCTTCGACTTCAATTCGCTCGTGAACGAGAGTCGCGGTGATCGCCTGAACGCTTGCGACATCCCCCATAAGCCATGTGAGCAAATCGACGTTGTGAATCGCCTGGTTCATCAAGGCGCCGCCGCCATCGAGATCCCACGTCCCGCGCCAGCCACCCGAATCGTAATATGCCTGAGTGCGCCACCATTTCACGTAGGTATCGCCGAGCGTGAGCCGGCCGAAGCGGCCTGAATCGATCGCGTGCTTGAGCTGCTGATTCGCCTCGGTGAACCGCGACGGGAAGATCGTGCAAAGACGAACCTTGGCGTCGTCGCAAGCGTGAATAATGGCATCGCAGCGCGGCAGAGTGATTTCGAGCGGTTTCTCGACGACCACATGCTTGCCGGCCGCGGCGGCTTTGAGCGCAGGATCAAGGTGCGCGCCGCTCGGCGTGCAGATGCAAACGACGTCGAGATCTGGCCGCGCGAGCATGGCGTCGAGATCGTCGTAGATCTGGCATTCGCCTTTTTCCGCGGCCAGGCCCGCGATTTTGGCGCCATTCGCCGGATTCCGCGAATATGCCGCAACAACGCGTGCGCCGGGAATTTCGTTGATCGCCTTCGTGTGATACTCGGCGATCATCCCACAACCAACGATGCCGATGCCGTGTGTTTTCATTGAGGTGTATCTGCGTGGTCGAAGGTTAGGTATGGAAGTCAGGTCACTGCGAGCAAGTCACGGACGGCGAGGTCGATGGTTTGTAAATCGTCGATGCGAAGCGGGATTGATTCGTGCAATGCAAATTCATGACGCGCCTTGTAGACAGCGCCGGATGGCTCGGTATAAACCTCGATACGGCGCTCGCGAATGTTGGCGATCCAGTAGCATACAATTCCTGCTTCGGCGTAAAGGCGGCAGCGGGCGAGGTCGTCACTGTAACTTGTGTCAGCGACCTCAACTACGAGTGCGAGATCCGTGGGCGAGGGCTTGCGACGGAAATAATCGCTAACCTTTCCTCGAACCACAAGGACGTCGGGCTCAGGTTCGCTTCGTGCGAGGACAACGGGTGACTCCGTCGCAGCAAACCAGCCATCCGGAAGACGCTTAGTCAGAACTGTATCGATCAACCATGTGGTGGCGACGTGAAGTTCATTTTTCGTCATTTTTTCCACCAGGATGCCGTCGATCAGTTCGACACGATCGTTCTTTCCGAGAACGCCTGACTCCGCGAGTTGATGATACTGCTGAACCGAGAGGCGGTAGGGCTGGCGGGTGCGAACTTCTCGCTCTGGCGTAACGGTCGACATGATTGATCGCTCCCTCCAGCCAAGTCCAGAGTTAGTGCGTCGTAAGAGCTTGGTCTTCAGGTGGCCAGCGTTGGAGGGGGGAATCGAAACCCTGGGCTTCCTTCGCGTCGATCAGTCCAGCCCCAGCCACCCAACCTTTACACTCTCAGGCAGTGAAGCCCTATTTGCCAGCAACGCCTTGAAACTCCACGCGTGCCATGCGCCGTGGGCCGTATCGCACGATAAACGCTTCCAACGGCACGCGATCTTCCTTGCCACTATGCGTGATGATCGCATGCGTAGCATCAAAGGTGAAAGCCGCTTTCACATCCTTGACATTGATCTTCTCCGGACCAATCGTCACGCCCCCCTGCTCGATCACCCGTCGCGCGGCCGATGTCGTCTGATCGAACTTGAGCGTGTTCACGATCAACCCCGGCAACGTGAGCGGGCCGGTCACTTCGCAGGTCGCCACCGGGATTTCGCTGATCGGCGGGTCTTCCTTGCGAGCGCGGCGACGGAACTCCTCGGCGGCATTGTCGGCCGCTTCGGCGCCTGAGTACTGGGTGACGATCATCTTGCCCAGTTTTTCCTTGGTGTCGCGCGGATTGACGCCGGACGCGAGCAAGGTGTCGACCTCGGCGAGCGGCAGGTCGGTGAGTAGCGTGAAATATTGACGCAACGGCTCGTCGGGGATGCTCATGATCTTGCCGAACTGCGTCGATGCATCTTCGGCCACACCGATGTAATTGCCCAGGCTCTTGCCCATCCGACGCGTGCCGTCGGTGCCGACGAGAATCGGCATGGTCATCGCGACTTGCGGCGAGATGTTCTGCGAATTCTGCAAGTCACGCGCGACGAGCAGGCTAAAGAGTTGCTCGGTGCCGCCGAGCTCGACGTCGGCCTTGATCTCGACCGAATCCCACCCTTGCATCAACGGGTAGAGACATTCGTGCAGGTAAACTGGTTTTTCGGCCTTGAGCCGTTTGGCAAAATCCTCGCGGGCCGACATCTGGCCGAGCGTCATGTGCCGCATCAGGTCGAGGACGTTGAGGAACGTCCACTTGCCGAACCAGTCGCCGTTGTGATGCACCTCTGCGCGTTCGAGATCGATAATCCGGCCGACCTGGCGTAGGTAGTCCTTGGCGTTATTAGCCACCTGCTCTTCGGTCAACGCCGAACGCGTTTCGTCGCGGCCGGAGGGGTCGCCGACGAGCGCAGTGTAGTTGCCGATGATGATAACGGCGGTGTGGCCTAACTCTTGAAACTGGCGGAGCTTGCGCAGGGGGACGGTGTGACCGAGATGGACGTCGATACCGGTCGGGTCGATGCCGTATTTCACACGGAGCGGCACGCCGGTGGCGACCGATTTTTCGAGCTTTTTGAGGAATTCGTTCTCGGGGACGACCGCCTCAACACCGCGCTTGAGGATCTCCCACTGCTCCGCCGCACTCTTGCCGCTCAAACTGGCCACGCCGCAGTTCTCCGCTATCAGAATCAAACGCTGGCTCGCTCAATATTCGAGCGCAACAAATTCGGTCCCGATTCTAGGGTAGAAGCGAGGGCGCCGGCAAGGTGGCCACATTGGAAGACGCACGCTAAGCTAAGAGTGTCAATCACTTTCGACCTCGATCGATTGGACTGTGCAACGTATGCCTGGCCAGATCTCGCGAACGCTGTACTTTCTGCTGCCGCTTTGTCTTGTTCTCCTGAGCTGCATAATCGCCGCCTGGGGGTTCGTCGTTTATCGCGCTTTGTCGGGCAAACGCATTCTCCCCCCTGGGCCGCCGATCGTCGTTCCCTGGAACGGTGCGGCCGTGCTAGGCGTGATGGTCGTCTTTTTCCTCATGCGGTTCATCATTCCCGACATCTATTTTTATGTGCTGCTGGGAAGGAAGCTGGGAGATCCCATTGCCGTCACGCCGATGGACCGCATCGTGCTGATGTCGATCATCAACATCATCTTCCTGCCGGTCGCCTGGCTCATCCTCGCCTTGCTCTCACGCGCGAAGTTGGCTGACCTCGGGTTCAAGAAAGGGCAAATGGGCCTCGATGCCCTTCGCGGTATCATCGCCTGGCCGGTTATTGCGCCGGTGATCTACGGGCTGAACCTGTTCATTCTCATCAGCCTTGGGTTGCACAAGGTGCGTCAACCGCATGCACTCGAACAACTCGCGAACGAGCAACCCTCTCCGCTGCTCTGGGTGATGATCTTCTTCAGCGCGGTGGTCGTCGCGCCCGTCGCCGAAGAGTTTCTCTTTCGTGGAATCCTTCTCGGCTGGTTTGGGAAGCGTCTCAGCGGTGCGACGATCGAAGCCAGGCCCAAGACCGATCCCGCAACGATCTGGGAAGATGAATCGACAGCGCCGAATGATTTCGTGGAGCCGCTGACTGAATTCCCCGGTGATGCCCCGCAGCCCACTCCCATCGTCCAGCGACCGGGACACCCGGTGGGTTGGATTGTGGCCAACGTACTCATCTCGCTTATCTTCGCCGGACTCCATGCCGACGCCTGGCCAGCCCCCATTCCGCTCTTCTTTTTGGCGCTTGGGCTGGGACTGCTTTATCAAAGAACGCGCGGGATCGTCGCGCCAATTACCTTGCACATGACGTTCAATGGAATTTCGACGGTAATTCTGCTGATTTCAACGATGAGTGGCGGGCTGGAGGCACTCAAGCGTGGACTGGAAAATCCTGCGGATCCGCAGCCTCCCGCGGTTCAAAAAGAAGCGGATGTCGCGAAGTAGCATCACGTGTCGGTTTTGCAGTTGAAAAACTTGAATTCCGCTCGATTTTCGATGGACAGAAAAAGCAAAGACTGATAGATTTCCAGTGGTCTTTGAGCCAAACATGCGTTTTCAGAGACCTTGCGGGAAAATCGTCGTGCGGAGGCTTCACGACCTCGTGAAGTACCAGGTCGATTTTTCCGATAGTAAGGGGACACAAAGCGGCTTGCGCGGGTTCGCGTGGGCCAGCTCAGCGTCCCGGTCGTGAATGGTCGCATTCTTCGCGAATTGCGGAGAACCGGACAGATTGCCACGACAGTCCAGCGACCGACCGGCTGAATCCGACTTGATCTGAAAAACGCGGCCGGGTGGTTGCGGTGATGGGGTGTCACCGCGAGCGACTCTGCCGCCGCCGGAGTCAGGATGACGCCTGGCAGCCGGAGGGATGCGATATCCCCTCGGCGTCTGCGGTCTGGAGCGATCGTCGCCTGGGCCGTTTTCTTTCGGGGAGTTTCCGTCCGATGAGCGCGTCGAATTCCAAGAAACCCGCACCAATGCACTCGACTTATGAATGGGGCGGCACGGTTGCCCGCCTGAATCGTGGATCACACTCGTCGCGAGCGGGCCGCCGCTCGGCACTGCTGGGAATCATCACCTCTGTCTACGCCAACTCTTCGCGTGGCAAGACGACCTCGAGCGAAGGTCGAAGTGGCTCAGATCGAGCCTAATAACCGATTTCAGGCACGCAGCCGAACTCTTCCGGCATACGTCTGAAATTGATGATTGACGGTGAAAATAAAACACTCGCCGGCATGCCAACTCCCGGGCAGGCCGGCTGATGGTGTTTTACCCCTGGGATAAACCATCGCTTTACGCGATCCCCAGCGCTCGCCGCTTTTCAACGATAAATGCCAGGTGGTGCGCCACGTGCCACACGGCCCCTTCCACCATCTGCGTGACTGTCTTGTCTCCGCGATCGCCGACGACCCCAGCACGCTCCCACGCATCAGGTCGACTCACTCGCAGAATGCGAGCCATCTGGCTGCGTCCCAACTCAAAAAGGGCGAGTTCCTCCTCGACATCACGATCATGGTACGCGAGCGCTGCCTGCATGAGGTCGGGTTTGACCCGCTCGAAGACGGGTCGCTCTTCCGAGAGCACGCGTTTCAGCCTGTGGCAGATGTTGGCGTCGGTATCATTCAAATGACAGACGACCTCAAGCGTGCTCCACTTGCCAGGGACGGGCCGTGAAATCAATTGCTCGCGACTCATACCGGAAACGGCAGATCGTAAGTTCGTTCCACCGGCGAGATATTCAGCGAGCAATGCGTTGAAATCCATCGGATCCACTCCGTGTTCGTTAGCCCAGCCGGTAATTTGTCCGCTGCTCGACATTGAGAGCGAAGCAGCGTGGTGCATGGCGGGACGGGTTCGTCCACCTGCCTGGAAACGAATAAGACGTCGACCAACATCTGAACGATAGACAGACTGTTTTGAATGTCAATTCGCAGCTTCGAGGCGGCACAAACCCGGCGATGAAAAGGCGGCAACACGCCGAATATGATGTGAGCAAGGTACAATGAAATCTGACAAAGGGCTTGGTGTGACGGCTACATTTTTCGCATGGCTAAGACGCCACCGACTCTCAAGATCGCTTGAAGGTCGAGCACGGCCGATTGCGCGAGGTCTGGGCCATTGTCTAAGCTCCCCGCTTCGAGACAGCCGCTGGGCTACTACCCCGCGATTGGAGACCGGCAACGTGGTCCGATTCCATGCCAACCTCGTGGTTGTCGATGGTTCAGATCCAGAGCTTATCATTATTGGATTTGCGGACGAGCAAAATGACGAATATCGCGAAGCGATTCAGTTACAGCGTGCTTATGAGTTCGACGAGCAGGATGTAGAACTTGGCATGGACCAGATTTACGTCGAACGAAACAGTCAAATGGAAGGCGGTTATGGAGAGGTCGTGCGGATCGGTTTACGACCTGGGCGCGTCCAATTTACGGTCGATAACGAACTGGCGAATCATCTTGGTGGCCATGAGTTTGAGATAACATTTGCGTCCGAGCCTGATATTTACGCGCGGCTTGAAGCGGGGATAAAGACGATGCTTGCGGGATTCAAAACTTCGGTTCGATTCGAGGATTGAGCAGGGATCTTCGAGCTTTCACGTCACTTCGAGCCGGCTCTGTTGTTCCGATCCTTTGTAAAAAGCTCGGGGGTGGCCGATTCGGCTTCATGTTCGCGAACTGTACTGGATTCAACCGGGCTGACCTTAACGCCTATCGATTTGATGGATCGCGCCGGCGTACCATATTGCAGGATATTGTTCATGAACCGATTGCAACCCGACAAGAAAAGTAGCGCAAACAGCGACGCAGCCCAACCTGAATAACGCCGGAGTCGTCTCCAGAATCTGAAATCCAATCTCGTGGGACTGTCAGCCGTAACAATCTTGCCATCCGGCCCCCGACAAATCCGAACGCAAGGTAACGACTGACAATCAGCAAGAACTCGAACCGCATCGGCGCTCGTCAGTTCGATCAGGTCAAAAACGTGCTTCTCGCAGACCTCGCACGACTTCATGCCACCGCTTCCCTGCAACTCGTTCCAGGGGACGCGACAGGGCGTCTCGATCGCGATCTCGTCCAGAATCGTCAGATTGGGCGTCGCGTCGTCCATTTGTCGAACTCCGACAAGTTCATAGCAAGGCGTTGGCGACGGATGCATAACTGAGATCAAAGAACAAGTCAATCCGGTTGTATTCGGCGAGGATGAACCCTGTCTCGCCTTGACCCCCTCCCCGCGGCCGGATAGCATCGCGCCACCAGCCTTACGCGCCGGTCAAGGAGTGACCCCATGCGCCGTCGCCGACCTGTCGTGGATTACGCAGCCTACCTGGCCGTCCGAATCATCGTCTGCCTGGCGCAGATGATGAGCGTCGACGAGTCGTATCAATTTGCGCGGCTGCTTGCGAATTTGCTTTACCGTGTCGACAAGCGGCACCGTAAAGTCGGTATGGACAACCTGTTACAGGCATTCGGCGACAAATACACCGAGGCCGAACGCGATAAGATCGTGCGCGGAGTTTATCTCCACTTCTGCATGATGCTGATGGAGATTCTCCACATCCCGCGCAAGCTGCATCCCACCACCTGGCGCGACCGAATCACACTCGTCGGCCACGAAAAAGTGCTCGACCGGCTGATCGGCGGCGGGCCGCTTGTCATGCTCACGGGCCACTTCGGCAACTGGGAAATGGCGGGCTATCTCTTTGGCGTGTTTGGGTTTCCACCCTATTCCGTCGCGCGTGCGCTCGATAACCCCCACCTCGATAAGTTCCTGCGTTCCTTCCGCGAGCGAACTGGTCAGAAAATGATCCCCAAGAAAGGGGGATACGACCAGATGCTCGACGTCCTCCGAACCGGCGGCGTGCTGTCGTTCCTTGCCGATCAGGACGCGGGCGAACGGGGAATGTTTGTCGACTTTTTTGGCCGGCCGGCTTCGACGCACAAAGCCATTGCGCTTCTGGCGATCGAGCACCAGGCGCCGGTTGTTGTCGGATATGCACGGCGGCTGGGGCCCGGCTTCCGCTACGAGGTGGGCTGCGTCGAGTTGATCGATCCGGCGGAGTTGAGCGGCTCGCCTGATGATGCGCGATTGTTGACTCAGCGTTACACGTCGGCACTCGAAGAAATTATCAGGCGTGACCCGGATCAATACCTCTGGCTTCATCGCCGCTGGAAGCACCAGCCCAAGCCGAAGAAGGCCCGCGCGAATGCGGTTCCCAAGCCGCATCTGGAGACGACAGAAGCGCCTGCGCCGGTGGAGTGAGGTTGAGGGGCGGCGCGGTGATCGCTATCCTGTTGACTTCGGCCGATGGCGTGTCACGCTTGGGGGATATCGCTTCCGGGTCGGCGCGAATGAAGGCAGGCAGGTCACGAAAGGATCGGTCCAATGGGACTGTTCACGGGTAAGAAGGGGCTGGTCCTCGGCGTCGCCAACGATTACAGCATCGCCTGGGCCATCAGCCAGAAGCTGCTGGCCGAAGGGGCAGAGATTGGGTTCACCCACCTCCCCGGTGAGAAAATGGAGCGACGCGTCCGCAAACTCGTCGACCCCATCGGCGCCAAGCTCGTCACCCCGTGCAACGTTCAGGAAGACGCGGACGTCGCCCGCGTTTTCAAGGAAGCGGGTGAGGTTTACGGCTCGCTCGACTTCGTCCTGCACTCGATCGCCTTCGCCCCGATCGACGACATCAAGTGCGCATTCGTGAATGCGAGCCGCGAAGGCTTCAAGACCGCGATGGACATCTCGGTCTACTCGCTGGCGTGCGTCTCGCGTTACGCCGCCGAACTCATGCCCAACGGCGGGTCGATCGCCACGCTGACCTACCTCGGCGGCGAGAAGGTCGTCTCGGGCTACAACATGATGGGCGTTTGCAAGGCCGCGCTCGACGCCGCGGTGAAGTACCTTGCCTACGACCTCGGCCCCAAGAACATCCGCGTGAACGCCGTCTCGGCAGGTCCGGTCAAGACGCTCGCCGCCTCGGCCGTCGGTGATGCCGACAAGCTCGCCGGTCTCTACGAAGCGGTTTCGCCGCTGCAGCGGAACATCTCGCGTGAGGAAGTCGGCTCGGTCGGCATGTTCATCCTTTCCGACCTGGCGACGGGTATCACCGGTGAAATTCTCCACGTTGATGCCGGTTACAACGTGATGGGTTCGCCGGGACGGGCGATCGAGGCTGCGCGCGAAGGCAAGGCCTGATCCTCGATGGCTGAAGCCGCCGAAACTCCGAAACGCATTGGTATTGGCCTGATCTCCCGAGAGGGCCGGTACCTCATCCGTCAGCGCCCGCCAGGACAGATCATGGCGGGCGTTTGGGAGTTTCCCGGCGGCAAGTGCGAGCCCGGCGAAAGCCCTGAAGACGCCACGGTACGTGAGTGTCTTGAAGAAGTTGGGCTGCCAGTTGCCGTGGAGCGACTGCGGTCCCGATTTGAACACCGGTATCCCCATGGCTGGCTCGAACTGTCATACTATGATTGTCGGTTCGTTGATCCACTCGCCGAGCCAGATCCGGGTTTAGGGTTCGTCTGGGTTGCGGCAGGGGATTTGCCGAGATATACCTTTCCAGGCGCGAACGAGCCGATTATTGCGGAGCTCGTTGCCGAATCGGGCTAGTTGGCGTTCGATCGAGACCCAGTGTGACAGGACGAAAGGGCGCTCATGACCCTCCCGTTACAAGTCGCGCTGACCGTTGCTCCCCTCGCCTGCTACTTCTACGTCGTTGGCGTCTGGCAGAGCGGCAACCGTGCCCGAGTCATCCCGGGGCTGCTCGATTACGCGCTCCTCGCCTTCGGAGTCAGCGGCCTGCTGACTGTCGGCCCCGTCGGTCAGGTCCTCCTCGACCTGATCTTCGGCATTCCCACCCTATTCGGCTGGGCCCTCTGGATTCTGTTTCTTCTGTGCTGGGGCTGGATCTTCTCCGGAACCGCCAGGCGTCGGCTCGTGATCTACAACGTTGAAGCGTCATCGCTTCGGCAAGCCGTCGCCAACGCCGCAGCCACGCTTCCCGAAATCAGGCTTTTCCCCACGCTCGAAGGTTTTGAAGCCGCCGAGGCAGGCCTTGCGATCAAGGTCGACGCGTCGAAGCGATTCCGCGTCGGTACCGTCGAGGCGAAGGGGATGGGCGCTGAGGCGTTCATTGCACGCCTTCGAGGCCCGCTGCGCGACGAAGTCCGCAAGGAAAACGTCGGCCCGACTCGCGTGACGTGGGGAATGTTCGCCCTCTCGTGGCTGACGATGCTCATCCCCATGGGGTTCTTTCTGCTCACCGAACCCCGCGCACGCGCCGCCCTTCGCGCCTTCCTGATGCGCGTTCGCGGCTGATCAAAGACGGATGGAAAGCCGAGGCTCTCCATCCGCACAAGCTTCCGTCGCCGTTACTCGACGACCCGCACATGCAGGTCGCGAAGCTGGCGTCCGTCGACCGTTCCAGGGGCGCCGGTCATCAGGTCGGTTCCCTTGGCAGTCTTCGGGAACGCGATGCAGTCGCGGATGTTCGTCAGATTGCTGTAGAGCATGACGAGCCGGTCGACACCGAAGGCGATGCCACCGTGCGGCGGTGCGCCGTTCTTGAGTGCGCTCAGCAAGAAACCGAACTTCTCGTTCGCTTCCTCGGGCGAAAGCCCAAGCAGGCCAAAGACTTTCGCCTGAATGGCCGAGTCGTGGATTCGGATCGTTCCGCCGCCCGCTTCCTCGCCATTGATGACAAGGTCATAAGCCTGCGCCCGGACCTTCGAGGGGTCGGAATCGAGCAGATGCAGGTCTTCGGGCAGAGGCATGGTGAACGGGTGGTGCTCGGCGACGTAGCGATTTTCTTCGGCGTCCCAGGCAAGCAGAGGGAACTTCACCACCCACGAGTAGTGGAAAGCCGCCGGATCGTAGAGCTTCAACTCGGCCGCGAGCTTCGTACGTAGGTTCGTAAGCGCCTGGCTGGTCACGGCTTGCGTATCGGCCACGATCAGGATCAGGTCACCCGCCTTGGCGTTGAAGCGTTCGCGGAGCTTGGTCGCGACTTCACCCTGGAAGAACTTGGCGGTTGGGCCGGTGAGGGTTTCTTCTTCAACCTTGATCCAGACGAGCCCCTTCGCGCCGAACGTACCGGCGTATTCGGTGAGGCCGTCGAGGTCCTTGCGGGTGTACTTGGTGCCGCCGCCGGTCGCGCACAGGCCCCGGATGCGATAGCCATTGTCCTTGGCGATCTGGAAAACCTTGAAATCGGTCTCGGCGGCGATGTCGGCGACGTCGATCAGCTCGACGCCGTAACGCAAGTCAGGACGATCGTTGCCGTAGCGTTCCATCGCGTCGTGATATTCAATGCGCGGCAGCGGCAGCGTCAATTCTTCGCCGCTGAACTCTTTCGCGATCTTCACCACGAGATTTTCCATCGTGGCGAGAACGTCTTCGAACTCGACGAACGACATTTCGACGTCGAGCTGCGTGAACTCGGGCTGGCGGTTGGCGCGAAGGTCTTCGTCGCGGAAGCAACGGGCGATCTGGAAGTAGCGATCGAAGCCCGAAACCATGAGCAATTGCTTGTACAACTGCGGCGATTGCGGCAAGGCGTAAAAGTGCCCTGAGTGCACGCGGCTGGGAACGAGGAAGTCACGCGCACCTTCGGGGGTGCTGCGGCCGAGCATCGGGGTTTCGACTTCAAGGAACCCCAGGCCCGACAAGGTGTTGCGCATGAGCTGCGACATCTTGTGCCGGAGGATGAAGATCGACTGCATCGCCGGTCGGCGGAGGTCGAGGAAGCGATACTTGAGCCTCAATTCCTCGTTCGGCTCGGCACCTTGCATTTCAAACGGCGGAGTCGGCGAAGCGTTGAAGACTTCGAGTTCGACCGCGCGAACCTCGATGGCTCCGGTTTTGAGCTTGGGGTTTTCCTTGCCCGGCAGACGTGCCGCCACAACCCCTTTGATCCCAATCACATACTCACTGCGCAGCTCTCGAGCGGCGTCTTGCAGTGCGGCCCCTGCTTCGGGCTCGAAAACAACCTGGGTTAGCCCGAAACGGTCGCGCACGTCGATGAAGGCCAGCCCACCAAAGTCGCGCCAGGCGTCGACCCAGCCATTAAGAACCACCGTCTGGCCGACGTGTTCGAGGGTCAGGTCGCCACAGGTATGAGTCCGTTTCAGCATGGTGGAGAGCCGTTCGTGCGATTCGAGGGGCAGGCAGGGTATTGGGATTAAAACAAAAAACGAGAGCCCGCCGAGCTGTTCAGCCCGTGGGCCAACCTAAGCTAACCGGCGGGCGCGGATACCGTCAACCGCGCGGCCGGGTTTGGCGTCGGCTGAACGAGATAATCTCCATTCTTCAGTCAATTTGCGCCAGTGCAGGGTTCGGGATTCGTCCGCAAGGCGCGTTATGATATCTCGTCTCACTTCCGATCTCTCGAGGTTCGCATGAAGTTCGACGCCGAACGCGCCCTGACCGTAACCACACACGAATCTCCGCTCGCATACGTTGAAGAAGCCTGGCGTGAGTCGGGCTGGGATGTCGCACACTCGCAAAAGCGCGCGGCGTTACCGCTTCGGCGTTTAAGCCACTCGGTGCGTGCTCTGCTGGTCGTGCTCGGGGTGTTGTTCGGGCGTTTCGCCGATGGGTGGGTCGAAGTCGCTGGATTGATCGTCGCCGCGTGGAGCCTGATGCAGCTTACACGAGACCGGGGCTTCCAGTTCCGCTTTCCCAGATCGATCGACGTCCTTTCCGCGACGCGGCCGCGAACTCAAGATCGTTGCGTTTTGATCATCGTCCGCTCTGCGCGACCGCGCGTAAAGCTCGTCGGCCGCCTGCGGATCGCGTATGCAGTGATGATTTTCGCATCTGCAGTCGGCGTGGTCTTCATGACCAAGGATTGGGCCGCGATTCTGGTCACGACATTCGTGGTGATGCTTCAGTTGCTCTATTTCCTCTCGAGCGATTTCGTACCGACCCGAGTGACCACCGACAACAAGTCTGGCCTGGCATTTGCCGCAGAATTCGCCCGAACATGGCCGACGACAGGCAAGTCGGCCGATCTCCAATTCGCGGTCATACCCGCGGACGAGGAAGCGATCGTCGACCTGAACGACGCGATCGACGCCGCAATGGTTGTCGTCGATATTGTCGATCCCGGCGTTTCGCAGCCGTTCAAAATTGCAGGCGACGATATCGGCCTGGAGCTCGCCGAAAAGGCGGCGAGCGACCTCTGGATTCCGTTCACGAAGTCGCTCGCCATGCCACAGCCGGGGCTTAATGCCGACAAGCTCACCGCGTTTGTGCGGCTCGACGCTGGTACCGGTTCAATGACCTCCCGGTTCGAGCCGATCGCGCTCGATCGCACGGCGCAGCTTGTCCGGGAGATGACGTTACGCTGGGGCAAAAAGAACGATACTGCGTAACAACCGGCGACTATTGGGCGTCGGTGAAAAGCACGACGCGAGGCCGGGCCTGAAGCTCGATATCCAGCGATTCAATTTCCTGCCCGACCGACCGGGATGTCTTGGTCAAAAGTTCGATATCGTCATGTTCGTTCTTCAAGTCGATTTGGCTCGCGCCGAGTCTCTCGATCTCGGCAATCATCCGATCTTCTTCCGCAGTATACACATCGGTTTGGCGTTTCAGGTTGTCGAGATTCTTGGTCATCACATCGATCTGTTCGCTCGTCAGCGCCTTGTCGGCCTTCGCTCTCGCCAACTGTGATTCGAGCATCGCCTTCTGAAGCCGAGTCCGGCGCAGCTCTTGTCGATTTTCGCGCAAATCTTGGAGCGTTAAATCGCGACGTGCGTCACGGCCGACGCGCGTCTCATTGCCGACTGAACCATCCAATTGCCGCAAGGAAGCCCGCTTGGTTCGGAGTTCATCCTGGTATTGATTGTAGAGCTTTCTGAGTTGCTCGAGCCTCGTAATCTTTGTCTGGTGGTCGTATTCCACCACTCTCTCAAGATAGGCAGCTACCACCGCGTTCACGATCTTAATCGCGTCGTTTTTGTCCGGCATGGTTAACGAGATACCGATCAGTTCCGACTCGGGTGTCAGGCTAACAACTAGGTTGTCGTGCAACCATTGCAATGCATTGGGGTTTGATTTGATCGCTGCCAAATTCGCGACCTTGGGATCGCGCAGGGTTGGACCAAGAACCGCATGCGATTTGATCATGTGGTACTGCGTCTTACGGAATGTTTCCCGATCGGCAGGCGAAATCGTCACCTGCTTCATAACCCCTAAATCTTCGCTTCGCAGATGCACTTGCGCAGTGGCCGTCTTCCCGCTCGCCGCCGATACCTGAGCGAACGATTTGATTGCCACAAACGACGCGAGTGCAAACACGCCGCACGCAACGCCAATCACTTTAACAAAGAATAAGGGACGAGTTCGCAAATTGGCGAGCATGGGGGATTGCTCCAGGAAACAATTGGTGAAGTCGAGAAATGCCAATGCCTCAGGCTAAGCGCCGAATGAAATCCACACAAGAAAAAATGATCGCGTTCTCGCGCTTTCAAGGGGCCTGTCGCTTTGCAGGAGCATCTTCGACTGACAGTGCCACATCGGCCAAGTCGCAATCGAGCATCGATCGCGCGGGCTTCGCCCCGACATGGCCGAGCACTGGGAGGTCTGCCGACCTCCAATTCGCGATCGTCACCGCAGACGAAGCTTGGTTCTCGAAATCGCTGACGATGACGCAGCCGAGACTCAGCGCCGACATACTCACAACCTTTGTGCGGCCCGACGTCGTCCCGGTTCGAGCCGGCCGCGCTGGATTGCACGGCGCGGCTCGTTCGGGAGATGACATTGCATTGGGGCAAAAAGGCAGATTCACGCGACGCTACCGCATAGCGGTCGACGCTTATTCGGCGTCGTGGAATCTCGTGACGCGAGGCACAGCCTGCAGCTCGGCATCAAGCGTTTCAACCTCTCGGCCGATGGCCTGCGCCGTCTTCGTGAGCAACTCGATATCGTCCTGTTCGTTCTTCAAATCGATTTGGCTCGCACTCTGCTTCTCAATCTCGGCAACCATCCGATCTTCTTCGGCGGTATACACATCAACCTGGCGTTTCACGTTGTCGAGATTCTTCGTCAATTCATCGATCTGTTCGCTCGTCAGCACCTTGTCGGCCTTTGCTTTGGCAAGATGCGCTTCAAGCATCGCCTTCTGAAGGCGAGTACGGCGCAGCTCTTGCCGATTTTCTCGCAAATCCTGGAGCGTTAACTCACGACGCACGTCACGACCGACACGCGGCTCTTTGCCGACAGAACCATCCAATTGTCGCAATGAAGCCCGCTTGGTTCGAAGTTCATCCTGGTATTGATTGTGGAGCTTTCTGAGTTGCTCGAGCCGGTTGATCCGAGCCTTGAGATCTTGTTCCACCACGTTCTCAAGATAGGCTGTTACCACAGCGTTCACGATCGTGACCGCCTCGCTCTTATCGGGCAGCGCAAGTGCGACCTGAATCAGGTTCGAGTCGGGCGGAATGTTGACTACCAGGTTGTCTTGCAACCACTGCAACGGGTCTGCGTTCGACTTGATCGTCGCCAGTTTGGCGACTTTGGGATCGCGCAGCGCCGGGCCGAGCACCGCGCGCGATTTGATGAGCGTTGCCTGTGCCTTGCGGAAGAATTCATGGTCGGCGAGCGGGATCGTCACCAGTTTGGTAACCCCTAGTCCTTCGCGCCGCACAAAGAGCTCCGCCGTAGTCATCTTTCCACGCGTGGCAGGTGCCTGGCCGAACGACGGATTTGCCACAAGCGAGGCGAGTGCAAACGCGCCGCACGCGGCGCCAATCACCTTAACCATAAATAAGGAACGAGTTCGCAGTTCGGCGAGCATGGGGAATTGCTCCAGAAAACAAATGGTGAAGTCGAGAAATGCCAATGCCTCAGGCTAAGCGCCGAATGAAATCCACACAAGCAAAAATGATCGGGCTCTCGCGCTTTCAAGGGGCCTGTCGTTTTGCAGGAGCATCTTCGAGTGACAGTGCCACATCGGCCAGGTCGCGATTGAGCGTCGATCGCGCAGTGCGAAGCGCGCGCTGCGTCGTCGCGCCTACCGCAAGACTCTGCCGCTTCATACTCTCGTTGACCTGAAAAATGCCCGATGACTCAATGAACGAAAACGCCGACTTCACCTGTGGATCTTCGGCGATCGCGTTCACATCACCCGCGGGAACGTCGTTCGTGGCAAACGTCGCCGCACGCGACGGCCCGCGTGACCAATTGCGACCATTGAAGAGATAAACGCTTGCTTCAATCGTCACGCTTGCAAAATCGGGACTCATATCGAGGCGGGTGATTAGTGCGCCTGTACGTCCCTTGCCCGAAACGCCATTCAGAATTGGCGGCAGCGGATCGGCTGGCGCTTCGCCGAGAATGTCCTTGAGCGCCGACGACAGAATCGCCCCGGCATCAGCAATTTTCGGCGGCTCGCCTGGATTCGGCTCGGGCAGAATCACGCTGCCATAACGAATGAATCGCACATCCTGGTCGTAAAGCAATTCCGTCGCCGCCCGGCGCAATGCCCACTGCACATCGGGTTCGGCCTGAAGCGGCACCAGAGGATCGAGCGAAACCGGCGAGCCGTTTTCCGGATCCAGCCCCCGTCCTTCAATCGCAGCTTTTACCTCATCAATCGGCAACGTCTCAGCGTCGTCGAGGCCAATCGTCCAGGCCTGCCGCATCATCCGGTTTGCCTGCGGACCGCGCTTCTGCACTAATTTCACCTCGGGCCGCACGAGCTTGACGACCATCAAAGGCGTCGCGCTGGGATCTTCCGCAGGCTTCGCCAGGCTGCGATCGAGCCAGCCTGTGATCATATCATTGGGCGACGCTGCACCATTCCCGCGATCGCGCCGCCAGGCCTGCAGCCGCTCCTTGCGCACCGTCGCAGCCCCCGCGTTTGCGGTCTGCTCCGCCTTCTCCCACTTCGCGAACCACTCTGGCAGATTCTTCGACGCCCACGCTCGACGCACCACCACCAACGTGCTTCCTCGCTCGCTCACCACTTGCCCAAGCAGCGTTTTGCCGTCCTTGAGCGTGATGGTATCAGCGACGGTTTTATCCTTGGGCGCGGGCTTCGCCTTCGCCGGGACGCGCGTACGGGTTCGCGTTTGCGCGGGAGCATCACCCACGCAAGCGAAAAGAGCGAGCAGTCCGACGATCCAGCGAGTCACCGTCTTGCCAGACATCCTCTGCCTCCCCACGCGCTCGGCTGATAAACTCAGGAGGGTCGACACGCACACGAGTCACTGCATGCAGTCGTGCGGTATGCCTCCATCATATCCACGAACGGCACGGTGAAGTCCAGACAATTAGAGTCGCCGGCGCATTTCTCAACGACGTCGTTCTCTTAGCGAGCCTGCCGATGCCCGATCTCATACCGCTCGGAGACCGTGCCTGGCTCGCTCGCTTTGCGACGGAAGCCGACGCACGCCGCTGGGCCAACGAGGTGGGACGCCAAGAGGCAAGCGAAGATGTGGTGCTCGCATACCGATCGGTTTCCGTTCATTTCGATCCCGATCGAACCGACGGCCAGGCATTGAAAGATCGACTCGCCGCGATTGCAATCCCGCGCGGCGAACTCGCCGTGGGCCGAACCGTTGTGGTGCCCGTGCTCTACGATGGCGAAGATCTGGCGGAAGTGTCGAGCACGACGGGCCTGTCGCCGCAGGAAATCATCCGACTGCACACCGAATCTCCATTCGACGTGTTCGCGATCGGCTTCCAGCCAGGTTTCCCTTATGCCGGTTACTTGCCAGAACCGCTGCAATCGCTTCCGCGAAGAACTCGGCCCCGCCTCCGAGTGCCGGCCGGATCGGTCGCCATTGCCGCAGGCCAAACGGGAATCTATCCCAGTGAACTCCCCGGCGGCTGGAACTTGCTCGGTCGAACGCCGCTGAAAATCGTCGACATGACGGCCGGCCTCTTTCCGATTCGCCCCGGTGATCGGCTCAAATTTCAAGCGATCGAGCACGACGAATTCCAGGAGCGGCTTGGAGAAATGCTCACATGAAAACAATCGACCTTAACGCCGATCTGGGCGAAGGAATGCCCTGGGATTTCGAGCTGTTGAAACGCGTTACGTCCGCGAGTGTGAGCTGCGGAGCACACGCGGGCACCGACGACGAGATTCGGGCGACGCTAAATGAGGCGAAGCAACGCGGGGTTGCCGTGGGAGCGCGTCCGAGTTGGTCGGATCGTGAAGGATTTGTGCAAACCTTTGACACGGCCGAGTGGCTGCGCAGCTTTAACTTGTCTGAGAGTCTAAAGTATTCGGACATGCTTGCGTTAATGCTTGGGCTTCCCAAGATGATTATTAAGCAGATAACGCATTTAAATTCATTGGCGTGGGAGATCGGACTCAACCTGTGGTACATCAAACCGCACGGCGTGCTCTACAGTCAGACCGATGCATACGATCCAGAAGACATCGTTGTCGGCGTGAGCGTCTGTAGTGCGGCTGCAGAACTTGGTCTGCCAATTATGAGTCTTCCGCACGGACCATTCGAGCGTTCCGCTGCCGCGAGTCATGTTTCGATCATCAGGGAGGCCTTCCCCGATCGCCGATACGATAAAATCGGCTGTCTATCGCCTTGCGACCGTCCTGCGGACCTGATTCACGATCGCGCGGAATGCGTCGAGCAAGCGTTGAAGCTGATCGATAGCGGCGTCGAATCACTCTGCCCTCATGGCGATTCTCCCACCGCCGTAGAGTTCGCTGACGCACTGCTCGAACGTTTTGCTCGCGAAGAAATCGTCGTCCGCAGCTTTATCGATCGAGGCTAATGATCGCGGATTCAGCCTGACTCTATCCGATTCGCCCCGGTGATCGGCTCCAATTTCAAGCGATCGAGCACGACGAATTCCAGGCTCGTCTTGGAGAAATGCTCACATGAGAACAATCGACCTCAATGCCGATCTGGGCGAAGGAATGCCCTGGGATTTCGAGCTGTTGAAACGCGTTACGTCCGCGAGTGTGAGCTGCGGAGCACACGCGGGCACCGACGACGAGATTCGGGCGACGCTTGCTGAGGCGAAGCAGCGTGGGGTGGTCGTGGGAGCGCATCCGAGTTGGCCGGATCGTGAGGGGTTTGGGAGAGTACCCCAACCATTCAAATGGGGGTACGCGATCCAAAAATTCGGGGACGAACAGCGCCCCGAATTGCGTCCCAAGTTTGTTAGTCACATCAAGAATATTGAAACGATGATCATAGAACAGGTTAATCATCTAAAGTTACTCGCCGGCTCACTTGAACTCAATCTCTGGTTCATCAAGCCGCACGGTGCGCTCTACAATCAGGCCAATTCCAACGACCGAGACGATTTCGGCGTTGGCCTCGGTGTTTGTCGAGCTGCCGTGAAGCTGGAATTGCCGATCATGGGCCTCCCTCGCGGGGTGTTTCAAAAGTGGACAGAGTCGAACCACGTCTCATTGATCCGCGAAGGCTTCCCCGATCGCCGATACGGAAAAAACGGCCGCCTTCTGCCGCGCAGCCATCCTGACGCTTTGATTCACGATCGCGCGGAATGCGTCGAGCAAGCGTTGAAGCTGATCGAAAGCGGCGTCGAATCACTCTGCCTCCACGGCGATTCTCCCACCGCCGTTGAGTTCGCCGACGCACTGCTCGAGTGTTTCGCGCGCGAAGAAATCGTCGTTCGCAGCTTCATTGATCGAGGTTAAACGATGGCGGATTCCGGGCTCATCGTCGAAAAAGCCGGCCTCGCCACAACGGTGCAAGATCGCGGCCGTCCCGGATATCGCGATCTTGGTGTGCCAATCGCCGGCGCTGCCGACCGTGGAGCCTTCGACCTCGCAAACGCCCTACTTGGCAACGATCCCAACGCCGCCGCACTCGAACTCGCAATGCTTGCGGGCGTTTATCGCTCGACGGCCCCCCTGGCCCTGGCTCTCAGCGGTGCGCCGTTTGTGACGTGGCTGCGATCGCCGACGGGAGACCGTTCCCTCACAATTCCGTGCTCCTTCACACTTCACCCGGACGACCTGCTCATTTTCGGCCCGTCCGATCGCGGCATGCGAGGCTATCTCGCCGTCGCAGGCGGCTGGCAAACGCCTCTCGTCCTCGGCAGTCGTTCGAGCGAAACGCCGCTCGTTCAGCGGGATCTTTTGCCAGCGCGATCGGCGACGATTGCCAATCGCCGTCCAGTGAATCCTCCAGTTATCGAAAAATCACTCGAAGCAACGATCCGCGTGCTCGACGGTCCCGACGGCCCCGCACCCGATGGCCTGCTCCTCAACCTCTGGCGCGTCACACCCGAAAGTAATCGCGTGGGAATGCGGCTGATCGGTCCCGGCCTGCCCGATCTCGTGTCGCCCGACCGTCTTTCCGCTCCTGTTGCTCCCGGAGCGATTCAAATTGCTGACGGCCAGCCAATGATCATCGGCGTCGCCGGCGGAACGATGGGTGGTTACCCTCACGTCGCGCACGTCATTTCTGCCGACCTCGACCTGCTGGCGCAAATCATTCCCGGCGTTCAACTTCGATTCCAACGTGTGTCGCTGGAAGAAGCGATTGAACTTGACTGCCAGCGTCGGCGAGAACTCGCCTTGCGCGATCGACTGCTTCGTGTGCAATGCGTTCGTAGCGAACTTTGACAATGTTTGCTATTGCCGTTACGCTTGAATTTGAAGACGACGTTCCGAATTTGGGGAGGCCGAGTTCAATGAATGTGTCGCTCACACCCGAACTTGAACAACTGATTCACAAGAAGGTCGAGACCGGAATGTATCTCTCCGCAAGCGAAGTCGTTCGCGAGGCCCTTCGCCTACTGGAAGAACGAGACAGGGTTCAGGCGTTGCGATTTGAGGAGGTTCGGAAAGAGATTCAGGTAGGAATCGATCAGGCTGACAAAGGAAATGTCGCGCCGCTTGATGTCCAAGGGACGCTCGCCAAGGTCCGCAGTCGCCGCCAATCCAGCGGCAGAGAAGCCAAATGAGCCAAGTTGTTCGCTCCGAACAGGCTCAGCAAGACTTGGAGAAAATTCTCGAGTATCTCGATCATCAGAGCACACAGGCAGCCGACCGTTTTGTCACCAAATTTGAGCAAACTTGTAACCTGCACGCCTTGCATCCGCAAATCGGCGAAAGTGCCACAGCATACGCTCCAAACCTCCGCTATTTCGTCATCTGGAACTACGCGATCTTCTATCGGCCCATTCCCGAGGGCATCGAAATCATCCGCATGATTCACGGTGCGCGAGATATTCCAAAGCTCTTCGGTTAACACGCAATGGCGAGGATAACATCGCCCAACCACCAGTCGCGGCGACCGACTGAGCTTGCCCGATTGGAGCGATTCGGGTATCTGAACGGCCAAGGATTTTCGACCCGAGTCTGGGGTCGTGGTCGTCTTTCCGCAGGCCCGTTCCTTCAAGGGTGATCCGATGGATGTCGGCCGACTCGCACGTCGATATACCAAATTGATCGCCGCGTTTGCCGCGTGTCCTCTCCTCACGCTCTCCGCTGGCTGCAACGCGGTCCCCGCGTCTGCCCGGATCATCCCTCAAAACACGGATTTCCGCACGCAGGCTACAACCTCGAGCGGGCTTGATAGCAAAGTCACGTCGATCGACGAAATCGCCCAGGAAACTCCGGGCAAACCAAAGCTTGCATTCGACCAGCTCGACGAAATCTCGCCACTGCCGCCCTCGCTGAAACGTCCCGAAGGCGCCAAGCTCGACGAACCGCCGCCCGGAGTCGTAATTACCCCGCGACCCATCGATTTACCACGTCCAGCAAGCACGCCGACGATTCCGGAACCTGCGAAAGATCCAAGCGTGCGTCTCGTCGGACTGAACGTCGACGAATCGACAAAGCCGGCGCCGTCAGTCACGCTTACACCGGCCCCTGCTCCTGCCGAAACGAAGCCAGACACCACTCCTCCCGCGACGCCCACTCCACTTCCTCCGGCCGAGGCCAAAAAAGAACCAGCGCCCAAGGCCGAGCCGCCCGCAGCCGTCGTCGCGAAGCCCGAACCGGCCCCGACGCCTGAATCAGAGCCCCTTGTGAAGAAAACGCCCGAAGAAATCTGGCGTGAAGAGGTGCAGTCGCTTCGCGCAGTGGCTCGCGATCGTGCTCAGAGCCCGCAAACCGGCGGACCGAACTGGAATGTCCGCGAGCGGTTGCTGGCGTGGCTCTCGGAGCCCGATATCGACCCTGATGCTCGTTCGTCAGACGACGTCGCGCAAGGTCGCGCAGTGCTCAAGGGACTCGCCGCCGTTCTCGATCCCAAGGCGACGAACCACGGGTCCGAAATTCGCGAGGCGATCGCCACGCTCGAGTCGCACGCGCCGCTCGAAGTCACCGACCTCAAGCTCGTGCGCATGGTCCGCGGCTTCGGTGATATCGACCCGCTCGAACCGCCGGTCCGCAAGTCGGGCCAGGCCGTTGTGCTCTATTCCGAGCTGAACGGCCTCGCCTATGAGCCGGCGGGAACCGGTTATCGTTCACGAGTTGCCGCGGAAGTTGAACTACTGCCAGAATCGAGTAACTCACCGGTCTGGAAGCACAGCCTCGGCACGGCCGAAGATGCTTGCCGCAAGCGCCGCCGCGATTTTTATGTCGGCCATCGCTTTACGCTGCCTGAATCACTCGAAGCCGGCACTTACCGCCTTCGTCTGACCGAACGCGACCTCGTTGCCGATCATGTGGCGACGAAGGAAACGAGCATCACGATCCTGAAATAAAAAAACGCACTGGTCGTACTCAACCGGTGTGTTGACCGTCACTTAGGGCACACTTGTGGAATACCGCCAGTGACACCCGACGGTCCAATTTCGACCGTGACCCCAAACAGATCAGAAGCAAAAAAAACGCCTCGCCCCCAAACGTGGGAACGAGGCGTCTCTTGAAACTCAAGTCTCAAAGATTGCGGAACGCAATCAGGAGCCGGTGCCCGGCAGGATTGGCTGCCGCTCGATGACGTTGTCGATCAGGCCGTATTCCTTCGCCTCTTCGGGCGACATGAAGCGGTCGCGATCGGTATCTTCTTCGAGGCGGGCGAGCGTCTGGCCGGTGTGGCGCTGATAGATGCCATTGAGTTGCTTCTTCATGCGGATGAATTCTTCCGCGTGAATCAGAATCTCGGTGGCAGTCCCTTCCATGCCGGCGAGCGGCTGGTGGATCATGATCCGGCCGTGCGGCAGGGCGAAACGCTTGTTCTTGGCACCGGCGGCGAGCAGGAGCGAGCCCATGCTGGCACACTGGCCGATGCAGTAAGTGGCGACGTCGCACGGCACGAATTGCATCGTGTCGTAGATCGCCATGCCCGAGGTCACGCTACCGCCCGGGCTGTTGATATAGAGATGAATGTCGGCCTTCGAGTCTTGCTGGGCCAGCACAAGAAGCTGCGCCACGACGACGTTCGCAACCTGGTCGTCGATGGCCGTACCCAGAATGATGATCCGGTCTTGAAGCAGGCGGGAATAGATATCCATCGCCCGCTCTTCGCGACCGTTCCGCTCGATGACGATCGGCACCAATGGCATTGAGAATGTCCTTTAGGATTGGTTCGGTCGAATCGAAGTACGACGGAGAACGCGCGAAGACGGATTAGCTCGTCGGGATGTTCTTGGTTTCCGAAACCGGGATGTGACCGACAACATCGTCGACGATGCCGTATTCCTTGGCCTGCAGGGCCGTCATGTAACGGTCGCGTTCGGTGTCTCGGGCCACCTTGTCGTAAGGCTGGCTGGTGTGCTTGGCGAGGATCTCGTTGATATCCTTCTTGTTCGCCAGGATTTCCTGGGCCTGAATCTCGATATCAGAGATCTGGCCGCCAACCTGTCCGTGCGGCTGGTGGATCATCACCTTCGAGTGCGGCAGGGCGAAGCGGCGCCCCTTGGTGCCGCCGGCGAGCAGAATCGCGGCGCCCGAGGCTGCCATGCCGATGCAATAGGTCGCAATCGGGCACTCGATGAACTGCATCGTGTCGTAGATCGCCAGCGTGCTATAGACGCTGCCGCCAGGGCTGTTGATGTACAGACTGATGCCCTGCGACTTGTTCTCATACTGCAAGAACAGGAACTTCATCACGAGCGAGTTCGCGACGGCATCGTTGATGACGCCTTCGAGAAACACGATCCGGTTCTCGAGGAGCAGGTCGCCGAGCGTCATCTGACGCTGCCGCGCGTAGTCGCGATAGCGCTGAAGTGAGGGAGGCGAAAGCGGCTGATCGAAGGTCATGTGCGACGGTCCTCTGGGACGCGGCCCGGGTACCACTGGGAAGCGGCGAGAACGGGCCATGCCGGTTGAGCGAACGAACGAACAATTCGAGGCGCGGGGACCGATCGTGATCACAAACGCCGGGCGAATGCCCGCGGGTCATGCGGCGATCGAAACGGGCGACATTCGTTCGGAGCGATGAACTGGGGAAACCGACCCCAAACTTACCATTTGGGGGTCGTTTCCGCACATCTCATCTCGGTCGCGAGTTCCGACCCGTTGCTGGATCGTTCGCGCAACGGGCCGGAGAGTCAAGAGGTGAACACGCCGGACCGGCTGGTCCGGCGCCATTCCAATCCGTTCAGGACGCGTCCGCGGCGTTCTCTTCCGCGGCGGGTTCTTCCTCGGTCGCCGTGCCGACGGTCTCGTCGAGCGTGGCGACTTCCTTTTCAGCGGCGAGGTCAACGTCCTCGAACTTGACGTACTCGATGATCTTGTCGATCGTCTTCCGTTCGAGAACCTGCGAAGCAAGCGCCTCGGCGAGGTTTTCCTTCTCCACCCGGGCACGAATCCGGCGGACCGACTCGTCCGACTTCCGCGCCAAGGCTTCGATTTCGTCCTCGATGTCGCTGTCTTCGACCTTGATGTCTTCCGCTTCGGCGATCTTCGCGAGCAGGAAGAAGCCCTTCAGGCTCTGCAGGGTCGATTCGTGTGCGTTCGCACGCAGCTCGGCCTCACGCGCCTTGATGTCGTTCGGGTTCAGGCCGCTCTGCTGCAGCTCATGAACGCGACGGCGAAGGGTCGCCTTTTCCTGACGCGAGACGAGGTCAGCGGGCAGGTCGATCGGCGTTCCGGCAACGAGCTGATCGATAATGTTCTCGCGAACCGCGTCACGCTTCTGGAACTCGAGACGACGCTCGAGAATGCCCTTGAGCGTCTCGCGAAGCTCTTCCTCGGAGTCGAATCCAAGGTCGCTCAGGAACTGACGGTTCACCTCGGGCAGACGCAAGGTCTTGAGGTCGTGAACCACGAACTCAACCTGGATCTTCTGGCCGCGGAGGCGGGCGTCGGGCGAAGACGAACCGATTTCCGCGTCGGCATTGCGGGATTCACCCGGCTTGATGCCGCCGAGAATCGTGTCGAGGTTCGGCACCTTGCCGTCCTGGAATCGCAGCTCGCTCTGAAGGCGGAACTGCACTTCCTTCGCTTCGTTGAGCGGCTCGCCGTCCTTCGAGAACTTGAGGTCGGCCGTCACGAAGTCGCCAGCAGCCGCGCCACCTTCGAGCTTGGGCACGAGCTGGGCATAGCTTTCGAGGAAGGTGCGGAACTGCGTGTCGACGTCGGCATCCGTGATCGTCTTGTTCGGCCGCTTCACGGTCAGCGACTTGTAGTCGGGAACCGCGAACTCGGGGCGCACCTCAACCTCGATCTCGAACTTCATCGGGCCGCTCTCGGGCAGCTCGATCGCCGCAACGTCAAGCTGCGGCTGCGAGATCGGATTCAGCTTGTAGTCTTCGTCAAGCTGTTCCAGGCTGGTCATCAGCAAGGTTTGCTTGACCTGATTCGCCACTTCCTTACGGAACCGTCGCTCAACCAGCCCCTTGGGCGCGTGGCCGGGACGGAAACCCGGAACGTGGGCCTCGCGGGTCATTTCACCCAGCGATTCCTTGAACTGCTTCTCGACGTCTTCGCGAGGAATGGCGACCTTGACGTGCTTCTTGCAAGGTCCTACATCCTCGATCGAAACCTCGAGGGCGAGCTTGACCTTAGGTGTTTCCGTCTCCGTCTCAACAGCGGAGACGGGAGAGTCCAGGTCGTGTTCCCCGGTGCTCATCGACAGCCTTCCTCGAGCGTCAACCGGCCGGGATGGATCATTCCGCCATCACGCACCCGACGCGTTCGAGCGTAAGCCGCCAGCCGGTATTTGACCAATAAAAAATGGAGCGGGAGAAGGGATTTGAACCCTCGACAACCACGTTGGCAACGTGGCGCTCTACCCCTGAGCTACTCCCGCTCGTATACTAAACGGCCAAAAGCAGCCGTTTAGCGTGTACCAAATTGTCACAACAACCATTTGCTGGCCGAAGTAAGACTAAGTATAGAAACCTCAATCGAGATTGCAAGAAGTTTCTAAGAAATCACCCAAAAGGTGATTGCAAACCCTTACAGTGAAATGATTTGAATTCACAGCTCCTGCGTTGCACAGCTCTCGGGTACTGCCACATTCCGACCGATTTTGCCCAGGCTCGCTTCGAGGGATTGCGACCGACTCCTTAGCGAGTTACGCTAACAATTAACTCATCTTCTTAACGTGGGAAATCACTCCCACGTTTTCCCGTGTGTTGCACCGTCCCCATCTCATTTCATTACTGATGCTGATGGCAAGGATTCGACGGCCATGGACTTTCAGCTTGTCGTCATTCGCGGAAGAAGTGCATCCACGGCGATCAAACTGCCCGACGGCGTTGTGACCGCAGGCCGGCAGGACGACTGCGAGGTGCGCATCAAGTCGTCCCAAGTCAGCCGCAAGCATTGCCAGCTTTTCGAAAAGCACGGCATGCTGCTCGTCAAAGATCTTGGCAGTTCGAACGGCACGTTCGTCAACGGTAAGAAGGTCGAAGGCCAGCGCGTGATGGAACCGGGCGACGAACTCGGCATCGGCCCGATCGTCTTCCGCGTCGAAAAGATCGGCCAGCCGCTCCCGGACAAGCCCGAAACTCCCTCGGGTGCCAAGAAGGCCAGCGACACGGCCATTGCCGAAGCCGTCCCTCTCGCAGATGCCGTGGAAGTCGGCGGCGACGACGATTTCGAGATCGATTTCGACGAGGAACCGGTCGTCACGTCTCCGTCCGACGACTTCGATCTCGACTTTGGCGACGACGACGCAGCCGCACTCCTCAGCAATCCCGCCGAGAAGACTCCAGAACCCGCTGCGCCCGCCGCTCCTACGAAACCCGCCGCCAAGAAGAAGGAAGAAGAAGCCCCGCTCCCCACCGCCCCGGCCGAACAAGCCGGCAGCGGCGACGAGGCAGTGGCCGACTTCCTGTTCGGAATTAAACTTGATGACGACGAATGATGCCTGGTAATGGCATCGATTCTCGCCAAGCTATCACTGTTAACAACGATACGGGCGACCTCTCACAAGAGGCCGCCCGTTTTCGTGTTCGGTTGCGTGTAGATTGGTGCGTTTTGTGACATACCATTGTCGCTGATCGATCTTGGACCGGCATCAATTTCGCAAGCCAAACGGGCGCCGACGCACACCTTTGTGGTTCGTGACCAAAAGTCACGGCAAACAGCCTTGTTGCTTTGACGCACCATTCATGCATTCGAGATTGAATTTAGTGTTCTAGCGGTCAACATTTGGCAAATTCGAGCGTAGAAAGGGAGGTTCACGGTGTCCCCGCGCAAGTGTTTGTGCGTTTTATGTACGTCGTGAGTTTTTTTGTTGACATACCCTCACCTGAGCTATAAATAGCAGCCTCTGCAAGTGGGTTTTTCGAGCCAGCGGGCATGCCGCCGCTGGCTTAGTGGGTCGGCTGGTTTTATCGCTTCATCTTCAGAGGATGCGTGTATGGCGCGACGTAAAAATGCTCCGGACCTCGTCAAAGTCAAATGTAGTGTCGCCGATCGGTTGCGCGAGATTCGTACTGAGCTCTACGGCGAGCGCGGAGGTCCCGAACTGGCGCGTCAGCTCAATCTGCCCGTTCGTACCTGGTATAACTACGAGGCAGGTGTCACCGTTCCGGCCGAAGTCATTCTTCGCCTGATCGAACTGACGTCGGTCGAAGCAACCTGGTTGCTTCACGGTAGCGACCCCAAGTTCCGTCGCGACGCGGTTGGCTCGTCACTCGGCCAGCCAGGTGCTTCGGTTCAATCCGTTCTGCGCACCGCTTTGAAGCAACTCGAGCGGGGTGAAATCCCCCTGCGCGAAACGCCGCGGCTCTCGTCGGTCGTCTCGCAGGAAAGCGTCGAGGAAATCGCCAAGGGCACAGATAAACATATCGTTCTCGTCGGTGTGGACGACTCGTTTCACGAGCCCCTCACATCCGACGCCGGTCCTCGCTTCATCGCCGCCCGACGCGAGTGGCAAGCCGCCGAAAGCGATCGCCGCTGTCTGCTCGTTCCCGACGATGCCATGGCGCCCTTGGTCGCACGAGGCGCGTACGTCGCCTACACCGACCAGGATCGGCCGCTGCTCGAGCTTGAAAATCGCCTGGTCGTCGTCTGGCGATCGGGGTATTCGCCGATTGTTCGCTGGTTCCAGCTTGCCGGACGCCTCGCCCTGCTCCGCGCAGAGAACGCCGCAACCAATCCGCCGAGCGAACTGATCGAGATCGATGGGTCGATCGATCCCGCACGCTTCCGCGCCGTCTCCTGGATCAGCACGCCCCGCTGACTCCCCGCCTTCCACCCTCTCGAATTGTTCACCACTCGACATACTGATCAAGGCACGGCAGGACGATGATCTTGCCGTCGCCCATACGTCCGGTGCGCGCATGCGAGATGATCGCCTTCGTCGTCGCCGCCACGTCTTCATCGCGCACGAAGACCACAAGTTCGATCTTGGGCAAGAACGACGAGTTGTATTCACTCCCCAGGTAGCGATGCAGTCGCTCCTTCTGTCGGCCGAACCCCATTGCCTCGCGCACAGTTCCGCCCACGACGTCGATCGACTCGAGCGCCCGCAGTACGTTCGCAGCTTGAAACGGCTTGATCAGCGCAATGATTTGAACCACGTTTTATGCATTCCGTAATGATTCGATGACCGTTCAACTTGCGGACGGATGACGTGATCCTGTCGCTCGCTTCCGACCTCATGTTCTCCCCAAGAAATCGCCGCGAGACAAGGGGGCCGCACCTTGACAACGCCCCTGATCGAGGCGAGATTGGACCCTGGCCTATCTTAATTGATTGCGTGAATTCCAGACGCCCTCGATCGGCCTAGCGATCGACCCGCAAACCGGGGCGCTGGAGTTTTGTTTGATACGAGCGAGGAGTGACTTCATGCGGCGGATCGTGGCGATGATGGTCCCGTGCACCATGATTGTGGCCTTCGGCTGCAGCGGCATGGGTTACAACAACCGCATGGAGAAAACGCTCGAAGATCGTCGTTACCAGATGCGGCTCGACGAAAACCTTCAGCCCGCAGTCACCGAAGGCAAGCTCCGCGAGCTCGCGATCTTCGTCCGCCCGCCCAAGCCGCTCAATGCCTCAAAAGAATTCACCCTCGGCGAAGTGCAGCCGGGCGTCTTCGACGAAACCAAGAGCTTCTACGAAACGTCTAAAACCTTCCTGCACGTCCTCGCCCGCAAGAAGCAGGCCGCCAAGAAGCCTGCCGCCAAGGGTGCCGCTCCCGCCGAACCGCCCGCCCAGCGCGGCCCGTTCAACTCCGATGTCGTCGCCGTCCTCAAAGCGGTTTTCGGCGATGACGAGAACATCGCCGTCGAGAAGTTCAAAGACGTCAGCGAGTATAAGCCCAACAATTACAAGCGCCTGCTCTTCGAGACCGGAGCCGACGCCACCAAGAAACGCGTCGAGGTCTATCTCTTCAAACAAGGCGACTACGACGTTGCACTCATCTTCGTCTACGACCCCGCCGAGAAGAACGCGCTCTCGTCCAAGATCGCCCTCTGCCTCGAATCATTCGCTGTCGACGCCCGCGCTCAGGCGAAGTTCGTAAACCCGAACAGCAACGGCGAAGAAGAAGCGACAGCCGGCGAAGCGAATTTCTAAGACCAACCTGCTCGATCAAACGACAAACGCGTGTCGACGCAACCAGCGTCACACGCGTTTTTGTTTTATTTGGCGATATAGCGGCCAAAAGCGGCCGATCAGACGTCGTCGAGACGGTTCATGCTGCCTGAGTCGTGCAGGGCCTCGATCTCCGAGGAATCCCACGCCTCACGCGCTTCCTTGTGTTCGCTGTCGTGCAGCAGCTCTTCGCGAACGACAACCACGTCATCGGGCGCTTCGATTCCAAGCCGGACGTGATTGCGGTCAACCTTGACGACCGTGATGCGGATATCGGAGCCGATCACGATGCCTTCCAGCAGTTTGCGACTCAAGACCAGCATCCATTTCCTCCCTGAAATGTCGACTGGGGTGCCACGATCCATGAAGCTCCTGCTATTTCTACGTAAATCGGACTTCCCATGCGACAACAATTTGTTCCTACATTAACGAAACGGATCAGGAGCGTCCCTCCTCTCTTAACGACCGAGTGCGCCCTTTCTGAGGTTCATTTTCGCAACATCGCCAGACCACTTTTCCTAAAAGATTATTCTCATTTTCTTTACGTCATTTTCATCTTATGAACTTCTGATTGCATGCGATATTCGACCTTGTTTGAATGCCGGTTCAGGGGTATAATGTTCACTCAAACGCTAAGGTTTGCTCTCCCACTTGTATCAGCGAATTCTGTGTTTGCTGAATCCTACCTCGAAATAGGCCCGCCCTTCACTTTCGGCGGACTTACCACATGACGCGTCGCGAAGATATCCGGAACGTGGCGATCATTGCCCACGTCGACCACGGCAAAACCACCCTGGTCGACGCCATGCTCAAGCAGTCTGGCCAGTTCCGGGCCAGCCAGCTTCAGGGCGAGTGCATCCTCGACTCGAATGACCTCGAGCGCGAGCGCGGGATCACCATTCTCGCCAAGAACATCGCCATCAATTATGGCGAAACCAAAATCAATATCATCGATACTCCTGGCCACGCCGACTTCGGTGGTGAAGTCGAACGTACCCTGCAAATGGCCGACGGTGCCCTCGTGCTCGTCGACTCTTTTGAAGGCCCGATGCCGCAGACGAAATTCGTTCTGCGCAAAGCCTTTGCGAACAAGATCCGGCCGATCGTCGTCATCAACAAGATCGACCGTCCCGACGCTCGCCCTGACGAAGTTCTCAACGAGATCTTCGACACCTTCGTCGAACTCGGGGCCGACGAGCAGCAGCTCGACTTCCCCTACATCTTTGCCTCAGGCCGTTCGGGCTTTGCCTCGCACGACGCCAAGGCCACCTCGGGCGACATCAAGCCGCTGCTCGACATGATCGTCCAGCACGTGCCGGGCCCCGAGGTCGACACCGACAGCGCCTTCCAGATGCTTTGCACGACGCTCGACTTCTCCGAGTACGTTGGCCGCATCGCCATCGGCCGGATCCAGTCGGGCCGAGTCAAGCGCGGTCAGAAGCTCTCGCTCATGAAGGCCGGCGACGTGACGAAGTCATGCACGGTCGACGGGTTGCTCGTCTTCGAAAAGCTCGGACGTGTTGACGTCGATTCGGCCGAAGCCGGCGATATCGTCGCGATCGTGGGCGCTTCAAGCGTTGACATCGGCGACACGCTGGCCGATGCCGAGAACGCAGTCGCCTTGCCGCGAATCGAAGTCGACGAGCCGACCCTGAGCATGATGTTCACGGTGAACGACTCGCCGCTCACCGGCGAAGGCCAGTTCCTCACGTCGCGCCACCTTAAAGAGCGGCTCGACAAGGAGTTGCAGTCGAACGTCGCCCTTCGCGTCGAGCCGACTGAAGAACGCGACTCGTTCATGGTCTCCGGCCGTGGATTGCTGCACCTCTCCGTTCTCATCGAAACGATGCGCCGCGAAGGTTACGAGTTGGCCGTCGGCAAGCCCGAGGTCATCCTCAAGCGCATGAACGGCGTCGAGCACGAGCCGTACGAATACCTCGTCGTCGACGTGCCCAACGAGCAGATGGGTCCGGTGATGGAACTCGTCGGCTCGAAGCGCGGCGAAATGATCCGAATGGACGTGAAGGGCACTTACGCTCACATCGAATTCGTCATTCCCGCCCGCGGATTGCTCGGTCTGAAGACCCGCCTCTTGAGCGGTACTCAGGGCGAAGCGATCATGCACCACAACTTCCACGACTACCGCCCGTTCCGCGGCGAAATTCCTCGCCGTCTCAACGGTGTGATGATCAGCATGTGCCGCGGTCAGGCCAACGCGTTCGCGCTCGACAGTCTCCAGCAGCGCGGAACGATGTTCGTGGCGCCTGGCGACGAAGTCTACGAAGGTATGGTGATCGCCGAAAATGCCCGGTCTGACGATATGAACGTCAACCCGTGCAAAGAGAAGAAGCTCACCAACATGCGTGCTTCGGGCTCGGATAAAAACATCCTGCTCAAGCCGCCCCGCGACATCACCCTCGAAATCGCACTCGAATACATCGAGTCCGACGAACTGGTCGAGATCACGCCGACCAAGATTCGCGTTCGCAAGAAGGAACTCAGCGAAGAAGGCCGTAAGCGTGCCGAGCGCGGCGGTGCCAAGCGCGGCGTGAGCGTCTAAAGGCTCACGCGAGTTCCCAGTTTTCGATCAGTATGAATGCATACGAGCCCACTAATTCACAAGATTGGTGGGCTCGCGTCATTTCCTTCCCGGCGACACTATGCTCCGCGTAGTTGCCCCTCTTCGACCGCTCTGCGGTCATTCCTTTCCCAATCAATTCACCGGGTACGTCCCCGCCTTTTTCATCGCTTCCGACAGAACGCGCATCCGCGTGCGATACGCACCGGGCGGTTCAAACCCCAGCGGCCCCGCCTCTTTCGCGGCGGCGAGCATCTCCGCCGCGATTTCGGGGAAGCCATTATCCCCATAAATCGACACGCTCTCGGCAGCGAGCTTCGCCTTGATCACAAGTGTCGAATAATTCTTGCCATTGATGAACAAGTAAGAAAGCGACCGACCAAACGGATCAAGTGTCTTGCAGCGCAGAATCTCAACGTCGGTCGCCGTCGCGAACGCCCCGCGAGCAAACGCTTTCGCTTCCGGCCCAAACGACTGGTCGAACGGAATATTGTGCTCGACGTGGCGCGTCTCGGGGGTGTCGATCCCTAGAATTCGCACGATCTCTTCATCGCCGTTCGGCCACTTGATGACGACGGAATCACCGTCGTCGATCGTAATGGTTTGGGGATCAACCTTGATCCGCTCATGCGTCGGCCGCGTCTGCGGCTTGGGTGCGGCCTTCGCAGTTGGCGCCTGTGCCTGAGCAACATGCGCGGCTAGCAGCGTCATCACAGCAATCAGAGCAGAAAACGTACGCATTCGCTGATGTCTCTGTGTGGGTGAATCGATCCAGTCCCGCCGGCCGCCCTCTGTCTAGTGGGCAGCCGGCATTCATGGACGATCATCCTACCAGAGTTTCATCAAGCTTTTGTGTGGCTCTTAATGAAAGCGAGCCCGTCGCGGCAAAGGCCCATCGCGTCGGGAAACAGGTCGCGCCAAACGCGGGTCGCAGCCGCCAGCGCGGGCAGGGCCCGGCCGAACGCCTCGATCGTCACGTAACCGCTGTAACCTGTTTCCTTGAGAGCCCGCCAGTAGCCATCCCAATCAATCTGTCCAGTGCCCGGAACGCCGCGATCATTTTCAGAGACGTGCACGTGAATCGTTTCAGCCGCACACGAGTGAATCGCATCAGCCTGCGACTTCTCTTCGATATGTGCGTGGAAGCTGTCGTACATCATCTTCAAATAGGGGTGATTCACCTCACGCACGAACCGCACAGCCTGAACTGCGGTCGTGAGGAAGTAAATTTCGAAGCGATTCAAATACTCGACCGCCATCTTGATCCCGCGTGCCTGCGCCTTATCAGCCGCCTTCCGCAAGGTATCGACACCCGCCTTGAACTCATCTTCCGTGGGACCATTACCCGAAAAGACGCCAATCGCCGAATGAATCGGTCCGCAGAGCACCTCACAGCCAAACATCTGGCCGCATTCGAGCACGCGATCGAGGTAATCAACAGCCGCGGCACGAATCGCCGGGTCAGGAGAGATCGGATTCGCCTGCGGCCCCATGACCGTCACTGCCGTCGCGCCGAGGCCAAGCGACTTGAGCCGCTCACCCAACCGCATGTAGCCCGCGTGGTCGTCGGTATTGAAGATCGGGATCTCGACCGAATCAAATCCGAGCGCGGCAATCTGTTCGAGCAAGCCGTCATGCTCGGCCGTGACGTGATCGGCCCAGAGCAGCAAGTTCATCCCGGTCTTCATTGCACGCGCCCTCAAAAAAGTGCTGGCCCTGAGATCACCAGATCAAGGAATGTGTTCATGCCGAAAAAGCCAATCCTCCCGGTGCCTGCCCGAGAGGATTGGCGAACATGGCTACCGAATTCAAACCTGAATCACATCTTCCCACTTGTGCTGCTCAGCCGAGTCAAGCACGGCATCGCAAACAGCCTGGGTTTCGAGTGCTTCACGGAAGGTCGGGCTCGTCGGCTGGCCGCTGGCGAGACCGGTCAGGAAGTCGGCCACCTGGTGCACAAACGTGTGCTCATAACCGATCTGCAAGCCCGGAACCCACCAATTCTTCATGTACGGGTGGTCGCCGTCTGTGATGTGGATCGACTTCCAGCCGCGCAGCGAGCCGGGCTGGCTGTACTCGAAGTATTCGAGGCGATGCAGGTCGTGGAGATCCCACTTGATCGAGCCCAACTCGCCGTTGATCTCGAAGGTGTAAAGTGCCTTGTGACCGCGTGCGTATCGGGTCGACTCGAACAGGCCGAGCGAGCCGTTCTCGAAGCGGCAGAAGAAGCTGCACGCGTCGTCGATCTTCACTGGTTCAACCTTGCCGGTGCCGGTGTGTGTGCGCTCCTTGACGAACGTTTCCGTCGTCGCACATACGTTCTTGATCGAGCCGTTGAGCCAGAGCGCCGTGTCGATGCAGTGGGCCAGCAGGTCGCCCGTCACGCCAGAGCCGGCCGAGGCCGCGTCAAGACGCCAGAGACCCGCACCACCTTGCGGCAGGTCGGCCGAAATCGTCCAGTCCTGCAGAAAGTTCGCCCGATAGTGGAAAATCCGCCCGAGTTTGCCTTCGTCGATCAGCTTCTTGGCGAGCGTCACGGCGGGCACGCGGCGGTAGTTGTACCAAACGGTGTTGGGAACGCCCGCCTTCTCGATGGCCTCAACCATCGGCGCGGCTTCCTTGAGCGTGCGAGCCAGCGGCTTTTCGCAAAGCACCATCTTGCCCGCCTGGGCGGCGGCAATGGCGATCGGCGCGTGCGTATCGTTGGGTGTGCAGATATCAACCGCGTCGATATCCTTGCGCTCGATGATCTTGCGCCAGTCGGTCTCAAACGACTCGTACTGCCACTTGTCGGCGAACGCTTTCGCACCCTCAGCGGTGCGGCCGCAAACCGCCTTCAAAACGGGGCGATACTCCAGGTCGAAGAAGTCATTCACTCGCTTGTAAGCGTTTGAATGCGTCCGACCCATGAAGCCGTAGCCGATCAAACCGATATTCAGGGGTTTCAGCGCCATTGTTGATCCTATGTTCGCCCGTATGTGTTCAAAAGTGTTCGTGTGAAACGGCGATTATTCCGTCCAGCCGTGGGCGTCACGCACGGCGACCATCGCGGCGAGAATGTCGTTCCACGTCTGCGGCTTGTGCATGACGGCATTGGGGAACATGCAGCCGTCCCAGCAAATGTGGCGGGTCTTCTTGGTGACGTTGCCCTTCTCATCACGCAGCCAGTAGCCGGCATACTTGACGATATCGAGCTTGCCGTTGGGATCGGTCGCCAGGCAGTGACGCCCCGTCTTGTCGTGCGAACCCGTGCCGTGAACCGTCGCATCGTTCTGGGCGACGTGGAAGTCGAGCGTCCAGGGGCGAAGCGCGTTCGTCACTGTCCGCAAAGCATCGTCGAGCTTCGACTTGTCCTGCCAGTCGTAACCTTCGGGCAGCAGACGGTCTTCGGGCGCGTTGTAGCCGAGCGTGTAGAGCAGCGTGTGAGCCATATCGGCCTGGAAGCCAACAGTATCCGGCTCGCCCACGCGTTCGAGCAGATCAACCATCTTCCGCCACGAATGCATGCCGCCCCAGCAAATCTCGCCTTCCGCCGCGAGCTTTTCGCCGTGGTCGCGAGCGATCTTACCGGCTTGCTTGAAGGTCTCGGCGATGCGAGCCTGGTTGCCTTCGGGATCGGCGGCCCAGTCGCCAGGACCAGCAGCGGAGTCAATACGCACCACGCCGTAGGGACGAATCCCCAGCTCGCGCAGCTTCTTGGCGATCCGGCAGCCCTTGGTCACTTGCTCAAGAAACTTGGTGCGCCCTTCACCGGCATCGAGAGCGGCGCCACCACCCGTCGGCGGCCAGACCGGCGCGACGACCGAGCCAATAACGAGGTTCTTGGCCCGCACCTTATCGGCGAGCGCTTTGAGATCGTCGTCGCTGGAATCGATATCGACGTGCGGGGCGAACAGGAAGAGGTCGACACCATCGAACTTGATGCCGTCGACTTCGGCCGCGGCGGTCAGGTCGAGCATCGTGTCGAGGGAAATCGCCGGCTCAGAGCCTTCGCCCTTACCGACCACGCCCGGCCAGGCTGCGTTGTGAAGCTTCGGGAAATTGTTGGGATGGGTACCGCTCATCGAAAGAAGCCTCTTTCATCAATGAGAAAGGGAGTGTGCATTCACTCCAGCGACGATCCGACCAGAGCGTAACGGGCCATAACGCCCCGCCCCGTCCCTTGAAATCACAGTCGGAGGATGAGAAATTCCCCACCGTCCGCGAGACGTCCGACGGAAATTCAACTCAACCTGAAAGGCACAACCGCTGACAGAATGCCAGTCGCCCGCGCGTCAATCAAGAGACCGTTTCCAATTGCCCACCGCGGTTTCGCGAGGCAATTCACACTCATATAAACTGCCCGACCTCAGGACACCCTGGCGGCACGACATCGCCAGGCATCCTGAGGTCTGGGCGAGTGGTCACAAGCAGCGCTTACTTCGCGTGGTCGCCCACGTTCGGCAGCGAGGCGTGAGCATCGGGTCCAAAGTAACGCAGGGTGACGAAGTTCTCGACCCCCGTGTTCTTGTAGACCACGCCCGCCTTCGCTCGCTTGTCCGAGATGAACACTTCATCCTGTGTCGTTTCACCGAAGCGGATGAAGTTCGGGCTATCAACAGCCAAGCTGCCGATCGTTCCACAGCCCTGAACCACAACGACGCCCGAAGCACCCGGATCTTTGATCTCGACCGACTGGCCGGGATAGACCGTCAGTTCGCGAGCGCTGAAGAGCTGCTTGCCGTCGACCTTGCCGTAGACGATCCACTTGTCGACGTGCCCCTGCCCTTCGCCGCCCGAGTGAACGATCGGCTCGAGGTAGTTGTTCGCCTTGAAGTGCTCGTCGACGTTCTTTTCCCAGTCGAGCTGGTCGACGATGAAGTCGAGGTCGTGGTGCTTGTCGGCCGGCATGTCCTTGACGAGCAGTTCCCAGGGAACGCGGCGGCCCTCAACCATCGACTGATACATACCGAAGACGTCCGAACCCCACTGCGGCTCGTACGTGACGAGCGAGCCGGGGGCGTGCAACACGGCCGGCGGAATCAACCAGCCGGTGCCAGGCTTGAGCCGGTACGCCTTCGAGTAGTCGAGGATACCGTTATCCCCCTCGTTCCAGCGCTCCAGGCACTTGCGGATATCTTCCTTCTTCGTGCCGGGCTCGAAGCCCATGAACGTATAAGGGAAGTTATTGCCTGTCCAGTTGAGCTGGGGCGGGAAGTAGTACGACTCGGGCTTCCCTTCCTGACCAACCAACGCGGCCTGCTCGGCCGTCTGGTGCATGTGGTGCGGAATTGGGCCGAGATTATCGAAAAACTTGCTGTAAACCGGCCACTTTTTGTATTTCGACCACATTGCGTCACCGATCAACTCGGGACCAAACAGGTCGACGGCGTCTTTGAGCTTGAAGCGATCGCTGCCGTTGAAGACAAAGCTGTAGCCTTCGTCGGGGCCACGATTGTCGTTGGCTGCGGGGGTCGTCGACGCGAACCACCGTTCGTCGATACCGCCGCGATGCGTGCCGAGCGCGTAAAGGTCTTGCTTGGCGAGCTTGAGCCGGGCACCCGGCATCAAAAACGAGCGAGGAACCCAGGTCGGGGCCAGTCGGAGAATACCTTCTCCAGCGTCAAGCGCCGCGCGGACGCGGGCGTTGAGGTTCTGATCGCTCATCCGTCGACATCTCCCACTCAAACCGGCCCGGTATTCAACCGTTTAGCCGGTGAAAGTTCGTTTACCAGGCTCAAATCGATCACTGCGTGAAGGGACCGCACGCACGCGCGTTCGGGGACCGTTTGTTGTAGAGGCGCCGTGGCATGAATGCAAGCAAAAAACGGCGGTTGGAGCGATCTGGCGGCGACACAATCGATTTCCGTCCAGACTCCTAATTACATCATGTGTTGATCCGCGTCACGCGGAAAACGACAAACCGCTGACATATCGCTGTTAACGAAATAAGCAGGACGTCCCAAAACGGATGCACATGACGCACCGCCGCGATTTCAGTGTTCCGTCGAGTTTGTACAATCTCGAGAAATCCAGATCGTACAGAACCGCAGAAAATAAAGAATATGTGAAGTCTTCGCACTCTCCGAGCGAATTAAGAAATCAATGCATGGCATATGACTTGCATCTTTAACATTTACTTGCTCATCCTCTCCGCTCCCCGTCCTGGGGACTCATCAGTCCTAAAGAATTCTTAGTATATCCGCATCTGAGGGATATCCAGATGTCTGGTTTTTTTGTTGACGTTAGGTCCAGGAGGTTTATTTATATTGAGTGACATTGAGCGCCGTGCACACTGACGTTCATCGTACGCTCGATTGTCTACGGAGCGATGTTCATGAGCCAAAGAGCCGGAACGCGTTCGTTGTGGCGTAACTTTATCTTAGGAGGGCTAATTTCCGCGTATCTGTTCAGTGGCTGCAGTGGCCCAGCGCCCGAGCAGGTGGCATCCGAAGCAGGTAAGTCGATCGAAGACTCGACGACGAAGGGCCGGCCTCTCCCCAGATCGAAGACGAAGCACGAAGCCGCACCGAAGGCGCGGCTGAAAGCAGGCGAAGGTTGATCATTTGAGCCTCACATCGGTCGTTTCAGACCACTTCGGCTCAACTGTTCATATGAGTTAGCGTCGGTATCCTTTCTTACTCTCGTTCTGAGAGGAGCAGACTCATGCGCTTTCGGGGAACCCGTGTGAGGTCGAGCGGTTTCACGCTCATCGAATTGTTAGTGGTCATCGCCATCATCGCCGTCCTTATCGCATTGCTTTTGCCGGCGGTTCAGGCGGCCCGCGAGGCGGCTCGACGGGCTCAGTGTGTCAACAATTTGAAGCAACTGGCGCTTGCCGTTGCGAACTACGAGTCCGCGAACAACGTCTATCCCTCCGCCGAGCTCGACTGTACCTGCGAAGACGCAGCGGCCGGCACCGTCCACAACGGACCAAGTGTCTTCGTCGCGATTTGCCCGCAGATGGAACAGTCGGTGATCTACAACGCCTACAACTTTGCAGGAAGTTGGCGGGCGGGCAGCAACATCACCGTCGCGAACGCCGCGCTCAACAACCTGTTTTGCCCGAGCGATCCTGCCGTCGCGCAGAAAACCCCGCTCGCGCCCATTTTCTTCACCGGCGCACTGCCTGCCCCCACCGGCACCACACTGCAGCAGGCTCACACAAGTTACGCAGGCAACACCGGCATTTACTGGTCCGACTATCGCGGTTCGACCCTGAACGACCCCTGCTACAGCGTGTTTGTGGGGAGTGCCAGAGGAACGATCATCGGCGACGGCACCATCAACAACGCTTCAGTCACCGACGGCCTGAGCAACACCTTCATGTTCAGCGAGCAGGCGTTTGGTATGCTCTGCCAGAACTGCCCGAGCATCTCGCAACAACTCATCCGCCAGTGGCACGCCGGCTTCTACTACAACACCGAGTTTGACGCGGAATATCCGATCAACGCACTAAAACGTGTGCCAGTCGCGACCTTCCCCGTCGGCTACAACACCGGCGGCGACTGGGTGCTTCTCGAGAGCGTTTCGAGCTATCACGCCGGCGGAGCCAACTTCGCGTTCTGCGACGGATCCGTGAAGTTCATCAAGGAAACGATTGCAAGCTGGGGGCCGTACAACACCTCATCGGGTGACCCTGTCGGCTTCACCTACGGCGGCACCTGCGGCGAAAACCAGATCGGCTCTGCCAAACCGCTGATTTATCAGGCGTTGGCGACCCGCAACGGCGGTGAAGTGATTAGCGCCGACTCGTTCTAAACTGAGGGGAGAAATCCGAATCGCCACGAACATCTTCCCGCGAAAAGTCGCCAGGAGGATGTTCGTGGTGCGCGCCCTATTGGGTTTTTGAAGCCGCGAACAACGGGTTGAGCCGATCGCAATCGGCCTGGTTGAGTTCATAGACGAAGATGGAGTAACCAACCTTGGCGATTGGCTTGAGCGTGGAGAAGTAGCCAAACGCCGGACCTTGCTCGCCCGTCGCATTCCAGGCAACCGACACGGTTTGCACGGGATTTCCGCTGTCGTAAAAGCGGAACGGCAGACCGCGCACGAACGAAGCGCTGACAGCGTAAAGTCCGGGACGCAGCTTTTCGGCAAGGCCAAGCGTTCCCGGATGCTCGCCTGGAGATGTCGACACAACGGTTCCTGGAGGAGCCGGGGGCAGAAACCACGCAAACGGCTCCCCACGAAGCAGGAAAATGTTGGGATTTATTTGACCGAAGTAGGCGAAGCCAACAGCCTGGCCCGGTCTGTTCTTGGCAACCCAACGCTGCAGGCCGACGAGGTCTTGTCCCCAGTCGAGATTGCTGTCAATGAGGTGCTCGTCACCGCGATTCGGACCGCCTGAAATCCAGTTGAAGTTCGCGAGATAGCTGGGATGAATCAACGCGGTTTGCAGAGTCGTCAATCCCAGCCCGAGCACGACAAATCCCACGCCAATCCAACGCTTCTTTCCGGCCCACGACCCAACCCACGGCACAACTTTCCCAACTCCCACAAACACAAACGGAAACACCGGGAGGACGTATCTTAGACCGAGGTTGATGTCGGTGAGAAAGCTCATCGCGAACAGCACAATCGCCGGAAACACGAGCACGGTGAACTCATCAAACCACGCAGCGCGCGACCGTTTTACTGCAATTAACGCAGCCCCAGAAAGGGCGACCAACAGCCACGTTCCTTCCGGCACCTTGTACACAAGGCATGCGAGATAGTAGTACCACCAGCCAGAACGCCTCAGTGTCCCATCGAGATAGACAGGGTATCCGGTGCGCTCGTCGGCTGGTGCATCGGGCTTGACCCAGCGCATCGGGATCCCCTCAGTCTCAAGGCGCTGATCGTCGAATCCGAGTAAATACTGCGACGGCAACGGTGTCGGAATCGTCCCCAGAAATGTCCCGCGAAACTTGTTGATCCGGTGCTGCCAGGCGAGTGCAAGCAACCCGTTCGCACTCGATGGACGTCCTTTCGTAAGTTCAGCAGACGTGATCGGCCGCGTGAGCGATTCGCTTGCAAACTCGAACGAGCCGAGCGGTTTACCAACGCCTTCGAACCCATAACCCACGTTGATCACTAGAACACTCAGAACGACAACCGCTGCCCCCTGCCCCGCGGCTTTGAGCAACAGTCGCCAAAAGCCCACCCAGTCGCGTTCAATGACGATCCGCATCACCCAGAGCATCGGCCAGTAGGCATATAGCAGCACCGCGCTGAACTTTGTAAGTTGCGCGATTCCCAGCGCAATCCCCGCAATGATCGTCCATTTCCACGAAGGCTCGCGAAGATAGCGCCAGAAGACGTAAGTCGCCGCCAGACTAATCGCGGCGCCCGCGGCGTCACTTGTGATTAATCGCGCGTGCGCAAGGACGTTCGGACAAACACACCACAGCGCGAGACTCAATAACCCGCCGGCTCGACCATAAAGCCGACTCGACCAAAGGTAGATAAACACGCCGCCGAATGCGGAGAACAACGGCATCACCATGCGGCCAAGCGTCATCATCTCGAAGTAGCGCGGAGCGTTGAGAAACGCGAAAAACTCGCCAAACACCGACTGCCGTTCGGCCGCCCACGCTTGGAGGTTGTATAGCTCGTCGGTGATCGGATTAGCCCAGAGCACTGGCAGAGCTGCGATGAGCTTCGTAAGCGGCGGATTATGGTGATAAAGCTTGAACGTCCCTTTTTGCCAGTAGGAAATCCCGGCGGGCAAGTGAGCAATTTCATCAACGGTGGGATTCTCGCGCCGCAAACTGTCGGCGGCGAGCGCGTAATGCAACGCGAGCAGCAGCACGATGACGATCGCTGCGCGCGGTCGAGTCAGCCAGCTTGATGATTCTGCTGGCCCAGCCGGGACTTCCAGCTCAACAACCTTGGGAGCAGCCTTGGCGGCACGATTTCGCTTCGATGACTGTGCCATGCACAAGGACTCTCATGGAATGACGTGAACTTATTCCGCGTTGTTCTTGAATCATCGCCATCTCCCATTCCTCGTTCCCATGCTCCGCGTGGGAACGGCATTGCGGCCGTTCTTTCGCGGGAAGGGAGTGGCCGAAGATTCGCTCCCGCACATGAGCATGGGAGCGAAGAATCTTCCGATCTAGATTACCCGGAAACCAGGTCGCTCATCGACTTGAATGTCGAGCGCAAATCGGTGTAAAGCTTGCGATAGATCGGATAGGCGCGATCGTAAACCGCCGCGTTCTTGGCGCTTTTGGGAGTAGTGTCGACCACCCGAATCGTGGCATCACACGCTTCAGGAACGCTCGAAAATCCACCCGTCCCCACCTGGGCCAGCAGCGCGACGCCAAAGGCCGGACCTTCGCTGGCGTTGATCGTGCAAACATCCTGACCGTAGATGTCGGCCTGAATTTGCCGCCAGAGCGCCCCGCGTGCACCACCACCCGAGAGCCGAATCTCGCTCAGACTCACACCCATCTCGCGGATCAGCTCAAGGCTATCACGCATCGCGTAAGTAGCACCTTCGAGCACCGATCGCACCAGATGCGGCCGACCATGTCGCACGGTGAGACCAATCCACCCGCCCTTGGCGTCGGGATCAAAGTGCGGCGTGCGCTCGCCGGTGAGATAGGGCAGGAAAAACAAGCCTTCCGAGCCCGGTTCGACCTGCGCGGCTTCGTTCGTGAGCAGTTCGTATGGGTCGATACCCTTCGCCTTGGCTGCCTGCACCGCGTCTTGCCCAAGGTTGTTTCGCAGCCACTGAAACGAGCCGCCAGCCGAAAGGACGACGCCCATCACATGCCACGCCCCCGGCACAGCGTGACAACCACGCTGCAAGCGGCCGAGCGGGTCGAAACCAGGCTCGGGCGTATGCGCGAAAACAACGCCCGATGTCCCCATCGTCGCCGAGACCGCGCCGGGACGAACAATCCCATTTCCCACTGCGCCGGCCGGCTGATCGCCGCCGCCGCCAACAACCGGCGTCCCTTCGGCGAGACCGGTCGCATCCGCGCCAATCTTGCTCAGCTTGGCCGAGACCTCGTAGCTCTCGTGACATTCCGGCAACAGCGAGGGATCGAGATCAAGCTTGGCAAGTAGCTCCTTGCTCCAGCGACGATTTGCCACATCGAGCAGCAGCGTGCCCGAAGCGTCGCTCACCTCGCTCGCGTAAGTGCCGGTCAGCCGATAGCGAACATAATCCTTGGGCAGGAGCACCTGCTTCACCTTCGCCCAGTTTTCTGGTTCATGATTGCGAAGCCAGAGAATCTTGGGCGCAGTGAAACCGGTCAAAGCAAGATTGCCGACCATCCGAATCAGCGACTCACGGCCCCCCGCGCGGCTCTCAATCTCGGCGCATTCGGCGGCCGTACGCTGGTCGTTCCAGAGCAACGCCGGACGAATCACCTTGCCGTTGGCATCAAGAAACACCGAGCCGTGCATCTGCCCCGAAAGGCCGACGCCTGTCACGTCTCCCGGCTTGAGGCCGCCTTTGTCGAGCACGGCTCGAATGGTGGTTTTGGTCGCTTCCCACCAGAGTTCAGGATCTTGCTCCGACCAGCCCGGACGCGGAAAGCTGCACGGATACTCGGCCGAGGCGCTCGCGAGAATCGCCCCCGATGCGTCAATCGCCAGGGTTTTCGTGCCCGACGTTCCGATATCGATCCCCAGCGTTACACCCACGGCCCAACCTCCCAGCGCTCCCCGCACCGCAACACCTTGGGCGTCACCCCCGCCGGCAATCGGCGAGCCGCCTCTTCAAAGGTCGCGACCGGAACGGTATTGAACGTAAACATATCGTAATGATGGGGAACAACGAACCGAGGCCGCACCGCGCTCGCCAGCCCAACCGCCTCGTCGCTCGACATATTCCCCGCAACGCCTCGCTTCGGGTCGCGACCGTTGATCGGCAGGAACAGCACGTCGAACTTCTGCGACTGAAGCGTCTCGGCCAGGCCGTCGTACGCGAGAGTATCGCCGCTGTGATAGAGCCGCAGCCCCGCCACTTCGACGACGAACCCCAAATAAAGATGATGGCCCGACTCGTCCCTGTCGAGCCCTTCGTGGGCGGAAGGAATCGCCCGGATCGTAAAACCGGCGATTTCGAGCACGTCACCCTGGTCGATTCCGGCCAGGTGGGGAGTGTCGATTCCCAGAGATTCTGCATGCCCCGTCAATGATTTGGGCAGGACGAGCTTCGCGTTCGAATTCGCCTGCAACAAAGCCGGCGCCGTTCCGGGATCGAGATGATCGGAATGCTTGTGGCTCGTCAAAACCGCGTCGACTCGGGTCATTTCATGACCGCGAAAAGGCGCCTCGGTCATGCGAATGTGAGGCTTGTTCGTCGAGGCGTATTTGGTTGTGAGATGTTCCGAGAGATACGGATCGATGACGATTAGGCCGGACCGCGACTTGATGACGTAACCGCTCTGGCCCAGCCACCAGACCGCCAGAATGCCTGGCGCCGGCGACGTCGTGGCGATTTCGTCCAGCAAGGCCAGTCCCGATTTGACGGGCTTGATGAGGTTGGATTGCATCATGAATTATTCTTGATCCGAATTCGGGCGAGGTGGTTCTACTCGCTTCTTCTTGGAATCGATCCAGAGCGCGATCCAGCCTCCAACGACCGCGTGAGCGACTGTCGCCAAACCGTGGCCTGTGCCAAAGAACGCGACGCGGACAACCGACGGATTGATTTCGAACCACATTCCTCGCCAAGGAAAATTGGGATTATACGGTCTCTGTGAAGAGAGAGCCTGACTTTGAAAATTACGAACCCAATAGTCGAAAAGAATGTCGAAGAGACGCCCAGTAAGAATGAAAGTACTGGAGCCGGTGGGGTCCATATTTGAGAATAACAGGTAAGCAAAGCCGAGGACGGCCGCCCCTTTGCAAAACACTCGGCGTTCGTCGACCCATGCCGCGATCGCAGCCACTGCGACAAGGGTGACTGCGCCGGTGTATATCACATTCATCAGGAAGATCGTGGGATATCGCATTGCCGCGATACCGAGAGCGCAATATCCCACACCGGCCATGAGCCACGAAAGCTTGATCCGCGTATGGCTCATTCGGCGACTCCGGACTCTTTGCGAGCAATCATTACACTCTCAGGCATCGCTTCGCGTCTTTCGACGGTAACTTGCGGATCCAATTGAGAGCGATCACCGAGTTGGGAATTCAATCTTCTGTCGTTCACCCGGCGTTTAACCCAACAGGCGAACAGCCCTCCCATCAAGCCGAACAATAAAGCAAGAAACGCCCCGCCAATCGCAATTTGACGTCCCAGCGGATCCAATCTGCCCTCCGAGAGCGCCTCAAACAATCGCTCGTCCGGCGATTGAGGGCGGGGATATTGCCACAAACGAACTCGCACCAGAATCTCACCCAAGAGTCGTCTCGTCAAAACACGGTCTGGACGGATTGGATCGTAAAGCAATGCTGCAAAGGCCGAGTATCCACATCCGAATATTGTCATCCCTTTGAAGAAACTCGCCTCGCGATCAATCGACGCCTCAAGGGCTGAGCCCAGAAGCAGGAGAACTGACGCCGTCGAAGCCAATGCGACGATCCAACGCGCCGGGTAACGAAACGCGACCGCTAAGAGAGCAACCATTAATAACAGGATCCCAACCTTGATATTGCGCGATCGTTTTGGCGTCGTCGGCGTCACGCTGCATGAGATCGTGGACGGAAGAGCTTGGTCACGTCGTCTCTGCCAAACTGCAGCGATGCCTCCGAGCATGCCGAATGCTAAGGCGAAAACCAAATTGCCCATTTCGACCAATGGAAAGCGCAAGCTCTCCGAAAAGATGGTATCGATCTCGCGTGAATAGAGAGCGAACTGGTCTGCGTTCGGGCGTGTGTCGAAAGGAGACGACGAACCGTCAATCGACCGAGCGTAGCTGTCGCCACTCTCGAGCAAGACACGTATTGAATGTTCGAACATTGGGTGCTGGAATACTCGGTCTAAAAGCTTAGTCGTGATAAGTATTTCATCGTTGCTCTTCGCTTCAATCACGATGGCGAAGAAGTATCCCAACCCAACGATCGCCACACCTTTGAAAAAAACGGCCTGCTCATCAACCCACCCAACGACCGCACACGTAAGCAGAACAAAGAACGTACCAGTCCAAACAGATGCACACGCAAATGGCGTCGGATTTCGTAGCGCACCAAACATCAGCGCGCAGAATCCGATAAATAACATTAACCATGCGGTTTTGCCCTGAACCACCTTCACATCTTCACTCCCAACTCCCTCCGCACAATCTTTACCCCCTCAACCATCGCCTTGCTCTTCGCAATCGCCACATGACGCGCCGTCTGCGAAAACCCGCAATCAGGCGTTACCGAAACACGCTCAGCCGGCACATATTTCAAAACGGTACGCAGCCGCTCGGCCACGAGTTCTGCCGGTTCAATCCAGGTATTCTTGACATCGACCAATCCCACCGCCACGTCGATGTTGTCGGGCAATTGCGCCAGCAGTTCGACCTCGGCCATTTCACGACTGGCAAATTCGAGCGTAAGCTGGTTCACCTTCACCTGACCGATGTGTGGAAACAGCCCCGCATAGCTCCGCCAGCCGACGGCGCGTGCCCGATAATTGCCGAAGCACATATGCATACTGATGTAGGCATCAACGCCTTCCACCGTGCGGGCAATGACATCAAGAAAGTGGCCGGGCTCGTCAGGATGGCACGCGAAGCTTGGTTCGTCGAGTTGCAGGAAGTCGATGCCCGCAGCAACGCACGCTTTCAACTCGGCGTTTACGATCGGAATCAACGCTTCGGTAACGGCGTTGCGATCGCGATACACCTCGCCGCCACCGATGCAGCCCGCCAGCGTAAATGCGCCGGGAACAGGCATCTTGATGGGAGCGTCGGTCGCCTCGCGGAACCGCTTGTATTCCTCGATCAGCCCCAGGCCTTTCGGCGCAGTCACAGGCGCAATACAAACATATTTGGAACGCTGGTCGTGCGCCGGAGCGCCCCACTTGCGCTGGGTGGGAATCGGCTTCAAACCAGTCAAGTAATCATAGAAGCCGAGGTTGAAATCGATGCGCTGCATCTCGCCGTCAGTGATGCGGTCGAGACCGGCGCGAAGCTGGTCGTCGACCGCGACTTGCACCGCGTCGCGCACGGCTTCGGCGCGATCGAGCGGGCCGAAGCGCTCGGGCGACTCGGCCACATCCGCGATGAATTTTTCGTACCAACCCGGAAACGACCAGCTACCGATCACGGTCGCGGGGATCAACATCATCTGCCCCAAGATCAAGGTTTGCCGACAACTTTATCGACGGAGTCGACGGAGATCGGATGATAGAAGGGCCGAGCCTTGGCGTAAATTGCCTTCGCTCGCGCCTTGCCGGCGTCGGTTTTCACCAGTTCCTTGTAGAGTGGCATCAGGAACTTGCGACGGCCGATCGTCGTCAGGAATTCTTCGAGACGGGCAAACGCCGGCTCATAATTATTGCGCACGCACATCAACAGCCACTGGGCTGCGATTTCGGAGTTGCCCCGCTTCGTCAGACCGAAGGCGTCGTCGAGATCCTTCATCTTTCCTTGAGGCAGGTTCTCGGGAAGTGCACGAAGGAACTGGAGCCACTCGTGGGTTGTCCAGTCATTGGTGGGAATCGAACTCGCCATCAAGCCGCCGGCAAACGCATCGGCCGCCTTGCGAATCGCTTGCAACTTGGGCGAGTGCGGCTCGGTGTATTTCCCCTTGAGGTCAGCCTGTTCCAGCCAGGCGTCAAGGTCGATTGTCGCCGCGGCTTGCGGATTTTTGGGGAAGAGATTCGCCTTCAAATCCGCGACGAAATCGGCGGTTGTGATCGTCTTGAACGCGTGGCGAGCAAAATAGCCCTTGAGCCACTCATCAAATTCAGCGCGGCCGAAAGCGTTTTCCAGCGTCTTCAGAAAGAGCGCCCCCTTTTCATAAGGAACGCGGGTCATCCCTTCGTCTGGGTCGCGCCCTTCGAGGTTCACGTGCAAGATCTGGTCGATCGGCTTGTGCGACGCCAGTTCTTCCTTCAACTCGCCAAAGCCGAGCACCTCTTCAACCTGAGCCACATCCTTGCCGTAAATCTCCTCGATGATTCGCCGCTCGCCGTAGGTGGTGAACCCTTCATTGAGCCAGAAGTCGCGCCAGGTGGCGTTCGTCACGAGATTGCCCGACCAGGAGTGCGCCAGTTCATGCGCGATCAAGGCGACCAGCGACCGATCGCCCGCAATGACCGTCGGCGTCGCGAAGGTTAGTCGCGGATTTTCCATTCCGCCAAACGGGAAGCTGGGCGGCAGGACGAGAATGTCGTAGCGTTCCCAGCGATAGGGGCCAAACTTCCGCTCGGCGGCTTCAACCATCTTTTCGGTGTCGGCGAATTCCCAGGCTGCCTTTTCGACGACCGAAGGCTCGGCCCAAACGCCCGTGCGCGGACCAATTTCCTTGAACTTGAGATCGCCAACTGCCAGCGCAACTAAATAGGAAGGGATCGATTCGTTCATCGTGAAGATGAACGCCCCGTCCTTGCCGCGCGGCTCGCGCTCGGCACTCATCACGGCCTGCAAGCCTTCGGGGACGTGAATCGTCGCCTTGTATGTGACGCGAATGCCGGGGGAATCCTGCAACGGAATCCACGAGCGGGCGTGAATCGCTTCAGACTGTGTGAACATGAAAGGATGCTTGCCGCCTGCGGTTCGCGCGGGGTCGAGCCACTGCACGGCCGAGGCTTGAGGCGACGTCTTGTAGCTGATCCGAACGAATTTCGCTTTTTCCGGCAGCGTCACTTCGAGCGCGGCGCCGAGAATCGGATCGGCGCGATTGAGGTGGAATGTCGTCTCGGCAAGTTTGTCGGCCGTCACGCCCGCTTCAACCTTGTTGATCGTCAAATCGCGCGTGTCGAGCACGAGCAGGCCTTCGCTCTTGCGCTCGATCGTGAGCAGCGCCTGGCCGCTCAGCGTCTTGGTCGCGAAGTCGACAGTCAAATCAAGATCGACGTGGCGAACCACTGCCACGTCGGGATTGCCGAACGAATGCTTGTCCAACCGATCCGACGGATTTCCCACGCCCTGCGCAAAGGCCGGCATTTCAACAACTCCCAGCAGCATCGCATGAACCACGACAGCCAGCACCAGCGACCAAACCCGCATCGTAAGTGTCTCCACCGCGCCGGCGTTGCATTTGCTCAACACCGCCTGGATTCCTTGAAACGCAGCCGACCGTTCTCCTCCCAAGAATCTAACCAGGCACGTCCTATGACTCTAGTGCCCTATGCATGTTCTCGGGCCGATCTGATACGATGGTTGGGTGCAAGCGAGGAATTTAGAAAAAAAGCGCCAACAGCCAATTGCATCCATCCCGTAGTTGTAGGTACGGTAGGGGAGTTGTTGAACAATTGCCCCACCTCATCCCACGGTAGGGGCTCGTCTGGAGGTCGCCGAGGCTTTCAGCGAGGGAGTAATCGGGGATGCCTTCCTGACGGGAGTCTGTCTGACGTAAGTTCAGGAAAGACTTCTCCTTCCGCCTCGAACCTCGCCTTCGCCTCGCGGTCTGGTTACATACAACACCACTTACCTCAGGCTCAACGCGGGACCTGGTCGTTCGCAGTTTGATCGACCGGCCACCGGAGTCCTCGAAACGGAGACGACTTGATGAAGGGCGGCATAATCGGTCGTGGCCTGTTCACCCGGCGCGGATTCCTCACCGTGGGCGCCGCTGGTTTCGGTCTCAGCCTCGGCGACTATTTCGCCATGAAGGCGAAGGCGGACCAGAAGAATTTCGGGCCGATCGCGGCAAAGGCCGACTCGATCATCCATATCTTCCTGCCAGGTGGTATCGCCCACCAGGAAACGTTCGACCCCAAGCCGTTCGCTCCGGTCGAATATCGCGGTGAACTCCGCCACATCCCGACGAAGATCGACGGCGAGTTCTTCAGCGAAACGCTGCCGCAGACCGCTCAGATCGCCGACAAGCTCACCGTCATCCGCTCGATGACCCACGGCGAAGCGGCCCACGAGCGCGGCACGCACAACATGTTCACGGGCTATCGTCCCAGCCCGGCACTCATGTATCCCAGCATGGGTAGCGTCGTCTCGCACGAATACGGCCCGCGCAACAACCTGCCGCCGTATGTTTGCGTTCCGACTCAGCCGAACGTCTATGCCGGCACCGGCTACCTCAGCTCGAGCTTCTCGCCATTCAGCCTCGGTGCGGACCCCGCGAACAACGGCTTCCGCGTGCAAGACCTGAACCTGCCGGGCGGCATCAACGACTCGCGCTTCGCCACCCGCCGTCACGTCCTCGAAGCCGTCAACGACCATTTCCAGAAGAAGGAAAAGGCCGACGGTCTCGCCGCGATGGACACCTTCTACGACCGGGCTTACAGCCTGATCAGCTCGCAGAAGGCCCGCGAAGCGTTCAATATCGACGCCGAGCCCGCCGCGATTCGCGACGAATACGGCCGCAACACCGCCGGTCAGCGTATGCTGATGGCTCGCCGCCTCGTTGAAGCCGGCGTTCGCTTCGTCGCCCTCCAGTACGGCGGTTGGGACCTTCACACCAACATCGCCGCCGGCATGCGAAGCCAGATGCCCGCGTTCGACCAGGGTTATGCGGCGTTGATTCGCGACCTCGATCGTCGTGGTCTGCTCAACCGCACGATCGTCATGGTGTCCTCGGAATTCGGCCGCACGCCGAAGATCAACAAGGATGCCGGCCGCGACCACTGGCCGAAAGTCTTCAGCGTCGTCCTCGCGGGCGGCGGCGTGAAGAAGGGTTTTGTCTTCGGTGCCTCGAACGCCACCGCGACCGAGCCTGAACGCGACCCGATCGGCCCTGAAGACCTCGCGACCACGCTGTACCATCAGCTTGGCATCGTCGCCGACAAGGAACTGATGGCGCCGGGCAACCGCCCCATCGAAATCGTCGACGGTGGCAAGGTTCGCAACGAACTGCTCGGTTAAGTTAGAATCTGATATGTCGACGTCGCGGACGGGTGGCACTTCCATCCGTCCGCGACACGGCATGTGCTAAAGATCTCTCTGATCAACGCGTTTGAATTCTAAAATCACGCGCTTGCCGATCGAAACGCCGCACTTGCCTCCCGCCTTTGGCTTTGGTCTTGCTAGTCGTCTGATATTCGCGGCCTGCACGAGTCTGACCGACGCGACGACCTGCCGCGACTCCCTACCTCGACCGGGATCATCCCCATGCGTTCCAAATCCTTCCTCGCCTTCGTGCTCCTCTCCCTGACAACGAGCGCGGTCCACGCCGCATCGCCGGCCCTCAGCGCCATCCGGCCTCTGGGCGGACAGCGTGGCACGGAGCTCGAAATCGTCTTGTCGGGAGACCGGCTGGCCGACGCCAAGGAAGTGATGTTCTATCAGCCGGGAATCACGGTGACGAAGATCACCCCCGTGAACAACCAGGCGATCAAGGTAGTCGTCAAGATCGCCCCAGACTGCCGCCTCGGCCTGTTCGACCTTCGCCTTCGCACCGCGACCGGTCTGAGCGAGCTGCGAACCTTCAGCGTCGGCTCGCTCAAGGAAGCGAACGAAGTCGAGCCGAACAACGACTTCATCAAGCCGCAAGTCATCGCGATGAACAGCGTTGTCAACGGCATCGCCGACAACGAAGACGTCGACTATTACGAGGTGACGGCGAAGAAGGGCGAGCGAATCACCGCCGAAGTCGAAGGCATTCGCAACGGCATCTCGATGTTCGACCCGTACGTGGCGATCATGGACGCCAAGCGATTCGAGCTGTCGTCGAGCGACGACTCTGCCCTGATCTTCCAGGACGGCTTTGCCTCAATCGTCGTCCCGTCCGACGGTAAGTACATTGTCCAGGTCCGCGAAAGTGCCTATGCCGGCAACGGCGCCTGCCTTTATCGTCTGCACATCGGCAACTACCCCCGCGCCACCGCGACAGTTCCCGCCGGCGGCAAGCTCGGCGACACGGTGAACGTCAAGTGGATTGGCGACGTGATGGGCGACCGCACGACCGCGGTCAAACTGCCGGCCACCTTTGAGAAGAACTTCGGCATCGCCAATCAAGACGATCGGGGCATCTCCCCCTACCCCAATGTCTTCCGCCTCAGCACGTTCGGCAATGTCATCGAAACCGAGCCCAACGACGAACAGGCCAAGGCGAACGTCTTCGAAGCCCCGATGGCCGTGAACGGCGTGATCGGCAAGGTTGAAGACAACGACTACTTCGTTTTCAAGGCGAAGAAGGGGCAGGTTTTCGACATCCGGGCAATCGCCCGTGCCCTTCGTTCCCCGCTCGACCCGGTCTTGCACATCATCAAGAAGGGCGGCCCCTACCTCGCCGGTAACGACGACGGCGAAGGCCCCGACAGCTACATTCGCTTCACCGCTCCCGACGACGGCGAATACATCCTCTGGCTGCACGACCATCTCAAGAAGGGCGGCCCCGACTACTTCTACCGGATCGAAGTCGCCCCCGTCGCCGCCAAGCTCGTCACCAGCGTCCCCAACGAAAGCATGCAGCGCGGTACGGGTGCGATCAACGTCGCCGTCCCGCGTGGCAATCGCCAGTCGATCCTCGTCAACGTCTCGCGAGCCGATTTCGGTGGCGACCTCAAAATCACGCTGCCCAACTTGCCTGCCGGCATGACGCTCGACGCCGATCCCATGTACGCCAACCTTGCGACGATGCCCGTGCTGCTCACGGCCGCCGCCGATGCACCGGTCGCCGGCTCGATGTCGACCGTCGTGGGCACGCACGTCGATCCCAAGGTGCAAATCCCTTGCGAGTTCAACCAGACGATCGAGCTCGTTCTGGGTGCCAACAACGTCAACTTCTGGGGACGCGTCGCCGAGAAGCTGCCCGTCGCCGTTACCGATGAGGCCCCCTTCACCGTCGAGATCGTCGAGCCCAAGGTTCCCCTCGTTCGCGGCGGCTCGATGAACCTCAAGGTCATCGCCAAGCGTAAAGCTGGCTTCACCGCGCCGATTTCGGTGTATCTCCCCTGGAATCCTCCAGGCGTCGGCTCTGCGGGCGGCGTGGTGATCCCCGAGAAGGCGAACGAAGCCCTGATCCCGCTCAACGCCGACGGCGGTGCCGAGTTGAAGACCTGGCGCATCGTCGTTGACGCCACGACGACCGTTCCCACCGGCCCGATCAAGGTTTCGACCCAGCTCGCGAAGCTCACAATCGCCTCGCAGTTCGTGACCCTCGGCTTCCAGGCCGCGAGCGTCGAACAGGGCAAGGAAACCGACCTCGTAGCGACGGTTAATAAGGCAGTCGATTTCCCCGGTGAAGCCCAGGTGACGCTGATCGGCCTCCCCAACAAGGTGACGACCGACGTCAAGAAGATCACCAAGGACTCGAAGGAAATCGTCTTCCACCTGAAGACCGACAAGGTTTCGCCGGCCGGCAACCACCAGAACTTGTTCTGCCAGTTGGTCGTCACGCAGAACGGCGAGCCGATCATTCATAACCTTGGTACGGGCACGTTGCGAGTCGATGTTCCCCTGCCGCCCAAGCCCGCGCCTGCGGCTGCTCCGGCCCCTGCACCTGCTGCAGCGGCTCCCAAGCCCGCCGCACCGGCCCCGCCGGTCGAAAAACGGCTCACCCGCCTCGAAAAGCTTCGGCTCGAAGCGGCGGAAAAAGCCAAGTCCGGCAAGTAATTCACCACGCCATCGTTGAACTCGCAGCCTTCAAACGTTGCGGGTTCAACGCGTTCTGTACAACACCGATCACGCCCCGACGACGCGAAGACGGGTCCCTGAGTGAGAGAGGTTCTGATGTCCCTGAACCAACGCACCGTCCGGCATGCCCTGGTCCTGGCTCTCAGCCTGGCGGTGACGCCGTGCCTGATGGCCGCCGACGCCACGCTGACGAAGCTGCAAGTCTTCCCAGCCGAGGTCAACCTATCGACCGCACAAGATCGGCAGTCGATGGTTGTCCAGGCCCTTTATAGCGACGGCATCACCCGCGACGTGACCAACCAAACGAAGGTCGCCCCCGCGAACCCCGCGCTGATCCGCTACGAAGCCAGCACGCTTTATCCTGTCGCCGACGGCAAGTCGACGCTCGCCTTCAGCTTTGGCGGCCAGACGGTGAACGTGCCGCTCGAAGTGACTCGCGCTAAGGAATCGCCGGCGCTGTCGTTCCGGCTCGACGTCATGCCCGTCTTCATGCGGGCCGGTTGCAACACCGGTAGCTGCCACGGCGCAGCCCGCGGTAAAGACGGCTTCCGTCTCTCCCTCTTCGGCTTCGATCCCGAAGGCGACCACTACCGCCTCACCCGCGAATTCTCCGGCCGCCGCATCAATCTCGCGGTTCCGGCCGATAGCACGCTGATCGAAAAGTCGCTTGGCACCGTTCAGCACACCGGCGGCAAGCGATTCGAGGCGAATAGCGAGCTGAACCAGATCCTCCTGAGCTGGATCGGCAACGGCGTCCCCAACGACGATCCCAGCAAGCTGCCGACCGTCGTCAACGTCGAGCTTTATCCCAAGAACGGCGTGCTCGATGGCGAAAAGGCCACCCAGCAGATGACCGTTCGGGCCAAGTATTCCGACGGCACCGACCGCGACGTGACGAAATTCGCCATCTTCCTCACGAACAACGAAACGTCGGCCGCCGTTAGCCCCGATGGTCTCGTCACCGCCGGCGCTCGTGGCGAAGCGTTCGTCATGGCTCGCTACAGCACCTTCACGGTCGGCTCGCAGTTCATCGTTCTCCCCAAGGCACTCAAGTTCGAGTATCCCAAGGAGCCCGAAGGCAACTACATCGACAAGCTCGTCGCCGCCAAGCTCCAGAAGCTCCGCATCGCTCCCTCCGAAATCTGCACCGACGAAGTTTTCCTCCGTCGCGTCTATCTCGACATCGTTGGCGTGCCGCCGACCGTCGAAGAATACAACAAGTTCATGAGCTCGACCGCCGCCGACAAGCGAGCGAAGCTGGTCGACGAACTGCTGGGCCGCAAGGAATTTGCTGAGATCTGGGTCAACAAGTGGGCCGAACTGCTCCAGGTTCGCTCGGTGCAGAACCAGATCAGCTACAAGGCGATGTTCCTGTATTACAACTGGCTCGTCGAAAAGCTCTCCAAGAACATGCCGATGGACGAGATGGTCCAGGAGCTTTTGGGAGCGAACGGCGGCACGTTCAAGAATCCCGCGACGAACTTCTATCAGGGCACGACCGACACCCTCGCTCTCACCGAGAACGTCGCCCAGGTTTTCATGGGCATGCGAGTTCAATGCGCCCAGTGCCACAATCACCCGTTCGACCGCTGGACGCAGGACGATTACTACGGCTTTGCTGCGTTCTTCTCGCAAATCGGCCGCAAGCAGGGTGAAGACTATCGCGAGACGATCATCTTCAACTCGGGCGGCGGCGAGGTGAACCATCCTGTACGCGGCACTGCAATGAAGCCGAAGTTTCTCGGCGGTGCCGTACCGGACGTTGCGGGCAAAGATCGTCGCGTGATGCTGGCCAAGTGGCTCGCTTCGCCCGAGAATCCCTGGTTCGCTTCGACGTTCGCCAACCGCGTTTGGGCGCACTTCAACGGTGTCGGCATCGTCGAACCGATCGACGACGTCCGCGTCAGCAATCCAGCCACGAACCCTGAATTGCTCGAAGAACTCGGCAAGCGATTCACGGCGTCGAAGTACGACCTCAAGGGGCTCGTGCGCGACATCTGCAACTCGCGAACCTACCAGCGTTCAACCCAGCGCAACGATTCGAACGCGACCGACGAGCGCAACTTCGCCCACGCGTCGCTCCGCCGCATCAAGGCCGAGAACCTGCTCGACAGCCTCACGTGCGTCACCGAGACGAAGGATAAGTTCCAGGGCTTGCCCCTCGGTGCCCGCGCTGTGCAACTTGCCGACGGCAACAGCTCGACCTACTTCCTCACCACCTTCGGCCGCGCGACGCGTGAAACCCCGTGCTCGTGCGAAGTGAAGATGGAGCCGACGCTTTCGCAAGCCCTCCACCTGCTGAATGGCGACACCACGAACGCCAAGATTCAGCAGGGTGGCGTGGCGAAGAAGCTGATCGACGCCAAGAAGCCGGCCGGTGAAGCGATTACCGAGCTTTACCTTCGCACCCTGAGCCGCAAGCCGACAAAGGACGAGCTCGACAAGCTCTTGCCGACGATGGCCGAAGGCTCGAACAAGCAGCAGGCGCTTGAAGATATCTTCTGGGCCTTGCTCAATAGCCGTGAGTTCCTGTTCAACCATTGATTTCTCTCACCGGCCCGCACCGCTCTGATGCGACTGCGGGCCGGCTTCTCACATTCCCGCCGACGACGCCCACCGTTTTCCGAGGTTCGCTCCCATGCGATTCCGTTTGACCCTCGCCTCGGCCGCATTCGTGCTGGCCGCCTCGCTTGCGCCGACCTTCGCGGCCGACGACAAGGCCAAGCCGAAGGTGAGCTTCGAGAACGTTTCGACGATCTTCCGCGCCAAGTGCAATAGCTGCCACAATGCCGACAAGCAAAAGGGCGGTCTGAACCTTGAAACCTACGGCAGCGCCATGCAAGGCGGAGCCGGCGGCAAGGTCGTCGAGGCGGGCGACTCCGACGGGTCACGCCTGTTCACGCTCGTCAACCACACCGAAGAACCGAAGATGCCGCCGATGCAGCCCAAGCTGCCCGACGCGGACATCGCGCTCATCAAGCAGTGGATCGACGCCGGCGCCCCCGAAACCGCCGGCTCGGCCGTCGCGGTGAAAGCGAAGCCGAAGTTCGAGTTCAAGCTCGATCCCTCCGCGATGGGCAAGCCGGTCGGACCGCCCGCGATGCCCGAAGGCGTTGCTACGGAACCGGTCGTCATCAGCTCGAAACCGACCGCCATCCTGGCACTCGCCGCCAGCCCGTGGGCTCCCTTGGTCGCGATCGGCGGACACAAGCAGGTTCTGCTTTACAACACTGCACAGATGCGGCTTGTGGGCGTCTTCCCGTTCCCTGAAGGCACGATCCACGTCCTCAAGTTCAGCCGCAACGGTTCGCTGTTGCTCGCAGCCGGCGGACGCGGCGGCCAGTCGGGCGGCGCGGTTGTGTACGACGTCAAGAACGGCAAGCGCGTCTTCGAGATCGTCAAGGAATACGACGCCGTGCTCGCGGCCGACATCAGCCCCGACCACAGCCAGATCGCCCTCGGCGGCCCAGGCCGTATCGTCAAGGTTTACTCGACGGCCGACGGCCAGCCGATGTTCGAGATGAAGAAACACACGGAGTGGATCACCGCGATCGAGTTCAGCCCCGACGGCGTTTTGCTCGCCACCGGCGACCGCAACAACGGCCTGTTCGTCTGGGAGGCCAACACCGGCCGCGAATACTTTGAGTTGCGTGGCCATGCGTTGATGATCACCGACGTCGACTGGCGGCTCGACTCGAACGTGCTCGCATCGGCTTCCGAGGACGGCTCGATTCGTCTTTGGGAAATGGAAAACGGCGGCCAGATCAAGACCTGGGGCGCCCACGGCGGCGGCACGTCTTCGGTCCGGTTCGCCAAGGACGGCCGGCTCGTCACTAGCGGCCGCGACCGCGTCACCCGCCTCTGGGACCAGAATGGCGGCAAGCAACGCGACTTTGAAGGCTTCAACGACCTGGCCCTCCGCTCGGTCTTCACCTTCGACGACGCTGGCGTGATCGGCGGCGACTGGTCCGGCGAAGTCCGCATCTGGAACGCGAAGGACGGGGTCCGCGTCGGCAACTTCAGCGCAAATCCCGCCACCGTCGCCACTCGCCTCGAAACCGCCAAGGCCGCCCTCGGCGCCGCCACTACCGCGGCCGAAAACGCCAAGAAAGAACTCGCGCCGCTTCAAGCCGCCGTCGCCGAGAAGACCGCGGCCGCAACCAAAGCGGGCCAGGCCTTCGCCGCGGCGCAAGGAGTCGTCGCCCAGAAGACGGCCGAAGTCGCTGCTTTTGAAAAGGCTCTGGCTGAAAAGACTGCGGCTGAAACGAACGCCATCGCCGCCTTGACCAAGGCTCAAGCCGCAGCGAAAACCGCAGCCGACGCCAAGGCAGTGGCCGACAAAGCAGTCGTCGACACGACGAACGCCGAAAAGACGTCGGCCCAAACACTGACGGACAGCAAGACCGCGGTTGAGAAGGCGCTGAAGGACAAGCTGGCGATCGACAACGACCTCAAGACTGCGGCCGAAGCCGTGAAGAAGACCACCGACGCAGCCAGCGCCGCCAAGGCGAACACCGCGCTCAACTTGCTGGTCGTGCAGTCGAACGAGCGTACAGCCGCCCTCACCGCCGCCACCCGTCGCCAGTCTGAGCTACAAACCGCTTACGAAGCCTCCGTCGCCGCCAAGGCCGCTGCTCCCAAGGCTGTCGAACTGGCGAATGGTCAGGTCAAAGCAGCAACCGACGCCGTCGCTCCGGTTCAAGCCGCTGTCACCAAAGCCCAGGCCGACAAGGCTGCGGCCGCGAAGCCGGTTGCCGACGCCAAGGCTGCGGTTGTCGTCGCGACCAACGCGATGAACGCCGCCAAGCCCGCCGCCGACGCCGGTAACGCTGCCAAGGCCGCCGCCGAAAAAACTCTGGCCGACAAGACCGCTGCGGTGGGGCCGATCGTCGCCAAAGCCGAGCAGCTTCGACTCGAAAGCGAAGCCCTCGCGGCCGAGAAGTCGGCAGCCGACAAGAACAAAGCCGCCATGAACACGAAGGCCCCCAAGGGCTAATCGCGTTCTGGCATCAATCCGACTCGAGACAAAACCTGCCATGACCGTTCCTCCCCGGGACAGTCACGGCAGGTTTTTTATTTGATGCCCTGCGGTGATTGCGGTCCAGCCTTCAGCGCATTCAATTCCGACTCCTTCGCAGCGATCGCACGATCCAGGTCATCGGCCAGACTGTGAGAGCCTGCATGCCTTGCCCGCGCCTTCTTCAGGGCGAGAAGATGAGCCGTAAGCAATGCCTGGTCGGCCGGAACGGTGACGTCGGGCTTCACACCGACTCCCTCCCAGTCGGTCTTGGTCACCGGGTTGATCGAGCGAGAGAAGGGAATGCTTGCGCGGAAATGATCGCCAATCCGCTGCGGTCTCGTTCCATGAGCACCGCCGCCAGTCCTTTCGCCCACAATCGTCGCACGCCCGAGCGCCTGCAAGTCGTACGCAAGCGATTCAGGGGCAGAGAACGTCCGGCTGCTTGTCAGGATGTACAAGTCTTGATTTGCGACTTTCTTCCCTGGAACGACCGGATAGGTCCAGTACTGGCGTGTCTTATTCTCAGACCGGTTGAATTGATCTTCGAGATGTGTTTCCTCTTCAAAGAAATAGCTACAGAGAAGTGTCACGCCCGTCGGCGTCCCGCCGCCGTTCTGGCGAAGGTCGAGAATAATCGCCTCGCTGTTGGCGAGGAATGTCGCCGCCGCCGCAACCGTATCGCCGGCCCACTCGCCCGGATAAAAGCCGTCAACCTGAAGGAGACCGACCGCCCCCTCCAACCGCTCGACCTTCCGGTACTGGTAGTTCCGCCGCCTCCCCGTCTCGCGGAAGCGGCGAACATCCTCAGGGTCGGGCGGCTTCTGGTCCGCATCCTTGGGAATCGCGACGGCTGAGAAATCGACGCCGAGGTGGCCGTCCTTGCTGACCTCTTTGAGATGAGCGGTCAGAACTCGCGCGAACTCCCGGCCGCTCGTAACACCGTCGTACTCCTTCCGCACCTGTCGTTCGCGAATCGCCTGCTCCATCTTCTTCGCCGCATCCGGGAACACGTAGGTGCTTCCGAGCTTCTCGAGCAACTCATCGATCACTACAGCCCGCGTGGTCGCATCAATGACAATATCGGGTAAATCGGCAGGAGCTTGAGCGATCGCAGAATTCGGCACCAAGAGTGATAGTAAGGCCAGGAACAGAAGAGCCGCGCGGCCGTTCAACATGATGGATCGTGCCTCCGAACTGGTGTTTTCCGCGCGTGCATCACAGCCATAAGCCGATCGGCAGTGCGCCGTCTATTCCAGGTTCGGATCAACCACACAGATCTTGAGGAAGCGATCTCCGGCAAGACTTCACTACTCGAATGCCAATTACCGACCCAGCAACAAACTTTGATTGAATCCATACCGCTGACTGGGATCGCCAATCGTATCAACATACCAGGAAACGACGCCCAGGTGGGCCGAACGCGTCGGTATCACCAATCCAACAATCGACGCGTCTTGCGGAACTTGAATGTCGACCACACCAGGCACACCAGAAGTACCACCAAACGCACTCAAGCCCGACGCCCAGTAATTCTCGACGCGACTCGCATACGATCCCGGCGACAGTTCGCGAAACACGGCGTCATGCGTAAACGTCGCGGCGTCAAGGCACGTGATCTGAGCCACGCGCACGCCCCTTGCCCCAACAATCGTTCGCGTAGCCGACGCCACAACCATCGAGCCCGCACTCTGGCCAACGAAGTGCAGCCGAGCCGGGTCGAATCCTGCGGCCAGCAAGGTTGCCCCAAGTCGCTGCCCTTGCTCGATCGCTTCCTTCGTATTTTCGCGCTGCCTATGGCTCACAATCGTCGTGGCGTTCCAGTCCCACTCGAGGACGGTAAACGCCCCCGCACCGTAGCGCCGCGCGAGTGCTTCGGCGAGGCGCTGGGCCATCGTGAAATGCACGATCGCCGAGCCGGGATTCACTCCGTGAGCGAAAACCACGGTCGGACGCGAGACATCAGGCGGATCGAACGGGCGCTGGCCAACAGTACGATTGACAAGCAAACCGGTCGCAGGATCGCCGCCGGCTGCAACGAGCGTCATCCGGTGTCCGCTCGTAATCGTCATCGACAAAAGCAGCATGAGCGGCGCGTTCATATCGGCACCCGTTGCGAATCAAGATGAGCCATCCCAAGGGAGCGGATCCTTCCACTTCCTCTATCGGCCAAATCAATTCGCGACTTCAGTCTTGGATGAACCACTTGCTAACTCACCTCGCAAACGGAGGAGCGCGAGATCCTTTTTCTTCGCCTCCACCATCATGTCAAAATCGAACTTACCCGCCGATTCGATCGTAGCCAGAAACTCGCATGCATCAGCAGCATCAATATAATCCGCATGATGCCCCACCCTACCGCCTGGCGACTGGCTGCTGATATGCGTCTTGGGTAGCCCATCGACGCGCCGCCAACTTGCAAAACACCGCCTGATCAACTCCTCGTCGCTAAACGAGGGCGATGGCAGAATCGTATGATGAAACCAATCAAAAACAACAGGGAATCCAGTCGCATCCGAAAGCGACAGCACCTCGGCCGCTGAAAACACCGAGTCATCATTCTCGATGACAAGCCGCCGGCGCACCGCCTCTGACAATCCCGCCGTCGCCACTTCAAATCGCTTGAGTGCTTGCTTTCTATCCCCATACGCCCCGCCAACGTGGAGCACAATCTTCCCCGAAGCGTCGCCATGAACGAGGTCGAGTAGCCGTGCCGACGCCTCGAGTTCAGCAATCGACGCCGCCACCACCTTGGCATCAGGCGAGTTCAGCACAGTGTACTGACCAGGGTGCATGGAAAGCCGAAAACCATTGGCATCACTGATATTCTTCAGCCGCTTGAACGACTCTTCAAATTCGTTCCACCACGCAAGCTCGTTGCAAGGGTGCGAGGCGAACGGAATCGTCTGGCTGCTCAGGCGATAAAGCGAGATCCCATTCGCCGCGTTGAATGCGAAAATACGCTCTTGTTCAGCCAGATTCGCCGCGATCAGCGAACGCAGCCGATCCGGAGACGCGTTCGCTACCCGACACGTGCGCGACGTGTTTGCTTCAATCGTGTAATTCGCGCCGACATAACCCAGGTGTCGTAACACGGCCAACCGCTCCCCGGTCGCAATCGAATGCCCTTGTTTTAGACCTAAACGGGCATTCGGCAACCGGAGCTACGCGGTCGCGATATCCGAGACATCGCCCAACTCGTATTTATCAATTCCTTGGGCTTTGAGTACGTGCTTCCGAACTTTACCCGTCACCGTTTTCGGCAACGAGTCGACAATCTCGACGTAAGTCGGCACTTTGAAATGTGCAATCTGCCCGCGGCAGAAGTCGAAAACTTCGTCCGCCTCCATTGAAAGACCAGGCTTGGGAACAATCCACGCCGAAATCACCTCGCCATATTTCTTGTCCGGTAGCCCAACAACAGCAACCTCACCCACTTTGGGATGATGGTGGAGATATTCTTCAACTTCGGGAGGATAGACGTTTTCACCCCCTCGTATGATTAATTCTTTGCAGCGACCAACGATTCGATAATTGCCGTCCTCACACTCGCGAGCCAGGTCACCAGTCGCAAGCCAACCATCGGCGTCCATCACGCGGGCCGTCGCCTCAGAGTTGTGATAGTACCCCACCATCACGCCATGACCTCGCGTCAGCAACTCGCCAGGCTCGCCTCTGGGAACATCCTGGCGCGTTGCGGGATCGACGATTCGAGCCTCAACACCGCGAATCACCCGGCCGACCGTCCCCACGCGCACCTCGATCGAGTCATCGGCCGAGGTCATCGTGATAATCGGCGACGCCTCGGTGAGTCCGTACCCAATCGTGATCTGCTTCGCTCCGAGCCGATGCACCACCGCATTCATGAGCGGCAGCGGACACGGGCTTCCCGCCATGATTCCCGTGCGCAGGCTCGAGGTGTCATAATCACTCAGGTTGGGATGATCGAGCTCGCTTATGAACATCGTTGGCACACCATAAACCGACGTGCACCGTTCGCGGTCAATCGCCGATAGCGTTGCCTCGGGATCAAATGTTGGCGCTGGCACCACGATTGCCGCTCCGCTCACCACGCACGCGAGCGTCCCCAAAACACATCCAAAACAATGATAAAACGGCACCGGCACGCAAACGCGATCGTCTGCCGTGTACTTCGTACGCTCGCTCACCATGAACGCATTCATCAGCACATTTCGGTGCGTCAACATCGCCCCTTTGGGCAAACCAGTCGTTCCCGACGTAAACTGAATGTTGTAAACATCATTGGGTTTGACGGCATTCAAGCGTTCATCAAAACCAGCGGGCGCGTCCCCCGACTCCAACTCGCTCCAATTAATCCAACCTGCGCTGGGTTTTGCTCCCAACGAAACAAGCCGCCGAAGCGCAGGTAATGCCGCCGACGACCACTCGCGGTTCTCTCGCACCTCGGGAATAATCGATTCGATCATTGCTACAAAATTTGATGTTTTGAACGATTCTCCGACGATCAGCGTGACGACATCACCAAGCCGAAGTGTTTCCTCAAGTTCATGCGTGCGATAGGCCGGGTTGATGTTCACCAGCACCGCGCCGATCCGACCAACCGCAAACTGCGTGACCACCCATTCGGGGACATTCATCGACCAGATGCCGACATGCTCGCCCGTCGCAACGCCGCGCTTCATCAATTGGCCGGCGACCACATCAACCCGCCGATCGAGTTCGTTCCAACTCCAACGCAGGCCAAGCTTCGGAAAAACCACCGCATCGTGCGTCGGAAACTTGGCGGCCGTGGCGCGTAGCACTTCACCGACGGTCAGACCATCGACCCAGGGCCTCGGGATACACTCGGGCATCGGCGCCGCTCCTTTTGTGTGGTTCAGTTCGAAACGTCCCACCTCGGCCGCCGCTTCTCGATAAACGCCGTGATCCCCTCGATCGCCTCGTCCGACACGCGAATCGCCGCGCTCACCGCCGCCGCGCCACGCAGGTCGCGCGGCGAACGTGTCAATTGAGAGAGTTGCGTCTTCGTCGTCGCCACGGCAATCGGCCCGAGCCGCGCAAACGCAGCCCCCTGCTCCACCGCCGCCGACAGACAGTCATCCGCTTTTACGACGCGATTCACCAGTCCCCACTGAAGTGCGTCGCTCGCCGAAATCGACTCGCCCGTGAGCAAAAGCTGCCGGGCCCGCCGCTCGCCGACAAGCCGTACCAAGTCGTGCATCACGATCGCCGCAACCATTCCTCGCTTCACTTCAGGATAGCCGAACGACACGCCCTCTACCGCGATCACGAGGTCGCATGCCATCGCCAGACCTGCCCCGCCTGCCATCGCATCTCCACCGATCGCTCCAATGATCGGTTTGGGACAATCATGAATTTGCGCGATCAGATCCGCATACGATTGAGCGGAGATGATCGCCGCACGTTCTCCTTCGCTCGCGCTGAAGCTAGCGGGACGGTGAGCTTCTTTCAGATCCATTCCAGCCGAAAAGACCGGCGGTGCCCCGGTGAGCACCATCGCACGCACCTGCGAATCGAGCCGGCTGGCGTCAATCGCCTGGCTGATCTGATTCATCAAGCTGGATGAAAGCGCGTTCCGCCGTTCGGGCCGGTTGAGCGTGATCACAGCCACAACGCCGCGTTTCTCGACGAGAACCTCACCCGCCCCGTTGCTCATGATCCCCGATCCTCCGGCGCATCGAGCTGCAATTCCAACACCAGGGTGCCCAGTGCCTTCCCCTGCGTGTCGAGTCGTAAAGACCGGCTCGCGCCGCCCGACAACGCATTCTCAATCACAAAATTAAACGCATGAATTCCTGGCAGTTCATAGCGAGTGACATTGCCGATCCCCATCGGTGCGAAGTACGACGCCACTCGCTCGGCGGTAAGCACACGTGCCAGCCACTCAAATGCCGCAGCACTATTCGCAACTACGCCAATATTGGAGCGATTTCCCTTATCGCCACTCCGCGCGTGCGCAAGATCGCCAAGCCGAATTCGCTTCATGTCGCCCACTCCCGCGCCGTGCGCACTTGAACTTTGGGCGCCACCAGATAGCGAGGCACCAGCGCCGGCCAGTAGCCAAACGCCGGTTTCGGCTGCGGCCGGCCGCTCGCATAACCCGCAATTCCCGGCGGTCCTGCCGTGATGAGCGGTGCAATCTCGCGGCAAAACCGCTCAATCGCCGCACGCCGCGCATCGCGAACCGTCACCCGCAGCATCACCTCATACGGCGGACTCACGCGAACCACGCCCGGCGCAACATCCCCCGCACCAATCACCTCGACCAGCGAATTCTCGAGCACAAAGCCCGCCCGTTCGACACGATCGATCACAATCCGACCGGCCGCGCGTGCCTTCGCCTCGGCATCGCGGCCAACCACCGCCACCATGCCGCTTGCAGTCCAGCCGTCGCGATAAACGGCCGAAAGCTTGAGCTCGCGCCCCGGCGCCGTGCCTCGCGCGCCCGTAACGGCCACGCGATCGGCAGCGTCTTGAGCCATACGCACATTTGTGAGATCAACATTCACATCCGGCGTGCGATAACATGCGGGGTCGTCGATCTCATACACGAGTTGTTCGGCAACAGTCGCGGTCGTCACCAGACCACCCGAACGATCGGGCTTGGTGATCGTGCAGGCACCATCGGAGCCAAGTTCAGCGATCGGATAGCCAATCGACGCGAAATCTTGGACGTTTGACCAATCATGCCACAGACCACCCGTCGCCTGTGCGCCACATTCAATCAGATGTCCGGCGACACTCGACGTTGCGAGATGATCCCAGTCGTCCCATTTCCAGCCGAATTTCGCCGCGGCCGGCCCCACCGTAAGCGACGCGTCGGCCACGCGCCCGGTGATAACGACCTTCGCCGCACCAGCAAGTGCTTCAGCAATTTCCCTCGCACCAAGATAAGCATTTGCACAAACGAGGCGATCGACGACGGTCGAAATCGGTTCGCCTGTTTCCATGTGCGGGAACAGAATACCTTCACTGATCCATGTTGGAATCCAACTCAGCAGATCATCCCCGGTCACCACGCCAATGGGCCAATCTTCAAGTCCCGCCGCGACGAGATCCTGAGCCGCCGCGTGAGCGCATGCTTCGGGGTTGAGTCCGCCGGCGTTCGTCACGATCGCCGGCCCACCGCGCTCCTTGAGAAATGGGGCGAGTCGCGGCATCAGTTCGGGAAAATCGGTCACGAACCCTGCCGCTGGATTCTTGGAACGCACGTGCGCCAGAATCGCCATCGTCAGCTCGGCGAGATATTCGAGCGTGAGCACGTCGAGCGAACCGCTTTTGACGATCGCCACGGGCGCATCGAGGTTATCGCCCCAGAAACCTGCTCCGTTCCCAATCCTCAGGCTCATGGCGGTTCTCGCCTCCACCCGGCTCAGGTTTGAAACACGCCCACCGAGTTCGTCGCGTTCGGCCGCTCGCGCGCGGCGATGGCAAACGCTTCAATCAAAATATCACGCGTCGCCGTTGGGTCGATTATGGCGTCGATCCACCCTCGCGCCGCGGCGTAACGAATGTCCGTCTCCTGATCGTACCGCGCACGGAGTTCGTCGCTCATCGCTTTCATGCTATCGTCGTCCACCGCGCGACCTGCCCGCTTTTCGGCTGCCACACGGACGTCGAGCATCGTTCGCGCCGCTTGCTGGGCTCCCATCACGGCATAACGCGCGCCGGGCCAGGCGAAGAGAAAGCGGGGATCAAACGCACGTCCACAAAGTGCATAGTGTCCGGCACCAAAAGAGTGACCAAGAATCACCGTGATTTTCGGCACTGTCGCATTGCTGACGGCATTCACCAACTTTGCGCCTCGGCGAATGATCCCCGAACGCTCGGCATCGCGGCCCACGTCAAACCCATTTACGTCCTGAAGGAATAACAGCGGAGTTCGGGCCTGGTTGCATTCCATGACGAACCGCGCCGCCTTATCGGCACTGTCGCCGTAAATCACACCGCCAAATTGCATCGGCCCACCGCCCTGCGGTTTGAATCGCAAGCGCTGGTTGGCCACAATCCCCACCGCGCGACCTCCCAGACGCGCAAACCCACACACAAGCGTGCGACCAAACTCCGCGCGGTATTCGTCGAAGCGTCCGCCGTCGACAATCGCCGCGAGCACATCGCGCATGTCATATTGCGCTGAAGGATCGCCCTTCACGAGATCGAGCACCGACTCAATCGGCCGCGAAGGAGGATCGATTTCGTTCGAAGCGAAAACGTCACTCGGATCAGGCTGCAAGTAACCGATCAATCGACGCAGCCGATCGAGACATGCGTCATCATTAGGCTCGAGATAATCGATCGTGCCGCTGACGCCCGCGTGCATCCCTGCGCCGCCGAGTTCTTCATGGCCGACGTCCTGACCAATCGCCGCCTTCACGAGCGCCGGACCAGCAAGATACAGGCCCGAACCTTCGGTCATCAGCACGGTGTCGCAGAGCACGGGCAAGTAAGCACCGCCCGCGACACAGTTACCCATGATCGCTGCGAACTGCGGAATGCCTTCCGCCGAGAGAACTGCGTTGTTGCGAAAAATTCGGCCGAAATCGTCCTCGTCGGGAAATACTTCGTCCTGCATTGGTAGAAAAACGCCGGAGGAATCAACCAGATAGACAAGCGGCAGCGCGTTCGTTCGCGCAATAGTTTGAGCACGTAAAATCTTCTTGATCGTCATCGGAAAACACGCGCCGGCCTTCACCGTTGCATCGTTCGCGACGATCATCACCCTACGGCCCGACACGAGGCCGGTCCCGGTGACAACTCCCGCCCCCGGCGCGCCACCCCACTCTTCATACATCCCGTGCGCGGCCCAGAGACCGAATTCGAGAAACTTCGAACCTGAATCGATCAGCTTGCCAATCCGTTCCCGCGCGGTGAGGCGTCCTTTGTCGTGCTGCCGCTTGATTGCCTCGGCGCCGCCGCCCAGTCGAATGGTCTCTTCCTCAGAATGAAATCGCTGCGATACTTCGCGCAGCGATAATTCCGCACCAGCCTGGCGAGCGTCTCGAAGCGACACGAATCACGCCCTCCCAACAGTTCAAGCCAGGCGTTCAACCACCATCGCCACGGCGTTGCCGCCGCCGAGACAGAGCGACGCTACACCATAGCGACCGCCAGTGCGTTTGAGCGCGTGCAGTAGCGTGACCAGCACACGAGCACCGCTGGCACCAATTGGATGCCCCAGCGCAATTGCTCCGCCGTAGCGATTTACCCGTTCTGGATCGATTTCCAAACCGCGAACGGAGGCGAGCATCTGTGACGCAAACGCTTCGTTGATCTCAAAAAGATCAATGTCTTTGATATTCAGCTTTGCCTTCGCCAATGCGCGTCGTACGGCTTCGATCGGTGCAACAAACAGATCGCGCGGTTCGGTCCCTGCGGTTGCAGATGCGAGGATTCTCGCCAGCGGAGACGTTTCAAGTCGCACATCAGGCGACGCCACAACCAGCATCGCCGCGCCGTCGCTTAAGGTTGAGGCGTTTCCCGCGGTTACGATTCCATCCTTCGTAAACGCGGGCGAAAGTTTTGCGAGACTTTCAACCGTCGTATCGCTGCGTGGACCTTCATCCGTCGCGACTTCGGTCGGCCCGCCACGCTTGGAAGCAATCGGCACTGGCTCAATCTCTTCGCGAAACACGCCCGCCGCAACCGCTTCGCTTGCGCGTCGTTGGCTTTCGGCGGCGAATGTGTCAAGGTCGGAACGCGTAAGCCCGCACTGCTTTGCTGTGTGCTCAGCCGCCATTCCCATCGGCCAAGACTCAAATGCACACGTCAAACCATCGTGCAATAATGAGTCGACTAGCGGCTGATCTCCCACCTTCCAGCCGGCGCGTCCTTGCCGCAACACGTGCGGCGCATTGCTCATGCTTTCGATGCCGCCGGCGAGGACTACACGCGAGTCACCTGCGCGGATCGCCGAATCTGCCAGCATCACGGCACGCAAGCCGGAACCGCAGACCATGTTGACGGTCAATGCACTCGCGGTCGCCGGCATTCCCGCGCCGATTGCGACCTGCCGCGCAGGCGCCTGGCCGAGACCGGCCGGCAACACGCAGCCGACGATCGCTTCGTCGATTGTTGCGGGATCGATTCCTGCTCGAGTGATCGCACCTCGCGCGGCGACCACGCCAAGTTCGACGGCTGACTTGCTCGCCAGGCCACCGAGAAAGCGGCCGATCGGAGTCCGGCACGCCGAGATGATGAGAGGGAACGCTTCGGCCATGCCGCCACCTTCTGCAATTGGCTTTTGCCCCGAGATCGACGCGTTATGTCGATAACTCAGCCCCCATCGGGATTTTAGAGTCACCCGGCCACGCGGTCAACGATGCAAATCATCATCCGTCGGCGAAACCGGGGCGTCTCGCTGGGGTTACATTCGTGTTGCTTGGTGATTCATGTGCAGCCGTTTTCGTGGGGAGCCACTCATATGCGGTCTCGTGCAACCATCGCCACTCTGCTCGCCGTTGCCGCCTTCGGATTGCCGCACGCGCGGGGGCAAGTTGCCGGCGGTGAGTTGCGTGAACTGTTTCAGCGACTCGACGCGAATAACGACCAAACGATCGAAGCCAGCGAAGTTCCCGAAGCCGCGAGCGCAGCGTTCGACAAGCTTCTGAGACTCGGCGACACGAACAAAAACGGCAAGCTCGAAGCCGATGAACTTCGCGAACTCGCGAGGCACATGGCGGCAGGCCAGGTCGGCGGTGGCGCGGGACCGGCCGCCCGAATCAAGGCGATGGATAAAGATAAAGACGGCAGGGTGAGCAAGTCGGAATTCACAGGCATTCCGGCGAATTTTGATCGCTTCGACAAGAACAAGGATGGTTTCATCGACGCCGACGAGTTGAAAGCACTCAATCCAGCCGCCGGAGCGCCGGCGGTTCCAGCCGCAGGCATGGCTGCGATCGATAAGAACGGCGACGGTAAGATTAGCCGCGAGGAGTTCCCTGGTCCGGCCGCTGCGTTCGACCGGCTTGATACAAACAAAGACGGCCAGCTCGATAAGGATGAAGCCGCAAAACTTGCGACGCTGCGAAATCAGCGCTTGAATGCCATGGATAAGAATGGCGACAAGAAGCTCTCGCGCGACGAATACCAAGGGCCGCCCGCTCTCTTTGATCGCCTCGATGCCGATAAAGATGGATTCGTATCCTTTGAAGAGTTGAAGCGGTTGCAGGGCATGTTCGGCGGCGATGCGAAGCCGAAGGCTAAAGCCGAACCGGAAAAGAAGGCCGAAGCGAAGAAGCCGAGTGCGTGACCTCGCGGCCGCCTGAAAACTTGCCACTCCAGCGCTACCCACGCGACAAACGGCCGACGCATTGCCTAGAATGCGTCGGTGCCTGTGCTCGACGCAGGCGTGGGGCGTCGTCAGAGGAGTTGGCAGGATGATTCAGTGCGTCGAAGGGCTTTCAACGGCGCGTCATTCCGAGACGGCATTCGCGGAAGTTGTCGCCAAGCTCAAGGCTGGGCTCAACGGACTTTCAAGCGATCTCACCGTCATTTTCTCGACGCAACATCACGCCGATAAACTCGCGGAATTCGGCAAATCCCTCCGCGCGAACGGTCTCGGCCGGGTCGTCATCGGCTGCACGTGCGAGTCGATTGTCGGCGAAGGCGAGGAAATCGAAGGTACGACGGGGCTGTCGATCTGGACCGCCAGCCTTCCGGATGTCGAGCTCATCCCGTTCTCCGTCGAAGGCGACGCCGGCTGGCCTGCAAATGGCGGGGCCGAAACGCCAGCCGGGATGATCCTGCTCGCCGATCCTTTCCGCTTCCCGATCGACAATTTCTTCCACCGGATCGCGCTCGAACGACCGGGGACGCGAATCATGGGTGGTATGGCCAGCGGCGCGAGAACGCCGGGGCAGAATCAACTTCTACTCGATGAAGCGACGCACGCCGAAGGCGCAGTCGGCGTGATCATTCGCGGCAACGTCGCAATTCGAAGTGTCGTCAGCCAGGGATGCCGGCCGATTGGCGAGACGATGCTGATCACCAAGAAGACCGACCGCAACATCATCAGCGAACTGGGCCGCCGCCCCGCCCTCGAAGTTGTGCAGGAAGTTTTCGAGGGCGTGTCCGAGGCCGAACAGGAAATGATGCGCAGCGGACTGCACGTCGGCCGCGTGATCAACGAATATCAAGAATCGTTCGGCCCGGGCGATTTCCTCGTGCGCAACGTGATGGGGGCCGACCCATCGGGTGGCCTGGCGATCAGCGACCTCGTCAAAGTCGGCCAGACGGTGCAATTTCACGTGCGCGACGCCGAAACGGCCGACGAGGACCTGCGCAACCTGCTCATCCGGGCGCGGGCCGATGGTCCTGCCGCCGGTGCGTTAATTTTCACCTGCAACGGACGCGGATCGCGGCTGTTCATGGAGCCGCATCACGACGTGAAGGCAGTTCGCGAGCAGTTTGGCCCCATCGCAGCGGCGGGATTCTTCGCAATGGGAGAACTTGGGCCTGTCGGCGGACAGAACTTCATGCACGGCTTCACAGCCAGCGTGGTGCTCTTCAGCGAGCCCATTTCCTGAACCAAATTCATCATCAACTTAAACTGACTCGACTCGCACTTTCTGCCGGAATACCAGGCCAACCACAAACGCACCAACGATGATTGCCGAGCCGAGTTCACCACTCGGCGTCGGAGCCGCATAGCGATGCACTCGCGCGACCGACGGCTTCGACATCCGATGAGGCTGAGCAGTCATTTTACCAACGGCGTAAGACGCGCTAACCAAAACCACAAGTGTTGCCAGGAAAGACATCATAGGTCGGAGTCGCATAGGTCGCTCCATTTTCTTTGCTTACACAAGGCGTGATGCCCACTGTACTACGTGGAATGAGTCGTTGTTATAAACGTCTCGCGAATTCACCATGGCATCAAAACCACGTTGTGATTCCGCAACAACGGGTGGTTTTACGTTCGCACAGACCGCGTACGGAACCTCGGCCCTTCGTTTTTGCGACGGTCGAGACGCGCAAATACCGCAATAATTCCCGAAATCGCCACAATTCCAATCACAAGTACGTTGCGCCGCGGGTCGTGATACGCAATCGCCAGCAGGAGCGTTCCGAACCCAACGGCAAGCCCAACCGCCTCGAGCAACACACAAAATCCGTGGCGTCGCCGCTTGGGTTCGAGGGTGACAACCCAAAGTCCCGCCGCCGTGACCGCGAGTCCAAACCCTCCGACTAAAAACCACGCCGTCGGCAAGGTACCAGCCCGTGCCGCGCCGCTCGATTCCTTCGCCGGGAACATTTGCCGCACAACGACCATGCCTTCAAGCAGCAACGCCCAGATTCCAAAAATCAATGCGAGCAACCGAAGACCCAATGCGCGCGCCGGGTCGACGACACTCCAAATCTCCTCCTGCTCTCGCTTTTTGACTTCCTTTGCGAAGGCTTTTGATGAAGGTGGCGGCAACTCTGGCGATTCTTCTCCTTGAATCCCCAGCGCCTGGCGGTGAAGCTCATATCGGCATTCCTCGCACCAGTCGAAGTGCAGGCGGCCGTCAGGTGCTCGCTCCGTTTTGAGCGCCTTGGAAAGTCGCCCGCACCGCTTGCAGTTCCTGGGCGTTCCTTTCATCCCTGATCGCCTTCCGCCCGGCCCGGCGCGTGATCTTCAAGCTTGCGATAAAGCGACGACAGCCCCAATCCTAGCCGACGCGCCGCCTCGCGTTTATCTCCGCCACAGTCATCCAGCACGCGACGAACATGGGCACGTTCATATTGCTCCAGCGCTTCACGCAAGTCGTCGGATGTACTGAGCTGAACTGCGTCGTCTCCGCCGGGTCCCAAAACCTCAGCGGGAAAATCACGAGGCGTGAGCACCGGGCCATCGGCCAGGATAATCGCACGTTCAAGCGCATTATCCAACTCACGAACATTCCCTCGCCACGGCGCACTCGCGAGGCGTTTCACCGCCGCGTTATCGATCCGAGGAGCTGGCCGCCCCAATCGCGAAGCATGCCGCGCCAATAGCACAGTCACCAGTTCGGGAATATCTCCTCGTCGCTCGCGCAAGGCCGGCATATTCACGGCCACCACATTCAGGCGGTAATAAAGATCCGAACGAAAACGACCGGCATTCACCTCAGCAAACAAGTCCTTGTTCGTTGCTGCCAGAACTCGCGCTGCGATGGCAACGGGTCGCGTCGCCCCGACCGGTAGCACTTCCTTGGTCTCGATCGCACGCAAAAGTTTCGCCTGAGTCGCCAGAGGCAACTCGCCGATCTCATCGAGAAATACAGTCCCACGCCCCGCTGCGACGAACAGCCCGGCTCTATCGCGATCTGCCCCCGTAAACGCTCCACGCACATGCCCGAAAAGCTGACTTTCCAGCAATTCGTTGGGAATCGCCGCGCAATTCACCGCGAGAAACGGGGCCTCCGGCTCCTGCCCGAGCGCATGCAGGGCACGTGCAACCAGTTCCTTGCCGGTTCCAGACTCACCGGTGATCAGCACGTTACTCCGCGTCGGCCCGAGTTTTCTCAGCATCGCCTTCACGGCGATCATCGATGCACTCTCACCCACCAGCGTTTCCAGATTCACGGGAGCATGCAGTGCTCGCCGCAACGCCTGGTTTTCCTGAAGCAGGCGACGAAAGCTCATCAACCGATCAAGCTTCGTGAGCAGCTCCTCGAAGATCACTGGCTTCATCAAATAATCGTGCGCACCGCGATGGAACGCCGCGACCGCATTCTCAACCGTCGCATACGCCGTGATCATCAGCACCAGCGTTTCCGGTCGAGTTTTGAGCAGGCGATCGAGCAAGTCGAGGCCATCGAGACCCGGCAACTGTACGTCGCAAAGCGCGATATCTGGCTCGAACGACTGCACGAGCGCCAGCCCGCGTTCGGCGTCTCCCGCGACTGCCACCTCGAATCCTTCACCGGTCAAAAATTCTTCGAGTGTTGACGCGATAACTTCTTCATCATCGACAATCAGCACCCGGCCGCGTCGCGTTGGAGATGAGTCCCCGCTCGCCCCTTGCGACCGATTCATCGTCCAACCTCGCTGGCCGCCGCTGGCTCGGCTGTGATCACGAGTGCCGGCAGCCTCACCGTGAAGGTCGTACCAACACCGGGCGCCGACACAAACGTAAGCTCGCCCCCCTGCTCTTCAACAATGCGGCGACTCACAAATAATCCCAATCCTGTGCCTTGCGGCTTCGTCGTGAAATAAGGCGTAAAAACCCGGTGATGGTCGCTCGCTTCGATCCCACGTCCATCGTCCTGAATCCGCAGAACGACACCATCGCCTTCAATCGAAGCGCCAAGGCGAATCTCGCCTCCTTTTCCGGTGGCGTCGACAGCGTTGAGCAGCAGATTCAGCACGACCTGGACGATATGATCGCGCGCCCCACGGACCATGGGAAGATCACCATCCACTTCGTTGTGAATGGCTCGGTCCTTCGTGCGCAAATAGTATTTGGCAATTCCGAGCGCTTCTTCAACGGCATCATGCAGCCGGATCTTGGCGATGGTCGTCGACGCTGGCCGCGAGAAATCGACCAGTTCGCGAATCGTCCGCTGGATGCGAGTAAGCTGTCGATCGGCGAGATCGAGCTTATCAGCGGTGTACTGATCGGGATTGCGGCGACGCAGCATCTGCAAAAGTGATGACAATGCCGCCAACGGATTACCCACCTCGTGCGCAATCCCCGCGGCGAGCAATCCAAACGCCGCCATTTTTTCTTGATGAATCACGCGTGCCTGCGCTTCACGGAGGGCGTCTGAACGCTCGGCCACGCGCTGTTCAAGCTCGTCACGACTCTTTTGCAGATCTGCATTCGCCCGCGACAGGCTTAGGCCGGTCGAGCGGAGAATCCCCGATAATGATGAGCTGGCCCAGGTCGCCCATGCGAGAATCACCGCCATTTGCTGCACTTCCGACGCCGATCCCACGGGCCATTCGAGCGACCAGGCGAGTATCACAAAGCTCAGGGCGTGCATCGCCGACGTGATCCAGGCGGTGATCGACCCGAAACGAATCGACACGCAGATCGCCGAGAGCAGAAAGTACCATCGAAATGGGCTGGCAAGTTGCGTGTCTTGATAGCAAAGCAACGTGATGAACACCGACTCCATGAGCGAAACAAACAGCGGCCAGCGGCCCAGAAAGACTTCGCCCATGCGGTGAAACACGGTGTCGAGCGCGGCGAAGCCGGCTCCAAGCGCCAAAAACGCCCGAACGGCCGACGGGTTGTGCAAGCCGGTTCGCGTTTGCACGAGGACATAGCCCATCGCCACGCCAAACCAGCGCAACTGGACGACGATCGAGCCTGTCGCCAGTTCCCAGCCCAGTTTTTCCGGCCGCTCTGCCGCCATCGCCGTGAGTTTTCCAAATGTCGATCTTGGCCGCGCCGCCCGCTTCGCCGCATACTCAGAGAAGTGGATTCTTCATTATAGACACCCTCGACGCCCCGGCACATCGCTTACCCGACTCTTGTGAACGCGTCGATCATCCCTAATTCACCAAGCGCGAGGTCCCGATGCTCTCCAACGCCTGGCGCATCGTTCTCTTGAGTGCGATTCTCGTCCTGACATCCGGCCCCATTTACGCCTCAGGCGGCCGGCAACGCGTCGTCTATTGGTGCCCCTATCACGGTTGGACGGCGCGTCCCCACGCTCACCAGCAGTCGGCCACCACCTATAGACCAACGCCCACGTATACAGTTCCTGCTGCGCCGGCGAGTACGTATCGGCCGATTTACGGCCCGGCGTATGGCCCTCCCGGTAGCAGCGGCGCGGGTTATCCGCTCGGTGCCTGGCCGTATTGACCCGAAGTTCAGCACAGTTTGACGGGACATTCCCCGTCGCCCGACTGACCTCGGGTCCGTATGATAGATCTGCCGCCGAACGAAACCGCCGCTAGCGCTGCTCCCGAATCTCGATCGAGGACGCGATGGATAAACACCGCTGTTGTGCCGTTCTCACGCTCACATGCCTCGGATTCGCTTTGAGCCAGGCTGCAATAGCACAAGACCTTGCGACGGTTTCGAAATCGCTCAAGGCGGAAGATATCCTCAACGATATCAAGGTTCTGGCATCCGACGCATTTGAAGGTCGCGGTCCCGGCACGCCCGGCGAAGAAAAAACCGTCGCCTACCTGACGACTCGGTTCAAGGCCCTCGGCCTCGCGCCTGGCAATCCCAACGGAACTTATGTTCAAGAAGTTCCGCTCGTCGGCTACACCGCCAAGTCGACATCCGGAGCCATTCAGGTCGGTGCGACCACGATCGACCTCAAGACCAACGACGACTGGATCGCCGTTTCTCGCCGCCTTGCGAACGACAGCGTGCGTGTCGACGGTTCCGACGTCGTCTTTGTCGGCCACGGAGTCGTGGCGCCTGAATATGGTTGGGATGATTACAAAGATATCGACGTCCGCGGCAAGACGCTGATCATGCTGATCGGCGACCCGCCCGTTCCCGACCCCGCCAAGTCCGACTCGCTCGACCCGAACGTTTTCAAAGGGCGAGCGATGACATATTACGGGCGCTGGACGTACAAGTACGAAATCGCCTCGCAAAAAGGGGCCGCGGCGGCGTTGATTATTCATGAAACCGGCCCGGCTGGATATCCGTACTCGGTCGTCGTTGGCAGTTGGGGACGCGAAAATGTCGACATCCCCGCCGCCGACAACGGCGCTTCACGCGTTGCCGTTGAAGGTTGGCTGAGCGGTGCCAAGGCCGAAGCTCTGCTCAAAGCGAGCGGCCAAGACCTGGCCGCACTCAAAAAAGCCGCCATTTCCCGCTCGTTCAAGCCGGTCTCGCTGCACGCCAAGGCGAAGTTCGAAGTGAACAACGTCGTCCGGCAGATCAAATCGCACAATGTCGTTGCCAAAGTCGACGGCTCAGATGCGAACTTGAAAAACGAGTACATTGTTTACACGGCGCACTGGGATCATCTGGGCCGCGATCCGAACCTAAAAGGCGACCAGATCTACAACGGCGCGGCCGACAATGCTTCGGGTGTGGCGGCGACGCTCGAAGTCGCCGACGGCTTCGCTCGCTTGAATCCGCGTCCCAAGCGATCAGTTTTGTTTCTCGCTGTGACGGCCGAGGAAAAGGGATTGCTGGGCGCGAAATACTATGCGACGCATCCGCTTTACCCGCTGGCCAAAACACTCGCAGACATCAATATGGACGTGATCAACCTCTGGGGCCGGACCAAGGACATCACGAGCGTCGGCCTGGGAAATACCACGCTCGACGATCTGCTGATCGCCCACGCCGGCCGTTACGGCCGAACGGTGATTCCCGATGCCGAGCCCGAAAAAGGTTTGTTTTATCGCTCGGACCATTTCGAGTTCGCCAAGCTCGGCGTGCCTGCGCTGAACGTGAAAGGTGGCGTCGACTACATCGATAAACCACCTGGCTACGCGCAGCAGAAGCGCGATGAATACACACAAAAGGACTATCACAAGGTCTCCGACGACGTGAAGCCGGACTGGGATCTCTCCGGTGCACTCGAAGACGTTCGGTTGGCGTTTGAGATTGGCTACGACCTTGCGAACACAGCGACGTTCCCCGAATGGAAGCCCGGCACCGAGTTCAAGGCGGCGCGCGACGCGATGATGAAAGCCGGCAAGTAAGCGAACGCTGAATTTGTCGGCGTCAAACCAATTCACAACACGGGATGTTGCCTCTTCGTGACGACCACGACATCGGATTCCGCAGCCCCTCCCAACGGGCGATCGCTGGTGATCGCCGGCATCGTCACGCTCGCGATCGCCGCCGTCGGCGCAGGGCTCGACGTTCAGTTCGGCTGGCTCGCTCATGTTCATCAATTCATCGCCCACCAGTTCTACGAGGTTCCCCAACTCGCAAAGCTGAGGGCCCCCTCGCAGCTCGCGCTCTTGCGTGTACACCTCGCCATCTGGATGGGATTGCTCGGGATTGGCCTGATTGCCGCGTCGAGAATCAACCATCACGGCCGAATGTGGCTGGCAATTTTCCTGGTTGGTTACGCGATTCGAGCGACCGCCTGGATCATCGGCGGCAACTTGCCGATGGTCTCGGGCGATAGTCCGCACTACGTCGAGATCGCGTCGTCGATTCTTAAAGGCGAAGGGCCGGTCAAGCATTACGTCGAAAGCTTCTTTCGTGATTACCCCGCGATTCGTGAAAACAAGGGCGTGCTCGACGACTGGGCTACGCCGCTTTACGGCTACGTTCTCGCGCTGTCCTATCGCGTTCTTGGCGTCGTGCCGGGCGAGTCGCTCGAAGCAACCGTTGCCGTCGACAAGCTCGTCAGTTTCAAGCTCAACCTGCTGTGTTTGCCGCTTATCTATCTGTTCGCGCGACGACGGTTCAATCACGATATTGCACTCGGCGCGATGGCGTTACTGGCCATTTTACCGGTCCACGCGATATACGCGGGGCTTGACCTGCGCGAAAGCCTTGTTGCCTTCACGAGTTTGCTTGCGGTTTGGTTGACGACCGAAATCTGGGCGACTCGCGGCAAGGCGGTTTGGGGTTGGGTAATCGCCGCAGGAATTGCTTGTGGTGCGGCGATTTTGGCGAGAAATACAGCGATAGCCATCGTTGCCACGCTCGGCATTCACGGCCTGATCTGGCACCGCAAGTCGATTGCGCCGATGATTGCCTGGGGAATCGTCACCATCGCTGTCATCACGCCGTGGGCGATTGCGACGCAGAGGGTTTATGGCGAACCGTTCTATACTTATACAAAGTATTTTCAGTACACTTTTTCATGGACAGTCCATCACTATCAAGAAGGAATTCCTCGCGCTTCGGATTTCTACAACGCGACAAACGCGGCATCAATTGCTCGCGTGAAAATGAAATCGCTCCTGATCGTCATCGGCTATTCGACGATGATCATGAGCTTGCCGCTCGTTCTCGCGTTCTTCCGCAGGCTGCGCGAAAAGCCGCGGAATGATACCGATAAACTGGTCGCCTTGCTGCTTGCAGTCTTTGTCGCTGCAACTCTGGCGAACATTGCCGACGTCACCCAGGTGGCGCAACTCGGCCGTTATTATTTGCCGATCTTCGTAGTGATGCTTCCAACTGCGGCATGTGGGCTGGCTGACTGGTGGCGGCGATGGAGTTTGCCCAGCGGTTGCCGCCCCATGTTCGCGACTGTTTTGATCGCGCTGCTTTGGGCCGACCCAACCTGGGCGTATGATGCGACTTGGTTTACGAAACCGTATCAACTCCACTGGCCTGCCCTTCGCGCGGCGGGAGATTTCGCCAAGGCTCATCCCGAACTTGTGCCGGCCGACGCCCGAATCATGACGTGGTTTCCCTGGGAATTTCGGCTCGCGAGCGATCGCACCACAATCCTCATGCCCCGCAATTTCGATCCGCGACGCATGGAAGCCGTGATGCGGCAGTACGGCGTCACGCACGTGCTTTGGGGTTCGTTCGAGACACCACAGAATATCGATGTCGAGCGATTCGGCCCGTTTCTTACCAGCAGTCGCGTCTCGCTTGGACTCAGTGACTCGCGCGCGATTTTCACGTCGCCGCCCGACCAGCCGTTCGGCGTCACGCTTTACCGGCTCCGCGGAGCCAATCCATGAGCGACGTTGAAGCGAAGCCGAAATTGCCGGTCGCGGCGATTGTTGGATTGGTTTTCATTCTCATTTTTAACGTTCTCTGGCGCTGGCATACGATTGGTCCAATTCCGCTGCTAGGGTTCCTCGAAGGCAGCATCATTCGCTCGGGCGAGACCGAACCGCTTGATTGCGACGAAGCTCTTTACGCCTACATGGGGCATCGGATCAACGACGGCGCGGCGATGTATCGCGACCTCACCGAGAACAAACCGCCGCTGGGTTACTGGCTGTTTGCGCTCGCCGATAAGCTGGGCGGTTACACCGAGTTGACCTTTCGTGTGATGCCGATCGTCTATGTGTCAGCGTCGATTATTTTCGTCTGGTGGATCGGCCTGATGCTGCGCGGAGGCTTTGCGGCGTGCCTCGCATCGCTGTTATTTTCGATTGCAAGCTGCGACCCATATGTGTTCGGCAACGGGTCGAACATGGAACATTTTCTCAATTGTTTTTCTCTTGGCTCGCTTGCGTTCGCGGTGAAGTATGCGATCACACCGCACAGAAAGTTTGCGCTCATCGCGGGAATCTTTCTCGGGCTCGCCGCATTGATCAAGCCGTTTGCGCTGACTCACGGGCTCGTCTTCGCGTCGGTGCTCGCAGTGCCATCGCGGCCGAACCGGCTCGTCGATCTCGGAGCATTGGCGGCAGGATTTCTCCTACCTTGCGTCATTTCGTTGCTCGTGCTCGTCGCCCAAGGATCAGTCCGCGACGCTTATGCCGACATCGTCCTATACGCCGCCGCACTAGCGAGCGACGTTCCGCCCGATCTCAAAGCCCCGCCACGATTGATTCGCCTGGTCACTGGAAACGCCGATCCCGCGGGCATCCTCCCCTGGCCGTTCGGCAAGACGGATTATCTAGTCTGGTGGGGCGCAGGACTCTGGCCGCTCTGGCTGTGCAGTGTTCCTGCAACCATCCGACTCTTCTGGCGTGGATCAACCACACCGCGGCGACTCGTTGGCGCGTTCACGCTGTCGTGCTGGTTACAAGTGTTTGCGCCGGGACAGTTCTGGCAGCACTATTACATGCTCGTCGTTCCTGGCGCGAGCTTGACGGTTGCACTTTGGTTTGTCGATGCCATCACTGGATTGAAAGCTCGCAATAAGCTCTCAGTGATCGTTGCAATCGCACTCATCGCCGCACTCTCTTGGACGCTCCGCATTCAGGTCCGCGATTACATGCAAAAGACGCCCGATGAGATCACGTCGCAGTTCAAGGGCGGCCGGCAATGGGTTGAGCTGCGCAAGCTGTCCCGCGAAATCGCGCGACGGAAAGACATCTGGCAATCACCCAAGTTCTTTCTTTGGGGATGGCAGAGCAACTTATATTTTTACGCAAATCTCGACGGCGTGAGCCGGCAATTGTTCGTCAACGACTTGCTCAAGAACCACGCGAACGACTATCATCCCGTTGCCGCACCGCGAATCGCCGAGATGATTCGTGATGTCAGTGCAAATCCTCCGGCGCTCATTTTCTGCGGCTACCCGCCCTTCCCCGAGCTTCACGCGTTCCTGAAGGAACACTACCTGCCATCACGTTTGGGACCAACGTCGCCGAACGGTCTCGGCCTCTGGGTCGAGATCGAGAAGTACGGCGCGTTTGAATCACATCCGTAAACGGTCGTTATGCAGGAACAAGTTCGGCCGTGGCGGGCGATTGAGCGATGCTCATGTAATGGTCGCGCAAGCCGCCCATGATTGCTTCCCACGTCTGCGTCACCGCGTAACGTCGTGCAGCCTCGGCGTATTCATGCCGCAATTGGACGTTGTCGACCAGTTCGACGAGCGCTTCGGCGAACGATTCGGGTGGTTGGTCGGCAGCGATTAGACGCCCAAATTTGTGATCTTGCACGATATCGCTCACTCCGCCCGCACCGACCGCGACCACGGGCAGGCCCGATGCCATCGCTTCGAGTACCACGTTGCCGAATGTCTCGGTCAGGCTGGCGAATGCGAAAATATCGGCGGCGGCGTAGTGGTCGGCCAGATCTTCGCCCGAGCGATATCCGGCGAACTTCGCTTGCGAACCGAGCTTCGCTTCGAGTTCACCGCGCGATGGGCCGTCCCCAACGAACAACAGCTTCGCTTGCGGCCGCGTCTCGGCGACGATCGCCAGCGCTTTCGCCAGGTAGTCGATATTCTTCTCGGGCGCAAGCCGGCTGACGTGTCCAATCACCACATCGCCTGGCGCGAATCCAAGAGCTTCACGCACGGCAGTTCGGCCGGTTCGTCCCGGATGGAACAGATGGCCGTCGACACCGCGTGGCCAAAGCACCAGGTTACCGAAGCCACGTGCTTCGAGGTCGGCGATGGTCGGCCGTGAGGGGACGTACGTTTCGCGGACCTGGGAATGGAACCAGCGGAGGTAGCGCCAGATTCCTCCGCGCGCGAAACCAACGCGGTAATGATCGCTGTAATGGTCCCAGTTCGTGTGAAAGCTGGAAACAACCGGGTAGCCGCGGCGCTTGCAGTGGTGCAACATGCAAAGGCCGAGCGTTGCCTCGGTGGCGATGTGCACGAGGTCGGGCTTGAAGCGGTCGATTGCCTTGCTCACGCCGAAAAACGGGGGCACGGGCAGTTTGACGTCCTTGTACCATGGGAGCGCAATCGACTTGACCGTGACGTGCTCGGCAAGGTCCGATGGGGTGCCGTAATCGGGATGGACGACCTGAACGGTGTCGCCCGCGCTCGTCATGTGCCGCACGAGTTGCCCTAGCGTGCGGGAAACTCCGTTCACCTGCGGAGCGTACGTCTCGGTGATCAAGGTCAGTCGCATGGCGGCCTTTCTCTTCGTGCTACCACGGAAGGGACCCGCGCCGGTAATCGCCAATCGTTCACAACATCTTAACAGGTCGCGTCTTGTTGCTCGGTGTCGGTCGTGTCAAACTCTCGTGAAATTTTCGAGAGCCACCGACACCCTCTCCCGATTTCCCCACATTTTTCGGAGTGAACGTTGAAAATCAACCCCGTCAAACGGGCCCTCAAGGCGGGCAAACCGCAGGTTGGTACCTGGCTCTCGCTGGGCAGCGTCGTGGCAAGCCGCTTTCTGGCTCGCACCGGGCTCCCCTGGCTCACCGTCGACATGGAGCACTCGCACACCGACATCCAAACCGCCGCCATGATGTTCGGCGCCATTGCCGACGCAGGTTGCGTGCCGCTCGCCCGCGTTCCTCACGGCCGGCACGACTGGATCAAAATGGCGCTCGATTGCGGCGCGATGGGAATCGTCGCCCCCATGGTCATGACGCCCGAAGAAGCCCGCACGATCGTCGCGGCTTGCAAGTATCCCCCCAAAGGCAATCGCTCCGTCGGCGGCGGTCTCCACGCCATGAACTTCGGCGCCACCGCTGAAGAGTATTACAAGAACGCCGACGACGAGATCCTCGTCATCATTCAGGCCGAACACATCGACGCCGTGAATATCGCCGACGAGATCTACGCAGTCCCGGGAATTGACGCCGTCTTTATCGGTCCCAATGACCTTGCCGCCTCGATGCGCGGTCCCGACGGATCGCCCCCCTCGAAGGAATATCACGAAGAGACGATGCAGCGCGTCCGCGAGGCATGCAAACGCCAGGGCGTACCCTCGGGCTTGCACGTATTTTCAATTGAAGACGCAAAGCGACGGATTAGTGAGGGTTGGCAATTCATTGCCGTAAATTCGGAACTCAAGTTCATGCTCAGCGGCGCAGCCGAGCTCGCCAAAGCAATCCACCCCGAACTCATGAGCGGTGAACTCGCCAAGTATTGACACGTTTTGCGCCAGATCAGGCAATCACTGGGATTCGCATATTCACATGAGGTATTTCACTTTCATGCATATCTCCACTCTCCGCTCGATCGTTTTGGCATGCGTTGTCGCGGGCGGCCCTGCGGCGGCGTTTGGCGAGATCCACATTTACAGCATGGATCACGAGAACGGCCGCCTGATCAAGCTCAAGGAAGACGGCACCCTGCTCTGGGATTGCCCCAATCGCAACGGCCACGACGTGCAGCTTCTGCCCAACGGCAACGTGCTGATCGTCACCGGCAAGGTGCAGGAAATCACGCCTGATAAGAAAGTCGTATGGGAACTCGGCGCTCCGACAGTCAAATTCGCCGAGTCAGCCCAGCGCCTGCCGAACGGTCATACCGTCATTGGCGACGCTGCCCAGATGGCGATCATCGAAGTCGACGCCGATAAGAAAGTCGTTTGGCGGTATGACGTTGCGAACAACAACAAACGCAAGTCACCGACGATGCGCCAGATGCGTCGCTTGCCGAACGGCAATACCCTCATTTGCGCCAGCACCGAAGACGAGGTGATCGAGGTCTCGCCGTCCAAGGAAATCGTCTGGCGTTACAAGCTGCCGTTCCCCTATCTTGCGACTCGCTTCGAGAATGGTAATACGCTCATCAGCAGCGGCACGGGATACGGTAGCCCCGTGGGTTACTTCCTCGTTGAAGTCGACCCAAAGGGTGAAGTCGTTTGGAAATACGGCGGTGAAGGCAGCCCGGCCGACCAGCACCTGAAGTGGCCCTCGGGCTTCGTTCGTCACAATGGGCTGACGTACATTTCCGAAGCCCAGAACGCGGCGATTCGCGTTGTGTCGACGGACAAGAAGACGGTACGGGTGATCAAGAGCAAGGACATGAAGCACCCCTGCACGCTCGTGATCGTCGACGAATAATGGCGGGCGGAATTCTCTGAAAACCCAACGTACCAAAAAACTTACGGCAGCCGACTCGAAAGAGTTGGCTGCCGTTTTTGCGTTGCCTGGAATCACTCAGAAAAGAGCGTTAGGCGGCCTTGCGGCGGAGACGGAAGGCACCGAAAGCAACCACGCCCGAGATCAGGCCGACAACGGTCGCCGGTTCGGGAACGCCGGTCGGCGGCGTCGAGAACGTGGCGGAGTCCGAAACGGCGGCACCGGGGCCACCGGTCTGGGTGAAGCTGATCGTGAAGCTCGCGGCCTGCGCGGCTCCATTGTAGCCGGCAGCAACGAGAACCGAGCCCGGAGTGTAGTTACCGATCGCGAAGAAGGTAACCTGGGCATTCTGGCCGCTCGTCGAGCTCAGAAGCGAGATCGAGGTCGCGGTGAAGGTGCCGAAGGCGGGCGAACCGAAAGTCAACGCGCCGGGGTTGGCCATGTCGAGAGTCGAACCACCGAGATCGCGGTTGCCGCCGCCGGAGATGGGATTGAGGGCGAAGTCACCGGTGCCGTTACCCGATAGAACGATATCACCGATGGTGAAGGTCGTTCCGGCAACCGTGATGTCGCTGTTGGACGCGGTCGGCCCGCCGGTGTCGGCTACGCCCTGTGTACCAGCGGCGATTACGCCGGCCTGCGTCGTGTTGACGGCAAAGGCGGCCAGTAAGGCCGCGACCGCAAGAATCTTGTTCATAACGTTGCTCCCCAGAAACGTTGGACAAAGCGACCACCGAGGAAATATTCCGCGGTTTCCAGGGCGACTATAGTCAGTTTTAAATGGCCTCAGCAAACGTAATTCACGTGAAGTTTCGCAATGTAGTTCGCAAATGCCACAAGTGTCTAGAATACGCCTCAAATGCATCACGCGTGCGGTAAAAAATCAACGTTCTGTCAGCAGTGAGGCATTTTTACTCACCAGCAATTTTGCACGCACCCAGTCATGCTGGGCAGATCGTTTTCAATATACCGATTATGCTATGCTTACTTGCATTTTTGTCGCCGAATGCCGGTCAATATGTTCAATCTGGATGTCGCCTATGTAAACGCAGGTTTGCAGGGGGGTTCACCTGAGGGAGGTAGAATGGTATGGAAATAAGAGCCTGGGAAGCGCCGCGCACACAGATGCGCATGGGAGGATTGCCTGGTGGCGACGGCTCAACTCGAAAAGACGGCGGGTCAAAAGTATGTCTGGGCAACCCGAGGCGATATCAACGCGTTCTTCGGCCTGATGCTCGACAACATCGGCGACATGATTCTCATGGCGTCGCTGCTAGTCTTACTTTTCAAGCTTCCGGCTGACTTCGTGTTAACGCGGATGATCCCCGGAACGGCCGTGGGCGTACTCGTCGGCGACCTCATCTTTACGGCGATGGCCTTTCAGCTCGCACGTAAGACGGGCCGGTCCGATGTAACTGCCATGCCGCTTGGTCTCGATACTCCAAGCACGTTTGGTGCCGTTTTTCTGATCATCGGCCCAGCTTTTAGTAATGCGAGCAAAACGCTTCCTCCCGATCAGGCGGCGCGACATGCCTGGTACATCGCGATCGCCATGCTGCTTGCGTCGGGCATCTTCAAGGTCATCAGTGCGTTCTTCAGCGGCTGGATCAGGCGAGTCGTCCCCCGCGCCGGCCTCCTCGGCTCACTCACAGCAATCGCACTCGTCATTATTAGCTTCTTGCCGCTGCTCGAAATCGTCTCACAGCCAGTCGCGGGCCTCTCCGCACTCGCGGTCATCCTGATCACCCTCACCGCGCGGTGGGATCTCCCCCGGCGCATCCCAGGTGCACTCGCGGCGGTGCTCATCGGCTGCGCCATCTACTATTTGATGAATGTCGTCGGCCTTGGCCCGGGATTTGGTGGCGAAGGGGGGAAGCCGTCGTGGAGCTTGCGATTCTTCCTGCCACTGCCGATCAACGATTGGTTCGCCTGGTTCCAGCTCAACTGGCGTGAAGCATTCGGCTACCTGCCGGTCGCGTTGCCCCTGGCTCTCGCGACGATCATCGGCGGCATCGATTGCACCGAGAGCGCCGCTGCCGCCGGCGACGACTATCCCACCGGGCCGATCATCGGCGTCGAAGGGTTCGCGACGATCGTCGGTGGACTCTTCGGCGGCGTGATTCAGTCGACGCCCTACATCGGCCATCCCGCATACAAGGCGATGGGAGCCCGCGCCGGCTATACGCTGGCGACCGCCCTGTTCATCGGTGCGGCGGGAATCTTCGGCTACTTCGACTGGATCTTCTACCTGCTGCCCAAGGCGGTGGTCTTCCCGATCCTGATCTTCGTCGGCCTGGAAATTACGTCGCAATCGTTCCATGCGACCGAACGGCGGCACTTCCCGGCCGTCACGCTCGCATGTGTCCCTGCGCTCGCCTATCTCGCAGTCATCATGCTGAAGCAGGTCTTGCCCGGCGATCTCGACATAAAGGGACTGAACCCAGCGAGCCAGCACACTGTCCAGACCATCATCATGCTGTCGGGCGGGTTCATTGTGACGAGTCTGATCTGGGGAACGATGCTCGCGCACCTGATCGACGGCAAAATTCGCGCGGCGGTGATCAGCCTGATTCTTGCAGGTGCGCTTGCGTGGTTCGGCGTGATACACTCTCCTTTGCCCTCGTCGCCCATCCTTCCCCCAGCGCAGGTGCTGGCACAGGTCGCCCAGGAGGGACGCAGCAAGGCATCGCACGGTCAAACCCCGTATCACTGGGCTGCGGCCTACTGGGTCGCTGCCGCTGTCATCGCACTGCTCGGGAAATACGGGACGGTACCAACGCGCGAGCGTGCAGAAGAACCGCAGGCGATCTAGCCGGTGTCCTGGCGATCGGAGAAAGTCACCGCCCTCTTGAGCACGGCCTCAGTCCAGTTCATGATTGCGTTGGCTGCATTTTTGCAGGCGACGGGTCGGGCCCGATCGGAGCCTGCGGGCAACGTTAGGGATATGTTTTGCGAGACCGTTCCTTGCTAAGATAAAAAGCCTATGCACAAGGGAATCTCGGTCAGCCCTGGTGTGGTGGTCGGCGTGGCATTCCGCGTCGACTCGGTGTTTGGCACCGGCGAGCCGCAAACACTTGCCGGACCAGGGTTAATTCCCGCCGAGATCGAGCGATTCGAACACGCGATCACCACGTCCGCATCCGAACTGGAAACCTTCGTCTTCAAAGTCGCACAACAACTTGGGCCGTCCGAAGCTGAGATCTTCAAGACGCACCTGCAGATCGTTAACGACCACGCGATGCAGGCGAAGGTCCGCAGCCTGATCGAAACCAAGAACTACACTGCGCTCTCCGCGTTGCAAATCGTGCTGCAAGGTTATGCAGCTAGCTTCGCACGGATCGAGCAGGACTACCTCCGCGAACGTCTCGCCGACCTCCGCGACGTTTTCTCCCGGATCGGCTCACACCTGACCGTTCAGGCCCCGGTCGCCACCGCACTCGGGCACGACCCGCGCGACGGCGAAGAGCCGGTGATTCTTGTAGCCACCGAGATTCTCCCCAGCCAGGCAATGAGCCTCGGCAGCCTGCCGATCGCGGGGATCGTCACCGAAGCGGGAGGCGGGACAAGCCACGCCGCGATTCTCGCACGCAGCCGCGGCATCCCCGCCGTCTCAGGCGTGACTGGAATCACGACCGAGGTGCGATCAGGCGACACAATCATCGTCGACGGCCGCGAGGGACTCGTCCTGGTCCGCCCGACGAACGACGAGCTTTCCTCCTACCGCAAACTCCAGCGCGAGTTTTTCGACCTCAAAGACCGACTTGTCCTCAACCGCGATCAGCCGGCCGTTTCGGCAGACGGTGCGCAAATCGAGCTGCTTGCGAACATCAACAACGTCGCCGATGCCCAGGCTGCGGTGAAAGTCGGCGCGAGCGGCGTCGGCCTCTTCCGGACCGAGTACCTCTTCCTCTCGCACACGGACGTTCCCGACGAGGAAGAGCAGTACCAGCACTACCGGCAGATCATCGAGGATGCCCCCAACCGCGCGGTGACGATCCGTACGCTCGACCTTGGCGGGGACAAAACGGTCGCCTACCTCGGCCGGCGTGACGAAGCGAATCCGTTCATGGGCTGGCGGTCGATCCGCCTCTCGTTCGAGCACCCTCGGATGTTCGAACGCCAGATCCGCGCCATCCTTCGCGCAGGACGGCACGGCAAGGTCTCGATGCTCTTTCCGATGATCACAACCCTCGAGGAACTGCGGCACGTCAACCGCCTCGTCGAGGAATCTCGCCGGAATCTGAGACGCGAAGGGGTGCCGTTCGGCGACGACGTGAAGACCGGGGTTATGATCGAGGTCCCGGCCGCCGCCATCTGCATCGACGCCATTCTCCGCGAGACCGACTTCATCTCGATCGGCTCGAACGACCTGATCCAGTACCTCGTCGCCGCCGATCGCGATAATCCCAAGGTCGCACATCTCTGCGAGCCGCTGAGTCCGGCGATTTTCCGCGTGCTCAAGATGGTGCTCGACGCCTGCCAGCGCACCGGGACACCGGTAACCGTCTGCGGCGAAATGGCTGGCCAGCCGCGCTCAGTTCTCACCCTCTTCGGTCTCGGACTCCGTCGGTTCAGCATGAGCCCGGCGTTCGTTCCCACGATCAAGGCTCTGCTCGGCGCGGTCACGATTGCGCAGGCCGAGCGGTTCGCCCACCAGGTGCTCCAGCTCAAAACGAGCGAGGAAATCCGCGCCTATCTCACCGGCCGGCTGCACGAGGTTTCGAGCCTGCTCGAGGTCTTCGATTCAGCCTGATTTTAGGCCGTAAATCCCGCCCCTCATGGCGGTATCGCGCACTCGCAAGCGGCGGCTTGTTGATCCTGCGCGAACAGCTTGTTACTGTATGTCGCATTCGTCGGTCCTCCCCACCGACCCATGCCGAGATCCGGCTCAACCAGGCCATTCCCAAACGCGGGAATCCGGCGTTGGCAATTCCCAGAAATGGGAAGAGTCCAATCGAACGCATGGTAATGCAAATGCATTAAGTTCTTGCAGAGTCTTGACCTGGGATTGATCGCGAGAAAAGGCACTCGATTTGCACTGACGCGAGACCATCATGTCTTGCGCTCCCGCAGATCGGGAATGACGCTCGCGGACTGACGATAGGCCGAACGGCCGGGAACCACCGATGGCTGAACGACCAAGTGTGAAGGATATTCTTGCCGCGGCCCGCAAGGGTGGCGCTGCCAAGCCCGCCGATGGCGGCGAAGCGGCTCCCGCTCCTGAAGCGCCCGCCGCTGCAGAAGCTAGCGGTGCTCCCGCGGTTCCCCCGCCGGCCCCATCGCTCGGCCGCCCCCTGACGCTCAAGGAAAAGCTCGCTGCCGCTCGTGGCGCCGCACCTGGTGCGCCCGCCGCAGCCGCTCCCACGCCCGCAGCCCCTGCTGCAGCGGCAGCCCCCGCCACCGGCGAGAAGGTTGTCCCGCCGCCCGCGCCATCGATCGGCCGGCCGCTCACGCTCAAGGAAAAGCTCGCCGCTGCGAAGTCGGGTGGTGTCGCTCCTGCGGCCGCTCCCTCTGGCGGCGTGCCTGTCGCTCCCAAGGCTGCTCCCGCCGCGAAGGCTCCAGCCCGCGACCTGCCGCCGCTCAGCGAAATCTCCGACCCGCGCGACCTGGCCGAGGCGCTTCGCCAGGCCGGTGCGAAGAAAGACAAGGAACTCGCCGGAGCCGACGCCAAGGGTGCTCCTGCCAAGCCGGCCGCCAAGGCAAAGCCCGAAGCCAAGACCGTTCCCGGCAAGCCGTCGAAATCGGCGTCCCTCGCTGAAGGTACGTCGCGTCGCGCTGTGCTGCAGTTCCCGTGGATCGTTGCGGGATGGGTCGCCTTCACCGGTGGTCTTGGCGCACTGACCGCGATGTGCGGCCGCTTCATGTTCCCGAACGTTTTGGCCGAGCCGCCGAGCACCGTGAAGGTGGGCGTGCCGACCGACTTCGCCAAGGAAGATGTGAGCGAACGCTGGAAGGCCGAATGGGGCTTCTGGATCGTCCGTACCGAGCGTTACAACGGCCAGGACATTCTTTTCGCGCTGCAGTCGGTTTGCACCCACCTCGGTTGCCCGCCGAACTGGCTTGCTGGCGAACAGAAGTTCAAGTGCCCGTGCCACGGTAGCGGTTTCTACATCTCGGGCATCAACTTCGAAGGCCCTGCTCCCCGTCCGCTCGAACGCTTCCGCGTGGCGATCGCCGACGACGGCCAGATCATGGTCGACAAGAGCGCCAAGTTCCAGGAAGAACTCGCTCAGTGGAGCGACCCCGACAGCTTCCTCCCGGCGGTCTAAACACCGCCCCATCGCTGGAGCCCGGTCTAACCGGGCTTCTTGCGATCGTTCCACAGGTAGAGACCATAGACTGGCCGCTCTCGAACACCGACAGCACGAGTCACTCGGCCCGCGGATGGGACCGGATGGATTAAGGGACAATTATGTCAATCGCTGAGAAGATCACAGAATCACAACTTTGGAAGAGCGTCTTCCGCCATCCGATGCCGACCGACCGTCGTAATCGCGTGGTGGTCATGCTGACCAACTTCTTCCTTCACCTCCATCCGGTGAGCGTGAAGAAGCAAGGCATCGCCCTCAGCTATACCTGGTGCATGGGAGGAACGACGTTCTTCCTGTTCATCGTTGAGGTGGTGACGGGCGTGCTGCTCATGTTCTACTACCGCCCGACGCTCGAGCACGCCTACAACGACATTCTCGCCCTTCGCGACGTGACGACGCTCGGCATCATGCGTGAGTTGCATCGCTGGGGTGCTCACGCGATGGTCATCGCGGTCTGGCTCCATATGTATCGCGTGTTCCTGACAGGCAGTTACAAGCCACCGCGCGAGTTCAACTGGGTGGTCGGCGTGCTGCTCCTCGTCTTCACGCTGCTGCTCTCGTTCACCGGCTACCTGCTCCCCTGGGACCAGCTCGCCATCTGGGCCATCACGGTCGGATCGAACATGGCTCGTGCGACGCCGGGTGTCGGTGTTGAAGGGCCAGGTGCTTCTTTGATGAAGCTCAACGGCGTCAGTTTGATCACGTCCGGGTCCGACGCGAAATTCGCGTTGCTCGGTGGTCGAAGCGTCGGCGAGATGACGCTCAACCGGTTCTACGTTTTGCACTGCGTGGCGATTCCGCTCGCGGTCACGATATTGATCATGATCCACTTCTGGCGCGTGCGAAAAGACGGCGGCATCAGCGGCCCCATGTAACGCGTCGTGACGGCCCAAGGCCGGCCGGTGGATCTCACCCGGCCGGCCGCCCCACGTCAGCCAACGACACGCTAAGCGCCGGACGAGCCCAATTCGCGACAACGCCTTCTCGAGAGAGCCATGGAAATCAAGCCCGAGCTGGTGAACACACTCCTCGACGTCCATCCCGACCTGACGCCTGGCGTCATGACGGGCTTGGCCTGGTATTTCCTGCTCGCCGCGATGCTGAACGCGGCGGCAGCCGCGTTTGTCGCCTACCAGGAGATGGTCTCCGAGGGGGCGTCGCGCGACGGACTGGCCCCACGAACCCGTAAACTGCCCGACGCCCTCGTGGTCGTCTTCTTCGCACTCTACGGCGTCGCCACTCTGCTCTTGCTCGCGAAGGGTTTCCTTCCCAAGAGCTTTGACGTCGCGACGATCGGCTACGGCCTCTGTGCCCTGGCGAACGTGATCCTGGCGATCACCGCCGGTGCCGACGCCGCTCACTGGGCTGAAAAGAAGTATGGCCACGACGGTGCCGCTCACGCTGGACCGGCAACTCTCGACGACCACATCCCGGCCGTCGGTATCGGCGGACCGATCAACCGCACGCTCTGGAGCATCGTCTGGGCCGTCTGTGCGGTGATCTTCCAGGCGATGGGCCTCGTCTACATCCTCCACGGCGAATACGCCCTGCCCGACTTCATTCGCAACGCGATCGACCTCGTCTCCGGCCCGACGACGTTCTTCACCGGTGCGACCCTCGCGTTCTTCGCGATGTACTTCTACCGCAAATATCTGGCGAACGGCGTCGTCGCGTGGTGGATGGTGAACGCGTTCCTGATGTTCTTCGGTCTCAGCATGACCGACTTCGACTTCCGCGACATTGTCACCAAGCCGGACAACGTGCCAATCGTCGGCCTGATCGTCCTCGTCGGCTTCTTCACCTGGCTCTCGCTCCGCCGCGCCGTCATCAACGACGCTCGCATGGCTCAGGGACTGCCGAACCTCGAAGAGCTCGACCCCGAGAAGACGCTCACCTGGCCCGACTTGGTTTACACCGAGCTGATCGCGATGGTCGCCTTGACGATCTTCCTGGTCGTCTGGGCCATCGCTCTCCAAGCTCCGCTCGAACAGCCAGCCAGCTCAACGACTGCTCCCAACCCGTCGAAGGCCCCGTGGTACTTCCTCGGTCTTCAGGAAATGCTCGTCTACTTCGACCCGTGGATGGCAGGCGTGGTGCTGCCGAGTCTGATCGTGGTCGGCCTAATGGCGATGCCCTACATTGACACCAACAAGCAGGGCAACGGCTATTACACGATCGCCCAGCGTAAATTTGCCTACCTCACGTTCCAGTACGGTTACCTCGTTCTCTGGGTCGTGCTCATCTTGCTCGGCACGTTCCTCCGCGGTCCGAACTGGAACTTCTTCGGCCCCTACGAATACTGGGACGTTCACAAGTTGATTCCGCTCAACAACGTGAACCTCTCGGAAATCGTCTGGGTGCAGATGCTCGGCACTCGCCGGCCGGACAACATCATCCTGCGTGAGCTGCCCGGTATTCTCGTGGTTCTCGGCTACTTCGTGGTGTTGCCGCCGCTCATGGAGCGTCTGTTCTTCCGCAAGATGCGCGAGCAGGGCGGCTGGATTCGCTACTCGGTGCTGGCGATGCTGATCCTCTTCATGGCCAGCCTGCCGATCAAGATGGTCCTCCGCTGGACCCTGAACCTGAAATACCTCGTCGCCATTCCGGAATACTTCTTCAACATCTGACGGAAGGATCGAGGCTGCTTGGCGATCCTTCGTCGAGGCGGCGGTTGTGTAACAGAACTGACCGCCGCCTGATCGAAGAAAACCAGCGCTCGCGTCCCGAGACCCAAGCCCCGAGTCCTTCCCCTGAGGCTCTGAGACATGCCCGCACGCGAGGAAACGTACCGTAACCAGACCTTGCTGCACGTCGTGTTCGCGATCTCGTCGATCGCCATGGCGGTGACAATCGTCTGGATGATCATGGCCGACCACCTCCGTCCCTGGAAAGAAACCCAGCGGACGTTCCACTACATTGAGGACGGCAAGCTCCGCGTCGAGGAACAGAAGCGCAAGGACGAGATCAACCAGCAGCAGCTTGCTGATGTCCAGGCTAAGATCGACGCAGCCGACAAGACCGCCGAAGATAACACCAAGGAAATCAACAAGATCCGTGGTGAGCTCAAGAAGATCGTCGGCCGCTACGAGCAGCTTGATACCGAAACCCGGTTCCTCAAGGCCGAGCTCGACAGCCAGCGCAGCGAATACGACCTCAAGATCGACCTCAATCAGAACCGCGAAGCGCAACGGTACGTCGCCGACGTGATCGTCCCCTCGGAAAAGAAGCTCAACGGGCTTCGGATCGAGTTCGAAGGGATCAAAAAGCAGCGTACTGACGCCGAAAAGCGGGTCGAAACGCTCGAGGGCAATGTCGACGTCCTGAAGAAGGAACGCGACAAGCTGACGCTCGACATGAATCGCGTGTCGCGACTGCTGACGCAGAAGGAACAGCAGTACTTCGGTCCGCCGGCTTTCCTTCGCGGCCTGCCGCTGATCGACGCTGCTGCACCGCCGACGAAGATCATGCAGATCAGCCTTCCTGAGCTGACGATCAATTACAACTTCAAAGACGTCCCCCGTTACGACCGCTGCCAGACTTGTCACCTCGGTATCGATCGCGCCAATTACGACAAGGACGCCGAAGGGAAGGATCTCCCGAACGTCTTCAAGTCGCACCCGCACCTGACGGAAGGCGCTTCGACGACCGATCCCTCGGGCAAGCGGGTGACGGCCGGTCTCTATCTCGACGGCAACGGCCCGCACAAGATCAACAGCTTCGGCTGCACGATCTGCCACGGCGGCAACGGCTCCGGCACCGACTTCTCCTACTCCTCGCACGAGCCCAACACACTTCACCAGGCTGAAGAGTGGAAGGACGAACACAAGTGGGCCGAGATGCACCACTGGGATGAGCCGATGCTCCCCAAGCGGTTCATGGAGTCGAGCTGCATCAAGTGCCACCACCAGGTGACTGACGTCCCGCAGGCCCAGAAGCTGCAAGCCGGTTATGAGCGGATCGTCAAGTACGGCTGCACCGGTTGCCATACGATCGGCGGCGAAGGGTCGTTCGGCCCGGATCTGACTGAAGAGCGGCAAGTCGGCCCGAACCTCCGCCACATCGCCTCGAAGGTGTCGAAGGAGTGGACGGCCAAGTGGATCAAGAATCCCCACGCCTTCCGTCCCGACACCCGCATGCCGCGCTTCTACGGCGTGACCAACAACGCCGGTAAGAAGGACCAGCCCAAGAGCGATGCCGAAGTCTACGCGATGACGCACTACCTCTTCGCCAAGAGCGTGCCTCCCGCCGACTTCGTCGACCCGCAGGCCAAGGGCGGCACGAACGCCAACCTGCCCCCGGCTCAGGCTTCGACCGACGCCGCCAAGGGTAAAGACCTCTTCTTCCAGAAGGGTTGCATGGCGTGCCACTCTCACAAGGATTTCCCGCCCTCGTCGTTCCCCAGCAGCGTTCAAGAATACGCCAAGGCGAACCACGGCCCGAACCTGTCGGAAATGGCCCTCAAGTTCCAGTCGAACGCTCAGGGCTACAAGTGGCTCGTCAACTGGATCAAGCAGCCCGAAAAGTATCACGCCAAGACGCTCATGCCGAACCTCCAGCTCTCCTGGGGTGACGCAGCCGACATCGCGTCGTGGGTTCTCTCTGTGAAGGGCGAATGGCCCAAAAAGGTTGAACTGCCTGACGTTGACTCGGCCGAAGTTCAGCCGGGCATCAACGAGCTCGTCAAGCTGTTCGTCACCAAGGGCGGCTGGAAGGATCCCGCTTCGGGCAAGACGCAGAGCGTTTCTTTGAGCGAAGTCGACGGCTTCGTCGAGTCGCTCAAGACCGACGACAAGCTGATGTACCTTGGCGAGAAGACGATCGGCCGTCTCGGCTGCTTCGGTTGCCACAACATCGCTGGCTTCGAGACCTACAAGCCGATCGGTACCGCGCTCAATGGCTGGGGCATCAAGAGCCCGGCCAAGCTCGACTTCGGCCACATCACCGAGTATCTCCAGGCCCAGACGATCGCCGAAGACGGCTCGCGCGACGGCACCGACCCGTTCTTCCAGGAGAAGCTGGCGCACCACACGCGCACCGGCTTCCTCTACGAGAAGTTGCACCGTCCGCGGAGCTACGACTACAAGAAGAACGACGACGATCTCAAGTCGTGGGACGATCGCCTTCGTATGCCCCAGTTCGTCTGGGCCGACGATCCCAAGGCGGTTGAAGAGGTGATGACGTTCATCCTCGGCCTTACCGGCGAGAAGATCAGCTCGAAGTACCTCCCAAGCACGAAGTACACCCCCGCCCAGAAGGCTGTGGCCGAAGGGGCGAAGATCCTCAACCGTTACAACTGCACCGGCTGCCACGTGCTGTCGATGCCCAAGTACACGGTTGCGGCCGGGGCGAAGCTCGAAGAGTCGCTTACCGACTTTGAGACCAACGTGCGGGTGGCGTACAACAACCGCAACAACGACTTCCTGAAAGAGCTTTATCCCAAGCTCAAGTTCGACCCGAAGGCCTCGGCCGACGAGTTGATCAAGGGTCTGCCCGCGCACGACGGCAAGCCGGTTGTGATCGAAGCGATGCCAGCCCAGGCGCTTGAAGACGAATTGAGCGTCCAGCTCTGGCAGCCAGTGACGATCCGCGGCTTCACCTTCAACGTCGGCGACACGCTCACCCTGAGCAAGTCGAAGGTTGGTCTCACTCCGGCCGATGGCGGTAACTTCGCCTGGTTGTTCGCAACGACTCAGGCTGAGAAGACCGGCACCGACTTCCCGACGTTCTGGAATCGCCTACCACCACCGCTCCTCCGCGAAGGGGCCAAGGTTCAGACGCCGTGGCTCACGTCGTTCCTCAAAGATCCGTACATGATCCGTCCGGCTGCGAATCTCCGCATGCCCCGGTTCCACTACGGCAAGGACGACGTCAAGACCCCCGCGCTCGAGACCGAAGGGATCGCCAACTACTTCGCCGCGGTCGATGGTAAGGAATTCCCCTACCAGCAGATTCCCGAACGCGAGCAGTCGTATCTGGCGAACGCCGAGGCGAAGCATCCTGAATATCTCGCTGGCGGCTGGCAGCTTATGACCAAGGGCGCTTGCGTCCAGTGCCATAAGATTGGCCAGTTCAACCCGACCGGCGGTCCGCAGGTTGTGAACGGTCCAGACCTGCGTCAGGTCTCGACACGGTTCCGTCCCGAGTACCTCGCCGAGTGGCTCGCCCGTCCCAACCGCCTCCTGCCGTACACGGCCATGCCGCAGAACATTCCTCCGGTTGGTCCGCCGGCTCCCGGCGTGCCCAAGTCGATGGAAGGCCAGCCGTGGATCCAGGTGAAGGCCGTTCGCGACACGCTGCTCAACTACGTGAACGCAGTTGAAGGTCAGCTCGCGGGCGTTGCGGGTAAGCCCGGTGAAACCAAGCCGGTTGCTCCCAAGGGCGCGGGCGGCGGCGGTCAGTAAGTAACATTGCGAACTCAAGGCATCGCCTGGTTGAACGCCAGGCGATGCCTTTACGATCAAATGTGATCAGGTCCCCATCGGATGGGTTCGACCCCATCCGATGTCTTTTCGATTCGAAGCCAACACAACGTTCATACAGCTCAACAGGAGATTGGCGATGCTTTCGCGCTGGACCCGTCAAGGAATTCTCACTCTCGGCGGCATGGCAATCCTGGCCGTGGCCGGCTGCGGCGGCAAAGGCACCGAGGCGGATCAGGCGGTCACAGTTGCCGACCCGACTGTAGCGGCTTCGGGCGGTTCGGGTGGTTCCAAGGCCTCGGCTCCCGCAGAAGGTAGCAAGTCGGCTGCTCCGACGACCGCCGCCCCCGCCGAATCGACCACGGCCGCGCCGGTGACCGCGTCGGGCTGGGGCACGCTCAAGGGCCGCGTCGTGTTTGATGGCGACGCCGCTGCTCCCAAGATTCTCGTCGCCAAGGGCGACCCGAACGCCAAGGACTCGGCCGTCTGCGCCACGAACGAGATCAAGTCGGAACGGCTGATCGTCGACGCTTCGAAGGGTGTGAAGAACGTCATCGTTTACCTGCCCAAGCCGACCGCGGTGAATCCTGAAGCGAAGTCGGCCAAGGCGTCGGCGACGGTTCTGTTCGACCAGAAGAAGTGCATCTTCGAGCCGCACGTCCTCGCCCTGATGACGAACACCAAGGTCGAGCTCAAGTCGAGCGACTCGGTCAGCCACAACGTGAACAGCAAGGTGCAGAACAACGCGTTCAACGACGCGATCGCCCCGCTGGGCACGGCCGTGAAGAATCCGGTCGCCCCCGCCCGTCAGCCCGGTCAGGTCACCTGCGACATTCACCCCTGGATGACGGCCTACTGGCTCGTTCTCGACCACCCCTACTTCGCCGTCACCGACGACAAGGGGAACTTCGAGATCAAGAACGTTCCGGCCGGCACTCAGAAGGTCACCGTCTGGCAGGAAGCCACCCTGTTCGTCACCCCGGCGGCCGGTCAGGACGTCAACATCGCCCCGAACGGCGAGACGACTCAGGACTTCACGATCAAGGCCGCGCAGGTCAAGTCCGAGCAATAAGTCAAAACGACATAAATTGACGCGGCTTACGCGTAACACGACGTTCACAACCAGGGCCGGGACGTTCCCAAGCGGAGCGGACCCGGCCTTGGCGTTTGTCAAAGCCGTGGGACGGCTGCTACAATAGCCGCCACTCCCACCACTTCGGGCCGCCGGGCGAGGGCGTCTCGAAGCAACCTCACCCAACCTCGTCGACACCATTAGCTTTAAGGGCTCGGGTCACATGACGTCTCGTACGCCTCTCCCCCGCTCGTTCCGGTTCGGTTTTGCGTGGCTCGGCCTGGCAACCGCCGCGATCGTCTGCTCGTCCGCTCAAACCGCCTCGGCGCAGGGGTATGGAACGATCAAGGGCAAGCTCGTTTGGGGCGGTGCCGCCCTTCCCGAAGAGCCCGCGAAGGTCAAGAAGGGCGACGCCGCGGTGAAGGACGCCGCCGTCTGCGCTCTTGAGGAAATCCCCAACGAAGATTACGTCGTCGATCCCAAGACGAAGGGCGTCGCCAACGGCTTCGCTTACGTCGTCTCGCCCGTCGGCACCAACGCCGAAGCCGAAGCGGCCCTGCTCAAGTCGGCTGCCGAAGTCGAGATCGACCAGAAGGGCTGCCGCTTCTTCCCGCACGCCGTCGCGCTGCACAAGGGCCAGAAGCTCGTGTTCAAGTCGAGCGATCCCGTCGGCCACAACATCCGCTACACCAGCTTCAGCCTCGGCGGACTGAACCAGATGCTCGCGCCGAACGGCAAGCTGCCGGTGAGCTTCGCAGGCTCCGAGCGTAACCCGGTCAACCTCCAGTGCGACATTCATCCCTGGATGACCGGCGTCTTCATGGTGTTCGACCACCCCTTCTTCGCCGTGACGAAGCCAGATGGCTCGTTCGAGATCAAGGGTGTTCCGGCCGGTGCCCAGAAGCTGATCGTCCGTCAGGAAAAGGTCGGTTTCGTTACCGCTGGCGGCCGTGCAGGTGTGCCGGTTGAAGTCAAGGCCGGTGAAGTGACCGACCTTGGCGAAATCAAGCTCGTCCCCAAGAAGTAATCGATCGCAAGTCAGGCTCGCCCGGCTCAATCAGAGTTCGGGCGAGCCTTTTGCGCGGCAGCCCCTCCTCCCCCGTTCGCTCTTCATGATGAAAGGGCCTGCGTTTCATGCCTGCCTCCACTCCTCTCCCAAACTCCTTCCGATTCGGATTGCTCTCAGTCAGCATTCTCACGTTCAGCCTCTTTGCTTCGGCGCAACCTACCAACGCTCAGGGTTTCGGCACGATCAAAGGGACACTCGTCTGGGGCGGCGCGAAGTTGCCTCAAGAACGGCCGTTCGTGGTCAAGGGAGACAAGGCCACGAAAGATGCCGATATCTGTGCGGCGGAAGAAGTTCCCAACGAGAACTATGTGGTCGACGCCAAAACCAACGGCGTCGCCAACGCATTTGCCTACGTGGTCGGCCCTAAAGGTAAGAATCCGGAGGCCGAGGCCGCGCTGCTCAAGTCGGCACCCACCGTTGTGATGGATCAAAAAGGCTGCCGATTCATGCCGCACGCGGTTGCGGTTCATAAGGGACAAACGCTCGTTTTCAAGTCGAGCGACTCCATCGGCCACAATGTGCGCTACTTCAGCGGCGGAGTGGGCGCCGACAATCGGATGATCGCCCCGCTCGGCAAACATCCGGTCAATTTCGTCTCGACCGACAGGCATCCCGTGGAAGTGAAATGCGACCTCCACACCTGGATGACCGGATATTTTATGGTCTTCGATCACCCGTTCTTCGCGGTGACGAAGCCCGACGGCACCTTTGAGATCAAAGGCGTTCCCGCCGGCCCGCAAAACATCATCGTCCGACACGACAAGGTCGGCTTCATCACGACGGGCGGCGGCAAAGGCCTCGAGGTCGACGTCAAAGCCGATGAAGTGACCGACGTGGGTGAGTTCAAGCTGGTGCCCAAAGACTGACGCGAGATGATTCGCGGCGAGTTTCGACTCAAGGGTGTTCCGTATGTCGTCTCGCCAGCCATCAAAACCGGTACTACGATCGACGGCCTTAGGGATTGGCCTCGCCGTCTGCTTCTTCACCTCAAACCATTCCGTCCTGGCGCAGGAATTCGGATCGATCAAAGGACGTGTGGTCTGGGGTGGCGCCGGTCTGACTGAGAAAACCGCCAGACTAAAGAAGGGCGACCGTTCAGCCAAAGACTTTGCGATTTGCGCGGCAGAAGAGATCCCGGACGAGGATCTTGTAGTCGATTCGAAGACCAGAGGCGTTGCAAACGTATTCGCGTATGTGTTGAAGCCGGTAGGCCAAAATCCCAAAACGCAAGACACGTTGCTCAACGCCTCTCCTGAAATCGCCATCGACCTGAAAGGTTGCCGCTTCAGTCCTCACGCGGTCGCTCTTCATAAGGGGCAGCGGTTGGTCTTCACGCCTGACAACCGCGTCGGCCACAATGTGAACAGCGGGCTCTTCCGCCCGGGATGCACCAGCCTCCTGCCCGCACCCGATGGCAAGCTTTCCATGACTTTCGCCAGCGGCGAACCCCATCCCGGCCGCCTCCAATGTGATATTCACCCGTGGATGTCGGGCGTCGTGATGGTTTTTGACCACCCCTTTTTCACCCTTACCAAGCCCGATGGCTCGTTCGAGATTCAGGGGATTCCTGCTGGCTCGCAAAGAGTGATCGTGCGCCACGAAACGACGGGCTACCTGACTGCGAACGGCAACTCTGGACTGCTGGTCGAAGTGAAGCCGGGCGCTTCAGCCGACCTCGGCGAAATCAGGCTTACGCCCAAGGGCGGGTCCAATTGATGTGGCCCGGTCTATGCAATCAACGGAAAAGCTGTCTTTTTCTCACCACACATTCGCCGATCGACCTTCAAAGCATCGCGAGACCTCAATGACCCGTTACGGCATCGGCCGCACCATTCAATTCCTCGGGCTTCTCATCCTCCCGTTCGGAATGGCGACAGAACTTGTCGGCAAAACCGGCGAGGGTGGGCTGCTAGCCATCATGGCCGGCGGAGCTTTGCTGTTTTATATTGGCTACCAAATCCAGCACGGCGGCCAGACGAGCTAACCTTGCTTATTTTTTACGCAAACTCTGCTCAAACAAATCGCTTAAAACTGAATCGAACGCATTAAGCCGGCCGATTGCGGCGTTTTTGCGATCGGCATTTAACTTGCTATTGCACGTGGGCGGTCTGCTGGGCTCCAATGGATCGGTGATCGAGCGCGCGGAGCTCGCGAAGGGATCCACACGCTGGTTTTCGGTGCGCCAGTCTCTAAAATAACGCCGGACAGGTCGGCGTCTGTCGCCTATTTCCTCGTACCTCTTTTCGAGGCAAGCGACTTTCACGCACGACTCACGTCCGGGTCGATTCCGAGCATTCGCGTTCCATCGAAATAATCCCCCGCCGTCGTGGTTCGAGCCATCTCGACACCCGGTGTGCATGGAGGGTTCCCATCATGTTCCTGCCACGGGGTGGTCTTCGGTCTCTCCTGCTGGGATCACTGGCCGTCGCTCTCATGCTGACGGCCAGCGCAACCCGCTCCTCGGGCCAGGCTCCGGCCGCTCGGCCCGCATCGAAGGTATACCCCGACACCAGCTTCGCTGCCGAAGCTCTCCTCAAAAACGCCGATAATCACGCCCGGGGCGGCCAGTACGCCGAGGCGATCGAGATCTATCAGCGCATCATCACCCAGTTCCCAGACAAGGTCGTCGAAGTCCTGCCAGTTCTAGGCAAGGAAGCGCCGGCTAATCCCGCAATCATCGCCGCCGGAACGACGGTCGCCCCAGACGACGCCAAGCTTTTCGTCGATGCCCGCTTCGACTGTCAGCGGCGAATCGCCGGCCTTCCCCCGGAAGCCCGCGCACTCTACCGGGCTCGTGTCGACTCGCAGGCCGAACGCTGGTTCAAACAGGGGCAGACCGAGCGCGACCGCAGCCTCCTGCGCAGGGTGATCGAGGAAGCGTTCTGCTCCTCCTGGGGTGACGAGGCACTGGAACTGCTGGGCGACCTTTCGTTCCAGGAAGGCCAGTTTGCTGAGGCACTCGCTGCCTACCGGCAGCTCGTCCCCGACTCGAGCACCGAAGGCCAGGGGCTAATTCACCCCGACATCTCGATCAACGTCGCCAAGGTCGCGGCCAAGAAGCTCATCTGCAAAACCGCGATGGGTGAAGGTAAACCAACGGCCGCCGACCTGGCCGCATTCGCCAAGGCGTATCCCGAAGCGCAAGGGGAAATCGCCGGACGCACCGGCTTGCTCGCAAAATCACTCGCCGAAGCCGTTGCTGACGACCGTCTCGCTATCCCCGCTCAGCCCGACGGCCGGTGGCCCACGTTTGCAGGCGCGCCAACTCGCACCAAGGTGGCACCGAACTCGATCGATGTCGGCTCGCTACAATGGCGCGTCGACCTCACGCCGATTAGCCCGTCGAGTCCCCCTCGGTATCGAGGTGGTAGAGGAAACTTCGGGATGGGCATGCCGGCGACGAACACCGGCTCAGTCCCGCCCGACCGCCTTCTCGCCTATCACCCCATCATTGTCGGCGAGCAGGTGATCATTAGCGACGAACGAACCGTTACCGCCTACAACCTCAACCAGCGTAGCGGAAATGATGGAGCGGCCGCGTCGGCAACCGCCGCCATCGCCTGGAAACACGAGCATCAAGGTGCGTTCGTCTCCGAAGCGAGCCGCCCGCATCATGGCCTCGGCCGTTACACGCTGACAGCCTACGGCGACCGGGTTTACGCCCGAATGGGTCCGCCGCCCCCCGCGCCCAATGTCGGCGGGATGGGAATGGGGCGGATGATGCCCTCGAACGCCGGCCTTAACAGCTTCATCATCGCCCTCGATCGCGCGGCAGAAGGAAAACTCCTCTGGAAACGCTCCGCCTCCGAAATCGTCCTTCCCAAACGCAAGGCCGACGCCGGAAATCGCTCGGCCACGTTTGAAGGAACGCCGGTTGCCGACGCGCGAAACGTCTACGTGGGCATGACCGATCGCGCGGAGATGACGGCCTGCTACATCGCCTGCCTCGACGCCGAAACTGGAGTTACCCGCTGGGTCCGCTTCATTTGCGAAGCCAATCCCAACGCCTCGCCGTTCGGGAGCGAATCGGTCACCGAAGTCGCCCACCGCCTGCTCACGCTCGACGGCCCCACGCTCTATTACCAGACGAATCTGGGAGCAGTGGTTTCGCTCGACGTCGAAGCCGGCGCGATCCGCTGGATGGCAACGTATCCCTCCGAGTCGCGCAGGGGATTCGGCCAGTCGCAAGAGCGCGACCTCAACCCGGCGATCTCCTACAACGGCATGGTGATCGTCGCTCCCGAAGACGCGACCGCGATGTTCGCGTACGACGGCGCGACCGGAAAAATGATCTGGAAGAGCCGGCCGTTCGCCGACGACGTCAAGCTCGCGCACATTCTGGGAGTCGCCAAGGGAAAAATTGTCGCGACCGGCGATCGTGTCCTGCAGTTCGATGTGAAAACCGGCGCCCTCGTTCGAGTCTGGCCCGATGGCGGCCAGGTCCCGCAGGGATTCGGCCGCGGCATTCTCGCCGGCGACCGCATCTACTGGCCGACGAAGACCGAGATTCACGTGCTCGACCAGGAGTCGGGCCTCATCGCCGACCAGCCGATCCGCCTTCAGGAAAAATTCCAGACAGGCGGCGGCAACCTCGCGGTCGGTGACGGGTTCCTCATCGTCTCCCAGGCCGACTCGATGGTCGTCTTCTGCCAGCTCAGCCGCTTGATCGAACGCTATCGCGACGAAATCGCCCGCGCTCCCGAACAGGCATCAAATTACTTCCGGATGGCACAGGCCGCTGAAGCTTCAGGGCTCGACGACCTCGCACTCGCCAGCCTGGAAAATGTCCTGAAGCGTGCCCGTCCTTCCGAGTCCATCGACGGCCTGCCGCTTGTCGAATCGGCCCGCGATCATCAGCACCGCCTCTTCATGCGACGTGGAGAATCAGCGCGAAAGGCAAAGAACTGGACCGACGCGATCGCAGCCTTCAGCAAGGCCGCAGAGGTCGCCCGGGCCGATCGCGACCGCCTCTCTGCTCGACTGGAACTCGCCGACTCTCAGCTTTTCGATCGCAAGCCGAACGCCTCTGCATCCACCTTGCAAGCACTGCTCGGCGACGAACGTCTCCGCCCGCTGATCGTCGCCGTGAGCGACGGCCGCCGCTCGGTCCGCGCCGACCTGCTGATCGCCGATCGCCTCGCGAACCTCCTCCGAGACCAGGGACGCGATGCCTACGCCGAATTCGATCGCGCCGCAGAATCGCTGCTTTCGCGCGGCGTCAAGGAACGCGACGCGCGTCTGCTGGCCGACGTCGGCCGCAGCTATCCGGCAGCAAAAGTCGTCCCCGAAGCGTACCTCGAACTCGGCGCCCTTTACGACGCCGAACGCCAGCCTCAGGAAGCAACCCGCGCGTATCGCAAGCTACTGGCAATTGATAGCACCGCCGAAGTGATTCGCGCTCGGGCATATGTAGGTTTAGCAAAGGCGTACGAGGCGCAAAAGCTCTGGCAGCCTGCGCGCGAAGCGTATCTTCAAGCCGCTTCGCGACTCAAATCACTCAAGGGCGATGCCGCTGCCGACGGTCTGGCCTTGAGCGTGGCCAACCGCATCACGCGCGAGCCGTTCGACCGGATGACCGGCGAATCGGGCGAGCCATCTTCTCCGCTGCCGCTCGCACGCAAGTGGGGCCGTCAGTGGCCCGCATCACTCCGCCCGCTCGCCGCCGAAGGAACCCCTCCTTCAACCGATCAGGGCCGCATTTTCCTTGTCGATGGGACCACTCTGCAAGCGATCGACCCCGTCGCCGGCACACCGTCTTGGTCGGTGAATCTGGGAACCGAGCCCACCTGGGTAGGTTACCTGGCCGATCGACTCGTCGCTGGCACAAAGTCGCGAATCGCGGCGCTCAATCTCACGAAGGGCTCCATCGAGTGGCAGTACGACCTCGCGAGCGCGAATCCCAAAAGCACCGCCAATCCGTTCGCACGGCCGGCTGAGAACGCTGCTGAAACCGCCGCTGAAAACTCCGCGACTTTCAGCGACTTCCGAATCGTCGCCGGTCGTGTATTTTGCCTGAAGGGTGAGCAATCGCTGATGGCGTTCGACGGCGATAGCGGCCAGGTCGAATGGTCGTACGCACCAACCTCGGGTCAGATCAACCCCCGGCTTTACATCGGCCCCAGCCGCATCGTCTTCCAGGTCCGCAAGCCGAACGCAGTCGTCGTGCTCGACACCACAACCGGCCGCCGTCGCGGCGAGTTTCACCAGGGCGACGACGAAGTCTGGCCGCGCGATCCCTTGCCCATCGACGACGACCACGTCGCCCTCGTTCCCGATCGCAAAACCATCGCGCTCTTCGACCTCAACCGCGGCGTAAACGCCTGGGTCTTTCGCGAAAGCAAGGAACTCCCCAAGTGCGGCCCGCCACGTCTTCTGGGCGACGCCGAGCGACTCCTGGTTCTTCACAACGGCATGGAATTGATCCGGCTCGACCCTGCGACTGGCTCGAAGCGCTGGTCGCGGCCGATCGGCGATGAGGATTTGAGCGAGCGTCCCGAATCGTTCGCCCTCGGTGGCGACAAGTTTTACGTGGCCGATGGTTCCGACCTGACCGCCATCTCAATTGCAGACGGCAAAACCGCCTGGCGCAAGAAGCTGATTGGCCCGTCCTTCGGCTGGTCGCTTGCGCTCACCGACCGTTGCGTGACCTATTATCCCAACCCCAACCGACTTTCCGAGGACGAATTAGGCGGGGTCCTTCCTGTCATCTTCCGTCGGCGCGATAATGGGGAACTTGTGCAGCGTTTCCTGTTCCCCACACCCGTCTCGAACCTGACTGTGCGGCTCGCGCCGCGAGGTGCGTTTGTGGCAACACAGTCGGGCCTTTGGGCACTCGGAGACCGTCGCGACGCCGCCGTTCCGTAAGATTTCTTGGGAAGACTTGCCCCGCTCCGCGTTTAACCTGATGCGTCGATCATTGTGAGACCGATCCCCTAGCGTTCTGATACGGTGAGAGACTCGGGTGCCACTGGGTTTGCCAGTGCTCCTCGGTGCTAACGAAAAGAGGAAAATCACTGGCAAAGCCAGTGGCACCCAGACCGAAAGCCTCGGAGCGACAACGTAGTAGCCTTCTCTCAGTTCCGACCGATCCACCCTGGCGACGCGCAACGACGCCTCGGATCCTGTCTTAAAGCAAGGAGAACCGCGTGGCCGACGAATCCGCCGAACCTCTCGCCAGTGACGATATCGCCGCGGTCCAACGGCTCAAGGAGGCATTCGAGGGCCTCCAGAACGAAATGAGCAAGGTGATCGTCGGCCAGCGCTCGGTCGTTGAAGAACTACTCGTCGCCATCTTCGCCCGCGGCCACTGCCTGCTGATCGGCGTGCCGGGCCTGGCGAAGACCTTGATGATTCACACCCTCGCCGACGCCCTCAATCTCACCTACAACCGCATTCAATTCACCCCCGACCTCATGCCGTCCGACATCACCGGCACCGAGGTGATTCAGGAAGACAAGGCGACCGGCGTCCGCCAGTTCAAGTTCCTCCGCGGCCCGATCTTCTCGAACCTGGTTCTGGCCGACGAAATCAACCGTACGCCTCCCAAAACCCAGGCCGCGCTACTTGAAGCGATGCAGGAGCGGCAGGTGACAGTCGGCGGCGAACGCCATCGCCTCCCCGACCCGTTCTTCGTCCTCGCGACGCAAAACCCGATCGAGCAGGAAGGCACCTATCCGCTGCCCGAAGCGCAGCTCGACCGGTTCATGCTCAACATCCTCGTCGATTATCCCGAGGAAGAAGAGGAATTCGAGATCGTCCGCCTGACCACGTCGAACATCAAGGCGCACGTCTCGAAGGTTCTCTCCGGAGCCGACATCCTTGCGCTCCAGGAAATCGTCCGCAAGGTGCCTGTGGCCGATCATGTCAGCCGTTACGCCGTGCGACTCGCTCGCATGACGCGTCGCGGTAATGACGACGTGCCCGACTTCGTTCGCGACTACGTAAGCTGGGGTGCCGGCCCTCGCGCGAGCCAGTATCTTGTGCTCGCAGGCAAGGCCCGCGCCGTGCTTCACGGCCGCTATTATGTATCGACGGATGACATCCGTTCGGTCGCCGGTCCCGTGCTGCGGCACCGCATCGTGACCAACTTCAATGCTGAGGCGGAAGGCCTCAAGCCCGACGATATTGTCAAGCGTCTGATCAAGGTCGTCCCGGTCGACGAACACGAGGCGGAACAGGGTGGAAAACTACCAAAAATATTTAAATCCGCAAGTGCTAGCTAGCCTTCAAGGGCTAGACCTGCAAGCGCGGTTGGTGGTCGAAGGATACGTGGCGGGCTTGCACGCAAGCCCGTACCACGGCTTCTCCGTCGAGTTCGCCCAGCACCGGGAATACGTGCCGGGCGACGATATCCGCCACGTCGACTGGAAAGTCTGGTCGAAGACCGACAAGTTCTATCTCAAGCAGTATGAAGAAGAAACCAATCTTCTCACCTACTTGCTTTTAGATACGAGCGAGTCAATGTCGTACCAGTCGGGCGACAATGTCTCGAAACTGCAATACTCGCAGTTCGTCGCCGCCGCGCTCGCCTACATGGTCTTGCAGCAGCAAGATTCGATCGGCCTGGCGACGTTCGACGACGGCGTGCGCAAATTCCTCAGGCCATCGGGGCAGCCTTCGCACCTGAAGGAAATGCTTCACGTCATGGACGTTACCCCCGCCGCCGCCAAGAGCGACATGGGGACGGTGTTCCACGACCTCGCCGAGCGGTTCAAGAAGCGTGGAATCGTCGTCGTCCTGTCCGACTTCTTCGACGACCCCGCGCGAATCGTCACCGGCCTCAAACACCTGCGGCACCGCCGGCACGAGGTGATCGTCTTCCACGTCCTCGACCCGGCCGAGATCGACTTCCCATTCCGCGACACCACGCTCTTCAAGGGCCTGGAAGGAATGCCCGAAGTCCTGACCGACCCGCACGCGTTACGGCGTGCCTATCAGGCCGAGTTGGGCTCGTTCCTGAACGACCTGAAACGCCGCTGCCAGTCGATCGACGTCGACTACGTGCCGCTTCGCACCGACCAGAACCTTGATGGCCCGCTTTCGACCTACCTCGCGTCGCGTGCCGCGCGCGTCCGTTAATCGCACGAATCGCTCGCCGGAGGATTGACGTTGCTCTCCCTGCCGCTGCTCTGGGCCATCGGCTTCTCGAACCTGCCGCTCTTGCAGATCGGCCTTGCCGCCGTTTCGCTGCCGATCATCATCCACCTGCTGAATCGCCGCAAGTATCGCGAAACGTCGTGGGCCGCCATGCGTTTCTTGCTTGCCGCGATCAAAAAAAATCAGCGCCGGATCAAGATCGAGCAATGGCTGCTGCTTGCGGTTCGCACGCTCCTCATCCTCTTCCTCGTCTCCGCGATGGCGAAACCGTTTCTCGAAAGCCTGGGCGCAATGCAATTGCTCCCGGGCGAACGAACCCATCGCGTGATCGTGCTCGACGGCAGCCTGAGCATGGCGTACACAACCGCGGATCGTTCGCGGTTCGATGAAGCCAAAGACCTCGCCAACCGCCTCGTTCGCGACACCCGCGCCGGCGACGTGTTGTCGGTGGTCCTCATGGCCGACCCGCCCCGCGTCGTGATCGGCGACGCTTCCCCGTCCGCGAATCAAACCGAGGTGCTCAAGGAGATTAACCAAATCACCCTGCCGCACGGCGGTACAGATTTGGTGGCCAGCTTCGAGAAGATCGACAAAGCGCTCGAAGTGTCGACAATCCCTCGCAAGGAAGTCGTCTTCATCACCGACCTGCAAACCACAAGCTGGCGGAAAACCGGCGTCGAAGAAGCTTTGAAACGAGCCGTCGCCAAGCTCGAAGCGCGCAAGGCCCAGTCGACCGTCATCGACCTCGGTAAGGCAGGCGGCGAGAATCGCGCCGTGACCGATTTGCGGCTCAACCAACCGGTCGTCGCACTCGGTTCGAGCGATCTCGTGGCAACCGCTACGGTGCGCAATTTCGGTCCAAATACTGTCAGCGCAGCCCGCGTAAAACTCTTGATCGACGGCCAGCTCGGCCCCGAACTTCCGCCCATCGATTTGCCCGTCGGCGTCGACGTTCCTGTCGTGTTCCGCCCGACCTTCCCCGCCTCGGGCGACCACATGCTCGAAGTGAAGCTCGACGACGATCCCCTCCCGCTCGACAACCGCCGCTGGATGGCGGTGCCGGTGAAGGAAGCGCTCAAGGTGCTGCTTGTCGACGGCCACTTCAAGAGCGAAGCGTTCGAGTCGGAGACGGATTATCTCGCCCAGGCACTCAGCCCGTCGTCGACGAATCAAGGTAGTCCTGCGCTCATTCGTGTTGAAGTGATCACAGAATCAAGCTTCGCCCGCCGCGACCTCGCGCCTTATGATGCCGTCGTTCTCTGCAACGTCGGCCAGGTGAGCGAGTCGGAAGTGGCGTCGATCGACGCCTATCTCAAGCAAGGCGGCGGCTTGGTGGTTTTCGGCGGCGATCAGGTCGTTGCCGAGAATTACAACCGCCACCTCTACGCCGACGGCAAAGGAATTCTCCCTGCCTCAATTGGCGCCTCAATCGGCGATTCAGAGAAGAAGCAATCGGCGTTCGACATGAATCCGCTCGGCTTCACGCACCCGATCATCAAACCCTTCGCCGGCGCCGACGCTCCTGTCATCGCCGGCCTCGTGAACTCGAAAACCTGGCGTTATCACAAGCTAACGATCCCGCCTGGTTCGCAGGCGAAAGTCGCGCTCGCGTTCAGCAGCGGCGATCCGGCGATCGTCGAAGCCCCGCGGCACCGCGGACGTGTTGTGATGATCGCCACCTCTGCTGACGCCGGATGGACCACCTGGCCGCTGCACCCGAGCTATGCGCCGGTCATGGAGCAGGTCATTCTTCAAGCGGCTGGCGGCCGTCTCGCCGAGCGCAACGTCAAGGTCGGCCAACCGCTCGATCAGGTTCTTCCCACGAATGCCTCAAACAGCAACGCCGACATCGCGCGGCCCGACGACGCCAAGGCGCAGGTGAAGGTCAAGCCGTCGGGCGACGTGAGCCTCTTCCACTTCGACGACACCGACCTATCAGGCACCTACCGCGTGAAATATTCCGCGCAAGGAGTGCCCGAGGCCGCATTCGCCGCCAATCCCGACCCAGCCGAGAGCGATCCCGCCAAGCTCGACCGCACCGGTCTGACGCAAGCGGTCCCCGGCTGGAAATTCACGCTTTTGAACAACTGGCAAGACCTTACCGGTAGCGCGGTCTCGGTCGGTCGCCACGGCGAGCTGCACCGCCAGCTGCTCTACGGCGTGCTCCTGCTCCTCATCGTCGAGTCGATCATGGCGTGGAAGTTCGGGCATCATTAGCCAATCTTTCAGATGAACACAACAGAACGCAAAGTTCTTTCCGATACGCAACGCAGCGAGAGGGCGTGAGAGATGGATTGGTTGCTCCGACGGCTAGCTGAACGACTGGGTGTAGAACCGGCGAGAGCCGGTGAGGCGATCACGCCGCACATCCGTCCCGAGCAGCCCCTCTCGCAAGGCTGGACCATCCTCACGGTGGTCGGCTGCGTCGCGCTGATCGTCTGGCTCTATCGGCAGGAGGGGAAGGCGTCGACGGCTTACAAGATGCTCCTCGCCAGCCTGCGCATCTCGCTCGTGCTCCTTGCGCTCTTCATGCTGTCCGAGGCGGTGCTCTCCGTCGAACGCATGGGCCTGCCCTATTTCGTCGTGATGATCGACGACTCCGCAAGCGAAGAAGTCGTCGACCAGTTCGCCGATGCAAAAGTGATGTCGGCCTCAAACGAGTTGGCGAAGCTCTCGGGCAAAACTGAATCGAGCCGACTGGCGGTCGCGCAAGGCTGGCTGCTCAAAGACAACGGTGCCTTGATTCGCGAGCTGCAAAAGCAGCACCGCGTGCGGCTGTACGTCGTCTCGAACGATGCGCGCCCGCTGGCCGAAATCGACAAGGTCGACGACATCCCCCCTGCCCTCGAAAAAGTCAAAGCACTCAAAGCGAAAGGCGAACAAAGCCGCCTGGGCGTCGGTGTGCGCAAGGTTCTTACCGAGCTGCGCGGCGTGCCACCGACAGCGATCCTCCTACTCACCGACGGCCAGACGACCGATGGTGAACCACTCGCCGAAGCCGCCAAATTCGCCGGACGCAAAGGGGTGCCGCTCTACACGATCGGCCTGGGCGATCCCGAAGCCCCGCGCGACCTTGAGCTGAGCGAGTTGCTCGTCGACGACGTGGTGTTCGTCGACGACCTCGTGCGGTTCCAGCCCAAGCTCACCGCCAAAGGGTTCTCAGGTGAAGAGGTGACGGTCCGTCTCTCCGAGCGCGACGCGACTTCCGCCGATCCCAAGTCGTTCCAGGTCGTCGAGACGATTCACGTCCCCGCCCCGCCCGACGGCCAGCCCAAGCGGATCGAAATCCCGCACCGCCCCAAGCGCACGGGACAAATCACCTACGTCGTCGAGGTCGAAAAAAAGGACCGCGAGCTTTCGACCGAGAACAATCGGATCGAACGCACAATCCACGTCCGCGAGGAAAAACTCAAAATCCTCTTCGTAGACAACGAGCCGCGCTACGAGTTCCGCTATCTGAAAAACTTCCTCCAGCGCGAGAAGACGATCGACCTCAAGGTCGTCCTCCTCTCCTCCGACCCCGAATATTCCAACCAGGATCTCTACGCGATCCCGACCTTCCCCGCCTCGAAGGAAGATCTCTTCAATTATGACGTGATCATTCTTGGCGACGCCGATCCCGGCAACCTCTCGCGCTCGCAGATGACGAACCTCGCCGAGTTCGTCACCGAAAAAGGTGGCGGCGTTCTCTTCCTCGCTGGCGATCAGTTCAACCCGCTGAGCTACCGCAGCAGCCCGCTCGAAGACCTGTTGCCCATCGAACTGGCCGACTCACGCAATCCGACCGCCGTTGGCAACGCAATCCCCGCGTTCAAGCCGAACTTGACGGTCGAAGGCCGGTCGAGCCCGATTTTCCGCTTCGGCGACGACGAGGTCACGAGCGCCCGAATCTGGGCGAACCTGCCCGACCTCTTCTGGTACTTCGAGGCCCCGCGCAAGAAGCCGGCCGCATTGGTTCTCGCCGAACACCCGACGCAAACCGGCTCCGACGGACCGATCCCGATCATGCTCTATCAGTTCGTCGGCTCGGGCAAAGTGATGTTCAACGCCGTCGACGACACCTGGCGCTGGCGGTTCCGCGTCGGCGACAAATACTTCGGCCGCTATTGGATTCAAACGATCCGGTTCCTCGCCCGCTCGAAGTTGCTCGGACAGCGTCAGGCCGAGGTGCAAACCGATCGCCGACGCTATCAGCGCAACGAGCCGGTCGTCATCCGCGTCCGCTTCCCCAATCCTGCGTTAGCGCCGGGCTCGCGCGAAGTGACGGTCGAGATCGAGAAGAAAGACGGCTCCGGACCGCGCAAGCTCACGTTAACGGGTACGCCCAACACCCCGAATCTGCTCGAAGGCGTGCTGCCGCAAGCGGTCGAGGGTGATTACACGGTTCGCTTGCTTCCGCCGCCGGTGCTCGAAGGCAACCTCCCATCAACCACGTTCCGCGTCGACCCGCCGGCCGGCGAGATGGAGCGGGTGCAAATGAACGAGCCCGAACTCATTCGCGCAGCCTCCCTCTCGAACGGTGCGTTCTACACCGTAGCGGATACGTCAAAGCTGCTAGGCAGCTTGCCGAAACCGCAGAAAGTGCCCCTCGATACCGACCCGCCAATCCCGTTGTGGAACACCTGGCCCGTGCTGGCTCTGTTCCTCACGATCCTGGTGGCGGAGTGGGTTTTGAGGAAACGTAAACAAATGGTATAATTTCGGTTAGCTTTTCGTGGACGACGGGCCTTGCAGTTCGCTTGATCGCCCGGGAGGTTTGAGATGCGTCACCCGCTCGAATCGCGTATTGCTGCCCTCCGCGGGCAGGTTCGTCGTCTGCTCGCGGCCCACGGCGTTGCGTGGCTCGTGCTTGGCGTGGTCGCCGCAGTCATCGCCGCCGGCGCGCTCGACTGGCTCATCCATCTCGTCCCCGAAGTACGGCTCGCGCTGCTCATCGGCGTGATCGGCCTCACCGGCTGGCTCTTTGTCCGTTATGTGCTCGCGCCGCTCGTCGTCCGGTTCAATAACCTCGACATCGCCCTCAAAATCGAGCAGCACTGGCCCGGCCTGAACGACCGCCTCGCCAGCACGATTCAATTCCTTCACGCGAAGGACGACGATTCACTCGGCTCGAAAGCGATGCGCGACGCCACAATCGCGCAAACGATTGAGGAAACGAAAGAGATCGACTTCCGCAAAGCAATCGACCCGCGCCCGGCGCGTGTCGCCCTGCAATGGTCGTCGCTGGCACTCGCATGCGCCCTCGGCCTGCTTTTCCTCGTGCCAATGTCGAGCCGAATCGCCCTCGATCGCCTCTTCCGCCCCTTCGGCACAACCGAGTGGCCCAAGCTCACACATCTGACGATCGTCGCCGACGAAACGGCCCACAAGGTCGCGCGCGGCGAGCCTTACACACTCGCGGTCGGCGTGGCGAAGGGCGAGCACATGCCCTCGTCAGCCAAGGTTATGTACAAATTCGCCGATGGGGAGACATCGGAAGAACCGCTCCGTCCTGCCGACGACGGCGTCTTCCGCGGCCGTCTCGAAACCGCGAATCGCGACTTCACCTTCACCGTAACGGCCGGCGACGACCAGACCGCGCCCTGGGATGTCAAAGTCGTTCCTCCGCCGGTTCTCTCCGACCTCACGGTGAAAATCACCGCCCCCGCCTACACCGGCGTGCCACCACAAACGCTCGCCCCGGGCAATACCCAGCCCAAGGCGGTGTTCGGCAGCCAGGTTGAGATTACCGCCAAGTCGAACAAGCCGCTCGCTACGGCGATGCTTCGACTCGGTGAAGGGACCTCGAAGGAGCCGGTACAGCTCGTCAACAACGGCCTCGGCGTTTCCGCCAAATTCACGGCCGAAACGAACGTCGGCTTCTGGTTCGAGTTGAAAGACACGGAAGGATTCAAGAACCAGGAAGCGGTGCGATACGACCTCCGCACTGTTCCCGATGAAACCCCGCGCGTGACGTTCGAGGAACCGACCAACGACCGCGACGTCCCCGCAAAAGCCGTCGTGCCGGTGCAAATCGCGGTCGACGACGATTACGGCATTCACTCAGTTCGGATGATCTACAAGGTCGCAGCCGGCGGCTCCGAACCGACGAAGGAAGTGGTCCTGCCACTCTGGGACGGCACCGCGAAGAAGGACGCTCCGCCGTCGAAGCACGAAGTTGCGACGTATCGTTGGGATCTCGCGCCGCTCAAGCTCGAGCCGGGAACGATCATCTCGTTTCATGCCGACGCACGTGACTTCGACAACGTCAAAGGGCCGAACATCGGCAAGAGCCGCGAGCTGCGTTTGCGAATCGTTTCCGACGACGAGGCAAATCGCCAGATCGAGGAACAGCAGCGTGCCCTGCGCGACGACATCGAACGCACGCACGCGATGCAGAAGCAGGCGCAAACGCCCGTCGACGAAGCGATTCGCACGCTCTCCCGCACGAACAAGCCGCCGGCGCAGGTGCGCGACAACCTCCGCAACGCCGAGACGATCCAGCGGCAGGTAACGAGCCGGATCACCAGCAAGTCCGACGGCATCGAGCAAAAAATCCAGCGCATCACCGACGATCTGAAAAACTTCAACATCCCCAATCAAGATGTCGAACGCCAAATGCTGGCGATGAAGCAAACGGTCGACAAGCTCAAGCAGCAAAACCTGACGCCGGCCGAACAAAGCCTCACGCGCGGCGGCAAGGCCCTCGAAGAGCAGGCCAACGGCAAGAATCAGCCCGAACAAGGGGCCCAGCCGCAGCAGGGTGAAAACCAAAATCAGCCCCAGGCCGATCCGCAAGCCGGCGCGCAGTCGAAGGGTGCCAACGCCCAGCCTGAAACTGGAGCCCAGGGCCAGAATCAGCCCCAGCAAGATCAGGGCAATCAAGCCAAGGGCCAGCAAGCCAAAGGCCAGCAAGGCGAGCAATCAAAGGGTCAACAGGGCGAGCAAACTAAAGGCCAACAAGGCGATCAGGCCAAAGGCCAGAATGGTGACCAGGCTAAGGGTCAGCAGGGAGATCAATCCAAGGGTCAGCAGGAAAAAGGCCAGCAAGGTGATCAGTCCAAAGGTCAACAGGGCGATCAATCGAAAGGCCAGCAGGGAGATCAGTCCAAGGGCCAAGCCGGCGATCAATCCAAGGGTCAACAAGGCGATCAATCCAAAGGTCAGCAAGGTGACCAATCGAAGGGACAATCTGGCGATCAATCAAAGGGCCAGATGAGCGATCAGTCCAAAGGTCAACAGGGCGGACAGCAACAACAGGGCGATCAATCCAAAGGCCAGCAGGGCGGACAGCAACAACAGGGCGATCAATCCAAGGGTCAACAAGGCGGTCAACAGCAAGGCGATCAATCCAAGGGCCAGCAAGGCGGACAGCAACAACAAGGCGATCAGCAGCAAGCTCAGAACCAGAAGAAGCCCGAGCCGCAGCTTGCCTTGAACGACGCCGCCAAAAATCAAAAGCAAATCGCCGACGATCTCAAGAAGATGCTCGACAACATGAGCGAGTTCGACACGTATCGCGGTGTTATCCGCGAAGCGAAGTCGATCTTGCAGCAGCAAGAGCAGGCAATGAAGCAGGCGGCCGAAGCTGCGAACAAGCCCGACCTCATGAGCAAAACGCCCGAAGCCCTCACGCCCGAACAGAAGGCCGAGTTGGAGAATCTTGGTGCCCGCCAGGCCGAGCTAGCCAAACTCCTCCAGAACTTCGAAGCCAAGCTCGACGAGATGGCCAAGAAGGTTGAGAAGGACGACCCCCTCGCCGCCGCCGCACTCAAAGACGCCGCCAAGCAAAGCCGCCAGAAGGCGACATCAGCGAAGATGGCCGAAGGGGCCGAGCAGCTTGGTAAGAATCAGATGGGCCAGGCCCGTCAGAACCAGGAACAGGCCCGCAACGATTTGAAGGAGCTCGTCGATTCGATCCAGAATCGTCGCGAGCGCGAACTCGCTCGTCTCGTACAAGAAATGAAGCAGGCCGAGCAAGATCTCAAGAATCTCCGAGCCCGCCAGGCGGCCAACCTCAAAAAGACCGCCGACGCCAAGAAGATGACCGATCCCAAGGCTCGCGAGAAGGAGCTCCAAAAACTCGCGAAGGAGCAGGCCGAGATTCAGAAGGAGTTGCAGAAGCAGCTTCAGAAGCTCGCCAAGCTCGGCGCAGAAGGCGCGTCTCAGAAGGCCGACAAGGCGGCGGGCAAGATGGCCAAGGCCGAGCAAGACCTGAACCAGGATCAGGGCGAGCAGGCTGAAGAGGATATGGAGGAAGCCCTCGATAACCTCCGTCAGGCCCAGCAAGAGCTCGCCGAAAATCGTCGCGACGCCGAGGAACAACTCGCCATGGAGCAAATCTCCAAGATGAGTGATCACCTCAAGTCGATCGCCGAGCGGCAAAACAAGATGATCGACGAAACGACAAACTACGAACAAGCTCGCGCCAAGAACGACGGCAAGCTCTCAATCGCCCAACGCACTGGTGTCCGCGACCTCGGTCGCGTCGAATCAGCGCTCAAAGACGAAACCGCCGACCTGATCGAACGCCTCGGCGAAGGTGCTCCCGTCTTCACACTCACGCTGAAACGGGCGATGGGTGCAATGGACGACGCCGCCACGCGTCTAGGCGCCTTGAAAACCGATAAGTCAACACTCGCCGCCGAGAAGTCCGCCTCGGGGCGGTTCAAACAACTTCTCGACTCGCTCAAACCCGATAAAATGAAGAAGGCGGACGGCGACGGCGGTGACCAGCAGGGAGGCGGTGGTGGCGGGGGCGGAGGCGGCGGTGGTGGCGACAACATCCCCGCGGCCGCTCAGATCAAGATGCTTAAGATGCTCCAGCAAGAGCTGAACGACCGGACCGACGAACTCGATCAATTGACTCAGCGAGGCGAAAAGCTCACGCCCGATCAAGAGGCGGAACGCGCGAAACTTCACGAAGACCAGGGTGCCCTGGCCGACCTCGTGCGCGACCTGACCCGCCCCAAACAAGCCGACGGGGAGGATGACTGATCATGAATCACTCGCGCACTCGCTTGAGCATTGGCTCACGTTCGCTGGTAGCGCTCACAGTCGCCGCCACGCTCGCACTCTCGGGCATCGCCTTCGCACAACAAGGCGGCAAACCAAAGGACGACGCCCTCGACGATCTCCTCAAAAAGGTCGAGGAAACCGCCAAAAAGGAAGCTCCGTCAAGCACGGCCAAATCGGGCGATGCCGAAAAGAAACCGGCCAAGCCCGGCGAGGTCGCTCCCAAGGACAAGGACCTCGACAGCCTGCTCGACAAGCTCGGTCAGTCAAAAGACGAAGCTTCGCCCGACGGCGCGAAGCCCCCGCCCCCTCCCGGCGCGGGTGGCGACGACAAAGATAAAGACAAGGGCAAAGGCAGCGACAACAAGGACAAGAAACCCGGCGAAGGTCAGGGAAAAGATAGCAAGGATCAGAAGCGCGACGCGTCGAAGTCGAAGGCCGACAACCTCACCGGCCGCGACAAGGAAACCGACGAGGTCCTCGACGAGCTGATGGGCAAGAAGAAAAAGCCCAAGCCAGGCGATGCACAGAAGAAGGGGCAGAAGCAGGGTGAGGAAGAAGGTCCGCTCGGCGATCTCGTGAAGCAGATGCGCGAGGTTGAAGAGCGTCTCGGCAAGCCGGATACGGGCGAGCAAACTCGACAGAAGCAGGCCGAGATCGTCAAGAAGATGGACACGATGATCGAGCAGATGCGCAAGATGCAAAGCCGCCAGCAGGCAATGCGTATGATGCGCCAAGGCCAGCAGAAGGGGCAGCAGCAGGGCGAGAATCAGGACGGCGATCTCGCGAACGGACCGCCGCTACAGAAACCTGAGAAGCCCAAGCCGAAGAACGTGCTCGCACTCGACAAGAATCCCTGGGGACACCTTCCCCCCGAGCTTCGCGCCGAGATGGACAACATCTTCAAGGAAGACCTGCTCCCGGCGAAGCAAGATTTGATCAAGCGTTACTATCTCTCCGTGTCCAAGAAGAGCCTGGCCCGAGAGGAGCAATAAGCCATGATCACCCTGAAATGGCGCAAGCTTCTGGCCCCAGCTTTGGGCAGCTCGGCGATTCTGGCCGGTGCCTTCCTGGCGCATGGGCAGGATGCCGGTAAAGCCGCCAATCCCGCTCCGCCCGCCAAAGCCGCTGCCCCCGCAAATCCTCCTGCGAAAGATGCAGCGCAGGGCAAAGCCGCCGCACCGGTGAAAGAAGGGGGCGGATTCGTCGAGGCACGCCAAGGCGAAGTTCCTGAAGGCGCCGCCGAACAAATCACGCCCGAAACCGAGAAGTCGATCGAAACCGGCCTCGCCTGGCTGGCGAAGCAGCAAAACGCTGATGGCTCGTTCGGCTCAGGCTCCTATCGCGGCAACCTCGCGGTCACAAGCCTCGCCGGCCTCGCATTCATGGGGGCCGGTTCCAGCCCCGGCCGCGGCCAGTACGGGTCGCACATTGATAAGGCACTCGTTTACGTCATCGACAACACCACGCCCTCGGGCTTCATCACAATCCCCTCGACCGGCACCCACGGGCCCATGTACTCACACGGTTTCGGCGCCCTCTTCCTGGCGGAAGCCTACGGCATGACGCGCCGCCCCGAGCTTCGTGAAAAACTCCAGAAGGCGATTCGCCTGATCGTCGACACCCAGAATAACGAAGGCGGTTGGCGGTATCAGCCCGTCCGTCGCGATGCCGACCTTTCGGTGACGATCTGCCAAATCAATGCGCTTCGAGCCGCGCGCAATGCGGGCATTTTTGTCCCCAAAGAGACCGTCGAAGCGTGTATCAAATATGTGAAGCAATCGCAGAACACCGACGGCGGCTTCCGCTACATGTTGCAAGGCGGCGTGAGTGCATTCCCTCGCTCGGCGGCCGGCATCGTCGCGCTCTATTCCGCGGCCGAGTACGACGGTAAGGAAATTGACCAGGGCATCGCCTATCTCAAACAGTACATGCCCGAAATCAAGTTCGGCCAGCGTTACAGCCATTACTTCTACGGCCACTATTACGCCGCTCAGGCGATGTGGATCCGCGGCGGTGAAGACTGGAACACCTGGTACCCTGCCATTCGCGACGAACTCGTCCAGCGCCAGGGAACACAGGGCTACTGGCAAGACAGCATTTGCAACGAGTACGGCACCGCCATGGCGCTGATCATCCTGCAAATGCCGAACAACGTTCTGCCGATCTTCCAGCGTTAACTTGCAACAACAGGCATCCAACTTGCAGCGATCTTCGCCGCATCGCAACACGGTCCGAACACCGGCCGACACGAGAGACGAGGCGCGGTCCTGATGAGATCCCACCGTCCCCTGCACCATCGCATTCGATATCTGCCGCTCCTTCTCTCTTGGGCGTCTGTGGCATGTCTCGCCGGGGCCGACGATTCGTCGTCCGTCCCCTCCGACCCCATGCTCACCGCGCTCAAGACCGACGGCTCAACCATAAGCGGCCGGCTCCGTCTGCTCGATCCGGTCAAAGGTGCGACGCTCGTTGTCGACGATAAGGAAAAGTTCGTCTCGATTCCGCTCAACGCGCTCGTAAAACTCACGCGCGAAGGCAGCACACCGCCAATTTCGAGTGAAGGCGCGATCATTTTGTTTCCCGACGGCGATCGGCTCAATCGCAGCGTGATCGGACCGGCCGGCGAGACCTCGATCGAAGTGCAATCGTTCGCGCTGGGAACGATCACGGTTCCGCTCGATAGCGTGCTCGCACTCGTGCTCGCGCCTCCGCTCGAAGCCGACGCAATTCACGCCCTCAACGCCAGGATTCGCGAGGAGCCACGGACGACCGAAGTGCTCTGGCTTGCGAATGGAGACAAGCTTACCGGCGGCTTGCTCGGGCTCGACGAAAAGAAGGTCTCGTTTCAACCGCAGGCGGGTAAGGTTGAGATTGAACGATCGGGCGTCGTGGCGTTGGCGTTCGACCCCAAACTCGTGAACTACCCCGCTCCCAAAGAGCCTTATCTCGAAATCACTTGCGTCGACGGCTCGAAGCTCGGCGTAACGGCCGCGCATGTCGAGGGTGGCAACATTGTCGCCCAGACACGATTCGGCCAGCCGGTGAAGATTCCGCTCGGCGAATTTGCGCAAATGCACACCAAGAACGGACCCGTCGCGTATCTTTCGGAACGAGCCCCCACACTCACGAAATACGTCGGCTATCTCGGCCCCACGCGGCCCGTTCGTACGAATCAGGCTATCGACGGCCAGCCAATCCGGCTCGCGAGCCGCCTCTACGATCGCGGCCTCGGGACACAGAGTCGAACCTACCTGGCGTATCGGCTCGAATCGGGCGTGAAACGATTCCAGGCGCTCGTTGGTGTTGATGATCGCGCAGGACCGCTGGGAAGCGTGGTGTTCCGCGTCGTCGTCGACGGCAAGGAGCGATTCGCATCCCCCGCAATGTCGGTCAACGACACGCCCAGGCCCGTGGATGTCGATGTGACCGGCGCCCAAACGCTCGTTCTCATTACCGACTTTGGCGAACGTGGCGAGGTCCGCGACCATGCCGACTGGGCTGAGGCCAGGTTGATTCGATAAGGTGAACCGAATCGCTTTTTGCCCGTACGTGCAGTAGTATAGTTTCTACGGTCGATCCAGATTCGATCAAAGTCTCCCCCGGGCTTTTCTGTCCGGCACAAGAAACCACGTCGAATTCGGTCGTCGACCTGCGTGCGAGTGGTTCCATCGGTGCCATTTCTCTCCAAGGCACAATGCAGAATTCCTCAATACCGCCCGAGCGAGCTCCTGGCATGAGATCGAGTATGAGCCGCGGTGCAATTGACCAAAGCAAAGCGGTCAGCGGCCTCACTGAGTTGGGGCACTTGGCGTCCGGCGTGGGGCACCACGTCATCAACGCGTTCAGCGCGGTGGTGAGCAACGCCGAGATCTTGCGAATGAAGCTCGATCTCCCCGATCCGCCCGATCCCTCGGCGCTTGCCGATGCGATCATTCGCACCGCGCTCGAAGCCTCGGCCGTTGCGCGTCGGCTGATTGACGTCACACGCCCAATGACGGCGAATCAGAACGAGCGCGTCCAGCTCGATAACCTGGTCGCAGATTACGTGGCCGCTCGGCAGGAAAGCCCGCCGGACCCGGAATTGCCCAAGATCCACTGGTCGTCCAACGTCGAGGCTGTGCCGCCCATCAACGGCAACTCCGCGCAGCTTCGGTTGATGCTCGATCACCTCACGAATAACTCGATCGAGGCGGCCAACGGCGGAAGCGTTGATATCTGCATTTCAACCAGCGTTGATCAGCGCGGCTGGGTTGCGCTCGAGATCCGCGATAACGGCCGGGCCATGACGCCGATCATCCTCGAACGCGCGGTCGAGCCGTTTTATAGCACGAAGCTGAATCACCTCGGCGTCGGTCTCAGCATCGCCAACGGCATCTGGCGCCGGCACAAGGGCACGCTCTCAATCCGGTCGGTCTCCGGCGAAGGAACTACCGTCCGCCTCTGCGTCGAGCCGCTAAAAGCCTGAGGCCTCGCGGCCCGACACGAATTTGAGCGCCGACTGCCGAGTTAAATCGCAGTCGGCGGACGTCGAGCAAAAGCGATCGTCACCTGAGTTCCAGCCTCGGGTAACGATTCGAGCTTGATCGTGCCGCCGAGCATGTGAACCAACTCACGACACACCGCCAGCCCCATTCCGAGACCGCTTCGCGCGGCGGCGTTTGACGGATTGCAGGCCGAGCCGAGGCGGACGAGCGGTTCGAAGACTCGCTCGACTTCCGCAGGCGGAATGCCGGTGCCATCGTCGCGAATCGACATCTGCCACGAGTGGCGATCTGCCGACGCGACGATGGCCGTCCGTCCGCCGGGGGGCGTGTGCGAAAACGCGTTATCAACAAGTCGCGCAAGAATCTGTTGGAATGCGTCGAGGTCGATTTCGACCGTCGCATCCTCGCCTTTGAGCGTGCATTCCCACTGTATTTCGTGACGTTCAGCGCGAAGCTGAAACTGGTGGCGAGTCTCCTCGACGAGCGCAGCCAGTCGAAACGGCGCAAGCTCGAGCGGGCGCGACGAACGTGTCAGCCCGGCATAGTCGAGAAATGTGCGAGTCAGACGGATCAGGTCATCGCACTGGCCTCGTAGGCCTTCCAGGTGCGTCCGCTGCTCGGCCGAAACCGGTCCCTCGCTTCCGGCAAGCAGCAGGTCGAACCCAGCACGTAGTGAGATGAGCGGCCGGCAAAGCTCCTGGCTCAGCCCGGAGAACAACGCGTGCGACCGCGTTCCACGTTCTTCCGTTTCGGTACCCGCGGCTTCAGCCGCCTGGGTCAACGTGTCGAAGACACCATCCATGTTCAACACTCGATGTTGCGCTGCCTGGTGGGTTGAGCGACGATGCAAATTCTTGGCGAACCTGACAAGGTCCCCGCTCGATTCAATCGTCGAGGTCGAGGCGTCACGTTCCAGGCGTCCGTGCAGAGAGGCGTCGGCGGGAGCAGCCGACTTAGAAGACCTCAATCAGATTAGCCAGAATGCAATGTTCCCCGCTCAGATCGAGCGCGGCTTGCAGGGCGAGCTGCTTCGCGTGATAGGTACGCGAACGCCCGGTCAGGGTGATGTGCCCTTCTTCGCAAACGACGTGGAGATCGCGGATTCGGCCCGAGGCACGTCGCTCGATGTGCCCCTCGATTTTCACTGCAAGGTCGTGAGTCGCGAGTAGCGGCGTCGCGCAAAGAAGGTCGGTTTCCTTGGAGTAAGTCATCATGCCGGCTCCCAGGTGTTCGGCCGAGGTCGTTGACCATCCCTTGATCAACCCATTCCGACCGAGCCGCAGTCAGGGAGGATCGCCGCTTCCTGCGAAATCAGGCGAATTCAACGCCTAATCATGCCAGAGGCGAGAATCCGAACGCCTTTTTGAGAGACGTTCGGATATCCCCAACAAAATCGAGGCTAATCGCTGAGCAATCGGCAGTCAACGATATTCTTTTGAGAATAATCGGCGACGAACCAGCTCGTTCGCGATCAGTGATTCGGGCCGGGCTCGAGCAACTCATCGGCCTGCACAATCGCCTCCGCAAGCTTCGCCATCGGCACCCGGCGATTTTGACTTTCGCGCTGGAGATATCGAAATGCCTCTTGTTCAGACATATGTCTGCGCGACATCAATATCCCCTTCGCCCGCTCGATCACCTTGCGGTCACGCAGAGTGACTTCAAGCGCCGCGACGGTTTCCTTTAGCTCTGTCGACTCGCGGGTGCGCGCCACGGCGACCTGGATCGAAGCATGGAGGCTCGGGCTGGTTACGGGCTTGAGCAAGTAGGTGACGACGCCGTCTTCAACCGCCTGCTCGACAAGGTTGGGGTGCCCGTGCGCCGTGAGGATGATAACCGGCGTGCCAGGGTCTTTCGAGATTTGCCGGGCGGCGGCGAGGCCGTCCAGGCCCGGCATCTCGATATCCATGATCACCAGGTCGGGCAGCGTGCGGCGGCAAACTTCAACCGCGTGCTGTCCGTCGTGTGCAAGCGCCACCACGTCATATCCAAGCGCGTCGAGTTGTCCCTGAAGACCAGCGGCCACGGGCCGTTCGTCATCAACGACGAGGACCCTTAATGGTCGATTCATCTCGTCTCACTCCTTTGGTAGTCTCGGCTTAGATTGCATGGTAATCTCGGGTTTTCAGGGGGATCTCAACCTCGAGACGGAAACGGTTAACCCAATGAGAGATTCGCCGAGCATCGCGGTGATCCGCAACGGATTGACTTGACGACATCGATCGCAGCTTGCACAATCCGTTCCGATTTGATGCGAAACAACGCAATCTTGCCGATGTATCGCGCTGTTCTCTCATAAGTATATACGGGGCTTCGCATCGTGGCATTCCACACGATGGAAATTCTTGGATTCACCGACCTGGTGGTCGGCGACGAGTGGGAAAGTCCTGCAAGAACCGTCACCGAGGCGGACGTTTCTCACTTCGCCGCACTCACGGGCGACTTCAACCCGCTTCACGTCGACCATGAAGCGGCCAAAAAGACCCCGTTCCGCCGGCCAATCGCGCACGGACTGCTCGGCCTGTCGTTTGCCGCGGGCCTCACGAGCTATTCTCCGAAAGTTGACACAATGGCCTTTCTGGGCATTCTGGAATGGAAGTTCCACAAGCCGATCTTTTTCGGCGACACGATTCACGTCCGGACGAAGATCATCGCGCTCGAGCCCAAGGCCAACGGCAGGCGTGGAGTTGTCACGTGGCATCGGCAAATCGTCAATCAATCGGGCGACGTCGTGCAGGAAGGAATGACGCAAACTCTTGTACGGACGAAATCTGCTGGCGCGACAGAGAAGAATGATTCCTCGTCGGATTCTGACGAATCTTGAGCCCAAACGATCGCCGGGCGGCCGTCTCCGCGCGCCAGACCGTCGTTTTACCAACCTACGGTCCCCGAACCGAGACTCCGCCCGATGACCCGCTATCGGACCGAAATCGAGATCCCGCCAGACGGTTACGTCTGCATTCAGCTCCCCGGCTACGTCCCCGCAGGCCGCGCCGTGCTGACGATCGTCGTTAATGACCGCGAGTCGCTTCCGGAGGCCACTTCGCACCACCCCGCCGAACATGAGACCGACCGGCAGGACATCGAGTGGTGGGACGAGTTCGAAGGGGAAGCCACGGACGATCACTGACCTGTCCTTCTTTGGCCCACCAGGGGCTGCAACACGGTGAAGGACTTAACTTGTTCAATAATCGCCGGTTCGGTCGGCAGCCGCTCGATGCTGCTCGCGCCGAAGAACCCGGCGATTCCCTTTGTTTGGCTGAAGATATAGGCGACATCCGCGGGCTCGGCGATCGGCCCACCGTGGCAAAGCACGATTACATCGTCGCGCACGGCAAACGCCGCATCGGCCATCGCCTGCACGCGACGTGCAGCCTCAGCGAGGTCGATCGCACTCTTCGCGCCGATCAACCCCTTCGTGGTTAAGCCAACGTGCGGCACCAAAATGTCTGCGCCTGCCTCGGCCATTGCCTTCGCTTCGACGGGATTGTGCACGTAAGGACACGTCAACAGGTCGAGCGCCCTCGCCTGGGCGATCATCGCCACCTCGCGGTCGTACCCCATACCCGTCTCCTCAAGCCCTTGACGGAAAGTGCCGTCAATGAGGCCGACGGTTGGAAAGTTTTGCACGCCAGCGAACCCCGCGTCTCGCACATCTTGCAAAAACCGCGACATCACGCGAAACGGATCGGTACCGCAAACACCCGCCAAAACCGGCGTCCGCTCGACGATCGGCAACACCTCGCTCGCCATTTCCATGACGATCGCATTCGCATCGCCATAAGGCATCAGACCGGCCAGACTACCGCGGCCAGCCATCCGAAACCGGCCCGAGTTATAGATGATGATCAGGTCGATTCCGCCGGCCTCAGCGCATTTCGCGCTCAAGCCAGTCCCCGCGCCGCCGCCGATGATCGGCCGCCCTTCCGCGATCTTGCGACGAAATCCCGCGAGTATCTCTGACCGGGTCATGCTCTGCCCTTCCTGTCGTCACTCACGAGTTCAACTGCTGCCGATCCGCCATCAACTTCGTGAGAATTCGTACGGCCATATCGGCGAAGTCGGGATCGTTGATATGTGCATCGAGTTCAATCAACTCGACATTGTGCGCCTGACTCAAACCATCGCGAATCGCATCAAATAGCGCCTTGTCCGCCTCAGGGTCGTGAAAAGGTCGTCCCGGCGCGTCCAGACCAGAAACCCCTCGCAGCGGTAAGATCACCGCAACCCGCCCTCTCGCCCGCGCCAGGATATCCGCCATCCGGCGGCCAATCGCCCGATTCTCATCAGGCGTCGTCCGCATCAGCGTCACAGTCTCGTTGTGCACATGGAACAACCGACTGGCAAATCGATCCGGCACGGTATCGCGCGGGCCGAAGTTCACCATGTCGAGCGCACCCACGCTCACAACTTGGGGAATTCCTCTGCGCCCCGCCGCCTCGAGCCGGTCGGGACCAGCCGTTAGAATACCACCGACTTGTTCATCCGCAAGTTCCGTGGTGGTCAGATCAAGCACACCGTCGACCAATCCGTCGCGTATCAACCCCTCCATCGACTGCCCGCCAATTCCCGTCGCATGAAAGACGAGAACCTCAAACCCCTTCCCTTCGAGCGTCTTCCGAGCACGATCAACACAAGGGGTGGTCACGCCAAACATCGTTGCGGAAACAACTTGCGCCGAAGAGGTTCTGTTTTCAGAATCCGTCTTCCAAGCCACCATACCCGCGATTGCGCGAGCCGCGTTCGCGAGCGCCGTGCGGGTCAAACGGTTTAATCCGGCGACATCCGCGACAGGGTACAGCATCATAATGTCGCTGCCGCCAACGTACGGCCGGACCTGGCCAGAAGCAAGCGTACTTACCATCACCTTCGGTCGGCCGAACGGAAGCGCACGCATGGCGGACGTGCCGATCACAGTCCCGGCCGAGCCGCCGATCGCCAGTACGCCGGAGACTTTCCCCTGATCGTCGAGCTCCTTGACAAGAACTGCGACACCTCGCGCCGCGTCGGCGACAGCTCCGCCTCGATCGCCTCGCGCCTTGATGGCTTCCGCCGTCGTACCGGCGCGTGCAAAGACGGCGTCGCGATCGTAATCCGGAGTGAAGGCCGGCGGTCCCATCGAGCCGGCATCAATCACAAGTGTTTCGAGCCCGTGCGCGTGAATCTCCGCACGAACGAATTCGAGTTCGGCCCCCTTGGTGTCGAGGGTGGCAATCAGCACGATGGCCATGACGCGAACAACCTAACGGCGACCGTCTCGTCCTGGGTCGACCCCCACTGGCCTACCCTCGCCTGGCGCGGCATAATCGGCCGCTCGGACCGCATGCCCTGCACAGGCGGCCCCATTGAATCATAAGCACCCGGCGCCGGGATACAGGATAATCTCGAATTCCGTCGGACTGCCCGTCCCAAGCCAGAGAACCGAGAAATACGCCGCCATGCCCGACGTATCAGCCATGCCCGTCGCGATTATTACCGGCTCCGGCCAAGGGATCGGTCTCGGCATCGCCCAGGCCCTCGCGCACGCAAATCATCGAATCGTTCTGACGGACCGCGAGCCCGATCGCCTGGTCTCAGCCCAGAAAACGCTCGACCTTCCACCAGAACAGGTGATCGCCCTACCGCTCGAAGTCTCCGACGCCGCAAGCTGGGCATCAGCCATCGCCGAGGTCGAACGTCATTTCGGCGGCCTGAACTTGCTGGTGAACTCCGCCGGCATCAGCCCGCGCGGAACTGCCGAAAGCACCGACGAGGCGCTCTGGTACCAAACACTCGACGTCAACTTGAAAGGCCCGTGGCTCGGCATCAAAACCTGCCTGCCGCTGCTAAAGAAGTCGCGCGGGGCGATCGTGAACATCGGCACGACACGAGCCACCCGCCCTATGCCCGGCCTCTTCTCATACATCTGCAGTAAGGCCGGCCTGCTCGGTCTCACGCAGCAAGTGGCGGTAGAATACATCAGCCAAGGGGTGACTTGTAATATGGTCGCGCCTGGATGGGTCGACACTCCCGGCGAGCGTATCCTTCAAGCCAAGCACGGCCGGCCCGACTTCCCTAACGGCGTCCGCAACCTCACCACAAGCGAGGAAATCGGCGAGGCGGTTGTCTTCTTCACAACCTCTGTCGGCCGCAAGATCACGGGTCAGATGCTCTACGTCGATTCCGGCATGCACGTCGCCGACGACGCCGGCATGATCTACCTCCCCGAAAACGCACGCGGCCGGTACCACGACCCCGAAGTCGCGCAGCGCGACCAGTAAAACAGTTCGTTCCACTCTCCCATTTCCACCTTTGAGGTCTCCCGTGTCGGACTTTGTCTACTGCCTGAACACGAGCACGATCCGCCCCACGCCGCTGCTCAAGAAAATCAAGCTGGCCGGCCGCGCGGGATTCACGGCGATCGAGCCCTGGAACGACGAGATCACCGCCTACATCAGCGACGGCGGCAGCATTGCTGAGCTCAAATCCGCGCTCGATGACAATGGTCTGAAAGTCGTCAGCGTGATCGCGCTTCATTCCTGGATCACGACCGAAGGCGACGCCTACCAGGCCGTACTCGACGATTGCTGCCGCCGCATGGAACAGGCCGCCGCGCTCGCCAGCCCCTACATCGTCGCCAGCCCGCCGCAGGAAGTGGTCGATCTGAATCACGCCGCCAAGCGTTATGCAGAGCTGCTCGAAATCGGCCGCGAAGTCGGCATCAAGCCGAGCATGGAATTTCTCGGCTTTGTCGACGGCATCAAGAACGTCCAGTCAGCGCTTACGATCGCCGAAAGGGCCAACCACCCCAACGCAACCGTCGTTGCCGACGTTTTCCACATGATCCGCGGCGGCGGTACGGTTGATGATTTGTTGCTCCTCAAAGGCTCACAGCTCGCCTGCTTCCACATCAACGACGTCCCCGCGCAGCCCGATCCGCTGACGCAATGCGACGGCGACCGCGTTCTCCCCGGAGAAGGCATCGCCGACCTCCCACGCGTCATTGCCAACCTGCGTAAAATCGGCTACAGCGGCCCGCTGTCGCTCGAACTCTTCAACGAAAAGCTCTGGGAATCAGACCCAGCCGACGTCATTCAACGCGGACTCGATCGCGTTCGCCAGTACGTCGAAGGCTGAGTCAGATCGTCACACTCTCTTATCAGTATTTCTGACTTGGGTACCACTGGCTATGCCAGTGCTCTTCTCTTTCTCATATGAAATTAGGAACACTGCCAGAGCCAGTGGCACCCAGGCGTTCGGCTCTGATAAGACATCGAATCATTCCAAAACGTCGATCGGCGTAACACTCGTCGGTCGACGTACGGCCAACCAACTTGCAAAAATCGCCAGGCACGCGGCGATCGCATAAATGATCGCGATCGACCCAATCGCCGATCCTACGCCTTTGCGATCGGCCGAGACTCCGATGAGATAAGTCCCCAAACTCGCCCCGGCCCAGCCGACGCTATTGATCAACCCCGCCGCCGATCCACGCAGCCGCGGCGCGATCACATCAAACAACGCTGCAAAAATATTCGACTCATAAATACCTTTGGCAATCCCAACTCCAAGCAGCCCAGCAATCAACCACATCTGTGAATAAGTCGCGCCAATAAGATAGACGCACGGTGCGCCACAAATCAGGCCGAACGCCTGCACAAGAGTTCGCCCGCCGCGTGTGTACCGAGAGAAATGATCGGCCCCGAACCCACCAAGCAAGCTGCCAAAAAAGCTGCCAAGCTGCATGTAAAACGTCGCCGTGAAATTATCTTTCACAAGTCCCATCGAGAACCGCTCACCGACGTGCGTCGGCATCCAGGTCACGATCGACATCGTCACCAGATTCGCCCCGACGAACACACACATCTGCGCCGCCGCAGCGGGATTTTGCAGCAATTCGGCCGCATTGCGGAGAAAGCTCGCCCGCGGCTCGACAACTTCCGGCTTCGCCTCGAACCCGCCGCGTGGCGGTTCCTTGATCAGTCCCATAAGTGCGATCGAATAAACAATTCCAATCGCACCGAAGATATAAAACGGCATGCGCCAGCCGTAATGATTGGCGATCAAACCCGCGAATACTGATCCGCCAACAACCCCGAAGTAAACGCTCGTCTGATGGATTCCCATCGCACGTGAACGCGTGCGCGGACCGTGATAATCCGAGAGAATCGACATCGACGCCGGAAAATAAGCCGATTCCCCCAGCCCCTCTGCCCCTCGAAAGAAAATGAGTTGCCAGTAAGACCGCGCAAATCCCGTCCCGGCCGCAATCAGGCTCCAGAATCCGAGGCCAGTCACAATGAGCCAGCGCCTGGAAATCTTATCGACGAGAAAGCCTGCAAACGGCCCAGCAATCGCATAAACAATCATAAATGCAGAGAGAATCGTTCCCGCCTGCTCATTCGTGAGTTGATAGTCCGCCTTGATCAGCGTCATGACGGCATTGACCGCCTGACGATCGGCATAATTGAAGAAACCGCAGAACCAGAGCATGCCTACGAGCAGCCAGGGATAGCGCGACGCAAAAAACGGTTTCGGTCGATTCTCTGGCTCGCTCACCTTGGTACTCCACATGGCTCAAATTCTTGGGATCAGGAGTTACTCAATTGGGACAGTGTAAGGAATTGGATGGGTGGCCTGGACAACTCGTTGTCCAGGTTGCGCAGGCACAAGAGGGAAGGCCAGAGAGATCGCGATTTCCTCTTGTCGCTTCGCGACCGGGACAAGCAAGTTGTCCCGGCCACCCAATTTGCTCTATGCCCAATTCGAAAGCCGTTCTGCAGCAGACACTCAATCACCCTTGAGCACCCAAGCCTCATCGAAACTTGCGTGCATAATCGTGCTCCCCGCAGGCACACCGCCACTGGTATAGCTGATGTGTATCCGTCCGTCGCGCGCCTGAATAATCGATGGATAATGATACGAACCCTGCCCCTGCTCATGCTTCTCGACGTGTCTCGTGGCGCTCCACGTCGCCCCCTCGTCGGTCGAGATCGACACCGCCAGCGAGTGCCGTCCTCGGCTCAGGTCATTGTAGATCAAGGCCCAATGACCATTCGCCAACCGCGTAGCTTCGATGCCCGCGCCAGGATTGGGCAAGCTCGAATCGACCGCGTCGGACCATGTTTCGCCGTTGTCCTTCGAATAGCTCAGCCGGATCTTGTGATGAGGCCCATTGTCGCGCATGAGGGCGACGAGCGTTCCATCATTCTTGCGGACGATACTCGGCTGAATGTTGCCAAAACCGATGATCGGTCCGCTCGCTCGCCAGGTTTTGCCCTGGTCGTCGCTAATCGCCACAATCGAAATCGAATAGGTATCGCAATAGAGCGGCCAGAGCCAACGTCCTGAAGGCAACACCGTCGCATGAACTCGCGGCATCCAGCCCAGACGCTGATAGAGCAAGTCTTTCGCCCGCGCTTCGATTGCCTTCACCTCAGTCTCGTTGATCTTCACGTTCTCACCGCGAATCGCCTCAACCCCGCGCATGAGTTGCTTGGCGAAATCGGGTCCGGGAGTGATGTGCATCACCCCTTCCTTCGTCCAGTTGGGCGACTTCGGTCCGGCATCGCTGTCGGCTCGGGCGTACTTGAGCAACGCACTTTCCCAGCGATGATCCAGCACCGTCGGCCAGATCATCCAGAGTGATTTATCGGGCGCGGCGAAGAGCGCGGGATTCATGTCGGGATAGCCTGGCGTGTCGGCCATCACGAACCATTCCGACCAAGCTTTCGCCCCCTTTTCCATCCGCGCGCCCATGATCTGCACGTCGTCGGCAGTCCGCTCGCCAGTTCCGCGATACCAGGCCACAAGCAGGCTGCCGTCTGCGCATTCGACGATGCACGACGCGTGGTTGTGTTTCTTCTCGCGAGGGAACAGCGGCTCGCTCTGAAACGAGCCGTCTTCCGCATGAATCACAGGCACATCGGCAAACCCAGCCCAAACGATCGCGCTGGCGATCACGGCACGCAGAATCAACTTCATCATGGTGACTCTCCCACTCTCGCCCCAGGCGCGCACGACGGCGGCGCAACTCACGCTTCCCAAATGAGGAGCGTGAGTGTACGCCGCCGTAACTACCGTCGCAAGGGTTTAAGAAACGTATTGATGCTCAACACAATTAACGATTGAGCGTCAATTCAAGCAAAAATCTTTTCACCGCCGAGTCGCGGGAACTGTCTGCCGCGCACCAGCGGTCGCTCGTGCCTCGCCTGTTGAGAATGTGACGTTTGCGTCCTTGATCGCCTGACCGTTCAAGGTCGTCATGTGTACCTTCATCGATGGAATACCACCGCCGCCAACTTGCTTGTTGCCGTGTTCATTGACGATGAATTCGCTGGGATTACCAGACGGCTTCCAACCGACCTTGATCGCCACTGGCTTTTCCCCGCGTTTCGCCTTCGCAAAAGCCGAGAGAAACGCATCGCTCCACACAAACGTGTTGTTCTGTAGAGTGGCGGTCATGTAAACCCGTCCCCGCGTCCAGCGAATGGGTGCTTCGTTACAAATGCCCAGCAACGCGCCGGTCCAGGCATCCTCAAACGTATTGCCGTCGAAAACGAGCCCGAGCATGGGATTGTGCGACCAGCCCCAGTAAACCGGCGCCTCGCTCGCCGAAGCAAAAATCATGAACGCGTCGCTCCCACCATACGTGTGGTTGCCGGAAAGCACCGTGCCAAAATGCTGTCCGCATAACACGAACGGAATCGCGATATGACTGCCGCGAGCGTCGATCGAATTGCGATCGAATACTGTCTTGGTAAATCCAAGCTGGACAGAAACCGCACCTCCGCCGAGTGCAACAGGCTTGTCGAGCAAGAACATGTGCGGACCAAGCGGCCAGACCACCCTGCGCCACTCGCCTGCCTGCGGCCCGCTGAGAATCGAGAACACAGAGCCAACTACAGCCGGCTCGCCCTGAATGTGCGGCACGGTCACGACACGGCCATCGCTCGACGTGCTCAGCGTCTTGCCTTCAAACGTTAACTTGTAGGATTCCGTGAGAATCGTTTCGGGCGAGTTGGGATGATCGCGACCGTCGTCCTCGCGCGGCCCGACGCCTTCCGTCACGTTCTCACTGACCCGGATGTTCTCACCGCGATTCGTCAGCACCAGCCAGCGCCACGTTTTCGCGACCGTGTTCTTCTCGACCGTCTTCACCCGATTCCGCGCCACCAGTAAGTCGTGCGGCGCATGAAAGCTTGCGACAGTGTACGTGAAAGTCCCTTGTGGCGTGCCGTCGTGTCGGTTGCCTACGAACGTCCACGGTCCGCCGAAGAACTCCTGAATGCCTCCCTTGAAGACATTCCCTTCAACGACACCATTCGTCGCACCCACCATTCGCAGGATTCGCGGCGTCTCTTCCCACGCCGTGCTCGCTTGCGGTCCCACCACGTCGAGCTTGGTGAAAGTAAGCCCCGCGAGCACGTTGCCGGTCGGCTTGTCGCGTGCGTCAGTTGTACCAATGATACTGGGCCCGTAGCTCACTTCCTGATCCCAGCGCACCGGACCGCTGAAACGAATTTTGAACCCGTTCAGCGTGGTTCGGCCCGCGTGGATTTTGATCGCAGTGGTCCAAATTGGCGAACTCGCTGGCTGCGTGAACAGAAGCGTCGCATCGCCGTTCGCGGTGAGCGTCACAGGTTTGTCCAGCACCAGCGGCTTGCTGAGCGGGTACTCTCCCGGGCCGAGCTCGACGGTCCCAAACTGCGAGACGAGTTGCTGCAGATCATCGCCGGGCTTCGCCTTCGTGCTGGTGGCCGCTGGGGCAGGCGCGCGAAGTGAGGGATCGCAGTTGCCGCCGGGGAATTCGCAAACGACGACGCGATTCCCTTCGAACTGGAAGATCAGCGACATCGTCGCGCCGGTCTCGTCGCGCACAGGAGGAAACCGCAGTTCGGCAGTCGTCGCTTCGCCCGCCGGACGCAACGTCAGCGGAAGCAAGTCGCCGCTCGGCTTGTCCGACCATCCGCCCACAACACCGTCGCTCAGGCCAATCGACGACACGCGCCCAGCTTTGGGCAGCCCCTTCAAAATCACGCGGACATCGCCGTTCGCTTCCTGGCCAATCCACTGCGACTCGATCGCTGGCTTCTCAACCGTGACCACTGGAGACGCCTGCATCTTTAGCGCGGGATCGGTTTTGCTCGCCTTCACAACCGTGGTGTCGACGAGATTATTCATATAAGTTACGGTAACTTTCAGCTTCTGGCCGGCGAGGTCGCGCATCGGCTGGAAGTAGAGATCACCGCGTGTCGCGTCAGACGGATTTCGCAGGAATTCCGCCCCCAGATACGCCTCAGGATTGCGGGCGTATTGCCACTTGAGGTCGTGCGGGCCGACCACCAGGATCGACTTGACTTCGTCCTTGGCCGCGAGCTTGTTCAGAGCGATATGAACATCCTGAACGCCGTCGGGCCCAGGGTTTTCGGTCGGTCCGCAACGATCGTGCTTGTCCTGACCAATCCACCGTGATTCGATCCCTGTTCCTGGCATGCGCAGATTTTGATCGGCGCGACCGCCGCGGCAAGTGATGGTCAGCTTGCGGCCGTCTTCAAACGTCAGGTCGAAGATAAAAGCACGCCCAGGTTCCGCGCGATAGGGCTCCATCCAGACGTCAACTAACCCGCCGCTCGCTCGCGGAGCGAACAGCGCGAGCCACGAGTTGGGCGGCCCGTTGAACTTCCACTCGCCGTCACCTTCGCCGTGCACGATCGCCGACGCCACCTTCACGCGCGGGGGCAGACCCGACATCACGAAGTGAAGGTCTTGAATGCCGCTCTTACCCGGATTGACGCTCAGGCCGACGAGGTCGTGCTCGTCCTGGCCGATCCACCGAATCGCCAGCTCGGCCGATGCTTTTTGCGGCGCTGCCAGGACCAGCCAGCCAGCCGCTACGACGCCGATGAAGCCCAGCGGGATCGCGCGAAGACGCGTCAGAATCGACATGATCGGCCTCCCTTGCCCAGTCGTCGCGGCGCACGCCCCTGCACCGCTTCCCTTGGTCAAAGGGAATTCTATCACATCGTCGCAGTTGAGGTATCTTGGCCGACGGTCAGCCGCCGGCCGGAAGAAGCATCAACGCTTCCGTCAAATCGTCCGCCAGGGTAAACAACGAGATCAACTTCATGGTCGCGAGCGTGTCTCGAATGAACGGATCGACGTCAAACAGCACCATTTTGCCGTTCTTCGTGGCGACACGACGTCTTAGCGTGATCAAAAATCCGAAATCGGCGCTCGACATGTACTCGAGCTTACCGAGATCGATCGCATACCGGTTATCCTCGCGGTTTTGCACCGTCTTATAGAGCGCTTCACGATGCGCCGAGCTATCCTCGGGCGCGTCATCGCCTGTTTCTTCTAGCGTGATGACCATAACGCCCGCGACTTCGTGGGTCGAGCAGGTCAGCATGGCGAGTAGCCCTTTACAGTCCAAAAGATTTGCGATGCAACAATATGCAACCGGATCAGGAGCCTGAGTGCTCACATCCTATACACTCTAGAACACTGCCGTAAACACCGGCGCCCGCCAAATCCGGAACAAACCGCCCGGATGCCCCTGGACGATCTTTCGTGGGGTCGCTACGCTGGGTCCCTGTCGATTGCGCAAAGTGTAATCGGCATCGCTCTCTTACAATTGCATTTTTTCGACCCCTCGGGCGTTCGAACGCACTCTCAAGTGCGGCTCGAACAGGAAGCCGGTGCGAATCCGGCGCGGGACCGCCGCTGTAAGCGAGGAGGACTCGGGACAAAAGGCCACTTCGAGCGTGATGCTCGCGGGAAGGCGTCCCCTGTCCGACTGACTCGCGAGCCAGAAAACGGCCCGATGGGTCTGCCCTGCTGACGATGCTTCGGACTAAAGCATCCGGGAATCCCGCGCCACGCGGGTCGATTCGGCCTGTGCTCGATCATTGATCGCACACACCACAGGCACCGACCCAACTCATTGCGTCGCGCATCGCACTTTCCGGTCGTTTGTGTCGAAGCCTCGACTGACGGATCGACCGGAAGGAAAGTACGTTGAAATCCAATCACCCCCGCACCCGCGTTCGTCGCGCGTCTGGCGGTTTCACGCTGATTGAGTTGCTGGTCGTCATCGCGATCATCGCAGTTCTCATCGCGCTGCTGCTCCCCGCCGTTCAGGCCGCACGCGAAGCCGCGCGGCGGGTCAGTTGCACGAGCAACCTCAAGCAAATCGGCCTGGCCCTCCACGGCTATCACGATGTACACAACACCTTCCCCTCAGGTGGTTGGATCGCCGTCTTCAACCAGCCACAGACGAACAACATGAACATCGGCTGGTCGGCCGTTGTTCTTCCCTGGCTCGAACAGCGCCCGCTTTATGACAGCTTGAACCTGAGCTTCACCTACAACCACGCGACAAACAGCACGGCCGTCTACACCGTGCTGAACATCTACCTTTGCCCGTCTGAGCCGCGCCAAACCAACTGGAATAAGGCTCCCGGCGACGCATATTCCTCGGCCGATGCCGACTACGGCGGCATTTACGGCCCTCGCGGACTCGTCTCGCCCACCGACGCCAACAATCCCCCGCGCGGGGCAATGCTCTTCAATCAGCCAATCTCGCTGCCTCAGATCATCGACGGTTCCGCGCAGACGATCATCGTCGGCGAGGCCCCCGAAGCGATCAACGCGATGTGGGCGAGCGGCCACAACCTCTTCGACCAGGCATTTCCCATAAACTCCCGCCCCGCAGTCGAGTTGGGAGAGGAATTAACCAGCCAGCATTCCGGCGGCGTCAACGTTCTGCATGCCGATGGCTCGGTTCATTTCCTCAAAAACTCGATCGCTCCCGCACCACTCTCTGCGCTTCTGACCCGAGCGCAGGGCGAAGTGATCTCGTCCGACTCGTATTGATTTGACGCACTCGTACCGCACTCTCCCGAAAGATTTCCCAACAGGAGGTTCCGCCCATGGCGTGGCACCGTCTCAAGCTCGCCTTACTCTTCCTCGTCTGCGCCGCCGGAATGGCTCGCGCCGATATCACGATCGACTTCAGCGATCACCCGCTCCCGCCCAACTCGTTCGACAACGGTAGCTCGGGAAGCGGTGGCTTCACTTCAAACGGCGCGTTCTTGAACAACTCATACGACTCGACTTTCAGCGCGTGGAGTGGCTGGTCACTCTCCAACGTCAACAACAAGACGACGGCGGGCTTCACGAATCAATACGCTGCGATCACCGGCACATCGCCAACCGGTTCGGGCACATATGCCATTGCCAATACGTTCTCGCCCAACGACGCATTCATCAATCTGCCGACCGGATACTCAGCCTCGTCGTTCGATGTAACGAACACCACCTACGCATACCTGTCGATGAAAACTGGCGACCAGTTCGCCAAGAAGTTCACCACGGGCGACTTCTTCCTGCTGACCGTCACCGGCTATTCCGGACTCGGCGCCACTGGCACAGCACTGGCCTCGATTCCGATCTATCTCGCGAACTACACATCCGACGAAGATAATCCGCTAAACGTCTGGCGCAATGTCGGCCTGACTTCGCTTGCTGGGGCCAAAAGCCTCGGCTTCAGCCTGACTTCGTCCGACAACGGCCAGTTCGGCATGAACACTCCGGCCTACTTCGCGATGGACGAACTCGTCCTCACCCCAACCGCCGTCCCCGAACCCTCGAGCCTGGCGCTGGCCGGAATCGGCATCGCGGGTTTCGCGGCTGTGCGCTACCGTCGGTCGCGATTGAAAAAGAAGGCCTGATCGTTCAAGCCAATCATAAAGCTCGTCGATCAAACTGGGCTCGGTCGCATCACCGCGATCGGGCCCAGTTCGTTTCTCAAGTGAAGAACAACCCGCTCTCATCAGTTGTGATTCAAATACGACGACACAACGCGACGATTCCACATCAAATCTACACCTCTTTTACATTCATGAATCCATCTCGAATCGAATTCTTCGCCTCCGGCGCTTTCTTCTGTTCAAAACTCTTCCAAAACAGCACTCAACGCACCTGACATTTTTTCCCAACAACAAACCGAATTCCTTGGAATTGCCCTTCGGTTCGAAGTATTTTGTGAGGCGTCCACGCTTCCCGAGCGTGCGGAAGTACCCTCTCTCGCGGCAAGTCGATCAAAAGGGGATGCACCATGATGCCTTTGAAGGGGTTAAGGATAACCGTCGCCGTCGTCGCTCTCGGCGCTCTGCTCATCACGCCTGCATTCGGTCAGAAAGAGACCAGCAATTCACTCGCGCGTTACGTTCCATCCGACGGGCTGAGCATCCTGCTCGAACACGATGGCCTCCACTCGCAGCCCAAGGTCTGGGAAGCGAGCGCGACGTACAAGATGCTCAACGAAACCAAGCTGGGGATCATGCTTGAGGATATCCTCACGCAATTGATCGACCACGGCCTTCGTTCGGTTCCACAGCCGCCGCTCAAGGGCAAGGAAATTGTCGGTCTCGTCGAACACCTGATCGACAAAGGCTTCGCCATCGGCTACTGCGGCCCGCTCAACGCGCCAACGCCAAAGGCCGCCGTGGTAGTCATTCGCGACGCCAATAAGAGTGACACGTTCAAGAAACTGATGAAGATGATCCCCCAGGCCCAGGAACCGGCTGCCAAGCAGATTGACGCCCCTGGCGGCCGCAAAGTCTGGACGATGGAAGGTGCCCCGGTCCGCTGGTGGTTCGAGAAGGATGACTTCGTCTTCTCCTTCGCTCCTCCCGGCGCTCCCGATCCTGTCGTTGCCGTCCTCGAAGGCACCGCTCCCAGCGCACTCAAATCGCCCCTGCGCAACACGCTTTGGAAAGGGACCTCGTCCGACTACACCCCTATCGGCGTCCTCTTCGTCGATCTCTCAACCCTTCCCCAGCTCCCGCCTCAAGCGGTTCAGCTTGGACTCGACGGCGTGAAGGCGGTCGAGGCAAGTTGGGGTCTGCAAGGTAAGGCGACGGTCACGATGATCGGCATTCAGGCGCCCAAACCGCGCCGGGGGATCATCGCCCTGTTCGACCAGCCCGCGATCGGCACAGCGACTCGCTACACCCCAGCCGACGGCGGAAACGACTACACCGTCATGTCGATCGAGCCCGGCAAATTCGTCGATGGCATCTTCGCGCTGATGAAGCAAGCCGACGCGAACTCCGCCGCCAATGCCCAGAAATTTGCAGCCGAATTCGAGCGCCGAACGCAGGTCAACTTGCGTAAGGATCTCCTCGGCAAGGTCGGACCGCGTATCGCTTTCTCAAGTGGAGGCGGTCTCGGCCTGAGCAACATCTTCGGCATGTGGTTCCACCCGCCGGATTTCGGAATCGTCGCCGAGTTGAAAGACCCCGAAGCATTCCAGGCCACGCTCGACAAATTGATCGCCTCGCTCAATCGCGAGTTGCGAAGTGCAGGCGCAATGGTCCCGCCGCAGCCGGGCCAGCCGGTGCGCAAAGGAACGGCCTACGCGGAATTCCGCAAACTCCCCGCGCCTGATAACGGCTACATTCTGTCGATTCCTCCTTCGGTACTCACTTTGCCGAGCGGGTTCCGGCCAACGGTGATGATCGACGCCAAGCGCAACTTGATCGCCCTCGGCGGCACAGCGAAATCGGCCGCCAAGGCTCTCACTTCGCTCGACCTTAACGCCAAGGGTGGCGAGCCAATCGCTGAAAAGGACGCGGTCGTTTTCTCGAAGTCAGACCAGGCTCAAATCTTGCCCGAACTCCTCACGAACGTGCCCGCGATCGTGCAGTTCTTCGGTTTCGCCGCAGCACAGCCCGGCCCTGGGCGTCCCGGCGGGCCTCCGTTCCGCCTCGAAATGGATCCCGACTCGATCCCCGATCCCGACTCGATGCGTAAATTCATGTTCCCGTCGACATACACAATGTCGGTCGACAACGATTCGATTCGCTTCACTGGCTACCAGCCGTTCCCGCTCGCAATTCCGCAGATCAGCGGAGGCATGGAAGCCCCGGTGCTCGTCGCCCTGCTGCTGCCGGCCGTTCAGGCGGCACGTGAAGCGGCCCGACGCGCCCAGTGCGTCAACAATCTCAAGCAGATTGGTCTGGCAATGCACAACCATCACGCCGCGCTCGACGGCTTGCCGCCCCGAGCCATCACGAACGCTGCCGGCAAGCCACTACTGAGCTGGCGCGTGGCGATTTTGCCCTACATCGAACAGCAGGCGCTTTACGAAAAGTTCAAGCTCGATGAACCCTGGGATAGCCCCCATAACAGCGAACTGATCAAGTACATGCCACAGATTTATATGTGCCCGTCTCGCACAGGCGACGCAAAGGACGGCCAAACCAACTACCAGGCATTCGCTGGCGAAGGTGCCCTGTTCGACTCGCGTCGCAAGGTTTCGTTCGCCCGAGTGACCGACGGGCTCTCGAACACCCTCATGGTGGTTGAAGCCTCAACGCCAGTCACCTGGACCAAGCCCGATGACCTGCCGTTCGACGCAGCCGCAGCCAATCCCGCGAAGCCGCTCTTCGGCGCGGGCTCCAGCCACGCCGGCGGGTTCAACGCACTCATGGGAGACGGTTCCGTTCGCTTCATCAAGTCATTGGTCTCGCCGCAAGTGATGCGTGCATTGATCACCCGCGCCGGCGGCGAAATCCTCGGTGCCGACTCGTTCTGACACCCGCAAATTCTTGCCACATTTCCCAGACCGCCGTTCCGCGCACTTAGGATGAGAGTGCGGGGCGGCGGTTTGGTTTTGCCCCAAAACGTCCTGAATGATCGCTGCAACCGTCAAGGTTGACGCAATAAACACTGAATTTATCGTTACTTCCCGCATTTGCGGCACCCTCGGTGGAAATGTTGCAGGCTGGTGAAACGTCATCCGATTTTGTCGCTGTTGGGTGAAGCCTGCCCACGCGAGTAACTCCGTGCCTCGGAGCGATGGATGACCATAAGGATGCGGCAATCGGTGTCAGGATGGCGCAGAAAGGTGATCGCGATCGGCGTCGTTGCCGGTCTCGTGGGCTCGTGTGGATTAAATCGAAGCGCCGTCGCGCAATCGCCGTCTGATTCCGTTGTTGCAAGCAGTGTCATCCGACCCGGATCGGGAAATCGAGCCGACGAAGTAAATTCAATCCCGGCCGAGGTCGATTTGCAACGCGCCGTGTTGGCCTACAAGAGCGGCCAATTCGAAGAGGCAATCAGCCGGCTCGACGGCATCAGCGCGAAGTCTCCCAGCGCGTCGTATTATCGCGGCCTCTCGTTGCTCGGTTTGAAACGGCCGGACGACGCTCTCAAAGTCTTCGAATCCCTCGATCAATCACCCGAATCACCAATCGAAGCCAAGCTCGGCATCGGTGCCAGCCGGCTCGAACGCGGCGACGTCAAGGAAGCGGCCGAAGCACTCGACGGCTATCTTAAAGCGAAGCCCAACGACCTCTACGCGCATTACCTGCTCGGCGTCGCACTCTTCAAACAAGGCCGTGCCGACGAATCAAAGATTCACCTCGCGCGAGCGAATACCGACACCGCACTCTCGCCATTTCTCGACGAATACAAAGCTCTCATCGAATCGGCCGAAGCCGCCGAGCCGCTTCCTCCCCTACCCGCCTCGGCGGGAGGAACCGGCTCGATCGTCCCGCCCGAGAACAACTACATCCGCGGCAATTTCATCAATCGCATGAACGCACCACCCGGCGGCCCCGGCACAATCCCAGGCCCCGGAACAACCGGAGTGGGTGGAGCAACAACCGGCGCCGCCAATCCCGACCGTCGTTGGAACCTCGCGACGGTTAACGGCTACGAATACGACACGAACGTCGCCCTCGCGCCCGGTTTCCTCATCACCGGCCTGGGCGCAGCCGCGCATCGGCCCGACTCGCGGTACACGTTCGCCAACTTCGGCGAATATCGTTTTATTCAGCAGCAAGATCTCGTCGCCGGCTTCATCGGTTCAACCTACGACACCTTCCAGTTCCACCTGCCGCAGTACAACATTCAAGATTACATGGGCGGCATTTACGCCAACCAGGCGTTCGGCGACAAGATTCTCGGCGGACGCTACGAGTTCCACGAAAGCCTGCTCGGCGGCAAGCAATTCACGACGGATCACCGCGTCACGCCCAACTTCACCTTCCGCGAGGGAAGCTTCGGCCACGTCACAGCGTTCTACGAATTCGAAGCCCTCACGGTTAACGGCCTCGCTCTCACTCCCGCACAGAGGCGAACCGGCAACATCAACGCAGTCGGTGTCACGCAGGCAATCTATCTCGCCAACGGCAACGGCCGCCTGTTCCTCAACTATCGCTACGAAAACGCTGCGACACAGGGGACCGACTTCGACCGCAACACGAATCAAATCAGCGCACGCGTCGAATATCCCTTGCCCGGCAAGATGGTATTCAACGCCGAATTCCGCCAGTTTTTCGACAATTACATGCACGCGAACAGCCTCGATTTCCTCGGCCATCGCCGGTTCGACAATCGCATCGAATTCCGCACCGGCGTGCAGAAGTTCCTGACCGACCACTGGAGCCTGCGCGTCGACTACGTCTACATCAACAACACGTCAAACGTCGCCAATCTCTTCGGCACGAGTTTCTACAGCTACCATCGCAACGTCATCGGCGCCCAAATGATTTACGACTTCTAATGCTTACGTCACGCGCCGCCGGCGAATCGTAATCATTCACAGACAATCGCAGAAAAGGTTAAACCGATGTTCGCTCGCCTTCTTCAATATAGTTTGCTCGCCCTGCTGGGGACGCTCATCCTTAGCCACGGCACAGCGTCAGCTCAGTCCCCCGCGCCCGTCACCGTTCCAGCGGGCACGCCCGTCTGCAACTGCGGCGTTTACACCGGCCCGCACTATCACCTCACCGCGCAGTCAACGACTACCCCCCGGCTCTTCGGCCGCTCGGCGGGACTCAACAATCGCACCAACAACAGCGGACTGACCCCGAACGAACAGGGACTGCCGCGCGGTCGTCGTTACTACGGCGGACGTTACTTCGGCAGCTTCAACGATCGCTTCTACGGTCCGCAGTACGGCTATTTCTGATCCGAATGTTTACAGTGGATGGGTCTGATTGCAATCCGTTCCACCGATCTCCGCGCCGGAGAGGTTATCTCATGTCTGCTAACTCCTCTGAAAATATGAGAAAACCTCGCCGACGCGCAACGACTGCGCGCATCGAACCACTCGAGTCGCGCATCGTCCTCGACGCCACGTTCACCCAGATGTTCGGCCTCAACAACGCCACCAACACCGTCGTCTACGGCCCCAACCTGAACAGCAACAACGTCTCATACATCCACACGTTTCACATCACGTTTCTCAAAGACGCCGGCACCGCGAACCTGACATACAACACAGCGCAGCTCCACAACGACAACCTTGTTCATATTCCCATCAGCGGAACCGTCACCGGTCCGCAGCCGACCGGATTCCACGGCGCCGAGCTCGACATCATCGTTAACGGCAACACGGCAAATCCCGCAGGCGTGATCACAAGCTTCACCGACCTCGGCACCAGTCAACCCGGCGCGAACGGCAATGACACGATCTTCTTCATGCAAGGGATTCTGCTACCAGCCGGCGAAACCGTGAATTCGATCGGCCTGGTCTTCAAAAACCAGTCCGTCGGCGAAATGACGCCGCTCATCCCACTCACATCGCTGACGATCGACACCATCGCCCCCAGCATCAAGTCGATCGGCCCAATTCCGTCGTCGAATCCCACTTCGGTCGACACGATCCCCGTCACGCTTACCGACGCAATCACACCTAGCTCCTTCACACTCAACGCGCTAAGCCTGACACGCGACGGCGCCAACGTGCCGCTCTCAAGCTCCGCAACAATTGCCCCAACCGATGGCACCAACACCAAGTTTCTCATCTCGGGTCTGAGCGGCTTCACGAACGTCAGCGGGAACTACAAGCTTACGATCAACGCCGCAAACCTCGTCGACCCCGCGCTGAATTCCGGCGCCGGACTCGTCTCCGCATCATTCGGCGTCGGCACCGCGGCCCGCGCGATCCCCACCGTAACCGCCCCCGTCACTCCGCGCAACTCACCCGTTAGTTCGCTCACCGTCGACTTCTCCGCGCCCGTCGATGCAACCTCGTTCGGCCTCAGCGCACTCAGCTTATTGCGAAACAACGTGAATGTACCTCTGACGAACGCAGTGACGATTTCTCCCTCAAGCGGCAACGCCACGTCATTCACGATTAGCGGTTTGGGCGGATTCACATCGACCGACGGTTCTTACGTCTTCTCAGTCGACGGCACCAAGGTCTCCGACAGCGCGCACACTCCGGGAACCGGGACGAGCGACGTCGGATTCGTCATCGACACCGTCGCACCCACGATCATCGGCGATAAGCTCACTTTCGCCGCACCAGGCGGAGCCCTCAACGCGGTCACGGTGAATCTGTCGAAGGACATCAACCCCACTTCGTTCACACCAGCATTACTCACACTCACCCGCGCGGGCGTACCCATCGATCTTAGCCATTTAACGATCACGTCGAATAACGGTTCGCGCTCAAGCTTCATCGTCTCTGGCCTTGGACCCTTCACGACCGAATCAGGAAGCTACATCCTCTCGATCGACCCGAGCGGTCTTCGAGACGATGCCGGCAATTCGGGCACCGGTGCACCACTCGCCATTCCGTTCACGGTAAACGGTCCCAAAGTCACAGTCGTGGGACCAATCGCCACGCCTCGGCTCGCCCCGCTCGACCCCGTTGCCATCACGTTCTCAGGTCCGATTGACGCCAGCACATTCAATGGCTCGAACATCCTCCTCTCGCGCGACGGCGTGCCCGTACCACTCACTGGGCTCACCACGTCGCCTTCTTCCGGCGATGTCAGCAGCATCACTGTAAGCGGTCTTGCACCATTCACCAGCACGCCTGGTGTGTACGTTTTGAGTGCGATCGTCGGCAATTCGACCGACCCGTTCGGCAGCCCGCTCGCGGCTGGCGGCTATGCGACGTTCGTTGTGAAGGGCCAGCCCTCGGTTCTCGCGAGCGTTACACCCACAACCGACTTCCCGCAGTTCCCGAATCCGAACCCATATTTCCCGTTAAATTCGGCGATCGTCACCTTCACAGCTCCCATCAACCCTGGCTCATTTTCGCTTGATTCGATTCATCTCACGAACGGCAGCACGAACGTACCAATCATAAGCACCGTCACGATTACGCGAATCTCGGCCACGCAGTATCAAATCGGCAATCTCGCATCTGTCGCCGGCCGCGCGGGGCTGTATACCCTCACAATCACGCCCGGCACAATTGTCGATCTCTACAATCAATCCGTTCAAGGCACAGTTTCGACCACATACAATCACATCGTCAGCGCAAAAAATGGCGGACCTGCCGTGAAACGCGTCCAGCGCACGGCGAATCCGCACCAGCCGACGAACATTGTCATCACGTTCAATCACGCGCTCGACCAAACCTCCGCACTCAACCTCGCGAACTACGCCCTGTTCACCAAGCCGGCTCGTGGCATCGGTCAACCGGTTGTCATCGGCTACGCCAGCTACAAGGCCGCCACGAATCAGGTTACGCTCTACACCAGCTTCCCGATTCCCATCAAAACAAAGCTTCAGCTTTTTGTGTATGGCACTGTCAGCACCGGCGTAACCGACACCCTCGGCCGGCCGCTCACGGGTAGCGTGCTCAATCCGAACGGTGGCGGCACGTATGCGACCGTCTTCGGCGGTGCGAGCAGCGTGATCGGTCCCAAAAAGTAATCGCCGACCGCGAATTTGTTGGCCACAATGCAATGCTTTTCGCACTGCAACTCTGAAGTGCGCCGCACCCCAACTGCGCGGCACCGGTTTTGGTATGATCAAAAGTCGCACCAAAAGGTTTGGACCGTGGTGAATCATTGTTTGGATGTTTGAGACGCTGTAATGGCCGCGTTGATCGACGTCATTGCCTCATATGTACCCACCATATTGCGTCGACGGCTCGCTGCGGGAGCGGGTATTCGAACGCTCCTCGACATCGAGCATCACGATGCGGCCGTACTCTTCGCCGACATCTCCGGCTTCACGCGTCTGAGTGAACGCCTCGCCGAGCATGGCGCCGAAGGGCTCGAAGAATTAACGAATGCACTAAACACTTATTTTGATCGCCTCATCGAACTCATCGCCGAACATGGCGGGGACGTCGTGAAAATGGCCGGCGATGCCCTCATCGCCGTTTGGCCTTGCCGATCTGAAACCGACACACTCGCCGATCAAACCGCACGAGTCGCCCGCTGCTCGCTCCAGTTGCAAGAGTCTTTTCAAGACTATCGCGTTGCCGAAGGGATCAACCTCACATCAAAAGTCGCGATTGCCGCGGGCCGCGTGCTCATCATGCACGTCGGTGGCGTGCGCGGGCGCTGGGAGATGGCGATCGCCGGCGTGCCGCTCGCGGACATGGGATACGCCGAGAAAAAGGCCGGTCCCGGCGAAGTTGTGATGGCCCCCGCCGCCTGGGAATTGCTTAAATCCGAATGCGTCGGCAAGGATCTCGGCGACAATTACTTTCTGCTGCAAGCGCTGAACACGTCCCCCTCGCCGAGCCCGCTCGACTCCCCCGCGCCGACGGTCGAAGTCGAGGATTCGCTCCGCTCCTATCTCCCGGGCGCGATCCGTGCGCGAATCGCCGCCGGTCAGACCGACTGGCTTGCCGAACTTCGTCGCCTGACGGTCCTCTTCGTCCAGTTCCCCGCGATCGAGCTCGACCGGACCGACCTGCTGGAATGGACCCAGCGCACGATGGAAGCGCTTCAGGTCGCGATTTATCGCTTCGAAGGTAGTGTCAACAAGATCAGCATCGACGAGAAAGGCGCAACTCTCGTCGCCGCATTCGGCCTCCCGCCGCTCGCACATCCCGACGACGCACGCCTTGGTATCGAAGCCGCGAGCGCAGTGCGTGCCAGTCTCGGACGGCTAGGTCTCACCTGTGCCATCGGAATCGCGACGGGTCGCGTTTATTGCGGCGAAGTCGGTAACTCCAGACGCCGCGAATACACGATCATCGGCCGCACGGTCAATCTCGCCGCCCGACTCATGCAGGCCGCACATGATGGCAACCACATTTTCTGTGATGAAGAAACGTTTCACGCCGCTCAATCTTCGTTCGAATTCGACTCCCTGCCGGCGATCCGGCTCAAGAACATCGAGCAACCCGTCGCGATCTACCGCCCGATCCGCGCAAACGCCACGTCAACGCGATCGCACGATTCGATTGGCCGGTTCCGCGAACGCGCGCTCATCGCCGCCAAGCTCGACGCCGTAAAACAAGAGCGCGGCGGCGTTCTGGTGATCGAAGGCGAGCCGGGAATCGGCAAGTCGCGACTGATCGCCGACCTCTTCAATCAGGCCGAGGCAAACGGAATCGCCCTATGGATCGGCGGCGGCGACGCCATCGAGCGCTCCACCGCATATCACGCCTGGCGTCCACTCATGATCAAAGTTCTTGGCATTGATGAAAATGCCGAGACCGAAATCCGCAACCGCCAGGCACTTTTGGGAATCGGCGAAGATCCTGAACTAAGCCGCCTCGCCGCGCTCCTCAACGACATCGTCCCCGTCGATCTCCCCGAGCTCGACCTCACGCGTCATATGGCCGGTCAGGTTCGTGCCGATAACACGAGCGTGCTCTTGCTCGGCCTGCTGAACAAGGCCGTGCGCAACGGCCCTTCGGTCGTGATTCTCGAAGATGCCCACTGGTTTGACTCATCATCGTGGGGACTGCTGCAACGCGCCGCACGATCGCTTCCCAACACACTTTTCGTGATCACAACCCGCCCATCAGCCGGCGCATTTCCCGAAGAGCAAGCCGCGCTGCTTCAAATTCCCGGCGCCGAATTTCTCCGCCTCAAACCGCTCGACGCCGATGAAACCCTCACGCTTGCGTGCCACCGAATGGGCGTCGCCCGGCTCCCCACAGCCGTATCAGAGCAAATCCTCGAAAAATCGCAGGGCAATCCGTTCTTCTGCGAAGAGCTGACCTACGCCCTTCGAGACTCGGGATTGCTCGTCATTAGCAACGGTCATTGCGAGCTCGCCCCTGGTGTCGATCTCAACGCGCTCAGCATGCCGAACCATGTCGAAGGCGTCGTTACCGGACGCATCGACCGACTCAACCCGTCGCAACAACTCACGCTCAAGGTCGCAAGCATCATCGGCCGGCTCTTCGCTGTGCGGCTTCTGCACGACGTCTACCCGATCGAGCCCGATCGTCTCGAACTGGCCGACCGCCTTGAATCACTCTCACAACTCGAACTGATTCAGCCCGACGAGCTCGAGTCGGAGTTCGCCTACCTGTTCCGCCACGTCATCACGCGCGACGTCGTTTACGACCTGATGCCAACATCACAGCGCAGGCAAATTCACCGCCGCGTGGCCGAGTGGTACGAATCGAAACAAGACGGCGACATCGCCACGTTTTACCCCTTGCTCGCCTATCACTGGACCCACGCGCAAGACGATGCCCGCGCGATCGAATACCTCGAAAGGTCGGGCGAACAGGCCCTGCGTGTGGGCGCCTATCAAGAAGTTGTCGGCTTCCTCAACGAAGCGATTCGGCTCGTCAATCAATCAGGCGGCGTTCACGGCGATTTGACGAGGCTCGCTCGCTGGGAGTACTGGCTGGGCGAAGCACAGCTCGGGCTCGGCAACCTCGTGAAAAGCCAGGAACACGCCTTTCGCGCGGTTGAATATCTCGGCTGCCAGGTCCCCAGCGGCGGGCGTCTGATCAGTAGCTTCATCGCCCAGCTCATTCAGCAAACCGCCAGGCGCATGCGTGGCAAGCGAGGCACGACGACCGCAATGGGCGCCATGCCCGTCGAACTCCGTCTAGCATCATCAGCGTATGGACTCATCGGCGAGCTTTGCTATTTCAATCAAAACCGAACGCTAGGAATATATGCCGCCGTTCGCGCCCTCAACCTCGCCGAGAGCGAGGGTGGCAACTCGGTCGAGCTCGCGCGCAGCCTCGCCGTGATGTGCGTCGCCAGCGGACTGGTTCCGCTTCACTCGCAGGCGGAAGCGTATGGCAAGCGTGCGTTCGAAGTCGCATCGGCACTCGACGACTTGACGACTCGTGCCTGGGTTCTGCAACTCACCGGCATGTACTACCTCGGCGTCGGCCGATGGGATGAAAGCCGGAAAAACCTCGAGCAGGCCGTCGAGCTCAACAAAAAGCTCGGCGATTGGCGGCGCTGGGAGGAATCGTCGGGCGAGCTGGCGCGGCTCGAGTATTACGCTGGCGAGTTCCATCACGGCGCCGATCGCTTTCGCGGGATTGGCGAAGTCGGCCGAGCGCGCGGCCACGTTCAAGCGATCGCCTGGGGTTTCAACGGCGGAGCCAAGCTCATGCTCCGGCTGGGACGTCTCGACGAGGCCCGGGCGATGCTCGAACAATCGCGACTGTTGCCAAGTGATGCTAGCGGCGTTGGCGACGCCATTCTCCGCGAAGGCCTTTTCGCCCTCGTCGAATTGGCTCGCGACGATTGGGACGGCGTACGTCAGGCCGCGCAGGAAACGCTGCGGCTTGCACAGCTTTCGCCGCCAATCGTTTCTTACACACTCGAAGGCTACTCAGGAGCGGCTGCAGGATTCCTTGGCTTGTGGGAACGCTCAGACGTTCACGAGCGGCCGAAGTACGCGAAACTCGCCTGGACCGCCGTTCGTGAGTTGAGAAACATCGCGCGGGTTTTCCCCGTGGGACGTCCCCGAGCCTATCTCTGCCTCGGCGGCGCGTATTTGATGAACGGCCGAAAGCATCGCGCTTTCGCCGCCTGGACAAAATCACTCAACGCCGCCGAGAGCCTCAAGATGCCTTTCGAACGCGGACTGGCTCTGTACGAGATGGGCCGTCACAGCGATCCTCACGACCCTCGCGCCCGCGAGCTTCTCATCAGGGCAAAGGAAATCTTCGACGGACTCAGCGCGGGCCTCTATAGCGAACGAAGCCAGGTTGCTCTCGATAGACTCTCCCGCTAATCGATCCCCTGTCCCACAAGATTCCGACAATTGAACAATCGCTGCCGAATTCAAGTGTTCGCGCCATTCGAACCCATGGCCCATTTATTGTGTCTAAAATGACGAACAATTGACACTTTCGCCAACCCCTTTCTCCGCTTAAACTTCGGGCAAACAATGGCGCCAGTTTTTCCTCGAGCATCTTCGGTTTTCGCTCCGAAATCTCTCTGCCGGGGTTGACTTCATTCAATTCGCAACTAAGATGGTTTCAATTCAAAAGGGCGGCGACCCGAGGTGTGTTTAACACCTTGCGAGCTGGTTCCTGATATGGCTTGGCCTGGATTTGCGACCAGGCATTCGTTTGGCGCGTTCATCGTTTCGAGCTGGGTAAGTGTGCCCAGCGACGGAGACGGTGTGCGCTGGTTTCCTGAGGAATCTGCAATGATTCATCTTCTGGATACGATGGCTGGTCGGCCGACGCGGGTGATGGCCGCGGGAATTGTCACCACGCTCGCCCTGCTGATTTCGGGATGCCAGCATCAGGTCGAAAAAGCCGCGCCCCCTGCTCCAACGGTCGGCGTGTATGAATCAAAGCGAATGAGCTTGCCGATCGAAGTGGCACCGAACGGCACCACGCGATCGCTTGAAAACGTAACGATTCGCGCCCGTGTCCGCGGCTTCTTGACCGAACGCCACTTTGTCGAAGGGGCGATGGTCAAGAAGGGACAGCTTCTGCTCGTGATCGACGAAGAGCCGTACCAGGTGGCGTTGCAGTCAGCCAAGGCTCGTCATGCCGAGGCACTCGCATCGCTCAAAAAAGCCGAAGAATCAAAGGGACGCGAAGTTTCAGCGGCGACGCTCGAACTCGATCGTGCCCAGCTCTTGCTCGCTCAGATTCAGGAAAAACGTAATCGCTCGCTCGTCACACGGCACGCAGCGCCCGTCGAAGACCTCGATAAAACCGAGGCCGACCGCAAGCGCTGGGAGTCGCAACTCGACGCAGACCGTGCCAACCTCGAACAGGCCAAGGCCGATTACGACGTCGGACTCGCTTCAGCCCGTGCCCAGGTATCCGCCGCGGCCGCGGCCGTTCGCGACGCCGAACTGAACCTGGGCTACTGCCGGATGCACGCCCCCATCTCTGGTCGCATTGGCGAGGCCCGCATGAAAGTCGGCAATCTGGTAGGCCCCGACAGTGGCGGCGGTGGTAACTTCTCCGAACTGGCGACGATTCAACAGCTCGACCCGATGGGCGTTGATATCAAGCTCAGCTCACGGGAACTCGAACGTACCACGACCTTGATGGCGAGCGGCCTCAAGGTGCAGCTCGTGCGCATGGGACCAACCGGCCTCGTTGAACATCCGCAATCCGGCTCAGGTTACTTCATCGATAACTCAGTCGACGAAACGACCTCGACGTTCCTTCTCAAGGCCAGCATTCCCAACCCGGGCGGCAAGCTGCTGCCGGGCGAGTACGTCAAGGTGAGGATGGTCATCGATCACCTGCAAGACGCAGTGGTTGTGCCTGTCCCCTCGGTTGTTGAGTCGGACGCCGGCACAGTCGTTCACGTTGTTGATAACGACGGGAAAGTGGCCGTGCGCAAGGTTGTGGCAGGCCAGTCGCACGAAGGCTTGCGAGTGATCACAAAAGGTCTCGACGCCGGTGCCCATGTGATTGTCGACGGCCTGCAGATGATCCGTCCCGGCCTGTCGGTGAAAACCGTCCCTGCCGAACTGACTCGTAAGGAAACGGCCGGCACAACAATCACCACAGCCGAAGCGTCAACCTCGCCGCGATCCTAACCGCGGCGACATTTCCTGAGTGCCATGCTTCCGCGAATGCGTAAGCATGCAAACCACCTTCGATTCGTCTGAGGCGAACATGCTTACGCATTTGCGTAAGCATAACGCTCGCACTGCGTAACCACTCCAGCTCTGTCTCTTCGCGGCTGGTCGTTCTCGGTTCACAATCGTTCCTACCTGGGACACAGCGGCCATGGTTGACTTTTTCATTCGCAGACCCATTTTCGCGACCGTCTCCGCGCTGCTGATGCTCCTCATCGGCGGCCTTTGCGCGTTCCAACTGCCGGTCGCACAGTACCCGCAAATCGTGCCGCCCCAGGTGCAAGTCACCACGACCTACACCGGTGCCGATGCGTTGAGCGTCGCGCGTACGGTGACAACGCCGATCGAACAGCAGATCAACGGCACGAAGGGGATGATCTATTACAGTTCCGACAGCACGAGCAACGGTGTCTCGAACATCGTCGCAACGTTCGACGTCGGCTACTCGCAGGATATGGCTGCGGTCGACATCCAGAATCGCGTGCAGACCGCCCAGGCGCAGCTTCCGCCCGAAGTAAAACAGTACGGTGTGTCGATCAAAAAGACCTCGACCGACATGGTCTGCGTCGTCAACTTGATCTCTCCCGACGGCCGTTACGACGCCACATTTCTCGACAACTTCGGCCAGATTCACGTTGCCGACGTGCTGAAACGCGTGAACGGTGTCAGCGAAGCGACAGTGCTCGGCCGCAAGTACGCCATGCGTATCTGGATCGACCCCGACCGCATGGCCAACATGAAGATCGCCCCGACCGAGGTGATCCAGGCGATTCAGCAGGAAAACGTCCAGGCCGCGGCCGGTAAGATTGGTGCTCGTCCCGTCCCCACCGGCCAGGACCTCGAACTTCCAATCACGCTTAAAGGACGACTCGAAAAGGCGACCGAGTTCGAGGAAATCATTGTTCGCCGCGGCGACGACGGCTCGATCGTCCGCGTGAAGGATGTTGCCCGCGTCGAACTCTCGTCCGAAAACTTCGAGTCGGCCTCGTACATCGACGGCAAGCCGGCCGGCGGTATCCTGATCTTCCAGTATGCCGATGCCAACGCGCTCGACATCATCCACACCGTTCGGCGGGAGATGGATCAGCTCAAAAAGACCTTTCCCGAAGGTCTCGACTACACGATCGTCTACAACACGACCGATTATGTCGACGAGAACATCAAGGAAGTCGAACATACGCTCATTGAGTCGTTTGTGCTCGTTATGATCGTCGTGTTCGTGTTCTTGCAAGGCTTCCGCGCCACGATCATCCCGATGCTGGCGATTCCCGTGTCGCTCGTGGCGACGTTCGCGGTCATGCTCGTCTTCGGCTTCTCGATCAACTCACTCACGTTATGCGGACTTGTACTCGCGATTGGCCTCGTCGTCGACGACGCAATCATCGTCGTCGAAAACGTCGAAAAATTCCTGCATCGCGGCTTCAAACCAATCGACGCCACGCGCTCGGCCATGCGTGAAATCACCACGCCGATCGTCACTATCACCTTCGTGCTGGCTGCGGTGTTCGTCCCCGTCGCGTTCATGCCGGGTATGACGGGCAAGCTCTACAACCAGTTTGCGATGACGATCGTCATCTCGTTCGTCTTCTCCGCGTTCAACTCACTCACGTTCAGCCCGGCGATGTCGCGTCTCTTCCTCCGTGAAAAACACGGCGAAACCCGCTTTTTCCTCTTCCGCTGGTTCAACGCTCTTTTGAGCTGGATTGAGAACTCATACGACTCCGTGCTCGAATGGACGGCGAAGCGGTGGTGGACGATCGTCGTGCCCTCGCTTGCCCTGCTCGTGCTCACGGGTTGGATGATTTCCACGCGGCCGAAAGCGTTCATTCCCACGGAAGACCAAGGCTACGTCATCTGCGTGATTCAAACGCCGGATGGCACCAGCGGTGAAAAAACCGCAGCGGTGATCCAGCGTGTCGAAAAAATCTGCCGCGAACAGGAAGGCGTGGAACACACGGTTGCGATCGAAGGTTTGAACGTCATCACCTCGACCAACCAAACGAATTGCGGCGTGGTTTTCGCACGGCTTGAAGACTGGCAAAAACGTCGCACGCCAGCCCTGCGTGCCAGAGGCCTCGCACAAAGCCTTCAGGGCAAAGTTGGTGCGGTCCGTGAAGCGGTGGTCATGGTGATCGAGCCACCGGCCATTCGCGGTTTGAGCCCGACGGGTGGCTTCGAGCTGATGGTTGAAGACCGCGCCGGCAAGGGTGTCGATGCCTTGCAAAAAGCGGTCGACCGCTTCCAGGATGAAGCTCGCAAGCGACCTGAACTCGCGGGCGTGTTCTCAACATTCTCGGCACGCGTACCGCAGCTCAAGTTCGACGTCGATCGCACTAAGGCACGCCGCCTCGACGTGCCGATTTCCGACCTCTTCGCCACGTTGCAAGCGAACCTGGGCGGTTACTACATCAACGACTTCGACCTATACGGCAAGGTCTGGAAGGTCATGCTCCAGGCCGAAGGCAGCGTGCGCACCCGTCCTGAAGATATTCAGAATCTCTACGTGCTCAACCGTAAGGGCGAACGCGTTCCGCTCAGTTCGCTGGGTGATGTTCGCTATGCCCTCGGCCCCATCGACGTGCCGCACTATAACCTTTATGCATCAGCGAAGGTGAACGGCGGCCCCGCGCCGGGTTTCAGCTCGGGCCAGGCGCTCGAAGCGATGAAGGAAGTCGCCGAAGAGGTGTTGCCCGACGGCTTCAGCACCGAATGGACCGGCACGACGTTCCAGGAACAAAAAACCGGCAATCAGGCCATCTATATCTTCGCACTCTCCGTTGTGTGCGTGTTCCTCTTCATGGCCGCGCTCTACGAAAGCTGGATCCGGCCGACGGTCATCATTCTCACCGTCCCCCTGGCCATGTTCGGCGCAATCGTGGGGCTCTGGCTCTACGACATGCCGCTCGACGTCTTCGGTCAGATCGGCCTCGTCATGCTCATCGGCCTCGAAACCAAGAACGCGATTCTTATCGTCGAGTTCGGCGTCGAGATGAGACACAAGGGAGTCGGCATCCTCGAATCGGCAAAGGCCGCGTCACGCGAACGGTTGCGACCGATTTTGATGACGTCGTTCGCGTTCGTGATGGGCGTGCTGCCGATGGCCCGCGCCACTGGTGCCGGTGCTTACAGCCGAAACTCGCTGGGTATCGTGATCGCCTTCGGTATCGCCGTCAGTACGATCCTCGGTCGATTCGTAATTCCCATCTACTACGTGCTCGGCGAACGACTGATTGATTACTTTGCCAAGGGCAAGGGCGATTCGACCGCCACGGAAACGCCGCACGTCGATCACCACAACGGTCACGTCACGCCCGAACACGAACCCGTGCCTATCGGGGCACACTAGGTCTCGCGTGGAACGGCGGAGGCCACTCACTCCGCCGTTCTATTCTCGGTGCAATCTACTCTCCAGCGGTTGTAAGGGAGCGGTGTCGTGTTGAGTTCGAAGCTGAGTGTGGGCACACACATCATGACGATCTTCGCCCTTAAACCGGGCGAACCGCTTACGTCGGAGTTCATCGCGTGTAGCGTGAACACCAATCCCGTCGTCATCCGCCGCCTTCTCGGCTCGTTGCGCGAAGCGGGAATCGTCGACTCGAAAATCGGCGTCGGCGGCGGCTGGTCGCTCCTGGTTGATCCTGAAAATCTCACGCTACTCGACATCCTCCGCGCCGTCGAACCACAGAACGCAATCTTCACCCTCCCACGTAGCGTCCCCAACCCCGAATGTCCCTGCGGCCTGTATATTTCGGGTGTTTTGACCGAAGTTTACGACAAGGTACAGGCAGGAATGGCCCAGCAACTCGCCGAGATTTCGATCGCGTGGATTGCGGAACAAATCAGCAACCGAATTCACTGCGACGAAGAGGCGCTGGCTGCCTTCACGAACTGCGAAGTTCCAAGATAGATTGCACAATCGGCAACGCGTGCTGATCTTTTCGCATTTTTTCCGCGCGTTGCGACGGAAAGACAATAGAATGGTGTCGCGCAAAGTTGGCTGATTCTTGGCGTCCCCTTTTCAATTGCCGCCGAAACACAGGCGATCTCACAGAGGAGTTGGCATGAGCGCAAAGGCATGGGTTGCGAAGGGGCCGAAACAGAAAATGGCCCTCGAATCGATCGATCTCGGACCGCTCGGACACGAAGACGTCGAGGTCGCAGTCGAGCATTGCGGCGTCTGTCACTCCGACCTCTCGGTGTTAAATAACGACTGGGGGATTTCGCAATATCCCGCAGTCCTCGGTCACGAAGTGATCGGCCGCGTAAGCGCACTCGGTCCGGGCGCAAAGGGACTGAAAGTCGGCCAGCACGTCGGCGTCGGCTGGACGGCCAATAGCTGCCAGCACTGCCGCCAATGTCTCTCCGGCGATCAGCATCTTTGCAATAAAGCTCAACCCACAATCGTCGGCCGCCGCGGTGGTTTCGCGTCTCACATCCGCGCTCACTGGTCGTGGACCATCCCCCTGCCCGACGCGCTCAATTGTGCGGAAGCCGGCCCGCTGCTTTGCGGCGGCATCACCGTCTTCAACCCGCTCGCCATGTTCGCCAAGCCGACCGACCGTGTCGGAATCGTCGGCATCGGCGGTCTCGGCCACATGGCAGTGAAATTCGCTCATGCCTACGGCTGCGACGTCACCGCATTCACGTCGAGCGAGAGCAAGTTCGACGAAGCGCGAGGATTTGGTGCCGATCACGTCGTCTCAAGCCGCGACTCGGCCGCGATTAAATCGCTCGCGGGATCGATCGACATGCTCATCGTCACCGTTAACGTTCCGCTCGATTGGGACGCGATGCTCGGCACCCTCGCCCCAAACGGTCGTATGCATATGGTCGGCGCGGTGACCGAGCCAGTTCCCGTCGCCGTCTTCCCGCTCATCCTGAAACAAGGAAGCATCTCGGCTTCACCGACCGGTTCACCCGTCGACATCGCCACGATGCTCGACTTCTCCGCGCGACATAAAATCACGCCGCAAACCGAACATATGCCGATGAGCCAGATCAACGAAGCATTCGAACGACTCGAAGCCGGTAAGGCCCGCTACCGGATCATCCTCGACGCCGATTTCTAACGCCTGATCAAACCTCGAGACGGCGGGTCTGGTTGCTTCGTGCAGCCATCGCCCGCCGTTTTCTTGCGCCCAATTTGTATGCCCCGGTCGGATCGAAGCATGACCAGATTTAACGCGCCGTCTATTCCCTCGAAGTAGGGAGTCATGTACCATGCGGCTGTCGAGTCGTGGCTGATGACCGGGAGGCGCAATGTCGAGGTCGGGTTCACTGCGCTCGGACGACATCCGCGCGATTTTTCAGCTCGTCGGTGAATGCCGTGAACTGGGCGACGACCGCCTGCTCTGGCGAAATCACCTCCTCGCCTCACTCGCCAATCTCGTCGATGCCGACCTCGGCTCGTCCGGGGAAATGAGCGGCTGCCGGAGGCTCGAAGTTGCCGACCTCGGCGTAACGCACTGGATGCGCCCTGGCCTGTTCGACCCTGCCGTCATCGACGCGGCAATGGAAAATTTTCGAAGCGACCCCGCCCGAACGCCGATTCTGCTCAAATATCTTCGCCAAGACCCACTCGACCACGGCACGTGCATCGCGCGCCCGGCGTTGCTCGACGACCGACGTTGGTACGCCTCCGACGATTACCAGGTGATCTTTCGCCCCTGCGGGCTTGACCAGGTTCTGTGGTGCTTCCGCGATCTCGGACATCCATCGACTGGTGAAAGCGCAGGACTAGTCCTCACGCGTTCTCACGGACGACCAAAATTCTCTCCACGCGAATTGCTGATCGTCCAGGAAACGCATAACGCAATTGCGTCGCTGATCGGTGGCCCACTCGCGCGATTCAACGAGCCCTCACCGCTCGATCTGGGACCGCGCGTCCGCCAAGTCTTGATGTGTCTGCTCGAAGGCGACGGCGACAAGCAAATCGCCGCGAGGCTCGCAATGAGCCCGCACACCGTCAATCAGTACACCAAGGCGATCTTCCGCCATTTTGGCTGTCAGAGCCGTGCAGAACTACTTGCCCGCTGGATTCGTCGCCATTCACACAAAAACAACGGTCAGACCGGGATCGATCCGGCCTGACCGTTTTCTGCCTGCGACTCAATTCGCAGCCTTGGCCTTCACGTCGAAATCAAGCACTCCGCCGCCTGAGGGAACCTCAGCGGGGAAGGCCCCAGATGCACCTTCCGTCGGATCGGCCTTCTTCTTGGCCTTGGGCGCGGCCGTGGACTCAGCAAGAAGTTGGCCTGCGTCGTTCTTGGGCGTGGGAGGTTCGTCGCCCGCCGTCGCCACGCTGGCAGGCGCCTTGGAAACTCTTACCTGATATTTCCCAGGCGTAAGACCCGCCCGCCCCGCGGCGGTATGCGCCATGTAATTGCCTTCAGGACCAGTCGTGTCGGCGCCGAGCGTGCCTTCGCGATTCGACGCGTCGGGCATGAACTCAACAAGCGCACCGCCGTACGGCTTGCCGTTGAGCGTGATCGTCCCGGTGACCCTCACAAGCTTGGGCTCGCCACCACCGCAGCCAACAAGGCCGACCGAAACCAAACCGACAAAGAACGCTGTCGCGTATTTCATGAGGTTGTTGAACTCGAAATCCGGGTGTCAAAGTGAACCGCATTTCCAGCGCAATGCGCGTATTCCGCCGTCACGCGAGACGATGCATGGCGAAACGCGGCAAAAGCAATTCACCATGCATCGGACAATCACACATCAAAACGAATCAGCACTAATCACTTCACCACCTTGAATCGTGCTCAGCGCGAACCAGGTGTAAGGGCTGATCGAGTTCTTGATGAACCTCACGCTGCCATCGCCGAACAGCATGTTCACGCCGCCGGGATGCTTGCTGCTGAAGTTCCAGGCATACGGCTTCTGCGGCGTCCCCGGCGGTGTCGCATTCGGCTGCGAGTACTGTTGCAAGGTCAGAGCGCTCTGGCTCGGGTCGAGAATTCGCCCGTGCACGGCAGTGTGCGTACCCGCAGCCCAGTATGGGCCATATGCCGTCGCCTGTTTGATCTGGACCGATTCACCTAGCAGCATCGTGTTGCTCAAACCATCGCGAATTTCAGAAATCCGCGTCGCGTAATCGGTCCAGAACGGAGCCTTGAACTGAGTTGCAATGCTGCCGTAGGTGTAGCCGCAGTTGTAGTCGGTATAGCTACCGGTATTGAACAGGTGGTTACTCCGCGCGACGTTGTTCCGTTCGTAAAAGTCCGTCGTGGAAAGCGCGTTCGACGTGACGGTTTGCGGAGGATCATCCGACGGGCAAAGGAATGAGTTGATAATAAGACCGGTCACCGTGGTGTTCACCGCATCGGTGCCAATGACAGCCACACCGTACGGACTCGACATACTCGAAGCATGGCTGAAGTTGAATGAGTTAAACGTCTGCTGCTGTTCCATCTGGCCGAGAATCAGCGAAAAACCGGTCGTGTTTTTCACACCGTAGCCAACGGGAGGAGTGGGCGTTGTTGGTGCATTACAGCGACCGCTACCAATCATCGGCGGCGGAAATGCAGTGTTTGCACTCTCATAATTGTGAAGCGCAAGGCCGACCTGTTTCAAATTGTTCACGCACTGGGCGCGTCTGGCAGCCTCACGCGCGGCCTGCACGGCCGGCAAAAGCAGCGCAATCAACACGGCGATAATCGCGATGACAACGAGAAGTTCAATGAGCGTGAACCCACGGCGCAAGCGCATAAGAATCTCCTGACGTGATGAATGACGTGAAATCACGAAACGAGAAACGGCGACCTGTCAGCTCAGAAAAAGCCGACGCGTCACAATCGAAAGGGAGAGAGAATCCAGCGGCGAAAGAGGCATGCCTGAAAGGTCTTCGGAAGAGACGAAGACTCAATCAGAAGATTTGGTGAAATGGTTTCCTGATGAATTACCAATGATTTTATATATCGTGAATTCAACACGACGCAAGTAAAAAAAGTCGCTGTTGTCTAATTTCTCCACTGAAGAGAAACTCAACGCATTCTCGGGCCGGCGCACTCCGTTCTGTCGCTTATTTATGAGCAGTTTATCAAACTCCGCGATCAGACTTCCGCATCGACCGTAACCTCCCGCCTTGACGTCATGAATTCGTCTTGCGCAATTTAAACCGAATACTTGTTTTCTTCTATTAAATGAGCCAAACCGCGAATATCTATATTCGTTCCCATGAGCGATTCAAACATTTCTAGAAGACTATGAACTGCGTTAACTGACTCTTGCGCACTTTGAACCAAAGAGCATCACAACTGCTACCACGCTTATGAGCGGAGCAAATCGAAACGTACGGACTCGCCCCACATGTGAACCCGTTGCGAGTCTTCGACGTAGAAATAGGAGCCCGAGGCCGGGCCGAGCCGTGACCATCTGAACACCGAGGCCGGGCGATTTTCGGATCCTGGTGTGGTGCCCCTGGCCTTCCCGCGCTAAACTGGTAGGCGGCAACGTTCCTGTGCCGACCTACCTGACCATTGCCGGGCGTTCTCTCCATCCGTCGCGAACGGAGCCGAGCTGTGTTGAGTTCGAAGCTAAGTGTGGGCACACACATCATGACGATCTTCGCCCTTAAACCAGGCGAAGGGCTCACGTCGGAGTTCATCGCTTCGAGCGTAAACACCAACCCCGTCGTCATCCGTCGCCTTCTCGGCTCTTTGCGCGAAGCGGGAATCGTCGATTCGAAAACCGGCGTCGGCGGCGGTTGGTCCCTGCTGGTCGATCCCGCAAAGTTGACGCTGCTCGACATCCTTCGCGCCGTCGAGCCGCAAAGCGAGATTTTCATGCTGCATCGCAGCACGCCAAATCCCGAATGCCCGTGCGGCCTGCACATTCAAGGTGTGCTGACCGAAGTGTACGACAAGGTTCAGGAAGGCATGGCGCAGCAGCTTGCCGGTGTGACGATCGCGTGCATTGCGAGCAAGATCACGACGCGAATTCAAAGCGATGAACGCGCGCGAATCGCGTTTGCAGAATGCAATGGGACCCGCTAAGCAACTCGCCGATATCGGCAAATTCTGCCCAATCAAACCAGAACACCCAATTGGCTTATTTCCGATGCGCATAAAAAAATCCGCCCGGCAAACCGGACGGATTCTTGCGTCTCAGCAGCAAATCAGAGCAAGTTAACAACGCGCTCGGCCAATCCCTTTTCGCCAAGCACGACGTTCAAATGTCCTGCTGCCGCGATCTTCTCGAGAGCTTCCAGCTCGCGCAGCTTCATAAGCGCAGGGTTGTCGGTAAGCAGCTTCGCCGTATTTGCCTGGCTGCGCATCGCAGCCGTTTCTTCGCGACGGAAAATCAAGTTTGCCTCGGCCGTCTTGCGGGCCTCGGTCACCTTGTTGAACAGATCCTTCATGTCGCCAGGAAGAATCACGTCGCGAATGCCGGTTGAAAGCACGAGCAAACCGAGATCGGCTGCACGAGCGCGAAGCGTTTCCTCGGTTTCTCGAGCAACCGCATCCTTGTCTGCGAGCAACGCGTCAAGATCGCGCACGCCCACAACCGCACGGAACGCAAGCTGAGCTTCGCGATAGAGCGCCTGCTTGGCATCTTCCGTAACGCACGCAGCACGCTTGGCATCGCCGACACGATACGTCACCTGCGCATTGAGCCGAAGCGTGACCTTGTCCGACGTCATGATCTCCTGACCGCTGATATCGAGCGTCAATTCGCGCAGGTCGATTTCGACAACGCGTGTATCAGCCACACCACGCCAAAAAGCATAGCGCCCCGGTGCAAGCGTATTCGTGTAATCACCATCGACAAAAAGAGCCCCGACGCAACCGCGGTTCACCGAGACCAGTTCAAGCGTCGAGTAGACCTGAGGCGCTCGCGCGATCACTTTGAACTGTGGGTGATCGAACCGAGGCTGCGTCGCGTTGAGGATCTCGATTCGCACGTCGCGCGGATTCGTCCAATACGCGTAGAGGCCAGGCGACAAAATGCCGCTGAAGCGACCATCAATCCAGACAAGCGCGCGCTGATCGTCCTTGAGGTCGACCATCACGGCAAGCCCCTTGAGTACGCCCGACTTGACGATGAGGTCAAGCTTCTCGTGCACAAGCTGAGGCGCACGCTGCGAGACCACTTCTACGACGTGGCGTCGGAGTGGGTCGAAAATCCAGTGCGTCCCCTCGTTGAGCAGGCCCTGGAATTCTCCTTCGCGAAAATGTAGACCTACTTCATAGCTGCGAATCTTGATACGGCGAAGCCGCAACATGGGAGCCTCCTCGCCCCCGGACAGAGTCCATTGGGCAATTATGAAAAAGACATCGGCAATTGGGTGGTTAAGGAAAAGCCGTCGGGAGACGAATCGCCGAACCGATCACACGAACGGAACGCGGAGAAGGTTTGAGCTACTTCACTGATTGACGATTGGCCCAGCGCCGGAATACCGAAGCCGAAGCTTTGGGGGATTACCGGACTTTCGGCTGTCATCCAATCAGATGGAGCAGCGGAATCCACTTTCTACAGGGCGATCATTCGTGGTGCCGAGGATGATATTAAACCATCTTCCACGGTGGATCGAATCGTTCGCTCGTCTCCCTCGGGCCAGAGTAGAGACGTTTCACGGTCTCGTGAGTCGGTGTTAAGCCGACGGTTGTGGACGGGAGTCGAACCCGCTACCTACAGATTCTAAGTCTGTCGCTCTATCCAGGTGAGCTACCACGCCTACGACATCGCCCCGGTTTTCATTCCATTCACGGAACGCCCTGCGCCAATCGCCAAAAGCGAGGCCGGTACGCCGCTGGCCCGACGATGCCATATGCTCTCTTGCAAAGTTGAGTATGAGAATTCTGATCCTCATACAAGAGACGCTGGTGGGAGTCGAACCCACTTCCACCGGGTTGCAGCCGGTTGCCTGGCCGTCTGGCTCCAGCGTCATGTTTACGATTTCAATGTCCTCGCCGGGAGTTGAACCCGGTCCTCGACCTTCGCAGAGTCGTGTGCCATCCATCACACCCCGAGGACGTGTTTACCCAAACAACGAAAATCCCCCGCCCGGGAGTCGAACCCGGCCTTGCGGCTTCGAACACCGCCGTGCACCCAACACACTCACAGGGAGTACGCCCGCCAGGAGTCGAACCTGGTCCACAACTTGAGAAAAGTCGTGTGCCGTTCGTAACACTCCAAGGGCAAAAAACAGCAGGAGCGCAAGGATTTGAACCCTGTCCGTCCGGGTTGGAGCCGGAGTCCTCTCCCAGGAGGACGCTCCTGTCATGAATCACGCAAGTGCGAGACTCGGTGCATCATTTACGAATCGCGACCAGCTTGCGATCGCACCGTCATGAATTGCGTGGAATGGCTTCCAGTCGGGCCGAGTCGGCCGGCGACGCAAATGCATTCCCGCCTGCTCGGGCGTGCGGTCTGCCTTGATCGCATTGCACTCCGGGCAAGCCGCCACGCAGTTCAACCAGCTTGATGTACCACCGCGCGATCGCGGAATGATGTGGTCGATGGTGATTCGATCCCACCCCGGCTGTACGCCGCAATACTGACACGTGTGATGATCGCGCTTGGCGACGTTGCGGCGGCTGAAAGCAACCGCCTTCGAGGGCACACGGTCATAATGTGTCAAGCATACAACTTCGGGGACTCGCAGACGCCTGTGAGCCGTGCGAATACAAGGAGCATCGAGCGGAGGAGTGAGTTCCGACCATTCGTGCCAGCCGTAGAGCCGATACTCATCCGGCTCAACGACCTGGGCCGCCTCGTTCCAGAGCATCGTCAGAGCACGAACCACGCTCGTCACGTGGATCGGTTGCCAATGTCGGTTGAGAACTAGCGTTTGTCGAGCAAGCACATCGGTCGTCATCGAAACCTCCGAGAAACGAAAACCAGGGTGCCCGGCGGGAGTTGAACCCAGCGCCTTGAGATCCACAATCTCATGTGCTTCCGTTACACCACGGGCACCATCAATACTGAAACGTGTCGAAACCGTAACTCCTTCTACTCTCCACTCTCTCCGTTCTCCTCTCTCTTCGCCGCAGGCGAAGAAGCGGAAGGCAAGGGATTCGAACCCCCATGCCCTTTCGAGCGCACTCTTTAGCAAAGAGGCCCGGCAAACCGTATCCGGCTACCTTCCGTAAAAACCAGTGGACAGCCGGGGAATTGAACCCCGATCTCCTGGGTGCAAACCAGGTGTCTTCCCATTGGACCAGCCGCCCATCCTCATACGATCACACAAACAACCGAATCATCCCGGCAGGACTCGAACCTGCGGTATCCTGCTTGTAGGGCAGGCGTCTTGGCCGCTAGACGACGGGACGATCATTCGCGAGTTGCGGGTTCAGGAGTTGCACCTGAGGACCAGGTTTATGAGACCCAGTTGAGCGCTGGCCCACCCGCAAATTGTATAACAGCGCCCCCGATGGGATTTGAACCCACGGCCTCTACCTTGACAGGGTAGCGAGCACTCCAGACTGCTCCACGAGGGCGAATGATCGATTGACATAGAGTGAGAGAGTAGCCCGAGAGGGATTCGAACCCCCAATGCCCTGCTTCTAAGGCAGGTGGCTTTGCCAGTTAGCCTACCGGGCCATGTTTCGAGAGTTCCGGGTGCTGGAATCGAACCAGCGGCCTCCGCGTTCAGAGCGCGGTGTCACTACCAACAGCAACTGCCCCGGATCAAATTTGATAATTCGTGCTTACGCTACTTGAACACTTCTCAATGTTCGGGGAGCAGGAATCGAACCTGCGAACTCCTGATTCAAATTCAGGGATTTCTTACCAACAGAAACTACCCCCGAGAGTGCCCTGCGGGAGTTGAACCCGCCTGTCCGGTTTGGAAGACCGGTGCCTCAAGCCGCTCGGCCAAGGGCACTTTTTCAATTCAAACAAAGCACCGGGGGCAGGAATCGAACCTACGAACTCCTCATTAACAGTGAGGCGCATAAACCAGCTTATGCGACCCCGGTATGGATCGATCTGGCTGAAAGCCAAGTGCCCAGCGGGAGTCGAACCCGCACATCCGCCATGGCAAGACGGTAGGCTACCGCTACATCATGGGCACGAACGTATTGCAACCTGATTGTCAAAGAAGCCGAGAGCACCGGGTGGGACTCGAACCCACGTTGCCGCATTACGAATGCGGAGTCTTCGCCGCTAGACGACCAGTGCAAGCCGAATGAGACCGGAGGGATTTGAACCCTCACCCCCTGGTTAAGAGCCAGGCATGCTGCCAGTAACACTTCAGTCCCGAACCTATGTGCGTGAGTCGGCTCAGGAGGAGTTGAACCTCCGTCTCGCGGTTATCAGCCGCGTGTTCTGCCGTTGAACTACAAGCCGGCAGTGCGTCTTTTCGTTGGCCTATAGATGGGGCCGGAGGGATTCGGACCCTCACCAACCGGCTTAAAAGGCCGATATGCCGCCGTTACACCACAGCCCCGCATAAGTCTGCATGAGGGCCGCGCGTTTATACCTAATCATGTTCCGCTCCGAATCTGAACTCTTTCTACTCTCCACTCTCTTCATTCAACTCTCTATTTTTTGACGCAAAAGCGGCAAAAAATCGGGATGGCCGGATTCGAACCGGCGCTCTCCTGCTCCCAAGGCAGGCGGATTACCAGACTTTCCTACATCCCGTGCAATGAGCGAGCAGCCCGTGAGGGAATCGAACCCTGCCTCTCCGCCTTGAAAGAGCGGTGTCCTGAACCGATAGACGAACGGGCCATAGAACCTTCAACGAGCCGAGTGGACTGGGTGGCGCTCGAATCCACGTCTGCGGTGCTTCAAACCGCCGCTATACCGTCTCAGCTACCAGTCCATTCAAACGAAAAAGGCCCGGCAGTCGCTGTGACGCCGGGCCCGGTCGAACCATTCAAGGTTGATGAGCTGGCAATCACAATCGCAGATTAAACGCGCACTCGGGACCCGTCGGTTGACCGTTCAGTCGACCCGCATCATTATGATCTCGGAGGTAACTGGAACGATTCGTTAACACGGCGGCCTCGGTGGTCTTGTAAGTGATGACTTCGCGTCTGTGCTCAGTGTAGACGCACATCCCTCGCAAGATGTTCGCGCTTTCTCGGCGATTTTTCGCGAATTGTTCGCTCATCGGCTTTTCGGACTCCTTATGAGGTGAGGAGCCCGAATTCGCCAACTGACCGAATGTGAGCCAGTTCGTCGCAAAGTTTTGATGATCGCTTCAGCCGGTGCCCTAGTTCTTGGACTCCTTGTCCTTGGATTCTTCGGGCAACGCTTTCTCAATGCGTTCGAGTTTGCGGAGAACTCCTTCAAGCATAATCTCGGTACGTCTCAACCTCTCCTCCAGTTACCGAATGGATTCATCCGTTTGCGTCTTGGGCGCAGTTACCGCTATTCTCGGCTGCATTGCATTGGGAGCAGGCGCCCGCGTATCGACCGCCTCCTCACGAGGCACAAGCACGATCGTCGAAAGCTCGAAACTACCCTGTTGTCCTTCATCATCACGAGCGAGTGCGGTCAGCCTCATCTCGTACGGAAACGTACCCGCCGGAAGCGGTTTACCCGTCAAATCCCGAAACGTCCTGCGCAGCGAAGGTAGATTTCGTTCGGCAGTCGCACTGTCGGTTCGTACTGGAACCTGGCGAACCTTCCATGCATCAAGCGGCGAAATGCGCAACGTGCCCGACGTACGATCGACGCTCACACCGGGTATGTCTCGCGCCAATGCGTAGGTCAAAGCACCTTTACCGCCAGACGCCTTGAGTTTGACTTCGATTTGATCATGCAGCCTGGTTACCAACGGCATTCGCGGGGTATCGAAATGCACGGGCACGGGAGCGGTTGTAACGGCCACCAGCGGAATGGGCGCGAGATATAATTGATGGTAACGAACGACCGCCATGGTGCCTTGAACGGCGGCGATGAGCGGCGAATCGCTTGAATGGATGAACTGGTTATAGGGGGTACTCGCCGGCAACTCGCCAATGACTTGACTGTTCAGTACGTTTCCCTGGATCAAGTCGCGATATTCCATAACCTCGCGCAATGTTCGTGTCGTGCCCGGGGCTTCCATGTGCGAGACGACAACCACCGGGAACTCCGTCAAAATTGTCGCCCGCGCATTATTCCAGCGCGTCACCTGGTTTCCACGCCAGTCGACCAAAGACTCTCCATTGATGCGCCGGCTCCAGCAGTCGTGGCCTTGCATCACAAAACCGACCATCGGTGCCCCATCGCCTATGATCGTCGGGAGATTCAGCGATCCGCTAAGGCAAATCGGCTCGCCACCCTCGGGCGGCAAGCATTGCGCATCGACCCAGACCGTGCCACCGGGTTGCTTGCTGGCGCGGACAGCCGTCCGCGGAAATAGGCTTGAATCACTGGACGAGCCGTCTGCGCTTTGGTCGATCGGCTGCAGTGTTTTCGGGTTGTACGATCGCCGCTTGCCGTTCTGTGAGACTACCGACAATACCGACCCCGGCAGTTCCTCAATAAACGTCGCCGGCGAATCGAGGAATACGCGTTCAGCGTCATCAGGCTCGTTTGGAGATAGTCGATAGAGAAACGCACCTTCTGTAGGTGTGTAGAAAATCGTTCCATCAATCGACACCAAACCGCGCACTTGGCGATGCAGCAGACGACGTGTGATGATTCGCCCCTGCTCGGTGTCAACGACGACCACCACACTAGGTGTTCCCTGTCCCAAGCCTTCGACGGCTTGCCCGTCCGTCGATGGCTTCTGCCCCCAAAGCACAACGCGAGGCCGACGCGCATCGACCGCCATTCCCAGCGCAATCATTCCGAGATCGACCGTTTTGACACCAACGCGAACCTCAATGGTCGCCCGATCGGTCACATCACCGGACTTCGCGCCGACGACAATCTTGTGCAACCCCGCTTCGACCGCCGTCGGCGACCATACCAACTCGTTGTCCCGCACCGCCGCTCCGTCTGGTCCCGAGACAACTTCAAGCGTCGTCTTCGCCTTCAACTCCGGGTTGGTCAACGCCAGCGGCACCTTGATCGTGGTTCCGACGGCGGCCGTCACTTGCGACGGCACTTCAAGCACCAACGCCGGCGCTGCTTCGACTCCCGCCTTCTTGAGGTCGACGATGTATCCGATCTGACGCCAGGTGACGACAAGTCGCTCACGTTTGGCGTCGAACCGAATGTACGGATCTGATCCACCACGGACGCCTTGCACATTGCCACTGTCACGGGGTTCTGCGAAGGCGTCAACAAGTGGTCCCAGAACCAGATTCTTCAGCGTGCGGGCTTGTGAGTGCGTTTGAAAAACGACAGACACAGTGCTATTCGTAACTGGCGCGCCCGTCGGCTGAACCAGAGGCTTTTGAGCCGAATCAACAAGCGATGCGACGAGGTCGAGCCTGGGATGCACAGCAACCGGTGCTCCCGCAAAAGTCCGGATCGGCCCAGTCAAGTCGATAGCGTACAGCGTGCTCCCTAAAACCCATCCCCGATTCTGAGGCGCAGCAATGGTCGGCCCAAAGCTCTCGTGAAGGTGCTGCCGACCGCGAAACTCCAGAGTTGACTCATCAACTTCCATGAGATCACCACCGCTCGGGCTCGACGCGCCACGAGCATCGGGAGAGATCCAGCGGCCATTGTCCGACATCACCACGTGAACCGGATGCGACTGATTCCAGCGCTGCACGCGCACACGTCCTCTGATCGAGCGTGCCGCGACGTCTACCTGAAACACCTCACCATCCCACCAGGCCGATCCTGTATTGCAAATCGCATAAACATAAGGATTGTCGGCCTTCGAGCCGAAAAGGGCATACGGCCCCTTGCCCGTTAACTGCACATTCCCAAGAACCTTGTTGGTATCAAGGTCGATCACATAGAGCGATGATGTCGACTGGCAGGCCGCGACGAGCCGTCTCCCCTTGATAAACAATTCGGTCGGCCTTGCAGCGACCGTGAACTGCGTTTTTGGTTCGCTCGACGCAGGATCGATTTCGACGACGCGATTACTTCCAACCAGCGCCGCGAAGATACGCCCGGAAGCCTCGTCAAGCGCCCACGCCGAGACTTCGTCTTTCACTCGAAACGATTTGATACCCGCAACGGTTTCATCGGCATAAATGCGGGAACTAGTTCCGCACAGAATCCAGAACGCGAGACCAATCGGAATTGCGATAGCGAACCCAAATCGACGACATGGCAACAAAGCGAGATTCGACATGGATGCCTCGATGTGTTAGGGGCGAGACGGCAATCCGCCTAGCAACATCATCAACGGCAACGCGACTCGCCTCAAGCAAAAACTCGCCAGCGCGAGGATCAGGCCAGAGACGAGAGATTCACTCCAAAGCTGCGACCTCCTTGAGAAGGCTCGCTGCAATCGCGATTTCTTCGGCCGCAAAATCTGGGTACTGCGAGCGAAACAATTCGGCGACTAAAACCTCAACCGCCTCAGCATTCGAAAACGTTAATGACTCCAGTTCCCGAAACATTATCCCAGCGAGCAACCTGAGCAATCTAAACTTGGTCCCTACTTTATCGTTCTCCGCTTGCACCACTTCCTCCAATGTCAGTTCTTTCGCTGAAAGTCGCTGTACGAAAATGGCAATCGGCTGAATACGAACGTCACGGGAACCAACCAGCTTAGATCAGAGCGCTCCGCGGAATTCCAACGGCTCTCATGCGTTCGACGGAGAGAGCGGCCACAGCTAAGATCCCCATGTCAGTGAATTCTGATCACCGGCGCCAGACCAGAGTCAACATAAAATCGGCCTCATAATGAATTCTGCAAGTCATAAGGCCTGACCAATTCGACTCGGCACTCAACGACATAGAATCATAAAAGGACTCTACGACTAGTTCGTCCTGTTCGTTGAGTCAGTCGGCGGTACTTATCTAAACCATAACAAGGAAAACTTCGAGCCCCAGAACCGCCGAAAGAGAAAACGTTGACATTCTTCAACATTATTATAAATACGCTTATCTCTGGCAATTTACCCGGTACACCACACAATTCCCATTTGTTCAACTTCCCATTCTTGCCGAACTCTCAACTCATACGTGTTAGAACCAAATAGCGATCGGCCGAAAACAGAGTCTCGTGCAACCGGGCATCGCACCTTTCTATGAGCCGATTTTGATGGCACCGAGAATCACGGCAGCCCCGAGAGATTTGATGATCGTCGCTCATTAGCTGAAACGGATCCCCGGCTTGCGAATTGGAAGGAAGCTCACTCGCAGAAGGACCTCAAAGCGACAAGCCTTCGAAAACGAAGTAGTCACAGCGCTGCCTCAACGTCGAGACAGCGCGTGACCAGGGGGGGATTCAATCACCACGAACGGAGCCGGTGCGCCGGAACGATTAGCCGGGGATCTAATCAGGCGCGACGGTTGGAGAGTTCCGTTTTACGAGCGGGTCCCATGCACGCATAAAGTGCAGAAAAGACTCCAATCGCAAAATCGATCTTTCCACTGTCTCATTGGGACGCACAATCGATCTTCGTAACCAAAGAACGACAGATTTAAGAAACGTTCCGAAAAAGCAACATTCCCAGCCCGCACCCGGCGAACGTCCGTGCTTTTCAAACATCTCAATTCACATTCGACGCCCACAATGCAGTGGGCACACGCGTCTTTTTGCTCGGTTCCATTCTGAAAAAAACGCCCATTACAACCGACGGTCGAGTGGCGTTCTGAATTGAAAACGCAGGGAGTGAGTAGATATGCAAGGTTGCTTCTAGGTGCTAAGATCACCTATTCTCATTGGGACGATATGCGAGAACCCGTAACCTCTTTCTGAGAATTCCGTTCGGAGAACTTGGAAATGGGCTCTCTGATTGCCCCGAAATCGCTTTCGCCAGCTGAAATTGAAATCGTCGAGAAGGTAATCAGCTCGTACCGCCCTTTTTTGTTGTTCATAGCGCATCGCGTTCGAGGGGACCACAAACGCGGCCTCGAGCATCCTTCCGACGTGGTTCAACGTGCACTTCTGCGTGCGTTCGTCAAAGCGAAGGGCGGCGAGTCGCCCAGGGTAGACGGTGCGGAATTCAAAAAATGGATTCGCCGATGTCTCTTCAAATCGACAAAGAAAAGCCGGCCGAAGCGATTCGTGCCGATTGACGCAAGTATTATCGACCCAGGTAGTTCTGTTGGCACCAAGGCTTCACGGCAGGATGAGGTTCTGCGACTCAGCAAGTGTCTGACAAAAATGGATCCAGCCGATCGCCAGCTTTTGCTCTGGCGTTACCAGGAAGGCTTAACCTGCGAAGAAATCGGCCGACGACGTGGGCACTCGGCGGCATTCGCTAGTAGAGCGACGCGATCCGCACTGATCCGGCTTAAGCATGCGTTCGCAAACGAGTAATCCAATCACGAATTCATAATCGCGCATACCTTATGTGCCGAGCACTTTGGTTCTAGAGTTTTGACATTTCATCGCTGATGTTTAAAGATTGAATCGTTAGATTCAATTCGTCGCTACGCGCCTATCGCATTGTCTGATTTCGACTCTGAACGCCTGCCACTCTGCAGGCAATCGCCGAAACTGCGCGGCCAAGATTAACCAAAACTTATCGTTCATGTGAGCGCATGGTCGGCCCGACATGCGGTTAAGGTCATGGGTGAAGCAAAATCATTCCCGGATGATGAGAGGCAGCCAACGTCCACACAACGGGATAAGAAAGCAGATACCATGGCTGACCCGTCAAACGGTGGTGACGAAGGCGAGAGCAATGACAAATCCAACTTTGAAGAATATGCACAATTTCTCTCACTATTCCGAGAAGCCGCCGGCCGCCCTAGCAGCAGTCCGATTCCAGCCACTCCAGCAGCCTCATCGAGCATCAATGGATCTTCGCGATTCGAATCGCTTGGCTTGGTAGGATATGGATCATTCGGCGTCGTCTATCGTGTGCGAGACACCGTGCTAGGCGTCGAGCGAGCAATAAAAATCCCCAGAAACGATCCTCCTCCTAATGCTAAGACACTCGCAACTTTCTTGAATGAAGCGCGAATCGGCTCCAGAATTCATCATCAAAACATCGTCCAAGTTTATTGGGCTGATGAAGTCGATTCGCTGCCATTGATTGTGATGGAGTATTGCCCAGACGGCTCGCTGGCAACATGGCTAAAAACGTGGTCCAAGGATGAACCACTTCCCGCCCGATGGGTTGCAGAACTCGTCGAATCGATAGCCGCCGGGTTGCAAGAAGCTCATAATAAGAACATATTGCATCGCGACCTGAAGCCCGGAAACATCATGCTGGTCCAACAGGCCGGCGACCATAATGGTCTTCCGCGGTTCATCCCCAAAGTCGGCGATTTTGGTTTGGCCAAAGCGCTTGAGACAAACGACGATCGCAGCCAAAGCACTTCGCCGATTGGAACGCTTGCCTACATGAGCCCGGAGCAACTCGCTCCGGGTGCGAAAGCGACCACTGCCGCGGACGTTTATGCCCTCGGCGTGATCCTTTATGAATTACTGACGCGCCGATTGCCTTATGAAGGAGTCAGCGGCGCACAGCTCGTTTCCAGGATTCAGGACCTGAGTCCGCCGGTTCGCCCACGCGTTCTACGTTCAATGGACCTGCCCAAAGATCTCGAAACGATCTGCCTTGTCTGCCTCAGACGAGATCCTGAAGCTCGTTATCCATCCGCGGATTCGCTCCGGCAAGATCTGCAAAACTTTCGGCTGGGCAAGCCAATCAAGCGCCGGCACTACTCTGTGATCAGGCGTCTCTTGCACTGGTCAAGAGCGCGGCCGTCTCAGTTGTTATCAGTCCTTCTCACGATTCTTTTCATAACGACAGTGATCGCAAGCTGGTCGATCTACATCGCGCAAAGAATCGGTGTCGAGAGAGAGTCGGCTTCAAGAGCCGATACCGCACGCAAGCTTGAAGAGGCGAGCTCGCAACTAAGACTGCATGACGATATCGCCTCGATACACAACGCAGATACCCAAATGCATCTGTCGAATTTTTCACCAGCCCATGCCTTTTTGTCTCAAGTGAACACCAATCGCCTCATTCACGGTTTTCCCTTTCGCTTCGTGGCGAACAAAACCAAGCCAGACATGGAGTTTCTCTTTCGACTGGATGCAAAACCGACGAACGCGGCATTTTCTCGCGCAGGTGACAAGATCGCCTGGGCAGATCAAGCCGGAAACATCTACGTGTTAACCGGACTCAAACACAAACGATTGCTCCTCTCGGATCCATCGGTTCAGCCGATCCACTCACTCGTGTTTTCAAATAAAGGCGAATTGCTAGCGATCCATCGTGGTGACGAACTGTTGCTCGTTGAATTAGCCACTGGAACTTCGCTACCAATTCCCTACACCCAAGATCCTAAATCTCGCCCCATCTTCCTCGACAGTGATCGAACTCTTGCGGTTTCCGCGCCCCTTAAACAAAGAGTCGGAACTCTTCAACTTATCGATCTCAATCACACTACCTCGCCTTCACTTGATCGCAAGCTCACTTATCGCGATTGCTTCGCTACATCGCCGGATGGGCGTTACATCGCATATGGGGCTGCAACAGGAAATGACGTTGAATTCTTTGAAATGCGGTCAACGCGAACGGGAGTTCGACTCAAAGAAACGGATGGTCAGATCCTCAACATGGCCTTCTCGCCAAATTCATTGAGACTCGCCGTGAGCCTCAATGAGCCGCGACGAGTCACAATGTTCAACATTGCCGAAGGTAATCCGCGACTCGATTATGTCTCAACGAGCAAATGCTTCTCGAATACTGATCGCGAGCTATTCTCGTTCAGCCCTGACTCGGCGGCATGGTTCTTTTTGAATTGTGCGAACGAAATCATCGCGGAATTCTCAGTGCATCACGGCGACGAATTGGCTAACCGCGGAGAGCACAGCCGATTGCAATATCGTACATACAACGACAAATGGTTGTCACCACAAACATTTGCACAGAGCAAAACGACGCTCTGCGCATTCGACCGATCCGGCAGCATCCTCATGGCCTGGGATTCGAATCCACCTGCATTATGCGGCAACCTGATTCGAGACGAGCCGATACCACAGCAAGAAAAGCCGGTTGCAGGAATTCCATGCTTCTGCCCCAACGGAGGCGACGACACACTTGTATACTTCAGCGAAACCAACATCATTCGCTGGCACTTGAGGCCAGGTATCCCTCGCCCTGACGTGATTGATGGCGACTCGGAAGAATGGGTGTGGTCCGTAGCAGCATCATCTGACGGAACCTCTTTCGCAAGCGGCGGCGAAGGTGCGAAACTTAACATATGGGACCTCGCGACGGGCGAACAAACACATACACTTACCGGTCATAACGCATCGGTTGGCGCCATTGATTACAGCCCCGATGGCCGATTCATCGCCTCGGGAAGTTTTGAGAACAACAATAATCTGAAGCTCTGGAATACCACGACAGGCCACTTCATTCGCGATTTTGTTGGACACACCGACAAGGTGCGTTCCGTCCATTTCGATCCGTCCGGCCGGTATCTTGCATCAGCCTCGTGGGACCGCTCGGTTCGAGTATGGAACGTTGAAACCGGTAAATGCGTGAACGTTCTCGACGGTATGGATTCCAAGGCGATGAACGCCCGATACTTTCCCGACGGCAAGCGCATTCTCGTCTGCAATCAATACGCATTCATATGGGATCCTTCAACGGGCACACAGATTCCCCTGCTCCCCCGCGAAAAGCACGACGCCTCAGCAATCGCCGTCGGCCCCGATGGAAACACTGTTGCGGTTGGTGACGACCAGGGAAATATTGTCCTGTGGGATGCGGATTCCAGAGAGATCATCAACACCATTGGAGGCGCACCAGGAGAATGTCACGCATTGACCTTCACACCAGATGGCCAAACGCTTGCCTCCGCATCCATCAATGGGCAGATTGAACTTTGGGACGTTCCCAAGGCAACGCTACTAACCTACTTGAAGGGCCATAAGAACTGGGCAAATTCGTTGGTGTTTACGCATGACGCGAAGGCGCTTCTCTCTGGTAGCCACGACGGCACGATCCGCATCTGGCGTGCAAGCCGATAGACTCTTTGCGTGTGCCTGGCGACATCAGGATGCTCGGTAGAACGAGCGATTTCATTGCCGCGACTCACGCTTGTCGCTTTCGACGATCGTCAGAAAGTAGCCAAAGTGGGAGTAAACTCCGCCCAGGTCTCTGCGATCACGCGCTGAGCAATTTGGTTAATTCCTCTGAGATCGGTTCGCTCGAGCGCCGCTTTGATTTCCATAGGATCGGAGAAAAGAGTCATCTTCTCGATCTGATGATTCTCTTTCATATGCAAAAGCTTCGCGAGCGGCATTTCCGGGCCGTGCAACGCTTCGAGCATGGGGTGATTTGGAAAATTGTACCGGACAGGAAGTGATGCCGCAGGAATTCCAAGCTTGATAATTGCAATCGTAAGGGCCATCTGAGCCACTAAGTCGGAATCAGTAAGTTCGCGCAGTTTCAGCAGATAAGAGAAATAGCAAGTCGCAAGTTGCTTCATCACCGTCGCAGGAGCACAGACCACGCCAAAGTTGTAGTAGATCGGCGAATACTGGTAAGCCGCATCGCTGGAAAAGTAATAAGGCCATCCAGGATGTTCGTAGCGAAGTTCCGGAGTCTGTTCGAGCTCGCAGAACTTATAAATATCATGCCACGTTGTGGGTGATTTACAGAACTGAAGCGGACTGGCGGGAGCAATCATCCCGGCGACGACGCCACGCTCATGCACATCGTGGATCATCTCGTCGAACGGCGCGGCGACCAGAATGTCGGCATCCAGAAACAGAACCACATCCGATTTGAAGGCGTGATTGAATCGCGTGTCGCCAGTAGCGTAGTACGAATATCGCCGGAACGCTTCCTCAGGCACCCAACGAATCTCAACGCCAAGACGAGGGAGCCACGGATAGCGATCGGCAACACCGTGATCAATGTTCACGTCGCCAATCGTCAAGATTACTGGCGCATCTTTGTATGAACCGCCAAAATGCCTGAGCGACAGTACGAAGCACTGAACCATGTTGAAGAACGTCGGTGTAGGACTGATCGGTATATGGATTTCCAGGGACGGCTTTCTCCCCATCGACCTGGTGATCCGCTTCGTAATTCCTGAAAACATCGTCGTGCTCATGTCTATTCGTGTTGCGAGGCTCATGCCACGCGATGTCGATACCCGGCAGTTGTGCCCGCGATCATCCGTTTGTCCAGGCGCTGGCCCAGCGCATCGCTGTGCTTCACCGCTGTCGCCACAATCCTGCAAACCTTTTCAATTTCTTCCTCGCCAACCGCCGTGCCCGTCGGTAGCGAGAAGATCCGGCCGCTCTGGCGCTCAGTTACGGGCAATAGCAGGCCTGCGTGTGGGAAGTAGGATCGGTACGGTTCCATGCGGTGGCAGCCGGGATAGAAGTACCGTCTTGCCAGGACGCGTTCTGCAGCAAGAATCTGAACGATCCGGTCGCGGTCAATTCCTGCCTCGTCCTCATCAACCTCAACAACGACATATTGATAGTTACATTCTTCACGTTCGTCGTACGAAATCACGCTAAGTCCAGGGATATCTGCCAGACCTTTGCGATACGACCAATAGTTGGCACGATTGGTTTCGATGAAGTGGGGCATATGGTCGAGCGACGTGAGTCCCATCGCTGCGGAAAGCTCGTTCATCTTTCCGTTCGTGCCGACATGCGTCACGTTATCGTAAGTGACGAAGCCGAAGTTGCGCATGAGTCGCGCTTTCTCGGCCAGTTCGTCGTTCTTCGTCAGAATCGCCCCGCCTTCAATCGTGTTGATGAACTTGGTCGCATGGAAGCTGAAGACCTCAGCGTCTCCAAAGCTACCAATCGCACGGCCGCGATGAGTGCAACCGAAGGCGTGGCTCGCGTCGTAGAGTAGTTTGAGATTACGTTCGCGCGCGACTTCGACAAGCATCTGTGTGTTGCACGGCCGTCCCCACAAATGAACGCCAAGAATCCCTGTAGTGCGCGGGGTAATCATCTCGGCGACGCGGTTCGGGTCGATGTTGAAGGTGTCGGGATCGATGTCGCAAAACACCGGAGTGATTTCTTGCCACTGAAGCGCATGAGCCGTCGCAACGAACGTAAACGACGGCACAATCACCTCGCCCGACAATCCCAGCGCTTTGATCGCGATCTCGAGAGCGAGCGTCCCATTGCACGTGGCGATGCAATGAGGAACACCGGCAATCTTGGCGACGCGCTCCTCGAATTCCTGCACGTACGGGCCGCCGTTCGTCAGGCAGCGGCGGTCGAAAATATCATCGAAGCGCTCGCGCAACCGGTCCCGATCCCCAATGTTCGGCGCCCCAACGTGCAACGGCGTTTCAAACGCGGGCGTGCCACCGCAGATTGCAAGGTCTTCGAGTTGGTCCTTCAGTCCGTCTTGCATGGGATCCCTCCCGAAAATCCTGGTCGAAGCTCAATGCACGCGAAGCGCAACACCAATTCCCGTCGCGCCAAAGCCGTTGCCGTTGTAGAAGAGATGGTTTCCGTGAAATGCTGCATAAGTCATCATTACGGAATCCCAACCGCTACTCGCGCGCTCGAGACCAATCTCATCGTTGCGAATTTCCCACGACAATCCGTCCGCAGAATCCGCAAATCCAAACCGATAAGCATGGTTCGCGTCATCGCGATAACCCGCGCGGCCGCGGAACGAGAAAATCATGCGATATTGCGCTCCTTCGCGCCAGACCATCGGCCACGCAATCGCATCGCCACCAGCGAACGTGTCGATACAAACATGTGGCGTTCGCCGCCACGAAAGGCCATCACGCGACTCGGCGTGATGAATTCGATAAAGCGGTTCAAGTCGTCCCTCGAAGCTCTGCCACCCCAGGCCGCCGCAATACCACATTCGGTAACGATCGCCATCGCGAATGACACATGGCGAAGTGCAAAGATATGGTTCATCGATGGATCTATCCATCACCGGCCCTGCCAGTTTGGTCCAGGTCCGACCGTCTTCAGATCGTGCGCAACCAATTGAGAGATGATATGGGACTGAGTGCAACCGATTCCAACCGATGAGGTACATTAGCTTGCCGTTATCAGTATCAACAACGCAGCGTGCGGCGTGACCATCGGCATCGAACGTTCCAGGCAGCCCTGCTTCAAGCAACGGCTGATCAAAGGTCGCGATGACATTGAGAGGATCGCCCGAATTGAGGGTTACATAGGAAGTATAAGATTTCCCCTGCTCATTGCGCCGCGAAAAGTAGAGTCGCACCTTACCGTCAACCTCATCCACGGTGGGATAGGCGGCATGTTCGGTGATGACGCGACCCAGCTTCCGCCACTGCATTCGAAACATTCCTCCTAATCGAGCAAGAGTCCAATCAGAAATCGAGTGCGTGACTCGGGACATCACTCTTGCGAGCGGGATTACCCTTGTAGACGCCCCACTCCTCTGTATCACGTGTCACACACGCCGCCATCGCGACCAGCGAACCGGTTGAAATGGTGAGGCCATCGCGAATCGTCGCATTCACCCCAAAGAATGAATGCGAACCAACTGTGCAGTGTCCCGAGAGCACGACATGTGACGTGAAGAACACATGGTCGCCAATGACACTATGATGGCCGATGTGATTGCCGCTCCAAAGCACAACGTTGTTGCCGATCTTTACGAATGGCTGAATTGTGTTGTCTTCGAGAATGAAGCAGTTCTCACCAACTTCCAGCCCGGGAAACGTGGTCGCCTTACTGCTAACATAGCTGATGAATTCGAACCCCTTCGCCCTGGCCCGGTTCACCGTTTCCTCGCGCACCCGATTCATTTTCCTGTGCGACATCGGAGCGAAAAAGCGATGATCGCTTGGCGAGAACCGGTCAGCAAGATCGTCGAAGGCGACCACCGGCAATCCTTCGAATTGCCCGCTTTCCGGCAAGAATTCACGATCGACGGTGAATGCCACGACCTCGTGGGGGCTATCGTGCCGAAGGTAAAAGTGGGCGAGGGACGCGAAGTCCTTCACACCGAAGATCACGACCTTGGCCATCGCGTGGGCTCCCGATAGACATAGGTGGTGTACTCGTATAGGCCGTAATCGTTTCGGATCACGTAATGGCGCGAAAGCCGAGAGGTAAGAATCCCTGCAAGTGTATCGAGCGGAACATGAAACAGGTCGCTGCGCTCCCAGTCGACGTGCTTGGACATCACATTGAAGGCAATTCCAACCTTCGCCATCGCGAAGATCTTTTCAAGCATCGCCTCAAAGTATGAAAGCATCGCCTCGTACGGCATCTCGCGCTTTTCGGTGAATACCCCGTTTGCAACAACATAGTCAAATTGCGGGATAGCTGTTTGGCGGTCTTCAAGGACATCCGTGCAATGAAACTCGACATCAGGATGCTTGGTACGGCAAAGAGCGACGAACTTGTCCGATGCATCAAGTCCTGTATATTGAATATGATCTAATCCGCCGCGCTGTATGTAGTCCAGGAGATGACCTGCTCCACAGCCGAAGTCGAGCAGACTAACGGGACTGCTGCTTGCATCATGACCGGTGTTGATCACGTCGAGCATCACCGAGTAGCGTACCTTGGCATCTTCAGGCCGTGGCCAGTCGACGCCGCGGTGTGTATCTCCGTGAAGCGCGAGGCACGATTCATAGTGCTCGACAATGTGCCGATAAGTGGTGTCAGCCATCGCGTGATATCCCCTGAGCTGACGAGGCAATCGTCGAGAGCTCGACGGATCGATAGGCGGGGAAATATGAAGCCCCACGCGTCCCCGTCTCCTTCACGATCTGCTCGTAGGCATCACGCTGGAAGATATGGCGGCAGAGGTAGGCTGTTCGAGATCCGGTTGCCCAGCCCTCTTTGAACCGATCAAGCCCCCCTGCTCCAGAGCCGATGCCCGCTCCCGCCCCCAGATCAAGCCAGCCCACTTTACCCCTAAACCAGGAGATAGCTTCCCAGAAGAGAGCGAAGGACACTTTGAGCTCATATCCCTTAGTGCTATAGGCGCCCAAATGATAATAAGCTATGTTGTTCTGGACATACCAAAGCAACATACCAGTGGTTACTCCATCAACTTCCGCGCGAAATGCAATGAGACCTGGAACTCTAAACTGGCGCTCAAACGATTGCCTCGAGAATGCGGCGATCCCTTGAATATCGTGGCGAATCCTGAGCACGTCGTACATTTCTTCCCAGTCGTCGAGGAAGAGTTCGGGCTCGCCTATCTGCTCAACGGTAACCGACTCAAGGGCCTTGAACGCATTCCGCTTGTGGTGGCGAGAAACGAATTCGTCGATAGAGTGGCCGAGCTCAACAATGTGATGACGCTTGAACGCCGTAACACCCGCGTTGAAGAGCTGGTCCAGGTGTCCAAAATCAGGCGAGCTAAACGGATCGGTCACGAGCACCAAGCTGACGAGGCCGTCTTGCAGATCTTCAAGGTCTGCCGCGAAGCCTTTCCAGCTTGAACAGACGAACAGTGGATAAAGCCCCGCCGCATCGTGTTGAGCGAATCCGGGGATCGAACGATCGAGAATCCAGCCCTCGCAATGCTGTAATTGCCGAGGCTGACCGAATTCCGATAGCGCTTGAGCGTATTCGCGGCTGAAATAACCCGTCATGAGGCGAAGGCTTATCGCATTCCACAATATTCAGCAACCGCAAATTGTCGACGGAGCAAAACTGCGAAGCCTGGGAGCTTTGCGAAGTTTGGCCACGATTTCTACAACATCTCATGCTATGAACGCTTTTCTGTCGCAATCTAACACCGACACTTGAGAAATTCTTGCGATCGAATCAAGTTGTTGAAACCGCCTCAACCGAGCGAAGCGTCGTAGACCTATTACACGCGGCACCAATAAAGGTGATTGAGGTTTCAGTTTGGAAGAGACGGATATGTCCCAAGCAACCACTGCGTCCACTCCTGACAAATCGGCGATCTCGGATACGACATTTGCTGTGTGGATGCGAACTGGACATAATCTGGCATTCCTGCAGGCTAGTTCGCCCTCGATCGCGCAACAGTTAGGGCTTAATGTCGAGTTTGAGCATTCGTCGCCGGCGGATGCCAAATTGCTCGCGAATGTCGCCACCGCGAAGAAGGCCTCATCACGACCCGGTATTTAAGAATTGCCCCAGGCGCACGAATCGATTGGGTGGGCGGGTTGATGGGTTGGCGGTGGTACGATGAACTGTCTAGATCGGCGCGAGGGAACAAACGCGATTCTCTTCAGTGCGCTCGACGATCATCTGGAAATCGAGGACCTGGCGTCATGCACGCGATAATTCGCCCGCCGGCCATTTTCGCTGCACTTGCTTGGATTATGGTCCTGCTGTTCGATACTGCCGCGGCTGAAGCGGCTGAGGATCCATTCCGCGAGTTCGACACGTATGCCTCGGCGGCGATGAAGGACTGGCACGCGCCGGCGATGGCGGTGTCGGTCGTCAAGGACGGACGCGTGGTTTTCTCGCGTGGATACGGCATCCGCAAGTTGGGCACGAAAGCCGCTGTCGACGCTGACACCATGTTTCCGATTGCGTCGTGCACCAAGGCATTCAACGCCACTGCCCTGGCAATCTTGGTAGATGAAGGACGGCTGCGCTGGACCGACCGGGTCATCACCCACCTGCCGGAGTTCCAGCTTCACGATGACTGGATGACGCGTGAAGTAAGCATCGCGGATCTTCTCGCGCATCGCACGGGACTCGCCGATACCGACAATTTTTATGCCGATTTCACGCGTGCTGAACTGATTCAACGCATGCGATTCGTTCCGCAGGTTTCGCCGTTCCGGGTGGGCGTCCGGTACAACAACATGGGGACGATCCTGGCGGGCGAAATTGTGGAACGCGTGTCCGGAAAATCGTGGTCGGAATTTGTTCGAGACCGCGTGCTGAAGCCGCTCGAGATGACCGCGACGGTTCCGGACGTGCTCGAAATGGCCGGCGTTGAGAATGTCGCGACGCAATATGTCGACGCTGACGACCGATTGTTGGTCGACGGTCCATTGCAAGAGGACCGCACATGGGCACTCCCGCTTACAGCCAGTGCGCGGCGCTATCGAGAAGCGATCCGCCCTGCCGGCGCGATTTGCTCATCGGCGAACGACATGGCAAAGTTTGCAATCTTTCAGTTGGCTGAGGGCGAATTCCGCGGTCGGCGCCTCGTTAAAGCCGAGACCATTCGCGAGATGCAGACGCTTCACGCGGTCGATCCAATCAAAAACGCTCCGAAGTCTCCCATCGCTCATTGCCAAATCGCAATGGGCGCAGGGTTTGGCTGGCTCATTCGGGACTACCACGGGAAGAAGCTTGTGTCGCACTCCGGATCGACCGGCGCGATCATCGCGCTCGTGCCCGAAGAGAAATTGGGGGTGGTGGTGCTGACGAACCTGGCATCCGGCGTGCACTCGATGGTGATGTATGACATCATCGACCGCATGATCGGAGCCCCGCGTGCCTGGACCAATCGTGAGTTCATCGAGGCTGTGCTCGACGAATACGAAAAGCCGCGTGATGCTGAGAACGCTCGTCTCGACCGCGAACGTGATGTGCAGGTAAAACCGCGCGGTCCTTTGAGCCAGTACACTGGGATTTACGCGTCAGATCTCGTGGGAAAGCTGATCGTCACAGAGGTGAACGGAAGTTTGCAATTTCAGCTAGGACCGAACTGCCAGGCCACGCTTCAGCACTGGTCCGGCGATCGTTTCCGCGCGAAGTTCGTCCTTCGGTTTCCTGAAGATTGGTTCCTCTCATTCGAACGCGAACGCGACAGCGTTGTTAAAGTGACTATTGAAAGCGTTTTTCCAAAGAGTAACGTGGGCACATTTACTCGAGTCGAGCGACATTCTTTACGCTTTATGTGCATTCATGCTAGGTTGTGTGTCAAAGTGGCAGTGGTCGACGGATTTCTTCTTTGCCCCCTTCGTATGACTTCAACCAATCCGAAATCTCGCCGTCGCGATAATCGATTTAACAGACGGGAGCCCGCTACGCCTTAATGTCTCGCGTCAAAGCTCGCGAGACTTATCTCACCGCCTACTCATCTGCCAAGCTCGGGCGCCCCCTGTGCGAACCGTCGCAGTCAGCACGCAGCCGGCAACCAGAGTCCTATCGGTGTTTGGATCAGTCCGTTCACTCATTTTGGCTCGTTCGGTTCACAGCGGTTAAGGTAGATCAAAAACGAGAATACCTTTGTTACAATGCCGCGGAGAATTGGTGCAGTCGACAAGCGCCGCGCCCCTCTATTCGTTCTCGATCTGACGCTTTCGAGACACACAATTCAGTCCGACTTGGCTGCATCCGGCAGCAACAACGCGTTAGAGACCATTTATGGACTCGATCCACCCCGAAGGCGTGACGGCGGACTTGGCGGCACTTGATGACAAGGTGAACGCCCTTCTGCCGCCGCGCTATCAGCATTGCTACACATCGGTCTCCCCCAATTCGATGGGTTCGGCGGGGCTGAAATACGCGTGGGACGGAAGCGTTGCGTGGGACCAAATTTGGACGACATTTTGCGATCTCGCATTGGCCGGGGGACCACCACATCGTGGACGCTTGCTCGAACCCGCGTCTGAAGCAGAGGTCGAAGCGAACTCTAAACGATGCGCTGAGGTGATCGCGGAGATTGCACGCGGTATCGCGCTGACTACCGGATTGCAACACTGTGAAGGGTACTCGCCAGGTTGGATGGGCGTGCAATGCGAATCGCCGGAACAGGCGGCCTGGTTCCAGTTCGCGGTCACGGCGGAAAATGTTTCTGCTCGGCGGCGAGACTCCGTCCTTCAACTTCCCATCGGCCCCAAGTTTTACGTTGAAAAAGAGATCAAGAACGTCATCGTCGCGTTAGCCAAGTCCAATCATTATTGGGACGGCCACCTGACCGACTCTCAGCAAACCTTGGCCGGATTGACCGTCTGGGAACCCGCAACCCCCCACGAGGCTGTCTCGGCTCGACCAGACTACGATGCGGCGATTGACGAAGTTGAAGCCGCCTTCCGATCAAAAGGGGTGCATGTTTTGCCTCGTCGATACGTCGGCTGGGTCGGCATTCGCGCGACCAGCGACGAAGATGCAGTATGGCTCTTGCGGGCGGTACTCGCCGAGCGAGTGCTCGCGCGTCGCGAGGAGAATGTCGTCTTTCTGCCGGTCGGTGCGAAGCCAGACCCAAACCAGGCGGCCAAAGTCGCGCATGCGGCCAGCGAGGCGTTGCGTTTGTGGAAGGCTTCCGTATCGGCGAAGACACTATAAAAAGCCCACCGCCGCGCTGGCTTCGCGCCTGATTTCGTTCTCAGAACGACCCGAAGATTGATCCCAAAATAATCACGGCGACGAACGAGACGATCACGCTAACGATCACCGTCATCACCATATCGAAATAGCTCTCACGATGCGTCAGCCTGCTCACTTGCAGCACGGTCAGCACTGTACCGTTGTGGGGAAGAGCGTCGAGCGTACCCGAGCTGATCGTGGCGATGCGATGCATCAGCGAAGGGTCAATCCCGTGCTCTTGGGCCAGGCGAAGGTAAGTCTCGCCAAGGGCGTCGAGTGCGATCGCCATCCCTCCTGAGGCTGAACCAGTAAGCCCCGCGAGCAGATTCATCGCGGCGGTGAGCGATACGAGCGGCCCACCTTGAATCGACAGCACTGCATCTCGGACCCACGCGAACGCAGGCATCGCCGCCACCACTGCGCCGAAACCGACGAGACTGCCGACCGTCAGCACCGGCAAGACTGAAGAATTTGCGCCGGCGTCCATACTCTTGCGCAGAGCGGGCAAACGACGGTAGTTCACGATCACGACCGTCAACGTTCCAAGAGCAAGTGCCACCGCAACCGACCAGATTCCTGCAACGGCGCGGATCGATGTACTACCCCATGCCTCCTCTGCCAGGAAAGAGAAATTAAGGCGTGGGAGCACGACGAGGGACATCACGAAGTTCATGACGATCACCATCGCGAGCGGCAAGACAGCGAGGCCGAAGGAAGGCAGGCCGTCGCCATGTTTGCCGTTCTTGATTTCCGCGGGGTCGAATTCGCCCGTGGACGAGGCGTGCTCGCGAATCTTCTCGTCGACCACCGGAGTATCGTCCGGATCGATGCCATATCCTTCCCCTGCCTTGCGTGCGGCGGCTTCGGCTCGAGCGAGCCACCACATCCCAAACGCGAGAGTGACGATCGACGCGATGATGCCGAGCCCCGGAGCTGCGAATGGCGTGGTGCCGAAATAAGGCATCGGAATCGCATTATTGATCGATGGCGATCCCGGCAGTGCAGACATCGTGAACGTGAACGCTCCCAGGCAAATCGTCGCGGGCATCAGCCGACGCGGAATGTCGGCCGCCTTGAACATTTGCTGAGCCATCGGCACCAGCACGAAGAAGGCGACGAATACACTGACGCCACCGTAAGTCACCACGGCCGAAGCGAGCACCACCGAAAGCATGGCACGACGCGTTCCCAACCGTTCGGTGAGATAGTTCGCGATGGAGTTGATGGATCCGCTATCGTCCATGAGCTTGCCGAACAACCCGCCGAGCAGAAACAGCGGAAACCACTGCGCGACGAATCGGGCGGCACTGCCCATGAAGGTTTGGGTCCAGTGTGCCAAAAGCGGCTGGCCCGACATCAGGGCTGCCAAGATCGCCGCCGCAGGCGCCACCAGGAGCACGCTCCACCCTCGGAAGGCGAGCCACATGAGTAGTCCGAGCGCAAGGAAAATCCCCAGAAGCCCCATGGATGCGCCCTCTATTTAAGTGGAACAAAATCGCGGTCGCAGACCAGCTTTTGCTAATGTTTCAAAACGCGACAGGCGAAAGTTTACCGCAAAGTCGATGCGTCATGTACAGCCGACAACAGATTTCCTGACCGAGATTGCAATTGACGGTATCTCGAATCGAGGTACACTTCCGCTCACCGCGCGGTGTGCACCAATGACGATGGCGTCTTGAGCGAAAAGCTGCATCCGATCGTTGCAAACCAAGTCTCACTCCGTCTGTGCGGGACAAGAATCTGCCTGCTGATCTCACCTTTGGATTTCACAATTTCATCCATTGATACGCATTCTGAAATTTGTCTGGTTCGCCTGTTTGATCTGAAAGAATGACTGACAACGCGAGATCGTCGTCGACGCGACTCTCGCGCGGAGAAGCGTTTATGCAATTCTTCAAACACGTATCGAAATGCTGGGCATTTTGCCTCGCATCATCGCTCGCGTGTTTGATGATTTGTTCGACGGCACACTCGCAGGCCGTCGCGCCTGGTATTCCGCCGGCCGCAGTCCCACCAGCGCCTGCACCAAAACCGCCGTCGGTCACGATCGAGCAACTCGCCGAACGACTGAATGCGATGGAGGCGGCGAATCGGCGGCTCGAAGAAGAACTGGCATCGACCAAGCGACAACATAGCGAGCAGATGAAGGAACTCCTTGACCGATTTGGAGGTCCGTCAGCGTCCCCACTTCCGGCCCCGAGTACGGATCCGCCGATCGAAAACGCGTCGAGAGCCACGCCTGCGTCCTATCGCGAGGCCTTCGATGTGCCCGAGATCGAAACGCCTGTCCCCGACTACACAGAAGGCCAGTTCGCCCCCAACCTTCCGCCACCTGGATTTCCACTCCCCGGCACCGGCGGTTCGAGGCCCTCGAGATCGCCGCTGAATCCCACGTTTGGACCGGGATTCGATTTTCATACAGAAGGTGGTGACTACCGTTTTCGCATTCACTATGAGTCGCAGATCGAGTCGCGCATCTGGGCGCAGCACGACCAGTTGCCGGCGAATAGCGGCATTTTCCTGCCTCGACAACGAATCTTCTTCGAAGGCAACATCACCAAGCCAATCGAGTACGAACTTGCCATCAACCGTGGCTTTGGCGCGCTCAACATTCTGAATGCCTTTATCAATTTCCACTTCGACGATCGCTTTCAATTCCGAATCGGCCGCTTTTTCACGCCCTTTGACTATGACCAGTACGCCATTTCGAATTACTGGATGCCAACCCCGGAACGATCCATCTATACAACAAATGTCGGCCTGAATCGTCAGTTCGGCATGATGGGCTGGGGCTACCTGTTCGACAAGCGTCTCGACTATGCCGCAGGCATTTTCAACGGCTCGCGGAATTCGTTCGAGAGCCTCAACAATAATGTCGACTTCGTCACATACTTGAATACAAGGCCTTTCCAGAATTCCGATACTCATCCGTTTTTGCGGTTCTTGAATATCGGAACGAGTTTCGCCTACGGCTATCAGAATCAGGCGCCGGTTCCGGTGTCGTTCCGGATCGCCGGTGGTTCGCCGAGTGCCGATAATCCGGGCCCAGGCACGACTCCGTTCCTTATTCTCAATCGCGACGTCGTTGAAAGAGGCGAGCGATTGCTGGGGTCGGTCCACGCGGCATACTTCTACAAGAGTTTGTCGCTCATCAGCGAGTGGCAATACGGTTATGGTGGCTATTCCAGAACCGGCCAGCCGTTGTCGTCGCAAGTTCCCTTCTCGGGTTTTTATGTGACTGCCGGCTATTTCCTGACAGGCGAACACATCGAGCGCCGAACGCGGCTCGAACCACTTCGCCCGCTGATCCCAACGAGCCCCGACGAGAAGCGAGGCATCGGCGCCGTGGAATCAGTGGCTCGAGTCAGCCAACTGAGGCTGGGTGAAGAAATCTTCCGAGGCGGATTTGCTGACGCCAGCCTCTGGTCGAACTCGGCAACAACAACAGAACTTGGCCTGAATTGGTACTGGAATAAATACGTGAAAGTTTATACATTCTGGTTGCATGGCGATTTTGGCGATCCTGTGACATATCGACCCGGCGAACGGCAAAAAAGTGCGGATATGTTCTGGAGCCGATTCCAAATTTACTTCTAAAACAATTGCTGAACTTTTGGCGGGCTATTCACGGGGCGTCTCGGCCTAGGTAGGCTGTGGGGGTATACGCCAAAGAAGTGCTGTGCGCCGAAGTCGGCATAATCGCTTCAAATTGATCTCGCGCTTGCGACCATTGGAGAGTTTGATATGAGCAACGATTCGAACTTCTCGCAGGAAAACTCATCGTCGCGACGCGACTTCATGAAGCTTTCGGGACTGGCCATCGGCGCGACGGGACTGACACTCTCCGCGTCGTCCGCAAATTCCGCGACACCGGCGCCGACCAACGCAGCACTCGATCCCGACGCTGTTTTGAAGAAGCTGCTCGAAGGAAACAAGCGTTTCGCGAATGGCGAGGCCGCCCAGCCGCGCCGAAAGCCAGCGGACTTTGTACCTCTGGCCGAAGGTCAGGCTCCGATGGCGATCATCGTCGGATGTGCTGACTCCCGCGTGTCACCGGAATTGATTTTCGACCAGGGTGTAGGCGACCTGTTCGTGGTGCGTGTCGCTGGGAATGTCGTCAGCAGCGCGGGCGCGGCGATCAAGGGAAGCATCGAGTTCGCCGTGGCCGAACTTGGTGCCCGCCTGATCATCGTGCTGGGCCACACAGCCTGCGGCGCGGTGAAGGCGGCAATCGCTCACATCGACGCGAATGACACCCTACCTGGGGCCATTCGCGAACTCGTCGATATCATCCGGCCGGCAGCCGCTTCGGTGCGTGGCAAGCCTGGCGACAAGCTGGAAAACGCGACCAAGGCGAACGTCAAGCAAGGGATCGAACGCATCAAGACGCTCGATCCCATCTTGTCGGAGTTCGTCAAGAAGGGCGAGCTCAAAGTTGTAGGCGGCGTCTACGACCTCGCGACAGGCGTCGTGAACATGGTTGATTAAAAACATTCACATGGATTGGCATCGCGCTTTTGAGAGCGGCAAAGGTTTGCGCTCTGTAAAGATTTGCGCGCGATTTGTGTCGAGTCTGCGAAATTGTCCGGAGGGACTCAATTTCCCCCCGGACAATTTATCGTTAATCGCTTGACTGCCGAGTCGGAGAATTTAGACTCAGCTTATCTCAAGACTCCAGGTCATTTTCGGCTCCCGATAACGCGAGGCTTCCCCCCATGAGTGATGCCAAAGGAGCAGCGCAACTTGCCGCGCTCAAGAGCATTCACCCTGAAGCACCTGATCTTGTTATGTCCATATTTCGTGGCGTTGGTCAGGTATTTTTTCAGGAGAACGCCATTTCTGGCATTTGCTTTCTTGTGGGGATTGCAATCAGTTCGCCGCTCGTTGCGATCGGTGGATTGGTCGGCTCGATCATAGGCACGTTAACCGCGCGACTGCTTAAATTCGATCAAGCTGAGTTGATCGCGGGGATCTTCGGCTTCAATGCGACGCTCGTCGGCATTGCTACGCTCGTCTTCTTTTCGCCTGGCTTGGGATCGATCGCGTTTCTGATCGTCGGCTGTGTTCTATCCACGATCTTAACGCGAATTATGCGCAAGTTTGTGCCGTTTCCTACATACACCACTCCGTTCATCGTGACGACGTGGGTGATCTTCGTACTCGGCACGAGCATGGGGTTGGCGCAAACTTCCGCGGGCGGTCCATCGACCGGTTCAAGCCTCGCAGTGGCGGCCGCAAACGGCATTGGCCAGGTGATGTTTCAGGCGAACGTGTGGACCGCTGCCCTGTTCGTGCTGGGAATTGCGATCGGCGACTGGCAGCATGCGCTCTGGGTTGTTGCGGGATCGATCATCGGTACGCTGCTATCGAATTATCACGTGACCGTTGGTGCGAGAGCGATCGATCCCGAGCGGCTGGTCGAGCGGGCGCTCACCGAGAACATCGCGCTTGGGCTTTACGGCTATAACGCTACGCTCGTCGCCGTTTCGCTCTCGTTGTGGCGGCGATCACTGATTCCGCCGATTCTTGGAATCTTGCTTTCGGTGCTGTTGACCGACCTCTTCCCGCTCGTGGGTTTGCCGGCCCTCACCGCGCCGTTCGTCCTGGCGAGTTGGTTGGTCATCGGGCTAGGCAAGCTCGAAGCCAGGATTTTCCCCGCGCGAACCTCTACGCCCGGGTGATACCGTATCGCCGTTTCACCTCTCTCAACGTTGAGTTCTCGCTGGAGATTCTTCCATGCATTTGACGCCTCAAGAACGCGACAAATTGATGATATTCACCGCCGCGCAGGTGGCGCGAGCGCGCAAGGATCGCGGCCTGAAACTTAACGTCCCCGAATCCATCGCACTGATCACAGCCGAGCTGATGGAAATGGCGCGAGACGGAAAATCAGTCGCCGAAATCATGAGCCTGGGGCGAGAAATCCTGAGCCGCGCGGATGTGATGGAGGGGATTCCCGAAATGATCCCCATGATCCAGGTTGAGCCGACGTTTCCCGACGGCTCGAAGCTGATCACAATCCACGACCCGATTCGCTAATACAACTCGCAGGTGTTTACCGGCCTGTCACTGTTCTATCGGAGCTTGGCTATGATTCCGGGTGAATATATGTTTGACGGCCCAGACCTCGAGCTCAACGCCGGTCGGCCAGTGGTAACGCTCAAGGTCAATAATACGGGAGACCGGCCGATTCAGATCGGCTCGCATTACCATTTCTTCGAGACGAATCGCGCGTTGATCTTCGATCGCGAAAAAGCGTACGGCACGCGCCTCGACCTTCCCAGCGGAACATCGGTTCGCTTCGAGCCTGGGGATATCAAGGAAGTCCGCCTGATTCCCTACGGCGGCCATCGCATTGTGTACGGTTTCTGCGGACTCGTGATGGGCCGGCTTGACGATCCCTACACAAAGCAAGCGAGCCTCCAGCGCTGCACCGATGGCGAATTCGGCAACAAGCCCGCCTGAGGTTTCGGCCGTCGCAGTCTGACGGACCAAACACTGATCACAAAATCATATCTCGCGATGCTCGTTGTCGTGACACAAACCACTCCGATCCGGCTGGGGGCATAGTTCAATGAGTGTTCGACTCTCCCGTGCAGCGTATGCCAAGAAATATGGCCCGACGACCGGGGACCGAATCCGGTTAGCCGACAGCGAACTCATTATTGAGATCGAAAAAGATTACACCGACTACGGCGAAGAATCGATCTTCGGCGGCGGAAAGTCGGTTCGCGACGGGCAGGCTCAGTGCTCGTTTGAAGAGCCAATGAGCCCTGCGCACTGCGACCTTGTCATCACCAATGCGGTCATCATCGACCATTGGGGGATCGTCAAGGGCGACATCGGAATCAAGCACGGCCGGATCGTGGCGGTCGGCAAGTCCGGCAACCCCAACACACAGCAAGGTATCGACCCGCGTCTCGTCATCGGGCCGGGTACCGAGATCATCGCGGCTGAAGGGCGGATTGTCACGGCAGGTGGTGTCGACACGCACATTCACTTCATTTGCCCACAGCAAATCGAAACGGCGATTGCTTCGGGCATCACCACGCTGATCGGTGGCGGCACTGGCTCGGCTACGGGCACGTGGGCCACAACTTGTACGCCAGGCCCCTGGAACATCATGCGGATGCTTCAGGCATTCGAGGGCCTGCCGATCAACGTAGGCATCCTGGGTAAAGGTAACGGCAGCGTTCAGAAGCCGCTGATCGACCAGATCGAAGCCGGGGCCTGCGGCCTGAAATTGCACGAAGACTGGGGCACGACGCCGGCCGTCATCGACACCAGCCTGACGGTCGCGGATGAGTACGATATTCAGATCGCCATCCATACCGACACGCTGAATGAGTCAGGCTTTCTCGCTGACTCAGTGGCAGCGATGAAGGGCCGCACGATCCATAGCTTCCACACGGAAGGTGCAGGCGGCGGTCACGCCCCCGACATCATCAGCATCGCTGCGCTGCCCAACGTCTTGCCATCGAGCACGAATCCAACGCGCCCGTTCACGGTCAACACGATCGATGAACATCTTGACATGCTGATGGTTTGCCATCACCTGTCACGAAATATCCCCGAAGACGTGGCATTCGCCGAAAGCCGAATCCGCGCCGAGACGATTGGCGCGGAAGACGTCTTCCACGACCGCGGCATCATCAGCATGATGAGCTCTGACTCGCAGGCGATGGGTCGAATCGGCGAGGCGATCGTTCGTTGCTGGCAGACCGCCCACAAGATGAAAGTTCAGCTCGGCGCACTGGCAACGGATTCTTCACGCAACGATAACGAACGCGTGAAACGGTACGTCGCCAAATACACAATCAACCCCGCGATTGCTCACGGTATTGGCGACTACGTGGGCAGTATCGAAGGTGGCAAGCTGGCCGACCTCGTGGTCTACAAGCCCGAGTATTTCGGCGTGAAGCCCGAGTTGATTCTCAAGGGCGGCTTGCTCGTGTCGGCGCAAATGGGCGACCCGAACGCCAGCATTGCCACGCCGCAACCGGTCTACCCGCGTCCACAGTTCGCATCTTACGGCCGGGCACTTTCCAAGTCGTGCCTGTCGTTCGTCTCGAAGGCTTCGCTGTCGAAGGGGATCATCGAAGGGTATGGCCTGCAGCGCGAAGTTGTCGCAGTCGAAAACTGTCGCAAGATCGGTAAGAAAGACATGCGGCGCAACGAGGCAACTCCCGAAATCCGCGTCGACGCCGACACCTATCAGGTGTTCGTCGATGGGGAAAAGGTGGGCAGCGAGCCGCTTGAGACGTTGCCGATGACCCAGCGTTACTTCCTGTTCTGATCGAATCAAGAATCATGCAACAATTCACGTCGTGGGCTGGGTAAACGCTCAGCCTGCGACGATTTGTTCTCGGACTCCGGCATTCATGAATCTTCGCCTCCTGCAGATTGCCGACTCTGCTCTGCCGATTAGCGGCTACACTCACTCGTGGGGGCTCGAAGCAGCCATCGCACGCCGAAGGGTCCATGACGCCGAGACCCTCGAGCGCTGGACGCGGCTCTGGCTGCGGAATTCTCTGGGGCCGCTGGAAGGTGTGCTGGTCGCGTCGTCTTGCCGCTACGCTCAAGAGAAGCGGCACGATGATCTTTACGAATTGAACCGGCAGGCTGCCGCCGCGATCGTACCTCCCTCGATAAGACGAGCCAGTCGCGAGATGGGCGACCAGTTGATGGCCCTGGCTTCAACCTGGTCGTGGTCGTCGCACGCGCTGCTGCCGTTTCAGGCCCCGTTCATCAACGAATCAACTGGTTGGCATCACTCCGTCGTGTTTGGCCTTCTCGGCGCAATCGCCGGCGGCACGATCGAAGACGTCCTGCTGACCTACACGCATCAGGCGGCGCTCGGAATGGTCAGCGCGGGGGTGCGTGCGATCCCCGTCGGCCATACGCACGGCCAGCAAATCCTGGCATATCTTCAGGACGACATTTCCGCAGTTGTCGCCCTTCACGGCAATAGCGATCCTGCAACATCCGGGGCTGGCTGCCCTTTCTACGAGGTTATGTGCGATGAGCAAACTCAGCTTTACGCTCGGATGTTCCGTTCTTGACGACCAGGTCGACACGATGGGCCGCCCCTTGCGGAGCCGCGGTCGCCGCGTCCGATTCTGCGGCGCCTTTCACAACGATCCCAGCAATATGGGAGATCATATGGGGCGTCCCGGCCCAGCGCGATACGCCGGCCCGTCGCGAAACGTGTTCACTCTCGGGGTCGCAGGTCCCGTCGGCTCGGGCAAGACTGCGCTTGTGGAAACGCTTTGCCGCGAGCTATGGCCCGAGATCAATCTTGCGGTCATCACAAACGACATCTACACCCACGAAGATGCCGAGTTTCTCTCTCGGCGCGACGTGTTGCCGGTCGAACGAATCACAGGCGTGCAGACCGGTGGATGTCCTCATACTGCCATTCGCGACGACGCCAGCGCCAATCTTAGCGCGGTGGCGAACTTCCAGCGGCAGTATCCCGCGCTCGAGATGGTGATCGTCGAGTCGGGCGGAGATAATCTCACGGCCGTCTTTTCACGAGAGCTGGCCGATAGCTTCATCTTTGTCATCGACGTGGCCGAGGGGGACAAGATCCCCCGCAAAGGGGGGCCGGGCATTTGCAACAGCGACCTGCTACTCATCAACAAGACCGACCTGGCACCCCACGTCGGAGCCGACCTGGAAGTGATGAGACGAGACAGCCTGAGGATGCGGGGAGAACGGCCATTTCTGATGACAAGCCTGCGGCAAAAGGAAGGCATCGACAAGGTAGTTTCCTGGGTTCGAAGCCAGCTCGCATCTTACGCGACGAGCTCCTGAATCCGCCTGAATTCCACGACTTGCTCTCGGCCAACCACCCTGCGGCCCGCGTCGGCGGTGCGCGCGTTGAGCTGGAACTCGCGGGAGAGGAAACACGGCTGGGCGCTGGTTACCAGCAAGTCCCCGTGCGCTTCCTCCCGCCGTTCGCGCTGCCGAACGAGCCTGCGTGTCTGCTCTACCTGATCAACCTCACCGCCGGTCTCCTCGATGGCGATGGCCATCTCATCGAGGTTCTGGCGAGAGAGGGAACGCGCGCCCTTGTCACTGGGCAGTCGGCTACTCGGGTTCACCCGGCCGTCAAGGGTTTCTCGACCCAGCAGTGGGACGTCGAAGTCGAAAGCGATGCTTGTCTCGTGGTATTACCCGGGCCGGTTATCCCTTACAAGGAGAGCCGTTATTACCAGCGGGGACGGGTGAGGCTGGCTCCGCGCGCCCGGATGATCTGGGGCGATATCTGGCTTCCAGGCCGCTACGAGCGAGCCGAACTTTCCGAGTTGTTTCAGTTCGAGAGAATTGTCCAGGACTTCGAGGTTCATCGCGAAGGCCGGCTTGTCTATCGCGATCGGTTCGTCTGGAACGGCCCCTGGACGTCCGAGGAAATCGAATGGCATTTCGGACGTCAACTCGCGGCGGCGAGTCTTTTCGTGACCGGCGCAATCGCCGAATCGCTGCCAGCCCCTCCGCCTGGTTTGGTTCGCTCTGTTTTCCCGCTTGAATCGGGAGACACCTGTCTCCGTTGGTGCGGTGAACCGAGTGCCGTCACGACCGACCTGGTCCAGGTTGCCCTGAGCCAGGCTGGTCAATGGACGGGAGGAAGCAATGCTCCGCCCTGGCTCGTCGCCTCGGGCAATCTGGCACCAAATCACTGGTTCTTCTGAATTCGGAGATTCAGAACTTCATCAGAGTGCTAATTCCGCCGGTCAACTGGCTGAAATGCGTGTGCGCTCCATTGAGGCCATATGCGGGAGCACTCGCGAAGTCGCCTCGAATCTCGGGACGAAATTCAAGCCATTTGAGTGGGTGCCAGTTGAGGCCGAGAGTGACCTCAGAGTAGTTCGCTCGAACTCCCGTACGAGTTCCGAACGCATCGTCGAACCACTCTCCGCGCACGTTGGTATCGAGTTGGGGCGTCAGGTGGAACAGGCCGATCGTGTAAATGCCGTAATAGCCACCATTACCCGATGGCGAATTCGCATCCCAGCCCATGTTCGACTGGACGATCTGCGTAAACCTTTCGGTCCAGTTTTGCTGGATGCGGAGCTCAACCATCGTCATGAAAGTCCCAGCCTGCCCGGGCGCGGCGAAGATCGCGTTTGGTCCTGCGTAGACTGAGCCTGTAAGTCTGGTCTTCTTCTCGTCGGTTAGCCAGTAGTTGACCTGACCGATGTAGCAATAAGAGTTATGGCTTCGCAGGGTGAAGAACGTGTTAGCACCAAGAGTCATGCCGTTCCAGATTTCGAGACGATTGGTGGCGTGGAGATTCGTCAGAAAGCCTGTAAAGGCGCCGTCTTGCGCGTAGAAGAACTGGTAATCGCTGGAATAAAACGGGCGATAGGGGGACAAAAACCCGTTGTAGCCAATGATCGAGTTCATGCGGCCAAACTTCACATCCATGCCACCTTCCGTGAGAACAGGAAGGTGTGCCGAGATATACAGGTCGCGAAAATCTTGACCGAAATGCGTGTTGCCCACCGGGTAACCAATCCCTCCCTTGGGCTGGCCAAGCGCAGCATCTGCACCTGCGAAATACCGGACGTTAAAACCAATATCAAACTGATCCTGCCGAAGCGGCTTCTGAAAAGTGAAGCCAATCTGGTTGAGCAGGAACTGGTCGCCATAGCGGTTTTGCCTGGGCTGGACAGACAGAGGACCATTACCGCTCGAGGAGCCGGAATAGCCGCCTTCAACCCAGCCGAAGGACCGAATGTTACTGTCGCCGGTGAGAGATCTCAGGCCTAGTCGATCCATGAGGATATTTACGTCAGATACCGGCGTGGGACCCAAACGAAAAGCTGGAGCGGTCAGAGAGTCGTCTTCGATGAGCTCGCCCGGGAGAGATTCCGCTTCTAAACCTGTATTTGTCGGCGCTGGCTGTGGAGCCGCTGCCTCTGGCGGAAGCGGTGGTAAGGGGGCTGCCGCTTCCTGAGCCAGTGTCCTTGCACCTCCGGCACATAGCACCAGCATTAGGGCTGCAAAATACATCCATCTCATGGATGTCCCTCTCCTAATATGTAATCAAGAAAGCTTCATGCTTTCTGAACAATCGAAACTTGCAAATGCCGATAAACGACACGATCGCTACGAAAGCACCCTTCGGACCATCGTCTTCATCGGCTAGCACCGATCGTTTGCTTAAAAAGCTTCAGAAACCGACATTGCGAATAATGAACTTTGGTTCAGAATCGTGTACACAATGGGTATCAGGCTGCAAGAAATCGCTTCGAACGTCCCATCTATGATCGCTCAATTGTATCACTACGAAAGCGAGCGATGGATTCGCTGACCCAACGTCTTGAATTGAAGATTCTTGTCTGCAATGATCTTAAAGGAAACTTTAGCAATTCTGCTCTTTTCGTCCGCGACGCGTCGTAAGTTCTTTCACGCGCAAAGGACAATGCGTCTTCCGCAATTCGATTCGGGAGACTGAGTCAGGTCGGACAACGGCTCCCCTCGTTGTGCCAACTGTTCTGTTCGTGCCGAATTAGGCGGGTTGGGATCGTGCCGCCATTCGGCAGGTCGAACAAAATCCCATGAGAGTGACAAATGACAACACGTTCGAGGCAGATGGGCAAACGAAGCATCGGAATCGCCATCCTCGCTGGGCTCGCAAGCTTTTCGTTCATCGCGACCTTGAACCACCCGGCGACTGCCGCGCAACAAGCTGCGGCTCCCCGGTACGTTTATGCGTCGGGTGCACAAGGCGTGCGGTATTACCCCGCTCCAGCAGCTCAAGCCGCGCCTCGCCCTCGCACCGTAGGACCGGGCGTCCGAAACTGGGCGACGGGCCAGAAGCTGGGGATGCACAAACCGTGGCTACAGGCCCGGTAAGCCGGCTTTTCCATTGACCAGGACAGCATAACCAGGGGATAGAATTGTCCGGCTCGAATTGCCGGGGAAGAGGATATCGATGATTCTCAAAGCGAAAGCTTGGTTGGTAGCGACAGCGATGGGGGCTTCCGCCCTGTTCGGCAGTTCGGCGTTCGCGGAAGACTGGAAAACCCACCACGACGCCGGCTGGAAGGCTTACTCCGAAGGGCAACTCGAGGACGCCGAAAAGGAACTCAAAGAAGCCCTCGAAGAGGCGAAGAAGTTCGGCGAAGCCGACCCGCGGCTCGCCACGACACTTGATCACCTCGCATGGGTCTACATCTCTGAAGGAAACGCCGAAGCCGCAGTTCCGCACGCCAAGTCGGCGTTGGCAATCCGCGAAAAGGCCGCCGGCGAAGCAAGCGCCGATCTCCTGTCCGGCTTGAACACGCTGGCAAGCGCGTACGACGCCGCCGGCAATTCCGCGGAAGCGAAGGCGTTCTATACGAAAGCTCTGGCCGTCGCCGAGAAGGTCCACGGCGCCGATCACGCACGCGTGGCCGAAGTTCTCGATAATCTCGCGACCGTCGATCATCTGCTCGGCAACGGCGCAGAGGCTGAAGCATCGTACAAACGAGCGTTAGCAATCCGCGAAAAGTCCCCCGGCGCGAAGGCCGTCGACCTCGAAGCGACGCTACACAACCTGGGCCTGTTTTACATCGACCAGAAGAAGTACGACGAAGCCGAGCCGTTGCTGAAGCGTGCTCTCGCGATCGACGAGAAAGAACTTGGTGCAGACCATCCCGAGGTTGCATCGAATCTCGAAGCACTCGGCTGGCTCAAGGTGCTCCAAGAAAAGCCAGCCGAAGGTGAGGCGCTACTCAAAAAAGCTCTGGCCTTGTACGAGCTTGACCTTGGTAAGGATCATGCTCACACCAAGCGTTGCGCTGAAAAACTGAACCAGATCGGCAAGTAAGCAAACCGCCATTTCAACGGCCGCCTGATTGTCGACTACGGCAAGCAGGCGGCCACATTACGTTCTGTTTACATCTGACCTGCTCCCCTTTAGCTGGTGAGAGTGGCATCAGGATCAGGGCTTACCGCCGTTGATCTTGAACTGGTTTCGGGCTCGAGGGCAGGTTTCGTCGGGTGCAGTCGAAGGGCTCAATAACAAGGTCAAACTGGTAACAAGAAAATCATACGGATTTCGGACGGCAAAAGGCGCAAAGCTGGCTCTATTGCATAACCTTGGCCACCTACCCGATCCAAGACACATCCACATATTCTGCTAACGAGGCATATTTAATTTCCACGCGCTTCGCTGCTAGTGCACAACACTCGCCGATCCAGCGGGACTGAGCCCGCGAGTTACCCAAGCACTCGTACGGCATTCAGCACTCGAATTACCTAGCCGCTACACTCGTCCGAGGTTAGCGGAAATCGACTTCGCTCCGGGTCTAGTTAGCGGGCCAAAACAGAGCGGTGCATCCGTGTCGTCGTCACTTTCAGACGCGCCCATCAATGAACTCTTTGCCCTTCGATTGCCCGATGGAAGCGACGGAAACTGGCGATTATCAAAACGACAACACCCGGCAGTCGTCTAGCCGCAAACCCTTACGCGGGACGGCGTTTGACGCTTCCGGGCCGATGCTGTCGGAACCTGTCGTAAGTAGCGGGGACGGGACTCGAACCCATGACCTGCGGATTATGAGACAGCCCAAGGAGCCAGAGGAAAGCCACGTAAACCCTAGCTCCGACAATACTTTAGCGATTTGCGTACGATTTGCAAGTCATCGCGAACTAATGCAAAAAACTGCAGGATTTTGCGGTATTTCGAATCGAAAGCCGGTAGTAATCCGGTAGTGAACACAAGAACAGACCACTCTCTGCGTCACGGCCGAAGCGAACTCAATCATCGAGACGCCGCCAGCCCTGGTCTTTCACGGCCATTGCCGAATTGAACCAAGCGCGAGATCGACACGCACGAAGTGCACCGGCAAAGTCACAATCGACGTTGCTGATCGCGTAAACGCTCGAGGAGGGCTTTGCAATTCCTCTATTCGGACAGAAGCACCTTGAGATTACGCTCACAGCTAGTAATCTCGAAACGGGTACCTTAGAAACTTCAGCAGACGCTGGCTTAGCGTGGTGCGCCATACTTGGCACCAATGCCTGTTTTTGTTACGTGGCCCTTGAGTTTTTTTGCCCATAGCGGAACTGGGCCGGTGCGGTCGTTCGAGGACCGCGAACGATCTCAAGCGTTTCTCGGTGAACGTCTCCGTATACGCGAAGATCGCCGAAGACAAAGATCCACGAGCTGCGAAACCATTGGGTGACGCCGGCTCTGGGAGAATAAGGGGCGGATAATGAACCCAATATACAGCGAAGTTCCTCGATTCGTCGCTTTGACGCCGCCAAAGAGATTGGAACCTCTTCGACTTGATGACATCGAATCTGAGCTTCTACTGCCGCATCCACCAGGAACGGGCGTTATCGACGGCACCAACGATACTTGGGGGGGCATGTACTTTCATACAAAGCAAAACCGATGGATTCGTGCTTGGATCGATCAGAACGAGAAAGCTGATATTAATACGCTGGTAGAGGTGTCACCGGGTGAAGTAGCGGAAGCATTTGGCAAGTATTATAACCGGCAAAGACGACAGGGCTGGCCGATCGAGATTGCACTCAACCTTTTCCCCCATGCACTTCGCGAGTTGCTCGCTGGCAAGCCTCTCTTCGCAGAGCTTTACAGTGCTCTCACGAATTCAACTCCAGCGAATGCCGACGCTCCTGTCCTCCCCAGACCGAACTGGAATTCGAACGCGCGACCTCGCTTATTGACTTATGGTGATGCAGTTTGTCGGGAATACCGTCGGCCAGCCCCAAATCAGTTCAAGGTCCTTGATGCGCTTCACTCGAAGAATTGGGAAGAGTGGGCTCAGGTTAGCTTGCGCGCGGAGCAATTGAGCCAGACAGTCCGCGACATGAATGAAGAATTAGTGCGGAATTGCCCGATCCGATTCAAATCCAATGATAAGAATGCCGGCTGGGGAACGATCTGAGAATAGCGATCTCCCAAACTCCCGAGATCTCCCGCGAACTCCTCGTTCTAACTCCCGTCTGTTCTTGTTCTGATGTCTTTCGGTGCCGAACACTTCAGTTCTAACCGAGTGACTCGTCTAATGATCGATGCTTCGACCGAATCTCTTCTGACCTTGGCCCAAGCGGCCGACGAACTCCCGCGACGCAGGCGGGGACGAAAGGCTTCGTGCTCCACGCTCTACCGCTGGTCGTCAGCGGGATGCCGAGGCGTGCTGCTCGAAACGATCCAGATTGGCGGGAGCCGCTGCACTTCCCGCGAAGCGCTCCAACGGTTCTTTGAGCGTCTTACATCGCCGACGCAGGCTGGCACGACGTGCGTTCCAACTCGCGCAACGGTTTCGACGGTCCGGACGACGACACAGCGGCAACGCGCTGCAGCGGAAGCCGCCCGAAAACTCGCGGCCGCGGGCGCGTGAGCGCCTTCCCTGTACGGCGGCAGCCCACCGGCGCGCTGATCTCCCGTTCGACCAGAAGCCGCTTTCCAGCAAAACGGCACGGTGCAGCGCGAGGCCATCCCGCAGTCCGTTCGGTGACACGTCGCGCAGCAAAAACTCGCGCGTCGTCAGTCGAACAATATCCGAACGCAGGAAGCTTCGGATAAAGGCAGATTTAGGGTCCCCCGGCTGAATTGGATCGAGCCAGGGGTAAAGAGAGGCTGACGGAGTAGAAGTCCGCCAGCCTCACGAGCATTCACCAAGTTTTACATCAGGTGATCTTCCAATGTCTGAGGCTACCCAAGCTTTTGATGGCGGTCAACAACGTGATCTCGGCGACCAGTCTCCGATCCAGGACGCAAGTAATTCGCCCGTCCCGCTCCTGGGCGATTCCAGCGCAGTTGCAGCGTCGAGCGCGGCTGACTCCGCGAAAGAATCAAGCATCGTGCCGGCTTCGACGGCAACGAACGAAAGCCAATCCCCTCCCCCGACGCGATCCTCACGCGCCCAGGAGAACGACACTAGATTGACCCACGCTCAGCGACTCGCTGCTGCACGAGCCCGTATGAAGGCAGACAACAATTCCTCGTCAACCGAAGCACGTCCATCAACGGACTCGACCGTGGCGCCGTCAGCCCAGCAGGATCTGCGGTTTGACAACGAGCACCCGTCGCAGAGCCAATTGCACGCAGGTCAAAATCCCACCACGCGTGAGCCCGGAGCCGCTTCCGAGACCCCAGCGCTCAACTTGCCGCCAGTGACGAATTCGATCCGCCTGCATGGAATGAGCGGCCGAGATCCACGCACCACCTCGGCTGCGCCGGCCGCAGATATTAGAACGATTTTCGGCGGTCCGTCTTCCGAGAGCTCGCCCGACCAAGTCTGCCCACCGATTTTCCGTCTCAGCCAAGACTCAAGGCTTGCAGTTGTTTTCACAATCCAAGCGCTGCCGGTTTCGCTTCACTATCTGACGAAGCCCGGGGGGACTGGAACGGAAGGCGAGTACATCCACTGCAACGGCGAGCAGTGCCTGCTCTGTCAGCTCGGCCGACCGGCGAATCGATTTGCGCTCCTGCCGATCGTGAGCCTGATGGAGCGCCGGATCGCTACTCTTCCGATCAGGATCAGCTACGATTCGACCTCCCTTTACGCCATGCTCCAGGAGACTCTGGACATGGTTGCTGACGGTGTTCTCAGGCTGGTTGACCTGAGAAAGGTCGGCAGATACGACTTCCAAGTTTCGAGCCGTGAGCTTCCGCCACGCGCGTGGCAACCTCACAGGCTGATCGCCGATTTCACGCGACGCTTCGAGCAAGGTCACATCGAACTGGGTCGAATCTATCGCCAGGTTGAGAACTCTGCGCTCGCCACGCTCCCCCAGATCGCTGAAGAAATGGGCTACCGGGGGATCACACTCTGATGACTGCGTCCGGCACTCATTTCGTGTCCGGCCCGCAGGCCCTGGCGGATTTCCGCCAGGGCCTGACTGGCCAATACGCCATGCGCTTACTTGAAGAGGCGAACGGCCGCGTCCTGATCACGCTGCCCGTCGGCGTGGGCAAGACGCGATTCATGCTGAGTATCATTCGCCAAGTACGCGCCGGCGGCTCGCCCTACGACCTGGTGATCGTCCTGGTTCCTCGGCGCGATCTTCTCCGGGAGATCGATTCGCAACTTCGACTTTCTCCCAGCAAACTCGTCCTTCATCCCAGACCGCAGAGGTCATGCGGTCCTTTGAACGATCAATGGCTCGAATTCGAGCGCAACGACTGCGGCGCCCTGGCGCGAGCCGAGCTCTGTTCGGTTTGCAGGCATCGCGCCGTGTGTCAATGGCTGACGCGATACACGCCGGAGAGGATGGCGCGAACCCGGCTTATTCTCGCCACTCAGCAGCACCTGGTAAACGATCCGAACTTCATCGCCAGAGTGCAGCAGCTCGCGGGAGCCCGACGGCCGCTTGTGTTGCTCGACGAGTCGGACTTGCTGATCCGCCCCAGTCGACGCGTGCTCAGTCACACGGCTCTTACGCAGTTTATCGAGGCACAGGAACTGACCCTGGCTGAGACCGCACGGCCGACACCGGCTCAGGAACGCTGGCTTGAACTCTCACGACAAATCGCGACGGCCGACACCCCAGCACTGCAGACCTGTGACCTCACGTCCCCTGCGGTGACCAACGTTTGGGCGCGTCAGGTTCAAACCGTAGGCCGCAGACTCTTTGGCGGCGCGTTTCGTTTCGCTGCTTATGACCTGATCAGCCTGAGCCGATCGCACGTCCTCAGCCGCGAAAAAACGATGAGCGGCGACATCGAGTGCGCCAATCCGCCGCAGCTCGGCGATGCGTTCATCGTCTTTTCCGGTACGGTTGCTCGCGGACTCGCGCGTTTTCGTTTGGACCCCAATGACAGCGCGTCCGCGTTGCTGTCGCCGTTTCAGCACCATTCCTTTGAGCATCCTGGCACGCGATGGTTCAACATTCGATCTTTCGCTGCGTCTCACAACAACTGGCCAGGAAACCGCACCGTGATTCTCGACTTCTTTGCCGAGAAGATCGCGCGGAACATCCGGGCGGGCCGGCGGACGCTGCTCGTCGCGAAAAAGCGCTTTGTCGCCGACTGCGCGAACTACCTGAACAGCAGGTTGCTGCAGTTGGGCGTCGAAGACGTGCATTTCGTTACGAGCGACTGGCGTCGGGCAAATCTGCGCGACCCTGGGACGTTGCCGATCGTCAACTACGGCATTTCCGGCGTCAACCTCTTCGAGGACTTCGACTGCGTTTATTGCCTGACCGGTTATTACGTCCCGGCGGCCGTGATTTCTGACGCCGTGCAGGACCTCGTGCCCTCGAATCACCGGGTATCGCTCGACATCGAGATTCAATCCGAGCCCACGCGGCGAATTGTCAGAGTCGATTCGCCTGATGCAGTCGATACGCGGCTTCCTCAACTCGCGAACTGGGTCCTGGAACAAAAGGAAGCCGACGTCGTGATCCAAGCGGTAGGACGCGTGCGGCCGTTCACGCGGCCCCGCGAGGTGATCACTTTCCACTACGGCTGCTTGCCAAACGTACGGTACACGCTTGAGTTCGAGACCCTTCGACAGGCGCGAAGCCACTTCGGCATCGCCACACGTCGCGTCACCGATTTTGAACTGAGGGCCCGTGAAATTAAACGACTGAAGCAGCGCGCCCTCACGAACGAAGTAATCGCTCGGCTGATGGGCGTGAGCGTGAGGACGGTGCGCAGGCATCTCCGCAAGGCACGTGGTCAAAGAGATTAGCCACTACAGAGCGGACACGACGTAAGCGGACACGACGTATTTAAGAAGATACTTCTTATATGTTTCGTGTCCGCCTCTCATCAGCCAATTTCAGTGCGGTGGGCGGCCCGCTGCGCCCGGACTGCCCCTGCGCTCACCTGCACGCGGGATTTCCATGATCCGGCCTGCTCAACCTCAATCCGCGCAATCAAGCCAATCGTGGAGTCGCTTATGATCCTACCCTACGACCTCGCCCAGTACGCGCAGCGGGTAACAACGATCGATGACGAAGATTCCGCCTTTCATTTGGTCGACATCGCCGCCCAGATGGAATTGAGCTGCGTGGGGGTCGCGGTCATTTATCAAACCAGTCGGCCCGCAGTGGCAACGACTGGCGGCCGAACGTGGAGCGACCCACGCTCGATCAGGCCGCTGTTCATGGTGCTGTCGCTCGACCCTGGCAGCTGCGGCGACGTCTCCGAGGTCTGCACGTTTGTCGTGGACTTGAACAACGCCGATGTCCGCACGTTGCTAGCGGATGTCTTGCGGCAGCCTGTGCCGTTCGTTGGGCACGACCTCAAGCAGACGTTTTTCTGTCTCTGGGCCCTCGGGCTCCCTGTTCCCAGGATTGTCTGGGATACATGGACTGCGGAACGCGCCTTTAGCCTCGGCAAGCACCATGCGCGCTATATCGACAAGCAAACCGACGATCACCGTCGTCAGGCCCAGAACAGGAACCGAGTCGAGTTCGAGATCGACCGTGAATGCAGCCTCCCCCAAACGTGCGAGCGCTACGACACGCCAGTTCCTGGACAAGCGGTTCGAGCCCTGCTCGCCGGAAAGCTGGCAGACCGGGGCAACGGCTTTTGGGGTAGCCGCGACCAGCTCGCCGCGGCGGTCGCGCGTGCAGAGATTGCCGCCAAACTGTACCCGCTCGAAGTCGTGAAAGCGCTCGAGCTCAATGCCCTCGACCATTTGAAAGCCGTGGAGATGCCCTGGACGATCACAAACGCGGAGTTCACCTGGACCGGAGTGCGTGTCGACGCCGAGTTATGCCGCAGCGTGCATGCCGCATGCGCACGCCACACGCGAACTTTGGATTCAAGGCTTCGTGAACGCGGCATTTCGAATGTCGACGGCGGTCCCCAATTGGCGAACTTCTTCCGTTCGATCGGGCTGCTGGATTCCTTTCCCGATCGAAGCAATCAAAGCTTCGACGACGCCTTTCTCGACCAGAACGAGCATCACGACCCGGCGCTCGCCGATATACGCGAACTGCGCCGAGTGAGACGGCTGCGCTCAGACAAACTGTTGAGCGGCGAGCTTGTCGGGGCGGATGGACGTGTCCATCCTGACCATCGTCAATTTGGCGCAGAGTCGGGACGCAACTCGATGCGCGACCCCAATATCGGTGGGATCGGCCGAATGCTTCGCCCCCTCGTGGTACCAGAAGACCCCGCCCTCTTCGCGATCGGCGAAGTCGATCTGTGCCAGATCGAAGTTCTGGTTGCTGCAGGGGAAACCGGCGATCCCGAACTGGTGCGGATGGTAAATGCAGGCGACGTCTATACCGCGATGGCCCGGACGTATTATCGCGAGCGACTCAGCGTGGAGGATCTCGCACTGACCGATGACGATTTCAAACGACGGTATCGGGGAGATCGCGAACGCATGAAAGTGTTTACACTTTCGATCATCTACAACGTCACGGCCAGTACGCTGGCGAGTCAGTTATCGATCTCGGTCCACCAAGCGGAGCGCGAGCGTCTGGCATTTTTGGGGATGTTTCCGACCCTGGCCACGACCCTGCATGAGTTTTCAGAGTTCGGCGCGATTCGCGGGTACGCGCAGATTTGCACCGGCTTGCGCCGGTATCGCGGGGCGAGCGGCGAGTTGTCGCAATGGGAAAAGAACTGGATGCGAAACACACCGATCCAGGGCTCGGCCTGCGCACTTTTCAAGATCGCCGGCAATCGGTTGCGTGAGCGGTACCGACCTTACGGCGCGAAGCTGATCATTCCCCTGCACGATGCTTACGTTTTCGAGTGTCCCCTGACCTCGCTCGAAGAAGTCGCGAGGGTCACGAGCGAAGTCATGACAGGCGTTGTGGGGGAGTACTATCCCGCATTGACGCCACGCGTCGATGTCAACATCAGCCACCCGCACTGCTGGAACAAAGATCACAAGATCGAGCCGCTCACGCGCTGGATTGACGACCCAAGGCACGCTCGCGCATACATGCGATCCTGAAGCCGGTTCGTGACGCTATGGGGAAGCGAGACAAGCGAACGAGCAGCCGATTCTTGCTTTGGCTTTTGAAATTCGTAGGATTCGCGTCAATTACTTGAGTGACACTCTGTCTCTTACAGAATCTGGCGAGAGAAAAACACAAGGTGTTTTCGTGGCGGGCCGAGTCTGAAGAATTATCGATCATTGCCTCTGCATGACTATACATTATAGCTTATTTACTTTTATTTGGAACATGGGCAAGAAATAACAGCGTTAATCTCGTCAAAAGAGCTGATACCGCTTGCCATGCAGCTAAATAAAACGCGTAAACGCGCCATATACCAATGGGTCCATGTGATAGCTCTCGGTTTTGAGCCGAGGGCTTTTTTGTTTCATGCAAGAGGAGGTCGACGATGTCGCACATCGTCCAGATCAGGACTGAGATTCGCGACGAGATCGCGGTTCAGGCCGCTTGTCGGCGGCTTGAACTGCCCCCACCCAGAAATGGATCGGTCAGACTGTTTCAGGAAGAGGCGTCAGGGATCTTGGTCGAATTACCCGACTGGCTTTATCCCGTCGTGGTCGACCTCGCGAGCGGAGGCATGAAGTATGACAACTACGAGGGACGCTGGGGCGATCCCAAACAGATCGGCCGGTTTCTCCAGGCTTATGCGCTCGAGAAGGCAACCATCGAGGCGTGCAAACGTGGTCACGTCGTTCGAGAGCAGTCGCTTGCTGACGGAAAGATCAAACTCGTGATCGGCGTTGGAGGTGTCGCATGAAGATCATCGAGATCATCGTTGATCGTGACGGCCACACCACGGTCGAGACCAAGGGCTTCACCGGCTCTGAGTGTCGTCAGGCCAGTCGGTTCGTTGAAGAGGCGCTCGGCGTCATCACCAGCGATCGTGCCACGGCCGAAGCATTTCAGCTCGAGAACACGCCCAACAGGATCGACCAGCGCGGTTGATTTTCACCCCTCGCCACTCTCCTTTTCCCTATCACGATCGGAGTCATCAATGACGCTCGCCGAGCGTTTGGCGGAGTACGTCCGCGCCTGTTTTACCGGGCTCTGGATTCATTCGATCGAGCCCGACGATGCGGTTGCCGAAATTGCGGCTCTCTGCCGCAGCGAGCACTGGGCACTGGCCACCTGGGATATCGAACGTGGTCTGGGTCTCGTGGGCTCCGAAGCGGCAATTGTGCCTGGTGCCCCTGATCCGCTTGCCGCGATTCATGCGCTGGACGCGCTCGCGACGCCCGATGGAACATCATTGCTCGTATTGCGTAACTTTCATCGCTTTCTCGGCTCGGCAGAGATCGTTCAGGCGGTCGAGGCCCGCGTTGCACAGGGACGCAACGATCGCACATTTGTGGTCGTGCTTGCGCCTCTGGTGCAACTACCGGTCGAGCTCGAACGTCACTTCGCGGTGATCGAGCACGAACTGCCCACACGTCACGACCTTGCTCGCATTGCGCATGGCGTGGCGACTGAACCGGGTGAGCTGCCCGGTGAGCCCGAACTGGGTGCTGTGCTCGACGCCTCGGCGGGTCTCACTCGCATTGAGGCGGAAAATGCGTTCAGCCTGGCGCTCGTTCGTCACGGCAAGCTTCAGCCCGACGTGATCTGGGAACTCAAGGGGCAAGCACTCAAGGCATCAGGGCTGTTGACGCTTCATCGCGGAACGGAGCGGTTTGCCGATCTCGGCGGGCTTGCGGCTCTGCAGCAATTTTGTACGCAGGCGCTTCGGCCTGGTCGTGCCGCAAACGTGCGGGCTCGTGGAGTGCTTCTGCTCGGTGTGCCCGGCACAGGCAAGAGCGCATTCGCCAAGGCGCTTGGGAATGAAACCGGGCGACCTACTCTCATTCTCGATATCGGCTCGCTCCTGGGTTCACTCGTGGGCGAGACCGAGCGGCGTGTACGCGACGCCTTGCGGACCCTCGATGCGATGGCGCCGTGCATCGTGTTCGTCGATGAACTCGAAAAGGCACTTGGAGGAGCGGCCAGTGGGTCGAATGGTGATTCGGGTGTTGGCACCCGGCTGTTTGGCACGCTGCTGTCGTGGCTCAACGATCACGAGTCTGACGTGTTCTTCGTGGGCACATCAAATGACGTGAGCAAGCTGCCCCCTGAGTTTGTTCGCGCCGAGCGGTTCGACGGAACGTTCTTTCTCGACCTTCCAGGTCAGCCTGAGAAAGAGTTGATCTGGCAGATCTATCTCGATCGCTTCGAGCTCAATCGTCAGCAAGCTCGGCCCGGTGATCGCGACTGGACCGGCGCAGAGATTCGCGCGTGCTGCCGGCTTGCTGCACTTCTGGGTGTGTCGCTGATCGATGCAGCCCAGCATGTGGTTCCTGTTGCAGTCACAGCCGGTGAATCGGTGGAACGATTGCGGCAGTGGGCGTCGGGACGTTGCCTCGACGCCAATCGCACTGGTCTTTACTGCCGAAACACCAGCAGTGACAAACCGGGCCGCGAGGTTCATCGCGACCCATCCACCAATTAATCACTCCCTCTCTTATACGCGGCCGACACTCAACTCGATTCCGTCATCACCTTGAGGCACCACCATGAGCACCACCCTGCTCGATCCGGTCGAACATCACACCACATCCACCACACCAGCCACGCGATTGCGCACCACCATGGCCGCCTGCCGCGTGTCGTTCACGTGGTTCGGCACTCAGAAAACCCTCACCCGCGAGCAGAAAGAGCGGGCCGCTGAAGCGTTCGATGCTGAAGGTACATCGCTCTCCGCGGGCAAGAAGCTCCTCGACACGACCCACCCGGCCTATCGCGTCGTCACCGCTATCCGAGGGAAGATCGACACCTTCTGGCGCTCGCTCACACTCCCCTTCCCTGAAGCCGGTGTCCGGCTCATTCGCCATGATCAGGTTCAGGATTTCGCGGCGACCATGGGCGATTTTCGGGTCGAGCTCGAAGAGGCGGTGGCTCAGCTTGATGCTCACTACGATGAGCTGAAACGAGCGGCGGCTCAGCGACTGGGCTCGCTCTACAATCGCGGCGATTATCCCGAGACCCTTGTCGGACTGTTCGGTGTTGCCTGGGATTTCCCCAACGTCGAGCCGCCCGATTATCTCGTGCAGCTCTCCCCTGCCCTTTACGAGCAGGAACAGGCGCGTGTGGCGGCCCGGTTCGAGGAGGCGGTTCAGCTCGCTGAATCAACCTTCCTCGAAGAATTCGCCAAGCTGGTTTCGCACCTCTGCGAGCGGATTTCGGGTGAGGGTGCAGAGAACAAGATCTTCCGCGACTCGGCTGTGGGCAATCTCACCGAGTTCTTCGAGCGGTTCCGGTCGCTCAACGTGCGGTCGAATGCGCAGCTCGATTCGCTGGTTGCTCAGGCACAGCGAGCCGTGCGAGGTGTGGCACCTCAGGAGTTACGTGACAGCCAATCATTGCGTCAGAACGTGGCAAGCGAACTGGCCCACGTTCAATCGTCGCTCGACGCTCTGATCGTCGACCGGCCGCGTCGCCGTATTTTGCGTCAAAGCCCTGGCGGAGCCACGTGATGGAACTCGTCATTGGCAACGATGGGAGCATCAAGGCGATATACGACGAGGTCATCGATCTCCGATTACTCGGCGCGATTTCCTTGACCCGCGCAAGTCACGTCGAACCGGACGACTCAGGCAACTGGACCGCGGATTTGAGCCCGGTCGGTGGACCAACGCTCGGTCCTTTTACCCAGCGAAGTGAAGCCCTTTGGGCCGAGCTGCGCTGGCTCGAACTAAACTGGCTACCGCGCAACAGACCGTAACAAAATCGCAACCGTTGCGAATTCGACGCCGCCGATTGAGGAGCCCATCTCCTCGCTCGGCGGCGTTTCTCGTTTCAGGAGAAACACCCTTGAATAGCCTTCTCCAGTCCCAGCGGATCGCAGCCATTTTGAAGCCACGCCCGCCGCGGTGTGTCCCCATTGTGGCGCTGCTGTGAATCACCCCGGCCGGACGCGCGAAGGCGAGGTCATTCTCGCCGAGTGCGTTCGCTGCGACGTCTATTTCGATCCTCGCCACGACACGCGATAAGCGTGACCGAGATGATCGTAGTAGACTCGCCGCCTTTGTGACTGAAATGGTCACACAGGGCCGGTCGGTGTCAGTCAAGCAACGTAAAACGGCTGTTAGTGATTCAGGCACACACGCGAGGGTTATGTCTTGTATTGTGATTACCCCAATACACGCCCAAGCGGGGATTGAGCCACGCACGGGCTAGTGTGGTGATTTCCACCACAGTAGACGTCAGCGGCAACCATAGACGAAATGTCCATGGTTGGGAGAGTCGCGCCCGAGCTTCCGCTGGGAAAATTTGGGCAATCTTTCGTCGCGGCCACTTGAAGCGGAATCTGCTGTTGTGTGTTCCCATCGCGACGACGCCTTGAACAACTCCGGCCAGACGCGCGAAAGCGAGACCATTCTCGCCACAGCGTGCCCCAACCGCACAAGTAGCGGATTGCCGTCCTCTCCTTTGCCGCATTTTTCGGCCCCGCGGCCTGAATCCGCCAGTTAACGATTCCGTTAATGACAAGTCCCCGCGCCGGCGGCACTTTGCCGACGGGCGCTCTTCAACCTTCGCCTCACGGCACCTTGCCGAGCGGCGCGTTCTCTCCAATTACTTCAACCCGATCTCAACTCAGGAGCGCACCTCATGATTTGCATCACACGCCGACAGATTCGCAGTCTTCGTCCCTTGTTTCGCCGAACCGTGCTTGGTGTCTCGAGTCGTACCGATGTCCCTACGGTTGTGTTCCACGCCGATGAGCACGGGCTCGTGGTTCGTGTCACAGGTGCGCACGTTTCAATCGAATGCGTCATCCACAAACAGTCAGCGGCTGCTGAGGAGGCAGTGGTACCTCTCGACGCGTTGGCCGATCTCGAAGGCCGCGACGATACGGCGATCTCGATTGATCCCGCCATTGGCCGTCGCGTCAGTGCTTCATGGAGCGATGAAGGAATTCCCGTCACCCGTTCGTACGATCTTCCTGCCGACCGGAAATCGACAACGTTTCCAGAGTTCCCAGCTCAATTCGTGCCTTGCAAAGCTGAAGCCATCGAAGCACTCGCGGCGGTCAACGAGATCACAGGCGACGATTCACCACGCTACGCGCTCGACTCAATCGAACTCCGCGGCGCGACCGGCGAAGTTGCCGCCACCGACGGCCATCAGCTCTTGATTCGCTCGGGTCTGAGCTGGCCCTGGGACGAAACTTTGCTGATCCACTGCTCGCCCATCTTTGCCACCAAGGGCTGGCTTGTGGGTGAAGATTTGAGCGTGGGACGAACCGAGACTCATGTGGTTTTTCGGTGCGGCCCCTGGACGGCTGCGATGGCGATCCGCGTTAACGCGCGGTTCCCCAAACTCGAAGATGTGATTCCCGCATCGTCAAGGATCACTTCGTCGCTCGTGCTTCACCCGACCGATGCACAGTTCCTCGTTCACTCGCTCGAGCGCTTGCCCGGCAGTGAAGCGATGAATGCGCCCGTGACGCTCGAACTCAACGGCAAGATCAGCGTGAGAGCGGCCAGCGAACGTAGTGCGCCGTCGACCGATTTGATCCTGTCGCGGTCGAGCTACACCGGCACACCAACGAAAATTTGCACCAACCGCAACTTCCTGGCGTTCGCCGCCAGAGCGGGAGCCGGTGAGATTCATCTCCACGGCACCAACGCCCCGTTCTCGATGTCCGCCGGCAAGACAACCTATGCCTGGCAACCGCTATCGGACGACGGTGCCATTCCGTCGAGCGAGGACGCGATTTCGATCGCTTCTGATTCGTTCTGTCCCACACCTCCTCCGGCTATCAACAGACCGTCCCCTGCCCCCAGGATCGTCACCATGAAAGCGACAAAACCAGACATCACGGGTCCGTCTCACGAAGAGTCATCAACATCGACGGGCATCTCGGCGCTGATCGCCGAAGCCGAGGCGATTCACGCCACCCTTGCCATCGCCCGCACGCGTTCGAGCCGGCTCGTCGCCGCGCTCAGGAAGCACCGCAAGCAAAACCGCCTTGTCCAGGAAACGCTGCGTTCGCTCCATCAGCTCAAGCTTCACGACGTGGCGGGCTGATTACCTGGTTCCACTTGCGAACGATTTCCTCTCGAAAGTCTCACTAACGATAGGAGACGCGATGGCATTGAAGCTCTCAGTCGTGCTGTCGAAGAAGATTGGCCAGCCCGACTACGGTTCCCTCGGCGCGAGCTGTGGCGTGGAGTTCGAAATCGACCTCGCCGCCCCGCACAGCGACCCCAAACGTTTGCAGGCGCAGGTCCGCGATGCCTTTGCCGCTTGCCAGCAAGCGGTCGATAACGAACTCGAGCGGTTGAGTTCGTCGAACGGAAAACATGCGGAGGCACAGCCGAGTCGCGATTCGGCACCTATTGAGCAGCAAGCCTCCCGTTCCCATTCCAGCACGGAACAGCGGACTCGCCGACTCGCGACACCCGCCCAGTTGCAGGCACTCGCGCTGCTTGCCCAGCGCCAAGGACTCAATCTCGATCGCTATGTCGCGAGCCACTCTGCGGTCGCGACGGCTGATCAACTCTCGCTCGTTCAGGCCAGCCGGCTCATCGGCTCGTTGCGATCAATGTCGAAGGCGTCCTGACGAGCTTCCTTCCCCAACAAGTTCGATCCCAGACCGATTATCACCAGAGGAGCAGCATCTCATGGGAGCGCGACAGAAGCTGAATACCGCTTACTTCAATGGCGGTTTGATGCTGGCCGCGGTCGTTGGCTTTGCGGCGAATTCGTGGTGGGTGTTTTTTCTAGTCCTGACCTTCACGATGGCGGCGTCGATCTACTCGGGTAACATTCGGCCTGCATCTTCGCGGTCACAGCGCCGCTAATTAGTCACCCAACTGAGCCCGGCCATGGTCACTCCGTGGCTGGGCTTGAGTTCTCCTCTTTTAGCTATCAGACGCCTCGCCGTGGGAAATCGCGGCTAACTCGCGTGGTCTTGAGGATCGTCTATAAGCTCAAACTCAATCAGATCTAATTGAGTTTGGTAAGACGATCTCTTCGCGAGTAGACAGCTGTTAGGTGGTGACCAGATCTTTTGCCCGCACTCACGGCTTAATAGGAGATCAAAGCGCCTCAATCGTAAATGGGATTGTCGTCGCGATTCTCCCCGAAGCTCATGGCCATCCGCTGTGTCAATATGGCCCCTCAACGCCCTTCGGAGTCATTATCGCATTCAAGCGCACGGCGATTTCAAACCCGTGCCCCCACCCAATTGTTCAGCGTCTTCGATGTCATCCTTGCGGTCAAGAGCCAGACAGGAAGAGGAAAGTCCGCGACTCCTATGATGCTCAACGCATTGGGCGACGTAGTCCTGATCACTCGGTTGCGACCTTGACTTGAATTGCTCCATACAACTGCTCACCCCTCTGCTGCGTCACCATCTTGATCATTTCCGTGCCGAGCGCGGACCCCATTCGCAGTTGATCTGCTCAAACCTCTTTGGCGTCGGTTTCATGTTCACAATTGACGAACCGACTTTGCCATCCCGGATCGCTTCTGCTCACCACCTTGCCGCATTGTCGCGGTGTTCACTCGCGGGGCGGCCAAACGACTCGCCGCACCGCCTCGCGGTACGTGTGTCTCAAAGGCTCCGATGGTTTTGTTACCTCCACCGCCGCTCTGATGGCTTCCGGCTGGAGTGATCAAACTTGGCCGGGTGGGAATTGCACCCACTGGGAAATCGTGCCTTATCACGGCGCATACTTAATTAAATTTAATCAAGTTTGCAAACAACGGCGTTTAGCGGGTGGCGAACCATTCGGCGAAGGCTCGATTTTGCGTGGTGAGATAGCCATTTGACGTTCGACAAGGCAAAAAGGAACATCGGCTAGTCAAGAAAGGCAAGGAAGTAAGTCGTAAGCGGTTACAACAATGAATGCGAATTATTTAACTAACCGCAATCTATCTGGAGTGAGCGGAGGTGGAAAACGGAAGACGATTGGAATCACCTGAAAAGATCGCGTAATTGTCGGCGGGGAAAGCGGTTGAAACAGCTTCTGCGGGTTCACATCAATGTGGCTGTGGAAAGCTTCCGTCACGTTCGGGGTCTATAAACTCGTTTCCCGTTTTAAATAGGACCACGGCAATGTGGATGTTGAAAACGGAATCAATTAATCACACCGGACACCGGCTCTGCCAGCGTCTACGATTGTAGTCGGTGGAACGCCACACGCCACTGGCTGTGCCGATGCGGTTCGATGCATCCGAACAAACGAAGTGCACAGAGCAAAGCCAGTGGGATATAACGATTTCTTCGTTCAAGCAAATGAAGCCGTTTCGCGAGCGATTCGCGTCGAGAGGCGTTTCGATTTTCGAGGTGCGTTTGTCGCGACGGGTGCCTCGACGCTCGCATCCTCACTCTCCTCGAGAGTAATGTCGAGGCGCATGTCAGTCCAAGCGTCAACGCCCATTGCAACACGACCCATACCGCAGTAGAAGAAGCCGTGGCGAGCGGCCTGGCTAGCTTCAAGCAGGTTGCGACCATCGAAGATCGCGCGACGACGCATCAGGCCAGACATCGCGACGTAATCGGGATGGCGGTAGACACTCCACTCCGTTGCAATTGCGACGGCGTCGGCACCGGCGAGCGCGTCGTACTGGCCGTCGAAGTATGTAAGTTTGTCACCGTATATTGCACATACGTTCATGATGGCTTCGGGATCGGTCACGCGCACCGAAACGCCGGCGCGAAGCAAGTCATCGATCAAAACCAATGCCGGCGACTCGCGGATGTCGTCGGTTTCGGCCTTGAACGCGAGCCCCCACACGGCGACCGTCTTCTCGCGAGCTGTCTCGCCGAAGTATTCGAGAATCGTTCGGCCGAGTACGCGTTTCTGCGCTTCATTGGCAGCATCAACAGCTTCCATCATCCGAGCCGGCTCGCCGATGGCCTTAGCCATGTGGATTGCGGCGCGAATGTCCTTCGGGAAGCACGAACCACCGTAGCCAACTCCTGGTGACAGGAAGCTGAAACCAATGCGCTTGTCGTAACCAATCCCGCGCTGCACGTCGTCGATGACGGCCTCGTATCCGCGGCACAGGTTGGACATTTCGTTGATGAAACTGATCTTGGTAGCCAGCAGGCAATTGGCGACGTACTTCGTCAGCTCGGCGCTTTCGGGAGTCATCGTCAGGAATGGCCGATCAATACTGATAAAAGGCTGGTAGAGCTCATGAAGCTTCGAGAGAACCTCGGGACGACGAGCCCCAACTACAACTCGGTCGGGATGGTTGAAGTCGTTGATCGCGCTTCCTTCCTTTAGGAATTCGGGATTGCTTGCAATATCGAATGGAATGTCGGTGACGCACGCCATACGGTCGGCCAGCCCTGCATTCGTGCCGACTGGTACGGTGCTTTTGATGACGATGATCTTGGGCTCAGTCATGTGAGCCGCCACTTCGCAGCCGGCGGCCCAAATTCCGTTCAAATCCGCCGCTCCACTGTCGCTTTGCGGAGTACCCACCGCGAGAAAGATCAACTCGGCATCGGCAATCCCCTTGGATAGGTCGGATGTGAACCAGAGGCGTCCTACAGACATGTTGCGATGCACCAACTCCGCAAGGCCCGGCTCGTAAATCGGCATCCCTCCGCGCCGAAGTAACTCGACCTTGGCGCTCACCTTGTCGATGCAGACCACTTCGTTGCCGCTTTCGGCGAGGCATGTACCGGTAACTAGACCGACGTAGCCAGTTCCGACGACAGCAATTTTCATGAGATGTTCCTTCTCGGTGCAATGAAACTTCGGGTGAATTTCCGCATCCGCGCCACCGTGACGCGGAGAACTTCAAAACGCATTGAGATCCACTTCCGATCTCCTTCAGACGGAAGGAAGAAATCCTTTCTTCCATTCATAAATCAGCAATGCAATATGGTTGAGATCGACCGATTCGCTTCACTGATTAATACTTTTGGCGCGAGCGGACTGAGCTTGGCGCGAACTAAGATAATGTCACGTCAGCATGCTCTTGAGACTCGCTGGCGCATTGGACTGCCGACGGAACTCGGATGGGTTCCCCACCCGTTCCGGGCATCGGCTCGAACCTTGCCCAGCTCGTAACGTTTCATCTTGCGATAAACCGTTGCGTGTCCCAGACCGAGGCTCTTCGCCGCCACTCGGACGTTGCCGTTGCACGATTCCAGCGCGGCTTTGATCGCATCGATTTCGATCCGTTCGATGAGACGCAGATCCTCTTCTGGTGCCGATGCGGAGGCGAGCCGGCTGACGGCCGGAGTGGGCTCGACTCTCGTCGACGATTCCCGTGGAAAGAGTTGCCCCCGGACGTCTTCCGCGCGAATGTCGGCGGTGCGATTCAAGAGCGCCATGCGGTTGACGACGTTTTCCAGCTCACGAACATTTCCGGGCCAGTCGTGCCGCATCAACTCGCCGACGGCCTCGTCGGTAAACTTCATCGTCCCGCGAGCGTTACGCTCGGTGGCTCTGGCCAGAAACGTTGCGGCAAGCTCGGGAATGTCGTCAAGCCGGTCTCGCAACGGGGGAACAACGATGGGAACAACGTTGAGTCGGTAATACAAATCTTCTCGAAGTTGGCCGCGACGGATCTGTTCGAGCGGATCTCGATTAGTAGCGGCGACGATTCGCACATCCACAGAAACGAGCTGACTTTGTCCAACTCGCATGAATGAGCGTTCTTGGAGGAATCGCAGCAATTTTGCCTGCAAGCCCACTTCCATTTCACCGATTTCATCGAGAAACAGCGTTCCCTTGTCAGCGACCTCACAACAACCAAGCTGCATCCGATCCGCCCCCGTAAAGGCGCCTTTGCCATGCCCAAACAACGTGCTTTCGACAAGTTCGCGTGGTAGCGCGGCCGCATTGAGCGGTACGAATTTGTTGCTACGTCGCGGGCTTTGCTCATGAATCGCACGAGCGATCAGTTCCTTGCCTGTGCCGCTCTCTCCAAGGACGAGGACCGTTGCATCGCTAGCAGCGACTTGCTCGATTAGCGACAGCAAATTCCGGATCGGAGCAGTTGTGCCGAGTATCGTCCGCAAGTCCCTTTGCGAACTCGTCGCACTCGCTCGCCGGCGTGCGGTCATGGTCCTCTCCCGGGTCTGGTCGATCAGAACGTGCAAGCGTTGGCGGTCGACTGGCTTCGTCAGATAGTCGACGGCGCCGAATCGCGTGGCTGCGATCGCACCATCGATCGATCCCCGGTCGCTGAGCATGGCCACCTTGAGGTCGGAATTATCCGCGACTAACTGCTGAAGAATTTCCAAGCCGTCACGGCCCGCGAGATGCTCGTTCAGGAGTACGAGATTCGGTTGGACGTGTGATAACCGACGCAAAAGACTTGCCTTATCCGACACGCACTCGATACGCACCTGCAAATTGTCGAGATTTTGCTGAAGGGTCGCCTGGAATTTCGCATCCGCGTCGGCGACCAGAATGGAAAATCCAGAGAAACTCTTCATCTGATCGAACACCTTTCTTTGCACGAGCAAACCTGGCAGGGATCGCGTTGGTGCGTTCGCTACAGCCCCGACGTCGGCCGAAGAAGCTTCAGCCTTCTCCCTAAGGGGATGGAATAGGTTGACTCAGTTTGGGAACAAAATGAGATTCGTGAAATTCTCTCCAAACGACGTCGAAGTGAGCCTGGCAACCTGCTGGTTTCGCAAATCACATTGAAACGATTCCGGCTGGCGAGCTGCTCGCAAATGTGTCTCAAGATCGCATCGAGCCGTCTCTTCCTGAGACAAGCAAAGTGCTGTGGTTGTCTCAATTTGAGAATGCCGATGACAGGACACATTTCGTTCAGATCGAGATTATTTGCAATCTGCATTATTTTCACAAACTGACTTAACATCGTGTCGATTCAAGTTTTCCGAATATCGACCCAAGCTCAACGTCTCGCTCAGGATCTCTTTTTCGCGAGAAATCACCGTGACAGCGCAACGGGATTGGCATGCCGATTCCTTTAGACCAGTGGCATGGCGGATCGAGGGCCGATTCGCGCAATCCCGATGTCCGGAGCCGATGATGAGGACCGACCTGTTGGAAGCCGCCGTTGAGTTCGATGCTTTCCTCAACGATGGCCTGCAACCCCTGGATTCGTGGGCGCCCGAGGAGTTAGTGGACGCGGGGAACCACGCGTCTCAAGGCGTCCATGTGCAAAATGTCGAAGTCAGTTTTGTGATCCCTCTTAAGGATGAGTGCGAGACGATCGTCGAATTGCATCGGCGAATTTCCGAGCAGTTCGCGAAGGATGCTCGGATTGAATTTCTGTTTATCGACGACGGCAGCGGAGACAGCTCGTGGACGGTGGTGCGGTCGCTTGCCGCCAAAGATCCAGCTCGCGTGCGCGGGCTCAAGTTCCGGCGCAACTGTGGCAAGGCAGCGGGGCTGACCGCTGGTTTTCGCGCCGCGAAGGGAAAAGTTATCTTCACACTCGACGCCGACCTTCAAGACGACCCGACCGAGATCCCACGCTTTCTCGCCAAGCTCAATGAAGGGTACGACCTCGTCAGCGGCTGGAAGAAGGTACGGCACGACCCGTGGCACAAGGTGCTTCCCAGCCGTGTTTTCAATCGCATGCTCAGCCATTTCTCGGGTGTGGCGCTTCATGACCACAACTGCGGTTTCAAGTGCTATAGGGCCGAGGTTGCCAAGGCTCTGACGCTCCACGGCGAAATGCACCGGATGGTTCCGGCGTTGTCGGGTATCAACGGTTTCAAGATCACGGAGATCGTCGTTCAGCACCACCCGCGCGTTCACGGCGTCAGCAAATACGGCGTCGAGCGATTCATTCGCGGCTTCATGGACATGGTGACGATCGGTTTCCTTCGCAAGTATCGCGAGCGCCCATCACACTTCATGGGAGCTATTGTCGCCTTCTGTGGATTGCTCGCATTCACGCTCCTGGGCCTCGGCGTGGTTGTCGCGGCGACGGGGAATTTGGCCGCAGGACTGGCCGCGGTTGTTTCCGGAGTCGTCTTCGCCGGCACGGCCGTTCTGACGTTCGTCTGCGGACTTCTGGCCGAAGTCGTGATTCGGGGCGGACTTGCCGCGTCCTGGCAACTGCCGATCGTGGAGGACACCGCACAACCGGTCGACGCGCTTCAGCGCACCGATATCTCGACGTCGTACCTCGGCCGTTAATCGCAACACATTTACATTTTTCGCTCAATCCATCGATGAGGTTCTCCAATGAATTCGGACCTTACCGCTCCCTTTGCGCGCAAATCTCTTAAGATTTGCGTGATCGGCTCGACTTATCCCCGGCACGAGGGGGACTACGCCGTCCCCTGGCTTCGCGAGTCGGTGCGACGGCTGATGCAGCGCGGTCACTCTGTCACCGTGTTGGCCCCCGCGTATCGCGGGCAAGCGTCGCACACGCTTGATGGTGTACCGGTCCATCGGTTTCGCTACGCGCCCAAAGCCTGGGAATCGCTGACCCACGAGCAGGGCGCGCCGAACAAGCTCGGCAACCCGTTTATGCAACTGTTGGGAATTCCCTATGTTGCATTCGGCGCGCTCGCCGCGGTCCGGCTTGCGCTTCGCGAACAGTTTGATGTGATTCATTCACACTGGCCGTTTCCGCATGGCGCGATTGCCGCGGCGGCCCGCAAGTTCGGCGACGCGCCGGTTGTAGCGAACTGCCACGGCGCGGAGTTCGCGCTGGCACGCCGCAAACAATGGATTCGTCCTTTATTAAAAGCGGCGCTCGTCGGCGCCGACCAGATCATTTGCAACAGCTCGAGCACCGCACGCGACGTCAAAGATCTCTCGGGCTGCGAGTCGTTTGTCATCCCTTACGGAACCACAGTCGAGGCGAAAGCTTCGGCCGATCCGGCAAAAACAAGCGACGTCAGCCGAATCCTCTTCACCGGGCGGCTGATCCAGCGAAAAGGTGTTGAGTATCTGATCCGGGCGATGGTCCCAATTCTCCTTCGCCGCAAGGCCGTTCTCACCATCACCGGCGACGGCGACCAGCGCGCGGGGCTCGAGAAATTGACCGGCGAGCTTGGTCTGAACGACTCAGTCCAGTTCTTGGGGTTCGTCGATAACGCAACGCTCGACCGTGCATACTCCGAATGCGATGTTTATGTCAATCCGTCGATCATCGACGATCGGGGCGATACCGAGGGGCTGGGCGTCGGACCGATCGAAGCGTTTGCACACAGCAAACCGGTGGTGGCTTCCGCAGTCGGCGGAATCCCGGACGTGGTCAAGCATCGTGAGACAGGCTTGCTGGTTCCCGAAAAATCGGCCGAGCGCCTGGCCGAGTCGATCCTGGAACTGCTCGATAACCCGGAATATGCGCGCGAGCTAACGACTAACGCGCTCGTTTATTCGCAGACTCACTTTGATTGGGATCGCGTGACGGATGCGATCGAGGACGTGTATCGGCTCGCGATTGCCACCCGTAACGGGCGCCCCGTACGCTCTGCCAACCCCGCCGCACAATTCGCGAAGGTGTGAACTCCATGACAATGCCTCACTTATCGCGGCCACACTACCGCCGGATTGCGATCATCGTGCTTGCGGTCGCGGCGGCAGTTTCGCTCTGGGTAGCGCTCGGGTCGCAGGCTCGCCAGCTTGCCGACGCCGTTCGGGCGATGGCCGTCGGGCCAATTCTGATCGCGTTCGTTCTCTGCGTTTTCCACCGGATCGTGAACGCGCATGGGTGGACGATGGTGCTCCGTGGGCAGGGTCAGACGATGTCTACGTCACAGGGGGCCAGGATCTGGCTTGCCTCCGAAGCGTGCCGATGGCTGCCGGGGAGCGTCTGGTCCTACGGTTCTCGCGCTGTGCTTGCAACCAAGGCTGGTGTCCCGCCCGCGATTGCTGCCGCGAGCCTGATGTGGGAACTGATTCTCACAATTCTCGCTTGGATGATTGTGGCCGCCGTAGGCGTCCTCTGCTGGCAAGGGCCGACCCCTGAAGCATTACTGCGAGGCCTAAATTCGTTCGCCGGCCATCCGTGGCTCTCGACGCTGGTTCTACTCGGTGTTGCACTTGCGCTCGGTGCCTTCGCTCTAAAATCGGCGAGCCGCCGCATTGCGCGACTTGCAACCGCGCTCAAAAACTTTGGCAGATTCGGGATGCGCATACGCTCATTCCTGTGTGTCCTAGGTTTCTATCTAACGATGGTGTTGCTGAACGGGGCCACGCTCTTGCAGGTGGTGCACGCTGAACCGGTGGGCTTCCGCTGCCCGTTTTCGGTGGTCGTCACGGCGAACTCGATCGGCTGGCTCGCGGGCCTATTCGCTCTGTTCGCGCCAGGCGGTCTCGTCGTTCGCGAGGCAAGCATCGTGGTTCTGCTCTCGGGATGGCTGCCTACCGAACAGGCGCTCACCGTCGCGCTAGCCTGGCGGGGACTGCAAATAGCGGCCGAAATTACAACCTATCTGGCTATTGGCGTTTTCGAGGCAGCGCGGTACGGCCGTGGGCGGTCCCGTCCCGGTGTACCTGCGAAAGGGATTGAGGCATGAGTGTGAGTGAGCTCAAGACGTGGTGCGCACCAGGGCCGACGCCGAAGGAACGGACCGGACGTCTTGGCCGTTTGCTTCGGCCCCTTCCTGGATACGTGCTGCGTCTTGTGCTTAAGAATTCCTGGATCAGTCTCGCGCTCGTGGTTACCGCCGTAACGGTAGCCACGCTGGGCATCGTGGTTGTGCTGCCGGGCTACACGTCGCCGTCGAGCCGGCTCTATACGTCGAAATTCGGATACGGCACGTTGCAGCGCAAGTTGCGCAGACCATTCGCCGTGACTTCTACACGCCCTGCGCGACGGGTTCTCACCCGGTCATGTCTCGGCGAAGGATTGGTCCGGAGCGAGCCGCTCGTTGTCTCCATCGTGCCGATGGGCAAGATCAAGAAGCTTCACGTCAAGGATGGCGATTTCGTTACCAAGGGGCAGCTCCTCGCTGAAATCGATTCGACGAAGGCCGAAATCAAGGCCGACGCGGCCCGTGCCGCTTTGGCGACCGCCAAGGCCGAGCTAGAACGAGTCAGAATTGGCTCGGCTTATGTGCTGACATATGAACGTCCCAAACTCGACGCGATCAAGAAGAATGCGGCCGAGAAAGCGTTGGCGATCGAGACCGAACTTCAGCAGATCAACATCGACCTCGCAAAAAAGGGATATGGCACGCGTGAAAACTATCTCAGACAGCAACTGGCGCTGATCCAAGCGCAAACCGTAGTGCGGCAAACCCAGTTCGATCTTGGTATGTCGGAGAAGGGCGTTGCGCAAAGTCTCGTTGTTGCGGAATCGGCCGTTCAGGAAGCAGAGCTCGCACTAAAGCATCGGCTGCACGAACTCTCAGAATATCGAGTTCATTCCATTGCCGACGGCCGGCTCGAACGATGCTTGGTCCACGAAGGTGAGTACAATCAAGACCCGGGAAAGCCGGGATTCGTGGTTGCTTCGGGTGCTTGGTTTGAAGCCAATTTCGACCAGGGGGCAATCCGTCGAGTCAATATCGGCGACGACGCTGAGATCCGCCTCGAAGCCTTTCCCGAGCAAGCGATCAAGGCGAAAGTTACCTGGGTCAATTCGTTCGTCAATTACGACCTAGGCGGCCCCGAATCAACCAGGCCGATCAGGCCGATGGGAACGGGGGCTCCGGAGTGGCCCGCGACATTTGCAGTCAAGCTATCACTCGACTCCGGTAAAAACCTTCCCGTCATGCCGGGCATGACTGGGTTTGCCACCATTCGCGCTCGCGGCGAGGTTCTATGTGTTCCTCGCGAGGCGATCTTCGCGATTACGGCCGGCAAAGGATTGGTGTACCTGATTGAAGGTGACAAATTCGTGCCGCACGAGGTAACGCTCGGTGTAGTCGACGGCGATTTCATCGAGATTCGCGAGGGACTGGATTTGAACACCGAGATCATTCTCGACGGCCACCAAGTGCTGGAGCCGAACGACCGAATTCGCGTCACTCCTCAAGCCGAGCCAAAACGCTGATGCATTGCCTCGTCGCGCGAACATTGGCCGTTCTGGGCGGACTCCTGCTCATTGTGGGCGTGATCAAGCCCTGGATGGAGGTTCCAGAAGGTTTCGTCACCAAACCGGACGGCAAGATCGTTTGCAAAACAGCACAGCCTCGCTCAGCGATTCCATTTCGCGTGATCTGCGGCGGATTTGCCATCGTTATGGGGTTTGGCCACCTTTGGCATCGCCGAACGAGCGACCGCAAGGCTATGCTCGCGTCGACCATGATCACCATCCAGTTCTTCTTTCCCTGCGTCGTGATGGCTTGGGAACCCGAACTATCGGCTCGTGCCAACTGGCTGCACATCCAGCATGAAAACCTCACCTGGCTCGGCGGCGATCTCTGCACAAATCTAGAGTACAGCCGGAAGTCGTGGAAAGACGCCGTTTATCTCGTAGACACGCCGCGCCAGGTCAATGTCGTTCGCATGCCGGCGTCGGGCCTCGCGGCTTTCCAGTTCGGCCGGCTTGCTGTTTGGTTCGAGGCGCTTGGCTATTCAAACCGCTATTGCCAATTCATTCGCCAGGGATGGGTCGCGGCACTCATGGGCATGGCGTTCCTCATCATGGGAGAGTGTTTACCTGGAGGCAGACTCAACCGCTGCCGAGTGATTCGCGCCACAGCGGCGGCCGCTGTGACATTTACAATCGGTGCTCTAGCTGTTTCTGTTCCTATCGTCATCGCGGCCCGCGAGCTCGAACTGGCTCGGACTCATACCGCACGAGGTTCCTACGACGCAGCCGAAAACCACTTACATCGGGCAGCCAAGGCATTGCCCGCACTTCGCGAAGATACATTCTATGTTGCTCAGACCGGCTTGCTCGACTACCGCCTTGGACACATTCAAACCCCGGCAGGCCGACTCTTTCGCGCGAACTTGCTCGAACGACAGGGACGCTATGCCCAGTCGATGGAACTCTACACCGCGCTTGTCAACGAAAGCTCGAAGGGTGGAGTCGTTCATCGCGAAGCAGTTCGGGCGATTCTTCGCGAGGCAGGCCACGCGCTCAACGGCGGCAAGCAACTCAACGCGGCTCTCCTCTTTGAACTGGTGCTTCGTGAAGAGCCGTGCAATCTCAAAGCGAACTACGGCCTGCAACTCGCTTATATGAGAACCGAACGACGTGACGAACTCGCGCGCCTTTGCCGTCAGATTGAGGCGATCTACGCCTATTTCCAGATGCCAACCAAGGCGATCGTTTTGGCATTGAGCCACGAGAACGAGATGTTCGCGTCGTTACGTGCCCATGATGCTCAAGCGACGTTCGCCGACGCGATTCGGACGAAAAAGCCATGAAGCTGCCTAGTATCGCGAAGATTCGGCGTTGGTGGTCGCGCGGACGCCACCACATCATCGCGCTGGCGGCTGTAGCTACATCGTTCGGCATTGCGCTGGGACTGGCGCTTGGCCACTGGAAATCGAGCCCTGGCCCCTATATCCGTTCTTTCACGATGAGGGGAACTTGGATCAAGGCAGCGGGCATGCCCGGCTATGCCGGCTATTTTCGCCGGAAGATCACCATCCCGGGCCCCGTGAAGCATGCCTGGCTTGCCGTTACGGCGCGCGAGGGTTTTGAAGTCTGCGTAAATAGCAACACGGTTGGACGATTCTACCTGTGGAGACCCACGCGCCCCTTTCAAACCGGCCTGAGCGAACAGGGGCAAGTCCTTCAACCCAGCCCGGCCGCGCTCGCTCTCAATTTCCCTCGCGAATACCAATGGTCTTCGCATCGCAACGATTGGTTGCCCGCGTTCTTCGACGTCACGCCGCAATTCGTTCCTGGGCAGAATGAGATCGCGGTCGAGGTGGAGTCTCGTCGGGCCCCCGCGGCGTTTCGGCTCGACGGAGAGATCGTCCTTTGGTCGGGCGAACGAATCCGAATCGATAGCGGATCGGATTGGCTGGGCGAGCCGGTGCCGCCGTTCAATCGTCTCTACGAATGGACCTCGCTGAAATATCCCGACCACGATTGGCGTTCCGCCATTCCCTTGCCGAGCCCTTCGCGCGACGCGCCCGACAATCACTTCCAGTCGTTCGACTCCAAAGTTTTGACAACCCCCTTCGAAGGGCAATGGCTCCGCCAACCCAGCGCCCGATCAACTGACGCCATCTGGTATCGCGGCGAGTGGGACTTGCGCGAAGTTCCGTTCGACGCCTGGATTCGTTTAGCGGTCAATCGTTCGTTCGATCTCTTCATCAATGGCCGCCGGGTCTCGCTCGCGCAAATTACCAACCCCGACCTCGACTCCGGCGACTGGATTCTTGGTACGCCACGCGGCGCCGATTTGCCCGCTGCGCCCGAGTTGCTCGATCCCGACGAAGTGGGCTCGCTCTTCGCCGGCGATCGCTTCGAATCTCCCCGGCACGGCGATCATACCCAACTCGCATTCAAAACGCGGGAAGATACCGAGAATAAAACCCGCGACAAAGCGCGCGCCACTTCACGTAGCGACCTGCCAGGCACATACGACCCTATCAAGGATGAGGGAGAAGGCGTGATGCCTCATGACCCTCTGCCCAGCGTTCCCAATCCGCACGAAGCCAAGGCGCTGGGGCGAGACAGGGCCTCTGGTGGACTGCTCGCTTATAACATTCGATCGATGGTTCAGGCGGGGAAGAACACGATCGAGATTCGACTCATCCCTCCACTGAGCGTGGATGCATTCAGCTGGCAGCCGCAACTCGCGCTCGACGGCGCGGCGTTGTATGACGACGGGACGCGTTTGACCACATCAACGAGCCCATCCACTGCATGGTTCTCGCGTGTGGAAAACGCAGACGGCGAATTTGAACCTTACCACGAGTGCGCCGTTCTTGGGCCTGCGCGCGTGGTTGGTAAGTCCTGGCCCGCTACAGTCTATCGCGGCATCGCACACGATCCGCTCCAATTGCTGTACCAGAAGACGCTCTGGGTCGTTGGCTCGATAGCGGCGATCTGGCTGTTGAGCGGAGTTTGGGTGACGATCGCCACCCGTAGAGCGCTCGGTCGCGGAGTTCGGCTCAAATTTGCATTCATAGATTCATGCGGCGTGCTGGCCCGCTGGCTCGTGCCTCCCGTTGCTGTGCTCGCCGCGGCGCTCGTCGTCGAGAACTCCTGGCTCGAACGGCACGAGTTCCTTCTCTTCCGCCTGCCGAGAGTCTGGCCCAAGATCTTCATCGCCGCCGCGTTCTCACCTCTTCTGCTCTCGCGGCCAGCGCTCGCCGTCGCGTCGAGGATCGTCCATTTGCCGAAAACCCGGGCCTGGTACGTCATGATTGGGCTTGTGCTCATCCTTTGTGGCGTGCTCCGAGTCTACAAACTCGACTTCCAACCCCTGGATGACGATGAGTACGCCTCGTGCCAGGCGGTTCTTTCGATTGCGCACGAAGGTACGCCCAAGTTTGTTCCCGATGGCGTCTATTACACGCGCAGCCCGCTTTACCACTATCTGATTGGCGGCATCGTTTGGCTCTGCGGCGATCACCTCTGGGCCATGCGTCTACCAACCGCCATGTTCGGCATCGCCACCGCCCTGATGATTTACCGGACCGGCGCGAAGTTGATGAAACGCCCGTGGGTCGGATTTGGCGCGATGTGCTTTTTCACGATCCATCCATTTGCGATCTTCTCCGCCCACTTGGTTCGCTTCTATCAACAACAACAGTTTTTTTCACTCGTCGCTGTCTATTGGTTTTGTGAAGGGTTTCTCGGGCGTCCTTCGCAACGCTATCGCTATCTCACCATCCTCGCCTTCCTCGCCGCGGTTCTCAGCCAGGAAATCTCGGCCATCATGGTTTTCCAGATCGCCTTGGGGATCTTTCTCCTGGGACGTGAAGCAGGATGGTCGGCGAACATCAAGCTGATCCTCGTCGGCGTGATGGCGGTGGCGTTGATTGGAATTGACCTCGTCGTATTTCAAACGTGGTGTCTTACCCGAACCGAGGGAGTTTCACCTAACGTCGAAGCGAGCATCAAGCCGCATTTCTGGGACCCGTATAACCTGATTTCGCTGTTCCTCGGTTATTCCCGTTTGCACGTTGGCCCGAGCCTCGCGCTTTTGATCTCCGCACCTCTTCTAATGAAACGCGGCGGGCGCGTTGTTTGGGCCCTCGCGTTTTTTATGCTCACGGGGATACTACTTACCAACTTACTTGTCACCCACGTGAGTTTGCGCTACCAATACTGGATGATTCCACTTTGGTTGCTCCTCGCTCTGCGCGGCCTTGGCCTTCTGGCCATGCGCGTTGCTGTTTGGACGCGTCCTGACTGCCCGTCGAACCTTCATCCTACATCAGCCATACTCGCCGCTCCGATCATCCTCGCATTCTTCCTCGCATTCTCGCCGTGGCGCATTCGCGATTCGTACGACAGCAAGATTCTCAACGACTCCACGGGCGCATTCCGATTTGTAAGGGCTAACCTTCGGCCGGGAGACGCCGTCGCGGCGAATGAACCGCATCCTCATGCCGCCTTTCTTGAGGCAGGGCGAGCGACATACGACTTGTCCGTTCCCCTCTTGCAAGACTTCGTCATGCTTCAGAAGGGCCGCCTCATCGACCGCAACGGCGGCGCTGAGGTCATTGGGTCGATTGACGACCTAATGGAAGCCTGCCGCCGCCACGACCGGCTTTGGGTCGTCGTCAACCGCGAGAAATTCAGAACACGCGGCAAGAACTTACGATGGGAATATCCTGGGGCGCGACTCGAGCTTTTTCTCCGCGCGAACTTCGAGATATCTCATCGCACCTATCTTTGGACCGTGTTTCTGTGGGATAAGTCACGAGGCCAGTACACCGGGTTCCGAGGGCAGTGAGCGTCGCAATGCATGAGGAATCTCTCCTCATGGGAAATCTCCTCGACATTGGTTTTGAACATTTGGCCAATCGAACTATGAAACCCTTTATGAAATCTTTCGACGGCAGTGCGGATGATGTGGCGTCAGCGCTGTCACGATCTCCCGACACGAATGAGATTACGCTGTGCCTACGATCTCGGCCGTCATGCATCCGCTTCGATTTGAGCCTATTATCAAGCAATTGATTTGGGGTGGAAAACGCCTTGGCTCACTCTTACACAAACCAATTGGAAACGCACCCTTTTCTGGGGAAAGTTGGGAAGTTTCGGATCATCGGTCCGACGTCTCAGTTGTGGCCGAAGGCGCTCTTTCAGGAACCACATTGCGAGACCTTATTCATCATCGGAAAGAGGACTTGCTCGGCAAAGCGTTTACACATCTCGAGCAGTTCCCCCTTCTGGTGAAGTATATCGACGCAAGAGAGACCCTCTCTGTCCAAGTTCATCCCAACGACGAGCAGGGCCATCGCCTTGCCAACGACAATGGAAAGACCGAAACCTGGATTGTTGTCGATGCGGAGCCGGGAAGCGTAATCTACGTTGGGCTAAACGAGGGGATTACACGTGAGATGTTTATCGACGCGATCGCCACGGGCGAGGTAGAGCCTCTGTTGCACAAAATTCCCGCTGTAGTGGGAGACTGCATTCTCGTACCCGCCGGGATTGTTCACGCGATCGGCGCCGGTGTGATGGTGGCGGAGATTCAGCAGATGTCAAATGCGACATTCCGCGTTTTCGACTGGAACCGCCTTGACGCTGACGGAAAGCCACGCGATTTGCACATTTCGCAAGCGCTCGAATCGATTAACTTCGAGGCAGGCCCCGTAAATCCAATTCGCGGAGTCTCCGAGCCAGTTCCAGGAGGCACGAAGCAGCGTCTATCGCACACAGAGTATTTCTCATTGCACCGGTTCGACCTCGACGGAACGATCAAAATTGGCCGAGACGATCGCTTCACCATCGTCATGGCGCTCGATGGCGAAATCGATGTAAGGTCAGCGGACTATTCGCTGATTCTCCGTCAAGGAGAAACCCTGCTTCTCCCGGCTTGCCTTAATGTCTGCGACGTCAGCCCCGTCGCACGACACGCGAAAGTTGTTACATGCGTGGTGCCGTCGTTTGTTTGATGGGTTAGCAAATCGTTGATGCCGATCTCGGCCCACTGGCCTATTAACTAATATTTCAGTCCATTAATATAGTTTTTATAATCGTTAAGTTAACCAATATCATGATTCAATCTTTAATCTAATTCAAAAAACACGAATGCTACTGGCTATGCTAGCTCTCTGACTTCCGCATATCCATCAGAATTGCAGCCACATAGCCGGTGGCATCCGTGTCTTCAGCCTTGATACAGCACGAGCGACTGGGTTGCTCATGAAGGTAACGTCCTCGCAATCGATTACCACATCCAGCGAGACTTCAAACCGCCAGTGATCGAATCGCGTTTGCCTCGAGTTGGCGAATTCGCTCGCGGGTGAGGCCGAATTCGAGCGCGATTTCATGGAGCGACTGTGATTCTTCGCCATAGAGTCCGAAACGCTTCTTGACGATCACAGCTGATCGAGCGTCCAATCCGCCGAGTCGACGTAAAACTTGGTCTTGTAGTTCAGTCTGAGACAGCCGGTCTTCTGCAGGAATCTCGCGGGAATCTGTAACCTCGTCCAGCAAGCTCGTCTCGTGCCCTTTATCCTGGGCTCCAGCATCGCTTCCGTGAATCGTGAGACCCGCAACTAATATGACTTGCCGCATCCTGCGCATCTTGGTGACGCCGAGTTTCAACGCATTTCCGATTTCCGCGTCTGTCGGAGTGCGATTCAGGCATTTCGCGAGATGAGCCGCCGTGCGTCGCCACTTCGCAAGCGTGGTAACAGCGTGATGCGGTAGTCGTACGAACTTGCCTTGCTTGAGTGTCGCCGCGCGGAGCGATTGCTTGATCCAATGTGTTGCATAAACTTCAAACCGAACACCCTTGCCGCTGTCAAACGCTTCGACCGCCCTAAGCAGGCCCAAATTTCCCTCGGCGACAAGATCTTCGTACGATACACCGCGCCTCATATACGCCTTCGCTAGCCTTACGACCAGCCGAAGGTTGGCTCTCGTAAGCTGGTCACGCGCCTCTGCGTCGCCGATGGCAACGCGTTCGGCGAGTTTACGCTCCTCGTCGGCGGACAGACTCGCCACCGAGGATGTGTATTGAAAATAAAAGTCTGCCTCTTTCGACCGCCGCGCTCGTACTGTCGCATTCATGATCGGCATCCTGATAGAGCTTGGGTGTCTAAGTTATGGTCGCCCGGGCAATTGAAGGAACGTGACGTGAACTTATTTTTGATATCCCAGGCCGATCAGAACTTCGAGGATCTCGCTCCACGTCGGAAACATTCGTCCGCTCGTGGTTTTGTAGGCTTGGATCGCCTGAGCGAATTCGAGTTCGGCAGATTGATCGATTCGAACGCTTGGAGACAAACGGCTGCTTCGTCGCGTGTCGAATTCGGATTGACGCCAGGCGATAGGAATCGAGCGGTCGCTTGATTTTTTTGCTGTGTACGTGGACACCGCTGGACGGGAGATTGCGAGACTCATCGATGCTGCTCCTTCTCGGAATGCGAGTAAGTACGCCGCCGCGAGGACGACGTCTCAACGTGTCGCGAGGCAATAGTGGAACTCAGCGTGCTTTGCGCGGGTCGGCATCGACCGGAGCGCAATCTGCGCACAGGTTTGTCGCGGTCTCAGACGAGATAAAGCGAACGTAAAGCCGCGCCTGAAAGAGACACGGATTCTGTTCGTGATTGCCAACCCACACTTCGGTTCGCCATAGTAACTAAGGCGAATACGAACTGGCGAAGTGAGTTAAGATCCGCGGCGTTGCGGAAAATTTCAGCGAGACATTCGTCTCAGGGCGTTGAACTCAACTTGTTGTTCGACGCCCATAAGAAATATGGTTTACAATTGCAGGCCTGACGATGGGTAAAGCCACCCACACCAGTCTCGGCAGATTCCCCTGAAAGTTTTCTCCGAGATCCCCCTAGACTGCCTCAGGGAAACGCTGAGAGCGCTGAATCTCAATAAGAATCAGCGTAACTCGAAGGGCAATGTTGCCTTAACGACAGTTCCCGCTCCGACGGCAGACTGAATCGAGAGGCTGCCGCCCACGAGTTCGGTACGCTCCCGCATCCCGACGATGCCGAGGCTCGCGCCGCCTCTTCCCCGTCCGCGAGCCGCCTCGATTCCGAATCCAACGCCGTCGTCGGTGATTTCGATCGTCAAAATATCATCACGTTTTTCGAGCTTAACATGAACCGACGTTGCTTGTGCATGCTTTGTCACGTTGTTTAGCGCTTCCTGGGCGATTCGGTAGCATACTGTTTCGATATCGAAATTGAGTCGCGGAAGCCCAGAATCGGCAACGAACGTGACACTCACACCGAGTCGTTTCGCAAGCCCCTGACAGTATGTGTCTAAGGCTACGACCAAGCCGAGATCGTCCAGAAGAGACGGACGGAGGTCGCGCAAAAGATTGCGGATTTGGGCAATGGTCCGGTCGACCACTTCAAGGCTTTCTTGTAGCCGCTCGATCGATGAGGGTGCGGCGGGGTGCTTTAAAGCTCCTTGAAGGTTGATTTTTAGGGCCATCAATCCCTGACCGGTCTCGTCGTGCAACTCGCGTGCAAGATGCCGTCGCTCCGTTTCCTGCGCCCCAAGCAATCGGCGCGACATCTGGCGGATTTGCTCGGCTTGTGCCTCGAGCGCGACCTCGGCTTGTTTACTCGCCGTAATGTCGAGCACGATCCCTTCCATGCGCAATGGATTACCGGCCGCGTCGTAATACGCACATCCCCGACCCGCGATCCAATGGTACGTGCCATCGAACCAGGGGACGCGATATTCGTGAACGTATTCCGACTTGTCAGCGATCGCGTGCTCCAGGGCGAATTGCACGCCTGCGCGGTCATCCGGATGAACGACGTCGGCAAAGAATCCATCAAGCGTCAAGGTTTCGTGCAGTGCGACCCCATGGATTGCGAGGCAAGCGTCGGACGGCGCGATTTGGTTTGAGCGCAAGTCCCAGTGCCACGTGCCGAGACCGGCGCCGGTAACTGCCAATCGAAGCTGTTCCTCGCTCAACCGAAGTGACTTCTCGGCCTGCCGCCGATCGATGTCGGCGGCGAGAACGTTGGCGACCGCCTGCAAGAAATCACCTTCGTCGCGGATAAACAAACGGCGATCCGCCGTGTAGACTCCAAGGATGCCAAACGGCCGGCACTTGCCTGGGATGACGACGGTCAATCCGCTCGTCACGCTGTGTTCTCGTAGCAAAGGCGAACCGATGAATCGACTTTCCGTGTGAAAGTCGTCAACGATTACGGGTTCACGGCTATTCAGAGCGAAGGCCGCTTGCGAGTTCGCATCGATGCGCAGGCTCGCGTGATCAGGAGTTGCGTGAGTCCAGCCAACTCCTGCACGCATACTTAGTGATGCACTATCCGGAAGAAGCTCCCAGACGAGCGCATACTCTGCGTCCAACGTTCGAGCGCTGACAGAAACGACTTTGTGCATGAGGTCGAAAGACGCATCGGCTCCGAGCGCGAGTAATCCCAAATCGGCCACAGCCGCTTGGCGAAGATTGGCGGCTTCGAGCTTGTTCACTTGAGCCGCAAGCTTGTCCGTAAGCAAACGCCTGTGATCGCTCTCAAACTCTTCGACTTGCGGGATAATGACTGGTGTTGATTCCGCGCCGAGAATCTCATTTACGACACGAAGAATTTCTTCGGGTTCCGCCGGTTTGGACAAGTGGTGAGTCACCCCGCCAGCTCGCGCCAGAGCGTGGTCGTCGCGGCTCAAATACTCTGCTGTGTAGAAGACCACCGGCGTGTGGGCGATCGCCGGATCGGCCCTCAGCCGTCGGAGAAACTCAAAGCCATCCATCTTGGGCATGAGCACATCGGTAATGACAAGTGATGGCTGCTTCTCTTTGACGATCGAAAGCGCTTCCGCTCCGTCGCCGGCTTCAAAGAGTTCGCATCCGAAATAGCCAAGTATGGAAATCAGCAACTGACGATTTGATGGTCGGTCGTCAACGATGAGGATCGGCGTCATTTTAGCAATCCTTACTGTGATACCTGAGATAAGCAATCCTCAACTTCGTTGAGCAAGACTATAGGCTCGATTGGTCGAAAGAGATACTTCGATGCGCCAAGCGCCAGGCCTTTGAGACGCGACTTCTCGTCGCAAGACGTCGAGGTAATCAAAATGAAGGGCAATTTCGCCAATTTGGGATCCGCGCGAACCGCCTTAACAAACTCGTAACCGCTTCCCTTCGCCATTTGCACGTCGGACATGATTAAGTCGGGCGGATCGAGGCGAGCCAGTTCGAGTGCCTTGATCATGTCCGACGCCGTCGTCACAGCGTAACCCATTGGCTCAAAGATGCTGCACGTCAGTTCAAGGTTGGCGTAATTGTCGTCAACAATCAGGAGTCGGCGCCGACCAGCGGGAAACGACACAATCGGATTGGCCGAGTCCCCCTGATGAGGCGGCGCTAACTTCTCGCCTCGGCCCGATTCGAGAAAGCGCTCGACTTGGCCGACGAACGATTCAGGCTCGATTGGCTTGGCAATATAACCACTGAATCCGCACTCAAGCACCCTATCCCGGTCGCCTACCATTGCGAACGCGGTTACTGCGACGAGGGGTACGTGACTGAGTTCGTGGTGGCTTCGAATTTTCCTCGCGACGTCAAAGCCGCTCAGTTTGGGAAGTTGGATGTCGCAGATGATCAGGTCGGGGCGCTCGCTGATGGCGGCCGCAACGCCGCTCTCACCGTCAGAGGCCGTCAGCGGTTCATAGCCGAACGCCCTGAGAAGATAGGACATCAATTCCAGGTTCGCCTGGTTGTCCTCGATAATCAGGATCCGGGCAATCATGAGGACTCCTGCGTCCAGTTCACGCTAAAAGTGCTTCCCTTGCCAACCTCGCTTTGAACGCTGATCGACGCGCCGATGAGTTCTGCAAGTTTGCGACTGAGGTGCAAGCCGAGGCCGGTTCCTTCCGGTCGCTGACGGATCGAGCTGTCAACCTGAGTAAAGGGTTGAAACAGCAGGGCTTGATCCTCGGGTTTGATGCCAACCCCCGAATCGACAATTTGGATCTCGGTAACTTGCAGTTGCTTCACAGTCTCCTGCTTCATTTCAATTCGGATCTCTCCGAAATCGGTGAATTTGATCGCGTTGTTGACGAGGTTGATCAGAATTTGGCTCAACGCTCGCTGATCGGTTTGGAGAATCAGATCCCGATTGAGCCCGACGACCAAAAAGCCCAGCCCTTTGCGCTCGGCGAGCCCTCGGAGGCTCGTCGCCACCTCATCGATCACCTCTTGAAGGACTACGGGCTCAAGCTTGAGTTCAACCTTGCCGGACTCAATCTTAGCCAAGTCCAGGAGATCGTTGATCAGCGATAAGAGATGCCGAGCGCTCGACTGCACCGTACGAAGCTGCTTTTCTTGGTCAGCGGTCAGCGGACCAGGAAGACGCATCAACAGTGTGCCTGTAAAGCCAATCACGGCATTGAGCGGTGTGCGGAGCTCGTGGCTCATACTAGCGAGAAAGCGGTCCTTGGCCAAGCTGGCGTCAACAAGTTGTTGATTCTTTTCGCGAAGTGCGCGTTCAAAGTTCCTTCGTTCCGTGATATCTCGAATCGAACTACTGACGAGCACCCCCTCTTCGATTTCGAGCGGACTCAAGCTGATTTCTACGGGAAACTCAGTCCCGTCTTTGCGCCGACCGTAAAGGTCGCGTCCTTCTCCCATCGCACGCGGTCGCGGGGCCTTAGTGAAATCGCGGCGTTCTTCGGGATGCGCGGCCCGAAATCGCTCGGGCACCAGAATCTCGACCTCGCGACCGAGGAGTTCGTCGCGCGAGTACCCAAACAGAGCTTCGGTTTGCCGGTTAACGAGTGTGATTCGACCCGCCTGATCGACGATGACCATGGCGTCCGGCGCCGACTCGAGAAGTCCCTTGAACTTCTCCTCCGCACGCCAACGCTCGGTAATATCGTTGTTAATCTCCAAAACGGATTGGGGACGACCATCGTCGTCCTGCTGAACTACCCATCTGCTCGCGACAACGACGCGACGGCCCTGCTGACTCGTGTGGATCAGCACACCTTCCCACTTCCCTTGCTTCAGGAGCGTTTCTTCGATCTCAGGGAGCGGTGCCTGGAATTCCGTTTGAAGCAATTCATGAGAAACACGGCCTATCGCCTCCGCGCTGGACCAGCCATAGCGGTTTTCCGCCCCCTGATTCCAATAAGTGATCGTCCCATCCATGTTTCGTACCAGGATTGAATCATGCGTCTCGTCGAGGAGTCGAGCCTGCCGCGCCAGCGTGAAGTCCGCATGTTTGCGCGGTGTGATGTCCCGAACCGCGCTAATGACGAATCTTCCTTCCTCAGTCTGGAGAGGGCTCAAGCTGATTTCGACCGGAAACTCGGTTCCGTCCTTGCGTAGACCGTAGAGTTCCCGCCCCTCGCCCATGGCACGTGTTTGAGGAGCGTCAGTGAAAGTCTGACGATGCTTGTGATGGTCTCCGCGAAATCGCTCCGGCACGAGAATTTCGACGGGACGACCTAGCAAGGTATGTCTGTCGTACCCAAACAGCCGCTCAGTCTGCGAATTCACAAGAACGATGAACCCCTCTGGATCGACGACCATCATCGCATCGGGGGCCGATTCCAGCAGCACGCGAAACCTTTGCTCCAGCAGCCTGGGACGAGCGGTGTTCGTGCCCCCTCGCGCTATCATCACGTAGCCGTTAGGCTGGCCCAAAGAGTCGCGACGGATCGTGACAACCATAGAGGCCGTGAACGTTCGACCGTCCCTATGCCTCTGCTCGATGAGCCCTTCCCATGTACCTTTGCTCAGAGTCGTGACGAGGATTTCTCGCAACCCATCGTTCGACGGCTCTTCAGTGCTCCGCAGTATTTCTTGACAGGAGCGCCCGTTCACATCTCGTGGCTCGTGACCGTAGAGCCGCCGGGCTCCCTCGCTCCAGTAGTCAATTTCGCCACTCAGAGTAAGGCCGACGATCGCGAACTCCGTTGCTCCCTCGACAAGACTCAAAAGAAGCTCGATGGTTGGTTTAGCGCCGTTATCCCTTGGGTCGGCCGGAGGATGTACGTCCATAAGCTGTTTAACCTTACGTGGCATTTAAGATCTGAAAATGTGGTGAAGCACGGTTCGGAGCCTGCAGCCCTCTTTGGGCTCGAAATAAGGCGTATGGCGGAGGTACACGGCGGCACGAGGTGAAAAACAAGTTGCGTGCACGCTTGCTAAATCCTCCCGCATTGACGCCGCCTAATTATCGGTTCCACGTAATTGTCCTGCGCGCGGACAGAGAAAGGCAATAACTCTTGCCGTGTGCTTTTATTCTTTTGCTTGAACTTAATCATAGAAAAGCGCGACGACTGGAAGAGGCCTGAATACTTGCAATCCGTGGCGGGATTGCTGAAACTATCTTCGGGTGGCGAGAGTATATGACTCGGGTTCCAATTCCGGAGTTCTCGCGTTAGTGAGTGAGCGACGACGCTCCTTTGCGGTGGATCGTAATCTGCGCCGAAACGATCCGGATTGCCTCGTTTCTAAAGTGGTAGCCTGCGTTTCGAGCGCGAGTCGCTGAAAACACATCCCCCCAGGCCAAATCCATCACAAGTCGGCCGTTTCAGTCGTCATCTCGCCGCGATTGATACGTTCCTATTCAATGAGACCGCGCGCCGACGTTGGAGCGCTGTTACTCGTCGTTAGCTTGCCTGGCTTTTAAGGTTTTGAAGTGCCAACACTCTTGATGTGAGAGTTTCTGATGGCATCCAGGTCTGGTCGACGGCCCCGTATGAGTTGGCGCGCTGATGCGTACGCCCTGCACCGGCAAGTCCTCAGCTATGTCTTCACGCTAATTCTTGTGTCGATCGTCATAACAGTGGTCCGAGATCAGGCAAGTAGTCTGCCTGCGCAAACAATTCGCCTTGTCGCTCTATTTACGATCACGCTTAGCGCATGGCTTGGTGGTTTCGGACATGGGCTACTCGCCCTTGGGTTGATCGTTGTTTCGGTTTGGCAGTTCGATCAACCTCTTTGGGGCTCCCCAAACACACGCCTGCTTTTGTCGGCCGCGATAGGGATGCTCGCGAGCCTGGTGCTAAGTTCGCTTAGGCAATCCCGTCGTCAAGCCAAAGGGTTCACACAGTCGATACAAGCGATTCTTGATACATCGGTCGATCTCATCTTCATGATCGATGCGAGCGGCGAGTTAATGCATGTCAGCCAGAGTGCCGTGAACTTGCTTGATTGCGACCGCCAGATCATCGTCGGCAAGACCTGGCGAGACATAGGGCTCATGAATGAGGGAAGCGAAGAATTCGACAAACTGTGCGAGCAGGTGCTAGAGACCGGTAAACCGGCCAGGGGTAAATTCGTATCTCAAACCTCGAGTTACGGCGCTCGGGCTTTCGACTGTATTCTAACGCCTGTGATTGACGACAGCAGGGCGGCCGAGAACAAGCTCGTGGTCGTGGCGCGCGACGTCACCGATCAGGAGCGGATTGACGAGACCAACGCGCGACTTGCGGCGATCGTCGAAAATTCCGACGACGCAATCGTCGGCAAAGATCCTAATGGAATTGTGACCTCATGGAATCGTGGGGCGGAGCGACTGTTCGGATACACAGCCGAAGAAATGATCGGCCAGTCCATTGAACGGATCATTCCCGTCGATCGTCGGGGCGAGGAGCCCGAAATCCTCGAAAAGCTCCGCGCAGGCGAGCGAATCGAGCATTTCGAGTCGGTCCGAATCGCCAAGGACGGTCAATTTGTGGATGTCTCGCTGACGATTTCGCCCATCCGCGACGAATCCGGGCGAATCACAGGCGCTTCAAAGATTGTGCACGATATGACCGACCGAAGGCGGGCGGACAGTGCCAACGCTCGCCTGGCGGCAATCGTCGAGTCGTCGGATGATTCCATCATTAGTGAGGATCTTAATGGACTCATCACGACGTGGAACGCAGGTGCCCAGAAACTGTTTGGATACACCGCTGAAGAAACCGTTGGCCGGCCGGTGGATTCCATTTTGCTGAGCCCGGACGACCCCAAGGAGGTGAAGGAATTGCTCGCGCAGACACTGCGCGGCGAACCCGTCCGCAACTTTGATACGCGGCGGTTACGCAAGGCTGGCAGCATCGTCGATGTATCCGTGACGGTTTCGCTGATTCGCGATCCGCACGACAACGTGATTGGAGTGGCGAGGATCCACCGTGACATAACGCAACGGCTCAAGGCCGAGGCCGCCCGGCGCGAGTCTGACCGGCTCGCACGCTCAGTGCTCGACTCGCTGCCCGACCATATCGCCGTGCTGGATGAACACGGAGTCATCATCGCCGTCAATCAGGCCTGGCGTGATTTCGCTCTTGCGAACGACGCGCACACGTCAGTGAGTGAGGGTGCTGACTATCTCGCGGCCTGCGCGATGGCGCGAGGCGGCGATGTCGCTGGTGCGATCGAATTCGCGTCGGCCATTCGGGAAATGCTTGCTGGAGAGCGAGCCGCGTTCGAGATCGAGTATCCCTGTCACTCACCAAACGAGCACCGCTGGTTCCTTGGTCGGCTTACTCCATTTCAAGGCGATGGACCTCGTCGCATTGTTGTCAGCCACCATAACATTACGATTCGTAAACTTGCCGAGAAAAGGCTGCGTGAGCGGGAGCACATGCTGTCCCAGTCGCAAAAAATGGCTCATGTGGGGAGCTGGGAATTGGAGTTCGGCGACCTCACCAACTTCAACGGAAGCCCACTTCGCTGGTCGGACGAGTGCTACCGAATTTTTGGACACGAACCTAGCGAAGGCGTTGAATCGAACGACCTGTTTTTTCGGGCTATACCCGAAGAAGACCAAGTCGCCATTCACTCGGCAATCCGGCGTTCCATCAATGAAGGGATGCCGTACGAAATTGTACATCGCATTAGACGACCCGATGGAAGCGAACGGATTGTACACGAATGGGGTGAAGTCAACGGGGCTTTCGGGCAAAACGGACACCCCATTAGCATGCAGGGCACTTGCCAGGATATCACTGAGCGCAAGCTGGCAGAGGAAGCCCTGCGGCTCAGCGAGGAACGGTTGGCGATGGCAACCCAGGCCGCGGGGATCGGCACGTGGGACACGGATGTGGAGTCGATGGTCTGCGAATGGTCGTCATTGGAGGCCGAATTGTTCGGATTCCCCGCGAATCTTTTGAGGGTGACTTATCAGGACGTGCTCGAGCGGATCCATCCTGAAGATCGCGAGGTTTTGGAACGCGCCCTCGCGCTGGCTCGAGAAACCGCAGGACCGTACCAGCTCGAATTCCGAGTGATCCTGCCGGATGGTTCGATTCGCTGGCTCGCGAACTTCGGCCGCTTTCAATACGACCACTCAGGGATAGCCACACGAATCGTCGGAGTTTCACAGGAAATCACAGCGCGCAAGCATGCGGATGAGGCGCTTCGCTCCTCCGAACGAAACTATGTTCAAATGCTCGAAAGCATCACGGATGGATTCATCGCCCTTGACGCAGACTGGAGATACAGCTACCTCAATCCCCAGGCGAAGAACATCCTCGGCAGAGATCCAAGCGAACTACTAGGAAGAAGCCTATGGGATGCATACCCCGACACCGTTGGCTCCGCGTTCGAGCGATGCTTTCGACGGGCCGTTACCGAGCGTGTCGCCGTTTCGTTCGAAGAATATTATCCTGAACCTCTGAATAAATGGTTCAGCGTCCACGCATATCCATCAGCCGACGGGCTTTCCGTTTTTTTTGCCGACGTGACGGATCAGCGTCGCGCTCATGAGGCGGTAAGACTCTATGCGAATCGCCTCGAAAACCTTCGGGAGATCGACCTCGCAATTCTTTCGGCACAATCGCCACACGAAATCGCGATGGTGGCGTTACAACACCTTGCCCGACTCGTCCCATGCAGCGCCGGCGCCGCCGCGCTGTACTCCGCCGACGAAAATGAACTTGAACTTTTGAGTTCCGTCGGCGCCGGTTCTGACTGCGACGCGCAAAAGCCGTGGATCTCATGGGCGCCAGTGGACGAAAAAGAGCGACAGCCTCTTCGAGAAGGGCGAGCGGTTGTGGTCGATCGCATTTCCTCAGTACCTTCCGAACGTGCGTTCGCGGAAGCGTTCATAGGACCGGGATTGCAATCTTATGTGCAAGCTCCGCTCTGGGATCGTGAAGAAATGATTGGCTTGCTCTGCCTCGGCGCCGATACTCCAGCGGCCTACAGCGGCAGTGCTGTTGAGATCATCCGCGAGGTGGCCGATCACCTTGCGATCGCCATGCGCCAATCCCTCCTGCGCGACGAAATCCTTAGCGCCAAAGATCGATTGGAAACGATGTCTCGTCGCCTCATTCTAGCGGAGGAAGCTGAGCGACGGCGGATCGCGCGTGAATTACATGATGAGACCGGCCAGGGACTGGTCGCGCTCAAGATCAACCTCAACGCAATTTCGCGGAATCCTGCAGCGCTGACAACGCAACACCGAATCAACGAGTGCCTTGTCATTGTCGACCGAACAATCGCTCAAGTTCGCAACCTGTCGGTTCATCTGCGACCGACGTTGCTCGACGATTTTGGACTGGTGATTTCCCTGAAGACATACTGCGATGGACTCGCTCAACGCCTTGGGATCAACATCGATTTCATCGCCGATCCCTCGATTGGCCGCTGCGACCCTGAGGTGGAGACGGCTTGCTATCGGATCGTTCAGGAGGCACTGAACAACATCACGAAGTACGCCAAGGCAAGCGAGGTGCGTGTGCTCCTCGAAAGGCGACGATCCGATCTGATTGTGGAGATCGGCGACAACGGACTGGGTTTCGACGTCGCCACCGCCCGAGCTCGGGCGACCTGCGGCTCTAGCTTCGGCGTACTGGGAATGGAAGAGCGCGCAACGCTGGTCGGCGGCAGCCTCACCATTCAATCCGAGGCGGGTCACGGTACACTTGTAAGAGCCGTCTTGCCATTTTAGACGCAAACTTAATCTAAACCATAAGGAATCGGGGGTAGTCCGATGGAAAAGATTCGCGTCGTTCTCGCCGATGATCATAGTTTCGTAAGGGCTGGGGTGCGAGCAATTCTCGAGGAGATCGAGGATGTGATGGTCGTGGCCGAAGCCGCCGACGGCCAGCAGGCGCTTGCGCTAGTAGAAAGTCATCGTCCCAATGTGCTCGTCACCGATATTTCCATGCCGATTCTGGACGGTGTCGAACTGGCGTCTCGGGTTCCGGCGGCTTCTCCCACAACACGCGTGCTGGTGCTTTCCATGCACGCGGATCGACCTTACGCCACAAAGGCAATGGCCGCGGGCGCTGCGGGATATTTGCTGAAAGATGCTGGGCTCGATGAGCTCGAAAAGGCTCTTCGCGCCGTTGCAAATGGCGAAAGCTACTTGAGTCCAGCGATCTCGACACATGTTCTGGCCGACTATACTCGGCTCGCGAAGGCTGAGGCAACGCCGACTAGTCCGCTCACTCCTCGTCAACTCGAAGTTTTGCGACTGGTTGTCGAAGGGCTGCCCACAAAAACAATCGCACGGCGGCTCGAGATTAGCGTGAAGACCGCCGAAACTCATCGCTCACAATTGATGGACCGCCTCGACATTCACGACGTCCCCGGACTCGTTCGGTACGCGATTCGAATGGGGATGATCGCGCCTGACCAATGACATGAACGGGACCACGGCTCAGGCCGATTTCTCGTATCCCAAACGGACAAGAACCTCGAGCACTTCACCCCACGTGGGAAACGAGTTCCCGCTCGCTAACTTGTACGCCTCGATTGCCGCAAGAAATTCCATTTCCTGTGCTGAATAATCACGATCGCAAGTTGTCGGATCGATTCGTCGACGCCGCCCACTGACAGCTCGTGCTTGGCCTGCGCGCCGAGCCTGAGCTTCGGACTTCGAGGGTGCGGATTCTGACATCGAGAGGCTGGGAGTGATCGTCGCCATGATGCTCTCCTTGGCCGTGAGGTGTTTGTCAAAGTGAAAAAAATCAAGCCAACGCCGAAACGGCGTTGGGTTCCGTGCCGAATAGCAACGCACGGGCCTTGCGCTTAACGCGAGCGAGCTAAGCGACTGCAGCTCAATAGCGTTACGTTGATCAGGAGAGCCGGACCTGCGCCAGATGGGTATTGGTGCCGTGACGATACAGGTAAGCGCAGGTTGACTCAATCGCATTGCGAAGCCTGCAGAACTTTTCGGTCAGTTGGCTGAATTCGGCAAGAGTTTGGACCACACGGGCGAATTCGTTGGTCCGCTGCGTCGCGGTTGCGGTCATGGTGCATTTCCCAGAGAGGTTGTCATCGCGATCGACCGTCATTGGTCGACTCTCGGATTTTCTGCGTTCGCGTCAATTTCGACGATTGGCAATTCCCCCTACTTCCGAACCAGAAAACTCACTGAGACGACTGCTCCGTCAAAACCCGAGCGCGGCGTAGAGGCGCTATATGGCCCGCAGTGGGTTGTAGCAAAGCAAGTAAGCTATCCCCAAATTTTGGCCCAGAGGTAAGTGGGGTGTGAGCTTCGGAATTGCAGTATCACCTCGACACTACGTGCGCAGCACTTGGCGCGCCAATGCCTTCTCAGGGTAATCCCTAAGGACGATTTACCGGATCACCTGAGAATTCGAGTCACTTATTGGTCTAGATTTCTCACAGTGATGTGCGTCACCGCAAGCTGAGTTCCATCGCGACGCTTCCGATAAGAAGGATCTCTGTGCAGAACTGGATGGTGAAGGAAGCAGCGAGACGACTCATTTCCCCCTTGATCGGGGCATCCATAAGAAGCCCCGAAGTCATATCTCGCTGAATTCCGGAGGAGATTTTTGAATTCCTTTCGCGAAAATCGCTCTGACGAGGTCGTCGGAGACCATTCGAAGTGCCGCGTATTGCTCGTCGATGACAGTGCGGTATTTCTCAAGGCCCTCGATCGATTGTGCTCTACCATTCCGGGTGTGGTTGTCGTTGGCCTCGCGGCCTCAGGCGCCGATGCGCTCGAGCAAGCGGCCCGCATCCATCCCGACCTGGTCCTTACGGATTTTGCAATGCCGTGGATGCACGGGCTCCAGGTTGCCCAGTGCCTTGCGGCTCGCCCCCAACCGCCGCGTGTCGTTCTGATGACCGCTGACGACGATGTCTCGCAAGCGGCGGTTGGGGTGGATGGGGTCGATGATTGCCTTGCGAAATCCGATTTGACCTCGGCGTTAGAGAACGTTTTGAAGCGACTCTTCCCCAACCGTCTTGTTGGGGGGTCCGCGACCACCCAGTGAGTGGAACGATTGCCACTCTCGCTCGATTTGCAGAGTGGCACCCCTATCGTGGTGTTGCCGACGACGAAGGCGTTGAGTTTACTCCAACCCGATGAGCACTTATTTCCATGAATGGAATCGATATCAATTCGTTCGAGGAAGCTATGACTTGCCGTCGCGCTGAGGAATTGTTCGACAACCAACGCCGCGACCTATTCCGCGTCGCAAACCGACTGTTCGCCGGTCTCTTGATGTTCGAGTGGCTGGCGGTAGTCGTCACCGTCCTCCTCACTTGGTCCACGTACGCGACCGCCAGCCAGGCTTGGGCAAACCACCTATTGACTGCGATTTATTTGGGCGGAGTGATTGTGAGCCTGCCGATCTATTTGGCGCTGACCGCTCCCGAGCGAACATTAACGCGGCACGTTGTGGCGATCGGACAAATGCTCAACTGTTCGCTCCTGATTCATTTTATGAACGGGCGAATCGAAGCCCATTTCCAGATATTCGGATCGCTCGCGTTCCTGGCCTTCTATCGCGACTGGCGTGTGCTCGTATCGGCATCGATCGTGGTCGCTACCGATCACTGGTTGCGAGGCGTCTTCATGCCCATGTCCGTGTTTGGCGTCATGACAGTACAGCCTTGGCGTTGGCTCGAACACGTCGGTTGGGTCGCGTTCGAGGACATATTCTTGGTCTGGTCTTGCTGTCGCGGAACTCAAGAAATGTGGATCATTGCCACGCGCCAATCTGACTGGGAAGCCCTCCAAAGCCAAATCGAAACTCGAGTCGCAATCCGCACTGCTAGGCTTCGAGAAAGCGAAGCTCGCAAGGCGATCATCTTCGAATCAGCGATCGACGCCATCATTACACTCGACGACCAAGGCAGAATAGTCGAAGTCAATTCCGCAGCCGAAACTATGCTGGGGCACCGTAGAGAACTGATTCTGGGGCGAGTGTTCGATCACTTCATCCTGCCTCGGAAGAATAGCTCGCTGTGCTGCGACAACCTGGATCGAATCATTGCATGGAACGGCGAGCATGCGGTAGGACGCCGTCTGGAATTGATTTTGGAACGCGCGGATGGCGCCGTATTCCCCGCCGAGATTTCGATCAACCCAGTGCGACTCGACAATACTACCACCGGATATACGGCATTCGTTCGCGACATCAGCGAGCGAAAAGAAACGGAAAACCGGCTCGCCTATCAAGCGACGCACGACAGTCTGACTGGACTTCCCAATCGCGCGCAGTTTCAGACCGACATGGAACGGTTCCTCGCGGACGGAGCCCCGCTCGCTTTGTTGCTGATCGACCTCGACCGCTTCAAGGAAATCAACGATACGCTCGGCCATCACGCCGGCGACGTCTTGCTCAGACAGATCGGTCCGCGTATGCGTAACGCACTCAATGGCGCAGGCGTCGTCGCTCGACTCGGCGGGGACGAGTTTGCGATTCTTCTGCCTGGAGCTGGTCAGGTCGAAGCAATGAAGGTCGCCGAGGCGCTGCTCGAAGTGATCAGACAGCCGCTCGTCGTTGGCACGCATTCGCTCGATGTAGGTTCGAGCATTGGTATCGCCATGAGCCCCGACCACACGCACGACCCCGTCGGATTACTTCAGTGTGCCGACGTCGCCATGTATTCGGCCAAACGTGCCAAAGTCGGTTACCTGCTCTATTCCGCCGACCAGACCGCGCGCACGCCGCGTCGCCTCGAGATGATTGGAGAACTTCGACGTGCCATCGAGCAAGATCAACTCCGCCTCCACTACCAGCCCAAGGTCGATCTGAAAACAGGCAGAGTGATCGGCGCGGAAGCCCTCGCACGCTGGCAACATCCCCGGGAGGGCTTGCTGCCTCCCAGCCAGTTCATAGCCATCGCAGAAGAGACTGGATTGATCAAGCCGCTGACGCTCTGGGCCATTGAAGCCGCATTGACACAGAGCAGAGTGTGGCGCGAGTGTGGTATCCAACTACCCATCGCCGTCAATCTTGCGGCTGAAACCCTGGCCGCCGCCGACCTGGCGGACGTGATTGCAAGTATCTTCCAACATGTCGAGGCCCGCCCCGAGTGGCTGACTCTCGAGGTAACCGAGGGTGCCATCATGACCAATCCCGCACGAGCAAAGCTCACACTGACGAAGCTACGCGAGACGGGTGTGAAGATCTCGATCGACGACTTTGGAACAGGCTATTCGTCGCTCGCTTATTTGAGAGACTTACCAGCGGACGAAGTGAAAATCGATCGGCTGTTCGTTAAAGACATGACTTTCAGCGAAAAAAACGCATGCATTGTTCGTTCGGTGATCGATCTCGGAAGAAACCTTGGTCTTCAGGTTGTCGCTGAAGGTGCCGAAGACGCCGCCACTGTTGATATGCTCGCGTCGATGGGTTGCAACTCGATTCAGGGCTATTACTTTTCTGCGCCATTACCATCGACACAGTTCGCGGAATGGTTTAGTCAGAAGCAAGGGCGGAACTACGAGTTTGCTTCGGCTCGCAACCAACTGAATTCAATGATCACGGCATCCAGTGCATGCAACAACTAGCATTTGAGCATTTAGATTGCAAATCGCTGTTAATTTCAAACCCACGTGAACCACAACAATTAGACATGATGGGAAATCGATAGCATGGTAATTTTGGCGGAGTTAGTCTCTTGTAGACTTACTGTGGTTTTCAGGTCGAAGCCCGCGTAAGTGGTGAGTTTTCACACCCTTCAAAAAATCAAAACAACGATCGTCCAGCGCCGCTTTGAGCTCTTCAAACTAGCGATCCAGTTTGAGACGATCCAAGCCTCCAAGACTCAAACTTATTGCTCGAACTCCTGCTGAATACGCCCACGGCCTTCCAGATTCTGAGAGAACTCCGCATACTTGTAAATTTCAACATGATTATTATCCAATACGATTACGTCTCGAATTCGTCTGCCCTCATTCAGCTCGATGCGACTTCCAGCGTGCTGACAGGTCCAAGTTTCATGGACATTCTTTACTTATGCTCAATACTAAATTAACCTTAATATTAACCAGTCTAATTTGTCAGTACGTTCTTCGTCCGCTAGACCATGCGATAGTGCATTGAGTAAATCACACTTGCTTGGCTCCTTGATTCCACGTGAATCTCACCCACAATGAGCTGTACTTTATTTTGTTGCGATGTACTAAGGTCTCTACGATTTGATACCATAGTGTGTGGTCAACCTACGCCGGTTCTAATTGCGCTCGATGAAGAGCTGCGAAACGAGCGCCCTTCTCCCAGCTGATTCAAGCGTTTAACGCGCGGTCGGGAAACATTATGCGCATGCGAGACATGTACCGGACACTGCGTCCGTACCTGCTGTCGGTGCCGGCGTGGTTTATTGCGTTCGGCATTCGATCAATTCTCCCACAACGGCTGGAAAGCCAAGGCGATTTTTTGGTTTCCGCCGCCTCCGTGGTAGCGGTTGCGAACACAGTCGGGCTGGGGCCTGGCATGCTCACGGCGGCGTTGTGTGCTGTATTTTGGAAGGATCCAAGAGCTACGTCGTTTGCCGGAATGACGCAGCATCTTTCATTCGGCTTCGTCCAATGTGCATTAATCGCTGCCGTTGCGTCCGCTACGACGGGCTTGAGGCGACGATTCATCGAACCAACGTCGCAGCCCGCTCATGATAGAGTTCGCTTTCACGAGATTGGCGGCAACAGTCCGTTCGTTGCGTCTCGGCCTTGTTCAGAAATCGATTTCCCTAGATCCGCTAAGAACTGCGTATGCTTCAACGGCGACAATAATGAACTCGCACGACGCAACTCGATCGACGATCTTAAGGCCCAGCTGGCGGCAATTGTTGAGTCGAGCGACGACGCGATTATTGGAAAGAACTTCGACGGCACGATAACGTCTTGGAACAGGGGCGCAGAGCGAATTTTCGGCTATTCTGCTGAAGAAGTGATCGGGCGGTCTGTTACGCTGCTAATGCCGACGGATCGCGTTCACGAGGAATCGACGATCCTGGGACGCCTGCGTCAAGGCGAACGAATCGATCACTTCGAATCAGTCCGTGTTACCAAGGACGGGCACACGGTAAACGTCTCATTGACGATTTCACCCATTCGTACGCCGACAGGTGATCTCGTTGGCGTATCGAAGATTGCACGCGACATATCCGAACGCGTGAGAGCCAACGAGGCGTTCGACCGCGAGAGCGAGTTGCGACAGCGGCTCGGCCTCATCGCCGAGAGTGTTCCGGGAGTCATCTGCTCTTTCCGTCTCACGCCGGATGGTCGCCCGACCATGCCCATTGCCACTCCCGCAATCGAGGACCTTTACGGATTTCCCCGGAGCAAACTGGCGGACGATTTCTCGCCAGTCCGCGCAAACGTTCATCCCGATTACCTTGAGGAATTCGACGAAAGCGTTCGCGTGGCATTTAGCGGTCCTAGTTCCTGGCATTGCAAATTTCGTTACTGTCACCCGACGAAGGGAGTACGCTGGATCGAAGGGTGGTCGCGACCAGTCCTTGAGGAGGACGGCAGCGTTCTCTGGCACGGCTTCCTAATGGACGTCACCTCCTTCGAAGAGGCCCAGGAGAATCGGCGAGAGGCCGAACGCGTCGGGCGTTCAGTGCTCGACTCAATCCCAAGTCACGTTGCGTTGCTCGACGACACCGGAACAATCGTATCTGTCAATCACGCGTGGCGCCAATTCGCAAGCATGAATGGCGCGGGCAGCGGAGTCAGCGAAGGCGCAAACTACCTTCAAGTTTGCGACGCGGTAGCCGACGAGTCTCAAGAGACCGCCGCATCATTTGCCTCAGGAATTCGCGACATTCTCGAAGGTAGCCGAGACTCATTCGCGCTCGAATATGACTGCCATTCGAGCACAGAGCGGCGCTGGTTCATCGGCCGGGCGACTCCCCTCCGTGGTGGAGCAGCTCGTGGTGTCGTCGTCTCTCATCAAGACGTGACGCTGCTGAAACGGACCCAGGAGCAAATTGTCGATCGCGATTGGGTCTTGTCGAAATCGCAGATGATGGCCCAGGTGGGAAGTTGGGAAGTCGATGTGAGTGAGCTCGCCGATGCTGGCCAAAGCAAGCTGCGTTGTTCCAGCGAGTGCATACGCATATTCGGCTGGGAACCGAGCCCTGGCGAATCGACTTATGCTCTATTTCTCGAGACCGTACACGCGCAGGATCGAGTCACAGTTGCTCGCGCACTGGAGGATTGCGTGAGTTTGAAACATCGCCGCGAAATTGAACATCGCATCGTCCGTCGCGACGGGACTGAAAGAATTGTTTACCAGTGGTTCGAGGTCGTTGCTCGCCCCGGTCAGCGATCACTTCGGCTCATCGGCACATGTCAAGATGTCACTGAGAATCGGCGAATGCAGATCGCACTAAGTGAGAACGAAGAGCGCCTGGAACTCGCCATCGCTTCCGCAGATCTGGGCACATGGGACGCGAATCTCCTCGAAGGAATGGTCAAATGGTCGCAACGCGTGGAAGAGTTGTTTGGCTATATGCCAGGTGAATTCGATGGAACGATTGAGAGCGTCCGTACCCGCGTGCATCCAGATGATCTAGACGACTTCGATAGGGCCATCGCTCTAGCCCGCGTCACACAAAGTCAGTATAGGCACCAGTATCGGATCATCTTAACTGATGGATCAATTCGATGGATCGAAGGATGCGGAAGATTTACTTACGATGAGGCGGGAGAGGCAGTGCGAGTTTCTGGCGTCGCCCAAGACATTACGGATCGCAAATTCGCGGAATTCGCAGCACGCGAATATTCGACCCGACTGGCCCATCTTCGCGAGATCGATACTGCGATAATCTCCGCTCATTCGACGCGCGAAATCGTGCAGGCCGCGATAGAGCACCTCAGCATGCTCGTCCCATGCTGGACGGGCGGAGTCATCCGCGTTGATTTGGACCGAAAATGCGCGATACCCATTGCATCAGTAGGTATTCTAGATCAATGGTTTCCTGCGGGTGTCGAGTTTACGACTGAGGGATACGATCCAAAACGCGTGCAATCGGTCAAAGAAGGAAAGATCGAATTCGTCGAAGATATTGCCTTACTCCCTGAAACGACTCCCCTCATTCGTGCCCTCTACGCTCATGGATTGAGATCCTACGTTCGCGTTCCATTGCTCGATCGAGGTGTGCTCGTTGGAATGCTACTCATTGGCTCGGAAAATGCTTGCGTATACACGGCAGATCATCTTGAAATTATTCGCGAAGTGACGGAACAGTTGGCCGTCGCGATCCATCAGTCGTTACTCTTCGAGGAAATCGCCGAAGCAAAGCTCCGCCTCGAAGATCTCGCTCGGCGACTGTTGAAAGCGGGAGAGGACGAACGGAGTCGAATTGCACGGGAGTTGCATGACGAGGTCGGCCAGTGCTTGGTCTGCGCCAAGATGTCGCTCGACCGGCTGGCACGTGACAACCCAGGCGAAAAGCGAATTGTCGAAGCCGTGGAGTTCGTCGTCCTTGCACTGGAACAGGTTCGGGACCTGTCTCGTTTGTTGCGCCCTATGGTACTTGATGCACTTGGCTTGGCCGACGCTTTGCGTAGCCTTGTTGAAGACAAAGCAAAACGCGCTGGGTTAGGGGCTAAATTCTGTCTCGACCCTGAATCTGGCCGCGTCTCTCCCGAAATCGAGACGGCATGTTTTCGAATCGTTCAGGAAGCGTTGAACAACACTCTCAAGCATGCGCAGGCAAGTCAGATTGAAGTCAGCCTCAAGCGCGATGGAGATACGGTCGAGGTACAAGTTAGCGACGATGGAAAGGGCTTTGATGTCCCTACTGCGATGAGCCGATCAGCTCGCGGCGCTAGCCTTGGAATGCTGAGTATTTGCGAACGTGCCGAGTTGGCAGGCGGGAAGGCGACCATCATTTCCTGGTTGAACCAAGGTACTACAGTACGTGTAGTCTTCCAGAATGCTTCAAAATTATGCGATCGCCACGTTTGATTGGAGGAATCGCATGCGTAAGATTCGAGTAATTCTGGCAGACGACCACACATTCCTTCGGATCGGCGTTCGCGCGGTACTGTCACAGATCGAAGATTTTGAAGTAATTGCCGAAGCTTGCGATGGGAAGGAGGCGATGTCGCTCGTTGAAAAACATCGACCGGACGTCCTCTTGAGCGACATTGCAATGCCCAGCCCCGACGGACTTGAACTTGCAAGCTGGATCGCGCATGAGTTTCCTAAGACGCGCGTCCTCATCCTTTCAATGCACAAGGAAAAGGAGTTCGCGACGCGGGCAGTTGCAAATGGCGCGGCTGGATACCTAATAAAGGAGGGGGCGAGTTACGAGCTTGAGACAGCAATCCGCGCCGTCTCACGTGGTGAAGTCTACCTTAGCGCGACGATCACCGCGCACATCGTCGCCGACTATGTACGGCTCTCAGAGACTCAGCTTTCTGATTCCTCTCCGCTGACCGAACGCCAACATGAGGTACTGCTGCTGATTACTGAGGGTATGCCCACCAAGTTGATCGCGCGACGGCTCGATATCAGCGTCAAGACAGTCGAGACGCACCGAAGCCAATTGATGGAGCGGTTAGGCATCCGCGATGTCGCAGGTCTGGTGCGGTATGCAATACGAATGGGGTATATTGCCGTCGAACCTTGATATCTTTAGCTAACTACGCGAGCGGTCTGACCAACGCGTGGCGGCTCTGCAATTCTGATTTGACCGTTCTCAGGTCGAAACACTTCGATGCAACGCGTTCGGCTTTCCGACAGTCTTGGGGCTAGGTTTTTGTCGTATTTAGTCGTCCCGGCCGGGCGAGCAACTTGAGCGCCGAGGAAAGAGATTAGCCAGGCCGTTACTTATCCGACAGAACTGCCCGGCAAAGATCTGGCAGTTCCGCTCAAGCGGGTCGCTACTTTCGGTAGCCGGCGCACCCGTTGGCTCGACATTTGGCGCTCCCGCTTGCGCACGTGGCCTAGACCACAAAACCAAGTCGGACTAGCTTAACAGACTCGATGGCACGCCAGACATTATGATGCAAGACAAGCACTGCCTCGTCCACTCTTTTGAACCGCCTTTATCACAATTCTATAAATATCTAACGATCATTAAATTTATCGCTTTGGCGCGCGATTGAAAGCCGTCCAGCACAAACCAAGCCGAAGCCTGCCACTCTGTCTGGAGCCGGATTGCCGACCAATTGTAAGACCAAAAGGCCCTGTCATCAGACTCGATAAGGGCGGATTTGCTTGAATACACTCTAGTCGAGACGCGGAGCAAACTGAGCCGGCGCGGCTTGGTCCGAGCCCCCTTCTGCATGTGATCGGCACACAGAGACGACGTCGCTTCAGAATATCGTCTGCGTTTGTGCTCTGATGCGAGAAAGACCGCGACCCGCCGCGCCGTGTTTTACACCTGGTCGATCTGCACATGACGCCAAGCAGTACTTAAGTCACAATGCCGAATCACGGTGCGGTGCTGAAGTATATGGATCGCGCAACTGCGCGATTGAACGACCATCTCGCGATCGTAAAGGTTTCGCAACGTCGCCTGCATTGCCTCAGCCCATCCTTAACATAGCGACCGTGGCCTTGCCTCGATCCAATTCAGCATAGATTTCGGCAACGGCGGTCGAGCTTTGGCCGAGCACCGCCCGAATCGTGTCCAAATCGAATTCCTTGCGGAGACGCGTGGCCGCGTTGTGGCGCAGTTGGTGAGGGTGCCAGCTTTCCACGCCGGCCTTTTCGCAAGCCCGGGCGATAGCTCGACGGTACGAATCCGTCTCGTATCGAACACCTTTGCTTCGTTTTGGGTTCTTTTTCGAGCGGTCGCGTTGCGAAGGTTGAACCGGCGTTTTTCGGTTTTGCCGCAGCGCGCCCTTACGTTCCGCCTCAGCCTCGGAGGGAGAGAAAAGATATGCGTCGCGGTCGTCGCGAAGCCACGGCGTGAGAACCGCTTGGGCTTGCGGACCAATGTAGACGGCCCGCGCTTTGCCGTGGTGCTCGGTTTTGTGGTATTCGGGTGTGAAAATCCAGATCTTCCCGCTGGCGTCGACGTCGCGCGACCTCATGACGCAGACCTCGCCTGGACGCATCCCAGTCAGGTGTTGTAGCTCGATCATGGCCCACACTTGCCTTGAGACGAACGGCCGCACCGCCGCGACCGCGGTCTCGGGAACCGGCTTGATCGGTTCGGTCTCGCGGGCTTCACTTCGCCCCCGACGCAGTCCGGCGACGGCCTGCAAGCCTTGATAGATCGCCGGCTCTATCATCTCTTCCGCGACGGCCCACTTGAATGCTCGAATCACATGGCGGACGCGCTTGTTGACCTCGTTGCGGCAGATGCCTGACTGAATCATCGACTGGCGAACCGCCTTAAGCGCCAGTGGGCCAAACTGGCAGGCCAGCGTATGCCCGTAAAGTTCGCGGGCAGGACGCAGCGCAAGTCCGATGTTTCTGACTTCAGAGGTCTGGGTTCCGTTCTTGACGTAATAGCGGCCCGCGTGCTCGTGATACGCCACGAACAACTCGTTAATCGTGACGTCAGACTGTGGAACCGACGAAACGGCTCGGTGCCGAGAGCTGATCCATTCGACCAGCAGCCGATCGTACTCGGCGCGGCTCTCGGCGGAACCGTGTCGGCCCAGGTACAGATCGCGACCGTTGATCGTAACGACAGCTTGCCCGGTCGGTTTGTGAAGCCGGTAAGACGGTGTGCGGGGATGACGCGTATGCACGGCCAAAGCTCCAAATCCGGTAGACTACCGGCTTTCGAGGAGTTTTTTGGGCCGCTTTGCCCCTTGCGGGCAAGTACGCAAGTTCCGCGTTCGGCAGGAGTTATGTCGAGTAGCGGGGACGGGACTCGAACCCATGACCTGCGGATTATGAGACCGCCGCTCTAACCAGCTGAGCTACCCCGCCACGTCGGTTGATATGCCAGTCATGGCCTTCAAACCGCGAGCGTGATACTGTACCACGCCATGACGGTGAATTCAAGCGTTTGGCGCGAGTTTGCGACAGAACCTTCAATGGTCAAATCACTTGTGACTGACTGCTGCGTTCACGCGACGCTCTTTGAAATGGTTTCTCGCCCGCTCGGGCTACACGGCGAGGCTGCGATTCGGGATACTTGAATATCGGAGTCGGCGGCCGGTTATGCTGCCTGGTTTTGCACTCGTTTTTCTTGTCGGGGTCCAGATCGGTTATGCCGCCGCAATACATCTTTCAGATCGAAAAACTGTCCAAGGCTTACGGTAAAAAGGAAGTCCTCAAGGACATCTGGCTCTCGTTCTACCCGGGAGCCAAAATCGGCGTGCTCGGCGGCAATGGGTCGGGCAAGTCGACGCTGCTCAAGATCATGGCGGGGGTCGATAAAGACTTCATCGGCACCGCTCGGCCGCATCCGGGGACGACCATTGGTTATGTTCCTCAGGAGCCGACGCTCGACCCCACCCTTGATGTACGTGGCAATGTCGAGGTCGCGGTTGCGAAGACTCGCCGGTTGTTGACTCGTTACGACGAGATTAACGCCATGCTTTGCGAGCCGCTTGATCCCGATGAGATGGAAAAACTGCTCGACGAGCAGGGTACGGTTCAGGACGCGATTGAAGCGAGCAACGCGTGGGAACTCGACCGCACCATCGAAATCGCCATGGACGCGATGCGGTTGCCACCGGGTGATGCTGATGTCGCCACGCTTTCCGGTGGCGAGCGGCGCCGTGTGGCGCTTTGCAAGGTGCTGCTCGAACGCCCCGATGTCCTTTTACTCGACGAGCCGACGAACCACCTTGATGCGGAATCGGTCGCGTGGCTCGAGCGGCACTTGCAGGATTATCCGGGAACCGTAGTTGCGGTGACGCACGACCGTTACTTCCTGGATAATGTTGCGAAGTGGATTCTCGAACTCGACCGCGGGCATGGCATTCCGTGGGAAGGGAACTACTCTTCGTGGCTCGAACAGAAGCAGGAGCGGCTCGCGAAAGAAGAGAAGGCTGAGAGCTCTCGGAGGAAGACGCTTGCTCGCGAACTCGAGTGGGTACGGATGGCGCCTCGGGCACGCGTTGCGAAGAATCGTGCGCGTATTCAGCGATATGAGCAGCTTGCTGCTGCTGAGAACGACAAGCGCGACGAAGCTGTAGTTTTGCAGATTCCCAACGGACCGCACCTGGGCGACCTTGTTGTCGAGGCTCAGGGCGTGAAGAAGGGTTTCGGCGACCGGTTGCTCTTTGAAGATATGACGTTCCGTTTGCCGCCGGGAGGCATCGTCGGCATCATCGGCCCCAACGGCGCGGGGAAGACGACGCTGTTCCGGATGATCGTCAACCAGGAACAGCCCGACGGCGGTTCGCTTCGCGTTGGTGATACGGTCGTGCCATCGTACGTCGATCAAAACCGCGATGCGCTTAGTCCCGACAACACGATCTTCCAGGAGATCACCGGCGGGGTTGATCAGGTGCAGCTTGGCAAGCGGAAGATGCCTGCGCGAGCATATGTGGCGTCGTTTAACTTCAAGGGGCCGGATCAAGAGAAGAAGGTCGGCCAGCTTTCCGGTGGAGAGCGCAACCGCGTCCACCTCGCGAAGCTGCTCAAATCGGGCGGGAACCTGCTGCTGCTCGACGAACCAACGAACGACCTCGATGTCGACATGCTTCGTGCGCTCGAAGAAGCTTTGCTCGAATTCTCAGGGTGCGCGGTGGTGATCAGCCACGATCGCTGGTTCCTCGACCGCATTGCCACGCATATCCTTGCGTTTGAGGGCGATAGCAAAGTCGTTTGGTGCGACGGCAACTACGACACCTACGAATCGCAGCGCAAGGAGCGGTTGGGAATGGAGGCCGATCAGCCGCATCGGATTCGATACAAGTCGCTCACGCGGTAATCGTTCGCAAGCGAGAATGATTCACGTTTTCATTAGGCACGCATTCTCATGGCGCAACTGCCGTGGGAATGCGTGTTCGTCATTTCTGTCGCCTGCCCGCATCGACAAGCCTCTGCATATTTGGCGGCGCGACGAGCGAGTGAAGAAATGCAAGCAACGCTTGCTGGTCATCGAACCCCAGGCGAGTAAAGCGATCGGTCGTTTGTGCGGCTTCTCCACCATGGAGGCGAATCGCCTCGGTGAACGTTTTGGCGCGGCCATCGTGGAGATAGGGAGCAGATGAGGCGACACCCCAAAGCGGTGTGGTGCGCCACTCCGTCGGGCCGGCCTCGCCGGTAGATGGCGTGCTCTCGGCCCGCGGGTCGCTGCGATCGGTAACGCCTATCGGTTTACTTGCCATGCCATAACCAAGGCCAAAATCCTGGATGCGGTCGCCGAGATCGTGCAGGAGCAAATCGCTGTAGATACCGTCGACCTGTGAAAGCTTGGGCATATGGCATGCGGCGCAGCCGATCGAATCAAACACCACGCGGCCGCGCATGGGGGTAACTGGATCAATCGCGCGAAAGACCGGAGCCGGCAGCGTTTGGACGAAGCTCGTGAGCTTTTGTGTTTCGGCGATGTCCATGTCGAGTTTGAGCGTTGATGGGTCGAAATCTTTCGCCGAAGCCAGGCTCACCTGATGACGGCCTGGCACTTCGAGCCCGAGTTCGTTCGAGCATGCCGCTAGCACGAAATCTCGGAGGCTAGCGGTCTGTCCTTTCCAACCGAACTTCCCAAGCTGACCATTCTTCAAGCGGCTGACTCGCCCTTTGATTTCAGGAAAGTCGGTGTGCGGGCGTGCTGCGACGTCGCGTAGGGCCTTGTCTGAAATGTGATCGATCTGCCCCGCTCCGAAAAGCGCAGGAGTATTGCGCGACGAGTGTTTGATCTCGAACAGCTCATCACGCGTTTGTGCGGCTCTGTACGACCTCATACTGTTGAGACGAGACTGATCCTTTTCCGCGTTCGCATTTTGGTGGACGACAACGCTTCCGCCGTTGCGTAAACCGGGATGAAGTGTTTCGAGCTCGCCGCGAAAGAGTGTTTCATTGGTAGGACACTGCGAAGGGGACGCGCCTGGAACAGCGGTGAGAATCTGAACGTCGTGGCTGCTGTCACCCGCACCGCCGACGCCGCCCTGGTTATGACAGCCGACACAGGAACGGTCGTTGAAGAGTGGACCCAGGCCGTCGCCCGTTGCGCCACGCGACTCTTGCGGCGTCCAGATTTTCTCGAAGAATGCTCGTGCTTCGACGTATTCTCGCGACAGTGTTCCCGACGAGCGCGATCGTGGGCCGCCTGCGAATGCACTCGTGGCTGCAACACCGAAAACCAGAGCCCACATCATCGATCGAACTGTGCGACGCATGAGTTTTCCCCTGGTTTCTGAATTGATAGGCGCGTGGAGACCCGGCGTCTCGGGATGAGACGATTGCTGCACCGAACTCGCGGCGTCGCATCCTGCGCCGCTCTGCTGTTCATGAGCAATCAGACGTGCGACACAGCCGTTTATTCAGCGAATTCGAAATTCGTGCGATTGGGTTTCGGCGAAAGACCCGATTTTCGCTCGCATTTTGCTCGCGGTCGAATTACGATCCAGCCTGACATCCCGCCGCACTTTTCCAGCCTCGCGACACTCCGAGGATCGATCCATCATGCCTTGCCATCCCACGCGCCGCGCATCGGCGGCTTGTTTTGCATTTCTCGCAATCATCAGCTTGCATTCAATTGCGGCTGGCGCTGATAGCCCGCCCAGCACGCTCGTTTTCACTGCGAGCGAAGTTCCTGGCCTCGCCTCGGGCGTACCACTGCCAAGCGATGGCAAATACACGATTTTCGCCTGGACGCCGTCGGCGCAGGCCTGGTCGGTGAAGCTCGACGGCTCGCAGATCAAGTTGACGCCGAACACGGTGAAGGGCGATCAGATGCCGAGCTGGCAGGCGATTGGCACGGTCGAACGCACCAGCGGAAAGAAGATCACACTGGCGATTGTTGCACCCGAGAAGCCGAAGCCTACCGAGAAGGAGAAAGAGAAAGACGCGGCCAAGGCGAAAACTCCTGCCAAAGCAGCCGCCAAAGAAGAAGCTCCCAAGCCGCTGCCGGTCCCTGTGCTGCTCGCATTTAGCACCGACGCGAAAGCAGACTTGAACGGTTTGGTCGACGTGATTCGTGCACGCGTTGATACGATCGAGCCAATCGCCGACCCACGCCGGTTGACGGTTCGCACACGTAATGAAGGGGCGAACTTTCAGCCGCCATTGACCAAGCAAGAATGGCTCGATCGCGCTGCTCATGTGCGCGAGCAAATGTGGATCTCGCTCGGCCTCTGGCCGGCGTTCCCCAAGACTGACATGCATCCGCGCGTGTTCGGCAAGATCGAGCGCGACGGCTACACGATCGAAAAAGTCGTGCTGGAAACCCTGCCAGGATTCACGCTCAGCGGCAATCTCTACCGGCCGACAGGCAAGTCGGGCAAGCTGCCGCTCGTGCTTTGCCCGCATGGTCACTGGACCGATGGCCGCGTCAATCCTAGCGTACAGGCCCGTTGCGTTTGGTGGGCCAAGCAACTCGGCTGTGTCGTGTTTATGTATGACATGGTCGGATATAATGACAGCAAGGAATTTGGGCATGCTTTCCTGAACGATCGCCTCAAGCGGTGGGGACTTAGCCTCTTCACGTTGCAAACCTGGAACAGCATTCGCGCACTTGACTGGGCCACAACGCTTCCCGATGTCGATCCGGCTCGCGTGGGTTGCACTGGTGAATCAGGTGGCGGCACGCAAACGTTCGTGCTCACCGCGCTCGATCAGCGGATCAAGGTCTCTGCGCCCGTTGTGATGGTCTCACACAAAATGCAGGGCGGGTGCCTCTGCGAGAACTGCGCTGGACTGCGTATCGGCACGGATAACGTCGAAATCGCTGCGCTCACGGCTCCTCGGCCGCTCAAGTTGGTCGGAGCCGATGATTGGACCGATCAGACGATGACGGTCGAATATCCTACGCTCAAGAAAATCTACGGGCTGATGGGAGCGACCGATCGGATCTCGGCCGACAAGTTCAATTTTGAACACAATTATAACGAAACGACTCGCAACGCAGTTTATGCGTTCATGGGTCGCTGGCTCGTGGGGATTGAGGACGCGGCGTCAACTCGCGAGGGTAAGCCGAAGATCGAAGAGCCGGAAACGCTGCAAGTCTATAGTGAAGAAGACCCCGCGCCGGATACAACCAAGAATGCCGCACAGCTCGAAACCGACCTGGTTGCGACGATGACCCACTCACTCGAAGCACTGGCGCCCGGCACAAACGCGATCACATGGGAAGCGTCTCGCAATCTCCTGTTCAAGTCGCTCAAGACGCGAGTGGGGCTTGTCGAGCCGGCGGCGTTCGACCTCCGTGCGACGGAAACTCGCCACACGTCGCACAAGGGTGTGTCGGTGGTTCATTCGACCGTGAGCCGCGTTGGCGCTGGGGAAAATGTTGCGGTCGTTCGGCTGGTGCCATCGAAGCCAACGGGTCGCGCGACGCTGGTTTTCAACACGCGTGGCAAGGCGGGTCTCGTGAATGCCGATGGATCGTTCAATCCGGTGGCGAAGGCGTTGCTCGATCGCGGACAGACGGTTGTCGGCTTCGACCCACTGTTTGCGGGTGAGTCTTTTGACTCGCGTGCGCCGATGTCGAAGCGTCCGGTCGTGCAGCATACCGAGTGCTATAACAAAACCGTCGCGGCCGATCAGGCGCAGGATCTCGCCACCGTGCTGAGCTGGATGCGTACGCGTCATGAGCTGCGGGAGCTCCATCTCGTCGCACTCGGCGAAGGTGCGCCGCTTGCTCTCCTGGCGCGGCCGGCTCTGAGCGGTCTTGGCCGCACGCTGATCGACCTGAACGGGTTCGATTATGGCGATGGTTCGGCAACGGTGCCGACGTCGCTCGACCTTCCCGGCGTGCTTCAGTTCGGCGGCCTCAAGGCGGCAGCGGCGCTCACCAGCCCTGCCCCGCTCTGGGTCGTGCACGCGCCTCGCGGGTTCGATCAGAGCTGGCCCTTGCGGAGCTATGGCCTGGGCGACGCCGGCACGATGTTCAAGCTGAGCGAGAATGGTCCTGATGCCGATTCCATTGCACGATGGATCGACGCCGGCGAATAACCTGAGACAGCCGGGCGGTTGCGCGATACCATGACGTAATCGCCCGGTTTCATGAACATCCGCAGTTCGACGCGTTTCTTTTCAACCGATCACACGATATTCCTGGACGAATCCCCATGTTGAATCGTCGTACTTTTCTCATGAACTCGGCCGCGCTGGGCGCGGGGCTGGCGTTGGGCGCCCAGACATCTCGCGCAGTTCCGCCGAGCGGGCGGATTCGACTGGGAATGATTGGCACGGGCAACCAGGGATTAAACAACCTACGGATCTTCCTGAAAAAAGCGGATATCGTCGCGCTGGCCGATGTTGATTCAACGCGCGTCAGTGGTGCTCAGAAAATTGTCTCGCTCACGGGGGCAAAGTCGCCCGAAGGCTACAGCGACTTCCGCAAGCTGCTCGATCGGAAGGATATCGACGGCGTTGTTGTGACCACGCCAGACCACTGGCATGCGATGATGACCACGCTCGCTTGCCAGGCCGGCAAGGATGTTTATTGCGAGAAGCCGCTCACGCTCACTGTCGCCGAAGGGCACACGATGGTCGCCGCCGCGCGACACAACAAGCGCGTGGTGCAAACCGGCAGCCAGCAGCGTTCGGCGAAGGAATTCCGCCAGGCGTGCGAGTTGATTCGCTCGGGTGCGCTGGGCAAATTGACCGGTATCAAAGTGGGAATTCCCGACGTCAATTTCAAAGGCCCGGCCGTTGCCGACAGCACGCCGCCGCCCGAACTCGACTACGAATTCTGGCTCGGCCCAGCGCCCAAGAAGCCGTACAACGAGAAGCACGTCCACTATCTTTTCCGCTTCTTCTGGGACTACTCGGGCGGCCAGCTCACGAACTTCGGTGCACACCATCTCGACATCGTTCAGTGGGCGCTTGGCAAGGATGAATCCGGCCCGGTCGCGATCGAAGGGACAGCTCAGTACCACAAACAGCACTGGTACGAAGTGCCCGAGAAGTTCGATATCACCTACACCTACGATGACGGCCTCAAGGTGGTTTGCGGCCAGAAATACAAGGGTGGCGTGACGTTCGAGGGGACGAAGGGCACGCTGTTCGTCAACCGTGGTAAGCTCGAGTCGAAGCCGGTCGAGATTCTCAAGACCGAACCCACCGAGCATCTTTACGACAGCAAGGATCACGCCGGCAACTGGCTCGATTGCATCAAATCGCGCAAGGCGCCGATTTGCGACGTTGCGATCGGTCATCGCTCAGCGACGGTTTGCCACCTCGGCAATATCGCCGTCCGCACCGGCCGGAAGCTCACGTGGGATCCGGTGAAGCAGACGATCGTTGGCGATTCGGAAGCGGCGAGTATGCTTGCGCGACCGTATCGTGCACCCTGGTCGCTGCCCGAAATCGCCTGATCATTTAAAGCGCTGTCGACATATCATTCGATAACTGGCCGGTCCGTTCCAACCGCTTGTAGTGCAAGTAGGAGAACAGGATCGGCCAGATAATTGCCGGCGCAAGCGGAATGAGTGCCGCCCAGATTGGCAGGCCGACGAGGCAGACGACAAATCCCGCCAGGCCTGCCCCCACAAACCACCACGCGGCGACGCGGTGCGTATCGGCCCAAACACGATCGTTCGCCAGGGTCCAAGGTGTGCGGACGCCGACGTAAAGGTTACGTTTGATTTTTCCCATCACGTTGCCCATGACGGCAAGCATGAGCATCACGCCGCCGACAATCGCACGCCCGACATCAACCCTGGGTTGAACCGCGGCCCAGAGCGAAAGCGCGTGTATGTAGCCCATGAGGGCGACCGTTGCGAGCGTGATGATTCGGTAGGCCGTGTTATTGGGTTCGAGTTCGAACGGTTTGGGCGATATCGCTGGCAGCAACGCGAAAAGTCCGATCAAACCGACCATCACCCCCGGCATGAGCCAGACGGTCGATTTCGGCCCCCAACCATCGACTTTCCCCTGGATATTCCAGTGAATTGGAATCCGGTCGGGAAGCTGAGCATAGAACACGAGCGAGGCGATAAACGCCACCGCCACGAGAACCCATGTGCAGACCCAGTACGTGCGGTTCATCCCTCTTTTTCCGGCTTGCTCCGGCCTCCGAAAATGTCGAGCACGAGCGCCGCAATGTCTTGCGCCACAGTCGTGTTGAGGGCGTAATAAATCTGCTGCCCCTCGCGACGGCTGCGAATCAAATCCGCCTTCTTGAGCACGGCAAAATGGTGAGAGACCGAGGGCTTGGTGATATCAAAATGATCCGCCAACTCACCCGCAGTTTTCTCGCCCTTCGCCAGCAATCGCAAAACCTCGCGCCTCGTGGGATCTGAGAGCGCCTTGAACACCTCGTTCACCGCCGCACCTCGATCCTCCAGCCGTATCTTCGCCCGGCTCGGGCGGTTATTTAGAAATCTATCGAAATATTATGCCGGCGGCGGCGGCCAGTCAATCGATCTTCCCGATCGGGTGCAAGGCCGATGAGGCTGCGCCGGCTCTTTGTATTCACGGTTCGGTTCCAACCTGAGCCTGAAGCGTTCTCGAATGCTGATTCATGTACGTTGCTCATGCCAAGCGAAGAATTATCTACATTCAAGCGCTTCACTCCGTGTTTTCTGTTAGAATCCGGAAACTCTTTGCATAAGCCATTTCCACTTAACCGACGGACAATCACATGCGCCAAGATCGTTATGTCGACAATGATTCGGGTGCTTACAGCATTCTTCCCTCATACGTGATCGATCGAGTCATTGAAGATGACCGCGAGAACGATGCTGGATTCGTCGCGTCACATGAAGCGATCTTGCAAATGCTCGTTGGCGATTCTTCGTTTGTCGCTCGCATCGTTGTGGACGAACCGCTGACCGAGGCCGAGGAAACTGAGTGGATTGCCAGGGTTCGCTGGCCGCTCCATGTGCCGTGCGGCAAGTTGTTGATTAGCGGTGGCTTCGATCCTGATACGATCTCATACCTGGTCGAAGATGAGTCATCATTTGTCGAAGTACCGCCGGGCGATTATGTGGTTGAGGTTTTCACTTATCTCAATACGATGAACGGTCGCGTTTTTCGCAAGCGTTGGGGAGATGACGGCCGGCTCGGCGCGTGGTTTCGCCGCGATTTTCCTGATCGGGCGTTTCCCACCTGGGTTGCCTCGGAGTTGTACTGGGCACCCAAGGAAGACCCAGGACACGAGGCAGTATGGAAGGATATTGCGGCCTCGTTGCGAGCCGGAATGCTTCAAATCGAGTCGAAGCCGATGGCGTGGGTTGGAGTGGTCGTTCACTTGATCCGTGACGAAAGCCCCGAGGATCTCTCGACGCCTCAAGATGATGGATTCTTCGCCGAAGATGCGGGCCTTCGTCGACTCGAACGATTTCCGCTGGGAATTCCGTCCACATTCGACGGTTCCACGGTTTCGAGCGAGGTCAGAGCGGCGCTGGCTCAAGGCACTTGAGCGCCGGAATGCTGCACATTCGCATTGATGCCGTGTGTTGTCGCGAGATGGTCGATTTTCGAATTCTGCTGCAAACGGGCGAATAATTGGCGTCCTGGTGCGTCTTCTCGTAGTGAGGAGTTTGAGCGAAGTACACGAAGCCTGTTGAGCGTGGCATTCCCATGCAGTCTCCGACTTCCCGAAATCGTTTGACGAACTGGTTGAGATTCTCAGTTCGTCAAATGATTGGCGGCGTCTTTCTTTTCGGCAGTATTGGAGGTTGGCTGATCGCGCAGGAACGAACTCAACGGTTGGCTGTCGCCGCGATTGAAAGCTACGAGGGACGGGCCGTTTATGAGTTCGAGACGGATAGCGACGCGAAGTTCGATATGCACGAGCTTCCCGAGTGGTTCGAACATACGGTCGAATTGGTGGGACGAGACCATGTGGCGAATGTTGTCGCAGTCGAGTTGTACGGTATCGAAAACTCGCGTACCGATCAGGCAGACGATTCGCTCATGGAGCCAGTCGCGAAGCTGTTTCGCCTGAAACGTCTCACCATTCGAGGAACGCAAATCTCGGACGAAGGGCTGCGAAATCTCGCCTATTTGAAAGATTTGCGGTTCCTGGAAGTCTCATGCCATTGGCAGCGTCACAAGGGGCTTGTGTATCTCAAGAATCTCTCCAATCTTCAAAAGTTGTATCTGGAGACATCGCCGGTCGATGATGCAGATCTTCATTGTGCAGCAAACAATCGCAGTCTTGAGGTGCTCGACCTTTCTCATACCAACATCACATCGGCGGCGGGCCCGGTGCTCGCAGGCTTCCGGAAACTGAGAGACTTGAATCTTGGGTCGACCAAGATTGATGACAGCATCCTGAAAGACATTGGCTCGCTGGAATCGCTCGAGATACTTTCCCTGGCAGACAATCGAATTACCGGCACTCGACTTCAAGGCATATTGAATCTCAAGAGTTTAAAAATACTCTATCTCAACGGGACAGATGTCACGGATAGAGGTGTCAAAATTCTTGCCAAGTTACCAGCACTCGAAGAGGTTTTTCTGGACCAAACATCAATCACAGACGCATCGCTCGCATTCCTGGAACAGATGCCCAAATGCAAGCGATTCTGGTGCAGACAAACTCGTGTCACCAAGGACGCGGTCAACAAATGGCAGAAGAAACAATCCTCGAAACGAGTGATTGGCCCTTAATGTAAGCGAATTCTCATTCAGGTTCTGATCTAGCCAGGGCCCTTGAGCGCCACCATGACGAAGGTGTAATCCTGCTCGTTCCAGTGAATTGGCGTTTGAGTGTGCGAGCCGTCGAGGTGGGTCGGGTTGAGGTAGGTGAATCCACGTGAGAGGAAAAGATCCACGAGTTTGGCCAACGTTTCTGGAGTGAAGATCGTCCAACTTTGGCCGAAGACGCGGAACTTGGGATCGATTTCGTGCGGCGCGCCGGTAGCGTCGTAGTCGGTCGTGAAGATGAAGAGACCACCGGGTTTGATGAGGCGGGTCACCTCGTTGGCGAGCGGTTCGAGCGGCACGCCGTGCTCGATTACCGACATGCAGGTGAGTGCTCCAAACGACTTGTCGGCGTAGGGCGTATTTGTGAGATCGGCAAGGCGGTATTTGATCGAGGTCCAGAACGGCATCCAGCGACAACAGGGATTCAAGTCGCAACCGTGAACTTGTTTGTATCCGAGTTTATGTAAGGCGTAAACAATTTCGGAATTGAAACAGCCCATATCGAGTAAGGGCGTGCTATTATCGGAGATGTACTGTTCGATAAGCTCGGTGGCGCGTGCGACGTCCCAACTTTTGATCAGGTCGGCATTCGGGAGCGGCATCCGATAGCGAATATGGTACGGCAACGGCCAAAGGCCGAGTTTTTTGCGATCCATGAAGTCGATTGAACGCGCACGCAATTGGGCGCGGCTGGCGTGAATTTCGTCCATCGACTTCAGCGTGAGCATCATGGCGGTTGCGTTTGTGTCGAGTGCGAGGGCGGCGGTGTCAACGAGTTGTCCATTATGCCGAACGACCGCCCTGGCGTCCAAGTGCTGGCGCCAAGGCGGTCGCTTGTGGGAAACGCGATGTTTCACGCGATCGACGAGACGATCAGGCTGCGACTTCGCTGGGCTCGACGGCCACGATCGTCAGGCCGTAGCGATCGGCGAGTGCGACGACGTCGGGCTGGTCGATGACGATGGTTTTGTTCGCCTCGATCGCCAGCACCTTCGCGCCAGCCTTGTGGAGATTTTCGATCGTGGAAATGCCGATGGTGGGGACGTCGAACCGCATGTCTTGCTGGGGCTTGGCGACCTTGACGAGCGTCCAGCCACCGGCTCGGCACAGCGTGCCCGCGCGTTCGATACAGCGATCGGTCCCTTCGATCGCCTCAATCGCGATCGCCGCCTTTTCCTTCACTGCAACCGACTGACCGACGTCGAGCCGGCCCATTTCCTTGGCGAGATCCCAGCCGAAAACGACGTCGTTCCACTCGGTTTCGGTCGGCTTCCTGCGCGTGAGAATGCCTTTGTTCACGAGAAGCTCCGGGCAGTAGTCGAGGGCTGAGGCGTACGTCATCCCGTCTTTTTCGAACTCGGCAATCACACCGAGGAGGATCGAGTCGTCGCGTTTGTCGGTGCGAAGGCGTCCGTACCACATTTGAAACATGCGGAAGTCGGGCCAGAGGCGAACGACGCGCATGGGGGTGTACATGACGTTTTTCGTCACCTTTCCCGCCATGACGATTTGCTTCGCACCCTGCCGCTTGAACGTGCGAATCATGCCGCCGAGCTTGGTGACGCCGACGTACTGGAATGAGTCGCAAATCTCGGCGAGTACCTCGGGCGCTTCATAGCGAATGCCGACGCACGCGACCCGGTACCCCTGGCGTTTGGCCGCTTCGGCGAACAGGATGGGGAACCGGCCGCTGCCGGCGAGCAAGCCGATGACTGGCTGATCGCTGCTTGCAACAAAGCGCTGCGATGGCCGCGTTCCGCCTGTCTTTGAGGAGAGAAGCGACACGACTGTTGATCCTCCGTTGCTCGACTCACCGTTCCTATCGCCGCGGAGGGTGGCTGGGGCATGATGCCCCAGGCCCCAAGGCGACGAGAAGTTTCAGAATGGCTCTCACTGTTCCAAGCACAACTCGCTGCGCCGATCTATTCTTCCCCGTCTGAATTTGGCGCTCATCCCAAACTGGGGCATTCTGCCCCAGCCACCCTTAGGCTCAGTAGCCTGTCGGGTCTTCGTCGTCGGCACCTAACGGCGGAGGCGAGGCCATGAGCACTGCAACCTGCGCCGAGAGTTCGCGAAGGTTTTTGTGCATCTCGGGGAGCCGGGCGATCATCTGGAAGATGCGCCGCTGCTCGCGAACGGGAATCGCCGGCGAGCCGAGCACGTTCTGGCCCGAGGGGACGTGACGATGCACGCCGGCCTGAGCACCAACGATCACCTTGTCGCCAATCTCGGTGTGATCCTTGATCCCGGCCTGACCAGCCATGATCACATAATCACCCGTCTTACAACTGCCGGCCATACCGACCTGGCCGCACAAAATGTTGTGGCGGCCGATCTGGTTGTTGTGGCCGATCATGACGAGGTTGTCGATCTTTGTTCCTTCGCCGATCTTTGTGGTCTCGAACGTTGCGCGGTCGATGGCGCAGTTCGAGCCGATTTCGACGTCGGCACCCACTTCGACATTGCCGGTGTGCGGCACCTTGACGTGCTTGCCTTCGACGAACTGATACTTGAAGCCGTCGCCGCCGAGAACTGTTCCGGCGTGGACTTCAACACGATCGCCAAGCACGACGCCGGGATAGAGCACGACATTCGGGTGGAGGATCACTCCCTGCCCGAGACGGCAGCCTTCGCCAACGACGGCGCCGGGGTGGATCGTGCAGTTTTCGCCGAGAATCGCACCGTCGCCGACGTACGCGAGCGGATAAACCGCGACGCCTTCGCCCAACTGGGCGTCCGGCGAGACGTAAGCCCGATGATGGACGCCTACCCAGCGAGGCCTTACGCTCTCGGTGAGGTGGGTGCGGACCTTGAGAAAGGCCGACATCGGGTCGTCGACCTCGATCATCGGCAGGTCCGTTTCGACCGGGCTGGGGGTGATCGTTTTGAAGTGGGGGCCGACGATCGCGGCCGAGGCGGGCGATGTGCGGAGCTGTTTCGCGTACCGTTCGCTCTCGACGAACGTGATATCGCCTGGGCCGGCCTCGGTCACGGGACGCGCGGAGCGGATGGCGACGCTGCCATCACCTACGACGCGTCCTCGAACGAGCGCTGCGAGTTGTTCGACCGTGGCGACCATGCGCGGCATCCTTTCTTCCCTGAAAGGAACGGACTGGAACCGGGGCGGATGCGACCCTTTGGGCGGCTGTGCTTGCCAGGGGAAAAAGAACCCTGCGTACTTCAGCCTGCGATCCACACGTCACCGGCCGGTCTGGAACTGCGGGCGGATGTTAATCCATCGCACAATTCCCGACAAGTGGAGTAACGACGGTAGGTTATCGGCAGTTTTCGGAGGGAGTGTCCAACTTCAAACCTACACAAACTGGGGACTTTGATGTGACTGGGCAGGCGAATCGATGGGTCGGATATTCGGGACTGTACTGATTCGGCAGAAAGGATGTGGACCTTTGTTGGGAGGAGATGAGCGCAGGGTGTCCGATTGGGGTGGCTGTGTGCGACACGATGTCGTTTGCCGCCGAGACCAGCAAATCGATTCGTGCGGGACGATCACTTAATCCATCAAAAAGCGAAGGGATTCGAGGCCATGAAAACTCGACAATGGGTTGCATGTCTGGGTCTCGCATTCACATTGACGTCGGGCCTCGGTGCCTTTGCAGAAGTGAAACCGCCCGCCGTCGCTACCAACCCAAACATCGTCGATCGCCGAGAGCCATTCATGGCGAACCAGGCTTATCCGGATATTCCGATCGAACCGTTGGCCATGTACTTCGGCTTCGATCCCTGGACGCTATTCGCGCCGCGACAGGTGTTAACACGATCCCCCTTACGCCCCGAGCCGACTCCGCTTCACGTGCATGTTCACTCGACTGTGCCCGCGAAGAAAAGGAAGCGTTTTGAGGAAGCCGCCAAACGAATCAACGACGCGAAAATTGAGGCGACAGCGGATCGCGTGCTTCATTTTCAATGGTTTCGCCGAAAACCTCCTGGGACCTTTCGAGGATGGAACGGACTGGTGCACGACGTATCAGCGACCGACGGCAATCTCCTGATCACCGTCCGCGTATTCGCGAGGCTCGATTTCGCTTCTGCATTTGACTATGTCGAAGAGGTTTATTCAGTCACCGACGACGGCATACGCCTCGTTGGCATGACCGGACCGCCGCCGACGTGGAACCCCACCACCTTTCATTGAAGAGGCGCACTGTAGGACCGTTGGAGCCGCTGCACCTGCTCCAAAGCCTCAATCACTTCGACCGCGCAGGCCTGAATTCTGCCAGCGTGCGAGCAAGTTCGGCAAACGAAGTCAAATCGCCCGATCGGCGGCCGTCGCGGGCGATCAGTAAGCCGTTCAGCCCGGCCCGAATTGGGCCATTCACATCGTTCTCGGGGTCGTCGCCAACGCAGAGCACGCGTTCGGGCGGAAGACCGAGCTGCGCACAGGCGTGCTGATAAAACGCCTGATGTGGTTTGCGGAAACCGACTTCCGACGAGATGACCAGCTTATCGCCGCAATCGGCCAGGGCCGGCAGACCTTCGACCACCCCGCGCAGCCGGGAGTCGAAATTCGAGGCGATGACGAAATTGATCCCCAGTTCGCGGAATGCGGCGATCGTGGGGGCGACGTCGTCGAACGCGCGCCAGGCGCTTGATGTGCCGAAATGGGACCAGAGCTCGTCGAACGCGCGGTCGGGATCGGGGATGTCCGGCAAAACGTTGCCGACGATCCTGCGCCAGCGACGGTATTCGGTTGCCTCGTCGGTCGCTAGCGGGCCAAGTTGCTCGTCGATCTCGTCCACCCGGAAAAACTGGTGGAATCGCCGCTTCACTTCGAGCACTTCAACAACCAATCCCTGGCGCGCAGCGGCCTGAGCGTAGACGACCGCCACCGGCGGGTTGGGATCGATCAAAGTTCCCACCGCGTCCAGGACGATCCCTTCAATATCCCCCCAATTCACGCCTTTGGTCGTCATCGAGCCGTTTTCCTCTGACGGTCGTTCGTATCAATCAAGGCCGACGCGGAGCCGTCGGTCCCCTTCCATTGTGGACGCGGCGCGCCGGGCGGATAGGCGGCCGACGACGATCGTTGCCATGTCCGCCCAGAATCCCAACGCGCCTCAAGGCCGAAATCTCCGGCTCCATCCGCCGTCGGCCGGTGTGCCGTCACCTGCACGCGCCATGCCCGAAGCCCAGGCGCTCGAACGCCGCCACCGGCTCGACGCCCAGCAACGTGCGTTTCAACGTGGGCAAGCCGCCGAGCCCACCCGCCGGCCAACTTAACCCATTCTACCCATTTGTGCGGCCGGGGCGAACAAGTCCGGGGATGACATCGACATCAAAATCGGCGGTTTCGCCCCGAGCCAGCTTGATGAGAGCGACTCCGGCCATCGCCGCGTTGTCGGTGCAGAGCGCCATCGGCGGGATGAAAAGCTCGATTCTTTCGCGCTTCGCCATTTGTTCGAGCTTTTCGCGGAGCCGGCCGTTCGCTGCCACTCCGCCGCCGATGCCCAGCCGTTTCAGGCCTGTATTTCGCAAAGCCTGGCGCGTTTTGCCGATCAACGCGTCGACGACCGCTTCCTGAAAGCTCGCCGCCACGTCGGCCTGCGCCTGCTCTGTGAGCGAAACCGCATCGTTCTTGCCATCTTGGCCTTTGATCGCGTAAAGCACCGCGGTTTTAAGGCCTGAGAAGCTGAAGGCGATTCGATCGTCGTGCAAGAACGAGCGTGGGAAGCGATAGGCCTTGGGATTGCCATTTCGCGCGATTTTCTCGATCAGTGGTCCGCCGGGATACCCCAGCCCGAGCAAGCTTGCGACCTTATCGAAGGCTTCGCCCGCCGCGTCGTCGATTGTGCCGCCGAGTTGTTCGACTTCGAGCGGGCCTCGGCAGACAAACAGATGCGTGTGACCGCCCGACACCACCAAGCCGACGCAGGGATAAACCTCGCGATCGGGAAACGCGAGCTGGCAGGCGTAGAGATGGCCTTCGAGGTGGTCGACCGTGACGAGCGGAACGTCGAGAGCCAGCGCCAAAGCTTTCGCGGCGGTTAGGCCGACGATGAGGGCGCCGACAAGTCCGGGCCGTGTCGCCACGGCGACGGCCCCAACCTGATCGAGCGAAACATTCGCACGGCGCAGAGCTTCGTCGATCACCGGCATGATTTGCCGGACGTGCGCACGCGCGGCGATTTCGGGCACGACGCCGCCGAACCGTTCGTGCAAGTCGATCTGCGACGAGACGACGCTGGAACGAATGGTAGGGACGTCGCGCGGGTCGCCGGTTCCTTCCAGCACGGCGGCGCCGGTTTCGTCGCAGGTCGTTTCGATCGCCAGCAGCAAAACGGGTGTCTTCGCGTCGGACATCATTACGAACCGAGCGCTCCGAGCAAACCCGCGACGCCAACCACAGGCGCGGCGCACGTCATGTTTTCGCAAACGTAAATCGTCGTGCGGTTGTCGCGCACAGGGCGATCAGCCAGGAGCGGTACGAGTTCGCTCGACGCCGATTCGCCGACCGGCCCCGGAACGACAACCTTGCTGGGCATAAACTTCGACGCGATCAGTTCGAGCACCGCGCGGAACTCACCGTCGCAGGGCGGCGAGATGATCACGAATTCCTTCTGTGCGCCAAGCAAGAAATCGAGCGCGATGAGCGCCTGGCCCGCGGCCGTCGGTGCCTTTTCCATGACGACCTTCACCGCTTCGAGCGCTCCTCGGCCGATCTTCGCGAAATCGTCGCGGCCGGTGATCACGGCGAGACGTAACAACGCCGTCGCGGCCATTGAATTGGCGGCGGGTGTCGCGTTGTCGTACAGCTCTTTCGTGCGGGTGATCAGTTCTTCGTGGCTGCTTCCAGTGTAGAAGAAATTGCCGGCCGCTGTATCGAGAAACTCGCGAATCATCACGTCGGCGAGTCTCACGGCCGCTTCGAGCCAGCGCGGTTCGCCGCAGGTTTCGAACAAGCGAGTAAGGCCATCGATGAGGTTTGCATAGTCGTCGAGATAACCGTTCAGCTTGGCTCGGCCGTCGCGAATGCTGTGCAACAGCAGGCCGTCGTCGGTGATCATATGACTGAGCAAGTAATCGGCCGATCGCTTGGCGGCGGAGAGATAGCGTTCGTCGCCCAGAATGCGTGCCCCTTCGGCGAGCGGGGCAATCATGAGGCCATTCCACGACGTGAGGATCTTCGTATCCTTGCCGGGCGGAATGCGGCGCTCGCGAATCGAAAGCAGCGTCTGGCGATTCTCGGCCAGTTCGAGCCGCAGTTCGTCCTCTTTGCGTGAGAGCAACGCCGCACACTGGGCGAACGTCTTGGGCAAATTGAGGATGTTCGTCTCTTCCCAGTTGCCGTGCTCGGTGACGTTATAAACGTACGCGAACGTTTTGCCCTCTTCGGGGCCAAGCGCCTTGATGATCTCGTCGAGCGTCCAGACGTAATATTTCCCTTCGACGCCTTCGCTATCGGCGTCTTCGGTGCTGTAAAACCCGCCGCGACGGTCGGTCATGCGGTCGATAATGTAGTCGAGCGTGTGCCGGGCAACGCGTGCCAGTTCGGAGTCGCGCGTAACCTGATAGGCTTCGAGGTACACGGTCGTCAGCAGCGCGTTGTCGTAAAGCATTTTCTCGAAGTGCGGCACGAGCCAGCGCTCGTCGGTCGAATAGCGCGCGAAACCGCCGCTGAGCTGGTCGTTGATTCCACCACGCCCCATTTTGTCGAGCGTGAGTCTGACCATCTGGAGCGGTTGTTCGTCACCGGTGCGGGCATATTGCCGAAGCAAGACGCGCAGGTCCATCGGATGGGGAAACTTCGGTGCCGAGCCGAATCCGCCGTTCTTGCTGTCAAATTGCCGGATGAGGGCCTGGGTGGCTCGATCGATCAGCTTCGCATCAAGCGCTCCCTCGCCACCGGGAACTTCGCTCATCGCCGCGAGTTGCGCGGTCATCTCTTTGGCCGACGTCAGAATCTCGTCCTTGCGATCTTCCCACGCCTTCGCGACGCTTGTGAGCACGCGAGGGAAACCGGGCATGCCGCGAGAGTCTTCCGGCGGATAATAGGTGCCGCCGAAGAATGGCTTCAATTCGGGTGTCAAAAACACAGACATCGGCCAGCCGCCGTGACCGGTCATCGCCTGCACGGCCGCCATGTAAATGCTGTCGAGGTCAGGGCGTTCTTCGCGGTCGACTTTGATGTTGACGAAGTGCTCGTTCATGATCGCCGCGGTATCGGCGCTCTCGAAGCTCTCGCGCTCCATCACGTGGCACCAGTGGCAGGCCGAGTAGCCAATCGACAGGAAGATCGGCTTTCCCTCAGCCTTCGACCGCGCCAGGGCCTCGGGTCCCCAGGGGTACCAGTCAACCGGGTTATGAGCATGCTGGAGCAAATACGGCGACGTCTCGCCGGCGAGCCGGTTGGCGGGGAACTTCGGTTCGGAGTGAGACATATGAGCGCCAGGGAAAAAATCACCGCGGTTCGATCGTCAGGTCGACGAGCACCTATCGTACCCGACCGCGCGACGCTCGTCAGCAAAAAGCGGTCGGTTTAGTCGATTGGGTCGTGTGCTTAATTAATTTGAAGCCCGCTTTAGGGATTGTTCGTACGGTGAGTTCATCAGTCGGCGCATCTTCAGGCTTTCCGAGTGCGGCCTGTGAAAGCGCATTGCAGCCGCCACGGGGACCAATGTTCGTTTGTTTTCCATTTGAATTCGGCTTAACGAACAAGCTCAGTAGCCCCGCACCTCAGCGACCGTCTCGGCGACTGCTAGGAACACGGTCGCCATTGTTGGCCAATCAGGTGCCGAACGCTTTCGATCCGGCGTACGGAATCCACTGATGATGTTCATCGAACGGTAGGAAGTAATCGCTTTGCGCCAACCGATTCAGAAGTGCTTCGTGCACGACGAGCCCTTGCATTGCCCCGTCGCGGATCTCCTCGGCCCAATCATGATTGAGGTCCTCGAGATCCAGCAAGAAGTCCACGTCCCAGCCGACCATCGCCAGTTCGAAATGAGGGGCGCCTCGAAGCAGGTCGTAAAGGTAGCTACCCAGTTGCGACAACTGGGCGTCATTTAGCGGGATCCGCTCATGATTCTCATCGATCGCGACGCGGAAACCGACGTTGGCAGGAATCACCGACACCTGGAACTGCGTCGGCTGGCCATAAGGATAGCCTGCGAAAATCGGAGCATGAATTGTTATCTGGTATCCATCGATCATGACCCCGCTTGCCCGAACTCTCAACCAATCATGGAAGTTTTCGGCGTGCTGCTTGTTGTCGCCAAAATCGACGACGAGCCCAAACACAATTGCCATCGGTGATTTACCGCCTAACGACAAACTCAGCGGACCGGCACGCCAAGATCACGTTTGATGATACCTGATGGTAACGCAGTAGGCCGGGTCCACTGCAGCGCGGAGTTGGGCGGCATACGCCCTACGAACACCGGACCGTATTGCTTCCACCACTCCTCTTCGCTGGTGACGTGAGGGACGGCCTTGAGTGCGTCAAATGCTGCACCATCGTCCCTGAGATGCCGCATATCGAACAAGTCGGACAGGTCAAGGGAGGTCAGAATCGTTGCGAGCATGTTGGGATCTTCCAGCCGGGAAAGCAGATTGAGTCGGCTGTTGGACCACCCGTAATCCACCAGGAGGTATGGGATATGAGACTCGCCAGGATGGACGCGGTGATGATTCCAGTAGAAAGGCCGCCATTGATGCGTGCACTTGATCCCGCACCCCGAGGATAAGAGCCGATGATACTCGGTCTCTTGATAACGGATCGATTTCGCCAGGGGATACCCGAAGCACGTACGGAATTTTGAGAGTCGGAGGAGGCCGCAGGCCGTGCAGTAGTAACGATCGTCGTCGCTGCCGATCGCGCAGGCCAAGAAGACAGCGACGGCAACCAGAATTAGACAGATGTGGCGAATGCGAAGACGCATTCAATACGACTCAATGACAAGTGCCGCCTAACGAGGCGCTCAGTTGCGGCACTATGTTTGGCGTGATCCTTTGAAGCACAATGAGTCAAAGTCCGCCCTGCTATCATAGCCTTAGCATCGCGCGTTAGATAAGCAGAGAGAACACTCAAACTTCGGCCTGCTCCTGCTCTTTCCGCACTTCACTCCCACCAAAATGCGGTCCCGCCAGTTTGTGCTGGGCTGATTTCGTCGCAATCGCCACGATCCGTTCGGCCGCACGTTCCGAGGCACCCGGCTGCGCGACTTTCTCCCTCAACTCAGCCAACGCCTGCGACGCTTTTTCGCGTTCTTCAGGCTTCGTCAACCAGGTTTCGGCCCAGTCGGCGAGCTTGTCGGACACGTCGATCGGTGTGAGGTATTCGGGGAAAAGCTCGGCGTCGGCGAGGAGATTCACCAGGCTGATGTATTTCGACTTGATGAAATGCCGCGCCACCCAGAGGTCGAAGTGTTTGATCTTGTAGAGCACGACCGTCGGCAAGGCTTCGAGCATCAATTCGAGCCCAACTGAGCCGGAGACTGCCCAGGCGGCGCGGGCGGATTTCATCAATTCCAGTGTACGGCCGGCGTGCAGTTCGAGGTTCAGGCCCGAAACATTCGCTTGATCGACGATTTCCTGGGCCAGCAGGCGATGCCGCTCGTGAAGGCAGGCGATTGCGAATCGGACGTTCGGCACTTTCTGCGCGAGCAGTTTTGCGGCCTTGAGCATGATCGGCAAGTTGCGCGTCACTTCCTGGGTGCGGGAGCCGGGGAGAATCGCCACCAGCGGCGTAGGATTCGCTTTTTGCGCGTCCAGGAACTCGGCGTTCACGGGGCGATCGGCCTGTTCGTCAAAGAACGGGTGGCCGACGTATGTGGCCCCTTCGAGACCGCGCTTGGTATACCATTCGGGCTCGAATGGCAGGCTGCAGAGCACCTCGTTGACGGTGCGTTTCATCTTGTTCACACGCCAGCCGGCCCAGGCCCAGAGCTGCGGCGGAACATAGTAAATCACCGGAATCCCCTGGCGATGCGCCCGCTTGGCGATGTGCCAGTGGAAACCGGGGTAGTCGATGAGCACGACGGCGTCGGGCTTGTGGTCGCGGAAGTAGGCTTCGGCTTCGTCGGCGAGGCGGAAGAAGGTGCGAATGTTCCAGAGAACTCGCATGAACCACATGACCGCCAGCTCGACGAGCGGGTAAATCAGCGTCGCGCCGGCGGCTTTCATGTGATCACCGCCGAATCCGACGACTTCGACGTCGGGACAGCGGGTTTGAATCGCGCGGATCAAATTGGCGGCGTGAACGTCGCCCGAGGGCTCACCGGCGGAGATGAAAAGGCGCATCGCGAGCAGTTCCTCGTCCGTGAGCGAAGAGAGCTACAATCCATCGTCCGCCGAATTTAGCAGGTTTCGCTCACGCGGCGAAGGTCAACCACACGTTGCTCAATAAGCGTCGGCCGAAATCACCTCGCCACCGTTCACGCTGCCAAGTGCCCGCCAGGTGTTGCCGTCGACGGAGTTTTTGGTGAATTTGACGCTGCCGTCGCCCATCAGCACATTCACGCCGCCGGGATGGTAGCTTCGCGCTGTGATTGCGGCGAACGTCGGGCCGCCGTTTTCTTCGCGGATGGCGATCAGGTCGGTATCGGCCACCTTGATGCCGCCGAAGGCGCCGGGCGTGATCTTGTTGGGCGGCCAAGCCATCGTGAAGCCCGCCTGGCTCGTGTTGCCATCTTCCCACTCGGAATGGCCCGAGTCGGGACGCAATTCCGACGATCCGCCGCTGCAACTTGTGTAGGTGGAAATTGTTGAAGGATCGGCATTTGGAAGCGGCCGGGCCGTGGCGTTGATCGGCGTGTAGGCCAGTCCCGAGCAGTTGAGCAGATAGGGGGTGTGCGTTTTGACTTCGGCCGCGAAGATCGTGTTGCTCAGACCGTCGGTGACGACCGCGAGACCGACCGTTGCGTTACAGCGGAACGGCGAGTTGGGCTGAACAGTCGACGATTGGCCGCCCCAGACGTACCAATCACCGCGGTTGAAGCCGTAGTTCGTATTGTTGCGCGGCTGGCCGTCGTCGATGAAGATTGTGCGGTTCTGACCGTCGGACGGGCAGAGATACGTCGCGACGCTCATGGTCATTACCGTTGCGTTTTCGGGATTCTCGTTCGGCAGCGAGAAGTTGCTCGCGTTGAATAGATTCGACCCTTCGATGTAGGGCAGGATTCGCGCGGTAATTCCCCAGCCGTTGAAATAAGGATTGCCCGACTTGTCGAACGACACCGCTGCGCCGAGCGGCAAGGTACCGATCGAGTCGTGATAGTTATGCACGGCCAGGCCGATTTGCTTCATGTTGTTCACACATTGAATCCGCCGCGCCGCATCGCGAGCCGCCTGCACAGCCGGTAACAAAAGAGCAATCAGAACCGCGATGATCGCAATCACAACAAGCAGTTCGATCAACGTGAAACCACGGCTACGGCGCATCGGCGAGATCTCCAGCCTGGACAAATCCTGACAAGACGTGAGCGCCCTAGCAAAAATCGAGCCCAAATCCACGCATTCGCGCAACATGATTCATAATCAATCGTTATGAGCATCGTCCATTCTCATCCATCCATCATCTGTGGCGAAATAATGTCCTCACGTGGCCAATCGCTGACCAGGCGAAGTGCGCTCTTGCAGATCGGGACGGGGGATGAGTCTGATGGACTGAGGAGTGGCGGGGCGAACTGCGGCTCGACGTTGAACCTTGCACGATGTTTCGTTCGATCCGAAACCAGATTTTGATCCCAATCGTCGCCATTCAAGGGCTGGCGGTGGCGCTCGTCGTCTGGACGGCCGCGTCGCTAGGCGCCCGACGGATGGAAACGCAAATCGTCGACCGGCTCAATGGCGTGATTGAAACCCTCGGGCATGCGAAATTCCCCTACACGGGCAGCGTGCTTGAAATGATGAAAGGTCTTTCAGGGGCTCAATTTGCGGCATACACGTCCGACGGCCGCGTGACCGATTCGACCCTCCCTTCCCTGCACGCTCTACCCGAAGGTGTGCCGATTGGCCGCGTCGAAGCATTGGGCGCCTCGCCGACGGTTGTGATCGACGGCACGAGCTACTTCGCCGCGAATTTCCAGACGACCGCCGCACCGGGCGGTACATCGCTGCTGGTGCTCTATCCTGAAACGGCCTGGCGGCAGGCGCGTCGTGAGGCGATGACGGCACCGCTCGTCGTGGGGCTTGGCGCGCTCGCTCTCATGGTGATCGTCACCGGTTGGATCGCCCAGCGGATTGGCCGGCGGATTCAGCAGGTGGAAACGCAGGTCGCACGGATTGCCGCTGGTGATTTCGAGGAGTTCGACGAAGGAATCCTCGCCGACGAAGTGCAGGGACTTTCGCGGTCGGTCAATCATATGTGCGGTCAATTACGGCAAATGCGCGAGACAATCAGCCAGTCGGAACGGAGCCGCTTGCTGGCGCAATTCGGCGCGGGGCTCGCGCATCAATTACGCAACTCGCTGACAGGGGCAAGAATCAGCGTGCAGCTCCACGCCCGGCGCTTTCCGCCGCCCGAAGGTGACGAAACCCTGAACGTGGCAATCCGCCAACTCGCCATGACCGAGGAACAGGTGAAGGGCTTGCTCTCGTTGGGACGCGTTGAGGAACGTCCCCCCGCGCTTTGTGATGCGCAAGCGATTCTGGCTGACGTGGCGTTCCTCGTTTCGCCGACATGCGGCCACGCTCGCGTCACGCTCATCTACAACAACAATGCTGAATCCTTGACGTTTCACGCCGATGCGGCGGGCGTTCGCGCGGCGGTGCTCAACCTCACGCTCAATGCGATCGAAGCGACCGGCGCAGGAGGCGAAGTGACGCTCCGAGCGTTTTCCGCGGGTGATCTGGTGAATCTTGAAGTGGTCGATAATGGTCCTGGCCCACCCGCGAATCTCACGAGCGAATTGTGCGAGCCGTTTGTGACCAGCAAACAGGAAGGGGTCGGCTTGGGACTCGCTCTGGCGCGGCAGGTGGCTCATGCGCGGGGCGGACGCCTCGAATGGACGCGCGAAGGGGATTTTACAACGTTCCGGCTCTGCTTTCCCGCGGCGAGCACGACCGCGAAGGGGGTCGCATGAGCCGCATTCTGATCGTTGATGACGAGGCGACCATATGCTGGGCGCTCCGTGAGTCGCTTGCCGACGATGGGCACGATGTCGAGGTGGCGTCGTCGGCCGAGGAAGGTCTGCGCATCGCTGCGAGCAATTCGCTCGATGCGATCATGCTTGACGTCCGACTGCCAGGGATGGACGGGCTGACGGCGATCGGCCGGTTTCGCGAGTTGATCGGCCCCGCGCCGATTGTGATCATGACGGCATTCGGCAACCTCGAAACCGCCGTGCTCGCGATGGAGAGCAAAGCGTTCGACTACCTCGTCAAACCGTTCGACCTCGACCAGGCGACCTCCGTCCTGCAGCGTGCCCTCGAAAGCCAGCAGGCGACGAATGAAGAAACGCTGGATCGCTCCAATCATTCCGAAGCGTTGATCGGCGTATCGCTGGTGATGCAGGACCTGTTCAAGAAGATCGCGCTGGTCGCGCCGACCGATGTTCCAGTGCTGATCACCGGCGAAAGCGGGACGGGCAAGGAACTTGTCGCACGCGCGATTCATCGCCACAGTCCACGTCGACTCAAACCGTTCCTGCCGATTTGCCCTGCCGCGCTCAGTCCGGGACTGGTCGAAGGCGAACTCTTCGGGCACGTCAAAGGCTCATTCACCGGTGCGAACCACGATCGCAAAGGGCTGCTCGAACTGGCGAACGGCGGCACGGTGCTGCTCGATGAAGTCGGCGATATTCCGCTCAACTTGCAGGTGAAACTGCTGCGAGCGATCGAGCATCGCGAAGTGACGCCCGTCGGCGACGCGCGGCCTCGCGCGACAGATATCCGAATCATCGCAGCGACAAATCAGCCGCTTCAGGAACTGATGAGCGAAGGCCAGTTCCGGCAGGATCTTTTCTTCCGGCTCAACGTCTTTCACATCGAGCTGCCTCCACTTCGCGCCCGTGGCGAAGACATCCCAGCACTCGCACAGCATTTCTTGCAGCAGTGTCGCTTTTCAAACGGCGCAAAGACGGAGATAACCCCCGAAGCACTCGCCGAGCTGCGCGCCCGTCCCTGGACCGGCAATGTCCGCGAGCTGCGGAACGCAATCGAACATGCAGCGGTCGTCTCGCGAGGACAGCCGATCCATCCCGATCACCTTCCGGCTATCGGTAAGCAAGTATCATTCCCGAACAAGACGACCGATCACAACGGCGGTGGAACGCTCGCCGATCAATGCACGGCGTGGGTCGATACTGAGGCGACTCGCGCTGATGCCGCGCCGCTTTATGAGCGGTTTCTCGAAGCGACCGAGCCGCCGCTTTTGCGGAGTGTGCTGGCGCGATGTCAGGGAAATCGTGCCGCCGCGGCGCAAATGCTGGGGATGCATCGCGCGACGCTGCGGCAGAAGTTACGCAAGTATGGGTTAGATTAAGGCACGATCACAGAGGTATTCTTGGTATTGGGTGCCACTGGCTTGGCCAGTGCTTTTCCGTTTTCATTTGCGACAAACAATAAGAGCACTGGCATAGCCAGTGGCACCCGTGCGGCAGAAGCTTCGTTGGCATGGTTTGGATTAAGATCGAAGCTCATGTATGACTACGACGACGATTACGAAACGTGTGCCAGAACCTATGCGACTCTCTGCATTTATCCCGGAGAGATCGACCCGGATGCGGTCACGGAACGTCTCGGAATCGAGCCTTCCGGCTGGCAACGTCGCGGAGAGACTTCACACGCCAGCGGCCGAATGCCAACGGTCGCGACCCTCAACGGCTGGTTTTTGTGTTCGAGGGGCGAAATCGAATCGCGTGATTCGCGCCGCCATATTGACTGGTTACTCAGCCAGCTCATGCCCAAGGCCGAAGCCGTGCATTCTCTTCAGATGATGGGCTGCCGGATGGACATTTCCTGTTACTGGCTTTCCCAACAAGGCGAAGGCGGACCAACTCTTCGCCCAGCCCAGATGAGAAAACTCGCCGATCTCAACATCGAACTCTGGTTCGACTTTTACGGCCCTTACGGAGAGGACGACGACTGAATTCGTGATCGCTGTTGCTAGTCGACTCAAGATTGATCCGATCGTACAAGAGGATACGTCGTCGCTTCGGAACCACGGGCCAGCATGCAACCTCTCAAAATCGCACGCCGGGCCCAGCTTGTCCGATCGCACGTGGCGAGCTACGCTTAGAGGAAGGAATTCGGACGCAACTAGCCAGGGCCGACATCCAAGGCCAGGAGGGACTCTTCGAATGCCACGTCGAAACTTCTTCGCGATTGCGGCTGTCGCTGCCCTATCGCTCTTGTGCTGGCAGGCTACCAAGGCGGCTCGTCCCAAGGACGAGACGATGGAACTCTACGGCCAGTTCGTCGACGCGGTCGAGCAAGTCCAGGCGAATTACGTCAAGCCCGTGAATCGTAAAGATTTGCTGGAAAGCGCTTTGCGCGGAATGCTCCAAGACCTTGACCCGCACTCGACCTACCTGAACACGTCGCATTACAAGACGTTCAAACGCAGCATCGAAGGCAAGTTCGGCGGCGTCGGCATCACAGTCGGCTACGACACCGAGGCCAATCGCCTCAAGGTCCTGGCGCCGATGGTCGGCACCCCGGCCTACAAGGCGGGCATCCTCGCCGGCGATCTGATTCTTGAAATCGACGGTAAGACGACCGAAGGACTGACGACCGACAAGGCCGTCGAAGCCCTCCAGGGTCAGCCCGGCCAGCCGGTCAAGCTGCACGTGTTGCACGAAGGCACCCAGCGCGCCGAGACGATCACGGTCAATCGGGCGATCATTGAAGTGCCGACGGTTCTCGGCGATCTTCGCAAGGCCGACGATCGCCCCGACTACATGCTCGATAAAGAAAAGAAGATCGGCTACATCCGCATCACCGAATTCCACTCGAACACCGCCCAGGACGTGAAGTCCGCGCTTGCGGATCTCAAGTCTCAGGGTGTGAAGGGGTTGATTCTCGACCTTCGTGGCGACCCGGGCGGGCTGCTTTCCGCGGCTGTTGAGATTTGCGACTTGTTCCTCGACAAGGGCGTGATCGTCAGCACCCGTGGCCGCAACACGATCGAGCGGACCTACGAGGCCGAGAAAGAAGGCACGTTCCCAGACATACCGATGGTGGTGCTGGTGAATGAACACTCGGCATCGGCGTCGGAAATCGTTTCGGCCGCGCTTCAGGATCACAAGCGAGCCGTCGTGGTTGGCCAGCGGTCGTTCGGTAAGGGTTCGGTCCAGAACCTGATCGACCTCGAAGACGGCGAAAGCGTGCTCAAGCTCACCGTCGCCACTTACTGGCGGCCCTCGGGCAAGAACATTCACCGCTTCAAGGATGCCAAGGAAACCGACGATTGGGGCGTATCGCCCGATAAGGGGCTCGAGGTCAAGCTCTCGCCGCAGGAGCACTACAACTGGGCACTCGCTCGCCGTGACCGCGACCTGCTTGGCGGCAAGGCTTCGGCCGAGCTGATGGCCAAGGAAGCCGCTGCCCGCGCCGGTAAGAAGGACGAGAAGAAGGAAGAGCCCAAGAAAGAAGAACCGAAGAAGGACGAAGCCAAGAAGGAAGAGCCCAAGAAGGACGAAGCCAAGGCCGACACAAAGGCTGCTGCTCGTCCCCGCAATGAGCCCCGGCCGTTCAAGGACCGCCAGCTGGACAAGGCTCTTGAAGTGATTCGCGGCAAGCTCGGCTGATCGCGCCGGCTCGCTTCATGAAGTCGATTTCATCGTGGGACTGCCGGTTCAACCGGCAGTCCTGTTTTTTGCGCTCAAATCGTTCAAAGACTCGAAATCGCTCGACCGATCTGTTACATGATTCTATGACTCATGCGGCGTGCTTCGCTGCGGATGTCGCATCATGCGTGATGGTCACGCTGGATTTCTTTATCGTGAAGGTAGAGGGGGAGAGGTTCGTGCGCAAGCAAATCGCAATGCTGGTGGCGATGGTTGCGGTCGTCGGCGTGATGGGCATCGTCGGCGCGGCCGCGCCGGAGGTCTCGATCAAGCAGGCGATGGCCAAGATCGCCGGCAAGAAGGGTGGCGCGCTTCCCAAGGTGAAGGGTGCGCTCAACGCCGCCAGCCCGGACTGGTCGGAAATCAAGAAGAGCACCAAGATCATCGCCGATAACTCGGCTGCCATCGTCGACGCCACGCCTGAGAAGGGTGAAAAGGCCAACTACGAGAAGCTCGCCGCCGCCCTCGCCGCCAACGGCAAGGCCCTGAACGAAGCTGCCGAGAAGGAAGACGCCACCGCCGCCAAGGCTGCGCTCGGCAAGATCGGCACATCATGCAAGACCTGCCACGACGCCCACCGCGGCAAGTAAATCCAACGCATTCATTGCTTTCAACCCGACGGACGATCCCTCTTGATCCGTTGGTTGCCGCCCTGATCGGCCACCCTCTCGCCGATCAGGGTGTTTCTTTTTGCGCATCGTCCAGCGACTGATAGGCGGTGTATTTATCGGCCCGCCCAAACGCCTGCGCGATCGGATATTTGATCGCCGCCCTCGCCACCTTCGACTCGAGTGCAGAGGCCAGGTCGATCTCCATGACCTCGGCCAATCGCAAGATCAGCCAGAAGCAATCGGCGAGTTCATCGCGCACTTCCGACTTCGTCTCCGGCTCCGCAAGCTTTGCGACGATCTCATCGTTCGTCCGATAGCGAAAATGCTCGAAAAGCTCGCCAACCTCGCAAATCAGGGCGACTCCCAGATCCTTGGGATGATGAAACTGCTCCCAGTTCCGCTCCTGGCTGAACTTCAAAACCAAGTCTTTAAGCGCTCGAACTGTCGACTCCGCGTCGCTCATCGCCATGATCAAAATGCCTCGTGACTGCTCGTCATTTGGGTTGCAAACACTATGAGTTGACGCCGAACAACACGCAATGGCCAAGTTTAGCGCTGAGCGACGCAACTTCGTCAGGATTTCGACTATTAAATGTCGATCTCCAGAACAGATGAAGTTGCGACCAGAGGAATGGATGCCATGCGCGGGCGCAGAGCGGCGAGTCTTGCAGTCGAAGCCATTGAAACACGCGTTTTGCTCTCGACCACGACGGCACATCTTACGCCGCACGCAAAGTCGACTCAGGCCCACACCGCGGATATCGCCGCGTTAAATCTGCACGCAACCGTTTCGGGAACCTACGTCACACTCGCGCACGATCCCGCCTACACCGCGCCTCGCGCAATTCGTGCCGTGACCAACCTGCCGGGACTCGGCAAGACGACGATCTCAGGCACGATCAACGGCCCAGACGCGAAACTCAACATCGTCTCCCAGCGCGGGAAGATTGTGATCTCGCAGTTCGCGAGGGCCTATTCGATCGATCCGACCATCACCTACGCCCTGGGCTTCCGCGCCACTCAAACTTCGGGTGCGTATCAAAACGTCACGGTTTCGGGCTTCCTCAATTTCACGCTCAAACGCCCCGATTCACCAAGTGGCAAGTTCACGCTGAAGATCGACAGCCACGCATTCAACGCGAACTGACGCGACTCCTAAATATCAATCCTCGCTCATCCGACCCGCACCGTTATGAAGAGAACGTGCGGGCTGGAAACTGTTTGCAATCACGTCGCTCCAGTGCGACCGTGAAGGCCGGTGTAGGCGCAGCGCTCGCTGACGATCAATACACCGCCCGTCTGCAATCAAATGAGCGAGGATCTTGAATGCTGCGCATAAGCACGATCGCCGCGATCGCAATTCTGGGCACAATCTCGCCGGTTTTCGGTCAAAAACCAGCAAAAGAACAATATAACAAATCGAAATCACCTGTTAAATCGGAACCGCTCACCAAGGAAGAGTTGAAGCTTCCTCGATTCGACCCCAAGCCGGTAATCTGGCAAGAGGATTGGAGCAAAAAGAAACCGCAGCTTCCGCCCGGCCGTGTCGAGGCCAAGCGAGCAGCGGAGGTCGCCGATCATCTCAAGCAGGATAAAGAATTCGACAAGGCCGAACATGCCTATCTCGAAGCGATCAAGGCCGATCCCAAGTGGCCATATCCCTATTATCAGCTCGCCTGCAATTACGAGCTCTCGAACCGCCATCCGCAGGCCGAAGAGCAGTTCGCAAAGGCGGTCGAACTCGGTTTCGACGACTTCCCCGCCGCTGTCGACGACGACGAGCTAGGCAAGATTCGCAACCGCCCCGACTTCAACGACTCGCTCCGCAAGATCCGCGCACGGTACATCGTTTCGAGCAAGGAGCAAGTAGGACAGCCGATCGCGGTTCATCCCAAAGGAACCAAACCGACCAACGGCTGGCCGATGATGCTGATGCTCCATGGCTACGGCGACAACAACATCAGCTATCTGCCGCTCGCAAAGCCATGGGCCGATCAGGGCTTTTTGACAGTGGTCGTCCCCGGCTCCGTCCCAATGGGCGACGGCCGCCTGCGCTGGGCAACCGAGTCGCTCGACCCCGCGCAAGATGAACTTCAAACCATCATCAACTCAAAACTGTTTGACGGCTCAATCGACAAGAAAAGGATCTATTTGCTCGGGTTCTCGCAAGGTGCGCTACAGGCCTTGCTGTTGACCACGAAACACTCAGATCAATATGCCGGGGCCGTTGCACTTTCGCCTGGTGGGCCGCCGCCGTTGATCATGGGAGTGATCAAGCCGGTGATCTCTCGCGATCAGCGACCCGCACGAATCGTGTTCATTCACGGCAACCAGGAAAGGCACGACTTCCTGGTACCGATCTGGTCGACCGCCTGCGAACGGGCCGGTTGGAAGTTCATGAGCAAGGTCCACAACGGCGGACATCATTTCCCGGAGAACTGGGCCGAGCTTCAGCCTGAAGTGGCTGCGTTTTTGCGCGAAACAAATAAGTGATCATGCTTGATTATTAATATTTTGATTCTAACTTCACCCTCGATTGCGCCGATTCGACCGGCTCGATCGAGGGTGTTCGGTTCACTGCCGACTGTTCTTTCAAAATTATATATCAACGATCACATTTATAATTCTTCAGCCTTTACGACGCGTTTTTTCATGCGATTGATCTGCATTGACACAAATCCGAGCTTTGCATAGAGTCCGACCGCGTCTCGGTAAACGCGTGGTAATTGAGAAAATCCAATGTCTCGGATATTTGGCCTCACTCTTGTTTGCCTCGGATTTTGTTTGAGTCATTCGCGCATTCAGGCTTCGCCGATCCAGATCGAAATCCATTCTGGAGGTGGGCCTCAGTTTTCGCAGGACTCGCCCATGGATAAAGCGAATATCGGTACGTCTCGTGACACCACGTTTACAGTAGATGACAAAAATGGTGGCAGCTTCACAGACTCTGTTGGTTATTTTCCTTATCTAGCCAATGGTGGGCCACCGGGCACACCCGGGTTTCAGCCGACCACCGATCCCGTCCACGGAACCTTCAGTTTCCTGCTCAGTGGGGTTTCGACTGATCCGGCTAACCCTGATCCTGGTCCATTGCTCTGGGTACATGGAACTTTGAGCGGTACGTTGTCCGCTGGCGGCGGCTCGGCAGCGGTGCGATATAGTGGTCTTACGACGGGCACGGTTACTGGGGTCGAACTCTTTTACTCTCCTGGCGTTAGCTACGACCCTAGTCTGCTACCTTCCCCACTTCTGGACATCCTCAATCACCCGGACCATATTCATTACAGTCTGATTGTAACGGGCGGTTCCCAGAATAGAGTCGACAGCACCTTAACCTTCAGTCCTCCCTCGCCGCCGCAACCAGCACCCGTCCCCGAGCCGACGACTCTCGCGGTCTTCACTTTGGGAGCAGTGGCACTCGGTTATCGAACCTGGCGTGCGTCGCGCAGCCCAAACAACGCGTGAGAAAACCTTCGCAACAAAGCCAGAGCGGATCGCTCTAGGCGTTTTCGTTACGAAGAGCCGCCTCAATCCAGTGAATGGCGTAATCCCGAAATCCATAGCCTCGGCGAGGCGAGTATTTTTGGGCTGCCCTTACAAGCGCTGAGCGAGCGCGATTGAACGCTTCTGCGTTCTGACCGCAAATCGATTCCGCCGCTTCGCGTGCAAATTCGTTGTGCAGCAAGACAGCCTGCGCTCGTGCTACGTCAATGATTTGCAAATCGTCCGCGGTCGCCTGTTCGGCCTCGACGAATTCGCGGAGCGTCATCCTCAAAATGACCTGCAATTGTTCAATCGTTAATCCTTCGGTCACGCCGGTTTCGAGCAGTTCTTTCGCGAGTTTCAGGTAAGTCTTATCGGGTTGCCGGGTGATCCGCTCGTATGAACGGAGCGGGAACTGGAAGTCCAGGCAAAGGTTGGCGAGTTTTTCTCGTGCGGGCGGATAATCTGCAAGTCTTTGTGGATCGTTCGAGTTCCAAATTGCGATGCATTCAGCTTCCTGAACGGCGGTCTGCTCGATGAGCACCGGCAGGCGCCGCAGGTATTCCGCCTCTTGCTCGTCGTCCGGAAAACTATCGAGATGTCGTTTGATCAGCGATGGATCCACGACGATGTCGGTTCCACGCCCCATGTGGAACTGCCCCGACATGCCGTACAGAGGCATTCGGCCCCGGATTCTCTCCAGGGCCGAATCGACCTGTTGCCAGAGTTCGTTTTCTAAGTCCTTGTCCAGAATAAGGCTCCAAGTTCACCGGAGAATCAGTGCCCGCCCTGCCCCTTCCCCTCGTCGATGTAATTCTTCGAGAGTCCCATCTCCTCGGGTGCATGAAGTCTGAGCATCTTCATGTGAATATCTTCGGGAACGTGCGACCTGCTCAAGAGCGATACAACAAACATGATCGCGATCGACAGTGGCACGCCCCAGATTGCCGGTTGTTCCATGAGCGATCGCACGAGCGGCGTCGTGCTGAAGCTGACGATCTTCTTGTCGAGGAGCATCGACGTGACGATTGCCGCGAGTGAAGTGAGACCACCGATGAGCATTCCGCTCGCCGCGCCGAATTTGGTCAGGCCACGCCACCACGAGCCGAGCAAGAGCAGCGGGAAATACGACGCGGCCGCGATGGCGAACGCCCAGCCAACCATCTTGGCGATGTCGAAACTCTCGACCAGCAGGCCGAGGCCGATCGACGCCAGGCCGATCGCCACGGCCGACGCCTTGAACGCCAGCATGCGCGACTCGGCCGAAGCGGTGGAACGCAAGATCTTGCCGTAAATGTCGTGCGCCAGAGCACCCGACATGCTTACAAGTAATCCCGAAAACGTCGACATGAACGCCGCGAATGCGCCCGCCGACGTGATCCCGCTGAGGATTTCGCCAAGCAGTTTGTTCTCGAGGATCATCGGCAGTTTGATCACCACCGCGTCGGGCGTGTCGTTCGCGTAGAGCCAGGGCATGGCTACGCGTCCCAGTACGCCCCAGATCGGTGGGAAGACGTAAAAGCTGCCGAGCATCACCATCACCCAGAGCGTCGTCCGCTTGGCTGCGCGGCCGTCGGGGTTCGTGTAAAACCGCACAAGAATGTGCGGCAAGCCCGCCGTGCCGCAAATCAGCGCAATAATCAGTGAATATGTGTAGAGGAGCGGATAGCCGAATTTCGACGTGAAGGGCCCGAACGGTTCGATCCACCTTTTGTTCCCTGGCGCGTTCGGCACGATCGAGCCAGCGGCGAATGTTACGACTGTCTTCTCGGCAAACTCCAGCTTCGCTCCCACTTTTTGTGGCGAGCCAGACGTGACCGGTTGCGGACGCACCTCGACGGTCGAACCGGCGGGAATCTCGATGTCGTGATCTGCCTGCTTCAGTTCGTAAGTACCGGGCTGCGACTCGGTCGCTGAGTCGTTGCTACCTCTCTTGTAAGCCAGACCAGGCTGCGTCGTCGTCACTCGCAGAAACTTCCACGAGGCCGAATCATCCGCGGGTGTAATCGCGCGGGCGGCGTCGATCTTGGCGATCTTCGCGCCGTTCTTCAGCGTCAGGGTCACCGGCTTGGTGTCGCGAAACGTCATCACGTTCGCGGGATAGCCTTCTTTTCCTTTGACCGCCACATCGGTTTCGGCTGTGATTTGCGGCTCACCCACTGGCTTACTGGCAACTTCACCGAGGTTCGAACCGTAGCCGCCGAAGACCGACATCAGCACAAACACCGGCAGCGAAATCGCGAACACTTTTGCCCAGTACTGAAACGCCTGAACAAAGGTGATCCCCTTCATACCGCCGAATGCGACGTTGAACGTGATCACCACCCCAACCACGACGATGCCAGCCCAGTACGGCCAGTTCATGATCGAGCCGAGTGTTACGCCCGCGCCTTTCATTTGCGGCATCGTGTAGAAGAAGCCGATGAAGAGCACGAACGTCACGGCGATACGCCGGAACATCGGGCTATCGAAGCGGCCCTCGGCGAAGTCGGGAATTGTGTAGGCACCGAACCGACGCAGCGGGCCGGCGATGAATAAGAGCAAGAATAGATAACCCGTGGCGTAACAGACGGGATACCAGAGGGCGTCGTAGCCGTTCTTCATGAGCAATCCGGCGATACCCATGAACGACGCGGCCGAGAGGTATTCACCCGAAATGGCCGACGCGTTCCAGAAGACGCTCACCGAACGGCCTGCGACGAAGAAGTCGGACGCGGTTTTGGCCTTGCGCGTGGCGTAAATACCAAGTCCGATCGTTGCGCCCGTCATGGCGATGACGAACGCCAGCGCGATCCACGAAATTCCCATGATTAGACGCTGCCTTCCTGGCTGGCGGCCTCATCGTCGAGCACGGAACGCCAGTCCGTGCATTCGGCTTCGATCTGGTCCGACTTCTTCACGAAATAAAACGACAGCCCGACCGTGATCGGATAGAAGAGCACGCCCAGGAAGAGCCAGGTCGCTGTGAATCCGCCGACGGAGAAGTTCGCCAGGTCCGGCATGTAGAAATTCACGAGCGGCAGGCCCAGCAGCAGCACGGCAAACACCGCCGCTACCCGCAGGCTAAGCCCCGCCTGCCTGCGCATCACCCGATGCGCCAGCAGCGAGTGCTCCTTCTCCGTCAGATCATAGACCGTTCGATCCGCCATCGGGCTTCTCCGTCGACCGCTCAATCTCGCTTCGTCGCCACCTTCGCACGACATACCGCGCGAATGACGACAGACCTGAAAACTTGTACTCGGGATCGGCGTAGTGCTCAACCACGTAGAAAGCAAAATAATAGGCGCGAGCGAATCCCCAGACCGCCATGGCGAGCAAGAACGCTTCGAGCCAACCGGGATGCAGGAACAGCAGCATCCCCGACGCGATGACGCCAATTACGACGAAAAGCCCGCCCTTGATGTACAACAAGAGCGGGCTTTTGATGTCTCCCATGTTCATTCGCCTTATGACGAAGGTCGGTGATCGTCGCCCGGTTCCTCGCGGTCCTCGATCCCGAGTTCCTTGATCCGGCGATAGAGGCGAGGGCGAGAAATCCCCAGGATTTCAGCCGCCCGCGACTTATTATCACGCGCCCGAACCAGAGATTGCTCGATCAACTTTCGTTCTACGGAGGTGAGCAACTCATCGAGCGGCATCGGCAATTCGGCCGCTGGCGGAAGGTAAGCGCTGCCAAGATTGCCGCGAATCCCTGCCGGCACGTCATCAACCTTGATAAATCGCCCGCCGGCGGTCGTTACCGCTGCTTCCACCACGCGGGCCAGCTCGCGAAGATTGCCGGGCCAGTCGTAGGCCTTGAGTGCCTCGACCGCTTCGGGCGTGAACCCAGGACTTGGCTTTTCGACACGTTGGTTCGCCCGTTCTAGCGCGTGCTGCGCGAGGAGCGGCAGTTCGTCGAGCCGTTCGCGAAGAGGGAACAACCGAATCACCATCGAGGTGAGCGCGTAGTACAAATCGGGCCGCAGTCGATCGGCCTTGAGCGTCTGCTCGGGATCTTCGGTCGTTGTGGCGATCAGCCGCGTACGCGAGTCGAGCGCGGATGCGAGTTGTGCTTGCAAGTCGCGCGGGAGGTTGAAGATATCGGTGAGCAGCAGCGTGGCTCCATCAGGCAAGTTGAGCCGTTCGCTGGCTTCCGCTGGTGAATCTGATGCGTCCTCTCCCTGGTCGTTCGCAACGAAAAGTTCGCGAGCGAGCACTTCGGGAGGAAGCGCGGTGAGATCGTAAAGCACGAGCGGCGCGTGGTTTCGCACGCCGAGCGAATGGATCGTCCGCGCGACCGAACGCTTCCCGCTTCCCGGCTCGCCGACGATCAGCACCGCCATCGACGACCCGGCCGCAGCACGCACCTGATCGAGCAATCGCTTATGCGCCGGCCCTTCACCGACGAGCGAATCGAAGCCGTGCGTTCGTTCGAGACTCGCACGCAGTTCGAGCAGTTCCGACCGCAGGCTCAGCGAGTCAGAATCCGGCGCGTGGCGCGGATCTTCGAGCGCGCGGACGAGGCCGAAAAGCCCGGTGAGCGTGCCGTGAACATCGTGAAACGGCCAGTACTCGACTCGGCGCAATTGCCGTTCGCCGCGACTGTTAAGAATCAAACTCGTGCGACCGGAGGGACGGCCGGAAAGCGACTCGGGGGGTGGATAGAAGCTGGCACCCAGCTCGGCTAACTCGCCGGTTTGGCTTGAGCCTTGAGGTGCGCAGGGGAGACCGACGAGGCTCTCAACCGGATATCCCACAAGCTCTTCGAACGCACGGTTCACACCGACAATCCGCCGGTCGGCACCAAGCACGAACGCTGGCTCACGGGCATGCGACAGGAGCGCGTCGAGCCTCAAGCTCGAAACGCGAGACGACGTCATAGGCGAAATCGGTTACTCTGATCGGCCGCTGTCGACTTGGGAGAGATTGAGAAATCGACCAGCCCGACCGTCCCAAGAATGCCGTGCGCAGCCGTTTGAGGCAAGTAAAAAACATGACCACATTCGCCAACAACGCCGCCGCAGTCATCGCACTCGATGGTGGTACGACCAACACCCGAGCCCGGCTGGTCGAAAATGGCCAGGTGATCGCCGAAACCCGGCGTGCTGTGGGAGTGCGCGACCGCGCGATCTCGGCGAGCGGTTCACCCGTCGCGCAGGCCGTTCGCGAATGCCTTGATGAGTTGGAGACGCTCAATTCTCGCGCCCGCGACGCGGAAATTGTTGCCTCGGGAATGCTCACGAGTGAGGTCGGCCTTCGCGCGGTTCCTCATGCGCTCGCTCCGGCAGGTCTGATCGAACTGGCGCGTGCATCTGTCGTCACGACAATTCCTGAAATCACCGACCGGCCGATTCGACTTATCCCGGGTGTGTGTACCCCGCCCGCCGACGGACCCACCGGTTGGTTGAGCTGCGACATCATGCGCGGTGAAGAATGCGAAACATTAGGCACACTTGCTTTGCTTGACCGTACCGGTCCGCTCATCATGGTTTGGCCAGGTTCGCATACAAAATATGTCGAAATCGACGAGCTCAATCGGATCGTAAGCAGCCATACCTGTCTTACCGGCGAGCTTACCATGACGATCGCGCGACAGACGCTCATCGCCAAGAGCCTGCCCGAAACCCTGCCTGAAACGCCTGATCAAGCCGCGCTAATTCTTGGACGCAACGTCAGTTATGAAAAGGGTTTAAGTAGAGCCGCCTTTCTAGTCCGGATTGCCGACGTACAGGGCGTGCTCTCGCCTCATGAGCGCGCGTCATTCTGGGTCGGTGCCGTGATTGGCGACGAGTTGGCGCGGGTTGCGGGCCATCCGATTTTGAAGAAGGGGTACGCAGTTCTCGTTGGCGGCAGAGAACCGCAACGCTCAACTTATGTGGAAGGTCTGAAGTGCGCGGGATTAAGCGATGTGACGGCGCTTGACGATAAAACGACAGCGATCGCGGCAGCGCTGGGCGCCGTCGCGATCGCTCGAGAGTCGATTCTATCTTAAATAAACTGCGATTTAAACTTCGTTGAAGCAGCTCCACGACCAGACAACCTGGCCGAGGATCAAACCGGCGTGCGGCCCATCGAATTCGACTGGGATCAGCGGGTGATCCTTGCTCGGATTGTTGGGGCGGAGGATCAGGTGCCGGCCCGTCACTTCAAGCCAGCGGACCATCGACACGCCGTCAACCGACGCGGCGACCATCCGGCCTTGAAGCTTGATCGGATCGGTGACCGAGCGATCGATCGCCACGACCGAGCCCGCGGGAAGAATGGGTGCCATCGCGTCATCTTCAAGGCGCACCGCAACGGTTTCCTTGGGATGTGGCAACCACTTACGGTAGGCAAGAATCCGCCCGCCCGCTTCGCCTTCGGCATACTCAGCAGGCTTGGAGAAATCCTTCATCGAAACGAGTGAGATCGCGATGAAGTCGGAGACAGCCTCGCTCGAAGTCTCGTCGGGTGCAACCAAAACGCATTCGCTCGGCTCCTGTTCCAGCCGCTCGAGACCGCGACGAATGAGCTGGATCGGCGAGAGCTCAGAGAGGACGGCATCTTCAAGGCCGCTACGGTAGCGCATCCCTTCGCCCGTAAGCAACCAGAGTGGATTGGCGCCTGTTTGGTCAATGAATCCCAACAAAACTTCGGCGGGGACAGTTACCCCAGTTTCGTAGTTGTACCAAGTTCGGGCAGGGAGATTAAGCCGGCGAGCCAGTTCCGGCCCACCGTGATCGCCAAACTTCTCCTGTCGAATTTCTCGCAGTCGTCGCGAGAGGGAGGCTTTGACATTGACTCGGGTCTTCGAGGTCTTTTTTCTAGCCACGGCGGTGATCCCCTTCAGAGCCCGCTAAGCCCTAAAGATTGACATTTAACCACTTCCCTAATCATTGGCCTCGACGTCGATTCGCCGTTATGACAGAAACCGACGCACAGTCAAGGAAAAAACACCACATGTGCCTTTCTTTGGCGGAACAGTGCCAAAGGCTTTTCCTTGCTTAAAGGCTTTCTAATACTAGCGTAGATCATGGGTGGTTGTAACATCCGATGCCAAATTACGACAACCCGACCCCTCGCTTTCAAATGTTTGTCGCGAAAGAACAACGATTTCTACGAAAATGTGTCGTAAAATGTTCCCTTTAGGTCAAAAAATGCCGAGTTCGTCACGCGCGGCGTCGGTCATCCTATCCTGCGACCACGGTGGATTCATCACCAATTTAACATTCGCCTTCGTCACTCCCTCGATTTTCTCGAGCGCGGAAACTGCGTTGCGAAGAATCTCGGGACCGGCGGGGCACGCGGGTGTCGTCAACGTCATTTCGACATCAACCTCGGTTTCCCTGGTCTGGATCGTGTAGACCAATCCCAGATCAACAACGTTGACGTTCAGTTCCGGATCCTTCACGGTGCGAAGGGCGTCGAGAATCGTGTCCTGGGTCAAATCCATGTTCTCACCCTGCTCGATCAGTAAAGGAATGTGTTCAGTCGTTCTCGACGTAGATATCGCCGTCTTTCACTTCAACCGCATGAGTCGCGACTGGCTCGAAGGCGGGGAAGCAAAGCGCCTTGCCGGTGCGGACATCGAAGCGTGCGCCGTGGCGTGGGCACTGAATCTCGCAGCCGTGGAACTCGCCCTCGGCCAGCGGGCCACCGTCGTGCGTGCAAACGTCGTCGATGCAGTAGAGCGTGCCTTCGACGTTGAACACAGCAACCGCCCGGCCGTCGAGGTCCACCAGCAGCTTGCCGCCCGGTGGAACATCGGCCAGTTTTCCAACTTTGAACTTCTCAGACATAACACAGCCCTGATTCAATTCGTTGCGGGATATCTTTGAGAGTTGCACGATTGAGACAAGGCAACGAATAGGTTTGGGTGGCCCGGACAACTTGTTGTCCGGGTGGCGCAGCCACAAGAGGGCGAAGCGGAGCAATTCGCAATAACCTCTTGTCGCTTCGCGACCGGGACAACGAGTTGTCCCGGCTACCCATTGATCATTGCGCCTCTATCAAGCGTGTAACTCCTGATTTCATGTTTCTCAACGCGTCAGAACGATCCTCAACTTGCGCCCTTGGCCCGTTCCATCATCGCCCGCGTCACCTCGGCCTTGACCCGCGCCAGCACGCCAGAAAGGCCACGTACCCGCAGCATGCCCAGGATCTCGGTGAGGCCGGCACGATCGACGAGGTCGCTCTTCACAGCCAGAACTTCCTCCGGCCGCGCCTTGTCCAGCCCCTGAACCAGCAGCGACACGAAGCCACGAACCGTTGGGGCCTCAATCGGCGCATCGGCGTAGAGCGATACGCTGTCGTCGTTCAACTCGACGAACAAGTAGACCGGCGACTGGCACTCTTCGACACGATGCGAAGCATCTTTGTGCGCTTCGAGTCGGTCGGGCAGTTTGGGCAATGATTTCGCGAAGTCGATCAGTAGCTCGATGCGCTCCTGGCGATCGGCGTCGGCAAGCTCTTCGATCATTCCTTCGAGCGCAGGCACAACAGATTCCTCTTCGCTTCGGTGAGAATAGGTAAGGCCCGCCCCATGCAAGCTGCAAAGGACGGGCCGCGAACGAATTGGAATTAGTTACCCTTGGCAATCGGAGCACGAACGAGATTTCCCCACTCGCACCACGAACCGTCGTAATTCCGCACGGTCGGGTAACCGAGCAGGTAGGTCAGCACAAACCACGTCAGGCTCGAACGCTCGCCGATGCGGCAATAGGCGATGACGTCGTCGGTCGACTTCAGGCCGATTTCCTTCTCGTAGATCGCCTTCAGCTCGTCCGCCGACTTGAACGTGCCGTCTTCATTCACAGCACGCGCCCAGGGGACGCTCTTCGCACCCGGGATATGACCGCCGCGCAGCGAACCTTCCTGCGGGTAGTCTTCCATGTGCAGCTTCTCGCCCGTGAACTCTTTCGGGCTGCGAACGTCGAGCAGCGGCTTGCTCGCCTTCGAGTGCACCAGCACTTCGTCGCGGAAGGCACGAATCTTCGATTCGTCGGCCTTCACGGCTTTGTACTGGGTCGCCGGATAGCTGGGGACTTCGGTCGTCGTGGGCAGCTTGTTGTCGAGCCAGTATTTGCGGCCGCCGTTCAAAATACGGCAATCCTTGTGGCCGAACAGCTTGAACGCCCAGAAGGCGTAGCAGGCCCACCAGTTCGACTTGTCGCCGTAGAAGACGACGGTCGTCTCGGGCGAGATGCCGTTCTTCGAGCAGATGCTCGAGAACTTTTCGGCGTCGATGTAGTCGCGAATGAGCTGATCTTGAAGGTCGCCCTGCCAGTCGATCTTCACTGCGCCCGGGATATGTCCCATGTCGTAGAGCAAGACATCTTCATCGCTCTCGACAATGCGCACGTTAGGATCTTTGAGATGTTCCTGAACCCACTCCGGAGACACGAGAACTTCGGGATGTACGTAAGGCTCTCCCATGACGGGCGGGCTCCATTCTAAGGGGAAAGGTCGGTCAGTCGCCGCGAAGTTATCGCGAACTCACGCGTCGACTTCGGTTGTCAGCGTCAGCGAATCACCGAGATGAAGCTTTTCAGCGACGGCACGTCGGAGCGTTTCGCGAACTGGCTCGAGCGTGATGCGATCATAGACGTTCGCGAAGAACCCTTCCACAATCAACCGGACCGCGGTTTCGCGGCTCACGCCGCGGGCCTGGGCATAGAAGATCATCTCTTCATCAACCCGTCCCGCCGTCGCGCCGTGGGTGCAACGGACGTCGTTCGCTTCGATTTCCAGGCCGGGGATCGAATCGCCGCGAGCCGTGTCGGAAAGAATGAGATTGTCGTTCTTCTGGTAGGCGTCGGTCTTCTGCGCGTCCTTCTCGACGCGAATCATCCCCTTCCACACCACGCGCGACTTATCCTTGAGACCGCCCTTGTAGAGCAGGTCGCTCCGCGTGTGAGGCGCCATGTGATCCTGGCGAGTGAAGTAGGCGAGGTGCTGTTTGCCGGTGGTGAACATGACGCCGTTCACCTGCGCCGATGCCCCCTGCCCCGTAAGCGCCACTTCCTGGTTCACCTTCGCCAGCCGCGAACCAAGGCCACCGACCGTCCACTGGATCTGCGCATCGCGACCGATCAGGGCACGCTCGCGGCTGAAGTGCCAGGTCGATTCGTCCCAGTTCTGCACGTTGACGAACGTCAGGTTCGCAGTGGGAGCGACGAACAGTTCGATCGCACCACAATGCAGCGCCTGACCTTCGGCACGACCGGTCGATGACGTTTCGCGCACGAGCGTCGCCTCGGCCCCTTCCTCGAGGATCACGAGCGTATGGTCGAAATCGACATTGCCGCTGCCCGTCATGCCGACGAGGCTAAACAGTGGCGCCTCGACCTTCACACCCTTCGGCACGTAAAGGACAACACCGCTCGTGCAGAACGCGGCGTGCAGGGCTGAGAGAGCGTCGGTATCGGGCCGAACCGCGTCGGTGAGGAAATACTTCTGGATCAGCTCGGGGCAGAGCTTGATGGCCGTCGCCAGGTCGAGCAGCATCGCGCTGCCGGTCTTGGTTTCGTCAGCCGAGCGAACGACGTTGCCGTTGATCTGCTCGACGCCTGTCGCATAGTGAGCGCTCAGGCTCGTCCAGAGCGGTTCGAGGCTTGCCCGATCGGCCGCACTCACTTCACCAGTGATTGGCGGAGCAAACGCACCGGGTTTGAAGCTGCGGATATCGGTGCGGCGCCATTCTTCGTCGCGCGAGGTCGGCCAGGGGAGCGACCGGGCCAGGTCGAATGCCTCACGACGACGCTGGAGGAGCCATTCGGGCTCGTTGCGCTGGGCCAAAAAGGCCTCGAACGCGGATTCAGAGAAGCCGCCGGCCAAAACGGGCGAGGGGCTCGTGCTCAAGGCGCTGCTGCTGCTCATCTCGGTGCAAAATCCCGGAATAGGTCAAACGGATGCATCGTGAACACATCGCGTGGTGGCGTGAATTTCAATTCAGAACGTCATGTCGTGGCCGACTGCGAGCTAGCGTCGATTCGGCTCTTGTAGCTGGGAATCATATGATGTTCTACGCGTGACGTCAGCAGACCCCAGAACTCGTCGATCAGCGTGATGCTCAGCACGCCGTCGACCGCTTTGACCGAAAGGCTCGTCACGGCATCTTGCGCGGGTGCCTCGGAGCCACCATCGAGACGGTGCTCGTGGTCGCAGTGGAGATACATGTTCGCCGTCAGGCTCACGGTCGGCAGAAGCGGGACGATGTCGAGTGCGTCGACAAACCGCGCGATCTTTTCGCCGAATTCCTTGCGAAACGCTGCGGCGGCCGCATCGTTTCCGACCATCGGTGCGCCAAACGTGACGACCTGGTGGATGCTCATATAATTCTGCTGCAACCGCCAGGCCGCGAGCAAAGCAAGCGCCCCGCCCAAGCTGTGGCCCGTCACCCAGATCGGCCGCTCCTTCGCCTTCATCGCAGCATCAACGGCGGCGTAGAAAGGATCCCAGATATCAGCCAGGGCCTGCATGAATCCGCGATGAAACCGCGCACCGACGCCCGCCGCGAGGAAGTCGGTACCAAGCTGCCCTTCAGGGACGATCAGGAAATTGTTGGCGTTCGTGAGCAGCCAGTCCTTGAAGCCGTCGAGTGCATTCGGGGCTTCCGACCCACGAAACGCGACGACGATCGCTTCGTCGTTCTCACCGACGTAGACCTGTGTGTTGCTCACTGAGTAAAGCGTGGCGTTCAGACCCAGCGTTTCCGCGAACGCCGGCTTGCCGGTCGCTTCGCGTAAGTAGGCGAATTCGCAAGCCGCCAGCAAGAAGCGGGCATTGTCGAACGACGTTGGATTCGCAGGGTCGAGCTTCATCGTCACTGCATCACCCTCCGCCCCGGTTTGGCGTCCCGCCACTCGTGCCCAACGTCCTTGGAAACTTGAGTGCCACGCAAGTCGAGATTCTTGAGCGATGCGCTTTGCATCAGCGATTTAGAGAACCCCTCGTCGGTCACCTTCGTTTGACTCAGCTTAACACCTTCGAGCGCCGGCAAACTCGCGAGCACCGGAAGGCAAGCATCAGTCACCGCAGTGTGGTTCAGATCGAGGTCGCGAAGCTTTTTCATGTTCTTCAAATAGCCAATCGTAGTGTCATTCACGTCCGAGTTGGCCATCTGGAGAACAACGATTTCCGGCTTTCGCGTGAGGATCGAATAGTCGGTCTTGTCCCAGCCGGTGAGCGTGACATGCAGCTCGCCGTTGACGATCCGCTCGCGTGGTCCCAGATCGACGGGCGTCAGCCGCGAATAGATCGGCGGAAATCCCGCGCTCACGATACCGAGAACAAACACAGCGAGCGGCCAGCGACCTGTCTTCCAGTGCCGCAGGCCGGAGAAATAGGCAAACGGAAAGAAGATGGTCGCGATCACGCCGGATTTCGTCGAACGGATGTAGGCCAGCGCGACCAGCCAGATGTAGCTGACCACGACGAGCGCAAATCCTCCAATAACGAGATACGGCGAGATCGCTTCCATGAAATTGCGTAAGCTCCTTCAACCGGCCGGCCTTAGCCGACCGACCCTTCCATTTGAAGTTGAATGAGCTTGTTCATTTCGACGGCGTACTCCATCGGCAGCTCTTTAACGAGCGGCTCGATGAACCCGCTGACGATCATCGTGGCGGCTTCGGCCTCGGAAAGGCCGCGGCTCATCAGGTAGAAGAGCTGCTCTTCGCCGATCTTCGACACGCTCGCCTCGTGGCCGATCTTGACGTCATCCTCATCGATTTCGATGTAAGGATACGTATCCGAGCGGCTGTGCGGGTCGAGAATCAACGCATCGCAAACGACGTTCGACTTCGAGCCCTTGGCACCGTCGGCAATCTTGAGCAAGCCGCGATAGCTGGCACGGCCGCCGTTCTTGCTGATGCTCTTGGAGATGATCCGCGAGCTGGTGTAAGGAGCGCCGTGGACGACCTTTCCGCCGGTGTCCTGGTGCTGTCCCTTGCCGGCGAAGGCGATCGAGAGGATCTCGCCGCGAGCACCCTTGCCCATCATGTAGACGGCGGGGTACTTCATCGTCAGGCGGCTGCCGAGGTTGCCGTCGACCCACTCCATGAGTGCGTCTTCGTGAGCAACCGCTCGCTTGGTGACGAGGTTATAGATGTTGTTCGCCCAGTTCTGGATCGTCGTGTAGCGGCAGCGGCCGCCCTTCTTGACGACGATTTCTACGACCGCCGAGTGCAAGCTTTCCGTCGTGTAGATCGGCGCTGTGCAACCTTCGACGTAGTGAACCTGGGCCCCTTCTTCGACGATAATCAACGTCCGCTCGAACTGGCCCATGTTCTCGGCATTGATCCGGAAATAGGCCTGAAGCGGAATGTCGACCTTCACACCGGCGGGGATATAGACGAACGAACCGCCCGACCACACCGCTGAGTTGAGCGCGGCGAACTTGTTGTCGTGGATCGGAATGATCGTCGCGAAGTATTCTTTGACGAGGTCGGGATAATCGCGCACCGCAGTGTCGGTGTCGACGAAGATCACGCCCTTCTTTTGCAGGTCTTCCGCGAGGCTGTGATACACCACTTCGCTGTCATACTGAGCACCGACGCCGGCCAGGAACTTCCGTTCGGCTTCGGGGATACCGAGCTTGTCGAACGTGTTCTTGATCTCGGCCGGAACGTCGTCCCAGCTCTTGCCTTGGCGGTCGGTCGCCCGCATGAAGTAGTGGATATCGTCGTAGTTCAGGTCGCGCAGCTCGCCACCCCAGAGCGGAGTCGGCTTCGACCAGAACACGTCGAGCGCCTTGAGGCGCAGCTCGCGCATCCACTGCGGCTCGTTCTTCATCTCAGAAATCTGATGAACGATGTCGCGCGTCAGCCCCTTGCCGCTCTTGAACGAGTAGTTCGCGTCCGAGTCGCGGAAGCCGTACTTATATTCTTCTTTGATGCCCTGGACTTGAGCATTCAGGTCGGTGGCCATGAGATATCAGCCTCTATGTAAGAGTGGATTCGAGTCGTGGTCGGTCCGCGACGACAATCACTCAGGCCGACCGGCTTGCGGCCGCCGTTCCCTGTTCCATTTCGTCTTCGATCCGCGCGGCTTCGGGGTACTTCGCCCGGACCCAGTCGTAACCTTCGCGTTCGAGCTTGTCGACGAGTTCGGGACCGCCGCTCTCGACGATCCGGCCGCCGTAGAAAATGTGCACGAACTGCGGGGGGACCAGCTTCAGGAAGCGCTGGGTGTGCGTGATGACCAGCACGCCCGCGTTGCACTCGGAGGCAACTTTATTGATCCCTTCCGACACGATGCGGACGGCGTCGATGTCGAGGCCTGAGTCGGTTTCATCGAGAATCGCGAACGACGGCTTGAGCATCGCCATCTGCAGGATCTCGGCACGCTTCTTTTCGCCGCCCGAGAAGCCTTCGTTGAGATAGCGGCGAGCGAATTCCTGGTCGACGCCCAGCGAACTCATCTGATCGCGCAGTTCCTTGCGGAAGTCGCGCATCGGCATCAGGTCGTGGCCTTCGAGCCGTTCGGGATTGCGAACGTTCGTGACGGCATGACGCAGGAAGTTGGCGACGGTCACACCCGGAATCGAAATCGGGTACTGGAACGCGAGGAAGAGGCCAGCCTTGGCCCGTTCGTCGGCTTCGAGTTCGAGGAGATTCACGTCGTCGAGCAGCGCGGTGCCTTCGGTCACTTCGTAGTTCGGGTGGCCCATCAGGGCGTAGCTCAGGGTGCTCTTGCCCGAGCCGTTCGGGCCCATGAGCGCGTGAATTTCGCCCTGGCGGATCGTCAGGTCAACACCCTTGAGGATCTCCTTGCCATCGATTGCGGCGTGGAGGTTCTCGATCTTCAAAACCTTGCTCATCAGTTCCCATTCCGCCCGAGTTTGCGGACTCTCAAGAAGAGGAAGTCCGGACGTCCATCCGTTCAATGCAAGAAAAACACGTATTTCAAATGAGCTCAGGCCACCGTGCCTGAAATCATGGGTTTGGCTTCAAAGTCGCACGACTTATGGCCGTCGAGCCGGCACTGGCTCAACCTAAGGCCTCGTCCCACAACCTTCTCGAACATTTTGCGTTCCATCGCGCACACGGCCCGGTCGACCTCGGCCAGAGCGTAATAAGGGCAAGAGTGCTGCTTGAGCACCGGTGCCTCTCCGCCCGACCATGTCACCTCGGCTTCGATCCCGCGTTCGTGCAAAATCGATCCAAGCTGCACCAAGCGGCCTTCCCACTGATCGCCCTGAAGCTGCGACTTGTAGAGCGCGGCCATCCGCTCGGTAATCCGCCCGAACAGGTAGCGGCGAAGCTTGGGATCATCAACCTCGCTCATCAATTCGTCCCAAAGGACGACCGCAAGCTCGGCGTAATTCTGTCCCAAACGCTTTTGAGCTTCAGCACTTGCGCGATACGTATGCTTTGGTCGGCCGCGTCCGCCGGCTTCGTGTTCGGCCCGGCGTTCGATCAGCCCCGATTCGACAAGCCGCGTCAACCGGTTGCGAACCGCCGTCGCCGTCACCTTGAGACGGTCCGCCATCTCGGCCACGGTGAGTGGACCTTCGCGGCGAATCAGGTCTAAAAGGGGACGATCCGACGATTCCGACATCCACGCGCCTCGATCTAGCACCCGTATCGAAAGCTGTAAAACCCTCAGTCGCAGTATTGTAAGGCCCCTTTCCACGTGCGTCCACCAACTCAGGGTCGATTTTTCACAATTTACTTTGCGAAAAATATGAAATCGCTGCAAAGTCCAACAAAATTTGGACTTACACTTACAAATGAGCAACTTACGCCCAGGAGGCCGAATGACCGATGTAAGTAAATGGGGTAAAAGGCGTCAACCTGCAAGGCAGGTGTTGTGCCAGGTCAACGGATACACGCCAGGGACTACCGAGCGTTCGCCGAATTCGGCGGATCACGGTTGCCCTGAACGTGCGTTTCTGTTCTTGTTAAACAAATGGGGATCAACGATTCGCCGATGGCTTGGCGAGCGATCCTTGCCGCAGGGCTATAGAATTGGGTTGACGAGCCGAGAGCCTGGGGGTGGTCGATGATTTCGCTCGAAGGCGGCAAGCACAGGGCTTTTTGTGACGGAATGTCCCGCCGCGACGCATTGCGGCTGGGCGCCCTGGCGATGGGTGGCCTCAGTTTACCGAATCTGTTGCGGGCCGAGGCCGCGCAGACGACCGCTTCGGGAACGAAATCAACGCACAAGGCCGTCATCATGGTCTTCCTGGCCGGCGGTCCGCCGCACCAGGATATGTTCGACCTCAAGATGGACGCCCCCGCCGAAATCCGTGGCGAGTTCAAGCCGATCGCGACGAACGTCGAAGGGATTTCGATCACCGACCAGATGCCCCGCCTATCGCGGATCATGGACAAGGTGGCGATCATCCGCTCGATCGCCGATTGCCGCGACGAGCACGACGCAACCGTCTGCCTCACCGGCTATTCCCGCGAAGAAAGCCGTCAGGCCGGCGGCCGGCCGAGCTTGGGTGCGGTCGTCTCGAAGGCGCAAGGTCCGGTTGATCCCGCTGTGCCGCCGTTCGTCGGCCTTTCGCCCAAAACGATTCACGCCCCGTGGGGTAACCCAGGTGTTCCCGGCTACCTCGGCCTCTCGCACGCCCCCTTCACGCCAAACGGCCCAGAACTCGCCGCAATGAGCCTGCCGCAAGGCTTCAGCCGTTCGCGGTTGGACGGAAGACGAGGTTTGCTCTCTGCTTTCGATCACATGCGCCGCGACATCGACAACAGCGGGATGATCGACGGTCTCGACGCCTTTACCCGGCGCTCGTTCGAGATCCTCACCTCGAGCCAAATGGTCGACGCGCTCGACCTCAGTCGCGAAGACCCTCGCCTGCGTGCCAAGTATGGCATCGGCGACATGGACCCGGTCGACGACGGCCCGCCTTGCTGCATGGATCACTTCCTGATGGCCCGGCGGCTCGTCGAAGCCGGTGTGCGCGTGGTGACGATCGGCTTCGGCCGCTGGGATTACCATTCGAACAACTTCGGTCAGTGCCGCAAGCGTCTGCCGAAACTCGACATGGCTCTTACCGCTCTTATCGAAGACTTGCACGCGCGTGGACTCGACAAGGATGTGAGCGTCGTCGTTTGGGGCGAATTCGGGCGCACGCCGCGAATTAACGCCCAGGGCGGACGCGACCACTGGGCCCCTGTTTCCTCCGCCCTGATCGCCGGCGGCGGTATGCGAACGGGCCAGGTGATCGGTTCGACAAACCGCCTGGGCGAAGTACCCAAAGATCGCCCTGTAAAGATGCAAGAAGTGTTCGCGACGCTTTACCACAACATGGGCATCGACGCGTCGCAGACGTTCATCAACCACGCCGGCCGACCGATGAACGTGCTCGACTACAACAAGCCGATGCCTGAGCTGATTTGACTCAGTAGCACCTTGTGTTCACACAATCACAAATCAACCTCGTTCCCATGCTCCGGCGTGGGAACGCATCCCCGGCCGCTCCTGCGGCCATTTTCTTTTAGTCTATGCACTCAGAACAACGAGTTCATTCTGATGGAACGCGTGAAAGCCGAACCACAACAGGAGGCAGCGGATCGCGCGAGTAATACTTCGAGTCAATCCGCACGTCGTTCAGGCTGAAGACTCGCTTCTCGAATCCCGTCGCCGAGACTTCTACCTCGCAAATACCGTAACCGACGAAATACTGACCACGGATTATTCCGCCGTTACGGGTGAGGTTCAGCTTGTGAGGGAACGAACATTTGCCATCGGACCCAGCAAGGAACTTTCGATCCGTCTTCGGAGGCAGATTGTCGAAATGAAAAAGCCGAATCTTCGCTCCAGCAATCGGTTTTCCATCGACATCATCGACGGCATGAATTTCGGCAACGCAGTCTCGTCCTCCATCGGCGATCGCATTGGTGATGAGATCCAAATACAAGATTCCAGTTGCAGCAATGATTGGAAGTAACAACAGACCTCGCATGGAACGCCAGCGATTGACCATCAGTTGAGCTCCTGCTCATCGAGGCTGACAGTGAGCCAGAAATAACGAGGGATTCGCTCGTACTCTATCCGATGCCGAGGGTAATGCGCGGCCTTCTCGAGGTTGTTTCCTGCCTGCTACTGCGGACATTTTCCCATGGCAGTTGTTCATCTCAGAGCGCAACTGACCGCAACGCTGAAAGACTTATTTGAAAGACAAGTCCCCTCAGACATTCCCTACGACTTCATTTGTGTTGAAGACGTGAGAGCCGAATTTCAAGCGAAGGTACCGGACCGCGCGGGGGATAGTTTGGATCGACATGCACTTCGTGCAACTTAAAGGTTCGGCTCTCAAATCCAGGCATCGAGACTCGCACGTCGCAAAAGTCGAAACTCATCTCAGATTGGCGACGAAGTATGCCGCCGTAGCGAGCAATTCTTAGCCGGTGCTCGAACGAAAGCCGGCCGTCGGCTCCGGTGAAAAAGTTGCGATCCACTTTCTGAGGCACGTCGTCGAGAGTGGAAAGCATGATGTTCGCTCCGGCAGCAGGTTTTTCGGTGACGTCATCAACCACCAGAATTTCAACAAAGCAGTCTCTTGCTACGTCCGCGACTGCATTCGTCATCAGATCCAGAACCAGCAATCCGATCGCGAACACGACCGGAAGCAGTAGCAGGCCTCGCATCGAACGCCAGCGTGCGGCCATCAATCGGGCTCCTGCTCGTCTGGGCTGACTTCGAGCCAAGGGTAGCGAGCGGCTCGCTCATATTTTAGCCGAAGCCGAGCGTAATATGCTGCTTTTGTCGGGTTGCGATCGTAGTGTTTCGGAGGATCGCTGCATCGACAACATGTCACATCACCACCCGTCTCATAGAGCATTTGCGAATACCTGCATAGCGCAGCACGAATTTGATACCATTCGACCAGTTCCGCACGACTTCGATTCTCTTCAGCTCGCCTTTTCGCCTCGATCGATCCGATCGCCACCGCCACCACAGCGACCAATATCAGCAATTGCCAGATGCGAACACAGGACAATCGTTTTCGAACGAGAATCCACATGGATGTTCCCCGATCGCATCGATCTTTACGACATCCCGCGCGGCCTTACTTTTTGACGCGCGGGCCCGTCGGCTCGTTCCGTTGCAGATTCAAGACAATTGCTACGAAATCTAAAAACGATTCATCTAAGCATTCGTAAAATTATTGCACACGTCAGAACCAAACCCAACGCCTACTGCATGGTAATGCATTGCAACATCTTCACGCCACGATCTTGAGCGGTCTTATTGACGCGAAGGCCGCCGCTATCTTTGGCAATCGGCGAAAGCGCTTGCTAAACGTACGCTCAAGGGCTTGACGACGGGTCATCAATCGGTTCGACCTGCCGATCTTGCAAAGTTCTCGCGATCGCCCGACCAAAAGTCGGGATATTTCCGTTCCGCTGTGGCATATTATGGGAATCGCCCATCGCAGAAATTCATCGGCCGTCCAGGCTGACGCCTGAATCGGCTCGAATTCAGCAACCCCTCTTCCCGGGGGTCATATCATGGCCACTGAATCAGAATCGCCCAAAGGTAGCCCGAACGTTTGTCCCATTTGCGGGGCGAACGTCAGCATCGAGCTCGGCGCAGCGCCAGGCGGCACTCCGTGTCCTGGCTGCGGCCATTCGCTCTGGTTCGAGCCCGATGAGGCCGGCAACCGGCTGTTTGTACGGATTCCGCTGAAGACGAAGGTCCTTCAGCTCGGCGATTTAAGCCCTCTGGGCGACGAGCTTTTGACCGACCGGCGCGCAACCATTGTTCTCGACTTCAGCGAGGTCCAATATCTCTCGAGCACCGCGCTTGGAAAACTGATCGACCTGCAGAAACGACTTTCCAAAGGCCTCACACGAATCCGCCTGGAAAACCTGCATCCCGACTTGCGCGAGGTTTTCCGGATCACGCGGATTGATCAGTTTTTTGATGTCGTGCCCTGATTGAAATCGCTCGCTAAATCGACTCAAACATCCGCATCGCGGCGAGGGCGGTCTCGGTTGTTTGTTGATCGTCGTTGCGATCGAGATTGGCGAGGCTCTGGTCAAACGTACGCCCCGCCATTCGCAAATACAGATCGGCCGAAGTGCGATCGAGCTCCGTCGCCGTGCGATCGGCAATGGCCCGGTCGATTCGCGCGAGCGTGCAAGCCGAGCTCACAAGCGCGATAACCGCGTCGGCAATTCGCTCTTGAATGTACTGCATTTCGAGCACGGCCTCGCGATGCTTCATCAACATCCGTTCGACCGCCCGTGCGAACGATCGGACACGCTTCCCCAGATTCGCCGCGTGCTCGCTGAGTTCGGGAGAAACCACGGGAACCGAAGGGACAGTGACGAGCCGCTTCATTCGAGGCGCACCGAATCCCCAGAGTGCGGGAATGGTTGTGATGGGATTCTTCAATCGCGCCAGAGTGGTTTTGAAACCTTCACCCACTTCGCGCATACCAACGAGCGCGATGAACGCCTTCAAAACTTCGTTGGCCCCTTCGCCGATCGTGTTGATTCGCGCGTCGCGCATCATGCGTTCGTACGGAAGATCACAAAAATACGCCGAGCCGCCGTACACCTGGAACGTTTCGTAGACGCCCTTCCAAAGCATCTCGGTCGCGAATACTTTGAGAATTGCTGTCTCTAGCATATAATCATCGGCCCCGCGATCGATCAGCGCGGCGGTTTCATAAGTCGTCGCTTCCATTGCATACGCCGTCGCAGCGAGGTAGGCGAGCTTCTGCTTCACAAGCTCCAAATCGGCCAGACGACGATCAAACTGACGACGCTTCAGCGCATGGCGCGTCGCCAGCTCGATGCAGCTTTTCGCCACGCCAGTACAGCTCGCACCAAACGTCACGCGGCCATAATCGAGCACCGTCAAGGCGACGCGCAGCCCCTTGCCTACCGGCCCAAGGATATTTTCCTTCGGCACCTTCATGTCATGAAACGCCAGCCTGCCCGTGGCAGTCCCACGAATGCCGGTCTTCTCCATCCGCTTCTCGACGACTTCAAACCCCGGCATGTCAGGCGTGACGAGAAAGGCAGTGATCTTCGACTCTCCCCCCTTGGGATCTGGCGTGCGCGCCATCAAGGTGAGCACATCCGCAATCCCACCGTTCGTGATCCAGCGCTTCGTGCCGTTGATGATGTAATGGCTACCATCGGCGCTGGGGGTCGCGGTGGTCTGGACGTTCGAGGCATCGGAGCCTGCTTCAGTCTCCGTCAACGCGAACGCAGCAAGCGTCTTCCCGCTGACCAGTTGCGGCAGCCATTTCGCCTTTTGCTCGGACGTGCCGAACAACAAAAGCGCGCGAATTCCAATCGAATGATGCGCGTTGACGAACACGCCTACGCCAGCGTCGTGAGCCCCAATTGCCTCCATCACGCGACAATAGCCCGACTGCGTGAATCCGCGTCCGCCAAACTCCGTCGGCGCAGTCATCCCTAGCACACCAAGATTCGCCAGGCCATCAACGACGCTCTGAGGAATCTCAGCCGCGCGATCAATGGCGGCGGCGTCCCAGTGCTCGGCCGCGAACGCCTTCAGTTCCGCGACGGCTCCATCGACGACGCGTTTCTCAGCGTCCGGAAGTTTAGGATACGGAAACAAGCTGGTGGATCGAAAATCGCCGCGAAACAGGGCCTTGGCGAATCCTTCCTTGGAAGGACCAGAAAACAGCAACTCCTCAGCCTGCCGCATCTGCTTCTCGCGTGCGGCGGCGGCCGAGTCGGCGTTGGTGTGATCTTGTGCCTGGGTGCGATCCGTCGTTGCCGTGCCCATGTTCGTCCCCTCTCCAATCCTTCGTCAACGCGCAGCGTCTGAGGTGGATCGGCGCCGGTTTGCTCGCACCCGACGGCCGATGCTGGGGCGTCTCGCTCTCAAGGGAGAGTGAGGCGATATCTTATTGTAGGGGCATTTGAGCGAAACGACAAACCGTCGGTCCGTCGCCTTGATGCCGAGATCGCCAATCGAGCGAATTGCAGGCCCCGAATCACTCAGGCGGATTCAACGGATCGCAATCGTCGGCGGTTTCATTTGTCGATTCGGCGGACGACTTAAATTCGACTCGCACGTCGAGTCCATTGGGAGTAATCGTCCAGTGGATCTCCTTGATGTCGTCTCGGCAGTCCTCGAGCATCTCGTTGAACATCTCTTCTTGATGACGCATGATCGCCTCCTTCTGGTCGATCCATGCGGCGGAGTTGATCACGATATCAACCCCCTCTTTCAATGAGCAGTAGTGGTTTCGCCTCACGTACTCAATGCAGTGAAGCGTGGTAGCGCCTCGCGCCCTGAGATCGGCGAGACGCGCATCGAGCTCAGCTCCGGTTTCTTTTGGACGATTCGCAAGCTCTCGCATTTCTGATAATGTAAACATCACAACACATCTTGAATCAAAGGCGCCGCAGAACGCCTGCTCTGCGGCATTCACTACGAGCTCAATGCAAAGCCCGGCCAGCCGATCTAATAGTCGCGGCGAGCCTGAGAACACAGCCGACCGCATCCATCGGCGAAACACAACGGCAGCTAGACCATCTCACTTCTTCGCAGGTTCGCCTCATCGCGAAACACTGCGGTGAGAGCGCTTCCCAGGAGAACACCAAAGCCCAGCGTTTTAGCTCACATTTTTACTTCTTTGAGAAAGTGTCCATTCGTAACACCATAGGCCATCGAGCCAGAACAGGGCTTGCGACAATGCGAAATTGGGATAAACGGATCGGCGTCGGTCTGCATACAGCGAGCGGACGATGGTGGAGCGTCTCTCGATCTGAAGAGCGGGTAACGCGATGACTTGATCGCAAGGACGTTTGTGCGAAACAACAGACAGGAGCGGGCTCGCGGTGTGCTCCTGCAATGCGTCAACGCTCGGCACCCAGACTGCGAAGAACTTCAACGCCCCGATATTTGCACGTGTCTTCCGCCCACTGTAGCGGCGTGATTCCGTCAGTTCCGGTCTGATGAAGGTCGGCACCGCGATCGAATAGAAATTTAATCATTTCATCATCGTCGCAGTACACTGCGGCGCATGCGAGCGGCGCCTTCTCATCGGATTCGTGAACAAGCGCGACGCCACGATCCAAAAGGATTCGTACCGCATCGACGAATCTACTGGCGATCGCACTGATCAGCAGCCGCTGGCCGTTGTAATCACCGCGCAACGCATCGAGGTCGGCCCCAAATTCCTCTGAATCTTCGAGCCATTTTTGGAATAGCTTCGTGTTACGTTGGAATGAGAGGGCGTTAAAAAGACAACGTCTTGCACCACGATTTTCGAGTATTCCGCAAGTCGATTGATGACCGTTCGTCGCAGCCCTTGAAAGCGCCCAGTCGAGTTCCCATTCGATATCAATATCCGCACCCGCTCCTCGGTCGAGCAAGAGCTGTACGACGTCAGTTTGACCGTGCGCTGCCGCTTCGATAAGCGCCGTCTGAGAGATGTCATCAAACGCATCAATTTTCGCGCCGAAATCAAGGAGCAGTTCGACAAGCTGTCGTTTTCCATCTCTGGCCGCCTCCATCAACATCGGCCCATGATACTGACGCTCCCCGGTGTTTGGATCGGCTCCGTGCTCAAGCAGCCGCTGGGCGAGTTTCACATCATTCAACATCACGGCTTCCCGCAGTCCGAATTCTCCGCCGGCGGCTCGCAAAAGCGCGAGAGGACGTGGGTCGTTGGGATTAGGATACCGCCAGCGTCCATACTGATGGCTGAATTCCGCGAGAATCAGTGCTTGCGTTAATGCCGAATTGCCTAGGCTGTCCTCGATCATCATGTCAGCGCCATGATCGAGAAGAATTTTTATGACATCCAGTTGGCTCAGTCTCACCGCGATCATGAGAGCGGTTTCACTGCCAAGGCTGGCGTTGACGTCCATCCCTTGCGCAAGAAACTCAAGGATGAGCGTCGCGTCGCCACGAAGCGCGGCAGTTAACCAATCGGCGATGGAAAATCCGCTACCGTCATGTCGTTCAATCTGTCGCCAATATTGCTGGTATTCTTCAACCCTCGTCTGATCGTATTCACTCATGTATGGACTGTATTAGCCAATGACTGCTAAATCGACAATGCCGCTCAGAACAGTCTACCGCACATCGCGGGCGCATCACTCCCATGCCATAATGCCGGAAGGTTATTTAAAGAATCTGCCTATCGGATACCTCAACGATGACCGACCAAACCTTCGGCGACGCCTGGCGGCTCGAACGTGCGAACGACGGTACGCGCACTCTCTGGTTCGACCGTCCGGGTAGCTCGCAGAATAGCCTAGATCGCGGGACGCTCGCCGAACTTCAAGCGGCTGTGAATTCGGTCGCGACCGATGCGAACGCGGGCGTGCTCGTCATCCGCAGTGCCAAGCCCAAAGGGTTTTGCGCGGGGGCCGATCTCAAGCAGATGCAGGCGAGCAGCTCGGCCGTTGAACTTCACGGCTTCGGGCACCTCGGCATGGACGCGTTCGATGCGATTGAGAATCTCAGTATTCCCACCGTCGCCGTCATTCACGGCACTTGCCTCGGCGGTGGTCTAGAGCTCGCACTGGCGTGTCGCGACCGTTTGGCAATCGAAGGTGGTCAGGCGATTCTCGGGCTTCCTGAAGTCAATCTGAGTCTTCTTCCAGGGTGGGATGGCGTCGCGCGGCTGCCGCGTCTGGTTGGTCTCGCAAATGCGACGGACCTGCTGCTCTCGGGGCGTGCCGTCGATTCAGAAGAAGCGAATCGTATCGGCTTGATCGACGCGATTGTTGCGCAGGATGGAATCGCGCAAGAAATCGACCATCTGCGAAAGCGAACGAGTCAGAATGAGTCGGCGCCCTGGCCGCCACAGGGTTGGGAAGAAATCATCGGATCGGTGCGCGAGCGCGTGAATACGGGGCCTGAAGAGCACAAACGGGCTCGGGAGATTCTGCTCGACGTGCTTGAAACCGACCTGATGCGCGGGCGGGAAGCGGGTCGCGAAGCGGCCGTGATCGCTCTCGCAACACTGGCGATGGCACCTGAAGCCCGCGCGGCGATCGAGCGGTTCTTCAATCGCCCGAGCAAAAGCTGAACGACTCATAATCGCACATATCACAACCTCAAAGCGCACGAAAACGCCCCTCATCTTGCGACGAAGGGCGTTTCGGTTTCACAGTGACATTGCAAGATCTAGCGATCAGCTATGCACGTGCTCGGTGGCGGGCTTCGACTCGTGTGCGGCGAAGGCAACCGGGTCGATTCCACCGCCGTGGCCGCCCATCAGCTCGCCCACGCCCATGATGTAGCCACGTTCGCCGTGCTGCGTGATGTCGAGGCCGAGATCTTCTTCTTCCGGCGTGACGCGGAGGCCGACAACCACATCGACGATCTTGAGCAGCACGAAGCTGACGACGAACGAGTAAACCGCGGCGGCAACCAGCGAGATCGCCTGAGCGACAAGCTGCGACGTACCACCTTCGAGCAGGCCGCCCGGCTCGCCAGCGATGCCCGAGACCTTCGTCATGGCACTGGTGGCGAAGATACCAACCGCGATGGCACCGAAGGCACCACCGACACCGTGTACACCGAAGACGTCGAGCGAGTCGTCGTAGCCGAGCTTGCCCTTGAGGAGGATCGCACCGTAGCAGGCGAAGGAGACGAGCAGGCCGATGATCACAGCACCCATCGGCTCGACGAAACCAGCGGCCGGGGTGATCGCGACGAGACCGGCAACCGCACCGGAGCAGGTACCAAGAACGGTGACCTTCTTCTTGTGCACCCACTCGATCAAGGACCACGAGGTGGCGGCGGCGGCGGCGGCGATGTTCGTGTTCACGAAGGCGACGACGGCGGATTCATTCGCAGCGAAGGCCGAACCACCGTTGAAGCCGAACCAGCCGAACCAGAGGAGAGCCGTACCGAGGGCGGTCATCGTCAGGTTGTGCGGGTGCATTTCTTCTTCGCCAAGTCCCTTGCGGCGGCCCATCACGAGCACGGCACAGAGAGCGGCGACACCGGAGATGACGTGAACCACGAGGCCACCAGCGAAGTCAAGCGCACCGAGCTTGGCACCGATCCAGCCACCGCCCCAGACCCAGTGAGCAACGGGGTCGTAAACGAGGGTCGCCCAGAGGAGGGTGAAGAGCAGGTAGGCGGAGAACTTCATGCGTTCGGCGAAGGCACCCGAGATGAGAGCGGGGGTGATCGCGGCGAACATCAACTGGTAGACCATGAAGAGCTGGTGGGGGATCGTCTTCGCGAGGTCGGTACGCGGCGTGAGGCCGACGCCCCGCAGGAAGACGTGATCGAGGCCGCCGATCAGGCCACCGAGTTGGTCGGAGCCAAACGAAAGGCTGTAGCCAATGAACACCCACTGAAGCGCCAGCACGCCCAGCATGATGAAGCTCTGCTGGAACGTCGCGAGCACGTTCTTGCGACGGACCATACCGCCGTAGAACAGACCAAGGCCGGGGGTCATCAGCAGCACGAGTGCGGCACAGACCATCATGAACGCGGTGTCGGCACCATTAATGGCGGCGGGCGGGGCCGCTTCACTCGGAGCGGGCGCGGCGGCCGAAGCCGGGGCAGCCGCCGGAGCATCCGCGGCAAACGCCCACGAAGGCGCGACCATGAAGCCGCATGCCAACATCAATCCCCACAACAATCCTCTGACGTGTGTTCGCTGCAGTCTCATCTGAAACCTCGGTCGGATGGAAGCCGTTGTTTGGCAGGAGAAAACAACGCCTCAGCCCCCGCGAACGCCGCGAGGGAAACGGGCACCATCACTCTTGGGAGAGGAGGGAGAGGAAATGAGACAGGCACGACCCGGCTCATTGACCACTGATGCCTAAAGCAACGGCGATGCCAATTGGAAATATGGCACCAATGATTTGAGTCGCAACTTATTTACTAATCGATTTTTAGGTATGATTCACAAATTGCTGCCAATATCAGCCAATCCCCATGAATGCTCGTCTTTCTCGCACGACTGCGCGCGAATTGAGCCGAGATTCGCTAGCCAGACAACGATATCTCTTAATTTATTCGTTGCAGTATTTCGACTCAGGAAGTGGATACGACTCACGTCGAACAGCGTGTTATTGGCTCTCGGATTCCGAGAGCCGCCTCAATGCCGCGGCCGATGCCTGCCGGATCTTGGGAACGCTCGAACCGACAGCGTTTTTAAGCGCTCTCACCGCCACCGCGTCGCGTGAACCGGTAAGTCCCAGGGACAAAGCGGCGAATCCCACGCGGTCCTGCCCCGCGCGAACGGCGGCCGTCATTTCAGGAACGGCCGCAACTCCTTCGTCCATCAACGTGAGCGCAAAGCCGGCGGCAATTCGAACATCCACATTTCCGTCTTTCAGCGCCTTGGTCAGCGCCGGTACTGCAATTGTGCGAATCTCATTCTCGGGACTGTGGATTGCCCCCAAAGATTCGGCGGCTCGCAAACGCACCATTGGATCAGCGTCTCCGAGCGCTTTCACCAAATAGGGGGCGGCCGATTTCGTCTCGGGGCCGCGAAATCTCCCCAGCACAGAGGCGGCCGTCTCTCGAACGCGGTAACTCGAATCAGATAGCGCCGAACACAAGGCTGAGATCGCCTCGGCCTGATCGAGGCCCGAGACCTTCCCATTAATCGCCCTCGACGCCGCGTCCCAACGCTCGGCCGACTCGTTATCAGACCGAATCATTCTGTGCCACTGATGGATCGGACTGAGATACGTCACCCAAACCCACGAGCCCAGCGCAAAACAAGCGACAAGCGCCAAAAGCGTCCGAAACCTGAACTGGAATCGAGGCCACCTCATGCTGGGTTCCTCCGTGTCCCCAAACCATTCATTGACATTTGTCATTGGGATCATAGCGGCGAAGGTTGCGTCATTCAACAAGCGGGAGCATACTCGCGAACTCGGCTAGGTTTGCGGTATTCTAGTGCATTGCCCCACTTGAGATTACGCGGTTGGGTGCTTGGGGTCGAACTGAAGCGAAGTAGAGAAAACGCCAGGATTTCTGGCCTCATACTCCAGCAACGGCTCCCCCAAAGGTCGAGTTTTACGAAGCTCTCGTCATTTCGCCAGCAAACTCGTCGCGCGTCGATTTCGCGACCGATTTCAAGAAGTCAGTCCCATGCCCGATCGTCCTCATGATTCGCCCAAATCTCCCCGCCCTGGCGATGGCGGCAAGCCGAAACGTCCCGGTGGTAAGCCAAAGGGAGGGCTGCGACTCAAGCGGCTCGATGGCAATAACTTCGCGCTCGACCATCCCAAATGCGTCGTCGAGATGGAACCAGACTTCGAGGAAGGAATCGAACTCAGGCGCGAAGGAGACCCAGAAGCCGCTCGCGACGCATTGCGTTATGCCCTTCAGGGTTGCGGCGATAACATGTGGGTTCACTGCGCATTGGGTTGGATCGCCCTCGAGGATTTCAACGATCCCTCCCTGGCGCGCGGACATTTCGGCTACGCGTTCGAGCTTGCCGCGCGCGCCATTCCGCCGGACTTCAACGGCTTCTTGCCTAACACTCATCCCGTAAATCGGCCGCTTTATGACGCGATCAACGGCTTGATTGGCTGCTATGAAAAGCTCGGTCAGCCCAAGCCGATCGCCGACCTGCGGCGCACCGCTGAAAAATGGCTGGGAATTCGCCGTTAATCAAACGATCACAAAACTGTAGATAAGGTAATGACGGGCTGTCGCGGCCCGTCACTTAATTTCGAAAGCCTACGTGCGAGGTAACGAAAGAATTCGGCCACGATCATGTCGATTTTTCGGTGAACTCGTGACGACCGCTCCACCACACCTTGGATTGCACCATGACTTTCTGCACCACCCCTCGTCGTTCGTCGTTCTCGTTAATAGAAACGAAAAAGCAACGGCCGAGACGCGCGCGAAGTCTTTCTCCGAGCATGAATTCGCTCGAACCTCGCGTCGTTCTTTCAGGGATAGCGCCCCTTCTTAGCGTCTATGCGCAAACCGACTCGTCGATATTCGGCGATCCAGTAACGTTCGTCGCTGATTTGGATAGCGATGAAGGCAGGCCCTCGACCGCAGGGGGAACGGTCACGTTCTTTGATGGTTCCGCAGTGCTTGGAACCGCCAAAGTGAGTTCAGACTTCGCTTCGATTACAACAACCACACTCTCGGCCGGCACCCATCAAATTACTGCCCAGTTCGATTTGGGGGACGATCACCGCATCAGCGCGAATACGGCCACGGAACTCGTCCGGTACCCAACAGGATTCGGGTTCTATTACAACGGCAGCAATCTTCAACCCACTCCAGACGGCGTGGACGTTTCGTACGACTTTTACGTGTACTCGAAATCACCAGATTCGGGCCGCACGATCCCCACCGGCAACATCATAGTCACGGATGGATCGACAATCGTTGCCGCCGTCCCGTGGACTAGCCGAGACGGCTCCTCACAGAAACTCGATTTTCATGTAGGCGGGGGCAGCCACTCGATTGCTTTGTCGTATAGCGGCGACGGCTTATTCGCACCCAGCCAGTCTGCTTTCGACAAGTTTACGATTTTCCCTCAAGAGATCCCGACAACCCGATTTGTCGCTCATCAGGGAACGGTCGCCTATGGGCAACCGACGACGTTCAGTTTCGACCTTCAACTTCCGCCATCAAGCTCTTTGGCCCCATCTGGCGAATTCGTAATTTATGACTTCGGTAGGCCGATCGCGGCAGAGCCATTCAACGGCACCCATATTACGTTCACGACGCCACTCCTCGCGCCCGGCACCCACATCCTCTCCGCGGCCTATGACGGACCGGAATTCACGTTTGCTGCTTATGAAATCACGCAAACTGTTGTACCGGCCAACACCGCGGTTCAACTCGCTCCAGTGGCCCAACAGGTGCTCGGCGAACAGGTCACTTACGTGGCAACCGTCTCCAGCGCAGCGGGCATCCCTACCGGCCATGTTCAATTCCTCGATGGTTCTACCGTACTCGGCGACGCCGTATTGAGCGGCGGCAAGGCCCTGCTCACGTTGCCAGCGACGGGAGCAGGCCAAACGCATCAAATCCACGCCGTCTATGAAGGCGCAGGCTATTACGCCAAGAGCCAGTCGCCGGTTCAGACGGTGTTCACTGCCAAAGCCAGCCCCGCGATTTCGTTTGTCACGCAGGTCTATGGCGTTCACGGCAATAAAGTCAGCCTTGTGGCGGTGATCGCACCAGCCTACGTTGGCGCTCCGGTTCCAACCGGGAAGTTCACGTTCACCGCCAAGGGCCACGTGATCGGCGTGGCGCGCATGGTCGCAGGAGCGGCTGAGTTGATTGTCCCTCGATCCGTCGTTATCAACAAACGCGTCAGCGTCCGCTATGTCGGCGATAGCAACTACAATCCTGGGACGTCGAACCTCAGTGTCGCGCTGAAAGCCACTCCGGCCCACGCAGTTAGCCGCAAGCACGCTTGAGCTGAGGTGTAAAAACGATCCGTATCTCGAGGATCGCCAAAAAGGGAGAGACCTGACTGATTCGCCGCTGGAAAATGGCTGGGATTCGGTCGCTGAATCGCGTTCCATCAATTTCGTGAGAGCCAGAGTTCGTCGTCAAGCGCGAGTTTGGACGTCGAACTGCGGGGCCACAAAAGAGTTGGAACGCTGCGACCGCTCGGATATCTTGACTCATTCTGCCTGGTGATCCCACCCGTTCTCCGCGAGTCAAACCCATGCGAGTCGTATCCTTAGGCCTGGTCGTTCTCTCCCTGGCGATCACCATTACCGCACGCGCCGACGAGCCGTCGAGCACTTTCACGCCGATTTTCAACGGCAAGGATCTCGCCGGCTGGCGCGGGATGCCCCACTTCGACCCGTACAAACTCGCCGCGATGTCGGCCGATGAACGGGCGAAGAAGATCGAAGAGTGGACGGCCGACGCCAAGATGCACTGGACCGTCGACAACGGCGACCTCGTTAACGACGGCCACGGCGCCTACCTCGCCAGCGACAAGGATTACGGCGACTTCGAGCTGCTCATCGACTACAAAACCGTCGCCAAGGCCGATAGCGGCATTTATCTGAAAGCCAGCCCGCAGGTTCAAATCTGGGACTTCACCAAAGAAGGCGGCAAGTGGAACCTGGGTGCCGACAAGGGTTCAGGCGGCCTCTGGAATAACTCGCCGGGCGCTCCCGGTAAAGACCCGCTCGTATTGGCCGACAAGCCGTTCGGCGAGTGGAATTCGTTCAAGATCATCCAGGTTGGTGCCCGCACAACGGTTTATCTCAACGATAAGCTCGTGGTCGACAACGCGATCATGGAGAACTTCTGGGATCGCAAGAAGCCGCTGCCGGCTCGCGGCCCGCTCCAGCTTCAAACGCACGGCGGCGAGATCCGCTGGAAGAACATCAAGCTGCGCGAAATTCCCGCCGACGAGGCGAACAAGATCCTCGCCAAGCACGCGGACAAGGAATACAAGCCCCTCTTCGATGGCAAGACCCTCGAAGGCTGGGCTGGACCGGTTGACAACTACCAGGTTGTTGATGGCTCGATCGTCTGCAAGCCCGGCAAGGGCGGCGCGATTTACTTCAACAAGGAATACGGCGACTTCAAGGCCCGCGTCGAGTTCAAGCTGCCCCCCGGCGGCAACAACGGCCTGGCGATTCGCTACCCCGGCAGCGGCGACCCCGCCTACGCCGGCATGTGCGAGTTGCAAGTCCTCGACGACGATGCCGACAAGTACGCCAAGCTCGACAAGCGTCAGTACCACGGCTCGGCCTACGGCATGGTCCCGACCAACCGCGGCTTCCAGCGTCCCGTTGGCACCTGGAACTACCAGGAAGTGACGGTCAAGGGTTCGACGATCAAGGTCGAGCTCAATGGAAATGTCATTCTCGACACCGACCTCAGCAAGGTGACCGAGTATATGGCGAACAGCCCGCACCCGGGCAAGGATCGCAAAGCCGGCTTCTTCGGTTTCGCCGGGCATGGTGATCCGGTTGAGTTCCGCAATGTGGCGATCAAGCCGCTGGACTGAGTGAGCGTATCTCTTACTTCGACTGCCTTCACGGGAGCCGGCCGTCTCTTTCCAGCGCTGACTGGAGAGATTGCCGGCTCTCAATGCGTCGAAGTAAACCGATCATTTCCTGCTGATGCTCGGTCCTGCCTCTTTGAATTTTTGCGGTTCGATTTTCATTGAAGCGGCTTGCAATTTGATCGTATCAGTTCAGCCAATAGTACAGCGTCTCCATTACCAAGAAATGCTTGCCAAATTGCTCAAGGACAAGGCGTGCTCCATCGCCCGCACAACCAAAGCCGGCAGAGATCTCAACCGTATAACTCACGCCATTGACGGATATGATTTTGAGCACATGGCCGCCGAGTTCAAACGGAGCGACAATCTCCCAAAGCGGTGCGTTCATAAGGTCGTGGTCGCGCAGAAGTTCCGCAGCGGTAGGGTGATCAAGACGGCTCAGTGCGACGAGTATCGCGCGTACAACTGGTTCGGTATGGCTTCGAATCAAGCGCTCTGCGTAGCGTTTGTTCTTTTTCTCACGAAGTTCTCGAGGACCAAAATGTTTTGTCGCTAACGCTTCGAGTTCTTCTGAAACCGCTTCATCCCATGCACGCCATTCTTCATCTGTCTCGGGCAATTTGCGATCTTCTTCGTTTTCATCCATCGAATGCGCCTCGTCGATTATTCACTCGATCAATTTCAGTATATATATTACCAATATCTAATTCCGCTTGCATCGATCTAAGTTGGACATTCTAGATTAAGCATCCATTCCTTCCGGCGGGTGGCTGGGGCAGCATGCCCCAGTTGGGAATGAGTGTCGATTTCACCGAGGACGAACGAGTCGCCGCTTCCCGCTGGATCGTATGTTACGATCGCCTTCAATTAACCTGGACGCGCACACGAGTTGACCTTCGCTACTATCGTTGATTTCCTTTCCGTCCCCTTGGCACTGGGGCATGCTGCCCCAGCCACCCTTCGTGATGATGAATATAGCTGGTGCACCTGAGCACATCACTCCGCCCTCCATTCGTTAACCATTTCGGCCGCAACTTCAAACTCAGTCCGCCCCTCAACCGACTCCACTCCCCACGGCTGCGCCGTATCAATCGAAACGACCTCACATCCAAACTCATCGACTCGACGGCTAACAACTTCACATGCGATGATTCCAGGCTGTGGATAATGAGTCGAGGACCAGAGATCGTCACAACTCACAACGGGCACTTTTTCGATGAATTCCCAGCAGCGGCCGTGAACGTCGATCAACTCGCACGCGACGAATCCCGGAAAACAGGCGTCCACCCAGCGCACGATCTGCACCTTCACCACGAACATGAGAGCAACCTCACGAAAATCAGACGTTCCTGCGATTTGCAGCCTCTCTTGAGCTTGACACATTCCACGCCTTCGATCCAAACACATAATTCCATGCGATTTCGCTTCGAACTGGCCTTGCCGGAAGCCCTTTCGTCTCCAAGTTTTGTAAATACTTCCGAAATCGCGTCGTCGGTTTTACAACCTTCTCGACTTGAGCGTTTTTCGGGTTGCGAAGAATTTCATGAGGGGATACAAGGTCCGTCGCAAGGGGTTGAGGCGAAAGGAATCGCTCCCGTCTCCTGTCGCAAAACGCGGCGAGTTTCGGGTACCCAAGGAACCAACACTACGATGAACACCGGGTGCGCTTGCCTTCCCTTCTGCCTTCTTCCTCATGTACAGACCGGGTTGATCAAACAACCTCACCGGATGTCAATCCGATGATCGTTCGATCGACCGCCGATGGCGTGGAAGTTCACGCTCCGGCCAAGCTCAACCTTTATCTGGAGATCCTCGGGCGCCGCAGCGACGGCTATCACGACCTCGAGTCGCTGATGGTCACCGTCGACCTGTTCGATCGCTTGACGTTTGCCGACAACGATTCGGGAACCATCACGCTTACGTGTGATGATCCCACCTTGCCGACGGGTCCTGAAAACCTGGTCGTCAAGGCGGCGGAGGCACTCAGGCGGGCGACAGGCTGTCAGCGCGGAGCGACGATTCACCTGGAAAAAACCATTCCTGCTCAGGCGGGGTTGGCGGGTGGGTCGAGCGACGCGGCTGCGACACTGGTGGCACTCGATCGTCTCTGGAAGCTCGATACACGCCCTGGCGAGTTGGACGCCCTCGCCGGGACGGTTGGCAGTGATGTGGCGTTCTTTCGGCATGGTCCTTCGGCAGTTTGCCGAGGACGAGGGGAAGAGGTGGAGCCCTTTCCTTTGTCAGGACCGCTGACGTTTGTGCTCGTGTGTCCCAAGTTCGGTGTCGGTACGGCCGACGTCTACCGTCGATTGACTCCGCCTGAGAAGCCCCGGCAGATCGGGCCGTTCCTGGAGGCACTCGCCAGTGGAAATACCGCGACGATCGGGAAACATCTGTTCAATCGTCTTCAGCCGATAGCGGAAACCTTGTGTCCGGCCTTGCAAGAGGTCGAGCACGCCTTGGCCTCCGTCGGGAGCATCCTCGACGGGCACCTGATGAGCGGGAGCGGTTCGTCCTATTTTGGACTCGCTTCCTCCCCCGACGCGGCTCGCGATGCCGCGGCGATCCTTGAAACGCTCGAACTCGGACGGGTTCGAGTCGTTACCAGCAGTCCTTGAGCAGTGAACGACACGCATCGTAAAGGAGTACGACTGTGGAGATCACCGAAGTCCGCATCAAGCTCATGGAAGACAATTCGGGCAGCAACGAACGTCTGCAAGCTTTTTGCAGCATCACGTTCGACGACATGTTCGTCATTCGCGACCTCAAGATCATTGAAGGGGCCAAGGGCTTCTTCGTGGCGATGCCGTCGCGAAAGCTGACCGACCGCTGCGGGCACTGCGGTACCAAGAACCACCTGCGCAGCCGGTTCTGCAACCAATGTGGCTGCCGACTTGACGAGAACCGCGCCATTCGCGACGCCGATGGCCGCGCCAAACTACACGCCGACATCGCCCACCCGATCAATTCGATGTGCCGCGAGAAGATTCAAAGCGCCGTGCTGGCCTCGTACGCCGACGAGCTCGAACGCTCGAAGCTCCCCGGCTACGTCTCGCGGTACGACGACCTCGACGGCGATTACGACACGATCGTCGAATCGACCACGACCATGCCGCTGGGCGCCGCAAGTGGCGAGCCGCCGCTTCGCCGCGGTCCCCTTCGCAGCCACACCCAGCACAACCGTGTTGGCGGCTCGGTCCTCCGCGGTCCCCACGTCCCGCCCCGCAAGGACGTCGAGAGCGAGTCGATTGCGTCGGAACACCACCGAGGCGAGTCGAACGGAAGCTTCGGCCGCGGCCTGTAAGCGACGGGCAATCCCCGGTCCGAGTCCGAGATCGAACAAGCCCTCTCCGGCATCATCCGGGGAGGGTTTTTTCATGCGCCCAACTCAAATCGAAAAATTCAAAGCTTTTGTGGTCACACCCCCACCGGGTGGCGTACAATTTCTATACTTGCCTGCGTGGATGCCCGCCCTGCTCTGTTTGCGATTCGTTAGTCTGACCACCGCGGGCGACGGCAGGCTTGCGACTCAACCCTCTGCCTGGCAATTGTTTGGGGCTCACCCATGGCTGCGATGCGACTCATCCTGGTCGGCCTGGTGGCGTTCGGAGTTTGCGCAGGGACGTTGACGGCCTCGGCCGATGACAAGAAACCATCGACCAGGCGCGCCAACGCGAAGTCCGCAGACGAAAGTGAAGCTCCAGCCGAAAAGGCCGCATTGTCGAAATCCGAAGCGGCCGAAAAGGTTCTGACTGATAAGGGACTCAAGAAAGACGACCGCTTCTTCCTGCTCGACGAAGCCGCGGCCGTCGATAAGTTCAAGCAAATCAAGAACTTGTACGACGACTATCAAAAAGCAACGATGAAATCAGCCGCGATCGCCGGATATGACGAAACGCTCGCCAACATGCAGATGCAGCAAAAGACGTTTCAGTCTCAGGCCCAAATGCTTCAGTCGCAAATCAATCAGGCGGGATCGGGCGTACCGCGCCGGGCGCGAGGCATGGTCAGTCGCAACTTGAGTGGGTATCGCCAGGAAGAGAGCATGCTCAAAAACCAGGCGAACCAGATGAATCAGCAAATCAACGCGATGAAGTCGAAGGCTCCGAGTTCGAACGACCGCAAAGTTGCCTCGCTCGAATATGAAAAATCGCGTCGCGCGTTGAGCGATGCCCTCAAGGAACTCGAACCGCTTGTCACTCCTTTAACAACGCAGTATCACGAGCTTGCGCTCGACAAATCGGTCGTTGAGGCCGTCGCGACACTCCGCCACGAATCTGGAACGAACTACAAGCTCGGCCCATCCGACGATCTTCACGCCGCAGCGAAGGTCATCAAAGACCTGAAGCTCGCGCCCAAGCACAGCAAGTCGCATTCGACGGCGAAATCCTCGAGCTGACTGGCTTTACGTGCTGTTCTTCGCACCTGCGCACAGCGAGTCATAAACTCACGCGTTTGTCAATTGTAAACAAGTCGATTCTTATCAACGTGCGCGCCGAGAAAATAGCCCACGCCAAGCACGTCAGACAAGGTTGCCCCTTGAATATTCCTATCCTAGGGTTCCTTCGCCCAGGCCGCGCTGTCTGCGGATTGGGGGCTAGGAGCTTGGACAATGGCGTTCCCACCTCGCGTGATGTGTCCTCACTGTTTGATAAGTGTAGAGTCCACGACGCATGATGATTTTAAGACCGAAGCGTCGTCTGTTTGTCGTAACTGCTATAACCGCATGGATCAACCGATCCGTATTGGATCATCCGAAGATCGCACTGGCGACATGTCTTCAGCCACCGGTTGGGGACCACCCGAACCGTCGGTGGCCGCTCTGCACCAGTCTTTGCCAACCGACCGCATCGGTCGCTTTCAGCTTCGCGAATGGATTGGCGGCGGCGGATACGGCGACGTCTACCGTGTTTACGACTCCCGCCTCGACCGCGAAATCGCTCTTAAGGTTTTGAAGGCGACCAAGCTCGATGCAAAAACACGTGAACGTTTCATGCGTGAAGCGCAGGCGACTGCCCGGTTGCAACACCCGAATATTGTGACGCTTCACGACGTTGGCCAGGACGAAGGCCGGCTCTGGATCGCTTACCAGCTCGTGAAGGGAAAAACGCTCTCCCGACTGCGCGACTCTGGCACGCTGAATCATCGCCAGAGCGTCACGATCATTCGCGACCTTGCACTCGCACTCCATCACGCTCATCAGCGTGAAATCACGCATCGCGACCTCAAGCCCGCGAATGTGATTGTCGACGACGAGATGCGTGCTCACCTCACCGACTTCGGCCTGGCGCGGCGGATCGACCTCGAATCCGAGCTGACCGGCGAAGGAACTGTGCTCGGCACCCCCGCCTACATGAGCCCCGAACAAGCCGCAGGCAACGGATCGATCGCCGACGGCCGCTCTGACATTTACAGCCTTGGCGTCATGCTCTACGAGTTGCTCTGTGGCGCCCGACCCAGCGACCAGCCCAGCGCCACGCCGCTCTGGCGTGCCAAGCCGGCTGAGACACAGATGGTTACCCCTCGGAGCCGCGACGAACGCGTGCCCATCGCGCTCGACCAGATTTGCATGAAAGCGCTCTCGGCCAATCCCAACGACCGCTTCATCGACGGCAAGTCATTCGCAAACGAACTGGATGCATGGCTCGAAACAAAGTCTCAGCCCGTCCTCGGCCGCCTCGCAACGCCAGGCCGTCGAAAGCGGATTCTGGTCGCCGGGCTCGCCGCGATTGCCATTTTCGGCTTCGGCCTCGTTCTTCGCTCGCTGCCGTGGAAATCTGCCATGGCGCGAACAATCAGCTCGACACAAACCGCGAAGCGTGCGAACCCCAAGGCAAAAGTTGCCAACGCCAAAAACGTGAAAAAAGCGGTCGTCGCGAAGGCCACGCAGAAGAAGTCGCCAGCGAAAACCGCAGGCAAGCCTACCGGCCTCTCGCTAGCATCGGGAATTGCCAGCGGCGCTGCGAAACGACAGCAGCAAGTCGCTTCGAGGGTGGGCGGTTTCAATGCCATCTTCAACGCAGCGACTCAAACGCTGCACTTGCCCTACAACTTGGCCGACGAACCGGCTTGCTCGGCCGATGAAACTTCCGCCGATGCAGATGGAAATGCCCGTCTCTGTTCCGAGTGTATGCACCGGAAGAGGCCGGTTTACTGACGCTCGCGTGCGGGACCGTCCATCCCTCACGCGAGCGCAGTAAACCCGGTTGTTTACTTCTTGAAGTCGCCGGCGCGAATAATCACCAGCTTCTTGGGATCGATATGCTTCCGGAACGCCGCCGCAACCTGGCTGGTCGTTAGCCCAAGAATTTGCTTCTCCTGCTCGGCCGTGAACGCGAACGTTCGCCCCAGGTTCAGGTTCGAGACAATCTGCCCTGCAATCGCCGCATCGCCCGTCCGCCCCACCTTCTGCGCCTCGACAAACGCCTGCTTGGCATCGGCGAGTTCGCTTTCGGTTGGACCATCGGAGAGGAACCGTTCCAACTCTTCCTTCACAGCGGCCGAAACCTTGTCGATATTCACCGGGTTCGTGCTGACGGTGATCGTCAGGCTTGCAAGCGGATCACGCGACGACGCTGAGAAACCCGATGATGCGCCGTACGACAGGCCGTCCTTTTGACGGATCCGGTCGCCAATGCGCGAAGCCAGCGTACTGCCGCCGAAGATGAAATTGCCGATCCGAAGCGCGACGAAATCGGGATCGCTATCGGTGAGCGGGAAACTCAGTCCGGCGAGGTATTCGGCGTTCGACTTGTCAGGCGTGACGATGTTTTCGATCAGCCCCGCAACGTCACTCGCCTTGCGATCGACCCGCTTGTAAGCGACTTTCGACTCCCACCCCTTGAGCATCTGCTTCACCTGCTTGAGCGTCGCGTCGGCATCAAAATCGCCGACGACACCCAGCTCAGCGTGCGATCCGCCGAGTTGCGATTCATAAATCGCCTTGATCTGATCGAGCGTCACGCCCTTGTTGCGTTCAAGCGTCTCCTCGATCGTCGGCACGTAACGAATATCATCCTTGCCATAGGTTGAAAGCGCGCGACTGAGGCGATTCCCCGCGAGCGCAGCCGGCTCGGTCCGCCCGGCCGTCATCATGGTGAGCATGCGGGCCTTGGTCGTGTCGAATTCCGCCGCGGGGAACGCCGGTTCTCGTAGGATTTCTTCGAGCAACTTGAGCGCCTTGGGCAAAGTATCGCGCTTCGCCTCGACAGCGAATGTCAACTGACCAGCCGCTCCGCCACCACCGCCGCCGCGACCTCCACGGCCACCTCTTCCGCCACCGCCGAAGCCAGGACCGATGCGCACACCAAGCGCATCAAGTTCCTCGCGAAGCGCCTGGCGATCGTGCTTCTTCGTGCCCGCCATCATCAAACCTGGCAGCATGCTGGCTGCCGTTGTTTTGTCCTTGAGCGAATCCTCGTTGCCGTAATGCAGCGTGAGCACCAGCGACACCGTTTCGCCGCGATTTTTCTTCGCGAGCAAACCTGCCTTCAAGCCTGGTTCGTCGACGATCTTGATGCGTGCGTCAAGATTCGCGGGAGACGGATCGAACGCCTCACCCGCCTCGCCAACCTTTCCCCCCTTGTAATCCTTCACGATCGTTTCGATGGGAGGCGCGGCGGTGACTTCGAGTCGCGTCGATTCCTTCGTCGGGATGTAAACGCCGACGGTCCGATTCGGAGTCTTGAAATAGGCTTTCGCCACGCGATTCACGTCGGCGGCAGTGATGCCCGCAACTCGATCGCGCTGAATGAACAGCAACCGCCAGTCGCCGTGGCTCGATGCCGAACTCAAGGCCTGGGCCATCGCCGTGCTGTTGGATTGCAGCATCTCGGCATTGCGCTTGTTCCGCACCTTCGCCTTGCTCACTTCATCTTCGGTGAACGCCACAGTATCGAGCGATTCAAGCGATTTCACGAGCAAATCGCGTACGGAGTCGAGTGCTTCGGGTGTGCACGAGGCCGACGCGAAGAAGAGGCCGGGATCGTGCGAATTATCCGACCCAGCCGACGCGCTCGTGGCGATCTTCGACTCAACCAAAGCTTTGTAGAGCCGGCCGTTCGGCGATTGCGAGATGATTCCGCCCAGGATGCTGAGCGGAGCCCAATCGGCATGCGAAGCCGACGGCATGTGATAGGCCACGCCGACCGAGCCAACCGCCCCCACGCGCCGGAGCGTAACGGTGCGTTCACCGTCCTGCGCGGGTTCTTCGGTGTATGTTTTGTCGAGCTCGCGAGCCGGCTTGGGAATCGATCCCAAATACTTCTCGACCAGGGCCATTGCCTTGAGTTCGTCGAACTTGCCTGTGACGATCAGCACGACGTTATCGGGCTGATAATATTTCTTATAGAAAGCGCGAAGGTTATCGATGGGCACGCGTTCAATGTCGGAACGGCTGCCGATTGTCGACTTGCCGTAGTTGTGCCACTCGTAAGCCGTGGCATAGATTCGCTGGTTGAGAATCGACGCCGGGCTGTTTTCGCCGCGCTCGAATTCGTTGCGAACGACCGTCATTTCCGACTTGAGATCCTCACCGCGCACGTGGCTGTTCACAAGACGATCGCACTCGAGCGCAATGCCGAACTCGAGATTGTCGTCCGTTGCCGGCATCGTCTCAAAATAGTTCGTGCGATCGCTATTCGTGGTGCCGTTGAAGCTGGCCCCATGATCGCGAAGCGCCTTGGGCACCTCGGGATGGGTGGGCGTTCCCTTGAAAACGAGATGCTCAAGTAGGTGAGCCATGCCCGACTCGCCGTATCCCTCGTGACGGCTACCCACCAGCACCGTCATGTTCACGGTGATGGTCGGCCGCGACGCTTCAGGGAACAAGAGCACCCGAGCCCCGTTATCGAGGCGATACTCGGTGACACCTTCAATTGTCGCGACTTTTTCCGGCGGAGCCGCAATCGCAGGCCTTGCGACCAGCATTCCGCCCGCGATTACCCCAGCGATCACCAGCAACCGGCGCATTGGCAGTTTCCTCCTGGATCGTTGACCTGGCGTTCGTCGGATTGTAATCCAACGATACGTCGGTCGAAAGTGCGCAGGAGCGAAACCGGCTCGGCGTGCATTCGTCGCGTCAGATCAGGTGCGAGCTTCTAATCCCGTCAAAGTTCCCGTCGCACTGGCGAAGCGATCGACACCAATCCCCATTTTCTGAAGCATGCTGACATAAAGATTGCCCAAAGGCGGGTTCTTGTTTTCATCGAAAGCAAGATGCTGACCATGCTTGAAACCGCCGCCCGCCAGAATGATCGGCATGTTTTTCACGCTGTGCTTCGAGGCATCCCCCAGGTTGCTGCTGAAGAAAACCGTCGTGCGATCGAGCAGCGTTTCGCCCCCTTCGCGCGACGTGCGAAGTTGCCGCAAGAATTCGGCGAGCGTCTTCATCTTGGCGATTTCGAGCGTTCTAAGCTGAGCAAGCTTCGCCGGATCTTGCCCGTGGTGTGAAAGATCATGATGCCCCTGGCTCACGCCGGCGATCGGCGGGATGTTGCTGGTCCCCAGTAATTGCAGCGTGATCAGCCGTGACGAATCAGTCTGAATCGCCAGGTGCATCAGGTCGAACCATACTCGCGTCTTGCCGATAAGGTCCGCAGCATTCTGGATGTTTTGCGGCGGCTTGGCTGCGACCTTCGGCTTGGGCCGCTTCGACCACGATGCATCGAGCGCGAGTCGCTGTTCCAGCTCACGGATGCTCGTAAAGTATTCCTCGAGTTTCTCGCGATCCCCCGCCCCCAGAGTTTCGTTCACGCGTTTTGCCTGCGTGCGAAGCGAGTCGAGAATGCTCTGACCATCCGCCAGCCGCCGCTTTTGTGCTTCGACTTCTTCGGGCCGGCCTTCCAGAAACAGCTTGGCGAACACGTTCGACGGCCAGTCTTCTGTCGGCACCGGTGCGCCGCTTTTGGTCCACGAGAGCCCCTGCCCTTCGCACGAAAGCGTGAGCGTGGGAAAGCGCGTTTGACCATAAATATGTTCGGCCGAGAACTGGTCGACCGAGATGCTGTTTTTGAAACCGGCACGCCGTTCAGGATGAGGCGCCGCCGTGAGAAAGCTGAGGTTCGAGTCGTGGCTCGGCCCAACATCAGGATGCGAAAGCCCGGAAATCACGGTGAAATCGTTGCGAAATTCTTGGAGCACTTCAAGGTACGGTGAAGCCTTGTAATCACGCCCCGCCGTTGCAGGAAAGAAGTGCGCGGGATGCAAACCGAGCGGCGTGTTGATGCAAATCATCCGGCGCGGGATTGCCTCTGCGGCTCGCAGCTTGCGTGGTGCAAACGCGTCGAGCACCGGCAACGCAAGAGCCACACCGGCCGCGCGAAGCAGGGTTCGTCGGTGCAGCTTGGTCACCATCGTCGATCCTCACTTCGATTGGAAGAACTCGCTCTGCACGATCTCGTGAACCAGCGACCGCAGCCCGTAATCCCGTTCGGCAATCCGCGTCACAATCCGATCAACCGCCGTCCGATCACTTGCTTGCGGTGCTCGTCCGGTCGCGTATGCAATGAGTTTTGTCGTCAGAGCGTGAGCAAGCTTCGGCTTATCCTTGAGCAAAATGCGTTTCAAGTCATCGATATCGGCGAACTTCTCGCCATCTGCCGTCACGTCGGCCGGATCAACGGGTTTTCCTCGCAAATACTGCATCCTCCGGCCGTCGATCATCACCGATTCACCCATGCCAGTCGTCCGATAGCGATCGCGCCAGCCGCCGATGCAATCGAAGCTTTCGAGCGCAAATCCTGGCGGATCGATCTGACGATGACAGCTCGCGCAGGCTTCCGTTGCGCGATGTTTGGCAAGCTGTTCGCGAATCGTCTTGGCGCCGCGAATATCGGGATCGATGACTGAAACGTTATCCGGCGGCGGCGGAGGCGGCGTCCCCAGAATTCGGTCCATCACCCACGCCCCACGCAGCACGGGCGATGTCGTAGTGCCGTTGGCCGTCACCTTCAGCACACTCGCCATCGTCAGCACACCGCCGCGATGGCTTCCTTTAGGCACTGGTTTTTTCTGAAACTCCCAGCCGTCCACGCCGACGATTCCATAATGTTTCGCAAGCCGACCATTGACCATGACGAAGTCGGACGAGACGAAGTTCGTCAAACTAAGGTCATGCTTCAAAACTTCGTCGAAGAACAGCTCGGTCTCGCGAATCATTGAGACCTTGAGCAGATGATCATACTCGGGATAGAGAATATGGCTCGGCTCAGTGGCGTCGATTTGCCGCAAACCAAGCCATTGCCCGACGAGGTTCTCAGTGAATGCCGACGCCTTAGGACTGGCCAGCATCCGTTCAACCTGTCGCCGCAGTTCGTCGGGCTTCTTCAACTCACCACGTTCGGCGAGGGCCAGCAGCTCGTCGTCCGGCATCGTGCTCCAGAGGAAGTACGAAAGCCTGCTGGCTAATGCAAAATCATCGAGCTTGCCCGGACGTTCCGGCAGGAAGAGAAAGTCGGGCGCGATCATCACGCCCTTAAGCGCCGCACGCATTGCCATCTCGAACGAATAGCTCGACGACAACTTGTGTTGGACGATCGCCAGATACGGCGCGACATCCTCGGTCGTCACATCGCGACGAAACGCCCGTCGCATGAACTTCTTGAGAATCATCTCCGCATCGGCCAGCGGATTGGTCGAAATGACTTCGGAGCGATCGCCGTAATTTGTGCGAAACGTGCGCTGGGGGAGATCGTCAAAAATTCGCGTATGACTCGCCGGCGGCCAGATCGGATTGAGCGGCCCTTCAACCTCGATATATTGAATTGCCAGCCCTGGGCCGTCCCACTTCTCCGCACCGACCTTATGCACAGTGCCCGAATTCACGAGACCGTAGGGCAACATCATCAGCGTCGAGTGCGGCTCCATGTACCGCTCGACGACAATCTCGCGAGGAGTGTTGGGCTGGGCATCATAATAGCCGACCAACCCGCTTTTGCCGGTCAGCTCGGTGCCGGTTGCGGTCACGCGAAACGTAACCGGCTTCCCCTTGCTTTGAACGGCCGACGCCGAGAATCGCCAGCGATAATTCCCGCCCTCATTGGGCCAAAACTGCGTCGCCCCTGCCCCTCGCCATTCCGACGAGCAAAAGCAAACAACCTCGCCATCCTTCAAAAAGCGATAGACATTTTCATCACTGCCTTTAACGGGATACCCCTCTTTGACGCTCCATCGCTTCTTCATCGAAGGTGGCGGCTTGGGACGATCGGCAATCGCCATGTTCAGCGCTTTTTCAGCCGCTTCGAGGTACTTCTCCATCAAAAACGACGACGTATGATTCGCCGCGCCGGCGTTATCAAACCCATCGGCCGAACCATCTTCGGGCAACTGTTCCTTGAGCTTGATGTTGATCCCGAGCAGGTCGCGCACGGTGTTTTCGTATTCGACGCGATTCAACCGCCGCAGCACCACGCGCCCTTGCGCTTCACGTGCCGAAGCTTCGGCCTCGGCAATCCGGGGCGATAGCCAATCGACGAGCGCGCGAACCTCTTTTTCAGCGGGACGCGGCTTCCCCTTGGGCGGCATCTCGCCTGATTTCAAACGCTCAACAACTTCAAGCCAATGGTCGCGCGTCGCCGAGTCGGCAAAGCTGCGTGGCAAGGTGTCGAGGCGGAGTTTTCCCTTCGGCTTTTCGCCGGAATGGCAGGAAATGCAATGTTTCGCGAGCAATGGCCGAACGGTGGCGTCGAAGTCGCCAACGCTCGGCTGATCCGCGGCAGGTGCCAAAACGACAAGAAGAACGCCGACCCAGCCCGCCATGAATCGCCCCCGTTTGATCGCACGACGCGAGAGTTAAACAATTGTCAGCGATACGGACGAATGGTGCAAGCGCGTTGAGATTCGACAGATGAGAGCGATTTACGAAGCGCCATTCAGCCGGCGAGTGTTGCAACAGTACTCAACTTGACCGTGCCGCTGTCGAGAACTGTGACGAATTGCTTGGAGCTTGGGTGATAGCCCGCTGGGCAAAACGCCGGATCACAACCTATTCGCTCGCCCGTGGCGACATCCCAAACCGACATTCCCTCTTCGGCGGAGAATGAGAAGAGAAAGGCGTCGAACGCAAGACTGCCGAGTGGTCCAGGAAACCAGCTCTCCTGCGCCCCCGTCTCGACATGGAAAATCAAAGCAGCGGACAGTAACGACTTAGCGTCGACTCCATAACCCCAAACGATCAAACGGCTATCATCCAGCCAGCAGATCGGACCATCCCAGTAAGCTTCGCGACCGCAGAAATCTCTGACCGATCCTCCGTCGTCCGATTCCCAAACATTTTCTCCCAACCAGCGATCAACGCTCCAAGTCCGAATGACACCGAAGGGATGCCAAACCCAGCCATTGTCTGCGATGAAACGACCACTGGGTGAGACCAACAAGCCGCCGTGAAAGTAGTCGAGGTAATGTGCAGGAGAGGGTTCGCCAAGAAGATACGACGTTGGAATTCGATCCGTGAGCAAAGCATTAGTTTCAACGTCAGACACGTCGACCCGGTTCCACTCCGTCCCGTGGACCAAGAGAGTACGCCCGTTGTAATCGAGCCATGCCAGCGGAAATGCGGACACATCCTCGTGACCGTCATCCCGCTGCACTCGCATGATTACCCGGCCTGTATCCAGGTCCAAAACAACTCCGCGCCGGCCATACGAGTTTGCAAAAACCGCCCTTCGGCCGTCAACGCTCACGCGGAATGTGTAGGGCGATCCTTTGAGCCATCCCTCTTGATTCGACGCGAGGACGCCGGCCTCAAAGTCGACATCCTCAGATGAAAGCGAGGCCACGACCTGACTGGACGCCAAATCTGTATTGATATGAACGATCGATCCGGTCGAGCTACACGCGAGCCACTCCCCACCAAGATTCTTAATCGGCTGAATATCGACGATTCCCAGATTCGCGAGCCCAGGAATATTGATCTCGCGGTGCTCGAATCGCACGCGTTCTGTGCCGATGCGGATCTCGGGACGACCGAGAATTCCTTTCCACCAACCATTGGTTTTGGCTCGGGCGAAACATTCGCAACACACTGTAGCTAGTCGAACTTCTCGCCCCGCTCGCAACTCCTGTTCGCAAGCAGAGCAAACCAAGTCGTACGTCCAGCCTACTCCTTCAAACCGCTGAAAATGAGCGTGACTTGGCGCCTCGGAGATGTGCGTGCAAACCCGTCCTTCGCTGGCTTGATTCCCATGCCCGCAATTGCATGCGCCATTCATTGGGAATGAACCTCAACCAGCGAGCGTGACAAAACCGAGCAAGTCTCGCCGCAAACGGCCGCCTAACCGCGCTGGCGAGACCACGTTCAGCCGAACGCGAAAGGTGCAAGAGTTTTTCAGCCTTCTATCATTCAACGCGCACGCAAAAACTCAAACGGCTTCGCATCTTTGAAATCCTTCGACGCATTGCCACCATACGTCTTCCCGCTCACCAGATCCAACTTCTTAACAGCCGCTCCCTCCGAAAAATCAAGCTCGCCCAGCGGCACCCAGAACACAGTCGGCTGTGTGGCTGAATCAAAATAGCAAATCTTGCTCTTATGATCGTAGACCGTGCGCCAGATCGTGCTCGCAATATTGGGCTGGCCTGGCGTATTCACTCCCAGCGGCACCGAGACTCCGCGAATCAGGCTGAAAACCGAGGCCACGGCGCGTTTAGAGTCATCGGTCTGCGGAATCGCTTTGAGGTAGAACGACGCCCGCACGAATCGATCGGCAGCGCGGCTCGTTCCTGGCAGCATTGCCTGTCCGCCCACGGTTTCCCAGTATGTGTTGAGCGCGAGTTGCTGATCAAACGGCGGCGAGTTCGTCATCACTTGGAACTCGCGGCCATGATGAATGACGAGCTTCCCTTTGACGTATTCAAAAATCGCCGAATCACCCGTTGGGTCGGAAACCGCCAGATGGCCGTGCGCGGGGCGATTGTTGGGAAGAACGGGAGCGACGATGACGAAAGGCTCCTTGCGAAGTTCCTTCACTACTTCATCGACGGTCGCGTAATTGTCGAGCACATACTGCGCCCACGCGGCGATCGTCAGCGTCGGCTTGCTTCCATCGGGCTTGCCGTAATCCGATTCAACGAGATAAAGCGCGTTGGCTGCGAGCCCCTTTTCGTTCATCCCATCAACCGTACCGACCTCGTAGAACGAACAAATCAGACTGCCGAACTTGCTCGTCCATTTGATCGCATTCGCGCCGGTCGCGCCGTCGCGTTTCATCCCGCGTGGAAACACATACAGATTCGTACCCGGATCTTCGGCCCAGTCCATCGACCGCGCCACAATCACCGTATTGTCCGGCCCAAGGTAAACACAGCGCGTACAGGCTTCGACACAAGCGGGCACAACGAATACGGCAAGACCTATGGTAGAAATAGCGGTGAAAACCAGTCGCTTCAGATCCATCGTTCTGATCCCTTCAAAGCTGAACCTCGGCCAGACAAAGACTTCAGCAGAGTATAGGACAAATCTACGAGAATCGGCGTGCGGACGCTGTTCTTGAACGCGACTTCCAAAGGCGATACGCTAGAGCCACATGCAATCAACACGTCCTGTAAGCATGCGAGAATCTGCTCTGAAGGGTTGGCTCATGCGTTTTTGCTTTGTGGTGGCGATGTTGCTAGCCACGACTTGCGTGGCTGCAGATCAGCCGGGGTACGACAAAACCGTTGCCCCGTTTTTCGCGCAGTATTGTCAGAAATGCCACACCGGAGCGAAACCGAAGGGCGAATTCGGCATTGAAGCAAACCGCTTGAGCAATGATTTCGCCAATCCGGCCGCGCGGGCTAAGTGGCGCGAAGTCGTCAACGTGCTGAACTCGCACGAAATGCCGCCTGAGAAGGCGAAACAGCCAAACGCAGATGAAGTCGCTCGCGTCGTCGACTGGATCACCGAGCAAACGGTCGCGGCCGAGCAACTCAAACGCGAACGGGCCGTCGTACTGCGACGGCTGAATCGCGAGGAATACAAAAACACGATTCGCGACCTGCTGGGCGTCGACTTCGATCCCGCGAGCTTTCCGCAAGATCCGCCCGCCGGTGGCTTCGATAACAACGGCGGCGCCCTGACGATTTCGCCGCTTCACCTCGAAGTCTATCTGGCCGCTGCGCAGCAAATTCTCGATCGGGCGATCGTCAGCGGCGACCGTCCCAGCACTACACGCTGGCGGTTTGAGCCGAAAGCCGGGGCGATGGACGCCAATCGACTTCGGCTCGACGCGAAGAATAACGCGATCGTTAACGCGGGCAATAACACGTATGAAGGAAAGTGGATCGTCGTGCACCACAACTCGTGGGACAAGACGGTCAACGCACGCGACTTCCGCATGCCGGTCGCCGGAAACTACATCATCCGGGTTCACGCCGCCGGCCGAGTTCCGGGACGCGACAAGGTTGTTTCAAGTGCTGAAGTCTTCTTGCGAAAGCGCCGGGATGACGAAGACGCCAAGAATCCCTCGCGCAAGAAATATACGCAGATGTCGTACGAAACCGATCTGGAGCACTTCAAAACCGATCGGATGTACGACTATGGCCCGCCACGCATCAAGCTGATTCAGCAACTCGGCCCACAACCGCGTGTCATTGCCGAGTTCGATGCCGATGGTTCGCCGGAAAATCCCAAGACCCACGAAATCCTGGCTCGATTCACCACCGAATCGGCTGGGCTCACATTTGAATACGCGTACGACATCCCGAACGTGCTCGAAAACTTCTGGATGCAACGCAACGCTGGATTTGCACGCCCCGAACTATTGATCGACTGGTTTGAAATCGAAGGGCCGATTTACGACGCCTGGCCGCCGTCAAGTCACACCCATTTGCTGATTTCACAACCGCCAGAGACCGACGAATCCGCACATGCTAGGCGGGTCATCGAACGGTTCCTCACGCGAGCGTTTCGCCGTCCTGTTTCCAGTGACGAGGTCAACGCCAAGCTGGCACTTTTCAGCAACGCGCGGAAAGACAAGCCGTTCAACGAGGCGATCAAAGTACCGTTGCTCGCGGCCCTCGCGTCGCCGAACTTCCTGTTTCTCGTCGAACCGCGACTCGATTCGCCGGGCCAAAAACCATCGCCGCTTAATGATCACGAGTTGGCCGCGCGACTATCGTATTTCCTCTGGTCGAGCATGCCCGACGACACGCTCAGGGCACTCGCGGATCGTGGCGATCTGAAGGAATCGCAAACGTTGGCTGCGCAGGTTGATCGCATGCTCGCGGACAGCAAGTCCGAAGCGTTCGTACGCAACTTCGCCGGCCAGTGGCTCGGCCTGCGTGAGGTGGGCAATAACCCGCCGGCCGCTGATCTCTATCCGCAATACGATCGCCACCTGGAAACGTCGATCGTCAAGGAATCGGAAAACTACTTCGGCGAGTTCTTGCGACACGATGTCGATGTCCGCCAGATGATCAAATCCGACTTTGTGGTGATCAACGAGCGGCTCGCACGCTTCTATGGAATTCCCAACGTGCGGGGCGATCAATTCCGGCGTGTGTCCGTTCCGCAAGGTGTAACGCGAGGCGGAATCGTGACGCAAGCCTCGATTCTCACCACAGCCTCGAACGGCACGCGCACCTCGCCGGTGAAACGTGGGACATGGATCCTGAAAACGCTCCTGGGAATCGATCCCGGCCTGCCTGTGGCAAACGTTGGTGAGATCGCTCCCAAGGTTCCGGGAATTGACAAGGCGACAGTCCGTCAGCGGCTCGAAATTCACCGGACTTTGCCGCAATGCTCCCGCTGCCACAGCAAGATCGATCCGCTGGGCTTTGCGCTCGAAAACTATAACGCCGCGGGCGAATGGCGTGCACAAGAAGGATTCGGCTACAAGGGACGCATCGAAAAGAACGACCCGCGTATTGACGCATCATCCGCCATGCCCGACGGCACGAAGATCGATGGCGTCGCCGGTTTGCAGGCGGCGATGCTCGCGCAGGATGAACTGTTTCTCACGTGTCTCGCGTCCAAGATGATGACCTACGCCTACGGCCGCGAGCTTGGACTCGCCGATCAACCGACGGTAAAACAGGTCGTGGGCGAAATGAAGGCGAACCGATACACCTTGCGAAGCCTCGTAAAGGCGATCGTCGCTAGCGAGCCGTTCCGAACCAAGTAGCGCAACTTCCCTCCCAGGGGTGAGGCCCGCCATGCCGTCTTTCGTCGATCGCCCGCTGTCTCGCCGCCACGTCCTCAAGGGGGCAGGCGTCGCGCTTGCGCTGCCGCTGCTCGAAGCGATGCTGCCGCGGACGAATGCTGCTCCGTCGACGTTTCAACCCTGGAAGCGGTCGACCAATCCGCAGCCTCGCATGATCTGCTGTTATGTCCCGAATGGCGTGAACATTCTCGAGTGGATGCCCGAGGGCGAGGGCGATCAGTACAAATCGTCGCGCACGCTCGAAGCATTGAAGGAACATCGCAGCGACTTTTCGGTGATTACGGGCCTCGGACATCCCGCGTCACAGGGCGGACACAGCGGCGCCGATACATGGCTGACGGCCGCGAATTTGAAGGCCCGTCCCGGCGCGGATTACACCAATTCGATCTCAGTCGACCAGCTTGCGGCCGAGGTTCATGGCAAGCACACGCGGTTTCCCTCGTTGCAGCTTGGCGATATGTCGGGCACCGGCCAGGCGGGGCATAGCCACACGCTGTCTTTCGACGTCAACGGCACCCCGCTTCCGGCCGAGAATTCGCCACGACGATTGTTCGAGCGTCTGTTCGTTCCCGACTCAGCCGGTGACCAGGCCGCTGCCATCGCGCGTTTCACCGAGCGGAGGTCAATTCTCGATAACCTCGCGAATGAAACGCGCGGCCTTGAGCGGCGGCTCGGTTCGCGCGATCGCGCCAAGCTCGACGAATATCTCAGCAGCGTTCGCCAGACCGAGAAGCAAATCGAGCGGATGCAATCGTGGGTCAACAAGCCGAAGGTCGCGGTTCCGGAAACTGGCCTGCAGCTCGTCAGCCAGCCGATGAACGGCCACGATCGGCCGATGTGGATCGACGTGATGCTCGAGCTCTCCTACCTCGCGTTCATCACCGACATGACGCGCGTAATCACGTTCGAGTGGTCGCGTGAGGCGGGCGGATACGGCGGAGGCGGCGAGAATCATCACGAATTGTCGCACCACGGCGGCGATCCTGGCATGCTTGCGAAGCTTGGTGTCATCGATCGCTTCCATCTCGAACGGCTGGGTCGATTCATCGGCATGCTCAAAGCGACGAGCGAAGCCGATGGCTCGATGCTCGATCGCACGATGATTCTCTATGGCAGTGGGATGAACTCGGGCAAGGGCGGCGAGCATTCGCCCAAGAACTTGCCGACGCTCGTCGCAGGCGGTAAAGGGCTTGGTTTGAAGCACGGCCGCCACTTCGCGTTCGACGCCGACAAGCACCCACCGCTCTCAAATGTTTTGCTCACGATCGCACAGAAAATGGGCGTTGAATCGCATCGTTTTGCCGACGCGACGGGCACAATCACCGGTCTGACTTGATCCTCCCGCACCTTGTGGGCACTTTTTTTGCAAGCCAATGTGGTTGACCATTCTCGGCGCATGTCACCATACTGTCGCGCCAGGATGTTGACGCATTTTCAGCCGCACGTGGCTGTCGGCTGAAGCTTCGCCGGAGTGCTCTCGATGCCAGGCTGGCTGGTTTCGTTGCTCGCGACGGTGGTTGTCGGTGCACTAGTCGTCGTCATTGCGCGATCGCTGGCGACGATCAACACCCTCAAACGCCGCCTTGATGATATGGAAATGGGCCGTCGCGTCCGCCCGGTGCGAACTCGCGCCGTCGGGCCGCTCGGCCACCTCACGCGCCGGTTCAACGAGGTCATTCCGATCATCGAAGGGCGCATCGCCAAGCTCGACCGCGAGGCGCAGCAGCTTCGAATCGTCCTCGGCGGCATGACCGAGGCAGTTATCGCCATCGACATGCGGCGAAAACTTCTCTTCGCCAACTCCAGCGCCGACGCGTTGTTCGGGCTCGATGCCAACTCGGTCGGCAAGTTCCTCCTCGAAATCATCCGCAGCCCGCAACTGCACGAGATGGTCGAGCTTACGCTCGCGCGACAAGGCGAATACATCGGCGAGATCGCGCTTATCAGCCGCGAGCCCTTTCCACGCCCACACTCGAGAATCCTCGCCGTTCATGGCTCACCGCTGCCGGGAAGCCCGCCGGGCGGGGCGATTTTCGTGTTCCACGACGTCAGCGAACTGCGACGGCTCGAACGGATGCGGCAAGACTTCGTCGCGAACGTCTCGCACGAGTTGAAGACGCCGCTGGCGGCGATCAAGGCGTACACCGAGTCGTTGCTCGACTGGGCCCTCGATGACTCAGAAGTCAACATGCGGTTCTTGCACCGGATCGAGGAACAGGCCGAGCGGCTTAATCAGCTCATCATGGATTTGCTCAGCCTCGCGCGGCTCGATTCGGGCGAAGTTCCGTTCGATCACGAGCCGGTTACCATCGGCCCGCTGGTCAAAAAGTGCGCTGAGATTCTGCGCGACCGAGCCGAGGCCAAGAACCTCAAACTTGATGTTCAGATGGGGCCGGTGAACGACTCGATCGTGATCGTCGCCGACGATGAGGCCGTCAGGCAGATTCTCGACAACCTCATCGACAACGCCATAAAATACACACCCGAAGGCGGTTGCGTCAGAATCACGTGCTCGCTCTCGCCGCAATCGGTGTCGATCGAAGTCGCCGACACCGGCATCGGGATTCCCCGCGACGACCTCAATCGCATCTTCGAGCGGTTCTATCGCGTCGACAAGGCGCGCAGCCGCGAGCTGGGCGGGACCGGCCTGGGGCTGTCGATTGTCAAACACCTTGTTCACTCGATCGGCGGGTCGATCACCGTGAACAGCCGCCTGGGCGAAGGGACCCAGTTCTTCCTGCAACTCCCTCGCGAGCGAATTGCCGCGCTTCCCCAGTCTCCAAGCACGGCCACCACATCTTCCTGAGCATTCCTCATCGCTTCTTCACATAATCTTCATAAAATTATGGTAGTCTGGTCCCGACCAGCCTGGGGTGGCTGATTCGGGGTTGTCGGAGCGAGTGTAGATGTCCTGGTTTTGCCCGAGCTTGAGCCGTTCACGCCTTTTCGTGATCGCTGCTGGGCTGGGATTGCTCGCCCCCGCCGCTTTCGCCGCCGACCCGCCAGCGCCGACCGTTGCAAAGGTCGTCCAGATCGAGGATTTCGCCCCGCCGACCGAGTTCATTACGGCCGGTGGCGTCAAAACACACTACATCACGGCGGGTGAGCCGACCGGCCGGCCGGTGATTTTAATCCACGGTTTCGGGTCGTGCACGCACACCTGGCGCATGAACATCCCGGCGATGGCCAAGGCTGGCTATCGCGTTTATGCCCTTGATATCAAAGGCTTTGGGCTAACCGCCAAGCCCCGCAATACTGTCTACGACCTGCCCGCCTTTACGCAGCACGTCCTCGACTTCATGGACGCGATGAAGGTCGAGCGGGCGATTCTCGTCGGCAACTCGATGGGCGGGGCGATCAGCATGCGAGTCGCACTGACGCGTCCCGAACGTGTCGCGGGTGTGGTGCTCGTCGATGCTGCTCCTCCCGGCTTCGACATTAACTCCGCCCCCAGCCGCCTGCTCAAGAACGACAAGGGCGAGGCGAGCGAGAAGGCCAAGCCCGAAGCAATTGCCGCACTCAAGGGGCGCTTCGGAGTCGCCCTCGCGAAGTCGCTGATCACCCCCAAGACGATCGAGCGCGGGCTGAAGTCGGCCTATCACGACCCGAAACTGGTGACGCCCGAACTCGTCGAGATCTACTATCGACCGTTCACAATTGATGGGGCGGTCGAAGCGTTTCTCGCCATGACTTCAAAGAGCGACAAGGATTACGCCAAGCTCCCGCCAGTCAGCACGCTCAAGGCCCCCGCTCTGATCGTTTGGGGCCGCCACGACACTGTGATTCCCGTCTCGATGGCCGACTGGTTCGCGAAAGAACTGCCAAACGCCAAAAAAGTCATCCTTGAAAAGTCGGGCCACATGCCCCACGAGGAAGAGGCCGACGCATTCAACGCACTCTTTGCCGAGTTCGCGGCGTCGACCACCACTACCCCGAAATGAGAACTCTCCGCATGAACGTGCTCCGATTCTCCCACCGCGCCCTTCTTGGGCTCGGCCTGTCCGTCCTCTCTCTCGCCACGTTTAGCTTCACCGGTTGCGGCGGAGATGAAGACGAAAAGGGCAAGTCCGCTCCCACCGCCAATTCCGCCGGCGGCGAGTCAAAGCCGTCGAGCACGGTGGTTGTCGACGGTTCGAGCACCGTTTACCGTATCAGCGAAAATGCTCGCGAGACGTTTGAAAAGGTCGACTCGACCGTGAACGTCGTCGTCGACAAGCACGGCACCGGCGGCGGCTTCGGACGCTACCTCAAGGGCGAAGTCGACATCATCGACGCCTCGCGCAAGGCTAAAGCCGAAGAAGCCGAAAAGGCCAAGGCACAGGGAATCGACTGGACCGAGTTCAAGGTCGGTTACGACGGCATCACGGTCGTCGTGAACAAGAAGAACACGTTTGTGAACGAGCTGTCGGTCGACGATCTCAAGAAGATCTTCGCCGCTGAGTCGAAGATCAAAACCTGGAAAGATCTGAACCCCGCCTGGCCCGACAAGAAGCTCGTCATCTACACACCCGACAAGGATTCGGGCACGTTTGAGTTCTTCGTCGATGAAGTTCTCGGCAAGGGCTCGAAGCAGCGTGACGACATCCAGGCCAGCGCCGACGACAACGTTCTGGTGCTCGGCGTCTCGGGCGATGCCGACGCGATCGGCTACTTCGGCTACGCCTACTTCGTCTCGAACAACGAGAAGCTCCGCGCTGTGCCGATCAAGGCCAAGGCCGACGCCAAGGCCGTTGAGCCCAACCCGGAAACCATTTTGAAGGGGACGTACGCCCCGCTCGCCCGCCCGCTCTTCATCTACGTGAAGAACTCGGCGATGAGCCGGCCGGCCGTGGCTTCGTTCGTCAAGTATTATCTTGAGAATATCGACACGCTAGTGAAGAAGGCCCTCTACGTTCCGCCGACGGACGAAGATAAGGCCAAGAACAAAGCTGGGCTCGAAGCCCTCGGCCCCAAGAAGTAACGCACCCGCGTTTTGATCGACACCGGAGCCAGGCTCGTGACCTGTTCGCGAGCTTGGCCTCCCGCTCACTTTTCAGGAATTTCCCTTGGTACCCGCCTCCGCGACGATCGCCGAGCCCGAAAGTACCGACTCCCGCGAATCGCACTGGTCCCGGAAGTCGCGCTTGGTATCAGCTCAAGAATTGATCGTAAGACCGATCCTTTTCTTTTGCACACTTGTCACCATTGTCACCACGATTGGCATCATTCTCGTGCTCGGTATGGAAGCGCTCGCGTTCTTCCGCCGCCCCGATGTCTCTGCGCTTGATTTCTTCTTTGGCACCAAGCTCGACCCCGACGGCACACCTCCTCGCTTCGGACTGCTCCCGCTCCTCTGGGGCACATTCGTCATCGCATTCGGCTCGTCACTCATCGCGCTGCCGATTGGCCTCCTGAGTGCGATTTACCTCAGCGAGTATGCTCCGCGATCGGTTCGCGCGATCCTCAAACCCGCGCTCGAACTCCTCGCCGGCGTGCCGACGATCGTTTACGGCTTCCTTGCACTCTTGCTCGTCACCCCTTTGCTCAAGCGTCTGTTCGAGCCGCTCGGCCTGAGCGTCGAGATGTTCAACGCCCTCAGCGCCTGCATCGTCGTCGGCATCATGGTCATCCCGATGGTCTCGTCGCTCAGCGAAGACGTGCTTTCGGCCGTCCCGCGTGGCCTTCGTGAAGCAGCTTATGGCCTGGGGGCGACCAAGTTCGAGGTCTCGACCCGCGTCGTTCTCCCCGCCGCGCTTTCAGGCGTGACGGCGTCGTTTATCCTGGCGATCAGTCGTGCCGTCGGCGAAACGATGGCCGTCGTACTCGCTGCGGGCAGTCGGGCTCAAATCACACTCAACCCACTGACATCGGTCGAAACGATGACGGCGTATATCGTCGCCGTGACGAACGGTGAGGCGTCGGAAGGGTCGAGCGAATCACTTTCGCTGTTCGCCGTCGCGCTCTCGCTGTTTGCGATCACTTTATTGCTTAACCTGATTTCGGGTTTGGTGTTGCGTCGCTATCGCGAGGTGTACAACTAATGAGCCCCTCCGACGCACATTTCGCTCCCCGGCCAATTCGGCGGGTGTTGGGACCGGTTTTCGGTATCGCCTGCCTATTGGCGACGCTCACCGGCGTCATCGTTCTGGCAATTCTCCTCGGCGCGGTGTTTTCGACCGTCTCGAAGGACGCTGGACTCGGCGAGGTACTCTCGTTCCTCGGCCGACTCGCACGATCGAGCCGCTCGACCGACCCCGATCTCGCGGGCTTCAAGGCGGGTATTGCCGGAAGCCTCTGGCTCCTTGCGATCGTCTTCGTGCTGGCGATTCCCGTTGGCTCGGGCGCAGCGGTTTTCCTCGAAGAATACATGCCAGACGGCCGGCTCAAACGCATCATTCAAATGAACATCGCCAACCTTGCGGCGGTGCCGTCGATCGTCTACGGCATCCTTGGCCTGGCGGTTTTCAATCGCGGCATGGGCGTGAAAGGGCTGGCGATGGGGCCGATGCTCATCGCCGGCGGACTCACGCTCGCGTTGCTCGTGCTGCCGGTGGTGGTTATCGCCACGCAGGAAGCGCTTCGCACGGTTCCGACTTCGCTTCGCCAGGCAGCACTCGCACTCGGGGCGACGAAATGGCAGGTGATTCGTGACCACGTGTTGCCGTCATCGTTGCCAGGCGTCCTTACCGGTGCGATTCTCGCGCTCTCGCGAGCCATCGGCGAAACTGCCCCGCTCCTGATGATCGGCGCGGCCGCGACCAAGGTTCCCACAGGCATTCGCAGCCGATTCACCGTGCTGCCGGTCGAGATTTACAACTTCGCCAAAGAGCCCAACCCCAAGTTCGCTGTGGTGGCGGCTGGGGGCATCCTTATCCTTCTGGCCATGCTGCTGAGCATGAACGCCACGGCCATTATCATCCGGAACAGGTTCGCCCGTTCCGCACGAGGTTAATCCTCATGAGCCCGATCATGTCTGAGGACAAAACCACGCCGATGCCGCCCACCCAGGCCGAATCCACGTCGCCAGTGCCTGCCGCGCCAAGTGCGGTGCTCAGCGCACGCAATCTTTCGGTGTGGTACGGAACCTCGCTCGCGCTCAAGGATATCTCAATCGAGATTCCGCGCAACAAAATCACCGCGCTCATCGGACCGTCCGGTTGCGGCAAGAGCACGCTGCTCCGCTGCTTCAACCGCATGAACGACCTGATTCAAGGCGCGCGGATGGAAGGCCAGCTCGACTTCGAGGGGCTCGATCTCAACAGCAAAGACACCGACCCGGTCGCCCTGAGGCGCCGGATCGGCATGGTGTTCCAGAAGCCGAATCCGTTCCCCAAGAGCATTTATCAAAACGTCGCGTGGGGCGCGCGGATCAACGGCTATCGCGGTGACATGGACGAACTCGTCGAGCGCTCACTTCGTCGCGCTGCTCTTTGGGACGAGGTTAAAAACAAGCTGCACAAGTCGGGACTCGACCTCTCGGGCGGTCAGCAGCAGCGGCTCTGCATCGCTCGCACACTCGCCGTTGAGCCCGAAGTGATCCTGATGGACGAGCCCTGCTCCGCACTCGACCCCATCTCGACCGCTCGCGTCGAAGACCTGATGGACGACCTCAAGTCCGAGTACACCATAGTCATCGTGACCCACAACATGCAGCAGGCCCGCCGCACCAGCGACATGACCGCCTGCCTCATGCTCGACGACGCCGTCCAGAACGGCCACCGCACCGGCATCATCGCCGAGTTTTCCCCCACCGACCGGCTCTTTACGATTCCCAAAGATCCCAGAACCGAGGCGTATATCACCGGTCGCATTGGCTGATCGCAACACGGAAGTTCTCCCTGGCTGTGGACAACCGTACAACGCCCCGACATTCGGTCAAGACGTTACGCTCCTATTCATCGGCAGAAACCCCGCGAAACCGCGCCCATTCCGCCACCAAAAACGAGGCCCATCGATGGCAAAGCCCAAGATCTTGGTGATCGAGGACGAGCGGTCACTCGTCGAAGTCCTCACCTACAACCTCAACCGCGAAGGTTTTGAGGTCCTTACTGCTTACGACGGACAGGACGGGTTGAGACAAGCCCAGGTCAAACTTCCCGATTTAATCGTTCTCGACCTGATGCTTCCGGTGAAAAACGGCCTCGACGTTTGCCGAGAGCTACGTCAAGGAACACGCACCCGCGAAATTCCCATCATCATGCTCACGGCCAAGGCTGAAGAATCCGACCAATTGATCGGCTTCGCCACCGGCGCAGATGATTATGTGACGAAGCCCTACAGCCTGAAGGTGCTCATCCAGCGCATCAAGCGCGAACTACGCCGCCGCGCGGGGGCCGAAGAGCCCTCGTCGTCTGCGGTGTATTCGTGCCAGGGCGTGGTGGTTGACCGCAACCGCCATCGCGCTCTTCACAACAATGAAGAGCTCATTTTAACGCCGACCGAGTTTCGCCTGCTCGAAACCCTGCTGCGCCAGCCCGGCCGCGCCTTCAACCGCAATGAGTTGATGGACGCGGCGATTGGTGAAGACGCCGTCGTGCTCGAACGGACGATCGACGTCCACGTCAAAAGCTTACGCAAGAAGCTCGGCGAAGCTCACGAACTTATCGAGACGGTCCGCGGAGTCGGTTACCGATTCCGGGAACCCCGGCTGATCGAGGCGTAACGCCCGCACCAACCATTTCGTTCGACTTTGCGGGCCTTTCGCTAGCGGCGAAGCCCGCTTTTCTTTGCGCACCGGCCGTATCAGGCTGCTCTTTGTGGCCGGCGGCTTCCTGAAGCGCCCGGCCGCCATCCGGCAGCAATTCGGCCCGCACCACGGCGACGCTCCGAGGCGCTTCGATTCCGAGACGTACCTGGCCACCTTCGAGACGGACGACCGTCACGCAGATATCTTCGCCGATGTACAGCCTCTCCATGAGTTTACGCGTCAAGACCAACATGGGTGTCATCCTCGAGTTGCGGTTCGCGTCCGCTGCTTTTTGCCCTGCTTCGCCGAACCATTCGGCTCCCGCCCGGCACTACCCAGAGCTTAGGTCAGATTTCTCGCATCCGTAGCAAATACGGTCTCAACTGAAGTGTGTTACGTCTCTCAATGCGCCGTGTGGCGCTCTTTTTTCTCGATGTCTTCGCAAAAATATTTCGCGTCACAGAATTCATTTCCGCTTGTTTCCGCCTCGATTGACACAAACCAAAACAGGCTGTGTTCTGGGCGCACGTAAACGTTCGGAACGCAAAAATGCCCTCCGAACGCTGCTTTCGCACTAAAAATGGCGGGGAGATTGGATACCCCTCGCCGTGTTTCGGGGGCTTTAACCCTTGCGCGACTGCGCATGACGAACCGCAGCCGGTCCGCGAGGATGATTCGCGTGCTGCGCCGCCGGTTTCGAGATCGGCGGCGATGATTTGGCGAAAATCACGTGGTAATTCGTCCCAGGATGTCCCTTACCCGTGCCGTCGAGCCGTGTCCCTGCAAGGCTTTTCACGCCGTTGGGAGGCGTACCTTTCACAGTCAGCCGGTAGTTGTAGTGACTGTTGAGACGATGGGCGAGCGTCAACGTCACGGATTGCGCGGCGGCATCGTACTGAATCGAGCGAATGCCGATCGTGTGACCATGAAAATCGGTAATCAAGTAGTTACGGCGTCGCTGCGCACTCGCAACGTCGAGCGGTTGCGAGAAAACGAGTTGCACCATCGGCGTCGGGCCGACGAATCCAGACTGTTGCACGCTAACAACAGTCGGTGCCGCAAGTGAAAGAACTGTCTCGGTTACGCTCGCCGTGCTCGAGGTAAACGAGAGATCGCCACTGTAAACGGCCGTGATGGTCTGTGTACCAACAGCGAGGGTGTCAGTCGTGTAAACGGCCTGACCGTTGACCAGAGGAATCGTCGCCAGCGGGATGTTGCCGTTGAGAAACGTGACACTTCCCGACGGCGCGCCCGGCAAACCAGGGGCTTGTGCCACGGTTGCCGTGAACGTCACGGGAGCGCCAGCGACCGAAGGATTTGGAGCTGCGTTCAGAGTCGTTGTCGTTTGAGTGGTCAGATCGAACTTGGTGACGAAGGCAAGAGTATTGCCCGGAGGATTGGTTGTTTGTAGCGCGGCTGGAGTCGTCGGAAAATTGGTCGAGTTGGTGAGCCCAGTGACATAGAGGTGTCCCGCTGAATCGAGCGCGACACCACCGACCGAGTTGAGATCACCTTCGCCGCCCAGGTAAGTCGAGTAGTACAGGAACGAACCAGTCGAGTCGATTTTTGTTACAAACCCTAACTGAAGATCGCCCAACTGGTTGTCGAGTGCTCCGGCGATGACGGGAAAAGCAGTCGAAGTCGTGGTTCCAACGATGCCGACGGTTCCCCCCACATAAACGTTGCCCGATTGGTCGACCGCAAGGCCTGTCACCGCCGAATCACCGCTCCCCCCGAGAAAGGTTGAAAAGACCAATTGCGACCCTGAGGGATTGAGCTTGGAAATGACTCCGTTCGACCCGGGATTCAAATTCTTGTTCGGGTTAAGGTTCACGCGTTGAAACGCGCCCGGCGTTGTCGGATAGTCGGCTTGTGGGACGGGCACTCCGTTAACGACGGTGCTTCCGATGAAAGACGGAGAAGCCGAGCTGCCTCCAACGTAGACATTTCCAGACGCGTCGACTGCGATCGATCTGCCACTGTCATACCCTTCGCCACCGATGAAGGTTGAAAACACCAGCGCAGAACCGGTCGAGTTGAACTCGGTCACGAAGACGTCAGATTTGCCGGAGAGCGTCGTCTGGTATGCTCCAACCGTCGTCGGGAAGATCGGCGACTGCGTAGAGCCCGTCACGTACGCTTCGCCGGTTGCATTGACAGCAATCGCAGTCGCAATCGTTGTGGAGTCTTTTGGACCACCGTCCAGCAGTGTGGAGTAAACCAACCCCGATCCTGCAGGATTGAACTTCGCGACAAACGCGGATGAGGACTGACCTCCGGTTGCCGAAGCAAACGCACCTGGAGTTGTTGGAAAATCAGCCGATGAGGTCGTGCCCGTGACATACGCGCTGCCGGCACCATCGAGTGCAATGCCGTAGCTTATATCCTGCAGGCTACCCCCGAGAAAGGTCGAGTAAATCAGTTGCGAGCCGGTGGGATTCAGCTTGGTAACGAATATCGTCCCGTCGGTATTGGGAATGGTGGTCTGAAAGGCGCCAGGAGTCGTGGGGAAATTCGATGAATCGGTTTGACCTGTAATATAAGCGTTGCCCAGGTTGTCGACAGCAATGTCAGTTCCCGCATCAATAAAGCCGCTTCCTCCGAGATAAGTCGCGTAAACCAGAGCCGTGCCGGCCGCATTCAACTTCGCCACGAATGCATCGTTCACACCAACAAGGTTTGGCTGAAACGCGCCCGGCGTGGTTGGGAACGCTGCCGACGCAACATCACCGACGACGTAGGCATTGCCCGTAGCGTCGACCGTGATTTTGTTCCCTGAAACGCCGCCCGTCCCACCAAGGTATGTCGAATAATCCAGCGTCGGATCAATCACCAACGCCCGCGTCGTGTCATAAGCCCCAACCGCAAATCCAACCTGCCCGTCTGCCTCAATAACAAAATGCCCCGAAACCGACTCTCGCTGACCATTCGATGACACCTGATAAAGCACCGGCGCATGCTCGACCACGCTGCTGCCGTTGATCTGCAATACCAGATTTCCCTGCGAGTCGATCGAGGTCGATTGTGCCCCCTGGAATGACATGCGAATCGCATTGGGATCGGCACCAGGCGAAACGTTGAAGTCATACTCCAACTGCTGATGATTGCCGTAATAGGTCAGATCAATCCCAGGATAAACGCCCTGCTCTTCCACACGACCATAGTTGGCAATATTCGTCTGCCACTTGCTGGGATCATTGCCGACGAAGTTGTTCGTCACGCTCGAAAGCTTGTCCAAGCCAACAATGTTCGAATTGGGGTTCGCTCCACCAAGGCTCATATAAAGCGCAGCATCCGAACCATTACCTGCAAGCGATAGAACCGTTGCACCCGGCGTGAAGAAGACCGTCCCATTCGTACCGCGCGCAAGAAACTTCACCTGAGCATCCGTCTGACCCTGATTCACCTCGAAACTGAGAGGAATTTGGCCAAACGCTTCAGCGGCAGTCGGAGTACCGCTGAGCAGATTTCGCGATTCAAGGATGTCCAAAAACGCCGGCCTAAGAGATCCGCGGTAGTTCGAGCGACGATTCGTTCGGATACGCTTCATGAGAATGATTCCGCAAATGCCAGAGTTGGCGGAGGAGATTGATCGATTGCGCCGAGTTCGCTTTCTTAGCTTTTCCTCGACGAATGGCCGGCACGATGTGTGACCGGACCGCGAGGGTGATTCGCGTGCTGCGCCGCCAGTTTCGAGATTGGCGGCGAAGACTTGGCGAAAATCACGTGATAGTTCGTTCCGGGATGTCCCTTACCTGTGCCATCGAGGCGAGTCCCTGCAAGGCTTTTCACGCCGTTGGGAGGCGTCCCTTTCACAGTCAGCCGGTAGTTATAGTGACTGTTGAGACGATGCGCGAGCGTGAGAGTTATAGTCCGCGCGACCGCATCATACTGGATCGAGCGAATGCCGATCGTATGTCCATGAAAATCAGTGATGAGATAGTTACGGCGTCTTTGTGCGCTCACAATGTCGAGCGGCTGCGAGAAGGCCAGTTGCACCATCGGCGTCGGGCCGACGAATCCAGACTGTTGCACACTTTTGACTGCAGGGGCCGCCTGCGAGAGAACCGTTTGCTGCGCGCTGGCACTGCTTGTGGCGAAGGATAGATCACCGCTATAGACAGCCGTAATCGTTTGGTCACCGACGGCCAACGATGTGGTTGTGAAGGCGGCCTGGCCATTGATAAGCGGCACCGTCCCCAACACGACATCACCGGTGCGGAACGTGATACTTCCCGTCGGCGTGCCCACCGCCCCGGCAATCTTTGTTACCGTAGCAGTAAATGTGACGGGACTGCCGGCGATCGACGGATTTGGAACAACATCAAGGCTGGTCGTGGTTGAACTGGTCGTATCGATCTTGGTTACAAACGCGATCTGGCTGCCAGCCGGCAGTATCGTCTGAAGCGCGCCCGGTGTTGTCGGGAAATTGGCAGAACCCGTCTCGCCAGTCGCATACACATGCCCGCTGGAATCAACTGCCACGTCCTGCACGCTATCGAAATGACCGTTGCCACCGAGATAGGTTGAATAGAGCAACAATGAACCGGTAGAGTCGAGCTTGGTGACGAACCCTCTTGGATTTGGCCCCAATTGAACGTTGATCGCCCCCGGCGTTGTCGGGAAGTCATTCGACTCTGTATAACCGCCGACGTACGCATTGCCCGCCGAATCGACTGCGATTCCTTCGCCGATGCCGTCACCGAAATGCGTCGAGTACACCAGTCGAGATCCCGTCGAATCAAGCTTCGTCACATACACGCCAGATCCGGTCACGTATGCATTGCCAACGGAATCGATCGCGATGGCATTCGCATCAACAGCTCCCGCGTTGCCAAGAAGAGTCGAATAGACGAGGCCCGATCCTGTGGGGTTCAGCTTGGTTACGAAGCCGTCCGAGTTACCACTGAAAATTGTCTGAAACGCCCCCGGAGTCGTGGGGAATGACTTCGATAGAGTGTAACCGGCAACATACGCGTTACCCGTCGTATCGACAGCGATTCCTTGCCCGAGAGTCGTCGCGTTGAACGTGTTGCCGTCGAGGAACGTTGAATAGGACAGCGCCGAGCCGGCCGGATTCAGCTTGGCGACAAACGCCGCACTGCCGCTCCCCTTAGAAGGCTGAAACGCACCCGAGGTGGTTGGAAAATCGCTTGAATTCGCTAAGCCGGTAACATACGCGCTTCCTGACGAGTCGACCGCAATTCCGTAACCTCGGTCGTCTCCGCTTCCCCCTAAATATGTTGAATAAACCAGATGAGATCCATCTGCGCTGAGTTTCGTCACGAAAGGACTCGAAACCGGAGCGTGATGCACCGTCTGAAACGCTCCTGGAGTTGTAGGAAAATCATCGGAAAAGGTTTGGCCGGTCACATAAGCGTTGCCCTGGTCGTCCACCGCAATCGCATTACAGAAATCCGCAGGACCGCTGCCACCGATGTAAGTTGCATAGACAAGCGCTGTTCCAGTGGGATTGAGCTTGGCGATGAACGTATGCGTCCCAGCGGCGATATTTGTTTGAAACGCTCCAGGAGTCGTTGGGAAAGTCGTCGATTCCGTGTTACCGGCTATATACGCATTGCCCTCTGCGTCGACCGCGATACTGCGTCCCGAACTTGTGCCGCTTCCACCAAGAAACGTCGAATAATCCAGTGTCGGATCAATCACCAAGGCCCGCGACGCATCATAAGCCCCAACCGCAAACCCCACCTGCCCGTCAGCCTCGATAACAAAATGCCCCGAAACCGACTCTCGCTGACCATTCGATGACACCTGATAAAGCACCGGCGCATGCTCGACCACGCTGCTGCCGTTGATCTGCAATACCAGATTTCCCTGCGAGTCGATCGAGGTCGATTGTGCCCCCTGGAATGACATGCGAATCGCATTGGGATCGGCACCAGGCGAAACGTTGAAGTCATACTCCAACTGCTGATGATTGCCGTAATAGGTCAGATCAATCCCAGGATAAACGCCCTGCTCTTCCACACGACCATAGTTGGCAATATTCGTCTGCCACTTGCTGGGATCATTGCCGACGAAGTTGTTCGTCACGCTCGAAAGCTTGTCCAAGCCAACAATGTTCGAATTGGGGTTCGCTCCACCAAGGCTCATATAAAGCGCAGCATCCGAACCATTACCTGCAAGCGATAGAACCGTTGCGCCCGGTGTGAAGAAAACCGTTCCATTCGCGCCGCGCGCAAGAAACTTCACCTGAGCATCCGTCTGGCCCTGGTTCACCTCGAAACTCAGCGGAATCTGACCAAACGCGTCGACTGCAGTCGGAGTACCGCTGAGCAAATTCCGCGGCTCAAGGATATCCAAAAACGCCAGCTTGAGAGACCCGCGGTGGTTCCAGCGACGATTCGTTCGGATACGCTTCATGACAATAATTCCACAGATACCGGATAAGACCGGTACAACGCACGACGAACCCCAATTCTTGCCGACGCTGTTCACGACACCTCAAGCGATAAGCATAGCATCGTGCAAATCAGAGTGAGCCGAACATCGGTGCAAGTCGTCGCCAAATGATCTGCCAAACCGGTACCGGCGAGACAATCGGCCGTCTTTCGCAGTAACAAAGACTCATACTCGCGATTCAACATAAAGTGACACGCTCATTTACTTAGCGCACTTACGACCGACGTGTTTAGATCAGCGCGATCCATGAATTCCTCAGCGTCCCAAACGTCCGATTGCGGCCCTGACGATTGCCACATATGCGACACCGTAGTTCTGGCCTCCCATTTTCTGAAGCTTGATGCTTTCTTACGCCGATTTTCCTTGACACTCATTTGCATGCAGGCAATGATGCAGCCAGATGTCTCCTTCCCCCTTAGTGCGGAGGCAGTTGCGATGTTTGGTCTCACGTCGCTGATCGTCGCGGGTGTGCTGGCTGCTAATCCTGAGGAACCAGCCGCAGCCAATCTGAAACCTGCTCCAACAATCGCATCCGAGTATGAGTCGCGAAAGGCACAGACCAGCCGCGACGCCGATGCACAGATCAAACTCGCACTCTGGTGCGAACAGCACGGACTCGAGCAAGAGAGACTCAAACATCTCGGCGCCGTCGTACTGCGCGACCCAACCAATGCCCTCGCCCGCGGCTTGCTGGGACTCGTCGAATACAAGGGAACTTGGAAACGCCCCGAAGCAGTCGCCGACGCGATCAAAACGGACGTTGCTCACGCCGATCTACTCGTCGAATACAACGCGCGACGAGTGAAAACGCCCGTCGCCGCGGGGCCGCAATATAAGCTTGGTCTTTGGTGCGAAGAGAAAGGATTAACCGACGAAGCCCGTGCTCACTTTGCGACCGCACTTCGGCTCGAGCCCACGAACGTCGACGCACTGAAGAAGCTTGGATATAAAAAAGTCGGTAATCGCTGGACGACCGACGCTCAGGCTGAGCGTGAAAAGGCAGAAAAAGAAGTTCAATCCGAAGCTGACAAGAAGTGGAAAGCACAACTCGAACAGCTTCGAGCTCACCTGAAGGATCGAAACAAGCGTACCCAAGCCGAGAATGCTTTAGCCCAAATCTCAGATCCAAGAGCAGTGCCTTCGATCATGAGGGTCTTCGCGACGTCGAGCGAACCTGATCAGCGGATCAGCGTACAGCTTCTAGGGCAAATCGACGCGATTGATAGTTCCAGAAACCTTGCGAAAATCGCACTTCTTTCCAATTCTCCCGAAATACGTCGGCGAGCGACAGAGACACTGAAACGACGCGACGCACGCGAATGGGTTGATCTTGCAATTCGACTCTTGCAATCGAAAATCGTTTACAAAATCAAAGCTATCGGCGGCCCGAACGACCCTGGTGTGCTGGATATTCAAACTCCATCCGTCAAATACAAGCGGATCTATCGGCCTGGCGTTGCCTATCAACCACAGCCCGGTGATCGCGTGGGAACCGACGCAACTGGACAATTGATAGTTTCTCGAATGGGCGAGGTTCAGGAATCGGGCTGGGTTCGTCCCGACGGCCTATTAGCAGGTATGGCTGCGTATGACGTGGGGCTTTCTAATGTCAACCCTTGGACAAATCCCCAAGATGCCTCGTTCATCGGCCAGTCGACAATTGCTGCACTCTACGGCGCCATAAGATCAGGCCAGAACTCATCGGTCGTGGTTGGAGATCTTAACCGCGCACTTCAAAACACGCCATTCTTTGGCCAAGGCCAAGGGCTGGCAACTGCCTATCTCACAAACGCTCGAGTGGCGCAACAACTACCCTTTGAAATGGCATATCGAGCGAATACGCCAACTGTCGCTGGTTTGGTAAACCAATCCTTCGCTAGCCCCGCCGTACGTGGAGCAGGCGGTCAAATCGATTTCACTTATTCTCGGACCCAAAACCTATCTGTCGCCCAACTTCAGCGTGAAGCTCTTAATTCACAAGCCGCCGCTGCGGATCAGTTGAATGGAGACAAGTCGATCCTTGATCGAATGAACGAGGCAATCACACGAGCAAACGCTCCGTTGCTCGCGCTCTTGACGGCAGCAACTGGCCAATCATTTGGCGACGATCGAATCGCCTGGGAAAAGTGGTGTGCGCGCGTTACAGGCTATTCGATCACAACGGCAACGGACTTGCCCACGGTCGTTGAAGATGTACCGGTCAACTACACCCCTCAACTCGTTGTGACAAGCGGTGCTCAGGTTTTTGGAGTTCTCAGCAACTACCATAGTTGTTTCGGTAAAGGCACAATGGTTCAAACCTCATCCGGCCCGAAGCCGATCGAGGAGTTGAAATTGGGCGATATCGTTCTTAGCCAACATCTCGCATCCGGAAAGTTGCGTTACCGTCCCGTAATTGCAGTGCATCACAACCCACCTGCTCCAACATACAAAGTCGAACTCGACGGCCAACCAATCATTTCCAGCCACATCCATCGATTCTGGAAAGCCGGATTTGGTTGGGTCATGGCACGCGACCTCAAGCAAGGCGACACGATTCGAGTCATTGGCGGAGTGGCTAAGGTGACCGCGATTGAAGACGCGCAGGTGCAGCACGTGTTCAACCTGACGGTAGCCGATGATGCGAATTTCTTCGTAGGAACGGCGTCGGCATTGGTTCACGACGTCACGTTGCCCGACCTCAAGCTACTTCCCTTCGACGCGGTCGCCGCCCAAACGAAGTGACATGCTCATAGCGTTGGACGGCCCGGCTTCAGTCAAGTGGTCAATTCGATGCGGCTGAGTTTCCTCTTTTTTCGAGAAACTTAGCCGTAGGCACTCCAAGCTTTACACGAGCATCCTCTTCCGGCGTTACGTGGAGGCGTTTTCGATGTTTTGTCTCACGTCGCTGATCGTCGCGAGTGTGCTGGCTGCTAATCCCGAGGAACCAGCCGCAGCCAATCTGAAACCCGCTCCAACAATCGCATCCGAGTATGAGTCGCGAAAGGCACAGACCGGCCGCGACGCCGATGCCCAGATCAAACTCGCACTCTGGTGCGAACAGCACGGACTCGAGCAAGAGAGACTCAAACATCTCGGCGCCGTCGTACTCCGCGACCCAACCAATGCCCTCGCACGCGGCTTGCTTGGGCTCGTCGAATACAAGGGAACCTGGAAACGCCCCGAAGCAGTCGCCGACGCGATCAAGACCGACGTCGCTCACGCCGATTTGCTCGTCGAATACAACGCGCGACGAGTGAAAACGCCCGTCGCCGCCGGACCGCAATACAAGCTTGGCCTTTGGTGCGAAGAGAAAGGATTAACCGATGAAGCTCGCGCTCACTTCGCGACCGCGCTCCGGCTCGAGCCCACGAACGTCGACTCGCTGAAGAAGCTTGGATATAAGAAAGTCGGTAATCGTTGGATCACCGAGAGGCAAGCCGCGTTCGAAAAAGCGGAACGCGAGGCGCAAACGGCGGCCGATCGTGAATGGAAGCCGCGTTTCGAGGCTTTGCACTCGCAGTTTAAGAGTAAGACGAAGCGAGCCGACGCCGAGAGGATGCTCGCCGAGATCAGCCATGTCCGCGCTGTGCCGATGTTGTTGAAAACTTTTGTGGGCGGAGACGTCGACCAGCAGCAAATGACCGTTCAAGTGTTGGGACAAATTGATGCGATCGAATCATCGCGTGCCTTGGCAAAATATGCGATGTTTGCCGAATCGGCCGACATTCGCGCCCGCGCCACCGCCACGCTGCGTCGTCGCGACCCTCGCGAATGGGCCGATCTACCGCTCGTTCTTCTGCGTTCCAGGATCAATTACAAGATGAAACCTGTCGGCGGTCCGACCGACCCAGGTTTTCTTGAAATCACCACAAAAACGACAAACTACAAGAGAATCTATCGCCCCGGCGCCGCATATCAAATTCAACCCGGCGATCGGATCTTTACCGACGCGTCAGGTCAACAAATCGTATCTCGTCTCAATGGAATCTTTGAGACAGGTCAGGCAAATATCATCTCCTCGGCAAGTTGGCAAGGAGCACGTGATACAGCAAATGCGTTAGGTTTGCCACCTGGGATCGGTCCCAACATCGTCTATGCCTACGCCACTCAGAATGCACTTGTGTTGGACCAGCCAGTGATCTTGGGGCCAAACGCCAACGCCGTGACGGGACAACTCAATCACGCGTTGCAAGGCTCATCTTTCGCCGGCCAGGGCGAGCGTCTGGCCAGTGCAGCCGTTGCCACGGAGCAGAACTTCCAACGCAATCTTCTCACCTATTCCGTGCTTGGGCCGGAAATGGCTGCCAAGCAATGGGTGCAGCGCGGCGCCAATTCGTACGGCTTCTTAGGTTCGAATGGGCTCCTTTTTGAGGTCGCAAGCACAACCAACGTGCCCCTGGCCCAACTTCAGCGCGACGCACTAAACTCGCAGTCGGCCGCGGTCGACAGCCTCAACGCGGATAAGTCTCTTCTGGATGATTACAACCGGAACGTTTCCAAGACGAATTCGCGTTCGCTAGACCTTCTAACAACCACAACAGGACTTGCGTTCGGCGACGATCGCGAAGCTTGGGATAAGTGGTTCACCACGCAAATCGGATATGCGTACGTAACACCCCAGCAAGCGCCGACGGTTGTGGAAGAGGTCCCAACAACGTTTCAATCTCAAGTCACAGCGACAGCCAGCCTCGACATGCTCAACGCCAGAATTCCCCCTCCTCCAAGCCACAATTGTTTTGGAAAAGGAACTCTCGTAAGGACACCATCGGGTGCACGAGCGATCGAAGATCTCAAGATCGGCGATCTCGTGTTAAGCCAGGAAATGGCCTCGGGCAAGCTTCATTACAAGCCAATTGTCGCAGTTCATCATAACCCTCCGAGCCCGACCCATAAAATCATGCTCAATGGCGAGGCTCTCGTCTCGAGCCACTTCCACCGCTTCTGGAAAGTTGGCCAAGGATGGGTCATGGCGCGTGATCTCAAGGTTGACGACAAGATCCGCGTTCTCGGAAGCGTCGCCACAATTTCGTCGATCGAGCCGTCTCCCGTTCAGCCCGTATTCAATCTGAACGTCGCCGATGACTCGAATTTCTTCGTCGGCTCAATCGCGGCATTGGTCTACGACGCGAGCATCCCCGATCTCAAACTCGTTCCGTTCGACGCAGTCGCCACCCAGACGAAATGACGCGTCCGCACCGTTGGATGGCTCGGCTTCAGTCCAGTCATCACCAAGACGCAACCAAGAATTCTCGACCTCAAGAAGTTCAGCCGCAGACATCCCAAAAAGTTCACGAGCGTTCCTCTTCCGGCGTTACGTGGAGGCGTTTGCAATGCTTGGTCTCGCGCCACTCGTTATTGCGGGCTTGCTCGTCGCGACTCCTGATGAACCCGCGATCGCAAACCTAAAACCTGCTCCAACAATCGCATCCGAGTATGAGTCGCGAAAGGCACAGACCAGCCGCGACGCCGATGCACAGATCAAACTCGCACTCTGGTGCGAACAGCACGGACTCGAGCAAGAGAGACTCAAACATCTCGGCGCCGTCGTACTGCGCGACCCAACCAATGCCCTCGCCCGCGGCTTGCTGGGACTCGTCGAATACAAGGGAACTTGGAAACGCCCCGAAGCAGTCGCCGACGCGATCAAAACGGACGTTGCTCACGCCGATCTACTCGTCGAATACAACGCGCGACGAGTGAAAACGCCCGTCGCCGCGGGGCCGCAATATAAGCTTGGTCTTTGGTGCGAAGAGAAAGGATTAACCGACGAAGCCCGTGCTCACTTTGCGACCGCACTTCGGCTCGAGCCTACGAACGCCGAGGCATTAAAGAAGCTCGGATATAAGAAAGTCGGTAATCGTTGGATCACTGAGAGGCAGGCTGCGTTCGAAAAAGCTGAGCGTGAGACGCAAATCGCGGCAGATCGCGAATGGAGGCCAAGATTCGAGACGCTTCGAGATCAGTTGAAAAGCAAGGCCAAGCGTGCCGACGCAGAGAAGGCTCTCGCTGAGATCAGCCATGTCCGCGCAGTGCCGATGCTGCTGAAAACGTTCGCTGGTGGAGATTTCAACCACCAGCGCATTGCCCTGCAGGTGCTGGGCCAAATCGATGCGATCGAATCTTCTCGTGCACTTGCCCGTTTCGCTCTGCTGGCTGAATCGGATGACATCCGCGCTCGCGCGATCGACACGCTTCGCCGACGAGATCCACGCGAATGGGCCGATCTTCCTATCACCTTGCTACGCTCCAAAATCGTTTACACCATGAAGCCTGTTGGCGGTCCCGATGATCCGGGCATTCTCGATATCAAAACCAAAACAGGCAATTACAAGCGGATTTATCGTCCTGGTGTTGCCTACCAACCGCAGCCGGGCGACCGGATTGTTGCCGGTCCCAACGGTGAACCCGTGGTATCGCGAATCGCGGAAGTCGTCACAACGCCCTTGATGCCAGCATCCCAGCTAGCCCGTGCTCTGGGCGGTTACGAGGCGGGGCTAACCTCAGTTTCTCCTTTTGACAACGCTTACCTGTCATCGGTAGCGGCGAACCAAGCGTTAGACCAATCTACCACTCCTGGACCCAACACTAACCGAGCGATAGGGAACCTCAACCATGCGCTCCAAGGAACAAGCTTGGCCGGACAGGGCGCGTATCTTGCAACGACAGAGTTGAACGCGGCTCGAGCGTACCAACGAAACCTCGAACTCTTTTATGAGCAAAGCTTGCCGCAGAGGCTCGGCACGTTCGCGTTCAAACCCGATACTTATCTGACGATCACGGCGGGCAAAACCATTAACGTCCCGCTCGCACAACTTCAACGCGACGCAATCAATTCGCAAAACGCGTCGATCGATCAGTTAAACGGCGATAAGGGCATTCTTGATGACGCCAACAGCAAAATCGCTCGGGACAACATACGTTCGATTGCTCTCTTGACTGCGGGAACTGGCAAAACGCTAGGCGACGATAGAGAAGCATGGGAAAAATGGCTTTCGAACCAGATAGGTTACGCATACACGACTCCCGACCAAACCCCGACCATTGTTGAAGAAGTTCCCATAAATTACACGCCGCAGGCAGTCGCCACACCTGGCTTACAAGCGCTTAGCTTCTCGCGCATCAGTTGCTTCGGCAAAGGCACGCCGGTCCAAACACCATCGGGCACGCGGCCAATCGAAGACCTCAAAGTCGGCGACCTCGTCCTCAGTCAGGAAATGGCCACCGGTAAGCTCCGCTACAAGCCAGTCACCGTCCTCCACCACAACCTGCCAAGTCCAACCTACAAGGTCGTGCTCAACGGTGATTCCATCATCTCCAGCTATTTCCACCGCTTCTGGAAAGTCGGCCAGGGGTGGGTGATGGCGCGTGACCTCAAAGTCGGCGATACGCTTCGAGTGCTCGGAAGCGTCACCAGCGTGACCGCGATTGAATCGGCACCAGTGCAACCGGTCTTTAACCTCGACGTCGCCGACGATGCCGATTTCTTCGTTGGCTCGATCGGCGCACTTGTGCATGACAATTCGCTGCCCAACCTCAAACTCGTTCCGTTCGATCGCGTCGCCGAAAAAACGAGCAAGTAACCAACCCCTAAACGGCTGACGGCCATCACCTTCCCTAAATTGCCGTCAGCTTGTTGCAACCTGTTCCTCTTCGATTTGTGCAATCACCCCTTGCGCTGTCTTGCGTACGCGAGCATCCGGATCTTCCAACGCTCGTGTCAGCACGGCACGCGCCTCGGCGTTTTCTGGTTCACTCGCAAGTAACGCCTCGGCCGCGATCAGCGACACGCGCGAATTTGGGTCGGCAAGCAAGCGCCGCATCAAGTCGGTCACGGGCTTTCCCGTTTCCTCAACGAGTGCGAGCGCAGAATTCATTCGCAAACCGTCGGAGGGATCGCTGGCACATTCAATCAGCAGCGGCACTGCGGAGGCGGGCAGTGTTTCGACTCTTGCAAGCGCGTGCGACGCGTTGGCTCGCACCTGCACTTCCGGATCGCGAAGCGCGTCGATGAGCGTCGGAATCGCTTCTTCGGGAATCACTTCGGCTTTCATCCAACCCGCCGAGGCAATCTTCCGCACATCGCCGCTCGGGTCTTTCAGGCCGCTCACAAACGCCGGCGTTGCCTCCTCGGGTTGAATCAATACAAGTGCACGCATCGCTTGCTCGCGAACGGTTACATCACCCGTTCGCGCTGCTTCCAGCAACACCGGGCCAGCGGCAGTCGCTTCTGTGCCCAGTCGTCCCAACGCTCGCGCGGCGTGCACTTGCACCCACGTGCTCACATCTTCGCGCAATCGCCGGCACAACGCTTCAATCACATCGTCCGTCGCACCCGCCAGATGCGGCAATACCTCGGCGACTCGCGCTTTCACCTCTTCGTTAGGATCGTCAAGCTTGGTCAAAAGCGCCGAGACAATTGCATCGCTCGACTTCTCCCAGTTTCCAAGCGTTTCCACAGCGGCCACTCGCACGAAGGAGTCAGAATCGTCGAGCGCTTCGAGCACAATTCGCAACGAGCTATTATCGGCCGGGCCAATCAATCCCAGCGCCCGGATCACCTGGCTTCGAACCCCGGCGTCCTCGTCGCTGCTCCTCCGTTCGAGCGCGATTCGAGCCATTTTCGCTGCCTCGCCCATGCGTCCAAGCGCCTCAGCCGAATTGGCGCGAACCCATGAATTCACATGCCCAAGCGATTGAACCAACGCTTCAATCGTATGCTCGCTCGATTCGCCCATTTGCCCAAGCGCCTCGGCGGCCAGTGCGCTCACCCAGTTGTCGCGATCGCGCAACGCACGCAACAATCCGGGCACAGCAGCCGGTGCGGCCGCCTCACCGATCATACCAAGCGCCTGCACAGCCTTCGCACGCACACGATCGTTGTCGTCGTCAATCGCTTCAACAAGCGCGGGTGCGGCCTCGCCAACCGGCGCACCAATCGCGCCCAAAGCTTCGGCCGTGCGAGCACGGACCACGGTATCTTCACTTTCCAATCCTTCGACGAGCGACTCGATCGCTTCTTCATCAAGCGGCCCAAGTCGTGCGAGCGTTGCTGCCGCGGCTTCACGCACAGCCTCATCGCGATCTTGCAAGAGACGCACGATCGTAGGAACCGCTGGAGCGGCCGCTTCTCCCATCTCGCCCAGCGTCTGGATCGCCGTCGTTTTGACGATGGGTGAAGCGTCCTCGAGCAAGCGCGTCACTGCTTCCACGACCACGTCGGGATCGCCACCAAGCTTGCCCAGCGCTTCGGCCGCACGACAGCGTACGAGATCATCGGCCTCATTGAGCAGGCCGATCAGCGAAGGAGCCACGCGAGCTGCCGCAGGGCCGATGACACCGACCGCCACGGCTGCAGCAGCGCGGACTGCTGGAATTGAATCGGCGAGAGCCTTTTCGAGCGTCGCCACAGACGCCTGCACGGGATCGACGAAGCGCACGTGCCGGAATTTCTCTTGCTTTTGGAGCCATTTCACAGCCTTGCGAAGCCGCGGATGCACGCGTTTTCTCTTGCGAAGCCACGCGACAGCCAACTGAATCCGCGAACGCCTGCCTAGCGGAAGTCCTCGTGTTTCATTGGGAAATTCCACGGCCGCAGCACCGATGCTTCCGAGCGCCTCGGCCACATTCTGGCGGATCATGTCGCTGGGATCCTTTGCCATCGCAACGAGAAGCGGTGTGGCGTCCTGCACTCGCAGTAGACCAAGGGCCGCAACTGCAATCGCCCTCACGTGCTCGTGCGGATCGTTAAGGTGTCGCAAGAGCGTGGGCGTAACGCTTGGTCCAACCGTCGCCAGCACGACCGGAAGCTCATCACGCAGTTCTTTTGTGAGTGACGAGAAAGCTCGTAGCGAGGAAAGCAAGGGACGGATCGCCATCACACCATATTGCGGCAAGGCGTCGCGAGCGCGGTCGTGAATCGGCTCGTGCGGACTCCAGAAGTCGTTGATCGTCTCGCCCAGATTTCGGCGTTGCCGTAGCGACGACGAGATCTGCTGCACGAGCACGACGGTGAAAAACGTCTTGAACGCAACCAACATCGCGGTGGCAGGCCATTTCACCGGCCTGACGTCAAGCTCCCCCACAAGGTGGTGCGAGCGAGCGACATCAAGCACGTCGAGCAACCCAAGCAGTTTGACGATCGCGTAAACCAGGAAATCAACATAAATCGGCCCGTCGGATTTCTCCGCGATTTCGTACCAACTCGACCCACCCGACTCGAACACTCCTTGATTCAGCAACGCAAAACCACCGACCGTCGCAGCGCTCGCCGTGATGAGGTAAGGAACGTGAAGCAGATCGCCATAGAGCGCCAGATGCCGCGCGATTGCCTGCCCCTTGAGCGGTTTGAATACCGCCTTGTGTCCTCGCTTCACCTCCGAACGCTCGGAGTCAACATACATATAAGCGAAACATGCGACGACGCCGATAAACAAAAGCGCCAGCCCGCAAAGCACGCGAACGACTGGAATCCATCGGCCGAGGATCAATCCCCCGAACCACAATCCGGCGGACATGCCAAGCACGGCCGTCCAGGGCGCCCAGGAAAGGCTCCTTTCCCAGAGCAAGAAGCCATTGCGGATCGTCCGGCGGATAAGAGTGCTCGCCGCCTGGAGCAACCAGCTAATAAAACCGACGCGAAACAGGATCGCAGCAATCAGCCCGACCAACCCCAGCACAACCAAAAGGAAATACGACGTATCAAATTCTTCGAGCTTCGCCGTCCATTCCGATAGCCCCATTGATCGATGCCCCACAAATGAACTGGCCGCGCGTTCCCCCAGCGCAGGCGTGCTGATAGCCGCCGCGGCCTAACCGTCGTTCGCTTTCCAGATGCGGCCCCCACGCCGACACCATCACACTGGTCCGTTATGCAAAGGCCGCGCCAATTTCTGGCGTGACGCTTGATGACCCACACGTCATCACCGTGAAATCCATCCAGCGAATCTTTCCCACGGTGTGGTGGGTTCTTGGAGATTCCGCCGTTTTGTGCGAAAGTCTTTGCCTGGCGAGGCGCAACCCGCGCTAACGTCGGTCGGATCCGTTCAGCAACTGGACGGCTCTGGTACGATCGTAAATAGTCGACGATCGTGGTTCGTTTCCACGTGCTCTTGGGTCGAGATCGCGCGAGAGGTCAGGTCAGAATGTCGCACCATAAAGTGATTATTATTGGATCCGGTTCGGCCGGACTCACCGCCGCGCTTTACACAGCGCGGGCGAACCTCGCGCCGCTCGTCTTCGAAGGGAAGGAACCTGGCGGTCAGCTTACCTGGACGACGGTCGTTGAGAATTTTCCCGGCTGGCCCGAAGGGATCATGGGGCCGGAGCTGATGGATAACATCCGCAAGCAGGCCAAGAAGTTCGGTGCCGACTGCCGGAACGAGGCGACCGTGAAGGTCGACTTCTCGCGCCGTCCTTTCAAGGTGACGACCATCGTCGACCCGATCGATCCCGATTCCGCCCGCGCAGAATACACGGCCGACGCAATCATCATCGCGACTGGCGCATCCGCGAAGACGCTCGGCATCGCTGACGAAATGCGGTTCATGGGCTACGGTCTGAGCACCTGCGCCACCTGCGATGGCGCGCTCTACCGCAACAAGGTAGTGGCGATCGTCGGTGGTGGCGACTCGGCAGTTGAGGAAGCAACCTTCCTCACTCGCTACGCCCGCAAGGTGATCATGATCCACCGCCGCGACAAGCTTCGCGCCTCAAAAATCATGCAAGATCGTGCGCTCGCGAATCCCAAGATCGAGTACGAATGGAATTCGGCGATTGACGCCTATCTTGGCGAAAAGGAACCACACCCGTTCTTCCAGGCCGTACGCCTGAAGTCGACGGTTGATGGTTCGACGAAAGAGCTTCCGCTCGATGGTCTCTTCCTGGCAATCGGCCACTCGCCGAACACATCGGTTTTCGAAGGCCAGGTGGCGATGACCCCCGAAGGGTATATCCTCAATCGCACCGCGCTGGCGTGGGGCGGAATCGAGGTACCGGCGGGTTTGGACATCAACAAGCTGCCCAATTACGGCACGACAACCACCGTTGAAGGCGTTTTTGCCGCCGGCGATGTGGTCGACACCCATTACCGTCAGGCGATCACTGCGGCTGGCGCGGGATGTGCGGCGGCTATTGATTGCGAAAAATGGCTGGAATCGGTTGAGCCGGGCCACTAGGCTGGCGGCCGCAGACCCGCCGGTCGGTAGCGGCTGACTTTTCGTTTCGTCTGGTCTACAATGACGTAACGAAGTAACCTCGACGGCTGATCCCACCCGACCGTCCGAACTCGTTCGGACGGCCGCTGATCTTTTCGGGAATTGAGTAGGATATGGAGAGTCGTCCGCCGCAAGAGCCACCCCGCCGCCCTACACCCGTCAGCCGGAAACCGGCGACGTCGGGCGGCTCTCCCACGCCGCCGTGGCTCTGGGTCATCGTCATTCTTCTCGTCGCGCTCATCACCTGGAAAATCACCCCAAGCGGTGAAACCCAGGTGAGTTACACCTGGTTCATGGACCAGGTGAAGGCCGACAACATTGAATCGCTCGACATCCAGGGCGTGAAGGCCAGCGGCAAGCTCCGCCGACTTGAAACCTACAAGTCGGGAGATAACCAGACGGGCGTGGAGGTGACGAAGTTCTCCACCTACCTGCCCCCGAGCGAGGCCTCGATCGACGCTCTTACCAAGCAATTGGAAAATCGCGAAGGCAAAGCAGGCAAAGAAACCATCGAAATCAAAGATGGCAAGGAAGTTAAGAAGGAATCGGCCAAAGCTCCGCGCGTGACGTTCCAGCCCAACGATAGCGCCAACAGCGTCCTCTGGCTGACGATTCTCCTGCCGAGCGTCATCTTCGTCGGTCTGATCTTCTTCATGATGCGCCGGGCCCGCGACCAGTTTGATGGCGGCATCCTGGGCAACTTCGTGAAAAGTCCCGCGAAGCGCCACGATAAATCCAAGCAGCGTACGACGTTCGATGAAGTCGCCGGGCTCGAAAACGCCAAGGCCGAGCTTCAGGAAATCGTCGAGTTCCTCAAGAACCCCGAGAAATTTCAGCGCCTGGGCGGCCGCATCCCCAAGGGCGTGCTGCTCAACGGCCCGCCGGGCACCGGTAAAACCCTGCTCGCCCGCGCCGTCGCCGGAGAAGCAGGCGTGCCGTTCTTCTCGATCTCGGGCTCGGAATTCATCCAGATGTTCGTCGGCGTCGGTGCCAGCCGCGTCCGCGACATGTTCAAAACCGCCAAAGAAAATAGCCCCTGCATCCTGTTCATCGACGAAATCGACGCCGTCGGCCGTATCCGAGGCGCAGGACTGGGCGGCGGTCACGACGAACGCGAACAAACACTCAACCAGATCCTCACCGAGATGGACGGCTTCTCGCCGAGCGAGAGCGTCATCGTTCTCGCCGCGACGAACCGCCCCGACGTGCTCGACCCCGCGCTTCTTCGTCCGGGCCGGTTCGATCGCCACGTCACCGTCGATCTTCCGACGAAAAAGGGCCGGCTCGAAATCCTCAAGGTTCACACCCGCAACACCCCGCTCGATTCCTCGGTCGATCTCGACGTGATCGCCAAGGGAACCGTCGGAATGTCGGGTGCCGATCTCGCGAACCTCGTCAACGAATCCGCCCTCATCGCCACGCGCGAAGAGAAGGACAAGGTCGAGGCGTCCGACTTCGAAGCCGCGCGCGACAAGGTTGTGATGGGTGCGAAGCGCGAGGAATTGATCTCGCCCAAGAGCAAGCGCAAGACCGCCTATCACGAAATCGGCCATGCACTTGTGGCCTGGAAGACCCCAGGTTCTGACCCTGTGCACAAGGTCACGATCATCCCCCGCGGCCGTGCGTTGGGCGTCACGCACTTCCTGCCCGAAGAGGAAGATCGCCTGTCGATCAACGAGAGCGAAGTACTGGCCACGCTGTCGATGGCGCTTGGCGGTCGCGCAGCCGAACGGCTCGTCTACGGTGATCGCACCGCGGGTGCAGCGGGCGATCTCCAGCGCGCCACCCGGTTGGCGCGCATGATGGTCACGCAGTGGGGCATGTCGGAACGTGTGGGCCCGGTGTTCATTCAAGGAACCGAGGAACACCCGTTCCTCGGCCGCGAGATGTCGGTCGCTCGCGATCACTCCGAGCACACGCAACAGCTTGTTGACGAGGAAGTTGCGCGAATTTGCCGAGAGGCAGACGAGCGTGCCTATCGGATCCTCGAAGAACACCGCGACGAGCTCGAACGTCTCACGGAAGCCTTGCTGGAGAAGGAAGAACTCAGCACCGCCGAAATCGAGGATTTGATCGGTAAGCGCATTGGTGCGCCTGCCGACGTTTCGATCGAGGCCGTGGTCGGCTCGCCGAACACCGACGCGGATCTCTCCTGACCGGTTTCCTCTCCCGTTTCGCCTGACCGAACCGTCTCTGGAGCGATGCCGCCCGTGTCGTCCTCTTCCTCCGCCTCCTCGTCGGATATCCCCGTCGTCTGTGTCGGCGTGCTCGTGGCCGATCACCTGAGCACGCCGATCGACCACCTCCCCGCCGCGGGCGAGCTGGTCATGGCGAGCGACCTGGTGCTCAACATCGGCGGCAACGCCTCCAACGCCGGCATGGCGCTCTCGAAGCTCGGCATCCGGGCGACCGTCTGCGGCAAGGTTGGGAACGATGTTTTCGGCAAGTTCGTCGCCGAAACTCTTTCTCGCGCCGGCGTCGACGTCTCGCGTCTTGGCACCGACCCCAACCGCGCCACGAGTCAGAGTTTGATCGTGAATGTGCGCGGCGAAGACCGTCGCTTCATTCACTCGTTCGGCTCGAACCAAGGGGTCGTCGCGGCCGATCTCGACCCGCTCATCGCACTTCGTCCCAAGGTGCTGTACGTTGGCGGCCTGTTCATTCTGCCCAACCTGAACACGACCGAGCTGGCCGAGCGATTCAAGACCGCCCGCGCCAACGGCACGACGACCCTGCTCGACGTCGCCATTCCCGGCCCGGCCGACTACATCCGCCAGCTCGAACCTGTGCTCCCCTACACCGACGTCTTCCTGCCCAACACCGACGAAGCGGCCGTTATGCTCGGCGAGAACGACCCGATGCGTCAGGCCGAAACGTTCTACAAAATGGGCGCGAAGCGAGTGGTGATCACCTGCGGCTCGAAAGGCTCGGTCGTCGTCTCCGACACCCTTCGCGCTCGCCTGGGCACCTACCCGGTCGAGTTTGTCGACGGTACCGGCGGCGGCGATGCGTTCGACGCCGGCTACATCGCCGGCCTGCTCGACGGGCTCGACGAAATCGCCTGCCTCAAGCTCGCCAGCGCAATCGGTGCGAGTTGCGTTCGAGCGGTCGGCACCACCGCCGGCATCTTCACCCGTGCAGAAGCCGACGCCTTTATCGCCGCGCACGAACTGAAGATCGAACGCGTCGGCAATTGAGCCAAAGCGTTCTCAAATATCGAGAATCATCTCCGCCTGCCAGCCTTCGCCGTCACGTTCCAGCACCAAACCATGGCGCGTGACGGCCTTAACTTCGTGATCGAGAATATGCCGCTCGGCATCGATCCGTTCGCCCCACGCCGTCGCGTCGAGCCTCAACATATCCTCATCGACGCAAACCTCGAAGCGACCAAACACGAGGTGATGAATCTCGGACCGGAAGATTAACTCGCCCAACCATGCGGCGAGCAATTCGGCAAGAGATTCAGCGTGCAGCGAGAATTTTTCGACGTCGGTGTCGCGAATTTCATTGCGATTGGCGACGACATAATCAAATAGTCCCTCGGCCGCGGTGACAAACAGGTCGTTCAAGTTCTCCGCGCGCACACGCAGGCCGACGTCGGCGGTGTGATCAAAGGTTTCAATGGTGCCCATGAGCGATGATTCTCCCGTCGTGCGGCGTCAGTTGTGATTCTTGAATGATACCGTGTCACTCGGCCGACACCGAAGTCTGTTCCCGCTTGCAACTGCGCGCGGGCTCGATTCCAATGAAATTTATCCAACCGCGGCTGGACGCTGGCGTCCAAATTCACTCGACGCGACTCCGCGCCACGAGGTTCGCCGCGACCAACCGCACATCTCCGTAGTGGTGGCTCCGACCATGATCGACTCGGACATCATCGACAAACTGCGTGTCACCCCCGGCAAGCAAGTGAAGCTCAAGGAATGGGCCACAGGTTGGGCGTTTGCCGACGAAGTTGAAAAGGCCGGCAAAGCCGCAGTAAAAGCTCGTGCGAGCGAGATTCTGAACCAAAGCCTCGAACACCTTGCATCCGCCCAGCAGGTGCTCTACGCGGATAACCGCTACGCACTGCTCGTGGTTCTTCAGGCCATGGACGCCGCCGGCAAAGACGGCACGATCAAACACGTGATGTCGGGCGTGAATCCGCAAGGCTGCGAGGTCCACTCGTTCAAGAAACCGTCGACCGAAGAACTTGAGCACAACTTCCTCTGGCGCTACTCGCGATGTCTTCCCGAGCGAGGACGCATCGGAATTTTCAATCGATCCTATTATGAAGAAGTGCTCGTCGTTCGAGTCCACCCCGAATTGCTCGCCAACCAGGTATGCGCAACTGAGAAGCCCAAGAAGAAGCAGTGGGAGCATCGCTTCGAAGATATCAACGCATTCGAACACCATCTCAGCCGGAATGGCACGAAGATCGTGAAGTTTTTCCTGCATCTCTCCAAGGGCGAGCAAAAGAAGCGGTTCCTCGAACGGCTCGACCGCCCCGAGAAGAACTGGAAGTTCTCCTCCTCCGACCTCGCCGAACGCGCCCACTGGAACGACTACACCGAAGCTTTTGAAGACGCAATCACCGAAACGAGCACGAAATGGGCCCCCTGGCACATCATCCCCGCCGACGACAAATGGGCAACCAGAGCCCTCGTCGCCGACATTCTCGCCACGACAATCGATTCGCTTGACCTGCGCTACCCCAAACTCTCCGAGACCGAGCAAGCTGCGCTCGCCTCGGCGCGTGAGCAACTCGAAAACGAAAAGTAAACCACTCGATTCGTCCGCACGCCGAATCACATCAGGATATACTTTGAATTACGCAATAACCTTTGACATCCGTCATAGACTATGAAACGATGGAATCCAAGGAGATTTGCGAAACCTGCCGATCTCCGTTCGATGAGGCCCCGCAATGTCTCTCACCGACGAGATCGTGAATTCGCGCGGTATGAAGCTCTACAGTCGTACAATTGGCGGCATTCTGATTCTTTTCGCTGCGTTCTTTGCGTGGCTCGCATTCCCATGCCTGAGGTGGAGCGTTGATCAAGTAATTCGTATGGCCCAAAATGACTTTAGCTTCCAGGGACACACGTTCAAAGGCACGTACTTTCCCGCTCTCGACCTGCAAAATCTCGCAGAAGGCACTATCCTCGCCCTGCTCTCGCTCTCCTGCCTGATCGGCGGTTGCGGACTCGTCCGACTTCGACCATGGGCACGTCGGTGGGGCATCGCCTACATGATCGTGATCGCCATTTACTCATCCTGGGTGATCGCCACCGAAGTCCACAAAGGCCGCGACTTCGAATACATCTTCCTTTTTCTGATCGTCCTGATTCTCCCACTAATGCCACTGCTCCTCGCTTCAGCGCCGCAGCAACAAATCGCTCCGTTGAATGAACGGCCAGAAGGTCCACGAATCGCAAAAGCTTGATCATTATTTCGTATGGAACATCGATCGTTCCGACAGCCCGAGCAAAAGCGAGGCCACAAAAAGCCTCGCTTCCGCCCTCGGGCGGCGATCAGAATTTCTCGCCAACCAACTCTTCACTCTTCGCCCAAAGCGCTTTCGCATGCTCGGGATCGAGTGCGTAGGCCCGTACCCCTTCGCTGATCGCACTGATCTTGCGATCGTCGGGCACGATCTCGCCGACGTGGCAGTTCTCGCAATAGCGTCCGCCCACGTCTTCAGCATTGGCGACCAAACCCGCCCAAACCGAAGTCGCTGCGCCTTGTGGTACCGTCTTGAATTGGAACGGGGGCTTGCCTTCTTCTGCAAGATCCTTGTTCATCTGGTCAATCACCGCCGGAATCCAACTAGGATCGAGGTGTCGGCTCAGCTCGGTCATGATTCCACCCGGATGCACAGCCGCCGCACGAATCCCGCGCGACCGATGCCTGCGATCGAACTCGACCGCAAATAGAATATTCGCCGTCTTCGACCGACCGTACGACACAAACGGATCATACGTCGTGCGTCCAAAGTTTGGATCACCAAGGTCGACGTCGCTAAAGCGATGCCCCGACGAAGCCAGACTCACGAACCGCCCGCCCGGTTTGATCAGCGAAGCAATTCGGTTGACGAACACAAAGTGGCCGAGATGATTCGTACCGAATTGCGTTTCGAAACCGTCGGCCGTATGACCAAACGGCGTCGCCATCACTCCCGCGTTAGCGATGATCACATCAAAAGGCTCGTTACGCTTCAGCAGTGCATCAGCGCAGGCACGAACGCTCGCCAGCGAGGCAAGATCGAGCTCGATCAGTTCGAGCGATCCGCCCGACTTCGCATCCGCGCGAACCTGGGCCGTCGCCTTCTCCGCCTTCGCAAGGTCTCGCGCCGCCCCGACAACATGAGCCCCATGCGCAGCCAGAGCGCGAGCCGTTTCAACTCCCAACCCAGCCGATACGCCGGTCACCAACACGCGCATTCCGCTCAAATCTTTGCCTTCAAGTACCTCTTCCGTCGTGGACGTCGCACCGAATTGCTGGGTCATCTTCGCCTCGCTTCCTTCGTACGAGATCACCGCATTGCGCCCGCACCGAGCCGACCTATTGCCGTCACCTGCTCGACCGGCCTAACATACAAGTGGAGGACGCCTCCGGATCAATATACGGAGGCAACCTCCGTTTATCAAGTGGAGTCGATGATGGGGGAGGAAATTCGCTCGGATTCGCCGCGGCCCCTTCGCGCCGACGCCGCGAAGAATCGCACGCGGCTGATCGAGACGGCCAAGGCGATGTTCAGCGAGCACGGGGCCGAAGTTGGCCTGGAAGCGATCGCCAAATCGGCGGGCGTGGGCATCGGCACGCTCTACCGCCACTTCCCGACGCGCGACAAGTTGATCGAGGCGGTCTATCGGACCGAGACTCAGAATCTGTCCGAAGCAGCGTCGCGGTTGGGCGAGACTTTACCCCCGGTCGAAGCGCTTCGTGCCTGGCTCCAGTTATTCGTCGACCTCATCGCCACCAAACAAGCGATTTCCGCCGCGCTCGCCTCGATGGGCGGCACGACCGAACTCTACGCTGAATCAACAGCGATGATCACAGCGGCAATCGGCTCGCTCGTGAATCGTGCGGTCGCCAGCGGTGAAATCCGCCTCGACATCGAACCACTCGACCTCTTGCGTGCCCTGGCTGGCGTCGCCGGCACCAGTTCGCTTCCAGGCTGGAAAGAAAGTGCGAAACGTTTGATCGACATCCTGATCGCCGGCGTGCAAGTTCGGCCGAAAGTCTGATCAGCTATTTAATAAATTCTTTGATATCTAGATCAATAGAATTGAGTGATCCGGACAACTTGTTGTCCTGGTGACGCAGCCACAAGAGGCCAAAGCGAAGAAGCTTGCGATCACTTCTTGTCGTTTGGCGACCGAGAAAACAATTTTGTCCCAGCGAGTCGAACCCACATCAATCAGGATCGCTGCCTGGTGTTTCCTCAAACTCTAACGATCCCGAGGCTCCGCATTTTCGCCTCTGTCAGAAGACTCTCGCGGGCTCGTCGGCTCCTTAACCGCCGGCACCAGAAACGCCCCAAGAACCAGCCCCAACGTCAGGCCAGCAATCACAAGGCACGATTGCGTCGCGCTCAGCAGAATCGCCGCCACGGTCTCGGTCGTTCCGTTGTCCGAGTGGCGGGCAAATCGCAAAGCGCCGCCGAGCGCTTGATAGAGCAACAATCCGGGCATCATAGGCACTGCGCCGGCAAACGCGATCACAGCAAACGGCGTCTTTCCCGACCGAGCAATCCAGCCCGCCACCGCTCCCACTGCAATCCCGCCGAGAAACGTCGCTCCTTCGAGCCGAAATCCCGCTTCAAGCCCCAAATAACGGCAACCGTGGCCGATCATCCCCACCAGTGCCGCCATCCCCACCTGCTTCCACGGCGAGTTGAACACCACAGCGAACCCGCACGTGACGATTGCCGCTAGAATCAAATCGGCGACCAGACCGATGTGTTCTGCATCCCCCTTAACTCCCGGCGGCAGCCCATCCGGTAATATGAGCTCAACCCCCGCGACAACCCCAAGCGCATTCGCAATCAATATGCCGCTTGCGAGTCCGAGTCGTGCGAGACTCATTGGTATATAATTTTCAACAAGATCCAGAACTCCGTTGATCAAATGCGGGCCAGGGACCAGCATCAGCGCAGGAACGATCAGCGCGAGTTCAGGCGTGCGGAGCCAGCCGAGCCGAAACGCCAATCCACCGAAAATCGCCCCCAGAAATGATGCAGCGAGTGGCGGCAAAAAAAGACTGTCGACACGTCTTGAAATCTCCTGGCGAACCAAAAGCCCCAAACCCGCGGCGAATCCAGCAACCAATGCGGCCCCGACGCCCGCCCCTAGCACCCCCGCCAGTCCCGCGGCGGCAAGCGCGATCATGAGCACGGCAACCCAGCGGGAATGCCTCGGTGTATCGACCTCGGATCGCTCGAGCAACGCGAGGGCTGAGGCCGTATCAAGATCGGCACGACGCACTCGATCGAGAATCGAATGGACGCGAGCCAGCAGCGCGGTGTTGGGATGAACCTGACGAAACTCCTTGATCCGCGGGACATCTCCTCCCAGCGACACCGCGATCGCGCCATACGACACCACGACGTCGCACCGCTCGTCGCTTATCGCCCGCGCAGTGTCGGCAAGCGTTCGGCGCGTGGCGCCGGTCGATTCGCTATGTCCCAGAAGCAGTCGCCCCGCTTCTGCCAACAACTCGATTTTCAGCCTTTGCGCATCCATCGCATGTCTCAACACTCAGAACGTCGACACCGCTCACTCAAACCGCGCCGGCTGACCTGTCACCGCGAGAACAGCCGCCCACAACTCGCTCGCCGGGTCAACCTGCCGCTTCTGCTCGACCGCCATCTCGATCGGCACGTGCGCAAACGACCCATTGAGGCCGACGACCACAAGATCCGTCCTCCCCGACATCGCCGCATGCACCGCGCGCCTGGCGAGTTGATCGCAAAGGAAACTATCTTCGGTGTTGGCCGGACTACTTCGAATGATGTAGCTCGGATCGATGTATTTCACATCCACCGGATTGCCGATCGTCTTGAAGTGCTCGACGATTTGTTCCTTGAGATACGGGCCAATGTCATGGTAGCGACGATTGCCCGACGCGTCGGCCCCTTCCGCCTGATCGTCGAATAGATGCTGCCCTGCCCCTTCGGAAACAACGACGACGGCATGATCGCGCTCGTCCAACCGACGTGCCAACGCGGCAAACAAACCACGCTCGCCTTGGAGTCGGAACGGAACTTCAGGGATGAGCGTGAAGTTCGCTTCCTGAGAGGCAAGCGTCGCGCCACAGGCGATGAACCCCGCATCGCGCCCCATCACCTTCACCAACCCAATTCCGCGAGGCGCGCCCGCTGCCTCTGTGTGCGCGAGGTTGATCACCCCTTGGGCCTGCTCGACTGCGGTGGTAAAGCCAAAGGTTCGCGTGCAGTAATTCAGGTCGTTGTCGATCGTTTTGGGAATGCCCACGACCGCAACCTTCATTCCTCTTTGACGAATCTCTGTGGCAATCGAGTGTGCCCCGCGCTGGGTGCCGTCGCCGCCGATGCAAAAGAGTAGGTTGATCCGTTCCCGCTCGAGGAACTCGGCCATCCGCCCCATATCCTGCCGCCCTCGCGACGAGCCCAGGATACTTCCGCCTTCCTTGTGAATCGTCGAAACGAGTTCGGTCGTCAGCCGAATCGGCGGCCGGCCAACCGATGGATCCAACCCCATGTATCCATTGCGAATGCCCAGAACTTCGGCCACGCCATAGCCGAAATGCAGCTCGAGAAAGAGCGAGCGAATGACGTTATTGAGCCCAGGACAAAGCCCACCGCACGTAACAATCGCAGCTCGGGTATCGGCTGGGTCGAAGGCAAGTTGCTCGCGTGCTCCGGCCTTCTCGAAGAGGAGATCGTCCCCCTCGTCTGTGTGCGAAAATTCCACACGATTCCGAACCCAGGCATCGTCGGATACGAATCTCGGGAGCGCGGCCTGATGCTCGGTCGAGCGACAGAGCGGAGAGCGAAATTGCGGAGGCCCGATCAATTCCGCGCGAACCATCCGTTCGGATATGCTCATTGCTCTAAACCTCCCGCGATTCGACAGGAATGTTACAATTCCAGCCTGTTTCCGATTGCGCCCCAGCCGCGCTCGCCTTCGAGTTCACTTACGGCTGCGGACTCCGACAAGCCGCCGCGGAGCCGCGCCTTCAAGGACGATGATTTCGTCCGAATCAACAAGATGTGTCGTGAAATCGGACCGCCTGATAGTATCTGGCCTGCCAGCGCCACGATATAACGGCGAGGATAACACGTCGTGCGTCAAGACACATGAAGTCTTCGTGAATCTCTCTCCATTCTGTCACTTCAAGGAGAGTGCGGTATGTCGCCCAGGACGGAAATCGGCATCCCCACCATCGTGCGCATGAAGCCAGGCGCACTCGATCGCCTGGGAATTTATCTCGCGCGACAGGCCTACCATCGAGTCGTCCTCGTCGTCAGTCAGGGAATGGGTGCCGACCTGATCGAACGGGCCGAAGAAAGCCTCGCGCAGAACCGAGTCGAATCGGTCAACCGAGTTGAGGTTCCCGACGCGAGTTTTGAGGCTGTCACGAACCTGCTGACGAAACTCGGCGGCGATCGCCAGGCCATCATCGGCCTCGGCGGCGGCAAGGCGCTCGACGTCGCCAAGTACCTCGCCCATCTCGCAAAACGGCCGTTCTACGCGGTCCCAACCTCGCTTTCTAACGACGGCTTTTGCTCGCCGCAATCGAGCCTCACACTGGCCGGCCGCCGCCGTTCGCTCGCCGCCACACTGCCGTTCGCGGTGATCGTCGACACGGAAGTTTGCCTGGGAGCTCCGCAGCCGCTCTGGTGGTCCGGCGTGGGCGATCTCGTCGCCAAGGTCACCGCCGTTTTCGATTGGAAGCTCGCGTTCCACACCCATGGAGAGCCTGTCAACGACTTCGCAGCGCTACTGTCCGACGCGAGCGTCTTCCAGTTCGTCTCGAACCCCGACCGAAGTGCCGAAGGTGCCCGACGGCTGGCCCTGGCCCTCATGCTCAACGGCATCTCGATGGAGGTCTGCGGCTCATCCCGTCCGGCGAGTGGCTCAGAACACCTGATTTCGCACTCGCTCGACGCAACGAGCGCCCGCCCTCGATTGCACGGTCTTCAAGTCGGCGTCGCCACCTATATTTGCAGCCGATTGCAAGGTCAAGGAACGGAGTTGATCGCCACCGCCCTCGATCGCACCAATTTCTGGGACGGAATTCGCGCCGACCCATTTTCACGGAGTGAGTGGCTGGAAGCCGTGAAAAAAGCCCCGGAAATCAACCCCGAACGTTTCACCGTTCTCTCGACCCGAGACGTCGTTCCTGAAGTAGCCGCGATGATCGATCAGGATCCCAGGCTCCAGGGATGTTTCATCGCGTAGAAGATGAGTGGAGCGGGCATTTGCTCACGTCCACAGTAATCGAATTCAAATCTCAGTATTGAGGTCTACGCGATGAGCCAGGCGTGGGTAGTTGCGGTCGACATGGGTTACGGGCATCAACGCGCCGCGTATCCCTTCCGAGACATTGGCTACGAAGGAATTATCACCGCCAATACCGGCGCGATGGTCGACCCAAACGAACGGAAACGCTGGATCACATTTCAATACCTCTACGAAGGTATTTCACGCGTTAACAAGATTCCCGTCATCGGTCCATGGCTCTGGCGAACTTACGACCGTTTGCAGGCCATTAACCCACATTACCCATTTCGGGATCTGTCGCAGCCAACTATCGGATCGATGCGTCTGGATCGCCTCATGAGTCGTGGTTTTGGCCGCAGCATCGTCGAACACACTCGCACGCGCGAGGATCTCCCGCTTCTCACAACGTTCTTCGCCGTCGCCCTGGCCGCAGACCGCCTGGGACGAAAGGATGCCTTCTGCGTAGTGACCGACACCGACGTCAACCGAATCTGGGCGGCGAAGGTGCCGTCCGAAGGTCGCATTAACTACCTTGTGCCGACACCGCTAACACGCCAGCGCCTGATGCAATATGGCGTGCCCGCCGAGCGTATCTTCTTCACCGGCTTCCCGCTGCCTCAGGCCAACGTCGATTCGGCCGCCGAAGACCTGCGCAATCGCCTCCCCGTGCTCGATGCACGCGGAGCTTTTCGGCGCGGCTATGGCAGAATGCTCGATGCCGAACTCGGTCCCATTCCGTCCACCATTGAGCGGCCGCTGTCGATCACCTACGCGGTCGGAGGCGCCGGCGCCCAGGCCGAGCTTGCTCACGACGTTCTTACTGGCCTCGCGGCTCATCTGCGCGACGGTCGCATGCGACTCAACCTCGTCTCGGGAGTTCGTGCGGAAGTCGACCAGTACTTTCGTCGAACGATCGCCGAACTTCGGCTCGAATCCGAGATCGGGCAAAGCATCCGCCTTCTGCACGCGCCCACCAAAGACGAGTATTTCGCCCAATTCAACCAACTGCTCAGAGAGACCGACATCCTTTGGACGAAACCAAGCGAGCTTTGCTTTTACCCTGCCCTTGGCATTCCGCTAATCATGTCTGCGCCGCTGGGGGCGCACGAGGAACGCAACCTCGAAACCGTGTTGCGCATTGGTGCGGGGCAGAGACAAGAAGACCCTCGCGCCGCGGGTGAATGGCTAACCGACTGGCAGAATAACGGCCTGCTCGCGCTCAACGCCTTCCAGGGCTATTTTCATATGCCGAGACAGGGTACAGAGAACATCAAGCGACTGCTCTTCGCACCGGACCGATCGCAAGTCGCCATGGACCTGGGCGCTGTGCTGCCCGAGCGATTCTAAATCGAAGACGTGATTACTTCATAGGCACAATGCAGCTAAATGAGGGGCGTTTTGCCGTTATTCGCAGAAATCATCACTTCTCGCCGCGTCGCCAATCTTCCCCGGTGATTCGAACAGACATACCTGTTATTCTGGACACCTCGTCCGTGGTCGACTTCGCCCTCCAACGCAGGCGGGAACGGTAGTTCATGCTCGCGAAACTCGCGTCGTACACGCTCGTCGGCATTGAGGCCGCTCCGGTTGAAGTCGAGGTTGACGTCTCAACCGCCACCATGCCCAAGACCGTTCTCGTCGGCCTCGCCGAAGCCTCGGTGCGCGAGAGCACGCACCGCGTCGAACGCGCCCTCGTGAACTCTGGCTACCGACGCCCCATCGATCGAGTCATCATCAACCTTGCACCTGCCGACCTCAAGAAAGACGCCGGCGGATTCGACTTGCCGATCGCTCTGGGCCTCCTCTTCGGCTCTGGCCAGGCGGCGATGGAGCGTCCCGGGAATTATGCGATCGTCGGCGAGCTAGGTCTCGACGGCGAGACTCGCCCGATCAAGGGAATTCTCGCGATGGCGCTGGCCGCCGCGGCGGAAGGGAAGGATGGTCTCCTCGTCCCCGCCGCCAACGCCGCCGAAGCCGCAGTCGTCGAGAATCTGGCCGTCTATCCCATCAGTTCGCTTTCCGAAGCCGTCGGCTTTCTTTCCGGCTCGCTCGACCTCGAACCCGCCAGCATCGACCTCGAGCAGGTCTTCACCCAACTCGCCCGCACCGAAGACGACTTCGTCGACGTCAAGGGTCAGGATTACGCCAAACGTGCGCTTCTCATCGCAGCATCAGGCGCTCATAACGTACTTATGATCGGCCCTCCGGGCACAGGCAAAACCTTGCTGGCAAAGCGGCTAGGCACGATCATGCCGCCGCTTACCCCTTCGGAAAGCCTGGAAACCACGCGTATTTACAGCGCGATGGGACTGCTCAAAGCAGGCGAGCCGCTCATGGCGGTGCGTCCCTTCCGTTCGCCGCATCACTCGGTTTCCGACGCCGGTCTCGTCGGCGGCGGCACAATTCCGCAGCCAGGAGAAATCTCGCTCGCACACAAGGGGGTTTTGTTTCTCGACGAGCTTCCCGAATTTAATCGCAAAACACTCGAAGTCTTGCGCCAACCGCTCGAAGACGGCCGCGTGACGATCAGCCGGGCCCTTCGCGCCACGACATTTCCTGCCGAGTTCGTGCTTGTCGCCGCGATGAACCCCTGCCCTTGCGGCTATCGCAGCGATCCCAGACGTTCGTGCGGTTGCTCCGCGCCCCAGATCGAAAAATACCTCAGCAAGATTTCCGGCCCCCTGCTCGACCGCATCGATCTCCACGTCGAAGTCCCCGCAGTCCCCTTCACGCAACTCGCCGAAGCGCCACCAGGTCCCACGTCCGCCGAATTCCGGGCCATCGTTCTCAACGCCCGCGCTCGCCAGCACGAGCGTTTCGGCGGCAAAGGCCCCGACGTCAACGGTCGCATGACACCGCGTCAGGTACGAAAATTCTGCGCGCTCAAGCCCGAGCCTGCTGGAATGCTCAAGGCCGCAATGGAAGAACTCGGCCTCTCCGCGCGAGCGCACGACAAGGTGCTACGAGTCGCTCGCACAATGGCCGACCTTGAAGGAGTCGACGCCATCTCAGCCCATCACATTGCCGAGGCTGTTGGCTATCGTGCGCTTGACCGCGGTGTTTGGGCGTAGCTGAAGTTCGTTTTTCCGACGGCGATTGCAAACTTAGCTAAGTGCGGATTTGAATATAATCTTATATCGCGAACCGCCGGGAAATAGTGATGCACTACCTCTCTCGCCGTCCTCGTGCTGTCATTCTCCTTATTTTCCTTGCGGCAGTCGCGTCTGGCTGTGGCCCCCAAAAGACCGCCGCGGGTCCGCGCGTCATTCTGCACGATGTCGGTGCGAAGACGACCAACGAAGAATGCCTCGCCATCGCCGAAACTCTTGTCCGAGCGTTGAATACGAGAGATGTCGACCTATTTAATACTGCGATGGATTGGGAAGGTTTCATTGAGCAAGTGACGTCGGGGCTCGCCGTCGATCCCGCATTTCGCGAGGGCTTCGTCGGAAGGTTCAAAAAATCTCTCAGAGAACCAACCAGCTTTTTCGGCGATCTGGTCCGGTCCGTGGAAAAAGGCGGATCGTTTCGTGTGCTTCGCGTCCGCGATGAGGCCGATGGAAAAGCCGTTCTTGTTCGCCAACTGCACAAGGAAGGCGGTCTCAACTATTACAGTTTCCGAGTCGTGCGTCGGCCGGACGGCAAACCGCGCGCGGTCGATATTTACGTCTATCTCTCCGCGCAGATGACTTCCGACCTGTTTCGTCAGATCTATCAAACCGGATCCGACGGCGCCAGTTCGTCCGCCACGCCCGAAGAGCGTGCACGTACCGACGCGATGAAGAAGTCATTCAAACTTCTCGCCGACATCAGGGCGGCGATCCGCGCGGAGGACCCGAAACATGCGTGGGAACTCTACAAACAACTCGATCCACTTCTTTACGCACAAAAGTCGTATCAAATTGTCAAAATCAATATCGCACAGCAGCTTAACGACAACGACATCTACCTCGCCGCACTCGACGAATACCGCTCGAGGTTTCCCAACGACCCCTCACTCGACCTGATTCTCCTCGACGCGTACATGGTCAAACAGGACTTCGCATCTGCCAAATCCGCGATTGCTCGCTTCTCAGCTTCAATCGGCGGCGATCCCTTTCTCGACGTGCTTCGTGGCGAATGTGAATTGGCCGAAGGCAAACCCGATATCGCCGCCGCCAGCGCGCAGGCAGCGCTTGATGCCGACGAAACGCTCGTGGCCGCGCTCGACCTGAGCGTCCGATGCTCCATCGCCCTGAAGAAATTCGACGAAACTGTCCGCCTCTTGGAACTTGGAAAGAAGCGCTTCTCGCGTAACGACAACGACCTCGAAGGGAAGCCTGAATTCGCCGATTTCGTCAAATCACCGCAATATAAAACATGGTCGCAAAAGAAGCCGTAAACCGACCAAAACTGCGGCGGCGGTCGTCATCTTATGCGAGGGCTTTCTTCTCGAGGACTATGAGCGCATTCTCGTCACAATCCCCCAAAGCTCACGAGACCGCCTCGTCTTGCCCATCGCTCGTTTCTTGGGCTTGAAATCCGCGCAAGGGGTTGCAAGAATAGGGCCATCGATCGCCACCACCTGGTGGGCTTTGCCTGTTTCACTGAGGAACGAGGTCGAGCCATCGACAACGCATCCCACGCGGCCGACCTTGCCGCGATGGAAGCCGCCCTGGAAGAAGCCCGCAAGGCTTTCAACCTCGGTGAGGTGCCTGTCGGGGCCGTTATCGTACTTGATGGACAGATCATTGCTCGGGCTTTCAACTTACGTGAAGCCCTCCACGATCCCACTGCTCACGCCGAGCGCCTTGCGCTTACCGAAGCAGGGAAAGTGCTAGGAACGTGGCGTCTCGACGGTTGCTCGCTCTACGTGACGCTTGAACCCTGCCCGATGTGTGCAGGAGCGATCGTCCAGGCCCGAATCGCCCGCGTCATTTATGGCGCGACCGACATCAAGGCCGGAGCATGCGACAGCCTCTATCGGATCACAACCGATCGCAGGCTGAACCATCGAGCCGAAGTGATCGGCGGAATACTAGGTGAACCAAGTCGCGAGCTTTTGAGTCGATTTTTCCAGGCTCGCCGACCGAAGATAGAGAAGTTCGAGTAAGTTGCAGAGTATGCCACCCTCGGAGGGGTGCCTGAGTGGTTGAAAGGGCCGGTCTCGAAAACCGGTGTGCCCGCAAGGGTACCGTGGGTTCGAATCCCACCTCCTCCGCTAACGACAGTATCCGACTGTACCCCACAAGAGGCGTCTAACGCCTCTTTTTTCATGGACTTAAGGCGAATCGTCAGCGAGCGAAACGAGCCTTTCTTCGGAGGCTCAGCTTCGCCAGTTTCCGTCGCTGCCTGACGGCTTCCGTCCCCTCCGTAGGGGAATACTAGGGGAGGACGCATACTTACGCGTCGGATAGGTTCGCCCGTGGGCGATGATTCGGCGATCGCCTTCGGCGGATTCGCTCCCGCTCTCGGTATGCCGTTGAGCGCGGTCGTCTGGTCGGCGAATCCTACGTGCGCATACGTCCCGAGCGTCAGCGTTGGCGTCGAATGTCGGGCGAGGGTCTGGACCACTTTTACGGGGGCTTGGGTCATCGCCAACGCTGTAATGTAGGAGTGCCGGAGCGCGTGGAAGTCCACCACGCGATTCGATGAATCCCTGTACACGATGCCCGCCGTTTCGAGGTCGTGCCGGATCAGTTCGGCGGTGTGTTTCGTCAGCTTGCCGAATACCGGCTGTCCCGCTGGCTTCGACGCGAGCCAGGGCCGAAGCGCGTTGGCCAAATCGGAACGAATGGGTTGCACGTCGTCACGACGGCGCTTCGAGTAACCCGCCTTGACCGTTACGGTCGGCGGTTCGCCGTCGAGATTGAAGACCTCGGGCGTCAGCGTTCGCAATTCGTTGGCGCGAAAGCCCGTTCCAGCCGCGAGCCGATAAAGTGCGGCACGATCGATCCCGGTCGCACTTTTGTACACTCCACCCTTCTCAGCAGCGCAGAACAACCGGTCGAGTTCTTCTGCACTCAAAGCGCGGCGCTCGTGACGGCGGTCGGGATCAGGGTTCGGCGGGACGACGTGTGCGAGTGGATTTTCGCGAGTCCGCCCGTCCTTGAACAGCCATTGCGAAAAGCCTTTGAACTGCCGGACGTAGTGATGAATCGTCCGAAGCGACGCTCCCTCGTCACGCACCGCCTTCAGCGCGGATTGTAAACGCGACGGCGAGAAGTCGGAAAGCCGCTTGAATCGAGCCAACGCGATGACGCGAGCACAACGGGCTTTGACAAGGTCGGCGTGGTCCTTCGTCCCGCGTGAAGCCAGGTACGCGTAATAGTCTTCAAGATGATCCGTCGGAGACTTGTTCTCCTGCGCAACAAAACCGACGGTCTTCCGGTCAATCAAGCCCGCCTTCAGCTTGATCACTTCCATCTCGACGCCTGCCGCAATCCGCTCGGTCTCGCGGCGATCCGGGCATCCCTTCCGCTCGCGCTGGATGCCGTTCTCATCAACGAATCGGTAATACCAGTTCTTGCCAACCTTGCGAAACGACGCCATTTCTCTCACTTCCCTTCTTTGGGTGGGATCGTCTTGGTTCTCGCGACTTCAAAGCCGATCACTTCGGCGAGGCGGTCGAGCACTTCGAGCGAAAGCCCACCCTTCCCGCTCATGAATCGAGAGAAGCTGCCCTGATCAAAGCCGATCGCTTTACAAATCGCGTAGCGACTCAACTCGGATTCGTTCACAGCGTCTCGAATCTGGTCGGAAAAAGGTTTGCCCATGCTCGACCATACTAACCACTACTTGCCATTACGGCAAGTTAATTCTTTCGACGATTCGCAAGGTCAAGGTTAGAGTTCCCTATAGGGGTCCTTAACCTTGACCTCGCCGCCCTGCCCTTCGCTCAAGCCGCACACGTTGACGACTCGTCGGCCACGAGATGCCAGAGTTGCGGACGACTCGATTCATCGACAACGAGCTTGCCCTCGGTAACAAGGTCATCCTTCGCGTTGAAGATCGTCGACTTCGTACCGCCGGAATCTGTCCACCGATTGATCAGCGCCGCCGCTTTCTGGTCGTTGCGTTCGCTCAATTCGGCGATGAGAAACTCCTTCGCGTTGCGTCGTGCGGATTGGTTCGGGCCGGGTTTCGGCGCGCCAGTTCCCGACCCGCTCGCCTTGATGTCGGGCGCTTCGGCCGAGTAGTCGACTCCCGATTCCGTGATCGTAAGCCCCAGCGGCGGGACCGGCTTGTAATTGCCGTCGACGTCGAGCCGAAGTCGCGTGCGGTCGTCCGGATCGGTTCGTGAAAGCCTCAAAATGGTCCGGGCAATCCCGCTTGTACGAAGGCCGAGAACTCCGTCGGCCTTGTTCAAATGGTTCGTGACGAGGATAGGTAGACGCGTCATCGCTGCCAGATCCGCGAGCCGTCCGAAGTGCGTTGCGACGTCCCCAGTATCGTGGAGTTTGAAGCCAGGTGCCGCGCTCCAGGCAGTGTCGACGACCACGAACGCGCACTGCCCCGCAAGCGCCGCCGTCAGCCTCACGAACGATGCGAAGTGCTCCTCGTCGTCGAGTCGCCAGAAGCTCAACGGCGTCTCGACCGATGCCGCAAGGTGAATCGCATCGAGCGGCACCCCAGCAGCGGTCAGGCGGTCGCGCAATTGCTGTTGCTGACGATCGCCCAGAACCCAAAGCGTTTGCGAGCAAGGCGGGACCGGACACGGAGCACCAAGCGGAAACTCGCGGCCGTGCCACGCTCGCGCCGCTAGGTCGGTCAGGAAGTTGGTCTTGCCCGTCTTCTCCTTCGCGACGACGAGATGAACCTCACCGCGCCTGATGTAACCGTCCCAGTAAAGGTCGCCGCCCGATTCGTCGATCGCCTTCGCGGCGTCGGCGAGTGTGGCGTGCTTCGGAATATCAATCATGTGTTCCCTTCTTCGGCCTTACACCGAACGTGTTCAATTCCACATTTGATCTGTCGAGCAACGTCGCGAGCCGATAAGCCCATGTCGAGCCCGACGGGAGTAAGAATCGCAGTGACGAGGTCGTCAACCGACGAGAACCCCGCAAGGTTCGCCGCGCAACTGAAAAGCATGCGGTGACGGTCGCCCTCGTCGGCACCCTCACGGATAACTACCCACGTCAAAGCGTTGATTTTGCTCTCCGAGCATGCGGCCGTAGTTTCGCGCCGTTGCCGCTCATTCGCCGCTTCTAGCTGAACCGCGTTCGCCGCATCGCGCCACTCACGAAGAATCGCGGGGTGCGCGGTCGAGTTCGGCAAATCGAACGGAATCGGCAGTGCCGCCCGTTGTCGAACGGCATCGGCGGAGATGTACAGCAAGTCGTCCGCGTCGACGATGACCTTGAAGAGTCCCGTCTTGTTGTGGCGAGTATTAGGCGCTCGCCAAAGCTGAGTCGGGAGATAGACCCCCTCATCAATTTTGAGTCCAATCGCATCGGCGGCGCTGGTCGCCAACCGACGCGCAACCGCATTGTTATTCGGCGCCGGCCGGATGCCGTCGACCGGAATCGAAATATGAAATCCTTTCGACCCACTAAACGCGACCAACAAATCAGCGGTGTCGAGCGACCATCGCTCCACAATACCCGCCACAAGCCGGCGCACGTCGTTCAAGGCATCGTCGAGGCAGAGTCGGTCGAGGTCGAAGTTGATTGACGCGATTCCGATCGGGCCTGCATATCCCGCCGAGCTTTCGGTAGCGTCTACGAGCGTCTTGAGATCCGCCGTGTACCGAAACGCACTAAGAAACGTCGGTATTTCAAGCGGAAGGCGAGGATCGGCCGAGGCGTAAAGCCGTATCGCTTTGTCGAACGATACGACTTCACGCCTGCTCGACGCGCCGCCCACGACTTTGAGTCCGTACGGAGCGTGCACAGGTGCCTCCGTCAAAAATCCGGCTCGTCGTCTTCAGCCTGGACGTTCTCGGGTTCGTCCACGTCGAAGATGTCAGCAGGCGGCGCGCTCGCGATGATCTTGAACGAAGCAACCTCGTTGAACGACGTGTGATCGTCTCGCACTTTCTGCACGATCTTCACCTCGGCAATCATGCCGGTTGGCAATGGTTGACTGAGTTGATCAACGCGATTGATCCCGAGTTTCACGAGATCCCGCTTCGCGAGCGCCATGGCGTTTCTGGTCAACCAAATCGGCTTCCAGAACTTGCGGTTCACGTACGGCTGATCGATCGCCTGGAAGACAACCTCGTAGTTCGGCTTGCCGCCGCTCGATTGCTTCACCTTGCCGTCAACAACGGCGCATCGGTACGTCCCCGCAGGAACTGGCTCAAAATCGTCGCTCGCGGCGGGAACCGCGTTCCAGAGAGCTTCGATGTCAGCGCTATTTCCCCCAAGAATCTGATCAACAGTCATTCGCTTGTCAGAATACGATGGCATTCTCATTTCCTTCGCCTTGTGGGCGGTTGCAAATCATGGATGAACTCAAGCCGACCAACGGCTTGAGACGTTGTGCGAGCGCGGACCGTGGACGATCTGTCCTCAACGGTCGTTCAGGAATTTGTCGAGTGTCGCGGGAGTCCAGAGCGGCATCTTGCCGACCTTCCGGTCGGGCTTGGGAAATCGTCCCGCGCTCCGTTCGCGTTCAATCGAACGGCGGCTCACACCGAGCAATTCGGCAATCTCGTCGAGCCGATATGCAAGCCGTGCGTGGCCAGTTTGGCCATCGCTCTTTGTGGGCGAAGCGGTACTCATTCCGCCACCGCCTTTCCCTCTCGTCGAGAGGTGCGGCGGTTCACTGTCCATCCGAGCCGGTCAAGTTCGCGTTGAGCGTGGGCTGCTTGCGAAAAGTCGCCGCGCTCGATCGCGATGATCAACTCCGAAAACCACGCAACCGGAGAGTCGTCCGGCCTAGCTGAGTCCGCGGCCTCTTGCTTTGCACGCTTCATCAAATTCGCCTCCTGTGTTACGGGTCGCCGTCACGATTGCGGCGTTCCCGTAAGATCAGGAGTTGTGTGCGGTGTGCGTGCGGTCGAAGCGCCAGATTGCGGCCTGATTCAAGGGCAGAAAAAATCCAAGTGTGCGGCCAGGTGTGCAAATGGGTGTGAAGAGTGTGCGATTTTATTCGTCGTCGGGATCATCACGTAGGACGTCTTGCCAAGTCTCAACCTTCCGAGTCTTGGGATCCTTCATGCCTCGCGGTATCGACTTTTTCCTATCCTGCCGCTGTGCGCGATCGGTATTGATCAATGATCGCAGTGTCGGGCAATCGCGATAGACTTTGGTCCTCTCCGCTCCAAGTCTCCTTGCCACTTCGGCGAGGATTACAGGTTTGCCGCTCGCACTAATTTCATGTGCGACTGCAACGGCTCGGCTGTCGAGAGACAGATTTTCAAACTTCGTCTCGCTCGCTGGAGGCGTCGATAGCACAGCAGGAACGAGAGTGATCGAAGCGGGTGTTACGTTGGTCGGGTTGTCGGCGCTGGGTGGAGGCAACGGCGGTTTTGTCTCATGCTCGATTTTCTTCAGTATCGGATCAACGTTAGTCAGGAACTCGCAAATCACCTTATGAAAGGCGCTGTTGATATCGATCGAAGGAACAGTCATTCCCAGTCGTGGTGCGTTGACAAACGCTTCGTGCCGATCGTGAAACACGGCCCTTCCATCTTCGGGAGTAAGCGTTGGTCCGTATCCTTTCGCTCGTCCCACGTCGGCAAAATCGTCGATACCCTTGTGGCTGTCCAAGCCCATGAAGCCCTCTTGCCACGAGATTGCTGCCTCATAAACTGGACGTTCATACGCTTGGCGAAAGCGCTCGAATCGGTCGGTGATGTACTGCGATCGGCGTGGTTCAGGCTGGGTTAGTTCCTCCCAACCAATCTCTCGTGTGAAGTCGTCAAACCTTTCGATAATAACGGCCAGGTATCTTCCAACTCGCACGGGCCAGCCCACGCCAGCCATCCACCTCGGGCGTAATGGCTGTAGCGCGTCAGACAGCCCGCAAAACCACGGTTGATAGTTATCCTCCTGAAGTGTGCTAGTCGGCCAGGTGGTGCCCTGAATTGAGCGGATGTAATACCAGAAACGATCCACAAGTGAGCGAATCTGCTTGATACTCGGCACATACGGCGGCGCGACGTGTGTCGGCGGTGATTCGTATTTCCCAAGCTGAAACCAAATCTCAGCGATGTCATTCCCGACTTCGGCAAACGCCGACGGTTCCGAACGATCCCCGCTGAATTTGTATTCGATGAAACTCAAGCCGTCGGCGTGATGCCAAAGCTGAATGATCGTTGGATAACTGGGCGAAACGATGTCGTATGCGTTGCGAAGGGTGCCGGTCAGCGACGATGCCAATCGTCCCACAAAATCGCGAAACGCGAGACGACCATCGGCATCGGGTAGCCCAACGGCAGTCGGGTAATTTGTCGATTGATCAAGATCGACTGACCGCCGTTGCCCATCGCTCTTCCAGACGAAAGTCTTGTTTTTCACGGCTCACCCCCAATCGACGAGCGCGCAGAGCGACCGGTCGAGACGCGGTTCGCGTCGCGATTCATCACGAAGTCCGGCCGAGCGGCTTCAGATCAGACTACTGGAATTTAGATCACAGTGTACTGACGTTTAGACGACGAGTTCAAGACGCTGCCGCGCAATTTGGCGGGATTACGAAACGGCCACAGCCGGGGCGAGTGCTTCGTGGAGGATCGCTTCGAGAAGGCGCCGGCTTTCGGTCTGGGCCGTCGTGAGTTGGGCTTCGAGTTGGTCGCAGATGGACATCAGTTCGTTGACCTTGGCGACGATGCGGTGCTGTTCGGCAAGCGGCGGGACCGGAATCACATAGAGTTTGACGCTCGCTGAAGAAAGATTTGGTTGTGCGGTACCATTATCAAATCGTGCAATTTGTTGTCGGCCGAGCGGACTCAACAAGTAATAATACATAAACTTATTGTCAATAATCTCATCAAGCCGGATAATCATCAATGAGGATGCTATTGCACCTTCGACGAATGGTTCGACGAAGGCCGTCTTTCCAAGGGTTGCCCCTCGAAGACAATACACCAAATCACCGGGTTTAATTTTGCCGCCTCCCAGCGAATTAAACTTCTCCCGAGTGATGTAATGCATGAATTCCATCGAAAGGCTTCCATCGGGTTGAATGTGTCCTGTATTGATAAATGGTAACCCAGACGCGACATATTCTTCGCGATTTGGGTAGTTCTTTCCTCGATCGCCGTTGATTAAGGCCGCCACGGAGCCAAGACGAGACCATCGCCATTTGTCCGGTAACGTAAATGGAATTTCGTCCAAACTAATCTGGGTCGCGTGGGATCGCTTGGTGTTCCGATCAGCGATCTCTGAATGCATTTCGCTTGGATCTTGTGGCACAAGTTTCCCAAGCATCGCCAGACTCAAGATAGCGCGACGCAGTTGTGACATTTGTTCTGGGCGGGTAGTGAGGCGGGAGAGATGTCGGAGATGGAAGTGGGCGTGATCGCGGAAGGTGGACGCATCGTCGTCGGGATTGTTCAGGCGATTCAGACTCGCCGCCGCAAGCCGATCCCGCCGTCTCTCCCGCTCCGCTTGCGCCACCTCCAGCCGATCGCACAACGCCATCAATTCGTCCAATTTGGCGACAACTTGACGTTGCTCGGCTAATGAAGGAACCGGCAGTGCCACCGTTTTCAGTGATCCAAGATTGATACCAGCCTGTCCGATCCAGCGATTGCACAATCGTGAGAAGAATCCTCTTTTGAGAAGCAACATGAAATACGCCACAAAGAAGTTTGGATCGACTTCTTTATGAAGTTTGATTCTTGTCAGATGATTGCTGAATGCATAATCACAGTCTCGATCGACGAGGCATGTTTTGCCCACAAGCTCTTGGCTGTTTGTATTGTTAAATATAATATCACCTTTTTTGAGACCAGCCTTCTTTACATCAATCTTATCTGGATCGACGCGGATAATTAGATCGAAGTTCAATCGGCCGTTCGTCCCAATATTATGCGTTCGAAGATGAACGAAACCATCCTCGACTTGATGAGTCTTGGCACAAGCAAACCCCGGAGAAATGTCTGACGCAACCTCTGCGACAGTCTTCAACGGCCATTCGACCGAGTGCTCAAAGAGCCGGCCACAGAAGGCAAGTTCAAGCACGGATTCGCGGAGCTTCGAGGTCGCGCCAGGAGCATCACAAATGCGATCAAAATGTGTAAAAAGCGAAGTATCAATCACTTCAAAAGCGCCTTCTCGAAGATTGTCTTCAATTGATCGCGGAGTTCTTCAACTTGCAGTTCGGCTTCGTCCAGGCGGGCGAGCAATTCCTCCGGATCGCCGTGGTCCTCGTCGACGGTGTGCGGGTTCTTGAAGTCGAGGTTATAGCCTCGGGCCTTCACCTCGTCGGCCGTCACCTTCCAGGCGACTTCGGTTTGCTTTCGTCCCTTCCGTTTCGCTCCACCCCACCAATCGACGCACGGCTTGAAATGCTCGATGCGAATCGGCTTGGTCATCGCATAAGCCTTTTGCCCATCGGGAACGCGATGTTCGAAGAACCACGTTTCCTTCGTCGGTTCGCCCTTCTCAAAAAAGAGCAGATTTGTGCCGATTCCTGCATACGGCTTGAACACGCTGTTCGGCAACCGAACGATCGTGTGGAGGTTGCATTCCTCCATCAGATGTTCCTTGAGTCGAGTTTTGATCCCTTCGCCAAAGAGCGTGCCGTCCGGCAAAACGACCGCGGCCCGGCCGTTCGCCTTGAGCACGCGGACGATGAGCGCAAGGAAGAGGTCGGCGGTTTCTCGTGTTTGGAAGTGCTTTGGAAAGTTCGTCTCGATGCCGTCTTCCTCACGTCCGCCGAACGGGGGATTCGTGACAACGATATCAACCCGGTCGGACGCCCCGTAGCTGATGTAAGGCCGCGCGAGGGTGTTGTCGTGCCGGACGAAGCTGGGATCTTCCACGCCATGCAAAAGCATGTTCGTGACGCAAAGCATGTGCGGAAGCTGTTTCTTCTCGACGGCGCGAAACGCTTGCTGCATGCGGTGTTCGTCTTCCGCCGTTTTCACGTAGCGGTCGCGCATGTGCCGCAACGAACACGTCAGGAAGCCGCCTGTACCGCAAGCGGGGTCGAAAAGCAGTTCACCGGGCTTGGGGTCGATGCGATCGACCATGAACGCGGTAACGGCCCGAGGCGTGTAGTATTCGCCCGCGTTCCCCGCGCTCTGAAGATCATTCAAAATCTGTTCGTAAATGTCGCCGAAGTGCTGCCGCTCGGTCAGGTTGTTGAAGTCGATGCCGTTGATCTTGTTGACAACCTGACGCATCAACTGACCGGACTTCATGTAATTATATGCGTCTTCAAATACATCACGGACGACCTTGCGGCGGTCCCCAGGCTTGCCGGTAGGGGTAAGTTCCTTGAGCGTGGGAAACAACTCGCCGTTGACGAAAGCGACGAGCGCGTCGCCCGTAATTCCCTCCGGGTCAGTCGCCCATGCTCGCCACTGAAGGTTCTTGGGAATTGGTGCACGGTAGCCGTCTTGCATCACTTCGAGTTGCTGGTCTTGATCGTCGATGATCTTGAGAAAGAACATCCAGCAAAGCTGACTGATGCGTTGTGCATCGCCGTCGACGCCGACATCCTGGCGCATGATGTCTTGGATCGACTTGACGGTATTGCGAACGGACATAACGGTTTATGCAGCTTCCGGATAAAGAGAGGCTTCGAGTTCGTGGACGGCAGACTCGAAGGCGGCTTTCGAGCCGAATTCCATGATGAGCTGAAGGGGGGTGCCCATCGTGTCAAACGGAGAAACGGAAAGGATTCTCGGATTATCGAGACCGATGAAACCGAAATCTTGATACTTTTGCAACAGAGCTTCAAGTACCGCCCGCGCCTGAGTTCCGTATTTGGTGAATACGTCGCGTTTGCGGACGTTCTCCGCTCGTTCTCGTCGGGTCAACGGCGGGCGGTCAAACGCGACGTGGCAAATGAGGTCGAACGGGTCGAGATCCTTGCCAACCTCGTCGGCAAGCGGGGCGAGCGGCAACCCTTCGTTATGGAGTTCTTCGAGAATCGCTTCCTTGCGGCTCGCCGCACTCCAGCGCGTGAGAAAGCTGTCAAGACTGGCGAACCGCTTCCGCAGCGCCTTGCGTGAGAAATCGCGCAGGCTTTCGGTCACAAGCCGGCCATCTTCGTCGACGTACTCAACCCGCTCCGCAATGATTCGGGCCGACACGCCGTCGACGTAAATTTTCCCTCGTCGCCCCGATCCGGACGGAATCGTAATATCGGGCGTATCGCCATTGGGAACGTCGTGAATCGCGACGTCTTCCGTCGCATCCTCATCGGAAACGTCGACGATAGGGTTCTCGGGATCATCGTCAACAGGTTCGGCGTCGGGCGGAAAAACGGGATCATCTTCACCGGGCTCGTAAATCTGGACGGGTGCTCCGTCAAAATTGGGATCGGCGAAATGTACGGTCGCTCCTCGAAAATCCATCAACGTGAAATAGAGCTTTTTCGTGTCCTCGTGAACCCGAGTTCCACGACCAACGATCTGCTTGAACTCGGTCATCGTCTCGACATCGCGGTCGAGCACAATCAGCCGACACGTTTGAGCATCGACGCCCGTCGACAATAAACGCGACGTGGTGACAAGGACGGGATGCTTCGACTCGGGGTCAATAAACTTGTCGAGTTCCGTCTTGCCCTCAGTGTCGTCGCCTGTGATGCGCATGACGTAGCGGGAGTTCGCTTTGACCAAGTCGCCATTCTCATTGATGAGCGCCTGTCGCATCCGAGCGGCATGTTCGGTATCAACGCAAAAAATGATAGTCTTCTGAAACCGATCGCCGCTTTCTTTCAGGAACTCGGTCACGCGTCTGGCAACGAGTCTTGTCCGTTCGTCGAGGACGAGCGTGCGGTCGAAATCCTTCTGGTTGTAAACCCGATCTTCGATTTCTTCGCCATCGCGATCGCGTTTGCCACGCTCGGGCCGATAGCCTTCGACGTCGCGGTCGATATGGACTTTGACGACCTTGTACGGCGCAAGGTAACCGTCTTGAATCCCCTGCCGAAGCGAATAGGTGTAAACCGGGTCGCCGAAGTAATTCAGGTTGGAAACGTACTTCGTTTCCTTCGGCGTCGCGGTGAGTCCGATCTGTGTCGCGGTGTTGAAGTATTCCAGAATCTCTCGCCAGGCCGAGTCCTCAGCAGCGCTGCCGCGATGACACTCGTCGATCACAATCAGGTCGAAGAAACCGGGCGAGAATTCACGGAAGAGTTTCTGACGTTCCTCGGGCCCGGTAATCGCCTGGTAAAGTCCGAGGTAAATCTCGTAAGACGTGTCGATACGTCGTTTCTTATCGATCGCTTTGGCAAGATCGATGTTCGTCCCGTCGTCGCGTTCGATCGTCTTTGCGTTTGTGCTGAGTTTGGCCATCGCCTTGCCGAATGGTCGGAAGTCGTTCGCCATCGTTTGATCAACGAGGATGTTCCGGTCGGCAAGGAAAAGGATGCGTTTCTTGAGTCCAGCCTTCCAGAGTCGCCAAATGATTTGAAACGCCGTGTACGTCTTGCCGGTTCCAGTCGCCATCACGAGCAAAACGCGATTCTGTCCCTTAGCGATCGCTTCGACCGTCGCGTTGATCGCGTTGACTTGGTAATAGCGGGGAGATTTGCCGCTCCCGTCATCGTAGTAATTCTGAAGAACAATCGTCTCAGCCTCCGCCGTCAGCCCCTTCCATTGCGCATATCGCGTCCAAAGTTCTTGAGGCGATGGGAAGTTATCGAGCCCGAGATTGGTCTCAACTTCCGTGCCTGTGCCAGTCTTGTCGTGAAACACAAAGCCATCGCCATTACTCGAAAACACGAACGGAATCTCTAGCGTTTCAGAGTAAGCGAGTGCTTGCTGCAAACCGTCGCCGACGGAATGCGTGTTGTCTTTCGCTTCGATCAGAGCGATCGGTAAGTTTGGTTTGAAGTAAAGGACGTAGTCGGCACGCTTCGCCGCACCCCGAGAGACCAGCTTACCCCGGACAATAATCCGCCCCTTGGTGAAGCCGACCTCTTCGCGAATCTGTGTCTCGACATCCCAACCCCCTTTCACGAGAGCGGGAGTGATGTACTTTGTACAGATATCGCGTTCGCTGAGAGATTGCTTGTCCACGGCGGAGCCTTAATCCTCAATTCTGGCACGACTTATTAACTCTGAATAGTCACCCTGAAGAACCCCGAGCGCTATTCACGCTGCTTTACCCGTATGCCTAGAGACGTTTCTCGTCAGTAACGCTCCTCGATCTGTGAACAACATGGCTCGCCGCCATGCAGAAAGCTCTAACTAATCTCCAAAGAATGTAAATAGGAAGTGGTAATACCATTAAGGCTGGAATCAGCAAGATGACCAAATAACTATTGGGAAACAAGGTGAAAAGGAATTCAACTGTCCCGATGTAGACAACAATGAAGAAGATGACGCCAAGTAACGTATAGTAGAGTCCATCTAACATGCCTTTTTTAAGGGCTAAGCCTACCATGCGTTTCTTTTCCGTCTCTAACGAAGCAAACCCTATGAAGCTTACGATCGTTAGGGCCTCCAGCAAGTTTGGCAGATATAGCCTATCTTCCTTTTGTTTCCAGAGACAGAAACGATCTTGCAGTACAAGCTCGGCCCGTCCCCGACGCGTCTCTCTTTGCTTGTTGGTTAGCCACGTTATTAGTGACGGGACAAGGTAGTCGTGACTTAGCTGATAATACCGATGCCCCGCATTTGAAGGACGGGCCGAAACGTTGATATATTGTTCGCCTTCAGGGTCGGTCGGTGTGATCAGACGTACCTCGCCGTCAAGAATCTGGATCAGGTCGTCGAAGTCCTTCTGACGGCTAACGTAGCCCGATGCGACTATTAGTTCAGAATAAGTTTTCATATGTCCCTTGATATAAACCCCAGAATCCGGAAGCAGGGCCTTTAGAACCTCTCTGACGGCCATTTGGTGAAGTCGATGCTTCGGGTTTGCCGTTTCTGATGAGAATGTTTCTTCGAGGAAGGATAGCCCCACGCCGTCTGTGCCGCCGACCTCCTTCAAAGTGGATGGGATCCATTCTCTTCCCTTCATCATCTCGGCGAAAAGCGATAGCCGAACTGATATGACCCTACCCTCTTGAGCGAGACTGGTTACTGTTCGGCTCAAGAATTCTTTTTGGTCTCTGCTGAGGTTTGCATTGTCTTCGGGGATTCTAGCGAAGGCTCGACCAAATGCTGTAAGCACTCGCTTCGCATGATTTAAATCAAATAAATCCGCCAAAGAAATGTTTCGCCCTGGAACAAGGTCAACTTCGAGTTCACTGAAGAATCTACTTACAGAAAGCCAAAAGTCATCTCTGACCAAAATAAGGCATTGAACTCGAGTACCGTCGCACTGTCGCAACGCTTGTAAGAGATCGGGGTATCTTTCTTCCTTCTTCGCATGAAGCCATTGCTCAAACTGATCGATGACGATTAGGATCTTATCGCCGTCGTCGCTAGTTTCACCCAGCCGAAACGAGGCAAGAGACTCTTTGAGTGAGAGTGTGTCGTCTAGCGAGCGACACTTTCTACGTAGCGCGTTTAGCAGGCGAGTCTCGGTATCCCCAGCAGTCGCTTCCACATAGATGGAAATGACTCGGCTAGAAAGTCGAGGTAATAACCCAGCCTTTACCATCGACGATTTGCCACAACCAGAGGGACCGTAAATCAGCCCCACCTCGAAGGTGCTGTCGGGGTCTCGTGCTTCAACGCGATTTTTCCAGAACCGAATACTGTCGGGCAATCCGTCGCGGTCTCTTGGACCTGGCAACAATTCAAGGAAAAAGTCGGCGTCATGGTGGTCAAACGATCGCAAGCCTTTTGGCACGATCTTCGGTGGACGAGAGTCGGTAACGCGTTTCTCCACGACTTGTGGACCATGAACGGCTTCGACTTCCGAATCAAGTCGTGCCTTTCGAGCGGAATTAGTCGGCAGGCTTAGCGGCGTTTGCATCGCAACAACCGCATTAAGATAAGCCCGACAGTCTTCGGCCATGTCCTTTGCTGTAGTGTAACGATCGATCGCGCGCTTCGAGAGAGCCTTGAGACAGATTCGTTCGAGTTCCTTAGGAATTGCGTCGGTGAGTTGTCGTGGTGGCCGGGGTTCGGCGGAAGCTATCTGGTCCATCAGTTCTTCTTGCGAATTTCCACGGAAAGGGTGTTTTCCCGTTAGAACCTCATAGAAGACCACGCCGAGGCTAAAAATGTCTGATCGTCCATCTACACGATGACCTTCGCCTCTTGCTTGCTCAGGACTCATGTAAGCGGGGGTTCCCGCAAATCGTGTACCTTTGCCGTAATCTTCATCTTTCATTGCCAGACCAAAATCAGCAAGGAATGCATTTCCCGATTCATCGATCAAAATGTTGGCGGGCTTTACATCGCGATGGACAAATTGTCGGGAGTGAGCAAAGTGGAGTGCGTCTGCAATAGTAGCCATCAATCGCGATGTTTCTTCGTGAGTCAGCGCACCTTGTTTAAGCCTTTCAGCCAGATCTGACCCACTAACGTACTTCGATACAACAAAACAAAGATCATCTGGAGTATTCCCCACATCTAAGACAGGAATAATGCCAGGATGTTCCAATCGAGCAAGGGTCTTCGCCTCATCAAGGTAGGCTTGAATATCCTCGGGTCGCGAAATTCGATCACGTCGCGGAACTTTGATGGCCACAGAACGGTCAAGATCGTCATCGTGCGCCAAATAGACTCTTCCGAACCCGCCTTCACCGAGAACACTCACCACACGATAGCGGCCGATTTTTTCACGTTGGAAAAAGGGACTATCGTTTGATTCGGGCAAATAGAAAGTACGGTGTGGATCGTAGTTCGTCGGCGGCGAATCAACTTCGCCTCTTTCCATATCACACTTGTCTTTGGCCATTCAAATGCGCCTTGCGTTAACCGCAGTCCGCAACAGCAATTTAGGACGATATTCTCGCAATTCTCTTGGCTAAGGCAAGAACCAACCGACGAGCACAAAAAAGTCGAGGATATTGCATCAAGATTACGCTCCGATAGTGACTCGTGCCGCGCCGCATCCAGTGCCTGCGTACGACTTGCAATCGTGTCAGATATGTCAGGCGCGGGCTAAGTACTCAATTTGCGGAACATCGGACGCCCGTTGTTTAGACGCTTACCAGAAGTCCGTTGGATGAATTCGTTATTGGTTGCTTACAACAAACTGAACCTTAAAGAGCATCTGGGGAGTTGCCGCTGTCGTACAACTTAGTCCGTAGAGGCATGATCTTCGACATGTCCCGATCATTATCCGGTAGATAGAAGACCACGCCATAAGCTTCATCGCTTCCTGAGTCGTCTTGCCCGTTGAGCCTCGCTGGCCCCTCCGCCCGATCGTAGACCATGCGAAGTGCGGCCGTATCACCTTCGAGCGCCTTCGAGACAAGCACATCTGTGACGTGTTCCGCCAAGGTTCGGCCATCAGATTGAACGACGTCGAGCCGATCGCGAAGGACTGTCGTCAACTTTCCCGATCCCTTTGGCCTTCCGGCCGGGTTCCCGCTCTGACCTTTAGTCCACGCCATTGAGTCAGCCCTCCGAAAAGCCTTTTGAGTCCGGAAACGCCCCACGACTCGAATGAACGAGGGGAATCCCCGTTAGATCCTTCTTACCGTTAATTAAGGCTTGAAGCTGTTCGTCCGTGCAAGCCTTCACGTCTATGATGCCAGCCTCCGTCCGATTGCGGGCTTCGACAGCCTTCAATCGGTCCGCACGTCCCCAGCGCATCGGACGCGATCGCTCTAAGAACCAAGCGGCCGCTTGCCAACTGTTCGGCATCGCCGATTTGATGACTTGCAAGGCGTGAACTTCTCCGCTCGCCCGCGCCTTTAGTATGGCCCTCCGAAACCTCCGAAACTCGGCATCGGCCGGCGCCTTGGAGCGTCCCCGCTTGAACCACGCGCTGAATGTCGTCTCGCCAATTCCAGCGGCCTTGCATGCCGTGAGAATCGACGTCCCGAGCGCCAGAGCGTCGGCGAGGGCCTGCGTTGTCTCGGCATTCAACTTCGACGGTCGTCCCATGCTTTGCCCTCTTCGATCTGTTGTGTCACGGCGCGAATGTTGTTGAGACAAGGTTGGCCGTTTACACCTTGGCGGTGTCGCGGTCGGACTGGTCGACCTCGACTGGCAAGCCTGTGTCGTTTGAATAGACGACTTGTACTTGGAGCTTCCGATCTGGGTCGGAAGGCGGTTCGGTCACTCGCCCTTCAATCCGGTCCCAGCAAATCTTCCAGGCTTGCGCATTTCCTTCGAGAGCGGCCGAAACAATGACTTCTGCCAATCGCTCCGCCTTCGTTCGACCGTCGTCGATTTGGCTATCGAGTTGACGCTTGAGAGCGTCTGTGAGCATCCCAGACCCAACCGGCCGACCTCGGGGGTTTCCACTCTCTCCAGGCTTCCACGGCATGATCGCACCTCTATTGTTATTTCATTGATAATCAGTCCGCCCGAGCCTTCGACGCGACGGCCCATCAATCGCCGCCTCTCTTGGCCGAAGCGGTCGTCACGATGACCATAATTGCGGCGCGGATTGATTCCGGGAGGGCGGGCCAAGATTCGATGACTTGCGCGAGATCAGAAGAGACCTCGGCCAGTCCGTAGGGGAAGGGTAGGGATTGGCGATCACTGATAAGACACGAAGTTTTTACGTCGTCAGGATTTACGTCGAGGCCGTTACCGGTCTCGAAAACCGGTGTGCCCGCAAGGGTACCGTGGGTTCGAATCCCACCTCCTCCGCTAATGACAGTATCCGACTGTTCCCGACAAGAGGCGTCTAACGCCTCTTTTTTTCATGGACTTAAGGCGAATCGTCAACGAGCGAAACGAGCCTTTCTTCAGAGGATCAGCTTCGCCCGTTTCCGTCCCCTCCGTAGGGGACGGTCAGTTGTTCATCGTCACGACGGCGCTTCGAGCAACGAGCTTTGAATGCCACGACTGGCGGTTCGCTGTTGAGGTTGAAGCCCCCAATCCGTGAGGGTCCGCGGTTCCGGCTGCGAGGCGATAGAGTGCGGCACGGTTGATCCACGACGCACTCTGCAATCTTCGACTGCGCAGAACAACGTCTCAGATCGATGGACTGGACGCAGCGACAGCCGATCAAACGAGCCAGCCAGCGAGACGAGAATGTCAACCAAAACTCCAGTGACGGGGTTTTGGCCTGAAGTGCCTCGACGCGCGAGGAATCGTTCGCCGAGTTCCCCGCGTCGTACGCCTCCTTCACCTGCTCAGGTTTGCCAGTGAGTGATTGCCTATCGAGCGGGACTGCGCACCAATCCATCGACGCAAAGAGTGCGTGGCGAACACGCGCGGACGGATCAGGCAGGAATCCCCGCCAGGAGACGTCAATCGCTGGGACAAAAGACGAGGCCCCGTTGAAGAACGTCGAAATGCGAAACCTGGCGGGCCGAGAGATCGACGAACTTCACCAGGAATTGAATCTCGCCGACGGTCGACGAAATCACGCGGAATGGTCGCCGTTGCGAAGAGGTCGCACGATCTTGCTGTCTTCAACTGCTCCTTATGCTCATCATTAGTCTCGAGAAGACAGGCGGCGGGTAGCCATCCATTTTGCTGGCACAGTTCGCGCCTGATATCGCCGGTTTCACAGATCCCAATTTCCAAACGCGTTGATGTGTAAGCTCTTGCAATTCTACACGAGATATTTTTTCTATTTGCTTTTCTTCACTCCGCGTGCGCACACTCCGTTTCCCGTGCTGCCGAGAGGCGGCGAAGAAGCGGGTTTGTGGATCGTGTTTTGATTCGAAGATCCGACGCCGTCGTTCTCGAACCAAATCAATCCGGAGCAGCATCCCAAGTGAGCGCAATGCCTGCGCGTGAGCGCCGTGAGGCTCGAAGTCCCTGTTGACCCCGAAATGCCCCCGACGGATTTCCCGTTGGTGAGGCTGAACTTCCGTCCGCAATTTTGAACTTCGCCCCCCAGGAGCATCCCCCCCGTGACTCCAACCACCAAGTCCCTGCGCGCAATTGAATCAACTCGTCGCCGTAACCGCGGCACGGCCCACCCAGGCAGCAAATCCCGGCGCCACTTCCAGCCACGCCTCCTCGAGTTTCTCGAACATCGAACCGTACCAACAGCGGTAATTCCCGGTGTCTTCAATTCGAGCACACTCGGACGGATCGACGATGCCCCAAGCGGCACCGCTTCGCTCGGGTTTTCCGCTGGCATCAACTTCTTTGGCACGACCTATAACACGATCTACGTCAACAATAACGGCAACGTGACGTTTTCGGGCGCGGACGCCGGTTACGTACCGGCAGCCCTGACCACGTCTGGCCAACTCCCGCGAATCGCGCCGTTCTTCGCTGACGTAGACACGAGAATCGCACCGAGCGGCACTGTGACCTACGGCACAGGCACCGTGACGGTGAACGGAACACCGCGCGCTGCGTTTGGGGTGAACTGGCCATCGGTCGGTTACTACAGCGAACAAACCGATAAGCTCAACACATTTCAGATTGTGATTATCGAACGGTTCGATACCGGACCGGGAAACTTCGATATCGAGATGAACTACGACAAGGTTCAGTGGGAAATCGGCAGCGCTAGCAACGGGCAATACGCTCACGCGGGTTTCACAAGTGGCTCAGGCGCCACGGGTACTTTTTATGAGTTCGCCGGATCAGGCACCGCGGGCGGACTGCTCGACACCAACCCCGCCACGGGATTGATCAATCAGAACTTCAACAGCACCATCGATGGACAATCCGCCTCGCCGGTTAACGGGCGTTATATTTTCCAGGCGCGCGGCGGCGTGCTTGAAGTGCCTCCCAAGATCGCCGCGACTGTAAGCTCGGTGACAGTTCCCGAAGGCTCTACTGCTACGAACTTGGGCACCTGGTCCGACACGAACTCGACCGACAATGTCACTCTGTCCGCGTCGATCGGGACGGTCGTCAAGTCAGGAACCAACGCCGCGGGCACGTGGAGTTGGAGTCTGGATACAACCGATGGCCCAATTCAAAGCCAGACGGTGACCATCACGGCGAACGACGGCAACGGCGGGATCGCGACGACCAGCTTCCCGCTGACAGTCGTCAACGTCGCGCCGACAGCAACGTTCACTGTCACCAACGGCAACACTTATGGCACATCGACCGTCGCCAGCTTCACGAGTCCATTCGACCCCTCGACCGCAGACACAATCGCAACCTTCCATTACGACTTCTCGATCGACTCGCCCATTACGAGCCCTGCATCCTTCACGGCGGCCGGCACGTCCAGTTCTCTCAACTTCGGCAACCTCTCGGCCGGAACGCACACGATCTACGGGCGCATCGTCGACAAGGACAACGGGGCCACTGTCTATAACAGCACGGTGACCGTCAACAAGGCGCACCTGACGGTGTCAGCCGTAGCACAGAGCAAGACTTACGACGGCGCTGTGTTTTCACCTTTCACAGCGACGATCACCGGGTTCGTCAACGGCAACAACGCGTCGGTCGTTAGCGGCACACCGGGATTCACCGGTACGGCCATTTCGGCAGTAAACGCCGGTTCCTACACCATCACGCCTACTATCAATAATCTGACCGCAGCCAACTACGACTTCACGCCGTTTAACAGCGCCACTCTCACCATCAACAAGGCATCCTCCGTCACCACAGCAACGGGCGCTTCGTTCACATACGACGGAACGACGCATACGGGAGGCTCGGCCACTGTCGCTGGGCCCGGCACCATCACTGGCGCACCGGTTTTGAGCTACTCGGGCGACCAGATCAACGCCGGATCCTACACTGTCACCGCCACTTATTCGGGCGATCTCAACCACACGGCAAGTAGCGACAGCAAATCTATCACGATTAACCGTGCTTCCTCGAGCACGTCGATCGCAGCCCCCGACGTGACCTACAACGCAAATGGCCTGGTCACTGTTACCCTGAGTTCGGCCGTCGGCACCCCGACCGGGACTGTGCAACTTGTGGTCGATGGAGGCGCTCCTCTCTCGCTGCCGCTTTCCAGCGGTGTCGCCACGTTCACGCTGACAAGTCCCGATGCCGGCGACCACAGTTTAAGTGCGAGTTTCGCAGCTCAGGGCAACTTCCTCGCCAGCGTTGCTTCGGGTGTACTCCACATCAACCGGGCGCCAACGTCGGTCAGCATCAACACGTCTTCAGTAACCTACAACGCCGATGGAAGCGCGAACGTCGTCGTAACTTCCAGCGGCGGCACGCCGACGGGTACCGTTACGTTCAGCGTGGATGGCGGCCCGGCCCAGTCGCAGGCACTTTCAGGCGGGTCGGCCCTGTTCACGATTCCCAGCCCCGGCGCCGGCCCGCACGCGCTTCACGCGTCTTATGCCACACAGGGCAATTTCGCAGCCAGCTCCGCCGATGCCACACTCAACGTGAACCAGGCTCCTACGACCATCACAATCGGGGCGCCGACCATCACCTACAACGGCAATGGCACGGTGACGTTGACTATCGGCTGCAGCCCGGCACCAACGCCGAGCGGGTTGATCTCACTCTCCATCGATGGAGCGCCAGCCCAATCCGCAACGCTCGACGCTCTCGGCACGGCAACGTTCACCGTAGCCAGTCCATCGACAGGTGACCACACGCTGCACGCCGTTTACGCTGCTCAGGGGAATTACGCGGGAAGCACAGCAGACAGCACCCTGCACGTCAACCCCGCCCCGACATCCATCGCCATCGGTGCCCCGACGATCACATACAACAGCGACGGACACGTCACGCTGACAGTAAGTGCTCTCGCCGGCGTGCCAACTCCGAATGGCTCGATCACATACACGGTCGATGGCGGCAGTCCAATCGTCGCGACGCTGGCGCCGGACGGCACAGTTGCGGTGACGCTGCCGAATCTGAACGCCGGAGTGCATCTGCTGCACGTGAGCTACGCAACGCAAGGCAATTACTTCGGTAGCTCTGGCGATGGAACGCTGACCGTTAACAAGGCCTCCTCATTCGTGACGGCGACAGGTGCCGCGTTCACATATGACGGCACAACGCACGCCGGTGGCTCCGGTGTCGTGAGCGGCGCGGGCGTCATCACCGGCGGCGTGACATTGAGCTACAGCGGCGATCAAATCAACGCAGGCGCCTACACAGTCATCGCGACGTATGCCGGAGACGCCAACCACGAAGGCAGCAGCGATAGTGCCACGATCACGATTGCAAAAGCAACCTCGTCGGTCACGGCGAGCGGTGGTTCCTTTGTATATGACGGCACCACACACACGGGCGGGTCTGCCGTAGTGAACGGCGCGGGCGTCGTCACGGGTAGCGCGGTTCTGATCTACAGCGGCGATCAGGTCGACGCGGGCTCGTACACAGTCATCGCGACATACGCCGGAGACGCCAATCACGAAGGCAGCAGCGATAGCGCCACGATCACGATTGCGAAGGCATCGTCGTCGGTCATCGCAAGCGGCGACTCATTCGTATACGACGGCACCGCCCACGCTGGTGGTTCCTCAGTGGTGAATGGCGCTGGTGTCATCACCGGCAGTGCGGTTCTGAGCTACAGCGGCAATCAGGTCGACGCCGGGTCGTACACAGTCACAGCGACATACGCTGGTGACGCTAACCACACCGGCAGCAGCGATAGCGCCACGATCACGATTGCGAAGGCGACCTCGTCAGTCATTGCGACGGGAGACACCTTCGTATACGACGGAACAACGCACTTCGGTGGTTCTGGCCAGGTGAACGGCGCAGGTGTCGTCACCGGCAGCGCGGTACTGAGCTACAGTGGCGATCAGGTCAGCGCGGGCACTTACACTGTGACCGCGACCTACGCTGGCGACGCCAACCACACAGGTAGCAGCGACAGTGCCACGATCACGATTACAAAGGCGACCTCTACTGTTACTGCAACCGGCGACTCCTTCGTATACGACGGCACTACGCACACTGGTGGCTCCTCTGTCGTGAACGGCGTAGGTGTCGTGACTGGCAGCGCAGTTCTCAGCTACAGCGGCGATCAGATTGACGCGGGCTCGTATACGGTCACCGCGACCTATGCCGGAGACGCCAATCACGAAGGCAGCAGCGACAGCGCCACGGTGACCATTACCAAGGCAACATCGACGGTTACCGCAAGCGGTGCTTCCTTCGTCTACGACGGCACGACACACACCGGCGGTTCCTCCGTCGTGAACGGCGCAGGAGTCATCACCGGCAGCGCAGTACTGAGCTACAGTGGCGATCAGGTCAACACTGGTTCTTACACAGTGACTGCCACCTACGCCGGCGACGCCAACCACACGGGTAGCAGCGACAACGCCACGATCACGATTACAAAGGCGACCTCGTCTGTTACTGCGACGGGAGATTCCTTCGTATATGACGGAACGGCACACACGGGTGGTTCCTACACGTTGAACGGTGGGGGAGTGGTCACTGGCAGCGTGCTATTGAGCTACAGTGGCGACCAGGTTAACGCCGGCACGTACACCGTGACCGCGACCTACGCCGGCGATGCCAACCACACGGGCAGCACCGATAGTGCGACAGTGACCATCACGAAGGCGACATCGTCCGTCACCGCGACCGGTAATTCCTTCGTGTACGACGGTACGGCGCACGCCGGCGGCTCGGCTGTGGTGAACGGCGCGGGCGTCATCACCGGAGCCGCAACGCTGACCTACAGCGGAGACCAGGTCGACGCAGGCACATATACAGTGATCGCGACCTATCTTGGGGATGCCAACCACACAGGCAGCACCGATAGCGCACTGATTGCGATCGCCAAAGCGACTTCATCCGTGACAGCAACCGGCGCCGCGTTCACATACGACGGCACCACGCACACCGGTGGCTCCGCTGTGGTGAACGGCGCGGGCGTGATCACTGGAGCCGCAACGCTGACCTACAGCGGCGACCAGGTCAACGCCGGCACTTACACTGTGACCGCAACGTATGCGGGCGACGCCAACCACACAGGTAGCAGCGATAGCGCCACTGTCTCGATTGCGAAGGCGACCTCGTCCGTCACCGCAAGCGGCGATTCCTTCGTTTACGACGGCACGACCCACACAGGTGGCTCTGCCGTAGTGAACGGCGCAGGCGTGATTACTGGCGCTGCGGTTCTCAGCTACAGTGGCGATCAGGTCAACGCAGGCTCGTACACGGTGACCGCGACCTACGCTGGCGATGCCAACCACACGGGCAGCACCGATAGTGCGACAGTGACCATCACCAAGGCGACATCGTCCGTCACCGCGACGGGTGGCTCCTTCGTCTACGACGGTACGGCGCACGCCGGCGGCTCTGCTGTGGTGAACGGCGCGGGCGTGATCACCGGAGCCGCAACGCTGACCTACAGCGGCGATCAGGTCGACGCTGGCTCGTATACGGTGACCGCGACATACGCTGGCGACGCCAACCACACAGGTAGCACCGATAGCGCGACGGTTACGATCGCGAAAGCGACGTCATCCGTGACAGCAACTGGCGCCGCGTTCACATACGACGGTACCACGCACACTGGTGGCTCCGCTGTGGTGAACGGCGCAGGTGTTATCACCGGAGCCGCAACGCTGACCTACAGCGGCGACCAGGTCAACGCCGGCACTTACACTGTGACCGCGACGTATGCGGGCGACGCCAACCACACAGGTAGCAGCGATAGCGCCACCATCTCAATTGCAAAGGCAACTTCGTCCGTCACCGCGAGCGGCGATTCCTTCGTGTACGACGGCACGACGCACGCCGGTGGCTCCTACACGTTGAACGGCGCAGGGGTCGTCACTGGTAGCGTGGTCTTGAACTACAGCGGTGACCAGGTCAATGCCGGCACGTACACGGTCATTGCAACTTATGCTGGTGACGCCAACCACACGGGCAGCAGCGACAGTGCGACCGTGACCATTACCAAGGCCGCCTCGTCCGTCACGGCGAGCGGTGCTTCCTTCGTTTATGACGGCACGACACACACCGGTGGCTCGTCGGTGGTAAATGGCGCAGGAGTGATCACCGGAAGCGCGGTCTTGAGCTACAGCGGTGACCAGGTCAACGCCGGTACATATACCGTCATTGCGACCTACGCTGGCGATGCCAACCACACGGGCAGCAGCGACAGCGCGACGATCACGATTGCGAAGGCAACCTCCAGCACAATCACCGTGGGTGATGGACCGTTCAGCTACAGTGGAACCGCTCATTTTGGAGGATCGGGTGTTCTGGTCGGCGCGGGAGTCTTCACTGGAAGCGCCACCCTCACTTACTCGGGCAATCAGATCAGCGTCGGTAGCTATTACGTCACGGCACACTATGCTGGCGATGCCAATCATTTCGCCAGCGATGGCAGCCCCGTGGGCATTCAGATCCTCAAGGCGAACACGTCCACGTCTGTTGCCTCCACGGCAAATCCATCGAGCTTCGGGCAATCCGTAACCTTCACGGCGACGGTGAGCAACACGAGCACCGCGGTGGTTCCCACAGGCAGCGTTCAATTCATCGTCGACGCCGTCAACTTCGGCGCTCCGGTTGCATTGGTCGGTGGCTCGGCGAGCGTAAGTCTCGCCACGCTCACAGTGGGCGGCCATACAATCGTCGCGAACTACATCAACAGCGACGGTAACTTCGCCGTCAGCACGAGTTCAACCTTCAACCAAACGGTCGGAACCCTCGCGCCCGGAAGCGCGTACATTCTCAACCCGACGGCCAGCGGTGCAGTCACGGCGTCTGGCAACGCGAGCGTGTACCTGCCCGGCGGACTGTTCGTCGATTCCAACGCGGCGTCGAACGCGATCATCGCGAGTGGAAACGCGAGAATCAACGCCAGCACGCTTCAATCAGTCGGCGGCGTCAGCAAAACGGGTAACGCGGTCGTCACAACGCGAAGTGGTGCCCCTTCGGCGACGAATGACCCGCTCGCCTCACTTTCCTCGCCGAGCCTCGCGGGCCTCACCAGCTATGGAGCTGCAAGCATCGCGGGCAATACCACCGCGACACTCAATCCCGGGATCTACACTTCAATTCAGATCTCCGGCAACGCCAACGTAACGTTGAATCCCGGAATCTACGTGATCAAGGGCGGTGGACTGACGGTCTCGGGCAATGCCAGTGTTCGCGGCTCGAGCGTGACGATATTCAACGCGGGCAGCGGGTACACCGGCACCAGCGACCCCACCACCGGCAATTTCGGCGGCATCTCCTTGAGCGGGAATGGGAATTTCGACCTGAGCCCGCCCACGACCGGCAGCTATGCGGGGATCCTGATCTACCAGTCGCGCGTCAACACGCGGGCGATCAGCATCAGCGGCAACGCCACGGTCAACGTCAATGGAACGATCTACGCCGCCAACGCGATGCTCACAATGAGCGGCAACGGCAGCCTGAATGACACGCTCGTCGTTAACACGCTGAGCGTGAGCGGCAACATTGCCTTGACGCAAATGGCCGACGGCAGCAACGCCGCGAACGACGCAGGCGGGATCGCTTCAACACTGCTCGCTGGCAATGTGGCCGTCTACATCAGCAATCCCGCCAGCTCCTTCAGCGCCGATATGCTCGCCCGCATCCAGGATGCGATCAGTCGCATTGATGCCCTGCTCATCCCTTACAACGTCTCGATCAGCGAGGTGAGTGACCCCGCTCTCGCCACGGTGATTCTCGACACCAACAGCACTAGTGCGAGCGGAACCGCCGCCGACGGCGTTCTGGGTTGCTTCAACCCAGCGGCAACCACAGTCGAAATCACCATCGTTCAAGGATGGAACTGGTACGCGGGTGCCGATCCAACAGGAATCGCCCCAAATCAGTACGACTTTGAAACCACGGTCGTCCATGAATTGGGCCATGCCCTGGGCCTCGGGCACTCTGCGGACTCAGCGTCTCCCATGAATCCGGTGCTTGCGACGGGTGTCGCCCACCGAACGATGAGCGTGCTCGACCTGAACATTCCCAGCGCCCCCGAAGGAGCGGAACCCCAAATGGCTTCCGGCTTCGGCCGGCTCGACACGCAGGCAGCCGCGACCCAGACCGTGAGTGTGATCTCGGGGCAGACGGCGCTACAGGTTCCTAACATCTCCCTCATCGCCACGCCCATTTCGGGCCAAGCCGCAAACTGGAACGTGGTCGGACTCAACCCAACTTCGACTTCCGTTCCTACCGCGCTCGACGGAGCAACAGGCGTCGCCAACCAGCGTATCGCTACCCCGACGCAATCCCTCTCATTCGGATCGCGCAGCGAACGAAGTCGGTGGAGTACCGGCTCTGCGACGATCACCCGCAATTCTCGCTTCCAAGCTCCGGATCTCGACGCATCCCGGCCGATCGCCACGACGGAACTTTCCCCATTGATGCGATCCCAAGTCGAGATGGGCGACCGGCCGGCCCCCTTCACCGACGCCCTTGACGAAGCCTTGCTCGACGCGATCGCTCCGCCAGCGAGCAACTTCAACGATCAGGCCGACACCTCAGTCACGGACGACAGCAATTTCGCAGAGACGCCTTCGGCCACGGAGAGCGTTGAAGCCGTAATTGGTGCGGTGGCAGCCTTCCTCATCACCGATCGCGCACTGCGAAACGGTCGCCAGGAACGAGAACGGGCGACGTTCAGACTCGATAGCGCCAAATCCTGATTGAGAACTGAAGTCTCGACTCCGAGCCTGGAAGGGAGCCCGCAGTTCTTCCAGGCTCGGAGTCATATATCTCCTTGCGATCATGCCACCCACAATACTTGGTTTTTAGTTTACTCTCATATTCTATTTTCAAACCGCCAAGAATCCTTTATACGTGCGACGTTACGAATGAAGAATGGAAACCCCTTGTTTCGCATTCTCGTCTCGGCGTGAAGGACTCTTACGAGCCTATCCGCACGCGCGACAGACGGATGTCACGCGTATGCGAGCTCGCCCTTGGCACGCATCCCGCTTGCGACCGCAAGACGTCGGCTATACGATCGCAGCGGGGTGGAATCGTGCGAATCAGCAACCCAAGGGCGAGGCATATGCGAAGGTCCACATCCCGGAGGACGTTCATGCGTGACGGATCAATCGCGGCAGCCGCGTTAACGGGTCTGACTGCACTTCAGGCTGAGGGAGCAGCAGCGGCAGCAGAAGGGACAGCATATCTTTGCGTCACTTGCGGCACGCAATTTCCGGAATCCGCCAAGCCGCCTGAGCGCTGTCCCATCTGCGAAGACGAGCGTCAGTATGTCGCGCCGGAAGGTCAGCAGTGGACGACTCTGGAACGCCTTCGCACAACGCATAAAAATACAATCCGCAAGGAAGAAGAGGGACTTTACTCGATCAACACCGAGCCCAAGTTCGGCATCGGCCAGCGTGCGTTTTTGATTCAGACACCGAAGGGGAACCTCCTTTGGGATTGCGTCGGTTTGATCGACGACGCAACAATTTCGCGCATCAAAGAATTGGGCGGCATCGCCGAAATCGCGATCTCGCACCCGCACTATTACACGGCAATGATCGAATGGAGTCGCGCGTTCGGTAACGCGCCGATCCATATTCACGAGGCCGAACGCCCCTGGGTCATGCGTCCTGAGCCTTGCGTCCGTTTCTGGAAAGAGGAGCGGAAAACCATCGTCGGCGACTTGCCGCTGATCCGGACCGGCGGCCATTTCGAGGGCTATCAAGTCGTCCTTTGGCCAGGCGGAGCCGGTGGCAAGGGTGCTCTGATGGCCGGCGACCAGCCGCAGATTTGCATGGATCCAAAACAGGTTAGCTTCATGTGGAGTTACCCGAACTACATTCCGCTCAACGCAACGGCGATCAATCACGTTTGGAAGTGTCTCGAACCGCTCGAGTTCGATCGCGTCTACGGCGCGTTCTTCGTCCGCGGTAAGGGAATCATCCCCACCGCCGGTAAAGAAGTCGTCCGTCGATCGGCCGAGCGCTACCTCAAGGCCATCTCAGGCTAACATCAAGCTGTTTTTCTATAACTTCGCGAACCCAGCGTTTGGAGCCGTCATGGAGACTGCAAAGCCAGAGACAATTGACGCTTACAACGCTGGGTTTCCTCCCGAGAAGCGCGAAGTCCTGGAAAAAATCCGCGCCACAATTCGCAAGACCGCGCCGGAAGCAGAGGAAGCGATTAGTTATCGCATGCCGACTTTCATGCAGAATGGCGTGCTCGTCCACTACGCTGCGTTCAAGAATCACATTGGTCTCTATCCGCCCATCTCCGGCGATCTCGATTTGATTCAGGCGGCTGCGATTTATGCTGGAGAGAAAGGAAACTTGCGGTTCCCGCTCGACCAGCCAATTCCCTATGACTTGATCGAGCGCATCGTGAAACACAAAATCAAGCAGAACGCAGCGAAGAAGACCCGGAAAAAGGGGTGATATTTGGACGCGGCGAAAGGCGAAATCGCGAACTATCAAAAGTGATTCGTGTCCTACTGACCGCATCCCGTGATGCTCGGCAATCTTCGGCCAGTTTTCCTTCGCGTAGAATTCACTCAATGTTCACACTCGACGAACTTCACTCCGCCGTTTCGCTCGTTCGCACCGTCATGCCTCCCACGCCCGAGCGTCCCTGGCCGTTATTGGGTCGACGCGTCGGTGCCGAAGTTTGGGTCAAACACGAAAATCACGCGCCGACGGGCGCATTCAAGGTGCGGGGTGGGATCGTCTATCTCGATCGCCTGAAACGCGAACGTCCGCACGTCCCCGGCCTTGTCACCGCCACGCGCGGCAACCACGGCCAGAGTCTTGCGTTTGCAAGCGCACGCCAAGCGGTGCCCATTACCATCCTTGTGCCGCGTGGTAACTCCGTCGAGAAGAACGCCGCAATGGAAGCATTCGGCGGCAAGTTGATCGAACATGGCGACGACTTCCAGGCGGCGCGTGAGGAAGCGATTCGCCTCGCCAATGCGCAGAATCTTGAAATGGTCCCTTCATTCTGCCGAGACCTCATCCTCGGTGTCGCAACATACGCGTTTGAACTTTTCACCTCCGCTCCCGACCTCAAAACGCTTTACGTCCCGATCGGTCTCGGCTCCGGCATTTGCGGCTGCATTCTCGTACGCGACCTACTCGGCTTGAAGACAGAAATTGTCGGCGTGCAATCGACCGAAGCTGCCTCATACGCGCGATCGCTCGAAGCGGGCCGCATCGTCTCGACCGCCACCAGCAACACTCGCGCCGATGGCATGGCCACCCGCATCCCCGATGCCGAAGCTTTCGCCATCATCCAGCGCGGCGTGACGCGAATCGTCGAGGTGACCGACGACGAAATCGCCGACGCCATTCGCGCGTATTGGACCGATACGCACAACCTCGCCGAAGGAGCCGGCGCGGCGGCGCTGGCGGCTTTGATTCAGGAACGCGACGAGCAAGCCGGCTGCAAAGTGGGCGTCGTTCTCTCGGGCGGAAACATCGATCTCAACCTGTTCCGCGACTGGGTGCTGGGCGAATAGGCAGGTCGTGTCGTTCGCCACAGGCATCGGCTAGAATCCGACGGTCGTGCCCCGCCATCGTGCGATCGTCACTCCAGCCAAGGATCCTCCACCGATGCCCCGCGTCCGATTTTCCCGCCATCATGGCCTGGTGCTCGCTGCACTCCTGGCCGTGCCTGCCCTCGCCCAAGCGGCTGATTACCCGAAGGGCGAAGTCACCAAGTACACCTTCGAAGACAGTAAGATTTTTCCCGGCACCGTGCGCGACTACTGGGTGTACGTCCCGAAGCAGTACGACCCCGCGAAGCCGGCCTGCCTTTACGTGAACCAGGACGGCATCGGCTACAAGGCTCCGCAGGTTTTTGACGAACTGATCGCCAAAAAGGAGATCCCGGTCGTCATCGGCGTTTTCGTGATGCACGGGCGCGTGAAAGCTCCCAACGAGAACGCGCTCGACCGCTTCAATCGCAGCTTTGAATACGACGGCCTCGGCGACAATTACGTCCGCTTCATCCTCGACGAAATCCTCCCCGAGGTAGAAAAGAAGACAACGTCTGACGGCCGAGCCATTCACATCTCGAAAGACGGCAACGATCACGCAATTGGTGGTGCATCGAGCGGCGCAATCTGCGCGTTCACAGCCGCATGGGAACGGCCCGATGCGTTTACTCGCGTATTCAGTTCGGTTGGTACTTTTGTCGGCCTGCGCGGCGGCAATGAATATCCTACGCTCATTCGTAAATATGAACCGAAGCCAATTCGCATCTTCCTGCAAGATGGCGACCATGACCTGAACATTTTTGGCGGCGACTGGTGGATGGCGAACCAGGAAATGGAGCGCGCCCTGGTTTTTGCCGGCTACGAAGTGAACCACGTTTGGGGCACCGGCGGACACAACGGCGAACACGCCACACAGATTTTCCCCGACGCCATTCGCTGGCTTTGGAAAGATTGGCCCGCCCCCGTGAAGGCCGGCCTCGGTTCGCCCCAGCTCAAGTCGATCTTGCTGCCCGGCGAAGGCTGGTCGCTCGTTGGTGAGGGTTACAAGTTCACCGAAGGACCAATCGCCAACGCCAAGGGCGAAGTCTTTTTCAACGACATTCCCAACGACACAACCTACAAGATTGGTCTCGATGGCAAGGTTTCCGTCTTCGCCAAGGACACGAAACGTGCCAACGGCCTCGCCTTCGGCCCCGACGGCAAGCTCTACGCCGCAGCCACCGGAGCAACCGAAATCGCCGCGTACGATGCGGAAGGTAGCCGTAGCGTTGTGGCGACAGGCATCAAGGGAAACGACCTCGTCATCAATCACAAGGGTGATATCTGGGTGACGAATCCCGGTAACGATGCCGCACCCAGCACCGTCTGGCACATCAACCCCAAGGGTGAGAAAAAGGTCGTCGATACCGGCCTGAGATTCGCAAACGGCATCACGCTTTCACCCGATCAAACGTTGCTCTATGTGGCCGACTATCGCAGCCACTGGATTTACAGCTACCAGATCAAGCCCGACGGCTCGCTCGCCTACAAGCAAAAGTATTACCACCTGCACATGCCGGATAATGCCGACGAAGCCGGCGCCGATGGCATTCGTGTCGATCGCGAAGGCCGGCTTTACGTCGCCTCTCGCATGGGAATTCAGGTGTGCGACCAGCCCGGTCGCGTGATGTGCATCATCCCCACGCCAAACGGCAAAATCGCCAACCTTTGCTTCGGTGGCGAGAATTTCGACACGATCTTTGCCACCTGCGGAGACAAGGTCTACAAGCGAAAAGTCGCAGCAAAGGGAGCGGATCTGATCGCAGCTCCAATCAAGCCAAAGACCCCGCAACTGTGATTTGAACCGGTAAAACGAAAACGGGCCTGGATGCGCAACACGCGTTTCCAGGCCCGTTCCGTTTCTCAAATTCTCAAACGATCAAGGCTTTTCGATATTCTTGATCTCGCGCACCCAGATATTGCGGAACCGAATGGGGTTGCCGTGATCTTGCAGCAGAATCGGCCCCTTTGGACCGTGTGCAGCGTATTTCGGCATGCTGCGGAACGCCATCGGCCCGAGTACTTCGGTGTGATTCTGCACGGCGACGCCATTGTGCAGCGTCGTCACGTACGCCGGCGTTTCGAGTGAGCCATCGGCCTTGAATCGCGGCGCCGTGAAGAGAATATCATAGCTCTGCCACTCGCCCGGCTTGCGCGACGCATTCACCAAGGGCGGCACCTGGCCGTACACCGCACCAGCCTGACCATCGGGATATGTCACGTTGTCATAGTTATCGAGAATCTGCATTTCATAACGGCCGAAGAACATCAAACCGCTATTTCCGCGCCCCTGGTCAACACCCTTTGGCGGCGTGGGGGAGGCCCATTCGATGTGAAGCTGGCAATCGCCAAACTCGTCCTTCGACACCATCGAACCACCGCCCGGCTTGACGACGAACTCCCCGTTGCCCAGCGTCCACTTCGCCGGTCCGCCCTTGCCGTCAGTCCAGTGGTCAAGGTTCGAGCCATCGAACAAAACAACCGCATCGGACGGCGCTTTGCCCGCGGTTTCCTGAGTGCTATTCGTACCAGGCGTGACGATCGGCGGTTGCGGACGATCGCCATCGTGCACGTGCCACTTGCCTCCCGGAAGGATCGGCGTATCGGTATATCCGAGCTTGCGTTTCTCTTGACTGATCCCCCAGCTCGCAGCGCCCGCCACCACCGCCAGTACCAATGCCACCAATGTTGCGCGTCGTCGCATTGCGTATCGTCTCCCGTTGAAAAATGCTGTGTGAGAAGTGTTCAAACAGAATTGCCTTAGGGCCGGCTGCTTCCGCGTTCCTTCCAGACCCGGTTCATGAACGCGACAATCGGCGCGGGGTCGGTCAGTCCGTGCGGATGATGATCCTGCCCCGGCTTGACGATCCGCTCAATTGGTCCACCGAGTGCCTGATATCGCTTGAAAACAATGTCCGAATTCTCAGGCGAAGGCACTACCTTGTCGGCATCGCCATAAACCAGAAGCATGGGGATCTTTGCAGCGGCGATCGGCTCGAGACGGTCGATCGGATTGAGTTTCGTCTCGAACGCTTCGGCGTCACTCTTGAAGCCATAAGCCTTCAAAAGATTCGCCCATTCCGGCTCGGATCCCTCGCCCACGCCTTTCCCCTTGAGTTTTCCGCCGGGCCAGCTCAAAAAGCTGCACACGCCGTTATCGAGATATACGGTGAGCGTCTTCTCGGGATGTGCATTCGCCCAGGCGAGACAGTAAAGCGCACCGCGGCTCATGCCCAGCAATGCAGGCTTTTCAGCGAGACCGTGCTCTTTCACCAGCGTGTCGTAAAACTTCTCCCAGACCTTCATCGCCGTGGGCGAGCCGAACTGATTCGGAATGCCGACGTACGCGATATGCCAGCCTTCTTTCAGCAAGGCGATATCAGCATTGGGAAACGCACCAAAAAACTCGCCACGCCAGAGCCAGGGACGACCGGGCAGCGGATTCTCAGGCTCGACGACGATCGCCGACGCATCGCCCACCTTGAAATCGTGGCGTGTGTAACCGCTCCACTTGCTTACCGTGCCTTCAAACGGCTTCGGATCAGCCGCAAACACGGCCGAACTCATCGCCAAACCGAGCACAGCAATCCAACATCCCATCCGCATGGCTGTTCTCATCCTAAACGCTGCGTAATCCCAAGGCGCACGACAGCGACAGATCGTACCCGATTCGCGAGCGAGAAGAATCAGGGTGAGACCTCGCCCCCCTGCCCCAGCAAAACCGGATTCCGCCGGGGCGTCCGCAGCTCAGTTGGTCGAGCGAACATGAATGGCGGTTTGCCCGACATCGCCTGCGCCATCCGTTCCCGCAACGTCCAGTCATCGCCCGGGCGCATTCGCCCGTAATGAATCACTCCTGCATCTTCCGCCGCCGCAAGCCCCGTCCCCTTGCGTTCACCCGCCAGTCCCAGCGCCTCGCGCACTTTCTGCCCCACCGCCCAGCGCGGCTGCTCCGTCAATCGAGCATAAAGATCGAGGTATTCGACATCCTGCTGCCCGCGACGAAACGCCTTGAGCCGAATCGAAGGCATCGGTGGACCGCCATCGCGTACTGGATAGAAGAGCGCGAGCGGATCGGCCTCAGTCCAAGACTCGCCACGGCCGATCGTTTGCCACGGTAGCACGCCATCGACACCTAACGACCAGGCATCGAGCGACCACGCAACCGCCTGCACGTTCGAATCTTCGATCGCATTCGCGCTGCCGTACTCGACGACAACCTGCCCATCGGCCTCCTTGCGATCGATCACCATTCGATGATATTTCCGCATCGCCCCGCCGACGACGTTGTAATCAAGCAAGCCATCAAGCGAATCACGCTGCCACTGGGGACGAGAGATATCAGCGCGAAACACCAGCTTCGCATTGCCCGGCACGTCACGAATTCCTTGATGAAACAACGCGCCGAAAAATCGCAGCGCCCAGTAGTCCTGAAAGTTCGACGGTTCATCAAGCAGCCACGGCGACGATCCGCGTGACCACCCCCTCGACTTGAAATCAACCTTGTTGTTCAAGAAGGCATGAAAGAACGTCTTGTTCCACTTCCTCTCGTTGACGTGAACTGCAATCTGTCGCGACACCTCTTGAAACGCCTGAGCATAAGCGGGTGTAAACGCATGATCGGCCCAGTAATTGCCGTTGTAATTGGGATCGATCGGAGTCGGCCAGTTCTCGTGCAAAGGTAGATAGAACAGTTCGATCGGCACGCTTTTCCGCGGCAAATCGGCAAACGCCGAGCCATCGAGATAAGGCCCGAACCGTCGATCCCACGCCGACCAATCGAGTTTTTTGCCGTCCCACCTTGGTGCGCAGCCGTCGTGAACCGTACCGTTCTGCAAGTACGGCAGCCGATTGAGCACGACGCGGTGCGCGTGGGCCAATCGGTAGTAATCGCGTTCGTTTTCCGGCAGGCCGTAGCAATTCATCTCAGGCAGGAAACTGAGTTGATCCGGCAGCGTGAGATTCCAGACGTTGAGCACAATGGGCAGACTCAAACTCTGCCCGCCTGCTTCGAGCGTCAGCGTTCCACGATGCCCGCCTGGCCGCATATCATGCGTCACATAGAGATCAACGTGGAACGATTGATACTGCGTCTCCTTGACACGCATCAAAAGCGGCACGAGCGGATCGCCAATCGGCCCTTTTTTGCTGTTGACCGGAAAGTACCGCGAAAGAGTTACGCCAACATTCGCGTTATTTTCGAATCGGACAGAAGGGACAACACTTGCAGACTTCCCGCGAATCAATACCTGGAAGCCAATGAATTCATTGCGTGAAGCTCGCAGACGAATCTCGCGCGCCTTCGCGTCCCAGAGATGATTCGATGCGAGGTACTCTTTCGATTGAGCCGGAATTAGCTCGCCCGTGTCGGCGCGAACCTTATCGAGCTCATCGACGATCGCGACCTCGACCGTCCCCAGCTTCGGCAACGGTGCCGCGCTTCGTGTTTGATCAACAGCCAGCGCCGGCGGCAATTCTCGCGCTTTGAGTTTCGAGGGCGTGATCTTACCTCTCAACGGCTCGCTGCGATTTCCCGCCGCATCAACGGCGCGAACCGTTAGCACCCCCGTCTCACCGTCGAGCCCAAGATCACGGAGACGCATCCGCGTCCATTCACGACGCCGATCGTAAACCGGAATGAGATACCGCGGCAGATTCGCACCATCCAGACTAACGTCAAATCCAATGACGTCCCGCGTCTTTTTCGGATCCATCCGCCACGAGATCCAAGCCTCGCCCGCAGGCAATTCACCCACGTCAGACATCAGTTCAATCGGCCGATCAGGAGGCGTGTTATCGCTGCCTTCGACAACTACAGTTAGATAAGGAGCACTCGCACGGTTCGAGTCGCGGCTCATCACGAAGCGATTGGGGAAATGGTTCGACGTGAACTTTTCCCCGTCGCGTTTCCAGGTCGTGCCGGTGTCGTCGAAAAGGAGGAAGCCATAGCTGATTCCCGCAACTCGCGCCGCGACGATTGCCGGATCGACTGCAATCGTCTGCCACCCCTGCGCGTCGGGCGGAGTCGCCTCGGCCATCCGCCAGGTCGTTCCCCCCTGCCCCAGCATCACTGCGCAAAGGTCGCTGCCAGGCACAGTCCAGGGAACATCGGGATGACGCTTGTGATTGTGCGTTGACGCACCTTTTTCGGGCGAATAACTGTTCGACGTCCCCTCAAACCACTCCGCGCCGAAACTGCTCACTGTTACGCGTTGGAGTGCCGGCGGACCGCTCGACTTGACGTGCAGTATTGCCGATTTGATCACGCGTCCGCGCAACGGCGTCACATCGAAATCGACCAGCGACATCTCCTGGTTCGATTTGAGTTTGAGCCGTGGCGAGGCTCCCGTATTGCCATCAGCCTCGCTGCCGACGTTCGAAAACCATGTGTCGCGCGTAACCGGCAGGCGTACGGTCTCGCCCCGCGCGTAAGAACTAGCGACGAACCCAATAACGATCAACCGGGAGAGAATCGATCGCATGGCCGCTCTTTCATGCGAGAAGTTGCTTGGGAATCTTCGCCTTGCCTTCGACGCCAATCAACCGCTGCTGCAACCCCTGGTAAGCGAAAGTTTGCTTCCAGGGATCGATGCCCAGCAAGTGAAGTATTGTCGCTTGCAGGTCGCGCACATCCATTGCGTCTTCGGTCGGATAGTAACCGATATCGTCGGTTTTCCCGAGCGTTTGCCCGCCCTTGATACCACCGCCCGCCATCATCATCGAAAACGCGTAAGGATGATGATCACGCCCCATGAACGGCTGCGACTTGCTGTTCTGCGCCATCGGCGTGCGGCCAAACTCGCCGCCCCAGACGATAAGGGTTTCGTCGAACAGGCCTTGCTGTTTAAGGTCCTTGATCAGCGCAGTGAGAGCGCGATCGACCTGCTGAACCTTGATGGGCAAGGTGTTGACGATATCTTCACCCGGGCTCACACCGTGATGATCCCAGCCCCAGTCGTAAAGCTGCACGAACCGCACCCCTGCCTGCACCAATCGGCGAGCCAGGAGGCAATTGTTCGCGAACGAGGCGTCGGTTCCCTTGTAGAGCGCACGCGGATCGGCGGCGGCGTCCGACTCGGGGACGAATCCTGGCTTCGCGCCGTAGAGATCGAGTATATGCTTCGGCTCGCGTGAGATATCCATCACCTCGGGCGCAGCGATTTGCATCCGAAATGCGAGTTCATATTGCGCGATGCGCGTAATCGTTTCAGGGTCGCCGATCGCGTCGGCCTGCCAGTCATTGAGCAGCTTCAAGGTATCGAGCGTATCGCGGCGAGCGGCGCGATCCATTCCGGCCGGGTTCGACAGAAACAGCACCGGGTCGCCCTGCGAGCGGCATTGCACCCCTTGGAAAACCGAGGGCAAGAAACCGCTGCCCCACACGCTCTTACCGGCGTCGGGCGTTTTGCCGCCGCTCGTGAGCACGATAAAACCGGGCAAGTCGCGATTTTCGCTCCCCAGACCGTACGTCGCCCAAGCACCCAGTGACGCCCCTCCAAATTGCGACGTGCCTGTGTGCAAGTAAAGCTGTGCTGGCGCGTGATTGAATTGATCGGTCTGCATCGATTTGATGAGCGCGACGTCGTCAATCACCGACGGTAAGTGCGTCCACAACTGGCTCAGCTCGGTGCCAGCCTGGCCATGCTTCGCGAATTTGAATGGCGAGCCCAGCATGTTGGGTACGCCCGAAATGAACGCGAAACGTTTGCCTTTGAGCAACTCGGCCGGACATGGCTTGCCGTTGTGCTTGCGCAGCTCGGGCTTGTCGTCGAACAGGTCGAGCTGGCTGGGCGAACCTGCCATGTGCAGGTAAATCACATGCTTGGCGCGTGCCTTGAGCGGTGGCGTGCGCGGAGCGAGCGGATCGCGGTTCGACTCGTCGTTCGCGCGAGCCGGCCGTTCGGCGGCGGCCATGCTGGCGAGTGCGATCGCGCCCAATCCCATCCCCGCCTGGCCGAAAAACGTGCGCCTGGTGACGGCCTTCAAATACTCGTGGTCGAACATTGATCTATCCTCAAGCACCCGAGAATCAATTACGGGTGAGAAATTCATCAAGATTGAGAATGACGTTGCAAACATTGGTGAAGCTCGCCAACTCGCTCGCATCCCAACCTTGCGGGAGCGGGCCAATCGGTTGAGTCGCGAGCTTTGTTGCAGCGTCGTTGTCTTTGTGAAGCGTTTCGAGCCGGCGTTCGTAGAGCGCCTTGAGCGCCTTCACCTCACGAGGATCGGCCTCGCGTGCCAAGGCCAGCCGAAGTGCGAGAGCAATGCGATCTTCAGGCGATTTTCCGCCGTCTTTCACTACGCGGCGCGCTAGGGCTTGTGCCGCTTCGACGAACACGGGGTCATTCAGCGTGACGAGTGCCTGGAGCGGCGTGTTCGTGGTGATTCGACGCACCGTGCAAAGCTCGCGGCTGGGGGCGTCGAGTGTAAGCATTTGCGGATACGGCGACGTTCGCTTGATAAACGTATAAATCCCGCGGCGGTGGCGATCTTCGCCCGCACTCGTGGTCCACGTGTCGGCGTTGTATGTGCTTTTCCAGATGCCGTCGGGCTGAAACGGCATCACCGATGGGCCGTACATTTTCGCGCTGAGCAGGCCGGAAACGGCGAGCGCCTGGTCGCGCAGAGTTTCGGCGTCGAGCCGGAATCGAGGTCCGCGCCCGAGCAGAACGTTGTGCGTATCGCGTTTGATTTGTTCGGCCGTGGCTCTTGACGATTGCCGATAGGTTTCCGACATGACGATTGTTTTGCACAGCCGTTTCAGCGACCAGCCGCTCTCACGGAAGTCGACGGCGAGCCAGTCGAGCAGTTCGGGATGGCTCGGCGGCTGCCCTTGCGAACCGAAATCCTCCTGCGTTTCCACCAAACCGCGGCCGAAGAATTGCGCCCAGTAACGATTAACCGCCACGCGTGCGGTGAGGGGATTTTCCGCCGATACCAACCACGCCGCGACGCCCAAGCGATTCTTTGCCATTCCCGCCGGGAATGCGCCAAACGCAACAGGTGCCGCCACTTCAACGGTATCGCCAAGATCAAGGAAGTTCCCGCGATTGTGGATGCGTGTCACTCGCTTCTTGTCGGCCGGGAGCTCGCGCGCGATTGGCGTACGAACGGAGGTTTCCATCGCTGAGATCTCGCCTTTGATCCGGCTAATTTCTGCACGAATCGAGGCGGTTTCAGAGGCTTCCATCGCGAACTGTTTGTAAAGCTGCGCTCGCTGTTCGGGCGTTCGTTTCTCGGGAGCGATCGCAAGAATCGTGCGAATTGCCGACGGAACCGGCTTCCCAACCGGTGCGTTCTCAACTTCGCTGAAACTGATCCGGAATCGGCCGATGCTAAAACCGGGATATGAATACTCGAACTGATGATCGAGTGTAAGCGTCAATTCAGTCACGTCCGCCGCAGTCAAGGGTTTTTCCAACCGAAAAACCGCCTGATGCAGTTCGGTGAGCTGTGGTGAGATCGCCCAGCCTTTTTTCTTGATGTCAGGATTTGCGAGTACGTGCGCGACGGGATAGTTGTCTTGGGCAAAATCCGCCTCGGCGGAAGCGAACTTGATCGCAACGGTTTTCCCATCGCGCGTTTTGCCTTCGAGCTTGATGCCCGAGAGCACGAAGTTGCCGTCATTGATTGACCGGCCTGTTCCCTTCTTGGGCAAGCTCGCATCGGGAATCGTCTCGAGTCGAAGCGCCTTCGCGGAGACCGGAGCGAACGTCAGGCGATATTGCTCGCTCGCCGGACCTGTGCCGCTGACGAGCGTCGAGCCGTCGTCGAGTTGTTTCATCGCCGACTTGCTTGCCGCCTCGGTCTTGAGCGGTTTGGCCGCTTTCCATGTCGTTTCGCCGGTGAACTTATTCTGCCACTTCGCAAACGCTGCCAAACGCTCGGGGGTCTCGGCAATCAGCTCGCCCTCGCGTTTTTTCAAGTCGCTCGCGAGGGTTTCGAGTCGCTTGCGCTGAGTTGCATCAGGCAGAACTTCGCTCGGGCTGTCGTCGTAACGATCGTTGTCGGCGGTTTGATTGAAGAAACCGTAGAACTGATAATATTCTCGCTGGCTGATTGGATCATATTTATGGCTGTGGCACTTGGCGCAGCCAATCGTCAAGCCCATCCAGACTTGCCCTGTCGTGTCGACGCGATCTTTCACAGCGGCGATGCGGAACTCCTCGTCGTCGGTGCCGCCCTCGTCGTTGGTCAGCGTGTTGCGATGAAACGCCGTCGCGAGAAGTTGGTCGGGAGTATGGTTCGGCACGAGGTCGCCGGCAAGCTGGTCGCGGGTGAACTGGTCGTACGGCAAGTCGGAATTGAGCGCAGAGATCAACCAGTCACGATACCGCCAGATGTTTCGCTTGAGATCTTTTTCATACCCCTTCGTGTCGGCATATCGAGCCAGGTCAAGCCAGACCCGTGCCCAGCGTTCACCAAATGCGGGGGACGCGAGCAATCCATCAACATACTTCTCATACGCTTTCGGTGATTTGTCATCAATGAACCGCGCCAGCGATTCTGGCGTTGGGGGAAGGCCAGTTAGGTCGAGGCTTACTCGGCGAGCGAGTGTTCGCTTGTCGGCCTGCGGAGCGTGGTTCAACTTTTCGCGACGCAAACGATCGAGCACGAAGCGATCGATTGCCGAGACCGACCACGCGGGGTCGTCTCCATTTGGCAGCACGGCTTTCACCGGTTTCTCGAACGCCCAGTGCCCTTGCCAGTCTGCGCCGGATTCAATCCACGCCTTCAATGTGGCGATTTCTTCGGGCTTGAGCCGTTTGTCAGCACCGCCGGGAGGCATGCGTTCTTGAGGATCTTCAGAAGTCACGCGTTCGTATACGTTGCTGTTTTCAAGCGAACGGGGCACAAACGCAAAGACGTCGTCGTGTTTCGCGAATGCATCTTCGCGGACGTCGAGCCGGAGCTTGGCCTTGCGCTTGGTTTCGTCGGGACCGTGGCAGGCGAAGCAATGTCGCGCGAGAATTGGCCGCACGTCGCGCGAGAAGCTAACCTTGGAAAGAGGTGATTCGGCTACGGCCAGTTGACCGGCGGCAAACCAGAAAACCAGTACGGCGATTAGCCGCGTTTGGCGAAGAAGCATCGCAATGGATCCAGCGGAGATCAATAAGGCGGGATTCTGACGTCAGGCGAGGGCGAGCCACGATTATACAGAATGTGCCGACTCGACCGTTAGCGCTTCCTGCGCCGGCGTTGCTGAATCGCTGGTTTTTCCACCCGCTCGGGGTTAACCTAGGTTCTGGCGCGTTGGCGCGAGCGTTGTTTGAAATGTGGCATTCTCTCCTTTTGAATCGGTGCGCGGAGATTCGAGCGATATGAAGACCTGGCTCGGACTTGTTGTGGTTTCCGGCGTGGTTCTTGGTGCGTTTCCCGCGCGCACGTCCTGGGCACAGGCCCCGGCCGGCCCCTCGTTGAACTCGATCGAAGCCATCGAACAGGAGTTCAAGCGCGACCTCGTGGCAGCCGAACGGGCGCGCATTGTCCGCATGGCCGTGCTCGCCTCGAACCAGCCCAAGGCCGACGCCCAAAAGACTTACGAAGAACTTTTCCGCTTCGCCATCGGCGTTGGTCTCTATAACGAAGCCGAGCCGTTCGCCCAGCGCGTCCTGGCCGCTTCCGATAGCTCGCCCACAGCCACGATGCTCGCCCACCTCATCAAGATCGTCGCGCAGGCGAACCGCGGTGCGTACGACGAGTCGCTCGAGAGCCTCACGGCTGCGGTGCACCCGGGCAATGCCAAGCAAAATGCCGACAACCAGGCGATTCGTACCACCGCGCTGCCACTGCCGGCAAAGATGCAACTGGTGAATGCGTACATCCAGAAGCTTGTTTCGGCAGGCCAGTTCGAGGTCGCGAAAAAGGCACTCGTGCTGATCCGCGACAACGGTAGCGACCCCGCTGTGAAGGGCCTCGCGGCCAGCCGCCTAAGCCAGATCGAACTGATCGGCAAACCAGCCCCGGCGATCAAGGGCACCGACTTCGACGGCAAGGCGGTCTCGCTGGAAGCCGAGAAGGGAAGTGTCGTGCTCGTCGTGTTCTGGGCGAGCTGGTGCCTTCAGAACAGCCACGAAGTCGCTCAGTTTGAAAAAGCGCTCGACCAGTTCGGCAAGAAGGGACTGAAGGTCATCGGCGTGAATGTTGATACGTTGCAGGACGGCGGACTGCCGCCCGAGTCGGTGATGCCAAACGTCAAGCGATTCATTGTCGAGTACAACATCCGCTGGCCCAATGTGATGAGCGGAACGGGCGCGAACGATATCGCCAAGGCCTATTCGGTCACCGAAATTCCCACGAACGTCCTCATCGGTCGCGACGGCACGGTGACGCACATCGACCTGCATCGCGAAAACATGGCCGACGTTATCAACAAGGCGCTCGGCTCGAAGTAATCGCGGAAAGTTCGACCACAAACGAAAGCCCGCAGCCTTCGATTCTTGCAATAAGGATCGAGGGCTGCGGGTTACTTGTTTTGGGTCGAGTCGAGTTACTGGCCGGGATTCGCCGCTGGCGCAGGAGTAGGAGCCGCGGCTGGTGCGGCTTGCTTGGGAACCGTCGCGGCCTGAGCGAGTGACTCGTAGAGCGAGAGCAGGAAGAGGTGGAACGAGTCGGCGACGCGAGGCGTCGAGTTCTCGCGGACGTACTTAAGTGCGGGTTGACCGTAGGCGAGCAGTTTCGACCGCGCATCGGTCACGGTTGAAAGCTGGGCGAGCCCGCGAAGGTTGTACTCGTTATACACGGCGAGCGATGAGAGGTCTGAAGTCGACTTGAGACCTTGAAATTCTCCGAACACCGGGGCCTGATCGGGCCAAACCAGTTTCTGATAGCGGTCGAAGAACGACGAAAGCGGGATGTCCGGAGCGGGAGGAGGACCGGCTTGCGCCGTTTGAGTTGGGGCCGGCGCGGATGTGGTTGTCGTTCGCGTGCGTGACGATGAACTGCGGGGCGCAGGACCATCTGAAAAGCGGCCGATGCTCGATTCGATCGACCTGCGCGTGTTGACGTCCCACTTGTCAAGATAACCGGGATCGTGAAGCTTGTTGATGTACGCATTCGGATTATTTGCGTACACGTTGTTTTGAACCGGCCCCATCGTCGCGCGCGAGGCGTTGAGCAGCGACTTCTGGTTGATGAAGCCAATTTCGGGCGGCTGATAATTGAACCCGTAGCCGAATCCCCCGTAACCCCACTGCGCTGAAGCGGCGGGGCACGCGCACAGAATCAGGCCCGAAACGGTGGCAAACAACCGTCGAGCGTTCCTACGCGCGTTTTGCTTATTTCGCGGGGTGGTCCGCATTGTTGGGCTCCGAGGTGTTTGCTGGCTTGCCAGGGACCTGCTGGGCCGCCCCTGGCACGGACGTTGCGTGAACATTTGTAGCACTGGCGATCGGCGTTTCAGTCTGCGGTGTGGGCAATGGAGGCTGCGCCACACGTTTCTCTCGTTCGCGTGCGAGTTGGGCAAGGCGCTCGCGTCTCACTCGAGAAGGCGGCGGACCATCGGAAAAGCGGCCGACGCGAGCTTCTTCCTCGCGACGGGCCCCGATGTCGTAACGCTCGATCAGCCCAACTTCTCTCGTATGATTATAGTAGGCCGCCGGCGATTCCGCATAGAACCGGTGCTCGACCGGCCCCATCGAGGCGCGCGAGCCGTTTTGAAGTGCTTGTTGATTGATATAGCCAACTTGATTTGAACGATAATTGAAGCCAAGCCCATAACCGTAGCCGTAACCCAGACCGAAGCCAAACCCGAGACCCAGCGGACTGACGAACCCAACCCCTCCGCCGCCACCGCCACGATGATGCTGGCCGTGCGCTGCGAGGGGAGCGACTGCAGTGACCATCGCGGCAATCATCGGGACGCTCGCGTGCGACCAGCGTGAACGCGTACGCATTAGCTCGGCCCCGTTTTCCCGCTCTCACGTTGCTTGAATCGACAGTTGCGTTGCGGAAAAACCGGCGCGGGGTTAATCAATTCCCCCGCGCCGGTCTCATTGAGCCACGACCAAGTTACCTGAGATCAGGGCTTGGCATTGCCCGGCGTTGGCGGGGCCGGCGGCGTGCGCTTGGCGTCGAGGTGCTCGTACTGCATGCCCGAGAAGAATTCCGGGCCGGGGTTCTTGGCGCGAGCCGTGCCGCTCGGCGCAATGCCGGCACCCACTACCTCGTCACGCAGACCGTCCAGAATGCCCCACAGCTCGTTGTAAACCTGGATCTGCTGCGGGCTCTTGGCGACACCGAAGCGGAGGTTGAACGACTGCATGAAGGCGAGCAGGTCGCCAACGGTCGTGTCGGGGCGATTTTCGACGCCGGCCAGAACGACGTTGATCGACGGACCTTCGAGCATCGTCACGAAGCCATAGAGGCCCTTGAGATAGTTCTCAGCTTCGCGATAGCTGCTCGATCCCTTCTTGAACTTCTCGGGATCGGCGGCGAGCGATGCCTGCATCCTCTTGATGTGAGCCTTGGCGTCGGCCAGCAGCTTGGGATCGAACTGCTCGTCCTTCTCTGCCATGTCACGTAGCTTGGTGCGAATTTCTCGCAAGCCCGCGCGATCGGCGGCGAACACCGGATCCGTGAACACCGGCGGCGGACCCTTTTCGATCAGGTCGTCGACGCTCAGCGTGAGCGCGGCCGCGGCATACTGGAAGGGAATTTCACGAATCTTCGTACCGGGGAACTTTTGCTTCCCGCCTTCGAGCGCCTTCGTGTAAACCTTCGGGTTCATCACCTCGTTCAAGGCGACGTTAAGCGCGTCTCCCTTGGTGATGTCGCTCTGAGTGGGGTTATTGCGCAGGCGATTCAGGGTGGTATCGGCGGTCTCGTTGACCAGCTTACGCTGATTTGCCATGCGGGCCGCGTTGCGGCGGTTGTGCTCATCCTGGCAAGCCCAGGCGTATTCATTCCACTGCATCGCGGTTTGCGTGTTGATCGCGCGAGCCTGGGCCGTCTGGACGTTATAAACACCAGCGCCCGCCGCTAGCGCGCCCAGGCCGCGTGCCTGGTCGCCATAGGCAGTTGTAGCCCCGCCCCAGCCGCCCCAGCCGTAACCGCCGTAGCCGCCAGGATAATACTGAGCATTCGCCGTCCCAGCGGAGGCGAGCAAAAGGAACGCCGCAGATGCGGCCCAGCGAAGTCCCCGAATCATCGACGTTCTCCTTGCGGGGGTGGCTTGAACAACTGTTTATCGCCACCCTGACGCGGTGTGCCGGCGGATGTGGTGTCTAACTGACGCGTCCTCTTTTAGCATGCGCCACGGTTGACCGAAAAACAACTCCCCGCCCTACTCCAAACACACAATCACCCCGCGTTCGGCCTGCCACTTGCAAGTCGAGCGCGGGGTGTTCGGAACAACCGTGAAACTCGAAACCCGACCGCCGCTTACTTGGCGGTCGTGCGGATCAGGTTGGCCGTCTGAAACCGGCTGGGAATCTTCGTGGTATGGGGATCATTATCAAATGTGATCAAAAGCCGAACAACCAGCCGACCGTCCTTCTCGGGCTGGGTTCCCAGAACTGCCAGGCCTTCGGCCTTCATCGCCACCTCGAACGTCCCCACCTTCGTCGCCTTATCAGCTTCACCATCGGCGATGAACCAGAGCGTGTTCCCGTGGAAGGCGTTCTCTTCGTCCTCAGTCGCGGTGACGGCAAGGAAGCCGCCCAGTTCGGCGACATATTCGAGCGACGTCAGGTTCGACGAAATCCCTTCGCGCGGCTCCGATGCGAACGCGAAGAGCGGCTTGAGTTCGAGTTCAGCGTCTGCGGCGGGATTGTTGGTGATATCTGCGTAGAACGCGCGGACCTTATCGCCGGGCTCACGCAGGCCGATCGCCAGATGACGCGACGTCACCTTGCCGTCCGCACCCTTCACCTCGCGAACCGCGAGACCTTCGATCTTCCGCTTGGCAACCTGAGCTTCGTCCAGGCCGGCAGCCTTCAGCACCGAAACGAGCGAACGGTCGAGCGTCCAGCGCACGACGGAGGCGTCGTCGATCGTCGGCGAACCGCTTTCCTTGAGTCGGAAGCGAATCACGTCACGCTTGGCCGCTTTTTCTTCTTCGGTCTTGCCGCTGTGCGAACCGATCAGATAAAAATTCCCCTCGCTGTCACGCGCCATTCCTTCCCACTTCGGGCCGGTCTTGCTCGTTGCCGGCAGCTTGGGCGAGCTGATCGGCTCACCAACGAACTCGCCCGTCTTCACATCGACCACGTGCAGCGCCGTCGCCTTGTCGTGCGCGATCAGCAGTAGCGAACCGTCGCCAATTGGCTCAACCGCTGAAGCTTCGAGAATCTTGTTCGTCGCCTTGCCGTCGAGGAACGGACGAGGGAGTGATGCTCCCTGCAGCGTGTAGCGAACCTTGGGAGCCTGAGCGTGGACCAGCGAAACCTGGGCCACGAGAACGAGCGAAACGACGGCAACGAGCGAACGGGTGCGCATGGATGAGGGTCTCGGGTGCGTGGTCAATGGGCGAGTGAAAGCAACGGCATTACTTGAAATCGACGTTGTATTCCGACTGATCGGGCTTGACTTCGATCGTCGTCTTCGACGAGCTGGGGTTGTGAAACTTCACCGGGATTTGCGACTTGTTCAGCCCCGAGACATAAACGCGATAAGGGCCCGGCGGCATGCCGGACGCGAGCGTGAACGTGCCATCAGCGCTGATGTCGGACTGTTGATCGGCGCCGCCAATTTCGGGCTCGAAGATGAGCGAACCCTTCGTGAGCGGCTTGTTCTGATACGTCACCTTGCCCTTGACCGGCAGGGCCTCGGGAGGCTTGGGAAGCGGTGCGCCGCAGCCATTGAATGTGGCGAACAGCAAACCGGCGATCATCAAAAAAGAAAAACGCATCGACTTATGTCTCGAAGAAAGTCAAAGAACCCGGCATTCGCGTGAATGCCGGGTTGGGTTGTCGTCGCGTTTGAAATGACAGTCTTAGAACTGGTCGGCCGAGATCACTTCGCCACCGGCGATGGTGCCGAGGTTGTACCAGGTAACCGGGTTGATCGAGTTCTTGATGAACTTGACGCTGCCGTCGGCGAACAGGGCATTAACACCACCGGGGTGACGGCTGCTCGCGGACAGCGACATGTAGGTGCCGCCACCATCGTTTTCATCAACCCAGTCCCAGTCCATCGGCGCGTTCTGGCCGAAGTTGGCCGCGGGAACGCCGGCCGAAAGATAAGCGGCCGAAGGAGCCGAAACCGTCTGGTTCGGCGGCATCGCGGTGGTGAAACCGGAGTAGTACACGCCGCCGTTGCTCCAGCGAGTGTGACCGATCGGGCCGCCATTCTTGATCTTGCCGGCAGAGCCGGAGCAATTCGAACCAATCAGCGCGGCAAGCACTGCTGCCGACTGCTGGCCGGGAGCCGGAACGGTGCTCGGGCTCCAGCCGCTAAAACCAGCGACACTCGGCGGGGTCAGCGACGAGCCGCAGCTCCGGAACTGGCCGTGACCGATGGAACCTTCCGAAGCCATGAGCGTGTTGCTCATGCCGTCAGTCACCATCGCGATCGTACGCGAGTAGGTCGGGCCGAAGAGCGAGCGGTTCATCGGGCCGGCGGTGTTGGTCGCAGTAACGGTCCAAACGTACCAGTCGCCGTCGCACGTGCCGTAGCTCGTGGTGCCGGTGAGCGTGTTGCCAAGCGAAGCGTCGTCGATGTGCGAGCCGGGGTCTGACGGGCAGAAGAGGAAGGCGATCGGCAGGTTGCTGACGGTCAGGTTCGCCTTGTCGCTATAGGTGAGGTTATAGTTGATGGCGTTGTAGAGGTTGGTCTGCTCCATGAACGACGAGGCCCGGGCGAACGCCGACCACGACGACTGGAAGATCCAGGTACCAGGAGCGGCGCCAGGTTGCGGGACGAGAATGGTCGTCGGGCTGAATGCCGAGTTCGCGCTTTCATAGTTCATGAAAGCGAGGCCGATTTGCTTGAGGTTATTCGTGCACTGAATGCGACGGGCAGCCTCACGCGCCGCCTGAACTGCGGGAAGCAGCAGGGCAATTAGGACGGCAATAATCGCGATGACGACGAGCAGCTCGATGAGGGTGAAACCCCGGCGGCGTTGCGGCAAACAAGTGCTCACGGCTTTACCTCGAAAAGGGTGATGATGCCATTCGAGGCGAAACTGTATCGGTACAGTTCAACCGTTTTGATGTAGCCAATATGAATTCCGGAAGAAGGGGCGATAAATTATGAATAAAGTTCGGTACGCGGTATGCATTCACGGTCCAATGCAGGTGCAGCACTGCTGCTAGGCAACCCCTCTCCCGCGCAGGTATAATCCAGTCATGAATAATTTCTTTGCTTTCGTTGCGTCGATTTGCGTTCTGGCGCAAACTCCTGCGCCAAGCAATGACACCCCCGTGGAAGAGCTGATTTCCGCCCACAATCGCGAGCGAGCCGAGCGCAAGCTGCCGCCACTTCAACACAACCCCCGCCTCACTCTCGCGGCTCAAGAGCACGCAGCCGATATGGCGAAGCGCGGGATCATGGAGCACGAGGGCGGCGACCATTCGACCGCGGCCGAACGCGTCAAACGGCAAAAATATCCTTACATGACGACAGCGGAGAACGTCGCACGCGGGCAAAAAAATGTCAACGAAGTAATGCGCTCCTGGATGAACAGCCCGCATCACCGCGACAACATTCTGGGCGAGTTCACCGACATCGGCGTCGCCCGCGCGTATGGATCCGACGGCACTCCCTTCTGGTGCACCGAGTTCGGCCAACCGTTCCCGAATCTCGATCCCACAAAAGCCGTGGCCGAGGTCGCCGAACGTCTGAATCATGCTCGGAGCGATGCAGGGCTCGAACCGCTCAAAGTCGATCCCCGGTTGGCAAAAGTCGCCCAGGCGGAAGCGATTGACACCGCGAAAACGGATTCCGCTCCGAAAGATCCGTCGAAGCCCGCCGCCGAAGCGCGCGACAAATCTGCATCGCAGCGGCTCGAAAAATCGGGCTACCGCTTCGAAAAGGCTGCTCGTTGCGGATCATCGGGAACCGCAACGCCCGAAGCGTTGATTCGCGCGCTCCTCAACGACAGAGGGCAACGCGAAACGCTTTTGGGCCAGTACGCCGACTGCGGCATTGGTTATGCGTTTGGCGAAAACGGCTTGCCCTACTGGTGCGTGATCATCGCCAGCGAGCGGCCGGCGAAGCCATGACGAGCGCTGAATCGTGCTGCATCTTAAATGGTGGGTCCGGTGCATGGGCGTTCGCCGGACTCGCCGATGCTCTCAGCCGCGCGCTCTGGCTCGACGTGGCGGCGGAACCACGTGAGTTTAACTATCTGTTATTCGCGGATGGTCACGGCTTTCAGAGCAGAGGCGAGCTATTCATCCCATTCCGGTCGATGCAACTTGCGGCCGACAAACGCTTGCTTGCCACCGCATTCGCCGACGCCGACGTTCCCAGGCCAATCACACATCTTGTTCCGTCGATCACCGACGCCCAGCAGATTTTGGCCGAGGACATTAACCGCGAGTGGTGCCTCAAGTTTCCCACCGGTTGCGGGGGTTCGGGCCACCGTCGCCTCGTTCCTGGAATGGAACTGGCTGCCGGCTGGCCAATGCCGCTCGTGGTGCAGGAATTCATCTCGCTCGACCCGCCCGAGGTCTATCGCACGTACGTGGCCGGGGGAAAACCATTCGGATGGGTCGTCCGGCGCTTCCCGGAAGGCGTCTCCCCCTCGCCATGGGTCGCACATGCTCGTGGCGCCCGATATGCCGATGCCGGCGACGCTCCAGCGGCCGCTCTCGACGCAGCCTGGGCGGCGTTTGAAGCGGTCGGGCTCTGGAATTCTTTCGGATGCGCGGATTTGCTCCGCCATCCCAGCGGGGAATGGCAGGTGCTCGAAGTCGGAACCGACGGGATGTTCAATCACGTCGATCGCGACCTCGGCCTGCCCAATCTTGAACGAGAGCTTCAACGCAACGTCGCCCAGGCGTTCTGGTCACGACTCGGCGACTGGCGTCCCTGGGGCAAGGGCGACTGGCGACCGCGAGGCCAGCCGACAAGTTAAGCCATCAGCGGCTTGACCACGTTGCCATGCACGTCTGTCAGCCGGAAGTCGCGACCCTGGAACCGGAAGGTTAACCGCGTGTGATCGATGCCCAGGCAGCGAAGGATCGTCGCGTTCAGGTCGTGAATGTGAACCGGATCCTTCACCACGTTGTAGCAATAATCATCCGTTTCGCCGTACGTCACACCTGGCCGGATTCCGCCACCTGCCATCCAGACGGTGAAACAGCGGCCGTGGTGGTCGCGGCCATAAGTCGTCTTGGTCAGCGCGCCCTGGCTATACACCGTGCGACCGAACTCGCCGCCCCAGACGACCAGCGTGTCGTCGAGCAAACCACGGCGTTTCAGGTCGAGAATGAGCGCGGCCGATGGCTTGTCGACGTCCTTGCACTGACCGCGAATCTGTTGCGGAAGGGCGCTGTGCTGGTCCCAACCGCGGTGCATGAGTTGCACGAACCGCACGCCGCGCTCGATCATCCGCCGCGCCAGCAAGCAGTTCCGAGCAAAGCCGCCATCAACGCCCGAGTCGTCGATCCCGTAAAGCTCGAGCGTCTCTTTGCTTTCCTTTGAGAGATCGGTGAGATCGGGAACGGATGTTTGCATCCGATACGCCATCTCATATTGCGCAATGCGCGTATTGATCTCAGGATCGCCAAACGCCTGCGCCGCCATCTGGTTCAGCTTGCCGACGCCATCGAGCATCTCCCGGCGCATCTCGGGGTCGATGCCCGGCGGATTCGACAAATACAGCACCGGGTCATCGCCCGAACGGAATCGAACTCCCTGGTGCTGCGTCGGCAAGAAACCGCTGCCCCAGAGTCGCGAGAAGATTGGCTGGTCGGTCTTGTTGCCGCTGCCTTGCGAGATCATCACGATGAACGCAGGCAGATTTTGATTCTCGGAACCGAGACCATACGACAGCCACGCCCCCAAGCTCGGCCGGCCGGGTTGCTGGGCACCGGTTTGGAGGTAGGTGGTTGCAGGGTCGTGATTGATCGCCTCGGTGTTCACCGATTTGACGAATGCGATGTTGTCGGCCGCCTTGGCGACGTGCGGCATCAGTTCACTGACCCACGCACCCGACTGCCCGTGCTGGCTGAACTTGAACATCGGCGCGACGCACGGGAACGACGCCTGGCCCGAAGTCATGCCGGTGATTCGCTGCCCCATGCGGACCGAACCCGGCAGTTCTTCGCCGTGGTGATCCTTCAGCTTCGGCTTGTAGTCGAACAGATCAATGTGCGACGGCCCGCCCGACATGAACAGGTAAATGACGTGCTTCGCCTTGGGCGGAAAATGCGTCGCGCCCAGCATTCCGCCACTGGTTCCGGTCGCCGCCTGCATGATCTGCGGATTCAGCAGCGACCCGAGTGCGGCGGTACCAATGCCGGTGGCGGTGCGTCCAAAAAACTGCCGGCGCGTGAGCAGGGCCAGGTATTCGTCGCGAGGATTCATGTGCGGCTCCCGTCTTATCTGATCTCGGGGTGCCACTGGCTGTGCCAGTGATCATCTTTTCCGTTTGTGTTTGAGAGCACTGGCAAAGCCAGTGGCACCCGACTTAAAGCCGGGCGAAGCATTACCCCTTGGTCACCGCTTCATCGAGATTGAGAATCACACTGGCAACGGTGCTCCACGCCGCGAGTTCGGCGGGGTCGAGCTTCATGTCGCGGGGTGATTCGCCCACCGAAAGCAGCTTGAGCGCGGCGGCGTTATTGGCGCGGAATTTATTGAACGACTGCTCATAGATCGAGCGGAGAATATTGATCTCGTTCGCATTGGGACGTCGTGCCATGATTTGCTTGAATGCGAACACGACCTTCTCATCGGGTGCGAGCCCACCTTCGCGTATCATCCGCTCGGCCAGTTTGCGCGACGCCTCGATATATGTCGGGTCGTTGAGCAGCACGAGCGCCTGAAGCGGCGTATTGGTGCGGGAACGCCGGACCGTGCAGGTTTCGCGGTCGGGGGCGTCGAACGTCGCGAGCGTTGGCGGCGGGCTGGTTCGCTTCCAGAAGGTGTACATCGTGCGACGGTACAGGTCGATACCGTGGCTCTGCGTGTACTCCTGGGCGCTCCAGTTTTTACCGTCGGATCGCGACATCAACTCTTCCCATAAGCCGGCTGGCTGATAGGGCGAAACACTTGCACCGCCGATCCGCGGGTCGAGCAGGCCGCTGACCGCCAGCGCGCCGTCGCGAATAAACTCAGCGGGCAGGCGATACCGCGGTGCGCGGGCGAGCAGGCGGTTTTCGGGATCTTTTGCCAGAAGGTCGGGCGTGACGTGCGAGGTCTGACGATACGCGTTCGACAGCACAATCCGCCGGACCATCGCCTTCACATCCCAGGGTCCCGCCCCCTGCTCTGTCGGCGAGACGAACTCCACCGCCAGCCAGTCGAGCAGTTCGGGATGGCTGGGCGCATCCCCCTGCGAGCCAAGATCCTCGGCCGTTTTCACGATTCCCAGGCCAAAAAAGCTCTGCCAGATCCGATTCACAGTAACGCGGGCGACGAGCGGATTCTCGGGCGAAACGAGCCAGTTCGCGAGCGTCAAGCGGTTCCGAGGCGCGTCTTTCGGCAAGGGTGGCAAGCTCGCAGGGACGTCCCCTTCAACCTTCTCCCCCTTCTGATCATACTGCCCACGCTTGAGCACGAACGTATCGCGCGGCTTGGCCATCTCGGCCATGACCATGACGGTCGGAATTTTCGCTTCGATGGTTGCCTTCTGAGTGGCAAGGGAATCAATCTTCCGCGCCAACTCTTTACCTTCTGTCGACAGCGTCGTACGGAAGTGAGTTCGAATCGTAGATGCTTCGGAAACTGTGCGTTCGCCTGATTTTTTTGCCAGCGCGAGCGAGACGGCCGCGGGCATGGCGTCTTTCGAGTGCGGATCGGCGGCCGAGGTGGTTGAGAGGCGGAACTTGCCGAGTTGGTGCGCAGAGAACTTCGACTCGAAGGCAAGGATGACGCGAATCATCTTGCCCTTCTCGGGTTTCACCGGCGCTTTGAGCCCGAACACGGCGGCGTGCGGTTTTCCTTCTTCGCCGTCGATCCCCCAACCGGTTTCGGGCGTCTTGTCAATCGCGTTTGCCACGGGGAATGTTGGCTGGCTGAAATCGGCCGTGGCCGATGTGAGCTGCGCTGGCTTGAATTCGTTGGGAGCTTCCGAGTCGGCAACTTCGACCGTCACGTCAGTCAGCACGATGTTACCGTTCACCGAACGACCGGGACCACCACCCTTCAAAGTCGCGTCGGGAAGTGCTTCGAGACGAATCCCGTTGATCGGCTGATCGCCCACCATCGCGGTGATCGTGTACACATCTTTATCTGGATTGCGCCCCGTAACGATGACCGCGCCGTCGCCTTGCTTCGTCAACTTCCCCTTGCCGCGGGCTTCCATGCGAGTCGGATCGAGCAGCGTCCAGGCGACCGCGCCTTTGGCCGCGCTGGTTTGTTCCCACTCGGCTTGCGCCTTATCGAGCTCAGGCCAGGCACTGTCGAGCTTGACGCGTTGAGCGGCGATTTCACGATCGAGCCGGGCGATTTCAGTCGATTGATCGGCGCTGGGGACCGGGATCATCGGCTGGGCGTTCCCCTTCGAACCGTCGAGCCCGTTCTCGGGAACGTTGTGGAAGAACGCGTAGAGCTTGTAGTACTCGCGTTGGGTGATGGGGTCGTACTTGTGGTCGTGGCACTGGGCACAGGCGATCGACAGCCCCATCCAGACCGTGCCCGTCGTGTTCACGCGATCGACGATGTACGCCATGTGATATTCTTCGGGGACGGCGCCACCCTCGAAGTTAATCATATGATTGCGATTGAATCCACTCGCGACTCTTTGCTCGATCGTGGCGTTGGGCAGGAGGTCGCCCGCGAGTTGTTCGACGGTGAAACGATCGAAGGGCAGATTGGTGTTGTATGCGTTGATCACCCAATCGCGCCAGCGCGTCATGTCGCGGCCGCTATCAATATGGAAGCCGTGTGTATCGGCGAAGCGGGCGGCGTCGAGCCAGTCGAGGGCCATGCGCTCACCAAAACGGGGCGAGGCGAGCAGGCGATCGACGAGCTTTTCATAAGCGTTTGGCGACTTGTCATCGACAAACGCGTCAACTTCGGTCGGGGTCGCTGGCAGGCCTGTAAGGTCGAGCGTGACGCGGCGAATCAGCGTCACCTTGTCGGCTTCGCTCGAGGGCTTGAGCCCTTCGGCTTCCATACGAGCAAGCAGGAAACGGTCGATCGCACCGCGGGCCCAGGCTGCGTTTTTCGGGGTTGGAACAGCGGGACGTGTTGGCTTCACGAACGACCAGTGGGTCTGGAAGTCGGCCCCCTGCTCGATCCACGCCTTGAGCACGGCCTTGTCGGCAGCGGAGAGAGTCTTGTTCGACTCGGGTGGCGGCATCACCACGGTCTTGCGGTGCGAATTGATTCGCTCGAGCAGAGCGCTTTTCGCTGGATTGCCTGGCACAACCGCAATCGCACCTGAATCGGCGGGTTGCACGGCCGAGTCGCGCATGTCGAGCCGCAATCCGGCCTCGCGCGTTTCTTCGTCCGGGCCGTGGCAACTGAAGCAGTTGTTCGACAGGATCGGCCGCACCTGGCGGTTGAAATCGACCTTGGCGGTTCGCGGCGAATCCTCGCCCTTCGCAACCGTTCCCAACATCAATCCAGCAGCCGCAAGCGCGGCGCACATTCCAATGCGAGCGATCATATGAAGAAATCCTGCCGGACGAACGAAGACTCGGGCGGCCGCCATGCGCTCGAGTTCAGGCGATGATGTCGTGCACGACCGTACCACTTACGTCGGTCAGGCGGAAGTCCCGCCCCGAATAGCGGTACGTCAGCTTCTCGTGATCGATGCCCATGAGATGCAAAATCGTGGCGTGCAAGTCGTGGACGTGCACCTTGTCCTTGACCGCGACGAAGCCCATCTCGTCGGTCGCGCCATGAATGTATCCACGCTTGACGCCACCACCTGCGAGCCACATCGTGAAACCCGAGCTGTGGTGGTCGCGTCCCTTGGCCCCCTGGCTCGTGGGCGTGCGGCCGAACTCGCCGCCCCAGATGACGAGGGTTTCGTCGAATAGGCCGCGCGCTTTCAAATCCTTGAGCAAGGCGGCAATGGCGCGATCGCTCTTCTTGGCGTGGTCGCGATGGTTGAGGATATCGCCGTGGTCGTCCCAAGGCTGACCGTTGCCATAGTAAATCTGCGTCATCCGCACCCCGCGCTCGGCGAGGCGGCGGGCGATCAGGCAGGCGTCGGCAAATTCGCCCTTGCCGTAATCCTCGCGCGTCTTGGCGGTTTCCCGGCCGAGGTCGAACGCGTCTTGCGCTTCAAACTGCATGCGAAACGCCATTTCGAGCGACGCAATCCGCGCTTCGAGCATCGGGTCGGCATTGCCGCGCGCCTCGCGATGCTTGACGTTCATCTTGTTAAGCAGATCGAGCTGCTTGCGCTGGGCGTCGCGCGAAAGATGACTGTTGTTGACGTCGGCGATCACCTTTTTGGGATCGATGCGTGAGTTGTCGATGTGCGTCCCCTGGAAGATGCCGGGGAGGAAGCTGTTCGACCAGAGTTGGGGACCGACGACTGGCTTACCGGGGCAGAGCACGACGAAGCCGGGCAGGTTTTGATTGTCGCTGCCCAGGCCGTAGGTCAGCCAGCTTCCCATGCTCGGGCGCGTCGGCTGAATATTGCCCGAGTTCATCATCAGGAGCGCGGGCTCGTGATTGGGAATGTCGGTCGCCATCGAGCGAATCACGCAGAGATCGTCGACGCACGTGGCGACTTCGGGATAAAGCTCGCTGACGTCGATCCCGCTCTTACCATACTTCGCAAAGCTAAACGGCGAGCCCATGAGCGTCCGGCCCGACTGGCGATTCTGCCCTTTCGCCAGGCTATCCGGCGGCGTTTGGCCGCTGTGCTTGCTGAGCGCCGGCTTGGGGTCGAACGTGTCGATGTGCGACGGCCCGCCGTTCATGAACAGGAAAATGACCCGCTTCGCTTTGGGCTTGAATTGCGGCGGCTTGGGCGCGAGTGGATTCGCCGCATCTGCTCGCGCTGAACGTTCGACTTCCTGCGCCAAAACGCCGAGCAGCCCGAGCGAGCCGAATCCGCCGCCGATCGTCCGCAACATCTCGCGACGCGTGTGCAGGGGAATCATTCGCGTAGATCCTCGCGGTCAGGCGTTAGTCGACAAAGAGGAATTCGTTCGCACCCAGCAGCACCTGAGCGTATTGCGCCCAGGACGATGGCCCGTTTGAGGCTGGCTGCGCACTCTTCAAAAACTCAAGCCCCATGGCGACTTCATCCGCATCGGCAGGTCGACCGTAAAGCTGAGCGAACGCTGTTTTGATGCGTGACTCGTCGTTCTGCTTGGAGTTCGACGTAAGCCGCGTGGCAAGTGCCTCGGCCCGCTTGGTCATGAACTCGCTGTTGAGCACGAACAAACCCTGAAGGGGAACCGTGCTGATATTGCGCTTATCGCTCGTGAGATTGGGGTCGGGGAAGTCGAACTGCCGCAGCAAGTCGTTAAGCCGGTGACGGCTGATTTTGGCGTAAAGCGTCCGGCGATGATTCGCGTTCGATGTCAGATCGAGCGACGGTCCGCCCAGCTTCAAATCAAGCTCGCCCGTGACGGCCAGCATCGCATCGCGCCAGGCTTCGACTTCAAGCCGTCGACGGTTGACGTGGCTGAGATAGGCGTTATCGCCATCAACCTCAATCGCCTTCGCGCTGGGCACGCTCGACTGTGCATAAGCCGCGCTCAGCAAGATTTCGCGATGCAGGGTCTTGAGCGACCAACCCTTAGAAATCAACTGCGACGCCAGCCAGTCGAGCAGTTCAGGATGAGTCGGCCGTTCGCCCATCGCGCCGAAGTTGCTGGGCGTCGCTACCAAACCGCGACCAAAATGCTGCGCCCAGATGCGGTTGGCAATCACCCGAGCAAACAACGGATTGTCCTTCGACGCCACCGCGTTCGCCAGTTCGAGCCGACCGCTGCCTTCCTTGAACAGGCTTGCATTCGGCGCGGAAAGCACACTGAGAAACCGCCGTGGCGCTTCGTCTCCCAAGGTCGCCGGATTGCCGCGAAGGTGAATCCGCAACGTCATGGGCGATTTAGAATCTGCGACACCGTGAATCACGTCGTACTTGGGCGGAGACGACTTCTTGAGCGTCTCCAACTCTGCTCGTTTGCCCTTGAGCGTCGCCAGCGATTTCTCATCGAGCGCGGCTTCAATCTTGTTATTGCCGCCTTTGACGGCGAACGTCCCTTCGGCCGACGCGATTTCTTGAATCGCCTTCTTATCGGTATCTCGCAACTTCAGCTTCTCACCGCCGCCCTTGTTCGCGGTGCTGGCCGTGTCGAAGGTCTTCATCGCCTCGCGAAGTGCAATCGTCGCCTTGAGATAATCCTGGAGCGCCTGTCCGACCTCTTGCGCCTTCGCTCGCGCCTCGGGCTTGCCGCTCGAGTCGGCCTTGGCGTCTTCCTTCGCGATGAGTTCTTTCCACCGTGCCAGATGCGGCCGCGACTCAAGGGCTTTCTTGTCGTCGAGGTAGTTCACCCAGCGGTCGAGCCACTCGGTTTTCACCTTTTCCTTGCGTGCGACCTCGGAAACGGTCGCCTTCCCGCCAACTTTCTTCGCATTGAGATAAATCCACGACGCGACCACATATTTCGCCGTTTCGTCGGTCGCGAGTCGCTCGGGAATGCGCCCCGCCTCCGACTTCAAAAAGTCGGTGATCTCGTCGGTCTTCGCCTTGATGGCGGCCTGCGATTTGTCGTACGCCTCCGCCAAGGCGGGGGTCGTCTTGGGATATTCCTTGTAAACCGTGCTCGCCATGATGCTCGACAGGCTGTAGTAATCGGCCGTCGAGATCGGGTCGAACTTGTGGTCGTGGCAGCGGGCACAGGCGACGGTTAGCCCAAGCGTCGAACGGCAAAGCGTGTCGATCTTGTCGTCGCGTTCGTCAGCAATGGCTGTCGGCGAACCGGCGTAGTACGACGCTCCCAGGCCGAACAAGCCGAGCGCCGCGAGGCGGTCTTCGCGTTCCGAGTCGGGTCCCGGCATCAAATCGCCGGCGATTTGCAGCTTCACGAACTGGTCGTAAGGCATGTCGCCGTTGAGCGATTTCACCACCCAGTCGCGATACAAATACCCTTGCGGAAATAACCGTGCCTGGAACGTATGTGCCTGATCCTCGCCGTACCGCACAAGGTCGAGCCAGTGTCGCGCCCAGCGCTCGCCGTAGTGAGGCGACGCGAGCAAGCGATCGACAACCTTTGCAAACGCTTCGGGCGATTCATCCTTCTGAAACGCATCGATTTCCGCATCGGTCGGCGGCAAGCCGGTCAGGTCGAACGTCACGCGACGGATCAGCGTGAGCTTGCCCGCTCGCTGTGCAGGTGCGAGCCCCTTTTTGGTCATCGCGGCGAACAGAAAGCGGTCGATCGCCGACTTGTCCCAAGCCTTGAGCGTAGTAGTCGGTGCCGAAGCATTCGCGAGCGGCCGGAACGACCAGAACGAGCGATCGGCGTCGCTCACTTTTTTGCCCGAGTCGCCGCCGGTTGTTGTCGCACGAGCGGTCGCGTTGGCGGCTGGCCACACCGCGCCTTCTTTGACCCAACGCGTAATCGCACTGATTTGATCGTCAGGCAATTTGCCCTTGGGTGGCATTTGCAGGTCGGTGTCATGATAGGTCAGCGACTCGACCAGCCGGCTTTTCTCAGGATTGCCGGGGACAACGACCGGCCCCGATTCGCCACCCTTGGTCATGCCGTCGGGCGTGTCGAGCCGTAGCCCGGCCTTCTGTTTATTGGCGCCGTGGCAATTTGTGCAGTGCGTCGCGAGAACGGGCCGCACTTTGGTTTCGAAAAATGTAACCGCATCGTCTCCGCCGCGAACGCCGGACGAACCGACGAACACCACGGCAACGGCCGCAAACACACTGCGCAAGCGACAACTGAACATCAGGCAAGTCCTCCGAGGGATAGGAGGAGTTCAGGCAGGTTCAACCGGCGGGGTCGAAGAATTCCGGCTCAGGGCGAAATTCTCCAACACTAGTTTATCGGATTTGCGTCGAGTTTCACAACACCGCTCTCACTTGGACAATTCGCGCTTGACTCGGAAGCGGCGGCAACGTCCTAATATTTTACAAGGCCTGAACTCTCGGCGGTTTCAGGCGAGGTCTACGCGGACGGGATATGCTGGGATGAATCTGCCGCGCCGGATTGCGAATCGCATCGCCCTTTGCACGGTTGCCTGGGCGATTTTCACGCTCCCGATCGAAGCCCAAACGGTTGCCCCCCCTGCGCCCGGCCTAACCGCCCCCGCGCAGGGGAAAAAGCCGATTCCGGCGAAGGTCGAGGCCGTCCTCAAATCACTCGACGAGACCGGCAAGCCGCCTAACGGCGTGCTGGGCGGCCGCGCTTACGAAAACAACGGCCGCGAAGGCGAACAACTTCTCCCTCGCACCGATCGCGACGGCGACGCGATTGTCTATCACACCTGGGACGTCAATCCGCGCGGCCAGGAACGCGACCGTGGGCAGGAACGGCTCGTCGTCGGCTCTGATGGATCGGCCTACTACACGACCGATTACTACAAGTCGTTCGCGACCGTCCGCAACCCGGCTCGGTCACAGGCAACAGCGCCCAACGCCAAGCCACGACCGCCTGCTCCGAACTCATCAAACCGCAACCGGCCGGCGAACGCCGAAAAGCCAGTCGTGAAGCTTGATTCGCGGGTTTCGGCACGCGTGATGCCAGTTGTTGAATACATCCTCAAGCATGATGCGCCACCTGCCGACACTGTGGGTGGGCGCAACTTTGGCAACTTTGGGTCGGAAGGGGGCGAGGTTTTGCCCAAGACCGACTCACAAGGCCGGGCGATTCGTTATCGCGAGTGGGATGTGAACAAGAAGATTCCCGGGCGAAACCGAGGAGCCGAGCGAATTGTTACTGGCTCCGACGGACGCGTTTACTACACGAGCGACCATTACGAAACTTTTCAGCGGATCAAGTGACCTTCCCATGAGCGACTCTTTGGCGTCACGGCTGACCCTTTCCGAAGGACCACGGTTCCACACCTATGAAGGCACGGCGTCCGACGCCTACGACATGGCCAATGCCATCGTCGCGGAGTCGGGTGCAAAGATCGTTTCGCGCGTGGTGCGTGGAACCAAGGCACGATCGTCGCACGCCCTGTTCGACGAACTCGCCGCCGCCTGGCAGTTCCCGCCCTATTTCGGCGAGAACTGGGACGCCGCCGACGAGTGCATCAACGACCTCGAATGGCTGCCCGCCGATCATTACGTGATCACAGTGACCGACGCACATCTCCTGCTGAAAGATGAGCGTCCCGAGGCGCTGCGGATGTTCCTCGAAATCGTCCGCGATTTCCGCAAAGGCTCGGCGAAGCCCGCGACCCTGCACGTGATCTTCCAGACCGACAAGGGACACGCGGCGGGGTTCAAAACGCGATTCCAGGCTGTGGGCGGCAAGGCCGAGTCGATTTGATTGGTCTGCCTGAGAAACGACCCGTAGTTCGTCCGCGGCCGGTTTTTAAGAACGGCGAGATCATAAATCGTCTTCGCGTCCGCGCATTCTTTTCTTGATTTGCCGGACCGCCGCTTTTTCAACACCCTCCCACGCGTCTTCAAACGGGGGGAGCGACTCGATGAGTGCGACAGACTCGCGATCGCCAACCCCTCGGAGAGCGCAGACAACCGTCCCGCACTGGGACCGAGATAGCTTGGTCGCCAGCATCCGGTGCAGGAACTGACGGATCTGCTCCTCCACCGTTGATGCGACGCGTGGAGCCCCCTTGAATGACAAGACGAGATTGAACGCAGTCGCCAGATGAATGGCAAATTCGAGAGCATCCTCGGGTTGGTAAATCGTCGGTCCTCCGATCGCTAGAATTGCCGACGCACTCGCGGCTGTGCGAAGTTCCTCGAGAACGCCGAGACTGAAATGCGCGGACGCCGCCGACTCGCTCGCGGCCTGAACCAAGCCGGGATACCCCCCCTCCAAGAAACAGCAAATGGTGTCGGTCCACTTTCCGAGTGGCACTACGCGATGGTCTCCTTCGCCGCTGTCGTCTGACCAGGCATGCTCGGCTTTGAGGATACGCAGAAACGGAATGTCCGTCGCATCTCCCAATTCGGCCACCTTGAGAAGGTGTTCGACTTCCAGCGACCCATTCGCCGCCTTCCACGACAGAGTCTTGCGTTGAGCCTCCGTTAATCCCACAAGATTGTCCCTAAAACGTGGGCCCAATAAACCAACAAGTAATTATCACACAATTAACCCTCAGAACTCTGTAACCCCGATTGAATCAACCGGGGCTACTCCTGAATCCGGCAGAATCGCAATCACTTCTTCGCCGTCACCCGCCCAATGCCAAACTGATCACCATTGCGCACCGGCTTGCCGTCAACGAAGTCGATCTCCAGCATCTTCTCGCTCATCACCTGACGCTTTTCCTCGTCGGTGAGCGTGGCGACGATCTTCTTTGTCGCAACGTCGAACACCTCACCGGTCGAGGGATACGCCAGCGTGCCGTCGATGCTGAACGTCACCCAGCCCGGCTCGTCGCGGACGTCGAGCGACATCATCTGCTTGGGTGGCATCACGGTCGCGTCGAAGATGTGGATCTTCTTATTGAAGGCGTCAACGACCCAGAGTTCCTTCTCGTCGGGCGTCAGGCCGATGCCGTGGCTCGGGCAGCCGTGACGCTTGATCGGCCCTTTGCCAAATCCCTGCACTTCAACCCGGTGCAGCTTTTTGCCCGATTTGAGGTCGCCAATTTCAAAGCCCAGCAATTCGTTGACATTGGCGAAGATCAGCGTTTGCGAACCATTGACCGTAAACGGCCGAATGGCCGCTGCGAATGGGCCGACGGTCCGAGCCGCTGTATGGGTCGAGGTGTCGGCGATCGTCAGAAGTGGTGATTTGAGACCGGCGAGATACACCTCCTTGCCGTCCCGGCCATAGACCGTGTTGTGCGCCCCCGACTTGGGCTCGATCGTCGCGATGACATCGCCCGATCGCGCGTCAACCACGTGCCAAGTCGGCCCTTCGAACGATGGGAGATAAATCACCTTGCCGTCGGGCGAGATCGACATCCGATCGCAACCCTGGTCGTAACGCTTTTCCCAGAGAAGCTTTTCGGTGACGAGGTCGATTGCCATCATCTGCTGCGTCGTGCCGACGTAAACCCGCCCCGAAGTTGCATCAGCGCAGATTCCCTTTACGTTGAGCGGCTTGCCGGTCTTGGGGTCGAGTCCACCCGTCGGAATGCGTTTGAGGAACTTGTGGCCGTGATCGATGTCGTAAACGAGAATTCCGTGGCCGCCGTATTCGAGGTAGTCGCGAATCCCCGGCTCCGCGACATATAGTCGCCGGCCAGTCGCGGGCGGTTCTTCAGCCCGGCTCGGCGTTCCAAGGCACGACAAAAACGCAGCAACGCACGCAATGAACAACCGATGACGCATGATTCCCTCGCCTCGCAAGACCCGTGGCGGAAATGACGAGACCGCACATGATGCCCGGCGCCGCGCCGCAACGCGAGCCCCTCGTGATCGGACGCGAGCAACAATTGTTTTGCAATTCTCTTGCTGAGACGGTAGGTTTCGGTAGTGAAATGTGAACTATCGCGCAGGCTGGCGGAACCCGGCCAACCCTCCCTGATTTGAGGGCGTCGCAAATGAAGTCGGGCCAGCAACTCGGCCATCCGGTGTTCAGCCGGCGCCAGGCGATTCAGGCAGGCGCGGTCGGCCTGCTCGGGCTTGGGATGAACCACCTCACCGCCCTGCGCGCGGTCGCCGGACCGTCAAAACGACGGCCGACATCGGTCATCTTCATCTTCCTTTCAGGCGGTCTCGGCCAGCTCGATAGCTTCGACATGAAGCCGCACGCCCCCGCCGATATTCGCGGCGAATTCGCACCGATTGCCACAAGTGTCTCTGGGCTATCAGTCTGCGAGCACCTTCCTAAACTCGCCGCCCGAGCCCATTTATGGTCGCTGGTCCGCTCGCTCACGCACCCGTCGAACGATCACTCGGCCGGCCACCACATCATGCTCACCGGCCGGTCCGAGATCCCCACCGGCTTCAACCCCAACGCACCCCGTCCCAACGACGACCCGGCCATTGTCGCCGTCGCCGGAGCTGTCTTGCGCGGACGCAACAACCTTCCGCCGGCCGTGGTGCTTCCCGAGCGTCTGGTCCATAACTCGGGCCGCATCATTCCGGGTCAGTTTGCCGGACTGATGGGAGCCAAACGCGACCCCTGGTTCATCGAGGCCTCCCCCTTCGACCCGGCCGCCTACGGCGCATTCCCGCAGTTCGAGTTCGACCACCAGGACCGTGCCCACAAAGCCAAGCGCGTCGCCTTCGAGGCCCCGAGCCTGAGCCTGCCGGAAGGGTTTGGCACCGATCGCCTCAAGCGACGGCTCAACCTGCTCGAAATCGTCGACGCCCAGCGCAAGGCGTTCGACCAGCAAGCAGCGTTCGAGGAGCTTGATGCCCATCGTCAAGGTGCCGTCTCGCTTCTGGTCGATCCTCGCGTGCGGCAGGCGGTCGACGTCGCCAGGTCCGATCCCAAGGCACTCGAACGCTACGGTAAGCACTCGTTCGGCTGGTCGCTCTTGATGGCCCGCCGGCTGGTGAACGCGGGTGTTTCGCTGGTTCAGGTGAATCTTGGCAACAACGAAACGTGGGACACGCACGGCAACGCGTTCCCGCATCTCAAAAACAACCTCTATCCGCCGACCGACCAGGCACTCGCCGCCTTGCTCGACGACCTGCACGAGTCGGGCGAGCTCGACTCAACGCTGATTGTCATGGCAGGTGAGTTCGGCCGCACCCCGCGCATCTCGCGTCTGCCGCAGTTCTACAAGCAACCCGGCCGCGATCACTGGGGCCGGGTTCAGTCGGTGTTTCTCGCTGGCGGCGGGATCAATGGCGGGCGCGTCATCGGTGCGACCGACGGCATCGGCGGCCACCCCGTTTCTGAACCTCAACGCCCGGAAAATCTGGCCGCGACGATCTACCACGCCCTGGGAATTCCGCCGACAGCCGCCTGGGAAGACGACGTCGATCGCCCCCACTTCGTCTATCACGACGATCCCATTCCAGGACTTGTTTGACGGCCATTCGTTGCATTAACACGTCTGCAAGTTGTCAACTATTCACTTGCAGACGTGATGATCGATATTTTTTTATGGACAATCACCTGGCAACCGGTGGCGCGGGAAGGTCGGGTTTGATCTGCTGCTCGCTCGCGGGCTTGCTGATGTTCTTCACAATTGTCACCAGCGATTCGGAAGCTTCGAGGCGACGTTTCACCTGGGCCAGTTGAACCTGCGCTGCTTTGAGTTCTGCCTGTTTCACGCGGATTTTCGACTTTTGCATCACCCATTGAAGGTGCGCTGATTGTTCGGTTGCCCCTACGCTCTTGGCGTGAAGGTGAACTTGCTGCAACTCTTCTTGCAATTCGGCCGCAGCAGCCAGCTCAGCACGGCCGACCTCGAATTGCACCTCGAGCAATTCGACTTCATCTCGCAGGTTGTCTCGCTTCGCCTCGATCTCGGCAACCAGCACGACGACGTCGGTTCGCGCGTTGTCGAGTTTTTGAGTACTGATCTCACCCGTCTTCGCGAACCGCTCGGCATACGCTCGCGACATCAACGCCGACTCGAGCTTGGCCAGCAGGATCCGCGACGAAGCAGGCAGGTCTTCCGTTCGAACCGGCACGAGCGATTTTGGAGGCGTATCAGACGCCTGAGCCGGCTTCGCTTCCTCGCCCTGAGGCGCGGCCGCGACACCAAGATTGGCCGTGACGCCGACGACCAATGTCGCGACAAAGCCGATGATCATGAGAGAAATCTTATTCACAACGATACTCCCTGATAGAAAGAATCATCCCTAATAGATGTTACGCTGTTTGGACAACGCGTTGTCGCGGCTACGCAATGACGCAAAGATAGTTCATTTTGCCGCAGGCGGAGGCGGAGCAGGCGCGATCGGCGATGCGGGCAAGCCCGGTTTGATCTCGACTGGCTTGTTCAGCCCATCCACGGTCTTCATCAGTTCCTCGTACGCGGTGAGCCGGCGCTTCGCCTGAGCCAGCTTGACCTTCGCCCCACTCACTTCAGCCGCTTTCACGGGAATGCGTGCCTTCGCGGCGACCCACTGCAAGCGCATGGCTCGCTCGACTTCGCCTTTCGTTTCATTCGCGGTTTGGCCGTAAGCCGTCTGCAATTGCCTTTCCAGTTCGACAGCAGATTCGAGTTCGGCGACGCGAATCTCCAAATCGGCGGTGACCAACTCGACTTCATCGCGCAAGCCATCGCGCAGTCCTTCGATTTCTCCGACGATCACCGCAACATCGGTTGCGACTTTTTGAACCTCCTGCGTACTCACAACATGCTGATTCGCCAGCCGCTCAGTCCAACCGCGGGCCAACAACGCCGCTTCAAGTCGCGCCTGCAAAGTGCGCGTCGATGGAAGTTGCGCGGGAACCGCTGACGAGGCCGCAGACCTCGCCGGGGGCGTTTCTGTTTGCTCGCTGGCGAACTCAATACCTTGCGGCCCGCCGTTCGTGGCCTTCAATTGCGGGCTCGCGGCAACACCCGGGTCAGCAGTTGCCACGACGAAAAGCGTGGCGGCAAGTCCTACAGTGGCGAGCGAAAAGTTGTTCATCAGTGTAATCCTGGTGCTCATGTGAACGATGGCCGCACAAATCGCGCTCAGTGGCTCGCCAGACGCAGATGAAGCACGCACCGCGCTCGCGATGAGCGAGGCCGGAACTTCGAGCGCCGTGGGATCGAGCACGCGGGGAAGCACCACCGAAGGGGCAAGCTGTTTTTGCCGGAGACGAACTTCGAGCCGGGTCCGTGCCTGTGCAAGTCTGCTATGAACCGTACCGACAGGACATCCCAAACGTCCCGCCGTTTGTTCATGTGTCAGCCCCTCGAAGTAACACAGCATCACGGCGTCGCGCAGCTTCGCGGGAAGTCGCGAGACCTCCTCATGAACCACGCGAAATGTGTCGTCTCGCGTGGAATCGGGCTCATACGACTCATCCTCGATCGCAATGACTCGTTCCCTGCGCCTTCGTCGTCCTTCCGAACGCACGAGATACCGGCACGCCCGAAGCGCCACGCCGTGCAGCCACGACGCTAGCGAGTCCGCTCGACGAATCGCGCTGGCCCGCCGCGACAGGACGACAAACGTCGCCTGGAACGCGTCTTCCGAATCATGCGTATGACCCAGAATCTGACGGCAAACTCGCCAGACCATCGGCCCGTAGCGTTCCACGAGCGCAGCGAATGCCGACTCGGCCGCGCCTGGCGACCCTTGAATGAAACGGTCGAGCAACTGCCGATTTGTCAAACCGGTCAGAGTTCCCGATTCAAACAGGGATTCCAGGTCGTGATACAGGGCATTCGCGTTGGGACCAGACACGGTTCGCTCCCCTTCGGTTGAGCTCTTCCGTGGAGTAGTGGCCGTCGCCGATCGTTCCCATCACACTTTTTTCAGAAATGCGAAAATCTTCCCTTAACAGCTTACTTGTGGTCGAGCTCGAATACCGGATCGAAGTTCTTGGGTGGCGTTTTCAGGCACGCGACAGCCAGCGCCGCCAGGTTCAGGCTCGGCTGGTCGTAATGCCCCGCATGCCCTGCGAGAATGGGATAAAGCTCCTGACACGCCTGGGGAAATTTCCCCTCTTCATAAAGTCCGAGGGCCAACTCATACTTCTCAACCCTGCGCTGCATATCTTCGCCGGCGTTTGGCGGGATCAGTTCAAAAAGGTCAACAGCTCCGCCAATTCCCTTCACGCGCACCTTGCCGATCCGTCGATTCGACACCCGATCGCCAAGCTTCGCATGCGTCGACCCGGTGATCAAAATCGGCACTCCGAGCTGCTTGGTCGCCCCTTCAACCCGGCTCGCCAAATTCACAGCATGACCTAACGGCCCGTACTTGAACTTCTGTCGGCTGCCGGTGTTACCAACGAGCGCCATCCCCGTGTTGATGCCAATTCCCACACCAAGACGGCCGTCGATCAGCCCGCGCCACGCGTCGTTGATCGCCGGCATTTCCCCCTGCATCGCAATCGCGGCTCTGCACGCGAGACAGGCGTGATCGGGCTGATCCTTGGGGGCATTCCACATCGCGAGCAAGCCGTCGCCGATGTAGTCGACCACCACACCTTGATGCTCGCGAATCCGTTCGGTCAGCCGGTCCATGATGTCGCCGATCAGCCGACACGCCTCGCGCGGCGCGAGATTCTCTGACAAGCTCGAGAAGTTGCGAATGTCCGAAAACATGATCGTAACTTCCCGTTCCCGCCCTTCGAGCAACCCCGGGTCGCGCTCCAACTCGCTCGATAAATCCTTCGAAAAGAACTGCTCGAACTGAAGCCGACGGCGCGAGGCTTCCGCCTCGGTATCAACCCGGTGCCGACCCATCGAGACAATCGACGCAAGAATTTGCACACCTTGCGCTTCGAGCGGCCGGATCTCGCAGCTCGCCCGGGTTTGCGACCGCACTTTGGCGCCATAAATCGCGCCAATGACCTCGTTCGCCCGCTCGTCGATAATCGGCGAAGCCACGACAGCCGCAACCTCAGTCAGGCTTGCCGACGGCCGGTCGTTCCGCAGGTCGTCAAAATAGGTGCGGCGTTCGTCGAGCACGCGTTTGAGGATCGTTTTGCTGAACCCGGTCCCCTCGGTATTGTTCGCCGTGCAATGGGCGATCACGTCCCAGCTTTCACCGCGACGAACCAGCACATAACCGCAATCGAGCCCGACCAGATCAACAACCGCTCGCGCCGTCTGCGCATAGAATTCCGGCGAACTTGCGGCCGCACGCTGAACGACAAGCAGTGTCTCAAACCAGCGGGCGAGCGTTTCGGCATTCGCCGCATCCCCAAGCGATGAAAGCACCTTGGGGGCGGAGCTTCCGGTACTCACCCCGACGACCGGCTGCTGGATCGTCCGAAGCGCCCCCGTTCCGCCAGCGGAAACCTCGGCCGCGCTAATATCAATGAGCGTTTGGCCGATGGTGAGACGGAGCGGAAACGGCACCTCGCAGCTAGTGCCCGTTTCGAGCACCGTGCCGTCGGCCAGAATGATTCGGTTGGTCTTGCTCAGATTTTCAAGCTTGAGCCGTCCAGTTGGCAACTCGGTAACACGAAGCTGGCTGCGTGAGACGAACGGATCTTGCAGGATGCAAACGCTACCGCCGGGCTCAGGGTCGCGACCGAAAACCACGGGACCAGTGTAGAGGTCGTTCTTCGACTCCCACTTGTTCGAAGCGTACACCTGCAACATCGACCCCACCTCCCGCCAGCCGCTTTGCTGCGTCGCAACCTTTGCAAGGTTCTATTATTAAGCATGCGGTAGGAGGTGACAACAGAGCGGATTCACCTCGGCGAATCAGTATCGATTGATCCGAATTTGACGAAAGAGTCGATCCTGACACGAATCCCGATCGTGCGGATTGCAATCGTTCGTCTCCACGATATCGCCGCGTCAGCGACTGCGAGTCGGCGCTGGATCGCCAACCTGCACAAACGCGGCCCAGTAGAACGGATGCGCGTAAACCGTTCCCTTTTCACCTTTTGCAACGCCCTTGATCATGTCGAGCTGTGCCGCACGAACTGCTTTAGCCGCACCGATCGGCGATCCCTCACTCCACAGGTGGCGGTAAAACGCCGCCATGAACGGGACTGTTCCTTCGTCGCTGACCTTCCAAAGCGTGCTTACGACCGACGCCACTCCGGCGCGGTCTAACGCACCGACGAGGCCAATCACTCCCTGCCCGGCACGCAGTCGTCCCAAACCGCTTTCACATGCTGAAAGGACGACCAGTTCGGTGCCACGCAGGTCGAGCAAGCCGATTTCCTCGGCCGTTAGCATGTCGTCGCTGTGACTTGATTTCGGACCAGCAAGCACAATCCCCGAGTCGAATTCCGCCGACGAACCGTGCGTTTTGAACAGCCCCTCACCTTTATCGGCCTGGAAGAATCCGTGCGTGGCCAGGTGAACGAAGCGACGGATTGGCAGCAAGTTCCGAAGGCGATCCGGCGTGGCTTCGGAACCGGAAATCTGATCAAGGTCTCCGCTCTTGTGCGACGTCCTGTAACTTCGTGCGACTTCCGCCGCCTCGGCGATCGTGCCGCTGAGCTTGGGCCAGGTGGCAAAATCGATCCCGCCGACGATCACAGCTCCCTCACGCATCGTCACCTTGCGTTCATGCCGTTCGACCAGCGACTGAGCACTCGTCACCGCCCCAAACGTGAGGTCTTCGACCCAGAACCGCCCGGGCGTTTTGCCTGGCAATGCACCCATTGGCAAGTAATTGATCAGGTCGTCACCGGCAACGATAAGCGTGTGGATACCTTCAAGCTTGGGCAAAAGCGGATCGCGAACCATCGCCGCGAGCGTCTGGCCCGAGGTCTTGAGATCGCGTCGCCCTTCAATATCAGCCCGAAATGCCAGAATCGCGCTGTTGATCACCGGCGCAGATCCAGCAAGCTCAACTCGTTCGACCGGCCTATCAGGCCGGACCAGAAACCCAACGTAGCGAAAATCCTTGAGCACTTCGCCCGTATCGTCGACCTTAAATCGGCGGACTTCGATCACATCAAGGAGCGCCGAACCGGCCGGCAACGCCGCAGCCACTCGTGCGGGAGCGACTTCGACCGAGCCAACTCCTTGCGAGAACCTCGCACTCTTTCGAGCCAAGCTACGTTCCAGTTCCTCGATTTCCGACTCAAGTCGGCTCTGTTCGCCGCGCCCCATCCGAGCCTTGCCCGCCATCCGCGCGACCGAAGCCTCGCGAAGCGCGGCCAGTCGTAGCTCACGCTCACGCGCCAGGCTGCGAATCTCGGGCTCGTTCTCCAGCTCATCAACGCGCGGCGTTGCATGCCGCGCCATCACACCTTTCCACGCCAGCAACCGCTGATATTGCTCGGTCGGCGGCACGCCGAGATTGTTGACGAGCTCAAGATACGTATCGAGGACGCCCGGCCAAACGCTCGACTCGGGATGAACGCGCAATTCCTGCACGACTGCCAGACGATCGCGCTCCGAAAGCGGCGAACGGAATGTCCTTATCAGCGACTTTTCCTGAAGCGCAAGCGCCTCGTTGATCGCCGCCAGCGCCTTTTCCTTCTGACCGCCCTTCGCCTGAACCCGCGCGACATAACTCAGCGTTTCCGCAACGCGAGGGTGGTCGTCCCCTCGCTCGCGAAACACATCGAGCGATGCCTTGAACAGCGCGTCAGCCTCCTCAGGCTTTTCCTGCGCTATCGCCAGCCATGCACGATTCACATCGGTTTCGGCGACGCGAAAATGCGTCGCGCCAAAGTTTGCGACCGCCAGCTTGCGTGCTTCTTCATACCGAGCAGCCGCATCATCCAGCTCGCCCGCCAGATAGCGATTGAGGCCGACATTATTCAAACAAGCCATGATCAAAAACGCTCGCGGCGGTTTCATGCCTTGCGCAATCGCCAGTGCTTCCTTGTGCAGCCGAAGTGCTTCAGGGAGGTTATTGTTCGATTCGAGGCACTTCGCCAGGTTCGTCAAAATACTCGCACGCTGCGGATCGCCTTTGAGCGATGGGTCGGCGATTGAAAACGCATTTGCGCCTCGAAGTATCGCCTCGGCCGAGTCGTAATCTCCCTGACGCAGTAGGAGCAGCCCGAGGTTATTGAGTGCGATCGCCTGTTGCGGCAACCGCGCCCGGTAGTAGCTGCGAAACGCGCGATCGTGGCAGTCGCGGGCCGTGGCGTAGTCTCCTTTTTCGGTGGCAACTAACCCGCGCAACGTCCAGTAATCGCCGATGGTAAGCGGCTGTTCCGCTTCCGCGCCACCGGTTTCAGCATCAAAGCGAGCCAGCGTCTTTTCAGCTTCGCTCGCCCGCTCGGCATCGTACTGAAACTTTGCAACGAACAGATCGCCGAGCGCGGCGGTCGCGCGATCGGCCCCCGCCTTCTCTAGCTCGGCTCGAAAAACGCGAACCTCGTCAACCAACCCGGCCATCGCCTTTGCATAATCGCCGCTAGCAAGAGTTTTCTGCGCATCGGCGACCATTTGTGACCACGCGAAAGCCGCGACAATCTGGCAGGCCGCGAGAGCTCGCGAGTCGACCGGATCCCCCAGACTCGCCGCGGCGACGAGGCATTGTGCCTGCGTCGCGCGTGCATCCGGCGCGCCACGAAGCACGCGCAACTGCGCTAGCGCGGTCAGCGCCTCGAGCCGCGGCCGGCGTAGCTCCGGTCGGCCTGGATCGATCTCCGAAACAACCTTCGCGAGCGTTGCCTCAGCCGCGTCGCGATGCCCTTCATGGAACTCGATTTGTGCCAACCGCATGAATACCGTCACGCGGTCGAGGTCGCCCGGCTTGAACAATTTTTCCGCATCGCCCCGCGCGATGTCGATCGACTTCCGCGCAGCCGGCAGGTCATTCGCAGTCAACGCCGAGATGCACCGTGTCAATTCCAGTTGAAGTCCGACTCGACCCAATTCGGGATCATCCGTAGCGAGCGCCGTCTTCGCCAAGCTGACGGCGATTTCCGCCCACCTTTGCGCAGCTTTGGGATCGCTATTCTCGAGCGATGCCTGCCGCGCCTCGCTCGCCCATTTGAGCGCGAGCTTGCCGTCTTTCTCTCGCGCCGCCTTGGTGTAACGAATGCGCGCAGCAACCACGGCCGCCCGCGTGCGACCTGGATCGCTGGGATGCAAAGCCTCGCGCGCCAGTGCATCGGCGGCAATCGCGCGTTCCAGCCCCTCATCAATCTTGCCGGCCTTCACGTCCTTGTCGGCCTGATCGAGCCTTTCGGTCACTGCAACCGTCGCTCGCTGCGTTTTTTCAACGATCCCAAGTGCAGAAGGACGCGACGCCACTGGGGCGTCGCTCAGAATCGCACTCAGCAAGACGGCCAGAAGCGTCGCTTGCGTCATCGCATTCAGCTCCAGGCTCGGCGATCACTTCTTGGGTGCGGCCTGGAACAGTTGCGCGGCCGATGAATGCGGGTGAGCAAAAACAATCTGCGCGGCAAACTTACCCGCCTGGTCACTCGCCTTCGGCTTCGCGGCAAAATCCTTGGCGCCGTAATCGCCCGAGTACAGCCCCGTCAGCGACCAGAGCGCGTGCAAATTGCCCGGATCAAAGCTGAGAATCTTGAGATACTTTTCCGCGGCCTCGTCATATTTTCCGTCGTGGAACGTGAGATAGTCCCCTTCCAATTCCAGGCTGCTCAGCATGTCGACACGGCTCGGCTCATTCTTCCCCAGGGCCGATTCGAGGCAGTCCTTCAGTTCGGTCGACTTGTTGAGATTGAACAGGCAAGTCGCGCGAAGCATGTGCGCCGGGACATAATTGCGGTCCGCCCTGATCGCGGCCTTGGCATGCTCGAGCGCCTTGGTGTTCGCGGCAACAAAGGCATCGTCGGTGCTGTCCTTACCTAAAACCGAATCGAGCAGCGCAAACCCATCGTCCGCATGCACCCGCGCTTCAAATCTCTTCGTCGGGATCTTTTTGATCTCTTCAATCCGGTCGGCCGGCGGCGTCGTTTTCGCAGCGTCGAGCAGTTTGAGCAACGCCTCGTCGCCCAGCGAATAGATCTCCTCCTTCGCCCCTTTCAGCTCGACCGAACCAACCGCCTTGGCCTTGCCGTCCGCAACTGACCACATTGTAAGGTCGAGGGAAATGAAGGCGCCTTCCAGGCCAACCCGGCCGCCGATCACCGTGTTGACACCCAATTCCTGGGAGAGTTTGACCGAACGCAGATCATCCGTCTCGCTCGGTATCGCGGCTTTAGACGCCAGAATCTCGCTGCGATCCGCCACGAGATACACCGGCACATAACGCAGGTCCGCCAGCAAGGCGTCCATCATCCCCGTTCGTTGCGACATGATTTCACGGTCGCGAGTCATGGTGACAAACGGAAGCACGGCGATGCGTGTTCTCCCCGCAAACGCTTTCGCGTCAACCTGGCCTGCTTGCACCTGTGCCGGACCATCGTCGCCACCGCGAAGTTTGGTAACTGCTCGCGTCGCATCGCGCGCCTGCGTGGGCACAATCGCAACCGCCACGGCCGCTACCAAACTGAATACACTCGTCATCGTCGCGTCTCCACACGGGGAACAACCGTGTTTTCCGGCGATATCACAACTGCCGAGACTAGCGTTGTCTCACCGGTTCTTCAAGCAACTACGCTTGCCGGATTTCCCTGTCACGATGAATAAAATCCCTGTTTATTTCTTAATCGTTTTGAGGAACTCCTGAAACACCGGAGTCGCTCGAATCGGGTCGAGGTCGTGCTCGAATCCGGGATCCTTGGGATCGGCAATCGGCGCGACGAAATCCTTGTTAAGCGCCACCACCTCCTTGAGCAATCCCACCGCATTCTGGGCGAACTCCTGCTTCTTCGTCGCGTCGTTCGTCAACGTCGATGCCCGCGACCAGCAACAGGCACCATTGAACAAATAGGCAAAATCAATCGGCGTCATCCGGGGGAACTCGCGCAAGTCGGCAAGAGCAGGTTCAAGTTGCTTGTCATCAAGATAAGCAAGACAACGATAAAACAGCGACGCCCGCAACCGCCGGTCATTGTCACTGGCCTCACTATCATTCGCCGTCGCGCTACTCTTCTGCCGCGCTTTCTGTTCCTTGATCTGCCGGATCGTCTCACCATATGACTTCGCCGCCTCCTTCCACCGCTTCTGCAGGAACAACAGGTCGGCGATATGATAGGAACCAAGAATTGCGACGTCCTGATATGTTGGATCATTAGGATGAACGCGAGCGAGCACCTTGGCGTCGTAAATCGCCGCCCGTAGCATCGCCTCGGCAAAATCCATGTCCGACTCGGCGAGCGAGCGGGCGAGATTGATGCGTGCCTGCACCAGGCCGTTCATGTGCTTCGGCACCGTTTTCAAATAAACGAGCGTTTCATAACGCTCGACCGACCGCCCATATTCCTTCTCAGCCTCCTTCGCCATTTCACGCGCAGAGAGCGAATTGCCCAAGCTGTTCACGCTGGCCGAAAGCTGGTAGAGGTACTCTGGCACATCGGCCGCCTCGCTCACGAGCACTTCCAGATCCGCAATCGCCGCGCGACACGTTTTTTCGTATTCCAGACGCTTGCTCGCCGCCTCGTCGACCTTGTTTTGCTCGGTGAGGCGCGTCACGAGTACTTCGATCAGAGTCGCCAGATTGTTGAGCCCCCGCGCGCGATTCGCTCGGTAAGTTCGCACCGCTGCCTTGGTCGCCGCGGTTGGTGACTTCGAGTTCGTCTCCTCGGCGTCGCTCACCAGGTGATCATAGTCCTTGAGCGCATCTTTATACGTCTTCTCTGCCTCATCGAGCTTGTTCAGTTCTTGCAAAACCATCGCATAACCAATTTCAGCCTCCCCTTTGCGGTCGAGTAACTCGGGATTGTGGGGATGCTGCTTGATCATCTCGTCGAAGTGAGCCATCGCCTCGCGGTAGGGCGTGAGCGCGTCTTCATTCTTTCCCGCATGATTGAGTACGCGCCCTTGCATCGCAAGGCTATACGCACGCCAGATCGCCGGCGTTAGCGACAGCGGATAATTCTTCGCCAGCGACTCGAACACAGTTTCCGCCGCCTTGCACGACTCAACCGCGGCGACGGTTTCATCGAGCAGATTGTGCACTTCAGCAAGCTGCAAATGCGCCTGGCCCGACTTGAGCACGAGCGCAGGATCACTACTCCGCTCGGCCGCGAACCCTTGATACGCCGCCGAAGCCTTGTCGAGAATTCGCCGCTGAATTCCTTCCGCGCCCGGAACATCCTTCAAGTCGTTGCTCACGCCTGCGAGCAGAGTGTCGGCAAAGCTGCGAGCCTGCTCGTAGCGGCCCTCCGCCTCCTTGCGCGCAATCGCTTCGGCACTTTGCGCCCCCTTGATCATGATCGACGCGACGATCGACACGCACGTCACAATCACAAGCGCGGCCGCCGCAGCCTGCGTCCATGTTTTGTGCCGCCGCGCCCAGCGTGAAAGGCGTTCGAGCGGCGGCTCGCGATACGCCGAAACCGGCTCGTCGTTCATGTACCGCTGGACGTCGAGTGCCAGGTCACCCGCCTTGAGATAGCGCAATTCCGGCTGCTTCGACATCGCCTTGGCACAAATCGCCTCGAGCGCTGCCGGAACCGATGGAGCAAGCTGCCGAACAAGCGGCGACTCCTTGTTCACGATCTCGTCGAGCAATTCCGTAAGACTCTCTCCCCGGTGCGGCGACTGCCCAGTGAGGATTTCAAATAGAATCGCCCCAAGACCATAGATATCCGAATGCGTCCCCAGCGAGCCGAACTTCGCGTCGACCTGCTCGGGTGCCATGTAGGCCGGCGTTCCTTCAAGCCCACCGCGACCCGCGTCACACTGTGCCGCCGTTTCGCTGAGCCGGATGCAGGCCTCGGTCGAATCTTTGTGAATCTCAACCAATTTGGCGAGGCCCCAGTCGATCAAATAGACCTCGCCGTAATCTCCCAGCACCACATTTTCCGGCTTCAAATCGCGGTGAATAACCCCACGAGAATGAGCATATCCAAGCGCATAGCAAACACCATAAAACCGCCCCAGCAACCGGGCAAATTCCAGCCGCTCGGCCCGATGCTCTTTCCGCGCCTGGTGATAGTCTGCAATCGCGTTGGAAAGCGTTTTCCCACGCACGAATCGCATCGTATAAAACGGCTGACCATCCTCGGCCCGATGCGCCAGCTCGTACACCGGCACGATGTTCGGGTGTTCGAGCTGCCCTGTCACCTCAGCTTCAAGCACGAAACGCCGCGACTTCGACTCCGATCGCGCAATTCGCGGCTGAATCTCCTTGAGCGCAACCTCACGATTGAGGTCGTTATCGCGGGCCATCCAAACCCGCCCGAGGCCGCCTTCGCCGATCACCTTGATGAACGTGTAACGCGCAGGATTTCGCGGATCGACTCGCGGCAGATTCGGGCTCGGCTGCCCCGCCGCCGACATTCCCCCCGCCGAAGCTGCGGAATCCCCAATCGAAAGCGTCTCCGCCAGTGGCGTGCTCGTGCGCGATTTTTCGTCGTGAATCGTCTCCGCCAGTTTCGGTCGGTTGGATTGCAGCGTCGCGTTGGGATCAACCATGGTCTTCGGAGGCGAGTCGCTCGTCGGTTGATCGACCTGTAACGTCGCATCCGAGTCACGTGGCGGCGCCGGGGGAACAGCGTTGGGCAATTCGAGCGTGACGTTCGATTTTTGACCAGGAGCCATTGTCGATTCGGCTTCGGTCAGCGGCATTCTGGGATTGGGGATACCGAATGTATCCTTCACCGTCGTGGCCCGCTGGCTTCGTGCAGGTCGAATGGCCGACGTTCGCACCGACGAAATCCCGTGCGCCACCCCTTCGTCGAGCACTTCGCGCGTTCGAGCGTCGATCAAACCTTTGCGGACCAACAGTTCGGCAATCGATTCCCCCGGACTTTGCGCCAGTTCGCGGCAGGCCAACGAGTAATCTTCCAGGCTCAAATACCCTTCGCGCACCGCGAACAGCCCAAACAGGAGGTCACGCTCGATATCCATCAGATCCGCCTTGCCGAGAGAAACTCCCGCGCAGTAGGGAACATCTTGCCTTACGGTCGAAGCAAACTAGGTGGGCAAAATAGCGGGAGAAAAGAGACCTCGCGCAAGAGCAACTACGCTCACGGGCGACGGGCCTACCCATGAATTTACCCAAAAACAGCCCTTCCCGTCGACTTTTTCGCAGTTTCTGAACGCGGTTTTGCGCTTTTTCTGACAAACGTCATCGCGTGTAAACCCGCCACTGTTGCATTTCCGCAAGACGGGGCCCGGGTTATGGCCGCCCAGCCCCTTCAATCGGCCGAACCTGACCGTTATGCTAACGGCTTCGCGAGTTCCCCCAACGCGCCGCATTGCGACCAGCCGCAGTTTCGCCAACCCGCGCTCAACGGACAACCAAACCGATGACGGATCCGAGCCGGCGCATCCCCCGCGCTGTATTCGCTAGCATTTGCATCGCCCTGATTGCATTTCAAGCGGCCCTCGCGGCCGACCGGCATCCCATTGTCGCCGGTTTCGAACGCTTCGGCGCCTCGCAAAAAGCCGACCCCACTGCCCCCGGTCTGCTCCTCATCGGCGAACTCGGCTGCACCACCTGCCATGGTGTTTCGAGCACGATCGAATCCCAAATCAACCGCAAACACGCCCCTCTGCTCGAATCGGCCGGCGCACGCCTTCGCCCCGACTTCGTTCGCGCCTTCCTCGCCGATCCCCAAACCGTCAAGCCCGGCACCACCATGCCGCATGTGCTACACGGCCTGAACGATTCCGCCAAGAAGGAAACGATCGAAGCGCTGACACATTACGTTCTCAGCAACGGCACGCTCCCCGAAGCTCGGCCAAGCCGCAAGAGCATCACCGCCGGCGAAGCACTCTTCAACCAGATCGGCTGCACGGTCTGCCACGGCAAGAGTGATGGTAAACCGCTTGCTACTTCCATTCCGCTCCCCGACCTCGGTGCGAAATATTCGATCCCCAGCCTCGCCGAATTCCTTGCCAATCCCCACCGTGTACGCCCCTCGGGCCGAATGCCTTCGTTGAATTTGACTGCACAAGAAGCACAAGTCATCGCCCATTATTTGCTCAAGGACTTGCGCGTAAATGTTCGCCCGAATATGAGGTATGAATACTTCGAAGGCGACTGGCAGAAAGTTCCCGACTTCAGCAAGTTGAAGCCCAAAGCCAGCGGCATTTGCGAAGGTCTCGACCTCGCGCGGGCCGAGCGGGCCAATAGCTTCGCGATGAGATACTCCGGCTTCCTCCGCATCGAAAAAGCCGGCCAGTACCGCTTCTTTTTGCACAGCGACGACGGTGCCAGGCTACTCATCGACGACAAGCTCGTTGTCGACAACGACGGCATTCACCCCCCGCAAGAAAATCGCGGAGTCGTCGGCCTGGCACGAGGCGCGCACAAGCTGACGATTGAGTATTTCGACGGCGGTGGCCAGGTCGAACTCGAAGCCGACATCCAAGGCCCCGGATTCTCGATCGGCAATACCATTCGACTCCGCCAAGACGTTTCCAGCTTCGTCACCCTCACCGAGCAGGAGGCAACGCCGCCCCCGCCAGGAGCAAGCACGGCCGGCTCCGCTCGTTTCACCGCCGATTCAGCACTCGTCGACAAGGGAAAAACGCTCTTCGTACAACACGGCTGCTCGTCGTGCCATCAACCGAACCCGGCCGGAAAATCAGTCGTCGCCAAGCCGCTCGCTGCATTGGGCGACTCAGCCTCAGGCTGCCTCGCATCAGCTCCACCGGCGAGTTCTCCGATGTACTCCCTCAACACCGCGCAACAAACCGCCATTCGCGAATCGCTCAAATCGGCTGGCTCGTTTGAATCGAAGCGTCCCACACCCGCGCAGACCATCGCACGCACGATGACGGCCCTGAACTGCTACGCCTGTCACGAGCGCGGTCAGGTGGGCGGCGTCGAGTCTGAGCGCAATGCCTGGTTCACGACCACGCAAAAGGAAATGGGCGACGAAGGCCGCATCCCACCGCGGCTCGACGGCGTAACGGCCAAACTTAAGCCCACCTATTTGCGACAAGCTCTTGCGCAAGGCTTGAAAGATCGCCCTTATATGCTGACACGAATGCCACGTTTCGGCGCCCCTGCAACCACGGCGCTTGCCGACGCGTTCGACACCGAACCAAAGCTCGGCCCGATTCCTGCAATCACGTTTGATGACACGCCCAAACGCGTGAAATCGGCGGGACGACAACTCGTCGGCAGCGACGCCTTAAGCTGCATCAAGTGCCATACGTTCCGCAACAGCGAAGCGGAAGGAATTCAAGCCATCGACATGACGCTGATGACGAAACGCTTGAACCGCGAATGGTTCCATCGTTACGTCATCAACCCGCCCGAATTCCGCCCCGGCACACGCATGCCAACCGCATGGCCCAACGGCCAAACGATCGTGCCAAACATCCTGGGCGGCGACACCGCAAAGCAAATCGAAGCTGTTTGGCTCTATCTCTCTGACGGCTCAAGCGCGATGATTCCGGCGGGAATTGGCCGCCAGCCTCTGCCGCTGTTCGCGATCAAGGAAGCGGTGATCTACCGCAACTTCATCGAAGGAGCAGGCACGCGAGCAATCGGCGTCGGCTATCCCGAACGAGCCAATCTCGCGTTCGACGCCAACGGCATTCGCTACGCCCTGCTCTGGCAAGGCGGATTCATGGATGCCTCGCGACACTGGAGCGGCCGCGGCGAAGGCTTCCAGCCGCCCATGGGCGACAACGTCATTGCCTTGCCCGACGGCCCCGCATTCGCCTCGCTTTCGAGCCCTTCAAACCCCTGGCCGACACTCAAAGCCAAAGAGCTGGGTTACATCTTCCGGGGCTATCGCGTGACGCCCGACCAGCGGCCGACTTTCCTCTATGAGTTCGGCGAAACCCGCGTCGAGGACCAGCCCGTACCGGTTGCCACGAGCAAAACGCCAAGCTTCAAACGGGTCATCACTCTTAGCTCCGATCATCCCAGCGACACACTGTACTTCCGCGCTGCGTTGGGTGAAACGATCAAGCCGACGCCGAACGGATTCCTCGTGAACGGCGAGTGGCGTGTATCATTCGACGGCGAATTGAAGCCGATCGTCCGCAACTCCGCCGGCAAAACCGAGTTGATCGTACCCGTCAAATTCAACGGCAAAACAGCGACGATCGTCGAACACATTGAATGGTAAGGATCGCCACGATGCGTGTTGGAATTCTGACTCTGTTCGCGGCGATCCTCGCGACGGCCGCATTCGCCGCCGACGCCCCCACGCCAACCGAAGCCGACTATTACAAGATCACCGACTTGCCGATTCCCGCCGGCGTCGTGCTCGAAGTCGGTGCGCTCGAAATGCTTCCCGGCGACGTTCTCGCCGCCTCCAGCCGCCGCGGCGAGATCTATCTCGTCGACAAGCCGTTTTCATCGAACCCCAGGGATTTCGTCTTCACGAAATTCGCCGGCGGCCTGCACGAAGTGCTCGGCCTCGTCTATCGCGACGGCTGGCTCTATGCCACCCAGCGTGGCGAGTTGACGCGACTCAAAGACACCAACAACGACCGCCGCGCCGATCTCTTTGAAACCGTCGCCGACGGCTGGGAAATCAATGGCGACTATCATGAATACGCGTTTGGATCACGCTTCGATCGCGACGGCAATCTCTGGGTCGCCCTGTGCCTGACCGGCTCATTCAGCAGCGAAAACAAGTTCCGTGGCTGGGCCCTGCGCATCACGCCCGAAGGCAAAGTTCTTCCCACAACCTCCGGCCTCCGCTCACCTGGCGGCCTGGGAATGAACGCCGCCGGCGACATGTTCTACACCGAAAACCAGGGACCGTGGAACGGCGCCTGCTCGCTCAAGCACCTTGCACCGGGCCAGTTCGTCGGCCATCCCGCCGGTCTGAAGTGGTACGACGACGCGAAACTTCCCGGCAAGAAGCCTGAAACTCCCAAAAGCGGCAGCCGCGTGGCGATCGAGGCCAAACGCATCCCCGAACTCGTCCCGCCCGCCGTTTACTTCCCCTACCCGCAAATGGGACAGTCGGCCAGCGGTATCGTCTGCGACACAACCAACGGCAAATTCGGCCCATTCGCTGGCCAGATGTTCGTAAGCGATCAGGCCGCCAGCACCGTGATGCGTGTCGTGCTCGAAAAGGTGAAGGGCCGCTACCAGGGCGCATGTATTCCCTTCCGCCAGGGGTTTTCCTCAGGCAACCTCGCGATGTTGCTGACGCTCGACGGCTCGCTTTTCATCGGCGGCACGAATCGCGGCTGGGGCTCGCGCGGCGGTAAAGGGTATTCGCTCGAACGCCTCAACTGGACGGGCAAGATCCCCTTCGAAGTGCAGACCATGTCCGCTCGCCATGACGGCTTCGACCTGACTTTCACGAAACCGATCGACAAGAAGACAGTCGAAGATCTCAAATCTTACAAGATGCGAACATTCACCTACATCTATCAGGAATCGTACGGCAGCCCTGAGGTCGATGAGACGACGCCGGTGATCGAATCGGCAGTTATTGCAGCCGACTCCAAGAGCGTGCGGCTCAAGGTAAAAGGACTGCAAGAAGGGCACATTCACGAGTTGCACATGGCTGGTATTCGCTCGAGCGACGGCCTTCCGCTCTTGCACGACGCGGCCTACTACACGATGAATCTCATTCCCGACTGACCTGGTCGCTTTCCCGCGCTTGCGCGAGAAATGGCGGAACGCATGAACGTCCGCATCTATCTCACCATCGGCTCGCTCCTCATCGTTCCGCATTTCGCTCGAGCGCAAGAGGCAAAGCCCGAAGTTCTGGGCTTTCGCGTTACGGTCGACGGCAACATCAAGCTCACGAACGACGCCGGCGGCAAGTCAAACCGCCGGACGATCGCCGAGGTCGATTACCGAAACGCCCGCACGAAAGATGGTGTCGATGTCGGTGTCGATCGCTTCGGCTTTCGCGTTTTGAACGGCAACCAGGAAATCGACCAGCTCGAAGTCTCGCGCACCCGGCTCACTTCGCGGCGCATCGACCGACCGCTCGACGTCACTCGGTCCGCGGCCGGCCCTGGGCTTCTGGCCGTTTTCGAGCAATTCGACCCACCGCTGCTTTCAATCAAGCTTGATTCATCCGGTGGCGAAACCTCGCGGAAAACGAAAGACGAACTCGGTCCACTCCTCGGCGCGCGAATGGTCGATCTCACGCGACTTTTCCACCCCAGATTCCCCGCAGAAGAATCGAAGTGGGAAGCACCGATTGTCCTACCATTCGGCCGCGGCCAGCACGGCACCGGCGCCTTGCGCTACGCCAAAAAGGGAGAGCCCGACAAAGATGGCAAAATCACCGTCGATGTGACCGGCTTTCTCAAGGTGACCGGCACACATGACGTCGCCGAAATCAAGCGAGGCGAATACAAGGTCGCCGGCACGCAAGTTTACGACCCGAAGTTACGCGAATGGGTGAGCGGCAAGCTAACCGTCGCCGTCGGCTGGGATGCCCAGCTGCCTAACGGCATGACCATTCACGGCGACGGCCCAGCCACATACACCCTCACCCGTCGCGAAGGCTCGGCAAAAACCAAGGGATCGGCTCGAAAATCCAACAAGTAATTTTACAATCATGTCAGAAACCCTCGCACCAGAAGAACATACTGGCTTGTTCTCGGAAGTTACCGGTGCGCAGTGGCTCATTCTGCTCGCCGCCTCCGCGGGCTGGGTGTTCGACATCTACGAATCGCAACTCTTCACGATCTTCAAGACCCCCGCGCTCAACGAACTGCTTAACAAAAACGCCGCGGCCGTCCAGTGGCACGGCAACGTCGCGAACGCGGTGTTTTTGCTTGGCGGAGCCATCGGCGGACTCGGCTTCGGCATCCTCGCCGATCGTCTGGGACGCGTCCGTGTAATGACCTGGACGATCCTCGTGTACTCGCTCTTCTCCGCACTGACCTATTTCGTGCAATCCGTCACCCAACTCGAGATTTTGCGGTTCTTCGTCGCACTGGGGACCGGCGGCGAATGGGCGGTTGCCGCGTCGCTCGTCGCCGAAACATTCCCCACCCGCCTCCGCTCATTCGCGTCGGGAACGTTTCACGCGTCGAGCGTGCTAGGCGCGGGAATCGCGGCAATCACCGGTTGGATCTTCACCGACCCGTCGTCATGGCGTCAGGGATTCTTGATCGGAATCCTGCCCGCGCTGCTCGTCGTCTGGATTCGACTCGGCGTGCGAGAACCGGCGCATTCTCAAACTGCTACTGCGAGGCCTTCGGGCAGTCTCTTTGAGCTCTTGGACAACCCACGCTGGCGACCGCGCGCCCTGCTGGGATTGGCTCTCGCCTCGGTAGGACTGGGAACCTACTGGGGCATCTTCACCTGGGCGCCGGAACTGATCGCCGAACTGCTCGGCCCATCGGCTTCCCCCGCTCAAAAACAGGCCGCTGGCAGTCGCGCATTCCTGCTGATGAATTTTACTGGCGGCCTACTCGGCTTGCTGTCATTCGCGCCGATTGCCCATCGGTTCGGGCGTAAGTTCACGTTCGTCTGCTATCAAATTGGTGCTTTGATCTTTGTCCCCGTCGCGTTCTTGCTGGCCCAAACCGAAGCCCAAGCGCTCGTCAGCCTTCCGCTGCTCGCGTTCTTCGTCGTCGGCATGCACGCGGGATATGCCATCTATCTCCCCGAACTGTTCCCCACGCGGCTGCGCGCCACCGGTACAAGCTTCTGCTTCAACGTCGGCCGGTCGATGGTGGCCGTTCTCCTCATCATTCGCGGCTACCTTGGTGCAGTCCTCGGACTGAGGCTCGCCGTGGTGGCGATGGCGAGCCTCTTCGCCGTTGGGTTGATCGTCATTTGCTTCCTGCCCGAAACTCGCGGCCAGGAGCTTCCCGAAGATTGAATCAAGGCATTTCCTTGATCCTGATGTGCCGGTATTCAACCACATTCGTTTCCGACTGCAGCCCAATCGGCCCATCCGTCGGAAGCTCAAGCGCGGCCTCGAGCACTTCGCCGTTGCAAGTGGCGATAGCCTTGTTTCCCTTCACGGTCACCTCGATCGAGTTCCAGTCGAACTCCTTGTAATTCTTGAGCGTCTTGTAGGGACCGACGCGAGGATAATCGCGAATTTGAAGCTGATGCTTGAACACGTGATCGCGCAAGTGCAAGCCGCTGTTGCAGTCTTTTGACGCCTTGAAATCAAACCGCAGCACAAAATCCTTGCCGAAGCTAGCGGTCGTGTCGATCTCGCTGTTCTTCGCCCCAGCGCCAGATTGATTCGCCCCCTTGATATAAATCGTCCCGTCCTTCGCGGCGAACCGGCCGTCATCACTCGCGGTTTTTCCTTCGAGCGACTCCTTGCCATACTTCCAGCCGCTCAGGTCCTTGCCGTTGAACAGGCTTTTGAAGCCCGGCTCGGGTGTGAAATCATCAGCCGCGAACGCTGTACCGGCGGCAATCAATAAGCTCGCCAAGATCAAAGCCGCAATTGTGCGCATGGGTGGTTCTCCCTGTGGTGATCGCTAGGAAAGTCGCTCGCATGGTAATGGTCGCACAACGGTCTCGCCAGCCAGTCGTTTTCACTTTAATCGAGTCATTGTGCGCGATAATCTGGAATGCGGATCCAGTCGTTGCCGTCGGAACTCGCGTCATGATCCTCGCCGCCGTCGTTCGCTCGGAACGCTTTGTTTTCGCCGACCTGCGCGAAGTCCTTGCCAAGGCGAACGAGGAGAAATCGGGCGATCAACTCGCGGGAGTCGCTGCGCGTTCAGCGCGAGAGCGCGTCGCCGCCAAACGAGTGCTGGCCGATCTTTCCCTCGCAGAAATCGTCGCGCATCCGCTCATCGACGACGAAGTCACACGCCTGATCCTCGACACGCACAATCGCGCCGCATTCGCCGAAATCGCCTCGCTCACGGTCGGCCAGTTCCGCGAATTCATCCTCGACGACGCAACCAACGATCACGCTCTTGAATCGATCGCCACGGCGATCACGCCCGAGATTGCTGCAAGCGTCGCCAAGTTGATGAGCAACAAAGATCTCATCATCGCCGCGAGCAAAATCCGCAAGATCACGCGATGTCGCAACACGATGGGCGAGCGCGGTGTGCTCGGCATTCGTACTCAACCAAACCACCCCAGCGACGATCCAACCGGCATCCTCATCTCCACAATCGACGGCCTGCTCTACGGCTGCGGCGATGCCCTCATCGGCGTCAATCCCGCGAACGATTCGGCCGACAGCGCTGCGGCCGTTTTGAATACCCTCACAAGACTCACGAACGCCTGGCAAATCCCCACACAAACGTGCTGTCTTGCTCATATCACTACTCAGCTCAAGGCGATGGAACGCGGAGCGCCGATCGACCTGCTTTTTCAATCGGTCGCCGGAACCGAGGCCGCGAATGCCAGCTTCGGCATCAATTTGAACTTGCTCGCTGAAGGCCGCCAGCGCGTGCTCGAACATCACGCCACTCGCGATTGCAGTTGGCGCGGCGAACAGGTGACGTACTACGAAACTGGCCAAGGGTCCGCACTCTCGGCCGAGGCGCATCATGGTGTCGACCAACTCACACTCGAAGCGCGGGCGCATGCAGTCGCGCGAGCTTTCGATCCCTTCCTGGTCAACAGCGTCGTCGGCTTCATCGGCCCCGAATATCTTTTCGACGAGCGTCAAATCATCCGTGCGGGGCTTGAAGATCACTTCGTGGGCAAACTACTCGGCCTACCGATGGGTTGCGACGTCTGCTATACGAATCATGCCCACGCCGATCAGAATTCGTGCGACAACCTCATGGTCTTGCTCGCCTCTAGCGGGTGCAACTTCTTCATGGGCGTCCCCGGTTCAGACGACGTGATGCTCAACTATCAGTCGACAAGTTATCACGATGCATTGGCAATTCGCCGCTTGCTCGGCTTGCGTCCTGCTCCGGAATTTCGCGTTTGGCTCGAAGAAAACGGTCTGTTTCAAGATGGTCGACCAGTTCACGGCGATTCTCTCCATCGCAACTTGCTCATGGAACGAGCCCAACACCTGATCGCTCATTCACTTGAGTGATCGATCGAGAGGATCGTAATCCATGGACAATTCACCGGTTCTACAATCGTTAATCGCCGCCTTTCAATCCCGAACGCCAGCTCGTGTTCTGCTCGGACGCTCTGGCGGCGCCTATCGCACCGAAACAAGTCTGGCACTTCGCGAAGATCATGCTGCCGCCATCGACGCCGTGCATGTCGAAATCGATCTCGTGCGCGATTTCGGACCTGAGACAGTCGATCACTGGGATCTCTTCGAAACCAGCACTCAGGCCAAATCGAAAGAAGAATACCTCGCTCGTCCCGACCTGGGCCGTTCGCTCAGTACAGACTCGCGCGAGTTGATCACGCAGCTTTGTCCTCGACGCTGCGACATACAAGTCGTCATCGGCGACGGCCTTTCCGTTGCGGCCGTTCGCATCCAGGTTCCAGCCCTCCTTCCATTAATCCATCACGCGTGCGAGGCGAACAGCTGGCGATTCGGCCGTCCGTTCGTCGTGCGGCATTGTCGTGTCGGCGTGATGAACGACGTGGGAGAATTGCTCGACCCAGCGGTCGTCGTGCTTCTTATCGGCGAACGACCAGGACTCGCGACCGCCGAAAGCCTTTCCGCCTATCTCGCCTACCGCCCGCGCGCCGGCCACACCGACGCACAGCGCAACCTCGTCTCCAACATCCACGCCCGCGGCAAATCATCCGAGGAAGCGGTGGCTATCATCGTGAGCTATGCCCTAGCGATGCATCGGCAAGGCTTGAGCGGTGTCGAGCTGACCTCTGGCCAGCCATCGCTTGGGTAACGTCCATGCGCGAACGAGCAATTATCTCCCCAGGTTTCACAAATCCGAACATGAGCAAGCCCAACATCGACCATGTTCTTAACGTGTTCCCAAAGCTTCAAAAGGCGAATGTAAGAGTCAAATTGCACGAACACGATCAGCCGACGGATTGGAGCAAATGGCTGATTGCCCCAGTGGAAGGATACCTTGAGCTAGAAAACTGTGGGCCGCTGCCAGTGAAGGACGTCGAGTGGTTAGAGACCGAATTCCTGCCAACCTCCCCGACGAGCGAGCCTCGGAATAGCTCTCGTTCTGCTCTCATCAATCGCATAAAGATGATCCGCATCGCGTTACATTCCTTTGTTTAACGTGTAAACACGATATTCGCTAAACTCGGCATTGAACGGTTTTGCCGAAGTCGAAATCGCCGCGACGCCAATTTTTGTCACGTCTGGCATCGTCAAATCGACGGGCGGAAATCCGACCCAAAACACGCCATCATGGCTGAACGATGCATACAACTTCGTTCCACGGCGCTCGAATCGAAGTTCAACTGCCCTGTTCTCAAGCCGAAGCGTATTGCTGCTCACCTGCTTGCCTGCAACAAACACTTCAAAATTCGCATAAGTGACAAACTGTCCCTCGCTAATCAAGCCGGCCCGTTCCAGGCGAACGAAGTGATCGTCGTCGCCCCAAAGCAGCAAGCCCGCTCCCAAATAGGGCAACGCGTTCGGGTTGCTCGGCGGGTCGCTCGGCTGCACGTTGCCGCTCGCCTTCACGGTCGCGATGAAGTCGCCACGCACAGGGCTCAAAACCCGCGGTGCGTTCAGCTTCGCGAGTGTTGTGGTCAAATTGTGCTCGGTATTGGGAATAGCAATCGTTAGCGCATCTCCCTTTTGCTCGAACCTGCAATCCTTGTCGGAATCAACGGCGATACCCCACCCCTTCAAAGCCGGTTCCCCCGCTCCAAGGCAAGCAACCACCAGCAAGCCCAGCACAAATCGCCTTGTTTTCGCGACCATGCGATAACCCCTTGTTCGCCCTTCCTTACCTAGCCACGCCGATCAGAGTACCACGCCAGAAGCGCAGGATCGTCCTGAAATCTTGCCCATATCGTAGAGGGCAATACCATTAGATTTCGTACATACGCTCATTGCTCTCAGTCTTCTCATCCAACAAAAAATCTCCTCCGAGGTTGACGCCAGCACAACCAGCTTGTAAATTACCAATCGGTTATAGAACCAAAAGGCAATACACCAATGATGACCGCGAGCCTCGATGCCACGTTCTCCGCGCTATCCGACCCCACCCGTCGGGCGATCCTTGCTCGTTTGGCTGAGGGTGAGGCGACGGTGAATGAGTTGGTTGCTCCCTTCAAGCTGAGTCAGCCGGCGATTTCCAAGCACCTCAAAGTGCTCGAAAAAGCCGGCCTGATCAGCCGCGGAAAAGACGCACAAAAGCGGCCGTGCCGGATCATGGCCCAGCCGCTCGCCGAGGCGAATGAATGGCTCGAAGGCTACCGGAAAATCTGGGAAGCCAACTTCGAGCGCCTCGACGCCCTACTCGACGAATTGAAGGCCCAGAAGAAATCCAAACCCTGAGGAAATTGCGATGAAAAACGTGCTGAAGGTGTCGGCCGTTGGCGACCGCGAAATCGTCGTTACCCGCGATTTCAATGCGCCCAGAACGCTCGTCTGGGAGACGATGTCAAAGCCCGAATACCTCACGCGCTGGTTGCTTGGTCCGCCGGGCTGGGAGTTCACGAAGTGCGAGGACGATCAGTGCGTCGGCGGCCGTTTTCGCTGGGAATGGCGCGGGCCTGATGGCATGGAAATGGCGATGACCGGCGTCTACCGCGAAATCGTCCCACCCGAACGCTGTGTTCGTACCGAGAGTTTTGAAAGTGGCTGCGTCCCCCAAATGGGCGAGCAACTGGCCACGCTCGAACTCATCGATCGCGGTGAAAAAACCTCGCTCAAACTCACGGTGCTGTACCCGTCAAGGGAAGCACGCGACGGCGCATTCGCAAGCGGCATGGAGCGGGGAATGTCCGCCAGCTACGATCGTCTCGACGACATTATTACAGGCGTGGCTGTTTGACACGAAATCTGCCGGCTCAGAATCTCTTTTCCTCTCAGGAGAATTATCGTGCTCGAAACGCCTGTGATCACCGAGACTGCCGACCAGTTGACGGCGTGCATTTCGATCATCGTGCCGCGAAATGAAATCATGTCGGCGATGGGACCGGCCATTCACGAGGTCTTCGCCACCCTCGCAGCACAAGGGATTGCGCCCACCGGCCCGTGGCTCACCTATCATCGCCGTCGACCGACCGACACGTTCGACCTCGATGTATCGGTCCCCATCGCCACGCCCGTAACGGCATCGGGTCGCGTCAAACCAGGGAAACTCTCGGCAACCAAGGTGGCGCGGGCTGTTTATCAGGGGAATTACGACGGACTCGGCGGAGGCTGGGGCGAATTCTGCGATTGGATCGACAAAAACGGTCTCAAGCCTCGCGAGGATTTGTGGGAATGCTATCTCGTCGGACCGGAGACGACTTCCGATCCGTCGGCCTGGCGCACGGAACTGAATCGGCCGCTGGCCGATCAATAGTTCACCAAGCCGGAGTTTCATCGCGAAACTCCGGCATTTTCTTCGCCCTTACCATTGCTTTGATTGCCAATCTCCCCATCATAAATTCATGCCATTTGTTCATGAAAAAACCGCCATTTCGGGCGGGAAATGGTCGTGCCTGAATCGGCCCTTCGTGCTAAAATCCAACAGTTGTCACAACTCGTTCCACGGCCCTTTTCAGCCCAACGAGGAGTTCGTTTGATGTCGCACGAAGTTTCGACCGGAACCGATCGTCGCACGTTCCTGCAAGCCGGCGCGCTTGCAACCGCCGCGGCGCTCGCCACCGGTGGCAAATCGGTTAGCGCGCAAGACAAAGCCGCCGTTCTTCCCAAACGCAAACTGGGCAAGACCGGCGTCGAGATGACCATGCTCGAAATGGGCACCGGCGCGCTTCGCGACAAGGCCGTGCTCGAGCGCATGCTCAAGCTCTCCTTCGCAGCCGGCGTCCGAACCTACGACACCGCCAAGATGTACGGCACCGAGCCCGGCTTCAAGGCCTGGTTTGAAGCCGATCCGGCCGTCCGCAAGCAAATCACGCTTGTCACCAAGGACAATCCCAAGAAGCCGAAGGAAATGATCGACCAGCTCGACAAGCGCCTGGCCGCGCTTGGCGTCGATCACGTCGACTTCTTCTTCATCCACGGCATGGGTGACGATCACTCGCTCGACGACGCACTCAACTTCGTCGAAGGCGGGGAACTGAAGGAAACCGCCGAGGCGATCCGCAAGTCGGGTAAGGCCAAGTTCATTGGCTACAGCACCCACCACGCTAAGCGCGCTGAGATTATGCAGGCCACAGCCCGTGGCGGCGCGATCGACGCCATCATGCTGATGTACACCCCCTGGCTCGAGAAGGACGATCCGCTCAACAAGGCGATCGACGCTTGCTACGAGAAGGGCATCGGCCTGATTTCGATGAAGCAGGTCGCCGGTAACTTCCCGGCCAAGCCGAAGTTCAACGTGCTTGAAGAAGTTGTCCGTCGCGCTCCGATGCTCAAGGAAAAGAACCTGACACCGTATCAGGGTCTGCTCCACGCCATCTGGACCGATGAGCGCATCAGCGGGTCGTGCGTGTCGATCAAGAACACCGACCAGCTTCGCGACAACGCCGACGCCGCCCGCCGTTACGAGCCGCTCAAGACGGCCGACCTGCAGCAGCTTCGCGAAGCGGTGCTCGCCTTCGGCCCCACGCTGTGCGCGGGTTGCGACGGCCGCTGCTCAGACGCCGCCGGTACCAAGGCCGAGCTAGGCAACCTCACCCGCTTCCTCACCTACCACGAGCACCACGGCATTCGTGGCGAAGCCCGCCGCCAGTACGGCATGCTTTCGCCCGAAGCCCGCGACTGGTCGGGTGCCGACCTCGAAGCGGCTCGCGAAGCCTGCCCGAACAAGCTCGACTTCGCCAAGCTCCTCCCCGAATGCGACCGTCACCTTGCGTGACGCTTGCCCTTCGTGGTGAGTATTGATCGAAGCCACGGGCCGGGCGCGAAACCTGCTTTCGCGTCCGGCCGTTTTTGAACGCCCGCCCGCACTCCTCCCTCCATCTTCCAAGAGCCGCTCGCAATGCCCCGTCTGCTCTGCCCAATATTGCTGTTGCTGGTCGGTTGCGCACTCACTGTGCAAGCCGCCGGCCCACCCACACTAGAATCTCGTTTCGAACAGACTGTTAAGCCGTTTCTCGCCAAACACTGCACCTCGTGCCACGGCCTTTACAAGCAAGAAAGCAAACTCAATCTCAGCACTTATTCGTCCGTTAAATCCATTATTAATGCTTACACAGCATGGCAAGACATTCTCGAACGTGTTGAAGCCGAAGAAATGCCGCCCGCGAAGGCGCGTACCCAGCCGAGCGATGACGAACGCGCCGCCGTCATCGCCTGGATCAAGGAACTGTTCGATCGCGAAGCAACCCGCAATGTCGGCGATCCCGGAACCGTTCTAGCCCGCCGCCTGAGCAATCCCGAATACGACAATACGATTCGCGACCTGACCGGCATCGACCTTCGTCCGACGCGCGAGTTCCCCGTCGACCCTGCGAACGAGGCCGGCTTCGCCAACTCGGGCGAGTCGCTGACAATGTCGCCCGCGCTCTTGAAGAAATACCTCGAAGCGGCGCGCAAAGTTGCAGATCACGCCGTTTTGAAGCCCAATGGCGCAATCGACTTCGCCCCGCATCTTGCCGTTACCGACACCGACCGCGACAAATACTGCGTCCAACGCATCATCAATTTTTACAATTCACATAATGTCGAATTTTCGACCTACTTCCTCACGCTTCTCGAATCCGAAAATGCCGACGGCAGCCTCTCGACAAATAAACTCGCCGATATCGCCAAAGCACGCGGCCTGAGCGCTCGATACCTCGACACGCTGGGCAATCTGCTCTATAACCCGGGTTCTCACCTCGGACCGCTCGACGACCTCCGAACTCGCTGGAAATCGCGCCCGAAATTCGCTCGTGACGACGCCTCCGTGAAATCATGGTGCGACAGTCTCCAGCGCGAGCTAGTTGCCCAACGCAAGTCTCTCACTCCCACGATTGCGAATCTCAACGTCAAAGGAATGTCAAAGGGCAGTCAACCGCTCGTGATCTGGCGAAACGAGCAGCTCGCGACCTCGCACCAACTTCCGCCCGACGAAAACAAGCTCGACGAATTGCTCAAAAAGCTGCCCGACGGCACCTCCCGCGACGCCCTCAAACACGACGTCGCCCTCTTTTGCGAACTCATCCCCGACGCCTTTGTCATCAGCGACCGCGGCCCCTACTTTGACCCGAAAGCTGCAAACAAGGGACGTCCGCTCACCGCCGGCTTCCACCTGATGCAAGGCTACTCGCGCGACGATGCAACTTTGCGCAAGCTCGTTCTTACCGACGCCGAAATCCAACAATTGAACGCACTCTGGGATGAGCTTTACTTCATCACGAATGTACTCGAGCGTCAGTACAAAGACTTCATCTTCTTCGAACGCGCCGAGCCGCCCCGATTCGCGTTTGGCGCCGAATTCGACTTCGCGCGATCCGAAAACAAAGACGCAACTTCCGAGGCCACCATTCGTCGCTTGCAGTCGGTTTACCTGGCGAAGGTGAAAAAGAACGGCGCGTCGGAAATGGCCGTGCGAGCGGTTGATGACTTCTTCAATTCGATGGCAACCAATATCGCCGACGTCCGCAAAAAGCGCTCAGACGTCGAACCCGCCCACGTTCAAGCTTTGCACGCATTCGCTGCCAGGGCCTATCGCCGGCCGCTCACGCCCGGCGAGCATGCCGAGATTGACGCTTTCTACAAGTCTCTGAGAACCGACGACGGCCTAAGACACGAAGACGCCATTCGCGATTCGATCGCCAGCGTGTTGATGTCGCCCAACTTCATGTACCGAGTCGTTTCCTCACGACCAGGCGAAGCAATTCAACCGCTCTCATCCCACGATCTCGCCAGCCGCCTCAGCTACTTTCTCTGGTCGAGCGCTCCGGATGAAACGATGCTGACACTCGCTGGTCAGAACAAATTGCAATCACCCGACGTCTTGCGAGCGCAAACGCAACGCATGCTCCGCGATCCCAAATCTCGTGCCCTGGCGGAAGAGTTCTTTGCCACCTGGCTCGACATAAGACGATTCGAAGAGCACAACGCCGTCGATCGTGGTCGCTTTCCTCAGTTCACGAACGAGCTTCGTGCCGCGATGTATGAAGAACCCATTCGTTTCTTCCTCGACGCGACCGCCCACAATCGCCCGATCCGCGACTTCCTCTTCGCCACCGACACATTCGTCAATCCCACGCTCGCGAAGCACTACGGCATCTCCATTCCCGCGGGCACCAGACCAGACACATGGACACACATCACGGATGCCGACAAGTATGGTCGCGGCGGATTGCTGCCCATGGCCGTCTTCCTCACCGCGAACTCGCCAGGCCTGCGCACCAGTCCCGTAAAACGCGGCTACTGGGTGGTGAAACGAGTGCTCGGCACGCCGATTCCTCCGCCGCCGGCGCAGGTTCCCGAACTACCTAAAGATGAAGCGTCGAGCGGCGATCTCACGCTTGCACAACTTCTCGTACGTCACCGCGAAGTCAAGGCGTGCGCTTCGTGTCATCAGAAGTTCGACTCGGTCGGATTGGTGTTTGAAGGATATGGCCCAGTCGGCGAGCGAAGAACGCGCGACCTTGGCGGTCGCGCCGTCGACCCGCGTGCCACCATGCCCGACGGTTCCGATCGCACCGATTTCGCCGGCCTGAAAGAGTATCTCAGCGAAAGCCGTTCACGCGATTTCGCCGATACGTTCCTGCGACGTCTGCTCGCCTACGCTCTCGGTCGATCCCTGATTCTGAGCGACGAACCGACGATCAAGGAAATGCACAGTCGACTGGGTCCAAACGGTTATCGCCTGGTCGACATCATTGAATTCATTGTCACGAGCAAGCAATTCCAGAACGCGCGCGGCGCCGAACCGCTCGCAAACGCGGAGAGCCGCCCATGAACCAGCGCACGAATCCGATCACACGGCGGACTGTTCTGCAAGGCGCGGGCGTAATTATCGGCTTGCCCTGGATGGAAGCAATGACGGCCCGCGCCGGCGAACCCACGAACTCGTCGCCGCAACGCTTCGCCGCACTCTTCATGGGCAACGGCATCAGCCCGAAGCACTGGTGGGCGAAGGGCTCGGGCGCATCGATGGAACTGAGCAAAAGCCTCGAGCCGCTCGCGCCTTTTCGTGCGAAGCTGAACGTCGTCGGCGGCCTTTACAACAAGCAGGCCACAGGCGTTGGCATTCATCCCGGCATGACCGGCAACATGCTCTCGGGTGCCCCGCTGCAAAAGGGTGCATCGCTCCGCGGCGGCGTGAGCATGGATCAGGTGCTGGCGACTCATCTCGGCGAAGCAACTCCCCAGCCCAGCCTCGTTCTCGGGTGCGAACAACCGATCACCGGCTATCACGAATCCAACTTCTCGATGGCCTACAGCTCGCACATTTCCTGGCAGAACGCGAACTCACCGGTGCCGATGGAGGTTTACCCTTCACTCGCGTTCGATAGCCTGTTCGAGAACCAAGGGAACAAGCGCACAAAGAGCATTCTCGACCGCGTGAAATCACACGCCGGCGCGATGAGTAAACAGATCAGCACGGACGACGCACGCAAACTTGATGAATATCTCACGAGCGTGCGCGAAGTGGAAAAACGCGTTGAAAAGATGCGCGCGGGTGAAGACAAAGCGAAGTCGAACGCCAGCGACAAGAGTGCTCCGCTCGCCACGCTCAAGCGGCCCGACAACGGCCTGCCCGAAGACATTCGCGAGCACATGAAGCTGATGTGCGACATCGTCGCGCTCGGTTTTCAGATGGACAAAACTCGCGTCGCCACGCTGCTGCTTTGTCGCGATCTTTCCGGCCTGTTTTATCCCTTCCTGGATGTTCGCACCGCACACCATCCCGCATCGCACGACGACACGTCCGAAGGCTACCAGCGCGTGACGCACTATTATGTGAGTCAGCTCGCCTACCTTGCAGGCCGGCTCGACGCGATGAAGGAAGCGAATGACAAAACGGTGCTCGACAACACCTGCCTGATGTTCGTATCGAACATGTGGTCGGGCAGCCGGCACGATAATTCGCACGTGCCGCTCTTGCTCGTCGGCGGCCTGGGTGGAACACTCGAAACCGGCCGCGTGCTCGACTATCGCACAAAAGGCGACGACAACCGCCGCCTTTGCTCACTTTATCTTTCACTCATGGATCGCATGAATGTGAAGCTGCCAGAATTCGGCGATGCAAAATCCCGCCTCGCCGTTATCTGATTCACTTCTTCTGCAGCATCATAATCAGCGACTGTTCGAGTTCGGCCGGCTTGAAGCCGAACGGTCCGCGTCCGGATTTGAATGCAACTTTCCCGTCGCTATCGATCAGATACATCCGGCTCGGCATGCCGCTGTAGCAAGCGCCAACCGCGTCGTCCATGGTGTCGACCAGTACCGGGAAATCAAAGCCAAGCCGACTCACGCAAGTCTTCGCGACACCAACTCGCTCGGCATACGTCTTCGGCTGCGAGAGCGTCACGCCCACGCGGTCGTTGCTCTCCATTTGCCAGCCGTCGGTTGGATGTGCCTCACGCACGTAAACCATCACAAACGTCGCGCGGTCCTCGTACATCGCGTGCAACTTCTCGACATTCCCCGCCTGCATGCGAAAAGGTCCGCAGGTGAAGTTTCCGAAAATCAAGACAACCGGCTTCGGCCCAATTAGCTTGGAAAGCGAAATATCTTCCTTGCCGTCGAACGTTTTGAGCGAAAACCGAGGCGCCTTGTCGCCAACGTTCGGGCCCGGCTGAAGCGAACCGATTTCCTGGCGAAACAGCCCCTTGATCAGCGTCTCTTTCGACGGTCCCGTCTGAATCGCCAAGCTACCCGTTCGCCCGCCAGGCTGAGGAAAACCGGCCTGAAGGTCGCTCAGTGAAAGGTAACCGGTTTTGCCGGCATCCATCCGCCCGAACAGTGCGTCGAATTCCTCTTTCGTCACCTTGCCATCGCCGTCCGCATCGGCGCGATTGAAGAACATCGCACCCGGACTCATCGTTAAAGCGTGCGCACTGAAGTCGAAATCGGACCATCCTAGAACGCCGTTGTGGTCGCGATCGAGCCTCGCAAAATCGACGTCGGAACTCGGAAATTCGGATCGCTCGATCTCACCGTTTTTGTTGGCGTCGTATCGCTTGAGCGTGCTCGGCCAATTGTATTTGTTCTGACTCACGGCCGTGCGAAACCAGCCATCATTCGGGCCGAGATGGCTACCGCGCAGAATATCCCAGTACATTTCCTGCCACTCAGGCCGTTCCTGTGCTTGGGCCTTGCCGCCAGCGATCGTCAAGAACGAAACGATGCCCGCGACGAGGATCAACTGCCGAGAAACGTGACGAATCATGGTTCAATCCAGCGTTCTCTACGAAGGTTAAATCGCTTCCGATGCCGTCCGCTATTATCGGTCGAAGCGACGATCTACGCCAGAGTTCGCAGCGGCTCGATCCGATCATCCACCGGCGCGAAATTCAGGTACCGCAAGACATCCAGGACAACGAATCGACACGCCTGTATTCCAGAATTGCAGCCCGCGATTAAACGCCAGTAAGCCGGTGATGAAAACAAAAACAGCCGCGACCTGAAAAACGCGTTGCCTTGTTGCGTGCGAGACAAACGACCCACCCGCACCCGTCGCCACCATCGCCGGAATCGTCCCCAGCCCAAACGCGAGCATAACCAGCCAGCCGTTCAACACGTTCGCTGTGCTCGTCGCCAGTGCGAGATACCCATAAACCAGCCCGCACGGGAGCAATCCATTGAGCACTCCCGCGAGAAACACCATTTGCCGCTGAGGAGATTTCAAGAACGGTCCAACGAACGAACCCATCAGACACGCGTGGTGCGTTTCTCCTCGCCAAACGCGCGGCAAAATGCCAAGCGTGAGCAGCCCCTGCGTCATCAGCAGCACGCCCGCGACGATCGACAGCACCGCCTGTGCATTCACGAAAAAACTCGCGCGACGCGCGAACCAGAATCCGCCGAATCCAGCGACAGCACCAAGAAATCCGTATGTGAAAACACGCCCAAACGCATAAAGTAATTGTCGTGTGAGATTCTGCGAAATCGATTTCGACCCTACGCCGATCGTGACGACGAACCCGCCGCACATGCCCACGCAGTGCGCAGATGCGAGCAAGCCTCCGAGCGCGATCAGCGGCAAGTCGCTCATGCAACAGCCTTCATTTCTAAACGTTGTCGGCGATCGGTCGTATCGTGGCTGAGCAACCGCAGCGAATTCGCGATCACAAACATGCTGCTAATCACCATAACAAACGCCGCAATCGAAGGACTCAATCGGCCAAACGCTGCCAGGCCCACGCCAACCGCGTTATATCCAAACGCCCACAACAAATTATAGCGGATCATTCGCACCGTTCGGCGCGCCAACTTGATCGACCACGGAATGCGCCGCAAATCGTCGCCGAGCAGGCAAACTGCCGCCGAGTCGCGCGAAAGATCGGTGCCACATCCCAGCGCGACGCCGACGTCACTCGCCGCCAGTGCGGGTGCGTCGTTAACTCCATCGCCCACCATGGCTACAGCACCAAATCGCTTACGGATTGCAGCGATCTCGTCAACCTTGTCCTCAGGCAATAGAGCCGCCTTCACGAACACTCCAAGCTCGACACCAAGCACCTTGCCTCGCGCCTTGTGATCGCCAGTGAGAACCTCGACATCAAGACCGAGCAATCGACATTCCTCGATCGCATCGTGCGTCTCGGAACGGATTTGTTCTTCGAAAACGAAGATCGCGTCGACCCGATTATTCGAACCAAGAAATGCCACCGACGACCCAGCCTTTTCAATCTGATCCGCCCTTCGAAGAAGGGATCCATCCATCGACAGCCCCTTCTCATCCATCAACCGGCGATTGCCAAGATAGTGAACCACTTCGCTGTCTTCGAACGACGCGGCCAACCCTCGCCCCGCAAGAGTGCGCACCTCGATAGGACGTTGGGTTGTCGTCAAATCGCTCTCAATGGCATCGAGCATTGCTCGCGAGAGAATATGAGTCGAAGCTTTGACCATGCTCGCAGCAATTGCAAGCGTGGCTTCGTCGTCTGCAGAGTTGGCAAATACAATTCCCGTCACACTTGCTTCGCCGGTAGTCAATGTTCCGGTCTTGTCGAAACAAATCGCGCGAATCGCGGCCAGGCGTTCGAGCGCCTCGCCACTTCGAAAAATCACGCCCGACTCAGCCGCGCGTGCAAGCGCCGACCAGACCGCGAGTGGTGTCGCTAATCCCAGTGCGCAAGGGCAAGCGATCAGCACGACGGCCAGCGATTGCAAAATTCCGCGTTCGAGACCTGCATTCGTCGTTTGAATCACGAACGTCAGCACGGCGATCAAGCCAACGACAGGTACGAACCAGTTCGACACCTTATCCGCGAGTTTCTCGTAACGCCCCTTTGCCTTTCGCGCGTCGCGCACCAGCGAAATCAGGCGTTCGAGCGTTGCCGAAGTGCCAGTTGCGGTCGATTCGATGAGCAAATCGCCATCGAGATTCAACGAGCCCGCAAGCACGTTGTCGCCGTGTTGACGGAGTACGGGTTGGCTCTCGCCCGTGAAAAACTGCTCGTCGACGTAAGCCAAACCGCGAACAATTCGGCCGTCAACTGGCACACGTTCACCAGCGAGCGACCGAACAAAATCCCCCTTCACGACTTCAGCCGCGGGCACGATCGCTTCTTCGCCGTCGCACACCTTACGCACGGTTTCTGGCATCAACCGCGCAAGACGATCGAGCGCATCACCCGCTTTGATTTTTCCGGTCGCCTCGAGCCAGCGCCCGAGCGTGACCATCACGAGTACGACGCAACCGACCTCAAAATAAATCGCACCCGTTCCGCGCATCACCGAAATTGTCGAATAGACAAACGACGCGATCACGCCCGCCGCGAGAATGAGATCTGTGGAATAAGCGCCACGTTTCGCTGCTTCGAGCGCGTTGAAGAGCAACGGCCGCCCAAGAAGCAGCAGCACAGGCGCCGAGAAGAACAGGCTGGCGACGCGAAAGAAACCGGCGAACGACTGCGTGAGCGCGTCGGTTTCGGTCACCTCGTAAACTTCGGTCGACCAAAGCGCCATGGTGAAGGCCATGACGTTCATCGAAAAGAAGATCGCCAGCCCAAGCTGCGTGAGCGTTTTGCGGGCGACGTTGGGCTCGTCGCCGTCGTGAGCGACTGTCGCGGCGAATCGGCAGCCGAAGCAGCAGTATTCGGGCTCATCGGCAACGTCGCGCCTTCGACTATGCGCGGGCAATTGCAAACCGCAGCGGGCGCACAGCCTCAGGTTGGAATCAACAATCACTTCATCAATAATCGTGCTCACGGCGGGGTCAATAGCTCCGCATCAAGGGCGGGAAGTACGCCCGTCACCACGTACCAGGCCGCGTAGCACCAGAAGATGATCCAGAGCAGCCGCAGGAACCAGGGGATCGCGTGACCGACGTAGCTGTGATACGTCCCTTCCTGAACGGGTGTCGTTTGTTCGGGCGCAGGCATGTTCAAGTCTCCTCGAGATCTGGGCTGTTATCAGATTCGTTCGTCGTCGAGCATTCGCTCGGTCTCGAGGAACGACCGCTTGGGATCTTCGATATCACTGAACATGCCGTTCAGAATCGCCCAGCAAAATAGGAAGAAAAAACCCAAGCTCGCGAGCAGATAATTAACGACCGGCGTGATCGCGAACACTCCGTCAGCATCGCCTTGCGCCAGCGAGATCAACTCCGCCAGCTTCTTGCCGAAGGCAAGGCAACTCGGGACCAGGATGACCACGGCGAGAATCACGGTCGACCAGCGCGACTTACGGCGTAACGGCCGCTGAATCGGCGACTCGCCAGCAGAAGAGTTCGACATCATCGCCGCACCTCCGCCTTCAGCTTCAATACGAGATTTTCCTGGTAGTCCTGATAATACGGATAGCTCTCGAGCCAAGATCCCAGCCATTGAACGTACGTCATCAGCGCCAGGCCCTTTTTGTTCGGCTTGTCGGGCGAGCCGTCGAACAACCAGGGGTATTCCGGCATCACCGAACCGGTCGATAGAGTCACTGGCTTGAAGAAGTGAACCGCGTGCCAGTCGTTCGAGTGACGCCCGCCTTCGCGAATCAGATCGGGACCAACGCGACGCGTGCCGAACAGCACCGGGCGCTGCAACTCATTTTGATATTCGTCACTCTTGGAAACCGGACCGAAGCGTTTGTCTTCGTTGGAAACCGGCCGAATGAACTGGCTATGGCAGTGCCAGCAACCTTCGGCCACGTACACGTCACGTCCTTTCCGCAGCGCGTCGGCACAAGCGCGATTGAGCCACTTTTCGCGCTCGTTCCCTTCTTCCGGCGGGATCTCGCCGAAAGCCGCGCGAAACGCTTCGGGCCAGCGCCTGGCCAGGTCTTCAAACTGATAGCGCAGGTTGCCGTTTACGGTGACAAGCTGCTCGGCGGTTTTCTCGGGGAGTTTCTTGTACATGAGCGCGGGGACAACGGCGTTCGACACGAACGCCAGGCCGAAAAACACTAATCCCGCGATGAACAATACCCCCGACTTTTTCTCGAGAATCATTGGCGTGCTCCGCTTCAGGGGTGGTTCAAACGTTCGCGGCAACGTGACTAAGTTTGCGAGACTTCGCCCACGTCAGACCGATGTTAGTGAGGAACACCAAGAGGCCCGAGAACATGAGCAGCCCCGCCACAAGCCGGACCGCCCAGAACGGAATCGACAGTTCGATCGACACTTCCCACGGCAGAAGCTGAGCCCAGCTATAGCCCTGGAATGGCCCCGCGACGATGAGGTCGGCCGACATCAGCGTGATGCCTACGAGCGAGAGCCAGTAATGCCACGACAGCATTTTTTGGCTCGCCCACTCGGTTTTCAGCAGGCGTGGGAAGAGATACGTCATCACCCCCAGCAGCCAGAAGCTGAAGACGCCGAACATCACCATGTGCGCGTGACCGACGACCCAGTCGGTGAAATGGATCAGCGCCTGGAATGTGAGCGTTGTCTGGAATGAGCACTGCAAACAAGTGAGAAAGTAAAAAACCATGCCGCTATAGAACCAGCGGATCGGCATGTTGGTAACGAGCGCTGACATCGAGCCTTTAAGTGTCGCGAAGAAATTGATGAGCACGGTCGTCACCACCAGCTCGACGGCGATCGTCGCCACGATGGCTGCGTATTGCAGGAACATCGGAATCGGCGTGTAGAGGAAGTGGTGGATTCCGTTGAGCGGGTAAAAGAACGCGAGCCCCCAGAAGCCGACGAGCGAAAGGCCGTGGCTCCAGATCGGCTTCTTGAGCATGATCGGCACGAAGTAGTACATCAGCCCCCAACCCAGCGGGGTGACGAACAGGCCGACGAGGTCGTGAATAAACAACCCGCCCACGGCACCCGCCGCCGTGCCGGTGACGAAATACTGCGGCATGAAGTTCCCCATCGCATAGGTGAGGAACGTCCAGACAAACGCGGCCATGAAGTACCAGAGCGTGACGTACATCGGCCCCGTCAGCCTGCTGATCGGCGCCATGAAATTGACGGCGACGAGCAACAGTCCCGCGAGCGCCAGCGGGTCGATCCACACAGGCGTTTCGCCCCACTCGAGCGCCTGCGCCTGACCAAGCATGATGCCGATCGCCGTCGACAGCACGACAACCTGCCAGGCCGCGAAAATGAACCACGACAGCCGCTTGCTAAGCACTGTTCGGAGTGTCAGCCGCGGCACCGCCCAGTGCAGCGCACCAAGAAACGCATTGGCCAGAAATCCGTAGGCCACAACGTTCGTGTGGATCATTCTCCAGCGCCCGGGCGAGAGCAGCTCAACTCCCGGAAATGGAAAATGCCGGATGAGCTGGAGCGCCATCAAGAACCCGCCGAGCATCGACACAAACAGGTATCCCAGCGCGGCCAGGAAGAAGCTGATCACCAGCTTCTCGTCGACCAGTTCCTCATGCTGAGGCAGTTCGTTTGGGGACATGATTCCCTCAGAATATAAGGCGAAATCTGAACGTGTACCCTTGCGTTACGCAGGTTGATTTGCGGGCGTCGGCCGGAAGAACGGATAGAGAATCGCGATCGTCCAGCCGAAAACCACATGCGTCGCGGCCGCAACCCACCACGGAAGCAGCGAGCCGTCAACGATCCAGCTCCCCTTGAAAAGCAAGGGCTGCAACCAGGCCAAAACGCCGTAGAAGTTGATCCCCCAGATCGCCAGCGAAAGCAGCGTGGCAACCACGAGGCGATTGAAAATGTTCGTGCGTGCCGCGGCTCGCGAAAGCGTCATCGCGATCGGAATTCCCAGCAGCATCCCGGTGCCGATATAGAGGCAGCACCCGAGCGCGAGAATCAGCCCGTCGCTCACGGCATAACCGCCGCCGTTACCTTGGGAAATCTCGAGTGCTCGCTCCCCGAGGGGAAAAGTCAGGTAGATGCGAATCAGCTCGAGCGGCGGCTTGCCGGCGATCACCGAGCCAATCACGTTGAACAGCAAGCTCGCCATCGCGCCGACGATTCCCAGCATCGCACCGACGGTGATGTGGTAGAACGGATAGTCGCGCGACACGACCTCACTCGGCACGATTGTTTCGCGCTCGACCTCGGTCTCCAGCTCGTTCATGCGGTTGCGAAGTGCTTCGAGCTCGTCGCGCTTCGAGGCAGTTTCCATGGGAAAGTCCCCTTTCTCGCTCTGAAACATCAGCGTGTCGAAACGACGACTTACTCGCTCTTCGCTCCCGAAGAACCGGCTTCGGCAGATGCGGCAGCTTCCTTTTCTTTCACCTCAACGCCAGGCAGCGGCTTGAGCATTCCGGCATCGGGAATCGAACCCTTGCGGCGCGTGTTCGACATGTCGAGCACGTGCGCCACGATCTTCCAGATCGTTTCGGGACTCTTCTGGAAATTGCCGTGGAACGAAGGCATCGGCGTGCCGTTGATTCCCGCGTCGATGTGCCGATATATGTCGAGCGGCTCCGTGCCGCCGCGCAACATGCCAGAGGTCAAATCAGCCGCCTTGGTGGGATTGCCCCATGCATCAACGCCCACGTTGCCAGCCGTTTGGCCGCGACCGTCGTCACCATGGCACTTGATGCAGTCAAAATCTCTGAATGCCTTGCGACCCTCAACGATGTGGTCGACCGTGAAATTCGGCATCGGCGTCGCGGGATAGACGATCTTGTTTGAGGCGTCGTTCCAGCCTGCGACGATCCGGTTGATCATCTCGGGCACCTCCTTCTGGTCGATGCTTTCGTTGAACTCCGCCGAGTCGGCCAGCTGATTCTCCAGCTCGCCTCGCATCGAAAGTGCGATCACATAATCAACCACCGCCTCGACATCGGGCGTCGACATGAGGTGAAACGAAGGCATTGACGTTCCCGCAATACCGCGGCGCACCGTGCGAATCAGGTCTGCCCGCAACGGTTTCATGCCGTACGACGTCGACGTGAACTTGAATACGCCGGGGCGGTAGTCGCGCGGGCGAGGCAACAGGTAAGCCGCGGCTGGACCGTTTCCATCGCCCGAAAAACCGTGGCACGCCATGCAGTTGCGCGTGTATAGATCGGCGCCGCGTTTGAAGTAGCCTTTGACGAAATCAGAGCGTCCCAGGATTCGCAACTCGCCGGCTTTGCCGCACTTGTTGTCGAGCGTTTTGGTGATTTCGGGCTGATATTTGGCGAGTTTTTCCGTCACTCGCTTGCTCGAAACAAATGTGCCAGACGTCTCCTGGCGACAACCCATCGCAGTGGTTGCGAGTGCGGCCAAACAGATCGCAAACAGGCTTCGTTGCTGAACCATCGTGCTCTCTCCAGAGGAGTTGACGAGCGCAGCGCGTGGAACGATCGCCACGGCTGAGCGCCGCGTCAAACCAATCGACTCCTCTCCTCGACTCGCAAGCCATCCCTTGTCGGATCGGCACTTGCCGACCCGAATGACGACGCGTCACGCCCGCATTCCATGAAGCGAGGCGTGGACGTTCACTCCATGCGCTTCCCTCGCCAATGCAGCCGATCTTGAGATCGATGGCGTGGCGCGTCAGGAAGAGCCAGAAGACTCAACGAACAATTCGTGTCGCCAGTGTCGGCGACACGTCAGTCAGCCCTCGCGGGACTTTCGACTAGCCCATCATGGCCGATTGTTATTTATGCGCCAGCCTCGCCCGCTGTCGCAAGACCAGCCGGAAATAACATTGATTTCGAAAAAAACAGAAATCTCATACACAACGAATCCGACGGCCGTTTCAACGAAACCTCTTAAATCTCCGAGTGGCCGTCGGTCATTGACACAAGCTCAACTCGACCGGGATCAAAAGAAAAACGCGAGGAACCACCACAAAATGGGCGGGCTCCTCGCGTTTCTTCTTGATGATTCGCTCAGGGTTTCTCGGACTCTTTAGGCACGAGCAGCGTGCGGTTGCTCGCGTCCTTGGGATCATCGGTGCGGGGGTAATCGCGCCAGAGCCAGCGAAGCATTTCGGGCATGATCGCTCCGCCGTGCTTACTGTTGTGGGCACCAATGCCCCAGCAGAAATTCACGTCGTAACCCTTTTCCGTGAGCGCTGCGAGCATCTTGATATTCTGCGCGTGCCAGTCCCAGTTCGGGTCGTACGCTCCCCCGCGCCTTACGCCACGGTTATCGTTCACGCCGTCTTGCAAATAGACGCGAATCGGCTTGCGTTCAGCCTTGCGCACGAGGTCGGGATAAACATGCCCACCCATGATATTCGTGAAGCTTCCAATTGTGCTGATGACCTTGCGAAACTGATCGGGGCGGTGCCACGCGACGTTGAACGCGCAAATTGCGCCCGAGCTCGCACCAGCGATCGCACGGTCTTCGGGTAGCTTCGAGATGTTGTACTGTTTGTTGATCACCGGTAACAGTTCATCAACGATTAGACGCGAATACTTGTCATCAAGTGCGTTGTATTCGACGCGACGGTTGGTTGTGCCATCGCCCCAGTCGGCATCGGTCGCTTCTTTCTGATCGGGGCGATGGCCGGGGTTGACGAACACGGCGATCGTCACCGGCATTTCGCGGCGATGGATCAGATTGTCGAAAACAAAAGGAATGCGGAAGTTCCCCTTGAGGCCGACAAACGCGTGCCCATCGCAGAATATCATCAGGCTCGCGGGCTTGCTCGCGTCGTACTGCGCGGGAACGTAAATCCAGTAGTCGCGCGTCGTGTTGGGATAGACCTCGCTCTTGAGCGCGGTGGGACCAATGATCTTCCCTTTGGGCACGCCTTCGTGCGACTCGGAATCGGGCCCGAGCTGATAAAAATCATCCGGACCCGCGGCGCGAATGGTCGATGCAGAGAGAGTCATGCATAGCATGAAGGCGAGAATCGATCGCATGGAGAGTTGCTCTCAATTGAATCGGAACGGCTTCTGTTTTTCGGAATTGCTTATTTCTTCATCTAACTCAACGGCATCAAACGTTCGTGAGGCGGCCGTCGGAATCGCCGAATCGGTCTTCGCCGCGAATGCCCATGCGGTCGAGCATGCTCAGGTACAGGTTCGTCATCGGCTTCGAGCCGTGACGAATGTACCGGCCGGTGCGCAGAGTTCCTCCTCCTGCGCCAGCGAGCACGACCGGAAGATTATCGTGCGTATGACGGTTAGCGTCGGCATTGCCGCTGCCGTAGACGATCATCGAATTATGCAAGATCGACTTGCCGTCGGCATCCTTCGTCGCGTTTAGTTTCTCGAGGAACTTGCCGAACTGCCGGGCGTACCACTGGTCGATATCCGCAACTTTGTCGATCCAGTCTTGCCGGTTCTGGTGATGCGTCAGGTCGTGATGTCCTTCCGAGATACCGATATGATCGAATGAGCGATTGCTGCCGTCGTGCGCAAGCATCATGGACGCGACGCGAGTGGAATCGGTCTGGAACGCGAGAATCATGAGATCAAACATGAGCTGGATGTATTCGGCATAATCGCCGGGAACACCATTCGGTGTGGCGACGGCGGGATCATCGGGCGCACGCATACGCTCGGCCTTTTCGATGCGCGCTTCGAGCTCACGCACCCCGCCGAGGTACTGGTCGAGCTTCTTACCGTCTTCGCTGCTCAGCCGCCTCTTCATCGCCTTGGCGTCATCAAGCGCGAAGTCGAGAATCGACTTCTGCTCCTGCCGCCGCCGGTCCATATTCGCCTTGCGCTGGCCCGGCGCACCTTCGCCAAACAAGCGTTCAAACGCGAGTCGCGGATTTGACTCACTAGGAATCGGCGTCGTGGACGAACTCCACGACAGATTGTATTGATATGCACAAGAATAACCCGAATCGCACGCGCCCGACTTCCGGCCTGAATCAGTCACCAGCTCGAACGAAGGGAACCGCGTGAGGTGGCCAACATGCCGCGCGATGATCTGGTCGATCGACACGCCAGCCCGGATGTTCGTCGCGCTTTTGTTTAGTCGGACACCGGTAAGAAACGTACCGTTTCCTCGCGCGTGGTCGCCAGCGCCGTCGGGCCCGGGATCGGCCGTTTTGTGGTTCAAACCGCCGAGCACCTGCACCATGTTTTTGACCGGTTCGAGCGGTTGCAGAGTGCGTTTGAAGGTGAACTGCGAATCCGCTCCCTCTGGCCACCAAACCTTGGGAATGGCACCGTTAGGAAAGTAAATGAAGGCTGTGCGCAACGGCGCACCACTGGCGGTGGCTGCGAGCGCGGGCGCTCCCTCAGCAGCCTTGGCCAAGCCTAACGACGCAAATCCGGGCAGAGCGATGGCTGCGCCCATGCCGCGAAGAAAATGCCGACGAGACGAGTTCACACCAGGCTCGCTCATATTCGTTTCCTATCGGTTGAGCGCAGCCGCGGGGGCCGTGCTGGGTTGAAGGTCGTTCGCGGCGGAGGCCTTGCTGGCCCCTCTCATCCTCTGAAACGGCACCGATTCGACGACGCCTGCAACTAACGCCGACGCCTTGCCCCCATCGCGCTCAATCCGCGCGACGATCGCGTCGACCGTTTCCACATCGGTCGCCTCGAGCCCGCGTCCCAGGGCGTAAGTGAGCATTTTCTCGGTCAAGCACTGATAGAATTCGCGACGATGCTGGGTTACCAGCACGCGCTTCAAGTCTTGCACATTTTGGAACGGTTCGCCGGTGATCAGTTTTCCCGAGGCGTCGACAGCCGTCGTTCGCTCCTTCTCGCGAAACCGCCCGAGCGCGTTGAAATTCTCGAGCGCTAGACCAAGCGGATCCATTCGTGCGTGGCACGACGCACACAAGGGCTGGTCGCGATGCAAAACCATTTGCTCGCGCACGGTCAACGGCTTCCCGCCTCCTTTTCGCCCTGCCTCTTCCAGTGACGGGATGTTCGGCGGCGGCGGTGCGGGAGGCGAGCCGAGGATGTTGTCGAGAATGTAGAGCCCGCGTTTCACAGGCGAAGTTCGATCCGGATTCGACGTCACCGCGAGCACGGTTGCCTGCGTGAGAATCCCTCCGCGCGGGCTCCCCTTGGGCAGTTCGACCTTCCTCATCCGGTCGCCCGTCACACCCTCGATGCCATAATGCCGCGCGAGGCGTTCGTTAAGGAACGTGTAGTTGCAGTCGAGCACTTCGAGCAGGCTGCGATCCTCACGAACAATGTGCTCGACGAGCATTTCGGTCTCGCGTCGCATCGCCAAACGGAGGTCGCCCGTAAGCTCAAATTCGCGGAAGCGGCGAAAGTTCCTTGGAAATGCGGCGCGAGCTTCTTGCAGTTCCTTCTTTTCAGCCGCAGTCAATTCTTCGGCCGGTTTGCGAGCCAACTCGCGGAACCTCGTTCGCCGACGTTCGGCCTCAGGGTCGGGCGGCTCGTCACGCAAAATCACCGCAGGCGCATTGATGATGACGCTATCGATGTCACGGGCCTGCAGCCACTGGCCGACGAAGTTACGGAAGAATTCACCCGATCGGCCGTCCGCCAGCATCCGCGCCATTTGCGGCTTCAAATTCGCGCGAAGTTTTCCTTCGCTCGCAAGCCGGAACAGCTCATCGTCTGGCATCGACGACCAGAGGAAATACGACAGCCGCGACGCGAGCGCAAACTCGTCGACTTCAGGGAAACGCTCGCTCGAACGCGATTGAGGTTCTTCTCGAAACAGAAATCGCGGCGACGTCAGCACCGCAGTCATCGCCTGCGCGACTCCCGCCTCGAATGTCTGCCCCGAGCGAGACGAGATCGATTCCGCAAGCACAACCAGGCGATTCGTTGTCGCCTCATCAACCGGCCGTCGAAACGCCTTCGTCGCAAACTTGCCGAGAATCTCCCGCGCATATGCTCTGCGTTCGGCCGGCCCCTCCGGAACATCGCGCGGAAAGAACCGCTCATACCCGGCTGGACGAACCCAGAATTTGGGATCGGCCGGCCCGTGCAGCGAAACTGACTGAATGCGAATGACCAGCGAGCGAGCTTGCTTCTCATTCGGCGTCAACGGTTCAACTTCGATCGCTACCGGGTGCGGGCCGGCCTTCCAATCCTGGTTGAACTCGAAGTGAAACGGCGTCCCCTCTTCACGGGCAAATTCCTTCCGCAGCAGTTCCTTGCCATCCGCCTTCAGCACAACCCGGCAGCGGTTGTAATCATTCACACCATCGACGAACCGCTCATTCGCGGAGAGATCAAACGCGAGCTTGTACGTGCCATCGCGATCGACCTGCATGTTTGCCGTGGCCGCCGACTTTTCGTAGTACGACAGTGCGGGGCCGCCGAATCGGCCATTTGGAGGCGGAGTCGCGGTATTGCCGACAATCTTGAAGCTCGATCCGGGCAGGTCCTTGCGAGGCATCACGCGCGGAACGGTCGGCACGACTTTGCCGATCACGGTCGACGCCGCGGCGAGATAGCGTTCGAGCAAAAGGGGCGACATGGTGAGGACATCACCGTTGTTATCGAAGCCGTGGCCCGTATCGTCGGCCGGGAACTCGGAATTCGTGTCGTAGTCGACACCGATCAAGTCGCGAATCGTGTTGCGGTATTCAACTCGGTTCAACCGGCGCACGGTCACGCGTCCAGGGTCGATTTCGCGAGGATCGATCGCAAACGCGGTGGATTTGATCCAGTCGTCGAGCACCTTTTTCTCGGTGGCGGTTGGCTGTGGTTTGGCATGCGGCGGCATGATGCCGGCACGCACGTTTTTCAAGACGCCCCACCAAAGTTCGCGCTGGGCGGACGCGTCACCGGCGTTCAAGCCATCGAGCGAGACGCCCCCCTTCTTGGCCCCGTTGCCGTGGCAGCCAAAGCAATATTGCTCCAGGATCGGCTGAATCTTCTCTTCGAATGGCGGAGCGGCCAGGCTGCTCGTCGCGTGCGCGACAAACACCAGCACCAGCGCGACACGAAGCGACCCCAAACGGGGGAATCGTTGTACCATGTGCGTACAAACCCAAAACGGGGCTCAGGCGTGGCAGATCGGACGGCGTGAGAGGGAAGCTGCATCATACGAGATGTGCACGCTTCCCCGCCATGGATTCCTGGGTTTCTCAGGAAGCGAAAGGGTCGGCGCGACGCCTCGGAATTGGTTCAATGCGATTTGCCACCAAAACGACAGGTTTTTACAAGGCCGCGTGAATTCATGGATCCACTCGTTGGGCGGCAGATCGCCTTCAACGCGACCAGCCGAGAGCACTGGGAAGCGTTCGGCGAGCACCGCCGACACCTCACGGAAGTTCTCTTGCAAGGGGCAAAGGCGGGCCAGTCGCGCTTGTGCGTGCTTGGTGCCGGCAATGCGAACGACCTTGAGCTCCCTGCGTTACTCGCCGCACACGGCGAGGTGCACCTCGTCGATATCGACGCCGATTCACTCGCCCTCGGCGCATCCCGACAGGGTGTTGCCGAACATCGCGGGTTGCGGCTGCACAGCGGAGTCGATGTGACGGCGGCGCTTGGCTCAATTTCAGGCTGGACGCCCCTGTCACACCTTCAATCCGCTGACTTTCGTTTTCTGAGTGAAATGCCAGCTAGCCGAGTCACTCCAAAGTTGCCGGGCCGGTTTGATTGCGTCGCCTCGACATGCCTACTCAGCCAGATCTGGGAAACCGCCGCTCATGCGCTAGGCCGCTCTCATCGGCAACTCGCTGAAGTTGATGCCGCGCTTGTGATTGGCCACCTGCGGTTGATGGCTCAGCTTGTCATCTCTGGAGGCAACGCGATTCTTGTGAGCGAAGTTGTTTCGTCCGACACGTTGCCGCAGTTGGCAGAGATGTCATCAGACGAGATCGAGAGTCTGTTGCCGAAGCTGAGACGTGAAGGAAATCATTTCCGTGGGGCCCATCCGCAGCAGTTGCTCGCAGTGCTCCGATCCGACGCGCATCTAGGGCCAAGGTTGATCGAGTCGAGCGCGCTTGCGCCCTGGCGTTGGCGATTGCACAACCGTTCGTACCTGGTGAACGCGATGACTTTTAGGCTCCGAACGTGAAATGTAAGGATTACGGTGGGGCAGATCGGCGAAGCGTCTGCTAATCTGGCGAGGTCGGCTTCGATTCACCTCAAGATTGACTGTGACGCAAACATGACTCTTAACAGCATTCGCTCGCAAACCCTCAGAGCGATTTTCACCCTGCTCGCGATCACGCTCGGCAGCACGCCGGTTACTGCCGCCGAGGCCACGAAGCCGAATATCATCGTCATTCTCATCGATGACATGGGCTGGGGCGATTTTTCCTGCTTCGGCAACAAGGCCGTGAAAACTACGAACGTCGATCGGCTCGCGAGCGAGGGGATTAGCTTCTCGCAATTCTATGTCGGTGCGCCAATCTGCTCACCTTCGCGCGTTGCGCTCACGACTGGCCAGTTCCCACAACGCTGGAAAATCACCTCGTTTCTCAACAATCGCGCCGAGAACGAAAAACGCGGCATGGCCCAGTGGCTCGATCCCAAAGCGCCAACCCTGGCTCGCTCGCTCAAGCAAGCTGGCTACGCGACAGGCCACTTCGGCAAATGGCACATGGGTGGTCAGCGCGATGTTGGCGAAGCACCGTTGATTCAGTCTTATGGATTCGACGAATCGTTGACCAACTTTGAAGGGCTTGGGCCTCGACTTTTGCCCCTCTGCGACGCGCAGGACGGCAAGCCGCCCCGGCAATACGCGCTGGGTTCCGATAACCTCGGTCACGGGCCGATCATCTGGCAAGACCGCTCGGTGATCACGTCGACATATACCTCGTCCGCAATCGCCTTCATCAAAAAGGCGAAGACCGATCGCCGACCATTTTTCGTCAACCTCTGGCCCGACGACGTTCATTCCCCGTTCTTTCCGCCCGAAGGAAAACGCGGTGATAATGCAAAGCGAACACTCTATCACAGCGTACTGAAAACTATGGACGAGCAATTGGGAGTACTTCTTGATTTCATTCGCAAGGACGAGGCTCTGCGAAACAACACTCTCATTGTCCTCTGTTCCGACAACGGCCCCGAACCGGGGGCGGGATCGGCCGGTCCCTTCCGCGGTGCAAAAGGGACGCTCTATGAAGGGGGCGTGCGCTCGCCGCTCATCGTTTGGGGGCCGGGATTAGTTGATACTTCAAAGGCGGGAAGCCGCAATGAAACGTCCGTCATTTCAGCGCTCGACATGCCGCCAAGTCTGCTGGCTCTCACAGGCGTTAAGCCCGCGGCGGATCTCGCATTCGATGGCGAAGATGTACTCGATGCGCTTCTCGGAAAATCCGATCGTTCGCGGCAAAAACCGATCGTCTGGCGTCGTCCGCCCGACCGCAAGAAAATGGGCGGACCTGCCGCCCGCCCCCTGCCCGACCTGGCGATTCGCGACGGCGACTGGAAACTGCTCTGCAACTACGATGGATCCAATCCCGAGCTTTACAACCTCGCGAATGACCGCAGCGAAAAGACAAATGTTGCCGATCGAAATCCCGAAGTCGTCGCGCGGCTCACTTCAGCCGTAACGACATGGCACAAGTCGATGCCGCTCGACAACGGTGCGACGTATCAAGCCGCCGATGCGGCGAAATGATCGGCGCCCGTTTCAAGGCTGCTTGTACAACGTGCCGCCCTTCATCACGAGTTTCACCTTGCGAAGCGCGCCGATCTCTTGCGTCGGATCACCTTCGACCGCGATGAGATCGGCGAGAAGCCCGGCCTTCACTGCACCAACTTTTTCTTGCAGGTGGAGGGCCTTCGCGGCGACGCTTGTGGCCGATTGGAGGGCTTGGGCCGGCGTCATCCCGAAATCGACGAGCAATTCGATTTCACGAGCGCCGGTTCCATGCGCAAAAACACCAATATCACTGCCGTTGATGATGGTGACGCCCGATTCAAGCGCGGCTTTGAAACTCGCCCGCTTCGCCATCATGCGATTTGCCGCTTTGCCTGTTGCGGGATCACCACCGAAATAGCGCTGATACGCCTCCACGGCCGCCAGCGTCGGGCAAAAACCGACCTTGCGCTCTGCCATCAGCTTGAACACCTCGGCATCGCCCGCATCGCCATGCTCGATGGTTTCGACACCCGCAAGCGCGGCTCTGCGCATCCCTTCCTTCGACTGCGAATGAGCCACCACGGGAACGCCCGCGTCCCGGGCGGTCGCGACGATCAATTGCAACTCTTCGAGCGAAAACGCCGGCTTCGCGCCAGGCGTTGGGCCGTGCGGCGTATCGGCGTAGACCTTGATCCAGTCGGCACCCGCGCGAATCTGTTCGCGCACGACTGTACAAAGATCTTGACCGTCGGCCTCTTGTGCTCCTTGCGGAATTCGGTGCTCGGGTGCAAATTCACTCGGCGCATAGCTGCCGGTGGCAACAATCGCCTTCGTCGTCACCAGCATGCGAGGGCCAGGAATGATCCCTTTCTCAATGGCCGATTTGATCCCCACATCCGCAAAACCTGCTCCTTCGGTGCCCAGGTCGCGCATTGTCGTGAAGCCGCTCAGCAGGTTGGCACGCGCGTGGTTCGTCGCACGGCAAATCCGCTCGGCCAGCGGTTCCTTCAGCACCTGATCGTCCCATTTCGCTTCATCGTAGGGATGCAGCAGCAGGTGTGAATGAGCATCGATCAGTCCCGGCATGAGGGTTGTGCCAGGCAGTTCGATCACCTTCGCGTCGGTCGGCGGTTTCACGTCGCCCAATGTGCCTACGGCCGCAATCTTTTCACTATTTACGAGCACGACCCATGCCGTATGCGGTGTTGCTGTTATGCCGTCGAATACGCGGTCGGGTTTGAGGAGGATGAATTTCTCGGCCCCCTTGGCCGTGTCGAAACCGAAAAACGCGACGAATAGAATTGCGAAGATTTGGCGCATCATGAATCTCCGACGTACGCGAGCGAATTGGTTCATCAACTTGTTTCGCATGTCAGCCAATTGGCTCGATCATTCTAGCCTAACGGCGAATCAATTCACTCTGTGCGGAATACATCTTCGGGTGCCTTCGAGTGATGAGATTTCGGAATGAAGGTAACGAGAATCTCGCCGGCTCGCGTCCCTTGGAGATGCGTCTTCACCCTTTCGGCATCGATCGCTGGTGGGAGGAAGCCATGCCGCTCCGGCGCGTTTCGATCGCAATTGCGGCTCTTTGGGCGAGCTACATCGCCGCGGCCGCGCTATCAAATTTGCTTCCTCATCAAGCGCGTGCGTTTGGCTCACTGGCGTTGATCGCGTTGTTTTCGATGATCGCCGCGGCGTTCATTCGGATGCCTTCGCTCAAGATGATCGCCAGCGTTTTCGCGTCAACGGTGCTGGCCCTGATCGTCATATGGTGCTGGCGGCGATTGGGAGATCCCACCGCGGCGCTGGGACCAATTCCGTCGTCTCTCGAACTGCTGGCGTTCGCGGTACTCGGCGTTATCACCGTTGGATCGGCCGCTATCACAAGCTTGGTCTTCCCGTCGACCGGCCGTGCGCATCGCGTTCGTTGGATCGTCTTCGGCGCGATGAGCGCATCACTGATTACTGTTTGTGCGCTCGCATCGCGATGGACTGATCGAGCGAGTTCTCCCGCGGCCCTGATGCAACGCGTGGTGATGCTCGAACAATCGGCGAATCTCACAAATTGGGGCGAGCGGCAGGAACTGAGCACGGCGCTGGCGATCCTTGGCTGTCAGCGCGAAGCACGCGAAATTCCGCTTGGTCCCGATGCCGTAGGCAGTACGCTTTGCGAACCGCCAGCCGCAGTTGATTCCCCTTCATCGATCACTGCCCTGCCCTGGCGGGATGCGATAACCAAGATTGCCGCCGAGCATCGTTTGGTGCTGATCATGGAAGCACACACGATCAGCGAACATCGCGCGTGGATCGACCAAACGCTCCCGACATTTCGTACGGCGGGCTTCACTCACTACTTCGCCGAAGCGATTGCCGAACCGGGATCACAATTGAAGGCGCGAGGATTTCCGACGGCGAAAACCGGCGTTTACACCTTCGATCCCCGGTTCGGAAATCTCATCCGCACGGCAATCAAGCTTGACTTTGAAATCGGCGGCTATGACGCGTTTGAAAACGATTTCAACGGTCGCGAGGAACGGCAGGCCACCAATCTTGCCGCTCAGTTCGCAGGCCGGCCGAATGCCAAAATGGTCGTCCACGCCGGGCATGGGCACATCTTCAAACATGAAGTTCGTAACGTGGGCCGCTATATGGCCGCACGTCTCTGGCAAAAAACCGGCATCGAACCATTTACTATCTGGCAGTTCTCCAATGAGTTGCCCAATGACGTCTACCGCAATTTGGTCCGCCAAGTTGGCCCCATCACCGAACCTGTTTTATTGATCCCTCCACCGCCTCAACTGGCCGAGGCGCTCTTCCCTGAATCGACGGTTCAACCGGCGGTCGATGCGATTGTGGTGCATCCTCCGAGCATCGGCCGCGAGCCGGCAGATCGGCGCGGAGCGTTTGCGAATGGACTCACACAGATTCGCAGCGTCTGGCTCGGTCAAGAGTGGCCGGTCGTCATCTCCGCGATGACCGACGGTGAGCCTGACACCGCAATTCCGCTCGATCAGATCATGCTGCGTCCCGGCGAGACTGAGTTCGAGCTGTGGATCTCGCAACCGAAATACAAACTTCGCGCGTGGTCGCTCAAAGGACCGCTCAAGATCGACGTCGACAACAGGTCGACGTCACTTCAAATCAAGACACGTCCATAATCTAGAAGTGATGGTCGCGTGCACCCCATCCTAACTCCGAAATACACTGAACATTAGCTCAATATCCGTTTGGATCGGATCGGTCCCGGTCGCCTTCGTTCGCCTTGTCAATCGAAGGGGCATTCCGTTAATATGACGGCACTCGGATCGACTTCTCCCATGAAGCACCGCCGCGAGGCATCACCCGAGTACCATGACATCGAGGGGCGCTGCGACGGTACGCATCGGCGTTCCTGCCAGGCTCGATGAGGTGGAATATTATCGTTGCAACGGCGCCCGTTCATCGTTTTTTTGGAGACCATGAACGTGTCTACCGCTGCGCCTAAAGCTGCCCCAGCTTCCCACGATTACCATGTCGCCGACATCGGCCTTGCCGGTTGGGGCCGTCGCGAGATCGCGATCGCCGAAACCGAAATGCCGGGCCTGATGGCCATTCGCGAGGAGTATGCCGCGAGCCAGCCCCTCAAGGGTGCGCGCATCACTGGCTCGCTGCACATGACGATCCAGACGGCCGTCCTCATCGAGACGCTCAAGGCCCTTGGCGCTGAAGTGCGCTGGGCTTCGTGCAATATCTTCTCGACGCAGGACCATGCCGCCGCCGCCATCGCCGCTGCCGGTATTCCGGTCTTCGCCTACAAGGGCGAGTCGCTCACGGAATATTGGGATTACACCCACCGGATCTTCGAGTGGGCCGACGGCGGCAGCTCGAACATGATTCTCGACGACGGCGGCGACGCCACCTTGCTGCTCCACCTCGGCGCCCGCGCTGAGGCCGATATCAAGGTGCTCGACAAGCCCGGCAGCGAAGAAGAGCGCATTCTCTTCGCGTCGATCAAGGCCCGCATCGCCTCGCAACCCGGCTGGTACGCCAAGAATCTGGCCGCCATCAAGGGTGTGACCGAAGAAACGACCACCGGGGTTCACCGCCTCTATCAGATGCACAAGCGCGGCGAACTGAAGTTCCCCGCCATCAACGTGAACGACTCGGTCACGAAGTCGAAGTTCGACAACCTGTACGGTTGCCGCGAGTCGCTCGTCGACGGCATCAAGCGTGCCACCGACGTGATGATCGCCGGCAAGATCGCCGTTGTCGCTGGCTATGGCGACGTCGGCAAGGGTTCGGCCCAGGCCCTTCGCGCCCTCTCGGCCCAGGTCTGGATCACCGAAATCGACCCCATCTGCGCCCTTCAGGCTGCGATGGAAGGTTACCGCGTTGTGACCATGGAATACGCCGCCGACAAGGCCGACATCTTCGTGACGACCACCGGTAACTTCCGGGTCATCACTCATGATCACATGAAGAAGATGAAGGATCAGGCGATCGTCTGCAACATTGGTCACTTCGACAACGAAATCGACGTTGCGTCGCTCGAAGATTACCGCTGGGAAGAGATCAAGCCCCAGGTCGATCACGTCATCTTCCCCGATGGCAAGCGGATCATCCTGCTCGCCAAGGGTCGTCTCGTGAACCTCGGCTGCGGCACCGGCCACCCGTCGTACGTCATGAGTTCGTCGTTCGCCAACCAGACGCTCGCCCAGATCGAGCTCTGGCGCAACCACGACAAGTACGCCCTCGGCGTTTACGTTCTGCCCAAGAAGCTCGACGAGCACGTCGCTCGCCTGCAGCTTAAGAAGCTGAACGTGCAGTTGAGCGAACTTACCGACGAACAGGCCGCCTACATCCACGTTCCCAAGGAAGGCCCGTACAAGTCGGACCACTACCGCTATTGATTCGAACGCGATCGGCGGCAGAGAGCACAACTCTCTGCCGCCGGTGGCTACAATTCATACTGTTTATTGGTCTGCAGATCGACAACGGATCGGATTTAATTAAACAAGTCAATAAATTAGAAATAATAGAAACAGGATCGTCTCCAAGCTCAACGCACCTGCAAAGAGGGGATCATATGGCAAAAAGCGATCCCAACGCGAAACAGCAGTCCAAACGGACACTGAATAAATCGACACCGGCCACTGATAACGCCGAGAGTGAATCCGCCGTTCTTGCGGCAATTGCTGCGCTGTCTGAATCCGATCGCATGCTTGCCGAAAAGGTGCACGCGATCGTCAAAGCCAATGCTCCGAGTCTCACGCCGAAACTCTGGTATGGAATGCCTGGTTACGCGAAAGACGGCAAGGTCGTTTGCTTCTTGCAGTGCGCGGAGAAGTTCAAAACGAGGTACGCGACATTCGGCTTCCAACAGGAGGCCAATCTCGACGACGGGGAAATCTGGCCGACCGCGTTTGCGATCAAGGAATGGGGCGATTCCGTCGAGACGAAGATCGCTGAGCTTGTGAAAAAAGCGGTGAATTAAGGGCTGATACCCGCCTCTCCAGAGCCGTTCGGTCAACCAGGCTAATTCTCCGTTATTGGCTTCCGTGAGTGTGCGCGATTTTCGCAAGCTCAAGGACAGGCGAAAGCGCGCACATTTTTGAATTCAAGCTTCGCTCAGCTACGACGACCACCAAATATGTCCGCTCGGTTCAACTCAGCCATCGTCGCCTGACGATGACGCCGATGCTCCGACAATCCTACTTTCTTCAGCCCTTCTTCCCAGCTTTTATTCGAGAAGAAGCGACTGAAAAAATACTGCGTGTCAGCTCAGATAACCACGACCAACTTGCCATTGGCCTGGTTGGCATCCATCACACGATGCGCCTCACGGATCTCCTCGAATCGAAACACGCGGGCCGGCTTCGCATGATATCGCCCCACTGCGATATCGGCGGCGATCGCTTGCAGCGGAACGTCCGAGACCGGGAAGCCAGGGGTCCCGAATACGAAGCTGCCGAAGAAGGTCAAATAGACACCGCTTGCCATTTGAAGCAACGGGTTGAAGTCGGCAATTGGCGCGAGACCCCCTAGCCAACCCGCCAAACAGGCTCGACCGCCGCGGCGCAGCATATTGAGCGAGTCGAGAATCGTACTGTTCCCGACGAGGTCGAGTACTGCGTCGAGTTTTTTGGCCTCGCCGATGCGCTTCGAGAGATCTGGCCCTTCAATTTCAACCCGGCTCGCTCCCAGCGATTCAAGCAATGCGAATCGCTCTTTGCTGCGAGTCGTCGCGATCACCTTCGCCCCAGCGCTCACAGCCATATTGACCGCAGCCTGGCCCAACGACGATGTCGCGCCGCGAATCACCAAAGTCTGGCCACTGACGATTTCCAGGTTGCGGAACAGACAGGTCCACGCCGTGGCGTAAGTCTCGGGAATCGCGGCCAGCTCGGCCCACGACAGGTCCGACTCGATCGCCGCAATGTTGGTCACCGGAGCGCTGGTGAATTCGGCATAGCTGCCGTTGATCGTTCGGCCCAGGCCGCCCATCAAGGCCGCCACCTTGGTTCCCACGGCAAATTCGCCGCCAGGACACGACTTCACCAGACCCACACACTCGATTCCGCTCACATCCGCAATCTCTGCCCATTCCCCCTTGCGCATATGCGTTTCGGCATGGTTGAGGCCAAACGCCTTGATCTCGATCACCGCGTGACCCGCTTTCGGCTCCGGCTCCGGGATTTCGCGGATTTCCAGCACGTCCGGCCCACCGAACTGACTCCTGAGAATCGCTCGCATGGTTTTTCCTCCTGATTGATAACCGCTAAATCTCATTATTAGCGGTTATAGCCAAAGAGTAACCGCCTTGCAAACCTTTTTCCGGGTACAATTGGGTAAAACCGCCCACGAGACAATTCTTCGATGCCTGAGCGAATTTCCCCTCTCTTCATTGGCGATCACCTGGCGCTCGACTTCCTGAACACCGTTGCGACGCCCAAGGGTGTTCCAGTGGAATGGCTCGAGAACGGTCAGGATCTCATCGATTGGTTGAGACAGGCGAATTTGATTCCGGAAGAGATTTCGGCCCGATATCAGCAGTCAAAGGATCTGCCGACGCTGGATGTGATTGCAGGACGTGCCCGGGTCTTCCGAGCCTGGCTGCGCGAGTTCGTCACCATGCGCATGGGAAAGCCGCTTACCGAGCAGTCTGCCACCACCCTGCAACCGCTGAACGAACTGCTCGCCAAGGACACCAGCTACGCGACGATCGAGTCAACCACCGTTGAGACAGGATTACGGCTGCGAAGAGTCAGGCGCTGGGAGAGCCCTGAAGAACTCTTGCAACCCATTGCCGATGTGGCGGCGGATTTGATTTGCACTGTGGATTTCCGCATGATTCGCGCGTGCGAGGGGCAAGTCTGCTCGCTCCTGTTTCTGGACCGGACCAAGGCCCACGGGCGCCGATGGTGCAGCATGTCGGTGTGCGGCAACCGTGCCAAGGCCAACGCTTTTCGCAATCGGCAAAAGAGCGACTGATCTCTGACGTTCAAAACAGGTGCGCAAGGCTAAGATCCGCGTCCCAATCCCGCCGCGACGATTGTGGGTGGCAAGAGATAGAAAAAGCCAAGCACCCCAGTCGTTTCAGCTTTTATCGACAATAGCCGCCAAGCTTGGCATTCAAGCAGCGATAGATTACTTCCTGACCACAAATTTGATATGTGCCTTTATTACTGAGACCCAACGCTTTTGTTTTAAGCACTTTAGATTCGATGCTTTTTTTGATCGATGGAGTACGGCGAACTTATGTGTTGCTTGCTCGCGTGATATCGGAGTGTTATTCTTCACAGATCAATTCACTCCTATTCGATATTACAACAAGCTATACAGCCGGAGAAATCGACCGTGTCGATCACCCCCCCTCGTTCGCGCCGTGGTCGCAAGTCTCCTTCGCGCATTGTTCTCGAGCGGCTTGAAGCACGCGAATTGCTAACTGGGTTCGTCGTGACGAACACGAATGACTCAGGTGCAGGTTCGCTCCGTCAAGCGATCATCGACGCCACCAACGCGCTCGCGCCGAACGTGATCACATTTGCGATCTCCGGCAGTGGCAAGCACACGATTTCGCCGCAATCCGCATTGCCTACCATAACGAACGCGCTGACGATCGACGGCACGTCGCAGCCGGGCTATTCGTCGACGCCGGTTATCGACCTCGATGGAACGAGCGCAGGTAGCGTCGATGGAATCGCAGTGACGGCGAGCAACTGCGTCATCAAGGGACTGGCGATCTCTAACTTTAACCAGTATGGAATCGACCTTATTTCCGGGAATTCCAACTGGGTGGAAGGAAATTTCGTCGGTACTGACTTCACGGGTTCGGTGAAGGCTGGAAACGCAGGTGGAGGAGTTGAGATCCAAAACTCCTCGTTTAACACGATTGGCGGATTGACCACGGCGGCGAGGAATATCATTTCGGGGAACGGCGGACGAGGTGTTGCGTTCAACCTGTTCGCCCATTCTCAGTCGAACGTGGTTGAAGGAAATTACATCGGTGTCGATGTGAGCGGAGAGCAAGCGCTAGCAAATAGCAGCGGTGGCATTGATATACCAACAGGGAGCTACACCACGATTGGAGGAACCGTACCGGCCGCGCGAAATGTGATCTCCGGAAATGGAGGAAGTGGAATTGGGTTCTTCGGAAACGGCGCGAGCGGCACGACGATCGAAGGTAACTACATTGGAACCGATGCCAAGGGTACTGCTCCGATCGGCAACAACGGCCGCGCCATCGACATGTTTGGCCCGACTCAGATTACCATCCTGAACAATGTGCTCTCAGGTAATAGTTCGGCTGGCCTGAACATGGCGTCCAATTACTGTCTGGTGCAGGGAAACTTCATTGGCACCGACTTTACCGGAACGAAACCAATCCCCAACCAGGCGGGAATCACCGATAACTTCAGTGCGCTCAACGACACGATCGGCGGCACAGCGGCCGGCCAAGGGAATATCATCGCCTTCAATCAACAACAGGGCATTACGTTCGACAACTCGTGCCAGGGGATCGAGATGTTGGGCAACTCGATCTTCTCGAACGGTGGACTCGGCATCGACATGGGAGGCAATGGCGCTGTCGTCCTGAACACCCCCGGCGGCCCACACACGGGAGCAAACCTGCTCCAGAACTTCCCGGTGATCACGTCGGTAACGCCAGGCTCGGCTCCCATTATCACCGGCACGCTGAACAGCACCCCCAACGCGAGCTTCCGTATCGAGTTCTTCTCGAACCCCGTCAAGGACAAGTCGGGATACGGCCAGGGGCAAACCTATGTTGGTTTCACAAATGTAAATACCGACAGCAACGGTAACGCCACCTTCACGTTCACAGGTTCGACGAACATTCCTATTGGATCATTCGTGTCGTCGACGGCGACTGACTCGGCCGGCAATACGTCGGAATTCTCGGGCGATTATGTGCAGACGCCGGTCGCCGCTGGGACCGTGCAGTTCTCGTCGATTGGCTATGCGACCGCACAGTCCGGAGGTTACGCGACGATTGCCGTCACACGTACGAACGGATCGTCGGGATTCGCGAGTGTGAATTATTCCACGAGCGCGGGAACTGCAATTCCGAACGTCGATTACACCGACGTATCGGGAACCGCCATGTTCGGTGATGGATCGAATGCGACGCAGTACTTCGTCATACCGATTCTGCCCAACTTCGTTGTTGGGCCAGACAAGACGATCAACGTGCAGTTGAGTTCGCCCAGCGGAGTTTCGCTCGGCACGACGACGGCAGCCGTGGTCACGCTCCTGAACGTCAACGCCGCAGGCTTCACCGTCACACCCACGAGCGGACTGGCAACTAGCCAAACCGGCACGTCCACCTCGTTCAAGGTGCGTCTCAATTCTCAGCCCACTGCGCCCGTCGTGCTCAACCTCAGCTCGTCGAACACAAGCCAGGGGCAGGTCAATGTTTCATCGTTGACATTTGACTCGACGAACTGGAATCAGTCGCAGACGGTGACCGTGACGGGCGTCGACAATCACGTCGACGGTGGAAACGTCAACTACACGGTCGACTTCGCACCCGCGACGAGTGCCGATTCGACTTACAACGGCATGACCGCTCCTAGCGTTCACCTGACTAATCTCGACAATAACCATTTCGGCACGGTCGTCACGCCGATCTCGGGGCTTGTCACGTCCGCACTTGGTGCCAGTTCAACCTTCACCGTGCGACTTACCTCTCAGCCGCTGGCGAACGTTGTGATTCCCGTGCAATCGTCCGACACGACCCAGGGCTTGCCCAACGTCAATTCCTTGACGTTTACCCCAGCCAACTGGAACACTCCGCAAACGGTGACGGTTACTGGCGTCATCAACGCGTCGGCGATTCCTACGCGCACCTATGCGATTAACCTTGGCCCTGCGACGAGCACCGACACGAATTATCAGGGGCTAACGCTCAGCAGTGTCGGGGTGACCAACACGAACAATAATACGGTCGGCATCAACGTCACGCCGACCGCTGGCCTGGTTACGTCTGACCTGGGCGGTTCAAGCGCGTTCTCTGTTTCGCTCAACTCGAAGCCATTGGCGACGGTCACCATCGCTCTTTCGTCCAGCAACCCCGCGCTGGGAACCCCTGGGGTCGGCTCGCTCATCTTCACGCCCGCAAACTGGAACGTCCCACAAAGCGTGAGTGTCGTCGGCACACGAAGCGCGGTCGCAACCGGCAATCAGACGTATAACATCATCCTAGCGCCGGCAGTTAGCAGCGATACATCGTATAACTCGCTCGATGCATCGGATGTCGGCGTGACGAACCTCGACTTCAACACCGTTGGCGTCGACGTGTCACCAACGAGCGGCCTCGTTACCTCAACACTCGGCGGCTCGACTTCATTCAGCGTCCGCCTGAAATCGCAGCCCACTGCCAACGTGACAATCAGCCTGACCTCGAGCCAGCCGAACCTGGGGACGATCAATGTCTCCAGCCTTGTGTTCACGCCGCTCAACTGGAACATCGCCCAGGCCGTGAACGTCCTCGGCGTTGTCACCAGTGCGGTTGAAGGGAACCAGTCTTACAGCATCAACACAGCCGCATGCGTGAGCACCGACCCGAACTATTCCAACCTCCCGGTCGCCGATGTATCGGTGAATAATGTCGATACCAACCAGCCTGGTATCAACGTCTCGACGCTCGGCAATCTCGTGACATCCGGAAGCGGCAGCCAGACTGCCTTTGCGGTGAGCTTGAAGTCGCAGCCGGCCGCGAACGTGAGTTTCACGCTCTCGTCGGGAAATACGTCGGAAGGCACGATCGACAAAACGAGCCTCACGTTTACCCCTGCGAACTGGGACCAGTTGCAAAAGGTGACGATCACGGGCGCCGATGACTTCATTGCCGAAGGCACCGTGACATACGCGATCATCTTGAGCAAGGGAACGTCGACCGACCCCGTTTACAGCGGACTGCAGCCGCCTAACGTCCTGGTTTCAAACGTGAATGGCCACGTCGCTGGCGTTAGCCTCTCGGCCACGAGCGGGTTGGTGACGACCGATGCTGGTGGAACCGCGACATTTACCGTTGTGCTCACATCGAAACCTGTTTCGAGCGTTTCGATTCCCTTGTCGTCGAACAACACGAACGAAGGAGTCGTCAGTCCTTCCGTTTTGACCTTCAGCAGCGCGAACTGGAACGTACCGCAAACCGTTACAGTCACGGGCGTGAGCAGCGTCATTGATAAGGGCGACGTGGCTTACAAGATTAATCTCGGAAAGTTGACCAGCGGCGATTCGCAGTACAGCGGTCTCACGGTGCCAAGCGTGAGTCTTGTGAATATCAACACACACCACGCAGGAATCAAGGTCGCGCCGACTTCGGCCTTGCAGACGACCAGCGGCGGCGGAACTGCGACGTTCACCGTGCAACTGAATTCGCAACCGCTCGCGCCGGTAACCATCAACCTTGCTTCGTCGAACCCCAACGAAGGCGTAGCGAGCACGTCGATCCTTGCGTTCGACGCATCGAACTGGAACATTCCTCAGACGATCACCGTCACCGGCTCGAACCAGAACACCAACGACGGGCCGATTGGCTACGCTGTGACGTTCTCCGCCGCCAAGAGTAGCGACGCGAAGTATCAAGGCATTGTCCCAGCAGCCGTCGCGCTCACGAATATTGATACTCAACCGATCACGAAGGTGGTGTCGATTCAGCTTGCGCACGTTACCGTGAAAAAAGCGACAAGCACAAATATCGTGATCAGTTTCAGCGATGCACTCAATCCCACAACCCCCGGCCTATCGAATTACCGCCTCGCCGCGGCTGGGCGTGACAAGATATTCGGAACGAAGGACGACGTTTACGTCTTCTTCAAGCAAGCGATTTACGACTCCGTTGCCCACACGGTCACACTCGTGCCCAAGACGGCGCTGAATCTTTCGACCGCGCGCCAATTCACGATCTATGCGTCCGGCGTGCTCGACGCTCGCAATCACCAGATCAACGGCGGCCAAAATGTTGTGGCGATGGTGACGAAGAACGGCATCACGCTGGAGAACCCTGCCGCTATCGTTCAGAAATCGTCGATCGCCGCCAAACTGGCCCGACGAAAGTAAGCGTTTGAAGAAGGGGGCGGCGGCCATGTCATGAAGCGATCTGACGGATCGCACTGGCAGGCAACCGCCCTTTTTTATTCAGCGAGGACGCCCCGTTTCAGGAAAGAATCCGCCGCCGGCGTGTCGAATTGCGACGTCGCCCAGCAAGTCTCGCCACATCCTGTAGGGATCGCCAAACACATCCTGGCCAAGTTCGCGATCGGCGAGTGCTGCAGCGATTTGCGTGATGCCTGCTGGAATTGTGAACGCACTCTCGAGGTAGAGAAGCCGCGTGCCAACCGCATCTCGGCCCATCACCGACATTGCCGCCGCAATCTCAACACTATCGCGACGCGCAAAGCCAACCCCGCAAACGCCGAAGATGCATGTTTTCCATTCGTTGGGATGCTCGTCGGCAAAGGCCTGCAGATTCTTCGCGATCGACTGATACGTCGCCTCGCCAGCCACGTCGAGCACCTTGTCGAGGCTGGGCATGACCGACTTGAGGGTCGCGCGGAATTCGTTGGGGTCGTTTGGCTTTCCCTTGCCCCAGCCGGCCGCCATCGTTTGAAGAGCGGTGAGCACGGTTTTGATGTGAGGCGCGATTTCGGCCGGAAGGTCGCGCGTGTCCTTGAGAGAATCCTCCAGAGCTGCCGCCAACGCAGCAGCGTTTTTACGAACGGCGTCCGGCGTTTTGCCTCGTTGCCGACGCGCCCCGACCGCCTGAGTGGCAATCACGCCGTGCATCAGGCCTTTGATGTGCGCGATCAACGGCGGCGCTGGATAAACCTTGGTCACGCGGCCGAACGCAATACAAGAAATCTCGCCCGTACCGATCAAAGTAAGTGCGGCAAGCGGGTTGGCCTCGCCGAGTTCCTGGCGGTTGATTCCATACCACTCACGGTATTGGAGATTTCGCTTGGCCACAGGGTCGATCGGCGCGTTATCTGGATTCGGAGCAATCATTGCGGCACCTTCTGATGGAACCATCATCACAGCGGCGACCGATCCCGCCGCACGTACGAAGTCTCGACGATTAGGATACAACATTGGATCATTCCTGGATTCGACGTGAATCTAGCCAGCAGCGGTCGAGCGTTGTCGAATTCTGCAATTCGACGGCGATTATCGTGCGCTGGGACACAATGTCCAGCATGTCGTACGAGAGATTCGGCCAACGATTATCTAATCCAGATTCGATACGATTGATTACTTCCTAGCGGCACGATTGACAAAGCCCGCTGATTTCCGCTCTCTGCTCATGTTTTTCTTTGAATTGAAAGCTGTGAACTCAAAACTCGACCGACTTTACGGTCTTGACGCCAGGTAGTCGTTACTCGCGATGATAGAGAATGTAAGCAGGCCACCGCGAGACTGTGGCGAGCGACCGGAGCATCTGAACGATGGACGATAGTTTGGCGCGAGTATTGAATCATCGTTGTGTGCTGGCGCTGTCGCTGGCCGCAGGGCTTGTGATTGTCAACGAAGCGCTCGTGCAGCCCTCGCTCGTCCGGCTGATGACTGATGCCCCGTTGATCAACGTCGCCGGACGCCAACGTATGCTCAGCCAGCGACTGGCAAAAACGGCGCTGGCGATCGAACGCGAAATTGCGAGCGGCGCAAAGCCCGACGTGAATGAGCTTGGATCGGTACTCACTGTTTGGTCGAACTCCCAGGATCGGCTCGCATCCGGTTCGAATAGCGAAGATGTTCGATCGGCCTTTACGTCATTGGACCCAACGTTTCGGCGCGTGCAAACGGCCGCACGCTCGCTGTACGCCGACGCAGGTCAGCCGACGCCCGATCACACCACCATTCGCCGAGACGTCGGAATTATCCTCGCGAACGAGTCGCAATTTCTGCAGGGGATGGAACGAATCGTCGGGCTTTATGAACTTGAAGCAAGATCGCGAATAGACAACTTGCGGAATATCAGCCTGGTGGTAACGGGTCTGATCATGGTTGCCCTTTTCGCCATCTGGCGGTCGATTTTGCGGCCGGCTGTCGGGCTGATTCGTCGCCAGGTTGATGAATTGCGTCGAACTCGTGAAGCTCTTGAAGTACGGGTGATCGAACGTACGGGGCAACTCGAAGAAGCAAAAACGCGCCATCTCAGGCTCGTGGAACAACTGGGACATGCCGACCGTACAACCATGATTGGCGAGATGGCATCGAGTCTGGCGCATGAACTCAATCAACCCCTGGGCGCGATTGCGAACTACGCTGAAGGGTGTTTGATCACTCTCAAATCGCCAACTCCCGCACTTGACGAAATTCGCAAAGCGCTCGAGCGTTTACTCGAGGCCACGCTTCGCGCAGGGAGGATCATCGGCCAGGTGCGAAGGTTCGTCACGCGGCATGGTCCCAACCGCGAATGGTTCGACCCAAACCAGACGATGGCGGAGGTCGAAGAGATCCTCAAACTCGAGGCGAATCGCGATGGGATTGCAGTCTTAATTGAACCGGCACCGGGATTGCCTTGTTTGTGGGGAGACTCGACGCAGGTGCAGCAGGTACTCATCAACCTGGTGCGTAACGCGATCGACTCCTTGCGATCGTCGCAAGTTCCAACTCCCAAAGTCGTTATGAGGACAAATCAACCCTCCGACGACTGTGTGATGTTCGAGGTGGAGGACAATGGAGCGGGCATTAAACCCGACGATTTGACCCGAGTTTTTGACGCGTATTACAGCACGCGTGCCGAAGGCATGGGCATGGGGCTGGCGATCTGCCGATCCATTGCCGAGGCGCACCACGGGCAACTCCGGGTGAGTTCCGACCAGGGCACGCGAACCGTTTTTCAGTTCATTCTTCCTGTCTCCGGTGGCGATGATGCGGAACTCGATGGTTTACGTCGTGGATGACGACGCCGACATGCGTGAATCGCTGTGTTGGTTGCTGAGGACCGTCGGTCTTTCCGCCACTGCGTTCGCCAGCGCCCGCGATTTCCTTGGCGCGTTCCATCCCAGCGGCCCAAGCTGCGTCATTCTTGATGTGCGCATGCCGGGGACAAGCGGGCTCGAACTGCTCGAAGAAATGACGCGTCGCAACTGGCGATCGCCTGTACTCTTCGTCACGGCTTATGCCGACGTGCCAATGGCCGTACGTGCGATGAAATCGGGCGCGGTCGAGTTCATCGAAAAGCCATTCAACGGCCAGGCCTTGCTCGAAAAAGTTCAGCAAGCGATTCGCGACGATGCCGAACGCCTCAATCGCGATGCGGCAACAGAAACCGTGCGTTCACGCCTGGAAAGCCTGACGGACAAAGAGAAGGAAGTTCTCCAGCTCATTCAGGAAGGCCGGCCGAACAAGGAAATTGCGGCGATGTTGACGATCACTCCGCGCGCTGTGGAAATGCGCCGCGCCGGTTTGATGAAAAAGCTCAACGCTCGCTCTTTGCCTGAACTGATGCGCATGACTCTTGGGACCGATGCCAATTCGGCGACGTCATCCATATGATCGACTCTTGATCATGGTTTCCTGCCCGAATGCCGTGCAAAGCTGCTTGGTTTGATCGCAAGGGTGCCTTTCGGTGAGTTTCGACACCCTTCGGTTTCGCGAAAAAGGCGCAATCACGACCATTCGCTGATCCGCAAAATGCCCTGTTTTTCAGGCTGATTTGGCTGTTCGGCACTTTCGCTGCTTTCTAGAGACGCCGTTGCGACAACCTGCCTTGTGGCGCAGGCGAGTCGCGGCGGGGAATCTCGGCGATGAAACTCGGCGATGCCGGCAGCCAGACAACCCTGGGAGCGAACGACGAGCTTTCGCTCTGGGCGCCGGCTCGCCAGTCAGGCGATCTCATCGCCGATCTGTTACGCGACCAGGCCGACCTGACGGCCGTCGAGCGATTCTCGCAGTATCACGACGGCTCGCCGCTTCCCGCCCACGGCCGTTACTACTCAGCGCTCATCCCTGCCGCTGCTCCCGGCCCCGGCCAACAATATGGATTCGAGGTCGATCTCGATCGCTGCTCGGGCTGCAAGGCGTGCGTCGCGGGTTGCCACTCGCTCAACGGTCTCGATGAAAACGAAGCCTGGCGCGATGTGGGAATGCTCATCGGCGGCACATTCTCGTTGCCGGTGATCCAGCACGTCACCTCGGCCTGCCACCACTGCGTCGACCCCGCCTGCCTCAACGCCTGCCCGGTCGACGCCTACGAAAAAGACCCGATCACCGGCATTGTCCGCCACCTCGACGACCAGTGCTTCGGCTGCCAGTATTGCACGCTCGCCTGCCCTTACGACGTCCCCAAATTTCACGCAGGCAAAGGGATCGTTCGCAAGTGTGATATGTGCGGCGATCGCCTTGCTGCCGGCGAAGCCCCTGCCTGCGTTCAGGCCTGCCCGCACGAAGCGATCAGCATCACGATTATCGACGTCGCCGACATCAAGGCGCGTGCGGAAGCGGGCGAGTTTCTCGCGGGAGCACCTTCGCCAAGCATCACTCAACCCTCGACCGTTTTTCTCTCACGCCGCTCCAGTGTCGACGATGATCTTCGCCCCGCCGACGAAGATCGTCTCAAGCCCGAACACGCGCACACGCCGCTCGTGGCGATGCTGGTTCTTACGCAGCTTTCTGTCGGCGGGTTTCTCGTCGATCTGATCGCACGACTTAAAACTGGCCACACCATTACCGGCCTGGGTGCGTTGAGCCTGGCGATTGGCTTCCTCGGCCTCGGTGCGAGCCTGTTACACCTGGGGCGTCCTCTCTATGCGTATCGCGCAATTCTGGGCATTCGCCACTCGTGGCTGAGCCGTGAAGTGGCGGCGTTCGGCCTCTTCATTCATGCGGCGATGGCGTATGTCGCCGCGAATCTTCTGCTCGATCGGCCGATGCTCACGCTGGGGCTGCTGGTCGCGACGGTGCTGGCGGGACTAGTTGGCGTTGGCACGTCGATGATGGTCTATCACGTCGTCAAGCGGCCGTTCTGGGCTGCGGAAATCGGTGGCACGAAGTTCTACTTCACCACGCTCATTCTGGGCTTTGCAGCGTCACTTGTGTGTCTCGGAATTACTGGCGCTCCGGTGGCGATGGTTGTGCCAGCGGCGCTGGCCCTCATGCTCGTCACCGGCGCGAAGTTGGTGTTTGAAGCGAAGCTGCAAGCGATCTCGCTCAAGTCGCAAATCGAACCTTTGAATAAGTCGGCCCGGCTGCTCGACGGCGTGCTCAAGCGCGTCGCGGGGCGGCGACTCTCCCTGGGCATCGTCGGTGGAATCATCGTGCCGCTGTTTGTCGCGGTGGGGGCGATTGGGGCGGATCGTGGCGCAATGGTGGCCGCATCCGTCCTGGTTCTCCCTCTCACTATCGCGGCGGAACTCTGCGAGCGATGGCTGTTCTTCACCGCGGTCGTCAAATCCAAGATGCCGGGGGGATATTGAACATGACGTTGGCTAACGACGGACAATCCCTGTTCGACCGCGCGATTCAACTCATTCGCGCCAAGGACGGCAAGCTCACTCGCGAGCTACTTCGCGAGCCCGGTGGCTTCGGTCTCGGCCAGGTTCCCGCGAACAAAACGCCCGACTCCGTGACGAGCATGGTTTGCGGCTTTTGCTCGACCGGCTGCGGCCTGACCGTGCATCTCCGCGAAGGCTCGGCGGTAAACCTTTCGCCAACGACGATCTATCCCGTCAATCGCGGCATGGCCTGCCCCAAAGGCTGGGAGGCTCTTTCCGTTCTCGATGCACCCGACCGCGCGACCGTTCCGCTTCTGCGGAGTCCTGATGGCAATCGCGTGCCGATCGACTGGAACAAGGCGATGACCACGATGGTCACGCGCATCAAGGAAATTCAGGCGGTTCACGGCCCCGACTCGGTTGCGTTCCTCAGCACCGGACAAATCGCCACTGAAGAAATGGCCCTGCTCGGCTCACTTGCCAAGTTCGGAATGGGCATCGTTCACGGCGACGGTAACACGCGGCAGTGCATGGCGTCGGCCGTTGTCGCCTACAAGCAAAGCTTCGGTTTCGACGCCCCTCCTTATACCTATCACGACCTCGAAGAATCCGACTGCATCGTGCTCATCGGCGCTAATCCGTGCATCGCGCATCCGGTGCTCTGGGAACGCGTGACGAGCAACCCGCACTCGCCCGAAATCATCGTCATCGACCCACGGCGCACCGAAACGGCGATGGCCGCGACAATGCACCTGCCGGTGAAGCCGAAGTCGGACCTTGCCCTGCTCTACGGTTTCGCTCATCTGATCATCAAGAACGGCGGGGTTGATCACGAATTCATCAAGGCGCACACGAATGGATTCGAGGAGTTTGCCGAATTCGTCAAGGATTACACGCCCAAGCGCGTCGCCGCCGAAACCGGCTTGCACATCGCCGATATCTGCGAGACCGCCTGCCGGATTCAGCAAGGGAAGCGCGTTTCGTTCTGGTGGACGATGGGCGTCAACCAGAGCCATCAAGGCGTCAAAACCGCGCAGGCCGCAATCAACCTGGCGCTGATGACCGGCAACATCGGCCGGCCCGGCACCGGTGCGAATTCGATCACCGGTCAGTGCAACGCGATGGGCTCGCGGCTGTTCTCGAACACGACCAATTTGCTCGGCGGCCGCGACTTCACCAAGGCCATTGATCGCACAAAGGTCGCCGGGATTTTGAACATCCCCGAAGAGCGGATTCCCGATCGTGGAAGCTGGGCGTACGACCAGATCATCGATGGCATTCGCGCGGGCAAGATCAAGGCGCTCTGGGTGATCGCCACCAATCCTGCTCACTCGTGGATCGGTCAGAACCAGCTTCGCGAAACGCTTGGCCAGCTTGAATTCCTGGTCGTCCAGGACATGTATCACTCGACCGAAACCGCGCAGATGGCCGACCTGCTGCTCCCCGCTGCCGGCTGGGGTGAGAAAGAAGGAACGCTCATCAACAGCGAGCGCCGGATCGGTTTGATCAAGAAGGTGCGTCGCGCTCCCGGTCAGGCTCTTGCCGATTTCTCGATCTTCAAGCTGGTGGCCCACTACTACGGCGTGGGCGAGATGTTCGCAGAATGGAGCTCGCCCGAAGCGGTGTTTCAGATCCTCAAGCGGCTTTCCGCCGGCCAGCCATGCGACTTCAGCGGCATCGAGAATTATCAAACTCTCGATAACGCCGGCGGCATGCAGTGGCCTTTTCCCGCAGAAGGAGCGGACACCGCAACCGAACGTCGACTCTTCGCCGACGGCAAGTTTTTTCATGCCGACGGCCGCGCCAAGTTCCTCTTCGAAGAGCCTCGCCCGCTGCCGGAAATTCCTGGCGGACGCTACCGCTTTCAGCTTCTCACCGGCCGTGGCAGTGCGGCGCAGTGGCACACGCAGACTCGCACGTCGAAGTCTGACGTTTTACGCAAGCTCTACCCGCGCGATCCGCTCGTCGAGATCAATCCGGCCGACGCAAAACAACTCGCGATCAAGGCCGGCAACTGGGTGGTTGTCGAGTCGAAGCGCGGACGGCTCAAGGTTCGCGCGGTTGTGACTCCGACGGTTCCCCCCGGCCACCTTTTCATCCCGATGCACGACGCGAGCACGAATCGCCTGACCGACCCGGTGTTTGATCGTGAATCGCGACAACCCGCCTACAAGTCGTGCGCTGTGAGTTTGCGACGCGCAGCGAACGACGAAGTTATCGACCCCACTCAAGCTGAGTTTTCCACCCTCAAGGGAAGCCGATCATGACTACGAACAACACAACGCGGCACAAGGTCGTCGTGCTGGGCAACGGCATGGTCGGCCACCGATTCTGCGAAACGCTCGCCGAACTCGACGTCAATAAGCAGTTCGAGATTATCACGTTTTGCGAGGAACGCCGGCCGGCTTACGACCGCGTGAACCTCTCGAAATTCTTCGATAAGCGCGACGCCGAGCCGCTACAAATGGCTCGCGCAGAACGCTACGCCGAGCTTGGCATCACACTTCACCTGGGCGACCGTGCCACTAGCGTCGATCGCAAGAAAAAGATCGTCACGTCGGCCAAGGGGGAAAAGGTCGCGTACAACACCTTGATCTTCGCCACCGGCTCGGCCCCGTTCGTGCCGACCGTGCCGGGCGTCGACAAGAAGGGCGTGTTCGTCTATCGCACAATCGAAGACCTCGAACAGATCCTCGCCTATTCGCAGACTGCCAAGAAGGCCGCGATCATCGGCGGCGGTTTGCTCGGCCTGGAAGCAGCGAAGGCGGTGCGCGACCTCGGTCTTGAAACACACGTCGTCGAATTCGCCCCTCGCCTGATGCCGCGCCAGGTTGACGATCATGGCTCGAAGACCTTGCTCGACAAGATCGAAGCCATGAAGGTACGCGTTCATCTTGGCAAGAACACGAAAGAATTTATTGGAAACGGTAAGGTTGAAGGGCTCGACTTCGCAGACGGCCAGAAGCTCAAAGTCGACATGGTCGTGATCTCCGCCGGCATCCGTCCTCGCGACGAGCTGGCCAAGTCGTGCGGCATCGAAGTCGGCCCCCGTGGTGGCATTGTCGTCGACGACAACTTGCGAACGTCTGATCCCAACGTCTTCGCGATCGGCGAAGTCGCACTCCATCGCGGCATGATTTACGGCCTCGTGGCCCCGGGCTACGAAATGGCCGAGATCGTCGCCGCGAATCTGACGGGCGAAAAACGCCAGTTCACAAGCTTCGACATGTCGACGAAGCTCAAGCTCATGGGTGTCGACGTCGCCAGCTTCGGCGATCCATTTGTGGCTGAAAACGCTCGCTCGCTGACCTACGAAGATCCGTTCGGCGGCGTGTACAAGAAGCTCGTTTTCAACACAACCGGCACGAAGTTGCTGGGTGGAATTCTCGTTGGCGACGCGTCGGATTACGGCACGCTCCTCGGGATTTTCAAGAGCGGCGGCGAGTTGCAGACGAGCCCTGGCGAGCTGATGCAGGGCCGCAAAGAAACCGCGAGCTGTGGGCCCGACACCCAGGTTTGCTCGTGCAACGGCGTCGGCGAGCAGGCGATTCGCAAGGCGGTGCGCGACGGCAAGCTGACGACGCTTGGCGAAGTGAAATCCTGCACCCAGGCCGGCACCGGTTGTGGCGGCTGTATTCCGCTCGTTACCAGCCTGCTCAAGGAAGAAATGAAGGCCGCCGGCGCCAAGGTGGATAACCGCCTTTGCGAGCACTTCGCACACAGCCGCCAGGAGCTGTTCCAGATCGTCAAGATCACCAACACACGCAGTTTCGCCGACCTCATCGCCAGCCACGGCAGCGGCAGCGGTTGCGAGATTTGCAAGCCGGCCGTTGCGTCGATTCTCGCGAGCCTCTGGAACGACAACGTCCTCGACCGCTCGCACGCCACCTTGCAAGACACTAACGACCGCTTCCTCGCCAACATCCAGCGCGGTGGTGATTACTCGGTCGTCCCGCGCGTTCCCGGTGGCGAAATCACGCCCGAAAAACTGATCGTCCTCGGCGAAGTCGCCCAGAAATACGGCCTCTACACCAAGATCACCGGAGGCCAACGAGTCGACCTCTTCGGCGCACCGGCTCACCAACTTCCCGACATCTGGGAAGAACTGATCGCCGCCGGCTTTGAGAGCGGCCACGCTTACGGCAAGGCCCTTCGCACGGTGAAAAGCTGCGTCGGTTCGACCTGGTGCCGCTACGGCGTGCAAGACTCGGTCGGCTTCGCGGTACGCGTCGAAAATCGCTACCGAGGCGTCCGCTCGCCGCACAAGCTCAAGGCGGCGGTTTCGGGCTGCGTTCGCGAGTGTGCTGAAGCCCAGAGCAAGGACTTCGGCCTGATCGCCACCGAAAAGGGCTACAACCTCTACGTCTGCGGCAACGGCGGCGCCCGTCCGCGTCATGCTGACCTGCTTGCCTCCGACCTCGACGAAGAAACCGCGACTCGCTACATCGATCGCTTCCTGATGTATTACATCCAAACCGCCGACCGCCTCACGCGCACCTCGGTCTGGCTCGAAGCGATGGAAGGCGGCATCGACTACCTCCGCGAGGTGATCGTCAACGACAAGTTGGGCATTGCCGAGGAACTCGAACGGCAGATGCAATCGCTTGTGGATTCGTATGAATGTGAATGGAAAGTGGTGGTGAACGATCCCGAGAAGCGCAAGTTCTTCCAGCAGTTCGCCAACACCGACGAGACCGAGCCGGGCATCGAATTCGTCGCAGAACGCGGTCAGAAGCACCCCGCCCCCTGGCCCGCCGACTTCGTGCCGATGGACGGCTTAGTCGCGACACTCCCCGCCCCCAGCGAGCCCGAAGAAACCCGCGAATCGCTCCGGGAATGGGTGCGCGTCGGTCACATCGACGACTTCCCGATCGAAGGCGGCCGAGCGATCAAATACGGCCCGACGCAAATTGCCGTCTACCGGTTCGACTCGCGCAACGAGTGGTACGCCACCGAAAACACCTGCCCGCACAAGCGCGAGGCGGTGCTCTCACGTGGAATCATCGGCGACCAGAAGGGCGAGCCAAAGGTAGCCTGCCCGCTGCACAAGAAGACCTTCTCATTGCAAACCGGCAAATGCCTGAGCGGCGAGAAGCTGGCGGTGCAGGTTTTCCCCGTGCGTGTCGAAGGCGATACGGTCTTTGTCGAATTGCCGCCTGCCGACGATTTCAACTTCTCCGCCTCCAAGATTGAAGGCTGTCATACCTCTCCGGCCTGCGTCTAAGCGACTTCATCGAACTCATTTCTCAACGGGAGTTTTGGACTGATGAATCTGCGTGATTTCCGCCGCGCCGGCCACACGCCGACGCTGCTGACAGCCTTCCTCTACTTCGATGTCAGCTTCATGATCTGGCTGCTGCCAGGCGCGCTCGCGAACTCGATCGTGCCCGACTTCGGCCTGTCCGATAGTCAGAAAGGTTTGATGGTCGCCGTCCCGCTTCTGGGCGGCGCCATTCTCCGACTCGCGCTCGGCTTGCTGACCGACCGCATCGGGGCTCGCCGGACCGCGATTATTGGAATGTCGCTCACCACGCTGCCGCTCTTGCTCGGCTGCTTCTGGGCGACCAGTTTCTCGCAGATGATCCTGGTGGGACTGTTGCTCGGCATTGCGGGTGCGAGCTTCGCCGCCGCGCTTCCGCTCGCGAGTCGCTGGTATCCGGCCAAGTATCAAGGGCTGGCGATGGGCATCGCCGGTGCGGGAAATAGCGGCACGGCACTCGCCACGTTCTTTGGTCCTCGACTGGCGCAAGCCCTCGGCTGGCACACGGTGTTTGGCCTGGCACTCATCCCACTGCTCACGACTTTTGTGCTGTTTGTGATCTTCGCCAAGGATAGCCCCAACCAGCCGGCGCCTCGCCCCTTGCGAGCTTATGCCGACGTTTTGAAGATTCGCGACACCTGGTGGTTCTGCCTGCTCTACGCGATCACGTTCGGCGGCTTTGCGGGACTCGCGAGCTTCCTCAATGTCTTCTTCCTCACGCAGTATGGCCTCTCGCGAGTGCAGGCCGGTAGCTTCGCCACCCTCTGCGTAATGGCCGGGTCGTGCATTCGTCCTATCGGTGGCTATCTTGCCGATCGCTTCGGCGGCGTGCGAATGCTGACGATGCTTTACCTCGCGGCAAGCGCCGCTCTGTTCGGCCTGGCCGCCGTTCCTCCGCTCGCCGCCGGCACGGTCTTCATGTTCGTCGCCATGGCGATGCTGGGAATGGGTAACGGAGCCGTCTTCCAGCTTGTTCCACTGCGGTTCCCCAAGGAAATCGGTGTAACGACTGGCCTCGTCGGCGCGGCGGGTGGCTTCGGCGGCTTCTTCTTGCCGACGCTGCTGGGCCTGATGAAGCAAGCGACCGGCAGCTTTGGTCCCGGCTTTGCGGCCTTCGCGGTTGTAGGCGGACTGGGCGGCGCAGCGGCGTTGACCTACGCAAGCCGCGGCTGGCACGGTATCTTTATCGAGAAGAATGGCCGCGCTCAGTCGTCTGAGATCAAGCCAAGTCCGATCTCGATTTTGCCCGAGCCGCAGCCGGCATGAGATCGTGATGCAGAAGACGTCGGAATAACCACCTCAACCCTTCGCGAAGCGAATTCTCATGTCAAGCGATGTTCAATCCGAAGTAGGTTTCGCGGGTTTGAAGGTGGTGGTGTTCGAGTCGCGGATGGCGGGCTTGCTGGGCGACCTTGTTGCCAAGCATGGGGGCGTTCCGGTGGCCGCCCCCGCCCTCCGCGAGATTCCTATCAGCGAGAATTCCGAAGCACAGAATTTCATCAAAGGCTTGAAAAACGGCGATTTCGATATCGTCATTTTTGAAACTGGCGTCGGTGTGCGCTATCTGGTCGAAAGCAGCGAGCCAAAATTCCCGCTCGAAGACTGGCCCGCCCTGCTCGCTCGCGTGACCGTGATCGCTCGTGGTCCCAAACCTTCATCGGCCCTGCGAAATCTGGGCGCGATGATCGACCATCAGGTGAGCGAGCCCAACACCTGGCGCGAGACGCTCGCATTGATTGACGCACGTGTGCCCGTCGCCGACATGCGTGTTGCGGTGCAAGAATACGGCAAGCCGAACCAGGAATTGCTCGACGGCCTGGCCGAGCGGAAGGCAATCGTCACGCGAGTGCCCGTTTACCGCTGGGCACTTCCCGAAGATACCGCTCCGCTCCGCGACGCGATTGGCAAGATTATCGCCGGCGAGATTGGCGCTGTATTGTTCACGGCTGCTCAGCAAGTTGAGCACGCGCTTCAAGTCGCAAACGAGGTGGGACTGGAAACGCAGTTCCGCGAGGCATTGGAAAAGTCGGTCGTGGTCGGTTCAGTTGGCCCCGTGACGACGGAGAACTTGCGTGACCGTGGCTTGCCAGTCGATATCGAGCCCGAACATCCCAAGTCGGGGCATCTCGTCGCGGCTGTGGCCGAAGGCTGGCGGCGTTGCGGCAAGGTTCCGAACGCGAGCTGACTCCGCAAAAGCGGCAGACCGTTGATCGCTCACGCGGGTTTTTCTATGGTGGGTGAATGCGTCGCGAGTGCGCGTTGAGATCAGCGCCCGCTCGTCCCCCGTATGCCCCACCGCCCGAAGCACTCCGACCCTGCTGAAACACGCAGGCTCTCGGAATGAGCGACCCACGATGAAGCAAGCGCAGTTTGCCGCGATCGCGATTTCGCTGGTGCTCGCCGTTGTCACATCGGCCGAGGCCGGTTCGCCTCGTTTCGGCGTTGATGTTCTGCCGATTCTTTCGGAAAACTGCTTCTCCTGCCACGGCCCCGACCCAGCACATCGCAAAGCCAAGCTCCGCCTCGACGAACGTGAAGGCGTGCTCAAGGTGGCATCGCTGAAGGCAATTGACGAGAGCGAATTGCTGGCGCGAATTGTCTCCGACGATCCCGACGAAGTGATGCCGCCGCCGAGTTCGCACAAAAAACCACTCACAAAAGCACAGGTCGAGACGATTCGCGAGTGGCTCAAGGCCGGTGCCCCCTGGGGCAAGCACTGGTCGTTCGAGCTGCCGATGAAAGCAACGTTACCGAAGGGAAGCCTCCATCCGGTTGACGCGTTTGTGCGCGAAAAACTCGCCGCCGAAGGGTTGAAGCCTTCGCCGCCCGCCGCAAAGCATACGCTCGCTCGTCGACTCTCTTTCGACCTGACTGGCCTCCCGCCGTCGCTCGAGGAACTCGACGCTTTTCTCAACGATCGCAGCCCGAACGCAACGGAGCATTTGGTCGATCGCCTGCTCGCCTCAGAGCATTTCGGCGAACGCATGGCGATGTGGTGGCTCGACGCCGCCCGCTATTCCGACACCGACGGCTACCAGGGCGACGACACGCGCACCAACTGGCCCTGGCGCGACTGGGTGATCGACGCGTTCAATCGCAATATGCCGTTCGATCAGTTCACAATCGAACAATTCGCCGGTGATTTGTTCCTCAACGCCACGCCCGAACAGAAGCTCGCGACGACGTTTCATCGCAATCACATGACGAACGGTGAAGGCGGACGCGACCCGGAGGAATCGCGCATCGACTACGTCATCGACCGCGTGAGCACAACCGGCACGGTCTGGCTCGGGTTAACGCTCGGCTGTGCGCAATGCCATTCGCATAAATATGATCCTATCACGCAAAAGGATTTTTACGCTCTTTCCGCGTTCTTCAACTCGATTGACGAGGATGGCAAAGCGAGCAAATCGGCCAAGCCGTATTTGGGCTATCAATCGCCTCGTGCCCAGCGTGCGGTGGCTGAGGCGCAGGGACTTGTCGACGCCCGCAAACCACGCGTGGTGAAGGCCAAAAACGAAGCCGAGACTGACTTTATAGTTTGGTTAGCGGAGCGGGCGAGAAATACTCCCGCGGGCTTCAACGCCTGGCAAGTGGTAATACCCGCAAGCTTGGAATCGACCGAAGCCACGGTTCTGAAGCAAGAGCCAGACGGCACGGTTCAAACTTCGGGTCCCATTCTCCGACAGGACGATTACCGCCTCGCCGCGCATGTGCCGCTCGATCGCATCACCGGCCTCAAACTTGAAGTGCTGCCGCATCCGTCCCACACGAACGGCGGTCTTTCTCGCGGCAAGACGGGCGAGTTCATTCTGACGGACGTCAAGGTGCAGGTGCGTCGCCGCGGGAATTCGCAGGTGCGCGATATTCTTGTCGCCAGCGCAATTGCCGACGCGGCCACCGAACAGAAGGAAGCTCGCAACTACGGCGATCCCAAGGGGTTGCTCGACGACGACCCGCGCAACGGCTGGACGACGCGCGGACACGACCAGAAGCAGCCGCGTTTTGCCGTGTTTGCTTTAGCCGAGCCGCTGACACTCGCGCCCGATGAAGAACTCGTTTTCGAGATGCGCCAGCGCTCGACCGATGGCGACGCCAACATCGGCCGCTTTCGTCTTTCGGCAAGTGATCAACCTGGCCCGGCGGTTCGCGAAATTGGCAAGGCACCTTTGGAACAACTAGCTGGCCTGCCGCGACCGATCGATATAGCAAAGGTCGACACGAAACTTCGCGCCCGATTGTTCGAGCAATTCCTGGTGGATTACCACCCGTTCCAGGAGGAGCAAGCCGCCCTTGATCGGGCCGCTCGCCAACTCAACGAGACTCAGGCCGCCGCGAAAAAGATCGACGTGATGGTGCTGGCCGAGCGCAAGGAACCGCGAGCCACTCACATTCTCGTGCGCGGCGTGTGGGACAAAAAAGGAGAGATCGTAACTCGCGATGTGCCGCCCACAATCGCCCCCTGGCCGTATCCTGCTGGCCAACCACGCACCCGCGAGCAGTTCGCACGTTGGATCGTCTCGCGCGACAATCCGCTCACTGCTCGCGTGATTGTAAATCACGTATGGCAGCTTCTCTTCGGCGCGGGCCTAGTGCGCACCGTAGAGGATTTTGGTCTTCAGGGCGAGCGGCCGACGCATCCCGAATTGCTCGACTGGCTCGCCGTCGACTTCATGGAACACGGCTGGGACATAAAGCGGCTCATGAAGCTCATCGTCTCGAGCGAAACTTATCAGCAAAATTCCACCGTCTCATCGGAGCTTCTGGCCCGCGATCCTGAGAATCGCCTGCTGGCGCGAGGCGCCAGATATCGCCTGCCCAGCTGGATGCTCCGCGACGCCGCGCTTAAATCCTCTGGCCTGCTCAATCCCGCGCTCGGCGGTCCGCCAGTCCGCCCCTTTCAGCCCGACGGTGTTTGGGAAGAAATGTTCATGGGCCGATTCAAATATGAACCAAGCGATGGCCCGGCGCAGTATCGCCGGACGGTTTACGCCTTCTGGCGCAGGGCCATTGCTCCGACATTTCTCTTTGACTCAGCCCAGCGCAGGGTTTGCGAGGTTCGTCAGTCCCGCACGAACACGCCTTTGCAAGCGCTGACACTTCTCAATGATAAGAACTATCTCAATGCTGCAAGCGCGCTTGCGGAAAAGGCTATCGCCTCGAATCACGACGCTCGGACACGACTCGATTTCATCACGCGTCGCGTGATTTCACGGCCGCCGCATTCAGACGAATTGACCGTGCTCGAACGAGAACTTGCGCGAGCACGCGATCATTTTAATGCAAACCCAGACGACGCTCGCCGTTTCTTGAAGCAGTCGAATCCTGATTCGTCAGCCAATCCCGAGCTTGCGGCCTACACGTTTGTCGCAAGCCTCATCCTCAACCTCGATGAAGCGATTTCGCACGAGTAATCGCATGAACGAGTTTCCACAGCTACCTGAAAACGGCCTCGACGTTACCCGCCGCCACTTTCTGGGGCGCGCGACCGGCCTTAGTCTGGGCGCGGCCGCGCTGGCGGGTTTGCTCGCGCGGGAAGGCGCTGCGAACGATTCGCCTCAGCCGCTTGGCTTGCCGGGTTTGCCGCATTTTGCACCCAAGGCGAAACGGGTGATTTTTCTCACGCAGTCGGGCGGGCCGTCGCAGCTTGAATTGTTCGACGAAAAGCCTGGCCTCATGAAATGGGCGGGCAAGGAATTGCCCGAGTCGGTCCGCCAGGGTCAACGACTCACGACGATGACATCAAACCAGAAACAGCTCGTCATGCCGGCACGTGTGAAATTCACACGAAGCGTGAAGAGCGGTGCGACCGTCAGCGAATGGTTGCCGCACATGGCAAAAATCGCCGACGAGTTGTGCTTCATCAAGTCGATGCACACCGATCAGATCAATCACGCGCCGGCGATGACTCAGTTCCTTACGGGCAATCAAATCCCTGGCCGGCCGAGCATCGGCTCATGGGTGAGTTACGGCCTGGGCAGCGAGAATCGCAACCTGCCCGACTATCTCGTGATGATCTCGAAAATGCAGCGGCCGAGCGATCAACCACTCTACGACCACTACTGGGGCAGCGGCTTTCTCCCATCGCGATTTCAGGGTGTGAAGCTTCGCAACGCGCGAGATCCTGTGCTCTATTTGCGCGACCCTGACGGTATTTCTCGCGAGCTTCGCCGAGGGATGCTCGATGGTCTTGCCCAGTTGAACCAGAAGCATCTGGCCGAAACCGGCGATCCCGAAATCGCCACGCGCATTCGGCAGTATGAAATGAGCTACCGGATGCAAACGAGCATCCCCGAACTGATCGACCTGCGCGACGAGAGCGAGGCGACGTTCGAGCTTTACGGACCCGATTCGCGACGTGCCGGCAGCTACGCGGCGAATTGCATTTTGGCTCGCCGACTGGCCGAACGCGGCGTACGGTTCATCCAGCTTTTTCACCCCGACTGGGACCACCACAGCCGCCTGCCTTCCTGGTGCACGGCCCGCTGTCGCGATACCGACCAAGCCACAGCCGCACTCGTGATTGACCTCAAGCGACGAGGCCTGCTCGACGATACGCTGGTGATCTGGGGCGGCGAGTTCGGCCGTGGCGTTGCGGGGCAAGGACAGTGGGATAGCCCCGAGGCCGGCCGCGATCATCACCCTCGTTGCTTCACGATGTGGATGGCCGGCGGCGGCGTGAAGTCTGGCCTTACTTACGGGGCGACCGACGATTTCAGCTACAATGTGGCCGAAAAACCGGTCCATGTACGCGATTTGCACGCGACGGTTCTGCACTTATTGGGTGTAGACCATTCGCGGCTAACGCATCGGTTCCAGGGACTCGACTTCAAGCTCACCGGTGTCGAACCGGCACACGTTGTTAAAGAAATTCTCGCATGATTCTTTGAAATCAAACGCAGGAACTCTCTCCATGCGATGTCTTGCATTCTTGATTTGTGTTTGCGTGACTCAGATGGCAAACGGTGCCGAGCGTATCGATGTTTGGCCCGATCTCGCCCCTGGCGAAACAACGCGCAACTATGGCGAGGTTCTTCCCAAGATTTCAGGCGAGAATCCGCCGGCAACGCGTGTGGGAAAGATCACGCGGCCATCGTTCACAGTGCATCGCCCTGCAAAGCCGAATGGGACGGGTGTAGTCATCTTACCTGGAGGCGCGTTCGCTCGCGTGGTGACCGACAAAGAAGGATCCGAGATCGCCGAATGGCTCAATGCACGCGGAGTTACCGCGTTTGTCCTGAGCTATCGCACGAAGATCGATCAAAACGATCCGGGCTGGAAGCGTCCCTTACAAGATGTTCAGCGAACCATTTCGCTCATTCGCTCACGTGCCGATGAGTTTGGCATAAAGAAGGATCGCATCGGCGTGATGGGATTCTCCGCAGGTGGCCATGCCGCGGCGCGGTTGCTCACCGTGCGTGGAAAGCGGGCCTACGATCGAATTGACTCGATTGACGACACGTCCTTCAGGCCCGATTTTGGAATGCTCATCTATCCCTGGAATCTCTACGACGCAAAGACCGATGCTCTGATTGATGACGTGCAAATAACGAAGGATTGCCCGCCGACCTTCATCGTCCACACCGATGATGATCGTTCGACCTCGCTTGGTCCCGTACTTTTCTATGCCGCGCTCAAACGGCTAGCGATACCCGCCGAGTTGCACGTTTATGGCAACGGTGGGCACGGCTACGGCATGCGACCCGTGGAAGGATCCGATATCGCTACCTGGCCGTCGCACGCAGCGCACTGGCTTGAAATGCGCGGATTGCTCAAGCCCTGATCGAAATCAGGTCGCCTTTGCCGCGAGTCGCGTGATGCGCACGTGCTTGTCGTGATGCGCCGTTGCGACTCGCAGACCGTCGACGTGCAGATCCATGTCGCGAGCCAGGCTCGGTAGAGCAAATTTATGCCAGGGCTTTTCGCTATCAGCCTTCCAGAAGAAGAGCAATCCGCCGTTGCTTCCGCCGCAGGCTCCCATCACAGAGCCATCGGCCACTGGGCAAAGTCGCCAGATCACGCCGCCGGTGATTCCTTCGGTAATTTGCGCTTTCACTTGCTTGCGCGAAATTGCGTCGAACAGAAGCACAAGCGGTTCATGGACGGCACCGAGCGGATTGGTCCCCTTGTGCAGACCGCCGGCGGCGACGAGTTTGCCGTCGCTTGAAGCACACAGGCCACGCACGCCGCCGAAATCAACGGCCTGTCCCGCTTCGTAAGTGTGAAGCGCCTTCGCATCGAATGTGCCAAGAAGCTTGCCGGTTGCCAAGTCCCACTCGTTCACGGCGCCCAACAAATCGCCGCTGAGCAGGGTTTTGCCGTTGGGATGAAAGCTCACCGAATAGACGTGGTTCTTGTGACCGCTCAATTCGCGAATCGGTTTGCCGGTGGCCACATCCCACAATCGCACGGCGCGGTCATTTCCGCCGGTGACGAGAATCTTGCCATCGCTGCTCACGCTCATCGCGCGAACCCAACCTTGATGCGCGGCGATCTTACGAACCGGCTTGGGAGCATCGGCCGCGGTGTCCCATTCGGTCACCTGGCCATCACCGCCGCCGCTGAAGAAGCGTGCGCCGTCCGCGGAAAATGCGAGCGAAAACACCCAAGAGTCGTGCCCACCAATAAATGAAACTTTCTTCCCATCGGCGAGCGAAAAGCGGTGGATCGTAGAGCTTTCCATGCCGCAAAATACGTAGCGGCCCTTGGGGTCGAACCGGCACGAAACCACGGGAAATTCCGTGGGATATTGCGTTAGCACGTGTGCAAGTTTCGGGTCAAATCCTGGAGGAATTGCACTCGGCGCGGCATTCATGGGTGGAGTCTCTCTCGCTTCAACAACGAACAATCACGCCAGGATTTGCTTGATCATCTTCGACGCAGGGTCGGCAATAGGAACGTCGCGGCCTTCGATGTCGAACGAGTCAGTTGAGTCGACTCCCGAAGCTTGCAAATAGGTGTGGAAAAGATTCGCGTGATCGACCTGACCGTCGACGACTTCGGTTCCGCGTGGGTTCGTTTTGCCATATGCAATCCCGCGCTGGATTTTCGAGCCGGCGAGCACGACCGACCAGGCATGCGACCAGTGGTCGCGTCCATAGTACAGGTTGATATTCGGTGTGCGGCCGAATTCGGAAAGGACGACGATCAGCGTTGAGTCGAGCATACCTCGGCTGGCGAGGTCGCTCACAAATGCAGCGAACGAGCGGTCAAACTCGCCGAGTTGTTCGATATGGAAGTTGAAGTTCTCGTTGTGCGTGTCGTAATTCGAGTGCGACACCTGAACGAAGCTGATGCCTTTTTCGAGCAACCGTCGCGCGAGCAGGCAGTGCCGGCCCAGGTCGTATTTACCATACCGCTCGTGGTCCTTTTCGGGCTCTTTCGAGACATCGAAAATCTCGCGCTGCTTCATGAGCTGAATTGCTTGCTCGTATGAATACGTGTAGGCATCGGTCACAGCAGTGCGTCGGCGATTAAGAAACCGTTGATCGACACGGCGACGGAAATCGTTGCGCACCGTGTCCATCGGCTCGGTCACCTTGCCCGGCCGAACGGTGTGCGAGGGTGGGTTGCCATTTCCGAGATAAATGCTGGAATACTTGGGACCAAGATAGGCCGAGTCGTTCCCTCGGCCTCCGCCACCGCCGGGCGTGATGATGATGTGGCCCGGCAGCCCACCATCTTCGGAAGACAGCGTTTTCGCGCAGACAGCTCCCAGCGTGGGGTAATCAGCCGCGGGCGATTCCCTGCGCCCGTGCGTCATGAGATACGCACCCTTGCCGTGGTCGTCTTCCTTCGTATTCACCCCACGCACCAGGCAGAGGTGGTGCATCTGCTTGGCGATGTTCGGCAATAATTCTGAAATCTTGATTCCTGGAACCGACGTATCAATCGCACGGAACGGTCCGCCGGTATCAGTGCCGGGCTTCGGATCCCAGCTTTCAAGCTGACTCAGGCCGCCGTGCATGTTGAAAACGACGACGCGCTTTTGCTGGTTGTTGAGCGCGGCGGAAACCGCCGGATTCGCGAACAACCCCAGGCCGCCCACTACCGAGCCCGCCGCGGTGGCCGCTACGCCTTGAAGGAACTGCCGACGCGCCACGGCGTGCTCGGCCGACTGACATGCATAGGAGCATTTCATAGGTTCATATCTCCGTCGCCGTCAGAGCGGGTTAGTGGTTGAAGCGGAATTCCGCGGATGTGAGCAGGCCCCAAAGCAGTTCTTGAACCGCTGCCGGTTTGTTTGCGGACTGCTCAGTGAGCACGCGTGTCACGTCGGCCGATTCTTCGACGCTTGCAGGACGATTGAGCACGGTGAGATAGAGATCACTCGCGGCTTTCGCGAGATCTTTCTCGGCCACCATCCGGCCGGAAACATTAGTGCCCGAGGGTGCGAACCAGTTGTTCACCATCTCGCCGTTGCTTATGAAAAGAGCCTGATCGACCGTTGCGAAGAAGTCGTTCTGAGGCTGGCCCGCGCCGGCGGCGTAGGTCGCGACAAAGGTCGGCAGCACACCTTTGAGCTTGTCGAACACACGCTGTTCAAGTTCGACTGCGCGGGCTTTCATTTTCGCCGGGTCGCGTTTGGTCTGATCGTTCAGCGGTTGGGCCTTTTCGAGCGCGGCGATCTCTTGACGCTCGTACTGGTCGTACACCCCGCTCGCTTTCATGATGCTCCATCCGAGTTGCTCGGGCGTGAGCGGCTTGAGCTGGGCGATGCTGAAATCGTTGCTCCAATACGTGGTAAGCGTCTCGACGGCACTTCCCCGTTCGGCCGCAAGTGCCTTGAGCTGGAAATCGTCGGCATCGATCGAATCTTGCGCTTTTTTGACTGCCGCGGTTCGATCGACGATAACCTTGCGTGCGACATCTCGGGTTTGAGTTGCCATTTTGAGTGCGTCGACCGCACGTTGCACATCCGCTTGAGCCGCGGTGCGTTTCGCCTTGGGATCGCTTGATTGTAGCTTGAGTTGGTCGGCCCGCGTTTTCAGCTTCGCGAGCGCCTCGTTCACGAGTGCATCGTCGCCGAGTTGTTGACGAGCCGAATCGGCCGATTCAATTGCTTTGGCGACGCTTGCGATCTTCTTGTCATAAGCATCATTTATCGCGTTGGTTTCCGATAGTTTCTTCTCTGCAGCGAGTTTAGTGGATTCGGCCGTTGCCGTCGTTTTCTCGAGCTCAGCGGCGCGTTGTTTCGCGGCGTTCACTTCAGCATCAAGCTTGGCGAGCTCGGCCCGTTTGGATTCGACGGTCTTCTTCACGCCAGCAATTCGTTCTTCGGCGAGTAAGAACTGCGCCTCGGCCTCGAGCGATTTGAGTCGACGTTTTTCGTGCTCTTCGGCAACGCGTGCCTCGTTCAGTACACGACGAGCAGCCAAGACGGCCTGTTCTTTTTGCAGTGTCGCCTCGCGTGCCGGTGCCGCTTTGATACGCGCGTCGTCGACCGCCTTCACGAGCGGCACGAGGGCGTCGGCGGCTTTCTTGGCGAGGGTAGATTTCTCGGCCACCGTTTTCTCGAGGGTCGTCACTTCGGGGGCGATTGACTTCGCACGGTCCACGAACTTCTGCGCGGCGGCGGCGAGCTCTTTTTCGGCGGGCAGGCGTTTCACTACTTCGGCCGCCTTGTTTGATGCTTCGACGACCGCGGCCGCAGCTTCGCGCCGTGCCTTAAGTTGAACCTCAGTGTCTGTCAGCACTTTCACTGCTGCGTCGCTCGCCTTCGCCCCTTCGGCATGCTTGGCTAGTGCGGCATCGACGGGTGCGACGGCGGCAATCTGGGTGGTTTCGGCGTCGTACCATGCTTTAACAGCAGCATCGAAACTCGTCTTCGCTGCTGTTGTTTTTGCGTGCAGTGATTCGGCGAGTTTCTTTGACTCGGCGATCTTGAGCATCACTTCGGAACCGCGTGAAGGGTCGATGCGCGGTAGGTCGACTGAGCGACTATATGCCTTGCTCAGAGCGATTTCACGAAGGAACGCGCGAGTGTCGAACTTCATCGCGGCAAGCTCGGTACCCAGCAGCTTCAGCAGTTCGGGATGAACCGGCGGATTGTCGGGCTGATGGCCATCGACGGGGTAAACCAGGCCGCGGCCCATCATTAGTGCCCAGAGACGATTCGCGAGATTTTCGTTGAACGTCTGGTTCTTACCGCCCGCGATGGAATCGGCCAGCAGGGCGCGTCGCGATGATTTGAGGACGGGAACGACGTTCTCGGCCGCTCGCACGCGGAATTCGTCGCCGGCCGCAAAGATGGGCTCATTCACGCTGGATTCGAGCGGCACACGAGGACCGCTCATATGCTTATCATTTTTGACGAACACGGAGTCGAATACGACGTTCTTGCCGGGCTGCTCTGCGAAGGCAACGCGAGCGGTTTTGCCTTCAGTGAGCTTTTGTTCGCTTGATGACTCGAAGAATGCGAGCAGGCCGTGATAGTCGGCTTGAAGATAGTCGGATATGAGCGGATGATTGTGGCACTGAGCGCACTGCATATCGCGACCGAGAAACACGCGGCCGACGTCGCGGGTGATCAGGTTCGGATCGGGGCCACGATCGAGATAGAACTTTGCGGCAGGACGATTGGCGGTGTCGTTTGAATCGGCTCTGAGAATCGCGCGAGCCAGTTCATTGAGCGGGCGATTTTCGCGACAGGCCTGGAAGATATAGGCTTGCCAATCGGCGTCGGGAACATTCTTGGCGGCTCGACGTTCCATCAGCATCACGTCGAGCGTGGTGGCGAGATGTCGCGCGAAATGAGGTGATTCGAGTACGCGGTCGACCGCTGCAGCCCGCTTCTGTGGCGCGGTGTCGGCGAGGAATGCCTTCACGTCGTCTGGCGAAGGCGGCATGCCTGCGAGATCGAGCCAGATGCGCCTGAGGAATTCGGCGTCAGTCGCCACTTCGGCAACAGGATGATCGATGGAAGCGGCGAGAACACGGTCAATCCGAGTGTGAAGCGACTCCGTCGCAGACTCGGCCGCGTTCGCATTCGTCGCGAGCGACGCCGCACAAATCGCCAACGGCATGATGAGCCGTGAAGGCTTTATCCATGGTTTCATGATGTTGGCCTCGGTGGGATTCCGCGCATTACGGGGGGATGCGGAATGTGTCGGGCAGGAGGATTCAGCCTCTTCAACCGGCAGGTGAGATCGCAGTCTCAAACAATTCTATAACAGGTTCTTGCGGGCGAGTAAACCCAAATCTAGGTGATTTCCACAAGCCTTGCTGGGATTGCCGATTTTTCCGATTTCGCAATATCAACATTGCTCGCAACGGTAATGAATCAGCGATTCAAACTGTCAATGTAACATCACGCGAATGATATTTTCGGCCGGATGGTTTTCATCAACTAAGAATCTCTTTGATCACTGTTCCATGCACATCCGTCAGACGATAATCGCGGCCGCCGTGGCGGAAGGTGAGTTTCGTGTGATCGACGCCCAATTGATGCAGTAACGTGGCGTGAATGTCGTGCACGGTGAGCGGATTGACGACTGCGGCGTTGCCAAATTCGTCGGTTTCGCCATAGGCGATCCCCCTCTTGAAACCGCCGCCCGCGACAAAAAGCGTGAACCCGTTGACGTGGTGGTCGCGGCCGCAATCGGCATTGATAACCGGTGTGTGCGGCGTGCGTCCCATCTCGCCGGCCCAGAGGATGATGGTCTGATCGAGCAGGCCGCGTTGCTTCAAATCAACAATGAGCGCCGCCACCGATTGTTCGGTGACTCGGGCATTTTTCTCGTGGTTCACCTTGAGCAAACCGTGCTGGTCCCAGGGTGAATTGTTGCCGTCGAAACTCGGGCAGGTGATTTCGATGAACCGCACCCCTGCCTCGACCATACGACGCGCACGGAGGGCCTGAGTTGCATAATAGCGTTGATGTTCATCCGTCGAATCGAGGCCATAAAGCTTGCGAATTGCTTCGGGTTCGCGGCTGACGTCGGCAACTTCCGGCAAGGCGGTTTGCATGCGAAACGCGGTTTCGTAGTTGGCGATGGCGCCTTCAATCGCCTGACGATCAGAGGCGGAGCTTGCAAACGCCTTGTCCTGCTCGGCAAGGAGAGCGAGCTTTCGGCGTTGCAGAGCCGATGATTCTTTGGGCTGGATGTTATCCACCGGCACGCCCTTCGATCGCATCATCGTGGCCTGGTGACTGGCGGGCAGAAAGGAACTGCCGAAGTTTTCGAGACCGCCGTTGGGGACCCAGTCGTTGTTGAGGACGACGTAGCCGGGAAGATTCTGGTTGACGGTTCCCAGGCCGTACGACACCCACGAGCCAAAGCTTGGGGCCTGGCCCAGAATGCGGCCGGTGTGCAGCAAGAGGTTTGATTGACCGTGCAGCGGCAGTTCACCGACCATTGAACGGACGACGCAAATCTCATCGGCCAGCTTGGCAAGGTTGGGGAAAAGGTCGCTGACCCAGAGCCCGCTTTGGCAGCGCTGTTTGAATTGCCAGGGACTGCCAAACCAAACGCGACTCGCCGCCGATTGCGACCGCTTCGAAACCGCGGCCTCGCCGATGGCCTTCCCTTCGTGCTTCTTGAGCATCGGCTTGTAGTCGAACGTATCGACATGACTTGGGCCGCCATCCATGAAGCAGAAAATGATGCTCTTTGCTTTCGCCGCGTGATGCGCAGCCGCACTGGCGGGCTGCCCGAACAGGCTGTTGAACGCCAGCCAGCCGAAGCCGAATGCGCTTTGCTGCAAGAATCCCCGCCGGCCGACTTGGGGCGCGACTTGCCCTGGGCAATTGCACGCGCGATTATGTATGGACATAGTGATAATCTCTTGGCAATCAGCGGTAGTTCAGGAATTCTTTGGTGTTGAAGATGGCGTGAGCAAGTTGCGCCCACGCGCCTTCATCCTTCATTCGGTCGGGCTGGTTGGGCGACTTCAAATCGTTCAGGGCCGAGATCCATTGAGATAACTCGGCGTTACTCGGTTCGCGGGCGAACGCGGCGACGAACATCGCTTTGATCCGCGTTTCAGGACTCGTATGCGGTGACTTCGCCAAAGCGCGGCCCCAGTGTGCGGAGATCGCGTGAACGAACGGGTCGTTGAGCAAAATGAGTGCCTGCGCGGGGACGTTCGTGGCATCGCGTCGGCCGGTGGGAAGACGAAGGTCGGGCAGGTTGAAGCCGACGAGGAAGCGGGGGGGCTCCATGATCGACATTTGGAGATAGATCGAGCGCCTGCCGTTGCCGTCAAGCGGTCCGGTGAAGAGGCGTTTGGAGCCGTCTTCGGCGACCCGCGAGGGGAAGATTGGTCGGCCGTAGAGCGATCGATCGAGGCGTCCCGAAATCGCGAGCATGCTGTCGCGAATCGCTTCGGCTTCCAGTCGTCGCGTGGGGTAATGATGACGCAGGCGATTGAGCGGATCACTCGCGCGGGCTTCGGCCGCAGCCTGCCCCGATTGCTGAAACGTCTGCGTGAGGAGCAGACGCTTCACGAGTCGCTTGGTCGACCAACCGTCGCGCATGAATTCGCTTGCGAGGTAGTCGAGCAATTCGGGATGAGTGGGCCGTTCGCCGAGCCGGCCGAAGTCGTCGGGCGTGGCGACGATTCCTGAGCCCATCACCCAGTGCCAAATGCGGTTCACATAGACGCGGCTGGTAAGCGGATGGTCGGGCCGGATGAGGGATTCGGCGAGTTCGAGCCGGCCGCTGCCCGCGCTTTTTGCGACATCGTTACGGCCAGCAAACATACGAAGGAAATCGGGTGAGATCATCGAGCCGATGACATCAACATTTCCACGCACGTTCAATGCGTAGTTTGCTTCAGCGCTCTCGCGTTCGTCCATGCTGTTCGCAGTTCGAGCAAAGGCAATTCCTGATTCGACACGCCGGTACTCAGCGAGCAGCTTCGCGAGTTCGCTGCCGGGCGGAGCCGTGTTGGGCAGGAGTTTATTGGCGAGCAGCCAGTCGAGAACGGGGCGGTCGCCGCGCATGCTCTTGCCGTCGCACCAGCGAATCACCGCCTGAGCAAACCAGCGAGAAACACGTGCGTGGGCGTCGTCGCGCGTTTGAGGAATAGGGGCGTCGTAGAGTGCAGCGAAGGTGTCGAGCGTGTCGAGCGGAACGCTGGGAGCGTCGTGAGTAACGATGTCGGTGATGCTGATCCAGCTTCGTTTTTCGTACCCGAAATCGTTGTTCGGCAGCCCGGCGGCGAGTCCGGTGCGGGGGGGGAAGTTGGGATTGAGTGAGGAAGTCGCAAAATCATAAGTGATGCGTGTAATGCCGTGGACGTGAGTCTTATCGGCGAATGTACGCCACTCTGGCGCAGCGTTTTTGAGGAATGTGACTTCTTCGCCCTGGAACGCGTTTTCGTGGATTTCGAGATATCCGCCGAATTCGCCGCCCGCGAGCTTCAGGCTGACACGATTCCCCGGCACAAGATGGTCCGACGGCATGCGCAAGGCGCCGGGAAGTTTGGATGAGAGGGCGTTTGTGTGATAACCGCGCGGGAGGAGTTTCGCGAAAACGGCATCGCCTTCGAGCGCGACGAGCGGTGTGGCGTCGTCGACAAATCCAAACTTGAAGCCGTCGCCTTCGGTGACCCAGCCCTTCGGCAAATTGGGAAAATCGGCGAGCGGCTTGAATGCTTGGTTGTGCTTGGCGCGGTCGTCGCGCGCTTTACGCCACTCGGCTGCGAGAGACTTCCAGGTTGCGGCGATATCGGTTCCCGACGCTTCCAATCGTGCGAGCGGATAAACAATGTCGTCAATTGTCGGCGGCTTCGCGCCCTTCGCGGGTAAAGGTGGTTTCCACTTTGCGGCAAGCCACGCGTTTGGGTTTTCGGCGATCGGCCGCCAGGTGCGAGCCATTTCGCGATGGAGAGCCGATCGCAGACGCTGCAATTCATGGATCGCCGCATCGTTCTTGCCAGGGGCGTCGACCACACGTGAGGTCCAGCGCGGTGTCATGAAGACGGCGCCGAGGGCGTAGTAGTCGCGTTGAGAAACGGCTTCGAGCTTGTGATCATGACAGCGCGAGCAGGCGACGGTTGTGGCCAGAAATGCCTTGGAAAAGGCCTCGATTTTGTTGTTCACCATTTCCTGGTGAACGCCGTTGAATTGCAGGCTGCTGCCGTGCCTGTGTTCGCCCATGTGATAGAACATTGGCGCGATCATGCTTTCATTTGTTGCGGTTGAGAGATTGATGCGCGGGCTAGCGAGCAAATCGCCGGCGATTTGTTCGCGGACAAACTGATCGAAAGGCAAATCACCGTTATAAGCGCGGATAAGATAGTCGCGGTATTCGTACGACCCTTTTGCGGGGTTGTCCCACTCGTAGCCATAGGTGTCGGTATAGCGAACGACGTCCATCCAGTGCCGCGCGAAACGCTCGCCGAACTGAGGGGATGCGAGTAGATCGTCGATGAGATGCTCGTAGGCCGCGGCGCGATTTTGCTTTGTCTCGGCCAGAAAACTTTCGCGAAGTTCGGGGGCGGGAGGAAGACCGGTGAGCACGAATGACGCGCGGCGCAGGAGCACTTCGGGGGAAGCGAGTGGCGCGGGAGGTAGATGCGCGGAATCGAGGCCTGCGCGAATGAATCGATCGATGCCATCACGCCGCCAGGGTTCGGGAACATTCGTGGGCGGATTGACCACGCGAAGTGGCTTGAGACTCCACCAGTCGAGTCGCTTCTGGAATTCGGCTTCCCAGCCTGAGTCGGAGATAGGGGCGGTCGACTTCACTGGCTCGTTGCGCGGGTCGATGGCTCCCTGGCGCACCCACTCGACGAGGGATTCCACCTCATACGGCGCGAGTGCCTTTTTGGGAGGCATCTGGAGGTCTTTTTCGTGGTAGCGAATTGCTTTGATGAGCAGGCTGTCTTCGGGGTTGAGCGGGACGATCGCCGGTCCCGAATCGCCGCCTTTGAGCCAGGCGGGTTTGCTATCGAGCCGCAACCCGCCTTTTTGCTTCGCGTCGCCGTGGCACGAGATGCACTGCGCAACGAGCACGGGCCGCACCTTCGATTCGAAGAAGGCGAGTTTTTCGGGCGATTCGTTGCCCTTCGTCTGCCCGCGCGCAATTGTGGCGCAAAGACAGAGAATCAGAACAAGACATAAGCGGATGTAGGGTGGGATCTTCAACGCAACCTCGAGCGGCGGGATTTCTACGTCCAGAAGTTTTTTAGCGTTTCCTGCGGAACAACTCCGAGAGGAAACTGCTTGCTGAACGCGTGGTTCTGAATGCCGGCGTATTCGCGCATGGCGTGATGAATATGCTCGGGACGGACGCGCGTGCCGGCGGTTTTGTCGATTGCGAGAGTCTGGGGATTGATCGGCACGAGATTTTGCTTTTCGTCGGTCGCGCCGATCACGCGGTTGCCGGTGACTCCTTTACCTATGAACATAATCGAGCCGATCGACCAGTGATCCTTACCGTTGCCGTTGTTGTAGTTTGGCGTGCGGCCCATCTCGCTTTGGATGATGAGCACGAGCTTGTCGCGAATGTGCAGCTCTTCGGCCTTGCGCAGGGTGTAATCGATCCCTTCGAGGAATTCAGGAATGAGCTTCATTTGATCGGCGTCGTTATTGTTGTGGCTATCGAACTGGCTGATCGACAGGTTGGCGGAGACGCACACGCCCCCTTTGAATGCTGCGAGCGCGATGTCGGCCTGCTGCGCGAGGCGATCTTTCGATTGATTCTTGGGGATAAACGGCACGACGCGTTGCAGCGCTTTTGAATTCACCTGTGCGGCGTAAAGCATGCTTTCGCTACGTTCGACGCGTGGCAATCGCGTCTGTCCCACGCGCGACTCGTATTGTTGTTCGAGGGCTCGCTCAATGCGGTCGAGGGCGAATGCGTCGTGATAGGGACTTTGCTCGCCGTCGATCGCGTCGGCTCGGGCAAGGAGTTTGAGCGATTGGAGGTAAGGAACGCGCGACAGGGGTACGAGATTGCCTGTCGCCGAATAGTTGCCAAAGGTGAGGAAGGCGAGCGGTGCGGATGGCCCCTGGCAGGCGGCGACGAGGGCGGGAAACGTGGGGTACGCGAGGCTATCGAGCTTGCCCGTCGCCATGTAGCGAGCGCAGGGAGTGTGGTTGTTTACGGAGAGGTCGAGGCCGTTGAAGACGCGAAGTTCATTGCCATATTTCTTGTAGAAATCCTCGTTGCTCATCCCCTTTTTTACCTGCTTGGCGATCGGCGCGAAGCGGTGGTTGCCTGCGGTGAGGATATCGCCTTCCTTGTAGAGGCGATTGATGCCGCCGACGCCTTTGGGGTCCATCAAATACGTTGTGTCCCAGCCGCCGGAGGCGTTGAACACGATGTAGAACGGGCCCGCATAGGGTGCGGGTTCGCTCTTGGCGTGCGAGAGATTGGCCCAGCCGACGGGTGCGGCGAAGCCCAGACCGGCGAGGCTGCAACGTTTGAGGAAGTCGCGGCGGTTCATCGCTCGGCCTTTATTCGTAGAGGAAATCGTGCTGCCGCAAGAGATACGTCACCACACCGCGCCAGGCGCGCACGGTGTAGTGCGGATCTTGCACGCGAGGTCCCTCGCGGCCGCCGCAGAAATACGTTTCGCGCGGCTCGAATCGGCCTTGTGCGTGGGCATCGGCGATGAGGTCTGCAAAGAGCTTGAACGCACGATCGACCTCGGGATCGTTCGGGGTGCGATCCTGACCGTGGAGCTTCTGGAAAAGCAAAACGATTTGCGCACGGATCTTTTGATCGGCGGCGGGATCACCGGGTTTCACGTTCGACTCAATGAGCGAGAAGAGCACTCGCTTCTGCGGTTCGAGCATAAAATCGTGCCCGACGTATTTGCATGCGATGTCGTTCGACATGATGCGTTGAATGGCCCCCATCGCTCCGCTGGGGTCGGTATTGCGCTCGGTGACAGTCAGCGAATCGATCCCGCCGTAGAGGATTTTCATTTCCTGGTTCAACCGCGACCAGTGCTCGCCAAAGATCGCGTTAAGCTTGCGATCGAGTTGTTCGGGTGTAAGCAGACGAACGAGGCCGACGTCGTCGAGCTCGGCCTGACGATCGGGATTCTTGGCAAGCGTTGCCAGGCCGTCGACTCGGTAGAAGTCGCTCAGGATCAGGGCTTTGAACGCGACCTTGAGATTGAAGTTTGCCTGGGCGAATTGGCGGGCAATTTGTTCGATCATCGCGCGCTGGGCGCGATAGGCACGCAAGCGAGGTGTGAAGGTTGGGGAATCAATATCTTCGGGGGCTTGCAGGACTTTGCGGCCCATCATGATGGAGTAAACATGCTCGGTCATGGCGATGGGAAAGCGTGGATCTTTCACCGCACGCTCGGCCAGCCATTGCGGAGCCCGCCAGCGCTGGGATGAAGGCATGTCCTCGCCTTCAAAGCCGGGCTTGAACATATCGGTGTACCAGCCCTCTTTGCGCGGGCCGAGGTAGCCGTCTTTATCGAAGTCTTGAAAGACACCAGCCACGGGGTCGATCGTTTTGTGGCAGACGACGCAGTCGGGCGCTTGCATTGTGGGGACGGCGTATTTCGACGCGACGGCGGAGGCATCGGTGTTCCGAGGCGCGAGCTGCATGATGTCGATGCCCAGAAAGTGCTGGTAGAACATCCGGGCGCGGAGGCGGTTGCGATTTGTGTCGGTCGTTGGATAACGCCTGAGGTAGTGAAACATGCTCAGAAAGCCGGCGTGAGGATAAAGGCCAGTCGGCGATTCCTGGATCTTGCCGGCGCGGTTCTTGAGTGCTTTTAGTTTCACGGGAACATATTCATCGGGATCGCCAGCTTTGAATGAATCGCCGGGATTTTTGAACTGGTTCTTGACCTCGTTGTAAATGCCATACCCTCGGGCGCTGAAGGGGGAAACCATGATGTAGTCGGCGGTTGCAAGCTCGGTGAACGGGCGGTCGTTCTTGACGATGTAGGCGATCAGTTCGAGCGGTTCGCGCAGAAGCGATTCGCGATAGACCGACGCGAGCGCCCAGCGCTTGCGCTGCCGCTCCGATTCGGGGATGTGCGAGAGGTCGTGGTGTTCGGTCCAGAGCCGCGTTTTTTCGAAGTGATCGTAGGAGAGCAACGTCTCGGCGTTGTCTTCGGTGCCGAGCGTCAGGAAGATGTCGTTGAAGCCTTCCTTGAGCCGCGCGTGGAATGCATCTTCACGCATGATGGCGTCGAGGATTTCGGACATCGCCGAATTGCCGCGTGAATTCACGGCATTTAATTCCGCATCCGTGGGCAAGCGGCCTGCGAGTGAAAGTGTCACTCTGCGCAGCAGTCGCGCCGGGGGGAGCATTGTTACGCCGTCGAAAAACGGTGGCAAGTTGCGATCGCTTTGATCGGCGAGTGCGATGCTTTCCGTCGACTCGCCGTTCAACCGGCGGACGTAGCGTTCCAGAATTGTATAGCCGGTCGAGCCGGGTTTGAGGACTTGGCCGCCGCCGTGTTCGAGGCCGCCGGTGACTTTCGCGAGCAGTCTCGACTTGCCCCCTTCGGTGGCGCGGGCCATGGTCTGAAACTGCTGGCAATTTGCTGTGAGCAAGCTTGTTTCAGCCTCGCTAGAATTCTTGATTCGCGCGAGCTGGAACTTGCTGTCGGCCGCATCGCCCTTGGAATTATGGCAGCGAATGCAGGTGCGTTCGCCGACTTTCGCCCAAACTTCTTCTTCAAAGAAGCGATCGCGTGCTGTGCAGGCTGGTGGCTGGGTTTGAGCACACACCGAACGCGCATCGATGACAAAGCCCGCACACAGCACAATCAGCGCGAGTGAGAGGGATCGTCGCGAGTTGTGGGCGTTGGGCGGACGGTTCATGGCGGCTCTCGCACGTTGGGTAGCGGCGGGCGCGAGCGGGTGGCGGGCGAATTATGTTTAACATTACCCGGCGGTGAATTGAAGGGCAAGAGCCGCCGGGCTTTGCGAGGTGGGAGGATGGGAAAGTTGAAGGGAGAGCGAATCAGAATTGGGCGCGGAGCTGGCTCGAATCTCCGCGCCCGTCGGAGTCTCAATTGTCGGGATCAGCACCCTTGCGTGCCGCCTTTTTCTGAGCGGCTTTCTTCTGTGCGGCCTTCTTTTGGGCTGCGCCTGGCTGCACCGGTGCTTCCTTGGGCGCGATTGGATTCGCCTGTTCGGCGTTCCACTTGTCGTAGAGACCTTGAAGTTCGTTGAGCTTGTCGGGCTGCTCGCTGGCGAGGTTTTTCGTTTCGGAGAGGTCGGCGGCGAGGTTGTAGAGTTCGGGCTTACCGCTGCCGCCGTTTGCGACTACGAGCTTCCAATCCCCGTGCCGGACGGCCCACTGGTTGCCGAATCGCCAGTAGAAGGTTTTGTGCGGCGCTTCAGACTTTTCGCCAGTGAGATACGGACGCAGGTTCACGCCGTCGAGCTTCCAGGCGGGGTCGATCTCTGCGCCGGCGGCGGCAAGAGCCGTTGGCAGCAAGTCGAGCTGGATGATCGGATGAGTATAGGTTTTGCCGGCGGGAAGCACTCCCTTCCATTGCAGTGCGAACGGTATGCGCACGCCACCTTCCCAGGTCGTTGCTTTCACGCCGTGCAGTGGGAGATTGCTCGAACTGGTTTGACGCGTTGGTCCGCCGTTGTCGGAGAGGAAGACGATGAGCGTGTTTTCTTCCTGGCCCATTTCACGCACTTTCGTGAGCACGCGACCGACCGCATCATCAAGCGCCGACATCATCGCGGCAAACGACTTGCGGGGCTCTTCCTTGATGTTGGGGAAGCGGTCGAGATACCGCTGAGGTGCCTGCATCGGCGCGTGCTGGGCGTTGAATGGCAGATAGAGGAACCAGGGCTTTTCCTTGTTCTTATCGAGCCAGTCGATCGCGCGATCGGCGTAGGCTTCGGTGGTGTAGAATTTCGGGTCGGTGACGGGACGCACGGCGTCCGAAATCCGCGAATCGACGAACTGTGTCGGGTGATAGTAGGGGGTGTTTGCGAGCGTGCCGAAAAACTCGTCGAACCCGCGTTTGGTGGGGCGGAACTCGGGCTTGTTGCCCAGGTGCCACTTGCCGACGGCACACGTCGCGTAGCCTTGCGATTTGAGACGATCGGCGATGGTGGTCTCGGTGAGGGCGAGACCGCTGACGTTCGCGACGCTGTTGAATTCGTGGCCGAAGCGGGTTTGGTAGCGACCCGTCATCAAGCCAGCACGAGTCGGGCTGCAATAGGGGCCAGAGACGTACCCTTGCGTGCAGCGTACGCCATTCGCGGCGATTGAGTCGATGTACGGCGTGGGGATGTCTTTACCACCTTGAAAGCCGTATTCGGCCCAGCCGACATCGTCGCTGAGAATGATGAGGATGTTCGGCTTGCGCGCAGGGAGCGCAGCCGCGTGTGCGGCGAAGTTTGCCGACAGACCGGCAAGTGCGAGCGCAAGCAAGAGTTGGCGGGTGCGCATGATGCGGATCGAGCCTCGGGTCGGAGGGGAATCGTTCGACGGGAAGGTGAGCGCGAAACTCACCTGACACGCAGAACGATTAAACCCGCGACTCGCGATTCTGGATCGCGTTCGCACGTCGATTTCTTGCTATTTGGCGGGATCGGGGGCGTATCCCTTTTGCTCGACGCGCGGGGTGGGCGGCGGCGGTGTGAGACCGGCTTCACGCATCAATTTGTGCAGCGCTGCCACGGTTTCGGGTGAGGGACGGTTATTGCCGGGACGATGCCCTTCGGCAATGAGCACCGGCGTCCAACCCCAGCGGTTTTTATGGTTCCAGACGTCGACCTTTGCCCCTTTATCCGCGAGGAACTGCACCATTTTGGGGAAGTTCTTGTAGGCTGCGCCGTGCATTGCGGTTTCGCCGTTCTTGTCGACTGAGTTCACGTCGCCGCCGAGTTCGATCAAAAGTGCGACGGCTTCGAGCGCATCGGCTTCGGTTGCGGGTTCTTCGTCGGGAGCGCGAGAGCCGAGGCCGGCGGCGGCCATGAGCGGGGTGGAGTTGTCGGCATTGGAAATTCGCGGATCGGCTCCGAGCGCGAGGAGCTTGCGCATGTAAGGGACGTCACCGGTGATGGCGGCCATCAAGAAAGGCGTGGCGCCGACCTTGCTGATCAGGCCGCGTCCCGATTCGCCGCGTTCGAGCCGCGCGTTTACCTTCGCGCCGTGAGCCACGAGCACTTCGGCAAGTTGCAGGCTTGTCATGGTGCCCGAAGGGATTGGCGCGGGGTCACCGTCGGCATCATCGCCGCGACTCGGCTTACGAACCCATGTAAGCATATGAAGTGGCGTAAAACCTGCGCGTTGATCGTTGGGATCGGCACCTGAGTCCAGAAGGAAAACGGCGAGTTCGAAGTGGCCGTTTTCGATCGCGATGACGAGCGGAGTCGAGCCGCGTTCGGGAGCCTTGCCGCCGGTTTTGCGTACCTGAATGGAATCGCTCACACTTGCGCCGGCCTTCAACAGAACGCGGACGACGTGGGTCCGTCCTTCCCGCACGGCCAGAAGCAGCGGCGTGAAGCCGGATGGTAGTGGAGAACGGAAATCGGCACCGGCGTCGAGCAGGGCTTGAACGACGTCAGGATGTCCTTCAGCGGCGGCCCACATGAGGGCGGTTTGGCCTCGCCGTTCCTTGGCGTCGACCTTCGCCCCTTTGGCGAGCAGTGCTTTGACGGGTGCGAGATTGCCGGTTCGCGCGGCGGTCATCAGTGCGGTTTCATTGCCGGTGAGTGTTACGTTGGGATCGGCGCCGGAATCGAGCAGAAGCGAGACGATTTCGCCGTTGCCGTTCTGGCAGGCGAGTGACAGTGGGGTGACACCATAGCGGTTGCTGGAATTTGCTTTTGCGCCGTTTTTGAGCAGTAGTTTGGTGAGTTCGAAATTGTTGTGGTGGCAGGCCCAGTGGAGTGCGGTCATGCCGTCGGGTTGAGAGGCGTTTATGTCGGCATGTTCTGTGATCAATGTGCGAATGGTCGCGATGTCGTGGCGCTCGGCGGCGTCGGCCGGTGACAGGGTATTAAAAGTTGCGAGAAGGAAGGCACAGATGAGCATCGCACGGCTCCCGATGCAGATTCACTTTTGAGTGCCACTGGGTTTGCCAGTGATGTTCTTTACTTCTCGTGTCAATTTGAGAGCACTGGCATAGCCAGTGGCACCCGAGCCTGTGACTTTGGAAGGGTCTCGTCACGGAAACGCTGGGGCTTCCCTCGCTTCGCTCAGTCCAGCCCCAGCCACCCAACTCAATTGTCAACTGCAATGAAACACTAGATTGCGAGCGGTTCGAAGAGGTCGTCGAGCTTGCCGGTGCTGTCGGCGAATTTGTCGAGACGGACGCCGACCTTGTCGAGCAGTGTCAGGTGCAAGTTGGCGAGTGGTGTGGCTTTTTCGTAGCGGATATGGCGTCCGCCGCGCATCTTGCCGGCGGCACCACCGGCGACAAGAATCGGCAAATTCGCATGATCGTGAATGTTGGGATTGCCCATGCCGCTGCCGTAGAGGTAGAGCGAGTGGTCGAGCAACGTGCCGTTGCCTTCGGGCGTTGCTTTCAGCTTCGCCAGGAACTCGGCGAATAGTGAGACATGGAACGTGTTGATCTTGGCCATCCGCGCGACTTTTTCAGGGTCGTTGCCGTGGTGCGTGAGCGGGTGGTGAGCCTCGGGCACGCCGATTTCGGGATAGGTGCGATTACTCGTTTCGCGTGCGAGTTGGAATGTGACGACGCGAGTAACATCGCCCTGAAGCGCGAGCAGTTGGAGGTCGAACATAAGGCGTGCGTGATCGGCGTAGGAGGCAGGAACGCCGGCGGGGCGGTCGAGGTCGGGAAGCTTCGTGCCGGCAGCGTCGGTCTCGGCTTTTTGAATGCGACGTTCGACTTCGCGCACGGTTTCGAGATAGTGCGCAACTTTGGCGCGATCGCCTGGGCCAAGTTGGTTTTTGAGGCGAGTGATCTCGTCGGTTACGGAGTCGAGCAGACTTGCGCGTTTCTTGAGTGCGGCGCGGCGATCGGCTGCGCTACCCCCTTCGCCGAAGAGGCGTTCGAAGACGATGCGAGGATGCGCCTCGGCCGGTAGCGGCGTTGTCGGGGAAGACCATGAAAGGTTGTTTTGATAAACACACGCGTAACCATTATCGCACTGGCCGACGAGCGAGAGAAGATCCATCGCCAGTTCGAGCGAAGGGAGCTGCGTGTCCTGGCCGATTTGCTTGGCGGCGATCTGGTCTGCCGTCGTTCCGAGATAGTAGTCGGAACTTTCGGTTAAACGAGCGCGAACAGCGCTGAGAAACGCAGCGTTCGAGGTTGCGTGCGTACCGGGGTAGGCGTTGCGGAGTTCGAGATTGGTGATCGCGGTGACATGCTGCCGGACGGGGGCGAGTGGCGCGAGGATCGGTGAGAGGTCGTCGAGCGTATTGCCGCGTGGGGTCCAGCGGGTGACGTCGCAACCCATCGGCATGTAGACGAAGCCGAGGCGGCGGAGCTTCGACGGTGCGGCGACGGTTGCGGCCTCGGCGGTGAGCGAAGGGATCATCGCGTCGAGCAGCGGCAGGGAGAGCGCGGTGCCCATTCCTCGAAGGAACAACCGCCGCGGCAAGGCCCGTTTCGTGATGATCATTCAGAAATCCTCATTTGAAAGGGCGTGCTCTGGACGATTGCGACGATGAGGCTGGAGAAGCGGTAATCGTTTTGTTTTGCGGCTCGGACGACCTGGCGAATGGCGGGGCCGTCGGCCGGATCGACGACGCGGCCCACGGCGTAAGTCAGCAGCTTTTCAGTGAGTGCGCTGGCGAAGATTTCAGGGCGATCGAGGAGTGCTTGCTCGAGACCGGCGACGCTTGAGAATTTGCGACCGTCGGGTAATCCGCCGGATGCATCGATCGGCTTGCCTTCTTCGATGCTTCGCCAACGGCCTACGGCGTCAAAATTCTCGAGCGCGAAACCGGCCGGATCCATCAGCTTATGACAGCCTGCACACGCGGGGTTGGCGCGATGTTCGGCGAGCCGTTCACGTACGGAAAGTGAAGAAGAGACGGTGTTGTCCTTGAGCGCGGGGACGTTCGCCGGCGGCGGCGGTGGTGGCGTGCCGATGAGGTTGTCGAGGATCCACTTGCCGCGAATGACCGGTGAGGTGCGTGTGGCGTATGACGTGACGGTGAGCACGCTCCCCTGCCTCAGCAAACCGCCGCGTTCGCTGTTGGGGTCGAGCTTCACAAGGCGGAAATGGCTGCCGTAAATGTGCGGGATGCCGTAGTGCTTCGCGAGCCGTTCGTTGAGGTAGGTTTGATTGGATTTCAGCAAGCTGCGGATATCGCGATCTTCGCGCACGAGTGACTCGAAGTTCAGCTCGGTTTCTCGGCGAAATGCCTGGCGGAGATTGTCGTCGAAGTCGGGGAAGAGGCGAAGGTCGGGCGTGATTGATTCGAGGTTGCGGAGGTGCAGCCACTGGCTCGCAAAATTTGTCACGAGAGCCGATGAACGGGAATCCGCCAGCATTCGTTTGACCTGGCGTTCCAGCACGGCCGGCTTGCTCAATTCGCTGCGCGACGCGAGGTCGAGTAACTCGTCGTCGGGGATGCTGCTCCAGAGGAAGAATGAGAGGCGGCTGGCGAGCTGAAGGTCGGTGAGGCGATAAGGCGTGTGGGCGCTCAGGCCGGGCGGATCGGCTTCGACGCGGAAGAGGAAGTTCGGGTTGATCAGAATCGCGCTCAGCGCCAGTTCGATGCCAGAATCAAATCCGCTTTCCTGTCGTCCCTGACGAAAGAAGGCGAGGGGTTTGGCGAGATCGACGTCGGTTACTGGCCGGCGATAGGCACGTTTCAGCAACGTTGTGAGAATCTCGCGCGCGGCTTCGTCGTCATCGGCCGATTTGGGTTGGCGGACGAAAATTCGGCGGCGACTCGGAGTATCGCCGGGGCCGGTCGAGTCGATCGGGCCGGTGATCGTCACCTGAAACACCGCCGGCGTTTGCCGGGGGTGCCGGTGCATGTTGAAGTGCGCTTGATACGGCTGGCGCTTGGTTTCGAGCAGCGACGTCGCCTTTTTGATGAACGTCACACCGAGTTGATGCGGGCCGGCGGGGACGTCGATTGTTGCTTTGAGACCCGAGTCGACGGTGAGATGCTCGCCTTCGTTGCGCGGTGGCTTGACGGTGAGCAGGGCTTTGCGGGCACGATCGATCAGGAACTCCAGTTCGTGCGACTCGCGTAGGCCTTCGACATGCTCGTTGCGATCGCGAGTGAGCCGCACCTGAATTTCGTATTTGCCGTCGCGCGGGAAGGTATAGGGGATGAGTGTTCCCCCGCGCGTGCCGATGGGAAGGCCTTCGACGTGTTCTTCCTGCGTGACGTCCCCAGGAATGCGGAAAGTGTCGCTGCCGGGTGAGCGCGAAGGAGTGCCGAGGGCGAGGCGAGCGATTTTTTGGGCGGCGGTGATGTAGCGGTCGAGAAGCGTTGGGGAAAGGTCGCCCACGGTGATGTTGTCAAAACCGTGACTTGATTCATCGGCGGGAAGCAGGGTGGTCGCGTCGATGTCGAGGGCCAGCAGGTCGCGAATCGCGTTCTGGTATTCGGTACGCGTGAGGCGACGCATGGCGTCGGTGCGGCCGGGGTTGGGGTGCTCGGCGGCGTTGCGATCGAGTGTTTGTTCGAGCGAGGCGATCATCCGATTGTAATCAGCCTCGGCGGGATGGCTTTTTTGCGAAGGAGGCATCTGGCGAGTGACGAGCCGGCGAGTCACTTTTTCCCAGGTGCGCGAGTTGGGTGCGAGGTCATCGGTACGAAGCGAGTCGAGCGCCAGACCGCCGGCTTTCGAATCGGCGTTGTGGCATTCGACGCAATGGCGTTCGATAAACGGGGCGATCTCGTTGCGTGCAGGAGCCTGAGCCGATGCGGTCGAGCCGATGGCGAAGATGGTCAGCGCGAATTCGAACCAAAAAGCAAAGCGGCGAGAAGGCACGAGGAGCGTCTCCGGGTGAGAGCGAGACGTCTGCGGGATGGTTATGATTGTATCGCCTCATCGCCGATGATACACGCAAACTCTTTCGCGAAGAGACCGCGACGCCATGCCCGAGCTGCCCGACATTACGGTTTACGTCGAGGCACTCTCTCAGCGGGTGCTGGGGGAGCCGATCGTCGGCGTGCGCATTCGCGGGCCGTTTTTTCTCAAAACGTTTGATCCGCCCGTTGAAGCGGTGCACGGCAAGCGGGTTCAAACGGTCAAGCGGGTGGGGAAGCGGATTGCGTTCGGGCTTGAAGACGACCTGTGGATCGTCGTGCATTTGATGATCGCTGGCCGACTGCACTGGAAGCCGCCGGGGGCCAAACTTGCGGCGAAAGTGAATCTGGGGGCGATCGACTTTCCCAAGGGGACTTTGACGATCACGGAAGCGGGGTCGAAGCATCGGGCGTCGCTTTGGGTTTTAGCTGGTCGCGATGCCTGGCGCGAGCATGATCCGGGCGGGCTCGAGATTGAAACCGCGACGCTGGAAGAGTTTACGAGCGTGCTCACGCGTGAGAATCACACGGTCAAACGGGCGTTGACCGACCCACATGCGTTCAGCGGCGTAGGCAATTCGTATTCGGATGAGATTCTTCATCGCGCGAAGATGTCGCCGCTGCTTTTGACGCAAAAGTTGAAGCCGGAGCAGATTGCGCGGTTGTTTGAGGCGACACGCGATACGTTTCGCGAATGGGTCGAGCGGCTAAGGGCAGAGACGGGAGATGGTTTCCCCGAAGGCGTGACTGCGTTCCGGCCCGAGATGGCGGTGCACGGCCGGTTCGGGCTGCCCTGCCCTGTTTGTGGTGCGCCAGTGCAGCGGATTCGTTATACCGATCGGGAGACGAATTACTGCCCGGGTTGTCAGACAGAAGGACGCATTCTTGCGGATCGATCGTTATCGCGCTTGCTCAAAGATGATTGGCCCAAACATTTGGATGATTTGTAGGCATAAAGCGGAATCAGTAACAACGAGCAACCGAATAACAGTAACCAACCGAACTGGTGGGCCTTGGAGGTCGCGTCAGAGTCGTCGTTACTTCCTTTTCGGAAAGAGTTTTGAACAGAAGTCAACGAAGGACACGAAGGAGAATCACGGCAGAATTTCGGAAAAACTCGATCGCCATGCGGACTTGTAGGATACGAATGCCACGTTAGAGTCTTCGTTGCCTTCGTTACCTTCTGTTCAGAACTAATTTTGAACAGAAGGTAGCGAAGGATGCGAAGTGGAATTACGGCAGAATTCGGAAGCCTACCGTGCTGGCAAGCCAAGAAATTCTTGTCCAATTCTTCGCTACCGTCGCTACCCTCTGTTCAAAACTCTGGAACAAACAGCAGCAAAGGTAGCGAAGTCGCACTACTGCAAAATTCTCAGGCTAACCGAAGAGTCGAATCGCAATCACTTGGTGATCGTGAATCGGTCGAGCTCTTTGCCGTCGGCTGATACTTGTTTGACGGTCATTGTTCGACCGTCGATATCGGCGACCGTCAGCGAGTGGACGATCGACACGAACTTGTCCGTGAATTTCTGGAGTGAGTCGGCATCGCCGTGTTGTTCGGGGTTGTAGAGCTTCTGGCCGCCGGCACCTGTAACGACGTAGATCACGCCATTCGGCTTCGTGTTTGTCTTGCCATCGAAGGTTTTGTCGAGCTTCCAGCGGCCGTTGACGACGCGTCCCCGTACGGTTTTTCCGTCGCGACCGCCGACCATCAGCGTCCCTTGCTTGTCGGGCACGAACGTCATCGGGAACGTTCGCTGATAGTTGTGCACGTGACCGTTGAACACGACGTCGACATGCCCCGCCTCAAAGATCGGCGCCAGCAATCGCATGTGCTGCTGCTCGAAGTGCTCGCGCGATGAATTGAATCCGGGATGGTGGAACGCTACAAAACGCCAGGTGGCGTCCTTTGCATCGGCCAGATCCTTCGCGACCCATTCCTTGAGCGCACTGTCGGTGTAGTCGACGTACGGATTCGAGTCGATGATCGTCCAGTGCGCATTGCCGGAGTCGAACGAGAAATTCGTCATGCGAGGGTAGGATTCGCCTGCAGCGTCGCGGAAGGCTTTGACATTCTTCGCCGCGCCTGTCAGAGCCGGCACGAATGGGCCGCCTTCCTGGCCGAGCGGGCCGTTCAGCGGTTGGCTCCAGAACAGGTAGTAGGCGAGCGCATCGGGGTGTTTGTCGAAGTCGTGCGTTTCGGTGTCGTGATTACCAGGCGCGGCCACGAACGGAATCGACCTCAGGAGCGGAGCACCCTTGCCCGTCGTGTCGTCGGCGTTGTAAACCGACCAGAACTTTTCTTCGTATTCGGAAATCAGGCCATATTCATAGACGATGTCGCCGGTGACCACGACGAGGTCGGGCTTGGATTCGAACGCGCGCTTGGCGAGCGGCTTCTGCTCGTCGGTGCCTGCACCGATGTCGCCGAACACGACGTAACGAATGGGTTGATCGCCAGTCTTCGGGCCGTGACCTTCTGAGGTAAATACGACGTCGCCGCCTTTGAGCACGCGATATTGGAACGATCCGCCCGGCTTCAGTCCCTTAAGTTCGACGGTGAAAATGCGATGGGCCGCGATGCCAGTCACCGCCACGCGGCGCATCGTTGGGGCTTCAGCCTTTGTCCATTCACCCTCAAAGCCATTGCGCTTTTCGACCGACCACGCGGTGTCGGCGTCTTCCCCATGCCAGAGCAGTTGCAAGGTGCCAGGGGCGGGAATCCGGCCGACCTGAAGATAGGGTTTAACGACGAAGGTGTCGGCGCCCTGGGCGCAGCTGGCTCCTACGAGCGCGAAAACCGCGGCCAACGAGAAGGTGGTCCGGAGCAGTTTCATTGGGTGAACTTCCAATGGTTAGAGAATTGTCGCGTGGTATTGCGAATGAAATGCGCCTGAGCCCACGCAACGCGAGCTGCTGATTTTTGACGAGGTCAACCTGGGGCGGCGGTCGACGGCGGAGCAAAGGATGTCAGGCGCGGATGAGGACGATGTGTCTGATTTGTTAGGGTTGCATGAGGGTGAAAGGTCACCCGTTCTTCAATTTTGAGATGACCACGCGCAAAGTGTCTTACCAACATGGTCCATACGCGGGTGCGGCATGCTCGATTTACCAATCACCAATGAGCTATTGCCCGGGATTTCCGGCTGAGATACGCATTCTCGTTGATCGTCCGTTGTCGCGGCTGTTCAAGGACGAGTGGTTAAACAAACTGATGAAATTTAGAAGTTGGTTGACTTTGATCGTTCGATTTTTTTATCAATAACTTATGCGGGCTGGTGCTGCTTTGGAGAAGATCGGGAACAGAAGGGAACGATGGAAACGAAGCGTTTGAGAGAATACCAAATCGTACTGCGGAAGGATGAAGATGCGAAACGGGCGAAACTTCGGTGGAAACCTGTGTCTCGCCCATTCAGATTGCTTTTTGTCCCGCGGTTTCGGCGCTCGCATGCCCCAGTGAAGGCACGGAAATGTATCTTGCCGAATCGGAGCGCTTACTCGATTTCGATCAGAGTTCCGTCGGCGAAGACTTCGACTTCGCGAGTCTTGCCGTCTTTGCCTTTGCCGCGGATTTCGTAGATTTCCTTGCCGTCTTTCTTGCCTTTATAGGCTGAGTCGAACTTGATGCCTGGCAGCTTTTCGTTGGCGATCTTGACGAGATTCGCCGGAACTTGCTCGATCGTCACCGGGACGTCGGGCTCGTGAGGCTCGGAGCAACCGGCGAGGCCAACGAGAACGGCGGCGAAAACGTGGGAAACCTTCATCGCTTCGTATCAATCCTTTCCGTGGCTTAATAGTCGGACGGAATCGTTTCGCCGCCTGCGCGTGTGGCAAGCGCCTTGTATATCTGGTAGTTCATGGTCGATTTCAGGAACGCCACGTGACCGTCGGCGAACAGGAAATTCACGCCACGGCCTGAATGCTGGCTGTAGAACTGGTTGACGTCGCCGTTCGGGTCGCCGGGGCCGACGCCTTCGCCCGCGTGGCCCAGCACCATGCCGGAACTGGTTTCGGTCCGGTAGCGGCCGATCGGGTCGTTGTCGGTCGGGAACATCACTGCGTTGGTGACTGAACCAACCCAAGTTGCCTCGCCAAGACGGTGCGAGCGTTCGCCGACCGCCAGGGTTTGCGACGTGCCGTCGGTGATGTCGCGGATCGCGACGCGGCTGTTGCGGAAGAAGAGGCCTTCACCGCTCGGGCCGGGCTCGCTGATTCCGTAGACACCGATGTAGTTCGAAGGTGCGACCTGGCAGATGTTCTGGACGGGAGCGCCCGTGGTTGCGTTGCGATTTACTGCCCAGTAGGCGTTGGCGGTGGGGTCGGACGGGCAGAGGAAAATGTTAATGACGGGCAGACGGCTTGTCATATTGGCCGAAGCTTCGATCGCCAGGTTGAAGTTGATGGCGTTGAAGATCGGCCCTGCCTCGAACTCGCGGGTCAGCATTGCGGCCCAGCCCCAACCGGGGCCGGTGTCGTTGCCTTGTGCGTCGAAGTTCGAGACGTAGCCGGGCGGGAGGACAAGGTTTGCCCCCTCGTAATTGTGTAGCGCCAGGCCAATTTGCTTCAGATTGCTCACGCACTGGGCGCGACGGGCGGCTTCACGCGCGCCCTGGACTGCGGGCAAGAGTAGCGCGACAAGCACTGCGATGATCGCAATTACGACCAAAAGCTCGATGAGCGTAAACGCGCGAACGCCAGACTTGTTTTCCAAATCGACTTTCACTTCCCGGCCTCGATTGAACGCGTTGAGCCAGCCCCGCCGGAACCCAAAAGCGTCGGAGCTCGCAACAATTTCTATGCACGTGATCTTACATATTCAAAGTACGTCTTTGGTGTTCTTAAGAAAAGAATTTATGTGATACGTTACGAAACATGCGATCATGTGTCATGAATGGCCCGAAATAGTTAATTTGCGAAGTTTAGGAAATTTAAACAGGGTGACTTGCAATCCTTTGCGGGTCACGATAGTCTCTTATTTGGCCGCAAATTCAGCGGTGCGCTCGAGGTTCCGTTCAACGCTGCGTGTTGGCGAATCGGTTCAGCGCGCAGTCCTGGCCTTCCCTTCCCTCTCGGTGCAGCACACAGGTATTCCAACTGATTCGCGCTCAATGTCGAGCGTGAAATGTGCTTGATCGTGGATCACGTCTGAGTCAGAGAACGAGCAACGAGCGCCGGTCTGATTCGCGTCTGGTCACGTCGATCGATTCTGCCTCTTTAGAGTTCGGGCGATTGCCAACTAAAGGAAGGAGCACCCGTGATGAAGATTCGTGGGAGCAAGGCCCTGGGAATGGGCCTCGTCGTGGGACTGCTGGCGCTGATGGCGCCGCTGTCGCACGCCGGTCAGACGTTTAACTTTGTGTTTGACAACAGCGGTGGTCCCGCGGTCGCACCACCCAGCCCACCCCCGGCCGAGCCACCGTTCGTGGGATCCGGCGCGGTTACGTTCGCCACGGACCCGGGAATCGGCGATTTCACGCTCGATACGCTCGGGCCATTCACGATGCTGTTCAACGTCGGCGGTGGCACCTTCACCCAAGCCGATATCCTCACAACGCTTTCGACGATCGTCGTGGAGATTTCCGACCTCGGCAACGGCATCGAAGGGCTCAATTTCACGAACACAAACTTCTTCGGTGACGGTCCACTCGGCGGATCAATCGACTTTATCAACGCTAATGGTGATCAGCTTTCGTTTTCGCCACCTGGCAGCAACGCCGATTACCTTTATTACGAGGTAAACGGTGATACAGGCGACTATGTCCTTGGCGTCTACACCGCCATCGGCGTGCCCGAGCCTTCGAACACGGTTCTGATGTGCTCTGGATTCGTTTTCTTCGCTCTCCTCGGTGTGCGGCAATATCGCCGCACGCTGAGGTGCAAGAGCAAGCTACCCGTTGCGAGCCGCCGGCTTTTTACGATTCGACGGGCACTTTAAGTGCAACGAGCTTCTTGAGAAACGCCTCGCGAGCTTGATTCAGAGCCTTGGATGATGCAGCGCCTAAATGGGGATGTGACTGAACCGACTGCGAGTTGACTGGTCCGCCAAAACCACTTTGAAATGACTGCGTAAACGCGAACGATACTTGTGGCACGAAGTTTGGCTGAGCCCCCTGCAATTCTTCCGGACTGAGCGACACCGCCTTGATCACGGCGGTCGACGAATCCACAGCGCGCCAGCCACCTCGGCTCGATCGCACCCAGAGTATGATCTCCGCGCCCGCGGTGTCCATTCCCGGATTGGTCGCCTGGCGGGTCACCGCCGCCCCAACGCGACCACGCGCGACGAGGCTGCGCAGTTGTTCCTCGGTCGAGAGGCGTGGAAGGTTCATGTTGGGCATGCTGAACGTCTGAAAATTGCCGTTGCCTGCGAACGGATCGACGACAAGCGTGTTCCCCATTTCGCGAAAGCACGAAGCATTGTCGTAAGCAACCTCGGTCGCTGCCCTGCGAAGGAGCCAGTGGTCGTCGGTTTCGCCGACGATCGGCAGGAGTTCGTCGATCGTCACCGCGTCTTCGCTTTTCGGCTTCAAACCACGAAACTCGAGCGACTCCTTAAGCTCGGCCGGTTTCGATGCTTCGGGGTCGTCGAACTTGCATTTCCAGGCGAGACGAAGCAGACGCGTCGATTCGGCCCCGCGTTTGGTAACGGACTTGATGTCGTTGGAGCGAATTCGCACGACGAGGAGCGGTGTCGGTTCGTCTCCCCGTTTATCGAGCCGCGCCAGTTCGACGTCGATCCAGGCACTCAGGCGGTCGTCGCGGACGTTCAGAGTGGTTCGATCGCGTTTCCAGGCTTCAAGCCGGATGCGGTAGGCCGCAACGGCCTTGCGATTGGTCGCTGCCTCGGTCTCCTTCCAGCGCTTGGCAAGGTCGGGCACGTTTTTCTCAGCCCAGACGCGGCGAATAATCATCACGAGCTCGCCGGATTTCGGCCGTTCGAGCACCTCTCCCAGCAGCGATTTGCCGCTGCGAAGCTTGACCTCATCGGCCAAGGTTTCGGCCGCGGGGGTTGGCTTGGGTTTCGCGTCGCCTGCACCGAGGAGACACGCGAGAGCGACCAGGGCGGGATATGTCATGGCTTGGCCTTGGGTGCGAGTTGATTTGGGGGGAGGAACAAACGCGGGGGGAGTCTACTTGCGGCCTGACTTCGTCTCATCATTGGCGGCGGGAGGATGGCCGAGCATTCCGCCGCCGCTGTTGAAAATGGGGAATCCGCCGAAAGGGAGGTTGGGAACCATGCGGCCGAAACCCATCTCGGCCTGGGCACGTTGGAACTCGGCGAGGTTGTTGAAGCGTTTCACCTGGCCGTTGATGTTCATCTCACCGAAGAAGCCGCCTTGGGTTCTTCCAGAAGCGCGGCGCGTGGTTTGGGCGGCCTTGTCGGAGATCGCGCGCTCGCCGAGCGCGAGTGCTTCGGGAAGGAAGTCGTGCATTGGCCGATGGAAGGCGATGTGCGGGTTTGGCGGCGGAATCGGATCGGCGAGTGGGCGTGGGACGATCACGGGAGGAGGTGCGGCGGGCTCGTTTTGCACGATGCGCGGCTTTGGGTCGATCGTGCTCCCGATCAAAGGAACTGCGACGACTTCAGGTATCGGCGGGGGTTCCTTGGTTCGTGTGAATGCCACGGTAAAGAAGCCAAGAGTGAAGGCGATCGCCGCGCCGCCACTTGCACCAATCAGCACGTTCCGCCGAATTCCTCGGCGGAGTATGTTGCGGCCGAGTTCGAGCGGCGCCCCTGATAGCCCGTTTGCTGAACGGGGCCAGCCGTCGAGAAACTGCGACGCTCCTGCGGACACAAGATGGTTGGCGGCGTGGGTGTCGAGCGATCGGAGCCAGCCGGCTAGTACGAGTGTCGTGACGACAATTCCGCGTTTTGCGAGGCGGCTTCGGAGCGCGTCTTTGGCGTCGTCGAGCCGGCGTCGCAGGGTCCCGTAGGCGATGCCGAGACGATTGGAGACATCTTGAAGCGTTAGACCTTCGATATAACAGAGAATGAGCGGGTCGCGGTAACGGGCGGGGAGCGATTGGATTTCCTGATCGAGCACGGGGGACGCTTCGTCGAATTGATCCGCCTGGTCGTGGACAGCCGACTCGGCCCGGACGCGTGCGGCCATGGTTTCCCTCCGGGACCGTGTCTTTTCCGACCGGCTGACCTGGAGCGCTGAGTTTTTGGCAACGCGATGCAGCCAGGGAGCGAGCGACGCATCGTCGTCCAACCGCCCGCAGATCGAGCGAGATTTGTAGGCGAGGATGAAAAAGGTCGCCTGCGCGGCGTCATCGGCGCTTGAAGAATCGCCGAGCATCCGCCCGCAAACTCCGCGCACGAGCGAGCCGTGTCGCGCAATCAATTCGGCGAATGCCGATTCGTCGCGTTGGTCAATGAACCGGCCAAGCAAGTCGCGATCGCTCGCGACGGGCCGATCGACTCCGGTCGCTGCATTGGCGAGGGACGTCGCGGAGGGTGGCATTTTCGATCCTCGATCCGCGGACATGAAACCATTCACATGATGCTAATGCCGCCGATCGGTCGAACTGCGCAGAAATCCTTCCGGAGAAAACAAAAAACGGCAGGAAACCCGCAAAACGAGCTTCCCGCCGTTCAATTTGGTGATCGCGAAAGTGATTTACGCCGCGTGTTTCCGCAGACGGTTTCGCATGAACGCCCCGCCGACGAGCCCAAGCCCGAGGAGTGCGATCGAGGTCGGTTCGGGAATCGCCGTGAAGGTGAACGTCGCTGTGGCGAAGGGGTTTACGGTCGAGCCGGGGTAGGCGGCGGTGGGATAGACACCTGCATTCGGGTCGATTCGACCGGTGCCGACGAAAGTGATAAGTCCGCCGCCGGTGTTGAGGGTCGACGGAGGCGCCGGGGCAAACGCGCTTTGGGCGTAGAGACTGTCGGCGCCGGCCAGTCCGTCGGTCACCACGCTGTAGTGACCGGCAACAAGCTGGATCTGGCCGATCGACACGAAACGGCTGCCGTCGATGAGCGTCGCACCCGTTCCGGCCGGAATTGTTGCCGTGAAACCGGTGACGAGCGTCTGCGTGTCGCGATTGTAAATCGACACGACGTGCGAAGCCGCGAGCCCGTCCCCTGCGCTGTCGAAAACGCCGAGCGAGGTGACGTAAATCGAGTTGTTGACGTCAAAATCGAGTCCGACCGAACCGGCGAAGCTGGTGTTACCAACCAGCCCGGCGGGCACGTCATACGAGATGAAATCTGCCTTCACGCGCGGGCTTTGCGCCACGGTGAGAAACGCGAGGGCGATCAGGGTGCAAACTCTCAGGGATCTCACGCCGATCCTCCTGTAATCAATTGCGCTGCAACCGCTTCGGTCCTGGCCATGCGGCAAGTTGCGAGCAATGTCCTGCTCGATCAGATCTGCGGCAACGTAATCTGTTTCTCCGTTAGATACAAGTAGTCCAACCAATTGTCAGCGGATTGAGTTTTATGGCTCGATCGAGCAAAAAATGTCCAAGTGGCGATCAGGCATTTTTACGCTGCAATCGACCGATGTTGCTTGAGGCGTTTCATACCTTAAACGTCAACATTGGTTCGATTTACGGAATGGACGACGGCCTCTCATCGCCCTTAAAAGGCAAGGCGATTGGGTCGTGCGTGAGTAGTTCGTGTCGCATTTTTGCAACACGATTGCTGGCCAAGTCCGGCCATGTGTGTCGCGAGTCGTCCGATCGGGTTTGTAAGTAATTGCCGTTTGGCCCGACGAAGTGTTGTGGACGGTCATCGGTGCAAACGTGGAGCGACAACGATGCGTCAGGTTCTGGCTGCAGTCTTACTGGCGGGGTTCGCGGCGGCGTCTTCACAGACATTTGGGCAAGAAGCGAGCGGTTCAAAACGCGTGGTGCTTGTGGAACTGTTCACGTCGCAGGGGTGCGATATGTGCCCAACGGCCGAGAAAAACCTGGGCACGCTCGATGGTAGTGCTCGCGTGGTGCCGGTTGCGTTTCATGTCGATTACTTCAACGAACCCTGGCACGACACGTTTTCTGACAAGCTCTACAGCCAGCGCCAGGCGGCTTATAACTCGGTCTACACCAAGCCCAAGAACGCTGAGTACGGAATCTATTACACCCCGATGATCATGGTCGACGGCGTGCAGTCTGAGAACGGTCGCGACCCGGCTGGCATTCAGCGGGCGATTCAGGCCGCTCTCAAGAACGAGCCGCAAGTTCAACTCACGACAAAGTTTGAGTTGAAGTCCGACAAACAGGCGGGGACGGTGAGCATCAGTGTGAAATCGCCGTCGCGTCGAGCAGACGGCCACGACGTCATCGTTTGTGCCGTGCTGCGCGACGATCAGGTGATCACCAAGGTGCAGTCGGGCGAGAACGCGAACAAGACGCTCAATGGGCGTTTTCCCGCGAGGTCGTCGCAGTTCGAAATTACCAAGTTGACGACGGAAAAGCCGATCAGCTATCAGTTTTCGTTCAAGGCCCCGGCGGGACGTCCGGCGAATCGGTTGGGAATTGTTGTGTTTGTGCAGGACCAGAAATCGGGTGAGATCTATCAGAGCGCGTACCTGCCCTGGCAGGCGAAGGAGACTGAGACGAAGCCGACCGCGGAAACGAGTCGATAGTCCTGAGCCAACTTCGATTGGATCGATTCGACGATTTGCCTAAGATTGAGCGGCGAGAGTTTGCCAGGTTGACGGGATCTGAGCGGAAGGTGAGCGTGAAGCGTGCGCGTGGTTTCGTTGAACGTCGGTTTGCCGCAACAGTTCACGTGGCAGGGTGCTGAGGTTTTCACGGGCATTTTCAAGCGGCCAGTCGAGACTCCCCTGACGCTTCGTCGGCTCAATTTCGATGGCGATGGCCAGGCTGATTTGACCGTCCACGGTGGCGAAGCGAAGGCGGTTTACTCGTATCCGTCGGAGTATTATGGCCCGTGGAGCGAACGGCTTAGTCGGACCATTGAAACGGGGATGTTTGGCGAGAATCTGACGACCGAGGGGCTGTTCGAGGACGACGTCAATATCGGCGATGAGTTTCGCGTAGGCACGGCGGTGCTGGTTGCGCGTCAGCCGCGGTTGCCGTGTTACAAGCTGGGTTTGCGATTCGATGATGAGTCGATCATCAAGAAGTTCGTGCAATCGGGCCGGCCGGGGATTTATTTCACGGTGAAGACGGAAGGTGTCGTTGGTCCCGGCGATTCGATCGAACGCTTGCACACCGATGCACATGGGCTGACGATTACGCGACTGTTTCAGATGATCACCGATAAAAAAACGTCGCACGACGACCTTCGCCGGGCACTCGACGTTCCCGCACTTACCGACAACTGGCGGGAGTCGTTCACCGAACGATTGGCTCGCTAAAGCGCGATGAACGCGAGCGAGTTTCAGGTTGACCGTGTCCCATGAAATCGTGGGAAGTTGCTGCACCCGGGCGATTCACGCTCGGGTGTTTGCGCCTTCACGCCGCGTATCCGTAACAACCCATCGCATCGTGCGTTACTAGAGAACGCGCAGGCTGCGCTCCGTTGCCGCGACTCCCACGTTCGCTTAAATTGAGGAGATTCGCGAGGACACGACCGATCCCCTCTTCTGGGGGACGTGCATAAGGTCAGTCCTCGCATCATTTCGACAAATGGGTTGCTGCGACGTAGTCGAAAGGATCGTTTGATGAGTGTCGAGACTTCCGCTCCGACCGTGGATACGGCCGCGCTTGACGTGCCGGACCACCCCTTGCCCCCTTTGCCCGCGCAATGGCACTCGCTGCCGGCCGCGCTGGCAGGCGTGGCGCGGGCGAACTGGAAGAAGCTCGCCATCGTCGACAGCCTCGGCGCCAAGCTGACTTACGGCGATACGCTCACACGCGCTCTTGTGCTCTCCCGGGTGTTCGCGCGCAAGCTTGGTCGGGAGCAAAACGTCGGCCTGTTCGTTCCGCCGGGCGCTGCGGCCGTTGTCGCGAATATCGCCGTGGCGATGCTCGGCAAGACCGCAGTGAATCTCAACTACTCGGCGAGCAAGAGCGTCGTCGACTCTGCCGTAAAGCAGGCGGATATCAAGCACATCGTCACGACGCCCAAGCTGCTCGACAAGATCGGCTACAAGCCCGAAGCCGAGCTGATTTATCTCGAAGATTTGAAAGATTGCGTCACGCTTTATGACAAGATCTGGTCGCTCCTGATGGCGAAGTTCGCGCCGTTGAGCGTGCTGGCGCAGGTTCGTCCCGGTTTTGGCGATCAACTCGACACGCCGGCGACAATCATCTTCACGTCAGGTTCGACCGGCGACCCCAAGGGCGTCGTTCTCTCGCACAGGAACTTGCTCTCGAACGTCCATCAGATCGATGGTGCCATCAAACTGCTCCCCGATGAAGTGGTGCTCGGCATCCTGCCGCTCTTCCACTCGTTCGGATACCTCGTGTCGATCTGGACGGTACTGCTCCTGGGCAAGCGGGTGATTTACCACCATTCGCCGCTCGATTATCGGATCATTCCCGACCTGATCGAGAAGCACCAGATCACGATGATCGCCGCCTCGCCGACGTTCATGCGGGCATACTGCGAACGCTCGAAGCCGGGTCAGCTCAAGTCGCTCGTGCATATCCTGCTCGGCTCGGAACGGCTCAAGCCCGAGATCGGCACGCTTATTACCGAAACGGTCGGCCGGCCGCCGCTCGAAGGATATGGAACAACCGAGCTTTCGCCCGTGGTTTCGGTGAATATCCCTGAGGATCGCCGGACGCGCGACGGCCGGATGGTACCGGGTAATCGGTTGGGTACGACAGGGATGCCTGTCCCGGGGACGGCGATCAAAACCACGCATCCTGAAACCGGTGAAGACCTTCCGCGCGGCAGCGAGGGGCTGATCTGGGTTAAGGGGCCGCAGGTGATGCAGGGTTACCTGCACAAGCCGGAAGCGACATCCAAGGTGCTCAAGAACGGCTGGTACTGCACAGGCGACCTGGGTTACATGGACCCGGACGGGTTCCTCAAAATCACCGGACGTCTTGCCCGCTTCGCAAAGATTGGTGGGGAGATGGTCCCGCTCGATGGCGTCGAGACCGCACTTCAGGAAGTCGGCGACGTTTGCTCCGAGACCGTTGCCGTTACCGTTGTTCCCGACATCAAGCGCGGTGAGCGATTGGTGGTGCTGTACACCGACATGGGCAAGCCGGTCGAAGAGGTTTATCAGCGGCTGAATTCGAGCAACATCCCCAAGCTGTGGATTCCGTCCACAAAGGACTTCGTGAAGGTTGAAGAAATCCCGTGTTTGAGCGTCGGCAAGCGCGACCTGCGCAAGCTCAAAGAGATTGCACAGGAGAAACTCGGGACGTAATCCTGCAACTGCGACCAGGATATGTTGGAATGAACCCTTGAAGAATCGGCGACGCACCTTTCGACGCGGAGCGTTTCAGAGCTTACAATACTCTGGGGCGCGGAGTGGTTATGCGCGCCCCCGGAGAGGCGGATGAAAGTCGATCTCGAGGTCACCGCCGGTCCTCACACCGGCCAGATCTATCACTTTGATAATCACTCGACGTTCGTTGTCGGTCGGTCGTCAGGCGCTCAGTTTTCGGTCCCCGACGACGGTTTTCTCTCGCGCCACCACTTTTTGATCGAATTCAATCCCCCCGCGTGCTGTCTGCGCGACCTCGGCAGCACGAATGGTACGAAGGTCAACGGGTTACGCGTTGAAACCGTACGGCTCCGGAACGGTGACCAGATCACCGCAGGCGGCAGTTCGTTCGTGATTCACGTTGAAGAATCGTCGGGCGAGGCGGCGAAGGTTCGCTGCGTCGCCTGCGGCGAAATCGCGCCGATGGAAGTCTGGATCAACACAGAGACGGAAAACGAACGCGTCACCTGGCTTTGCCCCAAGTGCAAGGCGTTCCGCCTCGAATACCCACGCACCCATCCCGACTATCTCATCGACCGCCGAGTGGGCGGTGGCGGCATGGGGACGGTTTACCACGCCACGCATCTGCCGACAAATCGCCCGGTCGCAATCAAGATGATGACGCCCGCCGTCGCTGCGAGTGAACGGGCCAAGAAGCGATTCGAGCGCGAGCTTGACGTGCTAAAACACCTCAAGCACAACAAGATCGTCGAATTCTATGATATGTTCGACCTTGATGGTCAATATCAACTGATCATGGAATACGTCGATGGCAAGAACGCGCTCGAATGGGTTGGTTCACTGAATGAACCGCTCTCAGTTTCGGCCGCGGCCAGCATGGGTTTTCAGCTTCTCTCCGCGCTGAATCATGCACATGAGGCCGGGTACGTTCATCGCGACATCAAGCCGTCGAACTTGCTCGTGATGGGAAATTCGCTTCATCCCAAGGTAAAGCTCTCCGACTTCGGCCTGGCCAAGAGTTTCCGCGATAACGCTGGGTTCAGCGGCCTGACGCACCAGGGGGATATCGGCGGGTCAAGCGGGTTCATTTCACCCGACCACATTCGCGACTTCCGCGACGCCAAGGAGCCGGCTGATATCTACAGCACCGGCGCGACGCTTTATTACCTGCTTTCGGGCGGAAAATACCCGTATTTCAACTTCGATCCCGAGCGGGCCGACTCGTACACGATGATTCTCGAGCACCCACCCGTGCCGTTGCGCGTCCATCGGCCGGACATCCCCGACGCGTTCGACAAGGTGATTCGCAAGTCCTTGGAAAAGCTACCGCAGCACCGGTGGAAGTCGGCTGCGCAGATGGCGACGCAGCTCCAGCCGTTCGTTGGGGGCTCCTGATGGGCTCGCGGATCAACAGCGGCCGCACCAGGCGCTGGCTGCGCAAGCGTACCGGGTTGGGTGCACTCGTCGGTCTCGCGAATCGCGACCGCGATCGTCTGTTGTGGCAGGCCCACAAGCAATTGCGGAAGAATCAGCTCGACAACGCGGCCGAGATCTATCGCGCGACGTTGACGTTTTGGCCCGGCGATATCGGTGCGCGGCTGGGGCTTGCCGCGTGCGCACAACTCAGCGGAGATCTCGCCACGGCCGAGCGCGATTACGATGAACTGCTGCACGACGATCCGCAAAACCCGCACGCACTCGCCAATCGCGCAGAGGTTCGGATTCTGACGGGCCAGCGCGACCGAGCGCGGGAAGATCTCGCCGCGCTCGCCGGCTTGCCACATCGAAAGTTGCGCCACGCCGGTCTCGTCAACCGGCTCGAAGCGCTTCAAAAACTTGCTGGTGAAACGGAATAAGCGGCGTTAATTCAGCGGCGTTGCCGGCACGATCCGGCCGTCGGTGTAATGCGGTAGTGGCCGCTTGACCGACGCCGAGTTCGCCGTCCGCCAGACGTTGGGGAGTTTGTCGGGCGTACGAAGCACGAGCCCGACGCGCGAGCATCGACCGACCGAGAGATCGAAGCTTGCGCGTACTCCGTCGCGGGTGTAGTCGGGCGTGTAGGCGAGAAATACGAACGCGGAAATCGTTGCGAGTGCGCCCAGGCGCAGCATCGGTCGCGACGTCGTCGATTGCGGTGAAGTACCGAGGCCACCGAGGCCGATCGCCACGAGCGCAATCAGCGCGGGGACGTAATGGAAGATATACCCTGGCACGCCGAAGTGAATGATCAAATGAAACGCGAGCGCTGGCAACACGCTCAGAAGCATGATCGCTGCGAGTCGCCAGTTGGCGCGCGACTTAACCACCCGCCAGAGCCCGGTGGGCACGAGGAGGAGTGCGGGGCCGAACGTCCAAACGACCGCCAGTCCAAGCTTCACGATGTAGCGGGCTGTTGCATCACGGAAGCCAAGATAAAAAGCAGAGTTCATATATCCGGCCGTATGCGCGAACTCCTGGCTCTTGGCGCGATAGTGAGCCCAGCCGACGTCGCTTAGCATCGCCACGAGCCAGGCGAGGTTGAGCACAACGAACAGCAGCCCGGCGAAAATGGCCGTCTTCCAGCGATGACGCCAGAGAACGAGCGCAAGAATGGGAGTCCAGAACGTGCCGATATCCTGGCGATAGCCGGTGCCGAATGCGAGTGCCACCGCAGCCGCGTAAGGGTGCCAGGCGCGGGGGTTATCCCAGGTGCGGACGAGGATGCCGAGCAAGAACGAGCCGACGGCGATGATGCCGGTGTAATTGCCAGCCATTGCGCCATACGTCCAGACAGTCGGCGAGACGGCAAGGAGAAACGTCGTACCGGCGGCGATGCTCGGGCGAACGAGGGCGCGGAGCCACCACCAGACGCTGACGAGGGCGACGGCGCTCATCGCCATGTCGAGCACGACGAAGCCGCGATAGGGCTCGCCGAGGACATTGCCGATGATCCGTGCGAGCGCCAGAAAGAGCGTGTGGTGCATCGGCAGCGCGTTTTCGGTGATCATCACGATGTAGCCGAACTCATCCCATTCCATCGGCTCGGGCCGCGCGAATGGGAGACGAGTCACGAGGACGAAGAGTGCGGTGAGGACGAACGCTATAACAAGTTCGCGGCGGGCAACATTCGGCCGAAGTTCATCTGCTGATTGAGGTAACGTCAAGGCATCGGTCATCTGTGCAAGCCTCCATGCTCGCCCCGTTAACCAGATCTGCCGAGTTGTGAGGGCGCAACCCGACCCTGGTAACGGGGGGTGTTGTCATTCTGTGGTTCGGGATTCTCCGGCGATCGGCGACACGCGTCCGTTCGGACTTGAACGCTGCCGGGTGACTATGATAGATTGGGGCTTTCGCCGGGGCTTTTGGTCCCGGCTGTGGTTTTTTGATGACGCGTACGAACGAACGGGCCGGATTCCCCGCGCCCTGGGACACAGCCGATGCCGAATTCGCCTTCCGCGATCAAGCGCCTTAAGCAGAGCCAGAAGCGCCGTTTGCACAACCGGATCACCAAGAAGCTGATCAAGACCTACGGCAAGCGCACCATGAGCGCCATTGCCGCGAAGGAATTCGACAAGGCTGAGGCCGATCTTCGCCTGACGATCTCCAAGATCGACAAGGCTGGTGTTCGTCGCGTGCTGCACCCGAACACGGCTGCCCGTCGTAAGAGCAAGCTGATGCGCGACTACAAGGCCGCCGTCACCAAGGCCAAGGCCCAACCGGCCGCCTGACACACCGGCTGTACGTAGCGCCGAAACCAGAGGGAAATGCGGTGTCGTCCTTTGCCGACTCCGTCACTGAGATTCTCTCCGCGCTCGCCAGCTCGAAGCCGCGAATCCCTACACCCAACAGCCGCCCGTTCCCATCCGGAACGTTTGCGGCTGTTGTTTTCGCGCTTCTCGAACAATCGACGCGTTTCGAATCGGCACAGGCCGCCACGGCCGAACTCAAGGAATTCGATCAGCTCGACCCCGATGCCATCGCAAAGCTTGGCACGGCGGGCCTGCGTGATTTTCTGGCCGATCAGCGCGTCTTACGACTCGCCGCCAAGCCGGCTCAGCTCGTCGTGAAGCTCGCTGAGTGGTTCCAGAAGAACGAACCCGAAGCTCTGGCCACGGAGTCAATCCGCGAGGCCCTGCGGCGGATCAGCGGGCTCGGCCCTGCGACGAGTGACGCCGTCCTCATGCACGGTTTCGGGCGTCCTGCCTATCCCGTCGATCGCGCAACCTACCGGATCATGGTCCGCCATGGCTGGATCGACACCACGGCCGAATATGACGATGCACGGTCCACGATCGAGTCGGCGGTGAGTGGCGAGCACGCGTCGCTCGCCTTGCTGTCTGCAGGATTCGAGGTGATCGGGCAGAAGTTCTGCAAGGCTGCCGCCCCGCACTGCGAACTCTGCCCGCTTAAACCGTTCCTACCAACAAACGGGCCGTACGACCCAGCATAATTGTGGATCGCACGGCCTCTTTTGTAACGTCTTTCGCTGCTTCGGCTTATTTCTTGGCCGAGGGCGGCGTATCGGGACCAGCCTGGGGTGGGCTGGGCGGCGTGGGCAGCACGGGTGCAGGCAATCCGGCGGGAGCAGGAGCGTCGCCCGCCTTGGGAACCTGGATCGCGTTGTTCAGGACCGGGTCGTTCTTGGCGGCCTCGGCCTTTTTACGCATTGTTTCCGACTGAATCGCCTGGTCGAGCAGCGAGATCAACTGCTCGGTCTGGTCGACCACGTTCGCCGTTCCGGCCGGCGCGTCGAACGCGAACAGCTTGGCTTCGAGTGTGGGATTCAGCTTCAAGTTATTGTACTGCAAAACGATCCGGCTGGGCTCGACCTTCGGCGGCGGCAGCTTGGCACCGATGCGGCGGCCGTCGGCTCCGATCTTACGGGTGTCTTCCGTGAGGATCGAAGTCGCCCGGCCGATCATCTCGATCTTCACCGGGAAACCATCGTCCTTGCCGAACCAGATGGCGACGTTACTGGGGATGTAAGACGGCAGGTTCACGGTCGGCGGAGGAGCAGGCTGGCCGGGCGCGACAAGTCCAGAGCGATCCTTCCACTGCCCGCGAATTACCCACACCTTCTTACCATCAAAGACTCCCTCATCCTTCTGATCGAAGTGGACGCTCTTTCGCAGGCCGACCAGCATCGCCTCGGGACCGCCCAGGCCAATGCTGCTGACGATCATCTCGTACGCCTGCGAGCCGATCAGGATCGGGTCGTTCAGCTTCTTCAGAATCGTGGGCAGAGTGAGCTTGCGGTACGACCGGGTGTCGAGCACCTCGCGGTAGTCCCAAAGCGTTGTGCCATCACACACTTGCAGCGTGGTGGCCTTGGTGTCGGACAGTCCTTCGACCGTCAGCTTCAAATAGATCTTGTACGACGGCGCTCGCAGGAAGCTTCCCTTGATCTGAAACTTCTGGTTGAGCATGTCGACCGACTGGACGATATCGGTCGAGAACGAGCCGATTTTTTTCACGCGTGCGATCGCCACGTCGAGGGCTTCCTCGGCGGGTGTCGGCGGTTCTTCCTTGGGAGTGGCCTGGGCGATCCCTGGAATGGGGACGCCCCCTTGCACCTGGCCTGCTCCCGCCGGGTTCGCGGGTGCGCCGCCCGGGTTTTGAGCCAATACAGCCAGCGGGAAAAGCAAGCCGATGGCAACTGTGGGATAAAGGCGATTGTTGGGCATGATAGGGATATAAGGCTTTTTCTCAAGGGTAGGAAGGGAATGCCCGATCATATCGCTAGGCGTTTTTGGACGCAAGGCCGATGGGCATACCCCTCGGCAGGCCAGGCTCGCTCGATTAGGGGACGGTCGGCGCAAGTTTTTATATCAGTAGCTTGATTCAAGTCGCTGTTATGCCGAAACTTACGTCGTACATCCCGATCCACGACCAATCGCTCGCCTTCGGATAGGGCGACGTTGACACGGTGGGTCGAGCGCTGCTTCGCCAAGTCGATCCGTCAGTCACTAGGATGGTGCGTGTTCACCCCGGCTCGCCTCGCCCGCGCACTGGGCAGGTCGCGAGAGCGGTTGGGGACAAGGAGGTCCGATGAATACTCTCGCATTGCTGCTCGTGGCGGCAGCGACGACCGGGGATGGCCTGGCCAAGCCGCATGTCGGCGGGCTCAAGCTGTTCCGACATAATGCCGTTGTGGAAGCTCCCGCCCCTCCGGGTGGACCGATCCAGATGCCGCAGGGTGGTGGTCCTGGTGGCCCTGCGGCCGGCCGCCGCTTCCCGAACGTCCGCAGCCAGATCACGTTCCTTGATCCCAAGGACATGAAGATCTCGTGGCAGACGGGTGGTGCGAACGGCGAGAAGGTGTACACCCCCGGTCTCACCGTTCCCGACCGCTTCAACTTCCTTCAGGGCTACATCTACCGCCTGAAGATCTCGGAGTTCGGCCGCGGCGGTAACGTGCTCTACCCGACGATCGAAGTCGCGCCGTCGACCCCGGCGACCGACGCCTACCTCACCCACAACGCGATCCCCGTGCAGTTCACGCCCGAGGATTTCGACCAGGTGGTTGATGGCGGCAACTTCGTCACCAAGGTGATCTACCTGCCCGATCCCAAGTTCCAGGAACTGGCGATCTCCGGCGTTCCCGAAACGCTGGTCTCGACCCGCCTGGAGCCGGGTGTCGACCCGATCATCGAGGCCGACAAGCGTGGCACGATCCTGCTGATCGTTCGCCTCGGAAGCATCAACCTCGAAATGAACACCGTCCCCGCCGGTGCCGCCGCCGTTGGCGCTCCGCCGACTGTCGAGTCGATCCCGGTTGAAGTCGCTTCGCCCGCCGGCGGCCCCGTGGCTCCGGTCGCCAGCCCGGTTCCGGCTCCGGTTCCGGCCCCCGCGCCGGTCCCCGCTGCTCCGGTGGTTGCCCCGGCTCCGGTTCCGGCCGCTCCCTCGATCCCCGCGCCGGTTCCGCCGCCCGCCCCGGCTCCCAAGCCGGCCGACGAGGCTTCGGCTCCGCTGTCGCCGCCGACTCTTGAGCCGGCGGTCGAGGCTCCGGTCGCCATCCCGGTGCCCGCCTCGCCCAATTGAGATCCTGACCAGACGCGATGCTCAAGCGGGCCAGGTCGAGTCTTTCTGCCTGGACCCGCTGCGTCGGAACCCTCGCGATCCCTCACCATCGCCCCGACGGACCGCGTGTTTCGGACCGCGATCCGCCGGGGTTTTCCGCGTGAGTGTCCGCGAGAAGATGCGCCGCAGAGCGAGTCGCAACCGTCAATTGCTTCATCATTCTTACACTCCAACGGATCTTGATCAGGACACTTCCGACCATGAGCCGTTCACGAACCTTCCGCCGCGCCGGCCCACCGATGCGCCTCGCCCTGTTCGCGGGCTGGGCGCTGGCGGGACTCGTCGGCTCGACCTCCGCACAAACGATTGAAAAGCCGCCGGCACCCGTCGTCTCCGCGCCGGCTGCTGTTCCCGCGGGAACGACGATCATCGAAGCGCCGCCCGCAGCGCCAGGCGCCGTCGAAGCTCCGGCCGAAGAAGCCGCCCCCAAGCTTCCCGACGATATTCAGGTTGTCCGCTTTCAGGGCCCTGAAGGCCTCAAAGTCGAAGTCCTTGGCCCAGCGCCTGAAGTTGTTCCAGTGGGCGACGGCAAAGGTCTCGCGACTGTCGGCATGAAGGTGGGCGTCGGCTACAAGTTGCGCGTCTCGAACTTCCCCGATCGTCCCGAGCTCGAAGTCTTCCCGACGATCGAAATCGTCGGTCACCTCCATCGTCCCGCGACGATCGATCCCGGCAAGTTCCCGATTCGCGTGAACTTCTCGGAAGATGACCTCTTCGCTGCCGCCGAACGTGGCCGGTTGGTGACTCAGGTCGTTTACCTCGAAGACCCCGAGCAAGCCCTTCCGCTCAAAACCGCGAAGGATGAGCCGCCCACGGTGATGCTCAACCCCGCGGAGGAGCCGCTCAAGGTTGCGTCCGCGCTCGGTCGCGTGATGGCGATCGTTCGGATCGGCGGGCGCAAGCCAACGACGGTCGAGCTGACCCAACCGCTCGGCGACGGACTCGCCGCGAACGGCTGCCCGTTCACGACGTCGGCCGGAACGCGTTGCGGTTTGCCCTGCGGTTTCGTTTGCGGCACTCCGCCGCCCGCGAATCGGCGTTGGCTGCCTCGCGACGAATATCTCTGCGACGGTGGCGACCGCGCGATGCCGCTGCACTTCGGCGGCAACGGCGGACTTACCGGCATAGACCCGCGCGACGCCGCGGTTGTCTTCAGCGACGACAAACGCCCGCGCGTTCTGCCCACGAATACCGTGTGCATCTACGCCCCGCGTTTCGCGTCGGTCCGCACGATCATCGGTGCGAATGAATCGCTGACCGTGTTGCTGCTTCGCGAAGCGGGTGACGTGCAGAAAACCGCGATGACCGCCATCAAAGAAGGCCCGAAGAAGATCAACCAGAACACCGCCTCCGAAACGAACCGGTCGCGCATGCGAGCCTCAGGTTTGCGAGGGCGTGTGTTCGCGGGTGAAAACTCCGAGCTGCGCGTGCTGAGCGGCTATGACAACGCGATCGGCCTTGGCGCGAACCGTTTGGTGCAGGGCGCACAAAACGCGATCAATCGCCAGCGGATTCGCCAGGACATCAGCAAGGCCAAGCCCGTCACAATCACGCGCAATGCCGGTGCGATTGTGACAGGTATCGTCGAAGGTCCCGGCCAGATGGTGATGACCTGGACTCCTCGCGAGACGGTCGGTGTCGAAACGCCGCCGAATCGCCCCGGCATCTCGGTGATCAAGCAGGTGAGCACGGATCAGGCCGAACCTGGCGACATCGTCACCTACACGATTCGCTACAAGAACATGGGCAACACGCCGATCAAATCGGTGTCGATCGTCGACAGCCTCATGCCCCGCCTCGAATACGTTCCCAAGACGGCCCTTGGCCCGAAGGGAACTGTCTTCACCGCCGCAGAAAATCAGTCGAGCTCGCTCGAGCTTCGCTGGGACTTGCCCGGAGCACTTGCACCGGGTGCGGAAGGCTACGTCGAATTCCAGGCGCTCGTGCGTTAAGCAATGAGTTGTGTTCACGCCAATTGCGAGCCGCCTTCCTCGATCAATGAGGTAGGCGGCTTGCGGCGTTTCTGGGCTTTCGACGGGCATCCGCACGTTGTAGGCTAGATCACGGTCACAGCGGGATTTGAAGCTGGGTGCCATTGGCTATGCCAGTGCTCTGATATTCAGACGAAAAATCGAAGAGTACTGGCATAGCCAGTGGCACCCGATCCTTAGATCTTTCTGTGATATTGCAGAGACATTGCCCCACGCCGCCACGGAGGATCGTGGGCACGGGTCGCCGCCGCCAGGTCAAGCTGCGAGGTCTCATGGCTCGCTTTGAACATACGCTCACAGGTCGATCAGGAGCAATCGGCCTGAACCGCGACGAACACGGTGTCGCTCATATTCATGCAGAGTCGCGCGACGATGCCTTGCACGGCATGGGCTACTGCCACGCCCGCGATCGCGGCTTGCAAATGCTCTTCGTCCGAGTGCTCGGCGCAGGCCTGGGAAGCCGCTGGTTCGAGTCGTCGGAAATGATGCTCAAAATTGACCGCTACTTCCGGCGGTGCAATTTCGCAGCCGATTCCGAAACAGAGTATGCCCGCCTCTCATCAAGTGCGCGAGCGGGAATCGATGCCTATTGTGAAGGGATCAACCATTTCTTCGACAATGAAGGAATCCCCTGGGAATTGCGGTTCCTGGGTTACGGCAAGGGCTACACGCCCTGGACATTTGCCGACTCGATGATTACTGGCAAGGTGATCGGCTTCGTTTCGCTCGGCGGAACACAAGGGGAAATCGAGCGCTGGATTATCGACTGCGTTCGCGCAGGAGTACCGACATCTGCACTCGAAGAATTGTTCCCCCGCGGCCTGGCAGGTCTCGACCTCGACCTGATTCGCCGGCTCAATATCGACGAGCCGATCGTTCCACCCGAACTCTGGATGGTCCCAGGTTTGCCCTGGGCGATGGCGTCAAATAGCTGGGTGATCGACGGCTCACGCACCGAGTCGGGCAAGCCGCTACTCTCCAACGACCCTCATCTCGAAATCAACCGCATCCCGCCCGTCTGGTACGAGGTGGCCCTCGCCTGGCCCGGTCACACGGCCATCGGCGCAACGATGCCCGGCGCACCTGGAATCGTGCTCGGTCGCAATGAGCGAGTTTCGTGGGGCGTGACTTATTCATACATGGATTGCATTGACTCGTGGATCGAAGATTGTCGCGACGAAACGTATCGTCGCGGTGATGATTGGAAGCCCTTGCAGAAGCGCGTCGAAACGATCGAACGCAAAGGGAAACCCGCCGAGACCGTGACGTTCTTTGAAACCGACGAACACGGCACGCTGTTTGGCGACCCGCGCGAGATGCCGGGGCTCTATCTCTCAAGCCGCTGGTCGTGCGGTGTTGGAACGACGGCCGAGGCGGTGACGGCCCTCATAGAAATGCTCGAAGCGGGATCGGTCGACGAGGGGCGTAAAACGATTGCGAACCTGAACAATTCGGCATGGGTTTTCGTTCTGGCCGATGTCGACGGCAACATCGGCCTGCAAATGACGGGCAAGATGCCGATTCGAGCCGAGGGCGTGAGCGGACTCATCCCCCTGCCCGGCTGGGAAGTCGAAAACGACTGGCAGGGATTCGCCTCGTTCGAAGATTTGCCGCGAGGAATGTATCCTGAAAATGGGTTTTACGTCACCGCGAACAATAACCTGAATCCGTTCGGGAAACTCAAGCCGATCACGCTCAATGTCGTGCCGTATCGTGCGGAACGAATTCAGGAATTAATCGAGAATCACGTCGGCAAGTTTACTGCCGAGGATATGAAGCGCATCCAGCTCGACGTGATGTCGACCCAGGCTCGCACGTTCCTGGAATTGATGCGGCCGGTGCTTGAAGAGATTCCCGACGACCCGGATTCGTCGCGCCTGCTCGGCTGGAATGGGTCGTATGACTATATTGGAAACACCCTCGGCGTAGATGCGTTCGAGCGGTTCTATTTCATCCTGTTCGATGAGGTGTTTGGCAAGCGGCTCGGGCGACGGGCGCTCATGCATCTGCGATCCGAGACCTTGATGATTTCCGAGTTTTTCGGCGTCTTCGACCATGTTTTGCTGAGCGAGCGATCGATCTGGTTCGACGGCCGGACGCGCGACGAGGTGTATCGCGCCACGCTCGACCGGATGGTCAACGAACGGCACCTGATCCCGTCATTTAACCGGGAAATCTGGTTCCGAAACATTTTGCTCGGCGACAAGGTGCCCAAGTTTCTCGGTTTCGACCACGGCCCGATCGGCCGAAGCGGCGGTCGGGCGACGGTCAGCCAGTTTCAAACCGGTCTTGTCGCAGGCCGTTCGACGGCGACCGGTCCGTCGATTCGAATGGTGGTCGACATGGGCCGCGACGGACTTGAATCCTCACTCCCCGGCGGCCCCAGCGACCGGCGGTTCTCGCCCTGGTACGCGAGCGAGCTCAGCGACTATTGCTCGAATCTGTACAAGAGGATCTCAATTTCCTCATGACATGAGCACTTTCAAGTGCGAAAGGCGGAGCCGTGATTCGCTATGGGATCGCACTTGTCGTTGCGACGCTGATCATCGCCCTCGGCGCGGCGTTTGTCAATCAGACGCAGCAGGCCGTCGAACAACCGTTTCGCAAAGCGCTGAGAGATGCCAAAGCTGCCGGCACTTTACCTGCCGAGATTGATCCCGAGACAGCGCAACTCCGAGATTTCGGTGTCGAGGTATCGCCCGAGTTGATGCACCGGTTGCAGATCGCCCACTTGCTCATTCAATGGCGATACGCCTTGATTGCGATCGTGGTGGTTGGGTGTCTGGGAATTGCGCGAGTGCTTCAGAAAAAGCCAGTCGACGAACGGGCGTGAATCAAAGAGAGACAGGAATGGGCGATCATCTCATTCCGATTGAGCATCGATCATTCAGAAGCGAGGAAAAAAGCATGGATAACGAAGGTGAAAAGAATGTGAGTTTCAAAGCGCATCTTCGCTCGATCGACAAAGAGATGATCGAGGCGTATGAACTCAGGGTTGGGATCAATTTACCTGAAGACTTTCGGGCTTTTTTGCTGAGTTCGAACGGAGGCATCCCCACCCCCCAGCAAGCCGATATTCCGAACACCCAGTATTCCGTGCTTGTCGATTATCTCTACGGAATCGGCGACAGCCGTCAACCAGGCGATCTGGAATATGAAGCGGTAGAGATTGAAGAGGATCTCCTTGAGGGAATGATCGTCATCGGCCATGACCCAGGTGGCAATCTCTTTCTTCTCGCAACCAAAGGACGAGACAGAGGCGCGGTGTACTTTTGGGATCTGGGCGGACTCTATCTATCCGAGGATGACTCGGGAAATACCTTTAGGCTTGCTGATAGTTTTAGCAATTTGCTGGAAAGGTTGTATTAAGAATCAATTGAGCTAATGATGATCTATTGTGTCAACCAGGAAACAGTTTGAAGATGGACGCGGATTTTGAAAGAAGAAAGGCTTCGCTTAAAGAGAGAAACGCTCAGCTTGTCTACTTTAGATCACTTCGAGAGAAGGGATTCAAGACTCCCGAAAGCCTGTTTTGCTTCATCGGTCAGACCGAAAATGAGAATTGGTACCAGACGGTCCGAACACGTTTGTCAGAGCGAACCAATACACATTTGCCATCGAAGGAAGTCGCGCAGCAGCTCATTCGTGAGTGGTTAGCAAACCATGCGGGGACCGTTCTTCTGTACGTTTATAAGGCCGGTACTTTACAGGGATCGGCAACCGATTTTTTGCAGTATTTCGACTACTTTTCACCACTTGTTGACGAGTATTTCCTTCTCGCAACACCTGGAGCAGAGGAAATTCTCGAGAGCTGCGAGTTCGAAAGAGATTATCTTTGCAGGGTAATTTCACCCTGAAATCTTTCCTATCGCATTTCGCTGACCGTTAATGCGACGGTCGAACAATGTTCCCACGCGGAGCATGGGAACAAGATAAGATTATGATTTCACAAAAAGCGCGATGCGGAATCAGCGAACCGCCGCAACCGCATTGCGGAAGATGCGCAGCCCATCACCTTCAGGCTTAGCGCCATCGCGCGTCCAGCGCGGATGATGGAACGGGCTGACGTGCCGCTCGGGATGCGGCATCAGGCCGAAAATCCGGCCGGTGGCGTCGCAAAGTCCTGCAATCGCGTGCTTCGATCCGTTGGGGTTCGCAGGATATTGCTCAGTCGGCGAATTCTTGGCATCGACATATTTTAGGACGACATTCCCACCGCTCGTTCCGTTCGCGGTGACGTAGTTTCCTTCGCCATGCGCGACGGGCAGTTCGATCGGTTCGTCGTCAGTGAGGAACGGCGTCACGCCTTTGGTCGGCAGCAGTTTCACCCAGCGCGATTCGAACCGGCCCGAGGCGTTGTGCGCCAGGCTGGCCACTCCACCTTCGCCGGGGAGTAGGCCGGCTTTTACAAGGATCTGAAAGCCATTGCAGATGCCAAGCAAAAGGCCGCCACGGTCGTGGAATCGGTGAAGCGCGTCTTTGAGCGTCGTTCCGAGGCGAGTGGCGAAAATCCGGCCGGCACCCAGGTCGTCGCCGTACGAAAAGCCACCGGGGAAGGTGAGAATCTGATACGCGTCGAGCGTGCTGGGCTGTTCGAGAATTTCCCCCAATCGCCTGGTCTCGACGGCAGCACCGGCGAGTTCCCAGGCGGCGGCGGTTTCTTCGTTGCAGTTGGTCCCCGGAGCACGAAGCACCAGGGCGCGCGGCGTGGCCATAATCGGTCGGGCCTCGAGAGTTCTTGGCAGGCGAACTGAGACTTAGAAATTCGTGTCGTTGGGCGAATAGCTGGGCGACGAGTAATCGGCCTCGGCGCGGTAGGCGAGGTTGCGACGAAGCAGGTCGGCTTCGTACACCTGAACTACAAAATCGGCCGCGATCTTCAGCCGCGACGATGCTCCCTTGGTTGGGAAATCGGCCGGGGCACCACGGCGGAACTCAGCCACGCCGACGTGCTTCGAGCGGCTCTTGACGTAGTTGATGCCCGGAATGCCGTCGGCATCGCCAGAGATCAGTATAGCAATGTCGTAGGTGTCCTGAAGGGCGACCATGTCGACGGCGAGGCTGGTGTCGAGGCCCTTTTCGTTCACCGTGTGGTGCAGCAGGTCGACCTTCCAGTGACCTTCCTGACGGATTTCGACAAAGTCGGTCGCGGCCTGCACACCGTGGTAGAAGCGCTTCTTGCGCTCGAGGGCGCGGCGCTTGCCTTCGTACCAGTCGCGGGTTTCGTTGAAGCACTGAGCCCAGGCTTCTTCGAGACGACGCTCGCCCGTCAGGTCTGGGTAGCGGCGGGCCACATCGTCGAGATAGCCATCGCGGAGGCGGGGATTTAGCTCGAATCGGCTCCGAAGGCGGGCTTCGGCCTTGGGATCGTTCAGGTCCCATTCATCCATCTTGCCGACAACATACCAGTAAATACGTGAATGCTGGGCCGAGGGCCAGGGCGATCCTTCAGCAAACGTGCGGCCCCAGTACTGAACGCTTTGCTCGAACACGTGCCGGTAGAACGACCCGTAATCATCGACTCGAAGGTTCAGGTGCTTGAGCACACCGTCGAGATTCGAGCCATCGACGAATGTGACGAAACGAAGCATTTAATCAGTCCTTTTTTAGTACGAGAGACATTGAACGACCGTCGGCGGAGAGAAATCAGGCGGCGAGAGGACACTCCTTCACGCCTCTGCCACACCTCACCAGCGGAGCGGAGCTTGCCAGGCCGACTTCAACGAATGGACTGGAGCGTCGATCCTGGAATCGCCGTCCAGCCCGCGGATCACAAGTCGTGCGTCTGCCGAACCCGTCACCTCGCCGATGCGGCCAATTGGCAGCTCGCCGAAGAGGTCGACAATCGCACGCACATCGGCAGGTTTCACTTCGATCAGAAACCGCGACGGTGTTTCGGAGAACAACAGGGCAACGTCGTGCGCGGCATCGTTATCGCACGGAACGTCGCGGAGCGAAGCATCGACACCAAAACCGCCGGCGAGCGCCATTTCGGCCAGTCCGACGGCCAAACCACCTTCACTCAGGTCATGGCAGGAACGGATGAGCCCCTGTCCAATCGCCTGATGCATCTTCGCAAAGATCGCCCGCGCCTCGGCGGGATTCACGCTGGGAGCGCGGCCTTCGTCTTTCCCCTGGCTGATCATCCAGTGTGAACCGCCCAGTTCGAGGCGAGTGGATCCGACGAGGAGAATCGCGTTCCCTTCGGCTTTCAAATCCATCGTCACGCACTTGCGCACGTCGGGCACCTGGCCGATCGCGCTGATCAGAAGCGTCGGCGGAATCGCCAGGCTCTGACCTTCGTGCGTGTATTCATTATTCAAACTATCTTTACCGGAAATAAACGGCGTGCCGTAAGCGATCGCGATATCGTGGCACGCCTGGGCTGCCAGAACGAGCGCCCCCAGCGTTTCGGGCCGTTCGCAATTGCCCCAGCAGAAGTTATCGAGAATCGCAATTCGCGACGGGTCGGCCCCAACGGCGACGCAGTTACGAATCGCCTCGTCGATCACGCACGCGGCCATCGCGTAAGGATCGAGACGGCCGTAACGCGGGTTGATACCGCACGAAATCGCCAGGCCACGGGTCGAACCACGCACCGGCAGAATCACCGAAGCATCGCCCGGGCCATCATCTTCAACACCGACGAGCGGATTGAGAACCGTCCGCCCCTGCACTTCGTGATCGTACTGGCGGACGATCCATTCCTTGCTGGCGACGTCCCAAAGGCCCATGATCGTCAGCAGGTCGGACGAATAGTCGTCCTTGTCGACAAGCGTGGCGGGCCGTTCGGGCGGCGGCGTGAATGACGCCTTGCGCACCACCTTGGGGCGGCCTTCATGCAAGAAGTGCATCGACAGGTCGCCGACAATTTGGCCGTGATATCGGAGCGTGAGCCGGCCGGTGTCGACGAACTCGCCCAGGTCGGTTGCCTCGACCAACTCGCGGTCGCACAAAGCTTTCAGCTCGGGCCACTTGTCGGGCGGAACGGCGAGCACCATTCGTTCCTGGGCTTCGCTGATCCAGATTTCGGTGTACGACAGGCCTTCGTACTTGAGCGGAGCGTTTTCGAGGTCGACGACCGCGCCGGTCTCTGCCCCCATCTCGCCAACGGCCGAGCTAAAGCCGCCCGCGCCGCAGTCGGTAATGCCACGGAACAGACCGGCGTCGCGTGCCTGCAGGATCACGTCGAGCACCATTTTTTCGGTGATCGCGTTACCAATCTGCACTGCACCGCCTGAGAGGCTTTCGCTTTCGCCGGTCAGTTCGGCCGAGCTAAACGTCGCGCCATGGATACCATCGCGTCCCGTTCGGCCGCCCAGGGCAACGATCCTGTCACCCGGAAGCACCGATTTCGTTGACATGCCGCGAGGAATCACGCCGACCGTGCCGCAGAAGACGAGCGGATTGGCGAGATAGCCGGGGTCAACGACGAGTGCGCCGTTGACGGTCGGAATTCCCATACGGTTGCCGTAATCACGAACGCCGGCAACCACCCCCTTGAGCACGCGCTTGGGATGCAGCACGCCTGTGGGAAGCATCGACGAGGGGAAGTCGGGCGGGGCGACGCAGAAGACGTCGGTATTGCAGATCGGCTTCGAGCCGAGTCCGGTACCGAGCGCGTCGCGAATTACGCCGCCGAGGCCGGTATTGCTTCCGCCGTAGGGGTCGATGGCCGAGGGGTGATTGTGCGTTTCGACCTTGAAGCAGACGTCGAACTCATCGTCGAATCGAACGACGCCCGCGTTGTCGGCGAAAACGCTGACCAGCCAGTCGAGATTGAGGTCGGTCGTTGCCTTGAAGATTGTGTTCTTAAGCAGGTTGTCGATCACCTCGCCTTCGAACTCGACCCGCCCGCGCAAGGTTTTGTGCGAGCAGTGTTCGCTCCAGGTCTGGGCAACCGTTTCGAGCTCGGCGTCGGTTGGCTCGCGTCCCAGTTCCTCGAAGTGAGCCTGAATCGTCTTCATCTCATCGAGGCTGAGATAGAGCTGACCTTGCTTGCTCAGGACCATTAACGCCTTGTCGTCGAGTCCGCGAATCGGCGTCTCGACTCGGGCGAACTTGTACGGGCGCCCCTGCCCTAGCTTCTCGAACGGTAAGGTACCGACGACGGCTTGTTCGACCGCGTCGTTCGCGAGCACGCGGGAAATCAGGCGCGGGAGGGCGTCGGCCGGGCCTTCGAGGCGATACGATTTGATCGTACGGACGCCGGTCACGCCGAAACCGATGTCGCGTAGAAGGGCCAGAGCACTTTCGGCTTCGGGATCGGTCACGCCTGGCTTGGGCAGCACGTGCACGAGCGTCCCAGCGCCGTTGACTGCTTCGTGGCTCGGGCGAATCGTGAATACTTCGACGACGGGATCGGCCAGAACTTCGCGGGCGGCGCGGTCGAGATCGTCGCGTGAGAGGCTGCCTTCGACGAGGAACCCGCGCGAGGCGGCGACTTTCCACGGACCCGGCAGGCCCAGGTCGGCGGCGTCAGCGGCAATTTGTCGACCGGTCCCGTCCACCCGTCCTGGGGCGGGTTCAATCAAAAGGTGCCAAAGCATAACAACAATCGCTCGAAGTCTTTATGGCGCCTCGCTGCAAGGCACGAGGCGAGAGGGTGGGTTTAAAGCGGGGTTTTGGACATTACGATGAGCTTGAAGAAGCATCCTTCAGTCTGATGTCCAGTTCGTGAAGCATTTTACTCACCGGAGCTTTCCGTTGCGATGCTTTCTCCGCTATTTTGAGCATCAAACACGCGGCGATTGCTCTGCCCCGCGTTCCACCATGACGTAAGAGCCCGCACGTCACTTGCCTGAAGCGCGGCTCGAAATTCTTCAAGACGCTCATTATAGTCATCCAGGGCCTGAAGAACAGCCCTACGGTTTTCTAAAAAAATCGCCGTCCAGAGCGAAGCATCCGCTCCTGCAACGCGTGTTACGTCGCGATAAGCCCCCGCGGCCAGCGGAACAAGCTCGCCGCCGACCATCGCCGCCTGCGCCGCTGCCAGAACGTGCGGCAGGTGACTCGTCCGCGCGAGATGGCTGTCGTGCGACGTGGGATCGAGCTCGACCAATCGCGCCCCAACTGTCTTCCAGAATCGTCGTGCTGTCTCGATTTGGCTTACAGGCGTGTGTTCGGTCGCGGTGAGCACGCAGACCCGGCCGCGAAACAGGTCTTCTCGGGCGAACGCAACGCCCGACCGTTCGGAACCGGCGATCGGATGCGCACCGACGAACTTCGTCCGCGCGATCGGATCCGCCTCGACCGCCGACACGATCGCCTGCTTCGTACTGCCGGCGTCGGTAATGAGCGCGTGTCCGGGAGCGTGTTGGGCAGCTTCGATCGCATCCATCGCGACGCGATCGACGGGGGTGCAAATCACGACAACATCGGCCTGGGCGACGCCGGCGGCAATGTCGGTGAATCCTTGATCGATGGCACCGACCTGCTCGGCCTCGGCGAGCCGGCCCTGGTCGCGACCGATGCCGATGACGTGATCGGCCTTTTTATGCACGCCCGCGCGGAGCGCTTTCCCAATCGAGCCGCCGATCAACCCCACGCCCACAATCGCTACGGTTCCAAATCGCTCCAAGCTCGCCGTCCCCACTGTTGCGTCAAACCTCACCCGCAAAAGGCGGCTGGCATTCAACCACTCATCCGCAAAGAGGGTTCGAGTCTAACAGCCCCACCCATTCAAAACGAGCCTATTCCACAACGAAGCAAATACCACGGTGCCGCGCGCGCTCTGTGACGTAAATCCCCGCGCCTGATGAGGAAAACCCACAACGACCCGCCTTCGTGATGATTCCACGCACTTACCAAACCTCCTGCCGATCGATCACCTAGAAATTCTCTAGGGTGAGGCGATAATCCTTTTGCACGCAAGGTATCAATCACTCATTTTTTCGATCACAAGACGAGATTGCGACGTATTAACCACACCAGGCACGCAGTGAACGCGTGCAAGACAAACGCGTGCTGGTGGCCTCTCGATTGAGTCGCGTCGTTGGCTGGTCAGACTGAAATCCGCCCCAGTCCTAAATTGTTCTTCTGGAGTTTCGCGAGTGTTGACGAAGTCTTTGAAAGCTTTCGGTGTTGTGATTCTGTTCGGATCCTGCCTGGCGAAGCCTGTTTCGGCCGGTCAATTGCTGGGAGACGCCTCGAACTACAACGTCTTTACGCTGGGCAATTTTACGCAGTCAGGTACCGACTCGCTGGGCCGGGTCGCTGTCGGCGGCAAGTTCGACCCGGGTGGAACGATCACCGGCACGACGGTGAATGGTAGCGGGTCGTACTCGATCGCGTCGAACAACCCCAACACTCCGGGGATCGCCAACCTTGTTGTCGGTGGCAACTACCGCAACGGCAGCACCACGGTGAATGGCAACGCCGTGATCGGCGGCAACGCCTCGGTCGACGGCACCGTCAACGGCACGCTGAGCGTCGGCGGCGACCTCACGCGCGGCTACGGCCAGCAGAACGGCAACGTCGTCGCCGGCCACAACATCACCTACACGGGACCGTCGGGCACGGGGCTTAGCTCGATCACGGCCGGCAACAACCTGACGGTTGGCGGCGGCGGTTCCATGAACGGCAGCGTCTATTACGGCGGCACGTTCACGAACAACAACGGCTACCAATTTTACAGCGGTAGCGCAAACGCGATTAGCCCGGGTTCGGTCACGGTGACTGTCCCCATCGACTTCACAGCCCAGGGCACCTTGCTCAAAACACTGTCGTCGAACCTCGATGCGTTGACGACAACCGGCACCATGCTGTTCACGGGCAACACAGCAACAAACACCGCCGGCCAGCTCACGCTGACGGGCACGAGCAGCACGCAGGACATCTTCCACATCACCGGCAGCATGCTGTCGCTCACTAACCAGTTCACGATCACAGGCAAGGCTGGTGAAACGATTGTCGTGAACGTGGATGGTTCGGCGGCGTCGATGAGCAACTTCGCCTTCACGCTGAACGGTGTCGACAAGCAGCACGTGCTGTTCAACTTCGCCAACGGCGGCAGTGCAACGACGCTGACGCTCAACGGCGTCGGCATTCAGGGGACGATTCTCGCCCCGAATTCGGCGGTAAACTTCGCCGGTGGCAACATCGACGGTACGATCATCGCCAACACGCTCCAAGGTGCCGGCGAGTCGCACGAATTCCTCTTCCAGGGGAATGTCACGTTCCCGACGCCGACGACCTCGACCCCCGAACCGGCCACCGTCGTAACCGGTGCCCTGGGCGCCGCGTTCGCAGCGTTTGCCGTCCGCCGGAAGCGCCGCACGGCGTGACCGACTTTGAATCGACCTGCCCATCAACGAAACAAGCCCGGAACATGTGTCCGGGCTTGTTTCATTTTGTGCTGAGCAAAAAATCTCAGACGACTGCGGCGTCGAGTGATTCCACACCGACGCGATGGCAGAAGTCGCCAAACGCTTCGCCTTCGAGCCGTTCGGCCTTGTATCGCGTGAGCACGGGGACCAGCGTTTCGGCGAGCTGCTCGACCGGCACGTAATCCTTGTACTCGATATTCAACCGGTCGCCCTGAGTACGGCCGCCGAGGAAGATCGTGTACGTACCAGGGCCGGGCGTGCCGTCGGCATTCTTCCGCGCCGAACGTCCCACGAAGCCGATGTCCGAATTATACGGCCGAGCACAGCCATTCGGGCAGCCGGTCATGCGGACGGTGAACCGGTCCGACTCGAGCCCGAGCTTCTTCAGCTCGACCTCAAGCAGATCCATCACATCGGGCAGAGCACGCTCAGCTTCGGTAACGGCCAGGCCGCACGTCGGGAAGGCGACGCACGCCATCGACCAGCGGCGGACCGTCGAAACCTTCTCAACCTGCGCGACGCCATGCTTTTCGAGCAAGGCTTCGATCTCGGCCTTGTTCTTGGGATCGATGTCGGCGAGGAGCACCTTCTGCTGGCAGGTGAACCGGGCGGGTGTGCCGTACTTCGTGAAATACTCGCGGAGGCAGGTCATCAGGTTGAGGCTACCCTCATCCTTGATCCGGCCGTTCTCGATCGGAATACCAAGCCAGAGCTTGCCATCGCCCTGCTCGTTCCAGCCGAGGTGGTCGTCAACATCGCTCACTTCGACCGGCTTGGGATCGGCGATCGGCTTGCCGAGATACTCTTCGACCTTGGCGCGGAACGCTTCGATTCCCCAGTCGTGAATGATGTACTTCAAACGCGCCCGCTTGCGATCGGAGCGATTGCCGAAGTCGCGATAGACCTTGATCACCCCTTCGCCGATCGCGAGAATCTCTTCACGCGGCACGTAGCAGAGCGGTTTGCCGAGGTAGGGGAAGGTCTTATCGGCGCTTGGCGTGGTTCCCAGACCGCCGCCCACGAGCACGTTGTAACCGACGATTTCGCCGTTTTCGACGATCGCCAGGTACCCCAGGTCGTTTGCATGCACGTCGGTGCAATTGTCGTCCGGGAAGGCGAAGGCGGTTTTGAACTTGCGCGGGAGGTAGGTCTTGCCGTAGATCGGCTCGACGTCGTCATCGCCGGCCGTCTTCACCTTGGCCGCTTCGGGCTTGGGGAAAGTCGGGTTTGCGACCTTTTCGCCATCGAGCCAGACGTCGTAGTAGCCGGGCGAGCGTGGGGCGAAATGCGAGGCGAAACGATCGACATCGGCCTGCATCGCCGTGTGAATGCTGTCCTTGATCGGCGCTGGGCAGCAGAGCACGTTACGCTCGACGTCGCCGCAGGCCGCAAGCGTTGATAGCAGCGACTCGTTGATCGCCTTGATCGCAGTCGGCAAATCCGTCTTGAGCACGCCGTGAAGCTGTAGTTCCTGGCGGGTGGTGATTCGGAGGCTGCCATTGCCGATGGTGGTGGCGAGGTGGTCGTTCGCGAGATACTGCGCGGCCGTGCACTTTCCGCCCGGAATTCGCACGCGCACCATGAACGAGAAGGCTTTTTCTTTGCCTTCGCGCTTCATCTGGGTGCGGACGTCGCGGTCGTCTTGCTGGTACGAACCGTGAAACTTAAGAATCGTGGCGGCGTCTTCCGTGAAGTGCGTCGAGCCGTTGTGTGCCTCATCAGCAATGTGCTGATGGAGATAGTTGCTCGCTGTCTTGATCGACTCGACCTTGCTGAGCGGCTTATCGCTCCCCTGCCGTTCCAAACCCATCGCACTCCACCCCCTAAACCAGCGCGGCTTCATCGATCCCACGCCGGATCAGGTTAAAGTTCAGTATTTGCATAAAGATAGAGAACAATCCTATCTTACCGCCCGGGCCACGCTGAATCAATCGAACCGGCGCGAACTCGTGCGACAACAATGGATTTCTACAGCCATTTACGGCCGTTTTTTGGGTGCCCCGGGTTCTCGAACCCGGGCGGCGCAGCCGCAAGAAGCGTCGGTTTGATCCGGTCAAACGAGAATGGGACTTTGTCGTCTGCGAGACTCTTGCCGCTGCGCGGCCCCGGATCGAGATCCGGGGCCACCCTCGCCATAAGCCGGACCAAACGGCCACATTCCAAACCAACCACCGAACCCGCGTGTCCAACAACCTGTCAACCGGGTGAAATCCTGTCCAAGTTTGCGCTGGAAAGATAGACTGAACGCAGATTGACCGACGCCAACCCAGCGAGGTCTGCTGCGATGCCAGTGTATCACCAGGAAGGGCCAAAATCGGCCCGAATGTACGAGGTGATTCTTCCCAAGAAGCTGGGCTATTTCGGCAAGGTGCAGGAGGTACTCGAAGACCTGTTCAACGAGACGGCGATTCGCAAGATTCCCTTCGTAAAAAAGACGATTCGCGACCAGCGGAAAAAGGCTCGCGACTTCGACGAAGACGAGTGGATCAAAACCCTGTGTCGGGCGTCGCGAGGCTATTCGATCTACGAGATGGACGGCCGATACCTCTCGCCGACCGGCCCCATCGACGAACGCGTCCTGGTCATCCGCTTCATCTTTCACAACGAAGGGCGATTTGGCGGAACGGCGGATCTGGTGGCGGCATCGCTCGAAGTCGTTAATCACCTCGTTGCGCACCGGTTTGCCGAGGAGTTAGGCGTCGAGGAGGAAATCTGGTTCCTCGAATACCCGCAGATCAATCTGGCCATCTGGCGCAAGGAAACGAGTGATAACGACGCCGAATCATCGGCAAAACTCTGACGTTAAATAGATCCACATCCTCAAACGAAGGACCTGTTCATGAGTGCAGCCGAGGTGATCGACAAGTACGAAAAAGGCTCCCGAATTCTCGCCCTGGCCATCGAAGGCGTCACCCCCGAGCAGGCCACGAAGCGCGTGTCGCCGGGCGAGTGGAGCATCGCCGAGTTGGTCGTCCACTTGCTCGATAGCGACCTCGTCGGCATCGACCGCATGAAGCGGGTGATTGCCGAGGAAAACCCGACGCTCATGGCCTACGACGAGAACGCCTGGAACGCCCGCCTCGACCCGAATTCGATGCCGATCGACGAAGCTGTCGCCCTGTTCGCGGCCAATCGCAAGTGGATGACGCGCCTCCTCCGCAAATGCACCGACGCCGATTTCGCCCGCTTCGGCCAGCATTCCGAAACCGGTCAAAAAACACTGGCCCAACTGCTGGCAGGATACATCAGTCACCTCGACGGCCACTTGAAATACCTCTACGGCAAGCGCGGCACGCTTGGCACGTTCATCAGCCCGCGCTATTCAGGGGAGTGACGGAACGATGTCACGCCTCTTCGCCGGCACCAAGTGGGACAGGCCGCCAACGTGCGACCGTTGCGGCAAGCTCGAATCGGAATGCACCTGCCCGCCGATCGTCCCCGAACCCGTACGCATTCCGCCCGAGAATCAGACTGCGCGACTCAAGCTGGAAAAACGTCCCAAGGGGAAGTCGGTCACGACGGTTTCCAACCTCGATCCCGAAGGCAACGACCTTGTTTCACTCACAGCCACACTCAAAACCAAGTGCGGCTCGGGTGGGACGCTCAAGGATGGGGTGATCGAGATTCAGGGCGATCATTTGACAACAGTGGAAAACGCGTTGAAGGGAATTGGGTACAAAACGAAACGCGGATAATGTTTCGCAGCCCTGGTCCGCGCCCCTCTCCATCCGCTTCGAGACCGCCGCCGCCCTCGCTCCGATGCTCCGCGTCGGAGCGCATCTTCAGCCGCTCTGCGGCTGTATTTCTGCCCGCAACCATGCGACGTCAGACCGATCCCGTGCATGCCCTAACGCGAATCGCCTTGGGGTCGACGTCCACAAAAAAATCAGCGGGATGTGGCGGGCGATATGGACAAACCGCGTCGTACACGCAGATAGCCGAACACGGCGACGCAGCCGAAAACCAGCCAGGTCGAAGGTTCGGGAACAGACGCTGGCGATGGATTCAGCAAATAGATGTGCGATTTCCCATCCGCGTCGTCGGTGCCAAACGCCAGGATCTGGCCGGAATTGTTGATGGCTGCCGCATCAAAGAGGTTGAGCTTGCTTGAACTCGGAATCAGGTCGTTAACATCGGCAATCGTGTTGTTCATGAGAATCAACGCATCACCGCCGCGCCTGCCATATGTAAAGACATTGTATTGGTGCCCAACCACAACGCCGGCATCGTTCAAGCCCATAGCCGAAAAGATCGAACCCATAGGAATAGAACTAAGCGGAAGCAGTGTTGAAGTCGACTTGTTGTATTGACCGTCAAGGCTGTTATAAACTTGACTGCCGTTGATGAAACTCCCCTTGTTATTAAACGCCGTGGTGACATGCTCTTGATCTAGGACTTGAGACGGTCCTTGAAGCGATATTCCATTCTGACCGCTGCTGTGTGCAAAAGACTGATAGACGATTCCAAAGGGTGTTGTAGACTCCGCAAGTCCGGCAATCTGGCCGCTCGGTCCCACTGCCGTCACACCAAGGCTGGTATATCCTGAAGCGATCGTCTCGCGGGTTCCGTCAGCGCGGAGGACGGAAAGAGAAGTTTGGGCTGGACCACCAGCAGACGTCGTTACATAAACGTTGCCGGTATTGTCGATACCAACAGGGGTGTCATTCGCGGTAAGGCCACCAATGGCGTGGGTTGAACCATCGGCCTCGCGAAAAACATAACCTTGGGGCTGTGAATTCGCCGAGTCGCCGTTCAGGCGCTCGACCATCTGGCCGCTGGCATTCGTGTACATGAACGTCACGCCGGAGCCAAAATTAGTCGTGCTGCCATTGGAATAGATGAATTGATCGCGCCCCGAGCCGTCTGACGTAACAGTGGTGCCTATAACTTGGCCAAGGTCGTTCAGCGCGTAGTAATCTCGGCCTTGACTTGAGGAATCGTATCCCCCGACCCCCAAATCCGTGACCGAATACATCGGCGCGGCCTCACTCGGGCGGGCTGGAATCAAGCAAATCATCGTCATCGAAAAAACAACGAAACAGGCAGAGCGACACAAATCGCACAGGGTGTGAAACCTCATGTTTCAGTCTCTTGCACAGAATGACGGAGGATGCTTCCCTGATCCCATGAATGCAACAGGTTTTCTATGGCCTCATTTAAAAAGTGTCAAGTCCTTTATCAATACGACAACAGTCTGATCAGTGGTTTAGACGAGGCTGTATAGGCGTACAACCCGTCGCGTCAACCATTGATTCTCGCGCCGGTCTGTCACTCCGGCTCCAAGAACGCCCGAATACAAATCTGCGACCATGTTTCAAACTCTTCAAGATACATCGGCAATTCCGAAACCCGCAAAAACTCGGGATCGGCCAACCCCTCTTCGCGCGGAGTTACCGCCGGTCGATTCAATTCATACACATGCACCACACCGAGATGCACCTGTCCGACTGGGTTACTGTCGTCGTTGATCAGCCCAACGCGTTTGATCGTCCCTTCGGCGTGAATCGTCACTTCTTCATCCAACTCGCGACGCAACGCCAACTCGTACGCGGCGAGCGTGCTCTGACCGTCAGCATCTTCCTCGGCGACGTGCCCGCCAACTCCCAGCGATCGCAGCGCGTGTAACCGTGCCTCGCCCTGAGACTTCCCACGGCGATAGGTGAAAATCGACTCCCCCGAGCGGAAGATCACGTAGGGGATGATTTGCTTGAAGCCAGGATCGTCTTCAACATCGCGCCGGGCTTGAAAGCTGGCGTGTTCGGGGGTGAGAAGGGCCTTCAAATAGCGGTCGGCGTCGGCCGAAAATCCCTGGAATCGCCCGAGCTTGTCGAACTCGATACTCGGCACTACCAGAACGCGTTCATCAAGCCCCACGGCGCATCCCCTTTCCCGTCGGTCGCAATTTCAACTCCGCCAGCGTAGGCACTTCGCAACCGCGATGCAATCCCGAGCGTCAAACCTCGAATCGCGCCACTGCCGCTTCGTCCCACTCAACGCCTGTTCCAATCACATTCGTCACATCCGTCATCCCTTGCGCGATACGCAGTGGATTCTTCAGCACGGGATTCCACCAGTCGATGTACTCGAGCCAGTGGGCCGTTGGCGTGACGCAAAGCAGTTGTGCGCTGATTTCCGGGAAAATGTGGCTCGACATGCGAACGCCCTTCGACTCCGCGAGCGCCGCCGCTCGAAGCCAGGCCGTCACGCCGCCAATTTTCATCACGTCGGGCATGATCAGGTCGGAGGCCTCGGCGTCGAGTGCATGCCGCAGATCGAGCACGCCCCACCAATTCTCGCCGCTCTGAACCAAGGTACGAGCCGCTCGCGCCACCGCGGCGCTTCCTTCGTAATCGTGAGCCAGCGTCGGTTCCTCAACCCACGCCAGTCCCTCGTCGTCGAGAACTCGCAGGCGTTCAATCGCATCGACGGGCGTGAGCGACTGGTTGTAGTCGACCATCAATGTCACGTCATCACCAACCGCCTTGCGCATTGCACGGACAACAGCAACATCCTCCTGAACGGTCGGATAACCGATTTTCGCCTTTACGCCTTTGAAGCCCCGCTCAACCCACCCGCTCGCAGCGCGGGCAGAACCTTCGGCACCATCGAAGCCAACTCCGGCATACGCGGGAATTGGCTTTTCGACACCCCCGAGTAGCCGCACAAGCGACTTGTTCATCTGCCGTGAAAAAGCGTCCCACACAGCCATGTCGATCGCGGCAATTGCGATTCCCACTAAGCCCTGTGTTCCGAGAAGACGAAAACGCTTCGATAGCTTCGCCTCGATCTCGAACGGCGCCAGCGCATCGTCGCGAATCAGATCCGCCATGTTGCGGATGAGTTCGCCTGTCGCCCGAAGTGCCGCCGGCGTGTAGGTGAAAACCATGCTGTGGCCGACGACGCCAGAGTCAGTTTGAAGGTCGATAAGCACCAGCGGAGATTCGGCGACGATTCCGCCCGCAGTTCGGTGAGGATGCGTCATTGCAACGCGAACCGTACGGACTGTCAGACCAGTGATTTTGGACATCATTCACAACTCTCGGTATTCAAGTGGATGCGGTGCACTGGGTAGCCCAGCTTCCCGCAGCCGCAAGAGGTGTCAGTTTTGATATAACCCTGAAAAATAAGCCGGCGGCGAAGCATTGAACATCTTGCCGCGTCGCGTCCCCGAATCAAGATCCAGGTCCACGCGCCGTTGCTCGACACCGGCACCCTTTTCGTTTGCCTACGTGCCAAGTGTATCTTAGAGGGATGGTTTATCGTCGGTTTTCCGGTTCTGTTTACTTATCGGGCAGTCCCATGGGTCTTCGCCGAAACCGAATCGGAACCCTGATGGGTGTAGTCGCGATTGTCGCGCTTTTGGTTTGGGGAGCGACGCTCTGGCAACGCTCGGCGAGATTCGCGCGGGAAGCTCATAGCCATGCGGACATGCTAATTGGGCACGAGATAAACCTTGACCGCATTGATTTTGACGGACACTCGGTCGACTCCGAACGTCGGACAATGCTTACTGAATACGAGGTGCGAGAACGAGCCTTCATGATTCAACTGATTGAATACGAGTTGATGCTTGTGAACAAATACCGATTCGCCGCCAGATTTCCCTGGGTTACTCCAGAACCAGATCCACCTCCGCCAGTTCCCCCGTCGACGATGCGGCGAAAGGTTCCAAACGCAGGAGACAGAGTCTTCAGTTCAAGTGCGAACCAGAAGAACACGTTCCAATCGAATCATTAACTCGCCGCTTTGCGTCGCCGGCTCAAGATCCGGGTCCACCCACCAAACTCAAACCGGCTTCCCACGTCAGTGAACGTAGATCGCATCATTATTGCCTGCTACGATGAACAAAACGATCATGAAACAAGCGGCGAATTCCAATCATGTCAGACACGCCCAAAACAGCGAGGCCTGAGAATAACTACTATCTGTTCCTGCTGCAGTTGGTCGTCGCCTTTGCATTCGCGGCTGCACTCGTTAAGGGCTTTGACTCTGCCAAAATCCTTGTTATTTGCGCGCTTATCGTTGTGATCGCGCTTGGCTTGAAGTTAGTCGGTCTCCGCAAGCCACTTTGGGTATTCGACGCGATTTTTATCATGGATTACGCTGGCGGGAGTCGGACCTATCGCGAAATCGCTTGTTGTATCGCAATGGTCTTCATTGTTGATAACTTGTTGGCAAGGTTTCTGATATTCTTGAATCAACGGTACATTGCCCAAAACAAAGAGAAATCTGTACCAGAAGTCAAAGTTTGATTGCTCAAGCAAAACCACATTTAAGCTTGCTGAACCGGATTGTGGACGCGAATCGACCTACTCAACCCGCGTCCAACCCCAGGTGCCGTTGGCCTCGATCCGCAGCACGGCGTCGTAATGTTCTGCATCGTCGGCCTCGTCAAAATTGATCGAGGTAATCGACCGGGCGTCGAGTTGCTGCAGTGTCCTGCGGAGCAAATCTCGTCCCAGGGTGGTGCTCACGCGATCGAGCAACACGAATGATGGCCGGGCCAGGAGAACTCGCAGGACCATCAGTTCTTGCTGCTCTCCCAGCGAGAGAAACGTCGGCCAGTCGTGCTCGATGTCGAGCCCGCCAGCCCGCTGCACGACGCTGTCCAGGCCGCCATCGTGAATGGCCGAGAGAAGCTGCTCGTCGGAGTGTTCCTGATCGTGGCCGGTGCGAATCAAGAGATGTCGGAGCGTGCCAGGTGTCAGATACGGCTGCTGGGGCAGGAAGAAAATCTCGTCGAGCGGCGGACGATGGATTTGCCCCGTTCCGTGAGACCAGATCCCCGCTGTCGCCCGGAAGAGAGCAACGCGGGCCGCCTCGTTCGGCCCTGTGACCAGCACGCGCTCACCACGCGGAATCGAAACCGAGAGATCGGCCACCAGCACGTCGTCCCCATGTAACGGTTGGAGAGTGAGTTGCTCGTAAGCAACGCGATCGTGATCCTCGACCGTGATGATTTCCGACCGCCCTCCAGTCTTTTGCTCAACGGCGCCCGCCAGAGCACTCAGCCGTGCGACGACGGCCGCGAATGAGGAGATCGAACCGAACTGATTGATGACGACCGAAACCGCACCAAGAAGCTGCGCGAAAGCAGCCGCTGATTGTGTGATAACCCCGAATTCAATCTCGCCGCGGATGAATCGGGGCGCAACGATCAACGCGGGGATAATCTGGATTAAGTAATTATATCCCGTTGTGAAAAATCCCAGGTTGCGATTGACCGATGTAATCCGCCGGAAGTTATCCACCAGTTCGTCGATCAGCCGTAGCAACCGCGCCTTCATGCGACCTTCGCGACGCAAGAGCGCGATCGATTCGGCGTTCTCGCGGACGTGAATCAAGGCCGCGCGAAAATCGGCTTCGCGGTCGGACTGTTTGTAATTCAAGCCAACGAGCGGACGGCCTAGTAGAATTGTCGCGAGCGTGCCGAGCGCCGCGTAACCCAACGCAACGACAAACAGCAACGGGCTGATCGTCCAGAGCACTCCGGAAAACGAAATCGCCGCCAGGATTGAGTTCAGGAAGATGAGGACGAACGACAGCGTGGTGGTCGTAAAAGCTCGAGCATCTTCGGCGATCCGCTGATCCGGATTGTCGATCTCCGCCGATTCCTTGAGCCGGAGGTAGGTGCGGTCGTTGAGGTAACGCTCTGTGATGCGCCGGGTTAGCCAGCTACGCGAGACGAGTCCCAGCCGCTCCTCGGCGAAGCGGTAAAAAACGGCAACGACCGTCGTCGCCGCGAAAACGCCGATATAAAGGATCGCCTCAACGCGAAACTTCCCCATGTCGCGATGAGCGATCGCCGTCATGAAATCGCGGCCGACGTAGCTATTCACTACGTTCAACGCGTTGACCGACAGCGCGCACACGAGAAGCATGACCATCAACGCGATGGCCTTGTGCCGTGCCTCGGAGGTGAGCAAACTTCTGACGACGCGTAGGAACCGGCGAACGGTATTGAAATCGAGCGGTGCGGGTTCGGTGCTCATGCCGATTTCCGGTCCAGTGCCGAGGCGGCAAAGATCATAGCCATCCCCCCGCAAAACCCGCGCGTCGCAAACCCGTCAACACCGGCTCACATCGTCGCATGATGTTCCAGAGCAGGCCGGAGCGGTAATTCTCGATCATCAGAGCCACCGGCCCCTGATCGATGCCGAAATGATAAGGCGTCACCCACCAACCGGTCGGGCTGTCTTCCACTTCGAACGATTGATTGAACGACGGTTTGAATCCATACCTCGCGGCCATTCCGAGGTCGAGACGCGCAAAATGCCGAACCGTCGGAATGACGATCTCAGGGGCAAATGGCAACGACGCAAGCACAGCCCATGGGGCGACTGTACCGTCGTCGGGACCAAACGGAGCGCCTCGTGCAATGTAGTCGAAGAATTGACGCTCGACGCCGTCGACGACGCGCGTGTGCCAACCGGGACCATCGCAGGCGGTAAAACCCCAGCAATGCTCGCCGTATCCCTTGAAGCCCATCGGGTTACGGATCGCGTATTCTTGCTGAACGTAGGTCGCCTGCCGGCTATTCTCGAAATAGTCGCTGCCACGCTCGCGCATGAAGTCGTCGCGTATGCCGCGGAAGTCAATCCACATATGTGAGAACTGATGAGTGAAGAGCGGGCCGCAATCGAGCAATTCTCGGCCGTAAACGCTCTTCCACTGATAAGTCGCACAGTACGCGCGAAAGCTTTCCGGCGGGAGGGGATGCGTCGGCGATCCGAGGCCCAAGATGTAGAGGAGCAGCCCTTCGTCGTAACCTTGCCAGCGGTGCGGAATGAAACCGCTCTCCGGTCGCCAGCCGTGGGTCAATGTTGCGCCGCCGTTGCAGGCCCAGTTCCAGTCGGCCCGGGCGTAGAGCGCATGAGCGATCTCGCGGATCTCGGCTTCATCGGCGGTGTCGCGGTCGAAATAGGTCGCGACGGTCAGCGCACCGGCGAAAAGAAACGCTGAATCAATCGTCGAGAGTTCGCAGTTCCAAACGCGTCGGCCGGTTTCGATATCGAGAAAGTGGTAGAAGAACCCTTTGTAACCGCTGCTGTTCGGCTCTGGTCCTTGAGGGCGCCTGAGCAGGTACCGCAAGCGCCTGCGGGTGATCTTGGCGGCAAATTCCCGGATGATGACGCCACGCTCGACGATCACGGGGATCGTCGCGAGGGCCATTCCAACAGCGGCGATGCTTACCGGCGCTTTCGGGTCGGTCTTGTCGCGAACCAGTCCATTATCTGGGTTGGTCTCGTGCAGGTAGTACAGCAAGGTGCTGAACTGAAGCAGGCCCAGCATCTTTTCAAATGGCACGCGATAGAGATCGTCATCGCTTGAAGAGCATTCGGCGAAGGCCATGGGCACTCCGATGATCGTCTGTTTTATTTCATCAACGCGGGGTAGCCCAGCTTCTCGAAGCTGGGCGGCGCAGCCGCAAGAGGCATCAGTTCCGATATTGCTCAGGACATCGTGGGCCGCCATGGAATCGTCGTCTTGCCGCTTCGCGGCCCCGGATCGAAATCCGGGGCAACCCGCGTCTCGTACGTGTCGAAAGTAGTTGAACGCCGTGTGGCTGGGGCAGAATGCCCCAGGTCCCAGAGCCGCAGCGAGTACTCATTCCAAACTCGGGCATTCTGCCCCAGCCACCCCTCACGCATGCTCAAAATACTGTGGCGCCATCAAATCATCTTCTGGTCGTTTCGGCTCCCCGGACCAAGATCCAAGTCGTCCCACTTAACATTACGGTAAGCTGATAGAGGGCCCGCTCCAAGCAGTCAGTTCCGCTTGACAGTTTCAGGCAGGTCGCTAGAGTCGCCCGCGGTACGTGATGCGATAGCGACTGCGCGGCCGATTGCCTGGTAGTTCCATCGAAGAAAGCATCGGCCATGTCGTCGGATCATGATCACTCCCCATCTGCGGTGCATCGTGCGGTTCTACTTGATGAGGTCGTTGCCTGGCTCGCGCCTCGCGACGGGATGATCATCGTCGACGGCACGGCTGGAGCCGGTGGCCATACCTCGGCACTCGCGGCAAAGGTTGGACCGACGGGACGCGTGATCGGCCTCGATCGCGACCCCGAAATGCTCGCCCTTGCCGAAAAGGCCACAAGCGGACTGCCGGTCACTCTCGTTCACGCCGCTTACAGCGAAATGATGGACGTGCTCGACGACCTGGAAATTGACCGGGTCGACGGGATTTTGCTCGACCTCGGCCTGTCGTCCGACCAGCTTCACTGGGCCTCGCGCGGCTTTAGTTTCGCCAGCGACGGCCCGCTCGACATGCGGTTCGACCCGAACGGAGACACGACCGCGGCCGACCTTGTGAACGATCTATCGGCCGACGAGCTTGCCGACATCATTTTTCAGTACGGAGAAGAACGTCACAGCCGGAGAATAGCGCGCAGAATTGTCGAGGAGCGCCGAGTGGTGCCAATCACCACGACAGCTCGCCTCGCCGAGATCGTCCGGAAGAGTATTCCTGGCAAGTGGGGAGCAATCGACCCTGCGACTCGGACGTTTCAGGCGCTTCGGATCAAGGTGAACGAGGAGTTCGAACATCTTGACTCGATTCTTGCCGACATCACCGAGTTGCTCAATCCAGGCGGACGTGCGGCGATCATCAGCTTTCATTCGCTTGAAGATCGCCGGGTCAAACACAGTTTTCGCGATAATTCCGAGCTGAACGTTCTGACGAAAAAACCCGTGGTGGCAGCGGATGCCGAGCTGGCCGCTAACCCCCGAGCGCGAAGCGCGAAATTGAGGGTCGCCGAGCGATGTCTGGACACGAATGGACCACCGAGTCACCAGAACCCGGCGAACCCGAACGCGCGGTAGATCCTCACGATCATGCCGGCGCTGAGGATGCGCCGATCCAGACTGTCGACGCGAGCTACGAGGTTCTGCCGAACCCGGAAGAAGCGGCCGAGCCAGCCCCACGCAAGCCGCTGTTTCGCGTGATGCCCAAGAACCTCGCCGGGTTCTCGATGAGCCAGATGCGTCAGCGTATCAAGTTCAAGCCGCGCGAACAGGCTTCCGAAGAGGAAACCGGTCCGATCGCAGTCGACGGCGAAGAGCAACCCGCGGCCAGCGGCGGGATTTTCAAGCGGCTGACCGGCACGGTTCGCAACTTCGACTGGCAAAAGCTGCCGCTCGCCAATGCGCGTCGCGAAACGCGCGTCGGCGTCGCTGCGCTGTTGTCGTTTGTGGTGCTCGTCAGTGCGCTTGTCCTCAATCACAACTCATCAAAGAAGAAAGACGCCAGTCCCGCTCCGATGCTTTCCCTCAACTCGGCGAAGGGCGACGGCAAGGAGACGAAGAAGCCGGACGAGAAAGGTTCAACGAGCACAACCGGTACGAAGGCGAGCCGCAAGAATCGGATAGCGCCCGACGACCCGGTTGCGGGTTCGCCTCTCGACGACTCGAAAATGCTCGCGATGGCGGACGGTGTTCAGCAGGCCTCGGCCGAATCTCCGCCACGCCCCGGCACCAAGCCCGCGCCCGAAAAGCCCAAGGAAGAGCCTAAGCCGTCAGCGGAAACTCCCCCGCCCACGACTCCAGCGAAACCGGATCCCACCCCGGCGCCGGTGCCTCCCCCCACTGAACCAGCCAAGGCGCCCGATCTGGTGAAGCCAGAACCGGCGAAGCCGCCCGAGACCGTCACCAAGCCCACCGAACCACCCAAGCCGCCCGAGACCGAGACCAAACCGGCCACCGACGTGAAGGCGCCCGAACCGCCCACCGATTTGCCGCCGCTCAATGGCGCAGCGAAGGGCGAGGTGAACAAGCCGGTGGAACCGCCAGTGGATGTCCCGATGCCGGCTGTGCCCGCGGCAACTCCGGCCAAGCCGGAAACCGACAAGCCCAGCACCGTGGCTCCGATCGCGCCGCCTGTCGAGCCGGCGAAAACACCCGAGCCCGCAAAGTCGCCCGAAACGATCACGAAGCCAGTTGAGCCGGTTGCAAAACCAGCCGAGCCCGCGCCGATGCCTCCCGGCGACGCGAAGCCATCTGGATCCGAACTGCCCGGCCTGCCGCCGCTTAACGGCGGAGCCAAGAATGATCCGGGCAAACCCATCGAGCAAATTGACATTCCGTTGCCTGGCGCTCCATCCACAACGCCGGCCAAGCCAGAAGCCGACAAGCCCGGCACTGCTCCGCTCGCGCCTCCTGCCGCTCCTCCGATCGAGCCGGTCAAGGCAGCCGAGCCAACGAAACAGCCCGAGCCGCCCGCAAAACCGGTTGAGCCCGTCCCGAATCCGGCCGAACCACCGAAGACGCCGGCTCCTCTCACAAATCCGGCGACAGAGGCGAAGCCGAATAAGTCTGCCACCGAACTACTACCGCCCGCGGGCGGCACAACAGCGCCGCCGGAGACTGCGCCACCCGCGATCGTCGACAAGCCAGTGACAACACTCCCAGTTCCGGAAACTGGCTCGCTTCCGGCGACAACCGGAGACGCGCCGCCGTCGAACGCAGGCACGATGCCCAAACTCGTTCCCGCTCCGACAACAGCGACACCGCTTGAATCTCAGCCGGTTGGCATGCCCGACCCTTCGGTTTCCGACAAGCCAGCACGTTCCACGCTTCCGCCGGGTGCGATTGCGATTCGCAACCTCGGCAAGCATCTTCCCGACGAGCTCGAGGCGGAAGAACAGCGCGTCGCTCCGGCGCCCAAGGTTGCCGACGCCCCCTTGCCTCGCGAGGCCGGGCCGGCCGCCGTCGACCCGATTTTGCACACGGTCGAGCCGAACGAGAATTTCTGGACGATTTCGAAGCTCTATTACAATTCGGGCCGGTACTACCGGGCGCTGCACTCGGCGAACCGCAAACGTGTGCCCGATATTCGCACGCTTTATGTTGGCACCGTGGTGAAAGTGCCGCCGATCGAAGAGCTTGATCCGACGCTCATCGACCCGCCCTCACCTGCCCCGGCCCGCTCGGTTTCGAGCCCTTCGCGAACCCGTGCCGCTGAAGATACCCCGCGCACCGCGGCGAGGAGAGATCAGGCCGATCTCGATACCGCGACCACCCCGACGCTTGGCCGCGGTCGTCCTCGCGAACGGCTCGCCGATGCGGATGAAGTCGCCCAGCCGACTTACAAGGTTCGCAAGCACGATACGCTCCGGAGCATCGCCCGCGACACGCTCGGTGATAGCCGGCGTTACCGCGAGATTCTCCAGTTGAACCGCGACGTCATCGACGATCCCACGCATCTCACGTCGGGCCAGGTTCTTACTCTACCCGACGATGCGACGGTGGGACGCCAGGCCAGCCGGTAAATTACTCCGCCGGCAGCGGAATCGGCTTCGTTTCCAGCTTGCGATAGTTCGGCGCGAACTCGGTGATCTCGATCATCTGGTTCGCATCGATGTCGTGCAGCACCTGGGTTGTGCCGCTCGTCGGCCAGTGAATCTCGAGCGATTCGATCTTGGTCGCCTTGCCCAGCCCCACGATTTGCTCGAGTGCATTCGCACCAAAGCTGCTGCCCGAAGTGACGTGGCGATAAATCTTCTGCGACGCCTTCCCTGCTGTCACAACCTTGATCCGCGCACCAATCGCCGCGCGATTCGACTTCTTGCCCACGAGCTTCACGCCGAGCCAGTTATTCCCCTGACCTGGATTGAGAAACATGATGTCGTGGTAGCGGTCGCCGTCGGTCGTGCCGCCCATCTCGATGAACACGTCGACATCACCATCACGATCCCAGTCGCCGCACGCCACCTCGTGCCCCTTCTGCAGGTGCCCAGTGCCGCTTGACGACGTGATCTCCGAGAAGCGTTTCCCATCGATGTTTTTGAACATGCGGTTGGGAATCAACGTGGCGATGTCGGGCTCGCCAGTGCCGCAGTAGAAGTCGAGGAAGCCGTCGTTATCGAGGTCGGCGAAGTTCGTTCCCATCGCCGCGATCACGAGATTCAATCCTGCCGCCTCGGTCACATCCTCGAATTTCTCACCACGCACGTTATGCAAAAGCTGGCCGGGCTGCATCGTCGCCGGCTCGCCGATCAATCCTTTCACAACTTCGCCAAGATTACGGTCGTAGCACGCAGCATAAATGTCGAGCCAGCCGTCGTTATCGTAGTCGAACGCCCAGCATGAGAACCCGCGCGCGGGTCCAAAAATCTTCATATCAAGCGTGACTTCCGTGAATCGACCGTTGCGATCGTTGTGGAAGAGCCGGGCGCGATCTTGCAGGTTGTTCACGAAAAGGTCGGGATAATCGTCGTTGTCGTAGTCGATCCAGTTCGCACCCTTGGCGAAGAATTTCTCGTCGCCGGCCACGCCAGCACGCTCGGCCACTTCCTCGAACGTACCGTTCCCCTTGTTGCGATACAGCCGATTGGTTTGCCGCTCGCAGGCGACAAAAACGTCGAGCCAGCCGTCGTTGTCGTAGTCGGCCCAGCAGGCGGCGTTCGAGTTCACTGGGTCGTACAATCCCGCTTCTTTCGTCACATCGGTGAACGTGCCGTTGCCATTATTACGCAGCAGGCTCGGCGGCATCGGGAAGGGATACCACGCACCTCGCGGAATGTGAACATCCATGAAACCATCGTTATTGTAATCAGTTTGATAGCAAACCAGACCGCCGATCTGCTTTTCGACGCCCGACGCAATTGAGCGATCTTCGAATGTCCCATCACCCTTGTTGTGGTAGTAAACCATCGACACAGCAGGATCCCAGCTCGTCGTCATCAGATCGAGCCGGCCGTCGTTGTCGAAGTCTTCCATCACCGCGCCGCCGGCCTGGTTCAGCCGGTTCACGCCGAGCAGGTGGCCGACGTCGCGAAACTTGCCGATGTTGAATTCCTGAGAGTTGAACCGGTCGAGTGAAAGCACATACTTGGGCTCGACTTTCTGAGGATATTCACCGAGCGTCATGTGAGCGACATTCAGAAGCCATTTTGCTTCGATGTCTTGTGGGAATTGTTCGAGATAGTTCGTGAAGTGCTGGATCGCCAGTCGCGAACCTTTTGGAAACGTATGAATGGCGCTGCCAGAAATGGGCAGGATGCACGAGCTTTCGCCGCGGCAATCGATGCAATTGTCGTTCTCACCGCGTCGGAGTGCGGCGATTGCTTGAAAATAGATGAGCTGATAGAGCGAGTCTTTCGCGAACGTTTCGTTGCGTTCGACGAATCCACGCGCTTTGGCAAACTCGTCGTAAGCCAGGTCGGGCCGCCCCTTCGAGTTCAGCAGGAACGCCTTTTGCACGAGCATCGAAGCGTGCATCGGGTCGGGAATGTCCGTCCGAGTCAGGTTACGCTCGACGTCCTGAATCCCGCGGTCGGCCGTGCCATGAACGGTGTCGGAGATCGACTTGAGCGTTGCGGTTCGATCCCAGGGCGGAAGCAATTTGATGATCGAGGGAAAACCGCTCGAGTCGATGCGGGTTTGGGGACGGTAATCGACCACCGGCTTGGGCGCTTCCTTGGCACGTGGGCCGGAAACACGGTCGAGCACGAAGAGTGTGATGCCCGCAATCACCCCGAGACAAAGACCAATGCGCACAACGCGACCGATGAACGATCTCTTGGACTTCGCCATGTAGATATGCTCTGAAAGAATTATATTAGAGCGATCGCATGCGCAATCGTCAATGAGCCGACGAAGCGGCCATCGACGAGTTTCCATTCAACTACTTACGTAAAGTCAGCGTTTTTAGCGCGCCGGTTGGCCGCGTTTTGGCAGCGGAATTGTTGCCGCGATTTCGCTCCAGGTAGCTGCGGCGAGCCCGCGGCGGAAGTTCAATTCTGACACGGAGATGCGCTGGAGCGGCAAAAGGTTGCGCACGCGGCGATTGGCATTCGTCTCGACACCACGAAGCACCCAAAGCGCGACGACGACGAGATCAAAAAGCATTGCCCCGCGCGATACGAGGCTGGGCGTGGATAGAAGCAGGCCCGAAGCAATCGTCAACCACGCAACCATCGCACCGATCCGTGCCGCACCAAGGAAAACGACATAAAGCTGATAAAGCCAGCGATATTTCGCAGCCTGAAGCGCGTGCCCAGCGACGTGCGCAGCGATCGCTCGCGCACTCGCTCCGCGGCCATGATAGACCGCCTCGCTCAGCCGCAATTCTCCGCGATTCACATCGACAGAATTCGCCAGCGGCGCCCGCGCGACGACCGGTACAAAGCCTGACACGCCGCCAAGTTTCAGAATCGACGTTGCAAGCTCGGCCCCAGTCGAATCGTCGGCCGAACCGACGTCGGGACGGCAGAGTGAACGCGTGCGGAAGCGTGCCCATAACACGATCGCAATCCCCACGACGATCGACGCAATTCCGGAACTCATGTTGTAGAAATAAACAACAATCGAATTCAGAATATCGTCCGAGCTGAATCGCCGGAGGTAAACCGGCTTCTGCAATGGCTCGGTAAACTTCGGCTCGCGATGGTAGACGTTGAGGAACGATCCGCGGTACACCGCCTTGAAGCCGGCCGCCGCCACCGCTTTTTCATCGACTTTATTCACTTGCAAGAAGAGCCAGCCGAACCGCTCGTTGAACGTGAGGGGATACCCCGGCGGCTCGTTTTGATACAAGCCATTGCTGAAGAGCAATTGTCGCGACGACAACGGGGCGGTTGCTTCATACGCAGCCATCACCGCGTCATCAGGTCCAACCTTGTCGATCCACTTCCATAGCTCCTTCGCCTCTTCCGGTGAAATGAGCCATTCGATACGGCTCATCCGGTTATGCACTTCCCAGGTCCCGGCCGCGCAACCGAGCAAAGTGAGCACCCAGACCGTCGCCAGGATCAGCTTTCCTCGTGGTTTTGGAAGAGCCCAGAGCGCAATTCGGGCATAGCCGATCAACCCCGCTGCGACGAGCACCGCAAAGATCGGCGTGATGTATCGGAGATGATGCCAGCGCCAGTCTTCGATCGACCAGAGCGTCCACCGTCCGCCCGACACGCCCCACAACCACGGGAGCGCAAGGATCGCCACCCGAGGCGCAAAAAGCGCGAGCACGAGCCACCCGCCCAGTCCCACCGCGACGATGTCGAAGGCGTTTTGCGAGGTGAGCCAGAGTGACGCGCGATAGCCGCCGAAGTGCTTGAGATAATGATCAGGCGCGGCGTAGGAAATCACCCAGTATTCGAAGCCGAAAAACACGAAAAGTATCCAACTCGCGCCAATCGCCACGATGTTGCGAGCCCATTTGAACGTGCGAGAGATCGGCTCGGGATCGCGCGGAGGAATCAGCGCGAGCGAGGCGACCATCACCCCAAGCTCCTCGCGCGCGCCAAGCAGCCCGACGACTCCCAGAATCGTCAGGCCGAGATTTCGCGCGCGATAACCGTGAATCGCCCAGACGATAAACGGAATCGCCAGTTCCATCTCCCGAAAATCGTTCCAGAGCAACGGCCACCAGACCGGCGCCAGCGGTACGAGCGCGACTCCCGAGAGACTGATTGCGACCGACTTCGTTTCGTAATACAGCAACCCATAGGCTGCAGGAATGAGCATCCAAAGAATGACATTATGGACGACTAATAATGTTTCCGGACTCGATTTGAAGAGATAGAACGGCACGACGACCATGCGAAGCGGGTCAAGATGCGTGCGCGACCAAATCGACGGCCCTTCATCTCCCCATGAGTTGATTGGCCTGACCGATAACGTCTGGTCGCCATAAATCATCGACCAGTAAAACTGATTATTATATGCTAGGTCCCAGGGCCAGCCCGACTGAAAGTTGTAGTAACGGTCGATCGACTGCACGCTCGATACGACTATCATCACTAGCGTAAAGACCCACACTATCGCCCAGGGACCGAACCGGCGTACAAGAGACTGATCTTTCATGAAGTCGCGTTCCGTAAAGCTTGATGACTTAAGAGCCTGCCGCCACCATTCGCCCCCTCGCACAGCTTAACTCAGCGAGAGGTGTTTTTCATCGTACCGATCCGCTGGCAACTGGCTGCATATCAGTTCTCTCAGCCGTAGCTGCTCCGACCTGCTCGTGCATCGCAGGCTCATACGAACATCAGCATCATCGCCCTTGATCTTGAAGTGCACTTGCGCGAATCTTAGGAATCCAAACATATTGTATTCCGTCTCGATTTGGCAGCCGTCGATCTCAGACCAGGGACAAAAGCGCGACTGAAATCCGGGAATGGAATTTGCAATGATCCCAGCCCCGTCGACATAGAGTGACGGCTTTCTGATGAGTCGAATGGTGCCCAAGAGAGCCACTGCGAACCCTGCAAAGAGCGCCATAACTCGCCAGGCCGTTTGCTGGCTTGCTTCCTTCGGCGGCAACAGAATCCCCGCGAGGAAAATCGCCATTGCTGCCATGCACGTTGGTATTATGGATACAGGTCTTATCCAGATACCCTGAACTTTACTCGAAGCCAATTCGTTCGTGGGTTTGCCGTCGACGTTGACGATCTCGATGTTCTTACGCGGCCGTAACAATCCCACCCGCCTGAGAATCCAAATACAAACAATCCAAGTTACTCCTCCTTGTATATAAACTACGACCATCCTCACATTTGGGCTAAGACTTATCTCCAGTGAACGTCCAATTTGCCCGTATAGAATCGTTTGCGCTGCCATCAAGACCAGAGCCGATATACACACAGCGATTCGTTGCATCGCTTTCTTCCTGAGTTTTTTACTCCCGCAGTTCGGCGATTATACACGAGTCGCTTGGCTATGGATGAATGTTTGGCGAAGTATCACGGAATGGCTTACCTGCGCGATAAAGTTCGAGCCGTTCCTGGTACGCCTTATAGTTGCGATTCGACTTCGACGCCAGCTTGAGCGTACGCTCCTGCGTTTGCACGGCCTTATCGAACTGACCTGATTCGGCATACGCTGCTGCAAGCGTGTCGAGAAATCGCGAGCTGGCGCCGGCTGCTGCGTCGACGGCAATTTGGGCGTCGGCAATCGCTGCCTTGCCGTCGCGCATGCTGTCGATGGGCGACGTTGCTCTGAGCCAGGCACGTTCGCAGTGCGCCGGCGGATATTTGGGATCGATCGCGACCGATGCCTCGAAGTCGGCGAGTGCCTTGGCGGCTTCTCCTTTGCTTGCCCAGGCGCGGCCGCGATTCGTCATCGCCATCACGTGTTTCGCGTCGATTTTGAGAGCGGCGTCAAAGTCGGCAATCGCCTTGTCCGCATCACCCTTTAGCAAGAGCGTATTGCCGCGGTTGTTGTAGGGATGAACGCCGTCGCCGCCGTGCTTGATTGCCTCGGTGAAGTCGGCGATTGCCTTGTCAAAGTTGCCGGCGTCGCGTTCGATCAGCCCTCGCCAGTTGTAGGCGGAAACATTGCCGCGATTGTAGGCGATTTCCGACGTGTAAAACTCAACCGCTTTCGAGAACGGCACGACATCGGACGCCCAGATCCAACCGCGAACTCCGCCCGAAACGATCGTAAGAATTCCGTCGTCAAACTTCTCCACGAGGTAGACGCGATAGGTTGTGCCGTTGTCGATCGTGCGATTGCCGGCGCGAATCGGCTGCGCGAACTTCGTCACCACGCGCTGGCCAACCCAGGCCTGCCCTTCAGGCAACTGGGCGAGTGCTGATAGGGCATGCGTCGCAATCACAAGAGCAACCAGCGAGAGCTTGCGGAGCATGAAACCTCCCGCTTCAAATTGATCTCAGATACTCAAACGCACCCGTCACCAACGCGAAGACAAATAGCAAAAGGAACGACATTCCCACGAGCAAGCGAACGCGAATCACACCATCCTGAAAGCGCCACTCGTTTTCGGGATGGCTGTCAAGATTCGCGAGGAACCGCATGCGCGAGCCGATCGAACCATGCCGCCAGGATGGCTTTTCGAGGTCGACCTGATTTTCGACAGCCACCGTCCGAAGTGCGTCGCTATAGGTTTTGATACCCATCCGGCAGATGTTCGGTCCCAACCCCGGAGACGACGCCAGACGTGGCCAGCCGGTGCTGTGAATGCAATTCTCAGTGACACACGACACCGACTTGCAGCCGTACACATCGGCCTGACGTTCGAGAGTCCGCGAAACTGCGCCAAACGCCAGACGAAAGTAGACTCCCACCGCCGCCAGCATCAGCACGAGCTTGGTGATGTCGATGACCGACGATGTGTTGCTGCCACCTTGAATCACGCGGAAAACGCCGTCGATTCCCTGCGCAACAAGCGCGAGAATCGCCAGGCTGCCCAGGCAGAACAGCGCGAGAACCGTGTAATGGCCGTGATAGACGTGACCAAGTTCGTGGCCGAAAATCGCGGCAATTTCGTCGTCGTCGAGATGCGTGATGAGAGCGTCGGTAAAGAGCACGTAGCGATATCCCGGCAAGACGCCGGTGAGACGGGCGTTGAAGACCGATCCCTCGGTTTCCCAGATCAGGAAATCACTGAAACGAAACTTGAGATTACGCGCCACGCCTTCGAGCCGTGTACGCAAAGGGCCAGGCGGCATCGATCGTGTGGGGAAGCTTAGCTTCAAGAGTGCAGGCGAAATCAAAACGATGACCGTGCCCAGCACGGCCAGCACAACCATTTGAACCCAGGGCTGCTTTGTAAGATCGCCGACGAGGAGTCGGGCGATGTCGTTACCGGCCCAGAAGATGATCGCCGCTGGCAAAACAGCACCATACGTCTCGCGCGCTCGCATGACGATGTAGTAGTGCCAACCGCGCGAGGTCATGATGAGCCGGCAATTTCGCGCGACGGGGAACATCCCCAGCCAGCCGAGTACGTCCATCAGGATGAACGGCGCGACGATGACGAACCGCTCGGCCACGATCATCTTGCGCAGGCCGAGCCCGTATCGCACGAAGTCGGGCCAGCCGCCCAGGTGCGTGAGTGCGGCGAATGCGGCGAGGTTAAAAAAACAGAGGACGAATGTCGTGCGAAGCAGTCCCATCCGCAATTGTGCGGGAGTCCACGACTTTCGCCGCGCCATCGTGAGTAGCCACGTGCCGAGCCCCACCGACACGCAGGCTGAAGCCAGAATTGTGCTGACCGCCACGAACAGGGCGATCAAACCACCGTCAGGCCTGCTCAGCGACACAGGCGTGTCGGCCGCAATGGCGATGCACACGGCGATCAGAAACGGCGCAGCCTGCAACACCATGAAGTCGAGACCTTCGGGGCCACTCGAGCATCCGGCAAGTGCCAGAACGCTCGGTGGCTGCTGCTTTTATTCGTGAGTCTTAATGCGGAGAGAGGGAACCGCGCGACAAAGATTGCGGCAACTCAGGGCATCGCTGCGCCCGATACGATGAGCTGCACGTCGAGCGCGATTGGCCCAGATTCCCCTTTCACAGCCAGCGGAAGCGGAAACACAACCGCCCAGGTGTTCTTTTCCTTGTCTTCCGCAATCGTCGGGCTATCGGCCTTGGCAGGCTCGGCCGCGGCCAGCAGCATCAAAACGCCAGGATGCGACGTTCCCGCCGCCTCTGCGCTCTTTTCCTCGAGCGGCTTCTTGGCCATCGTTTCAAGCTTCTGATCTTTTGCCGCAGGCAGAAGCAACGCATAGTCGCGGAACGGGCTCACGCCCAGGTGCGCTCCGTTTTGCGGTTGCACGCCGTAGCGCAGAGTGTAGGCACCCGGCGGAATCGCCTGATCGCGAAAATCCTGGCCCGGCGAGGCATATCGCAGCGCACCGAGCAGAATGCCTTCCTTCAGCACGGGGAACAGAAGCGTGCCATTCGCGCCCGCGGGTTTGCCGGTGGCGGGCGTCCCTTTGCGGAGCCAGATATCGGCGAACGGCTTGCCTTCGCCGTCGGTCACGCGGTAGCCGGTCGCATTGAGTTCGGCCCGGATTTCCGCCGAGATCGCGGCGGGGGGAGCCTCTTTCAAAACGCTCGCGGTGAACGGCCCTTGCGCCCGGGCGCTCGCGACGAACCCGCCCATGATCACCAACAACACGGCTGAACGGAAAGCCCTACGCATGCGGACCGATTCCTCAAAACGACGGCGAGAATTTTGCCACCATCGACGCGCATTCGACCTCGCCCCGTGTCCGTCAATCAGACCGAGGCGAGGTCGAATGAGTTAACCTTCACGATTTCAAAGCGCGAACTTGCCGACCATGCTGCTGCGAGCGTTGGGATCGTCCCACCGCGTGTTCAGCTCTTCGCCCTTGAAGAAGTTCCCCAGAGTGAACGCCGGCAGAACTTCGACGCCCTTCGAGATTGGCGTATAGGCCAGAACCTCGTTGCCGCACTTATGGTCGCGATCGTCGAGCGGACGAGTCGAGATTTCAGCAAGCCCCGGAGCCAGGAAGAGAGCCCGAGGAGCCTTGGGCATGGCATGACGCGAGTGCTCGGCGTCGGCGGCCGAGTGTTCGTCCGTGGCATGGCCCGACTCGATCACGAGCGACATCGGCGAGCTCTTCACGGCGACGACTCGTTTGAGCCGTTCGCCGCCCAGGGTCTTCGCCATCGCCACAAGCGCATCGCGCTGGGCAGCCGTGGCGCGGTTGTCGACGATCAGAACTGACTCAGCCTGTTCGGGGGCGTCGGCGTCAAAGGTGGAATTGCCGCGAACAGCAGCGGCGACCGTCAGCCCGGAGAGATTCTGGCCGTTAAACGATCCTTCGGTCACCTTCCAGGCAACAACCGCCTGGTTGCCGGTGATATAAACCTCTGCGTTCGAGAAGCAGGGGCCGGTGAAAACGTCGCTGGTGCGAGCTTCAACGTACTCGCCTTTGAGACCCGAGGCACCGGTCGCGGGGGCCGTGGTCACAGGGGCAGCCGCCACCATCATGCCGCAAAGCGCGACAACTGTATGAACCAACATCGCGGTCTCCTCGCGAGAAGAACTCGGCTACTCGAGCGCACCGCAGACGGCGGAAAAGCCGAAGCGGACGCTCAATCGGTGCCGACGCCGCCAAAAGGTAGGAACGGGCTCGCCTTCATCCCTTCAGCGCGGCCCGGTAAACGTCATCTTCAACAATTATCGGACCCCCCATGCGCAATTGTCAATGGCGACGCCCAGTCAGCACACCGCACCGATCGCTTCGATCTGAAGCACTGAATCGAAGGTGAGTCGCCTTCCCGCTCCATCCAATCACATCGCGATTTCGACGACGCGCAAATCGCCAATCATTCAATCTCCCAAATTCCTAGTCCTGAGCGCACAACGCGACACCGAATTCCTTCGCGCAAAGCAATTCCAGACATCTCACATTCATCCATTCGCCTCCGCACGCATTTGCCTTGTTTGTCGTTGCATAGTCTTAGAAGGCTCGAGCGGACTGCCGTTTTCGATGCAGATGCGAATGGGATAAATGTCAATGGCACGCATGCATGACCGATGTTCAATTCTAAGTGATTTGCCATAATCGTCTGTATTTCCAAGTCTTATGGGTGGTTAAATGAGATTGCTTTTTTCGCCAAAATGTAGAAAAAGTGTTGAATTCGAGTGACAGCATTCTTGTAATCCACGTATGGATGCGATAGTGTCTGCACTCGCCCCTCTTGCAGAATTTCGTGATAGCTCGGTTCAGTCCAAAGGATGAAAGATGTCCAAGGTTCGTTCTTTTGTCGCGGGTTGCGCTCTGTTCGGCTTGCTCTCGACCATGCTGTTCGTGACGACCGGATGCGAAGGTGGCGCTGATACGTCGGGAACGCAGGCCAAGATCTCGGCAGAGCAGAAGGCTTCGGAAGATGCCGCTCGCAAGGCGACGGAAGATTTTCAGAAGAACAAAGGCAAGACTGCTACCTCCCCCAAGTAGTAACCCCCCCCTCCAAAGTTTGAGCTGAAACCAAGAAGACGGCCCACACACCTGGGTCGCGCTGGATTTCACGCAACCCCCCAAAAACTGGCGGGCCGGTTCGTGCTCCGTATTGAGCGCCGGGCCTGGTTCGCTTCGTGAATGTTGAGTGGGCGGTCCCCCTCTAGCCGCTCGCCACGTCGATGCCCGTGTTGCGGCGTTCGACGTATCTCCCTCCCCATGAATGAATTACGAATCGACTAGAGGGCCTTTGCGATGCGGAAGCGTTCCGGCTTTACCCTGATTGAGCTGCTCGTTGTGATCGCGATCATCGCGGTGTTGATCGCGCTTCTTCTCCCCGCGGTGCAGGCCGCGCGTGAGGCGGCTCGCCGTTCCCAGTGCGTGAACAACCTGAAGCAGATCGGCCTCGCGCTGCACAACTACCACCAGACGACCGACCGTTTCCCGATTGGTGCTTCGGCCACCGGCCCGGGCCTCACCTACACCACGGGCGCTGTGTGGAACAGCATGAGCGCGCACGCTCAGATGCTCCCCTACATGGAGCAGACACAGATCTACAATTCGATCAACTTCAGCGCGTATAGCACCGACCCGGCGAACGCGACCACCGCGTACAACATCAAGATCAACGGCTTCCTCTGCCCGTCTGATCCCGGCGCTGGCTCGACGAACCTGAACAACTACAAGGCGAGCCAGGGCACGACCAGCACCGCCTACCCCACAACCACGACCGGCATGTTCTCGCAGATTGCGACTTACGGCCTGCGCGATATCGTCGACGGCTCGTCGAACACGATCGCCTTCGGCGAAGCCCTCGTGGGCAACACCGGTATCACGATCTGGAAGAGCAATGGCGTCACCGGTTCGAGCCCGACGACCTACTCCGACGTCTCGTCCGTCGGCTGGCAGGCGCTTGTTACGGGCGACCTGACGACCTGCACCAACTCGTTCAACAGCGGCAGCAACATCACGAACCAGTCGGGCCGCACGTGGCTCGTCGGTGCGTCGGCGTTCACGCTGTTCAACACGATCGTTCCGCCGAACTCGACGCAGTTCAAGTGGTCGTCGTGCCGCAATGGTTGCGGTGGTTGCAGCCCCGACGGCTCGGCCTACATGAACGCCAGCAGCCAGCACTCGGGCGGTGCCAACTTCCTGTTCTGCGACGGTAGCGTGAAGTTCATCAAGGACTCCATCAGCCCCACCACCTACTGGGCGATCGGCACCAAAGCGAACAACGAAGTCATCAGCTCCGACGCTTATTGATTTCCGGCTCGCGCCGAACGCTTCCGTTCGTGCCTGAAACACAAAACGCCTGTCCCTTGGTTTCAAGGGGCGGGCGTTTTATTTTGCTCGAATTCTTACGCGAGAATCGATTGAATAATCTGACCCTGAGGCACGACGGTTAGCGGTCGGTCGAGTTGATCGTGCAACTCGAGGTCGTGCCGCACGCCGAGCAAATGATAGATCGTCGCGATGATCTCAGCAGGCGTCACCGGATCGAGTGCAGGGCGTGCCCCGATCTTATCGCTGGCACCGTGAACATAACCCGCGCGAATGCCACCACCCGCGAGCATCAGTCCGTAGCCGAAATTCCAGTGATCGCGACCGGCCATGTGATTGATCTTGGGGCTGCGGCCAAACTCACCCATGATTACTACGAGCGTGCGTTCGAGCATTCCGCGCGAGACGAGGTCATCGAGCAGGCTCGACACCGCCATATCGAGTTGTGGCAGCAACGTGTTCTTCAAGCTCGCGAAATTGTTGCCATGCGTATCCCACGTTGCGTTTGCGTCGGGCGCCCACGAGATGCACGCCACACGCGTTCCGGCTTCGATCAATCGCCGCGAAAGCAAAACACTCTGACCGTAAATGTTTCGCCCGTAGCGATCGCGTGTTTTGGGATCTTCACGATCGATCCGAAATGCGTCGCGCGTTGCTGGCGTGGTGAGCAAGTCGCACGCTTTCGCCTGAAACGTGTCGAGATCGCGCGTTTTGCGGCTTCCCACATTTGGGCCGCTCGACGTACCAAGCTCGTTACCAAGCGTGCGACGGCCAGCGAGTCGATTTGCTCCCAGATCCGGAGGCAAAGCAAGCTCAGGCATGGCAAACGTCGGCAAGCTTGGATCCTTGAGGACGAACAACGGATCATGACTTCGACCGAGCCAACCGCCGTAAAATCCCGGCTGCGGCGGCCCTCCTGCTCCTTCGGCCGTAATATAGGGCAGCGAAACGTAAGGAACAATCGGCGCCTTGGGCGGACGAAGTAGACCGACGACCGAACCAATCGAAGGATTATCAGTCGGCTTGAATCCGCCACCGAGTTCGCCGCGATCGTGGCCCGTCAGTCCGCAATAAACAGCGGCCGCGTGCGAGTTGTTCACGCTGTGATGCGCCGAGCGAATGATCGTGGTGCGATGGACATGCTGTGCGAGCCGAGGCAAATGCTCGCAAAGCTGGACGCCGGGAAGTGTCGTGTCGATCGGCTTGAAGTCGGAACGAATGCCTGAGGGAGCATCCGGCTTCATGTCCCACATATCGAGATGACTGGGACCGCCGTTGAGAAACACGAGAATGCAGGAATCGGCGCGAGGTTGCGCGACGCCCGGTCGAACGGCGTCGGCCCGCAGCAAGCCGGGCAGATTCAGCCCGAACAGGCCGATGCCGCCAACCTGCACCATCTCGCGGCGCGTAAGGCGAGGAAGGGTTCGACAACCCGCATTCGACGTCGGCATGCGTTTGCTCCTCGCACATGGCGGGCTTTCATTGAACCGTATCGTACCCGGCCCAGCGAAGAGATATCAAGCGAATGTTTAACGATCTTGTGTTGGATCCCCTTGCCAAACCCGCGCTACCGAGGCGCGGAGGCAGGGTGTACCGGCACAACTCACAACAGCTCGTGTAGAGTTGTTACTGACTCGCGGCAATTGCGATCCGTCCTCACCACGGCTTGTGGATTCCAGAAAATGAAATCGTTCATGAGAATTTGTATTATTTTTATGTTCATGGCGGGTTGCGGTTCAAGCTCCGTCGGCCCACTGACTTCTCCTTCTGGCGCTTTCATCGCCCACGCCGGCAGCTCGGCCGAGAGTCCGCTTATCGTTCTCAGGGTCCAGGAGACGAGGACAAAACGCGAAATCACATTTCAGACGGGAGCCAGCGACATCCAAAAGTGGGCCATCGCCTGGTCGCCCGCGAATACATTGGTTTTGTACTCGTCCGACATTGGAATCTACGCCTACGAAGTCAAAGACGGCAAGCTCGTCGAACGCCTGGCGAACGATTCAGAAAAAGAGGTCGGGAGGTCTGCGTATCGCAAGCACACTTGACGGAATCCGTGATAAATACAAAACAATGCTCGGCGCAACGCTTCAATCTAACGCACAATCATGCGAACATTAAATAATTCCGCGACTTCCGACATATTCTGCTCATCCGGCATGCTTACGCGTTCCGCGGAAGCATGGCACCCAAAGTACAACTCAGTCGGTGATCGCCGGGTGCCACTGGCTATGCCAGTGCTCTGGATTGCAAACAAATACAGAAGACACTGGCATAGCCAGTGGCACACAGCTTCGATTGCTCGCGATGACTGCGTGCTAACGCGCAACCGGACTAACGCTATTGAGCTCAATCTCAACACGCGCATTCTTCGCGCGATCACGATCATTCTCGCTGGCGACAAGCGGGCGCGACGTCCCCAACCCAGCAACGCCAATTTGAGCAGGATCGCGTTTCGTTTGCTGGGCAAGCGTGTCGCGGACCTTCACGGCGCGGGCAAGGCTGAGATCGTCGGCACCCTTTGATGCGTCGTTCCTGGTTGACGCGGCTTTCACCGACGATCCCGAAGCGTGGCCAGTGACCATCAGACGTTGCTTCGCCAACTCGGGCTCGTTGAGGATCGCCGCGACGTCGTCGAGCAGGCGAATCGCATCGGGGCGAAGCCGCGAGGTTGCGGGAACGAAAAGAGTGTCGGCTTCGACCGTGATTACGCCGGCAACGGGATCATACGTCGTGCCCGGATGCGTTTCCGAGAACGATTTCAAACGAGCCTGGACGGCCGACGATGGTGTCGAAATCGACGCCCGCGCGGTGCGTTTGAAGCGCTGGAACGCGTCGTTCAGATCTTCGCGTTCATCAATGTACGCTTGAACGCTTGTTTCGAGTCGTGCGTTTGCATCTTCGAGTGCGGTGAGCCGACGCGAGTCGTTGAGGGCGCGACGCGTGAGATCCGAGTTTTCGCCCTTCAAACTCAGGGCTGTATCGCGGAGTTGTGCGTTCTCGGCGCGGAGCGATTGCGCGAGCTTGGCAGCATCGTCGAGTCGCGACTTGGGAACAACGGCACAACCGCTTGCGGCAAGCGAAGCACCAAGAATCACAACAAGCCGGCTCGCTTTGCGCATGAAATGGCCCTCCGCTCCCGTTTGAGGAGCAGAGGGCGAGATTCGAGCGCCGTGCTGGATCGTTCTCTGTGGGGCCATGCGTGCCGACTCCTTTCGGTACGACTGGGCTTCGACGCGAGCGAGAAGAAGCTTCAGATCTCGCGTCGTGGGCTCCCTCCTGGAGCCCGAGATGGAACCAACACGGTGAACCTTACTTGGGCATCAGGCCGGCGAGGGCCTGCACGATTCCCGAGGCGGGGCCGCCGTCGCGGAAGTCGTAGAGATTGCGGGCCATGTCGACGCCGACGAAGGCGAGCAACAGGGCGAACAGCGTACCGACGCAGAGGAAGCCAACCCAGAGTCCGCCCCACTCGGCGTTGTCGCGCGAGGTCGGAATGACGGTTCCCTGGCTGGCACTCGAGCTAACCGGCGAGGCCGATTCGGAGTCGACGTCCCAGCCGCTGCCGCCCAGTCCGTCGTCGTCATCTGCGCCGAATTCGCCTGACTCTTCGTCGTCGAGCACCGCCGGCCCCATTGCGGTCGCGGCGTTCTCGTCGACTTCTTCCTCGTCGATCGCGAACACTTCCGACGCACTGTCGGATTCGTCGAGATCGAAGTCGCTGCCGGCCGATTCGAGCTGCATCGTCCGGTCGTCGCCTTCGCCCGAGTCGAGCGCGTCAACTTCGAAGTCGGTGTCTTCGAAGATGTCTTTTTCGCCCTTGCGAGCGACGGGCGGCGGCGTGGCGGCAAGCGCGGCCTTTGGCTTGGCCGGTTCGGCCGCCTTGGGCTTGGGCTTCATCGCGGCTGGCGTGTCGTCATCAAGCGGCGCGAGTTCGATCGAGTCGGACAGACCGCCATCGAAACCGCCGAGGTTGATGCCCGAGTCGCTAGGACGGCCAAGGTTCACGCCCGAGTCGGCGGGAGCCGCGGCGGTGACGTCGGAATCGCCAGGGCCGACGGAAACCGACGGCTGGTCGAATTCTTCGCTCGCGTCGAGGGCGGAAAGCTCGAAATCGCTGCCCGATTCGGGCTGAAGCGCGTCGATCATGCTCGACGGATTCAGGTCGAAATCGCTGTCACCCGGAGGCGCTTGCACCTCGGCCGACGAGCCGGTCATCGGGCTCTGGCGGACGGCGGTGTCGCCGGGATTGGGGAGCGGGAAGTCGGGCATCGAGCCTTCGTCGTTCACCAGAGTCACATCGGAATCGCTCGGCGTCTTGATGCCGCCGTGGGGTGCGCCGATGCCGCTGATTGGCGAGAGGCGAACATCGGAATCACTGGCGCCAAAGCCTTCGGGAACGACGCGGATGTCGGAATCGCTCGGCATCTTGCCCGCGCCGCCCATGCCGAGGATCGTCGAGCTGGAATTGCTCGCGCTGCCCAGGCTGGGGGGAACGGAAAGATCGTCGAGCAACACGTCGCGATCGACGTCGTCGTTGAAGCTGGGCATGTCGGTGGTGGGCTGGCCAAGGCTGGGCTTGGCCGTTCCGAGCTGGAACTCGGAAAGGTCGATCTCGCCACTTCCCTGTTCGGTGGGAAGGTCGAGGCTCGACAGCGAAAGTTCAGGGTCGGAGAGCGAAAAGTCGGGGTCGCTCCCCAGGCCACGCCGGCGGGCTAGCTCGTCGATGTCGGCGACGCGGAACCGCCACGAGCCGCTGTCCATGAACGCGCGGATTTCACGGTGCTGGGCTTTCGCCTGCAGGTCTTCAGGGCTCATCCCCAGGACCCGGGCTGCCTCTTCGAGTGTATAAAACTGGGCCATGGACGTGCTCCTCGTTCGCGGTCGGCCTCGGTTTTCGGCACGGTCGCGAACCGGCCGTATCGGTCCGTTTCGATGGGGTCAAAGCGGAACCCGGAGGAGGCGACGACGGAACACGCCCGCGACTCCACCCGGTTTAATGTTTGCCGGGGATGGTGCGAACCATCGCCTCGACCTGACTCACTTCCGGCGCCTGATTGTTGTATTCCGACAGCTTCAGATCGAAACGGTACTGACGAGCCGCTTCCAGCTTCACCGAGCCTGCTCCTCGACCCGACTGCGAGTCGACACGGTAAACCGCGAACGACTGCCCCCGGGTGTCGATCAGGTAAAGCAACTGGGACGCGCCTCCGGGTGATGGCGATGTGAACGCGATCATCCCGTTAGACTCTGCCCCTGCTGGAACTGCTGCTTGCTGTGCCTGGGCCGATACTCCTCGTGAGCCGACCCAGAGGGCCAGCGCCACGCCGATCATCACACCCGGCAACCCGTACCGAACCACCTGTCGCCACTGCAAACCATTCATACCGCAACCTCCGTGTCTCAGTTGCGGCCAGACCCCCCATCCTTCGGATAGTCACCGCCGAACCCCGAGCGCAAGGCCCGAAACCGACGGAGAGTCACCCGACAAGGCCCCCGTACACACCCAGTTTATCACACTGATTGAACGTCGCGGCGATAAACCGAGAGACGCGATGCGGCGGCCTTGGAGTCGAGCCGAGAAAGGCGAGAACCACCCCATCTTACCAAGACGGTCAGGTCCCGCAAGGTCAGCACGGTTTGTTTTGAAGGGACGGGGAACCCTTTACGGATTGTATCAATTCCCCGGAGCAAACCGTGCCGGCGCGGTGCGACATGGAATCGTTAGTCCACCCATTGAACGAGTCAATAGGTGGCCTACGTCACTTCTTTTCGGCCACTGCCAGAGACGCGGGGGCGTCAAACGGCCTCTGCTTGAGGTCGGGCAGCGTGTTGTCGTGCACGAGCGCGGCGATTTCACCGGCGAAGAAGTCGGCGTCGTTGGCGACGTCGAGATTGAACACCGGCTGCACCTTATCGGCCTCGATCGCGCTGACCTGCGAAACGCCCCCCAGAGTGCGTACGCGGTCGCCCACTTTGAGATCACGGGCCATCACCCATCCTTGCCCCGCCTTCCAGAAGCGATGGAAGTAGCTGGAGACGATCGGCTTGCCGTCAATCGTGATTTTGTACGTCTCGCTCGGCGGGTTCCGGTGCACGACCAAAACCGCCTGATAGCCGAGCTTGCCGGTCTTCATATCCTGGGTGAGGACCTGATCGCCAATGTTCAACGACTCGATCGGACGAGGGCCGTTCAAGGTTTGGACGGGTGTCCCCTTGCCGAAACAACTGTGGCGAGTGAGCGTCACGGTCACTGTCCGGGTATCCGGCATCATTGTGCTCACGACGCCGATCCCGTTAGGAATGACCTGGGCCTGATCGATCAGCGGCACATTTTCGACGACCGTCGGAACCTCGTCGGGAGTGCTCAAATCGTAGCGATAGCCGACCTGATTCACAAACCACTTCTTCCACAGCTTCGGTTCCAGCGCGAGTTTCACACGCGTGGCGGAAGTGAGAATGGCGCCGACGAACTCGTTGTTCTCATCAGCCTTCTTATTGTGAGCCTCAAGCACGGCGACGTCGGACTGAAGTTGCTTCTCGGCCGACATGGCAACGCGTTGGGCCTCGGCCTGCATGCGACCCACCGGCACGTAGACCTGCCCGTCTCTTTGCACGCGATAACCGTCTTGCACAACGTTGAACTGGGCCATGCTGCTTGTCGAATTGCCGATGAGACCGGTAAGCATCGGATCTCGGGCCGCGAACTGCTGCATCATTTGGTCGAACTGAAATTGCGAAATTCGGGGACCTTGCGAAACGGGAAGCAGCGAATCAGTCACAGTCGTCTGAGCCCAGATATGTTTCCCCATGGGCGCGGGTACGTTGAGACGATAGCCCCCGACCGAGCCGCCTGTCTGTATCCCGTTATTGACGAGTTGGGAGAGTTGCTGCGGCGCCGAGCCCGATATGTTGGTAAAACCAGTCTCAGCGAAAATGCCTGATGAGAAAGATTCGCTGTGATGCACAAGCACCAGATTGCCATCAGCGTCGCGCGTCAGCGTATCTCCTTGAAAGACGGCGACATTCGGCGCAACCGGCGGCGCATAAAAACGCTTGAGGTTCTGCTCTTTCCCTTCAATAAAGAGCGAACCTGGCGAGCCGGGCCCACCGACGTGCTTCACTTCAAATTTGACTTTATCTTGCAAGCGAGAAATCAGCAGGTCCGCATATTCGCGCGGATCGCGACGGCGCAAGGTTTCGGTCGCGCGGCTGCGTGCTTCGTCCTTCGAGGAGTACAGCGCGATCAGCGCCAGGCCTCGTGATGCCTCGATCGAGTCGATCTGACCGAGAATCTGCACGGCGCGAACGTGATCCTTATCGCTCTTGGCCACGAAGACGGCCATCACCATCGGCACCGCGCGGGGGTCGCTAATCTCGGCTAACGCCTTCTCGGTCGATTCTTTGCTGCCCTTGGATGCGAGTGCTTCGCGAAGTTTTTCAAGCCGCGGCCGCCATGATTTGTCTGCGGCGGTCTGCGTGACCTTTTCGTGCTTCTCGCCCGTTGCCTGGGCCTCGGTGATCCAACGATTGCCAACTTTTTTGTAGCCCAACTTCTTCCACGCATCGCCGTGGTTCGGGTCGAGTCGCACGACCGTCGCCAGGTGCGCACGGGCCTGGTCTTTCAGTCCGTTTTCTTCGCACCAGACCGCGAGTTTGAACTGATCGACGGCCTTGAGCTTGGTTTTCACTCGACGACCGTCGTACTCGGCGAGCAAGTCGGCGTGAGCGACGTCAACTTTCATCGTATCCGTCACGGCTTCGGGTCGTTTCCACTTCCCCTGGAACTCGACCAAACCAAGCAGGCCGCGCGCCAGAGCGTTCGACGGGTCGCGTAGAACCACGCCGGCCAGGTGTTTCAGCTTTTCTTGTTCCAGGCCGTGGGCTTCGCACCAGAGGGCGAGTTTCACCTGGGAGTCGGCGTCACGAGGAGTGCTGGACTTGAGCGACTCATATTGCGCCGCAATGTCAGGCACTGGCTTCAGGTTCGCAGCCGGCTCGACAGCATTGTCCGCAGGTGAAAGAGCCAGAAGCGAGATCGCGACGAATGTCGATGCGCCGAGCATGTGCACTGCCTCCGGGAGAGAAATGGCATCAGCCGCAATTCGCCCTACATCCACGCATGCATCAGACGTTTCTCATGCGGGGAGCAATTTAGCCTAATACAGTAGGACGACGGTCAGCATTGATTTGTTCAAGCCTCGCCTCCCTCCGACGCCAAAGTTGATGCGGACGAGGGTCTGGGACGCGCCGAAATCGCTAGGCGCAGCATCCCTTGCTAAGTAGGTGCACCCTGACCACCCACAGTCGAAGGAAAACTCGCAGATTCTGATGTTACAGCCTCGGCACAGGTATGATAAGGAAAATCGAAACCCGCCCAGGACCATCCCATGAGCCGGCCCGAACCGCAGACGTTCAGCCCTCACGAACTTGTCGCAATGGCGCGCGCCGTCATGTCCGACGCGCGTTTCCCACAGCTCGCGACGATCGACGGCGATCAGCCTCGCGTGCGTCCCGTTTCGCCGGTGCGCATCGATGGCTTCGTCGTTTACATCGCCAATTTGCGGATGTACCACAAAACGATCGAGATCGCCGCGAATCCGAAGGTTGAGCTTTGCTACGTCTCATCCGACCACGACCAGGTGCGCATCACCGGCGTGGCGAGCGTGCTCGACGATCGTGGCGTGCTGCAGGAAATCTGGGACGATAATCCCCTGCTCCGCAGCTATCTCGGCACGATCGACAACCCCGCGCTGATCGTTTATAAGATCGAGCCGGTTCAGGTGCGTTTCATGAAGGAATGGGCACTCGAATATCACGACGTGCCGGTGGAATGAAATCTGCGTCGCAAGATTGCGGTTCGCGCGACGAACTTGGATTCATAACCGCCGCCACCCGAAACGATTCACGGAAAGCGACCCAACGCATGCCCCCCGAAAAGAAGCCCCGTCCTCAGCAGCCTCCCAAACAACAGCCTGCACCGCGAGCTGCGTCTGTCGTCCCGCCAGTGACGCCCCTTCCCACCAGTTCAAACGACGTGGGCCTGGGTGTATCGGTCGCAGCGTCGGGTGAAGGAGGAACTGTCACCGCGCGCAAGGCCGGCGGTTTGCGCGACATGGGGCTCGAAGTCGATCCCGACAAGATTGGATCGGTCGGGGCGCTTCAGCATCTGGCCAAGGCGATCAACATCGCGTTCCAGTCGGATTACGGCGAAAATTACCTGGAATCGGTCTACCAGGCGGCGATCGTGCGCAACGGTGAGATCGTCGTGGTCCACAAAGAATATTTCGGCTTCAAGGACAACTGGTTCGGCGAGTTCGGCATGCTCCTGCGCTCGCTGCAACTCACGCTCGAAGGCCCCGACCCTGCCTCGCCCGAAGGCCAGCAGCGCATCCGCGAAAAAGGTCCAGCGACGATTCGTGGCATCCTCAACCTGATCGGCCGCAAGCTCGACGTCGTCGCCGAATTCGAGGACCGCGTGCCGGCTTACGTCGAGCAGATGTTCGACCGCCTCGAAGCCTCAGGAATCATCACCGGATGGGACCGCGCCGACTGGGATATCTGGACGACGACGATCGGCCTGAATATCAAAATCGCTCCGCGAGGCAGCAAGCCGGCCTGACGTGCTTGTTTACAGGATAGTGGTGGACAAGTTTCGATCGGTTGACGAAGTCATTGTCAACAGCATAACGCGCCGCTCGCGTCTTCCCGGCCGACGTTTCGCCAGAGTTCTCCGGTGAGGTTTCGCCGTGCCGAGCATTCGAAGCCGGGCCAAGTACACGCTCTTCGATCTTGTGTCGTGGGTCATTTTCTCCGGTTTTTTCTTGGGATTCATTCGCTGGGACTTGCGCGACGTCCGGGATGACTACGAACCGATTGTGCTACTTGTCTGCTTCAGCGTCTGGTCCATCGTCTATTCGATCGTGCACGGATTCCGGACGGGCTTGGTTTGCAAGGAGTGCGGACGGCGCTTCCCACCAACCAAAGGCGCACCGAGTGGAGACTTGTGTCCTCAATGTCGCAAACCGTCCCTGACAAATGCAGAATTTAAACGTAATCAAGTGATTGGTTGGTTCGCGATACTGATACTCATTGCGATGGTGGCAATTCCGATTGGCATGGCCCTCTGGAACGCGTTTGGCGACCGATTCGACGCGTCCGGATTAATCGCCGTCCCGCTGCTTGTGCTCGCAGTGGGCGGCGGGTTGTTAGTCTCGCTTATCCTGGCGATTGCGATTGCCTTGATGATTCGCGACAGGCGTTCGCTCGTCGAAAAGCATGCCTTGGCGTTCGCGCGCAAGTGTGCCCAGGAAGAGGGTACGATCGATCAACACGGTTCGCTTACGGTTTGGCGGTACGGACCAACCGATCCAACTTCGATGTTGATAGAGCAAATGGAGACAAGCCGCGAGCGGCTTGAGCGGTTGCTTGGCGAAAAAGTCGAGACCGTTTCGCCCGTGCGGGCGCTAGTGTTTGAGACGCGGAAAGCGTTCCTGGCTTATCACCGCAACGTCATCGGGGAGATGGTAGGCCTGGACGGCCTGTACGTGCCACGCGCCGCATACAACATCACGCTTCCGATCGAGGTTACTAGCTACCGCCTGCACGATGTCGAACGGACAGCCCGCTCGCTCTTCATCATGTATTTTCTTGGCAGATACAAAGGAATCTCCCTGACTAACTGGCTCTCGAATGGAGTCGGCCGCGCTCTGTCAAAAGACGTCGGCAACACTCCGAATTGGCAGCTCAACAAGCAGATGAAATTGGCTTTGGCCATCGGCACGGCGCTGGACGTTGCCAATCTGTTTGAGTTGCTGCCGCGGGAGCTACCTCGGCTATTGCAACGATCGGCTGACCATGCGACGTTCGCCCGGATCGCTCAATACATGAGTCAGTCCGAATCGATCGTCGAATATCTCGCCGGCTCAGACGCGCCAGCGGACCGCATCGGCCGATTCCGCTCGTTTCTGGCAGACGTGCAGCCATCCAGTTCTGTAGAGCAGCTCTTTGCACACCACTTCGGGTATGGATTCAAAGTCTTGCTCGGAGAGTGGCAAAAGTGGGTGCAGGAACGAGGCCCTGAGAGCGATCCGCTTCCATCACCTGCGATTCGCGCCGCGATCGTGGAACGATTGGTACCGACGATTCGTGACCCTGCGCAAAAGGTTCAAGCTCGGATCCAGGCGATCCGCGAGATGGGCAGCGCTGGCTTTGCCGTCGGGGCCGATACCCTCATCGACTTACTCCGCGATGGAGACGAGCGATTCACGAAAGAGGCCGTCTGGGCATTGGAGTCGATTTCCGGCCGAGTCATGGGCAAAACCCCTGATCGGTGGGCCAAGTGGTGGACCGGTCTTAACCCGGAGACAGTCGGATTGGCCGAAACGGTCGACAACTGATAGCCGAATCGCGCTCGATCATCTGCTTCAAATCGCAATATAGAAACAAAACGAGCCAGGCCGCGGCAGTGCCGGAGACCTGGCTCGATCGAACGTCAACGGTGTGCTTAGTCTTTTTCGAGAACCTTGATCCGCTCGGCCGCAGTCTTCGCCGCGTCACTCTTGGGATACTTCTTGACGATATCCTTGTAGTAATTGAGCGCCTGCTTGGTGTTACCGCTCTTTTCAAACGCCTTCGCGAGGTTCAGGTCGCGAGCCGAGCGATCGTCGGCCGAGCCCTTCGTCTTGGCGGCGGGCTTGTCGTCATCGTCATCCGCGGCGGCTTTGCCTTTTGCATTGCTCTTTGTTTTCGATGAAGTCTTTTCCTTGGGCGTGTCGACCAACCCGCCGAACTCGCTATCGCCACCGCTGGTTTTGGGCATCGCCTTGGCGGGCGTGGCTGTTTTTTCGGGATTGGCCAAAGCCTTCGCAGCCGCGCGTGCTGCGTATTTCTCGGGGTTTTCGTTGAACTCGTCGCGGCAGCCGGTGCAGCAAACTGGGTACGACTTGCCGTTGTAGGTCACCGTCATGCTGGCCGAGCCGCCGGTGAGAATGCACTTGGGCAGGTCGGCCCCACCACCGCCGGCCGCGAACGATTCACCCTCTTTCGTCAGCCCCGTTTCGATCGCCTTTTTGTATTGAGGTGCGCCAGGCGCCTGGTGGTCGAAAGTCATCACGTAGCGGATGCCGTTGGGACGAACCGTCAGGCGTTCCTTCCCATCGGCCGTCGACTCGCTGCGGTCGAACACGAACGACTTGCCATCCTTCGACAGTCCGCCAACATACGTTGCCGGCTTGCCCGACGCATCAACCGCCTTGATCGTGTACTTCTTCTTGGCCGCGTCGAACGTCAGGTCGCCCTTGGTGAAAACCTTGCCGCCTTCGATGGCAACGGTCATACCAACGGGCGTCCCTTTGGAAAACTTCCAGGCCCACGAGTGCGTTTCGGGCCAGCCCTTGAGCTTGTTGGCCGCGGGGACGGCGGTGCCTTTCCACGAACCAACGAGTGGCTCGAGCGGCGCAAATGGGGCGGGTGTTTCGTCTTCGCTATCGGCACCGATGCTCGCGGACGTCAAAGCCGCAAGTGCGATCAACGCGGCAACGCCGCAGGCAACCAACCGCTTCATTCACCACCCCCGCGCCGAGCGTCGGCCCAGAGTTCATCAAGAATTGCCACGCATGAATCCATCGTAGCACGTTCGTGGCTGGTCGTGGAGATGGCAGCGGAGTTCAGGGCGTCGTCTCGGCAATCGCGACCTCGATCGCCTGTTTCACCCCCATTGGCCGGATTGCTAACTCCTCCAGGGCCTGGCGGTTGCGAACAACCGTGGGATTTCTCAGCCCCTCGATGAGATGTCGCCCCACTTCCGACGTCGCCGGCGTTACAAGCGTGAGCCAAAGTCCCGAGAGATAAGGAGTAAGCACGGGCACCGAAATTAGCCAGCGTCGCAGCCCTTTCTGCCTGGCATATTCCTCGATCAGGTCGCGATACGTCACAACTTCGGGCCCGCCGATTTCGAAGATCCGACTGCCATTCAGCGGCAAATCCCTGGACGTGAGGAGATAGGCGATGACGTCGTCCACGGCGATCGGCTGCGTCGGCGTCGCGAGCCAGCGCGGACAGAGCATGATCGGAAGACGATCCGTTAACGACTTCATCAATTCATACGACGTGCTTCCCGCACCAATGACCATTCCTGCGCGAAACTCAATTGTCTCGACGCCAGATGCTCGAAGAATTTCGCCAACCTCGTGACGACTCCTCAAATGCGGCGAAAGCTTGGGATCCGAATCATCACCCAGGCCCCCGAGGTAGACCACCCGCCGCACCCCGGCTTGCTTTGCGGCCTGAGCAAAGTTCGTCGCCGCCCGCCGGTCGTCGTTCTCAAAATCCTTCGATCCCGACATGAGATGAACGAGGTAATACGCGGTATCAACTCCTCGTAATGCTTCCGCCAGTGAATCGGCGTCAAGAACATCGCCGCGGACAATCTGCGTCGACGTTTTGACCGAAGATTTGAGCCCATCCGGATTTCGGGCCAGACATCGGAGCAGAATTGACTGCGATTCAAGCTGCGAGATCAGCCGACCGCCGACGTAGCCAGTCGCGCCGGTGAGCAGCACGGCGGGAGTTTGTGCGGGCGTCTGAGTGTCCGTTTCGCTGGGTGGCATCGTCTTGGCTCGAGCATTCGGTTGGGCGACGAGTTGCCAGGCGGATACGATGGAATCAGAAACATTTGCCGTCGATCGAACCTCTCCAGGGCGAGGGTCCGGAACCTGAATGTTGTTCGTGCGAAAACCATACCGAGAAGTGATCGACCGCTTTTTGATTCAACAGTCGGCGCTCGATTTTAGTTACAAGGAAGTAGGAGCGACCGCCCGAACCCCGCCCGCGGGATTCATTGTCGATCACACTCGCACTAAGCTGGGCGAGGGCGAAACGGTCTTTCGGTCAGCGGTCGGAGCCCTGAAAAACTGGAAGCAGTTTGCGCTAGGCTGGGTCGAAGCGTGGCCGCCAAATACGCCGATTCGGCCCGGCGAAACGGTTGCGGTGCTGGGACGCGGGGCCAATTTGTGGTGGCTGAACTCGTGCCGGATTATTTATGTCGTCGATGAATCGGGACCAATAAATCGCTTTGGATTCGCTTACGGAACCTTACCTGGCCACATTGCACGCGGCGAAGAACGATTTTTGATCGAGTGGAACCAGGCCGATAACAGCGTCTGGTACGACATTCTGGCATTTTCGCAGCCGAACCAGCTTTTGATCCGGCTCGGCTATCCAGCGGTGCGTCGGGCACAGAAACGCTTCGGCCGGGAATCAGGCGCGGCGATGCTCCGCGCTGTACAAGGCGCCGAAGCATCGCCGAGTTAAATTCTACTCGTGAATATGCTCAGCGTGCGCTGTTCAAGCTGACATCAGAGGATGCCGGCAGATCGGTGTACACATCAATGTATCCGATCATCATCTCCTCAAACGTCTGATCGCCCCAGCGCACGGGGATGGTCGGATTCGGATTCGCGGGGTTAGCCTTCGAGTTATCGAAGTGAGCAACGCAATCGATCACCGAACCCGCCTTCAGCAGCCTTGGCTCCTTGAGCATGTAATAGCTCTGCCAGCCGAAGTCGTAGGCCGGAACCGATAGCATCACCTCAGGCTTACCGCCGGGTGGTGTGAGCGTGTATTTGAAGTCTTTGCCGCGCAGGTGCATGTGCGGCATGAAGCTCAGCAGGTGAGCGTCTTTCGGCAGCGTGAGCTTTGATGTCACTTCCGAATTGGCGTCGCCGGGAGCGATCGAGAAGAACCGCTGGGCAATCTCAACCGTCCGCGCTTCGTGCTTGACGGGTCCCTTGGCGAAGGTGAGTCCCACCTTCGAGCGATCGACCCGCACCTTGCCGTTCGGCGTGTAGTGCAACTGGAACACGAGGTCGTAACCGGCGGGCACTCGCTTGGCGACGCCTTCAGGATAGACCGACGGCATATCGCCGGGTGCATATCCGCAGAGGTGAATGCGCTTCGCAGGGTCGCGCGGAGCCTTGGGGTCAATTGCGTAAACGATGATATGATGAACGACCGACTTGTCGCCAGGCGCGGCCTCGGCCACCTGCACCCACTTGTCTTCCTGGAAGTTCGTGGGGACGCGGAAATTCTGATAGCCCAGGATGCCGGTCGCCGCGACGGTGTAAGGCTGCGGGATTTCAAACACAACGTCGGGTTTGCCGACCGTCCAGCCCTCGCTGTATTTGACCGGCGCGGGGACCTTGGAAAGATCACCCGACGGCGTGTCCTGGTCGATCCAGGCGGTAATCGTCGCGTGCTGGTCGGGGGTGAGGCTGCGGTCGTTCGAGAAGTGGCCGAAACGCGGGTCGGCGTGCCAGGGGGGCATCCGGTGCTCGTCGATCGCCTCGGCAATCGCTCCCGACCATCGCTTGGCATCTTCAAAGGTGATCAGCGAGAACGGACCCGACTGCCCCGGCCGGTGGCAGCTTTGACACTTGGCTTGCAGGATGGGTGCAACATGCTCGGCAAAGTTCGGCCGCGCGACGACTGGCCGTCCCTTGTGGTCGCGTTCTTCCCAGGCTTCGGCCAGTTCGCCCTTCAGACCGCGGACGCGGGCAATCTTCACGGTCGACGGGTCGTACCGGTCGATGAAGCAGCCTTGCACGTCGGTTTTGGCGACTTCGACCGGCTTGTCGGCGAGAATTGAGTCGAGGGCGTCTGCAAGGAAGTTCTTTTCGGGCTTGGGCTTGCGCTTACCCACGAGGTACTGGTCGTCGACCGCCCCCTGATAGCGAACGAGCGCAGTGCCATCGACAACCACAACTTCGGGCGTCCTCGTGGCGAGTGCGATGTCGGCGACGATGTTTTGCGGATCCTTGAGAACCGGGAACGTGATGCCGCGTTCTTTCGCGTGCTTGGCAATCTCTTCAACCGACTCGTGTGCGTTCGAGTTCACCGCGATGAACGACACGCCCTTCGACTTGTATTGCGTGGCCAGCTCGTTGAGCCGGGGGAAGTACATGTCGCTGACGGGACAGGCGGTACCCGTGAAGACGATCACAACTGCCTTGGCGCGGCCGAAGCGGAAGCCATAAAGGCTCACCACGCTATCATCGGTGGCTGATTTTAGCGTGAAGTCGTGCAATCGGCGACCGTTCGCGGAACGCGGCGGATCGACTTTCTTAGGCTCGTCGGCGGCTTTGATGGGAGTAACGATTCCGGCGAGCAGCGTCATCGCCAACGCCAGGCCGGTCGCCCGCGTGCTTCGGTTCGACATCATCACAGGACCCTCGTCGTCCAGATCAAAAATCGTTTAAGAAACAGCGTTACCCTGTCTATGAGTGTTGCCAATGATACCTGACGGTTGGTCAAAAGAGTTTCAACATTTTCCAAACACACCAATCCCACACATTGGCCGACGAGAATCGCGGGACTCAAAGCGGAATGATCACATGGCTTTTGTGATTCAAATGTGAAGCAAGTGGCGTTTGCGATCGTCTTTATGATAAGTAACCACTTCTCAGACGACGTCGGGGATGTAGCTCATGATTGCGCGACACTTGTGGCTCCTCTTACTGATGCTCTACACCCCGTCCATTCAAGGCGACCGGGATCCTTTTTTTCCAAAAGGAGCGTTTTACCGCAGGGATATTGAAGCTGATGAGTTCACGAGTGAGTGCATCGGCGCACATCTGGCAAACCTTGAGGAGCACTCGATTTGGAGGCGAGCTCGATCGGACGACAAGATCGAGGTTTATCGAATGTTCTGGTGGCCAAGCCGGGGCCAGCCGACGTCAGTACGGATTACCAAACGCGATGGGGTAATCATCCTCAGCGTTGCCCGGATCAGACGGGTTGGCTTAAAAGAAACGGCGAAGCCGCCTTTGAGGAGAGAGTTGAAACTGACAGACCAGCAATGGAAGGATTGCGTGGATCTTCTGGAAAAAACGCCCTTCTGGAGAGCACCGACAAAAGTAGTCGAATCATGGGGGATCGCCGACGGAGACAGGATTTTCATCGAGGGCGTGAAGGCTGGAAACTATCATGTCATCGATAGGGCGGGTTTGACCACTAGCGAATGCTACAAACGATTTTGCCGGAAGCTATTATGGCTTTCAAAATCACACGATGTTGTGCTTTGGGATCTGTACCGCCAGAGCGAGCGCCGACGGCGAAGGTATCAGTGGAACTATTCCGAGACCCAGGATTCGGGTGTCTACAACCGCATCTGGGTCACTAAGTCTCCGAACTGACAGAACGCACAAGCACTCTTTTATAACAATGACGAGACCCAAAGCGCCAACTGTTTCAATAACCCGCCGATTGCGCGCATGGAGAAATCGTTAAGAAACGTCGGTCAATGAACGGACCTCGCGGATATCGCACTGGCCAAAAGGTGTGAACGGGGGTAAACTTAAGGTGATGAGAACGGGGAACTCGGTTGCCGGGTTCGATCGTTCCGATGTTCAGGCAAAGCCGCGGGGTTCACCATGCGTTTGGAGGCAGTAAAACTGCCCGAACTGGGGACCGGTCCGGCCGAGCCGATCGTAGTGAGTCACTGGTACGCTGCTCGCGGAGAACAGGTCTGGGAGGGGGATCGGCTCGTCGAAGTGCTGGTCGGTTCCGCCACTTTTGACGTGTCGGCCCCCGCGACGGGGCGGCTCGCGGCCATTCATGGTCAAGAGGACGATCGCGTCTTACCCGGATCGGTTCTCGGCTTTCTGGCAGTCGCGGAGGAGGACGGCGATGGTCATGAACCATCGGGTCCTGCCCCGTCATGACCGGGATTCATGAACGTTCGGCCGGTGTGATCCCCTATCGCATCGTGGCCGAGGGAGGACCGCTTTATTTGGTCCTGCACTCCGCCACGGTCAGGAATCCGCGCGCCAAGTGGGAATTTCCCAAGGGCGGCATGGAGCCCGGCGAGTCAACGCGTGACACCGCCGCCCGCGAGTTCCAGGAAGAAACCAGCCTGTTCGACTGGAACTTCCACGACGGCTTCGAACGCAGCCTCTCGTACACGTATCTCCGCCGCGGCCGCAAGGTGCTCAAGACGGTAACCTATTACCTCGTCGAAGTTAACGACGACTCGGCCATTGCCAAGTCGATCGAGCACGTCGAGGATAGCGCGGGTTACTGGTATCACTGGGGCACCTTCGAGCAGATCTCGCGTTTGCTCTACCACGCGAAGATCCGCCAGGTATTTGCCGAGGCCGACGCCTGGCTCCGCAACGGGGGTCAGATGCCGGAAGAGCCTCCACATGAATAAGCCGAGTCGCGGCTTTTTCATCAGCCTGGATGGTCCCGACGGCGGCGGCAAGACAACGCAGGTCGTGCGGCTGGCCGACTGGCTCCGCAGCCTGGGCCGGACGGTCACCACCTGCCGCGATCCCGGAGCGACACCGCTAGGCGAGCGGCTGCGGGCGATTCTCCTCGAACGCAGCAGTATTGATATCGGCATGCGCTCAGAAATGCTCATGTACATGAGCGCCCGCGCCCAGCTCGTCGAAGAGGTGATTCGCCCTGCCCTCGAACGCGGCGAAGATGTGATTTCCGACCGCTACCTGCTGGCCAACGTCGTCTACCAGGGATACGCAGGCGGCCTGCCGGTTGACGACCTCTGGCTGGTCGGCCGGGTGGCGACCGGTGGACTTATGCCCGACCTCACGCTCGTACTCGACCTGACCACCGAGCTGGCCCGCGAACGCGTCGGCAAGGCACGCGACCGGATGGAAGATCGTTCCGAGGAATACCACCGCAAGGTGCGCGATGGTTTTCTTGCAGCGGCTGGCTGTTACACTGCACCGATCCGCGTGATCGACGCTTCGACCGACGCGGATACCGTCGCCCAACGTCTCCAGACCGAGGTAGCGCATGCCCTGGCACTCGATCCGCGGACATGACAAGGCGCTCGACGCCCTGCGCCGTGGACTCACGCAGGGACGTTTGCCGCACGCGTTCCTTTTCGTCGGCCCCGAAGGAATTGGCAAGCGTTCATTTGCCAACGTTTTCGCGCAAGCACTGCTTTGCGACCGCGTGCCCGAAACCGCACTCGACCCCTGCGGCGCCTGCCCAAGCTGTCTGCAAGTCGCCGAAGGAACGCATCCCGACGTACTCCGCGTGGCTCGTCCTGAAGACAAGCACGAGTTGGCGATCAAGCAGATCCGCGAGCTTTGCCTCGACCTGGGTTTGAAACCGGCAAGCGGGCGCCGAAAAGTGGCGATCATCGACGACGCCGACGACATGAACGACGAGGCGGCGAACGCGTTCCTCAAAACGCTCGAGGAACCGCCGCCCGGCAGCGTGCTCATTCTCATCGGCACGTCGGCTGAAACTCAGCTAGATACAATCATTTCCCGATGCCGCGTGCTCCGGTTCGACCCGCTTCCCGAGGCCGATCTGGCGCAGGTGCTGCTCGAACAGTCCGTCACCGAAGATCCGGCCGAAGCCGCGCGACTGGCACATCTCGCCGAAGGGAGTGTTGCGCGGGCGCGCGGTCTCGCCGACGCGACGCTCGACGGTTTCCGGCGCGCGATGATCGACGAGATCTCCGACCCGCGCGGATTCGACGCACCGGCGCTGGCCGTCCGCCTCGCGACCTTTTCGAAAGAAGCCGGGAAGGAAAGTATCGATCAGCGCGAGCGGGCGCGGTTGCTCATTGGCGAGCTAGCCCGGTTTTTCCGCGGTTGCCTCTGGCAAACGGCCGGCGCAGAACCGCCGACGCCCGATCCCGCCGATCTTCGCGCAATCCAAACATTGGCCGAACGACTTGAACCTGAAGATGTTTTTTTGCTTGCCGATCGCTGCCTCGAAGCCGATTATCACGTCGGCCGCAAGATCAACCTCGGGTTGATCCTCGACGCCTTGATGCACGACCTCGGCAAGGTCATCAACCACGCATGATCATGCCAATCTTCGTTGGAACCACATCATGTCCTTTGTGTTCGCGTGCGTTCTGCTAGTCATCCCCACGCAAACCGCCAAGCCGCTCCCCATCTCCGCTCACAATTGCTATCCCGCCAACTCCACCAGCAACGCCCGGCTCATCGAAGCAGTCGCGCTCGGCATCGACAACATCGAAATTGACCTGGGCTGGGACGACAAGAACAAACGGCTCATCGTCGGTCACGACTCCGCTCCCGTCAACGGAAAAACATATCCGACATTTCAAACGTATATTGAGTTTTTCCTGAACGCTCCGGAGCGCCCCGACCACGCGCCGACCGTTCTCTCAATCGACTGGAAAACCAGCCGGCCCGAAGCGGTTGACCAGTTCAATGATTTCTTGAATAAACACGCATCGCTTTTCAGCACAGCACCCAAGGCCGAGCCCAGTCCATTCAAGGCGCAGCGTTTCACGGTTTGTTTTACAGGGTCGGAACAGGCGAAGGCGCACTACGACTCACTCATTCCTGCGGGTGGAACCTATCGCGCCTTTTGCGATCGCGTGTACGGCGCAGGCGACTACAAGGACAATGCCGAAGACTATGCGCGCAAGAAGGCGACGGCCTATCACCGCTTTCTGACGATGCACTGGGCGGTCGTAGAGAAGGGTGCACCGATCCTCGCTCGCGGTTGGACCGAATCCTCAGAAAAACGTCTGAAGGCCATTGTCGACGCTGCGCATCATCAGGGCTATCGCCTGCGGTTTTACTGCCTAAATGGTGCAGGGAACATGGCTTATCGCTTCCCAACAGAAGAGGCTGCGAAGGTGCGATGGGTCGCTGCCGCAAAGGCCGGTGTCGACTGGGTGGCAAGCGATGATTACGAAAATATCGTACACACGCTTAGTAGTCGGTCACGATAGGGTTGTAGATTCACACACTTGATTCATATTCCTTCTTGTGAATTTCACTAGCTTTTAATCAGAGTTAAATGAAGCCTCGCTAGATTTTCGCCCGGCTCGTACCAAAGGGCCGGGCGTTCGCCCCGGCGCGCACATTCGTTGCGACGAGCTGGGAATACCATCATGCGTTCATCATTTTGTGTAAGGGGCCGACGCGGCTTTACGCTGATCGAGCTCTTAGTCGTCATTGCCATTATTGCCGTTTTGATTGCGCTGCTCTTGCCAGCGGTTCAATCAGCGCGCGAGGCGGCTCGCCGCTCTCAGTGCGTGAACAACATGAAGCAAATTGGTCTCGGGCTGCACAACTATCACAGCACCCACAACGTCTTTCCGCCCGGCCGGATGACGCCCGACATCATCAAGAACGGCGTGCCCAACATCGTCGGCCCCACAAGCTACAGTCTGACCAACGCCCCCTACTCGCCAGGCACGTGGACCGGCATCTATTCGGTTCATTGCCACATCCTGCCATTCATGGAGCAGGTGAACGCGTTCAACGCACTCAACTTCGCCGGGCCGAACCTCGGTCAACTTCAAGACGCGTCGGGCAATGTCGTGTCGCCCAACTACACGACCTACACCATGACCGCCGGCGCATTCCTTTGCCCGTCCGACCCGAACACTTCGAACGGTCCTGGCGGCGAAAATAACTACCGCGCGAATTTCGGCGGCAGCACCCCTTATGCTGGTGGCAGCATTCGCCCCGATAACACGCCGCGCCCTGGTAGCGATAACGGTACTTTCACGTATGGACCCGGCATCGGCATCGCGCAAATCACCGACGGCACGAGCGGCACCGCGATGTTTGCCGAACACACCAAGGGCTCCGCAAAATTCAACCAGGTGGGCGACAAGAGCGATGTCGTCTTTCTCCCCAACGGCACCGTCAGCATCTCGTGGAATGCTCAGACTGACGCCGATGCCTTCATGACCGTCTGCAACACGCAGTTTCCCGCGAGCTCGTTTTTCTATCAGGCTGGCCGGTACGTCGCGAGCCCGGGCTTCGGCCTGCAATTCTCCGACGGCTGGGGCTACGCCTGGTACGTCGCCACGCTGTACAACCACGTCGCCCCGCCGAACTGGGTTGGTTACGACTGCGGCCTCGGTTCGAGCATCATCGATACGCCCAGCGAGCACGGCATCGTCGCCGCGCGAAGCGCTCACCCTGGCGGCGCGAACTCACTGTTCGCCGACGGGTCGGTGAAGTTCGTCAAGGCTTCGGTCGGAGTTCCGGTCTGGCGTGCGCTCGGCACCCGCGCCGGTGGTGAAGTCGTTAGCGCCGACCAGTATTGATTGGAGGCGCGTTCATGAGGAACTTCAGGCGATACATTTTTGCAATGCAGTTCATGCTGCTGACCGGCTGCAGCGCGGGCACAAACGTCGATCCGGTAACCGCTCCCATTGCTGGACCGCACGGCGGAGTCGCATATCCCTTGCCCGACGGTTCAGGTTATGCAGAGATTTTTGTCGAACGCGGCAAGGCGACGGGTCGAACCGCGGGTAAGGCGATGCTTTCGGTTTACTTCCTCGCGGCCGATCGCAAGGCGGCACTAACCCCGCCGCCCAGCGACGTTTCTGCAACGGTCGTAACACCCGAGAAGGCCGAGCCCACACCGGTTACACTCGCACTGACGCCAATTGCGAAGGAACCGCTTTCAACCGCGCGGTTTGCCTCCGAGTCGGGGGCGTTCGATTACGACGAATTGCGAGGCGAGCTCAAAGCGACGATTTCCGGCAAGCCGTTCCAGCGCGAATTTGCAATCCGCTAAGTTCGCCCCCGCTCCGGCACTCGCCTTTGCCCACCCTCGGCTGTAGAATTCAGATGTACGAGCTTTGGGTCGAAAGATCGCCAGTAATCGCCACGCGATCTTTCGACCCAAGTCGCTCCTGAACTCGGCCCAGGGGTAATCATGAGTTCAGAGATTTGCGATCAAAGTCATATTGAAGCGACTGCGCTTTTGTTTGCCTATGGAACTCTGGTGCCACGCGACCCGTTGGAACGCGCGCGGCTGAACTGGCAGCCCGACGCGGTACGCGGCCGGCTTTACGATTTGGGCCCCTACCCTGGCCTGCTTGACCTGAATGCCGAGGGCGCTCCCTGGGTCGAAGGATTTTGCCGGCCTGTCGAGCACGATGAATTGATCCATCGGCTCGACCCTTATGAAGCGGTGGCCGAGGGGCTTTATCGCCGCGAACGAACGCCCACGCGCGAAGGGCGTACCGTTTGGGTTTACGTTTACAACCGCCCACTTCCTCAGGCTGCACGAGGACCGATTGACTCCTGGCACGGTCCCGCCAGTGGTTATCGCGCTCCGTCGCTCCACCAGAATGCCTCGGCACTCGAAGTCACACCCGGAGGCGAGTCATGACGACCGAACACAAGAACGCGTCAGCAACCGATGAAATTTCGATCGGTCAATACCTGATCGACCGGCTCGTATCGCTGGGTTTGAAGCACGCGTTCGGAATCCCCGGCGATTATATTCTCACGCTTTACAAGATGCTCGAATCGAGCCCAATCAAGCTCGTGGGAATGACTCGCGAGGATAGCGCGGGCTTCGCGGCCGATGCCTATGCGCGAATCAACGGGCTGAGCTGCGTTTGCGTGACATACTGCGTCGGCGGCCTCAGCGCGTGTAACTCGATCGCCGGTGCTTATGCCGAGAAATCACCGGTCGTTGTGGTTTCGGGTTCACCCGGAATGCGCGAGCGCGAGCACAACCCGCTGCTACATCACAAGGTGAAGGATTTTTCGACGCAGGCCGAGGTCTTCGAGAAAATCACGGTCGCCACCGCTGTGATCGAGGATCCCACGCGTGCCTTTGCCGAGATCGATCGCGTGCTCGCCGCCGCGCTTCGATACAAGCGTCCGGTGTACATCGAGATCCCCCGCGACCTCGTGCAAGCCACGGCACCTCGTCCCACCAAGGCCCCTGCTCCCTTGCCGCCAAGCGATCCCGATGCTCTGCGAGAGGCGCTCGACGAAGCTGAGGAACTCCTTAAAGCCGCAGCGCGACCGATGATCTTGGCCGACGTCGAAGTTCACCGCTTTGGCCTTCAAGACGAACTGATCAAGCTGGCCGAATCGACTGGCATGCCGATCGCCACGACCATCCTGGGCAAGAGCGTCGTCAGCGAGCAGCATCCGCAGTTTGTGGGCGTTTACGAAGGGGCGATGGGACACGCACACGTTACAGAGTTTGTCGAAGCTTCGGATTGTTTGCTGATGCTCGGCTGCTTCATGACGGATATCAACCTCGGAATCTTCACGGCGAAGCTTGAACCGTCGCGCTGTATTGATGCAACGAGTGAAGACTTGCGGATTCATCATCATCATTATCGCGACGTGCGGCTCGACGATTTTCTCCGCGGCTTGATCGCACGAAATATGAAACTCAAAACCGTGCCGCTTCCTGAGCGTTCGCTGGCGCCTCGCGTGAAATGGGTTGCCGAGCCGGACAAGTCGCTGACCACCGCACGGTTATTCACGCGACTCGACAGCATGCTCGACCGCGAAATGACGGTGATCGCCGATATTGGCGATTCGCTGTTTGGTTCATCCGACCTGACGATGGGTCGACGCACCGAGTTCATCAGCCCCGCGTATTACACAAGCATGGGTTTCGCCGTGCCGGCGGCCGTCGGTGCCGGGATGGCGAATCCGAAGTCGCGGGCGCTCGTCATCGTGGGCGACGGCGCGTTTCAGATGACGGGCATGGAGATTTCAACCATTGCGCGGCTGGGGCTGAATCCGATTGTTGTTGTCATGAACAATAAAGGATATACGACCGAACGCTTCTTGCTCGAAGGCAGTTTCAATGACATCCCCAACTGGGCCTATCACAAAATTCCCGAAGTGATTGGTGCCGGGAAGGGATTTGAAGTTCGGACTGAAACCGAGTTGGATGCGGCGCTCGAAGCGGCTTTGGCGAATACGTCGAGCTTTAGTTTGCTGAATGTGCACCTTGCGCCGCTGGACCGGAGTCCTGCGCTGGAACGGTTGGCAAAGCGGTTGGCGAAGTTGGTGTGAGAGGAATCAATCGGACGCGATGAGTCTTGGTTCTCATGCGATCAATAGACACCTCGTCGCACTTCGCCGTCAGCGTCGGGTACGATTGCTTCCATGACATCCTCCGTGTCATACAACCACGGAGGATAGATCCCGACTGCGACACGCTTACCGTTTCTATCGGTAAGTTCTTTGATCAACTCGGCGCGGGTCTCTCCTGCAGTCCAGTGAAAATATCCCAATACGCTGACATCTAAGTCAACGACTAGAAACTCTTCACCATCGGGGACGGTCATCAACGCCGCCTCAACTAACTCGGCATCCACAGCTCCGCGGATCGGCAATTGCTTCTGGCGGAAGACAATCACGCTCGTGCCTGAAGGGGCGTTCATTAGCCGCTTTCGAAGTCCCTCTTCGTTATTGAAGAAGAGGAAGTCTTTTGCACCCGCCATTCGCGAGTATCGGAAAAGGACCAGTATCTCGCCTTGATCTCTGATCCAGCTCTCGGCTCGCGATAGAAACTCGAAATCCGGGGTTGAAAGATCCATTAATTTGATCGCCTCCACTCAGAGATGCGACAAATTCGAGTTGATGCTTCGAGGCAGCCAATGATCGACTTGGTCGAAGTGGACTGAACTTCTTGCGGCTGCGCCGCCCAGGTTCAAGAACCTGGGCTACCCATTCATCAGTCGACAACTATAAATCGCCACTACATTTACGAGCGATATTTGCGCAGACTATTCAGCGTGCGGTCCATATCATCGGGCAGTGGAGCGGTGAAGTTCAGCACCTCGCCTGTCACCGGGTGCGTCAGCCGCAAGGAGTGTGCGTGCAATGCCTGGCGTTCAATCAAGGTTTGATCGGCATCATCGACTTCGGTACCAGCGATGTCTCCCAGCGCCAGGCTCGTGCGGCCCGAGTACATCTTGTCGGCGATGATCGCGTGGCCGATGTGCGTCAGGTGAACGCGAATCTGGTGCGTGCGGCCGGTTTTGGGAAGGCATTTCACGAGTGCGAAGCCTCGAAAGCGTTCGAGAACTTCGTAAGACGTCACCGCTTCCTTGCCACCGTCGGCGAGAAGGCGGATTGCCATTTTTTCGCGGTTTGTGGGATGCGGGCCAATCATTTGACGGATCAGGTCGCGGTCGCGATCGGGGGCGCCGTAGACGAGCGCGATGTATTCCTTCTGGATTGTGCGGTCGGCAAACTGCTTCGAAAGTGCGCCGTGGGCGCGGTCGTCTTTGGCGACAATTAGCAATCCAGACGTGTCGCGGTCGAGCCGGTGGACGATTCCTGGCCGATTCTCGCCGCCGACGCTTGAAAGTTTGTCGAAGTGAAACTGCAAGGCGTTGACGAGCGTGCCGGTCCAGTTTCCTTTCGCGGGATGGGTGACGAGTCCCGGCGGTTTGTTGACGACGACGAACGCCTCGTCTTCGTAGATGATGCCGATCGGGATGTCTTGCGGTTCGTGCGTCGCTTCGGAAAGCTCGGGGAGCCAGACGCGGATGATATCGCCTTCGCGGACCTTGGTTGATGCCTTCGTCGGCTGGCCGTTGATCAGCACAGCGCCAGCGTCGATCACTTTTTGCACGACGCTGCGCGAGTAGTCGGGATAGCGCGCAGAGAGGTACGCATCGATCCGCTTGCCGATCATGCGGGCCTTGACGACGAACTCAGTTGGTGTGGCCGAGAGTTCGTAGGGCATCGTCGCGCCAGTCCAAAAAGAAAGGCGAGCGTCGCACACCCGCGCGACGGCTCGCCTTGATTCTACGTGCGAAATCCAATCAGGGTTTGGCGGCCGGCTTGGCGTCGTTCTTGAAGACGTCGGCAGGCAGTTCGGCCTTGGGAGCTGGCTTGGCTGCGTCCGCCGGCTTCGTTTCGGCCGGCTTGGCCGGAGTGGTTGCAGCCGGCTTCGCGGGCTCGGCGGCCTTCGGCGTTTCGGCCGGCTTGGTCGCGGGCATCGCGGGCTTGGCGGGCTCGACGGCCGGCGGCGGAGCGATGTCGAGCGGATTTGTGCCAAGCGGGCTACCGGTGCTGGGCGGAATGTTCGGAAGTGGCGGTAGGCCGGGAATCGCGCTTGCCGGCACGGTCGGGCCGTCGATCGGCGGGTGATTCAGCGGCAGGTCGCCAAGGCCACCCAGGCCGGGCAAGCCGGAAGGCGAGGGAGCCGTCGGCGCCTTGAAGGCATAGAGTTCCTTGTAGAAGTTGACGACTTCCGGATCCTCGAGCCGCTTGATCAGCCGTTCCGCCTGCTTGGCTTCAGTGGTCGTGGGCCAGCCGGCGATGACCGCCTTGTACTGGGTGATCGCTTCGGGCAGTTCGTTGCGAGCTTCGAGAACGCGGGCAGCGTCGAAGGTGGCTTCAAGCGCCTGCGGCGAATCCTTGGGAGCGTTCTTGGCAACGGCCTGGAAAAGTTCGAGTGCGGTTTTCAGCTTCGCAGTGGCTGATTCACGGTCGTTCGGTAGAGCACGAACGGCGTCGGCGAAGTAGTTGGTCGCCGCTTGCAGCCGCGCTGCGTTCGCAACGTCGGTGTTCGGGTGTTCGTCGGCAACTTCGACCTTCTGGGCCGGGGTGGTCGAGAGGATCAACTGGCTCCAAGCCTTGGTTTCCTTCGACTCCGAACCGACGACGCCACCAACGACGAACGGCAAGATCACGATCACCGCAACGACGCCGGCCAGCATCACCCAGAAACTCGCCCCTTGCTTCATGCCGTGGTAGAGCCACCGCGCAAGGAGCGTCATATCCTCTTCTGGGTTATGGATTACGGTCGGGGTCTCGTGCACATGCTCGTGCTCGACTTCGAGTTTGACCGCGGTACGCGATTCCTCTTTCATCGTTCCATCCCGTTTCAATCGAGCGAGACCAGCCCAGGCGCGGGCTGATCGACGGGGTGCTGAGGCGGCCAGAATTCCGCAGTTTCGAAAAGCACGATCCCTTCGCGCATCTTACATGTAGGACTTGCCCTCGGTCAAGAACGGCCGGTCGGGTCGACTAAGACGATTCGCTCCCTGCGCGCAAAAACGCACGGAGGGCTCCAGTCTCAGCGACCAGAACCCTCCGTGCTGTGCAAACCACCGCGACCTTACGTCGCGATCGTAACTTACTTGTGGCGCTTGGGCTTGGCGGCCTTCACCGGCTTGGCCGGGTTGTGCGTGAAGACGCGCGACGGCAGCGTGTGCACACCAACTCCCGTGTTCGACTTGTAGCTGGCGTACTGCTTCTTGGGTAGCAGGAAGCCACGGTTGTCGCGGAAGTGGCCAAACTTCGTGATCAGCACGTCGCTCTTGAGCAGATTGTTCGCGACGTGGCCGGTGGTCACCCCGTGCTTCGTGCGCTGGATGTACGCCTTGTTGGGGTAGAACTGGCCAAGCGGCGAGACATTCGCGGGGAGCGGGGTGTAGCCGTCCGGCCCCACAAGCTGGTTCAAGGTCGGCAGCAGGCGTTCGCCGTTCGGCGGCGGGAACGTGGTTGGCGTCTGGAATCCGACCGGCGTCAGGCCGGCCGCGAAGCCAGTGCCACCGCCGTTGTTTCCGGCGTTCGTCACAGTCGCCGAGGCCGAACCGGTGAAGGTCTGAGCACCGGCGGCGGTCGTCGTCACACCACGAATGGTGATCGTGGCGTTACCGTTCGACAGACCAAGCGCGGAGACCGGGCTGATCGTGATGATCGCAAAGCCGTTGCCCGGCGTGAGCGTCGCGTTGGGATAAGCCACGCCATTGACCACGATCGTCGTCGGATCGATGTCGGTGCTGGCGTTAAAGCCAGTGGTGTCAAACACATAGATCAGCATCTGATTCTTGCTCGCGTCGATCGTGAACGGCGCGGTCTGAGAATTGATGCCGATTGTCGTGACGATTGACGCGTTGGCCGAGTTACCGGTACCGGCGACACCCAGCCTGAGGAATGTACCTTCGAGAGCGAAGACGCCACCCGCTGCGTTGCGCGACGTGCTCGGCGGGTTGCTACCAATCGTCGCGAGGCTGAAGCCAGGCGCACCGATGATGAGGTCGCCGATCGTGTCGTTGTCGAGGGTTCGGGCTCGTCCCTGGATGAAGGGGAAGCCGGAGACCGACGAACCAAGCGCCGCTGGGCCGATCGAGCCGGCCGCACCGCTCGGAACTGTGATCACGTTCGCGTTCAAAGCCGCGCTGGTCGCGTTGGCGAGCGGATAAACCGTCGACTGCGTACCAATCGCCGAGCTACCTGGGATCAGGTAGACCGCACCGTAGCCGCTGTTGAAGCCCGGCGCACCGATTGCGACTTCGTTGAAGACGTCGTTGTTGATGCGGCCGGTCTGAGTCACCGAGTAGCCCACCTGGTCGCCATTGCTGGCACCGCGGAGAGTCAAGACGGTGGATGTCGACGGGATGGCGCTCAGCGGGACGTCACCAAGGGGACGGGACGCGACCGGCGCACCGACGAGCACGTAAACCGCACCAGTGCCACCGTTTGCGGCCGGACCGCCGATGAGCACGTCGTCGAAGGAGGTGCTGGTGAAGTTGCCGGCCGTGCCAATCGAATAGCCCACGAGGTCGCCATTGGCGGCACCGGTGACCGTCACACCCGGAACGTCCCTGGCAGCCGTGACGCTCGAATCGCCGATGCGATTGAGGCTCACGCTCAGGATGTTCATATTCGGGTCGAGCGTGGCGAAATTCTGCAGGTTGATACCGCCGTACACAAGGTACGCAAGACCATTGCCGGTGCCGGTTTGGGGCGCACCGATGAGGAGGTCATCGATCGACTGATTGGCGCTCGTGGTCGCGCCGTCGATGTTGGTTCCGCCGAGCGAGAAGCCCGCCTGGTCGCCCGGGGCCACGCCTGTGAACGTGATGCCCGGAACAAAGCTCGCGAGATTCGACTGGCCGACGGTGTCGACGTTAAACACCGCGCCAAACGCGGGATTGCGAAGAGCCGTACCCGAGATGAGGTAAACCGCACCAGCGTTGGCGTTTCCGGCGATCGTCGTGCCGGGAGCACCGACGGCGATGTCGGGGAAACCATCGGTGATCACATCGCCGACGCCAGCACCCGAGGAGCCGAGTCGCGAGGCCGGCCGTGCGCTGACAAGGGTGACGATGTTCGTGGGAACCGTCGACGGCTGATCGACGTCGATCGTGGTCACGTTCTTGAGCGCCGGCCCGCCGTAAATAATGTAGGCACGGCCAGTTCCGGCGTTACCGCCAGTCGCGTCGTTCGCGCCTGGGGCACCGATCATGAACGAATTGAAACCCGATCCGTTGATATCGCCGAGCGCGGTGACCGACGCACCCAGCCTGGAATTCTGGTTGTCGCTCGTGATCTTCACGCCAGCGTACGCGAAGCCCTGGTTGCCGTTCGCGGGATTCGTCTGGGTCGAGTTGCCCAGCAACGCGAGGTCGCCGATTCGGCCCTGCGCGGCAAGCGAGGCCCAGTCGATGCTCGTTACGGTGCCGCCGTTCACCTGGGCCGAGCCGAAGATGAGGTAAGCGACGCCCGGCGGCTGGCTGTTGCCAAGGACCACATTTGTGCCGTTGCGGAGGACCGACGGCGCGCCTACGACGAAGTCGTCGTAGCCCGAACCGGTGAGGTCGCCGACGTCGGTAACCGACCAACCCACGCCGCCGCCGGCCTGGAAGCCGGTCTGAAGCACGCCGTAGGGCTGGCTGGCGACCTGCGACAGGTCAATATTGACGCCGGTCATGAGGTCGCGGCTTTCGAGAAGTTCAGGACGGAGGCGGTAAGTGAACCGCCGCCGGCGCGTCCCTTCGGAACGAGTTCCGCGTTTATTTTGAAACATGGGAGACTCCCTTCTCCTGAAGCCTTATTCCTCGTCGCAACCGCTCCGGGCGGTGTGCCCATGAGTCGGGTCAGGTCAAGTCCCTCGAACGCCCGGCTCATGAGTGGATTGAACCACCAAGAGCTCCCGGCGCGGCACGACTTCGCCGCCAAGGGAATCCGATACACCCGGTTAAATCGGCCTTGACATGGGTGCAACTCCACCGATTTCTCCAGGATAAGCCGAGGTCAAGTCCTCTTCGCTTCGATCGCGCATTTCGATTCAACCCTGTCAATCCGAACATCCGATACCACCCACAAGCCAACGGGCGCCGGCCCGTTTCCCTCTTGATGGTTCTGCGCCCCCGCAAAAAGGGGGTGGTGGCCGTCCGGTCCGGAAGCCCCCAAAACGTCCCGAGACAATCGACGACCTCTCCCACCCCGACTGCGAAGCGGGCGGGAGTTCGAGGATGGAACTCATGAAATCGTCAAGCTCAACATGGCCCCGAAAGCCCTCGCGCCGGCCGCTCGCGCTGCTCTGCCTGGTGGCGGCAGCCTGCGGGCAGGCAGGTTGCGGCCGCGAGTTTTTCCGGGAATGGGCGAATCAGGACGTCTCGGAAGTTATCTTCGAGAAGAGTCGCGACCCGCGATTCCGTATCGATCTCTTCTCGATCGACCCGCCCGCCATGTCACGCTATGCCGATCCTTATGATCCCGACCGCCCCCCCGCGCCGCCGGACGACTACGCCGCCCAGATGCTCACGCCGGTGCCCCAGAATCCGGATAATCGCCTGATCGTGCCGCTCGAAGGCACAGGCTACCTCGACATGCTCGAGAGCTGGCAGGACCAAAACTACACCCGCAGAGAAGAACTCGCCGAGATGAACCGCCGGCTGGTCGGACCAAAGAACGGTATGTTCGGCGGCGCCGGTCCAGCCGAGAGGGGCGACTACGCCCCCATGCCGGCGCCCACCCCACCCACCGAACGGTCGCCCTTTGATAGCCTGCGTGGCGAAGTTCAAGACCTTTCGCGGCCGATTCCGCGGAACACGACCCCGCCGCCAGGCGGCCCTGGCGCTCAACCTGATGCTGCGAAGCCGGTTACGCCGCCAACTCCCAGCCCCACGACGCCACCTGCGTTGAATCCGGGGCCGAACATGCGACAAACGTCGCCTCTAAATGTACCGGGGCGTGTGCCGAGCACCCCGCCCACCCCTGCCGAATCCACCCAACCCCGATCCGCGAACGGCCCCTCGGCGAAGAATTCGCCGCGCAAGGCAAAGGATGACGGCGTGCGTCTCGCCGCGTTCCAAGACCCGACGTCACCCAAACCCACCGCGCCGGGTATCCCTGCGCCAGGCGCCACCCCCGCGCCCCGGCCGGTTACCGCGGTTCCGGGCTCGACCTTCCCGCTCAGCCCAGGCGACGTGCCCGATAGCAAGCCAGGAAGCAACGACGATCCGACCAAGCCCATACGCATCCCGGGCGACACCACGCCGCTTGAGGTTCAAGATCTCAACAAGCCCCCCGTCCGCCGTCCTGATCTGACCCCCGGTGGAAACGCAAACGCCGAGGCCGAAACTTCCGAATTGCTCGGTTTGCTCGGCAGCGGTGTCATCGACTTCAACGAAAACGAGGCAATCGGCCGTCCTCGGGATGAAAAGACCTACATCGTCAACATGGGGCAGGCCCTCACGCTCGCCCTCATCAATGCTCGCGTCTACCAGTTCCAGCTTGAAAACCTTTACCTCAACGCCTTGCCCGTCACGCTGAACCGGTTTGCTTTCTCGCCGCAGTTCATCGCCGGCCTTTCGCCGACGACCGGCACGGTCGGTCCTCTGGGCACCGGCCTGAACGCGACGGTCAATCCGGCGAACTCGTTCCTTTACCGGACGCGAGCAACCGGACTGCAGCAATCAAACCTCAACATGGGTACGGTTGCGGCGGTTGGCAAGAACCTCGACAACGGCGTGAAGATTCTCGCCGGCTTCGCGAGCACGGTCGTCTTCAACTTCACCGGCAAGAACCCTGTACAGCCCACGGTGAACTCAACGTTGCCGCTCAACGTGGTCGTACCGTTCCTCCGCGGCGGCGGACGTGCAGTAACGCTCGAACCCTTGACCCAGTCCGAGCGTAACCTGGTCTATGCGATCCGCAGCTTCGCCAAGTTCCGCCAGGAATTCGTGATCACCACGATCGTCGGCGGTAACTTCGCGAACTTCGGCACTGGCGTCGCCACTCCGGGCTTCTCGGGCGGCGGTAACAGCGACCCGACGACCGGGTATCTCAACGTCGTCGAAGACTTCGTGATCGTCGAAAATCAGACGCGCAACGTTCAAACCCTGGCCCAGTTCTCGGAGGTATACAAGGAGCTGATCTTGGGTGAAGCTTCGGGGCTAACCCAGCTCCAGCTCGACCAGCTCGACCTCAGCCTTCAACAGGCCCGCAGCCAGTTGCTCACGTTCCGCAACACGCTGCGAAACGACCTCGACAACCTCAAGTGGCAGCTCGGTCTCCCGCCCGACACCCCGCTCACCGTCGATCGCAGCATGACCCAGCCGTTCAAGGCGGTGTTCCAGGACTTCGAACGCTGGGCGCGCGACCCGAAGCGTACGCTTCCGCAGCTCGAAGAGATCGCCACCCATCTGCCGAAACTCGAAGAGATTGAGTTCGACGGACGCTCGGCAACCGAGCTCTTCCGCTCGGGAGACGAGGACCAACTTGAAGAACTGCTCCTCGCAGCCGAGCGAGTCGCTTTTGAAAATCGGCTTGACTTGATGAATATACGGGCGGGACTGTACGATGCATGGCGGCAGATTCGGGTTTCTGCGAACGCGCTCAAGGGTGTGTTCAACGTCAACCTGACCAACCAGCTACTCACGCCGCCAACCACGAGCAATCCCTTCGGCTTCGTCAGCCAGGCCAAGCAGTTCAATCTCGTGCTCAATGCAGAGCTGCCGCTTGTCCGTCTGGCCGAGCGAAATAACTTCCGTACCCAGTTGATCAATTACCAGCGCCAGCGTCGTGTCCTTCAGGGTCAGGAAGACTTCATCAAGAACCAGCTTCGTCAGGACGTCCGTGGCCTCCAGGTCGCCTATCTCCAGTACAACATCACGGTGCGCAACTTCGTGCTCTCGGCGCGCCAAAAAGACCAGTCGTTTGAAAACATCGTCGCTCCTCCCGCGGGAGGAGGAAATACCGCCGGCGGCAACGCCAACGGTGCAGTCCAGACACAGAACTTGATTAGCGCCCAGAGCAGCTTGATTCAGAACGAGAACAACCTCGTTAGTCAATGGTATGCCTACCAGGGTGCTCGCCTGACGCTCTTACGTGACCTCGGCACCTTGCCTTACGACGAATGGGAGGCTTTCTATGAGTTATACCCTACCCAGTACAACGGACTCGGGGTCGGTGGCGACGGCGTCGCAGGCGGCCTTGCCACCGGCGGTCCAAGCCCCGCGCCGGCGGAAGCGAACCGGCCGTAATCTCCTGATCCTCCTGGTAATCGCAGCAGGAGCGGTGACTGTCGTCCTCGTCGGCAATCCCGCCCTGCTGAAACCGCTGACGAGTGTGTTCGCGTCAGCGCCGACGATGATCGTGACGTATCCGGTCAAAGAAATGACCTTGAGCGTCACGGTCAACGAAAAGGGGACTCTGGAAAGCGCGAAAAATGAGGACGTGCTCTCGGAAGTCGAGGGCACTACCACAATCATCTTCATCCTGGCCGAAGGGTCGAAGGTCAAGAAGGGTGACAAGGTTTGCGAGCTCGATTCCGCAACCCTGAAAGACAACCTCAAGAACCAGGAAATCACGACCAAGCAGGCTTCGGCCTCTTACGACCAGGCCAAGCTCACGCGTGAGGTGGCAGAAGTCGCGGTTAAGGAATACGTCGAGGGCGTTTTCAAGCAGGAAAAGGAAACGATCGACGGCGAAATCGCCCTCGCCCAGGCCGACGTGACCCGCGCTGACGAACGCTTGAAGTGGTCGGTCAAGATGGAAGAAAAGGGATACGTCTCCAAGTCGGCCCGCATGAGCGATGAACTGAGCCTGAAGCAGTTTCAGTTCAAGCTCGAGCAGGCCCAGACGAAGATGGACGTGCTCCTGAAGTACACCAAGGATAAGACGATCAAAGAGCTGAAGGCCGAGGTCGAGAAGGCCCGGTCGGACGAGCTCGCGAAGGAAGCGACGCTCGGCCTCGAAAAGGATAAGGAAGCCAAGCTCGTCCGCCAGATCAAGAATTGCACGCTGCTCGCGCCTGGCGACGGACTCGTCGTCTATGCGAACGACCCCGGCCGTTTCGGCGGCTCGAACCAGGTGCAGATCGAAGAAGGTGCGACGGTTCGCGAGCGTCAGAAGATTTTCAGCCTTCCCGATATCTCGCAGATGCGCGTGAACACCAAGGTTCACGAGTCGATGGTCGAGCGCATCAAGCGGGGTCAGCCGGCGCAGGTTCGCGTCGACGCCTTCGCGGGCGAGCCGCTCAAGGGCGCGGTGCAGACGATCGCTCCGATGGCCGACCAGAACACTTTCTTCGGCTCCGACATCAAGGTTTACACCACGCAGGTTGGCATCCAGAACGGGCCGGTCGGCCTGCGTCCCGGTATGTCGGCGATGGTCGAGATTCTCGTCGAGCAGCTTCCTAATGTGCTGGCCGTACCGGTCCAGGCTCTGATCGAGATCAAGGGCAAGACGTACATTTACGTCAAGAATCCCACTGGCGACTTCAGCCGCCACGAAGTGACGATCGGCACGTCGAACGACCAGCTCATCCAGGTCAAGACGGGCCTCAAGTCGGGCGACTTCATCGCAATGACGCCGACGCTGCTCATGAATGACGACGAGAAGCGTGAATTCGGTAGCTCTGCGAAGGAAGCCGAGAAGAAGGATTGGGGTCCCGACGCCGCCAAGAACCTGAGCGACGCCGACGCCAAGGGTGCGGCTGGCAAGGGTGCCGGCGGACCTGGCGGCGCGGCTGGTGGCGATCCGGCCGCAGCGAAAGCCAAGCGGAAGGGCGGCGGCATGGGAGGAGGCGGTGCATTCTTCCAGAAGCTGCAATCTCTCTCCGAAGAAGACCGTGCCAAGATGCGAACCGCAAGCGACGAAGAACGTACCGAACTGATGAAGAAGGCCGGTCTTACGGCTGACGAAATCGAACAGATGAAGCAGATGCGTGCCAATCGCGGCCAGGGCGGTGGTCCTGGTGGTGGTGGCGGATTCGGCGGCCCTGGTGGCGGCGGTGGCGGCGGATTCGGAGGCCCCGGCGGCGGCGGCGGTGGTGGATTCGGTGGTGGCGCCGGCGGTGGTCGCGGCCGTGGTCCCGGTGGTGAAGGCCAGGGTGGAGGACCGCCCCAGTGACGATGTTTGCGAATAGTAGCTTTCCATTGACAGCCGGGGGGCTACCGAACTCGCAAGTCCAGCGAGTTCCGGGCCCCCAGGAACAGCCGATCGTCTGCATCCGTGACCTGCGCAAGACGTACGTGATGGGACACGGCCCCTCGGGCGGCCTCTTCGGAGGCAAGAAGGGGGCCGCACAAACCGTCATTGTCCACGCACTCACGGGCGTCTCGGTCGACTTCTTCCAGGGCGAATACGTCGCGATCATGGGTGCGTCGGGATCGGGCAAGAGCACCATGCTCAACCTGCTCGGCTGTCTCGACCGCCCAACCAGCGGCCAGTATTTCCTGGGAGATCGCGACGTCGCCCAGCTCAGCGACGACGAGCTCTCGGAAGTTCGCAGCCGTTATATCGGCTTCATCTTCCAGTCGTACAACCTGATCCAGCAGTACACCGTCACCGAGAACATCCAGCTCCCGCTGACGTACCAGGGATCAGGCGAAATCTCCGAAGAGCAGCAGCGCAGAACGGAAGAACTGGCGGGAATGGTCGGCCTGGGCGACCGTCTCGACCACCGTCCGATGCAGCTCTCCGGTGGTCAGCAGCAGCGCGTGGCCATCGCCCGCTCGCTGATCAACGACCCGTTCATTATCCTGGCAGACGAGGCCACGGGTAACCTCGACACCAAGACCAGCCATGAAATCATGCAGATGCTTGGCCGTCTCAACGACGCCGGCAAGACGATTATCATGGTCACTCACGAAGATGATATCGCCGAGCACGCCAAGCGAATTATTCGTATGCGTGACGGCCAGATCATCTCCGATGGTCCCAGCGAACGCATGAAAGCGCACGTTCAGGTGCATGAAGCTGAGCAGATCGAGTCCGATTGACCTCGCCGCGAGATTCTGGAGTTAGATCGTCATGCGACGCATGTTGCGTAGCCTGTTTCTCGGTTTCCGGAGCCTGTTGCTCCACAAGCTTCGCTCCGCGCTCACCGTACTAGGTATCGTGTTCGGCGTCGCAGCGGTCATCGCCATGCTCGCGGTTGGCGAAGGGGCCAGCCGCAAGGCCCAGCGCCAGTTTCAAGAACTTGGCGCAACAAACATCATCATCCGTTCGGTCAAACCAACCGACGAGTCTCAGGCCTCCGCCGGACGCCCCGCGCGTATCCTGAACTACGGCCTGAAGTACGAAGACTTCCGCCGCGTCATGGCCGTTGTTCCCACGCTCGAAAAAGCCCTGCCAATTCGCGAAGTCCGCAAGCAGGTCCGCAACGGCAATCGGTCGATTGAAGGCCGTGCGGTGGGAACAACGTATGATTACGCCGATTTCAATCACCTCGAAATGGCGCGCGGCCGTTTCCTCACAGCGTCGGACGACGAACGCTATGAGAACTTCGCCGTGCTCGCCTCCGAGGTGACCGACACCCTATTCCCCTACGAAGATCCCATCGGCAAGGCAGTCAAGCTCGGCGGCGACTATTACACGGTCGTCGGCGTGACCAAGAAGCGTGCCACCTCGGCCGGCGTCGGCAGTAGTCTTGCAGCGCAGGACTTCAACAAAGACGTCTATATTCCTCTGAATACGTGCAAGCTTCGATTCGGCGAACGCATCATCGACATGCGGTCCGGCTCGATGGCGATGGAAGAAATCCAGCTCTCGCAAATCACCTTGCGGGTTCACAACACCGACGAAGTTCGGCCGACCGACTCAATCGTCCGCGCCGCAATTAACTCGAAGCATCCCAAGAAAGACGTCGAATTCACGGTTCCTTACGACCTGATCCTTCAGGCCGAAGCATCGGCTCGCCAGTATTCGATCATGCTCGGTGCCATCGCGAGTATTTCGCTGCTCGTCGGTGGTATCGGCATTATGAACATCATGCTCGCGACCGTCACCGAACGTACGCGTGAAATCGGTATCCGTCGCGCACTTGGTGCGAAGCGGAAAGATATCACTCAGCAGTTCTTGATCGAAACCGTCGCACTCTCGGGCGTCGGCGGATTCCTCGGTGTAATGATCGGCATCATGATTCCGATGGCGATCCAGTATTTCATCCCCGACCAGGAACCGGTCGTCACGTTCAAGTCGGTCGCCCTGGCGTTCGGCATCTCGGTGGGCATCGGTATTCTCTTCGGCCTCTATCCCGCCCAACGCGCGGCCCAGATGGATCCGATCGAAGCTCTTCGCCACGAGTAATCGGTCTGGTTCAACCAGTTCACACATTCAACAGACCCCGGCTCGACACATCAGTCGCGCCGGGGTCTGTTGTTTTCTACCTATCTGCACGCAACGAAGATTTTGATTGATGAGTCCGATGTGCTCATCTACGATGTTGCCAATCTCTCTCGGAATCCTCGACCAATCGGCATCCCTCTTCGAGTCGAGAGACCTTTTCATGTCAATTTGTTGCACTGTGCTTGCGCTGACGCTCGCTCTCCAAATCGCGAAGCCGTTTGTCTCTGCTGAAGGCGGATTCGAAGTCAAGCTGCCGGGAATTCCCTCCGAGCAAGTTCAGAAACACGAAACGCCCAAGGGCCCGATCGAGATTCACACGTTCTTGCTGCCCAGGGGAACTCATACTTACGCGATTGTTTATAACGACCTTCCCGACCTGAATTCGCAGAAGGCGATCGACGAGATGTTCGCGGGAGTCATGGACGGCATACTCCGAAGCACCAAGGGCAAGCTCATTTCGCAAAAGGCCGCAAAACTCGGCACAGTGCTGGGGCGACATTTTGACTACTCTGTCACCCTCCCCGCCGGCGGCGCAGGACTCGGCCGCGTGCGGATGTATGCGGATAAGGGGCGGGTGTTTCAGGTGTTCGTCATCGGCGAGATCAAGGCCGTGAAGTCGGCCGCGAGCACCGCGTTTCTCGACTCGTTCAAAATTGACCCCACGCGCAAAGCCAGCGCAGTGAAAGGAAACGGCAAATCGGGCGTGAATTGAGCAGTTGCGCTATCCGACGTGAGCAATCGTAAAGCTCCAACGATCGCGACATATGCGTGGCCGATAGTCCGGATCGGCGCATCGAAGAATTCCTTTGAACCGCTCATGAAGCGGTTCTAAGGCGTCTTACCGTTCGCAGCCCGTTAATACTGTCAAATTCAAACTCGTTGACAAGAAAGGCACGCGCGTAATTCAAGGCATTGTCGACAGAAAAAAATCTGCCAATCTCAAAAACAGAGCTCGCCCCATCGGCATCCTTTACTCCCGCAAAGTATCTGATCTCCCCGTTTATTCGCCCAATAACGAGTAGTCGGCGATCATTCTCAAAAATGACCCCTGGATCCTCGAACATAGAGTCAATATCGCCCCGTTCCCACAACAAATCCGCAAAGCCCCAGCATTGCGACATCTTCGCCGCATTTGCAACAGGTTCGAGCAAGGTGATATCGGAGGAGATCTCGTCGACAAACATAATCGTGGCTCCTGTCGTCTATTTTTTACTGGTCCAGGTTGGCCCGTCCGTAAATCGTATATACCCTGTCCTTCAATTGAAATCGTCGCCTCTGCGACGTCATCAAGAAAGCTGCGAGACTGAAGTGCCTCACGAATGGCCGGTATGTCTTGAACTGAGGGCTTGAAACCCGTGCCTGAAGACTGTTGAACTACAAGTCTGTTCCCAGTCACGTAGAAGCCGTACTTGAATTACCCTGGCGCTATACGTCCCAGGTTCTCCCTCGCTATTACGACATGGCCGTCACCGCCATGCAGCCGTCCCGTCGTAGTCCGTGTTCCCAGAGGACTTAGTTCGACCACGCCTCTGTTATCGCCAAACTGTAGGCGAGCATCCGGGCCGGTTTCCGGTGCAATTGGTTTCTCGAGAACCGGCTGTGCTTCAGGGGAGATTTTGCCCCGAGCTATCTCACATTCCACATCGGGATTCGAGGGCTGCGGGCCCTCGCCGTCGAAGGGGATTGGAGGCTTCGACGAGGCAATCGCCTCTGGTTCTGGTCCTGGTGTGACCGGCTTTGGTTTAGTGGCAGTAACGGCGGGTTTCTTGGCGCTGAGGGCTCCGCCAATTCCGCCGGTAATGAGGCCAACTCCTCCACCCAAAGCCGCATCCTTCAGTGCTTGTGCCGCATTGATCTTTCCGGTTTATGGTGCAGCTTTCTATCTCGAATAAGCGCCCATTCATCGGTCTGGCTGGGTGCCGTCGGCGTCATTCCCTTCTGTCCTCACCACGCTCGCGCCCCACAAGAGGTCCCTCCATGTCCATCTCATGCGCGCTCCTGGCGGTTGCGCTCGCGCTCCAGGCGAAGTCTAATCTCGTTTCGACGGCGGGCGGGTTTGAAGTCACGATGCCAGGCAAACCCGTCGAACAGGCGAAGAAGGTTCCGTTCGCCGCTGGCGGCGAAGTCGACACGCACAATTATGTCTTCGAGAAGGGAAACAACGCGTACGTTGCCTCTTACAACGACTATCCTGCGTTCGTTGCCAACATGCCCGCCGACGCCTTGCTCGAAGGCTCCTGCAAAGGTCTGATGCAATCGTCAAAAGGTAAGATGCTCGTCAAGAAGGACATCAAATTCGGCTCGATCCCTGGTAAAGAAATCGAGTACACCTTTACAGACGACGTGGGCAAACCCGTAACGGGGCGATCGCGAATTTACTTCAACAAGGTCCGGTTGTATCAGGTGTTCGTGGTGGGAGAAGACGCGACGCTTGTCAACAGCAAGGCCAGCACGGAATTCCTCGACTCGTTCAAGATCCAGGGCGCAGATAAAGGCCCAGCCCCGGCTGTGGTCAAGCCAAACGGCCCGGTGAACTTCGTGTCGCAGACCGGCCGGTTCGAAGTCAAGTTCCCCTCTCAGCCGGCAGAACAAGTCAACAAGTACCCGACGGCCGATGGCGGTGAACTCAAGGAGAATCTCTACACGATCGTGCAGGGAAACACTGTCTATAGCGTCATATACCAGGATCTTCCCAAAAACATGACGCGTGAGAGTCCCAAAAAGGTGTTCGATATGGGGGTGAATTGCGGCCTTAGCGCGCTCAAAGGAAAGACCATCGCGTGGAAGTCGATCAAACTCGGCAATATCCCAGGCACCGAGGTCACCTTCACGACCGAGAGTTCAAACGGAAGCAAGTCGACGGGCCGTATGCGATTCTATCTCGACAAAGAACGGCTCTACCATTTGGGGGTGCTCAGCGACACCGACCTCGCGACATCGGCGGCCGGCAATGCATTCTTCGAGTCGTTCAAGATCAAGCCTCGCGGCAAGTAATCACCGGTCAGCAGGCCTCTTTGAGACCTGGAAGATTTCCTTTGAACCGCGCTCGGGGCGGTTCTAAGATGGTAGGGACATTTGTCGCGATGAGCACCCTTCCATTTGAGTGACGACGTGCTGCCGGCGTCATTCTCTTCCGTTCTTCCCACCCTCGCGCCCCAGAAGAGGTCGCTCTATGTCCATCCCATGCGCACTTCTGGCGGTCGCGCTCGCACTTCAGGCGGACGGCAGTTTTGTGTCGACGAAGGGCGGGTTTGAGGTCAAGCTGCCTGGCAAGCCTGTCGAACAACTAAAGAGAGTTCCCAGCGACCTCGGCGAAATCGACATGCACCTTTATGTTGTTGACAAAGGTTCCTCGGCGTATTTTGCGGCGTACAACGACTTTCCCGACATCATCGCTGATGCTCCTGTCGAAAACGTGCTCAACGGCGCAGCCAATGGCGCGATCCAGTCGTCCAAGGGCAAGTTACTCGTCCAGAAGGACATCAGGCTCGGTGCGATTCCGGGAAAAGAAGTCGAATTCTCGGTTCAAATGGGTCCTGGCAAATCCGGTACGGCGCGCTCATGGATCTATCTCGACAAGACGCGTTTGTACCAGGTGATGGTGCTGGGGGACCCGGCCATCGTCACGGGCAAGATCGGAACCGACTTCCTTAACTCGTTCAAGATCACCCGCACTGACAAAGGACCGGCCGCGGCGAAGCCGAGCAACCCGATAAACTTTGTCTCAAAGGCCGGCAAATTCGAGGTCAAGCTTCCCGGTCAGCCGACTGAACAGACGAAGAAGTTGCCGGATGGCGGCGGTGGCGAGATCGACCTTCACCTCTACATTGTCAGCCAAGGGAACACCGCCTACCTCGCCGGCTACCAGGATTGCCGACCCGCTATCATGCTCGAGAATCCAAAAGACGTACTCGATCGGTCGGCGAACGGTGGCGTGAATGCAGTTAAAGGGACACCCACCGCCCGTAAGGCGATCAAGCTCGGCAACATTCCGGGCACTGAGGTCACCTTCACCGCCAAGTTGCCGGGTGGGATCGAGTCGACCGGGCGCATACGCGTCTATCTCGACAAACAGCGGCTCTATCAGGTGGGAGTGATGAGCGACACCGATCTCGCCACCTCGGCCGCTGGCAATGCCTTCCTCAACTCGTTCAAGATCAAGCGAGGCGACTAACGGCCAGCCATCGGAAAACGCGGATTGCCATTTAAGGGTTGCTCTTGCGTCAAGAGCCCGTGTACAATAGGCTATCAGGCTGGTAAGACGACCGCGGCCCGGGATATTCCCGCGCCGCGGTATTTGTTTGACCAGAAATCGGAAAAAACCGGGGCGATGGTTCCACTTATCCTCGTCAGTCCCAATCTCGTGATCCCCCAACGGTTCGGCCGGTCACCGTTCGCTTGCTTTAAAGCCACGTAACCCTCTTGTGACCTAGATCGAGCCCGCGCATCGACCGACTTCGGGAGCCGCAACGGATGTCGTCAGACAGAATCCCCATGTCGAAGGAAGGCTATGAGAAACTCAAAGCCCAGCTCGACAAGTTCGTAGACGAAGACATGCCCCGGATCGCCGAGGCAATCGCTCAGGCCCGCGGCGAAGGCGACCTCTCCGAAAATGCTGAGTACGACGCCCAGCGCGAGGCGCAGGGCATGCTTCAGGCCCGCATCAACGAGCTGCAGGATAAGCTCGCCCGGGCGTTCATTGTCGATCGTTCGACGCTCCCCACCGATCGCGTCGTGTTCGGCTCCAAAGTCCGCGTGCTCGACCTCGGCCTCAATGAGGAAGAAGACTTCATCCTCGTCGGCCCCGGCGACGAGAACTACGACGAGAACAAAATTCTCACCACCAGCCCCATCGGCCAGGCACTCGTCGGCAAAAAGATCGACGACGTGGTCGAGGTTCCCGTCCCTCGCGGAACGCTCCGGCTGCGCATCATCAATATCACGTTTGACTGATCAACCAGCTTAATAAAGAACACGGCCGGCGTCGACTGACCTGATTCACCTTACGCCGGCCGCATCAAATCCGAACTCGATCCAGGAACGCGGAACCGGCGCCGTGATGCGCAATTCCGTCTGAGTCGTCGGATGCGCGAACGTCAGCGCGCGAGCATGAAGCGCGATCCCTTCCGGGAACGACGCGGTCGATCCGTACCGCGCGTCTCCGACAATCGCCATCTCTCGCACAGCCGCCTGGGCGCGAAGTTGATGCGTACGGCCTGTCGCGGGCAATAATTCGAGTGACTGAAATCCGACGGGTAATCGCGTCGACTTGAGTCGCGACACCCGCGTGATCGCCTGCTTCGCACGACCTGTTTCTGGCTCAACCACATGGGCCACGCCCGAATCGTCGAGCGGCGTGAGCCAGTCGTCCCATAATTCGGCGATGGATTCCGAAGCGGGAACGATCGCCCAGTACTCTTTGCGCAGGGCACGGTGCTCGAAGTCACGCGCGAGCCGACGCGCCGCCTTTTGCGTTTTGGCCCAGGCGAGAACGCCGGAGACTGGCCGGTCGAGCCGGTGGACGGCACCTAGAAAAACTGAACCAGAATCAGTTGCGCTAAGATAGCTCCGCACGCGTGATTCAACGCTGTCGGCAATCCCGCGAACGTGCTGCGAAGGCACGCCGGCTGGCTTGTTGACGATCAACAGGTGTGAATCTTCCCAGAGAATATCGAGCGAGGCGGGGGCGTCGGCGTTCATCAACCTATCATAGCGAGAAGTGGGCGATTTCGTTCGGCCCTAAAACAGAGCGAGCCGCCCTGACGAATCAGGAACGGCTGCGCAACTGGCGTGTTTCGTGTCCGAGAACCGGTTCTCAGTACGGGCTCGGGGCGTCGTTGGGCTGGCCCACCACGTTCGAGTTGGGAACTTCGTTCGAGCGAGCCGGCGGCTGGGGCGGATAGCTCGAGTTCGGCGCGGCGGGTGACGTCATTGCGGGCGGAGCACCCAGACCCGACGTTCCCGGACCGCCGAACTTGCTGTTCGTCGACAGGTTGCCGTAGCTGTTGCCGGTCAAACCGCTCGCAGCGACGCTGCTCGGGTCGTTCGACGGCGCGAGGTTCCCTTGTGCGCCACCCATCGCGTTGCCGGCCGTCAGCGGGGCGTCGTGCGGCGCGGTGCTGAACTCGACCGACTTATCCGCGGCCGACTTGCCTGTATTGGAAAACGCCTGGTGCGGGGGCACCTTGTCGCGCACGTTGTGACAACCCGCCGTCGCGACGATTGCCGTAAGCGCAAGCCCCAGGCCAGCGAATTTGCGTGTGAGCCGATCCATCGGCAAGCCATCCTTCCTTGAAAGTGTGCGTGTCCGGCCGGACGATTTCGATCAACAGCAGGCTGACGCACAGGTGCAAGGCACGGACGGTTCCGAACCGTTCGAGACGATCGCTCGTCTCGCAATGTCCCAGAATCTGCCAGAAGTTTAAAAATTGGTCAAGCCAAACACAGCGTTCGTCGATAGGTCGACCAAAAGGCGGCCCAATCTTGATCTCGCCTCAAAGCGAAACTATTCAGACGTAACCTCTTCTTCCTCAATCATTTCCGTCTCAGGTTCATCTGGTGTAGCTACGAGCGGCTGAACGCGAAACACCATCAACAACACGAGCACAACCAATCCGATAATCGCACCCAGTACGGTGCTAATCACCGTGGTGAGCAGTCCGACACCAATCGTCCAGTACAACGGATGCTTGGGATTCGGATAGGCGATGAGTGTGGCGATCGTGGGTACGAGCATCATCAGCACCTGGATCGCTCCTCCGGCCGCGCCGTAGATCACAGGTGCGAGTTTAATTTCGCCCTGTCGACGATTGCTCCAGATCGCGGCGACAAGCGGCACGATCGAACCGATCGCCACGATGCCAAGCGCGTCGCCCGAAAGCCGGTTGCCCCAGGTTTGCTGCGCGGCCACACCAAGCGAGCCAACCAGCAGGCACACGATCAAAATCAGAATCGCCCGTTTGGGGCCGTCAAGAAATCCGTTGCTCATGGACGTTGTCGTTCTCGATTCCGGGGTCGTCTTTTCCGGCATCGAGCGTAGTCATTCCAACGCGTTTTGAGCAACGGCAGAACGTTCGCAAATCTCGTTCATATCAACACAAAAACCGCCTCGGATCGCTCCGAGACGGTTGAAATTGGTACGAGATTTCACGCGAGCTCGAACTCAGTTCGAGGAATTCGGCGCAGGAACCGTCGCAGGACTCGGCGGCAACGTGGCGGGTCGATCGGTCACTTCCAGAATCCTCAAGATGCGCTCGATCTTTCGCTCCATCTCGCTTAGCCGTTCTTCCTGATTCCGAGACGGCATGCGTCGGGGGGGAGGAAGCACCTCTTCATCGGAGATGGTCGGCTCAGCCAACCTCTCGGTGTACTTTCCGTTCGGCGTTGGCGTGATGATGTTTCTGACCTCTGGCGCTGGGGTGTCCTGGACTGGTGACACAACGGCGGGTTGAGGCGAGAGTTCGGCGTTGTCGAACCGGCGAGGCTGCGGAACGTTCGGCGAAGGGAGTTCGCTTGAATCCGTGCCTCTCGTCGTCGACGGCACAGACTCTCGTACCGGGTTGTTCATGGGCTGGGGCGGTTCAACAGTTGCAGGGCTCAACGTGTCGACCGACGGCGGCAATGATCGGCGATTTGGCTCATTGCGACGCGGGACCACGTCTTCTCGTCGCTTCACCGGATATTCCTCGGCGGAAGAAGGCGCAACGAGCGGGTCGTTGCGTCGTTGCGACTGATCGATGTACGGCTCGTCGATTCGTGTGGGCGCAGCGAGGTCGCCGGCGTCAACTCGACTCGATCGCAGGAGCGACTCGACCTCTTCCTTGCCCAACACGGGTTCGAGCGCGTGAATCAATTTTTTCTCGGCGATCTTCACCAACAATCGCTCGGCATAAAGGTCGACCAGTTGGCTCTCAATCTCGGACAGCGTCTGCGCAAGCCCTTCAAACACTTCCTCATACTTGACGCTATCGGAGCTCTTGTCGGCGTCTTTCAAGCTCTTCGGAATCCCGTAGTTGCATTCCTCCATGAGCCTGATTGTCGCAGCCTTTCGCTTCCGGAGCATGAGGATCATTTGCTCGTCGGTGTCGCCGCCCACGGCGACGCTCACGAGTTCCTTGATCGAGTCAAGGTCCTTGAGCGAAGCGAGCTCGGTGTTGATCGAAAGGTCGGCGAGCGCGCGTGCTCGGCCGTCCGTTTTCTTCGGTGCGTCGGACTTGGCGGCTGGCGCTTTATCAACGGTCTTCGTCGCCGTTTTGGTTTCGCTGCGCCGCGCCGGAGTTTGCGCCAGCGTGCTTACGCCTGCGGCTAGCACTCCCGCCAGCAGAACAGCACCGCCTATTTTGAACTTGGCTGCCAACATGCCGTGAAGCTCCTGTCGTACCAGCGACATCACCGCCTCCGAGACCACCCCGGCGGCACTCTTTGCACCCCCAATCGAGAGTCCCTTCCATGTACGATCGATGAGTGCGACCGGCAAATGATCCGCTCGCGCCGAGTTGAAAGCGGTCAGTCCCAGTCCTGCGGCCAGAGGTGCGAACCCGCGACGAACCAGGCGATCGCGCAACAACTCCCGAGCCCGCGAAAGCCGTCCGCGCACTGTTCCCACCGGCCACTGCAACGACTTCGCCGCATCTTCGTGCGTCAGCCCTTGCAAGTGGCAAAGCACAACCGGCATGCGATATTTGTCGGGCAATCTCCCCAGTTCTTCATGAACGAGCGCGGTGACTTCGTCAATGGGATCGGCGGGTTCGACCACTCGGAGCGTCGCGGTCGCAGTTTCATGGCGATTTCGTCGCGCCGCGGCGACGCGAGCCTTTCGGGAAATCCGTGATGCGACGCCGTGCAGCCAGGGACCAACCGAGTCACGCGAATCGAGCCGAGGCGCCTTGCGCCAGAGGACGAGAAACGTCGCCTGAAACGCATCGTCAGCCGAGTTGTGATCGTTCAAGATCGCGCGACAGACGCGAAAAACCATCCGGCCATGCCGGGCAACAATGACATGAAACGCACGCTCGGCGTCTTCAATATCAAAGCGATCGGCGTGGCAATACCGCAGCAGCTCGCCATCGCTGAGCGCACCCAGGCGACCGGTGTGCAACAGGGCCGAAAGCCCCGCCTCGGCAACCTCCGCCGCGGCCTTGCTCATCGCTAAAAACCCCTCGCCGCTGCCACATCGAATCTGCACTCTTAACCAGTTTTCGTATGTTATGCCCGGCCAGCGACGTACCAATACAACTTTTTCCAAATTGTTCGCGTATTTTACCCTGTCGTTCCAAGCAGAATCTTTCCGACGGTTAGCTCTGTGCTCTCCCGTCAAACCAGCGGAGTGGCCGGTCCAGCCAATAGAATTCATCTTCATTCGGATGCGATGCATCGGCCCAAACAACCGGCCCTTTCTTACTCCGCTTACACCTCCATCCACAGCCTGCACACCAGTAATGTCTCTCACCTGAGCCAAACATATACCATTTTGTAAGTTTCGTATTGACGAGGCGACGACGATTACATGCAGGACATGTTCTTGGTATCAAAGCCGCAACCAATTTCCAGGAAACAAACCACAAAACCGGATACAAAACAGATGCGATGATCATAAACGTAATTGTAAATTCGCGGACCACTTGTGTCAGGCTCGCCGATTCGAATATGACTCGGCGCAAGCCGTTCAGAATTGGCCAACTACACAGAAAAGCAAGGACCAATACACTTCCTATGTGAAACGCCCCAACGAGAAAATCCCGCGATGCACCCGGTTGAAGTGTGTATCTAGACAAGAGCCAAATTGTGCTCGGCATCACCAGAATTGTTATCCTACCAAATTCCGCAAGGCGTTCAGGTGCAGGCGCCCTCATGACATGAATCGCCGGCGCCATGAGAACGGCAAGGTACAGATTTGCGATCAGAAAGCCCCGAAATGTGAATTGCCATGGGGGATGAGCTGATCGCATGCGATATGACACGCCTGTTTCAATTCGAACGATTGACGTTACGTGATCCAGTCTATCGCAGCGGCCGAGACTCCTTGCGAGCGACGATCTCCCAGACATCTTCAACCACATCGCCGCGCATCGCATAAATGCGATCGTAAAGGTTGACGGTGGGATCGCAGTGCGGCGTGTAGAACTCGAGTCGTTTGCCAATCGGCGGCAATTCACCGCCATCGACTGGACGAAGCCGTCCAAACTCATCACCAAAAAACTCGTACTTCAGACCCGGCCAATCCTTCGCCTCGGGACGAAACGCCGTCTCGGTCGAGAACGATTTGATCCCGGCGTCGACGCTCACAACGTCGCAATGCGTCGCACTCACGACGGTCGTCAAAACGGTGAGGCTCCGTTTGAAGTCGTCGTAGGCGCCATCATCCCCCTGCCCGCCGATCGATTTGTAATCGACGTCCATGAAAACGTACGACCCACATTGCAGCTCAACCTCGACCGGCAGTTCGCAATCGATGTTGTACGTGCCCGAACTGCCGGCCGACAAAAATTGAGCATCGAAGCCCATTCGCCGCAGTTCGTTCAATGTTTCAACGGCAGGCATCATCGTTTCGAGCGAGGCTTTCTTTCTCGCTTCGAAGCCCTGAATGTGCGAGCCCAAACCGTAATACGCCTGAACGCCGCGAATGTTGAGCGAGCGATGCCGGCCTATTTCTCGTGCCAATTCAAACGCTGGTTCGCCGGGCTGGATGCCAAATCGGCGATCGGCCACATCAAGATCGAGCAAAACATCAATTTGAACGCCAGCCGCTTCCGCGGCTTCCGCCAGGAGCGTCACTTCTAAATGATGCCCGACCGCAAGCATCACTTCGCCGCCATTCCGAGCCAACTCGACCATCCGGCGAATCTTCCCTGCATCGACGATTGGAGACGTGAGCAAAACTCCACGAATCCCTGTCGCAACCATTGCCTCGGCCTCGGAGACCGTGGCGGTCGAAATGCCTCGCGCACCAGCCGCAATCTGCCGACGAGCAATCTCGAGGCATTTGTGCGTCTTGGCGTGCGGCCGCAAGAAACAGCCTGTTTTCCGGCAATGCGCGGCCATCGCCGCAATGTTCGCTTCGAGCAAATCGAGATCGACCAGGAGCGCGGGTGTAGGAATTTCGTCCCGAGACATGCGCCTGTCCGCCATCGTCGGCCCCCAATCATCCTGATTGATCTCAGCGCGAAAACGTCCCGCAACCCGGCAAATGCCGAATCACGGGACGCACAATCATCACGTCACAAACTTATGCCTTGTAGCGGCGGTTCACTTCGTCCCAGTTCACCGTGTTCCACCAGGCGGTGATGTAGTCGGGACGCTTGTTCTGATACTTCAAATAGTAGGCATGTTCCCACACGTCGCAGCCGAGCAGCGGCGTGTTGCCTTCCATGATCGGGCTGTCCTGGTTCGGGGTCGACGTAACGGCGAGCTTGCCGTCCTTCGTCTTGATCAGCCAGGCCCAGCCCGAGCCGAAGCGGGTGGCGCCGGCCTTGGCGAAATCTTCTTTGAACTTGGCGAAGCCGCCGAGCTCGGCCGTGATCGCATCGCCGATCGCGCCGGTCGGATCACCACCGCCGCCCGGCGTCATCACCTGCCAGAACAGCGAGTGGTTGGCGTGTCCGCCGCCGTTGTTGCGCACGGCCATGCGAATCGACTCGGGAACCGCGTTCAGGTCGGAGATCAGGGCCTCGATCGTCTTTCCCTGGAGATCGGGATGATCCTTGAGCGCGTTGTTCAGATTCGTGACGTACGCCTGGTGGTGCTTGTCGTGGTGGATCTCCATCGTCTTGGCGTCGATGTGCGGCTCGAGAGCGCCGAAGTCGTACGGCAAGGGAGGCACTGTGTACTCAGACACGTCGGAGGTCCTCGCGGGAAAGGAATCGTTGACGCCCCGGCCAATCCGCCGAGGCAAGAACCAGGCGAAAAGCCCGCAAGTGGCGGACCGTTCGCCCAGCCTGTCCCGATTAACCTACCACAACGACCTGACGGTTAGAATCCTCGCGTGCCCCCGGAAATCCTGCTCGCGTACCTGCGCCAAACGGCTTACTTGTGCTTTGCCCAGTAGGGCGAAACCACCTCGATTTGCCGCTCGCGCCAGCCGGGAGCAGCGGTTGCCGGACGGACGTTCGCCGTTTTGGCGGGAACAACTGGCCGCGACGCTTCAACCTCGGCCGGCGTTACTGTTTGAAACGCCTTCTTGGGCTTCACAGTTTTAACCGCCTTGACCGCCTTCTGCTTCACAGCGGCAATTTGCGGGTTCACCGCGATTGCCAGCGTGTAGTTCGGCACTGCCTGACCATTCGCCGACGCGATAATCACGAAGTAACGCACGCCAGCCCGAGGGGCCTGGAACGAAACCTGTCCCCCGCCCGACGCCACGATCTGGCCGTACTGGTTGATCACCTGGATCGCCGTCGAACCGGTCGCGACAACGACCGTTCCGTTATGCGCGGGAACGAATGAGTAAACCTTGACGTTCAGCCCCGTCGCCAGTGATTGCCGGCCCAAACCGATCGCATTCAGGTAACCCAGGTTCTGCGTCGGCGAAATGATCGGCTTCGCAGGCGGAGTGGGGGTCGTCGGCTGAGTTGGCTGTGTCGGAGGCGTGGGCGTTACCGGCTTCGTCGGTGTGACCGGCGTGGTGGGCGTCGTCGGTGTCGTGGGCGTGGTGGGAGTTGTCGGCGGTGTCGGTGTTACCGGCGTGACGGGGGTCGTCGGCGGAGGGGTGACGGCCACCGCATTGCCTGTAAATCGCAGATGCAACTCGTACGAGCCAACCGAGAACACATCGTTCGTCGCACCTATGACAGCAACGATGTACTTGTGCCCGGCGACGATGTTGCTCAGGTTGACGGTCGGGTTATTGCTCCACGAGGTGGGATCGGCAGCCGAGCCGAGCACGTTCGACGAAGCATCATAAACCGTGATCTTCGGGCTGAGCGAGCTGACGCCCGAAGCCTGAGCCACCGCGATGAGCGACTGGTTCGTCAAATCGCTGGGAGCGGTGATCGTGAAGTATTCGGTGTCGCCAATCGCGTCGAGCGAGACGCCCGCGAGATTCACGCCGTCGGTAACGATCCGCCCCGTCAGGTCGATCGCCGTACCGAGCGAGGTCCCCAGCCCGTTCGCCTGGAACGAGTCGGGCTGACGCACCCCATAAAGGGCCTGAATTCCGGCGATATCACCTGGCATCAGGCCGGTGCGGACGCCGCCGTAGACCTGGTTCTCGACCGATGGCGAGTTCGAATTCACAAGGTCGTCGAGGCCAAACGAGTGGCCAGCTTCGTGAAGCGCGACGCTGAAGAAGTCGTAATTCTGCCCGGGCGCCCAGTTGTACGCGGTGTTGAATTCCATGTCGCCCGCGGCTGTATAGCCTTGGGGCGGCGGGAAATACGTTTGGGCCAGAATGCCGTTGTTCTGGAAGTCGTAGCCGCCGATGCGGATATCGCCGAACCGCGAATCGCCCTGCGACTGGCCGACCGAGTCGAACGCCGCACCGTTGTCAGCAACTGGAACCACGTTGATGTTGGTGACGGCGGCCCAGGTTTGAAGCGCCTTGGCGTACTCATAACGCCAGGTAGCCGAGCCGATTTCCGAGTTCAGCATGGCGTTCAGGTTGTTGTAACCATGGTCCCACACTGCGCCATCGGCCGGGATGCTATAGGTGATTTTGCTGGGGTTAGACCAGCGCGTTCCATTCAAGAGGTAGTCGACACCCGCTGTGGTAAGTAACTGCCGTTCTTCCAGCGACTCGCACTTCGGCTCCTTCCGGGTCGTCGCGGCCCGGGTGGCGCTCTTCGCCCGCCCGGACTTCTTCCAGAACCGCGTCAGCATTACAACGCTCCGACATCAACAGAGGTCAGTCAAGGTAGTGAGCAGTCGGGCTCGCCTTTGCCAGGCGCGCAGGATCGACGCTCCGCTCGCTCCCGAGCGGTGTCTCGTCCCTGGATCCGTTGACCGTCCGTGATGAAGCGAAGACGAAGAGTAGAACCGCCAAACCAATCGAGACGCGGGGGAGATGCTGCCTCGACTCACATCCACCCATTCCGCTCGACGACGATCTGAAACCGTCGATCGAACACAGCGACGACGAGAATGCCGTCGCCCGTCAGGCGAACACCATTACTTTAGCTTATTTTTTCACCCCTCTGCATTTTTTCTTGAGCCGATGTAGCATCCTGCAGACCTGGCGCATCCCCCAGGTTGCGCATCCCCCTCTCCTTCGGCAAAACCAATCGTAGCAGAACGAGACCAACCGGAAATCGGCCAACGTGTCCGAAATCCATCAGGATTCCGCGCAAAACCGCACGATTCATACAACCCGCGAGATCGCTATATTTTGCCGTTTGCCTGGCGTTTGACCAATTCTCAGGCCCCTTCGCGCCTGCCTTGCCGGACGTAAACCGGCGGGCTACTCTGGGTTTCTCCAACAAACGCACAACACTCACGACGAGGCGTTTCGCGATGAGACCAGCACCGGTTGCCGAGAAAGAGGCCTACCTCGCGTTCGTTCGCGAACAGGTTCGACTGCTTCAACTCGCGAGACCGGTTGAACCCCCCGCGACCGAGGCCGGCTGGCAAAGACGTCTTAAATCGGTTCGCGAAGGGCTGATGCGCTCGGTCGGCCGCGTTCCCGAAACAGCTTGCGACCTCGCGCCGGAAGTCCTCGGCACTGTGAAGGGCGACGGGTTCGTCGTCGAGCGACTGACATTTCAAAGCCGGCCTGGCGTTCGAGTTACGGCCAACCTCTACCGCGCCGACGACCTGAAAGGCCCTGCGCCGGCCGTTCTTTGCGTCCACGGGCACTGGGCCTGGGCGCGGATGGACCCGAACGTCCAACCGCGCTGCATCGGGCTCGCGAAGATGGGATACGTCGTCCTGGTCGTCGATGCGTTCGGTGCCGGTGAACGGGCGATCGTCCCCAAGTCCGGGACCTATCACGGCGCACTCGACGGCGCCTCGCTCTGGCCGACCGGTGTATCCCTTTTAGGATTACAAGTTTACGACAACCGCCGCGCTGTGGACTATCTGCTGACTCGTCCTGAAGTTGACGGTAAAAAGCTGGCCATCACTGGTGCTTCGGGCGGTGGCAATCAATCGCTTTATGCCGGAGCGCTCGACGATCGCTTCACCGCGGTGGTGCCCGTTTGCGGTGTCGGCACCTACGACGCCTACCTTGGGTCGGCCTGTTGCATCTGCGAAATGAACAACGGCGGCATGACTTACGCCACGACCGGCGACCTGCTCGCCATGATCGCCCCTCGGGCCCTTCTGGTGATCAACGCCACGAAGGACGCCATCCAGTTCAGCGTGGCCGAAGCTGCCAAGAGTATCGCCTTCGCCCGCCATCGCTTTCAGACCCTCGGCGTCAACGACAAGCTCCACCACGTGCCAATCGAGTCGGGCCACGCCTACAACCAGCCGATGCGCGAGGCGATGTACGGTTGGCTCGATCGCTGGCTTCGCAACAAGGGTGACGGCTCTCCTGTCCCCGAGCCCGAACACAAGGTCTTTGAGCCGCAACAGCTTAGGTGCTATCCCGACGCTACCTCCCGCCCCAAGTCGATCATCACGATTCCCGAATTCGCTCTGCGCGAAGGTCAGGCCCAGCTCGCAGCGCTGCCGCAAGCGCCCGACCACGCGGAGCGCTGGGAAGCCGAGTCTCTCTACATCAAGAGCCAGCTTCGCCCGCTGATCTCCGGCCCGTTGAAGCGTGCAGAACCCGAAACGCCAGCGAAACTTAAGTCCGAAGCGGCCGGAAAGCTCGTCCTACAGACCGAGCCCGGCGTCGAGTTACAAGGCCGGCGCGTTGGTACCAGCGGATCGGGTAAGGTCACGCTCCTCATTCGCCAGGATGGCCAGGCCGAAGACTCCGACCCAACGCTCAAAGCCCTCATCGAGTCCGGGCGGCAGGTCGTTACTGTCGACGTTCGCGCGACCGGTCGCCTCAAACCGGAAACTGGTGCGGTGCATCACGTTACCGATCATAATGAGGCGGAATGGGCTCTCTGGATCGGCTGGCCTCTGATTTACCAGTGGACGCGCGACGCCTTGCAGTGGATCGACGCCACCGGCGCGTCCGAAGTGATTGGCGTTGGACCTTTTGGGCTCGTCGGCCTTCTCGCGGCCGCTTTCAGGCGCGATCACGTCGAGCGTACCGGCCTCATCAGCCCGCTCGTGAGCTTCGTCGCCCCTGACATAACGCCCTGGGCCGGCGTTCCCATGGGAATCATCGCGCCGAACATCTTGGCGCTGGCGGATATCGGTCGCCTGGCATCGCTTGTTGCTCCGGGCAAGCTCGTCATTGCCGGTGGTGTTGAGCCGACGGGCGTTCAGGCCTCAAACTCACGTTTGGGAAGCTGTTTCGCTCACACGCGTGCCGTCTTTAATATGCTGAAGATGTCGAGTCAGCTCGTGGTTCTGCCTCAGGCGGAGGTCGCTGCGTTAACTAAGGCGCTTGATGCGGAATGATCGTCGCGAGATTTCGCTGCCAGACCCGATCGGGCTGACGCCGACTTAAGTGACGTGTCGATAATCAGGCAGTTCGTACGCTCGCTCTCTGCGCCGATGGATCGCCGTGAGGGATTGGGTCGCGTCGTGTCGAATCTCCGGTCCGACACTTGACGCAGCTTCGCGACCGCGGATAATCTGAACATTTGCCTAGCGCTCACTCCATCGTTTCGCCGCGCTGATTTTTCACTCCCACGCCTGATCCCGCCGCCTCACCTGGCCCGACTGTGTGCCTTGAGTGACCGAGGAGTATCTCGATGACGGCCGACCCTAATACTCCCGTGCATATCGCGACGTCGCCGACACGAGTGATCGTCGTCAAGCCGAAGCGCAAGGGAGTAAAGCTGCTGGTTGCGGTAGCGATTCTCGTCCTCGTCGGGGCCATCGGTGCGCGGGCCTGGGAAAGCGGTTTCCGCCTGCACGACCTCTGGCGCACGCGTCCCGAGCCGCTCGCACTCGTTATGATCGACGAGGGAGATATCGAGGTCTCCGTTATCGAAAGCGGTACGCTCGAACCCGCCAGCAATTCCAAGGTGAAGTGCCAGGTCGAGGCGCTCCTCGGAACGATCAGCAACTCATCGGGCTCGACACGAACGTTGCGCAACGGGGCGACTAGCACTTCAGGCGCTGGAGGTGCCGGCTCTACGAGTTCCAGCGGCAACGCGAGCGCAACGACTTCGGCCACGAAAGCGAAGTCGAGCGCGCGTTCAAAGATGGGCGGCGCTGCGAGCAAGACCTCGGGCGGGTCGTCAACCGCAAGCTCCAGCGGATCGGGCAGCTCCAGTGGATCGGCTTCGGCATCGAGTGGTAGCGCATCGGGCGGTGGCAGCGGAAGTAGCAGTAGCGGTTCCACCACGACCGGTACCCAAAGCAAAAAGCCGACGATTCGCAGCTTCTCCTATCAGGTCGCCAAATACACGCCCCTTCGCCCGGCGACATCAAAGTCGGGCTCGACAAGTGCAACGAGCAAGACGTCCACAACCGCAAGCGCTGGCATGGCCGGTGGCGGCGGTGCCGGCGGCGGTGGACGCGGCGGCGGGGGTGGTGGCGGTGGACGCGGCGGCGGGGGCGGCGGCGGCAACCGCGGTGGAGGCGGTGGCGGTGGTGGTGGCATGGGACAGGAATCCCAGGGCTCGACCCGCATCATTCAGATCATCCCCGAAGGAACCTCCGTTCACGCCGGTGACCTCGTTTGCGAGCTCGAAAGCTCGGCATTTCGTGATGAACTCGCTGCGCAGAAAATCAAGCACGCGCAAGCGAAGGCGTGGGTCGACCAGGCCAAGACGATCTACGAGGTGAATCAGATCACCTACAAGGAATACGTCGAGGGGATCTTCCCGCAAGACGTGGGCCTCATCGAGCAATACATCACTTCGTGCGAAGTCGAGTACCAGCGTGCCTTCAGGACTGCCGAGTGGTCGCGCGATACCATGAACAAGGGCTTTCGCGCGAGCGCCCAGTACATGGCCGACGAGATGGAAGTGCAGCGGTGCGAAATCGCCCTGCGCGAAGCGCGAGGCATGAAGGAGCGGCTCAACAAATACACGAAGCCGCGGCTCATGAAGGCGCTCGAGGCGAAGCTCGAATCGATTCGTTCCGACATGCTGGCACAAGAAGCCGCGTTCGGTCTCGAAGACGACCGCCTTCGCCGACTTCTGCGCATCATCGAGCACTGCACCATCCGCGCCCCGCGCGACGGAGTCGTCGTCTACGCGAACGAGTCCGACGCCTGGAGCGGCCGCGTCGAAGTGCAGATTCAGGAAGGCGCGACCGTTCGCGAAGGCCAGGCGATCTTCGACCTGCCTAATCCCAAGCACATGCGCGTGAAGGTGAAGATCAACGAATCGAAGCTCGCGACGATACGATCGGGACAAAAGGCGTCGATTCTGATCGAGGCGTTCCCCGACAAACCGCTTCTCGGCACTGTCACCGAAATCACGCCGATCCCTGCCGTTCTCGGCCGTTTCTCCGACGTCCGCGTCTACTATGCGTTCGTCGACCTCGACCTCGGCGGTTTCGAGGGGCTCCGCCCCGGCATGTCGGCCCAGGCGTCGTTCTTCGTCGATCGCAAGGAAAAGATCACGCGAGTGCCGGTCGAGTCGCTGCGCTGGGTTGCCGGCCAGCCGTACATCGCCGTCGCCGCGACCGTTGCGGGCGAAACAAAGTGGGATTGGCGACCGATTACACTGGGCCTGATGGGCAACCATTACGCCCAGGTGCTTTCTGGCCTGAACGCTGGAGAGAACGTTGTCGCCCGTCCCGACAAGTTGCCGGCTCCGGAAGCTCCCAAGGCAGCCGAGCCTGAAGTTCAAACCGCCGACACCACGACCAATGCCCCGCGCGGCTGATCGTGGTCGACTTCTAGTTCTCTTCATCGCCACCATGGTCGGCGGTCTCATCCCCGCACCGACCATGGGGCAAGATTATCCCCGCCTCGGCTCCGAAATCGAGTCGCACGTCGCCGCGCACTTCTTCGATCGCGCCAAGGCTGAAGCGTGGCTCAAATCTCACACGGGATACGCGCGATCGCTCGCCGATCGCAGCAGCTTTACGCAGGCGACCAACACAGCACTCGACTCCCTCAAGACGTCTCACACTCGCTATTACACGCCCGACGACGTCGAGTATTACGGCCTGCTGGCGATTTTCGGCTCCTCACTGAAGCAGAGTGCCACTGCGTACATCAGCATCGGCGCCGATTACGCCGACGGGAGATTCGTCCGCAGTGTACTGGCCGGAAGTCCAGCCGAAACCGCCGGCCTGAAGCGCGGCGATGAGATCGTTGGGGCCGATGGTGCCGCGTTCGATCCCATCAAATCATTCCTCGGGCGCACTGGCCAGGACGTCGTTCTGACGATCCGACGTGCCGAAGGCGGACCACTATCGAATGTGACCGTGCGGCCGCGATTGATTCGCCCCGACCAGGAATGGCGCGAGTCGCAAGTCAAATCCGCCCGGCTCATCGCAAAAAACGGCAAGACGATTGGATATGTCCGCATGTTCTCGGGTGCGGGCGATTCACTGCGTGAGTTGCTCGAAGAACAACTCTCCGACCGTCTCACCTCCGCCGACGTCCTTGTGCTCGACTTCCGCGACGGCTGGGGCGGCTGTAATCCCGACTTCGTCAATCTCTTCAACTCCGCACCGCCGCGTCTCACTTTTGTCGAGCGCGACGGCAACGCGCGTGATTTCGATCATCAATGGCGCAAGCCGCTCGTGCTACTCATCAACGGCGGCACGCGAAGCGGTAAAGAAGTCGTAGCGCACGCGGTGAAAACCCGCAAACTCGGAACGCTCGTCGGCGAGCGTACGGCAGGCGCAGTCGTGGCCGGCAAGCCGTTCCTCCTCTCCGATCGTTCGCTGCTGTTCCTCGCCGTCGCCGATGTGCGAGTCGATGGCGAGCGGCTCGAAGGTGTCGGGGTCAGCCCCGACGTGACAATTGCCGATCCCCTGCCCTACGCCGCCGGACGCGACCTGCAACTCGAAGCCGCGATTGATATCGCCGCGAAGGCCGCTCGCTGACTCGCGATCAAGTCAAACAATCGCGTAATGCTATTTATTTACATAAATGAAACCCACGCGTTATCCTCGCTCCCATGCTCCCGCGTGGGAGCCTTTCTGTGACCGCTCCGCGGTCATGAAATGTCGCACATGCTCGCAGATCGCAAATGGCCGCAGGAGCGGCCGAAGATTCATGACGACGCAGAGCATCGTCACGAGGTGCGGCGTGACTGATGAGTAGCCACAGCATTCACCCAGCACCTCGGCTTGAGCCAAACAAAAAGCGGCGAGCGGGATCGAACTTCGTCCCACCTCGCCGCTTTTGTAATCCGATCGCTGCGTTCGTTACTTCGACTCGGCCAGGGCCGCTTCGATCGCCTTCACAACCTTCTCGCTCTCGGGCTTGTCGCCTGAGGCAAAGCGGGCAATCACTTCGCCTTTGCGATTCACCAGGAACTTGTTGAAGTTCCAGCTAATATCACCGGCGAACTTGGGGTTGGTGTCCTTGCTGGTGAGGAACTTGTAGATCGGGCTGATCTCAGGTCCCTTGGCAACGACCTTCGAGAACATCGGGAACTTCACGCTGAACTTCGAGGTGCAGAACTGCTTGATCTCGGCGTCCGAACCCGGTTCTTGCTGACCGAACTCGTTCGCGGGGAAGCCCAAAACCTCGAAGCCCTGGCTCTTGTATTTCTCGTAGGTGGCTTCGAGCGCTTCGTACTGCTTGGTATAACCGCACTGGCTGGCGACGTTCACAACCAGCAAAACCTCGCCCTTGTACTTCGCAAGGTCTACGGCTTTGCCATCAATGTCCTTCACCTGGAACTGGAGCACGCTGGTCGCCGGAGCCGGCTTCTCTTCAGCGTGACCCTGTGATGTTGCCGAGAGGGCGACCAGACCGACCGCGGCCGCAGGGGCCAGAATCATCGAAAAAATGCGAGCGAGCACGGTGGTGTTTCCTGCTGGGCCAGTATTCAGGGCCGCGGGGCGCGTTCCCACGCCGTCGAACTGGCTGTGTGATTTTTGTCCAACGATTATGATGGACCACTTGCCCCGTGAAATCAAGCATCGGCCTGCCACGCAGGCGTGATTCTGACGAGGTTTTCGAGGATGTTTGACGCCTTCACTCCCGGCGCCCTGCGGGCCGTCCGCCGCGCCGAGACGCGTGCCCTGCTGCGACAGGCCCAAGCGGTCGAACCGCTCGACCTCATCACGGCTCTTCTCGACGAGTCCGAAAGCCAGGCCGCAACGCTGCTCGGCAAGTTCGGGCTCGATCCGCAGGCACTCTACGCGCTGCTCGAACAAGATCCCGATGCGCCCGAAATCGCCACTGACGACAGCCCCAGCCCCGAACCTCAACTGCCCCACGCGACCGATCTCAAAACCCTACTCCAGGACGCCGCATCCATCGCCCACGCGTTCGACCGCTCGCGCATGGTCACCACCGAAGAGATGCTCGTCGCTCTGCTCCCTGCGTTCGGCGAACCTCTCTTCCGCCCCGCCGGCCTCGACCTCTCTGCCCTTCGCAAACATCTCGAAGAAGAAGCCAAACGACAATCAACCCCCATCCCGCTCGACGACGACATCCCGCCGCTCGAACTCGTCGACCCCGGCGAATCCATCGAAATCGGTCGCGTGCTCGATGCCTCAGCCAACCGGGCTCGCGAAGGCTTGCGTGTGGTTGAAGACTATGTTCGTTTCGTGCTCGAAGACCCCGCCCTCACGCGACGTCTCAAAGAAGTCCGACATCGCTTCGCCGAGGCTGTGCAAGGGCTTGATCCCGAGTTGTTGATCGGCGCACGCGACACCCGCGGCGACGTCGGCACGCACATCATGACCGCGTCCGAATCGACCCGCGAAAATCCTCGCGCGGTTCTCACGGCAAATTTCAAACGCACGGCCGAGGCGCTTCGCACGCTCGAGGAATACACGAAGCTTTTCAACAGTTGGATCGCCGGCCGCTTCGAGGTTTTGCGCTACGACGTTTATACACTTGAAAAATTAACGATGACCGCCGCAGCAGCAAAACGCTCGATCGGCGATTCCAAGCTGATGGTGCTCGTCGGCGGCTTGCCCACGCTCGGCGACCTCACGTGGATCGTCGGTGAAGCGCTTGCCGGCGGTGCCGACGTGATCCAGCTTCGCGAAAAAGGAATCGACGATCGCGAATGGCTCCGCCGCGCCCGCGAGGTCCGCATCCTCACCGCGCAAGCGAAGGCCCGCTTCATCGTCAACGATCGCCCCGACCTCGCCCGCCTCGCCGGAGCCGACGGCGTCCATCTCGGCCAGGACGACATCACCGTCCGCGACGCCCGCCGAATCGTCAGTCCAACGAGCCTCGTCGGCGTCTCAACCCACGAGCCGGCGCAGGTCGAAAAAGCGATTCTCGACGCCGCCAGCTACCTCGGGGTTGGGCCCGTGTTCTCGAGCGAAACCAAAGACTTCGACAACTTCGCGGGCCTCTCGTTCATATCTCAGGCCGCCGAGTTGACCTCGCTCCCCTGGTTCGCGATCGGCGGCATCAACGAAACTAATATTGATGAAGTGATTGAAGCGGGAGCCACGCGAGTTGCCGTCAGTGCGGCGGTAACGCGAGCCGAAGTTCCTCGCAAGGCGGCGGCGACTTTGCGTGCCCGATTGGAGTCACTCTAAGGGGAAGCCCCCCATGAATCACGCGCGGATGAGCGAAGTCCCAGTCGATGATTGCCAGCCAATCCAAGCTCACCGGAGATTCACCTGGCCATCGCGGTTGCGCGTTGTGCAGGTGCTTGCCTATTTTGCGATGGCCATATTTGTCGGGCTTGGACTTTCAACCTCATACAACGCCGGTCCGCTCGCTTTTTCGCATGACGGCACGTTGCTGATTGCCGCCGTGAATGCTTACCACTGGCCCAAAATCACCGAACCGCTTTCGTCATACGGCGTCGTCAAGAGATGGAATGCCCAATCAGGACAGGCTCTCGCAAGGCTTGCGGGCATGGACGGCTGGGTAAGGTCGATCGCACTCTCCCAAGACGACACCATTCTCGCCGTTGGTGCCAGTCATACCGAAATACAACTCTGGGACCCGCGTAAGGGGATCAAGCTGGCAGAGTTGGGTGCAACCACGTCGGGGGCGGATGAAGTCGTTTTTGCACCGGATCGCTTATTACTCGCGTCGTCCGGATATGAGAAGCGCGTTCAATTTTGGGACATGGTACGGCGTAAAGAAGTGTTTAAGCTTTCGGAGAATTCAGAACGAGCCTATACCATTGCATTCGCGCCCGACGGCAAAACGTTGGCAACGGTAGAAGACGATCGTATCAGGATCTGGAACACGAACGACGGACATCTCGAGCATACGATTGTAGGGTCGAAGAATTCGAGCCATCAGAGCTTGCTCGGCTTCTCTGCCGATAGCAAGGACTGCATTCTCGTCCGTCATGAAGGACGTCACGGTGAAGTCGCGGCGGTTGTCACAGGGTCAACGTTGGCCGAACGATTCGCGATGAAACCTCGACGCCGGATCGCGATGCAGCTATCACCCGATTCCGGATCAATTGCAATTGGAGACGAGGGCAGAGTCTCGATCGTCAACGCGAATACAGGCCAAACCCTCATGACAGCGCGCGAAGTGATGGACCGAGTCGGTGGCCTCGCGTTTTCCAAGGACGGCGAGCGCCTGGCCGCGAGTGACGAAAGTGGGCGCATTTACATTTGGGATGCGACAACTGGCGAGCTTCAACTAAGTCTGTCAGTTGCTGAGCCTCTTCGGCGCTGGGGGCCAGCGGGCGTTTCGATCATCGTGTTCGTCGCTGCGACGCTTCGTCTAAGATGGTTGAAGAGAAATCGTGAAGGCACGATCCAGTAGCACCCAGCAGGTCTCGGCCACCTAAAGACCAACATATTCAGCATCATCTACAGTTTGTATATTCCAAGACGAAAGAAGCCCGCGTCGAAGTCTCTCCTCAACGCTGGTAATCGTTGTTAATGCTCTCTCGGGTGCCACTGGCTATGCCAGTGCTCCTATATGCAAACCAAAACCGAAGAGCACTGGCATAGCCAGTGGCACCCAACCTCAAATTCTCGTTTTGCCTATATGCTAGCTGACTGAGCGTGCAACCGTGAGCTGTTGCGATTGCGAGACTCAACGACACTTTGAACAGCCCGTCGATCTCATAAAAAAAGCCCGCGTCGAGGTTTCCCTCAACGCGGGCCATGTCATTCATACTAGCTCAAGTCGCTCAATACGCGTCGGAGCTGATCGTTTCGCCCGTAGCGCGGGTGCCGAGCGCCCAGTAGGTTTGCATGTTGATCGACGACTTGATGAACTTCACGCTTCCGTCGGCGAACAGGAAGTTCGCACCGCCCGAGTGCTGGCTCGAGGCGTTCGCGTAGTTCATGCCTTCCGCCCAACCGCCGCCGCCACCTTTGCACGCCCCCCACTTGAACTGCGTCGAAGAAGGCGTGACAACCGTGTTGAACATGGTGTCGCCCATCGAGCCGACCATCCACATCGCACCAACTGAGTTGTGCAGGTTGGTGCCGGGAGCGGCAGACAGGTACGAAGTCGCACAGGTCTGCAGGTCGGTCGCCAGGAGCGAGGTAGTCCACGGGTTGTTCGAAGTCACCGACAGGTTGACGTCCTCCCACCCCTGGTTCGAATTACCGTTCCGGTCGGGACGGCTTTGCAGTCCCACATTCATCACGCCGTTCGACCGCTTGGCCGGGCTGTTCGTGGCGTCGCCAACGAGAACTTCACCAAACGCGATCGTGTTCGAGCTACCGTCGGTGCAGTCGCGAAGTCCGTATGTGGTCGAGTAGGAAAAGAGACCAGTCGATACAGCGTCATATGCGATGCTCGTGGTGCCGTACGACGCACAGTAGCTGTTGTTATTCGTGCGCTGGGTGCCGTTGTCACTGGTCGCGCTGCCGGCGTTGGCGTCCGACGGGCAGAGGAACACGTTGAGCTTCGTGTAGTATGAGGTCGAGTTGGCACCAGTCGCTTCGCCGGGGCCGCCGAGCGAGAAGTTGGTCGCGTTGTAGATCTGCCCCTGCTCCAGGTAGCCCAGCATCTGAGCCTGCGCGCTCATACCGTTCCAGATCACGCAGTTCGAGCCTGGGGTGCCCTGGTTACACGCACCACCGATGGGGAACTTGTCGTTCGTCTGATGGTAGTTGTGCAAACCGAGGCCGATTTGCTTGAGGTTGTTGACGCACTGCGAACGGCGGGCCGCCTCACGCGCTGCCTGAACTGCAGGCAAAAGCAGGGCGATAAGCACTGCGATGATCGCAATCACCACAAGCAGTTCGATCAACGTAAAACCGCGTTTCGAAGCCAATCGCATGAGAATCCCCTGGAATGTCGTATGAATTCCGTACGTGAATCCGCCGGCAACTCCCCGGAAGCCGCCGGCCCCTCTCAATTCACCAATCACCTATGTCAACGAATTGTGCTGTCACGACATCGACAGATTAGGACGTCGGCACGCCGTTCACGGCCCTGCCGTTCTTTTGAACGTTGCTGTGCTTCTTCGCCTTCGACGACTCCTTGAAGGCCGCTTCCGTTGCCTTCTGCGCATCAATTTGCTGAGCCTTTTGTGCGTCGGTCATAACCACCGGACCGTCCGTTTCGCTGGAACCGCAGCCAGTCAGCCCCATCGAAATCGCCAGGCTCAAAACTCCAACAGAAGCGTGCCGAAGTGATCGCGTGAACATAAAAAACCTCTTGATAACCTAATGAATTAGGACATCTGTCGACAAGGGCATCCGGCCGATCACGGAATCAGCGAAGGATCTGCACCGGCAGTCGAGTGGGGGGAGGTATTTCTTCGGGGGGAAGAACGTTCTTGGGGGGCACGACCCGAACAATCGTCAGTACGCCATGTTTGCGCGGGGGCGCTAATGGTCGGAAGTTTGGGCGTTACTGGACGTTGTTCAACCACCCGTGATTGTATACAAAGCCTAGTATACTTTCAAGCACACATCAGCGCAACAATGCATTTTCTGCAACATTGGGACGTTTGGGCGACCCAAAAACTCTAACTGTAGAGACTAGGTATTCTAGGGAATTGAATTCCTTTATGAATCGCGCAGCGGATGATGATGAAACGCCGCCTGCTTCACGCAATGAATTTCTCCCGGCTAAAACCCTCTGAAATCGCCTTTACGCTCGAGGTCGTTCGCTCCAGCGACGAACTCCGAAGCGTTTATACTTGAATAAAAGCGTCAACCAATGCGTAACGGTTCCATGTTTTATCGACCAGTGCGCTGGGAGGAGTGTCGAAAACGGCATGACGGGACATCGGTATACCGTCGGCACTTGTAGGAAGAGGGCTTAGTTGTTGGAGTTCGTCAGCGGGTTTCTCTTCTGAAATTGGCCAGCGCTTGGCCGCTCCCCGCCTTGCCTGTGAACTGAGTGGGATGTGGCTTGCCAATGGGCGTTAAACACATTGTGAGGGTGTCGCCATCGATCTCGAAGATAAAGTGGCGGGTCCTCGTTCCACTTTGATCGTCCTCAAGAAACATATCCCCCCGTTTTGGCGAAGTCGTAGGATCGACCCGGAATTTACCTCGAGTCACAACTCTGTCTTCGTTTAGCGTTTCCCATGTGTCGCCCGTGAATCGATACTTCACGCCATTTGAAGATTGCCGAACCACGCCGTTTGTCTCGGTGGAGATAATCTCCCACGTCCCCTCGAATTTCTTCATTTCGTCCGCCGCGTCCTGGCCCAGCGACATCTGCGTCGCTCCGGCCAGGAAAATCGCGGCGATGGTGAAGGTGTGCGCGCTCATCGCTCAACCTCATTGTGAAATACCGTGGGACTTTCCCCCGAACTTCACGGTACTCCCGCATTTGGAGCGTTGCAAACAAGAAAGCCCGGCATATTTGAATTTCCTGCCGTACAAGGTTTTGCATCACCTGCGCTAACAGTCGTGACACTTCAACGTCACCCGTTTCACTTCATCGCACACCCGCTTTCGCCGCCATCCCTTCGATCGCCACGGCCGCACGAGTCATCGAATCAGTCTCGTGCGACAGCCGCTCTTTCACGCTCTGGCAAGCGGCCAGAACCTGCGGCGAATCGATCCATCCCTCCAGCTTTTTCGCCACTGCGCGACCGGTGAACTTCTTCACGCCGAGCCACCGCGCGATTCCCAGCTTTTCCATGCGAGACGCGTTGTCGAACTGGTCATGCGCCAGCGGCATAACAAATTGCGGCACGCCGGCCGCCATCCCTTGTGAGGCCGTTCCAATTCCACCGTGATGGACAATCGCCGCGGTCCGAGGAAGCAACTGACTGAACGGCGCGTAGGAGAAATGCCGGACACCGTCCGGAAGATTTTCGGGAACCTGCTCCGCAAATCGCGTCAGCAGAATTCCGCGACGTTTGAGTCGGACGCACGCCTCGGCGGCGGCCTCGAAAAACGGCCGGCCAAACAGGTTCGCCGAACCGGGAGTAAAGGCAATCGGCGGCGGACCTTCATCAAGCCAGCCCAGCAACTCCGGCGACAGCGGCGTGACATCGGCCTCATCATAAAGAGGAAAGCCAACCATCTCGACATTCTTCGGCCAGTCGGGCTGCGGCTCCGCAAACCAGCGAGGGAAGAACGCCAGGCCGAGAGTGGAGCTGTGAATCCACTTGCGCATCAGGTCGCTAACCGGCGGCAATCCCAGTTCGGCCCGCAGCGCGTTGACCTGGGGCGCAATATGCGGCTCGATCACCTTTCCGAACACCTGGTCGAACAGCCACGTCTTGAGCCAGCGCGGCAAGAAATTCAAGTCGCGCCCGCCGTAGATCGCCGTGTGATAGTTGCTGTGAAACACCGTCGGCTGCAAGTGAACCGCCGCCAGTGGTATCCCCAACTTTTCCTCCGCGAGCAATGCTCCAAGCGCAATCGTCCCCGCGACGAGCACCGTCTCACCCGGCACGTTCGTCTCTTCAATCAAGTCGTAAACCTGACGCGCCGCCAGCGTCGCCCACTTGGCGACAATCGGAAACGCCTTGGTCGGATGCCACAAATCGGGGTCGCGCGTAGCTGCTTCGTACTGCCCCGCTTCGCCGAACGTCTTCACCTCGAACCCAGCCGCGCGAATCAACGGCGCGAAGTGTTCGGGCTGCAAGAACGTCACCGCATGCCCGCGCGATCTCAGCTCGCGCGCCACGCCAATAAGAGGATGCACGTCGCCATGACTTCCGAACGGAACCACGATCGCTCGCATCACAACACCTCCCTAAACCATCCATCGGCAGCATCCCTGCCCCGTGATTGTGATTTTTTTCACAATCTATCAGACGCGGGATCGAGGTGCCAGGTTCGGACTGTTGGCGAGGCGGCACCGGCGTGCGACAATCGCGAATGCGACGCAGCGATCCAGCCAGGTCGTTCCGCAACCGAGTTGAGTACCGAGCCTCATGAATCCGCGCACCTTCGCAACGCTTGCCCTGCTGTTTCTCACCGCTGCCCCCGCCCGCGCGGAAGATAACCGCATCGCGAAAACGATTCAGCCGATCGTCGACGACTTCAAAGGCAAGGTGACGCTCGTCGTCAAGCATCTCGAAACGGGCGAGACCTTCGCAATTCACGCCGACGATCCGATGCCGACCGCCAGCCTGATCAAGTTCCCGGTGATGGTCGAAGCCTATCGCCAGGCCGCGAACAAATCGCTCGACCTGACGAAACCGATCACACTCAAGAAGGCCGACATGGTGCCGGGATCGGGGATTTTGACGTACCACTTCTCGGATGGTGCGACGTTCCCGCTCGTCGACGCAATTCACCTCATGATCGTCTACTCCGACAACACGGCGACGAACATCGTGGTCGACGCGATTGGCCTTCCCACCACCGCGCAGACGATGGAGCATCTCGACTGCCCGAACACGAAGCTTCACTCAAAAGTGTTCCGCCGCGATACCTCGATCTTTCCCGATCGCAGCAAGGAATTTGGCCTCGGCAGCACGACCGCCAACGAGATGCTCAAGCTCCTGGAAAAGCTGCACGCGCGCAAGTTGATCAACGCCGAAGCCAGCGACGCGATGATGAAACATATGCTCGCCTGCGACGACAAAGACAAGTTCCCACGTTTCTTGCCGGCGGGCACCAGGGTTGCATTCAAAACGGGAAGTGTGGATGGCACGCGCACGTGCGCGGGGATCATCACAACCAAGGCCGGACCGGTTGCGGTCGTCGTTCTCTCCAAGGATCATGCCGACGGCCGCTACGTCCCGGACAATGCCGGCAACAAGCTCTGCGCCGACGTTGCGAAGGCGGTTTACGACGCCTTCCCTGCTCCGCCCAAATCCGGAACAGCTTCAACCCCCAAGAAACCGTGACCACGAGCCGTCGCGGATTTCCCGTGGAAAGGAAATTGAGATGGGTTTCTTCGAGAGCCTGAAGCGCGTTCTTGGCGGCGACCATACCGTGGAAGAGCGGATCGATTCCGCCTTCCATCTCAAGGACACGTCGACGACCAGCCTAACCCCCGTCCACGAACCCGAACCGTTCCAAGGCGGCGAATACGATCGCAAGAAGTGGCGCAAGAAGCTCAAGCTCATTCTCGAACAGTTGCCCGAATCTCAGCAAGAATGGCCGACCCATCTCGCCGAAGGCCACGCGCTCGGCATCAGCAACGTCGAGCTCGCCACCTGGATGCGTGACGAGTTCGCGCTGATGGTTCGTCGCGTAGTAGCCGACCGCATCGTCACGCACGACGAGCACGAAAAGCTCGACCTCGCCCGAAAGATGCTCGAAATCCCCGACACCGAAGCCGAAGCGATTCTGCACGAAGTCGTCGCCGAGGCGGAAAAGTTCTTCGGCAAGGATGTGAAGGGGGCCTGACCTTCACTCTGCACCGAGTTTGAGGGGCGATAATGGGCAATTTCTACGTCAACTTCTCGGTCAAGAAGAGCGATCCACAAGAGGTCGTATCGGTCTTGGAACGAATGGGTCGCTCAGCGTTCGTCACACCGGCCGTCGGCGGGTATGTCACAATCTTTGACAAAGAAGCGGACAGCCAGGACACAGCAGAGATCGAAAAGCTCGGTATCGCTCTATCGCAGGAGACCGCCTCGCCAGTTCTCGCCGTCATGAATCATGATGACGATGTTCTCTGTTACTGGTTGTTCGAAAACGGCGGCATGATCGATCACTACAACTCATTCCCTGAGTATTTCTCAGACGAAGACGAGGACGACGACTATCAGACCACTCTTGGTGGCGGCGCGAGCAAGCTTTGCGATGCGTTCTCAGTGCCATCCGCAACAGTTGCTGTTGCCTCGATCCTGCACGAGGGCGACTACGCATTCGCCGTCGAACGGCATGAGGCGATTGCTAATGCTCTGGGATTGCCGATGTGTGGAGTCGGTATGGGCTATGAATATGTGGCCCGCGGCGAACTGCCCGACGATGTGACGGAAGATCAGCTCATACGGGTTGGCTGATCCGAAGCCGTCGCTCGGGAAAATCTGTTGAATGGCTCCCCGTGTAGATCCAACTTTGCTGGCAGAATCGACGGGTGGCCGGGACAGCGCGTAGCCACTGTGAACGAAGGGTGGCTGGGGCATGATGCCCCAGATCCTAAGACGACGACAATTCTCAAATTGAATCTCACTCTTCCAAGTACAATCCAACACTGCCAAGGCAAGCGATGACGAATTCGTCTCCAGCCTAAATCGGCACTCAATCCAAACTGGGGCATTCTGCCCAATGCCACTTAGTTTTTTTGTACACCACTCTTCCCCCGG
>CAMFLR010000003.1 GCA_945957605.1 uncultured Isosphaeraceae bacterium
TGGCTTCACCGAAACAGGAATCCCGGACAATATTGGGCGTACCACCAGTGGCACCTGCCCCTTATACTTGTAGATAAAAACGAAGCATCGTGTATTGAACACAAGAACAAATTGGGTGGCCGGGACAACTTGTTGTCCCGGTCGCAAAGCGACAAGAGGGGCTCGCAAAAACTTCCGCTTTGCACTTGTGTGGCCCAATCCTATCAGTCGCGTTTTCCCAACTGCGTAACTTCTTATTCAAACATCAACAACCATAATATCAATGTCAGTCGATTCATAAGTGAGCTGATCAAGAATCGAGCCGCCGAACATTCGCTTGAGCCACGAACGCTGCGAGCGGCCCATCACGATTACACGGATCTCGTATTCTCGCGCAAACGCAAGCATGGTGCTCGCGACATTCGCTCCCCGAAACGTCATCGGCACGCCGCCAAGCTGCTGCGCCAGTTCGAGGTTCTTGTTGAGAATCCGCTGGGTCGCCGCGTCGGTCTTCGTGAGATCTTCGGCCGGCGTTTGAATGTAGACGGCGTACCAAGGAGCATTCAGGCGATCTGCTAGTCTAGCCGCTTTGCGAAGTAATGCCGGCGCATTTGGGCTTTTGCTCGATAGACCGACCATCACACGCTCGGTGATCGGCGCTGGCGCACGATCGGCCTCGGCGCGGCGACCGCGGCGATCAATCAGGTGCGCCATCTCGGTGAGGGTCAGCTCGCGCAGCCTCGTGAGATTCGGCGCCGTGAAAAAATTGTCGAGAGCGCGCACGGCCCGCTCGGGCGGATAAACCTTCCCCGCACGCAGCCGCTCGACCAAGTCTTCGGCCGACACGTCGATGTTAACGATCTGATCGGCCTCGCCCAGCACCGAGTCGGGAAGCCGCTCCTTCACCTTGACGCCGGTGATGCGCTCAACCTCGTCGTACAAACTTTCGAGGTGCTGCACATTCACCGTCGTGATGACATGAACACCCGCGCGAAGCAATTCTTCAACGTCTTGATAACGCTTCTGGTGCTTGCTTCCTGGCGCGTTTGTGTGGGCGAGCTCGTCAACGAGACACACCGTCGGCCTGCGCGCGAGAATTGCGGCGAGATCCATCTCGCGAAGCGTGACGCCTCGGTATGAAATCTCGTGCGGCGCGATGATCTCCAAGTTGAGGATCTGATCGGCCGTTTCGACGCGCCCATGCGTTTCGACGAACCCAACGACAACATCAACCCCCTGCGACTTGAGGCGATTCCCTTCGCGCAGCATCGCGTACGTTTTGCCCACGCCCGCCGACGACCCGAGATAGACCTTGAGCCGGCCTCGCTCCTGGCGGCGGATCAGGTTGAGAAACTGCTCGGGGCTAGGGCGGGCGGGCTCGACGCTCATAAATGACTCGATCGGTCGACGGTTGTGACAGAAATCGACGAAGCCGCAGACGAACCTACTTTACCGGCGCGGGGAAATCACGATCGAGATCGAGATTCAACTGAAGGACATTCACCCGCGCCGGTGCGCCGATGATTGCACCGGAAGTATTGATGCGATCATCAATGAACGCCCGAATCTTGTCTTTGGTTACCCCGCGCGCCGCCGCAACGCGTGCGGCCTGATATCGCGCACCTTCCACCGAAATATTGGGATCGAGCCCGCTGCCCGAAGTCGTCACCAGATCGGCCGGAACAGGCTCTTTCTCCTGCAGATTCGCCTCCTGAAGCTTCGCCACGTCACCGCTGATACGCTCGCGAAGCGCGGGATTCTTCGTACCCAGGTTCGAACCACTCGCCGCATCGGCCGCGTAGCCATTCGCACCGGCGGCCGACGGACGCGGCTGGAAGTATTTCTCCGAGCTGAACGGCTGAGCGATCAACTCCGAACCGACGACCTTGCCATCTCGCTCGATGAGCGAGCCCGCCGCCTGGCGAGGGAAGATCGTCCAGCCAATCACCCAGACCGCTAACGGATAGGCCACCGCGCAAATCACAAACGTGATGGCGCAACCGACAATCGCACTGACTGTTTCGCGTATCATGATCGGAAAATCTCCTTGAATGCTCGTATGTATTCTCAATTGATGCCGACGATCGCCAGCAATGGGTCGATCATCACGTCAATGAGCTTGATGCCGACGAACGGTGCGATCACGCCGCCGAGTCCGTAAATCAGCAGGTTGCGGCGGAGCAGGGCACCTGCGCCCACTGGCCGGTATTTCACGCCTTTGAGTGCGATTGGGATCAGCATCGGGATGATGATCGCATTGAAGATCACCGCCGACAGGATCGCCGAATACGCGCCGCCTTTGGTCGCAAGTCCCATCAGGTCGATCACCGCAAGCTGCGGTAGCGTGCCGATGAACATCGCCGGAATCACCGCGAAGTATTTCGCGAGGTCGTTGGCAATCGAGAAGGTCGTGAGCGCACCGCGGGTCATGAGCAATTGCTTGCCAATCTCCACGACTTCAATAAGCTTCGTCGGGTCGCTATCGAGATCGACCATGTTGCCCGCTTCTTTAGCGGCCTGCGTGCCCGAATTCATCGCCACGCCGATATCGGCTTGAGCGAGCGCGGGGGCGTCGTTCGTGCCGTCACCCATCATCGCAACGAGCTTGCCGCCTTCCTGCTCCTTGCGGATGTAGGCCAACTTCGCTTCGGGCGTGGCCTGTGCGATGAAGTCGTCGACGCCCGCCTCGTCGGCAATCGCCTTCGCCGTCAGCGGATTGTCGCCAGTCACCATCACCACGCGCAGGCCCATCTGCCGCAGTCGCGCGAAACGGTCGCGAATACCGGGTTTGAGAATATCTTCAAGCTTAATGACACCGACGATCCGATCATTCTCGGCGACCGCGAGCGGCGTTGCACCGCCCCCGGCAATGCCGTCGACCGTTGTCTGAAAGCCATCAGGAATCAAGCCACCCTGGTCATACACATACTGCGCAACGGTATTCGGCGCGCCCTTGCGGAGCCGCGTGCCGTCGGGCAGGTCGACACCGCTCATACGCGTCTGCGCTGTGAACTCGATGAACGTGCTCCCATCGGGCGCATCGGATTCGAGCGTCGCTTGCTGACGTGCAAGATCGAGAATGCTTTTTCCCTCAGGCGTCAAGTCGGCCATCGACGCCAGCCCCGCAACTCGCGCGAGCTCACGAGGCGCCGAACCGCCGAGCGGCACAAACTGCGTCGCGCGACGATTGCCAATCGTGATCGTCCCCGTTTTGTCGAGTAGCAACGTGTCGATATCCCCCGCAACCTCGACCGACTTACCGCTCTTCGCAATGATGTTCGCCGCGAGAGCCCGGTCCATCCCCGCAATACCAATCGCCGCGAGCAACGCGCCAATCGTGGTGGGAATGAGGCAAACCAGCAGCGCCACTAGCGTCGGGATCTCAAGCGGCTTCGTCGGCTCGAAGTACAACCACATCGGATATAGCGTGGCTGTGACGATGAGAAACACCAGCGAAAACGCGGCGAGCACAATCGTCAGCGCGATTTCATTTGGCGTCTTCTGTCGGCTCGCTCCTTCGACAAGTGCAATCATCTTGTCGAGGAAGCTCTGTCCCGCCTCGGCCGTGATCTGAATGACGATCCGATCCGAAAGCACGCGCGTGCCGCCGGTCACGCCCGAATGGTCGCCGCCGGCTTCACGAATCACCGGCGCACTTTCACCGGTGATCGCCGATTCATCGACCGACGCCACGCCCAGCACGACTTCGCCATCGGATGGGATGACCTGTCCCGCCTCGACGAGCACATAATCCCCCGCGCGAAGCTTTGTCGATGACACAACGTCGCCTTCATCGCTGTTCTTGTCACGCAGACGAAACGCTTGCGTGTCGGAACGCGTGGCACGCAAGCTATCGGCCTGTGCCTTGCCTCGCGCTTCGGCCAGAGCCGACGCGAAGTTCGCGAAGATCACCGTGATGAACAGCAAGAATGTCAAGATCGCTTGGTAAACGATCAACCCCAGGCTCGCGCCGTTGACGATCGACTGCACCGTGATGATCGCGGTGAGAACCGTGCCGACTTCGACCAGGAACATCACCGGATTGCGCGCCATCTCGCGCGGGTCGAGCATTACGAATGACTTCTGGAACGCCATTTTCACGAGCGCGGGCTCGAAAAGGCGAAGCTTTCGCGTATTCCGGCGCTGAAGCTTCGAAGCCTGAACGCTGGCCTTGTCGCGCTGCGGAATGGTCGGATGAAGGTCGAGACTCATGTTCGCTTCGATCCCAGAGAATTGTATGAACGAATGATTGGTTTGTGATGTTGAGTAAAACCCTGGCCGGGTGTTTTCCTTGACCGAGTCGAGAACGCCTCTCTCCACAGAACGTCCTCGAAGTTCAAGCCAAGGCCGGCCAGGGTTGTGTCGTTGCGAGCGAACTACTTCGCCGCCGTTTTCACTTCGGCGAGATGATCGGCCACCGGGCCGAGCACCACCGCCGGCATGAACGAAAGCGCGCCCACCAGCAGCACAGTGCCGACCAGCATCCCCGCGAATGTCAGGTTGTCGGTCCTCAGCGTGCCGGTCGTTTCGGGTACGCGCTTTTTCTGTGCCAGACAACCGGCGACGGCGAGCGGCAAGATCAACGCAGGGAAGCGGCCAAGCAGCAGGACGATTCCCGTCGCGATATTCCACGCGGGGTTGTTATCACCCAGACCTTCAAAGCCCGATCCGTTGTTCGCCGCGGCCGAGGTGAACTCGTAGAGAATCTCACTGAACCCGTGCGAGCCCGGGTTAGCCACGGTTTTCTGGCCCCACTCGGTCGCCGCGAACAGTCCCGCGCCCACGCAAATCAGCAGCGGATGGAAGAGAACGGCGATCATCGCCAGCTTCACTTCCTTCGCCTCAACCTTCTTGCCGAGATACTCTGGCGTGCGGCCGACCATCAGCCCGGCAATGAACACGGCGATGATCACATACATCAGCATGTTCTCGAAACCCGCGCCGATGCCGCTGAACACAACGTTCAGCATCATCAGCGTCATGGGCACCGCGCCGGCGATGGGATTCAGACTATCGTGCATGCTGTTGACCGAGCCGTTTGAAGTGGCCGTCGTAATCGACGCCCACGTCGCCGAGGCGACCGGTCCGAAGCGCACCTCTTTCCCTTCCATGTTCGGCGACACCGCCACCGGCAAATCTCTGACTGCCGCACTTGGGGCCATCTCCGCGTTGACGCCTACAATCAACCCCACAACAAGCAGCGCGAGCATCACGCCGTAAAGCACGAGCGCGTGCTTCAGGTTCCTGAGCATGAAGCCAGCCATGATCATCGAGGCCATCGGCAACATGACGATCGACACGATCGACAGCATATTGCTCCACGGGCTAGGATTCTCGAACGGATGCGTCGAGTTCGGCCCGAAGAAGCCGCCACCGTTCGTTCCCGCCTGCTTGATGGCGACCAATGCAGCGACCGGACCGCGTGCAATCGTTTGAGTTGAAGCACCATCAAGTGTCGTCGCCGTCGCCGCACCCTCGAAAGTCATCGGCACGCCGGTGCCAACAAGCAGCACAGCAACAATGAGGCAATAAGGCATGATCACCGACGCAAGCCCGCGGAACAGGTCGGCATAAAAATCACCGAGATCCTTGTCGCCTCGCAATCCGCGAAGCGTCGCGAGCATCACACACAAGCCCGACGCAGGCGTGACGAACATCAGCCAGACAATCGCCGCAAGCTGCGAAAAGTAGCTTAGATGCTGCTCGCCTGAGTAATGCTGCAAGTTCGTGTTGGTGACGAACGAGCAAACCGTGTTGAACACGACGCCTGTGTCTGCACCGGGGTGATCGTCATCACCAATCTTGTAGCCCAATTCGCCGAGAGAACCCTTGTGATCGGGGTTCAGCGCGGGAATTTTGTGCTGTGTGTAAAGCAGCGCGAACGTGATGACGAACAGCGCGAGGTTGAACGTCAGCATCGAAAATGCATAGCGCTTCCAACTCATTCCCACCGGCGTCTTGCGCCCGAGCAAGCGAAGCAAAAGCATCGGAATCGCGTCGAATCCCTTGCCCGCATTGGCCGCGCTAATATCAAGCGCGCGGAACATCAGCCATCCCAGCGGAAAAGAAAGCACGATCGGTATGGCGAGCGCCCACGCGGGGTGTAGCCAGGTGAGTGTCGAATCCACGGAAATCTCTCCAGTCGTTGTACGACTTCAAAAATGCTCGGGGCGAATCATCGCGTACCCGAGATAGATCAATGCGGCGACGGTCAGAGTGCCTGTAAGAACCAGCATGCGAGTGTCCTTGAAAATGTTCATAGCCGGTCGCAAGCGACGACCAGACAGTAGAACGAGGCGAATATGACGAGTCCGACCGAAAGAGTGACCCAGGACATCGAAACGCTCTCCGGATAGTTGTGAAAATGTGCGCGCACGCCGAGCGCATCGCCTGGCGGCGCTTCTCTCAATTGCTATGTTGCGATTGCACTATCGCAGCCTGGTCTTCAGATCGGGTGCCACTGGCTTTGCCAGTGCTCTTCGTTTTGTGGGTTGAATTCAAGAGCACTGGCATAGCCAGTTGCACCCGAGTCCTTCACCCTGACAGTGCACTTTCGTGCTGGAATCACTCAGCGCGGATTAAGCTGCGTTGGCTTCTTGGTCTCGTGCTGCGTCCTGGTTTGCCAGACCGCTGTTAGCGACCCCGCCGTCATCATTGCGAGTGCCAGGGCCAGGAAATACAGTGCAAGTGCCGCGAAACTCACGTGGTTCCTCATCCCGCCACCGTAAGGGCGGCAGGAGTCCTCTAAAAACTTCACGCCGGTTCGATCGACCCAAAGTCGATCGGTACATTGCTCGCGCCGAACGTGAATCGTTCGTAATAGCGCATCATGTTGTGTTTGGCCGGTTCGTAGTGAGCATCGACCTTGAGTGCCGCGCGATACGCCTTGTACGAGGCATCATGATCGTTGCGGAGCTCGAGCAGCACGCCCATCAAATTCTGGGCCTCCGCCGAGTCGGTCTTGAGCGCGAGCGCTTGCTTGAGGTGGATTTCCGCCTCCGCAAAATCGCGGCGATTAATCGCCCGCTTCGCTCGCATCAGATCGAGGCCAAATTGGCTCTCGGGGGTGATTTGCCCCACTGTTTCATGAATCGGCGCTTCCGGTCCCTTGGCCTGGTGCTGAGATCGCGCACAAACATCGGCCACCACGCGACGAAGCGTATCGGGCAGCGGCGGCTTCGAGAGAAAGTCGATCGCTCCCAGCTTCATGGCTTCGACCGCGTGCGGAATCGTGCCGTGCGCCGTGATGATGACGACTGGTGTGTCGTCGCCCCGTTCGCGCAGCCGTTCGAGTGTATCCATCCCATCAATGCCGGGCATCGACAGGTCGAGCAGCACGAGATCGAACTTCGAGGCCGCCAGCGCATCGAGTGCGCCCTGGCCATCGCTCGCCTCGGCGATTTTCGCGCCGGTGGTTTCGATGGCCGTACGGAACATCAGGCGAACATTGGGTTCGTCGTCCACAATCAGGATGTGTGATTCATGATTCATCGGACTCACTCCCTTTCGCAGTGCTCATGGCAACGGGCAGCGAAAAGCGAAATGTCGCCCCTTCGCCAGGCTCGCTTTCGGCCGTGATCTGGCCGCCATGCGCGACGATAATTTCTCGCGCGATGGCTAAACCCAAACCAGCGCTCCCCTTGGCATCGCTGCCGGGCACGCGATAAAACCGCTCGAAAATCTTGGGCAAATGCTCAGCGGGAACTCCGTCGCCCGTGTCCTTCACCTGAAACCAAACGAAATGCGGCATACCGTTATTCGTCGGTTCCGGCTCAGCCGAAACAACGATCGATCCCCCGCGTGATGTATGAGCAAACGCGTTGTTGATCAAGTTATCAAACACATGACTGACTCGTTCCTGGTCAATTCGTACATCGAGCAGTCCGGGCGCCACGTCACTTTTCAGTGACACCCCTATGTCGTTCGCACGTGATTGAAACTGTTCGACAGCCGCTTTCACAAGGTCGGACGTGCTTACGCCATGTAGGTCGAGCTTCACGCGCCCTTGTTCGATCCGCGTCAGGTCGAGCAGATCATTCACCATGTTCAGCAGCCGATCCGAATCTTGCCGAGCCGCAAGCAAAAGCTCAACCTGCTTCGTGTTTAACGGGCCAACCACCTCTTCAAGCAGCAGATGCACAGCCATTTGCAGGCCTGTGAGCGGTGTTTTCAGCTCGTGGCTCACGGTCGAAACCATGTCGCTCTTGAGCTGATCCATCAGACGGAAGCGGGTAACGTCAGTCAGCACCACAGCCGCGCCTAGCATCACCTCATCATCGCGAATCGCCAGCACGCGAGGCAGGAAGAATCGCTCCTGGCCGGCGTCGCGGACGCAAAGTGCGTGGTCGAGACTCGTTGGCGATTGGTCGGGTTTGCCAGCCAGCACGTCGTCGAGAATCGCTTTGATTAGAGCAGGGGGCGTCCAGGGGATCGAACCATCCTCGCTCGGCACCGCTCCCAGCAACCGACGAGCGGCCGGATTGGCACGTTCTACAGATCCCGTTGTGTCGATCACAACGACAGGATCGGGAAATGAATCGATCGTCGCCTGTGCGGTTTTCTGGGCACGAAGCAACCGCGCGGTTCCTGCCTGGCGGAAGTCACGAATCGTTCGAGCCATGACGTTGAACGCATCGGCGAGCTCTCCCAACTCATCGCGTGTCGTGGCGCCGACAACTTGGTCGAGATCACCCCGAGCCATTGCTCGGGCGCCTCGTGTTACGTCGCGAATCGGGATGAGAATTGTCCGGCTCAGGCCGATCGAGATGAAGGTTGCGACAACCGCCGCCGCAACGAGCGCGACGATCATCAAGCGGATCGACGAGGCCGCCGCGTCTCGGGCGCGCTGGCTTTCCTCTTCCATATTGCGCTGATTGATGTTCAGAACTTCATCAGCCTTTGCCTTGATCGCATTGAACGTCGGTAGCAACTGGCTGAAATACAGCTTCGTGCGCTCTTCCTTGTTGGTTGGGCCGAGTGCGAAGAACCTACTCGTTTGCGTTTTGTACCGTTCAAAGAGCGTCTTGAGCGAAGCCGCCATTTCGTCTTCGTTTGGCAGCGTGATGGTTCGCAACTCGATGGCCAGATTCTCCTCGAACACTGGCTGCGACTGCTGAAATTGTTCGATGGCTTGTGTCTCTTCGCCGCCAATCGCGAACAGAAGCGCAGAGTCGAGCCGCTCGAGTGCTTCTTTCATCCCTTCGGCCGCGCGAACGCTCGTGTAGTTTTCGCGGAGGATCAAGTCAATCTTTCCGCCAAGCTGCCAGAACATCGAAACGGCCCACAAGCCAAGCCCAAGCAAGATGGCCAGCAGCGGAACGATGCCGACAAGGAATTTCGTACGAAGCGTTTTGAACACGGGCCAGAGTCCTCCGCACCGCAACTAAAGCAAGCGCAGTGCCATTCGAAAGTGGCGACTCGGAACACCTTTCATCTTAACGAGTTGAGGCAAATGCCTCAGCATGGCGCGCAGAAATGCAAGGCGCATCCATCGTGCAGGTTGCACGATGAGGCACAATGCAATTTGCGAGATGCACGACGGTTTACAGGCCGAACTGCTTCCGCTTGCGGTAAAGTGTGCTGGGATCGATCCCCAGAATCCGTGCGGCGGTATCGAGACTGGGTGCGGTCGAAAGCACGCGGCGGATGTGCTCTGATTCGAGCATTTCGAGCGTTACCGCGCCGCCAACTTCCATCGCCGACGCGTCGCTTTTCTGCGTCCGAACTGCGACACGCTCAGGCAGGTCGGCGAGACCAATTTCCGGACCGCTCGCCAGAATTGCCGCACGCTCGATTGCGTTCCGTAGCTCTCGCACATTCCCGGGCCAGGCGTAGGTTCGAATCGCCTCGCGCGCTTCGGCCGTGAACCCAATGAACTTGCGGCCGGTCTGTCGAGCAAAAAATGCAAGCAAGCGATCGGCCAGATCGGTGCGGTCGGCGCGGAGACGGAGTGGCGGGAGTGACAGCTCGATGACATTCAAGCGATAGAGCAAGTCCTCGCGAAACGTCCCTGCGGCAATCGCCGCTTCGAGGTCGCGATTGGTCGCGGCGATCACCCGAACATCGGCCGTCCGCGTTTTCGTATCGCCCACGCGCTCGTATTGCCGCTCTTGCAAGAACCTTAACAACTTGGGCTGAAGTGCACTCGGGAGATCGCCGATTTCGTCGAGAAAAAGTGTGCCACCCTCAGCAACAGCGACCTTGCCCGAAGAGTCGCGCACCGCCCCGGTGAAAGCGCCGCGGACGTGGCCGAAAAGGTCGCTTTCAAGAAGATCCGCACTGAGGCTCGGGCAACTCACGGTCACGAACGGGCCGCTCGCTCGCTTGCTCCAAGCATGAACGGCTCGGGAGAGAACACCCTTGCCGGTGCCGTTTTCGCCGCGAATGAGAATGGCGGCATCCGTTTGTGCGACGCGCTGGGCGATCTCCGTCGTGCGTGCGACGGCTGGGTCGGTGCTGTCCAGCTCGGCTTCAGGAACTTCGTTGCGGACGTGTTCTTCAAGATCGGCCACGCGATCGCGCAATCCGCGCATCCGGCCTACGCGTTCCAGCACCGCGCGGATCTGATCGGGCGTGAACGGCTTGGGCAGATAATCGAGCGCACCGCGGCGAACCGCTTCCACAGCCGTATCAATACTTGCGTGTGCGGTGATGACGATAATCGCCAGCCGGGGCGCGGCGGCGAGTAGCGGCTCGATAAGGTCAAGGCCCGATTCTGTGCCGAGCCGCAGGTCGAGCAGCGCGACTTCGGCCGGCTTGCGGTCGATGACGGCGAGGGCTTTCGCAGGCGTGTCGGCCTCGGCGATGGTGTGCCCCATCGCTTCGAGCGTCATCCTGAGCGTGCGCCTGATGTTCGGCTCGTCGTCGACGATGAGGATTTGCATGTGAGATCGCTAAGACAATTTTGAGTCTTGATGCGACAGGTGACCAAGCGGAACCGGCAAGACGGGAGGCCGGTTCGACGTTCGCCCCCAGCCATAAAGCACTTCCGCCGCTGCGCCACAAATTCGTCCCTGGCACGGACCCATCCCGCACCTGGTTTGGAGCTTGGCATCGAGCCACGATGCGCGATGAGCTAATGCTTTGTGCGGAACATCTTCACAGCGGCAAACAATTGTATCGGGGTGGGCCAGCGATCGAAGTTCAGGCCGAAGTTCGAACGCTTTTGCCAGCCGACGCGCGAAGGAAAGCGCCCGTTCCCGATCCGGAAAAAGCTCGCGCGCCGCGACGATATCTCCGGTTGCAGCGTAACCCGCGATTTGCCCCTCGACAAGGGAAAGCTCGAGCCCGCCAATGCCCGTCAGTTCTCCGCTCGCGTAAACGTGTGGCACGGTTGTAAGCTGAGAGCCATCGACCGTCACAAATCCATGCGCCGTCTGGCAGCCAAACGCGAGAGCCAGCTCGACATTGGGAACCAAGCCGAATCCACACGCGAGATAATCGCATTCAATCGACCAGCGTTTCATTCCATCGGTCATCACAACCGCTTCGAGACGGTCCTTCCCCAAGGCCTCCACTGGCCAGCAACCGTTCTGCTGGCGAACGCCGCCGAGCGAGTATTTAAGATCAATCGCCTGTACAATTTTCGATGGCGTGCGCCAGAGATTCGCGGCAAACCTAGTGATACTTGAAGCGCTCGCCTGCTCGGCCAGAAGCTCGATCTTCGCGCCCTTCTTCTTGAGATAGGCCGCAACCGCCAGCAGAAGCGGACCCGAACCAGCAACCACCACGCGCTTACCTGTGATTGGCAAGCCGCCCTTGACCATCGCCTGCAAGCCGCCCGCGCCCATGACGTTGGGCAAAGTCCAACCTGGGAATGGTAGAAAAAGCTCGCGTGCTCCCGTTGCCAGGATAAGGTGCTGATATCTGAGAGTGATCGCGTCGCCTACGCGATCTGCCAGCAACATTCCTTCTGCAGGCGCGCCGAAAATTTGCGTCGAGCACAGCATCTCGAATCGCACTTGCTTTACGCGTTCGAACCACGCGATTGCTTCGCGTGACGATGGCTTCGTCGCTTCGCCGCGCCAGATTTGGCCGCCAGCTTCGAGGTTGTCGTCGATCACGCCAACTCGTTTGCCCGAGCGCGAAGCAGTTACCGCGGCGGCCAGGCCGGCTGGTCCAGCGCCCACGATCAAAATGTCAAACGCGTCGCTCGCCGCCATGCGTGACGACCTCCATTCCGGCGACAACCAAACGCTGGCAGGTCCTCTGCTGGGCCACGCCATCAATCGTCGCGCGACATTCGTAGCAAATTCCCATGCCGCACAATGGCCCACGCGGCGAACCATTGACGGAGCGTCTAATGCTCTCGTTCCCCGCGATCAAAACCGCCGACGCAATTGTCGTCCCGCTGGGAACGGTCACGCTTCGGCCATCAATCGTCAGAGTGACCGTTTCATTCATGGTGATGAACCGCGACACCGCCCATCAATCGTGACGGAAGATAGGGCGTTGGATCAATTGCTGCATCTTGGCCTGTTAAATGTGCAGATATTAGCGCAGCGGTTCCCAGCGATGTCGTGATTCCCAATCCTTCATGACCGGTGGCAAGAAACAGGCCGTCGATTTCGGGATGTGGGCCAATCACCGGTAGCGAATCAGGAGTTGCCGCGCGAAAACCGGTCCAGACGCGAATCGCCGACAGTACCGCAATTCCCGGCATGTATTCGACCGCCCGGTCGATCATCCGCTTCAGAATATGATTGTCGACCTTCGGATCCGAAACATCGAACTGCCGCGATGATCCCACAAGCAACTGTCCCGTGCGCCTTGGTTGCACGTTGAACGCGACTGAGTCGTGATCCGATCCGTGCGCACTTTTTAAATAGCCAAGTTCGAGCACTTGATGATGTAAATAACCAGGATAACGATCGGTGATGACGAGATGTCCTTTTCGCGGGCGAACGACGAGACCCGGAGTGAGTGCAACGGCTTGCCAACCTGCGGCGTTCACAACAGCGTCGGCCTCGATTTTCTTGCCGGTCGCCAGCGTGACCGACCGACCGTCAATCGCCTGCACAGGTGTGCCAATTTTGACCTCAGCTCCACCCGCGACGGCTTCATCCAGCAAAAACTGCGCGGCGCAGGGCGGGTAAATCACCTGATCTCTGGGAATAACCAAACCACCGGCCAGTCCGGCGCGGAGATTGGGTTCGGCCTCTGCGACTTGCTTTGAATCAAGCACCCGAGCTTCGAGGCCGCGTTCATCGTAGAACTGCTTCTTGCGATGGACCTCGGCCATTTCTTCATCATCAGTCGCGACCCAGAGTGTGCCGCAACGGTCAAACTCGACGGATGCGGGCAGGCGATCGGCGAGTTCGTCCCAGAGTGATTGCGAATAGCGGCAAAGCGCGAATTGGGCTTCGGAGTCGTCCATGACCGGAATATGGCCCATGCCCGCCGCCGTTGCACCGCTGCCGATCGGACGGGAATCGATCACCGTCACGCGGAACCCGTCGCTGGTAAGAGCTCGAGCAATCGCCGCACCGACGATCCCCGCGCCTACCACCGCCACGCGTCCCGCGCTCTTCATGCGCGAATCCCCAGCGCCAGCGGGTCGTTGGGACTTACTAGCAAAGTCGCTTCGGCATTCACATAAGCAGTGCCGCGAATTTCGGGAATGACACGCCCATCGACGATCGTCCCTTTACCCTCGAACAGCGTGCCGATGATGCTTTCCTGCCGCCAGGTTTCGCCTTCGCGTAGCTTGCCGTCGGCAATCAGGCAGGCAATTTTGGCGCTCGTACCGGTGCCGCAAGGAGAGCGGTCGTAAGCCTTGCCCGGACAGAGCACAAAATTCTTACCATCGCTACTCGCGTTGCCTGGCGGTCCAAAAAGCTCGACATGATCGATCTCGGCACCATTGGCGCCTGTGATTCCCTGTCGCGGCAACGCCTGGCGAATCTTCCATGTGAAATCGATGAGCGTATCGAGATTCGAGAGCGTGAGATCGTGCTGATGTTTATTGACAAGAAAGAACCAGTTTCCGCCCCAAGCCACATCGCCGATTACTTCGCCGTAGCCATCGACGTTAACGCTCACGTCCTTCGCCAGGCGGTAGCTGGGTACGTTGCGAACCATCACCTGATTGGGTGATTCGAGCGTGGCGGAAATGGGACCGACTGGCGTTTCGATCTGATGCGTTCCCAGGCCGATTTTGCCCATATGCGCCAGCGTCACAAGCAGGCCAATCGTGCCGTGGCCACACATGCCGAGATAGCCGACATTATTGAAAAAAATCACGCCGGCCGCGCTCGCGGAGTCGACCGGTTCGCAGAGCAGGGCACCGACCATTGCGTCGTTACCGCGCGGCTCGTTGACGACAGTCGAGCGAAACGTGTCATGCTCGCGCTGAAACTTGGCGAGCCGTTCGTCCATCGTGCCGCCACCAAGGTCGGGGCCGCCGGCGATCACCACGCGCGTCGGCTCGCCGCCGGTGTGCGAATCAATCACGTTGATTCGGTGCATGCTCATCTCGACATCAGCCCTTGGGGCGGTTCTTGATCGCGTCGCGAACGATCTTGAGTACCTGCTCGCGTTCGGCGCCGGTGATCGGCAAACGCGGGGCACGAACGGTCTCGGTGCCGTAGCCGCATTCGCTGGCGGCTAGCTTGATGTATTGCACAAGCTTGGGAAGCGTGTCGAGATGCAAGAGCGGCGTGTACCAGCGATAGACCTGGCGGGCGGCCTCGAAATCGCCGTTCATCGCCAGATCCCAGAGCAGGCGATTCTCGCGTGGGAAGGCATTCACCAGGCCAGAAACCCAGCCTTCGATGCCGAGCATGATGCTCTCGAGCACCAGGTCGTCGACACCGCAGAATAGAAGGTACCGATTGCCGACGGTGTTCCGCAGGTCGGTGATGCGGCGCGGGTTTTCGGACGATTCTTTGATGGCGACGAGTGTTGGCTCGTCGGCCAGCTCGGCGAACATTTGGGGAGTGATGTCGACGCCGTACGACACCGGGTTGTTGTAGCACATGATCGGCAGGTCGGTCGCGCGGGCGACCGTACGGAAGTGCGCGATCGTCTCGCCAGGGTCCGACTTGTAGACCATGCCGGGAAGGAGCATCAGACCGTCGATGCCGATTTCCTTCGCCGCCTTGGCGAACTTGCAGGCACCGAGGGTTGTGGTTTCGGCGACTCCCGTGAGGACGGGAATTCGGCCGTTGACATGGTCGACCGTCGCCTTGAGGACGACGTGTTTTTCCTGAGTTTCGAGCGAGCAGTTTTCGCCCACGGTTCCCAGCATGATCAGGCCGTTAATACCAGCCTCGATCATCGCGTCGACGTGCGCAAGCGTGGCGCGAAGGTCGAGCGATTGATCGGCCTGAAACTGCGTGGTGGCCGCGGGAAAAACACCTTGCCAGTTAACGGACATCGCGGATTTCTCTCTCGAACCCTGGGTTTACTCGGGCGCTTCGACGGTAACGGCCATGACGATCGGCGCGGTCGCATCGCGTCCTTTGACCAGCTCGATGCTTTCGATCGAGTCGGTCGGTCGCTTCGGGCTGACTGTCAGGTAGCGCAATTGCTGACCACGGAGCATGAAAGCGAGCTTCGATTCCGGCACATCGATGCGCCTGATGTAGTCGGCGAAGTGAACGCCGTCGCGGAGCGGGTGATCTTCAGTCTTACCGTTGGCATAGTGCAGTCGGACGATCATCGACACTCCGCGCGGGCCGTTCGATGTCGCTCCCCAGCCGCTCACGCCGCTCAGGAAGTGAATCGTTTTCGCGGGACCGTTGCACGCGATCGAGACCGAACGCGGCATCTTGGGCGGCACGGTTCCGTTGTTGCTGTGCAGCAAAATCGCGTTGGGCACGCGATCGCCCTGCGGGTCGACGAGTTGGAACGGCACGCCTTCAAATGTCTTCGGCGACCAGTCGGGGAAGATCATCCGCTCGATTGGCGAATCGCTGTCGTAGAACATCCCCTTCGTGCTGACGACGGTTGCACTCTTGCGCAGGTCGAGCGGCAGGAACTTCCCACGCTGGGCGAGGAAGGCGAGCAGGTCGGCAATTTGCTCGGCGGAGATTTGCTTTTCAAACCCTTCGGGCATAAGTGATTTCTTCGACGCCTTCAACTCGTCGATATCATCGCGCTGAACGCTATGACTCTTGCCTTCGGCGTCGATCAGTTCGACCGACGTTTTGCTTTCGGACGCGAGAATGCCGTTGAGCACGCGACCATCGGCGGTGGCGAGCGAGTATTGAACGAAGTTACCCTCGACGCTCCGGCTCGGGTCGATGATGTTCACGAGCAGTTCGGTCTTGGGATGCGCGGCCATGCCGGTGAGGTCGGGGCCAACCTTGCCCCCTTCGCCGCTGTGCGTGTGACACTTGGCGCATTGTTCTTTGAACACCACTTTACCTTTTGCCGCGTCGCCTTTGGCCAGAACCTTGGGGGCGAGGCTGTCGATCACCTTCTGGCGGTCAAGGTCGGGCAAGCCGCCTCCGCGGGCGATCATCGCTTTTGCCTTGGTAGCGATGGTTGAATCAGGGTGAGTCGAGAGGGCCTGTTTCTGGTCGAGCGAAAGCTCGGTAAGCGATGTAGCGCCTTCGTCGACGCCGGCGAGAAATGCCTTGGTCCAGTCGGATCGGCCAAGCAGCGTTTTAATCGCCAGTGGTCGAACGCCGGGCGTTAGCGAGCCGAGTGATTTCACGAGCGCAGTTCCGGATTCGGGTGCCTCACTGGCGGCGATTGCGTTGATCAAACCAGTTGCCAGTGCGGGCGAGGTGCGCGGCGAAATCTGGGCGAGCAATTGAGTGGCAATCGCCGGATCTTTCGCTCGCAATTCGACAAGCTGACGCGCTGCATCGACGCGGGCCGCGTCGGGCTTGGTGGCGTCAGAAGCCGCAGCGAGCAGGTTCTTGGCGATCTCGGCCGAAAACTTCGCGAACGCTTCCGAACCCCAGCGATTTCCTAGGCTCGAAAGCTGGCCGCGCGCTTCGGTCGAAATCCGCGTGAGCAGTGAGACCATTCCCTTTTCGGCTTCGGGAGTGAGCTTCACAACCTTGTCGCGCGCCGCACCTTTGAAGATGCCGGCGATGATTGCCTCGGCGGTTTTGGGCTCGGCGTCGGCCAAGGCGGCGAGCAGGGCGTTGATCGTCTCGGCATTGCCGCCGCGTGCGCTGTGCTCGGCGACTCGCCCCACAACCACGAGCGTTTGCGCGGTCGGTTTCTTGGCGTTCGCCCGCGTGGCGATCGCTTTCAGGAACGAAACATCGTGCTTCGCGGCGGCTGAGGTTGCTGCGTCACCAATCCAGTTGTCGTTATTCGCTGCACCATCGAGCAGGGCGTCGGCAATCGCTTCGCCCGCTTCGTTTGATGCATCGGCGTTGGCCAGTGCCATGAACGTGGCGAGCCGCACCTGGGCATCGGGGTCGCTCAGGGACTTGCTTGCGAACAGCGCGGGAACCGCGCCGGCAGCGGGAATCACAAGTGCGGCATTGCGGCGAACTCCCGCCGAAGGATGTGCGAGTGCACTCTTCACAGCGGCGGCTGCCTCGAAGTTTCTGCCATCAACCGCGTTCAGGCCGTGCAAGGTCCAAAGCGCGTGAATCGCGCCCACATTAAGGCCAATGTCATCGACCGACTTATCCGCAAGCAACACAATCAGCGCCGGGACGACATCCTGATTGCCACGCTCAACCAGCAAGCGTTGAGCATGAAGTCGCCAGAACATATTGTCATTTTTTAGAGCCACGACCAAGCCTGCGCCGTCGGCGGGATCGAGCTTGGGTTGAACGGCTGGCTTGGCGTCGTCGCGTACGATCCGGTAAATCCGGCCGTGCGTCTTATCGCGCAACGGGGTGACGTAGGCGTTTCCCTTGCCGTTCTGGAAACCTTCGGGCACCGGGTTGTGCTGGACGATGAAGTTGTACCAGTCGATCATCCAGACATTGCCGTCGGGGCCAACGTCGCCAGCGACGGGCGAGGTCCACTCATCGTCGCTCGCCGCCAGGTTCCAGGCGTTGTGCGAGTGGAAGTCGCTGCCTTTGGGATGCAACGTGAAGGTCGACAGAAGGTGACCCGTCGGCTCGGCGACGAACGCGGTGCGGTTCCAGTATTGCTGGGGATAGGTGCGAGCGGTGTAAAGCGCATGGCCGGCGCCTGCGGTGAAACCGCCGTGCCAGTCGACCTGGCGGACCTTTTCGGTGATCGGCCAGAAGCGGTTCGATGAGGCGATGTTCTTCAGCACTTGCGGCGACCAGCCGCGGACCGACTCGTAGTAGCGATTGGCGAGCGGCATGTAAACGCTCGGGCAGCCGTTGGCCGTCGAGCCGAAGAGAAGGCCTTCCTCGCTGATGCCTACACCCCACGAGTTGTTGTTCGTGTTCCGCAGGAATTCGAGCTTCGACCCATCGGGTTTGAAGCGATAAAAACCCTGGCGGAAGTTGTGCTGCTCGCCGCCGACGGTGCCGCTGAACGGCGAGTAGCCGACCATGCCATAGAGCCAGTTATCAAGGCCGTAACGCAGGTTGCTGGGGCCGGCGTGGGTGTCGTGCGTATCCCATCCGGAGAGCAAAACTTCGCGAGTGTCTGCCTTGTCGTCGCCGTTCGTGTCTTTGAGGAACAGCGTCTCGGGCGCCTGATGCACCACCACGCCACCACGGGCAAAGGTCAAGCTCGTAGGAATGCTCAGGTGATCGGCGAAGACGGTGAACTTGTCGGCCCGGCCGTCGCCATCGGTGTCTTCACAAATCTTGATGCGGTCGTGGCCTGAACCCTTGGGTTGGATTTCGTTCGGGTAGTCGGTCGTTTCGGCGATCCAGAGTCGGCCGCGATGATCCCACGCCAGGCAAATTGGCTTGGCGATTTCGGGCTCGGCGGCAAACAGCTTGGCGCTGAAGCCGGCGGGCATGGCGAGATGCTTGGCCGATTCGGCGGGGTCGAGCGGCTTTTGCATTTTGCGAATCGGCTCGCCCTGCGCTCCCCATTTGCCGCCTGGCGTGTAGAGCGGAATCTTGGCGCTTGGCTCGTACTCAAAGGGTTTGAGGCCGCTCGCAACATGTGGACGGCTATCGAACACGTCCCCCTTATTCGCTGCCCAGCGCAGGCCGCGCTCGATCAGATCCTGAAAACCGGGCTGATCCCACGTCCGGTCATCGTGGCCGTAGGCCGTGTAGAAAATGCGTCCCTTGCCGTGGGTGCGAGTCCAGCTCCAGGGCTCGTCGCCTTCGCGATCGCTACGAACCTGCAGCACTTCGCGATTCTTGGGGTTGTGCTTCGTGTGCACATACGTTTCGTCCCAGGTGCGGAACGGCTCGATCCCCTTCATGATCGGATGGGTGGGGGCGACGATCTTGGTTTCGAACTCACCTGTGCCGTGGCGGAGGAACTGGCCACCCATGAGCGCGACGACTTCATCGTTATTGCGGAAGCAAAACGTCGCGCAGTGAATCGGGGCGAAGCCGCCGCCGTTGTTCACGTAGTCGAGAAGTGCTTTGGCTTGATCGCTCGCGATGTTGTCGATGTTCGCGTAGAGCAGCAGAACATCGTACTTGGCGAGCGTCGATTGGTTGAGGTCGTCGACCTTTTCGGTGTAGGTGACGTCGATGCCTCGACCGGCCATGACCGGGATGAGTTGCGCCGCTCGATCGCCGGGAACGTGGTGGCCGCGATCGCCGAGGAAGAGGACTTTGAGATTCGCCGGTGCCGCGCTCGCCTGCGCGCCGGGCGCAAGCGCCACGATCGCAAGCGCGAGAGCCATCGCGGCAGAATACCAACGGTTCATGGGTGGATTCCTCGTCTTAAACGCGACGCGCCGACGTTTTGCGAAACAAATGATGAACTGACAGAGACGTGGGGGGCAGAGATGTTGCGTCAATCGTAGAAAACCGCGCCTGAAGCTGCAAGGGAGCGGCCGAATCAACGTCCGCCCACGACCGTGAATTCAGCCGAAGAACCTTCCGGCTTCGCCACTTCGACCTTGAGCGACTTCCGCGCGGTGGTTTCCACACGCAACGTCAGTTTGTGCACGCCCGGCTCGAGTTCGACGGCGAAATTCGCTCCTTCGGGAGCCGACTTCTCATCGATCCACGCCTTCACGCTCGCCGCATCTCCGAGACGGAATTCAACCTGCCCCGCGGCGGTCACATTCACTTCGCCCTGAATGTAGACGATCGAGCTTTCACTCAAGGCCGCGAATTCGCCGAGCGGAACATTACCCGAAACGAGTGCATAACCCGGAAGCCAGTGTGAGGTCTCTGCGCCCAGGACATCCTTCTGGAAGATGTCGTCATCGGGAGCGGTTTTCGCGAGATCTTCAGTCACCGGCTTGAGCACGCGCCAACGTTGAATCGTCGGCGTGGTGTGAATCGCGTAGGCGCCGGGCTTGCCAAGTTCGGAGAGGAACCGCAGCAGATCGACAAACTCAGCGCGGGTGAGGAAATTCACCAGCCCCTTGGGCATCAGCGAACCGCCGTCCTTGCTGTCGTCGATATCGTCGGTGGGAATCGTTCGCAGCTCGCCGGTCGCCTCGCGGAGGACGATCCGTTTGTCGTCCTTATCGGCGACGATTCCTTGATAGACGCGGCCGTCGGTGGTTTGAATCACCTTGGTCACGAACTCTTCCTTGATCGCCTGGTCGGGCAGCATGATCGAGTTGATCAAATAATCAACGGGCGATGTCGTTCCCACGGCAGTCAGTTCGGGGCCAACTCCGCCGCCTGCGCTAACGAGTGCGTGGCACTTGGTGCAATTGAGATCGGCGCGACGGAAAACCTGCTCGCCACGCGCGGCATTTCCCTTGGCCGTCACCTCGGCGATGAGCGCGTCCATCGCAGCCTTGTCGAGCGGTTTGATGTCGGTCGTGATCTTCGCGAGCTTGGAGAGCACGTTGACGAGATTGGCGTCAGACCGGCCCAGAGCGTAGAGCGCGCGAAGTGCGAGACGGGCCGAATCCTGCGGCAGATTCGCGTGAGTGATCGCGGTCGCCAGGGCTTCGGTGGCATCTTTGCGATCGAGGAACGGCTCGATCATCTTTGTGAAATCCTGTCCGGGTGCGGCGTCCTTGAGCACGCCTGCGGCGAGGTCGGCTGCTGCTTTGGGGTCGGATTTCGCCAGCGAAGAAACGGCGATGGCACGCAGGCCAACGGGCTGGCCCGGCTTTGCGAGTGCGGCGATAGTGGCCTTATTGGTGTCGCCACCGAGTGCGGCAAGCGCATCGAGCGCGGCGGCGCGAAGTGAGTCGGATGTTGTGCGGGAATCGGCGATTTCGCGGAGCGGCTTGCCCAGGCGCTCGACCTTCCAGAGCGCTGAGAGGCGAATCGCCGCGACGCGTGTCGCCTGGTCGTTCTTGGCGGTCAACAAGCTGCTGAGCTGAGAGAAATCACCTTCGGGATTGAGCTTCCGCGTGAGCGATGCTTCGGCGAGTGCCTCGAGTGCCTTGCGGGTGTTCGCTGGCGAGAAACCCTTGTCGGCGACGGCTTGCGCAAAGAGATAAGATAACTCGGCCGGCTTGCCGCCCTTGCCGATCCGTTCGATGATCGCCCCTTTTCGTTCGTCGGGGAGACGTTTCAGCAGCTTGATCAAGGGGCTTTCAGCGGTTGCGTCTTCATCCTGGGCAAATGCTGCCACGCTCGCGATTGCAAGGCCGAGCCAGGCTGCGAATCCCACGCGCATTGCCGTCTTCAACATCATCGCACCGGAGCGCATGACAGTTATGAACCTCAATGGTAGGTCAACCAAAGCGAAAACGTGCACACCCAGCCGCAAGCGGTCGGGGGCACGCCATGCATTGAGAGAAATGTCTTGTAACAATCTTTCGATGGGCGTGTCAAACGGGGGAAACATGAGATGCTTCCCCCGTTCGACCATGCCATTTACTTCGCGCGATTCTGACCCTTCGTCTGCGTCTTACCGCCCGACTCGGCCTTGATGCGGCGGTCGAGCGTCTTGTTCGTCTCGTTGAAGGTGTATTCCAGGTAATAATCCTGTTCCTCAGCGAGAGCTTCCGTGACGACTTCCTGCGCCTTCGCGGCGTCCTTACCGTTGAAGAAGCTCAGCGCTCGAACTGCTTCGAGACGAACGCGCGGGTTCTTGTCGTTGACCGCCTTCTGCAACAGTTCGAGCGGCTTGGCCACCCGGTCGCGCCAGTAGCACAGCACGCGAACCGCCGCCGCCCGCGCCTTGGGCTCGGGGCAGGTGAGCAACGTCTTCAAGAGCGGCTCGTTGATCACGTCGAAGCTCTGGTGAATCCATAGGGCTTCAAGCTGGTCGTGCCAGAATTCGGGATCCGACTTCGACCGCGACGCAAGCCACGTCTTCGTCGCCGCCATCACCTCGTCCTGCGAGTGTTCGCGCAGCTCGCGACGAGCGCGATAACGGGTGCGGTCTTCGGGGCTCTTGAGCAATTCGAGCAGTTCGGGAACGCTGGCACCGGCGATCTTGGCAGGCTTGACGAGCGGACGATCCTTGTAGGTGATCCGCCAGATGCGGCCGTGCTCGACGTCGCGATTCGGGTCGCGGAGCGAGTGCTGCATGTGACCGATCAGCGGGTTGTACCAGTCGACGATGTAGAACGCGCCATCGGGACCGAACTCGAGGTCAACCGGACGGAAATTGGGATCTTCCGACTTGAGCAAGGGCTCGACTGGAGTCGCGCTGAAGCCTGATCCGTCTTCCTTCACGCGATAGCGAAGCACGCCTTGGAAGCCGATGCAGTTGTTGAGCAGATAGTCGCCCTGAGTGTCGTCTGGGAAGTGGCGGCTGGAGACCAGCTCGCAGCCCGCTGTGGGGCGCCACTGCATCTTGAAGAACTGCTTCATGCTGCCGTGCTTGCTCGGGTAATCGACCTGGCCCGAGAACGCGGTGCCGTAATAGTTGGCGCCGCCGGAAGCATCGGCGACGAAGTTCTGGCCCCAGCGATCGACATAGTGACCCCAGGGATTCGCGAAGCCGTACGACACGAAGATGTCGAACTTCTGCGTCTTGGGCTCGAACCGGAAGAGGCCGGCTTCGTTCAGTCGCTTGGGACCGTACGGCGTTTCGATCTGCGAGTAGTGGAACGTCCCTTCTTGCCAGTAAAGCGCTCCGCCCGGATCCCACGTGAAAGCGTGCGACGCGTGGTGCGAGTCGGCCGAATCGAAGCCGTGCAGAATCACCTTCCGCTCGTCGGCCTTATCGTCGCCGTTTGTATCTTTCAGGAACATGATGTTCGGCTGCTGCGAGATATACACGCCGCCGTCGCCCAGCTCGATTCCGGTCGGCACGTGCAGCTTGTCGGCGAAGACGGTTTCCTTGTCGGCCTTGCCGTCGCCGTTCGTGTCCTCGTAGATGAGGATCATGTCGTTGACCGGCTTGCCAGGGAGGTATTGCGGGTACGACGGCATGGTCGTCACCCAGAGACGCCCCTTGGCGTCGAACGTCATCTGCACCGGCTTGCGAAGATTCGGGAAGTCAACTTCCGAGGCGAACAGGTTGATTTCGTAGCCGGCCGGCAGTTTGAACGTCTTCTTTGATTCTTCCGGCGACGTCAGCTTGATTGGCTGCTTGGCGTTTGTTTGCACGCGAACGAGGTCGCCGGTGCCGGCGTCGTCGATGGTGGCGGGAACGTTTTCACCCTTCGCGACGGCCCAGACGCGGGCTTCGCGATTTTCGATCATTTTGCGAAGCTTGGCGAATTCGGCGGGGAAGTTGACGATGCCGAACGGCGCCTTGCGACCGCCGTAGATATAGCAGCCGTTGACGGCGCGATAGTCGTAGTAGAACTGCAGGTTCTTCTCGGCGATTTCGGCTTTCAGCTTCGCGAGATCGGCCTTCACGCTGGCCGGACGGGCGCCGAAGAGATTTTTGTCGATGACTTCGCCGATGCGCTCGTCGCCCTGGGCGTTGAGGTGAATGCTGTTGAGCGTGAGCGGCTCGCGCGACTCGCGGTAGAGATCCATCGACGGCTTGAAGAGGTCGACGAAGATCACGCCCTTATCTTTGGCGATCTTGGCCATTTCTTCGGTGTAGAGCGCGATGTTTTCGTTGTTCTTCTTGCCATCGATGACGTGCGGGTTGTGCACGTCTTCCTGGGCGATCGGCGAGAGCAGCACGAGTTTGGGTGCGGCTTTCCCGTTGTACTTTGCGGTCGTCGTATCCTTGATGAACGATTCGAGGTCCTTGCGGAACTTGTCGAGACCGGCCGGACCGCCGAACGACTCGTTGAAGCCGAACGCGGCGATGACCACGTCGGGCTTTTCGTCGTTGAGGGTGTGGCCGTGATCCTCGAACCCCTTCGACCGGGGGCGAAGCTTCAACTCGTCGGCCGACCAGCCGAGGTTGTGGAAAACGAGGTTCAGCTCGGGGAAGCGGCTGTGCAGCAGGGTTTCAAAGTGGTTGAAGTACTGCATCCGCTCGGCGAGCGTGTTGCCGATCAGAATGATGCGGTCGCCTTTTTTGAGCGATAGGGCATCTTCGGCCCGGGCGCTGAGGGTTGAACCGATCAGGGCCGCGCCAAGCGCGAGCCAGAGCCACTGCTTCCGTCTCATCATCGATGTCCCTTTGCGCAAGTGCTCGAGCGGTCGGTAGGTGCGGATAATTCTGCGTTCGAGGGTTCGTCGGCGGGCAGGCGGGGACGAGTCAACGAGCGGGCCCTCGCACGAGAGGCCTGGTGCTCGACTCGCAAGCGTTGATTATCACATAGGCGACATTCGCCCGTCAATTTACGCCTGCTTTCAAACAATTCGCAAGAACACGCGCTCTTTCAGAAATCATGACACGCAATCAAACAATTGTTTGCGGTCGATTGCAGCAATGCTTGAAAGTGAGTTCAGATTCGTTCGCGCCAAGTTCTCGTCATCACGAATATTGTCGAGCCAATTCCAAGGATGCCGCACAGGACTACGATCGTCCACTTCATTGCGTAGTCGTTAGTCCGGAGCATGAGCTGCCACGTGCCGGCGATCCCCGCGACGAACACGGCCGCGCCAAACGAGATAGCGATGATCCAGATTGCCAGCGAGACAAGGAAGCAAACGAGGTAATCGGTTGCGTCAATTTCGAGTTCCCTGCGACGCTGTGCGCGCGTAACGCGTTCAACCCGCACCATCGCCAGTCCCGAAATGAAAGAAAGAAATAGGCCGACGCCGCCGTTCGCGCTGAAAATCGTGATGTACACAGCGACGATCGCAACCAAGAGCATGAGCGATCCGACGGTGATCCTTGGGAAAATGGGAGACTTCTTCCCAGCGATGAGCGCGACCTCGCGGCATTGAGCACACTCGCGCAGGTACGCCGGATTCGGCCGTCCGCAACGAGGACACAACAGGTCGTGAACGCGAGATTCGGTCATAAAATAATGATTATATAACTTGTGATTTGGAGGCGATGGAATGGATTGGACGGGGTGGTCCGGGCGACAAGTTGTCCCGGCCACCCCATTCGGCTTAGTGGCCGGTGGAAAGCGTCACTCCTAAATGAGTCTCTCAAATCATTTTTCCAAGTGTTTTCAACGCATCGACTCACCGGAGCGGCGAATGGCTCGCGCATCCCGCCAGTATAATGCAGTAAAAACGCCGATGAGTACGAGCGACGCCGCCTGATATCCGGTCAGCCCGTATCCCAAAATCGGCTCCGGGCGAATCCATTCCGTAATGAACCTGTAAATCAAATAGGCGATGAAATACAGCTTGATCCTTTGTCCCGGAAAGAGATTCCGCTTTTCCAGGATCAACAACACAACTAAGGCTGTGGCGTGAAACGCTGACTCGTAGAGCTGTGTAGGGTGGCGCAAGACTCCGTCGCCAAAATCAATGCCCCACAAACCGCCTGTTGGTTTCCCGTAACAACAACCCGCGACGAAGCACGCCAGCCGGCCGATCGCCACCGCAGCCGCGACGGGAACTGCAAAGCTATCGCCAGTTTTCGTGCGAATATCGAGTGACCACTTGGCAACTTCAACGCCGAGATATCCGCCCGCCAGGCCGAAGACGATCGTCTTACCGTTCGAGAACCACGCGAGTCCCGAACGGACATTCGCCCAATCTTCAGCCAGCACGAACGGCAGTTTGGCGGCAATCATAGCCCCCGCAAACGCGCCGAAGCCGACGGCGAAGCGTTCCGTTGGCGAAAGCCCAAGTTTTCTCTGCCTTGGTCGCGCCAGCAGAACCGCCGTGACAATCGCCAGCAACATCAGCAGCGGGTAAGTGATCGGCAGCGGGGTAGGGTTCATGAGTTCAGTGCGATCGATTGCGAGCCAGCCATCGCCTGCTGAATCGCCGGCAAGGCGACATGCCCCTCGCGATAGAGCACGTTATAGGCGCAGAACGGGATGACGTGCCCGCTCGGCAGCACGTGGTGAATGCAGCACTTCATCAAGCGCCTGACGTCGAAGTTATAGGCGTCGAGGAAGGATGTAATCGTGATCCGGAAGACGTCGGCTGGTGCCAGTTTTTCGTCGAGCGCTTGACGGAAAAACTGGCTCGCCGCTTCGAGCAATTCGGGCGGAACGTTGCCCGGATTCAGGTCGGTGCCGCAACACCCGACTTGCTGCAAGTAGCGTTCGATCAGCAGCCGCGCACTGTTGCGCGTGAAGAGAATTCCGTTCGCGAGAATATCGAGATGCTGTCGGGCATCAATGAATCGCGAGAGGGGTACAACCTTGCCCCCTTTGCGAAACGCGTAGGTCAGGCTATGGCAGTTGGGGTGAGCGCAGGGAAGCGGTAGGAAATCGTCTTCGCGAAAAATGCCGTCGCTCTCTCGGGCGATTGCCGAGATGACGTCGGGAAATGTGATCCGACGCTCGAGGTCCTCCGGCAGAACTGCGCGGCCGGAATAGGTCGCCGGCTGAAAGCTAATTCCCGTGATCCACGGCCGCGCCAGGCCGAACTTGACAATCGCGCCGATCTGATCGTCGTTCACACCCGGTTGAAGCGTCGTCACCAGCGTGAGCCGAATCCCTCGCTCACCCAGCAATTCAATCGCTTTCAGCTTGGTGTCGACCAGCGATTCACCACGCAGCGCAAGGGAACTCTGGTCGCTGAATCCATCGAACTGAAAGTAAATCTCGACGCGATGTTTCCAGCGCTCAATGGCGTCGAGCATCTTCGTATCGTGCGCCAAACGCAGGCCGTTCGTGTTCACCATCACGATGTCGATCGGCTGCTCGCAGGCGTAGTCGAAAATCGCGATGAAGTCGGGGTGAATCGTCGGTTCTCCGCCGGAAAGCTGGCAAACTTCCGCACGTCCTTCCACTTGTACCAGGCGGTCGATCGACGCCTTCGCTTCCTCAAAGCTGAGATGCGCACCGCCAGGGCCGCTGCTGGAAAAACACATCGGACATTTGAGGTTGCACGAAGTTGTTAGCTCGACGAGCCCCACGCACGTATGCTGCTCGTGCTCGGTGCAGAGGCCGCAGTCGTAGGGGCAACCCTTGTCGGGCTCGACGCCATACTCGGGCGGAACTTTGCCAGGAAGGCTGTATTGCATCTGGTCGTAAAGCGCGACGTCGGAACAGATGAAATCTTCGCGCACGCCATGTGTTGGGCAACGTTTGCGGAAGTAAACACGTTTGCCTTTTGTGATGATTTTCGCCGGCACGAGCGCGAGGCATTCGGGGCAAAGGCTTTGCGTTGTGCCCAGAAACGTATGATCGCGGAGCTTGGTCACGAGATGATCTCCCGCATGATTATTCGACTTTTCGCCAGAAGACGATGAGCGTGTAGACCAGCGTGAACAGGCCGACTCCGAAGCAAAGCACGACGAGCACAACGAGCAGCCGATTGGGATCGCCGAACTGAGCCACCGGCATCATCAGCATGCACGAAGCGAAAAGCGCGGCCAGCCCGCAAAACAGCGACGCGAACAGAATGGCGAGGGCAATAATGAAGCGAAGGAGAATCCCCGTGGCGTCGGTGGCGATCTCTTTACGTCTGCGTTTCTCGACGACGTACAGCGTTCGCACGAGCGCGGGGACCGACACGATGACGAGAAACATTCCGAAGCTGATATCGGCCGAGAATGCCGCGAAGTAAACCGCCAGAATCGCCACCAACAGCATGATCGAGCCGAGCGTGATGCGTGTTGCCAATTTGGGGGCGGGGTCGATCCGGAAGATGATCTCGCCGTTGCAATGCGCGCACTCAACTGCGGATAACGGGTTTTCCCCGCCGCAGTGCGGACAGATCACCTTGCGAGCTTCGGGTTCTGTCATGAGCGTCTGGTTGATTTTGGATCGGTGCATACCAGGCGCACGCCGCAAGCGCACCCGGCACACAATACATTTTGACCTGACGGCACGACGAAAGCGAGGGTGACGGTAAACCGGTTGAGTCGCGGAGATCGACGATGATGTCAACGTGGCCGCCGATGCGAACTTGCCACGATCATGACTTTCCAGATCGCTGTGGCCTCTCAGTGTCGCAGTCTGCGCTCATCGACGTCCCACCGGTCGGGCGCCTTCGTCACGTTTTCGAGAGCTAAACAAAGCTGACGAATTCTTAAGCCTTGTAATCCACTGCTGCGCGAGAATTGTTAAAACTTCCGCTCAAATCGGTGGCAATTGGCACGGAACGGGCATTATGATGCGTGTCCCGAGGACTCCCACCTGTTGACTTCCAAGGAACTGCGTCATGAATACGCGTCCGCGCCTTCGTCGCCTGGCGCTCGCCGCTACATTGTTCGGCCTCTTCGGCACGCTCGCCACCGCTGCCGACCCCTGGGTTTTCTACAAGGGGGGTGAAGGGCCGGGCAAGGGCAAGCATATCGTCCTCATCAGCGGCGATGAAGAATACCGCTCGGAAGAAGCATTGCCGCAGCTTGGAAAAATCCTCGCCACGCACCACGGCTTCGACTGCACCGTGCTGTTCGCAATCGGCAAGGACGGCTCGATCAACCCCAACCAGAGTGATAACATTCCCGGCCTTGAAGCGCTCAAAAAGGCCGACCTGATGATCATCTTCACCCGGTTCCGCCACCTGCCGGCCGACCAGATGGATCACATCGCCGAGTACATCGAAGCGGGCAAGCCGGTCATCGGCATGCGAACGGCGACCCACGCTTTCAACATCAAGGGAAATCACCCCTACGCCGGCTATTCGTGGGATAACAAAGGCAAGGAGTGGCACGACGGCTTCGGCCGCCAGATTCTGGGTGAAACGTGGATCAGCCACCACGGCAACCATGGCAAGGAAAGCACACGAGGGATTATTGCCTCAGGCGCAGAGCAAAGCGCGATCTTGAAGGGGATCAAGAATGGAGATATCTGGGGGCCAACCGACGTTTATGGCGTCCGCCTGCCGCTGCCCGAAGGGAGCGTTCCGCTGGTGATGGGCCAGGTGCTCGAAGGAATGAAGTCGGACGACAAGCCGGTCGAAGGCAAGAAGAACGAACCGATGATGCCAGTCGCCTGGATTCGCCGCTACACGCCGAAATCCGGCAAGCAAGGGAAGGCGTTTTGCACAACGATGGGGGCGTCGCAAGACCTGCAGAGCGAAGGTGTGCGGCGACTACTCGTGAACGCGAGCTACTGGGCCGTGGGCCTGGAAAACAAGATTGATCCCACGTCGTCGGTGGCGATCGTCGGCGATTACAAGCCACACCCGTTCGGCTTTGGCACGTACGTGAAGGGCGTAAAGCCCGAAGATCACGCGTCGAAGTAACAACTGACAAACGAAATCCCCGCGCGACAACGGAACGAGACTTCACTCATGAAAACGCGACTTCTTGCAAGCCTGATCGTTCTGTTGTTCGCGCAGGGTGCCCAGGCCACATTGATCTGGGTTGAAGGGGAAAAGCCGGCGCGCTCCGACGTGCGCCGGCATCCTTACTGGTATGACCTGGTGAAGCGCGACCAGCTTTCGGGCGGCGATTTCATCAGCAACTGGTCTGAAACGGCTGGTACGGCGAGCTATCGCGTCACGGTTCCTCAAGCCGGCGAATTCGAATTCTGGGTTCGTGCGAATCCGGTTCAGACGAAGCTCTCCTTCATGCTTGGCGACGGCGCATGGACCGAAATCAAAACCGATCGCGACGCGGTTGATGTGGTGAATATCGCGGCCGACGACAAGCCGGATCTGCGGTTCGTCGCCTGGATCCGCGTTGGGAAAGTGAAGCTGGAAAAGGGCGTCAATCGCGTCAGCTTTCGTATGAACAGCGGCAACAACAATCACGGATATCTTGACTGTTTTGTCTTTACCGATGAATCGTTCCAACCGCGCGGTCCCAACAAGCCAGGCGCAGCGAGCGTTTCCGACGAGGCTGGCTGGTTCGCGTTTGATCCCAAGCCCGACACCTTCAAGGCCGACAATGCGATCGACCTGCGACGATTGAACGAGAAGTTCGCAGGCGAAAACGGCCGGATTATCGCCAAGGGACCGCAGTTCGTTCACGAACGCTCGGGTAAGCCGGTGCGGTTCTGGGCCGTGAATGGCCCTTCAAGCCACGATCCCGATGCCCTGAAACGCGAAGCGCGGATTCTGGCCAAACGCGGCGTGAACCTCGTGCGAATCCACCATGCCTATTACGATCGCAACGGAGTGCTCGATCTCAAGAAGGTCGCCGAGACGGTTGAAGCCGTCGAGATTCTTAAAAATGAAGGAATTTACACGCATCTTTCGATTTACTTTCCACTCTGGCTCGACCCGGAACCCGGAAACCGATTTTTGAAGGGTTACGACGGCAAAACGCATCCATTTGCCGCACTCTATTTCAACGAGGATTTTCAGGCAGTTTACAAGGCCTGGTGGCAAGCGCTTTTGACGACAAAGAATCCCCGAACCGGCAAAACTCTACTTGAAGAGCCGGCGGTGTTTGGTGTCGAGATCATCAACGAGGACTCGTACTTCTTTTGGACGTTCAACGACAAGAACATTCCCGATCCGCAGCTTCGCCTTCTGGAAACACAGTTCGGCGCGTGGCTGGGCAAAAAGTACGGCTCGATCAACGCGGCATTTACGAAGTGGAACGGCCCGAAGTTGCCGCGCGACGTTCCGGCGGAAGGGCGTGTTGGATTTCGACCGCTCTGGAACATCGCCAACGAAAAACAACCGCGCGATAAGGATGCCGCCGCCTTCCTGCTTCAAAGCCAGCGCGGCTTCTACGAAAAGACATATGCGTACCTGCATTCGCTTGGCTTCAAGGGATTAGTCACGGCATCGAACTGGGCAACTGCGAGCCCCGAGGTTCTGGGACCGCTCGAAAAATACAGCTACACCGCGACCGACTTCATCGATCGCCACGGCTATTTCGGCGGCAAGGTGCGGGGTGAGGCGTCGGAATGGTCGATTCGCGACGGGCATTTCTATACGGACCGCAGCGCCCTGCGATTTGATTCCGAAACGCCAGGCAAGCCGAAAGTGTTTGTGCATCCGGCGATGGATCCGAAGTACGACAACAAGCCGTCGATGATCTCCGAAACCACTTGGAATCGCCCCAACCGCTATCGCACCGAGGCGCCGCTCTACTTTGCGGTTTATGGAGCGCTGCAAGACAGCGATGCGATCGTTCATTTCGCCGACGATGGAGCAAATTGGTCGGTGAAACCGGGCTATTTCATGCAGCCGTGGACCTTGATGGCCCCCTCACAAATGGGCCAGTTCCCCGCGGCCGCGTTGATCTATCGCCAGGGATTGGTTGATAAAGGTGATGTCCTTGTCGACCTCAATCTCAAGCTCGGCGATTTGCTCGACCTCAAGGGGACGCCGTTGCCTCAAGATGCTGCGCTCGACGAATTGCGGCTCAAGGACGTGACATCAAGCGGCGGTCGGGCATCGCAAACACCAAGGCTCATCGACCCGCTCGTGCACTACGTAGGTCAAACGAAGGTGACGTTCAGCGAGCGCGGTGGTCCATCGACGGTGAAACCGCTCGCGCCTTTTGTCGATCGTAAGCGACAAGTTGTTACAAGCACCAACAAACAACTGCGGCTCGATTACGGCAAGGGAAAACTCGAGATCAACGCGCCGAGCGTGCAGGGCGTTTCGGGGAACATCGCCGGCACTACGGCTCTCAACGATCTCGTTGTTACATCGAAGCTCGAACTGGCTCATATCGTCGTCGTGAGCCTCGACGGCCAGCCGCTGGCGAAGTCGCAGAAAATGTTGCTTCAGGTGATGACCGAGGAAAAGCCGAGTGGATTCAAGACGGAATCCGCCGGCGACGAGAAGCGAATTGTGAGCATCGGTCGCGACCCGTGGCTGGTGAAGAATGCGGAGGGAACTGTCGCGTTCAAGCGGAGCGATGCGTCGCGTCTCAAGGTGACGGCGCTTGATGGCAACGGCGATCCAATGAAAACGGCTGGAGACGCGTCAAAGATCACGCTCCAGCCGTCGGTGGTTTATTATTTGATCGCGCTTTAGTTTCAGTCGGTGTCGATCGCAAAAACCTGAATGAATCCGGTTTTCGTGCGATTTCCGCCACCCACCACAACGGCTCGACCATCAGGTGAGAACGCGACGGTTTCAGGGTTGGACCAAATCCCGCCATGGGTCAGGTCGAAAACTTCCTTGCCTGTCGCAGCGTCGTAGACTTTTATGTTCAAACGCATGCCGCCGCAAGCGGCGAGTCGCTTGCCATCGGTGGAGAACTGAACCGACGTTGGGTCGACGTGGTTGATTTCGAGCTGCGTGATGCGAGAGGTAATCGCTCCAGTTTGTTCGGAAATCTCGACGCCTTTGTTGCGTCCACCGGCGAGTTTTTTGCCGTCGGGCGAGAGTGCGAGTGCGCGATAAGAGCTATTCATCGTGGTGGGATCGTCGGGGATGCGGTAGTCGCCGCGTGCTTCGCCAGCGGGCGACCAGAGACGCACGACCCCTTCCGATCCAGCGGTCCGGAAGGCTGAGCCATCGGCCAGCCAGGTAATCGCGCGAATTGCACAAAGCCCGAAGCTGGTGTCAACAGTGACTTCGCGCAGCATGGTCCTCGTGTCGAGATTCCACATGATCACGCTGGGGCCGTATCCGCCGCTGACGAGCGTTTTGCCGTCGGGCGAGACTGCGAGTGTGAGCACTGCTTGCGTGTGGCCTTTCAGCCGATGCGTCAATCGCGCAGAGGCGACATCCCAGACTTCGAGGTCGACGGGGTGATCGTGATGATTCGCATCGCTAAAGTTTGACACGAGTGATTTGCCATCGGGCAGGAATTGCAGGCTGCAAGCCCATCCCGAGTCATTCAAAATCTTGCCGACGCGGGGGAGCGTTGATTTGAGCGAACCATTCGTCAAGTCGTAGATGCGAATATCACCACTTTCGCATCCGGCAGCGACCAATTTGCCATCGGGCGAAACCGCAATTTGCAGCACGGCCTCTCCAGCGATTTCGATCGATCGCGCGGGCTCGGGAAACAACGAGGAAATGCGTGATTTCGCGCCTGACGACGCGGATTTGGACCGAATGGTGACCATCTCTTCGAGCGGTTGCTGGCCGGGAAGTGCGCGAGATTCGCTGAGCGGAGAGGGTGACGGCGGCTTGATCTCGGTTGGTTTTGGATTTTGAGGAGGCGCCTGCGATTGAAGTGATTTCAGCTCGGCTTGCAGGCGAGCGATTTCCTTTTGAATATCGTCGATTTTCTTCTCGGTGTCGGGGTTCTTCGACAGCGGGCCGTAGAGCTTGTGATAGTAATCGAGGAGGTTTTGATGTTTCTTCTGCCGCTCTTCATAGAATGCTTTCCTGTTAATCAGGAATTTATCGTCGCCGCTACGGGCTACACTCTTCGCTCTCTTGTAGATCGCAGATGCCGTATCTAATTCAGCTTTCGATTTCTCGAGTTTGCCCTCGATATCTTTGACGCCGGGACAGTCGAGCAACTTTCCCTTGTCATCTTCCAGTCGCGCGTTGGGAGCTTGATGACAGTCTATGCATGCCGACTTGTTAATTGGCGCGTTCGCAAGTCCCTGATGGTTTGAAAGTAGAAACTGCAGACCACGAATGGACGCTTCTACCTGGGCGGCGTCGCGTCGGACAAGCGGATCGGCGAGCTGATCTCCGGCCGCTCCTGGCTGAAGCGCGACGATGAGCTTCACGTCGATTTGAATCAGCGCCGAGATTTTGAGCTCAAGCCCGTCTGGAATCTTGGTTGATTTCTTGAGGCGACCGAGGCTTGCGGAAAATGCAGTAAGGTCGCGCGGTGGGTTCAGAGCGGTTCCGGATATGGCTTCGACAACCGCGTCGCCGATGGTCATTCCGGGCTTTGCGTCGGCGGCGTTCGCAGCGAGATCGAAGACGATTTGATACTCGCGATGAACTCTATCAAGCTCGAGCTCCACAGGCTTGATCGCTTGCACGATCGCTGCCTGATCGAAGACGATTTTTGTTGCGTTTGGATCGTTCCTCCCGTTCGAGGATCCGTCGAACCAAAGCACAAGCGGAGTCTTATCGTTGGGCTTGCGATCGTCGGAGATCGCAGTCGTCCATTCGTCGCGGAACCGAAGCCACTGGCGTTCGATTTTGTCGAGTTCGTCAACAATTTGTTCGACGTGAGCGGTCGGGGAGAGCTTGAGCGAAGCACGAACGGTGGCATCGCGCGAACCAAAGCGCCTGAGATCAGCGCCCAGGCCGCGGAGCCGCACGAGATCCCCTTTCAACGATTCGATGCGGGTGATGGCAGACGATTTCGCTCCGCCCTGTTGCGCCGATTTTGCCGCAAGCTGGCTGATTACCTGGTTGGCCTGTTCATGCTCCACGATGTAAAGCTGCTGAAGTGCGATATCGAGCGTGCTCATCGATTTGGTCGTATTCGTCCGGAGACGGACGATGGTGTCGGCCATTGACTCGAACGCTGGAAGTTGACCGCCTTTGATTTCCCGCCCCGCGGCGATGAAGGCGTCGACCGTTGAAATCTTCGGCTGCTTTTCCGCCAGGGCGGCCATGTGTCGAAACACAACTTGCAGTTCTTGATGTAGACGGACGAATTGCATTTCGAGCGTTTCAAACTCGCGAATTGCAACGTCGAGCGTGGGGTCTGTCGCACTTGCTTTTCGCAGCCGCGACCCGATATTGATGACGAGTCGTTCGGAATCGCATGTCAAAAAGAACACCTCGGCCAATTTGTCGGCAATTGTTTTGCGATCGGCCGCGGGTACCTGAACCAATTGCGAGAGTTGCGAACCGCGCTCCGTGATTTGACCGAGCTTGTCTTTGAGGCCGTTAACGATTCGATTGAGCGCGTCGAGGTTGAATGGGTCGGAACCTGGCGGTGATTTCGCTATCGGCTCTGACTTCGCAGGGCTGGCAAAAGGATCGCGCTTGGCGGCGTCGAGCTCGACCTTGTTCTTCAAAAAGCTCTGGAAATCAGCCTCGAATTGCTTCTGGCTGACATATCCCTTGAGGAACATATTGCGGCTCCACTCAAGGCGGTCTGCCGCGCGATTAAGATCGGCCTGCGCCAGCGCGAGTTGTCCCGCCGCCACGTCGTCGATGGGCTTGTTGGTCGCAGGACGAGCTTCAGCCTTCTCAATTACGGGCGCTGTATCGGCCGGTTCGAAACTCACCTCGACCGTTTCCACACCACCACGGCTGATAGTGACGGGCTTCTCGATTTGCTTGCCGTTTCGCGTTCCCACCACCTTGTGCAGGCCAGGGCTCACGCGAATTTCCTCGGGCCCTGCACCGGTGATTACGAGATCCTTGTCATCGACGCGCACCTTGATGTTGGGATCATTCACTGTCACCTTGAGCGTGCCTTCCGCCGTGGTGAAGCGAATCACCGTGCTGAGCACTTTTGTGACACCCGTCGCTTCCGCAGCGCCCAGTCCGCAAATTGCCAGCAGGGCGATTGCGGCGGCGAGCATTACCTTGTGTCGCGCTGGACGTTTTTTGGGCGGATCGGCAATTTCCGGCGGTAAGGGGACAACCGTTGGCTCGTGTACATAGGCCAGGCAGCGCGAAAGGAGATCGGCTACTTCGGTTGCTGACTGGTAGCGGTCGGCCGGATTTTTGGCGTGCAGCTTCGTCACGATGCGTTCGAGCCAGGTGGGAACCGTGGGGTTGAGCTCGCGAATCGATCGTGGCGTGTCTTCGCTGACGCGTCGTAACACGGCCGGCGTTGAATCGGCGCGGAAGGGGGCGCGGCCGGTGCAAAGTGCGTAGAGCACGCTGCCCAGGCTGAAGAGATCGGCGCGATGATCGGCGGGCTCGCCGCGTGCCTGCTCGGGCGACATATATTGCGGAGTTCCGGCCACCACTCCGCTCTGCGTGAGACTGGCGTCATCGACGGCGCGGGCGAGGCCGAAGTCGGTGATTTTCACGCGCTCGACGCAGTTTTCGAGCAAGATATTTGATGGTTTGATATCACGATGGATCAATCCAACCGCATGCGCGGCTGCGAGCCCTGACGCAGTTTGAATGCCGATTCGGAGAATTTCTTCGAGTTCGAGTGCGCCGGTCTGGTCGATACGATCTTGCAGCGAGCGTCCCGACACCAATTGCATCACGAGGTAGGGGAGGCCGCCCGAAGCATCGACGCTGTGAATGGCGACGATATGATCATGGCTGATTGCAGCTGCTGCTTGGGCTTCTCGCGCAAATCGGCGTCTAGCGGTCGCGCTCGTCGCGAGTTGAGGGGCAAGTATCTTGATCGCCACATGGCGGTTCAGGGCCGAGTCGATTCCACGCACGACCAGTCCCATACCGCCGCGACCTAGGACGGAGACAACCTCGTAGGGACCAAGGCGGCCGAGGTGTTCGGGGTTGTCGGACGTGGCGAGGAAGTCGAGTGTGGCGGCGTCGGGCTCGGGTTTGCGCGGGTCGGTGTTGGTTCGGGTGTGGTCGGCTTCGTCGCCCAGAAAACGGCGAGCCTCGCGCCACCAGACGCTTCGGGCCGCCATGGCATCGAGCGTGCCTCGGCAACTCGCGCAGTCGTCGAGATGCATCGCGAGTTCGGCCTGGTCATCTTCGTCGAGCCGGTCGTCGAGCAGGTGCCGCAGCCGGTTCGGGTCGCACGGATCGGACGGAATGCGCATTGGCGGTGTCTCCGTGAATCGGCGAGTGCCTAGGTCACTTTCCCTCGACGTGTTCGATGGTCGCCTTCAGCCGCGCGAGCACGCGGCTACGAGCGATGTACACCGAACCGACCGTTTGGCCGAGGGTTTCGGCCACTTGCTTGGCGGGCAGGCCATCGACGGCGGTGAGCCAGAACGCGCGCCAGGTTGGCTCGCGAAACTCGTCGCGCACGTGGTCGGCGGCCCAGCGGAAAATCCGGCGGCGATACTCCTCATCGAACAGCAGCGACTCCGCGCCATCTGGTGCGGGAATCGCTTCGAGGAGGAGTTTCATGTCGGAGTCTCCGCTGCCTCGGGGGTGACGTTTCTGGTTGACGAGCAGGTTGACCATCAGGTTGCGGGCGATCCGAAATAGCCAGGCACGAAACGACCCCCGCGCAGGGTCGGGATCCCACTGGTCGATCGCCGAAGCCACCGTCCGAAACACTTCTTGTGTCAGGTCGGCAGCGTCGGCTTCCTGAAAACCCTTGAGCCGCGCGAGGCGATGCACGAGCGGGCCATAGATTTCCAGGAATTCGCTCCATGCGCGTTCGTCACGCGGGTCGCGAATGCGCACTAGCAAACTCGGCCGCGTGATCGGCGTTTCGTCCATAAACGAATCGTCCCTCCACAGAGAGACACAACGCACCCACCGAAATCTTTCAGAGATTGTGCCAGAATTTTGGTTTGGTTGGCCAGTTTTGTGAGTTTTTGAGTGCGTGTATGCGATCTAACAGGTGCAAATGTTACTTGACTGCATGATAGAACGACGGCAGCGACGACATGGTCTTAAGTGATTTGTCAGCCCCAAGTTTTCGGAGCTGGTGGCCGAAGAATGGACTGAAAAAAGCGAAGGGTGCCCTGGGGTTTCAGGCTTAGCCCTCCAACCCCAGGCACCCGTAGATTGAACTTCGAAAAAGAGCTTGGCAGGTTACTTTCTCTCGGCTCGTTTCGCTTCATTGCGTGCGGCGGACTTGGGCTGCTGTGCTCCGGGATGAGGCTGAGCGCCGGGGCGCGGTTGCGGCTGCCCACCGGGACGGGCCTGGCCACCACCGGGTTGCGTGGGGGCGTCGAAACGAGGTTCAGGCCGCGGGTTGGGATTACCCTCACGCAGTCGCGCGGCGTTTGCTTCGACCTTGGGATGCGCAGGATGCGCGGGTGGTTCGTGAGGTGCGGCGGCCTCGGCTGCACGTGGCTTGCCGTTCTCGCGGGCGTTGGGGCCGGCGCCTGGACGCGGTTGGTTTGCATTCATGAGATGTTCGGCCTGAGCGGCGCGTTGACGAGGCGGCGCGGCGACGGGCGATTTGGGCAGATCCATCGCGTGCGGTTTAAATGCTTCACCTTTGCGAGCATCGCGCATGGCGACGGCCTCGCTCCGCGCACGTTGTTGCTGGAATTGCTGAACCTGTCGCGCTTGCTGCATTTGCTGGCGTTGCTCGGCCGCTTCGATCCGCTGGAATCTCATCCCGCCGTTTGCACCACCGTTCGCGGCGATTTTGTTGATTGGCGCGGCGAATGACGTCTGATGGATGTTGTTCACGCGGACGTTGTTCACGGTCTTGTTGATCGTGATGTTGTTCACAGTCACGTTGTTGCGCGTGATCACTTCCATCTCGCGGTACGTGTGCGGCGGCCGGGCGGCGATGTTGTTCTGGCGATAGACGTACTCTTCGCGAATCGACACGGCCCAGCGAGGGTTCGTTTGAGCGTATGTCACCGAGTAGTACGAGTAGAGCGGGTCGTAGCCGAAGCGGCTCTGATGATAGGAATACCAGGGATAAATGCCGATACCCACATAATTGCTTGCGTAATAATCGCCGAAGTAATAGGCGCGGCAGCTTGGCCGGACGAACAGGCTGACCATCAGGCCGTCGCTAACGATGCCGATCGTCGGTTGATAGACATACGCAGGCTGCAGGTAGACCGGTTGGGTGTAATAGACTGGCGCGAACATCTGGCCGCGGGTGGCGATGGGGCGATCCCAATAACCTTCGGTGAAGATATAGCCGCTGGGGGTCCAGACGTACTGAGCCGGCACCCAGACCCAGTTGGGCTGAGGGTTCACCCAGAAGCCCGGTCGCCAGAAGTATTGATTGTCTTGCCAAACCCAGTTGCCGGGAGCCCAGATGGCACCGGCGACCGGCGAGGGGGAATTCGGGCCGTTTTCGAGGCTGGCCGGTGGCGCGGCGAGGTATTGGGCCTGGTTGGATTGTTCGGCCATCCAGGTTCCGGGCGCCCACTGCACGCCGCCGGCGACCTGATGCCAGTAGCCGGGTACCCACTGCCGGCCGGGAGGAATATTGCGCCAGACACCGCTGATCCAGAGGTAGTCGTTACGCGTGTCGTCCCAGGCCCAGTAGCCCGGAATCCAGGCGATGTTCGCCCCTTCGGGCTTCTGGTCGGGTGGGAGTTCTTGAATGGGTTGAGGCGGCGGTTGCGAGATGACGGGGCCGGGCTTGGGGTCGTAAACCACGGGACCGGCGAAGGCTTCGTGAACGGGGCCGCGTGTGAGGACCTGGGCAGCCTCGGGGGCTCCCGCTGGTCCAGGAGGAGGCGGTGGAGCGTTGGGATCTTGCGCGACCGACGGCCGGCTAACGAGGCAGAGGGAAAGCAAAATCGCACTGAGAGCGAATGGCCGTCGGTGACTCATGGGTGAGGAATCCTTGAGCGTTGAATGATGCGGGGGGACGGACGCAGTGCTTACACGAAACGCGTAAGCATGCGAATGATTGTAAAATTGCAAAATCGAGCATAATTTGGGAAGTACATGCTTACTCTGGTTTGGCGTAAGCAGGGCCCCGGTTAAATCGCTCGTTTCTTGTCGTCTGCCACCAAAAATCACTACGTGTGACTAGCGGTTTTCGTTTGCGACATTCGAGACGCGGACAACCGAGGTGTCGCCGGAAGCAATCGCTTCGCCGTTCACCTTGTGCCAGGCGTGCCATGCGCGATCGAGCTCGCGGACGTTGTCGAACGCGTAGTGCGACTTCGCGGCGCTATCCCAGCCCGACTTCATGCCGTCGCGCACGAATTCGAGGAAGCGGGGGCGTCCGCCCATTTCGATGAGGAAGCGCGAGACCGAGTATCCCTGGCCGTAAAAGCCCATCAGGTCGCGCGGATAGTCTTCCATCGTGAACAATCGGCCGAGCGGGAAATTGCCGCGGCGATTGAGCAGGTTGATGACGATGCGATCATGCCGCTGATGTTCGAGGCTGTCTTCGCTCAGCAGCGACGCCCCTTCATCGGCCCAGCGCGGCATGGGGCAACCGAAGAATCCGGCGAAAATGGTGTGCGTGACCTCGTGCGGCAGGGCCGACGCGAGGATGCGATCGAGCCGACCTTCGACGGACATTTCCTGGTCGGAAACTTTGCCGCCCGCGAAGCCGAACGAAGTGATGCCGCCCGCCTCTCCGGCGGTGAGCTTCACCTTGATGGGGCAGGGGGCAGACCAGGGGGGTAGCGTTTCACCCAGCCACGCTTTTGCGAGCGCGGCACGGCAGGCCTCGGCGTGTTCGCCCACTTGTCGGGCGATCTCCGCCGATGGGGCTTCGATTGTGAAATTTGTTGAGCGATAGACGGCACTGCCGCCTGCGCCCATGCTGAGGGGGAGCAGCAAGACCAAAAGGAACACGGGTTTGCGGCAAGAATCCATTTGCCACGATCCTCCCTGATGTCGCGGCGGCGCGAGTGCGGCGGCCGCTCTCCATCCCTGCGAGTGGGGCGCAAATCCCTGCACCCCGGCTCAATCGTCCCCAAACTTTAATCAATCTCGGACCGTCTGTCGCCCCCAAAGAGCGGGTGCTTAGCGCGACATCAGTCGCCATCCGTTCACGTCAACCTCGAGATAATCGCTGCCGGCGTGGGCGTCGTAGACTTCGTGCATCTCGGCGATCGAGTCAAAAAAGCCGACGATGAACGCTGCCGAGAACTGCTGCTTCGCCTTGATTGGCCGCCCGCCGAATTCCTCGATCATGCAGACATATCCGCGTTGATGACACCACGCTTCGCTGACAGCGGAGCTTCGAAGCGTCATTCCGGCGAGCCAGGGACCCGATGCGCCAGTTTTCGGGTCGCGAATGTGATAGGCGCGAATGAGGCGGCGGGGGATGTTCGCGGGATCGGCGGGACGAACGTAACGAAACTTGTCGTCGGGTGCGAAATTGTTGATGAACTCAGATGACGGGATTGGTTTTTCGCCGAGATAGCTCAGGTAGACTTCACTAAATGTATCGCCGTGATTGTGCTTGATATGCCCTGGCATGTCGATTCGCAAGAATAACGAATCGCTGTCGTTCGCCGAAGTGATGCGATCGGACGAGATGAAGTAGCGCTTGCCGGCGGGGAAGACGAGAATTTGATCCCACTTCGAGCCGGTGTTCTTGCCTGGCGCGGCGATCTTGTAGGTGAAATCCTGGGTGATCGCGATGAAGTCGGAGCCTGTGATGGTGCGAGCGGTCAGCGATTTTGCCTTCGTGCAGATTTGCGGACCTTCGATGCTTCGCTTGGCGATTTTGCCATGATGGGGATTATTGAACTCGTAGACAAGTTCGCGATCAAGCTTGTCGCGATACGATTCGTCGCTGCCGGGTTCCATCAACCAGTCGACGATATCGAGCCCGAAGCCGAGGTCGTGTGCGCCGGTCTTACGATCGACGAGCGATCCGGCCGAGACGCCACTGACGTAGCCAGTCGTCTTGATCGTGGCGGTGAGGGCGTCGGTTTCGATGAAGAGTGCACCTGGAGCTTCTCGGACCTGAAGCCGGTCCGCGCCGTGCGCGGCTGAGTAACCCAGGCCGAGCATGACGCTAATGATTCCGAGTTGTTTCCAGCGCATTAGTTGCCCCCTCGCAGGCTAATAGTTCAATCGCACCGATTATGTGAGGCAGGCGGCTGTTAAACAATCGTGCTCTTTTTGGTCTCAAAAACGAATTCCAAATCCTACATTGATGAGAGTGCCACTTGTTTGATTGTTGATTCCGAAAGCCACTACGGTGCCGACCTCGATGTCGGGCGTGATGAAGTAGTGCAGTCCGGTGTCGATGAATTGCTTGGAAAAGTCGTGTTCCTTCGCCTGAGTCATGAGGCCGAAGTACTCGACGTGCGTGAACCAGCGCTTCTCGCGGCCAAACGGAATGCGCAGTACGGCCGACGGTGCCCAGAGGGTGTAACCGTCTTCTCGCTCGCGGTCGGTACCGAACCGGATGCCCTGGTCGAACGTCCAGCCGTTGGGTAGTTCCCAGCCCCAGGCGTAGCCCATGCGAATCTGGGTATGCCCCTCGATCGAGCCGACGGGCGTGTGGCCCTGCGCGAGAAACGCGCTATGGGGCATGAAGCGGAAACGCTGCTTTTGACGGCTCACAGCGTATTTGAACCCGTAAAAAACTTGCTGTTCGGCGTTGATCCCAAAATTGCCGCCGAGGTCGCCTTCCGCCGCGGCAGAAGCCCGGCCAATTTCGTAGTTGTAACCGAAGCGAAGTTCGAGGCGATCGGCGACTCCATAACGAAACACGGTCTCAGGAAAACTATGCTTGGCCCCTTCCTGGCCGATGCTGATGTAGGAATATGCCGACTCGATGATGAACCGGTCGCGACCCGGGGTGAATGGTGAGAACGTAAACGAATTGCGGTCGGTCTCGATGTTATCTTCCCGGTGCTTCTCGTCGGATTCGGCATCGCCCTCGGCCTGTTGCATCGCCTCCGGCCAATTGAGAAGTCTGAGTGCGAACGGCTGCGAATCCTGCGCCCGGGAGGTCGAGCAAAGCAGCACAACGAGGCAAAACGGGGCGAGAAGTTGAAATGATCGCAGTCGTGCCGATTGGGGGCAAACCATAAAAGTATCCTTTCCGGAAGGCTCGGAAGCCGACCGGCAAGGTCGGAAACGATTGCAAAACTCGGATCACAATGCACTATTCAAGCGCGAGACTGCTGGCCCGCCTTAATTCGGTATCGGCCGCGATGGCTTGCGGCTGCATGAAAATCGGAATGATTGGCAAAATCGATTCAATGCGTCGGGCACAATCACTTCGCGGCTGGGAAGACAACGCGCCAATCGCGCTTCATGTCTGCAACTGTCCAGCCACGGGTAGGGGCCTCGTCGAGCGCACGAACCAGGCGGCCGACGGGCGATTCGCGGTCGTAGGCATATTCGCGTTCGGAATCGGTGTGATGGACGATGAGACCGAATCGAGCTCCTTTTCCCGACGTGACGTAGCGAAGCATTTCATAATCACCGTCGGAGTTGCCGAATGCGGCGATCGGCCGTTTGCCCAGGAACTTGCCGATGCCGACGGGCTTACCGGCCTTGTCGTCGACGAAATCGACCTCGGGCAGTCGCATGAGCACGGGAGTATCGCCACGGAGCTCGTAACGTGTCTTTACCGAGCTGCCGCACACCTGTTCCGGAGGGATGCCGTAGACCGGCTCCGTCCAGACGCGCATGAATTCGGCACCGCCCCCGGAGACGATGTACGTTTTGAATCCGTTGGCGCGAAGATATGTCAGGAGCTCGACCATCGGCTGGTAGATACAGGCGGTGTAGAGCCGGTCGAATCGGGGGTGTTTTGCTGTTGAAATCCAGTTGCGCACAAGTAAAGAGAAGTCTTCGGTCGTCATTCCGGAATGAGTCGTCGTCACAATTTCAACCAAACCTTTTTCACCAATATCGGCGAGTGCAATGCGATCGTTATCCAGCAGAGCTTTGAACGGTTGCTGATTTTTCCATTCAGGGTGATCGGCCGCCATGGCTCGAATGCGATCGCGCACGAAGACCGCCTGAACATACATTGGCTGCTCGCACCAAAGTGTGCCGTCGTTGTCGAAGACGGCGATGCGGTCGGGAACCGGCACGAAGTCAGGAGAATCCTTGTCGGTGACCTTGGCGACGAACGCGACGATCGCCTTCTTGGACACTCCGTCATTCCAAGAGGGGAGCGGGTCTTCCGCCGCATCTGCAGAGCAGATCAGCGCGACGATCAGGACAAATGCCCTTGGAACGATCGAGAAGTTTGATCGCATCGGTAAGACCCGCTCGCTCAAGAGAAAAGCGGCGATCGAAGTGAATCGACCGCCGCTCTAAAAAAAAATCAGTCGTGTACCTTACTGGCCCGCCTGGCCTTTTAGCTTCTGCATCACCTCGTCGAGGTTGAAGCTCGCGGCCTTCTGGCGCTGCGGATATTCCTTGAATGTCATCAGGAATCTACCCACATAGTCCTGCGCGGGAATGAGCAGGTAGACGTGGTCGAGCAGCCAGTCGTAATAGGTGTTCGACGTGATGTCGGCCCGCTCATACGGGTCGGTGCGGAGGTTGAAGATCTTGGGGACGCGGAGGGTTGTAAACGGCTCAGCCCAGACGAGCAAAGTGCCCTTCGCGCGTTGCTCCATGAACACGAGCTTCCAGTTGTCGAAGCGGAGACCGGTGACCTGCTGGTCGTCGTTGCAGTAGATGAACGACTCGCGCGGGCTCTTCTCGGTTTTGCCCGTAAGGTAAGGGACGAGGTTGTTACCGTCGAGATGAACCTTGTAGGTCATGTCGCCAACGGTATGACCCTTGAGAAGTTTCTCCTTCAGTTCTTCGTCGCCGGCCATTGCTGCAAACGTGGGAAGCCAGTCGTGGTGGCCGACGATCTGGTTCGAGACCGTGCCGGGCTTGATGTGACCGGGCCATCGCACCATGCAAGGGACGCGATACGCTCCTTCCCAGTTCGAGTTTTTCTCGTTGCGGAAGGGAGTCATGGCGGCGTCGGGCCATGAATTCATATGTGGGCCATTATCGGTGCTGTACATGACGAAGGTATCACCGGCGAGTCCGAGACGGTCGATTGCGTCGAGGACCGTCCCCACATTCTTGTCGTGGTCGATCATCGCGTCGTGATATTCGCTCTGCCAGCGGCCCGATTGACCCTGGCTCTCGGGCTTGACGTGCGTGCGGAAGTGCATGTGGGTGAAATTCACCCAGAGGAAGAACGGCTTATCAGCCTTGGATTGCCGCTCCATGAAGTCGACGGCACGCGTGGCGGTGACGTCGTCGATCGTCTCCATACGCTTCTTGGTGAGCGGGCCGGTGTCGGTAATCGTTTGCTTGCCGACCTTGCCAAATCGCGGGTCGACGGTGGCGTCGTCGGTGTCGGTGGCCTTGCAGTCGAGCACGCCGCGCGGGCCGTATTTCTGGCGGAAGGCAGGATCCTTGGGATAGTCGCGAAGTTCGGGCTCTTCTTCGGCGTTGAGGTGGTAAAGGTTGCCGAAGAATTCGTCGAAGCCGTGGACGGTCGGCAGGAATTCGTTGCGGTCGCCGAGGTGGTTCTTGCCGAACTGGCCGGTCGCGTAGCCTTGGGGTTTCAGCAACTCGGCGATGGTTGGGTCTTGCTTCTGAAGGCCGAGCGTCGAGCCGGGAAGGCCGACCTTGGTCAAGCCGGTGCGCAGGCCGTGCTGACCGGTGATGAACGATGCGCGGCCGGCGGTGCAGCTTTGCTCGGCGTAGTAGTCGGTAAAGATCATCCCTTCCTTGGCAACGCGATCAATATTCGGCGTGCGATAGCCCATCAGGCCCATCGAATAAGCGCTAACGTTCGACTGGCCGATGTCATCGCCCCAGATGATGACGATATTCGGCTTCTTTTTGGCCTGAACGGGTGCAGGAGTCGCGGGCTGAACGGCCGTTGTGGCGAGGGTGAGCAGGGCGTTGCGGTTCAGGCCGGTGGAACAGCAAGCTTTGCCCTCAGACTCTGCCGGACGTGCGGCGGGCTCGGACGCTGCTAGGGCGGGACGTGAACGCCCCATGCCGCTTGCTGCTGCGAGGTACCCCAATCCCGCGCCAACCGCGATGGCGAACAAAGTCCTTACCGGTGCTTTTCTCATGATGTGATGTTCCAAAGATGTGATGAGTCACGACGTGGGGAGTTTCCATGGCTCGCGACGACTAACTTACGGCAGTGCGCGTCTCGGCGATAGACTTGTGGTCACTTTCTGGAGAAAGCGGTTGCCGCATCGATTCGAGAATCGTCCAAAACTCGACAGTTTGCGTGTCGACGATTCAACAAAAAACGCCGGCCTTTGGGGACCGGCGTTGCGACAATTTGCATTAAAATCTACGCGCTTGTTATTGGGTGCGACAAGGAGCAGGGTAGCCGGGACAACTTGCTTGTCCCGGTCGCGAAGCGACAAGAGGAGATCGCAAACTGTACCGCGTTACCCTCTTGTGGCTGCGCCACCCGGACAACGAGTTGTCCAGGCCACCCAATCCTATTGTTTCCGTTGTCCTAAAGGGCGACAACTCTTACATTCTGCGCGATCTCAAGGAAGCAAACCCGCCTTCTCGGCTTCTTCGATCACGCGCTCGGCAGTCGCCGAATCGAGCGAGCGGAGCGGGGCGGGGAGCATGCGGCGCAATAATCCGCGGTGGCGGCAGAGGACTTCGAGGCACGCGAGCATCGGGCCGAAGCCGGTTGTGCGGGCGACCTTGTTGAACTGCGATTGGAGACGGAAAGCGGCGGTGTCGTCGTTGGCGCGGGCGGCGTTCCAGATCGCGACGGCCAGTTCGGGAAGCGGATTCGAGAGGCTCGTCACGAAGCCGTCGGCGCCAAGGTTGGTAGCCGGGCCGACGAGGTCGGTTCCTTGCAGGTAGCTGAAGTTCTGGGCTCGCCGCTCGGCGGGCGACCAGTCGAGCGTGCGCGTCAGCGTCGAGATCACGTCTTTGCAGCCGACGATTCGCGGGTGATCGGCAAGTTGGCGAAGGTGGGCGAAGCTCAACTGGTTTGAGACCCATGGGGCATTATAGATGACGAGCGGTTTGGCGAGCTGGTCGGCGAGGGTTGTGAAGTAGTCGACGACTTCGGCCGAGGTCATCGGCTGATACCACGGGGGCAGGGCGGCGTAGTAGTCGTAGGGGAGGTCGTCGAAAGCCTTGGCACGGGCGAGGGTTCGGGTGGTACCCTGGTCCGAGATGTTGAGCACGAGGGGGACGCGGCCGTCGGCGGTCTTGGCGGCGATTTCGGCGATGGTGCGCCAGCGGTTGTCGGGGATCAGGTCGAAGCGGGCGGTGGTGCCCAGGACCCAGAGGCCGTGTACGCCCGCCTTGATCTGGGAGTCGACCAGTTTTTCGAAGGCGGCGACGTCGATCGACTCGTCTGCGAGCAGAGGAGTGGGGAGCGGAGGGACGATACCGTGCAGACGAGGCAGTTCCATCGGGGGCGGGCTCCGGCGGGCGGAACAAAGGTGTGAGGCGAAGGCGAGACCGGCCTGCGCAATAGATCCACCAGTATGACGCACTCGTGCCGCGGACGCCAACGCTGCCGCGACTTGCGGCGATCGATTCCGGGTCGAACGGATCGCGACGCCTGGCGCTAGGAAACGAAATCGCGCAATTGTTCCGGCTTTGTCTCATGAAAGGGCGAGCGGCTGGCCGATAGTATCGAAGCTGGACGGGAGGTTTGCGATCGGCGCCTTAACGCCGATCACCCGTTGCATGTCTTTTGAGCCCGTGGCGGAGGGCAATTCCCCCCTCTCGACCGAGCGCGGGCTTCCACGGAGGAGGAGATCCCATGGCCACCGCACGACTTCGCGTGTACCCCTACCCCGAAGATCAGGCTCCGGCCCAAGACGATACTCCGGCGATTCCGGTTCGCCTGGCGGATCTCTACCCGCTTCTGGCGCACGCGTATCGCGATAACTACGTTTGGCTGCGCGACTTCGAGAACGACGAGTTGCTCGTCGGCAACGACCTGTTCCAGGTGATCAAGGCGTTCTCGGACTGTCGTCCTTCCGCCTGATTCACGTCGTTATGAGGGATGGGTGAAGGGAAGACCCCTTGCCGAACGCGCGTCGTTTGTCCTACTGTTGATTTGCGAATCGGACACGACGCCCTGGCAGCCCATCCCGGAAGATCAGCGATGAGCGAAATCGAGACAACCGACGCCTTCACGATCGAACGGCGGGGCGAACTGACGATCGTCTCCGCCAACCCTGCGCTCGAGACGGTCGGTTCCGACATCGAGTCGATCGCCGCTGAGCTCATTGTCAAACCGCTCAAGGAAGAGGTCGAGCCCGTTGTGCTTTTCGACCTCTCGCAAGTTACCTATTTTGGCTCCGTCTTTTTGGCGATCATGATTCGCTGCTGGAAGATCGTTCTGGCGAAGAGCGGCACCATGGCGCTCGCCGGCGTTTCGGCCCAGGCACGCGAGCTGCTGCATTTGACCTCGCTCGACCAATCGTGGCCAATGTACGACACCCGTCGCGAGGCGATTAACGCCCTGCTCGCGGACTGACGAATCCCCGCGCAACGAGGCCGATTTCGCGACCCGTTGAACCCGCGCGCGACCCGTTGACAGATCGGCCAGACGTGCCGATGATTATCGTATATGGCTCTCCCAAAGACGGCCGGCCTGCTCAAGGCCGGGGCCGTCGGAGCGCCATTCGCTCGGAGCCGCCATGGGTATCTACGACCGCGAATACTACCGCGACGACAAAGGCGGGTCCGGGTGGCTCTACGGCGCGGCGCCGGCGTGCAAAATGATCATCCTGATCAACGTCGGCATGTTCCTTTTGCCGCGCCTGTTCGACGTCCAGGAACTCGTCCACGAATGGCTCGCAAACAATAGCGCCGCAGTCCTGAACGGCCAGGTCTGGCGGCTCATAACGTGCGCGTTCCTGCACAACCCCTACGACATTTGGCATATTCTTATCAATATGCTGATTCTTTGGTGGGTTGGCCGTGATATGGAAGCGTTTTACGGCACGCGCGAGTTCTGGTGGTTTTACCTGTCGGCAGCGGCAGTGAGTTCATTGTGCTGGGTCGCCATGGATCATGCGCGGCATCCGGCCGACGGTCACACGGCGGTCGGCGCTTCAGGCGCAGTGCTCGCGGTGATGGCGGTTTATACGTTCTATAACCCACGCAGAGAGGTCATTCTCTATTTCATCCCGATGGAGATGTGGGTTCTGCTCACAATCCTCGTGGTGAGCGACGGCTATAGCCTGTGGATTCACTCGAACCAGCCGATCGGATTTGCGGCCCACCTCGGCGGCGTGGCTTACGCGTTTGCGTTCAAGCAGCTCGATCTCCGGTTGAAGAGCTTTGGCGGATTCAAGCTCAAGTCGCTCAAGCGGTTGATCCCTGGCGCATCGCCCAAGTTGCGTCTGGTGTATCCGCCCGACCCGCCGCCGCGTGAACGCGAAACGCCGCGCCCGGCCAATAATCCGCCCACGCCTGGTTCGTGGTCGTCGCCCGAGAAACCTAACCCGATGCCGCGCCCGAGTTCGGTGTCGGTCGTTTCGGAAGAGTCGCTCGATGCCCGGTTCGACGAGATTCTGGCGAAGATCGCCAGCCAGGGCCGTGGCAGTCTGACCGACGAAGAAAAGCGCATCTGCGAAGAAGCCAGCCGGCGTGCACGCAGCAAGCGAAGTGAGCGAATTCCGTGAGCATTCAGGTTCGCCCCGCCCAGGCCGACGACATCGGCACCCTCATCGAATACAACATTCGACTCGCCGCCGAAACCGAGAATAAAACGCTCGATCGCGCGATTCTCACAGCGGGAGTGACTCGCGCACTCGAAGATCCCGGACGCATTCGCTACTGGGTGGCCGAGGACGCGGCGACCCGCGAAGTGGTCGGTCAAGTTGGTGCGACCCGCGAGTGGAGCGACTGGCGTAACGGTTGGGTCTGGTGGCTGCAGTCGGTCTACGTGCATGCTGAATATCGCGGCCAGGGCGTCTTCAAGACGTTACTTCAGTTCGTGAAGTCCGAGGCGATGGCCACGCCCGATGTGATCGGCCTGCGATTGTATGTCGAAGTGAATAATCATCGCGCACGAAAGACTTACGAATCGCTGGGTTTTCACCTTGGCGAATACGAAGTCGGCGAAGACTTGTGGCTCAATCGGGTTTGACGCCGCGATAGGTCTTCCAGCGTTCCAGCAAGTCGGCTGCGCGACCAGAGTCGATAGCGTCGCTTGCGAGCGCAACGCCTTCTTTGAGTTCGCTCGCTTTTTCGGCCACCAAGAGCGCCGCCGCGGCGTTGGCGAGCACCGACGATCGTACTGGACCAGATTCGCCAGCGAGGAGCGCTTTCAAACGCGATGCGCTATCAGTCGGACCAGTCACGCGCAGCTCGTCAACCGTAACTCGGGGCAGGCCGAAGTCTTCCGGTTCCCACGTAAGCGGTTTGATCTCGCCGTTTTCAACCCACAAGACGTGCGTGCTACCGCCGAGCGTTACTTCATCGACGCCATCGGCCCCGCGTACGACTGCGGCTCTTCGAGAGCCCAGACGATTGAGCGCCTCGGCAACCAAAACGTGCTGACGTTCGCCCGACACGCCGACGATTTGCAGTGTGGGGCGCGCAGGATTCGCGAGTGGTCCCACCAGATTGAACAGCGTGCGAAACGGCAATTGACGTCGAACGGCTCCCGCATGCCGAAGCGCCGGATGAAACCGCGGTGCGAACAGGAAAGTCAGCCCCAGCTCGGCGAGACTTCGCGCCAGAACTTCGTTTGGCGCTTCGATATCAATACCCATCTCGACGAGCACTTCCGCGCTGCCGGAATTGCCCGATGCCGAGCGATTGCCGTGTTTTGCGACCGGCACTCCGCAAGCCGCCACAACAATCGCTGTTGCGGTCGAGATATTGACGGTATTAGCACCATCGCCGCCGGTGCCGCAGGTGTCGAGCAGTTCACGGTCGCCGAGCGGGTTAGTCCAGGGATTCGCGTGTTCGCGTGCGGCTCGGACTGCGCCGGCGAGTTCCTCGGGCGTTTCGCCTTTGATGCGCAACCCTGTCAGGAACGCGGCGAGCGCGGCTTCGGTCGCCTCGCCCGCCATGATCGAGCTGATTGCGGCGTGGGCCTGCGTTTCGGAGAGATCAACCCGATCGGCGAGGAGTTTTACGGCGTCGAGCAGGGGCGTTGTGGTCAAGGGAGGCGAACCTTGAAGCTTTCGATCGACCCTTCAACCTGGCGCTGGATGCCGACTTCGAGGTGATCGCGCTGACTGCGAGTATTCAGGGCCTGAACCGCTTCGTCGGCGTTGCGAACACCTGCACCGCCCACGCTTTGAATCACGTCGAGCGTGCGGAAATAGGTGCTCAGCGGGCTATCGGGCTCGACCTTGGTGATAACCGCTCCCTTCAGGCCCGCAGGCAGGCCGAGGCGCGGACCGAGGTTTTTGTCGAGCGTCATCAATTCGAGCCCAAACACCGTCGCTGCCTCGCTCTTGGTTGCCGATGGCCGGCGAACGAGGTCGTTCTCCGCGCCTGGCAACCGGCGCGAGGGAGGCGTGGGCGCACTGCCGAGTGCAAGATCCTTGTCGGCCACCTGGATCCGCAGCTTATGCTCTTTGCGGTCGCGCCAGATGATGACATCCGCAGGCCGGCCGATCGACGCCATCGACACCAGGTTGATCAGGTGATTGAGGTCGATCACATCCACGCCATTGAAGCGAAGGATCACATCGCCCACGCGCACGCCGCCAAGCGCGGCGGGTGAGGCGCTATCGACCGAATCAACCCACGCGCCACGAGGCCGGTCGAGCCCGAGGGCAACCGCGTTTTCGGCGAGGAAGTCGGGGCGAAGCTTGACGCCCAGTGCGCCTCGGGTGACCCGGCCATTGCTGATCAGCGACGACATGATCCATTTGGCGAGATTGATGGGAATGCTGAACCCCACCCCTTCGCTGCCACCACCATTGGAAAGGATGGCGATGTTCAGACCGATCACTTCGCCCTTCATGTTGACGAGCGGTCCGCCCGAGTTGCCGGGGTTGATCGCAGCATCGGTTTGGAGGAAGTCTTGATTCTCGACGCCTGCTTTTTCGAGGTCTGCCTCGTGCCGGCCGCGACCGCTGATGATCCCCTGGCTCACCGAATGCGTGAGACCGAACGGGGAACCGATCGCCAACACCCACGAGCCAATAGGGAGGCGGTCGCTATCGCCCAGGCGGGCGGCGGGAAGGTCTTCACGGCCGATCTTGAGGACCGCGATATCGGCGCGGGAGTCAGTCCACAACCGCTCCGGACGCAGTGCCCGGCCGTCGTTGAGGTAAATCTGAATGTCGTCGGTTGTCGCGTTAGCGACGACGTGATTATTCGTCAAAACGAAGAGACCACGGCCGCCGTCGTCGCGAACGATCACGCCTGAACCGGTTTCCTCGAAGTCGTGCGAGCGCTTATCGTCTTCCTTGCGGCCGACCTTGCGGGCAACGATATGAACGACTGATGGTGATACCGCGCGGGCGACCAATTCGAACGTGCGGTTCACATGTTCAAATTTGGTGTATTCACGATCGATTTCCGCGTAAAGCGATGCCTCGGTTCGCGCAGGGGCGATATCATCGGGGTTATCGATGGGGGGCGTGACTGTTTGTCTTGGCTTGGGATTGTCGGCGGCCTGCGCAGCGAGAGGAACGTCGCGACGGGCCAGGTTCAGCCCGAGCAATACGCCAACCGCAAGGACGGCTGCCAGCATCAGGGGCGAGTTCGTCCGCGACATGATCGGCCGGTCTCCACTCACGCCACTGCACGCGGCAAGCAGCGATCCGCTTGCGCGCAAAACACCAACGCCAGTATATCTCTACAATTCCAGGGAAGTCAAAGAAACCAGAATCGTGGTGTGAGAGTTGACCAGGTTGCAGCAGACGTGCCCAGAAGCGGAGCAATGGTGGGAGTTCGGCAGGCGCAAGCGAAGGCCGGGAGCATTCCGCCCCCGGCCCGAGTTTTTGCGAATTAACGACCCGTTTCGCTCAGGTCCATCTCGAAGTCCGAAAGCTTGACATGGGCGTCGCCGTCCGAGTCGGCCATCGGCTTGTCGTAAATCTTCGCCCAGCGATTGTCTTCGACGGTGCGGGCAAGTCGGCCGCCAGACCGTTCGTTCTCACGCTGGCAATCGATACAGGTATTCGTGTAAGGGAGGGCGTTGAGACGAGCTTCGGCGATTTTTTCGCCGCAATACTCGCAACGGCCATAAACTCCTTCCACGATTCGTTCCAACGCGTGCTCGATCTGGCCGAGCTCACGGCTCTCGATCTCGACGATTTGAGAGCTAATTTCATCATTGGCCGTGTCGACAGCAGCGTCCACCGAGTCGCCTACGACGTTTGCGGCGTATTCGCGATAGGCGTCCATGTCGCCGGCCAGGGCTTTACGAAGCGCATCGCGGCGGGCAACCAGCCGCGCGTGAAGTCGAAGTAAGGACTCTTTTTTGGCCATTGTGCACCTCTTTGATGTCCATCCTGTCGAACGACAGAGGATGCCGTATGTGAACGCGATGGACGTTTCTGACTATCTGCCGAGCGTCTGTCCCGATCTTATAAACACCTGCGGATCGCTTGCGATAATGGTTGACCGGGTGGAAACCATCGCTCGACAGAGTCGGGTCGCAAAACTCACCCCGCTAATCTTCGTGGCTGGGATGAAGTTATTGCGCTAACCAAGCACATTATGCGCCAGTGACAAGGTTGTGCCGTACTTTTTCCCAATCCACACTGGTAATACGTAGCACCTTGCTAAAGGTTTGCAAAAAAGAGCCAAGTTTTCCTTTGGCAACACTTGCGCGCCTTTGGCCGGTCTCGCGACCCGTGCATTTTAGACGCTTTTCAACGCCAACGGGTTCCACTCTGGCCGAATTCCATAGGGGAGAGTTTAGCTAACTCGTTTTAGGGCAAGGAGTAATTTGAAACGACTTCAGCCATGCCTCGGCCCTTGGGCAACCGAAAGTTAACAATTGTTCGTCCGCGGGTCCCTGCGTAAATCCATTGTTCAATCGTTTCGTCCTGTGTCGAAACCCTGACAATCCGGTCGGGCTTCGCGCCGAGCCGCGCCTGCACCTGAGCGGGCGAGAGCCCTCGAAGCGAACCCTCATTTCGGTTCGTCTCGCGTGGCGCGGGTTTCGTTTCAGTTGGTTCGGATGGTGTCTTGATGGTGGTCGGATCGTACCAATCGTTCGTGTCGGCCGACTTGCGGAATCCCAGGCGCCGGAAGGCGTCCGTCACTCCCTTGGCCTGGGGGTCAGCCTTGAGCGCAGCGGAGAGAAGCGATCCGGCCGAGCCACGGTCGCCAATCAGCCGGTTGTACTGATCTGCCAGGAGGATATGGCCTTCTGCGTCGCTGCGATGCAGCTTCTGACGCTCCTGATCGAGCCACTCCTTGAGCACCTTCTTCGCGCGATCGGGCTGGCCGTCGTCCTTGAAAGTCTTCGCCAGATCTTCGACATCCGAAAGTCGCATCGAGGTGACTTTCGACTCCGTCATGTTCAGACCACGGTCGCGAAGGCTGCGCGCGATCTCGGGATGATCGGGCAGCTTGGCGGTTGCCTCGTCTGCCAGCGCAAGTGCTTTGTCGGGTGAGGCTTCCAGCTTGGTCTCAAACTGTTTTTGCACGACGTCGACATAGAGCGCACGATCAAGCGCCGCACGCGTTTCGGGCGACGCATTGCGATAAACCGTGATCGGGTTTGTCCGCATCCGGGTTCGCCAATCGTCGAGGCCAGAAGCCGGCTTCGGGCTTAACGCATTTGGTAGCAATGACTCAACATCGCGGGAGAGTTTTGCAAGATCCGCCGGAGACTTGGACGTTCTCAGCCGGTTCTGAAACGCACGATGGCCGAGTGCGGCCACCAGATCATCGCCGAGCTGACGCTCGCGGGCGCGATTCGCCAGAGCCAGGTCATCGGGGTTCGTCCGCTCGGCGTCGATCAGGATGCTTTCCGTTTCGAGAGCCCGAGCCCGCGCTGCTAACTCGTTATCCTTGAAATCCTTTGCACGACGCTCCGCCCAGTTCACCCACGCCATGCGGCCCGCGGTGTCAGTTGGCCCCAGCCGCTTGATCTCGCGATCGAATCGCTCGGTATCGCTGGGCATCAGCTCGTAGGAGATGACGTCCACAAAGTATTGGCCGTTCTCCTTTTGCAGCACGCCAATGGCACGAACGGCGGGTTGTTTCGGCGGATACTGAGGACGAAGACCGGGCGGAAGACGAAAGACGACATCCGATCGTTTCAGCAGAAACTCTTCCAGAATCTGAGTTTTGCTTCCGCGCTTGGGCTGGAAGTAGCGGATACGGTCGTCAACCGTCACATCGCGGCCGATGAGGTTGGGATCTTTGGTAAGGTCCGCCGGTTCGACGACGTGATCACCCTGATCGGGCCGCTGCGCGAACACGAGACTTAACACGAGTGCTGCCAGGAGGTTAAGCGAAGCGATCATTGGCTTTCCTCCGGCTCTTGATCCTGGCTCGGCCAGCCGATCGACTCGAGTGCCTTGGCGTGTGTGATGAAGCAACCACTACTCGGGGCGAAACGAATCAGCCAGGCTCCCGACGATTTGTCAAAGCTCATGCTCTCAAGCCGAGCCCCAAAGGTTTTGACTTCACCAACTTTGGGCTTTTCCAGATCGAACAATTTGAACCCGGTAAGGTCGATTCGCCCACGGCCCGCCGGCTTGAGCGACCCGCCGTAAAGGATTTCGTAGTCAATCTCATACTTCGAGTCAGGCTTATTCGGATCGGGTACAGCTGTGATGGTCGACTCAATGATCACTGACTGTCCGCGGTAAATCCCAAATCGCGACGTCCAATCTGACTCCGACTCCGCCTTCGACGCCCCCTCAACCAGGACTTCAAGCCGCTCGCTCACCCGGTCGGCGAAGATCGCCGCTTCTTTCGCACCCTGGCGAATCTCGTCTGCACCGTCGACGCGTCCACCGAGCGCTTCAACCGCCGCGGCCGCTTCCTTCAAGATCTGCTTGGCGACATGGAAATCACCCAGATCGAGCTTACCCAGCCCTTCGGTGCGACCCAGTTCAACAACGGCTGGAAGCGTTTCGAGATGTCCCTTGCGCCAGCGAATGGCGACCGTTGCGACGACCAGAAGCGCGACGCCACCGAAGATGAGCAGGTTCTTTTTCCGCGTGATTCGTTCCGCAAAGGTCGGCGCGTCTGGGATTTCGATCATCCCAGCGGGAACTGTTCGCGCGGGGGCGGGCGCAGGCTTGGCCGCGGGCGCTGGCTTTGAGGCGGGTGGTGCGGGTTTCGGCTTTGCGGGCCTGGGCGGAGCTTCGGGAGCAGGCTCCGAGGTCGGCGCCTCGGGCTCGTAGTCGTATGGGATCAGCTTCGCCGTGACAACCTGCGGCTGAGCGGGCTCGGGAGTTTCCTCAACATCGTCGACCCATTCAATTTGCGCTTCGTCCGCCGGCTGAGGCGCTGAGCGAGCGGAAGGTGCTGGCGGGACGTGGCTGTACCCCGCCATTTCATCTTCGAAGCCTTCCTGCGAGCGCTGGGGTCGTTGGCGGCCATCGGCCGGCGCGGGCGGTTCGGGCAGGGGGCTACGAGGAAGGATAAAAACCGCCTCGCCGCAGGTGTCGCACCGGAGTGCTTGATAGCCGTCGGTGCGAGTGCCGCGGAGGATGTGCCCCTCGGGACACGCGACCCGGTAGTCCTGCGACGACCAGCCCGACTGGCCGGACGACCCACCCCAGAGCGACTTTGCGCGGCCCAGAAAACCCAATGTCACGCCCCTTCACGGATGCCGACGACTCTTGTCACAGACCATTATGCGGTGACGTACCGAATCGTTCAACCAGATGTTCGCGATGGAGACTTCAACACGCCCGTAATCAATCGCCCGCCGACATCCGTGAGCCGCTTGTTGCGACCCTCGTGCGGATACGTCAGTGCCAGGTGGTCGATCCCCAGCAGGTGCAGAATCGTCGCGTGCCAATCATTGATATGGTACGGGTCAACCGTGGCGCGATAGCCGAAATCGTCGGTCGCACCAACGGATACGCCGCCTTTTATGCCACCGCCGGCCATCCAGACCGTAAACCCATGCGGATTATGATCGCGACCGATCTTGGCCTGAGAGATTGGCAGTCGCCCGAACTCTCCGCCCCAGAGAACGAGCGTCTGGTCGAGCAATCCTCGACGCTTGAGATCGACCATTAGGGCTGCGACCGGTTTATCTGTCGCGGCGGCGTGGCGGCGATGGTTTTTGATCAAGTCGTTGTGTGCGTCCCAGTTGCGGTTGTCGAAATTGCCGCCGCTTCCGCTGTAAACCTGGATGAACCGCACCCCACGCTCGGCCAGACGGCGAGCCATAAGCAAGCGTCGTCCGAAGCTCGCCGTCACCGGATTGTCGAGACCATAAAGGCTGCGCGTTTCTGCCGACTCGCGGCTGATATCGACCGCCTCGGGCGCCTCGGATTGCATGCGAAACGCCAGCTCATAGGATTTTATGCGCGTTTCTAGCTCGGGCTCGCCCGCATGGTTTGCAAGATGATCGTGGTTGATCGCCTCGAGCAGCGTGCGATCGGCCTGAACTCGCTCGGGGGATTGCGGAGCGTGGCGTGACAGATTCAAAATCGGCTCGCCGTGTGATCGCATCACCATGCCGGCATTCGACCCCGGGAGATAACCCGCACTCCAGTTCGCAGCGCCGCCGATTGGCCCGCCTTCGTCATCACACATCACGACGAATCCAGGCAAGTTCTGGTTCGACGTTCCCAGCCCGTATTGAACCCACGTCCCCAAACAGGGCGAGCCGGGACGGATTTGCCCGGTGTTCATCTCGAAGAGGGCGGGTGCATGATTGTTGCTATCGGCATGCATCGACTTGATGAACGCAACGTCGTCGACAACCTTTGCCAGTTCGGGAAACAACTCCGAAACCCAAGCTCCACTTTGACCATGTTGGGCAAACGAGAAAGGACTCGCGAGCAACGGTCCGGGAGCACCAAAAAACGGCCGGATTCGCTCGCTTGAAGGAAATGCCTCGCCGTTTCTCGCTTGAAGTTCCGGCTTGGGATCAAACGTATCAACCTGACTCGGCCCGCCATACATGAAAAGCTGAATGACCGATTTCGCCGGCCCGTTTCCAGCGACTCCCGCTCCTGCATCAGCCGCGAGCAAATCGAGCAGAGCGAGCGCACCAAAGCCGGCGCCCGTCTGGGTCAACCAACTTCGCCGATTCATGAGCGGATTCAAGGGTGATTTCATGATCGATTCAATACTTTTGAGGTTGCAAGTTAATCAGCACATTTTAGGTATCGATACTCGTCTGTTCGCTTTCTTCATCAACCTTCACAGACAGCCATTTGAGTCGTAGTTCCGGATCTGTAGGATAAGCAATAAATTGAACAAGCCAGTATGGCTGCATGCCTCTAAACCTGTCGGGGTCAACGAACTTCTTAATCAATGTCTCGCTAAACTCAATTCCATACTTTTGCTTATAAACCTCTGGATTCGAAAACTCTTCTCTAAAAAACTCGCTCAAAGACTTCGCCGTGACTCGATCATGTGATACGAGCTCCAAAGTACCGTGCCAGTGTGCTCGCGCAGCCGTTGTCGCGAGATCGATTGCTTCCTTTTCGGTCACGCGATCGCTCCTGATAACAACGGCCTACGGCATTTTCGATTATATCGGCACACCTTGCCACTTATCATTTTAGACCATTCGGCAAGCTATCCTTCGGGAAGCTAATCGAAGGCAAGTCATGGTACGGACTAGTCCAGAAATAAGAACGCGTTGCTGTTCCAGATAATACCGCAAAGGCCGTCGAGATCGGCGCCTGATTCTAGATAACGCCTCGCAGCGAGCCGTTGAGTTTCCGTCGGCGCCCGACCGGTAGCGATCCGAAAAGCCAGCGTGATTTGAGCGTCACGATCGCTCAGAACTTCAGCCCGAATCCGCTCACTGAACTTCCGCGACTGAGCCAGAATCGCCGGATCGTTCCAGAGCGCGAGACTTTGATTGGGCGTGATCGTCGGAGTTCGCGCAGGGCAGGGGAGGGCCCGATCGGGAGCATCAAACGCCTGGAAGAAGGGAAAGGGAATCGACCGCATTCGGAAGACGTAAATCGATCGCCGCCAAACGTCCGGTCCGTCACGCGCGTTGAGCGGCCATCGCGGCAGGTTTCCTGTGCGAATCAGGCTCGTGTCGATCGGCGGAAACACTGGCTCGCCGCCGCGCGACCCATTCAGCGTGTCCGAATTACTCAGAATCGCATCACGAATCATCTCGGCTTCCAGTCGTCGCGCCGGATAGCGCCAAAGCAGGCGATTTGACGGGTCGAGCCGAAATTCATTTACCCGGATTTGGCTCGTCTGGCGATACGCTTCGGACGTGACAATCAGCCGATGAATTGCCTTCTGGCTCCAACCCCGCGCGATGAATTCAGACGCCAACCATTCGAGCAAATCCGCGTTTGCAGGTGATTCGCCTGTAGCGCCGAAGTCGGACGCTGTCGGCACGATTCCCGTCCCGAAATGCGCCTGCCAGATGCGGTTCACCTGGACACGCGCCAGGAGATGCCGCGCGTCGTTCGTGAGCCACTCCGCAAGCGCGCGACGATAGCCACTCCACTTCGCAATTGCCGGAGGATCGGTAAACGTGATCGTTTTGCCCGACACGATTCCGGGCGGACCAGCCGCCACGCGTTGTCGTTTGCGATTCACATCGCCGCGTTCGAGCACGTAGACATCGGGAATTTTCCCCGATTCCACAACGCCGCGTCCTTCCGGAGGCAATGCCGGCATCTGTGTCGCTAGCTGATCACTCCGCGCTCGGTATTCGTCTCGAGCCGCGTGCAACAGCGCCAATTCTGAGGCGCTAGAATCCAATTCACGCGAAATTCTTTCGAGCGCCAAGCGTTCGTTATGCACAAAGTCGAGTTGGGCTTCGATGGCCGCGGTTTGCTGGCGATTCCATTCGATCTCAGCCACGGAGACGAGCGAAACGTCGCCTGGCCGTGAGGGCGCAAACACGGCGACGAGCCGATAGTAATCCTCGGTGGGAATTGCGTCGGTCTTGTGATCGTGGCACCGCGCACAACCGACCGTCAGCGCGAGAAACGTCTCAGTCGTTGTGCGAACGATGTCATCCAGCTCATCCATACGGACCGCTTCCGTCCGCTCATTCGCAACGCTCGGCCCTGCGCGAAGGAACCCGAGAGCAGCGCGTTGCGACGGTTCTTCACCAAGTTCATCGGCCGCAAGTTGTAACCTGACGAAGCGGTCGAACGGCATGTCGGAATTGAGCGCGTCGATCACCCAGTCGCGATAGCGCCATGCCGTTTTGCGCTTGCCGTCGAGTTCGAATCCGTCGCTGTCGGCGTGATGAACGAGGTCGAGCCACGGCGTGGCAAAGCGTTCGCCGAAATCGGGCGAAGCCAGAAAGCGATCGACCAGCTTCTCATAAGCCAGCGGCGACTGATCCGCAACAAACGCATCAATCTCCGCGATGCTCGGCGGCAATCCACGGAGGCTGAAACTCAGCCTACGAATCTGCGTGATTCGATCTGCGGGCGAGGATGGAGCCAAACCTGCGCGGCTCAGGCGCATCCGGACAAACGCGTCGATTGGATGGACGTCATTTCCACCGGGCACCGCAGGGCGCGCAAGCGGACGCAACGCCCAGTGCGTTTCTCCACTGGCTTGCGCAGCGACGATCAGGCTGAGCCAAAACGCAAGGCGTCCCATTCAATCGAGCCTCATCCCGCTTCTTCTACGATGGCTCAATTATTCGATGGAATCGGCCATTTGGCTACCGTAGGGTTCCCTTCCCGTACGACTCCGCTGATAATGTCGAAGATCTTCCCTACCAGCCGCATCGGGATCGAGCGATCTTGGCGCTTTGATCGCGGGGCGTCCCTGGCTTGCCGGCTTCATGGTGTAGATCGCCACGCCAAATTGTCCCTTCGCGGTGAATCCGGTCGGACGCGGACCACCTTCATCCGCAAGAAATAATCGGAGAACGTTATCGTTCACACTGTAGAGACCGCGCATGGTAGTTTCGCGGCCGTCGATTTTGCGTTTGATATCGATGCGAATCCGCCGATCGGTTTCATCGGGCTCGACAACGTAAGTCGCGAAGGGATCGGACTCACCAACGCGCACGAGCGTCAACTTCCCGCCGTGAAACTGCATGACCAACGTTTGTCGCGGCGCATTGGGATCTTCAGGTTTTGAAGTTTCCTTATCGACGACGAGCCAATCCCCTTCAAGGCTCGCCAAGGCAGCACGGACGGCGGGTGTATTCTGATTTGCGCTCACAGGTCGATTGCTCGAGTCGCGCTCGCTCGCTTCCACCTCTTCGAGCGAGGCAAAAATCGGTCGTTCCGTCAGCTTGAGAGCTCGGGCCTCGTCGAGATAGCGACCGTGAAAGTCGCGGAGAAATGTTCGAAGAAATGCCCGCTTCTCATAGAGCTCTGGAGCCAACGGCCGAATTTCGATGGCACGCGTGATCAATTTCTCCGCAGCCGCGAAATCACTGTCATCGCGCGCGAGGTCCGAGAGGAGGATCAAGGCGTCGCCCGGGTCGGCGAGTTGGGGAATCGCGCGTTCCAATGCTTCGCGTGCTTCGGTACGTCTTCGCAGCGAGGCGAGTGTACACCCGCGCTGGTAAAGTGCCTCACCCCAGTCAGGCTTGATCGCCAGGCACTGATCGAGATCGCGAAGGGCGTCTTGCCGGTTGCGACGGCCTCCAAGATCGACGCCTTCGTCCAGCGCACTGTTGATTGCTGTGCTTCGGAGCAAGTTCGCCTCGGCGGAAGCATAGGGATCGGCGCGCAGCACGACATCGAGCGACTCAATCGCCGCAAGCCACTCGCGCCGGTTAGCCTCTCCTTTGGCGACGGAAAACCGCAGCGCCGCATAAACGTACCCGATCTCCGCCATTACGAAGGCGATTCCGAACGCGACGAGTGCGACGATAATCTGCAGCTTGAAACGACCGTTCTTTGCAGACGCGGGTGCAACGTGCTTCATGCGACCACCGGTCCCTCGATTGCGACACTCCTCAATTCAACGCACTGCGGCTGAAACTTGCACGCATCAGGCTACCCCAGGAAGATGACCATCAGTAACAGCGCGACGACACTCAAGATCGCGATGATTCTCACGGCGAAGTGAGTGGACCCAAGTGATTCCGCGCGTTGCACCGCGACGAGAGAAAACTCCGGGTCGAAGAGGCGATCGGTCGCCGAAGATGTCAGGATCCAGGCCGCGACGGCAGGCATAAGCGCGAGCAAAAACATGAACGCCGCCATCGAGCCGGTTTGTCCCCAAATCGCCTGAATACAGCGAGCCATCGGCGGAATCGAAACCGCGGTGAGGAGCGCTGCGCTCAACCAGCGGGCCCAGACCGCGCGTCGCTTTAGACTTCTTCCCAGCCCGAACCAGAACCACCCCATGAGCACGCCGATTAGCACGGGAACTGCGACATCAGTGAACAGGTTCGCGAACTCATTGTTCGCCGGCGGCAAGACTCTCCCGCGCCACGCACCGCCGAACGGCGAATCACCGCGACCTCGCAGGATTTCGACGACGCCCATCAATCCGATCGCCGCGGATAAGATCGCCAGCCCCTGAAAAAGCGTTCCAACCAATTGGATCAACGTATGACGAAGCGCCAGCGAGCGATCACTTCGGCCATCCGAGATGATAAACAACTCGCCGTCGCCCGGCTTCGATCCCTCAACGGGCTTGGCTGTGAACTCTGGATCGTCGGCCCCAGACACCCACATGGTGCCTCCTGTTTATCCAGGACCTTAAACATCGAATTGCATTGATGCTACCACTGGTGACGATTACCCGCAACCTTGGCTCATCTACCGACTTGCCTTCGCCAACACACGACTTCGTCAGAATTCCCAACATAAGAGTCGATTGAGAGGGCAAAATACGTGACTGAGATCAATCTGCAAAGCAATTTTGATCGCCCCGGCGCAGAGGAAAGCGAAGACGTGCCGCACATCGTCGAAACATGCGATTGTCTTGACGTCTGCGCTTGTTTCGGCGGTGTGGTGTTTTGCAACCTCGACCGCGGGACAACCAGGCAAGCCGATCGACCAGGAAACGATCGAGCGAGAGACAATCATCATGCCTGGCGATGCCCAGCTACGTGGGGCTGTGGAATTCTTTAAATTCGAAGCCAGGTCGCATCATGAACAGTACGACGCGGCTGTGCGCCTCGGGTACGTTCACATTGCCGAGTTGCTCAAATACTCGTATGAAACGACGCTCTGCTACGCCGGTTGGTGGTACTACCGGAATTCAGATTCACACCGTGCAGAATCGTTTTGGGATGATGCGGTTGCAAATGGAACGGTCGTTGCCGATCGATGCGAATTAATCGCGCGAGATATACGATGGTTAAGATTCATCGCAGGGCAAGCGCGCCTTGCCGAACATTTGGTCAGCCATTACAGCGCGCTCGACGAGCAGCGAATCAAGAGCTGGCCGCTCATTCTTCCGGCCGATCTTGAATGCGAGTGGCGGTTCCTGGACTGGGCCAAGGACGAATTCTACGAAAAGGCATACATCTACATTTGGCCCATCCATTTGGGGGCAAAGAAGATGCAGCGATTTCGCGACCTGCGAACGCAACTACTCACGGAAAAGCACAGACGTTGCTCTACTTCGAGAATTAGGGAGAACGCCGCCGGCTTGACGTAATCGCGATAATCGCCACAATTCGCTCGCTTTGCCGGCCTAAACCCAAAAACATGGCATCATGATGCGTTTTTATGACTCAGAATAGTTCTCGACCGCACGGTCTGATCGCTTCGCCGCGCTCGAAATCATCCCTTGAGCCATAAAATGAGCCGAACATCGCGGAGCTACGCGAGCCGTCGATTGCGCGCATTTGTGCCTGACGAGGTCGAGTCGCTCGACCAACGGCAGCTACCATCATCTGGCCTGGCTAATCCTGTTCCCGCTGATTCCCGAGTCATCGAGCAACTCTCGCCCGACCGCGCCAATCTGGGCGAGCGCGTGATCAAGAACATCACCTACACGCACCACGGCAGACGGGTGGAAAAGCTCGACCTCTACTTGCCGGTCGGACAGGCTCCAGAGGGGGGCTGGCCGATCATCCTTGCGTTTCCCGGTGGCGGTTGGCGCTGGGCGAGCCGGGCTGATTACGGTGGACGCGTCTCGGTCTTCACGCATCTGGGCTACGCAGTTGCTGGCGTCGATTACACTTACGCGTCGAGTTCGGGCGGCCACACCTGGCCCGCCAACCTTCAAGATGCGCGTGCGGCCGTCGGCTGGGTTCACCGCAACGCCGACAAGTTCAATCTCGACACGAGCAAGATCGTGGCGATGGGAGAATCGGCAGGCGCCCACATCGCGCTACTTTTAGGTACTTATCCGCCAACCAAGGTCATCAGCGGCGTGCCCAACACCAACGCGCCCGTCGATCCCAAGCAGGCCGCCGCGACGCACATTGCGGCCGTCGTCGACTTCTACGGCCCGACCGATCTGACTGCCCTCTACAATGAAAGCCGCGCCTCGGTCATTCCCTATTTTACGACATTCCTCGGTGGCCCGCCCTCGCAATATCCCGACCGCTACACCGCCGCATCGCCCATAACTTACGTCAACGCTAATACGCCGCCCATTTTCATCGCCCAAGGGCTCGACGACCCGACCGTCCTCCCATCGCAGTCGTACGAACTTGATAGCGCACTCACAAAAGCAGGGGTTCCGCACACGCTTGTCACAATCTCCTGGGCCGCCCACGGATTTCCGTTTCAGCTCGGCAATGTGAACCTTGTGCCCGCGATCAAGCAATTCCTTAACGGCGCCCTGAACGGCACGCCGCTTCCTCCGTCGCAACAGATTGGTTGATTTGTACTTACGACACGAATCCGACATTCTGGTCCACGCTGTTCCTTCGGTTTGACGTGACGGGGGCGATTAAGGTACGATATTCCTTCGCAAATTGTCCGCCCCACTGACTTTTGGAACAGCCGCCCGGGGCAAGTCGCCTTGGGATCGCGGCTCGGAATCGTCCTGTTTCGACCTGGGAGGTCGGCCTCGTGTCCATCGCGGTAAAAGACTTGATCGACGCTGGAGTGCATTTCGGTCACCGGGCCAGCCGGTGGAACCCCAAGATGAAGCCGTATATTTACGGCAAGCGCAACCTGATTCATATCATTGACTTGAAAGAGACCGTCCGCGGTCTCCTCCGCGCGACCAAGTTCTTCCACCGCGTTGCGGCGAACAACGGTCTCATCCTGTTCGTCGGCACGAAGCGCCAGGCCGCCGAGACGCTCGTCGAAGAGTGCAACCGCTGCCAGATGCCGTACGTCACCGAGCGCTGGCTGGGTGGTACGCTCACGAACTTCCGTACGATTCGCAGCCGGCTCGAACGCCTTGAAGAGCTCGAGGAAACCCTCGACGGCGAACAGGCGCTTAGCTACTCGAAGAAGATGATCTCGACGCTCACTCGTGAGCGCCAGAAGATCGACCGCAACCTGTCGGGCATCCGGCACATGACCCGCCTGCCCGAAGCCCTCTTCATCATTGACCCGCACCGTGAGCACATCGCGGTTTCGGAAGCCAAGAAGCTGGGAATCAAGGTCGTTTCGCTCCTCGACACCGACTGCGACCCCGATGACGTCGATTTGCCAATTCCCGGCAACGACGACAGCATGCGGTCGATCGAGCTGATCGTGAAGCGCCTTGTCGACGCGATCATCGAAGGCAAGGCCTCGGCCCCGACCGAGCCCCCCGCCCGCGAAGGCGACCAGCAGGGCCAGCGTCGTGACGATCGCGATCGTCGTGACCGTGGCGGCAACCAGGGTGGTGGACGTCCTGGTGGTAACCAGGGTGGCGGCCGCGGCCCGGCCATCGCTCGCTCGGCCGTTCGCGCTGCGGCTCCGGCCGAAGGTGGCGAAGCTCCTGCTGCCGACGCTCCGGCTCCGGTCGAATCGAGCGCACCGGCCGAGACCCCGGCTCCGGCCCCGGAAGCGACTCCCGCTCCCGAAGCTCCGTCCGCCGGCGAATAAGCGGCACGGGCACGAATTACGATCGAACGAACCGTTACGCGTGGCGCGGGGTCTTGTCTTCGGAACGACCTCGCGCCATTCTGTGTCGATGCATCGGACCGCCTTCAGGTCTCGCACTGGCGGGATCGGACGCGGAACATCCGGCCGAGAGAATTCCACGACCTAACGGACTGCCAAGAAGGAGACCCTGCGATGGCCGAGATCACGGCCCAGATGGTGAACGACTTCCGGAAAACAACCGGCCTCGGCCTGATGGAGTGCAAAACTCTCTTGAAAGAGGCCGACGGTGATCCCAAGAAGGCCATCGAACTCGCGAAGGCGAAGCACGGCAAGAACGCGGAAAACCGCGCCGGCCGCGCCACGAACGCCGGCCGCGTCGAAGTTTACATTCATCACGACGCCAAGCAGGGCGCGATGGTCGAGCTGAACTGCGAGACCGACTTCGTCGCCCGCAACGATGAGTTCCGTCAGCTTTCGAAGGATCTCGCGGTCCACATCCTTGGGGCCAACCCCAAGTACATCAACCGCGACGACATGCCGGCCGAAGCGCTCGCCGCCCAGAAGGCCGCGCTCGAAGCCGCTGCCGCCAACAAGCCGGAAAACATTCGCGAGAAGATCGTCGAAGGCCAGCTTTCCCGCTGGGCCGGCGAACAGCGCGTCCTGATGGACCAGCCGTTCGTGAAGGACGACGCCAAGACGATCCGCCAGATCGTTCAGGAAGTCAACGCGCGTACGGGTGAGAATATCACCATCGGCCGGTTCGCCCGCTTCATCGTCGGCGAAGCCGCGACGACCGAAGAAGCCTGATCGACTGTAAGGCATTCGACTGGGTGGCTGGGATTTGGGTTGAGCGAAGCGAAAGAAGCCTCAGGGTTTCAAACTTCGCGTCATAATCTCAGCCACCTGACACCGAAGCCTGATCGACCGGTTTACTGCAAGAACTCGCATCGCGGATCGGCGGAATCGTCCTATTTCCTGGCATGAGCATTTGCCGGTCAACGACAGATCCGCCCCAGGAGACTCTTCATTGGACGCCATTCACGCTGGTCCGCCTGTGTTCAAGCGAGTTCTACTCAAGCTCTCCGGTGAGAGCTTTTGCCGCCCCGGCCAGGGGGGAATCGACGTCGAAGAAGTAAGCCGGATCGCCCGGCAAGCCTCACGCGTCGCCGCGCGCGGAGTTGAAGTCGCCATCGTCGTCGGCGGTGGCAACATCCTCCGAGGTGCATCGCTCCGCGGTTCGCAAGTGATCAAAGAAGCGACAGCCCATTATATGGGAATGACTGCAACGGTCATCAACGGCCTCGCGCTTCAGGATGCACTTGAATCGGTCGGCTGCGCAACGCGGCTCATGACGACGATTCATATGGCCGAGATCGCCGAACCATTCATTCGCCGCCGTGCATTGAGCCATCTCGCCAAGGGACGGGTGATCATCCTTGCCACGGGAACCGGCAGCCCGTTCGTTACGACCGACACCGCCGCCGCCCTTCGCGGTAAGGAACTCGGCGTCGACGTGATCTTGAAGGCGACGCGCGTCGAAGGTGTTTACTCGGCCGACCCCGAGAAGAACCCGCACGCCGTTCTCTACGATACACTGACCTATCAGCGTATGATTCAGGAAAGCCTGAAGGTCATGGATATGACGGCCATCGGCATGTGTCTCGAGAACAACGTGCCGATCATGGTGTTCAACTTCAAGAAGGAAGGGAACATCGAGCGGGCGATTGCCGGCGAGCCAATTGGCACCTGGATTTCGACCTCCCCGCGCCCCCGGCCCGGTAGTGCTACCGAGTGATCGAGCTTCCTCTTTTGAGGAGCCCGGTGTCGGCTGCGCCTGATCTCGCTAGAATGATGAAAAGATGAAAACGGCCGCGATCGCGACCGCTGCTTGCTCCGCGAGGTGATTTCATGAGCATCGAAGAAATAGCTCTCGAAGCTGAAGAACGGATGGAAAAGAGCATCGCCCTGCTGAGCGATCAGCTCAAGGGTGTCCGCACCGGCCGGGCAAACGTCGGCCTGGTCGATTCGATTCGCGTCGAATACTACGGCTCGTTCACTCCGCTCAAACAGCTCGCGAACCTGAGCACCCCCGAGCCGCAGCAGATTCTGATCCGCCCGTTCGACCAGCAAGTCCTCGGCGACATCGTCAAGGCGATCCAGGCGTCCGACCTCGGCCTCACGCCGAACTCCGACAACAAGGTGATCCGCCTGAACGTCCCCTCGCTGTCGGTCGAACAGCGTAAGAAGCTCGTTGCCCGCACGAAGGACCTCGCCGAAGAAGCCCGCGTCGCGATCCGCAACATCAGGCGCGACGCGAACAAGCAGGCCGACAAAGAGCTCGAGGACAAGATCCTCACCGAGGACGATCTCGAAACGTGCAAGGAAGAGATCCAGAGCCTGACGAAGAAGTTCGAGGCGAAGGTGAATGACCTTGCCGAGAAGAAGTCGAACGAAATCCTCGAAGTATGAGCAAAAACCAGGGCGAACGCGGTTGTGGCCGCTTGACTCCGCCCGCCTTCGCCGCTATGTTATAAGCTCACGCAGGGCGTTTAGCTCAGTTGGCTAGAGCACCAGCTCGACACGCTGGGGGTCGTAGGTTCAAGTCCTACAACGCCCATTAATCAAGGACGACTCCTAACGTCGCTCCTGAAAATATCCTCGGCAACTCTGCCAGAATCTTCTGACAGGCTGCCGAGGATTTTTTGCGCGTAGTGAAACCAGAGATTTCACGGTCGTTCGGAAGCGGTGGCGACTACTCCGAACGCAGCGCTTCGACTGGGTCCATCATCGACGCCCGTCGCGCGGGGTAGACGCCGAAGATCACGCCGATCATCAGTGCGATCACGAACGCAACGATCGGCGAGAAGGGCCGAATCACAGCGGGGATGCCCGAGAAGTGTGAGACGAACGGCGGAATCGCCAGTCCGAGCCCAACGCCAAGAATTCCGCCAGTCGCTGAGATGACGGACGTTTCGACCAGGAATTGCGTGATGATGTCGCGACGCTTCGCTCCCAGCGCCCGGCGAATACCGATCTCGCGCGTTCGCTCGGAAACCGTGGCGAGCATGATGTTCATGATCCCAATGCCGCCGACCACCAACGAAATGCCCGCAATCGACCCCAGCACCAGGTTGAAAATGCGTTTGGTGGCCTCGGCCTTTTCCAGCAGTTCGAGCGGTACGGTGACGCTGTAGTCCTTCTTGGGATGAGACTGAAGCAACAAGCTTTCGAGTGCCATCGCAGTTCGCTTGACGTCTTCCATGGATCCCACTGTCACGGTGATTTGGCTCAGTTCGATCTTTTCGGCCGAAAGCTGCCCCTGTTTCTCCCCGATGATCAAATCGCCGAACCGCGCACGATCGGTGCTCAGCGGAATATAAACATCCTTGTTCAGATCCTGTGCCGAGAGACTGCTACCGGTCCCACCTGACGGTGCCTTGTATTTTGTCACGCCCACAATCATGTAGTAGTGGTTTTCGCCGATACGAATCGACTGCCCGACGGGGCCGCCGAACGGAAAGAGTTTTGAAGCAATCTCGGAGCCGAGAATGGCGATATTGGACGCCTGTTCGATGTCGCGGTCGGTCAAGAATCGTCCTTCGGCGATCGACTGACCCGTGACCGCGAGGCAGTCGGGATTGGCGCCGACGATTCGCCCTTCCATCTCGAACTCATGATGTCGGACGTTTTTGCGGAACTCGCGCATGGGAGTCGCATTAACAACGGTGGGTACATTCTTGATGATGCGTTCAAAGTCGAGGTTGGTGAGTCCATATTTGAAGATGAGGCTTTGAGTCGATTCCTTCGACGGGTTCAACTCCTCAACCGGCTTCTTGCTCTGAATGATGACATTCGTCGCACCCAGCTCGGCGATCTGCCGCTGCGCCTCGACGCTCGCCCCTTCAGCGATCGCCAGCATCGCGATCACTGATGATACGCCGAAAATCAGACCGAGCGCGGTGAGCAAAAAACGCAATTTGTGCAGCGTGAGGTTGCGAACGGCCAGCCTGACGATATTCCAGAGCTTGTACATAAGACTGGCCGTATGAATGAGATGCGAACCCGTAACGCGACGCACTTCGAATCGTGGCTCAAGCTGAGATTTCAGGGTGATGCCCTAACCGAGTCCTCGCTCCCATGCTCCGCGTGGGAGCGTCTCCGCGACCGCTCGGCGGTCATGAATTACCGCACATGCTTACAGATCGCAAATGGCCACGGAGCATTGTCACGAGGGTGGTCCTTTAGCTAACGCGGCGGTGGGCTCGCCGTGCTTGCCTTCTTCTCCGTAGGAGCAACTGCCTCGCTCTTCTCATCCTTGAATTCCTCGGCAATGCGCGAACGAGCGTCAAGCGCCACCACCTCACCTTCCTTCAAACCTTCGCGCACAGAAACCTGGAATTCATTCGAGTCGCCCACCGTCACTTCTCTACGTTCAATCGATTTAGGCATGAGCACAAAGGCATAGAATTTCCCCTTATGCTGGGCGACGGCCTGAATTGGAACCATCAGGGTGTCGGGCACTTCGCCTGCGAGAATCTTGGCCTCGGCCGACATTCCCGGGCGAATCTCTTCCTTGGGCATTTGCTCGATCGAGATCACGGTGCCGTATTCTTTCACACCGCCGCTCAACCAGCCTCGGTTCGAGTCCGCAAGCTGTGAAACTGTTTTCACGCGACCCCTGATAACCACGCTCGGAAACGCGTCGACACGAATCTCCGCATCCTGGCCGATCTTGATCTTCTTGATCAGCGACTCGTGAATGCTCACCTTCACTTGCATGCTGTTCATGTCGGGAAGGCTGAAGATCTTCTGTCGCGCATAAACGGTTGCCCCTTCGCGAATCTGCCGGCTCGAGTCGTAGTAATAGTCGTTCGCGTAGGCAACGATTCCAGAAAGCCCAGCTTTGATAACGGTCTTTTCTTTCTGCCGCTGGTAGTCTTTGAGCTGCTGATCCTCAATCGCAAACGTTGCCTTGGCCGACTCAAACTCGCTTACGGCCTTTGCAACCGAAGCCTTCGCCGTCGCTTTTGCCTGGTCAACTTTGGCACGCGACTGGTCGACTTTCGACTTGTATTCAGTCGATTTCAATTTGTACTCAAACTTTTCCTTGACCATGAGCTTCGACTTCGCACCTTCCAGTTCGAGCGCAGTGCCCTCATAGTTACTCTCCTTGGTGCGCAAGTCGCTCGGTGATTTGAAACCCTTGCGGACGAGGCCTTGAAACTGGTCGAGTTCGTTCTTGGCTTCGTTCAGCGACTTTGTTTTCAGGGCGATCGATCCCTTGATCTCGGCCGATTCGGCCACATAATCACCCTTTTGATATTTTTCGAGTGTCAGCTCACCAAGTTCGAGCTCAACCGTCGCCGCGATGATCTCACTTTCGCCCTTGTTTTTGGCGATTTCCAGCTCTTGTTGACTCGTCTCGATGCGCGTGGATGCTTGCTTTGACTTGATCTCTTGTTGAGCGATGTTCTTGTCGATTTCGGCTGAATCGAAGCGGCAAACGATCTCACCTTCCTCGACCTTGCTCCCTTCAGGCGTGAGTTGGATGATCTTATTTTGAAATCCACTCAATTCACAAACGCCATCGACCGTCTTGACGCTCTCCAGGTTGCCGCGCTCGGTCACGATGATCCGCAATGTGCCTCGCGTGACGAGCGAAGTCACCGGTTTGTCGCGGCTCGACGCTGCGCTTCCCCACGAATTGAACGCGTAGTACCCCACACCTACGACCGCCGTTGTGCAAACAAGTAGCACAACGAGTCGCGTTAAGACACGGCGTTTACGGCCTCGCGAATGGGCTTGCACCACCGGCCGCTGGGGGTGGAGAGAGGGGACCAATGACATCTCCGGCGCCGGCGTCGACGGGGTCGGGCTGGACGGCTGGTCCGGGGAGGATCCGTTCGTCGCGGGCTCCGACGGGGTCGGGCGTTGAAGGGACGGGTTGTCCGTTGAAGGATGGGATTCTTGCGTCATTTGTCCATACCCCGTCGACGTCGATGTTCATAATGTCGAGATCGGCAAATAGATCAATGCGTTGCGACTCGTACAAGATCCAGTTGCCAATGAGCTGGTTCTTGGCGGACAGCAAGTTATTAAGCGCGTTAGCAAGATTCAAACCTGCACTGCCGCTCGCGTTCCCGCCGACGTTCGTCCGCGCTTGGTATTCCACGTTGTCGAGCTGCCGCGCCGCGATGAGCAACTGTTCGCGGTTGATATCAAACTGTCGACGTGCAAGGTTGAGTTGTCGCATGTCGAGTCGAATGGTCTGCACAATCTGGTCGTGAACCAGCATGTAGTTTCGCCGGGACCTTTGGAACAGAATCTGGTTCTGCCGATAACCGTTGCGCTGAGCCCGGCGATTGATCGGGGCATCAAAGCGCAAACCAATGACGTTTGCGCTTTGATGAGCAGAGAAAGCGAAGATTCCCAGGTGGTTTGGCGGCGTAGCCAGGGTTCCATTGTCGTACACGCTAAGGCCGGCAAGCAACTGGTTGCCGGCGACCTCGACGTTTCGCCACGCGTCTGTCGCTTGTCCCTTGGCGTTCATCAGATCGAGACGATTCGCCAGAGCGATCGAGATCGCCTGTTCGACCGTAATGTCGACCATTTTTAACTCGATCAAGTAGACACGCACCTGTGTCTGGATAACAAATAATTCGGAAAGGCGGGCACGAAATTCACGGCCGACGAAATCTTGCTGCAGAGTTACCCAGGCCGCTTCGTGATCCGCGGTGTCGAGTTTTGCGATATATTCTTCGACCTTTTTAATATTCGAATCCAATAATGTTAATGCATTCTTGTAATCTTTCTCGAGCACATCGGCCAGAGCACCTTGTCTCTGATCGCTTGCTTTTTCGTCGTCCTCAAGCAGACCGACCCCGTCCTTGTCGCGAGCCTTGCGCTCTTGTAACTGCGTCTTCCAGCGACCGAGTTCATCGTTTAACGTCGTCGCGACTTCACGAAGCTGCTGAAACTGATCGCGCAACTTCTTGGCCGCTTCGGCCATTACCGGCTTCTCGGGCTTTCCTTCGTATTGCAGCAGCGCGAGATATAGCTTGTCGCTTTCAGTTCGCAACGTATCGAGTCGCGGATCGTTCAGCACAAACTGGTCGAGAATCTTTTCATCAACCTTGACGGGGAAGTCGGCAGGAAGGCCAAGCGAACCAATACGGTAAAGGTCGAGCTGAGTTTGATAGGACGCTTCCAAGCCGAGCATTGAATTGCGAGCGACCTGATACGTTTGGGCTGCGACATCGCGGTCAATCGGATTATAAATTCCCGCTTGTACGAGTGCGTTGTACTCATCGAGATTGCGCTTGGCTGAATCAATCTGATTTTGCTGGTTACGAATTTGCTGGAGTTGGCTGAGCAGTTGGAGATAACTCGTCACCGTGCTCGTGTAAAACGTGCGGCGGTAATGCGCAAAGATGCGGACCGTGTACAGCGTGGCGCGTTCTACGAGCGAGAGCGGTTGCGTGAAGTTGCGAGCCCAGGCGCCTTGCAGGAGCGGTTGAGTGAAGCTGTATGATAGTCCCGAAGTGACCGTCTGAAACCCTTTGCCGCTGTACTCGAAGACGAGCGAGTTCGCGAAGTTCACCACCAGATTCGCGCCGGTGTAGAACGTCCAATTTACGCCGTCTGTTGTCAACAGTTGTAACTGTGTACTCGCGTTTTTGTTTGCACCGAAGTTGCGATACTGCGTCGACTGATTACCGAAAAATTGCGGGAAGAACTGGAAGCGCGATAGCGTGAGCGAGAGCGCCTGAAGGTAGACGTTCTCGACCTGCGTTTGATAGTCGCGATTGTTTTTGAGTGCCAGCGTCATCGCCATCGGCACGTCGAGCTTCACCTGGCCGTCGCTGTCACGCGGAATCGAATCCATCCATTTGAGATTCTCGATTTGCGCCGTGCCGCGCTTTTTCCAGCCGTGGAACTCAAACGGACTTATCGCAGAAACCTGAAAATTTCGGGAAGCCGGGTCGTCGGGAATGAGCGGATAATGATTGGGATCGTTGACGTCGCCGATACGCGAGTTCGGGTCGGCCTCGACGGCGCGCTGAGGCACACGCCACCGCCAATCGAGGTCGCGTTCAGCCTCGATTCGGTACACATCGCGGTCGGCGAAGTTACGATAATACTTACGCGTACAACCGCAAAACGCGACTAGCAACGCAGTAATGATCGTGGCATTACGCAGCAGCGTTCGCATTCACCTGGCTCCGACCCCAGACAGACCCGCCATAGGCGAAGTCGCCGATGTCGCAAAGACCATCCTTGGTCTAATGACATCTGTCTGACGGCGGAGTATATCAGTCAGGCGATTGCCGACCTAGCCCAATTCATTAGGGGTTTATCACAAAATTGTTGGGCAGAAGTCTAATCTTGACGCATCTGGCTCGATTGATCGCGATCCAAACAAAGAGCCCTTCAGAAGCGGCCGTCGCGTCCGTGTCAAATACAGGGCGCGGCGACTGCTGAACTGAAGGGCAACCAAGACTTACGACGATTGACTACGCGGCGCACCTTGCGAGCGTGCGCCGCGAGATCGATCAGGCACCGACGATGACCTGGCTCACGGCCGTCGAGGTGCTGGTGACATAGTCGGTGTTACCGACATAGACCGCTGTGATCGAGTGCGGCGATCCGAGCGCAGTCAGCGAGGAGGTGCTGAAGGTCGCCACGCCCGAACCGTCGAGCGTGCCGGTACCGATCACGGTCGCACCGTCAAGGAAGTTCACGGTACCCGTCGCAACCCCGCCGCCGGGCGCCGTGACCGCGACGGTCGCGGTGAACGTGACCGACTGGCCTTCGTTCGCTGGGTTCAGGCTCGAAACGAGAGACGTCGTGGTATCGGCGGCGTTCACAACCTGCGAAACAGCCGTCGAGGTGCTGGTGGCGAAGTTCGTATCACCGACATACACCGCGGTGATCGAATGCGGCGAGGCACCCGCGGTCAGCGAAGTCGTGGAGAAGGTGGCGACGCCCGAACCGTCGAGCGTTCCGGTACCGATCACGGTCGCACCATCAAGGAAGTTGACGGTGCCGGTCGCGGTTCCGGTGCCCGGCGAAGTCGTGGAGACAGTCGCGGTGAACGTGACAGACTGACCCGTCACGCTCGGGTTAACGCTCGACTCGACCGCGGTGCTCGTGGCGGCCTGATTCACAGTCTGCGACACAGCGGTCGAGGTGCTGGTCGTGAAATCGGTGTCGCCGACATACACCGCGGTGATCGAATGCGGCGAGCCTGCAACATCAAGCGCGCCCGTGGTGAAGGTGGCGACACCCGAACCATCGAGCGTTCCGGTACCGATCACCGTCGCGCCGTCGAGGAAGTTGACGGTGCCCGTCGGCGTTCCGGAACCGGGTGAGGTTGCGGTGACGGTCGCGGTGAAGGTGACCGATTCACCCGAAACGCTCGGGTTGACGCTGGAGACGAGCGCGGTGCTCGTCGCCGCCTGATTGACGACCTGCGACACGGCGGTCGAGGTGCTGGTGGTGAAGTTGGCGTCGCCAACGTACTCAGCCGTAATCGAGTGCGGCGAGCCGGAGACACTCAGCGTGCTCGTGGTAAGGGTTGCGACGCCCGAGCCGTCGAGCGTGCCGACGCCGATGACGGTACCGCCGTCAAGGAAGTCGACAGTGCCCGTCGGCGTGCCCGCACCCGGCGCACTCGCGGTGACGGTCGCAGTGAAGGTGACCGACTCACCCGAAACGCTCGGGTTAGTGCCAGAGACCAGAGCCGTGCTGGTGGCGGCCTGGTTGACGACCTGCGACACAGCGGTCGAGGTGCTGGTGGCGAAGTTGGTGTCACCGACATACACAGCCGTGATCGAGTGCGGCGAGCCGGCGATGTCGAGCGAGCTGGTGCTGAAGGTTGCCACACCCGTCCCGTCGAGCGTGCCGGTGCCAATCACCGTGGCGCCGTCGAGGAAGTTGACGGTGCCTGTCGCTGTGCCAGTGCCCGGCGCGGTGGTCGTGACGGTCGCTGTGAACGTGACCGACTGACCCACAACGCTCGGATTGGCGCTGGAGACGAGCGCGGTGCTCGTCGCGGCCTGGTTGACGACCTGCGACACGGCGGTCGAGGTGCTGGTGGTGAAGTCGGTGTCACCGACATACACCGCGGTGATCGAGTGCGGCGAACCAGCAACGTCGAGCGAGCTGGTGCTGAAGGTCGCGTTACCCGTCCCGTCGAGCGTGCCCGTGCCGATCACGGTGGCGCCGTCCAGGAAGTTGACCGTGCCGGTCGGCGTTCCGGTGCCCGGAGTGGTCGCACTGACGGTCGCGGTGAAGGTGACCGATTCACCAGACACACTCGGGTTGGCGCTGGAAATCAACTGCGTGCTGGTGGCAGCCTGGTTGACAGCCTGCGAAACAGCGGTCGAGGTGCTGGTGGCGAAGTCGGTATCACCGACATACACCGCGGTGATCGAGTGCGGCGAGCCAGCAACATCGAGCGCGCTCGTGCTGAAGGTCGCAACACCCGTCCCGTCAAGCGTTCCCGTGCCGAGCACGGTCGCACCGTCGAGGAAGTTCACCGTACCGGTGGGCGTACCAGTTCCGGGCGACGTGGCGGCAACGGTCGCAGTGAACGTCACGGTCTCACCCGAAACGCTCGGGTTCGTATCCGACGTCAGGGTCGTCGTGGTGCTGGCCTGATTCACCACTTGCGACACGGCCGGCGAGGTGCTGGTCGTGAAGTTTGTGTCACCGACGTAGACCGCGGTGATCGAGTGCGGCGAGCCAGCAACGTCGAGCGAGCTCGTGCTGAAGGTTGCGACGCCCGTTCCATCGAGCGTGCCGGTGCCGATCACCGTCGCGCCGTCGAGGAAGTTCACCGTGCCGGTGGGAATACCGGTTGCCGGCGAAGCTGCCGTGACCGTGGCGGTGAAGGTGACCGATTCACCCGAAACGCTGGGATTGGCGCTCGAGACGAGTGCGGTGCTCGAAGAGGCTTGGTTCACGACCTGCGACACAGCGGTCGAGGTGCTCGTGGCGAAGCCAGTGTCGCCAACGTACACGGCCGTGATCGAGTGCGGCGAGCCGGCGATGTCGAGCGCGTCAGTCGTGAACGTTGCTGCGCCAGTGGCGTCGAGCGTACCCGTACCGATGATCATCGCGCCGTCGAGGAAGTTCACGCTCCCCGTCGGCGTTCCCGCGCCAGGAGCCGTTGCCGTAACCGTCGCGGTGAAGGTCACAGGCTGGCCCGAGACGCTCGGGTTCGCGTCGGCGACCAGGGCGGTCGAGGTCGCAGCCTGGTTGACGGTCTGCGAGATTGCCGGCGAGGTGCTCGTGCTGTAGTTCGCGTCACCCACGTAGACCGCGGTGATCGAATGCGGCGAGCCCGCCACGTCGAGCGTGCTGATGGTCAAGGTCGCGACGCCCGTGCCGTTGAGCGTGCCCGTGCCGATGTTCGTGCTACCGTCGAAGAAGTTCACCGTGCCCGTCGGGACAGGGCCCGTGAGGACCGGAATCACCGTCGCCGTGAAGGTGACGGGCTGGCCCGTAACGCTCGGGTTGGCGTCCGCAGTCACCGTGGTGTTGGTGGCGGCGGTTTGATTCACGACCTGCGAAACAGCCGGCGACGTGCTGGTGGTGAAGTTGGTATCGCCCACGTAAACCGCGGTGATCGAGTGCGGCGAACCGGCGATGTCGAGCGTGCTGACGGTCAAGGTCGCGACACCCGTACCGTCGAGCGTGCCGCTGCCGAGGCTCGTGCTGCCGTCAAAGAAGTTCACCGTACCCGTCGGCGTTCCACCGCCAGGCGTGGTCGCAGTCACGGTCGCCGTGAAGATGACCGGCTGATTCACGCCGCTCGGATTGGCGCTCGACGTCAGCGCTGTGCTGGTCGCAGCCTGGCCGACCGTTTGCGAAACCGGCGTCGAGGCGCTCGTGGCGAAATTCGTATCACCCGTGTAAACCGCGGTGATCGAATGCGGCGAACCGCTCACGCTCAACGATCCGATGCTCAACGTCGCGATACCCGAGGCATCAAGTGCGACCGTGCCGAGGTTGGTATCGCCGTCGAAGAAGTTCACCGATCCCGTGGGCGTGCCTGTGCCTGGCGATGTCGCGGTGACGGTCGCCGTGAAGGTGACCGACTGTCCCGACACGCTCGGGTTGGCGCTCGACGTCAACGCGGTTGCGGTCGACGCCTGATTGACGGCCTGCGAAAGCGCGGTCGAAGTGCTGGGAGCGTAGTTCGAGTTGCCCGCATAAACCGCGGTGATCGAGTGCGGCGAGCCCGTGACTCCGAGTGAGTCGAGCGTCAACGTCGCGACGCCCGTGGCGCTGAGAGTTCCGGTGCCGAGGTTCGTGCTGCCGTCGAAGAAGTTCACCGTACCCGTCGGCGTTCCACCGCCAGGCGTAACTGCCGCAACGGTCGCCGTGAAGGTCACCGGCTGACCAGAGACGCTCGGGTTCGCGCTCGACGTGAGCGAGGTCATGGTTGCGGACTGATTAACCGCAAGGCTGCCCTGTGCGTTCGACGGGAAGAACGAACGGTCGCCGGTGAAGAACGCGAAGACCGATCCGGTCTGACCAACCGACTCAGAAAGCGTGATGCCCGTCAGCGACGCCACGCCGGTCGAATCGGTGAAGGCCGAGCCGACGAACGCGCCATCGACGATGAAGCTCACTTCACGACCGGCCACAGCACCCTTCGGGCTGGTCAGCGTCGCGACCACAGTGGCGATTCCGCCAAACGTGTTCGACGCCGCGACATTGCTCAGCGTTGATGCGCTCCGGGTGATCGTCAGGTTGGGAGGAACGAGGCCAATCGAATTGGCGTTCTTCGCGACGACTCCCTGAGGACCGAACAGGCCGTCGGAATCGAGAATGGCCTGGTCGAAGGTGTCGATTGCCGCGTTGAGGCTCGTCAGCGCTGTGGCGCTGTCTTGACCCTGAATCGCCGCGGCCGCGAACTCGAGACCCGTCACCGCCTGATCCATCTTGTTCGAGATGTTCGGGTGAATGACGTAGAGACCAGCGTAAACCGCGCTGCGGTATGCCTGCGCTTCAGCGTCGAGTGTGGCGGCGGCTTGCGTCGAGTTGATCGTCGACGAGTTGAGGCCGTTCGACAGGTCCGTCAGGCTTTGCTGGAAGATCTTGGTGACGTTCACATAAGCACTTAATGTCGTGCCCAGTGAGTAGATCGGACCACTGACCAGCGAGTCGATTCCCGCGGCCGCCTGCGATTGGAACGTGGAATTATCGATCAACCCAACCGTGTTCTGCTGGTTGAGCGACGACATCTGCGCGATCATCCGCTGTCCCTGCAGCTTGAGCAGCATGTCGATGTTCTTGTAGCGGGGCAGAAGCTGCTGATCGACGTTCTGGTAGTAGCTCACAACCAGACTCTCGACTTCGCTGACGAAGCCGTTGCCATTGACGGCGCCTGATTGAAGATCGGCGAGCGGCCCAGAGGTGAGCTGCGCGTCGAGCGCGTTGACCATCGTGTTGATCACCGCCTTCGACGTGTCCTTGCCGTGAGCCATCTGGTTGAGCAGACCCGAAAGCGACGGCCCAACGAAAGTCGCGGCCGGCAAGCGGCGATCTTCGAGGCAGTCGACATGGAACAGCGGACCACGCCGCATGGACTTGCGCCTGCTCTTGCTTCGCTCGAACTTCATGGAGTCACCCTGGTTGCGTCGTGGTGGGGGAAGTCAATTTGGGTTAGCGGCTGCGCGAGGCGGACTAAAAAAAGAAAAAATGGTGCCAGAATTCAGCAAACTTGGCCTAAATTCGCTGTCCGCCCTGAACTCCCGTCGCCGGCCTCAGCCCCTCTCGGCTCGGATCCAAGCCAGATTTCTCAGTGAAACCCTAAGAAACATGATTTCCGCGACTGGTTGCATGCGTTGCCAAGGAGTAGCAACGGACCCAATGACTCAGTTCGCGCGCGGTTTCTTTTCCGAAACATGGGGGCGTCAAAACTGTCAGTATTCGTATTCGGACATTTCTACGCGCAACCAACGATTCACCTGAATTGAGTAGCAAACTGCCCACTCCTGGGAAATGAATATCCTGCTCATTCTACCTAACTTCTCAAAATGCGATCAAATTCATATGTGTCGAGAGCAACGCAGTGTAAGCGTGAGATTCAGTATTTGTGATGAACTGAATAAGTAAATGATTGTAGATTTGCCGGCGGATTAATCCGCACGACCGTTGTGACAATCAGATGGCAGTCACACTTGGGAAGATCGCTCTGGTTCGATGCGCCTTTGTGACCTTGGGTAGCGCGAACCTTCGCTAAGTGTGCTGGGTATCGCCAGCTCGTTCTCGTGCGAATGTTGATTGGAAGCGACAGATGTTGCCAGTGTTTCCGTAACTCAAGCAAATCGCCTGCCTTTTTGGACCGCGTAAAGATTCGATTGTAGGGATTGTGTCGATTTCTCGGCGTGGCAACGCCTTTTGTCGCGTCTGATTAGGATCAAAGCAGGCTCACGTAAGGCTCGAAACGTTCATCGCGCTTGCCAGTTTACGCAAGAAGAGCGGAACCGCAGATCGGCGGTTTCTGACCGATCGTCGTTCGATCATGTGGGCACCTCGAATTATTCAAGGCAGACCCATTGACGATGTACGTCCGTTCCGGCATCATACGGCCTGCGACGATGCAACCACGCTGCAGAAATTCCGCAGCGCCTTAAAGGAAGAGCCGCGCACCTATAAAGAGGATTCGCGCGGCTCGGACGAACCGGAATAGCTCTCAACCCCTCGCGCCGACGGGTTTCCGATATTGCACGCCGATTCACTGACCCGCGTCATCGATCCGTGTGGTCGAAGATCTGTGCAATTGTGCGGTTCATGACGAGTTCAAACCAGAATAGGTAAGGAGCGGTTGCAGGCCATGTCGTCCCTCCAGGCACAACCGACAGCGTCCGCCTCGTCCCTGTTGAATCATCTCGTCTGCCCGCATTGCTGGGAACGCTACCCAACCGACGAGGTGCTCTGGGTTTCCGAGCACACCGAACTCCGCGGCGACGACAAACTCGGCCCCGACGCCCCCAGGCGCTTTCTGCCCGACCGCTTCACCGCCGAAGGCGACGCGATCGATTCAAAAGGTCGTACCTGCCACAAACTCGCGTGCGGCCGCTGCCATCTCGGCATCCCTAGGCCCGTCACCGAACTCGAAGCGCTCTTCATGTCGGTTCTGGGCACGCCAGGAAGCGGCAAGTCATACTTCCTCACGACCGCGATGTGGAAGCTCCGCGAGGTGCTGCCCTCGGCATTTGGGGTGTCGATTGCCGACGCCGAACCCGCGATCAATCAATCGCTCGTCGACGCCGAGGAAACGCTCTTTCTCAACGCCGATCCGGATAAACCGGTTTGGCTGGGAAGCCTGATCGACAAGACCGACGCCGTGGGCGCCGACCAGAAGCTATACAACGGCGTGAGCTATGGCACTCACGGCGTAACCTACTTGCGCCCTTACCTGTTCACGCTCAAGCGCATGAAAAATCCGGCGACCGATGCTTGGGCGACGCGCGGGCGCTTGCTCTGCCTTTACGACAACGCGGGCGAGCATTTTCTTCCCGGCCAGGATAGCGCGGCGATGCCGGTCGCGCGACACATGGCCCTCTCGCGCGCCTTGCTCTTCCTCTACGACCCAACGCAGGATCCTCGCTTTCGCGACGCCTGCACCCGCGCGGGTCTGAAGGTTCCCAAGGTCGAGCGCGACCGCCTCTATCGCCAGGAAACCACGCTCACCGAAGCCGCCGCGCGTGTGAAGAAGTACGCGGGAATGGCGGGCGGACACGTGGCCGATCGCATGCTAACCGTCGTGGTCTCGAAGTACGACACATGGGAACCGTTGCTCGGCCTCCCCAAGGATTCCGACCCTTGGCGGATGTCGGCGAATGGCATCGGCGTGCTCGACGTCGATCGCGTGATGGCTCTCTCAACGGCGCTTCGAGGTCTGCTGGCGAAGCTCTGCCCCGAGATCGTCTACGCAGCAGAGGGATTTTCGCAAGACGTGACCTACCTTCCGGTCTCGTCGCTCGGTCCCAACACCGAGATCGAACAGCAAACCGGCAAGCTGGCGATTCGGCCGAAAAATGTCGAGCCCATTGGCGTCACGCTTCCCTTCCTTTATGCGATTCACCGCTCAGCGCCGGGCTTGATTCCGCGAATGCGCCGCAAGTAAGGCCCAATTTGTCGCGTGGCCGCCGGCTTCCCCCTCAAGTCCTCGTTTGGACCTCCGCCATGAGTCAAGAGCTGCACTACACGTCAGTTGCGCGTGGTTTGAAGCCGGGAGCACGTGGTTTTTGCACAGTCGCGGCAACAGTCGGCCTCTCACCCAGCCTGGCGGAACGTCTCGAAAGCCTGAGCGGCTATCGCGCATGCTTTCCGCCAGACCATCCACACGCTGCGCACAACCCAGTGGCTTGGTCACACCTGCGCATCAGCTCGCTCGGCCAGACCCATTCAGTCGTTTCGCGCATCGGTCCCGCCGGACTCGACTATACCGAGCGTCCCAACAAATACGCACATCATGTTGTGCTTGAATCTGGCGAGCGTCCCACTGGCGGACCGGCCTGGCTTCTCGAACAGCCGGGCTTCATGGCATCGGAATGGACCGGCGCGCCGCAGGAAATTCCGACCGGTCGACGCGTGCTAACAGGAGACCGTGCCGGCGGGCTTTGTCGCGCATGGGGCAGGGCAGCGGGTGATCCTGGATGGGCCGGCGTAATAGCCGAGGCATTTCTCGCCGATCCGCGACGACAGGTGGTTGTCATCTTCGACCCCGGCGTCGATTTGCTACCTCTATTCGCGGAAGCCCTCGCATTGATCCCCGTCGACCGGCGCTGGGAGGTGACATTTCAAACCTACTTCACCGGCCTGCCGCCGGGAGTGACGTGCCACTGGCGCGGAGTGGTCCGCGACTCGGCCGAAGCACGCCAGGCACAATCGAATCCTGAGTCGCTCGTAATCGATCTTGCCGAAGCCGGCGAGGCCGTCGGCGGTGCGCTCGTGCACTGGGCCAAAACCGGCCAGGTGCCAAGTTCAGGAATGGTGCTAACATCGGCCGTCAACGATCGTCCCAAACCGGTGCCAGCGGAGCCGACGTCAGGAGCGCGCAAAACCGATCGGTCCGGCGCTCGCGAACATGCCCAGCACGATCCCTACACACTCGGTCCACCACCGGCGCCGGTGAACTTAGTCGATGGTTCACGCAAGCCGCGCAAGCAAAAGTCCAAGGAGAAGGGCGGATCTCCCTGGCCGGTGATCGTCGCGTTGCTCGTGGCATTTGTGCTGGGGACGACGTTTGGAGGCGGCGGGGTTTATTTACTGCTTCGTCCCAAGTTGACAGTCGACACCAATACCGCAAACTCTTCGAAGACGGAGCCTCTAGTGCCGCCGACCAAAGCGGCTTCGGCACCAATCGAAGCGACACCAAAGGTCGCGCTGATGCAGCCTCGGTCAGACGAGGTGAAACCGCCCTCTCTGGCGCCCGAAGTTGCGGTAGCAAAGGTCGACGTGCCAGCACCCACAGGAACGGTAGCACCGCAGGTTCCAAACACGCGTGACGGTGACGGAACCCCCAAGCTTCCGATTACCCAGTCATCGGTTGCGCGTCCGCAATTGCCGTCGATGGATGGGAAGCCAGAGGAAGAAAAGAAGAAGACGCCGGCACCGAATGAAAAGACAACGGCCAAGCCTGCGGAAAAATCCGAAGCCCCGCCGGTTGAGAGTCCCAAAGTGACTGCGACTGATAAGGAGCCGCCCCCGAAACTCATCCAATTCGATATTGCGGCTCAATACTCTGTGGAAGCGGAAGCGAAGAAGATTACCTCGATCTCGCTGATCGGCGGTGACGACGAACGATGGAATCCCTATCGATTTGCACCTGCGGCAGAGAATTCCGGCGCAGAGTACGAGGTTCTGGTCCGACCTGATGACGGCAAGGGGCCACCAAGAAAGCTCGGACATTTCCGCTGGAACGAAAAACAGATCGAAGCATTCGATTGGGAAAAGGGAGTAGCGGAAAAGGATTCGGCAAAAGAGGCGTTTCGAGATTGCGCCTTGAAGGTCAACTTCAGCGATGGCTCTGAAGAGTATTTGCTCTTACGAGATCCGAAAGAATTCGTAAATCCTCCTGACAAGTCGCGTCATATACCAAGCAAAAAAGGTCGTTTAATCCAGTGGTTTCCTACATCGTCTAAGCTGAGTTACCGCCTTGAAAAGTCGGCGGTCCTTTATGCGTTTGCCGGTGGCGCAAAGAAAGAAGAGATAAAGCCGTTTGCTCCCAACTCGAAGTCTGGCGGCAAAAAAACAAAAGAATTCAATGACACTCGCGGCGAATTCTTAATATCTTTCGCCGAAAAGGCGCCGGAGATCATTACGATCAACCGAATCAATTCCCCACCAGCTCGCGGCGAAATCGCCCAATTGGAACTCGAATATCGACATTTATCCGACATCGCTGGTCAAAAAGATTCGCAAACAACGGTGAATCCAGCGCAGCTCAAGAAAATGCAAGACACGCTGATCCAAAAGAAGAATTGGGTGAAGTACGTCGAGGAACTGGCGAAATACAAATTCGTCGCCACAATCGCCGTCGAGATCGGTGGCAAACTGTTCGTGTTGACCGAGATTGAATCGGAGCCGGGCAAATGAGAGACCCACAACGCATCGTTGAAGAGGTTCAGGCCTTTTTGATGGCCAACGATCAAACCCTCAACGATCGCCTTGCCGAGCTCGCGAAAGAATATAAAGAAGCGTGCGAAGAAATCAATAAGCGATTGGCTCGCTGCGCTCAATTGCTCAGGCAAGGGCTGCGCGCGGAGGCGATTCACTCCGCCGAGGCCGAGCCAAATTTGCTCACCTCGCTGCACACGCTCGATTTCCCTGATCGTATCGCCTGGCTCGACGCGGTCGGCATCTTTCAACTCGCTGCTCCGCCTGACTTCGAGCACGGCATCGCCGAGCATCTTTCTGCCGCGTACACCGAGGTCGATCCTCATCGCCAACTCCTGCGCAAGCATCGCCGCCTCGCCCTTGCGCGAGCCCCCTTGCGCGAGCGATTGGGCGTCATTCGGGAACTCGCCCGACTCGACGCTACTAATCCCATCTGGGACGAAGATCGCCGGTCGTACGAGCTCGCCCGGTTCAAGCAAATTCAAAACGAAGCCGTCGAGGCCGCGCGGCGAAAGGATGCCAAAATCATTCTTGCGCTCGAAGCCGAAGTGCTCAACGACCCTTGGGCCATACGCCCGACGAGTTCGTTGGTCCAGGCGATAAAAAAAGCCGCCGACACGCTTCGTCAGGAATCCGCGCTCCGCGAGCTACCCGACGTCGAAGCTCGCCTGAATGATGCATTCTCAGCACTCGATCTCGGCCGAGCGCGCGACGAGCGTGCACGCTGGATCGCCCTGGCCGAATCCGCCCGTTTGCCGCAAACCCATACCTTGCGCGAACGTGCCGAGCCCGCGCTCGTGTGGATCGATAAGGAAGAAGAAAAAGCGCGGAAATATGCGAACTACAATCAAGCGGTCGCCGATCTCGAAGCCGCGCTCGATGATTCCAAATCAACGGCCGATAAGCTGGAACCGCTGCACGCCGCACTCGTTCGCGCCGAGCGAGAACTCGTCGATCCGCCCGGTCATCAGGCGCTGACCGAACGCTACCACCGTCGCATCGCGCATTTTGCGAGCGCGAACTCGCGCAAGCGGGTAATGGCCATTGGTGGAAGCCTCGCCGCTGCATTGGCCATCGGCGTCACAGCCTGGCTCGCATTTCATGCCCTTGATGAAGCAGGAGCGCGTCAGACGGCTGCACAGGCGCTCGACTCGGCAATTGCCGCGAGTCAGATCGACGAGGTCGAAAACCTCTTGCTGCGATACGAGCAAACACGCCCGAGCCTGCTGGCAAGCACCGAAGTCGCCACGCGCATGCCGGCGGTGCAAAAGCTGCGCGAAGCCGAAACGGCCAGAAAGCAAACGCTTGCGAATCATCTTCAAGAAGCCGAGAACACGCCTTCAAACGGCAAAGAGCCAGCGGGTCTCGAAGCCGCGCGGAAGCTGGCGCGAACGAGCGACGAGAAGCAGTCAATCGAGGAACTCGCCAAGAAGATCGAACTGCGCGACCACGAACTGGCCGGCGGACTCGACCGGCAATTACTCCCCGACCTAGATGCGATTCTTAAACTAGTCGCCGCAATTCAATCCGACGCCGGAGACGTGTCGGTTGCTCCTTCAGATCTGAGCAAGCGTCTGACCGCGGCAAGAAAACGCGTCGATGCGATGGTCCCCGCAGATGGTCCGGTAAGCGCGACCGCACGCCAGCGAATCGAGTTGGTGATGGATCGGCTCAATGCGGCGCAGGCCGAGATCGATCGCCTCGAAAAACGGGCCCCAACGATCGAACGCGTTACATCGGCAATTCGCCAACTTCCTGAAGAACCGCAAGTCTTTCTCACGGCGATCAAGGATCGCGCAACAGCGTTCGCGGGTGATGTACGGGAGGCTGACATCAAGCGCATGATGGCCGATCCGGAACGATCAACCTGGGAGGCCGCGCTCGCGTGGTCGCGTCAGTGCCGCGAATGGCAAGCCGACGCGAAACGACTGAATCCCGATACCTCGCGCCAACGGCTCGACTACTGCCGCGGCCACATGAAGGAATACCGGCTCTCGCCCGACACCGCCGACGTTGAACGATATGTCGCTTACCTCGAACCGATCAGCAAGCGCGCGGGGGCGAAAGAGAGTCTCGGCGATCGCTTGCAAGCGGTGTTTACTGATCCATCGATCGACCCGCTCTTCACCATTCACACGAAGTCCAAGCCAGCCGACGCCGAATGGAGCAGCCGCCACTACTGCTCGGCGAATGTGTCGGTCGCCGGATCGGTTAGCACCCTCTTTCGTATCTCGAGCGACGGCGGCACGCGTTTGAAAACTCTGTCTGCGTCATTGATCCACGGAAATTGTGATGTTTCGTCTCAGACGAAATTCGCCCAAGCTGCGCGACAGCAGATCGTCCTCGGCGACCTCGATAAGGATTGGGACGGAACGTTCGTCGGCTGGGGAAAGAGCATCGCGACATATTATGATATGGATCCAATTTGCAAGCTCTTTCTGATGCGCAACCTGTTCGAGATTGGCGCTGAAGGGAGCCAGTCGCTGCGTGAAGTGCTCAAGCCGTCAATCGAAGAATTGAAGAGTGCCGAGGGGCTGGTTCGCCTGGAATGGCTCGACGGCGATCTCGACCTCACCAAGGAACGTCAGGAAGCCGAGCGGTTGATCGCAAAGCTCCCCAAGGGCCTGGCCGGCTGGCAAGACGCGATCATGGTCGCGAAAACGAGCGACGAACGGCTCCGCAAGGGGGCTCTGTCGCCCCCGCGAGCCATTGGCTGGCTCGAGCGTCTGCAAGAAGGATGGCGCGTGCGATTCTCCGAAACCGAGTCGCTCACCAAGGTGCAATCGGGCGCGTGGGAACTGGTCGTTAGCATCCCCGAAGGCAAGCAAGCGATCTGGCTCCCACTCGGCCCGCTTGTGGGTAAGGTCGATGGCGGGGTCGTGCTCGATCGTCCCGAGTTCGGCAGCGATGGCCGCCTGATTTTCGCGCGGCAGTCCGGGGGGTCCCGGGCTGACGCGGAAGGGCAGGGGGCGAGTCGATGAGCGGCACGCAGGTTGATACCTGGTTCGTTCGCAGCCGAGGCAAGATCCTTGGCCCGTTCGCATTTCGCCAGCTCGAAACTCTGCGCGACCAAGGACGACTCGCCAAGTTCGACGAGATCTCGCACGGCGGCAAGCAGAGCTGGGTTCGCGCATCAACACATCCGGAGCTATTCCCGCCCGCTCATACCGGCGATATCGATTTCAACATCGATCTCGAAGAGATCACCGCGGTTGAGGCGGCCGATTCGCCTGTCTGGCATTATATGAACGGCCCTATCGCCTTCGGACCGGTGCCGTTGGCCGAGCTGCTTCAACTCGCGAATACAGGCGTCCTTCAGGCAGAAACGCTCGTATGGACGACCGGCATGGCCGACTGGGTAGCGGCGAAGACCGTTCCTGCCCTCCAACTCGACCGGCCCATTATCGTCGTCGATCCGTTTGATGATTCAAAACGCAACTCCAAAAAAGCAATCACTGCGCCCGAGGGGCGTTCAGGGTTTTCCATCGCGGGATTTGTGCTGGGAATCGTCGGGCTCTTCAGTGCGTTCTTCGCCGTCCTGAGCGCGGTTAGCACCGCACACCGACAGGCCGATGCGGAATTGCTGGCGATCATCTCGCTCGTTTCCATCGTCGCTTGGCCGGCGACCTCTCTGTTTGCCGTGATCTTCGGTTCGGTTGGCATGTCAAAAGCCTTGCGCGACGACAAGCGCAGGGGGCTCGGGCTTGGTATCACCGCGCTCGTGCTGGGAGTACTCGAACTCGTGACGTTCGCCGTTTTGATGCTCATCGTCATGCTCGGGATCGCGGCACTTCGTCGCTAAGCGGCGTCGTTGAACGGTGCCGATTCGCGTCGCTACAATCGATTGATCCACGTTCGATTCACGGGTGCTGGCGACTGCCGCCGGAATGCGTTCAGCGACGAAAAACAGGAGACTGGACCATGTCTCGGCTCGTGCAGTGTTCGTGCGGCAAGCTTGTGAAAATCGTCTCGGCCCAACCCGGTGCCGCGGTCCACTGTCCGAAATGCGGCCAGGCCGTGCGAGTACCTACATCGCCGGCAAGGCCTGCTGCCCCATCGTCTGCGAGTTATCCTGCCGCGCCAAGCCAGCCAGCGCCGCGCGCAGCCGATGGCCCACCACCTCAGCCCCAAACAACCGCCGCTCCCGGACGGACGAAAGACATCGGTAACTCCGGCGAATCCGCGCGACCAATCAGGTGGGTCGTGGGCACAACCATTGCGCTCACGGCCGTCGTGATCATCGGCCTAGGTGTGGTTCTCGTCATTGCGCTCCGCCCACAACCCAATGGACCGCCGGGGCAAAACCTTGTCGCGACCGCAACCGAGCCCGAAAAGAAACCGCCTGTGCCTCCCGCGGTCGCGGAAGTCGAAAGCCCTGCACCGGCGGTTGATCCCAAACCTGAGCCGACGACTAAGTCGGCCAAAGAGCCGGCAACCGCACCCCCCGCGGAGGAAAAAAAACCAGCGGCGGATTCCGCGCCACCAGCAAAGGCTCCCGAGCCCGAGAATCGTGGCGCGACGAGTGGTCCCCGCTCGACGCGAGAGATCGTCACTCAGTGCGAACGCGGGGTCGCCAAGATTGAAGGCAAGCTCGGAACAGGAACCGGCTTTGTCGCTGCGCCTGGCATCATTGCGACGAATGCACACGTGATCCGTCAAGAACTTGTAGGGAACTTGAAGGCGACATTTCCGTCAGAAAACAAGAACGCCGCCGGGCCGTTCCCAGTTCGGTTGATTTACAAGGACTCCGAGCGCGACCTCGCGCTGCTTCAGGTCGAATCTGCTGCGGCTCCGCTCGAACTCGCCCGCCTCAGTGAGTTCCCAAAAGGTGAAGACATCATCATTATCGGAAATCCCGGCGGCCTTGGCGGGATGGTTAATCTGGAAAATGCAGTAACGCGCGGGGTGTTGAGTGCCGAGGCCGATTTCCGTGGTCAGCGCTGGTATCAACTCAGCATGTCGGTGAACCCGGGGAATTCGGGGGGACCGGTCCTCGACTCACGGGGGCGCGTGATCGGCATCGTCACGCTGAAGGCCCGCAAGGAAGAGGGACACGGCTACTGCATCCCTGTGGATGCACTACTAACCGCGCTCGAGCGAGTCGACGGCATCACGGCGAAGCAGCGTTTGCGTGTTGAGGACCGGCATGCGGCGCAGTCGGTCTTCGAGGTTTACCGCGACCTTGGCGGAGCGCTAATCACAGTTTCGGCGCTGCACGTAGTGGTCAAGTCGCGCGACGCCCGCACCATTACTCCCGACGACGCAAAGAAGCTCGCCGCGGCCTATGAGCAGAATCGCAAGATGGTCGAGTTGCTGGATGGACTCACAACCACCTATTACGCGCCGGCACTCGTTCGCGTCGCCGAGGGCAACGACGTCGATACCACGATCCGCTCTGACCTGACGAAACTCCGCAAGCTCGTCGAAAAACTGGGTGATGCGTTCGAACACTCCGAGGGATTCAAGGGCAAGGAACTCGCAAAAACGGTCGAGTCGAGCACGAAGGAATTCGAGCGGCTTTGTGATCGTCTCGGAAAAGCGCTCGACCTACCCAACGAAAACTGATCCTGGCTGCACTCTCTCTATGATGGGAAAACTGGGGTCCGTCGGAACTTCGGGGGGAGGGCCGGCGGATCGCAGTTCCTTTTGTGAACATCGTTCAGAATCGTCGACGGTCTTAAACCCGTGCGATAAGCGGGCGTCGTACGCCCTGAGCGAATCAGATAAAGCATTGGTAAGCGCACGAATTGCGTTGATCAATTTGGCCGAGGTCGAGGGATAGGCCTTCTTTTCATCGAAGCGCACGAGATGCATCAGCATCCCGGGCGTTTTTTTTGTTGCGCACACCCGTCATCTCCATTTTATTGGCGCGCGATTTGCCTTTGTCCATTGGCAGTGAGAGACGAGTGGTCTCTCGAACAGCTTAAAGACCTGCTTCGTTACGAGGTGTGAACCATGTTGGAAATCCTTGACGTTGACCTGACTCTCTTCGCGGTTTCGGCCTGGCGGTACTCGGCAGCTTACATGCTTTGCGGCGGCGGAATCTTCGGCGCGATCGTGGTTTTCCTGGGCGCCAAGATGCTCGGCAAGCCCTGAGTTGAATCCCAGTCAGATTCGAGTTTTGTGACGGAATTCCAGAACCAAACGGTGAGATGAATCGACATGAACGGAAAGCTGATGAAGACCTGGATGCACGCGGCTTGCCTGGCGACTGTTGTCACGCTTGGCGTGGGATGCGAAGAAAAAGGCCCCGCCGCAAAGACGGGTGAGAAGGTCGATCAGGCGGTTCAAAGTGCGAAGGATGCAGTGGTTCCTCCGGGACCCGCTGAAAAGGCTGGGCGGGCGATTGATAAAGGCTTGAAAAACTAAAGAACCAACACAAGAGAATCTGGCCACTCTGTCAAAACATCATCGTACGAATGACCAGGCCCAACAAGACGACAAGTCTTGATTTTCATAGAACCCAGAGGCGAGCGCCTTGTCAAAAGGCGCTCGCCTCTGGGCGTTTTTTCTTGCGCCGCACAACGCAAGTTTTCGCGTTTATGACCGGTGCGCACAGTGAGGCAATTTCGTGCCTCTTGCTGTATGCATTGGTGTTGAGTCGAGCGATGGAATCGAAAAACAATTCATGGATCTGCAATGGTTGAGCAATCGTTGAAAAAGGCCAATTCGGCTTAACTTGCGACCGAAAACGGGAGGCAATTGCCCCCTGCGAAGTCCGTTGCGCTATAATTGTTGAGAAGGCGTCTGGGAACTCCCTGAACTGGCGGTGTGGGGTGACAGGCCAGATGACGGCGCATGGCACGACAAGCCCGGCAATCGATGCGGCGAGTGTTGAAGCGAGAACGCGGCAAATCGGTCGCGAAATCTTTCACGCCATCGCCAACGATCGCTCGGGGCAGCATTCGCAATTCGACGATCGCCTCATGCGCATGACGATGGACAACCCGCGCATCAAGGTGCAACTCTTTCGCTTCGTCGATGCGCTACCCTCGCTGCGCGGCGATTCCTCGGTCCGTCGCCATCTCGACGAATATCTTGCGGAAGCTGAAGATCATCTGCCGGGCTGGATGAAAATGCTGCTTGCCCTCGCGCCGTCGGCCACGCTCGGCGATGCGCTTGTGAGCCGGCTTGCGCGTTCGAGCGCAGCCAAAATGGCAAGAAGGTTCATCGCCGGCGCCAGCCCACGCGAGGCTCTCACCTCGATCCTCGCGCTTCGTTCGCGCAACATCACGTTTACCGCAGATCTGCTGGGCGAGGCGATCATCGGGCCTTCCGAGGCCGATAGCTATCAGGCGCGTTGCCTCGAACTCCTGCAAACACTGGCGCCCGCGCTCGCGGATGTGCCACTCATTCCGCTCATCGATACCGATCACCTTGGTCCGCTGGCGCGCGTCAATCTTTCGCTGAAACTTACCGGACTAACGCCGCGGTTCGACGCGATTCATCCCGAAACCACGACCGCCGACGTGCTCGATCGCCTCAGACCGATTCTCATCATGGCGAGAGCACTTGGAGCGTTCGTCAATGTCGATATGGAGCAATACTCACACAAGCAGCTCACATACGACATCTTCAAGCAGGTGATGAGTGAGCCCGAATTTCGAGACTGGGCGAACGTAGGGATCGTTTGCCAGGCCTATCTCCGCGATGCTGAGAACGACCTGCGCGACCTGCTTGAATGGGCCAAAGAACGAGGCACGCCGGTCTCGGTTCGCCTCGTTAAAGGAGCGTACTGGGATTACGAAGTGCTGCACGCTCAACAGTCTGGCTGGGGCGTTCCAGTCTATGAACATAAGTGGGAAACCGACGCAAACTACGAGCGTTGCTCGACATTCCTGCTGGAAAATCACGAATGGCTCGAGCCGGCGTTTGCAAGTCACAACGTGCGCAGCCTGGCGCATGCGATCGCCACGGCCGAGGCGCTTGGCGTTGCCACGCCAGCGTACGAAATTCAAATGCTCTACGGCATGGGCGACGCAATTCAGCGAGCAATTGTCGATCGCGGACTGCGGCTGCGAGTTTACACACCCTATGGTGCGATGCTGCCGGGGATGGCGTACCTCGTGCGCAGGCTGCTGGAAAACACATCAAACGAGTCGTTCCTCAAGGCGAGTCTTGTCGATCACGCACAGGTTGACGAACTGCTGCAAAACCCGGAGGAAACTGGCGCCATGTGGCGAAGGAAGCACGCGCGAACCGCAGGGCCTGCGACACCGTTGCCACCATTCACAAACGAGCCAGCGACAGATTTCAATCAGGCCGATGCACGCGACGCAATGCGTGCCGCGCTCGAAAACGTGCGCGGCCAGCTTGGTCAGGCACGTCCCATGTCGCTCGCCGGGCGCTGGGTCGATGTAGCGGGTGATCGGACGATTCGTTCAACCGATCCCGGCGATCATTCGCGTCTGGTCGGTATGGTTCCTCGCGCGACGGTTGATGACGCGAATCGCGCGGTCGAACATGCCGCCGAACAGTTTCGCGCATGGTCGCAGACACCTCCGCGCGAACGCGCCGACGTCTTGATCCGTGCGGCGGCAATCATGCGCACGCGTAAGCTCGAACTTGCCGCCTGGGAGGTGTTCGAGTGCGCCAAGCCCTGGCGTGAAGCCGACGCAGACGTCGCCGAAGCGATCGACTTCTGCGAATTCTACGCACGTGAAATGATTCGCATCGCAACACCCGCACATCGCGACGTCCCCGGTGAAACGAACGCCATCGTGCCGATAAGCCGAGGCGTTGCCGTGGTGATTCCCCCTTGGAATTTCCCGCTGGCGATTCCCACGGGAATGACGGTCGCCGCCCTCGTCGCCGGCAATACGGTCATACTCAAGCCGGCCGAACAATCGCCCATTATTACCTATCATCTCGCGCGGATTCTTGAAGAAGCAGGACTGCCGGCAGGCGTCTTGCAATATGTGCCCGGCACTGGCGAGGAAGTCGGCCAGGCGCTCGTGAATCATCCCAAGGTCAACCTCATCGCGTTCACAGGCTCACGCGAAGTTGGCCTGCTCATCTATCGGCAGGCCGCCGAAAACAAGCCAGGGCAAGATCACGTCAAACGGGTGATCGCCGAGATGGGCGGCAAGAATGCGATCATCGTCACCGATGATGCCGATCTCGATGAAGCGATTGTGGGCGTGCTCAAAAGCGCCTTCAGCTACGCGGGGCAAAAGTGTTCGGCTTGCTCGCGGGCGATCGTTTTGCAAGGCGTTTACGACGCATTCACCGGCCGGTTGCGTGATGCCTTCAGTACGCTGCATGTTGGCCCAGCGGAAGACCCGGATACCGACGTTCCGCCCGTCATCGACACCGAGGCACGTGAACGTATTTTGCAATACCAGCAACTGGCGGCGAGAGAAGGGACAATTCTTGGTCAAATGGATGTCGTGCAACTGGCCGCACGAGGGAACTACGTGGGGCCGATGATTGTGAGCGATGTCGCTCCATCATCGAAGCTCGCGCAGGAAGAAATCTTCGGGCCAGTGCTCGCGGTGATTCGCGCGAATGATCTCGACGAGGCGCTGCAAATCGCCAATGGCACGCCGTACGCGCTGACGGGCGGCCTCTATTCCCGAAGTCCTGCCGATATCGACCGCGTGAAGCGAGAATTCCGCGTGGGTAATCTTTATATCAACCGAGGAATCACCGGCGCACTTGTTGATCGCCAGCCCTTCGGCGGCTTCAAGCTTTCGGGCATCGGCACAAAGGCCGGCGGCAGCCATTATTTGCATGAATTCCTGCTGACGCAGACGATCACCGAGAACACCGCCAGGCGCGGTTTTGCGCCCGAACCAGAACCGGTCGCCGAGGCCGAGGCGATTCCGCACGGCATTTAACGAATTCCTCATAGATCGTTCGCAACGCACACACCGGTCGAGTATCATCCGGTTCAACCTACCGAACTCGACCGAGGCTGGCTCACCGCGCCAGACTCGACCCACCTTCGAGGCTTGGCCGATGTTGCGCCCGCTCCTTTCCTTGGCATTCGTGTGCCTTGCCATCGTTCCCGTCCAGGCAGCCGGGCCGTTTCGCGCGGGCGCGGCGACGAGCAACGTCACGCCCTGGCTCGGACTGTCAATGAACGGCGGGATGACCGATAATCCTGCGAAATATGTTCACGATCAACTGCACGCGCGGGCGATCGTGCTCGACGATGGCACAACGAAGCTGGCGTTCGTGGTTGTTGATAGCTGCATGATTCCGCGCAGTGTTGTGCTGGAAGCGAAGGGCTTCATCAAAGAGCGCTGCGGCATCGCGCCCGATCATGTTCTGATTTCGGCAACTCACACGCATTCGGCACCGACGTCGGGTTCCGTATTTCAGAGCGATCCCGACGACGCGTATTTGAGGTTTTTGCCCAAGCGAATCAACGAGGCGGTCGAATGCGCGGTGGCCAATCTCGCGCCGGCGAAAATCGGCTGGGGGATGGGGAAGAATGCGGACCAGATCTTCAACCGGCGCTGGCGGAAGAAGCCAGGAACGATTCCCGCCGATCCGTTTGGTAACAAGAACGATCAGGTGCAAATGAACCCACCGCCGGGTAGCCCAGACCTGATCGAACCCGCGGGACCGATCGATCCTGAAGTCGGCGTGGTTGCCGTGCAGTCGCTCGACGGCGTGCCGATCGCCGTGCTCTCTGCGTATGGCCTGCACTATGTCGGCGGCGTGGGGGCAGGGCACGCCTCGGCCGACTATTACGGAGCATTTGCCGCGAAAATGGTCGCGCAGCTCGGCGTTGGCAAGCCGCATCCGCCGTTCGTCGCGGCGATGGCGAACGGCACAAGTGGTGATATCAACAATATCAATTTTCGCACGCCGCGACCTGCCTCACCGCCTTACGTGCAAATCGATCGCGTGGCCGACGACCTCGCTCGCGAAGTGGTGCGCGTGGTGAAGTCGATGACGTATCACGATCACGTCAAGCTCGATGGCCGCACGGCGGATCTTCATCTCGGCGTTCGCAAACCGAAGCCCGACGAAGTGACTCGCGCAGAGGCGATTCTTAATGCCGCGAAAGGGAAGGCGCTTGTTACGCTGCCGCAAGTCTATGCGCGAGAGACAATCATGTTGGCGAAGCACTTCCCCGACGAGGTTGACGTGACAATTCAGGCGCTTCAAGTTGGACCATTGGGAATCGTGGCGATTCCGTGTGAAGTGTTCGCAGAGATCGGCCTGGAAATCAAAGCCAAGAGTCCGCTCAAGCCAGCGTTCACGATCGAACTGGCGAACGGCTACAACGGTTACCTGCCGACAAAGGCGCAGCACACTCTCGGCGGTTATGAAACATGGCGGGCGCGGTCGAGCTATCTCGAAATCGATGCGGCGTCGAAGATCACCGAAACCGCGCTCGGTCTGCTAGGTGAGTTGAGCAAAACCGCGGCGAAGTAAGATCAACGCGTCTTTCGCGCGGCGAAAACCGCGCGACTGACGCGAAGCATGTTGCCGCCCAGGATTTTTTCGATCGCTTCGTCGCTATAACCGCGCTGGACGAGGCCGACGGTGAAGAGCGGCCAGTTCGTCCAGGCCAGCGTGAGGGTATCGGCCGGATTGCTATCGAGTGCCCCTTTGGGCCAGAGTGCTTCGAACCGTGTTCGCGTCCGGCGCGATCCGGTATTGACGCGTCCCGGGCGAGCTGGAGCTGAATACGCGGTGTCAGTTCCGATTGCGACATGATCAACGCCAAACTTCTTCACGACATAATCAATATGGTCGAGAAAGGCCGTGATTCCGCCGCCAAGGAACGACGGAATGCAGCAGATGCCGACGAGCCCACCTTTATCGACGATGGCACGAATCACGTTGTCGGGCTTGCAGCGGATGTGATGATGCACAGCGTCGCAGCCGGTGTGGCTCGCGACCATTGGCGCATTCGAGACCTTCGCCGCTTCAAGGCTCGTTTGCCAGCCTGAATGCGCCACGTCGACAATCATACCAACGCGATTCATCTCGGCGATGGCCGCGCGTCCCAGGTCGCTCAGACCGCCGTTCGCCGTTTCGGCGCAGCCGTCACCGAGCATGTTGCGACGATTATATGTGACGTGCATCATGCGAATGCCAAGCTGGAAAAACAGCTTCACGTACGCCAGCTCGTCATCGACAGAAACCCAGCGCTGTGGCAGCGGCACTCCGTTTCCTGTGAAGTAAAGACAACGACGGCCCTCGCGCTTGGCCGCGACGATCTCCTCGGGCGTCGCCGCCTTGCCGATGAAGCCGCGGAGCATATCGGTGACATACGTGAACCGCGCCAGCCGCTTCATCAGGCGGAGCGGATCTTGCCCTTCTTCGCCGGCGTTTTGAAAGATACAAGTCACGCCCGCCGCCTGCCACGCGGCCTTGTAGGTCGCAAGCTCGGCGGCATCGTCGACGTGCCGGGTCATCGATATATCTTCGCGCAGATCTTCCAGTTCGGCGTCAGACGCGCCGGCGTCGATCTTGCTTTGAAGCATCGCGGGATCAAGTGCAGCCCGAGGCGAGAAACCGTAGACGTCCCAGACGAGTGCCCGCTCGTGAAGCGCCAGGCCGTGTTCGAGGTCGCGCGTTGAGGGCTTGAGTGCGGCTAGCGCGGCCTCGCGCGCTTTGTTGATCGCTTCGTCGGCGAATCGCGGCACATCGGCCGCGAGCGTGCCGGCAGCGATGGCTCCGCCGGCGGTTGTGGAGAGGAAACCTCGGCGATTCATCGCAGTTCCTCGCGTTGTGCGGCTCAAACGATCTCGCGGATCACCTTGCCTTCAACGAACGTCAGCCGCTCGTTGCGGCCAAGGTGCGGGTAGGTGAGCTTGTGCTGGTCGAGCCCAAGTTGATTGAGGATCGTCGTGTGAACGTCTCGGAGGTGATAAGGACTTTCGATCGCCCGCAAACCAATTGCGTCTGTCGCGCCGACGACCTTGCCGCCCTTGATTCCACCACCGGCCATCCACATCGTGAACCCCAGATTGTGGTGGTCGCGACCGCGGCCCGACTCAGCTTCGGGCGAGCGGCCGAATTCGCCGCCCCAAACGACGAGCGTGCTGTCGAGCAACCCACGACGCTTGAGATCCTTGAGCAGCCCAGCAACCGGCTTGTCGGTTTCAGCGGCTTTGCGCAGGTGATTTTCTTCGATGTCGCTATGCGCGTCCCACTGCTGATTTCCGGTACCGCCTCCGGAAACCACGCAAACGAACCGTACGCCTTTTTCCACCAGCTTGCGGGCGAGCAAGCAGCGTCGGGCGTAGTCATTGGTTACGGCATCGCCGACGCCGTAAAGCTCAAGCGTTTCGCGTGGCTCGTGAGAGATGTCGAGTACGTCGGGCGCTTCCGATTGCATCTTGAATGCGAGATCGTACGCGTTGATTCGCGCGGAGAATTCCTGATCGCCGGGGTCGAGCGTCGCGCGATTGAGGTTGCGAATCAGGTCGAGCGTTTTGCGGCGATCGGCATCAGATACTCCCGCCGTCCGTTCGAGGTTCAGCACCGGCCTGGATCCGGGACGGAACATCGTCGGCTGATAAATTGCCGGCAGGAAGCCGTTGGTGTACATCGGCTGGCCAGCTTCGAGCGCACCTTTGGGGTCGGGCATGACGACGTACGCGGGGAGCGATTGGCTCTCGGAGCCGAGGCCGTAAATCACCCAAGAACCGACGCTGGGAAACCCGGGCGTGACGCGGCCTGTGAAGAGTTCATACTGCGCCGCCGAATGCACAACCATATCGCCGTGGCACGAGCGAAGAATCGCCATGTCGTCGACGCATTCGGCCGTGTGCGGGAAGAGGTCGGAGACTTCGATGCCGCTCTGGCCGTACTTTTTGAAGGTGCGCTTGGTGCCGAGCAGCTTGGCGTCGCGCTGAACGAATTGATACTTTGCCTCACCAAACTCATTCGGCCGTTTCTGGCCGTGGAGTTTGTTCAGCAGCGGTTTGGGATCATAGGTTTCGAGATGGCTCGGTCCGCCCGCCATGAAAAGGAAGATGACGGACTTCGCCTTGGGCTGGAAGTGCGCGGGCTTGGAACTGAGTGGGGTGGCAGTTCCCGCACGCGCCGCTTCCTCTTGCAATAACGATGCGAGCGCCAGCCCGCCGAAGCCGCAGCAGGCATCGCGCATGAACTCGCGACGGGTTCGTGTCGGTTGCGAGTGAGGGAAGAGATTAATTGACATAAAGGAACCCATTTGTGTTCAAGACGGCAAGAGCAAATTCCTTGAGCGATTGGTCACGAAGGAATTCAAGCGAAAGCCGGCGTTCTTCGGCGGTCGCGGATCTTCCGTGGGCAAGCTGGAACGCACGTTCGACTATCTTATCCTTCTGGTCGCCTACCTCATGTTCAAGCCGTTTTGCAAATGCGTCGGCGAGATCATTCGCGAGCTTGCCGTTCAATAGTTCGAGTGCTTGCGGCGCGTGGGTACTCGTTTCGCGACGTGCGCAGCTTGTCAGCAGTGGCGGGGCGTCGAATGTTTCAAGAAATGGCAGGCGCAGGTTGCGCTTGGCGAAGAGATAAATCGACCGCCGGTCGTACTCGTTTACGTCGCGGGCCGGCTTCCATTGCGAGGGCTTATACAACAGCGCAACCATCTCGGCATCGACCGGAATCATCACGCTTGGTCCGCTGCGTTTCGGATTCAATCGGCCCGAGACCATGAGCATTCCGTCGCGAATTTCTTCGGCCGAAAGTCGGCGGCGATTGAACCTCCAAAGCAGGCGATTCTCAGGATCAGCCACTTCGGCCCGGGCCGCGATTGGCGAATGAACCGACTGCCGATACGTCTGGCTCAGCACCATCATTTTGTGCAACGGCTTGAGCTGCCAGCCGTTCTCGACGAATGTTGATGCCAGCCAGTCGAGCAGTTCGCGATGGCTCGGTGCGTCGCCCTTGGTGCCGAAGTCGTTCACGGTTTTGACCAGCCCTGCGCCGAAGTGATGCAGCCAAACGCGATTGACCATCACGCGAGCTGTGAGCGGATGCGATGGCGACGTGATCCACTTTGCGAGCTGCGTGCGCGGGTTGGTCAGATTTGCAGGCGACTCGGGTTCGCTCTCGGCGATCAAAACGCCGAGCGGCCGCGGGCCGACTGGCTCCCCCTTGTTTTCCCAGACGCCGCGCTTCAAGACGTGAATTTCCGTGCGATGGCTCATATCGTTCCACGTCGCCGGAATTGTCGCGAGCGGCGCGGGCATTTTGTCTTCGAGTGATTCCAGTTCGGTTTCGAGCTTCGCCCGTTCCGGGCCGGTCGTCAGCTTCATTCGTTTCTTGAGTGCGGCGATCTCGTCCTTGAAGCGATTTGATTCTGCTTCGGATGTTTTCCGCTCGGCTTCCGAGGCTAGCACGATGTTGTGCTCGTCGGTCGCGGCGAGGTAGGCCTGTAGGCGGTAATAATCCTTTTGCGAAATCGGCTCGAGCTTGTGGTTGTGACAGCGGGCACAGCCGATTGTCAGTCCCAGAAACGCTGTGCCGATGATGTCGGTGCGTTCGGTCAGCACCTCGTTACGGCTTAGCGCGATCTCGGGATTTCCCGCGTTTCTGCGCACCGGACCGAGGCGATGAAACGTCGTGGCAATCATGCATTCCTGATCGGCGGGCGAGATCTCATCACCTGCGATTTGCTCGGTGAGGAAGCGGTCGAACGGCTTGTCACGATTGAATGAGTCGATGACATAGTCGCGATAGCGCCAGGCATCAGGAATCTCGCGATCGTATTCGTATCCCTCGGTCTCGGCGAAGCGCACAACGTCGAGCCAGTGCTGTCCCCAGCGCTCGCCGTATGCAGGACTTGCGAGCAACCGATCGACCACGCGTTCATCCGCATTGGCGTCATGATCGGCGAGATAATGATCGACCTCGTCTGGAGTCGGCGGCAGTCCGGTAAGGTCGAACGTGACGCGGCGAATCCACTCGGCGCGAGTCGCGGGCGGGGCGATCGTCCAACCGCGTTCTTCGAGCTTCGCGAAAATGAAGGCATCAATCGCGTTAGCGGGTTGCTTGGCGTTTCTAACAGCCGGGATCGCCGGTCGCTTTACCGGTTGAAACGCCCAGTGCTGCCGGGGGTCTCCCTTCTTCTCGGCTGTATTTGCTGAAGCAGTTGGCCCAGGAGCGCCGTCGGTAATCCAACGCTCGAAGTCGGCGATGATGTTCGCCGCGAGCTTCGGCTTCTTGGGCGGCATCGCGAGATCGCCCTCGTGCCGCAACGCCTGAATCAGCAAGCTTTCAGCGGGTTTGCCAGCGACAATCGCTGGGCCAGCGTCGCCGCCTTGCAGCATTGCTTCGCGCGAATCGAGCCGCAAACCGCCTTTGAGTTTGGCCGCATCGGGCGAGTGGCAACTATAGCATTCGCGCGCGAGGACCGGTTGAATTCGCGCGTTATAGAACGTCGCATCTCTCGCCTCATCGGCATGAGCGAACGATGCCAGGGTGATGATGAGCGGGACGAGCCGCGTCGCGGGACGATTCATGGGAATGATCGGTCCTCTTCAGGTCGTCGACAGCGTTCTGCCGTTCCTGCGGTCTTTAACAAAAATATAACAGGAATGCGAAGACGAAGTCAGTTGTCGTGAAGCGAATTTTGCGGGCTCCGGCATTCGGTTGCCGCGCGCGATTGCGCCGAGTAGCCTGTGGGGACGTGCCGCATCAGGACGCATCCGCCAGGGAGTGAGACTGATGACCGATCCTGCAAGTCGACAAAGCCGCCGCGCCATACTTCGCGGGGCAACCGTTGCCACGGCGCTTTCCGCCGCGAGCTATCGCCGTGTTCTTGGTGCGAATGAGCGTGTGGGAATCGGCTTCATTGGGTTCGGCCTGATCGGCAAACGGCACGTGCTCGATTTCAAAGCTCAGCCCGATGCACGGATGGCGGCGATTGCGGAGGTCCATCAAGGGCGGCTCGACGAAGGGGCTGCAACGATGGGCGGCTCGCCTGCGAAATACGGAGATTTTCGCAAGCTGCTCGATGATAAAAACGTCGATGCGGTAGTTGTTTCCACGCCCGACCACTGGCACGCGTTGATGACGATCATGGCCTGCGCGGCGGGCAAAGATGTGTACGTCGAGAAGCCGCTTAGCCTGTTCGTGCGCGAAGGGCGATGGATGATCGACGCGGCGCGAAGGCATAAGCGCGTGGTGCAGGTTGGCACGCAGCAACGTTCTGGCCCGCACTATCAAAAGGCGCGCGAGCTCATTCGAAACGGGGCGATTGGGCAGGTTGTGTCGGTACGAATGTGGTCGTATCGCAATGTGATGCCGGGATTTGGCAACCCGCCTGACAGCGATCCGCCGCGCGATTTGAATTACGACCTCTGGCTGGGGCCGGCACCCAAACGTCCCTACAACCCGAACCGGGCGATCTATCACTTTCGCTGGTTCTGGGATTACTCCGGCGGGCAGATGACGAACCTGGGGCAGCATTCGCTCGACATCGCGCACTGGTATCTCGGCACCGAGGCCCCTCGCGCGGCGACGAGTGCCGGCGGCCGAATTGCACTGAAAGACAACGGCGAAACTCCTGACACGCAGGACGCGATTCTGGAATATCCCGGCTGGACCGCGAACTGGTCGCATCGTGAGGCGAGCCGCGGAACAGCGCCACCGCACGGCCTTGAATTCTGCGGGTCGAAGGGAAGTCTCACAATCTCGCGCAAGGGATTTGACCTGACTCCTGATCCCAAAGTCGCACCTGAACGTGCCGTGCCACAGTTTGGTAGTGCCCATCCTGTGGGTGGGCCATCGCGGGCCGGTGCTGAGGTCGATCCACGTTCGCTTTGGACTGAGGCTCGCGCAGATCACACCGGCGATGAGTACGATCAATTCCGTCGCCACGCCGGCAATTTCCTCGACTGCGTTCGCACGCGAAGCCAGCCGATTTCGAGTCTGGAGGAAAGTCATCAGGTAGCGATTGCCTGCCACCTGGCGAACCTGTCGTTGCGTCTTGGCCGCAAACTGGTTTGGGACGCAGCGAATGAGACAATCGCCAACGATTCCGAAGCGGCACGCATGCTCGAACGGCCTTATCGCGCACCGTGGGATGGCGTGCTTCATTCCTTGATTTCGGGGACACACTCATGACGATCTCGCGACGCACCATGCTCGCCGCAACCTGCGCGGGATTGCTGCCCCGATTGAGCGAAACTCCCGCCCGCGGTCAAGACAAAGCGACCAAAGCTTGTCTCGGTGTCGTGATCCATTCGTTTCCGGTTCGAGCGAGTGGCGAGAAAGGTCCGGACAAGAAGGCGAAGATTGCCGACGCGCTGACGTTGCTCGAGCATGCGAAGGGATTGGGATTATCGGCGATTCAGGTCGATATCGGTGCGCGCGATGACGCATATACTGACCGCCTCCGTGCGGCGTGCGAAGCATCTTCAATTGCGCTGGAAGGGATTGCTTCGTTGCCGAAGGACGAGAGCGACGTCGCGCGTTTCGAAGCCGAGTTGCGTGCTGCAAAACGTGCAGGCGCGGCGATTGTTCGCACGGTCATGTTTACGGGACGGCGGTATGAGACGTTCAACTCGCTCGAAGCTTTTCGCAAGGCCGCCGATCGCGCTTTGAATTCGCTGAAACTCGCCGCGCCGGTCGCTGTGAAAACGGGTGTGTGGCTGGCGGTGGAAAATCACAAGGACTGGCGGGCCGATGAGCTCGTGAGCTTGCTCAAAAAGCTCGGCAGCGATCGCGTTGGTGTATGCCTCGACACCGGGAACAGCATCGCTTTATTGGAAGATCCGAATGTCGTGGTTGAAACGCTTGCGCCGCTCACGATCACCACGCATTTGAAGGACATGGCGGTCGAGGAATATGCCGACGGCTTCCTTCTCGCCGAAGTGCCGTTCGGAACCGGCTATCTCGACCTGCCACGCGTCGCCAAAACGATTCGGGCCGCGCGCCCGGAAACGCGGCTCATCATCGAAATGATCACGCGCGATCCGCTCAAAATCCCGTGTTTGACCGACCGCTACTGGACCACGTTCCCGACGCTCCCGGCACGCGAGCTGGCGCGAACGCTCGCCTCAGTGAAAAAGCATCATCCGTCGACGGCCTTACCCCGAATCAGTGAACTTGCGTATCCTACACGATTGAAAACAGAGGACGACAACATCCGGCGCTGTATCGAATACGCTCACGCAAACCTTGGCTGCTGAGCAATCACCGCTCATCGATCAATATTCTGAACGTTTGATCACAATCGCACCGTATTTTTCTTTTCCAGAGCATAGTGATTCATGGCATTCGTCGTGTGGGTCTGATACAAAATTGGGGCGATCGAAGTCACGGGCGAGCGACCGTTTCCGCGCCGCGAATTCCGCCAAGACTCTACGAAGATTGTCGTAAATCACGAGGCCGTCATGTTGAACGAACGTCAGCTCCTGCGCGCACAGCGCCGCTCTGCCCAGGGGAACGCGCCGACCGCCGAATCCTGCATCCTCGTGATCTTCGGCGCCTCGGGCGACCTGACCAAACGCTTGCTCATGCCGGCCCTGTATAACCTGGCGTGCGACGGCCTGCTGCCGGAGCGGTTTGCCATCGTCGGTATCGCGCTCGACGAGATGACGACCGATCAGTTCCGCGCCAAGATGAGCGAGGATATCAAGAAGTTTTCAACCCGTAATGAGTTCAATCAGGAAGTTTGGGACCAGTTCGTTCTGAAGCTGCATTACACGTCAGGCAACTTCGGCGATCCCGCAGCCTACCAGCGACTGGCGCAGGTCGTGAACGGGCTCGATACCGAGTTGCAGGTCGGCGGCAACATCATTTTCTACATGGCCACGCCGCCAAGCATCTTCGGCATGATTTCTGGCCACCTTGATGGCGCTGGCTTCAAGAGCCGAGAAAAAGGTTGGATTCGCATCATCGTCGAAAAGCCGTTCGGCCACGACCTGCAATCGGCAATCGAGCTGAACAAGCAACTGCTCACCCACTGGCGCGAAGAACAGCTTTATCGGATTGACCACTACCTCGGCAAAGAAACGGTCCAGAACCTCCTCTCGTTCCGCTTCTCGAACGGTATTTTCGAGCCGCTCTGGAACAACAAATACATCGACCACATCCAGTTCAGCGTGGCTGAAACTGTCGGTGTTGAAGGACGCGGAAAGTACTACGACACCTCAGGCGTGCTCCGGGACATGATTCAAAATCACATGTTCCAGATGCTCGCCTATTTGTGCATGGAGCCGCCTGGTTCGTTCAAGTCGGATGCGATTCGTAACGAGAAGTCGAAATTGCTCGACGCCGTACGAGTCTACAGCACCGAGGAAGTGCAGAAGCACACGGTGCGCGGCCAGTATTCGGCCGGGAAGAAGCCGGACGGATCGCCGACGGTCGGCTACCGCCAAGAGCCCGACGTGAATCCTGAGTCGCGCACCGAAACGTACGCGGCACTCGAGTTGTTCATCGACAACTGGCGTTGGGCGGGCGTGCCGATTTATCTGCGATCGGGCAAGGCGCTCTGGAAGCGCGGTACTGAAATCGTGGTGCAGTTCAAGAAGGCGCCCGAAGTCATTTTCCGCGACACGCCGATTGAAGACCTCTCGGCCAACGTCCTTCTCTTCCACATCCAGCCCGACCAAGGGATCGAAATTCGCTTCCAGGCCAAGACGCCGGGGCCGATCCTCAATCTTCAGCCTGTGAACATGCGTTTCAATTACAATGACACGTTCGACGTCTCCCGCGCGACGGGGTACGAGGTGCTGCTGTTCAATTGCATGATCGGCGACGCAACGCTGTTTTCGCGTACCGACCTCGTCGAAACGGCCTGGCGTGTCGCGCAGCCGATGCTCGACCACTGGGCCGCGACGCCGATGGACGACTCGACGAGCTATCCCGCCGGATCGTGGGGGCCTAAGGCGGCGTTCGACCTGATCAACGATTCGGGGCGGCACTGGAAGGAAGTGATCAACCGCGACATCCTTTCGCACATTCCGCTGTTCAAGTCGGCCGACCCGATTTGCCTGCACAACATGGCAATGTCGCTGACCCCCGAAGTCTTCAAGGCGGGCGAAGAGGTTGTCAGTCACGGTGAAGTGGGCGACGAAATGTTCTTCATCTGCCGCGGGCAGGTGGAGATTATCGACAAGGCCGGCAAGCAGCTTGCCGTGCTCGGCGAAGGTGAATACTTCGGCGAAATGAGCTTGCTCACCTCGCAGCCTCGCACTGCGACCGTTCGCGCGATCACTCCGTGCAACCTGTTCGTGCTCGACAAAGATAGTTTCAATCGTGTCGCGCACGATCATCCAAAGTTCCGCACGGCCATTGCTCAGCTTGCGCAAGAACGTGCGGGGCAATAAGCACTGAGCCGTACCGCGGGCGCCTCGTCAATCGGGGCGCCGGGCGGTATCATGGAGGGGTGTGAAGTGAGGCCGGCCCAGTCGTGCGGCCGGCCGGGCGGGGTCGCCCAATGGGACCCGACAACGAGCGATCCAATGCAGACCTGGCTTTCGAATTACATCGACGCGCAGAAACGCGCGCTCGAATCCGTACCGCTCGACGCTGTTTCCGCGATGGTCGAAACCTTGCGGGAAGCCTGGAACAACGACAAGCACATCTTCGCGATCGGCAACGGCGGCAATTCGGCCAGCGCCTCGCACTTCACGACCGACCTGGGCAAGGGCGCCAGCGACGCCCTGGGCAAACGGTTTCGCATCATGACCCTGGGTGATAACGTCGCCTGGCTGACCGCGATCGGCAATGACTACTCATACGATGACGTGTTCCTTCGTCCCTTGCAGAACTTCGGCAAGGCCGGCGACGTGGTGATTGCCGGGAGCGTGAGCGGCAACTCGCCTAACCTGGTGCGGGCGTTCGAATGGGCCCGTGAAAACGGCCTCAAAACAATCGCTCTCGTCGGTGCCAAGCGAGGCAAGATGGCCGAGTTGGCCGATCAGACGATCGTGATCAACGACACGCACTATGGCCGCGTGGAAGATGTGCAGATGACTATCTTGCATATGCTCTGCTATGCATTCATGGAAGAAACGGCCGAGCCGGGAGCTGCGCGATGACGGCAGGATTCGTCGGCGATGTCATTCTTCGCCCGTCGTTCGCACCCAGGCCGGAAATCTCGCACGTTGTCTTCGACTTCGACGGCACGCTTTCACTCGTCCGCCAAGGGTGGCCCGAGGTGATGGTGCCGATGTTCACCGAAGTGCTGCCCTTGCGCGACGGTGAAACGCCGGAAGATCTGTACAAGCTTGCGTTCGACGACATCATGAAGTTGAACGGCAAGCAGACGATCTACCAGATGATTCAACTTGCCGAGCGAATTCGCGAGCGCGGCGGCGAGCCGCAAGAACCGCTCTGGTACAAGCACGAATATCTTCGTCGCCTCGAACAACGGATCGGCGAACGAATCCAGGGGCTGAACGACGGCTCGATCAAGCGTGAAGACCTTGTGGTTTACGGCTCGGTCGAGTTGCTCGAAGGACTCAAGGCGCGCGGCCTGCACCTCTATCTGGCGAGCGGCACCGACGAGCCGTTCGTGAAGCGCGAGGCCGAATTGCTGGGGCTCACCCACTATTTCGGCAAGCACATTTATGGCGCGCAGGACGATTACAAGACATTCTCGAAGAAGATGGTGATCGAGCGGATCTTGCGTGAAAACGAGATCCCGGGCGACAAGTTGCTTGCCTTTGGCGACGGTTACGTCGAAATCGAGAATACGAAAGATGTCGGCGGACTGGCGGTCGCGGTGGCGAGCGACGAGGCCAACAACGGCTCGGGCCGGATGGACGAGTGGAAGCGCGAGCGCCTTTCGGGCGTCGGTGCCGACATCGTCATTCCCGACTATCGCGACGCCGACGCGCTTCTCAAATTGATTCTGGGACGATGATCACACCCATCGACCTCAAAAAGCTCCGCGTCTTTCCGCTCGACGAACGCAAGAGCCTGACGCGTGCCGACGAGATTTTGCTCGACCCTGTTGGCAAGCCTGCGCCGCTTGACGCTTCGCAAGCGGCAGGCGTGGCGCGGTGCGTTGCCGACATTCAGGCATCGCGCGAAAAAGGGGCGGGCGTCATCCTCTTTTATGGCGCACACTTGCTCCGCAACGGCACGGCTGCGATTCTCGGGCGATTGATGGAGCGTGGGCTGCTCACGCACCTCGCAACAAACGGCGCCGGGACGATTCACGACTGGGAATACGCCTGGCTGGGCCGGTCGACCGAAAGCGTGAAGGCCAACGTCGCCACTGGCACGTTCGGCACCTGGGACGAAACTGGCCGCAACATTCACATCGCGCTTCTCATTGGTGCCCTGCGAAACGAAGGCTACGGCGTCGCACTCGGTCGTTTCATCGCCGAGGATGGTACGACGATCCCCACGGTCGAAGAGCTGGAATCGCAGATTCGCGCCGAGCCATCGCACCCGCTCACTGGCGCTCGTGCCGAAGTTTTGCAAGCGATTCGTGAGAATGGTTTGCCGACCGGACGGATTCACGTCGAGCACAAGTGGAAACATGCGTCGATCTTGTGTCGTGCTTTCCAGGCGGGCGTACTGGTGACGGTGCATCCGGGTATTGGGTACGACATCATTACAAATCATCCGATGTTCACGGGATCGTCGATCGGCCGCGCGGCGGGTCTCGACTTCAAGCTTCTGGGTGGATCAGTCGAATCGCTCGACGGCGGCGTGGTGCTCTCTGTGGGCTCGGCCATCATGGGACCGCAGGTGTTCGAGAAGATTCTCAGTTGCGTGAACAACCTGCGCATTCAGGCTGGACGGCCGATTGTCTCGGGCCACACCATTCACGTCGTCGACCTGCAAGACGGTGGCGGCTGGGACTGGTCGGCACAGGGCGAGCCTCCCAAAACGAACCCGGCGTATTACTTGCGGTTCTGCAAGAGTTATTCGCGCATGGGGGCGACGATGCATTACCACCAGTGCGACAACGCCGCATTTGTGCATAACCTGCTCCACCAGCTTTCTGACGTTTCGAGCTGATCGAGATATCATGAATTCCGACCGCTTTCATGCGATCACATCGCGGTATTCGAGCCTTCGCCTCGTTGTCATTGGCGACTTTTGCCTCGACCGCTATTTTGAGATTGATCCCGCCCGCGCTGAAACGTCAATCGAAACGGGGTTGCAGGTGCACAACGTGGTGCGCGTTCGCGCGCAACCTGGCGGTGCTGGGACGATTCTGAATAACCTCGTCGCGCTGGGCGTGGGACAGATTATTCCGGTCGGTTTTTGCGGCGACGATGGCGAAGGGTTTGAACTTCGTCGTGGCCTGAGCGCGATGCCAGGCGTTTCGCTCGACCATTTCGTGACGAGCAGCGAACGCAGGACATTCACTTATGGTAAGCCGTTAATTGTTGATCCGGGCAAGCCGCCGGTTGAGTTGAACCGGCTCGATTCGAAGAACTGGACGCCCACGCCAGATAGCCTGGTGGCGCAACTCGCGCAGAGTGTTCGAACGCTGGCGCGCGAGGCTGATGGTCTGATCGTTCTCGAGCAAGTCGACATGCCTGACACGGGAGTCGTCACGCGCAGCCTGCTCGACACAATCGGCGAGATCGCGGCCGAGTATCCCAACCTGCCGATTCTCGCCGATTCGCGGCAAGGGTTATCAGGCTGGCCGCCGCTCAGCTTCAAAACGAACGCCGCCGAACTCGCCGTGATGCTCGGCCGCGAAGGTGTTTCGTTGAACGAAGCACATGAGGCAGCCCAGACTCTGGCGGCGAAGAATCGCCGGCCGGTCTTCGTGACGCTCGCCGAAAACGGAATCCTGGGCGCGGTGGCCGACGGCCAGGTCGATCACGTGAAGGCTCTGCCGCTACGTGGGCCGATCGACATCGTCGGCGCAGGCGATTCGGTGACCGCTAATCTCACCACCGCCCTGGCCGCTGGGGCGAATGTGCGCGAGGCGATCGAAATCGCGATTGTCGCATCATCGCTTGTGATTCATCAGCTTGGCACCACGGGCACGGCGAGCGTTCCAGAACTTGCAAGCCTGATGCAGACGTTGCCCACGCAATAGCTTTTCGTGCTTTGTCGCCAATTTGGGTGCCACTGGCTGTGCCAGTGCTCTGGATTGCATGCGGAAAGGCCAAGAGCACTGGCACAGCCAGTGGCACCCAAATCCAGATGCTCGCTGAGTCATGTGCTAATGGCCGAATGAAAGCTTGCCTAGCACCGCGGCACGCTTTGCACCGGTGACGCTGGGCAAGTTCGACGTCTCACCACGCAAGGCAAGGTCGGCGAGAATCGCAAATCCCATTGCCTCGCGTGCGCCCGAAGGAACGCCCAATTCCTCCGAACGCCTCACTCTGCACGGAGCGAGCCGCGCGGCGAGGCGTTCCATGAGGAACGGATTCGAGGCACCGCCCCCGGCGACGACAACCTCGTCGACGGCAGGAGTCGTCCGCACGAATTGCTGTAAGGCAAGCGCGACGCTAAGTGCAGAGAATTCGGTAAGCGTGGCCAGCAAATCGGCATCGACCCTGCCAAACCGCTGAATTACCTGATCGAGAAACGCGTCGCCATACATCTCAAAGCCGGTCGATTTCGGCGGAGGCTGACGCAGGAACGTGTCGGATGTAATGAGTTGATCGAGCAAGCGACGATGGACTTCGCCTGACCGTGCAATGGCACCGTCGACGTCGCACTTCAACTTACCGCCACTGATGCGTTGCGCGGCCCGATCAATTAATGCATTCGCCGGTCCGGTGTCGAACCCCAGCACGTTTGCGGGATCGGCATCGAGGACGGTGATGTTAGCGATTCCGCCGAGATTTAAAATCGCCCGGCGACCGTTCTCAGTCGCGTGGCCGAACAGCAGAACATCGGCTCGCGGCGTGAGCGGCGCACCTTCGCCACCCGCTGCGACGTCTCGCGCGCGGAAATCAGAAATCACGGGAATTCCCAGCCGTTCGGCGATGATATCGCCGTCGCCAACTTGCAGCGTCGCGACAAGCGCACCGGGAACCCGGCTGTGATGGTAGATCGTTTGGCCATGCGAGCCGACGAGGTCGACCTCGCTAGGCTCAATTCCCACTTCGGCAAGAACCTCACGCGCGGCAGTCGCAAACGACTCACCCACACGCACATGGAGTTCAGCGACGTCGCGGACATCAAGGATTTCAAGCCGCGTCAGACTTGCACGCAGATCGTCGGGGTAGGGGCGGTCGCCGAAATGGATAAGTTGCGTCGGTGAACCGCCAGGACCGATCCGGCATACTGCAACGTCGATCGCGTCGACGCTCGTCCCCGAAATCATCCCAACCACCAGGCGTTCGGGCTTGCTGGCGGCGACAATCAGGCGTTCCAAGTGCTGTGTCATGGTGAGTATTTTCCGCGATTTGTCCTTGTGCGCGAAGCCTGTTGAGAATTCGCCGCCACAGCCGCGCGAGGTCGACGAAAACACAGTATAATAATTGTTGGATGTTGGGGGCGAGCAGCCGTGCGCGGCGACGACCTATGGCTGATGGGAATGAACGCCATGAACAGGCCAGCGTGGTTTCAAGGAGCTCCGAACGCGCGAGGATGCGCGGGATTCCGAGCGATGTCGCGGCGGCAGGCAATTCAGGCCGGCGTGTTTGGTGCGCTAGGGCTTTCGCTCGGCGATGTGTTAAGGCTCGAAGCCCGCGCGCAATCGCCAGGGACTCAGGCATTCAACGCGGCGGCCGGCACGCGCGGTAAACAAGCTCGTGCGTTGAGCGTGATCCAGCTTCACCTGGGCGGCGGCGTGCCTCAGCAGGAGTCGTTCGACCCCAAGCCCGAGGCGCCGGTCGAGTATCGCGGATCGTTCAGTGTCACGAAGACGAAACACGGCGACGTCTTCAGCGAGAACTTCCCGCACACCGCTGCGATTGCCGACAAGGTGACGATTGTTCGTTCAATGGTCGGCCGCATTCCCGACCACGGACAGGCAACCTATCACCTGTTCACCGGTTACACGCCAACCGCTGTGATTGATTACCCGCAGATGGGAGCCGTTGTTTCGCACGAACTGGGCGGACGAGGAGAACTGCCGCCGTACATTGCGATTCCCAATAACAACAGCTTCGCCGGCAGCACAGGGTTTCTCAGCAGCACCTATGGTGCGTTCGAGCTGGGGGCCGACCCTGGTCAGCCGGGCTTCAAAGTTCGCGATTTCTCAATTCCCGACGGAGTTTCATCGAAGCGATTCGATCGCCGTCGCACAGCGCGGCAAATCGTCGAGAAGAAGATTCGAGACCTCGAAGCCGACCCGACGACGCTCGACACGATGGACGACTTTTACAAGCGGGCCTATACGCTGCTGACGTCGCCCAAAGCTCAGGCTGCGTTCACGCTGAACGGCGAGACCGAAGAGACGATGCAGCTATACGGGCGAGACGTTGTCGGACTGCGAGGGCCTGACAACAAGTTTCATCCCAAGGGGCTGGCCGAGCGGCTCATCATGGCCCGCCGGCTCGTCGAAGCCGGAACGCGGTTCGTCACGGTCACCTACGGCGAGTGGGATTCGCACGTCGATACGCGGAAGAGTTGCCTCGACCAGATGCCAGCCCTCGACGCCGCGATTGCCGGCCTGGTGACAGACCTCGATCGTCGTGGCTTGCTCGACACCACGCTCTTCTGGGTGACGACCGAATTCGGCCGCACGCCCAAGGTGAACGGCACGAGCGGCCGCGACCACTGGGCGCGGTGTTATTCAATGTTGCTGGCCGGCGGCGGCTTTGCGCGCGGTCTGATTTATGGCGCGAGCGATTCAACCGCCGCCGAGCCTGCGCGCGACGCCGTACCGCTCGAACACTTGCTGTTCACGATCTATCACCAGCTTGGAATTGATGCCGACAAGGAACTCGTCGCGTTCGGGACCCGGCCCATTGAGATCGTCAAGGACGGCAAGCTCGTGAAGGGATTGCTGGCTTAAGCAATGAATTATCTTCACGCGAGAATACAGAGTTTTATTGTCATCTGTACGATGATGTTGGCAGCGTTGGGGCTGACGCGAAACGCCGACGCTGCGATGCTGCTGCATATCGAAGCAGTTTCGCCGCGCGTCGCCCAGCGCGGGACGACCGTTGAAGTCCTGATTCAAGGAAGCTGTCTCAAAGATCCGCGAGAAATCGTTTTTTATCGTCCTGGCATTCGGGCAATCAGCATCGAAAGCCTACCCCGTCTGCAAAATCCGATTGGCCTGGCGCATGGTGGACGCATCGAGGATCAGGTGCGGTGCAAATTCGTGATCGCGCCGGATTGTCCGCTTGGTGAGCATCCGTTTCGCTTGCGAACCGCGACCGAGCTAACCTCGTTGGGTACGTTTCACATCACGCCGTTTCGCGCGATCGACGAAAACGAAGCAGGCTACAACACGAACGATACACTTGAGACCGCGCTCGCCGTGACGCCGAATGTCTCGGTTCGTGGCAAGATGGGGCCGAGCGCGCGGGGTGATGTCGATCTCTATAAAATTCCCGTCGTCGCAGGCCAGCGAATTTCGGTTGAGGTCGATTCGGTTCGCATCGCCGACATTCATTACGGCGGTTCCGAATACGATTTGGCCGCGCGCATTCTCGACGAAAACGGCAAGGAACTCGCTTCGAACGATGACAATCCGCTCCATCTGCAGGATCCTGTCTTATCTGCTAAAGCCTCGCACAATGGCTTCGCGTTTGTTGAAGTGAAGCGATCGGTCTTCGTACCGTACGACCGCGATTATGTCGTGCATATTGGTACGAATCGTCGTCCGCTCGTTGCGTTTCCTCTGGGCGGACAAAGCGGCAGTCATCTGCCTTTTCGTTTCCTGGGTGATTCGCAAGGCGACTATGAAGAGACTATCGAAATTCCCAGCACGCCCGGAATGTTCGAAGTGATTGGCGATGCACCGTCGCCATTGTTGCTGCGATCGAGCCCGTTTCCGAATGTGAATGAAAATCGGTCGAGCGATGTAACGCGTGTCGAGCAAATTCCCGTTGGCCTCAATGGTGTGATCGAGAAGCGCGGGGATGTTGATGCTTATCGCGTCTCCGTGAAAAAGGGGGATCGCCTGCGCGTGCGAGTATTCGCGGCTTCGCTGGCTTCGCCCATCGATCCGAGCTTGCGCATCAGGGCAATTGATGCGTCTGGCAAACCTGGTGCGATCGAACTCCAGGCCGATGATGCACAGCTTCCCGATCGCGATATCTTTGGCACTTCGTTTCGCAGCCAGGGTGGACTCAAAGACATTCTCGATCCGTCGGTGATCTGGGAACCAAAAAACAGCGGCGATTATTTGATCGAGATTGAAGATTCCAGCGGTGCGGCTGGCGCGCTTGCCGTCTATCGGATCGAGATCGAACCAACACGCGACTCGGTTTTCCCGCTGCTCACAAGCACGGCGTTCGATTGGATGGAGTGCGTACGGACGAGTGGGTTAGCCGTGCCGCAGGGGAATCGGTGGACTGTGAATCTGAACCTGCCGCAAGGGCAGGGGAGCGAGTTTCGCGGTGCGTTCGATGTCGTAGCGCACGGCCTTCCGAAAGGTGTGCGGTTGATTGCCGATCGCGTACCCCCGGGCCAGAAACAGTGGCCGGTGCAGTTCGTGAGCGATGGGACATCATCGCAAGGCACAGCACTGATCACGCTCGAGGCTCGACCGATCGATTCGTCGAAACCGCTCGAAAGTCATTCGCAGCAGAACATCCCGTTCATCAATCATCCCGGCGGCGACGCCTGGCGCACGGTACGGCTCGATCGCTTTGTTTTGGCGGTCACAGAGCCGTCGCCATTTTCTGTGATCGTCGCTCAGCCTCCGGTTGCGTTGGTGCGTGGCGGCGAGTTGGCGATACCGGTCAAAATCATCCGGCGCAATGGTTTCAACGAACCCGTCGAATTTCAGTGTGATTGGGTTCCGCAAGGTGTCGCGGTTCAGCCGACGGCTATCATTCCCGCCGGTGCGAGTGAAGGTGTCCTCAAAATCACCGGTGAAGCAAACGCGCCGCTCGGCCGCGTTCCACTGGTTGTTACCGCGAGTACAACGCGAGAAGATCTCGATGCCTATCTCGGCACCGGGCGGGTTCGCGTGTCTTCCGAGATTGTGCCGCTTGTCATCGCTGAGCCGTTTGTCGAACTCGCGAGCCAGCCCACGAGCGTGCGCAGGGGCGAGCGAAAGCAATATGTATGGAACGTGCGACAGAAGAGCCCGTTTGAAGGTAAAGCGACTGTGAAATTGCTGGGCCTGCCCAAGGGTGTGACGGTACAAACTCCGTTGCCGGTGCTGACGCGCGACTCGAAGGACGTGGCGTTTGAAATCGTTGCGACGGATGAAGCGCTGCTGGGGAGTGTGAGCGGTTTGTCGTGCGAGGTGATTGTGCAGGCTGGTGGGCAGGAGATTCGCCAGCGGTCGGGCAGCGGCACGTTGCGAATCGATCCCAAGCTTTGAGATTTCTGCGATGTTCATTCGAGCTATATTTATAGTCGCCTTGTTCGCGAGTTTCGCAATGGGCGATGCGCGAATTCTGGCGGCCGAGCCCGTAGTTCCAAGCTTTCGACGCGATGTCATGCCGGTCTTTTTTCGTGCGGGCTGTAACGCCGGAACGTGCCACGGTTCGGCGCGCGGGAAAGACGGTTTCATGCTTTCCCTGTTCGGATACGACCCACGCGGCGACTATGAGCGCGTTGTGAACGAGATGGTCGGCCGTCGCGTGAATACGGCCGTGCCGAGCCAGAGCCTGTTACTGCTCAAGGCGACGGGCGCTGTGTCGCACACCGGCGGCAAGCTGTTCGGGCGCGAGAGCGAATATTACCGCACGTTATTGAGCTGGATTGAGGCGAGCGCTCCTGATGACGTGGGGCAGGTGCCGTCGACGGTTGAAGTGTCGTTGTCGACGAATCGTTTGCTCTTTGAGACGCAGGGCAAGCCGGTTGAGCTGAAGGTGACTGCGCGGGCGAGTGATGGAACGTCACGCGATGTCACGAAGCTGGCACGGTTTTTCTCGAATAACGAAAGCGTCGCGAAGATTGATGCCGATGGGCGAGTGACAGCCGTTGGGTCCGGCGATACGCATGTTTTCGCAAGGTTCAGCCGATTCACCGTTGGCGCGGAAGTGATCGTGCTGCCTCCCGAGAAGGGCTTTGTGTGGCCCAATCCGCCGGCGATCAATTATATCGACACGCTCGTCTTCGACCGTTTGCAGAAGCTCCGCATTGCTCCTTCGAAGTTATGCGACGACGAGACATTTCTTCGGCGCGTGACGCTCGACCTTGTCGCGCGACCGCCAACGGTCGCCGAATATCGCGCGTTCATGAGCGACACGCGATCAAACAAACGCACGCTCAAAATCGACGCGCTTCTGGCTGACGATGCGTTCGCTGATTACTGGGCTGCACTTTGGGCCGAGCAATTGCGTGTCATCGGCGGAAATTACGCGCCAGTCGCGACGCACGTGAAGGCAGCGGATGCGTTTTATCAGTGGATTCGTCGACAGATGAGGTTGAACCGGCCCCTCAACGAATTCGTGGCCGAGATGGTCGATGCGTCGGGCAGCAACCTGACGAACGGGCCGGCGAATTTGTACACGATGCTCGTGCATAAGCCGCAGTTCGAGCCCAAGGCATTCGCGGCCGATTTTTCGCAGCTCTTTCTGGGCGTACAAATCCAGTGTGCGGAGTGCCACAACCACCCGTTCGATCGCTGGACGCAGGACGATTACTACGGGTTCGTCAGCTTTTTTACAGGCATGAAACGCAAGCCAGGCGTCGAGCCGCGCGAACGGCGAATTTATTATGATATGAGTGCGGCCCCCGCGAAGCATGTTGTCGACGGCCGGCCGATGCCCGCGAAAGTGCTGGGGGCCATTGACCCGGTGCCAGGCGGCGGCGACCCGCGCACGGCGCTCGCCCAGTGGCTCACCGCTCCCGAAAATGCGATGTTCAGCCGCAACCTGGCGAATCGCATCTGGGCACAGCTCATGGGGCGAGGTGTGATCGAACCGGTCGACGACGTGCGCGCGACGAATCCACCAGTGAACGAGCCCTTGCTTGATGCTCTGTCGCATCATCTCGTCGATTCCCGGTTCCACCTGCGCAGCCTGGTCCGCGAAATCTGCAACTCGCGCGTCTATCAGTTGAGCGCGAAGCCGAATGCTTCAAACCGCGGTGATACGCGGCAATTCTCACACGCACATCTCCGGCGACTTCGAGCAGACGTGTTGCTTGACTCCGTGGTCACGGTTACCGGAGTTCCGCGGCGATTTAGCGGTTTTCCTGATGGAACGCGCGCAATTGAGTATTACCCCCGCGAGTCGGGCGACACTGAAGGACCGCATTTCGGCGAACCGTTTTTTGCGACATTCGGCCGGTCGAGCCGGGCGACCGTTTGCGCCAGCGAAACCAAACGCGAGCCCACGCTCTCGCAAACGTTGCATATGGCCGTGGGCGATACTGTGCGCGAGCGATTGGGGCAGAGTGGCGAGCTCAAGAAACGGCTCGACGCCAAATTGAAGCCCGACGCGATGATTGAAGAACTCTACATTCTTGTCCTGGCTCGAAAGCCGAGCGCCGACGAGGTGGCGTACCTTCGAGCGCTTGTCGGCAAGGATGAGAATGACGCCGGCGCTTATGAAGATATTTTTTGGAGCCTGCTCAACTCCACCGAGTTTGGTTTCAACCATTGAGATGGATGTTGCGATGTCGCTTGCGGGATTAAAGATGCGATGCGTCGTGGCTGTGTTTCTAATTTGCGCCGGTCTGGCACAAGCGGCCGATCCGGCGAAGCCGGTCAACTTCGAGCAACATGTCGCGCCGATTTTCAAGCGTCACTGCGTGCAGTGTCACGGTGAATCCAAGCAAAAGGCGGGGCTCGATCTTTCGAGCTTCGCATCGGTATCAAAAGGCGGGACCGGCGGCGCGGTGGTGGTTGCGGGACGGTCGAGTGCGAGCCGGATTGTCGAAGTGATTTCGGCATCGGATCCCGCCGAACGCATGCCACCTGAGAATGATGCGATTCCCAACGATCAAATCGCGACGATTCGCGCGTGGATCGACGGCGGTTTGCGACAGAATGCGGGAAGCACTGTAGCGCCCCCCGAAGCGAACGCAATGACTTTCACACCTGCGGCGAACGCGACGAAGCTGGATGGTCCCCCGCCGATGCCCGAGCATTTACCGGCGATTGGACGTGCGAAAACCATGCGGCCGTTTCCTGTGCTGGCGCTGGCGAGCAGTCCTCGCGCGCCATTGGTTGCGGCGGCCTCTTTCGAGTGCATTGATTTTGTCGATCCCGCATCTCGGAATATCGTTGGCACCATTGCGTTTCCTCAAGGCGAGCCGCATGTGCTGCGATTCAGCCGGTCGGGCCGGATTCTCTTGGCGGCGGGCGGTCGTCCGGTGCAATCGGGCGCTGCGGTGTTGTTTGATGTGACGTCGGGTAAACACTTGGCCGAATTTGGGGACGAAACTGATGCCGTGCTTGCCGCCGATCTCTCGCCCGACGAACGCAAGGTTGCGCTTGGTGGCAGCGGACGAGTTGTGAAACTGTACTCGACGGAAAAAGGCAAGCTCGAACATACGCTCATCAAGCATACCGACTGGATCACGTCCGTCGCGTTCAGCCCGGATGGCAAGCTGCTTGCGACGGGCGACCGTATCGGCAACATTCATCTCTGGGACGCGCAGAGTGGTGGTGTCGTGCTGCCGCTCGCCGAACACAAAGGCGCGATACGTTCATTGACGTGGCGTTCGGATAGTCATGTGCTCGCGTCGTGCGGTGAAGATGGGTTAATCGTCTGGTGGGATGTGGCCAAAGGGTGGCCTGCAACTTCGCGAGCCGATGCACACCCGCCCGCGCGTCCCGAAGGCTATTACGGCAAGATCGCCAATGGTGTGCTCGATGCGTCGTTCGGGCCCACTGGTGAACTCGTCACCTGCGGACGAGATCAGGCCGTGCGAGTTTGGTCGAACGACGGGCGCGAATTGCATCGGTTCTCGATTGCGAATGGCTCGACGACAGGTATAAAAGTGTTTCCGACACGAGTGGCGATGAGCTTTGATGGTACAACTGTTATCGCCGGTGATTCCGCCGGGCGGTTGCATAGCTGGCAAGTGAAAAAGCCCGGAAAATCGAAGTAAACGGAGCGACACCGATGCTGAACCGCCGCGCCTGGATCGCCGCAAATTTGCTTGGACTTGCCGGTGCCGCACGAGCCGATGATCCAGTAAATCTGGATATCATCGATTGTCATACGCACTTTTATGATCCTGAGCGGCCGGAAGGAATTCCCTGGCCCGAGAAAGGCTCATCGCTTTATCGCCAGGTTTTGCCGAAACATTTGAAGGCGCTCAAGCAATATCGCCGCGTGACCGGCACGGTGATCGTTGAGGCGAGTCCGCGCGTGGAAGACAACGCGTGGCTACTCGAAATCGCCAAGAACGATCCATTCATTGTGGGAATTGTGGGCAATCTTAAGCCCGGCTCGCCTGGTTTTGCTGCGCAGGTTGAACGGTTCGCAGCAAATCAACTGTTCCGCGGCATTCGTGTCGACGTGTCGCTCGTCGGGGATCATTTGAAGAAGGACGAGCTGCGAGATTATGTTCGCCTCGCCGATCACGACCTCGTGCTCGACGTGAATGGCGGTCCGGAAACGCCGGCGGTCATCGCTCAGCTTGCGCCGCGGGTTCCGAATCTGCGGATCGTGCTCAATCACATTGGCAACGTGGCAATCACCGCCGAACCGCCGCCGCGCGACTGGCAAGACGGCATTCGCGCCGCAGCGAATCATCCCAACGTGTTCAGCAAGATTTCCGCGCTCGTTGAAGGAGCAGGCCGCGACGGCAAGAAGCCCCCCGCCGACCTTGCGTTTTATAAGCCCTACGTTGACATCGTGTGGAACGCGTTTGGCGATGACCGCGTGATCTACGGCAGCAACTGGCCGGTTTCAGAATTGGCCGCGAGTTATGAACTGCTTCAGCGCATCGTGATGGAATACGCCGAAAGTCGCGGCGCGGAGGCGATGAAGAAATTCTGCTCGCTTAACGCAAAGCACGCGTACAAATGGGTCGATCGGCCGGGGCGATCAAAACTGGGCTCATAGTGGATTCCGGGGTGATGGCCTTAGTCCGCGTTGAGTCAGGTTTTTCTGTGTGCCACTGGTCGTACTCAACCAGTGATTTGGGTGCTACTTACGGCGCACTGGTGGGGTACCACCAGTGGCACCCGATGACTGGATTTCGACCACCACCCCGCAATCAGCCAAGAGCCAAGAATTGATGTGAGCGTAAAGGGCTCAATTTCACGCTCACAAACTTGCATTTGTTCACGCTCTCACTTCGCGCTGGCTTTCTTGAGAACGCTTTCGATCGAAACGGGAGCGCCGCCTTGGCGCTTACTCTCATCGGCTGCTTCCATGAAGGCGAAAAGTTCGATCGTTTCCTTGGCCTCAATCGGCGGCTTGCCACTGCGAAAGAACTTGCAGATTTCGACGAGCAGCGGTTCGTAACCGCCCGAACCTTCCGCGCGGCCGATTCCCTTGGTGCCAAACACCGTCACGCCATAGTCGGCCTTGCCTCGTCGGATACCGCGGAACGTGCCGACGCGGTCGCCTTGCCAGATGCCGGTCACAACGTCGCCGCCATCGGTGTGTGCACGCGTAACTGTGACGCATCCCGGTCCCATGATCGTATAAAGCGTTTCTACGCCGTGTACGCCGTACCAGAAGAGGTCCGGGTGATGTTCTTCGAGTGGACTCGGGCTGAAGGCGTAGGCACCGACGATATCGCCCACTTTTTGATCATTCTTCAGAGCGCGAACGCCGGGGTGATAACGAAGCGACGAGGCAGAGAAGCAAGGAGTGCCGTATTTTTCGGCCAGTTCAAAGATTTTCACGACGTCGGCAAGGCTGCCGCCGCAGGGTTTATCGACGAACACGGGCTTCTTTGCCTTGAGTACCGGTTCGACCTGCGCGAGATGCTTGCGGCCGTCGACGCTTTCGAGCAGCACGACATCAACGCGCGAAAGAAGATCGTCGATCGAGTCGACAATTTCTACCTTGTAGGTGTCGCGAAGTTGCTTGGTAAAGCCCTCGACACGGTCGCGGCTCGAGGCAACATCGGGGCTGCCGCCGGGATAGGCGGCGACGACGCGAATTCCCGCGAGATCGCCCTTCGCCTTGGGATCGTTAAGCACCTTCGTGAAGGCGACAACGTGCGACGTGTCGAGGCCGATGATTCCCGCACGTAGCGACTTGGGTCCGTCCTGCGCGAAGGCGCGAGACGCCGAACTGATCAGCCCAAATGCGACGCAAGCCAGCAAAAGATGACGTCGAATCATATGAAGGCTCGTTCCCGGATGCAGGTGATGGCGATTTCCCGCGAGAGTTGCGGCACGCGCTTGTTTCGAGCAGGCGTTTAAACAATAATTTTACTCATGCGCCCACGCAAGGGACGAGTTGGCTCACAATGGACGAGGGCCTCACGCCATGGCGTCAGCCGCTTTTTCGCGTCGCGGATTTTTGGGTATTGCGACGGCTGGATTGACAGCCGCAACGCGCGGGTTTGCAGGTGATGACCCACGGCCTCCTGTGACCGACCCGCGCGCCACCGACGGCGACGATCGCTTCGAGCCGAACTGGGACGAACGGCTGACGCTGACCGTCGGCCCCGATGCCGCGAAGGCCGATCTGGCGGGTCGTGATGACAAGGTGATTCAGGCCGCTTTGATGCATGTTGCAAGGCTGGGCGGCGGTACGGTGAAGCTGCTGCCTGGTGTTTACGCGTTGCGGAGCGCGGTGGTTTTGCCATCGCGCGTCCGGCTGTTGGGCAGTGGTGCAGATTCGATCATCACCAAGATTCCTTCTCGGATGGTGACGCTGAGCGAAGATTCCGACTGGTACGACCGCGAAATCACGTTGAGCGACCCGAAGGGTTTCAACGTGGGAGACGGGATTGTGCTTCGCGCGGCGAATGCGCATAACAACTCGCCCGTCATCATCAAGCGGACGATTGTGGCGAAGTCGGGCAATCGGTTCAAACTTGATAGCGGACTGCGCGAGAATCTCTGGTTGGCAGGCAAACCGACGTGCTCGGCGATGTTTCCATTGCTGACTTCGGAGCGGACGGCGGACGTGGTGATCGAGAATCTCACGCTCGACGGCGACAAAGCGAACAACGAACATCTCGATGGCAATTACGCGGGTTGCATTTTCCTTCAAGATTGCAACCGGTTCACATTTCGCGCCGTTGAAGCGCGGAACTACAACGGCGATGGTATCAGCTTTCAAATATGTCACGACGTGATTGTGGAAAACTGCCACTCGCACGATAATGCCGATCTGGGCGTGCATCCGGGTTCGGGTTCGCAACGTCCGCTCATTCGCGGAAACAAACTCGAACGCAATGGAATCGGTCTGTTCTGGTGCTGGGGAGTGCGCTATGGTCTGGCAGAAAAGAACAGGATCGATGGGAATCACAATTACGGCGTGTCGATCGGCCATAACGACACCGATAACGTGATTCGCGACAATGAAATTCGCGATAGTGGGAAGGTGGGAATTCTGTTTCGCGACGAGTCGCGCGGCAAGGATTTCTGGCCGAATCGCAACCGTGTTGAATCCAATGTGGTTACGAACAGCGGCGGAGTCGATGGCTTCGCGATCGATGTTCAGGGGAAGACGCACGACGTCGTGATTGCGGGGAATACGCTGCGCGAATCGCGTGGCACAAAGCGCGGAACAGGCGTGCGGATCGCGGCCGATGCACGCTCAATTACGCTACGCGAAAATCGGTTTGAAGGCTTCGCCGTGGATGTGGTCGATCAGTCGAAGGGCCTGGCATTTCACAAGGCGTGAAGAAGGAAGAGGATATGAAGCACGGCTTTGTGATTCGCCTGCTGTCATGCGCGATTCTGTTGTTCACAACGACCGTTCACGCGGCGGATGCGCTCAAGGTTGGCGTGTTCGCGGTAGACGCGTCGCCGCCTGTTGGAAGCCCGCTCGCGTACGATCCGACCAAGTCGGTATTGCTGCCGCTGAGTTGTCGAGGTGTCGTGATCGTCGGTGCGGGCGAGCCGATTGTGCTGTGCGCCATCGACTGGATTGGTGTCGCCAATGACGGGCATCGAGAATTTCGTGCGAAGCTCGCGAAGGCAGCGGGGACGATTCCGAGTCGCGTATGCGTTCATGCCTTGCATCAACATGATGCGCCTGTTTGCGACTTCTCGGTCGATCGTGTGCTTGAGCCGCTCAAGATCAATCGCGAAGTGATGGACGCCGCGTTCGCGCGTGATGTGATGAATCGCGCAGCCAAGGCTGTACATCTTGCAGTCGAAAACCCGAAGCAAGTGACGCATCTCGGATTGGGCGAGGCCGAAGTCGAAAAGGTCGCGTCGAATCGCCGCATTCTTGGGCCGAATGGCAAGGTCATTCATGTGCGGTTCACCGCCACGACCGATCCTAAGATTCGCGACCAGCCGGTGGGCACGATCGACCCGATGCTCAAGATGATTAGCTTCTGGAATGGTGATGAGCCCGTTGTGGCGCTCACGTATTACGCCACGCATCCACAGAGTTACTATCGCACTGGTGACGCCAATCCTGATTTTCCTGGGATGGCACGCGATCAGCGTCAGGCTGCGACGAAGATCCTTCACATCCATTTCAATGGCGCTGGTGGGAATATTGGCGCGGGGAAATGGAACGATGGCTCGCATGAGAACAGGCAGATTTTGGCCGATCGCGTAGCGGCAGGGATGACGAAGGCGCTCGCAGCGACCAAGAAGACACCGATCGGCGCGAATGATGTTGGCTGGGATGTTGTGGCTGCAGCTCTGCCAGCGGCGCCTCATCTCGATGAAACGAAATTGCAGGCGATTGTCAACGACGCGTCGAAACCGCCACGCATGCGGAGCGAGATGGCGAGCGAGTTGGTCTGGCTGAAACGATGCCAGGCGGGAGACACTATTGAGGTTCCGTGCTTGCGATTGGGCGATGCGCGAATTGTGCACATGCCGGGTGAGCTGTTCGTCGAGTATCAACTCGCCGCCCAGAAGCTTCGGCCCGACCTTTTTGTGGCGATGGCCGCTTACGGCGACTATGGGCCGGGGTATATTGGAACCGAGATCGCCTATTCTGAAGGCGGGTATGAAACCGGGCCGCATGCGTCGCTGGTTTCGCCCAAGGTTGAAGGTGTTCTCATGAATGTGCTTGAGCGTTTGCTCAAGAAATGAGCTTAATCGGCCGGGAATTGCGCGGAATGATTGCGAACGACGCGTGGTGCCAGATATGAATCAAATGCGAAATCAATTGAGCGTATATTTGTCCTTTTGCAGCGTCATGCGAATCATTGCGATCGTGCTGGGAATTGCACCGTCGCTGACGCACGCCGCGGATAAAGCCGAGGGTGAGGCGTACTTCGAGAAGCACGTTCGGCCGATTCTGGTTGAACGATGCTACGAGTGCCACGCGAAACGTACGGGCAAGCTGCGTGGCGGGCTGACGCTGGAATCGCCCAGCGGTTGGAGGAAGGGGGGAGATCGCGGCGCGGCACTTGTGCCGGGTAAGCCCGACGACAGTTTGCTGATTCAGGCGGTGCGCTATCATGACGAAGAGATGCGCATGCCGCCGAAGAGCAAGCTCTCGGACCGTGAGATTGTGACGCTCACGGAATGGGTGAAGATGGGAGCGCCTGACCCTCGAAGCGACGACCCACAACCAACTGCTGCGCGACGAACAATCGATATTGAAGTCGGTCGTAAGTTCTGGGCGTTCCAGGCACCTATCAAGCCGTCGCTTCCGAAGGTGAAAGATGAAGCCTGGATCAAGAATCCGATTGACCGATTTATTCTTGCGACGCTTGAATCGAAGGGGCTGAAGCCGGCGACACCGGCCGACAAACGAACGCTGATTCGCCGTGCCACGCTCGACTTGACCGGTCTCCCGCCGACGGTGGCGGAGATTGAAACGTTTCTTTCGGACTCGTCGCCTAATGCTTACGCGAAGTTAATTGATCGACTACTGGCGTCGCCACGGTATGGGGAGCGCTGGGGGCGTCACTGGCTCGATGTGGCGCGTTATGCCGATTCGAATGGGCTGGATGAGAACGTCGCCTATGGCAATGCATGGCGGTATCGCGACTATGTGATCGCGTCGCTCAATCTGGACAAGCCGTTCGATCAGTTTCTTACCGAACAACTCGCGGGCGATCTTTTGCCACCACTGGCGAATGGTTCGCGCGAGCGGCAAATCGCCACTGGATTTCTTTCGCTTGGGCCCAAGGTGCTCGCGGAAGTCGACGAGACGAAGATGGAGATGGATATCGTCGACGAGCAGATCGAGACGGTTGGCCGCGCGTTTTTGGGGCTGACTTTGGGCTGCGTGCGGTGCCACGACCATAAGTTTGATCCGTTCCCGCAAACCGATTACTACGCTCTGGCCGGCATTTTCCGCAGCACGAAGACGATGGAGAATTTTAAGAAGCTGGCGAAGTGGTACGAGATACCGCTCGACACGGCTGAGGATCGCCAGAAGATTGCCGACCATGACGCGAAGCTCAAGAAGCAAAAAGCCGAGATTGCGGCCGAGGTTGCGAACGCGAATGAACAATTAAAGAAAAAAGCGACGACCGATGGTGTGAAAAACTTCACGCTGCCGAAGGAACCTGAGCCGCAATACTCGGCTGAAGCGCGTGCGAAGTTGAAAACACTTCGCGAGGCATTAGCGAAGCTTGAGGAAGTCGCTCCTGAATTGCCGAGCGCAATGGGAGTGACCGAAGGCAAGACGGCGAACGTGCGAGTGCATGTGCGTGGAAGTCATCTGACGCTGGCTGATGAAGTCCCGCGGCGAGTGCCGCTGGTGCTTGTCTCGCGCAAGACGACCACGTTTCCCGCCGCCCAGAGTGGTCGTCTCGAACTGGCACGGTGGCTGACGGGGCCGGATCATCCGCTCACGAGCCGCGTCATCGTCAATCGGCTTTGGCGCTGGCATTTTGGCCGAGGGATCGTTGCGTCGACGGATAACTTCGGCATGCTTGGCGAGCGGCCATCGCATCCGGAATTGCTCGACTGGCTCGCATTGCAAATGATCGAGTCGGGATGGTCGATCAAAGGAATGCATCGGCTGATCATGCTTTCGAGCACGTACCAGATGAGTGCCCGACATGATGAGAAGGCGGCGAGCATCGATCCTGAAGACCGTCTTTACTGGCGGTTCAACCCGCGGCGGCTCGAGGCTGAGGCAATTCGCGACGAGTTGCTCGCCGTCGGCGGTAAGCTCGATGCGACGATGGGCGGATCATTATTGCAGGTCAAAAACCGGGCGTACTTTTTCGATCATACGTCAAAGGATATGACGAAGTATGATACAAACCGCCGATCAGTCTATTTGCCGATCGTGCGTAATCATTTGTTCGATCAATTTGATCTTTTTGATTATGCCGATGCGAGCGTGTCGAACGGAAATCGGGCGACGACCACGGTTGCTCCGCAGGCTCTCTTCATGATGAATAGCGAACTCGTCGCCGATGCGGCGCATGGTCTAACGGCAAGTCTGCTGGCTGAGAAGAAAGATGACAAAGAGCGTGTCGATCAGCTTTACATGCGCACGCTTGGGCGCCTACCTCGTGCGGAGGAGGCGGCAGCGGTGGGGAAATTCCTCGACAGGGTCGAACGCGAGTCGACAGCAACAAAGGCGAATGCTTCCGAACGCCGAGTGCTTGCGTGGGAATCGCTTTGCCGCACGATCATGGCGTCGAACGAGTTCATCTATCTCCAATAAAGGACGTGAGCATGAACCAGTTCGATTGGGGACTGACAAATCGCCGCAAGATGCTCAAACAGACGGCCGGTGGATTTGGTGCGCTGGCGGCTTCGGCGTTTCTTGCGGACTTGGCGGCGGCGGAATCTGGCGTGCAAAAGCCACACTTTGCGGCTCGGGCGAAACGCATCATCTTTCTTTTCATGACCGGCGGCCCCTCTCAGGTCGATACGTTCGACCCCAAGCCGCGGCTGCAGCGTGATAACGGCAAGGAATTGCCGTTCGCCAAGCCGCGCGTTCAGTTCGCGCAAACTGGTAAGCTGCTCGCCTCGCCGTGGAAGTTCAAGAAGTATGGCCAGAGCGGCATTGAGGTGAGTGAACTGTTTCCGAACATTGGGCAGTGTGTTGACGACCTGTGCTTCGTTCATTCGATGCACGGCACGAACGCAGCGCACGGCGGAGCGCTTCTGAAGTTGCACACCGGCAGTGAGAATTTCGTGCGGCCGAGTATGGGGTCGTGGATCACGTACGGCCTGGGTTCGGAGAATCACGACCTTCCGGGCTTTATCACGATTTGCCCGACGCTGGCGCATGGCGGAGCACTGAACTGGGGCTCGGCGTTTTTGCCGGCGCAATATCAAGGAATGCCAATTGGTAATGCGAGCGTTCCGTCCGATCGTGCGCAGGTGCGATACATCGAGAACGCGAAGACTTCTCGCGCATTGCAGCGAACGCAGCTTGATTTGCTAGGGGAATTGAATCGCGACCATCTGAAGCAAGTCGGTCCGAATCTCGACCTGGAAGGACGCATCGAGTCGTTCGAACTCGCATTTCGCATGCAAACGGCGATGCCGGAGATTCAGTCGATTGCGGGTGAATCGGCCGCGACGCTCAAGATGTATGGCATCGACGATCCCGTCACTGCCAACTTCGGCCGGCAGTGTTTGCTGGCGCGACGATTCGCAGAGCGCGGCGTGCGATTCATTCAGGTCACGCACAGTGACGCGTTTGTGCAGTGGGACCAGCATAGCAAGCTCAAGGAAGGGCACACGAAAAATGCTCGCGAGGTTGATTTACCGATCGCGGGGTTGCTCAAAGATTTGAAAGCGCGTGGACTTCTCAAGGATACTTTGGTGATCTGGGGTGGCGAATTTGGCCGCACGCCGACGGCCGAAGGGAACGATGGTCGCGACCACAATCCTGAAGGGTTTACGATGTGGCTTGCGGGTGGTGGCGTGAAATCGGGGTTCCGATACGGGGCGACCGATGAATATGGTTATTACGCCGTCGATCAGAAAATGCACATTCACGATTTCCACGCCACAATTTTGCATCTGCTTGGGCTCAATCACGAGCGATTGACGTACCGCTACGCCGGCCGCGAATTTCGGCTGACCGACGTAGCGGGCGAGGTTGCGAAGGGGATTCTGGCGTGACTTAAGGGGGCGTTGACTCGGCCCCTGGTGCTTCCCTCGCTTCGCTCAGTCCAGCCCCAGCCACCCATTACGCAACCCGATGTGTGAAACGCGGGGTCAGGGGACGTCGACAAGCACGGGTGCGGCGAGTATCGGATCGCCGCGTAACTCCAGACTTTGAGCGAACGTTTCGAGACTGGGCTTCGGCGTAATCGTCTTCGACGCGCCGCCTTCGCGTTTAATTTCCACTGGGCGTTTGAGGTCGACCAGCGGCGCATCGAGCCAGAGCTTGATCGCGCCCTGGCCTTCGGCTTTCACTGTGATGACGTTGTTTTTCGCTGAGACGTCGATGCGGCCTTTGTCGGCGGGTTTTTCGGCCTGAACGTAGTAGAACTGTTTGAGCACGTCGTCGGATTGAATCCAGATCAGGCGATCGCGCCAGACGTTGCGTGGCGGGAGTTTGAGCAACTCGGCGAGCTTGTCGCGGTCGGGTACGGAATGGCCAACGCCGGGCTTCCACTCGAATCCGCCAGGGAATCCGCCGTATTCCTTCCTCCAGGCTTCGAACTCTTTCGCGAAGGCCTGGCAGCGATCGGCGCGGCCGTATGCGGTGTCGCGCGAGCCGACCATGAAGGTGAAGTGGACGTTGCGGAGGTTTTGCCCGATGGTTTCGCCGGGAGTCGGAGCCGAGGCCGACGCGTGAACGGCCGAGAAACGGTCGGGCATTTTCGGGCCGATCACGAACGCTCCGTAGCCGCCGTGAGACGCACCGAGAATCACGACACGATCGGGATCGACATCGTCAAACAGCACGAACTGGCGAATCAGTCGCGCAATCAGCGGGCAGATTTGATCATCATAAAAACCGTTCCACTCGTCGTTAGGAGCACGAAGCGCGAGGTACACATAACCGCCGACTTCGGGATGATCTTTATAATAACGAGTGAACATGCCATTCCATTGGCCGTCGTTCACTTGTTTGGGCGCTCCGCCGCCGCCGTGCATGGCGATTACCAGACCCCAGCCTTTCTTGGGCTTTTCACCCACGTGACGCCAGAGATAGGGACTAGTGCGGTTCGCAGTTTTCACAGTCTTGGAGTCGAACTCTTTCTTCAAGTCGGCGTGAATTTGGCTTGATTTGTACGCTTCCCAGGCCAGGGAACGTGTATCGGCGTCGAAGGGAATATCGGGCAAGAGCTTTGCAGCCATCTCGCGTTTGCGGGCATCAGTGCCGAAGCGGTAGCTCAGCAGTTGCTTCAGGCCGGCGCGGGTTTCGTCGGATTGCGGTTTGTCGAGGTCGATTCGTACGACCGTGTCTTCCTGCACGGTGACGAGCCGGCACATGGTTTGGCCCTGGTCGCGCGCGAAGACCAGGAATGATTCGCCAGGCTTTGCCGCGATTTGCAGGTGTAGGTTGATATCGGCCTGCGGGCCGAGGCTTTTGGCAGAGAGTTTCGATTCGCCGGATTGTGAATCAATCGCGTCGACCTGCGCTTCGATGCGCTGTCCACCTTTGCGCACCTCGACCATCAAACGCGGCGCCTTGGGCGTATTCGCTACGCCCTTCTTGTAGCGATCGCTGACATTTTCGGCCGGGATGCGAGCCTGTGAATTCCAGACGAGCGGGAAGTGCTCGCCGGTCGGGCGATAGGTGATGGCCCAGACGGCGTTGCGGGGAGTCGACTTGATTGCGCCCGCTGCTTCGCCGACGAACCAGGCGTGGTCGAGTCCCTTGGGATCGGGTTCGGCAGCGCCCACACAGTGCCACTCACCGGCGTCCCAGATTTCGACCCATGTGTGGTTGCCGCCGCGCCCGGGCCAGGAGGAGATGCCGGCAACTCGCGCGGGAATGCCGACCGATCGGCTTGCTTCCACGAGCATGATCGACAGGCCGGTGCAGGTGGCCATACCCTGCGCGATCGACTCTTTCGCGTTTTGATCGGTGCGAAGCCGGCGGGTGTTGTACGTCACCTTGTAGTCTTTGAAGAGCGTGGCGTTGAGCTTGAGCGCGGCCTCGCCTGGCGTTTTGCAATCTTTCACGAGCGCGATGTACTTGTCGTGGAATTCTTGACGCGATGAGTTGCGCGGCTCGGTCATGCTGGCGTGCGGCAGGACGGCGTCGAGAAAGATCGGCGCGGGGAGCTTCTTGGCCCAGGCGACCTCGGATTGGGCCTGATAGGCGAGCGAGACATTCTGCGCGAGCGAGGCTGGCGGCAAGTTGTTCAGATCGACGAGCGGGAGATACTCGATCAGGTACGCAATTCCTTCGCGATGTTCGGGCTTGGTTTCGCGCAAAACCTTGAGCCAGGCGTCACGCTTTTCGGGCGCGCGGTTGAGTGAGGCATCAAGCTTTGCATCCCACCACTCGGCGTGCGCAGAGTTCAATGTCAGCGCGAACGCTGCCAGGATGAAAATCACGTTCACTCGCAGCGTTCGCATGATGCCTCCATCTCGTCGCGCCGTTCCTCGATTGATCGTATGATTCTCGCCAAAGAGCGGTTTCATGTTCAACAGGCAAGCCGCGGCCATCCCGCGAAACCGGCGCGGAGGCTGTTGGCGGCTTGACGGTTGGCATATAGTACCGGGGTCCGTTTGGCGGCCCTCGGGAGTTCGGGCGATGATTCCTGTCTCCGTTCGCTTGATCATTGGCGCGGTGTTCGCCTCGCTTTTCATGGTGGGTCTGTGGCTTCGTCAGCGCGCGACGAAGAACGCGGGAATTGTCGACGTTGGCTGGGCTGGTGCGATTGGTTTGCTGGGAATCTTCTTTGCGATCACAGGTGACGGCATACCCGCGCGAAGGATCTTACTTGGCGCATTGATTGGCCTGTGGTCGCTGCGGCTAACGACGTATCTCTTCCTTCGCGTTCATGGTGAGGAGGAGGATGGGCGATACGCGAAGTTGCGGCGCGAGTGGGGCGATACGTTTCAACGGCGGATTTTTACCTTCTACCAGATGCAGGCCGCGGCCGTTGTGCTATTTGCCGCGCCGATACTTGTCGGCGCGAATGCATCTCGCGCGTTCGACTGGCTCGACATTTTTGGAGCGGTTCTTTGGTTCATCGGCGTTGCCGGCGTGACCACTGCCGATGCGCAGCTTGCGCGTTATCGCAAGAAGCCGACGAGCAAAGGGAAGACCTGCCGCGAGGGGTTGTGGAGTGTTTCGCGGCATCCCAATTACTTCTTTGAATGGGTGCACTGGTGGGCGTACGTTCCCATCGCGTGGGGTGCACCGGCGTGGTGGGTTGCGATTCTGGTGCCCGCGCTACTCCTTTACTTTTTGCTCTGTGTGACGGGTATTCCAGTCACAGAGGCCAATGCGCTGGCGAGTCGTGGCGACGATTATCGCGACTATCAGCGTAAGGTAAGCGCGTTCGTTCCCTGGTTTCCGAAAAAGAGTCCTGATCCGGTCACACATGAATCTCATTGATCTTGCGGAGCAGGGAAGAATTCCCGATGCGTTGATACGGCTGGGAATTCGTCGACTACTCGCACCGGTGCCACGGCGGGCCGATCGGCTGAGTCCAGCGGATGCGGATGACTTGACGCGAGCGTTTCTCGCGGAGATTCGCCATGCACCGATTGCTGTGGCGACCGACGACGCGAATACCCAGCACTACGAGGTTCCGTCGGAATTCTTCGTGCGCATTCTGGGGCCGCGGTTGAAATATAGCAGTTGTCTCTGGCCAGACTCGGGTGGATCGCTGGCCGAAGCCGAAGCTGCGATGCTCGCGTTGTATGCGGATCGCGCTGAGTTGTGTGATGGTCAGACGATTCTGGATCTGGGATGCGGCTGGGGATCGTTCTCATTGTGGGCGGCCGAGACGTTTCCGAATGCGCGTGTTACGGGAGTGTCGAACTCGCGCACGCAGAGGGAATTCATTCTCGAGCGAGCGAGAGAGCGAGGGCTGGAGAATTTGGAGATCATTACTCAAGATGCGCGCGACATTCATCTTGAACAGCGATTCGATCGCATTGTCTCAATCGAGATGTTTGAACACTTAAGAAATACAGAGGCAATGCTCGCGCGATTGGTGAAGGTTTTGAATCCTGGTGGAAAGTTATTCCTGCATATTTTTGTGCATCGAAGTATTCCCTATGTTTTTCCGACCGACGGCCCAACCGACTGGATGGGACGCGAGTTCTTTACCGGCGGGATGATGCCGTCGTACGACCTGCCATTGCGAATGCAGAGCGATTTCGTGGTTGAAGATCGGTGGGGCGTGAACGGCTGCCATTACGCGAAAACGTTACGAGCGTGGCTTGATGCGCTCGATGAAAATCGCAGCCAATTGCTCAAGATCTTCCAAACCGCTCCGCGCGAGGGGCGATCATCCGAAGTCGAACTCCAGCGCTGGCGAATGTTTCTGATGGCGTGTGAGGAGCTTTTTGCGTATCGCGGCGGTTGGGAGTGGTTCGTCGGCCATTACCGATTTCGGGCGCGATCATCATAGTCGAGGGATGATTGCGGCTGGTCGAGCTGCGGGTTTTGCGAGCAGAATCTGAGAGACGCCAATCGCGCGTTCGTGAAAACCGGCCTCGCAATAGGAAAGATAATAAGTCCAGGCGCGAATGAATCGCTCGTCGTAGCCGAGCGTGCAAACAGCTTCACGCTCGCGCAAGAAGCGTTCGCGCCAGTGTGCGAGCGTACGCGCGTAATGATCGGGCATGCTTTCGAGATGGATCAATTGCAGGTCGGTCTGCGCGCTAAGCAATGCCGCGAATCGGCCCAGAGCGACAAGGCATCCGCCGGGGAAAATGTGTTTCTGGATGAAGTCCACGGAGTGGCGATAGGAGTTGTAGTACTGGTCAGGAATGGTGATGGCCTGAATCGCCGCAAGACCGTGAGGCGCGAGTCGATTGGCCACAGTTTGGAGATAGTCTCCCAGGTATTCGTGACCGACGGCCTCGATCATCTCGATTGATGCGATTTTATCGAATGAGCCTGTAAGGTCGCGGTAATCGCACTTGAGAAGCGTGACGCGATCACCCAGACCCGCGGCTTCGACTCGATTGCGGGCGGCTTCGTATTGACGGTCGGAGATTGTGGTCGCGGTGACGTGGCAACCGTACTGACCTGCGGCGTGGATTGCGAATCCGCCCCAGCCGCAGCCGATTTCGAGCAATTGGTCGCGTGAAGTGAGTTCGAGCTTGCGGCAGATGCGGTCGTATTTTTCGATCGACGCTTCGCGCAGCGTTGATGACTCCGAAGGGAAAACTCCGCACGAGTACGTCATCGTGTCGTCGAGAAAGAGGGCGTAAAAATCGTTGCCCAGGTCGTAATGCGCTGCGATGTTTTTGCGGCTGCCGTCGCGCGTGTTTTTGCGAGCGCGATGACGGGCTCGCTCTACAATTCCCAGCAGCCTGGCCCAGCCATGTTCGAGCTTCGTCGGCACGGTGAGATTGCGTGCGAAGAGGCGAAGAACGGTGGTGAGATCGTCGGCTGTCCAGTCGCCAACGAGATAGGCGTCCCCCGCGCCGACTGCTCCGCCCAGAACGATGCGGCGGTAGAGCCGCGGATGATGGACGCGCAGTACGCCAGGGGAGTGAATGGACGATGGCTCACCGAGCAAAGTGGATGAATCTGGTTCAACGACGGTGATTTGTCCGTTGCGCAGTGTTCCTACACGAGCGAAGACGAGCGAACGAAACCAGAGATCGAGACTGGTGAGGCGCCAGGGCGTTAACGAGGGGCCGTCGTTCAGACCGGCTTCGTCAGTTTGTCGTCGGGGTGCGGTTGATAGGGACATCGCTTCGCCCAGAGTTTGAGAGCCTCGAAATAAATCGCCGCGATGATTCGCGCGGGCATCACGGGATAGCGCCAGAGAAGCGAGCGGAGATGGGCGCGATCGAGCCGTCGCCGGTAAAGGCTCAGCGTGGCATCGAATCGGCAGGCACCGTCACGCCAGTTCTCCAGACGAACGATCAACCGCTCGCCAGGATCGTTCACACGCCAGTGGTAGACATAATTCATCTCCATGAATGGCGAAACATGCAAGACTTTTTCATCCTGATAACGTGTGAGGCGGCTTTTATCGCCTTCGCGATTTCCGCTCCAGAGGATATAGGCGTGCATCTGGTTCCAAGGTGTGTTCGTTACCTCAGCGACGATACATTCGACTTCTTTTCCGCCTTCGTCGAAGCAGTAAAACAAATTGATCGGGCTGAAATAGTAGCCCAATGTGCGAAGTTGTGTTGCGAGCCGGATTGGACCAGCGGGACGCGTTCCCGTTTGCTGTTGAACGTAGTCACGTACGGCATCGATGAGAGGTTTTGAGGGATCGCCGAGATGATCGGTTCGAAGAAAACTGCCGAGAGCAAATCTCTTTGTCTTGATGAGTCCGCGACGGGCGAGTTCAGGTACCTCGTCGAGGTCGACCAAGATCATGTAGAGTTTGCGGCGGAAGCGATGGAGCACGGGGGCGAATCGTCGGTGTTCAACTCGGCCTTCATAGATGCAACTTTGCATGTTTCGAGGCTCTTTCCAAACCAACGGCCGACCGCGAGGGCGCTGTTCACGCCGTCTTCGTGGAAGCCGTTCCCCCAGTATGCGCCGCAAAAATAGGTGTTGCGCTGGCCGTTGATTTCGTCGTGTCGAGCCTGCGCGGCGAGGGAACGAGGTTCGTACAAAGGGTGATGAAACGTGAAAGATTGTAGCATCGATGTCGCTGCCGCTTCGATGCCTCGGTTGAGTGTTAGGCAAATTGGTGTCGAGGTTTGGTGACCTTGCAGGCGGCTCAGGTCGTATGTGATGGCAACTGGCAAACTCGCGTCGCGTGGGACGAGATAATTCCAACTTGCCCAGGCACGTTTGCGACGTGGGAGCAGCGAGGCGTCTGTATGAAGCGTTGCCTGGTTTTGCTGGTAGGGGAATGCGGAAAGAATCTCAACCTCGCGCTCGCTTACATCGGCGAGCAAACGCAAGGTGATATCGGCGTGGGTTGCCATCACGACCGCGTCGAATTCCTCTGCGCTGGAAGCGTCGGTTGTGATGATGACGCCATTCGCTGTGCGTCGGACGGATCGCACAGGCGTGTTGAGTCGCACGCGCTCGATGAACGGCTGTGCGATCGCGTTCACGTAAAAACGCGAGCCGCCGACGATCGTGCGCCAGGTGGGATGATTGGCGACCTGGAGTAATCCGTGATTGTGAAAGAAGCGAATGAGAAATCGTGCGGGGAAGTCGAGCACCTGAAGCGCAGGGGCCGACCAGATTGACGCGGCCATCGGCAAGAGGTAGAGGTCGCGGAACTCGACGCCGAGGCGCTTGCGCACGAGGTACTGGCCGACTGTTTCATCGGGAGAGAGCGAATTCGCTTCGCGTGGAGACTCGCGAAAGAAGCGAAGAACGTCGCGGAGCATGAGAAGGTGCGATGGCCGCACGAGGTTGCTGCGCCTTGCGAAAAAGCCGCTCAGGCTCGATCCGTTGTACTCTTGCCCCGTACGATCGCAACGGACGCTGAAGCTCATGTCGCTAGCGCGTGTTGGAACGTTCAAATACTTGAGCAGACGCGTGAAATTCGGATACGTGCGTTCATTGTAAACCATGAAGCCGACATCAACGGGATAACTGATCCCGTTCAAGCTGGCGTCAACGGTAAGGGCATGACCACCGAGTGATTTTTCGCTTTCGAACAGGTGAACGTCGTGCTCGTCGGCGAGGAGCCGCGCGGCCAGAAGACCTGAAACGCCCGAACCAACGACCGCAATTCGCATCGCGCGTGGTTCTCCTCAGGCTCGACCGACGGGGGAAGGATTCGAACGTAACTGACCGTCTTCGAGCACGTGCGCGGGGACGGGATGCAAGTCCCAAACGATGCCGAACCAAGAGAGCGCGACAAGGATCGAATAGCTAATATCGAGTTCCCACCAGTAGAACCCCTGTCGGGCGGCGTTGGGGTAATGGTGGTGGTTGTTATGCCAGCCTTCGCCGAACGTGATGAGCGCGAGCAGCCAGTTGTTGCGACTGAAGTCGTCGGTGGGAAACCGACGTGAGCCAAACCAGTGGGCGAACGAATTGATCGAGTAAGTCACATGATAGACAGCGACTGTCGAAATCACGCCGCCCCAAACAAGCATTTGCAGGCCGCTCGTTCGCAAACCGGGAGCCCAGGCATTAAGCGCATCTCCCAGAGCATAGAGGAACACTGCAAGCAAGAGCGGGACAGCAAAGTCGAAGCGATCGAGCCAGACGAGCTCGGGGAAGCGCGCGAAATCGCGGATTGCTTTGTGATTCGTCGGCTGGTTTGCGCGATCGTGAAACCAGCCCATGTGGCTCCAAAGCAGGCCATCTTGATGCGGGGAGTGGAGATCACCCGGGGCGTCGGAAACGCGGTGATGCAGGCGGTGATGCGCGGCCCACCAGAGAGGTCCTCGTTGCATACTAGCATTGCCTGCGACCGCACCAAGAAACTGAACGATGCGCGACGTTTTGAACGCCCGGTGTGAGAAGTAACGGTGGTAGAAGGCGGTGAGAGCAAAAACGCGGACGACGTACAAAACGACCGCCACAATAAGGGCTGCGGGACTCCAGCCGACCCAGATTACGGCGAAGCACGCGAGATGAATGGCGATATACGGGATGAGCTGACCCCACATGATTTTTCGGGGTGGCCGAACGATCATCCTCTTATCGCTCGTATTCATAAGATGACTGGTCTCCACGCATATCATCAAAGGCGCAGCGGGCTTTGCCTGCGGATCGCGGGGTTATTGTAGTCAGCAGGCAATGGCGAGGCACCGATTCGGCGGCGCAGCACGCAACATTGACGCAAACGGATGGGCTGATCGCCCATATTCGCGTGAACGCCCGTGGTCTCAGCCGTTATACGCGGAAGTTATCGCGCTGTTTCTTGCGAATGAAATCGCCAGGTGAGTTTACAGCGGTACTCGCACTTGCAGTACCAGATTCCGGCCCGCGGTCGCCGGGCGCGACGATGCACGCGTTTGCAGCCGGGGCATTCAGCCTGCCAGGACGAGGCGGCGTCGGGTGAGTGGGGGACGGCGGGCATGTTGGCGGGGTCGCCGGTGAATGCGAATGTGAGCGATCCACGCCCAGGGCAGACGCAACGATAGCCGGTCAGGCTGCGCGGTCGGCGGTAGCGTTCGATGACCGCGCCACAGGCGGGGCAGGTGGCCTGCCAGTTTCCGGGTTGAAGATTCACCTCGCCGGGACGAGCACAGGCGCGCGGCGTCGCGCCGATGCGCATGGCGACCATCTTCCAGTGCGGTCCGTGGCCGGCAGCGGGACCGGCGAGTGCGTGGGCGATTTCGTGAAGCAGCGTGTCGATGATCGATTCGCGCGAATTGTTTTTCGCGTAATACTCCGAGATCTCGATCCGTTTCGCCCCGTAATTGCACGCACCGAGCCGGCGTTTGGCGCGAGTTGTCGCAAACGTCCAGCCTTTCAGGCCATGCTTCAAGAACGCCGCTGCAGCGAGGGCTTCCAGTTCCTTAACATCCATGAGCAATCTCCACCAATCCGTTGCCGGCGCTATCGGGGGTCAATCAGCGTTCGAGTTCGCCGCGGTTCCAACACAAGCGGCGTGCAGGCGTGCGAGAGATTCGTCGTCGGCCAGGCGATGGTCGTGACCGACGACCCAGAGCGAACTGGCGTCGAGGCCGCTGTTTCGCACAAGGTCTTCCGAATCGGCGAAGGGAATCACCTCATCGGCCTGGCTGTGCAAGACGATCGTGCCAGGCTTCACGGTCGTGGCGTTTCCCCACTTCTTCCAGGCTGGGCAGAGCAAAACAAGCCGTGCGTCGCCGGCTTTGAGGTTCATCGCGACCGCTCCACCGCGCGACGAGCCGACCACCACGCTCGGGCGATGAGCATCGAAACAGGCTTGGGCTGCTTCGAGGGCGAGGGCGAAGTCGTCGTTGTTGAGTGGAGGGTTGAGGACGTCGATCCCTTGTTCTTCCAGGTAGCTCGGCTTCACGCCGCCGGGTACAGAATTCCAGCCGTGGAGGAAGAGGATTTTCATGAGAACATGACCCTGAGACTCGGAAATGCACGGCGGCGCGTTAAAGTCATTCTAGACCATTCGTCCAGACTTCGCACAGGTTTGTGCGGTGCGAACGCGCCTGCTGGTCCGAGAAAGATGCGGAGATTACAATTCGCCAGTGAATAGTGGAAAGATGAGGTGAATTCAACCGAGGTGGCAAACGCGATGGCATTGAACGGCAAAGTTGCGCTGGTGACTGGTGCGGGGTCGGGGATTGGACGGGCGTCGGCACTTGCGCTTTTGCGGGCGGGGTATGCGGTGGTCGTCGCGGGGCGTCGGGGCGATGCCCTGGCCGAGACGGTGGGACTTGCCGGGGAAGATTCAGAGCGGGCACTGGCTGTGCCCGCGGATATTACGCAGCCGGATGCGGTGGCGGCGTTGTTCGACACGATTTCGGCCAAATTCGGGCGGCTTGACGTCTTGTTCAATAACGCTGGGGCGGGCCATCCGGCCGTGCCGTTCGAGGATTTGACGTTCGACCAGTGGCGCAAAGTTGTCGACTTGAACCTCAACGCGACGTTCCTTTGTGCGCAGGCTGCGTTTCGGATGATGAAGGGGCAATCGCCGCGTGGCGGGCGGATTATCAATAATGGATCGATCTCGGCACACACTCCGCGACCGCTTTCGTCAGCTTATACCGCGACGAAGCATGCAGTTTCGGGTCTCACGAAGTCGATTTCGCTCGATGGACGGCCGTTCGATATTTGTTGTGGGCAGATCGATATCGGCAATGCCGAAACTCCGCTGACCGCTCGAATGAAACAGGGAGTTTTGCAACCGAGCGGTGAGCTTGCCGCCGAGCCGACAATGGATGTGGAAATCGTGGCGCAAACGGTTGTTTACATGGCGAGCCTGCCGCTTGACGCCAATGTGCTCTTCCTGACGGTGATGGCGAACAAGATGCCGTTTGTTGGGCGGGGGTGATTAGGTTTGTTTGGCGCGGGCGGCGATGGTGCCGAGGTCGACGAGCGCTGCGTTCTTGCCGGCGTTGCGCACGAGTTTGCAGATGAGGTCGATTGCCTCGAATTTGGGATCTTCGACGACGAGGCATGAGGGATGCGCCAGGAAGTCGAAGGTGGCGCGATGGTCGATGGCCCAGCCGACGGCACGTTCAATGGCTTCGAGGAACGTCGGGAGTTTCCAGTGACCTGAGCGGAAAGCGGTGACGTCGCTGATAGGGCTCATGGGCACTTCGATGAGGCCGGAGGGATAGACGAACGGCTGGGCTTCGCTCTGTGCGGCGACGATTGCGCGAAAGGTTTCGGCGGTCGGAGCCTGGCCGATGGGATGCGCGGGATAGAGGCTGCTCACCCAGGTGTAGCCTTGGTCGAACAGGAGTCTTTGGAGGTCGGGGCGATCGCGCAGGCCGTTGGGAAATCCGCCGGGAGTACGGAAGCCGGACACGTCGATTCCGGCTCGTGTTTTGATGGCGGTTTTCCCGAGACGGATGTTATCTGCGATCAATTCAGTCACGGATTTTCCCTCCGCAAGCCAAGGCGCGCGTTTGAATCGAAACTGGACGTCGGCGATTTGTTTCGCTTTGACGTTTACATGGTCATACGAGTGGTTGCCGACGGGATGTCCCTGCGTGGCGATTGATTGCAGCCAGGAGACGTCGGGTTGTTCCATCGTTCGGCCGAGTGCGAAGAAGTGAATACGGCCGCCTTGTTCGTGAACGCGTTTGGCGGCTTCGACGGCGTAGCGTTTGGTTGCGTCGTCGAGATTACCTTTCTCGAAATCCCAGTGCGTGGCGTCGGGCGTGGGGTAGTTGCGGCTCATTTCGAGGTCGAGCGTGATGGCGATTTCCGCGCGTTCGAGAGCGAGGCGCGGAGCCATGCCGAACCCAGCGCAAGCTGCACCGGCGCCGGCGATGAATGCCCTGCGATTGACGCCAGATGTTTCAGCGTGCACGGGGCTGCGACTCCGGTTTGGGACCGATCGGACGAATCCACGACACCTGCGTGATGAACAGGTTGAGCGATGCGAACGACACGGCGGTGGTTGTGGCGAAGCGAGGCGTCGGCTGTGCGGGAAAAGTGGCGATGGTGGCGTCGCCCACCAGGAAGACGTCGAAATCAGCGCTGAGATTTTTGTAGCCGGCGGTCGTTGAGCACACGCACATATCGGTGTTGTATCCAGCAAGCAAAATGTGTTTGATGCCTTTAGATTTCAAATAATCACGCATAACGGCGTAGCCTTCGGCGTCGTAAATAACGAGATCATCGAGTGCGACGTCGATCGGTCGCATGATGGGTGTGGGAAGTTCCCAGAAGCCTTTGGGGTCGTATTTATCGGTGGCATCGAGGCCAGGAAATGCCTTGAGGTAATTGATTGTGGGCGTTTCGCGATCGACTGCGATTGTTGTGGGAAGTGGTTCGCCAACGTAGACAAACTGTTCGAGCTTCGACTTGTGCAATGCACGCCCGGCTTCGCGTTCAAGCTTGGTGGGTTGGCTGCGAATTGAGCGGTAGACCATTTTGCGGATTGGGTCTTCCTTACCGGGAAGGCTGTAAGCGACTAGTCCGACTTTGCCTCGATAAGATTTCAGGAACGGGTTGATGACCTCGCGGGCGTGCTTCAAAACGATGGCATTTTTTGCGGGCGTGCATTGAAAAGCGACGCCGGCCGGTTCGGGAGTTCTCCAACCGGAGCCGTCGTCGATTCCCCAGGGGTGGACGACGACGATGGCCGTGCGATCGGCGCGGAGGCGGTTGGGGACTTCGATGATGCCGCGGGCGTTGTAGGAGAATCGCCAGGCTCGAACGGAAAGATCGGCGTCGGGGTCGTCGATGAGAGCCGGCGACTCGAATCGCGCGGTCTCGCGGATCGGTTCGACGAACTCGGGAAAGTCGGCGAGAATTGGTTGTGGGTTGGCGATGGGAGTCAGGCGATTTTCGTAGATGCGCGTGGCGTCGTCGGCGAATGATTTCGACGCGAATGCAAGTGAAATCGATAAAGCAAACATAAATAATTTCATACAATCACCGATGTTTTGTAGGACGCGGCGGGTCGTCGGTGTGGCGGCTTCTGTCGGCGGGATGCGCTCACTATACTCGAACCGGAATGCGAGTAGGCTGGAAAAGCGGTTGTGTGTCGTGAATTTGGCACTGGATTTAAGAGGCAGTGAAATGCGAGTGATAAGCGTCGAGACGATGACGGTTCGAATACCGCTCAAGCCGGAGCGGCGGATGATTTCGGCGCTTGGCCGGCACGAGGTCTCGGAATTTGTGCTGGTCCGGTTGCAAACGGATGAAGGAATTGAAGGAGTCGGCGAGGCAACGGTGACTCCGCGATGGAGCGGCGAAACGCGGTGGAGTGCACAGGCGATGATCGCTCATGTGATCGCGCCAGTGATTATGGGGGTTGATCCAAAGGATATCGCCGAAATCGAATCGCGGCTCGATGCAGTCGCGGTGGGGAACTGGTTTGCGAAGGCCGCGGTGGAAATGGCGTGCTGGGATATCGTTGGCCGTGCGGCGGGGAAGCCAGTATTCGAGCTACTGGGCGGAGCGTGCCGCCCGCTGACGATTCGCAATCGATTTTCGCTGGGAGCTTACGAACCCGCGCTCGCGGCCGAGCGTGCGAAGGAACGGGTTGCTTCGGGCTTCACGACGATCAAGGTGAAGGTTGGCACTGAACTGCGTGCTGACGTTGCTCGCGTTCGTGCTGTGCGTGATGCGATTGGCTCGGACATTGAATTGACGATTGATGCGAATGGTGGCTGGAGCGAGTCGGCTGCTTGCGAGTGTTTGAGTGCCCTGGCGGATTGCAACATTAGGCTCGTCGAGCAACCGCTTGTTCGCGGTAATTACACAGGACTAAAGCGACTGCGCGAGCGAATGGGTTGCAAGATCATAGCGGATGAGAGTTGCTTTGATGAAGTAGAAGCGGCTGAATTGATTGCCCAGAATTGTTGTGACGTTTTGAGCATTTATCCGGGGAAACAAGGGGGAATTGCTCGCGCGCGGCGGATTGCGGAGATGGCGGGCGAGCATGGGGTGGCGTGTACGATTGGCTCGAACCTGGAGTGGGACATCGCCGCGCGAGCGATGATGCATTTCATTGTCGCGACGCCAAACATGCGAGTCGATGTTTATCCTGGTGACTGTTTAGGGCCGTTCTATCATGAATTCTCGATTGCCCAAAACCCGCTGGTGATTGAGGGGCCGTTCACCACGTTAAACGTTGCCCCAGGGCTGGGTGTGGATGTCGATTGGGATCGCGTGAAGACGCACCGAATTGATTAAACAGCGATGATCATGAGGGACTTAACCGGGTCAACTCAGGATCGCTCGGATGGGCCCTTTGCCTTCTTCTTTTTCAACCAGCCGCATCGTTCGGCCGAGGACGTGGATTTCCATTCTTGTATGATCAAGTCCGAGTTGGTGCAGGATTGTGGCGTGCAGGTCGCTGTAGTAGTGCGGGTTTTCGACTGACTTGTAGCCCACGTCGTCGGTGGCGCCGTGGATGGTGCCGCCCTTCACTCCACCGCCGGCCATCCACGCGGTGTAGCCTCTGGGGTTGTGATCACGGCCGGTTGTGTTCTGCGACCAGGGGCTGCGGCCGAACTCGCTTGACCAGACGACCAGCGTTTCGTCGAGCATTCCGCGTTGCTTGAGGTCGCGGATGAGCCCGGCGATTGGCTTGTCGGTTGCCTGGCAAAGGGGACCGTGGGTTTCAATATCGCCGTGAGCGTCCCAGCCGCCGTTGCCGCCTCCGGCGTGGCAAACCTGCACGAATCGAACGCCTCTTTCGGCGAGTCGACGCGCGAGGAGAAGCTGCCGGCCGAAGCTGTCGGTTGCGGATTCACCGATGCCGTAGAGCTTTCGGATGTGCTCGGGTTCTCCGGACACGTCGACAACCTCCGGCGCTGAGAGTTGCATGCGGGCGGCGAGTTCGTAGGCTCCTGCGCGGGCTGCGATGTCGGATTCGATGGCGTGATGCTCGCGAAACTCGCGATTCAACTCCTGGAGCGTTTGCATTTGCCGGTCGCGCTCGGCGGAGGTGCCGGTTCTGGGCGGTTTCAGGTTGGGGATCGGCGTGTCGCCGGGTTGGAAAGGAGTCGCCGCCACACCCGCGCCGAGATAGCCGCCGGTTAATTGGACGGGGGATGAGGCGCGGCCGAGGTTCACGAATGTGGGAAGGTTCTTGTTGGCGGTTCCGAGCGCGTAGGATACCCAACTGCCGAATGTGGGGTGGTCGAACGCGCGACCACGGTGTCCGGTGCAGGTTTCGATGACGGCGGGAAAATGGTTCCCTTCGTGACACCACATCGACCGGACGACCGCGATTTCGTCGATCACTCCGCCGACATTCGGGAACCAGTCTGAGACGGGCGTGCCCGATTTGCCGTATTTCGTGAACTTGCGGCGGCAGGCGATCACCGGCCGGCGCATCTCGGCGTTATTGTCGCCGAACCCAACGGCGTCGATAAGCTTACCGGCCCATTTGTTATCTTTCGGGTCGAACGTGTCGATATGGCTGACACCGCCGCACATGAACAAGAAAATAACGGATTTGGCCTTGGCGGGAAAATGCGGGCCGTGCATCGCATCCTTGATCTCGCCCGCTTCGGCCCAGAGGGCACCCATTGCGACGCCGAAAAAACCGCCGCCGGCCTGGTGCAGAAAATTGCGCCGAGAAACTTGTCCGCAAGGGAATACGGAACCATCCATACCGGATCACCTCGCGTAAATGAACTCATCAAGATTGAACAACATCCACGCGAGTCCCTTGAGGCGAGCGGGATCGCCCTGCAAATACGCCATGGCCAGTTCTCGCTCTTTTGTCGAAGGGGGGCGAGCGATGGCGATCCGGTAGCCCAGGTCGACGGCTGCGTCGAGTTTGCCGCCGGACTCTTTCTTCAACCGTTCGGCGAACTTAGCCGTTGCACTGTCGATCACTTCGCTGTTCATCAGGAACAGGGCTTGAGGCGCGGTGACTGTGCGGGTGCGAACAGGGCAGGGGGCACGTCCGTCGTCGACGTCGAATGCTTGCAGGAAATTGGGAACGACGTCTCGGTTCGTGGCATAGCCGCGGACCATGAAGGCTGCGCGACGGTTCGGCCCTCGGCTTCCACCGCCACCACCTCCGCCTCGTCGCCCGCCGCCGCCACCACCCACGTCGAACGATGGGCCGCCGATGGTGACGTCGAGATCTTTGGCGGCGAAGAAGACGGCGTCCCAAATGGGCTCGGCTTCGAGGCGACGAAGCTTGAAATGCCAGAGGCCGGCGTTTTCGGGGTCGGACGCGAGTTCGGTCGCAGACTGGCTGCTATTCACTTCCGACGCCAGCTTGTAGACGTCGGAGGTGACGATTAGCCGATGCATTTCTTTCATGCGGAAGCCTCGGCTGACGAACTCGGAGGCGAGCCAGTCGAGCAGGCGCGGGTGACTTGGGTCGCCGCCGAGGATTCCAAAGTCGCTTGGAGTTTTGTGCAGACCCTCGCCGAAGTGCCACTGCCAGAGCCGATTGACGGCGACGCGGGCGAACATGGGATTCTCGGGTGCGGTCAGCCAGTCGGAAAAGGCTTCCACTCGGCTTTCTCGGAACTCAATACCTTCGGGAGCAAATGGCCAGCCGGGTGCGACTTCGTGCTTTAGCTCCGGACGATCGGGGTCGCCGCTGGTGAGAATGTAGCTCTTTTCCTGCTCCTTCTTCGGGTCGACCTCGACGGTCCAGTACGCGGGAAGTGTGGAACGTCGACGCTCGCCGATCTGGGAAAGCTTGCCTTGAAGGTCGCTGTACTTGCGGCGATCGGCTTCGGACATGATCGCCCGGACCTTGTCGGTATCAATCCGCAAGACGGGAAAATAGTCGTCGGCGATCTTCTGCTCTGCGCTGGTTCGATTCTTCTCGGGCTTGCGGATGACGACCTGAACGTCGGGCGGAAGCATTGCGATCCGGTCGTCGCGGAGCTTGGCGGCGTAGGGGGCTGTGAGAGTTTCGATCGTCTCTTCGATTGGTGCCCGCTTCTTGTCGACCTCGTCATTCACGCGGCCGGCGGCGATGATTTCGGTGGCTGTCGCGAGCGTGACTTTCCGGAGCACGAGGGGATCGAACAGCGCCTTCATGGCGTAGAAGTCGCGCTGCTTGATTGGGTCGTACATGTGGTCGTGACACTTGGCACAGCCGACGGTCAGACCCATGAAGGCGGTGGAAACCGTTTCGACAGCGACGATGGGGAATTCACGCGAATCTTTGCCGTCGCGGACGACTGCGCCTCGTGCCAGGAAGCCGAGCGCGAACTGGTCGTCGGGGCGAGGCTCGATGCGAGAGCGAATTCCAACCGCCGCCATTTGGGTTCGTGTCTTGGACCGATAGCCGGTTAACTGGGCTCGGACGAACTGGTCGTAGGGGACATCATCGTTGAGGGCTCGAATCACCCAATCTCGCCAGTGATGAATGCCTGACGCGGCGGTCATTCGTTCGTCGACGTCGGCGTATCGCAGAACGTCGAGCCAGTGGCGGCCGTAACGAACGCCGTGTTGTTCTGAGTTGAGGAGCCGATCGACGACTTTTTCGTAAGCGTCCGGCGAGTCGTCGCGGAGAAAGGCGTCTTGCTCTTCGATCGAGGGGGGGAGACCAGTGAGGTCGAGCGTTACCCGGCGCAGGAGTGTTCGCTTATCAGCCATGCCGACCGGCTTGAGGCCGTCGGCCGCGTATCCTTCGGTGATGAAGGCGTCGATTGGATTCGGGGAAGTGGGTCGCCCCGTGGCTTTGGGACGGACTACTGGCTTCAAGACCCAGAGTGTTTCGGCTTTTTCTTCGGCCGCGTTTGCGATCGGCGGCAAAAGGGCGATGAAACAGGCGATCCATCGGAGGGGCAATCGCATTCTCAGCCGCTCCCGGTATGTACGCTTTTGATGTTCAAGGGGCGAGAGACTGTCGTTGTTCGCAACACAATAGTTTAACCGCTGTTTGCTGATAAACCATCAGGCTGCCGGTGTGACAGGGCGTTTTTGGGTCGGTGTTGGTCAATTTGTACAATTCTAAGTGAGATGCGATCAAATGGGTGGAAAGCTATGTGTTCTGGAAGAGATTTTGAACAGAAGGCAACAAAGGTAACGAAGAGTTTGGAGAATGTTCGCTAGAAATCATGCTAATGATAAATGTGAATAACTAGCATTATTAATAGAAGTTTTGAACAGAAGGAAGCGAAGGTAGCCAAGAGTTTGGAAGAGGTTTTGTTGGAGTTCGCGAGCGGATGGTAGCCACATCTTTCTCCTGCGCGAGGATTGGTCGTTAAAATGATGATTTTGTGAGAATTTCGTAGTGCGAATTGACTGCGGGTTGACCGGTGTAGTTTGGGCCGGCGGAGTCGTCGGCGCCGAGGTAGCGAAAGAGAGTCGGTAGGGTCAGATGGCGAGTTGCGGTGAGAAGTCGTTTGGTTTGGTTGTATTTGAGCCTGAGGCGGCGAAGTTTGTTGATGATCGGGCGCGAGTCGCTGTCGGTCAGCTTGAGGTTGGAGGCGTCGAGGTTTGCGGTGAAATGACCGTTGGGTGCGAGCCAACTACAGGCTCGCGCGATGAGGCTGAGCTTGTCGCCAATGTAGTGCAGGCCGTGGACGCAGGTGATGAGATCGAACTTGCGGTCGGACTGCCAGGTCTTGAGTGAGGCTTCGACAAGTTGGACGTCTGGATTTTGGTGATGGAACATGCCGACGAGGTCGACGCCGATGATTGTTGCCGACCATCCTTCTTTGCGCATCAGCTCGGCAGCTTGAATGAGCGCTTTTCCGGAACCGCAGCAGAGGTCGAGCCAGGCGGGAGGTTGAGATTGGGAGCGCTCGCGGAGAAACGTGAGCGGGTTGAAGCCCAGCTCGCGGTCGTAGCCGTTCGAGCCGAGCAAATTGCGTTCGCGGTTCATCCGGCAGTTGGCCACGACGGCGGAGCGTTCGAGTTGATCGTCGCTGAGGAGATTCATTTCTGGCGATCAAACCGTGGCCATGCGAAGTCGAATGAGCAGGTCATTCAATGCGGGACGCGCAGAAGGAGATTCGAGAAGCGTGCTCGATTCTTGGGCCTCTTCGAGTTCTGCTGTCAGCCGAACGAACTCTCGGTCGTGAAATAGTAGCTCGGCGGCATCGAACGTATCATTCTCTTCACCTGACGTTTTGCGGGCGATGAGATCGTTCACGTGGCTCAGTCGCGCGTCTTCGTTGAGGTGCACGAGATTCGCTTCGATGACTCCTGTGCGCATCAGGTGGATGCCGGTCAGGAGCACGCGGTAGGTGTAGAGCAGAGGTTTGACGCGCGGAGGTTGCTCGCTCTGGACGAGCCGCCATTGCGAGGCTGAGAAACCGAGATAGTGATGCGCGTGGTGGCGCGTGATGCAATGGGCGGCGATCGCTTTGAGCTCGTCGTGTGCGGAGGTTGTGTGAACGATGAATGGTGAGAGCAATTGCTCAAGCACGTAGCCGTTGGGCTTGAGAAGCATCGCGAAGAACTTGCGGGCGTCGTGAGTGACGAGGTCCAGCTCAAGGCCATCGTCCATGCGCGAATCCTCGATCGTTTCCGAACCTGTGTCGAGTCCGACAACTTCCCGCGCTGGGAGAATGTGGCAGCCACGGAGGTCGCAATCGGAGTTGGGCGATGGGAAGCCGTAGAGGTGCGCACCGCTGATCGTCGCGAAGATCAGCGGGTAGGGATGACGGGCTACTGTGCGTTCGAGATGGGCTTGCACGTCCATGAGAATCCTTGAGAGATCAGAGCAGATCCTTGATTTGATCAAGCTCGGCCTGGATGTTTCGCAGCGCGACGACGGAGCGGTCGGGATTGACGACGCAGCCGTTGAGACTGCCGTAATGTTCTTCCAGAACCGAGAGCAACAGGTTGCGGATCGCGGGTTCGTCGGGTGTGGCTCGGAGCTTGCTGTCGACGTACAACCGTTCGAGTTGCGACTCTTTTTCGGCGAACCAGGCGCGCAGTTGTTCCATGGTCCACTCGCCGCGACGAATTGACTTGAGTTGTTCGTTGTTGCGCTGAAGGTCGATGTCGGATTCCATGAGGATTTGCTCGACTTCCGAAATCAAGCGGACAACATGGTACGCGAACTTGGTGTCGTAGCCGTAGCGGGCGACGATTTCGGCTCGCTTGCCGACGGGTTCTTTGGTCAACTTGTGAAGCTGTGAATACGCGTAACCCTTGAATTTGGGCCATGCGCCTTTGTGGAGAAACAGTCGGCGTTGTTCGCGCACGAGCGTGCCGGCGCGGGTTGCATGCAGCACGCAATTCGACGAGGTAAACAGCGAGTCGATGATGTTGGGATTGTTGTCCATCGCCAGGGCGAAGTATTTCACGACGCCGTAAAGCGCGAGGTCGTACGATCGGCCGTGGCCGGAGAGGGCGTCGCGATCGCTAATGTGATGCGCCTGGAAAACGTCGAACTGCTCGGATTGTTTGCCGAAGCCGGCGATCTCACCGCGCAGGTGCGGGAAGATGTCATCCTTCGGCGGAATGGCCCAGCCGATGACATCCATGTCGCTGGTGTCGGACGAAACGCCGTACGCCACCGAGCCGGTGATCGTCTCGTATTGGACGTTCGTGGGAAGCCAGCGCGGCGGGCGGATCAGGCCGCGGTCGGTCAGGCGTTCTACGGTGCTCATGGGCGATCCTCAATGGGTCGTCAACGATCATCGGCCCAGGCCGCGACCAGATCAAGATACGCAGCGCGAACTTCGGGGAAAACGGTGACGTTGGGAACGTGATTCACTTCGAGAAGATGCCGCGTGTTTTCAGGCGTGACGATGTAATCGACGCCAATCGTCGCGAGGCCGAAATGCGCAGCGAGCTGTCGCGTGTCGTCGAGCAATTCACTGTCGAGTGGCATAAATGCGGCGTCGCGATGATGGACGGATTTCAGCCAGTCATCGCCGGTCATGCGCACCTGCCAGGCTCGATCGCCCACGAGTATGATGCGAACGGCGTCGCCTTCGAGGAAGGGCTCGATCAGTGTTGGGACTTCGGCACGCCAAGGTCCGGTGAAGCGGGCCTTGTCTTCGCCGCAATGCCAGTTGCCCCACTTGGCGACGTGCGGCGTGGGACGATCGACGGTTGAGCCACGATCGGCATAACTGCGCGGGGGAGCACCGAAACGCGTGACGGCGAGTGCGTGGACCAATCCAGGGATGCGCAGGCGCAGATCCATCATGCCGCAGGCCGCCGGGAGGCATGGTCCGTCCCAAAGCGCGAGCGCGGTGAGAAAGTCGTGATCGTCCTCGAATATTGCGTGGAAGACGACGCGATCGACCGAGATGAACTGATTCATGCGGTGCGGGTGTTCGACCAGGAGCGTACCGCCATCAACCTGGATCCGCGGCAGGTTCTCGTAGGCGATGACTGGCCGGTTCAGTCGCGCGCGGAGTTCGGTGGTTTCGGGCTCGTCGAGTCCGACGAGCAGAATCGCGTTCATGATTGATCGCCTTAATTGTGGGGCGCGTGGGGACTTAGCGATGTCCCTTCAAACTAGATGCAGTATCGGCGGAAGGGGTTCGGAGTGCAGCGACGGCACGGCGGTTGCACAAAATTCTCGCTCCGCCTTGGACCATTTTTTCGAGGAAATCCCGTGCGAACTCGAGATAAGCTGGCGCTAGGGGCTGTTGCGGCGGCTGGCGCAATGTGGGGGGCGAAGGCGTGGCTACGGTCGCGCCGCTGGATCGAACTGGCCGATCGTGTGGTGGTGATTACCGGGTCGGATAGTGGATTCGGCCTGGTGCAGGCCCGGCAGATGGCTGCGCATGGCGCGAATGTCGTGCTGGCGGCGCGCAATGCTGAGAAGCTCGAGGAGGCAGCGGAAGCGGTGCGACAGGACGGCGCGCCCGAGGTGCTGGCGATTCCGACGGATGTGTCGCACCCGGATGAAGCGAAGCGGTTGATCGATAGAACCGTCGAGCATTTCGGTCGGATCGACGTGCTCATCAACATCGCGGGGCTAATGTTGGTGGGAGCCGAGCCGACGCTTACGCTCGAAGATTTTCACACGCTTATGAATGTGAACTTCTGGGGCGCCGTGCATACCACGAGGGCGGCACTGCCACATATGCGCAAGGCGAAGTTCGGGCGAATTGCGAATGTGTCGTCGGTTGGCGGGTTGTTCGCCGCGCCTCATATGATGCCGTACACGACGAGCAAGTTCGCACTGACCGGATTCAACAAGAGCCTGCGTCCCGAGGCGCTTCGCGACAATGTGTATGTTACGGGCATTTACCCGATGACGATGCGCACAGGCGGACATCGCCACGCGTGGTTCAAGGGGAACCAGGAAGCGGAATATGCCTGGTTTTCGCTGGGCGACGTGTTGCCGGGGCTGTCGATGTCGGTCGAGCAAGCTGCGCGGATGACGATTCTCGGACTTCAAGCGGGCGACCCCGAGGTGATCATCGGTCTCATCGGTCGTGTGAAAACCGCTGTCGATGCGATTTTCCCGTTCTGGTCGGCGGAGTTGATGGACGTCGTCGAGCGAGCGTTCCCCGCGCCTGAGAATGTCGAGACCCCGGCGGTGCAGGGGAGGGATCTTTATGGCCCGATCGCCAACTTCACGAATCGGATGGTGCCCGATCGTACTCGGCCTTGAGAGAATGGCGCATGAAAAACCCCGCTCGATGGCGGGGTCGGCGAATTTCGGTGGTCGAGCCGGTGGTCTGCGATCAGACCGAAACTGGCTCGGCCGCGTCGGGGCATTCGGACAAAGTCTCGGCATGCGCGAAGAGGGGCATTGGCTCGATTGCAACCGAGCGACTCGGGGCTGGAAATTTGCCATTGAGGATATCGAGCTTACGCCGGAGTCGCGCGCTAACGCTTGCGTGAGCGGAGAGACTTTGGTGTGCATGAAACAGGGCGGGACCGGCGGCTTCGCCATACTTGCGAACGTAGTTTTGGAGACGTCTCATGGGTTGCTTTATCCTTCATCGGCCAGTCGGCCGTTTTGAGTTTTCGACCCATTATTAAATACGTTCGCCACAATGGGTTGGTTCGATTTTGACGACGCCAAATCAGGGCCAAATCACGACGAAAATGCGGACGGATTCATGGCGGATTTAAACGCTTCGAGAAGCTCATGTGGTGACGTGGTGCTGCGGAGTTTTTCAGCGAGGCCGAAGCGAAGGCTGCGGACCAGGCGTTCAAAGTAACCGGCGCACGAATTGGAGCGTTCGATCGGAAATACGGCGAAAAAGACGATGTCGACGGGCTCGGCGTCGAGGCTTTGCCAGTCGAGGTTGGGTTCGGTGAGAACGGCGACGATGAGGCGGGCGTCTGTGACGGCGGTATGACGACAGTGAGGCAGTGCGACGCCCTGTCCCAGCGCGATCGGGCCGAGTTCCATACGTCGTTCGATCGCCGCGCGGATTTCGCTGGCGGCGTCGATCGCGATTGTGAGATTGCTGGCGAGCATCGTCATCAAGGCGTCGAGCGTTGATGCACGAGTTGCGGTCTTGAGGATCGTGGCAGACACTGCCGGTTCGAGGTGAGTCATACGCGTGTCGAGCCTTCGAAACGCGAAGAGGGGCAGCTTGGAATTGCGCCCAGTTGGGTAAAACAGCACGTCGGTTCCGCGCTGCCGATTGACAGCGCGGAACCGACTTTAAGTATGCGCGAAGCGTTGGAAAACGCCAGGCTCAGGCCGAGCGGCGGCGGCGAGCAATCAGCCGTGCAGCGACGAGAACACCGCAAATGGCTGATACGACAGTGGAGGGTTCAGGTGTGCCAACGGGTGGCTTGGCAAAGCCCTGGACTTCGATGATCCGGTTGCCGTTGCCAAATGTGGAGAACAGGAAGTCGCCGGTGAGAGGATCGGTGAAGGCTCCTTCCACGCCGCCCAGACCGGAGATGAATGTGCTCTGGCTGGCGACAATGGGATTTCCATTGGCATCGACCTGATAGGCACTGACAGTGTTCGCCCCGTACTGCGAGAGCAGCATGGTTGGGCCGCTGAAGACGGGTGAGCCGGCGGGGACATAGGTAATCCCTTCTGGACCACCACCGGGGATGCTGGAGAGCGAAACGCCGGTGATGTCGTACGTCCCGGAGCCGTCAGGAACGAGCTGGGCGTTGTAGAAACCGCCGCCGCTATAGCTGGCAATCTTGAACGAGCCGGCGCCGGGGAATCCGGCCGGCACGAATCCTAGCGAGCCGACAGACGAAGAGATTCCTAAAGGGCTCAGGTCGATCAACTTGTCCGGGCTCGTGCTGCCGGGCTTAATCTCACCGATTTGATTGGTGGGATATGCGGTGTAGAGCAGGTCGCCGTTGGGAGCGTAGCTCAAGCCGCCGTCGATGTACGGCGCGCTCGCGTAGAATGTGGCGGGGCCGTTGAAGCCGGTGATATGACCGTTGACGTCACGCGTGACTTTGACGGAGTAGATCGCCCCCGAAGCGCCGTTGGCGTTGCCACCGATCAGCAGCGTATTGGGATCGCCTGCGAGGAGCGTCAGCCCACCGTAAAGCGGAGGAACCGTGGATGCGCTACCAAGGTCGAAGAGCGTGTATGCCCCGCTGTAGGCTGGATCGAGCGTTTGTGCCTGAACAACGCTCGAAGTCAGACCAAGTACTAAGGCAACCATGGGCAACAGCGCCCACCGAATGCGATTCACAGCCATGGTGAAAGCCTCCTTCATTTGCTCCGATCGTCCACAACTGAATGCTTCGAGCAGGGACAACCAGATGATGAGCGACTAGCCGATCCTTCAGGAAGAACGACGAGAGTATCAAGTCACGCCGGGCCGAAAATCAAGTCGAAGGACGGGGTTTTCACGGTACTGTCGTTTTTTATCATCGCGAACTCTCGCGTTTTCGCACGTCCGCATACGATTGATGATTGATCTGGCGGTAACACGCTATTTAAGGAGATGTTGAATCAGGTGATTTGGAACAAATCTATAAAATCACAAGTAGACTGAATTGCGTTGATTTATCATGTCACCAATAGTTTAAAATGGTTTAGGCGTGATCGGTACTCGCTCGAATGTAGAAGGGCCAAATGTCGTTTTCAATTCGTTGCGGAGCAATTGAGATAATCCCAAATAGCAGTCGCAGAATCGGTTGGAACAGGGGCGAGATTGGAGTGATTGTTCCCAGTCTTTTTCGTAACAATTGCCGATAATTTGATCGACAAAATGACACCGTCGCATGTTGCCCGAGCCATCGACGGTGAACGAATCTTCGCCGGTGGGACACAGCTTGCCGAATGAGGCGACGCGCCTGGCGGTGAGTGAGAAATGAGGGTCGATGGAGTGAATCTGGTCGAGTTCGGAAGGGGTGTAAGGGCGAGGTCGCGGCTGCTGGGCGTTGATCCAGAGATAGACTTCGGGCGGGAGTTGCGAGCGGAGTTCAGTGATAAGGGGAAGGTGATTGGGAACGCCCACGGCTCCGGCACAGATGCGAATTCCCTGATCTCGCACTTGCACGACCTTGCGGACAAAGCGGCCGATTGACGTTTCAGTCGGATGAAACGTTGCCCACAAGGTGACACGCTCGGCTTTGCATTTTGAGAGCCACGCGAGGTCGCATGAGAGATTCGTTTGAATCGAAATGGAATCGATATGAGGAACATGCGAGAGTATGGTGATCGCTTCGCGGTACCAGCGACGGACGAGCGCTTCACCCCACGGAGTGAAGAGCAGATGCCATGTGTGTTGTGATTGCTGTGCGAGCCAGTTTGTGAATTGCGCGAGTGACAGGCGGTCGCGCAGGAGTTGGGTTGCGGATTCCTTTCGCTTGGAGAAGGGGCAGTAATTGCACGCGTAGTTGCAGCTTGAGAGCGGGCCGCGATAGAGCACGGAGAGCTTCATGCCGGCGCTCCCTGAGCGTGGAGCGCGGTGAATTCGCGAAGCCGGTCGCGCACGGTGGGTGAGTACAACATCGGGCCGACTTCGTCGGAATGCTCGAGGCCAAGAGGCGTGAGAACTTCGCGATCGTCGTCGGTCGTTAGCCAGCCACGGTTGCGTAATTCGTCGAGGCCTTCCAAGCTTTCGAGCGAGAAATCTGGGAATTGCGCAGCCAACTCGCGGCGTGAAAGTCCTTCAGCCTGCAGTAGGCTGAGAATCACGTAGCGACGAATTTGCTCGTCTTCCGAGAGCCAGAGGCCGTGCGTGGCGAATTCGAAGTCGCGTTCAGTTTGCTCGGTCCATTCGCGGAGAATCGCGTGGACGCTGGGCTGAGTGACGGCGAAGCGCGTGGCGTAGTGCAACTTGCGCGTGTAAGAGCGAGCACCGCAGCCGAGGCCGATCATGCCATCGCGCTGGCAGGCATAGACCGTCGGCTTTTGATCTTGCGGCCGGCGGAAACAGCGGAGCGAGATTTGTTCATATCCAGACACCGTCAGCAAATCGCGGGCTTCGCGATAGAGGTCGGAGCGGTGTTGTGTGGCGGCGAGGCCGGCTTTTGCGAGTCCGGTTTGCGGTCGGATATAGAGGGGATAGAGGTAGAGTTCCTCGGGCTCGTGTTGCAGGGCTTGTTGGAGTGAGTATTGCCAAGACTCGCGTGATTGCTCGGGATGGCCGTAGATCAGGTCGAGATTGAGGTCGAACGCGCCGGCTTGTCGGATGGTTTCGATCGCGGAATGGACGTCGCGCGGGTTTTGGGGCCGCCCGAAGAGACGTGTTTCGGCTTCGGAGAATGACTGAACGCCGAGGCTGATGCGCTGGACGCCGAAATGGGCGAGGATGGCGAGGCGGTCGATCGTCGCAGTTGTCGGCGACGTTTCCACCGAGGTTGGCATACGGGAAACTTGCTGGCCGGTGTTGGTTTCGATCGCTTCAAATAACCGTTCCAATTGGCCAGCTTCGAGAAATGTGGGAGTGCCGCCGCCGACTGCGAATTGCGCGAACGATGCCTTTGGTACGCTCGCGCGGACGACTTTCATTTGCGTGAGCAATGTGTCGAGATAGCGTTCGACGAGGTCTTCTTCGGGCTGCGATCGGGTGAACAGATTGCAGAAGCCGCAGCGCATTTCGCAAAAAGGGATGTGAATGTAAAGCGAGAGGTTGCTCACATCTCCGCCCGACCATGCGTCGGCGATTCGTATCGGCGGCTGCAACGGTCCGTATGACGACTTGTGGGGGTATGAATAGGCGTAAGCCGAAAGTTCGGCGGCGTCCATCATGTTGTCGCCTCCAAACGGAATTCGGCGTAAGGGACGGTCCAGACGGCGGAGTGGCCGACGCGGTGGCCTGTCCAACCTTCCTCGCCGAAGAGCGTGCCGTGATCGGACATCAGATAGACGGCGCACCGGCGTTTGCGGTTTTTGAGCGCATCGAAGAGCGGCGAAAGATGGCGATCGACATAAGCGAGCGCAGCGCCTTGTGTGGCAGTCGATTCCTCGCGCTCGCCGCGGAGGTAGGCTCGCGTCGGGGGGTGAGTTGCGGAGATGTTGACGAAAAGGAAGAGGGGCTGTTTGTCAGGGGCGTTTTGAACGCTGGCGCAGGCCTGGCGGATTTGTTCGCGCGTGGAATGAGGCGCAGTGACACCGAATTCGGGACGCCAGTGATGTTCGAGAAAGTATGATGGGAAGACTGATCCGAGCGGGGTTGAGGGGTCGAAGAAGCCGACGCCGCCGATGCAGATGGTGTGAAATCCGCGGTCGGACAATCCCGCAACGATGTTCGACCCCTTGAGTTTCAGCGTGTTAGGGCCGACTGTCCGGCTGCCGGGAAACTGGAGTGCGAATGGTCGAGCGTGTTCTCCGGGAGTCGTCGGCGTCGGCCAGAATCCGGCGAAAAGGGCGGCGTGGGCGGCGTATGTGAAGCTTCCTGGTGAGTGTCGCGGTTCCCAGCCATTGGGAATGAGGGAACACAAAAATGGGGTACGATTTTCGCGCCATGCGGTTTCGGCGACATCGAACCTCAGGGCGTCAAATGTGATCATGACGATATCAGATTGATCGTCGCGCGGGCGTGATTGTGTGGCCGAAGAACGCGTGGATAATTGATGGGGACGTAGCTCGGCTTCGTAGGTTGTTTGGCCGTCGTGGAGCAGGCCTGGTAGATAGCTTCCGAATGCGTTTGCCTCGAGAAGGGAAAAGTCTTTGCGGTTTGGTCGAACCAAGACGTCGAGGCCTAGCATTCCCGCGCCGGGGAGTTCGGAGACTGCCGCTTTGCAGAGTTGTTCAAGGTCGCACCACGAGTCGCCGAGTTGTTGGGCCACGACTTCGCGCGGCATCCGCCTGGCGCCGAGGTTGAGGTTTGTGAATGGCGAGGCGCAGGCGCGGCCGACGACGTGATGCATCGCGCCGTCGATCATGACGACCCGCAGGTCGTAAGGCGTGCCGTTCCAGCGGGCTTTTGGGAGCCAGCGTTCGATGATGAGATGCTCTGGGACGAGTGCGTCGATGAGTGCGGCGATTTCGGATTCATTTTGAAGCTGTCGCGGACGTTTGCGAACGAAGAGGCGCGTGCGACCGGCGTCTCGTACGGTTTCGACCGTTGTGATCGCTCGCACGCGGGAGTCGCGCCATTCGAGGGCGATTGCGCCCATCGCCGAATAACCGTAGCGCGGTTTGAGAAAGATTCGCGCGTGCGGTTCGGCGATTGTGCTGCGGATCTCGTCGTAGGTGAGATTGCCGGGAAATTGGTGCGGAATCGGCAAGGCGGCGTTTGCCCAGCGCGAGAGGCACTCGGCCTTGTCGAATGCGGTGACGATTGAATCGGGCGTCGACATCCAGCGGATGTCCGCGTCTTTCCAGACGGAGTCGATCGATTTCAGCGCGGCACGCAGGCCGAGAAACCACTGGCGAGGGCGGATAATTTCGCTGCCCGTGAAGCTCAGCTCGCGAATGTCGGCTGCGGAAATTGGCTGATAGCCTTCGGCCACTAATTGATCGATTCCCAACTCCAGAAGCGTGCGAGCCGTTTCGACGCAGCCGCCTGGGGATTCGAATCGCACGAGCGTTCCGGGCGGCGGAGGTGCATACGTTCCGTGGATTGCGTCGCGATAGGAAATGATGGAAACATCGGCCGCGCCGAGGCGATTGGCGGTCTCCGCGAATGATTTGACTCGCGGAGACTCGCGCGGTCCGATGATGAGCAGGCAAGGAAGCCGCGACCTTTGATCACTCGGCATGAAGAATGAATCTCCACTCCTCGTCAGTTTCTTGCCGGTCTTCAGCGATCACGTTGCACTTGAGCACGCCCTTGAGTGCGGCGATATTATCTTCGGTCGCGTAATGGTGCGAGATGTTCAGGGTTTCCAGGTTGGGAAACGCTGCGAGGGCTTCGAGCGACTTGACACCTTCGCTGCTGAGATTTCCCATCGACAGGTCGAGCGTTTTCAGGCGCGAGACGATGGGGGAATTGACGACCACCGCGGCGATTTCGTCTTCGATCTCGCTGTTCATCAGCCCCAGCCAATTGAGCTTGGGATAGAGACGACCCGAGAGCAGTGGTTGCAAGTCTTCGACGCCGCCATCGAAGCCGTAATTCTCCTCACCGAGCAGCAATTCGAGATGGTCGATCGCGGGAAAGTCGCAAAGAAAGATCTCACGAATCGCCGAGCGAGGAAGTCCGCCGGTTTCGACTGCGAGTTCGCGGAGCGTGTCGTGCTGTATCTTCGAGAACGACAGTTTCGTGCCGCCGCGAACGCGGAATGATTCGAGCTTGGGGAAAGCCTTTATCAGGGGCGAGACGTCGCACTGGTTGATCCAGGAGATTTCGCACTCTTCATACGTCATCTCGCCGAAAAAGAGGTGCTGAAGTGCTGGCAGCTTGGGAGCCGCTTCGACGACGGCCGTGGCGATCGGCTCCGAGCTATCGCCTTCGCAGACCGAATTCCAGGCGCCGATGATCAGGTGCGTCAGTTTGTCGGCACCAGGCTGGTCGAGCAGCAGGGCGAGTCGATCGGCAAGGCTTTCTTCGTCGTCGTATTCGGAGCGGAGACGATAGGCAGCGTCGGGACCATCCCAGTCGTCGGCCTTATTGAAGTCGACAACTTTTGCCGATTGAAAGGTCTCGATCAGATCGTTGTAGCCCATGTATCGGTCCCTGAAGGTGTATGGAGGGGGCGCGAACCTTAGGTTTCCTGAATCGGCCGGTAGTCGTCGGGATCGTCGAAGCCGGCAATCCATGCGGCGGCGTGGCGACAGGTGGGTGTCGTTGGCGGAACGCGGATGATGTACTGCCGCCCGGTCGATGGGCAGTAGCACGACATCGCGACGAGATCTTCGTCGTCCTTGAGCGCCACGCGCATGAGTTGGCGAGGGCCGCCGGGGTCGGTGTCGTGATCGACGATATCAGCATTTGAATCGACGAGGAAACGACCGTAGCCGTAACGGTCGAGCAGCACGCGACGGCGTTCGGCGTTGCGTTCTTCGAGGATTTCGTCGACTTGCATTTGATCGGGATAGAAGGCGATCCGCCGATCGACGTTGATTCCTGCCCATCGAAGCTGGGTCGAATCGAGGCTGCGGGGGAGCATCGCTTCTTGCGTCAGTCCACTGTGTGCGAGGTCGAGCCAGCCGCTTACCACGAGGTCGTTGGGCAGTGATGCGAGGTTGGGGCAATCGCGCACATTGAGCGCGGAAACGCGGTTCAGGTATGCGGGCAAAGATCTTAAAGCGGTGCAGCCGCGAAGTTGGAGCGATCCGCTATGAATCCTGGCGACGCGCGGCCAGACCTCGAACGCCCAGCAACCGGTCATATCCAGAAACCAGACGTCGAGGTTTTCTGGAAGCTCACGAATCGCGGTGCAACTGCGGAGAACGAGCGTACCGACAGTCAGGCCAACTGGTAGCTCGACCAATTGTTCACAGCGCGTGAGGTCGATGCGGGTCGACACGCTCAGGTCGGCGGGAAGCGCCTCGATGGGCGTGCGCGAAAGGTTCAGCTCGTAGCATGACAGGCCCGAAGGGAGCGAATGTATCTCGCGCCCTGAGAGGTCGAGTACGTCGACAGCGAGGCTGTCGGGAAATTTGGCGGGCAGAGGACGCTCGGATTTGTCGGAATAGTCGAGCGTTCCTTGGACGATAAGCCCCTCGAGTGGGGAATCGGCTTCGAGCAGTCGATAGGCCTCGTCGGCCGTAACGGGATGATGCGCCATGACTTCTTGTCCCCGTCGGTGGCGGTTAATCCCGGACGATGCGAATCTCGCGCGGCGCGTATTCACGCTGGCGCCAAACGCGATAGAGTCCCCTTGGAAGGGAAATGGGGCCATGTTCCTGATGGATCAGCGTTGCGCGATCCTCGGTGACGCGAAGGTAAAGGTCTTGAGCCGATTGATATAAGTTCGCCGCGGTTCGCTCGGCGATGCGATGCGAATGGCCGGTTAGCTCGCCTTCTGCCAGAACTAGATGATTAAGTAAGCGTGCGTTGCCAGGTATTTCGTCTGCGTCGGCCGCAAGCAGATCACCGTGTCGATAGAGCGGCATGATCAAGCTCCGTGATACATAGGCAGATTGCGATTCAACGCGTCGGGTACTCTAATCGGTTTACTGAACGTTGTACAGTAGGTGTCATTCGGAATTTTTTCCCCGAAACGAACAACTCTCTCGTCGATTTCATGTGAACCACGGGCGCGATGAAGGTGTCGGGTTGAGACTCAACGATATAAGGAGAAAACTATGCGTAAGCTTGCAAGCGTTCAGACTGTAAGCACGGTCGAGGCGATTCCCGGCGCCGATGCGATTGAGAAGATCCGCGTGCTTGGTTGGTGGATTGTCGCGAAGAGGGGGGAGTATCGGCCCGGCGATAAGATCATCTATTGCGAAATCGACTCGCTGCTTCCCGAGCGGTCTGAGTTCGAGTTCTTGCGCGCGAGCAGCTTCAAATCGGCGCAAACCGGTTTTGATGGGACGATCACCCTACCGGCCGGATTTCGAATCAAAACGGTCCGCCTGCGCGGGCAGGTATCGCAAGGAATCTGCTTTCCGCTCTCGCTCTTGCCTTCAGGCATAGGTACAGAAGTTGGGGCTGATGTGACCGAGCCTCTCGGCATACTCAAGTGGGAGCCACCGATTCCCGTCGGCATGGGAGGAAAGGTGAAGGGTAACTTCCCCGCCTTCTTGCCCAAGACCGACGAAACGCGCATTCAGGTGCTGGAGGCCGTGCTCGAGCGGCATCGCGGAAAGACGTTTTATGTGACCGAAAAGCTCGATGGCACGTCATTCAGCGCGTTCGTTCGCGAAGGGGAATTCGGCATCTGCAGCCGCAATCTCTGGATGGATGAGTCGGACGAGTCGAACATTTTGTCGAGGGTCGCCCGGGAGCAGAAGCTTGAGGAGAAGCTACGTACGGCTCGCGAAAGGCTTGGCTTCGACGTGGCGATTCAGGCAGAGGTGATTGGGCCTGGCATTCAGAAGAATAAGTATGCGATCAAAGGAGTGTCGTTGCGCGTCTTCAGCGTGCTTGATGTGAACGCATATCGGCTGGTCGATCATGCGACGCAAATAGAGTTGCTGGGCGCGATCGGGCTCGAGCCGGTTCCGCAACTGGGGACGATCGAACTGAATCACACGGTGGACGAACTGGTGGCGATTTCGGAAGGTGCCAGCGTGCTGAATTCGCAAGTCCAGCGCGAAGGGATTGTGCTGCGGCCGTTGGTTGAGGAGTACGATGCCGACATCGGCGGAAGGCTCAGTTTCAAGGTGATCAACCCGAAGTTCTTGCTCAAGTATGATGAGTGAGACGAGGAGTCGCGGGATTTTCCGGCCCTGCGGCTCCCTTCAAACTGTGGTTGTGTGGTCAAACTCGAGCGAGCTTCGACATAATGAAGCGAACAATTCTGACAGTCTGTCTTCTGCGACGGGAACTGCGATGATTCTCCATGCAACGGTCGATGGCGACGTCGTCATCCTTAGCAATTTCGGTGGTTTGCTGAACGACCCGAGGCATTTCGATGCGGGGAAGGATGTTCGACAATTCCTCGATCAAGGCCATCGCAAGTTCATTCTGGAGATGACGAATATCCGCGATCTCGGCGATACTGCGCTCGGGCTTCTGCTGACTCTGACGCGACAGATCAGGCAGGCCAAGGGGGAGATGATCATTGCGAAGCCGGGTAAAGGGGTTCTCTCATTCCTGAATGAGATGCAGATGGAAGATTACTGGAGCATTGCCGATACGGTTGAAGAGGCGTGCAAGATGTTGGGAAAGTAATCTGTGAGATCGAATTTGTTGCACGGTTAAATTTGTCGAGACGATCATGAACGATTGGAAGCCGCGGATGGAGACGGCGGTGCGTCATCTCGCTGGGCAACTGGCGGGAATCCGTACGGGGACGATCAGTCTTGGGTTCATCGAGACCGTGCGCGCCGACTGCCAGGGGAACTCTGTGTCGATTCGGCGGCTGGGAGTGATCAAACAGCAGGGCGATCGCATCCTTGTCACGCCATTCGATAAGGCGAATGTCTCCGCTGTGGTGAGGGCGCTTACCGAGGCCCGGCTCAATGCTTATGCCTTGAACCCGACTACGGTCAGCGTGAGCATTCCGCCGATTAGCGGTGAGCAACGCGCCGAGATTGCCAAGCACGTGAAAAAGCTGGGGGAAAATGCCAGGATTGCGGTCCGACAGATCCGTCAGGACGCTCGCAAGAAGATTGAAGCGACGGGACGAGGTTCGCAACGCTCTGTCGAAGAGGCGACTGAAGCGGCGGTTGCAGAGATTGACCGGCTTGTGAAGGAGAAGGTTAAGGAGGTTGGATCGTGATGAACTTGAATTTGATCATATTAAACGTTCAATGATTGGCTACGACGAAAAAGATCCTGGGCAACGATGCAGCTAGATTTGGTGTCAGCTCTCGGACGATGTCCCGGTGGTGATGACAACGTCGTGGACTTCGGAGAGTGTGGGCGGTTCGAGCTTTTCGGCGAGGCGGAGGATGACTCGCTCGGGGACGGGGTTTGAGCGGCGCGCATTTCGCGCGAGGATGACGGGCAGGGGCGGCTCGATGTAGACGATTTCGATTCGCGCACCGTAGTCGGCAAAGAGGTCGATCCAGGCGCGACGCGTCTGACGAAGCAAGTTCGTCGCATTGAACGCGAACGACCGCCCTGCGCGTAAGTGTTCTCGACATCGCTCGCGACCAGCCTGAATGACTTCACCCTGGTCATCGGTTGCGTTGACGTCTAACTGGCGACGCAGGTCGTCGAGCGAAACGACGGGCAAATCTGGCCGATGGGCGGCCAGCCACGAGTCCTTGCCAGAACCGGGGAGGCCCGAAAGCATTGTCACCGTGCAACGGTGGTCGACGTGTGGGATGTAGTGCAGGCTGGGATGCTCTTGCCGGTGAAAGAGAAATCGAGCGTGATCGCTGGCGAACGGGTAGGGATGGTCGAAGCAGTCGTTTTCTTCGGCGGCGAGCCGGAAGATGTGGAGATTCTCTTCGGGGCGACTGGTCTCGGTGGAGGCGCGCCCGCGGGTGTCGGCAAGAGCGAAAAGGTAGAGGAGGCGGTTGCTTACCAGCCACGAGAGCGACGCAACTTCGTGCGACGGTTCGGGCTTTTCGAGCAGAAACGCCGGCCGGCCGTGAAAGCGGACCATCCGGGCGATTTCCTCGCGGATTGTGAGGTCGCAGTCGAGGTCGCGCAAAACGAACCGGGCGAGATGTTCCCCCTTGATGGCGTGCTTCGGTGAGGTGATTCGTCCTGTCGCTGGGTCGACCTGTGACGTGAGCGGTTTGCCAGCGTCGTGCAGGAGCGCTGTGAAGAGGAGGAGGATTCGCTCGCGATTATCGAGCGCGGGCCATTCGTCCAGCATGGGAAGCTGGTTGCAGACCATTTTTGTATGCGTCCACACGTCCCCTTCGGCGTGCCAGCCGCGGTCCTGGTTGCAGGCAGCCATCGCCTGAGCCCACGGCTGATTCGTAGCCCACGTCAAGATATCGTCGTGCGAAGACGTTTGAATTTCGCGCCAGTTCATGACCAGATGTCCGCTGCGTCGTGCAGTTGGTTGGGGATCATCGCCCGGTGCTGCCAATGCTCGCTTTGTTTGATCTTTTCCACGAACTCGGGTCGCACGAACTTGGCTCTGCCCGTGACGACGCCTTTGGCTTCAGTCCTGAGATAGAGCCCTTCCATCAGGTTGTCGGTGCGGCTGATGAGTGGGTTGTCAAACTCGGCGTCGAATTGGGACGGTCCTATCAACGCTTCGAGCCGGTCGCGATCCAAAGTACCTCGATGGATCACCGGAACCGTTTGAAGCCCAGTTCCATCGAGCAATTTGAGCCGGCGTTCGAGATCGAGGAATGCGCTGGATTGTTTGTCGTAGATATCGAATTCGAAGAAGTAATGCGGCAGTCGCTTGTAAAGGACCGAATGCTTCGCATAAACCCATTCGCCGAAGAGGATGAACTGATCTTCGAGCATCACCTCCAGGACCGTACGCTTGACGGCGGCCCATTGCTTGAGGAGATCGTACTGAGGGTGCATCCCTTCGGTGATCAGGTGCCCGCGGGACTGAAGGTTCATCACTCCATCGGCCGAGAAGTGGATGCCGACGTTCGTGCCGTCGAGTTTCTCTTCGACGATGAGCGACGCGTCGGTGAGGAACCGGGATGATTCGAAGTCGTCGAGATGTTTGTCGTCGTCAGTCCCTCGAGAGCCAAAGAGGTGAGGCGTCCTTGGGTACTTGACGAATTCGCCCTGTGACCGCCCCATGACCGCCGCCCCGTATCAAGTCCCCATTTGCCGTATACCCGGTCGCGTGTAGACATCGGAATCCGGCCGTAGGTTCGCACCGAGGAGTTTCGGGTTGTGGCGGCTCATTGTTAATGGGAACGGACTTGCGGCCCACAGTGGTCCGACGTTTCCGGGCGGAATTCTGGTCGATCTGAGCGCAAGAAAAAGCCTCCCTGCGGCGAACCGCAGGGAGGCTTGGCAGTGGAGGCGGCGGGAATTGCACCCGCGTCCCGAGACCCGTTAGTGAGGGCGTCTACGTGCGTAGTCGATCATTTAATTGTCGGCGACGACACCCTGATCGACAAGGTTGCCGTTCGCTTAGCCCACCATGAATTTAGTCCGTGCCGCAATGGGCGGTTAGGCACAAACGATCCCGCATTGTCGTCACCGGGCGGCCCTAGCAGGAGAAGGGTCGCCGCGATGCCACTCAACTGCCTTAGGCAGCGAGACGGAGCGAGGTATTCTCGCCAGTTAACATTTTAGTCGGCTTTTTACGAGGCCCGCTGACCAACCTCGGCACGCAACCGGACACCTTCGCAATCCGGTCGATCCTAGTTCGCCCCCAAATTGCTTCGGGAGGAAAAGGCAGAGGGCTTTCACCCTCATGTCATCATTATCGGCGAAATGGGTGCCAAAGCAAGAGCGCGATGGCCAATCAATAACGCGAGCGGGAGGCACGGTCGATTTCGCGCTTGGCGTCTTGTTGCTTGATCGCGTCGCGCTTGTCGTAGTTTTTCCGGCCCTTCGCGATCGAAATTTCAACCTTCGCGATGCCGTTCTTGAAATAGATCTGTAAGGGAATCAGAGTCATGCCGCGATCTGTCGCTTTTGCCGCGAACTTGGTGATCTCGGCGCGGTGCATCAGCAACTTCCTGGGGCGTTTGGGTTTGTGATTCATCCGGTTCGCCTGGAGGTATTCCGGAATATCACAACCGTTTAGCCAGACTTCTTCCCCATCGATCGAAGCGTAAGCCTCTTCAAGGCTCGCTTTGCCGGTCCGGAGGCTTTTGACCTCAGTTCCGGTCAGGACGATTCCGGCTTCGATCTTGTCGAGTAGGTCGTACTCGAAGCGTGCGCGACGGTTGCGCGCGACTACCTTGATCGAGCCGTCGTCCTTGTCTTTTTTTCCGCTATCTTTCTTCGCCATGTCTTCACCCGGCCTTTGCAGACTCAATCTTAGGTAAGGTTGCGCGGCGGAGCAACGGGGGCACCCAGCGATTCGGGCCGGACCGCCGCGCAGGCGGCCAGGATTTCGTGTGTGATGCGGTCGAGAGACTCAGCTGCCGGTGGGTCTGGGGTCTTCTCTGTATCGGCGTTCGCACGCAATCGGGCCAGGGGATCGATATAACCCGGGCAAATCACCGGGATTTCGAGACGCTGTATGTCCTTGTCGGGGTGAAGGTTGGGCCAGCGAGTAAGCTGCATGTAAGTGTTCGGGTTGGTTGCGATAATCGTGGGGCGGACGCACTGCACAAGCTGTTCCGCGATCCGTTCGCGCCAACTCGTGCGTGCGTGGGCCTGGAGATTGCGAGGCGGAGTCCAGCCCATCAAGCCAGGGAAGAAGTCGCTGACCATCCAGCGATCACCCCAAAGTTCGACCGACCATTTCTGGATGTCGTAATCCGCAACTTTGCGTTGAACGAGTTCCGTGTAATCTGATGGGGAAATCTCATCGGCAGCTAACTCGAGCGAATCGGCCTCAGAACCTTCGAGATTTCCAAATGCTCCCAGTTCTTGAGTGACGCGAGAGACGACTGCTAAAGGGAGATGCAGCAGACACAAGAAGTTCGGTCTGCGATCGAGATTTGCCAACAGACTTGCGATCGACTGCCCGGTTGTTGGTTCCACAACCTCGGGCGCAATCTCCGACAGTGGTCCCAACACAAACCGTCGCACGTGCATGCGGGGGTGGGGGATCGTCAAAACTGCATCGTCAAGAATGAGATCGTCGTAGAGCAGCAGATCGAGGTCGAGAGTGCGGGCGTCCCAGCGGATGCCACGGACGCGTCCGGCTTCGTGTTCGATTGCCTGGAGTGCGATGAGAAGTTCGTGCGGTTCGAGCGTCGTTTCGATCACTGCGGCGGCGTTCAGGAACGCGCCCTGGCCGCAGGGGCCGCCGATCGGAGGTGTTTCGTAGTAAGAACTTATGCGCAAAACATGAACGCCACGTGCCTGGATCAGGGAGTCAACTGCGGCGTTGAGGACGTTCATCCTGTCGCCGATGTTGCTTCCCAGAGCCAGGCACGCGCGATGCATTGCTATTAACTTCGCAAAATTGGGATCAGAGCTTCAGTTTGCCGATGCGGTCAACCGCCTCGAGCAGTCGCGGGGTCTCGACCGTGAGGGCGACGCGGATGTAGCCGTCGGTCGTGCGGCCGAAGCCGAGGCCGGGGGTGGTGACGACGTTCGCTTCGTCGAGCAGGCGCCCGCAAAGTTCGGTCGAGGTGTAACCCTTGGGGCAGGGGATCCAGACGTAGAAGGTGGCTTCGGGAGTGGGGACGTCCCAACCGAGCTTCTTCATCCCGCCCACGAAGGCGTCGCGACGTTCCTTGTAAAGCTCGCGAATTGGCGGCGTGAGGGTGTCGTACTCGTCGAGGGCGGTTTTGCCGGCCCACTGGATCGCGGTGAAGATACCCGAATCGGAATTCGCCTTCACCTGGCCGAGCGCGGCGATCATCGGGGCGCCGCCGATCGCGAAGCCGACGCGCCAGCCGGTCATGTTGAACGTCTTCGAGAGGCTGTGGAATTCGATCGTGTATTCCTTGGCCCCTTCGACTTCCAACATGCTGGGAGCGGGCTTATCGAAGTACATCTCGTTGTACGCGGCGTCTTGCGCGATGACGAGGTTGTGCTCCTTGGCCAGATTCACGACCTTCTCGAAGAAGGGCAAATCGGCCGTGCCGCCCGTGGGGTTGTTGGGGTAGTTCAGGAACATCAACCGGGCGCGGTTGTAGACGTCGGCTGGGATGGCATCGAGGTCGGGGCGGAAGCCGAGCGACCGTTCGAGCGGCATCGTATAGACATCGGCTCCCGCGAACATGCTGCTGCTGCGATAGACCGGGTAGCACGGGTCGGGGACGAGGCTGATATCGCCGGGGTTGAGTACGGCGAGCGGGAAGTGGGCGATCCCTTCCTTCGAGCCGATGAGCGGGAGGATTTCGGTGTCGGGATTCAGGTCGATGCCGTAGCGCTTCTTGCAGAAGGCGGCGATGCTCTTGCGAAGTTCGGGGGCACCCTGGTCGAGGGCGTACTGGTGGAACGCCGGGTTTTCGACGTGGTGCTGCAGGCTCTTGATGATGCTGGGAGGAGTCGGGCGGTCAGGGTCGCCGACGCCGAGGTTGATCACGTCGCGGCCGGCGGCGATGGCGGCTTTTTTCTTCTTGTCGATCTCGGCGAAGAGGTAGGGAGGAAGCTTCTGGAGCCGTTCGGCTTTAACAAACGGGGAGGTGGCCATGATGAGTCCTGATGCGCTGCGGTTTGGCTAACGGAAAGTCGGATTCGGTCCGAGAATCAACGCAAAGCGGCCGAAGGTCCGGAAAGGGTGTAAGGTAACGGATTCGGGGGGAAAGTTCCAGAAGTTGGGGTGGTTCTCGGCTGTGGGACCGGGCTTGCGGACCGCTCTGCAATGAAATGGACAGATTTTCACGTCAGGACGCAGTATTTGGAAACGGCAGCGGCCTCGGAATTCTGAGATGTACGATGTCGTCAGAAGTCCACTGAGTTTCTACGCCGTTGGATATCTAATATGAGCAGAATTTGAACAGAAGGAAGCGAAGTTAGCAAAGTGAAAATATGAAAATTCAGGAGGGCTATTAAATTCCATAATGATTCTGATTTCCGCGAACCTTGATGAAACATCGTGAGTCTTCCTATCAACCAACACGGGAGACACCGATATGTTTGATCAAGCAATGCTCGAATCGAAGTTTGGACGCATCGGCGCCAGGATGAAGATTGCTGAAGCGCGTCGAAGACAGGAGGCACCAATCGCGTTTGATATCAGAAACGATCGCGATGGAGAATACTTCGAGGTGATTTGCAGGCCGAATGCGGCGGCTGATGTTGAAGTGCTCGACGTGCAACCGGCGAATCGTCACTTGCTGCTCATGGTTCGCGAGGAAGACGGTAAACATAAGTATTTGTGCGGCCACGATGAACGGCATTGGTTCGTCGCCGCGGTTCCGGAAAATACTCCGGTTGGAACGGTTCGAACCGCGATGGAAGCGCTCAAGCCGCCTGCCGTTCGCGAGGCGCAGGCACGCAAGGGATTACGTCAGGCGGAGGGGAATCGTCGCAAGAATGCGGCTTATCGACGCCAGGGAGAATGGTTCTTTATTCCTGCTCCTCATCTCAGGGTTGCTGAGAAACTCATCCTGCTTTATGAGCCGATTTCTCGAGGAAATGGCGGCAAGCCGCACTGGTGTGAGTTCTGCTATCGGACGGGCGGCGAAACGGTTTATGTTTGTCGGCAACGACCGAGCGGATTGCTTGAAGCCGATTATCGCCGGTTGATCGATTCCGACGACAAGGCCAAGGATTGGGACTGGCGCGTGATGCGACGGAACGCCGAGGTGTATGTTCGCGGTCGCGTCCGGCACAGCGATCACAAAACGATCACGCTGCACGGCTGGCATCAGGTGCTGATGAACACCGAAAGCCAGGCGAAAGCGATGCGGAACGTCGTGTTTTTGGATTGAGGTGAACGAGTCGCATCGCGGGCGAAGCTTGTGGTGCGATATACTGGCGAAGAGTTATGACTCGTCTTCGGCAGTTGAGTGCGCTCCATGCGATTCGTTCGGCTTTGCATTCGTTCGCTGGCGATTTTTGGTTATGCCATCTGGGTCGGCGGCTTCACGTTTTATGGGGCGGTTGTGCTCTGGGTGGTTCACGAGGCTTACGGCAGTTTCGACGCTGGGAAGATCACCCAAAGCGTGACGGATTACCTCAACCTGATCGGCGTGGCAACGCTTGCGGTTTGGGCGGTGTTCGCGTGGGTCGAACGGCGTGCACAGCCGCGCTGGGCGCGGAACTCACTGCTCGGTTTGCTCGCAGTTTCGGCTGGGATTCAGGTGTTCTTGTTTGTGGATCACCGGATTCTCGACCAGCGATTGGCCGAGCACGGCTTGAAGGGTTTTTATGCGCATCACAGCGTTTATCTCAACGCAAGCACGGCGCAGTGGGTAGCGCACTTGCTGATGGTGCCGCTCAGTGTTTGGGTTTGTGCGGCAGCTTCACCGAGTGATGCGGAGCCGGCGGTTTTGGATGCTTCGTCGCCGAATTGACGACGACGGCCTTGGTTACAGTTGGCCCATTCGTGCCCAGCGCGACACCGTTCACGACGATCCCCGTTGGCTGCGTGGTGAGATGGCCGGGCGTCGCATTGAAGCCGAAGGTGATGCTTTGGCCGGGGGCGATGATGCCGTTCCAGCCGACGTCCTGGAAGGTGTACTTGGTGCCGACGTGGCTCAGCAGCGTTGCGTTCCAGAGCGACGTGATTGTCGGCTTGAAGGTGAATTGCAGCGTCCAGCCGGCAATCGGCGCTGTGCCGGTGTTCGTGATCGTGACGTCGTCGGTAAAGCCTGCGCCCCAGTCGGTTTCGATGTGGAATGTCACTTTTGCGCCAAAGGTGCCGGCGGGCGGTAGCGGAGCCGCGAGTGCGGTGCCGTTGAGCACGTAATTGGTGGGGCCGGTATAGGCGCGGCCGGGCGAGCCGCCGATGGAGATGGGAATCGTGGCGCCGGGGGCGACGGTCGCATCGGTGCTTGCGTTGGTCATCACGTAATGATTGCCGACGTGACTTGCTATCGTTGCGCCCGCGTTGACGTAGATTGCTAAGGGTGAATCAAACTGCAGCGTCCAGCCGTTGATCGCCGAATTTCCGGTGTTTTTCAGGCCGATGGTCGCGTTGAAGCCGCTGCCCCAGTCGTTGGTATCGGTGTATGTGACGACTGCACTCGTGGGTGCGACGACGGGCGGTGGGTTGATCGTTACGTTCGCGACTGCAGAGGTCGAGCCTGTGGTCGCCTGAATGCGCGCATTCGCGGCCGTTGTGCCGGTTAACATAGGCGCGGTGTAGAGGCCGGACGGGGAGATTGTTCCAGAGCCGCTGGAAACAGACCACGTGAAGGTGGGCTGGGTCGTTAACGCGGCGCCAAATTGGTCTTTCGCTTGGGCCTGGAATTGCTGTGTTCCGCCTGAGGCTATTGTTGCATTGCCAGGGCTAATAGCCACTGATGTGAGCGTTTGATTGACCGTAACGCTCACGGTGCCGGTGGTCGTTCCGCCGGAGGGATTGGCAACGGTCACCTGAAAGGTGTATGTGCCGGCCTTCGTGAATGTGGCGGTTGTCGTTTGAGCGGCGTTCGTGCCGTTGGCGCTGAAGGTCACGCCGCTCGGAGAAGAGCCGGTGACGAGCCAACTGTACGTTAAGGTCGATGCGCCGGCGGGATCGGTCGCGATGGCATTCAATGTCGTGGAAACGCCGGTAACGGGGCTTGGCGTCGCCTTCGCGCTGGAGACTGTTGGGCCGACGGGCGGTGGACTTGTCGATGGTGTCAGGTCGATCACCGACATCGAATAGGCGGGGAAGGTGTCGGTGACTGTGGAACCGCTGAGGGGCAGAGTCGCACTCAGCGCCGCCAGTGAAGACGCGCCGGTGGGTGATTGGCTCTGGGCGTTGTCCTGTGCGATGCCGTATTGCCAGCCGGTGATGTTTGCGGAGGGTTGGAAACCGGTGAACTGGAACTGATCGGTAATGGCGTTCGTGGCGCTCTTGTTGATGACGAGCAGGCGAATGTGGCCGTTCGCTTCCTTGACGCCGAAGACGTCGAGATTGGAATCGGGGCTGGAAACCTGAATCACCTGGCCGCCGGTTTGAATGATTTTTGACGCGAGCTGCTCGGCGTAATAGGTGGGGTAGGCGACGTACGTTCCGCTGCTCGGCGCGGTGCCGTTGGGATCGCCCAGCAGACCGTAATCGCCACCCTGTCGCCAGCCGTAGAGCGATGACGAGTTGTTATTGCCGGTCTCGTACGAATTTCGGAGCGCCCAAACTTCGGCACCGTTGTAGCTTGTTTGCAGCAGCACACCGAGCGAATCGGCGACAAATAGTCCGTTGACCAGGCTGGTCGTTTGCTTGCCAGGATTCGAGTAGACCGAGTTGAATTCAGTTCCAAGCAACTCGACATTCTTGCCATTGTTGCCCAGATATTGGGTGAGCAAGTTCTGATATTGCGACGCGCGGACCGACCAGTTGTCGATGTTGCCGGCCTGGCTTACAGTGTTGAAGAGCAAGCCGTTATCGCTCTCGCTGCCGGGTGCTTGTACGTAATTGTGATCGCTCAGGAAGCCGGGATTGAACCCTTGCGCGACCGATTGTTGTAGCACGCTGCTCGTCCAAGAGTCGGGCGCACCGACGTCGACGCCGATCGAAATTGTTGGGTCGATTGATGCTGCGAGCGTCTGGAACGATTTCGCGAAAGCGACATATGTGGCGGGATCGTGCTGCGCGGTGTGATGGTCGATTTCCCAGCTACCGTATTCCTCGTTGCCGACCTCGAAATAGTGGAAGCCGAACGGTGCGGCTCGGCCGATGCGGAGGAAGTTCAGGCCGTCGTCCTGCGCGAGCGGCGTTGATGCGCGAAGGCTGGCCCAGTAACCGGCGGTTTTCCAGTCGACGGTTTGCCAGGTGTTCGTTGAATCGTTCCACTCCGGACCCGAACCGATGGCCGTCGTATTTCCAACTGGGGCATTCAGATAGGCGAGGAACGCGGCGGCTTCTTGCGGACTGCCGGAGCCGTAGTCGAGCGTGACGATTCCCGTGCCGTTCACCGAGGCGATGAACTGCGCCATGCTCGTGTCGGTGCCCTGGCCGTTGTAGGACGGGCCGGCATTGAAGTGGAAATCGTCGGAGGATGATCCGCCAGGGAAGCGGAAAGATGTAAGCCCGGCTGCCTGTACGAGTTGCTGAGTTTGCGCTGTGTTCAGGTTTGAATCCCACCACGTCAGGTTCACGCCGAGCAGGCCGGTGCTGACGGGGCGAATCACTGCGCCGGCGTTCACGCCGATCACAGCGGGGACGTCGCGACGTTCGAGCGGTTCGAACGCGAGCAGTTTGGCCGCGCGCGGACGCTGAGCGCGGTGGGGGTCGAACGAGCGTCTCATGATGGGGTGATGTCCGTCGAAGGGCTGGGTCGCGCGTTGCGAAACTATCTGAGAATACGTTACCGCGACCGTGGTGTGACGATTTTGGCCGCGTGCCGGGACACGAAACGCATCGCCTGTCACCATCCCTTTACGACGGCGGGCAGAAGGTGTCTCGAACGGGCCATTTATGTTTCAATAGGAGGTCTTTTGCACCTGCCCCTTGCACTGCCTACCGCGCCGACTGGAGACACCCACCCATGCATCCCCTGCGATTGAGTTTGGTTCTTGTGCTGGCTGCGGCCGGTGCGCTGCGGGCGGACGAGCCTACGAAACCGACGGCGGCACCCAGCGAAAAGAACCCGGCCGTGCCTGCGGCGGGGCACTCGATTCACGGCGAGGCGTTCGACGACGGTCCGCGGCAGAAGGCGTATCTCATGCCAGGACAGGGGAATGTGACTTTCCCCGTGACGACGAATTCGCCCGAGGCACAGAAGTTCATCAACCAAGGGGTTGGTCAGCTTCATTCGTTCTTCTACTTCGAGGCGGAGCGGTCGTTCCGCCAGGCATCGTTCCTCGATCCCACTTGCCCGATGGCTGAGTGGGGGATGGCGATGGCGAACGTCAACAATGCGCGCCGGGCTCGCGGCTTTCTGAAAGAAGCCGAGAAGAAGGCTGCGAAGGTGACAGTCACTCGTCGCGAACGGTTGTATCTCGATGCACTCGCGCCGCTGTATCGCGACGGGACTGAGCCGAAGGTTCAGAAAAACCAGCATTTGCTCGGGCTTGAAACGCTAGTGCAAGAGTTTCCCGACGACATGAACGCCCGCGCCTGGATGGCGATGGTGACATGGCAGAACGAAGGGCAATCGGGGATTGGCAGCCGGCAAGCGGTTGATATGGTGATCGATACCGTGATGGCCAAGGAGCCGATGCACCCCGGTGCGCATCACTACCGGATCCACCTGTGGGATAGCACCAAGGCGATTCGTGCCGAGAAATCGGCGGGAATGTACGCGAAAACTGCGCTTGGCATTGCTCACGCGTGGCATATGCCCGGTCATACGTATACGAATCTCAAGCGATATACCGACGCGGCGTATCAGCAGGAAGGTTCGGCTCGCGTCGATCACCTGTATATGTTCCGTGATCGCGTGATGCCGTTTGAAATTCATAACTATGCTCATAACAATCAGTGGCTATCGACGAGCCTGGCGTATATCGGTCGGGCGCGAGATGCGATTTCGGTGGCGCGGAACCTTGTCGAGCAGCCACGCGATCCGCAGCGTAATGGCCCGAATGATGGCGGATCATCGCAGCGCGCGGGAAGGATGCGCTGGATGGAAGTGCTCGTGAAGTATGAGATGTGGGATGATTTGATTGCCGCGACGACTTCTGGTGCGCTCGACTGGACCGAGATTCCGCTCGAGGCGAAGGAGAAGCATCTCAGCCTCGGCCTTGCTTATGCAGCGAAGGGGAATACGGCGAAACTTGCCGAGGAAAGCGCTGCGCTTCGGACGTTCGTTACGAAGTACACAGCGGCTTCAAAACCGCCTGCAAATGCTTCTGGCTCGACAGAAACGTCGAATCGTGCAAAACGGCAGGCGGAAGAGGCGGCTGCATTGGCGACCTCGTTTGGGTTGGCGCTGGCCGAGCTCGAGGGGTACGAAAAGCAGGCGCGGGGAGACTTTGCAGGGGCGATCGAGTCGTTCAACAAGGCGACCTCGATGCGGCCGGACTCGCTTGCTCGCGTCCATCTGGCCGGGAAGAATTTTGGCTTTGCCGAGGCGGCAGCGAAGCGCGCGGTTGATCTGGGACCGAATCAGTATTTGCCGCTGGCGACGCTGGTCGAAGTTCTTCACGCGGCCGGCAAAGATGCCGATGCGCGTGAGGCTTACAAGAAGCTCGAGCCGATTGCGCGGCAGGCTGATGCAGACACGCCAATTGCCAAGCGCCTCGCGCCGATTATTGCTCCTTGGAAGTCACCAGCACCTGAGCCGAGCTACGATCGCATCGACTTGAATTCGGTTGGGCCGCTGATTTGGAAGCCGACGGTTGCCGAACCGATTGCGCTTGTCGACTCGGATGGCAAGCCCTGGAACCTGGCCGAGCACAAGGGACGCAATGTGCTAGTGCTGTTCTTCCTGGGCGGCAAATGTGCCCACTGCATGCAGCAGCTTACCGATTTCGGTAAGGAGTTCGAGAATCTCAAAAAGGCTGGCACCGACGTGGTGGCGATTAGCACCGATGATGCCGCATCGACCAAGGCGCTCAAGTCGAACAAGGATGGCATCAAATTCCCGATGCCGATTCTTGTCGATCCCGGTCTCGAACGATACCACGCGTATCGTGCATTTGACGACTTCGAGAAGACGCCGCTGCACGGGACGTTTTTGATCGACGCGCAAGGGAACGTTCGATTCCAGCGCGTTTCGGCCGAGCCGTTCCTTGATGTCGACTTTATCAAGAAAGAGTCAGCACGCGTTCAGAAGTTGATTCGCTGATCGTCAACGCGGTTGATAGCCTTTGAGCGGCCTGGGGGTGCCTTCGCCTTCGCGAAGTGCGTATCCCTGGGCCGTTTTTACTGCGCCAAACGACTCGACCTTGCCATTGGGCCATGTGACTTCGACGTCGGCCGTTTCAGCTTTTGCAAGGCCGAAGTGCATGTGTGGCGAGTTGCTCGACTGATAGCTGCCGCCGCCGATGCGCCAGGATGTGAATGTTTGATCTTTTGTTTTGACGACGACTTTTGCTCCCACGGCATCGCGATTGGATTTTGTCCCTTCTAGGCTGAGAACCAGCCAGTTGGCAGCGTTTGCCGCCTGGTTGTGTAAGTACACCATGGGGCTGTTTTGCGGGAGGATGAGGCAGTCGACGCGGCCGTCGTGATCGAGATCGCCCACAGCGAGGCCGCGTCCGAGCAGGTCGGCGCGGAAAGGAGCACCGGCTTCTTTTGAGGCGTCGACGAAGCGTTCGCCCCGCGTGCCAAGGAGAAGTTGTGCGGGCATTTTGTAAGGCTCATCAGGGCGGAAGTCGTCGACGTGGCCATTAGTGGCGATGATGTCGAGATATCCATCAGAATTCATGTCGGCGAATGCGACTCCGAAGCCGAGCATGTAACGCGTAAGCACCATCAGGTTCGATTCGGTTGTGTGATCGGCAAACGCCATCGTGCCGAGGTTGCGGTAGAGCGTGGTTCCTTCGTTGTAAAAGTTCGTGATGGCGAGGTCGGGGAGGCCGTCGCGATTTTGATCGCCGACCGCCACGCCCATGCTCGCCTGGTACACACCCTGGGCACTCGCGGCGACTCCGGAAAGCTCGCCGACCTCGCGGAAGCGAAAGCCGCCCTGATTGTGATAGAGGTAATTCGCGGTTTGATCGTTGGCGACGAAGATGTCGGGGCGGCCGTCGCCGTCGAAGTCGCAAATGGCGACGCCGAGTCCCTGGCCGTGGCGGTCGACGATTCCGGCTTCGCTGGTGATGTCGACGAATCGTGTGCGATCGTTACGGAAGACGTGGTCGGGCATTGAAGGGAAGCGCGGGGGACCGCAATAGACGTTGCCGGGACGTTTGGGATCGGTGCAGGTTTGGGGATTCGTCGCGTCCCAGGCAAGGTAGTGGCAAACGTAGAGGTCGAGGTCGCCATCGTTGTCGAGATCGGCGAATGCGGCCGAGGTGGGCCAGTCGCGATCGCCGTCGAGGCCAAAAGAGGACGTCACTTCTTCAAATGTGCCATTGCGTTTGTTGTGGAAGAGAGCATATGAACGCCATCGGGTGATGAAGAGGTCGGGATAGCCGTCGTTGTCGTAGTCTCCCACGGTTACGCCGTGGCCGTAGCCACGAGAGAGATTGGCGATTCCGGACGAGGCGGTTGCGTCTTCAAAAGTGCCGTCGCCGCGGTTGTGAAAGAGGCGATCGCCGGGCGGGGGCGTGTTTGTGGGCGGCGGAAATGTGCCGCCCTGGACGCAGTAAACGTCGAGCCAGCCGTCGTTGTCGTAGTCAATCAGCGCGACGCCGCCGGACATTGTTTCGGGTAATTGGCGAAGTGGCGACATTCCACTTTCGAATTGAAAACGAAGGCCGGCGGATTCGGCTTCGTCGCGGAATTGCGGTACACCGCCGTGGACGAGACGTGCTGGCCGAACGACGGGCGTTGTGCGATTCAGGTCGTCGAGCAGGGCCGTCAACGTGGCCGATTGATCGACGGGGGCCGAATGCTGGGCTGTGGCGCGGCCGAGACCGGCGATTGCTTCGGGATCGGTGGAGTCTCGTTTCAGTGCGATACGCCAGAGGATACCGGCTTCGAGCGGTCGGGAGAGTGTTTCGGCGAATCGCGCCATTTCTGTGGGGCGAGTGTTTGCTGATTCAAGAAAGAAGAGAATGATTTCATATTGAGCTTTGGCTCGATCGAGCTCGGACTTGCGGGCTCGTAGGCGTTCGGCTTCTTCGCGGCGTCCTGCATGTTGCTCCAACTCGGCGAGCCGCTCGATTGCTGGTAAGTTCGCAGGGGAAATTGAAACGAGCGCGCGGGTCGCGGCGAGCTCGGCGGGTTCGTCACGCTGTCGCGACGCGAACCAGGCGCGGAGTTCGAGGACCTCGTCCGAAGACATTTCTTCAGCTGGCAAATGTGCGAGGGCATGTTTTGCGGTGGATTCGTCCTGCATCGCGAGTGCCAGTGCGAGCTGGCCGCGCCAGACGGGCATATCGTTGGGACGAGTCTGCGCGCAGCGGTCGAGCCAGGCCTTGGCGTCGGCAAATTGTCCCATTCGGGTTGCGAGGTTTCCCCAGCCGAGCCAGATGCGGTCGTCGTCGGGGGCGGATTCGTAGGCTCGAGCCAGCGCTGCGCGGGCGCGATCGAGCGCGTAGGGTTTGATCGAATCGAGTTGAGCAAGTTCTTTGAGAACACCGATGGGGTCTGGGTAGCGATCCCAGTATTTGCGGACGAGCCGTCTGGCTTCGAGAAAGCGACCTTCAATTTTGTATAAATGAACGAGCGTTTCGATTGCTTCTTTTGCGTGCGCTCCGGTTTCACCGACGGCGCGGAGCATGAGCGGCTCGGCTTCGGCGAGATGATGCGATTGAAGCGCGTCACGTGCGAGCATCACCGATGCGCGGCCGGCGAAATCGCTCTCGCCGGGGACATCGCGCCAGGCGCGAAGTGCACGGGGTCGGTCGCCACTGGCAAGCGCGGCGACTCCGAGTTGATAGAGCACTTCGGCGTCGGTTGGACGTCTTTGAGCGAGATTTTCGAGCACGGCGCGGGCACGAGGCATCTGATTGTGGGTGACGTCTTTGAGGGCAGCTTCGCGAAGGCGATGGTAGGTCCATTCGCGATAACCCCAGTAGATCGCACCAACCAGAGCGGCCCCAATCACCAGCAGCCGAAGCAAGCGCGAGCGCTTTCTCCAGGCCCGGGCGGGGGCTTTGACTTCAACCGTTGTCATGCGTTTGGCCCGACGAGGAGAAGACGCTGGGGGCGGAAGATGAGTCGACCCTGACCCGCACCCGACGTCCATCGATTGTACGTCATTCTGCGTTTGTGAGATCGAAAATCATACTCGATATGAAACATGAAGGAATTCGGTGGCGATGATGCCGGGATTTGGCGAGATGCTGTCAGCACTTAATTACATCGGGGTGATATCGAATCGTAATGAAATCGGAGATGCTACAACGCTTTAAATTGCTGAGGTTTGTGATTGGGATTCTCATGAAAACTAAATATGTAGGACGCGTAGGTTATCTCATAAAATCTTGATCTAACGATGGTTTACTATGGACACACTGGTGACGGGGGCGTAATGTCACGGTTGCGTGGGACGGTGTGTCTGCAAGCCAGAACATCGACACGCGGCACATCCACTCGCATTCTTGCGCGATGAGTTCGGGTTGACTAGGGTCGGATTCGGCTTGGAACGAATTCGGGATTGAAGTATCGGCGCCTGCGCTGGTGCTGTGGGTGCGATTGTGCACCTTTCGACAACTTGGATAGGGAGGGGTCATGAAGCAGGTTGGCTTTGTGTTGCGGTTAGGCGCTGCGCTGGTGGTGCCTGCTGTGTTGATTGCGGGGTGCGGCAGCGGATCGGGTTCCGCCGGCGGAGCGCCCGCGCCGATTTCGGCCGAGCAAGAGGCCAAGACCAAGGAGATGCTCAAGGACTATCCGAAGATCAACGCTGATATGGCCAAACAGCGTCGCGCCGAAGCTCAAGCTAAGAAGTGACTGAGATTCGGTGGTTCTCGACAAGTGATTGCGGATTCGGCTTCGTCCTCTCACGGTTTCGTTTCTCGCCACTCGAGGAGTGAACTTCATGAGCCGTCGATCGAGAGAAGGATTCACGCTGATCGAACTGCTGGTGGTGATTGCCATCATTGCCGTACTCATCGCGCTGCTGCTGCCGGCCGTGCAGGCTGCGCGTGAGGCCGCCAGGCGGTCGCAATGCGTGAACAACCTCAAGCAAATCGGCCTGGCGATGCATAATTATCATTCGCCGCACGGTACGTTCCCGCTGGGTGCTTCAATGCAGTCTCAGGACGGGACGCCGGGTAATTATGCGATCTGGAACTCGTTCAGCAGTCTTGCGCTGATGCTGCCATTCATGGAGCAGACGGCGATTTACAACGCCTGCAATTTTTCGTTCTCTCCGCTCGACTCGTTTAACATCAACGCGACCGCGGCTTCGAACACGATCATCAACGTGTTTCTCTGCCCGTCGGACCCGAACACCGGTCCTGGCAAGCAGAACAACAACAACTACGCCGCGTGCTTCGGTACGACGACCGATGGTATGTACGACTGGACCAACCCTGGCCCGGGCGTCTACAACAACCAGAAAGGTCACGACACGACCGGGATGTTCACGGTCGCCGTACCGTACGGTTTGCGCGACTGCACCGACGGCTCGTCGAACACGATCGCGTTTTCGGAATGGGTCGTCGGCAACAAGGGGAACGGATATCAGAATATCAATCCCCCAATGCATTACCGCGGCAATTTGTTGATCGGCTCGAGCACGGCGAATCCGTCGGTCTACTCGGCGTCGGCCGTGAAGGCACAGGTGATCACTGCGCTTCAGGGTTGTGCGGCTGAGATGCTCAATCCATCGACAACGTTCATCTACGACTACAAGGGCTGGAAGTGGTCGATGGGGACGGCCGGTTTTTCGATGTTCAACACGATCCAGACGCCGAACGACAAGCAGTATTTGTACGGCGGCTGCCGCAACGGTTGCACCGGTTGCTGGCCCGACAGCAGCTGGACGATCGGTGCTGCGAGCTTCCATTCGGGCGGCGTGAACACGCTGATGGCCGATGGTAGCGTGAAGTTCATCAAGGATACGATCAACCGCGATACGTGGTGGTCGCTCGGCACGAAGAACATTGGCGAAGTGGTGTCGGCCGACTCGTATTGATTCGTGCAAACGTGAAATCTTCGGAGCGCATCCCTCTTTTGCGATTCCGACGAAAGCGCCCGGCGGCGGCTCATCGGGGGGCCGGCCGTCGGGCGCTGTTCGGTGCGTGAAGTGGTCGGTTGTTGCGCGATATCTGCACAGATAGAATGCGTTTTTTTCCGCAGAGAAGTTGGAAGGTGGAATTCGTGATGGACGACGCGCAAGTCTCTCCCGCCGATGCGTCGCAAGAGCCCGCGCCTGAGAACATAGCGACGAGCGAGCGAGTCGTCTCGGCCGGGCGTGTTTGGCTGCTGGCCATTCTCTTTGCAATTTGCGCGATCGCGGCCGCAGCGTTCGGCACCGAGAAGTATCGCGAGCATCATCTTCCTGTGAAGCATCGCTCAACGGCGATGGGGAATCCGATGGTGGTGTCGGGGCCGTCGCAGGCGAAGGCCGATCGTCAGAATGCGCTGATCGTCTTTGGCATTCAGGGCGCCACGATTGCAGGGGCGCTGGGGCTTGCCGGTGGTCTGGCCCAAAGTTCCAAAACGCGGACGGCGGCAGGGGTTGTCGCCGGAATTGCGCTTGGGGCGCTTGCAGGCGTTTGCGCTTCCGCATTGTTGCACGCGGTTTACTTCGAGCGCGCGCTCGCGGCCGAAGACGGGTTGTCCAAGGACATGGTATTCCCGTCGCTGATTCGCGCGATACTGTCGGGCGCGATCGGCCTTGCAGCCGGGCTCGCGTTCGCAGTTGGTTTTGATTTACGGCCGAAGCGGATCGGCCGGATTGTTTCGGGTGCGATTATCGGTGGAATGCTGGGCGCCCTGATTTACGACGTTCTCGGCGCGCTCGTATTCCCGACCGATCGCACGAACAATCCCATCGCGCAGTCTTTTGGTGCGCGACTGATGGCGATTGGTTGCCTTGACCTGCTGATTGCAGGCCTAACGGTGTCGTTTGCCTGTGCTCCCGAAGCGGTTACAAATCCGCCCGAGGCAACGACGGCCTGACCCCAGGAAGCCGCGACCGATCGGAAAATCCACATCCGACTCGCGGCTTCGCGTTTAGATACAATTAGGCTCTGATCAGACTGGCGCGGGCGAGATGGAATGTCTCGAGCGCATCGGCTTCGGTGTCGAAGATCTCGAACAGACGGTCGAACCGCGTGATCTGGAAGATTTCGAGCAGAGCCGGGCTGATCGAGCAAAGCTTGAACGAGCCACCCTGACGGGCGACGCCGCGACCGAGCTTGAGCACGAGCGCGAGGACGTTGCTGGACATGTAGCGAACGTCGCGGAAGCTGAGGAGAACCTCGGGCGTTTCCGAGAGGCTGGCGAGCAGGTCCTGGAACTGAGTGCCAAGGTCGTCGATGACGTCTTCGGCGATAAGGTCGGTATCGGCAAAGCTAGCGACGGTCACACCATGGACGGTTTCTAGCAAAAGCCGCGGGGATACAACTGTCTGGAACACGATCAATCTCCAGTCGACTTGGATGCTCACAAGAGCAAGAAGAGGAATGTTTTACGTCGTTGGGAAGTTATTGGAGCCAGGTGGGGCCGGCAGGCGGGCGGGTGGAATCTTTGTCATGGTGTTCATCCAGCGGGCTTTGACCTACCCCATTATAGAGGTCGGTCAACGGGGGGTACTTCTTACACTATAGCCCGAATTCGTGCGAGCGCAGTTTGTTTAAGATGCGCAAAATGCCTTTTAGAAAATCGGCGATAACCATACAAAACCTGTCCCCAAAACGCGTAAAAGCGCCTCGGGGCGAGGTAATGTAAGTATCGGTAAACTTTGGTGTTGGTCGTGCCGGTTACTTCGATTTGTCGGGCTTTTTTCCCTTTGCGGCGGGGGCAGGCTTTGCGGCCGGCTTGGCCGAAGCCTTCGCGGCGGGGGCAGGGGTGGGGGCGGACTTGGCGGCGGGTTTGAGGGCAGGCTTGGAATCCACCGGCTTAGTGACTGCCTTGTTAGGCTCGGCCGGCTTGGGGGCGGGTTTGACCGCGGCTTTCGGAGCAGGGGCGGCTGGAGCTGGTGGCGCTTGCTTGGCCGACTTCGCGGGGGCCGGCGACTTCGCGGCCGGACCATCAGGTCCTGGAGCCGCTGGCTTTGCCCCTGCTGCGAGCTTTTCCTTTGAAGGTTTGGCAGTTGGAGCGGAAGCGGATGCCGCCGCGGCCTTTGCCGATGACTTCACGGCGGGAGCCGGGGCGGGGGCTTCTGCTTTGACTGTGATGATCTTCGGGCAAATCTTCTTCACCTCGCAATGCGGGCAATCGGGCTCGCCGGCAACGCAGGTGTCGTGTGCGAGTTCTTCGATGAGATCGACGAACTCGACGCCGCGCGTCTTGGGAATGGCGCGTTCGAGGGCGCCGCGGAGGGTGGGGGCGTCAACATCGGGCTCGGCGACGGCCATCCGTTCGAGAACGCGCCTGGTGGGAACGTCGATACCGATGGCGTGGCCGCCGAGCGCGAGGCGGATTACGGTGGCGAGTACGAAGTCGGACGAGAGGGCTTCGTATTCTTGCAAGAGTTTGATCGAGTCTTTGAGCGGCTTCTTCGTCAGTGGTTCGAGGTTGAAGCTGTACGAGCGTTCGAAGAGCTGACGGAGGAAGCGGCGGACTTTGTTGGCGCGCTCCTCAGCATTCGGGAGCTTGAAGCCTTCGAGTATCGTCTGGATTTCGGCGATTGAGCTGACGCGGACTTCGTTCCAGTCAAAGAAGCCGGTTTTGAATTTGTCGAGCGCCTGGTCGGCCTGAGCGCGGGTGGCGTCCTCGTGGCAGATGCCGTAGACCACCGCCTCCAGCACCGTGAATTTCTGCGTCGACGCGCTCATCTTGTAGCGCTTCTTGAGCAGGTTGAGTACGTCGCCGAGGAATTGGGCTTTGCTCTGTGTGGCCATATGGGGTTCGTTGGGCGCTTGTCCGCGAAAAAGTGGAGGGTTGGGGATGAACCGCCGGCCGACTCGGGTCGTCGCTCTCCTTCGCGACGACCGGTCGCAGTTCCGGCAGTTTCACGCAGTGTCAGTCATCCTCGGGTTCGTCTTCGTCGTCATAGTCGTCTTCATCGTCGCTGTCTTCGTCGTCATCGATCTCATCATCGCTTGCGAGGGCGTCGGTTCCCGGCGCGGGAGTGCGCGGGGGATTCGCGAGGCGGTCCTGGGCAAGCGTTTCTTCGATGAGCTTCGACATCTCGACCGACTTCTTGATTCCTTCGTCGCGTTTGAAGATCAAGACGGGGGTGAAGCGCGTTTGCAGGCGGGCCGCGACGAGCGACTGGATGAAACCGGTCGCGCTCTTGAGGCCGCGCATCGCGTTTTCCGAGTCGGCAGAACTACCCATGACCGAAACGAACACCGTGGCGTTCCGGAGATCGCCCGAGACCTCGACGTTCAGGACGGTGACGCCTGATACGCGCGGGTCGGAAACCTGGAACAGGATGGCCTGTGACACAACCTCGCGAATCGCTTCGGCCATGCGCAGGCTACGGTGAGAAGGCATCAGTCGTCAAACCTCAATCAATTCGTGGCCGACTAGCTCGGCCCTGGGGTGAACGGTCAGTGCGTCGACGACGCGTTCAAGTGATTCGTGAACTTCCCGGCGCGTTTCAGCCACCGCGGCGACTGCGAGCACCGTTTCAAAAGGATGCTCGCGGCGATCGACCTCGGCCACTGAAATGTTGAAATGCTTGTGAAGTTTCTCCAGGATCGCCCGAATGCGGCGCCGCTTGACTCGAACGTGGTTGCAATCCTTGATGCGAAGAGTGAGGCGGAGGGCGGCGAGATGCACGGGTGGACCTCAATCCAACTCGCCGACAAAACGGGCCAGGCGAACTCGAGGAGTTCGCCTGGCGCCGGAAGTCGATGATCGCAACGTTAGAGAGTCCGGCGGATCACGTCGATGCGGTAAGCCTCGATCGTGTCATCCGCCTTGAGGTCGTCGAAGTTGGTGATCTTGATACCGCATTCGAAGCCTTCGCGGACTTCCTTGACGTCGTCCTTGAATCGCTTGAGTGCTTCGATCTGGCCCTTGTAGATCTCGCGACCTTCGCGAAGCACGCGTGCCTTCGCCGAACGCTCGAACGTACCTGCCGTAACGAAGCAACCCGCGACCGTGCCGACCTTCGAGATCTTGAAGAGCTGACGCACGACGGCGCGGCCGAGGTGCACTTCCTTGATCTCGGGGATGAGCATCCCCTCGACCGCTTTCTTGATCTCGTCGGTGACCTGGTAAATGATATCGTATCGACGGATATCGATTTTCTTTTCTTCGGCCTGCTGGATCGCGCGGTCTTCCGGGGCGACCCGGAAACCGATGACGATGGCCTGCGAGGCGTCGGCCAGCAAGATGTCGCTTTCCGAGATGCCGCCGACGCCCTTGAGCAGAACGCGAATCGGCACTTCGGGGTTTTGCAGCTTTTCGAGTTCCTTCGTGAGTGCTTCGAGCGAGCCCTGCACGTCGGTCTTCAAGATCAGGTTGAGCGCCTTGACCTTCTGCTCGGCCATCTTCGAGTAGAGGTTTTCGAGCGTGATCGCCTGACGGTCGCCGAGAGCGACGCCACGCGTCCGTTCGCGACGGGCTTCGGCGATCTCGCGGGCGCGAGTGATGTCGTCGATGACGGCGAACTTCTCGCCGGCCGTCGGCACGCTGTCGAGGCCTGAGACTTCGACGGGAGTGGACGGACCAGCCTGTTCGACCGAGCGGCCCTTGTCGTCGAAGAGAGCGCGGACGCGGCCGAAACCGTCGCCGCAGACCATGACGTCGCCAACCTTGAGCGTACCGTCTTGAACCAGCACGCGGGCGACCGAGCCACGACCCTCGGAGATGAGGGCTTCGAGGCAGGTACCCGACGCGGGGCGCGACGGATGGGCCTTGAGCTTATCGACGCAGTAGGTTTCCGCGACGATGCCGATCATTTCGAGCAACTCGTCGATACCCTTACCCGTGAGAGCCGACGTCTTCACGACGGGCGTATCGCCGCCGTACTCTTCGGGGGCAAGATCTTGCTGCGAAAGCTCGCCGTAGATCTTGTTGAGGTTGACGTTGGGCAGGTCGATCTTGTTGAGCGCGACGATGATCGGCACTTCGGCCGCCTTCGCATGCGCGATCGCTTCCTGCGTTTGCGGCATCACGCCGTCATCCGCCGCAACGACGAGCACGACGATGTCGGTGACGTTCGCACCACGGGCACGCATGGCGGTGAACGCCTCGTGACCCGGGGTATCGACGAACGTGATCGGATGGCCGTTGTGTTCGACGGTGTAGGCACCGATGTGCTGGGTGATACCACCGCTTTCCGTATCCACCACGTTGGTGCGGCGGATGCGGTCGAGCAGCGATGTCTTACCGTGGTCGACGTGACCCAGGATCGTCACCACCGGCGGGCGGGGAACAACCTCGGCATAGTCGACAACGTCACCCGAAATGATGTCGAGCAGGTCGTCTTCAGCGGTGCGCTCGTAGACGACTTCAAGCTCGACGCCGAACTCCAAAGCCAGCATGACGGCGGCTTCTTCGTCGAGCGTGGCGTTGATATGGACCATCTGGCCCATGCTGTTCATCATCTTGCGGATGAGGTCGTTCGCCTTGATTCCGGTCGCTTCGGAGAGCGTGCGAACGGTGATCGGCGGCTCGATCTCGGCCGTGGTCTTCCGGACCGGTGCGACGGGACCCCGACGGCCGGCGGCGTGCAGACCCTTGTGCTTCTTACGCGGTCCGTCGTCTTCATCGCCGGTGATGGCGGAAACGGGGACCGGCGAGCCGACGCGTGACGTTGCACGCTGATCGCGCTTGGCGCGGCGGCCAAGGCGATCGGTTGCGCCGCCACCACTCTTGCCCTTGCGACGTTCTTCTTCTTCGTCGACCACCGGCGGAGGAGCGGGCGGAGCGAAGCCTGGAGGCGCAACAGGACCGCGAGGCGGCAGGCCGCCACGAGCCTGAAGCGGATTCGACGGCAGTTGACCGAACCCCGGGCCGCCCTGGTGAGGCGGACCGCCGGGGCGCTGGGGGGCACCTGGACGGGGCGGACCACCGGGCCGTTGCGGATGCTGAGGACCTCCGCGGCCTGGAGGAGCGGGCGGCGCAACGCCGAGATTGCCGGACTGGCGCATCTCGAGGAGTTGCTCGCGAGTGAACTTCATTTCCGGGCGCTGAGTTTTGACTTCCGGACCACCGCCACCAGGGCGGGCGTCCGGACGCCTCGGCTGCTGGATGGGGGCCTGGGAGGCAGCGACCTGCGGCAGCGGACGGCCGCCGGGGCGATTTTCCCTTGAGCGGTCGCCGCCATCACTGCGCTGGCCACCGTCGTTTTCGGGCCTGCGTTGCTGGGGAGGCACGGCGTTCAGGTTGCGCATGCCGCCGCCAGGGCGCGTGCCACCGGGACCGATGTAGTCGCTCTGCCGCAGCGGAGGCGGAGCCACGGGATGCGGCCGCGGTTCAGGACGCGGGGGCATCGGCGGCGGGTTCTGACCGCCGGCCTGTGGCTGATTCTGTCCGCCACCGGGGGCAGATCCCTGTCCCTGCGGAGGCGTACCGGGGCCACCGCGATGGGGCGTGTGCCGCGAGAGCGGACCCGACCCGCTGCCCAGGCGAGGGGCACCGGTGAGTCCAGACCCTGAGGGACGCGCGGGTTGCTGCTGTGCGGGACCACCTGCGGGAGCGCCACCCTGGGGTGGGGCCGACGCGGGAGGACCACCAGCGGCCGGAGCCGAACGAAGCCCGGGCGAGGCGGGCTGAGCATGAGCGGGCGCAGCCGTGGGAGCGGCAGCGGGGGGCGCGGGCGTAGGCTTGTGAGCGGGCGGCGCGGAGGCCTGTCCCTGGGGCGGCGTGGGGGCCGAGGGAGCAGGGGCCTGAGCCTGGGGCTGGGCGGGCGCAGCCTTCACTTCGGGGCGGGGCCCACTGGGCGCGGCGGGGGAGGAGCCCGGCGAGGCAGCGGGGGCCGAAGGTGGGGCGGGCGGAGCAGAGCCTACGTCTTGTTTAGGCGACGCTGTGGCTGTCGAGCGAATGGCGGACGTCTCCGAAGGTGCGGGAGCGGCGGGGCGCGGCGACGGCTTGGCGGCCGGAGTAGCGGGTTCGGCCGTTGAGCCAGCCTCCGCCTGATGCTTCGCGCGGATCTGCTCCACCGTTGCCGAGTCGAGTCCGGCAAAAATACTGGGCTTTACCTCAAAGCCCCACATCTGAATACGGTCGAGCAGCTCCTGGCTTTTAACTCCAAGCTCTTTCGCCAGCTCGTGGACACGCGTGGACAACGGCAACTCCTCCTGGATGGACACCGTTTCAAACGCTTCCGCTCGAAACGGCACGATCGGTATTGTGACTACATCCGACCGATCGTGCCAAGCCCATTTTACCGGGTCCACCGGGCCTCCCTGCCCACCGGTCTAATTCCGGGAGGTTCAGGAAGGCACGGCGTCGCGCACGCTTCGGCCGAACGACGGCAAGTGGCCCAGGGCGGGCCTCATTGTTGTTGCATATCCAAATCTCCCCTCTCGGAGTCGTCCTCCGAGAAGGTCTCTGGGGTATCAAGGGCCGAACCCATCGAGCCCTCGACCGCCTCGGTAACAATCCGGGCGGTTTCATCTTGATCGGCGTTGCTTGGGGGCGATGTCACTTCGGGATCGACGGCCTTTGACTCGGCTGACAGTTCCAGGTCGTGCATCTCGCCCTCTTCGCCGGGTTGGTCTCCACCTTCGCCCGGCTCTCCTGCTGCGAGGGAGTCGACCGGTCTCGGCGACTCGCCTCCCGACTTCGCACCCTTTCGCCTCGGCGCGTCGTCACCTTGCGCCTCGGCAAACACTTCCGCTCTCGTGCGGATGTCTTCTGCCAGTTCTTCGGTCAGACCCTCAATTGTGTTCACCAGGTCGGTGATTTCCATCACCGAGAGATCGTCGTAGCTCAGGATGCCCTGTTCGACGAGTTTCTCTGCGAGGTCGGTATCAACTCCTTCGATCTGCGTGAAGGCCGTAACCGCCTTCTCGATCAACTCGTCGAGTTCTTCCGACGTCATGATCTCTATGTCCCAGCCCACTAGCTTCGAGGCGAGCCGGACGTTCTGGCCGCGGCGGCCGATTGCGAGTGAAAGCTGATCGTCTCGAACCAACACGATCGCCCGGCCGAGCAACTGGCAGAGCATGACCTCGTCGATTTCGGCCGGCTGCAAGGCGTTGGGAATCAAGACCTGGAGCGACTCGTTCCAGCGGACGATATCGATGCGCTCGCCGCCGAGTTCGTCGACGATATTCTTGATACGAGTTCCGCGGACGCCAACGCAGGCTCCAACTGCATCAACTTTCGTATCGATCGACGTCACGGCCACCTTCGAGCGGTAACCCGCTTCGCGAGCCAGAGCACGGATCGAGATGATGTGGTCGGCGATTTCAGGAATTTCGAGTTCAAATAGGCGGCGGACGAAGTCGGGATGGGTGCGGCTCAGGATGATCTTCACCCTCTGGCCGACCTTCCGGACGTCGAGAATCACCGCTCGGACGCGTTCGCCCGGCTGATGGCTTTCGCCCGGGATCTGTTCGCTACGAGGAAGCAGGGCGTCGGTCTTGCCCAGGTTCACCGTGACGGCCCCGCCTTCGAAGCGCTGGACGGTACCTGTGATCAGGTCGCCGCGCTGGTCTTCGAATTCGTCAAAGAGACTATCGCGTTCGGCCTCGCGGATCTTCTGGATGATCACTTGCTTGGCGGTCTGCGCGGCGATTCGACCGAAGTCGGGCGGGTCGACGGGGTTACCGTCGGCGGAGGTATGGGTCTTACCGGTATCGCGGTCGATCTGGACCGTGATTTCCTCGGCGTGGGGGAAGTGCTTCTTGGCGGCGGTGGCAAGCGCCGACTCAATCCCCTCGAAAAGAACTTCCTTGGGGATGTTCTTTTCGCGGTGAATGCTATCGACAATACGTACCAAATCGACGCTCATGCCAATCCTCCGAGGCGAAACGGGACGGGTGCCGGTGTTTGCTCGAAGACCGCAGCCCGACCCCGTCAGGCGCGATTCGAGTTTTTATTCCCGGCGATCCAAATCACCGACGCCGGCGTGATTCATCTCGTTCCCGCTCGCTCAGGAACTCAACGATCCCGCCGCGCCGCGTCGGACCCGACGTTGCGCCTGCCGTTTCGACTACGGCCCCAGGTGTTCAAATTAACCGCAGGTTGACACCCATGTCAAGACTGCGAACAATGTTTCATAGCGTCGCCGCCAGCGTTTCCGGTGGCTTGGAAACACGTAATTCAGGTTTACGCGTAAGCATGTCATTTGCCGCGCTCGACGATCAGGCGCTCCGGCAGGCTCTCGAAGCCGCCGGCTGGAAGTACACCCGCCAGCGCGCGGCCGTGTACGACCACCTGTGCCGGGTGCACGGCCATCCGACGGCGGAAGAGGTTTATCAAAGCGTACGCGTCGACGTGCCGGCCATCAGCCTGGCGACCGTCTATAAAGCGCTTGAAGCTCTTACAGCCTCTGGCCTTGCAGCGAAGATCGCGGCGGCGGACGGCTCGGCACGATATGATGCGCGACGGGATCATCACTATCACCTGCGCGACCTGCGTTCGGGGGCCGTCGAAGACCTGGAAACGCCATTCGTCCCCGACCTGATTGACCGGCTCGATCCTGGTTTGAGCCAGCAACTCCAAGGACGCGGGTTCAAGATCACCGGCTACCGCCTCGAACTCGTTGGCTATTTCGAGGGCCAGACGCCCCAAAGTCCCGAGCCTGAAGACCATGAGCATGACTCGGCCTGAAGCGGGCTCGGGTGCCGAAGCCAAGACGGCGCAAGACCTTGTACTGATCGACACCCACGCGCATCTCGCCGATCGCCGGCTCGCGCCCCAGATTGGTGACGTGCTTGCGAGGGCGTGCGAGGCGGGTGTGGTGCAAGTCGTGGCGATTGGCACGACCGCCGAGGATAGCCCGCAGGTTCTGGAACTGGCGCGGGGACATCGTGGGGTCTTCGCTGCGGTCGGGATTCATCCCAACGACGCGGCCGAGGCAAATGTCGACGACTGGCATTTGATTGAACGGCTGGCGCGCGAGCCGAAAGTGGTCGCCATCGGCGAGACTGGGCTCGATCGCTACTGGGACCGCACGCCGTTTCCGGTTCAGCAGGAGTATTTCGAGCGCCACCTCAATTTGGCGCACGCGCTCGACCTCCCCGTCGTGATTCACTGCCGTGACTCTGCCGCCGATATTCTCGCCCAACTTCGGGCCCACGGGCGGTCTTTCCGCGGCGTGCTCCATTCGTTCACGGGCGACTGGGAACTCGCCGAGCAATTCCTCGAACTCGGACTCTATCTCTCGTTCGCGGGAATGCTTACGTTCGAGAACAAGACCCTTGATCCGCTTCGAGATGCAGCGTCGCGCGTGCCGCTTGAGCGACTTCTCGTCGAGACCGACAGCCCTTACCTCACGCCGCATCCGTTCCGCGGCAAGCTCAACGAACCGGCGCGGGTTGCCCTGACCGCGACTCGTCTCGCGGCGTTGAGGAATCTCAGTCCTGAGGAGTTGAGCCGGCGGACGACAGCGAATGCGCAGCAGTTGTTCGCGTTGCCCAGCGATGAACTTTTGTCCGCCTGAATTGTGACCTGTACAAAATTTCAAGAAATGGCCGCGAGAAGCGAACGACTAATAACTGGATCGTGTCTGGTTGGTAACGGTGGCGAGGGATCGCTGCACGGCTGAATTTGCGCAAGCAAGCAGGTTTGATCGGTCGGCATAATCGTTGTAATCGTCAAGATTTACAATCCGATCAAGCGGTAAACTGCTCACTTTGCGAACCGAATTCAGGAACTTATGCTAAAGATCCTTCGAGCGGATGCCGACCGCGCGACGCGCCCGTTCGCAGTCGACTGGCGCGAGAGTTGCATCCGTGTACGGATGGCACGTACTCAATCCATTCAAGAGCCAAGTGAGCCGGTGAAAGGGAAGGGCAAAGACGATGACCCTGGCAGCGTTTCTGGCTGAGGTCTGGATCATGATCCCAGTCGTCTTCTTGTTCGCAATTGGCTTCGGAATCACGGTCCAGAGCGGAGGCGGCGGCAATCTGCGCGTCACCAACGCAATGGGCAATTTAACGAAAACCATTGCGGTTCTCGCGGTTTGCCTCGCGCTCGTCATCGCCGCGCAGTCGTTCGCGGGCTATCGGATGGGTTTAAACTGGTAAGAATAAACGGCGCGGCGGGTTTCCAATCAAACGCCGCGCCGATTCGGATCCCAAAGTTGTTTGTGCAATTGAAGTTGGAGACGGAGGGGCAGTCGCGTCTCGAGGATCCAGGCGGCGAGATCGGTTGGATTCACCTGGCCGAACGCTGGACTGAAAACGACCGAAAGTCGCTCGACCAACCCGTGCGAGCGGACGTGCGCGACTGACCAGTCGAAATCGGCCCGGTCACAGATCACGTATTTCAGCTCATCGGTCGGCTTGAGCCGATCGAGGTTGGCGTCGCTGTTAGATGCAACTTCGCCCGAGCCCGGGGTTTTCACGTCCATGATGATGTGAACGCGGGCGTCAACGGGCGTAAGGTCAATGCTACCTGCAGTTTCGAGCAAGACTTTGCGGCCGTGGTCGGCGAGTTGCTCCATCAGGCCGAAGACTTCGGGTTGAAGCAACGGCTCGCCGCCGGTGATTTCGACGAGATGATCGCCGAGCGCAAGGACCCCGGCCATAATTTCTTCGCGCGCACGAAACTCGCCCTGGTTGAAGGCGTGAGGCGTATCGCAATAGACGCAGCGCAGGTGACAGGCGGTCAGACGGACGAAAACGCAAGGTAAACCAGCGTAAAGACTTTCGCCCTGGATGCTGCGATAGATCTCATGGATTGCGAGCGACCCTTCGGGCCGGTCGGCAAGAGGGCGCAGGCGCGAACGCTGCTCGGGACGGAGCGTCAATTCGATCGGCGAGGCGGTACGGGGACGGTCTGCGGGTATGATCATCGTTTCATCATAACACCCGCGCGACCAAGCTGCCCACCCGCTGCCAGGAGGATCGATTGTCGTCCTTGTCGGCAAACTTACCGTTATGTGGCACCGGTTCCTGAACCAGTGAGGCGGAGCCTCTGGAAGTATCGGCTCGTCGCCCGGCTTCAAATTAAACGCCTATCAAGCAAAAATAGGCGTGATCCCGAGTGTGAGTAAACTTCGGGAGCAGGAATCTCTTGCGGCTACGCCGCCCCGGTTCAAGAACCGGGGGCACCCTCGAAATGAGTCGGAATTCTGGCTTAAAATTTGGAACGCACGGGGCTGCGTGGAACGACAGCGCAATCGTTTCACCCGTTCGTGCAACGACTTAGATCAAAAGCACCGGACGGCAGAACGAGCCGGTCAGGCCGGTGAAGTTGATTGGCAGAGCCATGAACTTCACTGGAGGTGGCAGCACCAGCGCCTCGGGCGGAAATTTCAGCTCCTCGACAACCCAGAGACCGTTTCCCAGCAAGATGGTGTGGGTTTCGCTGTTCATCGGGTCGCGACTGCCGCCGATCGAATAGTGGTCGATGCCGACGGCCCGTGCGCCTCGGTCGACGAGCCATTGGGCGCCGTCGGCCGCGAGGTAGGGGGAGTCGTAAAGCCATTTGTCGGTTCGGCTTCGGATATCGCCCCAGCCGGTGCACAGGAGGGCGATCTCGTTTTCCGCGAGGTCGGGAATCGTCCGCTCGAGGTCGGCGGCACTAATCGGTGCATTCGGTTCGAGGGGGCGAAGGTCGGCGATTCGAGCGGGGCCGGCGAATGCTTCGAGCGGGAAGTCGCTGATGCTCTTGCCGCCGGCGATCTTGTGGAGCGGGGCGTCGAGGTGGCTGCCGGTGTGGTTCACCATGTTGATCTGCTCGACTCGCCAGCCGCAGTCGGGGTGGTCGCGCGTGACCTGCGCTTCGGGGCTCGGATGGGCCGGGCAGTTCGGTGCACCATGATAGAGCGGCTGGGACAGATCGATGAATCGCATGCCGGATGAACCTGTGGGCGGTGTGAAGGGTCGTGGGGGTTATGGTAAGCTCAAACCGGTCTGCAAGTGAAGGGAGCGCGAAGCAGGATGTCCGCAACAGTTGAGGCGATCTTCATAGGCGAACGCAAGGGGGAGTCGATGCACCGGGTTCCGGCCATCGAGGTTCGGGCCGGTCAAGGAATCGAAACCGACCGTTATTTTCGCGAGCAGCACGAAGACCCCGCGCGGGAAATCACGCTGATCGAGGCCGAGGCGATCGAAGCGCTGAACAACGAGGTCGGAATTCCTTTCGACCCTTCGGAAAGCCGGCGGAATTTGCTGACGCGCGGTGTCGGATTGAATGATCTCGTCGGGTGCGAGTTCTCGGTTGGTGGCGTTCGCCTGCGTGGAATTCGCCTTTGTCACCCGTGTGCGCATCTGCAAAAGCTTACGCGGCCGGGTGTGCTCAAAGGGTTAGTGAATCGCGGCGGGCTGCGAGCACAAATCGTCACCAGCGGAGCGATTCACGAAGGTGATGCAGTTGTCGTCGATTGAGATTGATTGAAGCAATAAACGCGAGCGGGCAAGGAAACGAGTGGTCATGTCAGAGTCTGAAGCGGCGAGCGGTCGACCTCGGGTCGGCGTGGTGATGGGGAGCAAATCCGACTGGGAGACGATGCGGCATGCGTCGGAGCTTCTCACGGAACTTGGAATCGCGCATGAGGTAAAAGTCGTCTCCGCGCACCGCACACCCGACCGCCTCTTTGACTACGGCCGCACTGCCGAAGAGCGGGGGCTAGAACTGATCATTGCCGGCGCTGGCGGTGCAGCGCACTTGCCCGGAATGCTCGCGGCGGTGTCGATCGTTCCCGTGCTTGGCGTGCCTGTCGAAAGCAAAATGCTTCGCGGAGTTGATTCGCTGCTGTCGATCGTCCAAATGCCTCGCGGAATTCCTGTGGGTACGCTTGCGATCGGCCCTGCCGGGGCTGCGAACGCCGCGTTGCTCGCCGCAGGAATTATCGCCCGGCACGATGTCAAAGTGCGCGATCGCCTCGCCGCGTTTCGGACTGCCCAGACCGCTGCTGTGGATGAGTCGCCGCTATGACGAGTCGAGTTTTGCTCCCGCCCGCGAACCTGGCCGTGATTGGCGGCGGCCAGCTCGGCCGCATGTTCCTGCAGGCTGCTCAGCGCATGGGTTACACCGCTGGTGTGCTGAGCGAGGTCGAAGACGGCCCGGGCGCGCAGGTGGCGAACTGGTCGGTCGTGGCGCAGCCTGATGACTTGAGTGGCCTCAAGGCATTGGCATCGCGGGCACAGGGAATCACGGTTGAATTCGAGAATGTGTCTGCACCGGCCTTGCGCTGGCTTGCGCGGAATCGCCTCGTTCGGCCGGGCTGGAAAACGGTATGGGTGAGCCAGAATCGCCTGCGCGAGAAGACGTTTTTCGCGAGCCACGGATTGCCGCTGGCTCCGTGGAAACCGGTTCGAACGAAAGACGATCTCGAACCCGCGCTGCGAGCCCTGGGATTGCCGCTCATCCTGAAAACGGCGGCTTCGGGCTATGACGGCAAGGGGCAGGTTCGGGTTGATCGCGACATTGATCTTGCCCCGGCTTTCCGCGAATTACGCGAGGTGCCGTGCGTTGCCGAGGGGTGGGTTGAGTTCGCGTGTGAAGTTTCGGTCGTCGTGGTGCGCGGGGCTGATGCGAAGGCGGTGGCGTATCCGGTCGGTCTGAATCATCACGAGCGACATATCCTCGATTCGACCACGATGCCCGCACCGGTGGGACCGATTGTCTCGCAGGAAGCGCGCAACCTGGCTTTAGCAGTCGCTGAGGCGCTTGAAACGGTTGGCGTGCTCACCGTCGAGTTTTTCTTGACGAGCAGCGGCCAGTTGATGATCAACGAGATGGCGCCTCGGCCGCATAATTCGGGGCATCTCACGATCGAAGCGAATGTGGCCAGCCAGTTCGAGCAGCAGGTGCGTGCACTTTGCGGCCTACCGTTGGGGGGGACGGATCTCGTCCAGCCCGCGGCGATGGTGAATTTGCTCGGCGATCTTTGGAGCGGTGGCGAGCCGCTCTGGGATGTTGCGCTTGGAAGCGATCCGGGCGTGAAGTTGCATCTTTACGGTAAGCGCGGGGCGGTTCCGGGCCGCAAGATGGGGCATCTTACGGTGCTCGATCCCGATCCGCGTCAGGCGCTGGATCGCGCTCTGGCGGCGCGGGCGAGGCTGGTGCGACGATAGTGGTCACGAGTTGTGATATGTAGTATTATGGAATTAATTATTGGGTGCCACTGGTTATGCCAGTGATCTTCTTTTTTGTGTTTGTATGATCACAAATAAGAGCACTGGCATAGCCAGTGGCACCCGAGTAGGTCGCGTTGACATGTCAGAACCTAGGCGGACGGCCCGTCATTGCGCGAAGCGACACGTGGTGGGCCGACGGGCTTAAGCGCGTCTCCGCCCCAGCGGTATCCAAGATAGGTGCCGAGCGCGAGCATGATCAGGACGAGCGGAACTTGTTGGTGGAAATGCGAGAGGAAATATCCAAAGCTGTTGTCGGCGACGAACGGGAAACTTGCCCACTGCGCGTAGGTTCCCACTCCCAGCGCACCGATCGCACAGATGATTCCGCGAACGCGCGACGGCCGCGCTGAGAGCAGACCACTTCCTAAACCTACGAGTGCGCCAGGAATGACACCCGCGTTTATGCTATAACTCGCACCCCAGGCCAGCGCGAAACAACCAACGACACCGCCGACAGCGGCACCAATTAATCCGGGAATCGAATCGACAAATGCGGGGGGCATGGGTTTTCTCTCCAAATCCCGGTTTATCAGAAGAAGGGGGCAGCCGGGGTTCTTGGCGCGACCATCGTCTTATCCTAAGGTGCAGGAACGCGTTTGCACCGACTATTTTGGCCCGTACGAAAAAATTCGGACAAATGTCATGCACTGGGCCGAGCCGGCGTGGTTCTTTTTGCTCGTCTTCACGCCGCTTCCCTGGCTCTGGGAACGTACGCGGCCACGGATGACATGGTCGACATTGACGCCGTTTGCGTCGGTGGGATCGCGTCGGGCGATTTTTCTTAACGCATTACCTACATTGCTGTTATCGCTCAGCATCGGTTTCATGAGCGTCGCTCTGGCGCGACCGAGAATCGTGGGAGGATCGACGCGGATTAGCGGGCAGGGGGTGGCGATTGTGATCGTCATCGACCGCAGCCCTAGTATGAACGCTGACGATTTCGTTGATGATCTAGGGCATCATACGCGTCTGGAAACAGCGAAGCAGACGGTCGATCGGTTCATCGCGGGGCGTGGTGATGATCCGGTTGGGATCGTCGCGTTCGCGCGTTATCCCGATTTGACGTGCCCTCCGACGCTCGACCATGAATTTGCCCGCCAGAGCGTGCGGGCGCTCAAAACGGCTGTCGGCGAAGAGGATGGGACGAATATCGGCGACGCGACGGCGGTGGGGATCGACGCCTTGCGCGGGGTGGATGTGCAGAGTCGGGTGCTTATCCTGCTGAGCGATGGCCGGAACGAGCCGAATCTGCCCAAGCCGCTCGACCCGCACGCCGCCGCTCGGCTGGCTGCGCGGATGGGGATGACGGTACATACGATTGCGGTTGGGTCGGCGGGCGGATTGGTGCGCGATGAGGATCCGGCGTCGAAGTTGCCGGTGGTGAGCGACGTTGGCGGGTCGGATCTAACACTTCTTGGCGATCTGGCACGCTTGGGCGGCGGTCGGGCGTTTCGGGCGACCGATCCTCAAACGCTCTCGGCGGTTTTCGATGTGATCGACGCGATGGCGACGTCGCCGGTGCAGGGGACGATTTTGACGCGATATGACGAACGCTTTGCGCCATGGGCACTTGCGGCGGCGGCTTGTCTGGCGGCGTCGAAACTCTTGCGGCGGAATCTTGCGTTTCGCTTGCCGTGAGCGGTGAGAGAATCAATCGCGACGATTTTGAGAGTTTTGCGGGTGTCGCTCGGGGTTGGCAGCAGCCAGCCGTCATGATTAAATTATGGTTTGGAGCATTGCGTTTGCGTCCTGGCGCGTAAAACCAGTCGCGCGGGACGTTTATCTGGAGGGGCGACCCTGCGCGGGCGAAGCCTTCTCGAAGCAGGCAACGGCCGATCGAGGATGGAATTCAGAGCAGGGTCGAACGCGGAGTCGTTCGTTTCGAGGAGTCGCGAACCATGTTCGGCCCGTCTCGTCCGTTGCCATACGCCTTCGCGCTCCCTCTCGCGCTGGCGTGCGTCTTGAACGCGAACGCCCAAGAGGCGGCCAGACCAGTCAACAAACCAGAGGCGGGCAAGCCGGAAGCTGCGGCGCCCAAGAATTCGTACAAACCGTCCGACTTCGCCCTGCAAAAGGGTGACGATGCGCCGGCGGTGTTCGTACCCAAAACTCCACGCACTGTTGAAGATCAGAAAAAGGTCGAAGCCGTCCGACTTTACGCCGAGGCCCGTTCGCTCGAAGATCGCCGCCAGCTTTCCGAGGCGATCGCGGTGCTCGAAAAGGCACTTGCAAACGATCCCAAGTCGATGCCGATTCTTCGGCGCCTGAGCCGGCTCAGCATTGCACTGGGACGTACCGAGAAGTCGGTGGAATACAGCCGGCAGGTACTCGAAGTCGAGCCGGACGACGCGGAGACCGTCGGGCGACTGGTCGACTACTACAAGAATCGCCGGCGTGACCCGGCCAAGGCCGAGACGCTGCTGAAGGACGTGCTCGCCAATCCCAAACTGGCGAAGAACTCGTCCAGCGCGGTGCTGATCGAGTATCAACTCGCGATTCTTTACGCGGGAATGCAGCGGTTCGATCAGGCGGCCGCATCGCTCACGAAGGTAATGGACGCGCTCGACGGCAAGAACGGCCTCAAGTTCGACGCAACCGACGAGAAGCGCGTGCTGGGTGGCGATGAGGGTGACACATTCCTGCAGTTCGGGGCGATTTTTGTCGCGGCCAAGCAGCTCGAAAACGCCGCTCGTGCGTTCCAGCATGGCCTGAATTACGAGAAGGATAACCCGCAGCTTTCACTCGCGCTGGCTGAGACTTATATGGAGTTGGGCCGGCACGCCGAGGCGCTCGAGCTTGTCGAGCGAACGCTCAAGGGGCCGGGCGCGACTCGTCAGGTTTACGAGCTCTTGATCCAGGCGCTCACGAAGCTCAAACGTGAGAATGAGATCATTCCTCGTCTCGAAGCCGCCGCCGAGGCCGATCCGCGTAACGGTCCGCTGCAATACGCCTTGGCCGACCGCTATCGCGCGATGGGCCAGGGTGATAAGGCCGACGCGCTGCTCAAGCGGCTGATCGACACGCAGCCCGACCTTCAAGGCTTCACTGCGCTGTTTGCTTCACTGCTCAAAGAGAAGAAGACGGAAGAGCTGATCACGCTGCTCGCGAAAGTCGCGTTGAAGTTGAAGCGCGACGATGCGACGAGCCCGCAAATCGCCGCGCTGATCGCCGATTCCGCCTATACCGACAAGGTGCTCGAGACCGGTCTGGAGATGCTTTCGGCCAAGCCGGAGCGGCTTGATCGCGCGGGATGGTTCGTGCTCGTGCGAATCGCGACGACTGCGAAGAAGATGGACAAGCTCGTCGCCTTGCTGCGGTGGTCGTTGCGCTCGCAGCCGGACGCAATCGTTTCGCGCGAACTGGCTCGCTGCCTGCTCGAAATGAACAAGTTTGACGATGCCGAGGCCGAAATCGTCAAGCTGATGGAGAAGTTCCCGGACGAACGCTCGCCGCAAACGTTGCTTTGGCTCGCGCAGATTCGAGTCCGAGCGCACAAGGAAGCGGCGGCGATCGAAGTTTTGAACGACGTGCTCAAGCAGATGCCAAACGACCCCGACGCCACCCGGCTGCTGGCCTTCGCGCTTCAGCAACAGGGCAAGGCGGACGAGGCAATCGCCAAGCTGAAAGCTGTGCTTGCCAACGACCCGGCGAACGTCGATCTGACGCGGGCCTTGGCGTTCATTTATCAGTCGGCGAACAAGTCGGCAGAGGCGATTGCTTATCTGAAAGAAGTGATCGACCGGTTCCCGAACAACGATGAACTGATTCTGTTCGCCCGATCGAGCCTGTCGACCGTCTACACCCAGCAGGGGGATTTCGCGAAGGGTGAGGCGGAACTCGAGATTCTGTTCGCCAAGAATCCTGAGAACGCCGGAGTGAACAACGACCTCGGCTATCTCTACACGGAGCAGGGAAAGAACCTCGATAAAGCCGAGTCGATGATTCGCAAGGCGGTGACTGAGGAGCCGGAGAACTCGGCGTATCTCGACAGCCTGGGCTGGGTGCTGTTCAAGCGCGGGAAGGTGAAGGAAGCGATCGCCCCGCTCGAAAAGGCGGTTCAGCTCTTGCAGATGGACGACTCGACGGTTCACGAGCATCTCGGCGATGTTTACTTCGCTGCGAAGGATCGGACGAAGGCGAAGGCGTCGTGGGAGAAGGCTGAAAAGATCGCCGAAGCGGCCAAGCCTCCGGACAAGCGTCTCGCCGAGATTCGCAAGAAGCTCGAATCGCTCAAAAAGCTTGAGACCGGGCCGAGCACGGCGAACGGCAACAATCCCTGAGATAGATCAACTGTAAAATTATCGACGCATTTACACCCGATTTCCCTCAACACCCGGACACGTTTTCCCCTTTTTCAGCTGGGAAAATGTTGCGCCGGGTGGTGTTGCCGGGCGGGTCTTCTTGATTTGGAGTTCGCAGGCCGATGGCAGGGCATTCACACGCGGCAAACATCGCTCATCGCAAAGGCGCAGTCGACGCGAAGCGCGGCAAGTTGTTCAGCAAGCTGTGCCGGGCGATTTATGTCGCTGCCAAGACCGGCGGTGGCGATCCCGACACGAACCTTCGCCTGCGTTATGCAATCGACAAGGCGCGGCAGTATAGCTGCCCGAAGGACAACATCGAGCGATCGATCAAGAAGGGGACTGGCGAACTCGGCGGCGAGAACTTCGAGCAGGTGATGTACGAAGGCTATGGCCCCGGTGGCGTCGCCGTCCTTTGCGACGTACTGACCGACAACCGCAACCGCACCGCCGGCGACCTGCGCAAGGCTTTCGAGCTCTGTGGCGGCAACCTTGGCCAGTCGGGCTGCGTGAGCTACCTGTTCAACTACAAAGGGCTGTTCCTGGTCGACGAAAAAACCGTCGCCGAGGATCGCCTGATGGAGATCGCGCTCGAAGCCGGTGCCGACGATGTCGCTCACGTCGAAGGCTACTTTGAAGTCACCTGCGACGCCAAGATCTTCGACACCGTGCGAAAGGTGCTCGAAGATAGCAAGATCGCGACTGAGAGCGCGGAGATTACCTACATCGCGACGACTGAAGTCACCCTCAGTGTTGACGACGGCAAGCGGATGCTCCGGCTACGCGACCTCCTCGAAGAAAACGAAGACGTGCAAAATACCTATGCGAATGATCTGATTCCCGACGAGTTGCTCGAAGGTTAGTACTATGTCAGGATGACTCTTAAGCTTGGGTGCCACTGGCGTTGCCAGTGGTCTTCTCTTCGCCTTCTGGATTTGCGAGCACTGGCATAGCCAGTGGCACCCAAGTCATTCGAGTTGCTCGGACGTAGGTCAACCCGGCGCAGGATGTCCATTCGGGATGAACCGCTCATGGATTTCGCCCGTCCTGCCTGGTTCTGGTTGTTCGTCGCCTGGAGCGTCGTCGCGCTGCTGTTGTGGCGAGGACGCAGGGCCCGCTTTCGCAACTGGATAAGACTTGGGCAGGGGGGCGACCCGCCGGGCGAAGGGCTCGGCGCTGCGATGATCGCACTGGCGCTTTTGATTGTCGCCCTGGCGCAGCCGCGCTGGGGGCGCGATCAGGCGCAGGCGATTCCGCCGGGACGCGACATTGTTTTGCTTGTCGATGTCAGCCGAAGCATGGGGGCGCAAGATGCCGTGCCCAATCGCTGGGGCGTGGCGATCGAATCGTGTTCGAGCCTGATTTCGGCACTCGCCGCCGAGCCCGGCGATCGCGTCGCCGTCGTCGCATTCGCGGGCGTGGCTGTGGTTCGATGCGGTCTCACCGAGAATCTCGGTGCGGTTAATGATGTGCTGGGCCGGTTGCGTCCTGGCGTGGTCGAACCAGGCGGGACCGACCTCGCCGCCGCGCTCGACGTGGCGATGGCGACGTTCGATGATCACGACCACGACGACGGCCGGATGATCGTGCTCTTTACCGACGGCGAGGATCACGGCGGTGAATGGGAAGCGCGGCTGAAGCCACTCAAGGAGCGCGGGATCATCGTCAACTCGGTGGCGATTGGTGATGCCGACAAGGCTCAGCCAGTGCCGGGCGTGGGACCATCAGGTGTGCATCAGTTTGATGGTCAACCGGTTGCAAGCAAACGCGACGATTCCGCCCTCGATGCACTCGCGGCCGCGACGAATGGTGTGGTTGTGAAACTCGGCCTGGCGTCGGCCGATCTGGGAGCTCTTTATCGCAGCAAGATCGCGCCCGCTGCGAAACGGGTACGCGAAGGAGTGCTTCCGGCCGATCGCGCTCAGCGCTATGGTATTTTCGTGATGAGTGCCCTGGCACTCGTGTCGTTTCGCAGTCGGACGAGGCCAACGCGGCGCAGTCGATATCGCTCCGGGCTCGTGGTTGCGCTCGCGCTGATGATGATCGCCGGTGCGGCACCCGCGGAGACATCGCCGCGCGTGTTGATCGCGTCGGGACGAAAGGCATATCAGGCAAAGGACTACGCGTCGGCTTTCGAGAGCTTTAAAAACGCGGCCGATCTGGTGCCTCGCTCGGGCGTCGCGCGATTCAACGCGGCCGCGGCGCTGTTTGCACTCGGCCGATATCCCGAGGCGATCGAGTTCTACAACCAGGCCAATGCGCTCGGTGATCTCGGACTCAAGCTCCAGGCTGATTTTGGCGCCGCGAACTCATGCCTGATGGCCGGCGACTTCGTTTCGGCGATCGCGAATTACGACCGCTGCCTGGCGTCGACCGCTCACTCGCCGCAACTCGATGCGACGCGTGAAGATGCTCGCGTGAATCGAGAATATGCGCTCAGCCGGCTCAAAGATCGTGAGAAGGCGGATAAGCCCGAGCCGGAAAATACGCCTGATCCTGCCGGCAAGAACAAGCCGACGCCCAATCCGGAGAATCCGCCTGAGCCGGGTGGTGCGGGGGAGTCGGCGAAGGGGCAGACAACGTCCGAGGCGCCTGAGAACCCAGATTCGGCCGAGCAACTTGAATCGGCGCTCGCGAATGTGCGACAGGCACTCAAGAATCGTCCGCCCGACCCTTTGCCGCCCCCTTCCCGCGCTGGACGCAAAGACTGGTGAGCTCGCATATGAAAATCGTTTTGCTCGTGGAGGATTTTGGGGTGGTGGCCGAAATCCGACCGTTGGGTACTACCAGTGGCACCCGGAAAAGGCTGACCTGGGCGTGAATATGGCTCACCACCCTCAGTTCCGGAATGAGCCAATCGTTCTTGGACTCGCAATCGGGCTTCTCTTGATAATAGGCCCATATGTTCGCGCGGACGATCGGCCGCTGAGTGTGCGCGTCGATCCCGATGCGCGACGTTACTTTGTTGGCCAGGAAATTCGGCTGACGGTGCGAGTGGTGGCGGAAGGCAAGCGACCGGAGATTCGTGCGCCGAAGGTCGATCAGACGGTGCCGACTGTTGTGGGTTCGAGTTTTCGACAGCTTGGGGCAAGCGGAATCGGCAATATTGTCACTGAGGTGAATCAATACGCGACAATTTACTCAATCGTTGCGCCCAAAGCCGGAAAGCTGACGATCCCGCCGTTTGTGGCGCGAGACACGGAACGCACCGGCGCGTCGTCGCCGCTCGAACTGACGGTCGTCTCAGTACCGAGCGAGGGGCGGCCTGCGAGTTGGTTACGCGGGGTTGGAGCGATTGAGGCAAGAGCGCAGCTTGGTGAGAAGTCGGTAAGGCTCGGGCAGGCGGTCGATTTTCGGCTAATTCTCAAGGGGGCGGGGGCGCTGGCGTCGACAACGGCCCCTCGGCTCGATGGGTTTGAAACCGGTGAAACAGAATTGACGGTCAATCCCCCCGAGCGGACGTTTCACTATCGTTTGCGACCCACCAAGCCCGGCACTTTCGAGATTCCAGGCATTGAAGTCGCAACATTTGACCCCAAGTTCCAGCAGTTCGTCCGCACGCGTACGCCCAAGCTGGCACTCGAAGTGGTCGACATTCCGCCCTTCGATCCTGCATCACTCGACAGTCAGCCGGCGGTGCAGGCGGCGACAGAGGAGAAATCATCGCGGGCGCCCATTTTCACAGCGGTGATCGCGGGCATTCCGCTGGTGTTTGGCCTAGCCTGGGTTCTGGTGCGTTGGAGCCGTTCGCCGCGGAGTCTGGCGAAACGTCTGGCGCGCGAGTTGGCCGCGGTGCGAGGAAATCGCGCGGCGCAGGCGGTTGCGGGCGCGATGTCGGCGTTCTTGCACGCGACAACGGGTTGGAGCGGCGGTGAAATCACACCGAGCGAAACCGCGGAAATGCTGCGAACGGTGCTCGACGATTCGGAACTTGCTGAGCGCGCGGCTGGTCTTGTCGAACGCGCCGATCGAGATCGCTTCGGTGGCGGGCTCGAACTTGCCGAGGCGGAACTGCTCGCGAAAGATGCGGCGCAATTGTTTGTGGAAATCGCAGCAGCGCGATTCAAACGCCAAGCCCATCAAAACACCGCGGGAGGCAGTCGCAACCGCGAATCGAGCGGCTGAACCCTGCCTCCCAGTGCTGCCTGTCGTCTTCTCAGACCATTCCAACGGACCACACTCTGCGTTGCGCCTTTTTTCTTCTGAAGGCGCGGCCGATACAACTTGCTTTTCTCAGGACCGAACCGACCCGTAAGCCGAGCGCGAACGCGTCGTGCTATAGAGCTCGCGATACATTCCGTCGTGCTTCGACTCTTTGCGATACGCCTCGAAGCCTTCGGGTTTGTGCGAAGGGATCGACTTGTTGATCATCAGCTCGATCGCCGTCAGGGGATCGCCCTGGTCGGGACCGACGAAGGTGTACGCGACACCGTCTTTACCCATGCGTCCAGTTCGGCCGATGCGGTGCAGGTAGTTTTCGGGATCGTCGGGAATGTCATAGTTGACGACGTGGCTGATACCGTTGACGTCGATGCCGCGGCCGACGACGTCGGTGGCGACCAGCACGGGAATTGTCCCGTCGCGGAAGCCTTGCATGACACGGTTGCGGACCGATTGAGCGAGGTCGCCATGAATCGTGGCGATTCCTTTCACACGGCCGCGGAGGCGATCGGCCAGCTTGTCAGCCCCACGCTTGGTGCGGGTGAAGACGATGCACTGGCGGGGTTGATCGCGCTCCAGCAAATGCAGGAGCAGGTCCATCTTGCGGTCGTGATCGACCGTGATGTAAAGCTGCTCGATTGTTTCGACCGACGGTTCGTCCTTCGAGAGATTGAGCTCGACGGGCTGGTACATGTACCGTTCGGTGAGCTTTCGGATCTCGGGACTGATCGTCGCGGAGAGAAGCAGGGTCTGGTGCGGGTCGGGCACGCGCCTGAGGATACGTTCGATGTCGGGACGGAACCCGATGTCGAGCATGCGGTCGGCTTCGTCGAGCACGACGTGCATGATGTCGCCCAGGTAGAGCGTTTTCCGTTCAATATGGTCGATGACGCGGCCGGGCGTGCCGACGACGATATCAACCCCGCGCGCCAGGGCACGCAACTGCCGTTCGATTGGTTCGCCGCCGTAGATGCCGCACACAACGATATCGCTGCCGTGGCAGAGGCGAGTCGTTTCCGAGACGATCTGTTGAACCAGTTCGCGCGTTGGCGCGAGGATGATCGCCTGGGGCCCGCGGCTGCGTGCTTCGAGCATCTCAACAATGGGGATGGCGAACGCCGCCGTTTTGCCCGTGCCAGTTTTGGCCTGTCCCAGCACGTCGCAACCGTCGAGTGCGGTGGGAATGAAGGCCGCCTGAATCGGCGACGGGGTGACATAACTCATCTTCTTCAGGGCGGCGAGCATCCCCTTGCCCAGGCCCATGTCATGGAAACTCGGAGGACGAACCTCCACCTCACGTTGCAACAAACACACCTCCAAAGGAGCAAATGATGGCAAACCTGCCACGCGACTGGCCGGGGAATCCCCGCTATCCAATCATTCACCATAATAACGAGGCGTTGTGCCATCGTCAAAGCCAGAAACGGTTTCCGGAATGGAATCCGTTTTTGACCGGCGAGCCGGAAGGCGGTTTCACGCGCGTGGGCGCATGGTTGCGGACTAGCCGCTTGCCGCCGGGGTATCTCGCGCGCTAGTCTTGATAGACCGCCGCGTGGGCGCGAACGGGCCGGGCCATGTCATCACCGGCCGGGGCGGGAATCTCGGTTGCCGCCGGCGGAAACTTGACCGTTTTCCCCAAGGGAGCGATGCCGTGGCCGATCAAGCACCGGGTGCCGGCGATCTTCAGCAGAAATATCGCCAGTTCCTCGATTTGATGCCGCTCACGCTGAGTCTGGCGGGTCTGCCGACGAGCGAGGGACGGCTCTACAGCGAAGAGCAAATTGAAGCACGCGCAATCACGGTCCGGCTTGCGTACAAGGTCGCACGATCTTTGGCGCGGGATTGCCTGGGCGGGTCGTAAGAGAGTTGCCGCGCAGGGGTGCGGTTGATGGGTGATTCTGGGCCTTGATGACTGTTTGGAGAAGATTGGGAAGCCGATACCTTCTCTCGTTGGCGAGCACGGCGGCGAACTGGGGACTGGGACCCACGGCGGCTCGCGACGATAGTCGGCACTCCAGACGTGAAAGGCCCCTCTCGATATGACGACGCAACCAGATCGCGGGACGCGACGGATCAAGGCCGCGATTATCGGGTTTGGCCTGGATGGCGATGACTCTCTCAACAGGCTGACGACAGGGGATCACTGTGTGCTCCTCGGCGGTTCGGCCGAGACGCACGCGGAGATGCTCGAAACCGTTCTCCGGCTCGAAAGTGAGCTGGAACGGATCGGCCAGCCGCTCGCGGAAGTCTCGCCAATCGAGCTGGCCGAGATTGCCTGGCGAATCGACAGCCCGGAACTGCACAAGATCGCCCTGCGCATGCACGATCGCCTCGTGAGCAGCGGTCGCAGCTTCCATGAGTCGACCGCCGAGGAACTCACCGAACTCTCGGCCTGAGCCCGCTACGCATTCCCCTCCACACTCCACGCCAGCGGCCCCCGCGGGAAATTCTCCCTTGGGGGCCGCTGGCGTTTCGAAGACGGCGATTTCCCGCCGGTCAAATGTTAATAATGGGACGCGCCCGGCGAATTCTGAAACGGCGCATCCTGCCGGGAGGTATCCCGGATGTGAAGAGTCAATCGGCGAGCCCGATCTGTGACGTTGATGGACGACCGTGCCCTGGTCGATGCACTCCGCATCGGCGATCCGCTCGCACCTCGCGAGTTGATCGACCGGTTCCACGGTGTGGTTTTCGGCCTTTGTTTCCGGATGATGAGGCATCGGCAAGACGCCGAGGATGTCGCCCAGGAGACGTTCCTGCGAGCGCTTCGCGCGATCGACGGCTTTGATGGGTCGAGACCGCTGCGCCCCTGGCTGCTCGGGATCGCCGCGAACCGCTGCCGAACCGCGCTCGGGCGCAAAGTACGCCGCCCGCTCACGGTCGAGCGCACCGTGGCCGACGATCCCGTCGACCATCGGGCAGGTGTCAGTGACCCGAACGACCTGGCCACCGAGCTCGAACGTGCGCTCGATCGGCTTCGCCCCGAGTACCGCGTCGTGTTCACGCTTTTTCACGAGCAGGGTTTGCCTTACGAAGAAATCGGCGTGGCGCTCGACAGGCCAGTCGGCACGGTAAAAACCTGGCTGCACCGGGCGCGTAGCGAACTTGCAGCGTGTCTCGCCAGACGCGGACTCGAACCTTGAAGATCTGATCTTTCGCTTGACCTTTTCGGATTTGATCGAATAGGTAAACTTCCCAACATGAATTGCCAAGATTTTGAACGATACTGGAATGAATGGCTCGATGCCGAGCATGATACGGCGTTTGGCGTAGCCGCGAATCGTTCGTTAAACGACCTGCCTAGCCGCACCGATCTCGACGCGCATGCGGCCTCGTGCCCGGCTTGTGCTGCGATTCACGTAAAGTTCGACACGCTGCGAACCGCGATTGCTGCATTGCCCGCGCCGCCCGCACCGTCACCCGAATTCGTCGCTCGGCTGCATGAGGTGGCTAAAGAATCGCCGCGGACTTTGCTCGCATTCCCTTCACGCAATCGCTGGCTGATTACTGCCGCGGCGGCCCTGGTGGTGCTGGGCGTGACGCTGGCGGTGGTTCGCCCCTGGACGCAGGCCGAAAAGGCGCCGGTTTTGGTGGCGCATAACGAGGTCGAGCCAAGGTCGATCACTGCAGCACTGGCCGAAGCAACCTCGGCGACGCTCGACCTGGCGCGTGAGGCGTCGGCGCCCGCCGGTCGCGTGGGACGAGAGGTGTTGTCGTCGGCGGGTTTGCCCGATGCATCGAACTCCGACATATCGCTCGACATTCCCGCCGCTCCGTCGTCAGACCTGCTCAATTCGGTTGGGCATTCGGTCGGCGAAGGGGTGAAACCGCTTTCGGGCTCGGCCCGCCAGGCGTTTGGCTTCCTCATTCGCGCCACGACCGGAGAAGCGGTCGAGCCGGCTTCCCCCACATCCCCGCGCGGCACCTGACCGCCCGGAGTTCGCCCGAGACGACCGCCATGATTCGAGTTTGCGAGCGATGGTTGCCGGAACTCTTCGCGATCATTGCATTTACGGCCGGCGTCTTCGCCGCTCCAATCGCCCGGGCGAATTCGGCCGACCGTGATCTGCTCAAGGCGGTTCCACCCGACGCCGGGCTGACGATTGCGCTAACCGACCTGCGCAATCACTCCGCCGAGTTGCTCGACTCGAAGATCGCGCACGCGTTTTTTGCGCTCCCCGCGGTAAAAGACTGGTTCGAGAGCGAACGTGGACGGGCCCTGGCGCGTGCACGGGCGGATATCGAGACGAATCTCGGCACGTCGCTCAAGGCGATTCGCGACGATTTGATTGGCGACGCGGTGGTGCTCTCGCTCCATTTCGACGTGGCGAAAGGGACGCAGCCCGCGCGTGGGCTCGCGCTGACGCACGTTCGCAACCAGGAACTGCTCGAAAAGCTGCTCGGCATTCTGAACAAGAGTGACGCGATGCTCGAGCGAGTGGAGGACGTTGGCAGCGAGGCGGCTGCTTACAAGGTGCGCCGGTTCAAGCCGAATTCGGGACGCGAGCCGGAGTACTACCGGCTTTTTGCGGATGGAACGTTTGCGTGGTCGAATTCGGAAACGCTGATCAAGGCAGTGATTGACCGCAAGAACGGTGGCTCGCTACCGAGCATGGCGGAAAACGCCGATTACTCGGCAGTTCGATCCGGCTTGCCCGCGCGATCGCTCGTTACGCTGATTCTCAGCCGCAAGTTGACGAGCTTGGTGCTGACTCAGGCGACTCAAACTGACGACGCGAAACAGGCCAAGCTGGCGAAGTCGGCAGCGGGGTATTTGCAAGCGGTTGAAGCGGTGGGGCTCTCGCTCGAATGGCGCGACGGCGTGGTTTTGCACGCCCATCAGGTGATCGAACCCAAGAAGCTCGACGCGGGAATTCTGCGCTGGGCGCGGTCGAACGTGGCTCCTGACAGCCTGACGAAACGTGTTCCGGCGACGGCGTTTGCTGTCGCGGCGATGGCCGTTGATTGCGAGGCGATTTTGCAAGGCATCACGGCTTTTACGAGCGAGGCCGAACGCCCGCGTCTCGACGTCGCGCTCGATGCACTTCAAGGGATTTTGCTTGGCCGTAACCTGCAAAAAGAAGTGCTGCCGTGGCTTGGGCCGGGGTTGATGGCTTACGTCGAAGAACCAGGGACCACCTGGCCGCACTTCCCTTTCGTTGCCGTGCTGCAGTTGCGCGAGGATCAGCACGAGCCGAGCATTGCCAAGGCGCTTGATAACGCGATTCGGACTGTGATTAGCCTGTACGCCCTCGACGCCAAGCGGCCGGCGGCGCGATTCCGGCTGGTATCGAGCCAACAGGGGAAGACGCGCATCACTTCGTTCGTTGAGCCGGGAATTCCTTTCGCCTACGCGTTGGGACCTGACTTCCTCGCGCTTGGCACCTCGGCCGACGCGGTCTCCCGATTCGGTAACGAAGGGACGACGCCCGATGCTCGCCTCGCACCTTTCCGAGCCGCCCATTTCCCAGATGCACAGGCGTTTGCGGCGATCGACCTGACCCGGCTCGTCCGGATAGCGACCGATCATCGCGACAAGCTGGTCGAACGATCGGGCAAGCCGCGCGACGTCGATCGGGCGATTGCGCTACTCAACTTGTTTAAGGGAGCGTTCCTTGCGGTGCGAGTCGATCCAGAACTCAAGTATCTGCATCAGTCGGTTGGATTGATCGCCAGGTGATCGATCATCAGCTTTGAATAATTCTAGAATTGGCTAATTGTTCGAATTTTCGCGCGCGGATGTGCGCCGATTTACGTAGACATTTTCCGGCATTGCGCGTAATCATGATCAGGCGAGTCGTTGCTTGCGCAAACTCGCCCTGAACCCAGCCGGAAACATGGATGGAAGCATTGAGCGAGCGAAGGATCGCACGCGTGGAATTGCGGCCTGCGGAGCAGCCGCATGTTGAGCCAGGCCAAAATGTTGCGCCATCAGTGAGTCCCGCCGGGCTCGTCCTGATCGCGACGTGGCAGGGGCTCGCCACCGGCCTGATCGAGGTCGGAATTCTCACGCTCTGGCTTCAATTCGACGGCTCGGCCATTCTGGGGTCGCTGCAGCTCAGCCGGCATTTTGCCTGGATGATCCCGCTGTCGCACCTCGTGATTTTTGTACTCATCAGCCTTCCTGCCCTGGTGCTTGGCTTCTTTCGGCCTCGCCTGGCACTTCGGATAACGGTGTTCGCAGGTAGTTTTCTCGCGTATTTCTCGCTCCTGTCGATGATCAAGGGAATGTTTTCGTGGGCCTGTGCGCTCCTGGCACTCGGGCTCGCGTATCAAACAACGCAAATTACGCTTGCTCATATTTCTGGATTTCGGCGCATGGTCCGCTGGACTTTGCCCGCGCTCTTTGGTCTGTTCGCGCTTTGCGGCTACCTCGCGTTCGATCGCGTCATTCTCCACGAACGGCGAAATCTGGCTGCACTACCAGCGGCACCCGCGAATGCGCCTAACGTGTTGTTCATCGTGCTCGACACAGTGCCAGCGAATCGGATGAGCCTGCACGGCTATGCCCGCGACACCACGCCCAATCTCAAACGGCTCGCAGCGCGCGGGGTGAAGTTCAACGAGGCACGCTCGCCAGCACCCTGGACCTTGCCGTCTCATGCGAGCATGTTCACGGGAAGGTGGCCGCATGAACTTGGGCTCGAAGATGGCCGGACGCTCGATAGCCGCTGGCCGACACTCGCCGAATTCATGACGAAGCGCGGCTATGCGACCTCCGGCTTCGTGGGCAACACGTATTTCTGCAATTCGTGGTATGGCCTGGCTCGCGGATTTTTGCATTACGAAGATTACTACGAAGAGAACGTGCTGATTTCGCCCGAAGAGGCGCTCAAGTGCACGGCGCTTGGGCGCTGGGTGATCAAGCTGGTGGGATCGTCGTATCTCTCGCGGCCCGAATCGGTGCACTTCCCGAAAGATGCAACCCGAGTGAAGCGCGACTTCACGCGCTGGCTCGATGCCAATCCGACTCGACCGTTTTTCACGTTTCTGAACTACATCGACGCACACGACCCGTATCAGCCGCCGCTCGATCGTGAGAAGCATTTTGGGCTGAAAATCGAATCGGCCGAGGACTTCGAGCTGATCCGCTCGTGGCATCTGCTGAACAAGTCAAAGCTCACTCCGCGCGAGCTGACGCTCGTGAACGACGCGTACGACGATTGCCTGGCGCACATCGACGAGCAAATCGGCGTGCTGATCGACGACCTCGATCGTCGTGGCCGACTCGAGAACACGTACGTTGTCATCACGGCAGATCATGGCGAGCAATTTGGCGACCGCAACCTCTGGGGGCACGGCGGCAGCCTTTATCGCCCCGAAATGCACGTTCCGCTGATTGTGTTCGGGCCGGGAATTCCCGCCGGCAAGGAAGTCGCTGCGCCGATTTCGCTGCGAGACATTTCGACGACCTTGCTCGAACTCGTCGGCGCTTCGGGCAAGCCAAGTCCGTTCCCTGGCCGCTCGCTCGTCCGGCACTGGACTTCGGATGGACCGATTACGCCTGACACGGTGCTTTGCGGTGTTGATGCGACGATCAAGATCGCGTCGACGGCGGTATGGCCGCCCTCGAAGCGCGGGCCGATGGCGTCGGTGATCGTTGACGGCTACAACTACATTCGCGACGCGCTTGGTGGCGAGGAGTTGTATCGTGTTGAGGGGGATCCGACCGAGCGGCAGAACCTGATCGCGAGCCCCGATGTAAAAGACGTAATCGATCGCTGCCGAGCCGAGTTCAAGCGGATCTATCCTGCGGGGAGGCAGAAGTAGGGACGCGAGAACTGATCGCGCGGGGACTTGCGTCAGTCGCTAGAATGGGGCATCTGTCCTGTTCACTGCAACTGGCCCGAGGAGCCGTCATGGCCGCTCTTGAAACGTTTCCGAATCAGTTTCCTGATCGCGAATACGAGATCGAAATTAGCTGTCCCGAATTCACGGCCGTGTGCCCGAAAACCGGTCAGCCGGACTTCGGAGCGATTCTCATTACTTATGTGCCCGCAGCAACTTGCATCGAGCTGAAGAGTCTGAAACTCTACCTTTTCGACTATCGCAACCGCGGCATTTTTTACGAGCACTCGATCAACACGATTCTCGACGACTTGGTTGCTTCGTGCCAACCGCGCAGGATGACGGTGGTCGGTCAGTTCACTCCGCGAGGTGGTATCTCATCGAAGATCACCGCGCGGTTTGAAGCGACGCGCTGATCGACTAATGCACCCGAAACCGAGTCGAACAAAACGATTTCGTTTGTTGCGGCGAAAGAATCGGGTGCCACTGGCTATGCCAGTGCTTCTTGATGCATACGAAGGAAGATCACTGGCAAAGCCAGTGGCACCCGAACAAATCTTGCTGTGACAATGCACCAGTCGCAACCTGGCGGATGCATGATGATGCAAAAGCTTCCTCATATCGTGACTCTGACGACCGACTTCGGCGGCGATGGCCCGTATGTCGCGGCGATGAAAGGCGTCATCCTGCGCGATGCGCCTGGCACGCAGCTTGTCGACGTTTCGCACGTGATCGCGCCTCAGTCGATTCGCGAAGGGGCGTTCGTGCTGGGCAGCGCCTGGCCGTGGTTCCCCAAGGGAACGGTGCACCTGGCTGTGGTCGACCCAGGCGTCGGCACCGAGCGGCGGCTGATTGCGGTATCGATTTCCGATCACTGGTTCGTGTTACCGGATAATGGGCTGGTCGGCCTGGTGGCGCGCCGGCGGACGATCGACGCGGCGTGGTCGCTGGCCTGGCCCGACGATCGTCCGGTCTCGCGCACGTTCCACGGTCGCGACCTGCTCGCTCCGGCCGCGGCGCACCTGGCGCGCGGTGGTGATCCCGCCGAACTCGGTCAGCAGTGCACCGACCTCGTTTCGCTCGACTGGCCGTTGCCGATCGAACTCGGGCCGATCGTACTGGGCGAAGTGATTTTCCGCGACTATTACGGCAACCTCGTCACCAACGTGCCGGCCGCGCAGCTTATCGGGCCGGGTTGGGGACTCGAAATCGGCGGCGAGGAGATTCGCAACCTCGTCGGCACTTATGGCGACCGTCCGCCTGGATCGCTCGTTGCACTTGAAGGAAGCTCTGGCCTCGTCGAAATTGCCGAAGTGAACGGCGATGCGGGCAGGCGTCTGGGGATTGGTGTCGGGGCGACCGTGACGTTTCGCCGGGAGTTTCCGCGTTGAATTCGGGACAGGAAGCAATCGACCTCGCTACTCTGCGGCAGTGGGATATCGCACACGTCTGGCATCCCTTCACCGCGCTGGCGGACTGGGCGGCGAGTGAGCCGCTGGTGATCGTCGCGGGCGAGGGGAACGAACTGATCGACGCCGAAGGGAACCGCTATCTCGATGGCGTGAGTTCGCTCTGGTGCAACGTCCATGGCCATCGTCACCCCGCGCTCGATCAGGCGATTCGCGACCAGCTCGATCGCGTCGCGCATTCGACCTTGCTGGGTGTAACGCATCCGCCGGCGATTCTGCTCGCGCGCAAGTTGGTTGAGCTTGCGCCGGAGGGACTGACGCGCGTTTTCTTCTCCGACGACGGCGCGACGGCGGTTGAAGTTGCGCTCAAAATGGCGTTCCAGTACTGGCGGCAAAAGGAAAACCCCGAGCCTCGTCGCGGCCGCTTTATCGCGCTCGGGAATGCCTATCACGGCGACACACTTGGCGATGTGAGCGTGGGCGGCGTCGAGCGGTTTCACGCCATGTTCGGCCCGTTGCTTTTTCCCGCGTTGCGAGCACCTTCACCGCACTGCTATCGCTGTCCCGTTGGCAAACGGCCGGAGGATTGCGGCGTCGCCTGCCTGCAAGAAGTCGAGAAGCTACTGGCCGCACATCCGGGCGAAGTTGCGGCGATTGTGGTCGAGCCGCTCGTTCAAGGCGCGGCGGGGATGATCGTTCATCCCGAGGGATATCTTCGCGGTCTGCGCGAACTGGCCGATCGTTATGACACGTTGCTGATTGCCGATGAGGTAGCAGTTGGATTTGGACGCACCGGAAAGATGTTCGCGTGCGAACATGAGGGTGTGACGCCTGATTTCCTCTGTCTGGCGAAGGGCCTGACGGGCGGCTACATGCCGCTGGCCGCGACCATGACGACCGAGCGCATTCACTCAGCGTTTTTCGGTCACGCGGCCGATGGAAAAACGTTTTATCATGGCCACACATATGGTGGCAATCCGCTCGGTGCGGCCGTGGCGCTCGCGACGCTTCGCGTGTTTGAGGACGAAAACACCTTAACCAATCTCGAGCCGAAGATCGCCCAATTATCGCGCTGGCTTGAACGCATGTCGAATCATACGCATGTGGGTGATGTCCGTCAGCGCGGAATGATTGCAGGCGTCGAACTGGTGCAGGATAAGGCCACGAAACAGTCGTTCGCGTGGGATCGACAGTTTGGCGCAGAAGTTTGCCGGCGTGCGCGAGGGATGGGGCTTTTGATCAGGCCGCTCGGCGATGTTCTTGTGATCATGCCTCCGCTTTCCATCACGCATGAGCAGCTTGATACGATGCTCGCGACAATTGAAACGTGTCTGAACGCGGCACTTGCACAATCATGATGAATATTCCTGGATTGTTTATTACGGGAACGGATACAGGCGTCGGCAAGACATATATTGCCGCGGCGATTGCTCGGACGCTGCATCGCCAGGGACAAAAGATCGGCGTGCTCAAGCCCGTTGCAACAGGCGCATTGCTGACCGAATCCGGCTGGGAAATCGACGATGCGCGCGAGCTTTTAAACGCGATCGAATCTGATGCACCAGTTGGTTCGGCCTGTCCAATTGCCTTTGCCGACCCGCTTGCGCCGCCAGTGGCCGCGCGCCAGGTCAACAAATTGTTAACGTTTCGTGACATCCAGGATTCGGTGAATGAAGCGGTCGGCGAATGGCGAAATGAGCGCGGTGCGGAGGCGATGATTGTCGAAGGGGTAGGGGGATTTCTCTGCCCGCTCGCTGAAGATGCGACTATCGCCGATCTTGCGGTTTGGCTCGATTTTCCCGTCGTCATCGTGGCCAGACGCGGGCTGGGAACGCTTAATCACACGTTATTGACGATCGAAGCGGTGCAAAGGCGATCGTTGCGGGTCGCGGCAGTCGTATTCAACTCACCCGAGCAAGGCAATGGATCGATCGCCGAAACGACAAATCCTGATGAATTAAGTAAGCATATCGGGTCGATTCCGATCATCAATTGTGTCGCTTATGGCAGTGAGCCAGGCGGCTACATCTTCGATAAGCGCGCAGTTGACTGGTATACTCATGTGAAACCGCCCAGATTTCTCGCCTCTCCGGCCTGACCCGAGGATGCCCGATGTCGTCATCAGACGTGCGTCCCACCAGCGGCAGCCACGAAGACGTGCTGTCCGAAGATCTCCTCAAGGATATTCCTTCGTTCGACCCCTCTGCATCGAGCGGGGGCGACGTTCCCGACCTGCCGATCAACCTCCACTCGAGTGGGAGTGTGAGCGGTAGCAGCAGCGGCGATTTGATGGGCTCATCGGTGTTCGAAACGCCGCTGCGCGCCATGGCGCCCGACCCGATTCTCGACGCCCTCGCCGCAGCCGAAGAAGCCGCGCACGCCGAGCCGCACAAGGAAGAGGCAATCACGCTGCCGAATTTCGCGGACGAATTGGCTGCTGCTCCCGACGTTGCAAGCGGCGACAGCCCCCTTGCCGATCTGATGCACGTCGCCACCTCTGAACCACACGGGGCGGCGAAGGCAGCGGTGAGCGAGTCGCCCAAGGCTGCGGATTCTCAAGAAGTTGAAGAAGAGGTCGTTTATGTCAACGGGCCGAACTGGCCAATGCTCGTGCTTGCGAGTTACGCCAGCGCGGTGACGGTTGCATTGATCTGGTTCGTGATCATTCCTCGATTTCAAGGGAAGACGGATCTCGAGGGCTTCACACCTGGGGCGTCTCGTGTGGCCGTTGGGTCGCGCCGCACGCCGCACAAGGTGGAGCAAGCTGCGCCAATTCCTGCCAACCACATGGCGAAACTCGGCCAGCCACTCAAGATTGGTGCGCTCGAAATCACGCCGCTGGAAATGGTTCGCGAGAACATCCGGCTCAAGCGCACGACGATCACGGGAAAAGCCGAAGAGAAGGACGGCGGTAACGGTGCGCTTTCGCTCAAGATTCGAGTGCGTAACACGTCAAAGGATGTTGTTTTCGCTCCGCTCGATGAGGCGTTCATCCGCGACCGCGACAACAGCGTTCCCGACAGTTTCGTAGAACTCGACTCGGGTGAGCGCGTGTACCTTTACCCGCTGCCGGTCGAGAGCGAATGGTCGGTTGTGGGGCAGGATTTTCCCGAGTTGAAGCCAGGCGAAGTGAAGGAAACTTGCGTTGTGACCGTCGCCGAATTTCCTGGAAGCAGCGGTGACCAGACGTGGCACCTGAAGCTGCGTACGGGGCTCGAATCGACCGAGATGATCGGCGTGAAGATCCCCGCGGATAAGTGATAATGTGTTAGCTGGCTTATTTGCTTACCGGCGGCGATTCGACGACCACGAACGCGCCGCCGGCTGCTTCCTCGACGAATCGTTCGGCCCACCAGTTCAAATCCTCCGAGGGCTGAGAGGCGTCGCGCGAGAATTTTGAACGATCGATCGCACGCAAATAGGCGACGATGTGCTCTGCGGCCTCGGGGCCAAAACGTTCGAGCAGGCGCGGCGAAGCGGCGATTTCCTCGGTCGTTCGCGCCGCCCATGCTGAGCCGAAAAGGCTGACGAGCGTTTGCCGGACTGGGTCGGGCGCTGGGAGGGGTTCCGACGTTGTTGGCTCGTCGGCTTCCGCGAATGGACCGGCGTCGGCGATGAGTTTTTTCTTGCGTCGTTTGAGCAATCGAATAATTACGACCAGCGCGACTGCGGCTACGGCACCGGCGAGATAGAGCCAGCGGTTGTCGCCGCCGTCGGTCCAGGGCTGGGGCGGAAGATTGGGCCGTGGAAGGACGATCGGCTCAGAGGCGCTGGGTTGCATCAGAGACCGCCTCGCGATCGGGCGCGTTCGGCGAAGAAGCGAATGAGCGGGCCGATGGGGTCTTCGTTCGTGCGGAGTTCGAACGGAGTAATTCCGCTCTTTCCGCAGAAGATTCGGAAGGCGCGACGGCGAGCCTCGGCCGCTTCGGCGTAGCGGGATCGAGTCAGTTTTGAGCGTGTGTCGATGGTACGCGTGGCGCCCGATTCGGCGTCGCTCAGCCGCAAGATGCCGACGCTCGGCAGCGTTTCCTCGAGCGGATCGATGATCCGGCAGGCGATCACATCATGTCGTCGTGCTGCGCGGCTCCAGGCCGAAATCGGTTCCTTCTCGGCGTTCAAAAAATCGCTGAGAACGACGACCAATGCTCGACGCGCACGGCGTTTGAGATGCGTGATGCCCGCGACGAGCGAGGTTTGCCGCGAAACGGCGGGCGTGACGATCAGCGTACGAACCAGTCGCGCAAGATGGCGTGAACCGCCGGCGGGAAGCAACTCGGCTTCAACGCGATCGCTGACGAGTATCACGCCAGCGCGATCGCCCTTTTGAATCGCGGCTGTCGCCAGCAATGCGCCGGCCTGCATGGCGCGGTCGGCTTTGGAACGGCCTTCAGGGCCGAAACGCAGGCTCGCGGAGACGTCGATGATGAGCTGGAGCGTAAGCGAGCGTTCCTCGACGAACCTGCGCACGTAAGCTTTGCCCTGACGTGCGGTGACGTTCCAGTCGATGTGCCTTACGTCGTCGCCCGGCTCGTAGGCACGTAATTCGGAGAACGCGAGGCCGGTTCCGGGGCGTGCACCGAGGTATGCGCCGGCGAGATCGGCCACGGCGCCTCGGCGAACGCGAAATTGCAGGCGACGCGCCTGGCGCACGATCGCCGCGGCTTCGGCGGATGTTGGGCGTTCTCCGGTGACTCGCGGCGGTCGATTCATCGAGGGCTCGGGCGTTTCATCGTTCCGGCGTCGGAAGTCGGCAAGTTCGCGAGGAATTGCTTCAGCGCGTTCAAATATTCTTGCGTCGGCGGGTCGTTGTGGCCACCCCCGGGATTTCGCACGAACTGTTTTGGCGAGTTCGCCGCCTTGAACAACTTCTCAGCCTGTGCGAACGGAATGAGCTGGTCGGCGTCGCCATGCGACTGCAAGAGCGGGCCGTGATAGTCGCCAATCTTGGAAAACGAGTCGAGCTTGGTGCGCACCAGGAGGCGAACGGGAAGAACGCGAAACTTGCTCGCGGCGACGTCGGGGAGCGAAGTGAATGTGCTTTCGAGCACGAGCCCGCGTGCGCCGTCTTTTGCGGCGAGGTCGACGACAACTCCTCCGCCGAGCGATTCACCGATCAGGACGATTTCCTTCTCGGTCACGCCGGTTCGCTTCGCGAGCCACCGACGCGCCGCACGTGCATCGTCGAGCACGCCAGTTTCGCTGGGAATGCCATCGCTTCGGCCGTAGCCGCGATAGTCGAAAAGCAAAATTGCGCAATTGAGTTTATCGCGAAAGAGCGAGAGCAAGTATTCGCGGTGTGCAAGGTTGCCGCCGTTGCCATGTGCGAAAAGTACGACGGCATGCGGATGCTTCGGTGTCGTGAACCACGCGTTGATTTTGAGATTATCAGTCGATTGGATGAAAACATCTTCGACATCCGGTCCAAGCCTGGGCCAGTAAGCTTCAGAGTAGGGCGAAGCCTGGAAGATGATCGAATCGACGAACGACATCCGCTTGCGTCGAGAGGATGAGGGTTTCATGTCATCGCCTCGCGCGGATTCGCAATTGATTAAGCTCAGTAATGTACAAGCGAAGAGAAACGCAATTCCAGAACGCGTCGAGATTCGCATGAAACACCTCCATCCGAGAGAGGTTCACACGTCACATTTTCCCACACTTACGCGTGACGCAGGAAGCTGGCCGCTTGCTCGGGCGGCATGGGATTGATGTAGAAGCCGGAGCCCCACTCGAAGCCGGCCACTTTCGTCAGCCGCGGCATGATTTCGATGTGCCAGTGGTAGTGCGGCACATCGGAATGATCAAAGGGCGCGGTGTGCAGAATGTAGTTGTAGGGCGGGCGGTCGAGCACCGTTTCGAGCCGCGCGATCGAGGTCCGGAGAACGCTGGCGAGGTCTTCAAGTTCGGTCTGGTCGAGCTGCTCGTAATGGCTCGAATGTCGCTTGGGGACGATCCAGGTTTCAAAGGGAAACCGTGCGGCGTAGGGGCAAAATGCCATGAAATGCTCGGTGTCGAGCACGATTCGCTTCTTGCTCGCAGCTTCCTGGTGAAGCATGTCGCAATAAATGCAGCGTCCGCGGTAATTGAAAAATTCCAGCGCGCCGGTCATCTCTTCCCAGACCGTAATCGGCACAATCGGTGTGACGATCAACTGGCTGTGCGTGTGCTCGAGGCTTGCGCCCGCGGCTGATCCCACGTTCTTGAAAATCATGCCGTGAACGAAGCGGCGGTCGTTACGCAGGTCGAGCAGACGCTCGCGATAGACCCAGAGCACATCGCGAACTTCTGTCTCGGTCAAGGCTGCCGTGCTGATATGATGTTTTGGGCTTTCGATGATGACTTCATGCGCGCCGATGCCCGCCATCATGTCGTAGATGCCATCGCCACGCTTTTGAAGTTCACCTTCGATTTGAAGCGCGGGGAACTTGTTGGGGACGACGCGCACGCGCCAACCGGGGCCGTCGGGTGTGGATTCGGGCTCGCGATAGGCGAGGATTTCGGGAGTAGTTTGCGACTCGTTCCCTTCGCAAAACGGGCATGAGTCGGGGCCGGTGACCTTCTGGACCTCGGGGCGGAAGTCGGTCGGACGCCGCCCGCGCTCGGTGGCGATGATTACCCAACGGCCGACGATGGGATCTTTCCGAAGGTCCGACATGCGAACAACCTCCCTGGTTTCGCGTCGCGGTATTTCTGACGGCCGTTTCCGGCTGCGATCAAACTGCGGCCCGCCCCGTCCTGCGGCGGCAAATTTCGTTGTACAGGCCGAGATAAGACCGCGCCGCACGGTCCCAGGTCCAGTCGGCCTTCATCGCGTTGTGCACGAGCTTCGACCAACCGGGGCGATCGGCCCAAAGCTCGAGGGCGCGATGGATTGCATATCTCAAGGCACCCGCGTGAATATCGCGGAATGAGAAGCCCGTCGCGGTTCCGTTCGCGAGGGCCTCGGGCGTGGCGTCGACCACCGTATCGGCGAGGCCGCCGGTTTGCCGGACGATCGGAATCGTCCCATACGTGAGGCTATAAAGCTGGTTGAGGCCGCACGGTTCGTAAAGGCTGGGCATCAGGAAGATGTCGGCCCCAGCCTCGATCTGGTGCGAGAGGGGATTCGAAAATTCGAGAAACACTCGCAGCTTTTCGGGATGCCGCTGGGCGAGTTGATTGAGCAGGTCGTGATAGCGGGGGTGGCCTTCGCCCAACACGACGAATTGAACGTCGCCTTGAAGCAACTCGTCGGCGACCTCCATCAGGAGATCCCAGCCCTTTTGTGAGTCGAGTCGGCCGATCTGGGCGAAAAGCGGGACGTCGGGACGCTGCGGTAGGCCCGCACGTTCCTGGATCGCGCGCTTGCAGACGGCTTTACCGGTGCCGACACTGGCGGCGTCGAAGGTTGATGAGATAAGGCGATCGACGCGTGGATTCCAGACAGTGGGGTCGATGCCGTTGACGATGCCGTGCAGGTCGTGTCGCCGGGCGCGAAGGAGACCATCGAAACCGCAGCCGTATTCGGGTGTCTGAATCTCACGCGAATAAGTCGGGCTGACGGTGCTGAGCAGGTCTGAGAAGACGAGGCCCGCTTTGAGGAAGTTGATGCGCCCGTGGAATTCGAGCTGCCGCCAGTTGAACAGCCGCCAGTCGAGCCCTGTGAGTGGCATGTCCCAGTGCCAGAACGACCCCTGGTAGGCCATGTTGTGCACGGTGAAGAGGCTGCCGGCCGCGGCGAGTTCGGGCGTGCCGCGGTAGAACTCGTCGAGGTAGATTGGGATCAGGCCTGTTTGCCAGTCGTTGCAGTGAATGACGTCGGGCCGCATGCCGAGTGCGCGAATCGCTTCCAACGCGGCACGCTGGAAGATGATGAACCGCTCGCAGTTATCGCCGTAGTCGGCCCCGTTCTCCTGATAGAGGGCAGGGCGGTCAAAATAAGCGGGGCGATCGATGAGATAGACCGGGACGTCGGTGCCGGGGAGCGTGGAGGCCTGGATCTGGACCTCGACGGTGCCGCTGCTGCCGCGAGGGATTTTTAGCTTGATTCCGGTGTTTCGCAGAGGAATGCCGGAGTCGCGTGCGTGGCGGTAGCAAGGGATGAAGAGCGTCGCGTGAATGCCAATTTGAGCGAGCGCGCGGGGGAGAGCGCCGGCGACGTCGGCCAGGCCGCCGGTTTTGGCGAAGGGGACGGCCTCTGAGGCGATGAGGACGACATTCATCCGCGCTTACCCCGAACCTCGGCTGGTCGCACGATTTCGGCCCGAATTGGCCGACCCGATGAGATAGATCAAACTAACCTTTTTTGCCCAAACCGACAACCGCGACAGCCAAGGCGCGGGCTTGCAAATCGACCCAGGCTACATCAATCTTATCTCACCTCTCGCCGCGACCACACCCAGCTCGGAGTCCCACCTCATGAAGCGATCGCTGCTTGCATTATCCCTTCTTCTCGCCGTCGCTGCCCCTGCGCACGCCCAGCCCGGCTCGGTTCCCAGCCGGCCGATCAGCCCTGAAGTCGCCGAGAACACCAAGAAGATCATCGAGCAAATCGACAAAAACTCACAGCTTATGCTCAACCTCGAGTATATGTGCGACGTGATCGGCCCGCGACTGACGGGGTCGGCGAACCTCAAGCGTGCGAATGAATGGACGCGGGAGAAGTTCGCAGCGTACGGACTCGATAACGCCCATCTCGAGCCATGGAAGATCAATCGTGGCTGGACTCGCGGGACGGTGAGCGGAAAGATCGTCGCGCCGACCGAGCATCGCATTTTGCTGGAATCGGCAGGCTGGTCGCCGGGAACCGATGGTGCCAAGCGCGGCAAGGTGGTGCATATCGAAGCGAACACCGCCGCCGAGCTCGATGCTTACAAGGGGAAGCTGAAGGGGGCGTGGATCATCAGCGGGCCGGTTTCGGTGCAGCCGAATCCGAAGACCACGGCTGAGACGACGAAGGGAGCACCGCCGGCGCGACGTCGCGGTGGTAATCTCGGCGCGGCGATGGACTTCGCCCGCGTGCGCCGGGAATTCGTGATCAAGGAAGGTGCGGTTGGCTATCTGCGTGATTCGAACAAGGAACACGGGCTCGTCAACATGACGTCGTCGGGTCAGGACTTCGCGATCTCGAAGTTGCCCGAAGTGTTTCTCACGACCGAGTCCTACGGCTTGATCTGGCGCTTGCTCAAACGCGGCCCGGTGACGGTTGAAATCGACATGAAGAATGCGATCACCGATGGCGAGGTTGAGGTTTACAACACGGTTGCGGAGTTGAAAGGCACCGAGAAGCCGGACGAGATTGTTGTGATTGGCGGGCACCTTGATTCGTGGGACCTTGGTACTGGCGCGACCGACAATGGCACCGGCACGATGGCGGTTCTGGAAGCGGCGCGGGCGCTCAAGGCGTCGGGCGTGAAGCCGAAACGGACGATTCGGTTTGTGCTGTTCACCGGCGAAGAGCAGGGGTTACACGGCTCGAAGGTTTATGCCAAGGCGCACGAGAAGGAACTCGACAAGCTTTCCGCCGTGCTCGTGCATGACATGGGCACGGGGCGTGTCACGAGCATCGGTCTTCAAGGGCGATACGATCTTCGTGAGACGATGGATAAGGTTGTCGCGCCGTTCCAGCGCGAGTTGGGGCTCGAGGAAATCAGCCTTCGAAACATGGGCGGCACCGACCATTTGTCGTTCCACCCAGCAGGCGTGCCGGCGTTCGCGGTCGTGCAGCATGAGGCTGAGTATCGCAAGACGCATCACACCGAAAGCGACACGTTCGACAAGGTGTACGCCGACGAAGTGAACCAAGGGGCAAAGGTGCTGGCAGCGTGGGCGTACAACGTCGCTATGTTGCCCGACCTGCTGCCACGGGGTCCGAAGCGTCCTGCGACTGGCACACGTCCGACTGGTCCCGTGGCTGCGACGGGTAGCTCGTCTGCTGCGGCAAGCAAGCCGGGTACCGCGAATGCCAAGCCGGCGGATGCTGCGAAGGCGGGAGCGGCATCAGAGTTGTCGAAGTGATCGCGTTGTATATTGTGCTTGCATGAGCATTCGTTTGGTAGCTGGGGCAGGATGCCCCAGTTTGGAATGGACGCCACCTTCGAAGGAGACGAATTGGTGTCGCCTTTCCCGGCAGGGTGAGCTGTGCTTGAGAGGGTGAGAGTTTTCGTCTCCCTGGGGTATGGGGCATTCTGCCGAAGCCACCCTCTCGGGTGCCTCTGGCTATGCCAGTGCTCTTGAATTCACGAAGAAAAAAATGGAAGAGCACTGGCATAGCCAGTGGCACCCGATCCCAGAATTCTCGATACGACGGTATCATAGACAACAGACCATATGCTCGCCCCCGCATGCTTGCGTCAATCGCGTGAACAAGCTACCAACGTTCGAAAATGAACCATCCGGATGTCCTGGCCAGAGGGAAGGCCGAGACATCCGGATGGTTGTATTTTCTGACTGTCGAATTCAGCTCAGACGAGCTGGGCGGTTGCTGCGGGCTGGGTCAGGGCGGCGGGCTTGACCTTGAAGTCGTACCGCGACATCAGCATGACCATCAGCAGTGTGCCGAGGAACATGGCGCCGAGGGCCACGGCCAGCATGACGACGTAAATGTCGCTCTTGGGAGCCGAGACAAATACGCCTCGGCCCTGGGCGGCACCACGCGCAGGGGCCGCATTACCGCGAGCGGATCGTGGACGCGACATCGTCACCCTCCTTAACCTTCTTGCCGTTGACAGTGTTGCCGATGACAGTGGCGACAGCCTGGTCGGGCTCGACCAGAGCAATCCTCACCTTGCCGAGATATTCCGCGGTGGGCGACGTGCGATAGAGGTACAGCTCCTGGCCGACCGAGAGGCCGTCGTCGGAACCGATCGAGATTTCCATCCGGCGGTTCTTGTCGTCGATCTTGAGAACCTTGCCTTCGACGTTCGGGGGCAGCTCAACTGCCTGAACGCGGCTGATATCGGTCGAAAGACCCTTGTCGGTCAGGACCTTGGCGAACTTCGCGGCGGTCTCGCGGAGGTTAGCCGAGTTGCGGTTGGCAACGTCGAGCATCCGCTTGAGGTTGAGGATTTCGTTGTTCAGCTCGGTCTGCTGAATCTTGAACTTGTTGGCCTGGTCGGTGACGGCGGTAAGCTGGTCACGCAGCTTCTGGACGTCTTCGGTGCGGGCCTTGGTTTCGGCAAGGGCGAGGGCCGCGTTCGACTGCGCTTCAGTCAGCGCGGTGCGGGCCGTGGTGATTTCACCCTGAGCCTTCTCGTTATCCTGCTGCATCGTGTTGATGCGGTTTTCGAGGGCTTTGGTCGCGGTCGCGTGATCGGCCGTCGCCGCCACGAGTTTCTTCTCGTTCGCGTCGGCCTGTTCCTTCGCCGTGGCGAGGGACGCCTGCACCTTCTTGACGGCGTCTTGTTGCTTCGCGGTCTCTTCCTTCCAGTTCTTCGCCGTGGTGAATGCCACGACCGAGACGCCTAGGAAGATGAGCGACAAGGCCATGATGAGGATCACGAGGATCTTGCCGACGAACGTCATGGTCCTATCCCACCAATCAGAGGTAGACGGTCCGCTCGGCCTGCCACGGTAGCGTCACATACCAGGCAGCGGGCCAGTCGATCGGGCCGTGCGAATTGTTCGAAAGAAGTGGTCAGGCAGAGAAGAACGCGGGTCTCACCGCTCGGTGACGCTCACTCAAGCTTATCGGGCTCGACTCGACGATGACAAGCCGTCACCTTCCACAATCCATGCAATCGTTGGAACCAGGAAGGTGCGCCGTTGTCGGCCGTGTCGGGTGCTACTCGGGAAAACTTACCCCATCAAATGCCCAAGGGCAAGCAGGGAGTTTTGGTGAGATTGGAGGAAGCGATAAATCTGCGGTAATTCAGGTTGAGTTTGTCGATTTGGCGAGACTTTTCGTCTTCAGGCGGATCAGGCAGCGGCCTGCGCCGACTTGAGCCTCCGGCGCGGCAGGTACCAAGTGAGAGGGATGAGACCAATCGTGGTTGCCAGGCAGCTAAGACCAAGCCAATCGCCAACCGACGTGTAGAGCCCGGTTCGGGGATCGAGGGGAACTTCGGCGACGAGAATATCCGACTTACCCGAAGCGAGCTGAGCAATCACTCGGCCGTTTCCGTCCACCACGGCCGAGATGCCGGTATTCGCCGCGCGGGCGAGGGGGGCGCGATGCTCAATCGAGCGAAAGACGCTGACCGCGAGATGCATCTCGTGTTCGGACGAGCCGTGAATCGTGCCGTCCTCATCCTTCGTGGTGAACCAGCCGTCGTTCGAGAGGTTGAGCAGGACGTCGGGCGACTTGCTGTCGGGTACTTCGGCGAACAGCCTGCGCGTGACCTGAGGAACGGTGTCTTCGAAGCAGATGGCGGTCGCGTAGCGGTACTTGCCGTGCTCGAACCATGACGGCACGCCACCGAACGTCAGGCTGGGAACGTGGCCGTTGCGATAGGGAGTGAGAGCTGTTAGCCAGGGAAACGTTTTCAGCAGCGGCACATATTCGCCGAATGGCACGAGATGGAGCTTGTGGTAGCTCTGAATCGTTGATTTGCCGGGCTCGAAGAGAATGGCGGAGTTGTAGCGGTTGAAACCGGTTGCGGCAAAGTCGTAGGTGGTCGATCCGACCATCATCGGGATCTTCATCGTGTCGACCCACGTGTGCAAATGGGCGTCGACACCCTCGCGCTTCAGCTTCCACTCTTCTGGCTTACCTTCGTCGTCGTAGCTCTTGACCTGCGCGGCGAACTGATCCGCCGGCAGCGACGAATCAATCTTCACAAACCCATAGGGGTATGAAGTTTCGGGCCAGACGATCAGGTCAGGTGTGGGTTGAGTGCGCGCGGCTCGGGCGATGAGTCCTTCATATTCGGCGAGGATGTCTTCGGCCGTTTTGCCGACACGATAGCGCTGCATGATGCTCGACTGGATCAGGCCCACGCGCGGGCCTGGCTCGAACTTCGCCGTTCCCATGCGAAGAGCGCCATAGGCGAGAGTCAGCACGAGCCCAATGCCGAACGTTCCGAAGCGCAACATCATGGAGCGTGTGAGCTTCGGACCGTTCTTGGTCGGCTGCATCAGCGGGAGCGTGAGGACGTCGACGATCAGCGCGTTGGCGACGGCCATCAGCAAACTGACGCCGAGAGAGCCGGTGATGTCGGAGATCTGGATCAGCGGTAGGAGCTTGTACTGGCTGTGCGCCAGGTAATACCAGGGGAAGCCGGTGAGGAAATACGCGCGGACATATTCGAGCGCGACCCAAACGGCAGGCGCGACGATCATCAGTGGCAATTTCAGCGTGCGGACTGGCGGGCGGGCAATCGCCAGGAACAGCGGCCAGAAGAGGGAAAGGACGAGAGCCATCGTCACCCAGCCGAGCGCAGCTTCGGCGTCGATGCAGACGATCCAGTTGAGCGCCAGCATCCAGAAGGTGAAGCCGCCGAGCCAGGCGCCGAAGTAAATTGACAGGCGCGAGCGCTCGCTTTTGATCAGCAAAAACAGCGGGACGAGCGCGGCCCAGGCGAGCGGTCCCCAAGCGGCGGGAGGGAAGCTGAGCCAGAGAAAACAGCCCGAGGCCAGGCCGAGCCAGATCGGGTGGGGCGTGTTAAACCGTTGCGTCAGCGGCTGGTCCGACGCCACTGCACGAGTCGCTGTAAGAGTTTGCGTCGACATGGCCATCCTTCCGCCGGTCTTGGTGAGAATCCTTCACCCGCCGATTTCGCCGCCGTTTACTACTTAATACGTTTGTCCTAGGCCAAATCGCGAAGGGTGATGCGGCAAGAATGGAACGCGCTCGCCGCATTCGTAGATTCGCTCGCCAGCGGCAAACATCACGAAGCCATCCGCCTCGGTCACTCCTCGAAGGTCGGACGAACCCGCCCAGGTGTAGGTTTGAACTCTCAGCTCGGCTTCGCCTGGGTTCTGAACAAGCCGGGCAGGGCGGTAGGTGTCGCGGTCGTCCTGCTGGCGGTACTCAGCCACCAGCGGCAGCGCGACGGTCGGCGTCACGAGCGGTTCGAGGCCGTGAAGCACGCGAAGCGCCTGCCGGACAAAAAGCAGGAAACTCACCAGGCCGCTGACCGGATTTCCCGGCAGGCCGAAGACAAGGGTCGATCGCCCGTTTTTGCGAACCGGACCGACGCCGAACCAGAGCGGTTTGCCCGGCTTGACCTTCACCTTGTGGAAAAGTGGTCGCACGCCGACAGCTTCGAGAGCGGCGGGGACGAGGTCGCGCTTACCGGCCGAAACGCCGCCGCTGATGAGCAGAATGTCGGCGTCGGTCGTCGCGGCGGCGAACGCTTGCTGCAACGACTCGGGGAGGTCGGGGACGATGGGGAAGACGTTCGGAATCGCCGCGTGTTCGCGAACGATCCCTTCGAGCAACAGGCTATTCGAGTTGCGAATCTGGCCGGGGCCGGGAGTTTGTCCGTGAGGGACCACTTCGTCGCCGGTTGAGATCACGGCAACGCGAGCTCGCGGAAACACGAGTGGCTCGGACGCTCCAACTGAGGCGAGCGCGCCGAGTTTGGTCGCGTTGAGGATCGTTCCCGCGCCGACGACTGTGTCTCCAGTGCGAATCTCGGTCCCGCGCAGCATGCGGTTCTGGCCGGGACGGACGGGCGCCGGAACAGTCACGCTGTTCGCACTCACCCTGTTGCACTTTTCAACCATCACGACGGCGTCGGAACCGTCGGGCAAGGGGGCGCCGGTCATGATCATCGCGGTCTGACCACTGCCGACGGATCGCGTCGGAACTCGGCCGGCGAAGATTTCTTCGACGACGTCAAGCGTGTGATTTTCGCCGTCGCTGAAGTCGCTCGAGCGGACGGCGTAGCCATCGACGATCGACTTGTCGAATGGTGGTAGATCGAGGTCGGCGCGGATTTCTTCCGCGAGCACCAATCCAAGTGCGTCGGCAAGTTTCAAACGCACCGGCGCAAGAGGTTGCGCCTGCGAAAGGACGATCGCCAGGGCTTCCGCGACCGGGAGGAGCCGGTCGCCTTGCGGCAGAACACTCATCGTCCGATGAAGTTGCGGAGCAGCTTCGTCCCTTCGAGCGTCAGGAAGCTCTCGGGGTGATATTGCACGCCTTCGAGCGGCCACGAAACGTGGCGCACACCCATGATCTCGCCTTCATCCGTCTGGGCTACGACCTTGAACTCGGGCGGCAGAGTGCCAGGTTGAATGACCAGGCTGTGGTAGCGCGTTGCCTCGAAGGGGTTCGACAGGCCGCGATAGACGCCCTGGCTATCGTGATGGATCATCGACGTCTTGCCGTGCATGATCCGGTCGGCCCGCACCACGTTCGCACCAAACGTATGGCCGATGCACTGGTGGCCGAGGCAAACGCCCAGAAGCGGCGTGTTTGGCGCGAAGCGGCGGATCACCTCGTTCGAGATACCGGCCTCTTTTGGCGTGCACGGCCCTGGCGAGATGATGATGTGCGTGGGCTTCTTGGCGGCGATCTCGTCGAGCGTCACCTGATCGTTGCGCATGACGAGCAAGTCGACAGATGGGTCGATCTCACCGAGGCGCTGGACGAGGTTGTAGGTGAAGGAGTCGTAATTATCGATCAGAACGATCATGGGGAGCCCAGGAAAGACCGGCAATTTCCTACTCACCGGATTCTAGCGGGTTTCCGGCAAAATCGGAAGGGAAGCCGGGGCGGAAATCGCCTCGTGATTGTTGATGCGCATGTAGACTCGACAACAGACCGGGTTAGTGCATAGCGGGGGCGCCGCGCGACCTGTTCTGGGCGTGGCCAAGCCGGTCCGGCGGCTCGCCAAACCCCGCTCTATCGCCCCCACACGGAGGTTCGCGATGGCGACTTCGATCGGCTCACTTGTCCTGATCCTTTCCGTCTCGACGACGGGTGGAATGTTCGACTTCCTCAAGCCGCGCGGGCAGATCGTCAACGATCGCCCGATCCCCTACGGCCTGCCTGCCGGCAATCCCGACGGCTACGGTTGGGTCGACTACGGTACTGCGCTGCCGCTCGGCGCAAACCGAATCTCGGAATACCATTTCCCGCGTTACCTGGCTTACCCGCCCGACCAGCTTTTCTTCCCCACCTATTATAATCCGTACACCACGCGTGGGCAGCGTTTCCTGCCGTACGCCGGGTGCGGCGGAGAGCACCCCGCCGGTGGACCAGCAGTCATACCGGGGAACACGCCTGTGTACCCGTATAACGAGACGGTCAGCGACGCGCCGGTTCGGCCCGTGCCGACATTTGGCGGGCGCGTCGAGGCGAATCGCGAAAACCCGGGTACGACCGGTCTTCGCCCCTGATCGCCGCGTTTCTTAACGCGAAATTCACACCCCGCCGGCCAGTTCCGGCGGGGTTTTCGTTTGGAGGCATTCCGCCGTTTCAAACGACACAATCTGCGACTGGGCAAGCCCGATAAATGAGGCGGGGCTGCTTGCGAAAAACGGCGCGGGGTTTGTATCCTGTTACCGTCACCACGGAGTCCAACCTTTGGGGACCGTGGCCCCTTCGATTTCCCCCGCCCAAGGATGGTTCGGTGAAAAATGCCCGCGTCGGCATTTTTGGCGAACCATTGGGGCGTGGCAATCGTAGTGGACCTTGATCCGGCCGGACGAGGGCGGGGTATTCTCTCGCAGCTATTATTCGCTTTCACTCCATTCTTTGCCCTGATCGACGAACCCTCCGTCACGCGAGGCGGCTCGTTTTCCCTCGACGAATGCTTGCAATATCGTGATTTGTCTCGATCCCTCGGGCGCGGCGGTTGCCGGAACGGCCGTGAACGGGGGACCGGTACCATGGTCCCTTAGCGGTCCACCGAGCGAATTTCTTCTCAAGAAGGCGACGACTGATGAGCGCTGAAGTCATCATCGAGACACGAAACCTGAGCAAGGTGTACCGCGACTTCTGGGGCCGCCCCAAAGTCCAGGCACTCAAGGCGCTCGACCTGAAGGTCCACCGCGGCGAAATCTTCGGCGTCCTCGGCCCGAACGGCTCGGGCAAGACGACCACCATCAAGCTGTTGCTCGGCCTCCTCTTCCCGACGGATGGCGACGCCTTCATCTTTGGCGAGCCGACCACGAACGTCAAAAAGAACGAGCGTATCGGTTACCTCCCGGAAGAGTCGTATCTCTACAAGTTCCTCAACGCCGAGGAAACCCTTCACTTCTACGGCCGCCTGTTCAAGATGTCGTCGGCCGAGCGGACGAAGCGCGTCGGCCGGTTGATCGAAATGGTCGGCCTGAATGCCGCCAAGCACCGCCAGTTGCGTGAGTATTCAAAGGGTATGCAGCGGCGTATCGGTCTCGCCCAGGCGCTGATTAATGATCCCGAGCTGATTCTCCTCGACGAGCCGACATCGGGCCTCGACCCGATTGGTACCGCCGAGATCAAGGAACTGATCCGCGACCTCAAGGGGCAAGGGAAGACGATCGTCCTCTCCGGCCACCTTCTCGCCGACATGCAGGACATCTGCGATCGCATCGCGATTCTGCACCGCGGTGAACTGAAGGAAATGGGCAAGGTGACCGACCTGCTGACCGTGCAGGACGTCACGCAGATCAAGACGCGCGACCTGTCCGAAACGGCGCTCGCCGAGATTCGCGACGTGATCAATCGCCACGGCGGCAAGCTCGAAGCCGTCGATCACCCGACCACGACGCTCGAAGAACTCTTCCTGCGAATCGTGCGTGAAAGCGATCTTCACCCCGGCCGTCGCCGCGTGGGTGATCGCCCCGCTGATACCACGAAGCCGACCACGAGCGCTCCCGACGAATTCGCCGGCAGCCCGCGGACGCCCTGAGCCGGCGTCCCGAACGCTGCCGAATCGCCCCGCTGCCGCGCGTCTTTCAATCGACGCGCGGCCGGGTGCCCGTCGTATTCGTCGCAACAAATCATAGATCTTATTGCACCTCCTACCCGGTGCCTTTCCGGGTCAGCGAATGATCCGGCCAAGGAGCGTCGATCCCCATGTTCTCGCAGCTTGCGTTTCCCATGCTCTGGGCACAGGCAGCGGCAGCCCCAGCGGCTGCACCCGCCATGTCCCAGAAAATGATCAACACGATCCTCTGGTTCATCGCCTTCGGTGAACCGATGCAGACCCTTCCCGAACGGTTCGGGATTCTCGGCACTCTGCTCACGTACTGCAAAATCGTCGGTCTGTTCTCGCTCGTCGGCTGGGCCGGCTCGTGGGTTCTGGCCGCGAATAAAGATCGTCGCGCACCCCGCGCCAAATGGCTCGACATCGCCGCACTTGTTTCGCTCCTCGGCGCACTCTCGACCGTCGCCATCGGCGTGCTCGAAGAGGCCAAGCGCATTCATATCAACGTGCCTGAGTCGTGGGGTGTTTCTGCCTCGACATTGATCGCGCTTCCGTTCCTCGTCGTGCTCTTCGTCTGGGTTGAACGTGCTCTCTGGATGACGATCGCCCGGCTTGGCAAGGCCTCGGACCTCATCGTGCTAGGCGCTGTTCACATGGCGCTGGTGCTCGGCTTTGTCATCTCGTACTTCGCTCATACCGCGTTCACGTCGCAGAAATTCGCAGCAGCCGATGTCATCGTCGCCGGGCTTCGCCTCGGTGCGACGTACATGGGCCTCGTGGTTCTGCTTCGCGTGCTGGCGATCGTTACGGGTGAGTTGATCTCGCTCCGTCCTCGCCGGCTTTATGCGATCGCCAAGCTGAGCGTTGTTGAAGCGACCCGTCGGATGTGGGCTCCCTGGGTTGTGCTGGTCGTCTTCCTCGTGATCCTTGCGTTCAGCCACTGGTTCTTGCAGGCGCCCGACCAGCGTCCGGCGGAAATCGGCCGGTTGTACATCAATACGCTGATGATGGTTTGCTCGCTGCTCATCACCGTCATGGTTGCGGTGCTCAGCCCGATCAGCCTGCCGCAGGATATTCAGAACCAAACGATCTACACCGTCGTCTCCAAGCCGGTGCGTCGCCTCGAAGTCGTCTGGGGCCGCATGCTCGGCTTCATGGCGCTCGTGACGTTCCTCATGGTGATCTTCGGTGGCGCGTGCCTCGCCTATCTCTGGCGTAACGTGAACGGCACGATTCAAGACACGGTCGCACAGGCCGATGCTCTTGCCGACAAGGATCCCCTCCGCTCGAAGCAGCTTCTCGACCAGGCCGAACAGCTTCGCACGAAGATGTCGGCTCGCGTGCCCGTTCGCGGTTCGCTTTCATTCCTTGACTCGAAGGGCAACCCGCAGATCCGCGGCGTCGACGTCGGTCAGGAACTCGAGTTCCGTAGCCACATCGAAGGTGCCACGCCCGCGACCGCAATCTGGGCGTTCGGCTCAACGATCAAGGATCCGTTCGACCCGCGCAAGACGATCAATCGCCGGATTCCGGTCGAACAGTTCCTCAAGGCCGGAACGATCGAAGACCTCGAAAATCGCGCCTTGCTCGCCGAGTACGGTGTTGATGCGATCAACCGCGGTCAGGGGCCGGCCGGTGCGAGCGACTCTGAAAAGGCCCGCATGGCCACCACGGCCTCGGCCGACGTCCAGCGCCTTCGGACCGAGTCGCAGAAGCTTCAACAGCAGGCGGCCGACCTCGAAGCCAAGGCCGACGCAGCCGACAAAGCTGGCGACAAGCCGAAGGCCGAAGGATTGCGGGATGAGGCGGCTCTGCTGCACTCGCCACCACTCATGCTCGAAATGACGTTTACGATTTACCGAACGACGAAGGGTCGCGTCGGTGAGCCGGTTTACGCCGAAATCGAAGTGGCCAACGGCAACAAGCGCGTCAGCCAGACGCCATTCCGCAACATCTTCCCGATCCGCGAGTACTACACGAACAAGCAGATGATCCCTGCTTCGTACCTCGTCGGTTCGAACGGTGAATTGTTGATCAACATTCGCTGCGTGAGCGCGACTCAGTACCTCGGTATGGCTGAGAGCGACATGCACATCCTGCTCGACCAGGGCAACTTCGCCCTCAACTTCTGCCTCGGTCTCGCAGGTATCTGGCTGCAAGCGATGGTGCTCACGGCGATCGGCGTTTTCGCCGGCACGTTCCTGAGCTGGCCGATGGCGCTTTTGACGACGATCGCCTTCTTCGTCGCGGGCCAGGTGGCGTTCCAGCTCTTCCAGGAAATCCAGATGCAGAGTCTGGTCGGCGGCGGCCCGTTCGAGTCGCTGATCCGCCTGCTTACGCACGATAATCAGATGTCGGAGCTAACGCCGACGCTCGCGGTCATCGTCGCGAAAACGTGCGACGCGCTGACAATGCCGGTGCTCACGCGACTCGCGTACATCGTGCCCAACTTCCAGATTCTCGACGTCACGAACCGGGTTGCGGAAGGTTTCGCAGTGCCCTGGGTCGTGATGCTCAATAACGGCTTGCTCGCCCTCGGATACGCCCTGCCGTTTACCATCGGCGGATATTTCATCTTGAAGAATCGGGAGGTGGCGGCATGAGTTCCCTCACGAACATGCAGCGCAAGATTATCTTCGCGCTTGCAATTCTGATGCTGTTCGTCGCGATGTACCCGTACAAGGTCTTCCTCCACCGCGAGGCGGAGCGCCGGGACCTGGGTGAAGCGACGATCGGTGAAGTCGATACCGGCAGCTTCATGCTCAAGCTCGCCCTCCTTGGTGGTGCCCGCGGTATCGCCGCGAACTACCTCTGGATGCGTGCCCGCGAACTGCAGGTTATTCAGGACTGGGACAAGCTGAAGGCGACGGTGAATCTCATCACCAAGCTTCAGCCCCACTTCTTGCAGATCTGGACGTTCCAGGGCTGGAATCTGGCGTACAACGTCTCGGTCGAGTGGGACGCCCCCGACGACAAGTACGAGTGGATCAAGCAGGGGATCAAGTTCCTCGAAGACGGTGTCGCCAAGAATCAAAAGTCGCCTGACTTGATCTGGGACACGGCCTGGACCTACTACCACAAGATCGGCTTTGCCGACGAAGCGATCATCCTCCGTCGTCTTTTCTATGACGACGTTGATGAATCGTTCAAGCGTGACCCGATCGACAACAACGTCTATCGCGACAACTTCCGCCTGGCGCGTGGCTGGTTCACCCGGTCGGTTCGCCTGGTCGACGAAGAAGGCGCGACCCGCCTTGGTAGTGGTATCGAGAAGGAAGTCGAGCACGTCGACGCTCCCGAGCAGCGCAAGGGACGTCCTGGTGACCTCGCGTTCCGTTCAATGCCCGCCCACTCGCAGACGCGTTATGCGGCAGGTCTCGAAAAGGAAAGCATGATCGGCATTCCCGCCCAGTTCGGCCAGGTTGCGTCGAACGAGTGGGAACAGGCGCTTCAGGAATGGCTAGTCTTCGGCCGGTTCCCCTACAACCAGCCGAACGACATTGTCGAGAACGGTAAGAGCATCAAGCAGACGATTTTCATCGACGATGCGACCGACTTCCCGAAGATGGGTACTCTTCATCCCAACGTCGCTCACTGGGCGAATCGCTGGGCCGACCAGATGAACTATCCCTACTGGAAGGACCGTTGCTCAGCCGAAATGGACCGCGACGGTGTCGCGGCCCGCGAGCTCTTCTACGAAGGGACGAAGGCGTACAAGTCGGCCGACTTCCCGCTTGCGGTGAAGAAGTTCGAGGCTGGTCTGCGTCTCTGGGAAGAACTGCTCAAGCGGCACAAGCAGTATCGCGACGACGATTTGAACAAGAAGGACACGGGCCTGATCGTCAAGCGTTACCGTCGCGCCTGCCAGCAGCTCGGCGTGCCGATGCCGACCACCACGCCGTTCATCGACCTGCTCAAGTACGTCGAGAACGACAACACGGTCGACCCGTTCGACGCGCTCGAAATGACGTCGAAGGCCGCGACTGGCCCCGCCGCGACGACCGGTCCTGCCGGTGGTGCGCAGCAGGCGCCGAAGGCGAAGTAACGATCGCTGAAGCCTGAAATCAAGCCGGGCTGGGATCTCCGCAACGAGGTTCCAGCCCGGTTCGCTTTTGGCCATCGCACCAAAACGCATGGTCATCGCGGTGGTAGTTGCCTACACTAAGGCAACGAAAGACGGCTTCGCACAGATTCACCAACGAGTAAGAAGACCTCTATCATGACTGCGTCCAGCACCACAGAGCGTCGGGATATTCGTGTCGGTCACAGCCCCGACTCCGATGACGCGTTCATGTTTTACGCCCTGACACACGACAAGCTCGACAATAACGGCCTGCATTTCGTCCACCAGCTCGAAGACATCGAAACACTGAACCGTCGCGCTTTGAACGGCGAGCTCGAAGTCTCGGCCATCAGCATTCACGCGTTCGCCCATCTCGTCGACAAATACGCTTTGCTCGCCAGCGGTTGCAGCATGGGCGATAAGTACGGCCCGATGCTCATCACCCGCACGCCGATGACGCTCGACGACATCAAGGGGAAGACGATCGCGATCCCCGGCACGCTCACGACTGCCTATCTCGCGCTTCAGCTCTGCCTGGGCCGCGACGTGAAGGTGCAGGTGATGCCGTTCGACCAAATTCTCCCCGCCGTCGCCGATGGTAAGGTCGAAGTCGGCCTCATCATTCACGAGGGGCAGCTTTACTACGAGTCGAAGGGCCTGCACAAGGTCATCGACCTCGGTCAGTGGTGGTTCGAGCAGACCGGCTTGCCGCTGCCGCTGGGCGGAAACGTCGTCCGCCGCGACCTCGGCCAGCCGCTCGTCGACGACATTGCCCGCCTGATCAAGGGAAGCATCCAGTACGCTCTCGATCATCGCGAGGAAGCGCTCAATTACGCGCTCAAGTACGCTCGCGACCTCGATCCGGCGCTGGCCGATCGTTTCGTCGGCATGTACGTGAATGAGTGGACGGTTGACTACGGCCCCCGCGGTCGCGAGGCGGTCCGCACGCTGCTCGCCAGGGCAGCTGAAGCCGGCATCATTCCGGAGCCGGTTGACGTGCAATTCGTCGGCTAAGTTCACGGTTCAGGCGCTGGATCGACGAATTCAAGGATTTCTAAACGGGGCTGGCCCTGGATTTCCGGGTCGGCCCCGTTTCGTTATACTAGGGCTCCTCTTCAGAGATGCCGAGCCGTTGACCGGTCCGCCCCACGACGGGCGATATGTCTGTACCCCAGGTTAGGTTAGACAACCCATGCCCAACAGTTTCCAGTCGCTCGCTACGCTCAAGGTTGACGATCGCAGCTTCCGGTATCACCGGCTCGAAGCTCTCGCCGCGAAGGGCGTGAATCTCGCTCGGCTCCCGTTTTCGCTCAAGATCCTCCTCGAAAACCTGCTGCGTAACGAAGACGGCGTAACCGTCACCGAAGCCGACATCACCGCGCTCGCGAACTGGGACGCCAAGGCGATCCCAAGCAACGAAATCGCCTTCCGCCCGAGTCGCGTGCTGCTTCAGGACTTCACCGGCGTTCCCGCGGTCGTCGACCTCGCCGCGATGCGCGACGCCATGGAACGGATGGGCGGCGATCCCAAGAAGATCAATCCCCTCCAGCCGGTTGAGCTCGTCATCGACCACTCGGTGCAGGTCGACGAAGCCGGCACGGCGATGGCCTTCCTGAACAACGCCGAGCTGGAATTCGTCCGCAATCGCGAGCGTTATGCCTTCCTCCGCTGGGGCCAGACGGCGTTCCGCAACTTCAAAGCGGTCCCGCCCGATACCGGCATCGTCCACCAGGTCAATCTCGAATACCTTGCCCGGGTTGTGTTTACGTCGACCGACATCGAAGGTCACGAGAACGATCCCGAGCCGTTTGCCTATCCCGACACCCTCGTCGGTACCGACTCGCACACGACGATGATCAACGGCCTTGGCGTCCTGGGATGGGGCGTCGGCGGCATCGAGGCTGAAGCGGCCATGCTCGGCCAGCCGGTGTCGATGCTTGTGCCGCAGGTTGTCGGCTTCAAGCTTTCGGGCACGCTCAAGGAAGGCGCAACGGCGACCGACCTCGTGCTCACCGTCACCGAAATGCTTCGCAAGAAGGGCGTAGTCGGCAAGTTCGTCGAGTTCTACGGCCCCGGTCTCGCGACCCTGCCGCTGGCGGACCGGGCGACGATCGCCAACATGGCCCCCGAATATGGCGCCACGTGCGGTATCTTCCCGATCGATGCCGAGACGATTCACTTCCTCGAGCTTTCCGGCCGGCCGGCCAAGCTGATCAAGCTGGTCGAGACTTACGCCAAGGCGCAGGGCTTCTTCCATACGGCCGATACGCCCGAAGCCGAATATTCCGACACGCTCGAACTCGACCTGTCGACCGTCGAACCGTGCATGGCGGGCCCCAAGCGTCCGCAAGATCGCGTGGCACTTGGTGCTGCGAAGGAGTCGTTCAACAAGGCGTTGAACGGCATGGTCGCGAACAAGCCTGGCACCAAGCCCAACACGCAGGACCTGGTCGATCACGGCTCGGTCGTGATCGCGGCCATCACGAGCTGCACCAACACCTCGAACCCGTCGGTCATGATCGCCGCCGGCTTGCTCGCCAAGAAAGCGGTCGACAAGGGTTTGAGCACCAAACCCTGGGTTAAGGCCAGCCTGGCCCCTGGCTCGAAGGTTGTGACCGACTATCTCGCCGACGCCGGGCTGACTCCTGCGCTCGACGCCCTCAAGTTCAACCTCGTCGGCTACGGCTGCACGACCTGCATCGGCAACTCGGGTCCGCTGCCGGCCGAGATCTCGAAGGCGATCCAGACCGACGACCTCGTCGCGGTCGCCGTGCTTTCGGGTAACCGTAACTTTGAAGGCCGTGTGAATGCCGATGTCCGGGCGAACTACCTCGCCTCACCGCCGCTCGTCGTAGCCTACGCCCTCGCCGGCACGATGAACATCGACCTGCTGACCGAGCCACTCGGTAACGACCAGAGCGGTAACCCGGTTTTTCTCAAGGACATCTGGCCGACGCAGCACGAAGTGGCCGATGCGGTGTCGAAGTCGGTCCGCGTCGAGATGTTCCAGAAAGAATATGGCGAGGTCTTCCAGGGTGACGAGCGCTGGAACTCGCTCGAAGTGCCGATTGGCGACCTGTTCAAGTGGGACGACAGCTCGACGTATGTCAAGCACCCACCTTACTTTGTGGACATGCCCCCGACACCGCCGCCCGTTGTCGAGATCAAGGGCGCTCGCGCCCTGGCCGTGCTCGGTGATAGCATCACGACCGACCATATTTCGCCCGCTGGCTCGATCAAAACGAACGGCCCGGCTGGTAAGTATCTGACTTCGCACGGCATTGCAGTCGCCGACTTCAATTCGTACGGGTCGCGTCGCGGCAATCACGAGGTGATGGTCCGCGGCACGTTCGCGAACATTCGCCTCAAGAATCGGCTCGCTCCAGGCACTGAAGGTGGCGTCACCCGCCACCTGCCGGACGGCGAAGTGATGTCAATCTTCGACGCGTCGGAGCTGTACAAGGCCGACGGCGTGCCGCTGATCATTCTCGCTGGCAAGGAATACGGCTCGGGTTCGTCGCGCGACTGGGCGGCCAAGGGGCCGAAGTTGCTAGGAATCAGCGCGGTGATTGCGGAAAGCTACGAGCGAATCCACCGCTCGAACCTCGTCGGAATGGGGATTTTGCCGCTCCAATTCCATGCGGGCGACACGGCCGAAAGCCTCGGGCTTACGGGTGAAGAAGTCTTTAGTATTGAAGGACTTCCGGCGATTCTCGCCAGCAATCTCTCGGGGGATCGTGACGTTACTGTGGTGGCACAGCCGGCGAGTGGCGAGGCCAAGCAGTTCTCGGCGACGGTCCGGATCGACACGCCTCAAGAGATTCGTTACTATGAACACGGCGGGATTTTGCCGTACGTTCTCCGGCAGCTTCTCGCCGATAAGGGTTAAGGCTGACCCAGAAGAGGGTGTTGTGCCCCCGCCGACACCCTCGCAGACCGGCCTGGCGTGATGCCGGGTCACCTTCGTGGACAGGCTGCGAACCGAATTTGTCGCGGACCCGCCTGGATTGAACTCCCCGATTTTCGGTAAGCTATACCATTTCTTCGGATTATTACGTGGGGGCCGTCTCTTTCCCAGACGCCCACGGTTGTCCTTCGACCCGCCTGATAGCTCGACTGAATCGCGGGCTTTTTCTCAAGACGCCGCGCCGGCGAGTTCCCCTTCGCTCGAATTCCCCGGCCCAGAACATGAGCAGGAGTTGGCGTTCATGGCCCAAACGACGACGGAAGCCAAGCCCGCGGTAACACGAAACCAGGCCGTCGGTTGGTTGCGACAGATGCTGCTGATCCGCCGCTTCGAGGAACAGTCCGCGAAGCTCTACCAGCAGCAGAAAATTTGGGGCTTCTGCCACCTTTATAGCGGTCAGGAAGCGGTCGCCGTTGGTTCGATCGGCGTCCTCCGCGAAGATGACTACGTTTTCACCGCCTATCGTGACCACGGTCACGCGATCGCGCGTGGCATGGACCCGAAGGCCGGTATGGCTGAAATGCTCGGCAAAGCCCCCGGTTGCTCGAAGGGCAAGGGCGGCTCGATGCACTTCTTCGACGCCGAGAAGGGCTTCATGGGCGGCCACGCCATCGTCGGCAGCCACATCCCGCTCGCCGCAGGCGTCGCCTTCGCCACCAAGTACAAGGGCGGCGATCAGGTCACGCTCTGCTACTTCGGCGACGGTGCGATGGACCAGGGTGCACTCCACGAGGCGTTCAACATCGCCAGCCTCTGGAAGCTGCCGGTTATCTACATCGTTGAAAACAATCTCATGTCGATGGGTACCCACCTCCATCGCCACTCCTGGACGACCGAGCTGACCCTTCGCGGTGGTCCGGCGTACGGCATGCCCGGAACCCGCGTCGACGGCAACGACATCGAGGAAATGGCTCGCGTAACCCGCGAGGCGATCCGTCGTGCCCGCGCTGGCGAAGGGCCGAGCTTCATCGAAGCGATGACCTATCGCTTCCGCGGCCACTCGATGAGCGACCCGATGAAGTACCGCAGCAAGGAAGAGGCCGATAAGGCCAAAGAAGGCGATCCGATCGTTCTCTACGAGAGCCTTCTGCGCGATCGCGGCTGGATCGACGAGGCGACGCTTCAGGAAATGCACGAAAAGGTGAAGGCCGAGGTTGAGGAGGCGATCGAGTTCGCCGAAACGGCCCCCGAACCTTCGCTCGACACGCTCTATCAGGATATTACCGTCGCCCCTTACATTCCGCAGGAGTGACCGCGTCTCATGGCCGTACTTCAGTATCGCGAAGCGCTCAGGCAGGCGATGGTCGAGGAGATGGAACGCGACGACCGCGTCTTCCTGATGGGCGAAGAGGTTGCCGAATATAACGGCGCCTACAAGGTCAGCCAGGGTATGCTCGACCAGTTCGGTCCCAAGCGAATCATTGACACGCCGATCTCCGAAAACGGCTTCGCCGGCATCGGCATCGGCGCGGCGATGGTCGGCCTCCGGCCCATCGTCGAGTTCATGACCTTCAGCTTCAGCTACGTCGCCTTCGACCAGCTCGTGAACAACGCCGCCAACATGCGCTACATGAGCGGCGGCCAGTTCTCGGTGCCGATCGTCTTCCGCGGCAATTGCGGCATCGCCGGCTCGCTGGGCGCGACCCACTCGCATCGCCCCGAGGCGCTTTATGCCCACATTCCGGGGCTGACGGTCGTCATGCCGTCGACACCGGCCGACGCCAAGGGCTTGCTCAAGGCGGCGATCCGCAGCGACGATCCCGTGATTTTCATCGAGCATGAAAATCTGCTCGGCGATAAGGGCGAAGTGCCCGACGACAAGGATTTTGTCGTGCCGATCGGCAAGGCCGACGTCAAGCGTCCCGGCAACGACGTGACGCTCATCACCTACTCGCGCATGCTCAAGGTCACGCTCGCCGCTGCTGAGAAGCTCGCGGAAGATGGGATCGATGCCGAGGTGATCGACCTGCGTTCGATCCGTCCCCTCGACCTCGACACGCTGGTCGCCTCGGTGACCAAGACTCACCGCGCGGTGATCATTGAAGAAGACTGGCCGTATTGCGGCGTGGGTGCCGGCATTTCCGACCGGATCATGCAGGTCGCGTTCGACGAGCTCGATGCGCCGATCCGTCGCGTGACGGCCAAGGACACGCCGATTCCGTACACCCGCGTGCTCGAAGCGGCAACTCTGCCCGACGTGGCCAAGATCGTCGCCCAGGTACGCGACGTTCTGTATCGTTGATTTGCTGATGTTTTGACACGATTGTCGCCTTCACCCCGGGGGACTGGCCCACTTGCCGTGATGGCCGCCCCCTTTTGATTTTTTCGGAGATGAGTCCCGTGCCGATCTCGGTAACCATGGGGGCCGTCAGCCCGACGATGACCAGCGGGCACGTCGTGGAGTGGAAGGTCAAGGTCGGCGACACCGTCAAGGAAGGCGACACGATCGCCGACGTGCAGACGGACAAGGCCGTCATGCCGCTCGAGTCGTTCGACGAAGGAACCGTGGCCGGCTACCTCGTCGAAATCGGTCAGGAAGTTGCCATCGGCGCGCCGGTGCTCCTGCTCGCCAAGAAGGGCGAGGACGTGAAGGCCGTGGCCGCCGGTGCGACCAAGTCGGCCGCCGCTCCTACCGCCGCCAAGCCCGCACAAGCTGAAAACGCCGCTCCGGCCCCATCGGCCAACGGCCAGGAACCCGCTGCCGCCCCCGCGCACGAGCATGTTGAAGCGGCCGCTGGTGGTCGCGTGAAGTCGACCCCGCTGGCCCGCAAGGTGGCCGCCGCCGAAAAGGTCGACATCGCTCAGGTGAAGGGATCTGGCCCTGGCGGCCGCGTGATTCGCGAGGACGTCGATTCGTTCCTCAAGACGCGCACGTCGCCCCCCGCTGCCGCATCGAAGCCCGCTGCCGCCGCTGGCCGGCCCGCTCCGGCCGATACGGTCGTCAAGCTGAACCGGATGCAGACCACGATCGCCGCGCGGATGACCGAAGCGAAGCGCGTCGCCCCCGATATTCACGTGACTGTGGATATTCGCATCGATCAACTCGTCGCCATTCGCGAACGGCTGAACAACAGCCTGTCGAAGGAAAAGATCAAGCTTTCCGTCGGTGATTTCGTCACCAAGGCCGTGGGCGTGGCTCTTCGCCGTCATCCCGTAGTCAACTCGACGTTTGACGGCGAAACCCTCACGCGTCGCGGCGAGGTGAACGTCGGCATCGCTGTGGCCTTGCCCGACGGTCTGATCGTGCCGGTGCTCAAGAACGCCGACCAGCTTGGCCTGAAGGACATTCGCACCGGTAGCGAGGCTCTCTACGAAGCGGCCCGGTCGAACAAGCTGACGGCCGCACAGATGAACGGCGGCACATTCACGATCAGCAACCTCGGCATGTTTGGTGTCCGCGAGTTCGACGCGATTTTGAACCTGCCGCAGGTGGGCATTCTCGCCGTTGGCGCTGCTGAGAAACGCCCGGTGGTTGAAGGCGACAAGCTGGTCGTCGGCACGATGATGACCGTGACGCTCACCGCCGACCACCGCGTGGTGAATGGTGCCGATGCCGCCGAGTTCCTCCGCACGCTCAAGGGCCTGCTCGAAGAACCGGCGACGATGCTGCTCTAAAATCTTGCGAACCTCGGTCCGGGCCTGCGGCGAATCAATGATCGCCCTCGTGCCCGGACCGTTTCGTTTCATCCAACTCTCGCGCAACTGGTGGGAAGGACATCATGGCTTACGATTACGACTTGGTGGTGGTTGGCGGTGGACCGGCCGGGTACGCGGGTGCGATTCGTGCAGCGCAGCTCAAAAAGCGCGTTCTCTGCGCTGAACGCGACAAGCTCGGCGGCATCTGCCTCAACTGGGGTTGCATTCCGACCAAAGCATTGCTCACGAATGCTCACCTCGTCGAATTGATCATGCGTCATGGTAAAGCGTTCGGCTATTCGGGCGACGCCAAGTGGGATTTCGGCCAGATGATCGGCCGCAGCCGGTCGGTCGCGGGCAACTTGAACAAGGGCATCGAAGGCCTGTTCAAGAAATACAAGGTTGATTCGGCGTTCGGCGTGGCCAAGGTGCTCGACGCGCACACCGTCCAGGTTGGCGACAAGAAGTACACCGCCGAGTCGATCGTTGTGGCGACGGGCGTTCGTCCCCGCCCGCTCCCCGGCGCAGAGTTCGACGGCAAGGCGATCATCTCATACAAGGAAGCGATGAGCCTGACCGAGCAGCCCAAGTCGATGATCATCATCGGCGGCGGCCCGATCGGCCTGGAATTCGGCTACTTCTACAACGCGATCGGCACGAAGGTGACGCTCGTCGAGTTGATGGATCGCATTCTGCCGGGCGAAGATGAAGAAGTGAGCAAGGCTTTGCTGGGTAGCCTCACCAAGCGCGGGATGCAGATACTCACGAGCTCGAAGACGGGCAAGGTCACCAAAACGGCGACCGGCGTGAAGGTGGAAGTCGACACACCGCAAGGCCCCAAAACCTTTGAGGCTGACAAACTGCTTGTCTCGATCGGCGTCTTGGGCAACGTCGAAAATCTCTTCGACGAGAAGCTGGGCGTCGAGCTGTTCAAGGGACACATCAAGGTCGATCCCAAGAAGGGATATGTCACGAACGTCCCCAGCATTTATGCGGTGGGCGACGTCATCGGTCCGCCCTGGCTCGCGCACGTCGCGCACCACGAGGCGCTTTGCTGCGTCGAGAAGATCTGCGGTCACTCCGATCGAACCGTTGATTACTCGATCATTCCTGGATGCACTTATACCGATCCGGGCGTCGCGAGCGTCGGCCTGACCGAGAAGGCTGCCAAGGAAGCGGGCCACGAGGTGCGGGTCGGCCGGTTTCCGTTCGTCGCCAGCGGTCGTGCTCAGGCGGCTGACGAAACCGAAGGCTTCGTCAAGCTGGTGTTCGACGCCAAGTACGGCGAACTCCTTGGTGCCCACCTGATTGGCTCACAGGCGACCGAATTGATCGCCGAACTCGTCATGGCGAAGAAGCTCGAAGCGACTGAGGAAGACATCATCCACGCCATGCACCCGCACCCGACGTTCTCCGAAGCGGTGATGGAAGCTGCGGGGCAGGGGTTGGGTGAGTCGGTGCATATTTGAGAATTCGTTACTTTTTGGGTGCCATGCTTCCGCCAACGGCGTAAGCATGCCGCCTAAAAGGAATCGGCCCGACTGCTCGTCATGTCTGGCAACTATTGGCGTGGATCAATCGGAAGGCTGCCGAAATCGATCGCGATTGGACCACTGCGAATCCCTGCGTAGTCTACAGCGCTCGACCAACGCCAGTCTTCCGGTCGATCACAGAGGTTCCGCCGAACTGGATTCGCGTGAATATAGTCGATCATCTCGTAGACATAACGCGGCTCCCAAAGATTCCGATCGTATCCCCGCGCCTTTTGCCAGAAGCGACAGACGGTCGATCCATCGCCTTTCTTCTCTTCCATTCGCGATAAGAATTCAGGGGCATGCTCCCGGACGAACCTTATCGCATGAATTGCCACCGTTTTCTTGATCGATCTGAGAAAGTCGCTTGTGCTATAGGTTTCTCCGGTCGGTTTGACAAGTAAATGCACATGCTCTGGCATCAGGACATAAGCCCAAACCGAAAATCGATGCTTGTCAGCAGCCTGGCGAATTGAGTCGATTGTCCATAGACATGTCCGTTCCCGACTCAGAAATGGTTGCCGCTTGTAGCAAGAGAATGTCAGAGCATGAGCGTGTCCAGGCTCATCGATTGCCTCGCAAGTCTTACGGTGTGGTTTGGAGTCACTCATACAAACGAGTGTACTCGTACAGGACATACGCCGAAACGCTTCACTTTGCCTGTGCTTGCTTTTAGGAGGGTGCCATGCTTCCGCCGAAGGCGTAAGCATGCAAACGAGCAAACGGACCCTCTGGACAAGCTGGTCGATCCACGATCAGTTGAATACTGGCAAGAGTTTTGAAGCCACTTGTGTACTTATTGTGTGAGCTTTTAACTGAATGCGCATGCTTACGCCTTCGGCGGAAGCATGGCACCCGAAATTCACGGCGGCAAAGGGAAGGACTTCAATCGCAATTCGCTTTACAAAGTAGACGCATGTCTTCACGGTTCACGCTGGATCAATTGAACAAGAGTAACCATGCTGTCTTCTTCGCCGTTGGCGAACCGCTTGATGGCTTTGCCCAGGGGATTGACTGTCGCGGACTCGCCGCGGAACCCCACAGAGAGCGCGAACGGCAAACTGCCCGACGCGACAGCGAGCCACTCACCAACGTTAGAAGTGCGAATGAGTTCGCCGCCAAAGCAGCCGAGTTTCACGGCGGCCGACCAGTACGCAGTTTCATCGGTTTCCGGATCGCCGGCTGACGCGGCCAGCTTGGGCTCTAGCATTTCTAGCCCTTCGACTGTTTGCGGCACACCGTATTCGGCCGCAACGGCACGTGCCAGGCCGCTGAATGCAGACTCGATGATGCCTTCCAGAGGCAGCGGCTGTTCGGGTTTGATTTGCTGTTCGAGGTTAGGCCCGATGACCAGAACTCCTCCCGCAGCGTTGATCGCTTGCGCGAGAAACTCGGGCGGGCGCTCCTGACACATATACATCACAATCGGCTCGGGCGAACCTTCCTCCCGCATTCGCTTGGGATTCAAGATGCGGATGAGGGCGAACACGATCGAGAGATCACGCTCTCGCTCGATCTCTGAGTTGGTCCGATGATCGGTCTGGACAAACGGTTGACGCCCGTCCGGTCCCGGTTTCAAGACAATATCGACGCGGTCCAGTGACGAATACATGTTCACCTTCCGCTTTGGCCAATGACTCGGGTGCCACTGGCTTTGCCAGTGCTCTTTTATGCAATCGAGACGACGAAGAGCACTGGCATAGCCAGTGGCACCCCAATTCAAAGCCTTTCATAACAGCACATTAGTGCTGATGTACACAATCGAAACCGCGCGATCAGAAATGAATCGCGCGTTTGTCGACGGCCAGCGCAGCTTCCTTGACCGCCTCGCTCAAGGTCGGGTGAGCGTGGCAAATGCGAGCGATGTCTTCGGCCGAGCCGGCGAATTCCATTGTCGTTACGGCCTCGGCGATCAGGTCGCTGGCGCGCGGGCCGAAGATGTGCACGCCCAGCACACGATCGGTCTTGGCGTCGGCGATGATTTTCACCGAGCCTTCGGTTTCGTCCATCGCCTTGGCGCGGCCGTTCGCCAGGAACGGGAACTTGCCGACGCGATAGTCGATGCCCCGTTCCTTGGCTTGCTCCTCGGTGATTCCCACCGTCGCCAGCTCGGGCCAGGTGTAAACCACGTTGGGGATCGTTTCATAATTGACGTGCCCCGACTTGCCGGCAAGCAACTCGGCAAACGCGACGCCTTCTTCCTCGGCCTTGTGCGCGAGCATCGGGCCGTCGATCAGATCGCCAATGGCGGAGATGCTCGGGACGCTCGTGCAGAAGTGGGCGTCGGTCGCGACCTTGCCCGATCGCGCGTCGTACTTCACACCGGCAGCGTCGAGACCAAGATTCTCCGCATACGCCTTGCGGCCGACGGCGATGAGCACCTTATCGGCCTCGTACGTGAGCGTCTTGCCGTCCTTGGTTTCGGCGGTGAGGGTGGCCTTGCCGTTCTTCACCGTGGCGCCCGTCACCTTGGTTTCGAGCTGGAACTCGAAGCCCTGCTTGACCAGGCTCTTGTGCAGGGCGTTGCCGATTTCGACGTCGGCAAACGCGGCGATGCGCGGGAGGAATTCGATCACAGTGACTTTGGCGCCCAGTCGCTTCCAGACAGAACCCAACTCCAAACCGATCACACCGCCGCCCACGACGATCAGGTGCTTGGGGACGCTCGGGAAGCTCAGAGCCTCGGTCGAGCTGACGACGACGTTGCCGTCGAAGGGCAGAAAGGGGAGGGCGATTGGTGCGCTGCCGGTCGCAAGCAGGATGTGCTTGGTGGTGAGCGTCACCTCACCGCCATCGTTCTTTTTGACCTTCACCGAGGTGGGCGAGGTGATCGACCCTTCGCCGTAGACGGCTTCGATCTTGTTCTTTTTGAACAGGCCGGCGACGCCTTGCGTCAGGCCTTTCACCACGTCGTCCTTGCGGGCGAGCATGGCGGGGACGTCGATATCGACGTCTTTCACTTTGATGCCGTGTTTGGAGAACTTGTCCTTCGCGAGGTGGAACAGTTCGCTCGAATCAAGTAATGCTTTGCTGGGAATGCAACCGATATTGAGACATGTTCCGCCGAGCGTGGGACGCTTCTCGACGCATGCCACCTTGAGCCCAAGCTGAGCGGCGCGGATTGCCGCGACGTATCCGCCCGGCCCCGCGCCGATGACTACCAAATCGTAACCGTCTGCCACCGCGGGCTCCTCGCCATAGAGGCGTAGTGCTTTGTCAGAGCTTGATGTTCGGGCGGCTGGTGTTGGAGGACGAAGCCCGAGACCCTGGGGCTTCTTTCGCTTCGCTCAGTCCAGCCCCAGCCACCCAACCTGAATACATAAGTGTGACAAAGCAGTTGTTTGAGGATCGGCCCGGTCTGGCTGCTGCCGCCGACAAGGGGAGAGAAGGCTCGCCAGACCTTGGGCCGTCTCGGCTTAAACCTCGAGCATCAAACGCTCGGGATTTTCGATGCATTCCTTGATGCGTACCAGGAAGCTTACCGCTTCGCGGCCGTCGACGATCCGGTGATCGTACGACAGCGCCAGGTACATCATCGGCCGGATCTCGACCTTGTCGTCGACGGCCACGGGACGCTTCTGAATTGTATGCATGCCCAGAATACCGCTCTGGGGCGGATTCAGGATCGGTGTCGACAGCAGCGAGCCGAACACGCCGCCGTTGGTGATCGTGAACGTGCCGCCTTGCAGGTCGGAAACGGCGATCGTCCCTTCGCGGGCCTTCACGGCATAGGCGCCGATCGCTTTTTCGATGCCGGCGAAGTTGAGCGTGTCGGCGTCGCGAATCACCGGCACCATCAAGCCGCGCTCGGTGCTAACGGCGACACCCACGTTCGCATAATTATGCAAGACGATGTCCTGGCCGTCGATTCGTCCGTTGACAGCCGGATAGGCCTTGAGGGCCTCGACGGTTGCCTTGACGAAGAACGACATGAAGCCGAGCGCCACGCCGTGCTTCTTCTGGAACGACTCCTTGTACTTCGCACGAAGCGCCATGACGTTCGTCATGTCGGCTTCGTTGAAAGTCGTCAGAATCGCGGCGGTGTGCTGCGCCTCGACGAGTCGGGCGGCGATCGTCTGACGAATGCCGCTCATGCGCTTTCGCGTTTCGCGCGGACCGCTTGCAGCGGCGGGCGCGGCTGTGGGGGTAACCGTCGGCGCCGCGACGGGCGGCTTGGGCGGAGCAGGAGGGGCCGGCGGCGCTTCGGCCTGGGCGAGCATGTCGCCCTTGGTCACGCGTCCGCCGCGTCCCGTGCCTTCGACCTTCGAAGGGTCGACACCCGTTTCAGCCGCAATCCGGCGCACTGAAGGAGCCTGGCCTGCCGGGCCGTCCGTTGCCGGAGCGGTTGGGGCCGAGGGTGCTGTCGGAGCAGCGGCGCCAGCCGTGGGCGTGGCCGATTTGTCGATCGAGCCAATCACGGCACCGATCGCCACGGTTGTCCCTTCGTTGACGGTCTGCTTGATCACACCGTCGGCGGGGGCGGGGACCGTGGCGGTCGCCTTGTCGGTTTCGAGCTCGCAAATGGCATCGCCGGTTTTCACCGCGGTGCCATCGGCGACCAACCACTTCGAAAGGATGCCCTCGGAGATCGATTCTCCCGCGGACGGAACGACGATCGAGATGACGGACATTGAACGCTCAATCCTTGTGCGTGAGGGCAACACCCGGCCGCGCCGGGATCGCTGATACGAGGTGAGGAATGGCAGCGCCGCCAATCGCGGCTTCCACCAATTCCTTCTGTTCGTGGTCGTGAATGTGGTGCGAACCCGTTGCCGGGCTGGCGCTGGCGTCGCGACCGACGTACTGGAACGACTTGCCCATGGTTTCGAGCAACCGCGGAGCAACGAACGTCCACGCGCCCATGTTTTGCGACTCTTCCTGAACCCAGACCCACTCCGTCGCGTTGCGATACCGCGCGGCGATCATCTTGAGTGCGTCAGCCGGCCAGGGGTAGAGCTGTTCGACCCGGACGATGGCGACCTCACCCTTCTTGCCCGTTTCCTCGCGCTTGGCGACCAGGTCGTAATAAACCTTGCCGGTGCAGAGGATGACCCGGCGCGGGCGTTCGGGATTCGTCGCGTCGTCGATCACTTCGTGGAACTTGTCCGAAACGAGCGACTCGAACGGCGAAACCGCCGCCTTGGCACGCAGCAGGCTCTTGGGCGTCATCACGATCAGCGGCTTGCGGAAGTCACGCTTCACCTGACGGCGCAGCAGATGGTAATACTGGGCGGGAGAGGACGGGTACACCACCTGGATGTTGTCTTCAGCGCAGAGCTGGAGGAACCGCTCGAGCCGGGCGCTCGAGTGCTCGGGACCTTGCCCTTCATAGCCGTGCGGCAAGAGCATGACGAGGCCGCTCGACCGGCCCCACTTCGACTCGGCCGATGAGATGAACTGGTCGATGATCACCTGGGCTCCGTTGGCGAAATCGCCGAACTGGGCTTCCCACATGATCAGCATGTTCGGCTCTTCGAGCGAGTAGCCGTAGTCGAACCCAAGCACCGCCGCTTCCGACAGCATGCTGTCATAAGCGCAGAACTCGGCCTGCTCGTCACGCAAATGCTTGAGCGGAACGTACCGTTCGCCAGTTTGGCCGTCGACCAGGCTGGCATGGCGATGACTGAACGTGCCGCGGCGGCTGTCCTGTCCGCTGAGACGCACCGGGGTGCCTTCCCAGAGCAGTGAGCCGAACGCGAGCGCCTCGGCGAAGCCCCAGTCGACGTCGCCCTTCTTCTCGATGATGTCGAGCCGGGCGGTCAATTGACGGACGATTTTCGGGTTTGCGTGGAACCCTTCGGGAATGTCCGACAGCTTGAGGCCGATCGTCTTGAGCACGTCGTACGAAACGCCGGTGTTCACGGGCTCGAACGAGTAGCCGGGCTTGAAGCCAGTCCAGTGGCCATGATAGCCGGGCTGAATCGGCAGCTTCTCGCCGTTGTGCTTGCCGTGCACTTCGTCATAAACGTTCTGCATCTTGTCGCGGAACGTCTCGGCGATCGTGTCGGCCTCGGCCTTCGAAAGATCGCCGTTCTGAATCAGCGTCTCGGTGTAGAGCGCACGAATCGTCGGCCGCACGCGGATCTTTTCGTACATGAGCGGCTGCGTGAACGCCGGCTCGTCGGCCTCGTTGTGACCGTGACGGCGATAGCAGACGAGGTCGATGACGACGTCGTGCCCGAACGTCTCGCGGAAGTCGAGCGCCAGCTCCGCAACGTAGACGACCGCTTCGGGATCGTCGCCGTTGACGTGGAAGATTGGCACTTCGATCATCTTGGCGACATCGGTGCAGTAACGCGTCGAGCGGCTATCGGCCGGGGCCGTCGTGAAGCCGATCTGGTTGTTCACCACGATGTGAATCGTACCGCCGGTGCGGTAGCCGTGAAGCTGCGACAGGTTCAGCGTTTCGGCGACAAGCCCTTGGCCGGCGAACGCGGCGTCGCCGTGGATCAGGACCGGCACGCCGAGCTTGCGGTCGCGGTCCTTGAACCTGCGCTGCTTGGCTCGCACGCGCCCTTCGACCAGCGGGTTTACCGCTTCGAGGTGGCTCGGGTTCGGCGTGAGCGAGAGGTGAACCGACTTGCCGTCGACGCTGACGTGATCGGCGGAGAACCCGAGGTGGTACTTCACGTCGCCGTCGCCAGCGACGGTTTCGGGAAGGTTCCCCTCGAATTCGCTGAAGATCAGGCTGTACGGCTTGTTGAGGATGTTCGCCAGCACGCTGAGCCGCCCGCGGTGCGGCATGCCGATGACGATTTCCTTCACCCCGAACTTGGCCGCGCGTTCGATGACGCTATCGAGCAGGGGGATGAGCGACTCGCCGCCTTCGAGCGAGAATCGCTTCTGGCCGATGTAGTGCGAGTGCAGGAACGTCTCGAACGATTCGGCGGCGTTCAGCTTGAGAATGGTGCGCCGCTTGCGCTTGATGTCGAGCTGTGGGCGGTTGAGCGAGCCTTCCATGCGCTCTTGAAGCCAGGTCCGCATCGTGGTGTTGCGGATGTGCATGAACTCGACGCCGATCGTCCGGCAGTAAGTTTCGCGGAGCCGCTCGATCAGGTCGCGCAGCGTGGTGTAGGGCGGGTCGACGAGCTTCGTGTAGAACGAGCGGTCGAGATCGGCTTCGGAGAGACCGAAGGAGGAGAGTTCGAGGAGTTCGTGAGAATCGCGCCGAGGGGTAAGCCCCAACGGATCGAGGTCGGCCAGATAGTGGCCGACCTCGCGGTATGCATCAATCAGTCTGGTGACTGCGGCTTGAGCTTGGCTCGCTTCTGAATCGGCATCCGACCGGGCACGTCCCTCGCCGGTACGGCCGAGGTCGTACCCTTGAAAGAAGAATTGCCAGCTTTCGTCGACCGAACTCGGATCGTCCCGCCACCTCTGATAGTTCAATTCGATCAGCTCGAGATTCCCTCGGTTCGCGACCGTCGAGCGATTCATGGGTGACAGGTCCCCTGGGACGGGTCATCGAGTGACCCGGCCATTTAACGTGGGCCAGAAACTGCGGCCCGAAAAAGAGTGGTTGTGCGCACAGACCACTCCCTAATCCCAATCATACCCAAAAGACGGCTCGGCCCAACCCGGTTCCGACCCCTTAGTCAAAGTATAGGACTTTGCCACCGGAACGAAAGGGGCTCGACATCCATCTTCGTTGCATTCACTCCAATCGGCAAACTACATCCGTTCGATCCAGTCGACGCGACCGAATTTCTCAGCCACCAATCGCGACGCCAGGTCAATCGGAGCAGTTTCCAGCGGGTCGGAAGCATCCCAGGCGGACCTGAGCGCCCCTACCATCTCATTACGACTAAACCCGAGTTCCGTGAGAAAGTTTTTGTGCGATCTCCCCGCACGATAAACCGGCTCACGCTGGGGCGGATTCAAATATCGGTCAACCGAAGCGATGTCGAGCTCCAAGATGACACTCGCATGAACCATCAAATAGCGTTTGAGCCTCCGTTGAGCACTGCCGGAAAACTTGCGGCCGTCGCGAGTTAAATCACCCGAGCCGAGCACCTGTACGTCTGGATCAAGGGCACGAAGCCCGGCGGCGGCTCGTTCGAGCACCCAAACCTGCGCGGTGTCGACCGCACGAAGCGCAGGTTCGATGTCGATCGGAATCACCACGGTAAAGTTGACAGTACCCGGACCAAGCAGGACCGTCCCTCCTCCGCTCGACCGTCGCGCGATCGTGACCTGATCGGCCTGACAGTGATTTAGCCTGACATCCTCGGCCAGTTTTCCTGACGCGCCGAGCACGACCGCGTGGTGATCGAGATCCCAGATGCGCAATGTCGAGCCGATCGTTCCTTCATCAGCCGCAATAACGAGTGCTTCATCTAAAGCGACATTTTCATGGACGGTGGGCAGACTGAGGTCGAGGAAACGCATGAATTTCTGACCGGGGCTTCGATGCAAGTTGAGGGAGGAGAAGATCAAGTGTCGGGGAATGCCGCTTTGATTGTCGAGAGCGATTTTCCCAACCATTCCCCGCCGATTCCCTCTCCTCGTTACGATGCTCCGTGTCGTAACGCTCTTCCGATCGCTCCGCGGTCATTTGTCCGGGCGGACCGTCGACCCGTCAGTCGAGTAAATTCTGTTTGCGATAGCCTGCCCCTGCAACTTGTCTCTTAAACTCAGGAAACAGAACTGCGAAGCGTTTCATGGCGTCTTTCATTTGTAGGCGATTCTTTTCCTCTGTACTGTCGAGCTTCCCGAAATCGTTCCCAGAGGGGTCAGCGACAAGTGCTTGCCACCTTTCGACTAAAGGCATTCAGTTTCGCGATCATCACATTGCTCCCAGTCTCTGCATGCGGCCATCGAAAGACGTCGGCCGTGATTCCCACTCCAGCCGAGACGACCTCAGTAACTATCATTTTGTACGACGATTCGGGCCAGAAAACCGTTGCTGAGGGAATCGTTTCCGACCAGACGACGATTCGTCCGATCTACGACTGCCTGGTTCCCAATGAGTCTTCCACTATCGCTGCCGAAATGATGGTATTTCCTGTGATTGGGAAAGTCGGGTTCTCTCGGAACACGGGCAGCATGATGTGGGTTGAGTTCATCTATGCCGGCAAGAATCCGCTTTGCTTTCGCGCGGGTAAAGCCGCATATGTTCGAGGCGGTACTGACTACGCGTCCTATCAAACCGACCATAAGCGGCTTTACGATGTGGATTCCGAGCACGTAGACGAAGGCATGCTCTTCCATAGGAAGCTTGAAGGAATCTGTGATCCGAACAAAAAGCCGACGGAAACCGACTCAAAATAGTATTCCGCCAAGAGATTGAGCGATTCGCGGCGACCTACAATTCCCCCAATCCGCCTGGCCTTGTCGCTTTTACGGCTTTGGTTTAGAGTCAAACCAGCGCCGTTTATTCGCGAAAATGCACCGATTTCGATTGGGAACCGCCGTGGCTCTGCTTGCGACCGATTTGCCCGGATTCCCGAAACGAAGCGGTAAGGTCCGCGACGTTTATGATCTAGGCGACCGCCTTTTGCTCGTCGCCACCGACCGTATCAGCGCCTTCGATTGGGTTTTGCCTACCGCAATTCCCGACAAGGGACGCGTTCTCACCGGTTTGAGCACCTTCTGGTTCCATCGCCTCGACGTCGCCAATCACCTGATCAAGAGCTTCGAGGTCGGTGATATCGACGTTGCCGAGACGCTTCAAGCACCGCTCGTCGGCCGGGCCGTTTTGGTCAAAAAGGCCAAGGTTGTCCCGTTCGAGTGCGTCGTTCGCGGCTACCTCGAAGGCTCGGGCTGGAAGGAATACCGAACCCAGGGGACGGTCTGCGGCATCAAGCTTCCTGGCGGGTTGAAGCAAGGGGATCGCATCGACCCCATCTTCACCCCCGCCACCAAGGCCGAGGCCGGTCACGACGAGAACGTTTCGTTCGACGTGATGGCTGAGGCGGTTGGGACGGAACTCGCGACGACGCTAAGAGATCAGTCGCTTGAGATCTACCAGCAAGCGGCAGACTACGCCGAGACGCGAGGCCTCATTCTGGCCGACACAAAGTTCGAGTGGGGCCACGAGTTAGCGACCGGCAACCTGATTCTGATCGACGAAGTTTTGACGCCCGACAGTTCGCGATACTGGTCGCGCGAAACATACAAACCTGGCGGTCCTCAACCATCGTTCGACAAGCAGTTCGTCCGCGACTGGCTTGAAACCACTGGTTGGGACAAGGCGTCTGAACCACCTGCTTTGCCGGACGACGTCGTCATCCGCACCCGCAGCAAATACATCGACGCTTACGAGATTCTCACGGGCCACGCCTTTCTCTGGAAATGACAATGCTCCGCTATTTGACCGCCGGCGAGTCTCACGGACCCGCCCTCACCACGATTGTTGAGGGTTTTCCATCGGGTGTGACGCTCGACGCGGAATTCATTAACTTTGAACTCAAGCGTCGCCAGGGCGGTTATGGGCGCGGCAAACGCCAGACCCTGGAAACCGACCGGATCATCGTCGAGTCGGGCACCTATCATAATGTGACGACCGGCGGGCCGATCACGATCCGCCTCGTGAATAACGACGCCAAGCTCGAACGGTTGCAGGAGCCGAGCAGCCCGCGCGGCGGGCATATCGACCTCGCCGGTTCGATCAACTATCAGACCGGTATCCGCCAGGTTCTCGAACGCGCCAGTGCTCGCGAAACCGCTTTGCGCGTCGCTGTTGGAGCCCTGGCTCGCGTCTTGCTGCGCGAGCTGGATATCCATGTCTTTGGTTACGTGAGCGAGTTGGGTGGGATTGCCGCGCCGCCGCTTTCGTTCGACCAGGCCGTGCGCGATGCCAGCCCGGTGTACACGCTCAATCCCGAGGCCGATGCCAAGATTGTCGCCGCCATCGACGCAGCCAAGGAAACCGGCGACACGCTTGGCGGGATCATGGAGGCAATCGTCACTGGTTGCCCGATCGGCCTGGGAAGTCATGCGCAGTGGGATCGCAAGCTCGACGCCCGTCTAGCGCTCGCCGTGATGAGCATCCAGGCGGTGAAAGGTGTCGAAATCGGTCTCGGGATCGAAGCTGCGAAACGCCCTGGTTCGAAGGTGATGGACCCGATTCGCTACGAACCGTCCGATCCCAACGATCGCCGCTTCGGATTCCGTCGGCCGACGAACAACGCTGGGGGAATTGAGGGCGGTACGTCGAACGGCGAGCCGATTGTCGTTCGTGCCTCGAAGAAGCCGATCAGCACGCTCGCCAATCGTGGGCCATCGGTCAACATGATCACAAAAGAAGCCTCACCAGCGGCTTACGAGCGGTCGGACGTCTGCGCAGTGCCGGCGGCGAGCGTGATCGTTGAGAACGTTGTCGCGTTCGAGATCGCTTCGGCCATTGTTGAGAAGTACGTCGGCACGAGCGTGTCGGCGATCAAGGCGGCGATGGCGGCGATGCATGAGCTGAACCGCGAACACCTTGCGACCGCCTATCGCAACGAAAAACTGCCCACCTGAGCCTTTGCCTGATTCCTCATCTGAGACATAAAGGGAGACACGGATGTTGACCCTCACTCGCCCGCGACGTCAGGCTCTCGTTACTCTGGCTCTGTTTGCATTTACCGTGCTTCCAACGGTTTACGTCGGCTTCACCGCCTGGCGGATCAACCGCCCCGGTCACGTGCGCGATGTCGAAGTCGAGATCGGCCGGTCGATCGGGCTTCAGGTGACGCTCGATAGCGTGCGTTATCCACGTCCCGGCGAAGTGGTTTATGTTGGCATGGTGCTGCGTCAGGATGAGCCGCGTCGGGGCGGTTTGACGGAGATCGCGCGGGCGAAATCGGTGCGGCTCCGCAAAATCGGCCGCGACCTCACGCTTGAAACCGACGGCCTGTCGCTTCGGGCAGCGAGCCCTCGTCAGGCGATGGCACAGATTGGCGAGTTGCTCGGCGGCGCCGGGCAGGGGGAGTATCGCCAAATTAGCCTTGCCGCGCAGTCGTGCACGGTCGATCTTGGCTTGGGTGCATCGAAACCGTTCGTGCTCGAATTGCACGACGTTGCCGCCGCGTTTCAGAACGATGCACGCGTACCGACGCTCGCGGCCAGCTACCGACTGCTCGACAACGGATCGAGTACGCGCTGCGAGGTCGCGCTGGCGCGCGATCGCAAGGGTGAGGGAATCGAGACCACCGTCACCTTGAAGACGATGGAAAGCATGCCGCTCCCCGCAAGGGTTTTTGACGCCTTTTTCGACTCCGATGCCTGGCTGGGCGCCAAGGCGCGAGTGCTAGGGGCGCTCACGCTCAAGCAGGTCGGCCAGGGCGACTGGCAGGCGGAATTCGGCGGCGAGTTGATTGATGTCGATTTGAAAACGCTGTTTGATAAGCGATTTCCGCGTCATCGCATGACTGGACTGGCGCACCTGGCGATCAAGGATGCGCGTTGGGCGAATCGCCCCGGCCAGGGTTTTGGCTGGGTAAGCGCGGAAGGGGAATTTTCCACCGGCGCAGGGACGATCGGCACGGAATTGCTCCAGGCCCTCTCGCAGGAAATGCGCTTCAAGCCTTCCTTCAAACTCACGACGAAGTATCCCGAACTGGCATTCAGCTCGCTCGGCTTTTCGTTCAACCTCGGCCCGAACGGCGACATTCAGCTCGGCGGCGGGTTTCGATCGCAGTTCGCCCCCGACGATATCCTCGTCCTCAACGATCGCCCGCTCATGAAGGCGCCTGGCGGTACGGCAAACGTCCGCGGGTTGTTGAAGACGTTGTTCCCAGCGTCGGCCGAGGCAATGGCTCCAGTGACGGCCGACTCTCAATTGATCTCGCGCTATCTGCCGCTCCCGCCCGATATTGCTAATCGTCCGGGGCAGCGTCTGGGCGGAAACTGACCTATCGTTTCGACGTGCATCCTCGGGTGGCGCCAGCGCGGCGGAATTAGGCAGCGGCCAGTTGACAGCCGTGTGGACGCGCCAGATACTTGGATGCATTGGGGACAATTCCGCTCGCTCCTTATCGTGCTTGATCCTGCGTGAAACCGTATATCCACGATGGATCGGTCGATCGGGAAGCGTACGAATCACATTAGCGATAGGCTGGGATGATCCCCATCGCACGGGCGATGGCGGACCGGGAGGGCTCGTCGATGGCGCGCGTTTCAGCGGTTTCGGTCATGTTGCAAGATCGTCGGATCTCCGTGGCCCTGTTTGCGATGCTCTCGCTCGCCTGCCTTTGGCTCGCCCCCGCGCCAGTGGTGAAGGCCCAAGACGCCGAGAAGAAAGAAGCCGCCAAGGCCGAAGCGCCTGCCGCCGAAAAGGCCGAGGCGAAAGCCGACGCCCCCGCCGCTCCCGCGAATGCTGGCGGTGCAGAAGCACCCGCCGAAAAGAAGGGCACCAAGAACCTGTTGCAGTGGGCGATCGAAGCCTCGGGCCCGATCGGTCTCTTCCTGCTTTGCCTTTCGATTTACTTCACGGCACTCGTGATTAAACTCTTCCTCGAACTGCGCGTCAGCGAGGCTGTGCCCGCGGCGCTCGTCGAGAAGCTCGAAGCGGCGATCAAAGAGAAGAAATTCCAGGAAGCGTACGACGCCTGCAAAGATAACGACTCGGTGCTCGCCCGCCTGGTTCGCACCGGCGTTGCCAACCTGCCCAACGGTCGCGCTGAAGCCAAAGAAGCGATGAACACCGTGCAGGAAGAAGTGGTGACGCACATGGAAGCCCGCATCAGCTATCTGGCGATCATCGGGTCGCTCGGGCCGATGATCGGGCTGGTCGGCACCATCGCCGGTATGATCGCGAGCTTCCAGGAAATCGCCACCGCCGCAGGCTCGCAGCCCAAGCCTGAGAAGGTCGCCGAAGGTATCTCGACGGCTCTCTTCATCACGCTTGAAGGTGTGTCGCTCGCCGTGCCGGCGATCTTCTTCTTCGCGTTCTTCCGCAACCGCATCGCTCAGATCGCCATGGAAAGCGCCAAGGTTGCCGACCGCACGATCACCGCGCTTCTCGCCGCCGCCAAGCAGGCCAAAACCGCCTGAGACCTAAACACTCTCAGCCCGGAAGGGAGGCTGCTGCATGTCGGCTTCGTCCTCGAATACGCTCAAAGCGGAACCGAATCTCACGCCGCTGCTCGACGTCGTGTTCCAGTTGATCACGTTCTTCATGCTCGTGATCAACTTCTCGAACGAGAACTACGACTCGCGCATCAAGCTGCCGGTTGCAGGCTCGGCGCGGCCGCTTGATGATCCTGGCAAGGCGCAGGAAGACCGGCTCGTACTGAATATCGATAGCAAGGGCCAGCTTCTGTTCAACGGCAAGATGTTCAGCGGCGGTCAGGCGGTCGAACAGATCAAGTTCGAAGCCCAACTCGCTCGCGAAAACTTGCGTGCGTTGCGCGGGAAGAAGGTTGATCCCAATGAGGGGTTGCCAGTACGCGTCGTCATTCGTGCCGACCGCGACACCCCCTTCACGCCGATTTACGGCATTATCACCGCCTGCCAGACGAACGGGTTCCGCAAATTCGACCTCAAGGCCATGACGGGCGAGTGACCGACCCATGAAGCGCCAGAAGACCGAAGACGTGGAAGTGCCGATCACGCCGATGCTCGACATGGCGTTCCAACTCCTCACGTTCTTTATCCTCACCTATCACCCCGCGCCGGCGGAGGGGCAGTTCTCCATGAACTTGCTCCCCGCGCAGCCGGTGGTCTCGATGGACGCCCCCGCCACGAACGAGGCGGCGAATAATAACGATCTCCCCGCCGGTCTCAAAACCTTGCCCACGGTTTTGCGAGCCAATGCCGACGGCATGCTGGCCCGCGTTACCCTCGGCGAGAACCAGATCGAAGGGATGGACGCGTTCAGCAAGGAACTGGCGTCAATCCTCAAAGATCCGACGCTACCGTTCGATCAGACCGTCATCAAGGTTGATCCCCAGCTCAAGTATTCCGAGTTGATGAAGGTGATCAACATCTTCTCGGATCTGAAAGTGAACAAGATTAGCTTCGCCGAGATGGGGCCAGACGACGGAGCGCCGCAGTGACGGCCAAGCCGCCGCGCTCGTTTTTCAGCGGCGGCGAGCTTCGAGGTGTGATCGTTTTCGCGGTCATCATGGCCGTGGGTTGGCCGGTGATTCTGAACTACGCGCGCCCCAAGCAGCGCGAGCCCGAACCCCCGCCCAAACTCGATCCTCGTCCGCTGCAGCCTGACAAGGGGATCGAATTCGATCGCCTCGTCGATAAGACGCCCCTGGGCGCGCGCGATAACGCAGCCTACAAAATCCTGCTCGAGCGTGCGCGAAAGACGCCGCAAAGCGAGATCGCCAAGGTCGCGCGGCGCGACGTGATGTACACCCAGCTCTGGGACAAGCCGGAGCTCTATCGCGGTGTGCCGATTCATCTTGAGGGCACGATGCGCAAGGCGCTCGCGCACGAGCAGGTGAACCCGGAGCTGGTGCCTGGCGGCCGCGTCGTCGAGTGCTGGTTCTTCACGCGCGAGGCGAACCAGCTTCCGCTCGTAGTTATGGTGGAAGACCCGCCCCCCGATATGGTGATCGGCTCAGAGATTTCGGAGCGGGTGATTATCGACGCTTACTTTTTTCGAAATCTCCGCTACCTCGCCGGCGATGCTCCGCGTGCCGCACCTTTGTTTGTCGGCCGGCTGCGCTGGGCGGACGCCAACGTAAAAACGGGTGCGAAGGCGGATGCCGGTGCCGAGGCGAAACCGTTCTGGCAGAGTCCCGTCGTGCTCGTTGGTGCGCTGGTTGTGCTTTATGTGATTCTTCGTTTCACGCTGACGATTCAAAAAGCACGCCGGCCGATTGTCGCTCGATCTGGGCTGCTCGCCGATTCGAAGCCAAGCGAAGAGATCTCGAACGAAGATCTCACGAACTATTTTGCATCGATTCCCGACGAAGAGGATAATCAGGGAATCGACCCCAAGACCTAGCGGAATCCACCTGCGAGGAAAAGCCGATGCGTTTCGCCCTGATCACGATTACGTGCGGCCTCATTCTCGCGGGAACGATTTCGCCGGTTTTCGCCGCCGATACAGACGCCGCGGCCACGTTGCTCAAAGATCGCGGGCTCAAGAAGGTCGGCACGACTTACGTTTTGTCGCAAGAAGCCGATGTCCAGAAGAAGCTGAACGACGCGCGTCTGCTTGGGCGGCAAATGAATCTCGCGCTCGAGCAGCAACAATCGCAAATTGCCGCGAGCCGCGAGAATCAGATGATGATTCGCGAGCTGACTCAGCAGCGCATCATGCTCAATCAACAGCTTGCGCAGCAATTGCCGCCGGCGCAGCATAACCAATTGGTCGCGGTGGTCAACACCGTGACCGATCGACTCAATCTCTTGCGCCAGGCTGAAATCGACGCCCAATCGCGTCCCGCCGACAATGGCTCGATCGGCAAGTCGCGCGAGGCATACGTCCAGGCAATTATTGAGTTGCGGCAGACCGTCGACGCCGCGACCAAGGCTTATGAAGAGTTGAACAAAGACAAGGATGTGGTCGCTGCCATCGCCGCGATCGGCGGAGCGACAAAATCGAAGCCGACGCTTGGCCCGTCGAAGGCGTTCCTCAGCAACGTCAAGCTGCTGGAAAAGGCCGAGGCACTGGTGCTGAGCGAAACGGTCGAGCTGCGAAAGCAAGGCGGCATTTACTGGCTCGACGTCATGTTCAACGGCAAGGTGACGAAGCCGATGGCGTTCGACACCGGCGCATCATCGGTCGTGCTTCCCGCCGACATGGCAGCCGAGATCGGTCTCAAGCCTGGTCCGAACGATCCGATCGTCAAATGCCAGGTCGCCGACGGTTCGATCGTTGAGGCGCGGAAGATGAACATCCCGTCGATCCGCGTGGGCAAGTTCACGATTCAAGACGTCGAATGCACCGTGATGCCCGCTGACAAAAAGGATGTACCGCCGCTTCTGGGGCAGACGTTCCAGAAGAACTTCATGATCAAGTTCAGCCCCGAAGCCGGCTCGCTTACCCTCTCCCGAGTCGAAACTGGCGAGGCTCCTGCGACCGGCGCGAAAACCAAGGCAACGACCAAGTCGAGCACGAAAGCGACGAGCAAAAAGTCGGCGACCAAACCCTGAGCGATCTGCTCACAGTGCGACTCTTCGCAAATTGCCCAAATTGCCCAGTAAATCTCGTGCGATGCTTGACACTATCTCCGGCGGTCCGTAGCGTGGACGCTAGGGAACGCGGGTGAGACGTCTTGCGCGAGGTGATGCGCGATGCATCGCGAATTCGATCCTGATGATATGCATCACCTTAGGGCGCATGCGTTTGGCGACGACGGCCAGGCGCCCGGCGTGCCGCTTCACGATCATCGCCATCGCGGACCAATTGGCCTGACGCTCGTCCTTGGGCTGCTGCTTGCCGCCGATTTGCTGTTTGGTGTTTTGGGGCTGCCCCAGCTTCGTGCACCCTTTGGCATTTCGCTGGCTCTGCTCGCGGCACTCATCGGTGCGGCGCACATTGTCTATCACGCGCTCGAAGCGCTCTTCGCTCGGCGCATTGGCGCCGATATCGCGCTGGCGCAGGCGTGCATCGCCGCGCTGATCATTGGTGAGCCGTTCGTCGCCGCCGAGGTGGTTTTCATCGCGCTGCTCGGTGAAGTGCTCGAAGCCTTTACCTTCAGCCGAACACAGAAAGAAATCCACCGGCTCCTTGAACAGGCCCCCAAGACCGCACGCGTCAGGCGCGATGGCGACGAGTTTGATATCCCGGCCGCGCAAGTATTGGTAGGCGATGTGGTCATCGTCGCCGAAGGGGAGCGGATTCCCGTCGACGGCCCGATCATCGCCGGACGATCGACCATCGACCAGGCCTCGCTCACCGGCGAGCCGTTGCCCGTCGATCGCGGTCCTGGCGATGCGGTGTACTCCGGGACGGTCAACCAGTTCGGCCGAATCGAGATCAAGGCCGAACGAGTCGGACACGAAACGACGCTCGGCCAGGTGATCGAACTCGTCGCCGATGCGCAGGGCAAGAAGGCGCCGATCGAACGCACCGCCGATCGCTACGCACGTTATTTTTTGCCGGTGGTCGAAGCGGTCACGATTGTTACTGTGATCGCAGGACTTCTGCTCGGCTGGCCCGATGTTTGGTATCGCGCGGTGGCCGTGCTTGTCGTCGCGTGTCCTTGCGCGCTCGTGCTTGCGACGCCCGCCACAGTGCTTGCCGCGATGGCCTGGCTGGCGCGTCATGGCATCTTGATCAAAGGGGGCGTGGCACTCGAACGCCTCGCCAGTTGCGACACTTTTGCGTTCGATAAAACCGGCACACTATCACTCGGCAAGCCGGAGTTAGGTTCGATCGTCGCGCTTCCCGGCTGGACCGAAACCGAGGTCCTGCGACTCGCCGCAACGGCCGAACGCGGCAGCAAGCATCCGCTCGCAATCGTCATCGCGCACGCAGCCGCCGAGCAGGAGCTCGAGCCATTTCCCGCGTCGAATGCGCAGGCACTTCCTGGACTAGGCGTGTCCGTGCACTGGCGTGCCGTCGGTGATGCACCCGACGCCGCTCCTCACACGATCCTCGTCGGCAATCGCCGCCTGCTCGAAGAGCGCGGCGTGCCGATCGATGATGATGCGCTCGCTGCGCTTTCAAGTGTCGATCACCGTGGCGAAACGCCGGTGCTCGTTGCGGTCGATCAGTGGGTTGTGGGCGTGATCACCGCGCGCGATCGCATTCGCCGCGAAGCGCACGAGGTGATTCAGGATCTGAAGGATCTGAAAATCAGCGAAATTGCTGTGCTCACGGGCGATCGCCTGAGTGCGGCAAGGATGGTCGCCAAAAAGGTTCATATCAGTACGATTGAGGTAGAACTTCTTCCCGCTGGCAAGGCCGAGTGGATCGCCGAGCGGCAGGCGGCTGGCCGCAAGGTGGCGATGGTTGGCGACGGTATCAACGACGCTCCTGCTCTTGCGCAGGCACAGGTCGGTATCGCGCTCGCGGGAATGGGGGCCGATCTCGCGGCCGAGGCGGGCGATATTGTCGTCCTGGGCGAGCCGCTCGTCGTCTTGCCGAACCTGGTGAAGCTCTCGCGGGCGACCGTCAGGATCATTCGTCAAAATATCATCATTTTTGCGTTCGGCTTGAACGCGTTGGCGATGGCTTCGGCTTCGCTGGGAATTCTCGGGCCAATCGCCGCGGCGGTTTTGCACCAGTGCGGCTCGTTCCTGGTGCTGCTGAACGCGATGCGGCTGCTCTGGTTTGGCGATTGGGGTTCGACGCCGGTTGGCAAGCTGCTGAAAGGCTTGCGCGGGAGCGTCGCCAGTTGGGATGAGGGTGTTGATCTCAGTGGTATTGGTATTGCGCTGGCCATGCGCTGGAAGCTGCTTGCGGCCGGAGCAGTCGTCGCGGTGCTTGTTCTTTACGCAACTTCCGGTTGGGTCGCGATCGAGTCAGACGAGCTTGGATTACTCCAGCGCGGCGGGCGCTATCTGGGAACGCTCGAACCTGGCCTGCACCTGCGCTGGCCGGCACCGTTTGAGAGTGTCACCCGTGTGGCACCAGCACGCGTGCGAAGTGTGAAAGTTGGCTTTCGCAGTGAGGATGTTGTCGCCGTTCCAAATCGTGCTGGCGGATGGGCACGGTCGACCGGCGAACCAATCGCTCGCGCCGAGGATGAGGCGCTTGTGATGACGGGCGATGGACAGCTCGTCGAGGTGACGGTCGTTGCGCAATATCATCTCGATACAAAGTCGGATGCCCTGCGGCGTCACGTCTTTTTTGTGAAGGATATCGACGAATCGCTACGGTCGCTGCTTGAATCATCGCTGCGGGGCGCGGTTGGCCGACAGTCGCTTGATGGCTTGCTCACTCGCGACCGGCAGAACGTCGAAAAGGCGACCGCCGCCGAAATCCAGGCACGAGCCGATGCGTATGGATTCGGCGTTCTGGTCGATCGCGTTTCGTTGCAGTCGGTGCACCCGCCGCGTCCGGTGGCTGAGGTTTATCACGACGTCTCGCGCGCGGAGAGCGATCGCGCGCGGAAGCTGATCGAAGGAAAGACCTACGGCCTCGAAAGCTCGAAGCAAGCGACCGGAACCGCGAGCGTGAAAACCACCTCCGCCGAGATCGAGCGATCACGCGCGAAAACCCGCGCCGAGGGCGAGGCTGACGCGTTCATTAGCAAGGTGATCGCGCGGGCGGCCTTGCCTGGCCTTACCGATCATCGTCTCTACTGGGACGCTGTTTCGCTGGTGATGGCCGGCAAAACGAAGCTCATTCTCGACCCGGATAAAAACAATCGTCGCCGGCACGTGATCTTGCCCGAGATCCCGTTCGCGCCAAGCCTTGATATGCTCGCAACGCCCGTCGGCCCACCGTCGCCAACTGGCCCGTTACGCACACCTTGAGGCGCCCTGCGGCCTCATTGTTTCCGATATTTGCGATTGGGAGTTTGTGGATGCGTCGTCTGGGTCGTCTTCTATTTCTGCTCGCCGCGACCGGCCTGGTCATTTTCCTGTTCGCGCGATCGATCGTGGTCGTCGACGAAACGGAATATGTGATCATTACCGAATTTGGCCGTCCAGTGATCATTTACGGTTCGCAAGAAGGCGACAGCGGTTTTCATTTCAAATGGCCGTGGCGTTCGGTGCGTCCCGTCGATCGTCGCCTCCGTGTTTTTGATCCGCCGACGCGTGAACTGATCACGAGCGATAAGCGCAACCTCGAAGTTTCGAGCTATGTCGTCTGGCGCGTCGTCGATCCCGATCGCTTCGTTCGTTCGGCCGGCACGCTCGAAACGGCGGAGGAACGCTTGAGCGAACGAGTTTCCGCTGCGCTCAGTCATTTGATGGGCACGCGCGAACTCGCGTCAATTGCCTCGACCGATCGCAAGGTCTGGGCCCTCGATACATTAACGTCGGAACTCGTGAAAACGCTTGCACCTCCAGCCAAGGACGAGCTTGGCATCGAACTCGTCGACGTCCGTTTGCGGCGATTCAACTTCCCCGTCGAAGTCCGTCCCGCCGTTTTCGACCTGATTCGTAGCGAGCGCAAGCAAGTCGCCGCCGTGCTCCGAGCCGACGGCGATGCGCAATATCAGGTGCTCATCAGCCAGGCCGATCGCGAGCGAGATGGCATTCTCGCAAAGGCCGAGGCCGACGCCGAACGGATCAAGGGGCAGGGGGAGGCCGAGGCGATGCGCGTGCTCAATGAAGCACACGGCCGCGACCCCAAGTTTTACGAGTTTCTCCGCACGCTCGAAACCTATCGCTCGATTCTCGACGACCGTGCAACCGTCATTCTCTCGTCTGCCAGCCCGCTCTTGAAGTTGCTGATTCAAGGGCCCGGCGAAGATCTCCTGCGCGACACGCCGCCCGTCCCCCCCGCTCCCGAAGCGAGTTCCGGCGAAAAAATTGCCGCGCCTGGGGAGAAGAAATAATGACCAGGCGCAAGCTGCTTGGCGGATTTCTGGTCGTCGTTGCCGGCAGCATCGGCGTGCTCGCGAGTGGAATCGTCACCGTCGGTCCCGGCGAAGTGATCGTCGTCCGGCGTCTCGGTCGCGTTCTCTCCGACTCGTGGGGACCAGGGCTGCATCTCGGCCTACCGCGAGGGCTTGATCGATACGAACGCCTGCGGCTCGAAGAGGTGCGCAAGATTGAAGTCGGCCTCGCGGGACTCGCCGGACCGAACGACGATCCCGGCGCGGGCGAGTATCTCACTGGCGATCTCAATCTGCTTCGTACCCGCGCTGTCGTGCAATATCGCGTGTCCGACCCGCTTCGTTTCGTGCTCGCCGCCGATCGTCGCGACGACATTCTCGACCGACTCTGCGAAGCATCACTCGCGCGAGTGCTCACGCGAACGCGCATCGATGGCGTGCTTCGTGACCAACGCCCCGAGGTCTCGGCCGAACTGCTCAGCGACCTTGAAAAACGTGCGTCTCAATATGGCCTGGGCGTGCGGATCATGGGGGTGAGCCTGACCGACGTGCAGGTGCCAATCGAGGTTCAGCCCGACTTCGCAGCCGCACAAACGGCTCTAAGCGATAAGGAACGCCGCCAGTTTGAAGCGAAAACGCGTGCAGAAACAATGATGATTGCGGCGAAGGGCTCGGCGAAGGCGATCGACGAAACTGCGCGATCCGAAGCGAGGCGAACGGTCGAGCTTGCGAACGCTCGCGCGAGCCGGTTCATCGCGATTCTGTCCGAATTTCAGCGTGCCCGAAGCGCGACCGCGAAAGGGCTGTACCTTACAGCCATTCGCGACATGACAACGCGGGTCCGCCGGAAGATTGTCACTCCCGACGAACCCGTCGATCTCAGCGTGATTGGCGGCGAACGACCTGCCGGCTCGCGTTGAAACGACTCAGAAAAGGTCGTTGGCGAGTTCTTGAATCGCCTGTTCAAACGCGTCGAAAACCGCGGGTGCGTTCTCGAATGCCGCGGGGGCGGTCAAGTCGGGAGTGGTCAACTCTTCGTCTGCATTCAGCGCGAGCGTGCTGGTGATCATCACTCCGGCACCCGTCGAATGGGCCAGCGCGATCGACACGTTGTGTTGAGCGACCGCGTGTTTCGCTCCCTTGTTCGCCTTGGGATGGGTCTTGGGCTGCGGTTTGGGTTTCGGCTTTGGGGCTGGGTGTTTCTTGACGACGGGGGTCTTGGTTTTGCCCTTCTTGCCCTTCGTCGTCCCTGTGCCAGTGCTGGTTTCAGTACCAAAGCCAGGCCACCAAACGCCGGTGTTCGGCGGAGTCGTTGAGCCGCCGGTGGTGGTGCCGCCCGAACCCGATGTCGAGCCGGTCGATGTCGAGCCGCCTCCGACGATCGTGCCGGGCGAGCCGGCTTGCGCGACCGGAAGTGCCAGATGGACCGTCGATGTGATGAGCAATCCAGTCGGCGTGCCGAGACCGGCTGTCGAGATCGTCGTGCTGCCGACGTGAAAGCCCGCGTCCGCCGCTGCGGTTGCGTTCGTGACCGTGTGGAAATTTCCGGCGACGAGCGAATACAGGAGCGGAAGAGTTTGCGTGGCGCCGTCGAGGCTACCCTGGCCGCTCAGTGCGAGTCCCTGGTCGATGATCGAGATAATGCCCGCCCAGGCCGGTGTGCCCAGGCTCGTGCCACCGACGGTCTGCCAACTACTCGTGTTGGTCGATGGCATCGTGAAGTAAACAGACACACCAGTGTTGGGATCGCCCAGGAACGAGACGTCCGGCACTGCGCGACGGCCCGTCGTTTGTACGTGGTTTTGATACGCGGGCTCGCTCTCGAACGCGCTCAAACCCCAGCCGCTGCTCGTCCAGAGCGATTCGCTCGCGTAGCCGCCGTTGGAATCAATCGCGAGCGACGTACCGCCCACCGAAAGCACATTCGGCGAACTCGCGGGCCACTGTGCGCCACCGGCCGCGCCTGTATCTCCGCTCGCGGCGATGAAGGTAATTCCTGTGTGGCCGGCGGGCGTGGTGAAGGTGGAGTCGTAGGTCTTTTCGTTGGGCATCTCCGGACCGCCCCAGCTCATCGAGATCGCCACAACTCCCGGCGTATTTCGCGCGGTGTTGATTGCGTCGACGAGCGCGGAGGTCGCGTCGGACGTCGCTTCGACGACGATGATATTCGCGCCGGGCGCGATCGCGTGGGCCCATTCGACGTCGAGGGTGGTCTCACTCGCCCAACCGTCGTTAATGTTGTTCGGGCCGCCGAGATTGATCTGTGTCAGCGCAGGGTCGGGAAGGCCGAACGTCGTGTCGAAAACGTGCAGGTCGGATGCGAGGTTCGGCGTGTAAAACGCGGCGACAATCGCGATCGTTTCACCCGTGCCATCGGCCGCAACCGTCTGGCCTGAGAGTGACGTGAACGTCAGGCCGCTGAGGCCGTAAATATCTTTGATCTGGGTCGGCGAGAAACCTGTCGGCGAACCCACGCCCGAGAGCAAGCAGCGTTCATCGAGGCAATCGACGGACGGTCGGAGAACCCGACGGTTCCTGCGGACCATGACACGAACTCCGGTTGCCGGATCATTGGCGAACGACCTGATGAGGGACGGCTCAAGTCGTACAGATAAAGCTAACCCATCGATTGACTCATTCGCCAGTGTTGTGGTCCAAAAAACATGCGTGCATGACGGAAGTGCTTTTTGTAACGATTGTCAAGGTTGCCAAAAAACAGCATGTGTCCAGATCGAGCTATTTGACTTTCTTACCGCGCTCAGTGCGCAAAACGAGTTAAAGTCAAGGATATGAACAAAAAAAGAGCCGTCGCCGACCTTACGATCGGCGCTGGCTCTTTGTAGGTGTTACGAGCAGATCTGCGTTAATTCGTCGCGGAGGGAATAGCGGCGTCGAACGCGGCCATCAGTTGAGCTTGGGCCTCGGTGACAACCGGAGTTGCCACGGCGGGCGCGGCGTGGGCTGCAACCTTGGCGGCCTTCGCGTGCTTGGCGGCTTGAACGTGTGCGGGCTTCTTGGGCGCCGCGTGAACCGGCTTGGCCGGAGCCTTGTGCGTGGCTGGCTTCTTGGTTGTCTTGTGTGCTCCGGCATGGGTTGTCGTCGTGTCGCTCGTGGGGGCGACGAAGCCGAAACCGGTGCCGAAGACCGTCGATACCACCGGGTTCGTCGTGGCGGGCGCGGTGGTGGCCGGGGCGGTCGGCGGGTTGATGAGGTCGAGAATCAACTGCTCGCCGGCGGGTGATCCCAGGCCGGTGGTGATCACGGTTGAGGGGGACGTGATCGGTCCGAACGCGTAATTGCGCTGGAAGCCGGGGCCGTTCACCGCGATCTGGTTGAAGTCGCTCGACGGTAGCGAGTAGAGTGCGGGGAGGGTTTCGGTCGGGCCATCGAGCGTGCGCAGGCCCTGGAGCTGGCGGCCTTCGTTCACGATCGCCATCAGGCCAGCCCAGAGCGGTGCCGAGAGGCTCGTGCCGCCGTCGACAAACCAGAAGCTTTCGCCGAACGACGGGACTGTGAAGTACTGGGCGACGCCCGTGTTGCTATCGGCAAGCATTGCAACGTCGGGGACGCTGCGCTTGCCGGTCTGCTGAATCTTGTACTGCCACGACGGTTCGGGCACGAAGCTGGCATAGCCGCCGCCGGTGCCGTCGCGTCCGCTCGAGGTGTCGGCCGCACCCCAGATCGACTCGCCCTGATAGCCGGTGGTCGAGTTGATCGACAGTGTCGTACCGCCGACGGCAACGACGTTCGGCGACGAAGCCGGCCACTCGACGCCGCCATAAGGAGGCGCAGTGCCATTGTCACCCGACGAGACGAAGAACGTCACGCCCTGGTGGCCAGCCGGTGTGGTGAAGAAGTGGTCATACTGTTCCGGGTTGGGAACTTCGTTTTGCGGATAGCCATAGCTCAGCGAAACGATCGACACGTTGGGCAGGTTGCGAGCGAAGTCGATCCCCTGCAACAGGCCATCGACCGTGAAGTTCGGCGTCTCGACGAGCACGATATTCGCGCCAGGCGCCATGGCGTGCGCCCATTCGATGTCGAGTGTGGTTTCGCCGGCGGTGTCGTCGCTGGTGTTCCAGTCACCGCTCAAGTTGTATTGCGTGAAATTTGGCGGGTCGGGCAGGTTGAACGTCTTATCAAAAACCTGCAAATCGTTCAGCGCAAACGGATCATGATATGCGTCGACGATGGCGATCGTCTGGCCGGCGCCATCGGCTGCATAGTGCACGCCTTGCGAGATGAACTGCATTGAGTTGATACCGTACGCCGTTCTGACCTGAACGGGTGAGAGCCCCGCGGGAAGGGGGGTGGCGACGGTCGGAAGGCAGCGATCGTCCAGAATATCGACGAACGGGCGAAGGGAGCGGCGACGCTTCCGATCCATGATGCGAGCTCCAGGTATCAATCAGCGCAGGTGTGAATCAGCGAAAGAATCGAGGGAGTCTATCCAACTTAACATCTAAAAGATTCGAATGACCATCCCGGACAGAGAAGAATCCACGCACTCAAGCGATTATGACGATTTTGACCAAAGAATGAATAAAATCGATGAATTCGGGCATCAAAAACTTACAGTCAATGACCTTCGCGTTCGAGGGCATCCAAGTCGCACCAGGGACCACGACTTCGAAACGTCGGCGCCGGAAGCGTTTTGGCGACCTTGAGTGCCTCAGTTCGACTCAGCCCCTCGCGTGCTTTGCCCACTCCGCGATAGATCGTCAGCCCTCGGCTCCGCGCCAGAATCTCGCGGCGGCTGCGGCCTTCGGGGGCATCGGGCCAGGGCTCGGTGTGCTCCTCGAATTCAAAGAAAACAGGCAGAACTTCCTTCATGTAGGCCCAGTAGTCGGGGTTATCGGTCTGGATGACGAACAACCCGCCAGGGGCGAGACAACGATGAACGTCGGCCAGAAATAGTGGTGTGACGAGTCGTTTATGGGCCAGCCGTTGCTCGTGATAGGGCTGCGGGTGATAGAGATGCACCTCAAGCACAGTACCGGGCGCAACGTAGTCGCGCACGAAGGTTTCTGCGTCGCGCACGGCGAAGCGAACGTTGGTCAGGCCTCGCTGATTGCCGCGTCGCGTGGCGTAACGAATGACGACGGGGAGAATGTCGGTGGCGAAATGATCGACTTCTGGACGCGCAAGAGCGCTTTGAAGCGTGTAGCGTCCGTTGCCGCAGCCGAGTTCGAGCACAACGGGCGCAGTGCGGCCGAAAATGGCGGTCCAATCGAGCGGGCCAGGAGGCGGGAGTCGCTTGATGCCGGTTTTTGCCCACTGGTTTTCAGGCAGGATGCGGCCGGGAATCGCCACGCCGAATTCGAACTCCGTCTCCTGCTCCATCGCTCAATTCGCCTTCTTCGCGGTCGGAACCACGGTCATCGTATAAAAGCTCATGTCGGGTCGCGCGTCGGGCAGATTGACGCGGATCTCGTAAATCCGGTCGGCAATCAACGGCTGCGCGAGCGCTATTGTAACAGAAGTACCATCCGACCCGCGCTCGACTGTTTGAACGGTGAGCGTCTCCTCATCCTTCACCGAAGAATAATATGTTCCCGAAAAGACGTGATGGAACCGGCGCACGCGGTACGTCTTCGCCTCGGCGACGTCGTTTCGAGCCTTGATCGAATCGAAGAAATCGATGCGAAATCCACCGGGGATCGCCTTCACCTCGCGAATGCCGAACGGCCGCTTGCCATCGTACGCAACTCGATAGATAGCGCCCTGCTCGGGCTCGCTCCCCCAGGCCGACTCGCGCATGTTGCCCACGTAAAGCGAGCCATCAGGAGCGAACGTGAGGCAAACCGGTCCCAGAAGTCCGTCAAGAAACGGATAGACGGCTCCTTGCGTCGTGCCGTTCACCTCGTCGAGGCTGGCGCGAAGAAGAAACTTGTTATTGTATTCGCACAGGATGATCTGGCCATCAATTGGCCCGAACTTGCCACCTGCGTTCACGAAGGTCATACCGTTGACCGACCGCGCCCAAGGGTAGGGGATACGAATCGTCGGCGTGACGTAGGATTGTTCGCGAGTTGAGGCGACGTCAGCCTTGCTCGGATAGCCGTACCAACCGCCAGGGACGAGCCGGTTGATCTCGCACGACGTTTTTTGCTGCCCCTGGTTATCGGTGAAGAAGATCGCGCCGTCTGCGGGACGCGCGGCCCAGCCGGTCACGTATCGCAGGCCGTCGGCAATGATCTCCTCGCGACCATCGGCTGCAATATGCACAGCCTTGCCCCGCAGGTAATGACGCCCTTGCACGTCTTTCGATCGCACGTCATCAGTCGCCGGGGCGACGATCCATCCCCCCTTGGGCCAGGGGACGATGCCGGTCGTCCAGTCGTGGTGATCCTTGGTGACGTCCCACGCGTCGCTGACCGTGCGCCAACGTTCGGCCCAGCCGTCGTGGTCGCGATCGCTGAGTCGCAACAGCGCAGATTTGGTGGAGACGAGCAGGTCGTCCCCTTCGGCCATCATGCCAAGCGGCCAATGAGGCAGCGTGCCGGCCCAGCGATGAAGCGAGTCGGGAATGCCGTCGCTGTTGGTGTCGCGAAGCTGAAGGATATCGCCATCCATCGAGCCGATGACGATCGTGCCGTTGGGCTGGGTTGTCATGCAGCTTGGCAGGACGTCGGCGGCGAGGTTGAGACGCCTCGCCGTATAGCCGATGGAGGGAGGAGCGGCGGCGATAAGAAGGGGCAGCATAAGAATAGGCCAGGCGGTTCGCATACTCATTACCCCGATTACTTCTCGCCTTTTGTTTCACGCTCGATTGCAGCCTTGATCGCTTCGCGGAGGTCGGTGTGGATCCACTCGCCTTTGTTGGTATTGAACTCGTAGAGATGCCCGTCTTTTTCGATTTTCACGTCGTTATAGCCGACGACAGGCTCAGCATCGAAGCCTTCGGGCAGTTCGAGCACTCCCCACTTATTCGCGACGGTGCCGAAGGCATAGACATAGCGACCGTCGCGATAGGCCAGCACGGTGTTTCCCATAATGGGAGTCATCGCGCCGGAGTGAGGTTGTTTCAGGTCCTGGCTGTACCACTTGTGTACGTTGGGGATGTAAACATCGAGTCGCTTCAGCTTGGGGGCGTCGACGACCAAAGCAAACATGGCGCCGTTGTTGGTCCAGTTAATGCTGCGCGGTAAACCATCCTCCGCGGGAAAGCGAACAGTCGCACTTTTACCAGGCCGGGGGTATATGGCGAATACTGTGAAGGAGTCGTTATTTGCCGATGTGACATAAACGACGTCACCCACGTGCCTGTACCGTGGCTCACCTGGCTTGCCGCCGAAGTTTCCCTGATTTGTATATCTACCCTGCGGTCCGCCGAACCCTCCTCCGAAGCCGCCGCCGTTCCCGCCCCTTCCCACTCCTCCGGATCCGCCAGGAGGAAAGCCAGGTCTTTGTTGCTGCTGCGCGAGGTTTTGCATCTCCCGTTGCCGCTGCTTCATTGCATCCTGCACGCGTTGAAATTCCTGACCCATCAGGGCTTGTCTTTCTGCGTCAGACTTCGGCACAGCCGGGTCCTGAGCTTGCGCCCAAAGCACACCACCGAACATAACAAATGCAACAAGATTGACTTGTAAGGTTTTCGTCATCGTGGATCACCCATCCGCTTGAAAGATCAACTCTTAAAGTTGCGGGGGAGCCGCGCTTCGGGCAAAAGAAGGCACCAAATCGAGAGACACATTACGCGCGGATCTCACCGTCTCGATCATTCTGACGCTGACTTGAAAGGTTGGCAACAAGTCGGCTTGCAGGTACTCTGGAAGCAGCCAGACAAGATTCGATGCGCGAGGGATTTTTTGAGAACATGACCGATCATTCGTCGATCCTGGAGGCGCTCGAATCCGTGATCCTCGAGCGCAAGCAAACACCCCCCGCGAAACCGTCATACGTTGTGAAGTTGTTGAATGGTGGCGTGCCGAAGATCGGCGCCAAGATTCTCGAAGAGGCGGCCGAGGTCGTTGAAGCGGCTGAAGAATCTGGCTCGAGCGGCCGGGCCCATCTCGTCGGCGAAGCGTCCGACCTCGTGTTTCACACGCTCGTCCTGCTCTGTGCGAAGGGCGTCAGCCTGCGTGACGTTGAGGAAGAACTCGGCCGGCGATTTGGCATCGGCGGAATCGAGGAGAAAGAGTCGCGCGCAAGGAAATGATGAATCGTTTTCGTTCTCGCCGCTGCTAAAAATCTGGGTGCCACTGGCTATGCCAGTGCTCTGCAAACGAATAAACAGAGAACACTGGCAAAGCCAGTGGCACCCATCTCAATCATGCTTGCTACGGCGGTGCACTAACTCCTTGTGCGAGCCAATCTCATTCATTACTCGCGCGAACAAAACGCGGCTAAGCATGCCAGGCCAAGGGCTAGCAGGCAAATCGCAAGTGCCAACTGGTAGAGCCACGAGTGGCCGAAATAGCAGGCTGCGGCGAGCGTGCTCACTCCCACCGCGATGCATATTGCCATCGGCCAGGCCCACACGGAGCCAACCGCCTGCCAGCGCGAGTCGGGAATCGCGTCGAGTAGTAGCGTGAGACCGTTTGCTGCGGCTTCGAGGAGAAAACCGAAGATCTCGCCCATGTTGCGCCGCCTCGCGGGATCGCGCGGCAAACCCTCGCGCCGCAGTCGGCGCGAGGACGCTTCATTCACCAACTTCGGTCATCCCGCGCGGGCGGTCAAATCAAAAGCGTTTGAATAGCGCTGACATCAATCCTCGGCCGCAGCTTCTGTCGCTGCTTTGCGCCACGAGAATTCTCCCTCCGTTCGCGCAAGAACACGACCCTCGCCGACCTCATCCTGGAACCGCGCAACGGGCACAATCTTGGGCCACTTGTCGGTCTGCCAGTGTTCGAATTCCGACGCGAGCAAGAGGATGAATTTCGGGCTCGGGCCGGGTCGATCGGGAAGGAGCCGCGGGTCGACGATGTGTCGAACGGGACGCTCGATCGCGAAGACCAGGTCCGTCGGCCAGGCGTGCAGAACGTGCACCGGATAGCTGCGCGGCAGCCACTGGCCAATCGCTCGGCCCCAGGGCGCCTGGCTGTGGCGATAGTTCCACTCGGGAACGTGATGGCCGAAATGGGCGAGCTTGAACGAGACGGCGAGCAAGATCAGCGAGGCGATCTGTCCGCGGCGATCTCCTAGCCAACTCGACGCCGCAACGATCGTGACCAGGCCAATCGCCAGGGCGATGAGCGTGATCGAAATCGCCCGGTAATAGGCGATATTGAGCGCAAGCTGCACACCCCAGACGACTGCGAACACCGTCCAGAGGACAGCGAGCGTGATTGCCGCGAATGCGAGCCAAACTCGGGCCTTGGTGGTGAGCGTGGCTTGTAGTGTCGCGTCGAGGCTTGCGGCGGCAACGACGGAAAGACCCGCGAGTGCCGTCATCGTCGCGGCGGTCGCGAAGCCGGGAATGACCGTTCCGGCGATCAGGCTCGCGATCGCCACCTGACCCCAGCCGACCAGGTAGGCTCGGCCTTCCGGTTTCCATTGGTCGCGAATCGACGGCGAGAACGCGAGCGCAGCGAACGGCGACCACGGCAGACCGAGGCCGAGCACCGTGGCGGCCATCATCCAGGCTGAGGACTTGGTCAACGGCAAGGTGAGCGCTGCCGCCCAGACTTCCGCACGGGTCGTCGCCAGTGCCCAGGCCGACCATCCGACCACCGTGAGCACGACGGGAATGATCACCTTGTAATTGATCGAAGCGCCCGATCGGCCGAGCAAGATCGACGTCAGGCCGATCATCGCCAGCGGCGGCCAGCCACCTGCCAGGAACGCCCACGATGCGAACAGGCCGACAGTCCAACTTGCACCGCCTGCGAGCAGCCGGTTCACGGCGAGAATCGTGCCCATGCCGGCAATCAAATCAAGCCCGGCGTCGCCGGAGCGATCCATCATGGCGATCGAGCCGAACCAGGTTACCGCGCAGAGCGAGGCCATCCTCACCCCGGCTTTGGTCCGCACGGTGCGAACCACGATCAGGGCTGTAACGATTGCCGCGATCACGGCCGGCCAGCGGACGATCGCCGATTCCCACATTCCGCTGGCGAGATACCAGAGCTTGCTCGGGAGATAAGCACCGACCCAGATCGACGGTTCCCAGCCGCCAAGCGACTGGCCGAATGGGCCGATGGGCTCGACTGCCGACAGGCCGATTTTCGCTTCGTCCGGACCGAGGTCGAGATTGCCGCCGCCGATGATGACGAAGCCAACCGCCGCCGCGACGAACACCGCCGGAAGCGCGAGCCGTTGCAGGTCCCAGGCGTGGCCAACGTGGTCGACGCGCAGCCGGGCCGCTGGACGCCCAAGGCCCAGAGTCGTATCAGCGGACATGGGTATTCCTCTCGGAGGTCGCACTTTCGACGATCGGCAGATGCTCGATGTCGACTTCCTTGATCGGCTCGGGGGCTGGCGCGGCCGGCAGGTAGGCTTCGCGCGTTACCTTGGGCTCGAAAATGTCCTTGGGCGGACGGCCCTTGGTCATCGCCAGCACGTAGCCTGCGATCCAGCCATCGGAGTATGACTGGCGCCGCATCTCGCGGTTGACGTCGGCGATCGTCCAGCCGTCGCGCTCGTAGCGATAAAACGCGACCGCTGCGCCGGTGCGGCAGGTACCGCGGGCGCAATGGATGAGCACGGGACGGCGCGCTGGGTCGTCGCAAGCTTTGAGGACTTCGCGAAATTGCGCTTCATCGCCAAAACCGTCGCCCGGCATGGGGAGGTTCACAAAGTCGACGCCGAGGCTCTTGGCGGTTGATCGCTCGAAGGCGACGCCAGGCCCTTCGATCTGAAAGTTGACCACCGTTTTGATGCCGAACCGGCCGACCGCGTCGATGAGCTGGTTGCGGTTCAACTGGCCTGAGCGGTAGAGAATGCCCGGCTTGACCACGTCGAAGTGGTCCCATACCAGGCGGTTATGACTTGTTTCCCAGCTCAGCCATCCGGCCGTCGCCGCGGCGAGCAAACAGGCCGCCACGATCACGTAGCGCATTGTGGGGAATTCCGTTTCGCCCGGGAAGAATGAAGTTCGAGGTGCGTGCCGACCACGGCTTCCACGAATCCATTCGTGAAAACTGCCAAGGCGGATCGAACCTTGCCCGCCGCGCGATCGTAGGGGAGATTTCAAGGAGGGTCAACCCGAGTTCCTCGGCCCGGGACTGGCGGACGCATGGCTTGCCAAGTTGATGCAAGCAAGGCCGCCTGACCTCGACTGTTAGCTTGTCGGTCGTGCCTAATCGGATTACGATCTGCCAATGTCGCGTCAGGGCCGGTTGCGGCTTGTGCGCGACTCCCTCCAACCGAGGTCTCGACGCCATGCCTTCTCTGCCCACCGCCCGACCCCTCCGCTTCCGGCTCGCCCTCATCGCCGCTGGCGCATTAATTCTTGTAAGTGGTCTTCAGGCAATTGCTTACGCTGCCGATCCCAAGCCAAAGCTCAAGGACAGCCGGGCGGAGTCTCGGCCGACACAGGTCGAGGTGACGACCAAAATCGAGCCGAAGCAAGCCAAGCCAGGGCAAACGGTTACGCTCTCGGTCACGGCGAAGGTCGATTTCGGCTGGCATATTTACGCCTACAATGAGAAGCAGCCCGACGACGGTCCGAAAGTCACTCAGTTCGATCTCTTCGACACCGACGGCCTGACCGCTCAGGGCAACTGGACCGCCGATCAACCGGCGACCAAGAAAAAGGAACCAGCGTTCCCCGAACTGCCGTTCGTCGAATATCACGAAGGCGAGGTCACCTGGACCCGCAAGTTGCAGATTCCCGCCGACGCCGCGCCTGGGAAGAAATCGATCAAGGTGCAGGCGAGCTACCAGATCTGCTCCGACCAAAATTGCAGCTTCCCCGGCCGCTGGACCCTGGCAGCCGCTGAGTTTGAGGTGATTGGCGGTGGCGAGGCGAAGCCCAAGACCGATCTCAACGTCTCGCAGACAGCCGCCGAGGTAAAACAGCCGGCTCGCAAAGACACCCGGGCCGCCGCCAAACCGCCGGCCGTTACGCTGACGGCTCGCGTCGTCCCGGCCGAGGCACACGTTGGCGAAACAGTGCTCTATGAAGTGACCGCGAAGCTGACTGATGGTTATCATATCTACAAGTATTCGAAGAAACCGGCGGATGACGGACCAAAGTTGACTGAGTTCGACTTTTTTGAAACTTCCAACCTCCAACCGCAAGGCGATTGGTATCCGCTCAAGGCTCCGGTCAAAAAGCACGAAGATGTATTCCCGAACATACCTTTCCTTGAATTTCATGAAGACGAGGTTACCTGGCGGCTGCCGCTGACGGTTCCCGAAGGAGCTGAGCTGGGTAAGAAGACGCTGCGAGCTCAGATCGGCTTCCAGATTTGCAACGACAAGAGCTGCAGCATCCCTGGACAGTGGACGCTGCCCGACGTCGAGCTTGCTGTCGCGGCCGGCCCCGTTCGACCTGAGTTCGCGAAGGCTCCACCGATGCCCACCGAGCCCGGCGCTGCCGCAACGGCAACGCCCGAGAAGTCGGCACCCGCACCCAAGGAAGTAGTCGCAGCCACGCCGCCTTCGACTCCCGAGAAGACTCAGAGCGAAGTCGAAAAGGAAGCGGCCAAGGGTTTGATTCCGTTCCTGCTCGCCTGCATGGCGGGGGGTGTCGGTGCTTTGGTTATGCCCTGCGTCTGGCCAATGGTGCCGATTACCGTCAACTTCTTCGTGAAGCAGGGACAGTCGGGCAAATCGACGACCGGCCTCGCTGTCGTTTACTGCCTATCGATCATCGGGATCTTCACGGCTGTTGGCGTGATCTTCTCCGTCTTCTTCGGCGCGGCGTCGCTGTCGAAGCTCGCGAACAACTTCTGGGTGAATGCGTTCGTCGCGACGCTTTTCCTCGCATTTGGCCTGAGCTTGCTCGGTCTGTTCGAGATCCGACTCCCCAACTTCCTGCTCAACGTCTCGGCGCAGGGTGAAGGGAAGGGGGGACTCGTCGGCGTGATGTTCATGGCGCTCACGCTCACCATTACTTCGTTCACCTGCACGTTCCCGGTCGTGGGCGGGCTGCTTGTGATCGCGGCGAGTGGAAATTACTTCTATCCGATCATCGGCCTCGCGACGTTCGCCGCCGTTGTCGCCTTGCCGTTCTTCGTGCTCGCGCTATCGCCCGGCCTGCTCGCAAAGATGCCCAAGAGCGGCGACTGGATGAATTGCGTGAAGGTTGTGGGCGGCCTGGTGGAAATCGGCGCGGCGTTCAAGTTCATCAACACGGCGGAGACGGCGTTCGTCGTTCCCGCTGACGCCTGGATGAACGCGCAAGCAGTTTTGACGATCTGGATCGTGCTGGCAGCGGTTTGCGGTGTCTACCTTCTCGGCCTGTTCCGCACCGATCACGACCACGAGGCTGTGAAGGTCGGCCCGGGACGCATCGTCCTCGGCAGCGTATTTCTGTTCCTGGCGCTCTTCCTTTCGCCCGCACTTTTCGGCCGTCCGCCACAGAGCAAGCTCTGGTACATGGTGGTTGGCCTGCTGCCCGCCGATGCCGGTAGCCTCACCGCCAATGTTGCAAGTGGTGGAGGCGGCGGTGGCGAGTCGCACGAAACAGCCGCAACTTCGACCGATCCCCAACTTGCCCAGCGCGAGCAGAAGTCGTTCCACGGCGTAAGCTGGGGGATGAGCTACGAAGCGGCGGTTGAGGAAGCCAAGTCGAAGAATATTCCCATTCTTATCGATTTCACAGGTGTGAATTGCGCGAACTGTCGCTTGATGGAGCAAGAGGTGCTCCCCAAGCCCGAGGTTGTTGACGTTCTCAACAAATTCGTGCGTGTTCAACTTTACACTGATACGGTGCCGATCAAGTCGCTTACGGCCGAGCAACGCCTGGAACTCGCCGAGGCCAATCTCGATCGTGAGCTAAAACTCGCCAAGTCGGCTGCGAATCCATTCTATGTGATGCTCAGCCCCAACGAGGAAGTGTTGGGTGCCAAGGGCGATCGCATGTCGCCAACCGAGTTCATTTCGCACTTGAACTCCGGCCTCGATAAGTTCAAGGCGACCGCGGACAAGGACGCAAAGGCGGCGTCTAAAGATCCTCAAAAAGCGGAGCGCGAGCAGACGGTATTCCACGGTATGACTTGGGGAATGAGCTACCAGGCAGCGATTGAGGAAGCCAGGATCAAAAAGATTCCGATTCTGATTAGCTTCGCGGGTATAAACGATGCGAATGGTGCCGAAATGGAACAGACTGTTCTCTCGAAGCCCCGGTTGATTCCGATGCTCAATCAGTTCGTCCGGGTGCAGCTTTACACCGATCTCGTGCCGATTCGATCGATCGCGAACGATGAACGAGAAAAACTCGCCGAGGCCAATCTCGAACGTGAGCTGAAGCTCATTAAATCGGCAACAGTCCCATACTTCGTCGTGCTGAGCCCAGATGAAGAGGTCCTGGTCGCGAAGGGCGAACGGATGTCGTCGGCCGAGTTCACGGCACAGTTGGAGTCTGGTCTCGAGAAGTTCAAGTTATCGACGAGCAAACGAATGAAGGTGGCCGCCGCCAAGGCTGTCGAATCGACGAAAGAATATCAACCATTGCTTCGTGCGCAGAAGTCATTCCATGGCGTGAGTTGGGGGTTGAGCTACGAAGCGGGGGTTGAAGAGGCACGGGCCAAGAATCTTCCTCTCCTCGTCGCTTTCGTCGGTACGAACTGCACAAGCTGCCGCCAAATGGAGGCCGAGGTATTTCCCCGGCCCGAAGTGGTGCAGGCGCTCGGTCCGTTTGTGCGGGTCCAACTCCATACCGACTCGGTCCCCATCGATTCACTCTCAGTCGATCAGCGCATCGCACTCGGGCGAGCGAATTCGGCCCGAGAGATGGGGCTCACCGAAACGGCAGCGACGCCCCACTTTGTGATTCTTAGCCCCGATGGAAGACTGCTCGGTTCCAAAGAGGGCCGGATGTCGGCGGAAGAAGTGGTCTCGTACCTGAAATCTGGACTCGAGAAATTAAAAGCATCTGGTGGTGTGGCGTCGAAAGTCTCCCAGCTCTGAATGAGCGAGGGCGTTAAACCGTTGGGGCGAGCGAGTTCCTCGTGGGAATTCTCGCTCGCCTTGTTCGTTTACTTGACGACCTTTTGTCCCGAAGCTTCCGGCGGCGTTTGATCGGGAACCTTCAACTCTTTCCGAAGCCGTGCCACTTCTGTTTTCAGCTCTGCAACGGTCGCTGCGTTTTCCGGCGTAGCGATGACATTCTTGAGTTCGGCTGGATCGTTCTTGAGATCGAAAAGCTCCCAGTCGTTCACGTCTGCCGATTCAAAGCGCACGAGTTTGTAGCGATCGGTGATCACCCCATAATGCGGTCGCACGTGATGCGGCTGGGGATATTCGTAATACTGATAATAAAAGCTCTTGCGCCAGTCAGCAGGTGTCTCACCCTTGAGCAGCGGGATCAGGCTGGCCCCTTGAAAATCGGCCGGAATTGAGACGTTCGCGGCCTGAAGAAACGTCTCGGCGAAGTCGACATTTGAGACGAGTTCATTGCGAACTGCGCCCGCCTGTGCGACGCCCGGCCAGCGCACGAGCAATGGCGTCCGCACCGATTCTTCGAAGATCCACCGCTTGTCGAACCAGCCGTGTTCACCGAGGTAAAAACCCTGATCGGAGGCATAAACCACGATCGTGTTATCCGCGAGCTTGGCCTCATCGAGATACGCCAGAATGCGACCGACGCTTTCATCGACCGCTTTCACGCAGCCGAGATAGTCGTGCATGTACCGCTGATATTTCCAGCGCACCGCGTCCTGACCGGTAAATTGAGCCTTTTTGTACAACTCGTTTCGCGGCTGGTAGTACGCGTTCCAGACTTTGAGCTGCTCGGGCGTCAAACGCGGGGGCGGCGTGAGCTTGATGTCCGTTGCTGTCATCGTCTTTGCGATCGTCATATCCTGGTCATGCTCGGCCTTGCCACGGCCGCTGTAGTCGTCGAAGAGCGTGGCCGGCTCGGTGTAAACGCGGTCCTTGTCGTGTCCAAGATGCCGAAGCGCAGGCGACCATTCACGATGAGGCGCCTTGTGCTGGCACATCAACAAAAACGGCTTCGATTGATCGCGATTCTTGAGCCAATCAATGCTGAAATCGGTGATCAAATCGGTCGTGTAGCCCTGGTGCTCGACGCGTTTGCCGTTGTGGATCATCGGCGGGTTGTAGTAGACACCCTGCCCGGGCAGGATGTGCCACTCGTCGAATCCCGCGGGAGTGCTCACAAGGTGCCATTTGCCGATGACAGCCGTTTGGTATCCCGCAGCCTTGAGCAACTTGGGAAACGTCGTCTGCGAGGCATCGAAGCGGCTATTCGTGTTGTTGTAAAAGCCGTTGAGATGTGAGTATTTGCCGGTGAGAATCGTCGCGCGGCTGGGTCCGCAAATTGAGTTAGTCACCAGGCAGCGATTGAACCGAACCCCTTCGCGGCCGATGCGGTCGATATTCGGCGTCTCGAGCAACTTGCGCGGATCGCCATAGGCGCTAATTGCTTGATAGGCGTGATCGTCGCTGAAGATGAAGACAATGTTCGGCGGCGACTTGGACTGTGCCGCGTGCGCATGACCATTCAGCAGCGCAATCGCACTCATGGCGAACAAGAAATTGTGTCGACTCATCGCGCATTCCCAGCGAAAGGAAAGAAACCACCGCTATGGTCTAACGCAGTGGCGTCTCGCTGGCAATGAGTTCAGATGTCCGTCTGCGGGTCGAACGATTGAAATCGCGCGGTGACGTTTTGGCCCGCGACGATGAGCGAGCCGAAGAGATCTTCGCGCGGCATGAAGTCGATCATCGTCCAGCGCCCGGGTTCATCGGGATCGTCCACAACCCGCAAAAGTCCTGGCGGCGAATTCGGATGAACGCCAACATCAAAGCTTTCGAGCGAACGGGATAATCCCTGGCCCGTCGCCTTGATGAACGCCTCCTTACGCGTCCAAGTGCGGAAAAACCCAGGCAGCTTGACGTCGGCTTCAAGCTGAGCGAACGCCGCACATTCCGTTGGCGAGAAGAATCGCGTGACCAGGGCTTCGAAGTCGGTAATCTCGCGGACCTGTTCGATGTCGATGCCGAGCACGCGATTTCGCGTCACGCCGATTGCGGCCATGTCGCCCGAGTGGCTCAAATTGAATTCGAGCGTCGAGGCCATTTCGTGGTGCAGAAACGGCTTCCCTTTGCCTCCGGCGTCAAAGCGAATTTCGGTGAGCGGTACGTTCAGGAATTGGCTGAGAATCGCGCGCAGACAGCTTCGACCGATGATGAATTGTCGGCGAGCAGGGAGCGAACGAAACCGCGCAGCCCGCTCGCGTTCTTGTGGGTTGAGCAGTTGCAACAAGCGATCCTGGACGATTGCCGGCTGTTCCAGCGAGATCGTCCAGACCGACACTTCGTCATCGCCAAGTTGGCTCGGAAACTGACTCAATCCGATGCAAGCTCCGCAGAATGTTGCGAGAATTGGGCCTCGTAATTCTTCCTATCAAAGGTGAAAGTGCCCAATTCTGAATAATCCCAATTGCGATGAACCTGTTCGAATCTTGACCAAGTGACCACGCTCTCAGAAAACTCCATGTGGCACACAAAGTCCCAGCATCCCTCGCAACCGCAAGTACAAATCAAAATAGCAACTTTTTCATCATGCACAAAGATGCGTCGAGGTTCACCGAGAAAGTGGCGTGAAGGAAGAAGTGTTGTAGCGACCGAAAGGCTGAGATATTCGCCGGCGACCTCCGGCGAGCCCTCTGACTTAGCATAGGGCGACTCGATACGCTTCAAGATATCGATGAGTCTATTGCCGTCAATCAGAATGTCGGCGCCGCGGAATGGACCGGTTCCTTCCGTGCCTTCGATGATAAGAATCCTGAGTTCGTTCATTGGAGCAGAGAACAGGGATCGCTCACCAAGTTCAAGACGCCAAAGGCTCAGCGATCAGCGCTTGTGGTCAGGCAAGCGTTACTTGATTATTAGATCGATGCAGCGATGACCTGATCCACAGCATGTTCAGCCGCTGTCTGTGCACGCAACAGAGCCGATTGCAAGTAACTCGCGAGCGTCCCCAAGTGCGGCTGCTCGACCATTTGCATGTGGCCGCAGAACAGGTCGAAAACCTCGACGCCTCCCAGGGCCGATTTTCCCCAGCCGCCCTTCGCGTCGCAGTTGATCGCCAGGCCACCGTGCCGCGCGCGGAAGAGCGAAAGCGGTCCAGGATACGGCGTCACCTTGTATTGATCAAGCGCCTTCAATGCGGTGGTGATCGACTTGAGCCGATGTTCGGCCGAGTTCCAGTCGCGTCGACCGGCCACCCAGACGAGCGCAGCCTTGCGCAGAAAGAGCGGTAAATGCTCGTTGCGGCGAATCGCCCACGTCACGCGATCGAAGATATAGCGACAGCGCTGTTTGAAATCAAGCTGTGCCATCATGAACAATTGACGGCTAATCTTGTCTCGAAGCGTGATCTTCACGTCGGGGCCGGGGTGGTCGAGAATCGCAAGAAACGCGACCGTTTCGCCGACCGCCGTCAGTCGCTTGGCCATCTCATAGGCGATCAACCCGCCGAACGAATGGCCCGAAAGGTAGTAGGGGCCATCGGGTTGAATTTCGCGGATGGCTCGCAAGTAGACTTCCGCGAGCTCCTCAACCGTTTCCGGTCCATTCGCCCCTTTGCTTCGGGGACTTTGCAAACCGTAAAGCGGTTGATCGAGACCAAGAACATTTTTGAAATGTGAGAACGTGAGCACGCCGCCACCGCCGCCGTGCACGCAGAAAAACGGTGGGCGTGAGCCTTCGGCCTGAATCGACACCAGTGAGGCCCAGCAAGGGGCGTCGTCACCGTCGGCGATCAACTGGCTGAATTCGCGAATCGTCGGCGCGTGCAGGAGCGCTGTGAGTGGCAGCTCGCGGCCGATCTCACGGCCGATTCGTTCGATCAACCGCGCGGCAACGAGCGAATGGCCGCCGACTTCAAAGAAATTGCTCGCCGGACCAAGAGGCTGGATTTCGAGCACCTGTTCCCAGAGCTCGATCATCCGCCGTTCCAGCTCGTTTCGCGGGCTGTTGGATTGATTTGGAAAACCTTCGGCTGAAGCGTCGAGTGGCGAAATCGCACTTGTGTCGAAGTCCTGCGCCGGCAATTCGCCAAGCGATTTCTCGGCGTTTTGGAGCAGCCAGATGAGTCGCGTCTGGAAGCGAGCGACAAAGCGATCGATCGCCCCTTCGCTCCAGAAATCGGTCTTGGCGTCGAAGAATCCGCGATAGGCGTTTTCGTGCGATTCGATGAACAACGCGAGATCGAAGTTCGACGTTTGGTTGGAAACGTCCTCATAGGTCGATTCGATTTCGGGCAGTTCGAGTTGCAGCGACGTTGTGTTCTGGAGCGAGAACAGGCAGCGCGCCAGGTTCGTGTGATTGAGGCCGGGCAGCTCGGCGATGTTCGCGAACGGCACGTCTTGATGCGAAAACGCCTGCCTGGTGACGCCTTCGACTTCGCCTACAAATCTGCGGAACGTTCCGAGGTCGGCAAGGTCGAGCCGAACCGGCAGGAGGTTGTTGAAGTAGCCAAGCACCCCGCGAGTCGCAGCTCGATGGCGGCCCGAAACAGGGGTGACGATCACAAGGTCGTCTTGCTCGGTATCGGCATGCAGCGAGATGGCGAGGGCGCTCAGAAAGACGACATAGGGCGTCACACCGGCGTCGCGGGCATAAGTATCAATCGCGGCCGAAAAGCTCGCGTCGAACTGCACGGGCTTGCGGATTCCGTGATAGCTCGGGGCTGTCCGCGGAGTGCGATCGGTTGGAAGACGCAGGTCGGGGACGCGAGTTGAGAAGACGTTGCCCCACACCGCCTTTGACGCGGCCATCAACTCATCGTGCGGGCTCGGCTCGAGCCTGCGCATCGCTTCGGGGTAGGGCAGGCGGTCCGTACGCGTCGACGTTGAGTTGCCATCGATTCGCACGCTGTATTCGCGTGCAAGTTCCTGGACGAACAGGCCAATCGACCAGCGGTCGGCCATGATGTGGTGCGTTACCACGATGAGAATATGTTCGCGGTCGGATCGTTCGACGAGCGTGAAGTGCCAGAGTGGCGCGGCGGAAAGATCGAACAACCGGCTGGCGGCTTCCGTCTCGATACGAGCAAGCGCGGCCGGCCATTCTTCGGCGGTGATTGCGCGGGCGTCGATGCGATCGACGGCTTGGCCGATGGTTTCGTCGAACTTGTGCCGCGGGCCTTTCGAATCGGCCACGATCGATGCGCGGAAACTTTCGTGACGCGTGGCGACTTCGCGGATGGCGGCGACGAGGGCGTCGGCGTGAAGTTGGCCGGTCAACCGATATGCGATCGCGATGTTGTAAACCGGCGAGTCGGAGTCGAGACCGTGGATGCGCCAAAGTCTGAGTTGGCCGGTCGAGAGGGGGCACTCCGTGTTTTGCTGCGCGCGTTCGCGGAGCAAACGGGCCAGAAGCGCACGCTTGTCGGTCGCTTCGGTGATGGGGGGCGAAAGTTCCATGGGACGCCAGCTTCCGGTTGAATCATCACGCTTGCAAATCGCCGCAAGCGGTCGGGGGGATTTGCGTTAGTTCACTTCGATTCGCCGAGGTACTGGCTGAGCAGGCTGTCGACGTCCTGATCGCTAAGCATGTCGAGCTCTGCGAGCAGAGCGGCGGCGTCGCTGGCGGAAGAGTCGGGTCGGATGGCAGCGGGTGCGGCCGGAGCCTTTGTTTCCGGCGTTTGTGTAATGCGATCGTCGAGATGGGCGGACAGCGTTTCGATGCTGGGGTAATCCCATGCGAGTGTGGGCGAGAGGCGGACGCCGAGCTTGGTTTCGAGGTCGCCCACCATCGTCATCGCCTGTACGGAGTTCAAACCGAAGTTAAGAAACGTTTGCGCAGGATCGATGGTCGAGGGCGCGACACCCAGCTCGGTGCCGAGCCATTCGATTAACCATGTTTTCATCGACGCGCTAGGTTGCGGAGAAACATTCATGTTTATCTCGTAAGCGAAATATCGTCCGAAATCAATTATGCCGATAGCTCTGTGGCTATTTTCGCACGCAACAGCGCGGCGAGTTGTTCTCGACGTGAAGGAGTGCTGGCAGACGGGGCCGTCGGCTGACTGATTTTGGAAACTTGTTCCTCAGGCTGGGCGTTGCCGGGCAAGTTGGGGTTGAGGAAGGGGTTGAAAGCAGCCGGTTCGGGGTCGCGAACAAGGAACGGGTCGACCCAATCTTCCTCACCAGGCAGCGTTTGCTCGACATCTCCAATATCCGAAGCATACGCCGCAATCGTCTCGCCAAGAACGTCTTCCGTTGCCATCAGCCGTTCTTCAGGGCGTCCCTTGCGGGCGAGTTGCACAGCGCGAGCGTAGCGTAGCTCAACCCAGAGTAGGGACCGTTTGTTTTCGTTGCTGGGATCGTTGCGATACGCCTCGCGAATCGCCGCGAGTAGCACCGCCTCGGACACAACCTGGCCAACAAGCCAGTCGGTCCAAAGCTGGGTGGTTGTCACATCGACGGCCAGGCTCGGTGCGTTTTTGCAGCGTTCGGCTGCTTCTGTCGCGATCGCCGCGATCGACTTTGCAAGGTCGGCCCCTTCGGGCGTCCCATTCATGTACGCGTCGATCGTCCTGTTGTGCCGCGCGGCTCGACCAATTTGAATCGTGAGCGGTTCGTTTGGCCCCTCGCCGACGCTCAAAGCGCGGGCGTCGCGGAAAAGCTGGGGTGCGATGTTGTTTTCCATGTACCCACGACCGCCCAGCAATTGCAAAAGCTGGCCGCTCGCCCAGTTCAGTGCTTCGGTTGTAAGAACCTTCGCACACATCGGCAGTTCCGGCGGAACAGGGGAATTCTGGTCGTATCGTGCGGCGATTTGATTCGCCAGCGCCTGAAGCGCGGGGATCAGAGCCGTCAACTCGCTGAGAACCGCGATCGACGACGGATTACTCGCGAGCTTGCCAGAAGAGATTGTACGCCGTTTGGCGTATCTTCCAACAAGCTGGGCGCACCGTTTCAGTCCGCCGATGCACGCTGCGCTGATGCAAAGCCGCCCGTTTGTGAGCACATTTTCCGCAACCGCCATCCCTTGCCCGAGTTCGCCCAGCACATGCTCGGGACCAACCTCGACGTTGTCGAAAATCAACGAATTCTGAACGCTCGCGCGAAGGCCCATCGTGAGTGCTTCGGGGCCGACGCGAAGACCAGGCGTCCCCTGGCGAACGACGAAGCCCGTCATGCCGCCGAGCCGGCCCTTTTCATCAACCAAGCGCACAAACACGCTCACAACGCCTGCCCACGAGCCGGAGTTCCAGCGTTTGAACGCACGAATCGTCCAGCCGCCCTTGCCGTTAGGGACCGCCTGGCCGACCATGCCGCCGAGGTTTGAACCTGCGGCCGGTTCGCTGAGCGCGAATGATCCGAGCTCGCGACCGCTCGCCAGCATCGGCAGCAATTCGTCGCGCAGAGCGGGCTTGGCGTGCTGCTGAATGGGAATCAAGCCGTTCGAGACGTTCAGGAAAACGATCGCCGCGAGCGTAAGGTCGATGGCCGCGAGTTGTTCGAGCACGCGGAGGGCATCGACATACCGCAGGCCGAGTCCACCGTGCGAATCGGGCACGCGAATGCCCATCACGCCGCGGTTGCCGAAGTCCATCAAGATATAAGGCGGCACGCACCGGCGTTCATCCATGATGCGTGAATTAATGCGCTCACTCGCATACTTGCGAAGCCAGGCGATCAGTTCATCGGCCCGCTGGCGGCTCACTTCGGGCGTGGCGTATTCGCCAATGGGGAGCGGAGCAGGCGCGATCGGCCCTTGCGGCTTCAGCTCAGTCGCACGCGCGATGGGGGCACGCCAAGAGCCGAGAATGCGCGGGCCGGTTTCGTCGAGGAATTCACGGCAATTCTGCCGTTGAATCTTGCCGCTCGCCGTCTTGGGAATGCTGCCGCGCGCGAGCAAAATGAACGCGTAAACGTCGAGTTCGTGCGATTCGGCCACTGCGCGCCGGACGGTTTGCAGCAGCATCTCGAAATCGAGGCCAGACGCGTGTTCGCGTTCGAGTTCCTGCGCGATGACGAGCCGTTCTTCACCTTCGACGACCATCGAAAACGCCGCGCCGTTTTCGGGACGAAGTCCCGGATGTGCGGCCTGCACGGTCCATTCGATATCCTGCGGATGATGGTTCGTGCCGCGGATGATGATCAGATCCTTGATTCGCCCGCAGACGTGCAACTCGCCGTCTTTCAGGAAACCAAGGTCGCCGGTACGGAGGAACGGACCTTCGTTTGTGTTGGCGATGCGTGCCTGAAAGATCGCCGCCGATTCTTCGGTGCGGTTCCAGTAACCCTGGGCAACGTCGGCACTTTTGACCCAGATCTCGCCAACCTCGTTGCCGCATTCGCGCCGGGATTCGGGGTCGACGATCGCCACGCGCGTTTCGCCGAAGACGCGGCCGCAGCCAACGACCAGCCGCGCGTCGTTATTTGATGAGGCATCGGCGATGTGGTGCTGTTCGAGGGCATCGGCGTCGAGTCGCGAAATGGCGGGCGGCTCATCGACGGGATTCGACGACACGAGCAGCGTCGCCTCGGCGAGTCCGAACGCGGGGCACATCGCCCTGCGATCGAATCCGTGCGGCTCGAACGTGCGAATGAACGCTTCGGTGACGTTGGGATGAATCGGCTCGGCCGCGTTGCCCGCGGCTTTCCACGAGCTGAGGTTGAGCCCCACACGCTGTTCGGGCGTGATACGCCGCACGCAATGGTCGTACGCGAAATTCGGCGCCTGGCTGTGCGTGCCGCGATACTTTTCAATCGCCCGCAGCCAAACAATCGGCCGTTTCACGAACGCAATCGGCGACATGATGTAGCACGGCGTGCCATTGTGAACCGGTTCGAGCAAGCCTTCAACCAGGCCGTAGTCGTGGAAGTTGGGCATCCACGTGACGGTGACGCTGTTTTCGTCGTAGCGGCAGAAGCGCTGAAGCTGACCAAGATGATGCAGCACGTTGCGATGGCCGATCATCACACCCTTCGGAGTCGACGTCGAACCCGACGTGTACTGCAAATAGGCGAGCGGATCGGCACTGAATCGCGGCTCGCGCCAGTCATTCGCATCACGAAGATTGATCTCGTCGGTGGTCAGCCAGCGCAGCTTGCGCGACTCGAACAGCGGGTCGTCAGCCGCTTCGATCAAGGCGCGAATTTTCGCGGTGGTAACGACGAGCGTTGCGTCGGCGTCATCAACAATCGCGCGGAGCCGAGGTCCGGTGCGTTTGAGCCGCGATGCCTCGGGCGGAGGTGTGGGAATACCGATGACGTCGGCAAACAGGCAGCCGAAAAAGCCGGTGAGAAAATCGAGCCCGGCCGGAAAGAGGAGAAGCGCTCGTTCGCCAGGACGACTGATCTCGCGCAACCGCGCCGCGAAGGCACGCGCCTGCGTTTCGAGCGAAGCGTAGTCGAATGATCCAGCTTCGTTCACACCATCTTCGAGATAGGTAAACGCATGCCGCGCTGGCCACTGCTCGGCCCGGGATCGCAGAAAATCGACGAGGTTATGCTGGGTCATGCGCGTGCCTCGCTTGTTGTGGTCGAGGCGGCCGGTTGTGGCTCCCGCGCGATGAACTGGTAGCTCTCTGACGGGGCGATCAGCGTGCCGTGCCGTACTGGCTTCACGGGGCCGGTGTGCGCCGGCGTGAGTCGGCCCGATTCGACGATCCGCGCCAGGACAATCCTCATTTCGACCGGCGCTAGCACTGCGCCGATGCAACTCCTCGCGCCGCCGCCAAATGGGAAGAATTCGTGCGATCCATATTCGCGATCGAGAAACCGCTCGGGCATGAATCGGTCGGGCTCGGGGAAGAGATCGGCGCGGCGATGGACAAGGTGAGTGCAGGGCAGCAGCGTTGTGCCGGCTGCGTACTGCCGCTCCTGGATTTCGGTATCAACCAGCAGCTTGCGGCCCGTGGGCGTCGCGACGACGGGATACATTCGCAACGTCTCGAGGCAAACAGCGTTGAGGAAAGGCAGATTGGCGGAACTCCGCCCGCCTTCGCCAAGCTCGCGCTGAAGGCGGCCGAGCACGTCGGGGTTGTCGTAGATCCAGTAGAGAGCCCAGCTCAGAGCGATCGCCGTCGTGTCGACGCCGGCAACGAGCATTGTGAAAATATGATCGGAGATCTCTTCGTGCGACAGCGAGTTGCCAGCTTCGTCGCGGCCGTGAATGAGAGCGTCGAAGAGGCAAGCGCGTTCGGTTGAACCGGTCGCGCGGCGTGCTTCGGCCTCGGCAGCAATGAACTCGCGGAGCAGAGGCTTGCGGTGAACGAATCGCGTCCACGCGCTCAATGAACCGAGATCGACGTAAATCTCATTCGCGAAAACGTCGGCGATTTTCTGCGCTGTCGGGTTGAGCCCTGAACCGAACACGATCCCGAGAATCATCCGCAACGAAAGCAAATGCAGCGACAGCCGCGGCGAGAAGACAACGTCGCGCGGCCACGACTCGCAGGTTGCGTCGATGAGCGGCTGAAAATCGTCGAGCTGGCGATCGAACGACCGAGGCTGGAGCGACGGAAGAACGAGACTGCGCATCCGGCGATGGCTCGCGCCGTCGGCGAGGAGAATCGACCGCTCGCCCATCACGAACTTGTAATAGTCGTTGTAGGGGCGGCATTCGTACGACGACGTCGGCAGGCCGAAGATTTGCCGGACGGCGTCGGGATGGCTGAAAAGGACGGTCGTGCCGATCGAGCCGAGTTCGACTGTACAGACATCGCCATAGCGCGCGCCTAACTCTTCCCAGAACTCGACGGGGCGTTCCATCCACATCCGGGCGACTGCGTTACTCTCCAGTCGAGGCCCGTCGGGCAGGTTCAGTCGATTATTGGGCGCAACAAGCGGCGTCAAGGCGAGCGTCCTCGGTTCAGTGTGCTTGGTTATGCCACAATTCGGCAAAAGAAAGCAATGTCTTGGCGCGGCAAAAGCCGCTCGGTCTTACCGATATTCTTCCACCGATCATGAAGGCCAGTGGGTGGCTGGCGTGAAGTTCGCTTCGTGAACCGATTGACGAAAACGTTGGTAGCAGAATCACATACGGAAATCGTCAAGGCGTGCAACGATCACCGTTGTGGTCTCGGAGAGACAATTCACGCGCACGCGACGGCCCGGAAGCGAAGCGTGTGTGATTAGACGTTGCGGCGTCTGAGGGCGGCCAGAGAGGGAGAATTCTGGTCCGCACCTGATTCCAACGATTTCATGAATAGTCGCGCCCGGCGCGGTTTTCAAGCAGGTAGTCGCGCGTTCTCACACTTAAATGAACGAAAATGACCCATCCGTCGCATTAAGGAAACATTTTCCCTACGTTGCTTGTGTAATTCAACATAATGATGATTATCACCCATGCATGATTATAGGACAAGTGAGGCCAGAGCGGTTGGCTCATCATCATAAATAGGGATGACGTGGCTAAGCTTAATAATGTCGGCCCCAAGGCGGACAAATGAGTCCATGTCGCAAATGGCCACGCGTCCGCCGGCGTCGGAAACGGCTTTGCCAAACGAAAAAAGCACCGCGAATGCAGTGCTCGACATGTATTTAGTTGCCGTTGCGTTGATCAGCAGCCGGAACGGCCCGCTTTGAGGTGCGATCGACCGCAGGCCTTCGCCGAGCCGGGTCGCCTGGTCCGGCTCGGTCAGCTCGCGAGGGATCAGGTCGACGACGGTCACGCCTTCGATGGGGTAGGGGCGGAGGCTGAGGATCGGCTGATCGAGCATGGATCGGATCCCAAAGAAAAGGGCGCGACTCTGAATCGTCGATACGCAATCCTCTGCATCTTTAGCGTCTGAGCGAGCGCGACGCAACAGCGTGGTTCACGATCAATTCGCTCGCCCTGCCGATGATGCTGATTCTTTCGGCTGGCCGACTTCAGGCTGGCTTGTTGGGCTCGTGCACGATCGACGCGGAATTGATGCAATAACGCAGTCCAGTCGGCATTGGACCATCATCGAAGACGTGCCCCAGGTGTCCTCCGCAGCGCTTGCAGACAACCTCCTGGCGGATCATGCCGAAACTGGTGTCGCCGTGTTCGGCGATCTTTTCGTCGTTCACTGGGTTGGTGAAACTCGGCCAACCGCAGCCCGAGTCGAACTTCGCGTTCGCATCGAACAGCACGTCGCCGCATCCTGCGCAGCGATAAATGCCGGGCGTTTTGGTATCCCAGTACGCGCCGGTGAAGGCACGCTCGGTCCCTTTTTGCCGCAGAATTCGGTACTGCTCGGGGGTGAGCTTGGCACGCCATTCGGCGTCGGTTTGAGGAAGTTCGTCCATTGATTGCAGGCTCCGTTAGATGGGCGAAATACCGGCTCAGGCGCTTCCGGTCACCGTCTTCAAGTCTGCGCGTTGTGCTTCGTAACTCGTTTGATATGCGAGTACTTCCGGATCGGCCTCGATACCCCACGTTTGGCAGGCCTGGCGATAAATCGACGGCCACCAGTTGTCGTGCTGGGTGAGGCCGGTGTCGCGCACCTCGGTCCAGTTGCTTGTAATGCGAGTCCAGCATTTGTCGCCGTAGTCGAGAGCATCCTTCCAGTTGCCAATCGCAGGGATGTACCACTCGCGGCCGATTGCCGCGTGCAGCACTTCGTCGGCCCAGTCGAAGTCCTGGATCGTCGCCATCAACGGGTCGCCCGATGCCACGCCGACTTCCCACTCGTATCGCTTGCCTGTCTTGGCCATCAAGCCTTGCTCGATGAAGTAGAGCACGGCGTGCCGCTCGATCGGCGTGCACTCGGTGTTGAGGCGGAGCGACCAGTTGTGGGTGATCCGCGCGACCGTCCAGTCGACCCCGTTCGCGACGAATCCCACCTCGCCCATCATCGCATGCCGCGCCTCGTCCCAGAGCTGGCGGGTCATGGCCGCGTAGTAATCCCAGGGCTTGTCGGGCGTTTCGTGGATGATGCTGGCCATCATCTCGGGGACGTCGATTTCGCGCAGCCGCTTGAACAGCATCATCAAAGTTTTGGCGCGCGCGGGAAACGCTGGGTCGTAGAGAAACGCTTCCGGATTCACCCCTTGATTGTAGAGGTCGACAAATCGCTCGTCGCGTTTGGGGATGCGGTCGTAAACGTAAGGTGTTTTAGAATATGTGGCTTCGACCGATCCTGCATCCGCTGCCGGTTCCTCGCCGCCGAGTCCGCCCGCTTGCTGAAGAGCGAGATTGAGACGATCAACCCACGGCTGAATCTTCGTTCGATCCGCTTCGGTGATCAAGCATTCAATGCACTTCTGGCCGAACGCGATCATGTCGGCGACTTCGAGCAGCGCGAATCGGCAAACACGTCTCGAAGGGGCATCAGTCAGCGGGTTTGTGTCGCTTTGGTAGCGACGGAGCGAAGCTTCGAGTGCAGGCAGCACGGTTTCATAGAGCCCGACGAGTAGCTCGAGCGTCGTCGGCGCTGCCAAAATCTCGTCGAAGACAAGCGCGAGCATCGGGTGCGGCACTACTTCGAGCCCAAGCGGCGGTTCGCGCATTTCGCCAACGCGAGTCCGTAGCGCTGTTACGTGTTCGGTGCAGAGGTAAGAGTGATGCGAGAAACCGGACTTCAGCTCGTAAATCGGCTCGGCGGTGATTCGTGCGTTGAAGATCTCGTGCAGCCGACGGAAGACATAGTGAAACCGCTTCAGCCGATCGACCGCCGCCTCAATTCCCAGGCCGGGCCGCGATGCTTCCTCGAACGCGGCTAGCCCAGCCAGCGGCGGCAAACCTTTGTACGACTGATACTTATGAGACGCGTTCTGATCCATGGCTTTTCAAGGCTCGCCGGCTGAGTCTGAGAATCGCGAAACGACAGGCCGAACGCCCCAAATTCAGGACGTTCGACCTCATTCCATCTTACTCAGCCCATGTGCGAGCCGCCAGGCAATCAGCGGCTTTAACTACGACAAATGTAAAAGTAAAAGGCAGAAAAAATCGAGGTGCCAGGTCATCGGACACACCAGGTCGTGTCCGCAGCCCGACACCCGTTCTGATTCAAATCTTTTATGCGAAGCCTGGAGAGCTGGCCTGATTCTTACAGGCCGGCGCCGCCGAGGTGCTTGATCTTCTTGGGGTTACGGCCATGGCGCTTGGGACGGCGGCCCTTGGCAACCGGCGAGCTATCGGCCTTCTTCCGCCACATGTGGCCCTTGCGATGACGGGTCTTCTTCTTCATGGCAAAACTACCTTCGTAAACAGCGTCTTCGGAGACAAGGGGACTATTGTGCTGAGTTCGCCTCGGGAAATCAAGCCGAAGTTGCGCTGCATGCACTGATGCGCGAGAGTACGACGAATTGCGCGTGAGGGCAGCACAACGAATGGGTTTGGGTGGCCCGGACAACTCGTTGTCCGGGTGGCGCAGCCACAAGAGGCGAAAGCGGAACAGGTTGTGGCGCCTCTTGTCGCTTCGCGACCGGGACAAACAAGTTGTCCCGGCTACCCCATTATCCATAGCTTGGGTGCGTAATACCCAGAGGATTCAATCGTAGCGATCCGACCGATCGACGTTTGACGCCGCTGATCGCGACTCTAACGATAGAGATGTCGATCGCCGCGCGGTTTCAACGCGGCTGGCCCGGCGTGTCGAAAAGATGATTGCGGGAACTTTTGAATCGACTCCTCCGCAGGAGTATTTGATGAAAGACCGTTGGCGGATGATGGTGGTCGGTTGCCTGCTCGCACTGGGATTCTTTGCGCCCTCGGCAAACGCACAGCGGATGGGCGGCTCGCTCGGAGGTTACGGCGGTGCGATGGATCTCTCAGGCAGCGGCATGACGTCAAGCATTCCTTATGTGGGGCGGTATAGCGGTTTCATGCCGTCGCGGATGAGCCGGACAGGGGGCGACCTGTCGTTTCAGACGCGTGCGTCGCGGATGACCGACCCGCCCCGCGCATCGTTCAGCCTACCATCCATGGGCGACATGAGCATGCGATCCCGCTCCGGTATACGGACCATGAGCGGTGGCGCGAAAGCGGGAAGCACGGGCGGCATGCGAATGGGCGGAACAATGAGTGTGATGCCGCCGAATTTCGGCTATCCATTCCGACAGCCGCCGCTCCTCATTCCAACAGGCGTGGGCGTTGGCATGGGAATGTCGATGTGAGTACCGGGAACAGACCAACTCCTCCACGTCTGGCGAGCGATTCTTATGATTGAGTCGATCATCGAATGGTCGATTCGTAACCGGTTCCTGACGATCATCGTCGCGGTCGTGATCGGCCTCGCGGGCCTGCGCGCATTGATGACGATGCCGGTCGACGCGATTCCGGACCTCTCCGAGAACCAGGTGATCGTTTTTACCGACTGGATGGGCCGCAGCCCGCAGGAAATCGAAGATCAGGTCACCTATCCGCTCTCGGTTAATCTGCAGGGGCTCGCCGGCGTGAAGGTGGTGCGGTCATCGAGCGAATTCAACTTCTCGATGATCACAATCATCTTCACCGACGAGACCGATTATTACTTCGCCCGCCAGCGCGTGATCGAGCGGCTCTCAATCGCTTCAACCTTCTTGCCCCCGGGTGTGATTCCCTATCTCGCGCCCGATGCAACGGCCGTGGGCCAAATCTTCTGGTACACCGTCGAAGGTGAAGGGAGCGATCTTGGCGAATTACGTTCAATTCAAGATTGGTTCATTCGATATCAACTCAATAGCGTGCAAGGTGTCGCCGAAGTGGCGTCGGTGGGCGGAGCACCGCGCGAATACCAGATCGATCTCGATCCCGCGAAGTTGCGATCATATGGCATCAGCCTGGGGGAAGTTTATTCGGCGGTGGCGCGATCGAACTCGTCGGTCGGTGGGCGAGTCGTGCACCTCGGTAATGCGGAATACCTGATTCGCTCCGTGGGATGGATCGAAAACATCGACGACATTCGCAACACCGTCGTCGCCCAGCGCAACAATGGCACGCCGATTTTTGTGCACATGCTTGGATCGGTTCAGGTAGGGCAAGCGTTTCGCCGCAGTGTGCTCGAAAAGGATGGCAAGGAGGTGGTGGGCGGCGTTGTTTTGATGCGGTACGGCGAGAATCCGCTCGAAGTGACGCGCAGGGTGAAAGAGAAGATTAGTACGCTGCAAACCGGCCTGCCCGCAGGTGTGCGGATCGTGCCGTTCTACGACCGCACTCCGCTCATTCACAAGGCGCTCGAAACCGTCAGCGGCACGGTGAAGGAAGAGCTGGTCGTTTGCACGATCGCGATTTTGCTCGTGATGGGTCACATCGGCAATGCGTTCGTTGTCGCGGTGACGCTGCCGATGGCGATTCTCTTCAGCTTCCTGATGATGCGCATTTTCGGCATGTCGTCGAACATCATGAGCCTCGCTGGCATTTCGATCAGCGTCGGCATTTTGATCGATCAGGCCGTTGTGATGGGCGAAAACGCTGCGCACCATCTCACGCGTCATTTCGGTATGCAGCGGATTTCTGGAGATACGACGGAGATTGTCATCAAGGCTTGCCGAACCGTGGGCCGGCCGATCTTTTTCTCTGTGCTTATCACGATCCTTTCATTCTTACCTGTGTTTGCGCTGTCGGGTCGCGAAGGGAAGATGTTTCACCCACTCGCGTACACCAAAACATTTGCGCTTGTGGGCGTCGCGGTTTTGTCAATCACGCTCGTTCCCGCATTGATTCCGATCTTTTTGCGTGGGCGGATCAAATCGGAAGATGAGAACTGGCTCGTACGGAAGATGATCGAGATCTTCAAGCCGATGCTCGCGTGGCTGATGGATCGCACCACCTTGGTTTGCTGGTTGTTCGTGATCATTCTGGGGCTGGGTTACGTCGCGTCGACGCGTCTGGGCCGCGAGTTCATGCCCGACCTCGACGAACAGAGCCTCATGGATATGCCCACAACCGTGCCGCGCGCGTCGATTGCGCAGGCGTCGCGTGATTTGCGTGTGCGCGACGAGGTTCTTCGCGGCGTTCCCGAGGTCTGGCAAGTCGTCGGCAAGGCGGGACGAGCCGAGACTGCAACGGACGCCGCGCCGCTCGACATGATCGAGACCGTCATCAACCTGCGCGACCGCGATCTTTGGACCAAGCGCAAACTTCGCTTTGAAGACGCGACAGCGCAAACGCGAGTTGCACTGGCGTCGCTCGAGTCGAAGCGGTTGTTCAGGGAACCGTTCACGAACGAGGAGCGCGAAGGACTCGTCAACGAGGCGGTGATGACAGTCGCCAGCCAGGTTGACGACATGCTGCGCGCCCAGGCTTCGAACAGCCTGAACGATTTTCGTGCTGAACTGTCGCGCGTGCTCGTCGAAACGGCGGTGGATAGCTTTTTGAGCAAACTCGAACCGACGTCAATTCTTCGCAGCCTCACGACCGACGAACGAGGCACGGTCGTGCTGCAATTGGCGCAAAAATACGGCTCTCGGCTCGCGACGCACGTCCTCTTCGACGACGTCAACGACCTCATTCGTGACGCTTCGCATCGCCTCGTAACACTGGGCGTGCTGCGAGAAAGCCCCGATCTGCTGCGTCCGCCGCTCAACGTTATCGACGGGGCGACAAGCACTGTTGGCGAGCTGCTGGGCATTCCTCGGCCGACGTTGTTCACACAACTCACCGAACGGGTCGAAGCCGAATATGAGAAACGTCTGCATGAGCGAATCAAAACGCTCAACTGGGAGCTTTTCGATCAGGCAGTCGACGTCGCTAACTGGGCCGCGCTCACAGAACTCTCCAGGCTGGCGACGACTCGTAAACTGATCGATCCTGCAATCACCGTCGATTTCAAAGCGCTTCAGGCCGAGCTACGCAAACCATTCAGTGATCGCTTGCTACTCTGGAAGAAATCAAAATCCGATTTAATTGAAGAGATGAGCACGGCGCTTCAAATGCCGGGCTGGGGCAATAGCTTCACGCAACCGATTGCCAATCGAATCGAAATGCTCTCGACCGGCGTACGCATGCCGGTTGCGGTCAAAGTGTTCGGTGCCAAGCTCGATGAGATTCAAAGCGTGAGCGCCGAGATCGCCGCGACATTGCGGACGGTTCGCGGCGCGGCCGACGTTTTTGCCGATCAGGTGACGGGCAAAGGATATATCGAGATCAAAATCGATCGCCAGAAAGCCGCGCGGCTGGGGATCAATATCAGCGATGTGCAAGACGTCGTCGAGGTTGCGATGGGCGGGCGGCCGCTGACGATGACGGTTGAAGGGCGCCAGCGTTTTCCGGTGCGCGTTCGCTACGGGCGTGATTTTCGCGATGATATCGAGTCGATCAAGGGAATCCTCGTCGCCTCGCGCGGCATGGCGGGTGAAGTTGGTGGCATGCCAGGTGCGGGCATGAACGGCGGCGCAATGGCAGGTGCCGTCGCCAATGCGGATGCGTTGAAATCACCGCAAGTGCCGCTGGCGACCGTGGCTGATATCAGGGTCGTCGAAGGGCCGTCGATGATCAAGAGTGAAAACGGTCTCTTGCGCTCTTATATTCAGCTCCGCGTGCGCGACCGTGATGAGGTGGGATTCGTCGAGGAGGCGAAGCGGGTTGTCGAGGAACGCATCAAGTTGCCCACGGGAATGTATCTCGAATGGACGGGGACGTTCGAGCATCAGGTGCGTGCAAACAAGACGCTAAGGATCATTTTCCCGGCAGTGATCGGCCTGATCATGCTGATCCTCTACCTCACGCACAAGAGCTGGACTGATGCCCTTTTGATGATGACAAGTGTGCTCGGCGCGCTTGCGGGTGGTGCGATCTTTCAGTGGTTGTTCGGCTTTAATTTCAGTGTCGCGGTGCAGGTGGGGTACATCGCCTGTTTCGGCATGGCGGTGGAAACCGGCGTGGTGATGCTTGTCTATCTGCACGAGGCGATCGACGAACGCGGCGGCCTGGCGCGAATTGCTTCAATTGCGGAATTGCGGCAGGCAATTCTTGAAGGCGCAATCCACCGCCTGCGGCCGAAGTTGCTTACCGAAGGCGCGGCGATCATCTCGATCGCGCCGATGTTGTGGGCGACCGGTGTCGGATCGGAAGTGATTCGTCCGATGGCCGCACCGGTGCTTGGGGGCTTGTTGATCGCCGACGAAGTGATTGATGTGTTTCTGCCAGTGCTCTACTTCGCGATTCAGAAACGACGATGGCGCAAGCTTCATCGATTGGGGCCGTTTGACGATGAGATTTCGGCTGGCGAGAGAGCAAACGCCAGCGTTTGAACCGTGTTCATTCACTCGCCATTAGATCCAAACTTGTTGAATCATCGCGATTTTGGTGGCTGCTGTCCCAGATTTTTGAAATCATCGAGGTGACGACTCACAACCTTCGTGTTGCTGTTTGTCTCCCGGCCGTATTTGCGTCGAGATCGGAACTGACGAGTCCTACACCGTGCGATTGCCTCGACTTCGGCTCGGGCTGAGCTTGCGCATGCTCCTGCTGATTATTTTCGTTGCGGCCCTCTGGATGGGGTGGCGTGTCAACATGGCGAATCGACAGCGCGAGGCGATTGCACAGGTCAAGAAATACAATGGTTTCATGAGCTTCGATTACGAGTTCGCCAACGGGAAGTGGACTCCACGCGCGGAACCTAAGGGATTGGCCTGGTTTCGGCGAAATGTGGGAGAGGATTATTTCCGCGAAGCCTTCCGAGTTACCTATATCGATCAACCGCCGAGCGACGCCACTCTTGCGCCACTGGCCGACCTCAACCGCATCCAGGAACTGCTCTTCCTGACTCGCATCCACCATACACTGCCAGCCGTCGCTCCGCCGCCAGGGATGGATCAATTGACTGAGGCTGGTCTCTTGCGACTCGAGGGGCTCACGAATCTGCGCCGAATTGAGTTCGAAGCGGTCGAACACGCTGGCTCATTGCTTCCCCATTTCAGCAAGTCGGTCCGTCTCGAAGAGTTGAAAGTCTCCGAGGGCGACTTCACCGAGATTAACGACGACATGTTGCCGAACTTCGGCGCTATGCCTCGGCTCCGGACTCTTTCACTTTGGTGCAAACATGTCAATGGTGCGTGCCTCAAACCGCTCCGTGGTTCCAAGAGCCTGGAAAGCTTAGAGTTCTTCGGAAGCAAGCTCTCGGAGGCCAGTTTCGAACACATCGGTACCATGACAAATCTCAAAGCCCTGCATCTCTATCAAGTCGAAGTGAGCGACGCGAATCTATCAAACTTGCGTAGTCTTGCTTCCCTGAGATCACTGCACCTCGGCTGCCGCCGGTCGAAGATTACCGGTGCAGGGCTTGCTAATCTCAGCAGCATGGTCCGACTCGAATCGCTGGACCTGACTGGGTGCAAGATCACTAGATCAGGGCTTGCCTCTTTAAAGGAGATGAAACACCTCAAGGCGCTCTATTTAGGTTGGACCGACATCGACGATGGCGATCTGGCTATCATTTCCAGTTTCCCACAGCTTGAAGACCTGGAGTTGTATCAAACGAAGATCACCAACGCAGGCCTGGTTCATCTCAGAAAACTCAAGACTCTGAAGCGACTGAACGTGCTCTTTACGGCCGTGACCAAACAGGCACGCCGCGAGTTGGAAGCAGATTTACCGACCTTTGGGGCCGAGTTAAAATGAATAGTTATCGCGTGTGAATATCGTTCACTTGTCGCGGCCGTCGGCCAATTGAGTCTCGACTTGCTACCCGTCAATTAGGGAGGCGGTGGATCGTCGGCCTTCGCGGGAATCCAGGGACGTTCCGCGGCTTCGCGGTATTTGTGCGACAGGTTCTCGAAATACGATGCGCGAACCAACGCACGAGCGGCGAATCCTTCGACGACGGGTATGTCTTTGGCAGGATCTGCATCAAAAAGGCGAGGACGGCCATTCAGTGGCTCATTTCTCCTGGGAAAAGTGACCGGTATCTTCGGCTCCGATCGTAGTAAGGTGAAATCTGTAAAATGCCTGGAGGCAAATTTCTCGCCGTTACGTAGTCTTCCTGCAAGTTGATCGTAGGCACGCGCGTGGCTTTCGTGAATCATGCGGAACCAGTCGTACTCCTTCGACACCTCTCGGTAATACTTCGCCGTTCGCGTGAGGTTTAGCCACAGCCCTAATACCAACGCAAAGACGACCGACAGCGCCATGATCCGTCGAACGGTCAACCGCAGTCGAGGAAATCTCACGGCGAACGGCCTCGATTGTTTCGATACGGAGGCATTCAATGATTTGAAACCATGTTACCGGGCCCAGTCAGGCACGGCCAACACGCGTCGGCGCAGAAATGCGCGATTGAGAAGCCTTGTGATTGTCCCTATCGCGCTTCACAAAGAGAGCTAGAGCGACTGGCAACGCCGTGCCGATAATTCGAAGTGAATCGTGCAATTCTGCGCGATGGCGGACAAATCGACGAATCCCTGTTGCACTGGGAATGCGCATCGAAGAGTATAAGGTTGGGCCTTTTGCCGACGGCCCCGTTTCATTTCAACCATCGCCGAAAATCTGTACGAAGCCTGCCGGTGTCGGAGACGTTCATGCGTTTGTCGGGAAGACGAATCGTGATCACGCGGGGTGCGAGCATCTTGCTCGTGTGCGTGATTGCGTCGGTCTTCAACGCGAACAACGCAAGCGCGGCGACGTGCAGCCCGAGGTATATCACTGGCGGAGTTGACTCGACACACGAGTCGATTCGGGCTCAGATTGACTTGTTGTTTCACTCGAATACGTTCGAGCTGAACACACAATTGCCGGCGAGGCCGGTTGCTCCCAAACGCTGCACCGGGGCCTCGTGCTCGGGAATTCCCTGGGCACCCGCCGTTCCGCCGCATGCGGGAGCCTTCGAATGGGACAAGGGCTGGGCTTGCTTGCCATCCTGGCCCATACAGGCTATGCCTGAAGCGTTTCCGCTTCCTGAAGGCAGCCGAGATGCCCGTGCTCCGCGCGATGGAGATGGCATCTTTCATCCCCCCCGCACATCGTTGGCGGGCTGATTCGGCCACCGAATCGCTGCTGCACATTCGTCAGCGCCGTTGCGCCTGGTGTTCACTCGCGTGCAGACTCGCTTGCGCATGAACTGCGCTCTGCGAGATCTCGAAGTGTTGCATTGAACGGCTGCGCTCGCGGAACGATCGTCACGTAACTCCACGTCGCACGCGTTTGATCTCGTGCGCCCTGGCGTCGTGTGACGATCGGCTGACACGCATTTGTGGCTCGTGATTGGCCGAATCGAGCCGTTACGGGCAGACGCGTCTGCGTTCTGTCATGGCACTGTTGCGCGTGTTGACCATCGGGATTGCGACATTGCTTTGCTCCTGCAGGTGCGGGAAGCGGGTGGAATGTGCGTGATTGGCCCGAATGGGAACGCTGCGCCTTTGGAAAAACAGTGAAAATATGCGCATATTAATGAACGATCGACGTGCCGTTGAAGAGAGATCGCGTCGATCGACGATTGAGGAGAGATCTTGTGGTACCGAAACGAGGGATGAAAGCACTTCGCATGACGCTCCAGCTTGCACTGAGCGTCGCAGCAATTGCGGGGACAACGATTTTCGTGCTCGATCGCCTGGCCGGCAATCATTCGACCGAGCGTAAGAAGCCGGAACGTGAATACCGGATGCGCACGCCGCTTGATTTGAGCGGATTCGGGCTGGTGATGCAAAACACGCCCCAGTGGCCTCCGATTGCGACGCTCGACGACATTCGAAGGGCGAACACTTCTGTCGCAGAGAACAGCATCAAGGAGATCGACAATCGGTTGAGCAAGCCGGGCGTTGCCGACCTGACGCAGATGTCGATGTTGATTCACAAAGCACTTTTCCTGAACAGCCAGGGGAAGCCGGGGCCAGCGTATGAGTCGATGACCAAGGCGCGTGCTTTTGTGGAAAAGAATGAAACGGTCGCAACGAGCGCACTCTATCAGCTCATTTACATGCAGGGGGCGACGTCGCTGCGGTTGGGCGAAAATGAGAACTGCATTGAATGTCGGGGGGAGAGTTCTTGCATCTTCCCGATCGCGAAGACGGCGGTTCATACGAATCCGCGCGGGTCGCGGACGGCGATCAAGCACTTCACGGACTATCTCGAGAAATTCCCCAATGACCTCGAGGCTCGCTGGCTGCTGAACATTGGACACATGACGCTGGGCGAATACCCCTCGGGCGTCGACTCGCGGTATGTTCTGCCGCTCGACAAGTTCATGAAGTCCGAGTTTGACATCGGTAAGTTTCGCGATGCCGGTCACCTTGTTGGTGTGAACCGGATGAATCAGGCCGGTGGCGCCATCATGGACGACTTCGACAAGGATGGGCTGTTCGACTTGATTCTGACGTGCTGGGACGCGACGACGCCGATGGTCTATTTCCACAACAATGGAGATGGCACCTTTGAGGATCGGACGAAAATTGCGGGGCTGACGGATCAGCTTGGTGGGCTGGTTTGCTATCAGGGGGATTATAACAACGACGGGAATCCTGATATTTTCATCCCGCGCGGGGCGTGGCTGAGAGCGCCGATTCGTCCCAGCTTGCTGCGTAATAATGGCAATGGAACGTTCAGCGACGTGACGGTTGAGGCGGGGTTGCTCGATCCCGTGAACTCGAACGGCGCTTGCTGGGGTGATTACGACAACGACGGTTTCCTCGATCTCTTCGTCGCGTGCGAAGCGCAGACGAACCGGCTGTACCACAACCGAGGCAACGGGACATTTGAGGAAGTTGCGGGCTCGGCCGGTGTCGCCGAAGATCCGAGCTATTTCAGCAAGGGAGCGACCTGGATCGACTACGACAACGACGATTTTCCCGACTTGCTCGTGAACCACCTGCGCGACCGTGCGCGGCTGTATCACAATCGTCGCGATGGGACGTTTGAAGAGGTGAGCACGCCGATGGGAGTGTATGGTCCTTGGCACGGATTCTCGTGCTGGGCGTTCGACTACGACAACGATGGCTGGCTCGACCTCTACGCGACTTGCTACGACCGCACGCTTGGCGATGTTGTGAAGGGGATCATTGGAGAGAAGTCCGAAATGCAGTTCGGGCAACTCTTGCACAACGTGCGCGGTAAGAAATTCGAGGATAAGACGACCGAGGCAGGGCTGGACATGGTTTTCGGAACCATGGGGAGCAACTTTGCGGACCTTGATAATGACGGGTTCCTCGACTTCTATCTCGGCACCGGCGAGCCCGACATCGCGACGCTTATTCCCAATCGCATGTTTAAGAATGTCGACGGCAAGCGGTTCTCGGAAATCACTGCCTCGGCCGGAACCGGCCACCTCCAAAAGGGGCATGGTGTTGCAATCGGCGACTGGGATCGCGATGGCGATGCCGACGTGTTCATCGAAACCGGTGGCGCGATTGATGGCGACCGATATCACGACGTGTTCTTCCAGAACCCCGGCCAGGGGAACAACTGGCTCAGCGTGAAGCTTGTGGGCAAGAAGTCGAATCGCTCTGCAATTGGCGCCCGCATCAAGTTCGTCACTTCGGGAAACTCGCCTCGGACGATCTACCGCCACGTCTCGTCGGGCAGCAGCTTTGGCGCGAATCCGCTCGAGCAGATGATCGGCGTCGCCAAGGCTGAAAAAGTTGCGACGGTCGAAATTCACTGGCCGACGAGCGGAACCACACAGGTTCTCTCGGACATCTCCGTGAATCAGTCGATCGAGATTACCGAGATGACGCCCGGTTATCGCAAGATCGAGACGAAGCCGATTCCGCTTCCGGAATGAACTGTTCTGCCGCGATCAACGTATGCGGCGAAAACTCGAAGCCAAACAAAAACCCCTCCCCAGAGTTGCCTCGGGGGAGGGGTTTTTTGTTGATCAAACGCTGCTCGATTGAGCTGGCGTTTTGGGCTTAGCTGGTGATGTCGCCAGACTGGTTGATACCGCTGAAGACGTTGTTCGCGTAGCCCTGCTTCGTCGTGTTGCCGCTGTAGAGCGAGCCGGCCGAGGAGGCCGAGTTCGTCGCCTGGAGCAACTGCATGACCGTCACCGTCGTGTTGTTGGCGACGCCGAAGCCTGCACCGTTGGTGCCGACGTTATAGGTACGCGAGCCGGTGCCGGACGCGTTGACCGTGAAGCCGTAGGAGGCAGCGTAGCTACCACCAGCGAGCGTCGAGTTCGTTGCGTACACGGCGAGGGCAGTCGCCAAGACCTGGGCGGCGGTCTTCGTGCCGGTCTGGTTGAACAGCGTCAGGAAGTAAGCAGCGACCTGGGAGTTGGTCTTGTTGGTCATGTTGTTCGAACCAGCACTCGAGCCGTAGAGGTTCGAGAAGTTCGAGGCAAGCCAGTTACCAAGCGCCTTGGAGCTGCTGCTACCGTTGAGGCTGTTGATCAGAGCCTGGCCGTTGTTGTTGTGCCAGAAGCCGATCGTCGCGGTGGCACCGCTGTCGACGCATGCATTCGTCTGCAACTCGCCGAAGTTGTAGTTGATGCCATCATTACCGAGGGAGAGGATCACCGAGTCGATGATGTCGGACAGGCTGTTGGACGTGTGACCGTCCGTCGTGCCGTTCACCGTGCCGATCGACGTACCCGTGCTGAAGTAGCCCGAGGGCTCAACTTCGGTCACGGTGTACTTGCCCGGCTGCAACCCGTCGAACAGGTAGTTGCCGTTGCTGTCGGTGACGCGGGTGAGGCTGACAGCCTTGTTGTACTGGTCGGTGCCCGTCAGCTTGACGGTCACGCCGCCCAGGCCAGCTTCGCCGTTGTTCTGCACACCGTCGGCATTGGTGTCGACGAACACGGTGCCCGCGAGGCTCGCCGGGTTGAGCAGTTGCGTTTCCGTTCCACCGTTGTCGCTATCGATGAAGCGCTGTTCCTGGTGGTAGAAGACGTTGCTGCCCGCCGGGCCGAACGTGTTGATCACCGCACCGCAGACGAAGTCGACCTGGTAGTACGAGTTCGGGATCTGCACCGTCAGCGTGTGCACGCCCGGGGTCAGCAGTTCGGAGTCGGCTTCAAACACGACCTGCTGGCTCGCGGTGCTTGCGCTGAAGGTTGCGGCGGGAGCGGTGTAGCTCACCAGCGAGAACTGGTGCGGTGTGCTCGCGGTTACGTTGAACGTGACCGACACCACATCGCCCTGGTGGGTGTAACCCGTCAGGTCGGGAACGACGACGCCGTTCACCTTGTAGACGATGTTGCTGTAATCGCTCGAGTCGCAATCCGGCATGTAGTCGGCGAAGTCGTTTCCGGTCGAAACCGTACCGTTCGCCGCGACAGTCACCGTGTAAACGTTGTTCGCCGCCGGTCCGAGCGGGCCGGTCTGAATGTAACCGGTCGGCACGACTTCCTGAACGAAGTACGTTCCGGTCGGAACATTCGTGAAGCTGTAAGCACCGTTCGCGTCCGTCACGGTGGTGGCGACGACCTGGTCCGTCGAGTCGCAAACACCAGTGTGGTTGCTATCGGAGAGCAGGCGGATCGTCACGCCCTTCAGCGGAGCTTCGCCCGGCTGCAGACCGTTGCCGGTTGCGTCGAGGTACTTGTGGCCGCTGATCGTGCCCGGCTGGGTCACGTTCGACGTCTCGTTCTGGCCGTTGTCGGTCGCCTTGCCGTTGTTGTTGTCACCGCTGTAAGTGGCCGACCAGGTGTAGGTACCAGCCTGGGTCGCCAGCACCGACTGCGGCGTGGTGTAGTTGCCGTTGCCGTTGACCGTCACGGTTTCGGTCTTCACCACCGTGCCGTTGGGCGCGGTCAGCTTGAAGGTGATCGTGCCGGTCGGGTTGTAACCGCCCGACAGCGTCGCCGTGTCGGTCAGGTTCACCACGTTCACAAAACCACCAGGCGAGGCCACCGTGCTGATTGCCGGCGAGGTCTTGCCGACGGTGACCGACTCGTTCTGGCCATTATCCTGCGCGGCGGAGTTCTTGCTGTCGCCGTTGTAGGTGGCCGACCAGGTGTAGACGCCGGACATCGTCGGTGTGATGGCGGTCGGCGTGGTGTAGACGCCGTTGCCATTCACGGTGACGGTCTGGGTCGAAACAACCGTGTTGTTCGGCGCGGTCAACTTGAAGGTGATCGTGCCGGTCGGGTTGTAGCCGCCCGAGAGGGTCGCACGGTCGGTGATGCCGCTGCCACCGCAGGTGCTGCTTGTCGTGGCGACGGTGTTGATCGTCGGGTTGGCCTTACCAACGGTGACCGACTCGTTCTGGCCGTTATCCTGGGCGGTGGCGTTCTTGGTGTCGCCGTTGTAGGTGGCCGACCAGGTGTAGGTGCCAGCCAGCGTCGGCGTGTAGGCGGTCGGCGTGGTGTAGACGCCGTTGCCATTCACGGTGACGGTCTGGGTCGAGACGATCGTGTTGTTGGGCGCGGTCAACTTGAAGGTGATCGTGCCGGTCGGGCTGTAACCGCCCGAGAGAGTGGCCGTGTCGGTGATGCCGTTGCCGCCGCAGGTGCTGCTGTTGGTGGCGACGGTGTTGATCAGCGGGTTGGCCTTGCTGACCGCGGTCGTTTCATTCTGGCCGTTATCCTGAACGGACGAGTTCTTGGTGTCGCCGTTGTAGGTGGCCGACCAGGTGTAGGTACCGGTCATCGTCGGCGTGTAGGCGGACGGCGTGGTGTAGGTGCCGTTGCCCGTGACGTTGACGGTCTGGGTCGAAACAACCGTGTTGTTCGGCGCGGTCAACCTGAAGGTGATCGTGCCGGTCGGGTTGTAACCACCCGAGAGAACTGCCGTGTCGGTCAGGCCGCTGCTGGCGAGCGGGATGGCCGCCGAGGCGACGGTGTTGATGGCCGGGCCGGCCTTGGAAACCGTGGCGGTTTCGTTCTGGCCGTTGTCGTGTGCGCTCGAGTTGTTGCTGTCGCCGTTGTAGGTGGCCGACCAGAGGTAGGTACCAACCTGCAACGGGACCACCGCGTTCGGCGTGGTGTAGGTGCCGTTGCCGGTAACGTTGACCGTTTCCGTGGTAACGATCACGTTGTTCGGCCCGGTGAGGGTGAACGTAATCGTGCCAGTCGGGTTGTAGCCACCAGCCAGCGTCGCCGTGTCGGTCAGGCCGCCGCTACCAACCGATCCACCGGCCGATGCGACGGTGTTGATCGTCGGATTGGCCTTGGAACCCGAAGTCGTTTCGTTCTGGCCGTTGTCAGTGACCGCCGTGTTGTTGGCGTCGCCGTTGTAGGTTGCCGACCAGACGTAGCTGCCAACTTGGGTCGGAACGACCGCGTTTGGCGTGGTGTAGTTTCCATTGCCATTCACCGTCACCGTCTCGGTCGCGACGACGGTATGATCCGGCGCGGTGAGGGTGAAGGTGATGGTTCCGGTCGGGTGGTAGCCGTTTGCCAGCGTGGCGGTATCGGTCAGGCCGCCGCTACCAACCGAACCGCCACCAGCGGCGACGGTGTTGATCGTCGGGTTGGCCTTGGAAACCGTCGCGGTTTCATTGGCACCGTTATCAGCGACGCCGGTGTTGTTGGAGTCACCGTTGTAGGTCGCCGACCACACGTAGTTGCCGACCTGCGTCGGAAGGACGGGAGTCGGTGTGGAGTAGGTGTTGTTGCCGTTGACAGTGACCGTCTCGGTCGCGACGACGGTGTGATCCGGCGCGGTGAGGGTGAAGGTGATCGTCCCGGTCGGGTTGAAGCCGCCCGAGAGAACCGCAGTGTCGGTGAGACCACCGCTACCGACCGAGCCGCCACCAGCGGCGACGGTGTTGATCGCCGGACCAGCCTTCGACACCGTGGCAGTTTCGTTGGCACCGTTATCGGTGACTGCGCTGTTGTTGGCGTCGCCGTTGTAGGTTGCCGACCAGACGTAGTTGCCAACCTGCGAGGGGACAACCGGAATCGGCGTGGTGTAGCTGCCGTTGCCGCTCACAGCCACCGTCTCGGTCGTGACCACAGAGTGATCAGGGCCGGTGAGGGTGAAGGTGATGGTTCCGCCCGGGTTGTAGCCGCCCGTGAGGGTGGCGGTGTCACTCAGGCCGCTACCACCGACCGAGCCACCGGCCGTGGCGACGGTGTTGATCGCCGGACCAGCCTTGGAGACCGTCGAGGTTTCGTTGACACCATTGTCAGTGACGGACGCGTTGTTCGTGTCACCGCTATAGCTTGCCGACCAGACGTAGTTGCCGACCTGGGTCGGAACGACGGGCGTTGGTGTCGAGTAGGTGTTGTTGCCGTTGACGTTGACGGTCTCAGTCGCGACGACGGTATGATCCGGCGCGGTGAGGGTGAAGGTGATGGTTCCGGTCGGGTTATAACCGCCCGAGAGAACCGCCGAGTCCGTCAAGCCGCCGCTACCAACCGAACCACCTGCCGAAGCGACGGTGTTGATCGCCGGGCCTGCCTGCGAAACGGTCGAGGTTTCGTTCTGGCCGTTGTCGGTGGCGGTCGAGTTGTTCGTATCGCCGCTGTAGGTCGCCGACCAGACGTAGTTGCCAACCTGGGTCGGAAGGACGGGAGTCGGCGTGCTGTAGGTGCCGTTACCGCTGACAGTCACCGTCTCGGTGGTGACCACCGAGTGATCGGGGCCGGTCAACGTGAAGGTGATGGTTCCGGTCGGGTTGTAACCGCCTGTGAGGGTTGCCGAGTCGGTGAGACCACCGCTACCAACCGAACCACCCGCCGAAGCGATGGTGTTGATCGCCGGGCCTGCCTGCGAAACGGTCGAGGTTTCGTTCTGGCCGTTATCGGTGGCGGTCGAGTTGTTCGTATCGCCGTTGTAGGTTGCCGACCAAACGTAGTTGCCGACCTGGGTCGGAAGGACGGGAGTCGGCGTGCTGTAGGTACCGTTGCCGGAGACGGTCACCGTCTCGGTGGTGACGACCGAGTGATCCGGGCCGGTCAACGTGAAGGTGATGGTTCCGGTCGGGTTGTAGCCGCCCGTGAGGGTTGCCGAATCGGTCAGGCCGCCGCTGCCAACCGATCCACCTGCCGAGGCGATGGTGTTGATCGCGGGACCAGCCTTGGAAACCGTGGAGGTTTCGTTCTGGCCATTGTCGGTGGCCGTCGAGTTGTTCGTATCGCCGTTGTAGGTTGCCGACCAGACGTAGTTGCCAACCTGGGTCGGAAGGACCGGGGTCGGCGTGCTGTAGGTACCGTTGCCGGTGACAGTCACCGTCTCGGTGGTGACGACGGTGTGATCGGGGCCGGTCAACGTGAAGGTGATGGTTCCGGTCGGGTTGTAGCCACCCGTGAGGGTTGCCGAATCCGTCAAACCACCGCTACCAACCGAACCACCCGCCGAAGCGATCGTGTTGATCGTCGGGCCAGCCTTCGAGATCGTCGTGGTTTCGTTCTGGCCGTTGTCGGTGGCCGTCGAGTTGTTGGTGTCACCGTTATAAGTTGCCGACCAGACGTAGTTGCCAACCTGGGTCGGAAGGACGGGGGTCGGCGTGCTGTAAGTACCGTTGCCGGTGACAGTCACGGTCTCGGTGGTGACGACCGAGTGATCCGGGCCGGTCAGCGTGAAGGTGATGGTTCCGGTCGGGTTGTAGCCACCCGAGAGAACCGCCGAATCGGTGAGACCACCAGTGCCGACTGATCCACCGGCCGAGGCGACGGTGTTGATCGCCGGACCTGCCTGCGAAACGGTCGACGTTTCGTTCTGGCCGTTATCGGTGGCGGTCGAGTTGTTCGTATCGCCGTTGTAGGTTGCCGACCAGACGTAGTTGCCAACCTGGGTCGGAAGGACCGGGGTCGGCGTGTTGTAAGTACCGTTGCCGGTGACAGTCACGGTCTCGGTGGTGACGACGGTGTGATCCGGGCCGGTCAACGTGAAGGTGATGGTACCGGTCGGGTTGTAACCGCCCGAGAGGGTTGCCGAGTCGGTGAGACCACCGCTGCCAACCGAACCACCAGCCGAAGCGATGGTGTTGATTGCGGGACCAGCCTTGGAAACCGTTGCGGTTTCATTGGCGCCGTTATCGGTGATTGCGCTATTGTTCGCGTCGCCGCCGTATGTTGCCGACCAGACGTAGTTACCGGCTTGCGTCGGGATCACCGCATTCGGCGTGGTGTAGGTGCCGTTGCCGGTGACAGTCACTGTCTCGGTGGTAACGACGTTGCCATTCGGCCCGGTGAGGGTGAAGACGATGGATCCGGTCGGATTGACCGCGCCCGAAAGGTTCGCCGTGTCTGTCAGGCCTTGGCCGCCAACGGTGCCGCCGGCCGAGGCGACGGTGTTGATCGCCACGGTCGTCTTGCCGATGTTGAGCGTTTCGTTAACGCCGTTGTCTGTCGCCGAGGCGTTCTTGGTGTCGCCGCTGTAAGTCGCCGACCACGTGTAAGAGCCGGCCTGCAACGGAACGATTGCTGTCGGCGTGGTGTAGGTGCCGTTGCCCGAGACGTTCACAGTCTCGGTGGTAAGGATGTTGTTACCAGGACCGGTCAGCGTGAAGGTGATCGTGCCAGTCGGCGAGTTTCCGCCTGAGAGCGTGGCGGTGTCGGTTAGGCCCGAGCCACCAACTGCGCCGCCAGCGGCCGCGACGGTGTTAATCGTCGGCGACGACATCTGAGCGTTGCCGAAGTTCAGGCTATCAGTGGCGAGCAAGCTCTGCGATCCATCCGGTGCACCAGTCGTGGGCAGTGTCGCGGGATTGCCACCGTTCGCAACTGCGTCGAGAACAGTTGCCTTTTCCGACTTACCAGCCGACGCGCCAATGAAGTAGCTGGCGGCGGCATTCATTTGAGCGAGGTCGGTCGCGGTCGAATTCGAGCCAGCGCTCACGACGGTGAAGTTCGAGCCGTACTCCAGTTCCCAGATCGCGATCTGCACGCCGGCGATCACATTCTTGGCCGGGACTGTCTGCAGATTATATGAGGTGCTGTTGTAAACGTAGCTTGTCGGAAGAGTCGAAACCACGCTGGTGGCGGGCAGGGTGGTACCGTAGCGATTGAAGAGATAAGCGATCTGGCCGCCGTTAGGCAGTGCGCTCTGGGGGACCGTGGGGCTCGTGAAGGGGTTGGTCGAGAGGAAGTCGTTGACGCCGACGCACATCGACTGGAACACGGCGGTGTTCACATTCGGGTCGCCGCCAAGCTTCGTCGGCAACTGAATGACGTACGTCGCTTGCGTGCCAGCGCCCGTCGTTGAGTAGTTGATCTCAGGAAACGAGGTCGAGTTCGTTGGACCTTGGAATGTCGATGTGATGTTGTTTGGGTTGGCAAGCGTAACCGTGATCGTATTGCTCGACGTGACGCTGGCTGTGTTGACCTGCGTTTGGACCTGGGCATTCGTGTTGTAGTAGCCGCCAGCCGTCTCGACGATGCGATAGGTTGCACCAGGAGTCAGGCTGCCAACATTCGCATGTCCGATGCCATTTGCGCCAGTGTTGTCAAAAACATAACCGCCATCGGAGCCGGTCACGACCGTGCCGAGCGGCGTTGTGCTATTTCCCAGATACAGGTTGACCGTCGCACCCGAAAGCGGGGATTCGGTGGGGTCATAGATCCCGTTGGCGTTCGAATCGACGAACGCAGTGCCCTGAAGAAATGGAGCGACCGTCATGAGCGTTCTCGGCTCGCATGCCTCCACCATCGCCTTGAGCCGGCGGCTCTGTGTCAGGCGCTGCAAGCGATTAGTCCGAGTACGATCTTTGGTTGCTTTCATGTTTTCGCTCGTGATCTCAATGACGATGGAATGGATGGACCGCTCTGGACGGGAAGGCGAAATCTGGGCGCGCACAGCGAACGCACACACGGAGGCGGGTGTCGGTCCGCGTTCAACGATCAGATGGAACAAACTGTGAATGGCGTTTCTGGGCGGAATTCCGGACAACTGCGGGGGGTCAGCAGATGCATATTCTCATGGCTGAATCATCCTGTTCGATCTTGACTTCCTGACGCGCCTGAATTCCATCACGGCACGGCGGGGGGGGCTCATATAGAGGAGTCATCAAAAAAACACAGCCTACGTGAGTCACTGTTCAATCAGAATCAGATATTAGAACATCAGGATCGCGACTAGTGTATGCCGGCGTCAATGGACACCGGCGAAAACATGTACTAGGTTAAAACGGACTGCGCCAAAGTAGGTGACGGGTGATGCATAAAGTCAGCGTCCTGCTGGAAACGATGATGGAATTCCACGGCGAGCGAATGCTCGCCGTGGAATGGTATGAAAGGACGCCGGTTTCCCGACCTTACTTCGCACCAAAACTTAGCGGCTACGACGCGTGCGGACGAGCATGAGGCCCGCACCCAGAAGGGTGACGGCGCTGGCGATCGAGCTGGGATCAATTTCCGGAGTATCGGTGGGGTGAAGCGCTGCGTTGGCCGTGGAAGCCATAGCGACGACGATCAAGGCGAAGCCAAGACCACGACCAAACATGCTACGCGCAATCGACAAGGCATTCTTCGCAAGGATCATGGAACCTCTCCCGAAACAATGAAGCGTCATACGAGATAGATGCTGACTTAAGGGAAGGATCCGCTAAACAGCCATGTTACGGTGACACAGCCCTTCAGCGGCCAGCCCTGCGAACTTGAACGGAAACTTTATCCGCAGCACAGCGGAATCAACTTCGCTCACGTCGCTAGTGGTCATACGCGGAAGAGAGAAAACTGTGTCTTTCTTCCCGTCGCTCAAACATCGAGGCACATCCGACTACGTGATCTAACAGCTTATTGCGGGTTCATGTCAATCATCTTGTATCACGTCGTTTTTTATCAACAATTCATGAAATCGGGCGTTTTCGTGCTTAAGGCGTAAATTATGAACTATAGTCACTGCATTTGGATTATTGATGGTGAGCATGAGCGTATTTAGGCGTCAAAAAGATGGATTCACACATGTTTGGCGTAGTTGATTGGCCAAAGCAGGTGTTGAGAAAAATACGCGTCCGTGATGATTCCTGTGAGCGTCGGTGATTTGAAGAATTGCGAACGGCGCGAGCGGTCGGGACTAGCGTGAAGAAAGTGTGATGTCAGCCAGTTGGCGGATAGATCAATTTACTTGGATTCATTCTTGTTCAAGAACAATGAGTCTTCTCTTCGAGCAATTGAGGAGATCGATTCGAAGACGGGCGCTCGATCAAGTCCAGAGGTACCATTCGCCGCCGAAGAGTACGAGTCCAGCGATGACGGAGTTGGTCACAGCGTGGGCGAGAACGGCATCACCAAGGCTCCCGCGATAGCGGTAAACAAGTCCATAAACCAGGCCTGCCAGTGAGCCTGCAATGAAACGCTGGTGCATCGCACCAAATGCGAGCGAAGACACGACAATGGCGATTGGCGAAAGTGTGCGTGGGTCGACGGCTTCAAAGTCTTCTTTCTCAATTCGTCGCGCGAAAAATCCCCGTAACGCGATTTCTTCAACAAACGGCACGACAAGGCACGACCCAATTACACGCGCGGCAATCCAGGCAATTCGAGAAATCGATGACATTGCCATGACATGACTTCGGAGCGTTTCGCCGGCCGTGACGTCGGCGCGCTCGAGGCCGAGCCAGATTCCCAGCACGAGCAACCCCGCCACACTGGCGATGAAAGGGGAATTGAGCCCGAGCGAGCTGTAACGTTTGCGGTAAACAAGGAGCAAGATGCCCGCGCCAAGGCCTCGAACGAAGTAGAAGCGATCGAAACCCTCTGTGAGCGCAGCTGTGGCCATCATGAGCCCCACCATCGCCACGAGAGGCAATAAGTAAGGGGCAGCAGGGTAGTCGGCCACGCGATCTGCATTCGCGGGTTGCTTGCGGAGCCAGGAAACTCGGCCCGCTATGAGGATCAAGCCGAAGATCACAACGTTGAGTGCAATCCAGCCGGCCTGCGAATGAAATCCGCCCGATGCAATCGTCGGCGAGACATGGATGCCGATCTCGATCAGCACTGCGATTCGGAGCGCGTTTGCCAACCAGATGAAGATTGTTCCCAACGGCAGCAAGATCAGCGAGCGTGGGAAACGCATCTCGTTGCGGAAGAACCAGAGGTAGCTACCGAGGATCACCCAGACCAGGCCGATCCCTTCGTAGCCGGAACAGGCCGGCGCGATTCGCACCGCGTAGTCTTCGGTGCCGATCACGTAGTCGCTCGCGTCGTAAACCAAGTTCGAACGAGAGAAAGGCGTGATGAGCATTCGCACGATTTGCAGCGTGGCGAATGCCATCGGTTTCCAAAGCTTCTCGGTCGCCAGCCCCGCGCCCCATGCCACCAGGCCGACAGCGAGACCGACGAGCAACGATCCGCCGCGCCGCTGGAGAAATCCACGCCACTCGACCGGCGGTAGAAGAATTGAAACCCAGCTCAAGCCCACGAGTGCCGCGAACCCGAGCCAGAGGAAGATGACCACCGGCTGGCCCTTGGCGAAATTGATCGCCGCGAGCTTGATGCTGAGAATCGCGAACGCGCCGAAGACCGCCGCGTGCAACAGGAAGCGAACCATCAAGCCCGCGCGGAACGTTCGATTAGTGTCGGAACAACGGAGAAGCTCGTCCCTCCAGGCGAGACCACCGTGCACCAGCGCCGCGACTGCAGACGCAATAAGGACGCGCGGGATCTGTCCCGCCTGCGACACCACGCGCTGCCACCACGACGAGCTGTTCAGCTCTCCCCAGAGACTGCCGAAGTCGACAGCGACGGTGATCCCGACCAGTTCAAGCAGCAGCAGCCCAATCCAGGCGGAGAGGATGAAGGCAGCAGCGCGAAGTGCGGAGCGGTCGACGGAGATCATCGGTGCGGGTCTCGGAAATCGTTCGTCATTTAAGCTAGTCTAGAATCATATCTCGCATCCGTCATTTTTGCCGTTTTCAGTTTGTCGACGCTGTTCGAAACACAAACAGCCCAGGAAGAACGCGTCTTCCCGGGCCTGCTCGATGTTGAGTCGTAAATCGTTGCGATTAGCCGGTTTTGCGACGACGAATCGTCGCCGTGGCTGTCGTGGTGCTAAGCGTGATGCCCGTCGGGTTCGAGAGCAACAGGGTAAAGGTTTCGTCAGGCGTGTTCGATGCGCCGCCCAGAATTGGAACGTAAATCGTCATCTGCGTCACACCAGATGCGAACGTGAGCGTTCCCTGGGTTGATGTGTAGTCGACACCTTGATGTGCGGCTCCATCAGCGGTCACATAGTTGAGCGAAACTGTCTGCGATGACGCCGCACTTAGCGTCACCGTGAATGCCGCGACGGGCGCGACCGTCTGCGACAGCGGAAATTCGATCGGCTGCAATTCGGCGACCTTCGCCGTGTTCACCGTCGTCCAGTCGTCGTTGAGAATCCCGCCGGTGTCGCCCGAATTGGGATTCCACGCCCACCACGTCCAGCTGATCCCGAGCTTGCCGGGCGCGAGTTGCGAAGCGCCGTTCCCCTGGAAATCGCCGTTAAGATAGGCGACGAGCTTGTCGGCCCATTGCTTGTCGGACGTGGTCGCCAGTTTCGAGCCGAACTCACCGAGCAACACCGGCGCGATGTTCTGTTCGTAGAGGTATCCCCAGTTTTTATCCCAGACCGACGGCAAGTTGTTGGGGTAGTTCGGCGCACTGAACCACGACTGCTGATAGACCGACGCCGGGTAATCGTGTGGCGAATAAACGACATGGCCGGGAAGATTCAACTGCACGGGATATTTACCCGCGTTCGAGAGATTGCCACCCCACCAATCGCTACCGGACGAAGCATTCTCGACCCCTTCCACAATAATCAGCCAGTTGGGATTCGCCGCGAGAACCGCATTCCCCGCGCGCTGGGCGGCGAGCCGCCAATCGTTGGCGTCGCCATTGCCCCAGTCGGCGGGACCGTGCGGCTCGTTGTGCAAGTCGGCACCAATCACCGTGGGATTGCCGGCATAGCGCGTCGCCAGCATCGTCCAGTCGGCGATCCAGCGTGCTTCGGTGTAGGTCGACGTGTACCAGAGCCCCGAAGCCTCGGCGCTGTTTCCTGCTTCGGAGCGATGGTGATCGAGGAAGATCCGCAAACCGATCTGCCCAGCGTAGGCGACGATCTTGTCCATGATCCCCAGGCCGTTGAGACCCTTGAGGTCGGGATTCTTGGTGAAGTCGATGCCGTTCGGCGTGCTGCCGGCGTCGAAAAGCTGGTCGGAGAAGGGGAGGCGAATCGTGTTGAATCCCAGACTCTTCATCTGGTCCATCATGTCCTTGTACGACCGCGTCCAGAGGCCGTGCGGTGCGTAGTTCGAAGTCTCGAATCCAAACCAATTCACGCCGGCAATTTTTACCGGTTGATTGTTTGCGTCGAGAATCTGATTGCCGGATGTATGGAAGAATCCGGTCGTTCCCTGATTTGACGAGAGATCGACCAGCGTGTTCGCGACCATCGCCGACGGAGCAGGTGAGGGGACGACAATTGTTCCTACCGACACCGCCTTGGCAAGCGTCGCGTTCGACGGCTGCGAAAGCGTGAGGTTGAACGTCTTGCCTGAGACTGCACCCGTTGCCAGCGGTTTGAGCACGACGCCGATCGTCTTCGTCGTTTCGCCCGGGTTGAAGGTGAGCGTGCCGCTTGTTGCGGTGTAGTCGACGCCAGCCTTGGCTGTTCCGTCGCTCGTGGCGTAGGCGACTGTTACGGCCTTCGCCGATGCGCTTGAAAGCGTCACCGTGAAGTTTTCGGTCACGCTCGACCCAAATGCGGCGACGGTGCTCACGTCATTCGTGGAGATCGTCGGTACAACGACCGCTTGCCCGAGCGGCACGCCGTTTAGTGCGTAGTTTGTTGGCTTGGGAATCGAGCCGCCGGGGGCTGCCGTGAAACCGAATGTCTGCGTGCCGCCAGCGGGGATGATCGACGTGCAATCTTCATTGGCGATGACGTAATGATTCCCGGTGTGACTGACGATTTCCGCGTTCCAGATTGAGTTGATTGCGAAGGGAGCGTCGAAAGCGAGTGTCCAGCCGGTGATATTGCCTGGCCCTGGGTTGTGAATCACCATGTCGGTCCGAAAGCCCGACTGCCAGTTATCGGCGACGTTGAAGTCGACTGTCGCGTTCGCGAGTACGTTCGCGGGCGGGTTCACGCCGGTGTCGGCGAAGGCGTAATTCGTGGGTTTATCGGTGACTTTGCCCGGGTTCGCATTGAAGCCGATCGTCACCGAATTTCCCGGCAGAATTTCGCTATCGTAAATCAGGTTTTGGATGACGTAGTGCGTTCCCGTATGGCTGACGATCTGTGCATTCCAGATGCTTGTGATTTCATGTGCGAAATCGAAGCCGAGACTCCAGGCGCGGACTTTCGTTGACTGGTCGTTTGTCATGCTAATTTGTCCCTGGAAACCCGAACCCCAGTCGTTCACAACGTTGAAGCCCATCGTCGCAAGCAACATGCGCTCTTCGCACGTTTCAATCTGAGGAGTCAATCGCCGTTTGCAAATGCTGCGCGCACCGGGGCTGCGGCCGAGACTGTTTCGGGCCATGGTGAAGACTCCGGAAGTGAAGTGAGAAGAGAGAGGCACTTGAGTTCGCCACCTTGTTAGAATGGCGAACTCGACACGCCGGGCGAACTGCGTGACTGACACCGCATACTTGCGAGCGCGATGCGCGAACCTAACGGACCTCGCCGCGCAACAACGCTGAAACAGCCGTCAGCGTCGCTTCCAGGGAACGTCTTGATGGCAAGCGCACCGGAACTAGACACAAGCACGACACTGATTCGGCTTCTCAGCGAATCGCCCCCTAATCAACTCGCCTGGAACCAGTTCGTTGCGCGTTACGGGCCGCTCATCTATCGCTGGTGCCGCAAGTGGGGCTCGCAGCAGGTTGATGCCGAGGACGTGACGCAAAACGTCTTGCTCGAGCTGGCGCGGCAAATGCGATCATTTGCTTATGATCGCAAGCAAAGCTTTCGCGGCTGGCTGCACGTGGTGGCGTATCGCTGCTGGTGCCGGTTCGTGAAGTTGCGCATCCGCAGCACGGCCGAGCGTAAGGACGTCCCGCTCGACGGCCTGATCTCGCCTGAAGCTGGAGCGCACTTCCTCCAGTTGCTCGAACAGGAAAGCGATAACGAACTGCTCGAGATTGCTGCGGGGCGGGTGCGTAGTCGTGTGGCGACGCACACCTGGGAGGCGTTTCGCCTGACGGCGAGTGAAAACCTCCCCGCGGCCGAGGTTGCCGACCGCCTGGGGATGCGGGTTGGCACTGTGTTTGTCGCACGCAGCAAGGTGCAAAAGATGCTACGTGAAGAGATTCAAAAACTAACCGGCGATACTCATATCTGAGCAGGTTGCGTGATGATCGATTGTCCCAGCAAAGAGTCGCTCATCGAACTGCTCTCCGGGCGCGATGATTCTGCGCTTGCGGAAGAAGTTGAACTACATCTCGAAACCTGCGGGATTTGCCAGCAGCGCGTCGTCGTACTCGCCGGTGAGATCGAACCACGCTACTTGCTCTCTCTTCGTCGTGGCGAACAGACGTCGCTCGATGGATCGCTCGCCAATGTAATCGATGAGCCCAGCGATGCGTTTCTGCGTCAGCTTCAGCAGAATGGTCCGCCCACCGTTGAGACGTTGACCGATGACGATTCGATTGGTGTTCTTGAATTTGCACAAGTCAATCGATCGTGGCCTCCCGGCTACGAGATGCTTGAAGAGATCGGGCACGGTGGGACGAGTACAGTCTTCAAGGCGCGACGTTTGGACGACGGAGCAATTGTCGCGATCAAGCGGCTCACGATTGGCCCATCGTCGCCGATGATCGACAAGCAGCGTGCGTTTCGCGGTTCGGAAAGTCTCACGCAACTCAAACATCGCAATATCGTCGCGTTATATGATCGGTTTGAATATCACGGCAGTTATTATGGCGTTCTGGAATATCTTGAAGGAGGCGGCCTCGATCGCCGGTCGCGCGGAAATCCGTGGGACCCTGTTCGTGCGGCAAGGTTGATTCGCGAACTGGCCGTTGCGGTTCAGTTCATTCACGACCACGGCGTGATCCATCGCGACCTGAAGCCGGCGAACATTTTGCTTACGAGCGACGATGTGCCGAAGATTGCCGACTTCGGACTCTCTCGTTCGTTCGCATCGGCGAGCGATATCACCGACGTGGACGCTGTGCTGGGGACGCCGGCGTTCATGTCGCCGGAGCAGGCGATGGGCAAGAGCGCGGAAGCGGGCCCCGCGACCGATATCTACGCGCTCGGCGCGATCTTTTATGAACTGCTGACTGGCCGCCCACCGTTTCTCGCTCCGTCACGACTCGAAACGATGGAACAGGTGATTCGCGATACTCCGGTACCGCCATCGCAGCGTATCGAAGGAATACCGCCGCGACTTGATTCGATCTGCCTCAGGTGTTTGAGCAAAGATGCGGCGCAGCGCTATGAATCGGCGGACAAACTGGCGAGCGATCTGGCCGAGTTTCTCAACGAGACCACAACCAGCAATGCTGCGGTTCTTTCAAAAAAAGGCACTCACGCACGCTTTGCAGTGGGACGTCGCACGATTCTCTATGCGTCAGCATTATTGCTTGTTTTGGTTGTAAGTGCGTGTGTGGCCTGGGCGGTTTTGGCGTCCATTCGGTCGGCAAAAGCAGAGGCGGAACTCGTGCACGTCGAATCATCACTTTATACCGCGCGAATGAAACTGGCCGAGCAAGCGCTGGAGCGGGGCGATGCATCCGAGGCACGCGATTGGCTTGCCTTATGCACACCGAAGCCGGGGCGCCCTGACTTGCGCACGCTTCGTTGGCATGAACTGGTGGAGCGAGCGATGGAGACCAAACGTTGATCAGGGCGATTTGAGCAACATCTGGGCATTTCCCTCGGTGATCGACGCCGCATCCTGCTCGGAAAGAATGGACTCTTGAAGCTTGAGTTGTGCCGCTCCGACGCAGAAGAAGGGAGCGTGTGAGCCGATCAACAGACGCTTTGCGCCGTAGTTCGCGACGAAATGTTCTATGCCGGCGACGGCTTCGAGCGTTGCGGTTTCGACCCAAACGCGACCAGTGTTCAAAAGCGTTTTAAGCGGAGCGCCGCGGAGCACGCCCATTGCATTCAGCAAGACAATGCGCACCTTGGACCGTCCCGCGATCAATGCGGCAAGCGGCTTGAGATCGACGGGTGGAACGCGAACGAGCGGATGCTGCGTGCGCTCGTCTTCCATCGTCACCGCGAGTTGCACGATCATCGCCCGCGCAGCCGCTTCGTCGAGCAATTGCGCGAACTTCGGATCGTCGAGTGTGTAGCTGTGATAGTTGGGATGAAGCCGGATTCCCGGCATTTTGTGGATTTCGTGGCATCGCCGCAAATCGTCGCGCCAGTCGGGCAGCGAGGGATTCACGGTACCAAACGGCACGAGCATATCGTGCGGTTTGCATTCGCTGGCGAGTCGCTCGTTCACGGCGGCGACGTCGCGATGAAGAATGCCATCAAAACTGCCAGCCCAAGCCTGGTGGATTTTTTCTCGCTTGAGGGCTGCGACGAGCGTTTGGGTTTGATCGAGCGGTAGGCGGCGAAACGGCCAGTGCGAAAGAGAGACGTTGACGTCGATCATGCGTCCATCCTCATTCCTTTGGCTTTGAAGATCGGCGCGAGCAATCGCCGCAAATTGCCGCCGAGAATCAATCGCCGATCGCCATCAGAAAGCGATCGCGCCGAACGAACCTTGGCAAGCTGCGACGCAAAGCTGCGGCCGCCGACATCGCTGCCGTAAATGATCCGGCTCGCGCCAAGTTCGCGTATGGCCATCTCGACGAAGCCGGCCGTGGGATCGGAACCGGCGAGGTCGATGGAGATGTTCGGCGACGCGCGAACGATGCGAATTCCTCGCTCCCAATCGCCGCCGGTGTGTCCGCAGATGAGCGGCGTTTCGGGATGGCGCGCGGCGAGCTCGACCAGATCGTTTGGGCTCGATTCGCCAGGCAAATTCCCGGCGGCCTTGAGCCATGTGTGCTGAAAAATGACAGCTTTTCGCGCATGTGCGGCTTTGATGATTGGATCGAGCGCGGCGTCGTTACATCGCCGCGCGACCCAGAGCTTGATCCCCACCATCGGGCCGCGATCGATGCACCGCTCGATCTCGGCAATGCTGGCGTCGACATGGTTCGGGTTTACGTAGGCGAATCCAAATGCGCGGTGATGCCAGTGTGAAAGCGCCTGGATGATCTGGTCGTTTTGGCGTCGCAGTTCGTCCGGCGATGGATTGGCTGTCATGGGGTAGCCCATGTAAAAAGCCATCCGTTCGATGCCCATGCGATCGGCCCGCGCGATGATCTTAGCGATGATTTCATCGGGCGTGCGACCGGTTTCACCGGAGAGGTGGCAGTGCAGGTCCCAGATTCGCTCGGGCGCTGGATCGGTCATTTCTGAAGCTCCAGCAAGAACGCGAGAAGGTCGGCCATCTCTTGCTTGTTGATGCGAGTTTCAAGCCCCTCGGGCATCAGCGATTTTCCGGTGCCGCCAATTGACTCGATCTGCGTTCGCAGCACCACATCTTCGGCCCCTTCCGCGCGACGCAGCGTCAGGCTTGCAGCGGTCTCGGCGGCGATGATGCCAGTCAACGTGCGGCCGTCGTTCAGGCTCACTGCATATTCGAGAAAATCGGGCGCGACCTCGCGATTGGGATCGATGATGTGAAGTAAAACCTCCTCGGCCGTTCTGCGCTGGATCGACGCAAGATTTGGTCCTACCGCGTTGCCGCGCGTGCCAAGCTTGTGACACGAAACGCACTCGCGTACGAAGACGGCCTCGCCACGGCTGCGATCGCTGGTGAGCGAAAGAGACGCACGATAGTCGGCAAAAACGGCGTTGCGCGGTCCGGGCGTGGTATCGCCAAATAGCTTTCTGGCGCGCGCCTGAATCTTGGTGTCGCGATCGGCGAGCAAGAGCGTGCGGCGATTCAGCGGAATCGTACTTGAGGGGACGGCGCCTGCTTCCAAAGCATCGAAGAGATGAGCTTTCCAGGCAGGGCGGCTGAGCAGTCGCGTGATGATTTCGGCGCGAAGTGCGGGAGTGGCGCCGGGCCACGATTTGAGCAAAACGGCAGCAATGTCGGGATCGGCCGACATCGCCAGCGCGCGAATGCTAGCGAGTTGGATTGGCTGAGGCTGCGCAGAATCGAGAAGCTTGGCGAGCACTGGCTTTGAGAATTTTGCATCACCATGACCGAGCAGCGCAATCGCTCGCTCGCGTTCTTCGCTACTCGCCGTTGCGTCGGATGCTTTGCGTTCGGCGTTCTTCAGGACGCGGTCGATCAGCGTTCGAGCCGCTTCATTGCTCTGCACGTCGCGCAATGTGTGCGAAGCTCGCACGAGTCCATCGGCCAAACCGAGCACGATGACTTCAAGCGATTCGGGTGCTTGCGTTGCGAACGAGGATTTGGCAAGACGTTCGACGAACGCGTTGCTGCTCGCCAAATCCTTCCCCGCGCCGACGATTTCGGCCAGCGCTCTCAACATTGCCAACCCTTCGGCGCGATCAGTAAATGCACGATCGTTCGCGAGCGACTCGAAGAGCAGGGGAGCGACATCGGGCGGAGCACTGAGAACGGCAGTGCGAATCCAGGGATCGGCGACGTCGCGTTTGGCGATTGTCGCGAGCGCGCTCAAAGCAATCGAATCCTTCGTGGCAAGCTCACCCAGTGTAAACGCCGTTTGAAATCGGACGCGAGGTGTCGCATCGGTTGCAAGATTGATGACGGCAGAACGCAATTGGGAAGAGGCTGCCAATTGCGGTTCTGCAAGCAGAACAGCGTGCTCGCGCACTGTTGCATTTGCATCGACTAACGCGTGTTTCAGATCAGTTTCATTCAACGCTTCGAGTCCGTGAAGCGACCAGAGCGCGTGGAGTCGACCGTGTGCGATTGGGCCGGATTCCAGCATTGTGCGCAGAAGGGGAACCGCCGATGCATCCTGGCGTTCGAAGATCAAACGATGCGCTGTGTCGCGATGCCATGCGTTGTTGTGGTTCAGCAGAGACACGAGTTCGGCGGTCGAAGCTTTTGACAACTTCGGAGTTTCGCGGCGCTGAAAGTTTGGTGGCGTGATTCGATAAACTCGCCCGCGATCTTCGCCACTACGGAGGTCGAGCCCGGCCTTGATGTCGTCGGGAATCGACCAGGGATGCTCGATCGTTTCGCGATACATATCGAGCACGTGCAGCGTACCATCGGGGGCGTTGACGAAGTTCACCGGCCGGAACCATGTGTCGGTCGAGGCGATGATCTCGGTGCGGTCGTCGATGCGTTGGGCTCGGAAGGTCACGCCGTCGGGCTCGACCGACTCGCGATGAATCAGGTTGTTGGCGACCTCGCCCAGAAACGCCTGGCCGCGAAACTCAAGCGGGTAAGCATCACCGCGATAGATCGTCACACCGCTCGAAGATGTCAAATATCCTGCGCCCACCAACTCGCTGCGCGGCAGCACCTTACCATTGGCGGCCCATCGTTTGGCGCGGAATTCACGCCAGGGTTCGGGCGGGCTGATCCGAAACATGGGGATTGTGTCGCCCGCCGCTGCGACGTCGTGAAGCGCCCGGGGGGCCGCCAGCCGCGGGTTTCGCGCCAGGTAACGCGCGGAGAGCACGACGTGCTCCATCGGGTTGCGGATGTCACAGAGGAAGCGATTGCCCCAGTCGTCGAACGTGTTGCCGAATCGTGCGCCGCCGGAGATCGTCTCGAACTTCCGCGAGCGCGGGTCAAAATGAAAGTCGCGGCGCAGCACCGAAATCGCTCGCGCATCGGGCTGGTTCGCCGGCCGAATTTCGCCACCATTTCCTGAGGCCGCACCATAAATGGTATGGTCGAGGCCCCATTGCAGGTTGTTCATCACCGCCTGCACGTTGTATTTGCGGAACCCTTCGTACACGCGTTCGCGGACTTCGGCGCGACCGTCGCCATCGGCGTCCTTGAAGTACCAGATCGTCGGAGTCGCCGCGACGAACACGCCGCCTTTCCAGACGACGACACCCGTTGGCCATGAAAGCTTGTCGGCGAGAATTGTCGACGTATCGAACCGGCCGTCGCCATCGCGATCGGTGAGAAGTTTGAGTCGTCCGATTGGCGGGTCGAGCGTGTTCTCGGCGAATGGCTTGTCGTTTTTCTTGTCGACGTAGGGATAGTCCGACATCTCTACGACATAGAGACGGCCGTCTTCGTCGTAAGCCGCTGCAACGGGGTCCATCACCAACGGCTCGCTGGCGATCAACTCCATCGCGAAGCCGTGGAGCGTTTTGAATGTCGCGGGCGTAGCCTTGGGCTCGATGGCGGGGGCGCGGGGGAATTTGGGAACATCCTCGCCGTGGGCCACGATCGAAAAGCCAAGGATGAGCAAACATACGCGTATGTTCAACGTGTGCTCCTCGCTCGCGAAACCGGACCATCGGCGCGTCGTCGAAATATTAAACATGGAGCGAGACCGCGCTGCAACTCCTTGAAAAGAGTGCGGTTGCGCGCAATCTCTCGTTGTCAAATTGCTTCCGACTCTTAAACCCACAAAACGCAAGTCATATGGGGCGTTGGATATGCGCCGGTCATTTTTGTCCAGATTGCGTGGTGGCACGCGCATTTGACGATGCGTTTGGGCAAACCTAGGTTTGTTACATCCGTCGGAATCATCGGGTTCTTCCGATACGACGAAATGGGAGGATTCTGGTGATGCCGGCCGCGACGTATGATCTGGTCGATATGAGTGCAGTCTCGACTCCTGTGGTGACCGAGCGTTCGAACACGCCGGTCGGACAGCACATTCTGGTTGTTGACGATACCGATTTCGCCCGCCGGAGCGCGGGGATTCTGATCGAGCGCGGGTTGAAGCGTCCTGTTCGATTTGCGGACAACGGCCGCAGCGCGCTCGAAGATATTACGCTGTGCCCACCATGCGCGGTCGTGACCGACCTGCAGATGCCCGATATGGACGGCATCGAGCTGGTTGAGGCGATTCGCAAGTCATATCCGCACATTCCTGTTGTGCTGATGACGGCGTACGGATCGGCCGAGGTTGCGATGCAGGCGCTCCGAGTGGGTGCCGCGAGCTACGTCGGCAAGGGCGACCTCGCTCGTATGCTCGTCGACACATTGACGCAGGTGATGGGTGCCAACGCGGGGCACCAGAAGCGGAGAAAGATAGTGGGCTGCCAGACGAGCAAGCGGACCGAGTTCACGTTCGACAACGATCCCGAACTGATCAACCCGCTGCTGGGAATGGTTCAGGAAGATCTGATCGACTTCAAAATCGGCGACGAAACCACGCGTACGCGGATCTCGGTGGCGATCCAGGAATCGCTCGCGAACGCGCTTTATCACGGCAACCTCGAATGTTCGTCCGACTTGCGGCAGGAAGACGAACGCGTCTTCTATCGCCTGGCCAGCGAGCGTCGCCGACAAGCGCCTTACCGCTATCGCAAGATCCACCTTCATACTTCGATGACGCCCCATCAGGCGAGGTTCGTCATTACCGACGAAGGCCCGGGGTTCGACGTTTCTTCGCTCGACAAACCGTTCGATCCCGAAGACCTCTTGCGCATCGGTGGACGCGGCATGCTGCTCATCCGCACGTTCATGGACGAGGTTTCGCACAACGCGACCGGGAATCAGATCACGCTCGTCAAGAATGCTTGAGCGACCGTGGATTTGATAAACGCAATTCATGCTGGCGGGATTTGGCCAGGTGGGCCGATGAATTTCGATCACTCAGATAGTTATGGAGCGATGCGCGGATTGCAGATAGATTAGACGTGGCCTGGAATTCGGCGGCACACGTTTGGTCGTGGATGAGGCTTCATGGACATCACGTTTGCGTGTCCAAGTTGTCGGAAGAATTACACGCTTTCCGCGACGCTGGCGGGGAAAAAGGCCCGCTGCAAGCAATGCGGGCAGCAGATGGAAATCCCCGTGCCGATGGCAGTGCCGGCTCCAGAACGGCCGGTTTTGCCTGACTTTTCGTTCGATTCATCGAACATGGCGGCGTGGAAGGCATCCCATCCTGCTCCGGCCGAACCGCCCAAACGTGTCGAAGCGCCCGAGCCCGAAGTCGTAAGTACGCCGCGTTCCGTCGCTGTCGAACATAAACTCGAGAGCGGCGATATTCGCGCGTCGCGACTCGCTCTGGCCAGTGCTCCCGTCGTCGCCGAGCCAGTGGCCCGAATGTCTGGGTCGTCGCTCGTTATCGTGGGACTGGTCGGCGGACTTGGCGGTTCATTGCTCGCCGTCATCATTCGCTTTTGCCTGTCGCTCGCGCGCTGAGTGTTCGAATCCGGCTCGATCGTCATACCGAATCACTTGTTAAATTACGCTAAATAATTTTGTCGCGAAGATATGCCCGTTTTGGGAATATGGGTTGACCTGGGAGTTTGTGTCACTGATTGAATTCTTGGCAGAGGTTGGCGATGGGCAATCAGCGGAATGGGCGGCGGTTTCGGGTTTGTTGGGATGGCGCGACGCTGGAAGCGCGGAATCTGCTGTCGGTGACTGCGCAGGTGCAACCTCTGAGTCGCCCCGCTCCGTTGCCCAAGATGCCGTATCTGTTCATCGAGCCCGAGGCTGGGCGTGATCCGATTGTCCAGGCGATCAACGCCGCGCGGCACACGATCCGGCTTGGCATTTGCAACTTGAGCGATCCGGGAATTGGCGATGCGCTCGCTGCTGCGGTGTCGCGAGGCGTCGATGTGAAGGTGATCATCGACCGCGCCGATTATGACAACAAGGAACCCGAGCGGATCGAGATCGCTCAGTTGATTTCACAAGGCGTGAATGTTCATATTAGCAACTCGGTGTTTCCGCAGAGCTTCGAAAAGGAACTCGTGATCGACCAGCGCGCCGTCGAGATCATGACGATGTGCCTGGTCACGCAGACGTTTGAAGATACGCGCGATTATGGATTGCTGCTGGCGAATCGCGCGATCATTCGCGAAGTGACGTCAGTCTTCGACACCGATTGGGCTTACTCCGCTCCGCCGGGTCAGCCGACGCCCGCCTATAACCCGACGCCCGCGCTTCATGTGCCTTCGCTCATCTGGTCGCCGACGAACACGATTGAACGGCTTTCGGGCCTGATTCAGTCGGCGAAGCACTCGATTGACCTGACGACCGAATACATCGACGACACGTATCTCGAAGGGCAATTGATCGCCGCCGCGCAGCGCGGAGTGCAAGTGCGCGTCATCACGCCGACGGTGAACCGTGAAGGCTTCTCGAACGTCGCGAATATCGCGTTTTTGACGCAGCACGGAATTGATGTCCGTGTGACGCCCGACCAAAATCCGCCGCCGGGCGCTCCGCCGTACATGCACGCGAAGACGATGGTCGTCGACGGCCGAGTGGGGTACATGGGCTCAATCGACCTGGCAACCGTGCAAACCAGTGTTGATCGCGAGTTGGGGATCATTCTGCGGCAACGCGGGCTTGTGTCGCGCATTCGGGTTCAGTTCCAGAAGGACTGGGCGACGGCACAATTGCCGAACTAGGCCGCAATTGTTGATGGTGAGTTCGGGTGCCGCTGGCTATGCCAGTGCTCATTAATTGAAATGAGAAGGCGAAGATCACTGGCAAATCCAGTGGCACCCAATTCCAAATCCGCACCGTGATCACTTGAGTGAAATCAGGATTCACGCGCGGCCGGATCTTTCGCCGAATCCTTGACAAAAAAATTTGTCAAGGGTAGCTTTTGCGGTATGCTCACTCTCGATGTGATTGATGAGCCGCTTGCTGCGACGGCGGCGCTGGATCCGATTCGTAACCGGCTGCTCCATGAGCTGCGCGAGCCTGCGTCGGCATCGACGCTTGCCGCGAGGCTGGATATGCCGCGTCAGAAGATCAACTATCACTTGCGGACGCTCGAAGCGCAGGGGCTCGTTTCCGTGGCAGACACGCGGAAATGGGGCGGGCTTACGGAGCGTCTGGTCGTTGCCAAGGCGGCGTCGTTTGTTATTTCGCCGAACGCGCTGGGATCGATCGCGGCCGATCCTGCGCATGAGGTCGACCGGCTCTCGGCGAGTTATCTCATCGCGCTTGCAGCACGTTTGATCAAAGAGGTTGGCGCTTTGATCCGAGGTGCGCGAGAGGCGAAAAAACATCTTGCGACGTTGTCGATTGATACGGTGGTGCGGTTTCGCACGCCGGCCGATCGCGCTGCGTTTACGAATGAGCTTATGGCTGCGATCAACGGACTCGTCGCGAAATATCACGACGAAACTGCGCCTGGGGGACGTTCCCACCGGCTGCTGGTGATGGCTCACCCGATTGCGGACGAAAAGGCGAAAAACCTCGAGGGATAGAGACATGCCCGTCAAGAAAGACCCATCCGGCCACCGGTCCGTTGAGTCGGAAGCGGAAGTGCCCGGCTCGCCCGAAGAGGTTTGGGCGGCGATTGCGACGGGGCCAGGGATTTCAGCCTGGTTCGTGCCGAGCACGTGCGACCAACACGTCGGCGGCGAGGTGACAAGCAACTTCGGCCCGGGAATGCAGGCGATCGCCAAGATCACCGAGTGGCAACCGCCCGAGAAGTTCGCCGCAGAGGCTGAGGACGGGCCTGTCGGCAAGGTCGCGACGGAATGGACGGTCGAGTCGCGCGGAGGTGGCAAGTGCCTGGTGCGCGTCGTGCATCGCTGGTTCGCCAGCACGGATGATTGGGACAACCAGTTCGAGGGGCACACGCACGGCTGGCAGGCATTTTTCCGCATCTTGCGGGCGTATCTCGCTTATTTCCCTGGTGCCAGTAGCACGGGGATTCAGCTCTCGCTGTTCCGCAAGGCGACACCGCTCGAACTCTGGCGCCCGCTCATGGAATCGCTAGGTGTTACGACGGAGAGCAAGACCGTTGCGCCGACCGAGGGCACGCCATTTCTCGCCGGTCAAATCGAGCGAATGGGAGACGACGTTCATCCCGAGCTTTTGCTGCGTCTTAACCAGCCGGCGCCTGGGATCGCACATATGTTCCCGATGCCTATGGGCGGACAAACGCTTCTTTCGGTGCGGTTCTATCTCTATGGCGACGAAGGAGCAGCCGCTGCTCCCGAGATGGAACAGCACTGGACGAGCTGGCTCGCGGAGCGATTGCCGGAGGGAGCGAGCGCGTAAAAACTCGCTCGTTTTTGATGACGGCCTGGGATCTTGGGCATTCTGCCCCAGGCACCCATTTTGCGGTCGAGTCGAAGAAATAGCGATATCCTCTTGTCGCTTCGCGACCGGGACAATCAAGTTGTCCCGGCCACCCCATCTTGGCTTGGGCCTAATTCCTGGAAGAGTGACTCGAGGCGGAATCAGGCCACTGCCGCTCGCGCGGTGGTTGCGGCGGATTCGAGCTCTTCGACGACGGGAGAATTCTCGGCCTCAGCCGCGACGAGATCTCCCAGCCGGATCGCCACCGCGCGGAAGGATGGATCGAGCAGTAGCCGTTCGCATGCGGAGCGAATTGCGTCGACCGATGCATCTGGCATCAGCGACAATCCTGCACCTCGCTCGGTCACACGCACGGCGTTGTCGTTCTGATCGCGGCCGTGAGGGATGACGAGCATCGGCGATCGCGAGAGCAGGGCACGCATGACGGTTCCGTGGCCGCCGTGCGTGATCACGAATGCAGACTGCCGCATGACCACCGAGTGCGGCGCACTATCGACGAGCACGCAATTCTCGGCCGGACGCAACGACTCGGGCTTGATAGAACCGCCGAGGGTGACGAGCACGCGCACATGTAGTGGTGCCAGTGCATCAATGACGTTTTGCAGCACTCCGCCGTGGTTTTGAAATGTCGTCGAAAAGCCGACGGTGACGAGCGGTCGCGTGTCGGTTTCAGGCCAGGGTGATTGCCACGGCTGCGCCCAGTGGGGATCGGCGATTTGCGGTCCCACGTAGCGAACCTTGCTGGGCAACGAATCGGCGGGGAAGTCGAACGCGCGGCTTGTTGCGAGTAATTCCGCCGCAGCGGGACGAAACTGTTCCAGCAGGTGTTCGATCGGTTCCAGGCCAAGTTCACGACGCGCTCGATTGAGCTCGGGCAGGCCGCTATCGAACATCATCCGGCTGGCTTTGCGAACCTGTTCGTGCAGGGCTCGTTCCTGATCATTTTTCGCGGGAGCAAACCCGGGACCGAGCGGCGGAATGCCGGGAAGAGGCGCGAGGCTGATATTGGGGCAGAGATTTACGAACGGCTGACCCAGACTCTCGCACGCGGCCATCACGCCGAACAGACCTTCGCAGGTGACGACTAGGTCGGCCGGCTCGCGCTGAAGTTCGTCGATGACGTCTCGCGCGTAGAGCAGGGCGGGGCCGCACCAGATATCGCGGACGACGGAGAGCAATCCTTCCTGCGGCGTGGCTGCGGCCCAGTCGCGATAGGTCTGACTTTCGGGAGTTCGGTCGTTGCGGCTTGGTGCGCGATTCCAGGAACGAAACACCGCGCCGGCGGCTTCGGATTCAGGCCGATTGCATTCTTCGCTAATCACACGAACGCGATGCCCGCGTGCCAGGAGTTTGCGCGCAACTTCGAGCGCCGGCGTGACGTTGCCGCCGCCTTCCCACGTCGTGAACAGAAAGTTGAGTCGCTCCGTCATGCTCCAGCTCCCTGAGAATCGGTTGGAAGAGAATCGGCAAACAGCCCTTCAATCAAGCGGCGCATCGTGGCGGCGGTTGCGGCGCGACTGCGATTCATGTCGCGACGCAAAAGTTTCCATGTGTATACATCTGTGACCGTAACGAGCGCATCGAGGGTCTTTTCTCGCTCGCTCGCGGTCGAAATTTGGTTGAGTTGATCGGCGAATCCGGTTGCGACCCATTGCCGATGTTCGCCACGGCCGATATCGAGCACTTCCTTGAGCGCAGGGTGACGCGGTTCGAGCGCGAGGAGGCGAATCACGGCGTCACCCGTGCGTTCGTAGTCCTTCATGAGGTTTGTGACGAGGCGATGAACATCCCCGGGCGGGGTTGCGCGTTGAGCGTTGATCTGTTCGGCCATGATTTTCACGGCGCTTGCGAGCAAACCATCTTTGCCGCCAAATCGGCGGATCACCGTTTGCACCGTTACTCCGGCGTCGGCAGCGATTCGGTCGAGCGTGATCTCGTCAAACCAATCCGTGAGCAAACGGCCGAGAAACGCGTCGATGATCCGTTTTGCCGTGTCATCAGCAGCGGCGGCGCGAGCAACCTGGGAGTATTTGCGAGTCTCTGACTTTGATTTCATGTGAGTGACGCTAACACGAATATTCGGCGCGGTCAAGCGGGCAACTTTGGCTTATGTCGCGATGTCAGAGACGATTGTCCATTCTTTCGGGGCCAAGGCCGTTCGGATATGCTGAGCCGCCATTGGATGAACCCACCAAGTGTTTTGAGCGATCTCCCATGAGACAGCAAATTTGCGTGGTCCTTGGCGCGGCGATCGGCATCTCGGCGTTCGCGATGAGCGTATCGGCAGCACCGCCGCAGGCATGGAAGGCGGGGGCAGCCAGTGTTGTCATTACGCCGGAAAAGAATATCTGGATGGCCGGCTATGCGTCGCGCACGAAGCCGGCTGAAGGGAAGGAGACCGACCTTTACGGCAAGGCACTGGCGTTTGAGGATGCCGGCGGAACTCGGCTGGTTGTTGTTACGCTTGACCTGATTGGCATTCCGCGGACGTTGCGCAAGAACCTCGAAAAGCGGTGTGGCGAGGCGTACAAACTGTCGCCGGAGGGGTTGTTACTCAACGCGTCGCACACGCATAGCGGGCCGGAGTTTCGGGTCGATCGCGCGCCTTGGGATGATGGCAATCTCCGGCCCAGCCATGATGCGGAAGAGTATGGAAAACAGCTTGAAGAAAAGCTCATCAAGCTGGTTGGCGAGGCGATTGGAAAGTTCGCACCGGCGAAGCTCGGTTACACGCACGCTCGCGCAGGGTTCGCGATGAACCGCCGCTTGCCGACGGCCAAGGGATATCAAAACAGTCCGAATCCTGATGGCCCTGTGGATCAATCGGTGCCTGTTTTGCGAGTGGTGGGCGAGGACGGCAAGTTGAGAGCCGTCGTGTTTGGATATGCGTGCCATAACACGTCGCTCTCGCTCTACAAGTGGAATGCCGACTACGCGGGATATGCTCAAGAGTTCATTCAAGCTGAGCATCCAGGAACAATCGCACTGTTCATGATGGGTTGCGGTGGCGATCAGAATCCGTATCCGCGCAAGAGCGTTGAAATGGCGCAGCAGCATGGCCGCGCGCTGGCGAATGCGGTTGAGACCGCGTTGGCGGTTGCGCCTCGCGAGGTGAAGGGACCGCTACGTGCAGCCTTCGGCGAGGTCGATCTCGACTACGATGTGATTCCGACGAAGGAGGAATTTCAGAAGCGACTGGAGTCAAAAAACAAGGTCGAGGCCGATCACGCTAAGCGTTTTCTTGGCCGAATTGAAGCCGGTGAAACGCTTCCCACGAAGTATCCGTGTCCTATCCAGGTTGTGCGATTCGGCGACGACATCGTGCTCGCGGCGATCGGTGGCGAGACGTGCATCGACTACTCGCTTCGACTCAAAAAAGAGCTCGCGGGCAAGGCGATTGTGTGGGTCGCGGGATATTGCAACGATGTGATGGGTTACGTTCCGAGTCGGCGGGTTCGCGAAGAGGGAGGATACGAGGCGACCGAGGCGATGCGCTACAGTCGAACGCACCCCGCGCCCTGGGCTCCGACGCTCGAGGAAAAAATCATCGGCAAGGTGCATGAACTCGACAGACAATTGACGCGTTCACGAACCAATCAATAAACGCCTTTCTTGATCTTTTGATGATCGACCAAGAAACTAGGCGTCGGCTCGACGCTCGGTGACCCCGATAATAATTTCTTTTACAAATATACGGTTGTGAATGTTAAGAAAGAAGAAGTCGACATTCCCGAGTTCACCAAAACGATTCGGCCCAACATGGTGAACCAGTACAAAAGAATCCGGCTATGAGCACCGTGCGGGAATGGAAGGTTCCACTTCATTACCAGTATTACGACAAGGACGGCAATTCTATTACCGAGATCGCTATCACGTCCGATGATATCAAGCAGTAACACACTTTGACGTTTCGGTTAATTCGCTTCGAGTGTCTTCGCGTCGAGTCGTCGAATGCTTTCAACCGCCAGCAACATCTTTTGGCGGGCTGAGGCATTGGCGGTGTGTACGACGATTCTTGGCGGTACGAATCCTCGAACCGCGACCGCCTCTTCCAGCCAAAGCAGAACCGTGTAACCGGTCCCTCGGGCATCGTCTCCCAGGTCATGGTCGAGGCTTAAATCGGTAACCTGGCCGCCTTCTAAAAGCAGGATGGCCTCCTCGGGCCAGCGAACACCGACCCAGCCCAGCGGTACTGGGCGTTCGTCGTCAAGGTAGACCTTCATGTTGGGCGGACCTCCGTCTCGACGGGTCGCTGGATCGATCACTCTGACACAAAAGTCAACCTAACTGTAAAGCCTCGTCTCGCGAAAACGTACGCCAATCAGCGTAAAGGCCGCGGTGGCTTTCACTACGGCATTTCGCGGCTTTCCCGTTGTTTAACACCTCAGAGGTCTCTCACGACCGAAATCAGGGAGGGACGTTAGCCGGTGTTAAATTTTCGGTTTATCCAGCGTTTGACGCGGCTCCCTGCTCGTACTAGCCTCCTGGCAAGGTTCAAGCTGATGACAGGCGTCGGAGACAGTCGCCGCCTCGGTAGGTGCGAACCAATGGCGATGATCGCCGCCTCGGGTTTGGAGCAGCTCGGGCGTGTCTGCAGCCCTTTCTGGGAGATCGCAGCATTACTTGGATGGAGTTTAGCTGAGCCTGGTGCATCGAAGGAGATTTTCAGATTTCCATCAGCGATTCAATCGATGTCCAAAACCGTAGGTTGAGAAATTCCTCCGGTGAGATTGACGAGGTTGCCTACTTACTCGCGATCATCAGCGCTCAGACCGTCGTGGCGGATGCGCGGCTTGATATCGATCGGGTGATGTCGCTGGTCGCGCAGCGATCGCAGGAGATTACCGAGGCTGCCGGAGCTGCTGTCGAACTGGCCGAAGACGACGCGATGGTCTATCGCGCCGCTACAGGCTCGGCTGCTCCGTCGCTTGGTGCGAGAATTCCGATTGCCGGCAGTCTGTCAGGCTTGTGCGTTCAGACCGGCGACATTCTTCGTTGCGATGACAGTCTGTTTGATCCTCGCGTCAACGTGGAACTCTGCCGCCGGATTGGCGTTCGGTCGATGATCGTCGTGCCGCTGCCGTATGAAGATCGTCCGGTCGGCGTGCTGAAGGTCCTTTCGCCGCACCCAAATTGGTTCGAAGAGCGCGATGTCCGCTGGCTGCAACTCATGGCTGGCCTGGTTGGCTCAGCGATGGCCCATGCGATCGAACACTGTGCCAAGGTGAACTTGCTTGCCGAACGAACCGAAATGCTGAACGCACTTCGCGTGAGCGAGGCACGGCTCAACGAACAACTGGAACTGACCCAGCGTCTGAATGCCGATTTGGAATCGGCCAACGCGCGGCTCGCCACGTTGGCCACGACTGACGCACTTACCGGTCTGCGTAATCGCCGGCATTTCGACGAAGTTCTTCGCGACGGCTGCGCCCTGATGAAGCGGCGGCGAGAGCCGGTTTCCATGATTCTCGTCGATGTCGATGAATTCAAGAAATACAACGACACCTTCGGCCATCCCGCGGGGGACGCCGTGCTGCGTCGGGTTGCGGCCAATATGCGTGACCAGATTCGCGGACATGAAGTGCTCGCCCGCTTCGGCGGCGAGGAGTTTGCGATCCTTCTGCTAGGTGCCGGCGAAAACGAGGCGTTTTCGGTTGCCGAGCGTCTGCGTGCGGCGGTTGCGGCCGGGCCGTGGTTGGAACGTCAGGTGACTGCCAGCTTTGGTGTTTCGACAATTCATCCTGGCGAGGGCGACCCCGCAGAGTTGGTCGCACGGGCCGACGAAGCCTTATATCAATCGAAACGTTCAGGCAGGAATCGGGTGACGCGATTCACTGAAGCGTTGGTTGAAAGCACTGTCGGCGTCGAGTCACTGGCGACCGCGTAAGCTATTCAAGAACTCGAAAACGAGAGCGCGGCAATTCGGTTCAACACGCGCTGCTGTTGCTTGGGGCGTTCAGAGAAGCAGCAACGCGTGTTGTGGCATCTCTAGGCGGAATATCGCCCGGCGATGAACCTTCCTACTGTTCAATGTTGGCGACGTCAGGTGCTTCTGTACTATCGGCAAATTGCGTTCATTTACCGTCTTCTTTTGGGTCTGACCTGGGCGACTCGATGGATCGTCGATTGTGGACGCGAATCAGAGACCGTAGAGATACGCGTACTCGATGAACAAATAAGCGACGGTTGCTGCCAAGAACAGTGCCGACATTGCGACGAGATAGATCACCAAGAGCGGCACCGGCGCGAGTCTTCCACGAAAGCGACGGGCGATTCTCCACCCGCACCATCCGAGAAGCGCATAAACCACGAACCCGCCAACCGCCAGGCCGATGAGGAGCGGTTCGCTCCGTCGCTGGTCCTGGATGTTGACGATCGCCACGCCGACCAGCACGGAAATCAACCACAGATGCCAAACACGGAACCCGGCCGGAGCCGGCGTCGATTGATCGGCCGCCGATGTGATGGGCTGTGCCATTTTCGCCCCAGGGAAAGGTGTTTGTGGCAAGATCGACGATGGGTCTAGTTGTTTCTACGACAATTGTAGAATGATCGTGCGCGGAGTCAATTGCAACGTTGGTGCGGTCGCACTTCGAGCGGGGTCGAGCGAAGCGATAGACGCGGGTTTTGGCGTGATAATCGATTCGCCACAATCAACGATCGCCAAGATTGTGGTTCGCGTGACTCCAAATTCATGTGAGCGAATGGACGTCAAAAAGCTGGCATGCTCCGAAGTTTAAGTTGGAACGATTTGGGTACGACCTTCCCAATTTCCATGTTCTGCAATTGGTTTGAATCGAAGAGTCGTGAACTCGAAGTGAAAGTCCTTGCGCTTGCGTTCGACCATGGCCACCGCGTGACGCTTTGGTCGCGGCACTGCGCTATGTCCGCGGACCATGTCGACCATTTCCTGCTGGGATTTCCATACAGAAAAGGTCGAGACTGTGCGCGGTAGTCGAATGGCTGCGATGGCTAACGCAGTTCCTGGGTGATCTCTGACAAGTTGTTCGACCGGCCGGCCCCAGTGAATGAAGCGCGGTAGTTGCGGAAGCTTCATTCGGGCGAGCGTCACTGCGACCACCGGGGCGGCGGGATCTTGCTCGCCGACGCTCTCAGGCAGTCCTGCGAATTCGCTGACGTGACCCCATCGGCGCTGGAACTCCATCCGGACGTGCCAGCCTTTGGCGAGCGCACGGCCAAGTTTCGAATCTGCAAGAAAGTCGTCGATCGCGGCCTGGCTTTCCCAGGCTGCGAACATCGTCAGATGGCGAAGTTGCATTCGCGACGGTGATACGATCGACGCGCCGAGAGTCATCTTGGTCAAACACTCGGCGTGATGAAGGCCGGGGACATGCTGCCGCGTTGGAGGGCGGCAGAGGGCACCGATCGCCGTGCCAACCGTGGTCTTTGCAGAATGGAAGGTGAAAACGTTCATAAGTCTTTCGCTGTCGAACGATCAGATTCACTTGCTGCTGAATAGGTGAGTACGGATATCGTAGGCGGATTCTTGACGACGATCAGGTGTCGTATCACCTGTCTTTGCATCGCGTACGTCAATGTGCGAGAGGGTCGCGAGAAACAGCTTCGGTGGAGATCAAGAATTGAGAATCGAGGTTACCTTGTCTTATCGTCGGAATCATGGAAGACAGTCAGATGCCGTGGGTACTCTCATCGACGATACCCGTTGAGAGGGTGAAACGTCTCGATGTGACTATATTAAAGTGCAGTTGGCTAATTTGGCGGCTCCATCTACTCGCAGACTTACCAAAAAACGCTGATGTCATTTTCCGCTCAACGACCGGCCGGACAATCTGGCATTGGGATGGGGCAAGCGATCAAGGAAAGCTTGCGCGATCGTTTTCCGTGTCACATGCTGCTCAGCAAACGCAGCCGCGTACCATTATTCGGCGACTACTGCGCACCGCATACGCCAACGATGAATTAAACATGTCATTGGTCTTCCAAAAAACAATTAATAAGATCTATATTTTATCATTTGAAAGCTTAAGATTGTTGCGTCAGTGTGGCCAGTTCTTTAGAGCTTCGCGCCGCTCTAGTTGATCGCGTTGACGCAAATAAAAACCCCTCCGACGCTTCCGTCGAAGAGTTCATTTCAAAACATAATCGGAATGACAAGACGGCGATTGAAGTTTATGCGGCTAGCATCCGGGACTGGGAGATTGAGTTCAGGCTATTTTTCGACAGCTTGCGTGTAACAATTGCCCGTAACGTATCGAGCTACGCTGCCGCTGGTTGGGCTCATGTGTAATCGGACCAGTTGGTAAACAGGTGCTGCGACCGGGCACTATGATCGATGTACGGCTCGTATGCCATTATCTCCCAATTGGCCCGATTGATGGCAGAGGTACCATTGAAGGACTCGCCAGTCTGTGGGTCGTGGTATACGCCGTTGGTGATAACCGCCAAGGAAGCCGCTCCATAGCACTGGAGGATCAACTCAGCTAATGGCCGTCCCATTGCGGATCGAAAATGCGCCGATTCAGCACCAAGGGAAAACTCGAATCCGGAAATCTGGATTACCTCGGGCAATCCAAAGAGGTACTTGTTAGGCATCGAGGTCAGTTTCAAGGGCAGAAAACCTCCTCGCCATGTTTCGGGGTCAAAAGATGGAAGGATCTCGACGGAAAAGCCATGCGAGTTGATCTCCTCTTGCCAAGACTGGCGGAGGTTCTTGACGCTGGTTTTCATCTCGACGACGAGTTCGAAGGCCATGTCCCATCCAAAAACCGAAGTTGCAAATATCTCACGAGAGAGAGCGCAGACAAATATCCGCTTAGCAACAAGCTCGTGAACTCGCCGTGATCTGACAATAGCATAGCCACGAATTGGCCGCGTGAATCGACGTAGCAAATCTACACGTGAGCACAATACTGCGCCGTGTTAACTGACGACTGGATTTGAACTACCGATCGTGCATTGGCAAAAGAACTTGCGGCACGCCAGGCAAAACGCGAAGCCAACGAACGAGTTCAATTGAACTCGAACTCAAGCCCTTAGTTCCCGCATACCCAATGAGAAAGCCCTTCGGCAATTACGTCGAAGGGCTTTCTTCTGAAAATAATCGGGGCGGCGGGATTTGAACCCACGACCTCTAGACCCCCAGTCTAGCGCGCTAGCCAAACTGCGCTACGCCCCGGTTTGCCAGTGGTACATCACTACCACGCGGCAGATCCACATTGTAGAATCTCGATTCGAAGTGTCAATGCAAGTTCCAGAGGGCGGAGGCGTTCCTTTGCATTTCGCGGATCGACTGGTGGCCGCTGTTCGGCGTGCGGGTAATGCGGTTTGCGTCGGGATCGACCCGCGTCCGGAAGACTTGCCCGCTGGGATGCTCGAACAATTTCCCGGCGATCGTGCGGGCGTGGCGAAGGCGCTCGAAACCTTTGGCAAGGAAGTGCTGCAAGTCGTCGCGGGACGGGTTGGCGTCGTCAAGTTTCAGTCGGCGTTCTACGAAGCATACGGGCCGGAAGGTGTTGCGGCGCTTCATGCTACGATGGCCGATGCAACGTCCCGCGGTCTCGTTGTGATCTTCGACGGCAAGCGCAACGACATTGGCTCGACCGCCGAGGCGTATGCCCGGGCTTATCTCGGTAAAGTGCCCGTGGGCGAGCAGTTCGAGCCCGCCTGGGGGGCTGATTCGATCACGGTGAACGCGTATCTCGGGTCGGACGGGATCACGCCGTTTGTGAAAGTTGCCGCGCGAGAGGGGAAGGGATTTTTCGCCCTCGTGCGCACGAGCAATGCGTCGGCCCGAGAGTTTCAGGATCTTGTGTGCGATGGTAAGCCGCTTTACCGATATGTCGCCGAGCGCGTGGTGGCGTGGGGCAACGCTCACAAAGGCGAATGTGGTTATAGTCTGGCCGGGGCGGTTGTGGGGGCGACGTACCCTGCCGAACTGGGTGAGCTGCGTGCGTTGATGCCTGGAACCATTTTCCTGGTACCGGGTTACGGTGCGCAGGGCGGATCGGGCGCCGATGCGGCTCCGGCGTTTGATGACGCAGGGCTCGGGGCGATCGTGAACAACTCGCGCGGCTTGATCTTCGCCTATTCCAATGTTGCGTACCGAGAGAAGTTCAAGGCGAACTGGCAGGGCGCAGTTGATGCGGCGCTCACCGAAATGATCGATGATCTCGCCGCGAATACGAGTTGTGGAAAGCTTCGAAGTTAAGGCGACGGAGTTTTACGACTTCATCGCCTTGAGGACTTCGGGAAGCGTCTCGCCGGCTTTGCTTCTCAGGCAGACGTGCACTTCGTCCGAATAGGGCGTGGCATCGGGGTTGACCTCGATCACCTTTTGCCCTCGATCCGTCGACCGGCCGATGAGCGTGGCGGCGGGTCGGACGAGTGCGCTAGTGCCGACGACCAATACGACATCGGCGTCGGTCGCGGCAATTTCGGCCGCTTCCCAGACTGCTTCGGGAAGCATTTCGCCGAACCAGACGACGCCGGGACGCAGCATTGCGCCGCAGCTTTCGCAATGGGGAAGGGCGGGCAGTTCGGCGTCGGGCATGTCGAAGGTTTGCCCGCAACCGGTGCAGCGCACTTCGCGCAAGCTGCCATGTAGTTCGAGCACGTCGCGGCTGCCGGCGCGCTGGTGCAGGCAGTCGACATTCTGTGTGACGAGCGTGAGTTTGGGAACCACTGACGCGAGTTGCACGATCGCGAAGTGAGCCGGGTTTGGCTGGACTTCGCGGATCAGTTTGCGGCGGTAGTTGTAGAATTCCCAGACATCGGCGGGGTTTTCGCGGAAGGCTGTGGGAGTCGCGAGCGACATCGGATCGACGCCGCGCCAGAGGCCGCCCTGGCCGCGAAACGTGGGGACGCCGCTCTCGGCGGAAACGCCGGCTCCGGTGAGTACGCAAACGTGTGAGGCGCCGGCGAGAAGGCTCGCGGCGCGCGCAATTTCATCCGCATTCATGGCGGGAGTCTCGATGCGCTTGGGGGGGAAACGCGTTGGGCGATGCTTACATTTCGGGGAGGGCGCCGCGCTTCGCTGCGCGAACGACCATGAATGTGCCTGCACTCACAACACTGAGCGGGACACTAAGCATCATGATGATTGACCAGAAATAGCCTTGCCGCAGACCTTCGCCGTCGGCACCTTCCTGATTCGCGACGGCTTCCTTGCAATTGGGGCAGGCCTGGGCCGGCTGGGCCGCGAGTAAGGCGGCGGAGATCGCGAGGACCGGCAGGATCGCTTTGAAACGCGTCATGACCGAAGGCTCCTTTGTCACGATCATTCTACACCCCGACCGGCGGCGCGGGAATGTCCAACTGATAGAGCATGAGATAGATGACGACGCCCGTGATCGATACGTACATCCAGATCGGGAACGTGACCCGAGCGATGACCGCGTGTCGATCGAACTGACGTTTGATCACGCGAAGCAATGTGAGCGTGACGAGAGGGACGACGCCGAACGTTGCGAGCAGGGTGTGCGAGATCAGGATGGTGAAGTATGTCATCCGGATCGGCCCTGCACCCTGAAACGCAACGCTGCCCACGAAGTAGTGATAAACGAGATAGCATGCGAGGAAGACGGCCGAAACCGTCACACCGAGCGTCATGCAAGTCGCGTGAATCTTCCACCTGCCGCTGCGGATCGCAACGAACCCGAGTGCCAGCAAAACTGCGCAAGTCCCATTCAACGACGCATTCACCGCCGGCAAGGTTCGCACCCAGGCGCGGGCTAGCCCCGAACGTTGCTTCGCCTTCGCGGCGAGGGCCTTGAGGGCGTCGGCATCGGACGATGAATAGATGCCGATTACTCGACTGCCGCGATCGACGAGGGCGAGGCGGTCGGAATGAGCGACCTGCTCGGCGCCGGTTTTGGGGTCGGCGGTGGGGTTTTCGGCGACGGAGAGGTGGAAGCCGTTGAGGATCAGGCCGTAGACCTGGTCCTTGGGGCCGGTCAGGAAGAGCCAGCGCTGGGGATCGGCTCCGACCTTTTCGCCGTACTTCTTCAGGACTTCTGGTGTGTCGAAGTCGGGGTCGACGGAGAAGCTGACGAACTTGACGTTCGATCCCTTGAGCGGGCCCGATTGCAGCTTGCCGATCGCCTCGGACACGCGCGGGCACGATGTGGGGCAGCGCGTGAAGATGAACGACGCGATCCAGACGTCGTCGGCAAGCTCGGCCTGCGAAACCTCGCGGCCGGACCGTTCGGTGAACTTGAACGGGCTGAGGTCGAAGGCCCCTGCGCCTAGATTTTGGCCGGCGGGGGCTGCCGGGGGCGCGGAGGGGATGACAGCGACCGTAAAGAGCGCAGACGCGGCGATCGTCGAGACAACGATCACCGCGCCAAGTTTGTAGGAAGCGAGCAAGGGAGGAATCTCAGGACCGTGCGCGAAAGAAGTCCGCGACCTGCCTCAAAGGCTGGCCGCGGTGAGCATCCAGGCTCAGTGAGTCGCCCCTTCGTGGGTCGCGGGGTTTGGGGCAGGATTCTTGACGGCGGGCGAGGTCAGGTGAACTGCAACCTCGTCATCGTCGGGCTCGTTGATATCAACTTCGGCCTTGAGCGCGACGTCGGGAATGAGGGCGAATACGAGCACGCAGGCCAGGATACCGGCCGGAACGAGCATGCCGTAAACCCATTTGCCCTCGTACTTCAGGTGCATGAAGTAGAGGCCGACGAGCGTCGCCTTGATGATCGCCCAGGTCATCAAACCAAGGACGAGCACGACGAACGCGTTGGAAAAGATCTGGGCGTAGAAGTATTCGATCACCGTGAAGATCGTCAGGGCGATGAACACCCTCGTGTACGTCTTAACGTGATTGTCGCCGTGTCCGTGAGCGTCTGGTGTTGCGTGAGAACTGGTCATCGGGGTTACCTCATTCCTTTATGAACGACGCAATGGGTGAGACACCCGACGGATTTAGATCAGGTAGACGACGGTGAAGAGGATGATCCAGACGAGGTCGACGAAGTGCCAGTAAAGGCCGATCAGTTCGACCGAGCTATGGTGCGTCTGGGTGTATGTTCCGCGGAGCGACTGGAGCAGCAGGCAGATCAGCATGAAGACGCCGCCCGCGACGTGTGCTCCGTGGAAGCCCGTCATCGTGAAGAAGCAAGAGGCGAACAGGCTGACGTCGGGCGTGAAGTGGCCCGTGGCGCTCACACCCTTGGGATAAATATGCTCGAACATGAGCGAGCGATATTCATAAACCTGCACACCCAGGAAGAACGAGCCAAAAAGCACCGTGACAAACAACCAGGCGGTGAGCTTCTTCTTGTCGCCCTTTTGAATCGCCGCGAGGGCCCGGACCATCGAGACCGACGAGCAGATCAGGATGAAGGTGTTGAACGCCGTGAGGTCGATGCTCAGCGGGTTAGTGTGGGCATCGTAGGGAAGTGGCCAGTTGTAGAGCTTGGCGTCGGGCGCGACGACGGCGACATCTTTGGGAATCTGGTTGGGCGAGAACTTGTCGCTGTAGGCCGTGGCCGGGCTGCCAGCGCGAAGGACGATGTACGTCCCGATGAGCCCGGTGAAGAACATGATTTCCGTGGCCAGGAAGAGCCACATCGCGACCTTACCGGCGGTCACTGGCGGGCCCTGAACCTTGGGACCGGAGGTGGCCAGCGTCCCTGGGTTGACCGGAATTGCGGCGGCGTGTGCCATCGTCGGAATCCACCTTCTTCGGAAGTTCGTTCGTTCGATCGATCACGGTAACGGACGACGAGCCAGTAGCGCCTGAGCAGCTTAACTGGGCGTCGGGTTAAGCAAAAGCAAGACGAGCACTGCGGGGAGATAAAGGAACGAGGCTCGCATCAATCGACGGGCCGAGGCATCGGAAATGTCGGTCCAGAAGCGAACCGCCTGGACCAGGTAAAACACACCGAAGACAAGAGCACCGATGAAGTAATACATACCGGCCAGACCGAGTGCTGTTGGCAACAGGCCGACCGGAATCAGGGCGAGAGCGTGAATGACGGCCTGGCGCGCGGTGATGACACCGGTCGGGTCGACCGAGGGGAGCATCTTGTGGCCGCCGCGGGCGTAATCTTCGCGATGTACCCAGGCGATTGCCAGGAAGTGCGGGAACTGCCAGAGGAAGACGATCAGGAAGAGCGACCATGCTTCCATGCCGAGCCCACCGGTCGCAGCGGCCCAGCCGATCACCGGCGGAAGCGCCCCCGGAATCGCGCCGATGGCGGTGTTGAGCGTGGTGATCGGCTTCAGCGGCGTGTAGACCAGGACATAGAGCAGGAATGTCGCGGCGGCGACGCACGCGGCCGTGATGTTGGCCTGAACCGCGAGGATGTAGACGCCGGCGATTGCGAGCACGCTGCCGAAAAGACCCGACTCGAAGGGCGAGACGATCCCTAGCGGAAGCGGGCGGCGGGCTGTCCGGCGCATCTGGCCGTCGCGCACGCGTTCGAGCACCTGATTCCACACGCTGGCGGCCGCGGCGACGAGTCCGGTGCCAAGCAGGGTCATCAGCAACGTCGAAGGACGCTGAGTTCCCAGAAGCGACGGCGGGTACGTTGAACCACGCGCGCCGAGGAGGAAGCCGGTGGCGACCGTGATGAGCACCATCAAGCCAATGCGCGGCTTGGTGAGAGTCATGTACGCGGAGAATTTGCGTCCCGCGCTGGAAAACACCGCCTGCGGCTCCGGAGTGGTCTCTTTGTACAAGGGCGAGGAGATGGGCATTGCGGTTTTCATGCCACAACCTCCACTCCGGGGCGGCCTGAGTTGAATTCAGTGGGGGCAGTCGCAGCGACCGGCTGACGAATGACGCGGAGCAGGGCGATGACCGCTCCCGCGAGCAGGAGCGCGGCGTTTGCCTGGTGGCCGGTGCGAATGAATGCATCGGCCGATGTGACCGATTTGGGAGTGCCATCGAACGGCCGCAAAACCCACCAGGAGGCAACACCTAGTAGAAGCTGAAGCGTGAGTGCAATTTCCATCATGCGGATCGGCCAGCGAAGCTGCGGCAAGTCGCTCTTTCTGCGACCGACGGCTCGGGCGAACACGAAAATCACGCCGACCACGGCGATCGCACTCGTGATATGCAGCATCAGACCGCCGAGTGACGCGAAGTGGCGAACCCAGGCACCGGCGATGATTTGCAGGTAGACCGCGCCAAGCGTGACGAACGCGAGCGGACGGATCGAACCAATCGGGGCGATTTCCGCACGAGGCTCGAACCAGCTCCGCGCGGTGACTGTCGCGAGACCCACCATCAAGGCAAATACTGCCTGGCCGAAGACGCCGTGCAGCATCGCCAGTTCGGTCGAATTGCGAACGACGCGCGAACCGCCGAGGATGCCTTGTACGATCACGGCGAGCAGAACGCCGACGCCGAGGAGTTTGACGACCTTACGGCGCTCGAAGCAGAGAAATTCGATCGCGAGGAAGATGCTGCAAAAACCAACGGCTGCGCCATAGAGCCGATGTCCATGTTCGACCAGGACGCCGAAGGCAGCCTCACGCATATCGTACAGGAACATGTTGATGCCAAACGTGGTCGGCCAATCGGGCACGGCCATGCCGACGCGATAGGTCGTTACCAGTCCACCGACGAAGAGCAACGGCCAGGTGAACACGGCGGCCAGGATCGCGGCCCAGTGCGGTGCGCGGCGATAGCCGGTGCGCGTCGGGGCCGAATCGGCGGGCGTCGCGTTCTGTTCCAGGGAGACGACGGCCATGAAGAACTCGAGAACAATCGTTCAGAGATAAAGAGAAGAGTAAGACCAGGCGGTTTCAAAACGCTCTCCCGAAGCGGTCGGTTTGAGACCGACGCTTCGGGAGAGATAGGCTAAACGCGTGCTTAGGCCTTTTCCACAACCGTGTGAGCGGTGGGTTCGGGCAGCGGCTGAGTTTGCGGCACGTAGTCGTTTTCCATGCCCGGAACGCTGTATTCGTACGGGGCGTGGTAGACGGTGGGGATCTTCTCGAAGTTGAAGTACGGCGGCGGCGAGTCGGTCGCAACCCACTCGAGCGAGTTCGCGTGCCACGGGTTGGCCGGGGCCTTCGGGCCAGCGAAGATGCTGTAGAGGAAGTTGAACGCGAAGATCAACTGGCTCAAACCGAGGCCGAAGGCTGACAGGGTCATGAACTGATTCAAGCCCATCGTGCCGGTGCCGCGGAGGTACTCATACACCGTCGGGTCGGCAATTCGGCGCGGGTGGCCGTGCATGCCGATGATGTGCATGAGGAAGAACGTGCCGTTGAAGAAGATGAACGTGAGCAGGAAGTGCAGCTTGCCGAGCGGCTCGTTCATCATCCGGCCGAACATCTTGGGGAACCAGAAGATGATCGCCGCGAAGATGGCGAAGGTGCTGCCACCGAAGAGCACGTAGTGAATGTGCGCGACGATGAAGTAGGTGTCGTGGATGTGCATGTCGACCGGGGTGGCCGCCATGAAGATGCCCGACAGACCACCGATGATGAACATCGCCACGAACGATATTGCGTTGAGCATCGACGAGGTGAACTGAAGCCGTCCGCCCCACATCGTGCCCAGCCAATTGAAGACCTTGATGGCCGACGGCAGGGCGATCATCATCGTCGACAGCATGAACGTCGCGCCGAGGGCGGGGTTCATGCCCGACTGGAACATGTGGTGACCCCACACGATGAAGCCGAGACCGGCGATACCCGCGATCGCGAACACCATCGGTTTGTAGCCGAAGAGCGGCTTACGCGAGAAGGTGGCGATGATGTCGGAAACCATACCCATGCCGGGCAAGATCATGATGTACACGGCCGGGTGCGAATAGAACCAGAACAGGTGCTGCCAGAGGAGCGGCAAGCCGCCACCAACCACAGCCGGACCGTTCGCGACAACCCAGCCGGCCGGCGAGAAGAAGTTCGTGCCGGCAACGCGGTCGAGCAACTGCATCACGAGCGCCGAGGTCAACACCGGGAGGGCGAAGGCCTGAAGGATCGCGGTGATGAAGAGAGCCCACACCGTCATCGGCATACGGAACAACTTCATGCCCGGAGCGCGGAGCATGATGATTGTCGTGATGTAGTTGATCGAACCCATCAACGACGACACACCCGCGAATAGCAGCGAGATGAGCCACCAGGTTTGTGCTTCGTAGCTACCGGGTGTCGACGTGAACGAGTTGGAGAGCGTGGGATAGCTCGTCCAGCCCGATTCAGGGGCACCACCAGGGACCATGAAGGCGTTGGCCATGGCGATCATCGCGGGGGGCATGAACCAGTAGCTGAACATGTTCAGCTTCGGGAATGCCATGTCGCGGGCGCCGATCATCAGCGGGATGAGGAAGTTACCGAACGCACCGGTGAGGAGCGGGATGATCACGAAGAAGATCATCACCGAGCCGTGCATGGTGAAGAGCTTGTTGTACCACTCGGGCGGCATCAGATAGCCGTTTTCCGCCCACGAAGGCATGAAGCGGGCCATGAACGGCATCGGCTTCCACGGCCAGGCGAGTTGCCAGCGGATGGCCATCGCCAGCAAGCCGCCGACGACGAAGAAGATCAGCCCCGAGAAGAGGAACTGAATACCGATCACCTTGTGGTCGGTGGAGAAGACGTATTTGAACAGCGGGTTCGTTGGCGCGGGATGGATGTGGTCATCGTGCCCGTGCCCATGATCGGCGCCATGCGCGTGGGGATCGGCGTGACCGTGTCCGTTGGCTGCGTGCTCGTTGCTCATGGCTCGTCGTTATCTCCCCTGCGACCCGGTGACCACCGCGGCGACTTGGTCGCGGGATTGTTCCTTGAGGGCGGACTGCAACCACTGGTCGAATTCTTCTTGCGTTTCGTGGACGGTGACGTTGCCACGCATCTTGTAGTGGCCCCAGCCGCAAAGCTCGGCACAAACCAGTTCATAGTGGCCGGCCTGGTCGGTATCGAACCAGACGGGGATCGTCAGGCCCGGCACGGCGTCTTGCTTGATGCGGAGCGCCGGCAGGAAGAACGAGTGGAGCACGTCGGACGACTTCAGATAGATGAGCGCCTGCTTGCCCTTGACGAAGTGCAGGTCGTTCACCATGAACAGGTCGTCTTTGGTTTCGAGCTTGCCGTCTTCGCCGGGGTAGCGGATGACCCACTGGAACTGGCGGGCGGTGACCTGTGCGAGCGGCTGAACCTTGGGAGCGGCCGAGCGGAACTTCACGCTCGCCCATGTGCCCATCTGGTAGAGGGCGATGAAGACGAGGATCGCCGCCGGAATGATCGTCCAGATCACCTCGAGACGCTGGCTGCCGTGGAAATAGCTTGCCTTGCGTCCGTTTGGACCCTTGTCGACGAAGAAGTACGTCGCATAAACCAGCGCCACTTGCGTACCGATGAAGACGATGCCCGTGATCAGGAGGATGATCACGAACAGGCTATCGATCTGCTTGCCCGCCGAGGAAACCGAATGCAGGTGGCCAGCGGAAACGTTCGGGCCGGCCGGCAACCACCATTCGGGCGAGATGGGAGCGTAGGCGAATATGCCCACGCTGATGATTGCGGCCAAGGCGAACAAGAGACTCCAGTAACGCACGGATTCGCTCCCTTGGACGGGCGTCGACGGTTTATGAGAGACCTTCTCGGATCACCCGACGGTATCGTTTCAACTTGAACGAAGGAGAACGGTTTGACTCGGTTTCCGGTTCGATGAACCGGAGCGAACACCCCCGGCGCTCCGGAGGTGTTCGCGAAGGAAGTCTGGTTTAGCGCTGCGTGACGGCGGGGGCCGCTGTGACCGACTTCTTGATCTGCTCGGCGTCCTTGAGCAAGTCGGGCTCATAGGGCAGGGCGAGGATGAAGTTCACGACGTCCCAGATCTGGTCGTCGGGCAGCAGGTTGCCGTGAGCAGGCATCTTGGCGCCGTTGATCCCCTTGGCGATCCGCCAGTAGAGGTCGATCGGCCGGCGTCCGCCCTTGTACACGCCCAGGTTCAGGTTCGCGGCGCGGAGCGGGTTGCCCCAGTCGTCCTTCGAGCCCTTATCCCAGTTCGTCGTTTCGCGGTTCTTGTACGCGTCGAACGTTTCGGGCAACTCGCTCGAGGCCGAGTCGTGACCGCCGCCGTGTCCGCCAGGCTGCCACTGAGCCGACTTGTGCTCGTCGCCCAGCTCCTTGTAACGCTCTTCGATGGCGGTATCGAGCGACTTGCGGCGGAAGACCACCTTGTCGAAGATATTGCGTTCGACGAAGCTCGAACCGTCTCCCTTGGCGTGCAGGCCGTGGCAGTCGGTGCAGGCGACCGGCTGGCCGGTGCCGAACTTCTTGCCGAGGAAGATGTCGCGACCGCGAAGGACGCTCTCTCGAGTCGGTTCGGTGCGACGTGCCTTGGGGCTGACGACGAGCGTCTCGGTCGCCTTCCAGTTGTTAACGACGGTGTCGAGCGATTCCTTGATGTCGTCGGCGGTGATGCCGTTGATATCGTCCTTGTCGACGAGCGCGGCGATCGAGATGAGGTTGCGTTCAACCTCGCCACGCATGCTCAGGAAGATCACATAGTCGATGACCTGCTCGATTTCCGAGCCGCTCATCAGGGCCTCGAACGCCGGCATCGACGTGCCGTGGAGGCCGTGGGTGATCGTCTTCTTGAGGTCGGCCCGCGTCGGCTTGGGATTGCTGGGCGCGGTCGAGGTGAATTTGAAGACGCCGCGGCGGTAGTCGCGGGGCAGGGGGTAGAGGAACTCGGCCGTCGGGCCGTCGCCTGCACCCTGAACGCCGTGGCAGTGGAGGCAATACTTGCGGTACAGCCCGTAACCGCCAACAACCGCGACCTTTTTGCCGGAATTGGCTTCGGTGTAGACGATATCCTGAACGCCGTCGCCTACTTTTTCATAGTTTGCGAGGTAGCGTCCACCTTCAGGGAACCCGGATCCAGCCGGCACTTTGATTTCTTGGGGGCGGGGGCCGAAAAGATCCGCCAGAGCCTTGCGAACAGCTTCTTGAAGCTGAGGTTTCCCGTCGAGATCGGGAGTGTCCTTCTGCTTCTTTGTGAACTGCTCGCTGTCTTTGTACGAGATCGTTCCAGCGTTGAATGCGTCGCCGCAACCAGTTAGCAGGAACGAGATCGACCCGGCGATCAAAACGAAGCGAAGCCGCGACGTCACGCGTCAATCCTCCCCACGCGGGCATGAAACCAGGAGCGAACTGCCACGGAGAGCCCCGTGGTTAATGCGCCTAACTTGAATGAGCCGTGAGGCCAACCTACGAAAGATGGCGATATCTGAGCGATCCAAACACCGCATGTTTAGTAGGAACCACTCCGGTTCCGGGAAGAGCCCTCGCAGACGGAATGTCACGCGAGAAACGACCAGGAAGGGCTCATTTTGCGGGCACAGTTACACGTCGTCAAGGTACTGTCTTCCGCAACGATAATGTAGCGGTCGATATCCCTGCTCACAAGGGGATCCGTTATTTCGTTTCTTTCGGTTTCTACGATAATTTCACGAATTTCAACATTTTTGAAAGATAGCCGGTTCTGACCGGATTTGGCCGCTCGATTTTTGCAGTGTAGCTGCCGAAATCAGATAAGGTGAAAACCACACGCGCCGCGGAAAAACGGCCCGAGCGGCGGTCGCGCGCCCGCTCAAAATACGGCTACGACCACCACTGGTGGGGCGAGTCGCCTCCCGAAATCTCGGAGGCCGACCACGGTTACTGGTCGATTACGCGCCGACCGCTTCCTTGTTTGCTCTTTATTCTGCCGCTGCTGGCAATTTACGAAGGTGGGGTAATCTGGCTCGGAGGCGCGGCGGCCGATTCGTGGCGGGCCGGTGCGGATAGCTGGATCAGGACGGCATTCACGTCGGTCGGCCTGACCGATCGTTACTTCTTGCCGATTTTGCTGATGATGATCCTGCTGGGCTGGCAGGCGTTCAACCCTCGGCAGTGGCGGTTTCATCCTGGTGTGCTCTGCGGGATGGCGTTCGAGTCGCTGGTGCTCGGGGTCGCGCTGATCGGCCTGAGCAAGTTGGTCGACATCGGATTCGAACGGCTTGATGCCCATCCGGCCCTGGCGTTCGACAGAGCCAGCCGAATGGGGCCGTTGATTGGGTTCCTCGGCGCGGGGTTGTACGAGGAAACGCTGTTCCGCCTGGCGTTGATTCCGATTGTGTTCCATACGCTGCGGTTGTTGCAGGCTCCGATTGTGATCGCGAACACCCTCGCGGTTACGACCTCGGCGTTGTTGTTTTCGCTCGCGCATCACGCAGGTTCGCCGGGCGAGGCATTTACCTGGTACGCGTTCATCTTCCGTTGGTTGGCGGGAATTTTCTTTGCATGGGTATTCGTGGTGCGCGGGTTCGGAGTCGCCGTGGGGACGCACGCCGCCTATGATGTGCTGGTCGGCGGGCTCGACTGGCACCTGTAGCGGCTGGGTTGAGCGATCGCGGTTGCTGGAGCCTGGCTGCGTTGAGAATCGTCCACCTCTCCGACATTCATCTCTGGCGCTATTGCTTCAATCCGATTCGGCTTTTGAACAAGCGTGCGGTCGGCATCGCGAGCTTGCTGGCAGGACGTGCGCGCCGGTTTCGGTTGGAACGGCTGCACGACGTGGTCGAGCGCGTTCTGCGTCTCGACGCCGATCACGTTCTCATTACTGGCGATCTGACGACGACGGCGCTCACTGCCGAATTTCACGATGCACTCGATGCACTCGCTCCGTTGCTGCGCGACCCGGAACGAGTGACGGTGATTCCGGGCAATCACGATCGGTACACGTGCGCGTCGGTTCGCGGGCGATCGTTCGAACGCGCATTTGGTGCGTTCATGCCCCGCGAGGTTTTTCCGTGGATTCGTCGTCTTGATGCGGAGACGAGCATTCTCGGACTCGATCCGACGCGTGCACATCTCTCAGCGACCGGTCGGTTGCCTCTGCGGCAGTTGGCTGAGGCGAAGGCGTTGTTGAGTGAGAACCGTTCTAAACGGCTGATCGTTGCCTGTCATTACCCGATTGATGCGCCCGATTCATATAAGCATGAGCTGGCGAAAAAGCGGCTGATCAACGCGGGGGATTTGGCGGACTGGCTGCGAACAATCGGGCCGCACGTTTATTGTTGCGGACACGTGCACGCGGCCTGGGCGCATCAACCTGAAGGCTGGCCGGAGCATCTTTGCCTGAACTCCGGGGCGCCGCTCTTGCGCGACAAGACGGGGCATCGGCCACCAGGCTTTCTGGAAATCACGCTCGATGGCCCGGATGTAAGCGTGACGCATCATGCGTGGCAGGACGAGCGATGGACGACGCGCGAGCTTTGTCAAAAGCCAGCGTTCTTTTCGTCGATCGGGTGAACGCGGGGGTTCACAGCGCGAATGAAACAGAAGTTATCGGATTCTATAGAGATTCGCTGATATCTATGTTTTCCTGAATTCTTCGCTGCCTTTGTTGCCTTCTGTTCCAAATCTGAATCAACGACAAGTTAAATCTCATTAAAACAAATGCAAAAACGTTTGAACAGAAGGAAACGAAGGTAACGGAGAATGCAAAATCATTTCTGAATCGCCGGTGTTTCTTCCGAATTCTTCGCTATCTTTGCTGCCTTCTGTTCCAAATCTAAATCAATAGCGGGCTACATTTTTAGTAATCAATGCGAATAGGTTTTGAACAGAAGGCAGCGAAGTTAGCAAAGAAAGCAAAATCCTCTCAGAACCGGCCACTGGACATTGCATGTCCCAGGATGGTTGCGAGAGGATTTTGCTTTTGTTGATTTGGACCGTGTGGTGACGTCGCTTAGCTCTTGTGGCTTGCGACGCGCACAAGGGCGCGGGCGCGGTCGACGGCTTTGGTCTTTTCGGCTTGATCGAGCTCGTTCGTCGCCTTGCGGGCTTTCGCTGCTTCGAGTTCGCGGGCCGAACCCTCGGCGGAGATTGCGGCGGCAGGCGTCGCGCGGTTCGTCAACACGGTCACGACGTTGTCGCGAACCTGGGCGAATCCGCCGTCGACGAAGTAGCGATGAACGGTGTTACCGTCCTTGGTGCGGAGTTCGCCATAGCCAAGGCGGCCGATCAACGGCGTGTGGCCGTGAAGAATGCCGATTTCACCGTCGAAGAGTGGTAGCGTGACCGACTCGACGGGCGTGTCAAAAAGCGTGCGTTCCGGCGTGACGACAACGCACCGAAGGCGTTCGTGAGTCGCGGCGTGATCGGCGGTGGACATCGCGCGGAGAACTCCGGGCTGGGAGATTCAAACCTATGTTCGAGCGAAACGGCCGAGGGGACGATGATGTTCGTCCCTCGGCTGTTCAACGGTCGTTTGTCGCTTAGCGGGCCATCTTCTTGGCCTGTTCCTCAGCCTGCTCGATCGAGCCGACGTAGAGGAATGCCGATTCGGGCAGGTGGTCCCACTTGCCTTCGCAGATTTCGCGGAAGCTGCGAATCGTGTCGGCGAGCGGGGTGTACTGACCGGGCTTGTTCGTGAAGACTTCGGCCACGAAGAACGGCTGCGACATGAAGCGCTCGATACGACGGGCACGGTTGACGACCATCTTGTCGTCTTCCGAAAGTTCGTCGACACCGAGAATCGCGATGATGTCCTTGAGTTCCTTGTAGCGCTGAAGGATACCCTGAACGCGGCGGGCGACTTCGTAGTGCTCGACACCGACATACTGCGGGTCGAGAATACGGGACGACGACGCGAGCGGGTCGACCGCCGGGAAGAGGCCCTTTTCGGCGATCGACCGGGCGAGCACGATGAACGCGTCGAGGAAGCCGAAGGTGGTGGCCGGAGCGGGGTCGGTCAAGTCGTCGGCCGGAACGTACACGGCCTGCACCGACGTGATGGCACCGCTGGTCGTCGAGGTGATTCGTTCCTGGAGCGCACCCATTTCGGTGGCCAGGGTCGGCTGGTAACCGACGTTCGACGGCATACGACCGAGGAGTGCGGACACTTCCGAGCCGGCCTGGCTGAAACGGAAGATGTTGTCGATGAAGAGCAGGGTGTCGGCACCGGTCGAGTCGCGGAACCACTCGGCGTTCGTGAGGGCCGAGAGGGCGACGCGGAGACGGGCACCGGGGGGCTCGTTCATCTGGCCGAAGAACATGACGGTCGAGTCGATAACCGACTTGGCGTCGGCCGCCGAACCAACCTTGGTTTCCTGCATTTCGAGCCAGAGGTCGTTGCCTTCGCGGGTGCGTTCACCGACGCCCGCGAACACGGAGAAACCGCTGTGGACCTTGGCGATACGAGCGATCAGCTCGGTAAGAATAACCGTCTTGCCCAGTCCGGCACCGCCGAACAGGCCGATCTTACCACCGCGGACGAACGGAGTGAGCAGGTCGACGACCTTGATACCGGTCTCGAACAGCTCAGTCTTGGGCGAGAGGTTGTCGAAGGCGGGCGGGTCGCGGTGGATCGGCCACGACTCTGGCGCCGAAACGCTGCCACGGCCGTCGATCGGTTCGCCGAGGAGGTTGAACACGCGGCCGAGGGTTTCCTTGCCGACGGGAACGCGGACCGGCGAGCCGGTGTCGATGACGTTCATGCCGCGGACGAGGCCGTTGGTCGAGCCGAGGGCAACGCAACGAACACGGTTGCCGCCGAGGTGCTGCTGAACTTCGCCGACCAGGCTGATCGACACGCCCTTTTCGACGCTTTCAATCTTGATCGCGTTGTAGATCTCGGGAAGGTGACCTTCTTCGAACTCGGCGTCGAAGGTGGATCCGATCACCTGGGCGATCCGTCCATTCGCGGTCGCGGTGGCCATATCAGCACGTCCTCGGTCGGGAATAAGTGGCTTGGTGGATGAATACAAATATCAAGGAACGTCGCGGCAGACGTTGTGTGGCTTATTCGAGCGCGGCGGCACCGCCGATGATTTCGGCGAGTTCGCCGGTGATCTGAGCCTGGCGGGCTCGGTTGTAGAGCATCGTGAGCGACTTGACCATCGCGTCGGCGTTTTCTGTCGCACCACGCATGGCGACCATTCGCGAGATCTGCTCGCTCACGGCCGCGTCGAGGAAGCATTTGAAGAGCCGGACCTTGAACGAGACAGGCACGATCTCTTCGAGAATGCTCTTGGGATCGGGCAGGAATTCGTAAGGAACGGCCTCGCCCTTGTGCTTGGCGACGGCTCCCGCGGCGGCCTGCTTCTGGCGGACTGACTGAACGACCTGGCCAACCTGCGAAGCGCTCATCGGCAAGAGGGTTTGCACGACGGCTTCTTGCTTGGCGGCGTTGATGAACCGGGTGTACGCGACGTCGAGCCGGTCGATTTCGCCGGAGACGTACATCGCGATATACGCTTCGGCGAGGGTATTCACCTCGTCGAACTGCGGCCGGTCTTCAAAATTCGTGTATGTAGCGTCGGCGGGGGTACCGCGGAAGCGGAAGTAGTTGATCCCGCGCTTGCCGGCAACTTCAAGCCGCACGCCGAGCGAATCGGTCTCGAAATCCTGCAGGCTGCGGTTGGCGGCGCGAAGGACGTTGCCGTTGTAACCGCCGGCGAGACCGCGGTTGCTGGTGATCACCAGCAGCACGCTCTTCTTCACCTCGGGGTGCGGCTGGAGCAGGGGGTGCGAGACTTCAAGCGAGGTGGTGCCGAGATCGGCGACAATTTCCGCGATCTTACGCGTGTAGGCCTCGGCCTCGGTGGCACGGTCGAGCGCCTTCTTGAACCGCGCGGTGGCGATGAGTTCCATCGTCCGCGTGATCTTCTTGATGTTCTGCACCGCCGCGCGGCGCTGGACAATCGCTCGGGCCTTGGCCATGGACGTCTCTCGATGATTGGGAGAACCGGTCGGTGCGACCTCGGCGGGAGGTCAAATGCGGTTGCGGGGACGGAGCGAATCGTGAGACCGATCCGTCCCCGCCGAGGTCGAACGCGTCAGGCCTTGGCACCCGCGAGCACCGCCGGCTTGGCGGCAGCGGGGGGCTGATAGATCGTCTTGAACTCGTCGAGTGCTGCTTTCAACGCCGCGGTGCTGGCGTCCGTGAACTTCTTTTCCTTGAGGAAAGTGTTACGGAGGTCGGCCTTGTGGGTGTTGATGAAGCTGAGGAACTGCGACTCCCAGCGGAGCACTTCCTTGACCGGAATCTGGTCGAGGTAGCCCTGGCCGCCGGCGAAGATGACCATCGCCTGGTCGACTTCGTGGTACGGCTGATACTGCGGCTGCTTGAGCAGTTCGACCATGCGGTAACCGCGGTCGAGCTGTTCCTGCGTCGCCTTATCGAGCTCGGTACCGATCTGGGCGAACGCTTCGAGTTCGCGGAAGGCCGCGAGGTCAAGACGCAGACCGCCCGCGACCTTCTTCATCGCCGGGATCTGGGCCTTGCTACCGACGCGGGAGACCGAGATACCGACGTCGACGGCCGGACGAACACCCGCCGCGAAGAGCGACGGCTGAAGGTAGATCTGGCCGTCGGTGATCGAAATCACGTTCGTCGGAATGTAGGCCGACACTTCGCCTTCGAGGGTTTCAATGATCGGCAGGGCCGTCATCGAGCCGCCCGAGGTCGTCGTCTTCACAACCTTGTGACCGGTCGCGAAGTGTTCCTTCTTGGCGTGGTTCGCTTCTTCGATGCCGGGGACGCCGACGTACACCTTCTTGTCGACGCCCGAATCCTCGGAGATCGTCGCGTTATCGGGCGTGCTCTCGGGGACGATGACGTACTTGTTCGCCAGCTTCGCCGAGCGTTCGAGCAGACGCGAGTGCGCGTAGAAGATGTCGCCCGGAAAGGCTTCACGACCCGGCGGGCGGCGGAGCAGCAGCGACAGCTCGCGGTACGCAACGGCTTGCTTCGACAAGTCATCATAGATGACGAGCGTGGCTTTGCCTTGTTCGTACATGAAGTACTCGGCCATCGCGCAACCGGCGTAGGGAGCCAGGTACGACAGCGGGGCCGGGTCGCTCGCACCGGCGACGACGACGATCGTGTAATCCATCGCGCCGTGCTTGCGAAGGATTTCGACGAGGCCGGCCGTGGTCGATTCCTTCTGGGCGACTGCGACGTACACGCAAATGACGCCGGTACCCTTCTGCTTGAGAATGGCATCGATCGCGATGGCGGTCTTACCCGTCTTGCGGTCGCCGATGATGAGCTGGCGCTGGCCACGGCCGATCGGCGTCATGGCGTCGACCGCCTTCACACCGGTCTGCATCGGCTCGTCGACCGGCTGACGCTCGGAGATACCGGGCGCGTTAGACTCGACGAGACGGGTCGTGCTGGCGGTGATCGGTCCCTTGTTGTCGACCGGTTCGCCGAGAGCGTTGACCACGCGGCCGATCATCGCTTCGCCGACCGGCACGCGGAGCAGCTCGCCCGTGGCGGTGACGGTTTCGCCTTCGCGAATCTTGGTGTAGTCACCAAGGATGATGACGCCGACCGAGGATTCTTCGAGGTTGAGCGCGAGGCCCTTCACGCCGCTCTCGAACGACACCATTTCGCCGTTCATCACGCCGGCGAGGCCGTGAATCCGCGCGATGCCGTCGCCAACCTCGAGCACTCGTCCCACCTCGGTGCGGACGACCTCGGACTGGAACTGCTCGATCTCACGCTGGATAACTGAACTGATCTCGTCGGCTTTGAATTTCATGGCTCTTTCTTTCGATGAGGCGGTCGCGGAGCCGCTGCAGCCGGGTCCGAACCGAGGCGTCGTAGACGTCGTCGCCGACCTGGACGACCAGCCCCGCGATCAGCGAGGGGTCGACCTCTAGCTTCAACTGGGGCGTCGCCCCGATCAGGGTCGCGAGCCGGCCCTCGAGCGCGGATCGCTGGGTATCGTCGAGTGGCGTGGCCGAGCGAACGTGCACGATCCGACGGCCGCTCTTGCGGTCGAACGCCTCGCGCGCCTGGCGCACAACTTCGGCAAGCAAGGCGAGCCGGCCGTGGCGGTTGAGCACGCGAAGGAACCGGAGCACTGTCGGCAATGCCCGTCCTTCGAAGACGGTCACGAGAATCCGGTCCTTCTCGGCTTCAGCAACCGAGGGGGAGGCCAGAATCGACGCGAACTTGGGCTGACCGACAATCACGTCGGCCACGATCTCGTCGAGTTCGTCGAGAACCGCCCCGGCTTCAGTGCCCGACGCCTTGAGCAGCGCATCGGAGTAGCTGCGCGCCACTTCCACGGCCGTTTCGTCGAACACCGTTCCGGAGGTATCCGGCTTGGTCGCGTCGGTCGGCATTACCGGCCCCCTTGACCGTTGGCCATCGAGGGCAGTTCGGCCATCGCCGTGTCGGCCAGGCGGCGCTGGTCGGCGTCGGTCAGGCTCTTGGCGAGCACCTTGCCAGCGACCGCGACGGCGAGATCGGCGGTCTTGCTGTAGATGTCCGACAGCGCCTGGTCGCGTGCGACACCGATTTCTCGTTCGGCCCGATCGCGCGACGCTTCCGCATCGGCCTGGGCTTTCTGAACGATCGTGTTCGCGGTGACTTCGGCGTTGCGCTTCGCTTCTTCGAGCAGCGCCCGGACGGTTTCGGCCGTCTTGGCGAGATTTTTCTGGTTCTCGGCCAGCAAGCGTTCGGCTTCGTTCCGCGCCCTCTCAGCCTCGTGCAGACAGTGCTCCATGTGCTCTTCGCGGTCGTGAAGGGCTTTCAGAAGCGGCTTCCAGGCGAATTTGCCAAGAATGGTCAGCAAGACGACAAAGACGACGACGGTCCAGATCGCCAGGGGAACTTGCGGCTCGAGGATGTTGGGCTGGGCGGCCGCGGCATGCTCTCCACCGCCGTGGGCGGCCGGAGCATCATGCGCTGCGGGAGCATGTTCCGCGCCGGCAGCTGCCGCGGGAGCATGTTCGGCCTGCGCCTTGTGATCTTCGGCCGACGCGAACCGCGCCGAGGTCGCGAACAAAGTCAGAGCGAACAGCCCGAAGGCCAGGACCTGTTGCCTGGTCATGGGTGAGGACCTCGCGATCCAAAGAAGACAAGTAAGGATTGAAGGGTTCGACGCCGAATCGACCACAAGACGGGAGTTATCCCCATCCCAAGGCCATCATCCAAACGCCGCCGACGTCCCGTTTCTTCGCGATGCGAAGGCGTGAGAGACGTCGGCCCGACGCGTCCGAGCGCCACGTAAGTCTGTCTCCAGACTCACGCGTTCGCGATTAGCCTTTGAAGCCGATGACGATGAGGGCGAAGAACGTCGCACCTTCGATAAGAGCGGCCGCGATGATCATCGTGATCTGGATGTTGCCGGCGATTTCGGGCTGACGGGCCTGGCTCTCAACGGCACCCTTGGCGAGGCCGCCGATGCCCATGGCGGCGCCGACGATGACGATACCAACGGCGAGTTCACGGAGGTTCGAGAAGGGAGCGGCGTTCGTGGGGGCCGTCTGGGCCGAGGCCGTGGCGGTGGTGACAGCGAGCATGGCAACGGCCAGGGCGAGCATCTTGACGAATTTCATCGGTCTCTCAACTCCGTGGAAAAAACTCGAACCTTTGGAAACTTGTGACGGGCCTGTTTGATCTCAGGCTCCGCTTCGCGATCGGGGCCGTGCCCCTGAGCATCGCGTGTCATCGACTCAATCAAAAACCGCGGCTGAACGGCTCAATCTGCCTGACGATCTCATCAACCGGCCTTAGTGCGGGTGAACCGCCGAGCCGATGAAGAGTGCCGAAAGCAGGGTGAAAATGTAAGCTTGCAAGAAGGCGACGAGCAACTCGAGGAAGCTCAACAGCACGACGCCAAAGATACTTGCTGGGGTGACGATATAAACCAGGTTACCGCCCGCAAGCAGAATGAATCCCAGGATGACGCCGAGCACGACGTGACCTGCGAGCATGTTCGCGAAGAGTCGCACGGCGAGCACGAAGTGCCGGATCAGAAGACCCAGGATTTCGATCACGAGCATGAGTGGCCAGAGGAAGATCTTCAGCGGCTTGGGCACGTCCATCGTCGGCACGAGCTTGATCCAGAAGCCGACGATGCCCGACTCTCGCATGCCTGCGAAGCAGACGGCGCCGAGAGTGGAGATCGCCAGGACGGCGGTGACATTGATGTTGCCGGTGGCCGATGCGCCGCCCGGAATCATGCCCAGCAAGTTATTGAACAGAATGAAGAAGAAGAGTGTGAGCAAGAAGGGAACGAAATCGTCAGCACCATGCTCGCCGATTGACGGCCGGGCGACCTTATCGCGAATGAAACCGACCAGCGCCTCGAACGCGTTCATGAACGCGCCCCTGGTAACCGGCCGCTTGGCGATATGCCGGGCGAGCGGAATCATGATGAGGATGATCAGTGCGGCGACGATCACTTCCATCACCATGAAGCGGGTGATTTGCAGTGGCCCGAACAAGGGGAGCTCGATCACCGGCAGCTCGACCACCTTGCCGCCCCATCCCCAGGGGATTTCGAGCGTGGGGTGATCCATCGCGTGTTCGAGCGGGTTGTGAGATCCGTGCCCCTCAGCCATGGTCAACCTACCCCGATTCGTTGCGTTGAACCTGCTTCGGCCAGCCGAATTACTGGCGTGAGTCGTCCGCCTGCTCTTGGTTCCGTGGGGCTGGTTTCACACTCGTTGATGAGACCTCCTTGGAGATCCTCAAGAGATGAAACATCGCCATCCCGAAACCCAGGACCGCGCCCACGATCGTGAGCACAGATCCGGTCCCCCAACGTCGATCGAGATACCCGCCGAGCACTGGAGGCAGGGCGAACTCGAGACCGATGCTGGTGATCCGATGCGCCCAACGAACACCCGCAGAAACGGCGGAATTCGGTTCGGAGCGATTCAACGCACCCTCCCCAAAAACGCCCCGGCGCGTGTCATGAACGACCCCGATTTGGAGATGACCGGGGAGAGATTTTCCCCGACCCTCGCCCCTCGGATGTCCTTTTATACTCGCCCCATTTCGCAAGTCAACAACCCACTCGCCCTATTCGAGAAATTTTTCACAATGTCAGGAAAACGCCTGGCACGGGCGGGGAATTCGACGACGTGAATGGTGAGTCGGACACTCGCTCGTACGCGACAAGCTCGGCGATTGCAATCATGCGTGCATTTGAGGATTTGTCCATGAGCGAACGTGAATATGGAGTTTTTCCGTTGACAGTTGTCACGAGGTCTGTTATTCACTAAGGAGCTACGAGTTAGACCCAGAGCAATCGAAGCTAGCATCGAGCCGGTGCGGGGACCACTTTTTATGCACCCTTGCGCTCTACTGCGAATTAGACGAACAAGCGGCAGCCGACCGTGAATCTCACGGAAGGTTAGCCGCTTTTTTTGTTTTACGCGGTGTTGAGTTCGGGGCAAGTCGTGCGGACCCTGCGTCGTCCCGGGAGGTCCGGGTCGAGACCTCAGTCCGGGCGGCACGGAGCCTCCTGGATCGGACCACTCACGGATGAATCCGTATTTCCTTGTCCTGTCCGCGTAGGCCGATTATACGACGTCGGTCTACCCCCCTTTTAGCGGACGGAGACGGAGTGGCCCCGCATGACCGTCGACTCGCTCAAGGACTGCAATAAGAAGGTTCTGGCGCGAATGGCCAAGGAGCAAGGCGTCGTCGGATGGCACGCCATGCGAAAGGATCAACTGATCCGAGCCCTGACGCCGACCCCGGGGAAGAAGAGCCCGGCGAAGACGGCAGAAAAAGCGGCCCCCGCCGCCCCTGCGAAGCGCCCCGCCCCGGTTCCCCAGCAGAATGGAGCCGCTCGGCCACTCACCGTGGTTCCGCCTCGCCCGCTCGAGCACGCTTGCGTGAAAGACCGGATCATCGTGATGGTGCGCGACCCGTACTGGCTGCATGCCTACTGGGAGCTGAGCCGGACGACTCTGGCCCGCGCCCAGGCGGCTCTTGGTCAGGAATGGCATGCGGCCCGGCCGATTCTGCGACTCATGGATGTGACCAGCGAAGACACCACCTCGGCGAGCGAGCGGCACGTCCGCGATATCTCGATCCACGGCGGTGTGAACAACTGGTATATCGACGTGAACACTCCGCCCCGTTCGTTCCGGGTGGACATTGGATATCTCGCCCGCAACGGCAAGTTCTTCGTGCTGGCGCGGTCGAACGTTGTGCACACGCCCAAGGCGGGCGTTTCCGACTCGCTCGATGAAAACTGGTCGAGCGTGCAGGAACAATTCCAGAAGATTTTCCACCAGTCGGGCGGCGCGAGCAACTCGGGCGTCTCGAGCGACCTTCGTGACCTGTTCGAGGAACGTCTTCGCCGGCCGATGCAAAGCCTGTCGCTCCAAAGCCTTGGGGCCGGCACGCTCACCTCGGTGGCCCGCGGTTTCCACTTCGAGATCGACGCTGAGTTGATCGTCTACGGAGCGACCGAGCCGAACGCCAAGGTCACGCTCCAGGGCGAGCACGTCCAGCTTCGTCCCGACGGCACGTTCACCGTCCGGTTCGCCTTGCCCGACTCGCGGCAGATCATCCCGGCTGTGGCCTCGAGCCACGATGGGATCGAGGAACGAACGATCGTCCTCGCCGTCGAGCGGAATACCAAGGAACTCGAGCCGATGATCCACGACGGTAACGAGTTGTAATTCTCGCAGGTTGCAGCATCCAATCGGACGCCGCCGCGCCATCCTGCTCCCACCCGGAGACAGGAAGGTACGGCGGCGTCCGGTCCTTTTACGGCGAGCAAAATCGCACAAGAACTTGTCAGAGGCGTAGAATGCTAACGGCTGGCATGCTGTTGAGTGGTCTGCCCGCCTTTGGAGACACCAATTTGAGCAAGGATATCAAGCCGATTCTCGAAGGGTGGGACTACGACGCTGACGAGCTTCAGGTCCGCATCGTGGCGGGAGTCGATGGCACCGATAAGATTCAGATGAGGCTCGACCTTGGGCTCTTTCAGATGGAGCTCAACGGCCGACCGGATGGGATTCGTCCCTTCGGCTTCGAGTCGTTGCTCGACTACCACAAGGCCACGGCCGATCGGTCTGCGCCCGAGGCCTACGAGCTCGACTCCGAAGCGTGCGCAGGGCTGATGCGCGAGGGGATGCAGTACTATCACCGCTACCTCGCTTCGTTCCATCTCGAGCGCTACGACATCGTCGCCCGCGACACCCAGCGCAACCTCGACCTGTTCGCGTTCGTCCGTGGGCATGCGACCCGCGATCGCGACCGCAACCAGTTCGACAAGTATCGCCCGTACGTCACCGTGATGCGCACAAGGGCGATCGGCCTGGCCGCGATGGCCCGCGACGATCATCACAGCGCACTCGTGGCGATTGATGAGGGGATTGCGGGGATCCGGCAGTTCCTGATCGATCACGACGAAACCGATCAGGAGTCGCAATGCCTGGAACTGGCGTTCTTGCTCCGCTGGCGCAAGGACATCGAGCAGGAACGTCCAGTAAGCCCGATCGAGCGGATGGAACGGCAGCTGAAGCGTGCGGTCGATCAAGAAGACTACGAAGAGGCGGCCAAGCTGCGCGATCAATTGCGACGGCTTCAAGGGGAGCCGATGCCGGGGCCGGGTCAGTCGCGCGGTGGTTGAACGACCTAACTGCTGGCGGCGGAAATACTCTGGCGAATCTTGATCGGTCGGGCTTGCGGCAGGTTGTGGTGCGATCTATAGTAACCGTGTCGGGCTTAGGTCCGACATACCTCTGCCATGTTCGTTAGGGGTGATCACTTTTGGCGAACCAATGAGAACCATATGGGAGCTAACTCACGGCCGTTCGGCATGTCCGTTCTGGCCTAAAGCACCCACTTGAAATGCGGGTTCTCAAAAGCACGCCGACGGCATTGCGGTGGAGGTATTTTTCGGCCCGCCAGGCTCTTCGAGCGATCGAAGCGTCCGGCGGGCCGAAAGTTTTTACCGTGGTCTTTCACTTGCGATCAAATTCATGGATGTCGCTGAAATCAAGCGTTTTCTCCGGGCGACGATTCGCGACCAGATTCTCGCGATGCCGGCCGTTGAACGCCAGGTTGAAGAAGCGAAGCTCGCCGAGCGATTCGAGTCGCTCCCTGGGTTCGACCAGGCCGCGACGGCGCTGCTCTACGTCTCGGCGTTCGCCGAGGAGTTCGACACCGGGCCGATGCTTCGGCTGGCTCTTGCACGCGGAAAGCGTCTCGTCTGTCCGCGAGTGATCCGTCGTGAGCACAGGCTCGCACTGTTCGAGATTCGCGACCTCGAAAGTGATTTGAAACCCGGCACGCTTGGCATTCTCGAACCACGTACCGACCGCCCGGAAGTCGCACCCGAATCGATTGACTGGGTGCTCGTTCCGGGACTTGGTTTCGACGCGAATTGCTATCGAATCGGCCGAGGGGCAGGGCACTACGATCGGTTGCTGACCCGATTGCGGCCCGACGCGCCACGGTGGTCGCTCTGCCTGACGAGCCAGTGGGTTGATCACTTGCCCGTCGAGCCGCACGACCAGCCGCTGAATGGCGTGGCGGATGCTTATCGGATTATTACTCGGCCTTGACCTCGACCTTGGGCGGGTTGGCGTACGACTCAAATTGTGCGGCGATGTTGGCCGACGCGGTGTCGCCCTTGTGCAGGATCACGCGGTAGCCGAACTTGATCGATCCGCCGGCCGGAACCGTGTGCTCGGCACTCTTGCCGAGGCCGAAGTCGTGCCAGCCGAACGGGTTGGCGGCGAACAGGCCGTAGGTGCGGACGTGCCAGGTCGTCGGGTAGCGGAAGCTGCTCGGGTGGTTGAGAATCGCGATGCCGACGGTCTCGTTGTCGACCGGTCCGGTGTAATCGACCCAGCCTGCGGGCTTGCCCCACGCCTTGTCGTCGGTGAGCCCTTCGGACGTCGTGATCTTGCCGCCCTTTTTGGAAAGGACGTCCATCGACGTCGCGACGCGGACGCCAAACATTCCTTCCTTTGTGTCGCCGAAGACGACAGGCCCGTCGGTTGCCTTGAGCGTGATGTCGAAGTCGACGATCCGCTCGTCGGCCGTGGCGGTGAATCGCGTCGTGCGTTCATCCTTGAGGACGAGCTTGCCATCGGGGCCGAGCCAATCGTCGGTGGTGGCGATAGTCGCGAGCGTCGGCGTGCTGACCGACTTGAACGACGTCTCGACGATCGAGCCGTGGCCCTTCAGCTCCGACCAGAAGTCGATGCCGTTCACCTTGCCGTGCGTGAACCAGAACGAGCGATGGTGAGGATGGTCACGCTTTTCACCTTCGATGTCCTGCATCGGATAGGCGCGAGTGAAAGGCTTGCCGGTGGGGCCGATCAGCGGGAAGAGTGTTGGCTTGGGGCCGTTGTCGGGCAGATAAGTCGTGAACGGCTTGCCGTCGAAGGTGATCGTCGACGCCTTCTTGCTCGCCGACAGGTTGATGCCGTCGCTCGTCGACGTGGGTACGAGCTGGGCGATGGTGTCGCCTGATTGCGGGATGCTGTTGAGGACGGCGCTGAGGTAGGTCGTCTCCCCTTCAGTGAATACTGAGGCGCGGGCCGCCGTATCCGCCCCCGATTTCAGCAGATAGTTTCCCGGTGCGATCTTGGCCTGGAGCGGGACGAGAATGGGAGTTACGCCCAGAGCTTTGCCAGTACTCTTGATCGTCACCTGCGCGACGGGTTTGGCGTCGTCGGCAGGCGCCGATCCGCACAGCGCTAATAGACAAAACGGCAGGAACTTGTTCATCGGATGATGGCTCCGGAAGGAATGCGGCGAAGTACGGCGGGTGGAATTATGGTGGGGCGAGTGCGTCGCAACTGGTCCGATCAATAACGCTCCCGGCGCTCGCTCGCAAGGGGGCGGGTTGGGAAGCCGGGCGGCTCCGTCTCGAATTTTCGCAGACTGTGAAGCGTCCGTTGATGAATAGATGCGAGGCAAAGGAGTGTTCACAGATGCCGATCTCATGCACGCGCGGTCGTAGAAGTCAGCTAAATCTCGCCACGGCACCTCCTGGACCGGGAATTCAAACGCCAGTGAATTGTGCGAACTTGGCTCGAAGTTTCACGCTTTCCGATGCTTTGGTCCTGATCGCGGCAACAGCCGTGGGGATGGCACTCGCTCGATCCTGGTGGGACGTCTTGATGATTGAATATTTTCGGGCGCTTCCTGAGGGCTCGCTGGCGCTTTATCTGAAATTGGGGCCGATCCTCGTCATCCCGGCATTACCGTTCGCGTCCGCCTGGACCGTCGCCATTATGATCCTGCGATTGAAGAAACCGAGACCCACGTTACGGTTGCTGTTTCGACAACCGGGAACGGCCGCCTGCGCGGCGGCATCGTTTCTGATCGCACTGTTAGTTTCCCGTTGCGCAGTAGGGTGCGTGTGCCAAATACTGCTACGCGGAGAGAGCTCTTTTTTGCTTGAAACTGAAGAACGCTACGGTGACAAGCTATCCGCTTTTCTTTCCTTGGAGTTTGAGCCCGCGCTCGGATCATTTGGGCTAGTCATCGGAGCGGTTTGGGTCCTTCTGACACTGACCCACTTGTCGACCTCTGAACCCACGTGGATCGAAAGGGCAGGGAGGGGTCTCGGTGGTCTTTGGATTCTGATTGCCTTGGGACAATGGTGGAGTGAAATTGCTCTGTTTTGTCTGAGGGAAACGGGAGTCATCGGTTAAGAGTGAATGAAGGTGGACCGGAAGTCGACCGGTCCCGTCTCGATTTCCTCATAGTCTCTGCCTCGATTTCCTCATAATATGCAGTATCATTGGATGATTCGATGATGAGTACCACACGAATCACTCGCGAGTTCGCCGATGCCGATCTCATTCGCGTGCGGTTGTGGAAAACAGCTCAGAGCCGGCGATGCCCTTGCCGGTAAGAGAACGAAGTGTCCGGTCTGTGGGACGGTTTTAACCATCCCTCAGCCGGAACCGGAAGCAAATTTCGGTGACGAACTGCCGCCTGGGCTTGAACCCGACGCGCCTGGCACCACTCAGCCAGAACAGGCCGAGCCAGAGGGCTACGCGCTGGGAGGTTTGAGCAACTCCACGGCGTCGATTGAGCCATCGTCGTCTGGCGGTGATGATTACGATCTCCGGCCGTCGGTCTATCACGCAGCACCGATGCGTGAGCGTTCGGAGTGGGATGAGCCACCGCCGACGCGTCCCAAGCGATCGGCGAGTTCGTCGGCTTCGCACGCTTCGACGTCGGCCAAGTCGTCGTCACTTCGTGAGTATGCGTACTGGCTTCTGCTGCTGCCGCTGATTCCGCTGTGTATCTCGCTTGTTATCAAGGACGAAAAGCAGGAGATCGGTGAACGAATCGAAGCAACGCTCGATGCGGCGGCGCCGGAGGAACAAGAAAGAGCCAGAACTGCCGTCGAAGGGGATGGCATCAAAAGCCTTGACGACCTTTTGCACGCGATGCCGGGCGACAAGTTGATTGGTGCGCACCTCGCGCGCAGCACCTTCATGCACTGGGTTTACGCGGCGGTTTCGATCGTGCTGTTCCTGGCGCTTATCATGATCTTCTTCCCCGTCGAACCAGCGCAGCCGGTTCACCTGCTCGCGGTCGGACTATTTACGGGTACGATCGGGATCTTGTTCCTGCTTGCGGTGCAATTCTGCGCGCAGTTTCGAGGAGTCATCCGCGGCCGCTTCCCGTGGTTCATCTGGGTGATCATCGCGATCATCTGGTTCATTGGTTGGTCGTACGACTCGGCTCAAGATCCCGAGAGCAACTTCTTTTTGAGTGCGATCGGCTACACGTTCGGCGTTGGGCTGTGCGAGGAATTGACGAAGGCCCTGCCGCTTCTGTTCTACTTCAAACGCCATGCTCAGATTGGCTGGCGCGGGGCGTGTATGTGGGGGCTGGCGTCGGGGATTGGCTTTGGCGTGTCGGAAGGGATTATGTACTCGTCACGCTATTACAACGGGATTTCCGGAATTGATATGTATCTCATCCGGTTCCTGTCGTGCGTGGCACTTCATGCGATCTGGGCGGGCTCGGGTGCACTTTCTCTCGTGCGTAACCAGGGAGAATATGAGGATATTGCTAGTGCTTCAGACTTCGGCTTGTTTGCGCTGCGAATTCTGATCGTGCCAATGGTGCTGCACGGCCTTTATGACACGCTCTTGCAGAAGGATATGGAAGTCTGGGCCCTCCTGATTTCGCTGCTCTCGTTCGGCTGGCTTGCGTTCTTGATCGAATCAACGCGATCGAGCAACCTGGAATCGAAGACGCGTCGGCCGGCTTACGGTTACTGACGTTCGGCGTCGCGCCTGGCGAGACGTGCGGCCTGGCGGGCGCGGGCCGCTTCGTCGCGCCTGGCGTCGTCCTGGGTTTCGCTCAAGAGCGGCGCCACAGTTTTCGGTTTGCCAAGCGCGGTCAGAGCAACGTAAACGCCATAGCCTGAACCGACTTTACGCGGGTTGGGGTGACTCATCGACTCGGCGTAGACGTCGATTCGAGCTTCCATCGACGTCCGGCCAACGTAAGTGATTTCGGAAATCAGCTCAACGCGCTCGCCGACGTGCACTGGTTCGATGAACGAGAAGCCGTCGATTGCGGCTGTTGTCACCATGGGACCGCCCGAGTGGCGGAATGCGGCGAGTGCTCCGCATTCGTCGGCAAGGCGAAGGATGACGCCACCGTGAATCGAGCCGAACGGGTTGGCCTGGCTGGGGTCGGTGATGATCGCCAGGGTCGATCGCGACGCGGAAGCGAGGCGGGGCCGGAGGTCTGAAGAGTCGTCCATCGCAATCGCTCTCTCGCTCGAGGTCGGCCCGCGTGGCCTGTTTGCCAGTTCTTCGAGTATCCTACGTCTGAGAACAACCCCGATTCCAGACTGACCCACGGGAATCCGCCGCGCGATGATCGAAGACGACCTGTTCGACGCCCTCGATGCCTGTCTCACCCCCATCGGCAGCCGCGCGGAGGAGGGGGAGGAATACAAGGCTCCGCTGATCGACATCCTGCGATACGACTCGCGGTACGTCCGGCTCCACTGGGTTCCGCTGCTTGGGAAAGCATGGAGCGTGGTGGTTGTCGCCCGGCAGCCGATCGACATCACTCTGAAGGACGGTTACCCGCAACTTCTCGAACGCCTGGCGCGTGCGGCCGATGCGCGGTTCGCGCCTGGTCGCGCGGGGCGATGGGGAACGATTGGGCTGACGTGCATCGTGCTGACGTCCGAGCCGATCGGTCCAGAAGAAGACACTCAGTTGCAGGCCGCATTGGCGAAGATGCCACGCGTCGGTCGAGTGGTACCGCTGGGGATTCTCCGGCTCAATTTGGGGCAAGAGGCGATGTCGATGGCTTTGACGTCGAGTCCATCGGGGTTGTTTCCCGAGCCGCTTGCGCTGGCCGATGCGCTTACGGCGAAGTTCAAGCGGTATGTGTCGATGCTGGAAACGTGAACGGAAAGAAGGTTTGGCTCACGCTTGAGCTCAGGGCGGTAAGCCTTTTCTAGGGGCTGCTGGTTGTACTCAACCCGTGTCTTGGATGTCACTTGGGACACACCGGCGGGATACCACCAGTGGAATCCGACAGTCTGATTTCGACCACCACCTCGAACTCCATCATGAGCCTAACGCTTTTACGGCGAAGCGAACCTTGCATGCCTTTTCCGCATCTGTGCTGCCAACAGAAAAGTTGTGAAGAGGTGCTATGAAACGATCGACGCGGGCGGAACTGGCGAAAGAAACTGTGGAGATTGTCGAGCGCGGTAATTACCGTTCGATGTCTGGTCGAAATGTCGATATATCGCAATTTGTACGTGATTGCCTCGATGGGACGCGCCACTATCTTCCCGATGAGCTGGAACAACTCCGCAACGAGGTTTTGAGCTGCCCGGATCAGGGGCGTCCCACCGTTTTCGAAGTCGTCAACGAAACAACGCTTGCGGGAGTAACGCGTGCGCTCGCGCATGGGTCGGTCGCGGCGCTGAATTTTGCTTCGGCGAAGAATCCTGGAGGCGGGTTCCTCAATGGAAGTCATGCGCAGGAGGAATCGCTGGCGCGAAGCTCGGCGTTGTACGCATCACAGATGCGCGCCTGGGACTTTTATGAGCGACATCGTGCTTCATCGTCGCTGCTCTATTCTGACGCGATGATTCTCTCGCCTGGATGTCCCGTCATTCGAGACGACGACGGCAACTTGCTCGACGAACCGCAGATCGCGGGGTTCATCACGAGCGCAGCGCCGAACGCGGGAGCTGCCGGTGATAACCGTCCTGCGGAACTTCCCTTGATCCCCGAAGTGTTTCGCCGGCGTTCGGAATATGTGCTCGCGCTGGCTGCGTCTCAGGGCTACAAACAAATAGTCCTGGGGGCTTGGGGATGCGGCGTGTTTCGCAATGATCCTGGCCTCGTCGCCAAGGTGTTTGCCGATCATCTCGGGCACGGCCAGTGGTCGAGCCGGTTCGATCGAGTCGTGTTTTCGGTGCTCGACACTTCTTCATCGCAATCAACGTTCAATGCTTTTCGGGATGCATTTTGAAGCTGAAAGAGACTACATCAGATCAAATAGACCATCTCTTACACGCCGCTGTGTTCGTGGGAAAAAAGTGAAACCTCTGCTGGGTTGAATCGCAACTCGATCCCTCGCCCGATGGCGGTCCAACCGCGTTGTTGAGACGACTTCAACCATGCCGCCACGGCGGGCAAACCTTGGTCGCGGAGAAGTCCATTGGCGACGGACCTGAATTCCGCGAGAACGGGGTATACGCGAAGTTCCCATTTATCATCATATGAACCATCTTGCAGCATCGAGTTGGCCGTACTGATTCCGGGCTTGCGCGCTGGTTGATGCGAGGCTTCCATGATTTTGTAAGGCAGTCGTTCGAGAAGTAAACGCTGGAACTCCGACGCGCGCCAGACAGATTGATCGATGAACGTCAGGGTAAGTTTTTCGAAGTGCGGCAAGCCGGCCAGCGCGTTGCTGATGGCCTCGGCACCGATCGGATACGAGAGGTGACGTGGCAGCTTGTTTCTATATTTGGTTGGGATCATCTTCGCACGCCCTGACCAGTGCGGAGAGCGGCACATTGGACGAATCCGCGCGAAAGCGATCGGCACGCGCTCGGCCGCGAGACGTCTGACACCGGATGCTCGGCGCTGGTTCAGATGCGAGCGTTTGCTCAGGAAATCAACCAAAGCGCGTGCGGCACGGCGCGGCGATAGGGGATGTCGAGCCGGGCCGATTCGAGGGCACCAGCGATCCTTCTCGCCGAGTTGAGATGCGGCGCGACCACCACGCGCGGCAAGGCACAACTATGGTCCGAGCAAATCTCGACACGCAGGTCGTTCGAGCCGTCTTCGAGCCGCGCAAGGCGAAGCGAAACCGGTCCTTCTTCGCAATCGAGCTCGATCGTCACGGCTGAGAGTCGTACTTCTTGAATCGTCGAGGCGATCTTGGTGACGATCGCCACCTTTGCTTCGCCTTTTGGCGTCGTGAACGTCGCGTCGAGCCGGGATTGGTCGGTTTGTGCTTTGTCGCGACCCGCCCAGCCGAGCTGGCCAGCCAACCATGCGCCCAGCCAGGCGGCGATCCGCGGCGTTGGGCCGGCTTTCGGGGCGATGACGTCGATCGTCACCGAGCGAATCGCGTTGAGGTCGTAACGACAGGACGACGTGTCGAAAAACTGCGCGATCAACTCGCGCCAAAGCGCAATTCCAAACCAGGCGCTATCACGCGAATAGGCGTTGATTTCCGGGTCGAGCGCGAGCTTGAGCGACTCGGCCGGCGTGGCGGGGTCGGGGAGGTCGACGATGATCCGTGTCGCTTCGTCGGCAAGGTCGCGAAACAGTTTCGCGCTCGGGCCCGGATCGCAGGTCCACCAGAGAACGAAGGGGAGATCGGCTTCGAGTAGCGGGCGGACTGCGCCGGGAAGAAGGTCGAGCGCGTTGGGGCCGGCACGGAGGACGATTCGCTCGGAGCAAACTTGCGGTAAGCCGGGCGCGGGGAGGTGGCAAAGCGCCGCGACCTCGGCCGACACGGCGCGGTCGGGTGAGTCATTCAGGCCGAGGACGATCGCGCGGCTGGGGAAGCGAGCGACCACTTCGTCGAGTGTTGAAATCAGGCCGCGTGGATTAAGGCAATCGGCCACCACGACGAGATTTGCGAGAACCAGCCGCGTGACGTTGGGATTTTCGATCTGAGGGCCGCCAACCTGTTCGGCGGCGGGCCCCCAGAGTTGCGCCAGCTCGGCCTCGATGCGAGGCAAGGCCACGGGAATTCCCTGGCCCGAAAGAAAAGCGTCGGTCGGGGTGTCTGCCATGGGAGCGTTCCCGTTTTACGCGGTGGATCGGGCGATCAAAGCCGGCGCCAGGTGTCGCCGTCGTTTTGAATGAGCGTGTCGGCCTCGGCAGGGCCCCAGGTCCCGGCGGGGTAGGGGACCGGCGGCGCCTTGCCGCGATCCCAGGCATCGAGAATTGTCGTGATGAACCGCCAGGCGCTATCGACCTCGTCGGTTCGGGTGAAGAGCGTGGGATCGCCCAGCATCACATCGAGCAGGAGGCGTTCATAAGCTTCGGGCGGCGGCTGCGCGAACGCGGTGCCATACCGGAAATCCATCCGCACTTCCTGTAATCTCCGGCGCGATCCGGGGATCTTAGCCTGGAACGCAAGGCTTGCACCTTCGTTTGGTTGGATTCGGAGAATGAGCATATTCGCACCACCAGCCGCTTCGGTGTCGGCCTCGAAGAGCGCGGTCGGCGGCAGTTTGAACTGGATCGCGATTTCGGTGGCACGCTTGGGGAGACGCTTGCCAGTGCGAAGATAGAATGGCACTCCCGCCCAGCGCCAGGTGTTGAGCGTCAGCCGAAGCGCGACGTACGTCCCTGTCTGCGACTCGGGGGGAATCCCCTTTTCAGAATGATATCCCGGAACTTCCTTACCCTGGATCGACCCGGCCGAATACTGGCCGCGGACGACGTTCTTGATCACGTCGTCATCGTTCCACTGCGGCAGGGCCTGCAGCACTTTCACCTTCTCGTTGCGGACGGCGTCGGCCGAGAGGTCGACAGGCGGCTCCATCGCCACGAGGCAAAGGAGCTGCATCATGTGGTTCTGCACCATGTCGCGAAGCGCGCCCGAGGTGTCGTAATACGCACCACGGCCCCCGGCCATGCCGACTTCTTCCGCGACCGTGATCTGCACGCTTTCGACGTGCCGGCGATTCCAGACCGGCTCGAACATCGAGTTGCCGAATCGAAGCGCCAGGATGTTTTGAACTGTTTCCTTGCCGAGATAGTGGTCGATGCGATAGACCTGGCTCTCGTCGAGCACGCGCGAGACGTCGCGGCTCAAAACACGAGCCGACTTGAGGTCGTGGCCGAATGGCTTTTCGATGACCACGCGCGTCCAGGGGCCTTCGGAGAACGGCGAGTTGATCAGCCCTGCTTTGCCGAGGTGCTCGATGATCGTCGCGAAATACTCGGGGGCGACGGCCAGATAGTAGAGGCGATTGCCGCGCGTGCCGTGGGTTGAGTCGATCTGTTCGAGCTTGGTCTTGAGCTTCGCGTATGCCGCTTCTTCGTCGAAGTTGCCGCCGGAGAACGCCAGGCGAGGGGCGAACTGAGGCCAAACGACGTCGAAGTCGGGCACTTTTGCCGACTTCAGGCTCGTTTCCATTTCCGAGCGGAAAGCGTCGTCGCTCCAGTCGCGCCTGCCGTAACCGACGATCGCACATTCGGCCGGAAGGTGGCCGTCTCGCGCCAGGTTGTACAGCGCGGGCATCAGCTTGCGATGGGTCAGGTCGCCGGTGGCACCAAAGAGCACAACCGCGCAGGGGTCGGGCACGCGAGTGCGCGGCAGCCCTTCACGCAGGGGGTTCGCTTCGGCGTTGTTCGGGTCGGTCATGGAGAAGACTCGGGCCGGTCGAGGTCAAAAACGTCCGGAAGTCAGATGGAAGTGTAAGGAGGCATACCCCCGCGCTTCAAGCCCTGGAAGGTTGGAATCCGTCGAATCGGGTTATAATAAGTGTTTGACATGGATCATGTTAGAACGAGCCAAATCAAAATGTAGTCGGCAAAAGTGCGTTGATTTCGACGAGACTAGATTTGGTTTGCAGTTCGACTTGACTGGTGGTGTGCGGAATCGTAAGGTCAAGGTGACTTCTGGGACGCGCTGAGTAAATCGTCAGGGGAATGGATATTCCCGCCCGCTTCGGTGGGCGAGCGATTTGCCAATCTTTGAGGAAGGAACCTCCAATGAGCTTGCTCCTAAGGATGGGGAATGGTTCGCGGTTCGCCTTGATCGTCGTCGTTGGGCTGAGCCTGGCTGCGAGCAGCGCCCACGCGTCGCTGCTGGGGGCGATCAGCAGCGTCAACGCGCTAAACAAGGTGACCGCCATCGGCCCAAATGGCGAACTGGTGGGAATGGCCGCCACGCAGGGTTCGAGCGCCAATCACGCGTTTTTGTCGTCGAACGGCGTGCTGACCGACCTGGGAACGCTGGGCGGAACGACAAGCTCTGCACAGGCGATTAACGCGGCTGGGCAAGTCGTCGGCCAGTCGGGCGTCGCGGGTGATGGCTCGCAGCACGCGTTCCTGTACTCGGGCGGGTCGTTGACCGACCTGGGCACTCTGGGCGGAAGCTACAGCAGCGCGACCGGAATCAACAGCAGCGGTCAGGTTGCGGGAACGTCCGCACTGGCGAGCGGCTTCAACCACGCGTTCGTTTACTCGAACGGCAAGATGACCGACCTCGGCACGCTGGGCGGCATCATGAGCACCGGCTCGGGCATCAATGACGCGGGCCAGGTTGTCGGTCAGTCGGCGATGATCGACGGCAGCACGCACGCCTTCATCGCCAATCACAGCGTTCTTACTGACCTGGGCACGCTCGGCGGTTCGAGCAGCTTTGGCTACGCGATCAATAACGTCGGCCAGGTTGTCGGCCAGGCGTACACAACCAACGACGCCGCAGCGCATGCGTTTCTCTGGTCGAACGGCAAGATGATCGATCTTGGATCATTGCCAGGCTTTACCGCATCGACCGCAACGTCGATCAACGATAGCGGCGTGGTTGTCGGCTATGGTTACGGCGGTTTCGATTCGAATACGCAATTGCCGCTTCAGCATGCGTTCGTCTATCAAAACGGCGCGATGACCGACCTGAACACGCTGATCCCCGCCGGTTCCGGCTGGACCATCTCGCAGGTAATGAGCATCAACGATAACGGCGTCATCACCGGTATTGGATCGCTCAACGGCACGCGCGAGATTTTCACCGCGCAGTTGACCGACTCGCCGATGGTTGTACCCGAGCCCAGTCTCGTGACATTCGCCGTGATGGTGTTCGCCAGCTTCGGCGCGCGTCGGGCGTTCAAGGCTTATTCGTCGACGTTGCTCGATTGATGCGACGTGACGATTCGTAGCAGACCAGGGGCCGTTGAAAGTGTCGCGATATGCGTCGCGAGGTCCGCACTGACGGGCTGTCTGATCTCGATGGTGAGGATCATCGCACCGTCGGCAATCGACCGATCGACGTCGTAAGTTTCGGGTTTGATTCCCGCGTGCGCGACGTGTTCGAGAAGCGCTGAGAGTCGAGCGGACGCGTCGCAGTGCAGGGCGATGCGTCTGGTTATCCGCTTTTCGGGCCTTCGCTCGATCAATCGGAACAACGTGAGCACGGAGATCCCGAGCAGCGTTCCCGCGAATGCGAGCAGGTAAAGTCCCACGCCCACCGACATACCGGTCGCGGTGACGAGCCAGAGGCTCGCGGCTGTGGTGAGACCTTTAACCTTGAATCCTGTGCGCGCGATTGCACCACCGCCGAGGAAGCCAATTCCTGCGACGACGTAAGAGGCGATGCGTGTGGGGTCGAAGGTGACCGAAACGCCGGGATGCGTTGGATACTCGACGTGAAGCGCGTGGAGCGACAGGATCATGAACACCGTCGATGCGAGCGCCACAAGCGTGTGCGTCCGCAAGCCGGCGGGATGATCGTTGTAGCCACGTTCAAAGCCGATCACACCGCCGAAGAGCACCGACGCTCCCAGACGTAGCACGATCTCTTCCGGCGGAATCATCATGGACGGGTGGCTTTCGGCAGGAATAAAGCGCCCCCCGGCGGCCAAAATGTGCACCGCCGAGGGGAGTGGAGAGTGTTCAGTCGAGCGCGATCGTCACCGTCTTGTTTTCGGTGTAGTTATCGAGCCCCTTTTCACCCAGTTCACGGCCGATGCCGCTCCGCTTGAAGCCGCCGAATGGCGCGGCCGCATCGAAGACGTCGTAGCAGTTGACCCAGACCGTGCCGGCACGCACGCGATCGGCAATCGCGTGGGCCTTGCCGATGTCGCGCGTCCAGACCGCTGCGGCGAGGCCGTAGTCGGTCGTATTGGCTCGATGAATGACTTCATCGACATCCTTAAACTTGATCACCGAAAGGACGGGACCGAAAATCTCGTCGCAGGCGATGGCCATGTCGTCGCGGACGTCGGCGAAGACGGTTGGCTTGATGAAGAATCCCTTGCCGCCAACCGGACCGCCGCCGGTGACGACGCGAGCACCTTGCTGCTTCCCCTTGTCGATATACGACAAGATTTTCTCATATTGCGCCTTGTCGACCTGCGGGCCCATCTCGGTGCCGGGGTCGAAGGGATCGCCCAGCTTGCGTTCCGAAACCTTGGCGCCGAGGCGGTCGACGAACTTGTCGTAGACCGTATCCTGCACGAACAAGCGGCTGCCTGCGCAGCAGCATTGCCCCTGATTGAGGTAGAGGCCGAGCACGGCACCTTCGAGCGCGGCGTCGAGATCGGCGTCGGCGAAGATGATGTTCGGGCTCTTGCCGCCGAGTTCGAAGGTGATGCGCTTCAGGGTGTCTGAAGAGTTGCGCATGATCAGTTCGGCGGTCTTCCCTTCGCCGGTGAAGGCGATCTTGTCGACGCCCTTGTGCTTCACGAGTGCATCGCCAGCGGTTTCACCGAAACCGGGGACGATGTTGATCACACCGGCGGGGAAACCGGCTTCGAGCGCGAGTTCGCCGAGGCGAAGAGCGGAAAGCGGCGTTTGCTCGGCCGGCTTGAGGACGACGGTGCAGCCGGCAGCGAGGGCGGGACCCCACTTCCAGGCGACCATCAGCATCGGGAAGTTCCACGGGATGATCTGGCCCGCGACGCCTACGGGTTCGCGCTTAGTGTAGCAGAAGAAGTTGCCGCGAATCGGCACGGTATGGCCGTGAATCTTGTCGGCCCAGCCGGCGTAGTAGCGGAAGCAGTCGACCACGAGCGGCAGGTCGGCGTTTCGGCTTTCGCTGATTGGCTTGCCGTTGTCGAGCGTTTCGAGCTGCGCCAGCTCTTCGAGGTTTTCCTCGATGAGGTCGGCGAGCTTGTACATCATCCGGCCGCGATCGCGGGCGTCGGTCTTGCGCCAGGGGCCGGAGTCGAACGCCTTGCGTGCGGCTTTGACCGCGAGGTCGATGTCTGCGGCGTCCCCTTCGGCGACGTTGGCGATAAGCTCTTCGGTGGCGGGATTATACGTGGCGAACGTCTTGCCGCTGACGGCGTCGCGCCACTTGCCGTCGATCAGGAGTTGGGTCTGAAACGAGGTGCGCGCGCCTCGCCTGGATTCGGTGGCGGTTGCCATGAAGTCGCACTCCCTTTTTGCGTGCCGACCTGTGGTTCAGAAGTGGTTGCCATTCGCAACAAACGCCGAGCGGAACCCGGCTTACCCCTCAATGGTCATCTTAGGGGCCACCCCCGCGCAACACAAGCAGCCCGCGCGGCGCTGGACCTCCCTCGATCGCTGCTTCGTTCCGCCAAAAGTCGCCTGCGCAACACGGCGGATTTGTCGAGCGCATCTGAACCGCGACGCGCATCCTCAACAACGCCACACGCTTGAGTCGGCCGTTATCAGGGAGGGGGTCTTTGGGCTTTTCAAAACCGCCGCCGGATGGTCCAATCGCGCGACGCGGCATCGGATGGTTAACCGCGAAGACACCATGGACGGACACTCTGATGGCGGATCCCCACCTCAAATCCCCTGCGCCCGTATCGAACGGGCTCTCGACCGCCCCCCAGCCCGCTGCGTCTGAAACAAATCGTCGCTCGGGTATTCCGGGCATTGGCCGTCACCTGACTGTGCTCGATGGTCTGCGTGGCCTCGCCGTGCTGTTTGTGCTGGTCTTCCACATCTTTCAGGTGGAGGTCGAACCAGCCGATGGCCTGGGACGGATCGCCTACAAGGCAATGCGAGTCGGTCAAACCGGCGTCGATCTCTTCTTTGTCCTCTCCGGTTTTCTGATCACCGGGATCCTTCAGGACAGTAAACACGCCGCCAACTACTTCCGTAACTTTTACGGTCGGCGAACGTTGCGCATCTTCCCGCTTTATTATGGAACTTTGATTGTTGCCACGATCATCATTCCGCTACTCATCGGTCGGCGGATCACCGACTCGAATCCCTTTATGCTCTGGACGTTTACTGCGAACATGCAGGGGATGTTCAACTTCGATCCTCAAACGTTCGGCCATTTCTGGACATTGGCAGTCGAAGAGCAGTTCTACCTCATCTGGCCGGCCGTCGTGCTGATGTTTGCCCGGCCGTCGATGATGAAGGTCTGCATCGCCTGTATCTTTGGCGCGATTTTCGTCCGCATCGGCCTGCTGAGCATGGGGCTCTCGGCGAACTTCTTCATGCCGGGCCGGCTCGACTCGCTTGCCGTCGGCGGCTTCCTCGCTCTTGCTGCGCGTGGTGAAACTGGGATCGAGGGTTGGAACCGCAAGGCACTGGCGACTCTGGTGGCGATGATCATGCTCGTCGGCCCATTCTATGTGATGAAAACCGGCACTCATGAGCAGTGGCTGCAGGTGATCAAGTACACGCTGCTTGCCGTTTTGTTCGGTGCACTCCTCGCCGTGGTTCTGTCAGCGAAGCCGAACTCGGTTCTCGCCAAGTTCTTTAATTCCAGGATCTTGCGATGCCTCGGTAAATACAGCTACGGGCTCTATGTCTTCCACCCGTTCATGATCGATGCCTTCATGGCGGCGCGCAGAAGCGACCCCACCGGTGCGATGGAAACGTTCGGCGGTCCCTGGCTCCGCGTACCGGTGATCATCGTGCTCTCGCTCATCGCCTCTTGGCTGAGCTGGCACATGTTCGAGAAGCACTTCATGGGGCTGAAGCGATACTTCGCCTACGACACCGATGCCCCTCGGGTCGAGACACAGCCGAATACCGGCCGCGCGGGGACCTTGCCCGGCACGGCCTGAGCAATTACCACTTGTCGATTGGCCCCGAGGGAACGGGAACTCGGGGCTCGAAGTGGCCGGGTAAGGGGGATGTCGGCCCTTCGGCCCGGATGAGCTCGACGGTTTCGTCGAACAGCTTCGCGCTCGCGAGGTTGATCAAACGATGCGACAGCACCTTCGCGGGCCGGATCGCGTGGCTATACCACTTGATCAGCTTGCGGAACTGCAGGCAGGCGGTCCGCTCGCCACGGCGATCGAGCAGGCCGTGAAAATGCGCGACCATTACGTCGATCCGTTCCTCGAACGTCGGTTCGGGACCGGGATCGCCGGTTGCGGCCCAGCAGGCAAGCTGGCGGTAGATGAACGGATTCGAGAGGGCGCCTCGACCAATCGAGATCGCGGCACAACCAGTTTCGGCGAACATACCAGCGGCATCGGCCAGGGTGCGGATATCGCCGTTGCCGATGACCGGCATCTTGTCGACCGCTTCGACCACCGCACGGATGCCGTCGCGATTCACTCCGCCCTTGAACCCCTGTTCACGGGTACGGCCGTGGATGATCACGCCGGCGGTTCCGACCTGTTCAAATGACCGCGCCAGCGCCGGAGCGCTGAGGTTCTGGTCGTCCCAGCCGAGCCGCATTTTGACGGTCACGGGGACGTTCACGGAATCGACGACTGCAGCGACGAGCGCGGTCGCGGCGGTCGCCTGGCACATGAGCGCCGATCCGCCGCCCGACTTGACGACCTTGTTGACCGGACACCCCATATTGATGTCAACCGAAGTAGCGCCGTTATCCACGGCCCAGCGCGCGGCCTGGCGCATCTCTTCGATCACATGGCCGTAGATTTGGATCGACATCGGTCGATCTTCGGGACATGTTTCTGCCAGCTCGAATGAGCGCGGACGTCGTTCGAGAATCGCGCGGGCGTTGACCAGATCGGTCGTCACAAGTCCGAGCCCGCCGAGTGCGCGGACGGCCAGCCGAAACGCGAGGCTGGTGTAACCCGCCATTGGCGCGAGAAAGAAGCGTGACGGCAGGGGGAGCGAGCCGAGATGAAGCGGTTCGCGAAGCAAATCTGGCGGGCTGGCAAGAACGGGCGGACGGTCAGTCACACGCAGCCTCGGAGCGGGGTCTTGAGAAAAACGGCGACGGACTGTCCCAGCACACGGTTTCGGCAGTAATCAAACTGGTCAGTAGCCTTCGCCATTCACGAACGAGCCTAACCTGGCTCACGTGCTCGAGACAGAATTAGGATAAGGAGTGTGGGCGCGAACGAGGCGCAGATGCCTCGGTGGGCGTCCCATATGATATCATGATACTTCAAGACGCGATTCCTCGCGGCGCTGTTCGCGAGAATCAAGCAGAAATCCTATCCGAATTTTTACTCGATCACGAGGCCAGCTCTAGTTTGATGTCGCTCCACCCGGAAGCCGACGCGGAAGAACGTGTGCTGACCACCGACTTCGGGCGTGAGTTGCTCGCCCAGGTAGGAGCGATCGCCCGGCCCGAGCCGTCGCACATCGAACGGTGGCGTAAGGACCATAGCCCGGAAGATGTTTCGGCCGCGATTCGCATCGTCGAAACACGGCGAAAAGGGACTGCGAAGTTTACCCACGCCGCCGATATGTGGTTCGAAGGGATTGGTCTAGAACAAAGTACGGCCGAGGCCGTCGCGCGACACAAGGCCCGGCGTTTTGACGGTGGGGTTGTCTTCGACCTGTGTTGTGGGATTGGCGGTGATTCTGTCGCCCTGGCCGAGCGAGCAAGCGGTGTGGTGGCGGTCGACCTCGATGCTGCCATGACGCGCCGGGTGCGCTGGAATGCGGAAGTTTATGGGGTGGGTCACAAAGTTGCGCCCGTGCGCGGTCGTGCGGAAGGGGTTGGGATCGACCGAAATGCCCTCTTTCACGTTGATCCTGACCGCCGGGCTGGAAAGCAGCCCCGCGCCCGCGCCGTGGCCGACTATGCTCCCGGACTTCCGTTCCTGAAAGAACTGATCGAAACGGCCCGGGGCGGTGCGATCAAACTCAGCCCGGCGAGCGATTTCGACCAGACTTTCGGCGATCTGCGGGTCGAGATCGAACTCATCAGTCTCGGCGGCGAGTGTAAAGAGGCGACGATCTGGTTCGGTGAACTCGCCAACGCAAAACGTCGCGCAACTGTGATTCAAGGCAACAAAACGGCGACGTGGAGCGATAACGACACGCTTGCATCGTCGCGCTGGTTGAGCGTATCGCGGAATCCGATGGCCTGGGTATTCGACCCCGATCCGTCGCTCGGTCGAGCCGGTTTGCTCGACGGATTTGCCGCCGCACATGGCCTCTCGCGGATCGCTTCGGGCTGTGATTTTTTAACCGGCCCAAATCGCGTCGATTCGCCATTTCTGGCCGCATTTCAGGTCGACGAAACCTTGCCGCTCGATGTCAAGAAGCTTCGGCGAATCGTGGTCGAGCGCAATCTCGGCCCGCTCGAAATCAAGACGAAGGGACTCGACCTTCGTCCCGAGGATTTGCGCAAGGAGCTCAAGCCGAGCGGGCCGAACCCGGCGAGCTTGCTGCTCATGGGAGGCAGAGGACCATCGCTGGCGATCGTTGCCAGGCGCGGCTGAGTGACCGGGGGGACCTCGGACGTGCCAGTTTGACGATCGCCAGCGTATTTCGTCGATCGTGTTACATTGTGCGATCGACCGCCTCAGCAACGCGCCGGCATTCCTTCATCAGTTGAGCGAAGGTGGCGGGCGTGATGGTTTGCGAGCCGTCGCTCATGGCGTGCTCGGGGTCTTCGTGGACCTCAATAATCAGGCCATCGGCACCACAGGCAACCGACGCCTTGGCCATCGGTGCGACGAGCCGCGCCTTACCCGTGCCGTGCGACGGGTCAACAACGACCGGCAAGTGACTCTTCTCGTGGAGATAGGGCACCGTCGCGAGGGGCAGCGTGAACCTCGTGTGCTCCTCATACGTGCGAATTCCACGCTCGCAGAGCATCACGTTGGGATTGCCACGATCGAGAATGTATTCGGCGGCGAGCAGGAACTCGTCGATCGTCGCACTCATCCCGCGCTTGAGCAGCGTCGCCTTGCCTGAATCGCCGACCGCTTGCAGAAGCTGGTAGTTCTGCATGTTACGAGCGCCGATTTGCAGCACGTCGGCATACTTGGCGACGAGCGGCACGTGGTCGGGAGCCATGACCTCGGTGACGATTGCCAGGCCGGTCGCGTCGCGGGCGGTCGCGAGCATTTTCAGGCCGTCTTCCTTGTGGCCCTGGAACGAATACGGGCTCGTGCGAGGCTTGAAAGCACCGCCACGGAGCCCGGTTGCGCCCATATCCTTGAGGATCTTCGCGATCGACACGATCTGTTTTTCATTCTCGACCGAACACGGTCCGGCGATCACCGCGACCTTCACTCCGCCGACCACAAGTCCCTGTGCTTCGACCTTGGTGCGCTCGTTCGTCAGCTCGGACGAGGCTCGCTTGTAGGGGGCCATGATCGGCAGGACTTTTTCGACACCCTCGCCCGGCTCGAGCGTTTCGACGAGTCCTTCGCGCTCGTCGCCGATGGCGGCGATGACGGTGCGCTGGGTTCCTCGGAGAACCTGGGGGGACATTCCGAGCGAGCGAATGTGTCCGACCATATGGTCAATCTGTTCGGCGGTGGCGTCTGGCTTCATCACGACGATCACGGTATCCCGTCCTCCGGCTGCGTTGGTGAGCGAGGGCAAAGGGGAGTGAAAGCTCCCATCGCAACCCTCAGAGTAAGTGGAGAGATCAAGTCAGAAAGGAGTTTGCACTTTGTCCTAAACGCAAGAAAGGAACGGGATAGCCGGGACAACTTGTTGTCCCGGTCGCGAAGCGACAAGAGGATATCGCGAGATGTTTCACGTTGCCCTCTTGTGGCTGCGCCACCTGGACAACAAGTTGTCCAGGCCACCCAAATCCAATTCGTTGCATTGTTCCAACCGCGTAACTCCTAGCACAACCAAATCAAAGCGGTGAATCGCGTCTGAGTGGGGCGATCGAAACGAAAACGAAAAAGCCCCGAGACTTGCCGATGGAGGGCAGGTCACGGGGCTTTTTGGAGTCTCGTTGAGATCCAAGAGGAGAGAGTTTAGACGACGCCCTCCACCCGATGACCTGCGTTGGTAAACCCGGTAAAGTACCAGGCCCGCCACCAGGTGCGGGTGCTAAACGAGCCGTAATAGTAGGCCGCGTTTTTGAGGGACAAGACGCTAGGCTCCAGCACGGATCGGTCGACCAAAGGGTAAGGTCAGACGCAAGACTTGAAGAATCGTACCACACTATTGAGCAAGAGGCCAGGCTCGGCCGAACCGAACCTGGCCCATCGAACACTAGCCATCAAACCAAGAGAGATGTGCGGCTGCCCGACGGGCAACCCGTCAGTCGCCGTTAGGCGAGCCGCCTCTGGTTATCACTACACACGCGATCACCTCCTTTACACTAGGACATCCCGGTTCCGCCGGAGTCCAGCCTCGAGCGGAAGCGGGCTCTAGCCCGTCGTGCCACGATTCGCACGACCCGCGTCGGACCAACGTGTGAAGACTGGCCGACAACTGAAATATAGTCCGACCGACGGTCCAATCAAGATGTCAGTGATCGCTTTTGAGCGATTTTTATTCCATCGATTCGACGCGAACCAAAAGCTCCCCAAGCGCCTCCGCGAGCGCCCGTAGCCGCGGATCGCTGGCGGTGCAGGTATCAATCGTTGCTCTGTAGTAATTCAAAATGTCTGCCCGCGGCGCGTTGAAAACCGACCACACGGGCCGTCCTTCGTGTAAGTCGAGCGCGATACACGTCAGGTTATGCAGCTTGTCGGCGAGAATGACGGCTTGTGTGGTGAGAGTCGCATTCTTGAGCGTGGTAAGGTGATCGCGCTTGCGATCGATCCACGGGCGTTTTGCGCCGGTGGCGTCGGTCTTGGTCTCGGAACAGCCAGCGACGATGGCTGCAATGTCGTCTCCAAATCGTGATCGGACGTCTTCAAGCGTGGCTTCAGTGTCTTCCACGACATCATGCAGCAAAGCGGCGATGAGCACGTCTTCGCCGAAACCAGCGCGGTCGAGGATCATCGCAACCGCAAGTGGGTGTTCGATGTAGGGCGTTTGGCTCGCCTTGCGGACCTGGCCAGCATGTTGTTCGGCGGCGTAGCGCAGGGCTTGTTCGAGGCGGAATGTCCAGAGTTGCGGCATGTTGCGGAAATCCTTCGGAGCGGCGGTATTCTCGGTCGGAAGGGCAGATTCGGGTATCGGCACGATTGCACAGACGTCTGTCTCAACAGGTGGATCGACAACTGAGAGACGTCCCACACTATGCGGGTACCCCCGGTTCTCGAACCGGGGCGGCGAAGCCGCAAGAGGCTCAGGTTGGCGTTCGCCCACCCCGTGATCATGCTTCCTATTTCCTTGAAAATCGCTCATTTTGGAGACAAGCAATTGCGCCGGGTCTTCTTGAGGCTTCGCCTCACCGGTTCGAGAACCGGTGCCACCCATCACCAGGTTGCCTACGAGGGTGGCGAGGCAATTGTCGGGATTCACGTTGACCATTTTTGCCGGAATGGCTACGAGATGGCATCCCCTCGGTCTCGAACCCCGATGGGGCGGTTAAATGCTTGCCTCACCTGAGTTCTGGACCGGAAGGAGTCGGCCCCCATGAATCGGACAACGGTTGTTGGAATTACCTTCGTCGCCACAATACTCGCCGTGATACCGCCCCCGGCGGCGCGGGCTAACGATGCCGTTATCGTAACCGGCGCGGCCAAGACGCTCGAAGACATGGCGGCCGACCCGAATAGCGGCATTCCGCAAAGCCTGCTCAAGGCGTCGGAAGGCGTTGTCCTCGTGCCGAATCTGATCAACGCCAGCTTTGTGTTCGGCGTGAAGATCGGTCGCGGCGTGTTCATGGTGAAGGACAGCAAGGGACGGTGGGGCAACCCGGTTCACGTCTTCATCTCTGGCGGCACGGTCGGTCTCCAGGCCGGCGGGCAATCGACCGAGCTCGTAATGGTGTTCCGCACGAAGGAGTCGGTAAATCGACTGCTCGCGGGAAAGGGAAAGATCACGCTCGGAGTTGATGCCGGCGTTGCGGCTGGACCTTCGGGTAAGAACGTCGGCGCTGAGACCGACCTTGAAATGCGGGCTGAGATTCTCACCTACGCCAAGAGCCGCGGGCTTTTCGCCGGTGCATCTCTGGGCGGAACGGGGATCACGGTCGATCGCAACAAGAACGCGATCTATTACGACAACTTCGCCGTGACGACGTTTCAAATCGTCGAAGGCGATTCTGTCTCAGTTCCGCCCGAGGCGGCTCGACTGAAAGCGATACTCACGGCGATCACCAATCCGCCCAAGTCCAAGAAGAAGTCGGAAGCTGACGGCGATGACGACGACACGATCGAGCCGCGCGTTTCTCGCTCGACAAAGGTGAATCGCCGCGCAGGCGAGGACGCCGAGGACGAAGACGCCCCCTACGGTCGGACATCAACCCGCCGCCGACGCCCAGCCGGTGCCGACGATGATTTGAATGACGATCCGCCGCCGCGTCAGGCCCGCGCGAATCCCAGTCGCCGCCCCTCTGGTGCCGATGAGCCCGACGACCTCAACGACGATCCGCCCGCGGTCAAGATGAAGCCCGTCCGACGTGCTGCACCGACGAATCCCGACGACCTCGATAACCCACTTCCAGATCCCAAGCCCAAGCCGCGCACGGCAAGCTCGGGCAACTGATCGAATCGCGATCAAAACAGAGATTCACCGGGACCGATGGTTATCGAGCCATCGGTCTTTTCGTTGATACCCGACTGCGGTCAGTCCTCTTCAACTCGATCGGGGTCACGAAGGTAGTAGAGCCCCAGCGTCAGAATCAGCATGGGAAGCAGGAACGCGCCGACCGCGCGACTGACACCAAGACCGGATGAATGCCAAAAATTCGGATCGCGGGCGACAGTCTCGGCGCCCGAAACAAAGAGTGCGGATGCGAGAAGGATCAGGGCTATTGCGCCTGCTTTCCGGCCATTCATGGAAGCTCTTCCTTGGAATTAGTCGCAGATTGTTTTGAAGCCGTACATTCGTGAAGTTTGATGATAACGCGACTGTCGCTGACCACTCCAGCACTGCGTGATACGAATCACGCTAGTCAATTATCGCGCAACATCTCCGTTGACTGACCGGTAAGCCATCATCCGAACCCAATCGGATCGATACTTCGGTATGCAAGTTGCCTCATTATTCAGGTGAGTCTAGATCGATTCGCGATTCATGGAGGGCGAAATCAACGCGATCGACAAACTGCCAAAATGAGATTCGAACACTGAAGAAAGTCGTAAGCGGGTCGCGAATTCATTCGCCGAGTCCGAGCGACGAGGAGACACCGATGAAAGACAGCGAATTTGAAAAAAATCGTGAGCTTTTCGGCCAGGGGAATGGAAGCCGTTCGCCCATGATGCCTGAACAGGAAACCAAAGCCGAGCAGCAGCGCGAGTCGCGCGAGAACAAAGACGCGCGAGATGCGACCGCGTCGAATCGCGAACGCATGGTCGAAATTGGACGGGGCAATCAACAAGCGGGGCGGCAAGGTAAGTAGCCGCGTCCGTGTGAAATAGGAGTCGCAACGGGTAGCCGGGCACATGGATGGCCCGGTGTTTCATGCGCTTCGCGTTCGGCTTGCTGAATCTCGCGCCGTTGCCTAAAACCTATCTGTCAGGTTTGGCGATTTCTGTTTTCGCGAGGCAGCGACGATGCCGGAAGTTGGTAAGAAAGCGCCCGATTTCACCTTGCTCGACCAGAACGGTGCCAAGGTCAAACTCTCGTCATTTCGTGGCCAGCCGGTCGTGCTCTATTTTTACCCGCAAGACAGTACGCCGACTTGCACGAACCAGGCCTGCGCCTTTCGCGACGCCAATGCCGAGTACGAAGCGGCGGGCGCGAAGGTGATTGGCGTCAGTCCCGATAATGTCGCGTCGCACGCGAAGTTTGTCACCAAACAGAAGCTGAATTTCACGCTCGTGGCCGACACCGAAAGAAAGGTGTGCGAGGCTTACGACGTCTGGCACGAGAAAACCATGTTCGGGCGCAAATATATGGGTGTGGTGCGCACGACGTTCGTTATCGACGCGAAGGGCGTCGTGCGAAAGGTATTTTCCAAGGTGAGAGTTGCGGGGCATATCGACGCGGTGCTCGCCGCCGTCAAGGAACTTGCCTGACGACGATCAGACGACCTGGCGCGACGGTACGTCGAGCTCGAGTGACTCGCGATCGTTCGCAAGGTAGCGTTCGAGCTTGCGTAGGGCCTTGTACTTCTCGTCGCTCACGCGTGCGACCGGCATGTCGAGCGAGTCGGCGATGTCGGGCACGTTCCAGCCACGAGTCCACAGTTCGACGATCCGATCCTGTCGCGGCGAAAGCACAGCGCGACGGGCGGCTTCTAAAATCTCACCAAGTTCCTGACGGTCGCGGGTCCGCTGATCGACATCCGGGCCCGGTGTACTTTGATCGTCGAGAATGGCGTAGCGACGGGTGCGCTGGACACGCTTGCGAACCATGTCGATTGCACGGACGAGTTCGCGACGCTCGGCGGTGTCGTCGGCCAGAACCAGGCCGAGATCGAGTTGGCCGGCCCGCGCTTTGGTAAGCAGGCGGCAGCAAACTTCCTGGGTGCAATCGTCCCAGACGCCCGGGTCGAGCCGGGCATTACGCCAGCAGACGGCGCAGTAACGCTGAATGTTGTGGACGAGATCCGACTCGCTTGCCGATGCAGTGAGCGCGGCGAGACCAACGACGAGGGCCATCGTGGTCCCAGCCCTGCGCTTGGGGCTTGGGGGTTCGACCGGAGCACTCTGTGTCATCGGCGTGAGTTGTTCGGCCATCTCCGTACGACACCTTCCGATTGTAGCGAGACCCGCAAAATGCCACTGGCTCGACAGAACATTCTACCGGTCTGTTGCGGCAAAACATAACAGACGCTCACGCGAAACAATCTCGCTCGCGTGGTCACGATATGCACCAAAGCCATGCAAGATAAGGACTAAACCACTTAAGTCAGGCGGGAGAAGTAGAGAGAATTAACGCAGTTATTTAGTCCTTGACGATCAATCATACAAAGGAAGTCGAAAAAAGTCACGATTTCCCGTCGGATGAGTCGACCTGTTTGGGCCGGTGGGGGTTGACGATCGTCCACCCCCGTTTCTTGGCGAGCCGCCTCAGCTTCCGATGCGGATGCACCGCAATCGCCCGTCCCGATCGTTCAAGCAACGCCCGATCGCTCCAGTTGTCGGCGTATGCGGCCGTCTCGGAGAGATCGATCCCGCGCTCGGCCGCCCACTGGCTCGCCCAGTGCAGCTTTCCTTCGCCATAGCAGGGCGGGCCATCTCCTAGCCCCACGAGACACCCCTTCTCAAAGCGAACGGGTGTCGTAAGCGTATCGACACAGCCAAGATAGATCGCCAGTGGCTGAATGACGATTCCCGGTGATGATGAGACGAGTACGATGCCGGTTCCCGCTTGCCGGAGCGCTGCGAAATGCTCGGCAACGCCTTCGTAGAGCCGTGGTTTGACGTAATCCTTGAAGTTTTCGTAGGCGATGCGTTCCAGGTCGATGACCGGAATCGTCGCGATGTTTTTCAGCCCGAACGCAACGAGCCGGCCGTAGTCGAGCCGGCCGAGCTTGTGCTGAAGTCCGTGCCAGACCGCGCGGAGGACGAACGATCGGCGGAGCAACCCCCTGCGTTGCATGATGCGCGCGAAGAGGTACGTCGTCGTTTCGGCGAGCAGCGTGCCGTCGACGTCGACGAATGCGACCTTGGGCGGGACGTCAAATGTGGGCCAGTCGCTCACGATGGCCTCCCGCCGGCCGTAACCCACGCACCAATGCCATCGGCCAGCTTGCGGGCTTCGGGCGCGGTCGCAGCCTCGGCAATCACGCGAACGATCGGCTCGGTGTTGCTCGACCGCACGTGCGCCCAGCTGTTGGACCAATCAAGCCGCAAGCCATCGCGACGGTCGGCCTTCGCTTCGGGGTGCGCGGCGGCGATCTGGTCGAACAGGTCTGCCACGCTGACCTTGCCCAGCGGATAGGCGTCTTTGATCATCGCGTACTGGGGCAGGGCGTCGGCCAGTTGCGAGAGCGGCTTGCCCGTCGCGGCGAGCAGATCGAGCACGAGCGCCATGCCGGCGATGCTATCGCGGACGAAACCGACGCGCGGGTCGATCACGCCGCCGTTCCCTTCGCCGCCCAGCAATGCCGACTTGGCACGCATCGTTTCAACAACGTTGATTTCACCGACCGGCGTGCGGAAGACCTCGCAGCCTGCTTTGATCGCAAGATCCTCGGTAACGCGCGACGTCGAAAGATTGAGCACAACCGGCCCCTTCGCCTGCGTCAGCCGAAGCGACGCGGCGAGTGCGAGGGTCAATTCTTCGCCGATGTAGCGACCCGATTCATCGACGATCGCCAGGCGGTCGGCATCCGGGTCCTGGGCGAAGCCGATCACGGCACCGCTCGCGGGGACCAGTGCAGAGAACACCTTGAGGTTAGCGGCCGTCGGTTCAGGGGTGTGATCGTACTTACCATCGGGGATCGGCCCAAGCACGAGCGGCTTGCAGCCGAGGGCTCGAAGCAACGCCTCGCCAAGACGTCCACCGCCGCCGTGGCAAGCGTCGAGCGCGACGGTAAAGCCCTTGGCGCGAATTGCTTCGACATCGACGATCGCCAGCACCCGCGCCAGGTGTTCGCTCTCGGTGTCTTCGATCTCGATCACGCGGCCCAAACGATCCCAGGGAGCCCAGGCGAAATCCTTGCGCTCGAACCGTGCGAGCATCTCACGGCCAGCCGCGGGGCTGAGCACCATGCCGGCTGGCTGGAAGAATTTGAGGCCGTTATAGGCGGGTGGATTGTGTGAGGCTGAGATTTGCACGCCGCCAGCCGCCTTACGATCGACGACGAGACGCCCCAGCGTGGGCGTGGCGACGGGGCCGGCGAGCAGCACGTCGTGTCCGGTGGCTGTCACTGCAGCGAGGACGGCAGAGAGGAACATGGGGGCGGTGACGCGACCGTCGTGCCCGACGACGATTGGTCCGGGTTCGCACCCACTGGCGTAGCTGGCCGCGAATTCGACCGCCGAAACCGGGTCCAGGCCGTCGCCTACGATGCCTCGAAGCCCGGAGATGCTCGCAATCCGCGTGGCCATGCCTGACGTTTCCTCGCAGGGATCGTTATCGAAAGGTAGCCAACACTCTAGAGAATCTGACAGGCTCCCGGCAAGCCGGAAGCGCTTACGCCGAACAATGGGAAATCAGTATCATGCGATCAAATTGTTTTCATGGGTATTTTGATGCGATCCCGCGAGAGGCCTGGTCGCGCTATGGGGCAACGCTTTCGGAGGCAAGCAACTGTTCCCATAAATTGATCGAATCGAAATGCAAAAAGCTGCCTTTTCGACAACGTAAAGCGCCGCGATTTGGGCGCGCAAAGATGTGTGGAATCAACTCTCGCGCGAAGACGGACGCATCTGTCCGAGGTGCGTGCGCGGCGGTAAGATCATGACTGACCCGCGCGCCAGGCGATGTGGTGGCGCGTGTCGCCCTCGATTCCCATCTTTATGCGAGAGCGTGCACCATGCGTGTAACTATCAGCGTGCTCGGCGCCTTTTTGTTATCAGCCGCCGGCTTGATGGCCCTGGCGGCCGATCCTCAGGCACCCGCGGTCAAGGTTGAGGGCAAACCCGAAGCGGCCGTCTCGAAGACAGTCGACAAGCCCCCCGCCGCGCCAGTTTCTCCCGAAGTCGCCAAGGCTGAAGAACCAATTCGCGCGTTCGTGAAGTCGTTCGTCGGGGCCTACAACACCGAGAAGACCGACGACCTCGTCGCACAGTTCGATGACGACGCGATCGTCGTCGACTCCGACGGCAACGAGACAAAGGGTAAAGAAGCAATCAAAGCAATGTATGTTGAGGCGTTTGAGGAAACGGAAGGCTTGAAGATCGAGGCGGAAATCGAAGGAATCAAGTTCGTTACGCCCGATGTCGTACGGGTTGACGGACGATCGACACTTTCGAACACGAAGGAAGAGGGACTCGAGTTTTCTCGCTTTAGCGCCCTGCTCGTGAATCGCGCCGGCAAGTGGAAAACGGCCGAGCTGCGCGATTATCCCATCGACGACGAGGACGATATTCTCCCGGCCGAACGGCTCAAGGAGCTCGAGTGGATGGTCGGCGACTGGGTTGACGAGAGCGACAACAACCGCGTGAGCTCGAGCATTCACTGGAACGAGGGAAAGAGCTTCCTCGTGCGGACGTATCACGTCGAACTCGAGGGAGTAAAAGCAAGCTCGGGAACGATGTTCATCGGCTGGTCGCCGCAAACGCAGCAGATCAAGTCGTGGCTGTTCGACTCCGAAGGCGGCCACGGTGAAGGCATTTGGACACGCGCGAACGACAACACGTGGGTCGTGAAGGCGCACGGCGTGCTTCGCGACGGCAGTCCCACGTCAGCAACGCAGATTCATGTGCTCATCAACAAGGACGCTGTGAAGACCAGCTCGGTCGACCGGATCATCGGCGGCGAGGTCGCGCCTGATATCAGCGACATCATGATGGTCCGCAAAGCACCCGCGCCATCGACCACCATCAAGCCGGCTGAGAAGCCTGCAGCGAAATAAGATTGCTCTCGGGACGGTTAGGGCCAACGCCAACATCGTCTCGACATTGATATTTTAAGATATGAACCGTTAGGGCCGGACGGAGCGGGCCCGTTTCTTTCATCGTTTGGTGGAATCACGCCTGATTCCGGCCCTTCACGAGGAATTTCATGTCACGTCCTCGTTTGCTCCTGGTCCTTGGACTTTCGCTCAGCCTGATCATCGTCGATCCCGCACTGGCCGCGCGAGGGCGTGGCGGCGGTGGAATGCGCGGTGGTGGTGGTGGAATGCGCGGAGGCGGCGGCGCGGCTCGCCCTGCGATGTCGCGTCCTAGCGGTGGTGCACGTCCGGGCGGAGGTGGCGCTCGACCCTCATTCGGTGGTGGCGGCGCTCGTCCTGGCGGCGGGGCTTCGCGTCCCACGGGAATGGCGCGCCCTGGTGGTGGCGGCGGTGGCATGGCTCGTCCCTCGATGCCGAATCGCCCCGGTGGTGGTGGCGCCGGAGGCGGTGGACGTCCTAATTTCCCAGGTGGTGGCGGCGCGGGTGGTGGCGGTGGTGGACGCCCGAGCTTCCCGAGCACCCGGCCGAGTCTTCCCGGCGGCGGTGGCGGTGGCACGCCCGGTGGTGGCGGCAATCGCCCCAATTTCCCCGGCGGTGGCGGAGGGGGTATTCCGGGCGGAGGCGGCAATCGTCCTAACTTCCCGGGCGGCGGTGGCGGCGGTAATCGTCCCAACTTCCCCGGCGGCGGAGGCGGCGGTATCCCGGGTGGTGGTGGTAATCGTCCCAACTTCCCCGGCGGCGGAGGTGGTGGTATTCCAGGCGGTGGCGGCAATCGCCCTAACATTCCTGGTGGTGGTGGCGGCGGTATTCCCGGTGGCGGCGGCAATCGTCCCAATATTCCGGGCGGCGGTGGCGGTGGTATCCCCGGCGGCGGTGGCAATCGCCCCAACTTCCCGGGTGGTGGCGGTGGCGGGATTCCTGGCGGCGGAGGTAATCGCCCGAATTTTCCCAATGGCGGCAATCGTCCCAACTTGCCGAACAATCGCCCGATCGCTGGCAACGGCAACAACATCAACTCCGGGAACCGAAATCAGATCGGCGACAACCTGGGCGTGGTGAACCGGCCGAACTTCGGCGGAAACAACATCACGAACAATAATGTCAATATCAACAACTCAGTGAACCGGTTCGGCAATACCAACATCGGCAACGGTAGCAACAACCGATGGGGTAATGGCAACGGTAACTGGGGGAATGGGAACTGGGGCGGTGGCGGCAACTGGGGCCACGGCGGCTGGGGCGGCGGCTATGGGAACTGGGGCGGTGGCGGCTGGGGTTACGGCAACCGAGGGCCGATCGTCAACAACTTCTACGGCGGTGGCGGTTGGAACCGGCCGTACTACGGCAACTGGTACCACGGCTATTCCAACGCAGGCTCATTCTGGACCGGTTTCGGCGTGGGGGCACTCACGTCGTTCGGTCTGAGCAGCCTTTACAGCTACAGCAGCTACCCAGCCTATGGCGCGGTTGGCTCGTACTTCCCATCGTGGACAGTCGCTTCGTATCAGCCATGGGGACTCGACTCGGTCGCCAATAGTTGGGCGTATTCCGACTACTCGAACCCCTACAACACGCAGGCGGTCGCTGCTCAGCCGGCACAGGCGCAGCAAACGGTGGTGTACGACTACTCGCAGCCGATCAACGTCACGGTTGCGCCCAAGGACGAGAATGCTGCGAACAGCACCGAACAGGTGTTTTCCGCGGCCCGCGATGCCTTCGCGGCCCAGAACTACGCCCAGGCGCTCGAACTGGCCGACCAGGTGCTGAAGCAAACGCCGAACGTTCCGGTCGTCCACGAATTCCGGGCGTTGAACCTCTTCGCGCTCAAACGCTACGACGACGCGTCGGCCGTTGTGTATGCCGTACTTTCGGCCGGTCCGCCGTGGAACTGGACGACTCTGAGCGGCCTGTACTCGAACGTCGATAACTACACCGCGCAACTTCGCGACCTTGAGGCTTACCTCACGGCGAATCCCAATGCGACAGCCGCCCGATTCTTGCTTGCCTACCACTACATGGTGCAGGGCAATAACGACGCTGCCGCGACGCAATTCACCGAGGTGAGCCGCGTTCAGCCCAACGACAAGCTCTCAGCATCGTTCGCCAAGGCGCTGCACAAGGCTGATGAAGTCGCGAACCAGGCCCAGCAGGCGGTTGCCGCGAATCCTGCTGACGCAGCCAACAACGCCGCCGCGAATCCCGCGCCTGCGGATCCTAACGCGGCCGCAAACGCCAATACGGCGCAAAACGACCAGCCACCACCTCCGCCGCCGGCCGAGTTGGTGGGCACCTGGAACGCAAAGCCAACCCCGGACGTGACGATCCAGCTCAAGCTCGCCCAGAACGGCGACTTTACCTGGGACGTCAACTCGAAGGGGCAGAAGTCGTCGCTTCAGGGCACGGCTGGATTCAAAGACGGCCAGCTTGGCCTGTTCCAGAAAGATGGCCCGCCGCTGATCGGCAAGATCACGCAGGATGGTACCAACGCGTTCGCCTTCGCGCCGCCTGAGGCCAAGGATAAGAACGAAGGGCTCAAGTTCACTCGCTGAGCCCGCAGTTGCGAAAGCGGCTTCCTCGGCTCGCGGCCTCTTCAACCGAAGGCGCCGCGAGCCGTTTTGTTTTTGCCGGATTCTGAAGGCCAGTCACATTCGCTGCGCGGCCACTGCGCCCTGGATGCAGAGCAATCGAACACCGCGGGCGATATTGACGCCCAGCAGAATCGGCGCGGCAACCACCAAAGAAATCAACACGATCCCAATTCCGCTCGCGGCCGAGCCCAGCACCGCGACGAGCACCATCGACCCCGCGGTTCTCCCCGCGACGAGAACTCCCAGGACGACGTAAAAGACCGCACCAAGAGCCCCAATTCCGACAATGGCGTATGCGTAACCTACGAGGAACCGAAAATACCATGGCTCCTTGCCAATCGGATTGTACGGTTCTTTGGCGCGCGGTTTGCTGAAAGTTTTGAGTTCGGCATTAGAGTCATCGACGTTTGTGACGATCGGTGCGCTCGGCGGAGAAACGGGCGCGGTGAATGGGGTCACGATGTCGTTGTCGGTCATTTCAACAACATCGTCATCGCCGGCCAATGCGGCGAACACTGGCTCGGGTTCGCTAACGAACGGCACGAGAACCGCCGTACCACACGCCTTGCATTTACCTGTTTTACCGGCGAACTGATCCGGTACCTCGATCGACTTGCCACACTTGCACGTGACGCGAATCATATCGCACTCTCAACACTGAGAAGGATGAGGAAGGACGTCTCGACGCACGGTCTGGTTGCCGGCCGATGAGGGATGCCGACGGCAGGATTTCACCATCGAGCGTTGTACTTGAACCGCCACCTCGCGACAATTGTCATGAGCCAGGATTTGCTTCTCGCCGAGTCGGCAAAAACTGACTCATGTTCATCGCAACGCGCAAGCAGTGGTTGCCTTCGCATTCCAGGAATTTCGCGTGCGCTTGAAGCGAAGCGAATGTATGTTGCGTCGTCGCAATCTGCTGAAACGAACGTCGCCCGACTGCCCGCCAGATATTCTGGAGATCGTAAGTTTCTGAGTTCTCTTTAGCATTGCCTGATTCGAATCAAGTTTGCATTTTCCGATCTGTCCGTGGAGGCGGTGATGTTTGACGCGAGCGACGTGCCTGGTTCAGAGATGACGGACGGAGTGATCGTCACCGACGAACTCGCACGCCGACAATCGCGCACTGCCGACCACGCCGCGGAAAATCACGCGCTCGCCTTGCTCGCGCAAACGATGGCCGAAACGCCCGAGACACTCCTCGAAACACTCGCGCATACAGCGCTCAGCCTTTGCCACGCTGATTCAGCGGGTGTGAGCATCGTGACCGAAGACGGCCTGCATTGGCGGGCAGTCGCGGGGGCGATGCAGCCGTATCAGGGCCGCAAGCTAGCGCCGCAACTCAGCCCGGGTGGCATCGCAACCGCGCACAAGTCGGCCGTTTTGATGCGCGAACCTGCAAGGCGGTTTTCCGACATCGCCGACGTACAGCCGCCCATGCACGAAATGCTCGTCGTGCCGTTTCACCGCGATGCGCGACCCGTCGGCACGTTCTGGGTCGTCTCGCACTCCGATCGCAAGTTCGACGCTGAAGATGCACGGCTCGTCACCAGTCTCTCGCGCTTCGCCTCGGCCGGGGTGAACACGCTTCAAACGCAAGAAGATGCAAAACGCGCCTGGAACGACGCCGATCGCGTGCGATCGCGGCTCGTTGCGATTGTCGACTCGTCGGAAGATGCGATCGTCAGCAAGTCGCTGGATGGCATCATCCGCACCTGGAATGCAGCGGCCGAACGCCTGTTTGGTTACACATCCGACGAGGTGGTGGGCCAGTCGATCACGATGATCATTCCGCCCGACATGATCGATGAAGAACGCTCGATCTTGCAGCGCCTCAAACGAGGCGAACGCATCGAGCACTTCGAGACGATTCGAGTCGCCAAGGGAGGGCGCAAACTCAACATTTCGCTCACCGTTTCGCCGATCAGGAGCCAGGCGGGTGAGATTATTGGCGCATCGAAGATCGCACGCGATATCACCTCGCGTAAGCAAACAGAAGAGATCGCCAAGCGCGCCGAGCAGATGCTCCGCGAAAGTGAAGAACGCTACAGAATCGCGGCAGCCGAAGCGGCAACGGCCGCCGAATCAAACGCGAAGTTCCGCACGCTGTTCGATCAGGGGGCACAGTTCGCGGGAATCCTGACGCTCGATGGCACGGTCGTCGAATTGAATCATCTCTGCCTTGATGCTTGCGGCTTCACGCGTGAAGAGACGATTGGCCTGCCGTTCTGGGAGTGCGGTTTGTGGAAGCCGTCGCCAGAGTTAGTGGAAATGGTGCGCGGAGGATGCGAACAGGCGAAGTGCGGCCAGATCTTTCAGGCTGAGACGAAATACTTCGTGGGCGATGGCTCGGAGCGTTTCCTCGACCTGACGATTGCACCGGTGAAAAGCAGCGACGGCCGCGTGCTGTTTCTCAACCCGACTGGAACCGACATCACCGAGAAGAAACTGGCGGAGACGTATCTCAAAACACAAACGGAACGGATACGGCTGCTCTGGGAGGCGGCGTCGGTTTTGTTGACGACTGAAGAGCCCGACGAGATGATTCGCGGGTTGTTCGGCAAGATCGCACCACATTTCGGCCTCGACACATATTTTAACTTCATGGTTAATGACTCGGGCGATGCGCTTCGGCTCGAGTCGTGTCAGGGTGCTCCAAGCGGGGCGGCAAAGGCGCTCGAACGGCTCGAATTCGGCCACACGATCTGTGGAACGGTCGCTCAAACACACGAGCCCATCACAGTGTCGTGGATTCAGGATTCCAGCGACCCGAAGGTGGAAACGGTGAAGCAGATGGGCATTCGCGCCTATACGTGCAGCCCGCTGCTGACGGGAGATCGCGTGCTGGGGACGCTGTCGTTCGGCAGCCGGTCGCGCGACTCGTTTGACTCCGACGAGCTCGAATTCCTCCGCACGATCTGCCGTTATGTCACCGTCGCCTACGAACGGCTCCGATTCATCCGTGAGCTGCGTGAAGCCGATCGCAAGAAGGACGACTTCATCGCGCTTCTGGCGCACGAACTGAGAAACCCGCTGGCGCCGATTCGTACCGGCCTGCAGATTCTCAGACTCGCCGGAAAAGACCCCAGCGCCGTCGATCGCACGCGCGACATGATGGACCGGCAACTTACACACATGGTGCGATTGATCGACGATTTGCTCGACGTTTCGCGCATCGGCCGTAACAAGATGGAGCTACGCAAGGAACGCATTCTCTTGAGTGACGTGGTGAACGCCGCGGTCGAAACCGCGCGGCCACTGGTTGACGCCGAGGGGCATGAACTCACCGTGTCGCTGCCGGCGCGGCCGATCTACCTCGATGCGGACCTTACCCGTCTGGCACAGGTGCTCTCCAACCTTCTGAGCAACAGCTCGAAATACACGTCCAGGGGTGGGCATCTCGCACTTTCGGCACGCAAGCGCGGTGACCAGGTTGTGATTTCGGTCAAGGACGACGGGATCGGTATTCCGGCCGAATCGCTTGAACGTATCTTTGATATGTTCAGTCAAGTTGAGCGCACGATGGAACGGCACGCGGGCGGGTTGGGGATTGGCCTGGCGCTCGTGAAAGGTCTCGTCGAAATGCATGGCGGGACAGTGACTGCCGAAAGCCCGGGTCGAGAGCAGGGGAGTACATTCACGATCAGCTTGCCGGTGAGCGTCGAGCCGCCGGCGGAAGAGCCGTTGGTAACGCCCAAATCGGCAGCGATTCTGCCATCGCGACGGTTTCTTGTCGTCGACGACAGCCGCGATGGCGCCGATAGCCTCGCGGGGATGCTTCGGCTGATGGGCAACGAGGTCAGTACGGCGAACGATGGTATCGAAGCGGTCGAGGTCGCCGAGCAATCGCGGCCCGACATCGTGCTGATGGATGTCGGTATGCCGCGACTCAATGGTCTCGACGCCGCAGCGCAAATTCGCTCGCACGACTGGGGAAAAGCGATGAAAATCATCGCGCTCACCGGCTGGGGCCAGGACGCCGACCGCGCGCGTTCGCGCCAGGCTGGATGCGACGGCCATCTCGTGAAGCCGGTGAATATCGCCGATCTCGAAAAAGTACTCGCCGAAGTCGCATCCTGAGCGAGCGATCCGTTAACTGGCTATCAATCTCGCAAGGTCGATCTCAAGCGAGCGCGAGCTTGGCTCGATCCTTCGTCGTTCAACGAGAAAACGTTGGTTGTACGAATAATCGCCTGATGGCTGATTTCCGAAATGGCATCTGTGAAGTTAATCAGTCACCTAAGCTGCCAAAACAAAATTTAAGAAAATGCATGCTATTTCATATCCTGAAGAGCTTACGCCACTTCTGCGAACTCACTTCAAGCGCGGGATTCGATTGGCCGGAAGGCGGATTTGTCGATGTTTGAGAGGAGTTTCAGGAGATAGGGGGTGTCGACGGGCTTCACGAGATGCTCGTCGAATCCCGCGTCGCGCGACTTCCGCCGGTCCTCGTCCTGGCCCCAGCCGGTCACGGCGATGAACATCATATTGTCGTTCCACGCCTGCTGTTTCATCAGGCGGCATGCTTCGTAGCCATTGAGCTTCGGAAGACCAATATCGCAGAGCACCACATGGGGCCGAAACGTTGCGGCCGCCGCGACCGCTTCTTCGCCGTCGTACGCAATTTGAAGCTCGTTGCCCATTGCGCGAAGGAGCGCGCTGAAGGTTGCAGCGGCGTCGCGATTATCATCGACAACGAGAATGCGCAGTCCTGCGGTTTGCGGCCCGCGCGCGGGTTCGCCCTCGGCCTCTTGGCTGCCAGGTTGTTCCACGACAATCGGAAGCCGGACGATGAACTCGCTACCCTGGCCGAGTCCTTCGCTTCGTGCCTCGATGGCGCCGCCGAGCATCTCCACGAGGCGTTTCACAAGGCTCAGGCCGATTCCCAGCCCACCCTGCGAACGCGAGAGCGCTGTTTCAACCTGCGAGAACATTTCGAAGATCGTTGGCAAGTTTGCAGCGGGAATGCCGATCCCTGTGTCCTTCACCGAAACGATGACCTGGTTGCGATTCGTTTCTGCGTGGAGCTCGATTTTCCCGCCACGTTCGGTGTACTTGGCGGCATTGTTGAGGAGGTTGAGAAAGACCTGCGCAAGCCGTGTGGGATCGGCGTCGATGATGATCGATCCGGGGGGTAGGTCGAGCGTGAGCGAATGGCCGTTTTGTTCGATGAGTGGCCGGCTGGTTTCGACGGCTCGCTGCACGACTTTCGCTAGCTCGACACGTTCACGCTTGAGCTCGATCTTGCCTCGGCTGATGCGGCTGACGTCCATGAGATCGTCGATGAGGCGGCCGAGCACCTGAGTTTGGCGGTCGATCACCTCGCTTGCCCATTTCACTTCGGGAATTTCGGGGCTTTTGAGGTAAAGCAGTTGAACCGCGTTGCGCACGGGGGCCAGGGGATTGCGCAGTTCGTGTGCGAGTGTCGCGAGAAATTCATCCTTACGGCGGTCGACGTCGCGAAGCGCTTCGGTTCGTTCTGCGACGCGATGTTCGAGCGTGTCATTCAGGTCGCGCAATCGCTTCTCGACGAGCCGGCGTTCGATCACCTCGTCATTGAGCGCGTGGTTGGCCAGTTCGATTTCGTGATTCTTGCGATAGAGTTCGGCAAACACCGCGACCTTGGAACGCAAAATCGTGGGATTGACCGGCTTGTGCAGATAGTCAACCGCGCCAGTGCCGTAACCCGTCAAAACGTGCTGATCTTCGTTGTAGTACGCAGTGAGAAAAATGATGGGAATCTGGGCCGTTTTTTTGCGTTCCTTGATCATCTGCGCAAGCTCGAACCCGTTCATCTCGGGCATGCGGATGTCGAGAATGAGAAGCGCAAATTCCTCGGCGACAAGCGCGAGCAGGGCCTGATTGGCGGATTCGGCGCGAACCAGGCGATAGCCGGGATCGTCGAGCACCGTCTCCAGAACCGTCAGGTTTTTCGGCTCGTCGTCGACGATCAGGATATTGATGCGTGGTGTCAATCGAACTGTCCTTGTCGCGCGACAAACTGTCGCAATTGCTTGATCCGTTGGTCGATTGCCTCAGCGGACCTGCCGAGATTCTACCATCCCGCCGTGTTGAATCTTGCCGTGGCGAGACGCTCCGTCACTGATTACTTCGTTTCATGACGGTTCCTGTGACCTAACGCGTTCATCACTATCGTAGCACTCGTGGTGCCCGAATCTCACCCCCATGGTTGAGAGAACTCATCGATACAGCCAGACTCGCATGAGGGATAGGAGCTGGTCGGTATTCACCGGCTTGGCGATGTAGTCACTCGCGCCGGCGTCGAGACATTTTTCGCGGTCCCCCTTCATCGCCTTGGCGGTTAGCGCAAGGATCGGCAGCGTGCGGAATTGGGGAATCCCGCGAATCTCGCGCATTGTCGCATAACCGTCCATTTCGGGCATCATGATGTCCATCAGCACCATATCGACGTCGGTCGAATTCTTGAGCGTGTTGATCGCCTGGCGGCCGTTCGTCGCTGTCACCACGTCGACGTCGTGCGTCTCAAGAACAGACGTCAGTGCGAAGATGTTTCGCGCATCGTCGTCGACCACCAGCACCTTCTGGCCTCGGAGAATTTCCTTCGAGTTGTGCAATCGTTCGAGCATCGCCTGCTTCTCGACGGGAAGGTCGGTCACAACACGGTGCAGGAACAGCGCGGTTTCGTCGAGCAGACGCTCGGGAGAGCGAACATCCTTGAGGACGATGCTCTTGGCCAGCGCCTTGAGGTGCGTTTGCTCCTGATTGGAAAGATCCTTGCCTGTGAAAACGACGACGGGCACGTTCACAAGCTTCGGTTCGGCATGCATCTTTTCCATCAGGTCGAAGCCGGTCATGTCGGGCAGACGCAGGTCGAGCACGACGCAATCGAACGCCTTGTCGAGCATCGCGTCGAGCGCCGCAGTTCCGGTGCCAACGGCGGCGATTTCAATATCTTTGTATCCCAAAAGCTCGACGATCGAGTTGCGTTCGATCTCGTGATCCTCGACGACGAGCAGCCGCTTGGTGCGTGGGGTGGAGAAGTCCTTGATGCGTTCGAAGGCCGCTTCGAGTCCGTCGGTCGTGGGGGCCTTGACGATGTACGCAAATGCGCCGTGGGATAGGCCGTGCTGGCGTTCTTCTTCGAGCGTGACAATTTGAACGGGAATGTGACGAGTTGCCGGATCGAGCTTGAGCTGATTGAGCACGGTCCAGCCGAGCATGTCGGGAAGGAAGATGTCGAGTGAGATGGCGGTGGGGAGAAGCTGTCGCGCCAGTGCGAGGCCGACGGCTCCCTTCATCGCCACAACGCCCTTGAACCCGCGATCGCGCGTCATGCCGAGCAAAATACGTGCGTAGTGCGGGTCGTCTTCGATGATCAGTAGCACCGGGTCGCCGGGCTTAATGGCGTCGCGATCGTCGATAATGTGTTCGTCACGCGCTACGGGAAGCACAGTGTGTTCGCGGACGTTCGAGGTCGACTCAGTGCTTCGCGGGGCGGGGATAACCGAGCTCGCACCCGAGTAATGAACGGGCAGGTAGAGCGTGAATGTGCTCCCCTGACCATGAACGCTGGCGAGCTTGATTTCGCCACCGAGCAAGAGTGCCAGTTCACGACTGATCGCCAGGCCAAGGCCCGTACCGCCATACTTACGCGAGGTGCCGGCATCGGCCTGCTGGAACGCTTCAAAGATGAGCCGCTGCTTGTCGGCCGGAATGCCGATGCCTGTATCTTCGACCGCAAACGCGACCACCGATTGAGCGCGACTGAGAATCGGATGATCGGCACTCCAGCCGCTCTGCGCGAGATTGACGCGGACGTCGACATGCCCCTGCGACGTGAACTTGACGGCGTTCGAGAGCAGGTTCTTGAGAATCTGCTGCAAACGCTTGGGGTCGCTCGTCATCACCGGCGGCAGGCCGTCGGCGAACTTGACGTGGAACGGCAGGCTCTTCGCCTCGGCGACGTGACGGAAGTTACGGTCGATGTTGTCGCGAAGACCGTTGAAGGGAATCTCTTCGACTTCGACCGTAACCGTTCCCGATTCGATCTTCGACAGGTCGAGAATGTCGTTGATGAGGTGGAGAAGGTCGGAGCCCGAAGAGTTGATGTTGCGTGCGAATTCAACCTGCTTGGTAGCCAGGTTGCCGGGAGAGTTTTCCGCAAGTTGCTGGCTCAAGATCAAAATGGAGTTGAGCGGCGTGCGCAGCTCGTGCGACATATTCGCCAGGAATTCCGACTTGTATTTCGATGTGAGCGCCAGCTCGGCCGCCTTCTCTTCGAGTGCGTGGCGGGCCTGTTCGACTTCGGAATTCTTGCGTTCGACTTCCGCGTTCTGCTCGGCGAGCAGTTTCGCCTTGGTCCCCAGCTCCTCGTTCGTGTTCTGCAGTTCGCTCTGCCGCGCCTGGAGTTCGGCCGTAAGCTGCTGCGACTGCATCAGCAGGCCTTCGGTACGCATCGTGGCTTCGATCGTGTTGAGCACGACACCGATCGACTGCGTGAGCTGGTCGAGGAACGTCAGGTTGACATCCGTGAAGCCGTGGAACGCCGCCAGCTCGATAACCGCCTTCGCCTCACCTTCGAACAACACCGGCAGCACGACGACGCTTAACCGGTTTGCCTGACCGAGACTCGACGCAATGGCGATGAAGTCGGCCGGGACGTCGGTGAGCAAGATGCGCTTCTTCTCGACGGCGCACTGGCCGACGAGCCCGATTCCCAGCGGAATCGTGTCGCGAAGTGCGCTGTCTTCGCTGTGGGCATAGCTCGAAAGCAGCTTGAGCTCGGTCTCGCCGTCGGTACCACCTGTGAGGTGATAGATCGTCCCTTGTTGCGCCTTCACGAGCGGAGCAAGCTCGCTCAGGAGCATGCGGCCGACCGTATTCAGCTCGCGCTGACCTTGCAGCATACTGGTGAACTTGGCCAGGTTCGTCTTGAGCCAGTCTTGCTCGCGATTGCTTTCGGTCGTTTCGCGGAGGTTGAGAATCATCGTGTTGAGGTTGTCCTTCAACTCGGCGACTTCCCCCTTCGCATCGACCTGAATCGACCGCGTCAGGTCACCCTTCGTTACGGCCGTGGCGACTTCCGCAATCGCGCGCACCTGTGTCGTGAGATTGGCAGCGAGAAGGTTGACGTTACCCGTCAAATCCTTCCAGGTACCGGCCGCGCCGGGGACGTTCGCCTGTCCGCCGAGCCGGCCGTCGACGCCGACCTCGCGGGCCACGTTCGTCACCTGATCGGCGAAGGTCGCGAGCGTGTCGGTCATGCCGTTGATGGTATCGGCGAGCGCGGCGACTTCGCCCTTCGCCTGCACGGCGAGGCGTTGCGAAAGATTGCCGTTGGCCACGGCCGTGACGACTTTCACAATCCCGCGCACCTGGTCGGTGAGGTTCGACGCCATGTTGTTGACGTTGTCGGTGAGATCCTTCCACGTACCACCAACGCCCGACACCTGCGCCTGACCGCCGAGCTTCCCTTCGGTACCAACTTCACGCGCCACACGGGTCACTTCACCGGCGAACGAATTGAGCTGGTCGACCATCGTATTGATCGTGTTCTTCAGCTCGAGGATTTCCCCCTTCACGTCGACTGTGATCTTACGATTCAAGTCACCGCGGGCCACGGCCGTCGTCACCTCGGCGATGTTACGCACCTGAGCCGTCAGGTTCGCACCCATCGTATTCACAGAGTCGGTAAGATCTTTCCATGTCCCCGCGACACCGGGCACGACAGCCTGCACGCCGAGTCGCCCTTCGGTACCGACTTCGCGCGCCACGCGAGTCACTTCCGACGCGAACGAGCGCAACTGCTCGACCATCGTGTTGATGGTTTCCTTGAGCTGCAAGATTTCGCCACGGACGTCGACGGTGATCTTCTTCGAGAGGTCACCATTGGCGACGGCGATCGTCACTTCGGCGATGTTACGCACCTGACCGGTGAGGTTCGACGCCATCGAGTTGACGTTGTCGGTAAGGTCTTTCCACGTTCCCGCCACACCCGAAACCTGGGCCTGACCACCGAGCTTCCCTTCGGTGCCGACTTCACGAGCCACGCGAGTCACTTCCGACGCGAACGCCGAAAGCTGGTCGACCATCGTGTTCATCGTCTCTTTGAGTTCGAGAATTTCCCCCTTCACGTCGACCGTGATCTTGCGGCTCAAATCACCACGCGCGATTGCGGTTGCGACGTCGGCGATGTTGCGGACCTGACCGGTGAGGTTCGACGCCATCGAGTTGACGTTGTCGGTGAGGTCTTTCCACGTTCCCGCGACGCCTGGCACCTGCGCCTGTCCACCGAGCTTGCCGTCGGTGCCGACTTCGCGCGCGACTCGGCTCACTTCGGCGGCGAACGACCGAAGCTGGTCGACCATCGTGTTGATGGTTTCCTTGAGCTGCAAGATTTCGCCGCGGACGTCGACGGTGATCTTCTTGGAAAGGTCACCATTGGCCACCGCGATCGTCACTTCGGCGATGTTTCGTACCTGACCGGTGAGGTTGTTGGCCATTGAGTTGACGTTGTCGGTCAGGTCTTTCCACGTTCCCGCGACGCCGAGCACCTTCGCCTGACCGCCGAGTTTGCCGTCGGTACCGACTTCACGCGCCACGCGGCTCACTTCCGACGCGAACGCGTTGAGCTGGTCGACCATCGTGTTCATGGTCTCTTTGAGCTGAAGGATTTCCCCCTTCACCTCGACCGTGATCTTGCGGCTCAAGTCACCACGCGCGATGGCTGTTGCGACGTCGGCGATATTGCGAACCTGGCCGGTGAGGTTTGACGCCATGAAGTTGACGTTGTCGGTGAGGTCCTTCCACGTCCCCGCGACGCCCGGCACCTGCGCCTGTCCGCCGAGCTTACCTTCGGTACCGACTTCACGCGCCACGCGGGTCACTTCGGACGCGAAGCCGTTGAGCTGGTCGACCATCGTATTGATGGTGTTCTTCAACTCGAGGATTTCGCCTTTCACCTCGACCGTGATCTTGCGGCTCAAGTCACCTCGGGCGACGGCCGTCGTCACGTCGGCGATGTTTCGCACCTGGCCAGTGAGGTTGTTCGCCATCGAGTTGACGTTGTCGGTAAGGTCCTTCCACGTACCGGCAACGCCACGTACTTGAGCCTGACCACCGAGCTTTCCTTCGGTACCGACTTCACGCGCGACGCGGGTCACTTCGGAGGCAAAGCCGTTGAGCTGGTCGACCATCGTGTTGATCGTGTTCTTCAGCTCGAGGATTTCGCCTTTCACATCGACGGTAATTTTCTTCGAGAGGTCTCCGTTCGCAACGGCGGTGGTCACCTCAGCGATGTTGCGCACCTGCGCAGTGATGTTCGTCGCCATTGCGTTGACGGAGTCGGTGAGGTCTTTCCACGTCCCGGCGACGCCGCGCACTTCGGCCTGACCACCGAGTTCGCCTTCGGTACCGACTTCACGGGCGACGCGAGTCACTTCGGAGGCAAAACCGTTGAGCTGGTCGACCATCGTATTGATGGTGTTCTTGAGCTCGAGAATTTCCCCCTTCACGTCGACGGTGATCTTCTTCGACAAGTCACCGTTAGCGACGGCGGTTGTCACTTCAGCGATGTTTCGCACCTGACCGGTGAGGTTCGACGCCATGAAGTTGACGTTGTCTGTCAGGTCCTTCCAGGTGCCCGCAACGCCGCGCACTTCGGCCTGTCCGCCGAGCTTTCCTTCGGTACCGACTTCACGGGCGACGCGAGTCACTTCGGAGGCAAAACCGTTGAGCTGGTCGACCATCGTATTGATGGTGTTCTTGAGCTCGAGAATTTCGCCCTTCACGTCGACGGTGATCTTGCGCGAAAGGTCTCCCTTGGCGACGGCCGTGGTCACTTCGGCGATGTTTCGCACCTGACCAGTCAGGTTCGATGCCATCGAGTTCACGGAGTCCGTGAGGTCTTTCCAGGTACCTGCGACACCGGGCACAACCGCTTGTCCACCGAGACGGCCGTCGGTACCGACTTCGCGCGCCACGCGCGTCACTTCGGACGCAAAGCCGTTGAGCTGGTCGACCATCGTGTTCATGGTCTCTTTCAACTCGAGGATTTCGCCTTTCACGTCGACTGTGATCTTGCGCGAAAGGTCGCCGCGGGCGACGGCGGTCGTGACGTTGGCGATGTTACGCACCTGCGCGGTGAGGTTGGTCGCCATCGCGTTGACGGAGTCGGTGAGGTCTTTCCACGTTCCGGCGACGCCCGGCACGACCGCCTGACCGCCGAGGCGGCCGTCGGTACCTACTTCGCGCGCCACGCGAGTCACTTCGGATGCGAACGACCGAAGCTGGTCGACCATCGTGTTGATGGCTTCCTTGAGCTGAAGGATTTCACCGCGCACGTCAACGGTGATCTTCTTCGACAGGTCACCGTTGGCAACGGCAATCGTCACGTCGGCGATATTTCGCACCTGCGCGGTCAGGTTGCCGGCCATCTGGTTGACCGACTCGGTCAGGTCTTTCCAAACGCCCGACACGCCCTTGACCTGCGCCTGGCCGCCAAGCTTTCCTTCGGTGCCGACCTCGCGCGCGACGCGAGTCACTTCCGATGTGAAGACCGAAAGCTGGTCGATCATCCGGTTAACGAGGTTCGCCGAGCGCAAGAACTCGCCCTGCAGCGGCCGACCGTCAACCTCGAGTTCCATCGACTGACCCAGGTCACCCTTGGCGACGGCACCAATCGTGCGCGCAACGTCGGCAGTCGGGCGCACGAGGTCGTCGAGGAGGACGTTGAGCGAGTCGATCGTGTCGGCCCAACCGCCGACGACGCCCGGCACCGACATGCGCTGCTTAACTCGGCCTTCTTTGCCGACTGTTACGCTTAAGCGGGCCACTTCGCGCGAAATGCGCTCTTCTTGCGCGATGGTTTCGTTGAACGCTTCGGCGATTCGGCCTTCGGTGCCGGCCCAATCGGTGGGCAGACGTTCCGAAAAATGACCGTCGCGGAAGGCGATGATCGCCGCGAGAATCTTGCGCAGTCGGGCGTCGCTCATGGTGTCGACGCTTTGGTCCGGCAGAAGCCCATTCGAGAGGGGAGCCGGGTCGCCCAGAACCTGATCGACTTGCTGCATGGTGCGATTCTCCGCGAAATGATGCGATAAGAACCATCCTATCACGGTTCGCACGCGAGGATATACACCTCTACACACAAGCGGTCGCCAGCGCATGAAAGGTGAAATCGATCGCGCTTTCGATCGCTATTTCATTTCCGGGATTGCAGATCGGGCGTCGAATTTCTTCGTTCAAAGCGACAGTGTCGAATTTGGCAGCATATTTAAACGACTGAACGGTCAGAAATGAAAGCAGGGTGAATAGGAGTCAGCGTGTGCCAACGCGAAGCGAGCGAAGTTTCAAGGGCAGGAAGGAATTGTTGTGGTGTCAACAGATCAGAATGCGAGTAGAAAAGAATTCAAGAGTTCAAACAAAAGTTGAGGGATTTCTGGGCTGGCAAGCATTGCGAAGCGAACCGAAAACTCTTCGAAAAGCATAAACGGCACCAACCAAATTTCAGTCACACGTGGTGTGCTGAACGCCTGGTCGTGCCGTTCAAATCTGCAGATCGCCGAGTACGTCTTCACAGACGTTTAGGACAAATACACTCGATAGGATTCGAACCTATAACCTTCGGTTCCGTAGACCGATGCTCTATCCAATTGAGCTACGAGTGCGACTGAGGGCATTATAAATCGCCCCGCGGGTGAATGGAAGACCCCAGTGGTCCAAAATGGTTCGAACTCGTGTTGGCACTCGATGTTGCAGGTCAAACGTCCAGCGTTTTTCCTTCCTCGGCCGAGAGATAACCGGTCCAGATCACGTCCATCGTCCGAAGCGCATCGGTGCCACGGGTTTCGTGTTCGGTGCCGTCGATCAAGCCGTCGATAAAGTGCGTTTGCGTCAGGAGATAACCCTGCACGTAAACCTCATTTTGCGCGGGCAACTCAACCTCGATCCGCTGTTGTACTCCATTGTTCCTCACGAGTAGCAACGAACCGTCGGTCTGAAGCTTCAGTGCTCCCGTGGTTCCTTCCACGACGGTCTCGTTGATCGCCCATTCGGGGCGGGCGTGGTCGGCGGGAGCGCACCAGCTCATGTCGAGCAGGCCGAGCGTGCCGCCATTGAAATAGAGCGAAAGTGTGGCGATATCTTCGCCGAGTGTTTTCGTCCCAGCGCGAGAGATGGTGGCCGAAACGGTTTGGACTTCGCCGATCAGGAAACGCGAGGTGTCAACGAGGTGGCAGCCCATCTCGATCAGGATCAGCCGTTTCATGTCGGCGAAGTAAGGCTGAAGCGTAAAACCGTCGGGCCGCAAGGCGCGAGTCTCACGATGGGACATTCGGATGCGGATCGGGTGGCCGATCGTGCCGGCGTCGATCTCCTGGCGCATCCTGCGATACCAGGGGCGGAAGCGCCAGTTTTCGTGAACCATGAAGCGAACGCCAGCGTTATCGCAGACTTCGATCATCTTGCGAAGGATCGGCCGGGTGAGCGCAACAGGTTTCTGGCAAAGCACATGCACGCCGTGATGCGCGGCCATTTCGACGAGATCGCGGTGCGAGTCGGGACGGGTGCAGATTTCCACGAAATCGAGTTGGCTGTCGTCGAACATTTCCTCGGGCGACGTGAAGCGTTTTGCGCCCGGGACGCGCGACGCGGCGGCGCTCAGTTTTGATTGATCGAGGTCGCACACGGCGACGATTTTTGCGCGGGGCGCTTTCGCCCAGGCTTCGAGATGGAATTGCGAGACGTATCCACATCCAACGACCGCGCCACGGAGCGGGGGCGTGAGGGCCATGACGGCATCCTCCTCGTTGATGATTTCGGATAGAAGAGTGGGATGAAGGCGGCGAACTCAGGAATCTCGGCGCGGTGACGCAGCCAGGGCGCCGGGCTGATCTCAATAGACCCGAGCGGGCGGCAAAGGTCCATGATCCGCCGCTCCGAATTTGGCCGGGTGCTTCACAACGTACACGATGTCGACGAAACAGCGCGTCTCTTAAAGGGATAGATTTATCGGCTTGATGATTCGCCCAGACAGCAGACGCAAATCGGCCGTGCGGAAGTATGATGTCCTAAGTAGGATAGAGCCTCGTATCCTTCGATGAGTCGCTGAAGTCGTAGACTGTGGCTGACTAACGAAATGAGTGAACTCACGCTGCTTCTGAACGCCGCGGATGCGGGCGATCGGCAAGCCGCAGCCCAATTGCTGCCATTAGTTTACGGCGAACTCCGCCGCCTTGCGGCTGCGCGCCTGGCCGCCGAACCCTCGGGCCATACGCTGCAACCGACGGCGCTGGTTCACGAGGCATATGTGCGGCTCGTCGAGTCTCCGGGCGGCGAAAAGTGGGACCATCGTGGGCATTTTTTCGCGGCCGCCGCGGAGGCAATGCGGCGAATTCTCATCGACAATGCGCGACGAAAAGCGGCGGTCCGTCACGGTGGTGGGATGGAACGGCGAGTCCTGGAATCGGATGCCGCGGCGTCGCCAGAACCGCGCGAAGACCTGCTTGCGCTCGACGAGGCGCTCGATCGGCTGGCCGAGGAAGACCCGCTCAAGGCGAATCTCGTCAAACTCCGCTACTTCGCGGGCCTGAGTCTCGCCGAGGCAGCTGACGTGCTGGAAATCTCGGAGCGCACTGCAGGACGACACTGGGCCTATGCCCGGGCATGGTTGCGACGCGCAGTTGAAGGCGGATCGCTGTCATGACGGAAGAAGAAATCTTCCTCGCGGCGCTCGAATTGCCGAGCGACAGCGATCGCGCTGCATTTCTCGATGAAGCGTGCGGCGACAGCGCCGCGCTTCGCGCTCAAGTCGAGTCGTTGCTGGCTGCGCATTTCAAACCTGGTCCATTTCTCGACGAACCGGCGATGAATCAGCTTGATGCGAGTTGGGTCGAACCGGTTACGGCAACTCACCAAATCGCAGCCGATGATGAGCCGATCAACCTGAGCTTTTTGCAAAGCTCAACGCGAGCCGACGCGCTGGGGCGACTCGGGCATTATGAGGTGCTCGAGGTTCTGGGGCAGGGGGGATTCGGCATCGTCCTCCGCGCATTCGACGATATTCTCCAGCGAGTGGTTGCGCTCAAGGTGTTGATGCCTGTGCTCGCGGCAACTTCGCCGGCGCGTAAGCGATTTCTCCGCGAGGCACGATCGTCGGCACAGGTGCGGCATGAGCATGTCGTTCAGGTTTATGCCGTGGAAGAACAGCCGCTGCCGTACCTGGCGATGGAGTTCATCCCAGGCGAAACGCTGCAACAGCGGATCGATCGCACAGGCCCGCTCGAACTGTCTGAGATCGTCCGCTTCGGCCGCCAAATCGCCGAAGGTCTCGCCGCAGCGCACGAAACCGGGCTGATTCATCGCGATATCAAACCGCACAACGTGCTCATCGAGGCGCGTGGCGATCGTGTGAAACTCACCGACTTTGGCCTCGCCCGCGCGGCCGATGACGCCAGCCTTACGCAGAGTCATATCCTCGCGGGCACGCCGATGTACATGGCGCCCGAACAGGCACAGGGCGAGACGCTCGATCATCGCGCCGATCTTTTTAGCCTCGGCAGTGTGCTCTACGTCATGACAACGGGCCGACCGCCATTTCGCGCGTCGACGACATACGCCGTTCTGAAACGATTAGTCGAAGACGATCCGCGACCGATTCGCGATGTGATTCCCGAAACGCCGCAATGGTTGTGCGATATCATCGCCAAGCTCCAGCGCAAGCGACCCGATGTACGGTTCCAATCGGCCGGCGAACTCGCCGACGTTCTGCGCGACTACGAAGAGCGATTGAAGACCAATCCCAGTTTCAAGCAACAAAAGCGACGTCCCAGTCTGGCTCAGCGTGCTGGCCAGTGGACAATTGCAGCGGCCGTTCTTCTGCCGACTGTCGTGAGCCTGATCGCTGGTATCACGGACTGGTTCTCAAAGTCGAATGGGAAACTCAGCGAGACAACGAAAGTCGCAGCGAGTTTAGCCGAGCCTGGTCAGATGCCGTTTCCCGCGAGTCAGACCAATTCGCTGGGAATGACGCTTCGCCTTGCGCCCGCGGGCAAGTTTGTGATGGGATCAAGCCCCGCCGAGATCGAGCACAACGCATCGTCGCTCACGGACGAAGTTCTCAAACAGATGATTCAGGCTGAGGGGCCGGCACACGAGGTGGAGATTTCGCAGCCGTTCTACATCGGCGCGACGGAAGTGACGGTTGCGCAGTTTCGCAAGTTCGTCGAGGCAAATCCCAGCTACAGCGTGGGCGACGATCGGTGGAAACAGCCCCAATATGCCGAGCCCGACGATCGTCCCGTGGTTTTCATCACGTGGCAAAATGCTGACGATTTCTGTCGCTGGCTAAGCGAGAAGGAAGGCAAGACTTATCGGTTGCCGACGGAAGCCGAGTGGGAATATGCATGTCGCGCAGGCCGCGAGGGACTGCGTTTTTCTTATGGCAATGACGAAGCCGAGTTCGATGTCCACGCTTGGTCGAAGCGAAACTCGGACCACAAGTCGCACTCGGTGGGGCAGACAAGGCCCAATGCGTGGGGCCTTTTCGACATGCATGGCAATGTGTTTGAGTTCTGTCGCGACTGGCACGCAATGGATTACTACCAGCGGGCTGCGCGGAAGGATCCGGCTGGTCCGGCCGGTTCGATGCGCGTGACTCGGGGTGGAAGCTGGAACTTCACGCCCCTTTTTGGGCGAAGCGCGTTCCGCTCGTGGCTTTCTCCCAAAGAATGCCGCGATTGCATTGGCTTTCGCGTGGTGCTCGAGACGTCCGGTCTGAAATAGCGGACCGACAGACCTCATTTGACTTTATGTCCAGTCACCGCCAAGCCGGCGCGATGTCTCTTCGCGCGCCTATGCTTCGCATGTTGCAAAACTTCAGAAAAAACTTTGGCCAGCTTTTGCGCAGGATTTCGCATTGAGATCGAGGAGCGATAACTCAGTCGGCGGTTGTCCTGAACCGCGGCTGAGACTCACAACTCCGAAGTCTCAATTTATGCGAAGGCGCCAACATGAATCGATCATTGATGTACGTGACGCTTTGCGCGTCTTTGGTCCTGACGAGCATGACCGCTCGCGCCGGTGTCACGATTGACTTGACCGAGGCAAATTCCACTGTGTTTGCCACTGCCACCGGCACTCTAGACGTCACCGATTTGACGTTCCTGGGGACGACTTCCCGTAGAGAGGGTGCGGGCGTGGCTCCGTTCCAAGGTGCAGTGAACATGGGGCCGCTGTCTTTCCCCAGCATGGACGTCTACACGGGTATCACGGGTCCCACTCAATTCGGAGGCCTTGCTTCCTTCTTCGCGGATTTCGGAACCGGCGACCCCTTTGGAGTAATCGGAGAAGCAGAGGAACTCGTCCTCCCGCATGGCTACGCAAGCGGCACCGGGCTTTCCGCTACCGACGAGTATTTCTTTGCGAGCTTCAGCTCTTTGGAATTAACCCCCGGCACTTATACGTGGACCTGGGGCACCGGGGCACACGCCGACTTCCTCACGGTGCAGATTGGGCCAGTTACCGCGGTCCCCGAGCCTTCAACCGCCATGGTCGCGGTTTTCGGTGCCATGGGCGGCGTCGCCTACGGATGGTCCCGCCACCGTCGGCGGACAGCGGCCTGACAAATCCAGCCGAACCGATTTGAAGACGCTCCGATTTGTTAACGACCAGGAAAGAGGAACATCTGTGAGACGCCTCGGACGACCTGCCCTGATTCGTCACCTGCTGGCGGCAATCATAGGACTTGGCATCACTGCGGTAATTCCCACGCCGGCACAGGCCGGGCTGACCGAATGGGTTTCATCGGTAAATTCTGGAACGCCGCCGGTGTTTGTCGCGACGAACATCTTCACGCCATCGGTGGTCGATATCGGTGCGGTATCGGGCGACATCACTTACGAATTTGTTGTCAACGGAGCCGAACGCGCGGGGGCCGGTTCGTTGATCGGCTCGCTCACCGGCGGTCAGCACCAGGCGATTCGCTTTGAACAGTGGCACCACACCGGTCACTATGGCGCCACACAGTACGGCGTCGCCGACTACGACTTCGGCGTGAACACGACCTACGACACCGACATCGTGTTAGATTTCGTCGTCAACAGCGCGGCCGGAATCACAACGCTCTACGTCAACGGCGTGAACACAGGAGCAACAGTGCCAATTGCGCTGACGCTTCATGGTCCTGTGGCGTTTGGCAACACCGACCTGGGTGGTGGCAACTTCCTGGGCGACGACGCCTTCGCCGGTTCGATCTACGGCTTCGCCGACTTCAACAGCGCACTCTCCGCCGACGAGATCAAGGCTCATTCCGACGCCTTTTTCAGCACCGGCGTGCCCGAACCCGCCACCTGGACGATCGGCCTGGGACTCGCCGTCATCGGCGCGATCGTGCATCGCCGACGCAGTTAAATCGAAAAAAAAGCCGCGGCGTCCGTCGACTGTAAGTTGTGTCCTGAAAATGAGACCGAGCGCCGCGGCCCTTCGAGCTATTGACGAGAGCAAGCGAAAAAGTCTGTCATGTTCATGGCAAAACTCATTTGAAGCGATGCAATTCACGAATGGGCGCGACCAGGTCTGGTCGGTTGATCTGACATTGCGAATGCTATTGACGAGCATTGGCGATGAAATTATTGAGTGCTTTCTGTTTTGATTCTGGATGTCAGTCTCGAGGCGCAAGCCTCGTTTGTGACTTTCGAGTATTAAGGGGTTGAGCCGCCTTCCCCCGTGGTCGCGGCTTTCTTGGCGAAGACTTGAATCACAGCCATCAATCCCATGCCTAGACCAGACGGACCGAGAGTCTTATGGATTCCAAGCTCGCTCATTTATACAGATGCCCCGAAAGCGGCGGGCCCCTCACGCTGGAGATTTCCGAGCAGGTTGACGGGGAGGTCTTCGAGGGCTCGCTGATCTCCGCTGGTGGTAACCGTTTTGCAATCAAAAACGGGATCCCAAATTTCACCTATCCGTTCAAGCTCGACAAAAACGACGAAGAAACGCGAGTTTACTATAACAACACCGCAGATGTTTATGACGCCTATATTCCGCTGTCGTTCAGCACGTTCCGCGAAGATGAAACGGCTGTGCGCAACAGCATGATTGATGATCTATGTCTCTCGCCGAACTCCACCGTGCTAGAAATCGGCGCGGGGAGTGGCAGAGACTCTGAGTTGATCCTCAAACGCTTGGGGCCTGACGGACGGCTTTTTCTGCAGGATCTTTCTCCTGGCATGCTCGATAAGGCCTTCCACCGCTTGAGCAACTCCACGCCCACGCCCGCCTTTTTCCTTTCGAACGGTAGTTATCTCCCCTTTGCCGACAAGTCTTTCGACGCCGTTTACCACTTTGGCGGGCTGAACACGTTTGCGGATATCAAACGTGCCTTCAAGGAAGCAGTGCGAGTAACGAAGCCCGGCGGCAAGATCGTCATGGGCGATGAAAGTATGCCGATTTGGCTCCGCGAGACCGAGTTCGGCAAGGTCCTGATGAATTCCAATCCCCACTATCGCTTTCCCTTGCCGCTCGAACATCTTCCGGTCGAGGCACGCAAGACTCGGGTCCGGTGGATCGTCGGCGAGGTCTTTTACGTCATCGACTTCGAGGTAGGAGAGGGCACTCCCTACGCGGACCTCGATTTCGAGATCCCCGGCCAGCGCGGTGGAACTCACCGATCGCGGTATTGGGGCCATCTTGAAGGCGTTACTCCAGAGGCCAAGAAGATCGCCTACGAAGCCCAGCGACAGAGCGGAAAGAGTATGCATCGCTGGCTTTCCGACGTAATTTCCAGTGCGGCCGAGTCGCAACTTCAAAAAGGTAAAGACGATACGTCAAGTTAGGGCGACCGTCTGGTTGGAAGCCGATGATCTGAGAAGTAGTTTCGATTCCAGATTGGCTCAATGCCATTCAGCTTTGTCGCGCTTCTGCCGGAACTCATGGCGCCAATGGAGCAGGGCGGTGGGCACCAACACTCCACGAACGGTCGATCTCGACCATCGAGCTTATTACCTGAGGTGTGCGCCGCGTCAATCGCTCTGTGTCGTGGCATCTCCGGATGGGGAGGTCACGCTTATCGACTTGGAATCTGGACAGACGAAATCAGTCCCCCGTCTCCCTAAAATCCAAGATATCTCCCTCCACCCGACACAGACCGTATTTGCGGTCGTTGACGCGAATGTAGGGACGCTCTCGATCATCGACCTCAACCGATCGCATCACAAGGACCTCGGTATCCCAGAGCTTCGCACGAGTGAAAACGCGCAGTGCAAACCGGCGTTCATCGCTTGTTACTTCGATCAGACCGGGGATGTTCTCTGGACTGTAGCGAGGCTGACATCCGAGACGGTCGAGGTCCAATGCAGGAAGACAGATCAATGGTCGGTCGTCGGAACGGTCACCGTCGATGATCCGTTCGAGGCGACCCACTGCTCTTTTCACGACACAAGCCGGTCGGATGTGGTGGCCCTCTGGATGGCCGCCGGCCAGAACGGGCAGCAGGTGTTCTGGATTACAAAGCACCTCCATTCGCTAAGAGTGGAACTGGAACCTTTTCTGGAAAATACGAGCCCTCCTGTGTTCTCGCCAGACCGGGATGAATACCTGGTCGTTGATGAACTCCACTCGGTGTGCAAATACCCTTTTCCAACCGACAGAAAATTGGGCACTTGCCACTCGAAGTGGCGCAAGCAGGACTTTTTCGGGGATAGCCTGTGCTACCTCGATAGCAAGACGGCCCTTGTCCTTACCCATCACAGTCGTGTCTTCCGGATCGGTTTACGCGCGATGAAGATCCTGGATGAGGTCATCATCGCCGGGCACGAGCCGAAACCGGCGGAAGAGTACTATCCGCGTTTGAAGGGCGACTACGGCATTTGCACGGATATCAGCTACTTTACGAGGGCTGGTAACACTGTGTTCTTCGTATATAGCCGCGAGAGTGAGGGTGGTCCGCGACATTGGAAAGACACGCTCATGCTTTACGATGTCGGGTCGCTCGTCAGCAGGCCTACGCAGCGCAAGCCAGATCGGCGATAGTTCCCATGAGTCGGCGTGCTTGCCCGCGATGATGCGGTCAATTGTGATTTTTTCGAATAGCGCGCTCAACGCACATCGAGATTTCGCGTCAGCAAACTCGGCTTGACCTCTCGCCCCGTTCCCACTACCCTCCCACCACCCCTGCGCATGGCTTCCTGAATGGGTTCTGTTTGAGCTAAGCATCGCTACGAAAGATGCAACTCGTTGGTGGTCGATCACGGGTTTACCGCGAAGGATCGGGGTTGGCCTGTGTCGTCGTTCGTTCGCGTTCGTGAATGGAGTCGGAACGCATGTGTGCGCTTTGGAATCGCCTGTGGACGACCCGTCGCGACTCTGCAGGCCGCGCGCGTTGTCAGAAGCGCGCGTTAGAGGTGACGAGCCTCGAGCGCAGGGACCTCATGGCGATCATTCCGGGATCGTCGACGATCCCGCCCATTAGTGCGATTGCGACTCCCCAGATCCTTCCGAACAACAACCGGCTGATCGCCGTCCAGATCCACGGCGAGTTCCACCAGGGGCTCACATCGATCCTGGGCAAGGGCGTGACGACCGAGCCGCCGCCTTCGTCGATGTTTTACATCCAACGCGCGCTCAACCAACGCGCGATGATCTCGCCCGTCAATGTGGAAGTGACCGACCAGTACCGCCAATACCAGCCCCGCGTGAAGGCTCACGTGCAACTGGTGAAGAGCGCCTATTATTTCAACCCTCCCAATAAAGCGACCCCGGCGAGCGAAGTCCTTTTGCGAGACTACACTTACACCGCCGTCGTCTACCTGGAAGCATCCAAGAATTCCAGTACGAACGGCCGGCGGTACACTGTGTCGGTCAGCGTTTCTGACTCCGATAACGGGGCCGGTGTGAACTTTGCGGTCGTGGTTCCGGACAAATCGAGCGGCCACGCCAAGACGACCGTCACGACAACGGCGTCGTAACCGGGATTCGTCGCACGACGATGTGCGGGAAAAATGTTTGACTTTCCTTGAAACGACCGACACTGTTAAGGTATGAAGTGGGGTGAGTCGTCGCAGCCGCCCTGGAATTGCGACGAGGTATTGACCTGCTCTCCGCAAGCCTGCCGCTTCCTTCCCGAATCCCGCGACATTGGCCGGGTACTTCGGAAGGGGCAACAACCCGCCCGAATAGTCATCGACGAGGAGTGAACCGTGAAGCACCACCACCTGAGCGCCAGACACTTCGTCTCCGCTGCCGTGGGTCTTCTTGCGATGACAGCCCTGGGCGCGGCACCAGCGCCCACAACGCCGAAAGATCTCATCGGCCAACCAGTTACGGTTGAAATCACCCCCAAGGACTCGACGCTCGTCGGGACTCGGGCGACCCGTCAGTTGATCCTCTCAGCCAAGTACGCCGACAAGTCCGAACGCGACCTGACACGCGTGGTTGAATGGGTGAGTCTCGACCCGAAAATCGCCGACGTGTCCGCCAAAGGCCAGGTGATCCCCAAGGGGAACGGCGTGGCGACGATCGTCGCGCGTCGCGGGAGCGTCGAGGCGAAGGCGACGGTCAACGTCTCCAAGGCCGACGTCGCGTTACCCGTCAGCTTCAAGCTCGACGTGATCGCCGCGGTTAGCCAGGCGAATTGCAACATGGGTGCCTGCCACGGCACGCCGACGGGGAAGGGGGGCTTCCGCCTCAGCCTTCGCGGCTACCTGCCCGACCAGGATTACACCACGTTGACGCGCGAAGTGAGCGGACGCCGCATCAACCCGCTCGCCGCCGAAACGAGCATCGTGCTGACGAAGCCGCTGGGTGAAATCGCCCACGAAGGTGGTTTGCGTTTGACGCGTAACTCCAAGAGCTACGAGATGATCCGCGACTGGATTCGCGAAGGCGCCAAGCCCGACGTGAATCCGCCGACCGCCGTTCGGATCGAAATCCAGCCGGGCGCACGCGTGCTCAACGCTCCCGCGAAGTCGCAGCAGACCGCGGTCGTCGCGTTCTACTCCGACGGTTCGAGCCGCGATATCACGCCGCTCTGCTACTACAATTCGTCGAATCCGGAAATCGCCGATGTCGACGCTGATGGCTTTGTGACGTTCAAGACGCGTGGCGAGGTGGCGGTGATCGCTCACTACCTCGATCTGGTCGCCAACGTCCGCCTGACGCATCTCGTCGAAGTGCCTGGCTTCAATCTCGCCCAGGTCCCGGCCGACAACGTCATCGACAAGGCCGTCTTCGCCAAGTTGAACCGGATGCGAATCTCGGCGTCGGAGCCTTGCACCGACAGCGAGTTCATTCGCCGAGTCACGCTCGACACGATCGGCGTTTTGCCGACCGCTGACGAAGTGAAGACGTTCATGGCCGATCAGAGCAAGGATCGCCGTGAGAAGCTCGTCGACCGGCTCTTGAATCGTCCTGAGTTCTACGACTTCTGGACGCTCAAGTTTGCTGACATCCTTCGTGCGAACGGCCGTCTCATTCAGGCGAAGGGAGCCAATTCCTTCACGCGCTGGATCAAAACGAGCCTCGAACAAGATATGCCGATGGACGAATTTGTCCGCGAGTTGCTGACCGCGGCGGGATCGTCGTATAGCAATCCGGCGGCGAACTATTACCGGATCAGCCGCGACCCGGAAAACTCGGTCGAAACCACCGCTCAGCTCTTCCTCGGCGTGCGAATTCAATGCGCCAAGTGCCATAACCACCCGTTCGAGCGCTGGACGCAGGACGACTATTACGGCTTCGCCGCGTTCTTCTCACGCGTCCGCCAGAAGAAGGGGCCGCTACCCGACGACGAGGTGATTTACACCGCCGACGCCGGTGAAGTGAACCAGCCGCGCACCGGGCAAACGATGAAGCCCAAGGCACTGGGCGGACCGGTTCTCGATGACGCCAAGGTGCCCGATCGCCGCGTTCGCCTGGCGTCGTGGCTCACGAGCGACTCGAATCCGTTCTTCGCCAAGAGTCTGGTGAACCGCATCTGGTTTCACCTGATGGGCCGCGGCATTGTCGAGCCAGTCGACGACTTCCGCGACTCGAACCCGGCTTCGAACGACGAACTGCTCGACGGCCTGACCGCCGAATTCGTGAAGTCGAAGTTCAATTTGAAAGGGCTGATTCGCTCGGTCGTCACCAGCCGCACCTATGCTCTGAGCGGCCGCACGAACGAACTGAACGCCGACGACGCGATCTACTTCTCGCACGCCTACACCAAACTGCTGCCGGCCGAAGTGTTGCTCGACGCCATCTCGACCGTCACCGGCACAACCACCGCATTTGACGGTTTGCCGGGTGGTACGCGTGCGACGCAGATCCTCGACGGCAAGATGGAAAACCCGTTCCTCAAGACGTTCGGCCGTCCCGCCCGCGAACTCGCTTGCGAGTGCGAGCGTGAGAGCGACTCGAACCTCTCGCAGGCGCTTCAACTCATCGGCGGCGCGACTGTTAACGGCAAGCTTCGCGACGACGCCGGCCGGATGGCGACGCTGGCGAAGAGCAAGAAGTCGCCCGAGGAAATCACCCGCGAGTTGTACAACGTCGCCTTGAGCCGCGACCCCAATTCGACCGAGGTCGCCGCGGCGACGAAGCATATCTCGAACGCCAAGGATCGCCGCCAGGCGGTTGAAGACCTGGGTTGGGTGCTGATCAACTCAAAGGAATTCCTCTTCCGTCATTGATCGCTGGGATCGCGGAATACACATAAATTCACGCCAACAGCCCTTGCTCAAAAAGCGGGGCTGTTGTTGTTTCATGTTCGCTGTTCCGATCGGTTAGAATTCTCGCGATCGTCGGGTGTGACTTCCCTCTGTCCCCCATCGAGCGAGATTGCCATGGATGCCGAGCTTGGTCTCAAAGCGACCTTGAATGCGCTTCGCCTTCCGCCTGCGCAGCAGATCAAGCTGTTTCAAGATCCCGAAGGCAGTTGTTTGAATTGCCGCTTTTCCATGCTGTACGATAATTGGTTGGAGATCCTTCAAGGTCGCAAATATCTTCGCAGACTTACGCGTGATCAGAAAGCCGCGCTCAAGCGAGTGGAAGCCGGATCTCAGGAGGCTTGCAAGGCGCCCTGTTATGAAAACGAGCATCTTGCAAAGAGCGCTGCGTTCAAGCAATTGAGAAAACTCGCTGCGGAAGCTCTCGAATCATTAGGCTGGGAACCCGAACGTCCCGACAAAAAGTACGTTATTGGCACCTCTGAATACGCCAGGGTGAAGACCGCGGAACTCGAGGCGGAACGCGCGGCACGGCTCAAGGCACGTCCCGCCAAAATGCCAGTCGCGAACTTCGATGATATTTCGCGGTTCGATCCCACTCCACTTAAGCTCGACGCGTTTCGCAATCTGCTGAAGGACGTTCCCTGGTTCGAGAATATCGGCAAGCCGCATGCACTTGATGCGCAGGTTGAACGGATCAAGTCGTGGAAGGAATGGACGGGACCAGAGTCAGCGCAGGGCGAAGTCTTCAACGCCGAGTCGAACCAGTGGCTTGCTGGAATCGACGAACGGCACCCAGGCCAGACCGAGCGTTTGGAAAAGCTCCAGTGGGAGTTTCGCAGGGAATGCTGGCGCGCGATCGCCACCAGGTTTCACGAACCGGCCGACGGCGACCCTTGGGATCCTGTCACAAATGCAGTGAACAGGGCAGCCTGGTTCGTCGGGTTGATCGCCTGCTGGATCGAACTGGGCGAGCCAATTCCCAAAAACGCGCTCAGGCAGTGGGCCTGGTACTGCCGCGGACACTGGCCCTGCCTCTACTCGCGCGACGATCAGATCAAAGTCACCGCAGATGGCGTGTCCGAAAAAGAACTCGAAAATGCGTGGCTCGTGGTTTTTTGAACGGTTGCAAACGAATCCGCATGGTTTCTCCACGCAGGTAGCCTCTCCATAATCCTTTACTGCCGATGTAAACTCGCATCCGGTTCGTGCCTCGAAGAGGCCGAACTCGTGTCGTGCCACGCGCATGGCATTCGAGTTGCTTACAACGGATGTGCATTTCAGGCACGGCATTCGCCGGATTCCGCCCCATCCTTTTGCCAGGACTCTTCCGTTGCCACCGCACGACCCTTCGGCTTCCAGCGGCGGATCCTCAGACCCCCTCGCTCGTCGAGGCCCCTCCGCAGCGAAGGTACTCGTCGTTACGAGCGTGATGTTCACGTTCATCTCGTACTGGCGTACCGCGGCAATCGTGCTCTGCGACCTCGCCGGCACCGCGTTTTATATCGGCGGCATCGTCGAATCGAATATTGGCCCTGCGGCCCCCTGGTTCATCCTTGCGGTGATGGTCTTCAGCTACGGCGTCCGCAGCATTTATATCGAAAGCTGCGCGATGTTCGTTCGCGGCGGCGTTTACCGGGTCGTGAAGGAAGCCATGGGCGGAGGGATGGCCAAGCTTTCCGTGTCTGCGCTGATGTTTGATTATATTTTAACAGGGCCAGTTTCAGGCGTGTCGGCCGGGCAGTACCTCATCGGTCTGTTCAACGACATGCTGCACATGAATCTCTCGAACACGCAGATCGAAATTGGCTCCGCGCTGATTGCCATTGCCATCACGCTTTACTTCTGGCGAGTCAACACCAAGGGGATTCACGAATCGTCGGACAAGGCACTCAAAATCATGGGTGCGACGACCGTGATGGGCGTGATCATGATCGTCTGGTGTCTCGCCACGCTGGCGATTCACCCCGAAAAGGTAAAGCTGCCGACGGCATTGCCCGACCTCTCCGTGAAGACGGCAACGGCGGGCGACCCGTCGCACGGAATCGCGCCGCGCGAAGAAATTGCAGATGCGCTCGGGAAGCCGCTCGATCCGATTGGATTTCTGGGCAAGACGGCATTCGGGAATTCCCTCCGCCCGGAGAATATTCACTGGTTCAGCCTGATTGGCGTGATTGGAATTCTCATTGCCTTCGGTCACTCGATTCTAGCGATGTCGGGCGAGGAAACGCTGGCGCAGGTCTATCGCGAAGTAGAGAGCCCAAAACTCGCGAACTTTAAGAAGGCCGCGTTCATTGTGTTTCTCTACAGCTTGCTGCTTACCTCGCTGATATCCTTTTTTGCAGTGATGATCATTCCCGAGGATGTGCGCATCTCAAAATACGCCGGCAATTTGATCGGCGGCCTGGCGATGAACGTCGCGGGACCGCTCTGGGCTCGCTCTGCTCTTAACGCGCTGGTCGTTGGTGTCGGCTTCCTGATCCTTTCGGGCTCGGTAAACACGGCGATCGTCGGCTCGAACGGCGTGCTCAATCGCGTCTCGGAAGACGGTGTGCTGCCCGATTGGTTTTTGAAGCCACATCCCAAGTTTGGCACGTCTTATCGGCTCATTAATCTCGTTGTCGCCTTGCAGCTCTTTACCATCATCGTCAGCCGAGGCAAGATTCTTACACTGGGCGAAGCTTACGCGTTCGGCGTCGTCTGGAGCTTCGTGTTCAAGGCACTCTCGATGCTAGTGTTACGGTTCAAGGAGCCGGGCCGCCGCGAATACGAGGTGCCGCTGAATATCCGAGTGGGTAAATTCGACTTCCCGGTCGGCATCGCACTCATCTTTCTGATCCTCACCGCGTGCGCCATTCTCAATTTCATGACGAAGGAAGTCGCCACCATTGCGGGGGTGATTTTCACGGTGGTGCTGTTCATCGCGTTCTTCAGCTTTGAGCGCTTGCACATCAAGCGCGGCCAGCTTGAAGAGCATCATCAACACGTCGAGCAATTCAATCAGCAGCAAACCGAGCAGGTTACGCCCGAAGCGCTGGGACTTACAAAGCCCTATCGCAAGCTGGTGGCAATTCGCTCGCCGCACAACCTGGCGATGCTCGAAAAGTGCCTCGAAGAAACCGACCCTGAAACAACCGATGTCGTGGTCATGACGGCAAGCGTTTTCCCCGCTGGCTCGGCCGACAAAACGCTGACGATCACCGACTACGACCGACAGTTACTCACTGCGGTGGTGACGCTTGCCGAACACGCGGGCAAGCCGGTTTACCCTGTGGTGGTCCCCACGAACGAGCCGTTTTTCGCGATGACGCAAACGGGCCAGGCGATCGGTGCGCAGGAATTGATCATGGGGTCCTCGAACAGGATCGATCCCGATGCACAGCTCGACCTTGTCGCACTCTACTGGATTCAGGTCTGCCACGGCCGCCCCGCGCCGTTGACGATTCGCGTTCTCGGGCGAGATCGCGACGTGAAACACGACGTCGCTGGCGGTAGTCAGATTCCGCGTTACATCAAGCAAGATGAAACCGCTCGCCTCATTGACGAGCTGCGCGAAAGCTGGCACGGTGTCAAACGGCTGCTCATGGCGTACGACGGCAGCCCGCTCAGCCAGGATTTTCTCGACACCGTGCTGAGCTTTCTCGACTCGGGTATTGATGTGACACTCATCAACGTCGCAGAAGGCGTACCCGCGCAGATGCAAACAAAGTCAGACGAGGCGACGGTGACTCTCGCCGCGGGAGCCGAGAAGGCCAGGACGTTTGGTCGCAAGGTGGAAGTGCTGATGGCTCAGGGCGACCCGGGCGAGGCAATCGTGAAGGCTGCAACGAACGGGCATTTCGACGCCATTTTCATGAGCCTGCGCGGCGAATACCGTCGCAAGGACACGATGGTGATGGCGCCGAATACGAGTTATGTGTTGGCGAACGCCCCCTGTCGTGTGATTCTGGGATTTCCGCCCAAGACGATTCTGCAGACCAATGGCGACAGTGAGCCGACGGCAGTTCACACGTAAGCCAAACAATCAAATGCAGAAAAAAGCATGGGGCTCGCGATTAAAGCATCCCATGCTTTTTCAGTTTGCTGCAAAACGTACTGCGCGGCATGCCGAGCAATCGTGCGGCCTCGCTCTTATTGCCGCGTGCTTCATCCAATGCATCGACAAGCTGCATGCGCTCGAACGCGTCGGGCTCGCCTTGTTCGTCAATTGCCACAGCAGACGGCGCAGGCAAGGCACGGCGCGGCGTTGGTGGAAGTGCAAGAGCGGTCGACGCATTTGACGTCAGCCGCAAGCGTGTGCGTCGTCGAGGCGCGGGGAGTGCGCGAACTTCCGCCGGTAGATCGGCTACTGTCAGTGCGGGACCATCGGAAAGCACGACGGCTCGCTCGATCACGTTTTCGAGTTCGCGAATGTTTCCCGGCCAGTCATAGGTGGCGAGGATTTCGACCGCATCGGGATCGAGGTGCGAAACCGGCCGGCCAACCCGGCTCGCATGAATCGACAGAAAATGCACGGCTAGCTCGAAAATGTCCTCTTTACGTTCGCGAAGCGATGGAGTGCGCAGGCTGATGACGTTGAGACGATAGAAAAGGTCTTCGCGGAAACGCCCTTGTCTGATCAATTCTTCAAGATTTTGATGTGTTGCCGCGAGAATGCGAACGTCGACCGAAACCGGCTGCGAACTGCCGACGCGTTCGAACGACATTTCCTGAAGCACGCGCAGGAGTTTTGTTTGGACTTCGAGATTGATATCGCCGATTTCGTCGAGAAACAGCGTGCCGCCATTCGCCTGCTCGAACCGGCCAACACGATCGCGATCGGCCCCTGTGAACGCACCTTTCACGTGACCGAATAATTCCGATTCGAGCAGGCTCTGCGACAACGCCGCACAGTGAACCTTGACGAACGGCCGGCCCGAACGCGGGCTGGCGGCGTGAATCGCCTCGGCCAGCAGTTCCTTCCCCGTGCCGCTTTCGCCTCGAATGAGCACGGCCGACGGGCTGACCGCCACCTTTTTCGCGACCTCTATCATCCGCCTCACCGCTGGGGCAGAGCCGATAATCTGGCTGAATGCGGCAGGTGTTGCGTCGTCCTCGGTCTGCTCGCGGCTTTCGCCATTTTCCTCGGCAGCCGCGGCGCGACGAGCCTGCTCGGTCTTTCCTGTAAGCTGATCCTGAAGGATCAAAATCCGACGCTGCTGCTCGGCGATCTTGTTGACCTTATCGCGCAGTTCTTGATTCAGCATTTCAAGCGTTTGCTGGATCTCGGCCGAGTGCAGCGCCAGAGTCGCCACCGAACTCAGCGCACCAAGAAACGCGATCTCTTCGTCTTCGTACGGCAGGCCGCTGCGTTTGGGGCCGAGGATGAGCAAGCCCGCAAGTTTCCCTTCGGATTCAAGCGCGTGTGCCGCCTCGCCACCGAGCGCGATCATCGCATCGGTTGCAGGGTCGGAAGTAGTCGCCAGGCTCATCGCGTGAGGCACGCGAATCGATGCGGCCTGTCGGAGCCGAGCGGCGAGCGGATTGTTGTGATCGAGCCGGGTGTCGTCAGGTGGTGGCCCTGCACATGCCGCCAGGCTATAGCCGTCGTTCTCCGCCGTTTCGAGATAGATCGCTCCCCACTCAAGCCGCAATACTTCTGAAGCTGCTTCGAGTAACCGCTTTCCGAGTGTCGTGCGGTCGACCAGGCTGCCGACGGCAAGGTTCATCTTGCGCATCGCTTGATCAAATTTATACTTTTCACGATAGAAACGTCGGTCGATGGCTTTTTGGAACCGGTCGCGTGCTGCGCCTGAGAGGATGAGAATGATGATGGCAGTGACGCCTGCCATCAGGCCGCCAGTAGCGGTGGGGGAGCGGAAGTCGAGCAGCGTTTCGCCGATCACCAAAGTGCCGATGACGAGGAACGCCGAGTAGAGCAATCCCGCGAGAAAGCTGACCGAAACATAAACAACACCGCGATTGAACATTTCCTCCACTTGCATCAGCTTGTAACGCGTGATGCTAAGTGTGTACGCCAGGGTGTAGAGCAGCGAGACGGCGTACATTGGCCATGCTGCGCTGGCGAGACCCAATCGAGCCGGCTCGGCCACCGCACGCAAGAGGAGGATGAAGATCAGCGGAAACGCGAGGAGTGTGGCGATCAGCACCCAGCGCACCTGATTCTTCTCGGCATCGGTGCGGGTTCGGCCGCGGAAGTTCAGTACGAGGCAAAGGAAAAAGAGCGAGAACAGGGCGACGGCGAATCCGATCGACACATAAGCCAAGACTTTGACGACCAGGAGCGCAAACTCGCCTTCGGCCACCGACAGGTATTTGCCGGCGTACGATGAGTATTTCATCGCGACCCATAGGGCGGTCACGTTGAGAGCGGCAAACCCATAAAGCGCACCCAGGACGACCCGACGATGGAGCAAGTAGAGCGAGTTGGGACGGGGGAAGACGAGGGCGAAGTGTAAGCTGACGACGGGGACCAGAATCGCGAACACCACGAACATGTAAATGAGCAGAGGCTCGGCGACGATATCGGTCCAGTGGTAGCCGCCCATGTAGGCGCCGACCGTGACCATACAGAGAAAAAAGAAGAGCAAGGCGGAAGGATCGCGCGGGCGCTTCCAGAACACACGCGCACCGAGCGCGTAGATGATCATCTCCTGGAAGAACCAAACGATTGACCAACGGTACGTGCCAAATGGGCGGGTGCGAACCTTGGCGTTTGCGGTTTTCACTTCGCCCGTGTCATGCGTTTCCCATTTGACCTCAACGAACTGATCCGGATGTCCGCGGTAGTCTCGAACCGCGTTAACAAAGTCGGTGTAGTGATGGATCGGCTTTCCGCCGATCTGGATCACCTTGTCGTCCTTCGTCGGACGCGTCGAATCCCATTCGTATTCTTTAGGAACCTCGGCCTTCACCAGCGTTGTGAAGATGCACGGTAGGCCGATGTCGCCCGACCAGGCGACCGACATCATCACGGCAATTGAGTAAACGATGGGGACAAACGAAAGCGCGAGGACGATGCGACGGTTTGAAGACGTTGACAGAGGATCACGGACCGGCGGGCGCGGAGACGACCGATCGAGGGGTGGCGGGGACGGCGGAATCATGGTGTATCTCAGTGATGGTCGTCGCGCTTTCAGGTGGGCGCAGCAACGCTAACGAAGTCTCTCAATCATAGCCAATCGTTAACGAAACACAAGTTCGTCACTGGCGATCGTCGGTATTCGTTAACGAAAATCGCCGGGTTTGGATTGGTGATCGTTAGCGATCAGAGTTTGAAATTCGCGAGTTGGGTGGGGTGCGTTATTCGCTTTGAGTTTGACAATTAGGCAAAATCGTACTGTCAAAATGCCTTGGCCGAGCCGTTGTTCGGCGGCAGTTGTCAGAAAAGTCTACTCTGTCTTCCCAAATCTATGGAAATCATTCGTGTTGATTGATCGTTAACGAAAAACTCTTGGGTTTCGTTGGCGATAGGTGGCTTTTGGGGCTCGTTAACGAAATGCTGGCGCGTGGCATTTTTATCGAAATTGGCGAGTGGCACGGCAAGTGCGTTTAGGGGAGACCGTCACCATGAAATAGCACCGTGATAGCTGGAATCATTTGGAGGATCCATGCGGATCTCGGCAAAGCGTCAGTTGGATTGGCAGCTTGAGTTTTCGAACAATGACGACACGAACCGGCTGACGGACTTTCGTGGTGAGGCAAGAGGCGTTGGCGCAATTACGCTGGGCAGTGGCGAACCGCTCGTTCTGATTCCCGGGCTCGCTGGCGGTGTTGAACTGGTCATGCCGCTGGCTCAGCAGCTCTCGAGCCGCTATCGCGTGATCGTGCCGCACCTGCGAGGCGACCGTGGTTACCTGGGCAACAATCCCGGCGATCTGGCCGACCTTGCCGATGACCTTGCCGCCACACTCGACTCGCAGGGACTCGAACGACCGATCGTGACGGGCGTTTCGTTTGGCGGCGCTATCGCGCTTGAATATGCGGTCCACTATCCCCAGCGGGTGGGTGGGCTCGCCCTCTGGGGCGTCGAGGCGAAGTTCCGGCCGACACTGGGGACGACCGTTCTCAAGCGCGTCCTCGAACGGTATCCGTTGCCCAGTGATAACCGTTTTCTGAACCAGTTCTTCAACGTGCTTTATGGCAGCAAGCCCGAGCCATCGCCGCTCGTCGATTTCGTCGCCGACTCGTGCTGGAAGACCGATCAGATGGTCGTTTGCGACCGACTGGCCCGGCTCGAAACTTTTGATGTCAGCGATCGCCTCTGGCGGATCGATGCTCCGACGGTCGTGCTGGCCGGCTCGAAAGACGTTGTCATTCCCGCCAAGCGCCAGCGCGTGCTCGCCGATAGCATCTCGGGAGCTTCGTTCGCCGAAGTCGCCGGGGCAGGGCACATCGGATTTCTGACGCATGCTGACGAGGTGGTTGCTCAGGTGTCCGACCTCGTCCGCAAGGTTCGCCGTTCTTACTGCTGAGGCGTCGACAAACCTTGATCGGGCCAATCACGTGAGCCTGCGGCATGCCGCGGGCTCGCTGTGTTTATGAGCTTCAGATCAGTTCGCGACTGGACCAATCTTGGCGACGATCCACCTGTCGAAGTCTTGCAGCAATTGCTCGCGCTCGGAATAAGGCCCGGGCGTGAACGACCGCGACTTCAGGCCGAGTTGCGTCAATTCCGAAACATGCCAATCCTGGCGGTTGGTTAAATCCCAGAAGGCGACGGCGTCGGACGCGTCGAAGCCGGGGCGGGCCATCTCGTCGGGAGTGAAATGCCACTCGCAGATCACCTCGGTGCGATCGGGCGCGATCGGCCGGAGGATATGCGTCATCACATAGTCGGGATGCAGACTCAACAGCAGGTTGGGCAGCACCGCGTAGTAATAGACGTGGCGGCAATCTTCGCGACTTAGCCCCGGTAGATTGTGCCGAGTAGCCGCGCCGTCGAGTGACATCGTGGCGATGCCTTCCCGCAAATCCATCTTGCCGCCGAGATATGTTGAAGCGATGTCGCCGGGTTCGTTCTGACCGGAGAGATAGTGCGATACCTTCGCAAGCGCGGGATGGATCACCGGGCAGTGCAGGCACTCCGAATAATTCTGAATGATCAGTTTCCAGTTTGCGGCGACGTCGTACACAACACGCGCACCACGTTTGAGTGATGCCATGTCCCACGCGGCGAACTTTGTTGGCAGGTCGCGTAACTGTTCAAGCAAAGGCAGAGGATTCGCGGCAAAATTCAGGAAAAGGTGACCATCCCACTCGGAACAAGCGACCGGTTTCAGGCCGTAGTCGGCCTTGCGAAAATGCTCGCCCTCTTCGAAGTGCGGAGCGGCGACGAGCTTGCCGTCGAGGTCGTATGTCCAGGCGTGGTAAGCACATTGCAGGCGCTGGGAGTGTCCGCCAGCGCCTTCGCAAACGCGCGTACCGCGATGGCGGCAGACGTTGTAGAACGCGTTGATTTTACCGGTGGCGTCGCGCGTGATGATCACGCTCTCGCCGGCGAATTCGCGCACGATGTAATCACCAGCGCTCGCGACGTCTTCTGCGCGGCCGATGCAGAACCACATCGCGCCGAACACGGTATCGCGCTCACGCGCAAACACGTCGGCACTTGTGTAATATTCTTTGGCGAGCGTGTGGCCGTGGTCGGGCATTGGTTTGCCTCTGTTGCCGGCGCTACCCGTCGTTGCCAATCGCCTCGACGGGGCACTCATCCATGGCGGCTGTGCAGGCTGCGATTTCAGCAGGGCCCGCCGGTTGGCGATTCACGTAAGAATACCGCTTTCCCTTGCCGGTTTTGAGCGTGAAGTTCGCGGGAGCCGTTTCGCGGCAGAGTTCGCAGTCGATACAAGTTTCGTCGACGTAAAAACGTCCCGGGATATTCTCGGCGACTTTCTTGGCTTGTTCGGCCATGATCTGTCGTGCCCCGGGCACTTCGCGAAAGGTTGGTCGAATCCAGGTTGAAATACAAGGAAAAACCGTCGCGTCGTCCGCGAGATCAGTCGATCTCAGGGACGCCGCGACGTTGCGTGACTTGCAAATGCTCTCAGCCGAAACCGATCAAACTTCCTTCGAGTCGATCCAGGTCATGAGCTTGCGGAGCTTCGCACCGACCTGCTCGACTGGGTGCTGGCGCTCGCGGCGCTTGGTGGCGAGGAAGCCGGGGCGGCCGGCCTTGTTCTCGAGGATCCACTCGCGAGCGAACTGGCCCGACTGGATCTCCTTGAGAATCTTACGCATCTCAGTGCGGGTCTCTTCGGTGATGATCCGAGGACCGCGGGTGTAGTCGCCGTATTCGGCCGTGTTCGAGATGCTGTAACGCATGTAGTTGAGGCCGCCCTGGTAGAGCAGGTCAACAATCAGCTTCAGCTCGTGCATGCACTCGAAGTAGGCGCTTTCGGGCTGGTAGCCAGCTTCGATCAGCGTCTCGAAACCCATCTTCACGAGGGCGCTAACGCCGCCGCAAAGCACGACCTGCTCACCGAAGAGGTCGGTTTCGGTTTCTTCGGCGAAGGTCGTCTGCAACACACCGCCGCGGGTACCGCCGATTCCCTTCGCATAAGCGAGGGCCAGCGCCTTGCCGCCGGGGGTGCAAGTTTCGCTGGTGGCGATGAGGCAGGGGACGCCGCCGCCCTTGACGAATTCGCTGCGGACGAGGTGGCCGGGGCCCTTGGGGGCGATGAGGGCGCTATCGACACCATTCGGCGGCACAACCTGGCCGAAGTGGATGTTGAAGCCGTGCGAGCACAGCAGCAGGTTGCCGGGCTTGAGGTGCGGCTTGACGTCCTTGGTGTAGATGTCGGCGGTGACTTCGTCGGGCAGCAGGAGGTTGACGAGGTCGCCCGCTTCGGCGGCTTCGGCGGCCGAAACCGGCTTGAAGCCATCTTTTACCGCTTGGTCGTAGTTCGGGCCACCCGGACGCTGGCCTACGACAACCGTGCAACCCGAGTCGCGCAGGTTCTGGGCCTGCGCATGGCCCTGGCTGCCGTAGCCAATGATCGAAATGGTCTTGCCCTTGAGCAAGCCAAGGTCGGCGTCCTGATCATAAAAAATCGTGGCGGCCATCAAACTCTCCGACTTCGGTACGTCTCTAGAGGTATCGGGGAAGGAAACGGCGCTGCCCGTCAGTTTTGGCTGACGGACAAAACCTGGCTGGCGGGACGAATCGAGCCGGGACGACCTCCCGGCTCATCGCGTTAATGCTTTGGCTGAAACGGTTTGGGCAGCGGGACGATTAAAGGCTCGAGTGCCCGACAACCGCCGATTCGGCCTCTTCTTCGACGACTTCTTGCCGTGAAACATGGCTATTTCGCACGAGGGCGATTCGGCCGGTGCGAACGAGCTCGCGAATGCCGTAGGGGCGCATCGCGTCGACGAAGGCTTCGAGCTTCTTTTCCTGGCCCGTCATCTCGATCATCATCTGTTCGGGACCGACGTCAACGGTCCGGGCACGGAAGATGTCGACGAGCGTTTGAACCTCGGCGCGACGCGCGGGCGGAGCATCAACCTTGATGAGCATCAAGTCGCGCTCGACGTAATCCTCACGCGAAATGTCGACAACCTTGACGACGGTGACGATCTTTTCGAGCTGCTTGCGGATCTGTTCGAGCATCCGGTCGTCGCCAACGAGTACGACCGTAATTCGTGACAGGTGCGGATCTTCCGTCTCACCGACGGCCAGGCTGTCGATATTGAAACCACGCGAGGCGAACATGCCCGATACGTGGGCCAGTACTCCGGGCTGGTTCTGCACCAGGGCCGAGAGAACGTGACGCATACGGCCAGAGCCGCGCTGCGTGGTGTCCGCGGATGAGGTTGCCGACGACGAGGCCATCAGAAGGGTCGCTCCCAGCAATAGTGCAAGGCGCACGTACGAAACGGGCTCGAAGCAAAATCGAAAGCCCTAGTTTACGAAGCCCGGCCGCCATTCACAACGGCAAACCTGGCGGAGCTTGTGCGTCTGAGTGCAGGGACACGTCTGCGAAACAGGACGTTCGCTGGGAGATTCCCGGTCGAAGTGAGAAATGTGCCAACGCCGGCACGCATGATTTCGATTCAACGCCAACAATCAGAAGTCGGACGGGAATTCCTTTTCGAGCCGCTGATTCTCGATGCGACGGAATTTGCGTTTAACGAGTACTCCGGCGCCAAGGAGGATCAGTGCGAAGATGATCGCCCTTGGCAGAACGGTAAGCACCGTCTTTGGTTCGTTTGAAAGACCAAAAATGAATGTAGAGAGCCCGATCATTAGTCCCGAAACGAATGTCGTACAAGTTGTAAGTTTTCCTTCAAGACTTTTTCGAATCGCCGCCCGCCGTTGTTCGCGCGGAACGTCGGCATTTGGGACGAAATACTTGTTGATAAGCTTGCTTGTAGATTCTGACGTCTTGTCGTGGTGGCACGGAGGCTCACCCGGTTTGATCTTGGATCCACAAAAGGCACAGCGGCTACAGTTGGGGCAGGGCTGACCGTTCAGTTCGTAAACGGCACACTCGCAGGCGGGGCACCAGATGTAAAAGGTTGTGTCATGCGTCATTGCTGTGTTCTTAGGAAAGCAAACTTGTGTGGTTGCTCGTCGGCTAATTGCGATTCTCTGATTTTGTTGGATTCATACATGGCGTCAACGTACATTGCACGTCCTCCGTGCGCGGACGATAGCTGATATTTTAATAAGCGGACATGCAACTCATTCGTTCCGTTCACGCCGGGTTACGCTTCCGTTTACGGCCGTGGCCGTTCCCTCCCATTCGGATCACCGATCATGCGACGGCTCCTCGCGCTCAGCTTGGCTTTAGTTGTCGTTCAAATTGCGGATGCGGCAGAGAAGCCAATCCCGCAAGACAAGGCTAAAATTGAAAAGAATCGCCGTGATTGCGTGGAATGGAACAGACAAACGATACGAGTGGCGTACGAGAAGGTCGGAAAGCGGAACCCCCGCTGGGACAAACTCGCACTCGACGCACTCGATGTCGCCGTCCGCTTTTACAGCAAGCAAACCGATCCCGAGCCATCCACCCGCGACCTCTACAATACGGCGAAAGCCGCCGTCGACGCAGGGTGTGACGATCCCTACATCGTCTATCAGTTCGTCGGGAACATGCGATTCAACAGTTTGGCGGAGGAACTCGAAATCAACCGAAGGATGGCGGAAGCCACCAAGACGCTCGCCGCTTCAAAATATCCTGCATTCCGTCGCGCCATCGCACACAGACGGGCGGGCGGTTACATCTCGAACTCTCCTGGGATGGACGACGCAAACCGCAAGGAAGTCGAGAGTCATCTCGACGCTGCTCTCGTGCTTCTGGCGGAGAGTATCGTAAACGACGAGCGGAACCTCTTCTGGGAAGACATCTGGTTCGAGAAGGGAAGAGAGCTCATTAGGTTGTATCGCAAGATCGGAAAGACTCCGGAGGCGGCGGTCGAACGGGTTCACGCGGAGTTTCAGAAGCATCCGGAAACTAAGGTCCTCGCGCTCCAAACCAAGGGCGCTTTCTGGTTCAACTATGGCTGGGAAATGCGTTCCGCTGCATTTGCGCCCAACGTTCCAATAGATCGAGCCCGGTTGTTTCACGAGTATCTCTCGCAAGGCAAGAAAGCCCTTGAGGAAGCGTGGAAATTTCGGCCTAATGATGCGCGCACCGCGACCTATTTACTCGACATCGACAAATCAATTGGTGGCGATCGCGCAGTGATGGAACAGTGGTTTGAAGCAGCGATGAAGGCCGACGGAGACAAATTGGCGGCATGCTCGACCAAGCTTGACTGGCTTGATCCCAAATGGCACGGCAGTCCCGAAGAGATGATGGCATTTGGTCGTGCTTGTCGCGAGACCGGCAATTGGTGGGCAGGAATAACGCTGCTCTCAACTCGTGCCCATCTCGTCTATTCGGGCATGCTTGGAGACGTCGGCCGGAGGCAATACCTGGCGACACCGGAAATCTGGGACGAGATTGCGCCTGTGTTTGACGAATATCTCAAGCATCGTCCCAATGACGCGGTCGCCCGAAGCAAATATGCGGCGATGTGCTTTATGGGCCGCCACTTCCGTGAAGCCCACGCCCAATTCGAGATCTTGGGGCTTCGCCTTACATCTTGGTCTGACTTTCCCTACGTCCCACTTCCTACATTGCGAGCGATGAAAGAGGAAACCGCCGAAATCGTCGCCAAGATGCCGGCCGTCAAGAAACCCTGATCAAGAGATGTGCAATCCTGGAATTGGGGACCGAGTCATTCGACCTAAGTTTTGTGAGACCTAACCTCGCTTGCCGAGATCGCTCGGTCCTCGTATCCTCCCAGCTGCGATGGAGCGCCTGCAACAATCGCACTGATTCGGGGTCTCGAGCGGAGTGAAGCGAGTGGGTGCCACGTTTTGGGAAGCATTCGGCAGCCTTCCGCTGACGAATCAGGTGTTCTTCTGTACCGCACTCGCCGTCGCGTTTGGATTTGAATTCATCAACGGTTTTCACGACACCGCCAACGCCGTGACGACCGTGATCTACACGCATACGCTCAAGCCGACGCCGGCCGTGCTCTACTCCGGCGTTCTCAACTTCCTAGGCGTCATGCTGGGAGGGACGGCGGTCGCCTTCAGCATCGTGAATCTGTTGCCGGTCGACTTACTCGTCGATTCGGCGTCGGTGCGGTCGATCGTCATGGTGCTGTCGCTCCTGCTCGCGGGAATCATCTGGAACCTGGGCACATGGTGGTATGGTTTGCCCGTTTCGAGTTCACATACACTTATCGGGTCGATTCTGGGTGTCGGGCTGGCGAATAGCCTGATGACGCGTGGCAATCTGTCGGGTGTGAACTGGTCGAAGACGCTTGAGGTTGGCCTGGCGCTCGTCATCTCGCCGCTCATCGGTTTTGCGGCTGCGGCTGGGTTGTGCTTGATGATGAAGCGATTCATTCGCGAGCCTCGGCTTTATCAACCTCCGGAAGAAGGCGACAAGCCACCTGGCTGGGTGCGAGGTGTTTTGCTAGCAACTTGTGGCGGCGTCAGTTTTGCGCATGGATCGAACGATGGCCAAAAGGGGCTTGGGCTGATTTTGCTTGCGTTGATCGGCTTCATGCCATTGCATTACGCGCTCGATGTGACTCATCCTCATAAGGCGAAATTGGTACGTGAGTCGGCGATTGCGATCACCGAATCGCTCGAGAAATCAGGCGAGAATGCGATACCGTCGGCGCTTCACGATGATCTTGCGATGATCGCACGCGACCTCGAGGGCAAGACGAGCCTTAATGAGGTTCCGGCGCCGGAACGTTGGAAATTGCGGCAGGCGATCTTTCGGATTCGCGGTTCGATCAAGACACTGCCGATTTCTCCGGATCTCCGTGAGAAATTGGCGAGCCCGCAGAAGAACCTGGACCACGCGATTGAATTCATTCCTCCCTGGGTTGCGCTTGGGGTTGCTCTTGCACTCGGGATCGGTACGACGATTGGCTACAAACGAATTGTCGTGACAGTGGCCGAGAAGATTGGCAAGACTCACATGACGTATGCCCAAGGGGCAGCGGCGGAGATGGTCGCGGCGGCGACGATTTCGCTGGCCGACATCGCCCACATGCCGGTGAGCACGACGCACGTGCTGTCGTCGGGCGTTGCAGGGACGATGTGGGCGAACAACTCGGGAATTCAGCGATCGACGGTTCGCAGAATCGCGCTCGCATGGGTGCTTACGCTACCTGCGGCCACAGTGCTTGCCGCCGGGCTTTTCTCGCTTGGCGACTTGCTCATCCCTGCCGCGCGGCCATCGCGAGCCGTGGCCAAGTCGCATGACGCTCATGTCGCACGAGTTGTGGTCAACGCTCAAGAAAACGGATTGTAAAATCAGTCGATACCGCTGCGTTTGATAAAAGACGCTGTGTTCTCATGCGAGTACAGCGCGAATTCACACGCGCTAAATTCGAAAGACAGACTCTTGATCTTGCCTACAGTCGTCGGTAGGATTGCCGACATCTGTAGGTAACAATCCGGAGGGCTGCTCCATGAGCGAACTCGACCCGCCCGCGCTTTCTGATGCTCAGCTTGAGATCATGAATATCGTTTGGTCGCGCGAAGAAGTGACCGTCGCCGAAGTTTGGAAGGAACTGGCCGAGCATCGCACGGTGGCGCGAAACACCGTGCAAACGCTGATGGTCAGGCTTCACGAACGCGGTTGGTTGCACTGTCGCGACGAAGGCCACGCGTTTCGATACAGCGCGGCATTACCTCGACAGGCCACTCTCGGCGCGATGGTGCGCAAGTTCGTGGATACCGCATTCGGCGGCTCGGCCGAAGGTTTGGTGCACGCATTGCTCGATGGCCGTGGAGTATCGAAAGACGAGGCAGAACGGATCCGTGCGCTGATCGATCAGACCCAAAAGCCGAGGAGGTCGCGATGAGTTTTCTGGAACGTCTCGACCCTGGAATGCCGGTCGTTTTCAACATCATTTACATTGCGGCGATCGTCGCGATTGTGGTCGCCGCTGCGGAACTGCTGACGATTCTCTTGCGACGCTCGGGCCCGCGTTTGCGCCACGATATTTGGCTCGCGGCCTTGATGATTTGCACGCTAAGCCCCGCGCTGGTGGCTTTGGTCAATCGTGCGGGAATTGTCGTGCTGCCGATCGTTGAGACGACCATCGTGCTTCAGGAACCTCAGCGCGATTTGGTCGATCACAATCCGGCTCACACTCCACAAATTGATGCCCGGCCGGGCGCGTTGCCGTTCGCGGATCCGGCAATCGTGATTGATCGCCCAATCGATGAATCGCCCGTGATTTCGCCTGCTCCGGCTACGATCGTGACAGAACGAAGTTGGTCACTCGAGTGGTCGCATGTGCGAGGATTCGCCTGTTTGATCTGGTGCGTCGTTGCTGTTTTTCTCGCGCTGCGATTGGTGGTCGGGTTTATCTCACTTGCACGGCTCAAGCGAACCGCGCGGCCGATTGACTCGGAGATCATCGCGCCACTACTTGGTTCGATTCATCTCGCACTTGGGTCTCGCACAGCTTTGCCCGAAATGATGACGAGCGACGGCTTGATCGAGGTTCCGATTGCCGCCGGAGTTTGGCGTCCGGTCGTGATTGTGCCGATCCAATTGATGAACAGTCTTAACAGTGAGCAGTTGCGTGATGTTCTGGTGCACGAATGTGCTCACGCGATGCGCCGCGACGGTCTCGTTGGCTTGCTCCAGCGGTTGACGACAATCGCGTTCTGGCCGCACCTCATGATCTGGTGGCTGAATCGCCGGCTGGCGGTCACGCGAGAAGAAATATGCGACGAGTACGTGATCCATCAGGGGGATGCGACTCGCTACGCCGAGAGCCTGCTGAATCTGGCAGTTCAGATCGGCAATAAACGTCTGCATTCACGACCTGCCCCAGGGATGCTCGAATCGACTTCCGGCCTCGAACGCCGTGTTATGCGCATTCTCGAACCTCGGAGAACGCCTCTCATGCGACCGAATCGCTGGCTCTCGTTTGCTTCGACTTTGCTGCTTTTGGTGCTCGCGTTTCTGGCTGCGGGAGTGAGGCCGGTGGCTCGGGCCACGCCCCAAGCGCCGCAGGCAGGCGCTCAGCCCAAGCCGTTTCATACGACGGTGAGTGGGACGGTTGTTGATGAAGCGGGTGAACCTGTGGCGGGGGCGAGGGTCGAGGCAATAACCAGTCAGGGGGAAATTGCCACCGCAGCTCAAAGCAATGCCGATGGTCAGTTCAACGTGAACATCGCCCACGAGGTGCCGGGCAGGTCTGGTGTTCTTAGTCTTCGCGCCTTGCACGGCGATCGACAGCTTGGCGCGATCGAATTATACCTTTCGGACACACCGCGTACTGCAGCTTCGCGGAAGGAACCGGATCCGCTGCGTTTGGTCATGAAACCAACGCGTCCCGTGCGCATTCGCGTGGTTGACGGCGATGGGGGTCCGGTATCGGCCGCTACGGTTCTCGTCCAACTCGTTCCTCCGAGCTTGCCGACACCCGCCGGAAAAACAGGCGATGACGGAACGGTGAACTACTCTGTCCCGGCCGGACTCAATGTCAAAACGGTGGTGGCTTACAAGCCTAGCGTTGGCTTTGAGTACGTGGAAATGAACAAGGCAATGCCGGCGACGGAGTTCAAGCCGCTACCCGACGAGTTGACACTGACCTTCGCGCCCGACTCGGTACAAACGGTGCGATTCCGTGCGGTTGATCCCGAGAACAAGCCGGTTGCGGGCGCCTATTTCGTCGCCAATCTGTGGAAACCGGGCCGGCTCGATCGGGCCGCAACTTACATCCGCATCGATGACGGCGTAACCGGGGCCGACGGTATCCAGACGCTGACATTTTTTCCCAAGAAAGGAAAAGCGATCGTCGGCGCAAACGCGAGCACGCCGAAATTGCGGTCTGAGTCGTTTTACATTGAAAACGACACGAATCTCAATGAAATTCAGACGGCCTCGTTCAAACGATTTGAGAAGCTATCGGGCCTAGTTACCGACGCTTCAGGCGCTCCCGTCGCTCGTGCCTTCGTAACGGCGCAAGGGTATGTCGCGACGCTACCAAGCGGTCATCTCCGTCAGCAAGCCATTACGGATAAGAACGGCCGCTACGAGATGTACATCGCGGCGGATGCTTCCCATCTTATCTTTGCGACGGCTCCTCAACTCGCCTCGGCTCCGGCGAGTAACGTGATCGTACGCGGCGGCGAGCCTGTGCCCGATGCCAACTTTCATCTAGGGCCTGGCACGAGGGTTCACGGTCAGCTTCCTGCCCGCGACAGAGTTGGATCCGGCGATCCGCGCCCAAAGTTCTTTCAGACCACAGTGACCGTTCTTGGCCGTGAAATTCCCGAGCCATATCGTCAGCCCAGTCAATCAAAAGCATTGCAGCGCGAGTCGCTGACGTTGGTACCACCGATCGATGAAAATGGCCGGTATGAGATTACGCTGGCTGCGGGAGATTACAAGTTGGAAGGTTCGCCCGCCGTGGTTCATGTCGATGGGACGGGTGAACTCGTGCACAATGTTCCACCCGATTCCAATCGTCCTGCCGCCGCCCGGCGCGAAGTCACCGGAACGCTGATCGACGTCAGGCCGGGGACAGGTGGAAAGCCGCTTGCGGGATTGCGAGTGACGGGATTTTCCTACCGAGCCGCCCAGGGTATGTACCCCAACGCCTTTTACCGTGAACGAAGCGTGATTACAGCCACTGACGGACGGTTTTCGATCAATCTGGCTGCGGCGCCGGGGGTGCTCGAGGCACATACTACCGATCAATCACTTGCAGCGCTCGTTGACGTACCGGTAGGGACAGACAAGGTCGAGCTTCGACTCGCTCCCACGGCCGAAATTACCGGCCGGTTTGTCGATCCCACCGGCCGACCCGTAAGTGGCGTGATCGGTTCGCTTCAAATGATTGAAAGCAAACGGGGCGTGCTCGTTGGCAATTATGGCAGAGGGCTGGAGATCGGCCCTGATGGGCGATTCAAGCATATCGGCGTGATCGTAGGCGAGAAACACGAGATCTGGATGCGCGATCGAGCCGCGCTCACCGCACCGACAAATTCGGCCGACGGGAAACCAGTTGTTGTCAAGACGATCACTCTGGATCGACCCGGCGTGCAGGACCTCGGCGACATCGTGTACAAACCGGCCGCCGCACAATAAGCAAACGTCGGCGAAGATGAGGGATAAACAAAGTGGGGCAGTCCAACTCGATTATGAGCTGGACTGCCCCAGGATTTTTATCAACGCATACGTTGATTGCTGCCGATTATCGACCTGCCGGCATCTGATGTGGGTTGAACGGCAGGCCACCGCCGCCAGCCCCTGGGAATCCACCAGGCAGGCCGGGGAATCCGCCAGGACCGCCGCCTTGGGGAGCTTTCCCCTTATCGCGGAAGAGATTCGTCCGGTTCAGCGCCAGGCTCTTGAATGCGGCGTCGGGCGTGACGTAGTACCAGCCGGCAAAGCGTTCGGAAAGGTCCTTGACGTGCTTCTCGGCGTCGGCGATCCGTTTGTCTTCGTCGGCCTTCTTCTTGTCGGCCTTTTCCTTCGCAGCCTTGTCCTGAGCGATGCGCTCGGGCGTGCCGGGCTCGTGGTGGAACACATCGGCGGGAAGGTCGGGAAGCTTGTCGGCCTCGGGATCAACCGGAGGCGGAAGGAGCGTTGGGTCGAACGTGACGGTGACCATCAAATATCGATTCGCCGAGGCGTCGGGTTTCTTGGGGGCCTCCTTGGCGCCTGGCTTCGCCGGAGCTTCTTCGGGACCACCGGAAAGTGCTTCTTCGGAGCCGACGTAAACCTCGCCGAACCGGAGCGTGTACTTCGCACCGTCGTCGCAGGAGACAACGATGTCGCCCTGGTTGGAGAGGATGCGGCCGTCACGTGCGGGATAGAAACCGCGGCTGACGAGCGATTGCAGCGTGGTGCGCGTGACCGTTTTGATATCGCCCGTTGCCTTGAGGTCCTTGCTCAACCCCTCGGGCTTGGGACGCACGCCGACGATCTTCACATCGCCCAGACCCTGGACGAGGGCGAGCAACTTTTCGGTGTCGAGTTCCTTGCCTGTGGGAACCGTGGCGTTGACGAGAGTCCAGGGTGCATTACCGTCTTTGCGGTCGATCGTGAGAACCTCGCCGGCGGTGACGGTTCCTTCGGAAGGATCGACCTTGTGACCGTCGAAGTCGATCTTGCGCACCTTGGTGGTGTCGATCTTGAGCAGGTTCGTTTCGATCCAGTCGGCAAAGCGCGTCGATAGGTCGATGTTGAGCTTCACGCCGTAGGTCTTCTTGTCGTCGGGGACGCGCACGTAACGCATCCCACGGCCTTCCTTCACTTCCTTGCCGATGATGAAGTCGGCCAGCACCTTGTCCGACGCGTCTTTCAGGGTCACGCGTTTGCCGCGTCCCTTTACCGAGGCCGATTTGGCGTCGAGCGGGTCGATGACGCCGAATTCTTCGTGATCTTCGGCGCGCTGGGAGCGGAGCGTGTCCTTGGTCAGGTCCATCACGCTCGTCGCGGTCTTTGTCAGGCGATCCTTGCCGTCGGCCGGGTAGTTGTCGTGCGAGGGGATGCTCCACTTGCCGTCCTTGAGCAGCACCTTGAACGGCTTGGCGACGGCAGTGTCGGGGTTGAAGTCGATGACTTCGAGCGTCGTGCAGACGTTGGGGTCGACGAAGCTGGGGAAGAACTTGCCGCCGAGCTCCTGGAACTCGACATCTTGTCTTGATCGGTCGGGAATCGTGAACGCCGCTGCGCTGGCGAGCGAAACCGCCACGGCAGCGAAGATCAGCGTCTTGATGAGATCGCGCGACATATTGAGATTAACCTCATGAGGATGTGCGTTTTATGAGTAAGCGTACGCTTGCGTGAAAGTGTGATCACGCAAGCCGCTTGGGACTGGCACCCTGGTTTTCGCGACCGGCACGAACGGCGAGGACGAACAGGCCGAGGATCACCGCCGGCAAGGGAGGCAGGAGCAGGGCGGTCAGCCGGCTATCGCGCTGAATGGCGCGAATGTTCATTTCGGTGTCGGCCTTGCTGGCGAGCAGCTTCTTGCGGCGTTCGTCGTCGATCGTGGCCTTTTCGACGTCGAGCCGGCGTTGTTCGACCGATTCCGAGTTGGCAATCATCACGGCCTTGGTGCGATCGTCGAGGTCGGTCCGCTTGCGCAGGGCTTCGATCTTCTCGTCGAGCCGTTTCTGGGCGGCGGCGAGTTGATCGGTCGCGGCGTCTTCTGCGGCCTTCGACTCCTTTTGCTGCGAGTCGACGAACGACTTCGTCTTTTCCTCGAGCTTCGTCAGCGTGCGATGCGCCAGACGACGCTTGCGGAGGTCGATGTACGAATCGTCGCCCGCGAGCACGTCGACGCAATTGAGCACGAACGTAACGTTGTCGAAGTCGAGATTCTCGATCTTGCGCCGGCGCAGTTCGAAGAACTGCTCGGAAATCATGTCGAGGTCGGCGATGACAATCGCGTTGATCGACGCGTTCGAAGGAGCTTCCGCCTTGGCCTTCGCGGCGTCTTCGGCCGGAGACGTTTTGGGAGTTGCGGCCTTGCCCTGAACTCGTGCGGCGAGCGTGTAGGCGATGCCGCTAGCTGAGTGAGGAGCACTGGGATTGATGCTCATGCCGCCCATCATGGTCGGCGTCACAATACGCGACCAGGGGATCGTACCACCCTGACGCGACGACCTGAGCAGCGGGATGAACTCCGGCCCGCCGCTCTTCGCGCGAAGCTGGCCGCCGAACATCATGACGATTTCTTGCAAGCCGGCCGAAGCGGGCTGGCTGCTGTTGAACGCGTCATCGCCACCGCCGCCCTTCGCGACGAAAACGATTTCAGGCGGGAGGTCGCGTCCCAGGTTCGGATGCGGCGAATAGGGATCCCAAACGATTTCGCTTGTCGGCCAGTCGATGCCAAGCAGGTCGAGCAGGGGGCTGAGATCTCCCTTGGGTTCGGGCGGAGGTCCGCCACCAAACTGCCCACCGGGCGATTGCCGCGGCAACTCGGGTGAGATTTGCGGGTCGACAAGCGGCAAAGGATCAAGGAAGAGCAACGTTGCCTTGCCTGCCTTCACGTGGGCGATCAGGTTGTCGATTTGCTTTTGCGTCAGGCTCGAAGGCTGGGCGACGAGCAGAACGTCGAGGTCGGTGGGAATCGGGGTGTCGGCCGAAACTGACGAAACCTCGTACTGCTTCTTCAACTCGGAAACGACGGGCCACTCGTTGTTCTGGCCCATCGAGCGGAAGTCGAAACCGCCGAGCAGCTTGGCGTCGGTCTGCAAAACGCCGAGCTTTTTGCGGCTCGTCTTGGAGACGACGCGAATCGATCGCGCCAGCTCGTATTCGACCGGCAGCCCCTTGTCGAAGAAGGGAACGATCACTTCGTCGAGACCAGACGTGAAAGCTACGCCGAGGAACACCTCGTCGCGCTCTTGCTTCGCATCTTCAACGCCGACAATCGGCCGCGGTGTTATGCCGTATTTCTTCTCGGCTTCACGCGCTTCCGCCGAATAAAGCTCGGTCGGAACGAGGTTGAGGCGGATGCTGCCGCGACTCTCGGCCGCGAATTCGCGGAGCTTGTTCAGCAGGTCATCCTTCGTTTGAACCAGCTCGCGCGGAACAGTCTCGGTGTAATACGCTTCGATGTACACCGGTCGATCTTTTGAGATTTCACCGACCAAACGCAGCGACTCGGGTGAAAGCCGCGAAAGCCCTTCTTCGCTGATATCCCGGCGCATCGGCAGGTGGCGTGTGATGAGGATATCGACCGAGATGAATGCGATCGCGACAGCGGCGATTCGAATGATCGAATGCGCCCAGATCACCCCGCTGCGCTGGCCGCCGGCCCAGTGACGTCGGCCGAGCAGGAAGATGTTCACGTAAAGCATCGTGAACGCGAGCGTGACAAAGTAGAATACGCCGTCGAGCGGGATGACGCCGGCGGTGAATGAGTCACCAAACTGACGGGGAATGCCGAGCCGTTCGATGGTCGGCTTCCACGCTTGGGGGACCATTGTCGCGACATAGCCGACGAACACGGGTATCGCCGCGAACACAGCGCCCAGGATGAACGCAACCGTCACGTTCGACGACAGGACCGAGGCGACGAGGCCGATCGCCGCGATCGCCACGCCCATCAGCCAGTAGCCGAAATAGGTCGCGGCAATTACGCCAGGGTCGGGCGTACCGAGTGTGTAGAGAATGCCGACAATGCTCAGTGAGAAGACGAGCGCCGTGGTGTAAATACCGACGGCCGCGAGAAACTTGCCGATCACCACGTCGCTATCGCGGGCTGGGAGGGTGAGCAGCAGTTCGTCGGTGCCGAGCCGGCGTTCTTCGGCCCAGGTGCTCATCGTGATCGCAGGGATGAAGAAGAGGAGCAAGTACGGCATCAACTGGTTGAGCGGCGCGAGGTCGGCGAGGTTGTTGGCGAAGAACGTCGGCTGCCAGAATTCGCCCCAGGCGCAAACCAGCACGAACAACGTGATGAACACGTAGCCGGCAGGATTGCTGAAGTAGCTGAAATAATTGCGCTTGAATACGGCAATAATCGCCGGCAGGCTCAGCGGCGATGTGCCCCAACCGACTCGCTCGGGTTTGAGAGACACCGATTCGCCGCGCTCCATCGTCGCAACCCCGCCGTATTGGGGCTTTGGGTTGCTCGGTGCGGGCGTGGGAGTAGGCTGCGCGGGTTTTCCCGTATTGCTAGCGCTGCCGGAGTTCTTTTTCCGGTTGCGTGAATTCTTTCCCATATCCTTCACTCACTCACTCGTTGGGGGCGAATCCGTTTGGCGGTTTGATCGGCCGCGGGCGGCATGGCGGGTTACGCTGCGAAGGGTGAACGGCTCGGTCGTGGCCGTTGTGCGAGTCGTCTCGCCTGACATGCCGGTGCGGCAATCACGGTGTCTCGAGGAATGGGCCTCAAACCGGCTCGGCGGTGAGGTGGTGGAACTGCTCTTCGAGCGTGCGACCGCTGGCGAGCATGCCGGCGGGGTCGCCGTCGTAAACGAGGCGGCCGTCGTGAATAAAGAGCACGCGATGGGCGATCGGCTCAACTTCCTGAAGAATGTGGGTCGAGACCAGGATCGTCTTCGACTTGCCCAGCTCGCGGATCAGGTTACGAACGCCGCGAATCTGGTTGGGGTCGAGGCCGCTCGTCGGCTCGTCCATGATCAGCACGTCGGGGTCGTGCAGAAGCGCCTGCGCCATCGAAACGCGCTGGCGATAACCCTTCGAAAGCTTGCCGATCGGCTTCTGGGCGACGCTGTTGAGCGAGCACTGAGAGATGACCGTGTCGATCCGGTCACGCAGGAAAGACGATGACATGCCGCGCGCTGAGCCGAAGAAGTTGAGCAGGGTCAGCGGCGTCATGTCGGGATAGAGCGGGCCGTTTTCCGGCAGGTATCCCAGTCGCCGCGCGACTTCGAGGCGATCGGCTTGCACGTCGATTCCGGCGATTTGCGCCGAACCGCTTGTTGGTGCGATGAAGCCTGTGAGCAGGCGCATCGTTGTGGTTTTGCCTGCGCCGTTGGGTCCAAGAAAGGCCACTACCTGGCCCTGCGGGATCGAAAAACTGACATCCCGCACCGCTCGGAACCGCCCGAATTGCTTATTGAGGCGCACCGCCTCGATCATGGCCGAATTGGACATTCCTACGCGTTCCTATCCATGAATCGATACGTAACTCACCAGAAACGGTAAGTCGCGCGAGGACCCCACCTCGCGCACGTAACCATCTCCGAAAGCGCTCATTATGCACGGCCGATTTGGTCGATGCAACCGTTAGGACCGGAACCAGTTGCATGGATGTTACGATTCAAAAAGCCGAGCGGTTCGCGCACGGCTTTTTGATCGCACGTGTCATCAGGCCGCTTTCTTGGCCGGTTCAGGCTCGGCTGGCTTCGCAGGAGCCTTGTCTTCCTTGGGCGCAGGCTTTGTCTCGTCCTTGGGCGGCTCGGGTTTCTTTTCTTCCGCCTTCTTGGCGTCCTTGGAGGGTTCTGGCTTCTTGTCGTCGGCCTTTTTCTCGTCCTTGGCAGCAGCGTCGGAGCGCAGGCGAGGGTAGACGTAGAGCTTGCCGTCCTTGACCTTGATCGAGTCGATCCGGGCCAAATACTTTCTGTACTCGGGCTTAGTATTGAAGTCTTTTGCGAGATTCTGCTTGCGGAGCTCCTTCATACCTTCATCGGGAATTGCTTGGCCCTTTACCTTTGCCGAATCGAGTTTTACCTCCAGCAATCCGTCGTCTTGAATTCGCGCGGTGAATGTTCCTTCGGCGTTGAAGAACCGACCCGGGAAACCGACCAACTCAAGCGGGAACGCAATATCCCCCTGGATCTTATCCCCAACGAAATCGAATGCGATCACACCTTTCCACTCGGGCTGAGTGCTGATGAGCGCATTGACTTCCTTCGCAGTAAGCACCATTGGCTCAGTCGGTTCCCCGTCGAGCAGCGACTTATTGAATGCGTCGAACCGATCCTTGAGCGCTTTCAATTCGTCGGGAGCCAACTCGGCCGTGGCGATCGGCTGCGGCTTGTCTTCGCTGTATTCCTCAACGAATTTGGCAAGGATTCGCATCACGAAGAAGAAGAGAACACCAAGCAATATCACCACGAGAATCGAGACGATAATTGAGGCCAAACAACCCCAGAACAGGCACCCGCGCTGCTTGCGTGCCGGCTCGAAGGGAGGCATTTCGGATTCGTTATTGAAGTACTGAATATCTTGAGACATGGCAGATTGACTCAGGTGAGGCTCGGCTCAACGTTGAAACGTGAACGAGGATTCAAGGATATCGTTCGCGATTTATACAGGATTCTTGGGCCGGAATCGCTTCGAAAGTGCCTGGCTCAGGCCATCGGGTGCTTCGAGACCAGTGTTGAAGAGGGCGTGATTCATCTCGGCAGCGTCTTCAAAGTTGTTCTGATGCGCGACCGGCGCGTGCCAGAAAATGTATCGCTGAGCATTGCGGAAGTCGCAATATGCGATGCAAAGACTATCGTCCTGATAGTGCCAGATTGCGACCGTGGGCTTCGAGTTCGACCCAGCCGCTCGAAGCGATGGAGTGAGCAACTCGATTTGCTTGTTCTTCATCCCCTGGATCGCCACCTGGCCCGCCGACCGACCGCGAATCGAGGGAATCACCGCGAGTCGATACGGACCGATGGGAACGTGCCGGTGTCCCATGCGGTTATTGGGTGATTTCTGAAGGGCGTCGAGTGCTTCTTTCCAGAGGGTGTGCAACTCGCCCAGCGTGAGCCGAACTGGATTCGGATTGGTCAGGCGAACGACCGACTTGTCGCGTCCGGCGTCGGATTCGATGTCCTGGAAATTCGCCTGGTTTATGTTCACGGCGAGACGACCCGCCGGATCATCGGCGCCGGTTGGCCCGTCGTCAAAAGCGTCGAGTTCGGGTTCGGAACTGAAGGCGCGGAGTTCGACGTCGAGCGCTTCCACAACTCGCGCGGGAACGACGGTACGCACGACGTGTTCCAGCTTATTGCCCGCGTCGGGAATGTGCAGCACTTCGCAGAGTCCGTCCCACATCATTTCGGGCCGCGACCGCAACTTGCGCTGCCAACGGGCACGCTCGATGAGCGGATACACCACCTCAGGCCAGAGATCAACACTCCGCGGGTCGCTCCAGGCGCTCGTGGTGGCGTAGCGGAGCACGGCATTGCGGAAGTCGGGACGTTCCTGCCAGACTTCTGCCACGCGGTTCCAGCGCTCGACCAGTTGGTCATCCACTTCGTCACGCGCTGGGGCGAGCTTTTTCAGGTCGTCGAGAACTTGTGGGAGCAAGCCGGGGTTGAGCACGCCTCGATCGTCGGTGAGGTGCTCTTTCGCATAATGGCTCGCCTCTTGAAGCTTGCGGCGGATCTCGCGAAACGTTTTGCGTTTCGCACCGGTGTCGCGGCCCATGAGGTACTTGGCGACCACCACCGGCGAGAGCGCGGGGCGAACTTCGACGCGGCCGTCGAGCATCTCTGCCGCGGACTTGATTGCGTCGTCGTCCGCACCTTTGAGCGTGAGCCAGGTCATCGCCAGCATCAGACGAGCGCGGTCGGCATTGAGGGGATCGAGCGGACGTCTCCGCAAAAATCCTTTGCGACGCGAGCCACCGAGGAAATATGCGAGATAGTGCCCGGCGAGGTACCGCTCGGGCGCCGTGAGCGTGATCGGAGTCTCGTAAACTTCTTCGAGCATCTGATCGGCGATTCCGCGCACACCGGTGCGGGCCGCAGACGCGGGCGATGAGCTAGGAGCGACTCCCGCAGGGGCAGCACCGACAAGGTCGCTCGACGACGGAGCAGTCTCGGCGCCCTTGGCCGAGATCGGTACAACTTGCGTCGCAAGCGTCATCCCGGGTGCGATTGTGACGCGCGTCGCACGTTCGGTTTCATTAGAGGGCGCGGTCGCGACAACAGTGGGAATCGGGTCGGCGACGATCGCGGGCTCGGTCGTGAGAATGTGGCGAATCTCGGCTGCGACTGCCGATCCCGAAGGCGGGCGGCCTTCGGGAGATTTGGCCATCAGTCGATTGATGAGCGACTCGAGATCGCCCGAAATGATCGGATTCCGGCTTCGCACCGGCTCGGGATCGGCACCAATGTGGCTGGCGATTACCGAGAATGGCGGACCTGAGAACGGCGGCACTCCGGTCGCAGCTTCATAAAGCATGACGCCGAGGGAATAGAGGTCAGTGCGATGGTCGAGCCGCTTCCCCTTCGCCTGTTCGGGGCTCATGTAGTGCGGCGTGCCGAGAATCTTGCCCGACTCCTGTGCGGTGTCCATCAACACCGAGAGGCCGAAGTCGGAAAGCCTTGCGTTGTCTGAACTTGTCATCAGGACGTTGGCGGGTTTTACATCGCGGTGGATCACGCCCTGGTGATGCGCATAATCGAGAGCGTCCGCCACCTGAGCGATCGTGCGGAGCCGGCCGCCGAGGTCGAATGTTCGAGTCCGTCTAAAAAAGCTCGGACCGTCGACCTCTTCCATCACGAAGTAATAGAGCCCGTTCGCCTCGCCAAAGTCATACAGGCGAACGATATACTCATGAACAAGCCGCGCAAGGATTTGCGCTTCGAGCCGGATCTTGCGTCCGACCTCTTCGCCGGTTTGTTCCTTGAGGACTTTGATGGCGACGCTACGGTCGAGAACCAGGTCAGTCGCGCGATAAACGGCCCCCATACCGCCTCGGCCCAACTCCTTGTCGAGCGAGAATCGTTGGTTGAGGGTAGTCCCGATCACGTGCGACTCCGGTCCTGAAGCAAGAACTGCGCGACCTAATAATGCGAAGGGAGGCCGCTGTGGCACTCCGCCATCAATGCATCCTCACTATCCTAAAGTCATTGTCGCGTCCCGACAACGACTGGGTGGGCAAGATACGAAAAGCGAAGAGTGGAGTAGCGGTTTGTCCGGAAAATCCGCGTATCCTCTCGACCTTCCGCGGTCACATTTCAATATCGATCGCCTATTTCGACTTCGAGTCGATATCCCGCGGGAAACGTCTCCCACCAATGTACGCACCACGGGCCGATTGCCGTGAGTCTGGTCGTTTCGACGACCGATCCTTCGGCGATGAATTCTTGTAAGGCTCTTCGGAAGCCCTCCTCGGACTCGCAGTAGAGGTGCTCCTCGCGGTAATACCGCTTTGTAGCGACGAAGCCATCCTCCCAGCCCGATCCAAGCCATTTCGCACAGATCAGGCGGTACAGATCCGCGCCGACTGCTGTGAAATCGACCTCGTCCCAACGACTTTCGAGAGGAAGAGCCGTTGGTATCCATTGGCCTGGATTTAATGGATCCTCGCGGAGTCCACGTCCGTCTGAGCGAAGTTCCGCCGTCTTCGGGAGAGCCAGGAACTCGGGACTATTTCGAATGAACGAATGAATTTCGTCAAGCGATTGTTTATCCAGAATTTGGATCCACCCATGACGGAGGCAACCTTCCAGCCCAATCCGCAGATCGTGCTTTCGGCAGCGGAGAGACCGAGGTAACCGGTAGGCAACAAGATCCTCGACAAAACGCGGGTCAGATTCCATCGCCGATAGGACGTTCCACTCCGCAACAGTGACGTTGTAGTAATTCAGGATTGGATGCAGTCGTTGCGCGTCTTCCTCGCTCGGCTGGGAGAATGTGAAATGACAACTCTCGGCGAAGCCTGAACTATGACCCTGCCACTTTCGACGTTCCTCGATATCGAGTCGGAAGCCTTCGAAAAATCGCCGCCACCATTGAGCACGCCAAGGCCCGACCTGATGGGGACCACTCACCGCAACAACGGCGTCTTGGGTGTTGATGGTTTCAAGTTCGGCCACGGCGGCGTGGTGGCTGACGAAATAGCAAGCGGATTTTTCGTGGACGATGTCATGATATGCAAAGGAGTTACGCCGCGCAAAACAGCGGTCGTTGATCTTATGCCATAACTCCGCGCCCGTCGTAGTGAAGTCGACCTCGCCCGTTGCCGGGAAGCCGTAAACAGGGCCGAGAATTTTACCTTCACGAAGTTCGTCGGCGATCTTGATGAGGGTCGATTCATTGATGACCTGCAACCAATCTTTGCGCAGGCAAGAGATTAGTGCGGCCTGGCAATCTTCGGCGGTGCATTGCACGCCAATGCTGTAATTCTCGTGCGCGGCCCATTTGGGCAGATCGTCCGGTTGAACTGTTATGCCGTAATGGATGACATGAAAAAGCGATGCTTCGGCCGAAGCAACACCAAGCGCGTCGAGCACGCTTGCCTCATCGGCGCGGCTGCGCGGGCCGGGAGATTCTTCAGAGTTCAAGACAGGGGCGTGAGCTAGAGTCGCGCCGATCATCACTTCCGTGCGACATGGAAATCATGTTGCGTCGAATTGCAAGACCTCGCTGCTCACAGCCCTCAGAATATCTTCATCGTGGCCGAAGCTCAAGTACGGCGATTCTTGATTCGACGAAGGTGCCGAAGCGTGCTATCGCGTTATGCCAAGATCTCGTGAAGCACCCGCCCGTCGGGAACGAGGGGCAGGGGACGCCCCAGCCGATCGGTCAGCATCGTTTCGGGGTCGATACCGAGGAGGTGATAGGCCGTCGCGAGCAAATCCTTGGGCGAAACGGCGTTCTCGGCCGGGTCGGATGCGATTTTGTCCGACTTACCTAGCATCCGCCCACGTGCCACGCCGCCCCCAGCGAGAATTGTCGAATAGCATCGCGCCCAGTGGTCGCGGCCGCCGTTTTTGCTGCCATCGATCTTGGGCGTGCGGCCGTGTTCGCTCATGACGAGCACCAGCGTTTCGTCGAGCATTCCCCGCTGGTCGAGGTCGATCAGGAGGGCTGACAGCGTCTGGTCGAGGCCGGGGAGCAACTCGTCCTTCATGCGCGGGAAGTGATCCCAGTGCGTGTCCCAACCGGTGCCCGCGAGGCCATACTCGTCCCAGAAAACGGTGACGAACCGTCCGCCAGCTTCGACGAGCCGACGCGCTGTGAGTGTCGCCTGGCCGAAGAGGGTCATGCCGTACTGTTCGCGGAGCGGCATCGGCTCGCGCTTGATTGAAAAAGCTTGCCGCAGCTTTTCGGAGCCGAGCAGCGAGTAGGCCAGGTCGCGATGGCGGCTGATGCCCGAGCGGTCGGCGCCACGGTCGGCGTCGCGACGCGCATCTTCAAACTGCGCGAGCAAGGTCCGACGACGATTCATGCGGTCGAACGTGAGACTCTCGCCGCTATCGACCACCGACGACGGTCGGAAATGACTGTCGGGCGTGATGCCGCGATAGAGCTCAAAGTCTTCCCAGACCTTCTCTTGCAGCGTTTTCTTCGCCTTGGTCGTCCCCTGGCCCACGAACTCGACCGAGATCGGATCGTACGCTGAGCCGAGGAAGCCGCCGTACGGGCCCGCGCGAGGAACCTCGCCGACTCGATGGCTGCTGAACGCCCAGGGCAACACCAGGTTGCGCGGGACGTCGGCCACCTTGCCGCCGCTCTGGGCGCGGTCGCAATAGTCGACGACCGACCCCATGAACGGCCAGTGCATCTGGTCGCGCGGGGTGAGTTCCATCGCGACGTCGATTCGCGGTGTTCCGGTCAAAGCGTACGCAACCCCGTGAATGGGATAGGGATGCGAAATCGACCGGATGATCGACGCTTTATCGATGACCTTGGCGATCTTGGGTAGTCCCGAGGCGATGGAAACGCCAGGAACCGACGTCGAAATCGCCTTTCCCAGCTCGCCGCGAATTCCTTCGGGAGCGTCGGGCTTGGGGTCAAACGTCTCGATCTGACTGGGTGAGCCATACAGAAACAGCAGAATGCACGATTTCGCGCGGCCAAACGTGCTTTTGCCTGGGCCCGCCGGTGCGGCACTTGTGCTTCGGAACTGATCGAGCCCCACGCCGAGGCCTGCAAGTGACCCGATGCGCAAGAGGTCGCGGCGGGTGATGCCGTCGCAAAGCGTCTTCGGGTTACCAAGAATGCGGAGCATGCAAGGCCTCCGCCGGGGGAGCGGTAGGTGGGATGGAACCCAAGTCAGGTGTGCTGCCCAAGCATACGAGAGTTTTGACCAATGTTCAACAGAAATCGTGACATCAGGGGAGGATAAGCATCGCGTCGCCGTAACTATAGAAGCGATACTTCTCGCGCACCGCTTCGGCGTAGGCTTCACGCATCAGGTCGACCCCCGCGAGCGCCGAGACGAGCACGAGCAGACTGCTGCGGGGCAGGTGAAAGTTGGTGATGAGACCGTCGATTGCGTGAAACGTATGGCCGGGCTTGATGTAGATCGAAGTTTCACCCTCGAACTGTGCGAATTGACCGTCCTGAGCCGCGGTTTCGAGCGTGCGGGCCGACGTCGTGCCAACAGCGATGATTCGTCCGCCGTGAACCCGGGTTGTCGTGAGGCGATCGGCGGTTCGGGTGTCGAGAGAGGCCCATTCGCTGTGGAGGGTGTGAGCGTCGATGGTCTCCGCCTCGATAGGGCGAAATGTACCGACGCCGACGTGCAAAGTTACATCAACCCGGCCAACGCCGCGATTCGCCAACTCGCGAAAGACGTCGTCAGTGAAGTGGAGGCCGGCCGTCGGCGCGGCGACGGAGCCATCAATGCTCGCGAAAACGGTTTGATATCGTGATCGATCGCCCGGACCTTCGACGCCTCGCCGGATATAGGGTGGAAGCGGAACTGTTCCATGGGTTTCGAGCAGCTTGTATGGCTTTTCGGCGCTCAGCGGCCGCACCAGCCAGTTGCCCGATTCGAGCTTCTCAACCAACTCGATTTCGAGGCCTTGGCCGACGGCAATTCGTTCGCCAACTTGCGGCTTACCACGCGTTTTCGCCAGGATTTCCCAGAGATTTTCGGGAGTGACGCGTAGAAACAGCCCTTCCCAGGCACCGCCAGTGTCGACGCGTTTACCTGTTAAACGAGCAGGGACAACACGCGAATTATTGCGGACGAGGAGATCACCCGCATCCAGAAGCGAGGGAAGTTCGCGAAAGGTGCGATGTTCCCAGGTGCCGGCACCTCGGCGCACGACCATCAGGCGCGAGCTATCGCGGGGCTCGACCGGAGTTTGCGCGATGAGCTCATCCGGCAGCGTGAAATTGAACAGGTCGGTTTGCACGCACGGGTCTCGGCGGGCACAATTGAGGCGAATCGGGGACCATTCCCGACAAAAGTCTGAAACACCATAACAACCTGGCGACCTCTTCTGTTGCAACCCCTCCTCGAAGCGTCCCCGTTGCGGATCACCTTTGTGATCACCGACCTCGATACCGGCGGCGCCGAGCGGGCACTCGTGAACCTGGTGACGCGACTCGATCGCACACGCTGGCAACCTTCTGTCATTTGTTTGGACAAGCCGAGCGATTTGAACGCGCCGCTAGTCGAAGCGGGGATTGAAGTCGTGAATCTGTGCGTTGATCGCCGGCGTCCGCTTCAGGCGATTTTCAAGCTGGCGCGTGAGTTTCGCAGGTTGCGCCCGCAACTTGTGCAAAGCTTTCTGTTTCACGCCAATCTTGCCTCGCGACTTGCCGCCGTGTTCGCGGGGCGACCGCCTGTGGTTTGTGGGATACGCGTCGCCGAGCGAGAAAAGGCGTGGCATCTTAAGCTCGATCGCTGGACGAACTTTTTGACAGTGGGCTCGGTGTGCGTTTCGGAGGGTGTGAAGCGGTTCAGCGAAACGAACGGCGGACTGCCCGCCGCGAAGCTGGTGGTCATTCCCAATGGAATCGATACTGCGACTTATGATCAATCGGTGAAATTGAAACGCGATGATCTTGGCTTGGCTGATAGTGATGTTGTTGCGCTATTTGTCGGTCGGCTGACGCGTCAGAAAGATGTGTCGACGTTGTTGAAGGCCTCGGCCGAGGTTGCGCGAGTTGATCCGCGGTTTCATCTTGTGATTGTGGGGGATGGTCCCGATCGCGCGATGACTGAAGAACAAGCGTGTGGGCTATTTGATTTGACCGGACGCGTGCACTGGTTGGGACGTCGCGGCGATATTCCCGAACTGCTCGCTTTGAGCGATTACTTGGTTTTGCCCTCGCTGTGGGAGGGGATGCCCAACGTGGTCCTCGAAGCGATGGCGGCACGCCGGGCTGTTGTGGCGACGAATGTGGAAGGTAGCGACGAGCTTGTCATTCCCGGCGAAACAGGATGGCTTGTGCCTGCGGGAGATGCATCGGCTTTGGTGAATGCGATGCGAGAAGCTTGCAACCGGGAGAATTCGCATACGCGAGGAGTGGCGGGGCGGGAGCGTATCGAGAAAATGTTTACGATGGATCGAGTTGTTGAAGCTTATGAAGCTGTGTGGACGAGACTGGTGAATGGCGGAAAGGTAAACGGACGGTGAAATTGGCCGGGTGGCTGGGGCTGGACTGAGCGGAGCGAGGGAAGCCCCAGGGTTTCACCTTGTATTGCGGCCCTCGCAGCCATGGGCGCTGGGGTATTCTGCCGCAGCCACCCGTCGCTCTCGACTCAAGTGTGTGAATTAGAGAATCTGGATATCAAGCTTCGACAGGCCTCAAGGCCACCAATGCGCTCGGCCCACTCCCGTGCCGTCTGCATCTCCTGTTCCTTCTGAAGGAGTGCATCGGTCGCCCAATTCTCACGTTCAGCCCCGATAGGCAGATGGTCGATTTCAGTCTCGATGCAGGCGAATATATTGAAGTCAGGGTCATTCCTGTCGAAGCCGACTCTCGACATGTACTCGTAGATCTTGCAAGATGCGTCGAGAAGATCGGCATCCCCGTCCAGAACGCTACGGGCCTCGCACAAGATAAGATTCTTGAGCTTCAGCGGATCGGTAGTGTCAGGAAGCTTCCACATATAATCTCATGATCGCATTGGCTCTTCGCGAGTTTTGGGAATCGGCGGGTGCATTAATGCTGAGTTATGCGTGGACGATTTAGGACGGCGGTAGTTCGCCAGACGCCAACCGAAACGCCTATGATCTCTCTTATAGATTGAAGAACACTGGCACAGCCAGTGGCACCCAAATGCCAGTGTTCCTGGACAACGGCCTAAGGTCTTCCGTCTTTGCACCTCACCCCTGCTGAAGCTGATTAATCTTGTTGTAAAGCGTCTTGAGGCTGATCCCCAGTTCCTTCGAAGCCGCCGGCTTGTTGCCGTTATGCTTTTCGAGGATCACCTGGATGTACTTCATTTCCACGTCGCGCAGGGTTGGGCTGCCGTCGGGAACTGCGAAATGAGGACTCGGAATTGCGGACGACATGGTGCTCGTGGGTGCACCTAATCCGCTTGAACGCCGGATCGGCACCTGCGTGGGAAGATGTTCGGGCCCAATTGGCATCCCGCCGGAGAGGATCACAGCACGTTCGATTGCGTTCGCCAACTCGCGAATGTTCCCGGGCCAATCTTGCGCTGTGAGGAATTCGGCCGCTTCGGGGGTAATGCTGGAAGCGACTCGACCGTGGCGTGAGGCGTAGCGGGCGAGCATGTGCTGCGCCAGCAGCACGATGTCTGACTTGCGCTCGCGGAGTGATGGCAGGTGAATCTCGAACGTGTTCATGCGGAAGAAAAGATCTTCGCGGAACGTGTCGGATTCGATCATCTCGCGCAGGTTGCGGTTCGTCGCGCAGAGCACGCGGACGTCGACCCGGAAGGGATCGTTTTCGCCGACTCGGCGAATTTCACCTGACTCAAGAAATCGAAGCAGCTTCACCTGAACACTTTTATCGAGCTCGCCGACTTCGTCGAGGAATAGCGTGCCGCCGTTGGCAACCTCGAACAGTCCCTTGCGATGAGTATCTGCGCCGGTGAAGGCTCCCTTGCGATGACCGAACAATTCGCTTTCGACGAGGTTTTCGGGCAAGGCGCCGCAATTGACGGGAATGAACGCGTGGCCGGCGCGTCGGCTCTTGTCGTGCAAGTTACGCGCGACAAGTTCCTTGCCGGTCCCTGTTTCGCCGAGGATCATTACCGAGGCGTCGGTCGGCGCGATCGTTTCGATCAAGCGACGAACTGACTGCATCGGCGGACTTTCGCCCACGATCAGCGGAGTCCCTTCGACCGCCTTGAGCCGTGTTTCGAAGGCTGTCGCCTTGTTCGCGAGATCACGCCGTTCGGCGACGCGATTCAAAATCACTTCGAGCTCGGCCCACTTGCATGGCTTCGTGAGGTAGTCGAACGCACCAAGCCGAAGCGCTTGCACGGCGGTATCAACCGTCGCCTGGCCGGTGAGGATGATCACCTGCGTTTCGGGGCTGAGCTGGCGAATCTTGCCCAGGACTTCGATTCCCGTAAGTCCAGGCATGCGCAGGTCGAGCAGGGCGACGTCGTACGAGCCCTTCTCGAGCGAGCGAATCGCGGCCTGCCCGTCGGGACAAACCGTCACTTCGTGACCGAGCCGAGGCAGTTCCATCTGCATCAACTCACGAAGGTGGGCCTCATCGTCCGCGAACAGAATGCGGAGGCCGCCTTGGGGCTGCTTCTCCATCGCTCGTATCTCCTGGCTCGAACACGGGGCACTTGTGCAAATATCTTGGAAAGCCATTCGGCGCGGCGGTTCCGTCCGTCCGCAGTCGAACGCTTGCTAGGCTGCGCGCGTGGGCTTTGAGGCGTTGTCTGAACCTTCGGCCGTTTGATGAACCGGCAGGCGAACAGTGAACGTTGCTCCCCGTCCTTCGCCGGGGCTGGCGGCGGTAATTTCGCCGTGGTGCTGGCTGACGATGCGATTCGTGATCGACAGGCCGAGGCCCGTTCCCTTGCCACCTTTTCGCTTGGTGAAGAACGGCTCGAAGATGTTTTCGAGGATCTCAGGCGCCATGCCACAGCCGTTATCGGCAAACGTCATCTCGGCCTTACCTTCGGAGTAACGTACGTCGACACGGAGCGAACCGCCCGAGTCCATCGACTCGAGCGCATTGACCACGAGGTTGAGCACGACCTGCTTGATTTCCTGGGCGTCGACATCGGCGAAGATCGCATTTCGCGGCTGGAAGACGATCGTTTTGTTGCGGTATTTGCCGATGTGGCGAACCATGTCGACGACGCCTTGAATCAGCGCGATGAGGTCGGTACGCACGCGCTGGATGTCGCCAACTCGGGAGAAATCGAGCAGCTTCTCGGTGATCGCCTTGCACCGGAAGGCTTCCTCTTGAATCATGTGAACATACTGGCGAATCACCTTGGGATCGCCGCTGTCGCTTGGGTCGAGCAGCGGACGCAGGCGATTCTCCAGAGCTTCCGAGCAAAACGCGATCGACGCGAGCGGGTTGTTGATCTCGTGGGCGACACCAGCCGCCAGGAAGCCAACGCCGGCGAGCCGTTCAGATCGCACGAGTTGCTTGCTGCGTTCATCGACCTGTTGTTCAAGATTTGCGTACATCTCGCGGAGGCGTTCGGTCATGTCGTTGAACGCTTCGGCGAGGGCCTGCATCTCGTCGCCGGTATTAAGTTCGATACGGTCATCGAACCAGCCGCGAGCGACGCGCTTGACGCCGCGTTCGAGGAGGCGGATCGGGAAGACGATCCAGCGATAGAGTAAGACGGTGAGACCGAAGAGCATCGCGAGCACGAGCGCGGCCGACGTCCAGACGATGGCGCGGGCGGCTTCGAACCGTGTGCGAGCGTCGGTGAGAATTTCGTAAAAATCGTGGTGCAGCATGTCGGGAAGTTGCATCACGCGGTGGTTGATGCGATCGATGCGAAGCCGCAGGTCAGCTTTGGGATCGGCATCGGCGCGATGGCGATCGGCGGCGTCGGTGTGGCTTTTAAGATAGTTGGCGGTGCCGGGCAGGATGTAATGAACATCGCCAGTTGGGTCGAGATCGCTCAGGATCGCCGTGAGGTCGGCGTCGACGTCGAACGCGAGCGCAGCGGCTTCGCGACCGTCATCGGCGCGATTACCCCGAGTTGTGTTTTTCTTTAGTTCTTCAAAGTACCCATGCAGCGCGACACCCGCGGCGGCTGCGCGCTTCCGGAGTTCCTCGGTCGAGCTTGGCTCGTTATCGCGCGGGGGTTCCAGACGCACGACTGCTTCGAAGAGCGCCTTCGACCCGCCAAGTTCGCGCAATTGGTCGACGAGGATCAATATGCTGTTGTGGAACGAGCGGAGCCCGAACATCGAGCCGCCCATGAGGGTGAGCATCATGCCCACAACCAAGGTGAGCCCCGCGATCAGCTTCACGCGGATTGGCCACTTGGGCATCGCGGACCTCCCTGTCCCGTTCAACGCACATTTTCTGGCGAGTTTTCTCTGGGTGGAGCGCCCATCCCGGTCGCCCCATCCCTTTCGCCTGGCAACTATATCAGCAGCCGCAAAAGCGACAATGCCGGATTGTAAAGATTTCCTAAAGGTGGGGACGCTTCTGGGCGAGGGATCGCCCTACCAGCGGTCCCGAGTCGACCAGATAAGGTATTTTTCGTTCAAATCAATCTTGTCGAGAGCGTCCCAGTCGGTGATCGCCATTGAGATTTGCGCACCTTGTCCAGTCTTGCATTCCGCCCGATTCACTTCGAGGTAATCGCACTTTTCATAGCGATAGGGCGACCACTTCAGCACGATCGGACCACAAACAATTTTTCCATCTTCGGGCCGATGATCGGCAGACCGCACAGCCTTTCCCTGACCTTTCAAGACGTTTGCACGCGCGAAGTCGTGAGAGCCATCGTTTTGCAAGAACCATTCGTACGCGGCACCTCGATAATCGGACTCGAAAAGTCCTTTTTCTGTGTGTTCGACGAAACGTATGGCGAGGGCCATCGAACGAACGCGAAGCACAGCGAAATGACGAAACGAAACCCGGCGTGAGTCAGAGTCAAGGATCTCATTCGCCGAGCCCTGACGGCCCGCAAGCGAGAGCGTGAAATTGCAGAGCCGTGTGTAGGCCCCTGGATTGGGAGAGCTGCGCACCACGACGTGGTAGCGACCGTTTTCGGCCCCTTCCATCATGCATGGCTTGCCGTCGCTAAGGATACGCACCGAGTCGTCGGGCGTTGCCATCGTCCAAAAGCCGGTTTCTTCCGCCAAAGCATCGAGATTCGCCCAATCGGTCGCAGTGAGTGACACGGCTTCGACACGAGAAATGACCCAGGGACGTTCCCTGTTGTTTATTTCCGCCAGCCGAAGTTCTGCTCCCTCCGCCGTTTTCGTCACCCGCACAGCAAAGCCGCCACCAAACGGATAGCCGCGCGAATAGCGATAGGCTGCCGCGTTGCTCTTCTTTGACAACTTGAAGAGAGAGGGCTCATCAAACGCAGCCAGTTCGTCTTCATAGCCGTCGAGAACGCCGTTTTCCAATTCCGCCGGAAAGTAGGGGAAATCGCCCGGCCCGGCGATATATCCCGAATGACGCCACTGCCAAAACCACACAACCACAATCACCACCAGAAACGCAGCGATTGATCGCCGTGGTCGACGAAAGAACTTCCATTGCGGAGTTTGACGCATCGTTACCGCTTCCCATTCGGCTGATGAGCGCACAGAGCGAGCATACGGCGGCGACAAATCCCTCACAACAAGCTAAATCGACCTCCGTTCACGAAGTCGCGTCACAACCCACTTGCATCGAATACTGAACGGGTGTATTGTTCTGAACAAATGATCGCGATCGGTCTTCTGGGATTGATAGATCATGAACTGGCTTTTCACGGACATGGACGCATTTTTCGCGTCGGTCGAGCAAATGCTTCGGCCCGAGTTGCGCAAGCGCCCGGTCGCAATCATTCCGACGGAAAGCGACACAACCAGCGTGATCGCCGCCAGCTATGAGGCCAAGGCTTTTGGCGTGAAAACCGGAACGCGTGTGTGGGATGCGAAACGAATGTGCCCCGGTATTGTGCTGGTGAAAGCGCGTCCAAGCCTTTATGTGAAGATCCACAATGACATTCTGGCAAGTGTCGAGAAATGTGCCCCGATTCATAAGGTCTATTCGATTGACGAATGGAGTGTGCGGCTGCGTGGGATTGAAAAGAACGAGGCGAATGCGAGGGAGATTGCGCGGCAGATCAAACGACGCATTCTCGACGATTTCGGACCGTGGATGACGTGTTCGGTTGGCATTGCGCCTTCGCGATTGCTTGCCAAGATCGCCAGCGGACTGGGAAAGCCGAACGGTCTAACCACCTTGTGCGTTGATGAGTTGCCAGGGCGGCTCGAACATTTGCGTTTGAAAGATTTGTGCGGAATTAGCGACGGGATGATGGCGCGATTCGATCGGCATGGAATCCGGACGATTCGCGACTTGTGGGAATTGACCCGCGACGAAGCCGTCCGGGTGTGGGGCTCGGTTTCCGGCGCACAGTGGTGGGCGGGATTTCACGGCGACGACGAGCCGGAACTTCCCACCCAGCGCCGGTCGATGAGCCATGGAAGCGTGCTCGCGCCTCGAATGCGCGACGATGAATCGGCGCGATGCATTTTAATTCGTCTCACGTGTAAACTCGCCCAGAGACTGAGGCGCAATGGCTATTGTGCGCGCAGCATGTCGGTCTCAGCGGGCTACGAACGCGCCGGCACGTTCTTCGAGCGCATCGACGTACCGTGCACTAACGACACGCCGACCTTGCTCCGATTATTCGAGCGAGTCTGGCTCAAACGCGTTTCCAACAAGGGACAAATTCGCAAGGTCGATGTGACCGTTTCAGACCTGGTGCTCGAGTCTCAGGTGACGCGGTCGCTCTTCGACGAGGTGAACAAACTCCAGCGGCTTTCGCGCGCGGTCGATCAAATCAACCTGCGCTGGGGGGCACAGTCGATCTACTTTGGGCCGGTCCACGATTATCGCCATCCCATGGAGAACAAAATCGCCTTCGGCCGGATTCCCGAGGAGTGGGATTGAGGATGCGAAATTGCGGAAGACCTTGATCGCCGGGGCTCGATTGGTGATGATCGATGGATCGCCCCTCACACTCGTCAGAGGCACGTCCGATGAATGAGCATGCGCGTCCAGCTCCGTATTCGCGAATGCACCTGATACTTGGGCTCGCGCTTTTGATTCTGTCGGTCGGGGCGATCGTTGGGAGTCCGAATTTTGGACTCGTGTCGATCATCGTTGGTGCATCAGGGCTTGTGATTCTCTTTGGTGCGATCAGTGCAGCGGCGGTCGATCTTTATCTCGGAACTCAATGCCCCGTTTGCGGCAACTGGACCATGGCGCGACAGGTGATCCAGTCGTTCCACGATCGCTATTATCGTTGCACATCGTGCCACGCTCGCTGCAAACGAGGTTTCTTGCGCGGGTGGGAAGATGCGTCGGGGCCGGAGTATGAGATTTATTACGCCCGGAAGCGGCCGGAGAATCCCTGGACCGCGGCGCCACATGTCGATGACGAGGATCTCACGTACTCGAAAACGCACGTCAACCTGCTGGTCAACAAGAAGCGACGCAACCCGAACGCGCCCGATCAGCACGTCAATCGCCCGAACTAACCGCTGCGATACCTGCCACCGCAATGAGGGTTCGATCCTTGTCGGGCTGCGTTGAATTCGGATCGATGCTGGAGTCTGCGATGCGTTCCAAGCTGGCCGCCACTTGCCTTTCACTGGTTTCCGTCGTTCTGCTCGCCGCCGATGCACCGGTATCGCCGCGCCGCCAGGCACAAGAGGCACTCAAGCCGTTCGGTGCATTCGTGGGCGAGTGGAAGGGCACTGGCCAGGTCCGCCCCGGCAGCACCAAGGGGGCATGGATCGAAACCGATCAGTGGGCGTGGAAGCTTTCGAACGAATCGGCTGCACTTGAACTCAAAGTAGGTAAGGGCAAGTACCTGCAATCGGCCGTTCTTACGCCTGGGAGGTCGGCGGGGACGTTCGTGCTTGATGCCGTCCTCGCAGATGGAGCGAAGCGGAAGTTTTCCGGCAGCTCCAATGCAAAGAAGGCACTTGTGCTCTCGGCCGATCCGAAAGGTGCCGAGGGTCTTCAACGACTGACGCTGACTCCGCTACACGATACGCGGTTGCTTGTGTTGTTTGAGGGCAAGAACGAGGAAGGTGAAGGATTTCACCGCTTGGCGGAGGTCGGACTGACCCGGCAAGGGGTGGCATTTGCCGTCGGTGAGTCGGGGCCGGTTTGTATCGTGACGGAAGGGCGCGGGACCACGCAGGTGAGCTACAAGGGGAAGACTTATTGGGTTTGTTGCTCGGGCTGCAAAGATCTGTTCAACGAGAATCCCGAGGCGATTCTTGCCGAGGCGGCTGAAAAAGTTCGCGCGAAGGCGAAGGAAAAGAACTGACAACTAACAACTGAGAACTGACCGCAAAGGTTGACGGCGATGGCCGCGGGACGCGAAAATGCCAGCCCCGCGCATTGCTTCGTCCAACCACGCGAGTTTTGATCCCGCTATGTCAGAATCTCGAACGCCGCGACCTCTCGACGCCATGGGCGTGGCGGGGATGATTCTGTGTTGTGCCCTTTGGGGCGCAAATGCGGTCGCCGTGAAGTACGCCAATGGCGTTGGTGGCCTGCCGCCGGTCGGCTGCGCTGCGCTGCGATTTTTGCTGTGTCTACCGTTTGTCGCGTGGGGTTGTTTACGCGATGGCGGTGCGGCTGATGTAAAGGTGCCGCGCAAGTATTGGTGGTTGCTGCTCGTACACGGCACGCTCGCAGCCATTCAGATTGCTACATATAACTGGGGAACGAGCCACAGCGAGGCGGGGCGCTCGTCGGTTTTCATCAATGTGCATCCGCTGATTACGGTCCTTCTGGCTTGGTTGCTGCTGGGTGAGCACCTTGGAGGTCGGGGTTGGGTCGGCCTGGGCTGCGCGGTGACGGGCGTCGCGGTCATCTTACACAGGCAACTCACTACGGGCGGCGGGCTGGAAGGCGACCTCGTCGTGCTGTTCTCAGGCGTTGTTTTTGCGGTGCAAACGATCGCGCAGAAACTCACATTTCCGCTGATTCCGCCGCGTGCTTTGCTGTTGATTCAAACCGCGATTGCACTGCCAATCGCGGCGCTGGGCGGATGGTTGATCGAAGGCTTTGATGATTATCATTTTACTCTCGCGACGACTCTGGGACTGCTATACCAGGCGTTTGCGGTTTCGGGCGTATGCTTCATCGTTTGGTTTGGCCTGCTGAACAGATACGAGGCAGGGCGGCTGGCGACCATCGCGTTTTTGACGCCCGTGTTTGGTCTGAGCGCGGCGAACTTGATGCGGGGCGATCCGCTGACTCCGCCGATTCTGGTTGGTGGCTGCCTGGTGGGACTGGGGATTTACCTCGTGGCGAGCCGCCGGCCGCCGACTGCTGGCGTCGTCGAGAATTCACGCTCATAATGTGGCTGCGTGGATCGGTCGCGAGGCATTCGAGTACCAGCAGAACAGACACGGGAGGTCCCCGATGGGAGACTCGCTGCGCCGTCGGACGTTTCTAACCGCAGCCTCGGCCTCAGCGCTCGGGCTTGGCGCGGGGCTCGGAAGCGTCGACCGGCTGGTGGGCATTACGCCGCTTCGGGCCGACGATCGCGCTGTCACGCCTGATATCGTGCAACTCCGGCCCGAGATCGAGCCAGTCGTCCGCTGGATCGAGTCCACACCACGCGCGACGATTTTTGAGAAGGCAGTCGCCGAACTCAAAAACGGACTCACGTACCGCCAATTGCTCGCTGGGCTATTCCTCGCGGGGATTCGCAACGTCAAGCCGCGACCGGTGGGATTCAAATTCCACGCCGTGCTCGTGATGAACTCGGCGCATCTCCTCGGCCAATCCGCCGCGCCCGACGAACAGCTCTTGCCTCTATTCTGGGCGCTCGACAATTTCAAGAACTCGCAAGCCACCGACGAGCGCGAGGGCGACTGGAAACTGAAGCCGGTCGATGAGTCGCACATTCCCAAGCCGCACGACGCTCGCGCAGCGTTCATCAAAGCGATGGACCAGTGGGATTCCGATGCGGCCGATGTCGCTACCGTCGGCCTTGCGCGATCTTGCGGCGCGGCCGAGACGATGGAACTATTCTGGCGTTACGGCATTCGCGACCAGCGTGATATCGGCCACAAGGCGATCTATGCGATGCAGTGCTGGCGCACGCTGAACACGATCGGCTGGCAACACGCCGAGCCCGTGCTGCGGTCGCTCGCGTTCGGTTTGCTCGATCTCCAGGGAGACTCCCGGCCCGTCGCCGTCGGACCGTATGACGCCAATCTTCCGCAGCTCGATACGTTCCGCGAAGACTGGCAAACTGGCAAAAAGGACATGGGAGCGACGCTCGCGCTTCTCGATGTTCTGCGAACGGCCGACGCTGCGCCGGCGTCAAAAGAAGCGCTTCGGGTTGTCAACTCGGGCGTTTCCCCCGAAAGCGTGTGGGATGCGATTCTTCTCTGCGGCAACGAACTCCTCATTCGCAAGCCGGGAATCGTGGCGATTCATGCGGTCACCGCGTCCAACGCGCTTCATTTCATTTACAACAACAGCTCGGATCCAGCAAACCGCAAGCTCGCGCTGATGCAAGCGGCGGGATGGGTTACGGCGTATCGTGACCGCTCCGGTGGCACGAGCTCACCGGCGAGCAGCACTCCGAAAAAGGGCGCGCCCGCGCAGCCCGCTGGACCGATCAAGATCGATGAGCTTACACCGCTGGCGTCGACTTTGAACGGTGATGAAAAGGTCGGCGAGATCTTTAACACCATCTCGACCAGCCGCGAAAAAGCCTCCCGGCTTACGCTGAGCTACATCGACGGCGGTGGCTCGCTCGACAAGATCTTCGCGGCGCAACGGCGAATGATCTTCCACAAGGGGAAGGATAGCCACGACTACAAGTTCGGCGCGGCGATTTGGGAGGAAGTGCTGCTCGCTTCGGATCCCAAGTGGCAGCGGTTGCTTGCGGCCGCGGCGATGTACAACACGCCGGGCGGCTCAGCGAACGATAGCCCGCTCATGAACAAGGCACGCGACGCTGTGAAAACTGTGCTGGGGTGAGCGCGTCGTCGACTCGCTTTACCAACCGGACTTCAGCGCCTTATAAGCTGCGACCGCCATGCGGTCGCATGCTTCGTTTTCGGGATGACCATTGTGCCCGAGCACGATCGTCACCTTGACGCGGTGGACCGCCAGCAACTCATCGATCCGCTGCCAGAGGTCGAGATTCACAACCGGCTTGAACGAGCCTTTTTCCTTGCGGCGCCAGCCTTGCGCCTTCCACTTGGGCATCCATTCGGTGATACCCTTGCCGACATATGTGCTGTCGGTAATTAATTCAACGGAGCAGGGGCGTTTGAGGCTCGATAGCCCCTCGATCGCACCCTGCAATTCCATGCGGTTATTCGTCGTATTCGGCACTGCACCCGAAGAGTCGCGAGTCTGACCGCTTGCAGGGTGATTCAGAATGTAGGCCCAACCGCCTGGTCCCGGATTTCCGCTACAAGCACCGTCGGTAAAGAGTCGAACAAAGTCAGCCGGGGCCGGAGCGGACGACATGAACTATCACCTGAATGGGACGAACGAACGGACGAGCCTCGTGCGCTAACGCACAAAGGGAAGCTACCGCTAAGGTGCTACGATCGTCCAGTCCGATTCCTCAGATTACCGGCCGTATACGTGCCAGCTCCCGGACGCTCGCCATCCGCGGTGACGATACTGCTCCGGGAGCTGCCTGTTGCGCTTCAATATTTTCGCACGACGCCGACGAGAACACCGAGGATCTCAACTTTGTCGCGATAGATCGGCTTCATGGTCTTGTTCGCCGGCTCCAGGCGAACGCGATTCTTTTCGCGGAAGATCGTCTTGAGCGTCGCTTCTCCCTCGTCGTCACGCACGGCCACGATCTGGCCATCACGCGCCTGATTCTGACGATGGATGACGACGAAGTCGCCGTCCTGAATGTGAGCATCGATCATCGACTCGCCCGACACCTTCAGGGCGAACTTGTCGGGAGCGCCTTCCCAGTCGTTAAATGAAAGTTCGTCGTCTTGCTCGATCGCTTCGATCGGTGAACCAGCGGCGATCCGACCGAGCATCGGCACGCCTTGCGTTACCGGGGCAGCGGTTGGATCTTCGAGAAGCTGAATCGCCCGCGACATATTGGGTTCGCGATGAATCAGCCCCTTCTTCTGAAGCGCCTTTAGATGGCACATCACGCCATTCGGGCTCTTGATTTTGAATTCCGTGCCAATTTCCCGAACCGTCGGCCCGTAGCCGCGGCCCTGGATTTTCTCGCGAATAAAACGGTAAATCTCACGTTGCCGGGTGGTCAAGTTGTCGAGATCAGCCATGAGAGTCAGCTCCGAAGTACACCTGGCACCAGAAGATCACGCGGAGGGATCACGCGTTGAGATCAGTTCATGGAATAGGGCGACAGACGATCACCATCTGTCCCTTTGGCCGCTAATGTACACAAGTCGTCTAGCGCACGCCAGAACATTTTTTGACTGGATGTGAATCATTTCTCAAAGTCGATAGTGGGAAAAGGGTTTGCGGCGCAGGGACAATCTGTGATACCCCTTAATAACTCAGGTTCAACGGCTGTTGTACAGGTAACTTGATCATGTCAAACGCCCGGCGGATTCTCGCAATTCATGCTCATCCCGACGATGTCGAGTTCCAGTGCGCGGGTACACTCGCGCTACTGCGGCAGGCCGGGCATCATGTGACGATCGCCACGATGACCCCCGGCGATTGCGGCAGCGCCGAGCTTGGCAGCGACGAAATCGCGAGCGTTCGACGTGGCGAAGCCGAAGCGGCCGCTCGCCTGATCGGTGCGGATTACTTTTGCCTCGAGTTTCGCGATCTGGCGATTTTCGATGATGATGACAGCCGCCGCCGCGTTGTGGAATTCTTGCGCAAAACGAGGCCGGACATCATCTTAACGGCACCGCCGGTCGACTACATGCCGGATCACGAGGCGACGAGCCGACTGGTGCGTGATGCCTGCTTCGCGGCCCCCATTCCCAATTACGTAACGCGGCAGTGGGAGCCCGCGCCGCCACTCGAGGCGATTCCAACACTCTATTTCGTCGATGCACTCGAGGGGAACGATCGCGATGGACGTCCGCACGCCGTCGACTTTTACGTCGACGTCTCGCGCGTCTTCGACACCAAGCGCGAGATGCTCGCCAAGCACGCCAGCCAGCGCGATTGGTTGCTCAAGCATCATGGGATCGACGAGTATTTGAACAGTCAGAAGGAATGGGGGGCGCACAGGGGGGCGGCCATCGGGGTCGAGCAAGCGGAGGGGTTCCGCCAGTACCGCGGCCATGCCTATCCGAGCGCGAACCTGCTTCTCGAACTCCTCAGCCAGGATGGGCAGAGCGGTAGCGGTAACTTATTAGCTTGACAGATAGTTACGGCGAAACGTAGTCGATGAGTTGGGCGAGCAGCGACCGCAGTTCCTTGCGCTGGACGATGCGGTCGATGAATCCGTGTTCAAGGAGGAATTCGCTCGTTTGGAACCCCTCGGGGAGTTGCACGCGGACCGTTTGCTGGATGACCTTGGGGCCCGCAAATCCAATCAGCGCCTTGGGTTCGGCGAGAATCATGTCCCCCAGCGACGCGAAACTCGCCGCAACGCCACCCATCGTCGGGTTGGTAAGCACGCTTATGAAAAGTCCGTTTGCGGCATTGTGGCGGCCGATGGCCTGAGAGACCTTGGCCATTTGCATCAGGGAGAGAATCCCTTCGTGCATGCGAGCGCCGCCGCCGGAGCCGGAGACGATGATGACGGGAAGGTTCTGGCGAGTGGCTTCCTCGATGGCCCTCGTCAGCTTCTCGCCGACGACCGAGCCCATGCTGCCCATGATGAACGAGCTGTCGGTCACGCAGAAGACGACGCGGATCCCCTTGATGAACCCCTGGCCGACGACGGCGGCTTCGTTCAGGCCGGTTCGCTCTTGTTCGGCTTTGACGCGTTCGGGGTAGGGGCGGCGGTCGTTGAATTCGAGCGGGTCGCCGGGGCGAAGGTCGGCGAACCATTCCTCGAAGGTATCGGCGTCGAGGATCTGGCCGATGCGGTCGGCTGCGCTCACCTGGAAGTGGTGGGAGCATTCGGGGCAGACGTTGAGGTTCTCGAGCACGAGCTTGCGAAAGAGCGTGGCGCCGCATTCATCGCAGCGCATCCAGACACCCTCGGGCACTCGCTTGGGTTCAAAATGTCCGTGCCAGGGGTTTTTCGTTCCGCCGCTCTTCCGCGCCATGATCAGTCAGACTCCCTTCCCGCTCCATCCCGCCGATGCAGTTCGATTCGATTCGGAATTATCGAACGGTTGATTTAAGTCTGGGTTGGATGGGTCGTGTCAGTTCAATTCAACTTGCGTCGCCGTTGCGTCCCCACTCGGGAGGGACCGTGATTCGTTCGTAGCCGGCCACTGGAACATGATCATCAAGCTGCACCTTGGGGTCGCGTCTCAGGTGCGCGGCGATCAACTGGGCGATCGGCTCGCAGGCGATCAGTCCAATCACATCGTCGCGGTGTCGCTTGATCATCGGCCGCAAGACCGACTTGATTCGTTCGAGGGCGTGAGTGAAATCCTCTCCCTGGGGAGGCTGGACGGCAAAAGGATTTTCGAGCCACTCGCGGAAAACCTTGAGGTGCCGGCGGCGAATCTCGTCGATCTGCAAACCCTGCCAAAGACCCTGATCGAGGTTTCGCAACTCGTCGATCCGGCGCGGGCGAAGACCGAGGGTCTTGCCGATGGTTTCCGCGGTGCGAAAGGCACTCTGGCTGGGGCCGCAGTAAAGGGCCGACAGTTCGAATTCAACGAGTTTTTCCGCTAGCTCGACAACCTGGGCACGCCCGCCATCACTTAGCGGTACGTCGAGCACGCCCTGAACCCGGTTTTGCTCGTCATAGACGGTCGCTCCGGGTCGGATGAGGACCACTTGGGTCATTCTTCTGACGGTGGCCCGGCCGACGTGACCGGGCCGCTGCCTCAAAGACTCCCGCGGCGAATTTCCTCGGCCAACTCGGCCAAGGCTGCCGCGTAATTACCATCGGGACGGAAAACACCCGACCCCACGACAAGCTGCGTGGCCCCAGCCGCGACAACTTCGGCAGCAGTCGTTTTATTGATGCCACCGTCGATCGAGATCGGCAAATGCGGTCGAGCGGCACGAATCGCGCGAACCTTGGGTAAGACCGTCGGGTCAAACTTCTGGCCGCCGAATCCGGGCATCACGCTCATGACCAGCACCGCGTCGACCTCGTCGAGATACGGTTCGATCGCTGAGTAGGGCGTGGGGGGATTGAGACACAGCGAGGCCCGGCATCCCGCTTCCCGGATCTTGCGAAGCAGGGGGACGGGGTCGGGCAAAACCTCGATGTGAACAATGATGATATCACAGCCGGCCTTGACGAAATCGTCGAGGTAACGGCCTGGGTCGGACATCATCAAGTGCGTGTCGAACGGAAAGTCGGTGACTTTCCGCCAGTCTGCGGCAACGGGCGCGCCGTAGCTGAGGTTCGGGACAAAGTGGCCGTCCATGACGTCGAGATGAACGCCAACCGCGCCCGCCGCCTTGAGAGCGTCGAGCTCGGCACCCACCTTGGCAAAGTTGCAGTTGAGCAACGAAGGCGTGACGAACGGCCGCTTGGCCGAATCCCAAACTTTCAGGCGTTCGGCGCGGGCCGAAGGAGACGATCGATCAACGGCCATTCGGTTCTCTTCCCCCAAGCGCCGCGCTTTCCGCAATGCACGGAAGGCGCGGGCCGGAACGAGGCTTCCCCAATCCAATTAACGATCGGGAATCACACGCAACGAGTTGAACGATTTTCCTTCGAGCGACTCGAGGAACGCGCCGCCACCGGTCGAAACGTGGCTCACCTTTTCGGCATAACCAAACTGCTCGACCGCCTCGGCCGTCTCGCCGCCGCCGACCACGGTGATCCCAGGCGCGCTTGCGAACGCCTCGGCGATCCCCTTCGTCCCGGCCTGGAACGGCTCGTCCTCGAACTTGCCCATCGGGCCGTTCCAGATGACCGTGCCGGCCTTGTGGATGATGTCGGTGTACAGCTTGATCGTTTCGGGGCCGATGTCGAGCCCGAAGAGACCGTCCGGAATGTCAGATCCAGCAACAATTTGCGTCTTCGCACTTGCCTCGATTCCATCGGCGACCAGGTGGTCGACCGGCAGAACGAGCTTGTCGCCAGCCTTTTCGAGCAGCTTCTTCGCTTCGTCAAGGCGATCGGCTTCCACGCGGCTCTTGCCGGTGTTGTGGCCTTGCGCCTTAAGGAAAGTGTAGGTCATGGCACCGCCAACCAGCAGCTTGCTGATCCGCGGTAGAAGATTCTCGATGACGAGGATCTTGTCCGAAACCTTGGCTCCGCCCATGATCGCGACCATCGGCGGCTTGGGATCGGCCAGAAGTGTATGCAGGATCTGCAGTTCCTTCTCGACGAGGAAGCCAATCGCGCGATCTTCGGGCTTGAACTGCTCGGGGACGGCGACCATCGAGGCTTCGTCGCGGTGGCAGGTGCCGAAGGCGTCGTTGACGTAAGCGTCGGCCAGGCCAGCGAGTTGCGCGGCGAAGGCAGGGTCGCCCTTCTTCTCGCCCTTGTTGAACCGGACGTTCTCCAGGACGAGAATTCCACCCGGCTTGAGGGCGGCGGCACCGGCCTGGGCGGTCGGACCGACGGTGTCGTTGGCCTTGGCGACGGGACGGCCGATCAGTTCCTGGAGCTTGGCAGCAACTTTATCGAGCTTGAACGGCGCGTCGGTCGCGGGGTCGCCGGTGGGGCGGCCGAGGTGGCTGACGAGAATCAGCGAGGCGCCATGTTCGAGAGCGTAGTTCAGGGTGGGGAGGGCAGCGCGAATCCGGCGGTCGTCGGAAACCTCGCCATCCTTCGTCTGCGGAACGTTGAAGTCCACTCGCACCAAGACCTTGCGCCCTTCGAGCGCCAGGTCGCGGATTGTCTGCTTGGCCAAGGGGAAGGTCCTTGAAGAAGGCCCGTGATTGAAACTCGGCCGGGACTGCGCGAAGGCGGTCCCGGCCGTTCGATTTGGCGTTCAGTTGACGTGAAATCAGCCGAGGGCGGCGAGCTTGGTGATCAGCTCGGCCGTACGGCTCGAGTAGCCCCACTCGTTGTCGTACCACGAGATCGTCTTGACCATGTTACCGCCGATGACGGTCGTCCACTCGGACATGTAGATCGACGAGTGCGGGTTGCCGACGATGTCGCTCGAAACGAGCGGGTCGGTCGCGTACTCGAGGATGCCCTTGAGCGGGCCATCGGCGGCGGCCTTCATCGCGGCGTTGACTTCTTCCTTGGTCACGTCCTTCTTGAGGATCGAGGTGAGGTCGGTGATCGATCCATCGGGAACGGGAACGCGAAGAGCGTAGCCGGTCAGCTTGCCGTTCAGCTCGGGGATGACTTCACCCACGGCCTTGGCGGCACCGGTCGTCGACGGAATGATGTTCACGGCCGCGGCGCGGGCGCGATAGGGGTCGGAGTGGATCTGGTCGGCCACGCGTTGGTCGTTCGTGTAGGCGTGGCAGGTCGTCATCAGGCCCTTTTCGATGCCGAAGCTCTCGTGGAGAACCTTGGCCATGGGGGCCAAGCAGTTCGTGGTGCACGAGGCGTTCGAGACGATGCGGTGCTCGGGCTTGAGCAAGTGATCGTTCACGCCGAGGACGATCGTGGCGTCGAGCTTGTCCTTGGCGGGAGCGCTCAGGATGACCCGCTCGGCACCGGCGTCGATGTGCTTCTGGAGCGAATCTTTGTTCGTGAAGAACCCGGTCGATTCGAGCGCGACCTGCACGCCGAGCGACTTCCAGGGGAGGTTGGCGGGGTCTTTTTCCTGGGTGATTTTGACTTCCTTGCCATTGACGATCAGGGCCTTGTCGCCCACTTCAACGGTGCCGTTGAATCGGCCGTGAACGCTGTCGTACTTGAGCAGCAGGGCGAGGTGCTTGGCGTCCGAGAGGTCGTTGATCGCGACGATCTCATATTTCTCGGGCGAAGCCGCCATGACGCGGAAAACAAGACGACCGATACGACCAAACCCATTGATACCGACGCGAACCGCCATTCGTTGGCACTCCCGGCTTTGAAAGAAAACAGCAACGCTACGGTGGATGTCATCGTTCGAGCGAACGCCGAGCGCTGCTAGCACTCGTATTCTGCACACACGATCAAGCCGTAGGCGAAGGCATGATTATAGGACCTGCCGGAATCTGGTGTCAACGCACCCAAAGTGGAACGCCCCCACTCAGCGCGAACGCTGAGAAGGGGCGTTTGGTGATGTTTCGCAATGTAACGAAAGGAGTTACCGCGGTGGGTTGTTGCTCGGCGGAGTCGCAGTATTGGGCGCGTTTACGGGCGCACCAGGGCTCGGCGGTGCAGGATTGAGGTATTGCGGATCAATTCGGTTGAAAATCGCCGTCGAAGGCTGGCGAATCTCAGGCTTGGCAGGCGTCGTACCCGGCTCGGGCCGAGGAACGATCTTGTCGCGGGTCGCGACCATGATCGGATAGAGCGTTTGATACGCCTCGCGCTGGCCGACCGTCTCGGCTGCACCAAAACGGAGATTGTATGTGTGCATGAACGCAACGAGATTTCCGGCTGAGGTATCTTTGATTTTTTCCAGCTCAGCCAGAATCGCGTCGACGTTCGGCTTCTCGAGCATTCGGGAAAAGCCAGCAAGCCCCTTGAGGTAGTTGACTGCTTCTAGATGGTCGGGTTGACGAGTGACCGGAATCGTCTCATTCACGCGACGGTTGAGATCGGAAATCGCCACGCGAACGCGCCGAACGGTGGTCGGTGAAAGGTCGCCATTCTTGTCCTCTTCGAGTACGTCGTTCATCGCCTTCATATACGCTTGGCGGACGTCGTCGAACTTGGGGTCGCGCATTGAAGCTGGCCACTGCTTTTCGTCCGAGAGCTGACCGAGCGTGATGGTTATCGCATCGGTTGCGTCGCGGAACGGAATGGCTCGAACGACCTTGGAATCGATGCGAGCGTTCGCGAATCGTAGATTCGAGCCGCCAAGGACGGCCGGCGAGGAAAGTTGATCGAGAATCGCGTTCAACGCTGCGCCGCTGGTGATATCGGTTTCGGTCGGATTGTCGCGAATCCGCGTGGCAATCTGCTCGGCGTGGGCCTGAGTGGCGTTTACGAGCGCTTGCCGCTTCGCCAATCGCATGTGCTCTCGCATGTTGGTTTCTTGCTGCGAGAGATACAGGTACTGGTTGATTCCAGCGATCGTGTTCGCGTTGATCGAATCGGCAACCGCAGTGTCGTAATTGTAGACACCGGCGCCGGCCGCAAACGCACCCATACCGCGGGCGATATCGCCATCGACGGTCGATGTCCAACCGCCGAAGCCATAGCCGCCGTAGCCATTGCCATAGGGATAGTAGTACTGAGCGTGAGTTGTCGAGTACGACGCAGCGAGGAGCGCGGTCGAGAACCAAATCCAACGGTGATATTTCATGGATCGACTCCTGTGGGGCATCAAAAAAAAGACGTGCAAATTCGACACAGACGCGGGAGTTGCCGGAAAGAATCGGCAAGTCGCGAAGTGTCGAACTGACGCCTTTACTGATGCAACCCGCATGCCCGGGAGGGCAAATCAGTCGTCGAGCGGGATGAGTTCGTCGAGTTCGTCCATCGTCGTTTGAAAGTTGCCCGCCGGAGGAGCAGGGGGCGCAGGTGGGGCGGCAGGTATAGGCGCGGGACTGCCTACGATTTCAAAACGATAGATGAATTGTGCGATTGCAATTTCATCGCCAGGCTTGAGCGCAACTTCGTCAATCGGGCGGCCATTGACGAGCACGCCGTGGCGACTGCCGAGATCGCGAATGAAAATCCTGTCGTACGCCTGCGCAAGGCAGCAGTGCCGACGCGAAACCTGTGGCGAGTTGATCCTGATATCGCACTCAGGATGCCGGCCGATCAGTGCGACGGGACGCAGGAGCGAGATGACAGGAGCCTGTGGCCCGCTTACAGAGATTGGGACGAGTCGGGCCGACATACCGCGGGAGCCTCCGACTCACCTGAACTCGGATCCATTTTAACGATCACTTGAATGCGATACTTATCAGCCATTCCGGCGGGAAGATGCTCGCGCAAGGCGTCCATGAGCGGTTGTTCGAGTTGCATCGGCGGCGGCGGGACCGGAGCCATCGCCGCGCCGCTCGCGAGAAGTGGCGGCAGCACACTCCCATTGCCCGAATTACTCTGCCTTACGAGCGGGTTGAGAAGCGCAGCGTGCGCGCCTAACTCATTGCCGCCGCCGGGGTCGACAAGCGTCTTGTCGTTGGGCGAATCCTTATCGAGCCGGTAACGAATATGCGCAATCGATAGCTCATCACCGGCTTTCAGTCGGCCGATTTCGACCCGCTGGCCGTTGATGCGAATGCCATTCGTGCTACCGAGGTCTCGAACCACGACCTCGCCGTTATCGAGGGTCATGCAACAATGGTGGCGCGAGACTCGCAGAGAGTCGAGCCGCGCATCGCACTGGGGATGACGGCCAACGACGACCATCGTCCGATCCAGCGGAATGTCAGCCCCTTCGTCCAAGGCCACCAGTCGCGCGGACATCAAGGCACGTCCTCACAAGTAAGGATTAACCCGTTCTGCCTTGCATGAACCGTCGTCTCAACCCTCAAGGAGCAGAGCAGCAATCGCCATGCCCATTCTGCGCCGGCTTCGCCAGGTCGCCAAAACGGAGCGATCGTCAATTCAAGGAAACTCTACCCTGCAACCGGGGAGGATGCAATTCTTAAAAGTGCACTCTCCGGAAACCCGTCATGAGCGTCGCCATCGAGCGGTGTGGGGAGAAGTGAAGCCACCAACCCGCGGTACGACAGAAACTTCGACCGCCGGGCACCACCGCTCACCTCTTGATTGTAGGAACACGACGGACAATTGGCGAGACTTCATCGGCCTTTTTTTGCAAAAGCGGCCGCCGGCTATTCTTCAGCGACGTAATCAGGGCAATGGTCGCACGCCATCGCTTCATTCTTCCCAAGTTTCCCAAGTGCAAGATGTAGCGTTTCTGCCTTGGGATCGTCGGCCTTGAGCGTCGAGATCGTGCACACGCCGTGAATTTCGCACGCCCTGACCCACCTGCGCGGGCAGGCACAATCGAGCCGGTCCTTGATCGCACCTAAATGCGTGCAATCGACGTTTTCCCGCGGGTTCGGCGCTTCAAGCAAAAGATAAGCGCGATTTGTCATTCCGAGCCAGCGTCCGACCTTCATCTGGCGATTGTCGTCTCCGAGCGGCGTGTCCTTCAGCTCGGCCTCGATCTCACCAATTGTCTTTTTGCCGTCTACGCGTAAAAAGGCCTGATGAGATTTGAAGTCGAGTTCCCCCAAAGCACCATTGACGGCGCGATAGGTGACATACCCTCGCCGAAGCGCTGGATCGGCCGCAAGCTTCGCCGGAGCGCCGAGATTGGTGTAGTGCGGGACGAGGCTCTCGAAATCACCGTGCTCAAGATCGTCGGGCCAGGCGGGGATGTGAGGCTCGAAATCGGTCTGGCAGGCGTAGACGAAATACGAGTCAGGATGCAGGTTGATATCGAGCGCGTCGCGAAGCATCGCCAGGTTCGATTCGGGCAATTTACCGATTCGCTCCATGAATGCGGGCGGCAGCGAAGGCAGGAACACCCGCTCTGGCCGCCAGGCGCCGCGATCGTGCACCAGCAAAACGCGCAGCCCCGCGCCTTCGATGAGTCGCGTCACATCCTCATACGTGCCGGTCTGATCGGCGTCGTTGAAATACGTCGCTGCGAATTGCTCGCGAGTCGGCGGCTCGACGCCATGTCGCGCTGCGTCGTAACGGCGAATGGGATGATCGTTGCGCAGGGTCTGTAGCAGTTCAAGGCCGGCCTCGACGCGCGTGGCCGTATCGGCATCGGGACCGACGATCGCCTCGACCGCTCGCTGCATCTGGCGAACGGCCAACCGCCCGGTAGCACTTGGCAAGGTGGCAAGCAGGAGGCCATCGGGTGCAAGCGCGGCCTTGAGATTCGTCAAAATTGCCGCGTTGTCGCCGCCATTGCCAAGCACCATGCGGGCGACAATGAAGTCGTACTTCCCCAGCGATTCGGGCAGCGCCTGTTCGAGGTTGTGCTCGTCGAAGCAAACCACCGTCGAGCCGGCCGCTTCCGCGCGACTGCGAGCGATCTCGAGCGATTTGGGAGAGAAGTCGACACCGAGCACGGTCGAGCCCGGGTTGAGCTGAGCGAGGCTCAGAGTGGTGACACCCGTGCCGCAACCGGCGTCGAGAATGCGAATCCCTTCGCTCTTGCGAAATGTGTATTTGTATCGATGCCAGGCCCAGGCGAAGTGCAGAGCGTCGTCCATTTGCTCAAGCGGCCCTTGCGTCACCGGCAGAACGCTCGGCGACGGGTCGGGAAAGGCTTCGTAATGCGCTTTAACGTCGCGGGCCATAACGTGCTCTCCTGGCCGAACTGGGCCAACTCATTTCAGGACCATTGTTTCGGATCGGGCAACAGAATGCGACCGGGCATTTCCCGCGTCGATCTGACCCGTCTCGCGCAGCCACGTCACTGCGTCGATCAGCGATTCGCGCACGGGGCGCGGTACGAGTTCCAATTCGCTCAGGCTGCGTGAGGCATCGAAGTGCATCGTCCTACGAGTTAGCCGCACGCCAGTGATCGTCGCCTTCGGCGTTTTGCCGCTGACGTGATCGGACCAGAACTCGCTGAACACCGCCACGAGCAAACCGACAGGATAGGGCACCCGCCACTTTGGCACAGGTACACCTGTTTGTTCTGAAAGAATGCTCAGTAGTTCGACGAGTGTGAGATTCTCACCGCCGAGCAAATATCGGCGACCTGGCCGGCCGCGTTCCATTGTGCGGATCAAACCTTCGGCAACGTCGCGGACGTCGATCAGGTTGAGCGTGCAATCCATCCGCGCAGGAAGCTTGCCGAGGCAAAAATCGCGAATCAAACGCGTCGGCGGCGAACAACCGTAATCACCTGGACCAACCGGCATCGTTGGATTGGCAACAACAATCGGCCAGCCGTTTCGGGCCCGTTCCATCGCCTCGTTTTCGGCGAGCAGTTTCGAGAGACAATACGGGCCGACGGCATCGGAAAGCGCGATCTCGACATCTTCCGAAATCGGCCCCGTGGCTCGGGCGCAAGTGAGGATACTCTCCGTGCTGGTATGAAGGATGCGCTCTGCGCCGGCATTTTTCGCAGCTTCGAGGACGTTGATCGTCCCCTGGTGATTTACGGCGGCGAAGTCACGGCGATCGCGGACCCAGAGATTAGGATTCGCCGCGAGATGATAGACGCGCGTCGCACCAATGAATGCGGTATCCAACGCGGCGCGATCGCGAATATCGGCGAAATGAACTTCAACACTGGGCAAATCACGAATGTGGTCGACCTTTGCACCGGGCCGTTCGACAACGCGCACACGTTCGCCGCGCTGGCTCAAAAGCGCAACGAGATGGCTGCCGATGAATCCCGCACCGCCTGTGACAATCGTTAATGCGTCCATGCGACTCTCCACATCGGTGCGTTACTTTGCAGGAAGTACAGTGAAGAGTTGCTGCCGCGCGGTATCAGGTTCCTTGCCAAAACCGCGTGGCTCCGAGAGAACACCTGCTCGCATGAGCCGCTCGAATCGCGCAGGGGTGACATAATCGGTGAAGCCATAGTTGCCGGGTGAGCGATAACGTTCGATTTCATTCCAATCGACATAGATATGCGTGATCCCTCGCCGCTGCAACTCTGCGCGAACCTCTTCTGGCGAGCGGTCTCTGTCGATTCCTTCAAACGTCTCGTGATCGAATACCGTGTTATAGACCACCGGACGCGCGATGTGGAAGACGGCCGCCTGGCCGACGAGCAACGGTTTCGCACCTGGAGGCAATTCGGCATCGATCCGGGCGAGCGGCGGATTCAGCATGCGCGGGACGCCAGAGCGCATGACATTCAAATCACCGGTCCACTCATTCAAGCCGGCGAGGGGGGTCGAGCAATCGGCAAAGTTCGCCGCGATCGACAGGCTGAGAATGTAAACGAGAATCGCCGTCCAGACTGTCGATCGCATCCAGTCGGCACCAAGCCCCGCAAGCACGGCCAGGCCGGGCAATAACGGGAGCCAGAAGCGATCGAGCCGGTGTGTGAGTAGCCACCAGGTGAGGAAAAGATAAGCGACGTATGCCGCAATCCAACCGGCGATGCGCTTCGACCCGCGTCTCAGAAACGCGAGCGGCACGAGCGCGGCGATGGCAGGCGATTGCCAGTCGGACCGGCCGGCGACGTCGATCAACGAGTCGAAAAATGCACGGACCTGAATCGGCCGGCGGCCGTGCGCATTTTCCCACTTCGCCTCGCGAGCGGGCGTCCAGTCGCGGCCGCCGAACACCTTGTAACCGAGCGGATAAACCGGATTACCAGTGTCGATGACGTTCTTGATAAGCCACGGACCGATGAAGACGGCGACACCGAGACAGAAAGCAATTATCGGTCGTAACGAGCGATCTCTGCGAGCGGCAGCAAGCGCGACGAGACCGAAGGGAATGACCGCCGAGATCAACGCGGGATACTTGATCGCCATCGCGCCGCCGGCGAGCAAACCAATCGCGGCGAACACTCGATTCTTGATTTCAGGTGCGGCATTCCAGGCCAGGCCGGCGATTGCAACGAGCGCCGCGTGATAGAAGCAGAGCGGTCCTTCGACATAGGGCAGTGAAGCGAGCCGGTAAACCCAGGGCGTGGTGAGATAGACGACTGTTGCCACCCACGCCGCACGTGTCGAGCCCCATCGGCTGGCCGCGAGCCAGATTGCCGCCCCCGTCATCGGCGCGAACGAAGCGACGAGCAACTGTCCCACAAGCGCACCGCGCCACCAATCGTTCAGGAGATGCATCGCCGTGAGATGGAGCATCTCGATATTGAACGGCATGCTCGTATAAACATTATGCGGCAAGAACGAGATGCGGCCGTTCTGGAAGTATTCGCGGGGCCCTTCGAGGTGGTATTCGATCGCGTCAAAGTCGATCGTCGGCAGCATCGACGACAGCGACATTGCGATGAGGAACGGCCCCACCACGAGGATTAATCCAAGTATGGCATTCCAGGGCGGTATCGATTCGTATTGCCGCGATTTGATCTTCGATCGGTCGCGAATCATGGCGACGATTTCGCCCGCGATCGGCATGAACAATCCGATTCGAACCAGCCCGGGTGAAAGCAACCCGAGCCGACCAAGAATGAGGGCGATTACGCCGACGCCGCTCATGCCCAGGCCGTAGGACAAGACAAAACGCGCAAGCGGCGTATCCCACTTGCGGAGCTTGAGCACGCGCAGAATGAGACCACCCAGCGCAACTGCAGCAGCAATGATCAAACCGGCAGCGAGCACAATCGGCAGCCGTTGCGGCAGGTTGCCGAAGTGGCTCATTTCTTGCCAGGCCAGGCCAAGAAACGATTGTTTCCAGGTGACCTCGGGGACGACTTCTGGGAAGAATCGCCACAACAAATAGCTGCGTGTGATCCCGCCCTGGGCATTGGGGAGCGGCTGTTCCAAGATCCAATACAGCCACACCGCCTCAAAAAGGGCGATTGCGGCCAGCAGGCCGTAGACTTCCGGAGCCAGGGTTTTTCTGGCGGGAGCCGCCGCGGCAGGACTGGGCTTCAAAGCTGTGGTCCGATCGACCAAGGGGCGAACTCATCCTCGCCAATGCCCGTGCCTTCGCTCTTGGTCCGCGTGCCGCTGGCAACGTCGATGACCAACTCAAACAGCCGCCGGCCAGCCGATTCGACCGATTCCGACTCCAAAATCGTGCCGGCGTTCATGTCCATGTCGTCGATCATCCGGTCGTACATCGGGGTGTTGGTGGCGACTTTGATGCACGGCGTCGGCTTCAAGCCCAACACGCTTCCACGACCGGTTGTGAAGATGAGCACGTTCGCACCCGAAGCGACGAGGCCCGTCGTGCAAATCGGATCGTAGCCTGGGGTGTCCATGAAGTGCAGGCCGGCCTGATCGATGCGCTCGCCGAAGTCGACCACGTCGACCATCGGCGTTTTTCCGGCTTTCGCTAAGGCGCCGAGCGACTTCTCGTAGATCGTCGTCAGTCCGCCTTCCTTGTTACCGGGCGATGGGTTGTTGTTGATCTCGCCGTTGAAGATCCCGGCGTACCATTCCCACCACTTGATCTTGTTGACGAGCTTCTCGCCGACCTCACGCGAAACGGCTCGTCGGGTGAGCAGGTGCTCAGCACCGTAAATTTCGGAGGTTTCGCCCAGCACAGAGGCGCCGCCGTGGGCGATCAAGAGGTCCGACGCGACGCCGCACGCGGGATTGGCCGTAACGCCCGAATTGCCGTCCGAGCCGCCGCATTCCATCGCCAGCAGAATTTTGGAAACGGGCTGCGTGCTCCGCTTCCACTCATTCGCGCCGGGCATCAGCTTCATGACGGCTTCGACACCGGCCTCGACCGTCTTGCTGATGCCGCCCTGTTCTTGAATGTTCAAAACGCTGGGGCGGGGCGGATCGGCCGATTTCGCGGACGATCCGTTGCTGCCGATCGGCACCAGTTGGTGGGTTTCGACCAAGTGTTGCGCGTAAGTGACTTCGCAACCGAGACCAACGATCACATACGCTGCGACGTTTGGATGTCGCGCGAATCCGGCCAGGACGCGTTCGATGATCTGGTGATCTTGCCCGTTGAACGGAATGCCGCAGCCGACCTTGTGCGTGAGCGCGAACACACCGTCGACATTCGGGAAATCTTTCTTCCAGGCGCCGTCACGAAAGCGGTCGGCGATGAATCGCGAGGTCCCGGCAGAACAGTTCACCGTACTGATGACGGCGATGTAGTTACGCGTGCCGACGCGGCCATCGGGTCTAAGAAAGCCCTCGAATGTCCGCAGTTCGGGGGACATATCAACGACGGGAATATCGGAGGCGTAAGCGTAGTCGCGGTCGAAGAGGTCGGCGCGGGTGTTCTGGACGTGAACCCACGAACCGGCCGCGATGGGCTTCGATGCGAAGCCGATCACCTGGCCGTACTTGAGAATCGGCTCACCCTCGGCGATGTCGCGCAGGGCGACTTTATGGCCGAGTTTGATCGGCTCGCGAACTTCGACGGGGCTTGCACCCAGGTCGAGCACGAACCCAGCCGGAATCGGCCGAGCGGCGACCGCCACGTTATCTTCCGCTCGCAACAACACCGCGCGACGTTCTTCGGCCGCCGTTGACATGGATCGAACCGTCCCATCTCTACGAAATCGGGCAGGCTGGCGAATTCACCGACGAACGCGAGCGATTGCCTCAAACGCAAGTGTAAAGGCTATCGGGAAACTTGGGAAGCCGACAGCGGGGATCGGCGGGTGCTGGACCCGGCAAGGCGGGGCGTTTATGCTTGCCGCCGACTGACGCGTCCCTGGTCGCGCGACGCGTTTTCCTCTCTGCGATTCGATGGGCGAGGTTGGCATGGCATCGTATGTTCTCACCGACGTGGCGAACGATCTCTGGGTCGAGAGTTTTTCCCTCTCGTCGAACGACGTCGGTGGCGGCGCGACCCCCTGGTCGGTCACAAAGCGGGCCCTCAAGGGCGGCCGGCGCGATGGCGTCGACCTCGTTCGGCTCGATAACGGTGCGTTTTCGATCGATATCGTCCCTACGCGCGGCATGAGCCTGCGACAAGGGCACTACAACGGCAACCGCGTCGGCTGGACGTCTGCCGTCACCGACGGCCCGGTGAACCCCAAGTTCGTCAACCTGCAAAATTGGGGCGGACTGGGCTGGCTCGAAGGTTACGACGAGATGCTCGTGCGTTGCGGCCTGGAAAACATGGGCTCGCCCTACCAGGAGACGGCGACCAGCGCCGACGGCACGTCCCGCGACATTCTTTACGGCCTGCACGGCAAGATCGGCAACATCCCCGCGCACAAGGTCGCGGTCCATTTCGACCCCAAGACGTCGGAAATCACCGTCGAAGGTGAAGTGGACGAATCGAAACCATTCGCGCCTCAGATTCGTCTCGCGACGAAGCTGACGACCACGCCAGGCTCGAACAAGATTCACGTTCGCGATGAATATATCAACCTGCGTGAATCGCCCAGCGAAATGCAGGTGCTCTATCACTGGAACTTCGGCACGCCCTACCTCGAAGCCGGTGCAAAGGTGATCGCTCCGTTCAAGACGGTGCTTCCGCGCGATGCCCGGGCGCAGGCCGACTTGGACACCTTTGACACCTATCGCGCCCCCGAAGCCGGATATGCCGAGCAGGTCTATTTCTTCGAACTTTACGGCGAAGAAAAGGGCGGACGCACGATCGCCATGCTCAAGGGGACCAAGGGTGACAAGGCGGTGGTCCTGCGGTTCTCGATCGAGGCCCTGCCGGCATTCACCGTTTGGAAGAACACTGCGGGATTGAAGGAAGGCTATGTGACGGGGCTCGAACCGTCGACGAGCTATCCCAACGCCAAGCCGTTCGAGAAGGCACGGAACCGCGTGCTGACCTTACCGCCGGGCGGGTCGCACGTGGTGGAAACCACGCTTGAACTTTTGAGCAGTTCGGAAAGCGTGGCGAGTGTCGAGGCCGAGATCAAGTCGCTGCAAAGGGCGGCGGCGGTGATTCACAAGAAGCCGGTGGAACCGTTCGCTCCCGAGGCTTGATCCCGTTGCGAGCCAAAACGTGGCGATTCTGGACGAGCGTGGCCGCCGCGGCGGTTGCGCTCGTCGCGCTTTTACTATCGACCGACTTGCACGCACCGCCACGGTATGACGGCGCCGGCTACTCCGTGCTCGCGCTTGCGATCAAGAGCGGCAAGGGGTACCGAGAAATCGCCGTGCCGGTCGAGCGTCCTCACGGCCATTTTCCGCCTGCTTATCCGCTTGTACTCGCCGGACTCTGGACGATCACCGGCCGATCGGTCGAGGCCGCGCACTGGCTTTCGATCGCCTGCACGACGCTTGCCGTTTGGCTGGCTATACGCTGGTTTTTCCAAGTCGAACGAAGGTGGGTGGCGATCCCGCTCGGCTTCGCTCTGGCGATGAATTGGACGTGGCTCGCGAACGGCGGGGTGATACAGTCAGAGCCGCTGTTCCTTTTGCTCAGCATGCTCGCCCTGAATTTGGCGGGGCGACGAGGTGTCTGGGCAAGCGCAATTATTGGATTGATTCTCGGACTCGCGATTCTCACGCGGCATGTCGGCGTCTGCCTGGCGGCGGCTGTCATTTTTTATGAAATTGTGAATAAACGATGGCGTGATGGCTTGATTACAGCTTTCGTTTGCGGACTTGTTATTTTGCCGTGGATTTTATGGCTGGCGAGTCTCGAAGGCCGCACGCAGGCCGGATTGTTTCAGCGAGATGGATTGCTCCAGTTGATTGCTGGCCAAACCCTCTTTTACGCGAGGCGCATTCCTGATGCCCTTGCCGGTCCGTTTGTCGAAGTGGCGACAGTATTCCTCAAATCGCGCGTGCTAGGAACCGTCGCGACGACGGGTGCAATCGCGGTCACAAGTGTGATTCTGTTGGGATACTTCAATATGATGCGAACGAGGCGACAACGTCTCGCGGGACTAGCCGCCTTGTTCACGCTAACTTTACTACTCGTCTGGCCGTTCACTGAGGCGGGACGATTTCTCGTGCCGCTGGTGCCGTTGCTGTTGCTCGGTGCCGTTGAAGGGGCCCGATTTATTGGCAAACGATCACGTATCGCCTGGTTGTTGTTGATTGTGGCCATTCCTTATCCCATGTATTCGCTGGCATCCGGTCGAGCATCGGCCGCGAGGCACACGCACGATGAATTTGACGCCGCCTGTGGCTGGATCGCGCGCGAAGCCAAGCAAGATGGTCCTGTAATGACGCGTCATCCTGGTGAAGTTTTTTGGCAAACGGGTCGCAAGGGAATCGAACCGGCGACGAATAACGTTCATGAACTGCTCAAAGAGATTGAAGACCAGAACGTGGCTTACTTGCTCGTCGATCCCGAACGATTTGCCAACGCACCTGAAACTCCGCTGGCGCGATTGGTCCGCGAGTGCCCCGAACGGTTCGTGCGAACTCGCGAGGGTACGGTCGAAGTGTATGCGGTGAAGCGGGATCAAAATCGCTGAAATTGTCGCGAACCTTAAAATGGGTTCTCGAATCAAATCATGCTGGAGGGTGGTGCAGGTCAGGGTTACTTACATTAAGGATGTCGAGGTCGCGGGTTCGAGTCCCGCCCGGTGGATTGACCCGCCGGTAGCTCAGCGGATAGAGCGCGAAACGTACCTTGGTCGCTACTTCCCCCTCCGCTTGATCCATCGTGCGGTGGTGTAGGCAAGGGTTACTTATTAGGGATCAGGAGGTCGCGGGTTCGAATCCCGTCCGGTGGGGCAACTCGCCGGTAGCTCAGCGGTAGAGCATCTGAATGGTCCTTTGTCGCCTCTTCCCCGCACGGTTTTTTCGGGCACGGTGGTGCTGGATTCAAGTCCCACGCGAGCCTCTTATTCGATGCCGAGGAGCTGGCAGGTGTCTTCGTAACTGCCTTCGAGATCGAGCGTCACGGCTCGATCCGGCTCAAACCAGAGCGGCAGCGCTGGGAGAGGTTGGCCCACTACCACGGGATAAGCCCAGGCGTCGAAACGGTTGCGATGCCCGTTTGTGCGAGTTCGGCAACTCGTCGCATACAACGACGGCGGTTCCACGCCTAGCGTTGGATCAGTTACACCAAGTTCACCAAGAAGTTCCGCATACAGGTTTCCATTGCGATTCGTAACGACATCCACAATGGCTACGCTCACATTCCGTTGCAGCAGCGCGGAGCACTTCGCCACGAATGCGAGACGATGCTCCGCCCGATCCTTGTTGCCGGGGCTGACAAACTCAACCGCGGCGACCAATCTTTTTTCGCGTCCCACATCGTAGATCAAGACTTCGTATTCGTGTTGATCGGCAATATCAATGTCCGCGGACACCGTGGGTTCCGTGATGGTTTGCGCCACTGTTGCCATGCCAGAATTCGCGTCGTTGGTGTCGGCAGCACGGTTTTCGTGCTCGAAGGCAGCGATATCAAGTTCAAAGAATTGACCCATGCGTGCGCGCGGTTCGGCAATATATCCCGGTGGGAGCAAGCGGCGGACTCGCCCGACCAGCATGCTGGGCCAGGTGCCATGAAAACCTTCCCATCCGAAGGTACGTGAGATCGGTGGATGAAAATGATCGCGCAGCGGCATCGACAACCCTCCAGGTCGTTATTTTACCACGTCGAGTTTTGTTTTCGGATGATGTTCTCGATTTGCAGATTGTGAGTGTGTGCCGTGGCTACGTTGAATCGAAAAATGAAGATCACCACGCATGAGGGCGCAACGGCTTCGCACATAGGCGCGATCGCGCAACTCGAGCGCTCAGTGATGTCGTGCTTGCTCTGGGAAGACGAGTTTTACGAGAGCGGCCAGACGATCGCCCAGCGCATCGGCGAGCTTGTGCGCCAGGTCCCCGCGGCGGACGCCGTACGCGTGGCCGTGCAGGCGAAGGAAGAGATGGGCCTGCGTCACATGCCGCTTTTGCTTGCTCGTGAGTTGATGCGCACGAAGGAAGGCCGCGCTCAGGCGAAGGAACTCTTCCCGCGCGTGATCGTGCGTCCCGACGACATCACCGAGTTTCTGGCGATCTACTGGAAGAACAACAAGGACGAGCCCTTGGCGAAGCAAGTCAAGCGCTGGCTCGGCCACTCGTTCCGCCAGTTCGATGAGTATCGCCTCGCCAAGTACAACGGCGGTCAGAAAGCGGTGAAGTTGCGCGACGCGATCCGCATCCTGCGGCCCAAGCCCAGCGACGCCGCTCAGGCCGAGTTGTGGCGCAAGCTGGTGAAAGGTGAACTTGCAACACCCGATACCTGGGAAGTCGAGCTTTCCAAGGGCGGCGACAAGAAGGCGTCGTGGACACGGCTTTTGAATCAGAAGAAGCTCGGCGGCCTGGCGATGCTCCGCAACGTCCGAAATATGACGCAGGCTGACGTCAAGCCGAAATTGATTCGCGAAGGCTTGCAGAACATCAAGGCCGGCAAGCTTCTGCCGATCAACTTCATCGCGTCGGCGCGGCACAACGCGCAGTTCGAATCGGAGCTGGAAGCCAAGTTCTACGAATGCTTTGCGGAACGTACCAAACTTGCGGGCGAGACGATCATACTCATCGACGTGTCGGGTTCGATGGACGCGAAGCTGTCGCAGAAGTCGGAAATGACTCGGATGGACGTGGCGTGCGCGCTGGCAATGATTGGACGGGAGATGTTCAAGAATCTCCGCATCTTCACGTTCTCAAATCATTGCGTTGAAGTGCCGGGCCGTCGCGGTTTTGCGCTTCGCGATGCGGTAATCAAGTCGCAAGCGCATGGCGGGACGATGCTCGGAGAATCGTTGAAGGAACTGCCGAAGTGTGATCGGCTAATCGTCATTACTGACGAGCAAAGCCACGATACCGTACCGCAAATGAAGGGGTATCTGATCAACGTCGCATCGGCCAAGAACGGCGTTGGTTACGGCCAGTGGATACACATCGACGGCTGGTCGGACAAGGTGCTCGACTACATCGCGCGATACGAAGCATCACAAGCGTAACGAAGGACGGACGAGCCACTTGGCCCGCCCGTCTTTTTCGTTCTTACGCTGGAGCATAATGAGTCTTCACTGATTCGACCGCACGTCGCCAGTGCGCCAATTTGCTCGAACGCCAATCAGCATTTTCCTTCGAATCAAACGTGTGGCTTCCCGCCTTGAGCAGGTCAGCAGCTGCTTGAGGCGTGGGGAACAGACCAACGCCTAACCCCGCAAGAACCGCGGCGCCGAGCGCAGTCGATTCAGTTTGCGGGCTGCGGCGAATGGGAAGGCCGAGTAAGTTCGCCTGGAATTGCAAGAACGGATCCGACCGCCCCATGCCGCCGTCGACTCGCAGGTCCGCCAAGGGCTCGGGCAGATCGGCGTTGATCGCGTCGATAAGGTCGGCGACTTGATAGGCTACGCCTTCGAGCGTCGCGCGGGCGAGGTCGGCGATCGAGGTCGATCGGGTCAGGCCGAAAATCGTTCCACGTGCGTTGGGATCCCAGTGTGGCGCACCGAGACCCGTCAGTGCCGGCACGAAGACGACTTCGGAATTAGGATCGGCCTGAAGCGAAAGGGGATCGATTTCGGGCGCGGCTCCGACGGCTTTCAATCCATCGCGGAACCACTGAACAGCCGCACCGGCGACGAATACACTCCCTTCGAGCGCATATTGCGCGGGACCGTCACCCAAGGTCGCCGCGAGCGTCGTCACCAGACCGCCGGTCGACGGAATAATCTGGCTTCCGGTATGAGCCAACAAAAACGCGCCGGTGCCGTAGGTGCACTTGGCTTGACCGGCGGTCAAACACCCCTGGCCGACGAGCGACGCTTGCTGGTCGCCCGCGACTCCGGTGATTGGCAGGCCGTCGGGGAGGTAGGATAACCCCCTGGTTCGCCCAAATTCTCCGGAGCTCGGCAAGATTTTCGGCAATATCCCGCGCGGGACTGCGAAGAAATCGCAGAGGTCATCGGCCCAGTCGAGTGTGCGGAGATCCATCAGCAGCGTGCGTGAGGCGTTGGTCGCATCGGTGACGTGCTGAGAGCCGCCGGTAAGGTGCCACAGCAGTAGGCTATCGACGGTTCCCGCCGCGAGTTTGCCGCTGTTGGCTACGTCCCGGGCTCCTGGCGTGTTGTCGAGCAACCAGGCGATTTTCGTGGCGGAAAAGTAGGGGTCGAGAACGAGTCCGGTCCGCTCGGAAACCCAGCTTCGCTTGTCGCGGTGGGCTTCGCAAAACGGCGCGGTGCGACGATCTTGCCAGACGAGTGCCGGGCCAATCGCCTTGCCGGTTTCGCGATCCCAGATGATTGTGGTTTCGCGTTGATTGGTCAGGCCAAGCGCGGCGATTCGGTCAGAACCGAGGCCCGCTTTGGCGAGTGCGTGAGTTACCAGCGGGCCAACCCATTCGACGAGTGCGGCCGGGTCGTGTTCTACCCAACCGGGGTTGGGGTAAGTCGGCGGAATTTCGTGCTGATCCTGAGCGATGGGCTGGAGGTTGCGATCATACACAACGACTCGGGTGCTTGTGGTGCCCTGGTCGATGACGAGCAGATGGTCGCGAGCCATACGCTCGCCTCCTTCCGAAAGCTCGGGACAGTTTCGCACGATTGAGATAGATTGAGAGATCGGAACCGATCGTCCGGGCATCCTATCAGGTTGGCTGGCGGATTGCCTCGGGGCGGTCGAGTTTCTTGCGAGCCTTCTTTGGAGTGCAAGTCGATGAGCGTGTTGATCATTCCCGTCCTGGGGATTTTACTGCCGATCGTCATCGTGCCGATGGCTTTGCTCGCAAAATTCAAAACCAAGCAGCGCGAGCTCGAGCACGCCGAGCGCATGCGGGCTCTCGACATGGGACGCACACTGCCGCAAGACGAACCCTGGACCTCGCCAGGAAAGATGGCGATGGCGCTTGTGGCCGGCGTACCGACGATTGCGATGGGCGTCGCCTGGATGACGACATTGCAAACCGGCTATCACGAGGATGTTTGGATGGCGTGCATGGCCGTCTCGGTCACGGCGATCATCAGTGGCTCTGTTCTGGCGTTCAAGCACTTCTTCGGCGCCCGCCAGACGACGGAACATTTCTACGCCAAGCCGCACGTCGATCCCGAGACCGCGGACTTCTACGCCAATCACGTGTGAGTCTATGTGCTGATCATCGTGCAAAATTCATGAATCGGGCAGGTCAAGATCATGGCACACGCAGCGATCAGCTACCGCGCGTTATTCGCCTTCGCCGCGACGGCGTTTTTCTTGTACCACTTCGTCAGAATCTGTTTTTCCAGGCGGCGGTTTTCGCTCAAGCAACGCGGATTCAAACTGCCTGAATTCGCGCGACCGAGTTATCCTCCACGCACCGGACGCGTGGTCATTCCCTTTTATTGCCTTGCGCTCGGCGTGTTCATGCCGGTGTTGCTTGTGACCATGGCCGAGAGCTTCAGTCGATACGGCAACGGACCACTGATCTGGCAATGCGTCACGATGATTTCGATGGTGGCGATTCTGTGCTCAGCATTTGTCGCCGTGAAAACGTTTGCAACTCGTGATTCATACCGCCCTCGCGAGACCGACGCGATCGCCAAGCCGCAACCGGTCGATGACTTCGACTTCGCGGGCCGGTTTGACGACCGTTGAAAACCGCGTCAGCCCCAGCCCGGCCGCAAGTGCGAAGAGTGGCTCGATTGGGATGTGGAATCGCGATGAGACGATTGTGAGCGTGTGAAACGCCGCGATCAGGGCGATCGCGAGCAAAATCGGCGAGAGTTTGCGGCGTTGGCTCGCACGGCAGAATAAGAAGCCGGCCAACGCTGCGATCGTGAGGCCCAAATGGCTCGCGCGATAAAGTGTGCTACGCGTCTTGGGATTGGTTTCGTCAAACAAAAAGAAGTAACGCAGCCGTCGCAGGCAGAGCGTCATGTATCGGCCCGGTTGCTTGCCGAGTTCGAATAACGAACGGCGGAATAGAATGCGCGATCGCTCTGGCTCGGAAACTACGCGCAAGATGCGATAGTCGGCGGCCGTGAGTGCGATGTCGTCGAGATAGCCCGCCTCGTGACGTGCGGCCCAGAGCGATTCGTTGAGACTGCGAAGGCTATCACCCCGAGCGGCCAGCTTGCGTTCGACCGACGCGCGAACAACCTTGTCGGTCCCTTCGCTGAGGTCGCAGTTGCCTTGCCAGAAGGCATAGCCGAACGTGCTTTTCACAAACACCAGTTCGTGATGCACGGCGTAGTTGCGAGCAATCCACGGCGCGACGACCAGCACGGATGTCGCGGCTAAAGAGGCGATGGGGCGAATCGCAGGGCGGAATCCGTTGCAATTACGGGCAATGAGCCATGCCGCGCTCAGAGCGACGAGACCGAGAATCGGATCGGTGAGGACGAGCAGTCCCAGTAGAAATCCCACGCCGCAAGCTTGCCGAATCGTTCGTGCCTCCGCCGCATGCGCCAGCGACGCAACCAGCAAAGCGCACGCAAGCGGAGCCACTTGAATATGAGTGCTCGCGTACACGAGCGTGGGGTGAAGCGCGGCGATCAGGCCAGCGACGATCACCGCCACGCGATGCCCCGGCGCAATGGCCCGCGCCAGCCGCATCACTTCGAGCACCATCCAACCGCCGAGCAGCGATTGGCCGAGTTCCAAGATCAGCAATGAATTGGGAGTGCCAACGCCACCAATCGCATAAGCCGCGGCGACGAGAAAGGGATAAATCGGAGCTTGCTGCGAGGTTGGTCCGAATGCGCCCAGGAACATTACCGAAAAGCCCTTCCCTGCAAGCAGGTTGGCGGCAATTTCGCCATGTTCGTAAGTGCTATGCGGTATGAGATGGCTCTGCAACACGAGCACCGCAACCACGCGTGCGATCACGGCGAGCATGACGATGAGCCAGGTCCAGCGGCGGTCGGACATCCCTGTTCCTTCCTGCGAGTAGTCGCAGCCGAAATTCGCCGGGATTTTGGCCGCAAACGGCGGTTTTGGCAACCCAAACCGCGTCGGCCGTTGGCTTGCTAGCTCCGCTGGTCTATCTTCAAAGGCCTCAAGTGGTTCGATCCGGCCCGTCGCGGTTTTTGAGGAGGTTTTCCATGCTGATCTGCCTGACCCTTTGGCTCACAGCCCTTGCTGCGCCCGACGATAAACCCGAGGCAACCAGTTCGGCGATTTGCCGGCATGTGAAAACCGGTCCAACCATCGACGGCAAGCTCGACGACGCGTGCTGGAAGGAAGCCACCATCATCAACAAGTTTCCCGCGTTCTGGGCCGGCAAACCTTCGACCGACAGCACGCAGGCCCGGCTCATTTGGGACGACGAGGCGCTTTATTTCTCGGCGACCATGACAGACAAGGAGTTGCGCGCATTCGGCACCAAGCGGAACGACCATTTATGGAATGGTGACGTCTTCGAGCTCTTCTTCAAGCCGTCGACGCAAGCTCCGGCCTATTATGAGTTTCAGGTGAATCCCCGATCGGTGATCTTGGAGATTCCTTTCCCCAAACGCGGCTATTCGTTCGAAGAACTCGCCGCGAAACCGCCATTAGGAATGATGGCGGTCGCCGTCGTCGACGGCACGCTCGACCAACCGGGTGACACCGATCATAGCTGGACCGTCGAAGGGAGAATCCCCTGGAGCCTCTTCGAGCCGACGGGCGGACGTCCCAAGTTGGGCGACGTATGGTCTTTCGCCCTTTGCCGTTATGACTACGGTCCCGAAGGCACGAAGCCGGTGCTCTCAAGCTCCGCGCCGCTGACGCAAGGGAGCTTCCACCGCTATGAGGACTATGGCGCGCTCAAATTCGAGGGCGGGCGGTAAGGTCAGACGGCGGGTCCGGCGGTGCGGCGGCGTTTGGCGACGAGGTCACTGACTGCGCAGGTCGAACAGCCGCCGTGACCGCCTTCGGATGATCCGCAGCCGCCACCGTTCGAGCCACAACTACCGTCTGAGCTGCAACTTCCGCAACCGTGGTCCGCATCGCTGTGATCGTCGACCGGTTCGTCGTCGCTCACGTCATTGCCGACCGGCTCGAACACGAAGAGCACGCCGCACGACTGCCGGAGCAGGCCGATGAGGCCGCTCACGTCGAGCTGGTGTGGCCCGAAGTAGTAGAGCACGGCGCGTTCGCCATCGAGCAGTGGTTCGACGTCGATCGGCTCGATCGGCCAGACGCCGTCTTCAAAAATCTTCCGGCAGGCGTCGAAGCGGCTGTTGCGGGTCGCTTCGAGCTCGCTTGCGCGGGTCAGGTCTTGTTCTGTGGCGGCTCGCAGAATTTTGGGGTGCGTTGACGTCGAATCGTCTGGCGCGGGTGCGACGACGCGTCCCAGCTCGACGCCTCGGTTCGACTCGACGACGACCATCTGGCCGAAGGGAAGTTCAGGCGTTTCGGCTGTGAAGCGGCCGATGTGCCGCATCTGTCCGTATTCGACGTGGTAAGCAGTCATGCGCAGAGCGTCTCCGGGGCGAATTTGCGAATTCATTAGACGCGTTTGGTCGAGCCCTGGCAAGTCGAACGACACGAGCCGGCGTTCTCGCATGCGGCTTTGCGGCATATAATTCGAATACAGGCGTAGTCCAGGGATCACAACGCCGTCGAGGAGCAGGCCGGATGTCGCGAGCGAGCTGCACGCTGAAAGTGGCGGAACTCGACTGTCCTACCGAAGCGAAGGCGCTTCAAGCCGCGCTCGACGGGATGGACGGCGTCATTCAAAGCGATTTCGATCTGATCCACGGCACCGCGACGATTCATTACGACTCCGAAGCCACGCTTCCAAGTGCAATCGTCCGACGCGCCGTGGCCCGCACCGGATATAAAATCAATCTGATTGATGAGTCCCCCAACAACGAATCGCCACCGGAAGCCAATCCCTGGATTCTCGTGGGGATCTCGGGCGTTTTGCTGGCCCTTGGTATGGCCGCCGGCTGGCTGCATTTTAATCGCTGGATTTCGCTCATCTGTTTCGTCGGCGCCGTTGCGGCTGGAGCAATCGAGCTCTTCCCGCAAGCAATTCGCTCTGCGATGCGTCGGCAGCTTGATATTCATGTGCTCATGACAATGGCCGTTCTGGGAGCCGTTGCGCTGGGCCAGTGGGATGAGGCGGCAACCGTCGCGTTTCTGTTCGGACTTTCCGAAGCGCTCGAAGCCCTCAGCGTTTCCCGAGCCCGCGTCGCGATTCGGTCGCTGCTCGAAATCGAACCCAACACCGCCGAGTTGCTCGAAAACGATGGATCGGTTCGAACGGTCGACCCCCAAACATTGCGAGTGGACAATCGCGTTCGCGTGCGAGCGGGGACGCGGATTCCGATTGATGGCCAGGTGACGGCGGGACGGTCGAATGTCGATCAAAAAGCAATCACGGGTGAATCGACGCCGGTTTCACGCGAAGTGGGCGACTCGGTTTTCGCCGGCACGATCAATGGTGATGGAGCACTCGAAGTTGTTGCGACCGCCGAGCTGGGCGACAGCCTCATTTCGCGGATCATCGAACGCGTTCGCGCCGCACAATCAAGCCGGACGCCAATCGAGCAATCCATCGACCGATTCGCGACGATTTACACGCCGCTCGTTGTGGTTTTTGCCCTCGCGGTTGCACTCGGTGGGCCGGCCGCGAGCGTGGCCATCAATGGCTCGGCCGACTGGCCCAGTTGGTTCCAGCGGGCGCTTGTCGTGCTGGTAGTCGCGTGCCCATGTGCTCTGGTTATTGCGACGCCAGTTGCGGTCGCCAGTGCGCTCGCATCGGCTGCGCGTCGCGGAGTGCTTGTGAAGGGCGGACAGTTTCTCGAAGAGTTCGGCCGCCTTCGCGTGCTGGCGTTCGACAAAACCGGCACGCTCACGGCGGGCATGCCCGAGGTGGTTGAGGTCGTCCCCGAGAATTCGCCGAGCGACGACTTGCTGCGCATCGCCGCGGCGCTGGGAGAGCAGGGGGGACACGTTCTCGGTAAGGCAATTTCGCGACACGCTCGCTCGCTGAGTCTCGACGTTCCAACCGCAGACAGCTATGCGGCCGTGCCCGGCCTTGGTGCGACCGGTCGCATTAATTCAAATGAATATCATATCGGCAGCCATCGCTACCTCGATGAAGCAGGGCTTTGCCCGCCCGATTTTCACCTGCGCATGGGTCATGCCGAATCATCGCTCGGTACGGCGGTTGCGGTGACTGGCGCGAGCGGCCCGCTCGGTTACATCCGCCTCGCCGATCACCCTCGTCCCGAAGCGGCACGCGTGCTTTCAGAGTTGAGCGAGCTTGGTGTTCAAACGTTGATGCTCACCGGTGACAATCCTTCGGCGGCTGATGCTGTCGGTCGCGCGATCGGTCTCTCCGACCTTCGCGCCGGCCTCTTGCCGGCCGACAAGGCGACAATGATCACCGACCTCATCGCCAACCGCGGCTCGACCGGCATGGTGGGCGACGGCGTGAACGACGCCCCCGCACTCGCGGCGGCTCGGGTATCGGTCGCACTCGGCGGGGTAAGCAGTCCGGCGGCAATCGAAACGGCCGACGTCGTGCTGATGGCCGATGATTTGAGTCAGATCCCCTGGCTCGTTCGCCACTCGCGCCGGACGCTGAGCCGGATTCGGCAGAACATCACGCTGGCCTTGGTGACGAAGGCGATTGTTATTGTCCTGGCGCTGTTCAATCTCGCGACGCTCTGGATGGCGATTCTTGCAGACGTGGGAACCACTTTGGTTGTGACGGCGAACGCGTTACGATTGCTCAAGTCCGCCCGATGAGGATTTCGACACCTCGTCAGGTGTATTTACGGGTTCTTGTTTCAGCCAGCGCATGATATACGCAATCGATGGTTCGTGAAAAAACGTCTCGCGTAGCCTTTCCATCCCGGCATTTGTGGGATAACTCCGCGCCTTTCGGCCGACGCTCGAGCATCGACGATGGCGGCCTGGGCGCGCAGGGATAACGGCTCGGCGTAGGGCCAAAACGCGTTCTCATCGAGTTTTGGATGAGTTGTTATCGCGTCAGTTTAGATGCTTGCGCCGCCGGATAGTTCCAGGAATTCGCGATTGCCTTTGTAACGAGCGTGCAGGTCGGTCGGCGATTGATCAATGTGGAAATTAATCTTTTGCGTTTTGATGTGATTGATTGAAGAATTTCGACAGGAGTCAATTCTTTAGCGGCCGTCAGAACTTCCAGTTGTTCATCGAGGCGTCTGCAATGGTTTGAGCCCCATCATAGAAAACGTTGCCCGTGGACTGAGTGCTGATCCAACCCCGGACTGGCACCGCTCTGGTGATGAGAATGGCCTCCCGCGCAACCACAAATGGTCGTCATCATCAGAATGATCGCTCCGAGTCGAGTCATGAGTCTCTCCTCGTCGAACGTGAAAAAATGCTCCAGTGCGGCAACATAGGTGAGAGTAGGTGATCTGTCAATCTCAGGAAGATATGGGCCTCACGCAGGATGATGGTGTCAATTGAGCGGGAAAGGATGAGCTTTATTCCCGATTCGCATGTGCTAGTTTGATACTGTATCCGTCGCGCTCGAGTTGCGGTGATTTTCTTTTTCTTAGGGCAAGGTACAAGTGTGATAACGATTGCTGTCGGTGAATACTATCTCGGCATATCTGACGGCGAAGTACCGGATATCTACGGATCCTACTTGGAACATGCCCAGGTTGTCGAAGAGTTCGATCAATCCGCGACTTGCGAAAATCAGAGCAAGAGATTTGTCGTCACGGTCGGTCGCCGTCAAGAATGGCCGATTCTGATCGTGACGCAGAACTCGGTACAGGCGGGTATGCTTCCACCTGGCATTCTGCTCGTCCCCGAAACGCACCTTCTGCTCATCGGTGCTGGCGAAAGGCTCTTGTGTTATCGTCTGGATGTACCTTCGAGGCTCTGGGAGGACACGGCCGATTGCGGCTTCTGGGGTTGGGCGAGATTCGGTGACTATATTTTGATGTCAGCCGAAGTTGAACTGGCGGCATGGAGTATCCAGGGACAGAAGCTTTGGTCAACCTTTGTCGAGCCACCTTATACTTTCAAGGTTGAACGGGGAATCGTCGTCACGGAAGTGATGGGGGATGAGCAGAGTTTTCCAATCAATACTGGCCCGGTGAGTCGTTAGGGCCGATTCAGTTCACTAATGCCAGATGCCTGTGACGAATCTGGTGCAACCCGCAGCAATAAAATAAGTGATGATTATCGATGGAAACGCAATGCCGAATGCAGTCCATCGCCGACCTTTAAGAAGCACGATTCCCGCCACGGCATGAATCAACTGAAGCCAGAGCAGCGGAGCAATCGAATCGGTAGACCAGGTTCCAAGATCAGCGACAAGCTTCAGGTACATGAAATAAATAGCGACGATCACAATCCCAGTAGGCGCCACGAAAGCGGTCTGCAACCAGGCTCGAAAGAACCGCGGGCCTGATCGATCCCACGGGCCGGGTTCGACGGCGCTGTCGGGATGCAGCCTTTCCGCACGGATCACGAAGAAGAGGCAGACGGCACCGGCATAGAGGATCGTCAAGAATATCGATTCGGCGGAAAGCGATCGGAAGTAGGTGAGACGTTGCTCCTGATGATCCAATTGCTTCGCGATGCTTTCATCGATCCGCGTCTTGTATGCGGCGGCAGTTTTTTCCTGTTTTGATTTCAACGCGTCTTGATAGTTCCATTGCCATTGCTCTCGCTGCGATCGGCTGATTGTGATTTGCCTGTTGTGCTTTGTCTGCTCGACGGTCTGGATCAGGATCAACCAGACCGCGGTGATCGCCACGAAAATCAGAATCGCTCGGACTCGGAAACGATTCATGTGACGTGGACCTCATTCACGTTGATGCAATTGTCTCTAGCGGGCAGGACAGGGGATGTCGATCTCTCTTAAGAATCCGAGGACCGCGGCTCTTCCGGCTTTCGGTAAATCGTAGATCTCCGAGCCCGTGTGCTGAACCAAATCACATTCAAAGCAAATCTCAATCGTGAATTCCTCGCCGTTTGCGGATCTGGCAACAATTCGGTGTCGTGGTACGAAACAGAGCTCCAATACGAGTCGATACCACTTGGGAACAATCGACGGGAGAATCTTGAGCAACGTCGCCCGCTCCGCCGCGGTCAGCTCGTGCTTCTTCTTGGGGTTTTTTGGATCGTCGAATTCTTCAACTCGTACCGTCTGAGCCGATCCGATTTCCCTTAAAATCTGTTCCCGGCGCGTCCGCTCGACATAACCTGGCAGAAGGGCACAAGTGAGTCCAGGAAGAAGAACAAATACAGCAGCCAAAACCAGAATTCGACGCAGCCACTTCTTTTTCATAGGTCAATCAACATCGACATCAATGTGGAAGATTGCAAATGTCTACTATGATACAAAAAGAGCCGCGAGAGAACATCGGTTCTCCCGCGGCTTGCGTTCGTCCGAAGATATCAACGCCAACCCGGGGGTTAAGCGTTGACATTTTCTCGCATTACTTGATGAACAACATTTCCTGGTACGTCGGCAGCGGCCAGAGGTCGTCGGCGACGATACCTTCGAGCTTGTCGGCTGCTTCGCGGACGGCGTTCATCGCGGGGATGATCGTGTCGCGGTAGTACTTCGCGTGGGTCAGCGTGTCGCCTTCAGCGTGGTGCTCGCTGGCGTGGTCAAGCTTGTCGATCGCCGACTTGAGGCCGTCGATCGTCGCGGTGAGGTCGGCCAGGAGGCCGCTCTGCGAAGCGGGAACAGCAACGCCCGCACCCTTGAGGGCGGCTACCGACTGGGCGACTTCCGTCTGGTAACGAAGCGACGCCGGGAGAATCTGACGCGTGGCGATCTCCGAGGTCAAACCGGCCTCGATGTTGATCGTCTTGACGTAGTTCTCGAGCAGGATTTCATAGCGTGAGTGGAGTTCACGCTCGCTGAGCACGCCGTACTTGCCGAAGAGAGCGACGGCCTTGGGCGAGATCAGGTCGGGGATCGAGTCGACCGCGTTGGGGACGTTGGGCAGGCCACGCTTGGCCGCTTCGGCGTGCCATTCGGCCGAGTAGCCGTTGCCGTTGAAGATCACCTTCTTGCTCTCGGCGATGATCTTCGGCAGCAGGGCCTGGATCTCCGAGTTGAGGTCCTTGCCAGCCTTCATGCCAGCTTCGAGCGTGGTGGCAATGTTGTCGAGGGCTTCTGCAACGATCGTGTTGAGGACGACCTGCGGGCCGGCGATCGACTGGCTCGAGCCGACGGCGCGGAACTCGAACTTGTTGCCGGTGAAGGCGAACGGGCTGGTGCGATTACGGTCGCCAGCGTCGCGCGGCAGGGTCGGCATGGCGGTGACGCCGATCGTCATCGTGCCGCCGGCCTTGGTGCTCTTGGCACCACCGGCTTCGATCTGCTCGACGATGTCCTGAAGCATGTCGCCCAGGAAGATCGAGATGATCGCCGGCGGGGCTTCGTTGGCGCCGAGACGGTGGTCGTTCGCCGGGGTGGCGACGGCCATGCGGAGCAGGTCGCCGTGCTTGCTAACCGCGCTGATGACGGCGGCGAGGAAGACGAGGAACTGCGCGTTATCGTGCGGGTTGTTGCCGGGCTTGAGCAGGTTGTTGCCCTGATCGTCCGACATCGACCAGTTGAGGTGCTTGCCCGAGCCGTTGACGCCGGCGAACGGCTTCTCGTGAAGGAGAAGCTTGAGGCCATAGCGATCGGCAACGCGCTTCATCGTTTCCATGACCAGCATGTTGTGGTCGGTGGCGATGTTCGCGTTTTCGAAGATCGGCGCGACTTCGTACTGAGCCGGGGCGACTTCGTTGTGACGGGTCTTGACCGGCACGCCGAGCTTGTAGAGTTCTTGCTCGGTTTCGAGCATGCAGGAAAGGACGCGGTCGGGAATGGCGCCGAAGTAGTGGTCTTCCATTTCCTGGCCCTTGGGGGGCTTGGAACCGAAGAGCGTGCGGCCGGCGTTGATGAGGTCGGGACGGGCGTGATAGAAGGCCTTGTCGATCAGGAAGTATTCCTGTTCGGGGCCGGCGGTCGTGGAGACGGTGGTCGAGGTCGAACCGAAGAGCTTCAGCACGCGGACGGCCTGCTTCGACAACGCTTCGATCGAGCGGAGGAGCGGGGTCTTCTTGTCGAGCGCTTCACCGGTCCACGAGCAGAACGCGGTGGGGATACACAGCGTGGTGCCGTTCGGGTTTTCGAGGATGAACGCGGGGCTCGTCGGATCCCATGCGGTGTAGCCACGAGCTTCAAACGTGGCGCGAATACCGCCTGAAGGGAAGCTGGAAGCATCGGGCTCGCCGCGGACGAGTTCGCCGCCGCTGAACTCGAGGACGGCCGGGCCGCCGAAGTTGGGGGCGAGGAACGAGTCGTGCTTTTCGGCCGTTAGGCCGGTCATCGGCTGGAACCAGTGGGTGTAGTGCGTGGCGCCCTTCTCGATCGCCCATTCCTTCATGGCTTCAGCGACGGAGTCGGCCACGGTCGGGTCGAGCGGGGCACCCTTGCGAATCGTTTCGCAGAGGGCCTTGTAGACCTTATCGGGGAGCCGCTCTTGCATCACTTTGTCGGAGAAAACATTGCAACCGTAGTATTCCGTCATCGGCTTTTCGACGACAGGCGGGTGGCCATCGGCCTTCCACGCGTTGACAGAAGAAACGGCGGACTGACGGGCGTTAGAATGGCCCATGTGTGATCAGGCTCCAGACGAAGGGATTTGGGGAACGTGAAGACACTTGCTCCCCTGGGTTGAAACACGAAGAACCGGGTCGGTCCGGCCGAATGTCGGTTTCGTTGCCAGGGAAAATAGACAGGGTACGCGGAGTCCGGGAAGGCTGGTCGTTGGCAGGGCGGACCTCGGGCGACTGAGATGTGGCGCGACGGCTGGCGACCCGCTCGCCGTTCCACGCGCGTATGCGGAACGTGCGGCGAACAGCCCGTGGACCGGCCGCGATACTCGCCACACCGACGCGACGTTTTCCGGGGGAGAGCCGGGGAGCGGAGCGCGCTATTCCAACGTCATTGATGAATGCCGAGGGAGAGCCGCGTCCTCAGTCGCTAGACGAGGGAGCACCGGTCCAGGTGAACCGACAGGGCAAGCCCAGAGGCATTCGGGCACCCCATCGTCCCTTTCTCGCTGTCGGAGGTGCATGATAACGAAATTGCCTCCCCGACACCAGTACCCGCTGGGGGTAACTGCGTCGAGGAGGCGAGTGAGGCACTCTTGTGTGGCGATTTAATTACTTTTTGCCGAGTTTAGCGAGCGTACCGGCCGGATCCTTCTCTGCGTCCTTCACACAACCCTTGCAGCAAAGGAAGACGGTCTGACCGTTGAGTACGACCTTCACCGGCATGCCCATCTCACCAAGATTGTCGTTGCCGATCGGGCAGGTCATCTGGGCGAGCGCGATCTTCTGCTCGGCTTCCGGAAGCTTTTTGATCTCGGCGATCTGGTCGTCCGTCAGCTTCTTGGCTTCTTTGGTGTCGGCCTTCTTCTCTTCGGGCTTGGCTTCCGTCTTCTTGTCTTCCGGCTTGGCCTCGGGCTTCTTGTCCTCAGGCTTGGCTTCCGGCTTCTTCGCTTCGGCCGGACCGCCAGGAGCACTCGCAGCTGGCGGCGCGGCGCTGCTGTCGGCGGGCTTGGTGGGTTCGTCGCAGCCGACAACCGCGGCCAGGGCAAGAGCGGCCCAGAAGCTGTTGCGAATCGCTTTCATCTTGATAACTCTCGACAAAGAGATTGTGAGGCCTTGCCTGGCCCACCCGGGGACCAAGCGTATCGACCGTTGGATTCTAGGCCGTCCCAACCTCTTTGCCAAGCGTCTGCCTTGTGCAAGGCGCCATGCTCGCACGGGCAATCGATTACCTCAGTCCGCCCGCAATGTAGAGCGTTTCACCGGTGATCCACGACGAGTCGTCCGATGCAAGGAACACGACCGCCGTCGCGATATCTTGCGGTTGACCGATCCGGCCCAGCGGCGTTTGCGATTCGATTTGCTTGCGGAAATCGCTCTCGATAATGCCGGCCGAATGGGCTCCCTCGGTCTCGACCATGCCGGGATTGACCGAGTTCACGCGGATCTTGCGTGCGCCGAGTTCTTTTGCGATTGATCGAGTGATCGCGTCCACGGCGGCTTTTGTGCCGCTATAAACCGACGTGTTCGGTGGGGCGAGTGTCGCCACAACCGAACTGATATTCACCACGCTGCCACCTTCTGCGCCGAACAGAGGCAGAGCTTCCTGCGTGGCAAGAATCAGGCCCAGTACGTTGATGTCGTTGATCTTGTGGAAGTGCTCGGGCGTGATTTCTTCGAGTGGCGCGAACTCGTAAATCCCCGCGTTATTCACGAGAATATCGAGCTTGCCGTAAGCCTTCTTCGTCTCGGCGAAGAGCTTGCGGATATCGTCGTGCTTGGCAACGTTCGCCTGTACTGCGATCGCCTTGCCGCCCTTCTTGGTGATCTCGGCGACAACCTTGTCGGCGCCTTCCTTGCTGCTCGAATAGTTGACGACCACGCTCGCCCCTTCGCTCGCGAGATGCGTCGCGATCGAGGCGCCAATTCCCTTCGAAGCACCCGTAACAACGGCAACCTTGCCCGCGAGTTTTCCAGCCATCGAACCGCTCCTCTAACCCTGAGACCTGTCGACTTGTTTTGTACCGGTCAATACAGAATAGGGGCGAACCTAGCCAAATCAAGTGGTGTTCTGTACCATACGGTAAGAAAAGGAGCGAGTCATGACGGTGGGCCGACCGCGCGAATTTGACGTGGACGAGGCGCTCGAACGAGCGCTTGAGGTGTTCTGGCGCAAGGGATACGAAGGAACCACGCTGCCCGATTTGACGAAGGCAATGGGCATCAATCGCCCCAGCCTATATGCGGCGTTCGGCAACAAGGAATCGCTTTTTCGCAAGGCACTCGAACGCTATGCCAAAGGGCCGGGGAGCCAGATTGCCGATGCGCTGGCCGAACCAACGGCCCGGGCCGTTGCCGAACGCTGGCTGCGTGCAACCGTGGAGGTTGTTGCCCAGCCGAGGAATCCGCGGGGATGTTTTGTGATTCGATCCGCCATTGCATGCGGGGGTGAGTCGACGCTCGTTCAAGAAGCGTTAGGCGAGCACCGTATCGCAGCGGAAAAGGCGCTTCGTGCTCGCTTCAAGCGCGCGATCAGCGATGGCGATTTACCGCCCGACACAAATGTTGCGGACCTGACGCGATTCGTCGTCACGCTGACAAACGGAATCGCCGTGCAGGCTGCGAGCGGGGCGGATCGGCGTAGTTTACTCAAGGTGGTTGAGATGGCGATGCGGGCCTGGCCAGCACCGCCGAGTGATCAGTCACCCGAGCCTTCGACCGGAATTCCGCGATAGAGTCGCGTATTTTCCCAGCCGAAAACCTTGGTGGTGAAGAGTCCCGCCTCGGTCGATTCGACGAGTGCGCGGGCACCGCAGTTCATGCGGGCGTCGATTTCGTCGGCACAGTGGACGATCATTGCTTCGAGCGTCATCGGCCTGCGTGGGGAGTCGTACTCGGGCTTGCCGTGATGGGCGAGAATCACGTGTTCAAGCAAGAGCACCTTTTCGTCCGTGAATCCGTCGATCTTCACAGCGGCGGCGCGAATCATGTCGCGGCCCAACACGATATGGCCGACGAGCCGGCCAGACGGCGTGTAACGCGCTCCGCCTTGGTTGTACTGGAATTCGCGAAGCTTGCCGATGTCGTGCAGGATGGCGCCGGCGACGATGAGATCCTTGTTGATCGGCGGATTCAATTCGCGATAGTAAAGCGCGTAGTGATCGGCGAGTCCCATCGCCACGCGAGTCACGCTGCGAATGTGCTCGATGAGGCCGCCTGTGAACGGGTGGTGCAAGTTTTCGGCGGCGGGCATGCGTTTGAATTCAAACGCGTTTTCATGAAGCAGGGCAATGACGAGTTCGCGATAGAACTTATCTTTGATGTGCTCATTCGCAAACGAAAGAATGCGATTCCACGAATCCTCAACGGGATAGCGTGAAACCTCAAAAACATTGCCGGGCTCGAAGCCATCGTTGAGATCGGCGTCGTTCGTTTTGCGGCAGCCCTTCAACTCGAGCTGCATGCCGTAGCGTTTGTCTTTGTTTCCAACAACTTCAATGCGGAAGACGTCGAGTTCGTCCCAGTCGTGAGCATCTTCGAGCAGGGCATTGCTGGAATAAATCGGCGCTTTGAGCGAGCAGGTGCGGTCTTTGAACACCGCGATGATCATCCGCCCGCCGGCCGTTTCCTTGATTTCCTTCTTGGCAAGGATCGCGTAACTGATGGCCTCCATTCCGTGCATGATGTCGGCCAACGTCATCACGGCTGATTTCACGGACGCCATCGGATCACTCCTAGATATCGTGGGGCCTTTACTTCGTTATCTTACTCTAACACCACCGAAGCTGGGCAGTGACGATTGCGCACGAAGAGCAATTCGTGTGCGTTCAACGCAACGGTTGGCCGACTATCGCCAGGTGAATTCTCGCCCCTTTCGCCCCTCGACATTCGCCGGTCGTCGCGATCAAGCGGATTGTGGCGAGCGCAAATGAATCGAGGCGAATCGGGCTTGGATTTCCAGCCTTGCAATGGTCGATCCGAACGGAGGAACTCTCGCAAGAATTGGCTCATGGAGGAGCGCGATGAGGAGGATTCTCGCGGTCGTGCTGGTCGGATCGGCCCTCGTCGGCTGTCGAGCCGAGCGGTCAAGCTCGGGACTCTGGCCTGGGCAGGAAAATTCGGCAGTGCTTGGGACGGATCAGACTCTGCGTCCCCGCGGAATCATGATTCCGCCCGTCTATCCCGGTGTCGATCTTGCAAAGCGACCGGTGGACGCTCGCACGAGTGACCGGGACGTTGCGACTTCTTCGCTGGAAGTTCGCTAGCGGCGTCGAAGCAAAGCCTTTACGCCTGAAGTGGGGCGTAAGGTCATCGTCGGCAGCGGAGTCACCTCTTCTGGGGCCGTAGCCTTCACAGAGTAGCGCTGGGCGATTGTGGTGAGGAGGAGCACCGACTCCATCATCGCAAACGAGTTGCCGATGCAGATTCTCGGGCCGCCGCCGAAGGGGAACCAGGCATAGCGGTGAATCCGTTTCGCCAGACCATCGGCCCAGCGGTCGGGATTGTACGTGAGGGGATCGTCGAAGTTCCGCGGGTCGCGATGAACGACCCACTGGCTCATAAAGATTGTGTGTCCACGCGGGACGTCGTAACCGCCAATCTGGCAATCTTCCGTCGCCTCACGACCTAATAGCCATACCGTCGGAAAGAGCCGAAGCGCTTCGGTGACAACATTTTCGGCGTAGGGCAGGCGAGGCAGGTCGTCGAACCTTGGCGCGCGACCGCCAAGCACGGAATCAACTTCGGCGTGGAGTTTGGCTTCGGCGTCGGGATTGAGCGAGAGCAGATACCAGACCCACGCGAGGGTGTTGGCGGTCGTTTCGTGACCGGCCATGAAGAGGGTCATCGCTTCGTCGCGAAGCTGGCGGTCGGTCATTCGCGCGCCGTCGTCTTCATCGGTTGCGTTTATCAACATCGAGAGCAGGTCGATGCGATCGTGGCTCGAGCCGGAGGCTCTGCGCTCGGCGATGACGTCGAAGATGATCTTGTCGAGCCGCTTTCGTGCGCGGGCCGATTCGAGGTTGAGCGGAGTCGGCACCCATTCCGGGAATTTGAGTAGCGTGTTCACGCGCCGGGTGAAGGTGCGCAGTACCGTTTCCATCGCGGCTGAGGCGTCGGCGGTTGAGTCTGAGACGTCGGCGTCGAAAAGTGTCTTGGCGACGATTTCGAGCGTGAGTCGCATCATTTCTTCCTGGACGTCGAGCGTCTGGCCGTCTTGCCAGTGTTCGAGCATGCGCTGGGTGAACGCGACCATGATGTCGGCGTGGGCTGCGATTCGTTCGCGGTGAAACGCGGGCTGTGCTAGCCGGCGCTGTTTGCGCCAGAAATCGCCCTCAGACGTGAGCAGGCCGTTGCCGAGCGTGAGCTTGGTGTATCGAAGCGCGAAGTGCTTGATGAACAGCCGGTTCTTGGTGACGAGCACTTCTTCGACGAGGTCGGGATGATTGACGATCATCATCCGTCGCGGTCCGAGGCGAATCGACACGCAATCGCCGTATTCATGTGCGAGCTTCGTGAAGTACCCAAGGCGATCCTGGCGGAAATCGGGCAGATTACCAGACAGCCAGTTTCCCTTGGGACCGGGAGCGAGGCGATAGCGTGCAGACATGTTGAATCGGTTCTCGGCGATCTCGGCTGACTTTTACTCGCTAGCCGATGGTAGCAGAACTGCAAAAAACCTTCGAGCAGGCTGACCTCAGTCTCGAAGGAAAATGAAATGTGTCGACGACCGGAAACGCACAATTTTGCGGTGAACCAAGACAAGACGAATGGCGTATAGCGCGTTGGAAGATCCTTTCATCGCATTCATAAGTTCCAGGCCGTATGAGGAGAAGCGTCGTGAAAAACGGTGCGCATCAACTCGTGATTTTTAGCCTTCTTATCGCCGCGGGATGTTCGGAGCCGACGAGAGATGCGGCTGCTCCGAAGGGGCCCGACACAATCTATGTCACTGGCGAGAAGAAAGCGGTACTCGGCGGGACAGAGCAGACCTTGGAGCCAACGAACAAAAAACCGGGGGACCCAGTGTATAAAATCATTGACAAGAAGAATGCGGATGGAACGAGCGTCCATGCGCTCGTTGAAGTGAAGAAATAGCCTGTAATCTGTTCTCACCTGAGATGGCTCGAATTCCAATTGTCGGGCTAATCGCGATGCTCAAAATCCGACGCGGCGCGAAGCGCAGCAAAGAGCCCGCCTAGCGCCGCAAGGGTATAGTGCGCGTTCAGGCCGCTCGGGTTGGGCAGCACCCACACACGCGACTTCGCGATGCTTTCATCTTGAGGCCCAACAACCGCGTTCGGCTTCGCAAATGCAGAGCGATACGAGCCGATTCCCAGAAACGCCACGATTTTCGGCTCGAATTTCGCGATTTTCGCGGCCAGATTCACGCCGCCTGCAATGTACTCATCGGCCGCGAGTTCTTGTGCGGTTGCGGTTGCGCGATCGACCACGTTCGTGATTCCGTAACCGGCATTCAACAATATGTCTGACTCATGCGGCGCGAGGCGGCGCGCGGTGAGTCCACCAAGTGCGATCGCTGGCCAGAACCGATTGCCGGGCCGGGCAAAGTGATAGCCCACGGCTGCTGAGTAAAGACTGGGATTGATGCCGACAAACAGCACGCGCAGGCCGGGAGCGATGATGTCGGGCACGGTCTGGCCATACGCAGCGGTGATTTCGTCCTTGGTTGGTTTCTTGGGCTGCATGGGACGTGCGTTCTCTTCCGGTTCGCGTTACAGTTTCCGATCTCGAAGGTAGCAACCGGCCCGGACGTGCGGGTAGATCAACTTCAAGGGATCGCGCTATGAGATCGTGCTCACTCCTTGTCGCGGCGATTTTTGCTCTGGCGTCGTACAGTCTGGCTGGAGCTGCGGAACCTACGTTTACCGTCGGCGCAGCGGTGCGCGATATCACGCCGCCGGCAGGGCTGCCGATGTGGGGCTACGCCGCGCGACATGACATGGTCGCGACCGGTGCGATTGACCCGCTCATGGCCTCGGCCGTTGTAATCGAGGCGAATGGCGCGAAGCTGGCGATCGTCGCGACCGATCTTGGACGCGGTCCCATGCCCAAGAGCCTGGCGAAGATTCGGGCCGAGGCGAAAAGAGCCGGGATTGAGTATGTGCTGATTTCAGGCAGCCACACGCATCACGGACCGGTCATCGAACTGACGGAAAAAGCCGGGCCCAAGTTCAAACTCGCGGCGACGTATGGCGAGGAACTGACCGGCAAGCTGATCGAGGCGATTCTCGAGGCTGATGGCAATCGCAAACCAGCGAAGATTGGCGTTGGAACGGAGGAAGTCACGCTCAACCGCAACCGGCACTGGAAGAAAGAGCCGAAGCCGGTCGACAACGGTCTTCGCGTGGTTCGGTTCGACGACGAGAGCGGCAAGCCGATTGTGGTGCTCGTCAATTTCGCTGCGCATCCGGTCATGACCGAGGCGAAGGATCTCCGCTGGTCGGCCGATTTTCCAGGCGCGATGAAGGCGAAGATCAAGTCGGAAATGGGCATTCCCGCGCTCTTCTTGCAGGGGGCTGCGGGCGATATGAGCCCGAACTCGCCTCCAGGCGTGAGCGGGCCGAAAGCGTTTGGCGAGAATCTCGGCGATCGCGTCGTCAAGCTGGCGGGCACGATCAAAACGGCGAAGCCTGAAGACCCGGCGATCGTGGGCAAGACGGAAATCTTTCACTTCAAACCGCGCGTAGATCTTGGCAATCCGCTTGTGATTGCGGCGTTCTCGAAGGCGTTTTTCCCTGAACTCATCGCGGTGATGGCCGAGGAGTTTGGCAAAGGGGTCGACGCCGAGCTGAATACGGTGCTGATCAATCGCAAGCTGGCGATCGTCGCGGGATCGGGCGAGTTTTTCTGTCAGCACGCCAATCGGCTTCGGGCGCGATCGACTTTCGAAAACGTTCTGTTTCTGGGGTACTGCAACGGCCATCATATGTACTTCCCCACGATCGAGGCGGCGGTGCAGCGGGGCTATGGGGCCGAGCCGGGGGTGTCGCTGGCCGAGATTGGAGCGGGGGAATTGATGATGGACCACGCACTGATCAACCTGTACACGCTTGAAGGGACTTTTGCGGCCGAGCGGCGTTAAGTTGGCCAGTTGCTTCGATTTGGACAAAATTCGCCGCTCGATTTGACAGTTCCCGCACGTGACCTAACTTACAAATACACGGAGAGCCAGGCACTCTCCATCGCGAATTCGAGGATGATGAACCATCTTTGCGGGGGTAACGCCGCATGGACGAATGCAGCGCCACGCAGTTCACTTACGGTGCCGTTCGGGACGTGGAAACCACGCCGAGCGAAACCTCCACGCCCTCGCCGCTCTACTTCATCATGTTGATGGGCGGTATTCCGGGCGCAATGCTGCAGCTTTCCGCAGCGGGTACGCGCATCGGCCGCGCCGCGGATAATAGCCTGCAGTTGCCGGACGCCAGCATTTCGCGCTATCACGCGATGCTGGGTCAGGACGAAACCGGGCAGCTACGGCTGACCGATCTGGGCTCGACGAACGGGACGTTTGTGAACGGCAAACGCCTTCCCGACCGCACGCCGGTGCCGCTCAAGGACGGCGATCGCGTGCAGTTTGGCACGTCGATCGTGGTGAAATTCGTTCGTCCCGATCCCTGCGAAGAGCGATTCCAGCACGAGATGTTTGAACGCTCGGTGCGCGATTCGCTGACCGGCCTCTACAATCGCGGCTACTTTCTCAGCGAAGTCGGCCTGCTCAGTTCCCGAAGCGCATTGCACGGACTCGGGCTGGCGATTTTGATGGTGGACGTCGATCACTTCAAGCGGATCAACGACACGTTCGGCCACGATACAGGCGATCGCGTGCTTCGTGAAGTCGCCAACATTTTGCGGAGCTCGATGCGAGGTGACGACCTTGTCGCGCGATTCGGCGGCGAGGAATTTGTCGCCGCATTGCCGGTCGCGGCGCCTGATCTTGCGGCCGAACGGGCCGAGCGGATTCGCGCGAATCTGGCCGACCGGCAGATCATGGTCGGCGGCAAAACAATTTGCATGACGGCGAGCATTGGTGTTTCGTACGCTCCGGCTGGGCGTCCGCATTCGGTGATGGCGATGATCTCCGCCGCCGATCGCGGGCTGTATCAAGCGAAGAGTTCGGGGCGTGATCGCGTTGTTTTCGGCGTCGAAAGCCGGGTGCGATTGGGGGATCTGGACACGGCGATGGACGCCGAAAATCGTTCGACCCGCGTCGAGTGACACGCTATGATCTGGGCCGTTCGCTGCGGCGAACTCGGTCCATGCGTAACGTCGTCTTCATCTCGATCGTAGGTGCGCCGTGTCGAATTCTGCCACTGGTTCGCGGCCGACTGTTGTCGGCGTTTGCAGTTGGAGCCTCCAGGTCACGAGCATTCCCGAGCTGACGCGACTGCTCAGCGGCCTGGGTATTGATGCGGTGCAAATTGCGTGCGGTGATCCGCACCATGCGTCGTGGCAAGAAGGCGATGACTTGCCCAAGGCGGCGCTGGCTTCAGGGTTGAAGCTCACCGGCGCGATGCTCGGCTTCCCGGGCGAGGATTACACCACGCCCCAAACGATCAAGGAATCCGGCGGATTCGGCAATCCCGCCGATCGCGCCGAGCGACTTGATCGCCTGCGCTGGGCCGTCGATCGCACCGTCGCGCTAGGCCTGACTGACCTCATGCTGCATGCGGGATTTCTGCCCGAAGAGGGCGATGCCGGCCGCTCGGCAATGCTCGATACACTCGCGAAGGCTGGGCAGATTGCCGCGGAAAAAGGGATCACGCTTGCATTCGAAACGGGTCAGGAGACTGCGGATCTCTTGCGCAAAACGCTCGACGACCTCAAGTCGCCCAACTTGAAAGTGAACTTCGACCCGGCAAATATGTTGCTGTATGACATGGGTGATCCCATCCGTGCGGTCGAGATCCTGGCTCCCGATATTCGCAGCGTGCACGTCAAGGACGCGAACCGCCCGACGGTGAAGGGGAACTGGGGCGAGGAAGTGCCGCTGGGGCAGGGGCAGGTGAATATCGCCAAGTTCCTCGAGACGCTGAAACGCGTGGGCTATTCAGGACCACTCATGGTCGAGCGCGAGGTCGGCGATCAGGCCGCACGGGTGCGTGACATCCGTCATGGTCTGGATGTGATCGCGAATTGCACGAAGTGAAATTAGAACGGGGAAGCGGTCGTTGCGATGAGTTCGCCGCGCGGCGGAGAAGAACTTACGTAGCGGCCGCGTTGATTCGCGCGCGGTTTTTTGCGTCGATAATTTGCGACAACTTGTATCAAACGACGAGTCCCAGGAACCGATCTTTGTCGGCGCCTGGGACTTGGTTTTTATGGGACCAGACAGTCGGAGAGAGCGGGGCGGACGCTTAGGCCATGATCGAGTTGACGACCTTGGCGAGTTCCTTGCCACCGTCGGTCAGACCGTAGAAGTTGTGCTTGCCCGAGCGACGCGGCTCGATGAGCCGGCCGTGACGCAGCAGCGCCAGGTGGTGGCTGACGGCGGGCTGGCTCTGAGTGCCGAGGTCGGCACAAAGTTCCGAAACGTTCCGCTCCTTCTCAGCAAGCAGCATGAGCACCTGGAGACGGGTCGGGTCCGACACCTGCTTGAGCAGGTCGGCAACGCGACGGATGTCAGCCGAGGGGCGTGCCGGAGCAGCAGCCTTGGAAGCCTTGGACGCGGCGGATTTCGGTGAAGCAGCAGCCATGGAAACCCTCGAAACGTGAGAAATAAGGGGGAAAACTTTGACTCGGGGGGTACACAGCGGCATACCTGATTACAGGTGATGACCGCTAGCGTTTTCAAATGATATGATATTTGTTACGGGCGTCAACCCTGTAGAAGCACTTCCATGTCGATTTACCGTCGTGAGGTTGGTTTTTGTAAATTCACGCGTGAATTATCCTCTGATTTACACGCGTTTTTCGTTGATCTTATGCAATTTCACTGGTTTACTTACATTTGACGATCGAAAAGTGCGCTGGCGTATCGAAACCTATACATGAGGACATCAAACGTCTTTTCACGTAAATTGCAGATGGCGGCGTTGCCGAGAGTTTTGAGTGATTTGGACAGAGTGGCAGATCACTTTATGAACTTTTGGAGGGATGATTTTCGGTGGTTCTGACGTATCTGGCAATAACAAGAATGTAGACAGCGATGACGTATTTTGACGAGAGTGAATCATCTGATCAAGCTGTGTTTCCGCGAACATTACGGCTGGGCTGAATTTTCGGATTGAAGGGGCGAGAGTTGTCGGGAATTCGGCTTGCCGCCCCGCGTTCGGGGGCGTAAATTGTCTCTTTCCGTCGAGGCTCCGACATTCGCGAACGATTTCGGCTATGTAGGCCGCGGGGCGAATCGGCGATCCCCACGCTTCAAGACCGAGATCGCCGATGGCCGCGACTGCCGACACGGCATATCAGCAATGCCTGAACCAAAACTGCCGCGCCACGCTGGCGGTTGATCAAACCGCGTTTTCCTGCCCGAAATGCGGCGATTTACTCGACGTCATTTATAACTGGGATAAACTCCCGGTCCCCAAATCACTGCGCGATTTTGAGGCGAAATGGTCCGATCGCCTCAATCCGCTGAGCTTTTCAGGCGTCTGGCGGTTCCGCGAACTTTTGCCGTTTGCGCCGCCTGATCAGGTCGTAACGATTGGAGAGGGGCAAACCCTGCTCCAAACGGCCGACAAGGTCGCCCAGTTTGTGGGGCTCAACACCGGCAAGCTCAAGCTGCAATACGAGGGGATGAATCCCTCGGGCAGCTTCAAAGACAACGGCATGACCGCCGCGTTCACGCATGCGCGGATGGTCGGTGCGCGTCGCGTCGCCTGTGCGAGCACCGGCAATACCTCGGCAGCGCTCGCGGTTTATTGCTCGGCGACGCCGTTCGGCTTCAAGGCCATCATCTTTATTGGTTCAGGCAAGATCGCCTACGGCAAGCTGGCCCAGGCCCTCGATCATGGCGCACTCACGATCCAGATCGTCGGCGATTTCGACGATGCGATGGAACGGGTGAAACAGGTCGCCGATCGTCTGGGTATCTACCTGATGAACTCGGTGAACCCCTTCCGCCTGGAAGGGCAGAAAACCATCATGTTCCGCGTGCTGGAGGCGTCTGGTTGGGAACCGCCCGATTGGATCGTCGTCCCTGGCGGAAATCTTGGTAACTCAAGCGCTTTTGGCAAGGCGTTCATCGAACTGAAGCAGCTCGGCCTGATCAATCGCGTTCCTCGTCTGGCGGTCATCAACGCTTCCGGAGCCCAGACGCTCGATCAACTCGTGACTCATCACGGCTTGAAATGGCAGGGCGGCGCTCCCGAGATGACGGTTGCCAACAATTATTATGGCGAGCTTGATTCGAAGGGGTTGAAAGCGTCGACCATCGCCTCGGCGATCGAAATCAACCGACCCGTAAATTTGAAGAAATGTTTGCGCGCTCTCGACTTCTGCGACGGCGTTGTCCGCCAGGTGAGCGATCAGGAGATCATGGACGCCAAGGCACGCGTTGGCGCGGGCGGTCTAGGTTGCGAGCCGGCAAGCGCTGCGAGCGTTGCAGGAGCCAAGAAACTTCGCGAAGAGGGGATCATAGCCCCCAGCGATACCGTTGTTTGCATTTTGACCGGTCACCAGCTCAAGGACCCGACTGCGACGGTCGCCTACCACGGGACCGACCAGGAAAACTTCGAAAAGGTGCTTGGCTCCCGCGGCGTGCGCCGGGCTGGATTCGCGAATCGCCCGGTTGTCGTGCCGAATGACCTCGACGATATCATTCGCACGATCGCGCTTTATTCTGAAACCGCGAACGCATAACGTTGCATTTTTGTCTGTCCCCACGCTTCTCTTCTGTGCGTTTTCATCTCTATCGCCGAGATGTTCGGCGATCATTGGGACAATTCTCGTGGCCGACATTCTTTCATTCGCCATCGTGGGCGCTACCGGGCGCATGGGCATCCGGTTAATTCAACTGATCGACGCCGATCCGTCGCTCAGTCTGGGAGCTGCCGTCGACCGGCCCGGTCATCCTTCGATCGGGCAGGATATCGGTCCCATTGCTGGTCTACCTTCGCTTGGCGTCGCGCTCGCTGCTGAGCTCGACGCCAATGCGAAGGTGGACGCGTTGATCGACTTCTCCGCGCCTGCTGGATCAGTGGCGATCAGCAAGGTTTGCCGCGAACGCGGAATTCCTCTAGTGGTAGGCACGACCGGTTTGGAGCCTGAGCAGAAGGCGGAAATTGAGACCGCGGCCGATCGCATTCCCGTGCTGATCTCGCCGAATCTCAGTCGCGCCGTCAACTTGCTCATGAAACTTGCGGGAGTGGCCGCACGTGCGCTGGGGGAGACGGCCGATATTGAAATTGTCGAGCGCCATCATGTGAAGAAGAAGGACGCCCCGAGCGGGACCGCCCTTCGACTCGCCGAAATCATTTCGCGCGAGACGGGTTTCACGACACTCACCCATGGCCGTGAAGGTCTCGTCGGCGAACGCCCGCGAGCCGAAATCGGCATGCATGCATTGAGAACGGGTGATAACCCCGGTGAACATACGGTGGTTTTTGGCCTCATGGGCGAGTGTTTAGAATTATCACATAGAGCGCTAAATCGAGACGGTTTTGCCCGTGGAGCGTTGGACGCAGCGCGGTTTTTGGTCGGAAAACAACCAAGGCTGTATTCAATGGTTGACATCCTTGGTTGAGGTCTTGCGATCTTGAAGATTTCGCGCGAAACTCCGTCACAACTCTCCGGTTACATGGACGTCGTTTGCGTTTGCATGAGTGCTAGCCGCAATTGAGGAGTAGAGACGATGGCTGTCTGCGAGCAGGGGTACCTCTGCGACGTGTGCGGAAAGGACGTCGCCGATCTGACGGAATCGGATTTGTATCTCCGATTTGTGCTCGGCGAAGTCGACCCCGAAACGTTGCATGTGACGCCGGAACGTCACATTCGCTGTAATCCGACACTTGCCCAGTTCATTGTGGCCGACGGCTTCGATCAGGTGACGGTGGAAGGGTTCTTCTCGAAGAACATTCTCGACCCGGCATTCGTGATCGAAGAGGAAGTTCGGGTGACTCGCGGTTATCTGCGGCTTCAGGAGCTGATGACGCTCGAAGTGCCGATCACCGAATACCCCCTTCCGGAAGTTCTGGCCATCTGGCGACACGAAGAAGAATCGGTGACGCAGCCGATTCCTGCCTGACGAATCTTGCCGGTCGATTTCGCGCCGGTCCCCAATGCTGGGTGAATCTATGCGAAGTCTGTTCCGGGGCAAAGCAGCCCTCGAACCGCTGCCGCTGAAGCGATTGTTCCTCGACGACGATGCCGAACGAGCAAAGCTTTTTCTGACCGAGTATCCCGACGCCGTTTGGGTCGAGACTGCCGCCGATTGCATCAGCCAGCTGGCTGCGCATTGGGATGAAGTGCACCTCGACCATGACCTGGGCGGTGAACAGTATGTCGACGTCGATCGCGACGACTGCGGGATGCATGTGGTGAGGTGGCTGGGGTTTGAGCCGAGAACGCATTTGAGATCGACGCAGTTTTTCGTTCATAGCCACAATGGCGTGGCCGCAACAGTGATGGTGCTGAATCTGAAATCGATGGGGTTTCGGGCGGAGGCGGCGCCGTTTGCCGTCGGACTGTGGAAACCAGGGGCCCGGGTGAAACCGGGCCTGGTCGATCGGCTTTTTGACTGGTTGCGATCGAAGCAACGATCCAAAGATTGAGACTGCCTTTCGAGCTGGTACACACCTGGCCGTATAAGGCCATACTTCGCGCCTGGAGTGCTCAGCTTGCCAAGCAAGGCCAGCTTGTTCTACTATGGGCGCGGCCTGGGAGAAACGAGTTCTCCGGGCGGCTCGACCGTCTCATCCGAGGATTACAGCTTTGAGAACGGTGATCACCGGCGGCGCCGGCTTCGTTGGATCGCACCTCTGCGAGCGCTTCCTGGCCGAAGGACACGAGGTAATTTGCCTCGACAACCTTCTGACCGGCCACAGGCGCAACATTGCCCACCTGCTGGACAATCCGAAGTTTTCGTTCCTCGAACACAACATTTCCGAGCCGGTGCAAATCGACGGTGCCGTCGATAACATCCTCCATTTCGCCAGCCCGGCCAGCCCCGCCGATTACCTCGCACACCCAATTCCGACCCTCAAGGTCGGTGCGCTCGGTACTCACAACGCGCTAGGGCTCGCCAAGGCTAAAGGCGCGCGCCTACTGCTGGCCAGCACATCGGAAGTCTACGGCGATCCGGACGTGCACCCCCAGCGCGAAGATTACTGGGGAAACGTAAACCCAATCGGCCCCAGAGGTTGCTACGACGAAGCCAAGCGGTTCGCCGAAGCGATCACGATGGCGTATCACCGCTATCATGGTGTGAAGACACGCATCGTGCGGATTTTCAACACCTACGGCCCGCGCATGCGCCTGAACGACGGCCGCGTGTTGCCCGCTCTCATGGGACAGGTGCTCCGCGGCGAGCCGATGACAGTGTTCGGTAAGGGCGATCAGACCCGGTCGTTCTGTTACGTAACCGACCTGGTCGATGGCATTTATCGCCTGCTCAATTGCGACTTCTCCGAGCCGGTTAACATCGGCAACCCGTCGGAAATCACCGTGCTGGAACTGGCCAAGGAGATCCTGGCGATGGTTCCCGGGACGAAGAGCGTGATCGAGTATCGCGACCTGCCGCAGGACGATCCCAAGCGCCGAAGGCCGGATATCACGCGGGCTCAAACTCTGCTGGGCTGGAATCCGACGATCGACCGCGCCGATGGTTTGCGACGCACCCTCGAGTACTTCAAAGGCGTGTTGTGAGTTCGAGACCGGCGAAGGCGACCAGATTCTTGCTGATGAAGCTCGTCTGAAATCGTTCGTTAGCTGTGTACTCGCAACGCTTCGCATTTGGCCGTTCGCGTAACTCTGCGATCGGCCATGCGATGTGTTCGTGTCGCGAAGATTTCGCGACGACACGCGGCGCAGATCCCGGAAAACTCAACGTATTCGACCGCTACCATCAGGCGTCGGCAATAACAGTGTTTCTTCGCCAACTCTTGGCCAGGCGTGCGCGCCCAGAGATATGATAGGCTAGTGATCGAACAGGTTTGCGGAGACGTTCGGCTTCGGGCAGGAGTGGTTCACATCGATGCGTATTCTCGTCGTTGGCGGTGCCGGTTACATCGGCAGCCACACTGTGCGACGTCTCACCCAGGTTGGCCACGACGTTTGGGTTTTTGATAATTTGAGCGTGGGGCACATTGCAGCCGTGCCTGCCGGGCGGTTGATCGAGGGGGATCTGGCCGATTCAGGCGCGCTCCTCAAAGCACTGACGGAGAACTCGATCGACGCCGTGATGCATTTCGCGGCGTTCACGTCGGTCCCCGAGAGCGTTGCCGAGCCCGCGAAGTATTACCGCAACAACGTCATCGGCGCGATCAACCTACTCGACGCCATGCGGGAAGCGGGTGTGGGTAAGATCGTATTTTCAAGCACCGCCGCGGTTTACGGCGTGCCCGATCATATCCCCGTCCCCGAAGACAGCCCGCCCCGGCCGATCAATCCGTACGGTTTCACCAAGCTCGCGATCGAGCACGCGTTGGCCGATTATGCTCGCGCGTACAATCTTGGCTTCGCGGTGCTGCGCTATTTCAACGCCTGCGGCGCATCGTCGGACAGCTCGATCGGCGAAGATCATTCGCCCGAAACGCATCTCATTCCCATCATTTTGCAAGTAGCACTCGGACAGCGCGAGCACGTCGCGGTGTTCGGCACCGATTATCCCACCGCCGACGGCACCTGCGTCCGCGACTACATTCACGTTGAAGACCTCGCCGAGGCGCACCTTCGCGTGCTGGCTCGCATCGAGCCCGGCAAGGGTTTGACGTATAACGTGGCGACCGGCGTCGGATTCAGTGTGCGTCAGGTGATCGAAACCGCGCGACGCGTGACGAATCACCCCATTCCCGTCGTCGAGCGGCCGAGGCGTGCCGGCGACCCGCCCGTACTCGTCGCCTCATCGCAGTCGATTCAGCGCGATCTTGGTTGGACGCCGCGTTATCCGGGGATCGAGGCGATCGTGCAGTCGGCCTGGCGCTGGCACTCGACGCACCCGCGTGGGTATGGCGACCGTAGCTGACGCGTCTCAGCCTTTCAAAACTTCGAGCGCTGCATTCCGGCCATTGATGCCGATCACGCTGCCGCCTGGGTGAGTGCATGCGCCACAAAGGAAAACACCATTCATCGACGTGCGCGCTTTGAGACGTTTATCCCACATATAGGGGGGTAAGCATTCGCCCTGGAATATGTGTCCGCCGGTAAGGCCAACCTTGGTTTCGATATCGGGCGGCCCCAGAACTTCGTAGGCGATGACGTCGGCAGGAATATTCGGTGCATAGCGACCGATCGATGCGAGCGCTAGCTTGCCCACTTCTTCCCGGCGCGTGTCCCAAGTTCCCTCGGCAAACGTGTGCGGTACGTATTGGGCAAAAACGCTCATCGTGTGCACGCCTGGCGGCGCGACGCTCGGGTCGTGCACGGTCTGGAAATAAAGCTCGGTCCAGAGCCGTTCGGGAAGTTCGCCTGATCGCGCGGTGTCGAACGCGATTTGCCATTCAGCTTTGGTGAGCGGCGTGTTGATCTGTCCGTGATGATGTTCCTGCAATTGTCCCGGGCGTACCGAAAAATCCGGTAGCGCACGCAGGGCGACGTTGAGCTTCACCGTGCAACCAGTGATCGGCACCGATTCGACCTGTTGCTTCCAGGCGGGATCGGCGTTCGTGCCGAGCAATCGCAGAGTCGTTTGCGGATCGGCATTCGAGACGACCACGGAGGCATGAATCCGATCACCACTCTCAAGTTCAACCCCTTCACCGGGAAGGATCGCGGCGACGGGAATATCGCTGGCAATCACCGCGCCGGCGTCGCGGGCGACGTCTCCCAGCAGGAACGATACCATTCCCATGCCGCCTTTGACATATCCCCACATGCCAGGAATTCCATCCATCCGGCCGGAGTTGTGGTGATAGTGGATCGACGCGGTTCCCGGGTCGTGGGGGCTGGCGTTCGTGCCGATCACCCCCTGGCCGAGATAGGCCATTTGCAGCCGCTCGTCTTCAAAATATTTCTCGACGAAATCGACCATCGACCAGTCAAAGAGCAACGCGCTCGCTTCGGCGTCGCCTTTGAGACGCGACTCGATTTCCTCGCGCGTCGGGTTGGGATCGAGCCAGAGATCGCGATCGTCGGGCGGACGCAGTGCGTCGCGGAGCCGGCGTTTTACGTCACAAAACGCGTGCCAGCCGGCGACGTCACGCGGGTTGAGTTTGCGAATTTCCGCTTCGCATTGAGCGTCGTCCTCACCAAGTTGAATCGACGTCCCGTCATCAAAGGGGATGAACATGCCGGCAGTTGCAGGGATGAACTCGAAGCCGTATTTCCGCAGGTTGAGATCGTCGATCACGCGCCAATGCAGGAGACCGGCGAGATAGGCACACGGAGAAATGCGATAGCCCGGCCAGAGATCGTCGAGTGTGCAGGCTCCTCCCACACGCTTGCGCGCTTCGAGCACGAGCACGCGCTTCCCGGCTCGTGCGAGATACGCCGCGCAGGTGAGACCGTTGTGACCTGCGCCGACCACGATCACATCCCACCGCGTCGATTTCAACTCGGCGAGAGAGCAGGGGAGACCGACAACGCCCAGGCTATCAGCAATCCGTGACATGGCCTATTCCTGGATTTTACTCAACATAAATTGTTTATGAGATCGCGAGTATTCGGCCGCTCCCGCGGCCATTTGCGTTGGGTGCCACTGGCTGTGCCAGTGCTCGTTGCCTTTCATTTGCATGTGCCCGCAATCGTTTGCATTGAGAGCACTGGCATAGCCAGTGGCACCCGACCGTGACATGGCTATTCCTAGATTTCTCAGAAACTCACGTGTCATTATCGTTCCGTTGCTTTGCGAAGCTTGGGACGCGGCTTTTGGGCCTCCGCGGCGACATCGGCACTGAGCAGTTCGATCGCCTTGTCGAGCTGGCGATCGGTGCCTTGAACCTGATCCTCTGGAGTGGGCCAAAGGATCACGTCGGGCACGGCACCGTTGAGTTCCATGTCTTCGCCATCGTTCGGCAGAAACCATCCGCGTGTTGGGAGCCGCAGAGTGCCGACATCCATGATGCTCGCGGCGCCGGTGCTGACAACGCCGCCCGCGGTCGGCACGCCGACGAGTTTTCCACGCTTCAAAGTCTTGATCGCGTGGCTGAAAATTTCGGCGTTGGAAAAGCTGTTCTGGTTGCACAGCACGATGATCGGCTTGTTCCAAGTCGCGTAAATCTTGCGATCCTGCGGGTATCCAGGACCGCCGCCGCGACCAACCGTGATCGCGTGATTTGGTTGTGTCAACGCGGTCAGCAAATGATCGGCGGTCGAGCCGCCGCCGTTTTCGCGCACGTCGATGATCAATCCCAATTTGCCCGCACCGGCGGAGTAAAGCTCTTCCTCGAAGCGATAAAAACTCGGCTGGTTCATTGCGCGAATGTGCAAGTAACCGAGCGTCCCTTTGCTCGCGGTGTCGACGTGCTTGCGGTTGCCCTTCACCCATTTCTCGTAGAGCAGGCCAGGGATGACCGCGTAGGGAACTGGGCGAATATCGACGTCGCGTGTCTTTCCTTCGCCCGCGCGAACGGCAAGTCGGACGTCACGTGCAATGGGGCCAGTGAGCAGTTTTGCGAGGTCGAGCGAGGGATCTACGGGCTTGCCTTCGATCGCGACAATGATGTCACCCGCGTTGAGCGCGACCGATTTGCGATCGGCGGGGCCGTTCGGAACGACGTCCTTAACTTTCAGGCCGGGTCCTTTGTATGCAGGGTCGAAACGCAGGCCGAGATGTGCAGTGGTGGCGGTCCAGCGCGGGCCAGCCTCAGCCGGTGCACCGGGGCGTCCCACGCGTGCAGGACTGCCCGAAGGATCGGCGGCGGGGCCAGGCATGAAGCCGAGGTGCGAGCCGTTCAACTCGCCGAGCATGAGCTGAATGACGACGGTGAGCGTTTCGATATCGGGCGACTCGCCGGCCATGTCGATGTACTTGCGGCGAATTGCGTCCCAGTTGCGATTACCAAGCCGCTCGTCATACCAGCGGTCGCGCATCGTCCGCCAGCATTGGTCGAATGCCGCGCGGAAGCGCTCGGATTGATTCACGGTTTGCAGGGCGCGGAAGCGATAGGGGCTTTCTTTACCGCCGGGAACAAAACTCGTCGGCACACCGCCGGTGACCCAAACGATTTGATTGCCCGACTCCAACCAGCGCGGCTGCGTGCCCGTTTGCGCGGTGAGCAGTTTGGGCTTGGTGTCATCGGGAATCTCGACGGTGTATAGCCCGGCCTTGCCCTCGATGCTTGCCGAAAAACCGAGCTTCTTGGAGTCGGGCGACCAGAAGAGATTATTCTCCGAAGTATTCGCAATCGAAATCTGGTGGATGCGTTCATGAATTTCGTCGAAGTCAATCACCACGGTCGGCTTGTCGGCTTTCGGCGGCTCGGCTCCCTTCGCAGCAGGCTTGTTGCGAGCTTTCTTGACCTTATCGAGCGCCTTTTCAAGCGTCCGCTCGCGAGACGATTTCTCATCATCCTCGGCGCGAAGCCAGACGTAATAGAGATCAACCTCGGTATCAGCGCGGCGGCCTGTGAATGCGATCAACCGTCCATCGGGCGACCAGACCGGGTTCGCCTCGTTGTCGGGATGACGAGAGAGGTTGAACGGCGGCTTGGAACCGTCGGACGGAATGATCCAGATGTCTTGATTGAAGTCGAGGTCGGAGAGGGCGTAGACGATCCATTTACCGTCGGGCGACCAGTCGTAGTCGGGCGAATTCCAAGACGAGAAAACCTTGCGCGGATTCGTGCCATCGGGGGCGATTGTCCAGAGGTCTCCACGCGACTTCACGTATGCCAGCCGACTGCCTTCGGGGCTGAAGCGGAGGTCGGATTCAACGTCGGCGTCGTTCGTCAACGGAGTGAGTTTGAACGTGTTGTTCCGCCACCAATCCTTGTCAGCTTCGCCGCGCTCGGCCTTCACGATATCGGTCTGGCCGCCCTTATCGCTCACGAAGTAAAGCGTGTTGCCATCGGGCGAAAAAGTGGGGAATCGCTCTTCCTCGGGAGTGCTTGTGACCGGCTTGGGATCGAGCAATTCCGTGTCCATCACCCAAACGTCGCCGCCGGCGATGAACGCGACTTCGAGACCATCTTTCGTAAACGTCGCAGCGGTTGCCTGCGTGAGCACGCGACGATCGATTGGGTCGCGAGTGGAATCAGCTTCGGTGCGGATGTCGATTTTCGCAGGCGGGTCGTTCGGCCGGGTTAGATCGAGGCGATAGAAGTCGAAGAGATGCCGGAATACCAGTGTCGAGCCGTCGCGCGAGAGCGTTGGTTGTACGACCGAGTCGTCTTCAAATCGCGTCAGCGGAAAGCCATCCGTCATGGCGAAGTCGCGCTGCATCAGGTTGAGCGATTTGCCGACGAGGGCGACGTAGTAGAAACCGCGACCGTCCGGTTTCCAGATCGGCCACGACGCACCACCAGCCGGGCGGAGCACTTCGGTAAAGGCGTTCGTGTCGGTGTTGTACATCCAGATCTGGCTATCTTGCGAGCCGTGATAACCCTTGCGCCACCAGGGAGCACCTTCACGCGTGAAAAGAATGCGCTTACCGTCGGGTGAGACCGAAGCGTTCTGGCAGTAGGTGTCGAAGAGCAATTCCTCGGCCTTCGACTCACCTGTGCTCACGCGAAAAAATCGTTCGCCGCCGCGCCAGGCATAATCGCGCACCGCACTTGCCAGGAGCGTGCGGCCATCGGGATACCAGCCTTGCAGCGAGTAGCCGGACGTGTGAGTCGTGAGCTGACGCGGGTTGCCGCCATTCGCCGGGACGACATAAACCTGATCCGACCCTTGCCGGTTCGATACGAACGCGATCGACTTGCCATCTGGCGAGAATTTGGGCTCGCGCTCGCGTGCGCTGTGCCTTGTCAGCGGTTGGGCGATGCCGCCTGCCGTGGGAACGGTCCAGATTTCGCCGCTCCACGCGAAGGCGAGCGTTTTGCCGTCGGGCGAGAGATTGGGATTGTTCGCCAGGCGAATGTCTTCAGCGCGGGAGGATGTCGAGGAGAGAATGAGGCAAAGGGCGAGCAGGGCAGGTCGTCGCACGGAAGGATCTCCCTCACCGATCGTTCAAGCGGCGATTGACGAGATAAAATGCGTGACCTGTAGCGTATCAGCCGGTGGGCGAGTTCTCAATTGTGCGGTGAAGTGGAGAAAGCTTGGCGTCAAATTATGCGAAAATCTGCACGAAACATGGATCAGTCGGAATCGCTTTCGACAAATGTATGATCGACGCGTGCCAGGACGGTACATTCGACGGTTCGCGCCCGTATCCGGCCAGGGGTGAATCGAAGCTGCTGTAATAGCGGTTTGTAGATGTCCCAGCTTCGTGCGGAATAGACACCGCTTCCGTTTGCTAGCACCTTCGTGACCTCGCCGGTCTCGCTTACGGTGAGAAAATAGGCGATGCCGTCATTGAATGTATTGCAGTCTTCATACTCTACTTTGATGGAATGACTTAGATTTCGCTCGTGAACTTCACGCAAGAAATCCGGTACCTGAAGCTGCCATTGAACGTCGTCGATGTTGAGAACCTGAGGATACTCGTCGACCCGGATATGGCCCCAAGCCTCGTAAAGACGTTCGTTCGCCTCGACACTGAGCAGCACGGCAGGGATTGGGCGGTCAAACTTTGGAAACGATTGGGATTCGACTTCAGTCCCGTTATCCATCTTCCGGACAGAGCGCACGCGACCGTTGTTCCAATAGGTCGTCGATTCTCCGTGCGCAACTCCATTCACCAAGAACGTAACGCTCCATAGTACGCCACAGTGGTACCTTACCGATTTGCCATGCCCGATTCCATTTTTCAATTCTCGATCCGCTAGCCATTTGTGTTCAAGGAAGAGGTCGTCTTCCCAATCGAGTTGGCGCCCATCATCGTGGTAAACTCCCGTACCCTCCCTCACAACTTGAGTTCGGTCGCCTGCCCACGCGTTATGGACGATGAGCTTTTTACCGGGACCGTATTCGGCTTCGAGTTGTGGTGATCCGTCGTCGAAGAATTTGAGCCACGGGCCGAGCCTTTCCTTGCCGGTCTTATGAATTTCTTCAGCGAGTGTTCCATTTTCGTGATAGAGCCGAACGGGCTCGGCGACGTATCCGTCATTACCTTTGACGTAACGCTTTTGTATTGAACCGCTGGGGTAATACCATTCAATGATCGTATGTGGACCGCGTTTGAATTCCTTGCGCCTGATCTGGCCGTCGGGCCAGAAGTCACCGGTAGTTTTTCCTGACTTATAGAATGTCACACTTCGGAGTGTGCCATCTTCGAAAAACTTACGATAAGCGCCGTTCGGTTTTCCCTTTTTCACTTCGAGGTATTCGCTTACCAGGCCGTTTGGCTGGAGCATCTCAACTGCGCCCGTGAACTGCGCGTCGATCGGGTTGCCCGCTTCGTCGGCGGCAATTTCAGCGATATGCGCGCGAATCCATTTTTCGAGGGTGCGATCGCAACGGAGCGAGAGCGTGACAAACGCGCGGTCGAGTTTGCCGAACTCTTGAATGCTACCAAACAGCCCGTCCCAGGGATTGTCGACACGAAACTTTGATTCATGCTGCTGGTAAATCGCCAGAGCGTCTCGCAGCAGGATGCCTGCTTTGGCCAAGTCGAGCGAATCGAGAAACTGGGCCAGTTCCTCGACGCCGTCGGGACCACCGAAGTTGTAGAAGAATTGCGTGAATCCGCCGTTCGGAACATTCACGGACATTTTTTCCCAAATAACGATCGCTTCTTGCTCGAAGCTCAGATTACCATCCGGATTTTCTTTGATGTATCGAATGATGGCCTGGGAGAGAGACGAAACGAATTCTTCTTCTTTCAACAGGTAAAAGTCGACTCGGTTCCATCGAGGTAGCGGTAAATTGTCGGCCATACGGTTTATCCTCAAGAGTTTCTTCGCTAGCTGTCGCCTAACAACCGACCTCTGGGGAGCTTGCTTTCCGGACGAATGACGTGCTACTTGCCGATACAGAATCGGCGGAAGATTTGGTCGAGAATGTCTTCTGTCACTACAGCACCAACGATTTTACCGAGATCGTCGATCACTAGCCTTAGTTCCGCAGCGATGAGTTCTTCGCCGTGGAATCCTGCAGCGACGGCGCGAGCCTGACTGAGCGATTCGGCCGCGCGTTCTAGGCTTTCGCGCCAGTGCGAGCCAACTTGAGATGCTTCGTGATGTGCGGAGAGATCGCGCAGTGCTGCCGCAATTGCCGATTGTAACGTTGCGATTCCGTCGCCAGTGGCCGCGCTGGTGAGAAGGGCGTTTGTTGGCAGATCGTTGCTCGAAAGATCGGCTTTTGTGATCACCAATTGGTGAGCTGATAAATCAAGAAATGAAAATGCTGGCAACTCATCGCGTGGAACGCACAGGATGACCAGGTCAGCGTCTATGAGTTGGGCAGCGCGTTTATCCTGCGCGGCCGATTCTATCGCATCGCGCGCGATTTCTTCGCCGGCAGTATCGATGAGCGTGAGCGGGACGTTGTCGAATTCGCACGCGGCTGTGAGGTAATCGCGCGTGGTGCCGGCGACCGGGGAAACGATCGCGTGTTCGTGGTTGAGCAATGCGTTGAACAGTCGCGATTTGCCGGCGTTTGGCTTGCCGATTAAGACGACTCGTGCACGAGCGTCGGCCTGGTCGCGCCCGCGGTGTGTATTCAGAATTCCATTCAGTGTGTGAATCGCTTCGTCGAGGTCGTCGACAAGGCCCTGACGGAAAATCGGGGAAACGTCGGGCTCTTCGACGAAGTCGAGGTTGGCTTCGAGTTCGACGAGGCGATCGAGCAGGCGATCACGAAGAGATTTGAGCGGACCGGCGACACCGCCGGCGAGTTGTTCGAGCGCGGATTGTAGTTTGCGCGGGGAGCGAGCTTCGATGACCTTGAGAACGGCTTCGCTTTGTGAGAGGTCGATGCGCCCTGATAAGAATGCGCGCAACGTGAACTCGCCCGGCTCGGCCAGGCGTGCACCGCTCGCGAGATAGTGTGCCAGGAGGTGATTCACGAGCGGCGGTGAGCCGATCGTGTGTACCTCGGCGACTGGTTGGCCGGTGTAGCTCTGCGGACCTGGCCAAAGGACGAGCTTGGCGGGCAGTTGCAGAGTCGGTGAGGTCAAATGGATTTGGCCCGCATAAACGCATGGTCGCGCGGGCAAGCCCAAATGTGCACCCGACTCGTCGCGAAAATCGCCAAGGGAAATCGCCAGTGCCTCGGGCCCCGACAGCCGGATGATGGCGCGAGGGGCAGGGCCGGGGCGGCTGGCGATGGCGGCGATGGTTTCGGACGAGTCGAGCACGTTGAGAACCGATTAACGGCGCTTGCCGGGACGCGGACGATTCCGGTTGCGGTCGGGCGGCGGATTGTTGCGATCGTTCCGACCGTTGCCGTTCGCTTCATTGTTGCGGATCGTCCGCTCGTTGTTCGCCTGCTCCATCAACTCTTCGAGCTTGCGGGCAAACCAACCACCGGGACGCGGGTTATCGGGTGTCGACACCGGCTTGCCCTGCTCGTTGAAGACCTCAACAGCCGGAGCCGGTGCTGCCTTGGTGATCTTGGGCAGAAGCAATCGCTCGCTCACCTGCCAGAGGCTGCTCGTGATGAAGTAAATACCGAGGCCCGAGGGGACGCGGTAGAACATGAAGGCCATGAAGATCATCATGTACTTCATCATCGATTGCTGAGCCTTGGCTTCCTCAGTCACCGCGGGCGGCGAGAAGAGCTTGGTTTGCACCAGCATCAGGCTGACGACCAGCAACGGCAGCAAGTTGAAGTACTTGCCGATGAAGGGAATCTCGGTCGGGAACGGGAACAGCATGTCGGGCGCGGCGAGGTTCTTGATGTACAGGAACTGCGAGTGCCGGAGCGCGACGCTATTGTTCAGCGCTTGCCAGAGGCCGACGAAAATCGGCATCTGAATCAACGCGGGCAAGCAACCGGCGGCGGGGTTGAAACCGTGCTGCTTGTAGAGCGCGAAGGTTTCCTTCGTTTGCCGTTCCTTGTCGTCCTTGTACTTTTCCTTGATCTCAGCAAGATACGGTGCCAGGTCTTGCATTTTCTTCGAGATCATTGCCTGCTTGCGGCCGACCGGGAACATGATGAGCCGGACGGTCATGGTCAGCAGGATGATCGCGATGCCGTAGTTGCCGTTCTGGAACCCGAAGACACGGGCGACTGCTCGCGTCAGTCCGTAGATGTATTGAAGTCCCGGCGCGATGATGCTTTGGGCGAGCGTCGATGCAAACGGAATGCTAAACCACTGCGGCTTACGATAGGCAACCAGGTCGGTCGCTTCGTATGGCGTAAGTGCTTCGGTCGTCTTCGGGCCGGCGAAGACGCGATAGGAATGCGTAATCGGGTGGTTGGGGCCGGGGGTGAACGGAATCGAAGAAAGCTCGATACCGACGTCCGACTTCGCCGTGTTCTTCTCGTCCTTCTTGGCGACAAACGCCAGCGCTTCGCGATCCCAGCGGGTGGTCGGCGTGGGCGTCGGGTTCGGCGAGAGGAAGACGGCGAAGTACTGGTTTTCGACGCCAGCGAATTTGATCGGCAAGCGCTGGAGGCGTTCGGGATTTGCTTCGTTCTTGACGATGTCAGACGCGGGGCGAGTCACCACTTCGAGCGACTTGCCGTTCACCTGGCCGAAAAAGACGTCCCGGAAATTTGAGGTGAACGCTTCGCCTTCGATCGGAACACCATGCGGTCCGAAGAGGCGGTAGGCAATGCTCGCATCCTTCGCGGAATCGAACGTCAGATCGAACTCGAAGCCGTCTTCACCCTTCCAGACGCGGAAGGTCTTCGTCACAGTCACGGCAGGGTCGCCGGCGACAGTCCGGAAGACGATTTGCTGGCCTTCGACCTGTCCTTTACCGTCAGTCGAGTTCTTGGTGATCGACTTCACAGTCGGTCCGCCGGGCGTTTCACGGACGACTTCCCAGCGCACAACGTCGAGCGGCTCTTCGCCGTTCGGGAAGGCGCCGGCGCCTTCGACCGTGGGGCGGCCGTTGGGCTGAACCGTCATGCTGAACGACACGGGCGCACGCGAGGTGACGTCGTCGGTGATGAGCTGCAGGCGGATTTTGCGGTCGGGGATGCCGTCGTTGGTTTCGCCGTCAAATCGCGCGGCCAGCAATTGGCGAACGCCGGCGCCGATCTGATCGAAACGGAGTTCGAGACGGTACTGCGATGGGTCGGGGTTATCCGAAGCGCCCAGGATCAGCTCGGAGGACTTAACTGTCTCGGCTTCTTTGCGATCCACACGGGGCGCGGCGGGAGCGGCTTTGGCCTCGGCCGGTTGGGCTGGGTTTGCGTTGGCGACATCGCCAGGTTGCGGCTGGCCCGGCGCGGCGGGAGCGTTCGCTGCGGGCTCGGCGGGTGCGGGAGCTGGCTCGGGCTCGAACCCAAGCTTTTTCATCAGATAGCTCGTCCCCATCATCATGACGATGGAGAGGACGAAGAACAAAGCCAACCGCTTCGGACTGCTCATCTTGGGGAAAACCTTCGATGCGGGGACGAACGGGCGATTCTGCGTCGGTCTTGGTCGGCCCGGTTCGTTGAGAAAGTCTCAGATCAATTCAAGTCACACGTTGGATTTCGTTCGCCGCGCCTGGTTCTTGCGCGAGTGCCGCGGATTTGAGGAGGGCCGCGGCTACGTCTTGGAAAAGCATCAAATCGCAAAGCGGGTCAAAACTGAGGCCCGTTTGCGATCGATGAGGTGTTTTGCGGGCTATCGGCCCTGGCGGAGCCGGTCGCCGAGGAAGGGTTCGAGCTCGGAGATCGAGTAAATCTTTTTGATCGTCTTTTCGTGGTCGTAAGGCAGGCGACGATAGGTGATTCGGATCGGACCGGAGGTCTTTTCCTTCGAGAGGGCAGACGTCGTCAACGCCGGGCCTTCAACCGTATCTTCGTAGTTTCCAGGGCTCGCCTGGTCGTCTTGACCGTCTTCAAGGATGACGTAGCAGGCGCGGGAGTCGCCGTCGCGGGGCTGGCCCACCGAACCGACGTTGATCATCACCTTGCCTTCGCCCAGCGTGTATTCGTGGTCGATTTCCTCGGGCGAATAGAACTGGTAGCCCTCGGTGAACACGCCTGGGACGTGAGTGTGCCCCTGGAAGCAGTATTTTTCGACAAGCTGGAACAGGCGTTCCATCTTGCGGTGATTGTAGATGTCTTCGGGGAAGATGTATTCGCTGAGCGGGTTGCGCGGCGAGCCGTGAACGAACAGGAACGGCCCAACCTTATGCGTTCGCTGCAGATTGCCCAGGAATTCCCAACGCTTCTCGTTATTGGCGCGATCGTTAGGGCTTTCGAGTTGTTCGCGGGTCCAGAAGATTGCCCGTTCCGCGCCGATGTTGAAGCCATCGGGATCGAACATCGCCCCCTGGTCGTGGTTACCCAGGAGCGACATCGAGCAGGCGTCCATCACTAAGTCGATACATTCACGCGGGTTAGGACCATAGCCGATGATATCGCCGAGACAAAAGATTTCGTCGATACCCTGAGCTTTGATATCCGCGAGGACAACCTCCAAGGCCTCGAGGTTGCCATGAATGTCACTGATCAACGCACGGCGCACGGGGAGAAACCTCCGAGCCTGACTGAAGCGAGGGCTACTTCGTGTCTTCCGTTCGTCGACGACATTCATCGATGGACTTACACGATCCTCTTAAACTACCATAATTATACGCAATCGGCGCGGTCAAGTGGGAGAGCCCGGAAAACGAGTGGGACGATTGATGCAAGTGTCCGTTGAATCACGATTTCGGGCGAGCCTCTCCGGCCTCAATCTTGACCGTCCCGGCCTGCTCGCTCTCGACACTTCCACCGACCGTGCAACGGTGGTGCTTTGGAGGTTCGACGGAGCCTGTTTCGAGGCCCCGCCAGGCGTCTCGCGACAGCACGGTCGCGGACTGGTTGGCGCAGTTCGCGACTTGATTCTGGAGGCCGGTTTGAAGCCGGCAGACCTCGCGGCGATAGGCGTTGGGCTGGGCCCCGGATCGTTCACCGGTCTGAGGATTGGAATCACCGCCGCCAAAACGTTGGCGTACGCTGTGGGATGCAAGCTCGCTGGGTTCGACAGCCTCGAAGCGATTGCACTCGGTGCGGCGGAAACGGCTGATCGCGTGGCAGCGGTTGGAGATGCGCAGCGTGGCGATCTTTTCGTCGCCGATTTCCTGCGCGGCTTGGAATGGACGCGACTTGGGCCGACACGGCTAGAACGTGTCGACAGTTGGCCCGCGAGCCTCGAACCGGGAACCTGCGTGATCGGTCCCGACCTCGGTCGCGCGGAGCCGAGCTGGCCTGACGGCATTATCCGAGTGAACGAGTATCCCAAGGGCGCGAATTTGCTCGCGTTGACTTGCGAGCGCATCGAAGCCGGCGAGTTTCTCGATCCCTGGTTTGTTGAGCCGAGTTACGTGCGGCGCAGCGCCGCCGAGGAAAAGGCGTGGCCGACCGCATGAGCATCGACACTCAGGATCGCACCAAGGCGACGTATGGCCTGCAGTGGAATCGCTTTCGAATCCTCCGGCCCGAGGAAGACGTCGCCACGTTTTACACCCGCACCGGTTTTACGGCTGAAGAATTGGCGGGATTAGCCGTTTTCGACGCCGGCTGTGGGATGGGGCGTTACGTTCGAGTGGCTGCAAGTGCCGGCGCGAATGTCGTTGGATTGGATTTGAGCGAAGCAACCCGCGCCGCACGCGATTTAACGGCCGAGTTCGGCGAACGTGTGTTGATCACCCGAGGCGATTTGCTGCGTCCGCCTTTGGCGACTGGCACGTTCGACCGGATTTACTCGATCGGCGTGCTCGATCACACGCCCGACCCTCGCGCGGCGTTTTTGAGTGTCGCGCGATTGCTCAAGCCCGGCGGGCGGATTGCGATCTGGATTTATCGCAAGGAACGCCCGCTCCTGGAGCGAGTGATCAACATCCACCGAGCCATTTCAACGCGACTGCCGCTCTGGGTGTTGTTGCCGCTGTGCCGAATCACTGCGCCAATCGGTGGTATTAAACGAAGGTTGCTGCACAGCAAAAATTGGCTGGTGTCAAAGATTGGCGTTGCACTAAATGTGATGACAATTGGGGTATCGATGCATCCCGATCCCGAGGTGCGTGTCTGCGATACGCTTGATTGGTATGCACCCAAGTATATGTCGAGGCATACGCTGGAAGAAGTGCAGGAATGGTTTCGGGCGGCGGGATTGGTTGATGTGGTGAACTTGGCTGAGAGTGGGAAGTTCTTTCATGAAGGGCAGGGGAATGGGATCAATTTGAGCGGACGGTTGCCGTAGTTAGTCTCGCGCCTGGGTCTTGTGCTCTCTATTTCCATATTGGATTCTCGCTATCCCGTAGAACGGTTCGCGTTTTCAGTGGAACCGTGTGGTCCGTCCGGGCATGATCGGATCGATGAATTCAAATAATCTGACTGTGGAGGAATCGTCATGGTTTCCTGCTGTGCGTTTCTATTCTGTATGGCTGTTCCCGCTTTGCTCGACGCCGATGACCAGTCCCCTCGTATAGAGGTTGGTTCAAGGGTCGTCGCCAAGCTCGATGCTAAAATCGGCACGAAGATTTTCGGCTCCGATGCTGATGACTGGAAGGTTTACCAGGTCACGAAGATCGAAGGTTCGCGCGTTAGACTCAGAGCGGGAAAGCTCCGCGGGATCGGGCAAACGAAAGAGTTTCTCTGGGATTTCAAACGGGGAAGTGACGTAGCAGGCTGGGTTTCGATCGATGATGTCGTGTTACTCGACCGCGCTCCCGCCAACTATGAGGAATTCATCCGTGCTCATCCCAAAGATGCCCGTGCGCACGTCATACGCGGGCATTACTGGCTGTTCAACTCGAAAATCGATCTCGCGTTTGCCGATTATGCGGCCGCGATTCAGATTGACCCGGATCAAGCCGAAGCTTGGTTTTTTCGAGGGAATGGATACCGTCACAAAGAAGAATATGATAAGGCGATTTCCGACTATTCAAAGGCGATTAAGCTCAAAGAAAACTATATAGCCGCATATGAAAATCGCGGTCTCGCCTTGAATGCAAAGGGCGAGTACCAAAAAGCAGCCGAAGACTTCTCCGAAGCGATCCGGCTCGATCCACAGTCTTCCAATGCCTTTGAAAACCGCGGAACCGCGTGGTTCAACTTGAAGGAGTTCGACAAGGCGTTCGCGGATTTCGAGGAGTCGATTCGGCTCGACCCCGGCAATCTCATGGGCTATGTCAAGCGCGGGGCGATGTGGGAAGTCAGAGATGAGTTGGACAAGGCGGTTGCGGATTATACCGAGGCGATCCGTCTCGATTCCGATCTTTGGATTGCGTATTCGGCACGAGGCGATCTTCGATTTCAAAAGCAAAAAAAGTTCACTGAGGCAATCGCCGATTACTCGGAATCAATTCGGTGCAATCCAAATGCTGCAACGACGTATCTCAACCGCGGCGCCTGCTATTCGATGAAAGGCGAGCTCGATAAAGGGATCGCGGATAACACAGCAGCGATTCGTCTCGACCCCAAATTGATGGATGCGTTCCTGAACCGCGGCCGTAATTGGATCGCAAAGAACGAATACGACAAAGCAATTTCTGACTACTCTGAAGTCATTCGGAATCGGCCGACGTCCGTCGAAGCTCACTTGCAGCGTGCGAGTTGCTTTGCGGCGAAGGAGGATTTTGAAAAGGCTTTTGCGGATTTTTCTTTCGCGCAGGACCTGAAGCCCAACAACCCCGACATTTTTCACGTAAGGGGTGATGTATACAAAGAAATGAAAATGTTTGAGAAAGCGATCGCCGAATACTCAGAAGCGCTTCGCCTCAATCCCAAATACGCGGCAGTTTACAACAATCGTGGACTTATTTGGCGAGAGAAGAAGGAATGGGATAAAGCGATCGCCGATTTTGACAAGGCGATTCAGCTTTCGCCGGACGATCCCTTGGCATATCTCAATCGCGGGATCGCGTGGCGACTCAAAGGGAATATCGATAAGTCAATTGAAGATTCATCACAGGCGATTCGCCTGGATCCTAACTACGCACTCGCCTACACGAGCCGTGCGCTCAGCTACGACATGAAGGGCGAAGTCGATAAGGCGATTGCGGATTGCAATGAGGCAATTCGAATCAATCCTCGATCTAAATTTGCCTATAATGAGCGAGGAGTCCTGCTGGCGTACAAGAAAGAGACTGTCCGCGCGCTCGCAGATTTCTCGGAAGCGATTCGAATCGATCCTGAATACCCTGCGCCTTCGATTCACCTCGCGTTCATTTGGGCCACTTGGTCGGACGGAAAGTTCCGCGATGGCAAGCGAGCTGTAGAAACTGCCACGAAAGCGTGTGAGCTTACCGATTGGAAGCTGCCTGTTGCCATTGATACGCTCGCCGCGGCATACGCCGAAACAGGTGAGTTCGACAAGGCGGTCAAGTATCAGAACGAGGCAATCGATTTGTTGAGTTCTAAAGAGGAGAAGGATGAATACCGAACACGCCTCAAACTCTATCAATCAAAGAAGCCTTATCGCCAATAACGGCGAATCCGTTGCTTTCTGATCGCGACCGAAAGAGCGTCGGAGCGGGAAAAAGAAAGGCTCCCACGCAGGAGCATGGGAGCCAGCGGAAAGCCTTCAGTTGATCATTGAAGGATTCAAAACATCATGATCCCAGCCACGGTGGCGTTTCGTCGCGGCCGGGCAGGCGGATCACGCTGATGCTCGTGATGTCCTTGTGCGCTTGCACTTCTTCAAGCGCCGCGGCGGACGGGTAGCTGTCGAGATTGACGACGCCGATCGCCTCGCCGCCGGGCACTTCGCGGCCTACGTTCATCTGGGCGATGTTAATGCCGTGGCGGCCGAAGGTGGTGCCGATGAAGCCGATCAGGCCGGGGACGTCGCGGTGGGTGAAGATGAAGAGGGTGCCGTCGAGGTGGGCGTCGAGGCGGTAGGGGCCAAGCTGCACTAGGCGGATGAACTGCTTGCCGAAGAGCGTGGCCGAGGCGATGTAGGTCTTGCGCTCGGTGACGACTTCGGTCTGAATCATCGACCCGAAATCGCCGGGATCGCTCGTCTTTTGTTCGATGATCGCTATGCCGCGATCCTTGGCAAGCACCTCTGCGTTGACGAGGTTGACCTGCTCGTCGAGCGCGGATTCCATCCAGCCGGCGGCGAAGCTCGCGGTGATCAGCTTCGTGTTCTTGCTCGCGACGTCGCCACGGTACCGTAGCGTCGCGCTCTTCACCGTTCCGCGGTCCATCTGAGCGTGGAGCATGCCCATCCGGCGGCCGAGGTCGAGGTAGGTGCGAATTTCTTCGAGTTCGGCGCGATCGAGCGTCGGCATGTTCACCGAGAACTTGATCTGGCCGCGACCGAAGAAGTCGGAGAGCAGGCGAGCGGCTTCCACCGCCACGCTAATCTGGGCTTCCTCGGTCGAAGCGCCGAGGTGCGGGGTGACGAGCACCTTGGGGTGCAAAACAAGCGGGTGATCGGCGGGCGGGGGCTCGGGATCGAAAGCGTCGATGGCAGCGCCGGCGACTTTGCCTGCGTTCAGCGCTTCGAGGAGCGCGGCTTCGTCGATCAGGCCGCCGCGGGCGCAGTTGATCAGACGGACGCCGTTCTTCATCATGCCGATTTCACGCGCACCAATCAGGTGGCGAGTTTCAGCGGAAAGCGGCGTGTGCAGCGAAATGTAGTCGCACTTTTCCCAGAGATCGTCGAGCCGGCCGACGCTCTCGACTCCCAGTTCCTGGGCTCGTTCGGCCGAGAGGAATGGGTCGAAGCCGACGACATTCATGTCGAAGCCCTGCGCACGCTTGGCGACGGCGAGGCCGACGCGTCCCAGGCCGACGATGCCGAGCGTTTTACCGCCGAGCTGTGTACCGGTGAACTTGTTGCGGTCCCACTTGCCCGACTTCATGCTCGAATTGGCGGGGCCGACGTTGCGCGAGAGGGCGAGGATGAGCGCCATCGTGTGTTCGGCGGTCGAGACCGTGTTGCCGCCGGGCGTATTCATCACGACGATGCCCTGGCGCGTCGCGGAGGGGACGTCGATGTTATCGACACCCACGCCTGCGCGAACGATCACCTTGAGCCGGGGCTGGTCTTTGAGAACTTCATCGGTGAGTTGGGTGCCCGAGCGGATGACGATACCATCGGCTTCGGCGAGCGCGGCACGCAGGCCGGCGGTGTCGAGCTTGGTGTTGACGACGACTTCAAGACCCGGCTGGGAACGAAGCAAGTCGAGGCCTTCGTCCGCCAGCTTGTCGGTAACAAGAACGCGATGCGCCATCGTTTCTCCCATCCAATCCCAAACAAATCAGAACTTGAACGTTCAACGAATGAAGAGGGGGTCGAAAACTCGACCCCCTTGATTGTGTTTTGATATGTTCGCGCGAATCAGGCTCGCGCCGGCTTGCCGATAAAGACGCGCTGGGCGGCCGTGACGGCGACACCCGGCTCGAGCTTGTGGCCAAGTTCGCTGAGCACCATTTCGAGTGCTGCGAGGCCGGAGATGACGTCGAGCTCGTCGGTGTAGCCCATGTGGCCGACGCGGATGATGTGGCCCTTGAGCTTGTCCTGACCGCCGACGGTCGTGATGCCGAACTTGGCGGTGAGGGCGTTGCGGATCTGCGAATCTTTCAGGCCGGCGGGAACGTTGAAGGCGGTAAGGCCTTCGGCCGGGCGCGAGCTGAAGAGTTCGAGGCCGAGCGCCTTAATGCCGGCCTGGCACGCTTCGCTCAGGCGGCGATGGCGATCCCAAACGTTTTCAATCCCTTCGGTCTGAATCATCTTCAGAGCCGCGCGAAGGGCGAGAATCAGGGTGTGGGCGGGGGTGAAGGGGGTGTCGAATTCCTTCGCCTTCTTCCGCGCCGTTTTGAGGTTGAAGTAAAAGCTCTTCGAGTCAAACGCGTCGATCTTCGCCCACGCCTTGTCGCTTACCGCGATGAACGCGAGGCCAGGCGGCAGCATGAGAGCTTTCTGCGAGCCGACGCAAAGGATGTCGATGCCCCACTTGTCGGTGTGGCATTCCATCGCACCCACGCCTGAAATGCCGTCGACGGCGAACACGGCGTCGGACTTGGCGACGATCTTGCCGATCGCTTCGACAGGGTGGCCGGTGCCGGTCGAGGTTTCGCTCAAGGTGCCCATGACGCAAGCGGCGTCGGGATTGGCCTTGAGGGCGTTTTCGACCGTCTGGGGATCGACGGGATGGCCCCACTCGGTCTCGAGGTTGACGACGTTGATGCCGTAGGCCTTGCAGATCTTGGCCCAGCGATCGGCGAAGTAGCCGGCGTTGAGGACGATCGCCTTGCCGCCGGGAGGAACCGTGTTGACCGTCGCCGCTTCCATCGCGCCCGTGCCCGACGCGGTGAGGATCATCACGTCGTTCTTGGTCTTGAAGACCTCTTTCAGGCCGGCGGTGACTTCGGTGATGACCTCCTTGGCCTCATTCGAGCGGTGGTGAATCACCGGCCGGGCGAGCTCGAGCAAGACTTCCTCGGGAACCGGGGCGGGCCCCGGGGTCATCAATCGCGGCTTCCTCATCTTCGATGTCCTTCTCTCGGTCTTGCACGTATCGGCGACGGTCGAACAGAAGTTTTTGGGGTCGGCCGAAGGTTACGCTTGATCGAAAACACTGTACATTGTCCACCTGCGCAGAGGGACCGTGCGCGCAAGGCGAAACGACTAGTTTACTCTCCAGACGTCGTTTCGGGGAGGGACGTTCGCGCCTTGGTCTCCCCATAGACGCCTTCGGCGTCAAAAACGGGCGTCGCGATGATGTGCAAGCTGCCGTCGGCTGTCACTTCCCGGAAAAAGCACGTCCGGTATCCCTCATGGCACGCGCCGCCAACCTGGCGAGCGCGAATCAGGAGGACGTCGCCGTCGCAATCGACGCGAATCGATTCGACGTATTGCACGTGCCCCGACGTTCCGCCCTTGTGCCAGCTCGACTTGCGCGATCGCGAGTAGAAATGCGTCTGCCCGGTCGCGAGCGTGTTGATAATCGCCGGCCGATCCATCCAGGCGAGCATCAGCACTTGGTCATTTTCTGAATCCTGAACGATCGCGGCGACAAGGCCGTCAGCCGTCCATTTGATCTGGTCGAAGAGGGCGAGATCGGTCGCGGGGGAGGACATTGGGGGACCTTTGAGGAAGGCGTGGGAGAGAGGGTTTTCTTGATTAGGATAGGAGTTACGCATTTGGTTCGGACATGAGGTCGAATCGGGTGGCCGGGACAACTCGTTGTCCCGGTCGCGAAGCGACAAGAGGAGATCGCAAACTGTTCTGCTTTGGCCTCTTGTGACTGCGTCACCTGGACAGCAAGTTGTCCAGGCAACCCGGTTCTATGCCTTGCTTTGTGCCAAATGTGTAACTCCTCATTAACCTTCGGATTCGGCCAAGCGTTCGAGCAGGACGGTTGTCTCGCGGGCTGCTTCGTCGTTCTCCTCGGCGTCGGCAAGCTCGAGCGTCAGTTCGGCGAGCGTTCGGGCGTGATCGGCGTAACCGGCGTCGTAAAGCGTGGTTGCGCCGTCGTACGCGATCCAGGCCGGGGTGTCGGCTCCAGGCTGTTGGCCAGATTCGGCCAACTCGCGGTAGATCTCGGTTGCGGCGTCGGGTTGTTCGAGGCCGCAAAGCAACTCTGCTTTCCAGACGGTGAACTCGGCGTAAAGTTCGCCGTCGCCAAAAGTCTGATCGAGGTCGATCGCCTGATCGATCCGACGTTGGGCCAACTCTTCATCGCCGTCGGCAATCGCCGCGCGGATGAGCGGGGCGAAGAGGTCCTTGAGATTTACCGCTTCGAGAACGCTTGGCTTGCGATCGACGAGCACCGAGGCGAAACGCACCGTGCGGGAGTCGTTGCCAAGCGCGGCGGCGGATTGGAATGCTTCGACAAGTGAATGATCGTCGAGGGTACCTGGGTCGATCGAGTCGAGCTCGCTGCCGCTCATGCTGCCGGTTTCTTCGGCATTCACGGCGTCGGGATTATCGGGCTCGATTCCCAGACGCTTGCGCAGACGGTCGAAGGGATAACCCTGATAAAGCTCAACCGAGCCGGGGCGGGCGGCGAGTTCTTCGCGAATCGCGATTGTGGCAGCGAGTCGGGCGCGAGTGGGGGCGTCGGTCTTTTGTGCGGCTTCGAGCGGGGAGAGGTTGAGCAGACCGGCCCGCTTGATGTTGATCCAGCGGTTTTCGTAATAATCTTCGACGTTTTCGCGATAGAGCCGGTGACGATCATCCTCATTCACCCACTCGGGGATGCGAATCGTCCAGACGGCCGCGTCGAGCATCGGCAAGGGGAGGGGAGTGCGGGTGATTTGCAGGTCGGGCGCGAGCGATTGCAGCGTCGCGGCGACTTTCCAGAAGCTCGAGGCATCAGGCGAAGACACGCGGAAGACGTTGTCCGATGAGAGGACAAGCCCCAAGACGCGCGGGAGTTCGGCGAGCGTGTGCGTCGTCCCCGAGTTTTCGGGCCAGGGGCGATCGAGCCATTCGTCGACGTGAATATCGCCGTGATCGCGCGGGCTGGGAAGGCGGCGAAGATATTCTCGGCGTTTCAGTTGTTCATAGAGTGTTTTGGGCGACGTGTGCTCGGTTTTGCCCAGGTCGACGGCGTCGCTGAACTCGTTGGCGTACGGCTCGGCGCCGGCCCCTTGGCGAAGAATCTCGCCGAGCTTTGCGGCCTCGACGGCGCGATCGAAGTCGGTCTCGGCGGCAAGTTCGGTGACGCGATGCAGATCGCCGATCGCTTCGGGCCGGCCGAGCCATGCGAGGCATAGGGCGCGGTTTTCTAACGCGTCGATGTCGTTAGGTGTTTCGGCGATGATCTCGCTGAATGCGTCGATTGCGTCAGGAAGCGCACTAAGGTCGCGGCCGGCGAATTTTTCGCTCCAGCGGGTACGGGCTTCGGCGGACGTAGGGTTGCGAAACCGGCGCTCCTTGCGGGCGGTTTCGGGGAGTTCGTCGGCCGATTTGAGGTGGTCGAGGGCTTGTTGCGCAGCGCGGTCGTCGGGAGAGAGCCGAAGTGCGCGTTGCCAGCTTGCCCACGCGGCGAGGGGCCGCTGGAACTTGAGATGCGCCCACCCTTCGTGAACGAGGGCGAGTACCTGGCTGGCGGCGTCGTTGGCCGAATCCTGCGACATGGAGCGTCTGCTTTCCGCTGTCATCGAAGTCACGTACTGGATGTTAGACACATGGAGTAATGGGGTGGTTGAGACAGCTTTGTTGTCCCGGTCGCGAAGCGGCAAAAGGTTCACACAGACAGTTCTGCTTTCCCCTCCTGTGGCTGCGCCACCCGGACAACAAAGTTGTCCGGGCCACCCAATCCTATCCATCTCCTTGTGCCAACGGCATAACTGCGATGTCGTTTCCACAGAAAGAAGGGGGTAGCCCCATCAGACCTGGGGCTACCCTTGGATATTACAGTCGAACGTGCGAATCCAGCCGATTTATCGGCCCGGAATGATCAACTTCGGCTTGTCGCCACCTGCTGCAGGAGGCGGCGAGCCGCCGGGTGTCCAGATGCCGCCGGACGAGGAACCACCGCCCGCCGAGGCGCCGGGGGTCCAGATCTCGCCCTTGCTTGCGGCGACGCCAAGCTGACCCGAAGCGGTCGTCACACGCGGGCCGTATTCGGCCATGAGCGTTTGAAGCCCACGCGGGTCGATCATGATCTCACCCGGGTTGTCGGGGTTCGGCACAGCCTGCAACAGACCCATTTGCATCAGGCTGAGCATGATGATCTGGCTGGCGTTCTGGTTCTCGCGATACCGTTCGAGAACGATCGCCAGTTCGGGCACCCAGACTTCGGGCTTGAGCGCCTTTGCCTTGAGCATCACCTCGAACATATCCCACGCCGGCGCGTTGTATTGCCGTTGTGCGGCGGGTTCGATTTCGCGGCCTTCCTTGACGACGGCGAGCGCGGCGTCGAGTCCGTTGGCCTCTTCCTGATAGGCTGCGAGATCGGAGTAAACCGTGCGAACGAGCCGTTGTTCTCCGATGAAGTCGCGTCGCGTGGCGAGCTCCTGGGCCGCTCGTTTCGCAGCCTGGGGCATGCCGTTCTGCTTCGCTCGTGCGAAGTAAACGACGAGTGCTTCGTTCTCGAGCTTTTCAACGGCGACGTAGGCAAATCGCGCGAGCGGCAGCGTTTCGATGATGTCGGCAGTCGCGGGGTCGACCGCGGGCTCGCTGGGAATATTCAGCGAAGCGCGGAAGGCGGGCATGTCGATCGGCGCCTTGCTCAACTGCTGCTGGTACTCGAACTGGCAGAAGGCAGCACGAAGCGGTACTTCAGCGTCTCCCGCCCTCGCCGCTTGTTCGGGGGTGCGGTAGTTGAGGTAGGGGATCTTGAGCGTCGGCCAGACTTCGCGAACCAGGCGCGACTGCTCCTGGTCGGTCAGGCGACGCAGTTCGGCCGCTTCGATCTCTTCGGGCGGCTGCCATTCCCAGGAGAGCGAGAGGCTGTAGCGCGAGTTGTGGCCGAGGACCTTGGTTTTGGGATGCGCGGGAGGAATTGCCGCGCCTGCGAGGGCGAGCAGTTTGTCCTTCACCGCGTCGAGCTTGCCGTCGTCGTCACCTTCGAGTGCGACGATTTCGTTGCCTACCGCAACACGGCAGAGGACGCGAGGGATCTGTGAGCTGACGAGATCCTTGCCGCTCTGCGCTGCGAGTGGAGCGCGATCGAGGAAGACGAAGTGATCGACGGTCGGTGAGTCCGGATCGAACGGGTCGATCGGTCCGCGCTCGTCTTCGATGATGTCCTTTTGCTCGCGAAGCGACGTGAGCAGGCCGTTGCGATTGCGGAGCGGCCAGATGAGCTGAACGTGCTCGACCTTGTCGCTCGATCGCGGCGGGCTGATGATCTGGCAAAGCGCTTCGAGGTCGACCGCGTCGGCGCTAATGCCCATCTTGCTGATCGCGAGTCGCAGATAGTGTGCGGCGGGGGCATCTTCGGCGAGGAACAGCCTGCAGAGGCCCAGGTTGCGATCGGCCTCGGGGCCTGAGATGTCTTGCGAAAGAAGCTCGAATGCCGCCGCGGCCGATGACCAGAGACCTGCGCGAGCCCAGTCGACGGCTTCGGTGAATCGCGTCGCGACGTCGGCGGCAAGGCCAGCGGGGGCGTCGGCGAAGGTGTAGTCTTCCTTCTGCCAGGGCAAAACGGTCGGCGTGCTGAGCAGGCCTGATTCGAGCTGGTCGAGCCGCTCGTCGTTTTCCTTGTTGAATTTGAGCGATTGCGCGAGGCGCACGTGCGCGAGGGCGGCGGGATAGTGCTCGAGGCGGACGAGCAGACTACCCACAATGCCGATCATACCGCCGAGACCCTTGCGCTCGGCTTCGGTGACGGCTGAGAGCGCGGTTTGGGCTTGCGCGACGCCGGCCATCGGCCCTTCGGTTTCCAGCACGCAACGAATGAGAAGTGCGTGGGCGGAAACGTGTTGCGGCTGGCGCGAAAGAAGTTCGCGCAGGCTCGCCTTGGCTTCCTCGGGCTGGCCGGTGCGGATGAGGATGAGCGACTTGCGAATCAAGAGCCAGGCGTTGGCCGGTTCTTTTTTGAGGCCGTCGTTAAGAACTTCGAGGGCGCCTTCAGTTTGGCCGGTTTCGTACAGTCGCTGAGCCCGATCGGCGTACGACTCCATCTTCTGGCAGCACCACTTGAACTTCTGACCGCTGCCGCAGGGGCACAAGGCATAGGGGTCGACAGCCGCCATCACTCGCCGTCCTGATAATAGAAAAAAGATGCGTTCGGCATGCGCCTCGAAACGATCACAGTAGCAAAACGCCCGCGGCGGCGTCTATCCTGAGACGCGATCGCACACCGGTGATTCTCCGGCATGAATCGTGCCGCTGCAACGACCTTTTACCTCCTTTAATATTGTCATATCAGGCGCGCCAATTGCCTCTCGGGCGCGCGGTCGGCTACGCTGATGGCGGGACATTCGCCAGGCGGGAACTTTCCGGTCAGGAAAGTTGTTGATCAATCCTTTTGTGAGGTTTCATGTTTCGCGCATCTCACATCAAATGGCGGTTCACGCTGATGCTCGCCGTTGCGAGCCTGTTCGCAGCCGCCGGCACCACGTTCGGCTGGGGACGCATAGGCCATCGCGCCTCGGCGCGGCTCACGGATTCACTGCTCACACCCAAGACGAAACAGGCCATCGCAGCGATTCTCGACAACGGCGAGTCGCTGGCCGACGCCTCATTGTGGCCCGACGAACACCGTCGCGACATCCCCGAATCATCGCCATGGCATTATGTGAACGTGCCGATCACCGCGAGCGCGTACGACGCGAAGTATTGCCAGCAAGGCGGTTGCGTGATTTCAAAGATTGCCGATTTCCGCAAGCAACTCGCCGATCCGGCCGCGACGCCTGCCCAGAAACGCCTCGCGCTTCGGTTTCTCGCCCACTTCGTGCAGGACATGCATCAACCCGTCCACGTAGGCGATCGGTCCGACCGCGGCGGTAACGATTTGCAGCTTCAGTTTTTCGATCAGGGAACGAACCTGCACCGGCTCTGGGATTCAGGTTTGCTGGAAAAAGGCGGCTTCGACGAAGCGGCGGTGTTCCAGCGGCTGCAAGCGCGATTGACGCCGGAATACCGTGCGTCGGTGACGTTTGGAGCCGTTGAGTCCTGGGCGAACGAGAGCCTCGCGGCTGCTCGAGATGCTTACGTAGATCCTGCGACCGGAGCGGCGCTCAAGCCAGGAACGAAGCTCAGTCAGCCATATCTGTCCAAGAATTTGCCCGTTGCCGAGGATCGCGTGATGCGATCGGCCGTTCGGCTGGCGTGGATTCTCAACGAGACGTTTGATCCCAGCAAGTGAACAAACGACGCCGGGTTCGTCAGGTCAGGAATTCTTCTTCCGTGATCTGTTTCGACTCGGCGGCACTCTTCCGGGGCCGGTAGGCAAGACTCGCGGCGACGATCAGCGCCATGCCGGCCCAGAAGACCCAGGGATTCATCTCGAGCGGCAAGTCGAACGCCCAACCGGGAACCTTGGTGTGCCAAGAGGGGGCCGGGCCCTTCTTCAGGTCGGGATGAAGAGCGTCGTGGAAGCCGCTGCCGACGAGTTTCAGACCGATCCAGGCGACGAGATAATAGGCGCCTGTCGCGAGCGCGGTGAATCGGTCGAGCAAGATGAGAAAGTAGCCGGCGACGAATCGCATGGCGACGATGCCGAGAATCCCGCCCAGATAGACGATGAACAACTTCATCGTGAAATCAAAGTTGCCAAGCCTAAACGCAGTGCGGCTCGCAACTTCGGCAGGAATTCCCCCAGCCATCGCCACAGCTGCGACGATCGAGTCGATCGAGAAGGCGATATCCGCGATCTCGACGCCGATCACCGTTCCCCAGAACCCGCTGCCGAACCGGGACTTCTTGTTTCCGTCGGATTCTTCTTCACCGAAGAGAAGATGTGCGATGGCCAGGTAAAGGAGGTAAACTCCCCCGACGACCTTGAACGACCAGTATTCGAGCAGTGCAGACGCGAAGATGACGGCGATCAATCGAAAGCCGAACGCGCCGATGATTCCGTAACGAAGCGCTCGTTTTTGCTCGTCCTTGGGCAGGTGCCGCACCATGACGGCGAGCACCAGCGCGTTATCCGCGCTCAAAAGGCCTTCGAGAAAGACGAGCGTGGCGATCGTTCCCGAAATGAGGCCAAGTTCCGCGAGGTTCAAGCCCCACATTCAAGACGACTCCTGACAGCACGCGCAAGGTGGGTCACTGAATGAATATCCGGTCAGGCTGAAGCATCTCAACAGTAGGCCGCCCAGGGCAGTGCCCCAAATGCGGATCAGTCAAGCTACCAAACTCTTGTGCGATTGACGACCCTCGTGTCACTCTCAATTGAACAGATTGGCAAAGACGAGATGCTTGACCTATCCGGTTATTCGTCATCGTGGCGCAAATCTGAGGTCGCAAGGGAGATTCTTGGCCGATGAATCGAACCACGACATCTCTGCTCGTCGCGGCGCTCGCCATCGGCCTTGGATCCGTCCTGACGACGAATACGAAAGCGCAGGCGCCCAACCAGTCGCCACCTCCTCAAAAGCCGGTACCTGTCCCGCCAAAGCCCGCGCCTGCGAAGCCGAAAGCGAAGGACATCGAGCCCAAAGTGCTTAGCGCCGAGGAAATGGCGAAGCGAGCAAAATCGGCGTCTTCGCTTTTGAATCCTACGGGAACATCGGACAAGTACAGCGAGGGAGTGCCGTTTCTGGAACTTCCACCCTGGCGACAGACGACATTTTACGGGATTCGCGCAGAGGCTCAAAGAATTGTTTATGTCGTCGATTGTTCCGGAAGCATGGAGGACGATGCGTGTCTGGTGCGTGCCAAACGCGAATTGCGGCGGAGCGTGGAAGGATTACAGTTTCCGCAACAATTCACGGTGATTTTTTACAACGACGGCCCACTCATGATGCCCGGTGGCGCGATGCGAACCGTGGACACGGCGTCAAAAGACGGACTAACGGCGTGGCTTCGCCTGATCGAGCCCGACGGTGGAACTGATCCCCGCGCCGCAATGCGCACCGCGATTGGCCTTAAACCCGACGTGATCTTTCTCCTTTCCGACGGACTCTTTCCCGACGGCACGGTTGAAGATATCACCGCGCGTAACAAGAACAAGATTCCTATTCACTGCATCGATCTCTCGGCCGGGCTGGGTGGCGACCAGCTTAAACGTATCGCTGAATCGTCGGGCGGGAAGTATGCGCCGCGTGCACGTTGATTCCATTCGGAATTACACACTCGAGGAGTGATCAAAAGGAGTGACGGGTGGCCGGGACAAATTGCTTGTCCCGGTCGCGAAGCGACAGGAGGCGATTGCGATCTTTTACGCTTTGCCCTCATGTGGCTGCACCACCTGGATAACAAGTTGTCCAGTCCACCCAGCCCATTCCGTTCTCCGAACCGCGCAACTGCTGTTTCGTGGATTCTTAAACGTTTCTAAACTCACTGGCGCCTGGATATGAGCGATCGACCACTTCCAACGACGACCATTGCTCCCATGCTCTCTGTCAGAAACGGAGCGAGCGCGGTGGAGTTTTACAAATCGGCTTTTGGCGCGATTGAGGTCTTTCGGATCGATAGCCCCGACGGCGCAGTGGTCGCGCGGCTGGCCGTTGACGGCGCCGAATTCTGGGTGGCGGATGAATCGCCCGAGCATGCGAATTTCAGTCCAGCCACGCTCAATGGTAGCACGACTCGCATGATTTTAACCGTCGCCGATCCCGACGCGGTTTTTGCGACTGCGGTTGCGGCAGGTGCGAAGGTCGTTAACAACGTGAGCGACGCTTATGGATGGCGACTGGGGAGAGTCGTCGATCCGTTCGGCCATCACTGGGAAATTGGCCGGCCGCTTGATTGAGAAATGCTGAAACGATCAGACAAAACTGAAAGTCGATTTTGATCAGGAACCAGCGCGATATCGCAGACTTGGGGGAATCTTCGTTCTGAGCCTGAACGCCCGGCGATTCGATTGGCCCGGGAGAGGTGGGCCTTTCGGTTCGATGGGGCGAAATTGCGACTTACTTCGCAGCGGGCCGGACGGAGTCGAGCCACTTCTTCGCGTTCGCGTCGAGGTCGGCAAGCGCGGTGTCGAGCTTGGGATTGGCGGTGCCGGCCTTTTCAATGTCCGCACCCTTGGTGACGAACTTCATCGTATCGCCGTCCCATTTGGCAGTCGCGTACCCGTTGGCGATCGCCGCGTAGTACCAGGCGCGGGCGTCTGACGGATTGCTCGTTCCGAGCGCGACGAAGCCGTCTTTCGCTGCGCCATACTGACCCTTCTTGAACAGGTCGAGCGCCTTGGCGAAGTCGGCGTCGGACGTCGGGGAGGCGGTTGCCGTCGTGGTGGCGGCGGGGGTTGTCGTGGTTGCCGTTGTGGCAGCGGGCTTCGCGTCGCCGAGACCCTTCACTTTGGTGTCGAGTGCGGCGATGAGCGTCTTCTGCGAGTCGAGCGTCTTCGAGAATGACGACGTCGATTGCGAAAGCGCCTTCAACTCGGCAGCGAGCGCGTCCTGACCCTTCACGGCATCGGCGAGCTTCGCTTCGAGTGCCTTCGTATCGCCGGGCGCGGGAATCGCGTCGATGCGCTTGCTCAGGCTACCGATCTCGGATTCGAGCGGCTTGAGGTCGGGAGCAGGGGCAGGCTTGGGCATGGCGGCGATCGCTTTTTGCAGATCGTCGATCCGCTTGCCGAGTCCGTCGAAGTCACCTTTCAAATCGTCGACACGACCAGCGAGTGCCTTAATGTCCGTACTAGGATCGACTGCGGCGGGGGCGGCGGCCGTCGGAGCGGCAGCGGGGGTGGGGGCCGGCGGTGGTTCAGCAACGGACGCAAACAGGGCGCCAGAGCCGATGACAGCGCCACACACACCTAAGGCCATCAGCACGCCGCGGACCTTGGGCGGATCGTACGGCGGCCGGTCGTCGTGCTGGTAATGATGTGCGAAGTGGGTCTCGTCGGCCTCAGCCTCGACCGGCTCGCCATTTTCTTCCGCAAGCAACTTGTCCGCGGTGTGCTCTGAAGCTTCGCCCTCGTCGATGAGACCTTCGAACACAGGCTCAGGGGATTCCTCAGAGAGAGGCTCGAAGTGCTCAGTCGGGTCGAATGGCTGCTGAGGGGCGAAGGGTTCAGTGGGGTCGAACGGATCGGGGAAATCGGAGGCTTCTGACATCGAAGTGAGGTCCCGGAGACGGCCCTCCCATCTGGATTAACGCAATCCGACGGGTCAGGCCCGACCTGCGTTCCAGAACAACAGGCTACTCGGAACGACCCCGTTGACTCAACCCTATGCCGCACAAAGTCATCAGAATGCGTCACTGCCCCGCGGAAAGTGACCCGCTCGGGCTGCCGCGAATCGTCATTCCGGCGGGAAGCGGACGGGCGGCGACCAAAAATCCTCGTGCGTGCAAATCGTCGCGAACTCGGCGGTAGAGTGCGTAACCATCAGGATAAATCCAGAGCGTGATCGTCGCCGCTTCGGGGTTGAGGCGTCCAATCACCCGACTGAAGACCGACGCGGGACTGGCGATCGTTTCGTACGACTCCCCGCGCGTCTCATGTTCGGGCTCAATCTCCCACCCCTCGAGCTGGATCGAAACCTGGCGAAGGTCGAGAACCTCGCCGAGCGAGTTGGGCATTTGCAGGCCCATCTGGTACCGCATCGAGAAATCGCCGACGGGACCGACGACGCCATTGAAGCCACGGCCGCGCTGAATGTTGAGACGGATGCGCATCTTGACGTCGTTTTTGACGAGCTCGGTGAGCTTGTCGATATCGAGATGCGCGATGTGGTCTCCCTTGATCTCGAAATGAACTTCTTTGCCGTCGATCGGCTTGGCGACCGCACTCTTGTCCATGAGCGCCCGCGCTTTGGGGCGAGGCGCCTGGTCGATCATGGCCAACTCGCCCTGCAGCTTCTTGATTTCCCACCGGAGTTTCGAGGTCTGGTTCGTCGCGCGTTCGATGCGAGCCGTGGGATCCTTCACCTGGAACGCAAGAGTCCGACTCGCAGCCGCATCGGCCGTTGCTTCGAGCGAAGCCTTTCGGAGCGCGAGGCCAGCATCGGCGAGCCGAGATTCGAGCAACGCGCGTGTATGTGTTGCGGTATCGAGCGATTCTTCCGCGCGAGCGACCGCGACCGCGTCTGGCTCGATTTTCGGCGGAGGAACGGGCTTGGGCTTATCCGCGGGGGGCGGTGCGATCACGACCGGCACCGGCTTGGGAGTGGGCTTGGTTTCGACGGGAGGCGCTGCGATTGGAACCGGAGGCGCGGGGGTATCCGGCCTGGGCCGAGTGTCGACCGCGATCCAGCCGAGCAGGGCGAGCGTGACGCCCAGGCTGATCAGCGGCCCGCGAATCGACGCACGCGGGCGTGGGGGTGTGGGCGTCGGGTCGGTTGTTGATATGTTCGACGTCATTTACCAGCCGTCCGTCTGGAAGACGCGTTGGGTCTCACCGCTGATGACTTGCATACTCGTCGGCCAGTCGAGGTTGCTGAAGAGAAGCTGCGACTTGGCCTTCGAGTAAGTCTCGGTACCACCCGGCTCGATCACGAAACGAATCGAGGGGACGAAAGTCTTATCCGGGGCGCTATCTTCCTTGCGCCTGACGATGGCTCGAAGCTGGGCAACGAGCAGCGAATCTTTCGACTTGAGCGTGGCGATGGTTACGCGGTAGTTCCCGGGATGAATCGCAACACCGTGCTTGCTGCACGAGACGATTAACTCGAACGGGCGATACGATTCCGCTGTCGAACCCAGTGGGCTCGAAACGCCGTCTCGTGACGATCGCGATCCGGGAATTCCTGGTTTGCCGGACATCGTGGTTGGCGACGAACCCGCGCCGCTCATTCCAGTGTTGGGCATCGGCGGGGTGCCATTCGCCCCAGCATTGCTGGCGTTGGCGCCTCCTGGAGAACCTTCGCCACTTTGTTGGCCGTCCGACCCCTGTCCGCCTGAGTTTGAATTCGCGCCCGCGCCGGTTCCAGAAGGCGGCGACTGCCCGTTAGATCCGGAGCCCGTGCCAGTTCCATTCCCCGCGATGTTGAGATTGCCGTTACCGCTCAGTTGCGAGTTGTTTGGCCCGACACCGTCACCGCCGGCGACGCCTCTGCCACCCTTCTCGCCTGGCAAACCGCCTTCCATCCCAGGACGCCCGGCGCCGTTCGGAGATTCGGGAGGGCCGGGGATTTGTCTGACATACGCGAGGTCGAGCCGGGATCGATTGCCGCCAGGTTGCTCATTCCCCGCTCCGTCGGGTTTGCCTGGTTCTTCACCCGGCAGACCAGAGCCCAGAGGAGATCCTCCGGGGCCTGGAATTTGGCCGGCGCGCGCCAGATTTGCGCCTCGTAAAGCACCAACCCGCCCATTTCCCAACCCGCCTGCAAGATCTCGAAGGCTTACACCACCGGTTTCCGCAGTTCGCTCGCCCAGGCCGCCAGTTCCGGTTGGCGACGGTTCACCCGGTTGGTCCAATCCCGTATCGCCGCGTGGCCAGGTGCGGTCGTTCTGCGCTCCGATCGGCAGGCCCGCCGGGCGATCGGTACCCAGGGCACGCATCGCGCGCTCCCAGGCCTCGTCGTACCAGTTCTGGCGAGAACGCTCGGAACGATCGGTATCGGGGAAACCGTGTTCAGCATCGCCAACACCGCCTCGGCCCAGTCCGTTCGGCTGCTGGTCGCGACCGCCGGGATAGCCTCTCATTCCGGCGCGTCTGGGATCGGTGCCGTTAATCCCGCCGGGGCTGTCGCCTTGAAGCGTGTTCGCCAAATCACCTCCGCCCCCGCGACCTTCCATGCCGGGGACCGCTTTGGGCCAGCGGAAGGCGTTGTCGATCTCGTCCCGCGAAGGACGTCCGCCAGCGCCCTGGCCGTTCGGGCCGGAACCGTCTCCGCCTTCACCGCGAGGACCTTCGGAATTCGCGGCGAGTGCGTCGGCTCGGGGTTTGGTCGGAGGGGGCGAGCCGTCCCAGGTTTCGGGATGGTCGAGGTTGGGGAAGTCGATCGCCCAATCGGGATCGGCCAGCTCGTAGCCGAACGCGATTCCGAGCCGTTCCAGCCTCACACGAGCCTGGTAATAAGCCCGAATGCCGCTGGGGCGGACGATGAAGAAGATGTACGGGATGACGTCCTTGCCGTCGGGACCATATTGCCGCTGAATTCGCACGGCTTCGCGCGAAATCGTGCTCACGAAGGGCGGCGTGTTGGCGCTGAACCCGAGACCGAGGTCCATCAGGTTGAACGTGGGGCCGTTAGGCTGAAGGTAGACCGACTCGTCCTTGCATTCGAGCACGATCGGCCGCTGCCAGGTGCCGTTGGGGCCTTTGTGCGGCAGCACGGCGTAGCTGGGGCGTTCGAGGTCTTCCTTTAGGACCTGCTTTTGGGCATCGCGGCGCTTGGCAAGTGCGTCGCGTTCCATGAGCGCAAGGCTGGCGGTCGATTCCTTTTGAGCGGCCTCGGCGACGCGAGCGGCGACCTGGCCCTTCGACATCGAGAGCGATCGCTTCCACTTTTGCGACTCAGCGCGTGCCGAGTCGGTCGCCTTCATGATCGCCGCGAGCTGGGCCTCGGCTTTCGCGGTTTCGAGCCGTTGTTCGGCCTCGGCCCGTGCAAGCTCGGCGACGATTTTCTTCGTCGGATCTTCGGGCGGCTCAGGCGGTTTCTCGGCCACCTTGGGCGGCTCGGGAGTCGGCAGCGGCGCCGGTTTTTCCGGTTCCGGATCGGGCGGCGCCGGTTCGGGAACCGATGGCGCGACCACCACCGCTTGCGGGGGCGCAGGGCGCGTCCTCGATGGGCGTCGATGGATCAGGATCACAGTGCCCAGCGTGCCGGTGACGCAGGCGGCGATCAATGTCACCGCGCAAAGCTCGGCGCTCAGCCTTCGCCGAGGGCGACCCATCGTCCGTGACCTCCTGTGCATCCTCGAACTCCCCCGCCTCGCCAGTCGGCATGCAGAGAGGGTTCGCACACAAGGGTTTTTATCGGATCAGCACACGTCTGGGCTTGAAGTTGGCAGAGCACCAGCCGCTCGCGACGGGTGGGTTAGCGCGGCTGGCGCTGGGATGGCCGGTTGCGCAGGATGGTGCGTCAGCGTCTGGTCCGACGCCTTCTTGACCATGTTCGTCGTCGAATGACCGGCGACGAGCGGAATCAGCACGAGCTGGCCGCCATTTGCCTCAACTTCGTCCCGGCCAACAACTTCGTGCGGCTGGTAGTCGCCGCCCTTGACCAGAACGTCGGGCAAAATCGCGTTGATCAGCTCAAGCGGCGTGTCTTCGCCGAAAAGGGTGACGGCGTCGACTGATTCGAGCGAGGCGAGCACCTCGGCGCGTGATCTTTCATCGTTGATCGGCCGGCTCGGGCCTTTGAGCCGCTGAACCGAGGCGTCTGCGTTCAGGCCAACGACGAGGAAGTCGCCCAGGTCGGCCGAGCTGCGCAGGAGCCGCGTGTGGCCGACGTGGAGCAGGTCGAAACAGCCATTCGTAAACACGATTTTCTGGCCGATTGCGCGTCGACGGTTGACCTCGGCGACGAGATTTTCGCGATCGTAAACCTTGCCGTGATCGCTGGCCTGGTGCTCGATAAGGTCGGCGAGAATTTCTTCGCGTGAGAGCAGAGCGACGCCGATTTTTTCGACTTCGAGACCGCCCGCGACGTTTCCGAGCGTCGCGGCCTCGTCGTAGTCGGCCCCAGCAGCGAGACAGAGGCCGACGATTGAGAGAACCATGTCGCCCGCGCCGGTGATGTCGTAAACCTGGCGGGGGCGCGTCGGCACGATTTCAGACCGGCCGTCGGCGCGGACGAGTGCCATACCGTCGCGGTCGAGCGTGACGAGCACGCTCTCCATCCCCAGGTCGTGAACGAGTTTACGGCCGAGGGCGATCGCATCGTTGGGCGTTGCGATTGTCATCCCGGTCGCGAGTTGGGCTTCGAGGCGATTGGGCGTCATGCAGTGCACGCCGCGGTAGCGCGAATAGTCGTTCGAGCGAATCGGGTCGGCAATCGCCCGCACGCCGGCGACACGGCAACCGTCGATCAGCGCCCGAAGTAGGCTTGGGGTGCAAATCCCCTTGTCGTAGTCGGAAATCAGGACGATGTCGGTCTCGGCGAGACGCGGCATCAGGTCGTCGAGAATCTGTGCTTCGTCGTGGGCCGAAATTGCCGTACGCACTTCGTAATCGACGCGAATCATCTGTTGTGGGTGACGATCCTGCGCGCGGCCGATGTAGCGCTCTTTGAGCGTGGTCGGGCGGTCGTCGAGCGTGGCGACGGGGCTATGGTCGATCCCCATTTCGCCAAGCAGTTCGCGCACGAGATCGCCGTCGCGGTCGCGTCCCACGCCGCCGACGAGAGTCACCTGTGCACCGAGCTTTGCGAGCATCGTCGCGACGCTCGCCGCGCCACCGAGGCGGTGTTCGCGGGTATCGGCTCGCAGGAGCGGGACAGGGGCCTCCTGGCTGATGCGTTCAGCGTAGCCCCAGACGTAGCGGTCGAGGATCAGGTCGCCCACCACCAAGATTTTCGGGCTTCCTAGCGACTGGACGCGGCGGATCAGGTCGAAAGCCATTGGCGGCGGTCCTCCTTGACCGCGGATTGCCCGGAAAACCACCTCGCGCACGCGAGCCGAGACTCCGGATCACCCGAGCCGATAGGGTAGCGGCTGACGGGGGAGCGTCAAGGCGGGTTTGGATGTGGCTGCGGTTCCCAAGCGACTTGAGATGGAAACGGACAAGAACTCTATCCAATCACAAAAGCAAACCGGCGGCCTTCGCGCGAGTTGATACTCGTGCGAGCCGCCGGTTGAATTCAGAAACGAGTCGGGCGAGGCTTAGCTCTTCTCGTCGGCGCGCTTGGCTTCGATGTCGAACGTACGGGTTTCGCCGTCGCGTTCCATCGAGGCCTGGATCTTGAACACGTCGCCTTCAACCTTGCCCTTGTACTTGATCGTGAACGAATTGCCGTTGAACTCGCGGGTGACGGTCCAGGTCGCGGTGCCGTCCTTATCGACCTTGCCGTCCTTGATTTCGGTCTTGCCGCGGGGGTTCTCAACTTCGCCGGTGAGCTTTTCGCCCTCCTGCTTGAGCTTCATCGTGTTCTTGACTTCCTGATCATTGCGCTTTTGCGTCCAGGTCCAGGTGCCGGCGACCTTGCTCTCGGCGGCGATCACGCCCTGCGCGAAGCTGACGAACAGGCCGAACGCGAACAGACCGACCCACATGCGATTGCGTGCAGTCATTGGTGCGAATCTCCTGGATGTGAATGCGAGTTGAAGGCGGGCTCGGCGGCGTCCAAACGCTTCCGAGGTTTGCCTCTGGGGGCACAGCCTCTCACAAGAGGCGTCAAATCGCGAGAAAATGTTTCCGGCGAATTGGGATTTACGGAGATTTCACGATCGCTTTGCGATTCGATCGTTCTTTGCGCAAAACTCGTAGCCGTTGGCAATCTGTCCAGGAAGCTTCCGATGTCGCTCAGTTGCCCCCGAGCTCGAAAGGCTTGGTGAATGCTTTTCCATTCAGCAACTGCCACTCTGCCTTTTGCTTATCGTTCAACATTCCATGGGCACGTTCAAAGGCCTGCAGGTGGATTTCCAGCGTTCTTCTACGAAGTTCGGCCGCGCCAATTCCCTTGTCGTTCGCGGCCATGAGTTGCATGGATTTCGACATGTCGGCCACGATCTCTTGCGCTTTCTTTTTCTGCTCGTCGCCAAAACCGAGTGCCTTTTGAATCTTGGGCGAGAGAAAGGCTGGTGCGCCAGCGTTTTGGATCTGAATCTGGCCAAGCCGGCGGAGTTGATCCTTGTCGAGTACAGAAGTCAGCTTGTTCTGCAATTCGATGGTTACGTTTCTTGATTTCTCGCGTGTTCTCTGTTCATCACCCGGTGGCTCTTCCGGAGTGCCCTTGCGATTGAACCTTGCTTTTGCCAGGGCGAGCCCTTGATCTGTCGCCTCCTTCTGAAGCACGCTGATCGTTCCTTTTTGCTCTTCATTAAGCCGCAATTCTTTCTGCAAGTTCGGATTTGCCGACAAGTTGGGAAAAGCAACGGTGCCGATAAACCATTCGTTCGCGTCCCCAACCTGGGCCGCGCTCGTTGCCGACCACAACCCCATCGCAGCGACGGCCAAAACCAGGTGGGAGAATCGCATGTCCGAAATCCCTTGGAAACGAGATCTCTTTGAATGAAAAGAATGCTTCATCTTCAATACGAGAGAAGTCACCACAACGCAACAAATAAGTTTGCGTTTGGCTCCGTCGGCGAAGAACCAAGCCGTTGGCTTGGCGAGAAGATGTAGGTTGCGTTATGCTTGGGACCGGAATCGACCGGTCGCCCCGCGGGCCGTGTCCGTGGACTGAATTCGAGCGTTCCGGCCGGATCTATGAGCATCAGCGAACGTTATCGCGAGAGTCTCGACTACCTTCACGGCCGGCTCGACTACGAGCGAGCAGGAATGCCGCGCAGCAGCGGCGATCTCCGTATCGGCCGTATGCGCAGGATCTTACGCGCACTCGGCGATCCGCAAGACGCCTATAAAATCGTCCACATCGCCGGCACAAAGGGCAAAGGCTCGACCGCTGCGATGCTCGCCTCTGTGCTGCAAGCTCACGGCAGCAAGACGGGCCTCTTCACGTCGCCGCACCTCCACCACGTTGAAGAACGCTTCCGGGTCGACTGCGTTGAAGCGTCGCGAGCCGAATTTGTCGAGCTTGTGGAACGCGTGCAGCCAATTTGTGCGAGGCTCGATCGCGACGACCCTCATTTTGCCGAGGGCGGTGGCGCGACGTTTTTCGAAATCACAACCGCGATGGGACTCATCCACTTCGCCCGCGCAGGGGCGGACGTGGTGGTGCTCGAAGTGGGGATGGGGGGACGTCTCGACTCGACCAACGCGATTCACCCCTGTTTGTCGGTGATCACGACGATCTCGTTCGATCACACGCGTCTCTTAGGTTCGACTCTTGGAGCGATCGCGGGCGAAAAGGCGGGGATCATCAAGCGTGGCCGACCGGTGATTTCGGGCGTGCGCGGCGAGGAACCAGCGAGGGTGATCCGGCAGATCGCGGCCCGGCGACATGCTCCCTTGCGCGAGATCGACGTCGACTTTCATTACCAATATGAGCCACCACAACAACCGCTGAACCGCCCGAGTGCGGGGCGTGTCGGGGTGACGAGTTGGCGATCGAACTGGGGACCGTTTGACTTGCCGTTGTTTGGACGTCACCAGGCGCACAACGCGGCGGTCGTACTGGCGGTGGTCGATGCGCTCGCAGAGCAGGGGCTGGAAATCTCCGAGGCGGAAGCAATGCGCGGTCTGGCGGCGGTGAACTGGCCGGCGCGGGCTGAATTGCTGGGCGAGCGTCCCTGGCTGGTCGTCGATGGTGCACACAATCCGGCGTCGGCGGTTGCGCTCGCGGAAACGCTGCGTTCGTGCTTTCCTGAGGGGCCGAGCACGCTTGTTTTTGGTTCGACGCGCGATAAGGATTTCCAATCGCAGTTGGAGGCGCTCTTGCCTCACTTTGCTAGAGTGATCTGCACGCGATATGTGAACAATCCTCGGGCGCTTGGTGTCGACCAGGCGGTACAGGCGGTTGTGGATCTGGGATATCCCGAACCGATGTCGGCGGACGACGCAAAATCTGCGATTGAGTTGGCGCGAAAAATCACGCCTGAGAACGGTTTGATTTGCGTCACCGGGTCGCTGTTTCTGGCCGCCGAGGCCCGCGCAGTTTTGCTCGAAATCGATGAGAACGCCTGACGTTCAACGCGGAAGAGAACTTCAAGAATGAGTGGACGTTTTTGGATCAGAGTGGGGGCGATCTCCGGAGGGGTGGCCGTCGCCCTCGGCGCCTTCGCGGCGCACGGACTCAAGCAGCATCTCGAGCCCAAGTCGCTCGAAGTTTTCGAGACCGGCGCGCGTTATCAGATGTATCATGCGCTCGCCATCCTGGCGGTGGGGTTGCTCACGCTGGTGGCTGGCAGCTCACGCGGACGTTGCGTTGCCGGCTGGGGCTTTCTCGCAGGCACGCTTCTGTTTTCCGGCAGCCTGTACGCCCTGGCGCTCACGCAAATCAGCAAGCTGGGCATGATCACGCCACTGGGCGGCGTTGCGTTTCTTGTCGGCTGGGTCGCGCTGGCGGTATCGGGATTCGGACCATCTTCCATCGCGGACAAACCGTCGCGCATTGAGGTTTAATTTTATGCACACGTATATCGTCACGGTGACCGCGCTCGACCGCGTGGGCATCGTGCAGTCGGTGACAGGCACGATTCGAGACCAGGGCGGGAACATCGTCGAGCTGTCGCAAACCGTTTTGCGCGACTACTTCACGATCATCCTCGCGGTCGAGTTTCCCGAGGGGCGAAACACGCGCACGTTGAGCGCGGCGATCATCGCCAACGGCGGCAAGTTCGACCTGAATGTCGAGGTGATCGACGCCGGCACGACCGCCCAGCAGCCGGTTGTGCCCAATGCCGAACGGTTCATCATCACAGTGCTCGGGCCCGACAGGGCGGGAAGCATTCACGAGATTTCGGGTTGTTTAACCAGTCATGGCGTGAACATCGTCGACCTGCACGCGCGGAGCGAGGAAGGTACATTCTCGCTGGTGATGGAAGCGTTCCTGCCGCACGACCTTTCGCCGACGATTGTTCGCGAAGAGCTCGAGCGTTACGGCAGTGAATTCGGCCTTGAATCGTACGTCCAGCACGAAAACATCTTTCTTGCCACCACCGAGCCGAGCCCGGTTCGCGTAGGCCTGGCGCCGACTGTTGAAGGAGACGCCGTTGTACCGCACTGAAGATGTTCTCGCCACGCTGGGCATGGTCCGTCAGCACAAACTCGACGTGCGCACTGTCACGATGGGAATCGACCTGCAACCATGCGGGTCGCCTGATATCAAAACGCTGTGTGACGCGATTCGTGCGCGAATCATTCACTACGCCGGCCGGCTTGCCGCCGTTTGCCGCGAAGTCGAAGCACGCTATGGCATCCCGATCGTCAACCGTCGCATCGCGCTGAGCCCGATCGCCGCAGTCGCCGCCGCGCACACCGCTGAAGGGTACGTGGCAATCGCCAAGACGCTCGACGAAGTTGCGGCCGAGGTTGAAGTCGATCTTGTTGGCGGTTTCACCGCGCTCGTGCAAAAAGGCTGGACCGACGGCGACCGCCGTCTGATCGGCGTCTTGCCCGAAGTGCTATCGACGACCAAACGCGTTTGCTCGTCGGTGAACGTCGGCACGACGGCCGCGGGCATCAACATGGATGCGATTCTGGCGATCGGCCACGTCCTCAAAGACGCCGCCGCCCGGACCGCCGATCACGACGGCTTCGGTTGTGCCAAGCTTGTGATCTTTGCGAATGCGCCAACCGACAACCCCTTCATGGCCGGCGCTTTCCACGGCGCAGGCGAACCCGACTGCGTGATCAACATTGGCGTGAGCGGTCCCGGTGTCGTCAAGGCGGCGGTGGAAGACCTCGTCACCCGCGAGCCCAAGGTCACGCTCGGCCAAATCGCCGAGGAGATCAAGAGCACGGCCTTCCGAGTGACGCGCGTCGGCGAACTGATCGGCCGCGAAGTGGCGTCGCGCCTGGGCGTGGCGTTCGGCATCGTCGACCTTTCGCTCGCACCGACACCCCAGGTGGGCGATAGCGTCGGCGAGATTCTTCAGGCGATGGGCGTCGTCCGTCTCGGTGCGCCAGGATCGACCGCCGCGCTCGCGTTGCTCAACGACGCTGTGAAGAAGGGTGGCAGCTTCGCTTCGAGCTCGGTCGGCGGTCTTTCGGGCGCGTTCGTCGCGGTGAGTGAAGACTCGGCCTTGGCCGATGCCGTCGAACGCGGCGATCTGACGCTGGCGAAGCTCGAAGCGATGACAGCGGTTTGCAGCGTTGGTCTCGACATGATCGCCGTCCCCGGCGACACCGATGCCGAAACGCTTGCGGCACTGATCGCCGACGAAGCCGCGATCGGTGTCATCAACCACAAGACGACCGCGAGCCGTCTCATCCCGGTGCCTGGCAAGGGAGCCGGCGATCGCGCTGTGTTTGGTGGTCTGTTCGGCGAGATGGTGATCTTGCCGATTCACGCGGCGGGCGGTTCAACTGCATTCGTCCGGCACGGCGGCCGAATTCCCGCGCCGCTTTCGAGCCTGCGGAATTGATATCGTTCGCGACGTCGTTGAGGAGAACCAGCGCGATCGGCGCGGCTTCTCGACGACGTCGTGCCCATTGTCCCAGCGTGAGCCACGTCCGGGCTGATGTCCGGCGCGCAAAACGTCGAGCACCGATGGCCCTTCTCGCCTGAGATTGCGGAAGAAATAGCCGTTACAAACCGTGATGGTGTCGCGGTACTCGGGAAAGCCTAGCAGGATCTCGTGCGCCTGCGCGATTCGATAATGCGGCACCATCGCGAAGAGGTGATGCGTCAGGTGAAACGCCTGGCCATAAGGAAAGACTGCGGCCTCAAGCAAGGGATGAACGCGGAAGACGCGTGAGTTGGTGAAGTCGCCATCATCGGGGGCGTTCGCATGATGGGCGACTTCGCGCAAGAGCATGTAGAACGGATAAAACGTCAGCAGCGGGACGACCCAGAACAGCCAAAAAACTGGCCACGCGTTGAACGCGTGAACCATGGCAAGTAGTGCAAGCCAGTACGCGCCTCGCATCCGACGGGCGACAGCCATGTTGTAAGCATTGCGCAGCGGCTTATCGCCATTGGAAGTGCCGAGGTTCGCCGCTTTGGCTCGACCGAAGAGGTAGCGGAGCATCACGGGCGGCCAGAGTCCCAGTAACACATAATCACGCCAGAACTTTCGCTTGGAGACGGGGAATTCGCGCGGGTGCGGGTGATTGAGACGAATGAGATCGGGGTCGTGATTGGGATCGTTCACAAACCGATGATGACCAAAGTGCGCGAGCCGATATTTCTGAGTCATCGCCACGATGGGAAACATCAAGAAGAGATCGGAGACCAGTTCATTCGCGAGCTTGTTGCGAAAAAGCGTGTAATGACTGGCGTCGTGCGCGAGGCCGGACAAGCGGTGCTGGAACGCCGCCATTACCGCGACGCCAAGAACCGCAAGAGGCGCAAAAACATAGCCTGCGAGGCCGCCCGATTGCCAGGCGTGGAAGAGCCAATTACAGCTCACCAGCGTTACACCCAGGCCGATGTATTCACGCATGATGAATCGCGCATTCGTGCGATTATCGACGCGCATGAGCGGTCTGATGGCGTGATGAACCTCGTCCCACGAGGCGCAATCTGGCGGTGTGGCCACCTGGCGACCTCCGATCGACATCCTACCGGTCGGAGCGGAGCACTCCGAATCCCTCTTCCTGTCTTATCGGCCGATCGCCGCGGTTGAGTCCAAACTTGCCGGTTATGCGGCTTCAACGTGGTTCAAAAGCCCACGCGCCGCCTGACTTTGCGGGTTTTCAAAAACCTCGCAAATCGGTCCCGACTCGACGATTTTTCCCTCATCAAGCACATGAACCGTCTGCGCCACGTTGCGGGCAAACGCCATCTCGTGCGTGACGACAATCATGGTCAGACCATCGCTCGCCAGGTCCTTGATAACCGCAACGACTTCAAGCGTCATCCGCGGGTCGAGAGCGCTCGTCGGTTCGTCGAACAACATCACGCGCGGCTTCATTGCGAGTGCGCGAGCAATCGCCACGCGCTGCTGCTGTCCGCCCGAAAGCTCGCGAGGACGCGAATCGGCGCGATCTCCCAACCCAACGCGATCGAGCAATTTGCGAGCCCGTTCGATCGCTTCATCGACGCCAAGTTTCAAAACGTGGACCGGTCCTTCGATGACGTTTTCGAGAATCGTGCGATGCGGAAACAAGTTGTACTGCTGAAAAACCATCCCCGCACGCAGGCGAATCGCTCGAACGGTTCGCTCGCGCTCTCTACGCGAGAGGGTGCAACAAAGGTCGAGGCCGTCGACGGCGACTTTTCCTTCATCAAATGTTTCGAGACCATTGATGCATCGAACGAGCGTCGATTTGCCCGAACCCGAGGCGCCGATGATCGCCGTTGCCTCACCCTGGGCGACCGTGAGGTCAACTCCGCGGAGGACGGGATGATCGCCGTGACTCTTCACCAGACCCGAGACGTCGATCATCGCTTTCCTCCTTTCAGGGGGCCGGAAACACCATCGAGCCGCCGTTCCATCGCACGCGAAAGCCAGGTGAGCGGAAGGCTCATGAGGAGGTAGAGTAAGCCCGTGGCGATGCCGAATTCCACAACGCCGCCGACGTTGTTTGAGAGAATCGAATAGCGTTTCGTCAGTTCAGTCAGCGTAAGCACCGAACAGACGGATGTGTCTTTAAAGAGCGCGATGAAATCGCTGGTGACCGGAGGAATAACGATCCGCGCTGCCTGTGGGACGACGACTCTACGCAGCGCCATGCTGCGCGACATCCCCAGCGCGAGGGCTGCTTCCATCTGCCCGCGTGGGATCGCTTGCAAACCGGCGCGATAAATCTCGGCCTCGTAAGCCGAGTAATTGATCGCCAGTCCCAAGATGCCGGCAGCCCAGGGGGAGAGCAAGATGCCCAGCTCGGGAAGGACGTAAAACAGCACGAAAAGCTGCAACATCAGCGGCGTGCCGCGAATCACCTCGACATATGTGCTGAGAATCCAGCGAAGGACTCGCGGACTTTCCGGCAGACGGCCGATCGCGATGAACAACCCTGCGATAATCGCCAGCGGCATCGAGGCGCAGGCGAGGCCGATCGTCACGCCGGCCGATGCGAGCAGCGTCGGAATGAAGTCGCGCAGGAGTGTGAGGTCGAACATTGGCCGCGACGTTGCGACGGGCGCGGTCTTGTCCTTGCTCCAACCGCCAAGTGAAAGCTGGGCGTCGTTCCAGATATGGTATTTTTCGAGGATCGCGCGCAGCTCGCCCGAGCGTGTGAGTGCATCGAGTGCGTCGTCGAGTGCGTCGCGTAACGCAACGTCACCCTTGCGGACGTACATGACATAATATCCCGATCCTTCCGCGGGACCGGCGAGACTGAGCATCGAGAATTCGGGCTGGCGGATGTAATACTGCGCGGCGGGAAGGTCTTGCAGCGTGGCGTCGATCTGGCCGCTGCGTACCTTCATCATCGCGTTGGTTGCGCCGTCGAAACGCACGACACGAACCAATCGCGAATCGAACTTCTGCGCGTAGTTATCGGCCGCCGAATTGCCGAGCACGCCGACTTGCCACTGTCCGCCGCCAGGACGTGGCAAACTTAAATCAGCCAATGAGTGAACTGGTCCGTTGGGCAGGGCCATGAGCTGAAGCTGATAAACGTAGTAAGGGCGAGTCGGCAAATAATCACGCGTCCTGCGCTCGGTGAGTTCGTAGCCGTTGACGACGACGTCGATTTCGCGACGGTCGAGCACTTGGAGCAAGTTTTCCCAGAGCGCTTGCGAAAATTCGGCGCGAACACCGAGCTTTTGCGCGACGCGATCCATCAACTCGACTTCAAAGCCGACGCGGCCGTGGGGCGGCTCGCGATCGATGTAGATATAAGGCGCACCGCCTTCTTCATCGGCACCATAGGTGAGCCGATGCGAGGTGCGGACATTTGCGAGCGTGTCGGGCGGTTGTGCGGAAGCTTGGGTGATTGCGCTGAGAAGAAGCGAGATGATGACGAGCGATCGGATGGTGAGATGAACAAGTGATGGGCGTGGTGGCGGGGCGTCTTCTTCCATCAAGGGAACCGCTTTCTGTGAGAAAGAGGATCGGCCGGAAATCGACACAACCGGGCATCGACACTTCACCCGGTTGCGAGGTTCACAAGCTAGTGGAGAGACGCACGCCAGAAAGTGCGATCACTCGCTGCGCTGAGATTTCGACCGGGCTCTTCGGACGCTCCGCACGCGTCGGCGGACGGTGCGTGAAATGCCGACTCGGTGCAGTCGCGTGAACTTGCCGATCGAGAACCGATTTCCACGCCAGTGAACGCGACGATCAAAGAGTGCGTCGAACCAGATCGGCAGGAGGAACAAATCCTTGATCGGGCTGAGCATCAGGAACTTGAGCGACGGGATGTGGCCCCGCAACCGCTTGGCCTGAACCGCGTCGCGCATCATGCCAAGGGCGACCAAACCAACCAGCGCGAACCAGCCAACGTTCGACTCACCCACAAGCGCCCAGATGACGCCGACGGTCGCGAGATTCGCGGTCGGTTCGATGATGAACATCGGGAATGCGAGTTGGCGGCGAATCTTGAACCAGCGCGAGTGGCGATTCAAAAACCACCGGCTGCTGCGCTCCTGGTTCAGGTTGTCGATGACGTGATGACTGAGCACAACCGAATAACCCGCCTTGCGAATCCGCAGGCCGAGCACCTGGTCTTCGGCCAGCAAATTCCGCACGCCCGCGAGCCCGCCGGCTGCTTCAAGGGCCTGCACAGGCATCAGCATCGACTTGCCCACCACGCAGGTGATGCCGATGGCCGAAGCGGTCGCCACACCGCCGGCAATAAAGCCGTTCAGGTGCAGGTTCTCGAGCGCGGCACCAAAATGCTCTTCACCCGTGCCGTTGAACAGGTTCGAGACGAGTCCCACGCCCGGCTTCGCCAGGTAGCAGGTCGTTTCGCGTAGGTATTCGGGTCTGACTCGGACGTTCGAGTCGCTGATGAGAATCACTTCGTGCCGACGATGCGGCCACATCGCGGCGAGGTTTTCCACCTTGGGGTTGAGCCCGAACGCGGGCGTGCCAACCACCAGACGGGCGTCGTGTTGCGGGTAACGCGCAATCAGTTGTTCAACGACTGGAATCGCCGGATCGTTGGCGTCGGCGACTCCAAACAGAATCTGATAAACTGGGTAATCCAGCTTGAAGAAGCTTTCGAGATTCTCTTCGAGCCCCTCGTCGAACCCCTTGAGCGGCTTGAGGATCGTGACGGGCGGAGTGTGATTGGTGTTCAGGTTCCGGGGACGGCGGGTGACCCAGAAGACGGCTGCGCCCGTAACGAGCGTGACCAGCACGGCCCAGGCCGCGATTGCACCTAGAATCAGGTCGCCATTCCAGCCATTCATCGCCGAGACGGCCTCCGAAGAGGGGATGCGCCAACAGGAACGCCCGGGCAGCATTGCTCGGACGTCTTACGTAAATCGTTTACACAAGGAGCGTTCGGTTCGCTCAATCAGAATTGGGTCTCATCCGTAAGACCAGAGGCCCCTGACAGCAGGGACAATCCTGATCATAGCGTACACTTATTGCGCAAACGTCACAATAATATTCGGGTGTTTGCAACTTTCCTTCTTCACGAACTTTGAACGAAGCGACCTGCAAATACGGCAAACCGTCATGTTTCCGACCGACGATCACCGTTTCGCGGTTTTGCAGCCGTTTGTCGCGGAAAAGCGCCCGGCTTGCGTCGTCTGACAACAGCGGGATGATTTGCCCATCTTCGCTCACGAGCGCAACTTGCCCAGCAATTGGTTCAGGGTCCACCTTGAAGTCGCGCGCCTTGAGAGCCGCCGTCAGGTCGATCACCTTGCCGCGCACTGTTACGGTTTGGGGACCAGCGGTGAAGACCGCGAGCATGAGAATCGTCAGGGTATAGGGCATGGTTGTAAATCTCGCGTGCGCCGGACTTTGGTGGGCGAGTGGGCTGGTATGAATCGTATCGCTAAGCCTGACAGCGTCCAGACTTATCCTGGATGACTCACCGAAACCGCTTCGCTATGATGAGGTTGAAACCGATCACGAGGATTCGCAAGAAGTGAGGGAAGTCCATGGCACGTCTGGCGTTCCCACGATTTGTCCTCACGTTGAGCGTCGCGGCGACGCTTCTGGCCGCCAGTCTTTCCTCTGGCGACGAACCGCAGGCCGACCCCACTCAGGCGGCGCGGAATAAGCTAGTCCAGCAACACCTTGTCGAGCGCGGGATCAAAGACCCTCGCGTGCTCGATGCGTTTCGTAAAGTGCCGCGCCACCTCTTCTTACCGCCTGAAGGTCGCCGCCACGCCTACGACGACGAGTCGATTCCGATCGGCGAAGGCCAAACCAGCACGCCGCCGTTCGACATGGCCTTCATGACCGAAACGCTCCAGCTCAAGCCGACCGATAAGGTGTACGAGGTCGGCACCGGTTCGGGCTATCAGGCGTCCATCCTGGCGCAGCTTGCCAAGGAAGTGTATTCGGTCGAGATCCACAAACCGCTGGGCGAATCGGCGGCCAAGGTGATCAAAGAACTTGGGTATAAGAATCTGCACACGCGGGTGGGCGATGGCTACGAAGGTTGGCCCGAAGCGGCCCCGTTTGACGCCATTATTGTGACGTGCGCCCCCACAAAAGTGCCTCAGCCGCTGGTCGATCAGCTCAAGGAAGGCGGCCGCATCGTGATCCCGATTGGTTCGCGATACAACCAGGTGGTGCATCTGATCGTCAAGAAAGACGGCAAGCTCATCGATCGCCAACTTCGGCCGACGCTATTCGTTCCCATGACCGGACGCGACCAGCGCGAAGCACGCGAGGCTGCGAAAGGAAAGGACAAACCGTGAAACGGGTTGAGTCACGCCGCCGAGCAAGTTTCTGGTTGCTGCTCGCCCTCCTCGCCATGAGCTCGAGCCAGGCGTCGGCCCAGGAAGTCGAGGTCGATCGCCCTGAAGCCCCTCGGCTCGACCCACTCGAGGTCGACGCGAATGGCGACGGCGTGCCCGACGGCTGGTACAACCTGCGCGACTGCGTCTGGGCGAAAGGTGGCGTGAGTCCGCGTGGGTCGCACTGTTTCCGGTTCGAGAATCCAAAACCCGGTCGGCCTGCGCGTACCAGCCGAGCGTTCGGAGTCGACGGCCGTAAGGTCGAAGCGCTTCTCGTTGGAATTTGGGTCCGAGTCGAAAAGGTCGGCCCCGGTCAGCGTCTCGGCGATGAGCCTGGCCTCGTGATTGACTTCCTCGGCGATCAGCTTCGCGCGGTCAAGCGTGCGTCGCTGGGACCTTGGACCAAAACGATCGGCACGAAATGGACGCACGTCGTCAAGCGAATTTCGATTCCACCCGGCACGCGTGACGCGATTCTCTCGGTCGGATTGCTCGGTGGAACAGGCGTGCTCGAGGTCGACGACCTGACGATCGAGCCGATTCCCATCGGCACGTCATCGGGTGTGAATCTGGTTATCAACGGCGATTTCGAACTCGGCGACCCCGCGCCTGCCGGTTGGATGACTGAGAACGGTGCCGCACGCGTTTTTCCGGGACATGAGTCAATCTCGGCCGTTGAATTGTCGCGAGCCGGTTCACGATTGCTGACGGGAATTGGTGTTCCGGTTGATGGTTTGAATGCCCTGAAAGTGAGCGTGGCGGTGCATCGTCGCGACCTGCGCGGGGCCGATGCCGTGAGTGCTGCGATGTTCTTCCTTGATGCCGATGGGCGATCAGTCGTGCCGCAGGGCGGAAACCTGCCGATCTTCCGGTTTGGCGGTAGCTCGCCCTGGACGACTGAGGAAACGATCGTCAACGTCCCTAACGGTGCGGTTCGCGCGGTGCTTCAGTTTGAGAAGTCGCACGCGACCGGGGCGATTCAGATCGACGACGTGATCGTGATGGGCAACCCGCAGCCCGATCCGGCCGAGTGGAAGCCGTTCCACGTCGAAACGAAGAAGGCCGACTGGATGCCGGTCGAGGGGGCAAAACAGATCGTCGCTGGCTCGGCTCTTGATGCGTCTGCGTTGCTTCAAGGGGCAGCCGGTGGGCATGGATTCGTCACGGTGAAAAACGGCCGCCTGACGTTTCAGGATGGAACACGGGCCCGATTTTTCGGCGTGCAATTGCTTCCGCCGGCCGCGTTTCAGGATACGGAACGCACCGATGCACTCGTCGATCATCTGGCAAGAAGCGGCGTCAACCTCGTGCGGCTCGGCGAGCTCGACACACCGCTCGGCCCGGACCGCAGCTTGTTCGATGATAGCCGCGACGATACCAAGGAACTCGATCCCATCGCGCTCGGGCGATTCGATCATTTGATCGCCGCTTTGAAGTCGCGTGGCATTTACGTCGCGCTCGAATTCCAGGCGATGAGACGGTTCCGCTTTGAAGACGATGTTCCGACGCCCGAGTTGCTTGGCTATGGCGGTGGCCCCGGTGCGATCGTCGATCCCAAGCTGCACGCCGCTTTGCTCAAGGCGGCCGAGCAACTTCTGGGGCACGTCAATTCCGAGACGGGTATTGCCCTAAAAGACGATCCGATGCTGGCGTGGTTCACGCTCTTCGGCGAGATCTCGCTCTATGACCTGATCGACGATCCCAACGCCCTGCCGCCCAGCATTCAGACCGCGCTCAAGAGTAAGGGCGTTGCGGGAAGATCAGGCTGGCGCGCCGTTGAATCGGCAGCGCTCAAGGAACTCGCCGATTCGCTTCGAGCCAAGGGGCTGAGAGTGCCGATTGCCGGTGTTTCTCACTGGCGGAGAGAGGCTGATTTTGCGTTGACAGTCACCGCGCCCGGGCTCGACCTCGTGGACGATCGGTTGTTCTGGACGCCTCCCACGTTTCTTTCGCCTAACCGCCGCTCGCTGCTGCTCAATCGCGATGGTGGATTGCTTTCCGCCGCGAGCAAGAAGCGCAAGACGGACCGGCCCTATGTAGTCGGCCAGTGGTGCGATCAGACGTCGGGTGCTTGGAGTCTGCCGTACGAGGCGGGCGACATGATGATGACGAGCGTGCTGGCGTCGTCGGAAGATTGGGATGCAATCGTCAGACGCGGCGTGTTTGTGAACCCGCAAGTGTGGGGCGCTGCCGCACCCGGCACAAGCGGCGGCGAGGACCTGTTTCAACTTCCCGAAATCGCCAATGCCGTCCCGCCCGTTTTTGCCCTCCTGCCGCACGCCGCATCGGTCTACCTGCGACGCGAAGCGACCAGCGAAGCAACAGGACCTGCACGAAAAGGAACCAAGCCTGCGGCAGGCTTGCCTGGCTGGGATTCGCGAAACGGCCGGTTGCTCGTCGACACGCCGCACACGCAGGCGATCGCCGGTTGGTACGAAGACGAATCGGGCCGTTTTCCCGCGCTCACGCTCGAGTCGAAAACACCGTTCTCTGTGGTGGCCGTTTCATCGTTCGCACGCGAACCGATCGCGACCAGCAAGCGGCTGCTTGTAACGGCCGTGGCACGCGTCGAACCGACGGGACTTGAGTATGTCGATGAGTGGAAACGAGAAGTCTCCAACGCTGGCCGACCGCCGTTGTTGCAGGAACCCGTGCGAGCCCGAATTACCTGGCGACGTGGCGGCAGCGTGAAAGCGTATGCACTCGATAACGAGGGCAAGCGCACCGGCGCGGCGGTGCTCGAAAAATCGGGCGATGCTTCGGTATTGGTGATCGATGGGATGTCGCCAGGGCTGCACTGGGAACTGGTGGCTGAATAAGTGATGGGAAGTTTGTAAGATCGATATTAGGCGTTGGGGAAAACGCAACGGTCGGGATTGCGTGGCCCGGACAACTTGCACGTTCTTCGCTCGGTCAGAGTGAGGGTGGCTGGGGCAGAATGCGCCAGGCGCCAAGGTGATGAGGATTCACAGATTGGTTCTTCCCCAGGTACCACGCACCTTGCCTGCGCAAAAGATGACCAATTCGTCTCTTGTCGAAATTGACGCTCATTCAAAGCTGGGGCATTCAGCCCTAGCCACACGTTGAGAAAGAGGCTTGGCTTGAACTCTGTAATTGCTGAGCCGCCAGAAAAACGTGAGCAACCCAAAGTCTCGCTTCGCTCTCAGCGTGTTGCTCAATTTGCAAGTAGCATTATTGGGCCTCTTGCAATCGCGGTTTTTGCGAGATGGAGTGCCGCACAAACCATCACAGCCCTTATAGGTGCGGTCATAGGAACTTTGATATTGATGCTCGTGGGTCGAACCATCAACGGGACGGGGACGTTAGGAACTCTCTCGGCGATCAACGCCGCATCAAATTCTGCTCCTATCACTCAGACGGTCGTGGTCGTGAGCCTGACCTGCCTCATCATGGGCTTGCTGTATCGGTTCATGTTGAGAATGAAGAAGTGTTAGTTCCAGCCTGCAAAGCGGATCCAAGGTATGAAATAAGAATCAAATCACCTGCCGACAGCGAATTCCACTTCACCCGCATCGAACTCGCAAATAAGCCGCGCGACGATCACCGACGGATAATGATATCATGGCCATTCTGATCACCGGCGGCGCGGGCTTCATCGGTTCAAACCTCGTCGATCGCCTCCTGCGCGACGGTGCCGAGGTTGTCGCGTTCGATAACTTCGACTCGTTCTACGCGAGCGAGCGCAAGCGCGCGAATCTCGTCGATGCTCGAAAAAATCCTCGGTTCCGGCTCATCGAAGGGGATTTGCGCGATGATGATCTGGTTGCGCGTACGGTCGCCGAAGTTGCGCCCGACGCGATCATTCATCTCGCCGCCAAGGCCGGTGTTCGTCCCAGCATTGAACTGCCTTCGGAATACACGGCCGTCAACGTCGGCGGTACGGTTCACCTGCTGGAAGCCGCGAGCCGATTGAGCCAGAAGCCTAGATTTGTTTACGCGTCAAGTTCGAGCGTCTACGGCGATCGCGACACTGCGCCGTTTTGCGAGACCGACCTCGTCGACACGCCGATCAGCCCTTACGCCGCCTCGAAAAAGGCTTGCGAACTCTTTGCGCACACGTTTCACCACCTGCATGGCCTGCCGGTGACGGGGCTGCGTTTCTTTACGGCCTACGGTCCGCGCAACCGGCCCGACCTGGCGATCGCCAAGTTCACGCGGCTCATCGATCGCGGCGAGGCCGTGCCAATGTTCGGCGATGGATCAACCCGCCGCGACTATACCTTTGTCGCTGATATCGTCGATGGTATTGTTCGCGCCATGAATCATTGCAAGTCGCTGCATTTGTACAATCTTGGAAATTCGTCGCCGATCGAACTCAAGGAGATGATTGCCACGATTGGCGATGCGCTTGGTAAATCGGTGCGCGTCGACCATCGTCCCGAGCAGCCTGGCGATGTTCGCCAGACGTTTGCCGATATCTCTCGCGCCGAGACCGAGATCGGCTTCTCGCCACGCACGTCGTTTGCCGATGGCATTCGCGCGTATGTCGACTGGTATCGTGAGGAGGTCAGGCAAGGCCGAGCAGTTTGAGCACGACTGGCAAATCGGTCAGGTTTGCGACGTACAAATCGCCAGCCCATGGCCCGCGCTGCCGACGATGCCCCACCGCAAGCGCACTCAAATTCGCCCGCAGGCACGATGACATCCCGGTTGGCGAATCCTCGATCGCAATCGCCTGCTCGGCGGTGATTCCTAGCCATTCCAGCGCGAGCTTGTAACCATCGGGGGCGGGCTTGACGTTTTCCACATCTTCCTTGGCGACAATCACCTCGAAGCAGGACAGAACATCCGCCGCTTCCAGGGCGATTTCTGTATTCCGTCGCCAGGTTGTGGTCACAATACCGAGGCGAATGCTGCGCTCTTTCAACGCATGGATCAGCTCGATAACGCCGGGGTAGATTCGCGGCGCATCGGCAAGGAGCTGTTCGGTTTGCGCTTGTTTGATCTTGAGCCAACCGTCAACATCGCCGTTTTCGATTTTCTGCGTTGCGAACAGGTCGTGCAGAAACTTGCGATCGTCCACCTCGGCGGCGCAACTGGCGATTTCGTCGTCGACTTCCCAGCCGATCCGGCCGAGCGTGCGCTGCCAGGCGGCGATGTGGACGTTCTCGGTATCGGCGATGACGCCGTCGAAGTCGAAAAGGACGGCAATCGGTGGCATGGTGTCGTCCGTCTCGCGCGTTGTGAAATGGCCTTCTCCGAAGCTTAACGTTCGTTGCCCAGCCGGGTCAAATCGTTGACTTTCCCCCTCGCGCCGCCTATGGTTGCGTCTTTCCGTCCCGAACGTTCGACGCACGGTCCGTCAGCCTTCAGACAGGCAAGGGAGAGACGTACGCCATGGCCCGTCCCGTAACGCTGTTCACCGGCCAGTGGGCCGACCTGACCCTCGAAGTTATCTGCCAGAAAGCAGCCCAGTGGGGCTACGACGGTATCGAGCTGCCGTGCTGGGGCGATCACTTCAACGTCCAGAAAGCCCTCAACGACGACAACTACTGCAGGGAACGCCACGCCCTGCTGGCGAAGTACGGCCTCAAGACCTGGGCAATCTCGAACCACCTGACCGGCCAGCTCGTGCTCGATATTCTCGACGAGCGCACCGACGATTGGGTTCCGGCCGAGGTTCGCGGCAACTCCGAGAAGAAGCGAGCCTGGGCGATCCAGGAGATGAAGGATACCGCCCGCGCTGCGGCGAAGATGGGCGTGAAGGTGGTGAACGGCTTCACAGGCTCGTCGATCTGGCACCTGCTGTACTCGTTCCCGCCGGTTTCGGACAAGATGATCGACGACGGTTTCAAGCTGCTCGCCGAGCGCTTCAATCCGATTCTCGACGTGTTCAAGGAAGTGGGCGTCAAGTTCGCGCTCGAAGTTCACCCGACGGAAATCGCTTTTGACCTCTACTCGGCGAAGCGGGCGCTCGAAGCACTCGACCATCGCCCCGAGTTCGGCTTCAACTTCGACCCGTCGCACCTGATCTGGCAGTTCGTCGATCCCGTCGCGTTCATCCGCGAATTCCCGGATCGCATCTATCACTTCCACGTGAAGGATGCCGCCCGCACACTCGATGGCAAGACCGGCATTCTCGGCTCGCACCTCAACTTCGGCGACCCGCGCCGTGGGTGGGACTTCCGTTCACCGGGCCGCGGTCAGGTGAATTTTGAGGAAATCGCTCGCGCAATCAACGGCATCGGCTACGAAGGTCCGCTGTCGGTCGAGTGGGAAGACCCCGGAATGGATCGCGAATTTGGCGCTGCTGAAGCGGCCCAGTTCGTGAAGAAGACCCTCGGCTTCGCCTCCGCCGGTCGCCTCTTCGACTCGGCGTTCGCCGACGCCCAGGCTAACAAGTAAGCAAACGCTTCGATTGAGTTGATCGAATATGAAACGAGGTCCACCGATTTGATTCGGCGGACCTCGTTTCGCATTCCTGTATATGTCTTGTTGCAAATCAAGGCGGCTACGACTTCTTCGTGCCCGACGTGACACGGTCCCAGGCGTCTCGCGTTGCGGGACGGGCCCGATCCCAGGTCAGCGAAGATTTGCCACGAGCCGTTTCCCAGTCGCGCGAAAGGTCAGTCTCGACGTCCGGCCATTCCTTGTCAACGTGTCTCAGCCGCGACTCCCAGCCGTAGCGATACGCCGGCTCGAAATCCTCGAACTGGTCGTCCTTCTTGAAATAGGGACGAGACGTGTAGGTCGATTTCCAGTACGTGGTTTCCGTGGTGGGATCAATCTTCTCAGCGATGCCTTTGCCGGCCAAGCCGCCTGCAACAGCTCCAACGACGGTACCCACAGCCGTCCCAATAGGACCCCCAACCGCTCCAGCCGCCGCGCCTACAGCAGCACCGGCCGCCGCCGCACCAACGCCGACGCCCACCGGATGTGCTCCCGGCTCGCCAGTAATCGGGTCACGATTTGCGTCGCCAGTTTCGATTTTGACCTCATGATCAGTCGTGCGCATAGATTCCCCCAACTGTTGAAGAGGAGCCGAATTGGCCTGATAGGTGAAAAACGGCAAGTCTGATGTGCCGTTTGACTCGCACGGATTATTGTGTTTGCAAGGGATATGCCAGACGAGCGCACTCGCCGGTCAATCATGAAAGAATTGCAAGTTGACAATATATTCATTCCGCTGGCACAAAGATGCAGAACTAGAAATCGAAACGCGCGGTTATGTGTTGATGCATTTCGGATATTTGAATTCAATTTGAAACTTTGACGCGTCGGTCAGAAACGTTAGTTAGTTGTTGGACGCTCAGGCCATGAATCCGCAGTTTGATGCGTGGCAGTCCCACCACGCCGATTTCTTCTCGTTATTGCCGTACTGCCGCGAGGTCGACCGAATGAAAAGATGATCGCTGTGTTACGAGCAAGTCACGTCATTCATCACTGCGGCAACGCAGGGAGTATGATCAATCTGGATGGGAATTTCCTCGCCTCGTAAAATCACGACAGGGCTTCTCGGTCTCCCACGAGATGGATGCAACTAGTCAGGCCCAATCGTCTGCAAATACGGATTTCCGAACTATCAAAGTCGAGGAACTTCGTAATGTCTGCGACGTGCGTCGACCGGCTTCTATCCGAACTCTGTGTCGATCTTGGCTTTTGCTTGCCACCCGACGATTGGACGCGGCTTCTTGACTCACCGCCGTCCACGATCGACGGTTTCACCGACGAAGTAGTTCTGGCAGAGGGGATGGACCCGTTGGTCTACCCTAAGCTACGCAGACAAGTGCGAGAAGTTGTGGCGAAGCATTTCTCTTTATCCCTCTAACTTTGATCCGCTCGATGTCCAGGGGAACCCGTCGGATGTATTACAGAGCCCCAATTAGTTAAATCACGGCAAGTAAACACTGACCCACCCCAAAACCTAGCCGGTCGACTCTCGCGCCGGTAAGATTTGATCTGGGATAATCTACCCATCAACCAACAGGATTCATATATGTCAGGCCCAATCGTCCGCAAGTACGGCTTTCCCAACCACGACGCGATCTTCGGCAAGCGCGATCTCGAACACGGCGTCGACAACAACGCAGAGAAGCCGGCTGAAGCTTCCCAGGAAGAGAAGTCCAAGCCGGCTGAGCCGCCCAAGGCGACAGATAAAAAGTCGTAACGCCTTATTTCTTCGCCGGGGCGGCTTCCTCTGCCGCCTTGGCTCTTGCCTTCTCAATCGCGGGCGCGAGCATGCGCTCGAGTTGCTTGTGCGGAATATCGACATTGAAATAGAACTTCTTCGACGGTGCGTCCTTCTTCGCTTCCGTCGTGAGCACGTCGATAAAGTGCCCGCCTTCGCGCAAAAGTGACTGCGACATGTGCTTCTCGCCCAGAAGTCGCAGAATTAAATACTCCTCGTCAATGTAGATGACTTCAAATGGCCTGGATGCCGACTGTCCCCGACCCGGTTGGACGATCGTCATCAGGTAACCCTCGATGAAGCGGTGCTGCAATTCCGCTTGCTTCTTATCGTTAAGTTCCTGATAAATTCGCTCGGCCGTCATGAGGGTGTCGAGCCGCGACCAGCCTTCGTTGTCTCGCAACGTGGCAATTGCCTTCTCAGCCTCCTTCCAATCGCCGCGCTCCATCAGGTTCTGGATCTTCTGCAACTCTTTGCGCGATGAGCTGTCATGCAGCCGATACCGCGACGTTTCTGTAAAGGCGATTCTGAGGGTCTTCCAGTTCGTGCGCGACGGGTCGGCCTTGGCGTTTGCCAGTAGCTCGTCGAAACGCTTGTCAGGGTCGGCTTTTGACGCCGGCGCGGGGCCGTCGGCGGCCCGGATGCAATGAGGGAAAAGTAGCAGCGCAAGTGCTGTGTAACAGATAAATCGGCCAGGCGCATTCATCGAAAAACTCCCATTCCGACGCTCGAAGGCTTCGTTGCTGAAGCTATTCTGAACGCGCCGCAAATGGGATGCGAGAGAAAAACAGGCCGGCCGCACTCATGATTGGAGTGCGGCCGGCTTTGTGCGTGATATGTCAAATTCGACCGAGCAGGACCAGGATCAAAACGATCACCAGCACCGTTCCAAGCGCACCGCTCGGGCCGTAACCCCAACTGCGGCTATATGGCCACGCCGGAGCGGCGCCTAGAAGCATCAAAATCAAAATCACTAGCAGAATTGTGCCAAGCATGGCGGTCGGCCTCACATGCGGAGAGGGGAGTCGACGCGGGGGAGGCCAAACCTCCCCACATTCGCGACTTACCCCAGTCAGAAATGCAAAGCCAGTGCCAAAACGCACGCCGATGCGGCCGGTCCGGCGCGATCTTACTTCGCAGCGGCTGGCGCGGGAGCCTTGAGTCCGGGCGCTGCGATGAACGTCCGTCCCGGCTTGCCGTCGGCTAGGGTCCAGAGTCGAACCTCGCCGTCCCAGCTTCCCGATGCGAGCGTCTTCGAGTCGGGCGAGATTGCGAACGAATAGACCCAGTCGTTATGGCCCTTCAACGTATGCTTGGACGAAAAATTCTCATAAACCTTGAGACTTTTATCGGCAGAGCACGTCACCAGGAACTTGCCATCGGGGGAATACTGCAGTTTGAACACCGCGCCGCCGAATCCGCCGAGCACGCGGGTTTGCTTGGCGTCGTCATCGGGGTTCCACACCCGCACCTGGCTATCGCCGCCGCCAGAGACAATTTGCTTGCCATCGGGCGTGAACGACACGGTGTAAACCGTTTCGGCGTGGCCGGGGAATGTGACGAGCGCTTCCTTCTTCACGACGTCGAACACCTTGCTCGTCTTGTCGCGTGAGGCGCTGGCGAGCCGCTTACCATCGGGGCTGAAGGCGACGTCGAAAATCCAGTCGGCATGGTCTTCGATCGTCGCGAGCACTTTGCCGTCGGCGACGTTCCAGAGGCGAATGGCACGGTCGGCACCCGCGGCGGCGAGCGTTTTGCCATCGGGGCTGAACGCAACGGCGAAGACGCTGTCGGTCGTTTCGAGCAGTTCCTTGGAGAGAGTGGCATTGCCATCGGCTTCGACCTTCCAAAGCTTCACTGAGCCGAACTGGCCAGGGTCGCCGCTGGCGGTCGCCATCCACGCGCCGTCGGCAGTGTAGGCAATCTCGTAAATCCGCTCGGCGAGCGGACGCACGCGACGCACCAGGGCGTTATCGGCCTGCTTCCAGAATGTGAGTTCATGATAACCCGACGCGACGATATCGCCGCCTTTCGGGTTAAATGCTAGCGCGGTGATGGGGACGCTCACGGGATAGGCTTCAGGAATCACGATCGGCGCGGAGCGACGGAGGACGATCGTCCAGTCTTCGGTTCCGCTCTTGCCGTCGTACGCTGCCCCTTCCTTGACCCACTTCTCGATGAGCGCAATCTTTTCGGCGGGCAGGGGGTCTTGCTTGTAGGGCATGCGCGGCTCGCCATCGAGGTGAATCAACTCGATGAAGTCGCTCTCGTCGGGCTTGCCGGGGATGAGGTTTGTCCCTTCGCCGCGCTGACCGCCTTTGAAGAGCTGCGCAAAGTTGGTCATGATGTACTTGCTTTCGGCCTTCTTCGCGTTGTGGCAGGCGATGCAGCTTTGCACGAAGATCGGCGCGATTTCCTTCATGAAGCTGACCTGACCTGGACCAGCCGGTCGAACCGTGAACGCTGGCCCCTTCGGTTCTTCCTTCTTGGTTTCGGCGGGCTTAGCGGCCGGCTTTGCGGGCTCCGGCTTTTTTGTTTCAGCCGGTTTGGCTGCTTCGGCGGGCTTGGGCTTGTCGGTTTTCGCCGATTCGGGCTTCTTGGCGTCGGCCGGCTTAGCAGGTTCGGCCTTCTTGGCGTCGGCCGGCTTTGCGGGCTCGGGCTTTTTCACCTCTGCCTTCTTCGCGTCGGCTGGTTTGGCCGGCTCCGGCTTCTTGGCGTCGTCCGCAGCAATGACAATTGTCGAAAGCAGGAGCGAGAGGGTAAGGCTCATCAGCATGCGCGCGGACATGAGTATGCATCTCCCTGTTGGGCTTGTTGGCCGTTACTTGGCCGCGAGAACCTTGACTTCGAGCGGCGTTGCGGGTGACGAGTAATCCTTCTTGTTCACCTGAAACGCCATGGCCACTCGCGCCGGTGCGGTGGCGACTGCCGCCTTGGCGTCGGCCGTGAGCTTGAGCGTGAACTCGCTCTTATCGGGGGCGACCACTACCGGGTCGGCCTTCAAACCACCGGGCAAGCCCTCGAGCTTGACGGTGACCGGATCCTTGAACGGAGCCTTGCGGACGAGCTTGCCCTTCACTTCAACCGTTGCGCCCGGCTTGATTTCGAGCTTGGGCGCACCAATTTCAATCGCCGCCGGCCGAACGATGTTCAAGGTCACTGCGGGCAACGCGAACGTCCGATCCTTGCCGCCGATCTTCCCCTTGGCGAGCAGGACGAGCGTCGTCTGCCCCAGACCGATTTCCACCGGGATGTTGAGATTCGCTGCGCCTTCGGTTGCCTTATCGCCAATCGAAAGTGCGGCCATGCTAATCGCGGGCGGCGGGGGAGTCGGCGGCGCGACGGCTGGCGGCGCGATTGTAACCGCGAGTGCACCTTCAGCACCCTTGGGGCGAGTCAGCTTGATCGGCACAGGACCGCCGAAGCCGTGCACAACGTCGACCGTGGCGGGCGTATCGACGGTCAGCGGCAAGGGCAGGGCAATTGCTGCGGGAAGGCCGAAGGTCGTTTGAACATTCGTGGGCAGCGTTCCCTGTTGAGCGAACGCATGCAGCTTCGACGCCTCGACCACGATCGGTCCCGCAGCGCCCTGGCCTCGGCCAACGATTTGCAGATCGCCGCGATCGAAAGGGGCATCGGCCGCGGCGCTGATGGTGAGATAACCATCGGCCTTGCCTGCGGCAACCGTTCCCGGGCGAACCGTCAGGCCTGGAACTGGCGCGGCGAGGTCGAGGGTGATCGGTCCGTCGAATCCCTTGCGAGTGATGGCGATCGGCACGGCTGCCGAGCCGCCCTTGGGAATGCTGATCTGCGCGTCGTTGAGTGCGACGTCGAACGTGGGGACGACCGGTTCAACCGTGAGGCGATATCCGAAGCCAATGCCGCCGTCGCCCTTGAGGTCGCGGAGTGCGACGGTGATTTCAGTCAGGCCGCTGGGAACTGTGAATTCGAGCGAGGGGTCGGGCGAGACGACCGCTGGCGGCTTTTTGCCCTTCATTTTGCCGGTGGTTGGCATGGTCGTATCATCGGCGTTGGCGAGCACCGCGTTGTTCGCGCCACGGATTTGCATCACGCCGTCGAGAGCGGATCCAAGGTCGGCGGCCGAGACGTCGAACTTCAAACGCTGGCCAGGGGCGACGGCAAGCGCGAAGACGTCTTCATCACCCTTGGTTTCGATCCGGCCGTTGAACACGACAGGCGCCGCGGCCTTGGGCGGCGGGGCCGTGGGATCGTTCGACTCCCGCACTTCGGGATAACCTTCGAGTGCGATCGTCGGCACCGATTCGACGTCGTAAGGGGTGTTGATTCCGAGCATCGCGCCCGGGAAACGCGGGTGGAAGAGTTCGACAGTGTTGGGAGCATCGAGCTTCGCGACAGAAAGTCCCAGGTTGCCGATTGTGCCGCCACGCAGTTCGAACCCGACCGTTTCACCCCTGCGGCCGCCGAGCGGGAAGATTTCATCGGCGACCGGAAGCTCGCCGATCAGCAGGCGGTAAACGGGACGTCCGCCCCCTTGGTAGCGCGTGTCGGAAACTTCGACGATGTAATCGCCGTCTTCGGGAAGGACGGCGGTCAGGCGAGCGTCTGTCAGCAAGCCGGCGGTGTCGTCGGCCGAGGCGATGAACTTGCGTTTCGCCGTGGTGAGTCGGATCGTGGGGTCAACACCTGAGCCGATTCGTGCGCATTGCGCGTCGACAACGATGCGCTGACCTTTCTTGCCGGGAAACTTGAAGAAATCGACATCATTGCCGGCCGATTGGCCTTCAACGACGACCGGCGCGGGAACGGCCTGAGCGGTTTCGAACCGGCTGTTATCCTCGGCCTCGGCAACTTGCGGAAGCTGGCCGACGGCGAAGAGGAACGGGTTCGAGAGGCCGTCGTCGGTCTGTACGCGCACCATGTAGACGCCGATGGGCGTGCCAGGCGCGACGTCGAGGCTGAATGTCCACTTGGCGGCGTCGGTCGACGGCTTGGTGGCCGGGGCGATTTTGAATTCAAAGGGGGCGATGAGGCGGGGACGACCGACGAGATTCGACCCGCCGATTGTCACGTCGCTCGCCGTTCCGCGCTTGATTCCGAGCGGTTGAATCGACGCGATGGCCGGTGCGTCCGCGCGGGAGTTGTCTGCGGCTAGCAGCACCCCGCACGCCATGAAAAGGATGAATCGGGCAGGAGATTTCATGGTGAGCAATCCCGGTCGGAGGAAGATTCGGTCAGGTTCAGGCGGGAAGGGCCGGGCCCGTCCGAGGTAGGCTGGTCGCAAGGCAGGAAGTCGCGCTCGCATTGTTTAACGTCGCACGCTGACCCGCGGGTGTCAAGACCCACGAAAGTCGACTCCGAAATAATTAGGTCACTGGGATACCTGGCGGCGCGACTCGGCATTGATTCATTGAAATTCGTTGAAACTGCGCGACGTCGCCGTTGCTCGCGGGTTCGACACTAGTTTCATTAGCCTATTGATTCCCGACGGGAGCCAGGGCGGGAATTTCACTGTGAACCTTTGCCTGGTTTTGCGTATCCTAAAGGTGATGAGTTCCTCGTGTTTTTTGCAACGGTCGCTCGCCCGAAGTTCCACGGAGGCTTGACCTAAGGTGCCCGAATCGCAACTGCGCGTTGTGAATGCGGTTTGCCCGCTCGATTGCCCGGATACCTGCGCGATGGAAGTTGTGGTCGACGGCGACAGGCCCGTCGAGCTGCGCGGCAATCGGTCGCATCCGTTCACTCGTGGCGCACTTTGCGGCAAGATGGCGGGCTACCTCGACCACGTGCAACGGCCCGACCGCATTTTGCATCCGCTTAAACGCGTGGGGCCTAAGGGCGAAGGAAAGTTCGAGCCGATTTCGTGGGACGAAGCGCTTGCGACAATTACCGACCGCTTCAAGGCCATAGCCGCCTCTCCGCACGGCCCCGAGGCGATTCTGCCTTACAGCTACTACGGCACGATGGGGAAGCTGCAGGCGAGCAGCCTCGACCGACGGTTTTTTCATCGGCTAGGTGCGTCGATTCTCGATCGCACGATCTGCGCCTCGGCCGGCGTGGCTGGATACGAGTACACGATGGGCCGCGGCCGCCTGGGAGCCGATCCCGAGGCGATCGACGGTGCGAAGCTGATCATCAATTGGGGCTCCAATACGGCTGTCACCAACGCGCACCTCTGGTCGCGCATGGTCGACGCCCGGCGCAATGGTGCGACGCTCGTTGCGATCGATCCCTTCCGAAGTCAGACCGCCGATCGTTGCGATTGGCACATTGCGATTCGTCCCGGAACCGACGCCGCGCTCGTCCTCGGGATGATGCACGTGATCTGGCGCGAGGGGCTGCAGGATCAGAATTATCTGGAGCAGGGCACAATAGGAGCCGAAGCGCTTCGCGAACGCGTGCTTCAGGATTATCACCCCGAGATCGTCGCGAACATCACGGACGTGCCCGTCGCGACGATTGAGAAGCTTGCTAGAGCCTACGCGACGACGCACCCTTCGTTCATCCGCGTGAATTACGGCCTACAGCGTCACTTTGGCGGCGGCATGGCGGTGCGGGCAATTGCGTGTCTTCCTGCGATCGTCGGTGCCTGGCGACATCCCGGCGGCGGTGCGCTTTTGACCACAAGCGGAGCGTACGACTGGGCGGCTGACAAGCTCGCACGTCCCGACCTCAGCCCACCGGGAACACGCATCGTCAACATGAACCAGCTTGGCGATGCCCTCGTCGGCGAGCTTCCCGGTCCACCAGTTAAGGCGATGTATGTTTACAACTGCAACCCGGCCGCCGTTGCGCCGTCTCAAGGCAAGGTTATCGCCGGATTGATGCGCGAGGATTTGTTTACCGTTGTGCACGAACAAGTCGGGACCGACACGGTCGACTACGCCGATATCGTGCTTCCTGCGACCACGCAGCTTGAGCACATCGATATTCACGGCTCGTATGGTCATCACCACGTGATGCTTAACACGCCGGCGATACCGCCGCGCGGCGAGGCGCGATCGAACAATGATGTATTCCGGGCACTTGCTGCACGCATCGGCTTTGAGAGTGAGTTGTTTCCCGACGATGAGACCTTGATTCGCGAAGCGCTCGACGGCGGCCCGAGCTTGAGCGGCATCACGCTCGAACGGTTGCGCGAAGAATCGGGCAGCGTACGGCTCGACGTTCCTTCGCCATACCTCCCATTCGCCGAGGGGAAGTTCCCGACTCCCTCCGGCAAATGCGAACTCTACTGCGAACGGATGGCGCTCGCTGGGCTTGATCCGTTGCCTTCGTACACCGCGCCGCTTGAAGATCCGCAGACCTGTCCCGAACTGGCCGAGCGCTACCCCATCCAACTTCTGAGCCCACCCCGGCCGCAGTTTCTCAACTCGACGTTCGCCGGTACCGATCGCAACCGCAAACGGGCGGGGGATCCGGCAATAGAGTTGTCAGATCGCGACGCGAGTGAACGCGGGCTGCACGAGGGGGATTGGGTTGAAGTTTTCAATGACCGCGGCCGGTTTGTCGCGCGTGTGGTGTTAAGTGGCGCGGTGCGCCCTGGAGTTGCCGTCGCCCCTAGCATTTACTGGAACAAGCATAGTCCGGGACGATCGAATGTGAACAGCACGACGTCGTCAGGTCTGACCGACATGGGCGGCGGTGCGCTGTTCTTCGATAACCTGGTTCAAGTTCGCAAAACGACGGAAACCGTCGGAGATTGACCGATGCTCGCCTTCTTGAAGTCGGTATTTGCCAAACCGAAGCGGCTGGATTCGCTCGTGGTGACCGTCTATTCACGCGAAGGTTGCACTTGCTGCGACAAGGCGATGGCGATTCTCGAAGATTACCAGGCGCGGCACCATTTTCAGATCAACATCGTTGATATCGATACCGATCCCGCTCTGGTTGATCTCTACGGCCTCGAAGTGCCGGTGATTGCAGTCGATGGCAAGGTGCGATTCAAGGGGAAGATCAAGACGGTGCTGCTTGATCGTTTGATCGAAGCAGCACCAGCGTCTGAGTAAGCGCAACAAAAAAGCGGCGTCTCTCATCAAGGAGAAACGCCGCTCGTTGTTCTTCAATTTTGGATGATCAACCGAAATAGCGCGTCGCGCGGGCGATCACTTCGGGATAGTCGATGCCGAAGTAGCACGACTTCTTGATCGCGGCCAGATCGACATTCGCCCCGTCTCGCGCCGCAGAAGTGAGCGCCGAGTAAAGATCGCGGCCCTTGTTGCTGCGATCTTGCTCGTGATACGTCACATAGCGGGCGATATCGCGGAAGGCGAAATCGGTGCCGGCGGCGTGAGCCTCGCACGACGGGCATCCGGGGCACATCGTCCGACGGCTTCCCATCACAACCTTTTCGAGTTGCTCGACCATCGAAACGTGCAACGGCGCCTTGTAGCCGTGTGCCGCGGAGATGCTCGAACGCATCTGGTCGAAGTTGCCGATCGAATTGCAAATCGCCGAGATGCGCGGGTCGCTCCAGACCGCTTGCAGCAAAGCTTGCTGCGTCGTGAGGCCCATCTTTTCGAACTCAGGGACACGCGTGGGCACATTGCCGGCGTGCCGCAGAGTCTTCATCGCGATCAGGCCGATGCCTTTTTCGTGACAGGCCGTCAATGCCCGGTCGAACTCACCGCCACGCTCGTAGAACGGCGTGTAGAAAACCATGAGAGCGTCGAGGAATCCGCCGTCGGCCGCAGCCTGGATGTACTCAGGTCCACCGTGGCAGGAGAAGCCGACCATCTTCACCTTGCCGGATGATCGCAGCTTGTCGGCGACTTTGCGGAACGTCTCGCTCTTGGGCCAGTTCACCGATTCCTTGCCGTAAACTTCGGGGCAAAGCTGGTGAATGAAGAAGAGGTCGAGATAGGTCGTCCCAAGCGCTTCGAGACGCTTGTCGATCATCTCGAGCATCTGCTCGGGGCCATGCTTGGGATAATCCTTCGAGACCAGGAAGATTTCCTTCCTGCGCTCGGGATTGCGGGCGAACCATTCGCGATAGACCGACTCTTCGTGAGCGTGGCCGTATTTCTGTGCGGTGTCGTAATACCGCATGCCTTGCGACCAGGCGCGATTGATCAGATTCATCGCGCTGGTTGGCGGCATATCGCCACCCATCGCCAGCATCGAAACGTTCGGGCCGTTTTTGCCGAGCTTACGGGTAGGAAGAAGGTCGGGCTTGGGAGCCGCCGGCTCATCGGCGTGAACTGCGCTCGCCGCAACAACTGCTGCGCCCGCCACACTCAGGCCCTGAACGAAGTCGCGCCGGCTCAGCTCGTTCTCGGATTGCACGATCGTTTCTCCTGCCAAGGGGCAGAGCGTAACGGAGGCGGGAAAATGTTCAACATATCTGAACAGCCGGGCGGGGTTACGTCAAGGCGGGGTCGGTTCAGAATGACGCGTGCCTCGGATTTCCGCGACGAATCCGGAACCATTTCATCTAGCGGCGGTAAAGGTAGCTCAGGAATCGGTTCAAACTGTGCCGCGCAGCAGTGAGTGGTATTTGCACGATGGTATCGGGCTCGTGATGATGCGCGAGAAAGTTGCGATATCTCCGTACGTTGTGAGCCTCGGTTGACAGGTCATAATCAATGTGAGCGGACGCTGCAACGCCTTCGATCAAATCCCGAACACGGAACGGAACATCGGTTGGTCGATAAGTCCGCCAGTATTGCCTGAGGGCAGCTTCAAACTCGGCGAACATACGAATGAGAAACGTGCCTTCGAGGTTCTCTCTCGCGCGGGCAATATCGGGGAAAGCAACGCCGCGCAAGATAGTCGGGTCGAGTTTCGCCTTTTCCCAAAGCAGTTCGGATGAGAGTCGAATTGCGACGAACTCGCGTTCGACCGCTTTGAGCTGACGCGTCCAATTGAGGTAGTCAAACGGCATTCTGGCACATCTCGTCGAGCACGAACTGCAAGGTCTCCTTATTGAGAAGCTTGGATTCGGGTTCGTGCATCGAAGTCAATGCGGCAGGAGTGTGGTGAACGTGCCATTGGCCGTCGTAGAAGTACAGGCTCGCGATGTCGTCGAGTCCTGGCATCAGGTAGAGATCGACGACGCCATCGACGCCGGGGGCAGAGCGAGTGATTGGCTCCAGGAGCACTTTAGTAAAGTTCTTCTGAATGATAAGTCCTGGGGCATTGTAGCGGCCGATCGCCGAGTCTTGCATCGCCTTCGGTACGTCTTTCACTGACCAGCCAAGCTCGATCGCCCAGGCGCGGATCGTGGCAACCAATTCTCCCAGGATTCGCAGCCAGGATTCGAATGGTTCCTGGTCGCCGTCCTCGGCATGTTTTGAAGAGTCGAGCGTTGCCATCACTGATCTCCAAGGCAATCCAAAAATACCGATTGCCACGACTAAGATTATAGGAATTCACTCAATTGAGCACCATGAATTGCCGCGCTCAATCAAAACAGCATTGCATTCCGATCATCAGATTCAGTCGACATCATTCCTCCGTACCGCAAACCGTAACTTTGCCGAACTCGACCGTGGATTCTCTCGCTGTTCCTCAGGCGTTGGGCGTTCGAGTGTCGCACAAATCGAGGCGTATTCTCCGGCCTGCAGTCCGGCCTTCAATGCGGTCTTCACGCGGCGATCTTCGCCCGAATGAAACGACAAAATCGCCACGCGGCCACCGGGTTTAAGACAGCTTGGAAGCGAACGAAGGAAGGCGTCGAGGGATCCGAATTCGTCGTTGACGGCGATGCGCAGGGCCTGGAACACCCGGCGAATCGTGTCGTCGGTCTCGCGCTGAAAGCGGATGGCGGCTTGGCGGACAACTTCGACAAGCCCCTGAGTTGTCGCGATCGGCTCGCGACGATGCGCGCGAACAATTGCCGCTGCAAGTTCGGTGGCGTGCGGCTCGTCGGCATTTTCGCTCAGGATCTCGGCCAGACTGGCTTCGCTTACTTCTGACAACAAGGCAGAGGCGGGGCGGCCTTTTTCGGGGTTCATCCGCATGTCGAGCGGGCCGGCGGTCTTGAAGCTGAATCCTCGATCGGGATTGTCGATTTGCATCGAGGACAGACCGAGGTCGGCGAGCACCATGTCGACACCGCCGGGCCAGAATTCGGCGATGACACGCGGGAACGCGGCGAAGTTGGTCCGTTTGACAATCAGTGATTCCGGTGGGAATCCGAGCGCTCGCAGCCGCTCTTCGGTCTTGGGCAGCTCGATCGGGTCGGCGTCGAGGCCGATCAGCGTGCCGCCAGGTTGGATCGACTTGAGGATCTCGCGCGCGTGGCCGCCGAAACCGAGCGTGCAGTCGACCGCGGTTTCGCCAGGTTGGGGATTCAGGACACGCATGATTTCGGTGACCATGATCGGTCTGTGCGTCCCGGCGGGTGTCTTGCCGCTTGCGAGCACCTTGGCGACGTCTTCGGGATACTTCTCGGCGTTGAGTTCCTTGTACTTGTCGCGAAAGTCGCGCGGGTTCTTCCCGCGATAGCGCGGTCGACGACGGTGCGGGTTTTCGGGGTTCGAGTCGTTCATGCGCCACTGAATCTAACTGGAGAAATGACAACGCCCTCCGGAGGTGCGGAGGGCGCGTTCCTGCGACATTCAGTGTAGCAAAATGGCCGAGGCTTAGATCGCGACCGCCTTGCCAAGCGCGCGACGAACGGCGACGTACTGGCCGACGTGCATCAACTCGTGGTTGGCGATCAGCATCAGCGTGGCGCCGTTGGTGGGGGCAAAGCCCTTGAGCGCCTCGGGGCCGGGAGCGTCGAGTTCGGCGTCGGAAATCTCGGCGAGCACTTTTTTCGTCGCCGCGCGCTGGGCTTCGTAGAGCGCGGAGTACTGCTCCAAAGTCAGGTACTTCGAGGGATCGTCGATGTTCGTCTGGTGACGACCGTGGCCTTCCTCGAAGTTTTCGGGAACCGCGGGGCTTGCGCCGGGACGGATGTGTTCGACGAAGCTTCGTTCCGCCGTCAGCAAGTGCCCAAGCTGCCACGCCATGTGGTTCATGCCGGGTACGGGTCGAACGAGCAGGTCGGCGTCTGTCAGGTCCTTGAGGTAGCTCTTAGTGACATTTTCGGCCATGCCGAGCGACGTGAAGATGGCGTCTTTCGCGTTCATCGGGAACCTGGGTCCTGGAGGAAAGGAGAGAGGTTACGCACCTCGATTCTTAGCGACGTCGTCAAGGGGTGCATTTTGCGACATCAAGACCGAGCCGTACATGCACCGAATCGAACGTCCAACAGATTCTCACGATTGAGCCAGGATTTCACTTTTGCGCCGTTTTTGCCGGTTCGATTTCGAAGTCGGCGATGAAGAGCTGACTGGTGCCGTCAGCCGCGCGTCCTTTCGAGGTCCAGAGCATTTTCGTGCCGTCAGCGCTGAAGACAGGCAGGCCATCGAATCCTTCGCGATAGGTGATTCGTTCCTGCTTGCCCGTCTCGGTGTCCATCCAGTAGACCTCGTAATTCTGGTGGCCGTGCAGGCTCGTCGAGTAGACGATATGCCGGCTGTCTTTCCAGAAGTACGGGCCCCAGTTCACTGCGTCGTTGCTCGTCAGGGCACGTTCGTTCTTGCCGTCCGGCGTGTTGATGAAGATCTGGAGGAGGTCGTTTTCCTTGCGATCGCTCCGGTAGATGATTTTCTTACCGTCGGGCGAGAAGAACGGGCCGCCGTCGTAACCCTTCGCGTTTGTGATCCTGCGCGGGTTTTTGCCGTCGGCGTCCATGATGTAAATCTCGGCGTTGCCATCGCGGAAGGAGGTGAAGATGATCTCCTTGCCGTCGGACGAGTAGCTGCCCTCAGCGTCGTAGCCGGGGGTGTCGGTCAGGCGGACGAGATGCTTGCCGTCGAGGTCGGCCTTGAAGATGTCCATCACGGGATCGAAATCCCAGCGATACCGCTCACTTCGGCTATAGGCGGGGCCTTTTTTCGCTTCAGCAGTCTTATCGGCGGCAAGGTGCGTTGAGGCGAAAAGAATCGACATCCCATCGGGATGAAAATAGCTGCACGTGCACTTGCCTTTGCCCGTTGAGACGAGCTTCGGTTTGGCGCCGGGAGTCAGGCTTTGGGTGTAGATCTGGTAGTCGCCCTGTGCTTCCTGCGACGCCTGGAAGATGATCGACTTGCCATCGGGGCTGAAGTAGCCTTCGCCAGCCCTGCCGAAGCCGGTTGTTACTTGTCGGATATTCTTGAGGTGGCGGGCTTCGAGCTTATCGGCCTCGGCGGTTGAGGGTTTGTCGAGGGCTGCGCCGGTGAGGAAGCTTGTGAGCAACAGAATGGATAGCATGGGCGTGTCTCCGATCGCGCGACGGGCAGATGTGGCTCAGAAGCCTCCGACCGCATAGTATAGGGGCGACATGAAGGCTCGCCAAGCACCCGCAAAGCTCCTCGTGAGGCTCCTGTGAAAATCTACACGAAAGCCGGCGACAGCGGCATGACCGGCCTGCTCGGCTCAGGCCGCTACGCCAAGGACGAGCCGCGGATTGTCGCTTACGGCACAGTCGACGAGTTGAACGCCGTCATCGGAATGGCCCGCGCGAGTCTTTCCGACGCCAAGGTCGACCCCATGCTCGCACGCGTGCAGGACGATTTGTTCCGCGCCGGCGCAGCTCTGGCGGATCCCGATCCCGATGGTCGGTTCCATAACGTCGTCGATCCCGACATGACGGCGCAACTCGAAGTTTGGATCGACGGGATGGAGTCGGAATTGCCGCCGCTTACACAGTTTGTGCTGCCGGGCGGAACACCCGCAGGCGCGGCCCTTCACCTGGCGCGGACCGTTTGCCGACGCGCTGAGCGTGAGGTGGTGAAACTCAGTCGCGTGGCGGGCGAATCGGTGCCGACGACGGTGGTGATCTACCTTAATCGTCTGAGCGATTTTCTCTTCGTACTGGCGCGGGCGGTGAACAATCGCGCCGGCGTGAAAGACACGTTCTGGACCGGAATATGAAGCTTGCCGGCGCGACGATTCTCATCACCGGTGGGCGACGTGTCGGCCGGGAGTTGGCGTTAAGGCTGGGCGAATGCGGCGCCCGGATTGCGCTGACGTATCACACGAGCAAGGAAATCGCCGAGCAAGCTGTCGAGGAGATCGAAACAGCGGGCAGCGAAGCGATCGCGCTAGCCGCCGACCTGACCGACGCCGAACAAGCTGAGCGAAGCGTGCGTGCGGTGGTTGAAAAATGGGGCCGGCTCGACGTGCTTGTGAACATGGCGAGCGTTTACAAGCGCACGCCGTTTCGCGAGCTTCAGCCCAGCGACTTCGACCGCATGATCGCTGCAAATCTTGCCGCGCCGTACCACACGGCGATTGCCGCGGGCAAGGCGATGCTCGAGCAAAACGCGATCGACGGCGTGCAAGGCAAAATCATCAACATTGGCGACTGGGCGACCGATCGTCCCTATCGCGATTATTTGCCTTATCTCGCGGCGAAAGGCGGGCTCACGACGTTCACGCAAGCCCTGGCCGTCGAGCTTGCGCCGGGAATTGCAGTGAATATGGTGCAGCCAGCGATGGTCGCCGCGCCCGAGGGTTTTAGCGAGGCGGACGAGCAGCGGGTAATTGAGCAGATTCCGCTACGTCGTTCTGGTACGCCGAGTGATGTGAATAATTTGATCGTGTATTTGATTCTGGGGACGAACTTCGTGACAGGCTCGCTGTTTCGCGTTGATGGTGGACGGTTTTTGGGGGATTCGATCGGCGAGTGATCGAGTGTTGAGAGATCGCTCGGGCTCTGGGTTGAACTGCAAGCAGGCCAGCCGCATTCTTCGTTTCCGTCGTTACTTTAATATTCAAAAATTTAATACATCATTAAGGTTGAAGTGCCTCCTGTTATATGACTGAAGAGTTTTGAACAGAAGCGAGCGAAGGTAACGAAGAAAGCAAATCCTCACGGGACCGACGCTTGAACATGGAGCGTCTCAGAGTGGTCGCGATAGATACTTCGCTGAAACTCGAAACGCGATATTTCCGGCCGAATGCGTAGATTTGTCGGTGTGGCTACAGTCGGAGGGTGAAGCTCGAAACGGGGAGAGTTCGCTCAGTTCAGCCTTCGTATCAAAAATCGAATCATGTGTATGAGAATGCACTAATTTGCGCAGTTTATTTCAGATCTCCAACCGCCACAGGAATAACCGGCAAAATCACGCGTGAGGGATGACGCTCGTCGTGATAGAGCAGGTTCTCCGCGATCTTCCAGGTGCGGTTGTCGCCCAGCGCTTCGCCCGTGTTGGGATTCACGTCGAAGCGTGGATAATTGCTGCTGGAGATGTCGACGCGAATCCGGTGGCCGCGTTTGAAGACGTTCGACGTGGGATAGAGTGGAATCCGAATCTTGTAAATTTCGCCAGGCGTCGCGATGACCTGTTTGTCGAACCCGTCGCGATAGCGCAGCCGCAAGATTGAGTCGCCGATGTTCAGGTCGTAGCCGGTGGGATAATCGGCATTTGCGGGGATTTCGTCGATCAGTTTTGCGGTGAAATCGGTATCGAGGCACGACGTCGCCACGTAAAGCTCGGCGACGACCGTTCCTGTTACCTCGGCGTCTTGCGACAGCGGTTCGGTGCGGAACACGAGCACGTCGTTGCGCGTCGAGAGGGGCAGGGCGTCGGTTGCGGCGTGGGTATCGGGACGCGGACGCTGATCGTACCCGCCGTTGTTCATGAGCGGGGCATTCGATGAGATGTTGCCGCCGATGGTAGGCACCGGCTTGCGCGGGTCGAAGACGTAGATCGACGCCTTGTCGTCGCGTGCGGGTGGTTCGGCGTTGAGTGAGCCGCCGGTGCGGAAGTAGAACGTTTGCTCAGTCGCTCGTTTGAGCGGCCATTCCTGTTCTTCACGCCAGAATCCGCCGTGTCGTAGCCGGCCGTTGGGTGTTTTGCGATCGTCGCCAGTTCCCATCACATAGATGCGCACTGGCGACTCTTTATCGACGCCGTTGGGCTGCTGCTTGAGCCAGTGGTCGTACCAGCGCAGGCGATAGGCGAGCAGGTCGATTGCGGCGTCGGTGGTGAATTCGACTTCGCCTGAAACGTTGGACCCTTGCGACGCATGAACCCAGGGGCCAATCAGCAAACGTTGCGGCGATTTTTTGGCCGCGTGCAGGGCGTCGTAGTTCATCGTCACCTGGCGCGTCCACGAGTCGTACCAGCCGGTGACGTGTTGAACGGGTACATCGGCATAATCATTGATGTGATCGACGACCGAAAGTCCCTTCTTCTTCCAGAAGGGAGATTCGGAACCGCTTCGAAGTGCCTCTACAATCCATGCTTCGTATTCGGGGACAGCGCGAAGTGCGGTGTTACCGGGACGGATGGGCAGGGCGTCGGCAAGCTGGCGGACGCGTCGGCCGTTTTCGACGAGCGCGGCTTTGAGGGCAGGGTCGGCATTGGCGGCGCGGCTGTTGGGGGCGCCGATATTGATGATCCAGTTGAAGAACCGCAACTCGAACGCGCCGCCGTGCCGCATGCCGGCGACTCCGCAGTTTGAGAGCGCATCGATCGGAATCATCGTTGTGAGATGCGGCGGATTCATCTCGGCGAGGGCGTGTTGCGTGCCGCCAGGATAGCTCGTGCCGAACGTACCCACCTTGCCGTTCGACCACGATTGTGCGGCGATCCACTCGACGACGTCGTAACCGTCGGTCGGGTCGCTTTTCAGACCGTCCCACGTACCTTCGCTTGCGTAACGGCCGCGGACGTCGTTCATCACCACCGCATAGCCGCGCGTGGCGTAGAACTTTGCTTCGGCCGAATTGCCGTCGCCCTTGTTATAAGGCGTGCGAGTGAGGAGCGTCGGATATTTGCCGTCATTCACGGGACGATAGACATCGGCTGCGAGCTTTGTGCCGTCGCGCACGGTGATGATCACGTTGCGCTCGACCTTGATCTCGTTTTCGGCGCCGCGCTTCTCAACTGGAGGCGCTTGCGCGGTCGCAAGAGATGTAGCAAGAATGAGGAACGCGGCGGTGAGCGTCAACGCGAGGCGATGCGGCATGGAAGTCGATCCCGGCGGATGAGGTGGTGGGACGAGACCTCGCGTATTGTCGTGGTTCGTTCCGGCGACTCAAGTGAGCAGCGCCTTTGCCCGGGAGAATTTGCGGAATTTATCGCAAGGCAAAGCGGAGCCTTGCGATGAGCGTTCGTTCCCGGAATACTCTGTAATCATGCGTCAGCGTCTTGATGCACCCGATCTCCCATCGAACTGATAGAACGAGGCGAACGATGACCAGCACGCGGCGGGTTTTTCTTGGGGCGGCGGCGGCACTGGCGACGGCGGGCACCGCGCGAGCCGTGGCCGATTCGGAAAAAGTCCGCATCGGCGTGATCGGCGTCCGCGGTCGCGGTAGAGATCTCGCTGCGGGGTTCACCAAGCAGAAGAACGCCGAAGTCGTCGCGATTTGCGACGTCGACGATGCCGCGTTCGGCAAGACGATCGAAGCTGTTGAAAAAGCAGGCGGCAAGGCCCCTCGGATCGAAAAAGACTTCCGCAAGATTCTCGAAGACAAGAATATCGATGCGATCGCCGTTGCCACGCCCGACCACTGGCACGCGCTGATGGCAGTGATGGGCTGCCAGGCCGGCAAAGACGTGTACAGCGAAAAGCCCGCCTGCCATAACGTGGTTGAAGGGCGCCGGATGATCGAGGCGGCGCGGAAGTACAACCGCGTCGTGCAGATCGGCACTCAGCGTCGCAGTACGACGCACGTCAAAGAGGCGGTTGAGTTCGTGAAGTCGGGCCAGCTCGGGAAGGTCGGCATGGCCCGCGCCTGGATTCACCAGCAGCGCAAGTCAATTGGCCATGGCAAGCCAGGTGACGTTCCGGCCGGCGTCGATTACGCCATGTGGCAAGGTCCCGCGCCCGACCGGCCGTTCATGCCAAATCGCTTTCATTACAACTGGCACTGGTTCTGGAACTGGGGAACGGGCGAGTTGGGGAACAACGGAATCCACGGGCTCGACGTGGCACGATGGGGACTTGGGGTGGATGCGCCGTTGCGCGTGACCTCGGGCGGTGGCAAGTTCGTGTTTGACGACGATCAGGAAGTGCCGGATACGCAGATTGTCACCTGGGAGTTTCCGAACGCTGTTCTGCAGTGGGAACACCGGATGTGGTCGAAGCACGGCACGGAAGGAAAGGGTTTCGGCATAGCGTTTTACGGCGACAAAGGAACGCTGATCGTCGACGAGTCGAACTGGCGCGTGGAAGACGGCGTCAAGGCGGAAGGGAAGTCGAGTGGTGGTCTCGACCACCACTTCCAGAACTTCCTCGACTGCGTAAAGGATCGAAGCAAACCCAATGCAGACGTGGAGATCGGTGTCCTCAGCACCCGGCTTTGTCACCTGGGGAACATCGCGCACCGTGTTGGCCGTAAGCTAACGTTCGACGCCGCGACCGAGTCGTTCCCGGGTGATGCCGAGGCAAATGCGCTGCTCGGGCGGACATATTCCTCGCGGTTTGAGATGCCGTCACAGGTATAATTTTTTATCGTAACCGAAGTAGATTCTGTTCTACGTTCCCATGGAAGTCGTTCATCGCTGCCCATCCGGTTTTCCGGAAGGGCAACGGTGAATGCGTCGATTAAAGTTCCAATCGCGCGAACTTCGCGTCGTTAATCGATCGCAAAGCCGGTCCCGCGGCGCTTCGGCCCATCCGAAACGCCTTTTGATCGCACGACTTATAGAACGCATTCCGGTCGATGTTTCCGCCGGGCCTCATACAAGCAGCGAACAATGTCGTTCGGTCTTGCGTAGGAATGTCGCACTGAACGATGATAGCATGCATGTACTGAATTGGTCTGGAAGTTGTAGACAGAGTTAAGTTGCTCTCGCTCTCTGGGCGAGTTTGTCGTAAGTAATGGCCCGAGCGCGCGTTCGTTCGAGCCTCGAAGTCGAGAAGGGGACGCTTCCGCGTGAGTGACGATCGGAAGAAAAGAGCGAGTCGCGGTTATCGGCCCGGGATCGAGGCTCTTGAAGCCTTGCGCCTGCTGGCAGGTCTCTCGACATTCCCTCTTGGAGCCCCGATAAGCGTCGACGCGACCGCAAGCACGGTCCCCGGCCTGGCCGATTCGCACTTCACCACGAACGACTCCGCCTGGGATCAGGCGCTTCTCGATAGCCGCGTCGCCGACCTGCTTGGCGGCAACCAGGCACCGACGCAGACGATCTCGACCAGCACGAGCGTCGACACGTCGGCAATCGAGTCCGGCATCAGCCAACTCGATCGTTATCTCTCGCGAGCCTGGTATCGGGCGGGTATCGCGCCTCAGGCTCACGAAGATTGCACCCAGGCCGTGTACGCAAGCCTGCTGAACACGCTGGGCCGCGACCGATTCACTTCGCTCGTCGGCGAGATCGGCACGAGCGGCATTCGCGAAGTGCTGAGCAAGGAAACCGCGGACGGTCCCGACTTCTTCCGCGCGATCGACACAGTGAAGAAGCGTGCTCAACGCGAGAAGTCGTACCAGCCGATCGACTCGGTCGATATCCCCGACTCGTCGACCACAAACAATTCGTCGGCCGATATTCGAGGCGCGCTCTACGAGGCGATCAATCAGTCGCTGAACCCGCGCGAGGCGGAACTGATCCACGCGACGCTCCGCGGCCAGACGCCGGCTGAGATCGCGCAGGAATGGGGGGTTGCTCCCAAGACGGTGAGCAACGAGAAGTCGCGAGCGATTCAAAAACTCCGTGAAGTGCTTGTTGGCGCCGACGCGGGCGATTGATGGCAAGACGCTAGGCAGAATCAGTTGCCAATGCGTTTGAAAACGCGATTGACGATGGATCGACCCGGATCAAAGTTCGCGGGCCGTCCGTTTTTCTTCGTGTCATGGGCTTCGGTCAATGTGTCGCCTTCGAGCCGATAGATTCCAACCGAAGTTCTCAATGCCTCGTGCGCCGGTTCGGGGTCTTCGAAGTCGATTTGCTTCGGCGTGGTCGAGGCGTTGAGATGTAAAAAACCTTTATGGATCCAGATGTCGTTCATTACGAGCTTTTGGTCGCCTATCACGAAACGTTTATGCTCTGAAATCTTTGGAAATTCTACTCCATTCATAACGATTTTCACGGGGATCCAAATTCCGTCGAGATCAACGCGTTGCTTACTCGGTTCAGCGTCACGCCGCCAGACCCAGAGGCTTCGTTGACTTCCTGATCCGCTCGTGAAATCGGTGGGGATTGGTAGGTCGGGTTTGGAGACGAAGCAGATTGTGAGCACGTCGCCATCCAGGCGGAAGACTCCGCGCTTCACTATCGGCGCGCCGCCGGGATTGTCTGCCGTTAATTCAATTCGATTGGGTACCACTGATCGATCGGTTCGGATTGTGACGGCCGCAGTTGTAATACGGACCGTCTCCATGAAGCGATCGCCGCGAACCTCGATCGTTTCCTCTTTGATTGAGGGTATGGGGCTTCGACCAATGAGGTGGCTAACGCAAATCCATTTGCCTTGGAGTAGTTCAAGGTCCGCCGCCGTTTTCTTCGCATCGGCGAGATTGTCGGATTTGCCCGGCGCGGGTGCCTGGGCGTGAACCGTTTGGCAGTTGCCAATGCCAATCACAACAAGTACGAGAAGTGATTGCGTTTGACGAACGACTGCACCACGACCTGGGACGAATCGCATGACGAAAACGTCTCCTCTGACGTGGTGAAGAATCGAAATGGAAGTCCAAACGCTCGACCTACGCAAGCACGTCGCCATCAAGCCGCGGTAGGCCGAGATGTGCACGCATCAAGGCGTGTAGTTCGGTGAGTGCGAACGGGCGATCTTCCGGTTCGGCGGCATGAGCATCTGACCGGCCGATCACCTGGCCGCCAGCAATGCTGCCGCCAGCGATAAGTCCGCTCCAGACGCGTTCCCAATGATCGCGACCGCCTTCGGGATTGATCCGTGGTCCACGCCCAATTTCACCTGTCGCGACAACCATCGTGCGGTCGAGCATCTGCCGCGCGTGTAGGTCATCAATCAATGCGGCGAAGGCACGATCGAAATCGGGGACAACGCGCTGGGCGTAGTCGTCGAGCGTGGCGAATCCCGATGTGCCGTGACAGTCCCATGACAGTGTGTTGAATACGCTCTGGTACATGTTCACAACAACGACCTTCGTCCCTGCCGATACGAGCCGGCGGGCTTCGAAGCAGGCGCGTGCGAAGGGAGTTGAACCGTAGGCCAATGCTGTTGCGCTGGGAATGACAGACTCGGGTGCGTTCATCTCGCCGAGTGGGCCGGCTGATTGGCCGTGCGGAATCGCTACGCCTGTGCTGCCGATAGGTCCTGGAATAAGGGCAAATGTCGGCGTTTTGTACGATCGGGTGTTCGCGCTCGCCACGGCACCGAAGTGTGCTGCATCGGCTTCCGAGCGGCAGAGGCGGCCGGTTTGGAGGAGTTGCAGACCGGTCTCGTGAATGGGAGCGTGGTCGTGGTGAAGCGTTCGAACGATCGCGACGTGCTTCATGCGCCTCGCGAGTTCGGGGAGATGCTCACTCACGCGGATTCCTGGCACGGACGTGGCGATCGAGCGAAACGGTCCCCGGATTTCGAGTGGTGCGTCGGGCTTGGGATCAAATGTTTCGAGCTGGCTGGGGCCGCCGGTGAGTAGAAGTAGAATCACGGAGCGATCGGTGGTTGCCGTGTTGGCGCGGGCGGTTGCGAGCGGAGCAGTCAGAGCCGCCGCACCGGTCGCTCGAATGAACTTGCGCCGCGTTATTCCATCCGTCAGCCAGCCTTCCATCATGCACCTCCGCGCCTGATTCGCGACTTCTCTTCAACAACTTACAACGAAAGCCAGGCACGCCATAGTGACTGAAGAAACCACTGGCGCGGATTCTTCCGCCTCTGCTGATTATCGTGAATATGCGGAAAATGGTGTGACAGGGATAATTGGGAGGTTCGGGCGGCTTTCTGTTGATGGCGGCACAAGCATTCGTCGATAAAGGGAATGATGAGTCGTCGGCGGAGGATCGTCCGACGGGGGAGCTGCTTCGACTTGAAGTGGTTCAGCGAAGCCAAGGAGGGTGAAAGTGTCTCACGTTTATCGTGTCCTGACTTGGGGGCTCATCGTCGCCTGCGTCACGGCGCTTTCGCAGGGGCGTGCCCTGGCACAAGGGCCGACGATTAATTCGGACACCCCGGCCCCCGGCGGCGGTAGTTCGCTCCTTGGTCCATCTCCCGGCGCCGGCGGCGAAGCTCTTCAAAACCCTGGTGGCGGTGGTCAGGTGCTGGGCGGACGCCCCGGTGCCTCGGTGCCGCGCGTTCCCACCTCGATCTCGACGCCGTCTGAAGCCATGCGTAACGGCGAGGCCGCGGCGATTTCGCCCGTGCAACCGATCACGCCGGCGGATCTGCCGGTTTACGGGTCGATCGCTGTGCCCAAGATCGTCGACGACGAAGGCCCGGAAAGCGGCATGTCGCTCGATCAGGCGATCGAGATGATGGTTCGAGAAAATCTCGACCTCAAAGGCAAGTACATGGAAATTCCCCAGGCGAAGGCCGACATCCTTACGGCCAGCCTGCGGGCGAATCCGATCTTTTATGCCGACGCCCAGCTCGTGCCTTACGGCCAGTATTCGAACGCAAGGCCGGGTGGCCAGACGCAGTATGACGTGAATATTTCCTATCCGCTCGACCTGACGCGGAAGCGGAAGTATCGCACGATCGTCGCTTGTCGCGCGGAGAAGGTGCTCGAGGCGCAGTATCAGGACGCAGTGCGACAGCAGATCGACAACCTTTACACGCTTTACGTCGACGTCCTTGCGGCACGAGGCGCAGTGCGATTCGCCGAGAAGGGTGTCGAGGGGCTAGGCGTGCTGCACAAGTCGACGGACGCTCTCTTCCGAAAAGGCGAAGTCGCCAAAACGGCAGTGAATCGCGTCAAAGTCCAGCTTGATGCGGCCGAAGTTGGGCTGGCGAACTATCAAGAAGCTTACAAGCGTGCCAAGCGTGCGTTCGGCCTGCAGCTCAACATGCCGCCGGAAGAGGCGGAGCGATTGGAGTTCCGCGGCTCGATCCGCGATGCGTTCCCACCACCGCCGCCGATCGACGAACTCAACCGGCTCGCACTCGTGAACCGGCCCGACATCATGTCGTACAGGCTTGGTGTCGACCGCGCGAAGGCCGACGTGAATCTTGCCCGTGCGAACATTCTGCCGGACGTTTACTTGCTCTATCAGCCGTATACGTTTCAGGACAACACGTATCAGGGCTTGAAGAGCCCCACGTCGTGGGCCGTCGGTCTGACCGTTCCGGTGCCGGTCTACAACCGCAACCAGGGTGTGATTCAGCGGTCGAAGTTGAATGTCACTCAAACAATGATTCAGCTCACCGCGCTCGAGAAGAACGTCCTCAACGACGTGCGTCAGGCCGAGCAGGCGTATATCGTCACGCTCGCCGCGGTGCGGAAGAGCGAGGAGTCGGTTCTGCCCGATGCCGAGATGGTTCTGGCAGACAGCCAGCGGTTGTTCAAGCAGGGTGAATACAACGTCATCGAACTGCTCTCGGAAATTCGGTCGTTCAACGACGTGGCGCGACAGTATCTCGATAGCCTGGTGGCGCACCGTCGGAGCATGCTCACCCTGAACACCAGCCTGGGGCAGCGCGTTCTGCCCTGAGCCGGTTGACGGACAGGTAAGATCAAACGAAAACGCGGTCGGGACTGGATCCAGTCCCGACCGCGTTTCGCATGCATGCTACGTCAAACGAACGCTTAGGAAACGAGCGTCTGAACAACCTTCGCCAGGTTTCCACCAACCTCGGTGAGGCTGTAGAAGTTATTCTTGCCCTGGCGGCGGGGGGCGATGATGCCACCATGACGCAGAAGCGCCAGGTGATGGCTCACAGCGGGCTGGCTCTGGCTGAGCTGAGCGCAGAGGGCACCCACGTGCTTCTCGCCATCGGCAAGAATCATGATGACCTGAAGACGCGTCGGATCGCTCACGTGCTTGAGCAGGATGGAGGCGCGGCGGGCCTGGGCCGATCGTTGATCGGTGGGCTTGGAAGCCGCAGTGGTCTTCGCGGGGGTGGAGGCCTTGGCCTTGGGGGCCTTGGTCGCTGTCTTCGGAGCAGCTTTCGTCGTTGCCATTACAGGATGTCTCCCTCCGCGCAGGTCTCACCGAAGCGAGGCCGTCGCGGAAACTCACGGAACCCGCGACCCAACCCGGAGGGTCGCGTGACTTCGTCGAGACCGGCTCGGTCTCTTAAGCCAAAACTGTTCTCGTGTCATCATGTGAGAGGGTCACATGGCAATCATCCCCTCACGACGCATCGTCGATCATGACGATCAAGAACGTTATGGCGTATGCTGCGCGATGATATATCATGACCTCGGTGTTTGACAACATCATTTCTTGAAATTTCCTGTCACACGTCTAGGTCAGCACCGGTTAAACCACCAAATTCGACTATTTCTTCAATAATCTACCCGTTAATGTGCGCAAACCAAACCGATGTGAAGTGCGACCATGAATTGGTTCCGAAAGCTTGCCTCTTTCAGAACCACGAGAAGCGTGTACTAATCATCTACTATCATTTGTTCGTCTTTGTCAATTCTTTGTTAATGATATTAAGGATATCGTTTGCTGACCAATCCATTCCAGCGCGGCCGGATTCGAGCTTGATGAGCTTGCCGTCGGCACCGATCAAAGCGATTACGATGTTGTGACGAATCTCATTTGGCATCGGTCCGTAGATAAGCCCCAGCTTAGGTCCTACCTTCGCCAGCTCGGGATGAGACGCAACTGCGAATGTCCAGTACGGCGGATTCGCACCTTGCAAACCTCCGTGTTTTTTCAGGGTTTCCGGCGTGTCGTGCTCGGGGTCGAAGCTCACTGAAACGATGCGTGTTGCATCAGCTCGTTCGGGCTTCAGTTTCAATCCATCGCGAACCTGGCGGAACTTCTTGTCGACCGCCGGGCAGTAGTCGGGCAAAGGGCAACGTGTGTAGATAAAAGTCAACACGACGAGTTTACCTTTGAGATCACTTAGCGCGAGTGGCTTGCCTTCTTGCGTAGTCATCTTGAAGTCGGGAACCGTTTCTCCCGGCGTCAAAACGGCTGGCTTGGTCGTGATTGCGAGACCATTCGCAGTGAGACTTAACGTGCGCGGGGCGGGTTGTGTGACTTCGAGCGAGAGCAGGTTGTAGTCCTTTACCGTTTTCCCTTCCATTCGCACTTCGAGCGGTCCTTCGACTTCATCGCCCACGCCGACTTCTTCAAAAATCGACTTATCTTTGGGGGTGAAATCCATGGTCATGGCTTTCATGAACCCTGGTAGTTCTTCGTGCGCGATCGTGACAATGCCGTCCTTCGCATTGACCTCGCGCACGACTCCCTTGAGGCGATAAGACTTGGCTTCGACCTTGGGCTCGGCCGCGACCTTGGGCGCTGACGGAGGTGCGATTGGCTTCTGTTCGGATTGGCAGCCGGCCAGAGCTCCCAGAATGGCCACGGCCACAAGCATGTGCGGACGCATGAATGATCCTGTGAGCACTCAGTAAGGAAACGATTCGTTCACGGGAGTTTGGGAAAGCTCAGCGAGGAATCCGCCGAGTCGTTCGACGGTTGCATCGGTGAGCTTGTGGCCCTTCTCGGCCGTCGCAGGGTGGGGGTTGCCCGCGCCGGTGTTGGTCGTCAGGAGATGCCAGGGACGGGTGATCTCGATCCAACCGCGGTTGACTGCCTCGAACTTTGTTTTGGCCATCGAGCCGTCGTCGGCCTGGTTCATGTGTACGAGGTCGGGATGATGGGCGAGAATCATGCTCGTTTCCATTTCTCCCGCATGGTCGCCGGCATCGACGAAAAGGTCCTTGTAATGGTCGGCGATCATCTTGTACCAGTTGCACAGGAAGATGTGAACTTTTGTGTGCAGGTGAATCTCGCGGAGGATCCACTTGAGGTCGTTACCGCCGTGGCCGTTGAGCAGGACGCACTTGTAGATTTGATGCGTCTCGAGCGAAGCGACGATATCGGTGATGACGCGTGCGACGGTCGAGGGGTTGAGGTTCATCGCCAGCGGGAACCGCATTTGATTTGTTTCGGTGCCGTAGGGCAGGGGAGGCAGCATCACGACGCGTCCGCCTCGCTCGTTTGCAAGCTGGCACGCGCGGGTACCGATCACGTCGACCTGGTAGGTATCGGTTCCGTAGGGAAGGTGCAGGTTATGCGGTTCGGTGGCACCTAGGGGAAGCACCGCAACTTCAAACGGAGGAAGAGTTTTGATTTGACCATAATTCAGTTCGGCAAGATTCATCGAAGCTCTCGATAAGGTGCGAGCCAGGCCTTCGGCTTGCGGACCAGAGCTTGCCTCCGGTACCATCGGCCAGGGGGTTTATCTCGCCAATTGAACGATGGAATGCCCGCGCGATGCAAGCCTTTGAGGCGACGAACTTCTACTTCGACGAAGCCGCCGGTTTGATGGACATCACCGGCAACATGCGCACGATGATGATCAATCCCGACCGCGAGCTGCGCGTCGAAGTGGTCATCGAAATGGATAACGGCGAAATCGGCAACTTTGTCGGTTATCGCGTGCAGCACGACCAGTCGCGGGGTCCGTTCAAAGGCGGTTTGCGGTTTCACCCGCATGTCGACCAGGACGAAGCTCGCGCGCTCGCAAGTTTGATGACCTGGAAAACCGCTGTGGTGGATGTTCCCTATGGCGGTGGAAAGGGGGGAATGAATTGTGACCCCTCGAAGCTCTCAAAACAAGAGCTTGAACGTCTGACTCGAAAATTTGTTGAAAAGATCCACGACTTCATTGGCCCACACAAAGACATCCCTGCTCCCGACGTTGGTACAGATGGACAGGTGATGGCGTGGATCATGAATGAATATTCCAAGTACCACGGTTTTGAGCCCGCCGTGGTGACCGGCAAGCCAGTCGAACTTCACGGCTCGGCCGGACGCGAAGCCGCCACCGGTTACGGCGTGGCGATCATCACGCGCGAGACGCTGGCGAAGCTCAAAATGCACGTGGCGGGAACGACGTTCGCGATCCAGGGATACGGCAATGTCGGTAGCTTTACCGCTCGCTTCTTGCACGCTCAGGGTGGCAAGATTATCGCGGTTACCGATGCCCAAGGCGGGATCATCCACAAGGAAGGCATCGACATCGCCGAGCTCGACAAATATGTCGCAGCGCACAAGACGGTTGCCGGTTTTCCTGGCGGGAATTCAATCACCAACGAAGAATTGCTGGTGACACCCGTCGACGTTTTGATTCCTGCCGCGCTTGGCGGAGTCTTCAACGCCGAGAACGCGCTTCAGGTTCAAGCGAAGGTTGTCGTTGAGGCTGCGAATGGTCCCACCTGGCCCGATGCCGACGCTGTGTTCAAGTCGCGCGGGATCGTGGTGGTTCCGGATATTCTCGTGAATGCTGGTGGCGTGCTGGTGAGCTACTTCGAGTGGGTTCAAAACCTGCAACACTTCCGCTGGCCGCTCGAACAAATTCAGCGCGAGCAGGAAACCAAGATGGTCGACTCGTTCAAGAGCGTTTACGAGCTGGCCCAGCGCAAGAATTGCTCGCTTCGTACGGCTGCGTTCATGCTTGCGATCAAACGTGTGGGCCGAGCGCGTGTGCTTGCGGGAATCTAGTGAGTAGCCGTAGCGAGATTTGAGGTTGGGTGCCACTGGCTCCCCCAGTGTCTTCCTTTCTCTTTTGCATTTAAGAGCACTGGCAGAGCCAGTGGCACCCGAGTTTTAGTGGTGGCAATGAAGGATTCGTGTGCCGACTCTTTTCAAATCGACATACAGAAAATCGAGCCAGGAACTTTCACGAGATTGATTGATGAGCAACACGGTTTATGAGAATCCGCTGATTTCCCGCTACGCCTCGCGAGCGATGGCCGAGCTTTGGTCGTCGCAACGCAAGTTTTCGACGTGGCGGCGTCTGTGGGTTGCACTCGCGACAGCGCAGCAGCAGCTTGGGCTCGACATTGCGGATTCGCAGATCGAGGCGATGCGCTCGCGGATCGACGACATCGACTTCGACGCCGCCCGCGCCCACGAGAAGCGGCTGCGGCACGACGTGATGGCTCATGTCCACACGCTGGCCGACATCGCGCCCGACGCCAAGAAGATCATCCACCTGGGCGCGACGAGCTGCTACGTCACCGACAACACCGACTTGATCCTTCTCCGCGAAGCCCTTCAGCACGTGCGCGACGGCCTCGCGGCGACGATCGATGCGCTTGGCACGTTCGCCGAAACGCACAGGGATCTCCCGTGCCTCGGCTACACACACTTTCAGCCGGCGCAGTTGGTGACGGTCGGCAAGCGTGCGACACTCTGGGCCTACGAGCTGATCCTCGACCTGCAAGAGGTCGAGCGGCGAATTGCCGAGATGAAGTTCCTGGGGGTGAAGGGAACCACCGGCACGCAGGCGAGCTTCCTCGCGCTTTTCAACGGCGATCACGCGAAGGTTGAAGCACTCGACCGCATGGTAGCCGAGGCGTTCAACTTCTCGGCGATCTTGCCCGTCTCTGGCCAGACCTATACGCGGAAGATCGACTCGTTCGTCGTCTCAACGCTCGCTGCGTTCGGTGAAACGGCGCACCGGTTCGGATCTGACTTACGTTTGCTCGCGCACGAGCGCGAGATCGAGGAACCGTTCGAGACCGAGCAGATTGGCTCGTCGGCGATGGCATACAAGCGAAACCCGATGCGTGCCGAGCGCATGTGCTCGATCGCGCGGTTCCTGACGCCGATGGCTGTTGCTGCGGGGCAGACGGCTGCAACTCAGTGGCTCGAACGTACGCTCGACGATAGCGCGGTTCGCCGCTTGGTGCTGCCGCAGGCGTTCCTCGCTGCCGATGCGATTCTGACGCTCTATCTCAACATCGTGCCGGGCTTGATCGTGCAGCCAGCGATGATTGCTCGCCACGTCCGCGACGAGCTGCCGTTCATGGCGACTGAGAACTTGCTAATGGCCGGCGTGCAGCTTGGTGGCGATCGACAGGATCTGCACGAGCGGATTCGCGTTCACTCAATGGCCGCGGGCGCACGAATCAAGGGGAAGGACGGCGTGAACGATTTGATCGATCGTCTGAAGTCCGATCCGGCGTTCGCGCAGCTCGACTTCGGAGCGGTGCTCGATCCGTCGGGTTATGTCGGCCGTTCGCCCGAGCAGGTGCTCGCGTTCATCCGCGACGAGGTCGATCCGATCCGCGCAAGATACCCGCAAGTGCTCGGCCAGACGCGCGAGGTTCACGTCTGAGCAGGGTGATACAAACGCCGAAACGCCAGTGCGCCCGTTGAAACACGGGCCACCTGGCGAAACTTGTGATCGGAGATGGGCCGGGAAAACGCCGGCCCTTCGATAATTGACGCGACGTCAAGTGCCGCGTGGGCGGCCCGTCGCGCCTTGTGGCTCAGACGCGGGCAGCCTGGCGGGCTTTGCGGAGACGCTTCAGCTCTTCGCGGCGACGGCGCTCACTGGGCTTCTCATAATAGGCCTTGCGGCGCATTTCTTTGCGGAGACCGCTACGCTCACAGAGCTTGCGGAAGCGGCGGACCGCTTCTTGGATCGATTCGCCAGAACGCACCCGTAACTTCACCACAGGCTCACTCCCCCTCGACTTCGTGTATGTCGGGCCTGAACGAATAAGCTGAATCAGTCCGTGTTGCGCAGATCGACCGATCGGCACAAAGCGGATGAGGAAAATACCACTCTATCCAATCACGCGTCCGCCGCCAAGGCGGATTTTTTACAAGAAAACAACACTGCCGCCCGTCGCGCTTGCCGTGAAGCGACGGTCTTCGATCCTCTACGATCGTTTTCGCGGCTTCCCGGCCGCGCGGAGCGCTGAATCAGTAACCGCCGCGGTCGCCCCCGCCGCCATAACCGCCCCCGCCGTAACTTCCACCCCCGCCGCCGCCACCGTATCCGCCGCGGCCCCCGCCACCGCCGCCACCATAACCACCGCGACCTCCGCCACCACCTCCGCGTTCTTCGCGTGGGCGAGCTTCGTTCACAGTGAGCGGGCGCCCGCCGTAGGGCGTGCCGTTGAGCGCATCAATCGCGCTTTGGGCTTCGCCATCCTGCGCCATTTCGACGAATCCGAAGCCGCGGCTTCGGCCGCTGAACTTGTCGATGATGACCTGGCCGCTCGTGACTGTTCCATAAGTCTGGAACAGCTCGACGAGGTCATCACCTGTCGTGTCATAGGGGAGGTTACCAACGTAGATATTCTTGCCCATGATCCTGGCCTTCTCGAGAAACACTTCGAGTCCGTAGCGCGAACGGATCGTCGGTGCGTCTTGGCCCGAACGGGCCATGGCAGATCTGCCATCAATGACTTTGATCGCTCACCGCGACCCTTCTCGACTGTTGCAAATGTCAACTATGCCGCTGTGCCAGGGGCGCGACAAGAAAAAAATTCTTAAGCGTGATTTGCTGTTTCGAAATAAAACGGCCCGAAGCCGAAGCTCCGGGCCGTTGGTATGCAAAACCTTCGAAGAATCTCAGGAGAGATGCTCGTCGGCACGAGCGAGCAACGCGGCGAAGTCGAGCTTCGAGGGGCACGCGTCACGCGCGGCCTCGAGATCGGCACCTTCCCAGTTGCGAGCTTCGGGCGGGAGGGCGGCGAACTGCTTCTTGGCCTCACCGCGGAATCCATGCCGCTCGTAATAGGTGAGGTAACGAGTGATATCGCCAAGTTGAGCCTTGGTTCCAGCCGCATCCGAGCAACGTCCGTCGCAGTCGGCGCACAGGCTGGGGCGCGAAGCGAGGAACGCCTTGCGCATCGATTCGAGCTCCGCCGCCTTCAGCGGCTGGAACATTTTCGCGGCGCGAGTGTTGTCGGTAATCTGGTCGGTGTTGCGCATCGAAACGCAAACGCTCGAAAACCGCTCGTCGCTCCAAATCGTGTGCAGGAGTGCGCCGTAAGGGGTAAGCCCCTTGGCAATCAACTCCGGCGCGTGGTTGGGAACCTGGTCGAGGAAATCTTTCGGGGTCGGGCCGGCAATCTGCTTCATCGAAATGAGGCCAATGCCCGCCTCGTAGCACTTGTCGATCGCCTTGTTCAGTCGCGTGTTCTTGTCGAGCCACGCTGTGTTCTGGATCATCAAGGCGTCAAACAGTTTGCCTTCGGCGGCGGCTTCAAGATATTCGGCACGCTTGGCGTCGTGGCAGGAGAAGCCGACGAACTTCGCCTTGCCGGACTTCTTGATCGCCTCGATCGTTTCTTTCATCTCCTTGCTCTTCGGCCAGTCGAGCGAGTCTTCGGGATAACCCGCGCCGATGCCATGAATGAAGAACAGGTCGACATAATCGGTTTTGAGCTTGGCCAGACGTTCGTCGAGCCGTGCGATCATGTCTTTGGGAGTACGGGGTGCGTCTTTGGTGACCAGAAAGATCGACTTGCGAACTTCCGGCATCGCTTCGAACCACTCTGCGATGCCCGGCTCCGAGCCGTACGACTTCGCTGTGTCGAAATAACGAATACCGTTGGCGTAAGCGAACCGCAAAATGCGGTTCAAGCTCTCGGCCTTCCAGGTACCCTGGTTGAGAATCGAAACCTTCACGCCGGTGCGGCCAAGCACTCGGGTGGGTACGGTGATCGTTTTTTGCGCAGCTTCATCGGCTGCGGTCGCGTTTGATCCCAGGGCTAGCGCCGTAGAGCCAGCAACTGCGCCCGCCTGGATGAACCCGCGCCGATTCATCGCCAGATCGTCGTGTTCCGCCATTCCGACCTCTCCGGAAGACCCGGCTTCTCCACGAAGCCGCGGATGATCTCGCTACCCAAGTTGCCCACGATGGTTCAGGTTAAACCAACGTTGGCCAGTTGTCGATCATTTCACGGAGAATTCGGCGACGTTCCCCCCAATTCAGACGCTAACGACTTCCTTCGAAGCGTCGGCATGAATCGGTACGATTTCTTCGCGATAAATGGGCACGCTGCCAGGCGCTTCGATGCCGATGCGGACCTGATTGCGATCGATCTTCACGACCGTGATGACAATATCTTCGCCAATCAGAATTTTTTCGTTGATCTTGCGACTGAGAACGAGCATGGTGCACCTCCGTGCTGGATACGTGGACGAAACTGGTTGGATCCGTCGCAACCCGAGTGCTGGTTTGACTTAAGACTGTTCAGACCAACTCATCGCCGCGAACGCTCTGACCCTAATGCAGGACCCGTGCCGATACCGAAGCGATTCCATAAAAAGAGACGTAAGTTCTGGCCTCTCGTGACTTTGATTTTTTCAAGTCCGGAATCCTTCTGACCGACAACTGTACAAAGGAATCGTCAAAGTTACAAGCCTCTTCCCGTTTTGATCTTGATTTTTTTCCAAGAGGGGAAGTTGGCTGCCCTTTTGACGGAAGGGATGGTAAATCCCGTCATAGGGAGTTACGATTTCGGGCGATTGATTGGCGCGCTTTAAGTTTGGGATGTCGTTGAGATTTCGTTCGATCGCGGAGGGGTTTTGTGCGGGTAGGTCTTGGGCACGACACGCACCGCCTGGTTGAAGGGCGACCGCTGATTCTGGGCGGAGTGACGATCGAACACCCGCGCGGCTTATATGGCCACTCCGATGCCGACGTTGTGCTCCACGCCGTGGCCGACGCATTACTTGGTGCGGCTGCGCTCGGCGATATCGGCGAGCATTACCCCGATACCGATCCCCAGTGGAAGGGGCTCGATAGCAAGCGATTGCTGAGCGAAGTCGTCGCGCAGGTGGCGCGTGCGGGTTGGCTTCCCATTAATTGCGACATTACCATTCATGCCCAGGCGCCCAAACTTTTGCCCTATAAGCAGGAAATTCGTGCCAACGTCGCCCGGTTGCTGGGTTTGGGCGTTTCGGACGTGAATATCAAGGCAAAGACGGGCGAGCAGGTGGGGCCAATCGGCCGCGCTGAAGCGATTTCCTGCGACGCTATCATTCTGATGAAGGCGGCGAGCAACGCCTCCTATACGTGCGACTAGTGAGCGATTCTCTTCCAGGGCCGAGCCGAAACCGACCATGCTTCGTCTATATAACACGCTGACGCAGACCAAGGAACCATTCCAGACCGTGCAGCCAGGCAAGGTCGGCATGTACGTCTGTGGTCCCACGGTCTATTCGAATAGCCACGTCGGCCACATGGTCGGACCGGTCATCTTCGACACGATCAAAAAATACCTCGCCTACCTCGGATACGACGTGACGTGGGTGGTGAACATCACCGACGTCGACGACAAGCTCATCAATCGTGTGCGCGACGAAGGGGCGACCGAGGCCGACATGGCCGCGAAGGTAAAAGCCCTCGCCGAGAGCGTTACGGCTGATTACCTGAAGTGCCTCGAAGCCCTCGGCGTCGACGGCATCGACCACATGCCCCGCGCCACCGAGCACATCGACGGCATTATCGCCATCACGCAAGGGTTGATCGACAAGGGGTTTGCGTATCCTTCCCAGGGCGACGTCTATTTCGACGTCACCAAGGCTCCGGAATATGGGAAGCTGTCGCACCGCAATACTGAGGAATTGCAAGCCGGAGCGCGAATCGAGCCCACTGCCATCAAGCGGCATCCTGGCGACTTCGCTTTGTGGAAGGGCTCCAAGCCCGGCGAGCCAGCGTGGGAAAGCCCGTGGGGACCGGGGCGTCCCGGCTGGCATATCGAATGCTCGGCAATGAGCATGAAACTGCTGGGCGAGCATTTCGACATCCACGGCGGCGGGCTCGACCTGGTTTTCCCGCACCATGAAAATGAGGTGGTGCAGTCGGAATGCTTCAGCGGCAAGCCGTTCGCGACTTACTGGTTGCACAACGGCTTGCTGACAAAGGAAGGCAAGAAGATCAGCAAGAGCGACCCGGGGACGGTCGTTCTCATGTCGGATCTGCTCGACACCTACGCACCCGACACGCTTCGCGCCCTGTTCATCACGAGCCACTATCGCCGGCCGACCGACTACGGCCCGAACCGGCTCGATGAACTGTCGAAGAGCTTGCATACGTTTTACAAGCTGTTCGAGCGATTTGAGCGGATCACCGGCAAAAGCTTCTATACGTTGGCTGCTCCCAAGACTCGGACCGAGGGGGATAAGCACATCGCCGAAGCGGGTCTGCCGGAAGAGATCACGTCGCACCGCACTGCGTTCCTGCATGCGATGGACGACGACTTCAACACCGGCGGCGCGTTTGGCGATTTGTTCGAACTCGCCCGCGCGTTGAATCGTCTTGCCGACACGGCGAAGCTCGAAGAATCTAAAGATCCCCAGGCGCTCGCTCAGTTCAATGCCGGTACGGTGGTGCTGAAAGAGTTGACGCAGATTCTGGGGCTTTTCGGCAAGCCGCTGCCGGTCGAGTCGAGCGCGAATAGCGGTTTGACCGCGCCCTTGATTGAACTGTTGATCGAGTTGCGGGCGACCTTGCGAAAAGAGAAGAACTTCAAGCTGTCGGACGAGATTCGTAATCGTCTGACCGCGCTGAATGTCACTTTGGAAGACCGCGCCGGCGGGACGACCTGGCGGATCGACTGAGCCGGCGGGTTTGCTCCGAACGGGCCACGGAAGGGCATCGCGATGGCATCATCCACGTCAAGCCGAGCAGCGAGCGGGCGCACGCTGGTCGCCGGGCGCGTTCTGGGGATCGACCCTGGTCTCGGCGTGACCGGTTATGCCATCGTCGAACCTTCGTCACGCGGGCCGTACGTGCTTGAAGCCGGCGTGATCCGGCCGAAAGGCGGCTCGGACGCGAGCATGGCCGCGCGATTGCGGGTGCTCCATGAGGGGATCATGGACGTGCTCGAAACCTTCGCGCCGTCAGCCCTGGCGCTCGAGCAGATTCACAGCCATGTGAGCCATCCCCGAACGTCGATCCTCATGGCTCATGCGCGCGGGGTGATCGTGCTCTCCGCTGGACTTCATGATACTCCGGTGTTTGGCTACGCACCGACGCGGATCAAGAAAACGCTCACCGGGTCGGGGCGGGCACCCAAAGAGCAAATGCAGCACGCGATTCGTGTTGAATTGGGGCTAGAAGTTGTGCCCGAGCCGCATGACGTTGCCGATGCGTGTGCTGTCGCGCTTTGCCACTATCAAATTGCGCGAAACATGCGGGCGCTCGAGGGATATTGAAAGACCGACTGCCGCCGGTTCGCTTGGCGACGTACAATCGTCGTGAGTGGGGATTCCTGTTCGTCGGTGCCGGAGGCGATGAGTTTTGACCGAGCCAGCCTACCGCCTGACGTTCGAGGCCGGTTCCGTCGTCGTCCACGGGCTCGACGAGGCCAACACGCCGAATGTTCCCGGCGTGAAGTTCGACCCGCGCACCAAACAACAGCGCGCCGAGGCGATCTGGTATCGCCACATCGTCGCGTTTTTGCGCAAGGCCTCGCTGCCGTTCGCCGATGAGGCCCGCGACTACAAAATCGCCAAGTGGCCGCTTCGCGTCGAGAAACAGGCGTTTCCGCATCAGATCGAAGGGCTCGAAGCCTGGGTCAAGGCTGATAAGCTCGGCGTTGTCGTTCTGCCGACCGGAACGGGCAAAACGCACCTCGCCAATCTTGCGATCAACGCCGCCGAACGGCCGACGCTCGTCATCACGCCGACCATCGACCTGATGAACCAGTGGTATGATGAGTTGATGCTTTGTTTCGAGTCTGAAGTCGGGCTGTTTGGTGGCGGTTACAACGAGATCAAACCGCTGACGGTGACGACCTACGACTCGGCGTATCAGAACGTCGAGCGAATGGGTAACAAGTTCGGCTTGCTCGTGTTCGACGAGTGCCACCACCTTCCAGGGCCGACTTATGCGCTCTCGGCGATCGGCTCGATCGCGCCGTTTCGCCTTGGTCTGACAGCGACGCCAGAACGCGCCGATAATGCGCACGAGCAACTCGACCAACTGATCGGGCCGATCGTCTATCGTCGCGAAATCACGCAGCTTCGCGGTCAGTTTCTGGCCGATTATCGCGTCGAAACAATGTTTGCCGACCTCTCGCCCGACGAGCGGCAGCTTTACGACGATTCGCGGCTGGTCTATCGCGAATTCCTCAGTTCGACCGGCATCGACATGCGACGTCCCGGAGCCTGGGGCCAGTTTCTCATGGCGGCGTATCGCTCACCCGAGGGGCGGCAAGCTTACCTTGCTTACCGAACACAGCGCACGCTTGCATTGGCAGCTCCCGCCAAGTTGAAAATCCTTGAACGGCTGCTCGAGTGTCATAACGGCGATCGTGTGATCATTTTCACGAATGATAACAAGACAGTGTACGAGATCGCGCGAAGGTTTCTGGTGCCGGTTATCACGCATCAGACGAAGATCAAGGAACGCCGCGAGGTACTGCTGCGGTTCAATAACGGATCCTACCCGATTGTGGCGACTTCTAAAGTGCTGAACGAAGGGGTGAACGTTCCGGAAGCGAACGTGGCTATCATTTTGAGCGGTTCGGGTTCGGTACGCGAGCATGTGCAGCGGCTCGGGCGAATCTTACGTAAGACCGGCGATAAGGAAGCGATTTTGTACGAGGTGATCACGCGTGGGACTGTCGAGGAATTTACATCGAGCCGGCGGCGGCAACATAGCGCGTATTCGGGGGATTAGCTGGCGGCTACAATGAAGAAGTTGTCGCCTGGTCGCGGAGCGACAAGAGGTACTGCAACAGTTTCCACTTTGCCCTCTTGTGGCTGCGCCACCTGGACAACAAGTTGTCCAGGCCACCCAATTTCATTCAACTACATTGTCCCAACCGCGTTTCACTCATTTGAATTAAAGTATAATCAGGAACTTTGATTCTACCTATGCTCACCGGCAATCTCGTACGCGTGCGATCGGTCAAAGGGCGGATCGTCCCGCTCTATTTGAATCGCGACAGTGCCGACTGGCTCGAAGTGGCGGAAAGCCTGCTCCTCTTGTTTCGCGAAGGGAAGGGTCGTACGCGCGGTGAGCTCGAGGATGAGATTCACGAACTGGTCGGCGACGGTTTGGCGACGCTAGCGCATCGAGGCCTGGCAAAAGTTCTCGAAGATCGCGCTGAGTTTGAAGTGGTTTCAGCCGTTGAGCCTGAAGTGGTGCGCGAGGCAGTTTTTAGCGCGGCGGCGGAGCATCGCAAAACGCTTCGGGCCGCGGGACATCGTGCGCCGTTTCGGGCCGAACGGGTGCTGGCAGAGTCGGCTGAAAAGCTAGGCGTTCCGGTTGAAAGCATTCAGGAATCGATGTTCGCCGACCTGAAGGATGAGAACCGGCTGCTTGAATTCAAGGATCTGTCGGCCGACCGTTTGATCGATCGTTACAACGTCGCGCTGGCGCAGGCGGTAATGCTCCGTTCGATTCGCGCGGAGGTCGAAATTCGCGGCGAGCGTCCGGCGCGGTATCGGCAATTACTTCGGCTGATTAAGTTTCACCGTCTCATGAACCGCGTCGAAGGCACGATGCGCGACGGTTACGTCATTCACCTCGACGGCCCGCTCAGTTTGTTTAGCGCGACGACGAAATACGGCATGCAGATGGCGAATTTCTTGCCGGCAATTTTGCTCTGCCAGCAATATCGCCTGAACGCCGAAGTCCTTTGGGGACCAAAACGCGAGCCGCGGACGTTTCATCTCGATCAGAATGACGGCCTGGTTTCGCACTATGATGACACCGGCACATATATTCCCGCCGAGCTGAATGCATTCGCCGATCGCTTTCGCCAGGTCGTTCCGGCCTGGGAGCTGACCGAGTCGACGGAAATCATCGACCTCGGCGGCCAGGGTGTGTGGGTTCCTGATTACAAGCTGGTGCATCGCGCTTCTGGTATCGACGTCTTCCTCGAAGTGGTTGGATTCTGGAAACGGTCGAGTCTCGACCGATTGTTACAACTCTTGCCCAAGCATGGGCCGAAACGGTACGTTTTGGCGATTTCCGAACGGCTCAAGGTTGACGAAGAATCGCTCGGCGAACTGTCCGGCCCAGTGCTGCGGTTCAAGGAACTTCCCAACGTGCACGATCTCGCCGCAATGCTGGCGCAATTCGTGCAGGGTGTATGACGGCTCAACTTCCGCTCGAATTCAGCGTGAGGAACCATCGATACGATGAAGCTCCTGATCCTTCGTTTCGCCCGCATCACGCGATCGCAGTTCTGGCGTGAAGCGGCGACAGTCCACGACACGGCGACGATCCTCATCATCCCGTTCGTCTTGCTATTCGGCTTGATTGCCACTGTTGTGGTGCTCGTCGAATATTACACGCCGCCGGACTTCCGGATCTCGGTTGAAATCACGCCGTACGAAGTCGGCGGGGCGATTCTCGGCATGCTCATGGTGTTGCGCACCAACGAGGGACTTTCGCGCTGGTGGGAAGCGCGTAAACTCTGGGGTGGCATCGTCAACCAGTGCCGCAATATTGCCGTGGCCGCGCTTGCTTATGGGCCCAAAGACCCCGCCTGGCGCGCGGCGATCATACGTTGGACGATCACGTTTGCTCACGCGTGCCGCCACAGCCTGCGCGGTGAACGCGAAATTCCGGAAATCGCCGAGTTGGTGGGTAATACCGAGGCCGAGAATATCGCGTCCGCACAGCATATGCCTGGGCACATCGTTTTGGTGATGGCACGGATTCTTCGTGTCGCCGTCGATCGCATGGGGATGGACCGGTTCAGCTTCATCCAGATCGACAAGGAACGGATGACGCTTATCGATCACATCGGCGGTTGCGAGCGCATTCTCAAGACGCCGATGCCCAGGGCGTACTCGATTACGATTCGCCGCTTCATTTTCGCGTTCTTGTTCTTGCTGCCGTTCTGCTTGATTCCCAAGCTCGACCGCGAGCATAGCGACCTCAAGCTCGATGAGGTCGATCGCTCGCGGATGTGGCTCACGCCGCTGGTGACGATGCTCGTTGCGTTCCCGCTTCTCGCGCTCGATCGCATCGGCTCGGAGTTGCAGAATCCGTTTGGGCTCAAGAATCTGAATCACCTCGACCTCGACGGCATCACCACAACCATCGAACAGAACCTCCTGGCCCTCCTCGAGGGACCGGCCGTTGATTACACAATGATCGATCTCATCATCGCGCTCGACGAGGGACCAGTCGGTTTGCCCGAGCCGCCGACGTAAGGGCGTCGACCTTCCCTTGAAGATCGACGGGACGCCGCTTACGATGGACGACTGTTCCGGTCCACAGGGCATCTCTCAAAACCGATGCCTCCTCCCTGATTTGACACGAGCGTTCCTTCCGTGACGATCACTCTCAACGGCCAGTCCCGCGACCTGCCCAAGGCCATGACGGTCGCCGAGCTTCTCGCGTATCTCGGCGTCGAGCCCAAGCATGTCGCCGTCGAGGTGAATCGCGATCTCGTCCCGCGCAGCCGGCATGGCGAGGCCACCGTTTCGGAAGGCGACGTGCTCGAAGTCGTCACATTCATGGGCGGCGGGTCGTCCGAGGCCGTTGATTCGATCGAAACGCCTCCGCTGGTGATCGGCGGTCATACGTTTCGCAGCCGTTTGCTCGTGGGAACCGGCAAGTACAGTACCCTCGATCTGATGCGCGAATGCCTCGAAGCTTCAGGCAGCGAGGTTGTGACGGTGGCCGTCCGCCGCGAGCGGCTGTTCGACAAGGAAGGCCGGAATCTCCTCGATTACCTCGACCCCCAGCGCTACACGATCCTGCCCAACACCGCCGGCTGCTTCAACGCCGAGGAGGCGCTCCGAACGGCTCGCCTTGGTCGCGAATTGCTGCTGGGACTCGAAAACCCGGGTGCCGACTGGGTGAAGCTCGAAGTTCTGGCCGATACTCGCACGCTTTTGCCAGATCCCGTGGCGACGCTGCACGCGACGGAAGTGCTGGTGAAAGAGGGGTTCAAGGTCCTTTGCTATACGAGCGATGACCCCGTGATGGCCCGCCATCTCAAGGCGGCTGGTGCAGCCAGCGTGATGCCGGCCGGCAGCCCGATCGGCAGCGGGCAAGGCGTGCTTAATGGCAACAATATTCGCATCATTCTCGAAGATCTGAAGCGGGACGACCCGGATTACCCGGTGATTGTCGACGCCGGCGTGGGTACGGCGAGCGACGTCACTCAGGCGATGGAGCTGGGTTGCGACGGCGTGTTGCTCAATACCGGGATCGCTGGAGCGAAAGACCCTTTGCGCATGGCGCACGCGATGCGTTTGGCCGTCGAGTCGGGCCGTTTGGCGGCGGGGGCGGGACGAATTCCCAAAAAGCTCTACGCCACCGCCTCCAGCCCGGTCGAAGGGCTGATCACCCGCTCCTGATCTCTCCAATTGCGGAAGGCCGTTCCATGAGCGACGCGGCAAACGCTGGCGCAAACGAACCGAAACCACGTCCCACGCGGAAGTTGCGTTCGAAGCTTCTGGTTGCTGTTGGTCTTTTGTGCCTGGTCGGCGGCTTGACGTGGACACTCATAGCGCAGGCGAGCTCGGTCCGCCTTTATGAGGTTCCGTCGTTGTCGATGAGTCCCACGATTCAACCTGGCGACCGGATTGCGGTGCGCTTGACGCGCGGTGATCTCAGTATTCCTCCCAGACGCGGTGAACTGTGGATCTTTGTGATGCCGCAGACCAATCTGGGGCTGCCGAGTGAGGTCGTCAAACGGGTGATCGGTTTGCCGGGTGAGACAATCGCGGTGCAAAATGGTAAGGTCGAGATCGACGGCAAACCCATGGAAGAGCCATACCTCGGCGCTGCAATCAACTACACGCTCCCAGCACGCAAGCTGGGAGACACCGAATATTTCATGTTGGGCGACAAGCGGAATGGGTCGCTGGACAGCTCGGTCTTCGGCCCAGTGCCGGCGGACCGGTTGATCGGCCGGGCCATCTATCGAGTTTGGCCGGTGGAACGCGCAGGCGGCCTCTGATCGGCACGCGATCGCCGACTTGCAAATAGAACGGAATGCTGTTCGCCATGACCGAGTTCGATCCCGCGACGATTCTCGGACCCGATGGCGCGATTGCGCGACGGTTGCCGAGTTATGAGTCGCGGCCCGAACAACTTGCGATGTCGCGCGCAGTGGCTCAGGCGATTGCGGACAAGAAGCATTTGCTTGTTGAGGCGGGGACAGGCGTCGGCAAAAGCTTCGCCTATCTCGTGCCGGCGATCGTGGCCGCTGTTGATGCAGGCAAAAAGGTCGTTATTTCGACTCATACAATCAGCTTGCAGGAGCAGCTTCTCCGCAAAGATTTGCCTTTCCTTCGTGCCGTTTTGCCGCAAGAGTTCACTGCCGCCCTGGTGAAGGGGCGGGGCAACTACATCAGCTTGCGGCGACTGGCGGGCGCAGGGAAGCGTGCGAGTTCGATCCTGGTCAAAGATGACGATTACGATCAACTCGAGCAGATCAGGCTCTGGTCGAACGAGACGACCGACGGCAGCCGATCCGACCTCGATTTCCGGCCGTCGGGAAGCGTTTGGGATGCGGTCGCGAGCGATCACGGCAATTGTTTAGGCAAGAAGTGCGGCCACTATCGCGATTGCTTCTACTACGCCGCGCGCCGTCGCATGAACACGGCGAATTTGCTGGTGGTGAACCATGCGCTGTTCATGACCGACCTCGCACTACGGTCGCGCGGGACGAATTTGCTGCCGAACTACGACGTCGCGATTTTCGACGAAGCTCACACGCTCGAAGCCGTCGCGGCCGAACATTTGGGGATGCGGGTCGGTCAGACGCAGGTCGAGTATCTGCTCAACAAGCTCGTTCATCCCCGATCCGATAAGGGATTGCTCGTCCACTACGATTTGGGCGAGTCGATTGATCAGACGAAACGAGTGCGACAAGCGGCCGAAGATTTCTTCGCTCATGTTGCACAGCGCGTCGGCGCGATCGGCTCCGCGAACGGCCGCATGCGGAAGCCGATCGAAGTGGCGGACACTCTGGGAGAAGAGCTCCGCAAGCTCTCCTCGGCAATCAAACGCGAGACCGAGGAAATCGAGGCGCCGGAAGATCGCGTCGAACTCGATTCTGCCTCCGACAAATGCGCAGCCGCTGCGGCCGGCGTGACCGATTGGCTTCAGCAAGGAACGGCGGACAGCGTTTACTGGCTCGAATCGTCGGTCTTTGCCGGCCGGTCGCGGGTGAATTTGCTCTGCGCACCGATCGACGTCGGGCCGATTCTCAGGCGCGACCTGTTCGACCGCGTGCCGTCGTGCATCCTCACTTCGGCGACGCTCAGCGTCGGTGCGCCGCCGAGTTTTAGCTTCACGAAGTCACTGTTGGGGCTCACGCGTTGCGAAAGTCTGCAACTTGGCAGCCCGTTCGATTACATCAACCAGGTGAAGTTGCACGTCCCGCGAAACTTGCCCGATCCCACGACGAACCCGCGCGACTTCGAGGCCGCGGCGATTCGGGCAATCCGGTTTTACCTCGAAAAAACGAACGGCAAGGCGTTCGTGCTTTTCACCTCGTACAAGATGCTCAACGAGGCCGCGCGGCTGCTTACTCCGTGGTTTGCCGAGCGAAACATTACGCTCTATGTGCAAGGGGAGGGGATGTCGCCGTCGCGGATGGTCGAGGCGTTCAAGGACGACATCGATAGCGTGATTTTCGGCGTCGAAAGCTTCTGGCAAGGCGTCGACGTGCCGGGCGAGGCGTTGTCGAACGTGATCATCGTCCGCTTGCCGTTCAGCGTGCCCGATCATCCATTGCTCGAAGCCCGATTAGAAGAGATCAAGCGTGCGGGCGGCGTGCCATTTCGCGACTACCAGCTTCCCCAGGCGGTGCTTAAACTTAAACAAGGGTTTGGACGACTGATTCGATCGAAGTCGGATACCGGAATCGTGGCGATTCTCGACCCGCGCGTGCTGACCAAGCCTTACGGCAATGTGTTTCTCAGTTCTTTGCCTGAATGCCCTCGCGTTGTGGATGTTCTGGCGGGGAAGATGTAAACCTTAAATCGGCGATACCTGGTTCGCCGAGGTTGCTGCATCGATTCCGCGACCGTCCCTCAATCGCATGCCCGATTTCCGGAACGGCGGATTCTACGAACTCCCGAAGACGAACGAACACAGGGTACGGTGCTTGCCCTCGTCCGCGAGCGTTTACCCGAATCATTCGACTCGCGGCAGTAAAGATCTGGCAAATCTTGAGTTAAGGCGGATTGCGTTCGTTCCCAACGAACGCGGCGCGTGCAATCGAGGTTCGGCGGAATTCTCTCGAAATTGGAATCAATCCAATTGTCTTAAGTTTTTAACTACCAGGCTTCCAGCTTGCGCAGTTTCATAATCCCAACTGGCTAGGATCGGCCTCTCCGTTGGTTTATGATGGACTTTTCGGTCGTCGGGTTCGCCCTCACGTCATTGACCGATCGTCTGATTTGCCTGGGATTTGAATCCGCAATGCTGGCCAAGCGTATCTTGCCCTGTTTGGATGTAAACCAGGGGCGCGTGGTGAAGGGGACGAACTTCCTCAACCTTCGCGACGCCGGAGACCCGGTCGAGGTGGCCGCGCGCTACGAGGAAGAAGGAGCCGACGAGCTCGTTTTTCTCGACATCACGGCCAGCCATGAAGGGCGGGGGATTATTCTCGACGTCGTACGCAGGACCGCGGAAGTCTGCTTCATGCCGGTGACGGTCGGCGGCGGAATCAAGACGCTCGACGATATTCGGGCGCTCCTGAACGCCGGTACCGACAAGGTATCGATCAACTCGGCCGCAGTCCGCGATCCCGAGTTCGTTCGTGCGGCAGCCAAGCGGTTCGGCCGGCAGTGCATTGTCGTCAACATCGACCCCAAGAGGGTCATGAAGGATGGCAAGGAATTCTGGGAGGTTCACATCAACGGCGGCCGGGTGCCGACGGGTCTGGAAGCCGTTGCATGGGCTCGTCAGGTCGAAGACCTGGGGGCTGGTGAAATCGTTCTGACTAGCATGGATGCGGACGGCACGAAAAACGGTTATGATTTGCCCGTAACCCGCGCCGTGGCCGACGCCGTCGAGATTCCGGTCGTCGCCTCGGGGGGGGCAGGGTCGCCCGAACACCTCCGTGCCGCTCTCGATGAAGGCGGCGCCAGTGCAGCGCTCGCGGCCAGCATCTTCCATTACCAAGAGTTCACAATCGCTGAGACGAAGCAGTATCTCGCCCGTCACGGAATTCCCGTCCGCATGCCGGCTTTCCTCGGCTAACGCGGGGTTTTCCCAGACGGCCCGGTCGACGCCCCTTGTCGACCGTCGTTAGAATTGAGCAGTCGATCAATCAGCCTCTCCTGATCCATCGCCCTTTCATACCTCGGACCCAATCCGTCGTTCTTTCTCGTGGAGCGATTGCCCATGTCGACAGTGGCTGATACCCAGGTCGAAAGCGTGGCCAACGAGCCCGAAGCTAATAAGCTGTTCCGCATGGTGATGAAGCACAAGGGGTCTGACCTACACCTCAAGGTCGGTCTGCCGCCGTGCATGCGTCTCGGCGGCGTGCTTCGCCAGATGTCCCTGCCGCCGCTGACTGCCGCCGAGATGGAACGCCTGATGTTCCCGATCATGACGGCGCGGGCCAAGAAGATTCTTGAGGAAGAAGGCGGCGCCGACTTCGCGCATATCGTTTACGACGGCAAGCTCGAAACCCGTTTCCGCGTGAACTTGTTCCGCGCTCGTGGCAAGCTGAGCCTCGTCGCCCGCCGTGTGAATAACTCGATCCCGAACTTCGAGGCGCTTGGTCTGCCGCCAGTTATGGCCGACCTGACGCAGTACGAACAGGGAATCATCATCCTCGCCGGCGTGACCGGTTCGGGTAAGTCGACGACGATCGCTTCGATGCTTCAGTACATCAACGAGCGCGAGCGCATGCATATCGTCACGATCGAAGACCCGATCGAATTCACGTTTACCGATGATAAGTCGATCATCAATCAACGCGAAATCGGCATCGACGTCATGGACTTTCACAAGTCCCTGAAAGACGCCGTGCGTCAGGACCCGGATATCATCCTGGTCGGCGAAATGCGTGACCAGGACACGTTCTCGGCCGCGCTTCACGCCGCTGAAACGGGGCACCTGGTGTTCGGTACGATTCACGCGTCGTCGGCTCCGTCGACAATCAGCCGTATTCTCGACTTGTTCCCGCGCGAAATGCACGCACCGCTGCGGCAGAACATGGAGTTCAATCTCAAGTCGGTCGTGGCTCAGAAGCTCTTGCCGACGACGAAGGAATGGGCGGAAAAAACGGGGCAGACCCGTGTGCCGACGAACGAGATCATGCGGACGAATCCGATCATCCGCAAGCTGATCATGAACGAAGAAGACGCCAAGCTGGGCGACGCCATTCGTATGGGCAAAGACGAAGGTATGCAAGACTTCACCGAGAGCTTGCGTCAGCTTGTCGTCGCCGAAAAGATTGAGCGCGCCACCGCGTTCGAGGTCGCCCCCAGCGTCGAAATCTTGAAGATGGCGCTCAAGGGCATCATCATGAACGCCCCGGGTATTCTCTAATCCGAATCGATTCTCCAACTCCAGGAAGCGGCCTCTCGCAACCGCGAGAGGCTTTCGCGTCGAACTGCGGGCGGCCTCCGGTTGGCTCGCGAATTCTGCACACGAAAGGCCAGCGATGATCCGTCCGCGCCTTGTTCTTCTTGCGACGCTGCTCTTCGGCCTCTTTGGAGTTGCCGCCTGCGCCGACGCGGCCGAACCGGTATTCAGCCTGTTCGCGCAGTCGGCCACCATGAATTCGTTGCGCGGTCGTGGCTTCTACTTGAATCTGTTCAAGTTTCTGCCCGTGCTCGGTATCTATCTGCTCTGGGTCAAAACGACCGACTGGGTCGATGACGACTGCAAAGAGCTCAACAACGTTCGCTTTGAGATGTGGAACTCCGTGGTGTTTTTCACCGGCGTTCTCGGTCTCATCCTGGTCTGGGCGATTCCGATCTACTTCATCGGCATCATCCTGCTCGTGCTGCTCTACTTCGTGCCGGTGCTGAGCTACGCGTTCGTGCGCAACCAAACCGTGCCCGACGATCGCAAGGTGCTTACGCCCTACCACATCGGCGAAGTGATGAACGGCATCATGGGCTCGATGGGTATGAAGGGAATCTTCAACCGCGGCGAGTCGCAGGTGAACAAGGCCGGCCCGCCGATCACCTTTCACGGCAAGGGCGCGGGCGGCAAGATCGATAACGACCGCGTCGCCAAGGCGGAAGAGTCGAAGTCGTACATGGCGTGCAAGGAACTCGTGTACGACGCAGTGCTCCGGCGGGCGAGCGATATTCACCTCGAGCCGACGGCCGAGCAGATGTCGGTTCGCTATCGTATCGACGGCATCCTTCACGCAGCCGAGCCGTTCGATCGCGCCACGGGCGACGCCGTTTTGAACGTGTTCAAAGTGCTCGCCGCGATGGACATCTCCGAAAAGCGCAAGCCGCAGGACGGCTCGTTCGGCGCCAAGCTCGAGTCGCGCGATATCGACTTCCGCGTTGCCACCTCAGGCTCGAAGTCGGGCGAAAAGATGGTCATGCGTATTCTCGACAACGCGTCGGCCGTCGGCCGGCTCGACGAAGTTGGGCTGCGTCCCAAGCTCGTCGGCGAGATTCGTACGCTCGTCACCCAGCCGCACGGTATGTTCGTGCTCTGCGGTCCGACGGGTTCAGGTAAAACGACCACGCTTTACGCCGCGCTTCGTGAAATCGACCGGTTCCAGAAGAACATCATCACGGTCGAAGACCCGATCGAATATCACCTCGATAACGTCACGCAGATGGAAATCAACACCAAGAGCGGCCAGACCTTCGCTGGCAGCTTGCGGTCCATTATGCGACAAGACCCCGACGTGATCATGGTCGGCGAAATTCGAGACCAGGAAACGGCGACGATCGCTTGCCAGGCAGCGACGACCGGTCACATGGTTTTCTCGACGGTTCACTCGAACGACACGGTGACGGCACTGTTCCGTTTGCTCGACCTCGGCGTCGAACCGTTCATGATCGCCTCAGCGCTTTCGGCGGTGCTCGGCCAGCGTCTTGTCCGCGTGCTCTGCGATGCGTGCAAGGAGCCGTACAAGCCAAAGCCCGAGTTCCTGAAGAAGGCGAACCTGCCGATCGACAAGGTCGACGTCTTCTACCGCAAGCCGGCCGAGCCCGAACAGGTTTGCCCGCAGTGCGGCGGCACCGGCTACCTGGGTCGAACGGGTATCTTCGAGCTGCTTGTGATCACCGACGCGATGCGCGACATGATTCGCGAGAATCCGTCGATCAACACGATCAAGGCCGAAGCTCGCAAGAACGGCATGATTTACCTGCAGGAAGACGGGCTGCGCCAGGTGATTCAGGGCAAGACGTCGATCGACGAGCTACTCCGCGTTGTGAAGTGACAACAACGGGTTGGCCGGCTTTCATGCGGGCCGGTTAACCCTTCGCACACTTCCGGGAACCGAAACCACGCCGCGCGACTTTTTCACGGACCCAAGCTTATGGCCGGAACGATCGTTGATATTGTGGTGCTCCTTCTCATTTTAGGGATGACTTATGCCCTGATGAGCGAAGGACTCTGGGGCGCGGCGTTGATGTTCTTCAACGTGCTGTTCGCCACGATGATCACGCTGAACTGCTACGAGCCGCTGGCGGGGCTGATCGGCAACAACGTGTCGTTCCTGGCCGGCTACGCCGATGCGCTTTGCATCATGCTCATCTTCACCATCACGCTGCTGCTTCTGCGGCTCGCCACCGAAGCACTTGCGCCGTCGATGGTTCGCTACCCAACGCCGATCTATCACATCGGCCGTATCGGCTTTGCGTTCGTCACCAGCGCTCTGGCTGCGGGCGTGATGCTGATCGCGCTCGACGCATCGCCGGTGAACAAGAAGATCCTCGGCGCAGTCGACTACAAGTACAAGCCGTTCTACGGCTACCGGCTCGACAAGGAAGTGCTCGCGCTCTTCCAGTACTCGAGCGGCCAGATCTTCACCCGAACCGAAGCAACGCGCGACCCGTTCGGCCAGTACGGCAACGCCCGCGTCTTCGACCCGCGCGGCCAATGGCTGATCAACTCGTTCGAGGCGCGTCCTTACGGCAAGGAAGCGCTCTTCGAGGACGATAAGGCGGGTGCGGCCGGTGCAGCTCCTGAAGGCGGCGGTGCAGCAGCTCCAGGCACTCCGGCTGGCAAACCCGGCCCGGGAATTCCCGGCGGTACTGCCGGTGCTGCGGCCGGACTCGCGCCGACTCAGTAAACGATCGATATCTTCTGCGATTGAATCACGCAGGGCCGGCTCGCTACTTTTGGTGGCGAGCCGGCCCTGTTTGTTTGATCGAATGCTCGCTTAGTTTGCTGAGGGAGGCGTGGGAAGAGCGGGAAGCGGTTCGTCGTAGGTCTTGATTTGCAGCAGTTCAATTGTCGGCTTTGTGCCATTGACCGTCGACTGCGGCGAAACGCGGTAAACGGCCAGTTTCTTCGTCGTGGTTTCCTGAATGAAGAGCGCAGCCATCCCCATGCCGGGTGCGCCCAACGATGCGGTGTTGATCATGAACTTCGGCGTAGTTCCGGCGGGAAGCTTGAAGTCGTTCACGAGACTGCGTCCGGCAACGTCGCCGATCATTTGCGTTGAAGTACCGGTTTTGCGGACTTCCGGCACGGCAGTGAAGAGTGTCGACCCTTGGGCATTCGACTCGACCCAGTAAAGCGCATCGAGCGGCACCTGGGTTTTGTCGGGCGTCATCTGGATCGTGAGCGAACCGACGGCCGACACCGCCTCAACGGGGGCGCGGTCCTCAGCGGGGCGAGCGTACGACCGAATTTGCACGAGGTCGAACGCCGGCTTGGTGTTTAGGCCGGTTGTTTTGGCGACGCACCAGTAGACTGCGAGTTGCTTCGTGCTCGTTTCGATCACAACCAGCGCAGATGATCCGCCGCCAAGTGCACCAAGCGACGTGCAGTTCATCATGAAGTGCGGCGTGACGCCTTGCGGCAGGCGGAAGTCGGCAATCAGGTCGCGAACCGAGTGTTCGCTCGTTAACCCGCCCATCTCGGATGTCTTGGAGACCTCGGGCGTTGTCGCAAACAGCTTGGCGCTGCCGTAATCGAGCCAGTACAGTGCGTCAAGCGGGATTTGCCGCTTGTCGGGCGTGTTGTGAATCGCGAACGGGCCAGTGACGGAGATCGATTCGCCGGTTCGGCTCACCCCTCCGGCCCAGGCCGACGAACCCGTGCAGAGAAGCACGGCCGATGCGACCCACCCCCAGCGCTTTCGGCGGATTCTGTCTCGCACGCGACGACTCCTTTCGCCCGACGACTCGTTGCAACCCGTCTCGAACGCGGATTGTGCGTCGATTTGCCAAAATCGTCCACCCCGATCGTATCGTGAGTGCCTCAATGAATCGCCCGCCGTTCGCTCGCGTCTAATCTCAACGGGGTCGCCACCGTTCGCCAACATGAGGCAGGATCATGCTCGCCTTCGCCACGACGGCAATACTTGCGGCCATTTCGTTGCTCCCGCCCGAAACTGGCGCCGCGCTCCGCGCCGATCACGACCAGATCCTCAGTGCTGAGGCCGAAGAACTCACGAACATTGCCCGAAAGCTTCCGCCAGCCGTTGCCGACGCCGTCAAGTCGCTCATTCCTGCGCCTCGTGCAAGCGACGGCTCCACGATGTTCGTCCCCCTGCCGGAACTCGTCGCGAAGGACGAGCAAGCTCAGCCGGCCGCGGTAAAAAAGATTCGCGACGCCTCGGCGCAAGCGTTTCTGGCCCTCGCCAAACGCTGCCTGCCACCCGCGAACACTGTCCCGCGACTCGCCCTCGCCGACGAATGCCTGCGAGCCTGCGTCGCGCGCGATCCCAGCAACGCCGAGGCCTGGCGACTGCTGGGATATGTACCTCACGAGCAAGGCTGGGCGACACCCTTCGCCGCCGCCAAGCTGTCTGAGGGATTCGTGTTACATCCGAAATTCGGCTGGGTCGAAAAGGCGTGGGTCGAACATCTCGACAAGGGAGAGCGTCCCGCGCCCTATGTCGCCGGCAAGTCAACCAAGTGGCTTCCTGCAGCCGAAGCCGACGAGCTTCGCAAAGATTTCGCTAAGGGCTGGCAGATCCATACTGAACATTTCACGATTCGTACCAACGTCCCACTCGACGAGGCGATCGGTTTCGGCCGGCGGCTCGAAGACCTGCGGCAACTCTTCGGCGCGATGATGGCCGACGTGATCGGCCCCGATAACGGGCAGACGGCCCAATTTGCCAAGAATCCCAAACTTGTGCCGGCCGTGCTCAAGAAAAAGCACAAGGTCTTTTACTTCGCCTCGCGCGACGAGTACATCGCCTACCTGGAAAACAGCCAGGGGGCCGGCGTGCGCGATAACCTGGGCAGCTACCTTTCCAAGAAGGATACCAAGGGGCTCGGTCTGACCGACGGTGCTTCCTTCTTCTTCCGCGACCCTGGCGGTCAACTCGACGTGACCGAGAACCTCGATCACGAGGTCTCGCACCAGCTTCTGTTCGAAATGGCCGGCGCCGATCGATACGATGCCGACAAGGCTCATTTCTGGGTCTTCGAAGGTCTTGGCACTTACTTCGAGACGATGCGTCCACAAGAAAACGGCTCGATTCGCATCGGTGGGATGATCGGCAAGCGGATCGACATCGCACAAAAACGGCTGGTTAACGATAAGGAATTCATCCCCATCGGCCGGCTGACCACTTATAACCGCAACCTGTTTTATGGCGGTGATGGCGGCGATATCTACTTGAATTATGCCGAGGCGATGGCGCTGACGGTTTATTTCATGCAGGCGCATGATGAGAAGTATCGAGAGGCGTTTCTCGACTACGCCCGTGATGTTTACAAAGGCAAGATGCGCGGAGGGACGGGGAAGGGGCTCGACGATCGGCTAGGTGTGTCATTTGGCGATCTAGCTCGCGACTTCCTGGCACAACTGAAAGCTGCGAAGCCGCTCGAATCGGTGCCTCAGACCGAAAAGTAAGATGCAGCGTCCAGACGTGGGCGCGCAGCGAAAGGTCGACTCGCTTGGTCTTCCCAAAAGGAGGAACGAGCGAGTCGACCTTTTTTTCTGACGTGCGAGACGTTGGCGGGACTTATTCGCCGACGTACGGAATCAGCGCCATGAAGCGAGCACGCTTGACGGCGTCGCTGGCCGCACGCTGGAACGCAGCGCAGTTGCCGCTTCGCTTGCGGGAGAACATCTTGCTCTGGTTCGTGCAGAGCTTCTTGAGCAGTCCGACGTCCTTGTAATCGACATAAGCAGGACGGGGGCAGCCCTCAGGAGTGCAGAACCGGCATCGATTCTTCCGGTTGCGACCAAATCGTTTCCGCGGCATAACGCTGGAGTCCCTCTGACAGACTGTCACGCACGTTTCATAAGATTCGCGTCGATGGGCTCCGATCCTCCACGCGGCCGGCTCACACCCACGAGCGGGAAACGAATAGTTTAGAGTCCTGGGCAAGGGGAGTCAAGGTCAGAAGGAACGACGGTTGAGGTCGACTCCACCCACGCTTCTATTTCGCGGCATGCAAGTAAGGACTGCTCGAAACCGCCCCTCGATCGTCCTGAACCGTGAAGAACCCATCAGCCGCCTTGTCGATCTTCGGCGCGGCCGAAATCACCTTTCCGTCAATCGCGGCATCGACGCTTGTCCAGTTTCGCGTCGGCCAGGGGCCTGTGTCGGTCGTGAAATGAAATTTCCCCTTCGAGCCAATGTGGTCGTTGGTGATTTCCGTTTTCCAGGTCCCGTTGTCGATCGTCGGCATGCTCAGCCGGATCGGCTTTTTCGCTTTGCCAATGACGCTGTCAACAAACAGGCCAATCTCTTTGGGCGCCCAACCTACGCCATGACCGTGGGGCATCTTGACGGTCACGCAAAGGTCGACGAACTCGGGCCGCACGAGTCCGTAGCTCTTTTGGTAGCTATCCATCGGATAGGCGAAATCATTCGTACCGTTCATGAACAGGATCGGAACAGAAACGCCGGGCAAGTATTTTGATGGGTCAAACAGGTCGACCCATTGCTTGGTTTTGGCCTCGCCCATCTTCTTGAATCGCGGCTCGAGCCAGTAGCTGTTTTGCTGCAGGAAGCCACAGCCATAAACAGGTACGGCGACTTTCAAGCGGTCGTCAATGCCCGCGACGATGCACGTCAAATATCCGCCCCAGCTAATGCCGGTGACGCCAATACGGTCGCGGTCGACGTTTCGCAGCGAAGCCAGAAGCGAATGGGCCCGAATCACCGCGGCGACGGCGTGGTAGCTCCACATCTGGTCGGCCTCGTTGGGAGCGAAGTCGCGGAACTTCGAGTCGTCGGACTGCTCCGGACCGCCATCCGGCAGCCGCTTCTGATCGGGACCTCGCCCCGAGAGATCCATCGCCAGCGCGACATATCCGCGATCGGCCCAAAGCTGGGCCCACTCCTTGAACGCCTGTCCGCCGCCGCCGTGGACCAGGACCATTGCAGGGTAGGGGGCCTTACCTGTTTTGGGAGTCGCGAGATAGCCGAACACGCGGGTCTGTTTACCACCCAACGGCACGTTTTCATAAAATACTTGCGTGAGATCGTTCAAATTACCCGTCGGAGAATGAAACGATGCAAGCGGGACTTTTTTCAGCTCTTTGAGATTCCAAGGGCCCGTAAACCGATCGGCCGCGCCTGCCTGGGTGGCGAAAAACAGGAGCAAAACGAGTGTGTGTCGCAGTTTCATCAGTCGTATCTCCAGGAGGCTACGGCGGGCGAAGTCGGCACACAGGTTATCGCGACGGTCGCAACCGAACCAGTGTTTCGGAGAGATCTCATTCAAAACTATCGGAAAACGTTGATCCATGGGCGGGCCGACGCGAATATGAGTTTCGTCGAAAAACAATGAAGTAAATGCCGATGTGATGATTGGGGAATTGGCGAAACTGTGAGTCCGAGTTGATTGATCGCAGGATTTTACTTTGCAACGCAAAGTTGACTTGATAATGTGGGACTGGCGTTGGGGTATTGGCGACTTTTCGATCAAGGATTTTTTATGGAAAAAACGGCAAATGGAACCGAGCATTGGCCTTGGCAGCCGGTTTGGGCGTTTGTCTTGGCTTTGAATCTTATCGTGCCGCTCTTTTTTGGCTGGGCCTTAACACAAGGCTATGCGCGCGCTGGATTGGTCGCGGCGATCGGTTGTTTCTGGATCGCCGGCCATTACTTTTGCCGCAGAGGCCGGGCGGCCGCTTACTCGCTCGTTGTGGGCGGGGCGCTGTTTGCGGTCACTCAATTTTTTCCATTCCCGCAAATCGTCGCGGGAATGATTGCTGTGGCGATTGCTCAGCACTTTGAGTCCTTATTTTTCGAAGCAGGCGACGGTCTGCCCAATCTGACCTCGGCGATTGGCGGTTTCCTGGCGACGTTCGTCACCGGGTCGATCCTCGTCTCGCTCGCCCTGCTTATTGGCGCTGTGATCTACTCGCTGACTTTAAAGCCTGGCAAGCCAGCGGCTGACTTGAGGGAGTTATGAGCAGTTGGAGAGTCGCTGTCGATCAATAAAGGGGAATGTGTTGGTTTGCCTCGATTCCGAAGTGATGTTCGAGAGAATGCGAATTCGCTCGTGTGATATCAGCAACGAGTTCTGTCTTCAAATCTTGTATTTGCTATTTAATGCTGAGCTGGTGGTTCTATAGTTTCGTCGAATTCAAGCCACTCGCAGGCTCGTTCATAAAACAACCAGAGGGTTCCAAACGAGATTAAGAAATATAAGAAGTAAACAAGAACTAAAATTAGCTGATCTTGATCGAATAATTCCTGGTACACAAAAACCTCGCAGATGTAATTCCGAAGGCAAATCAACGGAACGCGAACTACGCCAAGCGCGAGGCAAATCCATGACACCGTGGTCCAGGTCTCGGTCCGGCGTCGATCTTTGATGAGCGAAAGCAGAAGCAGCGCAAAGGGGGCGTTGACCGCGACCATGAACGGCAAAGTGCCGATCAGGTTCCGTATGTGAAATCGACCGACGTACGATGGCAACAAGTCGATAAGGGAGTCGGCGATCGGTTGTTGGAGGAACGTGCTGGCGTCGGCGGCGAGCAGAAAAAGACAACACAGACAGCAATCCCGCAGGCCGGGCTTGATTCGTCTCTGCGAAACGAGATTGGGAATCGAAGCAAGAACGACCACAGCCATCTCGACGAACATCCAGGCCTGCCGCTTTTCAAACGAAACGACACGAAAATCGGGACCAATTCGTGAAGGTTCAACGAAACCGAGAAACGGATAGCCTTTCATGCCATCGAGCAGAGTCATCGCACCACCGACAAGGGCGACGCATTCGGGCGGAGAAAGCCGGGCGTTGTATCGCGCTTTGCGTGCAAGGATTACGGGGACAAACGCGATCATCGCATCCGTGATGAAAGCGATCGTCCAGAAAATGGCGGTGCAGATTGGTGGCGCAGATGGATCGCGCTGGATATAAGCGGTCGCCCCTTCACGCAATTCCCAGGCAATCGCGACACCGAGGCCGAACAGAAAGACACAGTGGTCGGTGATCGTAAGTGAGCGAGGTTCGTCGGAATTTCGCGTCATGCCGCGCTCACAGATGGGTGGGTAAACTTAACAAAGATGGCTCAGGAGAGAATCTCTTCGATCAAAGGACACCGCAATGGGCCGACTCCCAAATACATTCCACTACGGTCGCTGGCAACTCGGCTGGGTCTGCGTTCTGGGCTTGAATTTGATCATCCCCCTCATGTTCGGCTTGGGATTTGCCCAGGACGACGCGCGGTGGGGAATGTGGCTGGCGATTGGTTGCATTTGGCTTGCTGGTCACTTCTACTGCAAACGAGGCCGAGTGAACGCCTATTCGCTCGTCGTGGGCGGGGCTTTCTTTGCTCTAGGTCAGCTCATTCCTGTTCTGCAGATCGTCGCAGGAATGATCGGTCTCTCGGTCGCACGTGGACTCAATCTGACCAATCTGCCAAGCGACACAAAGCCCTTGCCCTCGACATCGTCGTTCTTCGGAGGCTTCCTGGCGACAACTATCACGGCGTTCTTGTTGATTCCGATTGCTTACTCAATTGGTAGGTTGGCGTACCGGGTTGAAGAGCTGAAAAAGCCGCTTCCAGATCTCAGAGAGCTTTGAGCAACTCTCTCCTCTTGCATCGCGGCACGAGTGATGCTGCTTATAATGCTCAAAACCGCAACAATACCGATCGCAAGCGAGACGATTCATGGGCTTTGAGATCGAGAACAAGTATCGCGTGGCCAATGTGAAATCGCTCGAACTTCGCCTGAACCAAATTGGCGCGAAGGTCGAACCCCCTGTCGCGCAGGCCGACACCTATCTCGCTCATCCTGCACGCGATTTCGCGACGACGAACGAGGCGTTTCGCATTCGCCGAGATGGCGAGCACAATCGCCTAACCTATAAAGGCCCCAAGCACGAAGGGCCAACCAAGACGCGTGAGGAAATCGAAATCGCCTTCGCTGAAGGAGAATCGGCGCGAGAAGAAATGCTCGCGTTGTTCGATCGGCTGGGATTCCGTCCAGTTGCGACGATCTCCAAGACGCGTCGCTCGCATCATCTCATCTGGAAAAGCAAGGAATTTGAAGTCACGATCGACGACGCCCACGCTCTCGGGACGTTCGTCGAGATCGAGACGCTGGCCGAGGCGCGTGAGGCGCTTGCATCGGCTCAGTCAACATTAATGGAACTTGCGACAGAATTGGGTTTGACCGAGGTCGAACCACGGTCATATTTACGCATGCATTTGGAAAAGGAAGGATTACTTCAGCCGCGAGGCTGAAACGGCCTGTTCCTTTTCTGAGGGATCTGCTAAAACCCGGCCGCGATCGGTGTCGGCGGCAGTCCGCCTGACACGGATGTCGCGCGTCCGACCGACCGCTGATTCTTGCAGGAGGCCCGGCGATGGACCGCCGCCGCTTTGTCCCTCTCTCCCTCGCAGGCTCAAACGAGTTCGCGCTCGAGCACAGGACGTTGCTCAGCACGACTTCGGCAATTTTGGGCACGACTTCGACCAACACGACGAATACCATCCCAGAGAATTTGCACCAGCGGTTGGAACGAATTCAAAATCTGCCGTTTTTCATGAACAGCTTCTCGCCTAACCGGCCGCTTCCGTCGACTGTGATCAGCCCGATCCAGGACGACTTGCGCGCCATCATTTCGCGAGGGCATTCGGCATCCAAGAACGTACTCCACAACTTCAACACGACGATTCGTAGCGTTGCCCCGCACGAAGCGCTCAGTCAGTTGAGTGCGAAATCGCTCGTGAACGCGTTTCATTCGTTACTGGTGAACTCGGGGATCAACGACCCGGTTCTCACCAAGTTCACGAATGACATGCAGGCGCTGGCGAAGCTCGACTCGAACGGGCCGAATCCGACGATCATTGCCATCAACGACTTCGGTACGATCGCCCAGCTCACCGAAGCCATGGCGCAGCCGTTCAAGGCACCGGGCCAGCCGTCGTTGATCGCCACCGACCTGGTCCAGCACTCGAACCACGTCACGCGCAACCACACGCCAACGTTCGCCGGCAATGCCCCCGACGCGGTTCAAGTGCGTCTGATCGATCACGACACAGGCCAAGTGCTCGGCGTCAGCAAGACGGTGACCAACGGCCGCTATCAGGTGACGGTGGCGAACTCGCTGCCTGATGGTAAGTACACAGTGCAGGCCCAGATTCAGGATAACGGCTACCTCAGCCTCCTGAGCCCGCGCTATGTCTTCAAGGTGACGTCGTACCACGTCGGCAAGGCTACACCCTCGGGGCCGAAGTAGTAAAACTTGGTCCGATTTCAAGTTAGGTCAATCGAGGCGTTCGGCCTTTCCCGGCTGAACGCCTCGTAGCGTTTCCCCAAGGGGACGCGACCCGGGGAAAGCTGGACACGCCGCCCTCGGCGGGCTAGAATCCGGATGGCCTTTGTTACTCAAAGGTTCAACACACGGCTGGAAACAGCCGCCCGCCCCCGCCAGAGCGAGCTGGACAAACGCATGGGAAACCAACACGCGTCGAACCGCGACGGCTGCTCGGGGTTTCTTCACAGCAAGGCCACACGTCGCGCGGCAGTCAAGGCTGGTGCACTCGCACTCACAGGCCTGTCGATGCCCGGCTTGTTCGGTGCTCGTGCGCTCGCGTCGAATGCGGCTGCCTCGCACGGTCCAGGCTTCGGCAAGGCGAAGCGGTGCCTGCTCATCTTTATGTGGGGCGGACCGAGTCAGCTCGATACGTGGGATCCCAAGCCGGATGCTCCACGTGAGGTCCGCGGGCAGTTCAACTCGATCGACACGAAGATTCCGGGTGTGCGGATTAGCGAGCATTTCCCCCGGCTCGCCGCCCAGACTCATCGCCTGGCGATCATTCGGTCGATGACGCACGACGATCCTGCGCATCTTTCGAGCGCGCACCGACTTCTGACCGGCCACCTCGCCCCCAGGCCATATTCCGACGCCGCGCCTCCCTCGCCGCAAGACTGGCCGCATCTCGGATCGATCGTCGCCCGGCTCAATCCTTCAAAGGGGCCATTGCCGTCGTCGGTGACGATGCCCTGGACCGTCGCCCATCCCGCCGCGCCTGGCGGCCGCGCACCGGGACAGAACGCCGGTTGGCTCGGTAAGACGTTTGATCCGCTTGCGATCGAAGGCGACCCGAACCACCCCGGTTTCGAGGTCGGCGGCATGAATTTGCCGACGGGAGTAACGCCGGATCGCATCGCCGCGCGTCAGGGGCTTCTGGGAGTCAGCGGAACGGTCGTGCCGGCCTGTCGCGAGATGACTTCGTGGTCGAGCTACCAGGAGCGGGCAATCGACACGCTCGTTTCGGCCGAAGCTCGTGGCGCGTTCCGCGTCGAAAAAGAAGACCCCAAGCTTCGCGACGCGTATGGCCGCAACATTCACGGCCAATGTCTGTTGCTCGGCCGCCGACTTATCGAGGCGGGCGTGCCGCTCGTCACGGTGAACTGGCATAACGACGGTCAGAACTTCTGGGACACCCACGGCGATAATTTCAATCAGCTCAAGAACCGTTTGATGCCCCCGGCCGATCAGGGCTTCTCCGCGCTGCTCGACGATATGTCGGCTCGCGGTCTGCTCGACGACACGCTCGTCGTCTGGGTGGGTGAATTCGGCCGGACTCCCAAAACAACGCAAGGCGGCAGCGGACGCGAGCACTGGCCGCGCTGCTACTCGGCGGTGATGGCGGGCGGTGGCGTAACTCCTGGCCAGGTTTACGGTTCGTCCGACCGCTTCGCCGCTTTTCCCGCCAGTAACCCCGTCAGTCCCGACGATCTGGGCGCGACAATGCTCCACGCGCTCGGTATCGATCCCGAGCAGCAGGTGAACGATACGGTGGGCCGACCTCTGCGAATCAACGACGGTCGCCCCGTAACAGCGTTATTCAGCTAATTGCTGACGTACGCCGAAAAAGTGCGGAACATTTTTCCCGCTGGCGCGTAGAATCCTTTGGAGTGGCTGCTTGCATGCCACTGACAAAGGCATAATGATGGGTTGTGGCGGCTCGATGCGATTTGCCGGGCCGGCGCGGATGCATCATGCTCGCCGTTAGGCGAAAGGACCGACGTATGCGTTCGACGCGCTGCCTCGCGGCCTTCAGTTTGGTGTTTGTGGCGTCTACGAGCGTGACCTTCGCGCAGCACGCTATTCATAATACGGGACAGCACGCGCAGTCCGCGCCTCACATCCAGAACTTTCCTGGCGCCGGCGCGGGGAACTTTGGCTACAACGGCATTACCTTCCCCACCCACAACATCACGTTTCCAAACCAGAACTTCAACTTCCCGAATAACGCGATCACTTTTCCCAACGGCGGGCTGACATTTCCGAACTATGTCTCGAATTTCAACTTGAGCCAGGGATCCTTTGTGCCCGGCGTCGGCTATTACGGCAACTACATCGGCAATGGTTCGCAAATCGCCGCGCAGCAGGCTCGGATAAACTCGACCATGCTCATGGGGGGGAATACCGGTGTCGGCGGCCTGAACTATGCCATTCAACGGCACATTCCTCGTGGCAACGTCGGTGCATCGGGATATCACCACACGGTTCGGAACCATCAAGCCAGGAACGCGATGCCGATCAATCCGCTCGAGCGGCATCTCAACTCGATGGTGCAGGACCTCGACAGTCTTTCCTCGCAAACCAACGTGGGAGCCTATCACCGCAACCAGATTCGCAGCGACATCCTGGCGCTCGTTGATGGCCGCGACCGTCCTCCCGTCGCAACCGTCCAGCAACTCGCCAATCATCTCACCGACGGACTTGCCGCCCGGCAGAATCGGTCCATCAATACGGCGTCGATCGCCGGCGACCTGCGTGTCCTCGTCAACGGTGGCAACTTTACGAAGACCGAGATCAACACGGCAATCAATCAAACCGAATCAACCTTGCGACAGGGCGGCGTGCGGCCGCTCGACGTCAAGGCAATCGTCGGCGACATGAACTCAGTCGCAGGTCACTTCGCCTCGTTCAGCGGGTCGCCTGTAGCGAAGGCCAACGAGTCGAAGCCGGCTACGGCCGCGATGCCCGCTGATAACGCGGTGACGATCCCCGCGTCGACGGAAGACGATATCCTGAGCAAGCTCAAGGATAAGTCGCTGGTTCCGCCGAGCGGTAAGTGAGTTTCAGGCGATCAGGCCCATGTAACGGTCTTATCGCCTTCAACCACTTCGCCGATAACCCACGCCGGAATCTTGGCTTCCTGGCGAATGGTGCGGACGATCGAATCGGCATAATACTCGCCGACGATCATCACCAGGCCGATGCCCATATTGAAGACGCGGAACATTTCCGGGTCGGGCACGCCGCCGAGCGCTTGTAGCCACGAGAAAACGGGCGGGATATCCCAGCTCTTCGTCAACCGAAGCGCTGTGCCTTCAGGCAACACCCGTGGCGGGTTTTCGAGCAGACCGCCACCGGTGATGTGTGCGATACCGTGAATGATTCGCTTCACGCGATAGTGGCGGTAGACCGCCTTCACCGCTCGCACGTAAATGCGCGTCGGAGCTAGGAATTCTTCAGCGACCGTACGGCCGAGTTCGGGCACGTGCGTTTCGGGCGTGAGGCCGGCATGCGAGAACGCGATCTTGCGAGCGAGACTGTAGCCGTTCGAGTGCAAGCCGTTCGACGCCAGGCCGATCACCTTGTCGCCGACGCGGATTTCCTTGCCGTCGAGCACTTGCTTGCGCTCGACAACGCCGACACAGAAGCCGGCCAGGTCGTATTCGCCGGGCTGGTAGAAGTCGGGGAGAATCGCCGTTTCACCGCCCAGGAGCGCACATTCGGCATCGAGACAGCCGTCGGAAATCCCTTTGACGATCGACGTCGTCAGCTCGGGATCGTCCTTCGCCATCGCGACGTAATCGAGGAAGAGCAGGGGCTCTGCGCCGGCGCAAATGCAGTCGTTCACCGACATCGCGACGAGGTCGATCCCGACCGTATCGTGCTTGCCGGTCGCGAATGCGAGCTTGAGCTTCGTGCCGACGCCGTCGGTCGAGGCGACGAGCACGGGGTCGCGGTATTTGCGGTTGAACAGGCCGAGGTTGTTTTCGAGGCGGAAGAGACCGGCGAATCCGTCGGGCCAGCGCAGCACGTTGGGGGTGAAGGTGCGGGTCATCAACGGCGGCAGCCGGCGCATCGTTTCGTCGTAGGCGTCGAGATCGACGCCGGCGGCCTTGTAGTCGATCGGCTGCTGGTCGGATTCGGGAACGGCCATGGTCTTCCGCGGAGAGGTCGAAGTTCGTTAAGGGCTGAACCCGGCACGCCGCCGAAAGGACTGGCCCAAAACTCTATTGTAAACGATCAACGCCCGCGCCGGAAACCTCGGCCCCCGCGTGATTTGTCGAACTCCCTCGCCGAGGGGATTCTGACGCCTTGAACCGGCCGCGCGGTCCGGATATCTTAGTCGCAATCTCGACTTGAGCGATGGTAAGTCGTGACTGTCGTTTGTGTTGTCGCCTACCTATTTTTCCCACCTACCGGCTTACTTACAAACCTCAATTCTCGGAGCTTCTGACATGACGCGCAAGTTCGCAGTCATTGCGGCCACGATCGCGAGCGTCACGCTCACGCTGACCGGCCTGGCCCTCGCCGCCGACGACTCACCGCTCGCCAAGCAGATGGAAGCGATCAACAAGAAGAACAACGCGATCCGCAAGGCCACGAAGTCGGCCACCGCGTGGAAGAAGGACGGCAAGACCGTTGCCGCCGACGCCCGCGAAATCGCGAAAATCGGCAAGGAAGCGAAGAAGGACAAGTCAGCCTCGGAAACCGCCAAGAAGCCGCACGCCGAGTGGGAAAAGCTCAGCGACGCGATGATCAAGGCCGCCGACGAACTGGCCGTTCTCGCCGACAAGGCCGGCACCACCCAGCCGCAGGCGAAGGACGCGTTCAACGCCGTCGCCAAGAGCTGCACCGAGTGCCACAACGTCTTCCGCGTTGACGAAGACAAATAATCTGGCCTGATTGGCACGATCGCTGAAACGCAAAACCCCACGTTATTCCTTTGTGAATATCGTGGGGTTTTTGTTTTCCGAATGAGGATCTGTCGTAACTAAGCGTGCCCGAGAATTAAGATTGTCTGCAGCGGCAAAGCGTAAAAATAGGATTATGTTTCTCGCCCGTATTCTTGGCAACGGGAACGGCCACCTTCCCCACAACGTGGCTCGCTATATTCTTGAGCTGAAGCTGAGCGACCGCGACAAGCCCCGCTGCATGACCTAGCGGTTAGAAATCAGGAAGACACGCTCACGTCAACGGAAGAGGAAGAAATGCATGCCTTCGGAAAAGTAGCGACTCTGCTCTTCATTCTCAAATTGATTGGGATGGACCAATTCGGATTGGGCGCACGCGATTGGCCGTGTGACCGTTACTTTACTTCGCATCAACGATGAGTATCGCGTTGGGCTTCGCGAAATCTTGATAAAAGAAGGATTGTTCCCCGACAGGTGAAAATCGCTCCACAAGCATCACGGCTTCCTGATGATAACGTTCCATCCGTTCTTGATAGGATCAGCCTCCCTGAAGCGGTAGGCATCGATTTCTTCCACGATGCATGAATCATCGTCGAGCGAAATCACTTTCAGCCAACGTCTTAATCGTCGTCCCAGAAGTCCCTGAACGAGGATGGTACTGTCCGTTCGTACGCCCTTGACCGAGCCAACGTCGAGCTTGAATTGATCGTTAGGAAGTACGTCAACAATTTTACCAGTCAACACGATTTGATTCAAATATTCCTTCCATTGTTGGGGAAGCTCGGGAAAAGGCTCGGAAACTCGGTACATTGAGCCTGACAGCAAGTACTGACCGGCTGAGTCAAATCTGGGCTCATAGCCATTGATGATCTCGTCGCAAAACTCCTCGAATCCCTCACGAGGTATGAGATACAGTCTTTGGCCCCAGCGAATCACCTGGAGTTCCCGCTCCACCTTGAGCTTTGCTGCTTTGGTGGGAACGAGCGTGATCTCGTCGCCTTTCCGGATCGCGAATCCCGATTCCCGATCCGAAACGCCCATATGGCTCGACCAAACGATCGAATATCTGCCGTCGGGTAACAGGCTCAATTCCTTGTCGCCTCTGTGGCGACCAAGAGCCAGACCATAATCACTCGCAATGTCCGCAAAGGCGGTATCAGGCTTGTCTCCAGCCGGCGGGTATCTCGGCGTGGTATCGCGATCGACCTGGCTAGGAAGATAGAGGCCGATAAGCACGCCAATAATCGAAATGACGACCAGCAGTTCAATCAGCGTAAACGCTGGACGTCCGGACTGATTGCCAGCACTCGCCAAAGAGAATTCTGCGTCGTGATTCATGGCCCGTCCTCGCTAAAAGGCCGGATGTCATCGAGGGGGATGGATTTCCGTATCTTCCAGTCTAATCAGCAACTCCGATCAGATCGATCGTGGCCTCTTGCCAATTGTTGCGATTCCCGTTACCATCGAGGGCATGACGGACGTCCTGCGCTTGCGGTGCGTCCGCCTTCTTCATTTACTGACTGGTGGGAAGAACGCATAGTGCCGCGATCTTCCGAGGGGTGCTGCGATGTCGATCGATAAGAGCCTCAAGAAAGCGTCCAGCATGGGCCGGTCGCGCAATGTTCTTACCCGTCCCGAGCGGATGGCCGTGCTGCAGGAAGACGAAAAGTGGACGCCGGAAAAGGGCGTTTACAACCTGCCCAAGACCAAGTACCGCCGCCTCGCTCCCGGTCAGTCGGGCCCGAAGCGTCCCCAGAGCTGAGCTAAACCTGCTCGCGGACTGTTGATTCACGAACCCTCGGCCATGCGCCGGGGGTTTTTCTATGCGCAGGCGGTTTCGGCACCCGTAGAGTTTGCATTCCATGCTGATCGTCCTTCTCTGCGTCGCCATCGTCGTCGCCAGCCTGCTCGGCGGGGCACTCCCGCTTACGACCGTCCTCACCCACACCCGACTTCAGCTTTACCTCAGCTTTGCAGCCGGGGCGATGCTCGGGGCTGCGTTCTTCCACATGCTGCCCGAAGCGGTGCATCTCGGCACGGCCGACTCGCTGAAATGGGCGGTCGTCGGGCTGCTCGCGCTCTTTTTTCTCGAACGATTCTTCGCGTTTCATCACCACGAAGCGCCCGACGACCCCTCGGAACCGTGCCCCACGCACGCCCACGACCATAGTCACGACCATGGCCACGGTCATTCGGCTGGCTTGGTCAATCCCGCCGCGCCCGGCGGAGGCGGCAAGGGGACGAAAGGAGCCGCGCTTCACTGGGGTGCCGCGGCATTTGGGTTGGCCGTGCACAGCCTGGTGGGCGGTGTGGCGTTCGCCAGTGCGATTTCGGCGGATCTCGCAGTGCACCAATCGCTTGGAGCGGCCGCGTGGGGCGTTTTTGTGGCCACGATCGTCCACAAACCCGCCGATGCACTCACGATCGTCAGCCTGATGCTTCGTGCCGGCATTCCGAAACCGGTCGTGCATCTCGTAAACCTGGCGTTTTCGCTGATGATTCCGATCGGCGTCGCTCTTTTCATGCTGGGTTTGAAGGGGCTTAATGCCGATCTCTCAAGCGCAGTGACAGCCAACTCGCTGTCGTTTTCTGCCGGAACTTTCTTGTGTATCGCGCTAAGTGACTTGCTGCCCGAACTGCAATTTCACGAGCACGACCGAATCAAGCTATCGATGGCGCTGATTGCTGGTGTCTTGTTGATGGCAATCGCAGGTGGATTTGAAGGTTAAACAAAAAGTCTTTACCAGACTTTATCTTGCGCAATCCGAAAAACCGGCAATATCAGGGGATTAGTTCGAGTTAATACATCTTTCGGTCGATGTACATGAGGAAAAGCCGCTGAATGAGGATGTTGGCGGCGAGGCTCTTCGTGTACCGATCGGGGATCTAGATCGATGCCACGTCCCCATCCCTGGCGGAAGTTCGCTCCCGGCCTCCTTTTATGCGGAGGCTTATTCGGTCCCTGCGTCCTTACCGCCTCGGCTCAGTCAACTCAGCCCGCGCCCCCCGCGCCCTCCCTCCCGGCTGCGCCTTCCATTCCTGCTGCTCCCGCCGCACCTGTGGTTGCCCCGGCGACGACCAACGACGACATCGCCGAAGCCGCAACGAGCCGCGAGGCGGTGCTCGAAGATCGCATCCAGCGCCTGGAAACGATCATTCAGCAGATGCAGGCCGGCGGCGGAAACGCGGCCACTGGCCCCATCAGCGGGCCGAACGCACTGACCGGTACCGTCGGCCGCGATGACCCGAACACCCCGCGCACGTTTAGCGATCGCCCCAACGCGACGTATCCTCGTTCGTCGGGTGCCATCGCTCCTGGCCAGGGCACGCCGGCTGTGCCGCCGCCGAGCGACAAGAACAACATGCCGGCCAAGGCGTTCGACTTCCCGCTCAAGGGGCGCTTCGGCCCGGGCTTCGAATTCCGGACCGGCGATGACGAGTACGTTCTCCAGTTTCACAACTTGACGCAGGTTGACTTCCGCGGCTATCAGCAGGGCGGACAAAACCCTGTACACGACACCTTTGCCATTCCTCGGCAATGGTTCATGTTCAGCGGCCGTTTGACGAAGCCGTTCGAGTACTTCGTGTCGTTCCAGAACGGCTTCGACACGGTCTCCGGCCTCGATATCTTCGGCAACATCCACTACGACGATCGCCTGCAGTTCAAGTTTGGCCGCTACAAGACCCCGTTCACCTACGAGTTCTACGCGCTGCCGATTCAAGGCTTGATCCAGCCCGAACGTTCGCTTTTCTTCAACAACACAGCCCTGAACCGCGAAATCGGGCTCACTGCCTGGGGCCAGTTGTTCGAGAAGCGAATCGACTGGGCAACGGCTATCCTCAACCAGGCCCGTAACGGCTTCCTCGACACGAACGACGGCAAGGATTTCGCTGCGTTCGTCAACTTCCGCCCGTTCTGGAAGGATGAAGGCAACTTCTTCCAGTTCCTCAACTTCGGCGGCTCGGTGCTAACGGGCGACGGCATCAACCCCGTCACTCCGCAGACGTACCGAACGGTCGTGCCGACCGCGGGTAACTCGGTCTTCGGCGTGCCGTTCCTCACCTGGAACAACAACGCTCGCGAAGCCGGCCTGCACACGTTCTACGACCTCCACCTCGCCCTGTACCGCAAGCAGTTGTCGGTCGTTGGCGAATGGCAGTCGGGTACGCAACAGTACGCGTTGTCGACCAATATCGCCCAGCGAACTCGGATTCCGACCGACAGCTTCTATGTGCAGGCGGGTTACTTCCTGACGGGTGAAACCGTTACCGGTCGAAACGTTGTGAATCCGATCAAGCCGTTCGACCCGCGGCCCGAACACTTCGGTCTTGGTGCCTTTGAAGTCACCGGCCGGTACAACTACTTCGTGCTCGGTCCCCAGGTTTTCACCGGCGGCTTTGCTGACGCGAACCAGTGGACTCGTAGCCTGTACACCACAAACGTCGGCTTCAACTGGTACTGGTCGCAGAACATCAAGTGGATGTTCACCTGGGAGCATGCGGCGTTCAGCAGCCCGGTGGTGTACTCTCCGGGCAAACTACAGTCGACCAGCGACCTGTTCCTCGCCCGTTTCCAGATCTACTTCTAAAGACGACTTGTCCGGAGTCTGGCATCGAACATCCTCAGAGCTCCCGCCGGCGCATCCTGGCGGGAGTTCTTTTTTGTTAATGCAGAATCCTGATCTGGCAAGAGTTACACCGTTTTTCTCGAGAATCGCGTTGACTTTGGCAGTACAATGACACGTGGCGCAGGGCCTGACAACGCGGTCGGGCGGAGTTTCAGGCCGATCCTCCTCGACACCTTGGAGAGAACGTCTCGATGCAACGGATTCGCAACCGTTTCCTGGCATTTGCGTATCTCGGCTGTCTACTCTCGACATCCGTTCACGCAAAAGACCTCCCGGCGCTGCTGACTGCTCCCGCCGGCGGTGTGAAAGTGGTCATCGTCTATTCATCCGAATGCCCCATCTCGAATGAATACTCTCCGACACTCAAGGCGCTCGCTGGATCGCTCCCCAAACAGGCTGAAATCGTCGGCGTCAGCGTCAATTACGACCAGACCGACGCCGAACTGAAGCAGCACGCCAAGGAACACGAACTCGCGTTCCCGGTAATCTGCGACCGCACAGGCTCGATCATCAAAACCCTCGGCGTAACGATCACCCCCGAAGCCGTCGTGCTCGACGACGCCGGCAAGGTTCGCTACAGGGGCCGAATTGACGACCAGTTCGCCGACCGCGGCAAGCGCAACAACCATCCCGAATCACGCGACCTCGCCAACGCGGTTACGCTCGCACTCGCCGGCAAGACCGCGGTCGAACCCTGGCCCAAGGCCGTCGGCTGCCCGATTCCCGCCTTCCCCGCGCAGGTTGCCGCACCCAAAACCTACGCACGAGACGTCTTGCCGATCATTCAAAAGAACTGCCTCGAGTGCCATCGCAAAGGACAGGTCGGCCCATTCGCACTCGAAACGTATGAGCAAGCCCGGAAGCGTGCTGATGACCTCGCGAACGTCGCGTCTGACCGACGAATGCCTCCCTGGAAGGCGATTCACGGCTTCGGGCCCAACTATCAGTACGACAAGTCGCTGAGCGACGATGAGATCAAGACGCTTTCGAGCTGGGCCGAAGCAGGTGCCCCCGAAGGCAACCCGGCCGAGGCTCCGGCGACTCCAACATTCCGCGAAGACTGGACGCTCGGTACTCCCGACCTCGTTCTCGAGCCCGCGTCGGAGTTCGATATCCCCGCATCGGGCGGTGACATTTACCGCTGCTTCGTACTGCCGACGAACCTGCCCAAGGATGTTTATGTTCGAGCCTGCGAGGTGAAGGCCGGCAATCGCCGCGTCGTGCACCATGTTCTGAGCTACGTCGACATGAGCGGCCAGGGACGCAAGAAGGATGCGGCCGATGCAGAGCAGGGGTACGAATGCTTCGGCGGCCCCGGCGTGCCGGTGCATTCCGGCCTCTTCGGCTGGGCGCCTGGCAATGAAGCCCACTTCCTGCCCGACGGCGTTGGAGTCTCGCTGCCCAAGGGTGGTGATGTGATCATGCAAGTTCACTATCATCCCGATGGCAAGCCCGAAAAGGATCGCACGCGTCTCGGCCTGTACTTCGCCAAGATGCCTGTGAAGCAGAGCCTGCACAACGCCTTTGCGCTCAATCAGCGCATGGTGATTCCGGCCGGCGACTCGCATCGCGAGATCAAAGCCCGCTGGAAGGTGCCCGTCGACGTGACGGTGCTCTCAGCCACGCCGCACATGCATCAGATCGGCCGCGACATGGCGATGACGTTCCACTTGCCCGATGGTAAAGCCATCCCGCTCGTGAAGATCGACGACTGGGATTTCAACTGGCAGCTTACTTACTGGTTCGAGAAGCAGATCAACATCCCCAAGGATTCGACGCTCGACATCATCGCGCACTACGATAACTCGGCGAAGAATCCGCGCAATCCCAACAATCCGCCGCAAGAGATGCACTGGGGTGAAGCGACGACCGACGAGATGTGCATCGGCTTCGTCGCGCTCGTGAAAACCGGCCAGGACCTGACGCGTCCTGGTGAGGTCGATGACCTTGGCAAGATCATGCGGAAGGCCTGGGAAGACGAGATGAAGAAGTACGAGGAGCAGGCCAAACGCCGAGCCGCAGAAGAAAAAAAGGCGAAGTAAGCAAACGCTGAATCGCCGATCGTAATGGAAGCCCCGTCGACCTGTTTTCGGACAAGTCGGCGGGGTTTCGCTTTTTTTTGAGAATTACTGGCGACGCTTTACCGAAGGACTCATGCGACATAGACTGGCCGTCGTCCTGAATCCGAGCGATCTCGAAGCCCGAGGTGAGACGTGTACGAGCCGAGAACGGTCTCGAAGGCAGCATACGGCTGCTTGAGTTTCTCGCTCATCCTCATCTTTATTGTGGTAGCAAACTTGGCCGTAGTCTGTGTGCGTTGGGTTTGGGGTGTTCCAACTCAGCAAAGCTTTATGAGCGGGCTGACCATAGTCTTCATATTTCTCGGGCACTTCGCGGCAGATAAGATCCTCAAACTGTACGGACTCTCCCGCAGCGGCGTGGTTATCGAGACGCGGTCGCGTTACCCCTTTAACGCGGATGGCGATGACGCGCTCGACGAAGTCGTCGAGGTACGCATGTCGAGCGGGGTGTTTATATTCTTGGTGATTGGTTGTTTCGTGATGGGCTTGTTCTTGCTCGCCTCTCCGTGGGTGATGAGCAAGGAGACGGGCGTGATGCGGTGGCTCGGAATGGGCATGGGGATATTCTTATTGATTGGCTTCGTCTACTACTTGTGGTATCGAAAAACTCCGCTCGCAAGGGTTGATACGGAAGGTGTCACGAGCTATCGAAACGCGAATGCGATGCGGCAAGTGTTTGTCCCTTGGTCTGACGTGCAGACCTGCGAGTTCCAGACGATGTACGACACCTTCGGCAAGCCCATTCTGATCAAGCCGGTCCTCAGAGGGCGCAACGGCGAGAAGCTGATGGAAATAAACCTGCTGCATGCGCCGATGGCTCAGCAGGAAAAACTCGCCAAGTTCATCAAGATGAGACTGCCGAAGCCGCAGGTCGATCCCTGGGAACTGTGACGACGCACAGAAGCATTGCTCGGATCGTCCCGCTAGTAGTTAAGCGCTAGCTACTCAAAACAGGACGTGAGTGGGTGGCCGGGACAACTCGTTGTCCCGGTCGCGAAGCGACAAGAGGAGACTGCGACGTGTTCCGCTTCGCCCTCTTGTGGCTGCGCCACCCGGACAACAAGTTGTCCGGGCCACCCAATCCCTTCATGTCGCCTTACAAACGCGATCGCAACTGCGGCCCGGCACAAACATATCAATGGATAGATCGCACATTTGGCATGGTGATTTACCCATGTGGGAGCGGGTAGATGAGGCAAGCGCTGCAAGAAGCAACGCGCGACTCAGTTCATCTCCGCTTCCAGCGGTCCTGCAAGTTCATTGAGGAAGAACAGCCGACCGGCCAGTGTGGGCATGAACGAACTGGGAACCCAGGGATTCGGACCATAACGCAAGGTCATCCAGAGAGATGTCCCTTGCCACTGCATACCGCGTCCCAGGATGCCGTCGGCACCGCCGATGATCCGGTCGGCCTTCAGAAACAGACCAGGTCCGATCGTGTTGGCAAACGCTGGAACGAGCGTCGTGCGGCTCTTGAAACTGGTAAGTGCGTTTTGCTCGATCGTCAGCGGATGCAGCTTCGCGCCAAGGCGGTGCGTCGCTGCTTTCCAGGCATCGACTGACTCATACTCGGCGGCGAAGTGCGGCTCCCAGAACGCGATGTGGCAAACGCGGCCGATGCCGAAGATCACAGTCAGTTCGGCGCCTGCTTTTTGCAACTCGCCGATACGCTCGGCGTAGTGCGGCAGCTTGTCGGGCGTTGCAAACCAGCGCTGCGAGGCGGGGACCGTCAACTTGCCCAGCGGCCCGTAGAATGCTCCTTCCATCGCGTTTGTGAAAGCGCCTGGGTCGTTGGCGGCGAGGGTGTTACCGTCGCGATCGCTCCATTCATCCATGTTGAATCCATGGACGTGATCGCACGGCACATTCCATTCTTTGAGAAAGTAAACCGCCCAGCGATACATCCCCATCGGGCCGACCGGCAATATGAGCGCAGCTTGACGTTTTTCTTCCCGCGCTCGACGAATTGTCATCGCAATCTCGTGACCGAGCATCACGTCAAAATCGGCGACGTCGCGACATATGACGGGTTCAAATCGTTCATGCCAGAACGGCTGACGGTCGAGGACTGAACATGGGTTGTGCGAACAACATGCGTCGATACGGGCGAGATCCCAGCCGGCTGGCAGGAAGCCTTCCATGAGCGAGCCGCTGAGTGTTGAAAGCAGATTCAAGGCGGGTGTCCTATGGTTCAGGAAGGTTAAAGATGGCGAGAGCCGCATTGTGACACGCCAAACCTTCCAGGTCTAGCCGCGCGAGCGTTTGGTTCGATTCGTTCGCAAATAGACAACAAGGGAATTGTGCTCTAGGTTTGGGTGTGGATGCCAGGAAGATCCGCCCTGTCTGCTTCACCGTGCCTGCGATGCCTAACGGGCGGCGGAGTAATCTCTGATGCAGTTTGTCGATCCTCTGATTCCCCGAAAGTGCCGAATACTCGTCGTTGACGATAGTCAGTTCGAGCGAGTTCAGATCACCCGCCGCGTGCAACTCGACGGCGCGGAGTTTCTCGAAGCGGTTGACGCGCGAGAAGCGATCCAGATCGCCAGGACTCAATCGCCCGACCTGATTCTGCTCGACGTAAACTTGCCCGACGTCTCGGGGTTCGAGGTCCTCGCGACGCTGAAAGAAGACCCAGCGACGCAGTCGATACCGGTCATTTTTCTCTCGGGTTACGACTCGACCGCCAATAAGGTTAAAGGGCTCGAGCTAGGCGCGATTGATTATGTCGCGAAACCCTTTGACCCGCCCGAACTTCGGGCGCGAATCCGCGTCGGTCTAAGGCTCAAGCAGTATCACGACATGCTCGAAAAGCAGGCGTATCTCGACGCCCTCACCGGCCTGGCGAATCGCCACGCGCTCGAGCACCGCCTCAACGCCGAATGGGCCGCCTGCGGCCGTCGCGCCACTCAGCTTTCGCTGATGATCATCGACATCGACTTCTTCAAGCGAGTCAACGACACCCACGGACACGCCGCCGGCGATGCCACGCTCCAGCGCATGGCCGCAGCACTTGGCGCTGTGGCACGGTCGAGCGATCTGGTCGCCCGCTACGGCGGCGAGGAGTTCGTGCTTGTCGCGCCTGATTGCGACATGATGGGAGCGCTCGCACTTGCGGAACGCATCCGGGCACAGGTGGAATCGCTCTCGCTGACGTTTGACGACTCACGCCTCAAAGTGACTGCGAGCGTTGGAGTTGCGTCGGCGACTGTACCGATCCTCAGGTCCGACGCGACGCCGATGTTCCTGCTCAATCGCGCCGACCGAGCGCTTTACGACGCGAAATCGGCCGGGCGCAACACGGTTTGGGCCTGGGCCGCAAGCGACACCAGGCCCTGCTGGGCACCGCTCATCAACTCACTGGTCCGATCGGTCTGAGCCGCTCAATTCCCCGTGAGCTAGCTCACCGAGATCACGACCTTACCCTGCAACGTCCCCGCGCCGTGGACTGTATTGGCTTCGAGGAATTTCTCAGCCTCGGCTGCCTCGTCGAGCGGGAAAACCTTGCCCACCACGGCCTTGAGCTTCCCTTCGCTGACCCAGCGGTTGATATCATCAGCCGCGCGGGCCTGCTCGGCGGGCGAGGCGTTGAACATCGCGAAACCCAAAAGCTGGCAGTCGCGCGGGTAAAACGACCCGAGCGGCAAGACCGGCTTCGCCGCGCGCCCGGCCATCACGATCATCCGCCCGCGCTTGCGGAGCATCGGAATCGAGAGTTCGAGATTCGGCTCGCGCTGAGTTTCGAACCAGATATCGATCCCGTCCGGCGCCCATTCCTTGAGCTTGGCCGGCACGTCGTCGGTCTTGTAGTTAAGAGCGAGATCGGCACCCAGATCGCGACAAAGCTGCACGCGTTCGGGACTTCCCGCCGTCGTCGCGACCTTGCCGCCAGCGGCCTTTACCATCTGCACGACCAACGAGCCGACGCCGCCGCTTCCGCCTGCGACGTAAACCGTCTCACCCGCCGCGAGTCGTGCGTTCTGGAACAGGCCAAGATGGGCCGTGATGCCCGTCAACGCCAGAGCCGCTGCACCGGCGTCATCAATCTTGTCCGGGGTGGGATAGAGCAACGCCTCGTCGATCGCCGCGTATTCAGCCGCGACGCCCTGGCGTCCCAGCAGACCCTGGTTCGATCCCCAAACGCGATCGCCCACCTTGAACTTCGTCGCGCCCGGTCCAACTTCCTCAACCACGCCCGCAACGTCCGACCCAATGATGTAAGGCACCGGAATCGGCATCGCGACGATTCCTGCCCGGACGTAAAGGTCGATCGGATTGATCGCCACGGCCTTCACGCGAATGAGCACTTGCCCATTGCCCGGACTCGGCTTGGGCAGGTCGCCCACCTTGATGTTTTCGGGGGGACCGGTCTGCTCGACAAAAGCGGCTCGCATGATGCGTGGAACTCCCGAAGCAAAAAGGAATCACTGGTCAAAGATGGCGACAACGGTTGGCGAAACCGTTCAATTTACGGCAACTTGAATCTCATCCCCTTCGACTCGCACCGGATATGTGCCAATGCGAATCCGAGGGCTATCGAGCCAGCGCCCGTCTTCCAGGCTGAAGCGCCAGCCGTGCCAGGTGCATGTCACGGTTTTCTCACCGACCATGCCGTCGCACAGCGGAGCGCCCTGGTGCGGACAGTGGTCGTCAATCGCGTAATACTGGCCATTGTCCATGATGAGGGCAATCGCCCGCCCCTCAACTTCCACCGGAATTCCCGCCCCTTCTGTCACATCTCCAATGCGGGCCACTGTCTGAAAACGGGTCGGGACGGTCGACACAACTTGGCTCCAGCCGAGTATTCAATGAAATTTTCGCCCTAAAGCCCAATCGGAACACCTCTTGCTCTGGGGCAGGCTCGAACCCATGATAACGGTCTCCCGCGCAGGAGTGAACGCCGAGCCCCTTGAGTCCACGGACCCCCCGCTATGACTGAACCAGCCGCCGATCCCAAGCCGCCCGAGTCCGTTCTGAAGCACGACGCGCACGAACACGCCGAGGGCTTCAAAGTCGATCCGACCGAAGATGACTCAGTCGACTCCAAACTCACCGAGATCGAAATGGCTGGAGAAGAAGTCGCCATCGGCTGGAAGCCGCCTGCGCACCCGCCCCTTGCTCCCGAGGTTCGTTTCCTCCACGTTTCGCGCACAATTCATCAACTCATCACCGACCGCAATCGCTCCGTTGGTATCTTTCTGCTTGTGGCGTCGGTGCTTATCAATGCGTCGGCCGGCTTGCTCAAAACCGAACTTCCCGTCGACCCCATCATCTCGATGCAAGCGATTCGCTACTGGTGTCTGCCGGTGACATTCGGTTGCCTGGCGGTGCTGGGAGTGTTTACGAGCTTGCTGCTGATTCGCACGCGCATCGGCCTGATTTACGAGGTCGCCAAGATGAACGTGCTGCTCGGTTCGGCGTCAAAACGAGTCGAGCGCGTGAACCCGCTTTCGATTTTTTACATCATGCATCTCATGGTGGCGGTGCTGGGCGGTGCGTCGGCTGGCTTCACCTGGGGCATGCTGTCGATCAACCTCTTTTCCGCCAAGCCGCCGGTCTCGATGGGGCAGGGGCTGCTTGTGGCCGTTCTTTACATCGTTGCGTTCCAGGCGATCTACTACATCACCGTGCTTCGGAACACGACGGATTTGAAGCTTTCCTCCGTGCGGGGCTGACCTTGGCCGAATCTGCGAAGTTTCTCTGCGTTTACTGCGGCTCGTCGCCCGGAGTTCGCCCCGTGTACGTCGACGCCGCGCACGCGATTGGCGTCGAACTCGGCAAGCACGGGCTCGGCCTCGTCTACGGCGGCGGCCGCGCCGGCCTGATGGGAGTTGTCGCCGACGCCGTGCTCGCCGGTGGCGGACAGGTCGTCGGCGTGATTCCCGAAATCCTGGCGACGACCGAAATCGCCCACGACACGCTCACCGAACTTCACGTCGTATCCGGTATGCATGAACGCAAGGCCTTGATGGCGGAACGCGCCGCCGGCTTCCTTACGCTTCCTGGAGGGATCGGCACGTACGAAGAATTCTTCGAGATCCTCACCTGGGCCGCGCTTGGGTTGCACGCGAAACCGATGGGCGTGCTGAACGTGGCCGGCTATTTCGATCCGCTACTCAAATTGCTGGAACATGCGGTGAGCGAAGGTTTCGTCAAACAGAAATATCTGGATTTTGTGTTTGTCAGCGATGACCCGGCCGCAGTCGCTGCGGAACTTGCTTCACGCGCGCAATAGTGAAGATGTAATTGGTGATATTTGAATTCCGCGAAGATCGCACGATTCAAGGAATCGTCATTACCACGACCTTCGCCTCCGATACGCGGTCGAGACGATCAAAGTCGATCCGAAGACGATGCGCTGAACCGCGATAAGTGATGCGAACTCCACGATAGATGCAGTAACACCACCAGCCATCACCTTGCTCGTCGGGTTCACCAAGCGTTGCAAGCACTTCGTTCGGCGTAAGGCCGATAAGAAGACCTCGCCGCGTGAGATCGCGCGACATCATCCCCCTCATTTTGGGGCTGCCCGAGAACCACGCTTGCACATCAAAAGGCAGCGTGGTCGGGTCTTCAACACCAACTCGCTCGCAGAATCGCAGCGGCGATGATCTGTCGCACCAGAGCAACTGGCCGCATTTCGGGCAAGGAGCATCGCCAGGAGGCCAGGATGGCTCGATAAAAACCTCCGCACCGCAGAGTGGGCAACGGTTGAGTTCCCCCTCTGGAGTGCGAGTCGAGCTCATAGAGTCGTCTCCTCGCCGGCGATCGGCCCAATCCAACGCCGCTCATTATGCGCTTTTGGCACTGCAACGTCTGACTTCAGGAAGTTCGTCAGCAACGCGGTTTTCTATCAAATAATCCATCGAAGCAGACAAATAAACGCTGTTCCCAGAAAGAAACTCATGCCGGTCAAACAGACGATACCTTGCAAGATACCGGGCATAGGACGAACGAGTTTCGTCCAGACCATTAACGCAGCTAAAGCAAGAACGCAGCCAAGTAGCGGATAACCATTTCGCGCGAGCAGTGTCGGTGGAATCGTGCACGCCGCCAGCAAGGCGAACGTGATCAGGATGACCAGAATGGAACGCAAGTTCTCGTTCATGCCCTCGTCTTCTTTCGAACAATCAAATTGACCGCCACGACGTCAGGCTGTCTCGCGCGATTCCGCCGTCTTACAAACATATAACGTAACTGTTTCCGCAATTTTACGGCAGCAGTCGTAGTTGGGACCGCTCCTGCTCATCGGGAAAACGGACGGAACGCGATAAATCCAAAAACTCTCTTACTTAAATCGCAGGCGCATGATCGTCGTACAGGAAGGAAATTCAACGAGCCACCTGCTAGCCAGAGAGCCATTTCCAGACCGTCGCGGTCGCATTCCAGACGATCAAGGCAAGACCTAATAAGACGATAATGAGAGCAACCCAAGCGGTAGCTCCGAGGTACCATTCGAGCAGCGTTCCTATCCATTCGATCTCGAAATGGTTTCCTATGGCTGATAATGCGAGCGGGACGCCGACGAAAAGAGCGATTGAAACGAGCAGTCCCGCCCATAAGGGGGCTGCGATTAACACCGTCACGAGTGGCGCGAGTATCAGCGAAAGCGATACCAACGCTGTTATGATAATGGGGTTATCATTATGGCCGAAGGCTGCACCCTCCCATTCTCTGTTTGCTAGTGAAAATCGAAACGGTCATCCGTTAGGCGTTGCGGTGCTACAGCAGGTAGCGAAAGGCTCGGAGAGTATCGCCACTTGGTGGAGGTCGACATCATTTGTGTCTATGTCAGTCGAGCGACTGTCGCAGAACTTGTCGCCGCGCAATGAATCGAATTGAAGTTTCCCCGAAATCAAAATATCCCGCTCGTTCAAACGACTGGAACCACCCTCGCGCCAGGATATTCACGAACCAATCGAGCGTACACCGGCACAATTGCGAGCAGCTCGCGGAGGTAATCTTGATCCTTCGCACGACGTTTGATGCGCTTGTGATATTTCGGGCTCACGAGAAGCGGAATCCTGATGCGTTCGAGCGCATCCCACTCTTCCTGCGACCTTTTTCTTTCGGGAATCCGCCAGATGATCATACGGCCGCCAGTGAGCAGTAGTGACGCCATTACTAGAAAAGGCGAAGGTCCTGCTGGCGGGTCGAGCGGGTCGCAAATGACCTCGAACTCGATGCAAGACTCCGTCGGCTGGTTGGAAATCGCACAGTTGTGACCGGCAGGAAGCGACCCCATTGCAAGCATCGATCGAATTCGATCGAGGGCGCTGCTTTCATACGCCCCCTCGCCATTGAGCGTGCGCAACCGGCTGAGCGGGGGAACCGCGATGTCTCGCCCACAACGACAGGGGCTTTGCTCACCAGCATCGGAGGCGACTACAGTGATCGCGTCTCCACACTCGCAAGGCAGAATGTAAGAATTCCTTTGGTCCTTTGGCGAACCTTTCGCGATCCCCATGGCTTTGCAACCTCGTCGCGAATTCAATGGCGATGAAATGCTCGCGCCCAAGGCGAGCGTGTGTCGGCAGTGACCTGAACATACTACGAATGATTTACCCATGCGACAACCCGCCGCAATCGTTCGTGCCAATCGATGAAGGAACCGGCTATCATAAGAGGCATCGGCCATCGGCCCACGCTCTCAACGTCGCGAGCCCCAAATGAATGAGATTCTCGACATCTTCGCCCGGATGACCCCATGGCAAGCCGGCTTCTGGATGCTCGTCGAGAACTTCTCGCTTTTCGCAGTCGCACTCGTTCTCGGCGAGCTGCTCATTCGTGTATTTCGCGACCGACGAATCGGGCCGACACCTGATCCCACAACACGTCAGGAAGTCGCGATCGCCGTCTCCGGCGTGGTGATGAACAGCGTCGTCACTCTGATCGGCTGGTACCTCTGGCGTGCGGGTTACATCGTCGTCAGGCGTGATGTGGGACTTCGTGCCTGGCTTGATGCGCTAGTTCTACTCGCGATCATGGACCTCGCGATGTATGTCTCGCACCGGATTGCACACGTGCCGATCATTTATCGCCTCGTTCATGAGACGCATCACAAGTTCGACCGTCCCAGGCCGATCGATCTTTTCGTGCTCAACCCGATCGAAGTTCTGGGATTCGGCGGACTCTGGCTCGCTGTGATTTGCGTCTATTCTTCATCGTGGCTGGGGATGCTGATTTATCTGACGTTCAACTTGCTGTTTGGAATGATGGGCCATTTGGGAGTCGAGCCGTTTCCTGAGTCGTGGGAACGCCACTGGCTGCTTAGATATCTGGGGACGAGCACGTTTCACGCGCGTCACCATCATAACGGTCGCGGCAACTTCGGCTTTTATACGCTGATCTGGGACCGTCTCTTCGGCACAGTTCACACCGAGCCTCGCTCGGAGTGAATGTGGAAGATGATGTACGTGGGCAGACGGGGGGAACCGAGGGACCAACGCGGTTCCGGAGGGGAGACCGTTTCTTTTGGGAAACAGATCCCGCACACCCAGCGCACATGAGAGACGGTCCATATTACAATACGGAAGGCATTAACACGAAAATGGCGACGATTCGCCATTATTGGCGCAAGAACCTGCCGCGAATGAGGTTGCAGTGCCTAAATTCTCGGACGGCGAATCCACCAGCCCCACACTTCTCGCCCGTGTCGGCGACTGGCGCGACCACGACGCCTGGTCCGATTTCGTTAGGCGTTACGATCCTGACGTGCGCCGGTTTGTTCGTAGCTTTGCGCTCGATATCGAAACACTTGAAGACTTGATGCAGCAAATCTGGATCGAGGTCGCCCAGCGCATCAAGACCTACACCTACGACCCAAGCAAAACCTTCCGCGGCTGGCTGCGACGCGTTTGCCATTCCCGCGCCATCGACCTGATCCGCCAGCGTCGCCCTGGAGTCGAATTCTCGATCGACCGCGCTAACGACGAAGGAATTCAACTCGCGAACGAAGAATTCGACGACGAGCCATGCAATGACGATCGTCCCGAGTTCGTACGTCTCGCCGAGGAAGTTCAAGCCGCCGTGCGTCGCAAGATCGACGATCAAACCTGGCGGACTTTCTGGGAGATCGTCGTCGAGGGGCATCCCATCAAGGAAACGGCTCAAGCTCACGGCCTGACCTACGCCGCGGCCTTTGCCGCTCAGAAGCGCGTTCGTAAGCGGTTGCAAGATGAAGGCGAGCGATTGTTGCGAGAGACCGCACGGATTCCGCTCGGTGAGGCGACGGCATGAACCCCGCGTTGGGCGCCTGCCCCGATCCTGAATTGCTCAAACGCCTCGGCAACGATTCGCTCAACTCGGCCGAGTTCGAGTCGCTCGAGTCTCACGTCGAACATTGCGTCGACTGTCAGGCGATCCTGGACCGCATTTCGAGCGAACTTATCGAGCCACCGCCTGCGCCGCCGGAAATTCCTGGCTTCGTGATCGAACGCGAACTCGGCCGCGGTGGGATGGGGGTCGTCTACCAGGCGTGGCAGCCTGAATTGTCGCGACGAGTCGCACTTAAGTTTCTCGCGCGTGGGGCTGTGAACGACGCGATCGAACGCCGCCGCTGGCTTCGCGAAGCCCAGGCGATGGGGCGGATTCGTCATCCTCACGTGGTGCGGCTTTACGAGGTGGGCGAGGCGGCCGGCCGGCTCTATCTCGTGCTCGACCTCATTCCCGGCGGGTCGCTCAAGGATCGAATCGACGGTCCCGTCGCGCCTGAAATCGTGACGGCGTTGACGGAAGTCATCGCGCGTACCGTTGGCGAAATTCACGCACGAGGGATGCTTCATCTCGACATCAAGCCCTCGAACATTCTGCTTGATGGAACTCCGGGCGCACCGCTTCAAGACGCATTGCCGGTGCTGGCCGATTTCGGACTCGCCCGCGCTGGTAGCGATCATTCAGGAAACGCGGCGACAAATAGCACGATCTCACTGGTACCCAGCGGCACGCCCGCGTTCATGGCCCCCGAACAGTTCGATTCGAGCAAATTCCGCGTCGGTCCATACACCGATGTTTTCGCTGTCGGCGCGACGCTCTATGCATTGCTCACAGGACGCTCGCCATTCCAGGGGGCGTCGCTTGTTGAAACGCTCGACCTCGTTCGCAATGGCGATCCGGTGCCGCCTCGAACACTGGTTCCGGGAATCTCGCGCGATCTCGAAACGGCCGTGCTCAAGTGCTTGCGAACCGATGTTGCCGATCGCTATGAATCCGCAATTGCGCTGGCAGACGATCTCAAACGAATCCAAAACGGCGAAACAATTTCCGCGCGGCCTGCGCGTTTCACCGAACGCGCCGTGCGCTGGTGTAAACGTCGTCCTGCTGTCGCACTCCTTTGCGGGTTACTTGCGACAACAATCACGATTTCACTTGTTGGTCTGACCATGCTTTGGCGCAACGCTGATGCCCAATGGCATCGCGCCGAGGAAGCGCTTGATCTGGCGATTCGCAAAGAAGCGATGGCGACGCAAACAACAGGCGATATCGTCACTTTGCTCACCAAAGCGGTCGAAGCTCCGCAACGACTCACAACCGAACGCACAGCAAAAATCATGGCTGCGGTAAGCGAGCAAACCCGGAAGCTTTGCGAACTCCCCGAGTTGGGAGTGCCGCAGGTCATCGCGATCGCCGAGCTCGAACGCGAAATCACAATGGCGTTCAACCGGCAGGGAAAACTGCGCGAATCACTCTCGCTTTTGCAGAACACGAAGGAATTGATCGAACTGCATCGCGACCCGTCGCAAGTTCGGCCGGAGCTCGAGTATCAATACGCGATCGTCGGTACCTACATCGCGAGCACACTCTGTGGGCTGAGAGAAGATCAGAAGGCCGTCGAACACATTCGCTGGGTTTCCGAGCTTCTGCCGAGTCTGGCGGATGAACGTTTTGAACTCAACGTCATGTCTCTGATCTACGACATGTACCAAAAAATCGCTGCCCGCGCCTTCGGTCGCGGTGATGCGGCAACAAGCCAGCAAATGCTCGAAGCGACTGTCAACATGGCCGATGAAGCGGCCGCGCGAAACCCAGATTCGGCACTGATGCATCTGTTTCAGACGATCGCTCGGTACGAAGCCCGACCATCAGACGAGAATCGCCGCAAACTACGTGCAGCGTGTCAGAAGCTTTCGCCCGTGGAAAAGGGTGCGAAGCTGTTCAAGAATCTGATCGAGTTGGAACTCGCGCACGAAGTCGTCCCCGACCCGCTTACCTTGACAGCGTCAAATCTTGGTTCGCCCGAAGAATGTGCTGCGCGAATTCTCGCGGGAATTCGCACGCGTTGTGAGGAGTTCGAGCTTTCTCGCGAGATGATTCCGATCGTCGCCCTGCGCGTCTCGTATTCGGCGACTGTCGTCGCAACCGAATATCGCAATTTGGGACAAATCGACGAGGCCGAATATACGGCGAAGTGGCTCGAAGTGCTCGCAAGACGGCTCACGGATGAGAACCCCGCCGAGGCGAAGTATCACCTGCAACTGTGTCGCGCCTTCGAGCAGCACTGCAAAAACGGATGGAAGCGCGAGGATATGAAGATGGTCGAGCGATCGCTTCGCGCTGCGCTTGCGGAGGCGAAAATTGCGCTCAATCTCGATCCCGAGGACAAATCAATCCGTCAAACCGTCGCTGGCCTGCAAGACAAGCTGATCGGCGTTGTCGTTGATGAGCCCGAATTCACGCGTTGATTCGTGACGGAATCAGCGAGTCTTTCCGACGACCATCGCCTGTTCTGCCGGAATCAGATCGCCCGAAGTCACGGAAATCTCGAACGCGGTGGGACGGATCTTCGCCCCGCGCCAGGAGTATTGCTGACTCAAGGTAGGATCATTGGGGAGATGGCCAAACCCCGAACCCGTCATGATTTCGATCCCTTCCAACTGAATCGCAATCTGCCCGGGCCGGGCCGCAGCGTTGGCTGGAGTCCCCTCGGCGATTCCCAGATGTCGCGCACCCTGGGCGCTTTCATTTCCGCCGTTCCAGCGAGCGGGCAGACGATTTTCGTGATACGGCACCTTGTAGTTCAACTGTGCGTGCGTCACCGCGACGATGAGCGACTCGCCCGTGTCGAGCCGCTTCAGTTTGAGCCAGCGAACGTCGCGCGGGACGGTCGAAAGCGGCTTGGCCAAGGTGTCGACCGAGCCATCTGAGTTCCACGCCTCGGGATCGCGTCCCGAGAAAATGACCCGCCAGTTTGCGGGATTGGGAGCCGATCGAACCCCCGGTTTAGCTGAACTTCCCTCCTCACCCGCTAGCGGTTGCGGCTCGGCCGCGACGCCGTTGGGATCGTCGGGCTCGGCCGGCGGTGATGGGGCTGGAGTGGGCGTTGGAGTTATCGGGGCAGGGGCCGGTGTTGGTGTCGGTGCCTTTGGCGTTGGCTGAGTTTCCACCGCTGCTTTGGGGGCGGGCATCGATTCCGCAGCGGGCTCGGCCGCAGCTCCGCCGTCGGTGTCGGCTTCGACAGGGGCCGGCGCAGGTGCAGGAGTTACTGGCGCTGAGGATTTGGGAACAGGCGCAGCAGGAACAACAGGTTTCATGCTGGCCGGTGGTTCTACGGGGGGCGGAGGCGCCGGCACTGGGGTCGACGGAGCGAAACTTGGCCCCTTAGCCGCATTTTCGGCCCTGGCAACCAGCGTTCCTTTGGGATGATCAGCGAGCGCGCTGCTCAGTCCAGGTGTGATTCGGGCAAGCGCTCGTTGAAGGCGATCGGGCCCTTGCTTCTTTCCAGCGCCTTCGGCCGCAGTGGAGGCTGCGAGAGTGTCATTCGAATTCCCGGCGGCTGCGCTCGGCAACAGTCGGCCAATTCCCAGGGCAACCACTGCCAAACTGATGGCAAGTGCCAGTCCGAGTGCGGCTCGGCTGGCCATTCGCTGCCATTGCGTGACTTTGAGCGTATCGAGCACGGCGATGAAGCCGGCTATTACACCTACAATCGGCACGAGGCAGAGCACAAGTGCCGCGATGGTCAGTTGCTGCGCTCTCGGCGGCACCGATCCACCCACGAGCTGAGACATCTGCCAGGTATTCAGCGTTTTCAGCCGTCGCGGTGGAACCTGCGACAGTCGGCGCTCGCCGCAGCGCGTGCATTGCAGCCAGGTATTCCGGCTGTGCAACCAAGGGCCGGTGCCCAAAACCTTCACGCTTTCATCGAGTTCGTAACAAAGCGCAGGGGTTTCGCGGTTGCACGTCGGACAGTGCAACTCGATACCAGGTCCCTCGATGCGCTCCGAAGTCGACTCGACGATCACCGCAAGAGTCCTGCGTGCGAAATCAACAGATTCGTGGAGGTCTGTCCAGGATAGTCGGCGCGCGACCGTTTGACCAGACAACGCGTCGACCCAGCGAAACCTGTCACGAGAATTTATCGTTTTTGGCGAACTTCGGCAGGCGCGACTTGAGAAGCGAGCATAACTCCGATTTAATTAAAACATTCGTGCGTGATGTCGTGGATTGGCCGAAAGGGTCTGTCGGATGCGTCGATGGGGAACCTGGCTTTTACCCTGGATCGTCGGTTGCCTGGGAGTCTATCTCGCGCACGAAGTTATGATCACGTCTAGCCTGCGTATGGTTCAAACAGATCTTGTCGACACTCGCCTGAATAACTATTTCCTTGAACATGGTTATCGTTACATTGCGGGCTATCCGGGGCACGAGCGATTCTGGGATCCGCCGTTTTTCTATCCCGCGAAGAACATTGGTGCCTATTCCGATATTCTGCTGACGATCGCCCCACCTTACTGGGCGCTTCGTGCATGTGGTGTCGCGCCCGACACTGCATTTCAAATCTGGATGATTTTGCTGACGGTCGCAAACTACGTCGCAGCGCTAATTGTTTTTCGGCGAGGGTTTCGATTGGAACCCCTCGGCGCAGTTGCGGCAGCGTTCTTGTTTGCCTTCTCGGCAATGCGGACCGACGAAATCACGCATCAGCAACTCATGTCGCATTTCTTTACGCTTTGGGTGCTGTACGCGGTGTTGCGCTGGGGGCAGGAAGGTGGCGGAGTTGGCTGGGTGGCGGCGGGCGCAGCGGGTGCGGTCGCTCAGCTTTATGCAGGATTCTATCTCGGCTGGTTTCTGCTGTTCGCGATGCTACTCTGCCTGTTTGCGATTCCGTTCGATCCCGCCTGGCGTGCCGGTGCACTCCGAGGTCTCAAGCGAGATTGGCTGGCGATTCTGATCGCCACCACGGTCTCGGCTCTCGTGCTCTGGCCGATGATGTCGCACTATCTCGCGGCTTCGCGCGAATTGGGAAAGCGAGGAAACATCGAAGTTGATCTCTCGATCGGCGACCTTCGATCGTGGATTTACATGGGGCCGAACAGCGTGATGTACGGCTGGTTTGGCGCTTTCCGATACTTCTACGGAATTCCCGTCGAGCAAACGCATCGTAAAGGGTTGGGAATCATCACGTCGCTGGTGGTGCTTTGGGGACTCGCAGCAAGCTGGAAGCGAACCGACATCCGCCTTGTCAACGTCTTGGGGCTGTTGCTCTTCGTTTTTGCGACCGCCTTCGCCCGCGATTACGCGACCGGAATCGCCTTTGGTGTGCTTGCGGTTTGCGTCGCCGAAGTAGGATTTGGCTCTCGAACCCGGGCGCAAAAGGGCGTCTTACTCGCGACGATCACAGCCCTCTCGCTGATGCAGTACTCGCTGGTTGCGCTGCTGATCGGTGTGGTCGTTATTGGCTTGCCCGTGGCTGCGATTAGCTACATTCTCTTGCGCCCACGAACCATATTTCCGGCCTTGCCCGCCACTCTGATCTGCCTCACCGCAGCGACAGAATTCTCGATCATCGTGGCGGCATTTGGGGCAATTAGCCTGCTTTGGTGGTGGTGGGCAACACGAAGGAATCACCGAGAAATCCCAGTGCGCGGATATGTGATAGCCGCCGGTCTGGTGATTGTGTTACTGCTCATTTTTCCGCGTAATATCATATTCTGGCGCTGGGTTTACAATTTCGTTCCTGGCGGCAGTGTGATTCGCGTGGTGATGCGAGCCGCACTTTTTGTGCTCATTCCTGCTTCGATCGCACTTGGCTATGCGTTCGATCGTCTTTGGTCAAAGGGACGCGTCGCACGCATCGCGGTTGCGATACTGGCGACGATTTGCGTGCTGGAACAGATGATGCGACTTCCGGCGTTCGACAAGCAAAAAAGCCGCGCAGCGATTGCGCGGCTCGTCGAACAAATCGATCCTCGGTGGGAAACGTTCTACTACAGTCCTCGCTGCGACATTCCCCGGTTCGATCCGCACATCTTCCAGATCGACGCAATGTGGGCCGCGCTCGAAACTCGCGTGCCGACGATCAATGGCTACTCGGGACACATGCCGCCAGGTTGGCACGAACTTGAGTACTGCTACGTCGGCGAAAACGGCGTTACCGCGCTGCTCGACAATCCGCTGAATGCTTGGATCACCAGCCGCGGGCTCGATCCCAAACGCGTTGGCTGGGTGGGACCGAGCGAGAGCGAACATTCGTTACCGAAGTAGCTGGTCGAGATCTTCGCGAGCGCGGTCGAGAAACGGCTCCGAATCTTCGACCTCGGAGAGATCGCGCGACTGGGCCGGATCGACCGAGATATCGAACAATTCCTCGCGTCCGTCGCCGTTCTTGACGTAGACCTTCGGGCCGCGAATTACGGCCTTCATCGGACCGCGAAACACCGGCGAACGCCCCTGATTAGGGGCAGCGTGCGCGGGAGCATCGACCTCGGACAGCACCGGCTCATCGTCGATCGATCCGTCACCAGTCCAGTGCCGGGCGAGCGATTTTCCAGGCAGCGGCGACTTCGTACCAGGCGTTGCAAGTTCGCACACCGTGGCCGCAAGGTCGCGCAGGCTCACTGGTGAGGAAATCGCTTTTCCCGCCCCCTTCTGGCCTGGAGCAATCATCAAGAGCGGCACGCGAATTTCCTGGTCGTAAAGACTGCTCGCGTGCCCATAAAGTGCATGTTCGCCAAAATGCTCGCCGTGGTCCGCCGTAACGATGACCAACGTGTTGTCGAGCTTGCCTCGCGTCTCGAGCTCTTTGAAGAGAACTTCGAGCTGTTCATCGAGGTAAGCGATGCAGTCGTCATAAGCATCGGCGACGAACTGCACCTCGTCTTGCTTGAGTGTGGATTTGTCGATCACAAACCAGCGGTCGATGATCTGGTCATCCTGCGAGGTCAGCGAGGGGCGGCCGAAGCGGTGTTTGAAGCCATCGGGCGGAATATACGGATTGTGGGCGTCGTAAAGATTCAGAAACGCAAAGAACGGCCGCTCACCCTGGCGGTCAATCCAGCGCAGGGTGTCGCTCGTAACGCGTGCGGCTTCCTTGCGGTAATAGTCGAGCGGATCGTCCCCCGCACGTTCTTCTTGCGGCAAGAAAATCGGACAAAGAACTCGTCGGCCGAGCGCTGTTGTCCAGAGCGCACCCACGAGCGAGAAATCCTTGTCCTCATAACGCCCAAATCCGCGAGCGAGGCCAGTTTCGGCGCCGCAATAAAGCTCGTTCGCCACGAATCCAGCCGTCGCATATCCTTGCGAACCCAGATACTCGGCCAGCGTCGCATGTTTTGCGTCGAGCCCGCGATCCATGCCCGCCTGATGCTCGTGCGGCCAGCGGCCGGTGAGCATGCTGGCGTGCGATGGCAATGTCCAGGGGGCGGTCGAGCGTGCCTGCGTGAACGTCACACCAGTCGCAGCGCGTTTTACGAGATTCGGCGTCGTGTCGCGTGGGTATCCATAAAGGCTCATGCGATCGGCACGAACCGTGTCGAGCACAACCAGCAACACGTTGGGAGTCGACGGGGCAGGGGGCAACTGCGCGGCGGCGAGTGGTTCGTGCAAGACGTGTGATCCGAACGAAACGGCCGCGATGCCGATCGATGCGAGCCCAACAAAAGGCGCGGATCTGCGGCAGATTCGTGTGAACGCCTGAATATTGCGCTCAGTGCGAATTCCGAGCCGAAATCCGACTCCACACGCCAGCGCGACACACGCGATCGGGTGAATCCGCCGCGCGGCTAGCAAAAGAATAAGGACGGCAATGCCGCCGAGCACGCCAAGGGCAACCCGCCCCTTCAGTTGAGGGCGGAGCCATGCGATTGTCGCCAGAATTGCGCCGCAAAGGGCGAAAAGCGTGAAATCGACGCTGGGAATCGTCCAGAAGATCACGCGGTTCATGCGAAACAGGCCGGGTGAGGGGTCGATCAGCGGCTTTACCGCGAGTGCGATCGCCAACTCAACCAGGCCGACCGCCAGGCCGAACCAGAGCGAGATTCCCAGAATCGTCCGAGGTGTAAGGGACTGCTGAACCTCGTCTTGATCGCGCATTGTCAAAAATTGCGTGAATCTGGCGCCAATCCTGGGACGGATCGACGCGGGTGCCATTGCCAGTTCGGCCATGAATCCTCCATGCTCCGCGACAGCGCCGGCGGCTAATCCGCCCCCTACGAAAGCGTCTATCCCGGAGAAAACGGCGGCCGAGAGGAACCGCAAACAAAGTCTGCTGGTGCCGTTTATTCCTGACTACCGTGAGTCTCGTGCCCACCCGAACCGGCTCGTAGAGGGAGCAATTCGGAACGAAAACCCACCTTCAGGCCCTGGTTTACCTGGAATTTAACGGAGTGTCAACTTCATGTTTAGGATTTGTACTTAACTGTAATTGCGAATATGTAGCGGTTCCTGTGCGAGGGCCGAAACCTCACTTCGCAGTTCGCTTCCGCGTGATCTCCATCAGGCGATCGCCAAACTCCCGCGCGCTCCAGAGAGTCCGACCCACTCCCCAGTTCCTGTCCTGAATGGAGAGATCGATATCGGTGAAAATGAAGTCTTCCTGATGACGCCGGCTTCGCACAACAATCTCGCCATAGGGATCAACAATGTAGCTATCGCCATAGCCAACGCCGTCGTATCCGCTGATGCATTCCTCCTTGCCCAGCGACACGTTATTTCCACGCACAAAGTAAACCGCATTTTCGACGGCGCGAGCAGTGTGATCGGCGCGAACATGCATGAAATGGCCGATCAAACCTTCCTTGCCGATGTAGTTGAAGTGTGGCGAAAAGATGACTTTCGCCCCCTGAAGCGCAAGCAAGCGGGCCGGTTCGATATAGCCGCCGTCCGAACAAATCACGACCCCGAATGTCAGCCCCTTGTGTGTGAAAACCGGAAACGTTCGCCCCTGCTTGTAAAACGGCAGGTAGGCCGAACACTTGCTGTAATGCCCCAGAATGTGCGCCTTGTGAACAACCACCGCAGTGTTGTAGAGATCAGCCCCTCGCTTCTCGCTGAATCCAATGACAAACGCAGCCTCAAACTGTGCGGTCTGATCAAGCAGTTGCATCATTTGGGGTGAATCGATCGCGAACGCTCCGGCGCGGGCGGGCTCTGCCTTGTCGGGATAACCGGTCAAAAAACATTCGGGAAAACAAACGATATCGACCCGCTCGCGATCGGCGCGTGCCAGCGAATCGACCACCTTTTTGAGATTCGCCGCGAAGTCGCCAAGTTGAGAGTCGAGCTGAAAATGGCCGATTCGCATCTTGGAACTCCTCGGACCTGTAGGAATGAAGTCGGTGGTTGCCGCCAATCTACTCGCGCCGCCTGCTTCACGCGAGTTGCCGCCGCCACCTATCAACTCGCGCACGCGCCAGTACAATTGCCAGCGAATCACCACGCCGTCGCCCCTCGATGCAAAAGGTTAACGATGAGCGATTCTCTCCCCCAGGCAACGCTCTCTCGCCGTCAATTTCTCGCAGTCGGCGCGGCTGCGCTGACAACCTCAAACGCAATTGGCGACGAGCCCCAACCCCCGCGAATTCTGTTCACCTCGCGAGGCAAAACAGGCATCGTCAACACGGATGGCACCGGCTTACGTTACTTCGCCTTCGACCGCCCCAATCAAGCGACGTGGCAACCGGCTGGAGCCTTCGGAGATGGTCGCCGTATCTTGTTTTTGAGCATGGAACCGAGGCGCGACGGGCCAGGAAGGCCGTTCAACGAGTATTACACCCAGACGCCGACGCACATCTGGATTCACGATCTCAAGACCGGCGGCCTCGACGAGATTTGCACGAAGAACCGGCTCGCTCCGTTCGAAACTCCTGCGCTTCTGGTTGGCGACGATCGCATCCTTGTGCAAGTCGTGCGGAACGGTGTCGGCCAGATCATCAACATGCGTCTCGATGGCTCCGACCCCCAGGAATTCACCCGCGCCAGTGAAGGCTTGCCCTATGGCTTCAGCCTGAGCCCCGACCGCAAACGCGTGGCGTTTCATATTGCAGGACCGCAGGGATACCAGGTCTTCACGAGCGATGTGGACGGCAAGAACCGCGTGCAATTGGCGGGCAAGCCTGGGGAGTTGTTCTTCGGCACGAACTGGTCGCCCGATGGCAAGTCAGTGGTTTACATGGCGTGTAACCCAGGCCGAGAACCAGGCCACGACTGGGCCGAAGTGTGCGTGGGCCGGGCCGACGGCAGCGAACACAAAGTGCTGACCAGCGACGGCGCGATGTGGTTTTCTGCGACCTATGGCGATCCCAAAACCAAAGGCGGCGGCTCGAACATACCCGCCTGGACGCACGATGGGCAGGTTCTGTTCCCGCGACGATTGCCCGGCTCAAAGCCTGCGTGGGAGTTCCAACCACAACGTCCCGACACCGACCATTTCAACCGTGACTTTCGTCCCGATCTCGCGCGCGGCGGCACGGAAATTTGCAAGCTGAATCCGGGCGACGGCAAGATCACCGTTCTCACAAAAAACGATCCGCCGCAATGGGATTTCCGTGCCAGCGAATCCGCCGACGGCAAGCAGATTGCCTTCTGCCGCGCCAAGACTGGCGAGCCGCCTGCACTGTGGGTGATGGACAGCGACGGCAAGAATCAACGTAAGCTCACGCAAGGGATCGACAACCTTGGCGTCGATCACCCGCGCTGGCTTTAGGCCAGACGCGAAGTTGACGAAGCGCGGCTCGCTTGTTGAAATGCTCAAACGCAGTCCACAGATAATGATCCCGGCCTTGCGCGATGATCGATGGAAAACTCGTCATGAAAACAACGATTAAAGCGATGACGTTAGTTCTTGCGGCGTGCACGGCAGTTCTGGCTCAAGCGCCGGGGAATCCCAACGCGCGGTTCATGCCGCCGCCTCCGTCGAATTTGCCGGTGACGCTCGGCCTGCAAACGCGCGTGACCGACACGGGAGTCATTGTCCTCGGTCACAATCAGGTTTCGATCGGCAAGACCATTGGAATCGAACGCGGCGACACGATTGTCACCGTCGACGGTCAGCAAGTAGGGCAGGTGGGCAGCACCATTTTTGATGTCGATCTCACCCTGCGCAACGCTCTCAATCGCAGCCCAAACGCGGTGATCTTGCTGCGCAATGGTCGCGACGGGCGGCTGGTGAATGTCGCTGTGCGTCGCGATCAGTTCGTGGTGATCACACCTCCGCCGGTGCCGCCGCAGCAAATCATCCAGGTGAAGAAATGGTATCTTCAGTTCCTGGGCCGCGAGGCGACGCAACAGGAAGTGATCTCCCGCGAGGCCGAGCTGCGGCAGGGGCGGGTCATCGAAACGATCATGAGCGAGTTGCTCGCCGGTCGCGAATACTACCAGCGCAACGGCAACGACGAAGTGAAGTTTATCGGCGCGCTGTTCCGCGACGTTCTGAAACGCCAGCCGGTTCATCCCGAAGGTGCGAACTGGCTGTCACGTCTCAAAGAACTGCGCGGTGATCGGACTCGGTTTGTCGACCAGTTCCGTACGCACTACAAGGTTTGATTGGACGAACTTGAGCTTAATCGGCGTGTTTAAATCAAGGCTCATGCAGGAATTCAGGGTGGTGAGCGGTATTCTTGCCTATGTCGGCCTTTTCTGGGTGCCACTGGTTGTACTCAACCAGTGTGTTTGACGTCACTTAGGGCACACTGGTGGCGTACCACCAGTGGCACCCGACGGTCTGATTTCGACCACCACCCCGAAACCCATCATGAGCGTAAATCAATTATTGTGAGGATATGATTCTTGGAAACCAAACCGTTCCGCCCCAGCCCATCGACGATCGTGCTCTGGGCGGTTTGGTTTGGTTTGATGGGCGGATACATCGAGCTTGCGGCATTTTTGCTCAAGTGCAACTGGCTCGACCCGCGTAACTACAACACAAGCCGGCATTTTCCCTGGATGTACCCTGTCGCGGGCGTGCTGGTGCTGCTTCCGCCTGCTGCGGCATTAATCATTCTGCGACTGATTCGCCCCGCATGGGTTTCGGCTGCGATCGTGATCGGATCGCTATGCTTTGTGAGTGCACTTGGCGTTTGTTTTCGTGCTCCAATCTCCACGGTCGCGTGCATTCTGCTTGCGGCTGGGATTGCTTACCAAGCGGCACGGTTCGTTCGAACTCGCGCTGAAACATTCAATCGTTGGATCAAACGCTCGCTTCTCGTTTTGATGATATCTGTTTGCTTCACGGCCGTAGCAATCTCTGTGGGAGGAGTCAGCGGCAATCGTTCCGCCGAATCCAAGAGCATTTCCACGGCGAAAAATGTCGTGCTGATCGTGCTCGACACAGTGCGGGCCGATCATTTAAGTGCTTATGGCTACGATAAACAAACCTCGCCAAATCTGAGCCGCATCGCGGATCGCGGCGTGCGGTTCAACCGAGCGTTTGCCACCGCGCCCTGGACTGCACCGTCGCACGCGAGCATGTTAACTGGTCGATTGGCATCGGAATTATCGGTGGACTGGGACTCACCGCTGGACCGCCGCTGGCCTACGATTGCCGAAGTTCTGCGTCGCGCCGGCTATAACACTGCCGGATTCGTCGCCAACACGACATATTGCAGCTACGAAACCGGGCTCGATCGTGGCTTCGCAACGTACGAAGATTACGACGTCACGGCCCACGCCATTCTCTTATGTTCGTCGATCGTCCAACGCACGCTCAATTTCATCGGCACGCGGCCTCGGCTCGCACACTGGTTCGAAGGTGAGGCTTCAGCCTCGACTCGCAAGAGTGCGGAACGAATCAATCATGATTTCTTGCGATGGGAAGCGAAGCAAAAGTCGGGACACCCCTACTTCGCATTTTTGAACTATTACGATGCACATCATCCTTACCTGACACCGCACCAGACCGACGACGGCCCGACCGGCTTGCGCCCTGAAACGGCCGCCGATTTCGGCTTGCTGCGCGGCTGGTGGGGAATGGATAAACGCAAACTCAGCGCACACGACGCCCAACTCGCGATCGACGGCTACGACCACTGCATCGCCTATCTCGATCGCCAGATCGGTCAGCTTTTCGACGAGCTCGAGCGCAGCGGACGGCTGAACGATACGGTCATCATCGTCACTGCCGATCACGGCGAAGATCTCGGCGAGCACAAGCTCTACGGCCACGGTGTCAGTCTTTATCGTTCCGAGCTGCAGGTTCCGCTCATCGTGGTCGGCCCTCGCGAAATTGTTCCGCCGCGTCGCGTGGTCGACACCCCCGTCAGCCTGCGTAACATCGCCACGACCATTCTCAGTGCCGCAGGCGTCGCCACTGATGCACCATCGTTTTCCGGCACGTCGCTGTTAAGCATTGCCACCGATGTGGGGCAAGTCGACGACGTGCGGTCCGATCTCGCCGCGCCGCCTGAAGACGATCCGAATCGAGGTGAATCGCCGGTGCAAAAAGGACCGATGCGTTCACTCGTCGCCGAAGGATTTCACTACATCCGTAATGGCGACGGTAGCGAAGAACTGTACGACATCGAGCATGATTCGGGCGAAACGCACAACCTCGCTAACGACGAGAAATTCACAATCGTGCTCGAGAAGCTTCGCACACAAGTTTCGAGATAAATTCGCAGAATTCAAACTGCTGCTATCGGGCTTCGCAAAAGAATTAAACCCGTCGCCAAACATGCGCCAGCCGCCGCAAGCGGAGCCCAGAAAAAGTCGGCCAGGCTCACTTGCCAGGCCGTGTCGGAATAGGGATCGGCCTTCTTGACCACGTATGGCCCAGCCGCCAGGCGATCCGCGTCGAACGCGTCGTCACCAATGGGCGTGAAGTCGCGTTTGAGGACGTTAAGCCGCGTATCGGTCGTGCGCCCTTTGCTTCGCGGAAAAACGCCGTGCGTTGAGCGAATCATGGGAATGTCGTTGATTCGATCGTACTCAAACGTGATCGTGCCTTTGGTCTCTTCGCGATCCTCATATTCCGCCTCGATCGCCTTCAGATGATCGTCGACGTCAAGCACGAACTCGGCTGCACGGAAGAAAACGGGCACGCCGGGTTTCGTGTCTTCGATCCGAACGCGCAGTCGATGCTGTGTTCCAACTGTGAATCGTTCGAGCGTCTTCACGCGAAACGAAGACGCGTCGATGACGCCACTGATCGTCTCCGCGAGGTCAAACAAGGGCGTCGCCGCATTGCGGGCGGGCTCGCGGCCTTCGATCGCGTTGAGCACGACAAGGCGGGCACGGTCGGGCGAAAGGTCGGAATAGTCGGTCTTCTCCCATGACTGCCCGCCATCTGCGCGATTCAGCCTGAACGATTCTTTGGGGGTGGCGAGCATCGTTTCGTCAACGCCGGTGCGATCAATTTTCAGCAAAGCGCGCGGCCCGTTGCGATGAAGTTCGTAATGCTCGACGACGCGATTCGGCTCTTTACCTTCCTCACGCGTGACGTACACCCGCTCGGCTTCGATGCGTGCGTTGTTATAGGGTTGAAGCAGTGGTTTTGTTGCAGCAATGTATTCATCGACAAACTTTTGCCAGGCGTCCTGGTTAACCTCGGACGCGGTTTTGATTGCGGCCAGTTGCGTTCCAAGCCGGCCACGCCTGCTAAGTTGTGCATCGATTTGCGCGTTCAGGTCGGCATCAACCTGGTCGAGGTCGACGCCAAGAATGCGTTTGAAGTCATCGGCAAATGTTGCTTTTTTGCTGGTTGTGTAGAGTTCGAAGAACCGTTCGGAGCCGTAAGTTTTCAACAGCAAGTTTACGAGCGGAGCGCCTTCGCAATAGACGGGCCATTGGTGCCGACCGTACCAGTCGCCACTCGTCAATTCTCGTAATGAAAGTGCGCGTCCCTCGTCGCGCAGATCCGCCATTCGGCCGATCAATTCGTCTTCGCTCGCTCCACCGCAAGACTCGGCCCACCCTTCACCCAAAAGCGCAGGCGGACTTTGATTATGCGTGCCCATCAAGGTGATCACGCAATGCGCAACTTCGTGACGGTCGAGCGAAGTCAACACCGATGGCTCGCGTGTGGATTCCTCAATCTTTGACCCCAAGCAGAGTGCAAAAAGTGCGCGGCCTTCCATGCCGAAGAGCGGTCCGCGCACCCAGTGCACGCTGCCCGGCATCTGGTGGTCGAGACGTTTCTCGAGCACGCGAATATGCGCGTCCATCGCGTCGACCTGCGCACGCGCCGCTGCCACATCGATCCTCGGCGAGATCATCACCACCTTCTCACCGACGGTGCGCATCGGATAGCGCACGCGTGCTTCAAGATCCATGATCGACTCGCCGAGCGGTATTAGCAGCAGCACGGGATAATTCATCGTAAAAGTGCGGCCATATCCCCCGCGCAGGCCGAACATGATGTGTCCCGCGAACACGAGCATCGGCGCGCTACCCAGCAGTAGCCATCCCATCGCCCGTCGGCGTTCCGGTCCGCGTATCGCACGCGTCACAGCGATCAGCACAAGCGCGATCCACGCCAGCGGCAGCGCGGCTAGTAATGAAACAACCGGCAGGAAATGCGGGTGGCCGGCCAGAACGAAAACCATTGCTGCGAGCAGCCCAACCAGCGCCAGCCAGATGAGCCAGTTCAATATCGCCAGGCGCGAAAGCAGGCTCGTCCGTTGCATGAATCGTCTCGGACAAAGGTCGGAAGTTCGTGTCGAGGGTACGACGAAACGAGCTTCGACTCAAGGCCAGACCATCACGCAGCGGACGAGCAGGTTGAGATCGATCGATGAAGGTCGCGTGCCGTCGATTACTTGCAAACGGGAGAGGCCGCAGGCCGCGCTTCGGGATCGCGGGCGGCGATTTCCAGGTTCTTCAGTCCCTTTTCGTAGAAGCCGCCGATCATCTTGTCCATGTTCATGATCAACGACATCGCCTTCGACATGAAGCGATTCTTGCCGTCCATCGCCCAGGTCACTTGGGTTCCGTCGGTCGTTGGAACGAGCGTGAAGTTGACCTGATTTTCTCCGGGGAACGGGCGAAGGAATTCGAGCTTGATTTTCACCAGCGTTGCAGGCCGGCTTTCGACAATCGTCATCCGCCCCGCGCCGGCTTGGCCGTTGCCATCCCAGCCGTAAATGGTGCCCACGCCCCGAGACGCACCATCGTAGGTCCGCTTCATGTTCGGATCGAGCCCCTCGAATGGCGACCAGCGGCTCCATTCGTGGAAATCGTCAATGAGGTCGAAGACTGCCGACGCCGGTGCACCAACCACCGCCGTGCGCTCGACGTGATAGTCGTCGGGTCTGGTCGCGATGTAGGCGATCAATCCAGCCAGCACAATGGCGATACCCGCACCGATGACGAGAGGCGTTACCATTGAGAATTCCCCAGGGACGCAATAATGGAAATGCATGGCGATCGCAAACTCGCGACCGGCGGACATTTTAATCGCGCTGAACAACACGTGAAAGTGTGTGAAACGGCGGGAATCGGCCCTCGCGATTCGTTCGCGTTACAGCGTGTTCCGAGTGAAGCTTCGGTATGCGATGTGCTAACCGTTTGGAGCGCTTGGAATCTCGATCACTTACGGCGATAATGGGGCTTCCGCCGTCGAACCCCGACGAAACTGGTTGGAGAAAAAACGATGCGTTGGCAAGGCAATCGCGAAAGCGACAATGTGGAAGACATGCGGGGCGAGGGTGATGGTGGCGGCGACTACGAAGGCGGACCTGGCGGCGGTGGATTCGGTGGCGGCGGCGGGCTCCCCCCCGGGATGATGCTTAAAGGGGGAGCGGGCACGATCATCATTGCAATCATCCTGTTCTTGCTTACAGGCAACCCGCTGGCCTTCCTGCAGGTCGTTCAACCGGGAGCGCCTGCCCGTCAGGTTCAAGCCCCTCCGCCGGCTGCTCCGCGGCCGAATCAGCCGCCGGGTGCTGAGGATGACGATCTAAAGTTCGTGAAGGTGGTTCTCGCCGACACAGAAGACGTGTGGACTGACCTGTTCAAGAGAATGAATCGCACCTACCGCAAGCCGCATCTCGTGATGTTTAGCGGCAGTACGCGATCGGGCTGTGGTGCAGCCGAATCCGCGATGGGGCCGTTTTATTGCCCAGCCGATGAGCGCGTCTACCTCGACACGGAGTTCTTCGATGAGCTCCAAAAACGGTTCAAGGCGCCTGGCGATTTCGCCCGGGCTTACGTGATTGCGCACGAGGTAGGTCACCACGTTCAGAACTTGCTGGGTACGAGCCAAAAGGTTCACGAGGCGCAGCAACGCTTGGGCAAGGCCGACGCCAACAAGCTTTCGGTAAAGCTGGAACTGCAGGCCGACTTTTTCGCGGGCGTGTGGGCTCACCACGCACAACGGGCACGAAACATCATCGAAGAGGGAGATGTCGAAGCCGCGCTCAAGGCCGCCAACGCCATCGGTGATGACAAGCTTCAGCGCCAGGCGCGTGGGTTCGTCGTCCCCGACTCATTCACGCACGGAACATCAAACCAGCGCATGAAGTGGTTCAGCCTGGGGCTGAAAACAGGTGATATCCGTCAGGGCGACACCTTTAGCGCACCAGACCTTTGATTCAAACGACGAGCCGTGGCGAAGTGATTCACTGCGGCTCGTCGTCTTTGTTAGCCGGCTTGACCTTTGGATTGCTAAGCCCCGAGCCGTTCTTGTTGAAGAAATCAATCGCGTGTGGAATGCCGGTTGTGATCATCGGATCGTAGTGGCCGCCTTCGTCGACGAATTCGAGCGTGACTCGTTTACCCGCCTCGCTAAGAGTACGCGCGAATCTTGATGTCTCGTCGCTCGTGATCGTGTCATCGTCACGCGCCTGGAAGAGAAACACGGGGCAATTGATCGCCCCGATGTGGTGCGCCGGGTTGAAGTCGTACAAAATGGCTTTTGAATTGGGTACTGTCGCGAGTACGGCGGCGCGTTGATTGCCCGGGAAATTTCGCATCACATCCGACCGCGGCGCGAATGCTGCGCACGCTCGTATCCGCGCATCGTTCTCGCATAGGACGAGTGCCATTGTGCCGGCCGAACTATGTCCGGCTGCGAACAACCGTTGAGGATCGACCTCGGGCGCACTCTTCAGCATCCAGCGAATTGCGGCGTCGGCGTTGAGTAGGCCTGCGTTTGCGGCGACGAACTTGTCACATGCAGCGACCAGATCCGCGTTGATTTGCTGCGGGCGACTGTTGTCGACGGGACCGTCGAGCGAGTAGGCGAGCACGGCGTAACCTGCGCGAACATAAGGTACATGTTCGGGCCGGTCTCCATCCGCGAGATCAATCCCGGTCAAAAGCACGGTTCCGGCCGGGGCAATCACCACACACGGAAGAGACTTCACGGCGTTCACGCGGTCGGGCACGTAAAGCCAGGCGGTCATCGACGTCGTCGGTTGGTTGGGGTCCCCCTTGGCCGTTACCTCATAAACACGAATGCCCTGCTCGAGGATCCGCCCCTTGCCGCGCGGGGGGAACTGGGCCGCAGGAATCACGTTGCCGGTGACGCGGGTTGTTGGCAAGTTGCTGGGTGGCAATGGCGGAGGTAGAGGGGGCGGTGCGACTGGGCGTGCGGCGGTCCAGCTAAAGCTGAGGACCGAGATGAACATGATCAAAAAGAACAATCCGCCGATCAGAACGATCGGACTCGACGCGCTGCGCGTCGCCTGACGGTCTCGAACCGATCGTGGCGGCTCGGCCGACCAACTCGATCGCGATCGCCGCGGGCGTTGTGTACCGGCGTCGAGAACGGGATCGGGTGCAAAATCAGACGCCTTCGCCACGGCATTCGGAATCCGGATCGTCCCATTGCACTGCTTGCACTGGGCTTTCCTGCCACCGAGTTCATCGTTGACGGAGTACATCTTATGGCATGTCGGACATTCAAATTCGATCGCCATGAATCGATCCTCCGTCAACCAGGCAGCTTCAAGTCCGCACAATGATCCATGAAATCACGTTATGTGATCGCCCATCGGTGATCAAGCGTGCCGCGCTGGGATTCACGGTTCTCATCGCGAATGGCTTGTGTTAAGTGCAGATAGCAAAATGCTTGGACAAATTGTAATGACCGTTCCAGTCTCTTTACGACGGTCCGGCAATCGTGAATGATGAAATGCCGTATTCTTTAGATGACGGTTTCTCAGGCCGTCAGCATTGGCAGATCGTCGTGTGCGACTTTCCTTTCTCAAGCGATTCTCCGGGAGAACGGGCAATGTGTGGGCATCGTCGAACTTGGCTCATGGTGCTGGCTGTTGTGTTGATGAGTGGGCTGCAAGCACAGGCACAATGGGGTTACCCTGGAGGATATCGGTCCTACGGCTGGGGCGGTTGGGGGATGAATTCCAATCCCAACGCAACCTACATGGCCGGCCTGGGTGCATTTGCCCGCGGCAAAGGGGCGTACGAAGTCGACGATGCGAAGGCTCGCTCGGTTAATGTCGACACGATGATCAAATGGAACAAGGCCCTCCGCGCACGGCAGGCCGAACTTGCGGCCGAACAGGCACGTGATGATGCTCGGCGTGCGGCCGATAGCGCGATTCGCGTCGACGCACGGCATGTTACCGACGGCAGCACGCTTAACGCCCTGCTCATGCAGATCTTCGAATTCGACCCGGCTGTGACTCGTGCATCGCAATCGCGTACCGCTCTCACCGCGAAGGCGATCAAGGAAATCCCGTTCGAGTGGGATACCGATGCAATCACCATTTGCATCGATCAGATGACCGGCAAGGATTCGCTACCCGACTGCCTCACGCGCGACAATTTCGTTCCCGAAAGAAGTGCTCTTCGGACGGCGATCTCGGCTGCGCTTGCTGAAGAAAAGAAGGGCAATGTCTCGGCTGACACGACCAAGAAGCTGCAATCCGCGATCAACGACTTCCGCGCACGGTTCGTGAAACAGGTGCCGGAATTCGACGCGACGTATAACGATGCACTCGACTATTTCTCGACGATGGCAAGCCTCTCGCGCATGCTCAACGACCCGAGCATGAGCAAGATTCTCAACGACCTCGACAACGCCAAGGAAACGTCGATTGGCGAACTCGTCGTCTTCATGCAGTCCTACAACTTGAAGTTCGCGCCAGCGAAGTCGGACAATCAGATGGCGATCTATCAAAATCTGGTGCCGCTGCTCACGCAGGTTGCAGCCGATTTGAAGGCCCGCACTCCCAGTCCCAAACAGCCCGATGCCAGCGCCAACCTGCGGGGCGCGGCGAAGGACGCGTTCAAGTCGATGGACTGGAAGCACCTCGATGCGCAACAGTCAAAGGCGCCTTGAGCCGGCACGAAGATTTGCGAGCACACCCCGCAGCATGAGAACGTTGCGGGGTGATCTGAGTATTATCTAATATGCTGAAAAGCGCGATGCGATCGGGCGTCAATGAGCGGGGCGATTGATGTTCGAGTGGCTGAATGGAGTAAACGATTAAATATGTGGTTTTCGGAATCTCCGGACGAGAACTATAAAGCAGACAGAACTGATTCGTGCCAGGGGATCAGATGCGAAACCGTTTGGCTTCGCACCCTTTAATATCCTCGTCGATGAAATGAACAGGGCCGCAGCGCCGATTAAGCGGCCGGACGTGCGCCACCGTTCTTTCCGCGATTGCGCAGAAAGAGGCCCAGGGCGACGAGTCCACCAAAGGCGAGTGCACCGATGGTCGAGGGCTCGGGCGTGGGAACCGGGACGATCGGGGTCTGGTTGCCACCGCCGGTGGGCGGGTTGGGGTCGTCCGACTTAGGATTTGGATCGTTCGACTTCGGGTTTGGATCGGTGATCGGTCCGAGATTGGGAGGCGTTGGGGGGATCAGCGTATTGCTTCCGGAAATTGGCGTCCAATGATAGGGAAAGTCGAGCGGGTTGCTTGAATTTGGAAGAGGTGTTTCCGACGAGGGCACTTGCAACGCAGCGCCACGAGATGCTCCACCGAACGAGCCGGAGGTTGGAGACCCGAAGCCAGACGATTGACCCACGTCGCCCGCGTTTGAGCCACCGAAGTTGCCGCCGTTCCCGCCGTTGCCATAGCTGCTGCTGTCGTACCGCAAGGGCATCACGTTTCCTGTGAACGTAATGCCTTGCAGTTCCGGCTCCCGCGGGGGAATTTGCACGATCATGTCCTGCACGCCGTCGACCGTGAGCGTGTAGAGGTTGCCCTGCTTCGGCCCTTCGCCGTTGATCGATTGGAGATATGTTTGTGCCAGGGCGATCGACGGGTCGGTTCCCGCGAATGACGATGAACCGGCGGTCACGTCGAGCGGATTGTTGGGATTCTCGCGGACGATTTCCCAGACAGCAATTTGAAGCGCGGCGGCCTGAGTCGCGGTCAGCGATGCGCTGAAGTTTGGGAACCAGCGGCCGAACAACTCTCTGATCTTGTCCGCCTTGGCCTCACCCATGGTGCCGATGTCGTTGGCGTTGTATTCCAGCGGCATCAGGTTCCAGGTGTACGTGCCGCCTTGCGAGACATCTTCCAGCGGTTCGCCGCAAAAGCCATAGAAGTGGCCGGGAGCCGAGCCGACGAGGTCGCGCGAGTACGTTCCGCCCGTTTGACTGAAGGAAAGACGGCCGGGATCGATCTCCCGGACGTCGGGCGGTGATTTGCCATCGCCGTTGGGGTCGAGCACCGTGCGCTTGATAAGCGGGAAACCGCCGGGATCGAACCGGTTGAGCGTGGCGGTCACTGTCGGCCAAACCTTTTCCTGCGAGGGGACGCTTCCGACCTCGGCGGGCTGAGAAAGGTTCGGCGTAACGACTGGCGCAGGTTGAGCCTGCGTCGTATTGATCGCACCATCGGCCGGCTGTGAAGGAGTTGGCGTAACAACCGGCCCCGCCTGCGCTTGCGACGCAATGCCCACGAGTACCACGCCAAAACCAAGCGAGCGGATTGTGCGGAGTAGGCTCTTAATCATGTGAGCTGGTCTTCGGTGTCGAAATCGTACAATTTCGTGAGCGTATGCCAATCCATGAGGCCGGCGCGTACAACGATCGGACCGGCCAGTTCATCCGGGGCGTACAGGAACGAAAGCCAAATTCCAGGGGGCGGAGCCGAGAATTAGGTCAGCGTGCCGTTTGGTGTTTGCGTCAGTCTTTGCGGTCGACTTTCACTCGGGCACTTCAACGTGTCACCGAGAGAATCATAGGCGACGGAGGCAGCGAGACAATTCCACTCACTTCTCCTTAGTACCGTTTCTACCTTTTGCAACTCAAACTGTGACCGTCGCGCTTATTTGCCGCGACGATTCGTGCTTTTGCCCGCAGTCTGTCAGCGATTTGGCCACACTGTGATGAATTTTCACATCAGAGCCGTCAATCTACCGATTCGTCGTTCTGGCGGTTCTCGAAGAACGAGCTCAGCGCCCAGATGCGCTTCACCTGCTGCACGACGACGATCCCCATCACCGCCAGGATCGCCAGCACCATGTCGGGATGATGGTTCGGGTCGGACGATCGTCCGTGAATCCAGGCGTCGAACGCAAGCAGCGAATAGCAACTCATCGAGATGAGTGTCGTCATCCATACGAGTTTGCTTCGCGCCCACAATCCCGAGATGGCAATGAGCAACCCATAACCCAGAATGAGCGCGCTGGCGGTGGCGTTGCGCAGGTGGAAGATCGCGGTGATGCAAACGAGGTCGGCAATCACCCAGAGCGGCCGGGCTCGTTCGACGCACTTGGGGTTCTTGCCCAGTCGATGGCAAACCAGGGTGACGAATATCCAGAGCATCTCGACGCTCGTTACGCGAACGTGCGCGTTGAAGTCGAGCGCGGGATTACCCATGAAGTTCGACTGGGTGAAGAACGAAATCAGCCCAAGGCCGAGCAATCGACATGTGAGCGCAGGCTCGCGCCGGATCTTGCGACGAATCCCGCCGAGGAAGCCGGCTGGCGAGGCGTCGATTTCCTCACCGAGCAAAAAGCGGTCGAGATCATCCGCGAGCGCGGCCGCCGAGGAATAACGCCACGTCGCGTCTTTTTCGAGGCATTTGAGACAAATGTGTTCGAGTGCACGAGGGGCGGTCGGATTGAGCTTGCGCGGCGATTCCGGCTCGCGCTCCATGATCATCACGAGCGTTTCCATCACCGTCGACGCACGAAACGGCTGCCGACCTGTGAGTAGCTCGTAAAGAATCGCGCCCAGGCTGTAAATATCAGCCGATGCCGTGATGTCGTTACGTCCTGCCGCCTGTTCGGGTGCCATATAACCGGGGGTGCCCAGCGGCGCACCAGAGCCAGTTGGCCCGTTACGGCCAAGTTGTTTGGCGAGGCCGAAATCGGTGACGTGCGGGAGGCCGGCTTCGTCGAACAGAATGTTGGCTGGCTTCAAATCGCGATGCACCAGACCACGGCGATGCGCATGATGCATCGCCCGCGCCATAGTCGCGACGATCCTCGCCGCCCGCGTTGCGTCGATTCGGCTCTTCTTCAACCGACGTGCGAGCGAGCCGCCGGTCATCAGCCGCATCGTGTAATACGGCCGTCCGGCATGCTTGTTGACATCAAGAATCGGAACGATGTTGGGATGTTCAAGGTTCGACGCAGCTTCCGCCTCGCCGCGAAAGCGGACGATCTCGGCCTCTGATGCAAACCCACCCGAGGCGATCATCTTGAGTGCAACGATCCGATTCACCTCGACGTGGCGCGCCCGATAGACAACGCCCATCCCGCCTCGGCCGATCACTTCAAGCAGTTCGTAAGGGCCAATCCGCGTCGGGCTCGAATCGTCTCGGCGCTGAATTGGCGCGGTCTCGTCGTTGTCGAGTTTGAGCTCCTCAAACAGCCCGGACAGGCTTTCGGCATCGGCGCTGAAGCGTTCGAGGTACTCTTCAGGATGCGGCGTATCGCCGTCGAGTTGGCGGAGCTCGATTTCAAGCGCCACGAGTTCGCGCAGCACCGGCGCACGCGCGTCATCGCCCAGACCGGGCAGTAAATCTTCGATTCGCGGCTTCTTGCTTTCGCGCCACTCGTCTTCGAACTGCTGGCAAAGCTGATCGACCCTGCGCGCAATCGCGAGCGGGTCGGATTTGGGCGGCGTGATATGCGGTCTGGGAATCGCGGTCGGTTGGGCCTCGTCGGCTTCGACCTTGCCGCAAATGGAATCAACGCGAAGGGAGAGCCGAAACGATACGGGACCGCGAGGCGTTGGGGCAGTGTTCGACTCGCGAGAGGCGGGGTGGGGGGGAGCCGTCTCGTTCATTCACCGTCCCCTAACTCGTTGTCGTCCTTGCTCCATATCTGGCGGATGAGGTCAAGACGTCGCGCGACGGTGCGCTTGGCACAGCCGAGGCGCTCGCCGATTTCGTCGACCGTGTAGCCTTCCATGCGCCAGATGGCGATCTGGCGCAAGGCATCGTCTTCGAGTTGATCGAGCAGAAACGACGTCTGGTCGGCAATCATCGCCGCGAATTCGGGGCTCGGCTCGCGTGCGGCGATTGCCATCAACGGATCGTCGAATGAAGACTGATCGTTGGACGCAGCCGCCTCGACGCGATAGCGATCTCCGCCGCGTTTGAGTGCACGCTGACGATCGAGCTGCGCCGAGGCCTTGCGCGCGGTGATGACGACCAGCAATCGCCAGAGCGAGTCGCGATCTTCGAGCCGAGGGAAGCGGCCACCGGCGAGACCTGCGCAGAAGCTATCGAACGCGCTGAGGGCGGCGTCTTCTTCGTCGGCATCGGCACCGGGCCGGCGGGCGCTCGCCAGTTTGCGTCGCGCCAGGCGCACGAGCTGATCGAAATAGCGTTCCCAGAGCACCTGGGCCGCGGCGTGATCGCCGGCCTTCAGATCGCCCACGCACCGGGTGATTGATCCCGAACTCAGGTCGTTGTCGTCGACGAGTCTCGTGGTCATTGGCCGGTCCTCAGAAAAATGCCTGGCACGGCGGACCGCTTGTTTCCCAGCCAGTAACTGTCGGTTCGGCCTGCCATCGGCCGAGCCCTTTACCAATCTCCCCGTTACGGCGGGTTGGAGATATAAGCATGTTCGCGATGATCGCCGACACGCGGCTCTGCGGAGCCGCGCCGGGAGCCGTGCTGCGCTCCCAAACTGTTCGTTATAACCGTTGCAATCGTCCGATACGGACGCATTTGCTTATCGGACTGCTGACGTTGGCCGCGATAGCGATTCCGGCGGAGAGCCACGCAAGCGACTTGCCGGCGCTGCACGTCCAGGGCCGGCACTTCGTTGACGACTCTGGACGGGTCGTGATCCTACGCGGATTAAACATTTCTGGGAACTCCAAGGTTCCACCTTTTCATCCCGGGGCAGGGGCCGCGGATCTCGACCGAGTTGCAGCGCTGGGAATGAATGCAATTCGCCTCCTCTTTATCTGGGAGGCGTATGAGCCACATCCTGGCCAATACCGCGACGATTACCTCGCTTCGTTAAGAAAAGTCGCCGAAATGGCAGCGGCGCGAGGGATTTACACGATCGTCGATTTCCATCAGGACGGCTTTTCGCGTTATTGCTCCCGCGGCACCGGCGCCGGCTTCCCAGCCTGGACGGTCACAAAACGCGGAACGCTCGCCGCGCCTGATAACTCGGTCAATAGCTCGAAATGGCCGATTTTGATGATCACCGATCCGATAATGCACAAGTCGTTCACAGATTTCTATGCCGATACGAACGGCGCTCGCACCGCATTTCTGCGGACAGTCGATCGCGTCGCGATGTCGCTTGCCGACGTGAAAGGAATCGCCGGCTACGACCTGCTCAACGAGCCATGGGGCGACGAAAAGACAGAACTGGCCCCACTTTACGAGGATATGGCTCGTGTGATCAGAGCACGCCACGCGAGCGCGATCATCTTCGTGGAAGGAAACATCACCACGAATTGCGGCCTCGACACCGGCTTGCCGCAGCCGAGATACACCGGCTTCGCTTATGCGCCACATTACTACAAGCCGTTGACGATGATTCTCAAAGGTTGGCGCAGCTCGGCCCTGCCGATTGATCTCGCTTTCCGTCACATGGAAGGTCGGGCTGCCGAGTGGAATTGCCCGCTCTTCCTCGGCGAATTCGGCGTTTGTGCGAACGCGACAAATGCGGAAATGTACATCACCGCCCTCTACGATCGCATCGATGCCGCCCTCGCCTCGAGCACGCAGTGGAATCTCACGCCCGGCTGGACCCCCGAATACAAGGATGGCTGGAACGGCGAGGACCTCTGCATCCTCGATCGCCAGGGGAAACTACGCCACAACTTCGTGCCTCGGCCCTACCCGCGGCTGACCGCCGGCAGCCCTGTGAGCTTTACATACACCGACTCACGCGGCAGCGCAGAACGTTCGCTGACTTACACTTGGGTCAATCGACCGGAGTTGGGCGCAACGGAGATTGCATTGCCCGAGATGCTGTTTCGCACGGGTACGCGGGTTCAGGTCCTGACCAGAGGCGTCTCGGTTCAGGCCATCCACGACTTCAACCGCCGGGCCATTGTTTGTAGGTCGGATTACACCGGGACGATTTCGATACGGGTCTTTGAACCGGGTACTGCCGTCGTCGCACAGGGGCGGCGGGGTATTCTCAGTAGATGATTTCTTGCCAATGACCGCCCGAATCTTCTCCTTAGAATTCATCTTTCAAATAACACGCAGACCACCTTCCTGATAAGCTTTATGTGGAGGTCAGGTATGAAGCGAATCGACGTGATGACACGACATGGAATCACGCTGCCAGAAGAGCAGATCAAGAATTTCTGCGCTCGTTGGGATATTTGTGAGCTGGCCGTTTTTGGATCGTTCCTCCGCAACGACTTCGGTGATCACAGCGATATCGACTTCCTTTATCGCCTTAAAGACGATGCCTCTGTCGGAATCGACGACGCGATGACGATGGAGAGCGAATTGGCGGCAATCGTCGGGCGAAACGTTGAACTCGTGCGAGCGATCGACGTGGAGACAGGCCCGAACTATATTCGCCGCAATCAGATCCTTGCGACGGCTGAGCCAATTTATGTCCAAAGATGAAGGATACTTGCTCGACATTGTTCTCGCGGCGAAAAAGGCGGCTCGATTTCTCGGGGAATCAACCCGCGACGACTTCGATGCCAATGAGATGCTTCAAGACGCACTCATGATGCAGATCGCCGTGATTGGCGAAGCGGTTCGTCATATTTCCGATGAGTTCAAAGCGACTCATCCCGAAGTTCCCTGGGCGAAGATCCGGCACACCCGCAATATCGTGACGCACGCGTATGGCGCGGTCGATTTGCATAAAGTTTGGGAAGCAGTGACTGTCGGCCTCCCACAGTTGATTGTGGCCCTCGAACCATTAATTCCCCCGGAAACGCCTCCTGAGACCTGACGTTTAGTTTCAGTTGTAATTATAAAGCCCAATCTGCCATGCACTTAAGCAATGATGCCAAGCTTGGTTTAGTTCCTCGGTCCATGTTACTGTTCGGCTCCGCTTGATCGACTTCCCGAATCGGCTTATGATCCGCGCCGATCGAGACAACGCTGAATCGCCTTGCTTTGTGTGGGAAGGAGCCGACCAATGCCGAAGCGCGTCCGCATCGCGGTTTTGACCATCTGGCCAGGACTGGCCCAGATCTGGTCCGGTCAGGACGTGCTCGGGCTAATCCTTGCGTTCGTTTTCGCGGGAACGCTAAACCTCGCCCTCGTCTCCCGGTATGTCTGGACCGAAGCCTTCGCCCCGGGCTGGCCCGCATTCTTTATGACGCTCGCCGGCGCAAGCTGGTTCGCCAGTTTAGGTTATACACTTTGGTGGGTATGGCTCTGCCATCCCGATCGCCACAAGGCAGAGATTGATCGCCTCTATCGCGAGGCGGCGGAATACTATCTCCAGGGGCGCTGGAATGAAGCGCGTCGCCGATTGGAGACGATCCTGGCTCGCGACGAAACCGACGCCGACGCCCTGATGCAACTGGGGACGCTGTTCGTGCGTACCGAGCAACCGGGTCTGGCGCGGCGGTCGTTTAAGCAATGCCTCGAGCTCGAAACCGGGACGAAGTGGAGGTGGGAAATCCGCCACGCGCTCGCCCGAATCGATCAGGTCGCGCCTCAGGTTGAAATTCCGTCGGCAACTCCGGCCGAACCCGCAGCACCCGAATCGTAAATTCTTGCGGTTATGAGGCTTGGACTATCCAAGCCTTCGAATCTCACCATGTATGTGTCCAGATGAACATTTCCCTTTGACATTTCGTACCCTAGAATGGTCTCGTGGTTCGCGGAGGGCGGTCGCTGGATGACTGCTGGCTCGTTTTTCCAGGGGCCAGAACCTATAATGAGGAATCCGGCCGGCCGGCCTGAGACGCTAAGACGAACCGCTGGGTGCTTTCCCGGGTCGGTAGTATAGGATGTGGTCAGTCGACGAAGGATCCATGAAGGTAGGCGAGCGGGAAGCCGCCAAGGGTCGATAGGCTTGGAGCCGGCACGGATACGGAGGCAGGACGGTCCTCGAGAGCGTTTTGTTTTGCGCAGCGACACGATCCTTGAAGTCCAAGCCGGGCACCGCCTCTCAGCGTGACCCGGGCGAACCGCCGGAGTTCTCCGTATGTATGAACGCTTCACCGATCGTGCACGCAAGGTCATGCAGCTCGCCAATCAAGAGGCGCAGCGGTTTAACCACGAGTACGTCGGCACGGAACATGTTCTCTTGGGCCTTGTCAAGGAAGGCAGTGGCGTTGCGGCCAATGTGCTCAAGAATCTCGACGTCGACCTGAGGAAAATCCGGGTCGAAGTGGAAAAAATCGTTCAGGCCGGGCCCGACATGGTCACCATGGGGAAGCTCCCCCAGACGCCGCGGGCCAAGAAGGTCATTGAATACGCCATTGAAGAGGCGCGCAACCTCAACCACAACTACGTAGGAACCGAGCATCTTTTGCTTGGCCTTCTGCGTGAGCAGGAAGGCGTGGCCGCCCAGGTCCTGATGAACCTCAACCTCAAGCTTGAGGAAGTCCGCGAGGAGGTGCTCAACTTGCTCGGTCACGGGATGGAAGCCGGCGGCGAAGGCGGGGAACGCGCCGGTTCGGCAAAGGGCGGAAAGTCCAAGACCCCTGCCTTGGACTCGTTCGGACGTGACCTTACGGAACTGGCTCGGCAAACGAAGCTCGATCCGGTCATCGGTCGCCAGAACGAAATTGAGCGAGTGGTGCAAATCCTCTCGCGTCGTCAGAAAAACAACCCGGTGTTGCTGGGTGAAGCCGGCGTCGGCAAAACCGCGATCGTCGAAGGGCTTGCCCAGATGATCGTCGACGGCAACGTCCCCGAGCTTCTCCGCGACCGCCGGATCGTCGTGCTCGACCTGGCGATGATGGTCGCCGGTACGAAGTATCGCGGCCAGTTTGAAGAGCGTATCAAGGCGGTGATGAACGAAGTTCGTCGCGCCAAGAACACGATCCTCTTCATCGACGAGTTGCATACGCTGGTTGGCGCAGGCGGTGCCGAAGGCGCGATCGACGCCTCGAACGTCCTCAAACCGGCGCTCGCTCGCGGCGAAGTGCAGTGCATCGGCGCCACGACGCTCGACGAGTATCGCAAGTACATCGAAAAGGACGGCGCACTCGAACGCCGGTTCCAGACGATCGTCGTCGAACCGCCTAGCAAGGCGGAAGCCCTCGAAATTCTCCGCGGCCTGCGTGATCGCTATGAAGCACACCACCGCGTGCAGATCACCGACGAGGCGCTCGAAGCCGCGATCGAACTGTCCGACCGCTACATCACCGGCCGTTGCTTACCCGACAAGGCGATCGACGTTGTCGACGAAGCGGGTGCTCGCGTTCGCCTCAAGGCGATGACGCGTCCCCCGGATTTGAAGGACCTGGACGACCAGATCGAACGTCTCAACCAGGACAAGGAAGAGGCGGTCGCCAACCAGGACTTCGAGCGGGCCGCCAGCCTGCGCGACCAGGCCGACAAGCTCAAGAAGAAGAAAGAAACGATCAACCGCGAGTGGCGCGAGCGCTCGAAGGAGATCGACGGCACGGTTGACGAAGAAGTGGTGGCCGAGGTCGTCAGCAAGATGACCGGCGTGCCGCTCACACGGCTCGAGGCCGAAGAAACGGCTCGACTCGTCAACATGGAAGGCGAGCTTCAGAAGAAGGTCATTTCGCAGACCGAAGCGATCAAGCGAATCAGCCAGGCAGTGCGCCGCAGCCGTGCGGGCCTGAAGAATCCGAACAAGCCGATCGGCTCGTTCATCTTCGCCGGTCCGACGGGCGTTGGCAAAACCTTGCTGGCCAAGAGCCTCGCCGAATTCATGTTCGGCAATGCCGACGCGTTGATTCAAATCGACATGTCGGAATACATGGAAAAGCACAACGTTTCTCGACTCATCGGCGCGCCTCCGGGCTACGTCGGTTACGAGGAAGGCGGCCAGTTGACGGAGAAGATCCGCCGCCGCCCGTACGCGGTCGTCCTGCTCGACGAAATCGAGAAGGCGCACCCGGACGTCTACAACATGCTGCTGCAGATCATGGAAGAAGGCCGTTTGACCGACTCGTTCGGCCGAATTGTCGACTTCAAGAACACGATCATCATCATGACGACGAACGCTGGTGCTGAAACCACGTCGTCGAACTCGTTCGGCTTCAAGGCTTCGCTCGACGACGCCAAAACCTACGAGAAGATGAAGGAAGACTTCCGCGGCTCGATCGAGAAGTACTTCCGTCCCGAGTTCTTGAATCGCTTGGACGACGTGATCGTCTTCCACAGCCTGAACCGTGAGAACCTGAAGCAGATCATCAACATCGAGTTGGCGAAGGTCCGCGAGCGTCTCCGCGACCGCGGCCTGGAGCTCAACCTGACTCCGGAAGCCGAAGAGTACATCATCGATCACGGTTTCAATTCCGAGTACGGTGCACGTCCGCTCCGCCGCTCGATCGAAAACATGATCGAAGACCCGCTCTCGGAAGACATCCTCAGCGGTCGCTACAAGGGCATGGACACGATCAACGTGACCGTGACCGGCGAAGGCCGCGAGAAGAAGCTGCTCTTCTCGCCGTCGTCGAAATCGGCCCCGGCCTTGGCCGGTGCTGGCGCCGGTAGCGCTGAAGGTGAGACGAAGTCGGAAGCGTGAGGTAGCTCACGCAAGTCATCGAAATCGAAGGGCGGGGAGTGAAAACTCCTCGCCCTTTTTCATTTTGTCATCGTGCAACTGGCGTCCGAATAAATCCCGAATCCACGGGCGCTTTGTAATCGATTGAGACCAATTCGGGCGTCTCGATGCGCACGCTGCCTCTAATCCGACTTTCGCACGCGGCGTCGAGAATGCCGCCGGAGAGTTGTGTGCGTTCGACGGGGTAGGGCGAGTTTCCAGTCGCGAAGAAATCCTTGATGCGCATAACGAGCGGGTCGAAGAACCGTGCGCCTGGCGGTGCGGGCAAGTACATCAGTGTTGAATAGATGTTCTTGCGATCATCGACGACCGCGATCGAAGTATCGTCGATGTGACCGTTCAAAATCAAAGCAGTGCCGCGGAAACCGTCGACGTATTCGACCACGATCGCGAACGGGCCGTGCGGGTAGCGAGGAACGCCGCGCGGGGGTGAGAATTCTTTCACGTTGCGACGCATGTCGCCGGGATTAGCCGTATGGTTGCGCGTAAGCGCCTCGTCGAGTAGTTCGCGGGAAAAGACGCCGTCGTCGAGAGCTTTCCAGACTGCTTCCCCTTCGTAACAGATAACGCTCTTTACTCCCTGCGATTTGCCCTGCAGGCTGCGGCGTTCGACCATGCATTGCAATGTTTCGAGGGCGTGGAATCCGAAGGTGTCGAGCTCGCCGCGCGAGGCGACGACCGCTTCTTTCAAGTTGCGTCCCAGCGGGATCTCCACGTCGGGGAGACGCCACGTCACTGGCAGGCTCGAGCCGGCCATAAACGGGACTTTCACCTCGCGCGCGGCGTCGACCATCTTCTGCGCTTCGAAGCGATCGTAGGAAAGATGTTTATCAAGGAAGATCGGCACACTTTTCTTCGAGTTGCGAAAAACCTCGATGCACTCGCGGAAGTATTTTCCGCGTGGGTAGAGCTTTTGGAGTTTGGCGTTCATCGGGTAATCGCCGTGTTCGGCGATCAGAAGCACGGCGTCGACCGCAAGCTTGCCGGTTCCCAGCGTGAGCGCTTCTGTAATCGTCGGGCTTAATTGCAGGTTCTTTTCGGCAGCGCGAGCTCGGCCCAGGTCAGTTGCCTTGTCGATTTGTTCGATGTAGAGGCTGGAAATCTCGAATTCGCATTCGCGTCCGGTTTGATCGGTTGCACGATACTTGGGAGCGTTATCGAGAAAACGCCCGATGATATGGTATCCATGAGAAAGGTAGAAGAACGTGGAAGCGAGCGCGGCGACTTTGATTTTCCTCGGCCCTTCCTGGGCATTAGCCAGGGCCGGTCCCAGGGCAATTCCGGCTCCAGCCGCTTCGAGAAAGGCGCGACGCGTCGGCTTCATGATGAATGTTCCCTTGATAGCGAGAATCTCGGTGGGAAACGATCAGTAGCGGGAAACGGCCGGGAGGTCATCGTTCGACGATGTTCCGACGACAGCTTCCTCAGCGGGCGGTGATTCGGTGGGCGACTTCCACTCGCGGCTCATCAATTCGGCCCAGCGATGAAGGTCGGGCACAGCCTGGAAAATAAGCTTCACACACGCCGTAATCGGCATGGCAAGCACCAGACCGACAAGTCCCCAGATGAAGCCCCAGAAGAGGCAGGCGATCAGGATTACTGTTCCGTTGAGGTCGAGCGACTTGCCCAGAATGTACGGCGTGACGACGTAACCTTCGATCACCACAACCGCGGTGTAGATGCTGGCGACGAGAATCGCACCGCCGATTGACTCGAACTGTGCGAGCGTCACCAATGTGGGAAGTGCTCCACCTACCACCTGGCCGACGTAGGGGATAAAGTTCGTGAGCGCTGCGAAAACTCCGAGCGCAACGGCGAATTTCACGCCGATCGCCCAGAGTACGAGCGTCACGACGACCCCAACGCCAATGTTGATGAGCGTGCGCGCGACGAGAAATGCGCGAATCTGGTGGTTCAACGAGCGCAAGGTGTTCTCAGCAACTCGCGCGTCGTGGCTCGACCTGGCGAAGAAGTGCAGCAGCTTGCGGCTCAACATCTCGCTTTCAGCGAGTAGGAAGAGCACGAAGACCATGATGATCACGCCCTGAGCGACGAGGTACATCAGCTCGGGCAGGCCGTATTGCAGCTTGTTGATGAGCAGGACGCGGTTGGCGTCGCCGAGGATGTCGATGGTTCCCGGCTGAGGCAGAACGTTGCGCAGGAAGGGGTGGTCGCGACTCAGGCGGCTGATTTGATTGCTGACCCGGCCTGCCAGACGTTCGACGTCGCTCGGCAGCGTTTCCGAGGCTTCGATCAAGCTTTGCGCAACCAGGCTGGCGATGTAGAGGCCAAGCAGTCCGGTGATAATGAATAAAAACACCGCCGCGCCCGTCGTGCTCATGGGCAAAACGCGGCGGAAGAAGCCGGTGATCGGCGAAAGCATGCTGGCGAGCAAGATCGCCAGGGCAATGGGTACGAGGATTGGCTTGAATACGTAAAGCGCGCCAATTACCCCGAGTACGGCAAGGACGATGATCGACGCATTGGCATATCGGCCCGATCGTTCCACACTCGCCCCCCAGAAGCCGTTCGCCTATCCGTGGCCCTCGCACATATTGTCACGAGATCGCCGGCGCGCTGCAAGAGTCGAACCGTCCCACGCGGGCGAAGCTTGCCTCAGAGTCACCGTTACGCGAGAATGAAAGCATGGACGAAGCTATCGCGCTTGAACCTGAGCAATGGGTCGATCGGCACGCCGATTCGCTTTATCGGTTTGCGCTGATGCGCATTCGCGACCCTGAACGTGCGGCCGACCTTGTGCAGGATACGCTGCTCGACGCGTTCCGGGCCCAGGCCGGATTTCGCGGCAACGCCAGCGAGCGAACCTGGCTGGTCAGCATTCTGAAGCACAAAATCCTCGACGATTACCGCAAGCGGTCGAAGCGTACCTGGCAGGCTCAAACAAGCGAGCTCGAAGACGACTCGGCCGAGCCCGACATTCAGTTCACCGAAACTGGACGTTGGGTTGATCCGCCGTCGGCCTGGCCCGACGACGCTCTCGAACGTTCTGAATTCTGGGACACACTTTATGGCTGCCTTTCAGGGTTGCCCACAAATCTTTCGCGTCCGTTTGTGATGCGCGAGGTGGATGGCATGGAAGCTGATGAAGTGTGTAAGCTGTGTGATATCACACCGACCAACCTTTGGGTGAGACTGCATCGGGCGCGGCTGGCTCTGCGCGGCTGTTTGCAGTCTCGGTGGCTCAGCGGTTCCGAAGCCTGACTCTTGAACAGGAAAGTGCACTGCGATGGGATCCTCCGGCGAGATCCACCGCTTACATTGTCATGGTGCGGCTCAGCTTTCGTCTGAAGCTCACGAGCGTGCGCTGTCCGCGGCCGAGTCGACTGCGCTCAACGTTCACCTGACGTTGTGTCCCCCTTGCAGGCACTATCACGAACAAATCGACCTGGTGCACGTCGCGCTCACTTCCGACGAGGCCGGCACAGCCACCGAAGGCTTGCCAGGCTTGCCCGAAGAGAAGCGGGAAATGATTCGCAAATGCTTGAACGCTGAAATTGCTGGCGGTGAACCACAGGAGGGCTAAGCCATGTCCAGAAGGTTCGGCTTTGCGGCGGCAGTGGTTGTTCTTGGCATGTGCGACATCGCGAGCGCGCAGGGCGTTGGCATCATTCCCGATGGCGTCGGGCTGGACGCCACGCCTGCGGTTTCGGCCGATCGTCGTTATGTGCGGATCGGCGTGAATGCGGGTTTCAATAGTCTGACGGGACTTCAAACCTTCCCCGTTCCGGCCGCTGTGAGTGGCGGTGGTGGCGTGGGCTTTGGTGCCGGAGGCGGTTTCCTGCCCAGCGCCGGGCTATTCGGTCCCGGCGCGGTTGCATCGAACGGTGGACCGGTCGATTACTCGGCCGGTGCGTCGAGTTTTGGTCAGTCGTTCGCCGCGTACATGCAGACGGGAAGCGAGTCGCCGCCTGCCGCTGTGAAGCGGACAAAAGCGAAGGCAAAATCGGTGACAAAGCCAGCGACACGCTCAACCACCAAACCGAAGCCATCGCGATAAATACCCGACGAGACAACGTCGTCTCGTGGATAGAGGACGCAGTTACTTGGCGGCCTGTTGTTCTAGCTTCGTTGTGATTTCCTGCTTGTCGCCAGGCTTCAAGCCGTTTTCATTCGAGATGAGCGTAACGATCTTCGACACGGTCTCGGCCTTGGGCGCAGTCTTGATCGTGCCGGCCTTCCAGACGATATCGGCGACAATGTCGTCGACGCTCTGGGCGTCGGCGTGATGGCCAGCTTCCTTGGTCGCGGTTTCCTGCGAAACCTTGGGCTCTTCCTTGACCTGGGGAGCAGCTTTACCCTGCCGCTTCGGTGCGCTGGCCGATTTCTCGACCCGCAGCACCAATTCCTTGGCGAGCGACTCGGCTGAGTACTGGGTTGCGGTGTCGAAGGTGGGCTTTTCGTTGCAGCCGAGAACCGTGGCGACAACAAGTGTCGCCACAGTTAACAGAGCAGCATACCGAGCAATGTTCATCGGTGCGAAACTCGCTTACAAACAGGTGAAGATTTCAGAACGAGTCGGCGGAAATGATTTCGCCGCCGTTGCGTGTACCCATCGCCCACCAGGCGGTCAGGCTGACCGAGTTCTTGATGAATCGCACCGAACCGTCCATGAACGAGACGTTCGTGCCGCCGGGGTGGTTGCCGGTCGGATTCATCGCGCTATCGCCTTCCTGGCAGCGGAACGTGTTCGTGTAATAGGTCGTGATGTTCGGCCCGTTTGGTGGGAAAACATGGGCGTAAACGTGGCGTTCCCAGGCGTCGCTATAGGCCCAGGTCAGTCCCTTGTACTGGCTCCAGTCCTGCCAGTTAACCGCTGCGCCGGCGGCCATGCCGTCCTGCACAACGGCGATTGCCGGCACGTCGGTTTTCTCGACGAGTGCCGAGTTCGTGTAGTTCAAGTTGCGTCGCGGGTCGCGCGAGTTGCCCTGGCCTTCGTTGATTAGCGATTCGCTCAAGGCGGCGGTGTTCGAGGTACCGTCGGAGATCATTGCCAGGGTGACATTCACATTCGCGGTGGCGTCCTTGGCGGCGGTGCTGCACCAGTATTGCCCCTGGTACATTTTCGACATCGAGATGATGCCCGTGAGCGCGGGGACATTGCCGCCGTTCTTCTGGTCGCCCGGCATAAGAATGTTGCGAGGATGACCTGAATTGGCGACGTAGCTGAAATTGCCGACGTTGGGGACGTTTGTGTTTCGCACGCCGTCGGACGGGCAGAGGAAGCTGTTCACCGACGTGAAATAAACGGTGTGGCTAGGACCCGCGCCCGGAGTTACGTCGGCCCATTCGGTTGTGTAGACAAAGTTGCACGCGTTGTACATCGGCATTTGTTCCATGAATGGCAACAGGCCGACGTACCACGTGAAGCAACCGGAGTTGCCGTTTTTGGCGCCATTTTCTGAAGCATAGCGGAACTGGTGCAGGGGAGTGGTTTCGTTGACGCCGATGTAATTCGCGATCGCGAGCGTGATTTGTTTCAGGTTATTTGTGCACTGAGACCGGCGTGCGGCCTCGCGAGCAGCCTGCACGGCGGGCAGCAAAAGTGCGATCAAAACAGCGATGATCGCGATGACGACAAGGAGTTCGATCAGGGTAAAACCGCGCGTCCCACGGGGGCGAGCCGAATGATTGGAAGGCATGGGGGATTTCCTCTTCGAAGGCGGGAGCTTCCCTGGCGGATGCCCAGATGCACTGATGAAAGTGACACATGGACAAACGACAGGGTAACCCGCGTTCGAAAAGGAAGCATGAACGGCGAGTGAAGATTCGCAGGGGGAATCCTCGCCAACCTTTCATGCGATTCACTTGTTTAACGGATCACTCTTTCGGGTGATCGGTAGGCGCTGCGGAGTTTGCAGGCGATGCAGGGGCGCCGTTGGTCCCAGCCTTGGCCGTTGCCCGATATCTGAGCAGCTCCGCCATGTGGGTTGCGAGCGTCTGGAATTCTCGCGGCGTTGAAGGAGCGTGCGCGAGGTGCACGTTTTCGGCGGAAGGAGGGGCGTTGGGATCGTTCGGCATCGATACTTGGTGATTTTTGAGATTGAACACGCCGTACAGGACGTCGATTTCCCACTTTCCAGCCGCTTCGACCTCGGAACGAAGCTGAAAGGCGGATTGCGCGGCGTTGATGCAAACGGCGGTTTCGATGAGTGCTTCGCGATAGCCAGGCATGTTGCGGGCTTCTGGACCCCATACCTCTTTGATGCCGTTCGCCGCTTCACGCACGGCGACGAAGATGCGTTCGAGGATCGAACGGAGCATGTTCGAGGTCGATTTCGACCAGAACTTGAGCGGGCGCAAATAGGCGTCAACTGCACCAGTTACAGCACCGCAACCGCTGTGGCCGAGGACGACGAGTACCTTGACACTCTCGCTGAGGGCGTTGAGTGCGAAGTCGATCGACCCCTGGCACTCGTTCCCCATCACATTGCCGGCGACGCGAATGACGAAGAGGTCGTTGAATCCCTGGCCGAACAGCATTTCGGTCGGCACACGCGCATCGGAGCAACCGACCACAACCGCAAACGGCGCTTGCTTGGGCAGTTCGCCAAGCGTCCGAATCATTCCCACTTCGAGACCGTTGCACTGGACGACGTATCGCGGTTCGCCGTTAGAAAATGTGCCCGTGCGACAGCTTTCCATCCACTCGGAGAACATCCGGTTACCGTCTTCGAGCATCCGGCGGGCCGATTCGGCGTCGGGCGGCGGGGGCTTGACCGACGGATTCTTCGGATCAAACCGGTAGACATAGTCAATTGTGTTCACGGCCCGTTCTCCGAGGAGAGTGGAACGGCGCGACGAGAGTGACGTGAGCTCGCCCGATTGTTCAAGCATAGCCCGGCGGAACTTCGCGACCAATCCCCCCGCGCGGCCATTTCCTGTCAGCGCCTAGCGCTTTGCTGCAGCCGCGATGAAAACGATGGCACTTCCCAGCACGCCTCCCAATGCTGTCAGGCCACCAAGGATCATCGCCATCGCCGCGAGAGATTGAGCCGACTCCATGGGTTTAGGGAAGGCGATGAGCGGCGAATCGACGCGTTCGGCAAGAACCGGCTGCGCCCGGAGAGTGTCGAACCACTGCAAGACGATCTGGTTCGTCTGCCAAGTTGGTGCCAGGCTCGAAAGATGCGGCACCAGGTGAGTCACAAATTCCTTACCACCGACCTCGTATCGCACGACGAGCGAAAACAGGCCGAATGGCTTTGACGCACGCGAAAACTCGCTGAGACCGATGCCGCGAATCGCCTCGAGCGGAACATCGAAGTTGAGCGACTTTCCCTGGAATGACAGGTGAGTCGTCGTCAGGGTGAGGCTGCCTTTGCCTTCGTAAATCCAGACCAATCGACCCCAAAAGGTTCGGCAATATTCCGGTGAGGAATGAAAGCAGCGCGATTGATGAAGCACTTCATTCTGCATTGCCGCAACCTCTGTTGGATCGTCCCTCGGCAGACCTTTGGCAATCTTTTCGGCCGATCCGGGTCAATCTTAGCAAGAATCCACCCCCGCAGCTTGCGTTCGCGAATCCATGCATAAAAAGCCCTTGACACGGAGTTCATTGAGAATTTATCTTTGGTCATGCAATTGAGACTCAATCTCAATAAAACTCGCCTCGATCTGGTCGCCCGAGGCATGTCTGCTAGAGAAGAGGGGGGGATGGGCAACGTGGGAACTGCGAAGCGAGCTTCGGCGTTTACCTTGATCGAGCTGCTGGTGGTGATCGCGATCATTGCGGTGCTCATTGCGTTGCTTTTGCCTGCGGTGCAGTCGGCGCGTGAGGCCGCGCGTCGAATGCAGTGTGTGAACAACTTGAAGCAGCTCGGGTTGGCAATGCACAACTACGAGAGCAATAACAGCGTATTTCCGCCGCAAATGGTGCTGACGTTCAACTCGGCGGGCACTGTGACCTGGAAGTCGACATGGGGGGCCTCGTCGCGTATCGCTCAGTTCCTGGAGCAAGGGGCGCTCGCGAACGCGATGAATTTCTCGGTGAAAGTTAGCGACGCGTCGAACTCGACGGCGGTCTCAACTCAACTGTCGGTGTTCATCTGTCCGAGCGAAGTGAATAGCGTGGCAGCCACGACGACCAACGCGACCACTGGTGCTGTAACTACTTACGGGATTTCTAATTACGGTTGGTGCGAAGGGATCTGGTTCACGTTCGGTGGGCCTTCCATGCCTGGCAAAAATCCCGGTGCATTCGGCCCCAATCAATCGCGCTCCATCGCCAATTTCCAGGACGGAACGAGCCAGACGATCCTCGCCGCAGAAGTCAAAACCTACACCCAGGCCTACCACGACGGTGGAGCGACTCCTGCGCCGCCCGGCCCGGCTGGTATGAACGCGCTGCCGGATGTGCCGACGGTGCTCGCCAGCATCGCCGCATCGCCGGGCGCGGGATACAAGATTGCCGCTCCCCCGCCGGGTTTGCCTGGTGGCGGCCACACCAAGTGGAGCAACGGCAACTCGTTCCTCGACGGTTTCACCACAGCCTTGCCGCCCAATACCAAGTCGCCGGCCGGTACGAACGGCCTCGACACCGACGTTACGTCGGAAGACGAAGACGACGGAGGCCCGACCTATTCGGCTGTCACCTCGCGCAGCTATCACCCTGGTGGTGTAAACGTGCTGTTTGGCGACGGTAGCGTGAAGTTCATCAAGAACTCGATCGCTGTGAACACCTGGCGTGCCCTTTCGACCGTCGCCGGTGGCGAGGTTGTCTCGGCCGACTCGTACTGATCGACATCAAGTAAGAGCAACAACCGCCGCGATTGGACGTGCCATGGGTGCACGTTCGGTCGCGGCGTTTTGCGATTTGGTCTCAATCGCTTTTCGCCTCTTCGGCAATACCTGGTAACTCGCAACGCCGAGGGCGAACGTGAGGCCAAGTGAGATCGCGAACTTCGCGAGGTTGCCAAGCGGCCATGAAACGAGATCGGCCTGAATCAGCCCCACGATCGGCATGTGGACGAGATAGATCCAGTAGGACCGATCGGCGAGGAAACGCACGAACCGCGACGGTTGCGCGAAGTAACGTCGCGCAGTCCCGATCGCTCCGAGCACGGCGAGCCACGAGAACAATCCACCGCTCAACGAGAGGAGCGTGGCGAACGGCTCGAAGAGCGGCTGTTCGAGGTCGAGCCGCATGAGCGCGGCGCGAACGGCGAAGACCGGCACGAGGCAGACCAGATACAACACGCCGCGCTTCGCCAGCAGATCGAGCGCACCTCTAGCGTGGTGAATCGCCAGGCCCATGCTGAAGAACAGCGAGTAATGGAGCAGGCGAACCGGGCTGATCATGAACGAGTTGTGGCGGTCGAACGTGACTTCCACGCCGTACCAATCGCGACTGATTCGCAGGATGAGCGTCGCGGGAATCGCGAGCAAAATTGGCGTCCAGCGGCTCTGGAGCATTCGTCCCAGACTCGCGGCATTGAGCGACCCGAGCTGGAACTTATCCGCCAACCGCCGGATGAGATAGTAACCGACGAGCATGACCATCAGATATTCGAGAAACCACAGGTGCGCGGGGCCGTAAAGTGCGGATTCGATCAACGGATCGAAGAAGCGCATCCGGCGAATCTCGCGGAGCGTGCAGCGGTTCGTCGCGAGCCAGCCGTAGGCCCACGCGAAGAAGCAGAGCGGGAGCAAAAATGCTCCGCCGGCAAAGAACGGGACGGCAATCCGCTTGAATCGATTCTTGAGATATCCCGATGGTCCGCGCGACTTGTAAATCGCTGCCGCGAAGAAGCCGCTGATCGTGAAAAACAGCGGCATCGAAAAGCCCATCGCCCACCACGCGAAGAGGTCGAAGCCGATATGACCACTTGGTTGGCGAACGGCCCAGAGCAGGCGAGGGATGTCGAGCTGCGTGTATGCGAGTCCTGCATGTAATGCGACGACGGCGAAAAGGGCGGTCGCGCGCAGGGTATCAAATTCCGCGTAGCGCGGTTGCGCTGGCGCGATTGGAGGCTTCGAGCTGGGGGCCGGCGCTGGGCTGGGGCTGGGTGCGACAAATCCGTTCTGGCGACGGATTACCCATGCGCGGGCGGGAAGGAGGTCGATCACCGGTGCGGCTCCGAGGAACCGTCCGCGCCCCCGATCTTCGAATGCCCGCCCCTCTCGATGGAACTCGAGAAGGAAGCGTTACGGCATGGCGTCTCGGTGCAAAATCAATGGAGGGCGCGTAACGTCATTCCTCGACATCGACCGCGCACATGACCGATCTGAATCCCAATTACAGGTTTGGCCATCCGGTTCTAACGATCATTCCTATCAGGGCGACTTCCATGGCGTAGATCCAACCGAACTGAGACCCGGCTCCAGTTTTGACAATGCTCGACGCATCTCAACAACGTTCCGAAATCGCCGGCTTGGATCTTTCTGGAGCGCCTTATGAATGATCGCCGCAAGCTCCTCGGATATCTCGGGTCGGTGCTTACGGATCGGCACAGGCTCTTCTTCCAGGACGCGAATACAGAAATCAAACGCACTGCCATCAACGCGAAACACGTATTGGTTTGTCAGCAAGTTATAAAGCGTTGCTCCCACGGCGTATTGATCAGTCGCCGGCTTGGCGTTGCGAAAGTCGCGAATCTGCTCGGGGGCGATGAACGAGGGCGTCCCTGCACGGTCGTTCGAGGTCGTAACCGCGTGATCGGTAAGCTGCTCGACGATCCGTGCCAGGCCAAAGTCGGCGAGTTTCACAACTTCGCGGCCGTTCTCGCGGACGATCAGCAAATTGCTCGGCTTGATGTCCCGATGCACGAATCGCTTGGCGTGCGCGTAGTCGAGGGCCTCGAGCAGTTGGCAGGCGAGATCCACTGCGCGAGGAATTTCAAATGGCCCCTGTGCAGCAAGCAGCCGAGCTGCGTCCTGGCCGGGGATGTATTCCATGACTAGGTAATGCTCATCCTTGATTGTCTTCATCTCGTGAAAACCAACGATGTGCGGGTGGATCAGATCTTGCAGCACGCTCGCCTCGCGACGGAAGCGAACGTGGGTCGTCTGGCCGGTTCCATGGCCGACAACGAGAGCCTTGATGGCGAATCGCTTGCCGTCGGATTCTCTCAGCCCGAGCCAGACGACGCCTGCACCTCCGCGACCCAGCATGCGCAGGAAGAGATAGCCTGGCACGGGCTGAAAATGGTCGTTTGCCTCCTCGCGGCAATAAGAGCAGAGGGGGTAACTTGGCTGGACTGGTTCCTGCGACAGATAACCAACACCACAACCGATGCACGTGCGTGTGCTGCCTCCGGAGACCGTCTTGAGCAGTGACGCGCCTTGAGATGGTGTCGACGCTTGGGCATCGACGGTTGGCATGTGGTAGTAGGTGGGAATTGCCGCGTCGGAATGACTATGTTTGAAGTCGACGCGGAGCAAAGTTGTGCCGGCGGCGACCACATCGCCATCCGCGAGGGCGCACTCGCGAACGGCCGAGCCGCGGACGATCGTTCTATTCGCACTTCCGAGGTCGACGAGTTTGACGTCAGTACCGTCGAAGTCGATTTTGAAATGCCGGCGCGACATGTGAGTATCATGCGCGGCGAACGAGAAGTCGGCGTCGGCACCTCGGCCGACGACGACTGACTGGAGCGGGGCAATCTCGAACGACCGCCCCACTCCTTTCCCGCGAATCACCGTGAGGACGACCTGCATGGCAAATCTCCCCAGGACGCGTGCAAAATTACCCCTTACCGAGCACGAGCAAAATCACGTCCTGGATGATAGTAAACGCCATCAGGCTGAGCACGAGGACAAGGCCGCCAATTAACAACACATTGAGTGTTGAATCTTTGAGCGGTTTACCGCGCACCTTCTCGGCGATGATGAACGCGATCTGTCCGCCGTCGAGCGGAGGGATTGGCAGGAAATTGAGCACGGCAAGGTTCACGCTCAACACGCCGAGGAATCCCAGCAGAGTGACGAAGCCAGCTTTCGCGGCCTGAGTCGCGATATCAACGATGCGCGGCAGGCCCGCGAGGTTGCTCGTGCTGACGCGTCCCACAAACAGGCTGCGGATCATCGCGTAAATGGAAACGACGTTGTCGTACGTTTCATCCGTACCGCGTTTGAGCGCGGCGCCAAACGGTTGCGGCGGCACATCGCGGATGTCCTGCATGGTCTGGAGACCACGATCGGGATTGAACCATCGCGGGTCGCGTTCGGCACGCAACTTAATCGGCTTGGCGTTGTCCTTGAGCGTGATCGTTACGTCTTCGAGCGGCACGCTCTGAAACATCCAGAAAGCGCCAGGCCACTGGGCGTACGAAACGCTTTTTTCTGGCTTTTCGGGCATGGCGCCGAGGTCGACGACCTTGGGCTTGGCCTTGGGATCGGCCGTGCCGTCGAGCTTCTTGAGCGGCGGGAAAGTGATTTGCGAAATCACCGCGCCGGGAGCAATTCCGGCCTTGGCAGCTGGACTATTTTCAGCAACGGCCGCAACCTTGGGCTCGACGTCGACCGCCAGTCCAAGCGCGGGGATGTCGAGCGGTTCGAGAAGGTCGGTGAGTGCCTGCGCGGTGAGATAGTACGGGCGAAGCGCATTCGGCGTCACTGTCAGTTCGACGCGTTCGGGCTTGCCGGCGTTGGCGCGCTCGACGGTCAGCTTCGTTGCTTTATCAGCCTGGCCAAACGCATCGTCGCCTAACTTCATCGGGTCGTAATCGTCGTGCCCGTCGAACGAAACGATACGATCGCCAACCTTGATTCCCGCCTTGTCCGCGGGTGAGCCGGGCTGAATCGCCTTGACGGTTCCAGGCGTCATTCGGAGGCCGAAGTCGACGACGTGGTTGACGGGAATCGTCGCAGTCGTCGTCGTTTTGGGACCCTTCTCTTCGGCCGACGACTCGACCTGAACGTCGATCGGCTTGTCGCGATTGTCGTAGAGGATCTGCTGCAATTCGAAGGCACTCTTGACCGGCACCAGCGACGATCCTTTCGGACCGGCGGCGACGATTGTTCCCATCGGCGGAAGCGAGTCCTTGGCGGGCGCAGTGCCTTCCATGCCGGAGGGCTCGATCCATTGCACGTCCTTGTAGAAGTTGAGCCCTTCCGCAGAGGTAACACCGATCGTCGGCATGCCGGCCTTGCCTTGACGCTTGGCTTCGATCGGCAGGTGCAGCACGTCTTCGACGTGAGGGCGCTTCACGCCGAAGTCGAGGATTTGCCCGCTCCGGCTCAGGCTGACCTTGAGGCGCATCCGGTTGTAGTGGACGTCGGTCCGGCCGTCGATCGACACGATCTCGTCGCCGCTGCGGAGACCGGCGTCGTAGGCGGGCGAACCTGGAATCACGCGGCCGATTTTCGCGGGGATTTCGCGGACGCCGATCATCTGGCAGGCGGTAAAAATAACAACGCCGAGGATGATATTCATCACCACGCCGGCGGAGAGAATGACGATTCGTGCGCCGGCGGATTTGTTATTGAACGCGCGCGGATCGGTTGATTTCTCGCCATTCTCATTGGCTTCCTCGCCGAGCATTTTCACATAACCGCCAAGCGGAATGCCGCCGATGCCGTACTCGGTTTCGCCGTATTTGAAGCTCCAGATCCGCGTGCCAAAAAAGTCGAAGCCGAGGAAAAACTTCTCGACTTTGACGTTGTTCCACTTCGCAGCGAGGAAGTGACCGAGTTCGTGGATGAAGATCACAAAGCCAAGGCCGATGACAACCTTGACGAGATCAATAATCCATCCAAACAGACCTGTTACGGCTTCCAACGGCGGACCTCCTGCCGAGCCGCCGCATCAACACGCCAGAGGGCGTCGAGCGTCGGTCGGGGGTCGAAGTTATGGTGATCGAGCGCGGCGCGACAGGCTCGAGGAATGTCAAGGAAACCGATCTCGGACGACAGAAAACGACTGACGGCCGCCTCATTCGCGGCATTGAGTGCAGCCCCCGCCGTTCCCCCGCGTCTCATCACCTCATAGCCTAGGTCAAGGCACGGGAACGTTTCGCGGTCGGGCGGCTCAAAATTGAGCGAGAAGCGTTTTGTGAGGTCGAGCAAGGGGCAGGGGCCGGGGACACGGTCGGGATAATTGAGCGCGAGTTGAATCGGCAAACGCATGTCGGGCGGCGAGAGCTGCGCCACGACGCTGCCGTCGACGAATTCGACCATCGAGTGAATGACGCTCTCCGGGTGGACGACCACCTCCACCTGCTCGGGACGAAGGTCGAAGAGCCAGCGAGCTTCGATCACCTCGAGCGCCTTGTTCATCAAAGTGGCGGAGTCGATCGAGATTTTCGGCCCCATGCTCCAGGTCGGATGCTTGAGCGCCTGTTCGGGGGTGACGTTCGCCAACTCGCGTGCGGTCTTACCGCGGAACGGCCCACCGGACGATGTCAAAATCACCCGCCGCACTTCATTCGGCTGGCCGGCCTTGAGCGCCTGAAAGATCGCCGAGTGTTCGCTATCGACCGGCAGCATCGCGACGCCGCGTTCGCGGGCCAGGTCCATGATGAGCGGACCGGCGACGACGAGCGTTTCCTTGTTCGCGAGCGCGATGGTCTTTCCCGCCTCAATCGCCGCCCAGGTGCCTTCCAGTCCGGCAGCGCCGACGATCGCCGAGAGAACCTTGTCGGTTTCAGGCGCCTGCACCATGCGGATGATGCCGTCGAGCGAGTCGAGCAACTCGACGCGCGTGCCGGAGAGTGCTCCGTTGATTCGCGCGCGGGCGTCGGGGCAGGTGAGGGTGATGTAGCGTGGCTGGAAGGTTCGAGCCTGTTCGACGAGCAGGTCGACGCTCGAATGAGCGGCAAGGCCGAACGCGCGGAGGCGTCGGCCGGCATCGTGTTCGATCACGCTCAGGGCGCTTCGGCCAATCGAGCCGGTCGAACCCAGGACGACCACGTTCTGTTCAGCGCCGGGCGGCATCCCTGTGGTCGACTCCCTCGCGGCTTTTTGTGTCAAACAGCCGACGCGAAGGCGTCGACTTGCCTGCCACGCAATCCATCATTCAGAGGCCGCGCGGCCTCGCATTGATGTCGAAAACCCCTCACCGAAACGACTTCCTACTGTAAACAAAGCCAACCCCACCCGACAAGCGGTGCCCTTGCCCCTCTTGCAGCCTGCCCGAACTCGTGGCGGTTTTGCATGATTCAGCGGCAATGAACAAGGTGTTTTTTTTGAAAGAGGGATAAGGATTTGGTCGTAAGATTAACCATAGTAGGAATTTGTGGGAATCTAGAGACAATTGGCATGCCGATTTCTTTATGTCGTCGCACATCAACTGACTCTTCCTCAGGCGATTAACACAGCGGCGCGGCTTTTCGCCAGGCGTCGTTGCCGGATGAATGAACATGAAGTCAAAGTTGGCATGCCTGGTTACGGGACTGGTTTTGACGATCTGTGGCTCGGCTCGGGCCGATGATGCAACCTGGAAGGCCGCCTTCGACGCGGGTAAACGCGCGTTCGACGATGGCAAGCTCGACGAAGCACAAACCGAACTGGCGAAGGCCGCAAAGGAATTGCGGCAGTTCGCATCAGACGACGATCGCATCCCTCGCACGCTCGACCTCCTCGCCTGGACGAACCTTTCGGCGGGGAAGTTCGCTGAGGCCGATCCGCTCGCTCAATTCGCACTCGCCGCGCGTGAAAAGCAGAAAGACACCCCGCCGCACGAACTCGCGCAGAGCCTGAACACCCTCGCCTGTCTGCGCGATGCGCAGGGACGCCCCGCCGACGCCGAGCCGCTGTACCGCCGCTGCCTGGCGATCGAAGAACAGGCCAAGGGGAAAGATCACGCAAACGTCGCCGCTCTGCTCGATAACATCGCGACGGTCTGTCACACCCAGCGCAAGTATCAAGAAGCTGAAACAGCCTATCTCCGGGCTCTGTCAATTCGCGAAAAGGCTGCGAAGGCAAATCTCTCTGACCTGATCCCCACGCTGCACAACCTGGCCGCGCTCTATGTCGATAAGGGAGATCCGGCCAAGGCCGAGCCGCTGCTCAAGCGAGCCCTTCAGATCCGCGAGACCGTTTTTGGCACGAAGCACCCGGAAGTCGTCGCCAGCCTCGAGGGTTTAGCGAAGGTTGCCCAGGCAATGGGACGCCACGACGAGGCCCGCGCGTACAGCGATCGTGCCCTGGCGATTCTCGACGAACGTGCCAGGGCCGAACGAGCGGGCGGGATCTAAATCTTCACCTCGTAACGAGGATTAGCGCAACGGACGCAACCACGGCTTGTGCAATTGCACACCTCGACCCGAGGGGTCGAAGTTATGAGACACGCGTCCCGTCATCGCGTGATTGGTCGTGACCGTGCTGCGATAAACCGGCGTGGCGGCGTAGTAGGGGCGAGCCGCAGCCTGGTAGATCACGCCGTTGCTGACGTAGTAATTCGGAGCCGCGGGGGCGGCGGGTGCTGGAGCCTGGGCAAAGGCAGAGGCGCCAAAAAGGCCGAATCCGGCGAACGCAAGCAAGCTGTTGCGAAGAGACTTGATCATTCGAGGAGCTCCCAAACACTGGCCGACCGGTGGAGAGACATTGCCAGAGTTGCGATATCGCCAGCGAAGCCGGTGCGTGACGGAACAATCAGCGCGCAGCATGATCGTCGCGGCACACGCGGGTTCGCTCAGCGTTGAGGGGGAGGAGACGCTTCTCGCAAAAGCGTCCTCTTTTGAATCATAGCCGTCGATTTGGCCAATGGAAGGCGCTTCGATCCAAACGGATTAGAATTCTTTGGGAGTTGATCCGCCCGCCTGCGCCAGAACCTCGGCCGTTGCGAATCGGCGCAGGAGTCCGGCGAGCATCGCTTCGGCTTCGTCCGGGATGACGAGTGGTTCGGCGGGATCAGGCGAGGTTGAAACGACGCCATACCACGTGAGTTTGATCGGCCAACCCGCACTCTGCGCGGAGCGGTTGAAACGCTCCTGAACGCGCAAGGCCCACACCACGCCCCAACGATTGCGAAACCATCGCCAGAGGCGTTCGAGCCCTGCGGGGGGAACTTGAGCGGTGAGCGTCGCCATATCCGCGAGCCAGACCGCCGCCGACCAGCACAGGCAGGCGCCAGTCGCCAGCAAGCCGCGCGTCGTGTGCGTCCAGTTCACCTGCGTGAGCATCAGATATTCGAGACCGAAACCCAGTCCAAGCGCAATCGCTGCCTGCCCAAATTGCGTCGGCAGAAAATTCGTCACGCCTGCGATCACGAGCAAGCCATAGAAAATGGTCCAGGGCGGTGTCAGTCGCAGATGATCCCAGCCGTTCCCTTCTCGCGCGAGTCCCGATCCTTCGAGCCAGGGAACAAGAAACACGACAACGAGTAGTGCCATGAGAATCGCCCACGCGCCTCCACCCGGAGTACGCGCGTTGAGCACGCTGATGAGTGTCGCGAACACGGACAACGCGGCGATATAGGCAACCTGCCCCGCGAACGGCCGGCCAGTCTCCGCGGGTTCGTCCAATGCTGCGAGCTGCGCGAGGAGCGTCACGCCGATCGCAATTCCGGACCAGATAATCGCCGGTCGAAGCGAAGTCCCTTCCGCTCCACGCCAGGCGCGACGGATGGGGGGGATTGCCAGAACCAAACTGGAGATGATCAGAAAATGCGGGAAATTGCTGGGCGAAACGATGGACGTGATCGCACCCGCGAGTGAAAGCAATGCGATGATGCGGCTTGCGGTCGTGATCACGGAGCGGTTCCTCATCAAATCCGTCACAGGTCGAATGCTCGGCGAGTTGGGTTGGGGCTCTGCGCGATTTGCCCAGGTTGCCGGGGGCGATTATAGTAAATGGACGAGGTTTCCTCGCCGGAAAGCTCGGACCGCGGATTGTACGTGACGCATGGGAGGAGAAACAGCAATGATGATCACCGCATTTCTCGTGCTCGGGGTCCTGGCGGGCCACAACTCGCCCGATCGAGCGGTCGGCTGTGATCAGTGCGGCGTCCGGTACTCGGCTGTGCAGGCGACGATCGTTCGGCTCCAAACCAGCCCGAAGGCGCACGATCGCGAAGACGCTGCCGAGAATCTGGGAAAAGTGAAATGGACGTGCCATCCCGAAGTGGTACACGCCCTGGCCGCGTCGCTTCTTTGCGACCCCAAGGATGATGTGCGTGAAGAAGCTGCAGAATCGCTGCGCAAGATGGGCGCGTGCGATCCTGAAGCTCATCTCGCGCTTCGCAAGGCAGCCGCCAGCGATCGCGACCTCGGCGTGCGGAAGAAGTCGCGCAGGGCGCTCGCTTCGCTGCCGAACCGGTGCGTTGCCGGTTGCGCTGTGTGCGGCCCTTCGCCCGTAACCCCGACGAAGCGAATTCTCGCCGACGGTTCTTACATCGTTCCGGGCTCAGAGCGAATCGTCGACCCAGGAACGCCGGCTGTTCTCGAACCGATCGAATCGACACCAGTCGACCGCCGTCCCTCGATCGTTCCCGACGAACTGCCGCCCCCGCCGCCGACTCCCGTTCCCAGCACGCGAGCCCAGCGCATCGCACCGCCGGTACCGGCCGAACCCGCGCCGATTATTCGGCGATCGAGCGAAAAGCCGGTGATTCGCACCGCTCCGAGCGACGATCTCCCGCCGCTCGAACCCCCTTCGCGCTGACGCGAAGCGATCTCGATGTCTATCGTGAGAGCGCGCCTCGCGTCAGGACCGAAGGGTCGCGCGAGACGCGCTCGACGAAGCTTCGTACCGAAGCGATCACCGGCCGGAACGACTGCAGCATCTCGTTCGCCGTCAGCGACACGCGATTCCAGTTGTCGTGCAGTTCTGTGCTCATGAACAGCTTTTGAATCGAACCGTTCTGGTTGAGCCCACCCTTGCCGTCGTTCAGCGTGCGAGTCAAAAGGCCGACGTCCGACGCGACGCGATTCGCCCGCCAGAGCGTCTGGCCGATGTTCGTCGTTGGCACGTTGTTCACGGGCGCGGCGATATCGGCCAGAATCGGGTTCAGCGTCGTTAGTCCTGCGTCGAGCTTCGCACCGGCGGCGGAGATCCGCTCGATCGCCGTTCGCAACTCGGCTTGAGTCTTGGCGTCGAGCGTCTTGTCGAGCTTCTCGCTCACGCTACGCAGATTCGCAACCGCCGGCCGGAAGTCGCCTTCGTTGGCCTTGATCAGATCGTCAATTCGCGAGCCAGCTGAGCCGAGGTTCTTGCCGGTCTGCGTCCAGGTCGTGATGAACTGATCGATCCCTTCCGCTTTCTTGGTAACGGTCGCAACGCCCTTGGCGGCATCTTCGATCGACGTGAGCGTGTTGCCCACGCGCTCGAATGCGATGGTCGCGGCCGCGAGCGCCTTGGCAGGATCGGCCGTCACGCTTCCTTCGACGATCGGCGCGTTCGACGCCGATTCGCCCACTTCCAGGGCTTCAGCGCCCGTTCCCGGCGTCATCTCGATCGCCACGTCACCAATCAGGGCGCGCGTGATGAGCGGAACGGTTCCCTTCTTGAGCTTCGCTTTGCGGTCGAGTGCAAGGGTGACGATCACGCCGTCGGGCTGGCCGGGACGTTCGTCGAACTCGATCTTCGTCACTTCGCCGACCTTGATACCGCTCCGGCGCACCGGGATTCCCTCGCTCACGCCGGGCGCTTCGAGGTAGTGTGCTTTGAGGTAAACCTGGTCGCGGAGAATGGTGGGCGATTCGCCAAACCAGATGATCATCATGAGCAGGACGAGGCCCGCCGCCAGGACGAACATGCCAATCCGGAACTGCATCACACGTTCGTTCATGACGGGCCTTTCCGCAGTCTCAGGGTCGACGGTACGTTTCGCTTCTGGTTCGATTCCACTCAAAGCCAGGCGTTATCCGCGTCCCTGCGCCATCTCTCGCAATCGTTCACCGGCCTCTCCGCGTACGAACTGGCGAACACGGCTATCGGCGTGATCTTCCAGACCGTCCGGCGGACCGTCGTAAATCATCTGCGGCTCGTTGGGCTTCAATCGCGCCAACGGGTACAGCATGACCACACGGTCGGCCACCTTGTGAACTGTTTTCATATCGTGCGTAACGACGATACCCGTCGTCTTCTTGGTCTTCTGCGTCTGGAGAATCAACTCGTTGATCACGTCGGACATGATCGGGTCGAGTCCGGTCGTTGGCTCGTCGTAAAGCATAACCTCTGGATTGAGCGCAAGCGCCCGAGCCAGCCCAACTCGTTTACGTTGACCACCCGAAAGCTCGGCCGGTTTTTTCTGCTCGAGCCCGAGCGGTAGTCCTACTTCCTGCAAGCGATCGGCGACGAGTTTCTCGATCTCGTCATGCCCCAACGACTTATGTTCTCGCGGACCGAACGCAACGTTATCGAAAACGGTGAGGCTATCGAAGAGCGCGGCCATCTGAAACAGGAAGCCGAATCGCAAACGAACCTGAGTTAGCTCGTATTCTTTGAGCATGGCGAGGTTCTTGCCATCAAAGACGACCGTGCCGGCCGTTGGTTTCAGCAGGCCGATCATCAATTTGAGCAGCACGGTTTTGCCGCAACCGCTCTCGCCAATGATACAAACGGTCTGGCCCGGCGCAACGTCGAGCGTGAGGTTGCGGAGCACGTTTTGCGTCCGGAACTTCATCGAAATGTCGTGCAACGAGACGATCGGCCCTGTCGCGTGCGAGCCAGAGACCTCGGCACCTTGACGATCGACCGCGCTCATATGAAACCGCCCGTGGAGTTCGGGTTGAGCATGTCGTAGACGCGATTCCACAGGTAGCCGATCATGAAGTCGAGCACGAGAATCGCAATGAAAGCGTAAACGAACGCCTCAGTCGCCGCCCGACCCACGCCTTCGGCACCCGCTCGCGAGTGAAAACCCCGATGGCAGGAAATCAGGGCGATCGCAGCGCCGAAGAAAAAGACCTTGAAAATTCCGGCGAAAATATCGAGCCCGCCAACGTACTGGCGCGAGTGGAACCAGTAATGGTAACTATCGACGCCAAGCAGCTTTGTACAAACCACCGCCCCGCCGATCACTCCCATGAAGTCCGCTAACAACGTAAGCAGCGGAATCATGATAAAACAGGCGAGCAGCCGGGGAACGACGAGATAGTAAATCGGGTTCGTACCGAGAGCGGAGAGGGCGTCGATTTGTTCGGTGACCCGCATCGTGCCTAACTCTGCCGCCATCGACGAGCCAACTCGGCCTGCGAGCATCGTCGCGGCGAGCACCGGCCCTAACTCCTTGAGCAGCGAGATGTTGATGACCGATCCCAGACGCGTCGCCAACCCCATAGCTTCGAACTGGCTGAAGGTCTGGATTGCCAGCACCATGCCGATGAACGTGCCAGTGATGGCAACGACTGGAACGCTGGAAACGCCGATGGCGTAAAAGTTTGGGATCAGAATCGACCAGCGCGGCCGGCGACGGAACAGCCAGGAAAATGTTAGCAACGAAAACTGCGCCAGCCCGCCAATGTCGGAGACGACGTCGAAGACGCTCTCGCCCAGACTTTGAATTGGGCCAGGCGGTTGGATATGTGTGTGAGCACCACCGGGCCCCGCAGTGAATTCAGGGCCAGGATGAGGCGACGACGACCCGGCTGCGGAGGCGACGGCCATCCCTGAACGCTCCTTGCGGAAACCCGACTCGCACCCGGACATCGGGAAATGACAGGGGAGTAATCGACCCGACTCGAACCCTCGCCTGGAGCAAAGTGCGCGAATCGCTCGCCCATCCGTGGGCTCCCACGCATTCTGGGCAATTCTGCGGAAATTGACAAGGCGAGTAGGAGATGACGATCGCCGCAATCGTAACGATCTATCCGCTCTTATCAATCCTTCGCACACGCGATGCCAGAATCACCGCCGCACAGAACGCCCTTAGATCGCCTGAGCTTCCTCGGCATCTTCGACGAAAATGCCGATCTTGCGGTACTTCTCGTAACGGCGATTAAGGAGTTCTTCGCGTGGCTGGTCGGCTAATTCACGAAGGCTCCGAATAATGAACGCCTTCACAGCCGCCGCCACGCCCCGATGATCGCGATGGGCGCCGCCAATCGGTTCGGCAATGATCTCGTCGATGATTCCGAAGCGGAGCAGGTGAGGTGCGGTCATCTTCAGAGCGGCCGCGGCTTTAGGAGCAGCGTCGGCCCCCTTCCAGAGAATCGTCGCGCATCCTTCTGGGCTGATTACTGAGTAGTACGAATGCTCGAGCATGGCGACGCGGTCGCCCATGCCAATCCCCAGCGCACCGCCCGATCCGCCTTCGCCAATCACGACCGTAACGATCGGCGTGTCGATCTGGCTCATTTCCATCAGGTTTTCGGCGATCACAAGCGCCTGGCCACGTTCTTCGGCCGCGATCCCGGGGTATGCGCCCGGCGTATCGATGAACGTGATGATCGGCAGCTTGAACTTGGCCGCCATCTTCATCTTAAGGAGGGCCTTGCGATACCCTTCGGGATGCGCGCAACCGAAGTTGCAGGCGGTGCGCTCGGCGAGGTTCTTCCCCTTCTGATGGCCGATGAACATCACCTTTTCATCGCCGATGTGCGCGAATCCGGTAACGATCGCGTGGTCGTCGCCAATCGCGCGGTCGCCATGCAACTCGACGAAGCCACCGAAAATCAGCTCGAGGTAGTCGCGCGAATGCGGGCGGGCAGGGTGGCGGGAGACTTGAACGGTCTGCCAGGGATCGAGGTTCTGGAACACGTTCCGCTTGAGGTTCAGGAGTTCCTTACGCATCCGGCGGAGTTGTTCGGCCGCTTCCGCCGACGCGTTGTCGGATCGGTCCTTGGCGCTGCCAAGGGTCTTTTCCATCTCCGCCAGCCGAGTTTCCAGTTCGTAAATCGGGGCTTCGAAGGGAAGGCGGACCTCGGTGTTCGCAGGCTTCATCGGAAAGGCATTCCTTATCGAATCAAAACGGGCGAGCGGCGGTGCGCCGGCTTACATCCCGTTGCGCGATGACGATGACGAAAGTGGCGGGTCGTCCTTGAAAACGCGGATGCGCGAAAATCGGGTCAGAAACTCGTGCAGATCGGCCGGCCTGTCCGCCGGGTTCTTCTTGATCATCTGCATCACGAGGTCGTTAAATTCGGGCGTCACGTCCTTGTTGTGCATCGAAAGCGGCGTCGCCTGCTCTTTCATATGCTTGCCGAGCAACTCGGAAATCGAGTTAGCCCGGAATGGCGGTCGGCCGCAAGCCAGTTCGTAGCAAGTGATTCCGAAGCTGTAAACGTCGGCAGGAATGGCGGGAGTCGCGAGCTGAATCTGCTCGGGCGCCATGTAGCTGGCCGTTCCTTGCCGTGTCTTCATCTTCTTCTTGAACAGCGCGGACAGGCCCGTCACCGGGTGCTGGGTCAGGGTGTAATCGATCACCCGAACCTCGCCCGTCTTGTTCACCATGATATTTTCGGGTTTCACGTCGCGGTGAATCCAGCCCTGGTCGTGCATGTACGCCAAAGCCTGCGCCGATTGCGTGATAATCCGATGAAGTTGCCGCTTCACTTCCGGATAGTCGTTCGGCTTGGCGATGGCCAGTTTGAGGTGATGGCCGGTGAAGAAATCCATCACGAAATAGGGCTGATCTGTGTCTTTCACGTACTCGTGAAAACGTATCAGATTCGGGTGGCGCAAAGATTGTCCCAGCCGTGCCTCGTATTCGAACGCGCGGCGCTCCGCTGAATCCGCTGCACGCGATTCCAGCAGTTGCTTGATCGCAAATCGTTTTCCAGATGAGTCTTGCGCCTCAAGAACCATCGACGTCACACCGGGATAAATCGTCCGGATGACGCGATAATTCCCCAGACCCGGCTCACTGATCGCGGTATTGCTGGACACTCGTGGCACTCCCGCGCGCGTGGTGGATAGTCGTCAACCCGTGGCGCCCGGCGCTTTCATCGCAGTCGTGACAACTTGCTATCGTACCGTTGTCATACCTCGATGGCAACCAAATGTCTGTCGCCGAACGCGCAGGGAATCTCTCTCCAACCCCTACGACACGTCCTCCACTTCGGGACAACGAATTTAGTAGGAGTCGCGTCCATCCGCCGCGCACGGGCCGCAGCCGCATCAAGAGGCTGACACTCAGATCACCGTGCCATCCTGAAGAATGGTGAACTTGGGGATGACGACGATCTTGTCGCGAATCAGGTAGTGAGGCGCATCGTCGGAGTCGACGGTGCCGGCCTCGTTGAGAATCTTCACGCCCTTACCAATGCGGGCGTTCTTATCGATGATCGCGTTTTCGATCCGCGAATTCTCGCCGACGCCGATATTGGGACGGTTAGCGCGGGCGTTTGCAGCCAGGTGACGGGGCTGCTCATAGTTGTCTGCACCCATGATATACGTATTGCGAATGATTGCATTCGCGCCGATCTGCGCCCGGACGCCGATCACCGAATTCTCGATGACCGCCCCTTTTCCAATCTCGCAGCCGTCGGCAATCAGGCTGTGATCGACCGTCGCGCCTTGAATGCGCGAGCACGGCAGATAGCGGGGACGGGTGAAGATCGGGTGATCGCCGAAGCTGAAATCGAATGTCGGGTTGTCGAGCGTCAGGTCAATGTTTGCCTTGTGGAAGGCGCCGACGGTTCCGATGTCTTCCCAGTAGCCATCGAACAAGTGCGCCTGCACCCGGTGCGACTGCATCGCTTGCGGGAAGATTTCCTTGCCGAAGTCGGTCGCATCGCCCGAGGCGAGCATCTGAACCAGCATCGCGCGATCGAACAGGTAAATGCCCATGCTGGCGAGGTAGGGGCGTCCCTTCGACTCGATGCCGAAGCGCGACATCCAGTCTGCGTCGGTGCTCAGTCGGGCGAGTTGCTCGGCCGTTTTCGGCTTTTCCTCGAAGTCGATCACGCGGCCGCCGTTATCGATCCGCATGATGCCGCACGCTTTTGCTTCCTGCTCGGCAACCGGAAGCGCGGCGATTGTCGCGTCGGCCTTGTTCTCGACGTGCGACTTGATCATCTCCTGGAAATCCATCCGGTAAAGTTGATCGCCGGAGAGAATCAGGACGAGATCATAAGTCGATTCGGTGAAATAAGGGATATTGCGCCGGACGGCGTCGGCAGTCCCTTGGTACCACGTTTCGTGCTGCTGGGTTTGCTGGGCGGCGAGGATTTCGACGAAGTTGCCGCCGAACGGGTCGAACTTGTAGGTGTTCGAGATATGGCGGTGCAGGCTCACCGAGTTGAACTGGGTGACCACGAAGATTTTGCTGAGGCCCGAGTGAATGCAGTTCGAAATCGGGATGTCGATGAGCCGGTATTTGCCGGCGATCGGCACTGCGGGCTTGCTGCGAGACCTGGTGAGTGGGTAAAGCCGCGACCCGCGGCCGCCTCCGAGAATCAAACAGACGACCCTGGGCATCAGTCCCCCTCACGGTCGAGCTAGAGCGGATTGCGATGACACCGAGATAGGCGCGAGGGCTGAACGTGTCCGCCTGGCAGTGTTGCGCGGGCGGAAACCCTCGTGGACCGAAGATTGTAGCGGCACGACCCTGATTGGCGAAGTGAGTTCCGTCGGGAATCCCCTCGCTCCGAGGACCATGGCGGGGCGAGGGGATTCCGTAAACCGCGCGAACGCGGGAAAGGGAAATCTTACCAACCCATCGCCATGTTCGACTCGATTACCTTGCGGGCGCCCTCAAGGTCGGAGCCGGTCTCTTGCATGTAAAGCCGGACGGCGTGAATCTTGTCGCCAGCGGCCTTGGAGAGGCAGTCGCGTGCTTTCGAGCAGGGGTCGGCAGGGTGGGTGAGGCCAAGCAGGTTCTTCGAGATGACCCAGGCGTCCTTGGGACGGTGGGTGACGCGGACAATTTCTTCACCAGGATAGTTGCTGTTCGCGAATCCGCGTGCGCTCGACTCATTGTCGGCGCAGGCAATCATGATGTGTGATGTTGTCTCCACCTCGTAGAGGCCCATGATTCTACCCCTTTCCTGGAAAAGATCTGACCAGGGGGCCGTGCGGAGAATACCGCAAAGTTGAGAGGTCCCTCTACAAGGCGATCCTACACCCGCGCAGGGCCGGAAGCAAATGGGTGCTGCATCTCCAGGGAAAACAAGAATCCCCCGACCCCGCATAATGCGAAATCGGAGGATTTTTATTGGTTTAACCTGTGCTGCTCGTGAGCGTTACAGCGGAAGGCCCGAATTTAGCGTGCTCTGATCCTCGTACAATTGCGAGAGGATCAAACTGCCGTTCGTGACGATTTTCTCGCCCGGTTTCAGCCCCGATTTGACGACAACCTGATCGTACCGCTCCTGATCGACGTCGATGATCCTGCGCTCGAACTTATCGGGGTTGTCGGGCCGCTGCACGAACACGCAATGCTCGCGGTTGATCACCGCCATTGCGTTCCGCGGAATCACCGTGTGTCCCGGCACCGGCGGGATTCGTAGCACGGCTTTTACCAGCATCTCCGCCTTGAACTTCTTACCCGGGTTAGGAATCGTGGCCCGAATCTTCAGCGTGCGAGTTACCGGGTCAACACGTGTCGAAATATGTTCAACCTGTCCCTCGATTTTCTCGTCGAGGTAGGGGAATTCAACCTCCCACGTCTGGCCCAGATAGACCTGCGACTGATCTTTCTCGAACACGTTGCCCCAGACCCACAGCTTGTCCATGGGCGAAATCACCATCAGCACGGCCATGTCGTCGTAGAAATTGCCCGACACGACGTCGCGCTCGACGATGATGCCGTCGATGGGAGCACGCAGCGTCATCTTGGAGATGTCGTGCACGTCCTCAACTTCACCCGTTTCACTGGTTTTATCGCTGAGCTGGCCGATGAGCTTCTGGATCTCGTCCTGGCTAATGCCGTAGACGATCAGCTTGTCGAGCGCCGTGAGGTAGCCGTTATGGCTGTTCAACTCGGCGTTTTGCGTGTCGACCCAGATGACGTTCGAGATTTCCTTGCTGAGTGCCAGTGGCCGGCGGCTGTCGAGCAGCTTGCGGTCGTGGTCCCACTGAACGAACTTGGCACGCAGGTCGGACTTCGCAGCGGCGAGGGCCGTGCTGTAAAGCTCGATGAGCGGCTCGCCCTTCTTCACCGCCTGACCGGTCGATTTGTAGACCGCAGTGACGCGGGCATCGAATAGCGGGCGAATCTTGGTCATTGTGTTCTGGTCGTAATCGGTCGCGCCGTTGAGTTCGAGCTTGAGTGGCTCGGTCTGGGCGAGAACCGCGGTCACTCGCATGCCGATTGTTTCACGCTCGGTCTTGCTGACGTCGACCAGCCCGTCCCAAGCCGTCGTGGGCGGTTGGAGCGGCAAGGGGTTAACGATCTCTTTCTTCTCGCCCCCCGCAACTTGATGGTACGCGACCTTGGCGACCCGAATTACATCTTCCTTCGCCTTCTCAACTCCGCGCACCGCGACGTAAGCAACACCCGCGCCCAGGACGAGCAGGATCATCAGCGGCCGCTTGAGAGAAAACTTCGACTTCGCCGGCGGCTCGGGCGGTGGAGTCGTCCGTGCCGGCCGTTCGATCACCGGGGCGGAGGCGTGATTACCGTTCGTACCGTTGGTCGCCGCGTTTGCAGCAACTCCGGTGTGCGTCGATTCAGACATGAGACACCCCCTCATCCCCGTGCAGGATTTCGTCGGTGAAGTGTGAGCCTTCGCTGAGTTCCGCAGCGAGATGTCCTTGGATTGGCGGATTCGGTCCCGGGAAGAACAGGTAGAGCAGCGGCATGAGATACTGGGTCAGCAGCAACGCAACGAGCATGCCGCCCACCACGACAATCGCCAGTGGTTTCTGTGCCTGCGAGCCGATCGAGTTCGCGAGTGCGGCCGGCAAGAGCCCCAGAATCGCTGTGAGCGACGTCATCACCACCGGTCTCAATCTTAGCTCAGCGCCTCTCATCACGGCCTCGCGGACCGGAATACCCGACGCTCGCATCTGGTTGAAGTACGAGATGAGCAGCACGCCGTTTTGCACGGCCACGCCGAAGATCGAGATGAACCCAACCGCCGCCGAGATGCTGAAAGGCGTTGCCGTGAGCTTGAGTGCCCAGACGCCTCCCATCGTCGCTGTCACAACGTTCGCCATCACCAGGATCGCGTCCTTGAGTGAGTTGAACGCCGTGTAGAGCAAGATCATGATCAGGCCGATCGACAGCGGAATCATCCACATCAAGCGACCGTTCGCCGCCTGCATCTGAGCAAACTCACCCGACCACTCTGGGTAGTAGCCGTCGGGCAAATTAGCCCCGGTCTTCGGATCGGCAACCCGTTCTCGCGCCTCGTTGATCGCCGACGCAAGGTCACGATTTCGGACGCTGAACTTGATCGGGATGTAGCGTCGGTTGTTCTCGCGATAGATATACGACGCACCCGGCTTGTGGGCTTCAATCGTCGCAAGTTGCGAGAGCGGTACCTTCGTCCCCGCGTGGCCATCCATTGCGGGAACGTCGATTGGAATGCTGCGAATCACAGTCGGATCGTTTCGCAAGGCGACGGGTAGCCGCAGCACGATGTCGTACAGCTTTTCCCCTTCGACCATCTGCGAGAACGCCTTACCGCCGATGGCAACCTGGACGGCCGCTTCAACGTCGGCGACGTTCATCCCGTATCGCGCACAGGCCCGCCGATCGATTTTGATCTCGAGATTCGGCTGACCGATGATGTGGAACAGGCCCACGTTCTCGATACCTCGAACTGTTCGCAGCACGTTGACGACCCGCTGACCAACTTCCTCGAGCGTCTTGAGGTCGTTGCCGAAAAGCTTGATCGAGTTCGCCCCCTTCACACCCGAGAGCGCCTCCTCGACGTTGTCGCGGATGAGCTGCGAGAAGTTGAAATTGATGCCCGGAAACTCGTTGAACCGGACCATCAAATCATCCTGGATTTCTTCGCGAGTCCAGGGGCGTTCCCCCACCGTGTAGCCGAAGAGTTTGATCGGTTTGGTCCGCCACTCCTCCATCGGTTTGAGCGGCACGTTGAATTCGAGGTTGAAGAAACTCGTCACGTCCGTGCCGTCATCCGGCCGGCCGATGTGCGACATTACCCCCTTGATTTCCGGCACCGAAGCAATCGCAGCGCGAAGCCTTGGCGCCACGCGCGAGGCCGCTTCGAGCGAAACCGTGCGGGGCAGGAGGGCACGAATCCAGAGGTTGCCTTCTTCAAGCTGCGGCATGAACTCGCCACCGAGCGTGGGCACAAGCGTTGCCGTGAAGGCGAGGAGCGAAATCATCACCGCGGTCGAGATGTATTTGTGCTTTAGTACGTTGTTCAGCGCGAAGAGATACGTTCGCTTCATCGCCCGGTCGATGAACGTTTCCTTCTCTTCCATCTTGTTATGGAACAGGAAGGAGCAGAGCACCGGCGCGAGCGTGACCGCGATCATGAGCGCGCCAAGGATGGCGAATGCATACGTATTCGCCATCGGCCCGAACAACGCGCCTTCAGGACCAGACATCGCGAACAGCGGCAAGAACGCGCACACGATGATGGTGGTCGAGAAGAACAAAGCACGCTCGATTTCGTGCGATGCGTCTGCAATACGATCGATCATCGGCCGCGATCGATCAGCGCCATGTGCTGTCACGTGCCGATAGATGTTTTCGACGATGATCACCGAGCTATCGACGATGATCCCGAAGTCGACCGCACCAATCGACAGCAAGTTGGCCGACTTGCCCTGAATGTAAAGCACGAGAATCGAGAACAGCAGAGCGAGCGGAATGACAATCGCCACGATCCCCGCGCTCACAAGGTCGCCCAGGAACACGAACAGCACGCCCGCGACGAGTGCCATGCCTACCACGAGGTTGTGCATAACGTTGTGCGTCGTGACGTTGACGAGATTCGTGCGCTGGTTGAAGACCCGCAGCTTCATCCCTTTGGGAAGCAGGCCGGATTCGTCAATTTCCTTCATCCGGTCGGCCACTGCGTTCGCGACGGGCAGCGACTTTTCGTATTTCCGCATCAGGACGATGCCTTCGATCACATCGTCCTCATCCTGCATCACCGCACGGCCCGACTCATCGTAGATTGGCAAGCCGTCGAGCTCTTTGAGCGTGCGGCCGACCTTGCCGAGGCGGGGACGATGGTCGATCACGACGTCGGCCACCTGCCGCACGTAGATCGGCACGCCGTTGTTGGTCGCGATCACGACGTCGCGGATGTCGTCGAGTTTTTCCGCCTCGATCTCGATTGCTCGGCCGATATTCGCCGGGTCGAGCGGATCGACGCCGCCGCCGAGGATACCGATGGCACGGACGTTGTGCGTTTGCGACCCAAGTGTCAGCAAATCGCCGCCGACGTTTGCATTCGAGCGGTTGATGGCGTCTTCAACCTGCTGCATCGACACGTTGTACTGCTTGAGCAACTGCGTCGAGATTTGCACTTGGTATTGCTTCACCTCGCCGCCGTAGCCGGTGACGTCGATAACGCCCGGCACAGCCTTGAGTGCACGGTTCAAAACCCAGTCCTGAACCGCTTTCAACTGCTTGGTGGAGTAACCCGGCCCTTCGAGCACGTAACGGACGATTTCACCCGTCGGGCTCCAGGGTGAAAGCCGCGGGATGATGCCCGCAGGAAGGTCGGCCTGGCCAATTCGGTTGATAACTTCCTGGCGGGCACCCCAGTAATCGGTGCCGTAAGCAAACTGGCACTTGATGTCGTTCAAGCCGGCGATGGAGGTGCTTCGAAGGTCTTCGAGCCCTGGCATGCCGTTGAGCGTGGTTTCAAGGGGAATGCCAACCAACCGCTCCATTTCTTCAGGGCTGGCGCCGGAATTCTGTGTGATAACCTCGACAATTGGCGGCGTCGGGTCGGGATACGCTTCAACGTTCAGATTGACCGCGGAGTGCACGCCGAGAGCGATCAGCGCAATCACTCCCAGCAATACGAGGAAGCGGTTGTGCAGGCTCCACGTAATGATCGCACGAACCATGGGCAGGCCGATCTAGAAAACGAGTTCGAACGAATTGGAGGGGCGCTCGGGACGGAGTATCCCAAACTTTCCGGGCGACGACACCCTGGCGTCGGCTCTGGTTACAAGAGGCGACGCACGTGTTTATGTTGGACGATCAAACCGCGCAAATCGTCCGGGGTGTCGTGGCGTCTAGCAGCGCAAGCGACAAGGCGCTACCAGAGGCGACCAACTTTTGGCGAACTGTGGCCGAGCGGGACGATTGCCCGACGGGATCAGGCTGGGAAGATCGACCGCGAAAACGGACGCGATCCAATAAGAGCAATGACGTGAATCGTCGTGATCGTCGCCTTCGTCGGATTCTTCCATCTGATCGTCACGCAGGGGGTGGGCAAGCCCTTGCCAGGCAAGCCGCGACGTGAGCGATTGAACCGTGATCGTTTCGGCCTGAGCCTGGCCAGGAACTGCGCCTGCCAGTTCGATCAACTGTTGTGCGCGCGGAGCCTCGGCCTCATCCATCCCCAGGGGGATGTTTGCCGGCCACGCGATTGCGACCGCAATCGCAAGCGCCAGGTACCGGATTGGTCCGGACGTAGCACGCACGATGAATGAATCCGTTTGGAAAAAAATGAGACCCGAACAAAGGTGGGGAGTTGCCGACCCCCGTCTAAGGAATTGTCGACTCCACTTATCTTACGATACGAACCACGTTCTGGGCTACGGCCAAATGGAAAATTCATAAACGCACAATTCGCCCTGAAACCGCACCGGTCTGCTTTTCGCGGTTCTAACAATCGTTTAAAGTGAAACCACTGGTCTGAACCGGTTTGCGTCCCGGCCCGCCCCCAGGAGAACCCGCCCATGTTTCGCGTTGACGCCAATAAATCGGTTCACTTCTGCGATGGCCTCTCCCGGCGCGATTTTCTCCACGCGGGCTCGCTCACAACCCTCGGTCTTGGCCTCGCCGGCTACCAGTCGCTGCAAGCTCAAGGCGCTGTGGCCAAAAACGCCGACATGAACTGCATCATGCTGTTCCTCGTCGGTGCGCCTTCCCAACTCGACACTTGGGACATGAAACCCGACGCCCCCGTCGAAGTCCGCGGGCCATTCCAACCCATCGCGACAAACGTCCCAGGTCTGCAGGTCTCCGAAATCTTCCCGAGACTCGCCCGCCAAATGGACAAGGTCGCGCTGCTTCGCGGCGTCCACTACGAAGGCGCAGCCGTACACGACGTCGGCCACCAACTGATGCAAACCGGCCGCCTCTTTTCCGGCGGAATCGAATATCCCAACTTCGGTTGCGTTGTGTCCAAACTCAAAGGACCGCGCGGCGACACTCCGCCTAACGCGTTGCTTCCCAAGCCGATCGGTCCCACCGGCGGCAACATGCCCCACGGCCAGCACGCCGGATTTTTGGGGAAGACATTCGACCCCTTCGTCCTCAACGCCGATCCCAACGCCAAGGATTTCAAGGTCCCCGACTTGCTTCCGCCCGACTATGTGACGAGCGTCCGCGAGTCGCGCCGCAAGAACCTTCGCGCCGCAATCGACGGCGGCGTCGCAGCCTTCGAATCATCACCCGACGCCCGCTTGCTCGACTCGAACTTTGAGCAGGCGTACCGACTTATGTCAAGCAAGGCCGCCCGCGAAGCCTTCGACCTCAACGCCGAACCCGCCGCCGTTCGTGACCGCTACGGCCGCACCCGGTTCGGTCAAAGTTGCCTCCTGGCTCGTCGCCTGATTGAGCGTGGCGTGCGTTTTGTCACAGTCAACATGTTCGAGACGGTGTTCAACGAGATCACGTGGGACATCCACGGTTCAGCCCCTTTCAGCCCGATCGAATGCTACAAGAACGAGGTCGGCCCGAACTTCGATAACGCCTATACTGCGCTCCTGGAAGACCTTACGCAGCGTGGGTTGCTCGAAAACACCATGCTGCTCGCATTCGGCGAATTCGGCCGGACTCCCAAGGTGAACCCGGCCGGCGGCCGCGACCACCACCCCGGCTGCTGGACGGCCCTGTTCGCCGGCGGCAAGGTCAAAGGCGGTCAGGCGATCGGGGCATCGGACGAGATCGGCGGTGCACCCAAGGATCGGCCCGTCAGCACGGCGGAGATCGCCGCGACGATTTATCACGGCCTGGGAATCTCGCTCGACACCGAACTTCCCGGCCCGCAAACGCGTCCGATTCGCGTCGTCGACCACGGTATCGAGCCGGTTCTCGAGCTGTTTTGACGGCGGATCGCTACGGATTTCGTCGAGTATGAGGAGAATTGCGCTCACTCGTCACCGACACGGAGGTCAACTCATGCGCATCACCGCGGTCCGTCTCCTCGTCCTCGTCTTACCAATGCTCGTGTCGCCTGTTTTCGGGGCTGATGAAAAGGTCGTCACTACCCCCTCGGGCCTGAGGTACGTCGACACCAAAATCGGCACCGGCCCATCGCCCCAGCGGGGACAAAAGTGCCGAATGCATTACACCGGCTGGCTTTACGAAAATGGCCAGAAGGGCAAGAAGTTCGACAGCAACAACTCGATCATCCGACCGTTTGAATTTCCGATCGGCGAAGGCCGAGTGATTCCCGGCTGGGACGAAGGCGTGGCCTCGATGAAGGTCGGCGGCAAGCGCATGTTGCTCGTACCGCCCGAGTTGGGTTATGGAGCCCAGGGCGCAGGCGGCGTAATTCCCCCCAACGCCACACTCTTATTTGAAGTTGAACTGCTTGGCGTGAAGTGATGACCAACCCCAGCAATCCCGACCACGACAAAAACCTCGCCAACGCCTTCGACGGCCAGGCAGGACGATTCGAAAAAGCGCCAGTGCAGACCGACCCGGTCGCGCTGGCGCGTCTCGTAAAATTCGCCGACTTGCCGCCGGGTTCGAGAATTCTCGACGCCGGTTGCGGGCCGGGACTGGTCAGCCGAGTGTTCATCGACGCCGGCAACCACGTCACCGGTGTCGACCTCTCGGCCACGATGATCGAACGCGCCCGCATCCGCTGTCCCGAGGGGGATTTCCATCAAGGATCGCTCTACGACGACAGCTTGACCGGTCCGTTCGATGCATCCGTCTCGCGTTACGTGCTTCACCACGTCGCCGATCCGCGTTCGTTCCTGAAACGCCAGTTCGAGCTCATTCGCCCCGGTGGCCTGTTGATCCTCAGCGATCACCTCGCCGATCCCGACCCCACGCTCGCGAAGTGGCACAACGAAATCGAAGTGCTTCGCGACCGCACGCATACGGCCAATCTTTCGGGCGGAGACATCGTCGACCTCTTCGCTGCGACCGGCCTCGAATATCTCAGCATGATGGAAGAGCAATTCACGCTCGACTTCGACGAATGGTTCGACCGCGGCACCCCGCTCGCTCCCAAGGCCGAAGTGCGCGATCGCATCATCAACGGCCCAGCAACTCGCGGATTTGCAGGTCGCGTGATTGAAGGCGGACGCGTCGAGATCTTCTGTCGACGCGTCGTTGTCCGCGGTGTGAAGCCCTGAGTGATTGGGCCCGTCACTTATCTCGGGGGACCGCGATCGTTTGATACCGCGGTCCCGCCTTGAATCCAACCGGCCCGGGCGTCTCCCGCATCAGTCCAGTCAATCGGTACATATTCTCAAGATGTTTATTGATAATCATTTCACCTGAGCCGACTTCGATCATTCGGCCCGATTGATCCGCACCATACCCTCCCATCGCCGCCGACTTGATATCCGGCACATAGCTCGGCCAGGTTCCCTGATGCCAGGTGTAGCCGAAGAAGAACGGGTTCGTCACGCCAGTTTTCGCCTTCCAGTCGAGCGCAAGCTGCACGAACGGCTCGCCCGGGAATGTGGCAATGATGATGTCATCATTAATCATGATCGTCGAAATGTGCACGTCAAAATTCGCAGATTTGTCGAATCGTCCCGTGAACTTGAGCGAATCGTCCATCCGCCGGAGCTTCGTTTCTTTGCGACCCGGCGCCAATGATTTCGCAACCTTCACCGTTTCGTACGCAAGCAATCCACCGACGCGTTCAATCGTGCTGTAGTCGGATTTGAACGGATCGTCCGGCCCCGTCCGTCGCGAGCTGATGATCAGCGACTCAATATTCCCGCCGCCGCCCTGCACGAACAGGCAGTTCATGCCATTGCCGAACGCCTCTTCAACCTTGCGAGTCGCCGCGCCAGGGTAATCGGCCGAGATCTCGTAGTTCTGGCAAACGACATCAGAGTGGCAAGCGTAATTCATCACGATCACGCGGGGTTGCCCTTGCAAGTCGTCAATGCGGATGACGCCAACTTCGGGATCAACCGGCCCGAACGGAATCCGCTCGGGATTTTCCGAAGTGTAATGATCGTCGCCAAACCACGACTCGCGAGCGTGACCATCTTCACGCGCCACCAGGCGATTGAAACCAAGCTGCGGAAATGTCCGCCGTCCCGCCGAAATCCGAGCAGGGAACATATTCTTCAGCGATGTTTCGAGAGCCTGAGTGATCCGCTCTTCGTAAAGCGCCGAGTAATTTCGCCCTGGATCGGAATGCGTGTGCGACGAGCAGAGCAGCATCTGCGACAGGCCAAACTTTTGCTTGCAAGCGGCAACGAGCGACTCACTCGTGTAAATCGCCAGATCGACCGAAACAATCGCAATCCTCTCGCCACCAATCTCCAGAACAAGCGTTCGTGCATAAACCTTGTCATGGACCGGCTTCTTGCCGTCCTCGGGCGTAATGCTCACCTTCGCCGTCCCCGCGCGAAGCTCACCTGCCTCACTCAGGCTCACAAACATCGGCTTGCGTGCGAGCTTGAAGCGATCGGTGAGAAACGCCTGCCACGCATCGCGCTGTTTCGCAGAGCTAGGAGTTACGAACGCAACGTGAAAGCCTCGCGCCAGTAATTCGGCCTCGACCGGCGGCTTCTGAATCGCATTGAGATCGTGCAACGACCACGGCTTGCCGGCAACTGCGCTTTTGGGCACAAACAGAATGCAACGAGGTTTTCCATCCGCAGGCTTGTCATCCGCTGGTGTGACATCCAGGCTCGGCAGATTCATCACGAATTCGTGGCGTGTCGAGCCAGCAGGACGCGTTGTTTTCTCGTCATCTGCGCGTGCAGTGACCGCGATCGAACCTAACAGGATTAATGCTGTTAACGCCGATCGATTGAGGCTTCGGCCAGTAAAATGCTTCATCTTGATCCCTCGGTTTCGTTGAGAAGCCCGGTCGTTCAAATGGGTCGCTGCTGAAACAATGATCGGGTATCAAGGATGCTGACGTCTAAATCAAAAATCAGCTTGGCCGCCTATTCCAAACATGCTCATCGCGGTTCTCGGTGAAGAACCGTAGGCATATAAGGGAGCTGGCATGCCGGCAACGTCTTTATCAAGGTTTGGGTTTTTGAGTGCTCGAATCAACGGCCGCTTGTCCGTACTGCATCATTCGGCCCCTCCTTCGTTCGGTCGCCTGGTAGAATTTCACGGTGTCGATGATTTCCAGCCGAAACTCCTCGGCCTTTCTCTCGAGCTCGGCTTCACGGCGCGCCGCTTTCCGCTCGCGAACGACGAGAGTGATACTCAGGCCGGCAATCACCACCAACAACATGAGTGTCCCGACGCGTAGCCGTGTTTTAATCATGGCGAGACCTGAGTTCGCAGCAGGTTGATCCTCAAAAGCCGATCCAGTTTGACCGTACGTGCGGAGGTCATGAATCGATTTCGCACGCACAACCGCGATTCAACGACGAGTGTACAGCCGCTGCCAACGGCTCTCAACGCGTTGACTCTCCACAACGCCAACCCTGATGGTTGCTCTCAACGCGAAAAAGAGCGACAATAAAGAGGTTATTCCGGCAAGCTAGCGCCGGCCGCTTGAACCCGCCTGGTCCGAATCCGCACCCACGAGGCAGACTGCCATGCCGCTCCGGCTCCGCCATCAATCAGCCTTCGTGGCTGCGCTTCTCGTTGTCTGTTCGCCGCTTGCCACCGCGCAGAATGTCGCACTGCTGCCGCCGCGGATCACGCTCGATGGCCCCAAGACGGCCCAGCGCTTTCTCGTAGAGCGTCAGGACGGCAAAGCCTGGACCGGCGATCTCACATCGAAGGCCAAGTTTCGCGTCGAGAACCCGAACATCGCCGAAGTCGATGCGTCCGGTGTTGTTCGTCCCAAAGCCAACGGCAGCACCGGACTGATCGCCGAGGTCGATGGCAAAACGACGCGTGCCGAGATCACGGTTGCAAACATTGGTCGCGACGAACCCTGGAGCTTCCGCAATCACGTTTTGCCCGTGCTGACAAAAACCGGATGCAACTCGGGTGCGTGTCACGGCGCGGCCGCCGGTAAAGCCGGATTCCGCCTCACACTGCGCGGCTACGGCCCCGAAGTCGATTACGACGTTCTCTCGCGACAGGCCCTCGGCCGCCGCATCGTCAAAACCGCCCCCGCCGAAAGCCTGATCCTCCTCAAACCAACAGGGGCCATCGACCACGCGGGCGGCATTCGCTTCGCAACCGATTCGCTCGAATATCGCGTGATTTCCGAATGGATCGCCTCCGGCATGCCCCGGCCTGCCGATAACGATGTCTCAATCAAATCACTGGCGGTCTATCCCGAATCGGCTCGTCTTCGTCCGGGCGATCAGCAAGGCGTTACAGTGCAGGCGACCTACAGCGACGGTCGCATCGTCGACGTCACCCACTGGTCCAAGTTCGTCAGCACCGACGACACCGTGGCGAAGGTCGACGACTCGGGTCTGGTGAAGATCGAAGGGGCAGGGGAGGCGTCGATCAACGTCTGGTACGCCAGCCTCGTCGCGCGATCGACAATCACCTCTCCGACGCTCGGCGTCGATCGCAACGCAATCGCATCCGCGCCGCGCAAGAACTTTATCGACGAGAAGAACCTCGCCAAGCTCGCAAGCCTCGGCATCCCACCCTCGCCCGACGCCGGCGACGCTGCATTCCTTCGCCGGGCGACACTCGACGCCACCGGCACTCTGCCAACGTCCAAGCAAGCCGAGGCGTTCCTCAACGATCGCGACCCGAGCAAACGCGCGAAGCTCGTCGATCGCCTGCTCGCCAGCCCCGAATATGTCGACTACTGGTCCTACAAGTGGTCTGATCTTTTTCTGATCAGCTCGAAGCGTCTTCCTGGGCCGGCGATGTGGGCCTTCTACTCGGCTGTGCGGAAGAACGTGGCCGACAATGTCTCCTGGGACAAGTTCGCCCACGCAATCGTCACGGCGAAAGGCAACAGCCAGGCAAACGGCCTCGCGAATTATTATGTGCTCCATCGCGATCCGATCGACCTCACAGAATCGGCCAGCATGGCCTTTTTGGGCCTGTCCCTCACCTGCGCCCGCTGCCACAACCACCCGATGGAAAAGTGGACCCAGGACCAGTATTACGGCGTCGCGAATTTGTTTTCCCGCGTGAAGCTGAAAGATGGCGGCGCGGCCGGAGATGTCGTCATTCTCCCCGCCCCCGAAGGCGACATTCCTCACCCTCGCACCGGCGCAGTCATGGCACCGCGTCCGCTCGATGGCCAAGCCCTGACCGTTGCCGATCGCGGCGATCGTCGCGAGGCATTCGCATCGTGGCTGGCTCAGAACGACAACCCCTACTTCGCTCGCGCGATCGTCAACCGAGTCTGGCACAACTTCTTCTCACGCGGGCTGATCGACCCCGAAGACGACCTGCGTGCGACCAATCCCGCCAGCGACGAACCCTTGATGAACGCCCTCACCGAAGACTTCGTCGCACATCATTACGATATCAAGCATCTCATTCGCCTGATCATGAATTCGGCCGTTTATGCTCGCTCGAGCGTGCCGGTGAAGGGGAATGAGAACGACTCCAAATTCCTCAGCCACTATGTGGTGAAACGTCTTCCCGCCGAGGTGCTGCTCGACGCGATTTCGCAGGTTACAGAAGTTCCCACGAACTTCGGTGGCTACCCTTCCGGTTGGCGCAGCTTGCAACTCCCCGACACCAAGCCCGAAAGCACGTTTCTCGACGCCTTCGGCCGCCCCGAACGAGAAAATACCTGTTCGTGCGAAAGGTCTGTTGAGCCGTCGATGAGCCAGGCACTCAGCCTGCTCAACGGCGACGTGGTGAACGGCAAGCTTCGTAACGATCAATCCGTCGTTGCAAAAGCGATGGCCGCGAATGCAAACGACGACTCTGTCATCGATCGACTCTTCCTCGCCGCGCTTTGCCGCAAGCCAACCGAAGCCGAACGCGGCAAGCTCCGGACGATTCTCAAGGACGCTGGCACGGGCGATCCCAAGCAGGTTGCTGCGATGCGCCGAAGTGCGGTCGAAGACCTGTACTGGGCCACGCTCACCGGCAAGGAATTCCTGTTCAATCATTGATCGATATGCTGAATTCAGCCACCGCTTCCGGCCACGAGAGAACGAGGTAGGGATGTCGCTTTGCACAATGTTTCTGGTCGCGCTCTGCACCTCGGCCCCGGCTCCCGTGAGCTTCAAGGCCGAGGTTGCGCCCATTCTCGTGACCAAATGCCTGGGCTGCCATAACGATCAAAAGGCCGCCAACGGCCTGAACATAAAAACCTTCGCCCTGCTGAAAAAAAGGCGGCAAAACCGCTGGCGCGGAGATCCTCATCGCAGGCGATGCCGACGGCAGTCACCTCGTTGAATCAATTCGCCCCGCTGCCTCTCCGCGTATGCCGCTCAAGCAACCGCCACTGAGCGCAACCGAAATCGCCACAATCGAACGCTGGGTACGCGAAGGAGCAAAGTTCGATGGCGGAAATGAAGCCACCACAACACTCGCCTCACTCGTCGATCCGCTCAAGAATCTCCCGACTGTCGCGTTGAAAACCGCAACGTCCGACCCCGTCACATTCGCGACATTTTCAACCGATGGCAGCAAACTCGCCGCCAGCATCGGCCGCACGGTGGTTGTGTACGACGTGGCATCCGGCAAGCCCGCAAGCGAACTGCCCAACCACCCCGGCCAGGTCAACTTCGTCGCATTTCTGCCGAATGGCACGTCGCTCGTCACCGCCGGCGGACGAGCAGGGCAGTTCGGCTTTGTGAACGTCTGGGATATCGCGTCGAAGGCGCGCAAACTCGACCTTCGCGGCCACACCGACGCCATTCTCTCCGCCACGCTTTCACCCGACGGCAAAACCCTCGCGACGGCCAGCTATGATCGCATGATCAAGCTCTGGGACCTTACACAGGGCCGAGAAGCCGCAACCTTGAAAGAGCACACCGACGCCGTTCACTGCGTCGCGTTCAGCCCCGACGGCAAGCGGCTCGCCTCAGGCGGTGCCGATCGCACAGTGAAAGTGTGGGACATCGCCACAGGCAAGCGAATCGCCAGCTTCGCCGATGCAACCGGCGAAGTGTATTCGGTCGCGTTTGCAAAGGATGGCGCAACCGTTTTCGCCGGCGGCGTCGATCGGTCGATCCGCGCGTGGGAATTGAAAGGGCAGGGGGGAACGTTCATTCGATCGGTCTTCGCCCACGACGCGCCAATCCTGCGTCTCGCTGTGACCGCCGACGGCACGCGCATCGTCTCGACCGGCGAAGACAAAAGTGTGAAAACCTGGGGATTGCCCAACATGGCCCCCATCGCCAACCTCGGCACTCAGTCAGACTGGCCGCAAGCTCTGGCAATTAGCCCCAACGGCAAACAACTCGCGATTGGTCGCTACGACGGTTCGCTTTCGCTCATCGATGCAACAACCGGCAAGCTCGCACTTGCTCTACGCGACGTTCCAAAACCCGCGACCGCAGCCAAACCCGCACCCAAATCAGAACTCTCGCGTAACCCAAATTTGAACCCGCCATCTCCTCGCGCAGTGATGCGCGGCAAGACCACGCACATGACCCTGACGGGCAGCGAAATCGCCGCATCGTCGGGCGTCTACGTGGACGACCCGGCAGTCCACGTCAAAATCGTCGCACCAGCAAAGCCCGACGTGAATCGCCTCGAACTCGAGATGACGGTCGACGCCAACACGCGAATCGGCACGCATCAGATCTATGTGCAAACTCCGCTGGGAACGCCCGCGCCAAAGCCGTTCGTCGTCAGCGAAGATGCGGACCTCGCGGAAGCAGAACCGAACGATACGCCAACCAAATTCACAGCGATCAAGCTTCCCGCAACACTGACTGGAACAATCGACCGACCCGGCGACATCGACGGCTTCCGCTTCGATGCTCAACCCGGTGAAGCCCTCGTCTTCGAATACGCCGCCCGAGAGCTGGGATCAACGCTCGACCCGATTCTTTCGCTCCGCGACAGTTCCGGACGCACACTTACCCGAGTCCTCGCCACACCAAGCGACCCCGATCCGCTCATCACCTGGACCGTTCCAACGTCGGCATCCGGCCCGTTCAGCCTGGTCGTGGAAGACGCACAATTTGGTGGCGACGGCAATCATTTTTACCGAATCAACAGCGGCAAGTTGCCCTTCGTTACCGCCGCGTTCCCCCGCTCGATCGAGCGGGGAAAATCTGCCGCCGTTAAACTTGTCGGGGTCAACATCGCGCCGTCCATCACCCTCGACGCCAAGCAATCCGGCGCTGGTGCAATCCTCTCCGCACATTCGAGCGAGATTTCTAATCGCTGGCCACGCTCGCGCGAAACTGTCGTTGCTCTTGAAGGTCCGCAAACCATTGAAACAACCGACATTAGCGATCAGCCGCAAAAAGCGGCGAGCGTGAGCAATCCCGGAGGAGCGTCGGGACGCATTGACCATGACGGTGATAGTGACGTGTTCAAGTTTGTCGCGAAAAAGGGTAAGCGACAGATCATTGAAGTCTTCGGCCGTCGCCTCGGCTCGCCGATCGACTCCGTTATTGAAATCATCGACGCCCAGGGCCGCCCTGTGCCTCGTGCAGTGCTCAGGCCGGTGGAAGAAACGAACGTCGCCTTCCGCGATCACGCCTCGACCTCGCGAGCCATTCGGTTGACGAAGTGGGACGACCTCGGGATGGGAGACTATTTGCTCGTCGGCCGCGAGTTGATGCGACTGGCCGCGTTGCCGCGAAATCCAGACGACGACGCGGTTTTTTGGGGCCTCGGCAACGAACGTAGCGACTCAGGTGAACGCGTGGCGTTCCTTGAAACGACACCCGAGCATCACCCGCTTGCTCAGCCGATGCTCAAGGTGGAAATTCATCCGCCCGGAAGCAAATTCCCCGAAGGCGGTATCGCGCCGGTCACGCTTGGCTACCGCAACGACGACGGCGGCCCCGGCTTCGGCAAGGATTCACGCATCACCTTCGACCCACCCGCCGACGGCACCTATTTCGTTCGAGTCGAAGATGTCCGCGGTCTCGGCGGTGCCGACTATTCATACGCCGTGGCGATCCGCGACGCCCGGCCAGATTTCAACGTCGCACTCTCGACATCCGACCCAAACATCCCGCGCGGCGGAGCAATGTTTGTACGTGTCGACATCAATCGAATCGACGGTTTCAACGATCCCGTTGAAGTTTCGCTCGAAGGTCTGCCGCCTGGAATCACAGCGACGACAACCCGCATCGACCGCGATGCCTACACCGCCGACCTCTTGTTATCCGCATCACCGTCAGCCGCGCAGTTCAACGCACCCGGCTGGCGTGTCAAGGCCCGTTCGATCCCCCAATCATCGGGCGAGTCCGCGATCACTCACGAATCCGTGCCCGGCGGCCAGCGTGGCGGTCGGATCACGGTTACGAGCACGCCCGATCTGGAAGTCTCGATCTCACCGACGCCTGTGCGCATTCGCGCCGGCGAACGCGTCGAGATTCGCCTCGACGTCAAACGCGGAGCCGCATTTTCGGGCCGGGTGCCAATCGACGTACGGAACCTTCCATTCGGTGTCCGTGTCTTGCACATTGGCCTGAACGGTGTGCTCGTGACCGAGAAGGAAGCCGGCCGTTCGATCTTCCTGTACGCCGAGCCCTGGGTCGCGCCAATGGAACGGCCGATTTTCGCGGTGGGTCGGGTCGAAGCGACTGGTGTTTCGTCAAGTTCACCGGCCGTCCAACTCATCATCGAACCGGCGAAGAGCACACCAGTTGGCCTGAGGTGATTTTGCGAACGAGTTCAAAACATTCCCGCGCTTGACGACCGCAATCAATCCGGGGATGATGTCGACTCATTTCTCCCAATGCCGGCGTGGCGGAATGGCAGACGCAGAGGACTTAAAATCCTCCGGAGGGTTACCTCTGTGTGGGTTCGAATCCCACCGCCGGTACTAGACTTACGTCAAATCCACCGCGTATAATTCACCTGCCTTGGCAACAATCTGGCAACAGCACTGAAGTGATGTACGGTTCGTGTTGGAGGTTAGATGGCCTCGCACAACGAACGCAACGGCCAGTACCGCGTGATGTTCCGTTATCACGGTAAACAGCGAAGCTTTTCGCTTGGTAGAGTGACCGCCGCAGAGGCGAAAGCCAAGACCGATCAGGTCGATTACCTTTTGATGAGGCTAGAGCAGGGGCTGCTTTCGTTGCCCCCTGGGGCCGATATTGTCACCTTTCTGACCTATGACGGTTCGATTCCAGATTCCAAGGTGGCAACAGAAAAGCACACTTTGGCAACACTTCGGGATCGCTACCTCGAAACGAATCAGGGCTCACTGGAATATCACTCGCTTCGAGGGATAAAAAGGCATTTCGGCCATTTGGTCAAACACTTCGGACCCGATTACCCGATCCGAGAACTCTCGCTTGCCGATCTTCAGACGTATGTGAACAAGCGCGCAAAAGACAAAGGCCGCCGTGGCAAGCTATTGGCCACGACTATCAAGAAAGAAATCGTCACGCTTCGCACAGCCTGGAACTGGGGCGTTCCGATGGAGATCGTCGAGGGCAAGTACCCTTACAAGGGCTTGCGCTACACGAAGGAAGAGGAAAAACCTCCCTTTCAAACACGCTCAGAGATCGAATCGCAGATTCCCGGTCTCGCACCGGAAAAAGTCGCGGATTTATGGGCGGCGCTTTACCTCACGCTCCCAGAAGTTGATGAGCTTTTGGCTTATACGAAGCGGAAGGCAAAGCACGCGTGGATTTACCCAATGGTCGCTACCGCTGCCCACACTGGCGCGCGGAAAGCGGAACTGCTTCGGATGCGAATCAGTGATGTGAACTTCGTCACTGGGGTCGTGAGCATTCACGAGCGCAAACGCACCCACGGACGGCGGACAATCAGGAAAATCCCGTTGTCGGCAACGCTAGCGGGTGTCTTGAAGGAGTGGCTCGCTGTTCATCCGGGCGGCTCGCTTCTTTTCGCCCAGTCGGAAATCGTTGAGCGTAGCAAGACGCGCAGCAGAACGACTGGACACAAGGCGAAGAATCGGCCAACCACCGTGGCAGGACGCAAAGCCGCGATCACGACAAGATCGGTCAATGGTCCGACTCCATTAACGGAGCACGAAGCCCATTGGCACTTCAAACAGACGTTGAGCAACTCGAAGTGGGAAGTGATTACAGGATTCCACGTTTTGCGTCACGCATTCATTGGTGTCTGCGCGAGCAAAGGAATTGACCAACGCTTCATCGATGAATGGGTCGGCCATTGCACAGAAGAACAACGGAAGCGTTACCGGCATCTTGCGCCATCTTCTCAAGCAGACGCGTTGAAGTCGGCGTTTGATTGAGTTGTTTGGGTTCAGTGGCGCGGGATTTGTGTCGTGAGCAAATGGCTTGAGAGTGCTGCAATGCAAAATGACGAATTAACGCCTGCGCAGCGGGAACTTCTTGAAAGTCGTCGCCGGCTAATGGATGAAGTGCGTACGCGATTCGACATCTGGATGGTATGTTATTACCTTTGGCCATCTGACGAATCACCATACCGAGGCGATGTTACGAGCCATGGTTTTTCAGAATCCGAGGGTATTCTGGCCGACGATTTGCGAAACCAGATCCGCCTATGGATCGAAGCGAAAAATCTGCAATGGTCGCGACAATTGGTTCGATTACCAGGGACAATGGATTTTCAAGAGCGAATTTACATCGGAAATATTCATCCTATCACACTGCCATTTGGGTATCACGCAACGCGCCGGAGTTCGGTTGATGCCATCTTTCGCGATGGACTGTTGGCGAGCGTGCCTGAGCGTCAAGTGAGCGAGTCACGCCTTGACTGCGAGGGGAACATCTATGTGGTGGGAAAATTGGGTGTGCCGCAGGACGCAGGGAACCGAGAAGCCTATTCCGCGCATTGGTGGCGAGACCATTTGTCTCGAAACAACCGATTTAATGATCCGGATTGGGTTATACTTGAAATTGACCTTCGTCAAGGATTGGAAAATGCCTTGATATGTAAAGATATTTGGTCAGTGTCGGGGATAGTCATTAGTGGTGTGGATCGAATCGCACGGGAGCGAATTAGAATCGTGTATCCTTGACCTATATTTGTGTTGTGGCAATCGTGATCGAGCCATGGCCAAACAAAAAGCACTCACATATCGTCAAGATAGAGCTAAACCACATTAACTCATTTGCCATATGGCATCCTCCGCGCTACCATTCCGCCGGAGGATAATATGCCACAACGCTTGCTATATGACATACTGCCGGAAGTAATGGATAAGCTTAAAGCCGGTAAAACGCACTCGACCTATGTTCCGTTTACCATCTATACCGGAAGGAACATCCGTCTTTGCCTCGGCGAGGACGAATACATACTCACGACTCGTAATGCAATAGACGATGAAAACGGTAATCGGCTAACCGTAATGGGATTCACAACTGAAACCGGCAAGATATGGAAGGCCAGTAAACGCGACGTCGCGGCGAGTGGCCGCGACATCAACGTACTGGCCATTATCCTCGATGGCAAGAAAACTAGGCATGAAGCTTCAGCGGCAATAACCCTTCTTTCTGATACCGCAGTAATTCCTCGTGACTGATGGTCCAGGCGGCGTACGCACCGCGCCCGCTTGACTTCTTGGCGGCCTTCAACCGGCCCAGACGGCAATACTCCCGAACGGTAAAGTCGGATTTTCCTATGAGCTGGGCGAATTGCTCAATGCTGTAATACTCCCGGATCGTTTGCCGATCGACAAGGCAGACCAGCAGCGACTCGATTCGCTCCAGCCTTCCTTCAAGATCCATTGGTCCTCCTTACAATTGCTCATGCCTCTCGTGTAGACGCGAGACTAGTATCCTATTTGATAGCGAGTTCTGACCTCGGAAACCCGCCGGCCCCGAGGCTAGGACCACATTACTTCGCTGCTTCCGCGACCGGATTGATCAACGTCGTGGCGATGAATGCCTTGGCCTCTGAAACCGCGATGGACTTTCGCGTCCCGTTCTCCTCCGTCGCAAGGTTGATGCCCACGAGTTCGCCGTCCATGTTCAGCAACGGGCCTCCGGAGTCTCCCCTGGTAAAGCACGTCGTGCTGTCAATCAACAATCCCTCTGTCGTGCCGGCGTCAGTGGTGTAGGAGCCTTGGTACACCTGTTTCACCGCGCCGCCGGCATAACGAAAGCAGGTCTCGTTACCGCTACCGATCGCGAACAACGCTTGACCGGGTACGGCTCGCTCGGCGAATACCACGGCTTTCGCATCTGCGCGAAGCTTTAGTGGCTTCAGGATGGCTAGATCGTGTTTTTCATCGATTGCGACGATGAGACATGGAACTGTGAGCTTGTCGTGATTATCGGCATAGTGCTTCGCATCGCCGATGACCTGACCGTCCTTGTTTCTGGCAGGAAATTTGACGCTTACAAGCACGGATCCTTTCACGACATGGAACGCCGTTAGCAGATAACCTTGGCGGTTTATGACAACTGCCGATCCGCCTTTGCCATTCCACTCCTTATCGATTCCGGTTACGACCGCGACCGTGTCGACGGTATTGTCGTACGCTTGGGCTCCGTCTTGAGCGTTAGCTGAAACAGTCACAAGCATTAGCAAAGCAGCTTTCCAGAAAACTCGCATCTCAATTCTCCGAAATCGATGTTAAAGCCTCGAATTGACGTAGCCGTGATTGATCAAGCCCCCAAAGACAGAGGGCCAGTATCCGGCCGAACAATATCGCCTTTGGATCTTTGTTCGCGGACAGGGTGTTGCATATTTGCGCAGCGATTTGAGCCGCGAGATCGTAATCGGTTGGCAGGATCCCCTGACTCATTTGAGTGTCTGCGTTGCAAGAGTGTCGATCTGTGCAAAAATGCGCATGTGCTCGGCACAGACCGAGCATTGCCGGTGAAGCACGAAGCTGGAGTACTGCCCTGGCGCAACGACAGTATTAATCTGACGGAACCGCAGGTAATCATTTGTCCGTTTCAATTCCGCCGCAACGCCGTTCGTATGCAGAACGTCTATCGCGAGCAGCCGCTTCTGGATTTCGATCATCCGTTCTGTTTCGGACCGGACTGTGGGTACTGAGTGCCAGTAGTCTCGCTGACTTTTGTTGCAGCCCGTGTTGACCGATAGCGCCAGGGCAATGGCCACCAACCCGGAAGACCTCATTAACTTAGCTGGGTTCATAATCACCTCAGAGATTTGGCTGTACCGGAAACTGACCCGACGATGGCGCGGCTATCGCGCTTTGATGCTGTGATACGGACCGACGATGATCGGCACGCCCCCATTGACGCGACCGGGCGGCGGGGAATTATTCATTGCTTGAGACGCGAACCCGTTTAACATCATCTGCTCGCGCTCCGATTCCATCATCGCGGCTACCTCGCCACGTGCGAGGTAGGACTCAACTTGCGCCCTTGCCGCGAGGTTGGCCTGGTATGCGTTTTCCCGGTCCTCCTTTCGCTTATCGATGAGCTGCTGTCGCTCCGTTCTCGCCCGCGCGGCCAGTCGTTGCTTCGATTTGTCGCGAGGCGATCCGAACAAGCTCCGCCAGGGAACATTGGAATTACCGAGCTGGTTCACAAGTGACATGATAGATCGCTTTGCCTCCTCTCCGTATGACATCACGCTGCCTGCAATATTTGAAAGGTTACGCACGCTCTCGGCATTCTTCTTGACTCGCTCAAGTCGTCCTTTCAATTCGTCAATCTCCCGCTTCGCTTCAGCTCTCGCGGCTGCGGTCTTTTTCAACGCTTCGTCGATCTTTGCCTTGGCCGCTTCCATCTCCTGGCGGCTTTTTTCAACGGCTTTCTGCGCCGCATCCGTACCGGCATGAAATATCTTCTGGAACTGTTGCTTCACGGTTTCAGGTACCTCATGGCCGAATATCGCTAGCAACCCCCAACAGGCGCAGACGATGATTGTCCGCAGTCCCATGAAGTTCATGAGAAAAGCGACAAGCCCCGCGGAGCCAAGGTTCCAGATGACCTTGCGCAGAAAGCTTTCCTTTTTGCTGTTGTTGTGGACGATGATGGTTTTGAGACCCGGTTCGTCGACCTTCAGGTTACGAAAGACGTCTGTCTCTTCTTTCTTCACGTTGCTCATCGTTAAAGACCTTTCTTGCGATTTCTGAGTTGAATAGCGTCGTCCCTGACGCGCTACCGTCCATGCTAATAAGACGAGAAGTAAGGCCGCCGGTCTACCTTTCGATCGCGTGGTCCCTGGTATGTTCCTGCGGAGAATACGGCCCTCTTACCCGATCGAGCACTTGCTGCGCTGATTCACGCTCCTTACTAACCTCGATTTGGGATTGCGTTGCCGCACGCTCGTTACTGACCTCGATCTGAGTGGGATTGGCAATAGTGCCAATTTCTTCGTGCGTGGCACTGAAGTGGTTATCGGGGTTGAGGACGGCGTTTTGCAAATCCTTCAACCCCTGTCGCCAGGCCGCCCAAAGCACAGAGGTCGTCTTCGGTGCGGTGCGAGGACCGCCCTCGATCTCAACGTATTTGCCCGAAGACCCTGGAACATTTTCCAGGTCGCTTCTGGCGTGCCGAATCACTGCGTCTTGATCTGCCATCGGTTACTCCTCGTGAAACATTTCCGCTGTCGCTTCATGTTCAATGCTGGCGTCATGCATACGCCTTCGCCGTAGCGCTTGCGCACCTCCTTCGATGACTAGGATGACCGTCAGCGATATGGTCTCTGCCAAAAAGAACAAGCCAAGCGGCTCGCTGATCGGTAGGAGGAGAACGGCTGCCAGCATCACGATGACTTCCATTTTCATCGCGGTGACTGGACCGCACGCGAACCATCGGGTGAGCAGAGGGACACCGTAATAACGTGAATGCTGGGTGCGGTCTGAGGTAATGCGGCGAAAAATGACCGCAACTAGCCAAATCGGGATGTAGTCGAGCATCTCCGGACAGTTAGCAAACGCGGCATAGAACACCATGGCTATCAATGCCAATGGTCCGGTGTTGGCATAGGCATGCGTCCCCGGCCTGGACCGAAGCCACGGCATGATGCAAGCCGCGTGGACGGTTGCGGCGATATATGCCATGTTCAATCCCTGAGCCACCGTGACGGGGTTTTCCTGCTGTTGTGGCTGCGGCATCTACACCTCCGGGTTGGGTTGGATCTCGGCGAAAAAGCCGAGGGCGCAATAGATAAGAACGGTCTGGCTCTCGCGCGGCCGGGCGACGAACTGCGCGAGCCAATATTCGACGACGCGCCGGTAATCTGGGCTTTCAGCGTTGCGCTCGGCCGCTGCTCGAAGCGTTCGGCAGCAGAAGCCGTCTTCCCACTCGGTATGCAGCAGGTCCGTAGGCTGGCGAGGCACCGTCTTCACGAAGGCACAGATGGTATGGCTGTTGAAGGGAAAACCCGCGATCGTTATCGCATCCCGCGCGTTCTTGATGAATGCTCCGCTGGACGCTGCGAGGTTGTCGTTCATAGGTCACCCCTGCTTAAATGAGACGCGAAGAAATTGTTCGCCAGTCGACCACGGCTCGCCGGCTTTGATCGCGATCGCGTCGACCGTTCCACCGTGCGTTCGCATGCCGGCCATGAACTCGGTCGGCTCTAAAATGCTGACGATTTGATGCGAGAAGTTCGGCGTGTAGCCGCACTTTCCCGTCAGCTCATCTCCGAGCGTGAGCTCTTGGCTCTGCGTGCCACTCACGAAGACTTTCTTCCGTTTGCCGAGCCGCTCGCTCGCCCACGCGGCCGTCGTCGGGCAGGTTAGCGAGTTGAAGATCGTTGTCCCGAAGGCGCCCATGAGCGCTTTCGCGTAGTGCTCGGCGAGCGGCCCATCCATCGACGTGTAGAGGTTCGGCAACGATTGCGTCAGCACGAACATATTCGCGTGGTGAGATCGGCATTCGTTGACGAATTGCGCATCCATCATGTTGCAGACGTTGTGGTACTCGTCGCAGATGATGGAGATGATTTTGCTGTCGGGATTGACTTTGCGCCGGAGGATGAGTCGCTGAACGACGAACTTTGCCAGGGTAATGACGACCTTGCCCGACTCGCCGTAAACCGTTGGAGAGAGGTTGATCAAGATCGATTCGCCCTTTTCAAAATTCTCGAACGAAAAGTTGCTTTCGACGCCGATCAGTGCTGCCACGAACCCGCTGTTGAGAATGCCCAGGACGCCCATGATGTCGGCCAGAATCGATGATCGCGTCCGATCATTCATCTCGGGCCACTCAGCCAATAGCGCCGCGATCAATGTCTGAAAATCGATTTTCTCGACAGCGTTCAACTCGTTGGCGTCGTCGCGTTTGTTGGCTTTCTCGAACGTTTGGTAGAACATCCCGTTTCGCCAGCGTATCGCTTCGTGCCGTTCAGCTTCGTCGCTGATGATGTCTGGGCTTCGTGTCACGGCCGGGCTTTTCGGCGCGGTCATCATCAATTCCGCGATATTGCGGGTCGTGACCGGCACCTTGGCAAGCTTCAACAACGTGATCGCTGCGTAAAGAAAACGCTCTTTCGACTGCTCGAAAAACGCGTCGGAAGCTTTACCGCCTGATCGTGCCTTGGAGACGGTGGTTAAGGCGTTGGTCGTATTGAGAGCATCTCCGCCAAGTGCATCGATCAAGTTCCACCGGATATCCCCATCCGGTTCCATTATCCGGAGCGTCCGTCCGACGCGTGCGTAGATCGCCGAGAAAAACTCTTTGTCTTCGGGCTTACTTGCCAGAATCATCGTGACGATGCCGGTGTCGGCGGCGCAGGCGTCAGCGTAGGTCTGTAACGGGCCGGATGTTTTGCCCGAACCGGTCGAGCCGAACACGGCGATGCTGCGACAAGCGTCGCGCCTGGTGATGACGTCGAGAGGGCCGAACGCGATCAAAGCCACGTCAAGGAAGCAGGGGGCGGCCCTAACCCGGCGGCGAAACGGAAGGCCGCCGGCTCTAGACGGCGATCGGCTCCGTAAGGTCGGAAATGTGCCGCTCAGCAGCAAAAACAACGCGATTACGACCAGAAAAGCGATTTCCATGGCGCAGTATCTCCCCAGACCGGTCATGAACCGGTAGTTGAACGACGAGTTTGATTACGACGCCGGTTTGGCTTTCCACAGCCGCATGGCGCAGGCTGCATCGAGCCCCTTGTCGCGGGCGTTGGTGAGCGCCTTCATGGCCTGGCTCAGCAGTTCGATGCCGTCATCGATGCTCAGCGCGTCGCCAGAGACGATGACGGAGCCTTTCGAGGCGGGGTACTTGATCTTAGTCACGGTCGCTGCGGGTTCATTTTTGCGCTTACGCTCGCCGGCGATCTGGTTACGTGTGGCTCCGCTCAGCTTCAGGGCGAGGAGTCGCTCCTGCTCAGGCTTGCTCACCTGGGAAATGGTGTAGCGATCGGATAGCCCGATCTTGCCGAGGCGAAATGCCTCCTGTACGGCGGGTATGCACTTGTCGCCGCACGTAAGATGGGTCAGAACCGTGGACGACATGCCCGTATCTTTGGAAATCTGCGTGTTGGTCAGATCAGGAGCCTGTGCCTTGAGCTTCATGATCGCTTCGGATCGCTCATAAGGATCGAGGTCTTTGCGAAGCGTTGTACGAAGTTGCAGGAGCGTAATGTCCGCAGGGCTCAGGGCGTGGTCACTGACGATCGCATCGAGTTCGGCGAGCCCTTTCCTTTTCGCTGCCTCGACGCGTTGGAACCCGTCGAGAACGACGTAGAAGCCGGGTCGCTCCTTCGACTCTTGGACGATAATGGGATAGTCCTGATGAATCGCGAGGCTGTCGCCTAACGCCTGGAGGTAGCCGTCGTCATATGAACAACGGATATTTTCGCTCCGGACGATTTTGCTGAGCGGTATGCGAATGATTTCCATGAGTCGCTCGCTCCACTTGGGATGGTAAGGGGTTCATAGTTACTGCTCCTTGGTGCAATGGCGAGCGTTTATGTGTCGCCGCAAAGCCTTCGAGCAACGACCTATAGCGAACTCGAAAATCTCGGAGATTGTGCAAAATCACCCCTTGTCGCCGTCTTTGTCTTTCCAAGCGCGTTGTTTACCTTTGACTTTCTGATATGTCTTGTAATTGAAGAGCGTTCGCCGTTTCACGCCGCTGAGCATCGCGACATAGTCATCGGTGGCATCCGGCATGATTGTCTTGACGACACACGCCCGGCGCTCGTGGCCGAGGTCGCGCCAAAACTGCCAGAACTCGACAAAGGCATTGCGTTCTTCACGCGGCAGGGCGAGCAATCCAGCGAGGATGAACGGTAAACAGGCTTGCGGCTCGTCGGGATTGCCGTTGCAGGGCCAGGTGGTGTTGGGGATCGTGCGAGCGTGGTCGGGCTTGCGGCAAGGCATGGACAACCTCCTTGGTTGTGCGCAGGGATTGGGACAGAGTAAGCGTGCTTAGCTTCTCGTTCGCTGCTGATCGGGTTATTCGTGGAATGGGGGACGAGGCGGCGTCAATCGGTAAGAGGTCAGTGGCCAGCAGCGGAATGATGCAATAAACTATTGCTGTTCTGCTAATATTCACGTCGCCTCTGAAATGAAAGCGACACAAGTTCGCGTTTTTTCGCGCCCGCTCTCATTTTTTTTGAGTGGTGCCGAAGCCTCTTGCGCGCCTGCTCTTCTAACCGGTCTCATCCTCATCGAGTCTATGCATGAACGCCAGTGACAAAGAACGTAAATACCTTGATCGCTTGCTCAAAACAGTTCGCGAAAACCCGAACGATGAGCGCAGCCTCGACAATTTACTGGCCACCGCCTGTTTTATGCTCGAGTCGAGAAGCAGCCGAAGCCTGCGGTCGAAGTATCCCGATCTCCGCCGGATCCTGGAGACAGGCGTTGTCACCAGCGAACTGTTCCTGACGCTCAAGCGGCGGGTGCAGAGCAAACAAATAGCGATCCCGCAGACGAGCGGTGAATTGCTTGGGTTAGTTCACACGATTCAGCCGTATCTGCTCAAGGATCTGGCGAAGAAAGAAACGGGACGCGGTGGAACGACCGACTCGACGGCGAACGATCTCACGGCATCGCAACAGCCGAATCCGAGAAAGACGGTGTCGCTCGCTAGGGCCGACCCCGCCAACGCAAGGCTTCAACAACCAAGTCATACAGCAGATCAAAGGGCAAAGATTCTCTACGAAGAATGGCGGGCGACGCTTGACGATCGCGAACGTCGTATCGTCGACATCATGCTCGATACACAGAACAACGAATTGACGAAAGCCGCGGAGATGAGTCGAATCGCCGCCGAGCTCGACATCTCTGTTGGGCAGGTCTACCGCTTGCTCGCCGAGCTTTTGGACTCATTTAAGACGTTTATGGGGTTGCCAGAAGATTAAGTCCAGCCTGGGTTGCGCCTCGACGCTTGGTGGCTGCGTGCCGATTCCGAATGAACTCGCAGTTTTTCGCGCGAAAAACTGCGACGAAGCGTCGCTTACCCAATGGACCGACCAAACACACGACGTTCACGTCTTCGACTCATTACGGGAGCCATGTCATGGAACCTGCCGAAAGCGGGCCACCGTCGATTGAGGATCTTCTTGCCGAGTGGCTCAGGCTGTGCGCCGAGGGGCAACATGTTTCGGCGGACAAGTTAGCTCTACAGTTACCGGCGGCATTGCGCGACGAATTTCTTGCGCGGTTAGACGGAATGATCGCCGCCCAGACTCTCATGCGCAGCATCACCGGTCCGCCGATTCGCTTTGATGCCAAGGGCAGCGCAGGGCGGTACGAGCGCCTACGTCACAAGGCTGACGGCGGCATGAGCGTCCTTTACACCGCGTACGATTGCGAAGTGAACCGAGACGTCGCTTACAAAGTGATGCGTCCCCATTTTGATACAACGGAGGCGCTCGCTCAGTTTAGTAACGAAGCCACGATTACCGCAAATCTCAAGCACCCGGGTATTGTGCCTGTGCTTGGGATGGTGACTGATGATAGCGACCGACCGGCGTACGCGATGGAACTCGTCGAAGGCGAAACTCTGCTCGACGCGGTCGAAGAATACCACGCGGTCCCCATTCACGAGACGGCACGCCGTCGCGAACTACGTGACCGACTTCTTGGCTATTTTCTGAATGTTTGCCAAATCACTGCCTACGCTCATTCGCAGGGCGTCGTCCATGCCGACATCAAGGGACTCAACGTTCTGGTCGATCGCGAGTTCAATGCCACCTGGCTGGTCGATTGGGGAATCGCTCGCAAGCTCAACGCTCAGGACACAGAGCAGGCTCACGATCCTTTAGATGAGTTTACAGCACGCTGGGCCAGTGAACGTACTCGTGGTCCCAGCATGCACCTCGGGCAGGCTGCCAGCTTTGCCAGCGACATTCTCTCGCTCGGTGTGATCTTGCTCGACATTTTGGCACAGCCAGACGCGCCGGTTGAGGACCCGTTGGGGTATTCCAAGCACGCGTCTGAATTGGCTCCCGCGTCTGACGCGCCGCTTGCTTTATGGGCCGTTGCAGTAAAAGCCTCACACCCCGATCGTTTGCAGCGTTACGAGTCTGTGGCTGACCTGATCAAAGACGTCACAACTCTCATACGGGATGAACCGATCCCGATATATCGCGATTCGTGGACGACAAAGCTCAGACGTTGGACACGTAAACACCCCCGCCTGTTTGTCGCGTCACTGGGCTGTCTGCTCTTCGTGGCGCTTGGCGGTATTGGCGTGCAAGCGTATCTCAACAAGGTCTCCGAGAATCGGCGACTGGAAATAACGACCACTATTCTCGACTTCAATAATCGATTGATCAGCGAATATCGCGAACTCCTTTCGCTCGCGGTCGACCGCGGGCGGCAGGACATTCAACCCTCCGCCACCCGACTGCTTGAACAGTTGGACGCCCTGCTTCTTACGGTGGAAAGCCCGGAACAGGATCGCGAAACATTACGCCGGTTTGCGCGGCAGGTGAGAGAAATCACGCGAGTTCCGCGAGAACGCATCGAAACATTCGCGCAGCAAAACCAGGTGCAACAGCGTGCGCTGCTGGAACGACTGGCCGCGTTACTCGACCAACCTCTTCCGATCGAGCTAACCCGCGCCGACCGCATTCAGATGGCGGGTAACTACGCCAATCTCGCCGGATTCATGCTGGAGGGGACGCGCTTCAACGTCGAGCAGTTCATGCGAAGCGTCGTGACCGGCCAGTACAAAGAAATGGCCAATGAGGACGTGAAACGGGCCATCGCATGGTTCAACAAAGCACTCACCACCCTTCCTGATAACGGCGACGACACCTCGATTTTACGCTCGGCTATTTTGGAGCATCGGGGTTTGGCGAAGGCGATTCTCGGCCAGTTTACGGATTCCGCGATGGACTGGGAGCAAGCGATCGCGCTCGCCACGCCCGAGCACAAACCGGAGATCGCAAAGAACCGCGCGATCATTCTCCTCGGGGCCGAAATCGAACAAAGCCGCTTACCCTGGTCGACCGGGGAGCATGCAGACCATGCGAAGGCGGTCGCCATGGCCGATTACCTCGCACGACAGCCCGATGTCAGCCACGATGCCTTGTTCAACTGCGCTTGTGTCCTATCACTTGCGAGCGTCGATGGCGGTGCTACGCCGACAGAGCGGCATGAGCGGGCTGACAGTGCAATGGAGTATTTACGACGAAGTGCGCAGCTTGGTCACTTTCGGCGAGGTGGAACAGGCACGCTGGCACTGTTGTCGTCAGCCGTGCAGGGCTTGCGCGACGGAGACCCGGTCGAAGTGCTGCGGGCGCTTCTTGAGCGGCAGAAAGCGGGTTCCGATCCTTTGGCCGACTTAAAGAACATGCCAGAGTTCGAGCCCTTGCGATCGCGGCCAGACTTCCAGGCATTGGTGCGGGAGGTTGCCTCTCCGACGGATAAGCCGAAATGAGCTTATCAGCCAGTCGTTCGTGAGGAATTTGACAGGCCTGTCGAAGCCTGCTAGAGCTACCTGGCCTACCCGCTTGCGCAGTTAGGGCGAGAGGGCAGGGGCCAAACCCTAACTTGGAAAGGATTTCCCATGTCAAAAAGACGCATCGAAGCTGAAGAAGCCCCGCAAGCCGAGGCTACCGCCGTCGAGCCGTCCCAAACTCGCGAAGCGGGTGATGATACCGAACCGCAGCAGAGGAAATGGACGCCGCCGGTTAATCCGTTTCCATTTGAGATGCGTCGAGGGCAGGGGAATCAGATACGGCTCCTCAAAAGCGAAACGGAGGAAGACCGCACCCGTGGCACTGGGGCTTGGGTGATTCGATTCGAGCAGAATCCGAACGAAATGGAAGGCTACAGCAAGACGAATCCGCATCCGGTCATTGCACACCTGAAGAGCGAAGGGTATCGATGGGGGTTCGACCAGGAAGACGGAAGGGGCGGATGGGGTAAGCCGTTCCAGGGTGATCCCGCTGGGACCGATGCGATCGAAGCTCGCCGCGTGTACCGCAAGGCTGCGGAGATGATCGGGGCTGAGATCGAGACAGGACGGACGCCGTCTTAGGGTGGGCAGACTCACAGAGGGATAATTACTGGTGACTCGGTAGTCGATCGATTAACTTGTCCTTCAACGCATAGTTCCGCACTTTGCACTCTTCTATGAAAGTTCGGTCTGCATCGGCGGATCGGAACCGCCAAATCGTGCCACGCGACTGGAGATCTCCTTGGACGAACCAGCAGAGCAGAAGCCCGCGAGGGTCCCACCAGGCAGTCGTGGGGTTATCCTGATCCTAGGCCCTTTGGTTGCCGCATTTGGGATCTGGGTCATGGCGACGGGCGAAATTGGTCGCAATCCCACGCCGATAAAGGGGCCGTTGGCGGTCGCGATAGGCGCGGTGTTTACCGTGTTTGCCGGAATTCTGATCGTAATCGCGTGGTCCGAGCGGCGCCGAGGATGACTCTCCGCGAAGTTTAGACCCGCCTAGACTACTCCGCACATGATCTCAAGTGTTACCGTGCTCTCGACTCGGTGGGCCAAATTCGGGCTCAAAGATCGGCTTTCCGCAATCCGTAAAGCGATTCGTCCGCAAATAGACCGTCACCTCGTAGACGGCAGGCGTTGGCATGGGCTGGTTAGATACTCTCATTGAACTACCGGTCGCTGGAGTGACCAGACGCCGCGAGCGGTATTCGGCGGCACCAACTGCAACGTGGGCTATCTCGCCCGCGTGTGCGCCGCCGACCAGTTCGATGCTTTCGAGGCGCTTCCAGTGTCTTGGCATGGTGGACAAATTAACATGATGGCGCGACTGCGCCAAGCTCATGTACGCTCAATCTTCGCACCTAAGCGGGCTCCGGGATCTCATCTGACGATTGAGTTAGCCAGGGAATGGCTTAATGGAACTATCGAGGCAGTGGCTTGCGGATATGGTCCGAATGGCCCTAACGTTCAATTAAAGCGGCCTGATGAAACTATGGCTTTGCTTGATCTAAAGAGCATTGCTGAATCGCTTCTAACCGTTACTCAAAAAAATGAAAGACTGCGTATATTAGTTAAGGATGCATATGAAGAAGGTTACTTTATGGGAAACTGCGAAGAACCTAATTGCGGCAATGTAAAAACAGCATGGAATGATTCTGATACAAGAAAAGATTTATCAAATGAGGTTTGAGTGCTCGCTTTGGACGACGAGCAATATTTAATTGTCTGATCTGCTAATGTGCGGCCTGCACCAATTAGCGACGCGAGAACCTATAATTTCGCGGGTAGTAGGCGACGAGGTTATGCCTTATTTCGATCCGGTTATACGACTAGACCACATACGTGACTTTGTCGCTCGAGGGTGGCGAGCCGTCCTCGGGGTTCGCGTCGATCTGGACAAGGCCAATCGAGAGGCTTTTCGCTCGGGTGATCGCTTCCTTCCTGAATCCGCTGTTACAGACAAGAATACCCTTTGCCGCACCGAGATCCTGGAAGAGCGCGGAGGCCGCTTCGACCTCACTAACCGTCAGCTCCCGAGTGCTGAACCTGATCTCCACTAGGACGAGAATGCCACCAAGGGCCCGAAGACGAATTGCGAGATCAATGGTACGACTCAGGCCGGAGTGACCAAGAATTTTGGGCTCCCGTTCGAGGCTAAAGAAGTCGCCGACGTGTCGGAACGTCTCGTTTCTCAAGAGATCGATGACCCTGCCCTCGTATTGTTTAAAACGCTGAATGGAGTCACTCTTCTTGCCCTCTTGAAGGTTGAGCGACTCGTAAAGCCGCTTCCGCGCCGCCTTCACATCGCCAATCGACAAGGCCCCCCTATCCAACGCGGCGTGGTGATCTAGGCAGAGGAAAACGAGGTTTTCCGCGTCATTCCCGCCCGAAGATTGGGAGGGGACCAAGTGGGCGATGTCCCCCGCGACGGACTTGTCAGTTCCTTCGCCAAAACAGATACAGCAACGCCGCCTGCTTTCCAGCAGCACCTTGCTTAGTTCATCCTTCGGGATCGCTCTGCTCTTGGCCATGTCAGGTCCCCGGCCCTTCTTCGAAGTTGACGTCGGGAGTGGCCTTTTTCAACTCCGCGACGGCTGCGTCGATAACGGGCTTGATCGCTGCGTAATTCGCGCTGGACGTTCGGACACGAATGTTCCACTCCACCTGATCCGAGCCGAGTTCTCGATACAAGAGATCGCGATAATGTTTGATCTCTTCTGGCATGTAGCCAACAACGCGGTTGCTCTTTCTGTCGTAGTTCTTGTGGCATTCCAAGCAGAGGTAGGCAAGGTTGCCCACCTCGGGGTTCTGGTTGTCCTGATCCAAGTGCGCAATCTGGCCGTCAACTTTCCCCTTCTTTCCGTCCAAGAAGTAGCACATGCAGCACCGTCTTAGACATTTTCTAACAACATCATTTCGGACCTCGGTTCGTATCACCGCGCGAGGATTCTTCGCTGGCTTCGATCCTGCCGCTTTGGGAAAGCTGTTCTTCTTGGCCATGGGCCTCTTTCGCGTCGACAGGGGCCACGAAGCAAGCCGAAAGACCGAATTATCCCCAAACAGTTTCGCCGATGCAACGAGGGTCAGAGAATTAGACAGCCCGCATGGAATTCGAGTTGGAGACAGCGATCGGAACGGCGCTGCCGGCGCTCGCTTTGTCATTCTTCCTCAGGAAATCCAATGTTGAAACAACGGGAAAGAGGCCAGGACGTTTAAAAACTAGTGAGGCGATCGATCAAACTGCGGATGGTGCTTACCTCTTCCAGTGATCACAACAAACCGCAAATGTACAGTCATAGCTGGCGTTGTGGCAATTCCGTCCCAACGCAGTTCAGAAGTACCCATACGAGTATCGGGTGCTAAATTATGCAATCTACAGTGCCCTACCATACGAAAGCGGTTTGGTCGGTTATAAGCAGCAGCGACTCTTCTCCATCGCGGGTCAAGTGATTCTCGATGCCCTATTTGCTTTTCGGTTGTGTTCTCTGTTCTCGGGATGAGCTGTTCTTGTTTACCCAAAACACGTCACCAAAACGCGCCTTGGTAGCCTTGTAGGTAATCTCAGTTTCGCGCCGGATGGAGTCGGCGATCAGAAAGATACCGCCGCCCGCGAGCGCTGGATCGTCTTTGTAGCCAACAAGGAGGACGCTGTGATACGATCCCGCCGCAACCGGAAATCCCTTCGCAAGGGTCGATTTGATGGTGCGAATGTCGTCATCGCTCAGCCCCGGTTTCGCACTCAACGGACGGATCCAGTGAAAGTCCAGCCGGGTCGTCCGATGGAACTCGGCGGCTTCCTGAATTGCGGCCCTTTCCGGTTTTTTGTCAGGAGAGTAAGCAGCGGTATAAGCCATTGACGCTTCGCGACAGATGCCGTGCTTCTTGATTCCGCGAATGATGTTATGGAAGAAATCTCCGTCGTCAGAGCGACCCGTCGCTTCGTTCGCAGCCCAATTTGCGAATTCAACGCTCAATACAGATCCTTTGTCATCGTCCGCGGCGCACGCAAACTCGACGGCCTCAACAACCGTGAAGACCGAACAGGTACCTCGCGCTCCCTGTTGTCGCTGTTCTAGTCCCCACTTCTTGAGCTTTGGTCGCAGGTCGACGAAACTCGGCAACGCGACTGCTGCCTTATCGGCCCCGTCCGCGGCGTTTGCAATCCTCGGAGCAGTGCACTCCGAACAAAAGGCGACAAAGGATAGCGTCAGAACGGACAGTGACCGAGATAATCTAGACATTTTCGCGGTTCCTGGCAGCCGGAGAAATGGACGCCTCGGCGGTCACCGACGACCTGTGCTTCCGCAATCGGCCGACGTAGCGGCGGATCGACTGCGGGTACGCGGCAGTTACTAATATAACGCTCTCTCACCAACAGTGTCGACCCGCACATGGCTGGACCATAGAAGTGTCAGCGAGAAGCTCAAAGGTCGCCCTGTCGTTGACGGCAACAATCTGTCGCTCAAATAAAGCGACGAATAATGCTTGCACGCACTCACGATTTTGTGTAATGTCGCCTTATTACTAACGTGATGATATAAAGTTTTATGGCAAAGAGTTTAACTGGCGACGACATTCGAGAGCTTGTGCGAAGAGAGGCTGCGAGGGCCGGCGGGATTCCGATCTGGTGCAAACAAAACCAAATCTCCGACTCGTTCCTCTATGAAGTGCTTCGAGGAAGGAGGGAACCGAGCGCCAAGCTGGCAAACGCGCTTGGCTATCGGCGGGTGATTTGCTTCGAGCCTTTTGAGTGACGTAACTGAATTTGGATAACGAGGGATTGCTATGGTTGATTGCGCAGCTTATCTGGATCAAGACTTAGAAGAGCGTCAGATGCGGGCGAAGCAGATCTTGCACGAGTATTTCGAGGTCAAGGAAGGCGACGAGGAGTTCAAATGGACATTCAGCAACTGGGATGAAGTGGAACGCAGGAATCGCAAAGAGCTTCCCTACAAGACAATGCCGGTGAAACAACTGGATGAGTGGGCTAAAGGGTGGAAGTCAGCCGGTGAACGAGATCATTTTCACCGATTGCTCAAGGAGTCAAACCCTAGCGACATTTGTATCAGTACGAACCACATGCTGATGATCGCAGCGGTCCGCGACGACGCAACCACTTTCGCCATCATGGAAGCAGCATAAACACGAACGAGCGAGCAACGTAGGGATATTCCAGTGGACATCCGTAGTGTAACGGTAGCATGGCAGTCTCCAAAACTGTCGGTCAAGGTTCAAATCCTTGCGGGTGTGCCAAGAATAGAGGGGATATGGCAAAGGAACGCGATTATTCAAAAACAGATGGTATACCTAATGAACGCTGGGAATTGGCCGAGGTGATCTACTCGACTAGGATTCAAGATGCATGGGGCGCCGGCAAGGATTCGACCCCGCCAGCACGCGAAGGCTATTTGCATCGTGGTGGTCGCGCGGATTTCGACCTGGCCCTCACCTGCGCAAAGGCGGTGCTAGCGCGATACGACGTGAAGAAAATGAACAGATAGGTAGTTGGGTTATGGAAGTTATCAAGGAAGTATTGCTGCTCTCGCGTGACAAATTCACTGGCTGGTGGCTTCTGAAAGTTTGCGATATGCCAACAGTTGCTACGCACTTCGCTGAGGCGGTTCGACAGGAAATGAGTTTGCGGAACAACGAATAGGACATTCAGTAGCGATATGGCGATTCTCAATTACACGACCAAGATAACGTCAGAAAAGACGGCGTCGGAGATTCAGGCCAAGCTAGTCAAAGCCAAGGCTTGCGCCGTGCTGTCGGAATACGAGAATTGCGTTCTTTCACACTTGTCATTCAAGGTGAATACGATCCACGGTGAAATGGCCTTCCGGTTGCCTGCGAATATCGATGGCGTTCTGAAAGCCATGCAGCGTGATCCGAAGGTATCCAAGGGTCTGAAAACGCGGGAACAGGCCGCACGTGTGGCATGGCGCATCGTGAAAGACTGGGTCGAAGCGCAACTTGCTATCATCGAGGCCGAGATGGCGACATTACCGCAGGTGTTCTTGCCTTACATGCAGACCGGCAATGGCGAGACGGTTTATCAACGGTTTGAGAAACAGGGTTTGCCGGGGCTGGCGCTTACTTACCAGCCTCCGGTGGCTTAGCGATTAACGATACAACAGTCGAGAGGGGTTATGGCGCAGATTCTGGAATACAAGAAGCAAGCAACTAATGACGAAAAGCTTGCCGAACTCATGCTGCACGTCCTTGGCAAGATGGGCCCGCTGAGTTTTGAAGACCTTTGCTGGATGCTATGGAGGATCGATTCGGAGGCGTTTCTACGGACTGGCAAATCCATCACGGGCTGCCAGTATTATAAACACTCATAAGTGAGTACGGGCATGATAACGATAGCTGAATTTTGCACGAGATATGAGGTAACACCTGAAGAACGCATTGATCTGGCATATCATTTGGCGGCATTGCGGTCGAGACAGGTTTTGGAGCATTTCGGGATTAACGTGATGAAGACGCTTCGAGATAGAAGCAAGCGTAATCCGAAGGCTGAGTAACGGATACAAAATAGGTCAATTTATGCTGACTTGGGCAGTTGCGTGGTTTCTGGTAAAAATAAAATGTACGAATACGGCGCTTTTGTTGTTTTCCATGATGCTTGACATCTTGATTATGGCGATGCTAGCGGACGCGTTGAAACGTTAACTAGATACGAAGGCGATTGATCTATGGTTTACATCACCAAGAAAGCAGTTTGTCTGGGTAAGAAACAATATCCTGGGGGACGGATAATCGAGATATTGGTGGAACCAGAAAAGCGTCGGTTGATTCGCAGGGATACGCGTCTCGACGACTATGGCAATTTGGTTGTGACGAAAAGTCAGGCTCATGACAGCCCATTGGATATGACTGCGAACCTTTGGCGGAAGTGGGTGTCGGAATGGGAGCAACCATGAGGAAGTATAGGAAAGACGATGAGCGATTTGGATTTAGCTACTTGGGCCATCTGCCCTTATATAAAGCACGTTGATCGTACCCACTACGATTGCACTGACCCGAATAGCTCGCTGGATAACTGCCACTGCGAGCAATGCCCCGAGTGGGAAGAAGACGATGGCCAGAAATTCCGGAGAGGATGTCGAGCATTAGCTCAAGAAGCGATTGAACCGGTGCTAGCTGCGTTATCACAATCTAAGGGCGATTAAGCATGGAAAAACTAATTGTGTCAAAGGACATCTTTATCAAAGCGGCAGAAGAATACTTACGCCGAATCGGTGCGAAGCCAGAATCCGCCGTACTATATCTGTATGACACTCGGAACGAGCTAGAACAGTTAGCCGAAAAGATCAATAGCCTGAAAACCGTTGGGGCAATCTAGATAAGGTTGAGTAATGGCTGACACGGCAGAGGAATTAATGATGCTGGAACCGGGTTGGGATGGTTATCGGGGTATTTCTGTGAGCCGGGACAACTGTAATCTGGCTAATCGCATAGCGGGAGCTTTGGAAGACGTGATTAAGGATAATCCGCAGTTTATACCGGGTGGTGATGGCTCAATTCAGGTCGAATATCATGGGAAAGAGCACATAGTTGAAATATACATTACGCAAAAGCGCGGGCAACGAAGAGGAGTTTGAAAATAGATAATGACTGATAACTACAAACTATTCGTTGTTGGAGAGAGCAGCCCAGATCCGGAGAATTGGAGTATTTGGAGCGAGTATTCACTCGTAATAGCAAAAGGTGAAGACGAAGCGCGACGACTCGCTGAGAAAGACGGAGAGACACCAGTAGCGGAGATTCCGTTAACGGCACCCTTATACATATTAACGCAGAGCGAACCAAATTGGGGCGAAGATTTGTGAGTAACCGAGAAAGGAATCAGTTATGGAATATGTTTGGCTGCTAGCAGTCGGGATTATGGCGTGCGCTCTCAGTTTTGCTAGTGGAGCTGCTTTGGATGCAGCCGTTAATCGCTTCTGCAACCGGATACAACGCGAGGCGATTGCTACTATGGAAAGCACTATCAAAACGCAGAATGAAACGTACCAAAAGCAGCAAAAGACGTATGAAATTCAACGCGGGACAATTGAAACACAGCGAGAAACCATCGAACTTCTTCAACGTAGATAATATTCAGTGTCACCTTAAGTCGACTTCGTGAAAACCTGGGATAATTTCGCGTTCACGGAAGACCGTGCGATGCCGTCGTGCTATGATGAGGCAAACTCGACGAATCGGCTCGACGAGCTTGTTCTTTCTGCGGCAAAGGAATTACATCAGTGAAGGACAACTTGTTCCCCGATGAAGCGCTCGCGATCTTGAGAGAAGCTCGTTGGGATGCGAATGCCCAACGCTCCTATGAGATCATGTCGGGGGGCTTCCGATGGTCTGACGAACGACTCGGGAACGAGGTAGCATGCCTCTGCATCGAACAGGGCAACTGGACCTTTCGCTTCGTGTTGGGCTACCGTGCGTCGCTCAGCCGAGGTGCCCCACGCAAAGAACTGCAAGCCCCGTGGGAGCAGCTAAAGAGGGAGTGCCCGGAATGGCCTGGGTTTCGCCCGGAGCGGAGTAGCCTTAGCCTGGCGGTGGAATTGGACGCGGAGCAGCGACGTGTCGACCTGGAACTGGACGAGCTCGACCGACGAATCAGCCAGCGTGGCGGCCAGCTCGACTCTTGAACGGCTACCGGTCAAGGAGAATACGATGTCCGCAAATGGGGGCGTGAACGTGCCCATCGAGCAAAGACTCTACGACCATTGCCTTGGTTCGGCTGATCCCAGCGGGCATCTTGTGGATACTGGCAGTTTCCCGCCCGGTTGGGTTCAGCGGTTTGACGAGCTGCTCGCCGAGGCGAAAGACCGATGGGGATCCGAGACATCACTCCCGAGGACGCTGGCTGCCGCCCTTTTCTTCGCGTCCTTTTTCCCCGAATACCGCTATGGTGCAGCTCAGGCCCTCAACGCTCGGGTAAACCAGCAGACCGAGCATGATATGGCCCATCTGCGGTCTGTAAGCAGTTTGTTCTTATTCAATGGCTTACCCCGCTCCCATTAATCAGGAGCCACCCAAGAACTTCAGCCGATCACCCGATTCAGTGTCGGGTCGGGTTTCCCTGATCTTGTCCTTTTCCGCGAGGCGGCAAAGTGATGGCGTCGCTATAAACCTCCCGCTCGCTCCAGGCTGGCGCCGGCGGCTCGCTCAGCGAAAGAAAGAATTGCCCGCGATAGTTTCCAGCGACAGGTAGCGGATCGAGCACTTCTAAGTAGAATGATTGGAGCTCTGCCCCCGCTGGGACTGCGATTTCGCGGTCGTCGCGATGGGAGAGGATAGGGATACCCGATGGTCCGACGAGGTCGAAACGCCACCGGTATCGCGTGCCAGCCTTTCTGCGGTAGATGGCCGGGTGGAATCCTATCACCAGCTTGTCGTCAACGAGCGTCATTTTACCCACGCCGCCAGCGTGCTCGCTGGGCGTGAATCGATTGAGGTCAGCCCGTAACCAGAACTCGTTACGGGCCGCTCGAAAGTGCTGAGCGATCATCGCGGCAGCTAACGCGGCAACCGCGACGAGGAGCATCAGTGTTCCGGTCCCGTGGCGTGGTAGCCGCATGACGCGTCTCCTCGAAGGCCGCTTTGAGGATGACATGCACGGGCGACCCGATCAATAAGCGGGTCACAGATAAGCTGTAGGGTCGCTAGTGGGATTGTCCGGCAAGTCCTGGGATCCGCCCGCCAGATCAGCTATGCTCGTCCAGGAGGCCCGATAATGAGACTACCCCGACTGTCGATCGCCGACGTTATGGCGCTTACCGTGCTTGCCGCTCTGGATTCTTTGATTGCGCGAGCCGCCTGGAGAACCAACAACTTCGTACTCCTTCTCTTCTGCGGAGTGGTGCCCTGGCTTAACGTCTTAATCGTCGGTCTGGTAGTCCTGTGGAGAAGAATCACGAGGAGTGAGCGGATAGCGTTTCTGTTCGGATTTGAGGTCGCAGGATCGGCGACCCTTATGCTCTTTGTGGCACTGATATTCGGATTTCGCGATGCTTCGCTCGAGGCCTTCATCACGGCTACAAGCCCCCTGAATCCGCTCGTGGATGCGGCACCACCGGCGGGGCTTGTAGTCGCGGTCGGGGTTGTGATGATCGCGATGACGATCCCGCACTTCATCGTAGCTCTCGTGTTCGGCTTCCTCAATCGCCGTTACTGCGTCGAGATAAAACTCCGGACACCTCGCGGCAGCGAGTCATGACACTTTCGCGAATGCGATTCACGGTGCGGCGGCTGATGATCGCGGTTGCGGTCATAAGCCTTTTCGTGTTCGCCTGGAAGCAATGGTTTCCACGTTATCGAACACTGGTCTTTACGAGCAAGGGGACGCTTTATAGATGGGCGTACGACCTGTGGAATCCGAGCGAGGCCCTCGGGTATGAACAAGTCAAGGGCCGCCTCGACGCGGGCGGCGATGGCTTTCACGTCGAGTGACCCACCGCCAGAACCCGGGTGAGTTGGTGGTTACACGACCAATACATGAGTGAAGTCTAGAAGAAAGTGACCTTCTGGACAATGTCTGCTTTTCGTCAGCAGCTTACGCCGTTCAGGCGTAATCCATAAAAATCCAAGGCTCATGCCGGATTGCAGGGTGGTGATAGCAAAAGACCGATCAGAGCGCCAAGA
>CAMFLR010000004.1 GCA_945957605.1 uncultured Isosphaeraceae bacterium
CATCAGAGAATAACGTCATTTCGCGGAAAGGGGGATATTTCAACGGGCTGCTAACGCTGTTCCGTTGGTGCAAGTAATCGAGAAGCACTTGTTTTTCCTCAGTAATTCGGCAATGTCGCCAAAACGGGAATAGAGCAGGGGCTCGCCGCCGTGAAGGACGAAGTAGGGCCGCAGATGACCAGTCTCCTGGAAGATCCGCTCGATTACAGCGAAATCAAGCTCGCGAGCAACGGTCTTGTTCGGGGCTTCGTGGCACCAACCAACATCACCCCACTCGTAACACATCACGCAGCGCAAGTTGCATTTGTAGGTTAGCACCAACTTATAGCCAAGCGGTGGCGGTACATTGTTATCTTTATCGGCGTTTTGCTCGGCCCAGCGATACCGCGCCAACGAAGTGAATTTTTTCACAACCAAATGATGTGTGTAAAGCGGATGGCGTAAAACCGTGCCGGATAATGCAAGTGCCGAAGGTAGCGCCATATCTTAGTTCCTAACCTTGGCCAGGAGTTGTTCGGGAAATGACGTGGCTTTGTTCGTCTCTTTGATCCGGGAAATGACGGTCCGAAATTTGGCTGCCCCGGTTGTATGCATTTCGTCGTGCCTCAGGTATTCCAAGCGGATTTGCATTTGCGGACCGACGAACCGCCGAACGAGTCGCAACAACGTGGCTTCACTATTCGAATCGTACGAGGAATTGCGGACGACTCTCAGGCGGAGCGTGTTACAGTCCTCTTGAATGATCTGGCCATGTGCAACTCCAGGCACTTTATCGAAGACGATGAATAGCGTAGTAATCACACTACCGTCGGGAGCCACGATAACGTCTTCCTGCCGCCCGTTTATGCGTGAAACGCGCGGCATGGAGCGACCGCATGCACATAGGGACGCGTTTTCCGCCAGTTCGACGACGTCGCCGACTTCGTACCGCAGCAACGGCATGCTGAAATTGTGGAGCGAAGTACCGATAACGGTCGCGACCCGTGATCCAAAATCACTTGGGCCGTCGCGTGTTGGGAGTTCCTCGAGTTGAACAACACCGTACTCGGGGTTTATGTGCAACCCTCCACTCCGACACTCCGAGACCGCCACGGTGCGTTCCATGTGCCCGTAAGAATCAAGGACCTGGCAATTGAACACGCTTTCGATCACCCGCCTTTGATGCGGTAGTAACATTTCACCGGTCGAGAAGATGCCTTTGAGTGCAATTCCTTCCGCGCCAGCTTGTTGCAAGAAAAGTGAAAGGTGATAGAGTGCTGAGGCAATTCCTTTCAGAAACCGCGGCCTATACTTGAGGAATGCCGCGGCATATTGGTTTATGTTATGCGGACCGATCGATAAGCTGTTGAGCAAAAGGCGACCTGTCAACGCCTGATGATGACAAATCTCGTTGACGCGCGACGCATCCGTTACAAAAAAGTTACTGCTAAGTTCCGCAAAGCGATCGCCGAGGCGATAGCCCAACCAACTCCAGTGCCGCCAGTAGTAGACAAACTCAAGGACACGCGACGGTTTGTCCAAGAGAAAGCGCAATGGTTCGCCGCTCGACCCGCTGGTCGACGCAAGCCGTGGCTCAAATTGTCCTCGATTCGTGGCCTGCAAGCGGGAATATTCTCTTCGAAGCGTTGCCTTCGAGAGTGTCGGAAGCTTCCGGAGGTCATTTGCCGTTCGGATGTCCTCCGGGCGGAGACTGAGGTCTCGGAACAGGTCATGATAATAGGGAACATGGTGGTAAGCTTGCTGTACGATCTGCTCAAGCCGTTGTTGCTGATAGACGTCGAATTCCTCGGGCGAAAACCACTGGCTGCGATCAAACTGCCGACGCAACCGGATCAAGTCGACCGGATAGCAGAAGTCTCGGAGTTTGAAATCGATAGACATTACGGCGATTCTCAAGACGTGAGCAAGACATTCCAGTTGCACGCAGTGGCGTGGCGCATGATGCCGCTAATCGATGTCACTCCCGCACGCGATAATTGAAAAACTCCTTACGAATGCCTTCCCACTCGGTTTTGTCGGCATGTCCTTGTGAAAGGTATTCATTCAGCTTGATTGCCATTAACATGCAATGATCAATATTGCAGTGGAGAAAGAGAGCGCCACGGCCAATCATGTAAAGATTTTGTACTTGATTTAAGCGATCATAGACTCTGTCAAATCGTTCCTTCCAGCCGAGGTCATAGACTGGATAAATCTTATCGAGTTTTCGGGAGAAGGATGTGGTCGTACCTTGCATAGGATTCCGCAAGATACCAAGCTTCTGAAGTCCCGATGTGCAAACTTCAGCGAGTTGATCATCTCCCATGTCCCACGTCTGATCGCCCGGCGAGCAGGGTATCTCGATCGTGAGCAGAGTTCGGTCGGGATCCGAAATAAGTGCGGGGCTATACTTGCCTATCTCGGAAACTCTACCAAAGGGAATATGCGATTCTGGGAAGTAGTAGGTCTCGTGTTCGCTTTGGACTTTGTCTGACGTGACAAGGTGGAGTAGTCGCAATGCACGCCAGCGGAGCGTGAACTCCGGGCGTTTTGCTTTTTCGGACTCGAATTTGATTAAATCATGTAGGATATCGAGTGATATTGTGGAGATGAATGTTCCGACTGCGACATCCTGTCGCGAGCCATTTTGTGTGCGATATGTGATCGAATCGATCACATTGTCATTCTTGAGACAAATCGATTCCAGCTGCGATATGAAAACGAGTTGTCCGCCGTTGTTGAGGAACTTTTCTTTTAGAGCAGTGGAGAGCTGACCAATTCCTTTCGCTGGGTAGAGATAAGTTCTGGTCTTCTTTCCCGAGATTTTGTCGCGCACGTCCTGAATCATAGCGGCCGGCTTGAATTTCCGCACGCGATTAATGGCCGGATCTTTGGCGATTGATCGAGGAGACATACCGTACAGCTTCATCGCATAGGGTCTGTAGAAGCGAGTGTACAAACCTTTACCGACTTTCGATGTGATGTAATCCTCAAAGTTTCCGGGCTCGGTTTTCTGGAACATCTGGCGGATTCGAGAAAAGAGAAACCCAAAGCCGAACCGCGCGAAGTCCTTTAATCCGAAAGCGGTCATGATGTCGAGGGCGGAGGGAGGATAGCGAAATGGCTTGTCTTGAATGTAGATTTGCCCCTTCCGCTCGCGTTTCAGCAGGTCGGGGCCACATAAATCGCGTATGAGCTGATTGACTTTGGGATGATTATCTTCGTGTAACCGATGAGAGCCGGTGTCAAATGCGAACTGTTCTTTCGTGAATGCGGTGTCCGCGAGTCCACCGACCTTCGATTCCTTTTCCAGGAGGATGACACGGCCGGGAAACGACCGAGACAATTCCCATGCTGCCGTTAGCCCGGTGATTCCTGCGCCCAAAATGACGATCGAGCCGTTCTCACCGAGATGATTCATGATGGTGGTACTCGGTTCGTCCGTGAGTCGGTAAATATGCCGATTAGGAAGCCACCCGTCGCGAAAACGAACACGAAGGCCGTTCAAACGAATTCATTGGATTCGCACTAATGTCGGGGACGCTAACGGCAAGTCCTTAAAACGTCAATGGCAAATTGAGTGTAATCAGGAAAACCATCTTGACTGGTTTAATGAAACGACGGAAAAGGACGTCCATACCCCGCTTTTAAGTGCCGTTCCAATTTAGCCAGCTCACTGTCGCAAGCTCTTCTATAAGCATTCTTCGCGGGGGCAGAAGATCGTCTTGATGTCGAACCAAGTTCAGGAGCGGATTCATGGCGGCCTTACTTGACCTCACCGACCGCTTCCCTATGCGGTTTGACGCGGAGCGGATGCGGCAAGAGCTTGACGATCTGGAGAACTCACCGTGGGTGGAACACTACGACCGCAAAATCTCCAATGGCTGGACAACGCTGCTTCTTAGCTCGCGCGACGGAACGATGGATCGCCCGGACTCAATGCGTCCGAGTTGGAAAAACCAATTTGAACGCACGCCCCTGATTGAGCATTTGCCTTATTTCGGTGAGATTCTCGATGCCTTTCAGTGCCCAACGCTACGGGTCCGGGTCTCGAAACTATTGCCTCACTCGTTCATAGGCGAACATCGAGACATCGCCCGCGAGGCGTCTGCAATCGCCTACAATCAGGTCCGACTTCACATACCAATTACAACCAATGAAAAGGTGCGATTCAACGTCGCCGGCAATGTTTATCATCTTGCGCCCGGCAGGCTCTACTACCTTGATTTCACCAAGGCGCATTCTGTCTACAATGATGGTGACGAGTCACGAATCCATCTGATTTTGGAGTTGCGCGTTAACGATTTTCTGCGGCAAATCTTTCCTGAACCGACCCTGAAGGAACGAGTAGGTCGTTTCGTTCTCCGAAACACGATGCCGGCGATTTGGCCGTTCATGCAGGCCGAATTCACGATTCGACAGTTGCTCGCACCTGTTCCCAAATGATCTGGCAACGAGTCATCGATAGAACAGCGGAAAGGCGAGCCTATCACGAACAGGCTCGCCTCTCGTTGGTCAATGCTATGCGATGTAGACGAATGTTAGCGTTGCTCAGCAGCCTTGAGCCGACGCCAGCTCTTTTCGCTGAAGCCTCTCCGCCAGCAGCAAACAGGCGAGAACTCTAAACTTTGCCCTAGCTGTTGCGTTTAGTCCTTCGACGATGATTTACCAAAACTGATCTTTTGCACCTCGCCGGGCTTTAATGAGACGGGTTCCGTGGCCAGTGGGCGAATCGTGAATCCGCCCGAGATATCGACGTGCTCAGGAGGGCTCATAACTGACACGTGATAGTCAATCGGAGCCAGGTCGCCAATCTCAAATGTGGTCTCTCCAGGCTTGAGCTGGACCGTGATATCGGGAAGGCTCATCCCAGGGTGAGTGACCTGTATACTGACGTTATCGGCATACACCTTGCGATCGATCGTGCCCATGATCCGCGCGGGTTCGGATGTTCGCACGTGAATCGGCTGATCATCGCCACTTTTTTCTAATTGGTCGCGTCGTCCCGGCGCGATTCCCTTGGCCCACCAAACAAGTTCGACGTGATCCTTGCGCGGTACTCCTGCGAACTCGAATTGGCCTTCTTTATCGGTCACCCCTGAGAGGAATCGTGTAATCTTCGGCTGCTGGGCAATTTGGCCACTTTCGATCATGGACCAATTGAAAGGAAAGCCGATCGAGTTTTGCGGGGTCCGGTCGGTTGCCGCGATGAGACGAAGCTGTGCGCCGGCGATTGGCTTACCATTTGTGTTGAGTAGCTGCCCTCGATAACTCCGGAGTGAAGCTGGATCGAGCGGAACGAGCTTGTACTCGTCGGCTCGAGCCTCGTCCGGATGCGCGACGACAACGCGCTCCACAAGGGTGTTTTCGTAGCCACGAGCCGATACCGTTACCTGAAGTGGCATGCCGACGACAAGATCCGCAAGCTGAAATGTGCCATCAGCCGACTGGAAATACTGGCCAGGGTCTGAAACGGACGCGAGAAGCCCAACCGAGGGTTCGTCATTTTGCCGAGTTGACGAGTAGGTGACTCGCACGTTGCAAGCAGGGATCGGTCGCCCCGTTTTCGCGTCGACGGCTTTCCCCAGGATCACGCCCGCCGGCTTCATCGTGATGGTTATGACCGAATTAGTATCGAGCTCGAGCGTGCGAGATTCGAATTCAGAGTAGCCTGTTTTGACGAAGGAGAATGGGCAATTGGGTGGAAGCGAGTCAAAGTTGAACCGCCCGTCCTTGTCGGTGTCGACATGGCCGCCGTCCGAAAAAGCGTGGTTCCCGTGCGCGAAATACACGCGGACACTTTGCAGCGGGTTGCCCTTTTCATCGACCACACGTCCCGTGATTCGGTGGCCGGCGTCGAGTGTGATGGTGGCCTCCGCTGGCTTGTCGCGCGGGCCGGTCTCGACCTTAAGACGCTTCGGCGCGGTACCTCGCGCCTTGACAAGTATCTCCTTGCCGAAGTTACGGTCCACATACAGGTTGTCGAGGCGGAAGCGTCCGTCCTGGCCGGTCTTCGTCTCGCGTGTGTCAGATGTAGAATTGCCCATGTTGATTAATTCGGCACCGGAGATTGGCTTTCCATTGTGATCGAGCACAACGCCCACGATGGATCCTCCATCTGGACGCGGCTCGAGCGTGAGATCGAGCACAACGCCGGATCCTCCAACCTGCGCCGGAACATTCCTTGCCACATATTCCGATTTCGACACGTAAAGCTGGAGGCCAACGTCTCGGGGCAGGTACGGCAGCCGATAGCGCCCGTGGGCATCGGATTCAACGTATGCAATTTGCTGGTATCGGCCCGCTACTGAGGCGCTCACGCCTGCAGCTGCGAGAGGCTTGCCCGCGGCGTCGCGCACGACGCCTTCAAGATCCGCTCCAGGACCCAGGTGAAATTCGATTTTGGCGTCCGCGCCGTTCTTGAGGTTGATCGGCTGAGACTCTCGGGCGAACCCAGGAGCCCACGCTTCAACTTGCCACTCCTCTGCTCGCATCGGTTGAAGCACGACGCCGCCATCGCGGTCAGTGTGTAGGTCGGCGTCGTAATCGCTCCACGTGAGATGAACCGTCGCATCCGGAATTGGTCGCTCCGTGGCCCGGTCCTTGACGACGACCGAAACCGCGACGCCGTTGACCAGCCGCAGTTCAAGTGGCCTCGCCGCTTCTCCAGGATTCGTGAGTACGACCGTCGCGCCGTCCGACCGTTTCGGCCGAGAGGTGAGTTTTCCGAGGTTTGCCCAGACACGATACTTTCCGGCCGGAAGCCCTTCGAATACGAATGCGCCGTTCGCATTTGTCGTGGCACGGCGAATCGGGAATTTATGTGTATAATATTCCTGGCCATTCGGAGGCGGGAAGAGTAGCAAGACTTCAGCCGCAGCGGCGGCAGCACCGCCGTTGTCGAGAACGACGCGGCCTTCGATTCGTCCCGTCGCATCGGCGGCGTTGGTTTTGGCGGGCGTGTCGTCTGCGGTCATCGTGGCTAATGGACTCGGAATCGGATTCGCAACCGCTCTGGGACGCGGCTGGATGAGCGCGAGCCCGATAAATACGACAACGCTCAGAGCCATGAGCTTCCTGCCAGATGCGCGATTCAGCGGCAGGTGACTTCGATCATCATCAAAGAGTGCGATCATGCGTTCCTCCAGTATGTTCCGGCGCGACAAAGCCACCGCGACCGACCAGCGCGGCACACGCAACGTGCGGACCAGCTCAAGGAGCTGCTCGGCGTAGTCGGCGGGCCGCTCGCCAGTTGCAACTACGCGGTCGTCGCAGGCGTGCTCGCATTCGGTGCGCAACCGGTGCAGGGCGTACCAGGCGAGGGGATGGAACCAGTACAGGGCGGTTGCCAGCCGGCCAGCGATCTGGAAAAGAGTGTCTAGCCGCTCGACGTGCGCTAACTCATGAAGCAACACAGTCCGCTTCCTTGCATCAGGCCACGAATGCGACGCCTCAGGAAGCAGGATGACCGGCCGAAAAACGCCCCAAGTCAGAGGGATCAGCGACTCGCGACTCTGCCGCAATTCCACCGGCCGTCGTAGCGAGAGCTGGCTGCGGAGCTCCTCGGCGAGTGTCAACAAATCTCCCGTGGCGATGCGTTTTGCCTTCACGCGACGGAGTTCGTTGCCAACCAATCCAACAAGCGTCGGCGCCAAAAATGCGATGAACCCGACGCTCCAGAGAGTCAGCCCGATGACCGCCCAGGGCCACGATCGCGACGGCGGTATACGTGCGACGGGTGGGTTGTCGAGCCTGGGAACTACGGTGTGCACTGCCGCTTTTTGTGAGGCTGGCGCGGGATTGCGCGGAGAAGGATTGACTTGAACAACAGTATCGTTGCGGGGACGGTGTTCGCGTACCGAGCGCGCAGGCTTGACTTCTGCGAGTTCGAAACTGCGAGCGCCAGGCACCGACGAAACCACCTGCGGTGGAGAGGCGGGTAGCACGGGAATCGACAGGCGAGGGGCTATCAGGGAGACGACGGGCAACGCGATGAGCCCCAAGAGGGAGCAGACCCACACGCGGTGTCGAAGCGCCGCGGAAGATCGCCTCAAGAAATGAGTTGTCATCAATGCGGCAGCCAGAAGGATTGTTCCCCGGGCGGTCGCGTCGATCATGAGTAGGAAGAGGCCATCGGGATGGAAGCTGTCCATCATCTCATTTCCCCTTTTTCCGAGCTTGCTGGATCAGCCCTTCCAGGCGTTGGATGTCATCGTCGGTGAGTTTCGCCACCGAGGGGTGTAGAATCGCCGCGACAGCGTCGGTAGCCGAGCCGGCGAAGAAAGTTTTCATGAGGTGGCTGACCGCCTGGCGCATTGCCGTATCGCGCGATTGGGACGCACGATAAACATAGCGCGTTCCCTCCTGACGGTGCGTCAGAAACCCTTTTGACTCCAACAGCCGCACCATCGTGCGCACGGCGGAGTAGCTCGGTGGATCGGGCAGCTTCTCGAGGATTTCAGCGACCGATGCCTCGCCGATTTGATAGACGACGTCCATGATCTGGCGCTCACGAGCGCCCAGGGCGTCTGGGCTGTTTCGCTTCGGCATGCTTCCCCCGTAACCCGGAAGGCGACGAACCAGTCTCATAGGATCAATGGCACCCTATTGCCATGTGGCATTGTATTGCCACTTGCGGACGCCGTCAAGAACTGCCCAAAATTCGTGATTTCGTCGTACCAAATCCGGATGATTACCGTGCAATTCGAACTGGACGCGCACTCGGGCTAGCCGATTTGCATCGACTCTAATGGTGGACGAGGTAGGAGAGGTTCGTGCAACTTAACTCATTCGCATTTCAACTAGTGATTATTTTGATTCTCCGCTCATTCATAATTTGGTTCTGCTGAATTTGTTCGCTGCAAAAATTGAGAGGAGTGACATGAACGCGTCAATTGCTTCCCAATCTCCGGGAGATAGCGACCCTGGTGAAATGTCGAATGTCGTGCTACCATAAATCAATAATTACGAGCGGGACCGCTGGACTGATTCCCTGGACGCATCAGAATATGCTCTCTGACGACGCGGTCATTAACATGGCTGTGACTTCGGTGATACTGGGATTGTTGGCCGTCCTCGTTGTCGGCTCGCAATCAGCGGCTGATGCGCGCTTTGTCACGATCTGGTCGCTCTTCGTCCTCGTGCCGATGTTGCTGCTGAGCTGCGCATGCATCGTGTTTTCAGATCCTTCGCGCCGCAACAGTTACTATTCAGGAAAGGTGGTTCTGTGCATCGTCATGATTCTTTCCGTGCGCCTTGGCTATCAGATCGCTAGGTCACGAAAGATCATTCCGAATCACAAAATCGAGAGCAAGCCACGGGAGGCACTGCCGTTGGAAGATGAACTCGGCACGTAGGCCGGCATGGTAATGGCGCACTTCGCAACCGCGAACTTCCGCTTTCTTGCTTTGGGGTTCGTCCAGAAAGAGTCTTGGGATAAATCGCAATGTAATGAAATGCCGAAGGTGGCAACAGGAAACCTGGCTCAGCGACTTTTCGCGCCGCAGGGATTGGCCAGCGTGGCTCGAATGTCAAACAGTCGAGTGTGGCCGAATTCTTCGCGTGGCCGATCGAGAGGCGACTGTGAGGATTTGCCTCGCAGAAGAATTCCACTTTGGTAACAGCATTCACGCGGTTGCTGAATCAGAAGCTAGGAAATCGGAAAAGAGTCGGATTGAACCGCGGTTCGGACGGGACGCCGTACCCTTTACCGCACGAAGTTGCAAACGTTTCCAAAGATGGAAGCCATCAACCCTCGAGCGTCTACCTTCATCGACATCGACGCACTTCATCGGCCAAAAGTCACGACGTAGGGAACAAGTAGGGTTGGAAACTGGTATTGCTGAAGAGGGTGTATTGCCCCAAGGTGGTCAGGGGAGTCGGGCGGATTGAAGGATTGGCTGGGAGCCGGTACAGGATGCCTTGATTGCCATAGTGAATCGTCTCCTGCCTCGGGATCAGACCGCCCGTGTAGGGGACGATATCCTGGAGCGGAAACGTGCGGCCGCCGTCCACGCTGAATTGGATTGTCACTGCGACTCCCCCGCTACCGTTCGACCTCGCTGTTTGGTTGAGAATCGAGAACCGTGCCACGTTATTTACTGCGCTAACCGTACCGCCTTGGCCGGAACCGGCGAAATCCAGACCGGCTGTAACCGAATGGTCTCGGTGAATCGAATACGCATCGACGCCATTGCGCGTGGGTGTTGTGGCCAGGGCGGCGATCGGGGCATGCGCGGTTTTGATCAAAATTGTAGAGGCAGCATGATCGGCGTGGTATACGCTTGAGCTATGCGCATGGAGATGAAATGTATGAAAGCTCGCCCCTGCGTTAGCACTGAGAGCGAATGTTACATCGTGGCCAGTGCGATTGACAATTTCTACCCAAGCCTGGGGTTTGGGAGTGGTAACCGCGCTCACCTCAACCGTATGCGGTGCCACGGTCGCTAGGATGCGGGCTTCGGCCAATTCCAGTCCGGGGCGGAACGCAGTCGTGCTTTTGAGACGCATGGCGCATAACTCCCGGTAACGATTCAAAGCCTCCCCCATCGCTGTCAACTCATTAGACTAACATTTTGGACACCGTTCGCAAGCATGCAATGGATTCGCGTGCAAGAGGCGTTCAGTCTGGGTCCGCTGGGACGGCGAGCCATTCGGTCGCTGACGAAGGGAATTCGGGCTAAGGCTCGTTTAACGCTGGGATGTTTTCTGCGATGATCGAAACTTGTATCTGAGGTAAGATCTCTTGACTCGTGATGTTGGTGATTTGGAGTTTGAAAATATGCGATTGCGACATCTTTGTCTCTTGGTGATTGCGTCCGCAATGGCTGCGGGGACATCGAGAGCCGATAGGCCTGTTGAGAAGCGAGACAACGCGGACCTCGTGATTGTCGGGACAGTCCGCGCCGTGTACGCCCGAGACACTGAAGGGTACAAGGAATACATCGTCGAACTGGCGGTCGAGGAGGTCGCAAAAGGTTTCGCCCCCAAGAAGGGCGAGGCGTTCCGAGCGTTTTGCTATCAGCGCAAAGCGGGCAAAGGTGGCCTGGAGTTCGACAGCGAGGGACACACCGCCGTACCCAGAGAGGGCGAACGGATCAAGGCATTCGTGAACCGAGCCGGGGGTCGACACGAAGGAGTCTACCCTAATTGGTTTGACGCGCAGCCGGCAGCGGGGAAGTAAAGCTCGGTTGAGAGCGATCGACAAAAGCGGCTACGCGAGGGTATCGGGATATGCCCGAGCATTTAGCGATCGGATGACTTTGTTCTCTACCCAAACTTCTGAGGATCCGAACCCGTGAAATAAGGTGCTTGCAGTGCTACATCCGAAAACTCTGTTCATAGCCTCGTTACTCTGCTTTTATATGCGCGGCTCGTTGGTTGGATCATCATTAGGATTGCTTGCGATGTGGTGAATTGTGGTAGGAAGATCGGCAACTGAATTTGGCTCGAGAGCCGTTGGATTGAGCCAAGTTTTACGTCGTGACCGGGGCAGCAAGTGTATGAAGCCTATACAAATGAAATACACCGCGACGGCGAAGACAGTCCAGAGGAACAGCAGAGTGATGATCGCGGAGTAGACGACGGACCACAGCAAACGCTGTCACCTCGGCAAGCCACAGTCAATGAGTGTGTCTCGCACATGAGATGGCAGCATATGCAATATTGTCGCCAAAAAAGCCAAGCGAAAGTGATTTCTTGGGGCTGATTTCCTTAGTCCTTCTTGACGATCCTGTAATGGACGGCGGCATCGGAAGCTTCGAAGCCAGCGACCTCATAGTCGTTCTCTACTCCGAGCCCGCCCAAGAGCCGCTCGCCTTCTCCCACGAAAACTGGCGACATGACCAGATGCAGTTCATCGATGAGCCGAGCTTTCCAGAATGCCCGAACCGTGGAAACGCCGCCGTTAATCCTGATATCCCTGCCACCGGTCAGGGCCTTGGCTTGCTTCACGACCTCTTCCGGCGAGCCGTCGACGAAGTGGAAACAAGTGCCGTTTTCGAACTCCAGTGTCGGCCGAGGATGATGCGTCAACACGAAGACTGGGTGCTTGAAAGGTGGCTTGTCGCCCCACCATCCCTTCCAGTCCTCGTTGGCCCATGGGCCGCGAAGGGGGCTGAACATGTTCCGGCCCATTATGGACGCGCCCACGCCGTCGAAAGCCTTGGCCGCGTAGCTGTCGTCAAGCCCCGTGGTGCCACCCTCGACGCCACGCATAGTCTTGAAAGTGTGTGTGTGGGGAAGAACCAGTTCATGATCTGGAAAGCGTTTTTGCCAAAGGGTTCGGATTCCGTTTGGTGAAGCCCCGCTCCGAATCCATCCAGAGAACACGCAAACGCTCGAACTACGACTTTGGACATCCAAGATTCTCCGAAGAAATGCAAAGCGGCCGTACTCGATTAATCATGCTTTGTGCGACGAGAGGACGATAAGCCGCTCTTATGCCCGCGCACGGACTGCCGGTAGCCCGTCGGGAGAGGGAGTTTCAAGCTCCATCAAAGTTTTATAATAAACGATGTAATCGCGAATAGGTGAAGGCTTTTGCTTCGCCATTGGCAAAACGTGGCGTCCCTTGCCAATGCCAGCCACGACGCCGCTTTTCATGCCAAGCCCGAAAAGTCTGAGTGACTCGCGTTCACGCTTTGTGCAACCGTCCGTGCATTCTGATTGCACAAGAGTACGACTGCGCGACGAGAGATCAGTAACGATCTGGATCGTAAAAATGGTCAAAACTTATAGTAATCAGGACAATTGCATTTCCATTACGGCTTCGCTTTTTGCCGTTTCCACGTCTCGTCGATCTTGAATCCAGTGTCAAGAGTACCCGTCACAGTCCAGGTGTCTCCCTTCACGCTCGATTTCAAGCCGATTGTCTTGCCACGAAGATGTGCCCAACCCTCGCTGGCGTACTCGATTTGTTCTTCGTAAGTATCGTCGCGAAGTACCCAGGTGCCACCGGCGGTACCTACTGGGTTTCTCCTTTCGACGTCGTAGATCACCCAGATGAAATGAGTCGCTGTGATATACTTCAACTGTCGAAAGCCGTCTGCTTCGCGCTGCGATTCCCACGTGCCGATTAGTCGCTGCTTGGTGTCCGGGATTGTTTGTGGACTAACGTCACCGTAAACCGACACGGAGATTATGGCTAAAATTGTAAATACCTGGGCAACGCGAGTTCGCATGGCGGCCCTTCTTCAAAATGGAGAGGAGTCTGAACAACCATTTCAGAGAGACGTGGTATTGGAAATATCATCACGCGCGCATTTGGCGGAGTCAATTGGCTTTCACATGTCGACAGAGCCAAAAAGCCTTACATGAGAAATGTTGGACGAATTCCGCGTCGATCGGCTGATTGCCCTCATTTATATGGCTGTGGCCGCCGTTTAGCGACGGCCAGCCTGAGTTCTAACGACGGTAAAGATTAAATAGCTCAGAAAACATCATAGGCTTAAACAATGCGGCAAGCCTCTTGAAAATCAAGCCGGGGTGCTCGCGGATAGAGTTTCTCCTGGTCGCCATAGCCAAGGTTGCAAAGGAAGTTTGCCTTCCATTTGCCGTCGGGGAAAAACTCGGCGTTGACCTTTTCTGCGTCGAAGCCCGACATCGGCCCGCAATCGAGTCCGAGTGCCCGCGCAGCGAGGATGAAGTAGGCGCCTTGAAGGCTGCTGTTGCGAGCCGCAGTATCTGCGATGAGGCCACCGTTGCCCAGGAACCAACTACGGGCATCGACAGCGGGGAATAGCTTCGGCAGTTGTTCGTAAAACTCCATGTCTTGAGCGATGATAACAGTCACGGGTGCTGATCGCGTCTTGTCGACGTTGCCAGGCATGATTGCCGGCATAAGTCGCTCCTTGGCCTCGGGCGTCGTCACGAAAACGAAGCGGGCGGGTGACGAGTTGGCGCTGGTCGGCGCCATTCTGGCCAGCTCGTATGCCTGCCGAAGCACTTGCTCAGGCACCGACTTCGGGTGCCACGCGTGATGCGTTCTGGCTTCTAAGAACAGCGTATTTAATGCCTCATTGCTCAGTCGATTGTCAGTCCCCGTCATGCCGAAGTCTCCGTCGAAGGTTAGGATTTTGATGGTCAACATATTGACCATATTGGCAAAAAAAAGACTACTCCTCGCACGCTTCTTCAAGACGTTTCAGGAGTCCGTGGAATTGAGTGAGTTCCGTCTCGCTCAGGCTGCCGAAAATCCGTCGCACTAACTCGTGTTGACCCGGATGCGCCTGAGCGGCGATCTTGCGTCCAGAGTCCGTGAGATAGAGCCGGTTGATCCGCCGGTCGCAAGGGTCAGGTCGCCTCTCGACCCAACCCGCGGCGCCGACGCGGTCGATTAGTCCGACGACGTTCGCCTTCGTCACCAGGAGCCATTCCGCCAACTCTTGCTGAGTGATCCCATCCGAGTTGTGAAGCGTCATCAATACGTCGAATTGGGCAAGCGTCAATCCGTGCGGCGCGAGACCATCGGACATAAGGCGTTCAAGCCGTGTGTGAAGCTTGAACAAGGCGATGACCGCCTTGAATTCCCAGTCACGCGTATCCTGATTCAGGACTGGAAGGGAACGACGTTGTGTTTTGCGATCTGCGCTCATTGGTTAACATCTTAACCAATATCAGAGCGGCGTCAAGTGGCGCGAGGCTAAGACGCAATGTTGAGATCGCCAATTATCGCCTCAGTGCGTGCCTAGGCTGCCGATATGCGCCGTGCTACCATCGGCGATGTTCGCGCGGTCTTGGCGCTAGGGGCGGAGACAGAACAGTTGGGACGAGAGGGCATTTCCAATGCAACTTAGCGGTGTCAGGGCGCTCACCTTCGACGTGTTCGGCACGACGCTCGATTGGCGGGGCACCATCATTCGTGAAGGGGAACGACTTGGCACGGCAAAAGGAATTCAGGTCGACTGGAAAGCCTTCGCTGACCGTTGGGCTCAAAAATATGTCGAAGCGAGGACCGGAAACGGGCGCTGGGTTCCTCTCGACCAGATCCTGCACAAGGCAGGCAACGAGGTGCTCGATGAGTTTCGCGTCGCGGGACTGACGAAAGCCGAACGCGAGAATTGGTGCAGCTTATGGAGTCGATTGGAACCCTGGCCCGATGTCTTGCCGGGGCTGAAACGCCTTCGATCTCGCTATCTGCTGGCTGTGCTTTCGAACGCGAACGTGGCGTTGTCGATCGCGCTCGCAAGGCATGCAAACCTGCCGTGGGATCAGATACTGGGGATCGACGACGTCCAGGTCTACAAGCCCAGCCCACGGGTTTATTGCCTGGCACTGCGGAGACTCGGCCTTGAGGGGCACGAGGTCATCATGGTCGCCGCGCACCTGTTCGATCTCGAAGGAGCAAAAGCACTGGGATTCAAGACGGCGTTCGTTAAGCGGGAAGGCGAGGACACAGGTGATCCAACAAAGGCTGGTTACGTCGACTGGATCGCGAATGACTTTCACGACCTGGCCCAGCAACTCTCGCGATAAGCTCTTGAGTCTCCGTGATAGCTGGCTTTGAGCGGCGCAAAAGCCCCCATCGAAGATCCAAACTTATCCCATGAGCTAATACCCTATGGCATGAATTCGAGATTCGGCATCGCCTTCAAGAATTTATCCCTGGCCTCGGTGCTGATCTTGGCTTTTTCAAGATGCAGACGCTTCAGATTTGTCAGTCCCTTGAGATGTTCGAGTCCAGCGTCAGTGATCTCCGATTCGTCGGTCCTGAGGATTAGCGTCGTCAGCCGCTTTGAGCGCGATAGGTAAACTAAGCTCTGATCTGTGAACTTCTTACCCTCCAGGTGCAATTCCTCTAATGCTGGCAAGGATGCCAGGTGCTCCACGCTTTCATCGCCGAGTTTTGAGAGGCTGATGTCGACACTCTTAAGGCGGGGTAGCCGACTGAAATTGGCGACTCCTTTATCAGAAATTGCTGTAGCCCACCAGATGACGAGTTCTCGCAAGTCGGTCAACTCGCCGACAGTCTCCAGGCCTTTGTCGGTCACCGTGGGGCCGCCGAGGTGGAGCGTCTTGATGCCCGATTCTTTTCGGAGGGTCAACAGCACGTCGTCGACCGGATAAGCCAGATTATTCGGTGCGCCGGCACTTCCCTTTTCGATGTCAACGAACAGGCTGACATGCGCCGCCTCGCGGAAGAATTCGTCACCAACTGCGCTTCTGAGCCACTCAGGTGCCCATGGCCCTTTTCCCGGCGTGAAAGTGCCCCAACTCGGCTTCCAAATTGCATTTCCCTTGGGAACATTGACTGGTCCCATTGCAAACTGGTCAGCGAAGAGGACGAAGCCGCCATCCGCTTTCACCGTGGTCACGGCAGCCCTTAGGGCTTTCGCGCGATTGACTCGATAGCCAAGCCACAGGCCGAAGACGAGGACCGCGACCATCATGCCGCCGATCCCGATTCGGAGCCAACGCCGTAACGGAGCAAGCATGGGAATCGCTCCTCAGTGCGCGAGGGGGTGCTGTTCAAAGACGAACGCACGGGCCATCGATGGGAAGGCTAGAGTGAGTTAATCCTAACCAATTCGGAGATAGTTTCCAACGCTGTCGCCAGTTTCAATTTCAGTGTCACGCCTCGCGGGCGAATGCGCGGAAAAGCTGCACAGTCTGAACGCCTGGATTTTACTCGTATCATTATCGGTTTAGCGCCGTGGTCAAAAGTCGTTGTCGCCTTTTGGTTTGGCTAGCTATGCTTTCATGGCGTTTCAGCGACCTCGCGTTCGTCTGAAAGTGGAGCTGAACGGCAAGTTGTTAGATGTCATCACAATTTGTGCCGACGATTTCGGCACTTGGCGATCCCGTTCCGGCTGAACCAAGAGAGGGGAATGCGAGAAATGTCGGGCACGAAGCGACGGATCACCATCGGGCGGATCATGATCGCGATCGCACTCGTGGCGGTTGTTCTCGCCGCTTTGCCGGAGCCTGTTTTCGTGATCCGACTCCCCAACACAAGCACTACATCCACTCCTCTTCCTAACGGGTCGTTTGCGATCACACTAACGAAGCCTGCAATCAGTATATCTCGGTTCGGCGTCGTCCTGATTGTGGCGATCGCAGGTGCGATTACGGGTGCCGTCCTCTGGATTGCCAGGCTATTGATTCGAATCGTGCAGCGCACTCGACCGCCCGGACCGAAGTGAAGCGCGATTCTCCCTCGATGAATGCTCCATTTACCGAGATGAAGTTGCACAGACGCGAGGCTATTCGACTACCAATCAAGCTGGGGCGTTTTACCCGGGACGTGCCTCTAACTCGATTCCGGCTTGCTCGGCGACGGGTGTTTGAGTCTCGTCGAACTCGTTTTTGCGATTGTGACCATATTCGCTTTGCAATTTCGCTCAGCACGTTTTGGTAGTGGGACATGAGGATTTCGAAGTAAACGGTGATCCATCCAACACCGACAATAACTTCCAGGCAAACCGTAAGCTTGAGAGGCCATCGTGTTAGAATCCAAACTTCACAATGCCCGCGCTACGCAGCTCACGAAAATGAGACGACGTCTTTCGAGATTCGCGTCAGGGTTGTTCGCAATTACGCGATTGTGGGTTAGTGTAACTAGCCCTGGTCTCGTCGCCCGAGATTTGGAGTTCTGAGCAATGACTTCGCTTGTCACGGTTTTGATCGCCCTGGCGTGCATGGGCGCCGGAATGTTGCTGGGCTCGTGCTTGCGATGCCGACTACCTGACCAGCATCTCCGCGATGATTCGAAGGACGTCGTGAAAACCGCCACCGGAATGATCGCCACGCTTGTCGCCCTGGTTATTGGCCTTCTGGTGAGTTCGGCGAAGTCTTCGTTCGACCAGGCAAACGCAGGGATCACACAAGTGGGCGCAAAGATCATTTTGCTCGACCGCCTTCTCGGTCGTTACGGTGGGGCGACCGACGAACTCCGCAGCCGTTTGCGGGAATCGGTGGCGGTCGGCATTGAGCGTATCTGGCCGAGTGGTGACGGCGCGGGCGGTGGTTTGATCGCAGTTGAGCGAGCAAACAGTCTGGAAGAGATTCAGGAGATGGTTCGACGACTTGCTCCCACAAATGAAACGGCACGCTCGATTCAGTCGCAAGCTTTCGATGTGTGCAAGGAACTCTCCGAATCGCGCTGGTTGATGATCGAACAGGCGCAGACGCCTACACCGACCGTCTTTTTGGTGATGCTGATTTTCTGGCTCACTGTGCTGTTCATTGGCCTTGGGATGCTCGCACCCGGAAACGCGACGACCTATTTGTGCCTGACGATCTGCGCGATTTCGATGGCAGGGGCGATTCTGCTGATCCTGGAAATGAGCCGGCCGATGGAAGGGATGATCCGCGTTTCGCCCGCACCACTCAAGAAGGCGCTCTCAGTCATCAACTCGTAGGCGATTTTGTGGAGCGGCGCCTTCTATTGCCCTGGGGCCGAAGCGATCGCAACGAATCATGTTCAAGCGATGAGTTCGCTAAGTCGATCCCGATCGCCAGGAGGCGGCCTCTTCGCCGTCGAGCCTGAGTGTCAGGCACTTCGCGCTTCCACCGGCCTTGATGAATTCCGTAAAGCGATGAGGTTTTACGTCGAAGCCTAACCGCCTGAGCGATTCGCTTAGCCGAGGCGCGCCGTCGTTCATGATGATCGTTTTGCCGACGACCACTGCGTTGCAACTGAAACTCGCCGCTTCCGCAGCGCTTGCTTCGATCAATTCATCGACCCGTGACTTCAGCACGTTGAGAGCGTAATCGTCGAACGCGCCTGGAAAGTAAATCGCCTGATACGGAGAGATCGGGCAGAAGCAAGTGTCGAGATGGTAGTAATGACCGTCGACCAACTCGAGCGGTAAAACTTCGACACCAAGGCGATCGCCGATCCATTGATGACCGCGGGCGTCCGACCGGAATCGATATCCCGCGAAGAGCGTTTCGCCGAGGAATAACGCATCGCCTGCGCCTTCGAAATAATGCTTCTCGGGAATGTTGACCACATCCCATCCTCGGTTTTGAAACCAGGCTGTATAAAAGGGCTCTTCAACTTGGCGTACGCCGTGGCGAAACTTCGACGGAATGAAGATCGAACGATATACAAGCCCCGCATTTGCCGTGAAAACCAGGTCGGGAAGCCCCTTCATGGGTTCGACGAGCGAGATCTCAACTCCAAGATCGACGAGTGTGTCATGAAGCGCCTGCCACTGCCGCGAGGATGTCGCTGCATCGGTGCCAACGAGTCGGTTCATCCACGGGTTGATCTCGTATTCAATGCCGTAGAAGTCCGGCTTGCACATCAGAATGCGAGGAGGTGAACTCATGAGGCTATCCCGCTGATTCGGTCAGTTCGACGGCCAAACTGCGCAAGAACGGCTCGACGTCGGTTACGAGCGAGATCGTCTGAAATGACCCGCGATCGCTGAGTTTGATCACAGTCGAAGGATTGATATCGACGCAAACGACCTTAACCCACGCGGGCAACAAGTTCCCGGTTGCGACCGAGTGGAGCATCGTCGCGATCATGAGTGCGAAGCCGACTCCCGCAATCGACCGGCGCATTTGTCGCTGTGCTTCGACGACGTCGGTAATGACTTCGGGCAACGGGCCGTCGTCGCGTATCGAACCGGCAAGCACGACGTCGATGTTCTTGCGATACGCCTCGAACATGATGCCCGACTTCACCACGCCTGACTCAATTGCGTTTCCGATTCCCCCAAGACGTCTGATTGTGTTGATGGTTCGCAAATGATGTTCGTGGCCGTGATCGACAGACTGGCCTTGTTGAATATCGACTCCCAAGCTCGTGCCGTAGATTGACTGTTCGAGGTCGTGAACGGCGAGCGCATTCCCCGCGAAGAGAGTTTGCACCCAGCCTTGTTCGATCAACTTCGCGACGTGCTGACCCGAACCTGTGTGAATGATCGCCGGGCCACCCACGAGTAGAACTTTCTGCCCCGCCGCCCTGGCCGTACGAATCGAGTCAGCGACCGATCTGAGACTTACGGCCTTGGGTTTCTCGCTCGAAACTGCGGAGTTCATGAATCCAAAGAGCGTCTCCCCGCGCGGCCGCTCCAGGGGAATGACGCGAACGCCCGCGTAACCGGTGACAACGTGCATCCCAGGCAAGATGTCGAGCATCGCCACGCATCGTGCAGATTTTTTGATTTCGTCGATCACGATACCGCAATCCATCTCCTGATCGACGACATCAACCCAGCGACCGCCGATCCGCACCTGCGTCTTCTGATTCGTCGTGCTATAGAACTTTTCTGGAAACGCTCCGGGCATGTCGGCGACGGCAAATTGCGCATCGGATAAGTGGACTGGCGTCGCGCCGTGTTCAACGAGATCGGCGATGATTTCGTCGATCGCCTCTTGCGAAGTGGCCTTGATCGCAACGCGTGCGTAGCTTGGGTCGACGCGTCGCGCGCCAATCGTGCATTCGCGGATCTCGAACGATGCGCCCATTTGCAGGATTCGATCGAGGATCTTGGGCAAGATGAGCGAGTCGACGATATGGCCGCGAACTTCGATCTCTTCGGTAACTGCCCACGGCGCGGCTTGAGCAGTCGGAAGCGGTAAGTCGCCAGACATAAATCGGCCTCCCTGCGAACTTGGCTGTTCGTGTGGCTGTTACTCCATTCTATCCCTGATTGGCAACCATGAAGAGTGGAAGACTGGAATCAGAAAGCGGCAAGAGCCTTGAGTTCGACACGAGAAGAAACCTCATTGGATTGGTTTCTCTCGCGCAAAAAACTGGCCGGCACCGGCGAGTTTTCGGCAGTCGAACGCGATAAACTAAGACCAACTGAGCGTTGCAGTTGTCCGAGGCGCGAGGATCGCTCAGAGTGAGTCGAGCAGGACGTCGATTGTTAACCGACGCCTTGCATCATAGTCTTTTCATCTCCGCGGCTTTCTCCCCGATTGTTTTCCGCGCGAACGGGCACCTTCAGGCCGAGATTGCGACAGATGATTGGGAAAAAGGCGAACGATGTTACCGTTATTTTATGGCCAGGAGCGCCAATGAATACTTCAAAACCGCTGCTGATTCTTGCGGCACTTGTACTAACGGTTGCGTTCGGTCTCGATGCCTCAGCTGGCGAACCGGCGAATCCACGGCGGACGGACGATGAGGCGAAGTCGTTTCGCCTGGCCGACGACCAGTTGACCATGGAGTTGGTCGCCGCTGAACCTGACGTGGTTAGTCCTGTGGCCGTTGCCTGGGATGAAAATGGGAGGCTGTTCGTCGCCCAGATGTCCGACTATCCCATGGCGACGACAGGCGGCCAAATCAAGCTAATGGAAGATCGCGATGGTGACGGCAAATATGAAAAAGTGACCGTCTTCGCCGATAAGCTGCCGTTTCCCAACGGAGTTTTACCGTGGAAGGGCGGTGTGCTCGTCACGGCGGCACCCAACATTTGGTACTTGAAAGACACCGATGGCGATGGCCGGGCCGACGAGCGGCGGGTTGTGCTCACGGGATTCCGTGAGGGCAATCAACAACTTCGAGTCAACGGCTTGTTCTGGGGCCTTGATAACTGGATTTATGGAGCGAATGGCCGTAGCGATGGCGAAGTTCGACGTCCAGATGCGCCAGCGGAAAAAGCGGTCTCCATCCGGCTTCACGACTTTCGTTTCCGCCCGGCGACGGGCGAAGTCGAAGCGGTTGCGGGCTTCAGCCAATTCGGCATTGCACATGATGACTGGGGGCGGCGTTTTCCATCGTGGAATACCGTCCCCATGCGTCACGTTGTTCTGGAAGAACGCTATTTGAGTCGCAATGCCGGTCTATCGCAGACTGCATCCGTCGCTTCCATCCTCGACCCTACCGACGCTGGTCGGATCTTTTCGATCAGCCCGCCGCCGACAACTTTCAATCGCGAACCGATCGACTACTTCAATGCGAGCTGCGGGCTCAGCATTTATCGAGGTGAGCAATTAGGTACCGACTACGCAGGCAATGCCTTTGTTTGCGAATCGCTGACGAACCTGGTCCACCGCCGCGTTTTGACACCAGCCGGGCCGACGTTTGTTGCAAAGCGAGCAGAGCAGAACAAGGAGTTCCTCGCTTCGACTGATCCTTGGTTTCACCCGGTTAACCTCGCCACCGGACCCGACGGTTGCTTGTATGTTGTCGATTTTTATCGGCAGTCGGTCGAGCACCCTCAGTTCGTTCCTCCTGCTCAGCAAAATGCGGTCGATTTCCGGAAAGGGAGCGAGCATGGACGCCTGTGGCGCATCCGCAAACGGGGAGTTCCGGTCGCTTCGATACCGAAACTCGGCGAAGCTTCGACTGCGAAACTGGTTGAGTATCTAGGTAATGCCAATGGATGGGTTCGCGATACAGCACAGCGGTTGATCGTTGAGCGGCAGGATCTCGCCGCGCTCCCGCTACTAAAGCACGCAGCACAGAGTGCCGAATCACCCTTGGCACGTTCTCATTCGCTATGGACGTTAAAAGGTTTGCAGCATCTTGATGAGGCGACTTTGCTGTCAGCTTTGCGCGACTCCAATCCGAATGTCCGGGAGCAAGGTTTGAAGCTTGCCGAAGGGCAAATCACCCATTCGGCAGCGTTACGCTCGGCGGTGTTGTCGCTCGCGAGTGACTCTAATACAAGCGTACGGTTTCGATCTGCCTTGATCCTCGGCGAATTCCCAGGTTCGGAAGTCACAAAGGCGCTGGCACAAATCGCACATCGTGACTTCGCCGACGAGTGGGTTCGACTTGCGATTTTGAGCAGCCTTGGTGAGACGTCATGGCCGTTCCTGCAAGCCTTGTTGCAACAGCATCTCGAGTGGCTTTCCAGTCCGACCGATGAGCAAGCGAAGTTCCTGTCCAACGTGACCGCATTGATCGGTACGCAGTATCGCGAGCCCGAATTGGCTGCGTTACTGGAGTTGCTAACCTTGCCGGCGGCAGGCAACGAGGCAGGCAAGCTCGCGTTGCTTGCAGGCCTGGCGGATGGGCTATCACGGAACGGCCATCCCTTGCGAACGCTTCTGAAGAATCCGCCCGAAGCACTTGCCAAATCGCTACGAGCTTTCGATAGCCTGCTGGCACAGGCACGATCAGTGGTAACCTCTCTGGAACAGCCCGTCGCTCGTCGCGTGCTGGCCTTGCAAATTCTGACAGACATCCAGCCGGATGCTGTCGGCCCGATTCTGCTCGACTTGCTCAAGCCGGCTCAACCTATGTCGCTACAAGCCGCCGCTGCTCGGAGTCTGGCGAGTCTCGGAAATAAGGCGCTGGCGGATCAGGTGCTCGATCAATGGAGCGTTTACACCATTCCGACGAGACGCGAAGTTCTTACTGCTCTGCTCCATGGTCCGGATCAGGCATCCGCAGTCGTGGGCGCGATCGAACAGAAGAAGCTCGCCACGGCAGAACTGGACGCGGTTGCGTTTGAGTCGTTACGCCGCGTAGCTAGCGCGGATCTGCAAAAGAGAGTCAAGGCACTCTTTCCGCGGGATCAGTCGGGCGACAGGCAGGAAGTGATTCGTGCATATCAAACAGCTTTGGCAATGAAGGGGGAATCGCAGCGAGGCGCTGAGGTTTTTGCAAAAAACTGCCTCACATGCCACCAGATGCGTGGGCGTGGTCAGCGCGTCGGCCCCGATCTTTCTGGCGTTCGAAGCCGGCCCAAAGCCGCACTGCTAGTGGACATTCTCGATCCCAACAAAGATGTGGCGCCCGATTACCGCAGCTACTTGTTGCTGACAACGCGCGGGCTAACGCTGAGTGGCATGTTGGCAGCGGAGACCGCGACAAACGTTACATTGCGACGCGCGGAAGGAGCTGAAGACACCGTATTACGCCGCGAAATTGAGGAGTTGCGAGCCACAGGTAAAACTCTGATGCCCGAAGGCCTAGAGCGAACGCTCACACCGCAGGCATTCGCAGACTTGCTTGAGTTTCTTCACGAGCCCGTTGCACTGCCGGAGACGAAGTGATGGCCGCCAGGAATCAGTGTGGGACCAAGCCTTCCGGTTGCTCCATGATGTCGTGGCCGAATTGTGCCTACCAGCGTTGAGCGAAGGGCCGTTGATTTCTGGCCGACGGCCCCGACTTTTGAACGCAAAATGTACGACAAAGCCGAGAGGCGAGAATTGTGAACTCGCCTCTCGACATCGCACGCGTTCCAGCTCCGCGAGCATCCGCGTAGCCTCAGACACGGCTTCCAGAAGGCTTAACGTCAACTTGCCCAGGCTGAGTTGAGAATGACATCGCAGAAGTTGCCGCGGCGGAACGCAGGCTCCTTCAAGGCCAGAACATCCGCTTTCACGTTGCCGAACGTCGTCGCGGGTTTGCTCCGGATGCCCTGATAGAACGCTTCGATGATCTCGTTCTTGAATTGGTCGCCACGAGGATGCGCGCGGATCACCGCTTCGCGCTCGGCGTCGGTAAAATTTTCGTAGCCGATCCCTAGCACATCCATCTCGACGCCGGCAGTCACCAGCGCGATGACGGGATGCATAAATTGCGGGATGCCAGGCGTTGTATGCAGAGCGATCGCGGTCCATACCGTGTCAGCATCGTGTGGCAAGATTCCTTCTCCGAGCAAGAAATTTCGCGCGGCGTTGGCGCCGTCGACTTCGAAACGATTGTCTGGGCTGCTGTACGCCGGGACGAGTCCGACGTCGTGAAACATTGCTCCTGCGAAAAGCAGTTCAGGGTCGAAAGACAACCCGCGACGTTTGCCAGCCAGAGCCCCGAAGTGGTACACACGGCTTGAGTGGTGAAACAGCAAATCCGGTTCGGTATCGCGAATAAACTCGGTGATGCGGCGGGCGAGACGGCTGTCAGGAATGCGAATGTCTGCGATTGATGTTGGGTTGGTTGTGTCGTTGACCATTTGGGCACCTCAATCGGAAAGGGTGATGAAACACCAGCTATTGGAATGGTAAGATTCCCATGAGCGTGGCAGCAACAGGCACAAAGCGCCGAATTCGGCCAAAACGTGTCAGAACAGGACGCCGGTCCATGGCAGCCTCAAAAATCATCGCGATCTTCGCGCCTCCAGGCGTGCAATTGACCGACGTCGCAGGCCCATTCGACGTATTCGCGGAAGCCAACGTTCAGGCAGGGCGCGAGGCTTACCGCCTTGAGGTCTTGGGGGCGACGCCAGGTACGGTCCGCAGCTCGTCGGGTGTTCGGCTTGCGGTCGATCGTGTGCTTGACGCGTCGCAAGCCGAACGTCCTCACACCTTTCTCGTGGCGGGCGCGCCGGGCATCCCAGATTCTCGGATGCCATCACGACTATTGGCGCGAGTGCGGGCGGAGGCAGAGCGTGCGCGGCGGTATGGGTCGGTTTGCAGTGGTGCGTTTTTGCTCGCATCAGCCGGAATGCTCGACGGGCGTCGCGTGACGACACACTGGGCAGGCGCCGATCGCCTGGCGATCGACTTTCCTTCCCTGACTGTAGATCGAGACGCTCTTTACGTTCGAGACGGTCGCGTACGAACATCTGCAGGCGTAACGGCCGGGATGGACATGGCGCTTGCTCTGGTGGAGGAGGACCTTGGGCGAGATGTCGCGCTCCGAGTCTCTCAACAACTCGTCATGTTCTTCAAACGGCCTGGCGGTCAACTTCAGTTCAGCCGCGCGGGAACCGCCGCACCAGTTGGCCGTTCGGCGTTGCAGGACTTGCAACGGTGGGTCGTCGCGAACCCAGGCGAAGATCATTCCGTGCCACGTTTGGCCGCTCGCCTTGGCCTCAGCACACGGCACTTCGCCAGGCTTTTCGCATCCGAAACCGGCGTCACGCCTGCTGCGTGGGTTGAGGCTGCACGCGTGGAGGCTGCTCGCGCGATGCTTGAATCGGCCGATTACGTTGCCAAGCAGATCGCCCCACGATGCGGATTCGCCGATGTGAACGTGCTGCGTCGAGCCTTCCGACGCCACGTCGGCATCACGCCGGCCGAATATCGTAAGCGATTTCGACGAAATCCATGAACGCTTGCGGGTTTAATTCAGCGTGTTAATGTGTTGCAGATTACGTTTCGCTCGAATCGATGAATTCACTGCGTTTTAATGCTCGAATCAAGCATTAACAAGGCGATGCATGCAACAGAAACTGGATTGTCAAGCGTGCAAAATTTGGATATGAAATGCTCCATGAATCACTCATTCCACTGTTGACCGGGTTGGCATCCCACGGAAGCACATGAGGGTTCTACCGGGCCTACAAAGGAATGAGCAGCGGCGAGATAAGAAAATGTTTAGCTCTCGCCTTTTAGCGAGTGTGGCACAAGTCAACTTGACGAATAAAGGAACTGACCAAGTGCGGATGGCGGTCACCGAACATCCAGCGAATCGCGCAATACAAGCTTCGTTTACGTGATTAGGCGCCCGCTCAGATGGCGCAGAACTGACTCGAGTTCCATTCACAGTTCAATGATTTGACAGATTAGCAGTTGCTTGTCATGATCGGAAATCTCCGTTCGTGTAACGAAGGTTGTTACATCAACCCAGCACGCCTGAACAGCATCGCGACCGGCTAATCACAGCCTTGCTTCCCCTTCGCTGATGCGTATCTGGATCGAAATCATGCGAATTGCACTAACGGTTTCCCAAGGTGCCAGCAAGGGGACATCGAAGACCTTCATTGAGCACCGCGCGCACGTAGTCGGTCGCAGTCCAGACGCTGATTTCTCGTTACCGCAAGAGGATTCGCACCTTTCACGCCGGCACTTCTCGATCGATCTTAGTCGAGACGTGCCCTACATCATTGATTTGCAGAGTCAAAACGGCACCCACGTTAATGACCATAGGGTCGTCGAGACGCTACTTCGTCACGGTGATGTGATTAAAGCAGGTCTCACGCATTTTCACGTCGGAATTGGTAGCGCTGTTGCTGATGATACGTCAGAGTTGGACAGCCGCATTACCGTCTTGCCGATCCACGGCGCCGGACTCGGTGGGCCGCGAAAGTTGTCGTTACTCGCGACGACCGAATCAAAGCTATGTCACGGTTGCCTGGAGTTGATTGACCCAAAGCAACGACCAGACTCAAGAATCGATCTCTGCGCGAGTTGTCGATTTGATTTGAGTAGCACGAACCAATGGAATCCGAATTACTATATCCTGCGCAAAGTGGGCCATGGCGCGATGGGCGTTGTAGAGCTTGCGGTCCGCAAAAAAGACCATAAGCGAGTCGCCATCAAGACCGGGCATTTCTTGGCGATGGATGGAACCTCGCGAGACGAACGGCGATTCTCGAAAGAAATCAAGGTTCTCAGCGATCTTAATCATCCGAATATCATCAGCTTTTATGAAGGTGGCCAGCACGAAGGAAATGCTTTTATTGTCATGGAGTATGTTGATGGGATCGACGGTGCACATCTTCTGGCTCGCGAGGAAACTCTAACGATCCCACGAGTGATGTCGCTTGCGCTTCAACTGCTATCGGCCCTTGACTACGCACACGCGAAACAGATTATTCATCGCGATATCAAGCCAAACAATCTGCTCATTACTCGCTTCGCCGGAGAGGAAGTCGTCAAGCTCGCTGATTTTGGACTCGCGCGCGACGTAGCTGAGATTTCAGATCCGCGGTTGACCTTGGCTCAGGAGCAGGCCGGCCACTTTCCCTATGTCGCTCCTGAATCGTTGCATGATTTTCGTTCTGCAACCGCTGCTAGCGATCAATACGCAGCAGCAGCGACGATTTACAATCTCTTTACCCATCAAACACCTCAGCGAACCACAACCTCGCTGCCCGATCTTCTGAAGTGCATTGAACATGAAGATGCGGTGCCGATTCGAGAACGTCGTAGAGATGTTTCCGAAGGGGTAGCGCGAGTGATTCACCGGGCGCTCAACCGCGATCCCCAAAAACGCTTCGCGAGTGTTTTGGAGATGAGTCGAGCGCTTCGGCAATGCGACTTATAATTTCATAAATCCTAGCACACAGATATTAATTACTATTTGATCGGTCCGGCCCCAACTCTATCTTTGGTGCAGATTTACAATCGTTGAGACTCGAATTGGGGAGCTTGATCTCGCTATCGTCGCGAATTTGGCCGTACGGGAAAGCGATTGTTCTGACTGCGTGGTTGTGCTACAGCCAATTATTCGACGTATTTTGTCCGACTCACCAAGCTTGTATTTGCCCCATCTCAGGGCCTGTGTCTCAACGTATCGTGGCCAATCGCTTGATCACAATTCGTCACCGGGCACCGAAGACACTGGTTAGTGCTCATAAAAACAGGTCTCATCCGATTTACGATGATAGAGCACCAATTTGCGATGCCACTTGAGTGATCGTCAATGACCGCTAGATAATACATCCAATTCTTTCACACGCTCATGTAGCGAATTGATTGCCTCGGCGATATATTCGGGCGCCCCGCCGGGTAGCCAAGCGAGTTGCGTTGTCAATTCGTCGATCGCGGCGTTGATGGCTTTGAGCTGTTCCGAGTAACGATCACTCATCGCCTCGGCTAGGTCGCGTCCGTCGCCGATGCGTCCTCTCGACTCAGTAAGAATACGTTCGACAAGAGGGAGTGTGTCGTGCACGGAATCCACCCATGGGCGATACCCTTTGGTGTAGCCCCACATCGTTTGCAGGCTTGCCCATTGCGCGTCGAGCAACTTCCATTCGTCGTTGAGCATCGAACGTACTCCTTAAATTTCAAAAAGGAAATCTCTGAACGCGATGACCAATCGAAGGCCAAACATTTCACTTTTTGATGTGGCTGCCGTTACACCGAGTGAACTGATAGTCGATCGCCTCCGGCGACGCTGTTCGTTGAATCCAACCGTTAGTCATGGCTTTGGCTTGTCTCGAGCGATCTGTGCCTGTTTTAGTAGGTCGCGGTACTTATCAGAATTGGGCGGATTGAGTTGCAGTGCTCGATCGAAATCCTCAGCGGCTTTGTCCGGCTTTTTCAGCTCCATGAAAGTCTTGCCGCGGTTAATGAGCGGAATGGGGTTCTTGGGGTTAAGGGCGACGGCTTTGTCGAAGTCTGCCAGCGCGTTTACGTAATCCTTCGCGCGAAAGTGAAACAGGCCTCGGTTGTTGATCTTGTCTGCCGACTTCGGGGCGAGACGGACGGTTTCATCAAGGTCTCTCAACGCGCCGGCACTGTCTCCTGCACGCTCGCGAATGCGGGCGAGTGCTTCCCATACGTCAAGTCGGGTCGGAGCAAGCTTGGCGACCTTCTCGTAATCGAGCAGGGCCTCGCCAGGCTTCCCGGAATCTTCGAGAGCAAGCGCGCGGTTGAGAATCGCGATGGTGAAGTCGGGCTTGAGCTCGATGGCTCGTGTGTAGTCGGCCAACGCTTTGTCATACGCCTTGACGCGAAAATGGCTCACACCGCGGCTGTTCAGGGCGCTGAAATCCTTCGGGACGAGTTTGATCGCTTCGTCGAAATCGCGAACGGCTCCTTTGTGGTCTCCCAAGCGGGCGCGTGTGCGCCCGAGAGATAGCCGGGTTCCTGGTTCCTTGGGTTCAAGTTGTACGGCCTTTTCGAGGTCGCGCAAGGCATCATCAAGTTTACCCGCGTCGAAGTATGCGAAGCCGCGATATCGCACCGACAGTGCATATTTCGGGTCGAGCGCCAGCGCACGCGTGAAGTCCTCAATTGCAGCATCGTATTGCTTCATCTGGTATCGCGCGTAAGCTCGATTGTGCCACGCGATCTTCAGTTTGGGATTCAGCGAAATCGCCTTGCTCAGGTCGGCGATCGCTCGTTGCATCTCGCCCTTTTCGCGAAGGGCGGAGCCTCTCCAAAGATACGTCTCAGCGCTCGATGCGTCGATTTTCAGAGCTAATTCAGCCTCTACAATGGCACGGTCGAAGTCCTTGGTTCGCAAATAGATCTGGGCCAGGCTTTCGCGAGCCGTTGCCAGGTTGCTGTCGAGACGAACGGCCTCTGTAAGGTCGTCTCGAGCCGAGCGGAGATCGCCAGATTCCAGAAACGATTCGCCGCGATAATTCCGTGCGAGAGCCAGTGTGGGAGCAAGCCGAATGGCTTCGCTGTAACTTGCCCGAGCCTTCATTGGCTCGCCAGTTTTTGCAAAAACTACGCCGCGCCAGAGATGAGCTTCGGCAATCCGCGGAGCGACGCTTATCGCCTGGTCGCTATCGCTTGCAGCACGAGTGAAATCACCTTTCTGAATATAAACAAGTGCCCGGTTGGCTAGCGCCTGCGCATTCTTGGGCGCGAGGGCGATTGCGTGATCGAAGTCGGCGAGCGCTCCGTCGAGATCCTTCTTCTGAAGCTTGCATACTCCCCGATTTCCCCACGCGTCTGACGATTTGGGATCGAGCTCGATCAGGTGATCAAGATCGAGTATCGCGTTATCGAAATCACGCTTACGAAGCCGGCACATGACGCGATTACCCCAGGCTGCGTTGAGCTTGGGGTTGAGTTCGATCGCGTGATCCAAGTCGGCCATGGCGCTATCTAAATGACCGGTCTCAAGTGCAACGAGACCACGGTTGCTATAAGAAACACCTCGATTGGGATCGATTCGGATGGCATTATCAAAATCACGCCGCGCATCGGAATAGGCTCCCGAACGCCGATGCAAGTTACCTCGTATATCGTAGAAGTCTGCCTGATTTGGTTCGCGCTGAATTGCGTTGCTCAAATCGTCAATCGCGCTTCGCGAGTCACCCTTTGACAATGCGATCAAGCCGCGAACGAAATAGGCTCGCGAAGATTTATCGGTTGAGATCGCAAGATCCGCGGCCGAGCGAGCCTCGTCGATCCGCTGCAACTCCCAAAGAGCCTCGGCTTTTGCGGCGAGGATTGAAGTATAGGGCGGGTTCGCCGATAGGAGTCCGTCCGCTTCTTTCAACGCCTCTTCATATCGCCCAAGCCGATTCAGAATGCCGACAGAAATGACCCGTATCGGATTCACCTCAGCAGGCTTCAGACCTCGCAGCAGAGCAGAGTCGCAATCGGCTAGAGCCGCGCTGGGCTTTTGAACGGCGTTCAGCGCCTTTGCACGCTGAAGATAGGCGGGGCCAAGTTTGGGGACCGCGTTCAGTGCTTCGGTGTAGGCGTCGACCGCTTCTGAAGCTTGCCCCGATGTCATCAATTTGTCACCGCGAGCCCTGGCATTGCCAGCGCGCGCGTACTTCGCAGCGCTTAAGCTCATTGGGACTGCCAGGCACGCGAGCATGCCGATGAGCAGTGAAAAGCCACCGAGAAGCTTGTTGACTCGACCTTTGCGCCGTCCAAATCCCAGGAGGGAGAGTACTCCCAGAACGGCTGACAGGCCGTAGCACGCGGAGTCGACGAGAAGCAAACCCTTGAGTTGGCCTACGCTCATGGGATTCGATTTCGTAGCCGTATCCGCGGCCCATGTCAGGACGAGCGGGAAAAACAACATCGCGAAAGCGAGGCCGCCCATGTCTGGAAGAAAGTCGAAGCGATGGCGTTTGCCGACACCCGCCCGTGTTGTTGCAGACAGCTCTACTTGACGAGTGGCATCGCTCATGGCCAGAACTCCTCAACGCGGGGATCTTCACGTGGTTCGCGAACCCGCCCTGCGCTTCACACCTATGACTTCAAGTTTGAGCTGAGAACCGCGAGGAGCAAAACGCAGAATAACAACAAGTTAGCATATCCAAAGATTAAGCCGTATCTGGCGAGTTTTCGGCCGGCCAGCTTTTCATCTGAACGGCGGATCGCTCTCAGGGCCAGATGCCCGAACAGTATGGCTGGGAGGGCGCCAAGCACGGGAAGCCCGATGCCGAAGAGCAAGCTGGCGACGGCCATCAAACTGGTCCGCCTTGCAGACAGGTCGCGAAATTGATCGGGATTCGCGGCCGAACTCGCGAGGCCACGGGCAATCGCGTTCTGGAACGCCGCATCGACGCGGGCAGCAAACTGCTTGGGCCGCTCGCGGAAGATACTACCGAGGGAAATTTCACCGGCGGCAGTGTCAATGAAAACTGCTTTCGAGAGTCCGCCACTCACTGATGTGACCCTAACTTGCTGGAATTCAGACCAGGGGATGGCCACGTGGCGGATTCGACGAATTGGCGAGAACAACTGTTCCAGGATGCGATAGATTGACGAGTCCAACTCCGTCCATTGCCGGATGGCGAGCCCAGCGGGTGTCGCCAAGACATAGGGCCGTGCGATGAGCGAGTGGATACTCCGGCCAGTCAGGGCGGCCATGACGATGCCGGAAAAAAGACAAAACAAGGTTATGAAATCTGGCGCTTGCAAATTGGCGATCGCTTGCCAGCCCAGCTTTGCCGCGGTGAAGAGCAGGAACGCGGCCAACGCCCCTGATGCCAGCGCCTTTAGCAAGGGCGCGACGATGGCGGGCCGCGCGATCACGGTCGTATCGCTTTGAAGTTCATCGACGGGTTCAGCCGTCATGTCGAGAACCGGCTGAAACTCGACCATGAGATCGTCGAGCCCGCGCTGCGATGCGAGGTGGCTTGCCTCCGCGGCGAGTGGCTTCGCGGCAACCGGAAATTGCCGGAGCACGGCCCAGTGATACGATTGCTCGACCAGAGCCTGGGCAAGCAACACCTTTCGGCCCGATCGCCGATACTCATGCTCATCAAGCCGGAGCGCGTTGAGGCGTTCATCAAGCAACTCAAGCGGAGTTGGTGCGGGATTGGGCGGATCGGCAATTCCCAGCTCGGCTCGTAAGCTCGACGCCTGTCGAGCCGCCTGTTGGGCTGCGCCGAGGTCACCTGCATCGATGAAGATCGTCCGACGCTCATCAATCAGCCGCGCAAGCTCCGCCCGATTACCGAGAGCGCGGTAGAGAATCTCGGCTTCTTCCAGATCGCGCAGGGCCTCTTCGCGAGCGCCCAGAACATGACGTGCCTTCGCCCTCGAAACCAGCGCATGAGCCAGCACTGAGGGGTCGCCTCCGAGTCGCGCAAGTCGCTCTGAATCGAGCGCGAGGCTCAGCGCCGTTTCAGGATCGTTTCGCTCGAGAGCGATGTGGGCACGGCCTTCAAGACATCGCGAACGGAGGGACGGATCATCTGTCTCGCTGCAAAATCGTTCTGCACGCTTGTAGCCGGCGATTGTTGCGACGGAATAACCTTTCGCCCGGAAACCGTCGGCCTGAAGGATAAGTGCTGATGCGAGTCGCGCGGAACGATCGCTGCGTTCGTCGTGTCGCACCAGGCGGTCGACGAGCGTGCCAGCTTCGTGATGGCGGCCAGATTCAATCAAAAACTGCGCCACGGGCGCCGCTAGGGTGCGATGGCCGACGGGGTTGAACATGATACGCTGATAAGCGTCGACCGAGCGACCGCCGAAGAGGTCACGGAACGCTGAATCGAGCTCGCGAGTCTGCGATACCAGACGACCAATCGGGCCGTAGGTCCCCGTTTCAACCTCACGCCAGGCCGCCAATATCGACGTCGAGTCAATCGCCCAAGCCTTTCGGAAAAACGAAGGCGTTCTCAGCAAATCGTAAAGCCGCCACCATGCCCTGGCGCGGGCAAGATGCCAGGGAAGTTCGTCGACGCATCGCACACTCGCATCGTCCTCGGATCGCGCTTCTTCGTGACCAGATTTCTCTGGACGCCTTCGCTTTGGACCATGTAAACGCAGGTGGCGACCGCCTCCATTGAGAATCTTTGCGAATCCCCAGACCAGCCAAAGGCTCAACGCTGCTGCCACGACCGACGTTACAACCGCGGGAGCGATAAGGAGACCACGCTCAAACGCTGTTTTGCGGCTTTCCTCATCAATCGACATCAGTAGCCATCCGCCACCGGCCATAATTGCGACCATGAGCGCAAGAAGCATAGCGATCGGCAGCCATCGTCGGATTGTGATCCGGCGGCGTCCTATTTCGCGCTGCTCGAAGTGGTCGGCGAGTCGACGGTGAAGTCGACGACGATCGCGCGGCTTGGGCAGATATTTTCGCAAGACTGCCTCGCGAGCGTAGTCGTGCGAGAAACGTAGTAACCCGGAACGATTGACAAGCATCATCTCTGCAGCGAGGGCAAGAGGCGCCCAGAACGCGCGGGGAAGGGGCTTGCCGTTTTTCCCGAGCAGATCGAGTAGTTCGACTTCGCTAAGACCGCGACGGGCCGTGCCAAGCAGCGACATTGCATCGCCAACAAGACCGGGGCGATCACTCTCGTAATCGGTTTCGTAACGTGCCAGGACCTTTTCGAGCAGCGAAGCCGGGTCGGTAGCACTGAGGTAAAACTCGAGCCGCTCATCGAGTTGTTCATGCACGCCGAAGAGCCTGAGTTCTTCGAGGACGGCGCGAAGGTAAAGAGGATTCGCAGCCGCCGGACACTCGACAATTCGCCGAACCCGCGCTGGGCTGAGCGCCTTGGAATACTGCCCGAGATACTTGATCACAAGAGCTTCACGCTCCGTAATTTGGAGCGGTTCCACATTCAGGGCGGGCCAACCTCGCCGAACGACCTCGTCGTTCTGAGGCCCGGCAAGTGTCGACACGATCAGGCGGACACCTTGAGGTAACTTTTCGGGAAGCCATGACAGATCGGCAATACCTGCGGTGTCTTCAATCTGGTTCAAAGCATCAATCACAAGAACGACCCGCTTCTTCTCGGCTACCGCTGATAACCAGTCGCGGAATTCAGCTCTCAGAAGGTCGGTGCGGTCGGGAATTTCTCGCGGCAATTCGCAGCGCCGCTTCAGCTCTCCGGCGAGCCGCCGTAACAGCAAACCAATCTCCCCACTTTCGGGTGTCGCTCCCACGAAATGCGTGAGCAAAACCTCATCACGTTCTCGCTCGCGTCTTTGCAGTGCCCAGTTCGCCAGCAGAGCCGATTTTCCTGATCCCGATTCACCAAGCACAACGAGCGGTGACCCGTTGCCTTGAATGTGTTCTTCAATCGCGCGAAAATCGGCCTCTCGCGCGATGTAAACTCGCGCTCGGGAACTCGCGAACGCCTCGTGCTCCGCGAACTCGCGGTCAAGCGGATCTGGCTGTGAGCCTTCGGGATAGAGGCGATCAACTGTGCTTTGCAGGTCTGAAAGAACGAAATCGGCAAGTTCGTGCGGATCTCGATAGTCTTCTCGAACGGGAAATCCGCTCGATCGAATTCGATCCTTGAGATTGGTAAGCTTCTGCGCACTCGCTGGCCCCTCTGACATGAAATCGGCCCGATCGACTCCGCGGGGAAGTCGGTCGAGATATCGCGGGTCTCGCAAGTAGAAAAATGCGTGGCCGGCCATGTCGGGATCGTTGAGCACGCCGTGGAGAATTTCCAGGTCAGTCACCGAGTAACCTCGGTGCGTCTCAAGCCAGGGCTCGGCCTCGATCAGGTTCGAAGGAATTTCATCAGGAACCCAGCCATACCGCTCACCAATAAGGCCAATGAAAAATGGTCGACAATTCTTGATCTCAGAAAGACAGACGCCAAGGACGTTTCCTTCGGCCTTTTGTTCCTCTGTGACGCCCCAACGAAGGTCGACCTCGGTCCACGAAACGCCGCGCGACTCGCAAAGCTTGCGGATCTGCGGGAAGACTCGCTTTACCAGCTCGTCGCGCTCGCCGTGCATGTCGCGAAAGGTCGATGAGATAAAAACACGGATCGCACGCCCGGGGACTTCAACCGTCGGTAGATCACGGGCTGACATGGCCCACACCTCTTATCAGAAGGCACATTTATTTCGCATATCAAGGAAGACGCACAATCTTGACTTCACTCATGGTTTGCGCGACTAGCGCGACGTCGCTTGCCGATTTTTCTCAGATCACACCAGGCGATCAGTATTGGGCGAACTTCAAGCGAACGCAAGAACCCATTCATGAATGAACGCCAGTCTCGCCAAGTTCATGTGCTCTCGGGTAAGCTTTCGTAACCGAGTCACTTCTCTGCGAGAAGCTGTGACGATCTTCCTGGTCATCCTGGATACGCCGGAGCGGTTTCCTTGAGCATCGAAGCTATTCTCGAGCGGATTGACCGACACAACGCCGACATACTCGATCTCCTGCGTATCTATCGGAGTGACGACGAGTCGCAGAAATATTGGCGTGAGAGCCCGCGTTTGCACAGGGCGTTTGCCAGAAAGTTGATCCAGGCCGGACACCCGACCAGAGCATTCGAACTCGTTCGAGAAGGGCTCGAAGCCTATCCCAAGGATCCGGAACTGTCGTACTTTGGAGCCCTCGCGCTGCGTCGAGGCGGCAACACAGAGAGAGCTGGCCAGTACCTGAACAAACTTTTGTCGCAAGGTGATTTGAGCCCGAAACTTCGGATTGAAGCCCTTTGCCTTGCGGGGAGTATTGAAAAAGAGCGATATATTCGGTCGCAACGAACTATTGACGATTCCCAAATCGCCCGACGATCGGCGGAAATGTATCTGAAGGCTTACGACATCGCCCGAGACGATGCGCTAATTCAGGATCGTCGCGAGGAGTTGTTCCCCGGCATTAATGCCGCCACGATGGCTCATCTGGCCGACGATTCCGCTCTTGCGACGGCAATGGCAGATGCCGTTCTCGAGCGTGCCAGCGTCGAGCAGGAAAAACCTGAGAATGCGGCTGACTACTGGCTGCACGCGACGATTGGCGAGGGAATGCTTCTGCGCAAGAACCTGCAGAGTGCGGCTGAAGCATATTGTCGTGCCGTCTCGCTCGCGCGTGACGAGGGGAAAGATGGCGATGTTATGGCGATGCATCGCAACTTCCAATTGCTTCGCGCCAAGATACCGGTTGATGAACAACAATGGGGATTTTTTAATGTCGGCAATGTGGTCGCGTTTGCCGGCCATCTGCTCGACCATCCCGATCGCCCGGCCGGCCCAGCGCGCTTTCCCGGTGACCCGGTTCTGATTCGTCGCGTTGAAGAGGCAATTGAATTGCAATTGAAGCAACTCAACGCGAGGGTCGGGTTTTGCTCGCTCGGCTGCGGTTCCGACATTTTGTTTGCCGAACGGTTGCTGGACCGGAAGGGCGAACTGCACGTCGTTCTCCCGTTCGACCTCGAGGATTTTTACAAAACGAGCGTCGATTATGGGCTTTCGAGTGACGAGATGATTGGCTGGCGTACGCGCTGTGAGCGCGTTCTTGAGATGGCGAGTCAGGTTCATTATGCGACGACAGAGAAGTATCTTGGCGACGACGTTTTGTTCGCATTCGGGAATACTCTTATTCAGGGGCTTGCGATCCTTCGGGCATCGGAGCGCGGAGTAAATCCCTATGCGCTCGTTGTGCTGGATGATCGCGACGCTCCGGTCGCGCGCTCCGGTGGAACTGCAGATTTTCTCGCCCGATGGAAGTCGCAAGGTTTAGAGAGCCGCATTGTTGACCTGGCGCGGATCCGTGAAGAGCTGAGCTTGGCGTACAGCCAAAGAGCACCCGAGAGAACGCCGGATGTCTCGGTCACACGAGTTCGTCGCAAGACCATGGTAATGATCTTTGCCGACGTCAAGAATTTCAGCAAACTCGACGATGTCCGGTACCCAGACTTTTTCGCAACGTTTCTCGACGAAGTGAAGCGTCTTATCGATTCAATGGTGCCGGCGCCGGTGTTCGTCAATACCTGGGGCGATGGGCTGTACCTTGTGTTCGAGCATATCGTCGCGGGTGCAGACTTTGCGCTGCGGCTCGTCGAGCGAGTGAATCTGGTCGATTGGCCGACTCTCGGATTGCCCGCCGATACGACTGTTCGGATCGGAATTCACGCGGGGCCAGTGTATCAGCGGATGGACCCAATCCTCGGCCGTGAGAATGTGTTCGGCAGCCAGGTGAATCGTGCGGCGCGAATTGAACCCGTCACGACTCCCGGGTGTGCGTTCGCCAGCGAACAGTTTTCTGCAGCGCTTGCCGCCGAGGGCGGGCACGCTTTCACCAGCGAGTATGTCGGTATCGAAGAGCTTGCCAAGGGGTACGATCGTTGTCCGCTGTACGTGATCGGCCGACGGTAGGTCCGGAAGCACCGCCGGCGGCGAAATCTTGTCATTCCGCGTTGAGCCGATCACACCAATGTTTAACATCAGACAAAGGGGTGGTACACTTCCTGGCTCGGACCGACTTCCCTCTCGGCCGGCCGTTGAAATTGGTGATCGACGGCTGCTTCGGTTTTGAACTTCGAAAGAACGTGCAAATCAATGGTCGCAACTTGCCGAACTGCGTTGGCCCTGCTGTCTGTGTTCGTCTTACATTTCGGCCACGTATCGGCAGAGGAGATTCGCTGGCGAGACGCAGCATCACTCGAGATTGAGGGCAGGGGGTGGGGCAAGACCGCGGGTCCCTTCGACCGCCTTCCGGATTCGGCCAAAAGCAAAGTTTCGAAAACCGCCTGGGATCTGAGCAAGGAAACATCGGGCGTCTGCGTCCGGTTCGTCACCGATGCGCCCGCCGTCAGCGTTCGGTGGTCACTCACCAGCGACTCGCTTGCCATGCCCCACATGGCCGCGACTGGAGTGAGCGGCGTCGATCTTTATGCTCGCTCCATCGACGGTTCGTGGAGATTCATCGGGAACGGACGGCCACATAAAAGGGACGGGAATCTTGCCAAGTTCGAATTCCCGAACGGCGGCAAGCCAGAACGTGAGTGTCTGTTGTACTTGCCCTTGTACAACGGCACCAAATCGCTGGAGATCGGCGTGGCCGCCGACGCACATCTGGAGATGCCGAAACCACGGCCCGAATCGTTGCGAAAGCCGGTCGTCGTCTACGGCACGTCGATCGTTCAGGGAGGCTGCGCATCGAGGCCGGGAATGTCCTGGACGGCTATCCTGGGCCGGATGCTCGACCGGCCGGTAATTAATCTGGGATTCTCTTCGGCAGGGACGATGTCACCGCCCGTCGCTGAACCGCTCGCCGAACTCGACGCGGCAGCTTACGTGATCGACTGCATCTGGAACATGGGCGACGACCCGAATGAGTACCTGGATCATGTCTCCAAGCTTGTACGTACGATCCGCAAGGCGCGTCCGGACACGCCCATTATCTTCGTCGGTCAGTCGATGATTCGGCCAGACGCACATCCCACGAAATCCACGCTCGGTCAGGAAGCTGCGGTATTAAGCCTTCAAAAGGAGGGGATCAAGGGCCTCATCGTCGTTCCCGGCGCGAACCTCATCGGCGACGACGGCGAAGGGACCGTGGACGGTGTCCATCCCAACGACCTCGGCATGGACCGCCAGGCTCGAGCCCTTTTCCCCATCGTCAAGAAAGCCGTGAGCCGGTAGGCGATATCGAAGTCGAAGCGGTCGACAAATTTCGTGGCGTGCGCCGTTCTCCGAGCCGGCGTTGCATCTGAACTGCCGGTGAATGGGTACATTCGCCAAAAACTCATGAATACGTAATGAATATTTGCTTGAAATTTGACGGCTTATTCGAGTTCTCGAATGACGTGACAGGCGAGCTCTCGATCTGAGTCCTGGTTCGGATGATCATCGAAGACAGGCAGAACGTTATTCCTGGAGATGGTTCGAATTCTTGGCGACACCTGTGACTTTTTCCCTTCGCTTGTCGGATTGACTAAAGAAGGTATCGATCACGATATGCCGGTTCGGTCATCTCCTTGACACGATTGGAGAGACCGCGCTTTTGGCGGACGACGATTCGTCCTGTCCACGTTCTTCCACCTCCATCGATTCCAAGGCGAATTTGGTGTTTGGCTGACGCGCGATGAGAGTCGTGCGAAACGTGCTCTGCTTCGACCTACGGTCGAGTTGCGCGCGTCGGTCTCACCTTTCGCGCCCCTCTACCTTGGAGATTGCACCATGTCGATCCAACGTATCGTTCGCGCTGCCCTGAATCGTCGCTCGACTCCGCGCCGGCGACGTGGCTACAGGCCGAGAATGGTCATCCTCGAAGATCGTTGCGTGCTTTCGACGCTGACGGTTACGAGTAGCGCAGACGATATCACGCAGAATCACACGTTACGTTATGCTGTGGCTCACGCGCAGAACGGTGACACGATTCAAATCACCGCCGCGGTCAAGAATCCGATCGTGCTCTCGCACGGCGAACTACTCGTGACGAAGAATGTCACGATTCAGAGTGTGCCTGCTATCACGGCGACCGTTAGCGGCGGCGGTGTTTCTCGCGTGTTTGAGATCGCCGCCGGGACAAAGGTCAGCTTTCAGAATCTGAACATCGTCGACGGTAATGGCGTGGCCGGAATCAGCGGCGGGTCGCCCGGCAACGATGGTAACGGCGGAGCTGTACTTAACCTGGGCACGCTTGCGGTCAACGGCGTGACGGTTTCCGGCAGTACGGCATCGTTTCAGGGCGGCGGCGTCTGCAATTTCGGTACTGCGACCGTGACTGGCGGCACGTTCTTCGGCGACTCGGCCGTTAATGGTGCAGGGTTCGAAAACATCGGCACGGCGACAGTCACCGGCGGTGTGTTCCACGAAAATGCGGCCAGCGCGGATAGTGGCGGTCTCGACAACATTGGAACAGTGTCGATCTACGGGACGCTTTTCAAGTCGAACAGCGCCGGGCTTTTCGGCGGCGCGGTGAATTCCTTCGGCGGCATCTCTGGCTATCCCGGAACGACGCTGCTGTCCGGCTGCACATTCCTCGATAACCACTCGGATCTCCAGGCGGGCGCCGTCCAGATTAGCCAGACAACTGGCACCATCAACAATTGCACGTTTGATGGAAATTCGGCGGAATACGCCGGAGGAGTGGGATCCGGTGGCAACACCATGATCAATGGCGGCGTGTTCCGCAACAATACCGCCAGCGACAACAGCGGCGCACTCGACAATATTGGCACCGTGTCGATTTACGGGACACTCTTCCAGGGCAATAGCGCGGGCTCGTATGGCGGGGCGATCAACGCCTTTGGTGGATTCGTTGGCGACCCGGGCACAATGCTGCTTTCTGGTTGCACCTTCCTCGACAACACCGCAGGATTCGAGGCTGGCGCCGTGCAGATCAGCCAGACAACGGGCACTATCAACAATTGCACGTTTGACGGCAATTCGGCCGTCTTCGGCGGGGGCGTAGGATCGAACGGCAATACGATCATCAGCGGTGGTGTCTTCCGCAATAACACGGCCAGCGGAAATGGCGGAGGAATTGAAGACATCGGCACGCTTTCGATCAACGGCACGTCCTTCCAGGGGAACACGGCCTTGAACGGTTGGGGAGGCGCGGTCCACGTGTTCGGCGGCTTCGCAGGCGAGCCGGGCGCGATGACCGTGTCGAACAGCACGATCACGAACAACTCAGCCTACTACGGCGGCGGCATCTCCTTCGAGCAGAACCAAGTGCCGGCGACCATTTCTGGGACGACGTTCGCTGGCAATAACGCCACTCTTGGCGGTGGCCTCTATGACCGCACTGGCACAGGAACAGTTAGCAACTGCACGATGGTGAATAACACTGCCACCGCTGGCGGCGGCGGGTTCGACAACGATGGTGCAGGCTCGGTCACGGTCAACAACGGGGCCTTCCTGCACAATACAGCTTCTTTCGGTGGCGGTATCGACAACGCGTACCAAAGCTCGCTGACGATCAACGGAGCAATCGTGTCGGGGAATACCGCCACATCGTCCGTCGGCGGAGGGATCGACAACGACTATCAAGCGACGCTCAACGTCACTCACGCCGTCGTCTCCAATAACAGTTCCGCTTCCTTCGGCGGCGGCATTTACAATAACTTTGGAGCTTCGGCCGGCCTGACCGGACTGGCGCTCACAAACAACACAGCGACCTACAACGGTGGCGGCATTTACAGCCAGGGCACACTGGGAATTACCAACAGTGGCGTCGTGACTAACTCCGCTAGCTTCGGCGGTGGCGGCGTCTTCATCGGTTCGTACGGCTCGACGACGATTACTGGCGGCCTGGTGTCGAATAACAATTCGGCCTCGGGCGCTGGTATCTACATCGACTCCTTGGGCTCGGCCGCAATCCAAGGTGTTCTGGTGTCCCATAATGTCGCCAGTGGGTTTGGCGGTGGCATTTACAGTGACGGCACGCTGACAGTCGACAACAGCACACTTGTCGATAACTCGGGCTCTGAGGGTGGCGGGATTTTTGGCTACCTTGACGGTACGCTGGCGGTGACCAACAGCAACTTTACTGGGAACATTGCCACCGACGCGTTCGGAAGCGGCGGCGCGATTTTTAGCGATGGTCTCTGGGCGACAGTCACCAATTCCAACCTGATCGCCAACTCGGCACACGCCGGCGGCGGCATATTCAGTCAGGGCACTCTGACCGTCACCAATTCCAATTTGACATCTAACTCCGCCGAATATGGCGGGGCGATTTATAACAACGTCGGAAGCACCGCCACGGTTACCGGCAGCACGATTGCCTACAATTCCGCGAGCGAAGGCGGGGCCATCTACAACGATGGGACGCTGAACGCCGGCACGAGCCTGTTTGTCGGCAACAGCCCCGATGATATCGGTGGCTCGGGTCTGCTGAACGACCTGGGCGGCAATACGTTCTGACGAGTGGTCGCGAGATCAACTTAAAACGCAATGCGCGTCCGGGCCTAGGATGAGGTCCGGACGCGTAGTCGATTTCCTGGTTTGTGAGTAGTCGTTGCGCGACCGAGGATTCTGCACTCAGTCTCGCGACCGGTTCGAGACGAGGCAGAATCTCCTTGTGTGAAACGTGCGAATTTTGAGAATTCAGACGGTTCGCTTGCGGCGCCGCAGGACGACGATCACGCCGGCAAGAGCCGCCATTCCCGCTCCGACGATCGTCGAGGGTTCGGGTACGCCCCTGGGGCTGTCGCTGATCAAGTCGTAAGTTACGCTGAAACCAGGGACAAACCCTGGTTGATTCGCTGTTGGCGTGTAAATGGTGCCGCCGGGGGTTTCCAACAGACTGAGGGTATTGGTGTAAAGCGCGTTCGGGAATCCCGTGTCGCCCAAGCTGCCGAGACTGTCGCCGGAATAGAACACGACCGAGGCGGGATATCCGTTGCCACCCGTGCCCGCCGGGTTGAAACGAATGATGTCTGAGAGGATTGAGCCCGGGTCAAAAAGCAAGACATCGCCCGCTACAAGGCCGGGAGGTCCGAGCAGGTTGTACGTCAGCGCTGCGGGGAGACCACCGGGGCCAGGATCATTGGCCAAAACGCCCGTTGTTGTGATTGGGAGGCCACCAGGAAACAGGAGGGTCCCGTTGCCATTTTCGTCGAGGGTAATGAGCGGATTGTTCTGCGCCAACGCTTCTCCGCACGTGAACATGAGCGACACGGCGAGAGAGAACGCGGCAAGAGTGGGACTGAGCCGTTTCATTTCATCTCCTTTGGCGTTGTGCCGATCCTCGAGAAATCAGGTGGGTAAAACGCTCCTATATAAGTCCAGGGCAGATATCTTGAAGCGAACAACGGTATCGTGGCCGTTAAATGACTGGAAAACAAGAATCTTCTTGAGCCGTTGTAAAAAAACCACACTTGCAGTTGCTAGGGTATAGATCAGGTCGAGTTGGGTGCCGTGCCTGCTCGGGCGCGGGAGGCGTAAGCTGTGAATACCCTGCGCGCCAGCGTGCGCCGAAGGCGTCAGAGCACTCATGATTCGCTTTACCGCGTCACTGACGAGGCCGATAGTCGCGGTTCACACGTAACGTCGGCAAACATCGTGACACGACAAGTCGACTCTTGCGAGAATGCAAAGTCGAGGATCAAGCTCAGGAGTTTAGATGGTTGCGTAACAGATCAAATCTCAATAGTTCAACAACCTAAGACGCAAACATTTGTTATCGGCGATCGGTAAAGTCGGGCAATACCACGGTATCGAACCAATAGGCGCAGAAATCTCGAATCGTTTGAGAGAATTGACCGAGGTCCAGCGGCTTTGTCATGTAACCGCTGGCACCTTTGCGGTAACAGTACGCAACATCGGAGCGGTCGCCGGAGGTTGTCAGGATCACAACCGGAATGTGCCGAAACGCTTCGTCGGTTTTGATCTGCTCGAGAACCTCCCGGCCATCCATTCCTGGCAGGTTGAGGTCGAGAAGGATCACAGTGGGAATCGGGGCTTCGGCTTCGCCGGTGCGTCCTCGGAGGAAGGCCAGTGCCTCGTCGCCATCCCGGCAGCGATGAATTGTGGGCGGTGCCGAGCATTTGTTCAGAGCGCGGACGGTGGCTTCGCTATCGGCGTCACTATCCTCGATCAAGAGGAGCGAACGAGTTTTTAACACGGCCCGCGCTCCTATCCACCGAGAGTGAAGAAAAACGTTGTGCCTTCTCCCTCCGTGGACTCGACCCAGATGCGCCCACCGTGACGCTCCACCACCTTCTTTACAATCGTCAATCCTGCGCCTGTTCCACCACCATACATTTCGCGGTTATGCAACCGTTTGAAGATGCGGAAAATTGACTCGTGGTGTTTGGGCGGAATTCCGATGCCGTTGTCGCGTACGTAAAACACCAAACCGCGGCTCGATTCCGTACCATCATCCACGTGTTCAGGTTCATTGTAGCCGACTTCGACCCATTTTGTCGCCTTTTCGTTGTACTTGAGCGCATTGCTGATCAAATTGGCGAAAACTTCTCCGACCATGATCGAGTCACAGCGAATGACTGGCAACGGACGCGGCACGCGAAGTTCGGCGTCTGTTTCCTGAAAACGAGCCTGAAGCGAGTCGCGCACATCGGCGAGCAGGGCGTTCAAATCCCGGTCGCGAGTCACCATCTCCCCACGTCCTGTGCGAGAGTAATGAAGCAGCGACTCAATGAGCGATTCCATCCGCTCCGAAAGCCGCATCATCGCGCGGAGTTTGGCCTCGCCTGCCGGGTCAAGCTTACCCTCATAATCCTCGATCATGAACGCTGCGTAGTTGTGGATGCCTCGAAGCGGTTCTTTGAGGTCGTGGCTCGCGACGTATGCAAATGCATCTAATTCTTCGACCGTTGCAGCAAGCTCTCGGTTTACGCGGGCGAGTTCCTCTGCATGACCGATGACGACGTCAAGTACGGCGACTCGGAATCGGCGCGCGGCGTCGATTTCAACCTCTTTCCACGGTGGCGCAGTACCCTCGACCGACTCTTGCCACAGCTCGAACGACTTTCGAGGAGTCAGTCGAGGCCCGTGCGGGCCGATTTCCACCGGCTTTTCGTAGGGGTAGCCAGCCCAGTTGACCATTTCGATCTGTTCCGGCCGAAACCACATCAAGAGATCGCGCTGACTTCGCGAAATTGGGATCGCGAGCAGGCCGCAGGCAGAATCCTTGAACTCGCGCGATGGTTCGTACTCGCTCGGTAGCGTGTGCGTGTGGTAACCCAGATCGGGACTGAGCGCCCGGCTGCGGATCCATGTCGCCAAATCTTCAATCTGGCTGGGATTTGGTGTTTTGCCGGCAGACCAGACGTTTCCGTTTTGAAGCAAAGCGACGCCACCGGCATCGATCAAGTCGATCAGCGCTGGCTTACCGGCGACGAGATCGTGAAGTGGAGTTCCCACAGCGGCCGCTCGCGTTACCAATGCTTCGTGAACGGAGCGCATGTGGAGGCGGTACGTCTGATCCTCGCGATCCTCAGCCGCCGCAAGTTGCAATGAAACCACCTGCGCAACGAACTCGCAGGCGACTCTGACGTGGTGCGGAATGTATTTGGGGGTGTAGTGGTGGGTTGCAATCAGTCCCCAAAGGCGTCCCTCGCGAATCAACGGCATCACAAACGCGGCTGCGACTCCCATGTTCTGAAGGTACTCGGTGTACATCACCGACGCCCCTCGAAGGCAGCAATAAGTCATGTCGAGCGGCCCGCTGGTGACCGGATTGACGAGCGGCATCAAGTCGGCAGGCTCTGCGCGAACATCTGGGACCAGCCGATGCCAAAGCTTGAGAAACAACTGGCGGGCGGGAAGCGGAATATCGGCGGCTGGGTAGTGAAGATCGAGGTAGGGGTTCAAGTCTTCACGTTTGCTTTCGGCAAAGATCCATCCGCTACCGTCAGGCTGGAAGCGGTAGACCATCACGCGATCGAGCCCCGCGAGGTTGCGAACCTCTTCAGTAACGGCCTGGCAGTATTCACGAAGCGAGGCGCTGTTCTGCAGCCGGGCGACCGTGTGTTTGACGAGAGCGTAGTAGTCGGGGGACGAGGGTGCGATGCCGCGCGTCGACGGTTCCCATTCGAGTACGGCGATCTCGCCCTGCGTGTGGGCCGTGACATCAAAAGCGGAGCCAACGTTCCTCGCCATTGCCGTCATCGCGAACAACGGATTTTGTTCGAGTCGCTCAGTTCGAACAAAGTGAGCGAGGTCGCGCGATTGTTCGCGATCGAGCAAGGCGTCGAAACTTTTGCCGAGCAGATCATCAGCTCCAACGCCAAGCACGTTTCCGGCGTTGACGCTCGCTTGCACGACGGTGAGATCGGATCGTCGAAGTGCGAGCAAGACACCGTGGGGCAAAACGCAGCCGGGGACGTGGATCGGCTCGCGATCACAATTGGTTAGCGTGACTTCACCACTCTTGACGCTGTAAGCCGACGAGCCGTTCATCGATCCTCCTGCTCACCGGCCAGCCATGTCCCAATCGTCTCGAACGTCTTGCACGCCGATTGCACGACCTCGTCGTCCTCGCCTCGACCTGTGGTGTACTCCGTCAGGAATGCGCCAAATTCCTTCCACATCGTGCGCACATTCTCGCCGTAACTACCAAAAAACGCCGTCGGCAATGCCAGCCCCTGCAAGCGACGGACGATGACTTGACCGCCCAGCGTCGCTCCTTCCAACACGTAAATGCATCCCAATGCTTTTGGAACTGAATCGAGTGGCGGTAGGTCGCGACAGAGCGGCAAGGAGTCAATTGCCGGCTGGCTTTCGCCGAGCGCTTGCAAATCCTGCTCAAGCAACGATGCTTTGCGGCGCAACGGCCAATCAAATCCAATCGTGTTCCATGGAACGGTGAACAGTGCCAATTCAACTGGCTTGTAGTAGCCGTAAAACCTTTCCAGCAGGCCGAGATACTCCTTTGTAGTCGGGACGCCATTGAGAATTCCGAGAGTTTGCTCGGCGTTGTCGTGCAAGTACCGTGTGTCGTCTCTCAACCGCGTCAACAGCATCGCCAAATTCTCCCGAACGCTTACGAGCGGCGATCTTCGCGGGGGCGAGTCGCCTTGTCTGCCAAGATCGCTTGAAGAGTTTCGATGTTCGCGGGCTTCGTTAAATGCGCATCGAATCCAGCCTCACTTGCGTTGTCCTGATCTTCCTGCCTCGCGTAACCAGTGAGCGCCACAAGGTACACATCTTTCAGATTAGGTTCCTGTCGCAGAGCTCGTGCCACGGCGTAGCCATCCATCCCAGGCAGGCCGATGTCGCAGAGGACGAGATCCGGGAGTGACCGCCGCGCAACCTCGACGGCATCGAGTCCCGAGCGCACGACATCGACTTCATGTCCCAGCAGGCCGAGAAGCAGCGTCATGCTTTCGGCAGCGTCTGGATTGTCCTCGACGACAAGAACTCGGCGTTGCGTGTTGCGAGCGACCGATGAGGACGCCGCCTGAGACTTTTCGGGCGGGCGGCCGTCGAGCGGGAACCGCAGCGTGATTGTGGAACCGAGGCCTGGACCGTCGCTGGCTGCCCGTACTTCACCGCCGTGCAACTCAGTTAGTCCCTTCACCAACGCCAGGCCAAGCCCAAGGCCGCCTTTGCGCCGTTCCAGGCTGTGGTCGGCCTGGGAAAACGGCTCAAAGACTTCCTTCAAAGTGGTCGCGTCCATGCCGATGCCATTGTCTTCAATGTTCACCAAGGCATGCGACGTACCGTTGTGTGTGACCTCGACACGCACTTCTCCGCCACGATCTGTGAACTTCAAGGCATTGTGCAGCAAGTTGCCCACAATTTGCGACAGCCGCGTGCGATCGCCCAGTACCCAGAGTGGCTCGGTAAGTACACGGACGTTGAGAGTCAGACCATCCTCGACAAACGTCCCGCGATAATCTTCTGCAGTCTCTCGCACGATTGTGCCGAGGTCGCAACGATTTTTCTCAAGGGGGACTTTCCCCTGCGCAATTCGGGTGACATCGAGCAGGTCGTCCACCAATCGAGCAAGATGAGTGGCCTGCCGGTCAATAATATCCCGGGCGGATAACGAGATGGGGTCGGTACCACCGCGATGCCGCAAAATCTCGACTGCATTTCGGATTGGCGCCAGGGGATTGCGAAGTTCGTGGGCGAGCATCGCCAGGAATTCATCCTTGCGACGATTCGCTTCCTGAAGCGCCTGCTCGGTCCGTTTCAGACGGAGCAGGGCATTGATCGTGGCGATCAGTTCCAATGGCTCAACCGGATGGCAGAGATAAGCATCTGCGCCGCTATCAAGCCCCTGAATGCGGTGGCGGGTTTTGGTGAACGTGGCAGACAAGTGTAAAACAGGAATCGACGAGGTTTCGGGGCACTTTTTGATTGAGTGACAAACCTCAAACCCGTTCATGTCAGGAAGGTCGACATCGAGAATGACAAGATCTGGGAGGTTTTTAACGTGTCGTAATGTTTCGGCACCATTTTGAGCTTCGACGACCGCAAATCCCGCTTTTTGCAAGTGACGGCAAACGGCAAAGCGGTTGTCCTCGCTGTCGTCCACGACCAGAATGGTCGCCGGGTTTGGCTCGCTCATCAACGACTTAGCTCCATGTCAATTGCGTCCGGCCTCCTCGCGTCATGAGACGTCAGGGAGAACAAATTGACACCCCAAATTTGCAAACGGCCTTCAGGCGCCGGCCCCATCCTGTAGCAAGTATTGTACCGAGAGTCAGGATGGGTTGAAAACCAGCAGCCCGATGGACGCTTCAGGAAGAGCCGGACCGCATGGCGGCCACCAAGTCCATCAACACGACGATCCGCGGTTCGCAGAAGTGTCCAAGCGAAACGAAACTCGAAGACCGCACGTCTAAACACAAGAATTCAATGTCAGGATTGCCGCCATTGCGTGATTTTGCGATGTCGATGCATCGAGTTTGTTTCGAAGCAGCCCTTCATAGATCTGTGCGTTGAAATCCCTGTCCTCGCAACTCGAGAGATGACATTCCCAAAATGCTGCCATTTCAACCAGTAAATTTGTGAGCTTGCGTCAATAGTTGGTCGCCTCAGCCGCTTAGCCTGCGTGCGACGACCTCGCCACTCGTATTACTTCTGGTCGAGAAGACTCGCAGCTTTCGCAAGTCCTTCGCGGAAGGTGCCGAGAAAGGCGAGCTTCCCCTGGCGATTAATAACTGCAGCGCTTGGGATCGAGCGGACGCCATAGGCTTCGAAAGTTGCTCCGAAACCGTCGCCGGATTTGTCGATAGCTAGTGGCCAACTGAGGTTCCGCTTCGAGGCGAAATCAGCAACTTCCTTTAGCGTGCCTGAGCTATCATGCAAGCCGATGATGATGAGCCCCTTGCTGGTGAAATGAGCGGCTGCCTCTCGAACTTCCGGCAATTGAGAAATGCAGGGGCCACAACCAATCCCCCAGAAGTCGATCAGCACGACCTGTCCGGCAAGTCCTGGCGCAGATGTTTCACCCTTGCTGTCGAGCCAGATGCGCGGAGAAATCGCCGGTGCGGCCTGGGTCGGCTTGATCGGCGGGACGAACGGCTTGAATCTCTTGGGATGAGCGTCGGCATAGGCGACGACATCGGTGATCGGACGCATCGCGAGGCCGCGCTGCGTGTCGATGCGCCCCTCGCGGTAGTCGATGATCAGCGTGCCGGGTGGGGCCCCGATGAGGAAGGATTCGGGCGGCACCGGCGCGTTCAGGTCGATCGATTCGATCGTCTTGATCCATATAACGTTGAGACGATCTTTCTGGTAAGTGAAATCTACGCTCAGACCAGGGGTAATCGCGCCATTCGCCGCGACGCGCGGAGCGAACTGCCAGTATTCCTGCCCCGAGCCGGAACTTGCATGCGACCTCGACTCGTGGAAAACGAATCCAGTTTCCTCATCGGCGACGATCGTCGTCACATACTCGCCCGACTTAGACTCCAACGTGACCTTGCCTTTGTCTCGGCCAATCACCTTGCCGCCACGAGTCGGCCAGTGGCAGAAGTCTTCGAGTCCGGCGACCGCGAGTCGAATCCCTGACTTTGGACCGTCATCGCCAATGTCGACCTGCGCATTGACCGGGACGTAGCTAATCGTCTCGCGGCCATTGTAGACGGTCACTTCGGCAGCCTTTTCCGCTGTGTTTGCCCAGACCACCTCCTGGCGACGCCGAGGACGGTCGACTGCGATTTGGAAATTGCCGAGTGAGCCTGGCTCCGCTTCGGGGAAAGTCGCTGCAATAAGTTCGGACAGCGGCGGAACTTTGTCGGTGTCGAGCGATTCAAGGAGTTTCCGTAGGCGATCGGTCGAAATCGAGTCTCCGCCTTGATAAGTCCGGGTTCCTTGCATGCGACCTTTCTGAATCAAGCGTGCCTGCACCTCCCAGATCGACCGCAAGTTAAGGCCGACCTCGTCCTCGTCGGCAGGTTTCGCCGTTTCGGCGGTCTTGGTCTTCTTGAGTTCAAATCGGGCGGTGGCCATCTTTCCCGGTTCAAGCGTGAGAATCGGGCTTACCTTGGTAACGGCTTCGTATCCCCAGGGCAAACGGACTGGGAAGAACTTCCGGCGGCCCGGCTCCATGATCACCTTGAGTGCGCCGGCGTTATCGGTTGTTGGATGATCGACGAAGGTCGGTTGGCTGTTGAGTGCGACATGGTCGGCGGAAGTGTCGGCGGCCGACTCGAATCCGACGCCTGCCAGTGCCTGCTTGCTATCGATATCCACGGCTTCAAGGACTACGCTCGCAGCCGGAGAGAGTTGGAAGTGCAACGGCTCTTCGGCATCGCGATCACGAACTCGGATGACTCCGCCAGTCGACGGCAGATAGGCCATGCCAATCGGCGGTTCGATCCGTATCGGATACTGTCCAGGCTGCAGCAACAACGTGCCAAGGCCCGCTGCATCAGTCGAGGCGTCGGCGCCGGCCCGCTGCAGCTTCTGGGTCTCTGCCAGCAACGAAACCCCCACCGCCGGCCGCCCTGAATCGGCGAGTGTCACCCTGATCGGCACCTTTCTGGGCAGGACGAAAGTGTGGTTGAGAATGCCGTCGTGCCCCAGGCTCCGGATGCCTTGGAAAGCCAGGTTGGAGGTGCCAATCATCACTTCAAACGGCTCGAGGGTCGGGTCGCGGTCGATCAAGGTGATGAGCTTCACCTCGCGAGGTAAGCCATCGACCGAGTAGCGCCCGTCGGCATCGGTGCGTGTCGATCTCATCGATTCCGGCAATGAGACGATGCCGCCGAACTGAAGTTCGTCGCCTCCTGCCGGGTTAATCGCCGAACAATTCCACATTCCCGATCCATCGGGGTTGCGGAGACTGTCGATGTAGCCAAACTGGACTTTCGCGCCCGACATGGGACGCCCCTGATCGTCGATGATTCGGCCATGAACTCGCGCGGGCGGGCCGAAAGTCAGGTTGGAGATGATTGGTTCGCCGGCGAATGTCACCAGTTCCGGCGCCGTCTGTTTAAAGTCTGCGGGTTTTGTAGAGGGGCGATACGACTGGTCTGCGTGCCAGGTGAAGCCGAAGCCCGCGGCGGTGCCGGCAACCTCAAACTTACCCTCGGCGGCTTTGGGAATCGGCCCCGGGTCGGGCTGGAGCACCGGCAAGGGGAGGTCGCGGAGGATGAATTTGCCATCGGGACCAGAAACGCCCCGGCCGAGGACCGCGGGGTCGCCAGATGGTCGGCTTCGGTTGGCGTTAGTCACGAAGATCGCAGCCCCCGCGATGGCCCTTCCCTCGCGATCGACGGCCCGTCCCGCGATGGTGATTGGGTGAATCTCGGACTCAACCGATCCCTGCCGACGCTTCCTCGGCTTCGTCTGGACCTTCACGGCTCCAACCTGCTGCTTCTCGTCCGGACCTTTCGCTTTGGCCTGAACGAGAGCGGGTTTGACTTCGACATGCTGCCCGGCGAGTCGCTTGAATCCGGTTGAGCCGATACCCAGAACAACTCCCACGGCGATCAAGATCAACGCCGCCTTGCCGATTCGAGTCATGAGCCAGCTCCCCATTGTCCGATTCGCCAGGGTTAAAGCAGAACAGGTCCCAACCTGTCGAGTAATCACCTCCGTAGTGATTCTTGACGCTGTGTCGATCAGTCTTTGCGGGACGATCAGGCGTTCGAGTTTGCACATGGCGAGAGCGACCGAAGGAGCAACACCTCGACGGGTCAAGCGATCTCGCAACCTGACACGAGCTTCAGACAGACGCCCTCGAACCATTCCCGCCGTCCATCGGAGCTGCAAGGCGGCCTCGTCGTAGGTTTTTCCTTCGATGAGGCATAAGACGACCGGCAGCCGAAGCTTGTCGGGAAGCCGGAGAATTTCTTCGTCGAGTAGCCACCGAAGGTCTGAACCTCCGGACTCGGGGGCATGCGTCAGCGCGATAGCCTGAAGGTTGGGCGACTCGCGGACGTTTCGACGGTCTGACTCAACTCGCGCTCGCGAGGCGACCTTGAAGGCCACACCATGGAGCCACGGGCCCAGAGCGTTGGGATCGCGGAGCCCACTAGCCTTGCGTGCCAGGATGACGAACGTAGCCTGGAAGGCATCGTCGACATCGTTAGGGTCGCGGAGAAATCGGCGGCAAACTCCCAGGACGGTGGGGCCGTGACGGTTGACCAATGCCTCGAACGCAGCTCCGTCACCGTGGATGGCGAATCGTTCGAGGATCTGACCATCTTCCTGCCCGGCGACGGTGCCCCAGTTGAGAAACCGGGTGATCTGACCGACAAATCCGTCGTTTCGACTCTGGGTCATCGCAGTCTTCCCCCGATCTCGTGACGTTCCTCTCATTACTGCACGGTCGAGGGTGGTGCGTCATGACTTTCTCGGCGAATTTTGAGAAAAGGCGCCAACTTGATTAGGGACGGCTGTCTGGTGCTTGCAACAAGAAAGAGTATAGGAAGACCCCGTGGCACGAGGGGCCTTCGTGGAAGGTCTGCGCTTGGTCGGGTGGTCCCGACTTGAGGGCTCGCGGAATGCCTCGGTGCCTGGTTGCCGCACTTTTGAGGCTGGACAGATCGCGCAAGTACTTTGGAACTCACACTATTATCTCTTTGAGCGTTTGCGTTGCATCGCGAATAGACTTGCCGACTCTTCAAATCCTCATCCAAACCGCTCAAGTCTTTTGCTTTCCCGTTTCGAGATCACCAATAGTCATCCGGTACACTTCTTCGAACTCCTGATTGAGCTCGTCCGACCACGGGCCGGGAAAAACACGTTCTCCGGTCACGCTTTCGAAAACTTCTGGGCGGCTTCGCCAGGTTTCTGCGAGCGTCGAATCTTTCGACGCAATTTTATAGCCCCTCACCAGTTCAAGGGGGCGGTGCTCCACCGAGGCTGATTTGCAAGCGACGGCGAGTCCCTCTCGGATCGCGCCGTATACGAACTCCCGGAGGTTGTTGGTCTGGATTTCAACACCCGTTCCTGGTTCTTCGTAGTCGTCTTTGCAATCCTCGACGCTGTACGAAGAGCATCCCCGGCACGCAACCGGCCGCACTTCGTAGACCGTGCATTTGCCCGCATCAAGGAAAGGGCATCCCAACCTGACGCGGTCCCTCCGGCTCATGGTCATGCCGTTCGTTGCCTTGATATTCGCATCGATTCTTGCGTCGAGCGCAGCTTGTTGTCCGTCGTTAAACCGCTCGCGGACGAAGTTGGCAATCGCCAGCACCTCAGGAGCTGAAGCCGCGACCGGGAACATGCAGCAATATGTGCAACCGCTCTGGCACGCAACGAGATCGCCGTCTTCGCAGGCTTGATGAACCTCCGCAATCGATCGGTCGGTGAGCTTGTTGATGCTTCTAGCGAGTTCGAGAGTGCCGCGCGTCGCTGGTGGCTTCGAGAGGATTTTCAGCGCTTCCGTGGCCGCCGCAATCCGAGCTTTGGTGACGAGCGGGTCTTCGGCGAGTGTCTCGGGTGGTGCAACGCGCTGAACGCGCTTGCCTTTCTTTCCCGAAGATTTCCGCCGGCCGGGTTTGCCTGGCATAGGGATCGTTTCTCGAGCAAGTAGCGATGGTTTGTCGGAGTATCCTAGATCTTGCGAGAATTGCGAGAATTTACGCAAGCTGTCTTTGATTCACGAGGAGAAATCGATCGAGCCGCCCTGCATAACTTGGAGGCGAACGCCTCGCTTTCCGCCAAGTCCTCCTCTCCAAGAATTCGCCTAATTCAACCGCCGCCCAATTACTTTAGTTTTGACTTGACTATTCGCAACCAAGGGACGATAGTTTAGTCCATGCTTAACCATCACGCGATCGACAGCATTTTACGGGCTCTTGCTGAGCCGACTCGTCGGGCAATCATGGAACGATTGAGCCGAGGGCCGGCAAGTGTGAGCGATTTGGCCAAACCGTTTGAAATGACTTTCGCCGCAGTGGTTCAGCATCTTCAAGTGCTCGAGGCAACCGGGCTCATCAAGAGCGAAAAGGTTGGGCGCGTACGCACCTGCCGGATCGAGCCGGGGGGACTTGAACCTCTTGTTTCGTGGCTGGCGGAGCGCCGCACTCCCGCCGAACGGAGCCTTGATCGACTTGGAGAGATCCTCAATGAAACCGACGAGTTGCCTCGGCAACCCGAACAAGGAGAGAAACAATGACCGCAACGACAGCGAACAGCCAACCATCTGTGATTCACAGCACGTTTAGTATCGAGCGAGCGTTCCCCCAACCGCCATCGCGCGTCTTCGCGGCGTTCGCTGACAAGGCAACGGTTCGGCGGTGGCGCGTCGAAAGCGAGGGCTTCAAAATCCACGAGTTCACGTTCGACTTCCGGATCGGAGGAACCGAGGTCTCGCGGTTCAGTCACATGGGCGGTCCGGAGATCAGACTTGATGCTCAATTCCAGGACATCGTCCCCGATCAACGAATCGTCTTTGCATACCGGATGGCAATGGGTGACAAACCATTCTCGGCGTCGCTGACGACCGTCGAAATGGCTCCCTTAGGCGCGGGTACGATGCTCACCTACACCGAGCAAGGTGCGTTTCTCGACGGTGCCGATTCCGCGCAGGGCCGCGAAGAAGGCTGCCGAGCCTTGCTCAAATCGTTGGCCAATGAGCTCGTGGCTTCGGGATCTTGAGGGACGCGGAATGGCGAGCCTCTGCTTCCAATCACCCGGCGTCTCGATGCTGGAACGATGCCGCGTGACCGGTAGCGACGCGGCATAAGTTCGATCGCGTCTTGTCGATGATGCGGGGTCCTTCGATAGCCAGTTCGAAGGGCTCCGCATCGATTCCGAGTCGTCAAGTGTAATGACGCAGATTGTCGGGACCATTTCGCGCTGTTGGCTCACTCGATATCCAGCCAAATCATGCGTCCCAATCTTGAAGGCTCGTCAGGAGATCGAGTACCTCCAGACGCTTCTTCTCGAAGAGTGCGAAGACGCCGAGAATCATCATTCCGCAGAGGATCCCGAATACCCACCAGAGCCAGGTTTGCTTCAGATCCATTGCGGCGTGCCAGATCATCGAGAAAAGCGCAAGGCACAAGAAGCCAGTTCCAAGAAAGAGAAAGCCTCGAATCTTCAGGAGGATTCCTGAAAAGATTCCCACGATCGACAATCCTGCGAGTATCACTGGCAGCCAGGGAGCCTGAGCGATGCCAGTCAGAATCATCTCGGTGGAAGACGATAGGTAGATCGCAACCGACGCGACATATCGGACCGTTGCAAGTTGCTCACGTGTGAGCTTATCGCGATGCAAGTATGCCGCGGCGAGTACCGACAATGCTCCCGGGATGACCCAGAGCTGCGGATGCTGCGAAAAGCCCAGACCTGGCCACCGGTCGAGAAGCATCCAAAGCGACGCGTTGTAGGCAAGCGTGGCGAATGCCGCGACGAGCAGAGAAGACCGAAGCGCGGAGACAACGCTGTATAGCAGGCCGATCAGAAACAGGAATACCACGTCTTCACCAGGTTTGGGCGTGAGCCAGAACGCTGAGATCAGTGGCAAAATGGGTAGAAATACACCCGTATTTTCGAGTGGTTCGGCAAGGATGAGGCGTTTCTGCCGCCGGAAAAGCTCTCCGAGGCCCACGCCGAGGAACGATATGAGCATCACGATCGGAACCCAGTACTTGACGAAGAAGTCGCCGAAAAGCCATGGCATCGTCATTTTGAAATGCGCCACGAGCATCGTGATCATGATTTCCGACGCATAGATATAGCCTGTTCGACCTCTTTCTGAGAGTCCGAGTAGATCTCTTCCGGGAACAAGCGCGGCGATCAATGAGAAGACGATCGAGCCAGCGATCGAAGCGGCCATCAGACCGATCGCGAGCGACGAAACCGGCAACGATGCAGATGTTTTGCTCACATACAATTCGAATGTGAAAAAGCCGACCAGACCAACTGCGGCGATAAACATGAGTTGCGGCACAAGCTTCTGGGCACGTGCGGTCCAGTCGTTTTCTTCTCGTAGGAATTTCGAGAACCAAAATCCGTACAGCCAGGCCATGGCAACAACCACAGTCGCTGCGATCGCAGCCCGGTCGAGGTAGAAAATGTCCGGGCGTGACGGATCCAGCGGCGACAAGGCCACGACCAGCACTCCCAGAACTCCAAAGATCAACGCCAGCGACTGCACACCCGCTCGCCGCTTGCCAACGGCCAGAAGCCCAATCGCTAGCGCCTGCGTAAACGCGGCACCTGCCGCGGTCATCCTCATCAAAGAATTGGGCTCGCTAAAGACATCGAGAAGTGCGAACAGCAAAACTACCGCGGCGAGGAGAACGTTCGCTGGAACGAGCCAGGTCAGGTTGTTTTGCGCCACGGCCTCTTCGCGGCGAGGAATTCTCAACCGGTCGAGGCCGGGTCGCAGGCGATCACGAATACACCACAGGAAGCTTGCGGTAAGACCGAGCGCGGCGAGTTCGATGCTCCCCAGCCAGAGCTGGTACCTTCCGCTAAGCGGCAATGTGCGGATTTCCCAGCCACAAACGGCGATCCCCAGCAAGTAGAGGTCGAACGTGCTGTCTGGAGCCAGGCGATCCCAGTAGGTCGGCAGGATGGCCGCGAGGAGCGCGAATATTGTCAGCCATCCAAGCCAGATAGCCGGCGGTTCCGAAGCATTGGCGTTCGCATAGACCAGGCCAAGTGCGACGTTCGCCGCGAAAAAACCAAGAGCGAGCTGCGAAGCCCACCACTGAAGCGATCGGCCTTTTCCCGGAAGGAGAGTTGGTAACAGCCGAGAAACAGCCGAGGGAACGGCCGCATCGCGCCGGGCGAGTTTGCGCTCGATCCACAGCCAGACCGGGCAGGGCAGGGCAATGGCGATGATGATCGCGTTCAGAAGGTCTCCATAGGCAATAATCTCATCCCCCGTGTTGCTCCACGCATTCGACCACTTCCACAAGACAGCCGCACCAGTGGCTGCAAACACTGCGGAAACGGGCAAATGCACCAGGTTTCCAGAGACATATGCGAGCAGCCAAAAGGTGATCGCGACAAACAAAACACCGCCCGCGCTCCAGTAGGGGGTGTAAGGATCACTGAAGACGCCGCCGATCGCATAAAACGCCACGATGCCCGCTGCCGCCCAACTCCACCCCACAAGCGTGCGTCTCGCTTCTTCACTCACGTCGTGTCTCGAATTTCGTGCCAGCCAGAGCAAGCCAAGCGGCAGCAACATCGCCGCAATTCCTTGCGTGACGATCATCGTGTGATATGTGAGCCAGTTGCCTGTGTCGCGCGGAACAATCACCAGCGACGCGAACGCAGCCAGAATCAACGAGAACAGACCAAGGAGATGCGGCGAGTAATTTTGCCGCGTGACGATTCGCAGCAAAGCAAGGGCGCCAGCGACGATCGCGACGGCCGCCAATCCGCCAAGATCTCCCGCCGAGATGAGCCAGGTGGGAACGACTGGGCTGAACCACAACACGACCGTTGCTGTCGCGTAAACGATCGTGACGATCGCCACGCCGAGCATGACGAGGAGGTCGACATAGGGATCATCGAAAGTCGTCGGCACGCCTCGGCGTTTTTGTCGCAAGTGAACGACTGCCATCCAACTTATTGCGCAAATGCCGGCGACAATGGCATTCCACTCGCTCAGCCGGATCGCCATGCCACCGCCAAAGGCAATGCCTGCCTTCATTGCGAAGATCTGATACGCGGTTGTTATCGCGAGATTGAGCGCAAGTGCCGTGACGAAGCCAAACCGCGACGATCTCTCGCGAATCGCAAATCCCAAAACTGCCGCGGCGACGATCAATATTGGCGGCACATATGACGCTTGCGGGCCAATGGTCGCGAACAACCCGGTTGGGTCGGGCCCGACGATTGGATTGCCCTTCAAACTGGCCAGCATACCGTAGACCGATATGGCCAGAATTGGCAGCACTCCGAGGATGGCCACCAGCATTCCCGTCGGCTGCAGCCAGCCGTTCGCCCCTGGAATTTTCCGCTCTACGAACTCGGTGACTTTGATTTCCCGTGAGATTCCAAAAACCAGCAAAAACGCGAAGCAAATCGCCAGAGCACTCCACCAGGATACGAGGAAATCGTTTCCGAATGGATGATTCCAAGCGGCGCTCACAGCGACGTAGCCAACCATCGCCAGCGTACAGCAGGCGTAAAAGCCGACGTGGAGTGTGAGCACCGATGACATCCATGCCGAATCGCATGATTCGATATTGATTCCGAATCTCACGGCGATACGCCGCAATGGTTCGCGTAACCAGATCAACGCGCTGCCGATAAAGAATCCTATGGCGAGACTCCAACGAAGCGCCGAACTCGACGAAACCTGCGATTCCCACGGCGCCGCTGCCAGCAATACTGTTAAGTTGAAAAGCAGGAGTGCCGCGAGCAATCCCCATCGCCGAACTCGGTTCCACAAGTCGGCCAGGACTGCAAACAACGCCGCGATAATCAATCCCCATGCCCCAGCGCCATATGCATGAACATGAGAGACGCCGGCGATTTCAAACAACGAGAGTGGCGGAACAATTCGATTCCCTGCCGTTTCGCCAGTCAAAGCTCGTGAGATGTTTCGTGGAGTGAGTTCCCGCATCACTCCGGGCGCGGCCGCGTAGAGCGAGAGCGCAGTAGCAAGCACAATCAGGGCTGGTCGCATGATGCGGTCGAACGAATACCACGTTCCCGACAACAGGAGCGTGGGAAGCTGACCGTTGTCGTCGCTCGCTTTTTGCCGTGCGGCGATCGGTCGTAAGCCGCTCCAGAACACGCACAGGACCGCCATGCCAATCCCATCGGCCTGAAGAAACCAGGGATCGAGCAGGAGTTGCGGTGAGTTGGCAAACCAGGCCTGGCCTTCCAAGGCTCTCGCGATCAGAAGGCCCACTGCATACGCGAGAGCCGCCTGGCCCGCCGAGAAGATGCGAACCGAGATTGCCCGCCATGCGAGGATGAACCAGACTGTTGCCAGGATGAGGCTATAGACTGCGGCGGAACTGAGTGTATCAAGCCCGGTCGAGGCAACGATGAGTATCGCGGCCAGAATCGAAGAAATGCGAGTACCATCATCGATAATTCGCATCACCTGAAAAAGGACGGCATCCCGCGTTTTTCGCCATGCGATCCACAGGGCGATCGAAATCAAACTCGCAAGCACGAGATCGGCCAGGATGTAGGCGATACCGCTAATATGTGCAATATTGATGATTTCGATATTTCCAATGCACAGGACAAGTCCCAAAAACAGCAAAACTCGGCCGATCCAGCCCATGATCTGGCAAAGAATTCTTGACGGATCGTTCACCAGAGGATGCCAGCCGAAGAGCACTGCGAAGGTCAAAAGACTCACCGCATCGCACAAGAACACGTAGGCCGCATCGGTCGCGTTGCGGGGAATGTTGAGCACGTGCCATGAGAGGACAGCTAACGAAATGAAAACGGCCGCCGATCCCACTGCGAAGAAAGATCGAGCCTCGTCGCGGCGAGCTTTTCGGATGGAGAAATAGGCGAAAGTGAAATACATAATCCCGAATGGCGTCAGAATTTTCCCCGCTGTATTCGACAAAAGCGCCGACGCCAGTTGTGACTCTGTGACGGACCAGGATATGTGCCCAAGGACGAGTAATGAGATGAGCAAATACGAAACGCCGAGCGCCACGCCGGCGACAGCATGAGCCCACGCGATATCGAGTCCGATTGCGATGAAAAGCATGCAGATCGCAGTGCCAACGGCGACAGCGAGCATCAGGCTGGGAGACGGCCACGCCGGAATTGCTCCCGAGAGCATGACCGCGACGCCGATCAGCGCGAGTGCTGTTCCTGCGATCCGCAGTCCAACCGACTCGCGGAGCGTCAGGCGTCGCCAGATTGAGAGTCCGGGAATCATGAATGCCGAGCCGGCGACAGGCGTAAGCGCCGTCATGTATTGAACCTGAAGGCCGGCGCGGTGGCCTGCGAAAGCGACGAGTCCCACTGCCAGAGCCGTCGCAAATCCGCCGAGCCCGAACAGAAGCAGGAGCTGAATGGCGGCTTCGCGGCCCAGGGCGGGTTCCTTTTTGAGAATCAGGACTGCCCGGGCCTGTACGATGCAAAGAGAAGCGAGAGGAATTGCCCCGAGTAGTATGAGTGTGATTTCCCTGGGATCCGCTGCCAGCCAGCGGTGAACTAGCAGCATCGAAATCGAGGGAACAACCACGCCAAACGTCAGCGAAATCGGGCGAACCGCTGTGAGAATCCTTCCTGCGCGATACACAAGAAATCCGAACAGGAGGCTCGCGAACGATTCGCCTGCCAATTCGAGAATCGATCCAGAAACACCATCAACTCCGAGGGCAGCGATCGCCAGAGAGTTCAGCGGCGTTAGCAACGTCGCGATGATTAGAAGTCCGGTTGCGCTGTTTGGTAACTTCCAGCGCGAATACGCGACGAGACCCGTGATGTAGATCAGTGCTGTAACGCCGTCGAACAGTGCAAACTTCAGCAAGGGGCGTTCGGCAATTCTCGACCAGAAACTGAGGACGAGCGCGAGCGAACATCCCACAATCAAAAGGCCGCCGACTAACTCTCCCCAGCGAAGGTTGCGCTCTTCGAGAAACGCGGAGAAGACCTCAAATACTTCACGTTTAGGTGCGGGCTTCTCGACAGGGCAAAGGCTCGCTTCTGCCGCGTTGTTGTACGAAAACTCTGAAGACTGGACAACAAATTTGCTCACCTTTTCGGCGGACTTGCGAATAGATTCCGCCGCTGTCGTTTGAGGCGACATCGCGACTTCAGAGTCAATGAAAATGATGGGTTCATCGACGTCTGGGACAAATTTCTCGTCGTGGTCCGGGGGATCGTCAAAAACGATCTCGGACGCTGACGAATTGGGACCACTTAGCGGTACCAATTGGTCCGCGTGCACCGGCCGCGGTGTCCGCTCTTTTAACGCGGTCGAGATCTCCTTCGAAAACGTTTTCGAGATCAGGCCAATCCGTTCGAAATGTGCGACGCGGTCGAGTAGATACTGGATGACCTTCCGATGTTCAAAATTGGTTTGTTTGTCGGCCGATGGGGGCAGTCTCGGCTCCCAGGAGCAGAGCGTACAGCCAAACGAATCGAGTGTTTGGTGCCGATTCGACCAGCTCGCATGGCATCGCGGGCACATCTCGACCTTGAGTGCCCTCGAGACCCGTGGTTGAAATGCATTTACCAGAGCCCAATAGGTCGCCTTGATGAGCAACCAAAGCAGGTGCCCAATCAGAGCGAAGAAAAACAGACCGATGAAGAGGACGATGAAAAATTCCACGTGCGACTCCTTCGTGCAAGCTAAATTAAAGCCTACACCCAAACCGAACGAGTCACCACAAGCGTTTGATCGAGGTGTGAACGAATTTATTATCAATAAGCAATAACACCAGCATTTCGGCACGTGATCTTTTATTCATGTTCTGGGCATGTAGTTTGGGCTCGAGCATTTGGGTCGTAGCAATTTGAGTTGATTTGGAAGCGCAAAGAGCCACTGGAAATCCAAGTTTAAGCGGTTGTTATAGATCTAATCAAATCTAACAATGGATGGTTGAAATAAACATCGATCGACTCAGCACGTCAGATTCCGTACTCTGCGAATTCAGCCCAAATAGGGCCCCGCGATCGAGGTGTAATTTGAGTTGGGCCCAAGTTGAGCAGTTTCGCGAGCATGCACTTGGGGATTAGCGAAGCGATTTGGATGGTTCACTTTTTTCGACGTAGCAGGGTGGCTACTGACTGATGGGAATACCCTGTCCAGATGTCAGCGCGTGTTTAGGCGTCAACTCAAATCCTGTGTTATCGAGGCCTTAACCGTTTCTCAAAAGATAACTGAAGCCGTGCTGCATGGTCCGAAGTTCCCAAATGAAATCGCACATCAACGAAATACGCTGATGTGTTTTACGTTCGGTTTGGTCAGGCAGTGAAGCCGTCGTACAGACGCCGAGGCTATTGATTCTGCCGTGTAGACAGATTGACACTCGATTCATCGCAGACGCAAAGCGACATGGGGACTTGCGCAGATGAATCGTGCTGATTCAAGAGACCTAATTGCAAGCGTTTTATGAACTTGATGTAGGTGTACAGATAACCGGACTGGCCGACTCAAGCGGCGCGCTCGGGCGAGCAAGTGTGCTCGCGGACGACGGCGCTGATAACCTGCTGCCGGATCGCTCAGTGCTTCTTGCTCCATCACGATTGAATCGCATCGAGGCATAGGCAATGCAGCTCAAAACAGCCAGGCTTGTGAGCAGCCAAGGAGCCTGCGCTGCGGCACCGTCGACCAGCGTTGAAATTGGGTTGGCCAGGCCAAACGCTCGCGTTGCGAACCACGCGGCGGCGGCGACTCCAGTGAGCAAGGCTCCGACAATACGGAACGGTCTGTAGGCCCGAGTCTGGGCGAGCAGAACAATCCAAGGCATCGCCATCAAAAGAACGAAGAGTTGGAAGGCCTCGATTCCAAGATTGAAACCGAGGACGCTCAGAGAAAGCGTCCAAGAGTCGAGTCCGAAGTCGGCGAGCGTCGCCGCGAATGCCAGGCCATGCACCAGCCCGAACACGCCCGCGATGAATGTTTCTCGCCCGCGGAAGATTGGGAATAACGCGTGGATGGCCGAGACCAGGATCGAAATCGCAATCACCGATTCGATGAACGCCTCCGGCGCTCGGGTCCATCCCAACGCACCAAGTACCAAGGTGATCGAATGTCCGATCGTGAACGCGGTGACGACTTTGACGATCCGACGCACGGCGACCTTCCCGCCGACGTAGCCGCCCCACCTCCCGCCCGCAGCCACCAGTGGCGCAGGGAGGAGAAGGGCTAACAGGAACAGCAGGTGGTCGGTCCCCTCGGCGATGTGACGCATGCCGAGGCGAAACATGGCGGCAAATCCCTGCAGCGAACTGCCCCCCGAGCGGTCGATTACCAACTCGGAATTGGTATCGCGCATGGTCCCGAGAATTACGGGATTTTCGTTCGTCACGCCTTTGCGCCAATCGCCTGCTAGCGTAACTAGCGCCGTGTGCGTGATCAGATGGTGGAATATCGCGTCGTAGCGAAGGGTCAGGCGATCCGCGGGCGCACCGGAGGGTGGTGTCATCGTCAACATCACCCGCACGTCGGGCTCTTTCTCTTGCACCGCGATCAACTCGCGCACCGTCACGGCCCAGGGCCGCCCGTCGGGGGCAATCGCGCGGACGTGTTGGAGCACGTAATCCTTCAGATCCTCTCCATAGAGCCGCACGGTCTCCGCCGCGTCCATCGACAGCGGCTTCTCCCAGCCTGTCGCCAGTTCGGTGATGGGCAACGTCAATTCAGCATCAATCGACGCATGCTGAAGGCGCAAGACGACTGCCGAGTTGGGCATCGGATGCGCACACGCGGAGCGCGCCACCAACAGGAAAATCAGGGTAGGGAGAAACCGTCGCATACGTGCCTCAGAAAGAGAATTCTGCGCCGTAGTCGGTCAAACGATCACGCCAGATTGTGTGGACGTGGTCGCTCCCCTGGGTCGCGAATTCGATCCAGACGCGAGGCCCGTCGATACGCACGTAGTCGCCCCGATCGGCGAGGGCCGGCGAGCCTGAGTACGAGACCTTCACCTTGTCGAGCTCGGCTTCGTACAGCTTGAGATATTCAGCTCCCTGCGGGCTGTCACCCGTCCATGCTGCGATCGCCTTCTTGACGAAGTCCTTGGATGCATCGGAGAGCTCCGAGACGGAAACTCCTTCGCTCTTCGAGGGGAACTTGCCATCACGACCGGGGCCGACGTAGACGTCGTTGAATCGTGCGTCGAGCTTTGCGCTCTTCGACTGCTCGGGCGTGAGCGAGCCAAGCAGGCCGCGCAGAGCACTGGTCATCGGCGCAAGCGGCTCGTGCGTCTTCCCCTGATCGTCCTTCCAAACAGTCGGCTGCGAGGCGACGTGGTAAGGCGTTGCCCCGCCAGTCGTCCCCTTGTAGTAGATGTTGATGGCAAGGTGATGGCCACCGAGTTGCAAGATCCACGGCGTAGTTTTCGATGGCTTGCCCAGGAACGCGATCATGTAATTCTCTGATCCAAAATTGAAGCCGCCACCCGGACCGCCGCCCTTCTTCTGAAACGCGCCACCAGCGGCCTTCTGGTCAGGACCGCCATCCGCTTTCTTGCGTTCAGGAGCGCCGGGGCCTCTTCCGCCGCGTCCTTTGGCGAAGGCGTCGTCCGCCGCGCGAACTTCCTGGTATCGCGCGAACCCCTCTTCACCCAGGGCGACCTTAGCGATTTTGAGCGCCGCCTCAATTTGGTTGGGCTTCAGTTCGCGGTAGAAGACGCCGTTGCGCACGTTTGAGCCACCCGGGAAATTCGTCCAGCGAGCTGCGAGTTTCGGCGTGAGTTCGATCTGAGCTACGGCCCGCTGCTGTTCTGACAGCGTGGCCAGAAACGCCTCGGCTGCATCTGCGACCTCGGCTGCTTTCGGCGAGGCGAGCAGGTTAGGCGCTTGCGCCTCAGCCGGACTGGCCTGCGCCGCGGCAAGAGGCTCGGTCGTACCGAGACTCGCAGCGAGAAGACCCAGCGGCAAAGAGGCCGCGACGGCAAGCGTGACGACGACCGGCCTATTCATCCGACGTTCTCCTGTTCTCTGTGAGTTCGGAATGGATACCGGCTGCGATGAGAGCCGACAATCCTTGACCGCCTCATCCTTATAACGACCCCGGCTTCGCGTTGGCGACGGAAAAGCCAAAAAGCCCTATCATCGTCGCTTACCGCTACCTTTTTATGTCGACCATGAACTGTAGCGTTTAAAGGGCACTTTCAAGCGACAAGAAACCTTAAAATCCCCTTCATCATCGGGCATTTGGGGCAGGGCGAAGACTGAGACCGAGCTTGTGAGCGCAGTTTCCGATGAGATTCGCAAGACTAGTGTCGAAAGCCGGCAAGTTTATCTATCGTGACTGGTATCGGAAGCGGGGACATTCTTCGGAAAATACGAAAATTCATCCTTGGATAGTCTATATGCGATAATCTGCACATTAAATTGCGTCATCAGCCGACTAAGTCTTCACTACTTTGTTGACGAGTCTGCTGCGGCCTCAGATGCAAGCAATCCAGTCGTCTAGCACAACTGCGACTGTCAATAGAAACAATGCCAATTGGGCTCATGGAGATTTCACGCTATTTCAGCCAAATTGGCTATCTGTGGGCTGTCATTCCTCCATAATCAGCTTGAAAACGCTCCAGTCGTCGCTTCGAACGATGAACCGACCGTTGCCGAAATGCAAACCGTGTTTGATTGAAGAGTCACCCGATCGCGAGCCGAACGCCAGAATGGCGAACGAGCGTCAACAGCCGGGATGTAGCCGTGTCGCAGAGCGATGTCCTTTGCCCCTCCAAGATTAGCAGCACCACGAAGGCCCAATATCCTGCACGACGTCAAGCTGGAAGTATCCATGATCAACGTGGCACCCGTCATTCTCGTAAAGTCGTCGAGGACCGAAAAATGACCGCCGATCTCCAGGATACCAGCATCGAAGAACGGGCATTGCGCCGTGAAATAATCGTCTGGTACCAAGGTGAGGATCCACAGGGTGCATTGGCGCCAGACCGCGAGGGCATCGTTACCGTGGCATAGACGAGATCCCTTGCTGACGATGCGGCGATGATCGTGATGCCGGGGCGATGGCGAGCCGGGTGTTGCTCAGGCCATTCAGCGCGAGACTGCGGCGAGGCGCCATCGCATCGGACGCGCCGGGAGCTTATCATATTAAGCTTAACGCGGTTCTCTCAGTTGAGGCAGAAATCCGGGAGTGCTGATTGATGCTCGGGGATCTGGACGAGGACATGCGCGAGCAATTGGCCGAGTTGGAAGCCGTTAATGAAGGCTTAAGGCGAGAGATCGATCAGATTCGGCAAGACGAGGAGGGGCTGCGTCTCGGCCAGCAACGCTATCGTTCGTTGGTTGAGGCCATCACGGCCATCGTGTGGAACACGCCGGCCTCGGGACAATTCGAGGTCGAGCAACCGCGTTGGAGCAACTTCACCGGTCAGTCATTCGAGCAACTCGGGGGATGGGGTTGGCTAGACGCTGTCCATCCCGACGATCGGCCAAACACTGCGCGCGTCTGGTCGGAAGCGGTCGCGAGTCGGTCGCTATATCATGTCGAGCACCGCTTGCGACGGCATGATGGGGCATATCGGAACATGCAGGTTCGCGCGGTGCCGATCGTCGACGAGCACGGAGCGATCCGCGAATGGATCGGCGTTCACACCGACATTACGGTGCAAAAAGAGGCTGAGGCCGCGCTTCGTGAGGCGACGGTGCTGGCAGAGGCTGCGAACCGTGCCAAGAGCGACTTCCTCGCCAACATGTCGCACGAGATCCGTACGCCGATGAACGGCATCCTCGGTATGACGGAGTTGGCCCTCGACACGGAATTGAATGCGGAACAAAGACGCTACCTGGAGCTCGTGCGGAGTTCGGCCGATTCGCTGCTCACGATCGTGAACGACATTCTCGACTTTTCCAAGATCGAGGCGGGAAAGGTCGAGCTCGAAATCATTCCCTTCTTACTGCGCGATCGTCTGGGCGACGTCTTGAAATCGCTCGCAATACGGGCGCACGCGAAGAATCTGGAACTTGCCTGCGACGTTGCCGCCGAGATTCCGGACGCGCTCATGGGCGATCCCGGACGACTGGGCCAGGTTCTTATGAACCTTGTGGGAAATGCGATCAAGTTCACGGCGAGCGGCGAAGTTGTGCTCTCGGTCCGCGTGACTGCTGGCGAATCCGCAGCCGACGACCACGCTTGCCTCTCGTTCGCCGTTTCCGACACAGGACCTGGCATCCCGGCAGACAAGGGATGCCGACTATTCCAGCCGTTTACTCAAGCGGACAGCTCGACGACTCGCGAGTTCGGCGGCACTGGTCTGGGTTTAACGATCGCGAAGCGGATTGTCGAGCTAATGGGCGGCCGCATCTGGTTCGAGAGCGAACCCGGCCGAGGCACGACTTTCCACTTCACAGCCCGACTTGCACTCCAGCCTCCAGGGACGCAAGTAGCCGCTCCCGAGACGGCCAACCTGCGCGGCCTGGCCGTGCTGGTCGTCGACGACAATGCGACCAACCGTATGGTGCTTCACGAAGTGCTGATTCGGTGGGGTATGAGACCTGTTCTTGCTGACGGAGCCGAGGATGCGCTCACGGCGATGCGCAGGGCGGTAGAGGCCGGATCGCCCTTTACCCTGGTTTTATCGGACGTGATGATGCCGGGCGTCGACGGGTACCAGTTCGCTGAGCAAGTGCGGCAACAGCCCGATCTGGCAGGAGCGGCGATCATTTTGCTCTCTTCCGCCGATCGGAGATACGACGCGGTTCGCTGTCAGCAGACGGGTGTCGCGGCTGTTCTCACCAAGCCTGTCAAACAGTCGGAACTTGCGAGCGCGATTCTGAAGGCGCTCGACGGGTCGCAAGAATGCGCAGCCGCCGAGTCAATCGCGTGCGGTCGTATTGAAAGTTCCGGCGTGCCTCGAAAGTCGGGCGCGTTGTCGATTTTGCTCGTCGAAGACAACGCGACGAATCGACTGCTGGCCGAGACCTTGCTGGAAAAGAAGGGGCACAGCGTGATGACGGCCCACAATGGCAAGGAGGCGCTCGCTGTCCTGGCGGAGCGATCGTTCCATGTGGTGCTGATGGACGTCCAAATGCCTGAAATGGACGGTTTCGAGGCGACCACTCACATCCGTGCGCGAGAACGTACGACCGGGAAGCATGTCCCCATCGTGGCCATGACGGCCCATGCGATGAAGGGGGACCGTGAACGTTGCCTCGAAGCGGGAATGGACGGGTACGTCACCAAACCCATACGCGCTGAGGAACTGTACCGGGCGCTCGCTCCATTTGTGCCGACCGACGTTGCAGATCCAAGTAGCCCAGACGCGCACCGTCCGCCCGAACCTGTCGAGACTGACGACCTGGACAGAGCCGCGCTGCTAGCTCGAGTCGGCGGCCGCGAAGACAGGCTGAGGACGATCATTCAGATCTTCCAGGGCGAAGCCGCGGGACTTATGACGGAATTGAGCGAGGCAATCGGGTGCGGCAATGCTGCTGGAGTGAGTCGGGCAGCGCACTCACTCAAGGGCGCCGTTGGGCTTTTCGGAGCGACGAGCGTCGTCGAAAGTGTCCAGAGGTTGGAACTATTGGGCCAGACCGGTGAATTATCGGGGGCGATGGATTTATATCTGCGACTAGAGCATGAAATGAACACGCTGAATTCGGGACTTTCGCGCGTGCTCGTCACGCTGCCCGAGAAAGCGAAGCAGAAGCGTTCTTGAAGTCACAGATTTGAAGCCGCTGGCGCGAAGTCATGTTCGACGCCAGCGGCAAGATCCAGCATAACGCGTAAAGCTGGCTCGCTCAGCGATTTTCTTAGGTTGTTGTCTTCGCTTGAACTGGCGTTTGCCGCCGCTTGACGAGGGTGATCTCGTTACCCGTCTCGTTGAAGCGGACGTCGTCCATCATCGTGCGGATCAGCATCACGCCGCGGCCGCCGATCCGGCAAAGATTCGCAGGGTCATCCGGGTCAGGAAGCTTCGAAATGTCGAAGCCGGGCCCTTCATCGCGGATGACGAAAGTCGCTTCCGATCGCGTCACGCCGACGTTAATCCGCACTCGCCGCTCGCGATAGGGTGACTGTTCACGCCGCTCGTCGCCGAGCCGGTGGTAAATGCGTTCGTCGTCCTGCCGTAGCTCGGAGTCGAGTTCGAGGTTGCCATGGTCGATCGCATTGACGATCGCTTCCCGCAGCGCTACGGCCACGCGGATCAGTTCAGCGCGGCCGCAAATACCCATCTCGAACACCACTTCTTCGAGACGTTGGATCAGCGGTGCGACGAGTGTTTCGTCGTTTGGCAGGGTAAATCGCGACCGCGTTTCGTCGAGGCTATGGATAATTCGTTCCTGGTCCGGGTCGGGCGCGGTCATCGACATGATTTGATTGACGACCGGAACGAGATCCTTGGCAAGGTCCCGTTTCGGGACGTAGCTCGCTGCTCCGCACCGCAGGGCTCGCGCAGCGATTTCTTCGCTGCCATGTGCGGTGATGAGGATGACCGGAACCGATTGGTACCGTTCCCGGCAGGCTTCGACCAAGGCGAGTCCGTCCATGCGAGGCATTTGCAGGTCGGTCACCACGAGATCCGGTAGCGCTTGCCGGAGCGAGTCGAGGGCGTCGTAGCCGTCTCTGGCCACCTCGACATCAATTCCGGCGTCCTCGAGCAAGAATTGGATTTCCGCAGCCTGCGTGAGACTGTCTTCGACAATGAGCACGCGCGCCATCTCTGACGTCCTCCGGAAACCGGACGATGCTGGGAAATCAAGAATCACTACCCCAATTGCGAGGGACGGTAGTTGATTTGGGCTTATTATACCCGGTCCGTTCGGCCAATCGACCCTGTAGTCAGCATTCGTTTGACCGAGTTTTCTGGCCATGCAGTTTCAGGTCGGAACGGCGACGTTTTCTACGGTCTGCTCGCCATTTAGGCTTTACCGTAGTCAACCAGGTTAAATACAACATCTTGAACAATTGTGAATAATTAGGCTTGCGAATTGAATCGGTGAGCACTACGCGCAAAGTCCGTCCATCAACAACTGCCAAACGTCCTCGTAAGCCGCATCAATGGCGGGATCGCTCCAATCGGCGGCGTGGAAGGGGTGATGGAACTTCGAAGTCGCGATCAGCACTGCCCGGCCCATTGCAGTGGGATCGACGGTGCGAAATGTACCTTCCTCGACGCCAGCGGCGATGATCGTTGCGATCAAGTTGATCATTTCTTGAATGTGGGCGACGACGATTGATTTCGCATCAACCGCCAGCGTTCCAAATGCGGCGAACAATTCGGGATCGTCCGTCGCGCGACGGCGTTTGACCGCAATCAATGCGTCGATCAGCTTTCTCAACCGCTTGGGCGCAGGGCCTTTGCTTGCGACAGCGGCTCGAAGTGGAATCAGGGTCGCTTCGAGCCATCGCGCCACGACCATATCTCTCAATCCGGCCTTGCTTCCCACGTGCTTGTGGACTGCAGTGTGGCTGACTCCCAACGCCCGCGCCACGTCGACGACGGTTGCCTTGGACGGGCCGAATCGCCTGATGACATCTTCGGCCGCGACCAGGATTCGATCGAGAGTGAGCGGAGCGTCAGGAGGCATGAACGATACTCGATTACTTCAAGACTTCGCGCCGATACTGTCGAGATCCGCCAGGACATCGGCGGGTAATTTCAAATCGGCTGCAGCCAGATTCTCGCGGAGGTGGCCTCGCGATGAGGTACCAGGAATCAACAGGATATTCGGAGAACGGTGCAGCAACCAGGCCAAGGCGACCTGCATCGGCGTGGCACCAAGGCGTGCCGCGACGTCTGAAAGGGTCGACGATTGGAGCGGTGTGAACCCACCGAGCGGGAAGAACGGCACATAGGGAATGCCCAGCAGCGCAAGGTCGTCGATGAACGCGTCGTCTCGACGATTTGCCAGATTGTAGAGGTTCTGAATGCAAACGATCTTGGTAATCGCTTGCGCCTCGGCCAATTGACCGGGCGTGACGTTGCTCAGACCGACGTGACGGATCAAACCTTGGCGTTGGAGGTCGGCCAGAACCTCGACCTTATCGGCAATTGGTCCCTCAATCGGCTCGGCCAGGCCGCCGACACGGAGGTTCACGACATCGAGCGCATCGAGCCCGAGGTTCCTGAGATTGTCGTGAACTCCGGCAATCAGCGCCTCCTTGCTGTGCGCTGGACGCCACGACGCATCGTCACCGCGAACCGCGCCGAGCTTGGTGACAATTACCAGGTTCTCGGGATAAGGATGCAGCGCCCGCTTGATGATCTGGTTCGTGACGTGCGGGCCGTAGAAATCGCTGGTGTCGATGTGATCGACCCCCGATTCGATGGCCTCGCGAAGGACCGCAACCGCCTCGTCCGGATCCTTCGGAGGACCGAAAACGCCCGGACCAGCAAGCTGCATTGCGCCGTAGCCCATCCGATGGACGGTCAGCGGCGTGCCAGGAAACGTAAACCGACTGCCGAGCTTCGCTTCGCTCATGCCTTGGCTCCTGTGGGAGATGTCGAACGAGGGCAAGTCTATGCAATCAGGTTTCAAAAGTCAAATAATGAAACAAGAAACTTACGGCGAGAACCGCGTTCGATAATTTACAGAATGTGGCTTAGAAGTTGACGTAAACACTCGGACTTGTAGGCGAGCATCAATGCAGCCAAACGCCCTTAAGCACGGATCGATCACGTCATTATTAATACCCAAAAAATAAATTCCTTCTTATTAAAATAAGGTGATTCGCTGAGGCGGATTGTTAACTGGAAACCGCGCTCATGAACATTCGGGAATCCAGATGCCAATTGACGCACATCTCTAACATCTGAGCCGGCAACTGCGCCCATAAAGGCGGTATTAAATTTGCAGATTCTGGCAGCCTGTCGCGGCGTCGGCCGGGGTCGGCGACGAGACGGTCGTTTTCACACCCTTCAAAGCATCCGCAAATCCCCCCTTGTCGTTGGTTTGTTGGTCGAACTGGGCCGAGTTCCTCTCAACTCGCTCGCATGGCTTGCGCGTCGATTGATGGAACCCGCGCATGATTCATTCGCTTCGGAAGTCACAGCCGGGAGGTTAGAAATGTCGAACGAGCATGGACGAACTTTGGTGGGTCGTCTCTTCGAGGCCCGGGCTCGCGATCGCAAACGCCGCCGGGCGTGGTTGGGGTTCGAGCCGTTGATCAATCTTCTCGAGGAACGAGCGCTGCTTTCTACCCTGACGGTCATGAATGCCAACGATCACGGCGCGAATTCACTTCGAGCGGAAATCGCCGCGGCCAAGCCTGGCGATACGATCGACTTCGACAGCAGCCTCGCGGGCAGCACGATCAAGTTGACGACAGGGCAGTTGGTCATCAAAACGAATCTGACCATCAATGACACCGGCGCACCGGGCTTGATCATCAGCGGCAACGGTTCGAGTCGCGTCTTCTCGATCGCAGGAGCCAGAACAACTGCGACGATCTCCAACCTGACCATTCAGAACGGCAAGGCCAGCCAGGGCGCTGGCATTATGGTCGGCGCCGGCGACACGCTTACGCTCGACAACGACACGATCACAGCCAACATGGCGATGGGCAACAATGGAAACGCTGCGCACCGCAACGGAGCGACAGGCCAGGGCGGAGGAATCTTCGACGCTGGAACACTGATTGTGACCGGCGGTTCGATTAGTGATAACGCGGCGATCGGCGGCAGCGGCGCGAACGGTGCGAATATTACCGGCGGCGGCCATTCCAACCATAGAACGGCAGCCAACGGCGGCAACGGCGGCGCTGCCATGGGTGGCGGAATTTACGTCGCGGCCACAGGCACCGCGATGATCACCGACGCCACGATTTCCGGCAATTCAGCGATTGGCGGTGCGGGCGGCCACGGCGGTAGCGTGCGCGTCGGCAGCCACAGCAATCAGAACGTCGCTGGCAACGGCGGAGACGGTGGCTCGGCCATGGGCGGCGGAATCTTCAACGCGGGCACGACCAACCTCATCGGCGTGACAGTCACCACCAACACGGCGATGGGCGGCAACGGCGGGCACGGCGGCAACGTGATCGCGGGTGACCACAGCAATCAAAACACCGCCGGCAATAGCGGAAACGGCGGTGATGGAGTTGGCGGCGGAATCTCCAACGCTATTGGCGACATGCTGACGGTCGTGAATGACGACGCAAATACGAGCACGATCACCGCAAACGCGGCTATCGGCGGCACCGGCGGTCACGGCGGCAACTTTATGGCCGGAGATCACAGCAACCAGAGCACCGCGGGCAGCGGAGGAAATGGCGGAGCGGGGATGGGCGGCGGACTGTTCAACGTTGGCACCGCGACGCTGACTGGCACCACCTTTTCGACGAACGTCGCGACCGGTGGTAACGGCGGTCACGGTGGCAACGTGGTGGTCGGCGACAAGACCAATCACAACGCCGGCGGGAATGGTGGTAGCGGCGGCGCGGGTTTGGGTGGCGCCTCGTTCAACGCTTCGACTGGAAATCTCACGGTTACCGACGCCATTATCAGCGACAATTCGGCCACAGGCGGTAACGGCGGACATGGCGGCAACGTGCTGGCCTTGATCGGTGGAGACAAAGGCGGCGACAACGACGATTCGCAAGGCGACGAAGACCAGGGCGGCAACAGTCAGGGCGATAGCGTTCAGAACTCTGGAGGTACCGGCGGGCTGGGCGGCAGCGGTCGGCAAGGCGGAATCCTGAATTCCGGCGGCACGTTGACCACGTCAGGCAATACCGTTTCGGGCAACACCGCAACCGACGGTAGCGACGGCAAGGCTGGCAATGTGACCGTCAGTGGCAGCGGCGGGAACGACAGCGGCAACGGCCAAGGAGACAACGGCAACGGCCAGGGTAACGGCAACCATAACGGCCAAGGCAATGGCGATGGAAACAGCCAGGGCGATGGCAACGACAATGGACAGGGAAACGGTAAGTCCAAGGGCAAGGGGAACGGCAACAGCAAGGGGAACGGCAACGGCAAGGGACATGGTTGACGTCGGGATGATTTGTCAGCGACGGAGTGAAGACCGCTAACTTTATCGTGCCGCGAGCCTCCTGCGTTTAGCGTCACGGCACAATTGGGACCACTGTCCCACAACCAACGCCCCTGCGCGACGTGCCTCATGCACGAAGCGCCGGGGCGATTGCTTTCTCATTGGGCGGAACGCGACTGCCTTAGCATTTCCGCAGAGTTGGTGACATTAGCAGAGTGGGCGATCTGTTTGCCGCTTCTGAAAGACTTCTGATGTAAAGATTAGTCGACACATCTGCTGCGGAAATCGATCTGGAACAGAAGCGCCGCAAATCTTGACGACTTGATTGGGGTTGTCCGTGGCGCCCTGCAATCATGCGATTGATCAGAACTCTAAAAAGAGCTGGCAAGGCGAGAGTACCTGGCAAATCGCCTCTGCCAGGCACGCGTATGAAACCCCTCGGTTCATCGATTGCAACTCTTTCGACGGAGCCGCACACAACGTCCAGAGACCAAGATCAAGGCCCCCAAGGCCACGTGCATCATTGTCGCAGGTTCGGGGACGCTCGGGCCTCTAGGGGTGTCGACTCCATAATTTCCGTCGCCTCTAGAAACAATCTCGCCTGTGATTTGAGACGCGTTCGCGTCTACCAGGTTCGTCACGTTGGGATTGGTGATGAGGCGTATAGTTGCCGCCAAGGCGTCCGTCTGCGATCCGGAATAGTCGAAGAACACGCGACCCAACCCAACGGACTGTCCTGTTGCAAGAGAGTTGCTCAAAGCAGATGTTGGATCGAAAAAATCGCTCGCGATCAGTGCGGATCCCGCAGGAACCAGTGCTGTGATCGATGAGGTGTTTTCAAAGCTGTTTGCTGGACCGGCAATCAGTCCATGGTCGCCGAAGATGTAATCGGAAATGCCGACCAAGCCTGGTGTGCCGCTGGGAACTCCACCGACAGAGCGCGTGAACGCAAGCTCCGCGTCCGTAGAAAAAACACCGAAGGAGAATCCAGCCACATCAAGCGAAGAGCCCTCGTTCCTGATCGTCACATCAGTATAATAGCCCCCTTGTGACGTGCTATTTACATTCACTGGACCGACGTTGACAATTAGCCCCGCCTGGGCCGAGCGCATGTGGCTCGACCAGAGGACGCAGGCTGTCAGCACAGACGCCACGAAACGGAAGGCGCTTGTTTTTGTGAACACAGAATGCATCGAATAATCTCCCTTGGTCATAGTCATCAGTAAAGTGCGATCAATTTGACGGCGGCAGTTTGGTGCCGATCTTCTTCTGGACGAAGATCACGTCGTTGACGTCGACAATGCCGTCGCCGTTGAAATCGGCCCAGGTCACGTAGGGGCCAACCATGTCGTTACGCGTATAAATCGCGTCGACGGTTGTTACGGTTCGATCACCGTTGAAATCGCCTGGAAGTACGTCGAAGTTCCACGAATTTGCACCAAACAAGCCGATCGACTTGGCACCAACCAACGCGCCGATTCTTGTTTTGTCCAGACTCAACAAAAGCGCGTCGATGCCAATCGCCGATGGCAGGTTCCAGGTAACATCGGCGGATGCCGTTGTACCCGAGGTTGACGGAAGGTAGTTTACACCCGAGTTCGAGCGACTCGTGAGTGAGAGAGCACTTGCATCGGGGGCTTGCACCGGATCGGAGAAGATCACCTCGAGGCTCTGGATTGTGGCGAATGGCAGGTCGCGATTCAGTCCCACGATCGATATTGATTGCTTGCCCCAGTGCACGCGAACATCGGTCACCTTCGGATGGACGGTGAGCGTGCCGGGAATGCCGTTGAAGTCGTAGTTCGTCGCTGACACACCGCTGACATCGACGTTGATCGGATACTGGCCGGCAGCGCTGAGGCTCGTAGCCGTCGTACTCAGCTTAGGCACACCGGCAATCACAGATGGCAAATCGCCGTTGACGAAACCGGTGATGGCATCAGTCAGTGCAGGAACTGCGTCGCCGTGTCCCATATCCTGATCGTTGGCAGTGACTGTGAGATGGGCCTTTGTCACGTCGAGGCTCCCGTTGACGGCCGAGAACGTGTAATCGAGCGCGGATAGCGTGGCCAGAGTTACGGTAATCGGATAAGTCCCAACAGGGCTCGCCGCGGTGGCTGTTGTGGACAGGCTTGGGGCGCCGCCGACGACGGCGAGCGTGTCGCCGTTCACAAATCCACTGAATGTTGCCGTGAGATTGGGAAGTGTTTGGCCGTAGACCTTAGTCTGATGGTCGGCCCTCACCGTGAGCGCGGCTTGATTGATCGTGAGAGTGCCGCTATCGAACTGGGTGATATCGTAGTTCGCGGCGGAAAGCGTGCCCGTGTCGATCGTGATCGGATACGAGCCAACATGACTGGCCGCGGTTGCAGTCGTTGAGAACGACGGACTGCCGCTCAATACCGAGGCACTGTCGCCGTTGACCAATCCCATGACCGTGTAGGTGAAAGCAGGATTGGCCTGACCGTAAATGCGTTTCTTGTCATCGGCGGAAATACTCAGGAGAGCACGCGAAATTGTAATCGGCAGATCATCCGCCACGGCCGACGCGAGCGGTCCGCTGCCGGAATAGACTGCCGAAACGAGATAGGTGCCAGCACCAAGCGAGGAGATCGGCAGAGTTGTGGCTATGCCGTTAACGAGAATGACGGGGGCACCGAAGCTGACGCCGTTGAGCAGGAACTGCACCGCGCCGGTGGGTGTTGCAAGTGCCGGATTTGTCGGAGCAACGAAGGCCGTAAACGTGAGGGCATCGCCGTAGACAGGTGCGGCCAAACTACTCTCGACGCTTACTGACGTTTCCGCTTTGGTGATGCTTTCCCCGCCTGCGAGTGAAGCCTGACTGCCCGAAAACTCGGTGGAATCGGGAATGTACAGCGCAATGATTGAATGGTTACCTACTCCGAGTGCACCTAACGTTGGACTGGTCGCAGCGCCGTTGACAAGCGTCACGGGAGACCCAACGTTCGCACCGTCGACCACGAACTGAACAGCGCCCGAGGGAACATCAGCACCAGGTTGCGTCGCACTCACTGTTGCGGTGAAGGTGACGATGGAACCATAGGGTGAAGGGTTCTGGCTTGATTGAATCGCCGTCGAAGTGCCTGCACCAACAAGCACGAATGTCTGCGCTTGAGCCGATGCTGGTGTGGGCTCGATGTTGCCAACGTTGTCTGTAGCAACGCTATAGAAACTGTAGGTGTGGCCGCTTTGCCCAGTGAATGTCGCGGATGTAGCGGCAGTGCCCAGAAGGAATGGCGTATATACACCCCCATTATCGGAAACGTAGATATCGTAGCCTGCGATACCGGAGCCGCCGGGATTGTCATTGCCAGACCAAGAGACACCGAAGCTGGGTGAACTCGTCTGCGGCAACGCGGTCACGCTGCTCTCTGGTGCTGTGGCGTCGATCGTATTCAATGCCTTCGGCGTGTCGATTGGTGCATTGGTATTGAAGACAACGCTTGCCATCGCCTGAATCACTGTGCCGGAGAGATCGCTTGCTTTGGGCAATACCGTATAGCTCACCCAGCCTTGCCCCTCGGGCGCTGTCTTGTCTGGAGGCAGAAAGCCTTCGAGTACGATGCCCTTGGGTTCGTCTAATGTCTCAGGATCGATCGACGTGAACTGCCAGGTGAGGAGACCAGTCTGTTCGTCGAAGTTGCCGGTCACGTCGACGAAAACGCCGACGCTGCTAGTAGCATCGATCCGTGTAGTGTAGAACTGGCGGCCGGCTGGCACTGTATAAGTTCGACCGCCGAAGCCGAAATCGCCGAGTTGGAATGTGCTCCAGTCGAGATTTGGGTCAATTTGTTCGGTGATCGTCACGGTTTGGGCGGGAGCGAGCGCATCAGACTCATTTTCAAAACCGATTTCGTAAGGCAGTTCGGTTTGGGGTTGAATAAAGCCCTGCGACCCATAGCCGGCTGGCCCTGAGATATAATTCGGGTCGACTGCCGCGATTTGTACGACGGAGTACTCTCCGTTTTGGTCCTTGATCACATCATAGTGAGGAGCAACACGCGGCCATTCTTGATAGAGCTTCGAGGCCTGATCGAATACCAGGCCGACAGACACGATCGCCGCTCCAATCGAGGCGACTGTTGCGAGCAGAGCCGCGCCGCCCGCCCCCACGGAAAGGCCGAAAATGCCAGTGGCCTCCCCAAGCGCTGTCCCTGCTGCCCAGGTGTTGAAAGTGGCCCAAGCCCCCGATGCCGCTGCGGTAACCGTTGACCATACTCCTGGATTTTCTTCCACGCTGGCAACTGCAGTCTTCGCTCCAGTCACGACCGTACTCGTGAGGTCGGCGTTGACTACATAAACTGTCTGCGATCCATAAGAGCTCGCCTGGCCCCCGTAAAACCCCAAGTTCGCAGCAGGGCCATAACCATAGCCAACCGGATAGAAGCCCGTAGGATCGGCCTGTGTTACAGGATTATTCGTGGCATATTCGTAGATATTGCCACCTCCTGCGATACCGATCGGATCTCGGCTCAAGAAGCGTCCCGTGGCTGGGTCATAGAAGCGGGCCCCCATGATATTAAGCCCGTTGCCCTGAGCCATGACTCCGAGCTGTCCACCGAATTGGAATGGGTTTGCTATCGTCTGAGCGGAACTTTGAATCTCACCGAACGGGAGATAGCTGTAGCTGTTGACGTAGGTTCCCGCCGAGCCCGAGATTCCCACTGTGTTGCCACTTCCGTCGAAGTTGTAAAACGTTTTCGCGTTGCTTGCATCGATTCGGCTCGTAAGCCCAATGCCCTGCGTATAGTGAGCGAGGAGATTCCCCTTGCTGTCGAACTCTCCCACGAGGGCATTCTGGCCGAGCGGGTCGATCAAGAAATGTTCGGCCTGGCCATTGTGAATGGCTCCGATTCGATTGCCCAGCGCGTCGTACTGATAGATCCAAGTGTCGGTCGCGTTTTGCACACCCGTGAGGCGATCTTCCGTATCGTAGGTATATATCGTTCCTGTGCCTCCGCCCACCTTGACGATGAGGTTTCCGGCAGCATCGTAGGTATAACTGGTGCCACCAACCGATGTATACTGATTGAGGTTGTTTGTCGTGTAATCGGTCGCTACGCCGCTGTCACTTACTTCAGTACGGTTACCCGTGGCATCGTAGCTGTACGTAATCGTTCGGTTGCCAGGGAGGAGAACTGAAGTCAGCTCGCCTGCCGCGTTGTAGCCATACGTAGTTGTCCCCTGGAGGGTTGTCATGGTCGTCCGGAGTCCGTTGGCATCATACGTATAGTCGAAGCGTGAATTGATCGAATTGTTCGGCGCGTAGTTGATTAGCGACTTCGTATTCCCAGCGAGGTCGTAGGTATACGTTGTATAGGTGCCATTGCCCATGTCTTCGCAGAGCAGTCGCCCGGCTGCGTCGTAACTGTAGCTGGCGATCAGGTTGTTCTGTCCGTCAGACAGAACCGCGAGTCGTCCGACGGCGTCATACTGATAATTGACAGTGAAACCGGTCTGGTCGGTCATGCTCGAGCGACGGCCGCCGGCGTCGTAAGTGTATTTCAGGTATTGGTTGTTTGGGTATGCGATCTTGGTGAGATGGTGGGCGTTGTCGTAGGTTAGCGTCGTCGTTCCGTTGGCATCGGTCGCCGACGCCAGGTTGCCCTGGTTGTCGTAAGTGTAGACGATGTGTGTGCCGTCGGAGAGAGTTTGATCGATGATCTGGCCTCGGCCGTTATAGTCGTTGGCAACGATTTGACCGCGGGCGTCGACCGCTTGAATGAGGTTGCCTGAAGCGTCGGAAGTGGCCTGCATTGAGCTGAAGTTCGGGTAGGTGATACCCAGCGGATTGCCCTGGCCGTCCTGCTGATATCCGGTCGCGTTGCCAAGCGGGTCGACGTAGTTCTCGAGACTGCCGAAGAGAGGGTTGTAGGAGAATTGGCTTGTGTTGCCTAATGGATCGACGATTTTCGTGACGTTCCCGTTTGCGTCGTATGTGAAGGAAGTGCTCAATCCTCCGACGAGTCCGGACATGATCAATTGGCCGTTGCTGTCATACCGAAGCTGTGTGATGTTTCCGAGTGGGTCGGTGGTTTGGGCAGGCTGTCCGTTGACGTCGTAGAGAATCTGAGTGACGGCGTTGTTGGCGTCTGTGATCGTGTAGCCGCCTGGGTTGAAGTAGGTGTAATTCAATTGTCCGGAACCGCCGTCTCCCGATTGCTGGCTAAGCCTGCCGAGCGCGTCGTAGCTGAAATTGGTGTGTGTACCATCGGCATGTGTGATCGACTGAAGAGCGTGTTCCTGCTCGATGTTGGCTCCGTCGATATACGTGTATTGCGTTGTGCCGCTGGGATTGGAGACGCTAAGCAAGTGCTGGCCGGAGCCGTCGTATGTGTATGTGGTCGACCAGCCTGCGGAATCGATGATTTGGCTGATGCGCCCCTGGGGGTTGTAGACGAGGAAAAGCGAGTCGCCGTCAGAGTGCGTCAACGTCATCAACTGAGTGCCGTTGTAGCCCGCCGTCACTCGATTGCCGTTGGCATCCTGGATGTAGTTCAATCGGCCGTCATGTAGGAACGCCGTGATCGTTCCGTCCTTTTCGCGAAGTTGATACACGCCACCGACGAGGTTCAATGCGCCGTAATCGCCCGGCTCTGACTGGTATCCACCACCTGACATGGGCGTGAATACGCGGATGTGGCCGGCGTCGAAGATAGTCACTTTGCCTGCCGCGTCGGTTGAAGCCGAGATGTCCCAATTCGACACCCAGCCGCGCCCGAGCGTCCCCAGGCGATAGCGTCCATCAAGCGATTGGATGTAGGTACGCTGGAAGCTTAGCGGCGTTCCTGGAGCTGGGATCGAGTCATCAACTGCCGTATTGAGTGAAGGACCGGTCATTGCGTCTTCAGCCTTCATCAACTCGTAGCCCATGAGCTGGTCGACTGAAGTAACACTTTCGCCCAGGCTGGAGAGATACAACTCGTCGTTAAACAGGACTTGCTGCATCACCGCCGGCGTTGGCCCGAGCGCCTGAATGAAATTTGCGTAAATGGCGTCCCAGGCGTCGGCCGAGATATTACTGGGGCGCAATACATCCTTTTGGCTGTTCCAGTCGATCGGCGCCTGGAGGTCGACAACGCCGTAGCCGATGGTACCGCCTACACCGGCTTGTGCGGGAACGACGGGTGCAGAGATATCGAGCTTCACGTGGCTGTATGGGCCGACGACAGGCAACAAGCCACCATCAGTTCCCTGTCCGAACGGGTAGATTGTGAGGGGATTTTGCTTCAGTGCGACGTTGGTTCCGGTTACTTCGATCACGGGTGCAATCACGTCGTGGCCGGTCTGATTCCGGACGTTGAGGATGACGTCGATCGACCCGCCGACCGAGATGTATCCGCCGGCTTCATGTGGCGAAAGCTGGCCCTGGGCCACTGTGGTCTCGTTGACATCGGCATCGTTGACAAGCGGCTTCGGCGCGAACGCGGTATTGCCGTTATCAAGGGCTTCGAGCTGGTACGTTCCCGGCGGCATTGCGTTGAGATTGAATGCGGCGAAGATGTGCGTCGAATCGGCGTAAGTAACCGACATCGCGGCGTATGCCGTGCTGCTCGCATCCACTAGACGTACGGTCGTGTGAGGTGTGAAACCGGCGCCGGTAAGGGCGTAAGTGGTGATACCCTGCGTTGCATACGACTGCAGAGCATACTTCTGAATTTCAAGAGACGAAGTCGACACGGAGAGCGTGAAGGATTGGCCGGCACCTGCAGCGCCTCGGCCATGCAGGAGGATGTAGGTAGCGCCCGGCTGCGAACCGGGGAGGATCAGACTCTGGATTAGGTCGCTTGGCGTAGGATAGTCGTGGTCGAATGTGGATACGGTCGGGAATTGGAGGGCCCGGACCAGAAAATCGGCTTGCGAAGGCGACGTGAAATTCGCGGTGAGCTTGACGTCCTGTCCCGCCGGGACGTTGACCCGATAGTAGACGTCTTGCCCCGATGCGATCGAGCCAGAAATTGGTGTGCCGGGAGTGATCGTGGGGATCGCAACGGCGAGAGCGGCCGACGCGAGCACGTTGTTGCTTCGATCGACGTCGGGTTCTAGCGACTGGCCGTCGGCCTCGACGAGTACGTGATAGTTTCCTTCCGCCGTACCGGGCAAAATTGCCGTGAGCGTTCCTTGGTAGCTCGCACCAACGGCGAGGCCGCCGTTATGAGTCACGTGGCCGATCATGATGGCGCTGGGATCGAGCGTGGTGAGACTTGAGAGGAAAATGGTGTCGACCCAGCTTCCTGTGAGTGCACTCCCGCCCTGGTTCTTGATCGTGAAGTTGACGGTGATCGGCTGCCCCGCGAATGCATTTGTCGACGTTACAGCGGCATTTGTAACGATGAGGTCGGGCTGATTCGAGATCGCTTGGAGCGTGAGATTGGTGGGATTGAGGATGGGGTTCAGAATCGCTTGGCCACCCACGGAAAGCCCGCTCGTGGTCGAGAAATTGCCATTCTCGCCAGCGAATGAAAGCACGGTGAACGTTTGACCAATAGCCGTGCCAAAGCCGTTGACGAGCTTGATATCGAGCGTGCCGCCGAGGTTTGCGGTGCCATTTACAATCACCTGGTCGTACTGTTTGCTCGGGGAGGTTCCGCCGAGTGCGACGGTGAGCGCTCCGGTCGGCGTTTGAGTGAAGTTGCCCGTCACGTTGAGCGTTCCGGTGGCGATGCCCAGGTCGAGACTAGCCGCGTTTGTCAGGTCCCCCTGAACCGATCCCGGTCCGCTGAACATACCCCCCTGGATGTTGATTCCAGCATGTGGAGCGGTCGCTAAAGTCCCCCATTGCAGGCTGGTGCCTCCACCCGTCTGGAGATACGACGCGACGGTCAGGGTGCTATTCAGACCGAGGCTAACGACACCTGCGTTGGTGAGTGCGGCGGTGTCGGTGATGTTGGCGCCGCCGGTTATTGTGAGCTGCGCGCCGCTTGCATTGGCGGCGAGAGTCGAAAGGGCGCTGGTTGATCCCAGGTCGCTGTAGATATGCGAACTGGGGCCGCTGAGCACGATCTTCGCGGCGTTCGTCGTAATCTGCGAGCCTATGATCTCGAGTTTGCTGTTGTTGGTCGCTTCCCAGGTTCCGCCGGTGAGGGCTCCGCCTGCTAGATTCGTGGCACCCTGAATGGCCAGAGTACCGCCGTCGTCGGCGTTGACGGTGCCGTTCATCGTGACCGTGCTGCCGGCGGTGCTGCCGATGTAGCCGTGACCGTGGATCGAGATGCCGGGAGCGATGGTCAGCGCAGTGTTTGTGCCCAGAAGCAGCAAGCCTTGATTGCCGCCGCCCTGGCTATCGATTGAGATCGTGCCCGTGCCGCTCAGGGCCTCGGTTCCGGTGAATGTGAGGGAGTTCGTACCTGCGAGCGCGATCGTTGCGCCGACGAGTGTGAGACCGTTCGTGATGAGCGGGCTCAGCCCACTGCCGTACAGGCTGTCGTCGAGAGTTCCCTGGATCGTGACACCATTGAGGGTACCGCCTCCCTTAACCAGCAATTCCGCCCCGGCAGTGGTTGTGATCAGGCCGCCAATGATGATGCCGCCGTCGAGGACGAGCGCTCCGGTGATATCGTTGAGCACGAGCGGGATGTCGTTGGTCAGAGTTCCGGCAATGCCGATGAATCCCTGCGTCGCGTCGATGGTGCCGATCGTCGACGTCTTGAAATATCCGCCCAGTTCCAGCGTGGAGTTGTGCGATGTGATGAGTCCGGTGCTCGACCAAGACGTGCCCGCGGCGCCCTGGAGAGTAAGCGGGCCGCCGCCATCGGCGTCGATCGTACCCTGGTTGAGAACGCTTCCGGATTGGATGTTGACCGTTCCGTTCGTCCCATGCAGCGTAACTCCCGCGCCAAGTGTGAGGTTGCCCTGGACCTGCATCGCACCGCCGCGGCCCGCAAACACAATCTGTCCGTTCCCGCCGACCGTCTGATTTCCGTTGAACGATATCTGGGGCAGAAACGTTGCTGCGTTCACTTGAATCACGCTGCCGTTGGCGAGCGTCAGACCGCCATTAACCGCGGCCGAGCCGGTCGCAACGAGCACGTTGCCAGGCTGCGGCTGGCCAGCTACCGTCGCGCCCAAGGTTAGGCCGGAAAGCGTCCCTCCTGCGTCGGTCTGCAGGTTTTGGCTGCCCAAGGTAGCCAGAGCGCCGCCCTGAATGGTGCCACCTTCAAGAATCCACGAACCCTTGGTCGCGCCGAGAACCAGAGTGCTGCCGGCATTGTTCAATTGTCCGGTGACATTGACCACGCCGCCGGTTCGAGTGAAGTTCGCCAGGTCGGCCGTGGCAAAGTTGCCGCCCAGGTTGAGCGTGCCGTTCTGCACCACGATCGCGCCCGTGTTCGACCACGACCCAGCAAGTGAAAGCGTGCTGTTGCTTGTCGTTTCAAGGAGAGCGCCGGCCGCATTTGTCCAGGAAGCGGTTGTGGGGTCGAAATACATGTTGCCGCCGGAAGTGGCTTCGAGAATGCCTCCGGCCGCATTCGTCCATGATGTGCCACCGAAGAGGCCGAACTCGATCCCGCCGGTGTCGGCGTCGATTGTTCCCTGGTTGATCAGGCTTCCACTGGTGACGAGGAGTGAACCATTTCCCCCGTGCAGAGTGACTCCCGGGCCCATCGTCATGTTGCCCGCGACTTTCATTGTTCCGCCACGGCTGGCGAACTGGATTTGCCCGGTTCCGGTGACGGATTGGTTACCGACGAACGAGACTGTGGGCAGGAAAGTTGCCGCACTAATTTCGACCAGGCCGAGATTGCCCAGAGTGAGTCCGTTGGCAATCGTGGCTGCTCCCGTGGCCACCAAAAACTCGCCGGGTTCATCTACTCCGCCGATGGCTGTCCCGAGGGTGAGACCGTCTAGCGCTCCGCCGGAATAAGTTGAGTTCAGCACAGTGCCGTCGAGCGTCACGAGTGCGCCGCCCTTGAGCGAACCGCCGGCGAGGTTCCACGAGCCTGTCGCGGCGTCTAGGATCAACGTGGATCCAGTGTTGTTGAGCGTGCCGGTCAGGTTCACCGTGCCGCCGTTCGACGTGATGCTGTTCGGGCCGGCGGCGGTCGTGAACGTGCCGCCCAGATTCAGCGTCGATTGATTCGTTGTGAACTGCCCAGTGTTGCTCCAGTTTCCGCTCAGGTTTGCTGTGCTGCCGTTATCGAGTTCGAGCAGACCGGCGTTGCTCCAGTTACCTTCCAGATTCAGAGTGCCGTTGTTTGCTTTGAGCGAAGCACCGGCGGCATTACTCCAGTTGCCGGTAATTGAGAAGGTGCGACCGTAGTCAGGCTCGATGATTCCTTCGTTGATCAGATTGCCGATCGAGCTTTTGATCAGTCCACCAGTTCCGTGAACTGTGATCCCTGGGCCGAGCGTGACGGGAGAGCCAATCGTTGAAATGGTTCCCACCAAGCCGGGCGATCCGCTCGTTCCTAGCACGATGTTGCCGGTTCCGTCGATCGTCGCTTCCACCAGTTCAAGCTCGCCGGCATCGCCGACGGTGATCTGTCCGCCGTCTGCGAGTGTCAGGCTTTGCTGGACGGTTGCCTTTGCATCCACGAAGCTCAATATGCCGCGGAGGGTGATATCCTGAAGATTTGCGCCGGCGGCGGTAGTCGTCACAGTTGTGCCGGCCTGGATATCGGCGGCGGCGAGTGAACTACCGTTAATCACAATTCCAGCGGAATCCTTCAACAAGCCGCGCGGCGTGTTTCCAATGAGTCCGGCGCCGCCCGTAAGCTGAAGGCCATCCAAGCCATTGATGACGAGTGGCGCGTCCGAGGTCAGGCTGTGGATATCGTGTACGACGAGCTTCGAGATCGAGACGGCACCGCCGAAATTCAAAGCTGGGATGACTACATCGTCGGCAGATCCCGGGACGTGGTTCGTACTCCAATTCGACGCATCGTCCCAATCGCCAGCGTTTTGGTTGATCCACGTGACCACAGACAGCATCCGGCGCTCTTCCAGTTCCTCGATGTGAAGGCGACGAACGAGCGCCTTCCGCGACTTTTGGCGAACGATCGCGGCAGCTCGCCTGCGGGCTTTTCGCGGACTGGAATCTTGATGCGAAGTGCGTGGCATCGTGGTGCTCTCCCCGGCTGAAACCCGCAAGTCGTGTTTGTTCACCTGGAACCGCAAGCGCGCAGAGCCCCATTCCCAACTGGGTGTAACCAGCCGGGTTTTGGCCCAGGGTGGCCGTGTGCTTACGAACGAATCGACGCCCCTAAGGACTCAATTGCGTTCGGAACGCGATTGGTAACAGGCGAAATCGCGTTTTCAGAAAATTCCTGGGAAAACGCATTGGGGCGGAGTGGGGGGCAATTCTGGGTCAGCGGGCGAAGGGATTGGAAGGGAGGTTTGGGAGATTCGTACCAAACAAGTTGCGAGCTTCTGCGAACAAGCCATCGATCTCGTAGCTCTCGCCTGCGTCGGTAATCCTGGCCTGAGCTCGCCACTGCTCGGCTCGTGCGAGGGTGGCTCTCGCGAGTTCAATGCGACCGAGACGATGCTGACACATCGCGAGCACGAGCAGGTCGAACACATCAGGGCCACGTTCTTTGATGTTCAACTCGCTAAGTTTGACGCTCTCTTGATACTCGCCAACGCGATACAGAGAAAGAGCCAGCGTATTCCTGACATTTTGCTTGTTCGACATGATTGCCAGAGCCCACCGCGCCCAGCGGACAGCTTCGGCCGGATCGCCGCGACCTGGCCGCAGAGCGAGACACCAGGCGAGTTCGTTGGCGGGAAGCCCCCAGTCAGGCCGCTCTCGAAGGCTGGCTTTGTAGTCGGCCGCCGCCAGTGGCCATAGGCCGATTTTTGCCCAGATTCGGGCGCGACGATAGAGCTGGTCGGGATCCGTCATTTTCGATCGGAGCATTCCACGGAAAGCGTAAGACGCTTCAAGCAAAGCTTCGAAGCCAGAGAGACGCAACAGTCCCTTATCATCAACGCCCATGACCGTGACTGGTCCGGGAGTCGATTCAAGCTCATCGTCGTCATCGTGACTCTCGAACAGGTCTGGAAACCCTCGCGCCAGGTTCAACCCGACAAGCCTTTGGCGGATTCGCGCGAGATCCCAAAGCGCGACCTTTTGGTTGCTGTATGAAACGGCGAGCAACCGGCCATCTGGGCTAAAGCTCGTGGAATAAGGGCTGACGTCGTCCGGCCCCTCAAGAGTTGCGAGAATCTCTCCCGTATCAACATCGGCGAGTCGCACCACTGAACGAGTCGCCTCGTTGATTGCAACGAGCTTGCCGCTGGGATGGAACTCCACCATCTTGAAGCCAGTGTTCCCGCCATGGGGGATCTCGGTCGCGAGAGTCCAGTCAGAGGTTCGGTAGAAACGAATATGAGACGCTCCAGTCATCGCGATCAGCCGGCCGTCGGGACTGAAGTCCGCTCTGCTGTTGACAACAGGGAACTCGTGCACGAGCCTGTTGCGATTCACGTCCCAGATGCGGACGGTCGTTTCTTTGCGAGTTGATTCAACTCCCGACGTGGCAACCCACCGGCCGTCGCGACTGACATCGAGGTAGCCGACGTCGTTGTGCGGACCGAGCCACGTAGAACTCCAGGGACGGCCTGGGTCGAGGAGTAAGGTTGCCTGGTAGCCCTTGGCACTTAATGCAAGGAACCGTCCTTTGGAATCGCTATCGAGGCCCGTGGGAATGTTTCCTGAGTTTCCGAGGAAAGGCGCGAGCAGCATTGGCGGGCCAATGGTTCCTTCGCCATTCTCTCCCGGCCGAAAACGCCAGTGGCATAGGCCGAGAAAGTTGTAGGTGACGAGTGAGCCGTCGGGAAGGAAGACTGCTTCGTCGCAAACGCCAATCGGCAATCGTGCTACTTGCGAGCCGTCGCTTGCTCGGACGATGAGCACGCCGTCGGGCCGCATCGGTAGCGCCACGAATCGGCTATCGGGACTAAAACTCACGCGAGCGGGGCCGAAATGCTGATCGGTGGGAGGATCGGCCAGGGCACGGCAATCGATATATCGATAACCATCGCCTGATCCAATCCGATAGCGCGTGAGGCTATTGGGAAAGCCTGCGACCGGGTCGCGATTCGACTTCGTCCAGCCCCAGAAGTTACCTGGCAACACCATAAGCTGGCGGCCACGCAACGGATCCCAGCAACGCACCGTGCCGTCCCAGGCCCAGGATGCGAGAAGCCCGTTTGTTCCCAGGAAGAGCACGTTGATTCCGCTCGCTTGATGCCCCTGGAGCATCGAGAGCTGCTCCGCTGTTCCAACTTCGTAGACCCAGATTGACCGGTCGCTCGAAACGGCGAGTAGGCGGCCTTCGGGGCTCAGCGCCACGGTCGAATGCACGCGCAGCGCTGGGAGCTTCGGTTCGAAAAGCGTCCTGTCGGTTTGGACGTCGTGAACCCATGCTTTTCCAGCGTCCTGGTTGAGGACGGCGACCCGCTTTCCATCGGCGGAGAGGGAAAGCGCCATGAAGTTGAGCCGGGTAGGGAATGTCGACGGGATCCGGCATCGGCCCGCTACGGTCATATCGGGAAGGTTGAAGAGATCGACTTCGCCATCCGGTCGTAAAACTGCGACCTGCAAGCCGTCGCTACGGAATTTCGCGCAACGTACGTCGACCGGCCAGGCCGAGGGGATTTCGCTCCGCTCCAGATCCCACAGCTCGATTCGTCCCGCCGGCGCAGACACGAGTAGGAATCGACCGCCTGGATTCAAGAACGGCCAAAACCGTTGTCCCGCATTCTTCGGTCGAACCACGCTGAGTTCCGACTGATCGGACAGCCGGCGAATGTGAATCTCGCCATCCTTGCCGAGGTGGACTTGTCGGTCGACGTCGAATGCGAAAGAGTCGAGATGCTCGTATACATCGAGTCCGCTCCAGGTTTGAATTGGCCGCATTCCCCCTTCGGCGAGCGCTGCAATTGCTTCGTCGCGCAACTCCTTCAGCAGAGTCGGGGGAGTTGCATCATCCTGGGCGATCTGTGCGGCGCGGCTAAGCGTTTCGACCGCTGCGTCTCGCACACCGGGTTCGCGGGCATGTCGTAGCGCGCGGCTTTGCAACAACAACGAACGTGCAAGCTCGATCCTGGTGTTTTGCTCTTCGCGCCGCTTCTCGTCGCGCTGGGTGCGGAAGGTCAAGGCGGCGACGGTCGATCCCACGGCAAGTACCGTCGTAAGCAATGCTGCCAGCAAGGTGAGAACCGCGAGCGCGGGATTTTTTCGCGACCATCGCCAGAGCCGTTCGGGGGCCGACGCCCGCCTTGAATGGATTGGGCGGCCCGCGAGGAAACGATCGAGTTCCCGCGCCATTTCCGCCGCGCCGGCGAATCGATCGGACGGACGCTTGGCCATCGCCTTCAGTACGATCGTTTCGAGGTCACGCGGGATTCGTGCGTCGAGTGCTCTTGGCCGCGAAGGCTCGACCTGAAGGATCGCGTTCATCAGCAACATGCGATCGAGGGCAGAGAATGCCGGTCGTAGCGTCAGCAATTCATAAAGCGTGAGGCCAAGGCTGTAGACGTCTGATCGTGCGTCGGCCTTGCCTCGGAAACGCTCAGGCGCCATGTAACGCAGCGTGCCCACAACGTCGCCTGCGGCCGTGAGTTCCTCGGTCCCTTCTTCCCTCGCCAGGCCAAAGTCAGTTACCCAAAGAGTGCCCTCGAGGTCGAGAAGGAGATTTGCCGGCTTGATGTCGCGATGCAAAACGCCGTGCGTGTGGGCGTGAGCCAGTGCCTCGGCGGCCTGCAGGCCCATGCGGGCCACAGCTCGAAAATAGTGTCGCTCCTGGCCACCGTACCCGGACAGAGACGACGAGGAATTTGATACTTGCACCTGTTCTGTGGGCGCTTCGACACTCGTACTGGCGCCAGTTAGCGGGGCTCGGTATTGGCCAGTCCGGAGCCCGGTGGCAAGGCGTGGCGGCAAGTCGCCATCGGCGACATCGCCAGTCGTGAGGTTGCTACTGCCATCGTCGCGTTGGCGGGTCAACTCTGCGAGAACCGTGTCGAGGCTTCGTCCCTCGATGTACTGCATCGCGTAGTAGTGAATGCCTTCGTGTGTACCCACCCCGAAAACCGGCACGATGTTTGTGTGGTGCAGCCGTGCCGCAGCCCGTGACTCGCGCTGGAACCGAACGAGATGAACGGCCTCCATGTGGCGGTTGAGCGATAACACCTTTAACGCGACGCGCCGCCCCAGGCTCTCCTGTTCAGCCTCGTAAACCACACCCATGCCGCCACGGCCGATTTCGCGGAGAATTCGAAATTCGCCAAGCCGATCGGGTGGTGTTGCGGTCGATGGACTCGCGCCTTCTGTCCGACGGTTTTCCTGACGCGTCCCACCGACCCGTTCCATCATCACCAGGGTCGGAAAGAGGTCGCGAATATCATCGGCGAGGTCGGGGTTGTGCTGAACGTATTCAGTAATCGAGGGATGTTCGCCGCGGCGGAGACGCTCGGCGAATTCGTAAGCCAGGTCGTTGAATACCTCAGAAGGGGTGGCTGGATCGCCCATTGGTTACTCCTCCAGCCATTCGGGACCGACGCTGGCCATGATCTCCTTGAGCCGTCGGAGAGCGCGGATGTATCGCATGGCCGCGGCCTTTTCCTGGATTCCCAGCACCTGTGCAGTCTCGGACGGCGAAAGCTGCTCGAAATGGCGCAGCGCGAGGACTTCGCGATCGAGCGAGCCCATTGCATCCAGGGCTTCCAGAAGCCGCGCTTCGAGCTCTCGGCGGATTGCCGCTTCGCTGGCTCGTGTAAGATCGTCGAGAAGTCCAGCGACCATCGCCGATGTGGTCGACTCCGGGGCAGCGCCGTGAATCGGCACTTCGCGACGAGCGTCGCGCATTTGCGTTCCCAGGTGATGCCTGTGAATCTCGAGCAGCCGATTTCCGGCGATTCCGCGGAGCCAGAGATAAAACGGAACGTCAGGCGCACGCTGGAACGAATCGAGACCTTTCCACGCTTCGAGATAAACATCCTGAAGGACGTCTGAAGGATCGACACGTCCCTGCAGCCGCGGATCGAGCCGAAATGATACCATGCGTCTCAAACGTGGGCGGCTCTCTTCAACGAGCGATTCCCAGCTATCGACGTCGCCCTCGGCGGCGAGCCGGATCGTCTGGTCATTTGAAAGCGGGCCTTCGCTCATGAGAGATTCGACACCCGTTATACACACGCGAATTATTTCCGAAGCAGCGCCTCGGATTTGCCTTACCCGATGAAAATCGTACCGCCTGACGCCTCCGCGATGAAGCACTTATGCCGGATCATACCGATATACCAGCGCCCGGCGGCTTGCCTTCGACGTCAAAAGCAACTGAGACTTGCGTCTATGGGAGACCGCGAACTCGTGCTCAATTCTGCAAGCGTTTTGCTGTGAACGTGAAGCTTCGTTCATCACCAACTTTGAGCCCCTTGCCGGCGTCCCAGATGAGTGTTTCGCCGGGGATGACGACCTTGGCGAAGTCGGACTTCTCGAGTTTTACGTCCGTCACGTTGTAGGGGAGCAAGTAGCTGAAAAGCCGCCAGCCGTTGTATTTTTCGGCGGTTCGCTTGTTGCCTTCGCCAACGAAGTTCACTTTTACTTTGTAAGTCATCCGAACGTCTTGCGAACCGGGGATTTGCTGGATGTCGAGCGTTTCGGTCAGGGCAGGGTCGCGGGATTTTTCGACGCGCCCTTCAAGAGCAGGATCGCCGTAGAGGACGAAGATTCCGTCGGTGAATTCCGTTCCTTCCTTGTCGCGGCCGGTAACCAACTTTTCCTCGAGCAGAAAGTGTGACCATTGGCGAAGCAGGAAGAGCGACTCGGAGAAAGTCCAACGGCCTTCCTGTTTCAAGAACCAGTCGGCCATGTTCCAGTTCAGTTCATACCAGGTCGATTGAACCGCGCCGATGTACTGTTTCGTGCCATTTTTCATCCACGCAAGAGCATACGAGTCCTTGAAGCTGTTTCGACGCGTGTTCACAACACCGGTCAAGCAATTGCCGACGGCCCAGTAGATCTTGGGACGTGACGCAGTCAGCGGCATGCTCACGCCAGGCGCGGTCATCGTGAGCTGGCCGTCCTTGGCAGTGAGAAAGCCGCGTCCGCTGGGGTACATCAACATCCAGTTATGATGGCCGCCATGCCCGGAACCGATGATCAGATCGAACTTGTCGTCTGAGAGCAACTTGTGGACATATCGCGAATCTTCGGCATCGCTTTTCGGGCCGCCGGATGTGAGTGAAAAATCCTTATCGCGATTTTTCTCTCCTAGTTCGCCCCTGTCGCGCGTCCATTCGGTCACGTATTCTCCCTCGGGCACCCAGTTGAGCCAGTTGCCGAGTGTTTTTGTGAAGGCCCGTTTGATGACCACGGGCTCCGACTTCACCAGTTCGAGTGCATGGTTGTCATCAAAGCCTGTCAGAATTCCCCAGATCGCATCAACGTAGGGATCGTCATCGAGCGAGCAGCAAAACTTGTTTGCCACGATTGCGAAGTCGGGGAAGTTCTCAGTCGGCGGGCAGACGAAGCAAACGTAGCGCGGATGGTACGTGCCGACGCTTTGACGAACTTCGTCGGGAGACGTTTCGTAGGCGAACGTTTTGCCTTTGTATTTCGATTGCAGGAACTGCGCGACCTTGCCCCACGGACCGGCCGCAACGTCGCGTTTGATGACAATCGCGTAGCGGGCAGGGGAGTCGGCGGCGATGGCTCGCTCGCCAATCGACAAGACCAACGCCAACACGATTAGCAGCAAGGCGGACGTCCGCGTCATGGCAATTCCTCGACTGAAACGAGCGGTGACGACCACAGGATCGTAACAGCTCGCTCAGACGGGATCACGCGAAAATGATCGCGAAGGTCGCTGGCATGAAAACCAGCGACCTGGCGAAGCATTTTGCAATATCAACTCAAGGTCATGCCCAGAAGGATGACGTTGTTGTTGTTTGGCAGCGTGACGGACTTCACAACCTTCGTCTTGTTCAGCGCGAACTGGTAACCATAAAGATAATAGGGTCCGGTCTGAGCTGAGCCATTCGTGTTGTCGCGATAATTCGTCTTAACGGCGACACTTTCGCCGGAATTGCTGTTAGACACTCCCCAGTCGCTCAGCGTCTGGGTGAATGTCTGCGAAGTTCCATCGGTGTAGTTCACGACGAAATTCTGGTTCACCTGCTCCCCGTTGACCGCGTTCCCCACGAACGACAGGTTACTGAACGATCCGGCGGGCAGGTTGATCGTTTGGCCGCTCGCGGCGACCGCGTTGTTCGCTCCCAGCGATCCGGGATAGAAGAGCAGCCCGGCCCAGGAAATTGGCGAGCCCAAGCTCGATGCCGAGAACGCACTTCCCGCCCGGTCGATTCCCGGATTGTTCGTGAACGAAGATAAATCCGCGATGATGCCGAGACGGTTGAAACTCGCTTGCAAGTTGACCGAAGTTCCCACGAGCGGCGGAGCGCTCGTTTGCGGCGTGTAGGTGATCGTGTAATTGAATGGGTTTGGGAATTCCGTCGATCCGCCGGAAAGCGTGCCGTTGAACACGCCATTTCCAGAGGTCGGCTCGAAATAGGGGACGAGGTTTCCGGGCGAGTAACCTTGTTGACCGAATCCCCAGTTAAAGAAGGCATCGGCCCAGGTCGCGGGTGCCGATGCACCAGTCGTCGGATTGACCGCGGGCTTCGCTGCGTAATACCAGCCACCGTTGAGGCCGACATAGGGTTGCTGAGGATCAATTGGCGACAGATTGACGCCGTTGATTGCATTTGGCGTCGAGACGCCAGGCGTCGCCGGTGCACCAAAGAGCTGGCTGAGCGTGCTCAGCGCGATCGGATTCTTATTCGCGTCGACCAGGTTCCAGCCCGAGATCATCGAGCCCGACTGGGAATAGTTATACCCATAGGTCGATTCCTGAAGCATAACGGGCGTCAGCGACAGGAAATATCCCGGCGAATTGATGTTCAGTGCGCCGGAGTCGGGAGCGTAGGGAAGACTTACGTCGCCCAAGTAGGGCGGGAAGTAATTTGTGGCAGGAGTGATCAGATTCGTTTGATCGTAGGGGCCGACGTTGACCGCGTGGCTTCCTTGAAGTGCCTGCAACTGGCCGAGTTGCGTGACGAGCGGTCCTTCGGTGTTCATCTGAGGCAGGAACGTGGCGAAGTTGCCCACGGTGTTGCCGGAGAAGATCGTCAGGTCGTCGGTGGTGTCGTTCGCAACGACGTAATCATTGAAGCCGTCGCCGTTGAAATCACCGGCAGCGAGGCCCGCGAAGATGCTCGTGCCGTTGGACTGGAAATGCACGGGTGCGTTATACGTTCCCGGACCGTTGCTGAACAGCACACCAATTCCGCTGTAAGTGTTCGATGAGTGTTTCGTGTCGATCGTCTGATCGTACGCGAAGACCAGCGACGGGTAGGGGCTGTTATTCACCGGCACGGCGATCAATGCGCTTGGCTGATAGTTGAAATCGCCCGTCGAAACCGTCGTCGGACTCTTAAACGTCCCGTTCCCGTTGCCGAGCAGAATGCTGATCTCGCTCGACGAATCGGTGTTGTCTGCAACGGCCAAGTCGAGGTTGCCGTCGCCGTTGAGGTCGGTCGCGACCAGACCTTGCGGCCCGTCGGGTCCGCCTAGGCTGATCTTCTGAGCGGCCTGGAACGTGCCGTCGCCATTGCCGAGCAAAAGGCTCAGGTCGTCGGTGGAGTAGTTGGAAACCGCGATGTCCTGGTTGCCGTCTTTGTTGAAGTCACCAATGGCGATTCCCTCTGCGCCATCACCACCCTTCAAGCTTACGGTCTTGGCATCCTGGAAAGTGCCGTCGCCGTTGCCGAGCAGAACGCTCAGCTCGTCGCTGGAATAATCAGTGACGGCGAGGTCGAGAATGTGGTCGTTGTTGAAGTCGCCGATGGCGATTCCCTTCGGACCGTCCGGGCCTTTCAGGCTAACCTTTTGGGCCTTTGCGAATGTGCCGTCGCCATTGCCAAGCAAAATGCTCAAATCGTCGGTGGAGTAGTCGGCAACTGCGAGGTCGAGACGACCGTCGCCGTTGAAATCGCCAGTTACGATTCCTTCAGGACCATCACCGCCGTTCAAGCTAACTGTCTTGGCGGTTTGGAACGTGCCGTCACCGTTGCCAAGCAGGACGCTCAACTCATCGGTCGAATAGTCGGAGACGACCATATCGAGCTTATGGTCGTTGTTGAAATCGCCGACAGCAATGCCCTGCGGTCCATCTGGGCCGTTCAGACTGATATTGTTGCCAGTAAGGTTGGTTGTTTGCCCGTTGCCGGTTGGAAACGTCGTGGGATCGGTCGGAACCCAATGGAAGACAGCCGGGACCATCGTGTGCCATGAAGCGCGGCTCAGGATATTGGTTGCAGCGTCGCTAGGAGACAGCTCGCTCTTGCTCAGCACAGCGCCGTCCATGTCCTGAAGTGCTTTCACCAGACCGTAGTTGCTCAGGACGGCCTGAATGAAGGTTGTGCTCGTCAAGGCGGCGTAGAAATTCTTCCACTGATTCGTCACTGCGGCTGTGATGTTCGTGGAGAGGTCATCAAGGTGCGTCGCGTTTACGATGCTCGTCGTGACTGTGCCCAAGGGGACAGTCAGAGACACGCTCGACGGCACTCCTGCTTCACCGATGAACGAGCCGGCGATCGAAGCGCCAGCGCCACCAAGAATCGCACCAAGAATTGGGGCACCGACCGCGGGCAGTCCGAACACAGCGCCAAGCGCTCCGCCCAAGGCCCAAACTGCGGCCTCGCCAATGACCTGGCCTGCGGACGGCGCGGCATTTGTGGGGAAGCTGACGGTTACATTCTGAACTTGCTCCGCCTGCCCGTTCGCGATCGTCGCGGCGATGTTTGCCGGTACGCCGGCCGTTGAACTTACCGTTGCGAGGAAGTCGTTAACCCAACTTGCGAGCGTGGTCGGATTGGTCGGCGAGCCCGAGCCGGTGAGCACGGAATACGCCGTCTGCCGCATAATGTTTGCGTTGTAGAAGAATTCGTAAACGGCATTTTGCGGGCTGCTCGCTGGCTGAACGGGGAACATGTTGTTCCCGTTGGGAGGCGTCGGCGGGCTGACGTGATACGCCTTCACGTAGGCATCGTCGAGGTCGCTCTGCACCGACCCGGCGCCTGTGGGCAACGTGACCGCGCTGTTGATCAGATTTGCGAATCCACCGCTTAAAGTACTGCTGTTCGAGACGAGGGTCGAATAGGCAGCGCTGAGTTGAGAAGCCCAGTTTGCACTGGTAGTAGCGAGCGGAGTGGGGAAATAGTTCTGGTCGGTCCAGAGCGGGAAATAACTTGCTGCCGCGGAATCACCCGATGAGTTGCCGGCGGTGTTATTGACGCCAGGAATGCTTGGGTCAGAATATGCCCACTGATAGACGACGTTATCGGGACCGGTGTGATTGTAACTCGTCAGCAACTCGGCCAAGCTGTTCAGAGAGCCGGGCGCAAGCGAGAAACTCACAGCGACGCCGCCGCCATTGGGAGGCATCCAGGTCAGTGTGATCTTGTAAGTGCCTGTGCGAGTCGCGCGGACAAAGGTGCTCTCCCCGCCTTTGATCGTCACCGAACTTGTGGTGCCGAGGTCGGTGACGACATCGACTTGGAGTTGGCCTAGAGACTCATCGGGCACCTGGATTTCAAGCTGATCGCCTGCATCGAGACCGACCTTGCGGACAACCGGAGCCCCCTCATTCACCGTAACTTGAGGCGATGCGAGAGGGGTCATGATATCGAGCCCCCACGTTCGCCCGCCTGCCAGCCGTTCAACGTCGGTGAACGGGTCGGTGGGGATGGTCGTGGGAACTTGCACCACGGTTGTCCCAGCAACCGGTGCGACCGCGCCGCCTCCTCCAGGGACCTGATTTGCCCATGAGGTGTTCGAGGCTGCGTCGAAGTTGAAATACTGCAGGAGATCCGTCTTGAGATCGTCGGCGGAAACAGGCGAGGTCATCGCTTGTTGGACCTGGCTCTGCGTTAGCGCAGTGGTCCAGCTTGCGACCTCATCAATTGTGCCGATGAATCCCTGGGGATAGTTGATTTGAGGGTAGGGAGTGGACTGCTTCTCGGGGAACGTCGTCCCGCCGAGAGTGAAGGCCGTCGGCGCGTTGGCTGATCCACCATTGGCAATTGTGGGCGTGAACGAATACGAACCGCTCGAGAGGTTGATGACGCCTTCGAGCATACCGTCGAGGTAGAGGGATTCGCTGGTGCCCGTCACGACGAATGCGACGTGATGCCACGTGTTATCGACGACCGACATCTGGCTGACGATCGGATTCGCCGCGCCAACCTGGGCGTATCCGCTCTTGCTTTCGCCGCCTTGCAGTCCATTGGCAGCCTGCCAGCTAAGGACGGTCATGTTGTTCTGCACGGGGAGTTGCGTTGTGTCGAACAACCCCGCGACGAGATTTCCTGACGAGTTGATGTAGATCAACGGGGCTTGCATCGCAGTGCCATTGACTGCGACGTTTTCCGAAAGCAGGGCACCCGGCGATTTCGCCTGGAACCAGGTTTGGAAAGTCACACCCGATGTCAACGAACTCACGAGCGAATAAGGCAGAGTGAGCTGAGGCTGAACCGCTGTGCCGGTCATGATCGCGTTGTAAGGGACTTGCGGCAGAACGACGCCGTTGCCCCAGGGCGAAGCAGAAGGAATGCCCGTGCCCGACACGGCGAGAGGCTCGTTATAGGCGGCGGGATCGGTGACTGGATCGGGAACGAGTGCCTGCCGGTTAGTTAGGTAATATTGATCGACCGGATCGCCAACATTCACGCTCGCCGAAACACCGAGCGCGGAGCGCCGCTCGACATCTTGGCGCGACTCGGTACTCGAAAGGAAGCGAGCGAGCACGAGGCGGAAGCCCTGAGGACCGGCGATTTCGCGATTTGCGACCTTCAAGGTTTGGTCTGAGAACTGGCCCTGTGTCAAAGCGATGCCGGAAAGGCGCTCAGTCCAGGTACGCTGGAACTGAGGCGTTTTCACCAGGGCATTCAGCAAAGCCAGCCGCTGTGCAACGGTGTCGACAGGGCGATTTTGGAGCGAGGCTGGCAAGCTCGCCGCGCTGAGAAGGTCGCGTGCAATCAGCTTGCGGTACGCCAGCGGATTGCGATTGGCCCGTGCAAAATATTCCTGGCTCGCAGCAATCTGGATCAAGGCCGGCGCGAGATCACCACGCTTGATGAAACCCGAGGGATGAACGTAAGGAGCGCTGGGATTCTCGGTGCGGTTCAGCAAGAACTGGTAGGCAAGTTGCGAAGTCGCGACGCGTCCTTCGGGAGTTTGCAGCAATTTGAAGATCGCCGTGCGCGGCGAAAGACCGTTGGCGATTTGCGTGGCCGTTCGCGTGACAATTTGCTGCGGCAGAGTCGTGTGCAGCACGAGCTTTGCCAGATCGTTCAACCATCGAACGTTATCTGCAACCGTCCCCGCTTGAGTTCCTGACACGACCGCCGGTGCCAGCGACTGCACGGAACTCAGAGGCGAGGCTGTGAGCGCGATCCGCTCCTCGAGGGCTTCAAATTGCAAGCGAGACGCTCTGCGTCTCGATGCGCGGCCCTGGAAAAGTCGACCTTCCTCGTGATTTCGCTGCTCGCGGCTCCGCGCATTCGCTGCCATTTCTAATCCTCGTGATGCAATGACAAGTCGTCGCTGACTTTATGGTTTGCGCAGACTGCGCAAGTTTATTTTGCAGTCAGACACGATAATCGATCCGGGCACACGATGACACAAGTTGCCGATCGCTTTCGTTCAGGTTCAAAAGAAATCTAACGCCCAATCGCAAACTGATGCCGCTAAACAACGTGATTGACAATTGTTAAGCAACAACCGTTCACATCCGGTTACATGCGGTGAGGAAACGCAGACTCTCACCCTGACTCCCTTCGCATCGGTGAGTGACCGCAATCCATTTGATCGGGCATTGCCGATGGCATTGACATGTTGTTGCGACTGCGTTTATCAAGTTAAGCTGGAAGGATTGGTCATTATCGCATATGTGGCAAAGAGGAACGTCTCCGCTCGCATTTTCTCCCAGGCAAGTATTACGTCGCCGGAAACCGATTCTTCAAACCGCTGTTTGGTTTTGATTCGTTTCAGGAGCACAGGTCAATGAAATAGAAACACTGAGTTTGATCGTTTGAATCAGACTACGAATGTCCACCCGACATTCGCAGACTCGGTCGATCTTCCCCCCACGATCAATGGAGTTTTCGATGCCACGTGCGGATTTTGAACTGGAAGGTGACGGCACGCGTTCGTTCCGTCGCGCCGCGGCGACGCTTGAATTGGCAACCGCAACAGACCCGAACGCCGCGTTTCGCGAACCGCCATCGCCCGACACCGTCGACCTGTGGCACGAGCGTTTCAAGATTGGATCCAAGCTGGGCGAAGGCGGTATGGGCGTTGTCTACCGCGCTCACGATACGCGAGACGGTCGCGACGTTGCTTTGAAGCTGATGAAGGGGGCGATCGCCGGCACCGCGCGTCGACGCTTCGAACGCGAATTTCGTTCGCTCTCAGCGCTTCGGCATCCACACTGCCTGGGCGTTTATGATTACGGCGAGCTCGGTGGCGGTCCGTTTTTTACGATGGAGCTGTTCCTGGGTCATCCGATCACCTGGCTGACCAGCCGGCCGCTCGCCGAACGGCTCGACCCGCTGATGCAACTCACTCACGCACTCGACTACATCCACAGCCACGGAATCGTTCATCGCGATGTGAAGCCCTCAAACGTGCTGGTTCGATCGGGTTCGCGCGAAGATGGTTCGCCGCAGTTTGAGACGCGTTTGATGGATTTCGGCCTCGCCAAGTATTACGGGGTGAAATCGTCGCTTTCTGCCGAAGCAGGTTTCGTCGGCACTGTGGCTTACTGCGCGCCCGAGCAAATCAACCTCGACGAACTCGACCATCGCGCCGACCTGTATTGCCTGGGCCTTGTTGCGTATGAGGTTCTTTCGGGGCGATATGCTTTCCCGGAAGCGCGGCTCGCGGGGATGCGGCCGCTGATGCAGGCGCAACTCAACGACAAACCCAAACCACTTGCCGATGTGAATTCAGACGTCCCTGCGCCAATCGCCGAAGTTGTGATGAAGTATTTGCGCAAGCAGCCGAGACGCCGTCCCGATTCGGCGGCTCAGCTTCGCGCAGCGATTGCGAACGTACTGGGAGTTGATACGCAAAGCATGGTTACCGGGATTTCGATTCCCCAATCACGGCCGACGCTCGCGGTCACAGGATTTGTCTGTCGAACCAGCGAGCAAGAAGCGCTCGAGGGCGTCATTCGACGTTGCCTGCGACCTACATCGCATAACGGCGAAATTGCTCCATCGGCGATCGTCGTTACCGGCGAGCCTGGTATTGGTAAGAGCAGCGTTGTGCAAGAAGCCGAGCGGCTGGCGCGCGGTCATGGATGCCAGGTTTATGAGGGGCGCTGTTTCGACGGCAACCTCTCACCGTTCCAGCCGTTTGTTGAGATTCTTCGCCAGCTCATCGCAGAGCTCCGGCTTCAGGAGCGTCGCGAGCAAGCTGCCGTCGATGAAGATTTGACTGGCACGCACGTAGCAGGCTTGCCTGCCGAGTCGCTCGTGAGGTTGCTGGGAATCGTGAATGACTATCGTGGCGAACTGCTGCGAATCGCGCCCGAACTGCGGAAATATCTTCCCGGCGAGGCCTATCAACACACCGATTACGGCCTCGACGGCGAGTACATCCACCGCGCTTTGGCTGCGTTTTTCATGGAGATCGCCACGTTCCAGCCTGTGTGCCTCAGCTTTGAAGATCTGCAGTGGGCGGACAAGAGCTCGCTCGATCTTTTGAGGCATCTCGCCGCCGCGCTGGCTGCTGCTCGGCATTCGTTGGACGATCTCGCGCGCGTGCCAAAGCTGGTGATCGTTGCCTCGGCACGAACCGGTTATCCATCACTCGAAAACTTGCTGGCACAACTACGCGACCAGCAGCATTTGCTCGAACTTCGCCTCGAACCGTTGACCGAACAAGAAACGCGCGAGCTGATTGCGCTGCGTTTAAATTGTCAGTCGACCGAGCTTGCCGATGATCTTGTGAATCGCGTGCACGTCCTGTGCGGTGGAAATCCGTTCTTTGTCGCCGAAACAGTGCGTGACTGGTTCGATAAGCAAGTGATCACTCAAAGCGAGCCGGGCTGGGTGATGTCGATGGCGGTCGGCGATAGTACCGACTTACCTGAAACCGTGCGCGACGTTATGCGGCTTCGCGTCCAGGGACTTACACCGAAGGCACAGCAGGTTCTCGGAGCTGCCGCGGTTATTGGAGCCGTGGTCGAAATCGATTTGCTCGCTGAAGTTTTGCCAGAGCTTTCCGAGTCCGACATTCTCGACGCGATCGATCAACTTCTCCCTCGCCGGGTTTTCCGCGAAACCGGGAACGCGGGGCGGGTCGAGTTCGTGCACGACCTTTTGCGCGAGCTGCCATACGCCGAACTTTCGGCCGCGAGACGGCGAAGCTTGCATCGTCGAGCAGGGGAAGTGCTGGAGCAGAAGAGGTCAGCGGGACAGACTGTGCCATCCGCGCTTCTGGCCGATCATTTCCGCAATGCCGACGACGCTGCAAGAGGGCTCACATATACCGTCGAGGCGGCGCAGGCCGCACTTGATGCTTACGCGTTCAGCGACGCGATTGCTCGGCTCGATACCGCCCTGAGCCTTCTTCCCGCGGACGCCAATCACGAGTTGAAGTATCGCGTTTGGAAGATGATGGGGACGGCGCGGCGTGCGTCGGGCAAGGTTGACGGTGCGATTGAAGCTTTCAACCAGGCATTAGCGTTTGCGACCGATTGGACCTTGCGTGCAAACATTGAAGAAGGGCTCGGAGAGGCGTTTCATCGCAAGGGAGAGTTCAAAGAAGCGGCCAGGCATTTCGACACCGCGTTGCGCGAGATCGGCTACCCGCGTCGACAATCGTTCCCGGCAATGCTCGTCGACATGATGAGACCCGCGACTTATTTTCACGTCTTACCTTCCTGGTTGCACCTTCCCGATATTCGGAGTGACGCGAAGAAGCGGATCGAAGTCGCGTTTGCTCATTACGAACGTCTCGCCCGGGTTTTCGCAGGAACTGACCTCGTTCGCTACAGTTATTGCTCTTACAAGATGGCGGGGTTCGCGAAGCATTTGAAGCAGCCCGAAATGGTGACGATCGGGTACAGCAAAATCGGCTTCAACTTCGCGTTGTTCGCACTCGGCGGTCTTGGATTGGGCTATATCGACCAGGCGCGACAGGCGTCGCAGTTGTGTCAACGCACCGAGGTGCTTTGGCCGTACAAGGCTCACCTGGGTATCGCCTACTATTGCCTGTCGCGTCTTGATGAGGCCGAGGACGTGCTGCATGAAACGGTCGTCCATCTCGATAAAGTTGGCGATTGGTTTGGCGCGTTTGCTCACCACATTTTGCGGCACGTTTACACCGTGCGCTGTGACATACCGCGGGAACTCGCTGAGGCGGAAGCTGAAGTACAAATTGGCACAACGTGTGGCGACCGCGATATTGTCGCCTGGGGTCATTATGGCAAGGCCGGCATTTTCGCTCGGACGGGTCGCATCGACGAAGCGATGCAGAGCGCGTTGTTAGCGGTCGATCACCTGACTAAAACCGGCGCATGGGCCGTTTCGATCGCCGAACAGGTTCTTGGTTTCGTCCGGTTGCAGGCCTCCGACTATGCCGGGGCACGAGCCGCGCTGGAACGATCGGCAGCGATTGTGATTCGCACGATGTCGCTCATCGAATTCGTGGCGCCCGTTTACGCCTTGCTACCCGAGAGCTTGCTTGGCCCGAATTGGGCCGATTCGAGTGGATATCCCAACCGGAAAGTCGCTCGTAAGGCGTGGCGTGAAAGCGGTTTTGCGCGCTTCATCGGCCGTTGTTACCGGAACTGCGGTCCCCATGGACTGCGAGTCAGCGGCCGCGCCGCGTTTGCATTGGGCAAGCGACTAAAGGCGGCTCGCTACTTTGAGCAGTCAATCCAAGCCGCCGAGAAACTTGGCGCCCGCTATGACCTGGCACGTGCCTATCTCGATGCATCACGTGTGATCGCCGAGAAATCAGTCGAGTATTCAAACCGCGGGCAGCGACTGCTCGACGAACTTGGCGCGGTTGTTCCTGAGGCGGAAAGAATATCGTCGTGATCCGGCGTCGATTTATACCGGTCGGAGTTGTTCTTCGAGACTGCGCGTCGCTGCGATCACTTCATTGCCCGTGTGGCGCGTGGTCTTGCGTTCGATGAGCATGATGAGGCATTCGCGTTCGGCGATCGGGTTATGGCGTACGCCTTTGGGGACCACAAACGCGTCGCCCTCGCGGAGGACGACGGTGCGGTCCTCCATTTCGATCGTCAAACTGCCTTTGAGCACATAGAACAGCTCGTCTTCGTCATCGTGGCTGTGCCAGGCAAGCGTCCCCTGAACCTTGGCGACTTTCACATAGGAATCATCGAGTTCCGCAACAACACGCGGCGACCACATCTCAGTCAGGCTAGCAGCGATCAGGACAGGGGAAACGACATTCGCCATGTTGTGCCTCGCACGATGAAAGAAGAGATTCTAGCGGCACGCATTAGAGCGATTCAGACGGTTGGGCTCACCTCGTGCCTTTTTGAGGCCTTCGAAGCCGCCGAAGTCTCGGCCAATCGTACCGCATGTCTTCCTGGAGCGACGGCCATTTAATCTCGCCAAGAAATGTCATTGGAGCAACGGCCGTCGTGGGTTAAACTTTTTTGTAACATGGAGTCCAGCCGATGAGCTTTGCCGTTCCATTTCTGGCTGCCGTTGTAACCCTTGGCACAGAGGGGCCGGTCAACGATTTGCCTGGCTCGGCACGCGAGTTCATCGCCGACCATTGCATATCTTGCCACGACAAGACGACAAAAAAGGGAGGGCTCGACCTCTCTTCGCTTCGATTCGACGCGAACGATCGCGCGTTATTCACGCGTTGGGTGGCCTTGCACGACCGCGTGCGCGACGGCGAGATGCCCCCCAAAGACGCCGATAAACTTGAGCCGCAGGAACGATCGGCTTTTCTTTCGGCGATTGGCGATCAGCTTGCCGTACGCGATCGCGAACGCGCGAGGGTTTCAGGACGGTCGGTCTGGCGGCGGCTCAATCGCTACGAGTATGAAAATACGCTGCGCGAACTGCTGGAAGTTCCCTGGTTGCAAATTCGCGACCGGCTTCCTGAGGATGGCGAGGCATATCGCTTCAACAAGTCGGGCGAAGCGCTTGATGTCTCGCACGTTCAACTCGCCCGCTATCTCGGAGCCGCCGAGTACGCGCTTCGCGAGGCCACGGCGTCGCGCGTCGACAAACCTGAGTCGAAGGTTGTCCGTTATTACGCGCGCGAGCAGCGATCGTTTATCAACAAGATGAAGTTCGGCCCGTTCAACCGTTCGCCCGAGCGTGCGACGTTTCCCCTTCTCGACAACCAGGCTCAGCCTGAGGTGATCGAAGAGAAGGCGCCGGTTTCGGTCGGAAGGTCCAACCCGGAAATTCGCGAGCGTGAAGCCTTCGGTGTCGTGGCGAGCAGTTACGAACCGATGGAGCCGACGTTCAACAGCTTCCGAGCCCCCATATCGGGACGTTACAAGCTGAAGTTTTCGGCCTATTCATTCTGGGCCGGGCCTGGGAAAGGGCCGAGGTGGTGGACTCCCGATCGAAACGTCGCGTCGGCCGGCCGAACGGTTGAACCTGTGGTCATCTCATCGGAAGTCCCGCCGCGACAGCGTCGCCAACTTGGGCGATTTGACGTCAAACCCGAGCCCGGCGTTTACGAGATCGAAGCATCGCTTTTGAAGGGCGAAACGATCGCTGTCGACGCCGCGCGGCTGTTTCGCTCGCGCCCGCCGGCGTGGCACAACCCGCTCGCAACGACGGAAGGATCGCCGGGTGTGGCGTTTCGCTGGATGGAAGTCGAGGGTCCAATCTTCGACGAATGGCCGCCTACCAGTCACAAGATCCTGTTCGGTGACTTGCCGCTAAAGGCCGGAAAAGACAGCATCACGGCCGCCGTCTCGAAATCTCCGCTCCGAGACGCCGAGCGGCTCATGCAAGCGTTTCTCGCCCGGGCCTATCGCAGACCGGTCGCGACGGGTGAAGTTCAGCGTTTTCTGCCGGTCGTAAAATCGGCACTCGAAAGCGGCGCCGACTTCAACGAAGCGATGTACGCTGGCTTTTCAGGTGTGCTTTGTTCGCCGGAGTTCGTCTGTCTCGTCGAGGCGCCGGGCCGGCTCGATGATCATTCGCTGGCTTCAAGGCTTTCTTACTTCCTCTGGAATTCGCCACCGGACGAAGCGCTTCGCAGTCTGGCTGACCGCAGCGGCCTGAATGACTCTACCGCGCTTCGAAAGCAGGTTGATCGGTTGCTCGACGATCCCAAATCGCAGCGATTCGTCGACGCATTTCTCGACTACTGGCTCGATCTCCGGCGAATTCAGGCGTCGTCGGCCGATGAGTTGCTCTATCCCGATTACTATCTCGACGACTTGCTCGTCGATTCTGCGCTGGAGGAAACGCGGCTCTTCTTTGCCGAGTTGCTACGTGCGGATCTCCCTTCGCGAAACATCGTCGCGGCCGATTTTGCGTTTATCAACGACCGGTTGGCGGACCACTACGGCCTGCCCAAGGTTGGTGGATCGGCGCTTAAGAAAGTTACGCTGCCCTCTAGTAGCTCGCGTGGTGGATTGCTGACGCAGGCGAGCGTTTTGAAAGTGACCGCGAATGGCACAACGACCTCGCCTGTCGTTCGAGGTGCGTGGGTGATGGAGCGGATCGTCGGAAAACCGCCTTCACCACCGCCGCCGGGCATCCCTGCGGTCGAGCCTGATATCCGTGGCGCGGCGACGATTCGCGATCAGTTGGATAAGCATCGATCGATTAAGTCGTGTGCCAGTTGCCACGCGAAAATCGACCCACCGGGCTTCGCACTCGAGGCGTTTGATATCCTTGGAGGCGCGCGAGATCATTATCGAGCTATCTCGGAAAAAAACTGCGTCGCGGGTTTCGGCAAGAACGGTCAGCCGTTCAAGTTTGCGGTGCCGCTCGAGGTTGATCCTTCGGGCACACTTGCCGATGGCCGCAAGTTTGCTGATGTTCGCGAGATGAAGCGATTGCTGCTGACCGACGAACGGCAAATTGCCCGAAATATGCTGAATCAACTTCTCATTTATGCGACAGGGACACCGATTCGATTTGGCGATCGCGCAGAGGCGGAAAAAATCCTCGACGCGACGGCCGCGAATGGTTACCGCGTTCGCTCGCTGATCCATGCCCTGGTACAAAGCGACCTGTTCCGATCCAAGTGACCCGGAGGTCTGAGCGCATGTCGACTTCTGCCCCGTTCGCCGCTCGCAATCGAGCCATTTCACGCCGATTTTTTCTCCGGGGAACCGGCGTCGCGCTTTCGTTGCCGATGCTCGATGCCATGCGTCCGGCCTTCGCTCGTGCTCCGGAAACGGCTCCGCGCCGGATGCTTGGTGTCTGCAATAACCTCGGACTCTTGCCAGACGAATTCTTCCCGACAGAGGCCGGACGAAGCTACAAGCCGTCACCATATCTCGAACTTCTGGCCGAGCACCGTAACCATTTCACGGTGTTCAGCGGGGTCTCGCATCCCGATGTCGATGGCGGTCACCCTGCGGACAATTGCTTCCTCACGGCCGCGCCGCACCCCGGAAACGCTGGTTTTCGCAACACAATCTCGCTCGACCAGTACGCAGCCGAACGCGTGGGGCATCTCACGCGATTCCCCTCGCTCACGCTGGGCGTGAACGTCAGCAAAGGTCAGCGCAGCCTTTCCTGGACGGGTGGCGGCGCGTTGATTCCCTGTGAGGATCGCGCATCGGAAGTCTTCAAAAGGCTGTTTTTGCAGGGGAGCCCTGAAGAGGTGCGGGCGCAGGTAAAGCGGCTCGATCGGGGTCGCAGCGTGATGGATGCCGTCGCTGGCCAGCTTGGCGACCTCCGCCGGACGCTCGGTTCACCCGACCGCGATCGGCTCGACCAGTATCTCACCGGCGTTCGCGATTTGGAGAAGCGCCTCGACGCGGCCAAGGAGTGGGAAGGCCGACCGAAGCCCAAAGTCGCCGCCAAGCCGCCGATCGATCCCGCCGATCCCAAGGCGTACATGGAAAAAGTTCGCTTGATGTACGACCTGGCCCGGCTCGCATTCGAGACCGACTCGACGCGGTTCATCACGTTGATGCTCGACAGCGTGAATTCACCGGCGATTGAGGTCGAAGGCAAGGCGACCAGCGACGGATATCACAACCTGTCGCACCACGGCAAATCGGCCGCGAAGCTCGCACAGCTCAAGACAATTGATCGTGAACACATGAAGTTGCTTGCGGATTTGTTTGGAGCGATGAAGGGGCATCGCGAAGGCAGCGAGACGCTGTTCGACCGCGCAATGGTGCTGTACGGCAGCAACATGGGGAATGCGAATACGCACGTCACCACAAACTTGCCGGTTCTGCTAGCTGGCGGCGGATTCAAGCATGCGGGGCATCTTGCGTTCAGCCGCGAGCGCAATTTTCCGCTCCCGAACCTCTTTGTTTCGATGCTTCAGAAGCTCGGTCTCGAAACAGATCGCTTCGCCACCAGCACCGGAACGATGCGAGGGTTGAGCGTATAAGCAACGTCTCGATTTTAGCGGCCGAGGCGTTCGGTGGGGTCGAGCACGGCGAACGTGTGGCCGGTGTGGCAGCCGTTGCAGTAGTGGTAGCCGTTTGTGCGAACCCCACTGTAATGATCGCCCGCCTGCGCAAAATAGGTTCGCGCAGGTCGATCACCGGATGCTGGTCCAACCCAACTCGCAACCTTGCCCTGGCCGTCAAGTCCTACGAGAACGGCGGGACGCAAGGGATCGCTGAAGATCCAGGCGCGGAGCGAATCGGGGCCGTCGAGCGGCAGAATCATCTGTTTTTCCCAGGTACCCGGAACGCGGAGCTGCTCGGGATCGTCGAATCGGTCTCGATTCGCCGAGTAAACGGCAAGTGATTTGACGTTTGGCGGCGGGGACACAAGAGGATTGACGCGCGGGTCGATGCGCTCGCCGTTCGAGCGATCGTGCCAGGGAATTGGGTTACGAATCGGCCTGCTCATCGCGACGTTTTCGATGTAGCCCATCGGTCCGGTGTAGGGCTCGCCTGACACGAGTTTAACGCTCTCGGGCGGCCCATAGGCTGAGGCGTTTGGTGGCGTGAGCGGACGGGGCTCGGGGACGAATCGTCGCGGATAAACCGCCACCGGTTCTGCATCGACAAACTCGGGATCGTCGAAGAGACGCTCGGGGGTTTGAGATGCAGACTTCCAATCATCTGAAACTCGATAGATCGCATATGAATTCGTGGGGGAGCCGGCAGGCAATCCAGCAAAAAGCACGGAACGATCTGGCGACGGTGATGGGCAAGCGGCGATCAACTCGCGCCCCTGCGCATCGCGATTCGGGCCGAAATAGAGCTGTGCGCCCCCTTCGTAAGGAAGCTGTTCGCCGTCAGCGAGAGAACTGGGGGAAGTGCGAATATAGCCCCAATCGGCCTGGGCCAGACGCATCGGCCCGCCAGGTGTTGAGGCCGTCATGAATGCGACGCGACCATTGAACAGAGGCCGAGGACGCCACACCGGCTCGACACTCTTGATCGCATAACCGAACATCGCCGCGTTTGTCATCACGATTGCGGCCATCCAGTTGTTCGTGGGTCGAGTGGCAAACTGACCGCCCAACGACACCGGCCGTACCTCGGAGAGATCGGCGGCGACTGCCTCGCGATTGCGGCTCCAAAGGCTAAATAGGATTTGCTCGCCGACGATCAAAATGGGCCAGCGATCGTTGTTGCGGTTTGCAGTCACCGGTTCTGGAGCAGTTGCCCCAGGTGCCCAGGTCCAGATTTGCGTGGCGCGCCGACTATGATCTCGGCCGAGGTCGGGAAGGCGGCTCGAAGCGAAGGCGAAGCCATTGGGTCCGAGATCGGTCGGATCGATATCGTCGTAATCGAGCTTTTTCCGCTCGTCATCCGTGAACCGCGATCCATCGGCGCGGAAGCGAAGGGGCGGAATTGCGATGCAACCGGGATCATCAACATTTCCGGTCAACTGTTTCAGGTGTGATCCGTCGACGCCGATTTCAAAGATCCGCCAACGCGCTGCTTCACCTTTGCGACCAGCAAAGAGAACTCGCTTGCCATCAAGCGAAACCGATGGGCTCATCACGTCGGTGATCGTCGATCCATCAGGAAGTATGCGGCCCCATGTCAGTTCGAAGAGATGGCCATCGCGATCGAGCATACGAAGCCGCCCTTGACGCGCGGCCCATGGGATTTCAACCGGCTCGCGGTAAGGCTCACTTTCCGGTGCTTCGGGTTGAATGCTCGAGGGTTCAGTGCGCGAGGTGAAGACTATTGCGCAAGTCGGCTGATGTTCAACGTGCTGAGTCGCGGCAGAGTTGGGCGTGATGGCCATGCTCTTTTGTGTGAGAACTCGCGCAAACGCAAACAATGCGATAACGGAAACTGCAACCAAGACAATGATGCTGCGTCGAACATGAAGCCACATATTCAATTCCAACCAGTGAATTGATTGAAATACAAACTCGGCCCGAGGAACGTTCGCCTCGGGCCGAGTCACTTTCGCGAATCAACGAACTCGAATCTTAGTAGCTATCTGCGCTGATGACTTCGCCGCCGGCGCGGGTGCCGAGGCCTGAGTAAACGGCAGGAGCGATCGTCTGCTTGATGAAGCGAACGCTGCCGTCGCCCATCAGGAAGTTCGCACCGCCCGGGTGAGCGCTGCCGAAGCTGGCGATGTACGCTTCAAGAGCGGCGCCGCTGAAGACGTTCGGGCCGGGCGACTTCAGGTTGATCGGCACGCCCGTGCTGCCGAACGCTTCGTTCATGCCGTACTGGCAGTCGATGCTATCCGAGCCGAATTCCCAAACCGCCTTACGACGAGCGACGCCCTGGAGGTCAAGTTCAGTCACAGCATAGCTGGGCTTCAGCGTGTAGTGCTCTTCACCGACGAAGATCGTGTTCGAGAGACCGTCGGTGATCTGCTGAATCGTCATGCGCTTGCCGCCCGCGTTGGCGTTGCGCTCGAGCTGGAAGGCACCATCCGAAAGCTTCGAACCCAACGGATTGCCGACGAGGTCGGTGTCCTGATAAAGCTGCGTGAGCGTACCCGAAGCGCACACGGCGTAGTTGGCCGGAACGCGCTTCTGGACGATCCAGTTTTCATAGCTTGGGCTGTTGCAGTGTTCGGGCAGTGCAGAGGAGGGGCAACGAAGGACAGCCATTACAGTTTCGCAAGCCGCAACGCAACGCTCGGTCGCGGGACCGGTTGCTCCGCCAACGGCGTAGTTCGTCTGGTTCGAGCTAATGCCCGAGGTGATGTCGGCGTTCGCGAAGCCCGGGTCGGGCGAAGCCCAGTCGCCGTTCGAGCCAGCGACACCAACTGCGACGTCGTCGACGTGACCGTTCTCGGGCAGAATCCACATCGCGTCGGCGAGCGCCTTCTGCTCGAAGTAAGGAGCGAGCCAGGCCGTCCACATCGTGCCGTTATCGTTGGCACCCGGCGGGAACTTGCTTTCGGCGGTGTAAACGTTGTGAAGCGCAACGCCGAGTTGCTTCTGGTTGTTGACGCACTGCGACCGGCGGGCGGCTTCGCGGGCGCTTTGAACGGCCGGGAGGAGCAGGGCAATGAGCACGGCGATGATCGCGATGACCACTAGCAGCTCGATGAGCGTGAAGGCTCTACGACGGAACATGGGTTGTCCTCGGAGGGTTGAAAAAAGGAATGACTACTTCTTGGGTTTGATGTCGAACGTGAACGAGTTGCTGCCGCGGCCGATTGTGGCCTTGACCGGCGTGTCTTTGGCTGTGCGGTAATCGTCCGCAACGCCCTCTTTCTCGGTCGCTTCTTTCTCGGCCGCCTTGCCGCCGCTGCCCGCGAGGGTGGGCTTGCCCTTCACCAGGGTCTGCGAAAACGTGACCTTGTAGTCGCCCGCGGGGAAGCCGGTGTTCTTGCCGTCTTCGCCGACCTTGAACTTGCCGGCGTCGTCCGTGGTGCCGGTGCCGCCGTACTGCGAGCCTTCTTCCACCGGATGCAAGCGCACAACGACGAAAGGGGCTGGCTTGCCATCAATGGTCACCGTGCCCGTTGCGGCATACCGCGAAGGCTCCTGAGAGCACCCGGTAACCGTCGCGGCTGCTGCCACGAAAAGCATGACCAGTCCCGCAGCGCGCACCATAAACGGATTCCTCCGATTCAGAAGTGAGGTTCGAGCCATCGATCGCCAGAGAGTGACACGTCGACGGCTCGCATCTTGAGAGGTTTCGCAATGATCGGTTCAAGCGAACTTGCCCAACGTCGGGCATAGGCTGTTGCTGATTACTTCGCCGAGTCGAACGCGTCGACCACTGGGCGGCCAATCCAGCACTTTGGCGGCGTCAAACCAAGCGCGAAGGCAATGGTCGCCGCCGTGTCGTAGGTATTCACAGTCGGAGCGAGTTGGCGCCCCTTCGCAATGCCGCGTCCCTGAATGATCCAGGGGATTTCGATCTCGCCCATCGTCGAACCACCGTGGCCCTTACCCTTGCCGCCGTGATCTGACGTGACAAGCACGAGCGAGCTATCCGCCAGCCCGGTTTCGCGAAGCGCGGCGAGGACCTTGCCAATCAACTCGTCGGCCTCTTCGATCGACTTGTCGTACTGGGGGGTGCCGTGGCCGAAGGTATGTCCGGCATGATCGACGTGATCGAGATGGATGAAGAGCAGGGCCGGCCGTTGATCTTTCAAGTAGGCGATCGCCTGATCGGTCGTTTCAACCGGCCCCTTGGGATGGACGATTTTGTTGCAAACGTCGGGCTCAACAAGCCGACCGAATCCAGCCCAGTCGTGGAAGCAGCCAATTTTGCTCGACGGCTTCTGCTTGCGAAGCTGGCCGAAAATCGTCGGGAAGATCCCGCCGGGACCCGCTTCGGTCGGCGTGATCGTGCTCTGGCCGGGCTTCCACTCATTGGAAAGAACACCGTGCTGCTCGGGACCAGCTCCCATGATCATCGAGGCCCAGTTCGGACTGCTCACGGTCGGCATCACGCCGCGAGCGTGTAGGCTCGATGCGCCTTCGGCCATCATCTTGTGCAGCACAGGAGTTTTGGCTCGTTGAATCCCTTCAGGACTCAGCCCATCAACTCCAATGACGATGAAATGCTCGACCCCACGCACCTGTGCATCACCGCGTTGGGGCTGCATGATGACAGCCAATGACGCGAGGAGAAGAATCCGGACCAGACTGCCGGCGGCCCCGAAAGGCTGGACGACTCGGCGATTCATGCGGATACCTCAGCGTGCCCCAAGCGTGACTCAAATCAACCGGCGGCTGGGGGCCTGTGCTAGGACAAGGGGAGTTACTTCGACGGGGCGAATATTACAGCCGAAAGCACAGTATCTGGTGTCGATGTCATGAAATTGGCGTGAAGTGCGAACTTTTTTAAAAATCCCGGCCGACTGCTCTACACTTTGCGCTTATCTGTGCTATACACTTAGCCGCAGGACGCAATCTCAAATCGGCTCATTCCCTAAAACCAATCGCTGCGACAAGATTCGCATGAACGAATCGATTAAATATCTCGAAGTGTCTCGCAAGATCGAAGAAGAAATCGCCTCAGGACGATGGCCGGAGGGCGGACGCATACCGGGCGTCCGCGGTATTGCATCGAAGTATGGCGTTTCGACGGTCACTGCATCGCGGAGCCTGCAAGTTCTGCGCGATCGCGGCTTGATTCGCTCCGTCGAACGTTCAGGTAGCTTTCCGGTACCGCGAAATACCGCAGTCGAGCGCGGACGGACGCAATGGGCTGTCTGTTTTCGGACGACCGCAGGCCCGTGGCATCGCGCATCGCACTCGATGACGATGAGCGGTTTCGACGCAATGGCTCGCGCGGGCGAGATCAACCTCGCCGCGGGTGCGTTTGATGTCGAAGACTCGCCGACCGAGCAAGAAATCACGCGCATGGCCGCTGATGCACGAGCGCAAGGCGTTAACGGCCTCTTCTTGATGCCTTCTCGCATCAGCGAAGCGGCGATGCAGCAAGACGAGGCGATTCTCCGCGCTTGCCGTTCGCACAGCATTCCCGTCGTCTTGATCGAGCGTAATCTTCGAGGCCGCGGACGTGCACTGGAGCACGACCTCGTTTGTCCTGACGATCTTGATGGCGGATATCAGGCGGTGCGCCACCTTCACGAGTCGGGACGGAAACGCGTGGCGTTCGTTCAGGGCTGGCCGACGAGCAGCCATCGCGATCGGCTTGCGGGTTACTTATTGGCAACGCAGGAGGCGGGCGAAACCTCAATTGTCGTTGAAATCCCCGGTGATCCCCGTGATCGCCTCGCCTATTCGGGACTGGCAGAACACGTGATCGACTCGGGGGCCAATGGCGTTGCGTGTCATCACGACGTCGTCGCGATGGGGCTCATTCTCGAGCTGCTCTCGCGCAGGATTCGCGTGCCTGAAGACGTCGCGGTGGTGGGATTCGAAGACCTGCCGATTGGCGACGCGTTTTCCATTGGACTCACCACATACGGTCCCGACTTTGGAGCGATTGCGCGTCGGGCGCTTCGGATCATGGCCTCGCGCATCGAAACTCCCGACGCTCCTCCCGCGCGCGTCGCGATTCCGGGCCGGCTAATCATCCGCGAGAGTGCACCCGTTGTTCGAACGCCTCTTTCATCTTCAAAATCTCGTCACAATTCTGAACCGAAGTAAGCCTGCTTGTGCTCGATTTGAAGATAAACCGCAAATAAATGAATTGCCGTTCAAAAACGTAGTACTGTCAACCTGGTTTGGCGCGCGTGGTCTCTGCGAAACGTTTTTTGTGATGGGTGGATGAAGTACCTCAGTTATGTTTGACTGCTTATCAGCGACCGGATACGAAGTGGAACAGCCTCGCTCCGTTGGTTCTGCAAACGGGTGAAATGCGCGTCGCAAACCCGTGCGTCGTAACGTTCCTCGGAGCAAATGCGGACGTCGTGCTCCGCCCGTCCTTTAGCCATGCTTGCATTTACAATCCGTTCCTTACGGTAGAGCGAACCTCGTCCCTCTAGGTGAGCACTCCCATGAGACTGCAACGATCACGTCTCGCGAAGATCGTCCGTCCCTCTCGCGCCCGCATGACGCGGCCTACGGTCGATCGACTCGAAGAACGCGCGCTTCTTGCTGCGCCGTCGCTTGCGTTGACGCTGGCGTCGCACTTCGTCCAGGCCAATTCGGGGCTCGCCACGACTACGGGCACACTGACAGTGACCGGTAGCGATACATCCGCGCCGCTGAATGTTTCGCTCACGAGCAGCAACCCGTCGCTGATCCAGGTTCCGGCGATCGTTGTGATTCCTGCCGGCCAGACGAGCGTCACGTTTAACGTCGATGCGACTTCCCCCAGCGCGCTCGGCAACCAGACCGTGACGATCTCCGGCGCGGCGAACGCTGAAGCTCAGTTCAGCAGCGATCTGACCTTTAGCACATCCGCTCAGTCATTCATGACAGATTCGATCGCGTTAACGCCCAACGGTGGCATTTTTGCCGCCGGAATTCTCTACACGGGGAATAGTCAGAACTACTACGACATGGCGGTGACGAAGTATCTGCCGAACGGTGGGATCGACACGACATTCAACGGCGGCGGCGTTGCGCTCACGGCTATCACCGGGCAACTGGTGAAGGCGCAGGCGGTTGCAGTTCAGCCCGATGGCAAGGTGGTGGTAGGCGGCGTCTATCAGGTGAGTGGCGACGCGCACTTCAACTTCGCGCTGTCGCGATTCAATGCTGACGGAACCGTTGACACCACGTTTGGTAACAACGGTCTGGTTCAGATCACGCCATCGACCGGTTATTACAATGAAATCTGGTCGCTGGCCGTCTCGTCGGACGGCAAGATCCTCATCGGCGGAGACGTCGACAACAACTCGCCGACGTACGACGACTTCGCGGTCGCCCGACTGAATACAAACGGCTCGCTCGATACTACATTCGGGAACGCAGGATACGCTGAGACGAGCTTTGCCAGCGGTGCGGACCGCGGTTTCCAGCTCGCGCTTCAATCCGACGGAAAGATCCTTCTCGCGGGTAGCAGTTTCGGCGGCAATTCGACATCGCACTTCGCGCTTGCCAGGTTCACAACAAGCGGACAGCTTGACTCGACATTTGGCGCCGGCGGCAAGGTTTCGACCGACGTACCAGGCGATTTCGAAGGCGCTCGCTCGCTCGCAATTCAGCCCGATGGCAAGATCGTCCTCGCGGGATCGGTAAGCAACACGGGCGTTTACCCGCCGGTCTACAACTTCGCACTGGCCCGATATAACACGAACGGCAGCATCGACACGACGTTTGGTAGCAGCGGCGTCGTGATCAAGGATTTCGGCGGAAACGATAGCGCCGGCGCGGTTGTCGTCGACTCGAATGGGATGATCACAGTTGGCGGTGCAGGCGGTGCAAACGGCGGACTGGTAGTTGCTCGGTTCACGCCGAACGGCACATTCGCGCAGTCGATCATCAACAATCAGTACGGCATTCAAGCGATGGCGATCCAGCCGGGTGGACGCGTCGTCGCGGCGGGCAGTTCGACGTCGTTGTTCAACCAGGGATTCGTCACCGCGTTCACTGGCACGTCGGTGGTCAATTCGTCCGACTCACTGACTGTAGCCGGTACTGGCTCGATCACCGTTGCCAACGACAGCTACACCGCGACGCGCGACCTTGTCCTAAACATCGCCGCGCCAGGCGTTCTCGGCAACGATACCGATCCCTCCGGCCTCACGCTTTCCGCGGCGCTCGTGAATGGACCAACACACGGCAAGCTTACGCTCAACGCCGATGGATCATTCAGCTATACGCCAAACGCAAACTATCTCGGCTCCGACCAGTTCACCTATCAGGCGTCCGACGGAACGAGCACATCCAGCGTGGCGACCGTTAGCCTCAACGTCACTGGCACGGATGATCCGCCCGTTTCCGCAAACGATTCGTATTCCCTTCTTGTACCCGGCACACTGAGCATCCAATCCCCCGGCGTGCTCTCCAACGATAGCGACATCAACGGCCAGGCAATCACCGCGCAGCTCGTGAGCAACCCCGGCCACGGCTCGCTGACGCTCAACGCGAACGGCTCATTCAGCTATACGCCCGTCGCCGGCTTCTACGGAACGGATAGCTTTACGTACCAGGCGAACGATGGGACGCTGAGCAGTAACGTCGCGACTGTGACGATTTCGGTTTATGGCAAACCCGTTGCGGTTGCGGACACCTATTCGGCCAACGAGAACACCACGCTCACCGTCTCTGCCCCTGGCGTGCTGGCGAACGATAGCGATCCCAACGGCCTGGCGCTGACGCCGATTGTTTCGGCATATCCACAGAACGGCTCGCTCACACTCAATAGCGATGGTTCGTTCACGTATGTTCCGCGTGCGAACTTCTATGGGCAGGACACGTTCAGCTATTACGTGCGCGACAGCAAGGCACAGAGCGCGCCAGTGACCGACACGATCAACGTCAGTTTCGTCGATCGAGCTCCAACGGCGAACGACGATTCCTACACATTGAACGAAAACGCGACGCTCACTCTGCCGGTGATCACCAGCTCGGTGCAGATGACCAGCCAGAAGGGTGACTACATTGGCCAGGGGCTCACATACAACTATTCGCCGGCCAATGCGACAATCTCAGCACACGTGATGAGCGGCGGCGCCTATCAGAACACGATCGAGGTCGACGTTAACGGAAACAATGGCGACTGGTGGTACCTGCGCTTCGTCGCGCCCAACAACGCGATTCTAACGCCAGGCGTCTACAACAACGCGACGCGCTGGCCTTTCGAAGCGGCAGGCTCCCCTGGGCTCGACATCTCTGGTAACGGCCGTGGCTCCAATACATCGACGGGCCAGTTCACGGTGACCGTTGCTCAGTACGACGCCAGCGGCAACATCACCGCGTTCCAAGCAAGCTTCGTGCAGCACTCCGAAGGAGCACCGCCAGCACTCACAGGTACCGTTTCTTTTGGGGCCGGAAACGGCGCAAGCGTAGGCGTTCTAGGGAACGACACCGATCCCGACGCGGGGCAAACGCTAACGGCCAAGCTCATCACCAACCCGTCGCACGGCTCGCTCACATTCAACTCGAACGGTACGTTCACCTACACGCCGACCACAAATTACAGCGGCACCGACTCGTTCACCTATGTTGCGAACGACGGCACGCTCGATAGCAACGTGGCGACCGTTCATCTGACGATCGCCTCGGTCGATCATGCCCCCGTCGCCAATAACGACCAGTATGTCGCTGCCACGAACACGCCGCTCAACGTTCCGGCCCAGACGGGCGTGCTCGCGAACGATACCGATGCCGACCACGATCCGCTCACGTCGATCGTGGTTTCGCAGCCCTCGCACGGCTCGCTCAAGCTCAACACCGACGGATCGTTCACATATACGCCGGCCTCAAACTACTTCGGGCCCGATAGCTTCACCTACAAGGCGAACGACGGACAGCTTGATTCCAACGTGGGAACCGCTTCGCTCACCGTCGACCAACCGCCAACGGCGTCGAACGGGTCTACCTCAACGAATGTCGATGTTCCAGTCGCGGTGTCGCTAAGTGCGAGTGACCCGGAAGGCTCTGCGCTGACTTACACGATCGTGACAGCGCCAGCGCATGGCACTCTCAGTGGCACGGCGCCAAACCTGACTTACACCCCGAGCGCTGGCTACAACGGAGCCGACAGCTTCTCGTTCACAGCGAGTGATGGCTCGTTCAGTAGTAACGTCGCGTCGGTTTCGCTGAGCGTCAATCAGATCGTGCCGACGCTCACCTGGAATACGCCGAACGATATTACTTACGGGTTCGGGCTGAACGCGAATCAACTGAACGCCACGGCGAACGTCGCGGGCACTTTCTCCTACACTCCCGCGCCGGGGACGGTGCTTGGCGTGGGGGCGGGGCAATCGCTCTCCGCGATTTTCACGCCAACGGACACGGTTCATTACACGAGTGCGACCGTCGCCACGACGATCAATGTCCTCCAGGCGACTCCCAACATTTCCTGGCCGACTCCCGCCGACATCGTTTACGGCACGGCGCTCGGTTCAACCCAATTAAACGCGATGGCCAACACTCCCGGCACGTTCAGCTACTCGATAGCAGCGGGCACCGTGCTGAGCGCCGGCGCAGGTCAGGTGCTGACCGTTACATTTACGCCCAACGACACAGCCGACTACAAGTCGGCAACGGCATCGACGACGATCAACGTCCTTAAAGCGACGCCACTCGTTACATGGGCAAATCCGGCGGCCATCGTTTACGGAACGGCGATTAGCTCGACGCAGTTGAATGCGACGGCCAATGTTGCTGGTACGTTCAGCTACGCAACCGCACCAGGCACTGTATTGAATGCAGGTGCTGGCCAGTCGCTGACCGTCACCTTCACACCCAACGACACGGCTGATTACAACACGACAACAGCGTCGGCGACGATCAACGTCCTCAAAGCGACGCCGACTGTAACCTGGGCGGCTCCCGCTTCTATCGTTTACGGAACTGCCCTGGGGGCGACGCAACTCAACGCACAAGCTTCGGTGCCTGGCACGTTCACCTACACACCAGCGGCCGGAAAAATCTTGAACGCCGGGACCGGACTGATTCTGACGGCGATCTTCACTCCGACCGACGCCAGCGATTATGCCACCGTCAACGCGCAAACGACGATCACAGTCCGCAAGGCGCACCTTAGCCTTACTGCTGTGAGCGTGGATATCGGCCACGGCGATCCGCTGCCCAATTTCACGTACATCGTGAAGGGGCTGCTCAACGGCGATACGACGCAAGTTTTGAGCGGAGCGCCGTCGATCACCACGACGGCGACCAGCGCGAGCCCGATCGGAACCTACCCGATCAACATCACCGCAGGGACCATTACCGCTGCCAATTACGACGTGAGCGGACTGTACAAGGGAACGCTTACGATTCACCCGAAGGTTCTCGACGTCCGCGTGACGTACGGCTCGCGGTCGATGTCGCTCATCGGCCTCAGTCGCGACTTGCCTTTCAGTAACATTAGTGCCATCGACATTATTTTCAGCGACGATATGACGATTGCTTCAAGCGATCTCTCGCTGAAGAGCACGGTATCGAAGCAGTCATACACACTGAACCAGTTCTCTTACAACGCCACGAGCCACGACGCGAAATGGAACATCCCATCCGGTCTCGACGTCGATCGGCTGCTGCTGGCGCTGGACAACAAGTTCGGAGCCAAGGCCGCGCCAACGCTTACGGTCTTGAATACGACGCCCATCGCCTTCAACGTCTTGCCTGGTGACTTCACTGGCGATGGCGTTGTGGACTCGGCGGATTCGGCGGGGATTCAAAATCTGGTAGGTGCTTCGACATCAAACCCATCCGCAGTTTGGGCCGATCTCGATGGTAACAATGTCGTTGATTCCAACGATGTGAGTATCGCCATCAAGCGGCGCGGCACAAGGGTGTGACCGTCGTTGATCAAGTCGTAGCGTGAATCGGCTTCAATTCGAGGACCCAGATGCTTGTGCAAGACACACAGGCATCTGGGTCTTTGTTCATTTCACGATGAAAAGACCGGGGCGGGATTTGAACCCGCGTATCCGCATTTGCAGTGCGGCGCCTCGCCTCTCGGCCACCCGGTCGAATGAATAATGCAGTGGGTGTGAAGGGATTCGAACCCCCTCAGCCAAATGGCGCCGCGGTTACAGCGCAGCCCGACTCTCCAACGTCGGCGCACACCCAGTCATTCTCGAGGCGAATTGAAAAAGTCGTCCGTTCCGCTCACTATCCTCGGAGCTCAACTCTCACTTCGCCGCAGGCGAAGCGGAGGGAGAGGGATTCGAACCCCCATGTCCTTGCGGACGGCTGTTTTCAAGACAGCTGCCTTGCTCAGTTAGGCTATCCCTCCGATGATGCGGCAAACCCAAACGGGTTAGCGTCGGCGAGCTTTTAGGTTGCAAAACGCGAGCGCCTTGTCGACGCCTGATCAGATTCAAGGAGACGAAGACGTCCCGTTCGCGTTTCAGCGGTTTCGTTCTTTAGGATTCAAAAATGGATCAACAGGAATAGGAAGAACAATAGTATGCTTCGACCGAAGAGAAAATGCCGACAACCAACACCCGAGTTGCGTTAAGACCACCAGTTATGTTGGGAAGAATGTTCATGACCGAACCGTGGCAACACGTGAAGATTTCTGTCCTCGTAGGGAAAGACACGCTCTGGATCGAAAGGTTCGCGGGATTTTTTCTTCGCTCAGATTTCCCTGCCAATGACCTGAACTCGGCGCAACAACTCTGCCCGGAAAAACTAGAAGCTGGTAATCTCGGAATGGTTGCGATGCCTCGATGAAGGGCTTCGCGTCGCAACATATTGGCCAAATCCTTTCGGCCTGCAGGGTGCGTTCAAGAATGATTTCATTGATTGCCAATGATCGCTGTCGACTCGCCGCAGCTTGGACGGCCGTCTACTGCCTTAATCTGATCGTGCCGTTTAATTTCGGCAAAGGGCTCACCGCGGAAGCCGGGCATCCGGGTATTTACCTTGGAATCACGGTCTATTGGACGGCAGGCCTGTTTTTGTGCGCGGCATATCCTAAGCAAGCTCATGCATTAATAAGAGGGGGCACGGCGACCGCCTTTTTTCAAATCGCACCATTTTTGCAATTCTTTTCCGGCTGGATCGCTTTATATATTGTCGCGTCCCTTGGAGAACTCGACCGAGCGTTTTCTGCGTTTCTCTTGGTCCTGATTACCGGTGGAATTCTACTGGTTGTCGCCTACCTGGTTGGTCTTGCCTGGACCGATTTATTGAATGACCCAAGAAAAAAAGTGGCCAACGTTGCCGACCTCGACGCCGAACTCTAATGTGTCGAGCCCTCGACTTCGTAATGAGAACGCATTCATCTCACTTTGGCTCATAACCTGGGCAATGTCCGTCGGTCGTTGACACTTCGCCGCCGATTGTTAGCCTAACGCATACACTAAACTCTTCGGCGTCGTCGATTCATTGCGAATTAAGGAAGTGGACCTTGCAGGGCACCGCGCTGGGTGAAGGCTGGTCGGTTGAAGCCTATCGCGACTACCTTGCGCTCCTCGCTCGGCTGCAAATTGGCGGACGCTTGCGTTCAAAGCTTAGCGCGTCCGACGTGGTTCAGCAAACGATTCTGCAGGCGCACACGAAACAATCGCAGTTTCAGGGCCGCACCGAGAGCGAATGGCTCGCATGGATTCGCGCGATTCTGGCAAACGTACTCGCAGGCGCTGCTCGACGTTTCGAGACGCAGGCGCGCGATGCTCAGCGAGAGAGATCGCTCGAAGCCGAACTGGATCGATCGACGGCAGGCCTGGCTGAGTTACTCGTCGCCGACCAAACCTCGCCGAGCGAAGGCGCCGTACGCGGCGAGGAATTGCTGCGGCTCACGCATGCTCTTTCGCATTTGCCAGACGACCAGCGTCGCGTGATCGAACTGCATTATCTTGGCGGGCACACGGTTGCGGAGGTTGCAGAGCAGATTGGCCGATCGCGGCCGGCGGCAGTCGGACTATTGTTTCGTGGATTGAAACGACTGCGCGAATTGCTTCACGAGCCAAACGAGGGTCGTGATGAAGCATGAGGCGACCGACGATATCGCACTCGAAGAGCGTCGCAACAACGCACTTCTCACCTACCTCGAAGCGCTCGAGGCCGGCCAGGATCCCGATTGCGAAACCCTGTTCGCCGAGTTCCCCGAGCTTCGCGATGAAATCGACACGTTTCTTGCGGATCATCAACGCGTCGCACGGATCACTGCGCCGTTAAGGAAGACTCATCGAGTGCTTCCGAAGCGACGAGACAGCGTTGCGATGGAGGACGCGCGTGAAATCGCATCCCCACTCGGCGAGTTGGGTGACTATCGGTTGATGTGCGAGGTCGGTCGCGGTGGGATGGGCGTGGTCTACGAAGCTGAGCAAATCTCGCTTCGCCGACGAGTTGCACTGAAGGTTTTGCCGTTCGTCGCCGCCATCGACCCACGTCGGTTGCAACGATTCAAAACTGAGGCAATGGCCGCGGCGCATTTGCATCACGAAAAGATCGTCCCGGTCTACAGCGTCGGCTGCGAACGCGGAGTTCACTACTACGCGATGCAGTTTATCGATGGTCAAAGTCTCGCTACGCTGATCGAAGAGCTTCGCGCGTTGCCCGTCGCTGAGAGTGTGTCGTCATCTCCTCTCGATACGATCGATGAAAACACGCGTTCGGTCGGGGAAAACGCGTCGTCGGCATCGACAATTTCCAATCAACGTTCGGCCGATCGCCACCAATACGTGCGCCGGATGGCCGAGTTGGCCCGACAGGCCGCCGCTGCGGTCGAACATGCGCATCAAGCCGGAGTCGTTCATCGCGACATCAAGCCGGGAAACTTGTTGCTCGATCTGCGTGGACAACTCTGGGTGACCGACTTCGGCCTGGCACAAGTCACTGGAGATGCAGGCCTTACGTTCACAGGAGAGATGCTAGGCACTCTGCGCTATGCCAGTCCTGAACAGGTGATGGCCCGCCGTGGTGTTATCGACCATCGTAGTGATATTTACTCGCTAGGAGCGACGCTTTACGAGCTTCTCACACTTCGTCCGCCATTTGACGGTGAGGATCGTACGCGATTGATCCGACAGATTGTCGAGGAAGAGCCTGAATCGCCGCGATTTTTCGATCCTGCGATTCCCTCTGCACTCGAAACAATCGTCCTCAAAACCCTCCGCAAACAGCCGGGCGATCGCTACGCAACCGCACAGGAATTGTGCGACGATCTCGAACGGTTCCTCGACGGCCGCCCAATCGCCGCGCGACCGCCTTCGGGCGTCGATCGCTTTTTCAACTGGTCAAGGCGTCATCCTGCAATCGTCGGCACAACAGGCGTCGCGATGACGCTTCTCTGCGTCGCATCGCTCGTTAGCGCTGTTTTGATTGGCCACGAGCAATCTAAAACGCTTGCCGAGCAGCGGAAAGTGCAGGACGCATACATTCGTGAACACCAGCGTGCTAACGAAGCGGAAGCGCGGTTTCGGCTCGCCAGACGCGCAGTGGACGAGCTTATTCGTACCAGTGAAGAGGAGCTTGCGCATCGCCCCGGAATGGAGGGATTGCGGAAACGCTTGCTGACATCGGCATTGGTCTACTATCGGGAGTTCATCGACGAACGCCGGGACGATCCCAACGCACAGGCCCAATTGCTGGACACCAGCCGCAAGGTTGAAACGATTCTTGCCGATCTCGCAGTATTGCGCGCGTCGAACGAACTGTTCCTCTTGGCCCAACAAACGGCGCTCGATGACCTTCGGCTTAATGCGGCGCAACGCAAGAAAGTCAGCGACCTCTCGGCTCGATCGGCAAAGCGGTGGTCGGAGGCGTTTGGCGATCCCAACCGAGTTGTCGCCCCATCCGACCGTGCGAAACGTACGCTCGCGCTCGCCAAAACAAACAGCGCAGAGATCGATGCGATTCTTAAACCTCAGCAGCGCGTACGATTGCGGCAGATCGCGCTTCAAGCCGAAGGACCAGGTGCGTTCCGCGAGCCCGAGGTGGTCGAGAATCTGTCACTCACGCCTCCGCAGCGCGAGCAAATTCGGAGCATTGAGGAAGAGGCGTTCTTTCGCCAGATCCGCGAAATGCGGGCAGGAAAAACTCCAGAGGACACGGCCAAATCGTCGGTTGAACGTATCCTCGCAGTTCTCGATGCGGGCCAAATCGAGCGCTGGTCGCTCATCATCGGTGAACCGGTTCGCGGACCGCTCAGCGCCTTCCCGATGCCATTTCGCCCGAATCGAGAGGCCGCAAAGCCTGCTGGCTCAGATCATCCAGCTCGTCCGAATTCGCATTAGCAAATCAGTCAATAAAAGTCAGAAAAAGCGCGCTACACTCGCGCACAAATCGCATCTACAAGGGTGAGGGCCAGCGATGCACCATGCTGGCGCGTCGCGTCCAGACGGTCACCCGATGAGTTTAAGAGATGCACCGATCCGCCGTGGTTAAGACATTAATCGTTACGTCATTTTGTTTTGTATTTTCGACGCGACTTCTGGCAGTACCGCCGGATGGAGAGAAACTGGCACCGGCGTTTGGGCTCAATCATCTGCTGAAGATCGAAATTGAAATGACGCCCGAAGAGTACCGGGCAATGCAGCCGTCGCCTCCAGCAGGTATGCCGGGTAGCCCGGCGCAAGCAGCTCCACCAAGAAAAAGGGGCGATCGCGATATCGAGCGAAATCTTTTTGGCGTCGAGTTCCCCTGGGCGCAAGGGACTCTCAAGTCGGGAGGCCTGACGCTTGAAAAAGCTGCGCTTCGTTATGCCGGCAATGCGTCCTACCTGGCGTCGGCCTTCGGGCTGAAGCGTTCGCTGTATGTTGAGCTCGATGGGGCGACGAAGTCGGACCTTCATTCTCTCCGATCGCTGGCGTTTCAGAGTGGGGCGCTCGACGCAACGAAATCACGCGAGGCGCTTGCCTTTGAATTGTTCCGCAAAGCCGGCGTCCCCGCGCCCCGTACAGCACTCGCCGAAGTTACGCTCACCGTACCTGGCGAGCGTAACAAGGCGTTGCTTGGCGTTTATACACTCGTCGAGCCTTTCGATGCGTCGTTCTTGAAGAACCATTTCGGGGTCGATAAGGGATTGCTTCTCCGACCGCAAGGGCTTCGTGGACTCGACTACCTTGGCGATGACTGGTCGAAATACCGTGCGAATTATCGTCCGGCCGTCGAACCATCATCGGAAAATGCACAACGGTTTATCGCATTCGTCAAACTTGTGCAGCAAGCAGGCGACGAGCAGTTTCAGAAGGAGATTGGTCAGTATCTTGATGTCGACCGATTTTTGCGCTTCATGGCGATGCAGTCGTTCCTCGCGAATGCCGATGGCTTTTTCACTCTTGCATACAACTATGCGATAGTCCTCGATCCCAAAATCGGGAGATTTGTCTTCATTCCCGGCGATCAGGAATTGTCGTTTGCGAACTTCTTGATGATGGGTTCGGCCGAGCAATTGATGGATATGAGCATCGACCATCCCTACGGTGGTCAGAATCGCCTGGCCGATCGATTGCTCGCAATACCATCGGTCCGGGACACTCAGAAGAAAATTCTCAAGGAGCTGGCTGCGACGGTTTTCGTCAAAGAGCGACTTCTGGAACAAATCACCGCGCTTGAACGGACAACGAAGCCGATCCTTGAGCGTGAACTGGCGGCGCGAGCCGAACGCGGCGAACCACCCGCGGGATTCGGCCCGCCAGGCACTCCCTCCGCTCCCGATCTCCGCACCTTTGTCGAGAAGCGACTCGCTTCGATTGCCGATCAGCTCGCGGGCAAGAAGTCGGGATATCGGCCACAGTTCAACTTCGCGCCACCGCGTGCAAATTTGCCGCCAACTCCGATCGACGATCGCACGATTGGGGACGTTGTGAAGGCGCCGGAGGGCTTCAAGGTAAGCCTGTTCGCCGCGCCACCGAAGGTGGGTTATCCCGTGGCTATCAGCGTCGCGCCCGACGGCGCTGTGTTCGTAGCTGTTGACGAGCAAGGTTCGCTCGGGCGAACGGCGGGCGGCGGGCGCGTGGTCCGATGCATCGACGAAAACGGCGACGGCAAGGCTGACCGAGTCAGCATTTTCGCCCGAATGGAGCATCCTCGCGGAGTGATTGCCCAGGACGGAGAGGTCTGGGTTTTGCACCCGCCGATTTTGAGCCGGTACGAAGACGACGATGGCGATGGCGTGGCCGACCATGAAGAAACGCTCGTCACCGGCCTGACGACCCGCCTACTTGACGAACGCGGAGGCGATCATACGACCAATGGGATTCGCATGGGCGTCGACGGCTGGATTTACATCGCTGTAGGCGATTATGGGTTTCACAAAGCTACTGGTAAGGACGGCACCACCATCTCCCAGCGCGGTGGTGGAATTCTCCGCGTTCGCCCCGATGGAACCGGCCTCGAAGTTTTCGCCACTGGCCTGCGCAATCCATTCGCAGTCGCCATTGACCCGTTCATGAACATTTTTACGCGAGATAACACAAACGACGGCGCCGGCTGGGATGAGCGTGTAAGTCACATTTTGCAGACGGCCGATTATGGCTACCCGTTGCGATTCACGCGATTTACCGATGAGATCATGACGCCATTGAGGGCATACGGGCAGGGGGGCGGTACGGGTGCACTTTTCATTCAGGACGATCGCTGGCCCCAAGCCTATCGTGGCGCGTTGCTCACGGGTGACTGGGGCCGCAATGAGGTGTATCGCCATGAATTGACGCCATCGGGTGCATCGTTTCGCGCAAGCTCCGACGTCTTTCTCACAATGCCCAGACCGACGGGCATGGACATGGGACCAGACGGACGGCTCTATGTCGCAAGCTGGCGCGGCGGCGAGGCGAGCGTACATGTCGGTCCCGACGTTGGCTTCATCGCTTGCATCACACCGCCTGGCTGGAAGTCGTCGCCGCACCGAGACTTTGAACAAATGACGCTCGGTGAACTCACAACCGCACTTTGCAGCAAGAGAGCGGTCGAAAGCTTTGACGCCCAGCGCGAGATTATCCGGCGAGGCGGATCGCCTCGATTGACGATGACGCTCTCGCGGCTCGCCGCCGATCCCACAAGACCGCTGAACGGACGCGTCGCAGCCATGCTCGCTCTCAAACAACTCAACGGTACGCGTTCTCACGAATTGATGCGGCGCCTTCTCTGGGACGACACGATTCGCGAATTTGCCCTGCGAGCGCTTGCTGGCCGCAAGAATCAGCTAGGCGGTTTGGAGAGTGATCTATTCATTCGAGCACTTTCCGATCGATCCCCACGCGTTCGCGCCCAGGCACTGATCGCGCTCGGCCGTCTGGGACGAGCCGACGTCGCTTCGCAAATTATCCCATTGACTGACCTGGAGAGCCTTCAGAGCAAACCGTCGAATGTGCCCACGCACGCGCAGGCGGATCCGAATCGGGCAATTCCTCATCTTTCCTATCGAACGCTCGTCGAGTTGCACGCGGTTGAGGCTTGTGTTGATGCAATCGACGGTCCACACCGCGCCGGCGCGCTTCGTGCGCTAAAGTCGATGTATGATGCTGCGGCTGTCGAAGGGCTGATCAAAAAACTGGGATCGATGCGCGATGCCAACGCGCGACGAGACGTCCTCGCCACTTTGGTGCGTCTCTACCACAAAGAGGCGGAATACGACGGCAGTTGGTGGGGCATTCGGCCCGATACCGCGGGGCCGTATTACGACCCGCGCGAGTGGGAGTGCAGCAAACGGATTGCGACTGTGCTTCAGGCAGCCCTGCAGGATGGCGATGTCGAGACCAAGCAGTTTCTTCGCGACCAACTCGCACTGCATCGAGTTCGGCTTCCAGGCATCTCGGCCGACACGAAGGTCAATGTGCACGCGGCCGAAGACGAGCCTCGCGTCGTGCTCGCAAAGGCAGATCCGAAGAATCCCAATCAGATCGGAAATATGACCTACGAGGCGGTTGCCCAGGCAGTCCTCAACACAAAAGGTAACGCGGATCGGGGCAAGACGGTTTTCACGACCCAGTCGTGTCGCGCCTGCCATACCGATGCCGATGGCCAGATGCCAAAAGGGCCACATCTGGTTGATATCGGTAAACGGTACAGCTACGGCGAACTGGTCGAATCAATCCTCAAACCGAACACAAAGATTGCCCAAGGCTACGAAGCGTATAACTTCGCGATGAGCGACGGCCGCGTCTTCTCCGGGTTCGTCGTCAGCGAAGGGCCAGCCTCTGTTCAAATTCGCGATGCCTCCGGATCGCTTCGCGAATTGAAGCGTTCAGAGATCGACCAACGTCGCCGCAATGAAACCTCGACCATGCCCGAAGGACTTGCCGCCACGCTCTCGGCCGAACAATTCGCCGATCTTGTTGCCTATCTCCAATCATTGGCGCCAACGAAATGATCGATACTCAAGGATGGGGATTATCTCGTGCTGAATCAGCACAGGTTGGACACCCGCTCATTGAGCGAATCGAAGGAGCTACTCGATGAAGTTCCTCAGCGCAATTCTCGACGGCATGCTCGATCGCTCTCTCGATGAGTTGATCGGTGCAGTGGCCATCGCAGGCATCATCGCCCTTGTGGCGGCCGCCGTCTTCGCGATTGCAACGCGTAAAACTCCCACGACGCCAACTTTTGTCGGTAGCCTGGCGCTGGCTGCGGGCGTGATCAGCATGATCCTTGTCGCTGGATATCTCAAGTACGTCGAAAGCAGGGATAGCTCGCGTAACTTTGTTAACGGACCGAGAATGCCACCTTGGCCTGCCGGCGCAATGGCACGACCTCCCATGCCTCCTTGGCCCATGCCGACGTCTGGCGTCCATTTTCTCATGAACATGGACGAGAATCACGACGGCAAAGTGAACACGGAAGAGGCGACGCGATTCATCCGAGCGGCCGATAGCGATGGTGACGGATTCGCCAATCGCCAGGATATCGATCGGATGATTCAGGCGCGGTTTCCGCTGGCATTCAAATCGCCAATGCCGCCGATCGTACCACCTTCGCAACCAAAGGTTGAAAGTACGACCGAACCCGCCAAGTGAAGACTCAAGGCGAACGTTCGTCACGATGCGAATTCGCTGCACACTGGAAATTGCCGCGATAACGCATTCGCATTTGACTCGCGGCTCGCGTATTCTGCTGAAGCCAGCACCAACCACGTCTCACACCGGGTCTGCGAGGCCACACGAATGCGACGCACCATCATCGCGAGTTTGCTCGTCGGGATCGCTGTGCCCGCTGGGGCGCAAGATGCGAAATCGCCAACACAGGCACAAGTGGCGACGCAGCAAGACCACAAGCAGATGATGGACGCGCTCGGGATCAAGTCGCTGCGTTCGGGTGCGAATGGCATGAATCGCAACGCAGCCAATGCAGCGAATTACGACGAGTCGAAGGTGCGTACTTTCACGCTTCCCGATCCGCTCGTGTGCAAAGATGGCACGAAGGTGACCTCGGCCGAACTCTGGTGGAACAAGCGCCGGCCGGAAATCGTAGAGGACTTTGAACGCGAAGTTTACGGGCGCGTGCCCAAGGATACGCCGAAGGTGAACTGGGAGGTTGTCGAGAAGAAGGAAGAAAAGGTCGGCGATATCGCGGCGATCACCAGACGACTGGTGGGGCATGTCGATAATTCGAGCCATCCTGAAATCAAAGTTGATATTCAGCTCACGCTTACGACGCCTGCGAATGCGCACGGACCTGTTCCCGTGATGATGGAATTTGGCTTCAGTTTCGGGCCGCGGCCTGGCGGAGCACCCGGCAAAGCCGCAACCAAGGGAGCCGGCGCAGATGCAAAATCGGCGACGAAGGGGGCCCCGCCGGGCTTCGGTTTCGGCGGACAAGGACCTACCTGGCAGCAACAGGTGCTCGCGAAAGGTTGGGGTTATGCGATCATCGTTCCCAACAGCATTCAGGCCGACAATGGTGCTGGGTTGACGAAAGGAATCATCGGCCTGTGCAATAAGGGCCAGCCGAGGAAGCCGGAAGATTGGGGATCGCTTCGCGCGTGGGCCTGGGGAGCAAGCCGCGCACTCGACTATTTCGAGACGGAGCCGACGGTCGACGCGAAGCAGGTTGGGATCGAAGGGCTTTCGCGCTACGGCAAAGCCGCGCTGGTTACGATGGCATTCGACCAACGGTTCGCGATCGGCTTCATCGGATCGTCTGGTGAAGGAGGTGCCAAACTGCACCGTCGCAATTTTGGCGAGTTGGTCGAGAATCTCACGAGTTCAGGCGAATACCACTGGATGGCGGGTAACTTCCTGAAATACGGCGGCCCGCAAACGCCCGACGACTTGCCGGTCGATGCACACGAACTGATTGCGCTTTGCGCCCCACGCCCGACGTTCATCAGCTACGGTGCGTCATCAGGGCCGGGGGCGGAGGGGCAGTGGGTTGACCAGCGTGGCAGTTTTCAGGCGGCAGTCGCAGCGGGGCCTGTTTACAAACTGCTGGGCAAGAAAGACCTGGGAACCTCGGATTTCCCTGAAGTTGAAACGGGCATCGTCGCGGGAGAATTGGCGTTTCGTCAGCATCGCGGCGGACATACCACCGGTCCCAACTGGCCGACATTTCTGATGTTTGCTGATCGTTACATCAAAACGAGCGAAGCCAAGCGCGAGAAGTGAATCCACAAACAGCAGATTGGCGGCATCGCGTGCGTAACCGATCGTTCGCACGCGAACGCCAAGCGAGCCGCACGCAACAATGCCACAATCACGTCGCCACGCTCGCTTCAGAGTAGTCTTCCGGCCCTTCCCATAACCAGTTCACAGCTTGATGACGCTCATGGGCCGCACTGTGTGCGGATGAGAAAACATCGGCGGAAGCCTTGTCGAGTCGCTTACGATTGAGAGCCAAATCCCCTTTCACAAGCGGCAGGCCATTGAGGTCGAGGGGACCAAACCAGCAGGTTTTGGCGAAATCCGCAAAGTCCATCACTTGCGGCCTGAGACGGAAATTACGCAGTCGCCAATGAAGGGCGAAGAGTCGGCTGCGCAAGGTGCCGATCTCCTCGCGAGCGCGAAGCACGGGCGAGGCCAATAACTTCGCAGCCGCTTCGGCATCGAACAATCCGAGGTTTTTCCAGAGGGGATTCATATTGACGAGTTGATCATGCGGTGGGATCTCGGACTTGCGAAGTGCCCACGCCAGAACAACTAGCCCTTCGAGCCGCCAAGTTGACACGATCTGCTGTCTCGGTTCGAGACGGCCCAACGGGCACTGGAGAACCTCCGACTCATCGGGGCCGAATTCATCGTCAATCTTGATGTCTTGAACCCAGGTCAGAAGGTCCTTGTACGTCGACTGCGACTTTTTGCTCTTCGCATCCTGTTCGAGGATTCCTCGCGCGGTGACGGCTGTTAATGCGAGTGCCCGACGCGCAACCCGTTCGGCAGTTGGCGCCGCCAACTTGTTTTCCTCGTCGTCGACAGCCCCTGGCCGCGACTTCTCGTGCATTGCCGCCCCCATCGGTTCTTCAGCAGAAACCGCTGCAATCACACGGGGCCAGACTGCATCCTCGTCTTGCTTTCCGTTAGCTCCGACAAGTACGCGCCCGCCCGCATCTCGAAGCGCTGATGGGGTGAATAGAACGCCATCGAGTAGTTCCGCGACGGCGAATAGGACTTCAAGTCGAGGATCGCCTTCAGGATCAAATTCCGGCTCAAATTGGGTTCCAAGAGAAAACTTGAACGTGGTGGTGAGCATGAGGACGAAAGATTTTCTTTCCGTCTCCGGAAATCGCGAGAAGTAACCTCGCATCCCGTTCATTTGGGACGACCAGTTCGGCTCGGAATAGTAGTCTGGGTCGTGAGTAAACGTCAGCGTGCGCCGGGCTTTCCCTGTTCCGAACGGAACGACTGCATTCCGCCAGTTGTCATCCGAGCCGTCGACTTCGACGTCTGGAACGAGTTCGCGGAGCCGACGAGCAACGCCGGCGGGGTCGGCGATTCGTGTAAAAAGCGTTATCGGTTCCAAGGCCATGGCAGAACTCGTCGTTAGGGATGAGTTAACGGGCGAAGCGGATCATCCCGCTGGTTTCACCAACTGTGTCTTATCGCGAGTCGAGCGCGATTTCCAATTGCACGTCATGTTGAAAGACAATTTCGATTGCCAAGGTTGCTAATGAACTTCCTTTTCGTCCGTTTAACCTTGAGAAGGCTTATTTCGGCCGACGTTTCCGCGGCCTTGGCACGCTCGGGAGGCGAACATGCGTCAATTCGGTTTCGCACTGGTCGGTATTATGCTGCTGGCTTCGTCGGCGTGGGCGCAGCACGATCCGGCCGAGAAGGTGAAGGACGTCGCCGGCGCAAAGCCAACCATTGAACTTGTTTTTGTGATCGATACAACCTCGTCGATGGGTGGCTTGATCGAAGGAGCGAAGCAAAAGGTCTGGGGCATCGTCAACGAGGTGATGAAGTCGCCCTCGAAGCCGGAGGTTCGGATGGGGCTCGTCGCGTTTCGCGATCACGGCGATGCTTATGTGACGAATGTTTTGCCGATCACGCGCGACCTCGACAAGGTTTATTCGACGCTCATGGCGTATGCCGCAGTGGGCGGAGGCGACGCGCCCGAGGATGTTCGCCAGGCGCTTTGTGATGGCGTTCGCAAAGCGGGCTGGGCCGAGCGATCACCCAATGTCGCCCAGATTCTCTTTCTCGTCGGCGATGCGCCGCCGCATAACGATTACAGCGACGAGCCCGACACGATTGCATCGGCATCTGAGGCTGTGAAGAAGGGAATCATCGTCAATACGATTCAGTGCGGCAACATGCAGGGCACCGACACCGCGTGGAAAGCAATCGCTCGCGCGGGTGAAGGCGAGTATTTTGCGATCGCACAGAACGGCGGTGTCGTTGCGGTCGCCACGCCTTTTGATGCTGAACTGGCGAAGCTTGGCGCGAAGGTCGGCAGCACTTACATGGCCTTTGGCGGTGGTATGGCCGGCCCAGCCGCTGCCGAGTTCCGCAGGCAAAAAGCGGGTATGCAGGCTCGCCTGGAAGCGTCGGTAACGGCTGCCGCTCCCAAGGCCGCGGCCGCCGATCGTGCCTACAACAAAGCAATCAATGCCGCAGCGTATGACGATAGCGACCTTGTGCAGGCAGTTGAAAACGGCAAGGTCAAGCTCGAATCGATCAAGACCGAAGAGTTGCCGGATGAGCTTCAGAAGCTCACGCCCGAAGCCCGGCAAAAGATGGTCGACGAGAAGATCGCCGAGCGCAAGAAGATCCGCGAACAGATCGTCGAGCTGTCGAAGAAGCGAGACGCCTATATCGCTGAGGTGCAAAAGAAGCAGGCCGATGCGAGCAAGTCGGGATTTGACTCAGCAGTGAGCGATGCACTCAAGGCCCAGATTTCTCGTAGGGTGGTCAAGCCATAAACTACTCGATCTCGAAACTCAAATGCAGAGCCGAAGCAACGGAATGCCTCGGCTCTGCATTTTTGTCATCGCTCAGAATCATTACGTTCATAGGCCCGACTACTCCGCGCCGATGTGTTCTCCCTTCTCCGCGACCGATCGCTTCATGAGCAAGACGAGGAAAACAAGCGAAACGGCGAGTGCGGAGAAGAGCCAGAAGGCGTCGAAGTACGACATCGAGGAGGCTTGCTGCTGACGCAAATCCGCGAGTGCCTGCCAGGTCATAAGTTGCGAGGCGGCCGGGTCGCCCGTTTCGTGCAAGAAATACGCGTGCCCCTGTGTGGCATAGTCGTTGAGCGTGGGATTGAGCGGGTCGAGAAACTCGCCAATTCGCGAAAGGTGAAATTGCTCGCGGCGAATCACGAACGTTTGCGCCATCGAGGTTCCCACGCTACCACCTTCATTTCGCAACAAGGCGAACAAGCCCACGGCCGCGCCCCGGAGATGGGGGGGAATATACTTGAATGCGGCGACGTTGATCGAAACGAAGATCAACGAGAGTCCCGAAATGAACACCACCCGCGGCCAGACGACCTGGAATGGGCTGATGTAAATGTTCATTTGCGACATCCAGAAATTGCCCACCGCCATCACGAGCAATCCCAGCGCGATGAAGATACGCGCGTCGATTCCGCGGCCGATCAGTGCGCCGACGATCACCAATCCCATGATCGAGAATAAGCCAGCAGGTGACTGCACGAGGCCGGAGACGTACGCGTCGTACCCGAATTGCGATTGCAGCAGGCCGGGAAGTGATGTCGTTCCACCGTAGAGCACGCCGTATGCACAAAAGATGATGATGCAACATGCGGCGTAATTTCGTTCGCCCAGGGGACGAAAGTCGATCACAGGATTCTTGATGCGCAGCTCACGTATGATGAGTGCGATCAACCCGCCGGCGAACAGAATAAACAGCGTTTGTACGCGCCAGAATGGGTCGTTGTACCAGTCCCATTCCTGCCCTTTGCTCAAGAGGATTTCCCAGGCGGAAATCACCAGAATGAGCATCCCGAGTCCGATGTAGTCGAAGTTGAGCGGCTTGCCGCGCTGTTCGGCGCGTTGTTTCTTGAGATAGTCAGGATCATCGACAAGGAAATACGCCGCCGCCAGGCTTGCGATTCCTACAGGCACGTTGATGTAGAAAATCCAGCGCCAATCATATGTCACCGTGAGATAGCCGCCCAATGTCGGCCCAACCACGGGTGCGAGCAGCGCGGCGAAGCCGAACATGGTTTGAGCTGCGCCTTGCTTTTCCGGCGGGAAACTATCGAGCAAAATCGCCTGGCTCGAAGGTTGTAGTCCACCGCCGCCCAGCCCCTGAAGCACACGGAAGAAGATGAGCTGTTCGAGACTTGTGGCGATGCCGCAAAGCCCGGAAGCAATCGTAAAAACAGCGATAGACAGCAGGAAATAGTTGCGCCTGCCAAGATGGGCCGAGAGCCAGCCGGTGATCGGCAGAATCGTGGCGTTGGCGGCGAGATAGCTGGTCAGGACCCACTCGGCATCAACGCTCGCGGCCGACAGTCCTCCAGCAATGTACCGCAGTGCGACGTTGGCGATCGTCGTATCCAGCACTTCCATGAACGTGGGAATAACGACCGCGACGGCGATCATCCACGGGTTCACTGCGGGCCGCGCGAGGGAGGTAGGTTGTGCAATACTCGACATGCCCGCCTCCTTATTTTGACGTCGGAGGATTGGGGCGTCGAATTTCTTGAAGCCGCTTGCCTGCGCCGGGACCGCTGGGTGCTTCATTCACGAAGATGAACGGAGTCACTGAAAGACCGGCGAACAACGTTTCTTGCTCGGGGTCGTAATCTTCGAGTTCGATACGCACCGGCAAGCGTTGAACGATCTTCACAAAGTTGCCCGTCGCATTCTGGGGCGGCAGAAGTGCGAGGGTTTGCCCGGTCCCCATTGTCAGTCCAGACACTCGCCCGCGGAAACGCTTGCGATCGCCGTACATATCGACATCAATCTCGGCGCGATGGCCGATGCGGATATCGGCGAGTTGCGTTTCCTTGAAGTTCGCGTCGATCCAGATTTCGTTGAGTGAGCGGATTGCCATCACCGACTGTCCGGCAGAGACGTTGTTTCCCGGATTGACATTGCGTCGCGTGACAACGCCATCGATCTCGGCGCGGACGTCGCAGTAACGCAGATCAAGTTCGGCCTTGGCGAGGTCGCGCTGGGCTTGTTCGCGTCGCGCATTCGCCTGGCGAACCGCGGGGGATTCGGGGACGATTCGCTCGAGAATGCGATCGATATTCCCTTCCTTGTCGCGGCTCATGAATTCTTCGATCGCTTTCGTGGGGGTTTGCGTCGAGGAAACAAGCGGCAGGCCGACCTCCGCCAGATTCTGGACAAGCTGGGCGAGTGCCTGTCGCACACCGGAGTAATTCTCTTTCAGGTCGGCAGGAACGTCGGTAAGTTCTCCCTTTTCCGGACGCGGCGGCAGGCCGAGCGATACGCGGGTTTCGAACACCTCTTCGAGTGATTCAGTCACAAGGGCTTCGGCAACGCGTTCGGCCTCTCTGCGTTGGTCGAGGTCTTCGCGAGAAATCGCATTGCGGCCCATCAGCGCTTCGCCGCGGTTGCGATCGGCGCGAGCGCGTTGAAGGGTGGCCTCTTTGCTGTGCATCGTTGCGACTCGCGCACGAAGCAGCGCGACGCGGTTATCCACGTCCTCCATCGCCGAAATCAGCCCCCAGCGCATGCTGCGCGCTTTGCCGAGCGTCGCCCGTACCTGTGCTTCCGCCGCCTTGAAATCGGCCTCGGCGTTATCAACGGCGGCCTTTTTGATCGCCACCTGCACGCGATAGGGCTCAGAATCAAGCTGAACGAGCAGGTCGCCCAGGCTCACACGCATGTTGTCATCGACAAACACACGTGCAACCTGCCCCGAGACGCGGGGGGCAACGAGCGTAACGTGGCTATTCACGTATGCGTCGTCGGTCGAGGCAGTGTTTAGCGCTCGTTTGATCCACGGTGCTGCGTAAGCGCCCGCTCCTACGAGTGCGAACAAAACGACGAGCCCAATCACGAGCCTGCGCAGTCCTTTGCGATGGTGCGGATGTTCAACTTTTGCCGGTTTGTCGGCGTGTTCGGAAGCCGTTTTCACCGCCCCGTCGCCAGGCTCAGGTACGGTTCCCGGCGCTCCCTGGTGCGTGTCGCCCGTGTTCATGATGGCTTTCGCTCCAATGAAAACCCGTTGGCCCTGTGTGCGTCGTGCTCTGAGGCTGTGTGATGAATCAGCATATCCATCGCAGGCTGCTCATGCGCAGCCGATTTGGGGGAATCATATGCAATGGAGGCAAGTCTGATGACACCTTTAAGACACTTCTTGAAACTCTCGGTATGTCGCATAGCCGCAAGCTTGCATTTGTGATGTTTCGTGTGATCAATGAAAATCGCGTGACGACTGGCTGACATTGGAAACGAGCGTGGTCAGGTCTTTCATGCTCCTGACGATGATGTGAATCACACCTTCCTGCCGTTGCAACAAGCCGTGAGCAACGAGCGCCCGCGCGCGACGAGCGACGCGGTGGTAGCGTTCCCAGACGTGTTTCCAGACGATCAGATTAACCGTACCGGTTTCATCTTCAAGCGTCATGAAGGTCACTCCCTTGGCTGTGCCAGGGCGTTGCCGCAGAAGAACCAGGCCGGCGACACGGTACAGTTTTTCCGGCTCGAGATGCGCCAACTCGACAGCGGCAACCACGCGCTGCTGGGTCAAAAACGCGCGAAAGGGCTCAAACGGATGCCCACGAAGCGACAAGCCTTGCGAGTGATAGTCTTGCACAACCTCCTGCGCGGGGGAGAGCAGGGGAAGGGGCGGTGGAGGCTCGTCGGGAAGGTTGAAAAACAGCGGCGTGGAATCAATGGGTTCAATGGCTTGCCAGATTGCCGGTCGTCGCGAAAGACCGAACGGAGCGAAAACATCGGCTGCGGCCAGACGGCCAAGAACGCCGCTGCCGAATCCTGTTCGACTCACGAGATCGTTATACGAGGTAAATGGACCTGTCTGGCGCGCTTGCACCAGGATATTGGCTGCAGCTTCAGGCATTCCTTTGATACGCGACCACCCCAAACGTACCGCCAATTTTCCGTCGGTCTCGCTCCGTTCGAGCGTGCTATCCCACTCACTCTGGTTGATATCAACCGGCCGTACTTCAACGCCATGCGCGCGAGCGTCGCTTACAAGTTGCGATGGCGAGTAAAACCCCATCGGCTGGCTATTGAGCAGCGCGGCCAAAAACGCAGCGGGATGATGGCATTTGATCCACGCTGAGACGTACGCCAAATGCGCAAACGAGACAGCGTGCGATTCAGGAAAACCGTAAGAGCCAAAGCCTTCAAGTTGGCGGAACAGGCTTTTGGCAAATTCCTCGGTATAACCATTTGCGAGCATGCCTTCGATCAACTTTCCTTCAAATTGCTCGATCATGCCGTTGCGTCGCCAGGCCGCCATCGCTCGTCGCAATTGATCAGCCTCGCCTGCTTCAAACTTCGCCGCCACGATCACAAGCTTCATCGCTTGTTCCTGAAAAAGCGGCACTCCCAGAGTTTTTTCCAGAACTTTGCGGACTTCTTCCTTGGGATACTCAACCTTCTCCAATCCACTACGTCGACGCAAATAGGGATGAACCATGTCACCCTGAATCGGCCCAGGGCGAACGATCGCCACTTCAATAACCAGGTCGTAGAACTTCGCCGGTTTAAGCCGAGGAAGCATGCTCATTTGCGCGCGCGATTCAATTTGGAATACGCCAATCGTATCTGCGAGTTGGATCATAGCGTACGTCGCTGGATCATCCTCGGGAATCGACGCGAGTGTAAAAGTCTGGTTCTCGTGCTGTTCGATCAGATCGAATGCGCGACGAATCGCGGAGAGCATGCCCAGCGCGAGGCAATCTACTTTCAGAATACATAGTGCATCGAGGTCATCTTTATCCCACTGAAGCACGGTTCGACCGGGCATGCTGGCGTTTTCAATTGGTACGAGCTCGCAGAGCGGCGGCTGGGAAAGCACCATCCCGCCGACGTGCTGCGAAAGGTGCCGCGGAAAGCCGAGGATTTGCCGGACGAGATGGATGAGCTGCCGGCCGACTCGCGTCGTGGGATCCATGCCGGCTTCGTGAAACCGCGCGACCATTTCGTCGACTGTGTCTGCATAGTGCCCAATCGTTTTTGCGAGTGCATCGACACGGTCGAGCGACAGACCGAGCGCCTTGCCCACGTCGCGGATGGCGGAACGAGGACGATAGGTGATCAACTCGGCCGTCATGCCCGATCGCTCGCGACCGTATTTGTCATAAACGTATTGAATTACTTCTTCTCTGCGTTGATGTTCGAAATCGACGTCGATATCAGGGGCTTCGTTGCGCTCGCGCGAGATAAATCGTTCGAAGAGTACGTCGATGATATCGGGGTCGACCGACGTCACTTCCAGGCAGAAACAAACGGCGGAGTTTGCTGCCGATCCGCGTCCCTGGCAGAGAATTCCGCGCGAGCGGGCGAAGCGCACCAAGTCCCACACCGTCAAAAAATAGGCGGCGTAGTTCATGTCGCGAATGATCGCCAACTCGTGTTCCAAAAGCCTCAGAACCTTTTCCGGCACACCTTTGGGATAACGTTTCGCTGCCCCTAGATAAGTTAGGCGTGCAAGGTGGTCAGATGGCGTTTCCCCTTCGGGACAGACCTCGATCGGATAGTCATATTTCAGCTCGTCGAGCGAGAAGTTGCAGCCGTCGGCAATCTCAACGGTTCGTTCGATCGCTTCTGGGCATCGCGCAAAGAGTGAGTGTTGTTCATCGAGCGATCGCAGCCGCCGTTCGGCGTTGGGAAAACGAACAGCTCCAAGCTCGGCGACTGTTGTTTTGAGGCGAATTGCCGTGAGCACATCTTGAAGGTAACGCCGGGTTGCGTCGTGATAGTGAACGTCTCCGCCTGCAACGAGTGGGACTTTGGCCTCGCGTGCGGCAAGTTGCCAAGCTTCTAGTTGCCTTGCGTCGCTCGAACCGCGATGTAACTCGGCCACGGCGTATGTGCGGCCGGGGAAGGCTTCTGCCCATCTTTGAAGCTGAGTTTTGGGATCGGCGGAATGAGGGAGCAAAACGCCGGCGAGCAGGCCGTCGGCATGTTCGGCCACGTCGGCGAAGGTGAAATGACATTCGCCTTTTGGGGCTTGCATCCTTCCGCGCGTGAGGAGCCGACAGAGCCGCCCGTAGCCGTGGCGGTTCGTGGCCCAGAGTAGCGCGGGTGGGGAATCCGCCGGGGTGATCTCCGCGCCGACGATCAACTTGAGCCCGACTTTTTTCGCTGCGATGTGTGCCCGAACGACGCCTGAGAGCGTGTTGCGATCGGTGATTGCTATTCCCGCATAGCCGAGTTGAGCGGCCGTGGTGACAAGTTCGTCGGGATGAGACGCTCCCTCAAGAAAGGAAAAGTTGCTTTTGCAATGCAACTCGACCATTCGGAACGGCGATGGCTCCTGTCCCTCGACCTTTGAGACGAGAGCGGGCGTGTAGAGTCGAGGGTGTTGGAGTTCGGGCATGACGCGTCACTCGAAGAAACCGTGGAGGAACCACCGTTCCGAATGGTCGTCGCGAAAAATCCAGGCATGGGTACCGTCGATCCACTCGGTCCGGTAATAGTCGCGCTGGATATCGGTTTCGCGCCACCAGCCGGTCTCGATGCGTTCGGGTCCCCAGGCGCGAACCACATCGTTCTTTTGCGACCGCCAGAGCACACGTTCGGGCGGTCCGCCAGGGAATTTTGAGATGACGCCGATCGGTTCAGGAATTCCAAGCAACTGGCAAGGCCGGTCGCGCGATTGATTTTCTGTCATCACAGGTGCGAGAGCATCGGCGGGCTTCTCGGTCGTCCAGGGAACGAGCCGCATCGAATGCTCGGGCTGAGCGTCGGGGAGCGTTTCGGCCCAGGCAATGCTTGTGTTTCCCAGCCGGCTGCCCAGCTTTTCGACGAGTCCGATAATCTCGCGTGCGAAGTTCGTATCGAGGTCGCGGTCGAACCAGTTTTCTTGCGATTGAGACATCCAGCCGAGACGTCGGACCGTCCATTGAATGGCGATCACGCCTCCCGACCAGCGACAACGCTCCAGGCGAAGATTCAGGAGTTGGGCGAGGTGTTGCTCGTCGCGCGAGGGCTGGACGAGACAAATCTCGAGCCGCACGACGTCAACCTCTGTTTGCAACTCTCCCTCAACCTCTTGAAGACCCGCGCCGGGAATATCGGCCATTGATAAGAGTGCGGCGAGCATTTGCCGGCAGAGATTGGCCACCATTTCGCGGTCTTCGAGCGGCACATCCCACTCGTGTGCGATCGTTAACGGTTCATTCAGCCGTTCGGGAATGAACATCTCTGCACGAATGGCCAGGGCCTGGTCGAGTCGCTGGCTGAGAATCGCTCCAAACCGGCTTGCTAGCGACTCGCGCGGAAGTTTCAGCAGGTCGCGGATTGTCCGCAGGCCGAGTGTATTCAGGCGTTCGAGAATGGCTTCGGGTAGACGCAGTAATTCCACAGGTAAGGCGGAGAGTGCGGCTTGCTCGCTTCCTGCAGGAATCACTGCGGAATTTACAGCGTGCGCGACGGCCCAGGCGGCTCCCACGCTACCGGCGAGCGCGAGTTGAATGTGGAAGGCGCGATTGTGCCAGTAGTCGCGCACTGTGTTGAGGTAGGTTTCTTCGCCGCCCCAAAGCGTGGGACAACCTGTTACATCGCAAAGGAGCGATTCAGGTTGGCTGCTTTCTTCCAGGCCAACCCATGGGGAAAACTGCTGACTATCGAGCGCGAGTTGTCGTAGAACCTGGCGGTCTGTAGCCAGGTCATCGGGAAGAAAAACCGCTTTGGGGAGGAGAACCTTTGCCTCGACCAGCGGTTGGCCGGGTGATACTCCCATGCGTTCGGCCTGTGGACCGCATACAGAAACCAGCGGGCGCTGGCCGTCGGTGCTGAACAGGACGATTTCCGATCGTTTAAGCTCGGGCCGTGCGCTCCGAAGCCGCTGGATGGGCCATCTCGGGAACCAAACGCACAACACCCTCCGCATGGTCGATCTCCCAGACCTGGGCGATACCTCCCAGCCCGCCCCGGTGATAGAGTACGTCGATTCGAATCCGTCTAGCGTCGCGTCCACCACCTGAAAGCGGTGTAGCAAGAAGTCTTACGTCGGCCCACGCCGGCTCGCTTCGTGCACATTCGGGACGGAAGAAGATTCCCACTCCTCCCCCCGATTCGGCGGCAAGCTGCCAGCGGCGGTAAACCCGCGTGTGGATTTTCTGGTCGAGCCAGGCCCAGGTCGTCGTTACGCCCGAGCAGCGCAGGCATTGCTCGATCGCCCAGCACGTCTCATTACGATTCGTGGGACGAATCAGCAAGGTTCTGGCTGGATGAACACCCCAGCCTGTGAGTGCAGGTGGATAACACGTGCCGGCTGCGTCGACGATCGCAAGAAACCCGCGCGACAGTCCGCGTTGAGACATCAATTGCATGGCCGACGCGACGCGTCCCGCCCCTTCGCCTGCGGACAGCCATTCCACGAGACCGCCGGCCTTCAGTTCGAGGTCGAGGATCTGACCTTTTTGCGTCGATGACTCGACTGCCGCCTCATCACGCCTGAAAGAGAAAAGGCCAAGTCTTTTACGCAACTCAGAAAGAGTTTCACCCTCTCTTTGCGACGAAGTTGGAATTTGTCTCGGCATCAGCCCCTCCCACCGTTTGGCCCTGCGCGAGATACTATTCATTCGTTCACGATGCGTCAATACCTTAGAAGCCAATTGGCGGAATGTTCGTTTAAGAATCGGCTCCAGCTCGTGCATTCACTTGGCTTCAATTAGACATGCTTGAGAAACATTTCGAATCATTGTAGGTTTTAACTGGCACTTTTTTCGGGTCGTTATAAGCGTAATAATCCGCAGAAAACGGCCTGATTTGCGAATAATTGAGGGTTTTCAGCACGCATCATCATAGGTCACAAACGACTCTTCTCACCGTTCGAGGCATCAAACATGCACGGATTCTTCATGTCTTGTTTTGACATAAGTTCTTTGAGAACAACGCCGTTTGCCCCCTAGGGAATTCGCGCAACTTCCTGAGTAAGGGAGTAGGGGGGAGACCCTAGGGGCGACTAGGGGAGATTTCCAATCGTTTAGGAAAACATTTTTGCCAAGAATAAGACCGTCGAGAGAAAATTCACGACCTACACCATGAGCGACGAGGGATCCACGATGGCCACCACCGCGACGCAGCGGTCCAACGACTTCGCCCGTCTGATTCGTGTTCGCGAGGAATTTGAGCTTCTGGTCAACCAGTCGAATAAGCTGCATGAGTTGATCCAATCCAGCCGCCGCTACATCGCGAACGCGGGAAGCAACTCACGCCTTGGCGCAGCCTACCTCGACATGCTGATTCCGCAGTACCGGACAACGCTCGCCCAGTTGAACCGCAAGCGACACGAAGCGCTGGAGCTTCTGATCGGCACCGACCGTCCCCAAGCTAACGCTGTTGCCTAATTCTTCCCCTCTGCCTGACGCCGTGACGCTGCGACGATCAGGACCTTTTTCGACGAAAGAAAAACAAAGATGATGACCACCTCCGCCCACGCCACCACGATCAATCGCCCGACGCCCGCCAACTCGACTGGCGACCATAGCCAGTCTCACAGCGACGCTGAACTCGAGTTCATGGCCGCGATCCAGGAATACAAGGCCCGCAGCGGCCGGATGTTCCCCACCTGGAGCGAGGTGTTGGAAGTGCTCCGCGAAATCGGCTACCAGAAGCCGCTTTTGGTGTCGTAACCCCTTAATTCTTATTTACTTCCTTGAATATCGCACCAGGAGCTTACCCCAATGTCGAAGATGAATCACTCTCGAGACGCCTCAGGCATAGCTTCCTACATCAAGGAAATCCGTTCGACGCCGCTCTTGTCCGCTGAAGAGGAACGCGACCTCGCCGCCAGAATCGCGATGGGCGACGTGGCTGCCCGCGACCTACTCGTTCGGGCCAACCTCCGACTGGTGGTCAATATCGCCAAGGGATATCAGAACCGCGGCGTGTCTTACGAAGACCTGATCGCCGAAGGCAACCTTGGCTTGATTCGCGCCACGGAAGGATACGACGGCCGCAGTGGCGTCCGGTTCTGCACCTACGCCTCATTCTGGATCAAGCAGTCAATTCGTGCCGTTACGATCAAGCACGGCCGATTCATCCGCGTCCCCTTCTACGCGGTTTCGCTGCTCGCGAAGTGGCGACGTGCGACCATCGCTCTCACCGAGCAGTTGGGACGCGAGCCGCTCGAGGCCGAAATCGCCGCCGAGCTGGGGCTCAAGCCGAAGAAGCTCAAAGTTGCCCGCCAGGCGCTTCAAACCGCGGGACTCACGGTTCACAGCAACAGCTCGGGATCTGACGACGAGAACGACGCGAACAGCGTTTCGTTCGAGGGACTGATCGACACGCGTGAACGCATCCCCGAAGAACGTCTCGCTGAGCTCGAACAGAACAAAGACCTCCGCAACCGCATTGCCCGTCTCGACCCGCGCGAGGAAAGCGTCCTCCGCATGCGATTCGGCCTGAACGGCGAAAAGCCGCGTACGCTTCAAGAAGTCGGCCAGTTCCTCGGCCTTACGCGTGAACGCATTCGTCAGCTTGAACGGAGCGCCCTGGGCGCGCTCGCAGCCTGCGACGATTAAGCTCGCGCTCAATCGTCTTGTCGTGAATTGCGAAAGTGGCGAGCCTCAGTCGTCGGACTTGATCAGACCGGTACGAATCGCATAACGAACCAGGCCCGCCACGTCGTGAATGCCAAGCCGCTCCATCAGGCCAGATCGGTGCGCTTCAGCGGTTTTCACGCTGATTTTGAGCTGCTTGGCGATCGCCTTGGTTGGTAGCCCTTCCGCAACGAGGCGGAGCACTTCAATTTGCCGCGGTGTCAGCGGTCCGCTGCTTTCCGACTCCGCCTTCGCCATTCGCGCGAATTCGGCCGTCACATGGCCCAAAACGGCGGGACTCATATAGCCTTCACCACGCGCAACGGCTCGAACGGCGCAACCGAGTTCGTCGGGATTTGCATCCTTGAGAATATATCCCGCCGTCCCAAGCGCCATCGCCTTGGTCGCATATTCCTTATCGGCATGCATCGAGAGCACAAGCACGCGCGTATCGGGCCATTCGTCTGCAACGCGAGACGCCAGTTCCAGCCCGCTCATTCCAGGCATCGAGATATCAGTTAGCAGCACGTCGGGTTTATGTTCCGCTATGGCCTTGAGCGCCTGCTCACCATTTCCAGCTTCTGCCACAACGGTCACTTCCGGAATCCCTTCCAGAATCGCGCGTACGCCACTTCTAAGGATGGCGTGATCGTCCGCGAGAATCACTCGAATCTCACTCATATCAACCCTCCGCCTCACCGTTCACATGTGCGTCCAGGGCTTCCCGGAAAGGCAGCATCGCCCGGATCAGGGTACCTAGCCCGTCGCCAGATTCGATCGTCAAACGGCCTCCCACCAACATCGCCCGCTCTTGCATTCCTAGAACACCAAAGCTCGACCCCGCTTTTGCGCGATCCTGCGCATCGTTGACATTGAAGCCAACGCCGTCGTCATGAATTCTCAAAATCAGTTCCTCGTTGCGTCTTTCGAGCCTGACCTGAACCTCGCTGGCCTCTGCGTGCTTCGCCACGTTGTTGAGTGCTTCTTGCACGATGCGATAACACGCAGTTTCGACCTCCGCGTCACACCTGCCGAGCCCGGTATCGGCAATAAAATCAATCCGAATTCCCAGCCGAAGCGCAGCGCCCTCGCAGTAGCTACGCAACGAAACGACCAGCCCGTAATCATCAAGCAAGCTCGGCCGTAAGTGCACGGAAAGGCTGCGCACCTGTGCAATCGTCCGATTCACGAGGCCGAGACTCTCTTCCAGCCTTCGGGCCGCGCTCGGCGCTGCAGGATTCTGCACCGCCGCGTGCAAGTTGATCTTGAGCGCAGCCAGCCCCTGGCCAGTTTCGTCGTGAAGTTCGTGTGCAATTCGCCGGCGCTCGGCCTCCTCAGCCATGACTAAACGCCGAGACATCATTTCGAGCCGATCTTTGGCGCGAAGAATCTCGTCGTGCAGCAGCGATTGCTGAATCGCGATCGCAAGATGGTCGATCACCTCGCGAATGACCTCGATCGCCCCATTTCCAAACGCATTGGCAACATCCGAGCCAAGCATGAGCACGCCGATGAGCTTGAGACGATCGGTCAACGGAACAAGCGCGTACGACTGCAAGCCGGCGGTGTTGAATGGCTCCATGAAAGTCCCCGCGAGCGAGACGCCGGCAAGATCGTCTGCAACAACGATTCGGCCTTCCTTCAGTGTCTCGAACTCGGGCCACACAACTTCGCCGAACGCGATGGTTGTCCCCTTCGGTTGCGCCTCGAGTGCATGCCCAAGCGCACTAAGCACGATAAGCTTCTGGCGATCTTCGTCGACGACCATCGCCGCACCGGTCTGACAGATGACGAGCGTCGCAAGGTGCTGCAATGTGGCTTCAGCCACTTCTTCGGGCGATTGCGCTGCCAGAATCGCCAGGTCAATTGCGCGCAAACTTTCCAGCCGAACCGCGTAATTCCGGAGCGCTTCCTGCGCACGATGGCGTTCGCTCACGTCTGAGAAGTAAATCAAGAGTTCTTCGTTCGAAGGATAGGCGTGAACATGAAGCCATTTGCTCACAGGCGAAGGATAGAAGTCTTCGATGGAGACCGGTGTTTGCTCGACGACCGCTCGATGACAACCGCGTTCGAAACTCGTGCCCGCGAATTCGGGAAATGCTTTCCAGATGTTCGTACCAACAAGCCGTTTGGCAGATTTGTCGAAGAACGGTTCAACGCGAGGATGAACGTACGTGATCTGCCAGTGCGAGTCGGCGATCAGATAACCGTCGGTCATGCTTTCGAGAACGGCGACTAACTGTTGCCTCGACTTGCTAAGCACCTCCTCAGCAACTTTTCGCTCAGTGATTTCCTGCGTCACGCCAACGATTCGAGTCGGATTCCCCGCCTCGTCGTAACTGTGGCGGCCAAAGTCGGCAAGCCAGCGCATCGTGCCGTCGGGCAATACCACGCGATATTCAAACCGGTATGGCTCTCTCACTTTTCGCGCGTGAGCCAGCGATCGCCTCAACGGCCCAAGATCATCGCTGTGGACGCGCGCCAGAATTGACTCGACGTTGCCGTCAAACGTCTCGGCGGTGAAACCGAATAATTCTTGCTGACGGTCCGACCACACGATGCGACCTTTGACGAGATCGACGTCCCAGGTTCCGAGGTCGGCTGCCCACGTGGCCATTGCGAGACGATCGTTGCTCTCTCGCAGTGATTCGCTGGCCAGCTTGCGCTGACTGATGTCTTCGGCGAAGATAATAAGCCCACCGACGCTTCCATCATCCGCATGCCAGGGATGCACTTCCCATCGTATGCTTTGGCGTTTGCCGTTCGCCCACTCGATTACATCGTCCTCCGCGTGCTCGATCGATCCCTCGAGACAACGAGCGTGAACGTCTTTCCAGCGCTGGGGGAGGTCGGGAAAAATGTCGTAGTGCGACTTGCCAAAGGGATCGTCGGTACTCGGTCCGAAGTCGGTCAACCAACGTCTACTGGCGGCAAGATAGTGCATCTTGGTGTCGAGCATTGCGATTGCCGCCGGCGCGTGTTCGACGAATAATCGCAGCTTTTCGTTACTCTCTCGAAGCGCGGATTCAGCAAGTTTTCGTTGCGTAATATCCTGGCAGGTACCGATCAGGCTCACGCGGTGATCGGCATGTTCAACGACGGGATTAGGCTCGGCCCAGACATGAATGAAACGAGTTGTTCCATTTGGCCTGACGATACGTGTTTCGAGCTCGAATGGCTGGCCTTGTCGCAGCGAGTGCTCAACTCCTGATACGATCGCGCGTCGATCCTGGTTCGATACTGCATTGAAAACAAGTTCACTTGATACAGTGACGGAGTTGGGCTCGTAACCAAAAATCCGATACGTTTCTTCCGACCAGCGCAAGCCTTCAAACGTGAATCGCCCGTCCGATTGCAGGCGAAGATCCCACTCCCAGCTTCCCACGTGCGCCATTTTTTGCGAGTGAGCGAGAACTCGCTCGCGATGCCGAAGGTGTTCCTCGGCGAGCTTTTTCGCCGTGACGTTGTGGTGACTGATCACAATCCTGCGCGGTCCTTCACCCTGGAACGGCGAAAGCCGCCCGATGAACCACCTGCGCTCGGTTTCTGAATGGAGGTCGTACTCCAGCTCGAAGCGGTCGCGGCGTCCTTCGAGCATTTCATTGATCGCAATCGTGAACGCTCGAGCGTCCTCACGCCCCGCCGCGATCGCTGATTCACATGCCGTGAGATAATTCGCACCTTCAGCGAAAGCACCGTCCGCGAACGGTCCGACCGCCCCCATCTGCCGCGAAAATTCGCGCCATGCGCGATTCGTGGCGATGATCTCGCCCGTTTCGTCAATCACCGCGATCAGGTCGGAAAGCGAATCGAGGACCGATCGAGCCAGCCGTTCCGTCTCGCGCCGGGTCCGCTCGGATTTGAGCCGCTCGGTGATATCACGATGAATTCGCGCAATTCCGATCGGAGCGCCTGCCTGGTCGCGCACGACCGAGATCGTCACTGTCACATCGATCGAGGTGCCGTCCTTGCGAGACCGTCTCGTCTCGAAATTACGGATCGCCTGTCCGGCTTTTACTCGTTCGAGCAATTCGGCCGGTTCGGAGGGCCTGTCGGGGCAAACCAAAATTGACGAGCTCTTCCGTCCGACCACCTCTGCCGCCGTGTAACCAAAAATGCGCTGGGAACTGGCGTTCCACGAGACGATCAGCCCGTTAAGGTCCTCGCTAATCACCGCGTCGTCGGAGCTCTCGACGATGGCCGCGAGCCGCGCATTGACGTCAGACGCGCGCTTGCGATCGGTCACGTCGCGAATGATTTTCGAGGCGCCGATGATTTGTCCCTGAGCGTCGCGAATCGGCGAAATAGTGATCGCGACGTCGAGCGCTTGCCCGTTTTTCGAGAGGCGAACAGACTCGAAATGCTCGATGCGTTCGCCGTCCTTCAAACGATCGAGAAACTCCCGCTCCTCACCTCGCCGCTCTTTGGGAATGATACGATCGAGCGGCGCCCCAAGCATTTCGTACGCGGGATAGCCGAGCAACCGCTCCGCGCCTGAGTTCCAGGAACGGACGAGCCCGTCGAGACCAATACTGATGATCGCGTCGTCTGAGTTTTCGATGATCGCGGCGAGTCGCGCGTGACTATCATCGGCCTTGCGTCGTTCGGTGACGTCACGTCCGACGATGACCACTTTTTGCGACAAGTTGCCCTGCATCGTCCGCACCGGCGCGACGACGTATTCAAAGTCGCGCGGCCCTGACTTTGTCGCCGAGACGATATCGCCACGCTGAGATTCACCACTTTCGAGGACATTCTGCCGGATTTCGTGCAGCGGCTGCATGACGTCCGTCGGCAAACGCAGTTCCGACCACGATTTGCCCACCATGTCGTCGGGCCAACGTTCCAGAAATTCCGCGGCGGTCGTTCCGACTTGCAGGAACTTTCCGTTCTGATCGAGAACGTAGATGTGGTCGACCGACGCGTCAATGACGCTCTTGAGCGATTCGGCATGAAGTTTCAGTCGCCGACGCGACATTTTCAGCCAGTGAGACGCCGCACTCAGCACAACGCCGGTGAGAACGAGCAGAAGAAATCTCAATGGTTGCTGCTGTGCGGACTCTATGTCCTTGGGCTTGCTTCCCAAAGCGACGATCAACGTATTGAAAACGCCCGGCCCGAATCCACACGCCCACGCGGTGAGCATGATCATGAGCGCGAATACCAACCCAGGGGCGTCTTTTACGTACTTAAAGCCGGGAATGAGGAACAGCATCACAGAAAGCACCAAAATCACGATCGCCAATAAATAGCGGGCAATCGTGAGGATTGTTGCTTTAATAATTCGGTTTGCTTTCATCACCCATTTCCGCCCGCCGCGGCGAACTACGTGGCGACTCACAATGCCGCGATCGTCATAAAATGTTTATGCTGCCCAGCTTCCCTGCATTTCGTGGACCTTGCGGACTCGCCTGCCGCAACAATTGCATCGCTCCCGGCAATTCTTAATTTAGCGTGAAGGGTTGGGGGGCACAACAAGGGCGATCGAATCATTTCGTTTCGTCGAAAATCGGCGAGTCTTCGCCAGCGCAGGAACTCGGCCACGGTTTCAGCCCTTCGATTGGCGAACCGCATTCACCGCCGGAAATCTGCATAAAGAGCCGATTCCGGAGAGAGTGCCAGATTCTCACTTGCCGAGTGGTGCGCTGCGCGCGATTTCAAGCCTCAACGAATTCCCGTGCTCTCGAGCGAATCGTCGCGCGCTTGCTGCTTCACATTTTCAGCTAACAAAAGGCAAAACGCAACGCTTCCTCCGAGATTTTTAGGCTCATTTTTGACCGATCGTGCACCTAATTCTGAATCTGTAAATCTTACAATTCTGAACGAATCTTGAAACTCTTGTTGATCGCGATCCAAGCGACTTGCAGCGCATCGTGCCCTAATGTTCAGACGGCTCGCAAAGCATCTCATTATCGAATCGGAGTTTTGTTTGACATCGACATGAATTGTGATGCTTCGCGCAGTTAGATTAAGGCGAAAACCGATTCTTAGAATAGAGAACTGGGCGAAATCGAACAAAAGTAGGAGGAAGAAAGTACCAATTGCAGGATCGTTTTTGTTTTGGATCGTGGTGATTTGGCGGCAGAATTGCACCATCAATGGAGCTTCATGGCGAACCTAAGTGCAATGACGTGTGCGTGATGATGGGGATACCCCTAGAGACATCCGCGGGTATTACCTCAGGGACAAAATCGCTGGGCAAGCCTAGGATTGTCTCATGGAACAACGACACACGCTTCAACTGGCAACTCGGGTTCCGGGCAAAACAAGTCACGCTTATCACGGGAAAGCGATGAAAACGCTACGGATCCTAGTTGTCGACGATAGCCCGGTTTTTCTGCGAGCCGCCGTTGGCGTTCTCACAGATTTACCTTGCCTCGAGATTGTGGGCGAGGCAGGTTCGGGCTCAGAGGCGCTCGCCCTCGCTGAAAAGTTCACGCCAAATCTCGTGCTAACCGATCTGGCCATGCCTCAAATGGATGGGCTTGAACTGACCAGGCGCCTCATGAAGTTTGCGAGTCCACCTGAAGTCGTGATCATGACCGCGCATACCCAGCCGGAATATCACGCTGCGGCACGAGCTGCAGGCGCCTCTGGATTCGTCCTCAAACCCGACCTTTCCGTCGATCTCCCTGCATTACTTCAAAAGCTCGGCGCCCCGTACGCAAACGACGACTTGCCAATCGGTGAATAACCCCGCTGGCCCGATGAACCTCAGCGTTCAGCGAAACGCCGACCTGTTTCGCTAGATCACCTCAATGCGCACGCCGTGACGATGTCGTTGCGCGCGGCCCAAGCGGCGACGTCGCCGCGGGTGATCGCTGTCGCCATGAGGTCAGGAAATTTGTCGGGACTGCATGCGAAAGACGGAATTCCCAGCTCCGCCAGCGCGGATGCATTGTGCTGGTCGAAACAAGGCGCACCGCTATCATTGAGCGCGAGCAAGCAAACCGTTCTGACTCCCGCCGCAGTTAGATGAGCTAGTCGCGCAAGCATCTGACGCGCATCCCCACCTTCAAAAAGATCAGTGATCAACACCAGAATCGTTTGATTGGGACGCGTGATGATCTGCTGGCAATACGCGATCGCGCGATTGATATCGGTTCCACCACCGAGCTGAGTACCGAAAAGCAGCTCGACCGGGTCGCGCAGTTCTTCCGTAAGATCGACGACAGCGGTGTCAAACACGACCATACGCGTGCTCACGGCGCGAATCGACGCCAGCACCGCGCCAAAAATTCCCGAATAAACCACACTCGTGGCCATCGATCCGCTCTGGTCGACGCAAAGCACGATATCGCGAAGGCTACCCCGTTTGTTGCCGAAGCCGACGAGCCGGTCGGCAATGAGCGTTTTGCGATCGGGTAAATAATTGTGCAAATTCTTGCGAATTGTGCGCTGCCAGTCGATCTCTCGGAGTCTTGGCCGGTTTGATCGCGTCGCGCGATTCAAACTACCGCGCACAGCCTGTACGAGCGGGTTATGCAACTTGCGTTCGAGTTCCTCGACAACCTTTCGCACCACTGCGCGAGCCGTCTCGCGCGTTTTCGCAGGAATGACCCGGCTTAACGACAGCAAAGTGGCAACCAAATGGACATCGGGTGAGACGCTTTGCAAAAGCTCTGGTTCAAGCAACATCTGCTGAAGGCCCAACCGCGTGAACGCATCGCGCTGCATGACCTGGACAACCGACGCGGGAAAGTATTGACGAATATCGCCGAGCCAGCGATTGACGTTGGGCGATGATTTCCCTAAACCTGCAGTACGTTCGCTGTCGTAAAGAGCCGCGAGCGCGTTGTCCATCCTGGCGGCATCTCCGGACAGATCGCCGCACGACTCATCAGCCGCCTGGCCCAGAATTAGCCGCCAACGCCGCAGCCGATCTGCTTCAGTCATCGTGCGACTCCCAGAATTCGGGCCAAAATGGGCAAAACCCGCGCGGCCCGATCCATGTCGACCCTCGTTTCGACCGCAACGCGTTTGCCAGCCGACGACTGTTCCGATGCCTTCAGGTTCTTCACCTTCTCGCCCATCGTCCGGCGCTCGGGTTGCGTAAAATTCGCAAACGCGCGTCGAACAAGCGGCAAGATCTCGTCAAATGTTTCCGCGCTCAACTCGACTAGCCAGCGATCAAGCGCTTGCCAGAGCGCATCACGATGAACGACCAGCAGACCACTTCCGCGGAGCATACCCTGAAGCCACGACGTTGCTTGCAACGGGGGCGAAACCGGCGAGAGCTCGAGCCTCGTACGCCGGTGCAATTCGTCGTCGTCGATCTTGCTGGCTTCGAGAAGTTGCCTGCACGCGAGACCGCGAATCAGGGCATGAGCCGCGTCATCATCCATGAGCGACGCGAGCAACGATAACCACTCTTCGTGAAGCACGTCGAATTCGAGCAGTTCGAGACTCTGCTGCACATTGTCGATACTCGAGGCGATTTCGAAGGCCGCATCTTCATCAATCGATCGACACGCCAGTGGCAAACCAACAACGATCCGCTCAAAGAATCCGGAAATGATCGGCCGCAACCGCTCGGTATCAACCTTGCGCACATCGCTGTAGCGTGCGACGCGTGCCAGCGGCGGAAGCGCATTTGCCAAGTGGCGAACGTCAGCCGAAACTGCCGCGACCGCCTGAAGACGCGCGAGAATATGTTCGAGCGCAAGTGGCAGATCTGCAACGAGCACTTCAGCAAGTAAACTCGTAAGAGCCGGCAGTTCGTTCGTCTTTTCCGCACGATCGATCGCGAATCCCGATGCGGCCCGTTCGACCGTCGTGCCCCAGACCGACATTTCAATCAGGCGAACTACGAACTCAACCTGCCACTTGAGCTGCCAGAGCTCATGAAAACTCCCAGACTTGCCGCGCGTCTCGGTTGGCTCGCCCCAGAGGATTTGCATCAGCCGCAGGCGATGAAGCAATCGGCTGCGATTACGATCGGTCTCGTTGCGAAGGTCGAGATCAAGCGGCTTGATCTCGGTCGTCGGCTTCAGTCGCAGCGATTTTTGCAAGGCTTCCAAGTCGCGCTGAAGCGGAACGCTGGGGGCGTCGGAGGGAACGGTGCCCAGCCGTTCGCCGATTTCGAGTCGTTCGCGAATCAGGCGCAGGGGCGCGGGATTACCATTACAGAGCGTGGCAAGCATCGCGTCGTTCAACTCGGCATGTCCGACGAGCGGCAGTCCACGCATTGCCGCGAGCGCTTCGCCAAGCCGCACTGCTTCGATCACCGTTGCAGACGACGCGTCAATGTCCTCTTCACGCATCAGGCGCGCGGCCGTTGCGACCCATCGCAAAGCCGCCGTGCGCGGAGTTTTCCACAAATGTTCGTACCACCCTGGTGATCTGACCCCCGCGCCATAGCCGCTCTGATATGACAGCCGCGAATAGGTCCAGGGTGTCCAGGTCGCGTCGACTTTTTCCTTGTGAAGCGATTTGAGTAAGTTCGCGTCAGACGTGCTCCGCTCGCGTTTTGCAAGCGCGGGCACGTGCCATGCACCGCAGACGACCGCGATGCGTCCGAACCCCTCGCGTTCGGCCTTGCGAATCGTTTCACGCATGGCGGCCTCACGCTCAGGTTCGAAGTCTCGAGCGCGATATCCAGAAGCAGACTCGCGAGCGGCACGCAGTTCCGTCATTGCTTCCGCGATACCTTCAAACAGTCCCGCTGGATCGATTCGCTGCTCGATCTGATGTTCCCACCACAACTCGCGGTCGCTGTATCCGGCGGCCATTGCCAGCATTCCGAGCGGATCGTCGTCGAGTGCGACATCCTCGGTCAATTCCTCTTCGAGCTTCGTCTCGTCTGAGACGGCTTCATCGAGCGGCTTGTCGTCGATTATTTCAACCGCCTCTGGAGTGGCGTTCTTCGCCTCTTCAATCGCTTTGGCCAGCGCATCGACTCGCGTTTTCTCCATCGCCAATCGATTTCGCAACGGCAGGTCCATGAATCGAACGGGAATACTTCGTTTCGTGCCGTACTGCAGCGCCTGCCATTCCGGAGAGAAGATCGCGAAGGGGTAAAACACGCCGCGCTGGGGATCGTCGGTCGGATAAACCAGCAGGGCTACTGGCGGCACAAGTTCTTGCGAGGCAAGGAACGTCAGCAACTGCTCAGCATCGGGAGGCCCTTCGATGAGAATCGCATCGGGCTCGAGCGTTTCGAGCGCGCTCAGCAGACTTCGCGCGCATCCTGGGCCGTGGTGTCGAATGCCGAAAAGATGAACGGCCATGCTTAAGCCTCGACGGGAAGCAGGTCAAACCGACGACTATTCCCGCCGAATTACAACACTTCGCGGCAGGCGCGATAAAGATCCTTCCAAGTGTCGCGCTCCTTGACGACCGTTTGCAAATACTCGAGCCAAACAACCTTGTCTTGCACGGGATCTTTTACGATCGCCCCGGTCATCCCCGCGGCGATATCGGCGGCCGTGAGCACGCCGTCGCCGAAGTACGCGGCAATCGACATTCCGCCGGCCATCACGGAAATCGCCTCTGCCGTGCTGAGGGTTCCCGACGGCGATTTGATCTTCGTTTTGCCATCGATCGTCAAACCGTCGCGCAGCTCGCGGAAGATTGTCACGACGCGACGGATCTCATCGAGTGCGGGCTTTTCGGCGGGCAATTCGAGCGCACGACCAAGCTGAGACACGCGACGCTCGACAATTTCAACTTCGTCGTCAAACTTGTCGGGTACCGGCAAAACGACGGTATTAAACCGTCTCAATAGTGCGCTCGAAAGCTCGTTGACCCCCTTGTCGCGATTGTTGGCCGTCGCAATCACGCTAAAACCCTTGTTCGCCTGAACCTCGGTGTTCAGCTCGGGAATTGGCAGCGTCTTTTCCGAGAGGATTGTGATGAGCGAGTCCTGCACGTCGCTGGCGATGCGCGTTAGTTCTTCAACCCGAGCGAGTTTTCCATCGCGCATCGCACGCATCATTGGGCTGGGGACCATGGCGTCGAGCGATGGACCTTCGGCGAGAAGTCGCGCGTAGTTCCAGCCGTAGCGAAGCGCCGACTCATCGGTGCCGGCCGTGCCCTGGATGAGCAGTGATGAATTGCCCGAAATCGCGGCGGCAAGATGTTCGCTCACCCACGACTTCGCCGTGCCTGGCAGACCGTAGAGCAGGAGCGCGCGGTCGGTGGCGAGCGTTGCGACGGCAATTTCGATGAGTCGATCGTTACCGATGTACTTGGGAGTTACGTCGAACCCGTTTTCAAGCTTTCCGCCGGTGAGATAGATTTTTACTGCCCAGGGCGAAAGCTCCCAATTTGGCGGCTTCGGCCGTTTGTCAATCAGCCGTAATGCAGCGAGTTCTTCAGCGAACTCATGCTCGGCATGACGGCGCAGGACCGCACTCGCATTCTGGGAAGCGACCGCAGTTTCGGGTTTTGACTTGGCCATGATCTGTGTACTCCGACCTAATTACTCGGCGAGAGAGATGATTTCAAAGTGCCTCGTACAGACGCTTTCGCAGGCGAATCGAATCTTGAAACGACTCAAGGAGCTCGTGCCAGTAGTCGTAGCCGCTCTTTTCGTCGCGTGAGTGCGGTGAACGAAGCGCGTCATCGAAACACGCACAATGAAGCCGAACTGCGGCCGCTATCGCGCCGTTGCGCCAGTTCGCCGATGGGTACGATTGTGTGCTGGTCGAGCCGTAGTTCTTCCACAACCAGTTCAAAAAGACGCGGCTGAACTCCTCGCTCCAGATACCCGATACGGCACCGAGTGCGGCATTCAGATCTGCAGCATCCGAGTACGCCCCAGCGGCGAGGATTTTCATCAAGCGCGGTTCGGCGTCGACCGGTGGCATTACAGCAAGAATGTCGTCCAAAAAATCGGGAGGCGATTCATTCGGCTTCTGCTCGCCGCGCTGCCACGCAAAATCCCAGATCGCTCGCATCCAGTCTTCGGCGTGAAACAAAGTCGCCGCCTTAGCGATGGCTTCGTGAAATAACGCAGCGTCCTCAATATGAGCCGACGCCTCAAGAATTTGCATCGGCGATACGCCCGAAATCTCCTCCCAAAATTGCGGCTTTACCCGCGATACGACCTGAAGAAACCACCACGCACGCTCCCCGGTCCCGGTAGGCGGCTTCGCTTCAATGCCGTCTGGAATCCATTCTTTGGGTAAGGTCGCTGGCAAGGTGATTTCCATTCGAGTGCCGGACTCTTTGCCTGCCACTGGCGCCCTCAATATTGAGCCAATTCCCGGTGGCCCCGACTCAATTCGTACCATTTCCTTTGCGCGTTCTCGCATCCGACGAGCCAGATCCGAACCATCAATTGTCGCCAACGCTTCTTGCGCTTCACTCCGAACGCCGGCGCTGCGATCTTTCTGCGTTTGCTCGAGGAACGGAATGTCATCGGCATCGAGCGCAACGCAAAACGCCTCCAAGAGTCGAGTTCGCGCATCGGCCTTTTCGACATTCCAAACGCCGGACAGCCACTCTCTTGCCTTTCCGCGATCAAGCTTCCGCGCGAGCTTGAGCAACTCTGCACGCGAGTTCAAATCACCTTCGAGCCAAACCGTTTCCGCGTCGTCGGGCAAACGGTCAACCGTTTCCGCCGAATCAACATGATGCCGCGCCCATTGCCAGCCTTCGTTGAACTGCGCCAGCCAACGCCCACGCTCGCCAATCACTCCGCGAACAGCCGAGCGAACATCGCGGCGATTCGAGTGATCGAGCACGCGCGGAAGCAGAGCAGGGGGCAGTACGTAATTCGCGTCGTGAATCGCCGTAAGTGATCCAATCAAAAGTTCATAAGCGTTTAGCGATCGGTCCAGCAACTCCGCCACGACCGCGGACGCCGCAGGTGAGCAAATTCGACGCGTCTCCTCCGGGCTCGGCGCGGGAACTTCTGGCGCCGAATCCGGGACGAATCCCGCGCGATCGTGCACGAGCATCGCACCCGCCGACAACAGCAATCGCCGTTCGGGCGAAAGCTCGTTTCGGGCGTCAACGATTGATGCAGCGGGATGATCGAGCGGCTCTTGCGGCCCCGATCGCGCCGTCCCAACGATCGCGCGTTGCACAATCGCGTTCATGACGCACGCTCCGAAATCGCAACATAGACGTCGTCAATCACCGCGCCCAGCGGCTCGAATGCGACACCATTCCAGAGTCCGGCGAACGTCGTCGCCACACCACCCGTCATCGCAAGCATCGTCCAGCGCGGGCTGCGCGCTACTGGCACAGCGAAACCGTCGGCGTCGCATAGCTGCCATGGGCCTGACGAAACCGGCGCCAAACGCGCATCGGCAATTACGCCAACAGTCCGTTCGATCCAGGGCTGGCAGGCGGTGGCCTCGGCTGCATGCGTCAGCATTTCGGCAATGCTGGAACCGACAAGCTTACCGCTATAGCGCGGCTCATCTGAGCTTCGTTTCAAGATTTGTGCACGCTGAGGAAAAGCGCTTTCATAAAATGAGATTTCGCCGTCGATCACTGTCGACGGAACGATCGATTGTGGAAACGGCTGCGTACCAAACGCGAATTGAAGAACGAGTGCAGTTCGCGCAGTAGACAAGCCAAGTAGCCAGTTTCGCTCGACGCGAATCCGCTCTTCGTCAGTCACCGATTGACCGAGAACAAGCCAGCGATCGTACACTGCTTGCAACGTGCTCGGGGAGTCCAGTTCATCGACATTCCAGCCGATCATCTGCCGGACGTCGGCTGCAAGGCGAGGATCGAGGCTCGAAATACGGCCGTACGCTTCGGTTAGCAAGCTCAAACGGCCAAGTTCGCCGAGAAATCGTTCCGGCCAATCTGGGCCCGATGAGACAATTTCGCCAAGACGCTCGACGCGACCAGCCAGTCCCCTTGCCTGCGCATTCACAAGCCGTTTGGCCTGATCTTGCCAGAACGTGAGATTGTGACGATCGAGCGCACCGAGACCCCCGCGAACGAGGTCTGCCATCCACAAATCGAGCTGCGAGATTCCGTCGTTGACATTAGCGACACGCTTTGCCGCTCGTTTCGCCTGAGCCTCCGTATCGACTGGCTTCGACTCCGCCGCTTGTTGCTTTTCTTCCTTCTTTTTGGCGGTTTCTGTGCGTTTTTCGAGCCAGCTCGACACCCATTCAGGCGCGGCTCCCTCCGTTACATGGGCGCCGGATCCAGCAAGAAATAAAAGGCCGAGAACGTGCTTGCAGGGCAGCTTTCGGCTCGGGCATGTGCAGTTGTACGCAAAGGAACCACGATCGATCTTAACTTGATAAAGCGCACTCCCCTGGCACTCACCCCAGAGCGATTGAGCGTCGCGACCCGTGCCACGCCAGTCTTTAGGACCGCCCAACTTCCTGCCAGCGGCGAGCGAACTCGCGTCCGGCGCGAGAGCGGAAATTTGCTCGGCAGTTAGCTCCATGCCGGCCCTCCATCGCGGCGCGTCGCCTCAGATGCGACGTATGGCCGACATTATGGCGAGCGCGCAACAACGGTACAAGTGGCCAGTATTTTTTGCGAGTTGAGCGGGAACGACACGACCACAGCGCTTCAATCGTCCGCGGTCATAAGCAGTCGCAGGCTATCCAACACCTTCGCGTGATCGAGGCCATCCCAGCGAACTTCCAGGTTAGCGACGTCGAACGGCGATTCGGCATGAAGCGCGTTGAGCTCGCGCATGACCGTTTCGCCGCTGCCAACGATGAAATTGATCGGATGAGCGCAGAGCCCAGCAATGTCGCGCGGTTCGCTCATCTCGGCTGCGATCTTCCCCTCGCGCTGGAATCTTCGCCAGAGTTTGCGAAGCGCAGGCTCGGCACGTGCGTATGCATCTTCATCGGTTGTCCCAACGATCACCGGCCGATTTGCGGCGATGAGCCCGCGTCCTCCCGATGCGCGATAAAACAGCGAATACTCGCGATATTGGGCCGGCGTTCGCAGATGGGAAAACATCATATTGAAACCAAGCTCCCCCGCAATGCGTGCCGATCCGGCACTATTCACTGCGAGCCAGCAGCGGCTTGCCAGATCTTGAGAGGCACGCGGAAGAGCACGATGGACCGGAAGCTGATACCAAGGTGAATCGGGTGGATTTTCTCCGCCACGCCAGACCGATTGAATCACCTTGAGCGCGCTTTTGAATCGCCCATGCCGCTCCTGCTCGTCGGTCACATTTTGACCAAAGAGGCCGAATTCTTCAGGTGTGCTCCCACTTCCAAACCCAACCGCCATACGACCGCTCGTCAGGACATCGGCAACAGCCGTCTGCTCAGCAACATCGAGCGGATGGTGAAGATTCAAACAAATAATTGCCGTTCCTAGATGAATCTGCTTTGTACGACCAGCCATGTGCACAGCGAAGAGCAGGGGCGTAGGAAGATGCCCCTCGTGCGCATGGGCGTGATGCTCAGAAAACCAGGCGTAACGCACGCCAAGCTCGTCGGCAAGTTCCACAACTTCCGCAACTTCGCGATACACCTCTTTCGAAGCGCGATCGGCAGGGCCTTCGAGATGATCGGTCACGCCGATGGAGAACTTCGCCAAGTGTGCGGCCCTTAAGATGTGAATTCGGGATCTGCTGTGACCGCTTTGCGCGCGGGATGAAAAAAGAGCGCGAGAAATATCGCTGCGAAGAGTGAGACACCCACGGGAACGAGAAACAATCGATGAAAATCAACCACATTGACGAGCTTGCCGCCAATGGTTTGTGGAGTACTGAATAGGGCTCCGAGATAGCTCCAAAGAAAATTAGCAGCGAAGACGGAGATTCCCAAAATCATCAAGTTGAACAGGCTTTGTGCGCTGGTGCGAACGTCGCTGGGGAAATGCTCGTCGACGTAAATGAACAGTGCACCGAAGAAGCAAGCGTAGGCAAATCCATGAACGAGATTCACGGCAATCACCGCCCAAACGGTGTCGCGCGTGCCCATCGCGTAAACGCCAAACCGTACGACCTGACTCAGAATGCCGATGATCATCGTCATTCGCCAGCCGAGCCGCTTGAGCGTCATGCCTAGCATCGCCATCGCGATCACTTCCATCACCTGGCCCACGCTCATGGCGAAGGCGATGAAATTCTCGGGAACTCCAATCGACTGAAGAAATCGGCTCGTCCAGATGTAGTAACAGTTGTGAACTAGCGAATCGAAGAACGTGACCGTGTAGAGCACACAGACGCTCGGGATGCGCAGCAGTTTGATCGCCTCCCAGGGTGCGAAATTCTGCTTTAGACGCGGAGCAGGGGGCGTGTGAGGAAGAGAGAGGCAGAATAACGCCAGCGCGAGCGACGCGGTTCCCGCAACAGCAAATGTGCCGGTGAGCGCCCCTTGAAGAGCCGCGCCGGTTTTGAGTGTCGTGAGTGCCTTGCCGATCCACGGCAGCCAGCCACCAACTTCGGCGTGCGAAGGGACACGCGACCAGTCGATGGGGATGAAAATCAATGGCCAGGCGGCCGCAACCCAACCGACCGTGCCCCAAAGGCGAATCGACCCAAATTCCTTGCGAGCATCGCTTAGGTTCGCGAATGCAATGGCATTTGCTGCCGATAACGTTGGAACATAAAAGAAGCAGTGCACAAGCATAAGCCCGAAGAACGGCCAAAATGTTTTTGCATAGACAAGCCCCCACATCGAAATGCCACCGATGAAATGGCTCACCGCGAGATATTTTTCTTGCGCCATCACGCGATCGGCAAGTTGACCGCCAAAGAAGAGGCCGGTGACAGTTGCCAGGGCGAAGGCGTTGAACACCCAGGCCTGCTGATCCTTCGAGAAGCCAAGGTATTTCTCGCCCATGTACAGGCCGAGCAGAGGAAACCATGCCCCTTTGATTGTGTATTCAAGAAAGAACAGGAGTTGCAGTTTCCACTTGGAATTCACAGCGGATTTCGCTTTGCGCTTGGGGCTAAAAAGGGGCGATCGATCATTCAACAACTGGCGAGACGTTCGGGCGGCAGGGTTCTATCTCATCAGCGTTCCGTCTCGTCGTCAACCCCGAGCCGAGTTGATCGCCGGGCGAATCCACAAGCGACTTTCGAACGCCAGAAACGCGGTGTACGATGTCGACTCTCAGTCTGGGCCGTCACACCGCGTCAAAAATCCCTCCGCGAGAAGCCAACATGCACCGATTCGGTTCGTTTTTCATTGTGTGCTGCATTCTTGCTCCACAAGCCGTGCGAGCAGAACACGAAGGCAAGTTGCAGATTCTGCTCCTCGGCGACAGCACGACCATTGGCAGCGTTTGCCGTAAAGAAGAGCCGAAATCTCGGCATCTCGAAGACGTCATTCGTACCTTGCTTGCGACCGATGCCGACCTACCGCCGACCAATGTCATCAATCAGGGGCGCGACGGCGAGTTCGTCCATGGTTTGCTCGCGAACGGCCGGTACGATAAGGAGATCGCCAAGCTGCCGGGAATCGATTATGTGCTGATTCGCTACGGCCTGAACGACCGTGCGAGACGCGAGAACTTCGATGTCAACTTTCCCAAGGATCTCGTCGAACTAATTGCGCGGGTACGCAAAGATTTTCCGAAGGCGACCATCGTACTGATGACCATCATTCCTTACATGTCGCCCGAGGCCGATGCGCAAATCAACGGACACATCAAAACTGTCGCGGATGCAGAAAAAGTCATTCATTTTGACGTTTACGCGCGTTACAAATCCGAACTCGCCAGCGGCGTGAATATGCTCAATTACCGGCGCTATCCTTTGGCGAAGATTCCCGAAAACCGGAAGAAGTGGGTTGAGCCCTATATTCGCGGCGATTCAGTCGTGGTCATGGACAATCGGCTCGATGCACATTTCCGCGACCTTCCCGGCTGGTTCGGCGACCGCCATCCCAGTCCGGCGGGGTATCACGTCATTGGAGACGAGACGGCCAAATTCCTGGCGCCGCTGATTCGTGAGAAGCACGGCGTTACCAAGATCGCGAAGTAATGTTCACGCGATGATTTCGTCAATCGGCTTGCCGTGATCGATGTCGAGCCGCTTTCTTCCGGGAATTTCCAAGCGGCGCGAGTCGAGACCAAGCTGCTTCAGAATCGTAGCGTGAATATCGGTGACGTAGTGGCGGTGCTCGACGGCGTGGAAGCCGATCTCATCGGTTTTACCGTGCACGACGCCGCCCTTGATCCCTCCGCCCGCCATCCACACGGAAAAACCGTAAATGTGATGGTCGCGGCCGTCGGCCCCTTGCGAGCCTGGCGTGCGACCAAATTCGCTGGCGAAGAGAACGATAGTCGAGTCGAGCAACCCGCGCTGTTTCAAATCCTTCAACAGGCCGGCAATTGGCTTGTCGACGGCCTTGAAGTTCTTTTCGTGATTGCCCCGAAGGCCGCTGTGTGCATCCCACGCCCCCGCTCCGCCGGCGCCATGCTGAACCTGGATGAATCGTACGCCACGCTCGATGAACCGGCGCGTCGCGAGCATTTGCATGCCGAACTCACGCGTGGCGGGGTCGTCGAGCCCGTACATGTCGCGGGTTGATTTCGATTCCGTGTCGAACTTGAGAGCCTCGGGCATCGACGTTTGCATGCGATATGCGAGTTCGTATGCTTTGATGCGAGCCGCAAGCGCGGGGTCGTTGGGATACTCGACCGACTTCATCTGGTTCAGCCGGCCAACGAGGTTGAATCCTACCTTTTGCTCGTCGGCGTCGAGCCCGCGCGAAGACTTGGCGTAGTCGAGCGGATTGGCAGGATCGATGCGAAGGGGAATCGCATCGTGCGCGGGGCCGAGATAGTGGCCGTCCTTCGCGTTCCAGTATTCGCGATTACCCAACGAAAGGAACTGCGGTAGGTTATCGTTCAGCGAGCCGAGGCCGTAGTGAACCCAAGCTCCCAGCGTGGGAAACTCGCCGTCGAGCATGTGCCGGCCGGAATGAAATTGCGTTTGCGCTCCGTGATTGTCGTCGGTCGTGTACATCGATCGAACTATCGAAATGTCGTCGACGCACGTTCCCAGATGCGGCAGCCAGTCGCTGAGTTCAATCCCGCTTTTGCCGTACTTTTTGAATCCGACTTGAAGCGGATAGAGTTTGTTTCGCTGCTGGCCGTTCGCATCGTTAATGACGGTGACGCGCGCCAGTTTGAGTTTCTCAGGATTTTGCACATCCTTGAACGGCGATTCGGCGATCGATTTACCCGCGTGCTTGTTCAACTCCGGCTTGGGGTCGAACGACTCAACCTGCGAGACGCCGCCATTCATGAACAGCCAGACGACGCTTTTGGCCTTGGGCTGAAAGTGCGGCTTGCCGTCAGGCGGAAGCCATTCGGCTGGAGCATCCGCCCGGGCGATTCCTTCACGCGCGAGCATCGCGCCAAGTACAAGGCCGGTGAACCCCATGCCCATGTCGGAGAGAAATCCGCGACGATGCGAACCCGTGCAGTTCGCATGAATGTTTTCAGAATGACGTGTGGACATGAGCAATATCCTCGACGCAACCCGATCGCTTTAGCGCACGGTCACGAAGTCGTTGTGATTGATCAACGCCTGAACCAGGTTGATTCGGGCCTGAAGTTCGGGCTCGGCGTTCTTTCGTCGCTTCGCAAGCTCGGTCCATTGGGCCATGGCATCGTGAACGGCGAGTTGTTCATCTGCCGACGGCTCGAAACTGAGGATCGTCAAGAACGCCGATTTAACGAATTCCTTCTCGCTGGCTTTGGGTTGATTCGACAAGATCTTGCGAGTGATCTTTTCCGCGGCGGCGTTCGCGAGCGTGCTGTTTTCCAGGGCGAGTGCCTGCTGAGGAACGATGCTTTCCGCACGTCTGTAGCATTCGAGCACACCAGCGTCGTCGAACATTTCCAGGAATTTCTGATGCTGGTTGTGGCTATGCACGAAATACAGGCTGCGCCGTTTCGAATCGACGTTTTCGACGGGAATCGACGGCCCGCCGCGTTTGAGATCAAGCTCTCCGGCAAGTGAGAGCAAACTGTCGCGAATCAACTCCGATTGCATTCGCACCGGGTTGGCCCGCCAGTAATAGCGATTTTCGGCGTCGTGCTTCAACGTCTCCCGCGAGGCGCCGTCGTTGGAACTTGAAAGCCGGTACGTGTTCGAGGTCACGATCAACCGGTGAATGTGCCTCATGCTCCAGTTGTGTTCGATCAGTTCCAGGGCGAGCCAGTCGAGCAATTCGGGGTGCGTTGGTGGCGTTCCTTTACGGCCGAAGTCAAAAACGGTGGGGACCAGAGGCGTGCCGAAATGACGATTCCAGATATGATTGACCGCAACTCGCGCAACGAGCGGATGCTTACGATCGGTCATCCATTGAGCCAATGCACTGCGGCGTCCCGTGCTGGTTTTCGGGAACGGCTTCTTCCGCGATTCCTCGGTCTCAAGATTCGATTCAAACGTCTTGAGCGAACCAGAAAGCGAAGTGTAAGCCTCGCCCGGCGACTTCACCGCTTTTATTGCCTTCTCGAGCCCTTCTTGAGCACTCTTCAGTTTCTTTTCCGCTTCAGCTTTTTTCGCGGCAGGTCCAAAGTCGACAGCGAGCCGAGCACTCGCTACCTCTTTTTCGGCCATCGTCACATCCGATTGACGTTCGAGCTTTGCCGCATTCGTCACCAATTTCGTCATTTCCGCCGATTGCGGTTGTTGCAGCCTCGCTCGGTCGGCCGCGACGCGGGCTTTCAAAAGCTCCGGCTGCGCTTCTACATGTCGCAAAGTCGTTTCGGCGATTTCGAGACTTAGCTTCGCCCGCTCGATCGCCCTCGGTCCGGAAAGTGGCAACTCCAGCGGTTTGCCTGGCTCGATCATCGCGACTTCAGGTGAGAGCGTGCGCAATTCGAACCGCGAAAGTTCCGCGCGAGCGTCGAACGTGCTTATTTCGAATTGTCCCTGTTGTCGCGGAATCGGCAATCGATACGCGACCGACGGCGCACCATCAACGATTAGATTCACTAACGTTCCGCGCACGCGAACGATGAGCTCGTGCGGTTTGTTGAGCGAAATCGGTCGATTCTCTGCGCCTTCCGGTGGATAAACAAACGCCGATCCTCGCTTGTAGCAAACTTGCGACTTCGGTCCAGGTCCGTGCGAGCTCAAGTAGACCGAGATATCGTTCTGATCGGTCACGTCGAAATGAATCCCGACCGACTTCCACATCTCGCCGCCCGTCGGTTTGTAGACGAGCTTCGCCTCGAAATCGGTCGGCGTTGGCGATTTCAGACGCAACGTCGCATTCGATGCGCCAGTTTGTGATTGAATCAGCTTCCCTTGATCATACTTCCAGGATCCGCTGCGTGTCTGCCAAACATCAGGCTTGGCCGCCGAGAAGTCGTCCGCAACGATCGCCTTCGAAACCACAGCCGTCGATTGCGGTACATTCACACGCTTTTCAGCCTCGGCAAGCTTCAGGCGAGCTTCAACCACTTCGTTTCGTGCCTGCTTGATTTGGCCTTTCGCATTCTTGAGCGCCGCTTCCACGACAAACGGACGCAGACCAGGCTGAATGGCATCAGGCGGCAGCACAACTTGCGTGATTCGAATCGGTTGCGGCGTCAGGAATGCCGGAAGCACTGATTCGATGACGCGATTCTTGTCTGGGTTGCGATCATCGCCGCGAATGTGGAGAAACGTCCGCGTTTCGAGGTTGCAATCGAAGGGGCGCGGGATGCCGTCCTTCTCGACATCAAGCTCGCCAGGAACCATGTCGGTGCGAACCTGATAGGGCTCAAAGAACGATCGGAAACGATAGTAATCGGCCTGCGAAATCGGGTCGTACTTGTGGTCGTGGCACTTGCTGCAATTCATCGTCAGGCCGAGCATCGCCTTGCTCGTGTGCTCAATCGTTTCGTCGAGCCAGCTTGTCCGGTTGAACTTGAAATACTGACGCGCAAGAAATCCGCTGCCGCGAAGTCGGTCGAGATCGTTGGGGTAAAGCTCATCGGACGCGAGCATCTCGCGGATCATCTGGTCGTACCCCTTGTCGGAGTTCAGCGACTCAATAATCCAATCGCGCCAGTGCCAGATGTGCTTCTGCGAATTCCGCACTTCGGCCCCCAGGCCCCACCAATCGCTATAACGCCAGACATCCATCCAGTGCCGCCCCCAACGCTCGCCGTAAGCGGGGCTACCGAGCAGGCGATCCGCCACCTTCTCATAAGCGTCGGGCGATTGATCGGCGACGAAAGCGTCAAGTTCCGCAAGCGTTGGCGGCAGGCCAATGAGGTCGAGCGTGACTCGCCGCAGCCAGATCCGCCGATCCGCTGTGCGTTGCGGAATGAGTCCGCGGTTCTGATGTTCGTGCGCGACAAATGCGTCGATCGGATTCTTCACCCAGTTCTGGTGCGATTTGTCGAGCGTGGGAATGGCTGGGCGAACCGGCGGCTTGAACGCCCAGTGATCGCGGGGATCGCTCTCGGGCTTTTCGTCGGCGGGTGATTTCGCCCCCTGAGAAACCCAGGCGCGTATCGCCGCGATTTCTGCCGGTTTGAGCCGTTCGCCCTCAGGAGGCATGCGGTCCGACTCATCGTTCGAAGCGACGCGTTCGAGAAGCAAACTTCCCTCAACGTCCCTCGGCTCAATTGCCGCGCCGTTTTCGCCGCCTTTAATCGCCAGGGCCGCCGTATCGAGCCTCAAGCCTCCTTTTTGCTTGAGCACGCCGTGGCATGCATAGCAACGCGCTTGCAAAACTGGCTTGACCTGCCGGACGTAGTCAACGGCGTCGTCCCCGCGCGCAGGCTGCGTAATTATCACCAACAGAAATAAACCAACAAGTGCGCGGAAGTGCATGGAACGTGCACCCTCAACTCGGCTATTACGAAAACGTTCGCCGTATCGCCCTGATGTTAAACATTTCTGGCAGAAGTCGCCACTGCTTAATCAGTCCCCTGTGAGGATTGAGCAAATGCACGCATTTAGAACGCATTTGGAAATTCCCGCGAGGAATTTGTCCCATCGTCTCACGGAATGCAATTGAAGCGGTGTGTGAGAAACGCGCCGAAGGTCGAACAAGGAAGCTGGACTTGCCAAGGGGTCGGGCTCTTTCGGGTGCGCGGTGCATCACATGCCGAGGGAATCATCCGATGTCGCGTCACAGGGTCTGGTCGATGGAGTCGCGTGGTGTTCGTAGGAATCGGTCAGGTATGCGACCGCGCGTGCCTGGTTGCGAAGTGGATGTGCTCGAGAATCGCGCTTTGATGGCAGTCCGGTTCGCCCCACAGTTTGGCGCTGAGTACGCTCTCAACGAAGGGGGCAACACTCTCACGAATCCACCCTTGTACCTGATCTTTTGGGGTTCGCAGTGGGATACGGCAACATCCCCTTCAAAAAGTGATGTGATTCAGGCCGCCCAAACCCTGTTCACGGGACATAGTCTGTACGGTAGTGGCCTCAGCAAGTACGGCGCGACGAGCAATGCCCCTGGAATGGGCAACGCCAAATATGTCGAATCGGTCGAGTCGTCGCTTCCGCTCCCGTTCGATGCGCCGCAGAACAAGTACTTTCCGTTCAGCCCGTCAGAAATTCAGAATGTCGTGAACGACGCGATCGATAACCTTGGCTTACCCGAGCCCGACGACACGACCAACGCCCCCATTTACGTCGTCCTTACTCCGCCGGGAATTCTCTCCACGCAGCCCAATGCAATCGGTTATCACACAAGTATGGATACGGGGAGCGTATTCGATCCCGATGATGCATCCTATGCATGGATCGGCAACAAGGGAACGCTTGATAGCGTGACGACGGTGTTATCCCATGAGGTGATCGAAGCGACTAGCGATCCTTATGCCTCGAACGCGATTATTGCAGTGCCAGGCGCGAATTGGTCGGGGGAAAACGACGCGACTGACGACGAAATCGCCGACAAAGAGGCGCAAAACTATACAGCACGCATCGACGGCCTGCTCGTGCAATCCTACTGGTCGCAGGCCGATGGTTTTTACATCGTCGACTCCGGCGTGCAAAACTTCGACGTTGCGAACAAGGTCCTCACGATCAACGGCGATCAACTCGCGAACAAGAACGACACAATTACAATCGACGTTCTTGGAACCGACGCCGTAATTACCATGAACGGTGAAACAGCGACGATTCCGCTCGCGGAAGTGAGCAGCATCGTCGTCAATTCGGGTGCCGGTAACGACGTCGTGAATGTCGAAGGCCTCTACCAATACAACCCGTTAACCATCAACCTTGGCTCGGGTAATGATCGAGTGAATTTCACTCCATCGAGCGGGGACGTCTTCTACGTCGGCGGGACGATTACGATCAATGGCGGCACTGGCACCGACTCAATCTCGGTCAACGACGCGAACGACAATTACGTACAGCAGGAATACTGGTTCGGACCGGATGAGATCCAGACCGAGTCGTTCGACGTCAAATACAACGGCATCTCGTCGATTCAATTGAAGGGCGGAAACGATGGCAACGGGTTTGATGTCACCAGCCTCGATGCTGGCATATCACTGTCGCTCACGGGCGGACTTGGAGGCGACGCTTTTCAGGTCGAAGCCAACGATGGGCCTGTGACTATCGATGGATTTTATGGCAACGACTCAACGGTGATCGGGTCGATCGGCTCGAGTACCGCCAATGTGAACGGGCAGGTCAACGTTCACGACTCAGCGGGCCACATGGCTCTTCAGGTCGATGCAAAGTTAGATCCCGTCGCACGCACCTTTGCGCTCGACGCGCCCTTGTTCGCGCCTGGCGTTGGTCGCATTAGCGGGCTGACGAACGCCGATATCCTCTATGATTATGCTTCGACAAATTCGGTCTACCTCATCGCCCCGACCATTAGCGCGGACACCGCGAACGTCCTTGCGACCGGCTCGCCAACGATTCTTGATTTGGGCGATACCAAGTCGGTGGTAAACGTAGGCAACGCCGGCGATACATCGGGAATTCTGGCGAACCTGACGATTTCGCGCGACAATGGCTTCATCGGTGTCGACAACTCGGCAGGGCTATCACCTCAAACCATCACGCTCAATCAGATTCCTGGTAGCGGAGGCGGCCCGACCATTGGATCGATCAGCGGAATCGCGCCGGCGTCGATCATTTACACCGCAAATTCTTCGCTCTCGCTTTTACTTTCGACCGACACCAAGACGAATCATGTCAAGGTGCTGGGCGCGCCGGTGAAAACGCAAATCAACGATCTCGGCCCCGATCTCGTGACGGTCGGCGGCAGCGGAGTGAATGTCGCGGCAATTACAGGTCCGCTGACGTTGGTTGCGATCAATCTCGGCGCAGTCGTGACCATTGATGACAGTGCAGACACACAAGCTCGCACGATCACCGTTGACGCCTCGCAATCGGCCCCGGCGTACCAACGCATCTCCGGATTCGCAGCATCGCCGATCGTCACTGCCGGCAATTGCAACAGCGTGCAAATCGATACCGGCTCGGGTGCTGATATGGTCAACATTGCGGGAACGCTCTATCTCACAACCATTGCAAACACGAGCGGTGCCGATTCTGTAAACGTCGGCCATGCTGGCTCGACCTCTGCATTGCAACAACCTGTCTATATCTGGCCTGTCGGCGGCAAGACGGCGCTCACGATCGATGATTCGGCATCGACAACTCCGCTCACGGTTGCAAATGACATCCTCAACCTCAGCTTCGGCCAGTTCGGCCGCGTCACGGGAATTGCACCTGCACCAATCTATTATCAAACGATTGGTACCGGTTCACTGACGTTGAACACCGGCGCGGGCGCCGATGTGGCGAACCTCAATTCGACAGCCATTCCGACGTATGTGAACACATCGAGCGGGAATGATCAGATCAATCTCGCGTCCGGGCTGCACAACCTTTCAAGTATCCTTGGTCCGGTGGCCATCGATGGCGGAACCGGGAACAACACAATCACGAGCTACGATCAATCAAGCGCCTCACCTGCGCTTTATGCCATTGCTAAAGACAATCTCACTCGCTCGGGAGCGGCGTTGGTCAAGTACGCCAATATCACCTACAACACGCTCTACGGCGGATCGGGGACAAATCAAATCAACGTCACCAGCGCACTCGCGAGCATGTTGACGAGCGTTGTTGCCGGCGCTGGTGCAAACACCTTCAAGCTTGGTGTCGGCCAGAATCTCGATGCGATTCAAGGCCAGGTCAATCTCTACGGTGGATCGGGAGCAAACACGCTTACCGCCGACGATTCCGCCAATCTGCTCGCGCATAACTGGACGATCACCACGTCCAATCTGACGCGCAGCAGCATGGGGACGATCGTGTTTTCGGGCATCGGTTCCATCAACATCAAGGGCGGACAGGCGATCGATGCCTTGACGGCGAACACGCTGTTCCTGAACACGTCAATCGCGTTCGACGGTGGAGGTGGAGCGAATTTGGTGACGACGCCAATCAGCGGTTCGCTCATCAATCTTACTGCACCAAACGCAGGCAATCTCGGATTCAATAAGGTCACGTTTACGAATACGTCGAACGTGAAGATGCAGGGGACCAATACGATTATCGTCTCTCCCGGCGCTGGTCTTTCGGGCCTTCTCCAAGGAACGAGCAACACGAATACAATCGACTTTTCGCAGTGGACGAGTCCGCTCGCAGTCAATCTCGCGTCGGGAACGGCCACGAACTTCGGCGGTCTGAGCGGCGTGCGAAACGTGCTGGGCGGGCAGGGGGGTAATACGCTCACAGGCGATGCAGGTAACAACATTCTCGTCGGCGGCGATGGCAATGACACGATCAACGGTGGCGGGGGGAATGACCTGATCATCGGCGGCCTGGGCACCGACACGCTCAACGGCAACGGCGGTAATTGCCTGATCATCGCCGCGAAAACGGTGTATGACCACCAATATGACGCGCTTCGTAATATCGAAAACGAATGGTCACGGACGGATATCGGCTATACCGCGAAGATCAACGATCTCCGCAATGGCGGCGGGCTCAACGGTTCAACCACGCTCGACTCGACCAAGGTCGTTGACTACGCCATTGCCGACATAATCTCCGGCCAAGGCGGCACCGACTGGTTCTTCGGCATCACGTCGCTGGATCAGATTACAGACCTCGTTGCGGGTGAAGTTGTGAACTGAGCCATAAGGACACGTAATCGCACATTTGATAAAAAGCTCGGCTCTCGCGCGTATGGCAGAGGCATTGGTGTGAGCGGGTATGGATCGACTCTGGGTCGTCCCGCAAAGCAATGCCGATGTGAAGTGAGCGAGAGCCGAGCGCATTCAACCAGGGTTGGGAGGCGAATTCGCAACACGTAGGCAGCGGGAACTGGGCGGCGGACGCACAATTTGTCACACTCGCAGAATGGCAGCGTTATGAGGAGCAATCCTTTCCCATGCGAAACCGGTCAGCCAGGCGTCTGCTGGATAGAAGCGGCAGAGCCGGCTCTGGCCCATCGCTCTGCGGATATGCCATTCATGCTTTCATCCGTCGAAAGTCTCGCGCCGTCTGCGGACTTGCCGCAATCAACGTCGTTTGCAGGATTTCTAAACCGAGTTCGCGCCGGCGACGAACTTGCCGCCGTAGAACTTGTTGCGCGGTTCGAGCCGGCACTCAGGCTGGAGATCAAGCTGCGCATGGGCGATCCGCGATTGCGCCGATTGCTCGAACCGGCCGACATCAGCCAGTCGGTGCTGCGTAGTTTTTTCGCGCGCGCGGGCGCGGGGCAGTTCGACGTTCAATCGCCGCAGCAGTTGCTCGGTCTGCTGTTAACGATGGCGCGAAACAAGGTGGCGATTCAGGCGCGAAAGCAACAAGCAGTAAAACGCGACGTCCGAAAACTCGTCAGCCTGCAAAATGAGCACGCGACTCTTATCGCACGCGACCCTAGCCCGAGCCGTCAAATGATGGGCCGCGAAACACTGAACGAACTGACGGCACGGCTCTCTGCCGACGACCAGCGAATTGCGGAAATGCGCGGACTCGGATTCGATTGGAAGGAAATCGCCGACGAGTTGGGAGGTACAGCGCAGTCTCGGCGAAAGCAATTCGCCCGCGCGCTTCAACGGGCCGGCGCCGAGATCCAACAGGCTGAGGCAGCCCATGAGTGACGCGCGATCGAACGGGGCAAGTGGCTACCATCGTTCGCCCGCGGCGTTGCTGCTGCAATCGCTCGAAGACCAGGCGCGTCCGCCGTCGCTCAGCACGCTCGCGGCGGCAGCCGGCCCTCTCTCGATGGACGAACTGCTTCTCGTTCTTCGCGTCGATCAACGACGGCGGCTCACAACTGGACTACGCATCGAAGTTGTCGATTACCTCGCGCGATTTCCGCAGCTTGCAACCGATGCCGAATCACTCTTCGAGCTGATTTACAGCGAGTGGCTCATTCGCGAGGAAATCGGCGAGCATCCGACCGTCGATGAATATGCCGAGCTTTTCCCCACGTTTGCCGACCGTTTGCGTTTGCAGCTCGAAGTGCATGACAGTCTCGGTTTCACGCCGCTCGACACGCGTTTACCAGGGGACGACGACGCCTTTTCGACTGGCCGATCGATCGCGTTCGATGATGAAACATCGCTGCCGGAAATCGAAGGGTACGACGTCGTTGGCGAGCTTGGCCGCGGCGGTATGGGGATTGTTTATCGGGCGCGCCAGCAAGCACCTCGTCGCGAAGTCGCGCTAAAAATGATTTTGGCTGGCGTGCTCGCCTCCAACCAGGAAAGGATTCGTTTTCAAAACGAAGCAGAGTCGGTCGCGGCGCTCGACCATCCCAACATCGTGCCGATTTTGGAGTTGGGAAGGCATCGCGGCTTGCTATACTTCACGATGCGCTTAATCGCGGGCGGCAGCCTCGCGGATCAACTCGACCGCTTTCGCAACGACTTCCGCGCGATTGCAAACTTGATGCTCGAGGTCACCTCGGCGGTCAAGCATGCACACGAGCGAGGTTTGCTGCATCGCGATCTCAAACCTGCGAATATTCTGCTTGATGACGCCGGCCGGCCGTACGTCACGGACTTCGGACTCGCGAAGCGAACACACGCCGACCCCGGACACACCCGCACCGGGTGGTTTATTGGTTCGCCCGGCTACATGGCGCCAGAACAGGCGAGTGGCAAGCCGTCGAGCATTACGACCGCAACCGATATTTACGGCCTCGGCTCGATTCTCTATTCAATGCTGACTGGCCGCCCGCCTTTTGAAGGGCCTTCAGTTCAAGACACCATCAATCTGTTGCGCGATCGGCCTCCAGAACCTCCCTCACGTTTCAATTCCAGAACGCCGAAGCCGCTCGAAATCATCTGCCTCAAGTGCCTCGAGAAAGATCCGGCTCGCCGCTATTCGACGACCGAAGCGTTTGCAACGGACTTGAAACGCTGGCTCGCGGGATTGCCGATCAACGCCAAATCGGTTGGTCCGTGGGAGCGAGCACGCCTTTGGATTCGCCGTAGCCCGACGCAAGCAGCACTCTGTTTTGCACTCGCGCTGGCGTTGCTCGGTGGAATCGTCACCTCAGGTGCGCTCTGGTATCGTGCCGAGGCAAATCTTCGCATCGCTGAAGCATCGGCACGGAACGAGCGTGATGCAAAGATGCGTGCGCTCGCGCGTTTCAACCTCGCGCTTCGTGCAATCAAGGACATTTATAGTCGCGAGAGTATCAATAATCTTCAATCGGAACATGATCTGGAAGGTGCGCGCCGGAATCTGTATCGCCAGGCGGGGGCGTACTACAAGAAACTGCGAAGTTCACTCTCGGATGATCCGACCCCGGAGGCTCGTGAACAGCTAGCGTGGGCTTGTTTCGAGCTGGGAGTTGTGACGTTCGAATACGATCTTAAGGGAGCTCGCGAGGAAGCGACGGCGGCGTTTGACACGGCGGCAGCCGTACTGCGCGAGCTTTGCGAAGAAGCGCCGAACGACGCGGAGCGTGCTTTGACGCTGGCCCATTTTCATTACGAACGCGGCCGATGCGAGCTTACTCGCGAACTCTATGATGAGGCAATTGATTCACTAGATATCGCGCGGTCGATGTTTGAAAAGCTCGCAAATCGTCCAGAAGTTCGCGAGCGTGCTCTCGTTGATCTGAGTTGGAGTCTTGGCAATATCGCCGCGATTGAAGTCGGTCGCAAACGATTTGATGTCGCGCTCAGGCTTCACGAACAGGTGCGCGAGATTCGCAGTCAACTTCTGGTCCAATATCCCAATAAATTGACTCACAAACTCGACTCGGCCTGGGTGCTGATGGATCTGGCAATCGTGCACAACGGTGAGCGTCGGATCGATATTGCACTCGAGCTAGCGCGGAAATCGAGCGATGATCTGGAAAAATACGCCCGCGAGAATCCGCGAAATCGCGATGCCCTAAGCCGGTGCGCCGAGGCAATGACGTATCGCGCGGCCTGCGAGGGCAATTCTGGCCACACATCGGAGATGATTCGCACGAGCAATCGTGCAATCGAACTCGCCGAACAGTTGGTCGTCCTCGATGGCAATGAACCACGCCATGTTGAAGCGCTCGCCAATCTCTATGCTGATCACGCCAACCGACTTGTCAAGTTGAAGGATCCAACCGCAGCGCGGCCACTCTTAGCACGATCGATCGAATTGCTTGAAAAAGTTGTCGAACAGCAACCGACAAATCATCATGCGCAGACATGGTTGGCTATTCATTACACTTCGCAATACAACCTTGCTCTCTCAAACAAAGAGTTTGTAAAAGCACAGCCACTGATTGACCGAGCAATCGACCTGCGTAAGGAGGTTTACCTCAGTACACCCTACAAGGAAAGCAATCTCGCGTTGCTTCTCTCTCTCGATGTCCGGCGCGGGCTTCTCCAGGAGAAAATTGGAGACTTTACGAAAGCGAGAGAGACTGTCGCACGCGTTGGACTTCAGTTACCTAGCCTTACGCAAAGTCATGCAGATATACGATACAACTTGGGTTGTTTACTCTCGCGACTCTCCGGAGCAACCGGGCGCTCCGATGACGCCGAGTGTGCAATGGTTGAGTTGAAAAAGGCGGCGGAGGGGGGATTTCGTAACCCCAAGAGCTATCGCAACGATCCCGATCTTGTTCCGCTCGCAGGTCGACGCGATTTCCAGGAATTGCTCCTCGATCTGAGTTTCCCTGACGACCCATTTACGCGTTGACGAGACTTCACGTTTCAATCAGATGAGCCGCAGCGTTTTCGAGCGCCTTTGCAACATCGCGCAAAAATGCCGCTGCGGGAACGCCGTCAATTGCTGCGTGATCGAAGGTCAGGCTCAGCGTTATCCGATCACGCACAGCGGTTCGGTCGTCGCCGAGTACCATCAATTCGCGGCGAATAGCTCCCAGACCGAGAATCGAGATTTCGGGGAAGTTGATGATCGGGGTAAAGCCGTCGATCCCCCATGCGCCCAGGTTCGTAATCGAAATGACGCCGCCTTGCATTTCGTTCGCGGTGAGACGACCGGCCCGAGCTCGGTCGATGAGGGCTTTCGACTCGCGCGCAACGGTAAGCAAACCCTTATCCGCCACATTTCGTATCACGGGAACAACGAGGCCTTCGTCCGTATTAACGGCGATACCGATTCCGTTGCTGGCGCAGGGCACGAGCGAACGTTGGTCGTCGGACCACGTCATCGCGAGACCAAGGTGCCGCCTGAGGACACGCGACACGAGGCATGCGACGATATCCGTCATCGCCGGGACAACTTCGGCAGATGCGGCTTTGAATTGCTGGCGAAGTGCGACGAGATTGGTTGCGTCTGCAATCGTCGTGAGTGTGACCGGTACCGTGCGATCGCGACTGTTGCGCAACCGGTCTGCAATCGCTCGGCGTCTCGGCGAAAGCGATACCGGTATTCCATGCGCGGGCTCGATCGAGTGTCCTGCATTTATGGCTGCAGCGCGGACGTCGGCCTCACGAATTCGGCCTTCACGACCAGTTCCGGCCAGTGACGTCCAATCGACTCCAATCTCTTCCGCGACGCGCTTCGCACGCGGTGTGGCGACCGGAGCATCGGTCTCAGGTTGAATGTCGGCTACGGTTGTCGGCGCTGGTGCATCCTGCCGGGTGGCCGGTTCGTCGGGAGCATTTTGAACGGGCGAGGGGACAGCCTCGTTACTTTCGAGCAAATATCCCAGCAGTGCACCAACGGGCAGAACGGTATCAGGCGCGGGGGCATCGTCGGGAATGTGCAGGCGGCCGGCGTCGATTGACTCGATTTGCTGAACAGCTTTGTCGCTCTCGAGTTCGAATAGCGCGTCGCCTTCGCGAACGTCGTCACCCGGCTTTTTGAGCCAGCCGATGAACTTCCCCTCTTCCATCGACCAGCCCAGGCGGGGGACGCGAATTTCGTGTGCCATGTCTCTTCTCACAGAAAATTCAAGCGAGATCTTATATCCACGCGCGTGCGAGTTTTACTCGTCAATCAAATCGCGGATCGCGCGGATGACATCGTCTTTTTGCGGCACGACCGCAGTTTCGAGCGATGGGGCATACGGTGTCGGGCAAAAGGTGCCTGTGAGCCGGCGGATTGGTGCGTCGAGGTCGTTGAAGCCGCGATCGACTACTTGCGCGGCGATCTCGGCGCTGAAACCGTACGGACTTGGTGGCTCATCGACGATCAGCAGACGGCCGGTCTTGCGCACCGATTCAAGGATTGTGTCGGTGTCCAGCGGTGAAACTGTTCGTGGGTCGATCAGGTCGACGGTAATCCCGTGCTTTTCGAGTTCGTCGGCCGCTTCGTTCGCGAGATGCACCATGCGTGCGAGCGCTACAATTGTTACGTGCGTCCCTTCGCGAACCACTCGTGCCTTGCCGAATTCGATTTCGTGATGGCCTTCAGGCACCGGGCCTTTGACTTGCAGGATCTCGCGGTGTTCCAGAAACAGAACCGGATCGTTGCACCGGAGTGCGTGAGTGAGCAAGCCCTTCGCATCGGCAGGCGAAGACGGTACCACCACGCGCAACCCAGGCACCTGACCATAAATGCCGTAATAACTGCCGGAATGGTGCGTGGCCGCAGAATGGCCGATGCCAATGCATCCGCGCAGAAGAACGGGCATGTCGAGTCGTCCGCTCGACATATATTGAATCTTGGCGATCTGGTTAACGATTTCACCAAATCCATCGAGGACGAAGTCGGCGAACATGAAGTCGATAATCGGGCGAGTGCCGGTCATCGCCGCACCGCAAGCAAGGCCGACAAAGCCGCGCTCACTGATTGGGGTGTCGCACAAACGCTCGGGGCCGTACAGGTCATATAGCCCCTTGGTCGTCACGAAGTTTCCGCCGCGTTTCCCAATCCCCTCGCCCATGACAAAGGTTGTGGGATCGTTCGCCATCGCTTCCGAAAGCGCTTCGAGCGTCGCCTGAGAATAGGTGATCGTTCTAGATGAAAATTCCTTTGCGGAGCTTCGGATCGGCAACGCGGGCGCGTAGACGTGGTTTGTTGCACTTGCAGGCGAAGGGACTGAGCTCGTCTCGGCGTATTCGCGTGCGTGGCGCACGGTTTCAGCGACTTCGCGGTCGATCTTGTCGAGTTGAGACGTGAGCATTGAATCAAATGCGACGGTTGTACGTAGCCGGGTGATTGGGCAACGCAGCTTCCATTCTTCAACCTCGTCGCGCGTGCGATAGGTGAAGTCGCCCATCCCTTCGGCGTGCGCGCGGGTGCGATAGGTCTTGCATTCGATCAGAGTGGGCCCCTCGCCGGCCCGCGCTCGGGCAACCGCTTCGCCCGCGACTCGATGCACTTCAAGCACATCGTTGCCATCGATCTCGAAGCCGGGAATGCCATAGGCCGCGCCTCGGGCACCAACACTGGGATTGCCGCTCGCGTAGGCGAACGGCACTTCAGTGGCATATTGATTGTTTTCGCAAATGAACAGCACTGGAAGCTTCCAGATGCTGGCCATGTTCAGTCCTTCATGGAAGGCGCCGTTGTTCACAGCACCGTCGCCGAAGAACGCAACACCCACCGTTCCGTTCTTGAGCAGCTTTGAACTGTAGCCACCGCCACACGCCTGAAGAATGCACGGGCCGACGATTCCACTCGTCCCCATCATGCCAATTTCGGGCGAAAACAGGTGCATACTGCCGCCACGTCCACGAGAGCAACCGGTCTCGCGGCCGAACAATTCAGCAATCAACTCCGCAGGTGGCATCCCCTTCGCCAGCGCATGGCCATGCCCGCGATGCGTACTGAACACGACATCTTCATGTTTCAGATGGGCACAAACGCCTGAAGCAATTGCCTCTTCGCCGACATACGTATGGCACGCGCCATGAATCAGCCCTCGCTGATGACATCGTGCGAGTTCTTCTTCAGTTTGCCTGATCGTTTGCATCAGACGATAGAGCTGCGTGACGGTTTCGACTGAGATATCGCTCAAGAGATTGCTCATTTGAATTTATTTCTTCTCGCTGGGCAAAAAAGTCTGAACCACGTGCGGCTGATGTCCGGGGGTGCCTCCCGCGTTCATGGCAAGGTTGCCACCGTCCATCGCAATGATCGCGCCTGAAATCCATTCGGATGCATCCGACGCAAGCAACACTGCAAGCCCCATGATGTCTGCGGGTCGCCCGAGCCGCCCGGCGGGAATTCCTTTCAGGAAGCGTGCTTCAAGCGTGGGATCGTCGGCCATGCGGGCGGAGAGACTGGGGTTTAGCACCTGGGCGGGGAGTACTGCATTCACGCGGACTCCACGATGGCTCCATTCGGTACTGAGCTCGCGCGTCATTTGCACGACCGCTCCCATTGCCATGCTGTAAGCGGCGTGACCTCGTCCCAAAGCTGTGATGCTCGCCAGCGAGCCGATATTCATAATCGACCCTTTGCCCTGTGCCAGCATGCGAATGCCCGCTTCCTGGCACATGGAAAACCGGCCGATCACCAGGTTTTGCAGAGTTCGTTCGAGATCGGCAATCGCCAGTGCCTCGGGATTGCCCAGGTGTCCGTCGCCTGCGATATTTCCCAGAAAATCGACGCGTCCGAACTCGCCGTCTACTCGTTTAAAGAGCGCGCGAATTGATTCGGGATCGGACACGTTGCAGTCTGAGACCAGCACGTTGCGACCGAGTTGACGCAACTCTTCCGCCGTATTCTCGGCTCCTGCGAGATTGCGGTCGATCAACATCAAATCGGCGCCGTAGTTTGCGAGTGCGCGTGCGGTCGCTTGCCCCATTCCTTGTGCGGCACCAGAGACGACTCCCACCTTGCCACTGAGATCAAATAAATTCATGCCTTTATTCCTTGGCCGTTATTTCATCAGCGATGGGAGGAGTTTGAACCAGAACACCAGCATGGTCAGACCAAGATAAAACAGGCCGCAGCCGGCCAGGCCGATCGTGTTGTACCAGCGTGGACGGACCTCGTGGGGCAGCAGCTTGTGATTGATCCAAAGGAGCTGAAATGCCGTTACACCGATAGCCAGGTTGTTGAAATTGGCGATGAAGTTTGTCATTCCCTGGGGGAAGTTGCTGAAGAAGTAGGCGAATGTGAATGACCACAGCAGGTAGGCGCCGAGAATCGCGTAGTAGATGTACTTCACCTGATGTGCCCGAAGTCTCGCCTGCACTCGAGCACTCGAGCTCCAGATGGCGTCGGTCCAGCGCCTGCTGAAATCATCGAGGATCGACATCTGACTGGGCAGCATCACCGTCAGACCGGTGAAGAGTGCGACGATCCACAGCACTTTCCCCATCGCGGGCGAAAATCCTGCATGCCGCAATCCATCGGCGGTGACGATGGATTGTGCAACGCTCGCCTGCGCGGCGGTGATGGTGGAGTGCGGAACGAACTGCATGGAAAGCAGAGCGGGGAGGGCCATTCCCATGAAACAGCCGGGGCCCCAGACGAGGATCTGATCCGTGAGAATGTATTTCCACCACCCGCGCCAGCGGCGCAGATTCGATTCTGTGAGCGGAAACGCCTTGCCGACGTGGCTCAATGTCACATTATGGCTGCCGATGGCACTGGGGATTGCGCCGACTTCGCGCCCCATGCCCCAGCCCTTGTCGCGCACAAAGTTGGAATAGGTCGAGTTCGACAGTCCGCCGCCACCGGCGTATCCCGCGAACGCGCCGACAACCACAATGCTCGCGGTCGACATCAGCGGCCAGTGGCCTGTGTTGAACCACTCGACGAATCCGTTTGTGAGAACCTCGCGTCCCTGACTATCTTGCACCGGTACGTTGCCGAATTTGGCGAAGCCACTAAAAACGCTCCACCAGTTCTCGGCGCGAACGCAAGTCAGCCCAAGTCCGAGACAGAAGCCAAGCACGACGATGACCTTGAGCGTCATCACGTGCTGCAGCACGTTGTAAATCTTTCCGCCAAGCAATACGGGGACTGCCACACCAAAAAGACATGCGTAGGCGAGGGGGGTGATTAGCCAGCGATCGTCGGGCGTAACGGGGCGGTCCAGATAGAGCGAGGCGATCATCGCTGCGCCGTGGGTCGAAAGACCGGGAACGAGCGCGGATGAGTTGAGCAGAAGCATCACGCCTATCCAGAACCGCGGACCGGGCCGGCATCGCATGAAACCGGTGAAGATCGGCTCGCCGCAATAGAGTGCATAGCGACCCGCTTCGAGGTTGTAGAAAACCTGCAAAATGATGGCGACCGTGGCGATCCACATCAGACCGCCGCCGTACTTGGCCGTCACTTCAGGACCGAGCAGCCATTCGCCGCCGCCGATTTGAATTCCCATCATCACGATGCCCGGGCCAATGAAACTCGCCCAGTTCCGCCAGCTCAGCGGGACCGGTTCGGGCAGGTCGGCCGATCCCCAGGGGGGAATCGCATTCGATTTGACGGGAGCTTGCTCGGCCATAACTGAGAGTTCCGTGCGGGAGAGTGGCGTGAAAACTCAGTAGAGCACAATCGCACGGCCAGGACCGGCATGGCAGTCGCGAATCTTCAGCGCGGCGAAAAGGAAATATCCGCCAGCGGGCACCTTGCCGACGTTATGCAAAAACTCGACACCCACCATTTCCTGTTTGCCGAGCAGCCAGTAAGTCATCAGGGCGCGACTGGCATCAACTCCACCGAGGTCAGGCGCATCGGTGGCGACGCAGCGAATTCCTCGCGACTTGAGATACCGGATCGCCTCTGGCCCGGGAGCCGGCCAACCCTCGGCTTTTCCTGCGATTGGATCAGCCCACACGCCCGCATCGTTCGGGCTTGGCTTGAGGTAGTGGTCGAGATGGCCGGTCTGGAAAATCACCACCTCGCCCGCTTTGAGTGGGCCGCCTGCCTTCTCGGCCGCCTCAATGTGCGAGGGGAGGATTTCGGGAGATGTCGGCCAGGCTTTGCGATCGGTCGTGCCGACGAGCGAGCGAACGTCGATCACGCGAGCCGAGCCGCACGTCCAATCAAGCGGAATCTTTTCCGTGGTCAGGTCGCTAGTCCCTCTCGGGCCGTATTTCGACTCGAATTCGCGAAGCCAGGCGGCCGTCTTCGCGTCGTAAGCAGGTTCAGAACCTGGCCGTGGAAGAGCATACGAAGGCGGAACAAGATGCGTCCCGGCTGATGCATCCATGAGATGCCCATGATGCCACATATCGAGATATTCGGAATACAAGAAGTCAAGCTTCAAATACGTTTGCCGATGTTGGCCTGCGCCGAACCCCGGCGATGTCAGCGGGAATCGCGGGGAAAGCACTGGAGAGAGATCGACGACTCGTTTGTTTTTGCAGCTTGCGATCAGTTTTGCGGGCAAATCGCCACCAGCGATCGAAAACGCGCGACACTCGCTGTAAGGCCCATTCTCATGTCGAGGCGCGAGCATGATGTAGAACGCCCCAGTCGCCGGCAACGCTGATAATCCTGTGGCGGACTCGGTCCAGATCATCCCGTGTTTGAGTCCGGCGTAGTGCGTCGGTTCGGCGAGTTCAGGTAGCGGGCCCATACTCGCACTATCGGTTCCCAGGGTCATCACGCCACGCGAGGCCAGAAATTCCATGCACGACGGATCCGGGTCGGGATAGGCTGGCGATTTTTTGTCGAGCGCATCGGCGATGAATCGCAAACCGGCGGGAAGCGGCTGATAGTACTTGTCGGAATAATCACTTCGGAATAGCACCACATCGCCAAATCGCACAGGACGATTTTGGCTTTCAAAGCGCTGAACGTGCTCGGGTTTGACGAGTGGGCTTTCACCATGAGGTGCCTTGTCGAGCAGGTCGCGCACGTCGACCACGCACGCCTCGCCGCCGAATTGCCAGGCTTCGATATTATCGGTGTAGGCGAGGCCGAATGGTCCGGACTTCTCGCGTTTCAGATCGGGGCGGGCAACAGAATGCGGGGGAACGTCGAGCTGCGTTCCTGTGTTGCCATCAATAAGAATGACGTCGACATTGTACGCTGATTCAGCGCCAATCGTTCGCTGGTGCGTGATTTGGAATCGGGGGAACGGATACGAAGGCCACGTGCAGGGATACTCGGGTGATACGAGCAATGAATTGTCGATGAAGCGCGTTTCCGTTGGTTTCTGTGCGAACGCGGATATTGTCGGAAGTAAAAACAAGATGAATGCAGAATATAATGGCGATTTCATCTTTATCATCTGCGCCTCCAAATCAGGCGGACCGACGTCGTGCCAGGGAGAGTAAACCGTTCAGAGTTTCTTCGCCGGAGACCTCACGACACGGGAGGTCGAAGCGCTGCTGGATAAGCGTGCGTAGGAGCGGGACCGATTGCGTCAATCCGCCAGAAAAGACGATTGCGGGCCAGGGGCGTTTCGCATTCAGCCGACTGGCGCAAACATCGTAATTCTCAGCCATCGACGCGAAAGCCGAGCGAAACAATTGCCCCACGCTCAGGTTTTCGGTCGTGATGTTGCTGATTCCGCCAACTAGTCCGAGCGGCCCGCCGAAGAACGAGAGATCGACGGCTAGCTCGCTCTCAGAGGAACTGGAAGCAAGGTCGACAATGTGCTCCCAGGCGCGTTCGAGCGGTTTGCCTTCTTTCGTTGCGAGTTCGGTCAACAAGTTCACGAGAACGTTCAAGGACCGACCGGCGGGCAAATGAGTGATCGTGTTGAGAAAGTCGCCCTCGAAAAACATACGGCTCTGATAGGCTCCAGAGCGAAATTCTTTGACACGTTCACTGACTTGCGAACCCGTAGATATGTTGATCGATAGCTCGCCGACTTTGAGACCAGCGCCAAAAAGTGCGCACTGCTGATCGCCGTAGGCACCGAAACATTCGATCGTGCGATCGGAATGCTTGTCATGCCCAACAGATTCCACCTGCCGCGAAAGCAGCGGTAAGCGTAGAGATTCGAGCCCCAATCGCTCGAACGCTTCGTGATGCCAGTCATTCGCATGAAGATCGAGCAAGCCAATCGCATGCGTGACGTGCATGCGCGGAATCGAGCCACAAAGTTGGCTTAGTACAAAGTCACCGATTGAAATTGGTGTGGCATTCGCGGGAAGTTGATTGTTCTCTGCGAGCCAGTAGAGCAGCGTCGTTAGCGAGCCAGGTTGAAGTTCGCCGCCGACGGCCGCAAATACTTCGTCCGACAATCGCTCGCGAGCCGATTCGAGATACGTTTTCCCATCACGATGAGGCTGCAGACTTCGCTGGTCGCGCCAGGAGAGATAATTGCTAATATCATTGCCGGTTTGATCGACAAGAATCACTCCGCCCATCTGTCCGCAACAAAAGAGTTGTGTTGCGTCGGGCGCAAAGGCGATCAGTTGGTCAATCACAGTCCTGGTAGCGTCAATTACCTCATCTGGCGAGATTTCGACCCAGGACGCGGGCAAGCCGGAAATGGGGGCAGGAAACGACGTGGCGATGCAATGGCGCAGCTCGCCCGACGCAAGGTCGAGCACCGCGCCTTTGATCGACGTCGAGCCGATATCCAGCCCCAGACATTTCATCAGGCGTCCTTGGAAGCTTCGGCAATCACGGGATTTGTCAGCGTGCCGATTCCTTCGATTTCAATCGTCACGGTGTCGCCAGGCTGCAGGAACACCGGCGGCTTGCGAGCACCACCGACGCCATGCGGAGTGCCGGTGAGAATGACCGTTCCCGGCAGAAGCTTCGTGCTGCCGCTCAAGAACTCGATGAGCGTGGGAACGTCGAAGATCATGTCATTCGTGTTCCAGTCCTGCATCACTTCGCCGTTCAGCACCGTCCGAATGGGGAGCGCGTTCGGATTGGTGATTTCGTCGGGCGTCACGATACAAGGGCCGAGAGGGCAGAACGTCGCGAACGTTTTACCGCGGCACCATTGCGTTCCGCCGTACTTCATTTGCCAGTCACGCGCGCTGACATCGTTCGCACAGGTGTAGCCGAGAACATATTTCAGTGCATCTTCGCGGGAGACGTTGTAACATTCCTTGCCGATGACGACAGCGAGTTCGCATTCGTAGTCAACCGCGTCGCTTTTCAACTGGCGAGGTAGAATGATGGGATCGCCGGGATTTTGGAGCGTTCCGCCATTCTTCATGAACACGACGGGCCATTCGGGGATCGCCTGACCGCCTTCCGCCGCGTGCTTGCGATAATTCAGGCCGATGCAGATGATGTCGCGCGGCTCGATCGGTGCGAGCAGTTTCGCGACACTGGCCTTCGTCCCCGTATCTGTCAGCTTTCCGAACAATTCACCGGATAGGAGCGTGACGGAGCCGTCATCGTGCGTGTTGCCGAAGTGGGTGGATCCAGACGCATCCTGGAAACGAATAATCTTCATGTGAGCGCAATTCTCCCGATCAGGTTTGAGCAACTTCAAGCCAGGCCGGCGACAAACCTGTCAGGCTGGCGGCAAACTTCAGTTTTTCGCGAACGTCGAGTGGCAGGTCAATTCCCTCGCGCTGGGCACGTCGATGGCTGTTCCATTCGCGTTCGCCGGGAAGGAAGATACGATCAACACCCTCCGCGGTTGGCGCTGCGTGAATCTCTTCGATCAACGTTTTCAGACGGGCGTCAAACTCAGCGCGCGGGGCGATGGTTTCGACGTCGAGCACGATGAACGACGCATTATGCCATGAGGGACGCGAAGGCTCGTCGAACATCCAGCTTCCCACTTGCCAGGTCAAGTGCCCACCTGGCAGAACGCCAGAGAGAATCTCGCACCAGAGCCCAAACCCATACCCCTTATGCCCGGCCATCGGAGCGAGAGAAGCTTTGCCAGGATAGAGGCTGCCGTCGATCGTGGGCTTTCCATCGGGGCCGATGAGCCACGTGGGTGGGATCGGTTCGCCACGCTGATGTGCGGCGTAAACCTTGCCGCCCGCGACCGCCGCCGTCGCCATGTCGAGCAAGATTGGTTCGCCATTGGCGACTGGCACACCATAGGCAATCGGGTTACTACCAAGCACTGGCCCGAGAGATCCGGGAGCACAAACGCTCGGAATATCATTGCCTGTGACCATCGCAATGAAACCGGCGCGCGCTGCGACAGCCGCATAATAGCCGGCCGCACCGATGTGCCCCGTATTTCGCAAACCGACATAGGCAATGCCGACCTGACGAGCCTTGCTCATTGCAAGCAGGACAGCGAAATCGCCGCCGATTTGTCCAAGCGCAGATTCACCGTCGACAACCGCCCAGCCCGGTCCTTCACGCTCGATGCGCGGAGCAATATCAGGCCTGTAACCACCGCCCTGGAGCTTGCGAAGATACCCCGCGAGCAACTTCGTACCGTGGGTGAACACGCCCATTGCGTCGGTGGTTACGAGCGCATCGGCAGCGGTTCGCGCGTGGTCGAGCGGGAGGCCGACGCGCTGAAATGCGCTTTCGGTGAAGTGCGTCAGATCGGAAATCGAAACAGGATGTAAGTTCATCTGGGTTTTGTGACCGTGGTTCAGACACCGTTGACGACGCTGGGGAGCGGCTCGCCGCGGAGCGCTTTCACAGCGATGTTCGCTGCCGTTTCACGTAAGGTGCGAACAGCTCGGACGCTTGCCGACGCGATGTGCGATGAGGTAATGACGTTGGGCAGTTTACGCAGCGGGCTATCGAGCGGGATTGGTTCCGGATCGCAAACGTCAAGCGCGGCGGCGCCGACTCGGCCGCTTTCGAGTGCGTCGATGAGAGCGCCTGTTTCGATGAGGTCTCCTCGCGCGAGATTGATGATTATTGCGCCCGGCTTCAGACGACTGAGCGATCCTGCGTTGAGAATCTTGCGAGTTTGCTGAGTCGAAGGGCAGTGAAGCGTCAGTACGTCGGCGTGCGAGAGCACAACATCGAGCGGGGCCGATTCGCAGCCGGCGGCGGCGACGACTTCGGAGGGCACGGCTGGATCGAACACCAGGCGACGGCATTTGAACGGGGCAAGACGTGCGGCAACTTCGCGCCCAATCCGGCCAAAGCCGACGAGGCCCACAGTCAGATCACGCAGGCACTTCAACTCAGCGAGCGGTGTTGCGAGTCCCCACTTGCCGTCGCGGATGTACTGGGTGTTTTGCACGACTTGCCGGGTCGTTGCGAGGATGAATGCGAGTGTGTGATCGGCGACTTCGTCAATGCAATAATCGGGCACGTTGCAGACGGGAATTCCTTGCGTCCAGGCGGCCTCTAGGTCGACGTTATCGACTCCAATTCCGTAACGCACGATGACTCGCGCACGCTTCATCGCCGCGATGACCTCGGCGGTGATCGGCGCGAATTGCGTGATCACTGCGTCGGCGTCACGGACGAGGGGAATCAGCGTCTCGGCGGTTTTACACTGCCCGTGAACGAGTTCGGCCCCCTGCGAGCGGAGGATAAGCTCCTCGACGTCGAGCGCCGGAAAGGTATAATCCGTGACGGCAACGGTCGGCATGGCCGCGATTCCTCGCCGGTCGAGTGGGTCGAGCTGAAACGGGTTTTAAATCGGATAGTCAGATAATCTACGTGCCGAAACGCCGTTTGCAAGCGCCGGCCGGCAAAATCGGGGAGTGGCGAGATGCGCGGAGCGTTGCCCCGCAAGAAGATTCGCGACGAGGTTGCGGAGCGAATCAAGCAGTTTATCGTGGCCGGCCACCTCGCGCCGGGTGATAAGCTGCCGAATGAAAGCGAGCTCGCCGAGTCGTTCGGCGTCAGCCGCTTGAGCGTGCGCGAGGCGACGAAGGCACTCGAGTTTCTGGGCATCGTCGAGTCAAAGACGGGCGTGGGACTGGCGGTCGGCCAGATCGACCTCTCGCGAATGACCGACCATCTCGGATTCCATCCTGCACTCCACAGCGTCGATCCGCTCGAATTGATCGACTCGCGCGTGATCATCGAGACCGGTGTGTTGCCGCATGTCGCAATGCGAATGGCGGCGAATCCGGAGATTCATAAAACACTACAGGCGATCGTTGACGAATTCGGCGCTGCACGCGATCTTTCGACGTTCATCGAACTCGATATTAAATTCCACCGGGCTCTGCTCGAAGCGAGCGGTCTTTCACCCTTGATCGCCTTTGGCGACCTTTTGCAGGTATTTTTCCAGCGCTTTCGCGATAGCATTCGCCGCGCGGAATGGAAGCAGGGGATGGAAACGCACCAGCACATTCTCGACCTGCTTCGCAAGCAGGAGACGCAATCGGCGATTGCGGAACTGCGAACTCATATCGAGAGCCATAAGGCTCGAATCAAATCAAAGTAAGAATCGCGTGAGCAAGATTCAACTCGGGCCGAATGCCAATCACCCCGAGATTACGCGCTGGAACGCCTCACCCTCGTTTAGCGTGGGACGTTCGGGCCGCCCTTTGTGGCGATAGACGAGCTTCATGTTGTCGATCCCGAGCAGCGCGAGAATCGTTGCGTGGAGGTCGTGCACATGCAGACGATCTTTCACCGCGCGTAGACCGAGATCGTCGGTTTCGCCATAGACCTGCCCGCCTTTCACGCCACCGCCAGCCATCCACATCGTGAAGCCGGTGGGGTTGTGATCGCGGCCGTCGCCTTTTTCCGACATCGGCGTGCGCCCGAACTCGCCGCCCCAGACGACGAGCGTTTCATCGAGCAGGCCGCGCCGTTTCAGGTCAGTCAAAAGCGCAGCAACGGGCTGGTCCATTCCAAGGCAAAGCTCGGTGTGATTCTTCTCAATCTGCGCGTGCGAATCCCACTTGCTGCCGGCACCGTGATAGAGCTGCACGAAGCGCACGCCGCGTTCGACGAGCCGGCGCGAGAGCAAGCAGAGGCGTCCGAAAGTCGCCGTTTCTTTGCGATCGAGCCCGTACAGTGCTTGCGTTTCCTTCGACTCGCGTGAGAGATCCACAACCTCGGGAGACTCGGCCTGCATGCGAAACGCGAGTTCGTAGCTCGAGATTCGCGCTTCGAGTTCAGTTTGCTCCGGATGCTTCGCCGCGTAGGAACGATTCATCTTGGAGAGCAGGTCGAGCTTGCCCTGTTGCTCGGCATCGCTCACACCTTCGGGCGTGTTGAGGTTGGGAATCGGCTCCTTGCCACCTTGAATTCGTACGCCCTGGAACACGGCCGGCATGAAGCCTGCGCTCCAGTTGCGCGGGCCGTTGACGACCTGCGATGTGTTGTCCTGCATCACAACGAACGAAGGCAGGTTCTGATTTTCGGTTCCGAGGCCGTAGCTGACCCAACTGCCCAGCGAGGGACGTCCGCCAAGAATCGAGCCCGTGTTCATCTGGCAGACGCCGGCCGAGTGATTGATGCCATCGGACCAGCACGAACGAATCACGGCCAGTTCGTCGGCCAGTTTTGCCGTGTGCGGAAGCCAGTCGGAAATCCAGAGCCCGCTCTTACCGTGCTGCTGCCATTTTCGCTTCGACGCCAGAAGCGGCGCGTGCGACTCGCCCATAGCGAGAATGACCTTGCCGTAGCTGGCGGGGAGCGGCTGGCCAGCCAGTTTGTTGAGCAACGGCTTGGGATCGAAAAGATCGATATGGCTCGGTCCGCCTTCCATGAAGAGGAAGATGACGTTCTTGGCCTTCGCCGGCAAATGGCCAGGACGCGGGTTGAGCGGATTTGCAAGCGCGAGACGTTCGAAAGAATCCTCCGCTGAGGCATTTCGTGCCATCAGGTCGATGAGCGCGAGAGCGCCAAAGCCGGCTCCACTCCGCGTAAGGAACTCGCGCCGCGTGCGCGGTTGTTCGATGTGCGGCTGAGTCGACGACTGAAGATTCGCTGGATCGAACATCGCCTGGCACCTCAGCGGACGTCAGTTCACGTAAAGAAATTCGCTCGCGTTCAAAAGAACATGGCAGAAATCGGTGAGCGCGGCGTGTTTCAAGTCGACCTTGCCACGATTCTTTGCGACCGGACGCAAGTCGAGACCGTGACCTGTGCCATCGCGGAAAACACCGGGATCGGTTTCGAATCGCCAATAGCCAATCGAGCTTTTACCCGCGCCTTCTGCGGTGTAAAGGAGTTGTGCGGTGTCGAGCGCTGCGTCGGAAATTCGCACATCGTCGATCAGGCCATCGAAGAATGAAGATGCCTTGCCACCCAGCCCGCCAATCGTCAGCGAAAGGTCGTTGCCGATATCTCCAGTGATCGAATGCGGCACCTTGGCGATGAGCAGCGGCTCGTCGTCATTTGAAATGTCTTTGAGATAGAACGTAACCGTGCCGCTTCCTTTTCCCTTCTTGGGATCGGCAAGCGTGACGGATGCCGCGGCAAAGTAGGGTCGATTGAGCTGGATCGTTTGATCCGAGAAAATCGCAGCTTCGCCGAAGGAGTTGTCGGCCTGCTGCCCGATCATTTGGAGCACGAGCGTTTGGGGCTTTCGTCGCGATCCTTTGCCCGTCACACCGAACGCCCAGCCCGACCGCTTCATGTCGCCGTTCCACTTCGAGGCGATCGTGCGAACGGAAGCGGTGTCGTACACGGAGTGAATAACGAAGAAGCCTTCGACCGTGAAGTTGCCGGTGTCGAGTGCGCGATTGTGCGGGACTTCGAGCCGTTGCTGCGAAGTCCCTGGCACGAGCACGGCTGAATATCCGTCGCGGTAGGGGATTTTTTCGCGAAGAAACGAAGCGTCGGCTACGCTCGCTTCGCCGGGATCGATCCGCGTCATTTGCTTCTTCAGGAATTCGCGGGAATTCGCGCGTTCTTCTTCGGTCGGTTGGCGACCGAACGCCAGGAGGTACGCGGCGCGTATCTGATCGTCGGCACTCGCCGATGGGCCGAGTTCGCGCTCGAGCCGCTTTGCGAGTGCCTCGGCTCGGAGAAGCATGGTCTGGCTGTTGATCAGCAGCAGCGATTGCAGGGGAGACGTTGTGGTATCTCGCGAGGCTTCGCTCGAGAAGAAGAGCGGGAGGTCGAATACATCGAGCAGCGGGTCGCGTGTGTTGCGCAACGCTCGCGTGTAAATGGTGCGACGCGGCTCGGTAGCTAGCACTCCGGCGCCACCTGGCTTGCGATCGAGCTCGCCTGTCACCGCGAGAACAGAGTCGCGAATTTGCTCGGCGCTCAGCCTGCGAGTACTGCCACGCCAATAGAAACGGTTGTCGGGATCTTTCAATTGATGCTGAGCGATCTGCGGATGAACCGTCGATTGCCTGTAAGTCGCCGAAGTCAGAATCAATCGGTGAAGATGCTTGAATTTCCAGCCGTTCTTGATGAACTCGGACGTCAGCCAGTCGAGCAGTTCAGGATGTGTTGGAGGCGATCCAAGGCGGCCGAAATCGCTGGGGTTTTCCGCGAGTCCGCGGCCGAAATGGTGTTGCCAGATGCGATTCACGATCACACGACTTGTCAGCGGGTTATCGTCACGCGTGAGCCAGTTTGCGAGCGTTGCACGTCGGCCGGTGGAGTTGGGCACCCCAGGGATGGGGTGGATTTCGGCGGGACGGCTGTCGAGAATCGTGGGAAAACCAGGGGCGATCGTTGTGTCACCTTTCTTGGGAATGGTCACGCCGGGAGCATTTGGGCCGACGTCGGTTACGGCAAGCGGACGTGAGAGCGGTGCTGGTTTGAGTTTTTCGAACGCGGCGAGTTGTTTGCGGAGGGCGAGAACTTTTTCCTTATCGTCGCCCTTGAGATAGGTGTCGATCTTGTCGTATTCATAGTCAACCTGCCGGTAGGCCAACTCGGCCAGTTGATGTTCGAGCGGCGATCGCTTATCGACTGGTCTGCGAATCATTTCCTGAATGTCATCGGGAAACTTGTTGATCGCCCCAGTCGCAGCGATGGTGCGATACTTCGCTTCAAGCTTCGCGAGTTGCGATCGTAGCTCAAACGTTTTGGATTCCCATTCGGCGAGGCTCTTTTGATAGTTCGCGACTTCGGCCGGAGGCGCGGCGGTTAAGTCGTCGCGGAGGAGCAGGGGAGCGAAGAACGCTTGAAGGCGATAGTAATCAGCCTGTAGCAGCGGGTCGAATTTGTGGTTGTGGCAGCGGGCGCATTGAAGACCGAGACCGAGAAAGACATCGGCCGTGGTGTCGGTGATGTCGTTGAGCATCACGCTCCACTGCCCGCGTGCGTCGCGATTGTTGTACTCGTAGATTCCGTGTCGCAGGTAGCCGGTGGCGGTCAGTGCATCTGGATCGCCGGGAAACAGTTCGTCGCCGGCGATCTGCTCCTGAACAAAACGGGAATACGGCTTGTCCTGGTTGAGTGATCGGATCACATAGTCGCGATAGAGCCAGGCGTTGGGCCGGTACTGATCGATCCGGTAACCGTCCGACTCGGCATAACGCACGAGGTCGAGCCAGTGCCGCGCCCAGCGTTCACCATACTGGGATGACGCGAGCAGGCGATCGACCAGTTTTTCGTAGGCATCGCTCGAGCGATCGGCCAGGAAGGCGTCGATTTCCGGGGGAGTTGGGGGCAAGCCTGTGACGTCGAACGTCGCTCGGCGAATCAGCGCGAGCTTGTCAGCCTCAGGCGCGGGAGTGAGTTTCTCGCGATCGAGTTTGGCGAGGACGAACTGGTCGACTGGGTTTCGCGGCCAGCTTTTGTCAGCAATGTGGGGAGGCGAAGGGTGTGAGACTGGCTGAAACGCCCACCACTTTCGATCCTCGTCGGTAATTTCGCCGCTTCGAGCGACGGATTTGCTCGCACCTGACCCCACGGAATCCGGCCAAGGTGCGCCAAGTTGAATCCATTTCTCGATTGCGGCGACTTCGTTTGCTCCCAGCTTCTTTTTGGGAGGCATTTTGAGATCGCCGGACTGATGAACCGCTTCGACGAGCAGGCTTTCAGTCGGCTTGCCGGGAGTGATCGCTGGCCCGGTATCGCCACCTGCGATGAGGCCGGCTCGAGTATCGAGCCGAAGTCCGCCTTTCTGTTTGGCGGGGCCGTGGCAGGAAATGCAGTGTTCTGCGAGGACTGGTCGAACACTGCGCTCGAAGTGCTGCAGGCTCTCAGACGGAGATTGAGCAGGCTTTTGAGCGTCCGCGCGAGGCGTACTGTTAATACAGAAAACGAGTGCCAGAATCGCGAGCGTGCGAGGTCGCGCGAAACCCATGCAGGACACCTGTTTCAAAACCGGTACGCGATCGGATCAGCCGGCAGGAATCTCCAGATTATCGTCAGTCGGCCTCTATGAAAAGAAACGAGCGGGACATGCCCGCTCGTTCGACACTCACTCGTTGTGTTCAGGACTTCACTCGACCTGCGTTAGCAAGCCAACTTCCGGGCGCGGCGGCCACGAACCAGAGCCATCGATCCACCCACGAGGCCGACAGCGAACAAGGCGATTGCCGAAGGTTCGGGAACGGGAGCGGCCAGCATGAAGGCGGTGCCAGTGTTGCTGCTTCCACCAAGGCTTGCCGTGCCGTAAAGGTTACCCTGAGAGTCGAATGCGAGGGTCGAGCGAGGCGTCGATCCGTTGGTCGTGTTGAACGATGCCAGCGTCTGAATCGTGCTCTGGCCACGGCCCAGCTCGAAGATGGTTCCGACACCTGCAGTACCGCCCGAAGTGGCTGTCCCGTAAAGGTTGCCTGAAGCGTCGATCACCAGCCCGGATCGGGGGTTAATACCGCCCGTCGTGGGACCAAACGCGGCAAGCGTTGTGATTGTGTTGCTACCAGCGGCGATCTCGTAGATCGTTCCGTACTTGTTCGTCCCAGTACCGGAATTCGTCGTTCCGAAGAGGTTGCCAGTGGCGTCGAAGACAACGCCGCCGTACGGGTTCGTGCCATTCGCGCCGTTGAAAGTGCCGAGCGTCGTGATGGCGTGCGTCGTGGGCGAATAGCTGAACACGGTGCCGAAACCGCTACCGGCTGCTCCCGTATAGACGGTGGTACCAACGATGTTGCCGTTGGGGTCGAACGCGAGATTGCCGACAGGCGAGGCACCATTCGACGGCCCGAACGAGGCGACGGTCGTGATGGTATTCGTTCCGTGCACGATCTCGAAGATCGCGCCAGTGTTGTTCGTGCCACCGGAAGGCGTCACGCCAAAGATGTTGCCCGCACTATCAACAATGACATCCGCGCTTGGATTCAACGCGTTTGTTCCGCCCGACTTGAACGACGCAATGGTTGTGATTGCGTTCGAGCCTTTGACGATCTCGAACACAGTACCGAGGTTATCGGTGCCGCCGTTGATCGTCGTGCCGAAGAAGTTGCCATTGGCGTCCTGGAACAGACCGCCGTTGGGATTCGCTCCGTTCGCACCGCTGAACGATGCGACCGTGGTGACTGTATTCGAGCCCTTGACGACCTCAAAGATCGAGCCGTTGCTGCCCGCGCCGCCGGCCGATGTGGTGCCCCAAAGGTTCCCGCTCGCGTCGATAACGACCGAGCCGATCGGCGTCGACCCGTTGGATCCCGTGAACGTGCCGATCGAATTAAGAGTCCACGCTGCATCAGCCACCTGGGCAGAACTGCCCAGCAGCAGCAGCGAAACTCCCAATACGAAGGAAGCTCGAAGCAAAACCCGTTTTAATCGCGGGAGGCTCATAGCGGCGCAGCCCCTTATCCTTAGTGAAGTAAATCTGGCTGTTGGGCGGGCAACCGTCCTGGCCTGCGGCCCGAACAATCGCTACAAAGCGGAAAACCGCCTCGTATGGTGCATCCATGTAAACACAGCACTCGTCGTAGGTCAAGTACTGGGCAAGGTTAATGACGTGAGAATGATGTCAAAAATACACGTGCCAGCATAGGCGATCCATCTCGAAATGATTGCCTAAAATTAGGCGAACTTCGGCAACAATAAAAAGGCGGATTACTCAGATGATGGGGAGGGTTTCTGTGAGGATTGCGATCGATTTCGATGGGACGATCAGCGATACCAATCGCGCCAAGGCAGCGTGGATCAAAAAGCGCCTCGGACAGTCGCTCGAGGTCTGGCAGTGCGACCGCTCCACGTGCGAGCCGATCATCGGCGTAGAGGCATACAAGCGGCTGGCCGACCATGTTTACGAACGCGTCTGCACGCTGGAAACCCCGGCGGTCGAGGGGGTGGCAAAAGCTCTTGCGCAGCTTGCACAGGCTGCCGAACTGCATCTCGTGACTGCGCGACCTGCCGCGCGACTCGAGTTCGCACGCGAGTGGGCCGACCGAAACGGCGTCGCCCAGCATTTCCGCGCGTTCCACTCGTCGGCAGGGTCGTCGAAGGAAGAAGTATGCCGGATGATCGCCGCCGATGTGCTGATCGACGACGATATCCGGCATCTTCGAGACGTCAAACTAGCGGGATTGCGCAGACTGCACATGCAGCTCGACCGCGAGACGACGGACGATTCGATCGCGAGCGTGATCGTCTGTCGCTCGTGGTCGGATGTGCTCAAGGCGATTGGTCATCAGCCTGGGAATGTGCTTAATGATGCGTAGCCACCCCTTCATGACCGTCGGTCGACGGCTTCGGCTGTGGATTTTTGGCATCGCGAACCATGAGGGAGTAGAGGCAAGGCAGCACGAAAAGGGTCGCCGGCTCGCCTGCGATTAGCCCCCCCAGAATTGCTCGGGCGAGCGGAGCGTTCGCTTCGCTGCCTCGTTCAATGGCCATCGCACCTGGGATCATGGCGAAGAAGGCGGCGAGCGCGGTCATCGTGACCGGGCGAACGCGGATCGAGGCTGCTTTTCGAATCGCCTCGGTTGGTGTTAGTCCTTCATGCCGTCGAAGTTCCTGGGCAAAGTCGGTCATGAGCACGGTGTTCGCCACCTTGATGCCCACGATGAAGATGATTCCCAGGATCGATTGCACGTTAATGGCAGTGCCGGTGAGGTAGAGCAGAATCAGCACGCCGGCAAGGCTGATTGGTACCGTGAGCATGACTGTCAGCGGTACGACGTACGACTTGTCGAGCGCGACCATCAGGAAGTACATCAGAAGCGCCGCGAGTACGAGACCGATGCCAAGGTCGTGGAAGGTGGTCTGCATTCGCGCGTATTCGCCGCTCAGGACAATTCGAGATCCCTTCAGCAGCGTGGGCTTGGCGTTTGAATCGCGCGGAGACGGGTCGTAAGGAATCCAGGTACCGTCGGCCTGGCGCTCGCCGAATTCCTCGATCGCCTTGTTCACGTCGTCCGAAACGTGGCCCAGGTCGCGCCCAGAAACCCCCATCGTCAAGTCGATCGACGCCTGGATGTTGACGTGAGTGACTTCAGTGGGAACGGTCGAGCGAGTGAGGGTTGCGACCGTACGCAGAGGCACCGGCTGATTGCTCAGCGGACCGGTGATGGGGATATTCAAAATTGAGTCGATCGACGTGATGTCGGTCTCAGGATACTGCACGCCGACGAAATACTGGTTGCGGCTCACGGGGTCGATCCAGAAATTCTTTTTGTTGAACTGGATCGATGAGTTGAGCGATGAAATGACGTTGCGCATCACTTCTTCTTGCGTCAGGCCGAGGTCAGCGGCCTTGGTGCGATCGACGTGCACCACGAATTGAGGATAGTTGAGTCGCTGAAGTACTCGCGCATCGACGACGCCATTGATCACTGCGACCTTGGTGCGAATTGCCGCGGCAACCGCTGCGGCTTTCTCGCGGTCTTTGCCAGTGACGCGTACGTTGATCGGCGTCGATTTGCCTTCGTTGAGTGCACCTCGAATGAGGCCGCCGGTGTCGAAGGCGAATTCGAGGTCGTCAAAGCTTCGGTCGTCGTGGAACGCCTTACGAATCATGTCGGCATATTCTTGGGCGGATCCGTGGCGTTCGGGCGCAAGTTGAACACGAATAATTGCGTCCATCGGCCCAGCGTTTGGCGTGTATGCCGCCGACCAGTCGGGCGTTACACCAAGTTCTGAAACGAGGAGTTCAAGATCCTCGCGCGGGATCGTTTTTCGGATGTACTCTTCCACCTTTGCGACGCGCTCTTCCGTCACTTCAATACGAGTTCCGGATGGCGCGCGAACTGTCAACGCGAATGCGCCGCCGTCGACTTCCGGGAAGAACTCGCGTCGCAGAACGGGAGCTAGCACGATCACTGTGCCGACGAGTAGTCCGAAGGCGACGATGAGTGTCGGAAAGCGATGGCGAAGTACGAAATTCAAGCCATGAACATAGATCGCGATGCCTTGATCGATCATCGCTTCCCATCGAGCGAATGCGCGGGCGATCGGGTTCTTGGGCTTCGCGTCGTGATGCGCATCATGGGAATGGAGCCATTGAGCGCTCAACGAGGGGACGAGGGTTCGAGAGAGAATGTACGCCGCGATCATCGCGAACGCGACCGCCATCGCCATCGGCCGGAAGAGGAATGGTCCCATACCAGGCATAAGCGCGAGCGGAGCGAGCACGAGGAAGGTGCAGAGCGTCGAAACAAGCTCGGGGAGTGCCACCTCGCTGGCACCACGGAATGCGGCGGTTTCCGGGTCGATCCCCATCGCTAAATAACGGTGCGTATTTTCGAGGCAAATGATCGCGCTATCGACCATCGGGCCGATCGCCAGAGAAAGTCCGGCGAGCGTCATCACGTTGATCGTGTTACCTGTTGCCAGTAGGCAGACTGTTGCGGCGAGTACGGAAAGCGGCAGCGTCAAAATCGCGATGCCGGTCATTCGGAGCTGGCCCAGGAAGAGCAAGATGACGAGCGAGCACAAGATTGCGCCAAGTGCACCTTCGGTCGCGAGGCTGGCGATCGACTGTCGGACGTAGACCGACTGGTCCATCACGAGTTTGAGGTCGATACCGCCGCGCGTGAGGCGATCTTTCATGTCGCCGAGATTGTTTTTGATCGTGTCGATGACGCTCAGCGTACTGGCACCGAGCTGGCGGAAGATCGGGATATAAACCTGGCGACGGCTCGGCCCTTCGGCGTCACCAATGCGGACCACGTTCGTCTGAATGAATGCACTGTCTTGGGCCTGGGCGACGTCTTTGAGAAACGCTGCGTTGCCGTGAACGGTGCGGAGGGGAATGTCTCCCATGCGGTCGACAACGTCGTACATCGAGTTCGAGTCGATGGCGAAGTCGGTATCGCCGAACTTGGCGTCGCCGGCGGGAAGGAAGACGTTGAAGCCGTCGAGCGCACGCATCACGTCGAGCGGGGAGAGGTCGCGTGCCTGCATTTTCTCGCGGTCGAGATAGGCAATCACCGCGCGAACTTTGCCGCCGAACACCACAGGCGCAATCGCGCCAGGGTTGCTCATGATCATGTTACGCACCTCGTAACGGCCGACGTCGAACAGCGTCGACTCATTCTGCGTCGAGCTATTAAGCGCGACCATGCCGATCGGTGTGGTGCTCGTTGGGTCGAAGGGCAATACGACCGGCGGCAACGTGCCCGGCGGCATCGTTGCGAGCTGCGAAGTCGCCAGCGAATTGACCTGTGTGAGTGCTCCGCCCGGGTCGGTGTCGGGCTGGAAATAGTTGCGGACGATGCTTGCACCGATGATCGACCGCGACTCTTGCCGGGCCATGCCGTTCGCCTGGCCGGTGTTGCGCTCCATGCGGTTCGTGATGTTGTTTTCGATGCTCACCGCGGGCATGCCGCCGTAGAAGGTCAGCACCTGAACCGCGGGGCTTTTGTAGATCGGCAAGATGTCGAAGGGAATCATGAAAAGTGAGAGCGCCCCGAGCACGACGATCGTCATGCAGAAGACGGTCACCGCATAGGGATTCCCAAGCGATGCGCGGATAAGCCCGTTCATCGGTCGTCGCGTCCTTCGTTGAATGGGGAACCAGAACCGATTCGTGCCGGCGAATACCGTGCCTCGTCGCGACTAAATCGCAACGCAAGGCGCGACCGTGCGGCCATAAATGATGAGCACGTACGGATTGAGAGCGGCTGTTATGAACTAACAGCGCAGCCGGCTTGGGGATACCGGTAGGCGACCGGGAATCGCCGAAGGCGAGATGTGAAGCGGACGATTTCGCGTACAGACAAATACGAACGACGCGAAAAACGACTCATTAATGGGAAGTGGATCGTCTCCCGGTCCGAGCCGTCCTTCGATTGCCGACTGTTCAGCACGCGCGGTCGTTGGCACGCGATTACGCCCACGAACCTGCGCAACGTAGGGCTTACCCTCGTTGGACTGCCCCCATTCGATGAGGAATGTAGCCATGCGCGGCGATGGCGACGCGGCCGCGAGCAGCAGCAAGAACGCCAGGGGTTTTGAAAGTCGCCAGCGCATCAAGACCAGGGTTCCGGCGGGAGAAAGAGGGAGGGAGACGGCGCATGACCGTCGATTCAATTCACGCTAATGGATTCCATCCCGCTCGTCAACCGCGTTCGGCCCCAGTTCGTGAACGGTCGCATCGATAGGTGCGTCATAACCCAGTCTTACGTTGACATCGGTTTGTTCTTCGCCGTAGAGTGAACGTAGTGTGGTGCAATTGCTTAAAAAGCAGATACAGTTGATCAATCCATGATTCAAGGCCGGTGGATGATCCTGGCGGCGATTTGCGTCTTTTTGACGGGCGCACTGATTCCGCGCCGGCCGACCGGTCAGATCTCCACCACTCGCACGCCCTACGCCTGGGCAGCGCCTCGCCCCAAGGGCCGAACGCGGCTCGATTATGTCGCGCTTCCGGATGCTACCGCAAAACGGATGGCCTCATTCCTGCAGGGGAAGGGGCCCACGGCCGAGCGCGGCCTGAAACCGTACGATCGCCACGCGCAATTCAACGAATTCGGCTCGCCCTATCTCAATCCATTCCCAACCGCGAATGGGCTTGCGCCCGACGAGATGCGCAGACGCTGTTGATGTGAGTGCGCCATTGCTCGGCGACTTTCGACGGCGAATATGAGCTCACTCGCAAATCATTACCACGCGCACTTCTGCACACAGCGGACGCGTGATTTCATCGATTCAGGCCAATCCCATACTTCCGGGAAGGGTTTTTCATGGAAGCTTCCGCCAATTCCAGCGCGCCAGCCGTCGACCTCGCTGACGCCCCTGCGATCAAAAAACCTGTTCCGCAGGCGAGCGGCAATAGCAGTTCATCGAAACGATGGCTCGTCGTTTTCGGTCTCGTAGCGATCGCCGGCATCGGTACCTTCGCTGCCGCAGTGCTTTCTCACCACAAAGGGGCATCTGCCGCCAGCACGGGTAAGCACGAGTCAGAGGAGCCGCAGTCTGCAGCCCAATCTGGGCTTCCGGTCGAGTCCGTGCATCCGCGCAAGGGTGGGCTGGTTCGCACGACCGAGCAATCGGGATCGGCGCATGCATTTGAATCGGCAGAACTCTTCGCGAAGGTATCGGGCTATCTCAAGTCGCAGTCGGTCGACATTGGCGACACTGTGAAGCGTGACCAGCTTCTCGCAGAAATCGACGCTCCCGAACTCGATAAGGCTGTCGATCAAATGAAGGCTGCGCTCGATACTGCAAATGCCCGAGTGCACATTGCGCAGGCTCGCATCAAGTCGGCCGAGGCCGAGGTGAAATCGGCCCAGGCGCTTGTGACTCAGGCACAGGTGAACGTGACCACTCAGGAAGCGAACGTAGCCCTCAGGTCAAAGCAACTTGTGCGAATTCAGGGACTGGTGAAGCGCGAGGCGATCGAGCAGAAGCTTGAAGACGAGGAAATCGACAAATTTGAAGCCGCCAAATCGACCGAGCGATTCGCTCGCGCCGCGGTGATTTCGGCCGAGGCCGCAGAACGTGCCAAGCAAGCCGATCTCGACCAGGCGCGAGCGGATGTCGAAGAGGCCAAGGCCAATGTCGAGGTGGCGCAGGCGAATCTCGGCAAGGCGCAAGTGTTCGCGAACTACACCAAGATCACTTCGCCATATGATGGCGTGATCACCCACCGAACTTATCATCGCGGCGACTTCATTCGCTCGGCCGAAACCGGCGATGCGCAAATGGTGCTGGCAGTTGCACGTACGGACAAGATGCGCATTGTGCTGCCCGTGCCCGATCGCGACGTGCCGTACGTCGACCGTGGCGATCCGGCCGTGGTCCGGCTTGATGCGTTGCGAGGAGAAGAGTTCCGCGGGACGGTTTCGCGGTTTGCATCGACCGAAGACCCGTCGAGCCGCAACATGCGCACCGAGGTCGACCTCGAGAATCCGACCGGACGCATCAAGGAGGGAATGTATGGGCGAGTGACGATCACTCTCCGTCCCGCCACGCCTGAGAGTGTGACGATTCCTTCAGCCGCATTGCTCGGACAGGACCAAAAAGGCGTCGGAACGGTGTTTGTTGCGCGCGATGGCAAGGCGAAGAAGATTTCGGTAAACGTCGGCATGGATAACGGTGTCGAAGCCGAGATCGTGTCGGGACTTACGCTGGCCGACCTGGTGATCACCAAGTACAACGGTGCCCTTGCCGACGGAACCCCCGTAGTTACCGACACGAAGTAGCCCGCAAAATCGGAGCACTGATGTTTGTGCGTCGATTGGACAGCCGCAATTGATCGGGCAAGATTGCCGTAGAACGCTGCCGAGGGCGGACGCTCGATTGGGCGTCCGCCCGTGACTGAATTCAAGGATGATGGCAATGGCACGATCGCGAATCAAATTTCAGGCGGCTGTCGAGGCCCTCGAAACGATCATGGTGTTGACGACGGCGCCTGGCGTTGTCGCTCCCAGCCTGCAAGCTTTCGCTGCCGCGTATCAGTCGCGTGTCGGCCAGCCGCGATACAACCCCGCGCTCGACTTCAACCATAACGGTTTTATCGGTCAGGGCGACGCAGTGCCGATTTTGCATTCGCTGATTCCGATCACTCCGCGCGTGCCGATCAAGCTCAATCTCGCTCTCGCCGCGGGCCAGCAGGTGCTGGGCCATCACTCCGCCAACTCGGGCGGCGTTACACGCGATACGCACGTCACAGTCGTGGGTCATACGACACCCAACTCGATCGTTTTCGTCGATCGCACCGAAAGCCCTCGTGCCAATAATTACCGGTTCGAAGGAGCGGCGATTCCAGTCGATTCGAACGGGACATTCACCGTCGACTTCACCCTCGTCGACGCGCTCACTCAGACCGAGTACATGGTGATCACCCCGCGAGGCGCGAAGACGATTCGCGCCTTCCCGCTTCGCAAGGTTTGAGCCGATCGGTCATTTCCCGAGCAGCGGCGGCCCCGGAAGATGCGTGTGGGGCGTCGGCTCGGGCTGCGGGTAAGTGATGGGCGAATGCAGCGGGTTGGCAATCGGCGGTTCCGCGACCGGGCCGGTGGATGAGGGGTCGAGCGGCGGCGGCGTGCCGAGCGAGACGAATAGCGAGAGCTGAGCCTGATTTGATTTTGTGATCGCCTCGACGAGATTCACTCGCGCTCCAGCGAGCAGTTTGAGACTGTCGATCACTTCGATCGGCAATCCCACAGTTTCGCGGAGACGCTGGAAATCCTCGCGGAAGCCGGCTTGCGATGACGCCAGCTCTGCCCGCGCGATTTCCACCTTCTTCAATTGCGCCATCGCCTCGGCCTTTGCCGCGGTCACCTCGGTTCGCACCGTGTTCAAGGTTCGAGCGCGTTCAGCGTCGGCCGCACCAAGCTCGGCGCGTCGGCGCTTGATGAGACTGGCATTGCCAGCACCGAAGTTGAGCAAAGTCCAGGTTGCGCGAACGTCAAAATCGGTACGACCGCCAAAATGGCTCATCAAAGGCGGCACGAAATTGCTGCCACCGCCGAACGCTCCACCGCTGAAACCGAGCCAGAGCGTGGGAAGCAGCGGACGAGCTTTTTCTTCCTTGAGGCGATACTGCGCCTCGCCGATCGAAGCCGTGCGCGCTGCCAGATCGGGGCGCCGCACGATAGCGGTTTGAATGAGCGATTCGATCGGTTGATTGGCGTCGATCAACTCGATCGGTTCGAGCGGACCAGTGACCGTTTCGAGCCGAGTCGCAGCGTCGAGGTTGAGCCGTTCCGACAGGCGTGCCGATGCGACTGCGACCATTTCTTCCGCGTGCTGAACTTCACCCTGCAAAAGGCCAAGTTCGGTCGCGGCGCGGTCGGCGTCGGCCTTGCGACCTTGCCCAGTTGCGGCGTAGTCGTTCACCGATTTCACAATCGCCGCCGCCTCGGCTGCGGAGATTCTGCGGACCTCGAGCGTCGCTTCAGCGCCCAGAAGTTCGATGAACAGCCGGCTTACATCGAGCAACACGGAGTTCGCGGTCGCCGAAGCTTGATACTCCGCCCGCGCGACACGTTGTTGTGCGGCGAGCGGTTCATACAACGCGTCTGTAAGTGGTGTGGAGATATTCACCGCGGGAATCGCCACGGTTTCGGCCGCGAGCGTTCTCGCACCGCCGCCGATGTAGAATGATTGCGATGAAACCCGAAGAATTCGGCCGGACGAACGCTGAAGATCGCCATCGTGGCCGTGGTAATTCATACCGGCGTTGAGCGTCGGAACGAGGAGTGCTCGCGCCTGGGTGCGGATCGCAAGCGCTTCGAGAATCGCAACGCGAGCTTCGGCAAGAACGGGATTCTGGCCGTCGGCGAGCCGTAGCGATGTTGTTAGATCGAGTGGGTAGGGCCGGCCTTGAACAGGGATCACAGAGTCTCGCGCAACGGGTACCGAAAGGACCGGCGTGCTTGCGGCTGTCAGTCCGGGCAATGATCCCGGTGCAGGATGTGGAGCCAGCGACGCGGCGTTCGCTCCAGGAGTGCTCGCGGCGGCCGTTGGCATCTGAGTCTTGGTGACGGCCGAGTCGTGGCTGACGGTCTTTTCGGATGCGCCAGCCGATTTCGCCTTCAACTCGGCGAAATTGATGCCAGTAATGCGAGTGGCGTCGAGCAGGTCGGGGGGTGAGTTGTGCGCGGTCTGACTGCGCATCTTGACCATCCCGCAGCCGCTGCATGCCAGCGCGAGAATGGCCAGGACAATGCTTTTTGATTGATTGTTCATTACTATCCCTGACGACTGAGACCGCGACACCCCGGAACGACTCGATTCACGTGGGGGGAGAGGGCAAGGCGCGACTTATGGCGCCTTGTTCGACGTGACGCCAGACGGGGCGACGCCTTCAGTCGGTACCGGGTGCGCAAGGGCGTTTGCCGGCGGCTGGCCCATTGCGACGAAGAGTTCAAACTGCGCCTTGTTGTACTCGACGATCGAGTCGAGATAGGTGCGCCGCGCATCGTTGAGCAAGCGGAAGTTGTTGAGCAACTCGATCGGCAAAACCGTGCGCACGCCGCGTTCGCGAATCAGCGACAAGTCCTCGCGGAAACCATCGAGACCTGTTCGCACTGCCGCTTCATAAGTGCCAATTTGTGCATAACGAGCGTGAGTGCGAGCATAGGCTTCCGCAACCTGAGCCCGAACCTCGTTGAGCATGCCAATTTGCTGGTAACGCGTCGCCTTGAGGTTCGCGTCGGCCAGACGAATCAACGCCACGTTGCCAACGCCGAGGTTGCGGATCGTCCAGTACGCCATCGCGTCAAGGTCGGACCGGCCGCCGAAGCCGCCGAACACTGGTCGCACGAGATTGCTACCGCCGCCGAAACCACCGTCGCTGAAACCGATGAGAATCGTCGGTGAAAACGGCAGAATCTTCGCCCCTTCGAGCGACAACATCGCGGCGCGAAGGGCTGCGCGACGCTCGCCGAGCTCGGGCCGACGCAACAATCCCAGCGCGATCAATTCGCTCATGGGCGTAGGATCGGGCACGATCGGCAGCGGGACGACGAAGGCGTCAGTCGGATGAAGTCTAAGGGATGGGTCGAGATTGAGGATTCGGCAGAGATCCGCCGAGGCGACGAGCAGACGCCCTTCCGCTTCAGGAATCGCAGCTTCGCGGCGAGCCAACTCGGTGGCAGCACGATCGGCATCGGCCTTGCGACCTTCGCCCGTCGCAGCATAGTCGGCGGTGAGGCGGGCGATTTCGCGGGCTTCGCCGCGTGCCTGCATAAAGATCGCCAGCAATCCTTCCGCGCGCACCAACTCGGAATACGCCAGGGCAACTCGCAGAAAGGTTTGATTTTGAAGTGCGGCCGTGGCAAATGCGCGCTGCTGCACAACCTGCCGGCTGACGAGGTAATTGAAAATGACGTCGCTGACATTTCCGGTGAGCACGACGCCGGGAATGTTCACACTGCCCGCCGCGATGGCGTTCGTACCGGCACCGACATAAAGTGCGCTGCGGTTCACCGAGAGAATGTTGCCGTTCGACTGCTGCAACACGCCCGTGTGGCTATCGTAATTTGTACCGGCGTTGATCGTCGGCAGTAGTTGTGCGGCGGCCAGCATTCGAAGCGCGGTCGCCTCGATGACCCGCTGACGGGCGATGTTCAGCTCAGGGTTTTGCACCCCGCCAAGCCGAAGCGCGGTGTTAAGGTCGATCGGCCGGACATCGTTTGTCAGGCTGGTGGGGGGAGAAGGAATTGGCACCGGAAGCGCTCCCAGCCTGACTGGCGGAAGCGGATCGGCTGCTGGTTCGCGTTGCGAGGGATCCTGACCAAAGGTCAGGCCGGCGCCCCACAAAGTTAACCAGACCACCCCAGGCAGCAAAATCCGCGCACACGTGCGCTGGCACACGACGGACCTCCTTGGCGTATGCCGCAACGACCGATCAGCCACTCCGGGCTGAAATCATCAACATCGTCGTATTCATCGACGCCAGAAACATTCGGGATGAGCGAATTGGCCAGCGTGCTCACTGGTTTCGCACATTCGGGTCGTGCGGGGCAATATAACCGCTACGACCCGAACGTTGGACATCCTAATGAGCCCAAATTTTCTTTCACTTGCACACGTGGATCCGATCTCGTTGCCGCTATTCCCGACCGCTCCACTCAGGTTGGTTAGGTTTATTCCCCGCGAAGCTTTCTGGTCCATGCAACAAGGTTTTGGAGCAGAGTCTGCACGTATTTTTGCGTCTTTTCGTCGGTGAGATTGCCCTGCTGGTCGAACTTCTGGCTTGCGTTGCCGATCATCACTTCCGGTTGGTTGAGAACATACATATTCAAATAGACCATAATCTGCCGCAAATGATACTGAGCGCGAACGGTGCCGAAGTTACCAATCGACGCCCCCATGATCGCCGCGGGCTTGCCATTCCACGCACTATCGCCATAAGGACGTGAGGCCCAGTCGATGGCGTTTTTGAGCACGCCGGGGATCGAGTAGTTGTACTCGGGCGTGACGATTAGGATTGCATCGGCCGCGCGAATTGAGCTTTTGAAGTCGACGACACTCTGAGGCGGAGCCTGGTCTTCATCCTGGTTGAAGATTGGAATCCCGCTGAGATCGAACGTTTCGATCGTGGCCCCTTCAGGCACGAGCGTGGCGGCCGCGCGGAGTGCGCCGCGATTGTATGAATCCTTGCGAAGGCTGCCGGCAATGCCAAGGATGCGAACTGGCGTGCTCATGTTGGCGGTCTCGAAGTTGCGCGGCGGCATTCATGCCTGGGAGATTGATGTGTACGCAGACGAATCCGCGCCGCGAAGAGAATCGCGGCGCGGATGTCGGTGCGCTTCATGTTTCTGAACGGAGCGCGGAATTTCAAGACGCGTGTTCTGCGGATTGGATGGAATTTACGCGGCTGCTAATCTTTCGGCAGTGGAGCATCGAGAAACGGAACGATCATGGGCATCAGAATCTCGGTGCGATTCACGACTTGCATGTGATCGGTGCCGGGCAGAATTGCCAGTTGAGAATGGGGCAAGACACGACTCATCAGTACCGCGTGATCGGGACGAAGAACGTCACGATCGCCGGTGATAATCAACGATGGGGCGCGAATCGCCTTGATATCCGCCTCGGGCATATCCTTGAACTCGTCCATGCGTTTGACGCACTTCTCGAAGAGCGACTGAAGATTCTCGGGCTTGGGTGCAACCTTGCGATAAGCCTCGCGAAGTTCGGCTGGCATGGTTTGCAACGTGGCGGTTCTGAAGCCATCCCAAAACTGCGGATCAGCCGCGTCGCGTTTGTAAAACGTCGAGATTAGCACGAGTTTTCGGACGATCTTGGGGTGACGAATTGCGATTTGAAGCGCGATCTGACCGCCGTTGCTGTACCCGCAAAAGTCGGCGTTGTCGATTTTGAGATGCTGAAGCAATGCGGCTGCATCGTCGGCCGATTGCTCGAAGCTGAATGGACGATCGGCGACGTCATCGGTATGGCCGTGCCCTTGTTGCTCGAATGCAATCACCTTGCGCGTCGCAGCGAGTTTCGGCAAAAGCTTGCTGAACGACGTTTCGATAGTCGATCCGCCGCCGTGCATCAAAACGAGCGGCGTGCCTCCGCTTCCGTGGATCTCGTAGTAAAGCTTCAGGCCATGAACATCGGCATAGCCTCGTTCAACCGGCGCAGCGCTTTGGGCGATTGCTGAAGCACTCACCGTCATTTGCGTAACCATGCAGCAAATCACCATCATATTTGGGAATTTCATGACTGAATTTCTCCTGAAACGACTCCGGCGAAACTTTCATCCAGCCGCTCGAACGTCTCGCCCCATCCCTGCCGCATCCCGCTGTGGCTAGAGTTGAATGATTCTTGCTGAACAGCAGATGCGTTGAGCGCTGAGGCTTCAACACGCACGACTGTTCCGCGACCGATGCCCGCGTGATGCGCGAATGAGATCGAGCACAGTGTTTCGAGCGGCGAGTTGCTATCGAAGGGAGAGGGAGTCGTGTTGCCGAGTTCGTCGGCGAATGAAAGGAGGAATTCGAGGTTGTTTGGTGCCTCGACTTTTCGGATCGCCCACTTTCCCCACAAAACTCCCACGCTGGGGATTAGCATCGCGTAATGGAAAGTGCCGCCGGGCCGCAGGTCGAGCGAGCATTGCGTGATTTCGGTACCTTTCGGGCCGAACCACTTCATCAACTCGTCGCGTTCGGTCCACGCTTGCCAGACACGTTCGAGCGGAGCGCTGAAAACGTGCGTTGCCACGAACGGAGCGTTCGTAGCGTCGCCACCTTCGGCCTGCATCGCTTGCAGATGCTCGCCGAGGCGTCCCAACGTTTGCTTGCCGCCTTCGACCGCGTTGTATTTGTCGATGACAAAATCGCGTGCCTGTTTCGACGGGAATACAGAACGCATGGTGATCCGCGTTTTTCGCGCATCGAGCACGTCGAACGTGACGGTCACCTGAAAGTTGACCTCTTCAAACCCCTTTCCGCCGCCATGCTTGTAGATCAGTCGTTCAGGTTCGACGACCTCGATGAAATTGCTAATGTTCTCATAGTTATGTCCATCGGGGCCGTGCATCACATAGCGCCAACTTCCACCCGCCTTCAGTTCGCGCGAGTGCGTGGTCAGCGTGAAGCCTTGCGGGCCCCACCAGTGCGCAAGGTGCTCAGGCTCGGTCCAGGCCTTCCAGACAAGCTCGCGAGGAGCGTCGAAATCGCGAGAGAGGACGATTTCGCAGTCGGGATTGGAGTCATTTCTGGGCATCGCCGGGGTTCTCCTTAGATTGAAGGTCGCGTAAGTAATCGTCGAGGCGATCGAGCCGCTCCTCCCAGAAGGCGCGGTACTGCTCGATCCAAGTTGAGGCACTTTTGAGCGGTTCTGCGCGGAGCTTACAAGGACGCCACTGCGCCTCGCGTCCGCGCTCGATCAGGCCTGCTTTTGACAGCACTTTGAGGTGCTTGGAAATCGCGGGAAGGGTCATTTCAAACGGCGCTGCCAGCTCGGTGACGGATTTCTCACCGTGCGTCAATTCCTGAAGAATGGCGCGTCGAGTCGGGTCGGCCAGAGCGGCAAACGTCACACTCAGTTGATCGGTCATCATGGCTGTTTACCATCTGGTTAATTAACCTAAAAGTAAATTAAGTAGCGGCTGTTGTTTTGTCAAGCCTCGGAAATTCGTTCGCAAGACTTTTTCGATTGGCGAATAACCTGGCCCACTCGAGCACGGATTGCGCGAAAATGACTGCGTTTTCGATCGGTAATGGTAATTGGGTCTTAGTTATGTCAAAGTTCTGGGAGAGATTTTGCAAAGATAGTGCATCAAATGGAGAAAATAGATGTGCCGCATTTTTGTTATCGCATGCATTTGTTTTTGCGTGTTTCCAATCGGTTCATTAAGAGGGCAGGAGGGCGCTCCAGGAGTTAATTTTCAACCACCGAACTGGCCCACGCTTACGTCGGCGATCGCTGATGCAGACCGCCTCGATCCCGGCTGGAGACACGCGGACCTGGTAGCAAAGCTACCAAAACCTAATCCCGATGAAGATGCGGCGGTTGAAGTTGAGGCAATTTATCAGGCGCTTCGCGCCTCGTGGTCAATACCCGATTTGAAAACCCACCCCACGCCGCAAAAACCTTCGGAAATACGGACGATTGAGGACTTGTGGCTCAATTATGGAGCGATTGATGGATCGATTTCACCGCCACCGGAATTGCTGAAAGCTGCACGCGAGTTTGAATCAAAATTTGCATCCATGATTGTACGAGCACGCGAACTCGAACGTTTCAAAGTGGGGCGTAGTCCTACCGTTTATAACGTGAATCTTTACGTGTCAATGTTGCCGGCAGTCCAAAACTCGCGTGAGGTCCGGCACCTTCTTTCGACAGACAGCTTTTGCCGAGCGATTCTGGGTGACGTCGACGGTGCACTTCAATCCGCGCGAGCGATGCTGGCGATTAGCCGTGCCATCGGCGATGAGCTCTCTCTCATCTCTCAAGTGGCGCGCATCGCGTGCGTATCTGATGCGGTACATCGCATGATGTTCGCTGTAGACCGCGGCGGCGCAAGCGCTCTTGCGCTCGAGCAAACTCAGGCCGCTTTGACACAGGAAAAGAAAACACCCTACCTGCTGATCGGTGCTCGTGCGGAGCGTGCCGCACTCTTTGATACGCTTCAGAAGATCGGTGAAGGAAAGATCGATCGGAAGTTCGTGTTGAAAACGGATGGCGATGACGCAGATAAGCGCAAACCCTCTAGCAAGCCCGATCCGGTCGTCAAGTACGATCTGGGATTTGGACTTGCCCACATGAATACGGCCGTCGAAATCGCGAAGAAGCCGACCTGGCTACAAGCGAAAGACTGGGTAGCGTGGGATCTTCACATCGAGACGAATAGCCCGAAGTCGGCGATCATCAGTCCCGCACTCTCCTGTTCCTTGTTTCCTGCGATACCGGCCATACGACGAAACGTCTGCCGCGTCGGCTCCGTTTCTGCGTCTTGCGAAACGATACTCGGATACAAACGCTTCCGCATGAAGCACGGCCATTGGCCAACGAAGCCCGAAGAACTTGCTACTGTCTTCCCTGAAGGCGTGCCAATCGATCCGTTTTCAGGGCAACCGATGATTTGCCGAATCGGGCCGAAGACCCTGGTCGTTTATTCAGTAAGTCTCGACGAGCAGGACAACGGTGGCAATCTGGAAAACTACCATTTCGAGGAGACAGGCACAGACATCGGCTTCCGCTTCAGCCGAGACGTGAAGAATTAATGTTGCGTTTGATCTATGGAATAGCAGGGTGGAAACGATGCGCTCCGCCGCGATGAATACTATTGAAGTGCCGCAGAACTTCGCTTGCGAGATTTGAAGTAGGAGATTAATAGCGGACGACGCGTCGACTAATGCGCCTACCGCGTCTCTATGCAGCGAAGGCTCGCCGTCGATCTTCATTCTTATGCCACGCAAATGAAGCCAACCCAGCGGGTCGACCAATCACCCGCTGGGTTAGCATTTTTCAGCCCTTCGATCCGGGTTCGGATTTCGGAGCGATGAACACGTCGCGCTTCGGGAATTTCTCGAACAGCGACGCCGATTTGCTGAAGTTTGTCGCCAGTACGTCGGTAGGATTACCCGCCATCCATTGCGAAAGATCAATCGTTTGGTATTCGCCTGTGTTGAAGCCGATGAGCATTCGACTTGGTGTTCGGCCGATATTCTCGATGGAATGGCCGTAGCCCTGAGGAATGTAGCCCACGTCGCCGCGAGAGAGGGTTTCGGTGCGGTAGCGACCGTGCGAGCCGAACATGCTGACGCTGACTTCGCCTTCGATCACGTATTGCCACTCGTCGGCCGTGGGGTGCCAATGCAATTCGCGAAGGCCGCCAGGCTCGAGATCGAGGATGACGCCGGTCACAGTCTTGGAAATTGGGAAGTGCGTCGAGTCGACACGCCACTCACGCCCGCCTTTAAATGTGCGATGTGGAGGACGCTTGAGCAACTCGTACTTGTGCGTAAGCGCTGGCGTTTTCCAACCTTGCAGGGGTTGCGACGCAGTTTCCGGCGGTACTGCGCCGCGAGCGAAGTACACCTCTTCTTTGGGGAACCCTTCAAATGCCGATTCGGGTAGACCGAAGTTTTTTGACAGAAGCGCCTTGGGTGTATGGCCGATCCAGTCGCTAATGCTGAAGGTGCCGAACTCGGAAAAGTAGCCGTTGTCGAAAATCAAGATGAAGTGACACGGCCGATCGCCGAGGCATTCGAGCATGTGTCCATGTCCGCGCGGGAAGTACCAGACGTCGCCAGGGCTGAAGTCTTTCGTCTCGGCTCCGCCCTCGGGGTCGATCACCGTCGTGCGGACGCGTCCTTCGAGCACGAACGCCCATTCGGCCGCCGTTGCGTGCCAGTGCAGTTCGCGCATCGCGCCTGGTTCGAGCTTCATCGAAACGCCGGCAATCCCCTTGGAAATTGGCAATTGCTTGACCGTTGCCTCCTTGCCAAAGCTCTGGCCGATGACTTTTCCTTCCGACTTTTCAAGTTCGAACTTGAACGTGGGCAATTCTGGACCCGCGAGTTCGGAATCGGGCACGTTGTTCTGAAAGGAGGTATCGCCGGCCTCAGCCGACTTTGCGTTGATCATCATGGCCGTCGTCGCGGCAAGCCCCGCCGCTGCCAGAAATTCGCGCCGCTGGAGTGGAGACATTGGTTCTGGACTCCTCTGATTTCGTCAACAAATCACCGCTCGTAAGCGAAATGCAAATCAGCATTGCGCGCAGGGCGATCGGTTTGCGATGACATCGCGCGATGGACACCCTGCAATTCGTCGTACTTATGGGCGTGTCGAGCTGGACACTTGCGTGATCAGGCACGCATTGGTTGACACGAAGAGAGACTTCGTGACTCGTTCTCACCGAATCGAATGATCGGTCGAGGACCAACTTCGGGCGACGTCGCGGGGGCGTCGTCACCGCTGCCGCGATCGATCATTCGGTCGGCGGCTCCTGCGACAAGGTGCTGAACGAGGTTGTAGAACAGGATTGGCAACAGAATACGTGGGTGGTCGGCCAGTGCGAGCGATGCCATCACGAGACCAGTGCCATTGTTGTTCATTCCAAGTCCGAACATGAGCGAAACCCGGCCAGAGCGGCCTGCGTGAACCAATCGGGCGATGACCCAGCCTGCCCCGAACATGAGCACACAAAGGCCAATGACAATGCCAAGTGTTGCAACCAGGAAGTCGGGATCGGGTTCGGCGATGGCCTGCGGCAAGGACGTTGAGGCGTTCGAGTAGTTCAAAAACAACAGCACACCCATGTTGATCAGTTTGAGCATTGGCTTCGCTGCATTGATGCGGCGCTCGCCCAGAATGACTCGCAGTGCGATGCCCAGCAAGGACGGCAGAATGACGGCCAAAGCCAGAAACGTCCCCGCGCCGCCGGCTGCGATTTCGTGCAAATCTTCGGAATAATCGCCTTGAGCCATCGAGCCGACTGCGTGCAGCGCGAGCGGAGTTGTGAGCGGACTTAGCAGTGTTGAACCAAGAACCAGACCAAGGCTAAGTGCGAGGTTGCCATCGGCGTTTTGGGCCCAGGCCGTGGATGAGCCGGCGATCGGCATTGCCGCCACGAGTGCGAGACCCACAAGGATGTTTTGAACTTCGTCCGGGTTGTGCCATGCGCTGAAGACGATCGAAAGCGTGTAGATGTAAGCGACTGGAACGATCACGTTCGCCGCGAGTCCTGCAAGCAAACCTGCGGGGCGACGCGCCACGCCGCCGAGTTGCGAAACGCGTACTCCCAGGCCAGCGTTGAGCAGGAGCGCGGCGAGTAAAGCGACGGGGAGCGTCACGTTCAGGCGGTCGTGAATGAGGGGAATCTCGCCGAGCGAGACGCTACGCGCGGCGAGTCCCAGGCCGGGGAAGACCGCAGCGAGTGCGTACGAACCCAACAGCAACCAGAGCAGGTTCGCGTGCAAGCGATGCGCGATTCGTTCGATAATGCCGGCGCGTTCTTCCATGACTTCTCTCTTCGGGGTCCGATGACTCGGCGAATGGGGATTACGCGTTAAACTGGGAAAATCTTTGAACGTCCGCGCGACCCTTTGCAGGAGGTATCAGCGTGATGGATCAAGAGGCCCAGCGTGCCGTTGCGCTCGCGGCGCTCGTCGTGGCATAGCAGGTCGTGATCGCCCCAAATGGTGTAGAGGAACACTCTTCCGACGAGGGCCATGACAACGGGGCTGAGCGAGATTGCGAAGGACCAAATCACGAGCGGAAGCATCGTCGGACTCCTGTCTGAACGGCATCCTGCCGGATGAACGCGCGGACACCGCCGCGCTGTTCGAGGAGGCTCGGTCCTTGCCCCCTTACACGTTCTCGCGAAAAATGGGCTAAGAACCCTTCACGAATTTTTTGGGGGACGGATGGCGGACGAGCCACGGCCGGGACTTACGGCGATTCTTGGTCGGGCGCGAACCGGCGACGAACAGGCGCGAACCGAGCTTGTGTCACTGGTTTACGACGAATTGCGCGTGGTCGCCTCGCGCCTGATGCGTCGCGAGCGAAACGACCATACGCTCTCGCCCACCGCCGTGGTGCATGAGGCCGTGATTCGCTTGCTGGGCGAGGCCGTTTTTGACCGCGCCGCCGATCGAAGCTTTCTGTTCGCATCGGCCGCGCGGGCAATGCGGGAGGTGCTAATCGACCACGCACGCCGTCGTGGGGCCGATCGTCGCGGAGGCGGACGGCAGCGCGTGCCGCTCGATGCGGTGGTCGATTATTTCGAGGCGCAGGGGCTCGATGTTGTTTCGGTTCACGAAGCACTCGACCGACTCGCGGAACTTGATGGGCGGCAGGCCCAGGTTATGACGCTACGTTACTTTGGGGGCATGACGGTTCCCGAGGTTGCGAAGGCGCTCGGGGTTGCAGTAGTTACCGTCGAGCGCGATTGGCGGCTTGCACGGGCGTGGCTTGCGAGCCAGCTTGGGGGAGAGCAGGAATGACGCCCGAGCGTTGGCGGCAGGTGGGCGAATTGTTCGAACAGGCACTTCTGGTCGAACCCGAAGACCGCGAGGCCTGGCTCGCGGGAGCGAGTGCGGGCGACGACGCGCTTCGTCATGCCGTGGGACGTCTTTTGCAAGAGGACGAGCGAGCGAATCGCGTCGGCTTTTTGCCACCGCCCGAGACTTCGAGCGCGTCGGGCGCCCCCACAATGGACTGGACGCCGCCCGTCGGATCCGCAGGCTCGACGCGTGAAGGTATTCTCCGGCTTCGCGCTTCGTTCATCGACGAAACCGGCGGATTTACGCCGAGGCAAGCAATAGTCTCGCAAGAGAGCCGGCGTGCCATCGCTGAGCCGCCCGATGTCGTCCGCGCACGGCTGCGCGAGTTACCGCTGGTCTACATTTTGATCCTCTGCGCTTCGCTGATCTGGCGATACGCAGTCTTCGGGGAGAATGGTCCAGACCTCTATCTGGTCGATGGCACCGGGCTGATTGCGCTGCTCGCGATTGTTGCTCTGCTTTGGAGCCGCGTCGAAATTTCGCTCGCCGGACTGAAGGCACTTGAACTGGGAATGATCGGCCTGCTGGCGGCACGCGTGGCGTTCGTTCAATACCGCCTGATGCTCGCGTTCTCGCGTCTCGAAGATCGAATGATGGCGCAGTTGACGTTCAAGAACATCGTCTTACTTACGGCGGTTCTGATTCTTACGTATGGATTATTCGTACCCAAGAGTTGGCGACGCGCGGCGGTGGTCGTCGTTCCCCTCGCTTTACTGCCCTTTGTCACGCTTGCTGCGCTAGCGATTCAGCAACCGGTTGCGATGGATTGGCTGTTTCGAGGTTGGCAAAGAAGCACGATGCCCCGGATCTGGCTATTCACGTTCGACGGAATCATTCTGGCGATATTGGCCGTGGGTGCGACTTACGGCGCACGCGCGATTTCACGGTTGCGGCGTCAGGTCGCCGAGGCGCGACAACTCGGGCAGTATCGTCTGCGACGACGCATCGGTGCGGGCGGTATGGGCGAAGTTTATTTGGCCGAGCATTTGTTGCTCAAGCGCCCGTGCGCTGTGAAGTTGATTCGCAGAGCGAGCGCTGCCGACCCTCGTGCGCTCCAGCGATTCGAACGCGAAGTGCGACTGACTTCGACACTATCGCATCCCAATACCGTCGACGTTTATGACTACGGCCAGACCGAAGACGGAACATACTATTACGTGATGGAATATTTGCAGGGGCTAGGACTTGCGGAGTTGGTTGAGCGTCATGGACCTCTGGCACCTGGGCGAGTGGTGTTTCTGCTCCGTCAAGTTTGCGGTGCACTTCGAGAGGCGCACGCGGCGGGATTGGTTCATCGTGATATCAAGCCGTCGAACATCTTCGCCGCGCGCCGGGGAGGACTTGGTGACGTTGCAAAGCTGCTCGACTTCGGCCTCGTGCTCCCTACCATTCGGGAAGGTGTGGGAACTCTGAGCGGTGAGGAACAAATTCTCGGCACGCCTCTTTTCATGGCTCCCGAGCAAGCCACGGGCGGACGCGAAACCGATGCACGAAGCGACATTTATGCACTGGGCGCGGTGGCATATTACCTGCTAACGGGTCGGCCGCCTTTTGATGAATCAAGTCGCTTGGGAGCGTTGATTGCGCATGCTCGCGATCCGGTTGTACCGCCTTCACGCGTAACGGCGGGTATCCCGGATGATCTTGAGCGTGCTGTTTTGCGATGCCTGGAAAAGGATCCATCCGCACGCTTCCCCGACGCGGCAAGTTTTGGGAAAGCACTCGCGGCTTGTGCGTGCGCGAGCGATTGGACACAGGAACTCGCCGATCGCTGGTGGCGTGATCAAGATAAGCGAGCCTGACGGTTACTTCGCGTTTTGCGGCTCAAAGTCGTGGTGGCTTCGAATTGGCGGCAGCGACGCGGGTTCCCCACGCGCGCATCGTTGGGCTGCAATCGGTCGGCTCGATTTCGGCTTCGATCAAGCATGGCCCTTCATGCGCGAGTGCCGTCGTTAAGGCTGCTGCAAACTCGCCCGCTGTTCGAGCACGAAGCCCAAGGCCGGTTCCTTCGCCGTTGGTGAATACAGCCATCAATCCGGCGTAATCCCAGTTCTTGATCTTGTTATAGGCGCCTTTGTGAATGGCGTCTTCGATGATATAGCCATGATTGTTCACCAGGATGATGATCGGCCGAGTTCCGTGGCGGATCATCGTCGAGACCTCTTGTGCTGTGAGTTGGAACGAGCCGTCACCGATCAACGAGATGATGCGCCGAGGTTCCTTGAATCCGAGTTCGTAGCCGAGGGTCGCGGGTACTGACCAGCCAATTGATCCGGCCTGGAACTGGATTTCAAATGCGCAGCCTTTTGGCAATCGTGTTTCAAGTCCGTGAAACCATGAATCTCCCGTCTCGACCAGGAGCGAAGTGTTCTTGCCCAGAATTGCCCGAACCTGACGCGTCACTTCGCTGATCCGCAACCGCTCGTCGGCTGCGTCTGGAACTGCGACGTCCGGTGGTTCTTGACCAAGATGGAATTCGCGAAGCGGGTCGTCATTACGTCGCACCTTGGTTGCAAGTTCATCAAGGAATTTGGACAATTTCACATTCGCATAGGTGGAATCCGGCAAGCGGATCTCGTTTGGCATTGCGAGAATCATGCGTTTGGGATCGAGCGCCGCGGTGAAGCCCGCCGTCGCGTAGTCCGAGAGAATTGTCCCGGCGAAAAGACAGGCGTCGGCTGATTCGATCGCCGCCGCGACTCCGGGCCAGCTCACGGGTCCCCAGTAAACGCCGATAAAGCCGCTGTGCGTTTCGGGAAACATTCCCTTGCCACCTGGCGCAACTGCAACGGGGTAGCCCGACGCATTCGCCAGTGCGAGAAAGCCCTCGGCGGCGCCGGGGTATCGGAGCTTTGATCCTGCGACGAGGGCCGGACATTGCGCCTTGTTGAGCATTTCGGACGCGTGCATCACGGCGTCTGCGAGAGCGTCGGGATCGCTTGCCTGACTTGCATCGAACCGCTTGGGGCGCGGAGATGGAACGGGCAGGGGGGCGATATTGCAGGCGATTTCGATCATTACCGGCTTGCGTCGCTCGATTGCCAGATCGAAAGCACGATCGATTACGCCAGGTGCGTCGGTGGCCTGATTGATCGTGAATGCGCCCGCCGTGACTTCCGCGTAGATTCGCCGCTGATAGTCATAGCGCACCTCACCAAGGGCGTGATGAATCAAGCGGCCCTCAGCGGCCGAATCGCTGTTAATACTGCCGACGATCACGATGATTGGAAGGTCTTCGGCATACGCACAAGCGACTGCGTTGAGCGCACTCAAGCCGCCGACGCCGTAAGTCACCACGAGCGCTGCGATGCCGTTCGACCGCGCATAGCCGTCGGCGGCATAACCGGCGTTTAGTTCATTGCAGCAGCCAATCATCTTCAAACGTGGATTTTTGAGCAACTCATCGAGTAGAAGGAGATTGAAGTCGCCAGGAACCGCGAAATAGTGCCGAATGCCCGCCTGTTCGAGCCGAGTCGCAAGGTAGCCGCCGACGGTGCTCACGATTTCGTCTCCTTGAAGTCGCCGGGTGCGCGAATGTGAGTTGTCGTGCTGCTTTGTCAGCACGCGCGCCCAAACTCGCATCTGCAAATGCCAAGCTCGGGTACTCTGACGGATTCGACGAACGCAGCCCTTGATGAGATGCGGAATGCCGCGTTTGTACTCGATTTCGGGCTCAATGCGATCATTTTGTGTGCCAAAACCGAGACGAAGTTGTGGCCTGGCGCAGAATTCAGGCCGCGTTCATCCCGTCCAATCCATCTCGATTTCATGCGATCAGAAATAGACTTGGAAGCGACACCAGAAGAGATCGCTTGTTTTTTGGAGTCCGCCGGGACGGTAGTACACCGGTTGTGCGAACATGGCGTGTTCCCAGTCGAAGTAGATTTTTATGAATTTGTTCAAATACCAGTTAAATCCAACATCGATCATGTCGGTACGGTTTGTCCAAAGATTAGGATCGGACAGACCTGCGGTGAAGACACTGCGGTCGAGCGTCAGGAGGCTGTAGCGAGCCGTCAATTCGATCGCGCCGGGGCCGAAGTGACCGGGACGGAGACTGAACGGCCGAAGCGGTTCGATGAGCGTACGATCTCGAAGCGTTTCTCCGGTGATGAGATATCCCGCCTGTGCGAACCATCCGCCGATGGGGATGCGATTTGAAGGGCCGGTCAAGCCGTTTGCATAGCTCTCAAACCCGCCTTCCCAGGCGCCGAGTAATGAAAGGCCGCCACGATAATAGGCGGCGTGCAATTCCCAAAGGGCGCGTGCACCACGTTCGCGCACGTTGGGATTGAATGCGAGGAAGGGGAGAGTGGCCGCGCTTGCGGCGCCGCCGGTATCGGCACCCGCGGCCGACGGGGCGGAATTGGTGCGAAGCACGGCGGGGACAGTTGGCTGATTCTCTTGGCCGGCATCGACCGAACCACCAAATTGGAGGTCGCGAAGCAGGAAGCTTTCCTCGCGATTGTAAAACGGCTTGAAATTCAAGAATGCCATTACATCTTGGCGGCTATTGAATGGCTGATACGAGTTGCGCTGGGTGTTAAAGGTCCCCGCGGCGTATTCGACTCGCTGGTCGAAGAGCGAACCCCAGCCCATGAGTCCGAAGCGACGATTGCCTTCGTAGTTATTCGCGAAGAGCGAGCGCTCGGGTGCGAGCAAATGCCAGACGTGAACGCGATACCATTCATAAGTAAACGGAGTTTTATAACGGCCAATTCTGATCTGAAATCTTGGATCGTAGTTCAGGTTGAGATAGGCATCGAGCAGGCCGACGGTATCGAACGTATTTTGAAATGAGAATTCATATTGAATGGGTTTGCTGAGCCGTCCTTCGAAATAAATGCGACTGCGCGGGTTATAGAATCCGCTGCTGACGGGGACCTGGTTGGGTTGCTGATAGATTCGCGTTTCGACCTGCGTCATCGCGCGAATTCCGAGCGTGAACTCGTCATCGGCGGTGGAGAGAATGAAGCCGTCGTTATCCCAGTTGTAGACACCCTTGAGCGGCAGGCTGCCGAGCCGCGCGTTACCGATAATTTGAGCGCGACCCGTTGCCGTTGGGTCGCCGCCGCTGGTTTTCGACCCGCCGCCCGCTGTTGCCGGTGGATCAGATCCCCCGGTAATCGCCTTAGACTCGCTCGAACTGAGCGGTCCAAATAAGCCGGGTTCGGGGGCGCTTCGGACCTCGCGCACGACTTCCTGAAACTGTTGCTTGAGTTGTTCGTTTTCGCGGGTGAGTGCTTCGTTCTGTCGGGAAACGTGATCGAGTCGCTCTTCCATCCGGCGAAGACGATCTTGAAGATCGTTCGCAGCGTTCGCGGAGGCAGAAGCCGGAGAAGGAGGCGAGCCATTCTGTGCCTGCGCAGTTGGTAAACCAACGATGATCGCGAAAAGCGCGACGAAGTTGCGGGCCGCGCGAGCGCAAACCCTTGCGTCGCCTGGGACAAAGCGGCGTTGAAGGAAGGAATGGCCGGCAATCATCGTCGCTGGATCCCTCCTTGTCCGCGAAGTGAACGCGAACTCCTGCCGCCTATGAACCAGTCTCCCACTTCAAAATCTATTTCATCGGCCTGTTTGATTTCGTGAGTTTAGCGATTCTTCGGTAAATGCGGATCAGAAGGATAATTGTGCACAAATGCGCAGCAACGACACTTGTCGAAGTGAGGGGCCTTGAACCAAAGTTTGCGTTCAATTCCAAATGGGTGTTCGAAACAGAGAGGGAGAATCCACACTCTCGTACAAGAGCGAGGATTCTCCCTTGAAAGAGCAGCGGGCTTGTTATTGAGCGAGACCCGGGCCATCAAGCTGACCCGCGTGATCGCCGTTCGCTGCGATGAGCCCAGCCAAAACGCTCACACGGATCGGTCCGACGTGAGTCTTCTTCAGCGTGAGCGTCACCGTGTTGTTCTTCTTGTTGTAGGTCGCAGACTTGATCGCCAACTGGACGTTGTACGGGCCACCCGGGCTCGCTGCGCCGAAGAGAGCGTATTGCGCCAGGTTGCGGGCCGATACGGCATTAAGCGGCTCGTTGAAGTGCAGCACCACCGCCGAAATGCTCGCCTTCTTCTTCGTCGCCGAAACGCTCAGCAGCACCGGAGCGTTGCCACCGATGACCAGGCTCGTCGTCTGCTTGAGATCGCCGAGCACCGCACCGATGAACGCCGCGCCGCTAGCACTGCCGCTCGTTGCCAGGCCATTTGGCGAAATCGAGATCAGCGAGCTGTTGCTCGTCGACCACGTCACCTGACTGTCCACATTCCCGGTCGTGCCGTCCGTGAAAATGGCGACCGCGTGATATTGCAGCTTCGAGCCAAACGGCAGCGAGAGGACGTTCGGCTGAATCGTGATCGAGGTTACGGTCGCGGGAGTGACGGTCAATGCCGCGTTTCCGGTGACGCCACCGAAGCTCGCCGAAATCGTCAATTGTCCCAGCGCGGCTCCGCCCGTCAGGCCGCCGGGCGTAATCGGCGCCAGGGCCGAATTGCTCGACGACCAGGCGACGCTGCTCGTGAGATCCTTGTGCGACCCGTCGGTGTACACGCCATCGGCGTGATACTGGAATGCCAAGCCCTTGCCGATCGATGTGTCTCCGGGGTTGATCACGATCGACGCCAGTGCGGGGCTGAGCACGGTGAGGTTCGTCGACTTCGAGACCGAGCCGACAGTTGCGGTAATCGTCGATCCGCCGATGGTCGAGCTCGAAGCGAGGCCGGTCGTCGAAATGTGGGCGACCAGGCCGTTGCCGGTGCTCCAGGTCACCTGGTTCGTCACGTCCTGCTGCGTGCCGTCGCTGTAAATTCCCATCGCGGTGAACTGCTGCTTCAGACCGGCCGCGACGGTCGGGTTAGCGGGGCCGACGGCGATCGAAACCAGTGCGGGGTCGGTCACCAGCATGGTGTCGAAACCGCTGCTCAAGCCGTTCAGGGTCGCGGTGATGTTCGTCGCACCGGTCGACAGCGACGGAGCCAGGCCGGTGGCGCTGATCGTCGCGAAGACGGGGGCGTCGGACATCCAGGTGACCTGATTGGTGAGGTCGGAGGTCGATCCGTCAGTGTAAACCCCGGTCGCCGTGAACTGCTGGCTCAGGCCAAGCGCGAGGCTGGGTGAGTTTGGACTGACCGAGATCGACGCCAGGGCCGGCGGGGTGATCGTGAGCGTCGAGGGAGATGTCGTCAGACCGTTGAGGGTCGCGCTGATGTTCGTCGTACCGACACTCAATGACTTCGTCAGGCCGGTGCTGTCGATCGAGGCGATCGCCGGCGAGGTCGAACCCCAGGCTACCTGGCTGGAGAGGTCGGTCACAGTTCCGTCAGTGTAGGTGCCGGTGGCCGTGAACTTCTCAGACAACCCCTTGGCCAGGTTCAACGTGTTCGCGGTTAGAACGAGCGAAACCAGCGAGGGCGCGGTGACGACGAACGAAACCGCCGTGGTGTTGATACTGCCGAGGAACGCGCTGACCTTCGTCGTGCCAATCTGCTTGGCCGTCGCGAGTCCATTGGGATTGATCGAAGCGACGTTGCGGATGCTCGAAATCCACGTCACCTGCGACGAGACATCGGCGGTGGTGTTGTCGGTATAGGTGCCAGTCGCGATGAATTGCAGCGTCAGCCCCTTGGCGACGGTCGGCGTCAGCGGGGTAATCGCGATCGAAACCAGCGCGGCGGGGAGCACCGTCACGGGATCGGGTGCGCTCGATACTCCTCCGAGCGTGGCGGTGATGTTCGACGTGCCGACGGCGAGCGTTTGGACGAAGCCCCTCGAGGTAATCGTCGCAACGCCAGGCGTGTCGGAAGCCCAGGTAACCTGGTTCGTCAGGCTGGCGGTCGTACCGTCGGTGTATGTGCCGAGCGCGGCGAACTGCTGAGTCAGTCCCTTGGCCAGCGATGGGCTGACCGGCGTGAGCGAGATCGTCAACAGGGCGGCCGGGGTAACAGTCAAGGTATTGGCGGCGCTCGAGATGCCCTGTAACGACGCGGTAATCACCGTCGAGCCCACGGTTACCGTGGTGGCGAGGCCGTTCGCGTCGATGCTGGCGATCGTTGGCTTGGACGATGTCCAGGTCACCGCACCCGTAATATCAATGGTTTGCCCGCTCGCGAGGTGCCCGGTCGCGATGAACTGCTGGGTGAGTCCCTTCGCGACGCTTGGAGCGCTCGGAGAAATCGTGATCGATTGCAGGTTCGGGAAGAGGCCGATCGAAGCGAGGTCAGGGACGAGTTTGGCACCGTTGGGCGTACCCAGACCGGTCACTTCGTCATAGCCGGGACCAGCGGTGAAGCCGCCGTTGCTGCCACTGATGATGTCGTGGAAGTCGCTATTCTTCGTAGCGAACAGCGAATAGAGGTTGGTCTGCGCTTCGAGCGTGCTAAACGTCTGGCCGCCGTAATGAACGCGTCCCTGGTCGATGATGGCGAACATGCCAGCCATCAGCGGCGAGGAGAGGCTTGTTCCGCCGACGACTCCCCAGGGAGTCGATGCGCCGTTGTCGTAGGGATCGTAGAACGCGACGCCTGTGTTGGGATCGGCAAGTGCGGCGATATCGGGGATCGTTCGGAATCCAGTGTTTTGAACCGAGCGTTGGAAAGCGGGTTCAGTCTCGAAGGCGCTGGTGCCGCCACCGCTGCCTGTCCAGCCAGTTTCACCACTGGAACCTGTGCCGGGATAGGTTCCCGTGGCGTCGAGATTGAGCGTGGTACCACCAATCGCCAGAACGTTGGGGGAGAAGGCTGGGTAGCCGCCCGGTGAGCCGTCGTCACCGGTCGAAGCGAGATACATCACGTTAGGAACGACGTATTGCCCGTCGATCGAAAGCTCTTGGCCGGCTTCGTCCGCCCCGAAGCTCATCGACACGATGGCCCCGAGACGAGCGGCGGTAACCGAAGCGGTCTGCGTCAGGTCCGCAGTCGTCGGGGTATTGGCTTCGACCAAAATGATGTTCGCGCCGGGGGCCATCGCGTGGGCCCACTCGATATCGAGCGCGATTTCGCCGCCCCAGCCACCGGGTCCCTTGGGATCAGTTCCTGGAAGCGGGCTCGTCTGTCCGTTTTGATTGAGCTTCGTGAAGCTCGGCGGGTCAGGCAGACCAAACTGCTGATCGAAAATGTGCAGCGCGCTGCTGGCAAAGCTCGGATCGGTCGAGTTTACGAAGCTCGGATTGTCGTAGGCATCGACAATCACGATCGTTTGACCGGTGCCATCGCCTTTGAGGCCATTAAAGCTGATCGCATTTAGGCCGTATGCTGCGGCAATTTGCGCAGGAGAGTAGCCGTCAGGTCCAGGGGTTTGCAACGGAACCATCTGTCCCGCCGCATTCATCACCTGTTTGTACTGGTACCCAGTGCGGAAAACGATGCTCGACGGGTCGCCGGGCGACGAAAGCACGAGCCGATCTTCTAAACCTTCGAGTCGCGGCCGAAGCGACCGGCGTCGGTCGCGGCCGAGAATGGATTTGTGAAGCCGATTTGCTCGAAACATGGACCCTCTCCTAGGTGTCGTCTCTGATTGATAATAATATTAATTGATCAGACACTCTAACGCAGGGCGTGGAGCCGCCGGCGAGTGGTTGCGCGGGCGTCGAGCGCCCCTGCGGGTATGTGGTTGGTCCTGGTAGGTCGCCGGAACATCGGCAAGCGCCTGGTCGGGAGCGGAGAACCAGGTGGATAGAACGCGATCGTGGTAAGAGATCTGCTCTGGATCAAGTTTTACACAGTAAACCTGTGGATGCAACTATTTCTTGAAGAACATGTGTCGAGGATCAAAAGTGCGGCAACGTGTTCGGATGTTACGTTTACACCGAAGATGCCAACCATAACGGGACCAAGAGCTGCGGAGATATGGAATCGACTGCCGTTCATTAAGTTTCATATACAGCTTCAGTTAGTTCAACAAGCAAATCAACCTATACAAAAACCATGCACGCTTATTTGATTGAATCACCGTAATGGTCATCAGAGCGATATGTTGATTGAGGTAACTTCCATAACTCACCCCATGTTTACACATCGTTTCTTGGATTGGGTGGATACGTTGAGAGCTAAAGCTGACATTTGTGATTGCTGATGTCTGAAACTGGTTCGCTTTCCTGCTGCCTTGAGACTTATTCTTTTATGGCAGAGCGGTCGACTTGCGTCGTCAGTCTTTACGATTCGCGCGACGCCAACCGAGAACGCCCAGGACGGCGAACACTCCGCCGATAAACGTTGCGGGTTCGGGCGTCGCCACCATCACCGTGGCGGTCGTAACGGTAAACGTGTCGCCGTTCGCAGATATGTTTGTATTCCACTTGAGATTGATCACGCCTTCGAGCGAAGTCACATCCTTGGGCTCGGCTTTGCTCTTGGTGTCACCATTATCGAGCGTGGTGAACTTACCGCTGCCGTTCGAGTACGCGTCCATGGTCGGCGCGCTACCGTTCGGGTTGTAGCCGTTCATCGACGCCAGGTCGCCTGCGAAGCTTGCCGTTGCAATCAGGGGCGCGGAGATTTTGTCGAATGTCGCTTTGAAGTCGAGGACAACCTGGTCGGAAAACCGGCGATCGGGGCCGTTGTAATTGATGACGAGCGGCTTATCGGACTTGGGGCCGACCAGTTTGAGCGTCGCGCCATTGGCGAAGACGTCGAGCACGATTTGGCCGCCGCCGCGAATCGCCCAGTTCCAGTTCGCGCCGTTGGTGATGTTGCCAAACGCAAAGACGTATTCGGTTCCACCCGCGATGGCGGTGGCAGTTGGATTATTCGTCGAATCCGATTTGTGATGTGCTAGACCGCCCTGGCCGTCGTTAAAGTCGTAACTCAGCGTAACACCGCCAGGCGCACGTGCGGCGGTTGTCAAACTCATTGCCATGGCCAACGCCAAAACGTGGGTGATCCGCATGGCAGGTCTCCGCAGTTAGATGCGCGAGTTCTTGACGTAGCGGGATCGTACCTTGCGCGAACGGGAATTGACATCATTTTCTGATACGACCGTCACGTTCGCTTCGTAACGGTGTAATCTGGGCCTTGAACGTGGACGTGTCGACGTTTCCTGATCCAGGACTTCGTGTCGCACGATTTCGACGCGCTGTGCCCCCTTCTGCGCACAGTCCGTGTGACGTTCAAGCCCTTTAGCCAGTTCGTCGGTCGATGGTTGGACAACGGGTGGGAACGCGTCTTTAATACTGGTGAGAATTTACATCTTGATCCAAGTACAATTTGGATTGCTTCACGCCGAGTCGAAACCGCGCGCTTCGAGCTGCTAGCGGTCTTGCATTCGTCACTCAGTGCGAATGGGATCGAAAACTGGTGGAATTGGCTCACAGCTATCGGGACGGATCTTGTATCTTGCTCTGATCTTCAAGGGAGTCTGATACTCGTAGCGCGCCGTCGGATGCCGAAATCCAACCCGAAGGAGCCATCATGAGCGTGAAGAAAAACACCCCGAAGCGCAGTCCGGTCAAAGCTGAGGCTGAAACGCCAGCCAGCGCACAATCGGCGGTGGCGCGACGATCGGCTGAAACCGAGTTGCGTACGCTCGTCGCCAAGTTCGCGCCCGAACATGTAAAGCTCGTGGAGGCAATGCGTCGGTCGCTGCGAAAACGCCTGCCTACGGCACATGAAGTGGTGTATGAATATCGCGACTTTTGCGTCATCAGCTATTCACCGAACGAGCACGGGTATGAGGGTGTTCTCGTAATCCGCGCGAGCGTTGATGGCGTTAAACTGTACTTCAACAACGGCAAGGAACTGCCGGATCCTGCGAAACTTTTGCAGGGGTCTGGCAAACAAACACGCTGGACTAACGTGGAAGGGGCGTCCACGCTCGCTCGCCCGGAAGTCGTGAGCCTGATCGACGAGGCGCTCGCTCGCAATCTCGTACCGTTCGCGCAAGATGGTCGCGGGTCGGTGGTCATTCGTTCGACAACAGCGAAGAAGCGTGCGCAGAAGGGCTCCGCTTAACGTGCAGTTTGCAAACCGAGGTGTTTCAGTATCGAAACCGCGATGCGAACGAAGGGCTTGGCCATATTGCGCGATGCGATTCGCCAGCACTGGTTCGCAACGAGGATGCGCGTTAGGTTGGACGTCCAGTCGATAGCGAACTTGTTGACCGTATTTAGATCAAGTGATCACTTGAAGCTAATCGCATGCTCTGGCCACTCGAGCGTCCCTTCCAGATCACGTGCTTGCTGTTCCTGGCGTTGATTGCCATGTCGACGATATTCGCGCCAATCCTCAAAAGCAAACGCGGCACGATGTTTGGGACTACCTTGATATTTGCCGTCGTCGCGTTTATTCCGTCATGCACGGGAATCATGGCGATTATGGACACGCAGCGTTTTGGAGTATTCCACTACAATTCCGCGGCGGAAGTGAGTGACACTCATGTCAAATGCTATCTCCCTTCAACAGCGAAAGACGTCACTCTGAAGACCTCTTTGGGCGGCCACTTTGCGAAATATAAAATCTCGAAAGCGGAGTTGCAGACGTATCTCGACGGACTCTGGGACAGAATTGGTGAGTACTCGGACATTCCGCGCAATGAGCTTCGCAGCGGTGTGCCGGTTTCTCCCGATTCCATTGACTTCAGGTTTGCTGAGCTAAAGTGGCCAACACTCGAGAATCCAATCGCGTTCGACAGCCCGATCGGAAAAAATGGGGGTGGAGTGAGGTATTACTTTGATCCAACGACTGAGACCGTCTACCACGAGGCCGCTTATTGGTGAGTCGATCTCACAACCCACGATTTTAACAGCCTCGTCGAGCCGTAACTTTAGTTTCCATAACAAAAAAGGCCCTTCGACATTGCTGTCGAAGGGCCTTTTTTGAACAGAGTCGGGGCGAGAGGATTTGAACCTCCGGCCTCACGGTCCCGAATCGGGCGCTTTTTTCAATCTTAACTCACGATGTCACAAAGAGTTGCGACAAAACACACGCAAAAGACGGTTTCCACAGATTGCAGCATTTTCCGGGATTTTTCAGTCGGTCCTAGGTGTTTTGCTACCGGGTAGTGAAACCCCAAGCGTCCGTAATGACCGATTTCGAAATGAATATGAGGCTCTCTATGGTGGCCGATAACACGACGGGCAGATAACATGCTTGCCACTGGGGTTAAGAATCCGAATGAACGATTCGCAGACGTCCACGCTTGCATGCAAGCAAGGGGAGGGACAGGGGTAAGCGATCACATTCTTTACAAAAAAATAGCGAACCGCTCCTAAGCCGATGGTGTCATAAACTATGCGGTTTAGTTCACGTAGAGAAATTGGCGAATCGATCGAACCGTGAAGTGAGACAAAATGCGCGACATGTTCAATGAAAAGTTATACATGGAATGCGTTGCCTTACATACCATTGCTACGCCTTACGTCGATCAGATTAGCCGTGACTTGATATTTCCCCGATCGCAGCAAGATTTGATGTGGCGCAGCGCACTTCGTAAAGACCACGAACTATTCGGAACGATTCTTCATCTCATCGATACCGAACGATCAGGCGTTGTTCTGCCGTTACTACGACCAATTTGCGAAGACGTAGTGTATCTAATTTATTTTAGCAAGTTGCCGCCAGAAAAGGCGAATGAATTACTTGGGCTATACTCGCAAAGGGAAGTGCTCGAAGGACTAAACGCTCAAATAGGTACGGATGAGAAGTCCCTGTGGCGTAACGAGGGATTCGATGGCCCAAAGATCAAAAAGCAACTCAAGGATGTCGAGGAGAAATTGGCCGGCGAGGCTAGACTGTTGGCTTGGGATAGGAAATTGTGGCCAACTGCAAAATTCGTGGCCAAACACGTAAACCTGGAATCGGTTTACGAGCGCATTTATTTCGGAAGCTCAAAGGGCGTTCACTTCTCTCCACACCATCTTATGCGGATGATCTGGGGACAGCCACCGCTGGGCCCTTTTTCAGCCGACCTAAAACATTTCGAGAAGTACTATGAGGCCTACGCTCTAACGAACGCATGCTGGCTCTACTGTTTTCTACTTGCTCACTGCGGTAACGCATACGGTGAAGACACAAGTGAGGAAATCAATAAATCTTTGGAGAAGATGCTAGGGATTCTGGGCGACATCGGGATGGTACCAATAGTTACGGCTGAAGAGCTCTTTTGGCGAGCTGGTCCAAAACAGCCGTCCGGCGGCGCGCCTACCTAGCCGCGTTTAAGTAACATCGCTTATGTCACACTGTTATCGCAACGCCACAGGCACATGTTTTCAAGGTTTCTCCGACATCTCGCAAGCGACACCCAGAGTTACACACAGAGCCAAGGATATCACCATGTCTCTATACACAATCGACGGTATTCAGGTCGAGATCGTAACAAATCAGCGACCGAAAGTGATTTGGTGTACTGCTAAGTGGAAATGCTTGGCCTGCGGTAAAGGAGGTGATGTCACTGAAGCGGCTCAGCAGAACACAACGGCAGGAGCTTATGCGAGTGCGCGTGGCTACGCAAGCATGCACATTAAGCAACAACACGGGACGCAAGAGTAAGAACATCCCCCCGCATACGACACTCGCACGTGCGACAAAGGCGCGGATTAGCATTGTTATCTTGGCCAGCAACGCTCGTGTTCACTTGTAGATTCTTTTGCTGAAAAAGGGAGCAACCGATGAGTCTTGGAAAAATGGATGCAGGCATCGACGAAGCGTTCAAAGCCATTGAATCCTGCATCAAGAACGCATGGATTCTACCTGCTCTCCAGTTGATCTACACAACAATTGACATTCTTGGCTGGATAGATAGTCCAGAGAATCCTCCGGCACACCGCCGTGGCGTGCGCTTCAATTTTTGCGATTGGGTAGACAAATACGTACCAACCGGATCTGCATTTAGCTCACTTGATCTCTATGCTGCCCGATGCGCCGTTCTCCACCAAGGATCACCTGACTCTAATTTGAGTGACAAAGGCGAGGCAAAGCGTGCGCTTTATTGTTGGGGAAGCGCCGACCCCGCGATCGCTCAGAAGGTGATTGACGACGCAGGTGCGTCATCAGCATCCTTCGTATTAAGAGTCGAAGATCTCAATGCATCTTTGCATAGCGGATATCAGTCATTCAGAACCGAATTGGACACGCCCTCACAACGAACTTTGCTCGTGATCGCTCGCGCCGCCAAACAATATGCTACGATCCATGTTGGTAATGGTTGAGCATCAAATGCTGTTTAATGACTTTATCGGAATTGTTCAATGTAAATAGATTGGCGTTATAGCATTTGGCTTGTGCTAAACGGCCAGATGGAATTGACGCTGCATCTACCCTTGGCTATTACAACCGTCGCGATGAAGGGGCTTTCATTAGCCCCCTCATCACCATGCTCGCTCCCATCGCGCACATAATCACCCCCATAAACACAAGCGTCTGCTTCTTGTCGTCGCCTTGTTTTTGGTGATAGTCCCGCCGCAGAGCACTCAAAAGGATTGAAAGCAGTCCGTTGTCAGGAGAGGGAACGGCCATCGTCTTCCAGGCGATTAAGAGCGGTGATAAGTCCCCATCCCGCGTTGTAGGCGATACAGCCGAGAAAGACGGCGGTAACGACCGAGAACGCAATCATCACTGCTGAGCCGATGTCTTCGTGCATAACGGATTTCATTTCCTGTTTGAGTGCGAAGCGGGAAGCAATCCCGAGGGGAGAGAAGGGGCCTTCAAAGCTCATTGCCGCTTCTCCCTCCAAGTGTCAAGGACGAATTGCTGGCAGGCTTTGAGCCGGAGCCGGTAGGTTTCGGCCTCCGCTGCGAAATCGTAGAGGGCTGTATCAGTGACTCCATCCTGTCCACCATGCTCCGGCTGGGCGGTGGTTGCATTACGTCTACCGGAAGTGCCGGAAGTTGGCACGACACAGTGGGTTGGGTGCAGCCGAAGAGAGGCAAGGCGATCATTAAGAGCGGCAATTTTGTCCTCATAGTCATGGGATGCTTCCTCCGTGATGTGTTTATCCTTAGAGCATTCAGCGATGTCGGCCTGCCTTTGATTCGATAATACAACCTCGAAAGCCGCTGCGTCGGAGATGGCACGGATATGCCAACCGGCGACGAAGGAGGCCGCGACAGTCGAGAGAATGGCTACAAGCTTCCAGTTTGTCAGCAGCCAAGTCATTGGCCAGGCTCCGTCTGAGCCTTGAGCCGAATTCCCGCCCCGCCACCACCCAAGATCGCACCGTACCCCGTTCCCCAATTCAAAGGATCAAAAGCTCCCCCTCGATAAACGGCGTATGCCGTGAGTGCAATGAAGGCGACCGCCCCGATAGCCCAGAGCACACGCCCAACGTCGTAGCTCTCGCCATCCCTAGCGGTGAGAATGTCTTTTAAGAAGGAAAGCATTTAGACCTTCGTCAATTCATCAATTACTTGGTCGAGTCCGGCCACCATTGCCTTCAAAACGACAATGAAGGGCACAAGGCAAAGGTGGGCGAGCAACCTCAAGTCCGCGCGGATCGAACGGAGCAGGGTCTTTTTCTCTTCGGTATCTGGCATAAAACCTCCTTGTTAAGTGACGATTACGGGGCGTAAGAAAAGGGCGCGCTCCTCGGCTCTGCGGGCTTTTAGACCGGCTAGCTCTCTCCCACCCGCATGACGCCATTTCGGGAATTCATCGGCAGCATCCAGAAATGCAGAGCGGTTCACAAGTGCGCGGAGCGTGCTGTACCGGAATCTTGACTGGCCCAGATTAAAGACGAAGGAAACAAGTGCGGAAAACTGATTGTCGTTTAACGTGACACTCGTCATCGCCGTCACAGCGTCTTCGGCCACGCCCAGGTCGTAATCAAGCAAATCTTCTGCTTGCTGTAATGTGATCGAAGAACGGATGCCGTCCTGCTTCGTAATGCGGTGGCCAAAACCGACGGTCTGGTAACCCTCGGCGTCTTCGTACGGATCGAGCCTGCATCCTTCGTAGCGGCGAACGATGTCTTCACCTTCTTCGTTTATGACTCTCGTCATGGGTCTCCTATAGACTACGTGTGTCAATCTCGGTCAACTCGGCGACACTCATGGCGATTAGGCCGTGACACCCAACTACATGTGTCAATACTTCCATTTCTCGCTGGTGGATCGCCAGAGAGAAAAGACAGAACGACAAAAAGCATCCGAACTGATATTTCATGGCTTAATCGTCGCTTTGATGAAATCCTTAAGGTCGTCGGCGGTCTCACGGATTTCGCGCTTTAGATCCGCCCCAAGGTCTTTCATTTCGCTGCGGGTGGAATAAGTAGCGGCGACGTGCGTCTTGAACTCCGCCAACTTGTCGGCCTGCTCCTTGTCCGCCTTGTTCAACTCGCTGTACAGATAGCCGCTCACCGCCGCCCCCACGGTGAGAATTCCACCGATGCACCACTCGATGAAGCCCAAATCAACATTCATTACATCTCCATTCAGCTTAGATTGCATAGTTAATTATCTAATAATAAGCCAAACCAAAACTCCGAGGATAGCTCCGTTCGTGTACTCCGCAGGTTCAATCGGGTTGTCCTTTGCGAAGACTCCAGCAAGCAGGTAAGGAACCGCCATGATCGGAGTCAGGAGTGACGGCCAGTAAACACCGTCCGTCAGGTACGTGAATCCCGCCAGCGGAATAGAGAACAGCGACATACGGGCGGCCATCAACGCCAAGCCCCACAATTTCGGATGCGGCCGGTCGCCAAGCTCCGCCGACCAATATTCATCCCAACGTGGGGTGAATGCGGCCCAAAGGGAAAGCCAAAGCCAAACGGAAGCAAGAAATCCCTGAAAGCTGATCGCAGCCATCAGAAAGGCTGCAAGCGCCCGACTGAACGCCGTTGAACCGAAGCGATCCCAGAATCGGCTGCCCCTGGCCCGGTTAAGGATCGAGAAACCTACAACAATAAAAAGATGCTGCACAAACTACCCAATCTGTATCGCGGTGATGGTTGAATCTTTTGAATTCCCTGAGCTATTGAATTTGATCGCCCCATTCGTGCTTGTAGTGTCCTTCACTGAAATGCGTAAATTCCCGGCAGGACTCGAAATGTAACCGGACAGCGAAAGCGAAACCGTCGCGTTGGCCTGGAGACTTTGGTTGCTGGCAGATGCGATCACCGTCGTACCGTCCCAGAGCTTGGCGCTGAAGTTGGCGTTACCCGACGTATCCACAACCGTCACAGTACCGGAAACAAACCACTTTCCAGACGTTCCCTGAGAAATCGAAGGGCCGTCGAAGTAGGTTGCGGTGTTGTTGAGCGACACGTCGCCGCCCAACGAAGCCGTCGTTGGCGCGAAGCTCGGCAGGTCGGCAGTTACGAGCGAACGGAACGTAGGAGTGGCATTCGATCCGGTACTCGGTCCAGCGAAAATGGTGTTCTTGGCTTGAGCGAGAAGAGCGGGGGCTAACGTGCCACTGCCGGTAATCGGAGAACCGCTTACGGTGGAGTTAAAGACAACTCCGTCCCCCGTCAAGGCAACGCTGGAAACGCCAGTGAATGCGGGGTTGAGTAGCTGGAACTGCGTACCGTCGTAGCGGACGGTAACAACAGCCCCGCTCGGTATATCCCCGGCCGCGAGAGCAGTGGTCCCCGCCTTGGTAATGCTCTTGGTTCCCAGTCCAGAGACGTTCAGCGTCGCCGGGCCGGTATTGGCGGCAGATGACACGAATTGAAACGCCTGGCCTGCTGAATAGGCGGCGATCGCCGGAGAAGGGGTAATGGTAATGGCATTGGCGGAACCACCGGCAGTTCCGCACCAAGTGTACGAGCCGTCCTGCTCCTGCCCAACAACGGCGTATTGATCCCTTGCCGTGGCGTTACCGACATTTGTGTGAATGTAGCCGTCCATTGGCAGATTTGCGGTGGCGGGGGACTGACCGTCCCGGGTAACACAATCGGTAAGGGCGGTAGCGATGCCGTCAAATTCCCCGTCCATTCGGGAAGCGTTGATGAGGATGCCGTTCGCTTTGTCAGTCACCCAACGATAGAGGCGGACAAACGTTCCAGTCCCGTTATATGGCATTGACTTACCTCAATAATTTTATAGGATTAACAAATGAATTGACTAATGTGTTTTAACTGTTAGAATGATTGCGAAAGGATGCTTAATGTCCGTGCTTTTGATGTTTGTTTTCCTGCCTGGGCTCTTTTGGGCGTGGATCGCATTATGTGCTGTCGTCGAGGTCATCACTGCGGTTGATCGGTCGCGTTCGCAATCGCGCCCCCCTTCGCCCCCATCAGGGCGTTAGCAATCAGACGCTGTGCCATTGTCAGGTTTTGCGGCTGGGGATTTGCAAGCAGGGCCGCCGCCGCTTCCTGCGTTGAGAGCATTCTATTGGCGACCTTCCCGATGATATCGGGTTTCGCGGCCTGATAAGGCCCCTTTATGAAGGGAACGTGTTCGCCAATTCTCGCGCCAATCGAATTTGCGAGCTGTCCCGTAGAAGCGGTGTTGTTGAACGTGTTTGAGCCAGGTGGGCGAACAACCGGCGAGTTGACCATATTTGAGCGAACGAGATCACTGTTGATCGCTTGGAGAGCCTGATTCTGCTCCGGAGAAAGTGCTTCGCTCAACGGTTGCACGCCATTGTATTGGGTGTTTATTTCTCCATTGTTGACGACTCGCTCCGATGCGGCATGTGAAAGCATGTTGTTCCCCTGAAAGTCGTGCTGAGTCGTTACAAGTCGTTTCGCCAAGCCCTGCATGTTTTGGGCTTCGGTGATCGGCTGGCTCATGCGAGCGAACATTTGTTGAGCCTGTGCGAATTCCGGACTTTGCGATTCCAACTCCTGACCGAGCATTTGATTGATGGGAGATATCACCCCTTTTACAGTCGCTCCGTAAGCTCCAGGCTGCATTGCATCGCGATTTAGCGCGTCCCGCGTCTCGCGATAGATTTGGATCATGTTGCTCTGCGGTTTCGCAGTAGCAACCGTCGTTGTAATCGGGTTGCCGTTGGCGTCCAATAAACCACTCGTTACTTGTTTTGTCTCGGGAAGCGCGCCTTGAATGTCTTTCTTTAACGAAAGCAGCGTCTTACCTGCATCACTGTTCGCACCGAGCGCTTGGACTTGCTCATCGATCTTTTGAAGGACAGGTTGAAATGCGTCGGGGGAAATAGGCTGCGGATTGGCCGCGTCATAGAGCGGTTTTGTTGCAGCGGTGCGCATCGCTTCGTAACGAGGGATGGTGGTCTCGTCACCCGTGACTTGATTAAGCAAGTTCGTGCGGGCGGCATTTTGCTCTGAGAGACGAGAGCCAAAGTGGTTTTCCGGCTGTTGCTGAAGCGTCTTCTGCAAACCCAGTAGGCCAGGATCGTTGGATGCTTCTCCGGCGATGGGTTGCGAACCAGGCACAAATTCCGTCGCACTTTGCATCGCCTGAGCCGCCGCTTTTGGATCGGTCGCGTATCGAGAAAGGATGCTGTCTGCGATTTCCTGCCGACCTTTATCGAACAGTGGTTGCACAGCCCCGTAACTGCTGTTGCCGATTTGATAGAGGGCAGGGCCGCCAATCATGCTCCCGCCCATTCCCCAAAGGAATTGTCCCGTTGGCCCGATTCCAAGCTCTCTCGCTGCGCCCGAGGTGAAAGCCCCGGTTCCGGCGCTGGTCGTCACTCCTGTGGGCGTCCCGAAAGATCGTGAACCCGCGACCGCCCGGCTGACATCGCCCACGATCCTCTCTATCGGGCCTTCGGGCTTAGGCATGCCCAGCTTATCCAGCCCATAATCAACCGCTTCAGAAGGCGAGGGGATGCGAAGCGGCGGTTTTGCCGGTGGCAATCCCGTAACGTAACCCACCGCTTTGTCTGCCAAGTCATTCGCTGCCCAGGGCAAGCTTGCAATTGCCGCCGGGCCTTCGATACCGTAGCGCCCGAGTAACTGAAGATTTCGGTTGATCTTATCAGTAAATGAACGCTGGACCGGATCGCTGGGAATCTTGTCGCCTGTAAGAAGATTCCCTTGCGGGTCAGAAGCAGCAGGCGCTTGTTCTACAGGCGAGGCAACGGACGCCCAAGGAGATGCCTCGGCCTGGGTTCCACCGCCGGTGGCTGGGCTAGCGATTCCTTCCCACGGATTCATATTAATGCTTTACCAATTGTTGGCCGTAACTCGGCGAGTTTGGCATGAGGTCATAGAACTTCGAGCCGGGCGGAAGCGATGAAAATGCGGGGTCATTGGGGTCGCTAAATCCTGCCATCCCCGAGGCCGCGAACGCGTTCTTTACGTTGGCCTCGCCGGGGTTCTCCTCCTCATAGGCGTTAACCCCGTCCTGGGCGAGAGCACCGCTCTTCGCGAACTTAAATCCGGCATTGTACTTGCCGATGGCGGTGTCATTCTCGGCTTTGATGAGATTGGTCACGAGGTTAAGCGTCTGCGGCTGCATGTACCAATTGGGATTTGCTTCCTGAATCTTCACGAAGATTTGAGCCGCCTCGCGTGAGCCCAGCATCTTTGTCATGTTCGCAGTGAGGCGAAGGCCGATTTTGTTGATCGTATCTGCTGCTGCCAATTCATTTGCGGGGACAGGCGGCTTGCCGTCCACAGCACTCGCAAAGTCATTCAGATACTTGGCAAACTCAACTCGTTTAGGATCGGTCGGTCCGGTGCGGGTAATATCGTTCGCATTGGCGATAGCCGCTGCATTTTTCAAGGCGTCTAGGTTGTTGTTGGCAGCCACGGCGGCGTCTTTCGCCGGGAGTAACGTCTCGTTGAGATACTTTTGGTCACCCTCAATGAGGCCCTTGTTCTGTTCATTGGCGTTGGGATTGAACGGGTCGTATTTCGCCGCCGGTTGGAGATCGACCTTGCCGCCCTTTGGGCCTGGAAAGCCTGAGACATCGTTTGGAGGCGGGGGATTTTCTCCGTATAATTCGCTCATTGCTGCTTTAACGTCCGTGGTAGTGCCCTTCGGTGCGACAGTTTGCGACCCTCCACTTGAGCCATAATGCGAAAGAATCGCAGAAGTCGGCATAGGGACTCCACCCACACCCGTAGTCAGAAGGTCCTTGTTCATATAAGGTGCCGTCATCGGATTCCCGATATTCTTCGCCAGATCGGTTGGAGAGGTCCGCGCGAGATACCCCTTGTATGCTTCATCCGGTCCAACAATCAGCGCATCGCTCATGAATTGCGGGTCGTTGAATAGATTGCCCGAGGATGGGCCATTCGATGCCTGGGGAACACCTTGCCCATTGGCGTTCGTCGACGGACCAGACATGTCGCGGTACGCGTTCATCTGATTCTGAATTGCCTGGCGTTGCTCGTATCCTCCCAACCCCTTTTCCAGGGCTTTTGCCGCGAGGCCAAGAGGACTTAAAGGAACAACCATACCGCCAGGATTAGCAAGCTGGGCAGTATTCTCCTGCTGCGCGCCCTGGTCCATAAGTTGTTGCGCCAACGCCTGTTGCTGCTCGGATTGAAGAAGCTTTGAAGCAGCGTTAGGATCGCGTGCCGCGATGAGCGGTACGAGGTTGATTCCTGGTGCGTTTGCCATGGTTTCCTCCGATCAAAGCAGTCCAGCGAACAACGGGCTAAAGCCGCCCGCGTTGCCCGCCGCGCCAAGCACGCTACCGCCGAGTCCAAACAGGCCCTGGTTGAAAGCGTTATTCTGTGCGACCTGCTGGTTGTACGGGTTGAGAGCGTTTTGATACCCCTGCTGCGTGATCGCCGCCACGTTGGTCGGCTGGGCCGAACTCGTATTCGTCCCTTGGAACTGAGGCATCTGCGGCTGAGAGCCGGTGCGGAGTGCGTTGAACTCCGTCAACGGCTGGTCGCGTGCAGCGGTTTGAAGCCCAAAGAGGGCCTGAGCGTTTTGCGGGCCTTGCGTGATCGCGTTCTGCTGCGCCTGGTTGTAAGCAAAAGTCTTATTACGGTTGTACTGATCCATCGCGGTCTGATAGGCCTCGGAACCCGGCATGATGCCTTGGTTCGCGAGTTGGTTGTCAAGCTGCTCCTTCTCAACGGCGTATTGCGGATCAAGATACGAAGTCTGCTGGTTGTAGTAAGCGTCTGATGCCTGCTTTGACGCGTCTTGGAGATCGGAATAGCTCGGGTAGGGCGTACTGAGCGAGCTAGCGACGTTTCCTTGGAGTTGAGAAGCGAGATTCGATAAGTCGATGCTTTGCTGGGTTTGCTGGTTGTAAAGCTGCTGCTGCTCGGGCGAAAGCGTGATGTTTTCAGTCGAGGTGGGCTGATTGGGATTACTGGTATCAACACTGTAAGAAACGTTTCCGAGAGGCGTGTTAACTGCCGGATTGTTGAGACCAAAGTTGTAGAGTGCCGTTTGTTGGTTACTTTGTGTTTGAGCCTGCGCCGTTGCATTTGGGTCGGGAGCGGCTGGCGCTTTGGGTGTTGACTTGCCCATCTATTGTTTCCTTTCAACAGGTTTTAACCACTTCTTCGCTTCTCGATAAACAAGACCGCAAATGACCATATCCTCTTTCCCATACCCCTGGCGGATGACGCCTTCCTTTTGGAAGCCGAGGCCATAGTTGAACCTTAAAGCCCGCTTATTCGAGGCCGGGGTGCAGGTCGTCACTCTGCGGCAACGCAGTTGCTTGAAGGGGTAGGCGAGGAATACGTTAATCGTTTCGGGTGTCGCCCATCTTGGCGTGTCGGCGGCCATCGACAGCTCAATGTTGCCGTACTTTTGCAGGTAATTGTGATAGACGATCCCAGCGATGAGCTTGTCACCTTCGGCCAAACCGATAGCGGTTGCCAGCGGGAATTCATCGGCGTGCGGGATTCTCTGCGACACCCAGCCTATGACGGCGGCATCTTGGCCAAAAACAAACCACCTCACATAACCCCGCCGGATTCAAATAACCAATCGACGCTGTTCAAGGTGATCGTCACACCGTTGGTGATCGTTCGCATTCTGAGGGCTGCACAATAACCGTTACCATTAACCGTGATGAAATTTTTTCTTATCAATGCGTCGGAAGCCCACGGTGAAGTGTCCCAAGGGGAGGTATCCCAAGCCGAACCGGAAGCCGCCGGAGTCGAAATTGGGGCGGGGTCTTTTTCCTCGAAATCCACTGCCACAGCCAAAGATATCGAAGGCGTACCGTTGGACGAGATAACAGGCCGAATCATCTTGAACTGTTTCTTCCTCGCACGAGAGGAAAAATACTGGAAGCTCGTTTTGATGTCGCCCTGAATGCTGTTCAGTCCGTTTGTCGTGTAAGAGCAATTGTCATCGCCATTCCCGACATCAGCTTGACAGATAAAACCATTCGTTGTGGCGAAGTAGAGATTCGAGTTGTAAACCTCCCAGCAATTCGCATTCATGCCGATGAACTGGCACCAATTATTATTCAATGTGTTCAGAACATATTGATTTTGCGTTTGATTCTCGACCGTTGGGACGTTGAAGACAATCCAATTCGATTTGGGGTAAAGAACGCCCTGCCAACCAAAATTTCCCTTATAAGCAGACGTGGCGGTTGCTGAGGCGTTTCTGATCTTGTCGGATATCGTCGCCTTTGTCGCCCCCACCCGGTCTAGGGGTAGCACTCTTGAAAGCGGAGCGAAACCGTCCTCGCAAATGACAATTAGATCAGCCCCGTATTTCATCAAGGGACGTTGCCCGACCGGCGCGCCGATTCGGTAGACACCGACAATTGCCCAGGTATTCGCGTTTGCCGGGTCAGTCCCTTGAAAAACAAGCACCTCACCGCGAGAGGTAATAAACACGGCGTAATCGTCAGGGCCGTCCCCACCGTCTTTGGGAATGTTCCCCATCGCCACCATGTAGCCACCAAGTTTGCAATAAGTCGAGAAATCGAGCTTTGTGGCTGATCCCGAAATCGCGTCGGTTGCGAGATACCAGACGTTGAGCGTGTTCTTCTCGACGAAAAACAGCCGGTGCTTAAACAGATTGACGTAGATCAGATTTGAGGAAGTAAGACCGCTGCCGGTGATTGAATTCGACGTTATGGAGGAACCGTCGTATTTGATCGGGCTATCATTCCCATTCACCATCACCGCGTAGCCGTTGAAGTTTTCGTATTGCCAGCGGTTGCTCGTGTAGCCGCTTGAGATCGGCACTCCCACGGGACCGGATAGGCTCACGTCATAAAAACATCCCGTTGAGGCGGCGAGCATCTTCGTGGTGGCTTTGCTGGCGTATGAAATTAGCGTCTCGGTCGGTTGGGCCACCGAAGTTGAGGTACTGGAAGTGGAGTAGGTGGGCGTGTCTGTGCCGACCGTAACACTCGCCGAAGTGGTTGCGACGGGATAGTAGTTGTCGATATCACACTTTCCAACGTAGTCGATGACGAAGGAGTCGCCGCTGGTGCCGATCTTGAAGCCGATGGTCGGATTCAACCCACCGGCGGTCAGCCCGGTCATCGCAACGTAAGCGGTGCTGTTCACGGGTCCAAGCGAAGTGTAATTCGAGCCGTCCACGGTGTAGGAAATCGTTCCCGAGCCGGAAACCCGCTTGATGTAGAACTGAAGCTTTAAGCCGGATGCAGCGGTAATTGCTTGAGTAATTGTTCCGTTATTTGATGTCGCCGAAATCGTTGTTGCCGCGTTTGAATTCCCGTCTATCCCAATCGCGTTTTTCGTCGCGGTAACGTTGTTCTTGCTCCAGACAGCGTTAGTAAGGTCGCGACACCACAGAGCATAATTAGTGTGGCCTGACTCGATCACAAGCTGGGGCAGGGCGTAGGAAGCCAAGGAAGGCGAGTAATAGCTGTACCGAGGAGTATTTGTCGATGCAGTTTGAAGCGTTCCCGTCGAGTCGAAATAAGTCGCTGATGTGGACCGACTGAAAGCGGTTAATTGCCCGACGTAGTAAGCGAAATGAAGTGATCCGGGACGGAGATAGGCGTAAGCCGTCCCTGGAATGTAATTGTCCATCTGGATCGCATCGTCCGCTTCCATTTGCGATAGCGCATCCCTGGCGTTCCATCCGCCGGTTGGGGCGGGTAGCGAAGCGGTCTGCGAGGTTGGACGTCCAAGCGAGGAGCGACGGGCTGCGGGGATGAGCATCAGTCAGCCCGGTCCTGATGCGAGTTCAGAGACTCGCGCAAGCTCGTAGCAACATCAAGCAGGTTGTCGATTAGGCAACTCGCTTGCTTTTGCGTAAGGATTGAAAGTTTGAAATCAGTTGGCTTCTCTTCCATGAGCGGGAAATGAAGTCTGCAAGAGACGGAATTGTTCCTTTGGACCCCGAGTTGTTTGTCAGAAGGCGATTGGATCGTAAAAGCGAACTCAGTCACATTAACGGCCAGTTGCCGATTTGCACGGCAACACCCCTCGGGTATTCGTTTTCCATTGAGTCAGCTTCCAGGCTAATACTTCTGTTCGATCCAGAGCGGGCGGTTTTTTCATTCACCGCAATCTCAAACTCCATCTTCTCACCGGAGTAGTCGAGTCCCTGCGACATCTTCCACCGCCAGATCAAATCCAGCGTCAAAAGGTCCTCACTCAGGATCCCTGTATCGGTGTCGGCCGCCCATTTTTCTTGTCCCGATGCGCCTTGGCACCAATAACGGGAGACGTATTCACCGGCGAAGATCTGACCTGCCGTGGGGACAGGTAAGCAAATCAGATTATTTCCCCTGATCCGAAACTGCGGATAGGGACCGGCGATATCTAGGGCCTTCAGAAACTGCCATTCTTCCGGAAAGAGTGGGCCTTGAACCGGGAATTTCGTGCTGCGGTTCCAAATGGTTCCGTACAGGTCCCAATTAAAGCCCGGCATGATCGATTCAACCGTCCCTTGCGATTCCGTCGCTACCGTCGTGAACGTCCACTCCTGGACCAACTCCTGCCAGGGGAATCGGCGTGCGAGCGCCTTTCCTCCTTGATTTGAAAGAGCGAGCAGCCGCACCGTGTTGGAATCGGTGTTGCCGATCACCGTGCTCGGTGCGTCGATCCCGACCGTATTGGCGGTATCCTGAAGAATGGTCAGAAGACTCATGCGGCCTCGGCGGCTTTCTTCTTGGCGGTCTTATCGTCACGGGCGAGCGCGTTCATTAGAGCCTTGTCCTTCGCCTCGTTGGCTTCCTTGAGCTGCTGCATCTGCTCCTGCATCATCTGGATTTGGGATTGCATTGCGCTCAATTGCTCGGCGGCCTTTCCTGGACCGGAAGCCGCCTCAAGATAGGCTTTCGCCTTCTGCTTGAGAGTCATTCCGCCTGCCCCGAAATGCATCAATCCTGTGTCATTCAAGTTGGCAAAATCCTCGACCGTGCGAACGGAAATGGCCTCAGCCATGCGAACCTGCGACGGTGTGATTTGGGGCCATTGCGACAGCGGTATGCCGTGCAGCGGCTCTTCCTGCCCGTCTTTCCACGCTTGATATTCATCGACGAGGAACGCTTTGTGCGGAACGCCCCGCCACTCGGCAAGGGTAGCGGGATTGACTTCTACTTCCAGAACGGTGTGCTTGTCGCCCTTCGGATACAACAGAGCGAAGTCAGCGTCACGCTTGACATTGTAGCCCCTGCGGATGGTCTCCTCACGATCCTCGACGGCGCGAATCTCGAACTTGGCGTAAACCGATTTGTGGTCTTGTGTCATAAACTATCCTTGAGTTGTTACTAAGAAAACTGAAGTGGCCGGGTTTTCCTGCTCCCAGCTTATGGAGTAATCGCCGAATGCTTCCTTCCACCATTGGTGCGAGAAAACGCTGAGATGGAGCGGGTGGCCAATCAGGCCGCCCATCACGTCGGGTACGGTACTGATCTGGAAAAAGACAGTTTTCGCCGAGGCCATGATGTTGCGAATGACCGTCTTGATCTGTTCGGGCGGTAAGTGCTCCATGACGTCCGTGCAGAACCCGTAAGGGGCATGCATGGGTATGGGCTGCGAGAGGTCGTGCTGAACAAAAGGCAGATGCCTCGCTCCGGGATCGCGTGAATTCGCCGCGAAGTCGAGCAACGCGACATCCAACCCTTTGCGTGATAGCTCCAACGCGCCTCTGCCGGTGCCGCATCCGAAGTCGATGATCGGGCCGTCCGGTTTGACGATGGAGAGGAAAGTTTCAACACAATGCTCTCCCGGAGCCTCGTGCCGGTATTCCGGTTGATTCCACATCACTTCGTACTTCTCCCGTTCACTCAACGGGCTATTCCAGAGTGCGGGCAATAGCCCGTCGCCGTGGACGTGGATAGTGCATCCGTCCTCAATTAGAGCGCGAGCACGAGACGCGAAGCCGTAAGCCTGCATCCGCATGGTGAGCGAACATTCGTAGGTTACACCTCGATGCTCGACACTGGTATAAATGTCATCGTCGTTGATCGCCTGATGGCGGACGTGGGTTCGGTTTGCTCGGTTAGAGGAATCTAGGCCGAAGATGTGAAGCGTGCGATAGCCCATCGCGTAAACCAAAACCGGGGCAGTGCCCCCAATCGAGGAATGGGCTCCGATCAAGCAGTATCCGCCGCGTTTCGGGAAACCTGCCTGCTCATCCACAAGTAAATTGCCATAAGTCGCTTGCCAAAGAATCGCGTCTGGTACTTTTCCAAACAGCGATGGATCGACCTGAGAAGCGAATAGATGATTCCGAGCCTCGCCAAGCAATTCGCTCGTCCGAGGTTTTGCATCCATAATCACTTGATAATCAGGAAGGATGCCGTCTTCATTTAGGTAGCTAGCGGCACCGTTGAGCGCGAAGATTGTTCCGCCCTTCGCGTGAAGCTTGCGGATTAACTCGATGTGATCGCCGAGACTCGGGCCTGAACCGCAAATAATCGCTACACCGTCGTTGGGCTCTGACCTGCCGATCCATTCATTGTCGAGCCGCGAGTTCGCGAGGACGTTTGAAAGGATTTTTTCTTCGGGAGTATTACACACCAAGTCGAGATCGACCTTGAGGGGCATTGACGCGTGAATGTTTTGAAACATTATTTCCATAAAAGAGCGGCCCCGGATTTGAGGTCCGGGGCCGTCAAGCCTAGGTTACGCGGCCCTGCATGTGAGGCCGGTCGATGATCAGCGTCACAGTGGTCGGCGTTGTCGCCTTCGCCACGGTCAACGCGCCCTGGATTTCCTTGCCAGAAGCGGTTGCCGCCACTTTACCGGTCGTCAACACACCTACGGCGGCGTTGGACGCCAGAGCGAGGCCGGACGTTTTAGCTGCCTTCGCGTTGCCGCCGATCTGATACCAGCCGTAGTTGCTGGCCACGCACGCCGACATGGCGAACGCGATGGGCTGCGGTTTGTTGGAACCGACAGGTGCGAGAGTTGTCAGATAGTTGGCGGTGTTGTAGATCACAACAGAGCCGACCACCGTCGAGGCGACGCCTTGAAGGTAGATGAACTCACCCTCGCCGAGAGTGGCGTGGCGGGCGCGGATGATGGTGCCGAGCCCGTGGTTCTGAGTCGTATCCGTCGAGTCGATCGCCTGGATACCGGCGGTGGGTTGTACGGGAACCCAGTTTGCTACAGTCATATGATTTACTCCTTTTGAATCAATTAGTTAGGCTTTAAGCACGCCCTGAAGGGAGCGGTTGGAGCAGACCAGGTTGCCCTGCCACAGGAACGGAATGACCACCGCGTCCTGGTTGAGGGAAATCTTGTCGTCCAGGCGTTCCAGGTTGGCGTCCCGATGCACGGCCATTTCTAAGAAATCCGTGTTCAGGAAGTACATGTGGTTGGAAGCGATGCCGCCGCCTTTCGTGCCGCCGTCGAAGAAGACGTCGGCCGTCTTGTACTTGAGTGCCAGGAAGCCGCCTTGAGCTTCATCACTGTCCATGTAGCGTTTGTACTGCTGCAACGACTCTTCGTAGAAGTCGAAGTAGTTGTTATCAGCGACAATGATGTCCGGGACATCACCGCCACGAGTCAACGCGTACCACAGGTTATTCATCTGGGTCTGGATCGTTGTGGTGCCGATCGTCACAGCACCGCCGCCCTGGAGCGGAGAGGCGTTGGACTGCACCACGTTCTGCCACCAGGTGTAGGTGGAGGAGTTGATGCCGCCCACGGTACCGGTTCCCGCATCCGCCACGATGGCTTTGAGGCCACCGATCTGGTTGGTCGCCGTGCCGTCGGAATAAATGTCCGATGACATGTCGTTGGCGAAGGTGCGAAGTGCATTCTTCACGCGGGCTTCGACGAGGTTGATGATTCGCTCTTTGCCGGAATTGTTGCGGATTTCCGTACCCGAGGCGGATACGTGGATCGCAACGTTTTTCCAGGCATAGTTGGCGGCGGTCAGCACGTCAGACGGGCTGATATTCAGCGTGTCATAGCCGCTGTAACGTTGGTAGGTGCTGTTCTCGGTGTAGTCGAGGGGTCGAACGATTTCCCAACCGCCATCGATCAGATTTACCTTCCCTTTTTTGTAGAGTCGGCGATAGAGCGCGTTATTGTTCGACACGTTGTCTGCCACCATGTTGGGATGGTTGCGGAACGTAGTCGTCACTAACGCGGTAAAAGTAGCATTAGGTGATACGGTCATATGATAGTTCCTAAATTAGTGGGTTAAGATTAAGCCGCACCGTGAAGCTGGTCGTACGCCTGGAGCATGGATTCGCGCATGTTGGCCGCTGCCGGTGCTCCGCCGTTAAGCGATGCCTTCGGCGTTACCGTGACACCCGCCGCCTTCTTGGCTTTTGCTGCGGCTTCCTTTGCCGCTGCGACACGTTTGGCTTCCTCAGCCTTACGGTCGGCCTCGAATTTGGCGAGTCTTTCCGCTTCGATCTTCTGACTTACGGCCGGACTTAAGACACAAGCTTTCTTGTAAGCTTCTTCCATGTTGGATGCGATTCCTGCGGAGAGCAGGCGTCCCATTTCGGAACGAACTTCGTCAAAATGCTCGTGACCCGGTGCCGACTTGAAGCTTTCGATCTGGCGATTTGTCTCGGCTTGCTGCCATGACTGAATCTGCTGTTCCAGGTTCTGAACCTTGGTCATTACGGGTGCGATTTCCGGAGTGGGAGGGGTCCCTTCCGGAGGTGTTGATGCATTCGGGGTCGTGATACCGCGTTGCTGGGCGAACCAAGCGATGAACTCCTGCGGCTTCTGGGCGGCGAAGTCAGACAAGGCGAGAAGCTGGCTTATAGCCCGCCCTTCATCCATGCCCTGCATCGCCCAAGCCTGACGCCGGGGAGCTAGAATCTGCTCGATGGGCTCCAGTCGCTTTTTCAGCTCCGATGCCTCTTGGGACTTCTGGGTGAAGCCTTTGTCGTACTCACTCTCGCGGTCGAGCAGCACTTGCTGCGCCTCCCGAGGGAGAGTGGTGAACTTGGCCTTCCACTCAGCCGACCAGCGTTCCGGAGCGCTGAGAGGCTGCACAGCAGGCTCAGGCTCGGGCTCGCTTCCCTGGTCGGGTATCTCTTCCTCAGCGGCCTCAACGGGCGCTTCCGGTTCTTCTAGCTCTTCTTTCAGCTCCTTCGCCGCGAAACGGCCTTTATCATCACGGATCGGTGCGGACGATTCCTCGGCGAGCTTGTCAAATTCCTGCGAAAGTAGGTCTTTTAATTCATCGGACATAGATTTCCTATTAGTTGTTTACATTTCGTAATGTCTGGCAACAGCGGAAACAGCCTCGCGTGCAGCTTTGTCGATTGCTGCTTCCCTGTTGCGTTCGCGATCGTTCATCGCCTCGCGTTTCTCGCCTGGCTCAAGGAGGCGGCAGTTATGCCGTTTCAGGTTCTCGCGGTGGTCTTTTCTGCCGTCGATCCACTTACCGGTAACAGGGCAGTCGTAACCGGCGATATCAGGATTTATGTGAATGCTTCGGTTGGGTTTGATACTGATCGGCGCTGGGGGTGTCGGCTGAATATCAGCGGCAAGGAATGGCCCACATCGGTCGGTCCCACCGTAGAGACGGCGTTCCATGGCGATTCCGAGCGTAGCGGTCGAGGTGTCCCATTCAGGAAGATCGCCGTCGATGAGCCGCAAAGTTCCTGATGGATAGAGCCGATACTTGCCAATAAGTGCGTTTAGTTCTTTATAAAAACCTTCCAACCGTTCCTTCATTTGCCTTTTTTCCTTGTGCGTTTGCGGAGTTTTTCATGGATTTTCATGATTAGCTTCCTTTACCGATGCTGAAGAAAACTTTACCGCTCGTGCTCGAATCAGGAATCGCGGCAACGTTCGTAATTCCCGGAGGGAGGGAAAACGCCTCAACAGAGCCGGTGGGTATGGGCATGTCGGCAGAGGTGGTTGCTGCGACGGAACTTGATGTGCCAAACTTGACGTAAGCGGTAACAGTGAGAGCGTTGAAGACACGGATCGTGTCGGAACCGTTTGAAGCTCTGGATGCTAAAGCCACCTGGGCACTTGACGCGCTACCACTAAAGCTCACGTTAACCGTTTGGCCGTCGTAAGGCTGAAACAGGTCGATTGCTGTACTCATTAATCCTCCTCAATGCATTAGAAGTAAGAGCGCGGCGGCTTCTTCTTGAAGCCACATTTCGTTGTAGAGCTCGATAAGACGTCTCGCGTCACCGATGGATTTTGCAAGCCCACCAAAATCAATCGGGGGTAGTTCTTCGGTTTTGGCAACCGGCTTCGCGAACGGTGCGACAATTTCCTGTACGGTTTCCGCGACCGGCGAGGCCATTAACTCAGAGTAGATTCCTTCTAGCTCCTGACGGAACTGTTCTCGTTCGGCTCGTTTCCGTTTCCCGCTATTTTCGGGAACTTTGACGATCTTCGTCCGGCGATACTCTCCTCCATCGCCTTTTGGGAGAACGACGGCGGGAATTGCCCCAACCTTGGGGAAATAACTGGGAGCGTATTCCCGAGGTGCGAAGTAAGCCGCGGCAAACATTACGTTAGGTCGTACGTGACCGCCGTGCGGTTGCCGTTCGCATCGACGGTCGCGCTAATTCGGTTCTTAGCGTCGTTTGTATCTCGAATCGTTACGGAGGTTGTCGCGGCCCCGGAGAGCTTTCCAGCCAAGGCTGCGAGCATCAACCTGAAACCCTGCCGAGGGGTGATATTCGTCTCGATACCGGCAGATTGGTCTAGAATCGCGTCGATGCCGCCGCTTGAGAGCGAATAGCCTGTCTTGTCGCTGTTCGTACTCACTGTAACCCCGCCGGTTACGGAACCGACGGCCCCGGTAACGCTACCGACTGATCCCGCTACTGATGCGATAATGAGATTAGTGGTCGTCGCGTTCAAATCCACACCTGAGCCGGGTTGAGTAAGCGTAAGACCATTGCCGCCACCCGTTCCCGAAATCTTGAACCCGTCATTGCCGGAAACCGTGGTGGTGCCACCTGCGGCAATAACGACACCTGCGGACGCACCATTGTTTGAAGCCGCTCCAGCGCCGCCAGTGATCGAAAGACCGGCTCCCGATGTGCCGCTCACCGCTGTCGAAGCCGCTCCACCGGTAATGAGCATGCCTGGGCCGCCGGGTATGCCACCAACTGCCGGAGCGCCAGTGACGGAGATTCCTGCCTTCGTATTTCCCTGACCGGAAACGAGCATCCCGTGCCCACTATTCCCGGTAATTTCGACACCGTTTGTAAAGCCGAGCAGCGATAACGCGGGGCCGCTCGCGCCACCCGCACCGGAATAGCCTGCTCCCGTGCCGTTACCAACCGATCTCGCACCGTGCCCACTAGTAGCATTCGACTTAAGGTTGACGCCGTTGCCGGTCGCGCCGGAGCCGCTCTCAAAATCGGCACCATGACCAGTTCCGTTCCCGGTCGCGGAAATCGCGGAAGCATTCGACGTGCTACGAGTCACAACAAGCCCATCGGAGATCGTGAATGTTCCGGTGCAAGTCAAAGCCCCAAGCGTTGTCGTGCCGGAATTGGCTCCCGATATGAGCAAGCCACCCGAAGCTCCGGGCGTGGCCGCAGCGACGTTGTTGATGTTCTTGACGTTTACATCCGGAATTCCTGCGGTGGCCGCCGTAACTGCCGTGCCAAGCCAACCAGTCACGTCCACCTGGGCGTGCAAATCGACGTCGATGGGTTGAGGAGCCATTCCGGCCGCTCCCTGCAACTGAAACGCACACGATTCCGCACCGGCTGCGAGAGCCGCGTTAGGCGGACAAAATTGATACCAACCCGGCATGTTCGTCGAGTCAATCTCTTTGAAGCCGCCGGACGTGTAAGTCCCAACCGTCATTGTCACGAGAGTTATAGAGGTCGCTGTCGTGTCGGTATCGCGGTGGTAATAAGCGGTCAATCCCGAGGTGTTAAACAATAAGCCAGTCTTTCCGGCTCCGGTCGTGCTCGTGCTGTCGCTTATGAACACTTGAAGGATTTGTGATGTGGCTCCGGCCTTGCGAGTGATGATCACCGAACGCCCCACATCGGCCTGTAGAGCATTCCCGCACTCCCGCCAGCGTCTTGATGCTGGAACGCTCCCATGTCGTTATACGACGCTTGCGAAAGCCCGGGGAAAGCGTTGGGAACGCCAAAAGCACGTGCCGCCGCGCCTCCGCCAGCGGTGTTGTTCAAGGTAAAATCATTCGATGCCGCGTTATTGAATGGAGTCGCCGACAGAGTTACATCAAGCGTGTTGCTGTAAGGGCCGGAAAGATCTATCGCTATCGCTGACCCCGTATCATCCAAATTGTTTCGGTTTCCAGAGGTATTGGTGTAATACGCGTTTCCGTCCCACTCCCACCGAGCAGGATAAGCCGAGTTTGTAGCGGCTAGTCCATACCCGCCATTGTTAGCTAGGATATTGCCTGTCACATAAAAATTGGTCAGTGCTGTCGTGTTCAAAAGAATGCCATGTGATCCACTGTTATAAATCGTATTACGAAAAGCCATTGAGCCGCCGCTCATGACGATTCCTTGGTGTGAGCCGCTATTATTCGAGATCGTATTGAATAATGCGATACCTTCACCGGCCATGTTTATGCCATTGGATGCATTATCATGTATCCAGTTATTGAAAGCGATCGCTCGGGCCGTAATATTGATCGCATCGCCTGATGTTCCTCCGGTAAACTCGCTATAAGCGACTATCGTGTCGGAACCGCCCCCCGTCACCCCCGTGGTAGAAAAGCTGGTCACCTTACAGTTTATAGCTCTTCCAAGTGCAGCGCTAAAAGTTATCGCGCGGCCTGGGGTGGCTCCGGAACCACCGAGGATGATATTCCGTATCATCCAGCCGGTATTATTAAAGGCAAGAATATTGTTTGCTGTTGTTATCTGAATGAGTGGACGGTTCGCAGCGTTAACACCTGGGGATATGTCTCCGCGTGCCGTGTTGTAGCCGATGATTTCACTCCACGCCACGGTGTTGCTGGGAGTCACGCTGGCAGCGGTGAACGTGGATGTTGCAGAAATCGAATATGTACCTTTTTGAATCCAAGCTTTGTTGCTCCCGACCATGGCACCGGCAAGCGTAGAAACATTGTCCAACGCCCCGCCTTCAGTCCATGTCCCATTCGTAAGCGAAAGCCCAGCCGATCGGTCGATAGTCGCCGTGCCACCGCTTACCGAGAGAATTTGATAACGCCCCGTGGTGAACCCGGCCCCAGCAGAGATATTAATACTATTGTTAACATCTGCTTGCGTAAACGTGTGCGTCGCCGATGTCACCCCAGTCCCCGCACCGTTGGTGGCGAGGTCAGTTCCGCTGAATTGCGATGAGGCTTGCTGGGTGTAGTCAATGCTCCACGAGCCGGATGTGGGGCTGGAAACCGTCGCAACTGCTTTGCTAAGCGTTGCCGCACCTGCGGCAACCGAGGCGATTGGATAATCACCTGGAATCCAGTTCGTGCCGGATGCAACGTGGAGAACGGCGCCTACATCGCCTGCAACGAAAGTGTAATTTACCGAGGTTACCGTGGGGCTGGCGGTATTGCCGTTGGTCGCTGCGAGTGTCGCATCAAGCGTTCCGGCGCTTAACGAATAAGCACCGGAGTTTGTTGAAGAGCCGGTCGTCCTTACTTCCCACACCGTATTAGCGGATAAGGCAGCCCAACCCGGAGAGGCAAAGCAGACCGCAAGAAGTAACCAGACGAATCTAAGCATTTAGATTACAGGGCGCACGCAAGCTTTGAGGGCGGTGGCGTAATTCGAGTCGCCGCTAATTGCCGTCTTCAGATCGTTCAACAGGGCGTTGATGGATAGCACATCGGCAACGGAAAGAAGATTCGGCGGCCCATCCGTCCTACCATCGGTCCAAGTCGGGCTGCCTTGCGTAAGTGCGGCATAAACGGAGTCAATCGCTGCGATATCGTCTGCGATGTCGGTGTATAACGCTCGGATCTGCTCGCAACGAGGGCGAAGGCGGGTATCAACGAAGTTCTGTACTTGGGCATCGGTAGCCATTGTCATAAGCTCTCCTAATGGGTTGTTTCGTTAACTTTGCTTCCCACGATACGGCCATTTTCAAACACGGCTGTGCGGGGAGACTTGATTGCCCTTTCTAAGCTCGCATGGTTTATTCCTGCTTGCTGAGTCGCTGCGGCGTGGTCCTGCGCGAGATGGGCGATCACTTGGGTTTGCTGTCCGATCAATTGAATAAGCATGCCAAGCATCTCAACAAGCTGATTGTGACGGATATCTACCGCTTCTTTATCCTGCTTTTCCTGGTTGATTTTCGCGATGTGGTCTTGAAGATGAGCTTTAACCGTCGCGTCAATCGCGTCGTCCGGCGTGTGATCGGGGAACTTCAGCGTTTTCCCATTAGGAAGTTTGGCGAGTTTCATAAACGGCTACCATCGTCTCCATAGCGGTAAATCGCATCGGACGTTTCATCTTCAGGTTCTTCATTGCCTTGCGCTCGGTTGTATTCTCGTACTTCATGCTCTTGAGCGTTCCGGCGGTCAATCTCGGCTTTTACGCCGATCTCCTGAAGTTTCGCGGCTTGCTCGGCCCTCAGCTTTTCGATGTCGAGTTGATGCTGAAGCAGGAGTTTTTTGGTGTCAGACTCATGTTCCAGTTGCATTTCTTGCTTCTTGCGAGCAGCCTCAGCTTGCTGCGAAACAAGGTCTTGCTGTGCTTGAGCCTGTTGTTGAGCCTGAGCTACTTTCGCATCGTTTTGAGCCCTAAACTGCTCAAGCTGCATTTCTGCCTGCATTTTCTGCTGCTCGATTTGAGCCTGGGCTTGGGCCTTGGCTGCTTCGGGATTCGGCTTCTGAGGAGGCGGTTTATCCATTCCCTCCTCGATAACGTCTTCTACTTCTCTTCCAAGCTTGAACCGGCGCAGGCAGGAAAGCAGAATTTTCTTCGCGGAGTCCAAATCAATAACTCCGTTTTCAACCGCTGGGCCGATGTCCTTCATGAACCCACCGATGCCTTGGACAAGCTCAGTGACTTGTTCTCTTTCTGCTTCTTGATCCGCCGCGATGGTTGAGTCTGTCTCGATGTCGATGCGGTAGCGTCGCAGGGCATCACTTTGAATGATCTGCATTACTTGTTCCCAGGAAGGTTTCTGAAGAACCGCCTGGAGCTTCGGATCAAGTTGCGGGGTCTGCCCTGTTTGTTGGGCGGCTAACTGAGCCTGCTGAATTTGCATCTGCGCCGCTTGCTTATCTGCTTCAAATGGAAGCTGAATGTCGGTTATTTGAGACAACACTTGCGGCGTGTAGTTCTCGGCGATGATCTCGGTCTTTTTCCTTACCAAGTCCCGAATGAAGCGTTGAACCTCGCGTTGCTTCTTCTGGATGCGTTTACCACCGGTTTGAGCCTTTAGCTTTTGCGATCCAAACGGCTCGTCCGGGTCAGTCTGCCCCCGGAGAATGTCACCTAAACCCGTCAGTTCAAAAATGGTCTGCTTTACCTGTTCGCGGTAGACTAACAAGGTCTTCAAGATGTTCGCCGCCTGCTCAATCGGCAGCATGTAGATAGCTTTATCCAACCCACCCATGTTCATCGCCGTCTGGGCGGTGGACGTAGGAATCATCTCGTTATCCTCGGCCTTCAGGAGTTCCTTAAACTCACTGATGGTCGAGTCGTAAATGCCGCGTTGTTTTAGTGTCGACACAAGTTTGCCGATTCGCATCGTCACGCGGTCGAGTTCCTTCGCCTGGTCGCGGTAGAGCTCGAACTCAACCTGGGGGACAAGAGTTGTTGCGGTCTTCACCGCGTAGAGCGGGCGCGGGCAGTCAAAGAAGCCTTCCAGGTTCAATTTGTCGTCCTCAACGGCGAGGAAGTTCGTTATACATGACGGCGCTAACCACCTGACCTTTAACGTCTGCTTGTCCCAGATTTCCCAGACACGAACACGTTTGAATATCGATGGTTCGGAATCGGCGACTTTCCTGTCGACACCTTCCATGACAACGTCGTAATCGACCTTGGAGCCGAAGCCGGGGAATTTCTTATCGACTTCTCCCCGTGTCAGTTGGTGCTCGTAGGCGATCCACGGGACTTCCTTCCAGGTAAAGCCCGGCCCCCTGCGGAAGCGGTCCCAAGGCACATGCTCGCAATAGGTGCGGGCATATGTCATCTCCTCGAAAGAATTTCCTTCTCCGTCCTCGCTCTCGGTTATCTCCGGCTCGAAACGTACACGGGCTACGCCACGGGATGGGATGCAGTAGTTATATAAAACACTTTCGATCTCCTCGTCAAAGTCGTAAGCGTCGATGGAATACTCGACGGCGCGCTCTAAAACCTCGGCGGCGATACGTCCAACTGGGTCGGCGTCCTTAAACCTCCGCCGGATGTCGGCTTTGGGAGGTGTGGAGTAGAGCAGGGGCATAATCGTCTCAACGTTTGCCCAGTAAACGTTAAAGCTCCATTCCTTGCGTTCCTTCTCGTCGCGGAAGCGTTCGATGGCTTTCTGGCCCTTCTTCCGCCATTCCTTTTCTGTCTTTCCCGCAAGCTCGATCTCCATCAAAAAGCGGTTAACCTCTCCCGCCTCTCCTTTGCCGGCGTCTTCCGGCTTCTCGATCTGGGCGTCCTCGGTGGTTAAGTCCTGCATTAATCCTCGTCACGGCGTTTCCTCCGGATGTGATCCTGGAGCATTTGGTTAAGAGTGGGCGGAGCAGGCGGCTGCCAGGGCTCGGACTTCTCCGGCTCCTTAGCCGCCACCATCTCGGCCAGCATCCGACCGAGGAGTGACATCGCGTCCACCTGGTCGTCGTGCTTTCCGCTGTCGAATTGCAGTAGCTCGCGGATCAGGGGCTCCGTCCACTCGGCATGGCGGGGGAAGTAGACTTTCTTCTGGGCCATTCTCCCGCGAATCGCCTGAGCCCGCGTCGGCTTGTCGGTGGCGGATGAAAACTGCTTGCGGTAGCAGAAGGCCTTCCGCTCCGCCTGCCGCTTGGTGATGAGCGGGTCGAGGCTCTTCAATATCTGCCCCGATTCCTCGGCCCATTGCAGGGGCCGATGGCGGAGGATCAAGTCGAGCAACGCCTCAACCCATTCAAGCGAATCGGTGCGTCCTCGCCATAAGTCAGTCAGATAAATATCGTCGTTCGGATCGACCCCGGCCACAAGATGGACGGTGTAATCCCCGCCGTCAGCGGTGACTGCGTAGTCACTCGCTCCGTACATCCGGAGGTGTTTCGGAAGCTGGTCGTAGTAACAAATCCACTCCCGCTTAAAGAACTCACCATCCTCGGGAACGGGTCGTTGTTGGTACAACGCTGTCCAGTCGCGCGTGCCGATGGCTCGCTTGATCCGATCCAAAGCGTCAGCCGGGTACGCTTCGGGCCAAAGCGGCTCGGCGAGGTCTCGCCCTAACGGATCGTCCGCTTCTGCCAGAGCCGGAAGACTCAGGATCGTCCAATCCTCGTGGGCGTGATCCGATTGAAGCCACCCCGTTAAGTCGTCTTCATGCCATCGTGTCTGGATTACTACAACTTTGGCATCCGGCATGAGCCGGGTATAGGCGGTAGAGGTGTACCAGTCCTTGTTGCGCTTGCGGATCGTCTCACTCTCGGCTTCTTCCCGGTTTTTCACGGGGTCGTCGATGAGCAGAAGGTGGGCGCCGCGACCTGTTAACGGGCCTCCAATACCCGCTGCGAAGTAAGCTCCGTCCAATTCTGTGGAGAGGCTTTCTCCGCCCTGCGAGACGTGGAATCGTTTACTGCTCTTGCTATCACCTTTAAGGCGGCATCCGGGGAAAATTCCCTGAAAAGTCGGATCGGCAATCTGATCGCGGACTTTTCTACCAAAGTCGTCCGCCAGTTCCTGGGCGTACGTTGCTGCGATGACGTAATGGTTGGGGTTTCTCCCCAAGTACCAGGCAGGAAAGAACTCGCTCGCCAGCATGGATTTTCCATGTCTTGGCGGCATCGAGATCATCAGGCGTTTAATATCGCCACGTTCAACCGCTTCAAGGTGGCGGGCGATGAGCAGGTGGTGCCTTCCTCGCTGATAGCTCGGCCACTGGTAGGCCGCGTAGGCGATCAGCCGTGAGAAGGCGAAGTCTTCAGGAGTCGGCACTCAATGCCGCTGCGACAGCCGCGTCACGCTGCTCTTTGGTGGTCACAGTGACGCTGGCATTCAAATCCGTTTGGACGCGCTCGCCGTACTTCTTCGGCTGCATCTTTCCTGCGTACCACTTCCGTGCGTCAATTCTTACCCGCTTATCGTCTGAGGGTATTTGTGGATCGTCGCTAATCGTAAGCACATCCTCGGCAATGTAGTCGATCTGGGCTTCACGGGCGCGCGCGTAGTTGTCGGCGAAGCCAGGATTGTCCCTCAGCCACTGGAAGACGTCCCGGTAAGGTATTTCCAGTTCTTTGCATACTGCCACCAGACTTTTGCCCTGAGCTAGATTGGAGCAAATGTCGTCTGCAAGTTGAGGGGTGTACTTGGCCGACATGCCGACTTACTTGTAATCCTTAAAGCCGTAGCTGCCTTTGCCACTCGTGACCTTCGTATCCTTCGGGGCCTTATTTTGCTCAGCCGGAGCCTCGGCACCGCCCACGCCGTTCTTACCGTGGGGCGTGCCGTCGTTGGACATTTCGTTCTGATTCGTGGGTTTGTTGTCGCTCATCGTATCCACCTTTTGTTCATCAATTCTCGCTGAGTTATCTTGAAATCAGGCCCAGGTACTGCGAGTTCCCAAACGTGCTTGCGGCCAACATAATAAACCGCCCATCCTGTTTTGTGATCGCTACTCTGGAAAGGTCTCAAGCGGCGATTTCGGCGTAGCCATTCTCCAAGTCGAGTGCGATCGAACTTGTATAACCAAACTCTCATTTTAGTAGAACGGCTTGAATCCGTGAGAGCCTTTATCGGTGATGTCTCCCTTGGGGTTGCTCGGCCCCTCGTTCTTGATGGCACGCCGCCCGTTGTCGCGGCCTTGGTACATCCCTTTGCCTTCCTTGCCGGTCATGTCAGTCTTACCCGAGGTTGCGGAGGTTTGGCCGAGCTGATTGTTGGAGTTTGAGGTTGGCACGGGACGCTTGCCAGTAACGCCAGATTTAAATGCCATGCTATTTACCTCTTTTGCCAGGATGGTTGAATTTCGTTTTAGCATTCAACGCAAATACTTCTTTGCGTTCCATTTTTACGTTTCCCGCTTTCTTCGCCGATGAAATCTCTTTCTTGAGATTCTTAACCTCAAGGCCCTTCTTCCCGACAGCTTTGGTGAGGGTTCCTTTATTTTCGGGATTGATTTTGATGGTCATGAATTCCTCCGTGGGGACACGAAAACTATTCTCGCAGACCTTAGCACGAGAGCGCCAATGCGTAAAGTTATTTTTATACGCCAAAATGGGAAACAAGATCATCCAGGGCCGAACGAAGATAGTCCATGCCGTGGCGTTGTGCGCTGCGCTTGCTCTTAAAGCCCTTGACTTGCCCTGCCAATTCCCCCTCACAGCACACCCAATAAGCAACCTTCCTCTCGTTCTCGCCCCGGATGGATTCCAGCGCCTGGCGATAATGATGCGCAGCCAGTCCGTAGTTCTTGAATTCCTCTGACGGCATTTTCTCACCGTAGACCATAAGTCTGTAACCAGCGGCCACACCGTAGTACCAGAGGCCATAAAGTTTGTTTCCCGCGTCGTATCGACGCCTGCCCCTTAGCTCTTCCTTTGGGTGTTCTAACTGATTGCGGCGGAAGTAGTAATCGAGCGGGAATTGAAGACGAACGAACTGGATGCCTTTATTCCCCTCGGTCGTCTCGCGAACGACTCCGTGATTCATCGCTTCTGGAGTGGGGCCAAGCAGAGCGTCCATCTCCGAGTAATCGCATAAATAAACGAAAAATTCAATCGGATTTTCGTCCCTTGTTCGTCTTTGGTTTGGGAGGGAGTTTCACGACCTCGTCCGCTATCTTCACAGCTCTTTCTCTAACAACCGAGGGATTGAGATTGGCCTGCAAACACACCTCTTGGAAATCCGATCCATCGCGAAGTAACCAAGTCCGAGCACGAAGCGAAACGTGATATCGCTCATTCTCGCTACAAAGAGTCATGGCTTTCATGTCGTAAAACGCTTGCATGATGACCGCACGCCAGAGGCAAACTTCGGGGCAGTATCTCTCCCGTGTTGCCGGATCTCCAAAGTAAACGTCAGGCAGTTCGTCAACAGATTCATGCATTCACGTCAATCCAATGACGAAGGTAATGCTCTGCTTGCGCTTCCCACCAGTCAGGAGGGCCGAAGAACGACTCCCCGTGTTGGTGCTGCTTCAGGTGCTCGCCGTGGGTGAGTGGGACGGCAGAGAAGGGGGGCTTACACCCCGTTCCCGCTCCGTGGGCGACCCGGCGGACGTGGGCGGCGATGCACCGTCCCTCGCCGGATCCAAGGTATTCGCTGAAACGCCCGCTGACGCAGCTACGTTGCTTTTGCACCCAAGCCCGAAATTCGGCGTCGGTTCCTGTTTTGTGGGCCTTGTTGATGAGTTCAGAGTCCATACTCTCGCATAACACGATTACGTCACGCTTACAATCTCGTATAACTCAGTAGCGGCAGTTCCGTCGTAGCCCGTCCGCACATTACCCACAATCGACTGCGCCGGCCTTTTGAGGGCCGCTCCGTCTCATGTGGATAAGTGCTAGCAATGCAACTAGATTCTGAGATGAAGGCAGCATACTCCCCTGCGAAGAGGAGAGATGCAACTGAGTTCATCGACTCGGTTGTTGTCCAAAGAGGCTGCCTACTTGGCTGCGTCGCAGGTTGCCCGATACTCGACGCTCCTCCGTCAACTCTGGCTTTACGCCACGACGGTTCTATCACAGGGGACTTTTAGACAAACGAACCCCTGCAAATGTCACTTACTCGGGGGTCGTGCACGGTGCCGCTGCCGGTCATGTTCCCGGCCTCTTTTTTCTCCTTGACGGAGCCCGCGATTTACGGCATTAGTTGTGGTGCATGTCACTATGTAGCCACGGAGCGATCGTCCCGTGGCTTTTTTCTTGGTAACATAAAGAAATCATAAATGCAACGATGGAACGCACGCTCACCTTCCGCGTAGAGAACGGTCTCCCCAAGTGGGTGCTGGCTGAGATTGAGGAATTGTGCCAAGGGATGGAAGGAAAGCGAATCGCTCTCACGCTTCGCGAGCAGAAGGTGCGCCGATCAGGCAACCAGAACCGCTACTACTGGGGCATCGTGATACCGAAAGTGCTGGAGATGTTCACCGAGGCGGGAAATAATCTCGATCCGGAAACCGTTCATGGGTTCCTTAAGGAGCATATCGGCGGGCTGGTGACAGTCATCCTCGATCCTGCGGGGAAGCGGAAGTCCGTCGTCGGATCGACCACCGCACTCTCGACAGCCGAGTTTGAGTTGTACTTAGAAAAGGTTCGAGCGTGGGCAGCGGAATTCGGAACTCAGATACCGCTCCCGAACGAGGTTTAGTGCGGAAGGGAATTCCCTTTGCCTCGATTGCACCAATCGCACAAAACTCTCGTCGCCTCGACGGTGAGACAAAGCTCAGGATAGTGGCGTCGGGGCCAAATGTGGTCCACGTTCAAAACGACGCGGCTGTTGTCCTCGTGCCGGTCGTTTCGCCCCTTCCCGCAGTCGTGGCAACGGCAATCGCTCATCTGAAGACGGGCGTAGCGCACCTTTGACCATTGCCAGGTTGAAAGAAACGCAGAAGAAGCGATAAACTCCCGTGTCCAATCTCGTGGGGGTAGCCAGGTCGGCCTCGGCGGAGTAGGCCGACGAACCATTTCGACGTTTTGCCCGGTAAGCATCCGGATGGCTTTGCGAAAGACACCTGATGGCTTCATAATGAGCCTCCCATCCGGTATTTTATGCTCCGGTCAGAAATCGCGCAAGTACCCTTGAATGCTTTTTGAGAATGGTCGAAAGTCTATCTGGAAGGAAGCCCTCCATCGTACGCCTTCCAATCGCATCGCCCCGAAAGACGATGAAGCTGTCCCTTTCCGAACGTTTGAGCACAAAGCATGAAAAAGCGTCGTAGGAAGCCGCCCAAGCCGCCGAAGAAGGAAAAAAAGCCGAAGGTCGACCATGAGATCTACCCGAGACCAACGGCGAAGGGGAAAATCCTAAAATTCACTGCCAAGCACCATCACCCTCCCAAGGGCGACCACTCGTGCTGGGCCGAAGGGATTTCGAGAGACATTGAATTCGCTCTTTTTGAGCATGCCGAGGGGCCACCATTCGACGACGAATCAGGTAACCTTTTCAATGTTTACCCTGTAAACGGTGAGTATATCGAACTCGGAACGCGCCATGAACAACTAGCTATATTCTGGAAGCCGAGGGGGAACACGGAGTGGCACGGTCACCCACGCTGGCCGGTCAAGGTCAGCTTCGCTTATAATCGTGGTGGGCAGGAATATCGCCCGTCGCGGGTGGTATTGCAGAAAATGGTCGACGCAAAGAGGATCACCAAGCGAGATTTGGAACTACTATTAGCTGGTAAGTTCATATGACTGATCCTTTTTTTCATACGAGCGCGCGTGACTTCAAGAGCATGGTGATTGCGCTTCCCGACCAGACAATAACCTGGGCTGGGGAGGGGATCATGCCTGACACGTTCCTGCTGGGGACTGAAAATGGTCAGTTGATTGAGTGCGGAATCGATGGCCCCATTGAGAATAGTCGGCCTGTCCAGGTGACCGCCGAGAAAGAATCAATCAATGCTGTTGCTCATTTCTTTTTTGAAAATGAACTCCACGTTGGGATTACCACACGCACCGAAATAGCTGTTCACCGATTTTCGGCGGGCTCTCATCGATCAGATGTCTTTCGTCGTAACTTCGGCGCGCACGGAATTAAACGATCCATGATGCCGGGGTTCGTTGTTCCCGCTGGGCCATCAGGCCTGGTCGTGCTAATGCCGAACGCTCGTGGTAATTACGACTGTTCCCAATCGCCCAATCAGAATGTTTACTTATATGACTTATGCATGCTGGGCGTGAAGTCAGAAAATGGTGCTGAGCGATGGATGGCCGCATGCCGTAAAGAAGGCCTGATCGCAATCGAGACTAAAATCGGTGCAAAACCGAATCCGACCAACAGATTTAATTTCAAAGATGAACCCCAGGATTTTGTTGGCGTCATCTCCATTGGTGACGCCAGTAAACTTTGGGCATTCGTAGCCCTGGAAAAAAGCCGACGTCTTCACTTCCTGGGCGATGTGTTCCGCTCACAGGCTACACACACTGTCCACCTTCCTTTTGTCCCGGGAACCGCATACAAAATACTCAGTTATAACAATCATATTCTGATGTTAACGTCACGCGGGCTTTGTATTATTCCTGACTTAATTCGCGAATTTCATACGACTGGACTCTCACGTGATTACCGAAACGTTAAGTTCATGGACGTCGAAGCCATGGACATCAATATTGCCTTTGACAAGTGGCTTTTGATCCTTACTCCCGACGGAGTAATGCGGATCGATCTGTCAGAATACTTGCGTTCAAAACCAATTGTTGACTTCCCGAGTGTGGCCCAACGGCAAGATTCGCAGCTTCTTGCCAGGGGCTGGACAGATAGCAGTTCGCTGAGCCCGGTGGCTGTAACAGACTGGGAATCAAGGGACGTGGAATGGAAAGAACTTGATCAGCCCCAAGCAGTTTCTCAGGGAAACCTTGTCCTTAGGGCAGAAGTGTAGCAGGAAGCTCCCAGCCCCCGCCTTAAGCCTCCGGCCTACCTTTTACCGCTTCGCATTCTCGCTCAAGCTAGTGAACTGACCTACTCCTCTCGTCCGTTTCTAATTGATATTCAAATCGGGATGTTGCAGGGAGCCTGAACGTGGAAAACCGGAGCGAGGGCAATCATCAAAGAGCCAAGAAGTTTTGGGATGCGTTCGATATTGCATTGAAATCTATGAAAGCCGGCAGCGGCGATCTTTCCTTAGATACGGCGGAAGCATTAATCTGGTTTGCACGCCGTTATCCCGCGGCTGCAATCTGTGTCGCGGTTTCGATCATTCTTATCGCGTTCATTGTAGTTACCCTAGAAAAACAAAAACCGCCAGCGGTGCCATCGGCAGAGTCCGTTACATACGAGAAGCAAATCAAAGAGCTTGGACAAACAGAGGCAAGCATCAAATCATTGCTGGCCTTCGTTGAGTCCGAACGTCAACGTATCAAGGACAACGAAAAACTTATCGAATCCCTTCAGAGTAGACATAACGAATTAAAGCCGGTGGTAGAAGCTGATGAAAAAACAGTTCGTGCATTGTTCGATGCTCAAGCAAAGATCACTGCTGAAAATGCGACATGGCAATGGTGGTCAGCGTTCGGGCAAGGCGTTATCGCCTCTCTTCTCGCCTCCCTACTTTATAGTTTGGCTACTTGGTCGATTAAACGCGTAAAGATAAAGAAAATCCCCGTAACACCGCCTGAGGAAAGTCATTGATCCATTCCACTGCTCTCTCGCAAGGCTTATCCACCAGGACCGTCTTTGCGACCTCGACGCAAAAAGACGGTCCTGTGGGTAAGGCGTTTGCTCCGTCTTTTGACGCTCTCTGTGCGGCCACACGCTCGGAGCTATCGGGGTTATTCTCATCGCTCTTGCTGCCGCTCCCCGGCTCTTTCCCGCCTTAGCGTGACCTCAAAGCTCTCGCCCAAAAGCTCGAAGTCGATGTCTGCTTCCTCGCCCCCAACGCCCGAGCCGGTGACATTCGCTCCGTGCCGCTCCATGATGGTGCGTAGCCAATTCCTGGCGGTAACTAAGTCCATTACCTCACTCATCGGCGATGCCCTTGGCTGTCACCTTGCTCAAGATGCCGACATTTACCTTTTCCATTACTTCATCCCTGGCTGCTCCCCAATCGACGGTGGCTATCGTGGTGTCGCCCGAGGTCTTCAAGGCTTTGATAATGCCCCTCGCAAAAGGGGCCGCTCCGGTGTATTGACCCGTATTTCGCAGCCACGATGCTTTGAATGCCACTTTTTGGCCAACTTCAAAGTTCTGAACTTTATCCGCCCAACTCATGCTCCTGCGTACCACGCTTTTACTCACACGCAAGCGAGCTGAAAAATGGGCCATCCGTGGCCCAGTTCATTCAGTCTTTCGGCTGAAGGCCAAACAGATAATCGGCACTCGCTTGGGCCTTTGAGGCTGCCGAGAACAAGTATTTGGGGTCTTCCTTCATCGCGGCAACCCAATGTTTGATGTAAGCCGCGTGTTCCCCCATGTCAGCGGGGGCGATTCCAAGGGCGGCACAGACGAAGACGCTGGAAAGTTCGGCAACGATCTCCTCGCGCGCGTACTCGTCCTTGGTCGGCTTCTCGCACTTGATGCGGCCGAGACGGTGCATCGCACCTGTCCAGTGCGAAAGCTCGTGGAGGGCTGTCCCTGCGTACCCTTCCGGTGACTCGAACGACTCGAAAGGGGGAAGGGTGATCGTATCGTCGGAAGGGCGGTAGTAAGCGGAGCCCCCGGCGTGCTTGATAACGGCGGCGGTGTTCTTGATGAACGTGTCAGCGTGTTCGATCCGTTGCGACGGGTCTAGCGGGTGCTCGGGCTTGGTCTGAAACTTCTCGGGAAGGCCGCTGCACTGGTCAGCGTTGAACACTCGGTAGACCTTGGAAATCCAGAACCGTTCCTCTCCTTCCGTCCCGTCGTCGGCGGTGTCTTTCTTGGTGATTGGTTCACACCAAAGGATGGCGGTTGATTTCTCGCCCTTCTTGACGCATCCGCCGTACTCAATGGCTTGTTTGAACGTGAGCCACGTTGACGAGGCGTAACCCATCAACTCGGCCTGAATCCACAAAATGATCGTGTTCACGCCACGGTAGGCCACGCCGGAATGACGAAGGGGGAGGAAACCACCTCCGGCTACCCACGGCTTACGCCAGGGGGGAAGGTTGCCAGCCTCAAGAGCGTTGACGATCTGTGAAGTAACTTCGGTGTACAGGTCTTTTGCAGTCATGAGAATCCCCTTGTTCGCTTGAATGGCCGCGCCGTTCAAAAGCGAAAGGGGGACGAAAGTCCTGATTAATAAAATCGGTGAATTGGTCAAGGGGCAGGCTAAAAACTGCACACGCGAAGCACGGAAGTTTTTAGAGTGAGCGGAGTGCCCCTTTACCAAGAGGGCGAGAGCCCTTTTTCAAGCTCGTTCCGTTATGCCGCTCTTCTAAATACCGCTCGGAAAGGCTCCGAAGCTCTAAAGATTCGCCAATGTGGGATTCAAGCCAATTCACAAAGTCGCTGATGATTCTGCGGCTTTCTTCCTTCGCCATGAAGCTGTTGCGGTAATTCGCCTCGTTCATAAAGCCATCAGTCTGCATTGACGCCGAAGTGCTGGCGGATTATGTCGATAGCCTTCTGAATTCGCCACTTTCCGTGCCACTCGACTTCGGCTATGGGCTCCAATGTGCCAATGATCCGATTCACCACCTCCTCCTGCTGTGCTTTTTGGGCTTCGATGATTTTCCCGATGTACGGCTCACCAATACACCGGCAATTCACCATGCTGCCGTCGATCAAGCGGTAGGTAAGAATCCCGGCGCGTTTCGTAACTTTTGCCTTACTCATACATCCTCCAAATTGATGCCCAGAGCGGATTGTAAGCAGGCTCTGGCTAATATTTTAGCATATTCAGCATTGCCGTATTGCCATTTATCCATGATGCCTTTAGCCCCACGTTCCACCATCTCCGCGTTTATTTGCGGAGCAATCGGTAGTTGCCCGAAGTGGGAGAGGATGCTCCTTGCGCCGCATGATGCGTTGTGCCGTTCCTCGTTAGTTGGAAACTCTCCGCGACGATACGAAGAGAAGGAGAGCAGCAGGGATTCGAGCCACCTTAAATCATCCCCCTTTCCGCCTATCTTCGGGTGGGATGCGTTCCAGGCGGCCAATGATGCCGCTCCAACTGCAACCTGAAACTCCACGCCGCGCAGAAATGGCCGCAATGATTCTTCAATAGCCTCCCTTATTGCCTCCCGGCACTTCAATGCATCTTCGGTCATGGCTTTACCCCCATCGTTACAAGCTGCCGCTGATGCCAGTGCTTCTCGGCATTTATGGCAATAACCGTTACACTCACGATGAAAACTACCATTACGACGCAGCCGGTGATGAGAATCGTATCGCCTTTCATAACTGGCCCTCCTCTGGTTGCTGTGGTGGAGTGGGTAGTGTCTCTCGACGCTGCAATTCCTCAATAAAGAGCTTTTCCCGCTGGCCTACTACGCACATCTGGTGGACAAGCGATACGATCACGTCTGCTGCCTCACTTCCCTTGTATTCAGCCAGCATTCGCTTTACGGTAGTTGGGTGACACGCCTTACCCTTACTCAGAACGGACGGATGATATGTTCCTCCAATAGCCTCCTTCCAATAATCTTCTGCATCGATTGGCAGGGTGATTTCTTTCATCCCATCCACTTCTGCCTCAGCGGCGCGGAGTAGGGGAAGGGCTTCTGCTGCATCGGTATCATCAGCAGCGTACCACTCAAGCGCATCAATCCCCCTACGCAGGGCTTCTAAGATGGTGTTGGTCATAGTTCGTGCCTTTTCAGTTTCTCGACTTCTACAGCAAGACTCGCCAGGAAGTGGGCCACGGCAGCCGTCATATGGTTTTTGAGCAAAGATTCATAGATGCCTTCGTACATGCCATTGTAGAATTCTTCCGCAGATAGGTCACTCACGCCCACCCCCAATCGCCTGTTCTAGCGCTTGGAGGGCTTCGGTTGCTATATCGGATTGCAATGAACTAGTGGTTCTCCATTGAACAGCTTCTAGTGGAATTTCTTCCGGCAATTCGATGTGTGCAATCGCTTCCAATGCTTGTTTAGCCATCTCCAACAGCTTTTCCCGCTCGCGGATGATTTGCGACACATTGATATTGCCGTCATCCCGAATAACCCACAGATCATGCGTGCCATCTTCATTATCAACTTCCAACTTAGCAATGCGGGTGGAGAGGGGTGAGGGGTTATTGATGTTCGTGTTCTGTTTACTTGACATAGACGCATTCCTCAGGCGTTTTTCTTAAATCAGATATTGCGACTGTAAATGGCATTGCACGGGGGAAGCGAACCATTGCATACCCGTCGATAATCCCCATGATTTGGAATGGGCCGTGGGCTTTGTAATACCACTTCATGCCTTTCAGGGTATCAGGCGTTGATCGATAGGCAATATCGCCCCTTTTCCACTGCGGCTTCTCATCTATCAGTTCGTTGCTCATCTACTCCCCCTCTACAAACGGAATACCGCAGACTTCGAGAATCTTGCGTGCTAGTTCCATGTGACGGACGTAAAGAATGTTGCGAGTGTCTCTGTATTGTTGACAAAAGTCGATAATCACTCTCGCAGCCACTTCCAGCGACACCGACTTGTGGTTTTCGGTTTGGGCGGCGCGCCTTACTGATTTATCGTTCTCGCTCATTTTATTTTCTCCCCTTGGTTAAGAGCTTTCCAGCAATCTCGGCCAAGGTAACTATTGCTGACCAAATCCTTTGCTTGCGGATTAAAATTGGTTCTCAGTTCCTCATGCCGGTTATGCGCTTCTAGTGCCATCCACGTCTCTTCGTTGATTGTTACGGGAATTGCCTTCGTTGCATCGACGTTCATTTGGCAACGGCAGCAGTAAGGCTTTGTGACCTCACGTGGATGTATGTGCGATTTGCGGAAGTCGGGACCATAATAGAATGGCTTATCGGTCACAAAGCCTCCGCTTGTTTGGCACAGTTGGTATACAACTCAAGAAGCTCATGCATATCTTAGTTCAGCTGGTAGGTCGTATTAATCTGCACTGCATACTGAGCGATGCAGATAATTAATAGGATTGTTGCGAGTATTTTGATTGGCTTCATAGAGCCTCCGCTTGTTTGATTTATTTCGACCACGAACACGACCGCGACCCCGACCACGACCGCGACCCCGACCACGAACACGACCACGGCCGCGATCCCGACCACGATCCCGACCGCGACCGCGACCCCGACCGCGACCACGACCGATCAAATCCTGTTCTTAAGATTGCGGCGTTCATTATTTTTGCTCCTTGGGCAACGCATGTGTCCAGATGGTGGCGTCGATAAGCGAGCCACGACCTATTAGCACATTGTTTGTGAAAGGCTCTACTTCATTCAGTTTGCCGCTTTTCAGAGCATCGTAGAAGCGCCCGGTATCAGCAACCCATGAAGCGCTGGAAAGCTCTATCTCCTTATCTCCTACCCATTCGATCCGACCGACCAAAATCATAGTCACTGTGCGGATTAGATAGCTCTCGCCGACATTGAAGCGATGCGGTTGATTGCTTACGCCAGCAACCAAAGACTGAAGCTCTTTAATCTGGCCAAACGTTAGATTATCGATATTGTATTCTTTCATTGTATTCTCCTTTGGTTAAAGTGATTCCGCTTGTTTGATGAGTTCGTTTAATGCCATATCTGTTCCTTCGAACATAGCTGCTCTTAAATCGTCCGCATCGACCTTCTTCAAAAACTCCAGCACGGCTTCTTTGCGAGCGGTGGATATGGCCTGGTCAATGTCGCTGGCGAGCCTGATAGGGGTAAGCGGCTCTAATTTATCTGCAAACAGTAATGCGATCCGCTCACCCTCCGTCTGCCTCTTCCAATGCCCCGTCTCCTCGGATGGCATGAGATTAGCCTGTTCGCACTCAATCATTGCTTCACCTCCTCAATTGTTTCCTTGGCCCATAAAACGAACCACGCCCATGCGGGAAGGCGCAGTTTGCCGCTCGCCCAACGATTTACCGTGGCTCGGTCCTTCCCGGCGTCCTCAGCTAAACGACTACGCCAGTTGGGGCCGTAGAGCCGCTCTGCCTTCTCTTTGAAGAGTTCGGAGTCCGTCGTCACGCTGCCTCGCGCTTTCCGGACTTGGTCACTTTTGCCGCCTCTCTGGCCGCCATGCAGACTTTCACATCCTCGTTGAGGAAAAGCTTGGTTCCGCTGTTTACGATGTACCGAGCGAAACAGTCATTTAGCCATCTTCGGGCGGTCGTCTCCGAAACCCCCCAGCCGTTCGCCACTCTGCTTGCGGAGCGAAATTGGGCCGCCAGTTCCTCTTTCAGAACTCGCTCAAATGTTCCGTATGGCCCGGTCTCAATCTCCCGCCTGCGATCTTTTACGAGCCCCCACGCGGAGCCGAAAAGCTCATTCAGTTCTACCTTTGGCATGCTTCCTCCTCATTCAGCCCGGCATCATCGCCGTGGCACGAGGAGCTATGGCACAGTTTGTTGCATCATGCAACAACTTTCGTGGCTTTGTTTATGCCAACGCTCGGATTGTCGCCCTCACCATTCCTGGGTCCACTTCATCCGACCATTCAAGAACGGCCTTTTGAATGTTGCAGTCATCGCCCATCGCGTAGCAGGAAACCAGCAAATCCGAGAGCCCTTTCTCCCTGTTCGCAAGATCGCGACGTCGCTTGTCGTTGAAGCGACCGTATTCGTAATGAACCTCGACCGGCCCATCAATCGGCGTGATTTTCTGCTGGTTCAAGCGAAGCATCGCCTCTTGCTTCCAAGCCTTGTACTCGCCGGAAGGGTAGCGGCGTTCCTTGCCGGCGTAGAGATTGTTCACCGAGGGAGGAATGGGGAGGAGATAGGTTCTACTCCGGGTCATATCGAGGCTGCATCTGCTTCCAGCGAGTTTGCGTTATCGCGTTATCTTCCAAGATTTTGATCCTTACCTCCAGGGCGTTAAGTTGGCGTCCCTGCTCCTGGAGTTGGGTCCACATCACATCGATCTTTGTTACAAGGCTGCGTTCCTGAGCGGGGGTCATGGTTTCACGACGTTCAGAAGCGTGACGTCATCCGCGTTCTCCTGAATCAGGACTTGGCACCATACCAGAACCCTGCGAACATCACCGTTTTTCCCCGCAGCAATAGCGCTTCCACCTTTCTCAGTAAAAACCATACAGCGGGATGAGGTTCTGTACTCATCGCATATCGGAATCCAGCGAATGACGGGGCCGGCTTCGGCTTTTGATCTCTCGTGTTTGGCTACTAGGTCTTTCAAGTCTGTTATCAGGTCGCTCATTTCCCATCCTTTTGCTGTTGTTTAACCTTTTTCGCTCTTTCAACTACCTTGGGGGTGATGGCATCCAGGAACGTCTCGTCATTTGCGAGCATTTCGGCAAAGCCCTTGTAGAGCTCGTTCCAGAAGTCGGTTGGCGTCGCCGAGGGCTCAAGCAATGGCTTGAAGCGGCTGAGGTCGGCAAATTGAATGCTAATGGGCTGGGTCTTCATGCTTGCTCCGTTTCATCATCTCCAGCTTTCGCCTGTCGAATAGCTTCACTTTATAGGCTTCATGCTCCGGCTTGAGCTTGCCTTTGCTGAGCCACGCATAAATTGTTTGCCGAGATACTTCAAGAATATCAGCGGCTTGTGAAATATTGACTAATTCATTCATTTTGTTGCTTGACATCATGTCAACAGAGGTTTATACCATCAATCAATACACGCGTTCTTACACGTTGTCAACCAAGGAGAGTTTTATGCTAAACGGACTCGGTGACTACCTACCAAAGGAATATGACCGCGAGTTTTGTTTTGATTGCGGAAAGCTGAAACCGGCGGACCAGTTCGACCCGATGCGGTCTGACGGCTGCTACGATGACTGCGTTCAGAAGTTCAAGGAAGAAGGAGAATAGCCATGACATACGAAGAAATTTTCGCCCAAATCAATGCAGAGCTAGACCGGATGGCAGAGAACCATAAGCGGCGCGATGCCGAGATGGCCGCCCTTGAAGAGGCCATCAGACAGAAACGGGCCAAAGAACTTCGGTTAATGTGGGATGCAATCGAATTTCACATAAACAAACCGGAGCTACGTAATCCCGTAACTAACCCGGCTACACCGGGCTTTGATTCAACCTACTAGAAAGGAATAACAATGGCCTACACGATTGATAAGAACATCCCGATTCCTGCCCGCCACCCAAACTTCATTCCCGAATCCCTCCCGATTCCCGCACTTGAAGTCAACGATTCCATCTTCTTTCCGCTGGCCGAAGGCAAAACCCCCAAACAGCACGTATCCAACGTTCAGTCTCGTGCTGTTAATTGGAAAAAACGGAGCGGGTGGAAATTCACTTGTCGTTCGGTCGAGGGCGGCGTTCGCGTGTGGCGGATCGCGTAGGAGACCTTATGGAACAGGTAGCCCTTCCGCTCAAACCGAAACGGAAGCCCCGGAACAGAATGACGTCTGATCGCTTACAAACCGTGATCGCGTCGATCTTCAAGGGGCTTACCGCCGAGGATGCCGCTGTTGATTGCGGTGAGTCGATTCACACGTTTCACCACGTCTTGCGGGAGTTTGATCCCACGTATAGCCGGGTGCGGCGGCTTAAGCGTGAAGGGCTTACCCCAACCGAGATTATGGCTTACCCCAACAAGTCGGTTGCCCAGCTTCGGGATGACGTAGAGCTTCATCAACGAGAAGCCTACCTTGCCTCGGCGATACGGTTCCTCCTCGAACTAAACCAAGATCCAAAGTCACGCTCAGCGGTCTTGGTTGCCCTGATGAACATCAAATCACAACGGGAGGGGTTATGAAGCTTTTGGACCTTATTCCTTATGTCGTCGTAACCGGGGCCTACGTGGGCTGGATCGTGTGGGGATGGTGATATGTGCGAAGTCTTTAACATAAAAGGCGAGCGGGTCCCTTCAGAAAAGAAGCGCATAGGGCCGCAAATCGACGCGGATCGGACGATCTGGGAGATTCAGTGCTGCCTGTCGGATCTTGCTTTTGTTCCAAAGGAAAAGCTCTTGGAAATGCGGGGAGAATTAATCCGTACCCATCAATTCTTTGGAGCCATTCTATTTGATTTAACACAATAAAGAGGATGTTATGACCATTTACCTACCTGAAGACAAAGGAAACTTTGAACTCACCCCGCAAGGAAGCCACGTGGCTGCCTGCTACAGAGTAATCGACTTGGGTACTCAGCAAGTTGACTATCAAGGGCAAGTTAAGCACCAGCATAAAATTATGATTGGCTGGGAGCTTTCAAATGAGCTTATGAGCGACGGCAGGCCGTTTTCAGTGCAAAAGCGATTCACGCTCTCATCGAGTAAGAAAAGTTCCCTGCGGCCATTCCTGGAAGCGTGGCGCGGTGTCCCATTCTCGGATTCGGATTTTGGGAAATTCGACATCGGCAAGCTGATCGCTGCCCCGTGCATGCTCGGCATCGTTCACGACTCAAAAGGCGATAAGACTTACGCAAACATCTCTTCCATCATGCGGCTTCCAAAAGGTATGGAAACGCCCAAGCTCGTAAATGATCCACTCTATTTCAGCCTCGGCGATTTCAGCCAAGGCTTGTTCAACGAACTATCCGAGGGCTTACAGGCCGTAATCGCTCGCTCTCCTGAGTATCAAAAGCTCAAGGGAAGCCATGCGGAGTACGACGGCATTCCAGACGACGCATTGCCGGTCACGGCGGATGACCTCTCTGAAATCCCGTTCTAGCCATGAGCAACATCAGATTAGAGTTGGAAAAGGTCGCCGAATTGCGATCTTTCCTCGGGGATGCCGATCCCGAACTTGTTCACGACATGCTGGAAGCTGAGACCGACGTTTACGAGCTGATGGATTGGGCGTTGGACAAGCTGGCCGACGAGGAGTCGATACAGGAAGCGATAAGCTCTCGGATAGCGGCTTTGAAGTGCAGGGCGGATGCGAGCGAGCGACGACACGAAAGGCTTCGCTCCGTCCTGCTTGAGTGCCTCAAGGCGACCGGCGAGAGGACCGTGCGAAGGCCAGAGGGTACGTTGACGCTGAAGCAGGCCAAACCCGGCATCCTGTCGATTGACGAAGGCGTTTTGCCTGAACGATTCTTTGTCGTGAAGAAGTCGGTGAGCCGGATTGTGCTTAATGAAGCAATTGGCAAGGGCGAAGACGTGCCGGGAGTGATTCTCTCCAACGGGGGAGAAAATTTAACAGTGCGCCGAGGCTAGGAATCGCATATGGTGCGCCAACTTATGAGGAAATCATGTTGGGTTTTGCCCGCGTCGATTCAAACCACGTCAGCCTGCCTCAGCTATACCAGCAGCGGCGGTGGGCGGAGCGGGAACGCAGGCATGCTGAACAAAACGCCATTGAAGCGACGATCAGCAGAGCTGCCTGGGTGGATCGGTTGAAGCAGAGCGAAAGAACGAATGCTAAAGAGTACAAAGAAATAAACCATTAATCGATAACATTTAGGGATAACAAAATGACTCTCACTGAATTATACCTATTCCTGGTTGTACTGCCGAATGCGGAAAAGACGCTGAATGGCTTAAGCGTTATCCTCGGGTTTTCAACAATAGCTGCATTTGTTATTGCAGGCATTACAGCAATGGAGGGGGCAAAAGACATACCCAAAAGAGCATCGAAAACAGCAATAAAGTTGTTTGTTGCAGCGGTGTGTGTCGCCATTGTGGCGATTCCATTACCTAGCAAAGAGCAAATATACACACTTGCGGGCGGTTATGTCGCAACGAATGCCAAGGATGTAAAGAGACTGCCCGATAATCTAGTGGCAGCGGCGAATAGCTGGCTCGAAAAAGCTGCCATCTCACCAGATGGTGATGCCAAGAAAAGCAAACACGATTAATGGTTCAGTAAATAACAACGAAAGGAATCAAACAATGCCCACTCAAATCTATTCGATCCAAACCCGCGGCCATAACATGGGCGGCAGCCAGAGGTGTAACAGCAAAGAGGAGGCTGAAAGCATCTACGCCACGCTTCTCGAAGCGGTAACGAGCGATAAGCCGATCTGTGAATTAGAACTAAATGGAAACAAGGTCTGCTTCCGGACGAAAGACCTGACCGGCTTCGGACTCCATGTTCATTTGGAGGAAACGCAAGAAGAAATCAAAGCTCGCCGCATCGCGGAGATCGAGAATGGCTACGGTTACAATAACGCACTCGGATATCAAGGCGCATACGATGCAAAGAGTGTTGCCGGTTTGGGCGGTGGGCTAATTTAGGGATTGAGTAACCGCCCGCGAAAGGCAGAGTTGGTATGACTGAAGCATTTTATATTCACAACATGGATGGGATTCGTATTCAAAACTTCATCCCAACACGTGACGGAGCGATGCGAAGGGTCGCCGCAGATTATAACGGGTTTGCTGTTTCCTACCACGTAGCGGAGGACGATGAAGGAAAACTGTATCTGCGTCCTGCGCTGTCAATTATTTGCTGTGATCTAGCCCTGTCCGAGACATTGCAGGGAGCGGGGCTCAAGATCCTTCCGCATCTGCCATGCTTACCATTCATCGAAGAAAAAGAAGTTCATAACGGAGACTAAGCACACACTTTAACATTCAGCGAGATGGGTCTATCGCCTAAGTACGCTCTTTAAGAAGAGTTCGGTAAGAAATACACCTGACGAAGGATCGCCTTGGCATGCGGCCCAATCTGCAAACGCGCCTTCGGCTATCGTAACCCTATAGTCCGCATCAACGTGTCCTAAGGGAGTAGTAGTATCGTAGTCCGCGTCGTGTCTCGCCTGTTGTAAATCAACGAAAGTGAGTCCGATGTCGCGGAGTTGCGGTGCTATCGCGTTACCCCTCAGTGTTACTACGCCTCCCGCTCCGGTAACTGCATTAGAATAATCTTGGCACACTAACCTCATCTTACCGTGATCAAGTGAGCGAGAGATGCGCGATCGCAGAGTGGCATCGGCGATGATCCGCGTCATACACTCATGTATAAGTAAGTGAAATAATGCATAATATGCCGTAGACACACCCCGCCGAAGGTCCACTTCCATCGGAAGGGCGACCACAGGAGCGCCTGGTGTAATAGGAGCTGGTGGAACTAATCTTCTCGCGAGTCCAAGCAGATCGTCATGTAGTGCCATTTGCTCAGGCCGTCTTGTATTCCATGGATGTCTTAAGCCTGACGTAGGGCCATCTCTGGACCCCTTCCGCCGAGAGCGCCTCTCGAATCATCGGAATTATCTGTGACGCGAAGCGCCCATATTCCGCTCGCGAAATGCTTCCATCCACGAAAACATTCACCCAGATTGCAGCTTCCCCTGACTCGCTGCTTCCCAACTCGTAGTCCCAGTTGGCGATCCAAGGGGGGAATTGAACTTTGCGAAGCGCCTTTTCGACCTTGTGAGACTCTTCCGAAGTAGGGAGATATGGTTCCAGGATATTGAGAATCGCCTGGAAGACGACGGCAGCGTTTCCGTATTGTTCTCTTGTCGGAGCCTTGTCCGGAGACAATTCGCTTGACAGCTCCTTGAACATTTGTATCGTTTTAAGGAGTTCCAATTGTCGAGCAGAGTTTAGTTCCGGGAAGTCTGCCGCATTAAACCCTTGCACGACTTTTGGAGTGAGCCAAAGCGCGCCACGAGTCATCGCGTCGGCGATCGAATTTACGTCGGCAACCCCGCTTTGGGAAGGAGCCCGTGAATGAACGAAAAGGTTTCGCGCGACACGAAACGCAGCAAGAAACTTCTCCTTGGACACCTGGTCCGGAACGTCGAAGACATGCGCGACCAAGCCATGCTCGACGAATACCGCGAGAGGTTTTTCTCCCTCGAAGTACAACAAGAACTTGACGCCATGAATCGCCGATTCATCGGGGTACCCCCAGGAACCACCCCCCTCCATAGTTGCGCTCACTACCAATCCATCCTTAAAACGCAACTTGCCTGGGTACTGCGCCCCGCTAGCCGTCAGGAAGGTAACTGCAACCTCTCCGTCGCCCTTCTTAAACTTTCCCTGGTCATCAAAGAGGCTGCGAAAAATGCCTGCGTCGGACATAATCAGCCTCCCTCCCTCAATCCAATGAGATCGTCTTTTGCTCTAAGTTGTTATTTTATCAAACGGAAGCGGATCTGAAAGCGCTTATTTGGAACACAAAGATCGAATGGCACTGGGAAACCCGCTTTCCCAACAACATGAAAATGGCTGGATGCGAAAATGGCAGAACTGCCCTAGAATTCCTGCATGCTCACCGTGCAGTCCCGAAAGAATGCTGGCGATACAAAGGACTATTTCAGGCATGAGGAACGCCTGGAGGGCAAGGAAGCTCGGCCACCGCAGTGGTTCGGCCTAGGGGCTCTCCGCCTCGGTCTTCAAGGGCTGGCTGATCGCCTAGTTTTCAACCGCCTGGTTGATAACAAGCTCCCCTCGGGAAAGGGAAAGATCACCCCCCGGCGGGGTGAGAACAGCATCGTTCTTCAGGAATTCGTGTTCAACGCTCCGAAGAGCGTCTCGCTGGCTGCTGAGTTCGCTCCGCATGGCGAGAAGGTGCGAGAAGCGTTTGTCGCGTCTGTCCTCGAATCGATGGGGGAAGCCGTCGAACCGGGGGCGGCGACACGCGTACGGGTGAAAGGAGCGATGGACGACCGTAAGACCGGCGAGATTACCGGCACGCTTTTCGTCCACTCAACCAACCGTGAGCAAGAGCCACACCTCCACGCACACGCGACCGTTCAAAACCACACTTGGGATTCTGCGGAGGGGAAGTTCAAAGCACTCAAAGTCCACGACATTTACAAATCCATTCCTGATATCCAGCGGGATTTCCACCGGCGGCTGAGACAGAAAGTCGAGCGGCTGGGCTATCAGACCGAGCGGAAGGGGAAATTCTGGGAAATCTCTGGCGTCTCGAAGTCCACACTGCGGAAATTCAGTTCCCGGCGCAACGCGATAGAAAGGCTCTACGACGCGGTTGCGAAAGTCACGCCGGGGTTAAGACGTAAGGCGGGGCTAATGACGCGGGATAAGAAACCACAGGTCACGGACCTCGGCAAGCTGAAAGAGGATTGGGTCAGTCTGCTGACTCCTCGTGAGATCAAAGACTTCCGCTCTCTCGCGGCTAAACCAAAGACGGGCAGGGGGCTGGAACGGAACAAATCGCGAGTTGCGCAGTTGCGGCAACTGTCTTACGATATCGCTGCACCAACGAAGGACCGCTCCCGTGGATAAACAACGCGACTGGAACGCAATCGAGTCCGACGACGCCGTGGACACGCTGGGACAGTATTCGCGGCCCCGCAAGCATCAAGTCCTCGCATTCTGGGCGATCACGAACGAAGGAAGGCGGTGGTATATCCCGTTCTCGTTCCCCGGCCCGCAGGATACCGGGAAATTCGAGTCGGACACATTCACGTTGAGGTTTCAGGACCAGCTTGGCTCGAACATGGTTTTGACGATGGTCGCGAACAAGAACAATCTCAAGGAATTCGAGCGGCTGATAACGTATCTCGGCCTTGGAACGCTCGACATGATCCGCCCGCATCCGAGCTTGATAAAGTCGATCACCGTCGAGGAAGACTCAGAGGCTTGATTGGTAAAACTCCATCGGCGGTAACTTGTTCTGCTGCCTGAGCATGTCGCCTAGCCGTCCGAAGACTTCCATGGCATGTAGCGTTGTTTGTTGAGGCTGATCGCCCTTGAACATCACCCAGCCCTTGCTTTGGACATCGTACTTGAACTGCTTCCCATTAAAACTCTGCTCAACGAACCAATCCTTGATGCGTTGGCCGTATTCCGTCCCTGGATAAGGCGCACAGCTATCGTCAAACCGGATGACACACCGGCTATCGCGTGCATGGAAGTGGATGCTTCCATTCCCAACAACGATGTTTTTTGCGTAACCGTCTGTCCATTTTCCACGTGGACCGGTGGGGGGTGTTTTCTCGGCTTTGATTTCCTGAACAATGGGAAGCTCTTCCAAAACCGAGGAAAGCAGGGCAGGTTCATCGGTGGTCTTACGCTTACGGGCCATTCCCACTGCGATAGCACGACATATAACAATAGTCAAAAACTTACCACATTTGGATCAATGGCGATGTTGCTCATTATAAACATTGCCAGATTTCCCAGCGTGGTTTCCCAGTGACTGCGAAGCCAAGGAATTGACTTCACTGACTGTTGCCGTAAATTGATATTGTTTGATCCATCGCCTACCCTACCGCCCACCCAACTTGGCCCTCGGCTTTGATGCCAAGGCGGGTGGAATTATTGGGCATCGATAAGTCGACCGAGAACTTTACCCAGCAATGGGTAACGTCCTCGGTCTTTTTTTTTGCCCCTGTTCCACCTACTTCGGAGATTCAGAATGCGTCAATTCTTCGATGCCGAGGCAGACTCTGAAAGGACGCACACGAACCGGCCGGCTTATCGAGTCTCTAAGAGGAATGGTCTTTGCGACGTGCTCTGGCTGACAGAGAAATCTTATCTTAGGAGGCATCGGGTGCCAACAAACTTCGCAAGTCTCCATGAATCGCTTGTACGGAGACAAACTCAATTCGATTTTCTACCAGAAAGGACGCCCCAACTACAATTTCGCTGCGTAGAGCTACCCGTCCAAGAGGCTCAGCCCGACGTTAGATCCAAACGTATACATCGCTGCGATATTTCGTCAACGCGACGTTGAAAAAAAGAGAGACGCGCGCGTCGGGCCGAAGAGTCGCAGTTCATGCCTCGCGATAGATGCGTATGGGAAATAGGAGGCGTAACCTCATAGCGTCTAATCGAGAGAAAAACACGTACTGCCTTTCTATTAGCTCTCAGTTGCCAACGAACAACTCCCCTAGGAGCACCCACGATGCAGATTCCCACCGCGCAGATTTCCGTCAAGTCGTCCCGCGAATCCCTACGGGAGAAGACAGTCCAGGCCATCATGGCCGCCCAAGGACGAGGCGATCCAACGCCCAACATCAAGGTCGGCAAGCTTACGGACGGGCTCTATCCGCTGATTTTCGGCGAACATCGCCTTGAGGCGTTTAAGCGTCTGGGCAAGACGCACATCGAAGCCGATGTGGTAGACAGGCCGCTAACCGACGCGGAAGTTGCTGTCGAGCGTTTCAGAGAAAACCACGACCGCTCGGACTTTTCTCCGCGAGAACAGGCGAATCTGATCCTCACTATCATGCGTGGCGAAGGTATCGATCAGGCAGCCATTGCTGAGCGTCTAAAAATCTCACCGACGAAGGTGGCGAAACTGTTGAAGGTTTTCAAACGCCTTGCTGCTGACCTCCAGGAAGCACAGGAAGCCGGGAAACTCGGATTCGCTGAGGCTTACGAGCTTTCTGCCCTCGACGATCATAACAAGCAACGGGAACTTGCCGCCCTTTGCATAAAGGGTGTCCTTGGCCGCGAGGGCCTGAAGAAAAAGCTCAAGGTCGAACTGGGCGAGCGGGTGAGGAAGTCTAAGCCTCAGAAATTCGACGTCGAGGGCGTCAGCCTTACCGTCGATGGAGACATGGATGCTCAAACACTTATCGAAAAGCTCAAAGAGCTGATCCGCCGCTTCCGCAAGGGCGACAAGATCGACGACGAAGACGGCCCGCTCTTCCTGGGCGTGTCGGCATAATCCCTCCTCGGGAATTCACGTCGGATTTATTACGAAGTCCGTACGCTTCCTCACATCGAATGAGGCCGTGCCATGCTGCGCCTATTGATGGGGATGTTCAAGCGATTTTTGCTCAGTATCGGTCTAGCTCGCGAGCAAATCACACAACAATTCGTTGTCAACGGATTGGTGACCCTTCAGCAAGCATACGAAGGGATTGTCGTTACTGGGGGGACCGGAGCAGGCAAAAGCTCCGGCCCAATGCGGGAAGCGATTCTTAATCTCTTGCACATGGGCGCGGGCTTCCTCGTGCTTACGGCGAAGTCCGATGAGATTGAGGTCTGGGAGCGTTATTGCAAACAAACCGGGAGGAAGATGGAGCCGTTCGGCTGCTTCAATTTCCTTCAGCACGAAGCTGAGACAGGCGGAATTCAGTCGGCCCGGGGGCTACTCACGGACCTTTACGACGCGATCAACCCCGGTGGGAAGGGCGACGATCCGTTCTGGCCAAATTCTGCCCGCACGCTGCTCTCGCACGCGCTTTCATCCTGTTACTTGGGAAAGGGGGAAGTGTCGATTCATGATCTGGTGACCTGGATTTATGACCTGCCGACGTCTGAGGAGCAGTGGAACGATCTTGGCTGGCGGACCGGGTTTATCGGGTGTTGCCACGAAGGGGCTATGAGCCGTGGCGTGATGAACAAGAACCGCGACTTCGACAACGCTTTCGATTACGTCCGCGATTTCTGGCCCAAGCAGGATCAAAAAGTCAGAGGCTCGATTGTTGCCGAGGCAATGACAGTCCTTGAGCCGTTCCTCAATTCGGAGGTCTACTCATTCGTCAATGGGGAATCAACGATCACGCCTTCAGTGATTTCAGAGGGAGGGTGTGTCGTTGTCGGCACGCCGGTACTGAAATTTCGAGAGAGCGGACGACTGATAAATATCGCTTGGAAATTAGCCACCCAACGGCATTTGTTGCGGTGCCAATCCAATCGGCCAGTTTGCATTTGCACAGACGAAGCAAACTGGTTTGCCGTCGCGGGGGTGGATGCTCTCGTTCAGTCCGTCGCCCGGTCGTCGAAAATCGTGAACTTGATGGCCTTCCAAAACACACCCCTTCTGAAATCGAGCTTGGGCGGCGACATGGCGGAGACGGAGGTCAATGGCTGGCTTGCCAACTTTCAAAACGTCATTGCCTGCCAGAATGCCTGTCCAATCACAAATAAGTATTTCAGCACTCTCGTGGGCGAGGAGATGCAACTCACCTTCGGAGGATCATCGGGAGGAGAAGCTTACGATCCGGTCAAGGACTGGCTCGGCGAAAAGCCCAAGGGATTCAACGCGTCATGGCATCAGCACATGATGCCAATTTTACCACCGAACAAGCTGACGACGCTCAAGAAGGGAGGCCCAAGCAACAACTTTAAGGTCCAGGCTTACGTCTACTGCGGAGGCCGCAAGATCAATGGGCGAACATTCGCCCTAGCCGAGTTCTCACAGAAATAACCTCAGATGAGGCAATCAGCGAAGAAGCTTCGCTCAACACAACTAATTCATTAGGAGAGGCAATGGAAGACAAACCATCGATGGTTGTTACCGGCGTTGGCCTGGCACATTTCTTCTGCTGGGCGAACTATCCCTGGCTGCGGCGGGGATGGGGAGATCGGTTTTCCGGTCTTCCGGCAGTGATCTCAGTCTTCTTCGTGATGCCACTGACCATCGCAGAGATCGACCGAAATGGACGCGTTGCCCAATGGGCACTCCTTGCAACGCTCGGAATGTGCCTCGTTCGTCGCATTCAGAACCTGATCTGGAAGCCCAAAGAACATCCTCACTATTCAGGGCGATCGCTCTTCAAGGGAGATGAATGGCGAGCGAAGGGAGTCAAGGAACCTCTTCTGGTTCTTGCCCTTTCAATCCTGGCGCTACCAGTTTCTCGCGGCCTCGCCGTCTATCTCGGGATCTCGGCTCTCTGCCTTTCGGCCACGGTGTCGTACGGCAAGGCATCCATCGCTGCAAAGGCAAGGCTCATGGAAGCGTCGCGTATTGAACAACTCACAATCATGAATCACTACAAGGAGATGTTCGGCAATGAGGAGTAATCAGGTTTTTACCAGCGACCAGAAAATGAATCCCAATCCGCCACCGCAAGGAAAGACGGTGGCGGACGACCAGGGCCAAACATGGGGACAGGCGGCGAAGGCCGCCCTCGCGAGCGCTGCTTTTGGTCCGCAGGCGCAAGCCCTCGCAAGGCAGGGGAGAGAGGATTTTCTGAACACGCTATGGGGTCAGAATCTCGACCGCGAGACGGGAGCCCCGGGCGAACCGACGCAACAAATCGTCACCGACCAGATCAAGGACAACGAACACGACAAGGCCCCTGAAACAGGCCGAGGCCGCTAGGAGTGTTCCATGGAAGACCTTCAGGGACAGTTTGAGAGCATCAGGCAGTCGTTTGCGGCGATCTCTCACTTCGTCAGCAGCATCCCGTCGTACATCGCCCATGCGGGAGAACTGATTATCCGCTACGGGACCGCGATCATCCTGGCGTGGGGGTTTGCCTTCGTCCAACGGTTCTTCATGGTCGTCATTGGAATCTGGAGGCCACGATGATCGAGATTCTGCTCCGTCTCATCACTTTGAGCGATTTTCGAGCCATCGCCGGAGATTTGCTCAGATACCGAGCAAGTTGGGACATGCTGACATGTTTCGGCATCGTTTTGATCATCAACGCGCGTTGGTTGACTGAGAGATACCGCCGCCATGTGGAGGGCTGAATGAAAGCGTTCATCGGGTTTTTGACGCTACCGGCGGGCGATGCAATGGTCGTCGTCGGCGAGAAGCTTGCAGAGCTCTTTTGCTTTGTCCTGCGACAGCTTTGGGCTCTGCTCAGGCTGTTCATGAGGTTGTGGTGGCGTTGGGTCGCCGTTCACTTCGCGGCTCTCTTGGTCATCACTCCCTTCGATTTCATCAATGACACGACGTCGGTTTGGGGGTGGTGTGACGATTTCGTCGTGATCACCCTGGGACTCGCCCTATTCAGCCGCCGGAACAACACGGCAAGAAGTTAAGGGGGTTCGATGGAGTCCAGAGAATGGAAAGCTTACGCCCACCATGACTCGATTGAATCGGTCATGACTCAGATGGAAGCATTCCGCGACGAATTTTCGCGTCTTGCTTCCACTCCCGAGCAGCAACAATTGGCAGGCCAATTCCGTAACTTCGTGGATTTGCTCTCGCCGACGCATGTCGCTCAGTTAGCTCGTCCTGCCGTTGATCGGACGTTGGCTCAGCAAGAGCCGGACCGAGGGAGGTAATCACGTTGGGAACAATCCTGATTCGCATCTCCGATCTTGCCCACGACTTTCTGCGAACCGCCACCACGGTGGAGCAGAAATCGGTCGCAACTGAACTCCTCGACCTGACCGCCGCATTGGATGCGGACGCGTTGGCCGGAGAAATCAACCAAGCGATTGCCCGCGCCTTGGAGATCGCCGGGACTCTCAATCCCTACTGCGAAAGGTGAGAGACGTGCGTGTAAAGGATGCGGCGAAGCGACTCGATGTCTGTCAATCCACCGTCTACGGGCTCATTGCGGCAGGCAGGTTAAAGTGCTGCCGCGTTGGGTTGGGACGTGGTGCGATCCGAGTTTCCGAGGAGCAGCTTGCCGCATACCTTTCGAGCGTCGAGTCCGGGGGCGTCACTTTGCCCCCGGCTCCGCCTTGCCCCCCTTTGAAGCATTTGCGCCCGCGTTCTTCTTGACCGATGGCTTCTTTGGCTTCCCCTCGTCGGACTTGTCTTTCTTGTTCAACGATTGGGCCATGTATTCTTGGTCGCGGTAGACCTGGGCGTAAACCCGGCTCAGCATCGACGGGTCGCGGTGCCCCATTAAATGGGCCATGGTGATAACGTCCACTCCCGCTTTCAAACCCTCGGTGGCGAAGCCTTTTCGGAAAGCTCCCAGGTGGTATTTCACGCCGAGCTTTTCTTTCAAGCGAACGAATACACAGTTAATTGCATTCTTGTTCCATTCATTACCGTCGCTGTTGAGAACAATCGGTCCTTCGGGTCGAGCCGCTGCTAAGCGATCCATGATCTCTTGCGCCCGCTCGTTCAAATAGATCACGCGATGATATTTCTTTCCCTTGGCCTTGGTCGGCGGAAAGACGATTCGTCCTCGCTCGACGAATCGGCCCTCGATCTTTCGAAGCTCTTGAACGCGCGCTCCGGTTTCCCAAGCCAATTCTAAAAGGTCGCGGAAGGCTCCTGTTTTCATGGCTTCGAGGATCGTGGCGTATTCCTCGGGGCTGATCGCCATTTCCCGAGCTTCGCGGGCGGGCTTTTTCAGCCGTTCAATCGGATTGCGGGTGATCCGCTCTTCATCGACCGCCCAACTGAAGGGGCGCTTGATGCAGGTGATGAAGTCGTTCTTGGTGTTGTTGGCCCACTCAAAGTCCGCCATCGCATCGGTGACGTGGTAGGGCTTCAACTCCTCGACCGTCAGCCGGTCCGGAATGCGGTCAACGAACCGCTGGATGTTTTCTTTGTACCAAGCGTACGTACGAGCGGCCCGGTTCTTTTGAACCCATTCCAAAAAGGCGTCAAGCACCTCCACCACGAAGGTGCATTCCCGCTTGGGAGCTTCACGCTCAACCGGCGGCTTGGCCATGAACTCGTGCCAAAGCCGCCACGCCTCGTCCTTGTCCGGGGAAAGGCGTTGTTGCCGCGTGCCAACTTGGACGTAATAGCAGCTTCGATCCGACCGCCAGAACGGCTCTCGGCTCTGCTTCTTGGGACGGCCCATGATCGGCCTCCAGGCGGCGGACCAGCGCCCGGATTGCGTCTCAAAACGCAAAAAACTCCGGGCGGTAAGGGCGAAGCGGTAGTTTTACTACCGTGTTTCGCTACCCTGCCGCTCGGAGTTAATTGTAGACTCGACGTAAGTCGTTATCTAGTAAGAGTCGGGGCGAGAGGATTTGAACCTCCGGCCTCACGGTCCCGAACCGTGCGCTCTAGCCATGCTGAGCTACGCCCCGATGCGTTACGTCTGGAATCATACCAAGTTGAGACGATCTGTCAACCTGACTTATTGCCGCGCGGCCGATTCAGGGCTTTGTCGCAAGTCCTTCCTCTATCGGGGTCTTGAGCTCACGCATATACCGATGCCAGTCGACTTCGAGGGCGCGAAGATCGTCGCCGAAGCAGGATTGGAACGTCGCGACTGCCGAACTAGAAGCCTTCGAGTTCGGACGACTCGGAGCGCGAAGTTTGTCGAGATAGGCGGCGAATTCCTTGGGATGCGACTTGCGCAGGTAGTAAACCAACGCCCAGGCTGAGGCGTAGGTTCTGGCGTTGTACCCGCGGCCAAATCCCTCATCGCGAATCACCTCCGCAACCCGTGGCGCAGGGAGGTTTGTACGCCAGTCGACGATTCGAATGTCGTGAACTCGCGAGATACCGGCCCAGCGGCCGCCGCGAATGACCTCGAACTGGCAGGCGAGCCCTTCATGGAGCCAGATGGGAAAAGGTACGTGACCGAGGGCGAGTTTGCTGTTCGATGCAAGACTGTGAATCGTTTCGTGGGCGGCGATTGCAAGGTCGATCGACCGTCGATCGAGGTCGACCAACAACTCCTGGCGGGCGAGGTCGCGTTCGGCCCAGGCGAGCCAGGTTTTTGCGGCGGCACGCGTTGAGGTTTGTGGAGGATGTCCCTCAGCCTCGATTTTTACCCGCGCATTCGCGGGCATGCGGTCGACTTGCCCCTTGATCGCCGCAAGTTCGAGACGTCGCGCGTCGATCGCGGCCAGGCTTGTTTTGGGCGATTTCAGGCCGTTTGTTCGATATGTGGCGACGAGATTCAGCGTGGGGTGGTAATAGCCCTGCGTGTTGAGAAACGGACGGGCGTTGTTGCGGACGAGGAAGTCGCGATAGTCAGAATCGCTCGTGAACATCGCCCCGACAAGAGCGTGCTGCGGCGGTTCGAGGCTGAAGCCCATCGCCGCGAACATCAAATAGAAGCTTTGATACACCTTTTCAAGCAATTCGAGCCGTTCGCGTGCTTCGACCTCGGGACCTTGATAGAAGATCAAGAAGTGAGAACTTTTCGCCTGCTGGAAGTTCCCTTTGAGCGCGTTCTGTATGTCGGACAGATCAGGGGCGGTGCAGGCGGGTGCGATGCGATCAAGCGTTTTGCAGAGCGAGGCGGTTGGTTCGTGAGTGGCGGAATCGGCGTGAATTGCCTTGAATTCGGCGATCGCTTCGGTCGTTAAGCCGTTCTCGAACGCCCACCAAGCTGCGGCGAAGCGAGCGTTTATGTCGCCGCTTCGTGCTTTCTTCAAGCGGTCGGGCCATTCCTCTGATGGTTCCGGCTGATTGACGACGCGGCTAAAGTCTGCGTCGACGAACGCGCGAGGGCCTGTCGGCGTGTCGAGTCGCCACTCCTTGGCTTCGTGGCGAGCTGGCAGTTGGACCCGGCCACCTCGCGCGAACACGAAGATGCCTGCGTAGAGGAACGAAGGCATCACCAGGGCGGCTGCGAATACAGCGAATTCTCCGGCACGCCTCATCCCGGGCGTCATACGAACCTCCGTGTACAGCCAGTCGCATCACCTTACTTTGAGTGATCTCCACTCAAGAACTTCGCAAAGTCGTGGTCAACGGTGCCACGTTCGCTCGATGCGCCTCGGCCGAGCATTGGCTTGTCGGCGTGGTGATAGCGGTGGCACGTGGTGCAATCAGCTCGCACGAAGGATTCCGTGCTGGAAAGCCCTGGCAGAACCGCGCTGAGCAGATTACCACCCTTCGCGTTGACATGGCATTCTCGGCAGGAAGCGATACCGGGGACAAGAATATCGCTTGCCACGATCGAGGTCGTCGATTTCACATGGCACTCGGCGCATTTCACAGCGCGGTGTGCGGTGTGGTCGAAACGGGCCTTCGGTTGCCAGAGAGAAGGGACGTTCGGCAATTCAATCGCCTCAGGCAGGCCGGCCGCGGTCGTCTTCGTGGCGTAATGGCACTCGAAGCAGGTGGTTTTCCCGCCGTAGAGGACTTTTTCCGCCGCCGCAACGGCTTTGTCGATGCGCTGCTTGACCGAAGCTTCGTCGCGATCGGCACGCTGGCCCGGGATCGGCTTTTTCTGCGGAACGTCGGCGAGAAGCTTCTGGTCGTCAGAAACAAATACGCCTGAGTACGTTGATGTCAGGAATTGCCGGATGTCTTCCGGCTGTGCGCGGTGAGGAGCGACAAGCTTCGGGTTGCGGCCGTCGAACGAGAGCGGATGGCAGGCCTTGCACTGGTTCTCGTAGGTGATCGGCAACATTTCCTTCCCTTGCGAACGAACTGGTAAGGTCGTGGCGCGAGGAAGTCCGGCGAGCTGTTCGAGCTTGAAGTCGGAAGCATCGGCGACGTGGCACGAGGCGCAATCGAGCCGAATCGGCGCGTCATCTTTCTGGCCTGGCTTGCGATACCGCTCGCGAGCCGTCGGATCGGTGAGATAGGCCAGCGTTTTGACGTCGCGATCGCCGGGCTTGTGGACGAGGCCTTCACTCAGGTGAAGCGCGTGATTGAATTTCAGCCGGCCCGGGTCGACCGCCTTGTCTGACTCGGTGGAAAACGGCGGATGATCGCCCGTAAACGACGTCACGACATTTGCTGTGCCTGAGGATTGCTTGCCACTGGCAATATGTTGCGACAAATCTTTGTGGCAGGATATGCAATCGCTATCGGCCAGCTTGATGAGCGAATTATCGACGCCGCGGTGATCGAAGTGGCAGCTTGCGCAGGACTTAACGTCCTCGGGCTTCTGCGACGGGTGGTGCGCAGGGCCAGAATGGCAGGATTGGCACGAGGTGTCGGTTACGAGCGAAGTTTCAACACCGGGAACGGGCCAGCCGCCGGCTTCCGACTTCCCAGACGACGAAATATCGACGTTATGGCAGGCTTCGCAGCGATCGTTCCACGCCTTGTGAACGCTCGCGAGCTCGCCTGGCGACGAACGGAAGCGGCTTTGTGCGCTGGCGCTAACCTTGCCATTACTAAACGTCAGCCCGGCGAGAAGCCAGCCGCCAGCAAGGATGATCGCAGCCCAAACGAGGGCTGCGCGCAGCTTGCGAATCGGGTCTGGCTTCTTGTAATAGTCGATCTCGATACGGCGAGATCGGCCTTTACCGGTTTCCTTGATCGTCGCCATGTGAACGTTACCGATAGACGTAGGTGACGTAGATATGGACACACATCAAGATCATGAGTGCGACCGACAGCGGCAAGTGAATCAGAAGCCAGCCGTGAAGCCAGGCGTGCATCGTCCGCTGGCGATCGAATTGTCTGCGCTGGCGGCACAGCCCTTCCAGCAGGTCGACAATCTCGTGCGCGCCGGGCGGTACTTTCAGCTTGATGTCGTGGAAGATCGAGGCAGCGCGATTCGATGAGGCCAGAGGCGAATTCGACTCGCGTCCCTTCACAAGATAGACCGAGATTTCGTCGTCGTAAACCTTCCCAAGCCATTCCGAGCCGGGAACTGGCAGACTGGCCGAGATTGTCGTGACAACGCGCCCCTGAACGCGGCCGATGTGCCGCTCCGCGCCCACGACTCGGTGGCTCTCGCTCGAATTCGCGTTCCCGCGCGAACCACCACGGTCGACACGCTGGTTCTTGCGACGCTCGCCTCCGCAGGTGGCATCGACTAGCTCGTCGGCCTCATCTGCGAACAAGTTGGCGACGCGATCGATCTGACCGTAAATCGTCTCGGCGGGAATTTCGTTGAGCATCCGCGTCGGGATGATTTGCTGCAGCACCAAGCCGTAAAGGCCGCTAATGATCACGATGATGAAAAGCCAAAGCAGAACGGCACTTAAGGCTCCGCCGAAGCGAAATCCACAGTGCATGGCGATGAGTGGAACCGTAAAGCAGCCGAACCAGATGTGAGCCCGCATCCAGGTTTGCGCCCGACCGATGCGCCAGGTGCGGAAAAGCTGCTTGCGCGGCCAGAGAAAGAACTCAAACGACATGAGAATGCCGCCGGCGACGCCGAACCACCAACCTGGACGGCTATTACCACCAGGCAGACGGGGCATTCCATAAGCAAACGAGATATACCAGGCCGCAGCAGCCGCGGTTGCGATTATGAACGAAATCAGCCAGGGGAGGTGAGTGCGAGAATTCGCCTTACCGAATAGCAACACGAGCGTTACCTCGACGAATTGCGAAGGGCAAACGACGCCCGCTTCTGACTCGGGCGCCAGGGCGAAATCGGTGACTTCAAAAGGGTTAACAGCGCAACCGCGTGAAGTCAATTGTCACGCACAACATCGTGCCCGATCAGGCCAGGCCACGCAATGGCCATGCAACCCAAATCTCCTATTTTCTCAAGCCGCATTGAGACTTGGCGATAAACTCCGCTTTTTACTTTGGCGAATTGCATGGTATCAGCAGTTGAGATCCTGCGATCGGTTTGATAATATGAAGATGCTGAATCGGGTTCGTTCCCTGCGCACCGCTTGCCTTCCTTGCCTCGTAACTCACCGTCATTTCATCCAAATCAACGGAAACTACTGCTCCATGATCCGCCTGATCAACGGCAAGAAAAACTTTGGCCGTCAAGCGATTTACGACGGAATTGATGCCTCGATCGTTCGAGGCGAGCGCATTGGATTGCTCGGTAAAAACGGTGCGGGGAAGTCGACGTTATTCAAGGTGCTGATGGGGCAAGAGCACCTCGATTCCGGCGAAATGCTGCGCGATCGCAAATGCTCGATCGGCTACCTGGCGCAGGAGATCAGTCCGCTCAAAGAGGGTACGGTGTTTGAGAACATGCTCAACCACCTGGGCCCTTGGACTGAAGCCGACGTTCGCCTCAAAGCGGTGATGAAGGGGCTCGAAGAAGGCGATCCGGATGCGCTCGACCAGTACGACGACGCGATGGAAGCGTTTATTTCGGCTGGCGGATACGAAATGGAAGCGCGGGCCAAGGCGATTTTGCTTGGCCTTGGGTTTAACATTGCACAGCTCGATGCGCCGGTTGCGACGCTTTCCGGTGGTTGGGCCATGAGGCTTGCGCTCGGCGGCCTGCTCGCTTTTGAGCACGACCTGCTCCTGCTCGACGAACCGACGAATCACCTCGACCTTTTGAGCGTGAAGTGGTTCGAAGACTTCCTGCAAAACTACCCCGGCGCGATTCTGATCACCTGCCACGACCGCGACTTCCTCGATCGCGTCATCACAAAAACGTTCGAGCTGGAACTCGGCAAGCTGTATAGCTATCCGGGAAACTACTCGGCTTTCCTGCCTCAGAAGGAACATCGAATCAACGTCCATCAGGCGTCGTTCGAGGGGCAGCAGAAGAAGCTCAAGCAGATGCAAGACTTCGTCGATCGCAACCGTGCGAACGCAGCCACTGCTGCTCGGGCGCAAAGCCGACTGAAGGCGATGGATAAGATCGAACGTATCGACGCGCCCCAAACCGATAACGCCACACTTCGCATCCGGCTTCCCGAGCCGCCGCGCAGTGGACAAGTCGTCGCCAAGCTTGAAGACATCGGCTTTAACTACGGTCCCAAAGTCGTTTACAGCAGCCTCGACCTCGAAATTGAGCGAGGCGATCACGTCGTGCTTGTCGGTCCCAACGGGGCGGGCAAAACGACCCTGATGAAGTTGCTGACGGGCATTCTTAAGCCGACGCGTGGCGAAGTCGTGCTGGGAAGCAATGTTTTCGCGACCTATTTCGCGCAGCACCGTGTCGAAGCGCTCGACATGCGATCCAAGGTGATCGACAGCCTGCGCGAGGTGCATCCTGGCGCTTCGGAAGGAATGCTCCGCCACATGCTGGGCGGCTTCCTGTTTAGTGGCGAAGCGGTTGATAAGCCGGTTTCCGCGCTTTCCGGTGGTGAGAAGACGCGGCTTTGCCTGGCGAAGATTCTGACCGTCGCGCACAACTTCATCATGATGGACGAGCCGACGAACCACCTCGATATCGCCAGCCGAGATATTCTCGAAGAAGCGCTCCAGGAATATGAGGGAACGCTCTGCTTCATCTCGCACGACGAGCACTTCATTCGTGCTGTTGCGACGAAGGTGATCGAGGTCGAGGCCGGCAAGCTCACGGTGTACCCGTGCGACTACGACCACTACCTCTACACCAAGCTCAAGAAGCTCGACAACTCGTCGCCGTTCGCGGTCCTCACGCACGGATTCAAGCCGCGGCCCGAGCTCGATCAACCGGGCGGCAGCAAGGCGCGAGGTGCTTCGGTCGCCTGATCATCTCGCGATCGTAGCGCACGAGCGGTCCGGCAATTGCCGTAATGGAATTCGTACTCCCCGGCCGTGTTAAAATGGAAACACGAACGACATCTGTCGTTTGCGTGGCCGGGGGAAGTCCGTCTGTTCCGAACGCGGCATTTGTCGTATTCTTGGCGCGAGATGGACGTCGTGTCTGAGCAGGATCGATCGAGACCAGGGCAGGGTCTAGCCGATGTCGTACCGCACATTCAAGCACTTGCTGGGCGAAACCAGCCTGGAGCGGAAGTGCCGGTTCATATTCGGCGGTGGTATCTTTTTCCTCGTCTCCATCAGCTTCGCGTGGTACGGCCAGAAGACCGAGAGCCTGGTTGCAGGCCAAACGCTTGGAAACGCGCGCCGGCTTGTGCCCGAAATGCTCTACAAAGCGCACTCGAAGATCGCCACGCTGGCGAACGACGACGTTGCGCGGCAGCTTGATCAAGTTGCAAAATCGCTGAAACGGACCGACGACCTCGAAAACTTCGAGAGTCGCGTTCTTCGATTCAACGTCGCTGACGACGCGAACGGCGACGGTGATCCCGACAATGCATCGTGGGAACAATACGCGCTGAATCTCTTCCAGCAGGCGGCAGTTAGGCCGGCGAAGCCGGGCGATACGGTCGCCGCGAAGAAGCCGTACACATTTCCCGACGGCTCACAGATGGAGAATCACCGGATCGTTCCTGGAAAGAAGGAATTTCAGTATCTCCAGGCGATTCCGTTCAAACCGGTGTGCATCGACTGCCATTATCACAAGCTGCGTGAAAACGAAAACGGGCAGCTTACGAGCGTGAAACCATACGAGTTGGCGTGCGCGGTCGAAATCCGCATCCCGATGAGCCAGATGAACAAGGACATTCATAAGAATCGGGCGATTCTTATTACGTATGCGCTCGTTACTGCCCTCTTGGCGATGTTTGCCTCTTACGTGATTGTGCGTTACGTGATTGTGAAGCCTGTGAAGCACCTGCGCGACGTTTCTGACGCGATTGCCGCCGGAAAGCTGACGATTCGTAGTCAGATTCAAACGGGCGACGAGTTTGAAGAGTTGTCGCACGCGTTCAACCGGATGTTGCATAACCTTGTCGCCATGCAGCAAGAGCTGCGCGATGTGAATCACGACCTTGATAAGAAGGTCGATGAGCTGGCGCAGGCGAACCTTGCGCTTTTCGAGATGAACCGGCTCAAGAGCGACTTCCTCGCGACGATGAGCCACGAATTGCGCACGCCGCTCAATTCGATCATTGGGTTCTCGGAAGTGCTCGCGGGGTCCGAATCGCTCAACGAGCGGCAGCGGCGCTATGCCACCAATATTCAGACGTCGGGCAAGATGCTGCTGGGTATGATCAACGACATTCTCGATCTAGCGAAGATCGAGAGCGGCAAGATGGAAGTCCGTACCGAGGACTTCTCAATTCGCGACGTTTGCGAGGCGCTCGCAAATCTGGCGCGGCCGATTGCTGAGCGCAAAAATATCGATCTCGAATGCCGGCTCGACGACGCGATTCCGCTTCTCCGGCAGGATCCTGGGAAGATCCAGCAGATTATCTACAACTTGCTGTCAAACGCGATCAAGTTCACTCCCGAAGGCGGTAAGGTCGTCCTGCATGTGCGAATCGAAGGACGCAACGTTGTGATCTCGGTGGAAGACACCGGGATTGGGATCGCCGAGGAAGATCGCGACAAGATTTTTGAGAAGTTCCGCCAGGCGGCGCAGCCCGATTCGGTGCTGACGCGTGAACATCAAGGGACGGGGCTCGGGCTCTCGATCGTTCGCGAACTGGCGAAGCTGCTTGGTGGCGACGTCACGCTCGAGAGCCGGCTGGGGCAGGGGAGCATCTTCACGATTCGCATCCCTATGCAACTTCCGGGCAACCGCAAGTTCGAGGTGAATCTCACCGACGAACATGTCGACCTGACGAAGGCCCGACGCGTCGAAGCGCGGGCGGCGATGTCTCACCTGGGACTGATCGGCCCCGAACTGACAGCCGCGCGACGATCGCCTACCGATCCTGGCAAGGCTGAACCGGTAGGATAAAATTCCTTGGTGATTCGTCGCACAATGCCACGGTGAAAGCTCGAAGCGGACGTCGGTTCATATGAGTTTCCAGATTTGCAATGTCGATCGCCCCGATTCGTTCGAGGCGATCCGCTCGAGCTTTGCGGAACTTGTGGGAGAAGACGACGGCCTGCGGATTTCGCAGATCGACGTTGAGTCGCCACTCTATCGTTCGCTCAAGCAACGCGGCATCGCCCGCCCGTTTCTCGTTTACGAAATCTCACCGCCCGACACGCTTCATATCACGACATTACCGGAAAGCTATGAGGCTTTTCTCGCCAGACGCGGCGGCAAGACGCGAAAGAATCTCAAACGCGAGTTTCGCGTTCTCGAGACGAAGTTGGGAGACGTCGCGTGGAAGTCGTATGAAACGGAGTCGGACGTTGACGCGTTTCTCAAGGTTGCGGCGCCAGTCGCAGACGCATCGTGGCAGTCAAAGGTCGAGGAAACGAGCCTTGGTCGTCAGGCGTATCATGCGGAGAAATATCGCCAGCGAGCTGCGCGGGGAAATCTGCTCGCTTACACGCTAGTAAAACAGGATGGATCGGCAATTGCCTTCTGGCTTGGTGATTTGCGAGGTGACACGCTTTACCTCGAGAAGGTGGGTTACGATCCCGGGTTTGCGGATGTCGCGCCGGCCAAGATGCTGCTCTACAGGATGCTCGAACTGGAAATGGCGCGCGAGCCGCGGCGTTTTAACATCATCAATTGGGGACATGGCGACCAGCCGTACAAACGCGATTTCTCGACGCAAAAATCGAACGTCGCCGATGTTTGGTTGCTGAAGAAGACGTGGAAGAATCGCCTTTGGGTTGCTCGTCACGGTGCGCCCCGAAGACTGGTTGCGTGGCTGAAAAAGTCGGACGTTTTGCTCGAAATCAAACGCAGGTTCGTGCCGGCTCGTCATTGAGTTCAAAAGTATTTTCATCCCGAGAATAAAAAAAGCCTTCCGTTGAATCCTCATCATCGAGGACTCAACGAACGGCTTGAACCGCATTGAGAATCGCTTAGCGCGACTTCTTTTCTTTGGTTACGGTGAACTTAGCATTGTGCGCGCGTTCTTCCTGCAAAGCCGGGTCCTCGTCGATCGGAGCAGCCTTCCCAACCGCTTCCTGGGGGCTAAGCATTTTCATGTCGGCGTAGGGGTCGATCGGCGTATCCGAGCAGCCGGAGAACAGGCCGAACAAACCGAGCACACCCGCCATCATCAACCAACGCATTGTCCTTGCTCCTGTTGTTTTTGCGTGTCGCAAGGATCAATAAGAGTCGGCGCTGAGGACGCCACCGTCGTCGATGACCGACAGCTTGCGGAAAGTGTCGGGGCTGACGGTGTACTTGATCGAGCGAACCGAGCCGTCGGTCAGCAGCACGTTCGTGCCGGAGGGGTGCGAGCTGCCGAACATCTTGCGCCAGACGGTACCGGTCGACGAAACTTGCGGGTTGGGCGGGTTGTTGCAGATACCAGCATAGGCCGGTGCGAGGGCATCGGCGATCGGCGGGAAGTGGAAGCGAACGCAGTCTTCATCCCAGCCGGAGTTCTGCCACATTTCGTTGTCGCCGCCATCGCTGCCCCAGACCTGATTCGGCAAGCTCTTTTCGGCGACGATGATCGAGTTCGATGTGCCGTCGGTGAAGTCGGCAAGGCGACGGACAGCACCCAGGCCGCCCCAAACGATCGCACCCTTCGAGCCAGCGACGTTGCCACGGTTAATGGTCGTCGACGAACCGAGGCCGTAGTTCGGCGTGCCACCGTTCGGCGGGGCGGGGATGAAGTTGCCGTTCGAGCAGCCGTACATCGAGCCGCTCAGGTAGCCAGCACAACCGGCGTAGTCGTTACGCGAGGTCGCGGTCGCGGGGTTGCTGCCACTCTTGTAGTTCGTCCGGCGCGTCGGGCAATAGAACCAGGGCAAAGCGACCTGGCTGACCGTTGTTTCGCCGTCGTAGTTTGCGGGGCGGCTCGTGTAGATCGCGGGAACCGAGAAATTCGCGATGTTGTAGACCTGCTGCTGTTCAATGAACGGCAGGATCTTGAAGAAGTGGTTCCAACCGTTCGGCGAAGCGGCGTTGCAGCAGGCGCCGTTCTGGGGGTAGCCGGTGGTATCAGCCGCACCACCGGTCGTAACGGCATTCGGATCGCCGTCGTACGGACCCTGCGGAAGGTAAGTGTTGACGTTTTCGAAGTTCAACATCCCGAGGCCAATTTGCTTCAGATTGTTGCTGCACTGAGCGCGACGAGCGGCTTCGCGGGCCGACTGAACGGCGGGCAGCAGCAGGGCGATCAGGACGGCAATAATGGCAATAACCACAAGCAGCTCGATCAACGTAAATCCAGAGCGTTGCCGGGCCATGCGAAGTGAACGAACCACTGAGCTTCTCTCCTTCTCTTCAATGAGGGCATGCCTAAAAACAAAAAATCGGGTGGATCGCCACCCGATCGGGCCATGTTAGTCGTGAATCGCGAAGAGAAAACAAGAGTTTTGTAAAGAGTTTGAGAAGCTTTCATCCTCAAATCTCTTTGAGAGAAAGATCAAAGCGCAGCCGAATACGAACGGCCGAATTGGCCGTTTGCGAAGTTCAAGCGCAGAGAGAGGGAAACGCTCAAAAGAGCGATGGCTGGGTCAAATCAAAACGCTTTGAAACTCCGGCGGGATGAACCTATCTCAACGCAGAACCACATGATGCAAGCGAAGCAGAACCGCGTCAACTGCTTGACAAAACAGAGAAAACCTCCCACGCATTCGAATTCGCCTCCATGACAATCGTCAAAGCTGAGCTTTGGAATTTGCACGATCGTCGAGGCGATCGAACGGGATTATTCGATTCATCGGCCGAGGCGCATCCGGAGATATTAACGCTCGGTGCGTATGGCAATCGCTGTTCGATTAAGCCAGATCATTGAATCACTTGCATCAAATTCCCATGCTATCAATTTGTATTCACACTGTTGACTGTATGAGTTCCTGGCTTCCAGATTTGTGAGTTGTAGTGTCGCGAATCACAATCGTGATTCCAAACACATTCAAATCTCAGCGCGAACCGACATGAGTTGGTTTGTGTCAGCGTCGGTTGGAAGGTCAATCTCTGTTTTGGAGAATCCGGCAATGCTCTGCCAATTCGTCTTATCAGAACTGTTACGTCGAACCTGTCCTGCGAAATCTGCCCGCTGAATTGCTGGGGTTGGCTTGGGACGGTTCGCGCTACCTTGAGCAAAAGCATTCGCTCTTGCTTATTGTTGCATCCGTACGTCCCTGGAGTCCAACCCATGTCGATTGGAACGCTACGTAAGAAGTCCGCGAAATCGATTTTAGATCGAGCAATTCACGCTGCATTAAGGACGTCGGTCGGGCGCGATCCGCGCAACCGAACCGCGTTCTACCGATTGCTCGGCATCGCTCGCCGCGTCAGGCTTGTTCGAATTGAAACCGGCGGCGGACGAACCGGAATCACCGGGCTTGAATCGCTGGTACGCGGCCTGCTCGCGCTCGCGAGTTTCCACAAAAACTGGTTGCGGTCCCCTGAACTTGCCGACCTTCAAGGCCTCAATCCTCGACGACAATTCACATTGTTGGCGAGGCATTTACTTGCCGATTATCCCGTGCCCGAGTTCATGACATCCGTCTGGCTCGCGCCTTTGAATCTCAGTTCAACGCGACACAAGATGTGGTTCGTTCACATCGGCACCGGTAAGAACATTCGCACGGCGAAACTACCCATCGCATACACCAAGCGCATGGCGCACGAGTTCCTCGACGCCCCAGCGCATCTCACCGTTGAGCAGGCACTGAGGTGGGGGCAAATACGAGGCCTCGGTGGTTCGAAGGAACTCGCCCTAGCGATCCTCCAGACGCGTTTGGGAAAATGGTTCCGTCATGAGGGTTTCTGGATCACTGTGATCCACTTCTTCATCAACCACCCCAAGATGGACCTGATTCACGTCGCGCCGATTGTTGAGTATCTGTATGGGCAAAAGTACGTCGATGCGGACGTGTTAATGGTCGACGGTGACACGATCAACATCGGCCCGCCGCAGCCTGCGCTGACGATGAAGGGGCGTACGCCAGAGGCTTTGCTGCGTCAGATCGACGCATGGAACGCCAAGATCAAGCGACCGAGACGACTGAAGGTCCTGACCTGGAAACCTGCGTCGATCGGCGGATTTCAAAAGCTTGAGAACGAAGGCGGTGAAAACGAACGAGTCTGGACAATCCAGGAGCTAACGAACAGTTTGCAACTGAAGCACGAAGGGGACGCGATGAATCATTGCGTTGGAACCTACGTGAGCAGTTGTATGACTCGTACGTCTTCAATTTGGTCGATGCGGTTCATGATCGGAGGCCGCGCTTACCGCGTAATGACCATTGAAATCGAATTGAGTTCACGCACGATTTGTCAGGCAAAACGTCGCGGGAATTCCAATCCCAATGAGAAGTCGCTCAACATCTTGAGGCAGTGGGCCAAGGCGGAAGGGCTAAAAATCTCGTACTGGAACGGCGAGGTGCAGGTGCAGGAATGATGTGCAATGTCCGCCGGCGATTTTCAGGAGGGATCGAGCGGTTCCAGGCAATTCACGACTTGGTGGCAGCGCGGACAGAGGGCTGAGTCTTGTGGGCCAGCAAATTTCACCGACACGATTTGGTGGCAAATCGGGCAAAGACCAAAGCATTCGCCGCGCGGAGTATCGTAAACCGGTTTGCGATTATGACGCCTTTCCGAGGCCTGGTGGTCGAGATCCTTGATCAGCCCGAGCAGCGAATTTGCCATCCAAACCATGGCAGACTCCTTGCGACGCAAAAATACTTGTCGTCGCAGAGTGCATTCGATGGCTTGTGATGATTATTGTCGCGTCGCGCGATTCTCAGGTCAGTTCGCTTCGAAACGCCAACGCCTCGCGAGTTGAATCGCGAGGCGTTGGAGCGTTGGGTCGAGTTGACGCGTCTGCTAGCGTTCTTGGCTTAGAAGAACTTGTGCTTCTTCTTGCCGAGCAGCGGGTGGCAGGTGTCGCACGGCTCGACGGCGATCGTGCTCACCGGGCCTTGCGGCGAGGCGACCACGCTCTGCGACGACGGCATCACCGGGCAGTGAACGGTCACGGGGACCTTCACGCACACTTCAACCGGCACTTGCTTGCAGATCGTCTTGGGGACGCACACCATCTTGGTTTCGCAAACCTTGCGGGCAACCTGCTGCGGGCAGTGAATCGTCGTGCTGACCGGCACCTGACGGCAAACCGGCTCGCAGACCTTCTTCACGCACTGGATCGTCTGCATTTCGCAGACGGTCGTCGGCACGCAACGGGTGCGGGTTTCGCAAACGGTCTCGCAGATCGTTTGCGGCACCTTCTTCACGCAGGTTTCGCTGACCATCCGGCAGGTCGTGACCGGCACGGGGCAGTGCTTGGTTTCCGTAACCATCCGGCAGGTGGTGACAGGAACCTGCTTGCTGCACTGTTCGGTGACCATGCGGCAGATGGTGACGGGCACCTTCTTGACGCAGGTTTCGCGAACCATCCGGGTGACGGTGCAGGGGACCTGCTTGGTGCAGGTTTCCTTGACCATCTTCGTGACCGTGACGGGCACCGTGCGAACGGCCTGCTCGGGGCACATCACCGTAACGGTGTAGGCTTCCTGGCGGCACATCGTCTTGGCGCACATCTTGGTGACACTGACCGGAACCATCCGGGTGCAGGTCTTGGGGACCATCACGCAGGTGGTGTAGGGAACGGTGCGATAAGCGGTTTCGCTGACCATGCGGCACGTGGTAACCGGAACCTGGCGAACCTGTTCCGTGGTGACCATCTCGCAGGTCGTGACAGGGACCTGACGCGTCTGCGTTTCGCTGACGTAGCGGGTCGTCTGAACGGGAACCTGCTTCACATATTCCTGGGCGACCATCCGGCAGGTGGTGACAGGAATCTGCTTGGTGATCGTTTCAGGAATCTTGCGGCAGACCGTGACCGGAACCTGCTTGCGAACCGACTGACGCTCGTAGACGGTGCAGGTAACGTCCTGAACAACCGTCTGGGGCTGCCAGACTCGCTTGCAAACGTAGGTACCGGGGCACTGCACGTAGCAGCCATCTTTGCAGATGACCTTGCCCGGGACGTAGACCTGTTCGGTCACCCACTGGCCGCATTCCTTGGAAACTTGCTTGGTGAAGGTGCGGGGGACGCAAACCGTCTCGCACGTTTCACGCATCTCGGTCTCGGTGACGTTGCGATAGCACGTTTCCGTGACCGTCTTGTAGCTAGTTTCCTGCACAGGATTGCAGACGGTGTAGCGGCATTCCTTCATGACGGTTTCGCAGACCGGCTTGCAAACCGTGTAGCACTCGGTCTTCATAACCGTGCGCTTGACCGGTGTGCAGACGGTGTAGCGGCATTCCTTCATGACGGTTTCGCGAACCGGCTTGCAAACGGTGTACGCCTCTTGCTTGTAGGCACACTGCTTGACCGGCACGTTAACCGTGTAGCTCTGCGGCTGCATGACGGTCGTCTGGACCGGCACCTGCACGGTGTAAGGCACCGAGCGGTAGCAGGTCTTCTGCACCGGACGCTGCACCGTGTAAACCTGCTGCTTGTAGCAAGTTTCCTGAACGGGGCGGCAAACGGTGTAGGGGACCGTCTTCATCACCGTTTCCTGCACGGGGCGGCAAACGGTGTAGCAGGTGTCTTTATACGTGGTCTCGCGAACCGGACGGGAGACGTTGTACGTGACCGTCTGCATGTGGGTCTCGCGAACCGGGCGGCAGACCGAATAGGCCCGCATCTCGGTGTGTGTTTCGCGGACCGGACGCTGGACGGTGTAGGTCACGTCCTTCCAGATGGTCCGCTGAACGGGACGCTGGACGGTGTATTGCTGCTCGGTCATCACCGTGCGATAGCACGGCTTTTGAACCGTATAGGGAACGTCGCGGCTCACGTAGTCGACGACGGTTTTCACACTGTTCACGGTCTTGGGGACCATGATCGTTTCGCAAACCGTACGCTCGACTGTGACGGGCTGCTGCTCGTAAACGGTTTCAGAAACATTCTGCAAAACCGTTTGCCGCTGCAGTTGATATTCAACGTGCCCCCCACATTCTTGGGGAGCAGGACAACAACGGGTCGAGGCGGCACCAGCATAACTGGCCGCCTCCGCCGGACGACCAGTGGCCCACAAGCCCGCAACAAGGGCGAGGGACACGATCGACAGTAGTTTACGCATTGCGAGACGCTCCTCGACAAGTCCCGATCATTACGGGCACCGCGCTCCGGAAGAAGAACCTCCGCTTCCTCACGGAGTCGCCAACTCACCCGTAAGCTTCGGACGCTTTCGAGACGCGACTTCAAAACTTTCTCCAGATTTCCCAATAACCCGAAATCGCCAAAACGTAAAGTTTGCCTGGTCGTTACGTCAGTTACCAGCAGCCCCAAGATTACCGGAATAGGCCGTAGAGTCGCGGGTAATCGGATGAGCTTTCCTCATGCTTTTCACCCTTACACTCGCTACGGTTTTACAGCACTCGATTCCAGACTTGAGATCGTGCCGATGGAATCGTGGAATCGCATTCCGGTGGGCGGACAAAAACTCGCCGACGACGGACAGGAATTCGCCGAACTGCGTAATTCTCAAGCGAATACCCTCTTCGTAAATCAATTTGGCAACAGCAGTTAAGACGAAGCAAAGACCATGGGCATGCGATTTGCGACGCGGATTTGAGTGACGGTAAACTGCCGTACGAGCGATGTAGACGACCTTGAAGACTCTCACGAAAGCGAGACTTTGATGAGCCGATCTTTTGGCCGCCGCGAGTTTCTGGTGACCAGCGCGCAGGGATTAGCCGGTCTGGGCCTGATCGGCAGCTTGCCAGGCAGAGTGTTTGCCGATGACTCGGCCAGCGCTGAGAGCCAGATCGCCAAGGGCGTGGCGTTTCTACGAGGCCGACAGGGGGCCGATGGAAGCTGGTCGTCAAATCGCAAGGAGCCGGGAATCACGGCCTTGGTCGTTTCGGCGCTACTGCGATCCAAACAAGTCACTGCCGACGAACCGGTCGTAACAAAGGGGCTCGCGTATCTCGAAGGGTTCGTCGGGCCCAAGGGCGGCCTTTCGGAAGCGCCTCACGCGAACTACACGACAGCCATCGCGCTCATGGTGTTTCACGACGCCAACAAGAACGGCAAGTACGACAAGCTGATCGCCAGCAGTCAGGCGTTTTTGAAGGGCGTGCAGTGGGACGAGTCGGAAGGGAAAGACGCCAAGAACGATTTTTATGGCGGATCGGGTTATGGCGGTAACAACAGCCGCCCCGACCTATCGAACACCGCGTTCTTCATGGAAGCGCTTCGCGACAGCGGCTTGCCGGCCGATGACCCCGCACTTCGCAAGGCCCTCGTCTTCGTCTCCCGCTGCCAGAATCTCAAAACCGAGTTCAACGACCAGCCTTGGGCCGACAAGATCAACGACGGCGGCTTCGTTTACACGGCCGCGAACGGCGGGTCCAGCGTCGCCGGTAAGGCAGACAACGGCGGCTTACGGTCTTATCCTGCGATGACCTACGCCGGCCTGAAGAGCATGATCTACGCCGGCCTGACCGCCGACGATCCTCGCGTGAAAGCCGCGCTCGAGTACATCGGCAAGCACTACAGCGTCGATGACAACCCCGGCCTGGGCGAACGCGGGTTGTATTACTACTACCAGACGTTCGCGAAGTCGCTGGCGGTACTTGGAAAGCCGACGTTAGTGGACGCCGCAGGCAAGTCGCACGACTGGCGGGCTGATTTGACGGCCGCACTCGGCAAGCGTCAGGCTGCCGACGGAAGCTGGGTCAACAAGGCCGATGGGTTCATGGAAGGTGACGCCAACCTCGTCACCGCGTACGCGATCATCGCGCTCAGTTACACCAAGCCCAAGTCGTAAAGGCCGGCTGTGCGTTCGGGGCGTCCTTGCCGAGTTTCAAAGCAGGACGCCCCCATGTACGCGCAGGTTGCAGATTTGGCCGTAGTAATCGTCTTCCTCGAAGCTTCCTCAGTACGTTGGCTTGACGAAGCCATCTGTCAACGCCTTTAGGAAGTTGACGATATCGGCCTCCTCTTGGGGTGACAGTCCAAGGTTGCCGACCTGGCCGTTGGTGGCAACATCGTCGTTGGCGTCGGCGGGCGAAAGGCCAGCGGCGTTTTGCACGTTGTCGAGAATCTCAGGCGGAGGGAACAGCGGAAAGTACCCGCGCGGAGGTCCGACGCGAAGATCAAAGCTCAGCTCGTGGCCGATGCTGTTCACGGCGATGTTACGCTTGTTGTAAAAGTGAACCACTTGCGGCAGGCTCTTGAACACACCGTTGTGCATGAACGACTTGACGAAGTCGGGCGAGGGCCGTTTGTCGACATTGCGCACGCTGGGAGCCTTGAAAAGCCCGCGAAAATCGACGATGTCGCCGGGCCGCTGATTCATGAATCGAGCGCCGCTGGGCGTGGGATTGGGGTTTCCTGCGAGCCCCAGGTCAATGAAGAAGGCGCCATCCGGATTACAACCAAACGGGTTGTGAGCGCGATCTGTCATCGCATAGAACGGATTGCCCGGATTCCTCGGTACGCCAATATTCGCATAGCAGTACATGCTAAACGCGTCGCGCCCTCCGGTTAATGCCAAAACGGGGTCCAGCGTTGACGACGTGTGACACGCCGAGCATTGCGCCTTGCCGAAAAAGAGGTCGTGCCCGCGTACCTCCGAAGCTGTGAACTTGTAGCGATTTGAAGGCGGCGTACCGTACTTCGAAGCGTCGAACTTCGAGCTGAACTGGTTCACCTCGGCCGACGCTTCGAACGCGGCGATCGCGAATGTCGCGAGGCTGTAGATATCGGCATCAGACATGGTTTGAAAAACGTGGGCGCCGAATACCGTCTTGAATAGTGGTGTGTAAGGGCGAACCGACAGCCGACTCGCGACAATCGCCGAAAATCCTCCGGCGTGAGGCGGCATTGGGCCCACCGACGAGTTGGCCATTTCGTTCGGGTCAAGAAATGGCATCCGGGCCTGCGTGGCATTGCTGGTCGCGCGGCCGTCCCAGAAATTTCCACCCATCCAAACGTCGATATCCGCGTTGTAAAACGGCCCCACGGGACTGAAAGCCGAGTAGGAAACAGCCTGTGGCTTGCGCTTGCCGAACCGTCCCGAAATCACACCGGGCACCGGGCCTGCGACTTGGTTCACGTCAGAGCTTGGCCCAGTAAATCCGGTCGCTGGAATATGGCATGTCGCGCACGAATACCCCACGGGTGTCGACAATTTTTCATCAAAGAATATATTTTTTCCAAGCTGCTGTATCGGCGTCAGCTTCACAACATTCGCCGGTTGTGCCGGCGCAGGGAGCGGCTTGAAGCCGTTGGGCGATTTTTTGGCAGGAGGCTGCGCCGAAGCCAGGCCGCAAACGATCATGAGGGGCAAACATACGGATCCAGCCAGGACGCGAAACTCTCGTAACGTGTCGATCATCTTACGGCCCTTAAAATCACTACGAACGTCGTAGGTTATCCAGACTTCTAAGCGGTCAGATCATATCCACGCTTTCGTAGGAACGCCACTCTCTATGTCGCTGAATAGTTCATATGATGTTTTCAAACAACGTGCGAATGCTGCCGTTGCCATGTCACGCTGTTTGATTGCCATTCAAACGTGATACCGACGTTTCGCATGAGTGCGAACTCGTTCGTGAACGCCGAGCAATCGAGGTAAGAGAATTGCCGTTGTCTGCTTGTTCGTGACACGCAGTCTGTTTAGTCTGGAGCCGGATCGGAAGCGTCGGGCTGACCACGCGGCGAGGTTCTGTGGAAGGATTGCAGACAGATGAAACTTGATTCGCAACAACTTGTTGAGGAATTTGGCCCGAAGCTTGTCGAACGGCTCGAAGCTCGCAAGTCGCAGATTGTGGAAAAAGCGGGCGGGCTTCCAATGCGCGCGGCCGTAAAAATGGCTTGGCCAGCGTTCATCAACGAGGTTCCCACGCTCACGGAAACACTCGTTGAATTGATGATCTGGAAGTTCGGCGACTTGACGTCGGAACAAATGCTTGAAGCGTTCGATTCACTAAAGAAATCGACACACACCCGCACCGATATTCCGCCGATCACGCTCTGATCGTCACCAGGCGATCAAGTGCCCCAATCGCGGGCATAGCGGAAATCGCGGTCGATCGTCCGATTGGAGATCTTGGCGATTAGCGGAAGCTTGCGCTTGTAGTGGCTCGTTTGAATCATCCGGCCGATACGGCTCACAAATGCCGGATCGAAACCATCGGCGATGAGTTCATCGGGACGGGCACGCTCATCGACCATGCGCGCCAGCAGACGATCAACCTCGGCATAGGTGAAGCCAAGTTCGGCCTCGTCGGTTTGCCCAACCCAAAGGTCGGCCGTGGGGTTCTTGTCGATGATTGCCGCGGGCACACCCATATAGGCTGAAAGCGCGCGCACCTGGGTTTTGTAGAGATCGCCGATGGGATTGAGCGCCGATGCCATGTCACCGTGAATCGTGCCGTAGCCGATGAGCAGCTCAGTCTTGTTGCTTGTTCCAATGACCAAAGCTTCTTGTGCGGCGCTCTGGTCATAGAGAATCGTCATCCGCTCTCGCGCCATTTTGTTCGCGCGGCGGAGGCGCGATGCGTCGGTAAACTGCGTGAAATATGTGTCGATCTGCGGCGCGATCGAGATCGTCTGCATTCGAATGCCAAGCTCTTGCGCGACGAGGTCGCCGTGATCCATCGTCTCGACAGACGACGTCGAGTAAGGCATACGAATGCCGCTGACGTTCTCCGGCCCGAGCGCTTTCGCCGCGATATACGCCGACAGCGTCGAGTCGATGCCGCCCGAAAGCCCGAGCACGGCCTTCTTGAAGCCGACGCGCCGGACCTCGCTACGCACGAAACCGACGAGAATCGGCTCCACGAGGCTGCAGTTGATTGTCAGCGGGTCGGAACGGCGATCACCCGGAAGTGTCTGCGCGGTAACTCTCATGGCGAATCCGATCGAGTTCTTCCATCGTTAAATGAACACGTTCATCGCGGTGCATCGGTGCCAGAATGCGTTCCCTGCGCGTGTCGCGCGGGTCGAGCAGGCCCGAGATCCTGGCAACCTCGAACTCAGGTGCTCGCGCGAGCCAGGAACCACCCGCCGCGACGATCGCCGAGCCGCCCCAGAAGTTCACGCCGTCTTCGTATCCAACGCGATTCGCGAAGATGACGGGAACGTTCAAAAACGTGGCGTAAGTGCGAGTGGCAAGCTCCCAGCTTCGCTTGCTGCCGAGCTCCTCTTCACGTACGCCGCGTCCGGGCGAATTCGCGACGATGATCAGCACGTCGATTCCATCAGCCTGCAGAATGACGCCGCACGAGAGGTGCCAGGCGTCCTCGCAAATCAGCAAGCCGAAACGGCCAAAGCGGGTATCGAATGCGGCGACGCGCCCGCCGGCGGCAAAGTAGCGAGTCTCGTCGAACATGCCGTAGGTTGGCAAATAAACTTTGCGATGCACGAACGACTTGCCGGTTGTGCCGTCGATAAAAGCCGCGGCGTTGTAGAACCGCGACGTGGGACTTTCCTCGACGAAGCCATAGACAACCGACATTTTGCCGGCGGCTTCGAGAATCGCCTTGGCGAGCGGGCCGTTGCGCGGCTCGGCGACTTCGGGCACCTGGTCGCGCAGGTAGTAGCCGGTCGTCGAAAGTTCGGGGAAGACGAGGAGATCGACGCCGTCGCGCTTGGCGGTGTCGATCGCGTCGAGGTGAATCGCGAGGTTTTTCTTGATGTTGCCGAGCGTCGGCTCAACCTGGGCGACGGCCGCCCGAAACGGAGGGCGAGGGAACGGCACGGTCGTCGGTCGTTCAGGGAAGGGCATGATAGTCCCGGTCGTCATTCCGTTTGGGGCGATTGATCACCCATTGAACGCCATCGCCCGCAAACTCGTCAAGCCGGGCGTGGGCTTGACTTGCGGTGTCTTCCGGCGCGACACTGCGGAGCACGCTCAACATCCCAGCTCTCCTTCGCTGACACGAGAACAGCCGTCATGGATCGCGCGAGATTCTGGACGATCGTCGACAAGACGCTTCGCGCATCACAAGGAAGCGTCGAAGACCAGGCCGGCAGCCTCCACGAGGCGCTGCTCACATTGTCGCCGCAAGAGATCGTCGCCTTCGACGCGATCTTCGCCGAACTCGCGCTCGCGGCGTTTCGAACTGACATCCATGCGGCACTCTGCATCGTCGTCGAAGACAGTTCGATGCCGGGTTTCGTCGAGTTTTTAGGCTGGCTTGTCACGCGTGGCAAGAGCGTCTATGAGAACGTGCTTCGCGATCCCGACTCGCTCGCCGACGTCGATTTGATCGCGGATAGCACGCTTGGATCGGGTTTCGTCTACATCGCGATGCAAGCATGGGAAGACAAGACGGGCAATTCGAGCCTTGATTTTCCAGCGACGACCGAGTTTCCTGCCGAACCCGTTGGATCGCCGCTTTCCAACGCGGAAGTTCGGGCGAAGTTGCCGCGGATGTGGAAGCGGTTTCGCTCGGCGTCGTGAGTTTGCGGCCAATTGATTCGAAAGGAATAAGCCGGCGGCCAGAACATTTCAGTCCCAACCGCCGGCCCCGGATTTTTTCCCGAAATCTGACTCTAACTTATTGCGCGCCTTGCACGGTCGCCATCACCACCGCAGGGCCTTCGCCAGCCAGGTCCGTGTGAATCTTGAACGTGCGAGTGGGGTTCGCGATCGCCTTGCCGTCCTCCGTCTTGAGGCGAACGGTGATCACGTGCAGCGGCTTGGCGTCGGCGTTGTCGACGGTCAGGCTAAATCCATCGCCGGCACCGTCGAATCCCGTCACCTTGAACGGCTTGGGCGAGCGGACGATGTAGCGTCCCACTGCCGCAGGTGCCGATCCTGACGCCGGCGCGGCCAGCGAGATCATATTCGGTGTGGCGGTAATCGTGCCCTGAATCTGCGCCGTCACCAGCACGGGGAAACCTTTGGACTCGGTGTCGTTCGTGAGGAATTGAATCTCGTCGCGGACCGTGCCGGAAGGGGCGTCGGGCTTGATCGACACGTCGAGCCGATAGCTCACCATGCCGTTGACGCGCTGAGTTTCGGCGAGCGTGGCGTTGAGCACCTTGCTCGCCGAAACCATTTTCACGATCTTCCAATCGTCGCGGCCGACGCGATCGATGGTCAGGCTAAGCGTCGGCGACTGGCCACGGACGATCGCGCCGAAATCGATACCGCCAGGATTGAGCACGATGTCGCTGAGGATCGTCGATGCGACACCGAGAGCGATTTCTGCCTGCTCGTAACCGTTGTGCATCGTGACGTACAACGTCGTCGCTTTGCGGCCGACGAAGTTGCGTGTATCCATCTGCGCTTCGACGAAGCCCGACTTGCCAGGCGCGATGACCGCGTCGCTCGCGGTGCCGCTCGTGCAACCGCACGAGACGTGCAAGTTCAAGATGGTGATGGGCGTTTGGGTGTTGTTCGTCAGAGCGAACTTGTAGCGCACCTTGGCGCCTCGGGGCACGTTGCCGAAGTCGTGCGACCTCTCGCTGAACAGCGAATCGGCCCATGTGCCTTCACCCGCCTTCGAGACACCCGTCCACAGGGTCGCAGCCAGCACCATTCCCGCGACCACTCGACCGATTTCAACCCGTCGCATCGCAGCCTCCTGCTCCTGAGGGGCGAGATCCTTTGGCGCTGGCGTCCGTTCGTGGACATACCCGCGGCCCCCTCGTGAGTCTTACTTTCCAAATCGTCCGCCGTTACCTAGCGCGCTCAACTGCTCCCGAACCACAAGGAAACCCGCAAAGTTTCATTCGCTTCAACCCGCAACTGCGTAACCGCGCGAATCCTCGGTACAATCGGCACCATCGGAACGGGTTTGCGCCCAAAGCGACGGCAGGCAATGGTTTGATGTCTCCCCTTAACTCATTACGAAAAAATCACTTGCAACCACGCGCATGAGTATTTCGCGACCTCGATCAACTCAAGATGACTGGTTGAACGAGCGGCCGTGTGGGTATCGTGAAGAGAACGAGCAAACCTGGTAGAACGCGAGGGATTTTGACGTGAATCGGCTCGAGTGGCATGCGACGACGATCCTCTCCGTAAGGCGAGGTGACCGCGTGGCGATGGGTGGCGACGGCCAGGTGACGCTCGGAACGACCGTCATGAAGGCCGACGCTGTGAAGGTGCGCCGGCTGCTCGAAGGGCAGGTGATCGTCGGCTTCGCAGGTAGTGCGGCTGATGGTTTCGCCTTGATGGAGCGATTTGAAGGGAAGCTCAAAGACTATCCCAACAACGTCCCCCGCGCGGCCACCGAACTCGCGAAACTCTGGCGAACCGATCGCGCCTTGCGACGGCTGGAAGCGATGCTGGTCGTCGCCGACGCACGATTCAGCCTGCTGATCAGCGGTTCGGGCGATGTGATTCAGCCCACAGACGGTATTCTCGCGACTGGATCGGGCGGAGGATACGCACTCGCCGCGGCGCGAGCTTTGATGACGAATACAGACCTGAGTGCAGGGGAAATCGTCCGCAAGTCGCTCGAGATTGCTGGGAACATTGACATCTACACCAATCAAAGCCTGACGATTGAAGAAATCCCAGCGCGGCCACAGAGTTAAAAGGTTCGCTCATGTTCAATGCATTGCTCAAATCTATCTCGGGCCCGCACGCGCGAGAGCTGACTCCGCGTGAGATCGTGGCGGAACTCGATCGCGATATTGTCGGCCAGGCCGACGGCAAGCGTGCAGTGGCGATCGCGCTTCGAAATCGCTGGCGGCGGCAGCAGCTTGATGAATCATTGCGAGCCCAGGTGACGCCGAAGAATATTTTGCTGATTGGGCCGACCGGTGTGGGTAAAACCGAAATCGCCCGACGGCTGGCCAAGCTCGTTGGTGCGCCGTTCGTGAAGGTCGAGGCAACCAAGTTCACCGAGGTCGGCTATTACGGTCGCGATGTCGAAAGCCTTGTTCGGGATCTGGTTGAAGCATCGATCGCATTGGTGAAGGCTTCCGAGCGCGAACGGGTGATCCCCGAGGCCGAAAGTCGCGCGGAAGAACGGCTGCTCGATTTGCTCATTCCGCCCGCCGCGCAGGAGTGGACCGCTCCAAATTCGCCCGAACATGCCGAGCAAGCCGAACGTGCGGCGCGAAGCCGGGAAAAGATGCGCGAGAAGCTGCGTTCGGGTGCTCTCGATGATCGCGAGGTGGAAGTCGTCGTGCCGGGGCGATCGGTCGCGCCAGTCTCAATCCTCGGCGCGGGCAACATGGATCAGATGGAGATGGACCTTCAGGGCATGTTCGAGAAGATGATGCCCAAGCCGCCCAAGGCGCGGAAAATGACCGTGTCCGCGGCCCGCGCGATTCTCGTTGCTCAAGAGGCGGAAAGCCTGCTCGATACAGAGAAGATCAATCAGGCCGCGATTCAGCTTGCCGAAGATTCCGGCATTGTTTTCCTCGACGAGATCGACAAAATCGCCGGCGACAATGATGGTGGCGGACGCGGGCCGGATGTTTCGCGTCAAGGGGTTCAACGCGACTTGCTGCCGATCGTTGAAGGAACAACGGTCAACACGAAGTACGGTGCGATCAAGACCGATCATGTCTTGTTCATCGCGGCTGGGGCGTTTCATCGCTCGAAGCCGAGCGATTTGATGCCAGAGCTTCAGGGACGGTTTCCGATTCGCGTCGAGCTGAGCGATCTCACGCGTGATGATTTCGTGCGGATTCTTCGCGAGCCACGTGCATCGCTCGTTCGACAGTATCAGGCCTTGCTCGGCACCGAAGGCGTAAAGCTGAGCTTCACCGACGACGCGATTGAATCGATGGCCGACTTTGCCTATCAGGTGAATCGGTCGACGCAAAACATCGGGGCGCGGCGGCTGCATACGATCCTAGAACGCGTGCTCGACGATTTGAGTTTCGATGCCCCCGATCGCGCTGAGAAAGATGTTGTCGTCGACGCGAACCTTGTGCGCGCACGGCTTGAAGCAGTCGCGGGCGATGAAGATTTGAGCCGTTATATTCTTTGATGCCGGTGCTTGCCAATCATGCAATATCTGAATGTGTTCGAGGTCGAGACCGAAGCCGGCCCGAAGTCGTTTCTTTGCTTTCTCGACCCGGTTCTGGCGGGAATCAAGGGAATCGATCCGCATGCGATCGTCGGCCCATTGAGCGCCGCGACTGGCGAGGAATTCAATCCCGATGAATTCACGGTGAACCCCGGCTTCGTCGACAGCTTCACGCATTTCATGAACGACCACGCTGCGCAAACGCCTGAGATCATCGCGCAGGCGGCCGCTGTGGCTAGCGAGTGGCTCTACGTCCTCGACCCGCGCGACCAGGCTGAAGACGCCGAAGAACCAGAAACCGTTAATGTATTGGGCGCGTTCGCGGTCGATGAAGCAGGTCAAATCGTTCCGGGATCATTTCAATACAACAAGAATCATACGCTTTTTGATCGCATGCACGGCATTTCGGGAATTCTGCGCGATCAACAATTCTATAAGTGGCTGCACAACGTCGATTGACGATCACTGCGAACCGACGAGCCAACCCAGGCTCCACGCCGCCTGAAAGTTGTAGCCGCCGATCAGGCCGTCGAGATCGAGCACTTCGCCCGCGAAATAAAGACCCGGCTGAAGGCGACTTTGGCCGGTGTTGGGGTCGACCTCGTCGAGCGTGACACCGCCGCTTGTCACCTCAGCTTTGCCGAACCCGAGGGTGCCGGAAACGGGAAGCCTCAGCCCTTTCAAGCCACCGACGAGCCGTCGACGCTCGTCGCGCGAAAGCTCTGGGCCCGTCCGTGAAAACGGGATGCCGCAAGCTTGCAGAATGGCTTCGCCCAGGCGTTTGGGAATTGCTTCGGGCAAGAAGGTGACAACGTTGCGCTTGCCTGATCGCGCCTCGGCTTGAATCGTGGCGTCGAGTACTTCGGCCTTCAGATCGGGCAAGAAGTCGAGCGCGAGGTCGAGCAGTTCAGGGCCGTTGTGTCGAGCAATTGCGCGGCTGACGTCGAGAATCGCCGGACCTGTCAGGCCGAAGTGGGCGAAGAGCATCGCTTCGCGTCGTGCGAGCAGAGAAGTTCCATTGGCATCTCGGATCGAGGCGATCAGGTCCGGTATTGTCAGGCCGCGGAGGCCTGGAACCCAGTCGGCTGTCACCTGGAGCGGCACGAGCGCGGGACGTGTTTCGACGATCGTGTGTCCGAAGTGTTTTGCCATCGCATAACCGTCGCCGGTTGTGCCCGATCCCGGAAAGCTCAGGCCACCGACGGCAATGACGACACGCGTTGCACGAACCACGCCCTCGGGAATGGCGATTTCAAAACCAGTGACGGTGGCCGCGATATTGCTAACGGGTGCTCGCGTGAGGACCTTCGCACTTGTGTGGGCCAGGCGATTGAGCAAAGCGTCGAGCACGTCGGAGGCTTTGTTTGAGACGGGAAAGATTTTGCCGTTGCCTTCGACGTAGGTCGGCACGCCCTCGTTCTCGAAAAAGCTCACGGTCGACTCGACGCTGAACGCCTTGAGCGCGGGGCCGAGGAACTTGCCGTTATCACCGAATGCGGCCTGAATACTCCGAGCGCCGAGGGCTTCGCGCGGGTCGTAGGCCGGGTCAATTTCGCCGGAAACCATGCGGAGATTTCGCAGCCCGCGTGCGTTCGTGAGATTGCAGCGCGTACCGCCCGACATGAGAATTTTCACGCCAGGACGTCGGTTCTTTTCGATCAAGACGACCGAGCGGCCGATCTCAGCGGCGCGAATTGCCGCCATCAAGCCAGCAGCGCCGGCTCCGATGATCGCAACGTCGTATTGTGGTGCGCCAGAGTCCATGATTTAGGCATTGTTCCAGGCGGCGCGAAGTTCGGCGAGATCGGGCGCGAGAATTGTTGCCGTGCGTGATTCTTGGCCAGTTGGAGCGATCGTGATCATCCAGGCGTCGCGCGGCAGGCGATCGAGCACGAGATCGGCCCATTCGACGAGGCAAATCCCTTCGCCGCCAAAATACTCGGCGGCGCCGAGGGCATCGAAATCGTCGGCCGAGGCGAGACGATAGGCGTCAAAATGATAAATGGGTAACCGCCCTTGGTATTCGTTGATGAGCACAAATGTTGGACTGCTGATCTCCGAGGGATCGACACCGAGCGATTCGGCGAGCGCTCGCGAGAGACGCGTTTTGCCGGCGCCGAGTGGTCCGATCAAACCGATCACCTGGCCCGGTTTTGCCAACTGACCGAGAAGTTGACCGAGGTGTTCGGTATCGGTCTCGGAATGCAATTCGATTGTCAGGCGGTCATTTGGAGTCACGGTTGCCCCTTCGATACCAGGGCAAGATGATCGAAGCCTTGTGCAGAGATCGCGCGAACTTGGCCGTTATCCTGTCGAAGTCGCAAGCCTGATTCCTTTTCAATCGTTCCGACACGGAACAGCGAAACGCCGGCGGGAGGATTGGCCAGGAGTGCATTGGCGTCGGCTTCGGTCACAGTGAAACAAAGCTCGAAGTCTTCGCCGTCTCCAAGCGCCGCTGCAATAGCTTGCTCTCGATCAATTGACCGATCAACGTCGCCATGAATCGGAATCGCATCGGCTTCAAGTGTGGCACCGACGCAGCTTGCGGACAGAATATGCGAAAGATCGCCGCCGAGGCCGTCGGAAAGGTCGATCATCGCATGCAACGGCAATCGGTCGTGTAGCGTCAGCGCCTCGCGAATTCGCGGTCGTGGACGAAGGTGCCTGCCCTGAATTAAGCTACCGCCGAGACGTCCGGTTACGAAAATCGCGTCGCCAACCTGAGCGCCGCTTCGAGTGACCGGACCGTTTCCCACCGCTTCACCGATCACGGTTACAGAAACGACTAGCGGGCCATCCCAGGCGTTCGTGTCGCCGCCAGCCAGGGCGACTCCAAATTCGCTAGCGAGCGGATTCATTCCATCGAGCAGGCCGAGCGCCATCTTCTCCGCGTTCGCCCGCGGCAATGCGACTGACACAAACGCCGCCACCGGGCGGCCTGCCATTGCCGCGATGTCGGATAAATTCACGGCAAGACACTTGTGACCAATTTCCTTGATTGGCTGGGAATCGACGCGAAAATGGCGACCATCCATTAGCATGTCGGTCGTTACGAGCACTTGCGCGCCGGGCGTGAGACCAAGCGAGGCACAGTCGTCGCCAATTCCCAGAAGAACTTGCTTATTGGTTGCACCACGGCGGGCGATTTGATCGATCAGTGCGAACTCTTTGCGGCTGGAGTCGAGCGTCATCGTCGCACGCTCCGTGTTCCGGCGAGAAATGCTCGGATGACCGATTCCGTGGCGCGTTCCAATCTCGGCGCAGCGAGATTGATCGCATCTTCGAGCGATCCCGGACCAGGCGCGATGCTGAAGTAGGCGTCGATTCCTTCGTGCAGCACCGCTTCCGCGCCATCACCGATCATGCCGCCAAGCGCGATGCAGGGGACATCCAGTTTTCGCGCCACGCGAGCAACGCCGACCGCCGTTTTACCGAATGCCGTCGAGGCGTCGATCGCTCCTTCAGCCGTCAGGCAGAGCAGGGCGCCCTCCATTCGTGCGGGCAGATTCACGGCATTCAGGATGAGGCCGACACCCGGTTCGAGCGTGCCGTTAGCGAACGCCACGAGGCCCGCGCCCAATCCCCCAGCGGCTCCCGCGCCAGGAATATCGGCGACGGATCGATTCAAGTCGCGTTGAATGACCGTGTGAAAATTTGCCAGCGCAGCATCAAGTTCGGCAACAATCTCCGGTGTCGCGCCTTTTTGCGGGCCATAAATCGCCGACGCGCCTTTGGGCCCGCACAGGGGGTTGTCTACATCGCAAGCGACGCGGATGACGCAGTTCTTCAAGCGAGAATCGATCGCTGAAACGTCGATCGCTGCAAGATCCTTGAGCGCAGCGCCGCCTGGCGGCAAATCGCGGCCTGATGAATCGGTCAGTCTCGCACCGAGAGCCTGCGCCATCCCGGCGCCGCCGTCGTTCGTTGCGCTTCCACCGATCCCAAGAATGATTTCACTTACACCTAGATCGAGCGCGGCTTTGATCAGGTCGCCGGTGCCGCGCGTCGTTGTAATTCGCGGATCTTTACGGTCGGCGGGAACGAGAACGAGCCCGGATGCAGCGGCCATCTCGAGCACAGCGGTTTTGCCATCGCCGAGCAGACCAATTTGAGCGCAAACAATCTCGCCGAGCGGCCCAGTGACGGCCGCCGGATGGTAGGCACCACGGGTCGCGAAGACCATTGCTTCGACAGTCCCTTCACCGCCATCTGCCATGGGAATCGAGTTGATTTCCGCAGAGGGCAGGGCGGCTTTTACACCGCGACACATAGCTTCGGCGGCTTCAGGCGCAGACAGGCAGCCTTTGAATTTGTCGGGCGCCACTACGATTCGCATCAACTCAGTGCTCGGGCATGTGGTAACGATTCAATTCGGTGACGAGACCAAGAATCCATCATACAGAAAAATTGCCACTTTTGCTTCGCAGGAAGCGGCTTTGGAACAGTAGTGAGAATAGAAAAGCGTTTTCTTGGATCGATCGGAGTCTTTGCGTTTCGATCATTGCCCCTGATCGGCGCTGAATCGAGCGTCGGTTCATCTCGCTGATTTTTGTGTGCGCTTGATGTTGGACCTGGCTGAATGCCAGCAAGTACCAAATTTAACATGCGAGGGAGCGGCCACCATGCTCGAATCTCATCGCTCAAGCAGACGATCCGAGGTCAACCTTCAGATCAACCGTATCCTCATTTGGGTCGTAAAGATCCTGGCTTGGGGCACACTTTGTGGTGTGTCGGGCGCCATATTGGGCTTCGCCAACGGATTTCTCTGTGTCGAGCCCATCGATCCGCAAAAAATTGGGGACGATGACTGGTATACAGTCTTCGTGATCATCTATTCGCTTTTGGAAGGCATCATCGTGCTTTTTATAGGCGTCTACATGTCGCTGCGCGTTGAAGAGATTCTGGCTCAATGGGTGTGCTTTGGATTCATGCTAGTGGGAGCCGTGATCGGCGGCGGCGTAGTCACTGCAATTGTTTGGAGTTTACGCCTTCGCTCGATCGAAGTGGGCGAAGGCCAAGCTCTGATTGTTGCCATTCTGGCACAAATCATCGGGATTCTAATTGGAATGCGATTCGGCATTCGACTAAGCGAACGTGGTGCTAGCTCGCGGACTAGTTTTTCGAGCGTTCGGTCTGATCCTTAAAGTGCAGATCGCTTATCAACGAAACAGCCGATCTGATTCGGAAGTCGTTTCCGATCGGTTCCAAAGGATGGAGCACGCGAAAAGCGAGTTTCCGATCTGTGTTCGCCAATCTTATCGCCGTACCGAGCCACGATCCGCAGTCGCCTCGACCAGCGACATCCGCCCCTGGTGAATGTTGTTGCGACGCACAATGTAAAAGGGAAGCACCTGCGTTTGCACAACCTCAGGTTGGCGGAGCGTATAGACCACCGTGTCAGCGGTGATCGTTTCCCAGTGGCTCTTACCCACGTTTACGCCGACGAGGATATCGCCCTGCTGCACGTTTGCCCGGGCTGCGGGGCTATTGGGCGACACGTTCACCACATATAGCCCACCGCGAAGTTGTGGCGAGGCCGTCGCAACGTACTGGGCCGAAACCGGCATCAGCTTCACGCCGAGCGACTTGAAGACCTGGTCGTTAGCGTCGGGCGCGGCGGCGGCGACGCTGGCGCGTGAGGCGGGCTTCAGGTCGAGATTCAATTCCGCCGGCTTGCCGCCGCGAACCAGGGCCACACTCGTCGGCTGGCCGGGGCGAATGTCGAGCAGGCCGCGTTCGATGTCGAGCGCGTTCGTCACAGAGACGTCGCCCACCCGTGTCAGTTGGTCGCCGATTTGCAGACCCGCGTCAGCGGCAGGGCTACCGGCTTGCACGTCCTGGACAATCACCTTGCGGTCGTCGCCAGCCAAAACTTCGCTCGCGACCATTCCGTGCCAGGTACCGGCGAGCCGCTTCGTGCTCAGCATTTCGGTCGCGACGCGCTTCACGTCGTCGATCGGCAATGCGAAGCCAATGCCCTGGGCTCCAGAACGCGTCGCGACGTTGATGCCAACCAATTCACCATCGATGTTGATCAGCGGTCCACCGGAGTTGCCGGGGTTGATGCAGGCGTCGGTCTGGATCAGGTTGCGATAGATCTGGTCGTCGGAGAGCGTCACGTTGCGCTTGAGCGCGGAGACGATGCCGACGGAAACCGTGTTTTCATAGCCGAAGGCATTGCCGATCGTGATGACGGTTTCACCGATCATCAGGTCGCTGGAGTTGCCGATCGGCACAGCGGCCAGGGGACGTCCCGCCTCGACTTTGATCAGGGCGAGGTCTGTTTCTTTATCCACCTGGATGACTCGTGCCAGGTAGTTTGTGCCGTCGTTGAGGTGAACGTCGATCGTTTGCACCTTATCGACGACATGCTGATTCGTAAGGATGTAGCCGCGGGCGTCGATGATCACGCCGCTGCCCATTCCGCTGACACGTGGGCGAGCCGTTTCTTCGCTCGAAAAGGGCCACCGGCTGGTTGAGCCGGCTTTCTTCTCGCTGGAGATGTTAACGACACTCGCCTGCACACGCTGCACCGCTTTGACCACTGGCGTCCTACGCAACTCGCTCGCCCGGACCGACGGGGCAATCAGCGCCGCCATCGCCAGGCTTGCCAGAGTCACGAGGCAGAATCCGTCCCGTCGCGACATGGGCAGTGGCACGATACAGCCCTCTTATTCGTTGTTCCTTGCCCGAAGCGTCCGGTTGGCGGCAATCCGTTCGCATCATCAGAACCGGGAAATCCTTCCCAGGCCTAACTAACGCGCTCGCCCCGTTTAAGCTTCGATGCTCTCGACGTCCTTTTCATTCGGTTACCCAAATACCCAGCTTAAGGCCTCTCCCCCACGAACCACCCGGCTTGCCCGCCTTTCCGAATGACCCAAAAACTCTTCCTAAATTGACACAAAACCGACGTACGGTCGTAGCGATCGTGCCGGCGCGGTTGACAGACGCTCCGGAGATTTTTAGTTTCTGATGAACAAGTTGCGGAAGTTGTCCGAAGTCGAATGAGGCAGCGGGATGGCGGAAAAATCGGCAAAAAGGTTACGAATTGAAGCGAGCCTCGCGGAGGATCCTGGCGACACCTTTTTGCGCTACGGATTGGCCATGCTTTGCCTGAGTGAAGGTGACACCGACGAAGGCCGTACGCGATTGAAAGCGTTGATCGTCGACGTGCCCGACGAAGTGCCCGCTTACCAGCAGCTCGGCCAGTCGTTTATGACCAGCGGCGACGACGACGAGGCGAAGTCCTGGTTCCAGCAGGGGATTGCCAGAGCGAAGGCCAAGGGTGATTGGCACGCGGCTGGCGAGATGGAAGGCTTCTTGTCACAGATTGGCTGACGGCATCGACTGCGATCGCCGAGGGTTTGGAGAACTGATGGCGTCTCTTTTCACGTTCCCCAACCGCATCCTGTTCGGCGAAGGTGCGATCTCTGAACTTCGGGCCGAAATCGCAAAACTCGGGATCGCTCGACCACTCGTCGTCACCGACCGGGGACTGGTTGCGTCAGGGCTCGTCTCAGACGTTTGCAAGCAACTCGACAACGCCTCGTTGTTCGACCGCGTGCAGCCCAACCCGACCGAGGAAGATGTTCTCCTCGGCCTCGATCGCTATCAGAACGCAAAGTGCGACGGGATCATCGGTTTGGGCGGCGGAAGTCCGATCGACACCGCCAAGGCGATCCGGCTTCTTGCGACTCATCCCGGAAAGTTGATCGACTACGACCTGACGACCGGCGGGGTAAACAAAATCACCGCCGACCTGCCTCCGATGGTCGCCATTCCAACGACTGCCGGCACCGGCTCCGAAGCGGGCCGCGGAACGCTGATCCAGCTTCCCCAGAACGGCCGCAAAACGATAGCGCTGAGTCCCTACCTTTTGCCATCACTGGCGATTTGCGACCCGAGTTTGATTGTCGGTCTGCCGCCCATGCTAACGGCTGGGACCGGGATGGATGCGTTTACGCATTGCATCGAGAGCTTTCTTTCGCCGACGTATCACCCGATGTGCGATGGAATTGCGCTCGAAGGATTGAAGCATCTCGCCAAAGGGCTCGAGTCGAGCCTTACCGACGGCGGCAATTTGAACGCAAGGCGCGAGTGCATGATGGGGGCCTTACTCGGCGGGATCAGCTTTCACAAGGGGCTGGGCGTCGTTCATTCGTTGTCACACGCGCTTGGCTCGGAGGGCAGGGCACATCACGGGACGCTAAACGCGATCCTTTTGCCACACGCCATTCGCTTCAATCGTCCCGCCGCTGAAGATCGACTCACGGCCATTGCATATGCCCTGGGAGTGGGACGTGGCGGCGACGCCGTCGGGCATTTGCTCGTACTTGTCGACCTGCTGCTCGGACATCTGCCACTGCCACGTAAGCTCAGAGATGTCAATGGGTTGAGGCACGATCAGATTGGCCATTATGCGGTCCTGGCGATGCAGGACCATTGTCGTCTCACGAATCCGCGGCCGTGTTCGCGCGGCGACATGGAAGAGATCCTCGACCGCGCCTGGTAGAAGATCACATCGAGGGATACGCTTGAGTGAGAGCAGCGGCTGTGGGTGGCCACTGGACATCGCGAAGGCTCTCTCTTAATTTTGTGATGGATCAAAACGCGACCTGGAAGGCGAGGTCATGCCGGGCGCTGGGCTTTGGGGAGTTGCGGTCGATGTCTGAGTCTGGACGGCGGATTTTGCTCGTCGATGATAGCTCGACCATGCGCAGGATGATTTCCACGCTCCTGACCGATCAGGGGTACGAGGTAAAGACTGGCGTCGACGGCAACGACGGCTACGTCAAAGCCAAGGAAGAACCGATCCCCGAATTGATCCTCACCGACTTCGAAATGCCCGACCTCGACGGTCCGGGCCTCTGCCGCAAGCTAAAGGCTGACAAGGCAGTTTCGGCGATTCCCGTTTTGATGCTCACGACGCTTGGCGAGACGAAGAGCAAGGTCGAAGGTCTCGACGCCGGCGCTGATGATTACATTCAAAAGCCGAAGAGTCCGGGCGATATCGAAGAGCTTTTCGCCCGCATCCGCGCGCACTTCCGGCTCGCTGACATGAAGCGCGAGCTTGCCGAGCGCAACGCACTCCTCGAAGCCGCTCAGAAGAAGCTACACTTCGAACTTGAGCTTGCCCGCAAGGTGCAGCGTGCCCTCATGCCCCGTCCCCCGCGCCCTCGCGGGCTCGTCAAGGTGGCGGTGAAGTACACGCCTGCCAACCAGCTTGGTGGTGACGTTTACGACTTTTACCGGCTGGAATCAAACCGCCTCGGCGTGCTGGTGGCCGACGTCTCGGGTCACGGCGTGAATTCGGCGATGCTCTCCGGCATGGTGAAGGCACTCGCGGCCGGGTTGTCGATCGCGGTTCTCGAACCGGGTGAGCTTCTCGCAGGTCTCGACGTCGGACTCGAACAGTACTTTCCCGAAGGCTACTTCTGCACTGGCTTTTATCTCATCGCGGATGAGGAAACCGGACTGCTGCGCTACGCCGGTGTCGGCCACCCTCCAGCCATTATTGTCGGGCCCAATGGTACGCGCACGCTCGACTCGAATCCGGGTTTGCTCGGCGTCGGTATGGTCGACGGCACGGCCGGCGAGACGGACCGGCTCGGGCCTGGTGAGTCGCTAATCATCTATACTGACGGCTTGCCCGACGCGATGGACCCATCTGACGTCCTGTTTGGCGAGGAACGGCTGAAGACTGTGCTCCAGTCGTATCACGGCGCAGATCCGGCGACCATTCTTGACGAGGTCGAGAAGGCCGTGAATAAGCATACGTTCCCGGGATCGGCCGCGGACGACATCAATATGGTCGTGCTTCAGCATCCAATTCAATGATGCACGCATCGTGAGACGGCGTTGTCGTGCAAATCTTCACACGGCAATTCTTTCCCAGCCGTCACGGGCATGGTAAAATAGATCGAAGCTCGTAGATTCTCGAAGGTAGCGTCAATTTGTGCGCTATCTTCCCTTTCTCGTCATTCGATCGCGAGTTGAGCGTGGCCGACCCCACCGAAGGGAACCTGGTCCAGCTCTCGGGCCCTGTTACGTTATATGAGTCGAACGAGATTCGCGAAACGTTACTCGCGGAGACGCGGGAAGACGGAACGCTGACGCTCGACCTCGCAACGACGGGACCGTGGGATCTGGCTGGTCTGCAACTTCTGATTGCAACCGTCTTTACGGCCGCCAAGAACGGCAATCCCGTGCGGTTCGTCGAGGTACCGAAGTCACTGGCCGAGATCGCCAATCGCGCGGGGCTTGCCGATTGGCTCAAGGGATTTACGGACTCCTATCACAATAATCAGCCGCCTGAGTCTGCGTGAGCTCCATGCAAGGGAATGGCGCGCATCAAAGCCCGATAGGGACGCGGGACACTGATGGCTTATGGGTAAGACGATCCTCCACGCCGACGATAGCCCCTCGGTCCGCCGATGGGTGGCGGAACAGCTCGCCGATGACGAGCTCAAGGTCGTTTCGGTCGCCGACGGCGATCTTGCACTTCAGGCGATGCAGCAAAACTCGTTCGACCTGCTGCTCACCGATCTCGAAATGCCCAATCTCGACGGTCTTGCACTGGCCGACGCAGTGAGGCGCATGCCCGAATACCGTTTCCTCCCCATCTTGATCCTGTCGTCACGCAAACCCAACGAGATCGCCGCCGAGCGCAGGCAGCCCGTGACCGGGTGGATCGTCAAGCCGATCGAACCCGATCAACTGAGGCGCTGGATCCGGCGATCGCTCCCGAGTTAGCCGCCAAAATCGGCAAAACCGTGATCAACGGGGAAATCTAGGCAAAAAGATGGGGGAATTTCTGACCGACGAATTGAGTGCATTGATGTCTTAGGGTAGTTTTGAGAAGCCATCCCTTCTTGCGCGAGTTTCGATTCAAAAAGAGGTAGGCGGCCTTGGGCGTTGCGGACGACCGGTTCCTGCAAATGTTCTTCGAGGAAGCGCGCGAGCTGCTCCTCAGCCTTGAAGAAGGGCTGATGGAACTCGAACGCCGCCAAGGAGATCGCGCGCACCTCGACAAAACGTTCCGCGCTGCCCACAGCATCAAGGGTGCCGCCGCGATGGTCGGCCTCGGCGCGCTCGCCGAGTTTACCCACGGCATCGAAGCAGTCCTCGATCGCATCCGGTCCGGAACGCTCGCCGTCGACTCCGACGTCATCAGCACGTTGCTCGACGCCCGCGATCATCTTTCGGTCGCCGTCGAGGCAGAAGCCGCGCGGTCACCAATCCCTTCTCCAGTCGAATTAAACCGACGCCTCACCGCTCTGCTGCGCGATCCCGCAGCCGCGCCTCCACCACCTCCGCCTGCCGCGCCTGCTGCTACACCCAAGAAAATCGAGCTCGATCTGCCGGCGGCGGAGATGCCTGCCGCCAAGCCGCCGCGTAAAAAGGCGGAGCGGAAGCCTCGTGCGAGTTCGCGTTCAAAAAAGCAGACGCCGGAATTGCCGCTGCCGGATTTCGGTGGGACGCGCTCGCCCGGCGTTGACTACTACCGCGTCACGCTCAAGCCCGGCGCGGACATTCTCAAGCGCGGCGTGAACTTGCTGGGCGTGCTCGACGAGCTCCGCGATCTGGGGCCGACTCGGATCGCGACCGAACCTGGGCTGGTGCCTACGCTCGAGGAAATGGATCCCGAGCGGTGCTACCTGGCCTGGACCATCGAAGTCGAGTCGAACGAGCCCCGAGAAAGGCTCGACGACGTCTTCCTGTTCATCGCCGACGATAGCACGATCACGATCGAACGACATTCGACGAGCGAGCCGGCTGTCGAAACCGAGGTCGTTATCGAGCCCGCGCCCGAGCCGGCACCTGCCAAGCTCGCACCTACAGCGGCAAAAACACCGCCCGCTGCGGCGCCATTTCCTGTCGAAGAAAAGCCGGCTTCCAAGCCGCCCGAAATTGCCCCACCGGCCACGGCCCCCGCCGATAGCGGCAAGCAGCCCCCTCCGCGTCCACCCGTGAAGCAGGCCGCAGCCAGCCCGCCGCCGCCTCCGAAAGTCCCTGCGCGTATTCGCGTTGACGCTGGACAGCTCGACGACCTCGTCGGCCTCGCGGGCGAACTCGCCGTAATTTCGGATAACCTGCAAGGGTTGCGTGAGGTTGACGCGAATCAGCCTTGGGTGGTCACACTCGAAGCCCTCGATCGCGTCAGCCGGCTCATTCGCGACACCACGCTCGAACTCCGGATGGTGCCGGTTGAGGAGTTGTTCTCGCGCTTCCCGCGCGTCGTCCGCGACCTTGCCGACCGATTCGGCAAGGAGATCGAGCTGCGGGTGATCGGCCAGGAAACGCGGCTCGACCGGACGATTGTCGAGCGTCTCTCCGACCCGATGATCCACCTGATTCGAAACGCCGTCGACCACGCCCTCGAAACGCCTGAAGAACGGATGGCTGCCGGAAAGCCGCGTGCTGGACGAATTACGCTCTGGGCCGGTCATGAAGGCGACCGTGTTGCCTTGAGAATTCAGGACGACGGCCGGGGGCTCGACCGCGACCGGATCGTCAAACGCGGAATTGCTCGCGGACTTGTGCCGGTTGGAACGTCAGTCGACGACCCGCGTGTCGATACGCTCATTTTCGAGCCTGGATTCTCGACGCGCGATGAGGTGAGTGAACTTTCGGGACGAGGTGTCGGACTCGACGTCGTGCGCGACGCTGTGCGCGGCTTGCGAGGTAGCCTGGCGGTTGAAAGCCAGCCAGGCAAGGGGACATCGTTCATCTTCCGGCTGCCGCTCACGCTCGCGCTGATCGACGGTCTGCTCGTCGAGACGGGCGGCAATCGCTACGTTGTCCCTCTAGCGCAGGTCGAAGAGTGCGTGGCGCTCAACGGGACCAATCCCGCGCTCTCACGCGGCCGGCCATGTGTGGCGATTCGCGGCGAGCTTGTTCCGCTCGTTCAGCTTCGCGAACTCTTCCATGCCGAAGGGGCGCGGCCTAGCCGACAGGAATTGTTGCTCACACGACATGCGGGGCAACGTGTAGGCGTTGCAGTTGATCGACTTTTAGGACGTGTTCAAGCGGTGATACAAGCGCTTGGCGAAGGGTTAGGCAATCTCAATCGGTTTTCCGGCGCCACGATCCTGGGCGACGGCTCTGTTTCCTTGATCCTGGATCTGGCGGCGCTGGTGGCCGAGTCACGAGCCGCCGACAACCATGCCCACTAACTTACCACCGGCGTGACGTCGGAGGCCATTCGATGAACATGACTCTCAGCAGAAAAATGACGCTCGCCTTCGTGGCGTTCGGCATCTTGCCGGCACTGGCGGTCGCTCTCGTCAACGTCATTAGCGTGCAGAGCCTGAAGGAGTGGCGTTCGAGTTCGCTGAGACGAGCCGCGGCGGCTGGCGCCGAGATTCTCGACCGCCAGTTCTACAAGAACGGCGCAGAGAAGCAGAATCCGGTACTGGCGTGGGACGACAACAAGCCCAAGGACGCGATTGTTGGGTTACTCGACAACCTCGTTCGCGACTATGACTTTCCCACAGCAGATGTCTACCTGGTTGCGAGCACCGCTGGATCGTCGTCCGGAAAGTCTGCGAATCAGGTCGTGTTCGCCAGACGCGAGCTGCATGGAGCAGCCAACGCGAATAGTGAGAAAATCCCGGGTGTGCTGTCAAAGGCCCAGGTCGAGCATAACGATTCGACTCCTTCGATCCTGAAGCAAGCCACGGCCGGATCAGGAGCTGCCGGCGTTCGCACGACTGTTGACGACGACAGCAATTCGACCGTTTTGGTTGCGTTCGCACCGCTCGACATGCAGGATCCCGCCGGATTGAAACCCGCGCTTTTCGTGGTGGCTCGACAGTCCGATGTTTACGCGCAGATCAGCAATCTACAGCTCACCACCGCCGTCATGTTCGCAGTTTTCGCGGCCATCACGATTTTCCTGGGCAACTGGCTCGGCAAGACGTTCGTGAGCCCCGTCAAGCACATCATGGAAATCACCCGGTCGCTCCAGGCCGGACACCTCGACCAGAAGACCGAAGTTGAGCGCAGCGACGAACTCGGCAAACTTGGCGAGCAGGTGAACTCCGTCATCACCAAGCTTGGCGACGTCGTCGGCCAGATTCGCGTCGCGACGGGCTCGGTTTCGACCGCCAGCCAGCAATTGAACGCCAGCGCTCAAGGCCTGTCGCAAGGCGCAACCGAGCAGGCCGGAACCTTGCAGGAAATCGCTTCGAGTCTGCAGTCGGTCGATGCCTCGGTCGCCCGTAACGCTCAGCATGCGAAGGAAACCGCAAAGACCGCCAACATGGCGAGCGCCCAGGCAGAAAAGGGCGGCGAGGCGGTGCAAGAAACCGTCAGCGCGATGCGGCAGATCGCACAAAAGATTACGATCGTCGAAGACATCGCCTATCAGACGAATTTGCTCGCACTAAACGCCGCAATCGAAGCGGCCCGCGCAGGAACTCAGGGCAAGGGGTTCGCGGTGGTTGCTGGCGAAGTGCGTAAGCTTGCCGAACGCAGTCAAGCAGCCGCGCAGCAGATCGGCGAGTTGGCGAAGTCGAGCGTCGACGTTGCCGAAAATGCCGGCCAACTGCTCGAACGGATCGTGCCGATGATTCGCGACACCTCGAGCCTCGTGCAGGAAATCGCGGCGGCGTCGCAGGAACAAATGGCGGCGATCCGCGAGATCAATGTCGGCGTCAGCCAGCTTGACGAAGTGGTTCAACAGAACGCGGCAGCGAGCCACGAACTCGCGGCGACTTCGGGCGACCTTGCCTCACAGTCGGCCACGCTGCAAGAACTCGTTGGCTTCTTCCAGTTCAGCGGTAGTGATGGTCATCGACACGTGGTGACTCACCACGTTGTGGCGCCTCCGCCGATTGTGCCGGCAACGCCTCGTGCTCGCCGCTTGCCTCCTCCTCCGCCGCCGCCGATGCGTCCTCAAGGCCCTCCGCACGACGATCTCGGTGGTAGCGGCCATGGTGCGCCACTGAGCCCCAGGCCGTCGTCTCCTCCCTCGCACTCGGGTGGGCACGGCGGGGGACACGGTGGTCACCATGGCGGGCACGGTGGTCAGCATGGGGGCGGGGGAATTGTGGTAAATCTTGACGGCGACGACGATTTCGAACGGTTCTAACCGGGCCCGGCTGTGTAAGTTAACCGCTTTGTGGAGGCGGACATGATTGAGCTGCCAGGCGAAACCGAGCACGAAATTGAACGCACGCAGTCATACGTTATTTTCCAACTCGGCGGAGAAGGTTATGCTCTTGAGGTCTCTCGGGTCCAAGAAGTGATCGATCTCGGTCATTTAACGCAGGTTCCAGGCGGTCCACGCTGGCTTAAAGGGGTGATCAACCTCCGAGGTCATGTCGTACCCGTTTGGGATTTGCGCATCCCGTTCGACCTGGCGGTGGATGCAAAACTCGGCCGCTCGCCGTGTGTTCTGATGGTGGAAACTCAACTCGCGAACGATATTCGGGTAAATGGCCTCCTGGTGGACCGCGTGTCTGACGTACTCGACTTCAATCCCGACGACGTGCAACCCGCACCTCCCCTCGGACTGGGAAAAGCGTCGCCCTTTGTACGGGGGTTGATCCGTCACCAGGAGCGGTTCTTGCTCGTACTCGACGTTGATCGCGTTTTCACGGCTCTGGGAAGTTCGTTGACTGCTGGGGGAATCTGAAGTGCCGACGGACCCGCTCACTCCCGTGCCGCCCCCTCCGGCCGAGCCCGAGCCATGGTCGGAAGCCGACTTCACGCCGATTGTTTCCTTTCTGCGCAATCAGATCGGAATCTCGTTGGAGTCGCACCGCATGGGCTTGCTTCAGGCACGCCTGCGGTCGCGTCTACAGGCTCGAGGTTACCCCAGCTTCACCAGGTTCAACGAACGCGTTCTCAAGATCGATCCCAAGGGCCCCGGGATGCAGCTTCTGATTGACCTTAGCACGGTCAATCACACCGCTTTTTTTCGCGAACCGGCCCACTTCACATTCATGGCCGAGCGGCTCGCTCCGCTTTTCAAAGACCCCAACGCAGGACCGATTCGGATCTGGTCGGCCGGTTGCTCGACCGGACAAGAACCATACTCAATGGCGATGGTGCTTGCAGAGTCGATCCCGAACTTCAACCCAACACGTGTGGAAATCTGGGCGACCGACCTTTCGCTCGAAGTCGTCAAAGCCGCTGCGCGCGCTATTTATGGCACGAGAGAAGTGGCAGGCGTCTCGGCGTCTCGCCTAAAGCGGTTTTTCCTTCGGGGCAAAGGTCCGCGCGACGGTTCGTTCCGGATCGTGCCTGAAGTTCGTGACCTCGTGAAGTTCCGGCACCTCGACCTTCGCAGTTCGAGCTGGCCTTTGCCGAACGATTTTCACGTGATTTTCTGTCGAAACGTTTCGATTTACTTTGCTGAAGAAGAGCGGATGAATTTGCTCAACCGCCTGGCGCTCTACCTGCGCCCGAACGGTTGGCTCGCGATGGGGAATGGCGAAATCCTGCCGGCAGTGCCCGCCTCGCTCCGTAAGGTCGCGCCGTCGATCTATCGCAAAGAGGTGTAACGCGCATGCCACTTGAGCGAAACGCGGGCGGAGCGAATCCCGGACAGCAAATCGAGGTTCTTGTCGTCGACGACAGTGCCGTCGTCCGGCAAAGCCTCAAGTCGATTATCGAATCCGACCCACGATTTCGCGTGACCATCGCTGCCGATCCCTACGAGGCGGTGGCGATCCTCAGCAAAAGCGTCCCCGGCGTAATCGTGCTCGACGTCGAAATGCCTCGCATGGACGGGCTAACGTTCCTGCGCAAGCTGATGGCGCAGCACCCGCTTCCCGTCGTGATGTGCACGAGCATCGCCGACCGCGCCCTTTCAGCGCTCGAAATCGGCGCGATCGAAGTCATTCCCAAGCCCGACTGGCGTGACCCGGAAAAGATGGCGGCGTGGGGAGACGATTTCCTGGAGAGCGTGCGCAATGCGGCTGGCGCTGCGAGAATTGCGGCACCAACAACCACGGCAAGTCCATCAAATCCCGCCGATGCAGTGCTGGCGCGACGTGCCTACGTTCCGCGCGGTGGCCCTTCGGAACCGATCATTGCCATCGGCATTAGCACCGGCGGCGTTCAAACGATGCCGCAGGTGCTCAGCGGCTTTCCGCGAGATGCGCCCGGCATTTTGATCGTTCAACATATGCCGAAGGACTTCATTTCAGATTACGCCAAGCGGCTGAACGCGAATCCTCAGGTTCAGGTTGAAGTCGCCGTGGCAAAACAGCATGAGCCGCTACGTCCCGGCCGCGCGCTGGTTATCCCGGGCGAAATTCACGGATTGGTTCGCCGTACGGGCGCAGGGTATCGCGTCGAACTCATCGAAGGGCCGCAGGTCAATCGCTTTCGACCGAGCGTCGACGTGCTCTTCCGTTCCTTCGCGCAGGCGGCTGGCCCGTATGCGGCCGGCATCATCTGCACGGGAATGGGAGACGACGGCGCCCGCGGCTTGCTCGAAATGCGCGAGGCCGGCGCTATGACTGTGGCTCAGGATAAGGCGACGAGCATCGTCTTCGGCATGCCGCGTGAGGCTATTAGCCGTGGCGCGGCTAAGTTTGTTCATCCGGTCGATCGGATCGCACCGGCCGTCATGGCCTGGGTAGCGGGCATGGACCCGGGAAGTCGGCACTGACTTCACCGAGGTTTCGAGGCAAAACACCTCGAAACCTCGGGCTTCGGTCAAATCGGTCAGAACGAGTCAGCGCTGATCACTTCGCCACCGCTGATCGAGCCGAGCGCGATCCACGTCTTCGCGGCGATCGAGCTCTTGATGAACCGCACCGAGCCGTCGGCCATCCCGACGTTGACGCCGCCCGCGTGTTTGCTGCGCGAGCCGGCGAACGCCTGTTGATCGCTCGCACCCGGAACGCAGGGCAGACCGAAGCCGGGCTGGTTGACGCAGAACAGGCCAGGGGAGTTGTTCAGGTAGTCGCCAGGACCGCCTGTCGACTGATTGAGATAATCAATCTGGCCGTTTGGCGTGAAGCGCGTCATGAACGAGGCACCGCCCGGCACGGTTGACCACATGCAGCCGCGGATGTCGTTCGTTTCGCCCTGAAGCACTTCGCCAGTCAGCAAGCTATTGCTGGTACCGTCGGTGAAGTTGGCGATCGTGATGGGAGTGTGGCCGAACGCAGACTTGAGGTACTGCGCGCCATAGGTACCTTCGTTCGACTGCCCCCAGTTTGTGTTACCCCAGCACGCGGCAATGTTGCCCTTCGTAAATATTGGGGCGCTCAGCGCACCGCCGGCGTAGCCAGGGTTCACCTGGAACGTCATCTGACGGTCCGAGGGGCACTGGAATGTCGAGATTTTCGTAAATGCGACGGTCGAATTCGCGAAGAACCCAAGGGGCAACGGGCTCGCGTTCCCTTCGCTACCAAGCGCGTAGTTAAAGGTATTCGCAAGGTTGCCCTGCTCGATGAACGGGAGCATGAGGACGAACCACGGCGTGTTCTGTGCAGCGAAGATGGTGGGGAAGTCGGTCGCGGGCTTGCCCGGACGCGGGCCGTAAATGCGGCCGACCGGGAGGCAACTGTTACCGGATTCGTAATTGTGAACCGCGAGACCAAGTTGCTTGATGTTGTTCACGCACTGAGCGCGACGGGCCGCTTCGCGAGCAGCCTGGACGGCCGGAAGCAAGAGGGCGATGAGAACCGCAATAATCGCGATTACTACGAGCAACTCAATGAGCGTGAATCCGCGCCTTGAACGCTGCGCCATGTGAAGCCTCCGTGTTTCAAGTGATCACCGGTCCTCGATGCGAACACATCGATTGAACTGCGCGCACTCCCCCCATTCGGTGAATGCACGCGTAACCGGCACCCCGAAACGTCTCGATGAAAATCGAACAGGAATTGTTAACGAAATGAAAAGAGACCGCGACGCGCCCGACGTCGGGCGTCCGGATCTTTCCACACACTAACATGCTTGCGCGCGGGGTGACAGAGTCAAAATCAAAAAATCTTCGTGTTGTCGCAGATCGACATCACCGATGTATCAGACCGAGTTGACACGCTCAGCCAGCAGCTCGATCGGGTGTTTTGGGGTTAACCCTGTTAACCCATGAATCTGCGATCGGCATGAGAATCCAGGCGCTGCGAGAGTTGCCGAAGGATCTGCCTTCATCGCCGGAATAATCACCCGTTCCGCCAGCGCTGTGCTCAGTTCGTAATGCCCATGTTCATATCCAAATGACCCGGCCATACCGCAACAACCAGAATCAAGTTCCTTCACTTCAACGCCTGCCAACCGCTTGAGCGCGGCGAGTGTGTCACTCGTGCCGACAAGTGCTTTCTGCTGACAGTGGCCGTGAAGCAGCACGCGTTCCGACTGTTCGCGAACGGGCAAATGCGGCACGCGTTCGGGATCGGCGATGAACCGATCTACGAGCTGCGACATCGACGCGACTGTCTCCGCATTGGCGCCCAGGCGAAGGTCGCGATACTCGTCAACGAATGTCAGAATGCAACTGGGTTCGAGGCCGAGAATCGGCACGCCAGCACGCGCAGGCCCTGCAAGTTTTGCGACGTTCTCACTCGCCAGTGCACGCCCGAGATCGAGCAGGCCCTTCGACATCGCCGGCCGGCCGCAACACTTGAGGCCCGCGAGTTCGACCCGATATCCAGCAGCTTCGAGAACGCGAACGGCGGCCTGTCCAATATTGGGATTGTTATATGTTGTAAAGCAATCATCGAGAAGAATCACGCGACCGCGCTCACCGGCGCGCGCGTCGACCGCATGCTTGCGAAACCAGGTCCGAAAGCTCCGAGGAGCGAACAAAGGCAAAGTTCTGCGGCGATCGACGCCTGCGAGCTTTTCGAGCAACCACTTCATTTCAGGACGATTGAGCGTCCAGTTCGCGAGCGGAGCCATCGCCGAACCAAGCGGGTTGAGACGATAGATATAGCTCATCAAAAGCGGACCGAGCGGAATCGGTTTTCCGCGATAGCTCTGGTAGAGCACCTCGGCCTTGAGTTTGGCCATATCAACATTTGATGGGCACTCGGTCTTGCACGCCTTGCACTGAAGGCAGAGGTCGAGCGCATCGTGAAGCGTTGGATTGTCGAGACCTTCGCCGCCGCCAATTGAGCCGGCCATGACGAGTCGCAAGACATTGGCACGGCCCCGCGTGGTGTGCTCTTCATCGCGCGTAATCATGTAGCTGGGGCACATCGTGCCGCCGCCCTCTTTGCGGCACGCCCCCACACCTGAACACATCTCGGTTGCTCGCGCGAATCCGCCCTGACTCGAAAAATCGAGGATCGTCTCTTCGGGTTCGTTCGCGTGATAGTCCGGGCTAATCCGCCAGTTCTCGTCGATCGGCTGAGTCGCGATCACCTTGCCGGGATTGAGCCGATGCGTCGGGTCGAACGCCTGCTTCACCTCTTCAAACGCGTGGTAAAGCTTGTCGCCAAACAGCTTGCGATTCCAGAGGCTGCGCGCGAGCCCATCACCATGCTCGCCACTCATCGCGCCGCCGAATTCGACGACGAGATCAGAAACTTGGCGTGCGATATCTTTGAGTGCTTCAACGCCGCCGGGTGTTTTGACGTTGAGCACCGGGCGAATGTGCAAGCAGCCGACATCGGCATGGCCATAACACGCGCCCTGCGTCCCGTGTCGCTCCATGATCTTCACGAAGCGATCGTAAAACGCCCACAACTTCTCGGGCGCGACGGCCGTATCTTCGACGAACGCAACCGGCTTGGCATCGCCGACCATTCCCATGAGAAGCGACAAGCCGGCCTTGCGCACTTTCCAGAAGTCGTCCTTCGCGGCAGCCGAAAGCGACTTGCGAACGCCAAGCACTCCCGGCGCGCCTTCAAACTTAGCCGCGAGCTCATTCGCGCGATCGGCAAGTTCAGCCTCGGAGTTCGCATAAAACTGCGCCGCCAGCACAGCGGCAGGACGGCCGGACGTGAAGTCGAGCCGTTTCGACAACTCCGGCTGCTTCGCGGCGAGATCGAGGATCATGCGGTCGAGCATTTCAACCGCAACAGGCCCCGTCGCGACGATTTCGCCCAGTCGCTCGAGCGCAGCGGGAATCGTCGCAAATGAGAGAATCACAAGCCCTTGCGCAGGCGGGATCGGCACGACTTTAAGATCAGCACCTGTGACGATTCCGAGCGATCCTTCAGCGCCGACGAGCAATCGCGCCAGGTTGAAGTTCCACTCCTCGGTTGGCCAGCCAACCGGCCGAACGGGCAAGCCGGGAACAAACTCATCAAGGTTGTATCCGCTCACCCGGCGCAAGATGTGGGGAAATCGCGCCGCGATCTCTGAGCGATTGGCCTCGACGATCTCGCGCACGCGACGATGAAGTTGTGCCGCGCGATCGCTTCCGCGACAAACGGCATCGAGCTCGCTCGGTGAAACTGGCCCGAATTTGGCCGTTGTGCCATCATCGAGAACCACATCGAGCGCATGGACGTGATCAACCACCTTACCATAGCGCAGCGAGCGAGCGCCGGCCGAGTTGTTACCAATCATCCCACCGAGTGTTGCGCGATCGCTCGTCGAGACGTCGGGGCCGTACATCAGACCGAACGAGCGGAGATGGGCGTTGAGACGGTCGAGCACGACTCCCGGCTCGACGCGCACGGTCATCCGGTCGCGATCGACGACTCCGATTCGGTTGAGGTACTTCGAAAAGTCAATAACGATCGCTTCGCCGATCGTCTGACCCGAAAGACTTGTCGCCCCCCCGCGAGGCAGAATCGGCACGCCCTCTTCGGCGGCGATTCGTGCGGCAGTGGCGACGTCGGCCACGGTTCGCGGAATCACGACGCCGATCGGCTCGATCTGGTAGAGGCTGGCGTCGGTCGCGTACAGCCAACGAGACCCTTCGTCGAATCGAATCTCAGCGCCCGTTTCATTGGCCAGGCGGTCGCGCAGGCGAGGGGTCGTCGTGACCATCGTCAGTCTCGGTCCTTCGTGCCAGATGGTGCTCGATCAATGGGAGTCGTCGCGCGGTAAGCTCGTACCGCCGCGCCGTGCATCCTAAGGAAAGCCGGCCGCCTCTCGCCACTCCTTTTCACCCGCTCCGAACGGTCGACAATAACCGTCCAACCGAACGCTTTAAATCAATTCTACCCAGAATACGCAAATCTCCGATATTTTCTTGCCTAACTTCCCCAAGCGGGCAGGGCGGTCAATTGACATCGGCTTTCTGCCGACTTACTGTCTTTGAATCAAGTCGATATCTGGACGGCCGGACGGGTATCATGCGCCCGCCCTTACCTCGGTGAAAAAGTTATGATTGTCCAGCGGTTAGGCGAGATCCAGCACAAGTTTGGCTATCTCCCCGATGACGAGCTGAAGGCCCTTTCGAAGCGTATCGGTGAACCGCTGCACCGGTTGCATGAAGTGGCCAGCTTTTTCCCGCACTTCCGGCTCAAGCCCGGTCCCAAAGTGAGCATCCACGTTTGCCGCGACATGGCCTGCCACCTTGCCGGCGCGCCAGCGCTCCATTCGGCCATGGAAGGCGTGGCGAGCGAGTTCGGCGGCAAGCAGCAGGTCGAGGTAAAAGGCGTGTCGTGCCTGGGTCAGTGCGATCACGCACCTGCTGCCTGCGTCAACGATTACGTCTACTGGGATAAGTCGCCGCAGCAGTTGCGCAGCTATGTGGAGCTTGGGCTCTCTAACGAACCCTTGCCACGCCAGCACGCCGGTGAAGACCGCCTCCCTTGGAAAATCGACCCTTATTTTGGCCGCGAAGTCACCTACGACGCGATTAAGCGCTTTGTCGATACTCGCGACGCCGACGGCATCATCAAGTCGCTCGAAACCTCGACGCTTAAAGGAATGGGCGGCGCCCGCTTCCCAACCTTCCGCAAGTGGGCAAGCGTCCGGGGCGCTCCGAGCCCGGTAAAATATGCAGTCGTCAACGGTGACGAAAGCGAACCCGGCACGTTCAAGGATCGTGAGCTTCTTCGTCGCGCACCGCACCTTGTGGTCGAAGGCGTGATCCTTTCGGGACTAGTCACCGGTGCCAAGCAAGGCTGGATCTACATTCGCCACGAATTCGAGGAAGAAATCGAAGCCGTGCGTCGAGAAATCCAGCGAGCGGTCGCACATGGTGCTTGCGGTTCAAAGATTTATGGCTCGGAGCTCGAGTTCGATCTCGACGTCTTCGTCAGCCCTGGCGGCTACATTTGCGGTGAGGAATCGGCCCTTATCGAGGCAATGGAAGACAAGCGTGCCGAACCGCGCAACAAGCCACCATTCATGGTCTATAGCGGCCTCTACGGCCGGCCGACTGTGATGAACAACGTCGAAACGATGAGCTGGGTGCCGTCCATTTTGCTTAACGGTGCCGAATGGTATCGCGACGCTGGCGTGAACGGATCGACCGGGATGTGGTTCATTTCGGTGAGCGGAGACGTCAATCGGCCGGGTGTCTACGAGATCCCCTTCGGCCTGACCGTCGGCGAGATGATTGATGACCTCTGCCAGGGGATGAAGCCAGGCAAGACCTTCAAGGCGATTGCTCCATCCGGTCCGTCCGGCGGAGTGCTCCCCCACTTCATCCCACGCGACAGACTTCCGGAGCGGTTCGCTTCGACGTTGCCTGCGGATGCAACAGGATACGACGTCCGCCAGCTTCCGCTCGATCCCGCCAAGCTGGGACAGCTCGACAACATGCTCGGCGCGGCGATTGTGATCGTCGGCAGCGGGGCGAACATGGTCGATTTTGCGCGAAACCTTGTCGAGTTTTACGCGAACGAGTCGTGCGGTAAGTGCGTGCCATGCCGGCTTGGGTCGCATAAACTGGCCGAGATGATCGCCACGATGATGAAGGGTAATTATCCGCGTTCTAATCTGAAGACAATCGACGAGCTCGCACGAACGATGATGATTACATCGATTTGCGGCCTCGGAATGGTTGCGCCCAACCCGATCGCGACCGTGATGAAGTATTTTCCTGAGGAAATCGAGCCGTATCTCGCCTGAGCGATGCGGATTCAGGCCTGACCACGCGAAGCGGAGCGCCTCTGGCAATGCAAATCACCGACGACCTCGTACAGTTTGTTTACGAAGGCCGGACGCTCGCCGTGCCGACGCCCCTGCGCGACCGGCTCAATCAGCCGATGATCACCATCAAAATCGATGGTGAATCGGTGGAAGTGCCGCAGGCCACGCTGAAGAAAGACGAAAACGGTCGGTATATCAAAGACGCCGACGGCAACCCCGTCCTCCGCGAAACCACCATCTACGACGCTGCGCTTTTGCTCGCGGAAAAGACCGGGCATAACCCGATTCCTTTGCTCTGCCACCGCGAACATTTGACGCCGGTCGCGGTCTGCCGCGTTTGTGTTGTCGACATCGACCCCAACGGCCGCGCCAAGCTCGCGCCGGCCTGTCAGCGGCAGGTCGAGAAGGGGATGGAAGTTCGCACCAAGGACACGAGCGAACGTGTGCGCGAGGCGGTTGCCTTGCTCACCGAAATGCTCATGGCCGACCATCCCAGCCCGTGCGCGAAGCACGCTGCGAGCAAGGATTGCGAACTCGAACTGCTTGCCGAGGAAATGAACCGCACCACGTCGCGCTTCCCCAAGCGTGCAACCGGCGGCGAAGACCGCCCGCGCGACGACTCGTCGGTCGTGATTGCGGTCGATCACTCGGCCTGCATCATGTGCGATCGTTGCGTCCGCGGTTGCAACGAGATCCGCAACAATCAAGTCATCGGCCGCATGAACAAGGGGTACACAGCGCGGATTGCGTTCGACCTCAACGAGAACATGGGCCTGTCGAACTGCGTGTCGTGCGGCGAGTGCATGGTTTCTTGCCCGACCGGTGCGCTCACAAATCGTGCGACGGTTTTCGATTCGATCAAGGACAAGAAGGCGTTCAAGGGATCCGAGGTTGTCCACGCCGACGATCTGGTCAAACTGCCGCTCTTCGACGGCGTTTCGCACGCCTTCTTGCGATTCAACGAAGGGGCCGTTGTCCGCCGCCACTTCAAGAACGGCGAGATCATTTGCCGCGAAGGCGATTTCGGCTCGACCGCCTATTACATCGAAGACGGCAAGGTTGATATCTACCTCGCCACGTCGTTCAACCACGTCAAGAGCCGCAAAGGCAAGGGCGCTGGGTTGCTCGGCGGCCTGATCAACCGCTTCCGCTCCGAACTGGTGACGCGTAAGCAAGAGCCGCGTGAAGAAGAAAATTACGATAAATACATTCATATCGATGCGCCCGTGTCGCTCGAATATGAAAAGCCGATCGCCGAACTCGTTAAAGGCGATATCTTCGGCGAAATGACCTGCATGAACAGCTACCCACGCTCTGCCACAGTTCGCGCCAAGGGCGACGTGACCGTGCTGGAAATGCAGCGAAACGTACTCTACATCCTCCAGCGCAGCAAAAAATCGAAGAAGATGCTCGACGACCGCTACCGGGCGCGAGCGATCGACAACCATCTTCGCAGCGTCGACATCTTCGCGGATGTCGCCGAGTCTCCCGCCGAGTTTGAGCGGTTCGTCACGCGGTTGCGTCCACAGGTTGATCTGTACCGTTACAACAACGGCGACACGATCTTCAACCAAGGGGACCTCGCCGACGCCTTCTATCTCGTGCGTTCCGGCTTTGTCAAAGTGACGCAAAAGCACATGGGTGCCGACCACGTGCTTAACTACGTCGGTCCCGGAGGGTACATCGGCGAAATTGGCCTTTTGACCGGTTTCCCCGAGATTCAAAAGACCGGTGTTGCCGCCGGCCGTCGTACCGCGACATGTACCGCGCTTGACCACGTCGACCTCGTGCGCATCTCGGCCGAGGCATTCCAAGGTCTGCTCGACGACTTCCCGGCGTTCCGCAACAAGGTCATCGCAACCGCGTCGAAGCGCCTCGAGGACAACGCCCGAGCACTTCACGAACTCGAGAATTCGTCGCTCGCACAATTCCTCGACCAGGGGCTGATGAACGCGACGAGCCTGCTTGTGCTCGACCTCGAAAAATGCACCCGTTGCGACGAGTGCACCAAGGCCTGTTCCGACGCCCACGATGGCGTGACCCGTCTCATCCGCGAAGGGTTGCGGTACGACAAGTTCCTGGTCGCCAGCAGTTGCCGGTCGTGCCTCGACCCGTACTGTCTCGTAGGTTGCCCGGTGGGTGCAATTGGCCGTTCCAAGTCGCGTGAAATCATCATCAAGGATACCTGCATCGGCTGCGGCAAGTGCGCTGACAATTGCCCGTATGGCAATATCAACATGCACTCGCTGCCTGCCCAGATGAAGGCCGATCCAGCGCATCCTGACAAATTGATTCCGGTCATCCAGCAAAAAGCGACGTCGTGCGACCTATGCCGCGAGCTCGACGGTCAGCCCAGTTGCGTCTATGCCTGCCCGCACGACGCAGCGCACCGAATGACCGGCCACGAACTGCTCGACCTCGTCCGGCTCGGCCCAGGCTGATTGTCCTGATTCCGAGCTGTCATAAATCCGCAGCGAAGGGTTGACGAACCCGACACCTTGCTTTACACTACAAAGCGAAGGGCAGGAATGGCCCGGAAGCCGTCTCTGGTCCTCGTCAGAGTGAGGCGACATGGAGTTACACGAAGCCCTGGCGCAGATTGCCGAAATTCGCCGGACGATGGCGAGAACCCAGGTTTTCCGGGGTTATCGCGCCGTTCCAGTGGCCTTTTCGGGGCTGCTCGCATGCGGAGCGTCGATTTACCAGGCCTTCTGGATCCGTGATCCGGTCGGGCAGCTTGATAGCTACCTGGCGCTCTGGGTATCGGCAGCGTTTGCGAGTGCGTTGGCGGCCGGTGTCGGCATGATCTGGCGAGCGAAGCACGCGCCTTTGGGTTCGTGGTCACGCGAGATCACGATCCTGGCGGTTGAGCAGTTTGCGCCTTGCGTTGTCGCGGGCGGGTTGTTGACGATCGTCGTCGCCCGTTCTGCTGAGTCGTCGCTCTGGATGCTACCGGGACTCTGGTCCATTCTCTTTAGCCTCGGGGTCTTCGCCTCGCGCAGGCTATTGCCGCGGCCGATCACAGCGGTGGCGGTGTTTTACCTTGTGGCTGGGTTGCTCTGCCTGATCGTTGCCCGCGGGCCCCACGCGTTGTCACCCTGGGCGATGGGTATTCCCTTCGGCATTGGCCAGTTCTTTGCGGCGGCCGTGCTTTACGGAACCTTGGAACGTCATCATGGCGATCAAGAAACCAGCATCTGACGCGAAAGGCCAGGAGCCCCACTCCGGCCGGTTCGCATACGACGGCCTGGAACGCACCTTTCACGAAAAGGCGCGGCTCGGCATCCTCACGTCGCTGGTCGCACATCCCAAGGGGTTGATCTTTTCCGACCTCAAGGACCTCTGTGCGCTCACCGACGGCAACCTGAGCCGTCACCTGCAGGTGTTGCACGAAGCCGGCCTCGTCGAGGTCTGGAAGGGATACCAGCACAACCGGCCTCAGACTCTTTGCCGTCTGACAGAAGATGGTCGTACGCGATTCCTCGAATACATCACCGTGCTCGAAAACGTCGTCGGCGACGCTCTCGCCGCGTCAAAGTCGGAAACTCCGTCCCTTGGTGCGCCTGCTGATGGCTGGTCTCCGGCGTAATATTTTGCCAGACCAGCCCTTTTTTTGTATTCTATCTTTGTAAAGCAGAGTTCACTAAGGCGTCAAGTTATCAATAGCCAAGGATAGTCTCGATGCGAGTGATCCGAGCGGAGGTTTTGGGGATGTGTTTCGGCGTGCGCGATGCACTTCGCGCCATCGAACGCGTTGAGGAACCCGAGGTCGTCACGATTCACGGCGAACTCGTCCACAACGAGGTCGTGCTTCGTCAACTCGACGACCGCGGCTTCAATTCCGTCGACGAGTCGAACCGCAACGCTGTTCCTCAAACCTCACATGTGCTGATCACCGCGCACGGCGTCAGCGACCGCGAGCGCGGGCGTCTCGAAGCCTCTGGCCTCAAGCTCATCGATACAACCTGCCCACTCGTCCGCCGCGCGCACGCCGCAGCACTTCAGCTCCGCGACGAAGGACGACACGTCATCGTCGTCGGCAAGCCGAGTCACGTCGAGGTCCGAGGATTGGTCGACGATTTGCCGAGCTATTCGATCGTCGAGCGTGCATGCGACGTCGAGTCTTATCCGCACGATCGCCTGGGTATCATCGCGCAAACGACAAGCATCGATCAAACCGTCGACCAGATTCGCGCGGCGATCATCGCCCAAAACCCAAATGCGGACATCCGCTTCATCGACACGGTTTGCCTACCCACGAAAGATCACCAGCGCTCGCTCGAACGGCTCATCGACGAGGTCGACGCGATCGTCGTCGTCGGTGGCCGCAACTCGAACAATACGCGAGCTCTGGCCGAGCGGGCCCGCGAGCGCGGCCGCCCCGCACTTCACGTGCAGGACGAATCCGAGCTCGACATCGACTGGTTCCACCCCGAGTGGACCGTCGGCCTGACCGCAGGCACATCAACGCTCGACACGACGATCGACGCAGTTCACAACGCCTTGACCGCGTTGGCCGAGCGCCTGGAGCCAGCGCTCCAGAACGCCCGGTAACGCGTCAAAAATCGCTCAGCGTTTGATCAGGCCTTTTGGCGCCCCCGGAATCGGCGCGGCGGCCGAGTCGGTCGGCGGTTTGTCGAGTGCCAGGAACGAGAACAGGTCGATCAGTTCCTGCGGCTTGAGCTGCTTTTCGAGATCTTCGGGCATCAGCGAAAGCGGGCTGACCTTGATCTCGTCGACATTCTCGCGTGGGATGATCTCAAGCTTTCCGCCCTGCAGCTTGAGCACAATGCGCGTCGGTGAGTTTTCGGCCTGCAAGCCCGTTAGCACGCGACCGTCCTTCGTCGCAACGCTCGTCGCCTGGAACGCTTCACCAATCACGAGACTCGGGTCGAAGACGTTCGAGAGCATTTGATCGAACGAACCACGGCCATTCGACGTGATATCGGGGCCGACATCCTGCCCCTCGCCATAAATCTTGTGGCACTGGCCGCACACGTTTTTGAACACGACCGCGCCCGCGGCAGGGTTACCTTGCGCGGTGCCCAGCGAGTTCTTCATCGTGGCGATCACGCCTTCGCGCTGAGGGTTACGTCCCTCGCGCACGCTGCCCCAAATCGCCTTGGCACTCTTGGCGAGTTCGGCATCGCGGCTGGCGAGCAGCTTGCGCACTTGCGTGAGATTGACGGTGTCCTTCGAGATCGATTTCGACTCGATCGCTTTCAGCAGCGTTTTGCTCCAAACGGGCCGCTGCGTGAGTAGTTCGATCGCACGCGGCTTGAGTTCGGGCTCGAGCGCAGCGAATTGTGCGAGTACGAAGCTCGCGATCTCGGGCTGCGTCAATTTCCCGAGCGACGCGATCACCTGGCCCCGGAAATCGGCCGAATTCGCCTTCTTGTCGAGAAGCACGGCTTCAGCCGGCTCAAGAATGTTCTGGCCGGTATTCGCGAGCAAGTTGAGGGCAAGAATTCGCTGTGCATCGGGCAGGGCGGGTTTGATGAAAAACTCGCGAACAAGCAGTAACGACTCGGCATCGTTCCAGGCTCCCGCCAGCAGCACAGCCTCGAACCGAAGCCCAGCGTCAGAATCGCGCGCAGCGACTTCTTTCAGAACGCCGCGAATCCGATCACCGAGTTCGCCGCTCTCCTTCGGCTTGATCTCTCCCGAGCCAATCGCCTCGCGAATCGTGGCCAGCGAACGGCGAAGTGCATCGACAACGACCGGATTCTTCCCGCCGCGCGCCAGGTATTGCACGAGCAGAACGGCAGTTTCATCGTCGCGAGTGCCCCCACGCACCACTCGTTCCACCACGCGCGGAATCAATAGCGTTTGATTTGGCGTCGCAGCGGGTTCGCCATTGCCCAGGCCCATCACGAACTGAGCGACATTGCGCGGATCGTTGAAATCGGCGAGCAAATTCCGCCAAACGATTCGCGGGATCAGAATGTCGTCGCCTGCGTTGTTCAATGCGGAAAGCAGCAAGGGAACTTGCTCAATGCCTTCAACCTTGTTCGCAACAGTCGCAACCTGAAGCACAACATCGCGACTTGGATCACTTACCAATTCAAGCAGCTTGGTGCGAACTTCAGGCGTCACCTTTCGCATATTGCCGGCAGCCCGCACACCCCAGGCGCGAACCGTCGGATCGTTGTTTGCGAGCAAACCAAGATGGAACACGGGTTCGAGATCGCCGGCGCCCACAATCGTCCAGAGCGCGTGCAGACGAGTTTTTCGTGATGCGTTCGTGTCGAACACGAGAGACTGAAGTTTGGCGATCGTTTCAGGCTTGTTCCGCTCGCGCAGCAGACGCTGGGCAAGATCGCGATAGAACACATTCGGGCTCGCGAGCCGCGCAATCAGTTGATCGTCAGTTTCCTTCGACAAATCAAAGCTTTGCGCCCTTGGCGTATCCTTATACCGGACGCGGTAAAGCCGACCTTTGAGACGGTCAATCCCCGCGGGATCACGATTCGCATCCTGATAGCAGTGGTAGCGATCGTACCAGTCGAGAATGTACATCGAGCCATCCGGCCCCGTCTTTTGCACGACCGGCATGAACCAGGAATCATTCGCGGTGAGGAAGTCGGGATACTTGATGCCCTGATAAGTCGATCCGTTGCGATTCAAACCATCGACATTGATGCATCCGCCGTGAATATTACCCATGTAGAGTTTTTCACGATATTCGGCAGGATAAGCATCACTATCAAAGAAATGAATACCGCAGTAAGCAGCCTTCTGGTGCTTGTAGTCGACGATCGACTCGATTTTCCAGGTGAACGGAGGGTAGGGGCCCCCCTGGCGGTGGTAGTAGCCGGTTTCCACGAGATGCCAGAGATGATCGATCACGCAGGCGGAGAGAAACGCCGAACCTTCCTGATTCCATGCAACGCCCCAGGGGTTGCTGGTCCCTTCTGCAAACAACTCGAATTCGCGGGTCTTGGGATGAATCCGAAACAGGGCCGCCGTGAAGTCGTATTTCTTGCCGCGATAGTTCACGACCGACCGATTGAACACCCCATTCAGGCCGTAGAGCCAGCCGTCCGGCCCCCAGGTCAGCGAGTTGGGTAGCTCGTGCGTGTCGTCGCGCCCAAACCCGGTGACGACGACCTCGGTTTTATCAGCCTTGCCGTCGCCGTCGGTGTCTTGCAGGAACAGGATGTCGGGCGCGTTTGCAACCCACACACCGCCGCTGCCAACAGCAATTCCTGAAGGAATGTTCAAACCTTCAGCAAAGATGGTGAACTTGTCCATCTTGCCGTCGCCGTCGGTATCTTCGAGCACCTTCACGCGGTCGCGACCTTTGCCGGGTGCGCGCCTGGGGTATTCGAGGCTTTCGGTCACCCACACGCGGCCTTTTTCGTCGAACGTCATCGCCACGGGGTTGACGAGGTTCGGCTCGGCGGCGACAACTTCAACAGAGAAGCCCGGCGGCACCGTCATCGCCTTCGCAGCTTCTTCCGGCGATTTCGCTGGATTCGGTGGACGATCCTGATTGTGCGGAATCTGCTCTTTCTGCTGCGCACTCGCCGCGCCACCGAACAGGAACCACGAAACGCAAAGCAACGCTGCAAGCCGCCAAACCTTCATCGTCGTTCTCCCGACCCCTTCCTCTCGGATTCCCTGCCGTTCGATGAGTATTTAGAGGCTCGGAGAAAAACGCAAGCCGTTGCCGACTCTGACGCCCTTCCTCACCTCACATGGAAGACGCAATCTTATGTCGAATTCTCCTTCCTTACCGAGCGCACCGCCCCCGTGGCGAACCGCCCTCGACCTCGCGTTGAACGAGACCGCAAGCGACCCCGCCTCGCGATTTCTTAGCCTCGCGACGATCGGCCTCGACGGCTATCCATCGAATCGCACGCTCGTTTTTCGCGGATTTCTCGACGACACGAACGACCTTCTGCTCGCGACCGACGCGCGTAGTCAAAAGATCAGCGAGATCCTTCGCAACCAGAATTGCGAGGCCTGCTGGTACTTCGCCGCGCGTCGCTTGCAATTCCGAGTTCGCGGAAAGTTGCAAGTGATCGACGGCTCCAACCGGGCAATGGGCCAGGTGCGAATCGATATGTGGCGCGAGCTTTCTGAGGCCGCGCGCCATCAGTTCGCCTGGCCGGCCCCCGGCGCAGAACGGACTGGCAAACCCACGACGGCGACAAACATCACGATCAGCGAACTGACGCCGCTTCCGCCGTTTTTCGTTCTGGCACTTCAGCCGTCGCGGGTTGACGTGCTCAACATCAACTTCGAGCCACACCGCCGTGTCGTACACGAACGAGCGGGCGAGACGTGGAAGTCGACGCACATCAACCCATAAACGCCAGGAATCAACGCCATTCGTCGATGAGCGCCGCGACGAGCCCCGTCCAGCCGGTCTGGTGCGATGCCCCCAATCCCGCGCCGTTGTCGCCGTGGAAATACTCGTAGAAGAGGATCAGATCGCGCCAGTGCGGGTCTTCCTGGAACTTGCGCGCTCCGCCGTAAACCGCTCGCCGACCTTGCTCATCGCGTGTAAAGATGCCGATCAATCGGTCAGCAATCGACCGTGCGATCGATCGGAATGCCACTTTGCGGCCGTCAGGCAACACGGGAGCCGCGCTTTCGCCGAACGCTCGGCCAAGCTTTCGCAAACTCTCGATGAGCAGGAAGGTCGTCGGGAACCAGATCGGTCCACGCCAGTTCGAATTGCCGCCCTTGATTCGCACCAACGACTCCGCCGGCTCGTAACCGACGACGCTGCCGTTGAACTCGAACGGATCGTGCTGGTGAGCCTTCGACAGACTGCGAATGCCATAATCGGAAAGGAACTCGTCGGAAGAACAGAGCCGTTCGGCAATACGCTGAAACTGATCCCAGTCGAGAATCGTGAGAACGTGCGTTTTCTTGCCGTTGTTCTCGACCGTGTGCACCACGCGGCCCGTTAGCTCGGCGCGGTGGGTCATGAACCATTCGAGATTGGCGCGGAACTCCTTGAACGGCGCGATCCAATCCTCTTCGAGACGCTCGACCGCGAACATCGGAATCAGGCCGACGAGCGAGCGCACGCGGAACTTGTGGAACCGCTTATCGGGGTAAACCAGCACGTCGTAGAAGAAGCCGTCGCGCTCGTCCCAGAGTTGATAGTCACGCTTACCCATGTGCTTCATCGCATTGGCGACGTACACATAGTGCTGGAAGAACTTGGTCGCGAGCCCTTCGTACGTGGGATTCTCGCGTGCAAGCTCAAGCGCGATGCGCATGAGGTTGAGGCAGAACATCCCCATCCAGCCGGTGGCGTCCGACTGCTCGAGCCGCGTACCGTCTTGCGACTGCTCGCTGCGATCAACAACGGTGATGTTATCGAGCCCGAGGAAGCCGCCTTCGAAGACGTTGTTCCCTTCGCCGTCGACCTTGTTCACCCACCATGCGAAGTTCATCAACAGCTTGTGGAAGCAGCGCTCGAGCCATGCGCGGTCGCCCACGCCGGTGAACTGCTTGTCCATGTTGTACACGCGCCAGACCGACCACGCGTGTACCGGCGGATTGAGGTCGGAGAATTCCCACTCATACGCGGGGATTTGGCCGTTGGGGTGCTGGAACTGCTCGAAGAGCAGCATCCAGAGTTGCCGCTTTGAGAATCCGGGATCGACGAGAGCAAGCGGTACGCAGTGGAAAGCAAGGTCCCACGCGGCAAACCACGGGTATTCCCACTTGTCGCACACCGACATGATGCGCAGTGTGTTGAGATGCCGCCATCGTTCATTGCGAATGTGCCAGCGCGATTGCGGCGGTGGGGTTGCACCGTCGTCTCCCACAAGCCACGCGTTCACATCAAATAGATACGATTGCTTCGTCCAGAGCATCCCTGCGAGTGCCTGGCGCTGGACGCGTTTTTCGTCCTCGGTCGCGCGATCGGGATGAATCTCGGCGTAAAACTCATCGGCCTCTGCGCGACGCAAATCGACGCAACGATCGACTTCGGCCAGCGGGTCGGCGCCCTCGAACTGGTCGGTCAGCCGCAATCGCAAGACGACCGATCCGCCAGGCGGAATCGCCGGATAGAAATAGTGATAGGCCGACTTCGTGCCGAACCGATCAGGATTGATGCAATCTTCGCCGTGAATGATGTGTCGGTGAAACGCATCTTTCACAAAGCGGCTCGCCATCGCGTGCGGCAGAGGCTGGACGCGATCGGGGTTCGACTCGTTATCGGTGAAGATTGCGCGGCCGTCGGGCGGGCCGATCAGGTGGCGTTTGCCAAGGTGATAGTCCACCGGAACGGTCGCCAGGCACTGCATGAACGAGTCGTCGCAGACGATCGACTGATACTTCGGCCCCTCAACACCCGGCGAAATCTTGGGAACCTGATGGCTCCCTTGCTTGAACGCCCAGGTGTTCCGGAACCAGAGATGCGGCAAAATGTGCAGCGGCGCGGGTTCGGGGCCGCGATTAAACGCTTCGATACGAATGCAAATATCTTCGGTGTCGATCTTCGCATATTCGATGACGATATCAAAGTAGCGGTCTTGATCGAAAACGCCCGTATCGATCAGCTCGTACTCGAAGTCGTGCGTGTTGCGCTTGCGATTCTCCTCGACAAGCTTGCCGTAAGGGAATTTCCCTTGCGGATACTTGTAGAGATATTTCATGTAAGAGTGCGTTGGAACGTTATCGACGTGAAAGTAATACTCTTTCACATCCTCGCCGTGGTTCCCTTCGGACGAGGTGAGTCCGAAGAGGCGCTCTTTCAAAATGTCGTCGACGCCGTTCCAGAACGCCGGCGCGAAAACGAGCAATTGATAGCGATCGCAAACGCCGGCGATGCCGTCTTCGCCCCAGCGGTACGCCTTGCTGCGCGCCAGGTCGTGGGGGAAATAGTTCCACGCGTCGCCGTTTTCGCTATAATCTTCGCGGACTGTCGCCCACGCGCGTTCACTGACATAAGGACCCCAGCGCTGCCAGCCATGCTGTTCGTCGTGCGGTTCCTTGAGTCGATCTCGCTCTCGGCTCATCGCGATGTTACCTCGGCTGGCAGGCGGGATAGTCTTGGTGGCGTTTAGAGGGGGAAACTCGGCATTTAATCAAAGACGCCGAGCATAATTCGCCGCGCCGATGAGCGGGGCCTTGGGATTGATCGCGACTGCGACCCGCATTCCTTCCAGCACGGGTTGAAGCCGTCCCTTCGCCAGGAACGACTTCATGAATCCGCCGCGTTTGAGCACCTTCATGATCTTCGGTGCCACGCCACCGCCAACGTACACCGAGCGCGCCACACACTTGAGCGCCAGATTGCCCGCCTCGGCGCCGTAGATCGACGCGAAGAGTTCGAGCGTCGCCGTGCAAAGCGGGTCGTGCTCGTCGATGCCAAACTTCGTGATTGTTGCGTTCTTGTCGCCGGTCTCAAGTGCCTGGGCGACTTCGGGCGACTCGGGATAATGGCCACGATCGCGCAAGAACGAGTAGACGTGATGAAATCCTGGTCCTGAAATCACGCGCTCATAGCTAACGTGCGGACCAAACTTCTCGCGGCTATATTGAACGAGTTCGTCTTCAAGTGGATTCTGAGGCGCGAGGTCGCAGTGGCCGCCTTCCGACGCCACTGGATGAAAATGCTCACCATCGTAGTAGAGGAACGCTTCGCCAAGGCCGGTCCCCGCAGCGATAACGGCGACGTTGCCATCATGATGCGGTTCGACGCCTGCGTTGAGCACCTCCATCTCGTCGGGCGTGAGGAAGAGCATGCCGTAGGCGGCGGCTTCGAGGTCGTTGAGCAGCTTGACGCGGCGGGTTTTGAGATGCGCGGCGAGCTTCGTTTCGATGAGGTGCCAGGGAAGGTTCGTGGTCCGGCATTCGCCGTCGATCACCGGTCCGGCGACGCCGAAACAGGCGGAACTGAGCGACTCGCACGGGTGTGTGGCGGCGAACTGGTCGAGAATCGCCTCGAACGTCGCGGAGCCGCGGCTCGGGAACGTTTCTTCACCAACTTGATTCAGGCCATTTTCAGTCGGCTCGAACAACGCGAGCACGGTTTTCGTCCCACCAATGTCGCCCGCCAGGAACATGGGATAATCCTCAATCCGCAGTCAAAAGGGTAGGGGAACCGTTGTTGTTCGAGTAGCGTCCGGAGATAGCATAGCACGCAGGCAACGTGGCGATCGAGCATTCACACGCGCATCTACACGCCGTGATTTGTCAATGAATGCTCGCCTGAACCAGAACGTGCGCAGCCTTGACCATCTCGCGAAAAATGTTGTCGGGTTCGCGGTCGGAAAGCTGCTTCGCCACCATTTCCACGAGGCTTTGAGCCGGCTCCGAAAGCGTGCGAGGTTCTGCGCCCGCCTCTTCCGGCTGCACGGCCAGTCTGCCGTCGCCCGTCGAGGTAAAGTCGAGCGAGCCGAGTTCACCGCACGCCGCACAGGCGATTTTCACGCGACGAATTTCTGCAGCGCCTTCTTCAAGGCGATCCAACCTCAGTCGCACCGTGCCGTGCTCGGGCCGCTCGAATTGAAAGCCGATCTCACTGCCTTTTTTGAACTTCGTCGCCTGGATTTTCCAGTCGAGCCGGGATGCGAGCCACGCGCCGATTTGCCACGCCTGTGTCACCGCGTGCGGACCGTGCTCGATGAGCACTTCCGAAATGGTATCGAGCGCACCGGGATGGACCGCCGGTGAAAGCTCCTGAGAGATCAGCCGCAGCCAGTATTTGAGACGGCGCCAGTTAAGGTCGGACGCGACGCGCCAGCGACCACCTTCGCCTTCGCGCTCGAAGCGGCTCAGCCACGCTGAAGTTGCCGCCATACCGCGATGCGGGTCGGCCCAGCCGAGGCTGTCGTAAATCAGTTGCTGAGCTGATTCGCAGAGATCGTCGAGCACAGGACCAGCAAACGGCGGCGGCGTGCGCGACGCCCACCAGACGTTCGTCGGTAGATCGCCAATTAAGAGCGCGCGAACCGCGAATGGCAAATGATCGGCGCCGTGCGGACCGCCGCGCAACGTGACTTGCTCGGCCGCCATGCGCGAACCTGCCCCCGCACGCCGCACTTGAACAGTCGCTCGCACGTCATTCGAGGATGACGAATCGTTGGCAACGAGCAAAAACACACGTGCCGGATGAACCGACACGATCTGCGGAATCGACGCCTCAACTTCCTGGAGATGCGATTCGTCGTCGCAATAGATGACAAGATTGGACATCCGAGCGCGATACATCGGCGCGGACGTCGGATCGTGCAGTTCGCGCAGCCCTTCGGTCAACTGGCGATCGACGGCCGAAAGCGGTACATCAACCGGCGCGGTGGCGTCGATCATAACGGCCTCCACGACCGGCCGTCGTTCTCGATCAGGCGGTCCGCCTCAAGCGGCCCCCACGTTCCGGCCTGGTACTGTGGCAGGAATCGCGAACGCGAGTGCTCCCAATGATTGAGCACCGGCATCACGAATTCCCACGCCGCTTCGACTGCGTCGCGACGCATGAAAAGCGTCGGATCGCCCGCCATCACGTCGAGTATCAATCGCTCATAAGCTTCGGGACTCTCGCCGCCGAACAATGAGCTGTAGTTGAATTCAAGCTTGACCGGATAGATCCGGACCTTCGGCCCCGGAAGTTTCGAGGCCAGCCGAAGCGACAGGCCTTCCTCGGGCTGAACACGGATCGACAGAACCGTCGGCTCGAGCGGCACATTCTGGTTTTGGTTGAACAGAATGTTCGGCACGGCCTTGAACTGAATTGCAATCTCGCTGGCACGCTTCGGCAATCGCTTGCCGGTGCGCAAGTAAAACGGCACACCGGCCCAGCGCCAGTTATCGATGAATACCCGCATGGCGACGAACGTTTCGGTCGTAGTGCCGTTAGGGATCGGGATATTGTGGCGCGAGTCAAAGTCGACGACTTCGTGGCGATAGCTCGGCACGGGATGTCCGTGAATCTCGCCTTCAATGTATTGCGCCCGGACGACCGAATGCTCGAGAGCATTTTCGTCGAACGGCCGCAGGCACTTCAGAACCGCGAGCTTGCTATCGCGAATCACGTCGGCACCAAGCGAGTAGGGAGGCTCCATCGCCGTGAGGCAAAGAACCTGGAGCATGTGGTTTTGCACCATGTCCCGAAGCGCACCGACTCCTTCGTAATAACCGATGCGGCTCGCCGTCGGCTCGTTGGTCGCAGGATCGTACTGCGTTAGTCCCTCTTCCTCGGAGACGGTGATCTGGACGTGGTCGATGTATTTCTGATTCCAGAGTGGCTCGAAGATGCTATTCGCGAACCGCAGAACCATCAGGTTCTGGACCGTTTCCTTGCCGAGGTAGTGGTCGATGCGGTACGTCTGTGACTCGGCGAACGAATTGGCAACGCACCGATTCACGGCCTCGGCCGATTCGAGGTCGCGACCGATCGGCTTTTCGACAATCACTCGCGTGAACGCGTGTTGCTCTTCGGGCGAGCTGACTAGCCCGTTCGCTTTCAGCGCGTCGACGGCCGGTTGCACCATCGTCGGCGGAATAGACAGGTAGTAGACGCGAGCGCCCGGAATGCCGAACTGCGCGTCGACCGCTTCGAGTTTCGCTTTGAGTTGCTGATACGCCCGAGAGTCGTTGAAACTGCCGGATACGTAAAACAAGCAGCGAGCGAAGTCGGCCCCGTGGGCTTCGTCGATCGGCCGCCGAGAGAATTTTTCAATCCCGCTGCGTGCCCGCGCGCGGAACCATTCTTCAGGATCGCCTTCCGCGCCAATGCCGAAACCGACGACTGCAAAGTTCGCCGGTAAAACGCCATCAGCGTTCAGGTTATAGACGGCAGGTAATAATTTGCGCCAGGAGAGGTCGCCCGCTGCGCCAAAGATAACGAGCACGCAGGGCTGAGGCAGAAGGGTCGAGTCGGGGCCCGCACTGAGCGGATTAACGACTTGGGGGGGCGGGGTCGCGTCGGTCATGGCGAGACTCCGTCGCGTTGACGTTGTAGGAGCCAGCACGGGACGGACGAGAATCCGCCCGCCCCGCGTGATGAACTCTATCGCGGATTGCGGCCCGCGCCGAGACTTTAGTTCCCGGCCGGACGCTCAACGTGTCCGCCAAACTTGTGCCGCATCGCCGACAAAACCTTCTCGGCGAAGGTGTGCTGCTGGCGCGAACGGAAGCGGGCGTAGAGCGAAGCCGACAGCGTTTCGCAAGGAACCGCTTCTTCGATGGCCGCCATGATCGTCCAGCGCCCTTCGCCCGAATCCTGCACGAAACCGGTGTAGTTATCAAGCGAGGGATTCTCGATCAGCGCCATCGCCGTCAGGTCGAGCAACCACGAGCCGACGACGCTACCACGCCGCCATACTTCGGCGATTTCGGGCAGGTCGAACGTGTAACGATGTTCTTTGGCGACTTCTTCCGAATTCGCCGAGCGGAAGATGTCGAACCCTTCGGCATAAGCCTGCATCAGGCCGTATTCGATGCCGTTGTGCACCATCTTGACGAAGTGCCCAGCGCCCGAAGGGCCGCAGTGCAAGTAACCCTGTTCGGCCGTGCCACCCTTGTCGGCAGGACGACCGGGAGTACGTCCCACGTCACCCATGCCAGGGGCCAACGTGCTGAGGATCGGGTCGATGCGCTTCACAGCGTCATCGGGACCGCCGATCATCATGCAATAGCCGCGTTCGATGCCCCAGATACCACCCGAGGTTCCGACATCGACGTAATTGATGCCCTTGCTCTTGAGCTGACCAGCGCGACGGACGTCATCCTTGAAGTAGGAATTACCGCCGTCGATGATCGTGTCGCCCGATTCCATCAGTGCTGCGAGGCCGTTAACCGTGTCTTCGGTCGGAGCGCCGCAGGGCACCATAACCCACGCGGCACGCGGCTTGGTAAGCAGCTTGACGAACTCTTCGAGCGTGGTCGCGCCTTTCGCCCCTTCAGCAACGAGGCCCTTAACCGCCTCGGCGCTTCGGTCAAAAACGACGCACTCGTGGCCCGCTTTCATCAAGCGGCGGACCATGTTGCCGCCCATACGTCCAAGGCCGATCATTCCTAGTTGCACTTGCGACTCTCCTCTGCAGAGGTGATGAGACGTGACGTGGTGGGGGAATCGTCGCGCCCGGCACACAACGCCGGGCGCGAGACGCGTCGAAGCGCTTCTGAATTAGGCCTTCGATGCGGCGAGCAAGGCGCGAGCGGCTTCGACCACCTTGTCGGGGGTGAAACCGAACTTCGATTGCAGTTCCTTGAGCGGAGCCGAGGCACCGAAGGTGTGCATGCCGATCACCTTGCCCTTGGCACCAACATAGTGCGCCCAGGCGAAAGTTGAGGCCTGCTCAACCGCGAGACGAGCCGTCACCGCGCTCGGCAGAACCGACTCGCGATACGCTTCGTCCTGGTGGTCGAACAGTTCCCAGCTCGGCAGGCTGACGACGCGAACCTTCACGCCTTCCTTCGAGAGAACCTCGTACGCCGACACGCAAAGCTGCACTTCGCTGCCGGTGCCGATGAGAATCAAGTCCGGCTTGCCACCTTCGGCGTCGGCCATGATGTAGCCGCCGCGAACAAGGTTGCTCGCCGACGCATACTTGGTGCGGTCAAACGTGGGAATCGGTTGACGCGTCGCAATGATCGCCACCGGTTCGTGCTTGAGCTTGATCGTGTACTTCCACGCTTCGGCCATTTCGTTCGCGTCGGCCGGACGCAACGTGACGAAGCCAGGAATCGACCGCAGCGATGCGAGTTGCTCGATCGGCTGGTGTGTCGGGCCATCTTCGCCCACGCCGATCGAATCGTGCGTGAACACATGAATGGTGGGCACTTCCATGATCGCGCTCAAACGAAGCGCCGGCTTGGCGTAATCGCTGAAGATCAAGAAGCCCGAGCCGAAGGGACGAACCTTCGAGAGCGACATGCCGTTCAAAACAGCAGCCATCGCGTGTTCGCGAATACCGAAGTGGAAGTTGCGCCCACCGTACGTCGCGGCTTCGAAATCACCCGCGCCCTCGAACGTGAGGCGGGTCTTCGTCGACGGAGCGAGGTCGGCCGAACCACCGATGATCCACGGCAGATTCTTGGCGATCGCGTTGAGCACCTTGCCCGAAGCGTCGCGGCCGGCCATGCCCTTGGGATCGGCCGGGAACTCGGGGATATCCTTGTCCCAGCCATCGGGCAAATCGCGGCGCTGGATGCGCTCGAGCTGATCCGCGAGGTCGGGGTGCGACTTGCGATACTCTTCGAGCAGCTTGTACCAGGCTTCGCGGGCCGATTTGCCGCGAGCACCGATGCCCGACTGGAAGTGGTCATACACGCCGTTGGGAACGTGGAACTTCTCGTCGGGCCAGCCGTAGACTTCCTTCGTCAGTTTGATTTCGTTTTCGCCCAGCGGTTCGCCGTGCGCGCCGTGAGTATCGGCCTTGTTGGGCGAGCCCCAGCCGATGATCGACTTCACGACGATGAACGTCGGCTTGTCGGTCGTCTTCTTGAAGTTGTCGAGCGCCTTCTGAAGCGCGGCGGTGTCGTTGGCGTCTTCGACATGCAGAACGTTCCAGCCATAGGCTTCGAATCGCTTGCCGGTGTCTTCACTGAAGGCAAGGTCGGTATGACCTTCGATCGTGATGCGGTTGCTGTCGTAGATCCAGCAGAGGTTCGAGAGCTTCAGGTGACCGGCCAGCGAGGCGGCTTCACCCGAGATCCCTTCCATCATGTCGCCGTCGCCGCACAGCGTGTAGACACGGTAGTCAACCATGTCGAAGCCTGGCTTGTTGTAGTGGGCTCCGAGCCACTTGCCGGCGATCGCGATGCCGACGCTATTGGCACAACCCTGGCCGAGCGGGCCGGTGGTAGTTTCAATGCCCGAGGTCCAGTGATATTCAGGATGGCCCGGGCACTTGCTATCGAGCTGGCGGAACTTCTTGATCGAGTCGAGCGTGACAGCGGGCTCGCCTTCGATCGTGTACTTCGTCGTGACCGACTTCACGCCAGTGAGATGCAGAATCGAATAGAGCAGCATCGACGCGTGGCCGATCGACAGCACGAACCGGTCGCGGTTCGGCCAGATGGGATCGGCGGGGTCGAAGTTAAGAAGCTTTTGCCAGATGGTGTAAACCACGGGAGCCATCGACATCGGCGTGCCGGGGTGCCCCGAATTCGCGGCCTGAACCGCGTCCATGGACAGCGTGCGAATCGTGTTGATGCTCAGCGTTTCTAGGTCGTTGGTGCCACTCATTCGTGTGCTCTCCGAGGTCGTTTGGTGTCCCAATCTTGCCGTTATCCAGGGATATCGCACTCTCGTGGCCGGCTTCCGTTCGCGCCGGGAACACACGAGCAATATTCGTTCACAAGGCCAATCGACGCCACCCGCGCGGTCACGTCGCGCTAACTTGCCGCAGATCCATACGCGCTCGGCGGCGTATTGTCACAAAAACGAAGTGGTTCGATGCGGACCTATCCTTACCGATCTGCCGAAAATCGCAAGCACCAAGATTTTCAAGGATGATATCCCCGGGGCGAATCGGTCGACTCGGGAAACCCGAGCGTTGCGCGAAGCTTTTCCGATTCCTTCGCCGTGGCAGGATCGATCGATTTGCCGGTGATATCTGCATACGCGTCCGCCAGCGCAGTTGCCGCCAGCGACCGAGCGGCCGCGTCGTCCCAGTTCAGTGGTTTGGCTGTCGAATCAAGAAAGACGTGCAGCAGTGATTCAACCTTGGCCGCATCAAACTTGAATGCAGTCGTGTTCGACTTCCACGTGTTCATGAGCTTGGATGCCTCATCCGCGAGCGCAGCGACGCGTTCGGGATCGGGCAGAGGTCGCATCATCTCAACTCTCAACTTGCCGAGGGAGGCAATCACCTCGTCGTTGCCGGATGCGTTCGCGAGGGCAGAGGTCGTCGGCAACGTGAAAGTGCCCCAGGGGAGTGTTCCCGGTGGACGATGTCCCAGATTTACCTGTCGCCAGCTTGGGTTCGCAAGTTCGTGGTGGCAGGAGAAGCAGTCGTATTCGGTGAATTCGGGCCAGGGGGCGTGACCCGCCTTGGCGTTCGTCGCCCGCGTCTTCAAAAGATCGACATTGGCCGAAACGGTCGTTACCTGACCGATTGCCCAGGCCTTGGCGTGGAAGTCGTCGGCCTTGACCTTGGCGTCGGGCTTTTCAAAAGGTTCTTGCCAGTGACGCGGAAGCGACCTTTGATAGGCGGCAAGCTCGAAGATGAGGCGAGGGTGCCCCGCGGCGATCAGGTCGTGGTTCACTTCCTTGGTCGAATCACCGACATGGCACGTTACGCACAGCTTTGCACGGACGGGAAGTTCGACGAGTGAACGATAACCGTACTTCGCCTTGTCGGTCTTCGAGTCGGTCCATTCCTTCGTCAAGTGAGGCTCGAGCCACGCGGAGGCTGGACCGTGGCATGTCTCGCAATCGACGCCGGCGGCGAAATCATTCTTGCCGGCCTTGATGTCGGCCGCAGTCGGTTCTCCGCCAATCGAGTGGCAGTCGAGGCAAAGTTTGGCCTGATGCGCCGGCTTGCCGCCAAGGTCCTTGGAGAGCAATTTGGCGATGCGGACGGAGCGCGGATTAAGAAGGACGTCGTAGGCGCGGGAATGGGGGTCGAAGGACGCCCAGGTGGTCGCCTCGCCGCCTTTCAAATAAAGCTTACCGTGCTGAGCGTCGGTCGCGCCGACAGCGCCGTGGCAGCCTCGCGCGACGCATGAATCACTTCCGATACGACGGATGGAATCGGCCGGAATTGCGGTGGTTTTTACAGTGGGTGGAGCGATATCCGGCTGCGCGTGACTATCCATGCCACGAAGCGCAAGAACCACAGGCACAAGACTTAAGCCGACTCCGATCGACCGCCAGACGTGATTCGGCCGAGACATAAACCCACACCACCTCAGTTTGAGTGGACTATCGCGTGATATGGCGACACGGTTAAACTGCCAGACAATCCTAGGAGACGCAAGAGGCTACTTTTCGTAAACGCCTGATATTCTCCATTTTGTCGCGAGGCTGAGCCGACCGTGGTCGATCTGAGCGTTCGTTTGGGTCGGATTGTATTGAAGAATCCGATTTTGGTGGCTTCCGGTACGTTTGGTTACGTCCGCGAAATGACGCCGTTCATCAATATTTCGAACCTGGGCGGAGTGATCCCCAAAACGGTGACGATGCGTCCCCGCGCTGGCAATCCAACTCCGCGCACCGTTGAAACCGCGTCCGGGTTGCTCAACGCGATCGGCCTGGACAACGACGGCATCGACCACTTCCGCCATGCCCATCTGCCTTACCTTAGAACCGTTGGCACAGCCGTGATCGCAAATATCGCCGGCGAAGACGAAGACGGCTTCGTCGCGATGACCGCAATGCTTAACGAAGAGCCCGGGCTTACCGCCGTCGAGCTCAATCTTTCATGCCCGAATGTAAGTCACGGACTCGATTTGGGAATCGATCCCAACGCCGTCGAACGGGTCGTCAAGCGTTGTCGCGAAGCCGGGCCGCTACCCATCATCGCGAAACTTACGCCCAACGTAACGAACATCGTCGATATCGCACGCGCCGCTCATGCAGGTGGAGCAGATGCCGTGAGCCTCGTGAACACGTTTCGCGGGCTCGCCGTCGACTGGAAACGTCGCCGCCCGATTCTCTCGTTTGATATGGGTGGATTGAGCGGCCCGGCGATCAAGCCGCTCGCGCTTCGAGCCGTCTGGGAAGTCGGCCGCGCGTTGCCCGACCTGGCGATCATGGGAATTGGCGGAATCGCGAACGTTTCAGATGCGCTCGAATTCATCGTCGCGGGGGCATCGGCCGTACAAGTGGGCACTTCAACATTTATGGACCCGAGCGTATCTGGGCGGATCGTTGACGAACTATCGCAAACGCTCGACGAAGCGAAGGTCAGCAGTGTGAAAGAGCTAGTTGGCACATTGCAGTCAAACCGCACTCCCAACTAAGAAAAGCACGGTTCGAAATGCACGGGGCACGTACCGAACACGTTGATTAATACGTGTTCGGGCCGTGCCCGAGCTTCCTTCAAAGCGAGACGAGCAGTCGATCAATAAGCGTCGGCCGAGATCGTTTCGTTGAGCGACCGCGTTCCGAGAGCCCACCAGGTGGGATAGCTGATCGAGTTCTTGATGAACTTGACGCTACCATCGCTCATCAGCACGTTCACACCACCGGAGTGGTTGCTGTTCGCAAGAACGTAGTGAGCGTGTTCAGCCTGCTGGCAGCAGTCCATACGGCAAGCGCTGAAGATCGCACCGTTGGGCGTGATCGCCGTGTTGAACAGCGAGTAGCCCATCGCACCGGTACCCCAGTGGTTGCCCTTACCCTGGCCACTACCGTTGTTGGGGTTGCTGCGGAACTGCTGGGCGCAAACCGCGATATCCGCCTGCACGCCGGCGATGGCGTTCGTCGCTGCCGAGAGGCTCGTGACGTTGACGGTTGCGGCGGCACCGGAGTTCGGCGAAGAAACGTTGCCGGTCGAATTGCCGGGCAGAGCACCCGGAATCAAGTTACCGACGAGACCCTCCGAAAACGCGATGGTGTTCGAGGTACCGTCGGTGATTTCAGCGATCGAGCTACCGCGGAGGTAGCCGAAGACGCCCGTGCTATTGATCGCGGCGCTGTTGCAGCAATTGTAGGTGGTGGTACCCACGCTCGCGAAATAGCTGTTGATGTTGTTCTTGCCCGCGTTACCGTCGGAGGGGCAAAGGAACGAGTTGATCTTCGTGTTGTAGACAGTCAGGTTGGTGAAGTAACCAACCGGCTGATTGGTCCACGCCGGAGCCAAGCTAAAGTTCACCGCGTTATAAAGGGCGGTTTGCTCCAAGAAATTGAGCATAAGGGCGTGAGCGCTCCAGGAATCCCAAGCCGGCGTACCGGTGTTGGCATTTCCAAGCGCATACGGAGCCTGTGTCGAGCCCAGCGGGAACGAGTTGACCGACGAGTGGTAGTTGTGCATGGCCAACCCGATTTGCTTCAGGTTGTTCACGCACTGTGAACGACGAGCGGCTTCGCGCGCTGCCTGAACGGCAGGGAGAAGCAAAGCGATCAAGACGGCGATGATCGCAATGACCACCAGCAGCTCGATCAAGGTAAATCCGCGACGATTGGCGATTCTCATCAAACCCCCTTCAATTAGAATCGAAACCGACACCGAACTGAGTCAGTATGACAGAAAACGACGAGAAGCTCGGCTCAGCTAGGAAGGAAAATGCAAGTGGTTAATCGGTTGCTGGGCGCAAATTCCCAATTCAATTTAAGAATTCGGCGTCGCAGCGATTCGATCAATAATTACTTGGCGGGAGCCGGGGCAGGGGCCGGAGCGGGGGTCGAGGCACCCTTCGCCGGAGCAGCACCCTTCTTCATGAAGTTGGCCATGTCGTTGGTGGCCGTGATCTGTCCTTCAGTCGGTTTGACTTGCGTGCCAGTCTTGTTGGCACCATCATCGCATCCGAGGATCGAGGCGGCTGTGACGACAACAACGAATGAGGCACGCAGTTTCGAGGCCAGGGACGCGCGAACACCAGCCATGGTTTGGCTCCACCACAAAAAGTTGAAAACCTGAGACGAGCGATAGGGTTGGGGGGATTTCACTCACCATATGACAACAGCGTCGTCGCTACAAGGCTGGCCCGTCTGTTGATCATTTTTTTGTTAAAAGAATCCATCACATCAAGCAATTTCCCACTTCACCTTCTCTCTATCAGACCGGCTCACGACGGACTCGATGTAGTGTTCCGCGAATTCGGCCGAGTTCATCGGAATTCACTTCAAGTGGCTCTGTTTTGTAGGTGAGTGAATACTTTGCAAGTTGGGCAGGAAAATCCTCTGCAGCCACGCGATAAGGGTCAGCGATCCATGCTTCGCCGTCGTCGGCGAGCATCGCGGCGAGCGTTTTCGCAACCAGCGGCACCAATCGGCGCTCGTAAAGCACATCGGCCGCGATGATAAGCCGGAAGCGCTCGTCGGGCGGTTCGTTCCAGTCGAGTTTGACGGTTTCGAGCCGAGAAGGATCGAAGCCATTTTCCGCTGCGCTTCGACGAACGAACTCGAACGGCGCGGCGTCATAATCGGTAAATCGCACGCGCAATCCACGTGCGAGCCCGATCAATCCCGCCACCCCTAACCCGCAACCAAGCTCGAGTGCTTGCTCGCCCTGCCACGTGTGGCGTGAAATCACCTCGGCAAGCAGAAACGTCCCGGGCCAAAGATAGGCCCAGTATGGCATGTAATCGCCCACACGATTCAACTCGGCAACGCGCGAATCGTCGAGCATCCGATCCGGCTCTGCCGGCCGCACAAGCCGCAAACTCTCGGTTCCCACCTGAATCACATCAACGCGAACTGGCCCCTGATACTCCGTCTGCAACCGTGCCCCCTTCAAATTGTGAAACAAGACATAAGATCGTGTGAGAAATTCTTTGACGCCGCTGTGTGCGCTGCATATACTAAGGCTAATTGAGATTGAATCTCAACTGCAGCTTCGACTCAACGCATGCCTCGACCGACCTTCCTGCGGGTTCTGACCATGCCCCAAGGCACCAGTCTCTGGCTTTCCCTCAGTGTTTCGATGGCGTTCTTGCTGGGTTCCTCGCCGTCGCAGGCGGGTGATGTCCAGGGACGTATCGAAATGCCTGCCACCTGCTCGCCGACGATTAGCCCGGCGGTTGTCAGCCTTGAACCGCTGACCGCCAGCCCAGCCAAGCCGTCGTCCGAGCCGGCTCGGATCGCCATCATTAACCAGCGCGGGCTTCAATTCGACCCACGCGTGCAGGCGATCGAGGTCGGGCAGACCGTCACCTTTACTAATGAAGACAACGAAACGCACAACGTCCATATCTTGACGCCAGGCGCACCGCTGAACCAGAGCATGGCGCGGGGCCAGTCTGTCAAATATGTCGCCGATAAGCCCGGTCTCCTCCGCATCGTTTGCGACGTCCACAGCCATATGCGGTCGTTCGTCGTCGTCAGCCCGTCGCCTTACTATGCGGTCTGCCGTGCCGACGGCCTCTTCCGCCTCAACGACGTTCCGGTCGGCAAGTACCGCCTGCATGTCTGGCACGAGATGGGGCAGGAAGTCGTCAAGGAAATTGAAGTCAAGAATTCCGAAGCACTTGCACTGGGAAAGATTTCAGTCGAAGCGTATCCAGTCGTAAAAACAGGTCCGGCTGCGCCTGTGCGCCCCTGGTCGGAAGTCATCGACCGTATCGGTATCTTGCTTGGCGAGTCGCGCGTGGCTGTCGCCAAAACTGGCGGATTTGCACGGGCTCGCAAATTCGCTGACGACGCCTACTTTGAAGAGTTTGAAGGCTCCGATATGGAGACGGCCGTCCGCCGCTATCTTGGCTACAAGAAAGCTGGTGAGATCGAAGGTCATTTCCGAGGATATCGCAGCCTTGCCCGCGAGGTTTCGGAAGGCAAGTCGCCAGTGAGCAAGATGGCCGACCGTTCTCGCGAGCTTCTCCTCGCGCTCTACACGGCTGCGCAAGACCTCAACCGCCTCGGTGTGACCGATCGCACCTCGATCGATTCGGCGGCGACAGTTTCAGACCTCGAAGAAACCGCAGTGGATCTCGACGCTCAAAAGCTCGCTCTCAACACAGCATTCGCCTCCGTGGCGCGGTTGGCCGATTCCGGCCAGGTCGATGACGCCGCATCCTCAATGACGAGTGCCTATTTCGACGCATTCGAGCCGCTCGAACGTCGCTTGGCCGCACGTCGACCGCAGGAAATTCGGCCACTTGAAGCGCGGTTCAGCTCGATTCGTGGGCGCATCGGCGAAGGGCTGAAGGGCGAGGAACTTCAAGAATCGCTCGCCTCCCTTGAGCGCGAAGTTGCCGACGCAATCAGCCGCAGCCAGTCGGGCGGAACGTTTGGCACGGCCTTCTTTGCCTCGCTCGTGACGATTCTCCGCGAAGGCGTCGAAGTGATCCTTCTACTGACGATGCTGATCTCGCTCGTCGCCAAAACCGGTCAACCGCGGGCTCTCGCTGCGATCCGTCTCGGCGTCATCGGCGCCGCGGTTGCGAGCGTGGTAACCGCGCTCGGTCTCAACCTGCTTGTCGCCTCGGCCCAGGGCAGGGCACGCGAGCAAATCGAAGGCTGGGTGCTGATGCTCGCCTCGGGCGTGCTGTTCTATGTGAGCTACTGGCTGATCTCGCAGACCGAATCGAAGCGCTGGACCGACTTCCTCAAGGAACAGGTCAAGCGTGGCGTTGCGATGGGCGGCTTCGGCACGCTCGGACTCACTGCGTTCCTCGCGGTTTACCGTGAAGGGGCCGAAACGGCGCTGATGTACCAGGGATTGATCGCCGGTCAGGCGGGATCGAAGCTCGGACTTTTCGGCGTGCTCGCCGGTCTGGGCGTTGGACTCGCGGCGCTCACGGTGATTTACCGTGTCATCCGCACCACCAGCGTGAAATTGCCGCTCCGCACCTTCTTCAAGGTCACCGGGTTCGTGCTCTTTGGCATGGCGATTGTTTTCGCGGGCAATGGTGTGTTCGAGCTTCAATCGGCGGGTCTGCTCAAGGTGACGCCCGTCACGTGGCTGGGCACAGGTTTGCCGTTGCTCGGCATTCATCCCAACCTGCAGTCGCTCATGGTTCAGGCACTTCTGTTCGGTGGAGCGGTTGTCGCCTTCATGGTGCTGGCACAAGGGGAAACAGTCCCGGCGGGCATCAGGCCAATGCAAAGCCCAAGCAGCGAAGACGCACCGCGAGCCGTGGTTTCGGTCTGAATGTGAACGTCGAGTCAGGTCAAGACACGCCAAATTTCATCTTGAAGTGTTGATTCCTCGCGAATCCAGGGATGTCAGGTGATATGAATAAAGCCAAGGTCGGGCCGATCGTTACGGCCCTGATCGTCGTTGGCGTCGCGGTGATCTTCATGCTAAACCGCGAGTCTGCGCCCACCAAACCCGCTTCATCAGGTCCAACGAAAGCGGCTGCCAAGGGCGAGGAAACCGCCGGCAAGACAAAGAATTTCGAGCATCCGATCGGCGACGAGGTGATCAAGAATCACATCCAGGTCGCGGCTGTTTGGCTCGATGCCGTGGGAATGGCCGGAATGCCAACGCCCGGGAACGACATCATCCACGTCGAAGCCGATATTCACGCGACCGCCGAGAATCCCAACGGATTCGCCAAGGATGAATTCGTCCCTTACCTCAAGGTGAAGTACAAGGTCATCGACGCCAAGTCGGAAAAGACCTTGCAGGAAGGCGAATTCGTGCCAATGGTCGCCGCCGACGGTTTGCATTACGGCGCGAACATTTCCAAGCCCGGTCCTGGATCGTATCGCCTCGAATATCAGATCGAGCCCCCTTCAGCCGGTGGACTCGGCCGCCATAGCGACCCTGCAACAGGCGTCGCGCCCTGGTGGGAGCCATTCACAGCCACCTTCGACTGGGTGATGGAACCCTGATCGTTCGCGCCAGAAGACAAACGGAAATCACTAGCGGCTCGAGTTCCTTAAAAAGAACTCGGGCCGTAACTTTTTTGCGCGTGCGATCATCTCGACAAGCAATGTCGCTTTTCCACATCTCTCGCGGTGAGACGATGTTTTTGCGGGCCAGACTTGTCCCCCGTGTCGCTGACTTCGCGTTCTGATCTTGGATGAGTGGCATCGTGCGTGAGTGAAGCAGGAAACTCCAGGCGCGCGTGGAGTTTGGCTCACTGACGTAGTGCCATGCCTGTGCGTCACATCTCCGATCTCAAGGCGAGGTGAATCATGTCGCGAAAATTGTTGACTGTGTCGTGTTGCGCGCTGTTCGTGGTGTGCCTTACCGTTCAATCACATGGACAGGCGGGCAGGCCGCCCGCTCCCCAGCCTCCGCAGCCACCACCGCCACCACTGGGGCGACTTGGAACTCCTTTACCAACGCTGAACAAAGCGGAATTGGCGCGGTTCAACGCAGGTTTGTCTGTATTCAACGAAGTGCACGACGTCGCGGCCGGCCTTGGCCCTGTCTTTAACGACAACGCCTGTGCGGCCTGTCATACGGATGGTGGCATTGGCGGCGGTAGCCCGCGCCTGGTCACACGTTTCGGCCGAGTCGTTGACGGTCAATTCGACGCCATGACCGAGTTCGGCGGCTCGCTCATTCAGGTGAAAGGGATTGGCAAGCTCGGCACCACAACCTTCGTCGGCGAGGTCGTGCCCAAGCAAGCAACGATCGTCGCCCAGCGCAGGACGACGCCGCTTTTCGGTCTTGGCTTTGTCGACAACATTCCCGACACCATCTTCCATCAAATCGCCGACCATCAGATGCTCGTGAATCCCACAATCGCCGGTCGTGTGAACGTGGTGTTCGACACCGTGAGCGGGCAGCAGCGTGTCGGGCGATTCGGCTGGAAATGCCAGCAAGCGACGCTTCACTCGTTCGCGGGCGACGCCTATCTCAACGAGATGGGAATCACCACGCCGTTGTTTCCCGCTGAAAACTGCCCGCAAGGCAACTGCGCCCTGCTCAACACGCGGGGCCTCCCGCCCGAGCCTAACGAGCCCGACAACAACGATCTTTTTGCCCTCGCCGACTTCATGGCGTTCCTCGCTCCACCTCAAGCCCGGCCAAATCAGCAGACCGCGGCCGGAGCAACAATCTTCGCCCAGATCGGCTGTGCAGATTGCCATCTGCCGATTCTCCAAACGGGCCCAAACACCTCGGCTGCGTTCAATCAGGTCGTCTTCACGCCATACTCCGACTTTCTTCTGCATGACATGGGCACGCTTGGCGATGGCATCGTTCAGAGCGGCGCCGGCGCTCGCGAAATGCGAACCGCTCCTCTCTGGGGCCTCAGCCAGGTCACACGCTACTTGCACGACGGCCGCGCCACCAATCTTCCCGACGCAATCACCGCCCACGATGGCCAAGGGCGCGCCGCCGCTAAACGGTTCAGCGGACTGGCGAAACCCCAGCGCGATCAGCTTGTCTTGTTCCTAAATTCTCTTTGAAGTCGATCGTCCTAAAAAAAGCCTGCCCAGGTTGCTCCGGCCGAAGTATGATGTCGCACACACTCTCCGCGGCACTTCGACCGGAGCAATAGCTCATGAACGCCCCAAATCCGAGCACACCGCTCGCCGACCTTGACGAGTGGGAACTCGCCCACACGCAAAAAGATAAGGATTTCCGCAACTATGGCGACGGCGTCGCCGATCGCGTGCGCAGCTTCTATCGCGCGAATCACCACAATCAAACTGTCGACTTCGTCCGCGCCAAGAAGGCCGACTTTCTTGCGCTGAACCGCCGCCAGATGAGTATCTGGGAGGCGATGGAGTTCCTCAACACCCTCGTCGACGAGAGCGACCCCGACACCGAGCTGTCACAGATCCAGCACCTGATGCAAACGGCCGAAGCAATTCGGGCCGACGGCCACCCGCGCTGGTTCATTCTCACCGGCCTGATTCACGACCTCGGCAAGATCCTCTGCCTCTGGAACGAACCCCAGTGGGCCGTCGTGGGCGACACTTTTCCCGTCGGCTGCGCTTTCTCGGACAAGATTGTCTTTTCCGAGTTCTTCGCCGACAATCCCGACCGCCAGAATCCCGCGTATCAGTCGAAATACGGCGTTTACAAGGAAGGAATTGGCCTCGACTCGGTCGAGCTTTCCTGGGGACACGACGAATATCTCTACCACGTCGTGAAGGATCACCTGCCGGAAGAGGGGCTGGCGATGATCCGCTATCACTCCTGCTATCCGATTCACCACGAAGGCGAATACTCGTATCTGCTCAACGATCACGACCGCCATCTCATGAGCTGGGTCCGCACGTTCAACCCGTACGACCTCTACTCAAAGGGGCAGGCGCCGCCCGACGTCGCGGCACTCACGCCTTACTATCAAGACCTGATCGCCGAGTTCTTCCCGCCCGTGCTTTCGTGGTGACGGCGATCAGAGCCGCGTGATTTCAAATACGTGATAACCCCACGGGGGCATGTCGAGGTACAGCCCCCTCGCGCCGATATCGCTACCGTCGCGATCGTAAACGGCGGTGCCGGTCAGGTCGGTGAATCGCAGCATCGCATGCGGCAAGTGCTCGTGGAATTCGCGAGCGTAGCACTGCCCCCAGCGATCGCTGAAGTTCACCACCACGAGAATCGGATTCATCCCCGGCGCGCACCAACTCCACGCGATAAACTGCTCGCACGAGTCGTTCCCCCACCACGCCGGATTGCAACCGACGAGCGCGAACGTCCCGGTCCGGAAAATCGGCCGGTCGACAACCGGCATCAATCGATTGTAAAACGCCGCAATCTCGCCGTTCGCCGACTCATTGAGCCTGCGCGAGAGGTGATTATTCGCGCGATGTGTCCGGCCTTCAAACTGTCCTTCATGGAAAAACCGCAGGCCAGGGATCAGGTACGTTAGAATCGCCGCGGACTCGTATTCTGGTCCAGGCCACACGGCAAGGGCGCGCGGTTCATCGTGATTCTCGAGAAACCGCGCCGACTTCGCCTGGAAATGGGCATCGGCGCAAAAATGGCCTCGAATCGCGCGCACATCGCGATCGCGCACGCCGTCATAAAGGCGTTTGTCGTAGGTGAAGTCGAAGCCTTCACCCATCAACGGCCATTCGAGGTCCCAATAAACCTCGGCCATGAAGAGAAAGTCGGGCCGAACCGATTTCACCGCGCGAATCGCCTTCGCCCAGAACGGCTCGACCGTGTGTCCCTGAGGTGAATATTGCCCCCAAATCCGGGCGACCTGCTCGGGTAGTTCGAGCATTGCCATGTCGCACCTTAGTCCATCGCACCGGGTGGCGAGGTCGGCGATGATCCCCGCCATCGCAGTCCGAAGACCGGGATGGCGATAGTCGAGCTGGATCGTGTCGGCCCAGCCGGGAAAATAAGGATCGCGGCCGTGCGCGAAAATGCGATCTCCTGAGGCGGTTTTCCTGCGTATATAATTCTGAGGCTCGCGCTGAAGTGCTTCTTCGGTTCCTGCCATAAGGAATTCGGGATGTTCGTCCACCCACGGGTGATCGAGCGCAACGTGATTCGGCACGAAATCGAGAAAGAGGCCAATTCCGCGCGACTTCAAACGCTGCCGCAGCCGCGCCAAAGCCGCCTCGCCGCCAAAATCGGGATGCGCTTCGTACTTCCGAATGGCGAAGGGAGAGCCGCAGATATCGTCGTCGGTAAAATCAGCCAGGTCTTGCCGGTAGCCTTCTCGCCAGTCCGACTGCGTGCGCGAGACCTCGCGGCCCATCGGTCCGGTCGTCCAGACTCCAAGCATCCAGACGTAATCAAATCCCTTGGCGGCAATCGCGTCGAGGTAGGCGTCAGGGATGTCGTCGAACGCCGCTTTCCGGCCCAGTTGAGTGCCGAGTTCGCGAAGCACAACCCGGGTGTTGATCTCGTACAAGCTCCGGTGCGCGACGGTCGACATGAAAGGACTCTCGCGTTGATTAATGACTCGGCAGGCTTCTCTAACTTCATGCTAACCGGAGAGCCGAACCGAACCAAGGCCGCGGATTTCTCTCTGCACGCTGACAATCACGCGTCGACCGCGCCTTTACGGCGGCTTCACGCGCGGTTAGCCTGGAATGTACCATTCTCGCCTCGCGCCGGGTGGCTTCGGCGGTTCTTTGTTCCAACCCAGGAGACCAGGTCGTGGCACAAGCCATTGTCGATCCCAGCGAACTCCGCCGCTTTGCCCAGAACCTGAAAACGTTCAACAACGAGCTGTCGAACCGGATGGCCATGCTTCATGGCCAGCTTGTCGGCCTCTCGCAAACCTGGCGCGACCGCGAGCAGGAGAAGTTCACCGAGGAATTCGAGCAAACGATGGTCGTGATCGGCCGGTTCGTCGAGGCGACTAATCAGCATATTCCCTTCCTGCTCCGCAAGGCCGAGCGCGTTGAAGAATATCTCCAGCAGCGCTAAGGCTGAGGTGACGTTGGCGATGTCATTCCGTCGGGAGAGTCGAGCATGAGCGAAGCCGCCAAGGTGACGTCGGTTGAGGCGCTCCAAGTATTTCGAGACGCACTCGCGAACTTTACCGAGGAAGCGAAACACGCGCTCATCGCCACGCAAATGGAAAATCGCCGCGCGCTTGACTGGCTCAACAACCGCCAGCGGCTCTACTGGAACGAGGAACTGAAGCGCCGTCGCGAAAAGCACGCGATGGCGCTTACCGAACTGCACCGGGTGAAACTCCAGGCCAAGCCCGGCAGCGCGGTGAAGGACTCCGACCAGAAAGAAGCTGTTCGAGTCTCGCTCGTGCGCGTGCGCGAAGCTGAGACAAAGGTGGAAACCGTGAAAAAATGGGGACCTCCCCTCCAGCACGCGATCGACGAATACGTCGGCTCGGCAAACGGGCTCGATGGCATGCTCAATGGCGACGTTTTGCACGCCCTCGGCTTGCTCGAACGCATGATCATCGCACTCGAAGAATACCTCCGGCTCTCGGCCCCGCCGACATCCTGACATCTTGCGAACGCGAGGAAGAAACAATGGAAGGCGCTACGAAGCTGAATTACGCGATCAAGACTCTGCGACGTCACTGGGATGAGGTTTCTCCCTACTGGCAAGACGCTGTTCGTGACGATTTCGAAGCGCGGCACATCGACCCGCTCGTTGTGAAGGTGAATGCGACGGTGCGCGGAATGAACAAACTCGAAGAAGTTTTAATTCGTATGAAGCGTGAATGTTCGTGAGAGGCCGGGATTCACGTAGATATGTTTGCGGGGGCGTGATGTTCCCGTGACACTTCTTCGACGAATCGCCATCGACTGGCGAACTTGATCGTCCTCGCCCTCTCACATCGCACAGTACGGAAACACCAGGCGACGTTTGCCGCCTTAGAACTGGAAGGTCGCGTGTTCCATGTCCGAGTCTTCGCTGATCGAGCGTGAAATCAAGGTGCTGCAAGACCTCTCGCGCAACGCCGCCGAGCGGGCAGCGGGTGAGGCCAAGCTCACCGGCGAACTTGCTGCGCGCACGGCAGCCATCGACGCAGAGCACCAGACTGCGCGCAAGGATATCATCGCCCGAGCCCAGAAGACATTGCGCGACCTCGAACGCGTCGCTGAAGCAGAAAAAGCAGCAATTGTAAAAGAATCGCAAACCCAGACCGCGAAGATTCAGGCCGAATACGAAACCGTCGTCAAGACATTCAAGCAGCAGTACATCACGGAAATCGCCAAGTCGAAGAAGAACTTTGACGAAACCAAATGGCAGTCCGACGCAGTCCGCGAATCGGGCCGCGAATCTGCCAAGAAGGCCCACGAACTGGACCAACGCGCCCACGCAAACGAGGTTCAGGCACGCACGCTCGTAGAGACCGAAGCGAACGGCCTGCTCGATCAATATCGCAAGTACATCGTCCAGCCCACAGCCGCGCCCGAAGCAGTCGAACAACCCGCGCCGCCGGCCGGCGTTGATCCTCGCCCCGACATGCAAGAGTCGATCAAGACGATCGACGATCATATCAACGCAATTTACAAGCTAAACACACTCAAAACTCTTCGCATTGACACTTTCATCTTCCTTACGGTCTTCCTGATTGGTGGAATGGCGGCACTGGGTTGGTTTCAATTCGGCTATCCCATTGGAGTCATCGCTGGTGGCGTTATCGGCATCGGGCTAGTCGTTGGTCTGCGAATCTGGCTCACGTCGATGGCTCGCAAGAAGATGACGGCCATCGCGATTCCGCTTCGTGCAGAACTTGCCAAATCGATCGTATTGACCGACGCTTCCGCCGCCTTCATTGCGGAGACATTCCGCAAGCGCAATGAGGAGGTCGACCAGCGCCGCGAGAACGAGATCAAGAAGCTCGAGGAAACGACCAATAAGCGGGTTGCCTGGGCCGAAACTCGACGCGATACCGAACGCAAACGCGCCGAGGAACTCTATCCGGCGCAACTCACTGAACTCGCTCGTCTGAGCAAGGAATCGCTCAAAACCGCCGAGGATACGTCCGCCGCCAAGATCGCCGAAACACGCGCGGCGTTTGATGACAAACTCAAAAAGCTCGACGCCGAATTCGAAGCGAAGTCGAAGCAACACGCGAATATCGTCGCCGAACAATGGAATCAAGTTTCGGGACGATGGACAAGCGAATCAACAGAATTAAAAAATGAAATTGCGTCGATTCACAGCGAGAACGATCGCCTGTTCCAGGATTGGCGAAACGGCTGGGCTAGTTGGAATCCGCCACAGGTTCCTCCTCCGGTGATCCGCTTTGGGTCAGTCCTGATTCAGCCGAGCACGCTGCCGCACGGCATCCCGAACGACGATCGCCTCAAACCAGTCGCCCCCGACGATTTCAAGCTCCCCGCGTTGCTCGACCTTCGTGAAAAAGGCTCGCTGCTACTGAGGGCAGGGGAAGGCGGTCGCGACGAGGCCGTCAATCTGCTTCAAGCCGTGATGCTCCGCATGCTGACCTCGATTCCGCCGAGCAAGGTGCGGTTCACGATCATTGACCCTGTCGGCCTGGGCCGCGGCTTCGCGTCGTTCATGCACCTCGCCGACTTCGACGAACTGATCGTCAACCATCGAATCTGGACCGACTCCGCGCAGATCGAGCAGCGGCTGAAAGACCTCACCGACCACATGGAGAACGTCATTCAGTCGTATCTCCGCAACGACTACGCGACGATCGAGGAATACAACGCCCAGGCCGGCGAAGTGTCCGAACCGTATCGCGTGCTGGTGGTCGCCAACTTCCCGCACGGCTTCAACGATAACGCAATGAAGCTACTCACAAGCATCGTAAACAGCGGCGCGCGGTGCGGCGTACACTGCCTCATCAGCGTTGACGGCCGCCAGCCGATGCCGTTCGGCTTCAACTTGAAGGACCTCGAACCGAGTTCACAGGTGCTCATCTGGCGCGAAGATAAATATGTTTGGCGCAACCAGACATTTGAATCATTCCCGCTCGCGCTCGATACTCCTGCCGCGCCCGACGCGATCACCAAGATCCTCCTCGAAGTCGGCAAGATCTCGAAGGAAGCCCGACGCGTCGAGGTGCCATTCGATGTCATCGCGCCGGCAAAAGAAAACTGGTGGACGCAAGACAGCCGCTCGGGGATCGACGTCCCCCTCGGCCGCGCCGGCGCCACGAAGCTCCAGCATCTCAAGCTAGGCCGAGGCACATCTCAGCACGTCCTCATCGCCGGCAAAACCGGCTCGGGCAAATCGACACTGCTGCACGCTCTGATCACAAACGCCGCGCTTCGATACAGCCCGAAAGAAGTCGAACTTTATCTCATCGACTTCAAGAAAGGCGTCGAGTTCAAGACGTACGCAACGCACAATCTCGCGCACGCCCGTGTCGTCGCGATCGAGAGCGAACGAGAGTTCGGCATCAGCGTGCTTCAGCGGCTTGATGCAGAATTGAAAGTTCGCGGCGAAAAATACCGCGTGGCTGGAGCGCAGGACGTCGCAAGTTACCGCGCAGCTCGTCCCGATGAAGACCTGCCGCGTATGCTGCTTGTCATCGACGAATTCCAGGAATTTTTCATCGAAGACGACAAGCTCGCGCAGGAAGCCTCGCTCCTCCTCGACCGCCTCGTCCGCCAGGGCCGTGCGTTCGGCATTCACGTCCACCTCGGATCGCAAACCCTTAGCGGTGCCTACAGCCTCGCTCGTTCGACACTCGGCCAGATGGCCGTCCGCGTCGCGCTTCAGTGTAGCGAGTCGGACGCGCATCTGATTCTGTCCGAAGAAAACTCAGCCGCGCGACTCCTCTCTCGACCAGGCGAAGCGATCTACAACGACGCAAACGGCCTGATGGAAGGGAACCACGTCTTCCAGGTTGTCTGGCTCGGCGATTCGCAACGCGAGCAGTATTTGAAAGATCTCGCGCAGCTCACCGTCGCCCGCGGCCTTCAACCCGCGGTCAAGCAAATCGTCTTCGAAGGCGACGCTCCCGCCGTCCTTCGAACGAACTTGCTCCTCGAACAACTCGTCAGCCCGCCCACCTGGCCCGAGCTACCCCGCTCCGTGCCGGCCTGGCTGGGTGACGCAATCGCCATCAAGGATCCAACCTCGGCGACGTTCCAGCCTCAGAGCGGTAGTCACTTGCTGCTGATCGGTCAGCAGGAAGAATCTGCGATCGGCGTGCTTACTGCATCGCTACTGAGCCTTGCGGCCCGGTACGAACCGCACACTGCGAACGGTGCGCGTTTCGTCCTGTTCGATGGCACGCCATCCGACTCACCATTCGCCGGCAAGCTCGCACGTCTCGCCGATGTGCTGCCGCATCCGTTCGTGATCGGTACGCATCGGACTCTACCCACACTCATCGGCGAGATTGCGGACGAAGTCGATCGGCGCCGGAACGACGATCCTGCCGAACAACCGGCAATCTATCTCGTCGTCATGGACCTCACCCGCTTCCGCGACCTGCGCAAGAGCGAGGACGATTTCGGGTCGTACGGTGGCTTCGGGTCGAGCGACAAGCCAGCCAGCCCCTCGAAGCAATTTGTCACGATTCTCCGCGAAGGTCCGGCGGTCAACGTCCACGTCATCGCCTGGTGCGATACGACCGCGAACCTCAACCGCACGTTCGATCGCCAGGGCCTCGGCGAGTTCGAGATGCGCATCCTGTTCCAGATGAGCACGAACGACTCGAGCCAGTTGATCGACTCGCCGGCGGCCGGCCGGCTCGGAACCAACCGCGCCTTGTTCTTCAGCGAGGAAGAAGGCCGGCTCGAGAAATTCCGTCCCTATGGAATTCCCGAAGACACCGACCTGGCCCACTACAAGGCCTACTTCGACGCCAAGCCGCATCGCGACCCGCCGCCCCCCGTGGAGCGGCCGGTGCGCGACATGGATAATGACGATCCGCTCGAAGAGAAATCACTCTTCGGCGACGCCTCGGGCGTCACGCCTTGATGTAAATCTTGTTGCGGTGCAGCAGGTAAACCACCAGATAGCAGATCGTCACGATCAAAAGAGCCCATGCCAGCGACGCGTTGGCGGGGCTCAGGTTCGGCTTTAAAACGTGGTCGAAGATCCAAGTCCGTGCTGAAACGGCCGACTCGCTATCGCTCCATTTCGCCGCGAGTCCGCGCGCGACGAACGCCGCCAGAACATAGGCTGCAATCGCATTCGTGCCGAAGATTGCGAACGGCTTCGACCAGCAACGAAATCCCTTTAGATCGATCAGCCAGTAGCAGGCGCCGAGGGTCAATAAGCCCAGTCCAGCCGTGAGCATGACGAACGAACTTGTCCACAATGCCTTGTTGATCGGAAAGAAGGCACTCCAGACCCAGCCGGCCAGCAAGCTAATCCAGCCGACAGCGAGAATGCCAGCGACGATCTCGAACTTATCGCGGCCAGAGCGAATCCAGCGTCCCGCCAAAACGCCGATCAGCGTCGTCGCCAATGCAGGAAGCGTGCTCAAAATCCCTTCGGGATCGTACTCAACCTTGTATGTGTGCCCGGCAAGAACGGTGCGATCGACCCACGATGGCAGCGAACCTTGCTTGCTCAGGTCACCCGCAAATCCGCCGGGCGCCGCTATAAACATCAGCGCCGCAAAGTAACCTACGAGCAACACAACAACCGCCCACAGCTTGCCGCGAATCCCCAGAATCAGGTCGAGCAAGGAAGCAAATAAGTAGCAAAGCGCGATGCGTTGGAGCACGCCGGGGATGCGGATGTGGCTCCAGTTGTAGTTGGGGAAGCCATTGAGAATAATCCCCAGCCCGAAGATGACAATTGCACGTCGAAGGATTCGAAACAGCAGACCGAGGACGCCCGTTCCGCCTTCCGTGCGCTGGCCGAGCGAAAACGGAATCGCCACGCCGACGATCAGCAGGAAGAACGGAAATACGAGGTCGGTGGGAGTCCAGCCGTCCCACTCCGCGTGCCGCAACGGCGGATACGAATTGCCGCCGCCGTTGTTGACGAGAATCATCCCGGCAATCGTCAGGCCACGAAACACGTCGAGAGATTGCAGCCGCACCTTGGGCTGAACAGGCTCGCTCGGCGTAAGATCGGTCGCTTCGGTCATATCTGCGCCTCATCTGGTCGTTCAATCCCGCCAACACTCTGGCAAGTTGTTCGCCCAGATTCAAGCGCCCGATCCGCCGCACGAGCCCAGCTTCAAGCCATCAATCCACACCCAGCCTACTTGGCGGGCGCGGCCTCTTGCTCAATGCTCAGTTCGCACTCGAGCAGGTCTCCCGCATGTCGATGATGAACCTGCACCATCTTCGACATCTTGACCTTGCCGTCGATCGTTTTGAACTTCTCCGAGAGTACAGCAGGATCCGACTCCCAGCCCTGTCGAAGCCGGGGATGATGCTGCATCTTCGTCATCACCAGATACGAAGAATGGTGCGGCATGTTCCTCAGGCCCGAATCGCGCGCATCGACGCGGCGATAATAAAGGACTTCCTCTGGAGCCCGAATTTCAGTCGGCGTCGCTCCAAAGGGATGGCCAGGATCGGTATCGGTATCGGCGTCCACGCCAAGGAGATCCGGATAGGCAATCCAGGCATAACCGTGCACGATTTTCTGAGACACGACCGTCGACCTCCCCGAGATTGAAGAAATCGTTCGGCAATCTTCTCGGCACGACCCGAGTTTCGCGCTAGTCGCGCACCAATGATCGTGGCATCAACAAACGGCACAGTCAAGAATCACGGCAAACATTTTCATCATTATTGTGCAGCAAACACCCTTGTGTGCGTGATTGTTAAATGTCTGGATATAGCGATTGATTTGCGATTATGCGAATCACATGAGCAATCGCTCCTATCCGATCCGCCCGTTCCTTCCCTTGCTGCGCACAAGCACACCGATGCAGCCCCATCGTGTTCAACAGCCGGAGTCCCAAACCACTCGAATTCCAGAGCTTAAAGAACGGGCGTTTCAACGCAAACAGCTCCAGAGCAATAAGTTACAACACCCAACGCAATAAGCCGGAATCGCAATCCAGATCGTACGCTGAGTGACTCTTGCCGCGGAATTCGTGCACGTTTGCAGGAAGGTGATTGACTCCCTGGTGCCGATTTGTAGGATAGAAGGGTCAGACCTGCCCTGCGTCGTCCCTGTCGAGACGCCTCACCTGGTTGGTTCCGAGCTGTCGGACCGGCCATATTCCCACATATGACATCGTTCGCTCCTCGGATTTGGGTCGACGTTCAGGCGTCGCCGGGACCGTTCGCGCCATGATTGAGTTTTCAACCGTGCTGCGAACCTTTGCCCTCGCGACCGATCCGCGCGTCTGGTTCATTCTCCTCGTGCTTGGAGCGGCGGTCTTTGGGAGGGCCGGTTTCTTTCGTTCCCGCTGGTTCAATCTGATCAAGCCGTGGCGTAACCGGCCCGCGTCGCAATCGACCGCAGCCAGTGCCAGGCCTGAAGTGAAACACCCGCTTCGCGACCCGCTTTTTATCTTTTTGCTCGTGATCGCAACGTCGGCCGTCGTCGCGTGGATCGTCATGAGCTGGACTGTCGGGTCGCAACGCAGCCACTAAATCACGCTCGAACTCGTTCTCCGATCACATCGACCTCTGAACTGCCAGGAGCCCCACATGCTATTCGCCTTCGGTATGCCCGGCCCCACCGAGATGCTCATCATCGGCGCCATCGCGCTGCTCGTCTTCGGCAATCGCCTCCCGAGCGTCGCCCGTTCCCTCGGCAAGAGCATGACCGAATTCAAGAAGGGCGTCGCGGGCATCGAGGACGATATCGACGCCGCTGTGACGGCCGACAAGAAGCCGCCGACGCAGCAAGAAGTCTGAGCTCAACCGCTTACTTCTCCTCTCAAAATCGCGAATCGCAGGTCCCGCTTGTGTGATAGTCAAGCGGGGCAGGCGACGGAGTTTCGTTGCTCGCACTGAAACGTGCAGCGCGTGAAGATTCATGCATTGCGAACGGAGCGATCGATGTTTCCCAACCTGAATCCATTTGAAATGATGGTCGTGCTTGGGGTCGCGGTTTTGCTGTTCGGCAAACGGCTCCCCGAAGTCGGCCGAACGCTGGGCCGTGGGATTATCGAGTTCAAGAAGGGAATCCGCGGCGTGGAAGAAGAGTTCCGCGCGGCGACTTCCGATACGAACCACCAACTCGACCTGCCAAGCCACTACACGCCGAGCGAGACATATGAACCGTCGGTCCCCAAGTTCGAAGCCCCCGAGGTTTCAGCCGTTCCGACGATGGAATACGAGCCGCACTCTTCGACCGACTGATCTCGCGAACCTGGGCGATGGATCTTGCATCCACGTCCAGGGGACGCTAGAATCCCTGAGGTCCGGGCGATTGGCTCAGTTGGTTAGAGCACCGTCTTCACACGGCGGGGGTCGCTGGTTCGAATCCAGCATCGCCCATTATTGTCATTCGCGAAGCCGCAATGGCTTGCACTTGCTGCCGATGATTGGCAGTGCTGCGTAGGAGCATCGGAAGATCCGGTAATATGCCGGATACCTTTGATGCGCTCCTGATTGGTGAGCAAGTGATCGCTGGTACGCTCTTCACAAGAGGAATGCCTGCGTCGACTGTACGCGGACGCGGCGCGTTTGTCTCGACGTCGCGTTTGGCATTCGCCGATGGTTTGAACCCGCGCACGTTGCTGCCACGGTCTAAACCGACCGGCTGAGCACTTTTCGGTCGGCGAGGTTTGTTTTCCTCTCAGCTTGAATTGAGACGAACGTCGCGCGAGTGATGTACCTCAAAGCGCTGCACGGACACTGGTCGATGGGCTACGATGCCATCCGCCGCCGTTGTGTCTTCCTCCACGCTGCGAAGAAGCGTTCATTCAGCCGCGTCTCGCGGACGCCACTTCGCCCCATTAATGTTGCGTGGAGCAATACAGATCCATATGTAAACCAACTTAAAAGTCTGTAACCTTATGTTCGTTCACCCCGGCCCGCCGACTAATCTGGTCGCACGAATCAATCGCACAGCGAATTCGTCCTCTTCAAAAACATCGCCTGGTCGATTCCCAATGATTCCTGAAATTCCGGTCGCATTCTGCCTGCCCCGTTCCTCTATCTAGGTGTAAATGAAATCGTGGCGGGGAGGGAGCCCATGAAGGCAGATGCAGACATCGTTCGTGCTGTGCTTCGTGGCGACCGGGAGGCATTCGCCGCTCTGGTCACGCGGTACGAACGCGCAGTCTGGGCGACGACATGGCGTGTTCTGCGAGACCATCACGCCGCGTCAGACGCAGGGCAGGAAGCGTTCCTCCAGGCGTTTCATCGTCTCGGTGATCTTCGTCTACCCGAACGCTTCGGCGTCTGGGTGCTGCGCATTGCTCGGCACGAAGCGATTCGTCTGGCACGCCGAAAATCGCAGAAACGCAACGGTTCACTTGATGAGCCCGACGCAATCGCCTTCACGTGTCATGACGCCTCGACAAATCAAATGACCGACGACGCTGAAGGCCTGCTCACGGCCGTGGCTCGACTTCCTGAGCATGAGCGCGTCGTCGTCGTTCTCCACTACCTCGAAGGTCACAGCGTGACCGAGATTGCCGCGATGCTTGAGAGGCCGGTCGGAACGGTCACCAAGCAACTCTCACGCGCGATCGGGCGGTTGCGAATCAAAACGAAAGGGGTGCTCGAATGAGGTCGCCGGATGATCTGGAAGATCGCATGGCCGAGCTTCGCGATGCGTGGCCGATCGGTTCAATGGTCGACGACGTTATGATTCGAATCGAGGGCAGGGCAGCCGTCCAGCGACACAGACGCCGCCGCACACTGACGTTAGGATTATCCCTATCGGGTCTCGCTGCCGCGGCTGTGCTTGCAATGATCCTCTTCATGAACCACCCGAAGACGCTTCTGGCCGCGGTGCTGGAAGGCCTCGATCGCGCACAATCAGCCCACATTACCGACACAATGTGGAACGACCAGAACACCACTTTTCAGACCGAAATCTGGTACCGTCGCGGCGAGGGCCTTCGCATGGAATCGCCCGAGCAGGTCATCGTGCAGGATGGAAAAATTCAGTGGTCCTGGTCGAGAGGCCCTGGCATCACCGAGCCGGTCGTGCACCGTCAGCGCTGGCCAGGATTCTTCACGCTGGGCTTCTTTGTGAATCTGGCGTTGCCGGATTTCCAGGTCGATTGGGCGCGATTCCGAACTCCCGGACTCGACCGTGCGGTGGATGGGCGGCTGTGTCGTGGTTACACGCTTTCGCTGGCCGAATTGGAGAAAACGCCAGACGGCGTGAAGGCCGCCGATAACCTGGATCGCCGCGTCCTGATTCTGGCCGAAACCGGCGGCCGCATTGACCTCGTCACGTTCGAGCGACGTTCTGCAGGTGGTGCCTGGAAGCGGGAGCGTGAGATTCACATCGAATACGACGCGTCTGTTGCGCCAAAAAAAGTCGCGACCCAGTTCCCAGCTGGAGTTCGTATCGTCGATTGCGATCAGGTTTTCCAGAGCCTTTATCCGATTGAGAAAGCACTGCACCGCGTTGAGTTGGGCGGTCTGATGTTGGCAGTGCACGACGTCCAGCCGATGAAGGATCGCGAAGGATTTTATGTCGTCTCGTCCGTCCGCGGCACCCCCGAGTTCCTGAAGCAATACCCCCCGCGCACTCGCCCCTTTAACGCTGAGATCTCGTTTCTCGACGTCGCGTCGCAGCCGATGACGAACCGAATGTGGGGAGCGAAATATGACATCATTGGCCTTGGAGAGGCGAACCGCGACGGCGTGGAGTATCGCTGGTGGGTGGTCATCCCTCGACGCCTATTTCAGATGAAAGACGGCAAGCGAGTGTACGAGCCCGACAGCAACCACGCGTGGACACCCAGCGAACCCGGCCGGCTCGACGACCTGGAAGGCAAAGCACGAGTACCACTCGCGGCGTTCTACCTCGACGACAAGCACCGCGACGCTCGAGGTGTGCAGGAACAGGTATCGACCTGGGCCGTCGTGCCGGTCCCGCCGGATCGTCCGGCCGCGACGTGGGAACAGGTCACCGCACGGGTCCGTCACGATGTGTTGATCATGGGCACCGGCGACGTGGGACATCTGTATGGTGTCCCGGCCGATGCCAAGCCCGATCCGATCATGGGCCGCAGCCTTACGAGCTTCCTGCCTGACCAGATCTCTGAAGCCGACTTTACAGCAGCAGTGCGACGCGGTCTCGACGACATGCGACAACACGACGAGATCAGGCCGGCCGAAGCAGCGATGCCGATTCGCTGAGGCCCATTTCGCGACGTCGACAGAACTAGACGCGGTTCATTTCGCAAGCCTCATTGAGCGACCGCGAAATGGGCCGCGTCGACTCTTCTCGAGTTTTAGCCGATCGCAAGCAGAAAGCCCGCTTACGAAATTAAATCGGTTCGGAGGAACGACTTGATGTCGGCGCATCCGCAAACGACTCGACAATCGCCTGGTGATTCAATCACACAGCAAGAAAAACGTTGAACCTCTCGTCGATCGTAACTTTCCTAGCGGCCACGCGCAATTGACAGGCACAATCACGGCGACACGATTGCAAATATATTGGTTTATGGACGAGGTCATATACTCGCCGAAATCATGTGGCACTTTAGATCACAACTCATGCATATACACATATTTAATCATTGCGATCCCGCATAACATTAGAGTTCAACGATTACTTTGTAACTTCTTTTTTTTCGCGGAGGATGATTCACTTCGAGGCAAATCGTTTGCACACGAGCGGTCGGATTGCGAGCTTCAATCGACTAGGGCTATCTTGTTTCAGTTCCTTCTTAGCAATTCGGGAATCATCGTTTCGAGCTTGCCTCGCGCATAAATCGAGTGCAAGTTGCCCTTTTGGTCGATCACGTAAATCCTCGGAATCCCACTCTCTACAAGCGCGAACCTTGACCTATCCTGTGCAGAGCCGTCAGCGAGAAAGTACTGTGGCCAGCGAACGTCATTCGCAGCCACAAACGCCTCGAGCTTTGCGAGCCCCTGTTCGGTCTGTCGATCCAGGCTTATGCCGATGAACTCGACACCGCGCAGATGATACTGGTCGTACAGCCGCTTCAGCCTCGGCATTTCCTCAAGGCATGGGCCGCACCATGTCGCCCAAAAATCGACAACTACAACCTTGCCGCGCAGGTCGGCGATATTGATCCGCTTGCCAGTCGTCACGTCGTCGAATTCAAACGCAAATGGCTTGCCCACGCCTGCGAGTTTCGCAAGAAGGGATTCGGCCTGCGCCGCGAACGAACTCGTGGGATAGTCGCCAATTACCCGAAACAGTAAAGCGGATTGTTGGTCCGAATCTCGGAGACGGCGCGCAAGCCGAAACAGCAAGTCCGCCCCGCGATTGTCGTTCGGCGCCAGCCGAATGAACTCATCGATAGCCGGAAGACTGCTGAGCGAAGGAGGCCACGATTCGAGCCCAACTTCCGCTTTCCAATACACAACTTCGACCTTGGTTCTCTCATTCCTGGTACCCACAAGCACAGCATTCATCTCATCACTGAGTTGTCTGAACCAAGGCAGGGCAGCCTCCTCAGAAATGCGCTTTATGTCCGCGCCGGCCTTCCGAAGAGTGCGTATCGATTCACTGCGTTTGTCAATCACCTGCAAAATTTGAGAACGCCAGATATCACCCAACAGCTCCGGTAGACGATCGTTCTCCGGGTCAGTCTTTAGAAGCTCGCGCACAAGCACCGCTTTTCGACGATGGACCTCATCAACTCTGGCGGCAAATTCAGCGATTAATCTCTTATCCTTGAGTGCTTCCTCACTAGGCCGAGGCGGAAACGATATCTTGTCGATCTCGGCCAAGATCGCGCTCGCTTGCCGCCCATCGGCACCGGCAATCTCGGGTCTAGAACTAACAAGTCCGATGAAAAGCGCGAAGCATGCTATCGAATTCGCCTTGCTCATCCTGGACCGTCCTTTATCGAAACGCACAAATCGAAATATTTCCGGATAATCTCCTATTTGTTCCATAAGTTTGCTCTCTTAAACGTCGCCGGGCAAGAACCATTTTTGAGACAATGAGCGGCAATGTCCGCCGGTCTCGACCTTGGCAAAATGGATCGCATTAGCTGACCATTCTCGACACGAGGCCATGATGCTCTCGCTGCTGATTACCTTGCTCACCCTCCGATGCGTCGATGCGAAATCCGAAGACGCGTTCGCTCAACGTGGCTATTACATCACGTTCATGCGGATGCCGACTTACGACCTGGCCGACTGGAAAAAGATTGTGGACGGTATTCACGACGACGGCGGCAACACGCTGCTACTCTGGGTCGCTGGAGCATTTCGATCGCCGAAATTCCCGATAACGTGGCGATACAACGCCGATCACGAGAATATCCGCCAAGACTTCGTTCGGGCTTTGATCGACCACGCTCATTCGAAGGGGATCAAGGTGCTCCTTGGCTTTACTCCGTTCGGATATGACGGCGTGAACCAGTACTCATTGGAGCATACGAACCTTAAAGCAATTGGCAAGGACGGCAAACCGGTGCAACCCTTCGGCATTGGCTGCTGGGGTTTTAATCTTTGTCCGTCGAAGCCTGAGTCGCAGCGGTTTATGCTCGAGTATACGCGTGAAATGGTGTTCGATTTTTATCCGAACGCCGACGGCCTGCTCATCGAATCTTCCGACTACGCCATCTGCCACTGCAAAGATTGCGGCGAACATTTCTTCGAGAGAGAATTCGAGTTCGTCCGGCGCATCTCAAACGAGATCTGGGCAAAAAAGCCCGACGCCACAATCGTGGTTTTCCCTCATTACTTCAGCGGATCCGAGGTCCCCGGTTTCGGTGTCAAAGCGGCAAAGCTGCCGTTCGACCCGCGCTGGTCGCTCGTTTTCTCTCCTCACAGCGCACACCCCGAGCCGGCCCTGATCAAAAGGGCGAAAAGCAGCCTGTGGTGGGACGACTCGCCCGCACTGCGGACTCCAAACGAAATCCGCGCTGGGGCAAGACGAGCGAAAGAGATTGGAGCGACCGGCTACGTTCCTTCGCTTGAAGCGTTCACCTTTGTGGCGACCGAAGCCGAGGAAGGTCAGTCATGGCTCAAGGGAAGGCGTCAGATTCCGTTAGGCTTCGGCTGGCTCGAACCCGGCGAACCGCCCTACAACGAGTTGCCAATGCAGGTCCAGCGGATCGCCTATCGCGAGTTCAGCCGTAACCCCGACCTTCCGTTTGAAACCTACAAGCAGATCCTCGGCCGTGACCTGTTTGGATCGGTCTCAACCCCGCGGCTTATCGATGACGCCCTGAATCTCCAAGCCATTCTCAACTTCCAGCGGACGTGGTGCCAACCCTCGCCGCTGACGAGCCCCGAACGCGTCCGGGCGATGAAGATGCGAGGCGAATTGACATCGCAGAAGCGATCCGATTATCGTGCCGCACTCGATCGCCTGAAGAACATCGAGCAGATGCATCGCGAGTCGAGGTCGAGCGGCGAGAAGGAACTGCATCGAATCACGAATTGGGTGCTCAATCTCTGGAACGACAAGGAAGCAGCACCACTTATCGCACCCAACAATTAGCGAACGAAATAGGAAGCCCTAACTCCCGCATATTTGGATCATGGAGGTATACTACGCCGACGGGTCAGGCGTGGGCATGATTCTTGAGGACGACCATGTCGAACTCAGCGGCCGCGACATTCGGCGGCAGCCCAGGCGACCGTCAGTCGATAAAACGCCGAACGCCTCTCCACTCTCGCCAGCGGACATGCCCATGGACCGCGGCGACTTCGCCCCAGATGAGTCATGAAATCCCGGGCGATTGTCGATCAGTTGCCAGCGCCTTTTGCAGCGGGCAGTCGCTGCCGATCGTGTCGCCGCGGCGGTAACGTGCCAGCAACTCCTGCGAACGATTTGCGAGCATCCTACGGATTTCTCGCCGCTTTCCTTTGACTCTGGGAATCGTCATCGAATCATAAGCGGTCGTCTGGTGTCGCATCCAGGCGATGACCGCGGCCTCGGCCCGCTCCTCGATGGGGATTCGCTCCGTACGAGCCACAGTCCCGCTCCCGACGGGTGTGGCGTGCTCGGTTACAAGCTTCGCAAGCCGACCGGCGGCCTCGGAATGGACTGGATGGAAAGCCAGAAACGCCTCAACAGCTCCATGAAAATCTTCGACATATTCCGCCTGCAGTCGCTCACGACGTCGGCCAGTTGCTTCCTGTTTTCGAGCGTAGCCTTCAGTCGATCGTTCAGCGTCAAGCTCTGCACGAATCCGTTCAATCGTCACCAAGGCTGCCCACACTCCCCTCGAAAACATCTTGCGACCGACCTTTTCCTGAACGACCCAGTGGTCGCCCGCGGCTTTCACCCGTCGAGTGAGACCGGCATCCCCGGGCGGCAACAAGATCCAGCCTTCGGGTACGTTTATAACCTTGCCATCCGAGGCTGTGACACTGTTCGCCGTCGGGCCTGGGGCGTAGGTGTTGTTCGTCGCTTTCATTTCCAGTTCGTCGCTCCGTCCCCTGCGATCGCGGATAGCTCAAACTCAGTCGATCTTAGAGGATTGGCGAAACGACTCAAGGCGGGTTTTCACCGCATTGGTTATGGTTGAAGTCGACACGAAGCCGCCGCATTTACGATCACCAAGGGCGACGATTGTCCAGAGAAGAGGCGTGTGTCCGTCGCGACGCGAGGATATAGTTCGAAACGATGTTTGTTTCTTTTGATGAATCATTTGGACGCGTCATGATCCAAAAACGAATACGCGTCGGCACACTGATGCTGTTGGTGATCATAATTGGCCTGGGCCTCGCCTTGATCGTTCGGGAGCGGCGAGCGGTTCGTCGCGAGGCTGAGTTCGCGGCCCAAATCGCCAGGATTTACTCAACGCACGACCGCGAAATGACATTGATCCGACTGAACAACGCCCAGGCCGAGCGCCGGCAAAAGCTTCTTAAATCGGCCGTTGATAGCAACCGTCAATCCGATTCGCGATGACACTGGGAGGCAAAATACTTTCCCTGACTGCGATCATTTCAATCCGACTCCAATCCGGCCCAGAGACTTGGGACGAGTGGCTCGTGTCAGTCTGCGGCTTCCTACGAGAGAAATCGTCGTTTCGAACCCAACCGTCCCCATTAACGACAAAAACCCCTGGGTGACCAGGGGTTCTTCGTCCGACTCAGCAGAAATCTTTCGCTACTTATTCCCATTCACGAACAGCGCCTGCACCTCGAATGCCGCGGGGGCGAGCAAGATGATGAACACCGCCGGAAAGATGAAAAGCAGCGTCGGCACTAGCATCTTCGTTGCTGCCTTCTGAGCCCGTTCTTCCGCCTTCTGCTTGCGCTTCGATCGCAGATTTTCGGAGTGATTTCGCAGGCTCTTCGTCATACTGGCACCAAATCGTTCCGACTGAGCCACTACCGATGCGAGGCTCAGCGCCTCTTCGAGATCGGTACGCTGCGCCATGTGCCGGAGCGCCTCGCCGATGTTGACGCCAAGCTGAATTTCGCGGTCGACAATGCGAAGTTCATCGCCAAGTTGCTTGTGCACGCCGCGAAGTTCGTCGGTCACGCGCTGAAGCGATGACTGAAGGCTCAAGCCGCCTTCGAGGCAAATCACAAGCACGTCGAGCGCGTCGGGCAACCCGCGACGAAGTTGCGTTTGGCGTGCGGCCTTTCGCTTATCCAGCCAGAAGCTGGGGCCGATCATACCGGCCATGTAGAGGCCCATCGCAATCATCAGCGCCTGTCCGGTCGGCAACGCCTTGGTTAGCGTTAGTCCAATACCGACAATCGTGGCAATGATCAACATAATGAGCTTGATGCCCAAGAATATATACATCGCCTGCGGTTGATATAGTCCTGCGTGAATGAGTCTTGCACGCAGCTTCGTTCGCTCGGCCTCGTCTTCCGGGACGATCGCCTTACCCATCTTCGGCAATGTCGCCCTGGCGATTTGCGTCACTTTTTCCGGGCGTGCCTTGCCCGCAAGCGAGTCGAGCCGCGCGTCAACCTTACCGCGACCGCTGGTGAGGAGCAAACCCACCACGAGCGCGGCCGCTACTACGAAGAGAAACACCACACCTGCAAGAATGATTTCATTACTCATGATCGAATCCTGTTAACTCTGTACTTGGCGATGGCTTGCCGTGTCGCACCGCCAATCGGTGTCAGAAGTCGAAGTTGACGATCTTGCGAATCCAGAGCGCACCAATCAATTCGATTCCGAACGTGCCGAATAGAATGCTCATATGCTTGAAGTGAACCCCCGCATACGCAGGGTTGATCATCATCAGGAAGAACAACATCAAGGGGGGCAGCCCGGCGAGAATCCAGCCTTGCATACGTCCTTCCGCCGTCAGCGAACGAATCATCCCGCGAATCTGGTAACGCTCGCGGATAATGGTGGCGAGCTTCGTGAGCAGTTCGGCCAGGTTGCCACCGGTTTGCTGTTGCACGAGCACAGCCAGCACGAAAATCTTCAGCTCGATGACGTCCGATCTCCGATTCAGATCGCGAAACGCCTGCTCGGCCGAGAGACCCATGTTTTGCTGTTCATAGCAGTAAGCGAACTCTGCAGCGAGCGGCTGCGGGAATTCATCCGCAACCGCCATCAGGGACTGGTTGAGCGTTTGACCGGAACGGACGACGCGTGCCATCAACTCAAACGCGTCGGGCAGTTGCGACCGCAGCTTCTCGATGCGTTTTTCCTTGCGACGCTTCACGACCCAGAACGGGAGCACGCCGCAAAAGGCGCCGCCAAGCAGAAAATCGACGATGCTCAGCCGAAGCACGAACGCAAGCACTCCGCCGCCGACCGCAGCACCTGCTGCAATGGCAATGAGTCGGTCGGTGGTGATGTCCATGCCCGACTGCTCGACCATCGCGTCGAGCCGCTGACGAAACGATGGCTTACCTTCGAGCGAGGTCGCCGCGGCCACTTGCCCAAGATTTTTGAACAGCGGCGATTTCTTGACTTGTTCTTTGCGCTTCTTGAGAAACTCATAGTCGACGCGATCGTTCACGCGCGACCTGTCCTTCAAGAACAGGTCGCTAAGAATCTGGTAGACGGCGAAAACGCCGGTGATCGCCGTAAGACCCGCAAGGGCTGAGACAATCGCTGGGCTCATCGCATAGTCTCCTGAGCGCGCTGGCCAGTCAGCATGCGCCGCTCGAACATCTCGAGCGGCAGTTTTTCGCCAGCTTCTTCAAGCTGTTCGAGGCACTTGGGACGAATGCCTGTGCAGACGAAATAACCCTGAGCAACGCGGTTCTCGTCAACGCCCGTTTGCTTGAAGACGAAGATGTCCTGCATACTCACGACATCTTCTTCCATACCGGTGATTTCAGAGATCTTGATGATCTTACGCACGCCACCGGAGAGTCGTGCAGCCTGGACAATGAGCCGCACGGCCGAAGCGATCTGACGGCGAATGATCCAGATCGGCAGGTCGAAGCCAGCCATACCGACCATCATCTCGATACGGCCGATCGCGTCACGCGTATCGTTCGCGTGAATCGTCGTCATCGAACCGTCGTGGCCTGTGTTCATCGCCTGAAGCATGTCCAGCGTTTCACCGCCACGACACTCACCGACGATGATCCGGTCGGGACGCATACGAAGGGCGTTTTTTACGAGGTCGCGGGTGAGAATTTCACCATTGCCTTCAAGGTTCGCCGGACGCGTTTCCATCCGGACCACGTGCGGCTGTTGCAAGCGAAGTTCAGCGGCGTCTTCGATCGTCGCCACGCGCTCGTCAGACGGGATGAAAGCGGAAAGCGCGTTCATGAGCGTCGTTTTGCCGGAACCGGTACCGCCAGAAACAACCATGTTCACCCGAGCACGCGTACATGCCGAGAGGAAGTCGACCATCTCCTGCGTGATCGCCCTTTTCTCAACCAAGTCTGCGAACTGAAGCGGAGTTTTGCCCGAGCGACGAATCGAGAGCAGCGTGCCGTCGAGCGCCAGTGGCGGAATGACCGCGTTCACGCGAGAGCCGTCCGGAAGACGGGCGTCGCAAAGCGGCGACGTTTCATCGATACGTCGGCCGACGCGGCTAACGATGCGCCTGACGATATCCTGTAGGTGCTTTTCGTCGTTGAAGACGACTTCGGACCGACTTAGTCGACCGCGTTTTTCAACATAAACGCACTTCGGACCGTTCACAAGAATATCGGAAACCGCCGGGTCGCGCATCAAGGGTTCGAGCGGGCCGATGCCGAATACTTCGTCGAGCACTTCACCAACGAGGCGGTCACGTTCGGCGAGGCTGAGCAGGTCGTTGCTTTGGCGGCAGAGTTGCTCTGCGCCTCGGCGTACCTCCTCGCGCAGCTCCTCATTGCCCAGGCTGCTCATCGCGGAAATATCCATTTCCGTGATCAGCTTGTGATGCAAGTCTTTCTTGATTTTGAGCAGGCGGTCCTCGCCTGCAATCGCGTCAGTCGCAAGGGCGCCATTCATTCCGGTCATTGATTGAATCACGGTCAGATCCCTCATCATTGAGGCTAGTTACAGCTTCGTAGGAACGTTGGACGCAAGGTGAGACGGTTTGCGCGGGTCGAGCCGAGCGAACTTCTGGACAAGAGACGCGACAACTTCGCCGCGCTGGGTGATCAGCGTTTCCGAAATCGGTCCCATCGACCGCGCTGCAAGCGCGAGATGTTCGATCTCATAGGGATCAATTCCCATCAAACGAGTCGCAGTTGCATCAACAGCCGGCAGGTTTGTGCCCATGATCACAACACCACCATTGCGTGGTGTGCCCATGATCGGACCGTCGCCTTCCATGCCGACAATGCCGTCGATGATCGCCAGATGCGGCTTCACCGCCGCGTTGATGTCGAGAATCGAGCCGGTGATTCCCGCGTGATGCAGCACATTCTTCGGCCAGCCGTAGGCGACGCCCGGCATCATGCCGAAAAGGTTTTTCATCGAAAGCGTGACACCGGCCCAGTGATGCGTCTTCAACTTCGCCATCGAGACGACGATATCCGCACGCTTCAGCGACTCGGGCAGATAGAGATTCTTCATCCGCGTCGAGCCAAACGTGTTGCGGACCGACATGACGTCGTCATGATTGAGGTCGACGAACGAGAGACGAGACTCATCGAGCACTGGACCAAGTCCCGACTGCTCGAGCACGTAATCGGTATCGCGGCAATGTCCCTGGCCTTCCGCCACAAAGACTTCGCTCGCCCCCCAACTCCGAAACACATCGGCCGTCGCGCGGATGATTTCCGGATGAGTGTTGATGTGCGGGCTCTGGCGATCGGGCTCGACAAGATTCGGTTTGAGCAGCACGCTCCGCCCGCGGACCCAATCCGGCCCCAGCTTCAGCTCTTTCAATCCGTCCGAAACAACGCGTTTGAGATCCGCCTTGTAAGATTCAGCCTTACCGACGAATACGTCAGCGAGAGGTGTCTTTGCCGCAAATTGGCGACACGCCACAACGGCAAGCCCCTGCGCAGCGAGCACTCCTGCACCAATCATTACATGGCGACGATTCAATCCCTGCCGCTGCTCATTTTGTGTCACTGACGTGTCACTCATGGGAATTCTGCGCCTCCAATCTCGCGGCCCCAAAACCCCTGAGCGAATCGCGATCGGCAGCGAGGATGAGCATCGCGAGCGAGATCGCTGAGCCGGGACGATCGACGAGTCGGTCGAACGCATTTTCGAGCCATTCGTCACTCAGCTTCGGCTCACACTCCCACGCCCGAAGCCCGAGCAAACCCCACCCCAGTGATACCGGCGCACTCGTTTGCGTCAGAATGCGTTGAAGGTATTCGATTCCCGCCTCCACGGCCGGCTCGTTCCTTCCGGTCGTGCTCAGCGCTAAGAGTGCGAGTCCAGTTGGTGCGGGAACAGGACGAAGTGGCGTCCCGAAGACGACTGGATTCCCCATGTTCCAACCACCTGTGGGAATCGCTCGGTCACGCAGTACCGAAACCCCTTGTTTCGTCCGACCGTGAGATTGCATTCCGGCCCCTGACAGCGCGAGGATCGCCAGGCTCGTCGGCTCAACCCAGGAATGGGTACCTGCTAGCCACGGCCAGCCGACAAGCTGCATATCGTGACCAAGTGGCCAACGCTCGGGATTCGCCGCGGTTTCCCCTTTTTGACCGAGCAGCCAGTTCAACGCCGAGGTTCGTTGTGTGGTATGCGATTCCAGTGCGGTCCAAAGCAGGCAAGCGTAAGACGTGGGCCAGCCAGCATCCTGGAATGAATGAGTCACTCCGATCGATCCGTTCGATCTTTGCTTCGAGGCCAGCCAGGCGGCAGCCTCCGCCGCAATGGCGCGATGACTGCTCAAAAGGCTCAAGCCGGCAAGCGCGGTAGGCTCGGCGGCGGAAGTCGCGGATTGTGCATACGCCCAGCCGCCGTCGCGTCGACGCTCAACGAGGAGGCGACGGCGAGCGGCTTCGATCCAGTCGGCTCTCATCGCGGTCACTCCGTTCCGGTCCGGCCGCGATCAGGAAGAGCCTTCTACTTGGCTGTCCCGTTCACACCCGCGGCAATTTGAACGATTACTTTTGAGACTTTGGCGGAGGGAGCGTCGACCACGACCGGTACACCGCGATTGTTCGCTCGGTTCACCACCTTGGCGTCTTCTGGAATATAGTGCGAGATTTTGAGTCCGAGCGCTTCTTCTGCCTTAGATGCGGGAACTTCTTGCGGTTGGCCATAGCGATTCACAACTGGACGCAAACGTTCCTTCGGAATTCCCAGCTTTGTCAGGTATTCAATCGTCCTGCGCATGCTACGCAGCGAGGTAAAGTCGAGCCGGAAGACGAGCAAAATCAAATCCGCCTGCTGCAGCACGATGCGCTGCTCCTGACGGAATGAATGATCGACATCGACCACGACAAACGGAAAGCTTGCCCGCGCCAGCGTAATGGCCTGATTCACGCCTTCAGGACGCACGTGCGCAACGTCGGCAATTTCCTGTGGGGGCGCAAGGAGGAAGATGTTGGGCTCGTATTTCAGGAGCGATCGCTCGAGCATGCTGCGATCGAGATGTGCTGAGTTATGGCAAAGATCGGCGAGAGTATAAGTCGCGGTGAGGTCGAAGAGTGCGGTCAGGTCGCCCGATTCGAGCTTCATGTCGACTACGCCGACACCCTTCGCACCTTTGCCAAGCGCGACAGCAAGATTCGCCGTCAACGTGCTCGCACCAACGCCGCCGCTTGTGCCCAGCACAGCGACAAGTTTTCCAGGCTCAACTGGTGGCGCAGCCGCTTTTTGCATCCGTTCGATCGCGGACTTCAGATCGACTTCGAGATCCGCGGTGTCGACATAATCAACTGCGCCACAGCGCAGCGCGCGGAGAATCGTACCGCCGCCGGAAGTTGGTCCGACGACAATAACCTTGCCGGGGGCAAGCTTCGCCAGGACCGGCAGCACCGCCAGTCCACGATCCATGTCGGATCCAAGCGAGAGAACAACGACATCGACCTGTTCTTCGCGGGCGATGTGTTGCGAGGCGGACTCGATCGACACGACTCGTAGGGCGTCCGGCCGTTTTGAGTCGAAACTGAGGACTTCGCGGATCCGATTCGCCGTCGAGTCGTGATCACAAGCGATAAAAGCAGGCATTGTCACTCCCTGAACCGGCGCGGCCACTTTTCCAATTGCTAACTATCAATGATCTCACATTACGGAGAAGTTGGGGACGGGGGACCGACGCGATCGGCAAGTTGATCGCCCGCGACGATCGCCGCCAGGCCACCGCGAGAACCCGCATTCGCTGCCGGCATGCGAATCGTCAACTGATCGGCACCGACCGATGTCCCACGAAGTGTGCGAATCGAATACGAAATCTCAACCGGAGCAGGGGGAGCCAGCGGGGGCGGAGGAGCAACTGGCGGAGGCGGCGGAGGAGCAACCGCCACTTCCTTCTTGGCCGCCTTCTTGTCGCCCAGGGACGTGAGAATGTCCAGCATCGTCGCCGGCTTCGCGTCTGGCGCTTCCTTGTCCGTCGGGTTGCGGAGCGAAAGGTGAAGCGTTCCCTTATTTTGGCCAAGGTCGAGAAGCGCCGCTTCAGCAGGCTTCACAAGTAGCGTCACCGACAGGGCATCTTTGGGATCGATCTTGTTTGTCGCGGGTGTATCGACGGTCGTATGCACCGCGAGAATCTCGACGTTTGTCAGCAGGGTGCTGGTCGTCGCACCGCCGGCAGGGTCGTCGAGACCACCTGCACTTGTCACCGTGAACAGCACGTCGACCCGGTTTCCAGGGAGAAGGAAACCCGCGAGCGACGACGAAAGGCTGGGAGTTTGAATCGTGAAGGCCCGGAAGCCGGGACGAATGAGCGATGCCATCCCGCTGCCCGAACCTTTAGGCGCAAGCTTCGCGTCGAGAATGATATCGCCTTTGAGCATCGGCATGTGTGCCGACCGTTCGAGGACATCGGCGGAGTTACCGAGAACAGGCGAGGTAACCTGATCGACCGGTACCTGGCGCACCTCGATCATTTGCTCTTTGATCGTCTCACCGCGCTGGATGTCGACGGCCGCATAAATGACCGGCGTCGTTTCGATGGCTGGGCCACCGGGTTGCTTGCGGAGCAAGAAAATGCCGCCGGCCGCGCCAACACCGCAGATGAGCGCCAGAGCCAGAACAATGATCGTGCGTATACTCATGACGTTCCTCCCGCGATGCCGAGCGAATCCGCGCCAGCAAACTCTGGACGCTCGCCCTGACGTAAGCCTAGATCACACTTCGCAGATTGAGCAAAACTAGGGTCAGAAACCCGACGCAGGTCATCGCACCAAACGGCACGAGCCTGGAGCGGCGGTCGGCCCGGCCGACCTCCTCATCAATTTTCACGCGAGGCCGACGCCATTGAGACGGCGTGGCCATTTGATAGCTAAGCATGCTGAGGTCTGTGAGCACGATCGTCAGGCCACCGCGCATCAGCGTAAGCACCACGGCATAAATCCCAGCGGCAATCGCAGCGGCGGCGAAAACTTCAAGCGTGAGCATTGGGCCGAGCCAGGCGCCAATTGCCGTGAAGAGTTTGACGTCGCCAGGTCCAACGCCGCCGAGAGCGCAGAAGAAAACGAGGACGGCGAATCCGACCATCGCCCCGGACAGGCTATATGCGAAGCCCCCAAAACCATGAAACGCTGCTCCAGCGACGAGGCCGGCGAGCAGCGTTGGAAATGTCAGCACATTGTAAATCTTGAATGCAACCAGGTCGGTGACCGCGGCGATCATGGTTACGGCCGCCACGACAACAAGCGCGATGCTTGCGAATTCCATCTCAACTATCTCCCCTGATCGAAGGCCATGGCCACCTGGGCGTCGTCATCGCTGTTGGCCGAAGTGTCGCTGTTGAACACGGTGAACTGAATGGTGAGAAACAGAACCGAGAGTACGACGGTGATGGTCAGCGAGAGCTCGGGAGACTTGCTCTGAATTGTGAGCGCTGCGACGACTGCGATGATGATGACGCTAAGGGCAAGCATGTTCGTCTTCTTCCTCGTCTCGCGGACGATCCGTCAGAAACACACGACCGAGCTCGAGAGCACCCTGGTCGATTGCACCTGGGCTAAAGCAGCTCTCACGTTGCACTGGCAACTCCATCGCCACGCGTCGCGAGCTCGGTCATCGAGAGCAAATCGGTCGTGCTTGAATTCAATCCATCCCCGGCGGAGGCGCCGGGGAAACCTGGATCAGCTACCGGCGCCGGAGACGGCGGTCGCGGTCGAGGTGAACTGGCCGCCAATGGCGGTCGAGAGCGTGCTGATGACGGTGATGAGCGCCGCACCAATCAGGGCGATCATCAGGGCGTATTCGACCATCGTCGCGCCCTCTTCTTCACGAACGAGTTTCTTCAGGAAATTGGCCATCGAACTCACTCCTGTTTCTGAAAGTTGTGCGACTTGCCTTGCCGCCGTCTCTCAAGTTGAGACGTGTCGTACATCTTGAAAATGCAATCGCCTGAGCAGCAAACTCGTTCGAACAAGTAAACGACTCAGGCGAAAAGCACGCATTGTTTTTTCCGAACCGTGACGAGCCGTACCCAGAGAGCCACGACTCGCCACGGTCCAGGTTATTAGCTACCAGCGCCGCTGACGGCGGTGGCAACTGAGGTGAACTGACCGCTGATCGCGGTCTTGAGTGTGCCGACGACCGTGATGAGTGCCGCACCGATCAGCGCGACCATCAGGGCGTACTCAACCATCGTCGCGCCTTCTTCACCGTTCAGCAGATTCTTGAGGAAAGCCTTCATCGCAATCTCTCCGTTCCCGTTTGGAATTCGAGCCCTGGAATCTCGCCCCACTCCATTCTTCACCGTGGACAAACAGTGAAGCTCGGGGTTCCACAAATTCAAGAATATTCGCATTCTTGATCGTACGAATATTCTTGTCTAACAAGACGACGCGTGATAACTCATCAACGAGACTTGTTTCGCGTCAGTCTTGCGTCACTCACTGCGACGCGTGTCGCATCTACCACAAACCTGTGTCATGTATTGAAAGTTGTCAAAGTCACATCGCGATTTTTTAGGCAACCGGCCCAAGAGATCGAATCCAAGTTCAAATGCGCAAAGGGAGATCAGCGACTGCAAGCAGATCGGCTCGTGGTAACGGGCGCTCTCCGTTAACTGGTTAAACCACGCCGATCGCCCTCAATGGCCGCTTCAATCACATTGTCAATCTGGGGTGTTCGCGAAATATAGCTAAATTACTAAAACGAATAAGGTTCATTTTAAGTTAAAGACGCGACTTTAGCCTTCAGTCGCACCACTTCTGCGCCGATAACCAATTTGACGATTAGGTAAAAACTGCCGATTCTAGGCGGGGGAATTGCTCGTGGGCCAAGACCGGAAATCGCGACGCCGACGTTGCCTGACCGGGCGATTCCACATGCCGTGTGCGCTGGCGATGGTCGCATTGCTCGTCTCAACGCACGCAAGCCGCGGCCAGGATCGGCTCGAGGCATTGCCGACGCTGCCAATTCGGCAACCAAACACACTTGCCACTCCGCCACCGCTTCCCGACGCCATTCCACTGGCCCCCTCGCAGCCATCTTTCATCGAAAGCCTGACAACGCCGACGTCGTCGATCGAGGTGAAAGTCGGCCAGGGGCGATTCCTGACGCTCAAGGAAAACTTGGTCGTTCCAGGCCAGCAGGCTGCGTTGATCGCGGTTGGTGATCCCACGGTGCTCGACTTCTTCCAGGCCGGCCCGCGCCAGCTTCGATTGCTCGGCAAGCGACTCGGTACGACAGACCTTTCCATAACCACAGGCGCAGGCAAAACCTACGACTATGAGGTGACCGTAACGGCCGACCTCGACATCCTGCGTGCCCAGCTCAGGCAAATGTACCCGGACGCGTCGCTGCAGGTCGCACAGCTTCGTGAGCGATTGGTCGTTGAAGGCCAGGCACGCGACTCGGTCCAAGTAAGCCGAATCATTTCGACCATCGACACTTACATTCGCTCAATCCAGCGCGTGCAGATCAGCGGCCAGATCGACAATGTGCAGGTCAAGGCCGACGGCGCGCCAGCGGGTCCTGCAAACGCACCGCGGACGACCGAAGACCAGCCACCACCACCGCCCAGTCCGGGCTCGTCGGTGTCGTCATTGATGAACGACGCCTCGGCGAACTTCAGTAGCGGCGGACCGCAAAGCGGCAATCAACAGGTTTCGCCGGGCGCCACGACCACGAATCAGATCGTCACGAACCAGCTTCAAATCATCAATCTCATCCGCGTGCCAACCTCGCAGCAGGTTCTGCTCAAGGTGCGTGTCGCCGAGTTGAACCGGACCGGCTTCCGCCAGATTGGCGCCGACTTCCTGGCCTCGATCCCGCAGTTTGGCTCGCTTTTCGGCACGCAGATCAGCGGCGGCACGTTCGTCCCCGGCCGGCTGGGAAACACGACCTTCCGTCCCCCGGCCGGCGCGACTCCCGACGTCCGCGCCATGAGTGTTGCCGCGCAAGGAACGGTCTTCGGCACGTTCTCACAAGGGCAGTTCAACACGGTGCTAAGCGCACTACGACGGAACAACCTCCTGAAAGTGCTTGCCGAGCCGAACCTGATCGCCCTCAACGGCCACCAAGCGAACTTCCTCGCTGGCGGCGAGTTCCCCGTTCCGGTCCTGCAAGGTTCGTCCGGAAGCACGGGCGGCGGTAACAGCATCAGCGTGCAGTTCAAGGAGTTCGGCGTTCGCCTCGCCTTCCTCCCGCTCATTCAAGACAACGAAACGATCCGGATGACGATCGACCCGGAAGTAAGCACGATCGACACGACGCTCGGAACCACGCTCGTGCCGGGCGGCACGCCGATTCCCGGCCTGAACACGCGCAAGTCCCACACGACCGTCGAGCTAAAACAGGGCGACACGCTGGCAATCGCCGGCCTCATGCTCGTGAGCATCGACGGTTCAACCCAGCGCATCCCTGGGCTTGGCGATCTTCCCTACATTGGTGCGTTCTTCAGCAACACGACCAGCCAGCGAATCGAAAAAGAGCTCGTCGTGCTGGTCACGCCATACATCATCGAGCCGATGACGCCGAGCCAGGTGCCACCGCTTCCCGGCGACGAAATCAACGAGCCGAATGATCTCGAGTTCTACCTCATGAACCGGATCGAAGGCCGCACTGGTATCGATGCTCGTTCAACCACAAGCTTCGACGACCCGCTGCATCTCATCCGTCATTCGATCGTTGAGCGCAAGTTCCTTGTCGGTCCCTCGGGTTATTCCAAGTAAATTCGCGGAGGCCCGCTGGCCTTCGATCCATAAGGGAGAAGTCAGGTGCCGACATCAGGATATCGAACGTTCGCCAGCGGAGTCGCCCTGCTTCTCAGCGCGGCCAAACTCGGCCTCGCTCAGAACGCACCGCCGCCTCCACCACAGCCAGTCGCGCCGCCCATCGAGGCAAGCGGCCCGGTCGATCAACCGATGCACGTCATCCCGACGCCGCCGGTCATCATCGTGCCGCCGGAAGGGATTCAACCCACCTGGAACGGCCGGACGATTGACCCGATCGCGCTCGAACGAAAGCAACCCAAGCACGTCGAGAAGAAAGCACGGTCGTGGTTTTGGCGCAGGTCTCAAGGAAAGATTCTAGGATACCCAGAAGAGTTCACGCCGCGCCCACTCGGCTCGGCCGTTCACGATCACGCGCGAGTCATGGTTGCGAACGGCGCGGCAGGCCGTCTCGCGCTCTTTGATTATGACTTTGTCCAAGGTTCGCATCAGCTTACAACCCGGGGCCGCGATCAACTCGCGAAGGTTGCCGCGCAACTCGCGGTCAGCCCGTATCCGCTCGTGATCGAGCGGACGCCCGGCGCTCCCGCACTCGCCGAGGCTCGTCGCAATGCCGTGCTCAACGAACTTGCGGCAAATCGCAATCCGGTCGATCCATCGCGCGTACTCGTCGGCCTACCTGTGCCGACCGGCATGTCGGGGGTAGAGGCGCAGGTGATCAGCGCGAATCAGTTGAACCGGACTCAGCAGTACGGTCCGACTGTCCCAATCAACAGCAACGGTTTGAACAGCCCCAGCGGCGTGACGAACAACATTTCCGGCACACTTCCGGGCCAGTAACGTGTGGCGTGGAAACCTCGAAACCGAGCCCCGGAGCGTGCCGAGCATGATGCGATGCCGCAGCTATTCTCACTTCTTCTGGCGAGCGTTCGCTTGCATGTTGTCTCTGGCAGTCGTCGGCTGCGGCCACACGCGCCAGTCGAAGAAGCCCGAGCACGAAACGGCCGCGTTGCTCAATCCGGGTGGCACATCCAAGGTGACCAACCAGCAAGCCGCCGACTTGCGCATCGCACTCGGACGCACGCACGAAGAAGAAGGCCGGCTCGATGAGGCGGAAACTGCCTATCGCGACGCGATCAAGAACGACTCCAAGCGTGCCGATGCTCACGCCCGACTGGCGATCCTCTGCGACAAGCGCGGCGACTTCAAGGAATCGTCGAAAGAGTTCGCCGAGGCAATCAAGCGAGCGCCCAAGGATCCCGAATTGCTCTGCGACCAGGGCTACAGCTTTTACGTCCAGCGCCGATGGTCAGAGGCTGAAACCAGCCTTCGCAAGGCGATCAAGCTTAGCCCCAGACACGCCCGAAGCCACAACAACCTCGCGCTCGTCCTTGCCCGCGAAGGAAATGCCGACGCCGCCGTCGCCGAGTTCGTAAAAGCCGGCTGCGATCCCTCCGACGCCCGAGCCAATCTTGGGTTGGTCCTGGCAATGGAAGGTCGTTCGACAGAGTCGCAAGCCGCCTACACCCGTGCTCTGGAACTCAAGCCTGCCTCTAAAGTTGCACGAGAAGGCCTGACCGCCGCGAACAACGTGATCGCTCGCCAGAGCACCGCCAAACCAGCTCAGTCCGCACAAATCGCTTCGACAGGTCTGATCAAGGACGAAGCGGTCGCCCGAACTTCTTTCACGCCTGCTCGCTGAGACACGTCCGCATGGCACTACACAGGCTGCACAACAATAAAGGAACAATTTAGAAACGGCCGACGCACGGTGCTGTTGTGATCTAGGATTGAATTAGGGGATGTTGTCATCAACAACGATCTGACCGCCGCGCGAGCCGACCGCTATGAATGTGCAACGCCTGAGTCGTCGGCATAGCGTCTCAACCCGCCGGGGCGCGGCTGCGGTCGAGTTGGTGCTTGTTCTGCCTGTACTTTGTTTAGTTTGCATGATCGCGATCGACTACGCGCGACTCTTCTACGCCTGGGCTCTGATCGCTGATGCCGCACGCAACGGAGCGCTTTATGCCTCCGACTCGAGCCTTGCCACTTCGACGACGCTCGGCAGCATTCAAAATGCCGCGCTCGCCACAACGACGAATCTCTCTCCCACGCCAACCGTTGCGAACACCAGCGGAACCGATGGTTATGGCGTGTCGTACGTCGAAGTGACGGTGAATTATCAGTTTTCCACCTTGATTAGCTATCCCGGTATTCCCAGCTCGGTCGCGCTCAGCCGCACGGTCCGTATGGCGGCAACTCCGCCGTAAAACGGCCCTGTCCGCGGATCGAGCTTTCAAAAGGTGACGACCATGATCTGTTCGCCACGCCGTCGCAAGCGGAGAGGCTTGATGCTTGTCGAGGCGAGCATCGTCTACATCATCGCGATCTTTCTGATCGTGGGTGTGATGTCGCTGGGCCTGGGTATCTTCCGCTATCAGCAACTGGCATGGCTTTCGGCCGAATGCGCGCGCTGGGCTTCGGTACACGGATCGACGTATCAAAGCGAACAGAGCGCGGCTGCAATAACGAGCACGGATATTTACAACAACGTGGTCAAGCCAAATCAGCTTCTGCTCGACAGTAAATACATCGGAGTTTCCCTGACAATGACCTCCGGTGTCGCCACAGTAACGCTCACGTACAACTGGACGCCCGAGTTCTACCTTAGCGCCATCACAATGCGTGCCAAGGCGGCGTGTCCCATTACCTACTGATCGCAACGAATGTACTGGGCGTGGTTGGTTTGAACCCCGCCCACTAATGCCACACGAGCTAACATCATGATCGTTTCGAGCGGTGCGTGGACCAAAACGCGTCGGCGCGGAGCCGTCGCGGTTCTCGTTGTCGTCTGTCTCATTCCGCTGGTAGGCGTGCTCGGTATGGTGCTCGACTGCGCGCTCTTCTTCGGCGAGCGGCGCCGTTGCAAGGCCGCCGCCGATGCGACAGCCCACGCCGCCGCTTGTTCGCTTTACACGAACTATTCGACCGACAATGGACTCGACCCTCGCGGACTCGCGCGCTCCGCCGCCCTTTCGATCGCATCAGGCAACGGTTACACAAACGACGGCACCGTGTCGAAGGTTACGATCAACATTCCTCCCACGTCCGGCACTTTCAGCGGCAAGAGCGGCTACGCCGAAGTGATCGTCAATTACTATCAGCGCAAACTTTTCAGCGCGATTTGGGGAGCCGGCACTCAAACGATCACTGGCCGCTCTGTCTGCCGTGGAACTTTCGCACCCTACTCGCCCGCGTCGCTCATCGTCCTTGACCCGCTCGGCTCGGCTGCGCTTTCTGTCGCGGGAAGCGGACACATCATTGCTCAGTCTAGCGTGCAGGTGAACTCCACCAACTCGGGGGCTGTCCAGGCGACGAACTCCGGCTACGTCAAAGCCACGAACATCAACATATCTGGCAACTACACCACAAGCAGCAGCGGTTATCTGAGCGGATCGATCGCCACGAACGCCCCCTCGGTTAGCGACCCGATGACGAACATCGCCGCTCCAACCACCTCGGGACTGACGACTCGCGGCACAATTCCCGCCTACGGCACCTTCACGATGAGTCCCGGCGTTTACAACGGCGGCGTATCCATCGGTGGTGGCGCAAACGTGACGATGAGCCCCGGACTCTACTACATGAAGGGCGGGTCGTTCAGCATCGCAAACGGTGCGACGGTAAACGGCAGCGGCGTCACGATCTATGTCGACAGCGGTGGCGGTCAAATCAGCTTCCAGGGCGGAGGCGTGATCAACATGAGCGCTCCGACGAGCGGCACCTACGCCGGCATCGTCATGTTTCTCGACAAGAATTCGAGTCAAGGAATCAATATCGCAAACGGCTCGACGACGACGGTAACCGGAACGGTTTACGCCCCAAGCGCGACTGCGACATTCGCGGGCGGCGCCTCGGCCACTCAGCTCGGTTCGCAGTTCATCGTCAAGAAAATGAACATCTCGAATAATGCGGACATCCGCATCAACTGGAGCACGGGGACAGTCGCCCGTACTCGTTCGATCAATCTCGTCGAGTAACTCTCGCCGCGCGATGATATTCACGCGGCGAGATCGCGACTCGATTCGATTCAGTTTCCGAGCGTCACCGTGCGATCGGTGTTGTCGGTCGAGACGAGCGTCTTACCTCGGTAGTAACGCACTGCAGTAAGCGTCATCGACGCCAGCCGGTTCGACCCGAACCCAACACCCGAGTTGCTCACGCTATCGTCAGGGCTGTAATAGGTGAGTGATGTTCGGCGCGTCGAGGAGGTCACCGCGAGGTCGGAAGCTCCAACCCCAAACTGACCCCAGGTTGTTGAGGAACCCGCCGAAACCTTGAAGTTCAGCGCGCCGTTGCTCAAGCTCATTCGCTGGGTCCAGGTGATCGTTTCATTGTTCGTGTTGAGCTGACCCGTACCTTGGGTGGCACTCGCGCGAATCGTGTCACCGTGCTGGATCTTCACCTGCAAGCCACCGGCGACGAAGTCCGGATTTTCGCTGTAGTTCAGGTTGAAGACCATCATCGTCGAACTCGGCGTGCTCGAATCCGGGCGCATGATCGTCTGAATTTGCGGACACGTGAGATTGACGTCCGGCGTGTTAATGACGATTTGCCAGTCTTCTTCGATCCCATCAATTGTGGGGTCGATTGCCGCCGGTGCACTCAGATTGACGGCGAGTGATCCGACTGCGAAAAGCGCGATTGCCACGAAACGACGCATGCGAGCTTTCCTTTCTGGTCGATGCTAGCGCGAAAGACGGAGAAATACCGCTCCGCCCGCCGACCATGGGTTGGGATTAGACGTGTCGAGGATCGCCGACGAATCCGTGCTGAGGGCGGGTTGCACCACGACATACTTGGGGTTGCCTGTAAGGTCGACGGCGACGATGCGCACGCTTGCAAATGACGTCGCGTTGTACCAGGCGTTATTTCCGCTGCCGCCTGACGTATCGTAAATCGGTACAAAAACCGGTTTGCCAATGATTCCTGTGAGGTTGCTCTTCACCGCCGCACTGATGCCGGGATTGGCGCTGAAAGTGTGCGGCAGTGTCACAGTTCCGCTAGGAAACTCCGTGGTCATTTGCGTAGGAGTGACGCCGTTCGAAATCTGGTCCCCAAGCGTCGACGTGCTGTTGTTCGAGACGCCGAATTTGATCGTTCCCCAGTTGCCCGAAAGGCCCGTCGTCACCGGATACGCGACCGATTCCGTAACGCCATCCGCGCCGGAGGTAACACCGTTCGCGTTCGGCGGATTGTAGTTTGCCGGCGTAAACGTGTAGGAATCGCCTCCCGTACCACTCACCATTCGTGAATAGGCGGCGGAATCCATGACGAGCGGAAGAATCGACGTGTTGGCTGTGCCGATCGTGAACCCGCTGACCTGCACGAGTTCCACACTTGCCGTACTCGTTACGGATACCGTCGATCCCCCCGAACGAAATGGGGCGGTGAAGAGGCCGGAAACATTGACCGACGCCGTTACTTGCACAGAATTGAACTTCGTCGAAGATGTTGAAACGCTCAAGGGAGCATCGGGAGAGTCAGCGTTCGCGCCGTCGAGAGCTTTGTAACCAATCACCACGTTCTGGCTGGATATGGAAAGTGCTTTTCCAAGCACCGAGTTCGCGTTTGCCGTGGAAATCGCGAAAGCTGTTGCCGAGGTCATCTCAGGTGTCAGATCAGAAATCGTCGTACTGATGCGGCGATCACTCGCGAGTTGGCGCGCGCCTGCTAGCGCAGCAGCGTCGGTCGCTGCCTTGAGCTGAGCGCTCGCCGTGGCGATCACGCCGATATCAACCGCGAGTGCGACGAAAACCGTGAGAACCACGAGCACGACCGCGACGTGCACCAGCACCATCCCGCGCCGTTCCGTAATTCGACACGATCCCGTCGTTCCGGCCTTCATCTCAGGCGCTCCTTGCTTATGGGCGTTCGCTGCTCATCGTTGCCGACGAGGAGAGAGTGGTTGTCTTGAGGTAAAACGGGCTGCCGAACCAACTCACATTCTTGAACGCAACACTCACGGTAACCGACACGGAATCACCCATATGCGACGTCGTAACGTCTGAAGGTGACGTCGTCAGCGTGTACGCACTCGACTTGATCCCGCTCGAATTCAGGACGGAAGCGACGGCTTTCGTCACGTCCGACTGCGATCGGCCGTTGATCACCGCCATCCTGCATCCTGCGCTCGCCGCAGTCGCAATCACCTGAGACGTCATCCCCATTTGCGACATCTCGATCGCGCCAAATATCAGTACGGTCAGCACCGACAGCGCGATCGACGATTCAACCATCGAAAGCCCGCGTCGTTTGCTTGCGCGTCGTGATGATCTGATAAACATTGAACAGCTCGTGAATCGTTTCGGCGACGGCTCGAACGAACTGCGTCCGAGGCGCTGCCGGAATTAGGGGCGTTGGCTGAGCATCACCGTCGTCGATGAGAGTGTTGTCGACTTGTAAAAAAATGGGCTCTTGAGCCAGTACACGCTTGTGAACGGAACCGAGAGCTTGAGCGAAATTTGCGTGTTGAGCGTGGTGGTTTCGATGGTCGAAGGGGTAAGCGTCATCGTAACAGCCGATGAGGAAATTCCTGCCGCAGAGAGTGTCGACTTCACGCGGGCCGAGACGTCGGTTGATGTTTTACCTCGACTCACTGCAACGCGGCACCCTTCGCGGGCGGCGTTCGCAAGCACGATTGAAACCGTGCACATGCGTCCGGCTTCCATCATGCCGAAGACAAGCAGAACAATGAGCGGCGCTGCCGCTACCAGCTCTACCAGGGCCGCACCGCCCCGCCGATGTGTGTGCCTCGACCGAATAAGCATCGACGCTCCTCCTCCGTGGCGCGTGCATCCACAATGCGAACGTGTCGCGCAGGAAAATCCGAATTCACACGAGATAGGCGTTGGTAAACACCGCGCCATCTGGAGGCAAACCCATCACGAACAAATCGTGCTATCCCAAAGCGTGTTCGCCTCTAATACAAACCGTAGTTAGCATTTCTGAACTTGGTCGGAAGTTGAGACAGAATTTATCTTTGGCAAGAATCGTGGCGAAAAAGAAACAGAATCGAGGAACATTCGTGCTGATGAGACGGATCCGCAACCTGAAACATAGTATTCGAAAACGCGCGACGGAAGACGGCAAAGACACTTCCCGAGTGATTCGTTCGACGAGGACCGCGATAGCGCCTTGGGCTTTGGCGGCGCGAAAGATCAAAGTCGCTCGTAAATCGCGTCACTTGGGTAGAGACGAAATCATGGCGACGACCGAAACAAACGCCAGAACAACGCCGACGAAGCAACCCGGCGCCTTTTGTTTCGGCCCTGCCTGGAACACCAGCCACCCAAGCCACACCGCCATGCCCGCAAGATACGAGTTCCACTGAACGCCAATTTCGATCGGGTAAGACCAGGCCACGTTGCCGACTTCATAATTCACAATGAACCGGCCGACAAAGCCCGCAACGAAGAACGCAAGGCTGACAATCCACAGACGCACTTTTAATTGGCGGTGCCACTTGGACATATCAATCTCGAACAATCGCTGCTAGATCAAGCGACATGGATCGATCGCATTCGCGAGGATCAGTTCTTTCAGTCGTCCCCGTCGTTCTCCTCGTCATAAATGCGGCTGAAATTCGCAAACTCCGTCCCCGCCAGGTCGGCCTCGATGACACATTTCGCGATTTCGAAGTCCGCAACATAACAACACACTTCCATCGTTCCCGACCCGATGCTACCGCCATCGCAGTGACCCAGCCCCGTCCATCCCAGCGTCTCATTCATCCGGACTTCGAGCGCATGCCGTTTCTTCAGATCCTTCTTTGTGCCAAATCCATCGACGACGTACTCGATCAGTAGCGTGAATTCGCCAATCTCCTCGACGGGTACGTATCCGCTCTCGATGGCACCTTTGAGAACTTCCTCAATCGCCGCGTCTTCATCGGAGCCTTTCGCACGTTTATGCGTCGTCATTTCACCACGCTCACCGGCCACGCCCCAGTGCTCGACAATCTTCCCGCGCGCGGCCCATGCTTCGTGGTAATGAAGTACGCCGTCGATTCTCTTGTAGAGCTTCTGCATCGCACACAACTCCGCTCAGGAAAGAAGGCATGCCAAACCCATCATCGCCGCAAACCATCTAAACCCATTCAAGCGAAACGATCAGCCCATAGAGAAGTGCGAGAAGGCCCATTACAGCCATGGCCGTAAGACACTCGACGAGCCACGTCCATGGTCGGCCACGCCATCGTTCGATAACCCAAACCGAAATCACACTCGCGAGACACATGAGGGCGGTAATTAGGTAGAAGCGGCTCGACAACGATTGCAATTCGACCCACGTCTGTCGCGTCAACCACCAGACATAGTTGGCGACGAAAAAGAGAATCAGCCGCCACAGACGAAATAGGCGAACTGATTCTCGATTTTCATTAACGGGACGACCCGCTTCGTATCCCACAGTCATTTTCGCCTCAACGCGCGAGCATTTGACTACTTATCACCTTTACTCACAGCATCAAGGCGGGCGTCGGAATGATTTGTCTCATCTCGTAACTTCCAGGGGTGCGTCGAGGTGAACGCATTGATCGTAGTGGTTAACAACCCGCCGATGAGCAAAATTTGCATGAGAGTCGAACCACTGATAGTTAACGCGCACGTGCAAAGCGTCCCCGAACACCGTACCACCAGATGCAAGGGTAATAGAGCAGCGCAACGGTAATCACCCAGAAGCAATACACAACACCCAGGTTATGACCGTAATCATCGGGCGCCTGGAATGGCGGGAACTGAAATAACCAACCAATGGGATATCCCCGCATAGACGCCCAAACCACTGCGAGCCCGTGGGCAACCGGCCATTGCATCAGGTAAAAGAACAGCGGCACTCGACCAAAAACGTGCAATACATGGCCAACGCGACCAATTCCGCGATCGAACAACGCCAGCACAACGAGCATTGGCCCCAGGGTCATCAACAGGTAAAGCAATGATGGTGGGTACTTCAGGCAGTTCAGAATTGACATCAATGTGAACGTTTGATTCTGCTGCGTTTTCCATGGTACGGGATCACCGTAGATATTGAAGCCTCGCAACACGACGAACGCCAGAATTGCGGACAGTCCCAGGCCAAGTAAAATCTTTACTCTCGTCGCTCTCGACTCCAAAAATACGGGACCAAGCGCATAGCCGCACGCCATCACTCCGACCCAGGGAATGAAGGCATAGCCAACCAGAACGGGCACCGGCCCAAGCATCACGAATCCGCGACCGTGGAGAAACGTCCAGACGATGTTCAACCACGGAGTTTGAAACTGCACCGCGTCGAACGCGTTATGACCGAAGATGAGCAAAAGCCCGATCGTGGCAATTGCAGCGCGAGGCAAATAAATGAGACCCGCCAGTCCAATCATCGACCAGCCGATCGCCCAGAGCACCATCCCCAGAACAAGGTGAGGATACGTGAAGAACATCGTCACGTTTCCCCACGTCTGCTCGAGCAAAATCAGCCAGAATCCTCGAATGAGGAGATGCCGCGCCATTTCGTTTCGCGTCCTGCGTTTGGCTGCAAGCGCAGCGCTCACGCCGGCGAGAAACATGAATGTTGGCGCGCAGAAATGGGTGATCCAGCGCGTGAAGAACAGGGCGGGCGTCGTTACAGCGAGATCCTCAGGCCTGGTCGGAGCGTGGCCGAAATAATCGCGCACATGGTCTAAGACCATGAGCACCATCACCAGGCCACGCACCAGGTCGATCGACTCGACTCGTGCAAACTTGGGCGCGGCCGTTGTCGTGTCGGCAAACATCGGATCTGACGAGCCATCCATGCGCACCGGCCTTCCTGCGGGAACGTTGCGGGAATTTCACTCCAGCCTAACCGGTTGGCGGCTCGTCGTTAAGCCAACGCCACATTTGTTCCAGGTTCGACCTACATTTGCTGTAGCAGGCAAAGTTGATAAGTGATTAGCACAACATACGCAATAACAAAGCACGGCAAAATGTGTTCAACGCGAAGCCAGGGGAAAAACACCGACCGACGACGGAAAACGAGCAAGATCGGCAATCCGATCACAGTCATCAAGTACTTGCCGGCGACGAACGCGACAGGCCCTGCCTTGAGCAATAGCCGCATCAGCGGATTCGCCTCTTCAAAATGCCCTGTCAGCAAGAGCAACGTAAGAAACGCGTCGGCGAGCGTCAGTGCGAGCAACGAAAAGACGAGCACCAGCGCAGATAGGGTACAATGATCGTGGCGGCGCGCCCAGAAGCGTGAAGCCTTGCCCGCGAACGATGCTGCATACTGCTTCCAGCGCGAGTCGGCAATGGTGGCAGAAGACAGGTTGATGGTTTCATGCCCAGCCATGATGTTGCCCTCTAAAATGTTGTACCAGAGACTTTGATATCAGATTTCAGTCGGCGAGACGAGACTCAAGGCGCGGTCGTTTGAAACTGCGTTGGATCAAGAGGCGGAAGCGTGTTGTCGGTCGTCGGCTCGACCGCCACAACCCATTGGTTTGACGTGGTTGCATCGAAGTTGTAAGTCACCGAAAAACGCTGATCGGCCGACAACACCACGACACACTGATACGAGTTCGACGGGGGGTAGCCAACCTCGAGCGCGGCCAAGGCTTGTGATAACGCAGCCTGCGCAGGGAGTCGAGCTGCATCCTGGCTAACTCGAGCGGAACGAGCCTCCTCAATGCGAATCATCTGGGCGATCTCACGCGATGCCTGGCCCCAGTAGCCAACAAACGCGACGAGAAACACTACGACGAGCACCATCGCAAATCCGCGCCGTCGGTTTGATCGTACGATCATGATCAAGGGTCCGGAATGAACAGCGTGTAACTTCTCGTATGATCACCCAGTATCGAGCCATCGCTTACTTTTTCGAGCACGCGATGCGAAAGAGTCAGATCAATCCGCACGCCCGAGACTGATGAACCATCTTGCATGAGAGGCATCGTCGTCGACTTTGATTGAAAGTCTGAGACAAGCGTTGCCACCACGCGCTTACCGCTAGAATCGATCCGAAAAAGTTTCCCGGGATCAGCATTATCGATTGCGTAGGTGACGTTTTGCTGCACGCCGTTGCCCTGGTCGAGAGTCATACTCAGCGAAGTGCCATTGGCCTGCACATTTTGGTAACGCGAGTCAGTTTGCGTGCCGCTGGGAGCGGCGAGCGATCCGATGTCTCGGGACAGGGCCTCGGCTGCGAGATTCGCTTCCTGAGCGAGTCTCGCTCGGGCAACCGCTGAAAGAGCAGGGGGGCCAAAACCACTCCAGGCATTGCACAACAGCATCATCAGTACGACGATGAGAGTCGCCGTGACCATGATCTCGGCGAGTGTAAATCCACGGCAACGTTGGCCCTGATTCCTCACTCTCATGGCTTGCGCACCACGTTTGCACGACGTGCCATACCTAACGATGAACTTGGCGAGTCACTATCGAGCAACGGAGAAATCGTCACTTCATTGCGGACGCCAATACGAATCGAATCCGCGACGACTGGTCCGACCAGCGAGCCCGAGAGCGAGACTTGTAGCGTGCTTCCCAAAGTCACATTGCCCGCGTCGCGCCAGGCGTCGCTATTGGGCTGCGTTGCGGATGCGAGCGACACGGTTTGCGTTGCAGTTCCGCTCGTCAGCACAAGCTGGGCATCCGAAGGAATCGAAATCGCCACAGGCCAGCATATCATCAGCCGATACGTACCAGGAGTGATGGTGCCAAAATCCCACGTGGCCTTGGCACCGTTGACTGCCATTGCGAGAACGCGACATGAACCGTTCGTCGCATCGTCCTGCGACTGTGTCGCCCATGTGCCAGTGATGGTCGCCGAGGCGTCGTCAATGCTTGATTCTGTGAGCAATTGCGTAAGGCTGCTGGACTTCACACTCGATTGAAATGGCGCAGCGAGCCCGAGCCGTCGCACCCAGAGGTCGCTTGAAGGTTGCAACACGGCCACAGGTGGTTCTGAGATAATTCCCGCTGCAGGAACAGGCGAGCCGTCGATGATTCTCGATCCCCGGATGACCTGAGGGTTATCGGATCCGATTGCCGTCGATTCGATGCGATAAAGCAACTTCTGCTGCATCATGACAAGCGGAATGATGCCGGCGAGAACGACGCCTAGCACCACAATCGCCACCTGGACTTCAAGAAACGTAACCCCCGCGCGTCGGGGCGACGCAATCATGGCGTCGGCTCCAGAGTGGGAGTGAGAATCAGGCCATCGAACGCCACCATGCTGGTGAGCTGACCGGTCTGGTCCATCGTCACGATGCCGGTGTAGATCATGTTATTCGGGTGCGTGGCAGTGGCGACGAACGACTGGCTGTCGGCCGAAAGCGAAAGCGTGTACGCATAATAGGTCGTTCCCGAGACAAGTGAGATTTCGATGAGATCGTTCTCATCCCCTGTGCCCGGCCGTAGTTCTTCGAGCGTGCCATAGCGTCCATGTTGCAGGTGATAAAACCGCTCGGCTGCCCAGATGGCGCGTAGGTGACTTGCGGCGACGTCGAGCTTCGACTGTTCGAGCGCCTGTTGGAACCGAGGCACAGGAAGCGCGATGAGAACTCCCATGATCGTCATCACCAGGATGACTTCCAGGAGGCTGAACCCCTTGCGGAGCCGCTTGCCAGTTGTTGAAGGGTCAATCCTCATCATCTCTTCCTCAGTTGAGTCAGCGAGCAAATGCCATTCGCCATGGGTCACTTCACCTTACCGGCCATTTCAAACATAGGCATATAAATCGCGAGCATCAAACCGGCAATCGTGGATCCCATGAAAACGATGATGATCGGTTCGAGCAATTTTGACACTTTTCCGATCAAACCTTCCATCTTCTCCTTGTAGTACGGAGAAAGTTGCTCCATCACGAGCGCGAGTTGGCCTGATTCTTCGCCGGTGCGAACCATGTTGGTTAACATCGACGTGAAAAGGTTCGTTTCACCAAGGGCAGCCGCCAGCGGTCTGCCGGCTGCGACGCGCCCGCGCACCCGTTCCAGGGCGTCCCGATAAATCGGCGAATTCTGAAAAATGCCTCCGAGCGTCTGCAATGTTTCGAGCATCGGCACACCAGCTTTGAGCAAGAGTCCGAGGTTCGAAGCAAAGCGGTACATCGCCATTTGCACGAGCAGAGGGCCGATCATGGGCGTTACCATCCCCACGCCGCCCACGTTTCTCTTACCGGCTTCGGTTTTCATATAGCGCTGAAAGCCAAAACCACCAACGATAATCCCTACGAACGTATACGGGCCATATTTCACCACGCCTGCCGATGCGTCGACGACGAATTGTGTGATAGCCGGCAGTTCGGCGCCCATGTCCTTGAACATGCCGGCGAACGTGGGAACGACCATCCAGAGCATGACCGTCACCGCGAGAATGGCAATCACGATGAGCACGAGCGGGTACATGAGCGCGCCCGTCACCTTTCGGCGCGTTTCGCGGGAATCTCGAATCTGCTTGTTGAGTTCGAGCAACACGCCGCCCATCTGTCCCGTCATTTCGCCGGTGCGGATAACTTCGATCCAGTACGGCTCAAAGAGCTGAGGGTAAGCGGCAGCAGCGCCGTTGAATGATGAGCCAGCCGCCACGCGCCCGGCGATTTCGCCCAGCACGTTGCGCAGCTTGATACTTTCGCACTGATCGGCGGCCTGGCGCAGCCCCTGCAACAGCGGTGTCCCCGAGGTCACAAGCGTCGAAAGTTGCTGGAAGAACGACATCTTGTCGTCCATCGAAACCTTCTTGTGCGGCTTGCTCGAAACCCGGGCATGTGCGATGACGAATTCCTCGAACGACACACGCGTCTCCTGTAACGACCATCATCGTCGCAATATTTTGGGAAAAAAGCCGATCTGGGAATCATCCCGACAACAGCTCAATCATCTTCCGACATGGTCACGCTGAGTGCAGTCTCGAGGCTCGTCTGACCTGTACGCACTTTTTCGAGCGCACTATCGACCAGGAGCTTCATCCCTTCCGATCGTGCAGCTTCGCGCAACTCGGGAAGGGGAGTGCGAGCCTGGATCAGCTTCGCCATCAGCGGAGTGATTCTCACCACCTCGAAAATGCCGACGCGGCCGCGATAACCAACGCCACGGCAAGCCTGACAACCCTTTGGCTGGAAAAGTTGCGAACCAACTTCCATTCCGTAGCGTGCCGCGGTGTCATAGTCGCACGCATAAGGCTCGCGGCATTGCTTGCAGAGCTTGCGAACGAGACGCTGAGCTTCAAGAACACGCAGCGTCGATGCGAGCAGGAACGGCTCGATTGCCATGTCGACGAGACGACTCACGGCAGAAAGGGCGTCGTTCGTGTGAATCGTCGAGAGCACGAAGTGGCCCGTGAGTGCGGCGCGCAAACAGATCTGCGCAGTCTCCTGGTCTCGAATTTCGCCCACCATGATGACGTCGGGGTCCTGCCGCAGGAACGCACGAAGCGCCGACGCGAATGTCAGGCCGATGCTCGACTTCACCTGAACCTGATTGAGGCCCGCGAACTTGTACTCGACCGGGTCTTCGACCGTACAAATGTTCGTCTTCGGATCGTTCAGAAGATTCAAGCAGGAATAGAGCGTTGTACTTTTGCCGCTACCGGTCGGGCCGGTTACGAGCATCAGGCCGTGCGGCATGTGAATCGCTTCGATCAAGTCGTTCGACTGGCGTTCGTCGAGACCGAGATTCGTAAGCTGCAGCGGAATACTGCCCTTGTCGAGCAGTCGCATGACCATCTTTTCACCGAACACCGTTGGTACGGTGTTCACACGAAGGTCGATACGACGCTCGCCGGTACGAATCGCGATTGCACCGTCCTGCGGGAGCCGTTTTTCGGCGATGTCCATCTTCGCGAGAATCTTGAAACGCGAGATGATCTTGATGAACTGAGAGCGAGAAGGAGGTGCGAGTTCTTGAAGAGTACCGTCGATGCGGAGCCGAATCTTGCACGAATCCTCGAAGGTTTCGAGGTGAATATCGCTCGCGCCACCGCGAACGGCCTGTTCGAGAATCTGATTCACGAGACGAATCATTCGACCGTCGCGACCTGGCGGCGGCGGTTGATCGATCCTTAGAACTTCGTCCTCGTCCTTTTCGACATCGTCGTCATCGTTCTGGTCGAAGTCCTCAGAGCCGGTCGGGTAGGTTTCTTCCTGCGTGTTGCTAAAGAGCGCGTCAAGCTGCTCCTCGAGCACGGATATTTGCGCGACGACGGGCCGAACCGAGAGACCGGTCAGGAGTTGCACCTCGTCGAGCACGAGCAGTGCGTTTGGATTCGCGATCGCCAGTTCCATCACCGTGCCGGTGATCATGGTTGGCACGATCATTTGTTCGCGCAAGAACTTTTCCGGCAGCAAGCGCCCGAGCTCGGCCGACGGCTTTTCGTCTTCGCACGGCTGGTGAAGCGGAATCGACAGATGCTTCGAGTAGATCTCGGCGATTTCGGGTTCGGTCGCGAGCCCGAGTCTCACCAGCAACCGTTCCGCGGATTCGTTCTCGTTCGCTTTCGAAACGCGGTATTCTTCCATCTTCGCCGCGTCGATGCGTCCTTCGCGTCGAAGAAGCGCGAGGATGAGCGACTCGGCGGCGTCGGTCTTTTCGGTACGGATCATGATCTGCCTCCTGTTGGTCGTCTCGTCGACCTGGTCTTTGCCGCATTGTTCGTCGCGGCCTTCGCGGGTGTAGGCGCCTTCGCCTTGGGCATTGGCCGGTCTACCGGCGCAGAATCAGACGGCTTGAAATTCAAAACCGCAAACGTGTTCTTATATCGCAGCGTTGCCGTACGGCGGCCCACGCTCATGAGCTTTACCGGCCCGCTCAAACCAGCGAGCGAGTCGATAACCTCCCCTTCCATAAATGTCCGATCATTCATCGTTGCAAGCGGACGCTGGCCACCAAGCAACGTGGCCGTTAGCCGTACTTTTTCGACCACTTCCGCACGCGCCATCGCGGCGTCTTTGGCCTTTGCGTTAGCTTCGTTCACTTTCTGTTTGACATAGCCTGACACGCGGTTAGCGAGCGTCTTAACGTATTCAAAGCGAGGCTTGTTACGAGTGCTCGCTGATTTATCTGATTTCGCGTCGGCCGACGACGCCCCTTTGGTGGCTGCTTTTCCCGCAGCGGCAACAGCGGTGGGCGGTTTTTCGGTCTTTGGAACGGGAAGCGTGAACGGATCGCGCGCCGATGCATCACCAATCTTCGGCTCCAGCAAGCCACCGTCGATTTTCTCGACCTTCGACTTACTTGCGCCTGGCTTGGGTGGGGTTTCAGAATAATTCCATGTTTGCCACCCCGCAATCGAGGCGATCACAACCACAGGAAGTGCGTGCGATGCAGGGGTTCTCATGTTAGGCGGCGACCCCCATCACGGTCATCTTGAGCGTGAGCCCGCCGCTTCGGCCGTTCGAAGGGGCGATGTTCAACGTATCGATGCGCAAGAGCCGGGGATTCTTTTCAACCCAGGCGAGCACGGCGTCGAGGTCGGGGAAGTTTCCTTCGAGGTCAACCTGCAAGATGACGACCTCGAGCGGGCCATGTCTCAGCGCGCCGCGAGGCTCGAGTCGAATGAGTTTAACCGGATAATTGCGAACGCCGGCGAGGAGGTATTCCACCCATTCGTTCGTATCGGTTTGATTCGGCACGCGTGATTTGAAGTCCTCGGAAACCGCACGGAGCGAATCGATCTCACGGGCCAGCGTGAAGTGACGCTCGGCTTCCGCGCGATTCTTGGAGGCTGCCTCAATCTGATCGCGTAAGGGCGAGAAAACGAGGAGGTACCAAGCGAGCAATACGGCGCCGCCAAGGAAAATCCGAAGTTGCAGCGGGTCGCGCAGGCGGCGTTGAAAATTTGCAAGCGCGGGGCCGAGACGTCCGGTGTTCATCGCATAGCGTCCTATTTAGCGCCCTTGGCTTTGGGGGCGGCTTTCGGCTGGTTTTTGGCAGCCGCTTTTACCGGCTGGCACACAACGCTGAAGTTGGCCGTCGCCAGACCGTTACCGCTCGAGTTGATCCAGCGCAGGTCTGACATTTCGACGTCGGGGAAGTCCTTCTTGAACAGGGGCGCATCACGCAAGTTCTTGAGGAATGCGTCGATTTGCGGCGGCATCGTCCCTGTTCGCGGAATCGGCGACGCGAAGTTGAACGTCAGAATTCGCTTAGGCCGCACGCGCTGTCCCGGCGACTCAAGCTCATATGATCCGGTCACAGAGACAATCGCGAGCTCGGGCGTCAATCTTGCCGCCAATGCGCGATGATAGGCGGTCCAGAGGATACGAGTTCCCATGAACGACCTGACCGATTCGATTCGTTCTTCGAGGTCCTTCTTTTCCGCGGCGAGCTTGTCGCTCGAGAGCTTGCTCGCCCAGCTGTACTTTCGATCGTCGGCGCGGGTTTGTCTGTCGACTCGCTTGTGGCTTTCAAGGTGACACGCCAACCAGATCGTCGCAGCGATTAGCAGAACCGCGCTGATGGCCGCTTGCCCCCACGGAAAGATGTCGAGAAACCTCGGCTGCCCTTGTAGCAGGCGCACGAGGTTGAAGGGTTCGGCTTGCGTCTTGGCGGTGAGCACCAATCCGCGCGCGCTTTCAACGTCGTTCAGCTCAGGCCCTTGCATGTGCAGGAGCTCGAGCTCTTCCATCCCCGGTGTTTCGGCGAAACTACTTGCAAGCGAAAGGTCGGGACGACCGTGGATCATCACGGTGCTCGCTTCGCTCTTCAGTCCGCTCTGGCGGCCGAGCATTCGTACCGATGCAACGGCGGCGATGATCGCACAGGCTTCGGTGCCTGGCGTCATCTCGAAAGGGCGCCAGCGAATCGGCAAGTCGTCGCGTGTTGATAAGACTGCAAGGCCTTGGTCGCCACCCAGGAAGACGCGAATGATCATCTTCGCCTTGCGAGGCGGCTTGTGGTCGCGTGAGGCGACACGCATCAACGCGCAGGCAGCGGGTTCGGCTCCCGTTGGTCGGAATTCGCTCGCTTCAAGTGCGGCGACGACTCCCGTCAGATACTTTTCACGGCAGCAAACGAGGCCAGCCAGTTTCTGTTGATTGAAAGAATGCTTGACCATATCGACCGTCATGTCGTCGATCACGACGGCGGACGACTGGATCATTTCGTGCAAAAGGGTCTGCGGTGTTTCTTTGGATTGCTTATCAGTGATCGTTCGAGTGAGGAGAAACAGGCGGAGAGTTGGCAGGCCAAGGATGATTTTGACTCGCGACCGGTCCTGGTCGCCGACGCATTCGGTGAGAACTTCTCGGACGACTGCGGCGAGGTTTTCAGGCTTGTATGGAACCGAGATCAACTTCGGTTCTTCGCTGCGTCCGGTTCCCGTTGAAATCACAGCGGCAGTGATTTCATGTTCGCCCACATTCAGGCCGACCCGGGTTTCACGTAACAGCTGGGGGAGTTCGAGGTGCACTGCTCAGTCCCTGTTCGATGTCGGGGTTGAACTAAGTGGCAGAGCGTGGTGTTTGTAAACGAGAGCGGGAGGCCCAAGCGGGCCCCCCGTCTCATCAATCCGCCGTGTGGGGTCAGATCAGGTTGCGTTCGATTACGAACCGAACGGGTTGATCACGGACAGGGTCTGGTCGCTCGAGATCGTGCTGTTCGTCGTGTCGAAACCGTCCTGGGTGAAGGTGACGGTGTAGGCACCGAAGGACGACGTGGCGGCCGTACGGGTAAGGGTGAGCGTCCAGGTCGGGTTGCCGGCCGTGGTGGTGGTGGTGATGGCACCCGGGGGGTCGAAGTACTTGGGGTTCGGGATCGAGATGTCGAGGTCGGTCACCGTGGTGGCGTAGATACCGTTCTTGGCGATGAACCGTTCTTCAGCGGTGCGGATGGCCGAGAGGTAAGCGACGGCTTCAGAAGCCTTCGACCGTTCGACCGAGTTGAGGAACTTGGGCACGCCGAAGGCGGCGAGGACGCCGATGATCACGATGACCACGGCCAATTCAACCAGCGTGAACCCCTTACGAAACTTCTTCGACTTCATTGCCTGGATCATGTTGCTAGCTCCGTTGTGAATCGCCCCGGACAAAATCAGAAACCTGAACCGTCGAGCCGTAGAACGCCACGGCTCTGCCCACGAAGGAACACGCGTCCCCGTAGACTTCTTTTCCTCGTTGGCCGATTCGTGGCGACACGCCACTCGACCTTCATTGCGATGACTCATCGCATCGGAATCCGCGACCGTTTGCTTCGTCGCTCTTTCATTCGGCGGCTGTCAGATTCGCCCCCGAACTCATCTCGTCGTCACTCGCTGCGTCGCGTTTCCGTCGTTCACACTCTTATGTAGGCCAGTTTAAAAACCATGTCAAATCAGAGGCAAAAATTCGCAAGATTATTTCGCGATCCGAGAATGCGTCTTCCGCAAATTCATTGCCTGAATGAACTTATGCCAAGCACAATTCAAGACGTTCCGATTCTGACCATTTATTTGGTCGAATCTGAGACAATTCGCAAATGTGATGCTATCCTAAGCCCTTTGGCGTGCATTTAGCGATCGAACGGCGCATTGGGCCGCGGCTTGGCGTCGGGAGGCAGCAATAGTCGCTGACCAAACGTCGGATTGCCCGATCGCGGCAGGATCTCGCGATTGAGATAGAGGATCTCGTCTGCGCGATTCGCGTCTCCCAGCCGATCGCGGGCGATGCTTCGCAGAGTCTCGGAAGTCCCGACAACGTGCGTGATCGACGTGCGGGCCTGGGGAATGGCATCAATAGTACGAGGCGGCCGACCGGCGGGAGCTGTCGTCGTCATGACATGCGACGCCCGCTGAGTTTGATTGTCGGCCCGTCGGGCGAGCACCGCGTCGACACCGGCAGCGACCGTCATTCCATTGGAGAGCCGCTTGGTGCGCGAGTCGACGCGGAACCGGACGTCGAGGTCGTCCTCGTGTGGGATCGAAATGCGGTCGCCAACTCGAAGCGACTCCGGCCGCGCACTGATCTCGCGGTTCGCGTACCAGAGCGAGACATAGAACTGCCCCGTTCCATAATACTGGCGCGAGATCGTCCAAAAATTCTCGCCAGCCTTCACGACATGGTCGAGCGCATCGTTTTGAGAGAACCCCGTGCGTGCGATCGAGCCGTCGGCGATTTTCTCTTCGCGAGCCGGCGCGGCAGCCGGGCTGGCCGGCGCTGCGGGTGAAGCCGGGGTTGCCGGCGCCGTCGCATCAGCACGCGGCGTTGCGGCTCGGGTGGTCCCTGTGGCCGGTCGAACTGTGGCCATGGCGGCGAGTGCGGTCGTCGGATCGCCCACGCTGGCGGCGGTTCGCACACGATTGATCGCAGCGACCGTTTCCGCGGCCGCAGCGACGGGGTCGGGTGCGACACCGGCGCCACCGGTCCGCAAGATGTGCGGCGTGAGCATGACGATCAGTTCGGTCTTCGTCTTTGTCTTCTGCCGCATACCGAACACCGTGCCAAGCACGGGAGAGCGATGCACGCCGATCAATCCCTGGAAGCTGTTGTCGTCCTCGTTTTCGATAAGACCGCCGATCACGAGCGTCGTGCCGTCGGGAATCATGACGTTGGTGGTCAGCTCGGCAGTGTTCGCGCTGGGAACGCCGTTGTCGCCAATCGCACCAGTGGAACGTTCCGGATGAATTTCCATGCGGATCATGCCGTCGGACGAGACGAACGGACGCAGGCGGAGCAGGGTACCTGTATTAAGGAACTGAATGTTTTGGACGTTGGTCGTGAGGTTGGTGGTCACGGTGCTATAGCCAAGCCGCTGACCGAGCTGAATCTCCGCGCGCTGCTTGTTGAGGACCAGCAACCGCGGACTCGCGAGCACGCGAGTTTCGCCGATGGTTTCAAGCGCCTGGATGAACCCGGAGTTGTTCTTACTCACCCAGCCAAACTTGATGCCGTTTGTCGTTGAGTTGAATCCACCGGTTTCCGTACCACCATTAATGCGGCCCGCAGCCGCCGCGGCGACCGCTGTCGCAGCGGAAGGAACCGATAGCAATTTCGCCGTGTTGAAGCCCGAGTTAGCGGCGAGGTCGACACCGTTACCGATCGTGCCGAGCGTTTTTCCCAGGCTGTCAACGGCGGAGTAGTTCACGCCAAGGTCTTTGTTGCGGGTCAACACGACCGAAACGATGACGGCTTCCACCAAGACTTCGATGGGCTGAACGTCGAGACGCGCGACGATTTCGTCGACTGCCTTGAGGTTGTTCTCGTAGTCGCGAACGATGAGGACGTCGCCACCTGAAAGCGAGTTACCGCCGGAAGTGCCTCGACCGCCACCACCGCCACCGCCGCCACCACTGCCGCCGCTGCTTCCACCCCCGCCGCCGCTACCACCGCCGCCACCGCCGCCCGAGGCACCGCCGCCACCACCACCGCCACTGCCCGTGACGCTGGCTGGGTTAAAGGTCGGGCTTTCGTTAATGCCTTCGCGGCTATCGGGCGTCGACGTCATGTTGCCGTCTGGACTGAGCAGGTTGGTGATCATCGTCATCACGTCGCCTGCACGAATGTAATTGAGGCGATAGATGCGCGTGGCGAGCTTCTGGTTGTAGTTCGCGAGTTGTTTGAACTCGTCGGCGGTATAAACGAATACGAGCCCTTCCTCCTTCTGGGAGTTCAGGTTCGCAAGCTTGAGGATTGCGGTGAGCGCCTGCGGAACGGTCGCGTTCTCGAGGTTCGCAGTCACGCGCCCCGTAACGCCCGGTGAAACCATGATGTTCAGACCACCTTGGCGGCTGAGAAGCTCGAGCGCACGCCGGACGTCAAGGTCGTCCATATGGAGCGTGATTCGTCCGTTCGCATCGACCTTGATTTGCCTCTCGGCATCGGTCAGGTCTTGCGTCTTCTCAGTAGGAGGGGGAGGCGAGATCGTGCCCGCTCCGGGTTTCGGCGGCAAAGGGACGAGCGTCGGCCCTTCGGCTGCCTGCGCGACCAGGTCGGGTGCGCGGAGTTGAAGAGGCACCTTATCGGTCGCTTCTTGCGCGCGGGCAACCACACTGGCAAAAGCACAGACGATCAGCCCCGCGAAGCATGGATTCGATAACCGAGCCACAAAACCCCTCCGCAGTCGAAATCCACTTTCGCGCGAACACTTGCCGTTATGCTGCGCTGCGCGGATTTTCGCGGCGAAGCGAAGATCCACATATCCTGGTTATCGCCCAGAATAAGGTCCAATCTTGACTGTTCTTCGAGTCATAACGGCTGGGTAAACCTTGAGGGCATCATCCAAAACCACCCCAAACACCCCATTTTAACGAACAGCTTTCAACGAGTTGCTTCTGCCGAGCCAAACCTGCGGAAATGACAAAACCGCGAGCCCGCCAGGAGACCGGTGTGTCGACGGTCGACCTGGCGAGCTCGCGATTATCTGCTGACAATTTCGAGTGTCTTATTCGGGAAGAGGCGTTCCCGGGAGGTTTGAGGGCATGGTCGTCAGCGGTGCCGGGGGCGATGCGAACGGGCTCGGAGCTTCGCCGGCGCTCGGCGGAGCCGCCTCATCCGGTAGAGAAACATCCATCATGCCACCGCCATTGAGCGGATCGCCGGCCATCGGGTTCCAGCGCGAGCGAATTGGATCGATTCGCCGCGAGAGAACCGGCTCCATCGGGATGATCGTCCGCGGCTGCTCTCCGAAGTTGAGCGAGACGCGCTGAAGGAGTGCCTGTGCCACCATCTCGTCACCGAGATCGCCAATTTTCACGACGATCATCGCCATCGTGTTACGCGGCTTGAGCGTGATCAGCGCCTTGCGGCCATCGACGGTGCGGGCGTTGATAATGATGATCTCGCCGTCGCGCTCGCAGTGAACCTCGTAGTAGCCAAGGTCTGCCATCGCCTCGATCAGCGAGCCGTAAACCTGCGGCACCGTTTGCTTATAAATCTGGCTCGAATAGCAGAGAAATGTGTGATACGCGTAGTCGGTCGGGTCGATCCCCGGCAGCCTGCCGATGGACTCGCAACCGGTTACACCGATAAGCGGCGGGATGGCTAACAACATCGCCCAGCGTTTCATATCCCGCTCCCCGCGCGTCGCACACCGACGCCCCCGGTCCGCTATCATCCGCCATTGCGTAACCATCCGTGCGTCACGCTTATTCGTTAAAATCGGCGAATACCGTCTCCAACTTGAGCATGTCGGACACGATCGCTCCCTGTCGCCATCATGGCAACGACTTGACCAGCCGGCCCAAGGATGATGCAATTCAGGGAAGTCTCGGCCGAAGCGTCTCGTCCGCTTCGACCACCTTCCGCCCGAACACCGTATCCGCGTGAACCATGCGGACGCCAAGTTTCGAGCCCCCACCCTCGCCTCGACCGAAAGCCAGCATGGCTCGTCCCCCCGCGTTATCCTGGTTTTTTAGCCTGATCGTGCTGAGCTCATGCACCTGCAAGGCGGCAGCCGATGGTCCGCACGACTTCTTCGAGCGCAAGATTCGCCCTGTGCTTGTGGAAAAGTGCGTTTCGTGCCACGGCCCCAAGTCACAAAAAGGGGGCTTGAGGCTCGATTCAAAGGCCGGACTTCTCCAGGGTGGTGCGAACGGGCCGGTCGTGTCGACCGAAGATCCGCAAGCCAGCACACTGATCGAAGTGCTGACATACGAGACCGAAACTCGGATGCCGCCAAAGGGGAAGCTCGACGACGCGGCCATTTCCGACTTCAAAACCTGGATAAAGCACGGCGCAGCCTGGCCCGACCAGCCAATTACCGCCTCAAAAGACGAAACACCCCAACTCTGGGCGCTGCAACCCGTCGCGCGACCGGCTTCACCCGCAATCAAGCTGGCCAACTGGCCTCAAACTTCGGTTGATGCGTTCATTCTTGCACGTCTCGAACCACAGGGCTTATCACCTGCCCCCAAGGTCGACCGTCGCACGCTCCTGCGTCGCTGGTGCTACACGTTGACCGGCCTACCGCCTACGCCCGAGGAAGTTGAAGCGTTCGAACGCGATAACCGTCCCGACGCCGAAGCCAGAACCGTCGACCGGCTACTCACATCGCCGCACTACGGCGAGCGCTGGGGCCGGCACTGGCTCGATATCGCACGTTACGCTGACACGAAGGGCTACGTGTTCTTCGAGGACGCGGGCTATCCGTGGGCGTATACCTATCGCGATTACGTGATTCGCGCCTTCAATAATGATCTGCCTTACGATCGTTTCATCATCGAGCAACTCGCCGCCGACAAGCTTGATCTGGGAACCGATCGCCGCGCTCTGACAGCCCTCGGCTTTGTGACCGTCGGCGGACGATTCATGAATAACGTACAAGACATTCTCGACGATCGAATCGACGCCACGACACGCGGACTTCTAGGCTTAACGGTCGCCTGCGCCCGTTGTCACGACCACAAGTTCGACCCAATTCCCACCGCTGATTATTACTCGCTCTACAGCGTATTCGCATCGAGCGTTGAGCCGCCGATTCCCCCGCTGTTCGAAACGCCGCCCGACACCGCCGAATATCGCAAGTTCGACACAGAACTCAAAAAACGCGAAGACGCGCTCGAAGCCTTCCTCTTTGATAAATACACCGCGCTGATTAACTCCTCAAAAACGCGCGCGACTGAATACCTCCTCGCAGCCCGCGCCGCGAGGAACAAGCCAAAGACCGATGACTTCATGCTGCTGGCGGACACAAACGACATCAATCCGCTGATGATCACGCGATGGCGGGCCATGCTCGATCGCATGAGGCGCGGGCATGATCCCGTATTCGCGATCTGGAACGCGCTGTCTGATCTCGATGACGATACATTCAAGGCGAAGGCCGCCGAAACGCTCGCCAAGCTGATTCAATCCGGCAAGCCGCTCAACGCGGCGATCTTGAACGCGATTAATACCGCTCCGCCCCAGTCACCCGCCGAACTTGCGGCGATTTACTCGAAATGGCTCAACCGTGCCGACATGATTGTCGCCGAGTCTGCCGAGCGAGCGCGACTCAATCGCACGCCACGGTCGCCTTCACCTATTGAAGGACTCGACGAACTCTCCCAGGTGTTCCAGGGCCCCGACAGCCCTTCCTCACTCGCGCGATCGAGCATCGACAATCTCGCACTCGTGCCCGACCGTGCATCGCAGGCTACACTGACCGCTCTGACGAAAGCCGTCGAATCGTGGCGAGCAACTGGACCAGGCGCACCGCCACGCGCGATGTCATTGGTTGACCTACCGCAGCCGATCTCGAGCCGCGTTTTTCTGCGAGGCAATCAAAACACGCCCGGCCCAACCGTAACGAGACACAACCTCTCACTCTTCGGTCCGGCCCCCGAGTTCAAGAACGGCAGCGGACGACTCGAACTCGCCCAGGCGGTTGCCAATCGTAGCAATCCGCTCACCGCACGTGTGTTTGTGAATCGCGTTTGGATGAATCATTTCGGCACGCCGCTCGTTTCCACTCCCAGCGATTTCGGCGCACGATCCAGTCCACCAAGCCACCCCGAACTGCTCGACCACCTCGCTTCGACATTCATGGACGAAGGCTGGTCGATGAAAGCCCTGCATCGTCGAATCTTACTTTCGAGCACCTTCGCACAGTCGAGCGACGCGAGTCCGCATGCGAGGCGAGTTGATCCCGCAAATCTGCTCTACTCACGCATGAATCGCCGCCGGCTTGATTGGGAGTCGATGCGCGATTATATGCTCGCGCACGCGGGCAAGCTCGATCGAACCGTCGGTGGCCGATCGATGTCCGATCTCTTTGCGGCGAACGCCAACCGCCGAACGCTCTATGGCAGCATCGACCGCCTGAACTTGCCGGGGATCTATCGGACGTTTGATTTCCCCGATCCTAATTCGAGCAATCCGCTCCGCGTCGAAACATCCGTTCCGCCGCAAGCGCTGTTCTTCATGAATCACCCGGTCGTGCGCGAAAGCGCACGAGCAATTCGCCAGCGCAGCGATATTCAGAAATGCGCAACGGTCGAAGAAAAGCTGATACGACTCTATGCGGTCCTTTTCAATCGGACGCCTGAACCGCGAGAACTGGCGGCTCTGCGAAACGCGCTTGGCGGATCGAGCCCGTCGGCTGAAGAATGGGATCGGATGATTCAGGCGATTTTGCAGAGTAACGAGTTTGTCTTTGTCGACTGAGGCGAATATGAGCGAATGGTTGGCCCCGAACCTCACGCGCAGAGATTTGCTTCGCCGCTCGGGCATGGGCTTCGGCATGTTCGGTCTGGCTTCGCTCGCGGCCGAGGAATCGGCGCGTGCGGAGAGTTCCGGTAATCCGCTCGCGCCTCGCTCGCCTCACTTCAAACCAAAAGCGAAGCAAGTCGTTCATTTATTCATGAACGGCGGACCATCGCAGGTTGACACCTTCGACCCCAAACCGCTACTCGACAAGTATCACGGCAAGCCAACACCCACCGGAAACTTACGGACCGAGCGCAAAACCGGCGCGGCCATGCGCTCGCCGTTCAAGTTTCAGAAGTACGGCAAAAGCGGCATCGAAGTTAGTGAGTTATTCACAAAGACGGCTTCGGCTCATATCGATGACATGTGCGTCATCCGCTCGATGCAAGCCGACGTGCCCAATCACGAACCCTCGCTCATGCTCATGAACTGCGGTGAAGGTCGACTGAGCCGGCCGAGTATGGGAGCCTGGATTACCTACGGCCTTGGGTCCGAAAACCAGAACCTGCCGGGGTTCATTGCGATGTGCCCGGGCGGATTTCCGATCGTCGCTACACAGAACTGGCGATCGTCGTTCCTCCCCGGCGCGTTTCAAGGAACATATCTCAACACCGCCGAGAAAGACGTTCGCAAACTCATCGAGAACTTGCGCAACGATTCACTTCCGCTCGACCAGCAGCGCAAGCAACTCGACCTCGCGCGGAAATTGAGCGAGATTCATCGCGACCGTCATCCTGAAGACGCCCAGCTTGACGCCCGCATCCAGACGTTTGAACTCGCCTACCGGATGCAGACTGAAGCATCGGACGCGTTCGACGCCTCAAAGGAACCGGAAGCGATTCGCAGGGCCTATGGAGAAACGGTCGTCGGCCGGCAAATGATCATCACCCGCAGGCTCATCGAGCGCGGCGTGCGATTCGTGCAAGTTTGGAGCGGAGCAGGGCAGCCCTGGGATAATCACGACGGTCTCGAGAATACGCACCGCGCGCTCTCAAAAGATTGGGACATGGCAATCGCAGCGTTCCTGACCGATCTCAAACGCCTTGGGTTGTTCGACTCCACACTCGTTCTCTGGGGCGGTGAGTTCGGGCGCACGCCAGTTGCCGAACTTCCCGCACTCAGCGGACGTGATCACAATCATTACGGTTTCAGCATGTGGATGGCCGGCGGAGGAGCACGCGGCGGACACGTTCACGGCGCAACTGACGATCTTGGCTTCGCCGCGGTTCACGACAAAGTGCACGTACACGACCTGCACGCGACGATGCTTCATCTCCTCGGCTTCGATCACGAGAAGCTCACATATCGTTACGCCGGTCGCGATTTCCGCCTGACCGACGTGCACGGGCGCGTCGTAAAGGAATTGCTGGCCTGATCGCATGCGACGCAGATATGCTCAGATAATCGAGGCAATGGTCGCAAGCGCGAACACCGTCAAAGTCTTAAGCACAGTGATGGCGAAAATGTCGCGATAAGCCTGGCGGTGCGTTAGCCCGGTGATCGCCAGCAAAGTTATCACCGCGCCATTATGAGGCAACGTATCCATGCCCCCGGAGGCCATCGAAGCGACTCGATGCAGCAACTCCGGGCTGATTCCCTGCGTCTCGGCGAGCGCAAGATACTTCGTTGCCATTACGTCAAGCGCTAGTGAAAGTCCGCCCGACGCCGATCCGGTGATTCCCGCAAGCACGTTCACCGCGGCAGCTTCGGAAATCAGCACATAACGGCTGACCATGAAAACGCTGTCCTGAATTACACGAAAGCCGGGAAGCGTCTTCACAACGTTGCCAAACCCAACTTCAGACGCCGTGTTGAAGATCGCCAAAAGCGCGCCAGATGTGGCGGTTGTCATCGCCGTCGAGAGACGAATTCGCGCTTCACGGCGATGAATCGCAATCGCCGCAACAATTCCAAGCAGAAGTGACATGATCAACGCCCAGGCCGAGGCGACGGCTGCGACATTCATTCCCGGAAATTCACGTTCGAGCAGGTTCGCAGGGTACCACGTTGAAACGCTCCATCGGGAGCGGCTCAAAATGAGATTCGCAGCCAACACAATGATTAACGGAGAGATCGCCGCGAGGAACGTTGGGACTTTCGATTGAGTTCCGGTTTCATCTGCCTTTGCCGCTTCTTTCGCACCGTAGCCTTCGCCACCCGAACGTGCCTGATGTCGCCGCCATTCGAGCCAGGCGATGCCACCAATCGCGACAACCAGTCCACCGCAAATGCCAGCGATCGGCGCGGCGTAGATATCGGTTCCAAAGTAGCGCGTCGGAATGATGTTCTGAATCTGCGGCGAACCTGGGAGCGCATCCATCGTGAACGTGAATGCTCCAAGCGCAATCGTTCCCGGAATCAATCGTTTGGGAATATCAGACGCCTGGAAGAGTGCCGCAGCGAGTGGGTAGACCGCGAACGCGACGACGAACAGCGATACTCCTCCGTACGTCAGGCAGCCGCACGCAAGCACTACCGCGAGGATCGACTTACCCGCGCCCAATTTTCGGGCAATTGTTTCCGCAATCGCACCCGCCGCGCCGCTGGTTTCCATCAACTTGCCGAACACGGCGCCGAGCAAGAAAAGCGGAAAAAACGACTTCACAAACGCGGCGGTGCTCGTCATGAACAATTCAGTATAGCTGGGCAACATCGCCCGGCCCGAAAGTCCCGCCGCTGCCACCGCGCAGAGCGGCGCAAAGAGAATGACGGGATACCCGCGATACGCCGCCACCATCAAGAGCACGAGCGCACCGACAATGACGGCGACTTCAAACGTCATGAATTCCCCCGAACGGGTGACCTAGCGCTGAGCCTGCGAAATCTCTTCGAATGGCGCATTGAGGATGGGATATTTTGCCCAGTCGCGGAAGTCGAAGTGCCACCACTCAACCTCGTTCACGGTGAATCCTTCCGCCTCCATGCTCCGCCGCAAGAGGTCGCGATGCCAGCGTTGGAGCGAAGTCCCGCCCGGATAATCCGGACTCGATCGGCTCGAAAATTCGTCGTACCCGCCAACCATCTCAATCGGCTTGCCGGTGCTGAGGTCGTAGAGAGTCAAATCGACCGCGCAACCTCGATTGTGCTTCGATCCCTTCGCCGGATTCGCCACGAAGCCGCGGCCTGATTGCGGCGTCGCGTCCCAGAACATTTTTGTCACGTACCAGGGACGATACGCGTCGTGAATCAACAGCCCGAGTCCGCGTTCCTTGAGCTTCTTGTGTGCTTTCACAAGCGCTTCGGCCGCGGACCGTTGCATAAATGCTCGAGCCGATGAGTAGAACGGCGTCTGCAGAAAGTTGTTGTTCGTGGCATAGCGAATATCGAGCTTGATCGTCGGGTCGAGACTCACGAGTTCGACCAGCTCTGGCTTGCGAAACGACGCTGGCTCAAGCGGCGGGCGTCCTTTCAGAGCTTCGGGGCGAAGTTCCGCGACGGGACGCATCGGCGTGATGTGAAACGTCGTGCCATCGTCGCCGTCGATCTTTCGGCGCGCGAATTTTACGCCCGCCGCCTCAGCTTCAACGGCTCGTCCGGTCTCATCACGTTTGAAGCGAACGTGCTCACTCGCATAGAGCCGGCTGTTGTCGGGAAAACGGAAAACGTCGGGCGAAACCTCTTCGAGCCGGTCGAGAAAGAACCATTCGATGAGCACGAACAACTTGCCGTCATTTTCCAGAACGAACAGCGTGTTGTGATCCCATCCATATTCACCAATCAACCCGCGCCAGGCATCAGGAGCAGCGGCGGGCTTGGTTCGCTGCACTTTCGCGAACTTCGTATCGCCTACGGTGAATCCGGTTGGTGTCGGTTTGAGCTTCGTGCCAAAGCCAAGCGTATCGTCGGTCACAAAAGTATCGCCTTGCTTGCGCACTTCGAGGCGGAGGCCACCTGTTGAACGAGTGGAAAACAGGCGGCCGTCGCGTGCGACGAGATCGAGTATCCCCGCGTCGGCCTTGTAGACTCCATCGACTTCTTGCGCCTCGCTTGAAGCGAGCGGTTCGGTGGTTTCGATCGAGGGCAGGGGAGCGTTTTGCTTCTGTGCGAGCAGCAGCCGGAATGCCGCGTTGCTGATTCGGCCGGCGACGCTATTTGCACAATCCTTACTAATGATGACCACCACGCCGAGTTGATCGTCGGGCAAGATTGACACATCCGTCGCGAATCCATAAATCGCGCCGTTGTGGCCGACATGGCGATGGCCATCGAGCAGGGCGAGGTTGAAGCCAATTCCGAAGCCGGTTTTCGCGTCCTTCGCGGCGAACTGCGGCGTCCACATCGCCTTGAGCGTTTCCGGCTTCACCGCGCCCGTGCCGCCGTCGAGCATCGCGATGATGAAACGCCCCATATCGAGCGAGTTCGAGTAAAGATTGCCCGCCGGCCCCGTCCCAAGTAAAAACGTCGGCGAAGGAAACGTGCGGCCATCGTAAGTCCACATCACGCTATCGGCGACGCGCTCTTTTTCCGCGGCCGTCGGTTCAAAGGTCGACGCGTGAAGCTTGAGCGGTTCGAGCACCGCACGTTTGACGTATTTCGCGAACGGCTCGCCTTTCACCTTTTCAACGACGCGGCCGACGACCGCGATTCCCGCGTTCGAATATTTCTCGCGCGTCCCTGGTGCGTGAATCAATTCAGTCGAGTTCAAACTGGCAACCGTAGCGGCAAGCGATGGCTCGGTAGGATCAAAATAATTACCAACCGGCGACTCGCGCACGAGTCCCGCACGGTGCGACATGAGATGCCGCAGCGTAATCGGTTTGTCGAAACGGCTCTTGGGCGCGAAGTCGGGAAGGTAGCGCGTCACCGGCGCATCGAGGTCGAGTTCGCCCTTTTCGACGAGTTGCATCACGGCCAGGTCGGTGAACAGCTTCGACACCGATCCCACGCGGCAAAGCGTCTCCGCACTCGCTGCCGTTCCTTCCTTCTCCTTTGCTTTTCCAAAGCCGCGTGCCCATGTGATTTCGCGCCCCTCGACAATCGCCATCGAAACCGACGGCAGATTCTGCAGCTTCATCTCGCGTTCGATGAATGCCTCGAGTTTTGCAACGATCGGCTCGAGTCCAGTTCGAGGTTTGATCACCTCCTGAGCCGGAATCGCGCCACCCCAGATCGCGCAAAATATCAGCGGCAGAGTTCGACGCACTGCGAGCCGGAACATGGTCATCTCTCCGAGGTCGCTCCCTGGAAAGACGTAGCCTAACGCGACCGTCGCGCGAACGCCATTCATCAGCGTCGGTTGCGCATTCAGTCGGTCATCCTGCTGGCTTGACGACGCTGTATTTCGCGACGATCACGCCAATCAAAATGACGTGCAGCAACACGATGAGCAGGCCGACACCGTAGATCGTTTGAGCACTCTCGTCGATTCGATGACGTGTCCGGAGAATTTGTGCCGTAAGAACCGAGCAGACCCATTTCCAGTGCAGCATGACATGAACGAGCACCGCGAGCGCGAGGGTGCAAATCACGCCGAACTGAAAGTCGGACCAGTCGTCATATGTTCGGCCCCAGATTTTCCATCCGTCCGCCTTCGTCGGCGCGGGAAAAACGAACCGGATAACGGCTGAAACTAGGCCGATGACCACCATCAACAAGAGCAAAACGAAGTCGAGCGCGAAATTCACGACTGACATTGAAACACCGCTGCGCCGCGTTGCGGAAGTCTTCGCTTGTGTTTCTGAAGGCGAGCTGGGGGCTACGGACTCAGTCGAATCCATGTCAAAACCTTGAAGCATACCAAACGAGCGCCGACTGCTTTGGGACCCGAGCAAATCAACGCGACTGACTGGAGTCTAACCCATCCATACGGAAACTTGAAGGCTCGCAGCACTGTCCTCGCGAATCGCTGTCGAAAAGAATACAGAGCCACAAACAACACACGCATTAACACATATGGTAACACGCCAATTCGCGATTGAAATTTGCAATCGCCTCGAAACAGTGCCTATGATCTGGCACAAGATATCGCATCGCTCGGAGCAACACACTCTCATCGACACGATTCGTAAGCCTTTTCCTGACACGCGTCAGGCATTGTCACTCTTGTTCTGAAATCGAAATCTATCTATTCTAGGGCGGCAGTTGGTTGCATGCGGTTTGGCACCGACAGACCCTGCTCTGACACATAAGTCACAGGCAAGTGCGCGTGGTGATTGCACCCGTGACGTGCCACCTTCGAAATGATGGCTTTCCGAGCCCCTCTGCGCGGGCGATGATGCTGCGCGCGTGCTGATTGCATCGCTTCCTCCTTTCTCGACGTGCTGCGTTCGACTTAACGTCCAAATAGTCTTCATCTCGCGCTGGACTGTTATGCAAACCATCACATCGCACGCCGACGCGTCGCAGGAGCATGAAGGGCAGGACAACCAGCTTCAGCATCTCAATGAAGTGATCGAACACGCCGCACACCTTTTGCCGGCGCAAGGGCCGATCACGGTCTTCATCCATCACAATACGTTGCACGCATTCGAAGACCTACCGTTTCACGACGCCGTGAAAAAAGGCGCAATCACATTTGGCTGCCAGCCGTATCTCACAGAAGAGCGATATCGCTACGAACTCGCGAGAGGGCGCATTCGTTTCGGTGAACTTCAGGACGTCCTCGACCGCGATCTCGGCAGTCGCGCCGGCGAACAGCTTCCCTGCTTCGGCACGCGATTCGACCTGCGCCTGGCGATGCTTCAATATCCGCTTACGTCGGGTCCAACTTCCGAGCTGATCTGGCATGTCGCTGAGGCGAATGCCCTGCGTCGGATCCGGCACGATGCATCATCGGCCACACGCGGCCGGTTGATTGCCGAAACACGGCGATGGGTCATGCGCGACTTGCGTGCCCGGACCGAAAGCGACGCGCCAGGCGCTCAGGAACGTAGGATACCCGCTAGCATCACGGAGTTGCTCGATCGCTTCGGCGAAGCGACTATGGAGATCTGGAGTGACGACGAGTGGGAGGGTTTCACGATTCAGGCCCTCTGGCGCATTTGCATCGAAGGCGTGCGCAACCTGCCGCAATACACTACTCCGCCCACGCCGCTCGTGCGACATCGCGACTTGCTGCATGAAGCCTGCGGTGTCGATGCCGACGAGCCTGTCAACGAGTTGCTGATTCGTTTCTGCGCGGCTTTCCTCGACCAGGGTCTCTCGCACTGGCAACTCCCTCGGCGCGACGAAGGGTTTTATCGAGCATTTCTGGCGATTTACCGCCATCGTGGGATGGGTCCGGATCGCTGGCTCCGCGGACTTCCGCGCGAGCTGGCGCGACTCGATGACGCGCGTGTCGGTCCACTCGAGTCGATTCTCGAATCGCTCGAAATTCTCGGTGTTCCGCCCGACGAGTGGGAAAAGTTCATCGCCACCAGTTTGCTGGCGCTTCGTGGCTGGGGCGGAATGGTTCGCCAGGTGGAAACGCGCGGCGACCGCGCTGTTCATCCGATTCCTGGCGGCAGTCTGGTCGAGTTCCTGGCGATTCGCCTTATACTCGACCGTTTCTCGCTCGCTCATAACGCGCGTGAGGAACTGGGCTACATGGGGCCGCTAGACGCATTTCGTAAAGAAGCACGTAAACATATCAAAGGCACATGGCCGCCTAGCGACGAACAGCGTGCCTATCAGGTTTTTCAACTCGCACAAATTCTCGGCCTTTCGCCCGACCTGCTATTCCGCCTGACCAAGCCGGAGTGGGCGACTCTCGTTGAAGAAGTCGAGTCGTTCACCGGAATCGAGCGCCGGCGAGTGTTTCACCTCGCTTACGAACTTCGATTCCAAACGCAAACGCTCGACGCCATCGCGATCCACGCGCGGAGTAATCGCGGACGTCCTCAGTCGCCGCGATTTCAGGTCGTTTGCTGCCTCGACGAGCGCGAGGAGTCGTTTCGCCGGCATCTCGAAGAGCTAGCGCCTAGCGTTGAGACGTTTGGCGCAGCGGGGTTCTACAGCGTCGCCATGTATTACCGTGGCGCGGCCGATGCCCATTACGTACCGCTCTGCCCGATCGTCATCCAGCCACGGCATTGGGTGACCGAAGAGGTGAACACCGACCTCAACAAGCGACATCAGCTTCGACAGCAAACACGCAAGGTGCTTGGTGCGGCGTCGCACCATTTCCACGTTGGCAGCCGGACGTTTGCGCTCGGCGCGGTGCTAACTGGCTTTGTCGGCGTGTTCGCTTCGGTGCCGCTCGTTGGCCGCATTCTGTTTCCCAAGCTCACCGCACAGATTCGCGGCATCTTCGGCAAGATGGTCGAAACGCCGCCAAACACGCGGCTGCACATGGAACGTGGCAATTGCGAGCCCGGGCCGGATCACCAGCACGTTGGTTATTCCGTCTCCGAAATGGCCGACATGGGCGAGCGATTGCTCCGCGATATCGGCCTCATCAACGGATTTGCGCGGTTGCTCATTTTGATTGGTCACGGCTCGAACAGCCAGAACAATCCGCACGTTTCGGCGTACAACTGCGGTGCCTGCGGCGGCTCGGCCGGTGGCCCCAACGCCCGCGCGATGGCGAACGTCCTCAATGATCGCCGTGTGCGAACCAAGCTAGCGGAGCGCGGCCTCATCATTCCCGAAACGACCGTGATAGTCGGCGGCTATCACAATACGTGCGACGATTCGGTAACGTTCTCCGACCTCGACCTCATTCCGCAATCGCATCGCGACGAATTCGACGACGCGCGTAGGTTGATCAATCAAACGTGCGACCGCAACGCGCACGAACGCTGCCGCCGTTTCATGTCGGCTCCGCTGACTCTCTCATTCGCCGACGCCCGCGACCACGTCGAAGAGCGTTCGGAAGACATCTCGCAAACTCGTCCCGAACTTGGTCACGCCACGAATGCGATCACGATCGTCGGCCGCCGCGAATGGACGCGTAACCTCTTTCTCGATCGCCGCGCATTCCTAACGTCGTACGACCCGACGCAAGACGACGACGAGCAGTCGATACTCACTCGAATCCTGGGTGCGGTCTTTCCGGTCTGCTCGGGGATCAATCTCGAATATTACTTCTCACACGTCGATAACACGGGATTTGGTGCAGGCACGAAGTTGCCGCACAATCTCGCCTCGTTGCTCGGTGTGATGGACGGCGCGGCAAGCGACCTGCGTACAGGCCTGCCGTGGCAAATGGTCGAAATTCACGAGCCGGTGCGTTCGCTGTTCATCATCGAGACGACACCCAAGGCGATGCAACGAATCATCGACAACAATCCAGGTATCGGCCGGATTTGCCGCAACGGTTGGGTTCTGCTGCACACAATTGATCCGACTACTCACGAGATCCAGGTTTACAGCGACGGCGATTTCCGCCCCTACAAGCCACAAGCGGGCGTCTTGCCAAAAGCCGCTTCCTCGGTGGATTGGTACCGCGGCTGGCGCGACCATCTTGAATTCGCTGAAATCGAGGCTTGATCAGAGGATTTTGCATTCAGATAAGCACTGCAACAACACTTGCCCGACGTTGGGTAAGTCTCGAATTTCTCCGGCATCCGACCGCCCCCGGAAGCACGTCCCATGCCCGACTCCGCAACTTTGATCCATGCTCTCGGGTTCATCGTCGTCGCATCGCCGACGTTACTCACGGCGGTGCTCGGGTTCTCGAGCCTGATGGGCTGGAAACTGCCGGAAGAGCGGCAAGCGCGATTCGTCTATGTCGCGGTTGTGACCGGCTTGCTCGCTGCAGTGGCCATTCTCGCCGATATGCTATTCGTGGGCACGCGGCACATTCCCATCAATATTGGCAACTGGGTCGTCATCCCGGGCCATTATCATTTTGCGATCAAGATCGTCTTCGACCGGCTTTCGGTTCCGCTTGCCATTCTTTCGTTTGTTCTCTCGGGAACGATTGGTGCGTTCGCAACACGGTACATGCACCGCGAACGTGGGTATAACCGGTTCTTCATGCTCTACGCGATTTTCATGCTGGGCATGGTGATTACTTCGCTCGCCGGAACGATCGAAACGCTCTTCACCGGCTGGGAACTGGTTGGCCTTTCTTCCGCACTCCTCGTCGCGTTTTTTCAGGAGCGTTCGGCGCCTGCGCGAAATGGCCTCTGGGTCTGGACGATCTATCGCGTTTCGGACGCCGCGCTATTGCTCGCCGCCGTTGTGATGCACCACCTGCGCGGGGAAGGGGATTTCGACCAACTTCTCGGTGGCGGTAACTGGCCGTTCGAACATTCGGCCGTTTCTTCGCACGAAGCGCTTGTTGTTGGATTGCTCCTGCTTGTCGCCGTGGCGGGCAAGTCGGCGCTCATTCCGTTTTCGGGATGGTTGCCACGAGCGATGGAAGGTCCCACACCATCGAGCGCCGTATTTTATGGATCGCTCTCTGTGCACCTGGGCGCGTTCTTGTTGTTGCGAGCGAGTCCGTTGTTGCAGAACTCGCAACTTCTCTGCGGCATCATCATCGCGCTCGGACTGACGACCGCGGTTTACGCCTACCTCGCTGGTAGCGTACAAACCGACATCAAATCAGCGCTATCCTTTGCGTCGCTTTCGCAGGTAGGAATCATCGTGGCCGAAGTCGGTCTTGGGTTCCACTACGTAGCACTGTTCCACTTGCTGGGTCACGCTTGCTTGCGGACGTTGCAGTTCGTGCGCGTGCCGAGCTTACTGCAAGACTATCGCTCGCTCGAGAACGCGATTGGCGAGCGGTTGCCACCGGCTGGCACGCCGTTCAAACGAATATCGGCGAATCGGGGGCGCGAGTGGCTCTTCCGATTCGCGCTCGAACGGGGTTACCTCGACTCATTCTTGAAGGAATACATCGTTACGCCTTACATCAAGGCGTTTCGCTGGTGCGACTCGCTCGAACGGCGCTGGACTGACTTCCTTTCGGGCGAGGATTCGCGCGAGACTGAGAACGTCACCAAACCACACTTCGGCACGATCGAAGAGTATTCATGAACATCCTTGAGCTCCCCTGGCTTGAGACCGCAATTGGTTTGGCGCTTGTCGGCTCGATCGTCGTCAGCCGATTTCGCGACCCCGACCGTGCCAGCCGTTGGGGCGTGTTTTTCACCGGCGCGAGCTTTCTTTGCACGCTGTTCGCGTGGCTGCAATTCTACGTCGGCATGAGCCCCGAGCAGATCGCCCGATACAGCATTCAGCCCAAGTTGTTCGGCCGAACGCTCTTCGCGCTTGACGAATTGACTGCGCCCATCGTGCCGGCGGTTGCAATTCTCCACTTCCTCTCTGCCGTCGCAACTTCGCGCGCACACATGCGACGATTCTCATTTGCCTGGTCGCTCGCCGCGGAATCCTTACGACTGGCGACCTTTAGCACGTCGGAGCCGTGGCTATTGATCGCCTTGCTTTCGATCTCCACACTTCCGCCTTATTTCGAGCTCTACAATCGCCGCAAACCAAAACGAGTCTACGCGCTTCACATGGCGCTTTTTGTGATCCTGCTGGTGCTCGGCTGGACGGCCGTCGAACTCGGTGGTGGACCGTCAAAAGCCGCAGCCTGGTGGGCGGCGATTCCGCTGCTTTTGGCCATCATGGTCCGTTGCGGAACCGTCCCAGCACATTGCTGGGTCAGCGACTGGTTTGAGCACGCGTCGATGGGCATTGCACTGTTGTATGTCGTGCCACTCAGCGGTGTGTACGCAGCGGTTCGTCTGGTTTTGCCGATCGCCCCATCGTGGGTTTTGAGCAGCCTGGGAATGATGTCGCTTGTCACTGCTGTTTACGCCGCCGGCATGGCGACCATCCAGCGCGACACTCGTCGGTTCTTCGCGCAGCTCTTTCTCAGCCACGCTTCGTTGGTGCTGGTGGGGCTCGAACTTCAAAGCGTGCTGTCAATGACCGGTTCGCTCTGCCTCTGGTTCTCGGTCATCCTCTCGCTTGGCGGCTTCGGCCTGGCTCTGCGCGCGGTCGAGGCCCGTTTTGGCCGGCTTTCGCTCAACGACTATCACGGCCTTTATGAACATTCGCCCGCCCTCGCCGTTTGTTTCTTGCTGACCGGGCTTGGAAGCGTGGGCTTCCCGGCGACGCTGGGTTTTATCTCGACCGAGCTACTCGTTGATAGCGCAGTCGAATTGAGTCCTTATATCGGCTTCGCGGTGGTTGTAGCCGCTGCACTCAATGGCATCGCAGTCGTTCGAGCGTACTTCTATCTCTTCACCGGCGCACGACATGTCAGCACCGTTTCGCTCCAGCTTGGATTGCGTGAGCGGATCGCGGTGCTGACGTTTGCGATGCTGATTCTCGGCGGCGGACTCTTTCCGCAACCCGGCGTGACGACTCGCGAGAAGGCCGCCGAGGTGATACTGGCAGATCGCGCGAAGCGGCTCGGTCCCGCCGCGACCGAGCCAAATGCTCCCAAGGATCACCCCGCAGCCGAGCACACGGTCGACAATGAAAATCGATGACGGTGTCGCTCAGGTCTTCGGCACTTCCTTTCCGAGTGCCGTCGCGAGATCGATTTGATGATCTTGCTCGTCGACGAGAATCTCGCGCAGCACTTCCGAAAGCGCGAATTCCCCAAGTGCATCGGCTTGCTTCACGCGTTCACGGTAGTTGCGAATCGTTTCGGTCTCGTTGTCGAGATCGAACTGAAGCATGTCTTCCGCCTTGCTCGATTGCTTCACCGGCTTGGCCGTAACGGTTGGCGTGCCGCCGAGATAGTCGATCTGTTTCGCGATCATGAGCGCGTGCTTGAGTTCTTCGCCCGCATGCGACTCAAGCTCGGTCGCGATGTTCATATAGGATGCTCCCTTGAGCACCTGTGAATACGTCACATACGCGATGATGGCTTGATATTCTCGCGACAGATCTTCATTCAACAAGTCGATGAGCGCATTTCGGTCGATCGTCGTGCCTTCGGCGGCTTTGCTGGCCATCGTTGTCGTCCCCAGGGGATGCAAGAGTTGTAACCCTGGAACGAGATGCAGTTTCCGTGCCGAATTGGCGCAGGAATGACCCGCGGTATTGCGAGATCGCCGATGGCATTGCGGCAAATCCGTGCGCTGGAAGGAATTTAAACAGAGCGATCTGTTGAAACCGACTACCGGCCAATTGCCCCACGCACGGCCGGAATCGCCTCGATCCCGGCGCCCCATGTGAAGCGGTGGAAGGCGGTATCCCAGCGCGAGTGCAGCCGGATTGCTCCCTTCGGGTCGAGCCCAATCGCCGAAGCGGCAATGATCACAACAATGACGCCAATCACCGCCCACGGCCAACGCGCCGGCCAAGCGAGTTCATCATGCTCGGCGCGGAAAGTTGCTACGGGCTTGGGCCAGATGAGCAATGCCAGAACGACGAAGACTCCAACGCCAGTGACGATCAATCCTGTGACAAATCCTGCCGGTCGATAACGAAATTCAACTTTGTGCGCACCTTTATCGAGATACACCGCGCGGAACGCGATGTACGCCGGCCGAATCACGCCCGGGACGCCGTCAATCGTCACGCTCCAGCCCGGATCAAACGTGTCGGCCAAAAGCAAATAGGCCGGCGCTTCCGTGTGTGTGGAAACCACCACACGCTCCGGTTCATCGACGGTGATTTCCGCGGTTCCTGTTGGCGCTGAGTCTTCGGCCAGGGGACGTGTCGGATCCTCGACGACCAATCGCTCGCGGATCGCTGCTTCGAGTCGGTCCATCGCTTCGGCCGCCGAATCTTCGCTATCGGCGTAAACTGGCTGCCCGGCGATGCGTGCCCGCGGGAGTGCGGCACTGTTGCGGCTGATGTAGGTTGCGCCGACCTTTTTCGCCTTGCGATCAATTGCAGTAATCGGCAGATTCGCGAGCAGGTGCGAGACCGATTCGATGTCGAATCTTCCCAGACCAGCCTTCGCGTGATCGGTGTACTTCAACAGCCGACGCGCATACATCGGCGTTTCACCGGCTGACGACGATAACCCCCAAACCGGAGCCAGGCTCCAGGCGAGTGGATCTCGCGCGGCGAAAAAATCGATGTCTTCAGACGCATATCCCGGCTCGCCGGACGACCGGTCCGCCGTACCGAACACTCGCTTCAAACTCGGCTCGGACTTGAGATAAGCCACACTCGGCGGTGGCTGCGTCCAGTAAGTCGGCGAGATCGTCGGCACATCGGCATTGTGCGAACCGAGCAGGTCGAGAATCACCAAGACAGGAAGTCCCGCCGCGAGCCACGCGCGACGTTTTGAATCGGCCGATGCACTCGCCTGCGCAGCCAGAGCCCATGCAACCAGTCCCAGTATCGCCGTTCGCGCTGACGCGATCCCAACCTCCCAGGCCAGCCAGCGGAATCGATTGATGTGATAAGGCGTATTCCAGCGTCCGACGCTGTTCCAGAGCGGCGCGTAAACCGAAAGAGCAACCGCGATCGCTGCGATCACAAGCAGACCTCCCAGCACGAGCACGCCGTTAAGCTTGACCACGCCCGGCCGAGACAAACGATCGACGCCCACGCTCGCAAGCGCAGCAACCGCCAGTGATACCCAAAGATGATAGCGCACGGGGATGCGCGAACTGCCAAGCACGGGCACGCGATTCATGAAATCAAATACACATGTGTATCGCCCCAGCATCATCAGGCTGCCAACGAGCGCAAGCAGAATCCAGAAGCCGACCCACCGGTCGCGCCTAACGCCCGCACCGACGACCGCTAGTCCCATCGCAATCAGGCCGAGATAGGCGTTCATTTCGTGGTAAGGGTAATAGCCATCGGGCCAGTCGGTGTCGCGGGCGCGAGTGCCATACGCTTCGCGGACAACGAGCGTCGGCAGCAGCTCGGGGCTCCACGAGCCGTAGGTCAACTGTTCCCACGATAGCCCTCCCGCGCGTGGTGAGCGATCGAGCAATTCCTTGGACGGAATCCATTGCACGGCGGCGACGATCATTCCAAGTGTGACAAGTCCGATCGCAAACCCAAATGCACGCGCGCGATTTGGCCAGTCTCGTTCAGTCAAAGCGCGGTGAAGACCATACAGCCCCACGATTCCGGACGTAAGAATCGTGTCCTGCAAGTGGCCAGCGAAGACCTGGCAAGCCAGCGCAATTGCACCAATCGCCAGGCCGCGCAACTTGCCCGAACTCCACGCACATTCGAGCGACCAGATGACGATCGGCACGCTGATGAGTGCGTTTGTCATGCTCGTGTGAATGAGATGCGCCCAGACGAATCCGCTCAGGCCAAACGTCGCCGCGCCCGTCAGTGCTCCCGCAGCATTCACATGCCGCCGAAGCCAGCCGTAGGTTGCTAAACCTGTTAGCCAAACCGACAGCACGGTGTCGAGATTGAACGCCTTCCAGGTTTCCATCCAGGGGTACAGCACGTACTTGAGCGGATGCCAGTAGCCGGCCTGGCTTTCGCTGTAGAGCGGAAAACCGTTGAGCAGGCCGGGCATCCATCGCGCGAAGCGTCCAAGTTTGATTTCGTGTGCAAGAAAGTCGCGATAAGGATAATTGATTTCAGTGACATCAAAATAGAACAGAGCTTTGCGAAGCAATGCGGCATCGTGGAAGAAAACGAGGATCGCAATCGTCCACACCAAGAGCGCAAGCAAGTCGGCACGGCCCCAGGGACGTGACGCAGCAGTCCAGAAGGATGACGGTTTCGTTTGCGCCTCGCTGACGACTTCGTCCACGGCTCGTTCCTCTTTCACGGCCAGTCCAGAATGGCGCCATTCGACGTTCGATATTGCTCGCGACCGCCCGCGTTCGTCGCATTCTGGTAGAGTTCATTACCAATTGAGGTGCGTCGGGCAAGGACATGCGAGGCGTGCCCACCAGGCAAACCGTGCGACCATTCCGGGAAGCGGTTGGGATAATAGCCGACCGGAATCCCGCGCACCCGGCCGTTCGTTAGCAACGATAGGCGGTAGACATCCCAGTAATCGCCGGTCAGCGACGCCACTTCAGGATGCTCATCCAACCATTTCAGGAATGGTTCGCCGCGTGCAGCCACGATCGGCCGTAGACCTGACGCGAGCCATCCCAGACGGCTATACCAGTTGGCAGTATCAAGCGCGAAGCACGCAGCGTAAACGATCGCCAGCCCCACGGCCAGCGCCATGCCACCGCTCCCCTTGCGCGAGATCAGGTCGAACAACCGGCCCAGACCGATCGACCACGGAACGAGCAAGAAGACGAGATAACGGTAATTATCGGAATTAAAGATATTTCGATTCGCAATGAATGCCGCGACCACCACCCCCGAAGTGAGCAGCAGCACGGCTCGAATCGCGAACGTTTCGCGTTTGCCGATGAAAAGCCCAACAATGCTCGGGACTAGCAACAGTCCCGAAAGCGCAGTCGCGATGAAGCCGACGGCATCGCGTCCGCCGCTCGCGGGTAACGCCTGGCCGTCGAGCGAGATTCCACCAGGCTCGGCCTGAAGGCCTGGCAAGCGGTGCCCAGCAATGAGCCGCGGCAAGCAATCCGCCGTCAGGATGCGCACGTGCTTCGCAAGGACGTTGGTATCCCACGAACTTGCGAATGTGTCGCGGTAAGCGTCGTAACCATCGGCCAAATTGCCGGCGATTTTTGGCAAAAGCCCGATGAGAAAGCTGAGCGTGACGACACCCGCTTCGCGTATTCCCGATCGCGACCGCCCAGCGATGATCCAGCCGGCAACGCCAACGAGCATCATGCTTATTAGCGCGACAAGGAACATCGAATCATTCCAGACGCCAAGCCCGCAAATCAGCCCGAGGCTTGCGGCCGATCGCCAACCACCGCGTTTTCGTAGGAAATCGAAGGCGGTCAAAGCGAGTGCGAACCATGCAACTGCGAGCAAATGTCCGCCGGTGATTCGGCTCGAAAGCCAGATGGCTCCGGTCGAAACGAATGCAAGTGGGACGAGCGTGAAGGCAGCAGTTCGGCCGCCGAAAACCTTCCAGGCGAGCAAAAATGTCGTGGCGATTCCGAGAAGAGCGATCGTTATTCCGCCTGCCGCCAGAGCGAACAGGTTCGAACTATTGAGCAAACGAAATGGTGCGACGGCCAGAACCGATGCAGTTCCAACCGTCGGCGTGCCGGGATAATGCCAGCGAACGTTGCCGTTAAAGAGATCGACAAGCGTCAACCCATCGACGGCAAGGTCGCTATCGAGATGATTCGCGACATTCAATGCCAGTGGAACGCGAATCAAGACCGCCCAGGCGAGCGCAAGGGCCAACGCAAGAAGCGGCCAGAGCCGCATCCAGCGTGGCAACGAGGGAGAGGGATCGGTCATGCGCTCGCTCCCTCAAGGGGACGGCGTGACGCGGTAATCAGACCGCGCCGGCCATGGCCTCGAGTTGAATGATCGAGCGATTCTGTTCCTTCGCCAGGTACTCGCGTCCCTTCTTGACGTGGATATGATCCCACGGCAAAAGCTCTTCAATCGGCCGGTCGCGGTGCGAGTAGAATGGTATGTCAATATTCATATCTTCAAACACCGCCCACCATCGCTTGGCGTCGAAGTATTCACCCCATGCATCGAGCCGTGCTCCGCGACGCCACGCTTCTTCGATCGCCGCTGCCACGCGACGGTCGCCGCGCGTGAGAATTCCTTCGAGCAGGCTGCGTTCGATGTCGTGGCACTTCACAGTCACCGAGCGAATGCGCACCTTGCTCTTGAGGTAGCGATGCGCCCACTGCAAATACTCGCGTTCACGCATGCCGTTCCACTGATACGGCGTATGCGGCTTGGGAACGAAGTTCGACACGCTGGCAGTTACGTCGGCGAAGCGGCCGGTGACGTCCTTGCCGATTTTAGCAATCGTTTCCGCCATCTCGATGATTCCATCGAGGTCGGCGGGGCGTTCGCCCGGAAGGCCGCACATGAAGTACAGCTTCACCTTGCGCCAGCCGCGACGGAATGCTTCAGCCGCGCCGTCGTAAAGATCCTGATTGTTGATCGGCTTGCGAATTTGCTCACGCATGTCGTCGCGAGCGACTTCGGGCGCGAGCGTAAGTCCGCCGCGGCGGCCTTCTTGCAAGAGCGCGGGGATTTTCTTGAGCGTTTCGGTGATTCGTAGGCTGGGCAGCGAAATCTTCACGCCCAGCGGCGTGAAAATTTCGCTCATCCGGGTGACGAGTTCCTCGAAATGCGGGTAATCGCTCGTCGAAAGCGAAAGCAGGCTAATCTCGTCGTAGCCGGTGTTTTTGTAGCTCTCGAGCGCCGCATGCAGGACGGTTTCGACTGTGCGATAACGAAGCGGGCGTTTGATCACCGTGCTCTGACAGAACCGGCACTGCCAGGGGCAGCCACGCATGATCTCGATCGCGATGCGATCGTGCGCGGTCTCGACGAAGGGAACGATCGGCGCGAGGGGAAGCGGAATTTCGTCGAGCGAGGTGATTGTGCACGGTTTGATTGCCGCCGGGACGTCGCTGCGCGTGCGAATGATCTCGGCGATCGTCCCGTCTTCCGCATAGACCACTTCATAGAAGCGCGGCACATACGCCCACTCGACGGCGCTGGCAATCCGCGCGAGCTTGTCGGCCCGAGTCAGGGTCGGATCGCCCTGCATTTCCTTCCACATCCGGCAAACAACCGGCAGGCTCGGCTCGCCGTCGCCGATGACGAACAAGTCGACATATGGGGCGAGCAACTCCGGATTCTGAGCACCCGGACCGCCAGCGATCACGAGCGTGTCATCGGCGCTGCGATTTTCGGCGTGCAGCGGGATTCCGCCGAGGTCGAGCATCGTCAGTACGTTTGTGTAGCAAATCTCGTACTGCAGCGAAAAACCGAGTACGTCGAACTTGCCGAGCGGCGTAAATGTCTCAAGCGAGTAGAGCGGCAATTCGTGCTGGCGAAGCGCGGCTTCAAAGTCGGGCAGGGGGGTGAAGGCACGCTCGCACGACCAACCGTCGGCGTTCATCAGGCTGTAAAGCACTTGCAAGCCGTGGTGGCTCATTCCCAACGCATAGGTGTCGGGAAATGCGAGGCAAACCGTACCTTTGCAGTTCGCGTGATTCTTCCGCACGCTGTTCAACTCGCCGCCGAGATACTGGGCGGGTGTACTGATGGTCGGAAGGATTTTGCGCGTGATGTATTCTTTGAGCGGCTCGTTGAGCATGACTGCCTCTTTGCACCTGCGGTCGTCGGCCGATTGGGCCAACCGCTTTCCACGTCTTATCTTACTGCTTTCTTGCCAGTCTGAAAAGCGAATCCTTGGCTGTCTCGACAGTTGCGTGGATCGGGAGCATAATAGCGCCGGGAGAAGATGCGATGACAACGGCCCGACAGTTCAAGTCCTACTTATACTCAGGATTCATTTTCACGCTCTGCTGGTTCGCGCCGGGCTGTGCCGATCGCCCCGGAACCGATGCGCCTAAATTCGTGCCAGCGCCGGCACAGAATGTTTCGGGCCAGACCGATGATCAAGCGGCTCTGACCAAAGATCCCAAGCGCATTGCCACGCACTGATTTTTCCGTCGCACGTCCCTCACATCTCGCGCAGAAAGGCAGTTCATCATGACCGACGACCGGCCGCTTGTCGCCTTGACAATGGGTGATGTTGCCGGCGTGGGACCGGAGGTGATCGCCCGCGCCTGGCATGAGTCGCCAATCCGCTCGCTGGCACGTCCCATTGTCGTGGGCAGTCGCGCTGTCCTACAAAAAGCCCTCAACCACGCGCGATCGGACGTGAAAATCCAGTCGATCCAATCGCCCGCCGAAGCCATGCCGACAGCCCACATCATCCCATGCCTCGACCCGACCGGCGATCCGCTATCCGACATTGCCCCCGGCCAAATAAGTGCCCGAGCCGGCCGCGCTGCGCACGATTTCTTGATCACCGCGACCGACCTGGCACTTGCGGGCGAGGTCGACGCCATCACCACGCTGCCGTTGCACAAAGAATCCCTGAGTCTGGCGGGCGTCAAGCATCCCGGCCACACGGAAATTCTGGCCGAGCGTTGCGGGGCGGCTGAGCACGCGATGATGCTCTATCTCGACCATCCCGGCGGAGGCGAGTCGGGCCTGGCGGTTTTACACGCGACGCTTCACGTTGCGTTGCGGAAAGTCTTCGACTTGCTCACGATCGACCGCGTCGCCGCGAAAATTCGGCTGGCCGACGAAGCGTTGCCACCCTTGCTTGGCGGCCGCCCGCCGCGAATCGCCGTCGCCGGTTTGAATCCGCACGCCAGCGAGAACGGCCTGTTCGGCGACGAAGAGCAAACGATCATCGGCCCCGCCGTGATGCAAGCCGCCAGCGAAGGGGCCGACGTGGTCGGGCCAATCGCCGCCGACACGCTGTTCGTTCGCGCTCTCAATGGCGAGTTCGACGCGGTGATTGCGATGTATCACGACCAGGGTCACGTCGCGCTCAAAACAGTCGGCTTCGACCGCGCCGTGAACGTCACGCTCGGCTTGCCAATCGTGCGCACGAGCGTCGCCCACGGCACGGCATTCGACATCGCCTGGACTGGCAAAGCCGAAATCTCAAGTCTGATCGAAGCCACGCGCGTCGCCGCTCGCATTGTCGCGGGCCGGCGAGCGCTTGCCGAAAACCGAGCCGTTAACTGATGAGCAAGCCGACACTCGTTTACCTGATTCGCCACGGCTCGACTGCACTCAATCGCGAGATTCCGTATCGCTTGCAAGGGCGCGGGCTCAATCCCGAATTGGACGAGGAGGGGAACGACCAGGCCAGACGCGCTGGCGAGGCGCTTCGTTCGATTCCGCTGACTCGCGTTTACACCTCGCCGCTGATTCGCGCGCAGCAGACTGCGGGCTGGATCGCGCGTCCGCACAATCTGCAACCGGTTGTGGTCGAGACTCTGGTGGAAGCAAGCCTCGGCGTCTGGGAAGGGCTGACGTGGGACCAGGCAAAGGCGTCACACCCTGCCGAGTTCGCCGCATTTCAGGCAAATCCCGGCACCGTACCATATCCTGGCGGCGAGTCGTTTTTCGATTCGCAGAATCGAGTGACACCGGCAATTGCGGCGATTGCAGGCGAACATCCCGGCGAGCGAATCGCCGTCGTCAGTCACAACGTGACAAACCGCGCCTTCCTCGCCGGGCTACTCGGAGTGCCTTGCAACCGGGCGCGCGAGATCCGTCAGTCAAATTGCGGAATTAGCATCATCGCATACGATGGCGATCGAGTGACCGTCGAAACGGTCAACTCGACGTTTCATCTCGAGTCGCACGGTTAATTTGACGCCAGTTTGCGCGACTGCTCATCGAGAATGTCGGCCAGAATCTGGTCGAGGTTGCGCGTCGGCCGGTAGCCGATCAGACGTTTAATCTTCGACAGGTCAGGAACCCGCCGGTACATATCTTCAAAACCGGCGGTATATGCTTCGCCGTAAGGGACTGTCTGAATCGCGCTTTTTCCGCCAGTCAGCGCTCGTACGCGGTCGGCAAGTTGAAGAATCGAAACTTCCTCATCATTGCCAATGTTGAAAACCTCACCACGCGCCGCGGGATTTTGCATTAGCGCGACCAAAGCACCAACGATATCGGAAACGTGCGCAAAGCAACGCGTTTGATGGCCGGTTCCATAAACCGTAAGCGGCGAACCAGCGAGTCCCTGCGAAACGAATCGCGGAATGACCATGCCGTAGCGACCGGTCTGACGTGGACCAACGGTGTTGAATAACCGAGCGATAACCACCGGCAAACGTGATTCGTTCCAGTGCGCTAGCGCCAGGAATTCATCAAGCGCTTTGGCGCAAGCGTAGGCCCAGCGACGGGTATTAGTCGGGCCCATCACGCAGTCGTCGCCTTCGGCGAAGGGGATTTTCTCGCTCTTGCCGTAAACTTCGCTCGTGGAAGTGATGAGCACTGGCCGGCGATATCGGGCGCAAGCACGCAGCACGACATCGGTGCCGTTGACGATTGTTTCAATCGTCTTGACCGGTTGTTCGACCACCAAGCGAACGCCAACCGCGCTTGCGAGATGGAAAACCGCCTGGCATTCCTTCACGCACTCTTCAACTAGCGCGGGTTCGGTGACGCTGCCGAGCCGCAGTTCGAAGCCGGGTTGGCCCTCGAGTCCGGCGATATTCTCGTAACGGCCGGTGCTCAGGTCGTCGAGCGCGAGGACCTCGTCTCCCTGGCCGAGCAGCCGCTCTGATAAGTGACTGCCAATGAACCCCGAGCCGCCGGTGATCAGGTACCGCATTAAGTGTCGCGCCTGTTTCCATCGCGGCTCAGGGCCGCACCACATCATTTCGCAACGCACGGCGCCGGGCGACTCGCGCGAGCCAGATGCAGAGAGTATGACCTCTGTCCGCTCAATCGTCGAGCGTTACGCTCCAATACGCTTCGCTCAAAAAGCGCGACCAGCTTGTTAACCGTACGGTGGAAGCGTCATAAAGAGGCTTCCAGCTCGGGCGAAAAGGGGGCCGGCGCAGCTTCATCCCGGCCTGTTCGGGCGTTCGATTCGCCTTGCGGGCATTGCACGACACGCAAGCGAGCACGCAATTCTCCCAGGTCGTTCGCCCGCCAACCGAGCGCGGCAAAACGTGATCGATCGTCAGTTCCGCACTGCCGGGCTGGACGCCACAGTACTGGCAGGTGGAATGATCGCGTTTGAACACGTTTCTGCGGCAGAATGTGACCGAATTCGACCTCGGTCTGTCGTGCCGAGTGAGTGCGAGAACTTCGGGGACTCGCATGCGCATCGTGACTGCGCGGAGGCAGGGCTCGCCGGGTTTTGGTGCTAGCTGCGCCCAGTCGTGCCAGGTGTAGAGCCGAAAGTCGTCGGGATCGACGACCAGAGCCGACTCGTTCCATAGCATCGTCAGCGACCGGGCCACCGTCGCAATATTGACGGGCATCCAGTGCCGGTTGAGCACCAAGGTGGGACGTTCGAGAACTGCCAACGACATCTACGCTCGCCTCCCTAGGGTGGGGATTCGGAACGCGGGGAATTGAACCCCCCATCGTTGCCCGGGCGCTCTGAATCGCGCCGGGACATAGTCTGAGTGCGGCACCTATCGGGATTGAGCTGCGCGGTCGCCGTTACAGCGGCGTCATAGCAAAGTCTTACACTACACTACTAAGCGGCAAACCAGTTCACAAGCTCCTACCGCGACACCGGCGCGGTCGATCGGCGGGCGGGGAGCGATCAACATGTTTAGTGTGGAGGCAATCCACCCGGTTCGAATTGCTTGCCAGGTCAGGGTTTGATCTCCGGTTCGGGCGCCTTTGTCTCGCTGGGCGCGACGGTCTCCCTCGATTGAAGCATGCGGCGAATCACGTAAAAGAAAACTGGCGTGAGGAAGATCCCAAAGAACGTCACCCCCAGCATACCGCTGAATACGGCAATCCCCAGCGCACGGCGCATTTCCGCGCCGGCCCCTTGTGCAAGCACGAGTGGGACCACGCCCAGGATAAACGCCAGCGACGTCATCAGGATCGGCCGCAACCGAAGTTTCGATGCTTCGAGCACGGCCTCCCGCGGAGCCTCGCCAGAGTCTTGCCGCTGCTTGGCGAACTCGACGATGAGAATCGCATTCTTGCTCGCAAGGCCGACCAGCACCACGAAGCCAATTTGCGTGAAAATGTTCATCTCGAGCCGCGCGACGTTAACCCCAACAACCGAACAGAGTAGGCACATCGGTACGACGAGAATCACCGCGAGCGGCAACGACCAACTCTCGTACTGCGCGGCGAGCACCAGGAAGACCAGCACTACGGCCAGCGCAAAGACGTACATCGCCGAGTTGCCGGCCTGCAGTTGCAAGTAGGTGAGATCGGTCCAGTCGTATGCCATCGATCGCGGCAATTCTTGCGCGGCGATTTCTTGCATCATCTGAACGGCCTGACCGGAGCTTGTCCCGGGTGCGGAGTCGCCGATGATCGCCGCGGCGGAATACATATTGTAGCGCAGCACGGAAACCGGTCCGCTGGTATTCGCTGCTGAGATGAGCGTCGCCAGGCGGACCATCTGGCCCTGATTGCTGCGAACTTGAAGCTGGCGGATATCGTTCACACCGGCGCGATACTGCTGATCGGCCTGAATATTCACCTGCCAGGTTCGGCCGAATTCGTTGAAGTTATTTACATAATAAGAACCAATATAAAGCTGAAGGGCATCAAATACATCGCTTACCGATACACCAAGCGCCTCGCATTTCGTGCGATCGAGGTCGAGATACAGCCACGGCGTATCGGTTCGCGAACTATTGAAGAGTCCTTGCAGACCCGCCGTTTTACTAGCCCGGGCAACGATTTGATCGCTCACTCTCTGCAAAATTCCCAGGCCGAGATTGCCACGATCTTCTATGATGAACTTGAAGCCGCCGGTGGTGCCCAGGCCTTCAAGCGGCGGCGCACCGAAAGCAGAAACGATTGCTTCCTTGACCTCGGCTTGGCAGCGTTTGCGAATCGCGTCTGCGATGGCATCGGCACTTAGTTTCGAACCACGGCGCTCGGAGAATTCCTTCAGCATCACGTACATCGAACCCAGGTTGGGCGCGTTGGAGTTGAGAACGAGCGACGCTCCCGAAACACCGACGGTGTGCGCGACACCGTCGGTCTCACGGGCGAGCGATTCGATGCGTGCCATGACTCGCTGAGTTCGTTCGACCGACGCGGAGTCGGGAAGTTGGACGTTGAGTAGGAGATATCCCTTGTCCTGCTGCGGAATGAAACCCACGGGAACACTGGTGAATTCCCAGTAGGTCAAAAACAGCAATCCGCCATAAACGAGCAGCGCGATGAGAGATATGCGGAGCAATCCGGCGATGATGCGCGAATAAACCGCCGTCGTTGCCGCGAACAGAGCATTAAACAGGCGGAAGAACCAGCCGAGGATGAAGTCGAGCAAGCGCGTGAGCGGGTCGCGAGGAGCATCGGCTGGCTTGAGTAAAATTGCCGCCAGTGCGGGGCTTAGCGTGAGGGAGTTGAATGCAGAAATGACTGTCGAAACGGCGATCGTTACGGCAAATTGTCGGAAAAACTGCCCCGTTACGCCGGCGAGAAACGCACACGGAACGAACACCGCACAGAGGACGAGCCCCACCGCGATGACCGGGCCGGTCACTTCCTCCATTGCTTTCTCAGCCGCTTCTTGCGGTGTTTTGCCCTGCTCAAGCCATCGCTCGACGTTTTCAACAACGACAATCGCATCGTCGACCACGATGCCGATCGCAAGTACCAAACCAAAAAGTGAAAGATTGTTCAGCGAATAACCAAGCGCAGCCATTGCGGCAAACGTTCCCACAATTGCCACGGGCACGGCGACGAGCGGAATGAGCGCGGCTCGCCAGCTTTGCAAGAAGACCATAACCACGATGGCGACGAGAATGATCGCGTCGCGCAAGGTGCTAAAAACCTGATTCACAGATTCACGAATGAACGGTGTTGTGTCGTAAACAATTCGATATTCCATTCCTTCGGGGAAGCTCGCTTTTAACTCGTTGATTTTGTCGTACACGCCCTTGGCGGTGTCGAGCGCGTTTGAACCCGGAAGTTGATAGATCGAAATCGCTACCGAGGGCTCGCCATCGAGCGTGCAAGACTGGTCGTACTGCTGCGATCCGAGTTCGACTCGTGCTACGTCGCGCAAACGGACGACGGCCGTCGCTTGCGAAGTTTTCGTCGAGCCGCTTTGACCATCGCCATTGTTTTGGGCGTTCTGTTTCGATTGCGCGGCGGGATTGTTCGATTTTGATTGCGAACCGCTGGGCTGGGAGACATCGGGACCAGCTTTGATGACGATGTCACCAAATTGCTCTGGGTCGGTGAGTCGACCGAGGGCGTTGATCGTCAGTTGAAATTGCTGACCTTTGGGTACGGGTTGCTGACCGATTTGCCCGGCGGCGACTTGCAAATTCTGCGCACTGATCGCGGCGACAACGTCGGTTGCCGTCAGGTTGAGCGAGGCGAGTTTGTCGGGATTGAGCCAGGTTCGTAGGCTGTAATCGCGCTGGCCAAGGAAGGTCAAACCAGCGACACCCGGAAGGCGGCCAAGTTCATCTTTGATGTAAATCGTGGCGTAATTGCTGAGGAATGTGCTGTCGTACCGGTGGTCGGGCGAGACGAGATTGATGATCATCATCGTGCTCGGCGACATCTTCTTGACGGTGATTCCTTCGCTCTGGACAAGCGCAGGAATTACCGGCAAGGCGAGCGACACACGATTTTGCACCAGCACCTGGGCCATGTTCGAATCGACGCCCAGCTTGAACGTCACGGTCAAGTTGTAGGCACCATCATTCGTGCATTGCGATGACATGTACGTCATCCCTTCGACGCCGCTCACCTGTGCCTCGATGGGGGCGGCGACGGTGTCTTGCACGGTCAGCGAATTTGCTCCCGGGTAGAGCGCGGTGACCTGAACTGTAGGCGGAGTTACATCGGGATACTGCGCGACCGGCAGGTTGAAAACCGCCACGCCGCCGGCGAGGACGAAGATGATCGAGAGAACCGACGCGAAGATTGGGCGATGTATGAAGAAACGCGAAATCACAGCGTCTGTCCTCCGTTCACGTCGTCAGTCCGGACTGGAGCCGAGGGCACGCCAGTTTCGCGTCTACGAAAGAGTCCGAGGACAAGTAATGGCACGCCGATTCCGACGACTATGCCGAGAACGATTGCGATCGGCATGCGCAACGCGCCTGTTCGCACAAGCAGGAACGCTGCGGCAAGCCCGAGCGTGATGCCGAGCAGTACCGATCCAACCCAGCGAACGGGAATCGCGGAAAAGACGCGTGTGCCGCCGATTCCCTGAATAACCAGGAAAAAAACCGGCGTGAGGAAGATGCCAAACAGCGTGACGCCAACCATACCACTGAACACGGCCGTGCCCAGCGACACGCGCATCTCAGCACCTGCGCCTCGCGCGACAACCAGCGGCACGACACCAAGAATGAACGCGAGCGACGTCATCAAGATGGGCCGCAGTCGCAGGCGAGACGCTTCACGCGCTGCCTCGGGCAATGGCTTCCCTTCTTGCTGAAGTTGCTTGGCGAATTCGACGATCAGAATCGCGTTCTTGCATGCGAGACCTACGAGAACGATCACGCCGATTTGCACAAAGATGTCGACGGAGAGATTCGCGAATCGAATTCCGCTGACTGCGCACAGCAAGCAGAGCGGAACGACCAGAATGACGGCAAGCGGCAGCGTCCAGCTTTCGTAGAGCGCAGCGAGAGCAAGAAACACACAAACAACGGCCAGAGCAAACACATACATCGCCGTGTTGCCGGCGCGAATTTGCAGGAACATGAGTTCGGTCCATTCCGTTTTCATCGTCGGTGGAATGGTTTTGGCCGAAATCTCGTCGATCTGCGCAATTGCGGCGCCAGTGCTGGAATTCGCGCGGACATTGCCGGTAATCGGTGCGGCCGTCGCCAGGTTGTATCGCGTGACAAACACGGGCCCGCCGATTTCGCGCACGTTGACAAGCGTACCGACGGAAACCATTTGGCCCCATTTGTTGCGTACTTTGAGCAGATTGATGTCTTCAATGCGGTCGCGATAATTGCCTTCGGCCTGAATCGTGACTTGCCAGTAACGACCAAATGCGTTGAAACTGTTGACGTACAAGGATCCCAGATACATCTGTAATGTTTGGTTCAAATCTCCGAGCGCGACTCCCAGCGATTCGACCTTCGTTCGGTCGATATCCATGTAATATTGCGGCGTGTTCGAGCGAAATTGAGTCGAGACTTCGGAAAGTGCCGGCGATTTACTTAACGCCTGAATCAGGTGATCGGACTGTGCTTGCAACGAGTCGAGCCCCAAACCCGCGCGATCTTCGGCCATCAACTTGAATCCGCCCGCGACGCTCAATCCCGGAACAGGCGGTGCACCAAAGACGGTGACGACCGCGTCTTTCACCTGAGCCTTCCACTCTTTTCTCAGCCTCGCCATGATTGCGGTGTCGTGCAGCTCGGGCTTTTGCCGCGCTTCAAATGGGTCGAGAATGACGAACATCGAACCGAAGTTGGAGCTGGTCGCCGAAAGCGCGAACGAGATCCCTGAAATCGTGATTGTGTGGGCGACACCGGGCGTCTTGCGGGTAATCGAATCGATGAGCGCGATCGCCTCCTGCGTACGATTGAGTGAAGCCGAATCGGGAAGTTGTACGTTGATGATGAGCCGGCCTTGATCTTGTTGCGGAATAAATCCCGTCGGTGCTTTCGCAATGACCCAAACCGTCAGAACGAGCAGCCCGGCGTAGACCATCAACACGATTGCGCTAAATCGAAGAAACTTGCCGACGACCCAGTCGTATGCCGTTGAACCAGCGTCGAACCCGCGGTTGAAAAGCTTGAAAAACCAGCCGAAAACTCGATTGAGTAGTCGTGTGAAAATGTCAGGGCGGGCGTCTCGCGGCCTTAGCAGAAGCGCTGCGAGTGCGGGGCTTAGTGTTAACGAGTTGAACGCCGAGAACATTGTGGAAACGGCGATTGTAACGGCGAACTGGCGAAAGAATTGACCGGTGATACCGCTAATGAACGCACAGGGGACGAACACAGCGCAGAGCACAATTGCAACCGCAACGACTGGTCCGGTCACCTCGACCATCGCTTTTACAGTCGCTTCGCGCGGCGGCAGACCTTGTTCCAACCAGCGCTCGACATTTTCGACAACAACAATCGCATCGTCGACGACGATGCCAATCGCCAGCACAAGGCCGAAAAGCGATATGTTGTTCAGCGAAAATCCGAGAACCGCCATCACGGCGAATGTGCCGAAAATCGCCACTGGAACGGCCACGAGCGGAATGATTGCAGCTCGCCAGCTTTGTAAGAACGTGAGCACAACCAAAGCCACAAGCCCAACAGCCTCGAGCAATGTGTGCACAACTTCATCAACCGACTCTTGAATGAATGGTGTGGTGTCGTAAGAGATCTGGTATTCAATTCCATCGGGGAAGCTCCCTTTAAGTTCCTCCATTTTCTTGCGGACAAGCTTGACGATATCCAAGGCATTCGTGCCTGGAAGTTGCCTTACGGCCAGTCCGACGGATGGCTGCCCATCGAACGTGCAAGACTGTGTATAGTTTTGCGCTCCCATCTCGAGACGCGCGACATCACGCAAGCGGACAATACTCGTCGACGGCCGCGCCGGGCCGCGGTCGATCATCAGACGGCTCGTTAAGCCACTGGCGGGCGCTGCTTCTGTACCTTGATCCGAGGTTTGTGAATTGGCGCCAATCGAGAGGGGCGTGAGCGACGCGGGATCGGGTGTCGGGTTGCGATCGGCATGTTGACCGGGGTACGAGACTCCGTTTCCGGGGTTATAAATACTGAAGTCGCGAAAGCCTGAAACCAAGCTGTTTGAGGTGGAAATCAAGCTATTCGCGACTGTCACCTGAGCGTTTGAAATCGTCGCTTCGGTCATCACCGGATTTGAGGTTGTGGTCGAGCTTGTGCCGATCCGGCCTTTCGTCGTTTGATTTTGAATCGTCGTTGACGAGAGCGATTTCGGCTGTGTCGATGAGGACTGGCGCGGCATTGTCACGCCGGTCGTCGGTGCCGGCGGACGAAGCGCTCCCACCTTGACAATGATATCGCCAAACTGCTCCGGTTCGGTCAGACGCCCGAGCGCGTTGACGGGCAATTGAAACGTTTGGTTACGGCTCGACGGCTCCTGTCCAAGCTGGCCGATCGCCGATTCGACATTTTGCCGGCGAATTGCGGCAGCGACGTCGATCGCAGTCATGTTGCAGGCCGCGAGCTTCTGCGGATCGAGCCAGGCGCGAATGCTGTAATCACGTTCGCCCATGAACGTGATATCCGATACGCCCTCGATGCGCAACAATTCGTCGCGAATGTAAATCGTGGCGAAATTGCTCAGGTAAATGTCGTCGTAGCGTTTATCGGGCGAGAGAAAATTGACGACCATCAGCAGGTCGGGCGTCTTCTTTTTGATCGTGATTCCTTGCTGCTGCACGGAGTTCGGCAATTGCGGCAAGGCGAGCGCCACGCGGTTTTGCACCATCACCAGCGACGTGTTGAGATCGGTGCCGATATCGAACGTCACGGTCAAGGTGTACGAGCCGTCGTTTCCCATCTGAGAGGACATGTACAACATCCCCTCAACGCCGTTGACTTGTTGCTCGATGGGAGCGGCGACGGTGTCGGACACGACCTGCGCACTGGCGCCCGGATAGCTGATGGCGACTTGCACAGAGGGAGGCGTGATCGGCGGGTATTGTGCGATCGGCAGAAACACCAGCGCGATGCCGCCGGTGAGCACGATCACAATCGACAGGACCGTCGCAAAGATCGGCCGGTCGATGAAGAAATGCGAAATCATGCGTCGCCCCTCTATTGGCTCTTCTTCTCGGTCGATTGCGATGCCGGGGGCGCTGTCGTTTCGCTCGATTTGGCTGCGGCTTCATCCTGAGATTTATGCGCGAGCGATGGCATCGGAATCTTGTCGACCTGAACTTGCATGTGTGGGCGAACTTGCTGCAATCCTCCGACAACCACCATCTCGTCGGGCTTGAGGCCTTCCGAAATCACCCGAAGACCGTCTTCTTGAAGGGGTCCCGGCGTCACGCGGCGGTATTGAATCTCATTTTTTGCATCAACAACGTAAACGTATTTCAAACCTTGATCGGAACCAATCGCGCGATCGATCACCAAAGTCGCCTTGTGCGCCTGGCCGATTGGCAGGCGAATGCGCACGAACATTCCGGGCGACAGCAGTCGAACGCCGCCCTGCGGCTGCGGGTTAGGAAACACCCCGCGCATCGAGATACTGCCCGTCGTCGGGTTCACCTGGTTATCGATGAAATTGATCGTTCCAGCGTGCGGGAAACCATCTTCACCCTGAAGGCCAAGCAACACAGGATACGCCATTTTTCCTTCGGTTTTCTTGATCGTTCCTTGATTGATCGCTCTCCGGGCGCGAAGCAGAGTTGGCTCGTCGACGTCAAAAAATGCATAAATCGGGTCGAGCGAGACGATCGTCGTGAGCAGCGTTTGGTCCTGGTTGACCAAGTTGCCCAGCGTCAAATAATAGCGGCTCACCTGACCGTCGATCGGCGATGTCACATTGGTGAATTCAACGTTGAGTCGATGTGTTTCGATGTTCTTTTCATACGCTTTCACGCGTGCCTGGGCTTCTTCGACAGTCGCACGATCCTGGTCGAGCACTTCCTGGCTAATCGAGCCCGCCACGCGTGCGTTGATCGCCATATCGCGCTGATAATTCGAGGTCGCAAGTTTGAGTTGTGCCTCGTAAACGTTGATTTGCCCTTTCGCCTGATCGAGCAACGCCTGGTAGGGACGTGGGTCGATTACAAAGAGCGGATCGCCCGTCTTGACGATCGCCCCTTCTTGAAAGGGAATCTTGACAAGGTAACCAGTCACGCGCGGACGGATGTCGACTGCCTGAACTGCCTCGGTTCGGCCGGTGAAGTCGACAAAATCGGTCACCGGCCGTTCAATCGGCAGACTGACGGGAACCACGGGCAACTCGGCAGGCGCAACCGCGGTTTGACCACGATGACATCCGGCCAAGCCCAAAAGCGTAATGAATCCGGCGCCCAGAACGGCAAAAACCCGAGACATCAACACATCTCCTCGAACTCGAATTCTCAGTTATTGGCGTTCCAAAACGTTAATCAGCGTTCGGGCAACCTCCGAGCCAGACTTGAATGCCGGTCAGTCCACGCAAGGCCGTCTACAGCGAAACGCGTGCCGATTTATTGACGATCATGAAGATTCGAACAGCGAACGACTCAACACAAAATTACGCGTCGAGGATGCGATTGCTCCACACAGTTCCTTAATCGTGCGGCCATTCGTGCAAAGGATGGCCAGTGTTTTTGCGACGGATCGAGCAAACCGCATCGCCGCCGCGAGCATTTCAGTGCACGCGACGGAGGAACAGGCGCACAGTAAATGTCGAACGACACCGGATCGCGCGGGGCTCGGATCGTGGTAGAATCTCCGGACTCATTCGGCTCGGGCCGTTGCAATGGACTTCAGGAATCGACGCGATGATCGCCGAAATTGTGGCCGTGGGCAGCGAACTTGTGACAGGTCAGGCGCTTGATACGAATAGCCAATGGCTTAGCAAAGCGCTTGGAGAGCTTGGGGTTTCAGTTCACTTTCATACGACGATTGGCGACGATCTCGACGAGAACATCGAAGCGTTTCGGATCGCGCGCAACCGCGCCGATCTCGTCATCACATCGGGCGGCCTCGGCCCCACTCAAGACGACCTGACGCGCGAATCGCTCGCGCGGTTACAAGGTGTCGCGCTCGTCGAAAATGCCGATTGTCTGGCTGCAATCTCCGCGATGTTCGCCCGGCGCAATCGCTCGATGCCCGATCGCAATAAAGTGCAAGCGCTGATTCCGGAAGGTGCGGATCCGCTGCCGAATTCATGCGGTACCGCACCCGGCGTCTGGATGAAAACGCCAGAGCGAGCCACATTCGCGTGCCTTCCCGGCGTGCCAAATGAATTGCGCGCGATGTTCGAGGAGCAGGTCGCGCCTCGATTGAAAGGGATGGGCCTCGGCGGTCGCGTGATCGTTCATCGCAAAATCAATCTGTTCGGGCGGGGTGAATCCGACGTCGAAGCACTGGCACTCGATCTCACGGCACGCGGGCGCAAACCTGAGGTTGGAATCACCGTTTCGGAGGCAACCATCAGCTTTCGGATCGTTTCCGAGGGCGCGACCGAGGCCGAAGCTCGCGACCTGATGGAGCCGACTGCTGCAATCATCTATGAGCGATTCGCGAATTTAATCGTCGGCGAAGGTACGGATGATGTAGTCGACGCGCTGATTCATCAGCTCAAGCGGACTGACTCGACGATTGCCGTCGCCGAAAGCTGTTCGGGCGGTTTGATCGCACATTCGATCACCTCAATTCCTGATGTCAGCCCGTATTTTCCTGGCGGCGTCGTCAGCTATTCCAACAGGGCAAAGATTGATTTGCTGGGCGTTGCGCCCGAACTCCTAGCCTCGCACGGCGCAGTGAGCCCGGAAGTTGCCGAGGCGATGGCGGCCGGGGTCCGGGAGAAGTTTCGTTCGACGATTGGGCTGTCGATCACCGGAATTGCCGGGCCAAAGGGAGGCACGGCGGAGAAGCCGGTCGGCCTCGTTTACATGGGGCTGGCGACGGCCGACGGTGTTGAATCTCGCCGGCTCGACCTGGGTGCAGAGCAGCCGCGCGACATTATTCAGCGGCGGTCGGCAAAGAACGCGATGAACTGGGCTCGGCTACGGCTGCAGGGTGTCGTTTGATCACACCAATCCGGGGAGACAGACGGCACGTCTCTCGGGTAAAATGTCGCGAAATCAAGCCTCGGCGGCATCCTGTTTTCCGCATACGACTTAGGTAACCCGGATATCATGAAAGCTGGAATCGTTGGATTGCCGAACGTCGGCAAAAGCACGCTGTTCAATGCGCTGACCAGTTCAAAAGCCGCCCAGAGCGCAAACTACCCGTTTTGCACGATCGAGCCGAACGAAGGGATCGTCAGCGTGCCTGACGATCGCCTGGAACGGATCAGCCGGTACATCGTTCCCAAAAAACTCGTGCCGGCGGCGCTTACGCTGGTTGATATCGCGGGAATTGTCCGAGGCGCAAGCGAGGGGCAGGGCCTCGGGAACAAGTTCCTCAGCCACATCCGCGAGGTGGACGCCATTCTCCAGGTGGTCCGCTGCTTCGAGGATCCCGATGTCGTGCACGTCGCCGGCAAGGTCGACCCAATTTCCGATATCGAGACGATCGAAATCGAGCTGATGCTCGCCGATATTCAGACGCTCGAAAACGCGCTGCCGAAAGCAGAACGAACCGCAAAGAGCGGCGATAAAGAGGCGAAGCTGCGCGTGGATGGGATCAAGAAGTGCCTGGAACAGCTCGCGAAGGATCAACCGCTGCGCAAGCTGACACTGGACGAGGCTGAAGCGAAGGCGATCAACAGCTTCGGTCTGATGACGGCGAAGCCCGTGCTTTATGTGGCGAACGTCGACGAGGGCGACCTTGAGGGCAAGGGTGCGCTCGTCATGAAGGTCCGCGAATTCGCCGACAAGGTGGGTGCTGCGGTCGTCCCCGTCTGTGCCAAGCTTGAATCCGAAATCGCCGAACTTGACCCGGCCGATCGCGCGGAGATGCTCGAATCGTCAGGATTGACTGAGCCAGCGCTAACGGTTTTGGCTCGCGCCGCGTATCGCGTGCTTGGCTTGCAAAGCTACTTCACGGCCGGCGAGAAGGAAGTGCGGGCGTGGACGATTCCGGTCGGCGCGACGGCCCCGCAAGCGGCGGGCGTGATTCACACCGACTTCGAGAAGGGGTTCATCCGCGTCGAAGTTTACACGCTGGATGACCTGGAAACGCACAAGAGCGAGAAGGAAATCCGTGGTGCAGGGAAGTTGAGGGTTGAAGGGAAGAATTACGTCATGCACGATGGCGACATCTGCCACTTCCTCTTCAATTGACCCAGGGAACCGCGTTCTATGCAGCTCGATCTTTCCGGCCTCTTCGCCTTCCTGCTTCCGCTCATCGCCTCCGCCGGCGCATCCGACTTCGGCATGAATTTGCCGAAAGACTTGATCCTCAAGCCGGGTGATCAAATCATCAGCATTGGTGATTCGATCACTCAGGCCGGCGGTTATTTGCGTGACGTCGACCAGACTCTCGCTGCGCTTCATCCCGAGCTCAAGCTGCCGAAGATCATCAATGTCGGCATCGGCGGGCAAAAGGCGGAAGACTTGATCAAGCGATTCCAGAACGATGTGATCGACCGCAAGCCCGCCGTTGTGACGATCAGCATCGGGATCAACGACGTCTGGCATCGCGCGGGAAAACCGCACGACCCAAAGGTGCTGGCGGAATACTGGTCGAACGTCAACGAAATGGTGACAAAGGCTGAGGCGGCCGGAATCAAGGTAATTCTCCTGACTCCGACCGTCATTCACGAAGACCTGAACACAGCCGAAAATGGTCGGCTCAAGATCTACGTCGAGGCGATGAAGCGAATCGCGCGCGACCGGAAGACCACGCTCATCGACTTGCACCGGCTCTTCAACGTCGCGATCGAGCATCGTCCCAAGGACGTCGCCAACCCGAAGAAATGGCTCACCGGCGACGGTGTGCACATGAATCCCGAGGGTGACGCTCTCATGGCGATTGGCATGCTGCGGGGCCTGGGAATTCATCGCGCTTCGATTAGCAAACCATTGCCCAAGCCCGCTGCAGCACCTGCGAAGTAAGCGATTTACTTCGACGCCTTCTCAGCCATCTCGCGGAACTGCTTCCACGTGATGAGCTCGATATTCTGCTTCTTCAACTCTTCGGCGATCGCGGGGTCGGTAAAGATCCTGCGGTCGCCGTCGCGTCTTTCTGCGCTGTTGGTCACGGCCTTCAACTCCTCATCCAAAACACCGCAGTGGATGATGAGTTGGCTGACACCTTCAGGTAGCGTGTGAAGCGTTTTGAGATAGTTTTGCAGGCGTTCTTCGTGCGTATCACCGCCGTAGAACTGGGCCAGATTATCAAGGATAGGCAGCTTGCGTTCGTCGAGGGTCGCGACCCATTCCTTACCCTTCTCCTTGAGCGCGGGGTATTCCTTGACAATCGGACCTTCAACCTTGCGAAGGAAGAGAATCGGCAGATTGTATTTGAGCCCAACATTGACGTATGCCTGAATGATGTCGGGCCGCACCACGAGGGCACCCATGTGGGTGTCGAGATGGCTGATCGGAATGCCCATCGCCTTGGCTTTTTCGACTTGAGCAATCAGCTCGATTTCAACTTCATCGGCCTTCGCATTCTTGGCGACGGTTTGCACGTTGCCGGGCAGGAAACCGTTGGCATCGACGAGGCTGGGCACCTTATCGCGAGGAGCAACCGGCCCCCATTTGTAAACGCCCCATTCGCAATTGAGCGTAAGGTGAATGCCGTAGTCGTACTTGGGATTCGCCTTGGCATACTCGGCGAATTCCTTCACCCAGGGGCAGGGCATCATGATCGAACACGACGACACGATTCCCTTCTCAAGCGCCTCGGCGGTTCCGCGATTCACCGAATGACACATTCCTGCATCATCGGCATGAATAATCAAATACTTCTTACCAGCCGCTTCTGATGCCTGAGATGCGAGAAGGCAAGAGCTGGCCACAACGACAGCAAGGATCGATCGCATACGCTCCTCGAACGTAATGGGAGATGTTGCACGACGCGAAAACGCCTGGCCGAATGATCTATCCTGCGAGGGCTGACCGCAAGTCCCCGAATGCCAAAATGGTCAGGTTTCTGGCATTTAAGACCATCGAGAAGTGTCACCAGTTGGCGGCGGCGAGAGATTGCTGAAAAAGAGCTAAGCTTGCGACTTTCATCCAACTTACTCATGATAATTCTATAGCTATCCCAATTCCTCAAGGCTGGTCTGGAAGACGCTAAATCAAGATTCAACCGGGAACGGCGGAACAGGCCGCATAATGTGAAATGGATCTGCGAGACTTACGATGCAATCAATGTCGATACGGCGTTGGAATTAACGGGGACTTGATCGAAGCGGCCGATTCTGCTGTACTACTTAACAACTGTTCAGAACTGGACCGAGGCAGGTCCAACGGGCCGAGAAATCTTAGATCAATGTTCTGACTCGGAGCAAAATGGGGAATAGCTCCAAGTAAAAGCCGTTGCCCGAAAAGGTAAACACATAAATGATCACTTTTTATTGCCCATGTGGCAAGCTATACAGCGTTGATGCGAAGAAAGCGGGGCGCCGCGGCAAATGCAGCAATTGTGGACTTGAACTCGTAATACCAAATGTTGTAGACACCCCTTCTCCATCTCCAAACGCAGCCGGGCGGGGTACGAAATCTCACGCGTCGCAACCTCCGCCTCCAATTAGTGCGTCCGCACAGAGTCAGACTACAACGACCTGCGAATACTGTGGCGAGACCATACTTGCGGTCGCGCGCAAATGCAAACATTGTGGTGAGTTTCTCGACCCAGCCCTTCGTCTCCAGACTTCGAGCCCGATGACCGGGCCCCCACAGATTACAGTCCACGCAGGCAACTCAATATCTACCTTCTCCCTTAGCGACACTCCGCCATCGACCTCGCACTCGGCAGAACCGCACCTCGGGCTCGCTGCGGTATTGAGCCTGTTGATTCCTGGTGCGGGCCAAATGTACAAAGGGCAAGTCGCACAAGGAATACTTTGGTTGATCGGAACAGTGGTTGCATATTGTTTCATCATATTCCCAGGACTCGTAGTTCATCTGATTTGCATCCTCGATGCAGGCCGATCATCAAAGTAGTTTTAATTGGTATTTCGTTGACTGGTGACTTATTCTTAGCGGCCGCCTAAAAAACAGCGTCCTTTTAATATTGCAGTTTCATGCGAGCCGAGCCATGCGCAAGCTGTTATTACTTATGTTCCTGAGCGGAACCATCGCTCGGGCCGAATTGCCACCGCGCCCTGCTTCGAGCCTCAGCGGCAAGGCATTCGCCGAAGCGATCAAGGACCTGTCGCTTGCTGATCGAGAGGCGCGGATTATCCAGGAATTTCGCGCGGGGAATGTACCTTCGTGGCTACGAAAACCGGTCGCGATCACCGCGAAAAACGACGATGACACCGTCGTTTTCTACGCCTGGCCCGACTATCTCGCAATTGGCTCCGACACCGACGCCTTTCGCGTGCCGCTCTCGCCACTCACCGCGCAGACGCTTGCCGACTCGGTCGACTGCATGTTGCCGACTCCGAAAATGACCGACCTGATCTATCAGCAATCCGCGATCAAACTCACGCCCGAGCCAATTCCTCCCACACCTGCGATGACGACCGTTCCCGTTTTCCATGCGCACAACGAGCAAGTTGAAACGCAGCTTCGTACAAAAAATGCGAGTCTTGGCGCTTTGGTTGCCGGCCACAAGAAAGATGTTGTGATTTGCGCCAAGCTGAAAGCGAATCCCGGCAAAGAAGCGATTTACGGCTGGCACACGCTCGACGGATCACCGATCCAACCGCTCTATCTCGGCCATTACGACACGTGGGTCGATTACAGCCACGGCATTCGGTTTATCGAGAAACATGCATTATTGAACGGTAAACGCACGCCAATTACCACAATTCTGGCCGATCCCAGACTCGCGACCCTGCTGAGTTCTGAAGGAGTTGTGAGCCAACCGCGATACCTTTCTGCGCCTGTGATTACGCCTGGACCAAATGAAACGGTTGAGACGATTCGACTTTCCCGCGGCGTGCGCATTGTGATCAATCGACCAAGCGACCTTGGGACCAAGCCAGCGCTGGTCGTCTTCTATGCGCTCCCCAACGGCAATACCATCGAACAAACGATCGGCAAAAAAACGACGCCCGACGACGACTGGCATTACGACATTCAGCATATCGCCGCGCAGACGCGATTCATTCGCACTCATGAGACGTCGCGACCGATAGTTGTCGCCTATTTGGAAAATGAACTTCGGGCATGGCCGAGTTGGCGTCGGACTCACGGCGATACGGATATTCCAGGCATTCTCAAAACCGTGCTCGACCGGATGCCCTCTGGTTCAACCGTCGCATTAAATGGCCACAGCGGCGGCGGGAGCCTTATTTTTGGCTATCTCAACACGTACGGACAAATCCCGGCTTATATCGAACGGATCGCATTTCTCGACTCGAACTACGCGTATGAGACCGAAAAGCACCGCGACAAACTTGTGACGTGGCTGAAGGCGTCGAATCGAAATCAACTCGTTGTGCTTGCATACAACGACGCGATCGCCACACTCGACGGCAAGCCGTTTGTAACAGCGAAAGGCGGGACATGGGGGCGAACCGAACAAATGATTGCCGACTTCACACCGATTTTACAATTCAAGAGCGATGAGAATCGTCCCTTGGAAAAGCTGACCGCTTTAGAGGGCCGACTGACGATTCTGCGTCATCACAATCCGGAAAAGAAGATTCTACACACCGTTCAAGTGGAGAAGAACGGCTTCATCGAGAGCATGCTGATTGGCACACCTTCAGCCGGACGCGATTACACTTACTTTGGTGATCGCGCTTACCAAGCGTTCATTCTTGATAAATGACCGCTCACTCAGCTTGCGATGTGGGTGCGATCGGGAACTCGCCAGCGCGGTGCTTGGCCGCGAGTTCGACATAATGTCGCCAGATCTGCTTCATCCGCTCGGCGGTTTCTGGATCGACCTCTCGCGCCACCCGCGCTGGTACGCCCACGACCAACGAGTTCGGCGGAACTTCCATCCCTTCACGCAGAACGGCACCAGCGCCAATTACCGAGCCTCGTCCTACCTTCACGCCGTTGAGCAAGATTGCGCCCATACCGATCATGCAGTCGTCTTCAACCGTGCATCCGTGTAAAATCACCCGGTGACCGACTGTCACACGATCTCCAACAACACACGGAAATCCGGGGTCGGTATGGATCATCGACAGATCCTGGATATTCGTCCCTTCGCCGATTGTGATCGCTTCGCTATCGCCGCGAATGACGCTTCCATACCAGACGCTACTGTCGCGGCCCATGGTCACACGACCGAGAACGACGGCGCCGTGAGCGATGTAACAGGTCGCGTCGATCATCCGTTTGCTCCGGATGCAAACCAGGCTGCCAGCCGTTCGAGCCCTTCGTCGATCGATACGGCAGGTTGATATCCCAGGTCCCTGCGAGCCGCGGAGATGTCGAACCAGTGGGCAGTTGCCAACTCGCGCGCGAGAAACCGCGTCATGCGAGGCTCGTCTTGCTTGCCGGTTGCGCGATAGACGTTCTCTAGGACCCAACCCGCGGCGTACGCGACGCTTTCCGGCACATGCCTCGTTACAGGCGGAAGGCCAGCGGCAGCAAGAATGCGATTTATCAGATCCCAGAGCGGAATCGGCTGTCCTTGGCTGATGAAATAGCATTTGCCCGCGACCGGTGAACCAATTTCGAGTTTATCAGCGGCGAGAATATGAGCATCGGCCGCGTTGTCGACGTAGACACAGTCGATCAACTTATTTTCCCGGCCGATCCGTCTCAACTGATTGGCGCGCGCCTTCGCAACAATTCGCGGCACGAGATGCGGATCGCCGGGCCCCCAGATCAGGTGAGGCCTCAGAACCACAGTCGCAAGATCGCTTCCATTCGCGCTCGAGACCAGTCGTTCGGCCTCAGCTTTGGTGCGTGGGTAAGCCGCGTGATAGTGCGTGGGGTAGGGGGCAGATTCGTCGACGCCGTTCATATCGCGGCCATTGAAGACGACGCTGGGCGTACTGGTGTGGACAAGTCGTCGCACGCCGGCGCGGCGAAATGCATCAACGATGTTTTGCGTGCCATCGACGTTGATACGGCGGTACTCAGCTTCCTCGCCCCAGATGCCCGCCTTCGCTGCGACGTGAAACACGACGTCGCATCCTTGAACCGCGGAGAAAACCGCGTTGGGATCGGCCAGATCACCACGCACGGTTTCAACGCCCAGCCTATCGAGTTGCGGATAACTGCCGCGTGCGAAAGATCTAACCGTGTCGCCCCGCGCAACGAGCTTTCGAGCGATCGCCCCACCCAGAAAGCCGCCCGCGCCCGTAACCAGGGCTTTCATTTCAGCTTCCTCGCCGCCCAAACGGCCAGTTTTTCGCGGAAAATCTTGGCGTTGTGGCGGATATCGACAGGAAAGGCAGGATGAAACAGGAAGTCTTGAATCATCCTCGTGTGCTCGAATTTTTGACCGATTGCGCGAAGTTCGTTGATCAGCCGCGTTTGTTCTTCGGCTGCGAAGTCAGGTTTGAGCTCGACACAAATGACCGGGCGGGCCTGACCTTTTTTGCCGACTCCGACGAGGGCCGTTCGGGCAACGCACTCGTGCGTGTTGAAAACACCTTCGCAAGGAATTGTGTAAAGCTCGCGCTGAGGCGTGAGAACGCGGTGCGACTTTCGCCCACAAAACCAGATTCGCCCCTGATCATCGAAATAGCCAAGGTCGCCCATTCGATGTGCGACCTGGCCGTTGCCAAGATCGATCTTGGCGAGTCGAGTCGCTTCGGGGCGTGCGAAATACTCGCGCGTAACAACCGGTCCGCGAACGACGATTTCGCCGACGGTGCCTGCGGGAACTTTCAAATCGTCGGACCAGCGTGAAATAGAGTCGTCGCTGATCTTGATGATATCAACCTGCGTTGTGCCGACCGGTCGCCCCACACAAACGCCGGCACCTTCATCGGCGCGAGCACGCGTTTCACCGAGAATCTCGCGGCTTCCGATCGACGCCACAGGGAGCGATTCGGTTGCGCCGTAAGGTGTGTGTACCTCAGCATCTGGTCCGAGCAGCTTGCAGAATCGCTCGATGACATGGGCACGTACCGGCGCACCGGCCGAAAGCACCCGCTTCAGCGACGGAAACCGCACGCCAGCCTTCTCGCCATCCTGGCCGACGCGGTCGAGCAAGGCAGGCGAGCCAAACATATTCGTCACGCCAAAGTTGGCGATTGCTTCAAAGATTTTCTTTGAATCAACTCGTGCGGGACGGGTTGCGTCCATGTCGGGAATGATTGCGGTCATCCCGAGCGCGGGTGCGAACAGGGCAAAGAGTGGAAACGTCGCGAGGTCGATTTCGCCAGGTTGAATGCCATATGTATCACGAAGAATCCGAACCTGTTCAGAGAAAATTCCGTGCGTGTAAACGGCACCCTTGGGAGGGCCGGTGCTACCACTCGTGAAGAGGATTGCGGCGGTTTCTTCGGAGTTCGTGTCGGCGACGTCGCGTGATACTTTCGACTTATTCTCACTTAACCATTCGGTGATGTCAGACGTCGAATGACCGCCCCACGGGCCGCGCGGGCCGACCGTCACCAGCGTCTGCAAACTCGACTTAGCCCAGCCTAGAATTGCTCGTGCGATGTGCGCTTTGGGAATGCCGACAAACGCCTCGGGAGCCGCTTCTGCAAGACATTTTCGCAAATTGATGACGCCCATGCCGGGATCGATCAATACTGGCACTGCGCCAAGGCGAAAGAGTGCAAATGTGAGCACAAAGAATTCGAGGCTGGGCTTGACCATCAAGGCCGTGCGAACGCCGCGCGAAATGCCAATCGAATCAAACCAGGCGGCGAACTTTTGGCTCTCCTCGTCGAGTTGCGCGAACGTCAGATGTGTATAACTGACGCGGCCCGACCAATCTCGCCCGTGAGGAAAGACAACGGCAAGAGCGTGCGGCCTGCTTTCAGCTTCGACCGGCAGGTACGACGCGATGTTGCAGGTGATTTGGCCGCTCATGATGCGAGTGGCTCGAGTGGATTCTTCGTCAGGAACTCACGCACGAGCGCGGCGACCTCGGGCCCCTTATCTTCCAAAAGATAATGGCCCGCATCGGCAAATCGATGCACCTCGGCGTTCGGGAAATGCGTGACCCATTCCTGCAAAAATCGGGCGTCGAAAATGAAGTCTTTCAGGCCCCAGGCGATCATCATGGGAATCGAGTGAAACGCCGGCAAACTCGCTTGCACCTGGCTTACCAGGTCGTACCCTTCGTCGCCAACTTTCAGCGGAATCGTTTGTACAAATTTATAAACGCTCAGCCGATTCTCCCACGTGTCGTGTGGTGCGAGATACGCATCGCGCACGTCGCGAGTGAGCGGAGTCTTCGCACAGAACTGAGCCGCGCCGAGACAGAATGCGTTCAGGCCGCGCACGAGGAATGGCCCAAACGGCGTTTTACGAATCAGTGAAAGTGAGGGAGGAAACTTTTTATCGGCCGGAAGGTGGAACGCAGCCGTGTTCATCACGATCAAGCGCTTGATTCGCTCGGGATGACGCGTGGCGAAGAGCGTGCCGATCATGCCGCCCCAGTCGTGCACGATCAGCGTAATGCGGTCGTTCACACCCAGCGAATCGAGCAGCGATTCTAGGTCGGTCGCGCGGCGGTCGAGTGTGTAAGGATATTGCTCAAGCGACGGCTTGTCGGAGAGTCCGCAGCCGATGTGATCGAGCGCAATTGTTCGATAATCTGGCCGAAGCGACTCGACGAGGCCGCGAAAAAAGAATGACCACGTCGGGTTGCCGTGGACCATTACGAGGGGATCGCCCGCGCCTTCGTCGATGTAATGTAAATTGTGGCCGCCGATTTCGGCCCAGTGCGATTCGAACGGATAAAGCGCGTTCACCATTCCACACCCAGCATCAGACAGTTCAAACCGCTGCCGATTCCTAGTAGTCCCACACGATCGCCCTGTTTGAGGAATTCGCGCTCGTCGGCAAGCGCCGCGGTCACGGGCAGCGAAGCCGTCCCCATGTTGCCAAGATATTCATATGTCGTGAAATCTTTAGCAGCATCAATTTGAAGCGTGTTCAACAGTGTGCTGCGATGGCCCGAGCCCACCTGATGGCAGATGATCTTGTCGACGTTTTCGCGGCCCCAGTTCAAGCGTGAGAGGAACGCGTTCCAGGTACGCAGGCCGAGGGTTACGCCATGCTTCATCACAGACACAGGGTCGGTCCGCATGAATTCCGAGAGCATTCGCAAATTGTCGGAAATCTTCGGTTGCAGGCCCCACCAGCAAAGATCGAAGAATTCGGGCGCGGCCTGAGTAACACCGCCCAGAAGCCGTCGCCGTTTCTTGCCGAACGACCCGTCGGTGAGGACGATCGCGGCTGCGCCGGAGCCACCGGTCAGCGTGGCGACGCCGGATTTGAAGATGTTCATGTCGAGCGAGTCGAGCATGCGTTGGATGATTGTTTCGACGATCTCGCGTGATGACTCGCACGTCGCAACAAGGCCGGCGCGAATTTGTCCCAGTTCGATGCGATTTGCGATATCGACGATGCCATTGAGCATTCCCAGACAAGCGTTGCTCAGGTCGTACACAGCCGCGTTCGGGCTAACGCCGAGCGCTGAGGCGACGTGGCAAGCGGTGGCGGGCTCGAACTGCTCGCGGCAGACGCCGGAATAGATCACGACGTCGAGATCCGCCGGTTCGACGCCAGAATCGGCGAGCGCACGTCGCGAAGCGGCTTCGGCCCCTTGCGAAAGACGATAGCCCGATTCCCACCAGCGCCGCTCGACGATTCCGGTCATCGCTTCGAGTTGGCCGTGGGGGATTTTGAGTGCGCGATAGAGCGGGGCGAGCCGATCTTCAAGCTCGTCCGACGTCACCACGACGGGCGCCAGTTCATATCCAATTGCGTCAAGATAGACGCGTGAATACCGCATTAATTTTCCACCCAATACCTTATGGTGAAATCTTCCATCTGGTAGATGACACGGCCGTCGACTGAGAGGAATCCACGCGCCGTTACCGTGCGATCTGCATCGTTCAGACTTGTGATCGCCGCCTCGACTGTCACCTTTTCATCGCTCGGCAAAATCTGCCCGCGATAGGTCCAGCGATGCGGGCTATCAACCGCGACAGCCTCGAAAGTCGCTCCACTCCCACCCCATCGGTCATTAGCCACAACCTTAAGCAGTTGCAAGAACGACTCGAGCCCGAGTGAACCCGGACAAACGGGATCCTGGTAGAAGTGAGCCTTGAAGAACCACGCCGCAGGGTCAACGTATTTTACGCCACGGATGAATCCGAATCCATGCGGTCCGCCGTCTCGAACAAAAAGATCGACCTCGTCGATCATTCGCAACATTTCGGCGGGGTAGGGGGGCTGATCGGGATAGGTAAATGCTTCGGCCCGCGCGACCTCGTCAGCCGTCGGCTCGTAGAGTTCCGCCTCGCGAATTCCCACCTGCTGAGCCAGCGCGGCGTCGGAAAAGAAGCCGAAATATGTCGTTCCTGTGTACACCTGTTCGCTGCCGGCGAGCACCTTCATGTCGTAGTGCTGCAAAATCATCCCGCCGGAGTTCGAGGCGTTCGTTAGCTTGATGTGAACCGTCAGCGTGCCAATGCTGGGGTCGACACGACGATGAAGCGTCGCCTTGCCGCCGAGGTTACGGAAGTGCACGTCGATATCGCTGAGCAGGGCCGATCCCATGTAGGCCGCCAGCCAGCCGCACGGTTGAAGGGCAACTTCCAGCAGGACCGCGAAAGGCATGAGGCCGGTGCGATCGTCGGTGAAATACCAGGCGTCGGACGGAACGTCGTATTCGGTTTCAACGGTCGTTCCGGCCGTCATCATCCATGGTTCGCCGTGGATGTCCATCACACGATCGACGAAGAGATACGGCGGGCCGGGCAATCGAGCGATGATTCGACCTTCGTCAAAGATCGTGTAGCGGTCACCAAACCCTTCCGACGGTTTGCCGACCGCGTAAGCTAGGATACGCGACGAATCAAAAAGCACGGGGCGGCCTGGCGTAGAGGATGTTTGCCAGCGTGACCGCAACTCCTCGCGCGACGTGCCAGAAAGTTGGATCGCCATGCCTTCAACGCGGACGATCGCCTTATCGTCGGCATACATGATCACGTCGGCGACAGCGAACGGCTCGGGTCGATAGCCGAGCGAGCGAATTGTTACGTCGTAACGCACCTTGCTCGTATCGGCCGTCACCTGGCCGCGACATTCGAGCCGGCTTGGCATTCCGGGCACAGGTTCCCAGGCAACCGAACCCATTTCGCCAACGCAGCCCTTGCGAAGGAGCAAAGTTCTGAGGGCGTGCTGGCCGCACTCGAACATCAGTGTTCCGGGCATCACCTGGTCGTCGACAAAGTGACACGTGAGAAACCAATCATCGGGGTGGATATCGGCCTCGGCGCGGACGAAGCCGAGCCCGAATCTTCCGCCGCGCGGGTCGAGTTCGAGGATTCGGTCGATCAGCGTCATGCGGCCGCCGGGGATTGTCAGCGGCTGCGAGACCTGGCAATTTGCGAATTCAGGCCCGAAGCAGGCGACGAGATCTCCATCCCGAAGTGCGTGAATCTGGGCGTCAGTGCAACGGCCAGCCGTTTCGGAAACCAGCGAATCCCAACCTTCGCCCGCTGCTGCGCGTTCGTTGCGGTCGAGCGTGGTGAGAATGAGTCCTTTACCTGCCGCGAGGGCGTCGGCAGAGAAGAAGCCGGCGCAACCGTCGCGCATCGTCAGGAACAATTCGTCGTTAACGAATGCGTCGAACTGGAAGCGGAAGAAGTGCGTGCCGTCGTGAATGAAGAAGCGATCAATTTGAATCTTGTAATGGATAACGCTTCCCGGCCCCGGCATGCCACGGTGGAATGTGACGCGAGCATCGAGCAGACGATAGACCGCCAAGCCTCGGGTTTCGAGGTCAATTCCCAGATAGCCCGAGAGGAACAGGTCGGCCTGACCGGCTTCGACAGCGATGCAAATCGGAATGCGATTGGCGTCGAGATACCAGGCGCCGGGATGAATATCGTGCTCGGTCACGACTTCGCCGCTGCTCATCGAGCAGGGTTCACCGGTGACGGAAACAATGCGGTCGACGAGCATGAGCGGCTCGTCAGGCAGGCGCACGCGCGTGGGAAATTGATCGACCTCGGCGAATTGAGGCCCGAGGACCGCGCCAATCGAACCAACTGCGAATTCAAGGCATGCGTTGCGATCCATGAAGACGTTGGAGGCGGCTTCGACGTCAAATGGATCGGCATATACAGCAGCTATTTCTTCTTCAAATTGCGCGACGGGTAGTGGATCGGTCGATCCCAGGGCGGAAAGCGGCTGGGCGATTGCCTCGGTAAGCCGGTTCGCAAATGCGATGTACGCCTCGTGCGCCTCGCCGTTTGCTCGAAGCGTGGCCTGCAACTGTGCGAGCAAATGGTTGTCGACCGGCTGCTGTTCGCGGGCAGTAGAATCAATTTGGTCTATGTGCATGTTTAGGCCAGGCAAATCGCCCAGTGATTGAGCCGGCAAAGGAGGTTGTTCGAGTTCGCGGCGAGCAGGAGGATTGGGAATCACGAACGGATCGCCGCCGATTTTCACGCTGACCATGGGTGGTTTTTGGGATGAATTTGCTTTTTCGGATATCGCACGAGCAAATGAAGGGAGATCAACTTTAATGCGTTCTGCGAGCAGGTTGGCAACCAGGCGAGCAAGCGATCGCGCCGAATGTTGCGAAGCAACATTCGCGGAACGCGCGAGGTGAGGCCGATTGCCGAGAATCTGGCTGATGAGGCGGCTGCATGAATTGCCGGGGCCAACCTCGACAAAGATTCGCACACCGTCGGCATAAGCATGCTCGATCAACCGCGGAAAATCGACGGTTTCGACGGCCTGCGCGGTGATTGTATCTTCAGCCGATTGCGTCGTAACCTCGAAAGCCTGCCCCAGCGCTGCGCTGTAGAAGCGGACATCGGCCGGGGGCGTCGCTTCGAGCCTGTGCAAGTGACGATAGGCCGGTTCAACTTCTCGCGCTATCTTGCAGTGAACAGTGCTCACGCCTTGAAGCGGCACAAACGTCGCACCGAGCTCTGCGACGAACGACTCGACCGCCGCCCGCTGGCCGCCGATCACGCATTCTTGCGGCGAATTGATGAAAAGCATTTCCAGCCGCTGGCGGCCCTTTATGCGATCACGAACGGTTGCGGCATCGCTCGCGAGCACGCCGGCGACCCAATCGACGGGTTCGTCCGGCGGCAGGTTCCAGGCACGGCGAGCAGCGTCGCAAGCTCCCGCGAGATCGGAATAGAAGAGTGTCGATTGCCTTAATCGCGCGTCGAGTTCGTCGCGATCGCGCCATGCGCCGAAGGCAACAAGCCCGGTGGTTTCGCCGAGACTATAGCCTAACGCTGCGGTCGGTTTGAGGCCGAGTTCCCTCAGGATATCGGACATCAACGTGCCAAATGCGACCTGGCCGCCGATGAAAACGCGGTGGTCGTCAATGGCGTCGAGTGTGGAAAGATTCCAAAAGGTTTCGGGACGCAATTGATCGCGGAGCCGGCCGGTGGTTCGATCCTGTCGAGCGACGATTTGCGGCCAAGCTCGGGCGACGTCGCGTCCCATACCTGCGTAATGATTGCCCGAGCCGGGGAACACGAACGCGAGTTCGCCGTCGGGTGCGAGCGGCCGAGGCGAATAGAAGAATCGCTCGGTCACCCAGGCGGGCAGGGCGGAGGACTGAGGAGAATCGCCAGCGCGGTCGCGAAGCCAATCGTCGGCGAACGTGATCAGTCGTGTAAGGTGTTCGCGATCATCGGGGACGAAGGCGATGCAGAGACGGCGATCGGCGGCGAGTTGGAACTTCGATTTCCACCCGTCTGCGGCTTCATGAAGTGAATCACTTTGATTCGATGCGAGCAAGTTTCGTAGCTGCACCAGCGCTGACTTTAGTTCGGTAACTGAATCTGCTTCGACAGCGAATAGTGGCGCAATCGGCTCGCTGGCGGGAATGAGCGGGCGAGCGGCGTCGGAGCATTCTTCAAGCAGCACATGAACACAATTGCCGATTTCGGCCTGACATTGCACTTCGGCGATGCGTGGTTCATCGGCACGATTCCGAACCCATGCGGCCGAGCCTTGAGTCGAGGCCTCGTGCGGTCGGATGGCTTGCTGAAGACAGAGCGCTGCGCGAGCGACCGACGCCAACCCGAGCGTGGCACCGGCATTGCCGATCGTCGCCGCGAGACCGGCATAGTCGGCGATCGTGTTTGAAGCGGGCGTTTCACCACGATCATCCCATGCTTTGAGGAGCGCATCCTCGCGATGGTGCGAAGTCGCGGCGATGCCGGAGATGAGAGCGTAGGAAGAGTCACCGTCGCGTGTCGCATCCGACTGACGTTTGAGGATGAGTGCGACCGCTCCTTCGCCTGGCAGTTGAGCGTTCGGTGCGAGCGACGAGAGAACGGAACGAACGTCGCCCGCGAGGTCGACAGCGCCGACGATCGCTTGATCGATTTCACCTGCCTGCAACATGCGCACGGCGACTTCCAGAGCTCGCAAGCCTGATGCGTCGCCACCTGCAACCATGAAGCTCGGACCGCCGACATGAAACTCACGCGCGACGCGACTTGCGACCACGCCGCCAAGAGCGCCCATCGTGCGATTGGCGGTGAGCGGCGGGCTGATCGCGTCCTTGAGTTCGTCGAGCCAACGGGCGAATTCGGCAGATTTCGGATCGATTCCCAGTTCGCTCGCCCAGGTTGGCGCCTGAGCGGTAAGCCACCAGCGGAGGTGAAAATTGGTCGTGTTCAGGTCGAGCCCGGTGCCGATGAAAACGCCGGTACGAAGCAATCGTTCACGATCGAATTTGCAATCTTTGATCGCTTCGGCAGCGACGTCGAGCATCAACAACTGCTGCGGCAACATCTCCGCCAGTTCTTTGGGCGGAATGCGAAACTCGCCGAGCCGGACGTCGACCGACTTCAGATAGTGGCCGAGCGTGTTGCTGGGAGGCGGCAATTCCTGACGGAACCAAGCCGACTGTTCGACGCCCCACCACTCTGGCGCGGTCGGCTCTGGACCTGGTTCGCCCAGAACCGTCCGCTTGAAGAACGCATCAAGATTATCGCAATTGCCGAATCTTGCACTCATGCCAACGATTGCGATTGCGTCACGTTCAACTGACGCGGGAATGCTTGACGTTTGGCCGTCCCATTCTTCGATCAAAACATGCGCGTTGATTCCGCCGAATCCAAAACCGCTGATCGCCGCTCTGCGAGGGCGGTTTGCTGAAAGTCGCCAGGGCTCGGCGGTCGTCAGGGCACGGAATGGGCTATTCAGGTAGGGCAAACCTGGCGCGGGCGACTGGAAGTTTGCGAGCGGCGACAGCGTTTTCGCCGCGAGCGCGAGCAGAACTTTGAGCATGCCGGCCGCGCCCGCGCCTGTCAGAGCGTGGCCGATGTTCGCCTTCACGCAACCGATCACACACTGTCCGGCTTGCCAAGAACTGTCGCTCCACAGCTCGTTCAGGCTCTTGAACTCGACGGCGTCACCGACGGGTGTGCCAGTCGCGTGGCATTCGATGAGGTCGACTTCATTCGGCGTCCAACCTGCCTGGTCATAGGCCGCACGCATGGCGCGGAGTTGACCCGCCTGATCGGGGGCGAGGAGATTTCCTTGGACGTCGTTTGAGAGGCCGATGCCGCAAATCACGCCGTAGATTTTGTCGCCTGCGGCGACGGCATCTTCGAGTCGCTTGAGCACGAACACGCCCGCGCCTTCGCCCACGACTAGACCGTCGGCCGAGGCGTCGAACGACGCACATTGGCCTGAAGGCGAGAGGGCGCGCAGTTGCGAGAAGCCCATTTGCGTGTAAAGACATGAAGGGCGCGACATGCCACCGGCCAGCATTGCATCGGCGCGACCGGCGAGAAGTTCATCGACCGCGAGTTTGATCGCGTAAAGCGACGAGGCGCAAGCGGCGTCGAGCGTGAATGCGCCGCCGCCGAGGCCAAGTGCTCCTGCAAGCAATCCGGCTGGCAAGCTGGCGACTGAAAGATTGAGCGGGTGGATCGGTGAGGTGGGAGGCGATGCGGGACGGCCCAGCACGGCTTCTTCAAACGTTCGGCCCAGGGTTTGGGCAGCGAATGCGGAAGAGGCGTCGGTTGGCAGAGCGATATTGCCGAGAATCACGCCGACTCGGGCGCGATCGATATCGTTGGTTTGGGCATCGAACCAGGCGTCGCGTCCGGCGTGTAGCGCGAGCGCGAACATTGGGTCGAGCTGATCGACGAGCGAGGCGTCGAGATTTAAGCCGGTGAGATCGAGTTGGAAATCTTCGATGAAACAGCCGCGAATCGAGGAAACGCGATCGGCTTGGCCCGATGTGTCTGCGATCGTGGCGTCGGGGTCGACGATCCAGCGATCGGCGGGGACTTCTTTGCAGACGTCGATGCGATCGCGAATGATCGTCCAGAGCGCATCGAGCGTGGGCGCGCCGGGGAAGATTCCACCGATGCCGACGATGGCAACGCGACCGCGACTTGTGCTGCTAGCAGACATCCCGCTCCTCAATCAATGCCGGACTCAACCGCCTGGTGAGACCACGAAACTGCCCTTGCCGGTCTTTTATCCGTTACGGCGAAAGGCTTGATTGAGATTCTCGTCGATCACGCATTCGTAGCCGTGCAGGATCGCCACGACTTGTCCGCGGTCGTCGATGAGTTGGACATCGGCGATTGCGTGTTGCGGCGTATCTTTGGTTACACGGGCAACGGCTCGCACACCCGACTTCGGCAGGGATCGTCCGAACTGTTCGTATCGACCGATGAAGCAGGGGAGCGAGCCCGCGCCGTGACGTTCGAAGCTCCAGACGATCATCATCTGGAAGATTGAGTCGAGCACGAGCGGGTCGGCAATCCAGCTTCCGCGATGCGGCTGGCTCATCCATGATTTCGGCGCGGGAGCGGCGGTCAATCTTGCTGAAATCCCTGCCGGGCTGCAGTGTTCGATTTCGGCAATTCCTTGCAATGCATCACCATGGAAAAGGATGTTCTTATAAGCGAAGGAACGATCCTTTCCGTATCGCGGGCCGGCGAGTTGCGAAACCGGATGATTTCCAGTTGCGGGGCGGTCACCAAGAATCACTTCGGCGCGGGCATGGATCACGGTGCGACCGCCGGACTCGCTCTGGAGTTCCGTCACAACGCGCGCTTGATTGTTCGAGCGAACAGGTTTGCTCGCGAAGATGCGAACCACGGTGCTTTGATCGCGATCGATGATCACACCACGGTTGACGCGAAGCGACTCGATTGCTTGCAGAGCCATCCCGGGATGACCGTGAAGTGCCGCGTGCGCCAGCAATTCGAGCGTGAGAGCCATCGGCAGCACAACGCGGCCGTCGATGATGTGATCTGCGAGAACCGGCATCGCGGCGATCGAGATCTCGCGTTCGAAGACGAATGAGAGGTCGCCCGATGCCGATGACTCGGCTTTGGACGATTCAGGAAGGCCGTCGGTTCCGAGGATCACGACTTCAACCGGTCGGGAGCCGTTCGTCGCGAGTTCGCGGGTGAGGTATTCGGCACCAGCGAGAAGCGGAATGACGCCGACGCCTTCCGACGCGAAGAGCTTCTTGAGGCCGGCGTTTACCATACCGCCGTCCCACGGCCCCCAATTCACAGACAGTACACGGCAATTCGGCGAACGCTTCGCTTCAAAATCAGCGATTTTGTTCATTACCTCGTTCGCCATGGCATAGTCGACCTGAGCGACGCGGCCGAATCGGGCGGTTGAGGATGAGAAAAGCACGAGTGTCTTCAGGCTCGAAGCCGGAATGGCACTCAGCAATGCGCGAAGGCCGTGGATCTTGGTTTGATAGACGCGATCGAAGGACTCAAGCGTTTTGGTCTCGATCGTCGCGTCGGCGAGCACGCCGGCGCCGTGGACGAGTCCGCGAACGGGACCGAGTTCGCGAGTGATTCGCTCAACGGTTGCAGCGACGTCGCTCGATTTTGTCACGTCGACCTGATAGTACGAAACCTCGATGCCGAGGCTGCGCATTTGTTCGATGTTCGCGAGGGCTTCGCGATTCGCCGCAATCGCGCGGTAGGCAGTGTCGACGTCGCGCGGGGCCACGGTTCGGCCCTGCTGGGCGATCCAGGCGCGTTTGATTGACGATTCGTCGCCACACGCGCTCAGCCACGCTGGCTCGGCGTTCGGGGCGGCAGTGCGGCCAAGGAGGGCGAGCTTCGCGCCAAATTTTCGGCCGACGGATTCGGCCACGGCGGCTGTTACACCGCGAGCACCGCCACTTACCACCACAACATCGCCGGGAGCGAGTGGGGCAGCGCCCGCTGGCTCGATTGTAACGGCGCGTTCTTCGGTCGCGAGCGTGTGGACGCCTGAATTTGAGTAGCCAACCTCTGCCGGCCCTTCGTGACAAAGCTCGTCGGTCAGCCATCCGGCGATGAGGCTGGAGTCGGCGATCGTGGCATCGATGTCAACGGCACGACAGCGAACTTCCGGCCATTCCAGCCCCGCTGTTTTGGCCAAACCGGCCAAGCCACCCGACATGGCGCACTCGAGCGAGTGGGGACCGGCGTCGCCCAGACCGAAAACGCCATCGAGGCGACTCACGGTAAGGAGCGACGCCCCGCCTGTGACCGCATGATGTTTCAAGCTGGCGCCGGCGGCCTTCACGAGTTCGAGCGAGCGGCGGACGAAGGCGTCGTCGGCACCAGTGGATGGGGCCGCAATCACAAGGGCCGCAATATCGGGCGGCACCGGAGAACCGGTGACGATCAAGGTGGCCTGATATCCGCGCGCGTTGAGCCGAGTGACTAGTGCTTGTGCGAGCGCAGGGTCATCGGCGGTGATCGCGACGACACTTCCCGGTGCAAGTGGGGCCAGCGGGCGACGCGAAGCAGGTTCGATCGTTTGCGGCAGAACGACGAAGCGTTGAATCGATTCGAGCGATGTGCTCGATTGCGCGGCCCGTGTTGTCGTCACCATCTCAGCGCGAGCGGGAACTGGCTCGGCTGAGAGTTGCTGGCTGCTCGAACCGCCCAGGAATTCGGCAACTTGGCCCAGCGTGCGGAGGACTCCGAGATGCTCGGCTTTGATCGGCGGGGAGTCGGGGAGTCGCTCTTGCAGGGCGCTGAAGATCTCAACACGTTTGATCGAGTCGATACCGAGATCGGCCTCGATTTCCATTGGCAGTTCGAGCATTTCGACCGGGTATCCCGTTTTCTCGGAAACCACGTCGAGCAGCACGGACAGCACGTGAGAGTTGTTCGCGGGAGCGGTGGGTGCAGGGGTCGCAATCGAAATGCTTGGCGCAGATGAGTCCGACTGTCCGAGGAATTCGGCGACCTGGCCCAACGTGCGGAGCGTGCCGAGATGTTCGGCACGAATCGGCGGCGCGTCGGGAAGGCGTTCCGCAATCGCACTGAAGATTTCGACACGTTTAATTGAGTCGATGCCGAGGTCGGCCTCGATTTCCATGCCGAGTTCGAGCATCTCGACGGGATAGCCGGTCTTCTCAGCAACGACGGCGAGAAGCGTGGGGGTTGCTGCCGATTGCACGCGAGGATTTTGAGCAGGAGCGGTCGATTTGGCCTGGGGTGCGACAACTACGACGGCTTCTTCGCTGCCGAGGAATTCGGCGACCTGGCCCAGCGTGCGTAGCGTCCCGAGGTGTTCGGCGCGAATTGGCGGGGCGTCGGGGAGGCGTTCGGCGATTGCGCTGAAAATTTCGACACGTTTGATTGAGTCGATGCCGAGATCGGCCTCGATCTCCATCGCCAGGTCGAGCATCTCGACGGGATAGCCAGTCTTCTCTGCAACGACGGCGAGCAAAACTCCCTGGGCACGGTCGTTCGATTTGGGGCGAACGGGCGCGGGTTGGACTGGCGTGGCCTTCGCGACCGGTGCGGACGCGACGGCGGGCGCTGCAGCCACCACCGTTTTCACAGGCTTTTGAACCGGTTGTACCGGCCGCGGCGCGGGTGCGGCGATGCGCGGCGCTGAAGCGACAGCGGGTCGCGGTACCACAGGCGGAGCGGCCGGAGTCGGCTGTAGCGTCGATACGTGAGCAGGCGCCTGCGTCAGCAAATTCTGCAAAACCTGGATCGCACGATCCTGTCCTTCAAGGAACTGGCGGTGCAGGCGGGCGGTCTGCTCGCCAAGTTCTTGAAGAGCCAAAAGCCCTTGTTGCAGCGTCGAATTCGGCACAACGCGGGGTGGGGCGGTCACGCGTGCTTCCGGCTTTGCTGGCGAAGCTTGGATGTGCCGCTTGCCGTTGATTTCGGAATGCACATGCAAAGTCGCGGGGTGGTCGTCGCCGTTTTTGTGGACGCCGTTCTTCTGGCTGCCGTTGCTGTTCACGGGAGGTTGAACCGGTGCGGGTTGCTGGATCGGAACGGGCGTGGCCGCAGGACGCACGGTCGGAGGGATTGGCGGTTTGGGTTTGACGTAGTTCGCGCCAGAGAGGGGCACGGTCAACGTCGGCTTGCGGACAGGAACGGGGGTCGTCAAATCCGGATCGCCGTCCCACTTCGTCAGGTTCACGTCGTGACCAAGCGTCGCCAGCGAAGCAAGCGCGCGGGCCAGATCGACCATGCCGCCACGTGAGCCGGAAGAAGCGTCGAGCGAGAAAGCCGAGATCGACTTGCCGGACAGAATCGAGTGAACCAAGCCCGTCAGTTTGCCTGCGGGGCCGACTTCAAGGAATGTGCGATATCCTGACTCATACATATTCTCGATCAATGAGACGAATTCGACCGGCTCTGCGAGTTGACCCGCGAGCAGAGCACGCGCTTCGTTGGAGTCAGTGGGATAGGTCCTGCCTGTTGTGTTGGCGTAGACCGAAATCTCGGTTGAGTGCAGTTCGACGTCGGCGAGCGCTGTGCTGAATCGTTCGCGGGCCTCAGCAACGAACGGGCTGTGGAATGCAGCCGAAACACTGAGCGGAATCACTTCGATCGACCGCTTCGCGAATGACTCGCGTGCCCGGGAGATTTCGCTCGAGGCGCCCGAAAGAACTGATTGTCGCGGGGCGTTTTTGTTGGCAACAACGAGTGCCAGCTTGTCTTCGCCAATGACCTTATCGATCGTGTGCCGCTCAGCCAGCACGGCGAGCATTGCGCCGCGGTCGCCGCTACCTTCGGCCATGCTGCGGCCGCGTTCGCGGGAAAGGAAGTGGAGCGTGTCGGGGTCGAATCGCCCTGCGGCGCAGAGCGAGGGAAGCTCGCCGTAGCTGTGGCCGGCGACCGCTCCCGGCTTCACGCCAAACTGGTCGAGAATGTGCACAGCGCCGACCGCAACGGCTCCAAGCGCGGGCTGCGCGACGTCGGTCGCCTTCAACTCGGCCTCGTGCCGCGACTTCGCCGGTTTGTCGAACGCAGGCTGAGGATAAATGTAGTCGCTCAGCCGTTGCGTGTTCGTTTTCTCGCGGTCGCGGTCAAAAGCGTCATTCGCCCGAGCGAGTGCCTGACGCATTTGCGGGAAACGGCAGGCGAGGTCGAGGAACATCCCGGGATACTGCGCCCCTTGTCCCGGGAAGAGCAGGGCGAGGTCACCCGCGACCGGCCCGGTGTGATAGAAAATGCCGTCGGGAATGGGGCCGCTCGATCTGGCATCACCACGCCGGCAGACTTCGATCGCCTGCGCCACGAGCTTTTCGACGTCGCCCTTGCGCCGTTCGGTGACGATCGCGAGGCGGTAGGGCTGCTCGGAATCGAACGTAGCACGCGTTTCAGCGGCCTTGCGACGAAGTCCATCCCACGAGAGGCCGGTGCGCCAGGCTTCGAGCGAATGGACGATTTTCTCGGGCGATTCGGCGGACCAGCTCAGAATTTGAACGTCGCCGTCCCAGTCGATTTCGTCGGTATCGGAACGATATTCTTCGAGCACGCAATGGTAATTGCTGCCACCGAAACCGAACGCGCTAATCGCCGCACGACGCGGGTGGTCGGCCGACGGGAGCCAGGGGCGGCGCTCGGTGTTCACGTAGAACGGCGATTCTTCAGATGCGAATGTGTCAATTGGTTTATCGACTTTGATCGTCGGCGGTAGCACCTTGCGATGCAAGGCGAGTGCGGCCTTCATCAAGCCCGCTGCACCGGCCGCGGCTTTGGTGTGGCCAATCTGCGACTTCACCGATCCGACGGCGCACCAGGCACCTTCCCGCTCTGTATTTCCGTAAACCTGAGCGAGTGCGGCGGCCTCGGCCTTGTCGCCCGCGGCGGTGCCGGTTCCGTGCGCTTCGAGCAATTCGATTGTCTCGGGTGTCACGCCAGCGCGGGTGTATGCGTCGCGGAGCGCTCGCGTTTGGCCTTCGGAACTCGGGGCGTAGATTGCTTGCCCCTTGCCATCGCTCGACGACCCAACTGACTTGATCACCGCGTAAATCTTGTCGCCATCACGCTCGGCATCAGCTAGACGCTTCAAAACAAGGCAACCCAGCCCTTCGCCGAGAATCGTGCCGTCGCCCGCTTGCGCGAACGGCCGGGCGTCGCCCGACGGACTCAACGCGGGCGTCTTGCTGAAGCACATGTACATAAAAATGTCGTTAAACGTGTCCATGCCGCCGGTGAGAACCATATCGGAGCGGCCGGACATCAGTTCGAGCAGGGCGAGGTGGACGGCGCCCAAAGAGCTGGCGCAGGCGGCGTCGACGACGCAATTCGTGCCGCCGAGATCGAGGCGATTTGAAATTCGCCCGGCCACGACGTTTCCGAGCAAGCCGGGGAACGAATCTTCTTGCCAGCCGACATAACCCGCGCCGATGCGGTTGACGACATCGTCGGCGACGTCCTTGCTGACACCGGCCTCATCAAGGGCCTTGCGCCAGAGGGGATGACCGAGTCGGGCGGCGAGGGGGATCACGAGTTCGAGCGTGCCGGTCACACCAAGAATCACGCTAACGCGCGAGCGATCGAACTGGCGATCAGGACCGTAACCAGCGTCGATCATTGCCTGCCGCGCGGCGACGAGACCGAGGAGTTGCGTTGCGTCGGTCGCTTCGAGCGTGTTGGGGGAAAGGCCGAAGTCGAGAGGGGCGAAGTCGTAGGGGTCTAAGAATCCGCCGCGCCTGGCGTAGGTCTGGTCGGGTGCTTTGGGATCGGCGTTAAAGTAGTCTTCGGGCCGCCAGTGCGTGCTGGGAATTTCGGTGATTGCGTCGATACCGTCGCGAATGTTGGCCCAATAGCGCGCAGCGTCATTGGCTTTCGGGAAGAGGCAGCCCATTCCGATGATTGCGACAGGGACTTGGCCGGCAGTTTCAGAAGCCACGATTCCTCCGGTCATCGATTCAATCGGGCCGACACCTCGGCCAGTTCCAGCGGCGCGACGGACGGGAAGCCGCTCGGCAGTCGAACCCCCTGGCTCTTCGCGAAGTTCACGCGTGTGAGCACAGCGGCTCCATACAAGAGATTGAGCGCAACGGTTGCGACGCGGCGGTTTTCCGGCCGCTCCAGAAACGATCCCTTGGTCCACTCGTTGAACGCGCCCATCGCCGGGCCGCACCAAACCTGGTAGTCGACCTTGCGTGCCGCATCGCCCGCGTTCGCCCAGCGCGACGACAATCCGAGATACCATCGAAACACAAGCGCCATCTTGTGCTTCTCATCTCGATTCGCCCGCTCAACTTGCGACGGATCGCGTTCGTCGAAAAACCGCCTGGTCTCATCCCAGATTTGATCGAGTGTTGTGCGAAAGATCGTTTTTTCGAGCGTCGCACGCTCGGCGACTGGGATTTCGTTAAGGCTAGAATAAGCGCGATAGGCTTCGTAGAGCTTGGCGGCCCGCATCGGAAAGAGCGTGCCGCGTTTAAGCACTTGCAACTTCACGCCCATCTCGAACATGTCGGCGGCTGGCGCCATCATCGTGTCAGCTTGTTCAGCTTCAGCAAGCATTGTGCGAACGGTGTCGGAGGATCCCGACTCAACGCACGCCTGATTGACCGACCCCGTCATCACATATGCCGCGCCCATCGCAAACGCCGCCGCGACTGACGCGGGAGTAGCTATCCCACCCGCCGCACCAACGCGGACCGGCGGGGCGAACTGGTGTTCGGATTGCAGGCGATCGCGAAGCGCGACAAACGTCGGGATCAGGGAAATTGAAGGGCGATTGTCAGTGTGGCCGCCGGAATCGGCTTCCGCCGTAACATCTTGGGCCATCGGCACGTGCGCGGCCAGATCGGCCTGTTCGCGGGTGAGGAAGCCCTGGTTCACAAGCTGATCGAGCATCGCAGAAGGAGGCGGCGCCATGAACTTTGCGGCGACCTCGACGCGCGAGGCTTTGGCGACGATGCGATTGGGTACGACCACCTTGCCGTCGGCATCGCGGTGGATGCCTTGTACCCGATAGCGAACGAGCGGAAGCGTAAGTCCAAGAAATGCAGAGGCTTCGATCAGGCGGACTTGCTTGGCGAGCAGAAGATCAACAATCTTCGACTCGAGTGCAGATTCTTGCGGACTGTGAATAAGATTGACACCAAACGGTTGGCTGCCAAGGCTTTGTGTCAGGCGATCGATCGCAGTCTCGACGGTTCTGGGGGCAAGTCCTGCCGCGCCAAAGAATCCGAGCATGCCCGCACGGCTCATCGCCTCAACGATTTCGACCGAAGCGATTCCGTTTGCCATTGAACCGGCGACGTACGGAAAACGCAGGCGATGATGTTCGAGGAACGCAGGATCGCCTAGTTGGGCTGGGCGAAGCGCTGGAACGTAAGCCGTTGTTGCGCCGTTGGTTCCGACACTTTCGACAGTCGAAATATCGACGATTTCGGGCGAGTCAGCGATTCGCATCCAGAAGGATCGGCTGATGTCGCTGAAAGCGGTTGCGAGGCTGGAATCTGGGCGTTGGTGGGGCGTGACTGCATCACGGTTTCGAACGTCGGCACCGAGCGCCAGACCCTGGGAGCTTGGCGTTTGGACGTTTCCGTGAGAAGCAGGCAACATGGGGCGTCCGAGGAGGTTGGTTGCGAGGAAGGTTACTAGCTTAGGGTAATTGCGTTCATTCCTCAACTCCCTGGCACACTTTGTTCAGCAGAGTGGCAACCTTCCGCAAAGGGAGGCTCGGCAGGCTGATATGACTGTTGGGCGCCTGTCGAAATCGTTAAGCCCGGCCGAAACTTTGACGTCGCTCGGTCAGTTTCGCAGAGCATCGCGACAAGTTATTGAAATCCAAGAATTTAAACCGTGAGCAATCGCTGCGAAAGCAGCTTGAAAACGAACGATTTCGGGGAACAATCCGTCCAAATCGTCACAATGCCACACAAACTCGATGGTTTAAAGCGAGTTCTGGCATGGATCGCCTGTCTCGTGCGTTGGGGCGGGCAACGAAAAGATTCGGGCGCGGCTTACCTGTGGCGTTGTCGCTTCGCGCCGATTAAGGTTTCGTCTTTGGGCCATCGCTCGATGGGCCTGGGTCGGGTCGACCGCCGAGCAAGGGGGTAATTGTTATGGCGAGGAACGCAAGGCTCATTACGTGGACTCTGGCACTCGGCGTTGCGGCCGCGATCGCGCCGGCGGCTTCCGAAGGTGCCGACAAACCCGGGTTGCCGCAGTGGAAGCGAATCGTCGTGGAAGCGGCATTCCGCGGCGAAGGTGTCTCGACTGGCGATGTCAACAAGGATGGAAAGAAGGACATTCTCGTTGGCGATAGCTGGTACGAGGCACCGGGTTGGCTGAAGCACCACGTCCGCAAGCCCGGGGATTTCGGCGACGGCTTGCACAGCTACTCGAACTGCATGTGCTCGTGGACGGACGACGTGAACGGCGATGGCTGGATCGACCAGATTGTGGTGGGTTTCCCGGGTAAGCCCGCTTACTGGTATGAAAATCCCAAGGGGAAAGAGGGCTACTGGCCCGAGCACCCCGTTTGGGAATCCGCCTGTAACGAAACACCGCTTTACACCGACCTTTTCGGTGATGGTAAGCGGGTTTTGATCATGGCGTGGCAGGCGAAGGGGAAAGATCGCACGGGGACGATGGCCTGGTTCGTGCCGGGCAGCGACCCCAACCAGCCCTGGGAAATGCACGCGATTAGCGAGCAAGGATCGCCCAGCAAGCCAATGCCCGGAACTGACGTGTTTTCGCACGGCCTAGGCGCAGCGGACATCAACGGCGATGGCCGCCGCGACGTGATTTGCGTCAATGGCTGGTGGGAACAACCCAAAGAAGGCCGCCAACAGAGCACTCCTTGGACGTTCCATCCTGCTGCGCTGGGTGACGCTGTCGCCGATATCGTTACCTACGATGTCAACGGCGACGGTAAGGCCGACGTGATCAACAGCTCAGCGCATCGCTATGGCATTTGGTGGTACGAGCAAACCAAGGCGAAGGACGGGTCGATTGCGTTCGTCAAGCACGAGATGTTCCCGTCGCTCGTCTCGGAAACTCACGCGCTGATCGTTGCCGACATCAACGGCGACGGCTTGAATGACTTCGTCACCGGCAAACGGTTCTGGTCGCACGGCCGGAACGAAGCAGGTTCGGGAAATGCTCCGCGGCTGTTTTGGTTCCAGGCGGAAAAGGACGTCAAGAACAACACGACGTTCGTTCCGCGCGAAATCGATGACGATAGCGGAATTGGCACCCAGTTCGTCGTCGAAGATTTCAACGGCGACGGCTTGCTCGACGTTGTCGTGTCGAACAAAAAGGGCGTGTTCATCAATGAGCAGATCAAGAAGTAACGCGATCTGAACGAGAACACGCGATGAACAGCGAAGCCTCGGGGAATGTCTTCAACGACATTTGCTCCGAGGCTTTGTCGATTTGTTGTGATGAGAGTTGTAAGCTTGATTTTGGGTTGATGGTTACATTCGCGTGCGAAGCCTGCACGCAGCGACTTTGGAGCCAATCGATGACTCCGCCACGTTCGAGGGAGATTCCGGCCGAAGTACAAGAATGGTTGCGCGCGAGGAAACGACGAACGCTGAAAGGTTTTGGAATCGGTATTATCTGCGCCGCAATCGAGACTGTCGTTTTCTGTGCGATCTGGGGTCTGCAGTATCTTGGCGCATCATTATCCATATTCATCCTACTTCCGATCGCTTTTTCTATAACTGGATTCCGTTATGTTCGCGCATGTCCCCGAGTTCGGCCGCGTCTGACGATTCGACTCAGCACAGGCGACATGATGATTGCTGTCGCTTACATTGCCTTGCTGTTGGGAATCGGTCTAACCGTAGTGCCAATCGGTCGACGCGCGCTGGATTACAAATACCAAGAGAGTTTGGCTCAGTTTCGAACGGAGACTTTTCTGTCTAGTGCCGATCAAGCCGCGGATGAAGCGAAGGATACGGCGAGAATTGTCACAGAGTTGAGAGCGCGACGGATTCCAGAAGGACTTCCGGCTCATCTTCAGGAGAGTTTGCAGAAACTCGAGTCACCCGCGAGCCGCTCCAAGAATGACTTTCCGCCCAACGCACCGGCCGGCCTGGAGCCGTCTTTGCGCAAATTGTTTGATCGGCGTGAAGAAGTTTACAAGCGAGTTCTGAGCGTCTACGAACCGATTTTACAATCGAAAATAGAGCAGGCGACCTATTACTTACGCATGTTCGAGTACTACGAGTCGATGGTCGTGAAGTACCGTGTCGCCAAGCAAAACCCCTGGGTGCCCGTTGCACCCGACCCGCCAGCGCCACAGCGACCAGTCGACCTCTTCAAAGCCACGCCCCCGCTGGTACCAACTGGGCCCCGCACCATTCTCCATCGATAGCGCCCCAAACGAGCGAACTTCATCGACCGCAAGTGCCACCAAAATAGTCTTCAATTCATATTTTCACTACATCAACTTTTCATTTCACTGTGAGGTTTGTTTTATTGATAGCAGGCTCAACCTTTCGAGATTTGAATTGATCCCTTCAACGTTGAACGGCCACCACGCGGAACCCGATATGGTCGTAGCGGCGCTCGGGTTCGAAGCGGAGTCGAAACGCGGAGCGACAAGGCCAGCCTTCATCGGTCCAGGCGCCGCCTCGTCGGACGCGTGACGTTGCTTTCTTTTCGTGCAGGTCCGGGTCGACGCCGCCGGGAAGGCGAGGATGGTACCAGTCGCGGCACCATTCGAAGGTGTTGCCGTGCATGTCGTGCAGACCCCAGCGATTCGGAGGATACTTCCCGACCTTCGTCGCCATGCCATGCGCGGGCCCAGCCTCGCCGCCGTTATACGGTTGGCCCTTGAAATTGGCTTGCTTGTGGCCGAGTGAGTCGCCGAATGCTGTTGCGGTGGTGGTACCGGCGCGGCAAGCGTACTCCCATTGCGCCTCGGTCGGCAGGCGGAACTCCCAGCTGTCGGGAAGTTCGCCGGCGCGATGGGCCTGTTCGGTCGCTTTCCTACAAAACGTCTCCGCCTCTGCGAAGTTGACGTTGCCGACGGGATAGTCGTCGCCTTCGGGTAGTTCGGCGGTGAACTCGCCCGGCAATTTGCCGACAATTCGCTTCCAGGCGCCCTGGGTCACTTCGAATTTGCCCGTCCAGAACCCGCGCGAAATGGTGACTTCGACCTGACTCTCGTCAGGTCGCCGTTCCGGTTCATTTCGCGGGCTGCCCATCGTAAATCGTCCCGCTGGACACCAGCAAAGCTTCATGCCGGCGATTGTACGCTCGTCGCCCGGCCTGGTGCCTTCGACACGATCCTCTCCTCGAACGCCGCGAGACGAAAGGACGAAGGTCGCAATCACCAAAAGAAGGGTGAATTTACTCATATCAACCACCGTGAATTCGCGTGCCCGGTCTTTGACATCGCTCTGGCTTTTTCGTTGACGGCTGCCTTCGCATGGGCTAAACGTAATCAACATGACTACTATTCAGGCGAACAGGAGTCAAGTATGTCCCACCAAGTTGAGTTCAGGGCAGCCGGTCCGATTGGTGATACCGATATCGCCGCGATCCCTGCGCAGACCATTGGCCCAGCCATTGGTTATTACACGCTGTGCCTGGGATTTTCTCTGGTGGCAAAAGATAAGCGATCCGCCGTCTTGCGGCGCGATAGCGTCGAGATTGGCCTCGCGGTGAACGGAGCAGATCCCGCTCAGGCGAGTTGTTGGTTCTCTGTGAGCGACGTCGACGCGCTCTGGAATGAATTTCACGAAAAAGGCATCGAGCCGGGAATCATTGACGAGCAGATTTACAACGGCAAGCCTTATCGCGTCTTTTTCGCCCGCGACCCTTACGGCGTCTGCTTTTGCTTCACGCAGCCGTTGAATACGCCGGAGTCAAGTTGAGATGTCGACAAGTGCTGTTGAACTCAAGTTCGTCGCAACGCCCGAAAAGGGCGAGGTCTCTGCACTCTTGCTGCGACCTGTCAAGGCGACACACCTCCTTGTTTTGGGCCATGGCGCTACTACGAACATGCGGCACGCGACGCTGCAGTCGATCGCCGATCGATTGGCCGAAGTCGGAATCGCCACGATGCGCTACAACTTTCCCTACGCCGAGAACGGCAAAGGGAGAGATGGGCAGGCCGTTTGTACCGAAACGGTTCGCGCGGCAGTGCGCGAGGCCCATGCGCGTGCAGCCGATTTGCCGCTGCTCGCGGGCGGGCATTCGTTTAGCGGACGCATGACGTCGACGGCGGCCGCAGAAAGTGCGCTCGAATACGTTCGCGGAATCGTCTTCTTCTCATTTCCGCTGCATCTCGCGGGAAAGCCGGAAATCAAGCGTGCCGAGCATCTGGCCGAGGTGAAGGTGCCGATGCTCTTTCTGAGCGGTACGCGCGATGAGCTTGCAGGACTCGACCTACTTCGCCCCGTTTGCGCGAAGCTGGGCAAACGCGCGACGCTGCACGAAATTGACACCGCCGATCATGGATACAAGACGCTCAAAAAGTCACGCAAGAGCGACGAAGATGTGTTTGTGGAGATGGCACGTGTTGTCAAAGATTGGACCAAGCAGATTGTGTGAGGATCAAACCATTGCACCACGATTTTGGTGCGATATCACAGGCCATGGCTGATTCCACGAACGAGATACGCATCGAAAGTGGTCATCCCAATCAGAGCCTTCGTTTGGTCTATTCATCGGGCTAGCCAGACGAACGGCCAGAGGCAATGACCGGCCGAGTAAGCTGCGTCTTTGTCGCTCGTATTCTCAGATTTGGGAGCGTGCTTGATTGTTGGACTCCCTTTATCGCCACTTATTCGAGACGCAAAAACGGAGGTCCAAACCTCTTGATCGACACTTCTGTAAATTCAAATCCCGCCAAAGCTTTCGGGCGAAACCGTCGGCGGAAACTGTGCGATCAGGTGTTGAGCGTCGCGGTCCGGGCAGATTGAATGACCCAGTCAATTCATAGGTTTAACTGGCCGTTATCTACTGAACAAACACTCAAGATCGGGCATTGACAAGGCTGTAATAGCTTCTTACCATCGGTCGGCTTAGCGGAAAAACTATTGGCTCGGCGGGCGGAAATCGTGTTCTTGAATCACAATGGATTCGTTCACTACGGGTGTGGCCTTACGGCCCCAGAGTCGTGGACCAACTTCGATGCAAGCCCGACCCTGCGCATTCAGCGCATCCCGCTGCTAGGTGCTCTCGTCACGCGAGGCAGGCCCCAATTTCCGAAGAGCATTTACTACGGGGACATCGTTAAGGGGCTTCCCGTCAAGCCATCCTCCTGCGAGGCGATTTATTGCTCGCATGTGCTCGAGCACCTGTCTCTTGAAGACTTTCGAAGTGCTCTGCGGCACACTTACGAGTACCTCAAGCCAGGCGGCATTTTTCGGTGCGTTCTCCCCGACCTGGAGGAGATGGCCCGTGCTTACCTTTCTTCGACTCGAGAGCAGCCGGCGGTGCAGTTCATGGAAGAAACCTTACTGGGTTGGCACCAGCGCCGCCGCGGTCTAAATAGCCTGTTGGGTGATTTGCTCGGCAACAGCCGCCACATGTGGATGTGGGACGAACGGTCGCTCATCTTTGAACTCCGCCAGGCCGGTTTTGTTGACATGCGACGAGCCGCCTTCGGAGATTCTGCGGAGCCTCGCTTCCGCGAGGTTGAGCATCAAATCCGATGGGACGGGTGCCTGGGTATCGAGTGCCGAAAAGGTCAGCCGAACCACTCGCTGCAATCTGCCGAGGCCGCGAACTCGCTCCCTGCGTGAGTTAGTTGCCTAAAAGGCCGCCGCTTCTGAGCTTGGTTCAAAACACAGCGGCGACCCGTTCATCGTGAGATGACCCAAGGCAATCGCCGAGATTGCGTTACGATGCGTGGCCGGAAGTTGCGCGTTGTTTACATTGCAATGCATTTGCGCGTGATGATTCCAGGTTTGATGCGAACCATGCGCGCGGATTGACGAAACATCGCATTGCGAATGCTTATGCGATGCCTTCGCTCGACTCGTTTTGAGCGGTCAACTCAAGACGGTTACCGGCGCGTCCCCAAGCGTCGAAAGTCTGACGTTCTTCGAACGCGCCGCTGGCATCAGCGATATTCAGCTCTTTTCTGGCGGCAAAGTGACCCGGTACACCGACTTACCGTCGATGTTTCGGAGGTCGACGGTAAGCTCCTCTGACTTGCCGTCGATGTCGACCAGGCCGAAGAATTGGCTCTCGCTTGATGGAAAACGATTTTGCTTCGCGCCGGGCTTTGCAGTGGCGAATTTGACCTCTGGGCCGAAGGTCATGTCGAGTGCGCCAGGACCGAATCCGCCGGCGTTGAGCGGACCACCTACGAACTCCCAAAAGGGATGGAAGTCGGTGAATGAGGCGCGTGATGGGTCGTAGTGGTGCGCGGCGGCGTAATGGACGTCGGCCGTTAGCCAGACGACGTTGCGCACGCCCTGATCCTTCAGCGTCTTGAAGAGCCACGCAAACTCAAGTTCGCGGCCTGCGGGCGGTCCATTGTCGCCGTTGGCCAGAGCTTCGAAATTCTTGGGGCCGTCGGGAACAATGAGGCCGATGGGCATGTCGCTGGCGATCACTTTCCAGGTCGCCTTGCTCGCGTTGAGCGAACGTGCCAGCCATTGCACCTGTTCGGGCCCCATGAACGCCGATTCTTCGTTCAACGTATTCTGACGGTTCGGACTGTTCGGCCCACGGTAGGTTCGTTGATCAAGGAGAAAAAGGTCCAGCAGCGGACCGCGATGGATCGCGCGATAGATTCGCTCGGCCTCGTCGGGATGGCGGCGAGTTGGCGTGTAGTCGAGGAACGCGCGTTTGCCTCGCGCGGCAAGCAGGTCGAGGCTGCGCACCTTGTAACGCGGGTCGTCGATTTCCTGGCCGGGGTACCAGTTGTTCCGCGTTTCGTGATCGTCCCACTGAACGATCTGCGGCACCTCGCTATTGAACTTGAGGACATTTTGATCCATCAAGTTGTAGCGATAGCGACCACGGAATTCGTCGAGCGACTCGGCTACTTTTGAAGTTTCGCGCGTGACGATATTTTTCCAGACCGAGCCATCGTCGAGCTTCATTTCGGCGGGAATGGGATTGTCAGCGTAAATCAGATCGCCGCTGTTCACGAAGAAATGCGGCTGCGTTTGACGGATCGACTCAAAAATCCGCATTCCACCGCGATCAAGGTCGATGCCGTAGCCCTGGCCTGCAGTGTCTCCGCCCCAGGCAAAACGAATATTCGATTTCTCATGCGAAGGCGCGATCAAACGTCCAATTGCAGGAATACTGACAGCGGATGGCGTCGAAAGGTTCTTGAACAAGACGCGATAGAAGATCGTCTGCCCGGCGGGCAGGCCTTCGAGCACGGTTTTGGCGGTAAAGTCGTCCTCGGGGAGCGTCGTGGGGCCGACGATGCGTTTCGCGTTGGTGAATGATTCCGTCGTCGCATATTCGACAATCATCCGCGACGGGCGATCGGTGCGAGCCCAGATCACGGCGGAGCCGTTTGTGACTTCGCCCGACATCACGCCGTGCGTGAGTTTAGGGCGAGTCGATTCGGATGCACCAACCGCCGGCGCTTGCGCAGCGGCGATTCCCGTAACTGAGGAAATCGAGCCGGCGGCGCAGGCGGAAAGGAAATCGCGTCGATTGAACATGAATTGGTTCCGCGATGGAATCAAGGAAGTTCGGGAATTCCCGCCGGTTTGAGGTCAACCGCTGAGTTGAGTTTCATATGGTCGTTCGAGGTTTTACCGCCGGTCGCGAGGAAAAAGCGGCCGCTGTCGATGCCGGCATCGATGGCCATCGACGGATTCGCGTCGGCGGTGAATTTCGCCCGAGAAAGAGCGATCCAGCGATTCTTCTCGTCACGAATCCAGCCTTCGCCAAAACTAGCTTTACGCTCTTCAGTGAGCGAGGTGCCGTTGCGGCGGAAATCCTCGACGAACGAGTAATAGCCCGAGAGCAATTTGCCACTCGCGAGAGTTGAAAAGGTTGCGACGTGAGTCCATGTTTTGGCGTCGGCCGGAGCGAAGTAGCCCGCGTATTCCGTGCGGTCGCCATTGAGCTTGGCCACGACCAGGAAGCGATACGCGACGCCGGGCTTCCAATCGATGTCGAGAAACGATTGGCCGCCGGTTCCCTCGTTGCCGAACCGGCCGACGCGCGTCGATGAACCCTTGGCAACGAGCTTCACACGCTTGCTCTCGTCGACCTTCTTGGGATCGTTCTGGTCTCCCGGTTCCCAAATCGAGAAGATCACCACCTTCTTGCCATTCCCGAGTTCTTGTATGCCGAAATATCCCATATTAAAGGCACAGACGGAGAAATAGGTGCCTCGCGCCGATTTTTCGACAATCACCGTATTCGTGAATGCCGCGGCCGCAGGGCCGGGATAGTTCAGATGAACGGAGCGGCAGGCCTTGCCTGCGAGCTTTTCATCGCCACGACAGAGCGATGAGGTTGTGAATATCAGAAGGCAGGTCGCGAAGCGAAGGTGGCGGAGCATCGAAAAACTCGAACAGGGTTGCGGGGCAGTGAGTAATGCGGCCTAGTGGGCCGATTGTTCCTCGCAGGGCAATTGAAACACGGGGAGACGGATTCGCCAGCGGATCGCCGCGAGCCGAAGCACAGCGATCGTTGCCATGCCGAGAAGGGCCGAGGCTTCGGTGGAAATTCCAACGCGCTGGCAGATGAGATAAACCGATATGCCCGCAATCGCCGCTGTGGCGTACAGGTCGCCTTGCCGAAGCAAGAGCGGAGCTTCGCCCACGAGGATGTCGCGAATGACTCCGCCTGCGGAACCGGTTATCGTTCCCATTACGACGATAATCAGCGACGAGAGCTCTTCCGCTTCGGCTAGGCGTGCGCCGTTGATTGAAAAGTAGGCGAGGCCGAGAGCATCGGCAATGTCTAAGCTTACGTGTGGAGGCTTGCGAAAGCGAACATACACAAGCGTGAGCATAGAAATGACGAGGATGACGAACAGCGGGTTCGGGTCGGCGACCCAGAAGATCGGGTAACGATTGAGCAGAAGGTCGCGGATTGTCCCGCCGCCGAGCGCGGTTGCGACGGCGAGAACAACCACGCCCAGGAGATCCAAGCCTTTGCGGCCAGCAGCGAGTGCGCCGCTCACCGCGCTCACGGCGACCCCCAGCAAGCTGAGACCGTAGAAAATCATGCGTTACTTCGACTCGCGGAGCGAAACAGCAGGCGCGGCTGCCGACTTGCGGACGACGAGCGGTTGGGGACGCGAGCGCACAGGCAGGACGAACACGTTGCACGCTTCGTCGGGCCGTTTAGGGAGCGAGTCGACGCTGTCCCAGGTCGATTCGGCGGACAGTCCAGCGAATGCAACGACTTCGTAACGCGAGTTGTGCGGGTTTGGTCCCGCGGCGATCACGGCGCTCGAAGCGTGCGCATAGGTTGTACCGTCAACGACGAATGAGCCCGCACCGAATGAAACGGGCAGCGTTTCGGCGAGCTTCGCGAGTGCTGAGTTCGTGCGAGGCGTGCCGATTGCGAGGATGTGGTTCGACTTCAACTCGTCGGCGTGAATTTGCTCGTCGCTCTTGATCGTGACATAGATGTTCGGCCAGCGGCGGGCGAGCAAACGTTGAAGTCGCTCGGCCGCTTCGCGATGTGGGGTTACGTCGCGCTGAGTGCCGTAGACGATGATCGTCTTGTCGAGCTCGGTCTCGAATGAGTCGATCGCCCAGCTTGGACTGCTGGGCTTAGAATCGAGTGTCACGCGTTCCTTGATTGCGTCGGAAAGCGGCTTTTCTTTCGCGACTTCCATCGCTTTGAGGAACTCGTCAGTCGTCGTCTTCTTGCCAGCGTGCGCCCGGCCGAACTTGTCCATCGCCTTCAAGAACGGTTCATCACCCAGTTCCCCGCGAATCGCTTCGAGCAAGCCGACGCCCTTGGCACCGGCCAGTTCGAACCAGGAGCGCTGTTCGACAGAGAAGGCGGTTTTCGCGAGGGGGACGTCGCCGCCGAGTTGGAGGGTTGCGAGCCAGCGTTTTGATTCGTCGCGATACTTCAGCAAGTCTAGCCGTTCGCGCTGGGGTTTTGTGAGCTTGCCGTTCTTGTCGCCGGCCTTGTAAGCGAGTTCGAGCGCGACGATATGTTCATAGCGTGGCCAGGCGGCGGCGAGCCAGGTGTCGGCGGGCGTCGCAGCGAGGATCGTGCCGTGCCAGGCCGGCGGACGGTCGCCTTCGGGGTTTGCGGCGAGTTCGTGCGAGACGTGACCAGTAAGGTCGACCGCGGATTTGGCGGATTTGTCGAGCAGGGGCGGCGGCTCGGCTGAGAGGACCGTCCAGTCGTTGCCGATCAGGGGGCGAACGTTAGGGACGCGCTTACGGTCGAAGTCGGTCGGGTCCCAGGTTTTGCCCAGCGGCGGTCCGAAAAGGGCGTGGATTTTCAGATCTTTCGCAAGTGCCGACGTCGTGAACTTGGCATCGAGCGAAGCGAAGGCTGCAAGAGGCGGAGTCGAATAAGCCTCGAAGCCGAACGGTTCGCCGATGCGTCCTTTGTATTTCTGGTAGAGCTTCACCCAGGCACTGTCGCGGTCGGACGGAGCCCAGACGACCGATTCGGGTTTGCCGACTGTGCTTGGTATGGTTTCGAGGCGAACGTCGAGATCCTTCGCGTTGTTGCAGCCCCAGTAGAAGCCGGGTGTGTTTCCGAACCACTCGTTTTTGCCGCTGCGCCAGAGCTTGGTTTTGTGCGTACCGAGTTCGAACATGGCGATTTCGTTGGTCTTCGTATCGCCAAAGAGCCATTCGTTCGAGTAGAGGCCGTTGTTCGAGGTCCCAAGAATCGCCACCGCCTGGTCGATCGAGTCGGAGTATTGCAGCGTCTTGCGGATCCGCGAGGCGAGGGCGTCGCCATTGATGTCGAACATGGTTTGGCCGATCGTGGTTTCGGTGACGAGCAGGCCAGCGTCGTTCATGTAGTAGTCCATGCCGCTTTGAATACCGCCGGCATAGGTTTGCATGAACACCCGGTGACCCAAGGTCGGCTTCACGTCGAGCCAGACGTTGAAGTGCCGCGTGAAGACGATGTTGAACATCGTGATGTGGCCGAAGACGATCTTGCCATCGGCAGTTGCGGGGCCAGTTGCGGCGAAGGCGGAGCAATGGTCTTCGTGAGGAGCGCGGGGGTGGGCGGCCTTTGGTTCATCGAAAACTTTGCCTTCGAGGCCGGTGGCCGTAGCGTCGAGCGCGGCGTCGAGGAATTCGATTTCGATGTCGGAATTGATGGCGACGACATCGAGCAAGTCGAGCGTCCTGCCGTCAAACTTTGCGCCAGCAGCCGCGGCGCCATCGGCGATTCCCTTCATCTCTTCGATAAATTCGGCGTCATACCGGCGCAGAAATAAGGCGTTTGTAAGCAAACGCACGCTATTCCAGGCGGTTGTGGGATGATCTTTGTCACGTTTCGTCGCGAGCATCGTCAAGTAGTCGACGATCTCGGGTGCCATTAAGCGGCCGTGCTGGTATCCGCGTTCGTATGGCTCGCCTTCTATATGCAGGACCACCCAGCCCGATTGCGGATAGCGATACCCCTTGCCGTACCGTTGCACCGAGGCGGGGTCGGGGCCATACTCTTGTTTCGCTGGCACCGCGCCGATTGCGACCGACGAGAAGGCCACCACCGCCATACCGATTGCGAATGCGCGCGAGGTGAAGGAAGATCGGAGTGGGGGACGAAGCATGGTCGAATCCTCAAGGGGTCGCAGCAGCCGGCTCCCGTGGCGGACGGTATTGTAAGCCACGATCGCGGTTTGCTGAAAGAGTCGTGAATGAAAGGCCGAATGCAACGAATTCCTTCCTAGGCGCATGGACGGCCTGCGCAAGCAGTGAAATCTAACGACGGCGACGGGAGAAGTGCGATGCTCTGTAGCGGCGACTCGTTTCCCGAGGAAGAATGCCTGGTCCTTCCCGACGAGCCGGATACGACGATTAGCGGACTCACCGATCAGACCGCTTCAACGCCCGAAGACGAACCCGCGCCCGACGACTCAGTCGGCCATCTTTCCGAGACGATGGTACTTCCACCCGAGCTCGAAGACCCGCCAGCCGTACGAAACCCGCTGAGCCTCGATCGCGTTCCCGAAATCATCGCTGCGATTTCAGCGCTTGAAACAGGTTTCACGCGGCGGCTCGACCAGATGCAGTCTGCGCTCGATCGCGAGCTCCGCGCGGAATCGACGCGGGAAAAGGTCGTCGATCGTTTGCATGCCGAGTTGCAAGAATACAAGAATGATTTTTTGTTAAATGTGTTGCGCCCGGTTTTTGTCGACCTGATCCAGCTTCACGACGATATTGGCAAGATCGTCCTGGCGCAGGGCGAGCAGGCTGAGGCCGACGCCTCGCGACTGCTCGGCCTGATTGGCGGTTTTCAACAGGGAATCGAAGACATTCTCTACCGCCAGGGAGTCGAGCCGTTTTCGCTCGAAGACGATGGCTTCGACCCACGGAAACAGCGTGCGTTTTCCACCGTCCCCACCGAAGATCCGGACCTCAATAAAAAGGTCGCCGTGCGGATGCGCAAGGGTTTCCGATCGGGCGAGAAAATCATCCGGCCCGAGGTGGTGAGCGTTTATTCGCTCAAGCGTTGATATCGCTTATTCGGATTCTGGCGAGAGCCCCGCACTGACGCGAAACGTATGACCATCGGGATGGACGAGGTGAAACTCGCGACATCCCCAGGGCTGGTCGGTCGGCGGCATGGATATCGTCATGCCGTGCTGGATTGCCAGCGCATGCGCGATGTCGACGGCGGATGGGGTTTCGAGCCACCAACTCATCCAGGCGCCGCCGGTTTCGTCGTCGCCGATGAACAGGGCGCGCTTACCGCCACGCGATCCTTGGGCGCCCTGGCAAAGGAAGATCTCGCTTTTGTCGTTGCAAACTGCGCCAAAGGTAGGGGGCGTGCCCCAATCCCAGGCTTTGGTCCAGCCGAGTTTTTCGAACCACTCAAAGCTGGCGATGATGTCGGAGACGTTGAGGATCGGCGTGAGCCCTTTGACATTGAGCATGAGTCGTCGGCTCCTCGCATTGGCTGAAGATCAACACGAAACGCCCCCGAGAAGGGCTCGGCATTAAGCGCGAGCCCTCCTCGAGGACGACATTGCGGAGCCGGACGGTTTGTACCGCTTAGATCACGGCTTGGTGGCAGTTGCCTTGGGCGGATCGAAGCGATAAACCGTACCGTCTAGATTCACGGTAACAGGCTCCGGCATGCTCAGGTAGAGGTTGTTTTCAGCCGATTGAGCGCGAGCAATCTTGAAGTATTCTTCGCTGAACTGCTCGACGACCTTGGCCTTGGCGTCTTCCTCGGGCTTGACCTGGGCATCAACCCAGCGGCTGCTCTTGTAGTAGAAGGTTTTGTTGCCGACCTGGCGGACGTTGTCGATGGGAGCATTGCCAAGCGCCATGCCGGCTCCTTCTGCGCGGCCCATGGCGGCACGATTTCCCTGTCTGGCCTGGCCGTTGCTCGAACTCATCATTCCTGGCATTCCACCCATGCCGCCTCCCATCCCACCCATTGCGCCTCGTGCATTTCCTTGGGCGAGGCCCTGCGGAGACCTGGTCATCTGACGGTACATCGGTTCCGAAGCCGGTGCAGCCGCCTGGGCGTAATCGTAGGCCACGGCATTCGATCGCGAGACGTCCGCCTTTTCGGCCAGGTTATAGCTTCGCTTTGCACCGCGCTGGTTTACGCCGGACGCACCTTGAACTTCGGCAAGCTGCCGCAAATTGGCGGTTGCACGCATTTCATTGCCGGTGACCGCGTGCAAGTTGACGTTTTCGTCGGCGAGGAACGAAGTGTACGGCGTGAGGATGCCGTACTTCGTGCTGAGCGCGACGAGTTCGTTAGTTAGCTCCGTGTTTTTGCCGTTGAGGTCGATCTGGTCGATGATGAAACCGACGCGGCGGATCGCCCAGAGGCGTTCGACGAAGTCGTACGAGTTGCCTCGACCGCTGCCTGCGAAATCAGCCTTGAATTCGAGCGATTGCGTTTCGCCGCCGACCTTGCCGCTGAGCTTGACCGTCGTGCTGCCAGGCTGGCGGTAACGGCCGACCCAAACGATTTGCCCGCCTTCAAAAAGGTCGGGAATGTCGCGCGGGTAGGTGCGATTGATGTCGGTACCACGGAAGTCGACGTTGATGCTCGCAAGAATCGGCCGGGTCATCTTCGCGTAAAACGCGCCGACGTGCTTTTCGATATCTTCGTCGGGTCGAACATACTCGCTCGTGCCGCTGTTGCCGCCGGATAGGCGATCAAGCAGCCGGGCGTTCACGTCGTAACCGACGCCGAAGGCGAACAGGCGGACGTGCGCCTTATTGGCGGTTTTCGCGTTCTCGGCGATCTTCAATTCGCCGGTTTCACCAGCGGTGGGCAGACCATCGGTGAGGAAGATCACGTAGCTCGGCCGCGACTCGTCGGTCAGCATCGCCATCGCCGACTTGAGCGCGTCGTTGATGTTCGTGCTGCCGCCCTCGCGAATGTTCGAGACGAACCGGCTCGCCTCGTCGCGACTGGTGCTGTTGAACCGCTGAAGCTCGGGCTTGAACGACTCGACGCGATCATCGTAGGCGATGATGTTGAACGTGTCGTCGTCGCGGAGGTTGTTGAGCACGAAACTGAGGGCGTTGCGAGCCTGTTCGATTTTCTTGCCTGCCATCGAGCCAGAACGGTCGATCACGAACACGACTGATTTGGGCAGCGGGCGCTGGTCGGGCGCTTTGACCTGCGGGCTGGCGAGCATCAGGAAATAGCCGTCTTCGCCGTCGCTGGGGCGATAGCTGAGCACGGTCGCGCCGATGGCTCCTTCCGCGAGTGTGTAGACAAGCTTGAAGTCCTGGCTGGGGATCGCATCGCGAAGCGTGAGTTCGACCTTCGCGTCGCGTTCGCCGTTGCGCTGGATGATCGTGTCGTAGATCGGCGAATAGAGCGACTTGATCGGGTCCTTGCTCTCGATGCGCAGAGTCAGATCGAGCTTTTGAATCGGCTTGGCTGTAAAACGCTGTGTACTCAGGGGATACAGGAACTCGACGACATCGCGTTCTCGCTTGCAAATCTGCGTGTATTTGAGTGTGACCTTGCGTTCAGCGCCGGGAGGAATCGGGAAGACGCTCGTGCGGAAGAGGCCACGGCCCATGTATTCGAGGAGGGCAGGGTCTCGTTTGGTCCGGACGATCTCTTCGTAGATCCGTCGCGCCTCGTCTTTGGGCAGCAGGCGACCGGGCATTTCGCGACCGTCGACCATCAGCACGAAGTTTTGAATCGCCCCTTCTTCGGGAAGCGGAAAGAGGTATTCGGCTTCGATCTGGGCCGAACCGGGGTTGTAGAACGTCTGCGAGACCGCGACGTCGGCGACTTGTTCGCGCACTCGTGCGTCGATGGTGACGTTGCGGATGTCGTAGGTTCGATGGATGGGGAAATGGGGGCGGCGATCGACGATCAGCCCCTGAGCCCGCGCGGGGATTTGCGATGCAAACAGTGCGACCGCCAAAGCGGCCAGTCCGGACCAATGACGCGATCTCATGACGGAATTCCTCCCGCGCGGGTTGATCTTGCGCAAACGACGCAAGCTCCCCGAGCACCAGGTTGATCCAGCCGGAACGACCACGCGTTGTGCTTGTCGAAACGATGTGCAAAGCGAAACGCACGCGGCGTTTGCAGCAAGATTCTTAGGCTGCCCTTACTTATTGCGTGTGCGATTCGCTTCGACCCGTTGGACGCACAAACGCGGAATCAAGTTCCTTGAACGCTCGCCGCGAGATCGCGTTGAGAGGGACCGCGAACCATTCGCGGCGAGCGTTTCCATGAGATAGACGATTTCAAACGCGATTTATTAGAAGCTTGTCTCACTTCAGTCGGAACGTGACCTTTTCAATCTTTCCTGTGAAGGTGGCAGGGGAATGGTAGTCTGGCGAAACCGGTGTAATTGAGTCGCGTCCCACCTCGAACGGTTCGAGACCGTGCCGGAACGCCGTGCGCTGAAGCTTACCCTTGGCGAAGACCTCGCCATTGACGAGCAGCGTCAGTTCGCCACCGCCAACGCCCGCGCCGTCGGGAACAAACTCGGTCGCCAGGACGACCTTTCCTTCGGGAACTGTCTTCTCGGAAGCAACGATCGAGTCGAAGAGCTCGAAACAGGTGTACTTGAAGGTCGGCTTGCCCTGCTTGAGGTAGAGCGACCAACCCGCAGAGAACGCGCCGGCGCAGGTAACGACTCCATTCGCTCCGCCCTTCGGAACTTCGATTTCCGCAGAAATTGTGTGAGCACGCGAGAAAATCTGCGGGCCGATCGGTTCCGGAAGCAGCACGTTGTTGCCGAAATAGGTCCACTCGGTGCGCGGGGGACCGGAGACGCGCACTCTTGGATCCATTCGCTCGGCTTGCCGCGAGTCGAGGGGAAACACGTCGTACTTCTTCGCTTCTTGCAGGAACTTCTCTTTGAGCTCATTTAGCTTGTCGGGCATTTGTGCCGCGAGATTATGGGCCTCGCTGAAGTCGTTGTCGACGTGATAGAGCTCCCAAGGCGCCTGCATAAAGCTATCGTCTCGCCCGGCTGCGACCCACGGCAAGCCGTATTTGCTACACGCCACCCAGCCGTCGTGGTAGATGGCCCTGTTCGTGAAGAGCTCGAAGTACTGAGTGGTTCGGCGGTCCGGCGCGGCCGAGTTGTCGAACGAGTAGAGCATCGAAACGCCCTCGATCGGCTTTTGAGCGACGCCCTTCACTACCTTCGGCTCGGTGATTTTTGCGGCTTCCAGGATCGTCGGCACAACATCAATTACGTGATGGAATTGACTGCGCAGCTCGCCCTTCGCCTTGATCCCCTTGGGCCAGTGCACGACCATCGGGTTACGCGTGCCGCCGAAGTGGCTTGCGACCTGCTTGGTCCACTGGAACGGCGCGTCCATCGCCCAGGCCCAGCCCACCGGCACGTGCGGCTCGCTTGCCGGGTCGCCGATCTCATCCATCCGGCGGATCGAACTCTCAAGGCCAAGCTGCAAGCCAAGCAGGCTGGCGATCTCGCTGAATGTCCCTTCGAGTCCGCCCTCGGCGCTCGCGCCGTTATCGCCGACGATGTACATGACGAGCGTGTTCTCGAGCTCGCCCGAATCTCGCAAGCTGGCGATCAATCGGCCGACTTCGTGATCAGTGTAGGCCATGTATGCGGCGTAGTTTTCCATGAGCCGCGTGTAGATTTTACGTGCATTCTCCGGTTGATCGTCCCACGCGGGAATCTCTTTGGGACGGGGCGTGAGCTTGGTCCCCTTGGGAACGACTCCGAGTTCAATTTGCTTAGCGTGAGTGAGCTCGCGTTGCTTGTCCCAGCCGTGATCGAACTTGCCCGAGAACTTTGCTCGCCAATCTTTGGGAGCGTGATGCGGCGCATGGACGCCGGACGTGCTGAAATAGGTGAACCAGGGCTTGTTGGGATTCGCCGCGCGCACGTTTTGTGTCCAGGTGATCGCCTCATCGGTCATGTCGGCCGTGAAGTGATAGCCTTGCTCGGGCTGGCGGGGCTGGGGGACGTGCGTCGTGTTGCGATAGATCACTGGGTAATATTGATGCGTTTCTCCCTGGTTGAAGCCGTAGAAATAGTCGAATCCCAGGCCGGTCGGCCAGCGGTCGAACGGGCCGGCGGGGCTGATATCGGGTTCCGGCGTGTTGTGCCACTTGCCGAACATGGATGTGGCGTAGCCGTTGTCGCGGAGGATCTCCGAGACGAGCGCCGTGCTGCGCGGTATGATCCCGGTGTAGCCGGGATAGCCGGTGCCCATCTCGATGATGACGCCCGTGCCGCACGAATGATGGTTACGGCCCGCCAGCAACGCCGCGCGGGTCGGGCTACAGAGCGCGGTCGTGTGGAAGCGATTGTACTTCAGGCCGTTGTTTGCAAGCTTATCCATGTGTGGAGTCGGCACCGGTCCACCAAACGTGGAACACATGCCGAAACCGACGTCATCGAGCAAAATGAGCAGGACGTTCGGGCTACCGGGCGCGGCTTTGATCGGCTGTGGATAGCTCGGCGTCGAGTCCTTATAAGTGGTGCCAATCTTCCCTGTAAACGCAGGATCGGGCTGAGGCAACTGAAGCGCATGGCCGGCAGTCGAAGCAGGTTTATCCTGCGCCAGAGCCTTTGACCTGGGCATGCTGATGCCAACAGCGAGCATGACGGCGAGCAGCGTCGCAGACCGTGCACGAGACAACATGGTGTGAATCCTGCAGATTGATCCGTAGATGGATGCTGTGAATAACATTAATGCAGCATTGCGATATTAACTGACCGGCCGACTTGAGACGAGGTTTTGTCCGTCTTTTGATTGCAAAGCCCCCCAGGCGCATCGAGTTAACTGACTTCGTATAATAAATTCGCTGTGGGAACGAACACTCTTTCGAGTAACCAGCCTCTCCATCCATGCACCGCCGGAGGTCGCCCCGTGAGCGAGGGTCTGAAGCGAGTTTACGGCATCGACCTGGGAACCACGTATTCCGCCATCGCCTATGTCGATGAACACGGCAAACCGGTGATCGTGCCGAATGCCGAAAGCGAGCGGATCACCCCGTCGGTTGTGCTGTTCGACGGCGACAATATCATCGTCGGCAACACGGCGAAGGAAGCAGCGAAGGTTGAACCGCACCGCGTCGTCTCGCGCGTCAAACAACACATGGGCGACCCGCAGTTCGTGTTCGAATATGAAGGACAGGTCTTCAGTCCCGAGGATATCAGCTCGTTTATTCTGCGCAAAATTGTGAGTGACGCCCAAACGGCACTGGCGCTCGACGAGCCAATCACCGAGGTGGTGATTACGTGCCCGGCCTACTTCGGAACCGAGGAACGCGAAGCAACCGCGAACGCCGGCCGTTTGGCGGGTTTGAACGTACGCGCGATTCTCAACGAGCCCACGGCGGCGGCGATCGCGTATGGCTTGGAGCAGGGGGAAGACCAGGTCGTGCTGGTGTACGACCTCGGCGGCGGCACGTTCGACGTGACGATGATCGAGATCAAGGATCGGCTGATCCGTGTCATTTGCACGGGCGGCGACCACCGGTTGGGCGGAGCGCTTTGGGACGAAGCGATCGTGATGTCGCTCGCAGAATCGTTCCGCAACCAAACTGGCGAAGCGAGTGATCCGCTTGATGACGCCGAGGTGCTCAACGATCTCTTCCTGCAAGGCGAACGCGGCAAGAAGACACTCACCCAGCGCGACAAGGCACCATTCCGCGTGACGCACGCCGGTCAGCAGGCACGTGTCGAACTGGAGCGTGGCCAGTTCGAAGAGATCACGAAACACTTGATGGATCGCACCGTCGAGTTGACACACGACATGCTGCGCGACGCGACGGAAAAGGGATATTCCTCGTTCGACAAGATTATTGTCGTCGGTGGTGCAACGAGGATGCCGCAGGTGCGGAACAGGCTCGTCGCGGAGTTCGGCAAGGAACCGGAGAGTTACGATCCGGACGAGGCCGTGGCAAAGGGTGCCGCGCTTTACGGTCTGAAAGAATCGCTGCAGGATGAAGTGAAGGAATTGCTTTCACCGGGAACAGGTGACGCGAATGACGATGGCGCTTCCATCGATCTTTCGCAAGTTTCCGAAGCCGACATGCAGCAGGCGCTCGACAAGATCGAACGTGAGCTGGGCTATACGCTGACGGGTCCGGTTCGTGAGCTTGTGAGCACGCAGATCGTGAACGTGCTGAGCAAGAGCCTGGGAGTTGTCGCCAAGGACGAACAGAATCGCGAGATCTTCGTCACGCTGCTACCGCGCAACGGCGAAGTTCCGATGGAAAGCGCGAACGACTTCGGCACCGACGTCGCCAATCAAGCGGGAGTCGATATTCGGGTAATGTCGGGCGAACGCGATAGCACCGATCCCGGCGACTGCAAGGAAGTTGGTACGGCGACGCTCAACTTACCTTCCGCCTTGCCGGCGCGAAGTCCGATTCGCGTGAAGTTCGGCATCAGCAAGGACGGCCGGTTGAGCGTCACTGCGACCGATTTGACGGGTGGCGGATCGCTTGAGGTCGAATTCGAAACGGAAGCCGTGATGAACGCAGAGCAGGTGGAAGAACGCTCCGCCGCGCTCAGGTTGATGAGCGTTTCCTGACGCGATATCGACCGCGAGGTTTGCTCTACACTTTCAAAAACGGGCCAGTTCATGGCGATCGCATTCAACTGTCCAACGTGCGGCAAGGCGTTCTCGGTGGCCGACGAGTTCGCCGGCCGCTCGGGACTTTGCAAAGGGTGCGGTCATCGCTTCACTGTCCCAACCGCTCAAGCCGCAACGGTTGCCGAAGAGGATGAATACGGCATTGCCACCGAAGGGTATGGCCTGGTCGAAGAACCCGCGCGAAAGACAGAGCCCGCAGTTGCTATGGCCAGCGAGAATGCAACTGTATTCTCTCGCGCATACAACGACGACTCCGAACTTCCGCGGCCCAAACGTGCCAAGTCGGGAAAGCGCAAATCGTCGCGCAGACGGCTCGACGATGAGCCGGGATTCTTCGAAAAGCACGGAAAAACGCTGGGGGCGCTGTCGATTGGGGTCGTCTGCGCCCTTGCTGGTGTGGCGACGTTTGTCGAGCACGGTTCTTATTACGTCGGCATGCTGATGATTGTCCTCGGCACGATTCTGATGCTCGCGGGATCTCTTCTCGGCGTGTATGTGGCGTTCACTGAAGACGCGATGTACGGTCTGCTATCGATCTTCTTCTTCCCGTTTTATCCCGCGTATTACATTGTCTCGCGCTGGGATGAGATGTGGCCGTCGTTCGCCATTCAAACCGTCGGCTTCCTTCTGGGGACATTCGGTGGAACGCTCGCATTCCGCCAGACCGGCGAGGTAGACGAAGACGCACGGATCGAACGGCCGAGCGAACCGGTTGCCGTGCTTCGTCCGTGGCTGGGCGGCGTTCCATTTGGTGTGCCGGTAAGCGCAGGGGTCTGATTTCAATGGGCGCGATCATCGGCATCGACCTGGGAACGACGAACTCCGTCGCCGCCGCGCGTAACGAGCACGGCCGGCCGGAGGTGATTCCCAATCACGAAGGCGGTCACCTGACACCCTCGGTTGTGTACTTCGGCAGCACGCCGCCGGCGGTTGGCCAGGAGGCAAAAGAATGGGCCCGCGTTGGCAATGAAGAAATCGCCAGCTTCTTCAAGCCCCACATGGGCAGCGCCCAGTTCAAACTGAACTTTCATGGCAAGGATTACGACGCCTCCGCACTCTCTGCGCTCGTTTTGAAGAAACTGAAAGCGGACGCCGAGGCGCATCTCGGGAAAAGTGTCGATCGCGCGGTCATCACCGTGCCGGCGTATTTCGCCGACGCCCAGCGCAAGGCGACCATCGAAGCCGGTCGCCTCGCTGGGCTCGAGGTCGCGCGAATCATCAATGAGCCAACCGCTGCCGCGCTCGCTTACGGCCTGCAAAAAACGAGCGTGGACGAGACGGTTTTAATTTACGATCTGGGCGGCGGTACGTTTGACGTGACCGTCGCGAGAATCACACCCGAGTCGGTCGAAGTGCTGTCCACGGCCGGCGATCACGACCTGGGCGGGAAGAACTGGGACGACCGCATCGCAAGCTATCTCGCCGAAAAATTCGCACAGGAAACCGGGATCGATCCGCTCGACGATCCTCAAGCGTTGAACGAAGTTTTGTTGCTCGCCGAAGGAGCGAAGTGGACGCTTTCGGAACGCGCCGCCACGCGCATCAGCTTGCAAATCGGCACCACTCGCAAGACGTACGAACTCTCCCGCACCGACTTCGAAGCGATGACCTTTCCGCTAATGGATCGCACTCGGCGTTTGACCGAAGAGGCGCTGGCCGAGGCGAGTTTGCGGTGGGGAGGGATTGGCGGTGTGTTACTCGTCGGCGGGTCGACGCGGATGCCGATGGTCCGGCAATTCGTGAAGCAGATGTCGGGACGCGATCCGCGTGCGGGAGTGAATGTCGACGAAGTAGTGGCGCTGGGGGCTGCGGTTCAAGCTGCGATCGAAGAAGGACGAGAAACCAGCGACGCCACGCCAAAGTTTTCGCTCGCAGGCGCGCGGCGAGTGAGTGACGTTATGTCGCACAGCCTGGGCGTGGTTGCCGTAAGTGAAGATGGCACGAGCTTTGTTAACGATATCGTCATCCGCCGCAACGCGCCGATTCCTGCCGAGAACAAGAAGTCTTACGCGCATGCCTGCCGCGGCGGGTCGAACGACCGGCTTGAAGTCTATTTGACTCAGGGCGAAAGCACAGCCCCTGTCGACTGTGCAATCCTGGGCAAATACGTGTTCACCGACTTTCATGTGACCGATCGTGAAGTGACGGTCGACGTTGCAATGTCGTACGACATGAACGGCATCGTGCAGGTGAAGGCTCGCCAGCGCGATACCGGCCATGCGCTCACAATGACCGTCGAACCTGTTCCGGATGATCTCTCGTGGCTTGGCAAACCGCCGGAAGCGTCGCGCGAGCCCGATCAGTCCACACGCATTTACTTACTTATGGACGTATCATCGAGCATGGCCGGCGCTCCTTTGATGGAAGGCCAGTCGGCAGCTCGAGCATTTCTCGACAAGTGCGATTTCACACGCACCGAGGTTGGGCTGATCTCGTTTTCCGATGTCGTTACGCTGCAGTGCGGTGCAACTGACAATGCGCGGAAGGTTGTCGCTGCGATCAACCGCCTCGAACCGGACGGGACGACGAACCTCGCCGAGGCGATTGGACTGGCACGCTCTCATTTGATCCAGAATGACAAACGCCGATACATTGTAATCTTAACCGACGGATATCCCGATGCCGCCGAGGCCGCCGCGGAAGAGGCACGTACGGCGCGCGAGTCGGGTATCGACATCGTGGCGATCGGTATGGGTCAAGCTGACCTTGATTATCTTCGCAGGCTATCGAGCACCGAGCAGGGATCGGTTTTCGCGAGGCACGGCGAGCTTGTGTCGACGTTTGGACACATTGCGCGAATCATCGCTGAAGGGGGCCGCGGCCTGCGGATCAGCTCATGATCGCAACACGGTTTTCCACACTCTCGGCAAATGCTCGCCAGGCGTATGAATTTGCACTGGCGGGTGCAATTGGCGCCGTTTTCGGCCTGTTTTTCTATGTTGAGTTAATCAATACATCATCGATCTGGCTTCGCGATGCGCTGGCCGGCGCACTTATCGGCGGCGCGATTGGATTTGCACTCAACAGCGCGGGGCCGCTTCGCGATGGTGCGTGGCTTACGCTCGCGCGGGCCACAACATGGGGCGCGTGCGCGGGGATGATCGGCGGCGCGATCGGGCTTGTGATCGGCGAGTTTATTCTCGGCGGCTTTCAGGGCGGTTTGATCGGCCGAGCGGTGTCGTGGAGCGTGCTCGGACTGGGAATTGGCGTGAGTCAGGGCGTTGCTTACCGATCGCGTGAGAAATTGATTTTTGGACTGATTGGCGGCGGCCTCGGCGGATTTGTCGGTGGGTGGCTTTTTGAAGCGCTTCGGCAGGCGCTGGGCAATCGCACGGACCTGGGGCAGGGGATTGGCATCGCCTTGCTTGGAGCCGGTTTGGGGCTTGGCCTGGCGCTTGTCGAGCAAGCTCTCCGGCGCGTTTGGGTGCAAGTGATCAACGGTCGACAAGAAGGGCGGAGCTACCTGTTGGGGCGCGGCGTTTCGACGCTCGGACTCGATGAGCAGGCGACCGTCGGCCTGTTTGGCGATCCGGCGATTGTTCGGAAGCATGCCGAGATCGCTTATGCGAACGGGCAATACACGTTTCGAGCAATCGATGGGAATGCAAGATCGCGAGTCAATGATTTCACGGTCGGCGATTCGCACGCGTTGAAAGATGGTGACGTGATTGAGCTGGGAGGCACGCGTTTAATCTTTCGGTCTCGGGGCTGAACGCAATGACTGGAGCGGCCTGGGGTCTTGAAGTTGTACGCGGGCGCGAAGCGGGTCGATCGTACCGGATCGAATCGGTGTCGACCGTGCTCGGCAACGCACTCGCCGGTGCCAGTGGGATCGACCTCGCCGCGCAGGAGACCGACTCCCCGCGCAAGATGGCCGCGCGTCAGGCCGTTATCGACCTCGAACCAGTCGCCCAGAAAATCGTCCTGCGAGACCTCGATAGCCCCGGCGGCACGTTCGTGAATCGCCAGCGTTTGCTTCCAGGGCAGGGGCGATCGCTCGCTGCCGGTGACGTGATTCAAATCGGCGCGGTGCAGTTGCGCGTCACCCGCAATGGCGACACACCAGCGCCAGTTCAACAAGCACCCGCGCCATCGAGTGCAATTCATTTCGCATTGGTCGATGGAACCATCTGCCGAAGCTGGGACGATTTCCTCAAAGTTTCTTCACAAAAGTGGATGTTGCTCCGAGACGAAATCACGTCGGGACGCATCGACGCCTGGCTCAATACAATTGGCCAGAGCTCGCTCCACTCAAATCCAGGCTCGCCCGATGTCCGACTCGACGAATGGCTGGGCAAGTTACCAGTTTCGACCCCCGCTCGTCCCGAGCTTGAAGTTCACCCGCAAACACTCGTGGTTAAGGTGACGCCCGGTGGCGGTATAACAACGCGAACAGTAAGCGTGTCGAACGTTGGGCATCGCCTTTTGAAGATTAATGCACGCGTCGAATCAAATGGGTCGGCATGGCTTCGCGTGCCCGCGACGGGCGAGCAAACTGTGATCGATTCGGCGGACTTGCCAGTCGAAATCACCATTCCCGATACCTTGTCGCGCCCTTTGAACGCGACGCTGGTGATCGACGGCAATGGTGGCGTCAAGCGAGTGAATGTGCGGCTTGAGGTGAAAACGGCTGCAGAGCCGACCACTACCGTTGGTTCGGTCCAAACCTCTTCGGCGGGGCAAATTTGGTTGGCGTCCGTTCCCATTCCACTTCGCATGGTTGCCTTGTCAGTCGTCGCGGTTTTCGCCCGAATTGTCGTGGGAGTCGCGAGTCGTTTCGTGCTTGCTGATGTTGGCGCGATCACCGGCGAATCGCCTGCACTGCTGGGGCCGGCAATTGTCTTTCTTGCCTTGGGCGCGTTGCTTGGCGGTTTCCTGACGTTCCGGCGGGGCGGGGGAAGTCAGGTGGTGTATGGCGTTATTTCTGGCGCGCTCACCGGTTCAGCGTTGAGTGCATTTCTGGTTGCCGGTGCTCGGGGTGTTGAGCCGCTGCTAGGTGGCTTCGGGCAATCGGTCGTGGGAAGCACTCTGGTATGGGGAGTGCTTGGCGCGGGAATCGCCGCGGTCTCGAGTCGAGTCGCGCCGTTCGCTGCAAATCACGAGGAGGGTTGATCGATGTGGACCGTCGCACTTGCGACCCTGCTCGTACTACAAGCTCCGGCAACGACTCCTGCCGATCAGGCGCCGAAGGTCGTTATCACACAGCCGGATGAGTCGAAATTCCCGGAGATCACCGTTTATTTCGAACTGCGAAAGCCCGACGGCACGTTCATTCGCGACGCGAAGCAGAGCGAATTCAAGCTCATGGAGGACGGCCAGGAGCGGCCGATTCTGGGGTTTGATTCGCCGGTGACCCTCGTTACGAAACCAACGACGATCGTTCTCGTCCTCGACCGTAGCGGCAGCATGTTGCAGCACGGAAAGATCACCGCACTGAAGCGTGCCGTGGGTTCGTTTCTCGACGATTTGCCGCAAGGGTCGCGGGTCGCGGTGATCGCTTTTGGTTCGCAGATTCGCGTTGCATGCCCGTTCACGACCGACATTGAAGAGGTGCGATCTTCTGTCGATCGCATCACTCCCGGTGGAGCGACGCGGTATTTCGACGCAGTGGGCGAGGCACTCAAGCTACTGGGCGATGAATCAGGGCGGCGCGCAGTGCTTGCCATGACAGACGGACTCGATACCGACAGCAAGCGGCCGGTCGAGGATGTGGTCGCCGCGGCGCAGCGTCTGGGTGTTCCGGTTCACACGCTGGGCCTGGGCGAAGGAGACGAAATCGATACGGAATCGCTCAACAAGCTCGCTGAAGGAACACGCGGTCAGTCGTATCGGGCGAAAGATGCGGAAGGCCTCAAGGCGATCTATCAGGAACTCGCCGACCGGCTTGGCTCGACTTACAGCCTGCAATATCAGACCGATCGTAAGGTCCCCGACGGCACGTTGCGTCCAATCAAGCTTTTTTATGCGGAAGCGAAAGAGGTCGGCGAGTCGGCGGTCTTCATTCGCGGCATGGTTGTGCCTGCGCCAGGGTGGTCGCGACTTTTTCTTGTTCTTGTTGTGAGCTTGAGTGCCTTGGCGGCGTTGCCGAGCTTCTGGAAAAACACACAATCTGGCAAAAGTGCTAAACATCTGATGGAAAACGGCCGATGAATTCGATACGGCTCGGTAAAACGGCATGAAGATCGGGCCACGGCGGGCGAACACACGAGTAGGCAACGCGACGGCTCGGCGGCGAAGGGGCAGTGCACGATGGGACTCGACATTATCCTGGCCTTATTCATCCTGGTGGCCGCAGTGCGTGGCTGGCTGCGAGGATTTGTGATGCAAGCGATACGGCTGGCAGGTCTTGTCGGCTGTGTCTATGGTGCTTCTCCCGTACGCGATTATGCGAAACCGTATGTTGCGGAATACTTTCCGTCGATTCGCCCCGACGTGTTCGACCGTATCCTCTGGTGGACATCGGCCGTTGTGATCTACATGGTTTCTGTGGGAATCGCCTCAGTTGTTGTGAAGATGAAGCGGAAGCGGCCGTTCGGTGAGATCGAGCCCAATCGCAGCGACCAGTTTGGTGGCTTCCTGCTCGGTGGGATCAAAGGAGCACTGATCGCGTGCTTCATCGTCGCGGGTCTTCACACCCACGTCGTCCCGCGCGTGAAGGGAGTCGACTGGGCGGTCGAGCAGGCGGATACCTCCTATGCCCTCAAATGGAACGATCAGTACCACCCGGCCGAGAAGATGTGGACATCGCCGCCGGTGCAGCACTTCGTTGCCGAAGTGAAGCGCATGGGAATGCCGGCCAAGGCTGGTGTGGCTGGCGAGAATTCGACGGAAGAGCTTAAGCCCAAAGAAGAAGCGATTCAGGCCGCAAAGGCCGATGGCCCGCCCAAGTTAGGGATCGAATTGCCGCAGATGCCGCCGATCGACCCGACCTCGCCCGACTTCACGCGGGAATTTGACAAGCTGTTCGACGAGTTCATGCCCAAGAACTAATCGCGGGCCGATGTTCGCGTTGACCGATCACGCGTCGGCTGGCAGACTTGCGACGGGTGCGACAGGAATTGTTGCGCCCGATTTCGGCAAGGAGCCGCAAGGATGCGACCGACCTTTAAACTGCCGCGTTGGGCCGTTTTCGTCCTGATCTTCGGCGCGTATCTCACGATCCGCGGCTATCACAGCCGCGACGGCGATCAGGCCTATCGCTTGCCAATTCTGCTTCACCAGCAAGACTCTGCAGTCTTCGCCGACGATCCCTTCGTACGCGCATTCGATACCTTCAACCCGCATCGCGGCTACCTTGCGCTACTGGACATCACATCGCGACCGCTTGGACTTTCGGTCGCTCTCTTCGGCCTCTTCGCCGGGACATTCGCCGCAGTTTGTTACGGCGTCGATCGACTGGCCCGCTCGCTCTGGCCACAAGCCGGTAACGCGGCGGGGTTCCTGGCGGTCGGATTAATCCTGCTTTCAAAGGCAGGAAACGTCGGGACCAATCATCTCTTCGAATCGATGCTGCTCGATCGCCTGATCGGCTTTTCGCTTGGTTGGGTCGCGCTTGCCTTCGCAGTTGAAGGGCGGACATTGGTCCCCGGCTCACTGATCGGTGCGGTCACGCTTATTCATCCTTCGGTCGGTTTGCAGCTCGGTGCGATGCTTGCGGGTTCGTGGTGCGTTTGGCGAATTCTGGCGCGATGGACGGGGATTTCGACGCGAACCTGCGTCACCGGATTGATTGCACTCGCCCTCGCGATGTTGCCGGGTGTGATGCTCACGCTCGGACAGGGGAGCAAGCTCTTCGAAGGGATGGATCCCGCCGAGTATCGCCTGCTGGGCGTCCAGCTTCAGATGGCACAGCACATGGTGCCATCGATGTGGCGGCAAACGCAGTGGCTGGCGTGGGCCTGTTATATCGGACTCGGATTGATCGGCGTGGTCGCCATGTTCGCGAACGATTCGGCTGTTCCGCGTGACGATCAAACCCAATTCCGACGTGCACGATTTGCATCCACATTCGTGCTCTTGCTTGCGGGGCTTGGAGTTGCCTATCTCGCGGTCGAGGTGGCGCAGAACCTGCAAATCACGGTCTTGCAGCCGTTCCGCATGGCGACGATCGCGCGGGGGCTGGCCCTCATGGCAATTTCGGGCCGACTGGCGCAGCTCGTGCAACGGTCGGAGCCGCTTGCCTGGGTCCGGGCGCTTGTGCTAGCCGCTGGTCTCGCAGGCGATCGAGCTATGATTGTCGCTACCCTCTTTGAATTCGCCACAATCGCGTGTTCACGCTGGAAAATTTCAATCTTTGTCCCGCTCGGGATTCTGGCGATCGGAACATTCGATCTTGCGCGGCATGACACTGAGTCGGGTCATGTTGGAATGCTTATTGCTACGGTGATTGGATTCCTTGTTCTCTACGCAAGCCGCCTGGAGCTGCGAGTCGGATGGAATCGACGACGAGTAACCCTCGCCGCAGTTGTGTGCTGGGCGGTTCCCTTCGCAGCGTTTGCGGCTCCGATTGTGTTTGGATCGGAAAGCCGAATTGCGGCAGAGTTGGCGGCGCGATGCAGGTTCGCCGCTGTGCCGACCGACGATATCGAACGGCTCGCCGTTTGGAGTCGTGCGCACACCGAACCGAACGCGCGATTCATCACCGCGCCGGGGCCGAAGACGTTTCGACTCTGGTCGGAACGGGCGGTTGCGTTCAACCGCGCAGCGAGTCCGTACCACGCCGCTGGCTTGCGCGACTGGTCAGATCGGTTCCGGGCTCACGTTGGTTTTGAAGGCTCGACCGAATCATTCGTGAACGGCTATCTGAGCGACCGCCACGCGTTTGAAAGCCGGTTTGCTCGACTCAACGCAGACGAACTTGCGACGCTCGCCAAGGGGCAGGGGGCGTCTTATGTGCTTGCTGCAAAGGGAATTGAATGTGGCGGGCAATTGAAGGTCGTTGCGTCCGAGGGACGGTATTCGATCTATCGCCTCGAATCGCGCAGTGCTGATGTCGCCATGAAAGCAAAAGCCGCGGCGAAATAGTGCCACGGCTTCTGCCGAATTCGTTCGTGATCTACGATCAATTTACTTGGGAACGGGAGCATCGGCCGGCACTGGGTAGCTCTTCGCGAATTCACGAATCTCGCCCGCAACTCGGCCAGCAATGTCCGCATTTTCGGGCGACTCGAGCACCTGCACGATCCAGGCGGCGACCTTGCGGAAGGCGTCTTCCTTGAGCCCGCGCGTCGTGAGGGCGGCGGTTCCCATCCGGATACCGCTGGGATCGAGCGGCTTGCGCTGGTCGAACGGGATCAGGTTCTTGTTGACGGTGATCCCCGCGCGGCCGAGAGCCGCCTCGGCGATCTTGCCCGTCAGTCCCTTTGACCCCATATCGATCAGAATCAGGTGATTATCGGTGCCGCCCGAGGTGAGGCGGAAACCCGCACGCATCAGCTCCTCGCCGAGGGTCGCGGCATTTTTGACGATCTGTGCGGCGTACGTTTTGAAGTCGGGACGAAGCGCCTCGCCGAGGCAGACGGCCTTGCCGGCGATCACGTGTTCGAGCGGTCCGCCCTGGAGTCCGGGGAAGACGGCCGAATCGAGCTTCTTCGCCCAGGCTTCGGTGCACATTGAAATTCCACCGCGCGGGCCGCGGAGGGTTTTGTGCGTGGTGGTCGTGACGAAGTCGGCGTGAGGGACCGGGCTGGGATGCTGGCCGCCGGCGACAAGACCGGCGATATGAGCCATGTCGACGAAGAAGATCGCGCCGACTTCTTTGGCAATCTCGCCGATCCTGGCGAAGTCGATGATTCGGGGATAGGCACTGGCACCCGCGAGGATGAGCTTCGGCTTATGCTCACGAGCCAGCTTGGCGATGTTGTCGATGTCGATGCGTTCGGTCTTGGGATCGACACCGTAACCGATGGTCGGGTACCAGCGGCCGGAGAAGTTGAGCTTCATGCCGTGGGTCAGGTGGCCGCCTTGAGCCAGGTCCATTGCCAGGACCGTATCGCCGACTTCGAGCGCGGCGTAGAAGACGGCGTGGTTCGCGGTTGCGCCGGAGTGGGGCTGAACGTTCGCGTGCGCGGCGCCGAAGAGTTGCTTCGTCCGTTCGATTGCGAGCCGCTCGGTCTTATCGACTTCCTGGCAGCCGCCATAATAACGCTTACCGGGAAGGCCCTCGGCATACTTATTCGTAAGGACCGAACCAACGGCGTCCATCACGGCTGCGCTCGTGTAATTCTCCGAGGCGATCAGCTCGAGCTCGTCGCGCTGCCGGTGCTCCTCGGCGACGATCGCCGCGAAGACTTCGGGGTCGCTGAGCCTGAGGTGGTCCATCGCAATCTCCTGGGGCTGTCGAGGCAATAGAAAGCAGGGAGAGAAAACGCGTGCGCAAGCGCAAAACGCGAACCGAAGATTTTACTCAGTCGCGACGCCAAATCCACTGGTACTGCCAGCGATGAGTAGGATCGGCCGAGATCCTGCCAGGGTCGGCCGTCGCTTGAATTCGCGTCGCCCGCCGGCCGGCTTCGGCCAAACCGATGAGTCCAGGACGTTGGACCTGGATCCGCAAAGTACCTCCGGCAACGGCCCAGCTTGCCAACGTATCGTCGCACGCCTGGAGGTCACCCGAGTGGAGCATCACCGCATAGGAGCTCGCGAATCCGAGCATCTCGTCGCGAACGCGGTCCGCCACATCAACGGAAACGACAACCTCTTGTGACGTTTCGCTGACTGCGAACACGCCAGAAAAATGGTGCCGGCCCGACATCCCCACGCACAACCCTTGGGGACTGCCAGCTGAGTCGGGCTGGAGAAATAGCTCCTGGAAAACCGGGCTAACGACCCGTTGGGGATCGTCTTGGTCGGCGTGCCATTCAATCGCTCGGGCGATGATTTGACGATCGTTGCCGATCGCAATGGAATGGGTCCAGCGATCGCCCTGGTGTTCGAAGATCAGCGAGAAATCCGCGCATATGATGGAGCGGATCGCTCCCTGATCTTCGAAAACAGCCATGACGAAACACAACCCCTTGGGCGTAGTTAGGCAGAACTTAGCTCTTCTTCACTTCGCCCTTCGCCAGCTTCATACGCAAATAAGCGTCAATGAAGCCGTCGATGTTGCCGTCGAGCGTGTTGCCGGGGTTGGTGGAGATGAAGTCGGTACGCAGGTCTTTCACCTGCTGGTACGGCTGAAGCACGTACGACCGAATCTGGCTGCCGAAGCCGATTTCCGCCTTGTCGTTGTACGCCTTGGCGAATTCGGCCTCACGCTTTTCTTCTTCAAGCCGAATGAGTTTGGCTTTAAGAAGCTGGAGCGCCAGCGCGTCGTTCTTGTGTTGTGACCGTTCCGATCGAGACTCGGCCGCGACACCGCTCGGGAGGTGCGTGTAGCGCACGCCCGATTCCGTCTTATTCTGGTGCTGTCCGCCAGGACCGCCGCACCGGAACACGTCGCGCTTGAGTTCATCATCGCGCAGAACGATGTCGATCGTGTCGTCGATTTCGGGGAGAACGTCGACCGACGCAAACGACGTTTGCCGCTTGTCGGCGGTGCCGAACGGGCTGATGCGCACAAGGCGATGGACGCCGGTTTCGCCTCTGAGATAGCCGTAGGCATACTCGCCCTTGAGATGGATCGTCACGGTCTGGATACCAGCAACGTCACCATCTTCACGATCAATCACGTCGGCCTTGTAGCGGTGGTTTTCGGCGTACATCAAATACATGCGTAAGAGCATTTGGGCCCAGTCGCATGCTTCCGTACCGCCGGCACCCGGGTGGATCGTGATGTAGGCGTTGCAGTGGTCATTGGGACCACCCAGCATCGACCGCAGCTCGAACTGTTCGAAGTCAGACGTCGCACGTTTGATCGAGTCGCGAATTTCTTCGTCGAACTCGTCTTCGCCCGACTCCTCGGCCAACTCGATGAGGGCCTGCAAGTCGTCAGACTGGCGCGCAAGCGATTCGAACGGCTTGAGGACGGCATTGAGCGTCTTCAGCTCGGCAATGACACCCTTGGCTTTATCTTGATCGCCCCAGAAGTCGGGGGCTTCCATCAAACGATCGAGCTCTTCGCGACGTTCCGTTTTGTCGCCCAAGTCAAAGAGAGTCTCGTAAGTTAACGATACGATCGACCACTTCTCGCGCATCGCGCTTCAATTCGATATCCATTGTGAGCCCTTTTCTCGCCTGCAACCGTGCGAAACGCTTGCCCCAACCTCAAGACTTCACGAGAGATGGCAATGCGCTCTTCACTCTGTGCGAGGGTATTATTAGAACCGATCGACGGCGAGACAACCAGCCCAAGGATACGACAGCGGCATGGAGCGATCAGACTCACTGGAACAGGCGTCGCAGGTCATCGGTCGATTGGCCCCTTCACCCACGGGCGGGCTCCACGTGGGGCACGCGCGGACCTTTTTGATCGCCTGGCTGGCCGCGCGCTCGGCGGGAGGGCGAATCGTTCTTCGCATTGAAGACATCGATACGACCCGCGTCCGGCCTGGGGCGACGGAACAGGCCATCGCCGACCTGGAATGGCTCGGCTTTGACTGGGATTCCGGGCCTTACGTTCAATCGCAGCGAATGGATGCGTATCGAGAAGCGATGGAGCTTCTGAAGCGTAAAGAGTTGGTTTATCCCTGTACCTGCACGCGAGCTGATATCGAACGGGCGGCGTCGGCGCCGCATGCGGAGGACGAAGGGCCGACGTATCCGGGAACGTGTGCGGGACGATTTGCGCATGACGCCGCCAAACTCGCCGGCAGATCTTTTGCCTGGCGTTTTCGGGTGCCTTCGAGTGACGTCTCTTGGAATGATTTGTTTCTCGGTGAAATGGCGATCAACCCTGCCGTTCGCGGAGGAGATTTTTCCATCGCTCGCGAGCCGTTTGTGCCGTCTTATCAGCTAGCGGTTGTCGTCGATGACAACGCGATGGATGTGAACCAAGTCGTGCGTGGAGATGACTTGGTTGTTAGTACGCCACGGCAGATTTTGATTTCGCAGGCGTTGGGAGCAGCAATTAAACGAACCTATGGGCACGTACCGCTCGTCTGTGATGCAAGTGGCAAACGTCTGGCAAAGCGAGACGGTGCGATCAAACTGGCGACGTTGCGCGCCGACGGTGTCGATCCGCGCAATTTGATTGGCTTGCTCGCGCAATCGTGTGGGCTCAGCGAAACAATCGTTCCGTCGCGGCCGGACAACTGGATCGATGTCTTTCGACCCGGGTCGGTGCCGCGAGCCTCATGGACTTTCAATCTCAACGAATTCGTAAATCGTTTATGATCGGATGAGGATGTGCAACGCAGACCGTTTTCGATTCCGGTGATCCAAATGGCGAAGACGAAGCGGGCGAGCATGCATGAGAACGATTACTTTTCGACCGCATGGATCGAAGATCTTGCTCCTTCATCCGGATTTCAGAGAGGTTTCTGGATTCTGAAATCTTGGCTTAGCGCAAGCATTATCCGTCGAGATATTTGCATCTATTTGCTTCTTGGTGCCATCGCGATCGGTGCCACATTTCTCGAAAGCCGGGCATCTTGGCCGCGTGGACGCGCAGGCGATTATGTCACTTGTATCATCGTTGGGCTCGTATGCTTTCCGACGATGATCGTTTCGCTCATAAAAGCGATTCGCACTGCACCGCGTGAGGACGATTGCCCGCTGACTACATCCTTGCTGCTAACTCCATATGACATATCTCGCTCGATTCTTAGCTCGCAGAGGAGCACGCTTCATTTCATCCGAGCGATGGCCTGCCTACTGATCCCTGTAGTCGTGGGGATTGTCGCTGAACAACTCATATCCGACGGAGTGACACTGCAGACTCCTGCGGTCGAGCAAAATCAACCGTAGCATACGGCCAGTGTCCGAAGCTGAGCGACAGTTACGATCCGCTGCCGTCGCGTGCGGCGACCTGCTATCACAATGGCAATAGTTGCATCAGCCAGAAACGTCAGTCGAAATACCCGCACTTGCGCAAGTGATCTACGCTGCGCTTGACGCGATCCTGTCGCGCAGCAAGTCCGGGCTCGCCCTCGCCGCCAATTCCTTCGATCTCAATCGTGTAGGCCCCCTTGTAGCCGACGCCATCAAGAATCGTCCGAATGCGCGTAAAATCGACAGCTCCGCCATCGCCGACAGCCGGGAAATACCAGTCTTCCAGGCCGCCGCGATTGTCTTTCACGTGCACATTGCGAACGAGCGATTTCACCTTTTCCAGTTCGTCGGCGGGGTTCATGCCTTCGTTGTAATAGGCGATGTTGCCCGTGTCGAAATTCAGGCGGATATTGGGGTGATCGAGGTCGCCCATCAGTTGCAGCATCGCGGCTGCGTTTTGGGTCGGCCCTTTGTGTGTTTCGAGTGCGATCGTAATTCCCTGTTCGGCGGCGGTGTCGCCGATTCGACGCAGATTCGCGAGGATTAGCTTGCGTTCCTGTTCGTTCGCGGGCTGGCCGGCGCCTGAAACGACGATATCGACCTCGAACCACTTGCGCGAGAAGACGATCCGTCGCTGGGTGATTGCGACGCCTTCCTCGGTGCGAATATCGGCGCCGCCGACGTTGCAGCCGCTTACTTTCACATCGTGCTCGTTCAGCAGATGGATGAACGCACTGGCGGTGGCGTCGTCGGCTTTTTCGGTGATCACGGCCGATTCAGGAATGACGAGACCGCCAAAATTGTGGCCGCGGAGCGCGAGTTCAAGATGGTTGATGCCGGCTGCGCGAATGTTCGCAACCGCTGCGCGCACGCCATCGGGACCGTAGCTGTTGGTGAAGCAACTGACCACGTGCATGAGGAACCGCTCCGGCGTTTCGTTCAATTGTCATTCAGGGTCGACGGGGTCGAGCGCGACCGGGACGTCGGCCTCGGGATCGACGACGCGCAACGCACGCCGACCGGTCAGCACTTCCATGAGTGTCTGACCGCAGACCTCCCAGCGCCAGCCTGTGGCGAGCGCGGGGGCCGTCTCGGGCTTGCAGCCATCGACCTTCCAGCGGATCAAGTCTCGCAAATCACTCGCCCCGCCGACGAGCCCATTTGCCACCCTCGCCTGACCGCAGCAGCGGGCAAGCGTCGCCGAAAGCAGGCTCACGACCATCGCCACGCCAGGGCCTTCGTCGTGCCGTTCGTTGGCGTGCGGAAGCTGGTCGTGCGAAACGGCCGCTGCGCGGGCGATCACGTCGAGGATTTCGTTCGCCTTTCCGATGAGGTGCGGCCGGTTGAAGTCGCGAAGTGCTTCGAGGTCGCGCCGATTGGCAGGCTGACGCTTGGCGATCGCCACAAGCAGGTCGTCGCGGAGAATCGAACGCAACGGGCGGTTCGCACGACGCGCATCGTTTTGCCGCCACTCGGCGAGCAAGCGTGCGACTTCGAGCCCGCGGCGATTGAGTTGATTCAACCCGGGCAGTTTGCGCCAGCGGTCCTCGTCGTTTCGACCTTTGATCTGGTCGAGAAATGCGGAGAACTCGTCCTCGGCCCACTCAGTTCGGCCCAGCCGCGTCAGGTCTGACGCAATTCCGTCGGCGAGTTCGAGCAGATAGCGAACGTCGTCGAGAGCGTAGCGCAACTGGGCGGGGGAGAGGGGGCGACGGCGCCAGTCGGTCCGCGTTTCGCCGCCGGCGAGGGTGATTCCCAGCCGATGGCTCACGAGGTTGTTGAGCGAAAGCGGATAGCCCGGCCCAAGTAACCCAACGGCAATCTGTACGTCAAACACACGTTTGGGAACGGTACCCGTTTTGATCTTGCAGATGCGAAGATCCTCGCCCGCCGCATGCATCACGACCTCGAGCGTCGGGTCGATCACCGCGTTCCAGAACGGCGAGAGGTCGCGCACCTCGAGCGGGTCGATCACCGCGAGGCGATCGACGGTTGCCACCTGAACAAGACAAAGATTGGGCTCAAACGTCTCTTCGGAGACAAACTCCGTATCAAACGCAAAGCGCTTCGCCTGCCTGAGGTGCGCTACAAGTTCACTTAGCCCAGCCGCCGTGGTGATGAGCGGTTCGGCGGATTGCTCCTTCATCGAAGACCTACCCGACCTGGCAAGAACAACCCGCTGCGATCCGACGTCGGCCCGCGATACTCGACGCGATTATCACGCCATGCGCAAAAACCCGCAAGACGTTGGTGATTACAAAGTATGATCGCGAACCAGTTTCGAGCGACAAATCAACACAAACGCTTCAAGCATCCATGCGTGAAAGAAACATAGATAGGTGTTTGTTGACAGTTTCGGACGCCTCAATTGGCGTGAGATGACCTGCATCGGGGATGATTCGGACCTCCGCTCCCGAGATTCCATTGGCCATCGCGCAGATCTCGTCGCGTGGGATAACCTGGTCGTCTGCGCCGCCGATAATCAGTGTCGGCACGCGGATTGACCCGAGCATTCCCGTACGATCGGGCCGAATCGCCAGTCCACGCAACGTGCTGGCAAGCGCTCTGGGATTCAGTCGCAGGGCACGTTCGCGAACCGCTTCGACGAGTTCGGGCAGTTCGGCGAAGGTCTTGGGGGCGAAAAGCTTGGGAATCATCGCCTGGACGACTGGCTCCACGCTGTCCTTCGCTTCAAGCTCCGCCGCCAGCTTTTCTCGCCCTTCGGCAGCGGCGGGTGAATCGCCGCCGGCGCGCGTATTCAGCAAGACAAGCCCTCTAACGCGTGCACCATGCCGGGCGAGAAAAGAAAACGCGACGTATCCACCCATCGACAGCCCGCCAACGACCGCCTGGCCGGCAACCCCCAGCGAGTCGAGCGTTTCGTTGACGTCGTCAGCAAGCGTATCGACGTCGAAGACGCCGTCGGCCATCGGGCTGTCGCCGATCCCGCGGAGATCTGGAGCGATGACTCGGTGGTCGCGTGCGAGCGCCTCAACTTGAGCCGCCCACATGGAACGATCGAGTGGAAAGCCGTGAATCAGGACGACAACCGGACCAGTTCCCCGATCATCACAGGCGAGAATCATTGGTGTCGCTCCCCGTCGCGCCGCGGAATGCCCGCAACTGATTCTAAATCAGATTGCAATTTCCAGGCCAGGCGCAAACTCTTTAAGCGCGGCGTTCGAGCGTCGGAATGCTGCCCTTGGTCGTCCGCAACACCACTGGCGGCTCGTTTGCGAACTCAGTCCAGGCGCGATCGTTCGCTGCGGCATTTGCAGGGCCGTCGTGAATGAAGAGACGATAGCGCAGCTCAAGCGGATGGTCGCGCGCAACGCCGTGCGATTCATTCAAGTTGAACGCAGCGACCATCCAGCCGTCCGATCGTACGTGCCAGGCGGTCGGATGATGCGGGTTCGTGGGATGGTCGAGGTAAGCGATCCCTTCGACCTTTCCAGGCGCCGTGGGACCAGAATAATCAACCCATCGACTTTTCTGGGCGAAAATCGCCTTCTCGCCGGTTTTGCCCTCGGCATTGGTCAACCGGCCACCGCCGAGCTGCTCGCTCATCGTCTTTGCGACTCGGACCCCGAAGAAGCCGAAATTCGTTTTGCCGAGCTCGACGGGGCGATCATTCACAGACTCGAATCGCGACTGAACATCGAGGCAATAGCTCGAGTCGGTCACATGATCGAGCCAAAAAATGACGCTTTGCTTGAGAAGGACGTTCGAGGCCTGGCGCCACGTCCAATCGGCGGCAAGGCCGCCGCTAGTTGCGCCATCGGCATAAGCGACAACGCGTTCGTGGACGATTCGGAGACCTGCGCCTGCGCTTTCGCCCCAGAAGTTGAGCCCCGCGACGTACTGATGTCCAAACCACGCCGATTTGTGATGCTCGTGACCGACCGGATTGGGATGCCCCATCCGCGTGAGTTCAGCGCCGGAAGGACCGCGCAAGGGATAGAGAAACGGTCGAGGAAGATTCGTGCCGAATTCGTATCCCACGCGTTCCTGGCCATCGATACGCAGACTTGCACGATCGATTCCGGGGATTGCCTGGACGCGTGGGAAGGAGAAATGGGCCATGATGAACTCCGCCTCAGTCAGGGCTGAACCGAAAGCCGAATATCAACCGCTCCACCCGCCTGAACTGCGGCAATAACGCGTTGCAGCCGGTCGTAAGCAGTGTCAGGAGTCGCCTTGATGGCGACGGCGTAGGCAGCTTCAGCTTTTGCCTTGATCGCGTCGGCCAGTTGGTCGACGCTCAGCGGCTTGGCGTCGAAGGTGATTTGATCCTTTGTCACGGCCACAACGAGCGCCTCGGGCGGGTTGGCGACTGCCGCTACCTCAACACCTTCCGCGGCGAATCGCGCTCCTTCGCGAACCGCGAAGAAGCCGAATGTGCGATCGTTGAGCCGGAATGTGCCAGCGATTGCGCCTTTTCCTTCGGTCCAAAGGTATCCCTCGAACTCGCCGCGCGACCTTGGGAATTTCACCACGAGATTGAGCTTGTTCGGAGCATCTGCCGCCACTGCTCCCGAGACCGGATACACCACCTGGCGCGCATCCGATCGAAACTGGCCCGATGCTTCGCCCTTCTTGTCGATGGCCAGGTCAAGTGTGCCCGACCACTGGCCGTTTGCGAACAGGCGATAGCGCCCCGCGAAATCGCGCGCGACCACAGCTCGACCGGGCGTGGGTTGCGGCGGCTTGGAGGGATCGGCGGGAGGAAGTTTTGTTAGCGCGAAAAGTTTTGCCTCACCCTTTGGCAGGAGGGTTAGTTCCTTTCCGGATGTCAGCGCGAGGTCTTCACCTTTCCCCTCCGGCACGATCTGACCCGTGTCGAAATCGACGCCAAAGCCAGGGAAAAGCGCGATTTCGCGTCCCTTGACCATGCGTGCAGCGAGATCCTCGATATCGAACGTATCAAATCGTTCGAGTAGAAAAACGGGATACGCCTCACCTTCGCCTTCGGGCTTCCGCAACTCGGGCATGACGAGTAATCGAACAAGGTTTCCCTTGGTCGTTTTCACAAGCAGCAGCGTCCCGCGCGATTCCTTGAGCAAGTTCGGCATCGAGCCGATCTCGCTCATAGTAAGACGTTCCAGCGGTTTGGCGTCGGCCCCTTTGATCGCCTCGCGAATCGCCTTGCCGTCGATTTGTTCAAACTGGTCGGCTCGCGCGAGCGAAGTGGCCAGCACGACCAAGCAAAATGGTGCAAACTTGTTCATTTGCTCGCTCACTTTCCGTTCGAACGCAGAGATTCCTGCGCATTGCGATCGCCCAGGAAGGCGAGCAGGTCGGCGAGTTCGTCGAGTGAAAGATGGCCGACAACGCCGGCCGGCATGAGGCTCAGCTTGTCGGGGCCTTTTTGATCGACTTCCTTCGCCGGGATTTTCACTTCCTTGCCCTGTGCATCTTTGAGCGTGATTCCGTCCGGCGTATCGGCCACAAGCAGGCCACTGAGCGTGCGGCCATCGGTCGTCGCGACCTTGAAGGTGTTGTACCCCTCCTTGATCTCCTTCGATGGCTCCAAGATCGATTCGACGCGTTTGTCGAAAGTGAGAGTTTCGTAGACCTTGGTGAGGTCGGGGCCGATCGCCGTGCCGACGCCTTCGAGCTTGTGGCATGTCGCGCAGCCGCCTTTTTTGCCATCGAGGAAGAGTGCTTTTCCTCGGTTGGGATTCCCCCGACGGCCGACGAAATCTCGCAGCCGGCGAGCATCTTCGCCGGTGGGCGCGGCCAGCAGTTTCGATTTGAGCATCGCCTGCGTCGCGGCCTGAATTTCGGGAGTCGCGTGACCGCGAATGGCTTCGACAACTCGCGAAAGGTCTTCGGCGGGGAGTTTGCCTTCGTTAAAACGATGCGCAACGAGCAAGGCTGTTTCGGGCTTCTGGCCGAGGATCGTGATCGCCACGGCGCGAAGGTTTTGGTCCTTGTCGCTGAGGAACGTCTCGGCCTGTTTGGCACCCGCGCGATAGTCGCTCGCAGCGATTGTGCGAAGCAAATCGGCCTTGAATTCGTTGCTCGTCGCCTTGGCGAGTTCGTCTGTGAGCAGTGAGGTGAGGTCTTTCGCTTCGTAGCCGCGAAGTGCGGCGAGGATTAGCGAGCGTTCATCAGCCCCGCGATCGGCTGAGCCAATCATGCTGATGAGCGTCTTCTTCAACTCGTCGGAGCGGATATCGGCGGCAACACCGAGCGCCGCTTTACGCACATCGGTGTTCTTATCGCCGAGCAGGGCAGGGAGGAGGTTTCCGAGCGCCAAGGCTGCGCGGGCTTTCATCGCACCCAAGACTCGAAGTGCCTCGGCGCGAGCCGGGCCATCGGCCTCGGGGCGATTTTTCAGCCAGTCGGTCAACGATTCAGGAGGAACGGCTGGTCCGAGCTCACGTAAGGCTTTGAACAGACCAACACGTGCGGTGACGGGAATGGGATCGGAAGTTGTCGCTTCGGCGATGAGTGCGTCGCGACCTTCGAGCGTGCGCCAGCCTTGGAGCGCGTAAAGGGCGACTTCGGTTTTTTGCTTGTCACCGGATTTGATCGCCGCCAGCAGTGTGTCGAGGCCAGGTTTGCCCAGCCGCTCAAGTCCGCGAGTAGAGGCATCGCGGAGGAAGGGGTCTGCGCTGGCGTTCTTTTCCGCTTCCTTGAGTAGCAATGAGGCGATGTAGGTTTGTGGGGTCGCTTTGAGTAACTCAGCTTCTAGTTTCTGAATCTCTGCTTCTTCGTTCTCCAGCTTAGCGACAAGCGCGGCGTCTCCCGGTGACTTCGCCTTGTTCGCAATTTGCTTGTTAAGCATGCGAATTCGAGTCTGCATCACCGCAAGGCCTCGGCCCCTGAGTTCTCCCTCGCGTTTTTCTAGCTCTTCTCGCGACGGGGCTGGTTGAGCGTCTGGTGCGGCTTCGAGCGGCAGAAATGTCAGCCGCCCGAGCATCATGGCGTACGAACGCGCCATCTGCGGATCGCTATGCTCGGCCTCGAGTAGGACGCGAAAAGGGTATGGCTTCGCTCGCCGTATGAACCGGCTGGCTAGTTCAAGAGCAATACGCCGCACTTTCAGATCTTCCGCTGGCCTCCCACGCAGTTGCTCGAAAGTCATCGGCCAGTTGTCCTGCATAAGCTCTTCCGTAGTTCGGTCCGCAAGCAACACCGAGATGGCGAGGGGCGTCGGAACGACCTGAAGAAGTCGATCTCGCGCTTTGTCGTCCAGAGGTCTCATACGCACGCGCCGAATCAATTCAAGTGCCGCGAATCGTCGCATTGGAAAATCGACGGCTTTGTCGGCCCTAAGCACGGTCGCTAGCATCGCATCCTCAAAGCTTGCCGCTTTGACGAACCGATCTTTGTCCAATGTTTTGCGCGCCGGCTCTTCCTTCGTCCCACCCCACGTCAGCTTGTAAATCCACCCAAACTGACCATTGCCCGATAGCTTGCCTGCACCGCCCGAATCAGTCCGCCAGTCGAGAATATACAAAGCTCCGTCCGGCCCCATTTCAGCATCGTCAGGACGAAACAAAGGATCGTCCGACGCAAGCAATTCAAACTCTTTGTCCACAGCATACGTCGCGCCCGATTCCTTCACCTTGTAAGCGCGGACGAGCTTACGAAACACATCGGGATAGACAAGAAGGTTGCGTGTGCTGGGTGGAAATGCGCCCGAGTTCAGCACGCAAAGTCCTGCCGGTGCGCCTCGGCCGGTTTCGGTGATCCAGCCGAGACGGCCGGGACGTCCACCATTCCATGTTGCACGTTCAAAGTCGGGCTGACAGCACCGAGCCCCTTCGCGGAGCCGCCAACCGTAGTCGCCGCCTTCAACGACGTGTAGGATGCGACAGCCAGTGAATCCGGGGGAACCTTCGTTGTCGTTATCGGTATGAAAGATGTGGAATTCATCGTCGAACGCGACGTTGCCGAATGGGTTTCGCATCCCATAGGCAACCATTTCCATGTGCGAGCCGTCAGGCTTGCAGCGGAAGACGCCGCCACAGCGCAGAACGGTTGCGGTCGAGCCGTCGGAGCCTTTGGCGCGGGCGTCGCTATCGCCAGTGGTGATGTAAATCCAGCCGTCCGGGCCCATGGTCAGGCCAGAGACGCGGTGGTGCGAGTTGTCGTTGCCGAAGCCGGTTGCGATCGACTCGCGCTTCTCGAACTTGCCGTCGCCGTCGGCGTCTTTGAATCGAACGACGTCGTGGCCCAGCGAAATGTATGTCCAGCCGTCCCAGAAGAGCAGACCGGCGGGGAGTTCGAGCTTGTCCATGTAGATCGAGGCTTTGTCGAACACGCCGTCGTTATCGGTGTCGTCGAGCACCTTGATGTGGTCGTTGGGACCGTCGCCCGACGTCCATTCGATCACATAAAGCCGAGCGTCGGGACCAAACGTCATCGCAACAGGGTTGATGACGAGCGGTTCGGTCGCTGCGATCTCGACCTTGAATCCAGGCGCAACGCGATAGCCATTCAACCTTGGATCTGGGGTTTGTGCCTTGATGGAAATCGTTGGAAACGCGATGAAAACAAGGAGCCAATACATCCGGCGCATGTGCGAACATCCTCAAGGCACGACGGGGCACAATCAAATTGTCGGTTCGCCCATGAGGATCCGCTTTTCGAAGCATGGATGCAAGAGGCCACGAAAGGCGTCCGATTTCCAATCAACTACTCAGAATGCGATCATTCACCAATGACGGCCGACGAATTTGTTACTGCACTCGCAGAAATTGGCAAGTCTGACGTGTCGAAGCGAGTTGAGACGCGTCTGTGGACCAAGATCCGCAAGCGGAAGAAACCCGCATTCGAACATCCGCCCGACCCGATCCTTGACCTGCTTGCGCGCTATGACGTGTCCAAGGTAAGGTTCTTGCAGATTCAGTTTTCGGAAAACAAGATCGCGGACTACGATCAAATCTGGCACGTCGCCACGAAGGCGACCGACGATTTCTTCGTTGAGTCTGGCCGTGTTTTGAAGATGTACTACAAGGAGTGTTTCCCCAGCCAAATCGGTCTCAGCTCCGGTCAGTTTCTTGAGTTGATATTAATCTATGCCAAAATGTTATCTCTCACATCCGAGAACTCCACAGGACCTTTTGACCCAGTTTTGGTGGAGTATTCCGAAAAGGCTCACGCTTTAGGTCCCGGAGTGGCGCCGCTCGACTGGTTCTGGGAAACGGGGCGGCGTTAAGAGACTTTATGGTACTCCTCAATCGGTGAGAGCCGCGCAACAAGAGCGCTAAGCTTTACCAGAGCGTTATGGCACTAAATATATAGATTTCCGGCCTATCCAAGCTTAATGATGCTTTTTGTAAACAAGCAATCAAGCACGCATTATCCTGGGCGACGGTATGACGTAAAGCTTTTTGTGAATAGAAATTAAATCAATCTCGATCCGAAATAAAACTGTAAAGCTGGGACGAAAAAGTCAACGCATCATGATTTTTTAACGCCCCCATGTGTTTTTTGCCAGTAGTGTGTCACGGCCCGCGTAACATGGAGCGGTCAACGATTCTGCGAAGAGTCATCCCTGCGATCGCTGTTCGATCATGGATGCGGTTTTGAGCGTTTGTTGGTCGGTCACGGACGAGCGCGTCGTTCCGGTTCACGCGAACCTGAGCGTGTCCCCCTTCCGCTTTGCAACTCGAGGAGCTTGTCGATGCGTTTACATCCGCGACGAACCGCGTATGCGCGCCCTCGCCATATTCACGCCAAGCGCACAAGAGCCTTGAATTTCGACATACTCGACGACCGCATTTTGTTGTCGGTCGGATCGGGCGGTGAGGTCACCCTTGCTGGCCACACGGTACAGTCCGCCCTTCCGATTTCGCTCCTGCCGATGCAACCGTTCACGCTTCCCGGCTCTTTCCACAAAGGAAAGCCGATCGACAGTTGGTCGGAGAAGCTCCAAGCCGGCGACAACCTGGCGATCAGCGTCAAACAAGACAGCACGACGAGCGATCCGCTGCGCATCGAGGTCCTGTCGGCGAGTGGGAAACTCCTCGCGAAGTCGGACGTTGGAACCGACCCGCAGCTCTTCTTCGCCGCGCAAAAAACCGGCAAGTACATCGTCGAGGTGATCGACAAGACTCCCAAGGCGAAGGGCACAGCGCATTACGAACTCACGCTTCAGGAATTCGCCATCAACACCGGCACGCCGCTCGCCAGCGCGACACAGGAAATGGGCAAGCGCTGGGCGTGGGTCGACGGCAACACGCTGACAATTGTTGACCCCAGCGGCCAGGGGTTCGGCATTACGTCAAACTGGACGAAGACGGTTCAAACCGATCCGTCAACCGGATTGCAGTTCGCCACGTACACGACCGACGGCACGTCGACGATCACCATGTCTGTTGCGAACGATCTGATGCCCTCGGGGCCAATGAGCCACGGCGCGACGGACCATATGACGATGACGATCACCGGTCCCATGACCATCGCGACCGATCCCGGCCAATGGGGTGGTGACGCGGGCACAATCGCATGGACGGCGTTCGGCGGCGAGAGCACGCCCATTCCGCAAATGCCGGTGCTGCAGATCGCCTCGTCCGGAATCCATACGGACTTGGCCACTGTCAGCCAGGTGAAGCCAGCCGATAGTCAGACACTGAGCAGCGTCGATGCGACGCAGCTCTTCAATATGTATTCATCGCAGTACGGCTTGGGCGTCACCGATTCGGGACTGAATTTCGGCATGGCGTCGGGCGCGGCGATCATGGCGATGCCCAGCTACGCGAAGATTCCGCTTCGGCCCGACGGCACTTATTTCTATGCGCAGTATAACTCGGCAGCTTCGATTCAATTCGGCGGCGCGACGGCCACTGCGAGCAAAGCTCAAACGGTCACGATCATCATCGATCCGTCCGACCCCTTCCTTTACGTTGCGGGCGGGCCGATTGCGTTCGGCGCTTCAATGAATGGGCTGATTCCGTTTGTCGCCGCGTCGAGTGCCTACACAGGGCCGAGGTTCTCCGGCCATCTCTATGGGGCGATTCAGGGTATTCAGATCGGTGATTTGCCGTTGCAGGCGAGCGGCGACCAGTTGATCAATCTCGACCCCAACGGAACGGGCCACCTCTTTGGTCTGGGCGGCAACGCCTCGCCGTTGTTCACCACGGCCGGCCTCAAGGTCGCGCTACCGAGCTTGGGCATCGGCGTCGATGGAACTCTCTCCGCAGGCGAAACGCTCGACGGCGTCTCGTTCACGATTCCGCTCGGAAGCGCAACGGCGTCGTATGTTTCGCCCGGCGCGGATCCAATTTACGTGCTCAAGCCGCAGTATCTCGGAAAAGGATTGCTCCCGACGATTCCCAAAGCCCTCCTGATCGCTTTCCAGTCTACATTCACCTACCGCAAGAGCACTATTCCTGGCATCCCCAGCATTCGTATCCCCACCGGAACCGTGGAAAATGCCGACGCGTACATGCCGGGCCCTCAAACAACTCCACGCGCGGGGGCGCTTGCATTGGCGGGGAGCACGACAAACCCGCTTGCGGGAACGCCGGTAGCCTCGTTCTTCCAGGGAACTCAGTTTTCATTCTCGGCCGGTTCGTACGGGAACACCCTGAGCGACCTCGCAAACAACATCCAGGCAACGTATCACTACCAGCAAGGGCAGGCGATCAAGTTCGGCTCGTACAGCTTCGGCGGCCCTTCGCAATCTTTTGACATCACCGCTAACAGCAGCTCGGTGACATTCTCAGGCACGACGGACGTGTTCGTAGGCACCGCGACTGTCAGCGGCAACGTCAGCCTGCAAACCGGTGCGTTCATGCTGATCGCTACGCTCAATTCGGGTAGCGGAAATATCTCGATCTTGTCGGACGACTCGTCCTTGACCACGAGTTCGGCGACTGTCGTCTTCGCCAATAATCCCAGCGCAAACGGTAGTCCCAACTTCAGCTTCTACGTGAACTTGAGTATCGGGTTCGACGACGAAAGCGACTTCCACACGCCAGACGTCGATCTTGGAGCCTTTACTATTCCCGGGATCGACCTTGGGAATTACGGCGTCTATGGCAACGTGAGCGGAACGATTTATATCGATCCGTCCAACAGCACATATACGGGAAGCATCACAGCTACGGGCGGACTCGTTCTCGCCGGGAAGCGTGTGAGCGGCACCCTCTCGTCGTCGTTCAGCAACGACGTCATCTCGGCGGGAGCCAACGTCGGCATTCCTGGGCTGTACACGAAGTTCATCGGCGTGTCGTTCACGCTCTAAGCTCGACAACTCGAGGGCGACGTTCGGCCTGTTATATCGGGTCGAACGTTGCGGCCTTCTAGCGCAATAGACTCGTCAACAAATAAACAACAAGTCCGATTCCCAGTCCGGCGCGAAACCAGCGCTTCGTGAGATCGTTGCGTAACTTCGATTTTGGTTCTGTAACGGTCGGCACACGCTCCCAACGACGCCATACGACGTGAGTGACGCGCACCTGGTTTTTACCGGCCAGTCGTCGCGATTCGTCGATCATCGCGTTCGCCTCCGCGATAATGCAACCCCGGGTCCTTCCGGTGAGTATTCAACGACGAATCGGCCGGTCGGATCAGTCGTGTGGATCTCACGACATCCGGCCGGCCGACGTGTCTTGATTCAGGCGGGGTGATCGATCACCAGCCGCTGAGCTCGTCCATGAGGCGATCGAGGGCCATCTCGAGCTTGGCGGGCGTCTCATAGGTGCCCGACGCGATCTCGCGACGAATCGCCTCAACCTTTTCGTGACGAATTTCGGGCAGCCGGCTGATGCCGTCGAGCATCTTGCCCAGCGGGCTGATCTCGACGTGATCACGCGGCGCTCCCGCATGGACGTTCTGGCCAGCGTCAACCGAGAAAGCAGCCAGTCGCGGGTAAATCGGTTGGGGGCCTTGCGTTCCCCCGGCTCCGTAGACTTCCATGTAAGCCTCCCCTATCTGGTGTTCGGCCGGTAGCTCCACTACCAGCGCCCCCAGCGTTGCGAATCAAGGACTGAACCATCCCGCGGAGCTCACTTCCAGCCGCCACTACCCTTCATCCGGGTCAGCAGCTTCGTCTCCGCCGCGGTGCCAGAGAAAACTCGTCTCCAGCGTCCACACTCTTATCATCGACCGGAAGATGGGCCGAATTTAACTTTCCGATCGAAAATCATGCCCTTTTTCCGCGATTTGACGTAACTCATTGGCTGCTCACACTTCCAGTCCTGAACACTCGGCCAGAGGTTTGCCCGATCCGACCAACTGATACACCCGTTATCTTTGCGCTGCTTCTCTGTCTTAACGCCGAGTGCTTCGACTGGGCTTCAGCGACTCGGCGAGATTTTGAGAAGTCGTCGAAAGCTTGCTCGTGATTACATTGATGTCGCGCTGGATTTCGACGAGCGCCGCCTGATTCTGCGCGGTCTGCGGCCGAGCACGCATCGCTTCGAGAGTTTGCACGGCGTCGTTCAGTTCCTTGGCGCCCTTCACGAACACCTGAGCCGAGTCATACGCCGCTTGCACGCGGATATCCTCAGGCGTCGGTTTGTAGAAGGGGCTCAGGACGAATGGGTTGGCGAAGATTTTCTGGACGAGCTTGTCGGCCCAGTCGGTCGCGTCACGCACGTTGGAAACGGTGCGCTGGATGTCGGTTTTGTTGCGGGCGATCAGTTCGCTGGTCTGATCGGCGATTTGATCGGCCTGATAGAGCACGCGGTCGAGCCGGGCTCGGGTGACTTCCGCACCATCAAGGATCTTTTCGAGCTTCGCGCGATCCCTGGTGATCATATCGTTCGCGGTCGCCGTCAGGTCTCGAACGCTCGCAAGCGTGTTGCGAATGCTTTCGCGATTCTCATTGAGAATGCCACTGACCTGGGTCGTCAGAGATTCAACCCGTGCGAGCGATGCCTCAACCTTCGGAGCCGCGGCATTTGCACGACGTGCAACATCCTCGATGTGCCCCGCCGTACCTTCGATCGACGGCCTGACCGCTTCGATCGTATCCTTCAAGCCGCCCGTCGTGTCTGAGACATTCGCGAGAATGGTCCGAATTCGCGGTCCCGCCTTGTCGACAGTTTCGCGCACCTCGGCGATCGTATGGCTCAGGTGGTTGCGTTCGACCGGCCCAAGACCGACCTGTTCGAGAATCGGATCGAAGAATGTCGACTCGATCCCTTGGATCACCTGACCAGGGACGAGTGCGACGGTCGACTTGCCTGACGAGACGATATTCACGCGGGCCGAGCCAGTAATGCTTGCCTGAATTGTGATCTTGGCGTCTTGCTTCAGCTTGGAGGCGAGGTCGACGGGAACGGAGATCGTCACGCGAGCTCGAAGATTGCCATCGACCTCGGCGAGTGTCACGTCGGTGACTCGACCTGCGTCGATGCCGGCGATTCGCACGGGGCTGCCGGGCCGAACACCCTGGCCGTCTTTGAAGTCGACTTCAATCGACTGCCGCGAGGTGAGGAATCCGGGGCCGTCGCCGGCGAGCACCAGGAGTGCGATCAGGCCGCCGAGGGCGACAACCGCCACCAGGCCGACGCGCACCTCGTGCCCCGTCTGTCGAGGACTGCTCATTGGCCCGCTCCTTCGTTTGTACGAAGCGACATCCGTGTCTCTCTTACTTATAACGAAGGGGGTGTGAGAACCGTCGGCCCGAACGCCGGACCCGCCTGGTAGAAGATGAGGAACCACGAGCTATTGACGACAAGAATCGCAATGCCGCCGAGCGTCGCAGCTCGAAGCGCACTGTTGCCGATGATCTCGTCATTCGCCTCGGTACGAAGCCCCTCGTAGCATGCAATCCACGACGTGAAGAAGCCGAAGAGCATCCCTTTCAGGAACACCCCAACGACGTCACGCACCCAGAGCATTTGCATGAACATATCGAAGAAGCCGGGCGTGCTAACCTTGAGCATCCCGGCGGCTACGCCGTAACCGACTGCGATTCCAACCAGCGATCCCCAAACGCCCATCACCGGTCCCGCGAGTACTGCGGCGATCATGCGCGAGGCGGCGAGTCGGGAAGGTTCGATGGCAGTCCGCAGTTCCGCACTCTGGCCCAAAACAACCGAGCGATCCGGAATCCATTCGGGATCGCGGTCGTGAATGTCGCGGTCGGGCTTGCGCAGCTCGCTCGTGAACATTGCGCCATAGAGGCCGGTAAGCACCATCGCCGACATGAGCGGGGCGACGTTGCGAATCAAACCGACGCCGACCACAGGGCCGATGCCGTCGAGAAACGTGGCACCGAAGTAGGCCTGCATCGCCAGAAATGAGCCGAGGCCGACGTGCAGGATGGCAATCAGCGGAATGCCGAAATGAAAAATCCGGTCCATCTGATGCGTGACCGCTTTGCCGAGGGCAGGGGCGTCACGTTCGGGCCGGAAGATGCAGCGAATGACCTTGAGGCCGAGGACACCCATGCCGCCCAGGTAATGGACGACGTTGAGAATCGTACGGCCGATCGATTCGAACGGTCTGAGCAACGGGGCAGTGGTCGACAGGGCGGTCATGATCGGCCCTCCGTGGCCGGGTTCGGTCGGTTGCGCGGCGAACTTTAACGTTTTCGCCGCGACCTGACCAGCCCGTCTTGCGACGCAACTGCTGGTTGGCTCTTCGACTTCTCAGCCCACCAGGCCTTCCACTTCGCAACAGCGGGCGCACGCTGTTCGGGCTCGCCCCAGGCGATGAAGCCAAAATCTTGCCTGGTGCGTGTCTTCAGATTCTCATTTGCAGTCATGCGAACGACGGCGTCTTTGTCATCCAGCCCCTGAATCCAGGCCGGAATCGCAATGGCGTCGGGCTGATTCTCGCCCAATCCCACTGCGCCAGCGCGTACAACAGGCGCAGGGTTGAGCATGTCGCGAAAGTTGCGCGGCCGAAGACTCGAACATCCACTTGCGCAACAAATACCAGTGAGAATCCCAGCGAAAGCAACGAAACGCCACCTATCCATGGTGGGACACCCCTTCCTTGAGGTCGATCCTTGTTCGTGGCGCGCGGAGATTAGCGTTTTGGGAAAGATCGGGCAAGCCGGATCGACCTGGCGCTGGCACACAATCGCTCCGAGCCTTGATGATTCGTTCAATTCGGACTAAAATAACGGACAGAATCGGCAAGTGGATGTGCAGGAGGGCGGGGTGATGGCGACTGTGGCGGCGGAACTGAGGAAGATTCGCGATAAAGTCGAAGCGGGCCAGCGTCTTACGTTCGAAGATGGTATGACGCTCGAAGCCTCGAACGACATTTTCACGATCGGTGAACTCGCCAACATCGTCCGCGAGCGCTACAACGGCAACTTTGGCTATTACAACGTCAACACGCACATCAATCCGACGAATGTTTGCGTCTACAAATGCGATTTCTGCGCATTTCGGGCCGATCTGGACGACAAACGCGCCTACACGATGGATCGCGACCAGATCATCGAGCGCGCCAAACAGGCTCATGACCGCGGTGCGACCGAACTGCACATCGTCGGCGGCCTCCATCATAAGTTGCCGTTTCAGTATTACGTTGATGTCGTGAAGTGGGTGAAGGAAGCGGCTCCCGAGATTCACGTCAAAGCATACACCGGCGTTGAGGTCGAGTGGTTCGTCAAAATCGACCGCAAGCCGATTCGCGACATCCTTCAAGCTCTGATCGACGCCGGCCTGGGCAGCTTACCCGGCGGCGGTGCTGAGATTTTTCATCCCGAAGTTCGCGAGCAGATCTGCGGCGCGAAGGCCAACACTGAAACATGGCTCGAAGTTCACCGGACTGCCCACCAGCTTGGTCTGAAGTCGAATGCGACCATGCTTTACGGCCACATCGAAAAGGCCCAACACCGCATCGATCACCTCATGCGACTGCGCGAACTTCAGGATGAAACCGGCGGTTTCCAGACGTTCATCCCGCTCGCCTTCCATCCCGATCACTCGCGCATGGACGAGATCCCCAAGCCTTCGGGCGTGATGGATCTCAAGACGATGGCGATCAGCCGGCTCATGCTCGACAACTTCCCGCACATCAAGGCTTACTGGGTGATGCTGGGGATCAAGATTGCTCAGGTCGCACTCAAATTCGGGGCCGACGACCTCGATGGAACCGTCGTCCACGAAACGATTTATCACGCCGCCGGCGCTGAAACTCCCCAAGAGATTTCGGTGAAGGAAATTCGCCGCCTGATCGCCGAAACTGGCCGCGAACCAGTCGAGCGCGACACGCTCTACCACAAGGTTGAGCGCAGCGAAGGAAGCTGGCGTGCGGGCGATGCGATCAAAGTGACCGCGCTCGCAGGCGTCGGCCGCTAATCCTCTCGGGTGCCACTGGCTTTGCCAGTGCTCTTAAATTGGGCGGAAAACAGGGGCACTGGCCGAGCCAGTGGCACCTTGAATTTTCAGCTCCGCAGTGAACAGGTCAGTTATTTCGCGAATTCGACGGGCAGGTCGGATTGACGCTCTTGCGTTGATTTCCTACCATCCCGCCGATTCAGCGCCTCGCTGTTGGATTTGCGGGGATCTTGTAAGCTGAGACAAGTTAGGACGACCGGGGCTCAAGGAGGAGCAGCCGATGCGCGACCACACCAAGGCGTTTTGCAAGCTCGCCACCGAGACTTTCGACTGCCCAGGGCCGGTTTACGAGTTCGGCTCCTACCAGGTGGAAGGCCAGCTCGACTACGCCGACCTCCGCTCGTTGTTCCCCGGCAAGCCCTACGTCGGCTGCGATATGCGGCCTGGCCCCGGTGTCGATCGCGTTGAAGACGTCAGCAAGATGACGATCGGCGACAACGAAGCCGGCACTGTCCTTTGCATCGAAACATTTGAGCACGTTTTTGAAGTTCGTCGCGCGTTCGACGAGGTTTACCGGATTCTCAAGCCGGGCGGGATGTTCATCTTCACCTCGCCGCTGAATTTCCGGATCCACGGCTATCCCGATGATTACTGGCGCATGACGCCAAGCTGCCTGCGCCGGATGATCTCGAATTATGATGCCCGGCTGTCGGGCTTCCAGGGATATCACAAATTCCCGCACACAGTGATGGCCGTCGCCTTCAAGGCTCCCGCGCCGGCTGATTTTGCCGCGCGTGCCGGCCGATTCTCCACAGTTTACGACGCGTGGCTCAAGAAGGCTCGCCTCGAACGTCCGTTCAACATTCGCATGAAAGAGGCGGTCGGCCGCATCTATCGCTCGAAGGGCGAGCGGTACCAGACCGACCACTACTACAACGCCGATCTCACGCTCGACATTGGGCATGTGTCGCTCGCTCAAGCGGGCTAATACACACAAGCAACTCGACATATTCTCGCAAAAAGAATCGAATCGTTGTTTGGGGATTGCCGCGATGCAGACGAGCGAACGACTGCTCTTGATTGGTCTCGATGGAGCGACCTGGACCGCACTCGACCCGATGCGCAAACGTGGGTTGATGCCCAATCTCGACGCGTTGCTCGCTCGTTCGGCATACGGCCCGCTGCAATCAACGATTCCGCCGATGACCTCGGCGGCGTGGACGACCGTGATGACCGGTTGCGGACCGGCGCGTCACGGTGTGTTCGACCACCGCTACTTCGACATTCCCGCGAACCGGATGCGCGTGAACCACGCGGGCCGCGTTCGCGTGCCTACCTTTTTCCAACTGCTCTCACAGGCTGGCCGCACGGTCGTCAGCTTGAACGTGCCGGTAACCTATCCGCCTTCGAACGTTAAAGGGCTGATGGTTTCGGGCATCGACGCGCCGCATCTCGACGCCGCGCTCTCGGGTTCACCGAAGTTCGCCGAGCGGTTGCGGGCCGAAGTTCCGGGCTACCACATTCGAGCGCTCTGGAAGCGTCCGCCCCAAAGCGCTGAAGAAATGAAGGCTAACGCCGACGCGACGACCGACCTGGGCCGTTGCCGCGTAAAAGCCGTACGAATCGCCGACGAAATGCATCCCGACTGGTCGGCTCTGATGGTTCAATTCCAGAACCTCGACCCGTTCCAGCATCGCGCCTGGCGTTATTTGAACATTGATGAAACAGGCATCGAACATCCCGCGATGAACGCCGCGGCCGGCGAGGTTTACCGCGGCATCGACGAAGCCATCGGCGGCCTTTGCGAACTCGCCGATAAACGGGGCGCGGGCGTGATGGTAATGTCAGACCACGGCTTCGGCCCGTGCCTGGGACGCGTCCACGCCAACCGCATTCTCATCGACGCCGGAATCGCCGCTTTGCCGGGAATTCTCGGCACGTTGCGACGCCGCGGCCGACAACTCATCGACCACGCTCGCACGTTCCAGGCGAAGCGGAACGATCCCGAAGCACGGTCGGCGACGTTTGAACATTCGCTTAAGGCTCAATATCCGTTCAACTGGTGGAAGACGCTCGCATTCGTGCCCCACCAGGACACAGCCGCGATGATGTACCTCAATCGGTCCGACCGCCACGCGGGTGCAGCGCTCGCCACGCCTCGCCAACGGGAGGAAGTGCTGCTGGCGGCGTCGAACGCGCTGGCCGAGGCTCGTCATCCCGAAACCGGCGTTTCGCTCTTCCCGAAAATCGTCAATGTCGCCCAGGCGTACAACGTCGATCCGGCTCGCGAAGGCTTCCCGGATCTCGTCGCCTTGCCCGACGAGAACTACTGGGTTCGCACGAAGCTAAGCCCAGGATCCGCATGGGTCGAAGCCGACGACAATCTCCCTGGCACGCATCGCCCCGAGGGAATCGTCGCGGTTTCCGGGGTGGGAATCACTCCCGGCCGCAACCTCGATGCCCACCTCAACGACATCGCACCATCGGTGCTCAAATGGTTCCAGTTGGCGATTCCCGACCATATGGAAGGGAAGCCGCTGCCGTGCCTGAGTGCGTTGCCGACCGTGCGTCACGACAATGGTTCGAGCCCGGTCAAAGGACCACATCGTCCCGACTTCGAGTTCTCGGACGAGGAGCAGAAGCTTATCGAGCAGCGACTCCTCGACCTTGGTTATCTCGGCTGATCGGAGTTACGATCAGATCAGGTCGAGTCGGCGGCGTGGGCTGCGTGCGCGGCTGCAGGCTGCACAAATGCCGGTGATCATGAACCGGTGCCCCTCGGCGCGAAAGCCGTTTTGCAGGCTCACGGCCTCGCGAATCTTGACGATGTCGTCGTTGATGAACTCGACCACGCGGTTGCACTCGGTGCAGTGCAAATGGTCGTGCGATGGGTAGCCGTAGTCGTGCTCGTACGCCGTGCGATTCGTGAGGCGTAGTTCGCGGAGCAGACCGGCTTCGACAAGAAGTCGCAGGGTGCGATAGACGGTCGAACGACTCACTTTTCGGTCGTTCGCGTGCAACTCGGCGACGAGCTCATCCGCGTCGAAGTGCTTGTGCGAGTCGAAAATGTGCCTGAGGAGCACCCGGCGCGGCTCGGTGAGCTTTTCCCCGCGAATTTCCAAGAATTCGCGGAACTTCACCTCAGGAGTCGACGATTCCTGCACGGGCCCCAGCGGCGTTTGATTCGCCACAAAAGTCGTCCTTCGTTACGGAGATTAGCCAAATCAATCTCTGATGCGTCGCCTCGCAGCGATGCCAATCAATAATCATTATTGTACTGGTGATCAATGATTTCGGCCATCGGTCCGGGCAAAAAATGCCGGACCGATGGCCGTAAGCAATGTGCTTCAAACAATTTACGAGCCGGTCTTTTTACGAATTCGGCGGCGTGAGCGATAGAACGGGACCGGTTACCGGATTCACGGCAGGCGGGCTCGGCATGTTGCTTCCGCGTGTCACGGCGGGGCCGGAAATCACGGGAGCCGCGGTCGTCGCCGGAGCACTCAGCGCGGGACCGGCCGGTGCATTGCCGATGCTCGGGCTGACATGGCTCAGCTTCATCTGAATCGCTTCGAGCGCCTTGTGCAGTTTGTGCAGCGACGGGTCGCAGCCGTGCGGGTTGCCCGAGTACGAGAATGACGTCGCGCGGAGCTTGCCGTATGAACGTTCGTAAACGACGACCTGAGCCGCTTCAATCTCGTCGGCCGAAGCATTGCCGCAGTGGCCGTGAATACGGTAAATATCGCCCTGACGTAGCGTGTCGAGAATCGGCTTCATCAGGTCGGCACCGACGTGATGCACCCCTTCGCCGTCGATGACCGTGCCGTCGGCGAAGACCTGGATGAACATGCCGAACTGCGTGCCGTTATCGGCGCGGCCGAGCGAAACGCGCGTGAGCACCGGGTCCGACTCGGTCGGCGGCTTGCTCACGCGTGAGTGCGGCGTAATTCGCGGGGCAGGGCCGCTCGTGCTCAGGTCGGGCGTTGACGGCGGCTGGGTCGGAGTCGTGGTGACGACGGTTGCGTTGGTGGGCAAGTTCGACATCGTCGGCTTCGACGATGCCGGCGCGTCGTGGTCGTGATTATGATTCGAGCTCGACGACGAGCTGTTGCTACTGCTTGATGAACTGCTGCCGCCGAGACGGAAAAGCCGCGCGAGACGGCTGCCGCCTTGAGGCTCGTCGGCCAGGCTTGCGGGCACGAAAAGCGCGGACGCACAGAGGCACGCCGCGGCAATCCGCAAACCTCGATTGGTGTGATGTATCAGCCGCATCGCCAGCCTCCTTGCCGGTGAAGCTCTATTTTCATGTCAAACGAGATCGTCGGCCATCAACCGTTCGAGCCCCGCAGTTCGCCTGAACGACTCAGGACGCGGTAACTCGATAAACCTCCTCAACGGTCGAAAGCCCCTGCAATACCTTATCGACCGCGCTCTGCCGCAAAGTTTGCATTCCTAGCTCGATCGCCACTTTCCGCAGAACGTCCTTCGAGATCTGTTGGAAAATGAGCTCGCGAATCACGTCCGTGCACTCCATGATCTCGAAAATCCCAGTACGACCGAGATACCCCGTCTGGAAGCAAGCAGCGCAACCGCGTCCGCGTGCCAAAACGAGGTCAGGGTAAGCACTTGGGTCGAGATCGAGCAATGAGAACACGTTCTCGTCGGGCTGGTATTCTTCGCGGCAGTTCGGGCAGATTTTCCGCATCAGGCGCTGGGAAACAACGCCGAGCAAGGTGTTGGAAAGGAGATATCCAGGAATCTTGAATTCGTAAAGATTGCCGATTGTGCTGGGAGAATCGGATGCATGGATCGTGCTGAAAACCAGCACGCCCGTCATCGCGGCGCGGATACCGATTTGCGCGGTTTCCTGGTCGCGAATTTCGCCGATCATGATCACATCCGGATCCTGCCGGAGCATGGCCCGCAATCCTTCGCTGAACCCAAGGAGCGCCTTACTATCGACCTGCATCTGATTGACGCCGGCGATGCGGTGCTCGATCGGATCCTCGATCGTCATTACGTTCCGCGTTGGAACATTCACGCGCCCGAGGCAAGAATAAAGCGTTGTCGACTTTCCGGCTCCCACCGGACCGGCAACCAGCACCGCGCCATAAGGCTTGGAACAGAGGCCGGAAAGAACTTCGGAATCGCGCCTGCTCAGGCCCAGTTGGTCGAAAGAGACCGCCTCGTTGAGCGCCTCGTGAATGCGGACGACGACCTTTTCGCCGAGTGCCGTCGGAATCGTGGCGATACGAAGGTCGCGGGTTCGTTCCTTGTAGCGAATCGTGATCCGGCCGTCCTGCGCGTGGCGGCGCTCAACGATATTGAGGTTCGACATCACCTTGAGACGGCTGACGAGTGCAGTTGCCAGACCAGCTTCCAGGTCGAGCACGTCGTGCAACTGGCCGTCGATTCGGTAGCGAACGCGCGTGTGATTTTCCTGCGGGTCAAAGTGCACGTCGGTCGAGCGGCAATCGCAGGCGCGACCGAGAACTTCGGTGACGAGGTCAACCGGACCGGCGGTCGCTGCGATTTCACGCAACTCGCCACGGACGTTTCGCTCAGGGCGCGCCAGGTCAGACGGCAGCGCGGCGGCTGACTCGATTCCCGTCTCGCCGACGAGAACCACTTCGGCCGTGACCGTCGCTGGCGACGCCGGTAGCGCAGGCATGGTTTCTGTTTCTTCGACCGAGTTTTGAATCTCGGCCGAGTCGGCCAATACCGGGAGATTTTCGTCGACAGCCTCAGCAATCACCGACACTCTCTCGACGATGATTCGGTTGAGTTGGTCGCTGGGCACGAGCTTGAGACGCAGCAGCGCCTGGCGCAGGTCGAGCTTGTGCTCCCACCCGAAGCGCTGGGCACCAATGAGCTGCTGCGAGGTGATCAGTCCATCCTGAACGAGAAGAGCGCCCAACGCCTGTTCCGCCGCGGCAGGCAAAGTCTCTGCGGGAGTAACCACCGTCGATTCTCCGAGGAGAAAGGGATCGCTTTGGCTCGGCCGTTGGAGAAACCAGCCCCGGTTCGATTGAGCAAGGTGATTCGCGCCAGGCAAGGCACGCTGGAAGTGCATGTACTGCCTGATTGTTTCCGATGGGCGAACCGAATGCCAGAGGGCGTTATCCCTGATTTTGTGCAAATCGAAGCCGCGAATGAAACCGGCCGTAACAAAGGTAGATCATCATTCCGATTGTGAGCCAAGCAATTAACCGAATCCAGTTATCACGTCCCAATGCAAACATCAGGCCACCGTTCACTAGAACGCCCAACACCGCAATAACTGGCAGCGCCGGTACACGAAATGGCCGATCCATTTGTGGGTGAGTGCGCCGCAAAATTAACACAGACGCACAAACAATAACAAAAGCAAACAGCGTACCCACGCTCACGAGTTCGGCGAGGAAGTCGAGGGGCGCGAAAGCGGAAAGAAGCGCAACAAGCACGCCGATGAGGATCGTCGACTTCCACGGCGTGAGGAAGCGGGGATGAATCGCGCCGAAGAAACCAAGCGGCAGCAAGCCATCGCGCGCCATCGCCAGAAGAATGCGCGGTTGGCTAAGCAGGCCAACCAGCAGAGAACTTGTTGTACCCGCGAGAATCCCAACCGTCACCATCGTCGCGACGATCGGCAAATTCCGCTGATGGAAGACTGACGCAAACGGAGCTTTGGTATCGATCGTCGCGTATGGGATCATCCCCGTGAGCACGGCCGAAACCGCGACATAAAGCGTCGTACAAATAATGAGTGAGCCAAGGATCCCAATCGCGAGGTCGCGTTTCGGGTTTCGAGCCTCTTCAGCGTGTGTTGATATCGAATCAAAGCCTATGTATGCGAAGAAGATTCGGCCTGCCCCTTCGGCCACGCCCTTCCAGCCCTGTTCGCGATGAAGAAACGGTGTCCAGTTCGCAGGCCTGACGTACGCTGCACCGACGAGTATGACCGTGGATATGATCAATAAATTGAGAATCACCATCGACGCGTTAAAACGTGCACTTTCGCGAATACCTATCACGAGCACAACGGTAACGCCCAGAACGATGAGCGCGGCAGGAAGATTGAACCAGGGAGTGATGTATTCGCCGCCGACGTTGATGTGCTCCCAGACGAACCGGCCTTGTTTCAGGTCGTATTTCCAGGGCGAACTGACGAACCTTGGGTCGAGTCCGCCGCCGGTTATCCCTTGAATCAACACTTGCAGATAATTCGCCCACCCTACAGCCACCGCAGCAGAGCCGATGGCGTATTCGATAATGAGGTCCCAGCCGATGATCCACGCGATCACTTCACCAAGAGTTGCATACGCATACGTATAAGCACTTCCGGCGACGGGCACCATGCTTGCCATTTCGGAGTAGCAAAGCGCAGCCAGGCCGCATCCAACTCCGGCGAGCAGGAACGAAAGAATCATCGACGGACCAGCATAATCATGCGCGACTTCGCCGGTGAGCACGAACACCCCGGTGCCAATGGTCGCCCCGACGCCAAGCGCCACGAGTGCGATGGGACCAAGCACGCGATGTAGCCGTTCTCCCCCCTCCATCTCCCCGAGCAGCGTGGCGACGGGCTTCCGAACGAACAGCATCGAATGTTTCTTGTTCATGTCGCGATTCCTCGGGGCTTTCTGGGAGATCACACGGTACGATATCGGGACTCGCCCGTCCAAGCCCTGCCCGAGGTGATTGTCATGGAAACGAACAATCCCACCGACACAACCCCTGCCGCAATTCCTCCCGCGCGTTTGCTGTCACTCGACGCCTATCGTGGCTTTGTGATGCTCGCGATGGCGTCGGCGGGGCTGGGGATTCCACAGGTCGCCAAGCATTTTGAAAGCAGCGATCTCTGGCAGCGGCTGGCGCATCAGTTCGACCACGTCGAGTGGCGTGGCTGCGCCTTTTGGGATTTAATTCAACCATCGTTCATGTTTATCGTCGGCGTGGCGATGCCGTGGTCGTACGCGAGCCGCCGCGAGAAAGGAGCAAGCTGGTTCGAGCAGTTCGGACACGCACTCAAACGGTCGGCGATTCTCGTCGTTCTTGGCGTATTTCTCGCGTCGAACTGGTCGAATCAAACAAGCTGGATTTTTACGAACGTGCTTGCACAGATCGGCCTGGGGTATCCGATTTTGTTTCTGGTGATGGGGCTTGGCGTCCGCGCGCAACTCGCCGTGGCGTTAGGGATTTTGCTCTTCGACTGGTCGCTTTTCGCCTTCTGGCCGCTACCGAGTTCGAGCGCAGATTTGGTTGCAATGCCAAGCTATTCGACACTCTTTCAACACTGGACGAAGGGTGCCAACTTCGCGGCCGACCTCGACGCGGCGGTGCTCGGACATCTTCCCTATCCCGATGGCTCCGGCTTCAAGATCAACACCGGCGGCTACACGACGCTGAATTTCCTGCCGTCGATCGCCACGATGATTTTCGGTATCACCGCAGGACGATTGCTGCGCTCACCACGAACGGACGTCGAAAAGCTGCGAATTCTCGCGTGCGCGGGTTTGGTTGGAATCGCACTCGGAACGGCGATGGACTACTCGGTTTGTCCGGTGATCAAGCGGCTCTGGACACCAAGTTGGACGATCGTGAGCGCGGGCTGGGCAGCGGTTTTGCTGGCGGGTTTCTACGCTGTCATCGACGTGCTCAATTACAAAAAGCTCGCCTGGCCTCTCGTCGTTGTCGGAGCAAACTCCATAGTTATGTACATGATGGCACAATTGATCAAACCGTGGGTCAAGCAGACGCTGCGCATTCACCTGACGACCGCGTTTTATGCACTCGACCATGTGGTGGGACTTGGCCCAAGTTTCACCCCGAGAGTTCAGGCCCAGGGGACGCTTTTCGCCGGTAATTACGGACCAATGTTTGAATCAATCGCCGTGCTCGGCGTGCTCTGGCTTGTGTGCGTCTGGCTCTACCGTCAGCGCATCTTCGTTCGTATTTGACGCCAGTTCAGCCGCGGCGTTTGGGCTTGTAAGCTCGCGTACCCAGCGCAGGTTCGTGAGATAAATGATCAGCCCAAGCAGTCCGCTTGCGTACATCACCGTGCGAAAAGCCATCATGGCGATGGTGCCGTTCGCGACGGCGTCGGTCGCGGCGTCACCCGTGAGACCGAGCGCGAACAGCCGTCCACTGACGATTTCCGTCAGGCCGAGCGCACCGAATGGGAGCGGCACAGCGGTGGAAAACAAGACGAGCGGCACGATGAGGAAATGTTCGCCAAAGCTGGGAATCTGGTCGAAAACGGCGCGGCTCGCTACATAGAACGCGACGACATAAATGCTGTGAATACAGGCCGACGCAATGAGGCAGGCAACTACTAGCTTGGCATTCGAACGATAAGCCCCAGCCGCCGATTCGAGTTCTTTGAGAATCTTCACCAGCTTCGGCCGGCCGCCCGTGAGACGATCGAGCAGGGGGTAGAGTCGCGGCTGAAACAGGACAAAGAGCCCGGTCAGGCCGCAGGCGAGCAGCGCCCAGACGATGCCGATCAGGATCTTCACCTGGTCGTTTGCGCGTCCAAACGCGAACGCCGCCGCGACGCCTGCGAGGACGAACAATCCAGCGAGACCGAGCAAGCGGTCGATCACCATCGAAGCGACCGCCTTCGCTTTGCGCGTGGGATGGGCTCGCGCAAGAAAGACAGCCTTGATGACGTCGCCGCCAACGGCACCTGGAATCACAAGATTGAAGATATTTCCAATAAAACCAAGTTTGATCGCATCGAGCAAACGAAACGGAAGGTCGAGCGCACGCACGAGTGTGAACCAGCGCACGAAGGTGCACACGAGGGCGACGACGTAGATTACAAACGCCAGGCCGAAGAGGCCAAAATCAACGCGGTGCGCGAACACCTGCGCGAGCTTCTCGCGATTCGACCAGACCGCAAGCCCGAGCAATGCAAAACCAACAACCACGAGCGCGGCATTGACGAGAGTCGAACGCAACGACTTGGATTTCGCCGCCATCAGAGCGCGCCCTTGGTCGAGGGGACGCCGGTACCGCGTGCGTCAATCTCAACGGCCATGCGCAGCGTGCGGGCCAATCCTTTGAAGATCGCCTCGCTGATGTGGTGCGTGTTCCGCCCGTAATGGAGCAACACGTGCAGATTCATGCGCCCATGCGTGCTTACCGCTTGCCAGAAATCGGCAACCAGTTCGCTATCGAACGTGCCGATCTTTTGCGAGGGCATGGGAGCATTCCAGACCCAGTAGGCGCGTCCGCTCAGGTCGACGGCTGTCGTCACCAGGGTTTCGTCCATCGGCAGAATGCAGTGACCGTAACGGCGGATCGACGCCTTGTTGCCGAGCGCCTTGTCGATCGCCATGCCGAGGCAAATGCCGATATCTTCCGTCGTGTGGTGATCGTCGATATGAAGATCACCGTTGCAGGTCACTTCGAGATCGAACAGGCCGTGACGAGTGAACAGCTCGAGCATGTGATCGAGAAAACCGACGCCCGTTTTGATCTGCGCGCGCCCCGTGCCATCGAGATTGATCTTCAGCGCGATTTGCGTCTCTTTCGTCGCGCGCGAGATTTCGGCGATTCGGTCGGACACGTTCATGCTCGTTGTGGAAAGGAGTTACGCACGTGGTACTAGACGATTGAATGAACCTGGATAGCCGGGACAACTTGCTGGTCCCGGTCGCGAAGCGACAAGAGGATATCGCCATCTTTTCCGCGTCGCCCTCTTGTGGCTGCGCCACCTGGACAACAAGTTGTCCAGACCACCCAATCCAATCTGCTCCACTATCCCAGTTGCATAACTCGTCATGGAGTTTCGGGGCGGAAAACGTCTACCCGTAATGAGTACCGACTATAGCAAGCTGGCCTAAACTCGTCGCCCCGATTTTTTGCCACTACGCGGCAAAAAATAGAGAGTGGAACGGAGAAAGTCGAGAGTAGACCGAGCAGCTTGCACGCGGTATTAGCCGACGATCTCTCGAAGCGCGACGAGCAACGCATCAACTTCGGCGTCTGTGCCAACGGTGATTCGCAGACCATCCGCACGGCCCGGATACTTCATCAGCCGGACGAGAATCTTGCGTGCCTTGAGGGCATCATAAACCTCGCGCGCCGGCGCACCGCCTTCGCACCAGACGAAATTCGCCGAGCTATTGGGAACGTTGTATCCCATCGAGCGAACTGCTGCGGTCAATCGTTTTCGAGTGGCGATGATCTTTCCGCGCGTTTCGCGGAGATATGCCCGATCTTTGATCGCCGCCGCGCCGCCAAGCAAGCTCAGGCTATCGCAGTTGTACGAATCCTTGACCTTTTCCAAGCCGGCAACAATTTCGGGCCGCGCGATGAGATATCCCAATCGCAGGCCGGCGAGTCCGTAGCCTTTGCTCAGGGTGCGCGTGACGATCACGTTGGGATGATCGGCAACGAGGCCAATGCAATGTGTCTCGGCGAAGTCGCCATAAGCCTCGTCGACGACGAGCGGGCAGGGGAGCGCGGCGGCAAGCTTGGCGACTTCAGCCGGCGGCAAGCATGTTCCCGACGGGCTGTTGGGGTTCGCGAGGTACGCGAGTCGAACACCAGGGCGAGCAAACGCGAGCGGATCGAGCGTCCAGTCATTGTCGAACGGCACTTCTTCGAGCCGGCCGTTTTGTAGCTCGCCGAGCGTGCGATAAAGGATGTAGCTCGGTGTGGGATAGACGATGAGATCGTTCGCGCCAATGAACGCGCGGGTCATGATCGTCAGCAAATCGTCGGAACCATTTCCCACGAGAATCTGTTCGCGCGTTACGCCGTGGAGCGTGGCGGCGGCGTCGCGAAACGCGGTGCCGACTGGGTCGGGGTAGCGTCGCAGCCGGCCGTCGAGCGCGGGGATGATTGCCTTGCCAACTTCGGGCGAGGGAGGGTAGGGGTTTTCGTTCGTGTTGAGCTTGATGTACTCACCGTCGCGCGGCTGCTCGCCGGGGACGTAGCCAGACATGGCGTCGATGTGCGGAAGGAAGGGGCTGCGGCGATCGGAAGGCGCGGTCATTTCTGCGAGGCCTCGCTGGCGTTAGCTGTCGTTGCAATTGACGCAAGCCGTTCGAGCGGCCCGTCGGTCAGGCGGTACGTCGTCCAGTCGTCCATCGGCCCGGCGCCGAGCGATCGGTAAAAGGCGATCGAAGGAGCGTTCCAGTCGAGCACCATCCACTCGACTCGTCCACATTTCCGCTCGATCGCGAGTGCGGCGATTTGTGCAAGCAAGCCTTTGCCGATGCCGGCCCCGCGGTGTGCCGGCTGGACGTAAATATCTTCGAGCCACAAACCGGGCTGGCCGCGAAACGTCGAGAACGTATGGAAGAACAGGGCAAATCCAACGATCTTGCCGCTCACCTCGGCGACGATCGCTTCGGCAAACGGCCGCGGGCCGAACATATTGCGACGCAGGTCGTCGCCTGATGCCTTCGCGAGCGATTCGAGCTTCTCATAAACCGCAAGCTCGTAAATGAGCGCGGCGATGGCGTCACAATCGGCGGGCGTCGCAGGTCGAAGCGTGAATGGCGAGGTTGTCATTGTCCCGGCGGCCCCGGCGGAATGTCCTGGTCGGTGATTTCGATCGACGTCATCTGACTGCGGAATTTCGCCGCGGCGGCAGGGGTGACACCCGTGTTCCGCACGGTCACGTACCTGAGCGACTTCATTTTCTTGATGAATTCGAGCGACGCGTCGGTAATGTCCGTGCCATCAAGATCGAGCGATTCCAGAGCGTCGAGGTTCACGAGTTTCGCAACGCCAGCGTCGGTGATGTTGTTATCCGTCAAAACCAGCGTCCGCAGCTTTTTCAGCCCCTTGATGTGTTCGGCCGACGCGTCGCAGAACGGCTCGAGTCTCTTCCCTTCGTAGTCGCGCGTCCGGAACAGTTGAAGATGCTCTAACTCGGAGAGGCTTGCGAGCACGTCGAGATCCTTATCCTCCAATCCATACACTCCACCGAGGTCGAGCGATTTGAGGTGAAGGAGTGATTTGAGCGGAACCAGAACGTTCGGTACTCGCGTGGCGAGGAACGAGGGATAGCGGGCGGAATTGGCGCGAACTTGTGACTCACCGCCGTGCCAGATCGTAACAGGAGTCAGGTCCCAATCGACCGCGAGGTTATTCGATCGCAGTGTGGCCATCGCGACGAGTTGTTCGTTGAAAAACGTCCAGAAAGTCGCGACGGCACCAACACCGATGGCAAGAACTAACACAACTCCCCGCACCAACCACTTCCGAAACCGCTCGCGGCGCGCCACCCACGCGTGAACTTCCTCCGACGTGATCTGCACGGGAGTCGCAAGCTGCGGCCGAGAGACGGTCGGACCGGGAAGCGGCGGCGATGGGTTCGGCGTCATAACGAACTCGACTTTCTTCACTCGGTGACGGGCGGTTCCGGATCCTCGAGACGAATGTCGACACTGTAACGATGAGCGGTCAGCCCTTCCTTGTCAGCGAGCACGCGTACGTCGTTCGCAAACGCAGCGAGGCCGTCGCGATCGACGTAGATCAGGCTTGAACGCTTCAAAAAGTCGTTGGCGCACAAACCAGAAGCCCAGCGTGCCGTGCCGCCGGTCGGCAAGACGTGCGATGGTCCCGCTGCATAATCACCGAGCGCGACGGGCGTGTCGTGCCCAAGAAAAATCGCCCCGGCGTTCGTCAGCTGCTCGGCAAGTCGGAATGGATCCGACGTCGAAACATGGAGGTGTTCGGGAGCGATGAGATTCGTCAGGCTAACTGCTTCGTCTTCATCGCGAACCTTGATGAGAGCGCCAAAGCGTTCGAGGCTATCGCGGGCGAGGTCGCCGCGGCTGAGACGGCCAAGTTGTTCTGAAAGCGCGTCGGCCACGCGATCGCACAGGTCGTCTTCCCAGGTGATCATGATGCTCGCACCCGGCGAGTGCTCGGCCTGGCTGATCAAGTCGGCCGCAATGTAGCGCGGGTCGGCCGTCCAGTCGGCGATGAGCACAACTTCGCTGGGGCCGGCGATGCTATCGATATCGACCTCGCCGTAAACGTGCCGCTTCGCCAGCGCGACGAAAAGGTTGCCAGGACCGACGATCTTATCGACCTGCTCGATTCCCTCGACACCATAAGCTAGCGCTGCGACGGCCTGTGCTCCACCAATCCGGTAGACCTCGGTCACACCCAGCGCGTGGCAGGCCGCGAGCAGATCGACGTTATAACCGCCGAATTTCGTGGGTGGGACGACCACAGCAATTTGCTGAACTCCAGCGGCCTGTGCTGGCACGACGGTCATCAAGAGCGACGACGGATACGCGGCTGCACCGCCAGGAATGCAAACCCCAGCGCGACGCAGCGGACGGTAGCGAAGCTGCAACTCGCAATGCGCTCCGCGCTTCATACGGGCATCGCGATTGAGAATGCCCGATTGAAACGCCATCACGTTGTCGCGCACGCGACGAATCGTCTTCAAATAGGCCGAATCCGCCTGTGCATATGCTGCCTTCAATTCCTCGGGCGAGACGCGAATCTGGTCGCGATCAAGCCGTACGCCGTCGAGCTTTTCGGTGTAGTCGAGTACGGCGTCGAGTCCGCGCGATTGCACCTCTGAGCAAATACGTTCGACCACTTGCTGCGGCGTGAGCGGCTCGCCGAAGGTCGCGATGGTTCGTGCTCGTCCCTGCGGGCTGACGACGTTTCCATTCGGGCTGAGTTGTCGTCTCAAAGCAAGGATGGCCGAACGGGCATCCTCGCCAGCCGTGTTGATTCTTCCGATCTGAAGCGTCGTCGACATTTCTTCCTGGCCTCTACCCCTCGAACAGACGAAAACCATTCTAGTCGGTCAGGCAAGGAACCGCGCCACCTTTTACCTCTGATTTTTGTCAGAGGTTTGAAATTAGCCGGGCGTTGCGGCAAACGCAAAGAGCAAAATGGCTTGCGCGAAGCGTTTTATACAGCCAAGTTATGCCAGGATAAACATTCGAGAACTGAGTTGGGACTTAGCGGGATTGGACTTTGATTCGTCAGGCGACGATCAAGAAGCGAAAGTCGGTACCGTCGGCCACGGCTTTTTCCAAAGCCACCTGGCAGTACTTTAGTTCGTCGAGCACTTGTTTTCGCCATGCTGGCGATTCGACCACCAGGTCATTCGGCTGGCATTCGAGATGCGTACGCAACGCTTGAACCGAAGCTAACGCGGGGTTTGGATTAAGCCAATTGCCCGCCGCCTGGATGTCGGACATTTCGATCTCGGCGTGTTCGTCCAGATCCTCATCGAAATCGGCGTATTCGGCTTCAAGCTGGCTGTAATCGTGAAAGTCGCTCAGCTTCGCCACATTGAGTTTTGCACAGAGGTCATCCAGCGGATCTTGCAATCGAACCATCAACGAATTGTCGTCTCGCTGATCATCCTGCGACATACCGCGAACGTCGACCCACAGCGTATGCCCCATTGTCGCGATCCCGGAGAGTAGGGGAACGAGCAAAGTACATCGCGGGCATCATATTCGTCGACCCACCACGTTTCTTGAGAAAAAGTCGGGACGGCCGCAACGTGTGCGACCGCCCCTCTGGATTTTCATCAAGCCTTGCTGCCGGCGAAGATTTCGGCGCCGAGCGCCGTTTCGCCGTGCTGGCTAAGGTCGAGACCTTCGTCTTCCTGCTCGGGCGTAACACGGAGCGGGATGATCAGGTCGGTGATCTTGTAGAGGATGAACGAGCCGACGAACGCGAAGACCGAGACGAGCACGAGTGCCTTGCCGTGGGCGATCATCAGCGACATGCGCGTGACGCTGCCATCGGCGGGCAGTGCTGCGAAGATCGCCGTGAAGATCATGCCGGTCATGCCGCCGACACCGTGGCACGGGAAGACGTCGAGCGTGTCGTCGAGCGTCGACTTGGTGCGGAGATGCACGGCGAGATTGCTGATCACGCTGGCGACGAGGCCAATCGTGATGCTCTGGGCGACGGTGACAAATCCGGCGGCCGGAGTTACCGCGACGAGGCCGACCACCGCGCCGATGCACGCACCAAGGGCCGACGGCTTCTTGCCCATCAACCAGTCGAAGAAAATCCAGCCCAGCATCGCCGCGGCGCTGGCGGTGTTGGTGGTAGCGAAGGCGATTGCGGCGTCGCCATTGGCCTTCAGCGCGCTACCGGCATTGAAACCGAACCAGCCGAACCAGAGCATACCGGTGCCGAGGAGCACGAACGGCACGTTGGCGGGGATGTGCTCGTGGCCGTGGACGTGGGCTTTGCGGCGACCCAGGATCAAAGCTCCGGCAAGCGCGGCCCAACCGGCCGACATGTGCACAACGGTGCCGCCTGCGAAGTCCTTCACGCCCCAGCCGAAGAAGAGGCCATCCGGGTGCCATGTCGCGTGCGCGAGCGGGCAATAGATGATCAGGCTGAAGAGCACCATGAACAGCAGGTACGAAGAGAATCGCACGCGTTCGGCGAAGCTACCTGTGATAAGCGCCGGCGTGATGATCGCGAATTTGAGTTGGAACATCGAGAAGACGAGCAGCGGAATCGTCAACTTCATTCCACTCGCTGCGCCGAGGGCAGCGGTGTCGCCGCCGACCCCATTGAACATCCAGAAGGTCATCGGATTGCCGATGATCCCCAGGCCTCCAATGTCATCGCCGAATGCCAGGCCGAATCCAACGGCCACCCACACCAGGCTAATCACGCCGAGTGCGATCACGCTCTGAAGCATGGTCGACACGACATTCTTGAAACCGACCATGCCGCCGTAAAAGAACGACAGGCCGGGGGTCATCAGCAGCACCAATGCAGATGCGGTGATGAGCCAGGCGGTGTCACCCGAATTGAGCGGATCGCCGGGCTTTGCAGTGGCCGCAGCGCCCAGGGGCAAAAACGCGAGAACGGCGACGATCGCCAGCAGAATGAAGGGAATTGGCTTCTTCATGAGCGAATACCTACCTCTCCAGGAAGTGAAGAATCATCAACACGCAGCAATTCGATCCAACGTGGATAGACGGACGTCCTGCAGACCGCGGCTTCACGGTCTGAGTGACGATCGCACTCGAAATAGCAAGAGTTGAAGATTCCGGAGGGAGAGTCCGGCATCTCAATTTTCAAGCGAAGGAATTCAGCAGCGCAGGATGAGACTGCGCCAGGTTGAAATCACCGCGAACTTCGGCAGGCTCAAATCCGAACGCAGTCCTGCGGCGATGTCGATCGACAATGTCCGCTGCAGGTAAGAACGAGATCCGCACGATCGCGGCTCAGGTCTCGCGCCCGTGCGATGTGCCAGCCGGCTGAGAATCAAAAAACTCGCCGACGTCGGCACGAATTCACACGACATTTCGTGCGTGCGCAAACGATTCACCCGTTGTTCATGGGTGTCGGTATCAACGGAAACCAGAAGGGTAAGCACCCTAGTGAGGGTGAATGCGACGGACGTCATGAGAACTGAGAACGGTGGGAGCTGAGGGAAATTAGCTGTGACACACAAACCTACCCGGGCCATGCGTTTTACGCAAGATACCAGTCGGCCACGTTGAACTGTGCAATCGTCACAAGTTGAAATCAGACAGGGAGTCGATAGGGGCCATGAGCGTAATACTTCGGCCGGTCGTCGAGCCGGACGTGTAACCAGGGGACACCCGCGCCAGCCGTGCTGAGCCAGACAGGCCGCGCCGATAGGCGTCCGAGCATTGCAGTGCCGACACTCCGCCAAAGTGCGAGTTGCTGCGTATCCGGCGCGAGCCGCATAAATGTCGCGAGATGCGCGTAAGCATTGGCGTCGGTGATCTGACGTGGCACCACGAGAATCGCGTCGCGTCCCAGATTGGGAAAAACGACGACATTTGGATCCGCTGAATCGCCGAACTGTTTCGCGAACGCCGAGGAATCGGCCATCGAGGTCAATCCTGGACTGTCGACCAGAACGAATTCAAACGGACGACCGAGAGTGGCAGAAGAGACGGCAGGGGTCTCCCAGCGAAATGCTTTGAAGCTTGAAACCGCCAGAGTTTTATTTAGCAAGTGACAGAATTCGATATCATCTGCGAGCGCGGAAACAACCTCGCCAAACGTGGCGGGACGATCGTCACGACGCACAACGTAATGGTCAACTCGGTTGCTGACGAGCACGCGGCGGTCGATCGTCCACATCGCATCCTCGCGTGTTGTCGAAGAAGAGATTCGAGAGACTTCTTGCCAATCATTTCTCGGGAGCGCCACACAAACGGAGGTACTCTGGTTCGATCGCGTTCCATGCTTCGATAAGCGTCGCAGGCGGCTGACGGTTGATTCGTTCTAACGCGTGCAAGCAGCAAGGTCGCTCTATTCCCCAGTAATACCGCAGTAACTCAACTTTGAAGTCTGCGATTAGCCCTGGGATGTTATGCGCCTGATCCGCCATCACAAAGCAAAAGCGTTGGTCGTCAGCAAAATGACGAATCCAAAGCAGCGTCCCTCTCAATAATTCGAGGAACATCCCACGCAGTGGTTCCGGACATTCAATTTTCTCAGTTTCGCACATGAGCCAGCGAGCCTTGGTCTGCCTTTAAATTGCTGAGAATGTAACGCGCACGATACAGAATTTTGCTCGATTGCTCCAGCAACCGAGATGCGCTGAAGTGTCTCGAAGATTTGACACGCGTTCGGTTGTAGCTAAAGTGACACGATCGATCCATCACACAGCTTTGGCTGATTTTCAGGGAATTCCCATGCGAGTGAGCGACTTTCGATCCGACACCGTAACGAAGCCCTCCGCCGCGATGCGACAGGCCATGAGCGAGGCCGAAGTTGGTGATGACGTGCTGGGTGAAGACCCGACAATCAACGCGCTTGAGCAGAAAACTGCTGCGCTACTGGGCAAAGAAGCAGCGCTCTTCGTTCCGACCGGGACGATGGGGAATCAGATCGCCATTGGGGTGCATGCCGGACCCGGTGACGAATTATTGTGTGCGAGTACGTCGCACGTTTACGTATGGGAAGGTGGGGGGATCGCTCGCCTCTCAGGCGTTACCACCCGGCCCATCGACACGCCCAACATGATGCTTAACCGCGAAGTGCTCGAAGGCAAAATCCGGCCTGATGATGGCCACTACGTTCGCACGCGCCTGGTTACACTCGAAAACACCCACAATCGCGGCGGCGGCAAAGTTCATCCGATTGACGACGTCCGCGCCATCTCGGCCTGGGCCCGCGGGCATGGGATTGCAATGCATCTCGACGGTGCGCGGCTTATGAATGCCGTTGTCGCTTCGGGCATTGCCGCGGATGTCTGGGCAAAAGAATTCGACACGATTTCGCTCTGCTTTTCCAAGGGGCTAGGCGCTCCTGTTGGTTCGGCGATCGTGGGTACAGTCGAACATATCCGCAAGGCACACCGTTTGCGCAAGGTATTCGGCGGCGGCATGCGCCAGGCCGGAATCATCGCTGCCGGCGCGCTTTTTGCTCTTGAGAAGAATGTGCCGCGGCTGGCCGACGATCATGCGAACGCGCAAATCATCGCGCAGGCCATCGAGGAGACCGACGGTTTTCAACTCGAGTCGGGCACTGTCGAAACAAATCTCGTCTGGTTTCAGGTGGATCCCAGGATCGGCACAGCAGCAGAAGTGGTGGCGAAACTGCGCGAGCGTGGAATCCTCATGATTGCGATTGGACCGCAAGCGGTGAGGGCATGCACGCATCTCGACGTCAGCACCGATGACTGCGTTCGGGCCGCCGATGCTCTGAGGAGTATCGCGCAGCATTGAATTTCAAGGAAAGATGGAACGACGCCATGATGGATACGTTGTTGACGCATCGCTGGGATCTGACGACGGCCGAAGCTCGCGAGCTGCAAACCGAAATGGCGCGGTGCGTTGACACGTCGACGCCGCTTCCCCAGGTCAACTTGATTGCAGCCGCTGACGTCTCGTTCAACCGGTTCGACACCCAGATCGCAGCGTCCGTCATCGTCGTCCGGGCCGACACGTTCGAGCTGGTCGAACGTGTCGGTCTCGTCCATCCGATGAAGTTCCCTTACATCCCCGGGCTTCTCTCATTTCGCGAAGCGCCCGCGGTGCTCGAGGCGTTCAGCCGGCTGAAATCCGACTTCGACGTGGTGCTTGTCGACGGTCAAGGAATCGCCCATCCGCGACGCTTGGGAATCGCCAGCCATCTCGGATTGATTCTCGACAAGCCAACCGTTGGCTGCGCGAAGAGCCGGTTGATTGGCACCTATGACGCACCGGGAGCACGCAGGGGCGAGAGATCACTTTTGCTCGACAGCGGAGAAATTGTTGGCGCGGTCGTTTCTACAAAAGACCGCGTAAAACCGCTCTTTGTGTCGGTCGGACATCGGTGCGACCTCGACTCCGCGGTTGCACTCGTGCTAAAAACATCGGGGCGTTATCGCGTACCCACGCCGTTGCGAATGGCGCACGAAGATGTCAACGAAGTGCGACGCGCATCGAAGCGGCGATGATTTCGAGTCGAGATTCCGGTAAAACTCTGGCGTGGCTCGAAGATTCTGAGAAACGCCAGCCAGAGTTGTCGGAATGTCGGAAAAACCACGGCTGGTGATCGACGGCAGACGCCTGAGCGGCAAGCGCACCGGAGTAGGCCGCTATCTCGAAACGCTGCTCAATCAATGGGCCGAAACCTCATGGCCGGAATTTGAAACGCTACTGATTGTGCAGGATGAATCTGCGCTTGCGAGAGTTCCAGATCATCCGCGTTTGACTGTAAGGACGATTGGCAGTCGCTGGCCCGGTTTGATCTGGGAAATGTTCGGTCTTCGACGCTTTTTGCGGGCCTGCGATCTCCTTTTTGCACCAACGAATTTGATTCCGCCCAACTGGCGCGGCCGCACTGTGCTCGTGGTGTTCGACACCTTGCTCGAAAACTGCCCGCAAGGATTCTCTTGGCTCGTAAGACTGCGATTTCGGCAGCGATACCGCGCGGCGGCTCGACGCGCCACACGCATCGTCGTACCTTCGATCGCCACGCGCGAAGATGTGGCGAATTTTTATAAAATCGATCCTTCGCGCATCGAAGTGATTTATCCTTCGATCGATTCCCACTTCGCACCAGTCTCGAAAACGCAGATTGAGTCTGCCGCGAAAACCGTCGGGATCGATGGCAATCCTTATTTCATTTTTGTAGGCAAACCATCGGCACGCCGGCATTTGTCGGAAATCATCGACGCTTTCACGCGTTTTCACGCAAAACATCCAAAAGCGCGACTCCTGTTCGTTGGGCCAGAAAGTGATTCCATTCCGACCGCAAGCGGGATTATTCACGCCGGTCACGTCGGTGAAGATGTGCTGGTCGGTCTGCTCAGTGGAGCATTGGGCTGTCTTTATCCGTCGGATTCCGAAGGATTCGGCCTGCCCGTGGCCGAGGCGATGGCATGCGGCTGTCCGGTGGTGACGCTCCGCAGAAGTGCACTCGTCGAGTCAGGTGGAGATGCCGCGTTTTATCTCGAAGAGCCGTCCGTGGGTGAAATTGAGAGAGCGATGCACGCCCTCTATGACGACGAGAATTTGCGAGCCCGACATCGAAAACTCGGCCTTGCTCACGCGCGACGATTTCAAGGGAATGGGTTTGCTGAGGCAGTTAAAGCTGCCATCGAAGCGGAAGGGGGACTGGCAGTCACCCAGTCGGGTCGAGTAGTCTAACGCGCCAACGACGCGCATCGAGGGCCGAAAGAACGCCCTTCCCACCGCGCATGATAAGCCGCACTCGACAAGGGAGATCCGACAGAATGGCCGCTCACCCTCTTTCCGCCGATCAACTGGCGGAGCTTCGCAAGTGGAACTCCCCAACCATCTCCAACGCCATCGAGATCTTCAACGTCCGCCCGCGCGACGTCGGTTTCCTGCCGCACACGATTCGCTGCCTGCTGCCCAGCATTGGCCCGATCGTCGGCTACGCGGTGACGGCGCAAACGATGGCCGCGCCGCCGACCGAAAAGGCGCCCGATCTTCTCGCCGACTACCTGAAATACGTGGCGTCGGTTCCTGGCCCCAAGATCGCTGTTGGGCAAGACCTCGACACGCCGGCGGGCCTTGGCGCCCAGTTTGGCGAAGTGACCGCGACGATTCACAAGAAGCTCGGCTGCGTCGGCCACATCACCGATGGCTGCCCGCGCGACCTCGACGAAGTTGAAGCCCTCGGATTCGGTCTCTTCGGCCTCAATCCTTGCGTGAGCCACGCTTACGTGCGGCTCGTCGACTTCGGCAAGCCGGTGAAGCTCGCGGGCGTCGAGATCAAGCCGGGCGACCTGCTCCACGCCGATAAGCATGGCGTGTGTATCATTCCGCTGGAAATCGCGGACAAGGTCGCCGAAGCGTGCGCTGAGGTGGAACGCGTTGAGCGGCCAGTGCTCGAAATCTGCCGCGGCGATAACTTCGACCTCGACGAGTACATTCGCCTGCGGTCGGAAATGAAGGTGAAAATCCGCGAGTGAGCGAACCGACGAAGCATAATCCGGGTTAGCCCCAAGCGCAAGAAATCGGCCCAACACTGTCATAGATCGACAGTTTGGGCCTTGTGCTTCTCAATTCGTTAGATATGGTCACGACGTCGCTTCGGGCGGTACGACGACTTCGTAGCGCGCGTGCTGGCGAATCGTCTCATCGGGCCGAAGAGCGTCGACGTGCTTGCCTTCTGCGAACCAGCGTCCCTTGCGATACTCAAAGAAGGCGGTTGCGTGCCGGATGCTTGTCTCGTCGAACGGATTGACGTCGAACTCAACGCCCACCAGCGCGAACAAACGATGCGTCTGGCGATCGCGGGCCCAGCGGACGGGACTCAGCCATTGGGCGTCGTCCCACCGGATCGCTTCCATCGGGTCGCTCAGCGCCAGAGCGCGAAGAAACCGCGCTTCGAGCCATTCACGCTCGTGACGAAACGTCACGCGGGCCTGGTCGAATCTCATTCCGTCGAGCAGAAGACGAAGCGGCCGACGGGCAAAATACCAGCCTGCGATCGTACTGGCGGGGAGAATAATCCCCCAGATGACCGGCCCAGTGCCCATGGCGTGCCTCCATCGAGGACATCCCTGACGAACAGATTCATCATAATTCACAATTCCCTCATCGGGCAAGAGCGTTGCTCACATTAGAGAGGAAGGATTTGTCAAGGTGGCTTCCCCCAAGAAAAAGTCGACGCGGCTTACCCCGCCTCACTTTGGCGCGCACATGTCGATGGCCGGCGGATACGAACGCGCCGTCCATTCCGCAAAGGAAATCGGCTTCACGACCACGCAGCTTTTCGTCAAAAGCAACAACCAATGGCGCGCGGCCACTCTGACCGATGACCACATCTCGGCGTTTCGATCTGCCCTGGCGACAACCGGGATCACAACACCGGTCGCACACAATTCCTACTTGATCAACCTGGCCAGCCCCGACGACGCGCTCTGGAACAAGTCGATCGACGCGATGACCGTCGAGGTCGAACGGGCCGAGGCGTTAGGAATCGGCGAACTGGTCGCCCATCCCGGTGCGCACACCGGGTCAGGTGAAGCGGCAGGTGTCGCGCGGATCGTCCTTGCGCTCGATGAAATTCACCGCCGGACGCGCGGCGTTTCGGTGATCATCGACCTGGAAACGACGGCCGGGCAGGGGAGTTGCCTGGGAGCCGATTTTGCCCACTTCGGGCAGATACTTGCAGGTGTCGCGGAACCTGAAAGACTCGGCGTTTGCGGCGACACCTGTCACGTCTTCGCCGCTGGATACGCATTGGGCACGAAGGAAGAATACGACAGTACGATGGCCGCGTTAGAGGCGGCGATCGGCATTGGTCGCGTTCGCGTCTGGCACCTGAACGACAGCCAGAAACCGCTGGGCAGCCGAGTCGATCGCCATGCCGGGATCGGCCTGGGTTGCCTGGGAATCGAGCCGTTTCGTCACATGGTGAACGACGCGCGATGGCGGGGAATTCCGCTCATCCTCGAGACCCCAAAGGGCACGAAGGACGGCGAGAGTCTCGATTCAATCAATCTGCGCACATTAAAATCGCTTTTGATCGACTGACCGCCACGCAACAATCGAGCCGGCCCGACTCAATGATTTGAGGCGGGACCGGCGCAAAAATTTCGCTCGAAAAGCTTCAGTGCGAGCGATCCGCAGATCAGCCCGTTACCGCATGAGTCGGATTGGTCTTCCCCAGAATGCGCTTCGCCACTCGTTTGCCCTTGCGAAGAACCTTGCGAAACAGGCTCACTGTCTCGGGCGGCGCGACGGGCGCGGGAATTTCTGAGACCACCGGAGCAGGTTCGGGCTCGACCGCTACTGGCGGGGGCGCAATCTTGCAGTGATAGTATTGGATGTAGCAGCGATCGACCAACGTGCTGAGGCCGGCGTTGGCGTAGAAGTCGCGGTAGTCGATGTACCCCTGCCGATAGGTGTTGATCATTTCGACCACACCAAGTTGGTCGATGATCTCGAACCCGGCTTCACGCAGGTTGCGCTGAAGGTGGTCGGGCGTGTATTCCAGCTTGTGTTCAGGATGAATCCACTCGTCGGTGCCGATGTGAATCCCGGTCATCAAGCGATTGGGCGTATCGAGGCAGAAGCTGCCTTCTGGCTTGAGGATGCGAATCACTTCTTTATAGACGGCGCTCGCCTGTTCCTCGGTGATGTGCTCGATGCTTTGCCCTGACCAAACGAGGTCGACCGACTGCGAAGGGATCGCGCTCAGGTCGGTCATGTTCGTGAAAAGGGTATAGATCGGACCGGCGTGAGTATTTCCAGCCGGGATCTTTCGATCCTTGTACATATCGCATCGGTCTTCAGGCGGAAGATCGACGACGGTGAGATTGTCGAACTTGTAGGGGTAGCCCATCTGGAAGATGGAGCCGTTCGCACCGCCGAGGTCGACGATGACTTTGGCCTTGGGAAGATGGGTCGCCACCAGCTTGCACCGCGCAGTGTGCAAATTCATCAGGTGGGTTGGCTTCGCCTGTTGTGCGGACCACCGGACGAAGCGATGATCGTGGTTCAGGATGTAAATCGGCTTCGACTGGTCCTTCCGGAAATCCCATTCCGGCTCAAAGACATCGTCCGAATCCACGTTTTGCTGAGCTTCAGCACTGGCGGTCAATTCTTCGCAAGTCTGGTCAACGCCTTGAGTTGCAGTATTTGACATCGTACCATCCTGGTTTTTGACTTGTCGATTGCATCCTGATCGGCAAACACGATATGCGAGTTCGATCGCATAATGCGGACAATTCGTCAACCAGACTTGCGCTGGACGGTGATTTGGCGGTGTCGTGCGAGGGACGGATGAATCGAATGGAAATGTGATTGCTTGGAGTAAAAACCAGCGTCTCGGAGATGTCAAAACCCGAAAAATCGGAAAAGCCGCGTGCTTAGCGTTCGAGCATGACTTCGGCCCTGGGGAATACGTTCGGCCAACGAGACGCTTGGCATCCATCTCGTTTTCGCCGCGGGGTATGCGTTGGGTACACCGTCGGAGTACGATGACACGATGACGGCGGGAGAAGATGCGACCGGTGTCCCAAGGGTGCGGGTCTGGCACGTAAACGATTGTCAAAAGTCGCTGAACATCGCTCGCGTAGGTTGCGGCGTATCGGCAAGTTAGACGGGAGTTTGGGGGCTCATGGCGAAAAACGCGAACAACGGTAGCATCAAAAAGCAAACGACCCCAACCGATCCCTCGAACCCGAGTTCGATGCCGACCGACCCAGCCACCTTTATCAACCGCGAGCTTAGCTGGCTGGAATTCGACGAACGCGTCCTCGAAGAAGCGCGCGACAACAGCAACCCACTTCTCGAGCGCTTGCGTTTCCTGGCGATCTCGGCCTCAAACCTCGACGAGTTCTTTGAGGTACGCGTCGCCGGTCTCCAGGCCCAGGTTTACGACGGACTCGAGCCGCAGGACACTCCACCCGACGGCATGGAACCAGCCGACCAGTTGAACGAGATCTCCCGGCTCGCGCACAACTTCGTCGAACGTCAGTACGACGCCTGGTATCACGAAATCCGCCCGTCGCTGATGAAGCAGGGGATCATACTCTGCGAGCACGAAGACCTCACGCCGGCTCAGCAGAAATACCTCGACGACTATTACCACACACAGGTTTACCCGGTCCTCACTCCGCTAGCGATCGACCCCGCACATCCATTCCCGCACCTGCATAACAAAAGTCTGAATATTATTTTGCGCGTCGAGGACCAAAACCACGACACTCCCCGCCAGCTCTACGCTGTGCTGCAAGTGCCGAGCGTTCTCAATCGGCTCGTTCCGTTGCCCTCGGAGGATGACGGCAAGCGGCGGTTTGTGCTGCTGGAAAAGGTGATTGGTCCACGCTTGGATTCGCTTTTCGGCGGATTCAAGGTCGCAGGCCGAGTGCCGTTCCGAGTTACGCGCAACAGCGATCTGACGATTCAGGAAACCGAGGTGAAGAGCAACCTCCTCACGACGGTTCAGGAAAACCTGCGTCAGCGCAAGTGGGGCGCGGCGGTTCGGCTGGAAATTAATGACCGCGCCGACGACGAATTCCTGGCGCAACTCATGAATTCGCAGGCGCTCGATATTGAGCGGCGCGATGTTTACAAGGTGCCAGGGCCTGTCGATCTCACCGCGCTTACGGCAATCTGCAAGATCGACGGGTTCCGCGAGTTGAAAGAACCGCCATTCGAGCCGCAACTGCCCGCGCTCTTCGCCAATCGGGCCAGCGTTTTTTCGGCGATCCGCGAGCAGGATATTCTCGTCCATCACCCATACGAATCGTTCGGCGCAGTCATTCAGTTCATCGAGCAAGCCGCCGACGATCCGCACGTTCTCGCCATCAAGCAAACGCTTTACCGCACGTCGGACGACAACCCGATCATCAACGCGCTCGCCCGCGCGGCCGAAAACGGCAAGCAGGTGACGGCCCTGGTCGAGTTGCAAGCGCGTCTCGACGAAGAGAACAACATCGTCAAGGCTCGTGCTCTTCAGAAGGCGGGCGTGCACGTTGTGTACGGCATGGTCGGCCTTAAAACTCACTGCAAGGCCGCGCTGGTCGTGCGTCGCGAGCACGACGGAATACGCCGGTACGTTCATCTCGGAACGGGCAACTACAATCCGATCACAGCGCGAATTTACACCGACCTCAGCTACTTCACCTGCCGTCCCGAATTCGGTGAAGACGCGAGTGCGCTGTTCAACGTGCTGACCGGCTATTCGCAGGGGCTGACCTGGAACAAGCTGGTGATTGCGCCCGAACATCTGGCCGATCGTTTAATCGCGCTGATCAATCGTGAAAAGGCTCACGCTGAGGCCGGCAAGCCTGCGCGAATCATCGCCAAGATGAACTCACTTGTCGATCCCGCCGCAATTAATGCGCTCTATGGTGCGTCGCAAGCCGGGGTGAAGATTGACCTGATCGTCCGCGGGATTTGCTGTTTGAGACCGGGAATGCCGGGCGTTTCCGAGAACATCCGAGTGATTAGCATCGTCGACAAGTTTTTGGAACACTCCCGCATCACCTACTTCCAGAACGACGACAAACCCGAACTCTATCTCGCCTCGGCCGACTGGATGCCGCGTAACTTCCGGCGTCGCGTCGAAATCATGTTCCCGATCGAAGAGCCGCGGCTGCATCATCGGGTCGTCGACGGCATCCTCAGCGTCGCGCTGATGGACAACGTGAAAGCCCGCATCCTGCAACCCGACGGCACGTACAAGCGATGCAAGCCGAAGCCCGGCGATCCGCTCGTGCGATGCCAGGTCGAGTTCCAGAACATGGCCCGAGAGTTCTCGGAAGCCGCGTTGGCGAGTCAGGTTGTGCGCGGCTAGCGCTTGTCGAATCCCAGGCTCAGTGCTGGGTGGCCGGCGGCTGGACTGAGCGAAGCGAGGGAAGCCCCGGAATTTCGGGCTTCGCTCTATATGCGCGTCCACCCGATACCGGGCTGGCGCGATAATACGCGTTGGCTCACCCTTCGCGCAGCTTTCGAATAAATCGCGGACGCGTGATCCAATCGATATGGAACGCGCCCGTGGGATCATCCCTCAGGGCCGCCACACCGGCCTTGCGCAACGAAACCGGCATGGGTTCGATCTGGCCGGTCGTCAGATACGCGAGCAACTGCGAGAGATTGGGATTATGGCCGACGAGCATGATCCGCTTTTCGCCGCGCGTTTTGAGCCAATTCGCAATCGACTCGGCCGAATTGCCGGGGGCGAGGATGTCGTTATCCTCGAGCAGGAAGGGGATCGACAGCACTTCGGCGACGAGCTCGGCGGTTTGAGCTGCACGGGGGAGGGGGCTCGTGATGATCTTTTCGAGCTTGAGGCCCATCCGTTTGAGCCCGCGCGCGACTTGCCTGACGCGCCGCTCCCCCTTCTCGGTCAAAGGACGGTCGTCGTCCTCGAGTCCGGGAGTGCCGTGAGGCCAGGCCACGCCGTGCCGAAACAGAAAAAGCCGAACCATGAATCCGCCTCGCCGCAGGAGTAAGGGCTGGTCGGCTAGATTATCCCCCAAACTGCGTGCTTTTCCCAGACTAAAAATGGCGTCGAACGCGATCGGATCTGCGAATCCCTTGGACGGCAGGGCGGCATGCAGTAATCTGGCGCTCTGTCGCAAACCCAAGGCAAGATGAAGGATACCCGCATGGGCGTTCTCGATCGATTTCGGATTGATGGCAAAGTTGCAATCGTCACCGGCGGCTCGCGCGGGCTGGGGAAGGTCATGGCACAGGCCTTGGCTGAGGCGGGTGCGAGCGTGGTGGTGACGGCCCGCACGCTCGATTCGGCCGAATCCGCGGCGCGAGAAATTCCCGGCGGCAAGGCGATCGGCGTCGCTTGCGACGTGACGAAGGCGGACGATGTTGATGCTTTGGTCGCGCGAACCCTGAGTGAGTTTGGGCGTGTCGATATCCTCGTCAACAACGCGGGGATCAACATCCGCGGGCCGATTGAGACGCTGAAGGAAGACGACTGGGATGCCGTCATCGACACCAATCTCAAAGGTCCGTGGCTTTGCTGCCGCGCGGTTGCTCCTCACTTCAAGAAGCAAGGGTCGGGCCGTGTTATCAACCTCTCCAGCATGCTTGGCGAGATCAGCATCCCCGACCGCACGCCGTACGCTTCGAGCAAGGGCGGTCTCACGCTGATGACCAAAACTCTGGCCCTCGAATGGGCCAAGTTTGGAGTCACGGTCAACGCCCTTTGCCCTGGGCCATTTCTCACCGAAATCAACACGGCCCTCATCAAAGACCCAGCGCTTAACGCTGCGTTCGTCTCCAAGATTCCTCTCGGTCGCTGGGGCGATCCGCAGGAACTTGGGGCGGTCGCTGTGTTTCTTGCGTCTGACGCATCGAGCTTCATGACCGGCGCGACGCTGTTCATTGACGGCGGCTACACCGCCCAGTAACGGAGTCAGTCAGTCCGTTCGCCCTCTTTTCTTTTGGCTCGTGATTGATTCCGGGTTGGAGGTCGAAATCGAGCCGTCGGGTGCCACTGGTCGTACCCCACCAATGTGCCATACATGGCGTCAAACACACTGGTTGAGTACAACCAGTGGCACCCAGAAAGACCTGATTCAACGCGGACTTAGGGACATCACCCCGGAATCCGTTATGAGCCTTCCCCTTTTCCTTGTTTGGCGGAGTCATTCCTGTGAGTGCGGTTCAACAGCTTAGCGTTCCCAAAGGGTTTCGCGCCAGCGCGGTTCGGGCCGGCATCAAGCCGTCCGGTAACCTCGACCTGGCTCTGATTGTGGCGGATAACCCCTGCACCGCCGCGGGAACGTTCACCACCAACAGGGTTGCCGCCGCACCGGTGAAATGGGACAGGGCGATACTCCCTTCAGACAAAATCCAGGGGATCGTCGTCAACGCGGGCAACGCCAACGCCGCGACGGGCGATCAAGGTCTTGCCAACTCGAAGGCGACCGCCGGTTTTCTCGCCGCGAAACTTGGCTGTGCGCCCGAAGCGATTCTTGTCGCATCGACGGGCGTGATCGGTCATCAATTGCCGATGGAAAAGGTCGAAAAGGGCGTGATGAAAGCGTACGAGGACCTTTCGCACGCTGAATCCGGCTTTCGCGCCGCTTCCGAAGCGATGATGACGACCGATACTCACCCGAAAGTCGTGACGCGCAAGTTCACGATCGGTGGTAACGACGTGCGGTTGCTCGGCCTCTGTAAAGGGGCAGCGATGATCGGCCCGCGGATGGCGACGATGCTCGGTTTCATCATGACCGATGCGAACGTCGCAGCGAGTGATTTGCAGACGATTCTCAGCGAGTCGGTCGACGTGTCGTTCAACTGCGTGTCAGTCGAAGGACACGAAAGCACGAACGATACCGTGCTCTTGCTCGCAAGTGGAGCAGGGGGCGGACCGAAGCTGACCGGAGCAGACCTTTCGGCGTTCGCTGCCGAGGTGAAGTCGGTCTGCATCGACCTCGCGAAGATGATTCCCGGCGATGGCGAAGGCGCGACGCACACGATGACGATCGACGTCGAAGGTGCGCGGACACGTGAGGAAGCTCGCCAGATTGCCCGGGCCGTCGCCGATAGTGCGCTCGTCAAAACCGCGGTTCACGGCGCCGATCCCAACTGGGGACGCATCGTCTCAGCCGCCGGCTACAGCGGAGTGATGTTCGACGAGCCCGAGCTATCGCTCTGGGTCAACGGCACGGCGCTCTACCGCGACGGCGCACCGGTCACCTTTGATGCCGACGCGGTCTCGAAGGGTATCAAGGCAAATCGCGACGTCGCGATCAGGCTCGTGCTCACGCACGGCTCGGCGTCGATTCGATTCTGGTCGTGCGACCTGACGGCCGAATACATTCACCTCAACGCCGATTACACGACGTGATGTGAAGTTAAACTGATACGATGAACCCGGTTCGCATTTCGCAGCGAACCGGGCCGTCGATTCAGGATTGGTCGGGCTTACGTTGCGCGGCCGCAAGGGGCCGAAGCACGGCGAGCATCGTGTTGAGATGCGCCAGACGCGGACCGAAGCGGTCGACAAAGTCGCTCAGCGCGAAGTCGCCTTCGACCAGATTGTCGTGATTTTCCTCGATATAGTGCGACATATCGCCCATGAGGGCGGCGTGCACTGATTCGAGCTGGCCGAGCGCCATCTTGCAATCGTCAATCACGCGATCGTGGCTGTTTTGCCAGCGCTCCAACTCGCCGATTTGCCGGCTCCGCTGGTCGCGAGCAATTTGCGCAGCTTCCTTGGCCAGGTCGAGCTGAGCCTTGCTGGTTTCAAGGATCTGCCGCTGCACGTCGAGTGATTGCGACTGCAGGCTGATCAGAGCATGGAGCAGAACGACGGGGTCGTTGGTCGAAGCGTTCACTCCGCCCGGCGCCTGGCCCGTGGGAGAAACTTCCATCCGGTAGGTCCAGGACGGGGGCGGGTTTTCGCGTGTCGACACCACTGCCTCCTGAGTTGATCGCGCGTGGATCCGGTGAGCATCGCTTCACGGACGCAATACCGTAAATATACGCGCACTGTCCGATTCGGGACAGTCCAAGCCGTCAAATCAGGGGCAGATGTCGCGAGAAATCAATAATCGAGGTGCGTGAAGGTGTCTGCAAGCGCATCGACGATATCGCCCGCAATCAACCCGATCATCCCGTTCTGATCACGCGCGACATCACCAGCGAGCCCGTGCGCATACGTCCCAAGACATGCCGCCTCGAACGCAGGCAACCCCTGACCCAGCATCGCCGCAACGACGCCCGTCAGCACGTCTCCCGAGCCACCGGTCGCCATACCAGGATTGCCGGTTATGTTCACGTAAACTCGTTCGCCGTCGGTCACAATCGTTCCAGCGCCTTTCAAGGCGACAACGATCCCGTGCTTGGCGGCAAACGTGGCGGCGAGGTTTTCTCTGTCCGCTTGAACCTGCGCCGTCGAGACGCCGAGCAAGCGGGCAAACTCGCCAGGATGGGGTGTAATAATAATCGGCCGTTTCGCGTTGGAAAAATCAGCGCCGTCGCCGAGTGCATTGAGCGCGTCGGCGTCAAGAACGGTCGGTACCTTGCACTCGTTGACAATCCACTGTACGAGCGCATCGATTTCGGACGAACGACCGAGTCCCGGCCCGGCGGCGATGACTGTCGCCGATTCGGCCAGGCGTGCCAGGTCGGCCTTTGCGTCGGTGAACGAAACCTGGCCGGCGTTCGTCTGCGCCAGCGGCCAGGTCATGTACGACGGTTCGAACTGCGAAACGGTCGGCTGGATTTCGAGAGGAGACGCGATGCGAACGAGTCCCGCACCGCTGCGCAGACTTGCAGCGCCGACGAGTGCAGCCGCCCCCGCCATTCCGCGACTACCGGCGATCACCAGGATGTTGCCGAACATCCCCTTGTGGGCGTCGTCGGGTCGTTTCGGGAGGCGAGGGGGCATTTCAATGCGACGCAAGGCCATGAGCCGATTCTCCGCTGGGTCCGTCCGTAACTGACTGTTGAGTCGCCGCGACCGATCGCGCCTGCCCAGCGCGACGAGCAATCAAGCCGGCGACGTGCCCGCCGTTGAAACCGGCGTCGATGTTTGTGACGACGACATTCGACGAGCAGCTATTGAGCATACCAAGAAGCGCGGCGAGACCCTGAAAATTCGCGCCGTAACCAATGCTGGTCGGCACCGCGATCACCGGGCAATCGACCAGTCCGCCCACCACGCTGGGCAATGCGCCTTCCATCCCCGCGACCACCACCAGCGCATCGGCACCGGTGAACGAGGTCAGGCGATTGAACAGGCGGTGAATCCCTGCGACGCCGACGTCGGCCACGAGCATCACGTCGCAATTCCACGCCTCAGCCGTTACGCGGGCTTCCTCAGCGACGGGAAGGTCGCTGGTGCCAGCCGTAATCACGACAACGCGCCCGAGTTTCGGGCCGTCGTCATCCGGGCCTTTGATGCGAAATGTTCGTGCAACCTTGTTGTGAACGCCTTGCGGGAACGTTTCCAGCAGCGTGGCGCCGGTTTGGTCGCTGATGCGGGTCGCCAGGCCGCCGAGGCCGTGCGCGACCATCGTGCCCATGATTTGCACGACCTGTTCGGTGGTTTTCCCCTGTCCGAAGATCACTTCGGGGAAGCCACAACGCATTCGGCGATGGAGGTCGACCGTCGCGAATCCGCCGGTGTCGTGCAAGGCCGGCGTGCGTAACCGGTGCTCGGCCTCGGCTGTGGTGATCGTGCCGAGGCGTACAGCCTCGAGCATCTGCCTCAATTCATGTGAGTCCATGTGCGGTCCTGCGCTCGCATCGGCGGGCAAAAGTGAGAGTTAAACATTTTACAGTGTCGATGTGCGGCCGGCAAACGCTTCGGCCGGGAGCGGGCAAGGGAATTCACAGGTGGGGCTTTAATCGGATTTGGCTATGCTGCTACAATGCTTGCATCTTGACCGGAAGTCGGCCGGATCGAACGACGGGCCGCCGGTGTCGGGGGTGGGAGAAACCCGCGATGTCTTTGAAGCCTGGTATCGCCAAGCAGCCAATTCCCGTCGCCCAGCCCGCCCCCCCGCGCGTGAAGGTTGACGCCAACGCCGAAAACGAAACCCCCGAAGAAGCCGTTCTGCTTACGCCAGCAGGCATCAAAGGTTGGGTTGTATCGGCCATCTTACACGGAATCTTGCTGATCATCCTTGCCCTCTGGGTCTTCAGCCCACCGGGCAAAGCACCGCCACAGTTTGATACTCGCATCGCCGGTAGCGAATTCGGTGTGCCGGAAGGCGTGAACATGCTCGGCGGCGTCGATACGCCCATCAACATGCCAACACCGATCCCCACGAGCGAACCCACGGCAACGAAGTTCGCCACGCTCAAAACCGATGATATCATGATCACAAATCCGTCCGCAGGATTCGCCGGCAACACCGGCAAGAATCCTGGCGCCGGATTAGGCGACGGCTTCGGCCTCGCGAAGCTGGGAAGCGGCAGTGAGAACGTGCGAGGCGTCGAAGTCAAAGTCGGCGATCCGCAGTTCACTCTCCTCTGGGATTCGAAGGCCGACCTCGACCTGCACGTGATCGAACCAGGCGGGAAAGAGATTTACTGGCTCGACACCAAAGGCTCCTACAACGGCGAGTTGGACGTCGACAATCGCGAGGGTTTTGGTCCCGAGAACATTTACTGGCTCAAGCAAAAAGATGACGGCAGCAAGGATCTTGGATTAGGCCCGGCGGGCGAATATCGCTGGTTTGTGCATTACTACCGCGGATTTGATGGTGCAAGCATCCCTACTCGCTGGAAGGTGCGCATCAAGCACAACGGCAAGGTTGATGTCGTTCAGGGTGTGTTGCAGGTCAAAGATGCGCGAAGCAAGGAATACGTGCTGAAAATCGATCCGGCACCTGGACGAGAAACGGTTCGCGGCAGTGAACCGACTGCAACGAAGCGACGATGATTGACGGGGAATTCGGAAGCTGGAGGCACGATGCGCTTCGATTGGTTGGCGTGAAGCATCTGCGGCTTGTGCATTTGGCTGGCGTTGCTATCGTCCGCAATCACCTGTGTCCCTGAAGTCCAGTATTTGGGCGAGGTCTTACCAGGCACCTTCTCGGGAGTCGCACTTTTAGCGTTCGGAGCGGCAATCGTGCTGAGCAGATTGCCTCGAACACATCGCATCCTCCAACCCAGGCCACTCTGGTCCGTCTTCTTTATGGTCGCAATCACCATTATGCTGCTGGCCCTATGCGGCTAACTACGAGATTCGCGGCTTGACCGCTAGTTGCATACGAGATTTCCACCGGAGGGCAAGTAGAAATGGCGTCGTTTACGAAGAGCACGTACACGGATTCAGACGTCGAAGTTGATGGGAACGAATACCACGGCTGCACCTTCAACAACACCGTATTGGTGTTTAAAGGCGTCGCTCCACCTTCATTCCTTGGTTGCACGTTCAACAACCATACGTGGCGTTTTGAAGATGCAGCGCTTTTGACTTTGCATTTGACCGTGCTTTTATATCGAGAAGACCCAGGATTCCGGGTTGGTCTCGATCAAGCCTTTCGTGGCGAAACGCCGCCTGTTGCGTAACTCAACAATCACAGGCCACAGAAGGTATTCACGGCAAAAGGAGGAAGGGAAAACCCTTCCTCCTTTCTTTTGCACACTTCATTGAACCCGACAAAAACCCGACCGGTTCGCAACGCCTAATGGACAACTAGCGCGGTGCTTCTACTGGAGCAAAGGCCGGATCACCCGCCCCGGCCTTGCTCGCTTTTCCACTGAAGTTATCGCCCCATCCGAACGTCCGAGCGAACGCGGACGACTGCGAACCGCAAGACCCACGACCGTTGTCGTGGCAGCGACAGTCGCACTGGCAGTTTCACAGGACGCGGAGCCGGCAGAGTCGCTGGAGCAGGGCGGCCAGGCAGTACAACCTTGAGCATGAACACATAATGCGTCAAGCTTCCCGCCATGACGAACACGTGGAACAGCTCGTGGTATCCAAACACCCCCGGCCAGATGATCGGCCAGCGGAGCAGGTTGAACACGGCGCCCACGGTATAGAGCACTCCGCCGAACACCAGTGGGAACAAGCGACGGTGCGATAAAAATCGTGCAAGCTCGATGTAGCAGAAGATTGCGCCCCAGCCCATCGCCAGGTAAATCGCCGTCCCGACCGCGGGCGGCAACACCCCGATGCTGAGATACAGCATTGAACCAACAGCCGCCACGCCCCAAGCCGAAACGAGAACTCCGTACTTCCAGCGCGGCTGCAGCATGTTCCAGGCGATCGGCGTATAACTGCCTGCGATTAACAAAAAGATGCCAATGTGATCAAGTCGGTCGTACACGTCCAAACCGGCACGGCTTTCGGCATGAACGCCGTGAAACAGGGCACTACCGGCGTAGCAGCATGCGAGACTCAGCCCGAAGACCAGGAAACTCATCCGTCTCGATCGGTCTGATCCGCAGCGCCTCCAGAGCACAAACGTCGCCGGTAATGACAACAACAACCACAACGCATGGGTGGCTGTGCTTACCGGCTCACGAAAATCGAAGAAGTTCATCGTCGTCGCGCCTCGCCTGATCGCGTCTTGAGGTCTGTATTCCTCTCGTCACGTACGCGCACGCGGACCGTCCTCGGAGAAAGGGTTGTCCCCTTTCCTCCCGATGCGCCGGCATTTGCGTCATCTCGAGCCAGATTGGCTCAACTCACCGTAAAACGCGTAGACCTCTACAAACCTCTACGCATTTATTACGCCATTGTGAAACGCCTTGTTCATTCTGCACGCTTGCATGGCGACCCTATGAGAAGTGTAGGGCGCGCCGGCGTAGTCTCAAGGCATGGCGTCGTATTTTCAAACGTCGGAGATCGCGCAGGTCTTTCTTGAGACCGATTTTCAGATCGCAAGGCGACCGATTCGAAAGTGGATAGGCCGCCCTTCGTGTTTCCGATCTCGACTCACCCTCGCAACCGCGCGAGGTCATCCCAGAACCCAGGATAAGTCTTGGCCACGCAGCCAGGCTCAAGAATCGTGACGCCCGGAGCCTTCACTCCCGCCAACGCGAAAGACATCGCCATGCGATGGTCGTCGTAAGTCGCAATCTTCGCTGGCGTTATGCTCGGAGTCGGGATGATCACCAAACCGTCGGCATGCTCATCGACGGTCGCTCCGAGCTTGCGCAATTCAGTCGCGAGCGCGGCGATGCGGTCGGTTTCCTTGTGGCGGATATGGCCCACGTTGCGGATGCGCGTGATCCCCTGCGCGAACAGGGCGACGACGCCCAGCGTCATCACGGTGTCGCTAATTGCGTTCATGTCGACGTCGATTCCACGCAACGGTCCGCCATGCACCGTGGTCGTGTCCTTCGTGCGCTCGACGCGACAACCCATATGTTCGAGCAAATCGACAAATGCGACATCGCCCTGAAGGCTGGAAGTTCCCAAGCCCTCAACTGTCACACTTCCTCCTGTAATCGCCGCCAGCGCGAAGAAATAACTCGCGGCTGAGGCGTCAGGCTCGATCGCATAAGGCCGGCCGCGATACCTTCCGGGATCGACCGTGAAACGCTTGTCCGACTTGTGCCCGATGCGCACGCCAAAGGCTTCCATCACTTCGAGCGTCATAGTCACATAAGGCTTGGAAACGAGCGTCCCTTGAACCTCGACGCTCGTCGTGTCCTTGGCGTATGGCAAAACCATGAGCAAGCCGCTGAGGAACTGACTCGAAACATCGCCCTTCACGAATGCGTAGCCGCCGTCGAGTCCGCTCGCCTTGAGCGTCACCGGCGGACAACCGTTGTTTGTATCGCTCTTGGCCTCTGCCCCCAGTCCGTTGAGCGCGGCAAGTAGGTCGGAAACCGGCCGCTGGCGCATCCGCGCGACGCCGTCTAGCTTGTATGTGCCGTGGCCAAGCGCGACCATCGCGGTGAGGAATCGCAGGCTCGTGCCGGAGTTCGCGACGAACAGCTCGACTTCTTTATTGGGTATCCGGCCGAGCTGGCCAACGACGTCGATTGTTGCATTCGCAGGATCGTGATTGACGTCGACGCCCAGACGTTGAAGTGACTCGACCATGACGCGTGTGTCGTCGCTGTCCAGTGCTCCGGTGAGATGGCTTTTGCCTTCCGCCAGCGCCGCGATGATGAGCGCGCGATTGGTGATGCTCTTGGAACCGGGAACGCGAACCTTCGCGCCGGTCGGCACGGTGGTCCAGGGCTCGATCGTCAGTTCCGCGGGGTACGAGGTCGTCATCGGCGGGTTCGCTCACTCATCGAAATCGGGTTGTCGGCTTCGTCGCGAAATCGTAAATAGCTCGCGTGAAACTCGATCGCACAGGAGGGATCTGATGATCACGCGTCTAGAATACCTCAAAGCGGGCGTTGTGACTCTATCGCTGTTGTCTGCGACTTTAGCAGCCGCGGCGGAAAAGCCTGGGCTCGCGATTCCGCCTTATCTTCCGACTCCTGGCTCGACCGTGATGATCGTTCTCAAAGCAAAGCCGACAAAGCCGAACACAACTGAAACGACGCAATACGAAGGCAAAGTGCTGGGAAGTTGCATCGAAGAGATGGATATCGCGGCCAGCACAGTCTCGAAACGATTTGTTTACACGCATCCCCTCGCGAATAAAATTCCCTTCGGCAATCGGCTGATGCGGAACGTCGGGATCGGACAAGAAGGACTGCCCGAACAGCCGCTTAACCCACCAGTCAAAATCACGATCCCTGGTGACGCGATTCAGTCGATCAAGCTCATCAAAGGTTCGATGTCTGGCCAGGAAGCGGGTTGCGCATTTTCACGCCAGGTTCCAGGAGAGTTCACCGTTCTTCGACGAAAGCCTTGATCCGGTCCGCCAAAGTGTCGTGATCTACACCCGCGATCAAAAACCGCTTATCGCGGGAAGTCTCGCCCGTCAGCAGCGCGATTTGCGACGACTTCACCTGAAGCGCCTTGGCGAGCACATCTGCAATCGCCTCGTTCGCTTTCCCTCGTTCGGGCGCAGCCGTAACGGCAACTCTCAGCGCCCCGGCTCGTTCACCGAGAATCGCATTCTTTTTGGCGCCTGGCTGGGCCTTCACGCCAATAACGACGCCCTGCGCGTGCTGGCCCAGTTCGATCACGTTCCGACGCCTTCAAACAGCGCTGAGCCAACGCGTACGAGAGTCGCTCCTTCAGCAATTGCTGCCTCAAAGTCGGACGTCATTCCCATTGAAAGTTCGGGGAGGCTGCGATTGATCGTTTCGCTAAACCTGTCGCGTAACTCTCTGAGCTGTCCGAAGTAAGGCCGAGCCGCCTCGCCTTCTGCGCCAAGCGGTGCCATCGTCATCAGGCCGACGACAGGTATTCGCTTCACATCGACAATCGCGTCGGCATCGGAAAGCAGCGACTCGGCCGTCCAGCCGTGTTTGCTCGCTTCGGCCGATGTGTTCACTTGCAGGCAAACGGCCGGCGGATCCTTCAAATCGAGCGACGACGCGAGCTCGTCGAGACTGAGCAACAACTTCAGCGAATCGACGCCGTGGAACATCCGCACGAGCGGCAAAGTTCGCTTCGCTTTGTTTCCTTGCAGGTGGCCGATGTGATGCCACGTGACCGGCATATCGGCGAGTTCTTCCGCCTTCGACCAGAGTTCCTGCGGATAGTTCTCGCCGAGCACTTTCACGCCGCAATCGACCAGTGCGCGAACCCACTCGACCGGGTGACGTTTTGTGACTGCGACGAGCGTGATTTCTTCAGGCTTGCGATTCGATCGCCGCGCGGCTTCAGAGATCCTCTCAAGCACGCGCTGGACATTCGCTTCAAGACGTTGCCAATTCATAATCGCAAGGCCGGCCATTTCCGAAACAGGGTCAGATCCGACGTTATTGGGGTCCGACATCCTACCAGTTCTCGACACCAACTTCAGCCTCAAGTGTGCGGCCATCATGCAATCATGGACAGCTCGGATCTTTGGTTTCAGGCATCTGAATCGGTTTTGTTTCGGGAAAACAGCACGCGTCGAGAAACGTAAACTAGACTGAGCGCGGAGTTGCCGTGCGGGTGCTTTGGCAAGCCATTGCGTACACGCCGGTTCTTCGGCCAGAAAATTCGCGCGGACGCAGAGTTGTGTCCCATTTGGCTATCGCGCGAGTTACAATCGCCACAATGGTCGGCGAGAGGTCCGCCTTCCTTCATGGGGTTCTCCCCTTAAAAAGCAGGCAATCGCCCCTTAACCAAGGACAGATTTCCATGTCGCTGCTTGAGTCGCTCAAGAAATTCACGACCGTCGTTGCCGACACGGGCGATATCGAAGCCATCGGCAAGTACAAGCCGCAGGACGCCACCACCAACCCCTCGCTCCTGCTCGCCGCCGCACAGCAGCCGCGCTATTCGCACCTCGTCGAAAAGGCCGCGAAGGAAGCCGCCGGCACCGGTGCCAAGGGCGCCGATCTGATCAACGCGTTCATGGATTACCTCTCGGTCGACTTCGGCCTCGAAATCCTCAAGATCGTCCCCGGCCGCGTTTCGACCGAAGTCGACGCCGCGCTGAGTTTCGACGAGGAAGCCTCGTTCGCCAAGGGCAAGAAGCTGATCGGCCTTTACGAGGCCAATGGCATTTCGCGCGAGCGAATCCTGATCAAGCTCGCGAGCACCTGGGAAGGCATTCGCGCCGCCGAGCGGCTCGAAAAAGAAGGCATCCATTGCAACCTGACGCTGCTTTTCAGCTTCGCCCAGGCCGTCGCCTGCGCTGAGGCGCACGTCACGCTGATCTCGCCGTTCGTCGGCCGTATCTATGACTGGTACAAGAAAGAAAAGGGCGGCGCGGAGATTCCGGCCGACCAGGATCCGGGTGTCGAGTCGGTCACCAAGATCTACAACTACTACAAGAAGTTCGACTACAAGACCCAGGTGATGGGTGCGAGCTTCCGCAAGGTCGAGCAGATCGCCGGCCTGGCCGGTTGCGACCTGCTGACGATCAGCCCCGACCTGCTCGAGAAGCTTGAAACTGGCTCGGGCGATATGAAGCAGGCCCTGTCGGCGAGCGCCGCCAAGTCGATGGACATCCCGCGCATCAACATGAGCGAAAAGCTCTTCCGCTGGATGCACAACGAAGACGCAATGGCCACCGAAAAGCTTGCCGAAGGCATCCGCAAGTTCAACGCCGACTCGCGCAAGCTCGAGAAGTGGGCCGAGAGCTTCATCAACAAGTGAAGTTATTCGCTAGCGATTTCCAATCGCTCGAATTCATGAGCGCCGGTCCCACACGGGGCCGGCGTTCTGCGTTTACACACTTGCAAGTGATAATCCGTTATCACGAGTAGCGCGAAACAAACGACGAGTTCGTTGTTGACATAAAAAGTCACGATCCGCCTCAATTGGTCGACGAAACGCGACCAACCGGACGGATCGTGCTTTATCGGGGGCTATGCTCCATCACGCCCCCGAAGAGTTGCCAGCGCGTGTTTTCCACGCGAGCTTAAAGCGAGGACGAATCGGTTGCGGTTCGACGGATCGCCCGTACGGCTGAATTCCGATTCATCCTCGTTCCGGTGCCGGAGTCCTCCGACGAGGCATTGAGTGCGAAACGTCAATTCTCACAACTTAAGCGGCAGCTCTAGGGACCGCCAAGTTTGAGTCTCGGGAGAGCTTTACTTCAACTTTTGTACCAGTCTGCCAGCTTCTTCGTTCTTTCAACCAAATAGAGACCAGTTTCACCTCGCGATTCTGCAATCGTCAACGAATTCTATCTTGGGAATTCTCCGCGTTGGCAAAAGGGAATGTGAATGCCCAACGTGAGGAAAGTCTGTTGAATGATCCGGGCGAGTAATACCGGCTACTTGACGACTTTGCAAAGGATGGCGCGAATTCAGAAAAACAGGCAAAACAAGAGTATTCTCGGCGTGATTGACTGAGCGGCTTTGCCAGGCAGCGTTTCAATTTCTCGCAGCGCGAAGAACCGAAACGCTGCCTGAATTGAAGCCGTGATCTCTCAATAATCATGCCTAACGAATGCTTAAATGATCATTAAATACGCATCAAAACATTCTTTGAGCAATCTGAATCAAGTTGCCGCAAGTGTCGTCGAGCACGGCGGTCGTAACCGGCCCCATTGCGACTGGCGGTTGCGTGAAGACGACACCTGCTGCCTTGAGACGTTCGTACTCGGCCTGAACATCGTCCACACCGAATGAGGTCGCGGGAATACCGTCGGCAACGAGTGCTTGCTTGAACGGTTTAACGGCCGGGTGATTGTCGGGTTCCAGAACGAGTTCGACACCATCAGGCTGAAGAGGGCCGACGACTGTGAGCCAGCGAAACTTCCCCAGAGGGATTTCAGTTTTCTTCACGAAACCGAGCACATCGGTGTAGAACTTGAGCGCCTTGTCCTGGTCGTCAACAAACACGCTCGTGAGCACGATCTTCATGAAACCTCGTCCTTTCCTTTGGGCGTAAGCCAGCGGTCCACGATCGCCTGCAAGGGCGACGTGTTCAGGAAGTGGTACTTGTAGCGGCTCTCCCGCTTTGTGGTGAGCAGACCGACCGACTCCAGCACGTCGAGATGTTGCGAGATCGCCTGGCGCGTGAGCGCAAGGTCGTGCTTCATCGCCAAACGCGTGCAGAGTTCGAACAAAGTTTGACCGTCGCGCTCGCGCAACTCGTCGAGAATTGCCCGACGCGCCGGCGCACTCAACGCTTCAAACAGATCGGCCATGAGTGGACTATAGGCAAGTCATGACTTGCCTGTCAAGCGAGTGTTGGAAGCTGGGTTCATCAACGCAAAAACCAACGCCAGACCGGTCGGTCTGGCGTTGGTTCTGAGATTGAAACAGCTTGGCCCAGGCTTACTTCGCCTTGCAGGAGCGATAGCGGCGGATCAGCGCGTTGGTCGAGCTATCGTGCTTGAGTTCGGCGGAGCTTGAGGCATCGAGTTCAGGAATGATCCGCTGCGCGAGGACCTTACCAAGTTCGACGCCCCACTGGTCGAACGAGCCGATCTCCCAGACCACGCCTTGCGTGAAGACGCTGTGCTCGTAAAGCGCGACGAGTTTGCCGAGCATTTCGGGCGTGAGGTGATCGGCCAGAATGACGTTACTCGGGCGGTTGCCTTCAAACGTCTTGTGCGGAACAAGGGCGTCGGCAACGCCTTCCGCCTTCACCTGTTCGGCCGTCTTGCCGAACGCCAGCGCTTCAGCCTGCGCGAAGACATTCGACATGAGAATGTCGTGATGCTTGCCGACCGGGTTGAGCGACTTGCAGAACGCGATCAAGTCGCACGGAATCAGCCGCGTTCCCTGGTGAATAAGCTGATAGAACGAGTGCTGGCCGTTCGTGCCTGGCTCACCCCAGTAGATCGGTCCGGTTTCATATGTGACCGTGCGGCCGTCGAGCGTTACGTGCTTGCCGTTGCTCTCCATCGTGAGTTGCTGGAGATAGGCGGGGAAGCGGCGAAGGTACTGGTCATAGGGCAGAACCGCGACGGTTTCAGCTTCGAAGAAGTCGGCGTACCAGACTTCGAGCAAGCCCATGATGACCGGCAGGTTCTTCTCGAACGGTGTCGTGCGGAAGTGCTCGTCCATCGCGTGAAAGCCGGCGAGCATCGCGCGGAAGTTCTCGGGACCGATCGCGATCATGGTCGAAAGACCAATCGCCGAGTCCATCGAATAGCGGCCGCCAACCCAGTCCCAGAAGCCGAACATGTTCGCGGTGTCGATGCCGAACTTAGACACCTCCTTCGCAGCCGTGGAAACAGCGACGAAGTGCTTGGCAACGGCCGCGTCGTCCTTCAGCTTCGCGAGAGTCCACGCCCGCGCCGAGTTGGCGTTGGTCATGGTTTCGAGCGTGGTGAACGTCTTCGATGCGACGATGAACAGCGTGTCTTCGGGATCGAGGTCCTGCGTCGCTTCGGCGAAGTCTGTGCCGTCGACGTTCGAGACGAAGCGGAAGTTGATCGAGCGATCGCTGTAATGCTTGAGCGCCTCGTACGCCATCACCGGGCCAAGGTCGGACCCACCGATGCCGATGTTGATGACGTTTTTGATCTTCTTGCCGGTATAGCCCTTCCACTCGCCGCTGCGCACGCGGCCCGAGAAGGCGGCCATCTTGTCGAGCACTTCGTGAACTTCCGGAACCACGTTCACGCCGTCGACAACGATCGACTGATCCTTCGTCGCCCGCAGCGCCACATGTAGCACAGCGCGATTTTCGGTGATGTTGATCTTATCGCCGCGGAACATCGCGTCGATGCGATCCTTCAAGCCCGACTCTTTCGCGAGTTGAAAGAGCAACTTGAGCGTTTCATCGGTGACGCGGTTCTTGGAGTAGTCGAGAAAAACCCCGGTCGCTTCGGCGGTCAGCCGTTCGCCGCGCGTGGCATCGGCGGCGAAAATGTCGCGCAGATGCTGTCCCTTGATCGCCTGAAAATGAGCCTCGAGCGCCTTCCATGCCGGTCGACTGGTCGTGGGAGCTACGGCTTCACTCATGGGTTTTTCTCGTCTCTTTGCGTTTGAGAACCACGGCGCATTCGCGCATCGGCAGGTGTCAAAAAACGGTCAACCGCCGCGAGGGCGCACGACGCCCACTATGTTCCCCACCCTTGTACCTTAACGGTCTGCCAAGCGGGAGTTGCTTCCGCCATTTATAACCCTAGAACCAGTCACGACGTTTGGCTGACGGCGCGTCCGTCGGATTGGAGACGGCACAACGTTTGCAATACGCACAGCAACCTCGGGCGCCGCTGGCGGTCATCCATCCACGAACGGAATTGAGTCGGAAGCCGATGAAGATCTTTCATTGCGACAACTGCGATCAACTTGTTTTTTTCGAGAATACGAAGTGTGTGTCATGCGGCCATCTGCTCGCGTTCCTGCCCGAATGCGCGGACATGGCATCGCTGGTGCCGGATGACGCCGGGGGATATCGCCGTGCAGGCTCGAAGTCGAATTCACCTCGTTACAAGCTATGCAGCAACTACGAAACACACGAAGTTTGCAACTGGGCCGTGCCGTTCGATTCGCCCAGCACTCTTTGCCGTTCCTGTGATCTAACTCGCACCATACCCGACCTCTCCGCGCCAGGCGCGCGTGATAGCTGGGCACGGCTCGAAGCTGCTAAACGACGATTGGTCTACACGCTCGACATTCTGAAACTTCCCGTCGAATCCAAAACCGCGAACCCCGATCGCGGTCTGACATTCGAATTTCTTGCCGACTCAGACGATCCCGAGGCCCCGCCAATTCTCACGGGACACGCCGATGGTGTGATTACCATCAACATTGCCGAATCTGACGACGTCGAACGAGAGAAGCGCAAATCGCAGTTCCAGGAAACGTATCGCACCGTTCTGGGTCATTTCCGGCACGAGATTGGCCACTATTACTGGGATCGCCTGGTTCGCGATAGCGAAGCGCTCGAACCGTTTCGTGAGTTGTTCGGCGATGACCGGGCCGATTATGCCGGGGCACTTCAGAAGCATCACACGAACGGTGCGCCGGCAGACTGGAACACGTCGTTCGTCTCGGCCTATGCCAGTGCCCATCCCTGGGAAGACTGGGCCGAAACGTGGGCGCATTACATGCACATCATCGACACGTTGGAAACCGCCGACGCATCGGGCCTGGCGCTTCGTCCCCGTCGTGGCGATGAACCTTCGCTCAAGCCCGATCCCAAGGCAGTCGGCCGCCAGCCGCGGTCGTTCGACACCATGATCAAGCGATGGTTTTCGCTCACCTATGTGCTGAACAACCTCAACCGCGGCATGGGATTGCCCGACGCTTATCCCTTTGTCCTGTCGACGGCGGCCGTTGAGAAACTGCGATTCGTGCACGACGTGATCGAAGCTGGAGACCGCACAGAATCACTTGCTCCCGCGGCCGCGCAAGCATAACCGATCAAGGACAGGGGCTGATGTCGACAGGATCAACATCGCCTGACGTGACCGTACCGCTGCCATCCACTGTGAATGTGAAGGATCCGGTCGTAACGATCTTGGATCCTTCGCGTTTCTGTGCGTCCTTGGCAAAAAGCGAGAGCGGCGCCTCGAAAATTGCCGTGACGTGCTTGTGATCGGAGTCGTGAATGACAGGACTTCCCACGGCCGCAAGCATCGTCCCAGACGTTCCCGCGCCCTTCCACGCTTTAACGACGACGTTGCCCGACAGCACATTCACGTGTTGAAGATGCACGATCACGCGATACTTTGACGTCGAGCCACACCGCGCGTTCTGCCAGACAATGTTCTTGATCATCGGCCTCGACGGCGCGACATCTGCGGTTGCACGAGGCGTGCGGCTGACAAAAAAGATTGTTCCTGCGATCGCCAGCAAACCAACTGCGACGAGCACTTTCCGCGGCATCGGCGTTCTCCCTAACAGAATCAATGTGAGACATCTGGATTTGGCGAAGATCTTTTCTATTTCAAGGCACAAGCGCGACTCAGTCAATCCGCAACATGAGGATAACGGACCAAACAGTTGACGAACGCCCTGCACTCGGCCACCATCATCGCTCGTTGATTCTTCGCGTTTCCGACGATCTTCGAGCGAACCATGATCGACTCCGCAATTGTTCACGCCACCCGCCGCTGGCTATTCACGTTCCTTCTCGTCGCGATGCCAGCGAGTTTTTCCCAGGCACAAACGCCTTCAAAGCCCGATACATCGCGACCGACTCGCGTGCTCTTCCTGGGCAATAGCATCACGCTGCACGGTCCGTCTGAAGCGATCGGTTGGAGCGGCAACTGGGGTATGGCTGCGAGTTCGGCCGAGAAAGACTATGCGCATCTCTTGCTGGCGCGCATCGCGAAAAAGTCAGGAAAAGCGCCTGAATCGCAAATCACCAATATCGCCGATTTTGAGCGGAATTCAGCGAGCTTCGACATCAAACAACGACTCAAACGCGAATTGGCGTTCGCTCCCGATCTGATCATCGTGGCGATCGGTGAAAACGTGCCTGCGCTTGCGAACGACGATGCACGCAAAGCATTTCGTGCGGGATTCACTCGACTGATCAACGAACTGAAAACAACCGGAAAGCCGCGAATTGTAGTTCGAAGCTGCTTTTGGGCCGATGCAGCGAAAGACGACATTATGCGAGCCGTCGCGCAGGAGTCGGGCGCTACGTGGGTCGATATTTCGGCACTGGGCAAGTTCGAAACGAATTTCGCGCGTTCCGAACGACCGTTCAAACACGAAGGTGTCGCCGGTCATCCTGGCGACCGGGGCATGCGCGCAATCGCCGAAGCACTGTGGTCAGCGATTGAGAAATAAAGAGATTCGATGTGATCGTCTCCCCGAACTTAGTGGTCGGGGAGACACACTTCGAGTCAATCACGTGTAGCCAAACTTTTGAGACTTTCTTGCAGAACGTGCTCGCGGTTCGCCTCGCTACCCATTCACAATGTTTTGAGCATCACTTTTCGAAACTCAACGCGATATCCTTCCGCTTCCAACCCGACATATCCCTTCAAAGCTTCGCAATCGGTCCACTCGACGGTCGTGAATCCATTGATCCAAAGCCGAACGTCCTTTCCCTTGCATGTGACTTCAAACGTGTTCCACTCGCCCGGTGGCTTCACTGTCTTCGCAAGCGTTTTCTTGCTGAAATCAAAACGCGTCAGCTTGCCATTCACCGGCGATTCGCCGAATAGCCATCCGCCGGGCCCGGGCCCGGTCTGTGCCTGAATCCAGGTTGATGCATCCTTTGAATTGCGTGCGTAAATGCCCGAGTTGTACCCCTTCTTGCCCGATGTTACCGGGATGAATCGCCACTCGACGTGATAGATAAAGTCGCCAAGTTCCTTTTCGTACCGCAGCCATTCGTGCCCTTTGTCACCGGCGCAAATGAGCACACCGGTCGCAGGATCGAACGACCATTGATTATCGGCGTTGAGTTTATCCTTGGCGTGCAAAGTGGCGCGGGTCCAGTTCTTCAAATCGGGACCGGCTTCCTTGAGCAGGTCAGTCCAGCCGTTTGGCTTTGCCTCAAGAGCGCTCTTCGACGGTTCCTGGGCTCGCGCATCGACTGCAAAAACAAGGACAATTCCCGCGAGAATCGTCGCGAAACGAAGGCCCACGCGCATGGAGAGACTCCCAGGACAATGCCGGTAGAGACTTGAGGTTCGAGCGTCGGTCTGTTAGACACTGTTGAACAATTTGATCTCGCAGTCCCACCCCAGGCAAGGGCCCACCGATATGCAGTTTCCCACCCGCCGCGAATTTTTGGCGACTTCGGCGCTAGCCGCCGGGTCGGTCGCCCTGGGGCAAGACAAACCAGCGCCTCCGTCCGAAAAAATCCGCCTTGGCTTCATCGGCGTCGGCGGGATGGGCAGCGGACTCCTGAACATATTCAAGTCCATGCCCGACGTCAGCGTCGCTGCGGTTTGCGACGTTTACGACGCCCACCTTCAAAAGGCGAAAGCGGCCGCCGGCGGCAAGCCTGACACCTACGTCGACTTCCGGCGCGTGCTCGATCGCAAGGATATCGACGCCGTCGTGATCGCCACGCCCGACCACTGGCACGCGATTCCCGCCATTCTCGCCTGCCAGAGCGGTAAGGACGTCTATTGCGAAAAGCCGCTGGCTTATCGTATTTCCGAGTCGCGGGCGATGGTTAACGCCGCGAACAAATACAAACGCGTTACTCAGATGGGGAACCTGATTCACGCCGGCGAGAATTACCACCGAGTCGCCGAAATCGTGCAGTCGGGCGTCCTTGGCCGGATCATGAAGACGCGCGTTTGGATGTCGGCAGATCGCAAGCTGATCGGCGATCCTTCAGACACCGCTCCGCCGCCGGGCGTCGACTACGATCTCTGGCTTGGCCCAGCGCCCAAGCGGCCGTTCAACCCGAACCGCTTCACATTCAACTGGCGGTACTTCTGGGACTACGGCGGGGGTTACCTCACCGACTTTGTGTGCCATATTGTTGACTTGGTACATTGGTCGATGGAGGTCGACGCCCCGACGACCATCGCCGCCACGGGCGGGCGTTACATTACCGGCGACAACGGCGAAACGCCCGACACTCTTGAAGTGATTTATCACTACAAGAAGAAAGACGGCACTGAGTTCGACATGATCTGGAGTCAGATGGATCATTCGAGCTTCGCGCCTCAGGGGAAGAGCCCAGGCGCCATGTTCCAGGGTACCAATGCCACACTGGTTGCCGATTACGGCTCGTTCAAGATTTTCAATGAGAACGGCAACGAGATCAAACTCCCCGAGAAAACGCTGCCGCGCTCACCGGGGCACCATCGCGAGTTCCTGAACGCGATCAAGTCGCGCGGGAAGACGTCGTGCCACTTTGAATATGGGCACCGGCTGTCGAGTGTCGGACACCTCGGCAACATCTCGCTCTGGACGGGCGAAACGCTGAAGTGGGACGCGAAGTCTGAGCGGGTTGTGAACCATCCCGAGGCGAACGTACACCTGGCCCGCCAGGAATACCGCAATCCCTGGTCGATTCCGCAGGTTTGAACGATGATTGAGCTACTGGCCATACCCGCGTGGAACACGGCAGGGACAACGCTCGAAGCGTGGATTGCTGCGCTCAGCGCACAGGCGGGCGAGCAGGTTCAGCTTGATAGCGACCCGCCGCAAGGGGCGTGGATCGAGTTGCCCACGCTGCGGATTCGCGGATATGCCATGTTCGCGGATTCGCACGTTGAGGCGATCAACTTCGAGCTGTATGCACCCGAACCTGCCGCAGCAATCGCGCTGTTGGAACAGACCGCCGCGGGGCTTGCGTGGGAAATTCACCCCGACGATGAAGACGAAGAAGAAGACGACGACTGATTGATTCCAACACCAGGGAGCTTTTTAGCGATGATTCGACGCCATATGTTTTTCGCAGTACTCGTTGGCGCGTTGATGACGCAAGCCGCTAGCGCCGAGGGCGTGAAGTGGAAGAAGCACGACATCAATCCCAAGAGCATCAACGAGGCCGCCGGCGCACTTGATGTTGATAACGACGGCAAGATCGACATCATTTGCGGCGACACCTGGTACAAGGCGCCGAATTGGACTCCGCACCCGACCTGGAAGGTGAAAGTGCAGGGGACCTACACCTTCGACTTCGCCAACATGCCGCTCGACGTGAATGGCGACGGCAACACTGACATCGTCACAGTTTCCTACTTCGGCAAGAGTGTTGCTTGGGTGGAAAACCCGGGCGTTACCGGCAAGGAATGGACGTACCACGAAATCGGCGTGCCAGGCTCGAGCGAGTGCGCGGTGCGCGTCGATCTCGACGGTGACGGCGTTGGCGACATCCTTCCGAACACCGTTTCCGCGCTGGTCTGGTACTCGGTCGAGAAGAATCCCAACGGTAAGGGCGTGGTCTTCAAGGAACACAACTTCTCGAACCATAAAGGCTCATGGGGACACGGAGTAGGCTCGGGGGACATCAACGCTGACGGCCGCATCGACATCCTCACGCCGAACGGCTGGTTCGAAAGCCCGGCCGATCCCAAGCACGACACCTGGACGTGGCACGCGGATTGGAACCTGGGTCAAACGGGTATTCAGATCCTTGCTCGCGACCTCGACGGCGATGGCCTTGTCGACCTGATTTACGGCACGGGTCACGCGATCGGCCTGTACTGGGCGAAGCAAGAGAAGTCGGCCGATGGCAAGGTGACCTGGAAGAAGCAGCTGATCGACGACGAGATTTCGTCGGTTCACACGCTGCTCTGGGCCGACCTGGACGGCGACGGCAAGGCGGATGAACTGATCAGTGGCAAGCGGGTGTATGCTCACGAGGCCGAGCCGGGCGACATCGAAGCGCCGATTATTGCCTATTACAAGTTCGACAAGGCCAAGGGCGGCTGGGATCGGTCGATCATTTCCAAGGGCAAGAAGGCGACGAACGCTCCCAAGGACGCCAAGCTGCGGAACGCCCAGGTCGACTTCGAGGCCGGCACCGCTGGCACGGGTCTTGAAATGACGGCGATCGACATCGATGGCGACGGCGATCTCGATCTTGTCGCGCCCGGCAAGAGCGGGCTGTACTTGTTTGAGAATCTTACGAAGTCGAAGTAAGCGATTGAACCTCGGCGCATGGAAAAGGCCGACCCCGGGTTGGGGTCGGCCTTTTTTGTTTCATGTCGTGACGCGAGGCCGTCGGTCAGATCAAGGACCGACGCCACCGTGGGTACGGAACGGCGTCATGTGCGACGGCTGGTCGAGGAACCAGAAACGGTCCCAGTCGTCCCCGCCGAGACGGAGGTTTTCCGAGTCATTGAGCAACTGCTCAACGCGCTTCGGAGGATAGGCCGCATAGTGCGGCAGGGGGACCGGAGCACAGCCTTCGCCGAAGGCCATGACCACCCCCAGGAATAGCAGGGCTAGCCAGGGTTTACGCATTCAGGGGATCCTCCCGCATTTCGTGCCTGGGGGTCGGCCAAACCGCGACGCTCCGTCGCACAGTTCAAATCCCGAGGGGCGCTCCGCGCCAAATTCTCGGGGACCAACCCAGTTCACTCACGTCGGGTCCCGCCAGCGTTTTTCCCTGATTGCCCAGTCTTCCGGGTCGCGGAAAACTCGTGTTTCAAAGAGAAACGCTCAGACGGGTCCGTTAGTTTCTAGATCGGCATCTGACTCGTCTTCCAACAGCGGAAGATTTTCCGGATTCATCTTTCGTACCAGTTCTTCCATTTCTTTGCCCGGCTTGAACGTGACGACGTTCTTCGACGGCACATACACCTTATCACCGGTGCGTGGATTGCGTGCCTTGCGCGGAGCGCGCCGCTTAACTTCGAACACGCCGAAGTTGCGGAGCTCGATTCGGCCTTCTTCGACCAACGTTGCGATGATGGCATCCAGCGTCCGCTGGACGATGTCCTTGGTCTTGAGCTGAGTGAGGCCGATGTCCTCAGAAATCTTCTTCACGATTTCCTTTTTCGTCACGATGTCGGTCTCCCAAGGGGGCGATCACTCAGCCCGGTTCCGAAGCGGCGAATGGGCTCAACAGTAGACCTAGCATGGAGTAATGTCAAGTGAAAAGAGATCCCGTTTTCCGCACCGAATGGAGTTACGGCAAATCGCGTTCGCGTTCGAACACGTCTTGAAGTGCACGTAAATGACGGTGCAGGGGCGCGTAATTCCAGGGTAAGTCGAAGCGATCCGCGAGCGATTTGAGCCGCTTGATGAATGTCTCGCTTAACTCTGGCGCGTGGTCAGCATAGTTCGGATCGCAATAATAGACACGGCATCCCATCGGCCGGGCCTCGCGTGCGGTGCAGCGTCCTGCATTGTCTTGCCACGGGCAGGTTTCACCGTCGTCGAGCGGGCGCGAAGGCTTGGGCGCTTCATTTACAAGCACCAGCGCCTCCGGCTCGGAGAGAAAAAGTGTGTGTCCATACTCATGAAAGCGACAACAGCGCCCACTTAACTCACAAACCGGACCAAGTTTGCGGATTTCCGCATCGAGGTCGCGGTAGAGAGTGCTCAGTTCCTCGCGAAACGCTGGGTCGAGCGTAGTCATTCGTGATGGACCTGGCTCGCCTGGTTGAGAATTTCCTCAACCGAATAAATTCGGCCCTGGCCGGCTCCAGGGCAACCGCGTTTCACGCCTTCCCAGGCCGCTGGCGTCTCAACGTTCTCAGACCAGAACGGCCAGGTGCGACACTGAACCGGCCTCGTCTCATAAACCGTGCAACCGCGGCCTTTTTCCCAGAAAATGCAATCGCCGCCGGGTTTTTCGATCAAACTGAAGCTTCCGCCGACCTGTCGAACAAATCGCTTGCAGAATTGCTCAATTGTTTCACCACGAAACTTGGCGAGCTGGGCGATTTCCTCATCATTGACCCAAACATATCCCGGCGCCCCCGTGCAGCAAGCACCACACCGAGTGCAGCTAAAAGCGAGTCCATCGGCATACCAGGGCTCTTCCGTAGACGCCATAACTCATCCACTTGCAGTCAATGAAGTTGCGTTCCGTTGCATTCAGAAGACTGATTCTAGCCGCCCGATTGCCGGTTCTCAACCCCGTTCGCCCCAAAGCTCTACCTCAGGCGATCTTGTGAAGATACTCGACTGCGGTTTTAGCTTACCCTCGTCTGCGTAGTTGACCCGCCTCGCCGTCCTCGTTATCACCATTCCTGGTCCGTGCGAGCGAAACCCTCCTCACCAACCGCGCAAAGGTCAGCCATGAATCGTCGCCAGCTTCTCCGCAACACAGCAGCTTGTGTTGCGCTCGGATCCATTGCGGAGTCAGTCTCAGAAGCCAAAGCGGAGGAGGAAGCAATGATTCCGATCATTGATACACATCAGCACCTATGGGATTTGAAGAAGTTCAAACTCGCGTGGATCAAGCCGGGCGAACAACCGCTCGACCGCTCCTATCTGCCCGCCGATTACGCCGCGGCGACAAAAGGACTCGGCGTGACCAAAACCGTCTACATGGAGGTCGACGTCGTCCCCGAACAGCAGGTCGCCGAAGCCGAGTATGTGCTGGCGATGATCGAACGCGGCGATTCGCCGATGGTCGCGGCCGTCATTTCCGGGCGGCCCAATTCTGATGGATTCGCCGCCTATCTCGCTCGATTCCGCGACAAGAAGGCGATCAAAGGGATTCGCCAGGTGCTCCACGGCGAGGGAACGCCGGCGGGGTACTGTCTCACGCCCGAGTTCATCAAAGGGATTAGATTGCTGGGCGAGGCTGGCATGAGCTTCGACCTTTGCATGCGTGCGCCCGAGTTGGGCGATGCGGCAAAGCTCATCGAGAATTGCCCCGGCACGCGATTCATTGTCGATCACTGTGGCAACGAGCCGGTCTTGCAGAAAGACCACACGCAGTGGAAGAAGGATCTTGCCCTAGTCGCGAAGGGGGGCGGCGATCGTGTGGTCTGCAAGGTGTCGGGCATTGTCGCATCGGCGAAGGGAAAGCCTTGGACGGCCGGTGATCTCGCGCCGGTCGTCAACCACGTGCTCGACACATTCGGCCCCGATCGCGTGATGTTCGGCGGCGATTGGCCCGTTTGCACGCTCGCCGCTAGCTATCGCGAGTGGGTCGAAACGCTGCGGACGATCATCAAGAATCGCCCTGAACGCGATCAGCACAAACTCTTCCACGAGAACGCCGCGAGGTTCTACGGGCTTTCCTAAAATGTCGCGACGGCGGTTGCGAGTTCGAAAAGATGATTGAGGAATCTTCGATTTCGAATTCGCAACCGGCTGTTCGTAATGACTGAAAACTGGCCGAAAACCGCGCATCATATCCCCACGCTCGATGGCGTCCGCGGCCTGGCGATTCTCATGGTGCTGACTTTTCACTTCACCGACTGGTGCAGCGGTGCGTCTCAATGGCTCCGCGCCGGCTGGATTGGTGTCGATCTCTTTTTTGTTCTCTCGGGCTTTTTGATCACCGGCATTTTGCTCGACACAAAAGACGCTGCGAACTATTTCTCGTCGTTTTACACTCGTCGAGCCCTTCGCATTTTCCCGCTCTACTTCGGTGTGCTCGCAGCCGTCTTTTTGATTGGTCCCACTCTTGGCTTGACCGATTTCCCGACGCTCGCCAGCAAACAAGGCTGGCTATGGAGCTATTGTTCAAACATCTATCTTTCGATCGACGGCCGAATCGACCTCAACGCCGACTGGCTCGACCTCAACCATTTCTGGTCGCTCGCGATCGAAGAACATTTTTATCTCGTCTGGCCCGCGGTTGTGCTGGCGCTAGGGCGTAAGGGGCTCATTCGCGCCTGCCTCGGTTGCATCGCGTTCGCAATCGTTTCCCGAACACTGATGATCGCAATCTGGTCGCGTCCCGCCGGAACTTATTTCCTCACATTTTGCCGGATCGACTCACTCGCGCTGGGCGGGCTCATGGCGATTCTGGCTCGCTCACCCGAAGGAATTGCCGGGCTCTCAAAGCACGCAAAACTGATGCTGCTTTGGGGTGGAGTGGTTGTAACACTACTAGGACTTCGGAGCGGCCGTATCGCGGCCGCCGATCGCGTCATGCAGGCGATCGGCTTTACGGCTCTTGCCGTATTCTTCGCGGGACTTGTAGCCCTTGCAGCGTCTGCCAAGCCGACGGGAATCTGGCACCGCATCTGGACAAATCGGATCCTTACCACGATCGGCCGTTACAGTTATGGCATTTATGTCTACCACCAACTCTTTGGCCGACCACTTGCGCTGACGGTCTCAAACGCCTTGAGTTGGGTTGGCCCGACCGCGGCAAATCTTGGAACGATTGTGGCTGGCGTGATGGTTAACACCGCGGTTGCTGCGATCAGCTACCACGTATTCGAGTCGCGGTTCTTGCGACTCAAGGGCCGATTCGCCCCGCGATCAGCCGCCGATCGAGTGCATCAACCGCTCGGGTTTGATGAACCGGGCGGTGTTGATCTCGTGCCCTTCCCACTTCGCAGCCACTGATTCGCAAAGCGCCCGCACGAGTTCGTCATCACTCGCGCCCGCGCGGATCAGAGTGCGCACATCGGTCTCATCGAGCGCGAAAAGGCAGTTTCGTAGCTTGCCGTCGGCAGTGAGACGCACTCGGTTGCACGACATGCAAAACGGCCGGCTGACCGACGCAATCATCCCCACGCGCCCGCCGCCGTCGACGTAGTCGTAATCGAGTGCAGGCGCTTTGGGATCATGATCTGCCGCCGGCGCGAGCGGGCCGATGCCCTGAGTCAGCAGGTCGAGGATCTCGTGCGCATAGAGAACCTTGTCGCGTTCCCAGAGATTGCCGGCGTCGAGCGGCATGTACTCGATGAACCGCAGTTCCAGCCCATGTTTGCGACAAAACTCGCCAAGCGGCACGACGTCAGGCTCGGTGACGCCTTTGATCGCTACCGCATTGATTTTCACGGGATCGAATCCCGCCGCTTTCGCCGCAAGAATGCCTTCGATCACCTGTTCGAGCCCAGTGCGACGGGTGAGTTCCAAGAAGCGATCTGCATCGAGCGTGTCGAGGCTGATGTTGATCCGCCGCAGCCCCGCATCCCATAGCGCCTGGGCCATGGGCGCCAGGAGAATACCGTTAGTCGTGAGGCCGACGTCCTTGATTCCCGGAATATTTGCGAGCTGTTCAACCAAAACCGGCAAATTGCGGCGAACGAGTGGCTCACCACCGGTGAGGCGAATTTTGTTGATGCCGACGCGCGTGGACGCCCGAACAAACTGGGCAATTTCCTCGAAGCTGAGCAAGCTTGTCTTGGGCAGAAACTCCACATTCTCCGGCATGCAGTAAACGCAGCGGATATTGCAGCGGTCGGTGACCGAGATTCTCAAATTATTGTGGACCCGACCGAAGCGATCGATCAGGCGGTCAGGCATGGTCATGAATGCAACTTCTGCTGGGCGTTTTGAATCGCCGGGGAAGCAACGCTGAACATCGCGATTTCAGTCGACACTCATTATACGCAATCACATCAAGTGGTAACAAATTCGGGATCAGGCCATTCCGGGGTGCACCCATTCTTCCGAGCCATCGGCGTACACTTCTTTTTTCCAGATCGGCACGCGTTCCTTGAAGGTGTCGATAAGCCAGCGACAGGCTTCAAATGAGTGGCCCCGATGAGGACAGCTTACCGCGACGACGATGCTAATCTCGCCAAGATCGAGTCGTCCCACACGATGAACAATTGCCGCCTCGATAACCGGCCAGCGCTCTCTGGCCTCGGCCTCAAGCGCGGCCATCTCCTTCAAAGCCATTTCAGGATAAGCTTCGTAGTCGAGCAGCGACGTGCGGCGATCGCCCGTAATTTCCCGCACTGTCCCCAGAAACGAGCAAACCGCGCCCGCGAGGTTTGACCGTACGCGATCGGTAATTTCAGCGTGATCCAGCGCTTCGTGGGTGATCTCGATCATCCGGCAGGGCACCTGTTCAAGCTACGAGAAATCAACCACCGCTCACCGGCGGAATCGCCGCAAGCTCGGCGTGAAGCGGGATCGGCGTGGCGTCATCGGCGTATTCGGCGTTCACCGAAAAACGAATCGCAGGCAGAGCTGGTATCAGGCCCGGAACCGCGGCTCCCAGGCTCGCCCGCAGGTCGGCAACGGTTGGATTCGCCGGAAGTTCCAGTTCGATCGTCGGCGCTCCCGCGCGTTCGCGAGCGATTGCAAAAAGCCGAACCGTCACGCGCATGTCTTTCGTTTCCTTGTGAATCTCTCCAGGCCGCTCCATTGTGACGCGTCGACGGCCCGCTGCCCAGCCCAGCCTCGCGGTTGCGGCCATGCATTGCTCAACGTTAGACTTTGGCTCGAAGGCAAGTAGCCACGAACGGGGCGTGCGGAATGAGCGACAGGGACGACGTGATTTCGGTTCGGGGCGCCCGCGTTCATAATCTGCAAAACGTCTCGGTGGCCATTCCGCGCGACTCGCTTGTCGTGCTCACCGGTGTCAGCGGCTCGGGAAAAAGCTCGCTCGCATTCGACACGATTTATGCCGAAGGGCAGCGGCGTTACCTCGACGGCCTTTCGACCTACGCCCGCCAGTTTCTCGACCAGCTCAAACGACCAGACGTCGATGCCATCGACGGCCTGCCGCCAACCGTCGCGATCGACCAGAAATCAGGCTCGGTGAACCCGCGCAGTACAGTCGCGACGATCACCGAAATTCACGATTATTTGCGTCTGTTGTACGCCCGCGTCGGCCTGCCGAGCTGCCCAAATTGCGGCTTGCCCATCGACCGCCGTACGCCCGAGCAAATCGTCGAAAGCGTGCTCGCGCTCGGCGAAGGCAAGAAGGTGATGCTCATGGCCCCGCTGGTTCGGGGTCGCAAAGGCGCGCACAAGGAAGCATTCGACGCGATCCGCCGCGCAGGACTGATTCGCGCGCGAGTCGATGGCGAGATCATCGAGATTCAAAACGAGCCAACGCTCGCGAAGACGAAAACGCATTCGATTGACGCTGTGATCGACAGGTTGGTTGTGCGCGAAGGGATTCGCCCCCGCCTCGCCGAAAGCGTGAACCTGGCACTCAAGCTGGGCGACGGCGTGATCACATTAGCAATTGCAAAAGGCGATGGCTGGGTCGATCGCATTCTCAGCGTGAAATACGCCTGCCCCGGCTGCGGCATTGGCTTCGCGCCGCTGGAACCTCGAAGTTTTAGCTTCAACAGCCCTTACGGCGCATGTCCGGAATGCAGCGGATTGGGTGTCCGGCTGGAGTTCGATCCAGAGCTCATTATTCCCGATCGCTCGAAGTCCCTCAAAGACGGCGCAATCGCCGCGTGGGCCGTCCTCAAGCCCGCCGCTCGCGACACCGTTGAGGACGATTCAGCACTCGCAGCGTTTTTGAAGGCTCACAAGCTCAGCCGTACATCCGCACTGAAATCGTGGTCGAGCAAGAACCTCTCGCTTTTGCTCAATGGAGATCCCTCGTCAGAATTCACGGGAGTGCTCGCTGGATTGCAGCGAGTGCGAGACGAATCGCGATCCGACGCACAACGCGCTGCGCTCGATGCATTTCGCATCGAAGTCACTTGCAATGCCTGTAACGGTACGCGGCTTCGGCCCGAATCGCGTGCAGTGACAGTCGCGGACACGTCGCTACCGGCGTTGCTCGCAATGACGAACGACCGCGCGCGCGAATTCCTGGGCACGATCACCTTCGAACCGCCTGCCGATTTGATCGGTCCGCCGCTCATCAAAGAAATACGCACCCGGTTGGCCTTTCTCAGCCAGGTGGGACTTGCTTACCTCAGCCTCGATCGCTCGGCCGATACGCTTTCCGGTGGCGAACTACAACGCGTTCGGCTGGCATCGCAAATCGGCTCGGGACTTGTTGGCGTCGCCTATATTCTCGATGAACCGACAGCCGGCCTTCATCCGAGCGATACCGACAAGTTGCTGGGCAGCCTCTTCGGCCTGCGCGACGGTGGGAATAGTGTGATCGTCGTTGAGCACGATGAAGCCACGATTCGCTCGGCCGACTGGTTGATCGACATCGGCCCCGGCGCTGGGCCCAACGGTGGACGCGTTGTCGCCCAGGGTAAGCCCGAGCAAGTCATCACAACAAGCCAGTCGGCAACGGCTCGCTACCTTCGCGGCGAGACGCGTTCACCGGGACGAGAACTTGGTCGACTCGAACGAAGTCCAGGAGCCGTTGTCATCGAAGGGGCGTCGGAGCGCAATTTGAAAGGCGCGACGGCACGCTTTCCTGCTTCAACTCTCATCGGCGTGACGGGCGTCAGCGGCTCGGGCAAGAGCACGCTCGTGCACGAAATCCTGGCGCGAAGCGTTCGTCGACACCTCGGACTGATCAGCCCGAAGCCGGGGTCGTGTGCGTCGATCACTGGTCTCGAACTGTTCGACAAACTCATCGAAGCCGACCAGACGCCAATCGGTCGCGGACCGCGATCGACTCCCGCAACTTTCACCGGCGTGTTCGACGAAATTCGTCACGTTTACGCCCGTACGAAGGAAGCGAAAATCCGCGGCTACGGCGCAGCGCGGTTCAGCTTCAACGCGAAGGGCGGACGTTGCGAAACCTGTCGCGGCCAGGGCGCCCGGAAGATCGAAATGAAGTTTCTGCCAGATTTATTTGTCACATGCGAGGCGTGTGAAGGGCAGCGATTCAACCCGCCCACGCTCGAAATCAAATTCCGTGGCGCAACGATTGGCGATGTGCTTCAAATGCGCGTCGACGATGCACTCGCGATGTTCGAGAACCAGCCCAAAGTCAGGCGCAGCCTCGAAACCCTGCATGAAGCCGGGCTCGGTTACGTCGCTCTGGGACAATCGAGCACCACACTGTCCGGCGGCGAAGCGCAGCGCGTGAAACTCGCAAGCGAATTGGGCCGCGTGGGAACCGGCAAGACGCTTTACATCCTCGACGAACCGACAACCGGCCTGCATTTCTCCGACGTCGCGCGGCTGCTCGAAACGCTGCAAAAGCTGGTCGATCTGGCAAACACAGTCGTTGTGATCGAACACAACCTCGATGTCATTCGCGCCTGCGACTGGATCATCGACCTTGGTCCCGGCGCCGGCGATGCGGGAGGACAGGTGGTCGCAATGGGTACGCCGGACGAGGTTGCGGCGAATTCTGAAAGCCAAACAGGAAAATGGCTGCGATTGCAAGAGATCAAATGAACACTGTTTTGATTCTCACACCAAGCTCGGTGTCAATTTGAACCAGTTCGCCCCGAGCAATCAGCTTGCCGCCTGCGACGAGTTCGATCGGCTCGTCGGTGTGGCGGAAAAGATCGACGACGTCGCCAACCTTGAGCTCAGCGAGTGCAGATACTGGCAGATGCGCCCGGCCAAGTTCGATCGTCAGCGTGATCGGCCCCTCGGTTGGCAATGTCTCCAGTCGCTCGGGCGCTGGGCCAGCGGTAATCCCAGATTGGACAGAAACCTTGTGACACGAAGTGCCAGGAACGCCTTCAACCTGCATGATCGAGACGCTGTTTTCGCGGTCGCAGATAAGCCGAATCGTTCCCTTGGGCGAATCGATGGCGCCAGACAGCGTCCCCCGATCGAGCGGCAGTACGCCACCGACTTTCACTCGCCCCAACCCGCGCGGGAGCGTGATCGTTCCCCCTTCCGCGCGCCAGGACGACTCGATCACGGTTTGATTTTCGCGTTCGGCGAGTGGGCTCGGCACCTCTTCGATCGCCACGCGGCTCAGCAAGGCTTCCGATAGCCAGAGCCTGATCGCCCCTTGCACGCTCCCCATTTTTACCGGCAGGCGAAGCGTGACGAGCTTGCCAAGATCGTTCGACTTGAACGCATCGGGGCCGACGCGTTCGATCGTCATGTCCCACGGTCCCAGCGGTCCGGGACGGGCGTCCAGCCTGTCGAGTACACGCGCCGCCACGAACGTGAGAACGCCGAATTCGACGGGAGTTACCTGCCGGCTTGCCTCGACCGGCAATCGTGAGAAACCGAGAAGATGATCGACGATTGCATGTGAAATTGTGTTTTCGATGCCGACGCCAATGCGCGAGTCGAGGCGTGGCCAGGCGAGGTGGATAATTGTTCCAGGCCGGCCGAGACCGGTTCCTCGCCAGGTGACGTCGGGGGCACCAACTTCGACGGGAACGCCGTCGAGCAGACTACGGATCAAGTCTGTCGGCGTTTGAAGGCGGTTGACGATCGTTTGAAGTCGCGCTTCGAAACGATTTGCGGCCGGCGCCTGATCCCAGGGCGCGGCTGCATCGTGCAGCGTCTGTTCGAGCTCGTTTTCCTCGGGTTCTTCCGGGAACTCGGCGTCAAAGCTCATCACGGCCGGTCCCCTCTGATTTCTAGGTCGAATCGCCGACGAGCGACTTCGAACACCTGGTTTTCCCAGGCGATCACCGCGCGCACCTTGCTTTGTGGCTGCGCGGCAAGTCCGCGGATTCGCTTCACAACCGGATAAGGAATATGCTGAAGCGCCCAGCGCAGGCGATAATCGTCAACTTGCGCAAGCAAGCGTGACCAGGTGAATACCCCGAGCATTTCGAGCGAGTTTTGCTTCGATGTCTGCGTCAATTGCCGGTCGTGGCGGGCGACTTTGAGAACGCGCAAATCTTCCGGTTCGGCAAGTTGCGACGCGAACCAGGCGAGCCGGTCGCGATTGCGCGTGCGTAGGCTCGGCAAGTTCGCATCCAAACGTGAAAGTTTGCAGAGACCAGTCAGCCGGGCGAGCCGGCACAAACTGACGGGGTGAAGCGTCGTAACCGCTTGCACGATCGGCGCGTCGCCGGCGTGGGGAGGAATATCGCCGACAAGTCGCTCGGTCCAGAGCGATAACACAGCGTTCATCGCAAACGGTTTGGGTGCGTAATCGGTCTTGAGCGCATTACGATCGAGATGGCAAGCGTTGAGCAATCGAGATCGCAACGGCTCATCCTGAGAAGCCGCCACGATTCGTTGGACCGCGCCGGATTCGTCCTTGAGCGCTCGGACGAGCCACGTGAAGTGAACTCGACTGAGGTCGGGAAGCATTTGCGCCTTGTGGGCGGTGCGAAGTTGCTCGAGGGCCTCTTCGGCTGAAAGCGGCCGGCGCATTTCGAGTAGCTGGCGCGCTCGCTGGTGACCCAGCCGCAACAGGAGCGCGGGCTGCTCCGCGCCGGCCCAAAGTGCGAGCGCGGAGAGCAGGGCACGATTGGTCGGCGATTCGGTGCGCAACGTGGCCAAGAGGACAACTCCGCGACGACTCAGAACTCGCGTTTCCAGGTTATCGCGGAATCGATCGCCATACCAGTTGCGAACGCACGATCACGAGCAAGGTAAGTCGCACGTGAGCCGCAAATCGCGCCCGTTGCAAAACTCGACGCAATCGAACCCACCATCGGCGAGTAGTCGCGCGAGCCCATCTTCACGCGGGTCATCGTCGCGCAACCAACCCGAGTCATCATGAATCGTCAGCGCAACGTGATTCCGCTCGACCTCGACACCCAGCCGGGCGATACAATTGCAATTATTCTTTCGCCCCCACTCGACTCCCCGGTTGAGAATATCGACAAGGGCGCTATTCAGCCGGCCGATCGAAGGCTCATCAAGCGTCGTGCGAGAAAGCAGCAAACTACGGATATCCGACGCCTGCTGGAGATACGCTACGTCGTCGTCCGCCTTCACTTCGAGCACGGTTGAGCCCGGCAGCTCGCGCATGTGCGAACGCCAGTTGCTCGCCCGTTTCATCGCCTGAAAAATTTGGTCGGGTGTATATGGCTTCGGTACGTAATCAATCACCCCTGCGCGAAAGCCTTGAATGCGGTTTTCCGCCGCCAGCCGCGCAGTGACCATTACGACCGGAATCTCGTTGGTCGTCCGGCACTCTTTCAATGCTTTACAGACTTCGTAACCGTTGATGTCGGGCAGCATCAGGTCGAGAAAAACAACGTCGGGCCGCTGTTCTTCCGCCTTTTTGATGGCATCCTTCCCGGTGAAGGCCGAATTCGTTTCGTACCCTCGCAACCCCACCAACATCGAAAGAAGTTGGTTCGCGGCGGGTTCGTCTTCGACGATCAGCGCGGTCGGCATGAGGTAATCCTCGAAACCTCGGTCGGAATGCAGCGGCAGGGCGGTTGCTCTGACGATTCGCGCATTGACGCGAACGAATCACCCGAGCGCATCAGCCCAGGCCCACGTCCCCAGGGGCCTCGCCAACATCCGCTAAATTGAATTCTACATCAAACGATGGTTTTGGGAATGGCCGACGCGGGAGATGGATGGTGACCGTTGTCCCCTTACCCACTTCGCTTTCGGCCGAGATCTGTCCGCCATGCATGTCAATGAACTGCCGAACAATCGACAGCCCCAGTCCAAGTCCTCGCTTCTCGAAGCCAAAGTCGCCGGTTGAATGCCGGCTCGGGTCAAATTCCGTAAAAAATGGCTCAAATAAACGCTTCAAAGCCCTTGGTTCAATTCCGATCCCCTTGTCCCACACCAAGATTTCGGCCTGGTCGTACGAATTCAATCGCGCGGTCAGACCAAGCTCACCGCCGTCCGGTGTAAACTTCAGAGCGTTGGAGAGCAGGTTGATGATGGTGTCGCGAATCTTCGGCACGTCGATTAAAAACTCGCCAAGATCCGCCGGCACATCAACGCGAAACTGCATCTCGCGCTTTTGCACGAACGGCATCAGCCTATCTGCTGCTTCATGCAATAGTAATGCCAAATCAATGGGTGTGCGCTGCAGAGCTTGCTGAAAATTCTCCGCGTGCATCATCGTTAACGTATCGGCAACGAGCTTCGCAAGCTGTCGCGCAGCACCCGAAATCTGGTTGACGACTTGTTGCTCGCCTGGGTCGCGATTTGGGTTGAGTAGCATCAGCAATTCGCTGAGCCCAAGCACCAGCGTAATCGGCGTGTTGAACTCATGGCTCGCAACTTCGATGAACGCGGTTTTTAGCTCGTTCGCCTCGGAGAGCCGCGAGTTCGCATTCACCAGGTTGGCGTTCGTTTCCTGCAGGCTGGCGATCAGCCGTTTTCGCTCGGCGAGAAGTTCGTACTGCTCGGTCGCCTGACGGATGATCCACTCGAGCTCGACGGGATCCCACGGTTTGACGATGTAGCGAAAAATGTGACCTTCGTTGACCGCGCGGATCACCGATTCGAGGTCGGCGAATCCCGTGAAGATCATCCGAACTGCGTCGGGATAGAGCTCGCGCACTCGTGAGAGGAACACGTCGCCGGTCATTCCCGGCATACGTTGGTCGGAAAGAACGACGCTCACCGGCTCGCGTTTGAGCAACTCGAGCGCACTCGCTCCGTTCGAGGCTGTGAGCACGCGATAAGTGCGATGAAACAGGTGCCGCAGGCTGTCGAGGACGTCTGGCTCGTCGTCCACAACAAGCAGCGTGTGTTTCCCGCTAGATCGCACAGTTCCGCCTTCCGCCAACGCGCTCTCCTTTATCTCATAGCAAACAAATCATCATGAATCAGAAAATCAAACTCGCCCACCTAATCGTCCTACCTGATCTTCAAGCGACTTCACTCGCGATTGCAAGTCGGCGATCGTGCTCCTGAGTTGTTCGGCGTACTCTGCCTGCGAGACCAACCGCTCGTACTCGACGGCGGCTTGCCGGACGGCGTCGACCAGTTCTTCCGGCTGCCACGGTTTGCGCAGGAATTGGTAGATATGTCCCTGGTTGATCGCGGCGATGATCGACTCGAAATCGGCGTAGCCGGTGAAGAGCATGCGCACGGCGAGCGGATTGCGTGCCTTCACCTGTGTGAGCAGTTCCACGCCGGTGATTTGCGGCATGCGCTGGTCGGTCATCACAATGTGCACTTCTTCTTCGCGCATGATTGCGAATCCCTCCTGCGCATTGTGGGCGCGCAGGACGCGAAATTCGCGACGCAGCAGGTCGTGCACCGAGTCGCAAACGTCGGGCTCGTCGTCAACGATCAACAGGCAGTGCTTCGTGCTGGGAGGCATCGGCTCTCAGGCTTTCTCGGGAGTGAGCCCGGACTCGGATGGGAGAGAGTAATTCGGCCGGTGCGACGCGTCGAGCGGCAAATAGATCGAAAACGTCGTACCGACACCCAGCGTGCTCTTCACTTCGATCCGTCCGCCGTGACCATTGATGATGCCGTGGCTGATCGACAGCCCCAGCCCAGTCCCTTCACCCACCGCCTTCGTTGTGAAGAACGGGTCGAACAGTTTTTCGAGATTCTCCGGAGCAATTCCCGAGCCATTGTCGCTCACCGAAAGGGCCAGCATCTCGCCACGAACTTCGCTAATCACCTCGACCTTGCCCCCCTCGGGCCGGTTCTGCATTTCAATCGCCTGGATCGCATTCACCAGGAGGTTAAGAATGACCTGGCTAATCTGCGACGTGACGCACGGGACACGAATCGGCGGCGGGTCGTGAACGATCACTTCGATATTCTTCCGCTTCCCGCGCCCGTGAATCATCTCGACGGCCGGGCCGATCAGGTCGCGCACGAGCGCGGGTTCGAGCTTGGGCGGCGACGTGCGCGCCAACCCACGCAGGTTTTGCACGATCGTCGCCACGCGCTGAACGCCGTCACGCGTACGCGAGATCATTCGATCGAGATTCTGCCGAACGTAAGTCCAGTCGAGATCTTCCATCAAGGCGTCGACGCGAGCAAGTAAGTCGGGCGCAGCTTGCGCGAGAGCCTCGCGTCCGCCTTCGAACACGTCCATGATCTCGATCACGCCCTTGAGATCGCGATCGAGCACGGCGAGGTTGTTGCCGACATATGCGAGCGGATTGTTGATTTCGTGCGCAACCCCCGCGCTCAGGAGGCCGATCGACGCCAATTTTTCCGATTGCACGAGCATCGCCCGCATCCGCTGGCGTTCGGTCTGGTCGCGAATCGAACAGATGTACTGCATTCGTCCTTCGAGTTCGAAAGCCGAAAGCGAAAGCTCAAGCGGAAATCGCTCGCCCGACTTGCGTCGTCCTTGCAACTCGAGCGTTCGGCCGACGATTCGCGCGTCGACGGTCGTCAGAAGGCGTTCCAATCCGCCAGCGTTCTCGGAGCGATCGTCGTCGAGCAAAAGAGTGCTCAGCCGCATGCCAATTGCTTCAACGGCGGCATACTCGAAAGTTCGCTCCGACGCCGGGTTGAAGAGCGTGATCACCCCTCGGTCGTCGGCGACAATGATCGCGTCGTGCGTGCCTTCGGTCAGTTGACGATATCGCGCCTCGGACGCCATGAGTGCGCGGCTTTTCGCCTCGAGCAGTTCGGCCGCACGAAGCTGAGACTCCGCGAACTTGCGCCTTGTTTCTTCGAGCGCGTGACGTTCGGTGACGTCGCGAATCACTGCGAGCACAGCGCGTTGATCTTCGAAGACGATTGTCGAGGTATTGATCTCGACGGGTGTAATCTTGCCGTCCTTCGTGCGGTGTCGACCTTCGAATGAAAGATGACCGCGTTCGAGCTGGCGTTTCAGGCGATCTTCATAACCGGCGGCGAACTCGGGATCGTCGACATCCTTGGTATGAAGCGTGAGCAACTCATCGCGCGAGTATCCCAGTCGTCGACAGGCCGCGGGATTGGCGTCGAGGATTTTCCCCTGGAAATCGTGGACAAAAACCGCGTCTTCAATGCCCTCAAAGAGAGCGCGGTTTCTTCGTTCGGACGCAATGAGCGCTGCCTCGGTGCGCTTCCGCTCGGTCACGTCTTGAAGCGTGGTGCGAATGCCGCAAACCTGCCCGCGGTCGTCGTAGCGAAGCCGCTCGTGGATCGCCATGATCAAGCGGCGACCATCCTGAGTAATGTAAGGCCGCTCGGTCTGCCGCAGGCTTCGAATGCCGGCGATTTTCTCGCGGACGGCGTTGCGAGCCTGTTCGCGCTGCTCGGGCGCGACGAAGTCCACGACCGAACGCCCGAGCATTTCTTCACGTGCAAACCCGAGCATTTCGCACTCGGTGCGATTGATGCTCACGATCGTGCCGTCGAGATCAATTTCGTGATAGCCGACGGGCGCCTCGTCGTAAAGCCGGCGGAAGCGTTCTTCGGATTCACGAATCGCACGCAGGGTTTGCTGGCGTTCGGTGATGTCGCGGCCTTCGGGGATCAACATCACCACCTGGCCGGTTTCATCGAGCACGGGGGTGAGTGAAAAATCGACGACGATCTCGGTGCCGTCGGACCCGCGGTGAGCGGCTTCAAACCGCGCCATTTCGCCGGCGCCTGCGGTGAGAATTGCTCCCTTCAACCGCTCTCGCAACTCCTCCGACTCCGACCACCACGGACCTTCCCAGAACGGGCGACCGACGACGTCGTGCAGTTTTACGCCGACGAAATCAAGCGCGGTGCGATTGATTTCGAGCATCGTCCCTTTGGGGTCGAGCAGGCCGATGAACTGGAACGTGTGGTCGAAGATCGCACGGAAGCGGCGATCGCGCTCCCGCTTCGCTCGCTCGACTTCCAGACGCATGCGGCGATCGGAAATAAACGCGATGCGCAGCCCTTTTTCGCCGGTCGTGCAATCGAAGTCGAGCGTGACGTCGACGGGAATTGTCGCGCCGTTCTTGGCGAGCAATTCCTTCTCATAGCGCACTGGCTCGCGCGAGGCTTCGAGCAGACCATGCGCTTCGCGATCGGTCTCGCGCCAGCATTCGGGCGTCATCCGCGCTTCGGTGAGCTGCGCGGTTTCGGTGGTGTCGTAGCCGAGGAGCCGCACGAAGGCGCCGTTCGCGCGACGAACCTTGCCGTCGTGTTCGAAAACAACGACCGGCTGCGTGGCAAGCGTGTACGCTGGGAGGGCGTATTCGCTCGTCGAGTTCATGTCGAGGCTGTGCGACGAGACTTCCACCGGGGGATCGCCCCTTCTGACGTGCCGGCACAACTTGAACCTTCGAGATGACTTCGAGTATAACCCGGTTGCCACCGGCTAAATACGTGCGCCTGGCGAAAATCGAACCTAAATTCGGCATCCCTGGCAATTTCGGAACAACACTCGCACATGCCTGCATACACGCGTCACCTCTTCATTTGCGGCAACAAGCGAGCCGACGGCCACCCTCGAGGATGTTGCGACCCTTCTGGATCAGCGGAATTACGCGACGCGTTCAAGAAGGAACTCGCTCGCGCGGGTGCGGGACCGCTCGTCCGCGCGAATGGCGCGGGGTGCCTCGACCAGTGCGAACATGGGCCGGTCGTCGTCATTTATCCCGAGGGAATCTGGTACGGCAACGTCACGACGGCGGACGTCCCGCGGATCGTCGCACGCACCGTGCTCGAAGGCGAGGTGATTGACGAACTGGTGATCGCCGACGAATGCTTGAACAATCCGTCGTGCCCGCATCGCGCACCGGCGAACTGAGTCAGAAGAGGAAGGGACGATGTCGCTTACGATTGCCGAGTCGATCGAGGCTGTGCGGTCTCAGGTTGCGGTCGCCAAGGCGGCAGGACTGTCGGTCGGCTTCGTCCCCACTATGGGCGCGCTCCATCGCGGCCATGCGACACTCGTCGAAGAAGCAACCAAAGCGTGCGACTACGTCGTCGTCTCGATTTTCGTAAACCCAACGCAATTCGGACCTAACGAAGACTTTAGCCGTTACCCTCGCACGTTCGTGGCCGACCGCGCCGTTTGCGAAGAAGCTGGTGCGGACCTCATTTTCCTCCCCGACGTCGCGACGATGTACCCGCCCGGCCCGCCCGCGACGTTCGTCGAGGTGCCAGGTCTGTCGGACGTTTTCGAAGGGGCAATCCGTCCCGGTCACTTTCGCGGCGTCGCAACGGTCGTCCTGAAACTTTTTGGCATCGTCTGCCCCAACCTGGCGTTTTTTGGTCAAAAGGACTTCCAGCAGCAGCTCGTTTTGCGGCGGATGGTCACCGATTTGAACTTTCCGGTTCAGCTCGTGACTGTCCCCACCGTTCGCGAGGACGACGGTCTGGCGATGAGCAGTCGCAACCGTTACCTCAGTGCCGAGGAACGGCAAGCGGCGCGGGTGCTGTCGCAAGCCCTTCGCCTGGCGGAAGATGCGGTGCGCAGTGGCGAGCGGTCGGCCGACCGGGTTCGACAGATTTTGGCGTCAACGGTACAATCGGAAAGGTTGGCGACACTTGACTATGGCGACGTGGTCGATGCGCTGACGCTCGAACCGCTTACCGACTTGACGGGTCGGCGGGCGGTGGCCTTGCTGGCCGCCCGGGTCGGGCCGGCTCGGCTGATTGATAACGCGATCCTCCCGGACTGACCGGTTTTATGCGGATCAAGGCGCTCAAAAGCAAGCTTCACCTCGCGACAGTCACGCGCGCGGATCTCAATTATCACGGCAGCCTCACGATCGATCCCGACCTGATGGAAGCGGTTGGTATCCTTCCTTATGAGGCGATTCTCGTTAGCAATGTTGCCACCGGCCAGCGCGCTGAGACGTACGCACTCGTCGGCACGCCCGGCTCGGGGCAAATCGAACTCAACGGTGCGATGGCTCGAATCGGCACGCCCGGCGACCGCGTGATCGTGATGGCATTTGCCGAACTCGACCCTCACGAAGTCGCCTCGCACCAGCCCAGAGTCGTCGCGCTCGACGCTCAAAATCGGGTCACGGAACGGCTGGATTACCCGCCGATTGGCGAGGCCATGCCGGCGACACTTCCTCTGGCGGAGCCAGCTTGATGCACCAGGTTCTCTTCACGATTCCTGGACTGAATATCACGCTTTATGGCTTTGGTTTGATGTTGACGCTCGGCATGCTCGGCGGGATGAATCTCGCCGCCTGGCGTGCCAAGCGCGAAGGGCTCGACCCCGACCAGGTCTTCGACCTGGCGCTCTGGGTTCTGCTCGGTGGAATCATTGGCGCGCGGGCATTCTGGCTAATCCAGTACGGCCACAAGCTTAAGAGTTTCTTCGACATCTTCCGCGTCTGGGAAGGCGGCATCGTCTTCTACGGCAGCGCGTTCGGTGCCGGTGCAGCGCTGTTGATTTACCGGCACTTTCGGCCGTTTCCGCTGCTCCCGATGCTCGACGCGATTGCGCCGGGAATTGCGCTCGGGATCGCGTTCGGCCGAATCGGCTGTTTCCTCAACGGTTGCTGCTATGGCGATCTTTGCAACCTTCCCTGGGCGGTCACATTTCCGCGCGAAACGGCTCCCTGGGCGAATCAGGTCGACCACGGCTTGATTCAACTCGCGGCGCCGCGTTCGCTGCCGGTCCATCCCACGCAGATCTACTCCGCGCTCGACGGCCTGATCCTCATGTTCCTGCTCAACGCCTTCTATCCGTTGCGGAAGCGCGACGGTGAAGTCGTTTGCATGCTGCTACTGACATACCCCGTCACCCGATTCCTCATCGAGCAAATTCGCAACGACGAGGCCGGCATCCTGCTGGGCATGACGATCTCTCAGGTGATCAGCGTTCTCTTCTTCGCGGTCGGCCTGATCTTCTGGCGCTATTTGCAAACCCGGCCGGCGGAGCGATACGCTGACGCCGAACCAGTCGCGGTTGCCGCCTGATCAATCGATCAGGGAACGGGAATCGTGTCGAGAATCCGACCAATCAGATCATCGGGGCCGAGCCCTTCGGCATCGGCCTCGTAACTTACCACCAATCGGTGGCGAAGCACATCACGCGCCAGGCTTTTCACGTCGTGCGGTGTGACGTAGTCGCGGTCCGACAGCAACGCATGACCACGCGACGCTGCAACAAGCGCTAGCGAAGCCCGAGGGCTTGCGCCAAGTTCGATGTACGGCGAAATGTCGAGACCGTAGCGTTCCGGGTCGCGAGTGGCACGCACCAGGTCGACGATATAACCCTTGATCGCATCGGCAACACGCACTGCTTCGGCCTGCGATCGAAGTGCACGCACTTCGGCCGGGCCAACGAGCGGCGGTTCATCACCCCGCGCTTCGGGCGGGCTCAGGTCGAGCATCGCCAACTCGGCGGCGCGATCGGGATACGTCACCGTCAGTTTGAGCAAGAAACGGTCGAGCTGCGCCTCGGGCAGTGGGTATGTACCTTCATGCTCGACCGGATTTTGCGTCGCCAGAACCCAGAATGGATCGGGCAGACGAACGGTTTCGTCGCCGATCGTTACCTGACCTTCTTGCATCGCTTCGAGCAATGCGCTTTGCACCTTGGCCGGCGCGCGATTGATTTCGTCAGCCAGCAAAACGCTGGTGATGATAGGACCGGGCCGGACGTCAAACGTGCCCGTATCGGGGCGATAGATTTGCGTACCGGTCAGGTCGGCGGGGAGCAGGTCGGGAGTGAACTGGATGCGGCGGAACGGCAGATCTAGAGCGCGGGCGATCGAGCGAATCGCGCGGGTTTTGGCGAGGCCGGGTACGCCTTCGAGCAATACGTGCCCACCCGCCAGAAGCGCGATAATCAGGCGTTCAAGGAGCGGCCGTTGACCAACGACGTCGCGTTCCAGCCGATCAATGAGGTCGTGCAGCACGCGAGGGGCGGGGAGGGTTTCGCTCAGTGACACGATGGGCGTCCAAAAAAACGGCCCGCCTCGGTGTCCGGGCGGGCCTCGAAAGGTCGGATGACGAGCCGCGTCGATGTTCGATCAATTCTGCTGTTTGCGGCGTTCCATCATCTTGCGGAGAATATCCTGCGCAGCGTCACTGGTGTCCTTGTAAACCGGCTTGGCAGGACCACCGGCGGCTGGCTCTTCTTTCTTCTTCTTGACGTAGAACGGGTTGCTCTCGTCGATGAATTCATCCGGCATATCGTCCGGATTCGGCGATTCGTTTTCATCGTCATCGCTGTCGGAATCGTCGTCGTCTTCATCGCTCGAGTCGAGGCGTTCGTACCCTTCGTCGTCGCTATCATCGGTCGTCTGCGCCGGTGCGGGAGTGGAAGCGGGCGCATTCTTCGCCGCGTTCGCCTCGGTCGTGAACGCAGCGATCGTGATGGTGTCGCCGCCGTACACGCCCGACGGGCTTTCGGGTGTCGGCTTTTGATTATCGGAGACGAGCCACGAGTCAATATCGTCGCTCGACGCATCATCCAGCGACTTAACGGTCTTAGGCGGCGGAGCCGGCTTGGCGACTTCGGCCGGAGCGCCTTGAATTGAGACGGCAAATGTCAAAGGGCCAACCTGCACAAGGTCGCCATTCTTGAGGTTAGCGGCGGCGGTGATGGCGCGGCCGTTGACCAAAGTGCCGTTACGACTTCCCAGGTCGGCAACCGATACGCCCGTCGGCGAGACCGTGAATTCCGCGTGTTCGCGGCTCACCTGTTCGCTATTCGGTCGAAGGTGGCACGTTTCGCCTCTGCCAATCTTGAAGCGGGGGCCGAGCAGAGGGATCGTTTTCCCCTCCGGCTTTCCCTGTACGACGACAAGTTGAACTTTCATGGTTTTCGTCCCGACCATCAAGGTCAACAACGGCGAAGGGTGGAGGAGATATCGCGCTTCACTGCCGGCGAATCTTCAAGGGAACCGCAAGACGCAACGTTCGACCCGGCCTGAATGGGAGGCGTCCGGCCGAATTGCTCGGGACCGGTGCACCATGACACGATAGCTGCATCATAGCCGCGAAGTCATAACCCAAACAAGCTATCACCGAAACATTGAAAACCTCACGTTTTCCCGCCGCAACCGCTCTTTAGGCATTCATCGGCAGATGCCGCGTCTCTGATACAACATACGTTTACCGTTTCTCAATCCAGGCGCGCGAACGGTAAATGTTCGCTTCGAGTTGCGCGGCGAAATCACGCATTTCTCGATCGATTTCGGCCTGAATTGGCGTGCATTCGAGCGCTCTCGGCAGCGCATCGGCCAACAGCCGTGCCCAGTAAAGCCTACCGGTCTCGGCAACCCCCAGTTGGGCAGCTCCGGCAAGCTCGGGCGTCGTCGCCGACTGTTCGAGCAAGAGCGAGCCATGTTGCAAAACTGCACCCGCGCGGCGACGCTGCGCGCTGCCCACAAGCTTCACCGGTCCGGCGACGACATCATTATCGTCACGATCGGCAAAACAGAGAAAGGGCTTCTCATCAGACGCTTCGCCACCGCTCGAACCGCGACGATCGGCCGAAACGCCGTGCGCGGCAAGCAACGTGGCGATCTCCGAATGCACCGCGCGATAGAGGTCGTTCGTATGTCGAGCGAGTGGGTGCTGCTTGGGGATGACGATTGCGTACGTCACCTCGTGATCGTGCCAGAGCGCACCGCCGCCGGTCGGTCGGCGAACGACCGCAACTTCGCGCCAGCGATCTTCGCGTTCGATCAGATTTCGGCTTTGAAAGTAGCCGAGACTGAGTGTGGGCTCGAGCCAGCCGTAGATGCGGAGAATCGCGGCGGATGGATCGGCGGCGACGCGCTCCAGAAGCGCCTCGTCGAGAGCCATGTTTGCCGGACCGGTCGCTTCCTCGTACGGCAAAACGAGGCAGGGGAGCATTCAGCAATTCCTTCCAAGATTCACGCGGGCGTATCGCGCGCAACGTCATACCGCAGGAAGGCAAATGCCATCAGCGGGATCAAGATCGAGGCGAATAGACACGCCACAACCAACGCCGCCGCGAATCCAACAAACCTCCCCGCGCCGAAGAGATAGACGACGCCCACACCGACCAGCGCAGACACTCCCAGCGTAACCGCGAGCGAGAAGATCTTGGCGAGCATCAGGAAAATCTGCCGTCCAAACGCCGAGACATCGGCCGGATTCGCCGCCGCCATCCGCGTTGGGAAGAACAGGAACAGCAGGTTTTCGATACCGATGAGGAGGAATATCGCTGGGAGTCCAATTGCGGCAGCGATGAGATGCTCGGCCTGAAAGCCTTCGCGAATCACCGCCATGCACGCGACGCCCACCATCTGGGGAACCCAGATCATCAGCACAGGGGTGAGCACCTGGCCGATCACCAGCGCGATGGGAGAGGTTGGCAGCGTCTTCAATACTTCCATGCGATCGACATCGCCGCGGAAGTCAAACGCGATCATCGGTGTCAGCATCACCGTGAACCAAAGGCCCATCCCCAGCGAGAGGAAAATCGAATCCTGCGGGCGGTTCGGCATCGGTGGGATCAAGAAGATCGGCAGCAGCACGACGGCGAAAACGAGTAACATCCGCCAGGGGGATCGCAGGGCAGACGCGAGTTGCCGCCAAAGAATCGGCCCTGCGCCGCCCAACCAAGGCAGCATTGCCAGTTTGAAACCGGTTTTCACCGGCTTGGTACTCGAAGCAACAAGCCCACCCTTGCGGACGCGCAGCATGCGCTGATACATCTTCTCGCTACTCGCCGCCGAGCTTTCGAGATACTGCGCATCGGTGACGAAGACGAGCAAGCCCATCGCGAAGGTCATCGCCGCACAAACGGCAGCCCAGCCAATCATATCTGGCCAGATTCGCTCGGCGGTGAATGTCTCCACAAACGGCCGCATTGGCATCGACGCATACTTGATGACCGGCGATGCTTCCACTCGCGCCAGCATCTCGCTGGGCGTCAGTTCCATGAACGAACGTCCGAGGCTAATGAGCGCGGCGGCCAGAAGTATCGCGACGAGGCCAAGTGCTAAGCGGCGACGAAATGTGCGCGCCATCGCGCCGAATGCTTCGGCGGCAAGGCTAACGGCCATCCCCATCAGATGGAAAAACAGCAGGACGAAAAGCAGGCCAACGTATGCCTGCAACGGCCGCCGATTTCCTTGACCAAAGCCAACCGAGATGAAGATCGTCGAAATCGCGCAGCCAAGCACCACGCCGATAATTTTGAATCGCAAAAGCGACTTGCGCGAAAACGGCGCGGGGAATAGAAACCCAATTTCGGCCGGCGTGAAATAGAGGACGCGCTCGCCCGTCGAGAGTGCGATCGACAGGATGGCGTACAGCAGCAATCCCAGCGGTCCAAAGCGCCGCATCGTGGCGGGATCGACGCTCGATTGGGATCGAGGCGCGAAGAAAACCGACAGAATCCAGGGCACAAAAACCAACATGCCAACGAGCGTGAAGAGGATCCCCTTCACGCTTCGCAGCGTTTTGCCCCAGCGTCTGAGCAGTCCCTTCGTGCGGAGAAAATGCAGCAGCAGTAGCGCTCGGTCCATCGCCTTACGCCCCTTCGCCGCTGGGTTCCACAACCGGCGTCTCTTCCTGCATCGGCGCTTCGATTAAGCGGAAGAACAGGTCTTCCAGCGTCTCATGCCGTCCCGAATCGTCGAGCTTGCTTCGCATCTCTGCGAGCGTGCCGCGCAGGAGCATTTTGCCGCGATTCATGATCAGAAACGAAGTGCACAAATCCTCGACCAGCGAAAGCAGGTGCGAGCTGATCATGATCGCTGCGCCCGCCTCGGCGCGGCTGCGAATCGACGATTGCATCGTTCGAATCCCGCGCGGATCGAGACCGGTCAGCGGTTCGTCGAGCATGATCGCCGACGGGTTATGCAGATACCCGCAGGAAATCGCCACCTTTTGCCGCATCCCGCGCGAGAGGCCGGCGGTCGCCTCGTTTTTCTTTTCGGTCAGCTCGAATTGTTCGAGTAAATCGTTGGCACGATCGGTCCATTCGGGACCAATCCGGTACGTCGCCGCGACGAACTGAAAATGCTCCCAGATCGTCAGGTTATCGAACAGGTGCGGGTCGTCGGGAACGTAGGCGAGTTCTTGCTTGGCCTTAACTGGGTCGTGGGCGACGTCATGACCGCCGATGAATAGCCGCCCGCGCGTCGGCTGGATAATGCCGGCGAGCGAGCGCATCGTGGTGGTTTTGCCCGCACCGTTGGGACCGCAGAGGCCGAGAATCTCGCCAGGCGCGACGCGAAATGTCAGCCCGGAAACCGCGACGGTCTTGTCGTAGATCTTGTGAAAGTCTTCAACCGCAATCGACACCGGCCGCTCCTCGGGTTCTCCGGCTCGAAATCAGGTCGCATCTCAACGCGCGGGGGGCTTCCACGAGAGTATGGGATTCCGCGCGGCGGTGACCTCATCCGGCCGATTCACTGGCGTATTCAGGGGTGCATCATGCAACACTTCGGGCGATTCTTGCGCAATGGCGAGCAGCGCCTTGGCGAACGCGTCGAGCGTCTCGCGGCTTTCGGTCTCCGTAGGCTCGACCATCAGCGCCTCGGGTACGATCAGAGGGAAATAGACCGTCGGCGCGTGGTACCCATAATCAAGCAAACGCTTCGCAATGTCCATCGCCCGCACGCCGCGTTCTTTCGCGAGGCCCCGAGCCGTCGCAACAAACTCGTGCATGCAGCGGTCGCCATAGGGGACCGGATAGACGTCCTTGACGAGCGACATCAGGTAGTTCGCGTTCAGCACCGCATGTTTGGCAACATTTTTGAGACCATCCGGCCCCTGGCTGCGAATGTAGCAATATGCCCGGAACAGCACGCCGGTGTTGCCAAAAAATGCTCGCACGCGACCGATCGACTTGGGGCGATCGTAATCGAGCCGGTAAGTCTGGTCGGGACCTTTTGCCACGACCGGCGCGGGGAGATACGGAGCAAGGAAGTCACGAACCGCAATCGGTCCCGCTCCCGGTCCACCGCCGCCGTGCGGGCCCGAAAACGTTTTGTGCGGGTTGTAATGCATCAGGTCGGCGCCCATATCGCCGGGACGCACCACGCCGAGAATCGCGTTCATGTTGGCGCCGTCGAGATAGAGCAATGCGCCCTTCTCATGGAGCAATCGCGCAATCTCGCCAACCTGTGGGTCGAACAATCCCACCGTGCTGGGATTTGTGATCATAAAAACAGCGGTCTGACCGTCGATGTTTTTCTTCAGCTCGTCGAGATCGACAAATCCGCGGGCGTCGCTCTTGATCGTCTGCACTTCGAACCCGGCAAGCGTAGCCGACGCGGGATTCGTGCCGTGCGAGCTATCGGGAACAAGCACCTTCGTGCGCTTCTCGCCGCGATCGCGGAAATACGCCGCCGCGACGAGCAGCGCCGTCATTTCGCCATGCGCACCGGCCGCCGGTTGAAGGCTGACCGCATGCAGGCCGGCGATTTCGGCGAGATACGATTGAAGATCGTAGAGGATCGCGAGCAGCCCTTGAAGCGTCGATTCAGACTGATAGGGATGTTGCGCGGCCATGCCGGGGAAATTCGCCAGCCGCTCGTTTCGCTTGGGGTTGTACTTCATCGTACATGAGCCAAGCGGATAGAAATTCGCATCAATCGACATGTTCAATGTCGACAGATTTGTATAATGGCGAACGACGTCGAGTTCGCTCAGTTCGGGAAGCTCGGGCGGGGCTTCGTCGCGAAATCCGGCTGGAATCAGCGCGTCGAGCGAGACTTCCGGAACGTCGAGCTTGGGGAAAATCGCAGTCGCGCGACCGGGCCGACTGGATTCGAACAAGAGCGGTACAGGATGAGGATTATGCATGTCGATGAATGGGATTCGCCGGTGAATCGTGGGTTGTAAGCGATCGGCTTAGGCCAGGGCCGCGATGTACGCACGCACGAGCGCATCGATCTCGGCGCGGGTGCGTTTTTCGGTGACGGCGATCAAAATTCCATCGGGCATCTCGGGATACCAACCGCCGATCGCCACGCCGCCGTGAATTCCCATCTTGCCGACATCGGCCAGCACGCGGTTGGCATCACGACCCACGCGAATGACGAATTCCTTGAAGAACGGCGTCTCGAACGCGAGCGAAACACCGGCGATCTTCGTCAATTGTTCGGCCGCGTAGTGAGCCTTGCGCGTCGATAACTCCGCCGCCTGCCGCAAGCCCGAAGGGCCGACAACGGCGAGATAAATCGCAGCGCGAAGCGCCAGTAATCCTTGATTCGTGCAGATGTTCGACGTCGCCTTTTCGCGACGAATATGCTGCTCGCGCGTCTGCAAGGTCAGCGTGTAGCACCGCTTGCCGTTGCGATCTTTCGTCTCACCAGCGACGCGTCCTGGCATCTTCCGAACATAAGCCTCTCGGCAGGCCAGAATCCCGAGATACGGCCCGCCATAGTTGAGGTGATTGCCGAGCGATTGCCCCTCGGCCACCACAATATCGGCACCATAATCGCCAGGCCGTTTGAGCAAGCCGAGGCTGATGGGATCGACACTCAGAACCGCGAGTGCACCGCGATCGTGCGCTGCTTTGATGAGCGCCTCGACATCTTCGAGGCCGCCGAAGAAGTTGGGCTGCTGGATAATCACCGCGGCGGTTTCGTCGGTCAACGCGGCGGCCACGTCGGCCGGATCGATTCGGCCGTTGCGTGGTGAAACCGTAACCAGTTCGAGTTCAAGGTGAGCAAGATAGGTCGCAAGAATCTGGCGATACTCAGGGTGAACCGTTCCGGCGACGACGATTCGCCCATGGCGCTGGGTGACCGAAATGCTCATGAGCATCGCTTCGGCCACGGCCGACCCGCCGTCGTAAAGACTGGCGTTCGACACATCCATGCGCGTAAGTTGCGTAATCAGCGTTTGATATTCAAACGTCGCCTGCAACGTCCCCTGGCTCGCTTCGGCCTGGTAGGGCGTGTAGGCCGTGTAGTACTCGCCGCGCGATGCGAGTTGATCGACCACCGCCGGAACGAAGTGATCGTAACTCCCCGCACCCAGGAAGCACGGGCGTTTGTCGGCACCGATGTTCCGGGCCAGCAGGTCGCCGACTTCACCCGTTAGCTCCTGCTCTGAAAGGGCAGGGGGGATTGCCAGCGGGCGGTCGAGGCGAAACTCGGGAGGCACGAGGTCGAACAGGCCGTCGAGGGAGTCGAGACCGATCGCCGCCAGCATTTGCGCAACGTCGTCGTCAGTATTCGCGATATAAGCCATCGTAAATCAGCGTTCCTTCAGTGCGTCGTTCAACCTCGGCGATCGTGTCGGTCAATGAGCCTCGTCGGCAACCTGACGGTCGTAGCTGGCGGCGTCAAGCAGCGCACTGACGCTCGAAGGATCGTCGACCTTCACCTTGATCAACCAGCCGGCGGTGTAAGGATCGTCCGCGAGCTTGGTCACGTCGGTCTTGATCGTGTCGTTGATCGCCACAACCTCGCCGCTCACGGGCGCATAAAGGTCGCTCACCGCCTTGACGCTCTCGATCTCACCGAAGCTCTTGCCAGCCGTCAGTTTTTTGCCGACGGCGGGAAGGTCGATCATGATGAGGTCGGTCAACTGGTCGACCGCAAAACGGCTGATACCGATCGTGGCGATATCGCCCTCGAGTTGAACCCACTCGTGAGTCGCCGCATAGCGCAAGGTCTTCGGGTCGATCATAGCGATGTGCCACTCGATGAAACGGGTCGAGAATAGAACGGTAGTTTGACGACGCGGGCCGGTTCGCGATGCCCGCGAACGTCGATTGTCAGTTCAGTGCCAATCGCGCTCGATGCGCGGTCGATAATCGCCATCGCCAGGCTCTTGCCCAGAGTCGGCGAATATGTTCCCGAGGTGACGGTGCCAATCGGCGAATCGCCGGCGAGCACCTCAGCGCCTTGTCGTGCGATGCGTTTGCCTTCGAGTTCCAGGCCAACGCGTTGCCGAAGCGAATTCGCCTTGAATTGAACGAGCGCGTCGCGGCCGACGAAATCACCCTTTTTCAGCTTCACCGCCCAGCCGACGCCCGACGCGTATGGGTCGGTTGTGGAGTCGAGCTCGTGGCCGTAAAGCGGCATCGCAGCTTCGAATCGCAACGTATCACGTGCACCGAGACCGCATGGCTCGATTCCTTCGGACTGGCCGGCGTTCATCAACGCCTCCCAGATGAAGACGGCCATTTCCTCGGCAAAACTGATCTCGAATCCGTCCTCGCCGGTGTAGCCTGTGCGGCTGATCGTGCACTTGGCCTTGAGGACGTTGCCCGTGGTGACGTGGTAATAACCGATGTTCGCGAGCGGCACGTCGCACAGCGATTGCAGCACCTTCTCGGCCTTCGGGCCTTGAATGGCGATCATCGTCGTCGCGAGCGTCCAGTCGAGAAGCTGCGTCGCTCCGCCCGCCGGGGCATGGGCTTTGAGTTGGTCGAGTACGGCCAGCCGATTCGACGCATTGCACACGATCGAGTAATCGCCGTCGCCGCCGCGATAAACGAGAATGTCGTCGATCAAGCCGCCCGAGGCATTCGCCACCAGGCTGTACTGAATCTTGCCCGGTTCGAGTGCAGCGACGTCGTTCGTCGTGACCCGTTGGAGCCAGGGAAGCACGTCCGGGCCGGAAAAGACGATCCGTCCCATATGGCTGATGTCGAACAGCCCGACGCGATTGCGAACGGTTTCGTGCTCCTGCACGATGGTCGAATATTGCACGGGCATCGACCACCCGCCAAATTCGACAATTCGCCCCTGGTGCGACGAATGCCATGAATGGAGTGCGGTCTTAAGGGGCGCAGACGACGACATTTCAATGATCTCTGGGGCTCGTAATCGGCCAGATCGAACCGATTGTAGTCACCTCCCCACCCGTTCGACAACCACCGCGACACAAAGTTGCCCATAACGCAGAGTTGCGCATTTGTTTGATCGTCGCATTTTGCTGAGACTGCTAGCAAGCGTCGCCCAGAAAACCGGCACGAGTCACGTTTTTATCAGCCGATGCCGATCCTATTCGGCATAATTGTTGGAATTGGCACGGGGATCGCTCAACTGCAACCGGTCACGTAACGGTAACGCGTGCACAATTGCCGCGTATGTGTTACGCTGATGGTGTTTAAGTCGACTTCTCGCGTGGCATTGCTGCGCATTTTGAATTCATTCGCGGAGACGAGGCCGAACGTCGCCTGCCATGGAAATCGCTGAGTTAGCCATCATCGCCGGGCTGATTTTCATCAACGGCTTCTTCGTCGCTGCCGAATTTGCGCTCGTCAAAGTGCGCACCAGCCAGATCGACCAGCTCGCCGAACAAGGAAACTGGGCTGCGAAGCTCACGAGCCGCGCACTCGACCGGCTCGACTCCTACCTTTCAGCGAGCCAGCTCGGGATCACCGTCGCCAGCCTCGCACTCGGGCAGGCGATCGAGAAAATGGTCCATCCAATTGGCAGCGCACTCGAATCAATCGGCCTTAAGGGTCTTGCGCCGCTGCTCGCGCTTTCGTTCGTCACGTTCCTCCACATGGCACTCGGCGAGCAAGCGCCCAAGAGCATGGCGATTCGCTCGGCCAAAACAGTCGCGCTCTGGACTGCGCCGATCCTGATCGCGTTCTACTACATCTTCTTTCCGATCATCTGGCTGCTCAATGCGGCGAGTAATTTGACGCTCTGGTGCCTCGGCCTTGGTGGCGGCAAATCGAGCCATCAGGAAGTGGCGCATACCGAAGAAGAGTTGCGGCATATCGTCGCCGAGAGTGCAGGCGGTGGGCATCTCTCGCGCCGCGAGCGCGTGATGATCGAAAACGTGCTCAACCTCGAAGATAAAATCGCCCGGCGCGTCATGGTCCCGCGGCCCGATGTCGTTTATCTCTCGCTTTCACGGTCGCTCGAAGACAATCTTCGAACTGTTCGTCAGGCCGGCCACACGCGTTTCCCGCTCTGTGAAGACGATCTGACGACGACCATCGGCATGATCCACGTGAAGGATCTCATCCGCACGATGGCCGGAAATAACGCCCGGCCTGATCTACGCAAAATCGCGCGAAAAATCTCGTTCCTTCCCGAGACGCTTCGTCTCGACCACCTTCTCGTCGAGTTCCAGCGCGACCGCGTTCACCTTGCCATGCTCCTCGACGAATACGGCAGCGTCGTCGGCATGGTTACAATGGAAAACGTGCTCGAAGAGCTCGTCGGCCCGATTCAAGACGAGTTCGACCGGGAAACCCCGCGCATCACCGATCTGGGCGGTCAGGTTTTTGAAGTCGATGCCGCCTGCCCGCTCGACGAGCTTTCCGAAGCCTGCGGCGTGCCGATTCCGGAAACCGAAGCCGAAACCGCCGGTGGACTCGTAACCGACCTCCTTGGCCGGATGGCGCGACAGGGCGACACCGTCCGAATCGACGGCCATATTCTCACTGTTGTGCAGGCCGATCCGACTCGCGTTCGGCGAATTCGCGTCGAGCCCGCGCCAGAAGAGACGGTTCCCAACCGCGTCGGCACGAATACCAGTCGCGCTGGCGAGTAAGTTGGATTAACCACGCCTCGTCTCTATAATTGCACCAGGGTCGCGAACCGCTCGGCGCAAGTGTATCGGCCAGGCGATGTTCCTGCCCCCGGCCCGCCTACGGAGAGAGCGCCCTCACATGGATCATCAAGCCTCAATCGACTTGCTCGAGTCGACTCACTCATTCCCCGGCGTTGTGCCGATCAAGGCGATTGGTTCCAACGAAAACGATTTTGCATCGCGCGTGATCGCCGCAGCCGCCGAGGAACTCGCATCGCCAGGCGAGATCGAAAGCCAGGTCCGCGCCACTCCGGGCGGGCGGCATGTCTCGGTGACGTTGCACGTCTCGGTTCAAACGCCGCAGCAGGTTCTTGCAATCTACGCGCGGATTCGCGAGGTTGAAGGGTTAACCTTGCTTTTCTAAACTCATGCGATCGGCCAAAGGCGTTAATCGTCAAACTCCCCCCGATCGCGCGGCGAGCCACGCGTTTCCGAGAGCCTTCCATGCCTGAAACCCGTCCTCGTCCCGAGCGGATCGATCTCTCCCAGGCGGACGATATTCGCGACGTTGTCCATCGTGCTGTTGCATGCCTGGCGACTGGCGGAATCGCGGCGTTGCCGACCGAAACTGGCTTCGCGATCGCCGCATCGGCGCTTCATCCCGAAGCGGTCTCTCGCCTGATTGCTGCTGCGCGGGCCGTCGCTCCGCATCCCGACACTCCGCATCGTTCCGTCCTGCTCCTGCGCGGCGAGACCGAGGCCGTCGACTGGGCACCGGGACTCTCGCAGCTTGCCGGTCGCTTCGTCCAACGCGCCTGGCCTGGACCAATCGCGCTGGCACTGCCCGTCGGCAAGAACGCCGGCCTCGCGACACAACTTGCCGAGCCGGTTCGCAATGCGCTAATTGCTAACGATTCGATCGCACTTCGAGTTCCAGCGAACGGCCTTCTCCGCGAAATCATGCGGCTGACGCCAGGACCACTCATCGCGATCGACCTTACCGACGCCGCGAAAGCTGCCGGCGGCTACGAGCGGCTCGCATCCGAGGAAGCGGCGATCGACCTGATCGTCGATCAGGGGCACACGCGCGACGACCAACCCGCGACGATCGTTGAAGTGCGCGACAACGCCTGGCAGATCGTCGCCCCAGGCGCGGCAAGCCGAGGTGATATCGCCTCGATGGCCGGAAACCTCTGGCTCTTCATCTGCACAGGAAACACCTGCCGCAGCCCGATGGCCGAGGCGCTTTGCAAGGTGACGCTCGCCAAACGGCTCGGTTGCACCATCGACGAACTGGCCGAACGTGGCTACGTCATCATGTCGGCTGGTGTTTATGCTTCTGAAGGAATGCCGGCGGCGACTCATGCGGTCGACGTCGTGTCGATGCGTGGCGGATCGCTCAAACGGCACTCAAGCCGTCGAGTAAATGAAGCATTAGTTCAGCGCGCCGACCGGATTTTCGCGATGGCCGGCGAGCATTTGGAAGTCTTGCTCGACTACGCCCCCGAAGTCGCCGATCGCGCGCGGCTCTTGCATCCGCAAGGGCTCGACATCGCCGACCCCATTGGCTCCGACCGGGCGAATTACCAGGCCACAGCGCGTGAGATCGAAGAGGCGATCGCCGCCTTTCTCGACCGCCTCGGCATCAAATAACCGACAGCCGCCGTCGGGCAACGATCAGTGCAATTCCAGCGAAAAGCAGCCCAGAACCGCCAGGTTCGGGGACCGTCGTAATCGCGTCGATGAACGCGGTTTTCGAGGAGACGCGCGTCGCGTAGAAACTCTGGCCGACCGGGTTCGGCAGCGCCGGATTGTTGTAAACATAGGAATCCGCGCTGCCATAATAGAAGCCGCGGGTGTCGAACATCGCGCCAATGAACGTGTTCGTAAACGATGAGTCGAGCGAGTAGGGGCCGTCGACACCATAGTTCACTCCCGCGAGTTTCCAGATACCATCGGTATCCTTGATGAAAACTCCACCGCCCGAATCCCCGACGGAAAGCGTGCTCGAAGGCTGACCGAGGATCGACGCGGCGGCGGTAAACGTGCCGCTCAGGAAGTCGCCATTCGGGCCGCCCGAAAACGACTCGATTCCCGATACCTGACTCGCGCCCCAGCTCAAATGACCTGTCGGCCCGCCGGCCCAGGCATATCCTTCGTTGCCTAGCGGCCCAACAATCGCATCGCCGCGCATCGTCCCCGCGCCAAAAACCGCAATCACTTTTCCGCCACTGCTCAGTTCGTCGCCGTTGCGGTAGAGCTGAGCGTAACTCGTAAAAGCCTGGGCGACCTGAACCAGCGCAAGATCGCTGCCTGCTGGGTCGTTGTAAATCGCGGTGACGGTGTAACTCGCACCGTTCTGCACGAATGAGTCACCCAGGTTTCCGCCCAGATGTTTTGCCGTGAGAAAGAAATGCGGTGCGATCGCGGTCCCCGCGCCAACTTGCCACGTACCTTCGTACTGCCATCCGCTGTCTTGAAAGGAACCGTTCGGGGCCGACTGATTCTGGCCCTCGGAACCGCCAAAAACGATAACAGCGTTCGCGGGCGAGACAACGATCAATCCAATACAAATCGGCAAAGAGAAAACGAGCATTCTCCGAACCGAGGCAAACAACGCGACTTTCATTCGCGCCGACGTCGATTTGGGACTTTCGATCACGACAGCACCGCCTGACCACTTATGACTTCCGTGATCGTGTTCGTGTTCGGTTGGCTCGCACCATTCAACTCGCCGAGCGGATATCGCACAACATAGTCACGTTCAAGTCCAGGAACCGCGAGCGACGCGATTTCGCCTTCCAATCCTCTTGCCTGCACGATAGCTGCGACTGTCGGCTCATTGGCCAGCGCCGCGGTTAAAAGCACATCGCCAGGCTCACAATAACGTGGCAGAGTCGAAGCGATGCGCACCGTCGTCCCGAAATAATCGAGATGATCGTTAAGCGTCGCGACCATCGCCGAACCGCGATGTACGCCAACTCGCAACCTGAGATGCTTACCCGCCGAGTCGTGCAAGTTCGCAATCGCCGGCGGAATGGCGAGCGCAGCCTGCACGGCTCCTACTGGGTCCGTGAAGGCCGCAAAAATCCCTTCGTCGACAGTCTTGATCAGCGCGCCGCCTTCGCGACGAATGATCGAATCAACGGCGCGGAAATATTCATGGATGAGCGCAAATGCCTTGGCATCGCCCAGGTCGGCGTAGAGTTGTTCGGCGCCGTCAAGCTGTGTGACCAGAAACGTCGCCGTCGCCAGATTGACGAGTTGACCGGGCTCGAGCATTTCGCTTGGGAAAAGCTCGCGGAAAAGAGCAAGCGTTGAGGCGCGTCCCGCCGTGAGGGCATCCTCGCGCGCTGCTACGCGTTCGATCCGCACGACGACTTCGCGATCGAGATCGTTGCGCACGCTGAAGGCCTGCCCGCCGGTTCGAAGCGAGCGCGGTAGTTCATCGCCTGGCGGCCGGCTGAGCTTGAGATCCCAGCGATCGCTCGTCGCACGCGGTTCGACGCGGAAATCGACAGCGAAAGGCAACTGCGGACCGCGGAAACGATATTGCCCTTCGGTTAGCTCAAGGTCGAACTCCACTCGTTCACCAGGCCCGACACGCGTTTGCGCAGCAACGTGCGGCGAATGAGCGGGACCGCCCACGCAATACACAGCGAGATCGGTGTGACGAATCGACGCATCGGCGCGGAAAATCAGCTCGACCGAATTCGCGAAATCAAGCTCGTAATCGCTCTGGCATGCCTGGCAATTGCCGTGTTCGCGCATGGCCCGCAATGTATCGAGCACTTGCGAAGGAATTCGGCAAATCGGGCAGAGTAAATCCCAGTGCAGGCTGAGCACCCCATCCTTCGCGCCAAGGAGACACATCGTCACGATCGCGTTCGGGTCGACCGTCAACCTCCGCGCCAGTGCCAGGGGGCGAATTCGCGCGACCTCTTGCGAAGGGGCATGCGCGAGAAACTCTCCAAACTGTTCGACCGCGATCGGATCGAGCCCGCGCTGACTCATGCGATCGAGCCAAGCATCGAGCCGGGTTTGTTGCTCCTTTGGCAGTTCGGTGGCAACTTCAAATGGGTCGGTCGTCCCTTCGTTGCCGAGCTTGCCTGAAACCGCCATGTCGATTCGGTGATAAACCCCGGTCACCGTCTTCTTACCACGCAGGCCAACTTCAACCGCCGCAATCGTTCGCCCTAACATCCCTCGGGCCGAGATACGGACGCGATGATGCAGAGTCGTTCCACCGTTTGCCTTGGGCTCTAGCTCGACAATGCTCACAAACCAGCGAAATGGCCCTTCGGGATACTCGCGAACGACCCCGAACCGACGACCTTCGATCCACTCAAACGGATGCTCGCGCCAGGCAACGTTCATCCCCATCTTGCGGAATTCGCCGATCCGCTTGAGTCCGCCCTCGCCATCGGATTCGAGCTTGTATTCAACGGCAGGAATCCCGACCGCCTTGTTCAGCCGTTCTGTGTTGGAGACGTGCGGCCAGAGCTTGGCGGGGCTCGCTTCAAGATCGAACCGCCAGTCGAATTCGACGAGGTCTTTTTTGTCGCTCTCAGGCAGCTTCGGGTGAACGGCAATCCCCGTCGGCTCGCCGCGCAGAAGGCGCTCGATATCGACGAGCATCGCGGCCGCATCGGCATATCGCTGACTCGGCAGCTTCGCGAGTGATTTGCTGATGAGTTGCGCCACACCGTCGCTCACTTGCGAGTTGAACGATTTCAACTCCGGCGGCGGCTCGTTGCGGTGCATGGCAATCACGGCGAGCGGCGTCGGCCCGAGGAACGGCGGCCGCCCGGCCAGCAGGTGGAACAGCGTGGCGCCTAGCGAATAAACATCGCTTCGCGCGTCGATCGCGCCGCCCATGCATTGCTCGGGGCTCATGTAAAGTGGCGTGCCGAGTATCGTTCCCGCCTGAGTCATCACCAGCGAATCATTCTCAATCACATGCCGTGCGAGCCCGAAGTCCGAGAGCTTTACCCGAGGCGCCTCTGCCGAATCTTCAGCCCCATTGCCAAGCATCAAGATATTTTCGGGCTTAACGTCACGGTGAACGATCATTCGCTCGTGGGCAATCGCCAGGGCGCGAGCAACCTCGGCGGCGATCGTCAGCGCGGCCGATTCGGAAAGCTTGCCGCGCTGCGAGACGTACTCGTGTGCGTTCACGCCACGCACGAATTCGATCGCGAGATAATGCAGCCCGTCGTCTTCATTCAACTCGAGAAAATTCGTAACGTGCGGGCTATTCACCTCGGCGAGCATCCGCGCTTCTTTCAAGAAACGCTTCAGCGACTCTGGCCGCGCGGCATAGTTCGGGCTTAGAAGTTTGATCGCGACTTCTCGGCCGTCGGCCATGTCAATCGCACGATAAACGGCTCCCATACCGCCCTGGCCAAGCTTCTCCGCCAGTTTGTACCGACCCAGGCGTTGGCGATGCTCGATTGGTTCATCGGAAATGGGCGGCAGTGCGGTGGTTCGCGGCGGAATGAGCGGAATGCCCGAAGGATCGGTTCGCGCCACCGCGTTGATATCCGCCGTTTCGCCGCTGACTTCCATCGCCTTCCAGACGTCGAGCGCCATGGCAACTTCGCGCGCGGATGGACGTTCGAGCGGGTCGAGCGCCAGCATGCGCTTGGCGAGATGGTCGAGCGACTTTTCGCCGATCTGAAATTCCTGTTCCCAGGGCAGGCTGCCGGTAACAAGCCAGATGAACACCACACCAAGCGCAAAAACATCGGCCGGCGGTTCGGCCACGTAGCCAGCCATGCACGCTTCGGGTGATCGGCATGCGGGAGTCAACTCGTTGAGTTCGAGAGTCGTATTGCCGACGTCGAGATGCGACCAATCAACCTTGGGACGCATCGAGTCAGGAAGAAGAACCGAGCTCGGGCTGAACGCCTCATGCACGATCCCGAGCTTGTGAGCCGCTGCCATTCCGCAGGCGAGTTCGCGGACGAGCGAAACGGCCTGCGACCGATCCCAGGCGCGGCCGTCGTGGCGGTCGGCCAGGGTAGGAGCCTCAGCCCACTCTAAAACGGCGTAAGGGCGGTCACCTTCGGGCGCGAAGTCGATCAACCTCACACCGACCGGATCTTCCAGAAGTGCGAGCGTTTTGAGTCGTTTCTCGACGGCACCCCAGCGATCGGGCCGAGCCTTGGCGGCGGCGAGCACGCGGATCTCGACACGTTCGCGCGTCGATTCAATGTCGCCCGAAAAGCAAACACCATCGGTACCCGCGCCAAGCTGTGCGATTGCGCGATACCGGCCAAGGTTCATCATCGACGCGTTCCAGGGACAGTTAACGACCGCTCGTTTAACTGTATGAGACTCCAAACGGCAGGTCGCCGCAATGATCTACCCTTGTGGACGCCTGTCGATTGAATGCAACGCGCGTAAAAAACCCCGGAACGCGACTGACCGCCGCGCCGGGGTAAATTCCTGACCAACTACGAAACGAGCCGAACGCCAGCCACCCAAAACAGATGCCGCCGTCGGCCCGCCGCTTATTTCTTGCGGTGACGGATCCTGCTGCGCATACGGCGCTTCTTGCGACCGACCTTGCGGCGACCCTTACCTCGGCGACGGCTGGCCATGCGTTCTCGTGCTCCTAAGCTCGAACCGGACCCGATTGATCCAATTTCGAAATCCCATTCTCTCCGCGGATGGGAAAGCGTCGACTGTACACCAACGCCCCCAAAGTCTCAAGAGCTTGTCTCGTCCAAAATGGATGTATTTGACCGGATTTGCGGCCCGGTTTGACGCCAAACCGCTGGTCGAATGCGCGCTCAATGCGTACCCTTGAACGGTGAAACCTGCCAGTACGCCCCGCGACCCGAGAACCTGCCGATGTCAGCGAACGATGCGAATGACGGCGGCACGCCTCCCGCCAAGCCGTTCCCCACCCTGCCGATCATCACGCTCGACCCACCCCAGCCCACCGGCCCCAGGCTTACCCAGCAGCAGAAATACGGCGGTCTTTTCTGGCTAGGGATCGTCGGTCTCGTCGTCGTCGTCGCACTCGTCGGCTGGTTTGGCTGGAACGTTTACGCAATGCGCGACGTCTGGAACAACGTTTACGTCCTGCACGAAACGTCCAAACCAGAAGATGAGCGAATCCAAGCAGCATTTTCGCTCAGCCGAGACGTTCGCGTGAACGCTCAGCAGCGCTGGGATATCGCGCTTCGCAAGCCGCTGCCGCCCCTGGCGCGCTATGTGATCGCCGAGTCGTGGTCGGCCGAAATCCCCGACGCCGATCCCTCGCTGTACGCCAAGATGATCGCCTACAGCGAAGGCTGGCCGGGCTGGCTCCGTCTGCTGGGAGTCAGACTGATGGCTGTCGCCGCCAGCGAAGGCCTAGAATTTCCTAGCGCCGTGCTCGACGATCTCGCGAAAGATTCAAATCCAGATATCGGCCTGCTGGCCGACTTCGTGCGAGTTTCCGCGCACAACGGCGACGACGACGCTTTGAAACGACTTCGCGCCGAAGCCGCCTCAAACTCTGCCCGCGCTGATCTGGCGCGCGAACTCATCGGAGCCCTCGACCCCGCAACTGCGGTGCGCAAAGAACATCTCAAGCGAGTGACCGAATGGCTCTGGAATCACGACACCGAAGCGATGCTGGTCACCCGCGGCTGGACGACCGCGAACGGCCGGCTCGAACGTACGCAGCCTTGATCATGCAAAGAGCTTGGTAATCACCTTGCCGCCGACGTCGGTGAGACGCTCGTCGCGGCCGTTGTGTAGGTACGTCAGCTTCGTGTGATTCAGCCCCATCAGATGCAGGATCGTGGCGTGAATATCGTTGACGTGCGCCTTGTCTTCAACGGCCCGGAAACCGATCTCGTCTGTTGAACCGACTGTCCGTCCCCCCTTCACGCCGCCGCCTGCCATCCACATCGTGAATCCGGCTGCGTTGTGGTCGCGGCCTCGGCCGCCCCCTTGGCAAACGGGTGTGCGACCGAACTCTGCTCCCCAAACCACGAGCGTATCTTCAAGCATTCCGCGGCGCTTGAGGTCGGTTAGTAGCGCGGCGATCGGTTTATCGGTCAGGCCGCACATTTTCTCGTGGTTGGCGTCGATGTCGTCATGCGCGTCCCACTGCATCGCAACTGGGCCGCCACCTGAGTAAAGCTGAACGAATCGCACACCGCGTTCGAGCAATCGCCGCGCGAGCAGGCAGCGAGTGCCGAAATCCTGGGTGCGGGCATCGTCGATCCCGTAAAGCGACTTTGTTTCGGCTGATTCCTTCGAGAGATCGACTGCTTCGGGCGCTCGGCTTTGCATGCGATACGCCAGCTCGTAGCTCGCAATTCGCGCAGAAAGCTCGGTGTCGAACGGGTCGAGATCGGCCTCGTTCATCGACTTGAGCAGGTCGAGCGTTTTCCGCTGCTGGCTCGTCGTGATCTGCTGCGGCGGCGTGAGATTGATGATCGGCGACGGTCCTGAACGGAACAAAGTCCCCTGATGGACGGCCGGCAAGAAGCCTGATCCCCAACAAGGAGCGCCGCCTTCGGGAGTGCCCTCAGGCTGCGTCATGACGACGAACGCCGGCAGATCTTCGCTTTCCGATCCAAGGCCGTAAGTCACCCACGAACCGAGGCTCGGAAAACCCATGAACACACGGCCCGTGTTCATTTGATACATCGCCGGCGCGTGAATCACATTATCGGCGACGCACGAGCGAATCAGCGCGATGTCGTCCGCGTGCTTGTGCAGGTGCGGCACGAGGTCGGACATATCGAGGCCCGACTGGCCGTATTTCCCCCACTTGCGATGGCTGGGCAAGCAAAGCGGATCGGCCTCGAGGAACTGGCTATCGATCTTGCCGAAGCTGTTGGGCAGCGGCTTTCCCTCGAGCTTGAGCAATTCCGGCTTGGGATCGAACAGATCCATCTGGCTCGGACCGCCCGTCATGAACAGGAAAATACACCGCTTCGCCTTTGCGACGTGATGTCCTGCGTGGGCTGCGAGTGGATTCACGCTATTCGGCGCCGAATCGGCGCGGATTTCTCTCTCGAGAAGCGACGCGAGCGCAAGCATGCCGAAACCGTTTCCGGCTTGCTTCAAGAACGAGCGGCGCGATGGGAATGTCGGCACCTGAGGACCGGGGCAGCGCTTCTGAGGATTCATCGACGGCTCCGGTCGGATCAGGGAATGTAGAGAAACTCGTTGCGGTTGAGCATCGCCATACTGAAATCGACCCAGGCGGCCCCCTCGAATCGGTCGAGATTCGCAGGGGTAAACGACGGCTGAGCTAATCCACGCGACTTCGCCGAATCACGCAGAAATATCGCCTGATTCTTGACGAACTGCTCGGCCTGCGTGCGCTCGGAAGCGCTCGGCTCACGCGCGAGAACCAGTTCATAGGCGCGATCGATCCGGTCGGTCGCATCGGCGGGACGATCGCGGAACAAACGCCCCGCAAGCGCTTCGGCGCGAGCCACCGCGAAGTCGCTGTTCAACACAACGAGCGCCTGTAACGCATGCGTACTCGTCTGCCGCTGCGGACAGGCGGTTTGCGTATCGGGCGCGTCGAATGCGTCGAACATGGGATAGCGCACGTTGCGTTTGCGGAAGACGTAGAGCGAACGGCGCAGGTGCTCAGATTTGTCCGGCGTCACGGGCCACAGGTCGACGACCTCAGCCTCGGTGAAAATCAGGTCGCGCACTTCCTGCTCAATCGGCACGAGCACACCCGGGCCGCCACGTTTCGGGTTCAGTTCACCCGTGACGGCCAGCATCGCATCGCGAAGCCCTTCGGCGTCGAGGCGCCGCTTGTTCTGCCGCCAAAACGCGGTGTTTTGCGGATCTTCCTTAGTCTGTAATCGCTCCGACCGGCTTTCCTGGCGATAGGTCGCCGAAGTGACGATCAGGCGATGAATCGGCTTCAATTTCCAGCCTTGAGCGATGAGTTCCGTGGCGAGCCAGTCGAGCAACTCAGGATGAGTCGGCGCTTCGCCGCGCACGCCAAAATCACTCGGCGTGTTGACGATCCCTCGACCCATGTGGTGCTGCCAGAGCCGGTTGACGATCACGCGCGTCGTGAGCGGGTTGTCGGGACGAGCCAGCCAGCTTGCGAGGGCCGTACGGCGGCGCGATGTCTTGGCGTCGGAAGTCGGCGATTGAAATGCCTCCTTCGGCTGCGCAACCAGCACGATGCCAGGCGGACGAGGCGCGACTTTCGGCCCCTTCATCTTGGTGTCGCCGCGGCGAAACACAAAGGTTTCCGGTGAGCTCGCCGACTCGTCGATCAAAGCCATCGCGTGGGCGGGCGGACGAGGTAGCGTGATTTCCACCGCGTGAATCTGCCGCTTGAGTTGCTCGCGAATCGCGTGGTCTTTAGGATTCTTCGCCACCTCGTCGGCAACTTCTTCCCAGCGCAGGTTGAGACTATTCTTGAGTCCAGCCGCCATCCGTTTCTGAGCTGGCGTGCGATCCTTCTCGGGAATCGCCAGCAACGCCTTTTCGGCAGCGGTCAGGCTCGTTTGCCTCGCGTCGTTGAGCTTCTTGCGATACGGCACCTCAAGTGCCGCCATCTGCGCCCGGAACGGCGCGACCTTCGTCGCGATCTCGGCCTTCTTCTTGTCGTATGCTTCCTGCTCGGCCTTGGGTGCCGTGGGTACATCGACGAAATTGGCGCCGGCGAAGAAGGCCTGCAAGCGGTAGTAATCAGTCGTGGGCAGAGCGTCGAACTTGTGGTCGTGGCAGCGAGCACACGCCATGGTAAGACCAAGAAATACTGAACCAACTGTGCCGGTGACTTCCGTCAATTCCGACTGTCGTCGCACCGCAGGATCGATATTGCCGCCGACGACTTCACGCGGTCCACACCGGCCAAAGCCTGTGGCGATCAACGCATTCGTATCGCCGGGCGCAACCTCATCTCCGGCGATTTGCAGCGTCATGAAGCGGTCATACGGCATATCTTGATTGATTGCCGCGACAACCCAATCGCGATAACGCCAGGCGTCGGGACGTTCGGCATCGAGCTCGAAGCCGTTCGAGTCGGCATAATGTGCCAGGTCGAGCCAGTGCTGCGCCCAGCGTTCGCCGTAGGACGGGCTCGCGAGCAATCGGTCGACGACGCGTTCATACGCATCGGGTCGATTGTCGTAAATAAAAGCACGCGTTTCTTCGGGCGTCGGCGGCAGGCCGGTGAGGTCAAACGTCACGCGACGGAGCAGAGCGATCTTGCTCGCCTCGGCCGATGGCGGGAAGTTCAGCGTTTCAAGCCCGGAAAGCACGAACCGGTCGATCGGGTTACGAACCCAGCTCACCCGTTTGACTTCGGGTGGATCGGTTCGCACGGGCGGTTGATACGCCCAGTGTTCGTGCTGTTCGGTCTTGAACGTTTCGTTAGGCGCAAATTCGGGATTCGGCTTGTCGGCAGCGTGGAGAGACACGCCGATCGCAGAAACAAGAACGATCGCAAGCAATTCCCGATGCGAACGGAGCATGGCGGGTCGTCCCTCAAGGGGTGATGAGGCGTCGCGCCTTTTGGGCGATTATCGCATGTCGCTCTGCCTCCGCCAAGGCAAAGCTATGGGTGGGAATCAAAGCAGTTCGCGAATCACCCGTCCATCGTAAACAATCTGGACAGGCCGGCCATCGGGTGTGTGGTGGGTCGTATTGAGCGGAATTCCCAACCGGTCGTAAAGCGTCGCGGCAAGATCCTCGGTAACGTAAGGCGCTTCCGTCGGCTGTTCGGCGAGCGCATTGGTCTGCCCGACGGTAATCCCTTGCTTCAACCCCGCGCCGGCAAGCAGGGCGACGCTCGCTGTTGCCCAGTGATCGCGCCCGGCCGAAGGGTTCACCTTGGGCGTGCGGCCGAAGTCGCTCATCACGATCACAAGCGTGCTTTCGAGCTGCCCGCGATCGGTAAGGTCCTGGAGAAGCCCCGAAACCGCAGCATCGAGCCGCGGCAAACCGCGATTGGCGAGCGACGTGAAATTGTTTTGATGCGTATCCCAACCACCATCGGTCACCGAGACAAATCGCACGCCTGCCTCGACGAGCCTTCGCGCCAGCAAACACCCTTGGCCCAGCGAATTCCTGCCATAGCGATCGCGAACGCGCGGATCTTCCGAAGCGATATCAAACGCCTTTTTCGCGCGAGGAGCCGTGATTAGGCTAAACGCTTTTTGATAAAAAACGTCGGTCGCCTCGATAACACCCGGCGACGACTCCATCTTCGCCTGCCAGGTATCGACTGCGTCAAGCACCTTGCGACGGCGATCGAAACGGCTGCGGTCGATGCTCGATGGCAAAGTCACGTCGCGTACGGTGAAGTTCGGGCTCGAAGCATCGCCAGGCAAGACAAACGGGTTGTACTGCTCGCCCAAAAATCCCGCGACGCCGCCACCGAATCTCAGATCGACATTCGTGCCAATTTGCACATAGGGCGGCATGCTGGCGCGGTCACCCTTTTCCTTGGCGACGACCGCGCCATAAGACGGATAGGTGAGCGCCGGCGTAAACGGATGGCCCGACATCATGTAGGCATCGGCGACGCCGTGTGAGCCGTTGCGTGGGTTGAGCGAGCGCAGAATCGAATACTTGTCCTGGTGCTGCGCGAGCTTGGGAAGATGCTCGGTCAGCCTGATGCCTGGAACATTGGTATCGATCACTCCGAATTCGCCGCGAATTTCGGAGGGGGCATCGGGCTTGGGGTCGAAGCTATCGATATGGCTCAGACCGCCCTGGAGCCAAACGAGAATGCACGACATCTCGTTCGATCCGACTTTGGCAGCGGATTCGGCACGCAGAAGGCCGGGAAGCGACATGCCAAGCGCCGAGAGACTGCCCACCCGAAGCAAGTTGCGCCGCGAAATGCCATCGCATGTCCGGTTTGAACCCGTTTCGCGGTCAAACATGTCAGGGCCTCCCAATGCGGCGGGGGTGAACCAACTTCGGTATGCGTGCAGGCGGGTATCTAACTAAAGTTTAACATCGTCTGTTTTCGAGCGAGAAGCAAGAGGATTTTTGTAGTTCGATTGCAAAGTGTGCTGCGTAACATCATCGAATTCATTCAAAGCCAAGCACGCGTATCATCTGACCTTCAGGGACGTTTCACGTAAACGACGCAGTTGTTCCTCAAACAAACCCAATCATCATTATAAAACGAGCGATCGCTTGACCGGTGCGAGCCGCCCTGTTGAAATTCGGTAACCACAGACACCCACGCTGGTGTGAATGGTGTCATCGCGGCGATTGCGGTAACTCCCATCTTTCCGATCGCAATCGAAGTCGAGTGGTCGCTCAGGGCTTCCCCTCCCACTTTCTCTTTCGAGAGCCAATTCAATGAGCAGGCTGACCTCACTCGGCGAAGGTCCCAATCAGCTCGGTAGTCTCGCGCAATCAGCGCGAATGAAGCACATGAATCAGGCGAAATGGACGCTGATCATCATCGGCGTTCTTACCGCTCTTTTGAACGGATTTATGCTTGCCCAGTCACAAAAGGAGGTCGATGATCTCATCCGCGCTGGTCAACTCGGTGCTGCAGACGCGGGTACCGTGCTCGGACTCGTCCGAGTCATCTACGGCGGCGCCTTGGCCCTCGGCGTCGTTTTCATCATCCTTGGTGCGTTAGTAAATCGGTTCCCAGTGCCGACGACGATTGCTGGTCTCGTTCTCTACCTCGCGAGCACTGCGCTCTTTATGCTTCTGGATCCCTCGTCCATCGCGAAGGGAATCGTTATCAAGGTCATCATCATCTACGGCCTCGTTCGCGCGGTGAATGCGGCGATCGCCTACAAGAAGGAATCGAGCCTCCGCACCGGATTCAAACCGCCGAGCCCGGGCCTGGGAGCCGACTTGTGAGCGAAGGTATCGACGACGAAGGAATTCACTTCGAAGACGATCATGAGACGAGTAACTCAGCCGACGACATGCTCATTATCGATGAGCATGTCGAGGTTGCTCCCTGCTGGCGCTGCGGTAAAGCGTTCGACACTGCGATCCTGATTTGCCCTTATTGCCGCGCTTCGCGGGTGATCAGGTACAAGGAGCCCTATCGAAAGTCGGCAACGAACGCCGAGACCGGCTCAATTTCGCTCTTGATGTGGTTGTACGCCGGGATGCTCGCGAGTCTGATTTTCATTGGTGCAATCGTTCGGCTCGATCCCAACAAGAACCCGGTCGCAGATGAGGCGATCGCAATCGTCGTCGCTATCGCGATTGTCGAAATCTTTGATGCAATTCTCGTTGTAATCGGCTGCGTGAAGGCTCGGCCAACTCTTAACCCGTGGTGGAAGGGTTATCGTCGCGCGGCGCTCGCCTGGCTGGGCGGAGCTGTCATGTTGGCGGCAATGCTTGCCATCAATATCTGGTACCACGACTTTCTTAAAATACAATTGAAGCTGCCGGAAGATGGAAGCGGGCTCAAATCGCTCAAGGATTTCCCGTTTCTTGTGATCGTTCTGTTGTGCCTTCAACCGGCTGTGTTCGAGGAATTGTTTTTTCGTTACCTCGCACTCGGACATTTCCGGAGCGTCATGGGTGTGCATGGAGCGGTATGGATTTCTTCGCTGATGTTTGGGCTAGCCCACCTTGGGGCACCATTAAGCATGCCGATTCTGATCCTCCTCGGCGTTTTCCTGGGTTATGCTCGCGTCTCGGGCGGAACGCTTTTGCTACCGATGGTCATGCACTTCTTCCATAACTACACGGTTTTCCGGCTTGAGGGCGTCTTATGAGCCGCGGCGATACTGAGGAACTGAGATTTGAGTCCGATGACCCAACGCCGCGTCCGGCGATCGTTTTCGGCCTCATCGCCGTCGGCCTGGCCGCGCTCGGTTTCATGTTCGAAGAAGCGAGGGCAGCACTCTGGATTGCGCTTATGCCCTTGAGTTGGGCGATCGCCGCAGCGATCACCAATCCCCGTGGAATGCGCGGCTCGATGAAGGGCGGCAGAATCACTGTCGAGAATCCGGAACGCGAAATTCCGATTGAGCGCATCCGCGGTATAACAGCCACAGGACGGCACTTGTTCAATCGATCACGCCCGTTCCATATTACGATCCATTACGATATGGACGTGCTCACGATTCCGCCCCCGTCTAACATGACGTCTGACGACCTCTTTCGAGCAATCAATCGGGTTCTGCCAACTCCGCTGGGACACGTCGCCTACACTCTTGCAGACCACCACAAACAGCAGACCGGGTTGTTCGGCGAAGACCGAGTTTTCTACTTTGGAGCGCTGCCAACGCAACGGGGTGCCAACCCGGGCAAAAAACTTGCGCGGGGATTGTTACTCGCGACAATGCTCACCGCGATTGTATACATGATCGCGAGCTATGTCGTACCCGTTTCGGAAGACCGATCGTGGCGCCTTTTCGGCTGGGGAATTGGTGTAACGATTACCGCGGGAGTCTTGTTCCTGATGAGCCTGGCGAATAGAAACGTCTACGGAGTGAAAGACTGGGGACATTCCGGGATTGTCGTCTCGCCTCTGGGAATAGCACTCAAACAAGGTGATATCGAAGGCGAACTGGTTTGGGCTCACCTTCAGGCCGCCGAACTTCGTCCGGCAAGAGCACCGCGCTTGCTCAGGTTAAAAGTGCAAGGGGCGATCATCGATGTGCCCGACATCTATGATCGACCGATAAGCGCGGTTTACGAAGCGATTGCAGGCTATTTTGAAGGCCCCAACCGTCTCGCCATGGGTCGCTCATTCGATGAAGATGAGATTCTCGAACTGTGATTTCGCAGACGCCGTCATCGGCGTGTGATGGGACGGTTTACATGACTACCCTGAACGTGGAACGCGGATCGGTCGAGCTCCGTGGTGTCAGCAAACGCTTCGATGGAGCGACCAATGCCGCGGTCACGCAGGTTGACTTGTCTGTTCAGGCTGGCGAGCGATTTGTGATTGTCGGCCCTTCCGGCTCGGGGAAAACAACCGTTCTCCGGATGGTCGCCGGCCTCGAATCACCGACGCACGGAACCGTCGCAATTGATGGCCGCAACACAGGACTCGTCGCACCTCACAAACGCGGCGTGGCGATGGTTTTTCAGCAACCAGCCGTTTACCCGCAACTAAGTGTCTTTGACAATCTCGCATTTGGCCTGCGAGCGAGAGGTGTTGCGCGACGCGAACGATCGACGCGCGTGAACGAAGTCGCAGATTGGTTAGGATTGGGCGCGATGCTCAATCGCCGCCCGCGAACGCTTTCCGGTGGTGAAATTCAACGTGTCGCAATTGGACGCGCGGCAATTACACGCCCAGCCGTGCTATTACTCGATGAGCCGTTTTCTAGCCTCGATACTCCTCTTCGCGCCTCAACCCGCGACGCACTACTCGACGTGCATCAACGTTTGGGCGGAACGCTGATTCTGGTGACTCACGACCAAACCGAGGCCCTGGCCGTCGGTGATCGAATCGCGCTGATGCGGTCGGGAAGCTTGGAGGCTGTTGGCACACCGCGCGAGCTTTATGACGCGCCTCCCACAACGTTTGTCGGTGGATTTCTGGGCGACCCGTCGATGAATTTTCTGCCCTGCAAAATCGACGGGGCAAACATCGCAATCGAGCCGCGCGACGCTACATCGCAAGCACTGCAACTTTCTTCGCTTCGAGGTATACCGAGCGCTTCTACAGTGCTGGGAATTCGTCCTGAGTTTGTTGACCTCGAAACCGAAAACGCCGAAAGCGTACGCTGTGCCGGAGTGGTCGAACGCGTTGAAATGCGCGGGCATGAGGTGATCGTCTTGCTGCGAGTCGCGGGCCATCTCATCGCAGCGAGATCCGCACCGAAGACAGCTCTCAGAACAGGTGACGCGATTACTGTATCGCTTCAAACAGACCAAATTCGTTTCTATGATCGCATGGGCAAGCTTTGCGCTTAGGTTCCACAAGCCATTCGAAACGAACATGGGCTCGCCGGATTGTGTATCCGACGAGCCCAGTTCGTTCCAGCGCGGAAAATCACTGCAGATCGGCGTTGATCAGAGTGCGTCGGAGCTCACCACTTCGCCACTGGCGCGGGTGCCGATTGCCCACCATGCCTGCTGGCCGATCGAGTCTTTGATGAATCTCACGGAACCGTCGGACATCGTCATGTTCACGCCGCCCGGGTGGAATGAACTCGGCGGAGCGGTGCCGAAGGGGTCGACCGAGTACGTGTTCCAGCCCGCATTCGTGCAGGTGTACGTGTTCGGGCTACCGAGGTGGTTGTACATCGAATAGCTCACGTAAACCGGGTAACCGTAGAACCAGTCACCTCGGCTCGTCGAAAGCCCTGCGGTGCCAACCGGAATCGACTTGCAGTTGGCGATCATTTGCAGCGCGGAGGCAGCGGTGTAGGCATTCGCGGCAGACGTCGTCTGGAACATCACGCGCTTCCAGTCGCTCGGATTCGAGTTGCCCATCGTCACGCCGCCGGCGTTCGAGTGGCCGGTGGCAGCTTCACTCCAGAGCGCGGTGTTGCTGGTGCCGTCGGTGATCGAAGCGATCGTGACGATCGACGCCGGACGTCCAACAGAGGGCGTGGTCGGGCTCGACGTGGGAACATAAGTTCCTGAGTAACCGGCGATGTGGAACGGGCCGCCCATGTTGCCGACGTAGCTGCTCATCGACACCTGACGCATCTTTGCGTCGCTGGGGCAAAGCCACGAGCCGACCTGCGTGTTGAAGACGGTGGTGTTCTGGTTGTACTGGCCGCAACCCGCCCCATTGCACTGGACCGCGCCCACGTTGTAGGCATTCCAGAGATTGGTTTGTTCGAGGAACGGCAGCAAGCTCAGGTGACCGCTCGGTCCCCAGCCCCAGCTATCCACCGGCGAAGGATAGATCACGCTTGGCGTAAAGCAACTATAAGTGCTTTCATAATTGAGCATAGCCAACCCCATTTGCTTGAGGTTGTTCACGCATTGAGACCGGCGGGCCGCTTCGCGAGCCGCTTGAACAGCGGGAAGTAAGAGTGCGATGAGCACCGCGATGATCGCGATCACCACGAGGAGCTCGATAAGCGTAAAACCACGCGAACGTCGATGACGCATGAGAAGGGTCCTCGGAGCGGACGAAATGAAGCACCGAACAATACGCCCACGAACGTAGGCGCACGATCTCGCCGAGGAAGTCGCGCAGCGCGAACCAGAGCGAGATTCGCCGTGAAAAGAAAATGGGTTTGCAGGGGGGAGAGTGATGTAGCGAGTGAGCGAGCAGGCGGATCAACAGGAGATTAACGCGTAGGAGCACCCTTTGTTTTGGGTTCCGCAGGGGCAGCGGCCGGAGGGGTCTGCTTGCCAAGCGCCTTGCCGTCGTGGCCTTCCGGAGCCGTGGAATTGCTCGTCGGCGTCGACGATTCGCAGCCCATGAATGTGGCCGACAGAAGAGAGAGGGTGATGACGCCAAGAAGTTGACGACCGAACATGAACTCTCCTATTCACGTGAAATCAAAGATGCCGGACGCTGGAATCAAAGCTCAAGCAGAAGATCCGGAATTCGCATGCTGATCGCCAAGCCGGTAGAGGGCGGACCGACCTGTCGTGCGGCGATCATCGGTTGAAATCCAGGCTCGCTCAGCTTCAAAGCAGTCCCAGCCGTGCTCGCTCGGTTGAACGAAGACACCAGTCTACAAGGGCAGATTTGATGCCATTTCATCTGATAATTCAGCGTCACAACGACTAAGCACCTATACCCAAAGTACTTGCGACTCACGAATTCCTTCGATCGCTAGCGTGCGCAGAACGTGTGCCTCAAGAAGTTGCACTCAATCCGCGCGCTTCGCACGCTTTTCGGGCAAAATCTCCGATGCTCGCGCGTGTCCCTCTTGCCAAGCGAATCGCCAGAGGTGACGCTATCGTTCCCTGATGCAAACACTGCACTTTCCCTCGATCTTCTCGGACCAAGCGACGATGCCCAAGCCGACCGACGTGCGCCCAGTTGCCGCCAGCCTTTACTTCCTGCCGATCAAAACGCGCATGCCCCTCAAGTTCGGCGCGGAGATAACCACGGAAGTCACGTGCGCGCGTGTGCGACTCACCGTCGCCGATGCGCACGGGCGCGAGGCCGACGGTTGGGGAGAAACGCCACTCTCGGTGCAATGGGTCTGGCCGAATGCACTGTCGTACGAATCGCGCCACATCGCGCTCAAGAACTTCACGTTTCGACTCGCGCAGGTTTGGAACGAAGAGATCGACGTACTTGGTCACGCGATTGAAGTTGGTCATTCATTCCTCGACGAACGCCTGCCCGGGTTGCTCGCAAAGTTCAACGCCACTGAGCGAGCAGGGCAGGAACCGATCCCCTGGCTGGCAGCGCTCGTGTGCAACTCGGCATTCGACATCGCGCTTCATGATGCTTATGGCAACCTGAACGAGCGGCCGGTCTATTCAACCTATAACGAAGAATTCATGACGCACGATCTCGGACGCTACCTCGCGCCCGCCAAGGATTCCGACGTCTCGTTCCACGGGCGCTATCCTGCCGAATTCCTCATCGAACCAAGGCCCAACTCGCTTCCCGCCTGGCATCTTGTTGGCGGCAAAGATCCCATCGCGGAAAGCGATCTCACCGGCGACGAACCTAACGACGGCTATCCCGTACTGCTGCGTGACTGGATCAAACGCGATGGGCTCGATTGCCTCAAAGTGAAGTTGCGCGGCGATGATCCTGCCTGGGATTACGACCGACTCGTGACCGTCGGCCGCATTGCCATCGAGGAAGGGGCAAACTGGCTCACCGCCGATTTCAATTGCACGGTGCGTGAACCGGCTTATGTGAACGCGATTCTCGACCGCCTCATCGTCGATTACCCTCGCATTTATGGAATGCTGCTGTACGTCGAGCAACCCTTTCCTTACGACCTCGAAGCCAATCGCATCGATGTTCATTCCGTCGCCGCGCGCAAGCCGTTGTTCATGGACGAATCGGCACACGACTGGCATGTCGTTCGTCTGGGACGGTCACTCGGCTGGACTGGCGTCGCGCTCAAAACCTGCAAAACCCAAACGGGCGCGTTGCTTAGCCTGTGCTGGGCCAAGGCGCACGGTATGACGCTTATGGTGCAGGATCTCACGAACCCAATGCTCGCGCAAATTCCCCACTTGCTGCTCGCGGCGCACGCCGGAACGATCATGGGTGTGGAAACGAATGGAATGCAGTTTTATCCCGAAGCTTCGAAGATCGAAGCCGAAGTACATCCCGGGCTTTATCGCCGAGTGAATGGACGCGTCGATCTCATCTCGATTAGCGGCGCAGGATTTGGCTACCGGATTGAGGAGATTCGTCGCCGTCTGCCCGAACCCGCGTTTGGCGGGTGAACGACACAATGAACCATAATTGGCGACGGCGTGTCAGTTGCTTAATCGAAAGAGATCAAAGAGAAAATCTGTAGAAGGTAATTTCGATGGCAAAGACATCGTTCGCCGGCCCGCTCGAAGCAGCAGGCGAGTGCACCTGGCGCATTCCTAAGTCCTATCGCGCCGACATGCGCGTTGATGGCGTGATTTTCGCCGATAGCTCGATGCTCGGTCAGCTACGCAGCGACCTCGCTCCTGAGCAAGTCGCAAACGTGGCAACCCTGCCGGGCATCCAAAAGGCGAGCATCGCCATGCCCGACATCCACTGGGGATACGGCTTCGCAATTGGCGGCGTGGCGGCGACCGATCCGCTCGAAGGCGGCGTGATCTCGCCTGGCGGTGTCGGCTACGACATCAACTGCGGTGTTCGCCTTTTGCGCACGAACCTTACCTGGGACGATGCCAAGCCGCGCATTCGCACGCTCGTCGACACGCTCTTCAAGGAAGTGCCAACCGGCGTCGGTCAGGAAGGAAAATACCGGTTCACCAAGCCCGAGTTACACAAGCTCATGGAGCAGGGCTCGCGGTTCGTGGTAAATCGAGGGCAGGGGACCGAGCGCGACGTCGCGTTTACCGAAGCGTTTGGCTGCCTTGAAGGTGCCGATCCCGATCGCGTTTCGGATCGCGCTTATGAACGTGGACTCTCGCAGTGCGGTACGCTCGGCTCGGGTAATCACTTCCTTGAAGTGCAGGTTGTCGACCGTATTCTCGACGAGCCAACTGCGCGCGTCATGGGCCTTGAAGAAGGACAGATTACGGTCTTGATCCATTCGGGGTCGCGCGGGCTGGGATATCAGGTTTGCGAAGACAATCTGCTCAACTTCAAGGACGCATCGAAGAAGTACGGCTTCACGCTGCCTGACCCACAACTCGCGTGCGCTCCAGTGCATAGTCCGGAAGGGCAAGCATACTTATCGGCGATGCGTGCGGCGGCGAACTATGCGTGGTGCAATCGCCAATTGTTGACGCATCAGGCGCGCGAGGTTTTCGCGACGGTCTTCGAACAACCCTGGGAAAACCTGGGCATGGAGCTCATTTACGACGTCGCGCATAACATCGCCAAGTTTGAGCAGCACAATGTTGGTGATGGTGTGATCAAGGAGGTCTGCGTGCATCGAAAAGGCGCGACGCGTGCCTTCCCGCCCGGACATCCCGAAGTGCCCGAACTCTACCAGGAAACCGGCCAGCCGGTGATCATCCCGGGCAGCATGGGAACGGCAAGTTGGGTGCTCGCCGGACAGCCAGGCAGCATGCTCCATTCGTTTGGTACAAGCTGCCACGGCGCGGGTCGAATGATGAGCCGTACTGCCGCCGTAAAACTGGCCGCCGGTCGACGCATCGACAAGGAACTCGACGCCATCGGCATCATCGCGCGGGCGAGAGGATTCAAGGGACTCGCAGAAGAACAACCGGCGGCTTACAAGGATGTCGATCTCGTGGTTGACGTGGTCGATCGCGTCGGCATCTCGAAAAAGGTTGCGCGATTGCGGCCGGTTGGGGTGATCAAGGGATAACACCCGACTGTAGCGCCGCGTTTTGCGGAAATAATGCTCTGCGGGACGATCGCGATTCCGAGAGGGTGGACCGAGCCTTATAATAGAAAACTAAGGCTCGACCATCCCGAGGATCACGCGTTCATGAGCATCGCTCCGCTCCCTGATTTCGACGCCGCGCTGCGCGACCGATTCGGGCTCCATCGTTTTCGGCCGGGTCAGCGCGAGGTGATCGAACAGGTCTGCCAGGGGCGCGACGTCCTCTGCGTGATGCCGACCGGCGGCGGGAAATCGCTCTGTTACCAGCTTCCTGCCCTTGTGATGGATGGGTTAACGGTCGTCGTCAGCCCGCTTATTGCGCTGATGAAGGATCAGGTCGACGCGCTCCATCAACGAGGAGTCGCGGCGACTTTGCTGAATAGCAGTCTCGATCCCGAAGAGCAGCGCATCCGTCTCCAGGAAATCGAAGCAGGCCGCTACAACCTGGTTTACGTGGCGCCTGAACGGTTTCGCAGTCCGCGATTCGTCTCCGCGATGGCACGAATTAAACCAGTGCTGCTCGCGGTCGACGAGGCGCATTGCATCAGTGAATGGGGCCACGACTTTCGCCCCGACTATGCGCGCATCGGCATCGCAAGGCGTGAGCTTGGCTCACCGCCGTGCATCGCGCTAACCGCGACAGCCACCGATCTGGTGCGCCGCGACATTGCCGATCAACTCGATTTGCGCGATCCCGCTCAGTTCGTGACTGGCTTCGATCGCCCCAATCTCCATTACGGCGTGATCGAGGCGCGTCGCGAAGAAGATAAACTCGCGGCACTCGCGCGTACACTGGACGAACACCCCGGTGCGGCGGTCGTGTATGCCTCGAGCCGCGATCGCTGTCGAGCTGTTGGTCATTATCTTGAAACGGAATTGCGGCGATCGGTCGTCGTCTATCACGCAGGTCTCCAGCGCGAGGAACGAGCCGAGGCGCAGGATCGGTTCATGAGTGGCGACGCGGAAATCGTCGTCGCGACCAACGCGTTTGGGATGGGTGTCGACAAGCCCGACATTCGCGCGGTGATTCACTTCAACTTGCCGGGGACAATCGAAGCATATTACCAGGAGGCGGGCCGCGCGGGTCGCGATGGCGACGATGCCGCCTGCGTTTTGCTTTATTCACCAGGCGATCGCCGCTTGCAGGAACTGTTCATCGAGAACGAGTACCCAACGCGCGACTCGGTCCACTCGATTTACAACTTCCTCTGCACACTCGACCACGAACCGATCGAGCTAACTCACCAGGAAATCAAGGAGCTGGCGCGAAGCGACTTGGGCGATTCGGCGATTGGCAGTTGCTTGAAGATTCTCGAACATGCCGGCGCGATTGAGCGTTTCCTCCCGCGCGAAAACATGGGGATCGTGCGGATCAACCGCAAGCCCGACGATCCGCCGTTCTCGGCCTTGCTCGGCCGCGCTCACGTTCAGAAGATCGTCATGATCGGCGTGGAAGGATTGGTCGGCGACAAGCTGGGCGAGCCGATTTACTTTCATCCCGATGAATTCGCAACGGCGCTCGGCCTCGATCGCGCCGCGTTGACTCGTGCGCTGAAAGCCATTTCAAGTGAACACGCTCTTGATTATGTGCCGCCATTTCGCGGCAATGCGATTCGCGTGACTGACCGTCGCAAGCGAGCGCGCGACCTTGAAATTGACTTCGCCACGCAAGATCAAAGACGCCGGCGCGAGTTCGACAAGCTCGACAAGATGATTGACTACGCGACGTCGGGCGGATGCCGACGCGCCACGATTTTGAGCTACTTCGGCGACAAATCGGCGAGCCGATGCGGTCACTGCGATAACTGCTCGGGACAGCGAACCGGAACCTCGCGCGCCACGCTTGAAGTTAGCGATGAAGGCGTGCGCGAGGTATTGCTGAAGGCGCTTTCTGGTGTCGCGCGTGCTAAGGGACGCTTCGGCAAAACGATGGTCGCGCAAATGCTCGCGGGTTCGCGTTCGGAGAAGGTCGCGAAAACTGGGCTCGATCGGCTATCGACGTTCGGAATCCTCAACAACTTCCGCCAACCCGAACTGATGTTGTTGCTCGACGCACTCACTCGCGCAAAGTTGGTCGAGTCCGTGGAAATCGACAAATTCCGGCCGATCATTTCGATCAGCGACGCTGGCATGCGATTTCTCAAGGAGCCGCCCGATCGTCCGTTGAATCTCGATCTCGACAGCGACCTCGCTGCCAAGATTCGCTTGATGGATCGATCGCGGCCGACGGGTCAGAGTGTTTCCACTCCATCGCCCGGGCAAGCCCCCGCCGAACCCGATCCACTTCGTGAAAAGCTGCGGACGATGCGGCTGACAATCTCACGGGCCGAAGATCGTCCCGCACACCACGTTTTCACGGACGAAACGCTTGGTGAACTGGTCCGTATAAGACCGAGCACGCCAGCCGAGTTGCTTGCGGTCAAAGGCATGGGACCATCGCGCGTCGAACGCTACGGGCGCACCATTCTCGACGCGATCGGCGGCGAATCCGCGCCCGCAACGTTCGCGTCACCGCCTGCAGAGCCGCGACGATCCGAAGCACCAGCGCCGCTCGCGGACTACATAAATACGGAAGAATGGACGTGGCGTCTCTTCGATCGCGGATTTACCGCGTCTGAGGCCGCGGCCATTCGCGGTCTTGATTTCGCGGCGATCGTCAGGCACGCCACAATCGTCGTCCGCGCGGGCAAGCCGGTCGATCCCGCGTTATTGATCGACGATCAAACGTTGACACGCTGGCGCGAGCTTCGTGCGCAAGGGCTGACGTCGCGCCCGCATGATGACAACGGCCGCGACGATCTCTGGTCGTTTTTCCTGGCGGCCGAGAATCCGGCCGAGTAGTTCAGATCAACTCGCGTTGGCGTCAGTCAACAGCCAGTCGAGCAGCGCGAGTTGGAAATGCAAGCGATTCGCGGCTTGCGGAATGACGAAACTTCGATCACCGTCAAGCACTTCTTCCGTCACTTCCTCACCACGATGCGCGGGGAGGCAGTGTAGAAAAATGGCGTCGCTGGCAGCCTTCTTGAAGAGTTTCTCGTTCACCTGGTAGGGCAGGAACGCGAGCGTTCGAGCGGCCGTTTCGGCTTCCTGTCCCATGCTCGCCCAGACGTCAGTGTAAACGACATGCGCACCAGCTACCGCCTTCGCTGGGTCATGCTCGACAGTCAAAGGCACCTTGGGAAATGCCTGCTTGAACCGAGTTCGGAACGCTTCGGGAAAATCGTACTCGGGCGGTGAGGCAAGAACGAACGTTACTCCCAACAGCGCCGACGCAACTGCCAGCGAGCGTGCCACGTTGTTGCCGTCGCCCACGAACACAACCCGCACGCTTTGATCAAGCCGGCCTAAGGTATCGCGAATCGTCAGCAAGTCGGCCATCGCCTGGCAAGGGTGCGCATCGTCAGAAAGTGCGTTGATGATCGGAATCGATGCATTTGCCGCGAGTTGTTCCACATTCGAGTGTGCGAACGTGCGAATGGCAAGCGCATCGATATATTGACTGATGACGCGTGCGAAATCGCGAATACTTTCACGTTTACCCAGACCGACGTCTTCACCTTTAAGGAACGTCGATGCCCCGCCCAGCCTCGTCATTGCGGCTTCAAAGCTTACGCGCGTGCGGAGCGAGGGCTTTTCAAAGATCAGCCCCAGGGTCCGGCCGGTGGCATGTCCCGGCGTGGCGACGGGCGTTTTCCGCAATCTTTCCGCCCGGTCGAGCAGCATAACGGCTTCGGCGGACGTGATATCAAACAGGTCGAGAAAGTGGCGGGGCATCTTGGGAACGCGTTCCTCTCTGAGCAGGTCGAGACTCAGGCCGTCGCGGGAAGTGAGCGAATCACGTCGAACAGCGTGGCGCAGCCGTCGTCAATCTGCTCGTCAAGAATGTTCAGAGCCGGCAACAAACGAATCACCGTGCCATGCGTGGCGTTGATCAACAGCCCTGCTTCGAGGCACTTCTGAACCACAGTCGAAGCGTCGACCGTCAGTTCGAGACCAATCATCACGCCCATGATGCGAATCTCCTTTACGAGATCCGGCCGGGCGGTGCGAATCCGCTCAAAGTGGCTGCGGAATCGCTCGCCAATCGCCTTGCCACGCTCGAGCAACCCTTCGGCGTCGATCGTTTCGATCGTCGCAATCCCCGCGCGACAGGCAATCGGATTGCCACCGAACGTGCTGGCGTGCATCCCCGGTTTGAGCGTCGCCGCAACGTTCTTCTGAGCGATCAACACCCCGGCCGCGACACCACCGGCCAGCGCCTTGGCGACCGTCATGATGTCGGGCTCAATGCCGTAGTGCTGGTAGGCGAACCAGGTTCCCGTGCGGCCCAAGCCCGTTTGGACCTCGTCGAGAATGAGAAGTGCACCACGTTCCGTGCAAAGCTTCCGCAGACCTTCGAGATATCCCGGCGCAGGCAGATTCACGCCACCTTCGCCCTGAATCGGCTCAAGCAAAACGGCAGCCGTCTTGTCGTCGATCAGCTTTTCCATCGCCGCAAGGTCATTGTGCGGCGCGTACTCAAAACCCGGCACCATCGGCTCGAAACCGACGTGATACTTGGGCTGGGCCGTGGCAGTGAGGGCTCCATACGTACGTCCATGGAAACCGTGTTCGACGGTGATGATCTTCGTGCGACCGGCCGCGTGACCGTGCGCCCGAGCCAGCTTGATCGCCGCTTCGTTTGCCTCGGCTCCACTGTTGCAGAAGAAGCACTGACCGCCAAAAGAGCGATCCGAAAGCAACTGGGCGAACTGGCCCTGCGCTTCCATGTACCAGGTGTTGGGAATGTGAATCAGCTCACCGACCTGCTCGCGCACCGCCTCAACGACGCGCGGGGGGCAGTGGCCGATCATGTTGCAGCCCCAGCCTGGGAAGAAGTCGAGGTAGCGCCGGCCTTCGGCGTCCCAAATCCACGAGCCTTCGCCCCTCACCAGGCAGACCGGGTAACGGCGATAGTTGCCGATCACGTAACGGTCGAACTGGGCGATGGTCTCGGCAGAGCTCTGGTGGGCGACGTGGGACAAGGAAGGAGGCTCCTGTGTAAAAGGAGTGGCGGTAGAAATCCTCGAACGACAATTCCCCATTCAATCAAAGATGCGATGACGGCTGAACATGCCGACCGACATTTCAAAACGTCCCAACTTAAGGCCGGATGGCGATGGGTGGCCTGGGACCGTCGGGCGGCAATTCGGGACGGACGATTTCGGTACCAATGCCGGTGCGGGTGTACATTTCGAGCAGGAGCGAGTGCCGCAACCGGCCGTCGATGATGTGCACCTTGGAAACGCCGTGCGCCAGGCTTTCGAGCGCGGCTTCAACCTTGGGGATCATCCCCTTGTCGATCACGCCGCTCGCAATCAGCCCCTGGCAGTCGTCGGGCGTCAGACTCGGCAGCAGGCTGCCAGGTTCGTTGCGATCGCGGAGGATGCCGGGCGTATCGGTAAGGAAAACGAGCTTATCAGCCTTGAGCGCCATGGCGACACCAGCCGCGGCGGTATCTGCATTGACGTTGAGCAAGCCGCCGTCGTCATCTTCAGCCAGCGAGGGGAGAACAGGAACGACGCCAGCCAGGCAAGAATTGATGATAGGTTCGGCATCAACCTCGTCGACTTCGCCGACGCGACCGAGGTCGATCTGCCCACCCTTGCCGTCGGGCAGCGTAAGCCGTCGGCCCCAGAGGCATTGACTGGTCTTATGATGCAAGCCGAAGGCACGTCCGCCAAACTTCTTGATGTGGCGGATGATGTCTTCGTTGATTTCTTCGGCCAGGACGCGGGCGACAATTGCGAGCGTGGCGTCGTCGGTGTAACGCCGGCCTTGCACGAAGCGAGCCTGCAGACCGGCCCGTTCCATCTGGGCGGTGATCGCCTTGCCGCCGCCGTGGACGACGACGGGCCGCATGCCGACGGTCTGCATGAAAACGATGTCAACCAGAAGCGCCTGAAGGGCTTCGGGTTCTTCCATCACGGAGCCACCGAGCTTGATCACGGTGAACTTGCCGTGAAACTTGCGGAAGTAGCCCATCGCCTCGATCAGGACATCCGCCTTGCGGATCGCTTCCTCATGCACGTCGCCAGACTCCGCCTGCACTGTCCATCAATTGCAAAAGCCCGGCCACCGGGGGCCGAGCAAACCGTTATTGTTCATTTCAGTGGGTCAGTTGTAAAGTGGTTTCTTTGTGAAGATTTCAGCCCAGCAATTGCGAAGCGTGATGTGAGCATATCTCTTAAAACATGTTGAACAGCACGATTCATTCAAGTTCAGGCGCGGTGACAGGTGCCGGCTTCGCTGCCGGAGCCTTGACCGTTCCGCCAAAAAGGAAATAAACGCCGACCGCCAGCAGAAACACTCCATAAAGCCGCTTCATGGTCGGCGGGCTTAGCAGTCCCGAGAGTTTAGCGCCGATGAGCGTCCCGAAAACGAGGCCAAGGGCAATCGCCAGGCCCCAACCGACATTCATTTCACCGCGGCGTTTGTACTCAAGAACGGCCAGAATCGCCACTGGCAGCAACTGTGCAAGCAACGACGTACCGGTCGCGGTTTTCTGGTCGAGACCAAACCCAAGCATCAGCGCTGGGACGATGATCAGTCCGCCGCCGATCCCGAACATCCCGCCGATCACTCCCGCTCCCAGACCGATCCCCGCCATGACCAATATAAAGATTCCGCCGCTCATGAACGGGCTCCTGTGGATTGGGCGAGCGCTTGCTGAATAAGATAGGCCGACGCCGCAACTGCCGCAGTTTCGATCCGTAAGATCAATGGTCCCAAAGAGATCGGACGAAAACCGCGACTGATCGCCTCGCCTACTTCTTCATCGGTGAGTCCCCCCTCGGGACCGATAGTGACCGAGATTCCGCCGGCGATATCGAGCGATGGAACGCTTTCGGCTTCGGCCGGATGGGCGATGAACCGATAATTCGTCGTCGCGGCTAGCCTTAGCCAATCCGACCACGATGTAGGCTGGGTGACCTCCATCAAAGCCCCTCGGCCCGACTGCTTGCACGCTTCGATCACTTGCCGCCTGAGGCGATCCAACTTCGACGAGCGCGGGTCGACGACCGAGCGTTTGGTGATGATCGGCACAAGTTGGGTAACGCCAAGCTCGGTCGCCTTTTCGACGAGCCAGTCGAATCGGTCCCCTTTGGGGACGGCCGTCGCAAGAATGAAGGGGCTGGGGAGGCCGCGATCGGGCAGGGCAGGGTCGAGGATGATCAGATCAACCTTGCGCTTCCCAATTTCCGCAACTTGCGCGAGCGCGTTGTGACCGCGACCGTCGAAGAGGATAACCTGGTCGCCTACGTTGATCCGGCAAACTCGCGCGAGGTGGTTGGCCTCATCGTCAAGGAGTTCTGCGCGGCCGTCTGGCCACGCTCCTGGGCAATAAAACCGGTCCGCCACGACGTTCCTCCCACCAACTCATCAAAGCCGAGCGGTCATCTTACCGATCTTAGAAGAAGAACGCGATTGTCGGGCCTGCAACGGCCTCGACAAATTTGTCGATTGCAGGGGGACGTGCGGAGTGTGGTTGAAGCACTGGAACCTGGCCCGCGACCCGTTTCCCACCGTCGCGCCCGCATTCGTTTCCGTCGCCGCTCATCAAACTGCGCTAGAAACGCTGCTTGGCGTTGTTGGAGCAGGTGAGCGATTCGTGATACTCCGTGGTGAGGTGGGAATCGGCAAGTCGACGGTTCTGAAGCAGGCCGTCGATCGCCTCCGCGCACCTGGCGTACGAATCGCCACGTCGTCGAATCCGCAAAATGAGGTCGGCTTGCTGGAAGACTTGCGACGATCGCTTCGGTTCGGCAAACCCGGCCTAAGCACGTCCGGTGAGTTGATTCTGGCACTCTCAAACGCAGTCAGGCTCATTCACGCTCAGCGCGGGCGTATGATCGTTGCGATCGACGGTGCAGACTTGCTTTCAGCCGAGGTCTGGTCGCGAATTGGTTGTCTCGATTCATTGGGTCACACGACGATCATCCGCACGCAAGCTGAGAAAAGCGGCGAGATCGCCGACGAGCCGGTTTTCATCCAACTCGAACGATTGACCCGGCAGGAAAGCCGCCACTATCTTACAGAAAAGCTGGTGCGGGCTGGTCGGACCGAGCAAACCTTCAACGCCAGAGCGACCACGCGTTTGCACGCACTGGCGATGGGCGTGCCACGCTCGCTCGACCGCTTGACACGAGCTGCGTTACAAGCAGGAGCGCGGCGCAACGAGCCGATTGTCACCGAGGAAACCGTCGCGTGCGTTGCACCTTCGCTGAATCGCGAAACTTTTCCTCGCCTGGGCTCGCTGTCGCTCGAGTCAGCCTAATTTTAATTGTGGTGCTCGCTTGGGATGGCTCAAGCAAGGCCGACGAGCCGGTCGATCGCGCCGTCGCATTTTTGCGCGTCGAAGTACCAGCCTGGCCGCGCGACAACCATTGCTTCTCGTGCCACAACAACGGCGATTCTGCACGTGCGCTTTATCGAGCGCGAGGAGTCGAACGCGCTTTACTCGCTGAAACCACGCGCTGGCTGGAAACGCCGCGGTCGTGGGACGCGCAGGGGGAAGAAGGCCCCTCGAACGATAAGAAACTCGCCCGTTTGCAGTTTGCACTCGCGCTTGCAACGGCGGTACAAACCGGCAGCTCCAGTTCGCGAGACGCATTACATGAAGCGGCCGATCGCGTCGAGCGTGACATGGCCGCGGATGGGTCGTGGCCGAGTTTTGAGAGTAGCACAGTCGCTTCGCCTGCGACATATGGCAAACGGCTTGCAACCGCGCTCGCGATTCGGCTGTTTGAGACTGATGGTGCCAAACGCCATGAGCGAGCGATTGCGTCGGCGCAGAAGTGGTTGCGGCAGCAAGCGATTGAAAATGTCATCGAGGCTGCTGCAGTGATGTTGATCGAAGACAAAAACCAGCGAACCGACGCAGGCCGCAAGGCACTCGCCTTATTGCTTCGCGCACAATCGAAATCGGGCGGTTGGGGACCGTATCCCAATGCGCCGACTGAAGCGTTTGATACCGCCATTGTGCTGATCGCCCTTGCTCCATTTCAGAGCGATGTCGAGGCCGGTCCGGCCCTCAAACGAGGCAGATCCGCACTTGTGGCGATGCAAAATCCCGACGGTTCGTTTCCTGGCAGCACGCGGCCGCCCGGCGGGGAAAGTTATGCGCAGCGGCTTTCGACAACCGGCTGGGCGACGCTCGCCCTTATTGTGTTCGACCGCGCAAACTAGGAACAGAAAACTCTCAGATCGACTCTGGACGCGGCGCAATTCGAGGTGAGCTTCCACGAGGTGAACTATGTCGCGATCTTCAAAAACCCGATGGTTGAGCATTAGCGTAAAAGCCGGGATGCTTCTTATCCTCCTTGCAGGAATCGGCCTTGCGATCCTAACGGAGCCTGCGCGGGCGCAGCGCAGGGCCGTTCAAAGGATCCGCCAGGCGGGCGGTACTGTCAACTATGAAGCGACGGCATCGTCGCGGTGGAATACCACCTTTGAGGCCGATCTTAACGCCGCCTGGTTCGTTCGTCTCATCGGTGTCGACTACTTTTACGCGGTGACCTCGGTCAACCTGGAAAAGACTGCAATCGACGACAAGATTGTTGCCGCGCTCCGGGATCTTCCCAAGTTGGAGCTTCTTTATTTCCCGTCAACTGGCGTCACCGACGAACAAATGGCTGTTTTGAAACGGCTTCACAATCTCAAGAATTTGTACTTGCAAGGCCGATCGTTTGGAGACGCCGGCCTTAAGAATATCGCGGAATTGAAGCAAATCGAAAGCCTTACGCTAAACAAGTCAAAAGTAACAGACGAGGGTCTCAGGCGACTGGTCAATCTGTCGAATCTCAATTACTTGAACGTCTCGGAAACTTCGGTGACGGATGAGGGACTGAAGGGGATTGCGCAGCGTCATCCGAACATATCCACTTTTTATGCAGACAACACACGTATTAGCGATCAGGGTTTGATAGAAATAGGCAAACTCTCCGGTCTTTATTCGCTAAGCATGGAGAAAACATTGGTATCGAATGAGGGCTTGAGGAACCTCTCAAACCTCACAAATCTGGGCAATCTGGCGTTGAGCGACAACGCCATAGACGACAAGGGAATTGCCTTTCTCGCTTCCCTAACGGGGTTGTATACACTTCGCTTGCAAAAAACCAAAATCACAGACAAAAGCACCCCAATTCTCGCGACGTTTTCGCGTTTGCATATCCTCAATTTAGACGAAACCTTGATAACGCCTCAGGCAATTGCCGGATTACACCAGCAAATTCCAGGCGTGATCATCGGTAAAATCGAAGAAGACGAAGAGTTCGGGGACCTCGATTCTGATAAGGATTAAGCCAACGAGAAATGGCAACCGAAATTGGCCTTACTCCGCGTCACAGCGCATTCGTCATCATTGCCTTTGACTCGCCACCGAAATGAAGCGATGATAAGAAAGCGTTAAACATTTGCGTGCGGGGCAGAGGTACGCAGCATGCTCAGCCTTGGCCGGATCCGTTCCCGAACGTGTCAGACGCTCGATCGTCGCGCGTTCCTGCGCGTCGGCACGCTGGGATTGGCTGGTCTGACACTGGGTGACCTGCTCAAAGCACGCAGCCTTGGTGCGGAGTCAAACGCGCCGGCGAAGTCGGTGATCGTCCTGTGGCTCTGGGGCGGCCCGAGCCATCTCGACACCTTCGACATGAAGCCCGATGCCCCGCTCGAATACCGCGGGCCATTCGAGCCGATCGCCACGAACGTGCCAGGTGTGCAAGTTTGCGAATTACTTCCCGGTTTGGCAAAACGCGCCGACAAGTTCGCCTTGATTCGCTCGATGCATCACGAGTCGAACGATCACGGCATCGCGGGCACAATTGGGCTCACGGGCAATATCGCTGGCGCAGTGGGACTCGACGGCAAGTCGCAGGCAAATGCCCTTCGGCCTAGCACGGGAGCGATTGTTTCCCGACTTCGCCCCGTGAAACCTGGTGGCCTCCCTCCTTATGTCGTGCTGGGCGATCAACTTCACCAAGGGCTTAAGAAAGTCGTCGGTGAAGGGGGCGGAACGCTCGGCTCGGCGTTCGATCCGTTCCGCATCAAGTATGAACCAGGCGAAGGGCTGAGGCTGCCCGATATCTCCCTGCCCGACGGCGTCAAAGCCGCGCGAATGGAAGCGCGTTGGGATCTCCTCAGCGGCCTGAATCAACCGGGCGGATTCGACCCGCATACTGGTGCGGCAGGGCGACTTGATCGTCATTATGAACTGGCACATACGCTCATTTCTTCGCGCAAGAGCATGTCTGCGCTTGATATTGAGAGTGAACCGGCGCGAATACGCGAGCAATATGGCTCGCATCGGTTTGGGCAGTGCTGCTTGATTGCGCGTCGACTCGTCGAATCGGGCCTGCCGTTCGTGCAGGTGAACTGGAGCACGCACGTCGAAGGTCCTGAAGACGCGGGCGACGGCGGCTGGGATATGCACGACCGATACTTTCAGATCATGCAGGACCGGCACGGCTGGATGCTCGATCGTGCCCTGTCGGCATTGCTTGACGACCTGGACGCGCGGGGTATGCTCGATTCGACGTTGGTTGTCGCGGTCGGCGAGTTTGGTCGCATGCCCAAGATCAACGACAAAGCCGGTCGCGAGCACTGGAACAATTGCTATTCAGCCCTCGTCGCGGGCGGTGGGATCAAGGGCGGGCGAGTCGTTGGATCGTCCGACAAACTCGCCGAGCGCCCCGTCGACAACCCTGTAACGCCAGCCGATCTCAACGCGACAATTCTCACCCAACTCGGCATCGGCGCGGCGGATTTGACGAGCCTGAATCTGCTGCCGCTGGGACAACCGATTGAGGCCCTGTTTTAACGTGGTGAGTTGGGGCAGGGGACTGATTTTGATCTGCGTCTGCCTCAACACGGCGCCAGCCCCAGAACGTCTCACGACTGACGGGCTCGACAAGCAGCGTCCCACATGGTCACGCGACGGTAAGCAGCTTGCGTTCTCGCGTCATGAGGCGGGCGGAACGCATATCTGGCAGTATGTGATGAACGCCGGTGACCCCAAATCGGCGCATCGCGTGACGAAGCGAGCTGTGCCGGATTATGACGGCGTGTTCTCGCCAGACGGCAAGTCGATGCTTCTTGTGCTCGTTTCGCAGTCGGGAACACAGGGAAATCTCGACATCGGCCTGACGCGTCTCGACGGCGGCGATCCCAAAATTGTGGCGAGCGAAACGGCGGGGAAAGTTGCCCATCAGGAATGGCCGGCGTGGTCGCCCGACGGCAAGCGATTCGCCTACAGTTCGACGCACGAAGGAAATCAGGAAATCTACGTGAGCGATGTCGATGGCAAGAACGCCACTCGCGTGACGCAAAGCCCAGGACTCGACGCCCATCCCTGCTGGACGCCCGACGGCAAGGCGATTTTCTTCACGACCGACCGCTGGGGAGGAATGGAAATCGCCCGCGTGGCTCCCGATGGTTCAGGCGTCACGCGGATCACGCAGAGCCCCGGTTTTGATGACTATCCCAGCGTCTCACCCGATGGAAAACGACTGGCGTTTGTGTCAAATCGCGACGGTAACCTGGAAATCTACGTCAGCAAAATCGACGGGTCTTCACCTCGTAATATCTCGAATCATCCCAAACGCGATACCACCCCGACCTGGACGCCCGATGGCTCGGGCATCACGTTCGTGACAGAACGGTATGAAGGAGTCGAGCTGGCGACGATTCGCTTGCCTTAGAGACTGCGTTAATTCCCAGACTCATTGAGCACGCGCTGCTCAAACTCCTTGCCCTTACGCATTGCCTCATCGGGATCATCCGACAGAACTAGGGCGTACTTCGAAGCGATGGGTAAAAACTTCTGCGGGTCGGCGAATATGAACGAGGCGATCTGATCGCCGTTATTTAGCGCGATGAAGCGTTCTGGTTGTCCCGCGGTCTTCAGCGCAAAGTTCAATGCCCGCGTGACAGCGGTTACGTCGTACCAGTCGCCTCGATTTTCGGCCCCGAACGTGTAAAGACGATTCTGATACACGAACCGCACGGTGTAGGGGGCGTCGAAATCGTCGTTACTTTTGCGGTGCCAGGTCTGCACCGGACACTCCGGTTTGAAACGGCCGTTCGAGTTCTCCGCGAACTTAAGAATGAGCCGGTGGTGGTCGCATGGCAATTGCCCAGTTTCCGCATCGAACGCAGTGAAAATACCCGCCCAGCTAATCGCTTCGGTCAATGTATCTGGGTCGGCCATGTCGATTTGGCCGCCACGTTCGTCCCTCTCGCGGGCCTCGCGCATCAACTTGAGCAGTGGTTCCCGACCAAGAGGAAGAACACCGGCGACATGTAGCTCGTCGATGGCCGTACCGAGGTCGAGGCCGTTCAATCTCCACGTCGCAAGCATGCGAGCCTTTTGTTCGAGCCGATTCATCGACTGCTGGACGGCGGCTCGCCCTTTTGTCCCCAGGCGTTCAAACAGAAGACGCGTGACAGCGAACGAGACGGCGGGTTGGCCAACCTGCTTGGGGTTGTTTAGCAGTACGCTGATAATCCGGTCAGCGTCTTGCTCGGTCGCGAACTTCCCTAGAGCTTCAACCTCCATTTCATAAGGCTGGCCCGGTCTGATGAAGTCGAGCAACCGGTCGACTGCACGACTCGGGTCAAGGCGGGCGAGAGCCTCCTTGGCGTAGACGCGACTAACAGAATCCTTCGCGTGTGCGACGATGTCTTCGAGCACAGGTATGGTCGTGGCGTCGGCCACCATCGCCAGGTCGTTTACGACGGACTGATCGTAGCGGTCCTTCCCTGTATAGCCGAGCGTGAACTCGCGGAAGGCGGTCTTCACAGGCTCGGAGATCTCGACATTCGAGCTCTGAATCAATCGTTCGAGCCGGAATCCGGTTCGTTGTTCGTGCTTCGCAGGCCGCTCTTTGAGCAGAGCATCGAGCATGACGCGGACGGCCTGCGGCGTGTCGGCGACATCCGCCAACTCCCGCGCGACGTCGCGGGGATCTTTCGCTCGACCGCTCTCGAGAAGCGCGACCAGCTTGGCTGCGGTACCCGCAATATTCTTTCGTACGGCGAGCCGGTACGCGGCAGCCGAAACTCCCGGATTGGGGTCTTCAATCAAGGTCAGAACCAGCCGGCCCCGGTCCGATGCTCCGAAGTCGAGTTTTACGTCCCAGTCTCCCAGCATTTCCAGCGCGGCCTTTCGAAGTTCCACCGAGGGCGAATTCAGAGAAGCGAAGAGAAACCGTTCTCCCTCTGCGTCCCCAAAGCCAACGAGCATCGCGGCTGCCCGAGCACGGCCGCGGGTTGCGGTCGACTCTTGCTTGGCCAATAACTTCTTCAAATCCGAAATTGCGAGTCGCTTCCTGAGTCCGAGCACCCATTTGTGCTCTGAGTCGACGAAGTCACCTTTACGGATCTGCTCCAAGGCCGATTTGAACAACAGCTCAACATTCTTGTCGAAGAGCTTGCAGGATTCGCTGATGAGAGCCGCATCATCCGACACCTTTGGGCTGCGGTCGACCCGGTCTGGAGCGTCTTCAGGGCGGTCCTGTACAAGAACGACGCCCGGCGGCAGAGTCGTTGGGCCATCGGTATGACCGACCGAGACCTTCGGCTCCTGATCTTTCGGCGCTGTCATCGCGTCGTCGTGGCTGCCGCAGCCGCAGACTATAAAGTGAGGCACGAGCAAAGCGGCGAGAGACCAAGCTTTAAATTTGGTTTGAAAGCTCATTGGAGAGATCGCAGTTGGAGGTTATGTGAACTTGAAACGGCGATGCGACGGATCGTCGCGTAATCCAGTAGCTCATTTCGCTTCGCTCACTCGTGTCGCAGGCACGCGACCCAAAGTTTCAGTCGCGACAAGACACGAGTTGGTCGCGGGCATGGTCAGTCCAGTTCCGCCTCGGGGTCGAACGAGCCGTTCGGGGCCAATAGGAGCTTACACATCCAGTCGTACAACGCATCCGCGTGAAACATGATGGGACGCAAACCACCGCACATTCGACCGATCAACTCTTCGGCCTGCTCGTTTCGCTTCGGCTGCAACTCAACCCCAACAACGATCTGCGTGGCCCGGATCTTGCGAATGATCTGCTCACCACGCGCCGGTACTTTGCCTTTATAAATGTGTTGCCGAACGTAGCCCTCAAACCCCTGCAAGTGTTCTGCAACAAGTTCGCTGGGCATCTCGCTGACGATGATCGTCAGGTCCGGCCACCGATATGTGAACGTCCTACCGCGATCCGTTTGGGAGATCTCGGGCTTCACATCATCGCCTAAAACCAGCATTTGCTTTTGCGGCAGAGTGTCCACCAAGCATGAGTAGAGAGCGAAGTTTTCCGGCATCGGTTTTCGGAGCCCCTTTGACAGACAGACGATGGGGATTAAGGGATCGGCCACGAAATTAGCCGCCGCCATCGTATCAGAAGGGGTCGACTTAGTGACGGCTGAACGGAGGACAGAGGAGCGGCCGCGTGAAGCCACATCGCCGACTCGTTTTACATTTCGAAACCAGAGTCTCGAGGTTTGATGCGAAGTGGATTCCCGCGCGATGGACGGTGAGAGGGGCCGATGTTCATTGGATTACCGCTTTTTCCTATGTGCCCCCTAATTTTCGGCCAATCATTCCAGCGTATTGATCTACCGATTGGGGTTGGCCAGAATACGGGGCGAGTCTGGCCACTTGCGCCAGCCACTATGATCGGACTTCTTTGAGAGGGAGCCACGACATGATCAGGTCGCGCTTGACGCTTTTGGGATCGGCCCTGGCCGTGCTCGCTTTGAGCACCGTCAGCGCATCGGCGGCGGGATTGTCCAAGGGAACTCCCGACATCAAGTCGGCGGGCGCACTCGCGTTCGGCCCCGACGGCGTCCTTTTCGTCGGCGACACCGCGAGCGGCTCGCTGTTTGCCGTCGCGACGGGCGACACCGGCCCGTTCAATTCGGGCACGCTCAAGGTTGAGAATCTGGGCAAGAAGATCGCCGACGCGATCGGCACCGAGCGCGAGGACATTCTGATTAACGACCTGGCGATCAACCCGAAGTCGGGCAAGGCCTACGTTTCGGTCTCGCGCGGTAAGGGTCCGGACGCCACACCGGTGATCGTTCGCGTTGACAACTCGGGCAAGGTCGAGCCGCTGTCGCTCGAAAACGTCGAGTTCGCCAAGACCTCGCTGCCTGGCGTTCCCGAATCGTCGGCCCCGCGCAACGCTCGCTCGGAAGCAATCACCGACCTCGCCTATGTCGATGGCCGCGTGTTCGTTGCTGGTCTGTCAAACGAAGAATTCTCGTCGCGCCTGATCGCGATCCCGTATCCGTTCGCTGATGCCGGCAAAGGTACCAGCATCGAGATCTACCACGGCGCTCACGGCAAGTTCGAGACGAAGTCGCCGGTCCGCACGTTCGCGGCCTACGAAATCAAGGGCGAACCGCACCTCCTCGCCGCCTACACCTGCACCCCGCTCGTCAAGCTGCCGGTCGCTGCTCTCAAGCCGGGCACCCACTACAAGGGCACCACGGTGGCCGAGTTGGGCAACCGCAACAAGCCGCTCGACATGATCGTTTACAACAAAGACGGCCACGACTTCCTGCTGCTCGCCAACAGCGCCCGCGGCGTGATGAAGATCAAGACCGAAGGCGTTGATACCGCCGAGTCGATCACCTCGCGCGTTGCCGACAAGAAGGGCCAGACCTACGACACGATCGCCGAACTGAAGGGCGTCGTTCAGCTCGATTCGCTCGACAAGGGCCACGCGGTTGTTCTTGTTCAGGCGAACGACGGTGCGCTCAATCTCGAGACGATCGACCTGCCGTGACCATCAAGCACCTGTTGCTATCGCTGATCACCCTCTCAATGCTCTTCGCTCCGCGGCCAAATTGTGCCGCGGAGCAGGGGCGGTTCGCGGTTCGGTTCGACGCGTCGAAAGGAGTGGTCGAGGTTTCCGGACTAAATGACTCGGAAATCAAAGCCCTGAGCACAAATCCCGCTCCAAATACGCTTGCGTCTGTGCTCATCGTTCGTGTCGCAACCAAGCCCGACCAACCGCAAGCATCACCGATCGTTGGCAAGTACGAACTCGCTGACAAGAAGCTTCAATTCATTCCGCGCTACCCGTTTGTCGCCGATTCCGATTACGAAGCCGAGTTCCATCCCAGCAGCTTGGGCGAAAACGTCACTCCGTATCTCATTTCTTTTCATGTAAAACCAAAAGGTCAAACGCCGCCCACAACCGTTGTTGCGGTTTACCCGACGAGCGATGTGCTCCCTGAAAACCAGCTCAAACTTTACGTGCAATTCTCGGGTCCGATGAGCCGTGGCGAGGCCTACCGCCGCGTCCGCGTGCGTGCCGACGACGGAGATCTGGTCGAGCGTCCATTCCTGGAGCTGGGCGAGGAACTTTGGAATCCGGAGATGACGCGGCTTACGCTGCTATTCGATCCCGGACGGATCAAGCGTGGATTGAAACCGCGCGAGGAAGAAGGGCCGATCCTCGAATCGGGCAAGCGGTACTCGTTCGAGATCGACCCGGCCTGGCGTGATGCTTCAAACCGGCCTTTGATCAAGCCGTTCCGCAAGAACTTTCGCGCTTCAGCTCCCGACGAGACGCAGCCGAATCCCAAGAATTGGCGATTCGAGCCGGGGAAAATCGGTTCGCGCGACCCGCTAGTGATTCACTTCCCCGAACCGCTCGACGCGGCAATGCTTCAGCACGCGATTCGTGTTGAAGCTGCGGGACAGGTTCTCGCGGGAAGAACTGAGGTCGGGGCCGAGGAAGCATCGTGGCGTTTTTCGCCCGACCAACCCTGGCCTGACGGTGAATTGGCGATACTCGTCAATCCCGAGCTTGAAGACCGCGCTGGCAATAGCGTGGCGCGGCCGTTTGAGGTCGACGCGGTCCGCGAGGGCTCGGTGCCAAATTCCACCAAACCCCTGCGGTATCCGATTCCCCGAGAACGTTCGCGCCGTTGAGTGGCTTAAAGTTCCTCGTCGGCGCGAGTCGTGCCCATTACCTTCTCGGCCGACTTGACGAGTTTCTCAATGGCGAAAGGCTTGCGGATATAGTCGCGCACGCCGAGCATTTCAGCATACGCTCGGTGCCGGCTGCCTTCGTTGCCGGTGATCATGATGGTGGGAATCAGACCGCCCGGACGGCTCTTGAGCTTTTCGAGCACGAGGAAGCCCGACTTCTTGGGCATCATCATGTCGAGAATGATCAGGTCGGGATTCTCGCGTTCGGCGACCGTCAGTCCGGCATTGCCGTCGCGCGCGACGAGCACACGGTAGCCACGATGCTCGAAGACCGTCCTCATCGTTTCGATGATCTCAGTATCGTCGTCGACGAGAAGAATGGTCCTGAGGGGAGTGGCCATTGGGCGGGCTCCTGAATTCTCTGAGTTCGACCGGTCACTCTGGCGAGAGACGGTCAAGTCGGTGGGCGTGACGACCCCGGCGAAAATCGGTGCCGGGCCAGTGCTTGGACCCTCGATCATAAGGGGCGAGCCTCGCAATCACAAGTGACCCGCCGCCCAGGCTGTTCGATCGACAGAAGAGCCTCTCGCATCGAAATGCATCAGGACGACGCTTGTGTCAAAGAAAAACGATTGCATGGCGACAGGCTCTTTTCTAACCGCCTGGGACGCGTCATAATGCAAACTTGGGGTTGAATTTGCTCAACGCGCGTCGCATTTCGTTGATGGCACAATCGTGCCGCGCTGTTCACCCAGTTCGCGGGTGGACCGGCCGACCTGTGAAAAGGAACGCACACCCATGAAACTCGTGAGAGCGTGGTACGCCCACACCGCGGTGGTCGGACTCACCCTGACATGGTTCGGTTGCGGCGGTAGCGGCGTGCCCGATCCCGGGTCCGATCCGAACGCTGCGCAGGAAGACGGAGGAGCGCCGGTCGCAGCAGCACCCGCAGCCCCGACGCCTGCACCGGCCGAAGAAAAAGCCGCGCCCGAACCGGTCGCGCTCGCAAAGAACGACGCGCCGGCTGCCAAGGTTCCCGCTTCCGCACCTCCCGCCGCTGCCCCTGCGGCCGCCGCCGAACCCGCGGAAGACAAGGCGCCTGCGGCTGAGGGCGGAGCTTCGGCACCGTCGGCAAAGGGCGACGCTTCGGGCACGACTGAGCTGCTCAACCTCGCGAATAATTCGACCGCTCCCGAAGAAACCAAGCCGGCCGATGACAAGGCCGCTCAACAGCCGGGCGGCCCTCCGGGCATCAATAATCCCCCGGGTATCAACCCGCAGGGTTATCCTGGCGCCAATGCAGTTCCGCCGACCAATCCCAACGCCGGTGCCCCTCCAGGCGGCATGCCCGGTTATCCCGGCGCTGCCTCGCCGCCGCCCAGCGGCTATCCGGGCGCAGGCAGCTCATCCAGCGGCGCTGGCGGAGCAGGGGGCTTCTCGAATGAAGGTGGTTCGTCCGGCAGCGGACCGGATGCCGACCTCGGCGCAGGTCTCGACACCAAAGGCCCCGCGAATTTCAACTCGCCCGGTGGCGCACTGGTCGCCTTCCTCAAGGCAGTCCAGAGCAAGAATCGCGACCAGCTTGCCGAAGCGACCGCACTTCGCGCTCCGACGGAAGCGAAATCCGAGTCGATGAAGAAGCTCTTCAGCACGATTGCTGACCAGAGCATCTCCGACGATCAACTCGAAGAGCTCGCCAAGGCGCTCAAGGGCTACCGGCCCTACAGTGCGAACGACCCCAAGAGCACGGGCCGTTTCGCTTACATTCTCGGCAAGCCGGGCACCAAGGGCGATGTCTTCCAGCGCACCATCACGCTCCGCAAAGAGTCGAAGGGCTGGAAGGTCGTCGATATCACGGGCGAAGGCAAGCTCGAGGCGATTCCGGGCGTTCGCATGCCGGGCCGTGGTGGCACGCCCGTCCGCCGTCGTTGAGCGAGTCGCTTTGAATTTGTAACAATCGCCGTCCCCGATCACTCGAATCGTGTAAAAACAACACGCCCGCTCCGACCAAAAATCGGGGCGGGCTTCTTTTTTTCCTCAAGTTTTCGCTGTGTTTTGCCGGTGTGACACAAATTCCGAAAAAAGATTAAAGTTTGGTCCAGGTTGTGCACCAGGGGTTAATGTTCTCATCACTCTCCTCGCTTGACCATCCTTCACGGTCAGCCCACCCCATACAGCTTCCAAGGAAGGAGCCTGCATGGCCTGGTCTAACGTTAGCGCAGCTTCCGTGCTCGAAATGATCGTCATGGCCTTCCAGGTGTTCGGCGTGGTGTCGCTTTGCGTCACTCGCCTGGTCTCGGAGGCGCGCTGGGCAGAACGGGGACGAATCGCGTTCGTGATCGCGATGGTCGGACTCGGCGTCGCTGGGGCCCTTTGCGGCCGGCAAGACTCTGAGTTTGCCCTCTTCGCCGGAGGAACCATGACGGCCCTCCTCATCGGCATGACGATCGGCAACGGCGCACATCATACAAACCGATCGCCCGCCCACCATGTTCTCCACGAAGTTCCGGCGGTCGCCTAAGTTTTTTTCGCGATTTATCTGCTTGTAAAATCTTGTGTTAGATCAATCGGGACGATTTCGTCCCGATTTTTTTTTGCCTGCGATTTGACCGCCTCCAATTCGTGGTTCATAGTTGCGACGATTCCAGATCGACGGATCGATTTCCGACCGAACGCCGCACACTTTGAACGACTCACCTCTCCGGATTCGTTCCGCCGATGGCTGGCCACTTCGAGCCGGCGCGACGGACAGATCAGCCACCTGAATTACCCCTCTCCGCCACGCTGATCTCGCAAAGGCCCGCATGGACTGCTTGGCTTTGCCTCGAATTGTTCCTTTGCGTTCGCGACGGTTCGAAAATAACCCCGAAAAGATAACGATCCCGCTCGTTATCTCACCGTCCGGTACTCGGGTTTTGCGGGATGAGGACCATGCCATGTTGCTTGGACTGAAACGGATTTCGATCGCGTTGGGGCTCGTGGCCGCCTCGGCCGTGGGCGCCAATGCCCAAGCCCCGAACCAGAACCAGGCGACCGCCGACGCCGTCGCCCGCGTCCTGAAGGGCAGCCCCGAACTGAGCGGCTACCGCATCGAAATCGAAACGCAGAACGGCGTCGTCACGCTGTCGGGCAGCGTCACGAACGACACCCAGAAGGCTCGTGCCGGTGCCCTCACCAGCCGCGTTGCGGGTGTTGCCTCGGTGGTCAACAAGATGAACGTCGCGAGCGATCGCCGCGTTCGTCCGGTGCAGTACCAGGTTGCGATGGGTGGCCACGGTCACGGCGGCGTCATGACCTCCACCCCTGTTGGTGGCGGTGCGGTGATGTCGGCTGAAGCCGGTGCTGCTCCGTCCTTCGAAGGCGGCCCGCTTCCCGAAGGTGCGGCCGGCCGTCCCGGTGCGACCCAGGCCACGACCCCGAACATGCCGAACTACGCGTGGCCCAGCTACGCTCCGTACCCGAACTACTCGGCGGTTGGCTACCCGACGGCCTACCCCTGGCAGGCCTGGCCGAACATCTCGGCTCCCTATCCCTACCCCGAAGTTCCCCTCGACTGGCGTGCAGTGACCCTCCGCTGGGACGACGGAATCTGGTGGCTCGACTTCAAGAAGCACTACACCC
>CAMFLR010000005.1 GCA_945957605.1 uncultured Isosphaeraceae bacterium
TGGCTTCACCGAAACAGGAATCCCGGACAATATTGGGCGTACCACCAGTGGCACCCGACGGTCTGATTTCGACCACCACCCCGAAACCGATTATGAGCGTTGATGAATATGAATCGGCATTCAACTGATGGCTCACTTCCTGCATCGTCCGTTGTGCGAACGCAAGCTCAATGTAGTTTTACATAACCCAATGATTTAAAAGTTCGTCGGGCCAGTAGCGGCCAGGCAATGGAACGACGATCAATGGTTTCTCAGGGTTGACAACGATTGGAAGCAAAGATCCGCACAGCCTTTGTCCAGGGAGGAATTTACGCAGGAAGAATGTCGACGACATACGACAGCGAACGTCGGGACTGAGCGACTTTGGAACCGGCCAGCCATACGCTGGCGTCCGTTCGTTCGCCAGGTTCGCCGAGAACTTGGCCTCTTGAGGATCGGATCGGCGCTTACCCTTGAGGCTGAAGAGTTGGTGTGCGAGTTGTTCGAGGTACTCTGGAGTTACTTTATGCCTGTCTTCCAAAGAATAGACGACATTTGCGGGGCAATTGATTTCGCTTGTTTCAAAAAGTAGCCGATTCGCCTGAACGATATGTCCCCAAACGACGATTCCCTTGCGTAGCGCTCGAAACGCGCGTCGGTGTTGAATGTTGAGTTTGTTGCCATTCATGAGAACCAACCACATAAGCCTGATTTTCAAATAGTCGATGCGATCGCTCATCGGCAATCGGCGCGGAGCATCACCGAAGTTGGCTTCACATTTTTCGAGCATTCTCGCCCACTCAGATTGCATCGTTTACTCCCCTTATTTTCGCCGATTCGCGGGCGAGTGCCGCTCAAAGATCGGTACTTCTCAGCCTCGCCATCGAGATGCTGTAGGGAATCTGACACATGAATTGATCAGCAATGAGACGGTTGCTTCCGCCCCACAGTTAGGTTTGTTCAGCTCGCGATTCGAAACCCCGCCAGTCGGTCGACGTGAGCCGAGTCGACGCAAAGTCGCAAGGGGACGCGAAGCCCCCGCTATGCCCTGGAGGCATCACACCAAAACGAACAGGCGAGGCGATATTCCGGCCACCTCGCTGGCTCGTCGGGGGCTCGAGCGAGACCGTGGTACCAAAGTTCACGCGAGATTCAAATACGTTCTAGCTTCGATTCCAGAAATGGGGTAAATTCAACAACGGTTACACAACGACTTCTGTCCGGCCAGGGTCCAGGGGTTTCGTTATGCGCGTGAGTTTGATCTGCGGACTGGCCCTATTTTTACTGACAGAAGTTGTTTCAGGCGGCGATTTATTGCCGGCCGATCGGGCGATTGAAGACGTTGTCGACCGTGAAATCGACGCCCAATTGCTGAAAGAAAAGATCAAGCCGGCCGCGCAGGCGGATGATGCGACGATCGTCCGGCGCTTGACGCTCGACCTGGTTGGTCGCATTCCGACACAGGCAGAAACTCGCGAGTATGTCGATTCGACCGACCCGGCCAAGCGAGTGAAGCTGGTCGAGCGGTTGCTGAATTCGCCAGGGTTCGCGCGGCATCAGGCTGATTCGTTCGACGCGATGATCATGGCGGGCGGCGGTCGCGAGAGCATGCGGGATTATCTCGCGCAGGCCTTGCGCGAAGGTCGGCCGTGGGACAGGCAATTCCGCGAGATCATGGCCGGGGATGAGTCGAAGCCGGAGACCAAGGGATCGTCGGGGTTCTTGAAGTCGCGGATCAAGGATCTCGACCGGATGACGAGCGACGTCAGTTCGGTGTTTTTCGGCGTGAACGTGAGCTGTGCAAAGTGCCACGATCACCCGCTCGTGCACGACTGGAAGCAAGATCATTACTACGGCATGAAGTCGTTCCTCTCGCGGACGATTGAATTCGGCGCGTTCGTGGGCGAGACGGACTACGGGACCGTGAAGTTCAAAACAGTGAGCGGGGCCGAGCGTCAGGCGAAGTTCATGTTTTTGACGGGTAAAGTTGTTGAAGTGTCCGGCGGGGCCGAGCCGACTCGTGAGCAACGTCAGGAACTCAAACGTCGCTCGGATGAGGCGAAGAAAAAGAAGACTCCGCCCCCTGCTCCTTCGGTGAGCGCGCGAGCGAAGTTGGCAGACGTCGCGCTTCAGGAGGGCGAGCGAGATTATTTCGCGCGATCGATCGCAAATCGCTTGTTCGCGCGGTTCTTCGGTCGCGGCTTGGTGATGCCGCTCGATCAGATGCATTCCGAGAATCCGTCGAGTCATCCGGAATTGCTCGCCTGGCTGGCGCGCGACACGATTTCACACAATTATGATCTCAAGCGTTTGATTCGCGGGCTGGTGATGAGCCACGCGTATTCGCGATCGAGCCGGTGGGAGAGTTCGACGTCCGCGCCGCTCGCGCGAATGTTTGCGGTGGGCGCGGTGCGGCCGCTGACTCCGCAACAGCTTGCGACTTCGATGTGGGTCGCCACGACTGATCCGAATTCGTTGCCGGCCGATCCGGGGCTTGATCCCAAGGACAGCAAACTCGAACCGCTGGCCGACCGGGCGCGAGGATTGGCATCGGCGATTGCTCGTCCAGGCGAGGAGTACGCGATTGGCGTGTCGGAAGCGCTTTTGATGAGCAATAGCGACCGGCTGCAAGATGTGCTTGCAGAGAGTGGCGATCGGCTCGTGGGCCGCTTGGTGAAGATCAAGGATCGCGGCGAGCAGGTCGATCTTGCTGTGAGAAATGTGCTGGGGCGTGCGCCTGATGCCGAAGAGCGAAAGCTGCTCGCGGATTATCTCGCCAAGTTCGAGGGACGTGGCGCCGAAGGTTGCCGACGGCTCGTTTGGGCCCTACTCTCCGACTCGGAATTCCGGTTCAATTATTGAGATTGAAGACATCATCACGCCTTCGCGGAGAGATTGCGATGTCTGATCGACGACGCGGGTCGGCTTCTTTCTGCGGCTCGCCGGAACATGGGATTGGGCGTCGCGCGTTTCTGGGCGGGCTGGCTGCGGTCGCCGCCGACATGACGGTGCTCGACGTCTTGAAGCAACCCGCAGTCGCAGCCGAGTTGAAGAAGCAGCAAAAGCGGGTGATTTTGCTCTGGCTCGCCGGCGGATCGAGTCAGCTCGAGACGTGGGATCCCAAGCCGGGTGCTCCGACTGGCGGGCCGTTCCGCGCGATCCCCACATCGGTTCCTGGGATTCAAATTTCCGAGCTGATGCCCAAGATGGCCAAGCGGATGGGCGACACGACGATCATTCGGTCGCTCAACACGAAGAACGGCGATCACGGTGGCGGCGCCAAACTGATGATGCGCGGACGGATGGACGATCCGAGCCTGCGTTATCCCGATTTGGGGGCGGTGATTGCCCGCGAGTTGGGGCAGGTTCACAGCGCGGTTCCCGATTATGTCTCGTTCTACTCGTCGACGGAAGGCCGCGACTTCGCGCCGGGGGCCGCAGGCTTTTTGGGCTCGCGCTACTCGCCGATGGAGCTGACCACGAGCCTCATGCCCGAGAATATCCGTCGGCCCGATGCGATTTCCGAGATCGATCATGCCGAACGCGCGGAGTTGCGCGAGGTTCTCAGCAAGCGGTTTGCGCGGGGGCGAAGCTCGTCGGAACTTGGGGCGCATAACGAGGCTTACGCTCGGGTACGCGGATTGATGGCGAGTGACAAGCTTTTTGATATTAGCAAGGAACCGCAGAAGATTCGCGACGAATACGGGCCAACGCAGTTTGGCGAGCAAGCATTGGTGGCGCGTCGGTTGGTTGAGGCGGGTGTGCCGTTCGTGCGAGTCGCTCGTGCCTGGTGGGATAGCCACGGCCAGAATTTTGAGACGCATCAGGAGCTTGTTCCTGAGCTTGATCATGTGATGTCAACATTACTCGATGACCTGAAGCGTCGGGGGTTGCTTGAGTCGACGCTGGTCATCACGCTCGCCGAATTCGGCCGCACGCCGACGATCAATGCGAGCCTGGGTCGCGACCATTTTGCCACTGCGTGGAGTGCCACGCTTTCGGGCTGTGGAGTGAAGGGCGGCACGGTTTACGGCAAGACCGATGCGAAGGGGCAGAGCGTGACCGATGGGCAGGTTGGCGCGCCGGAGTTGTTCGCCACGATTTACCGCGCGCTTGGAATCGACCATCAGAAGAATTACTTTGTTGGCTCGCGGCCGGTGCCGCTGACCGAGCCTGATACCGACCCGATCGACGACGTGCTGGTTTAACCTTCGAGGTGCGCCGTGGCCGATAAAACCGAGTCGATCAAGCTGGTCAAAGAGCTTTCACGCAAGGAAATGACGTTTGCGATTGCGCCTGTGGAGGCTGGTCGCAAAATGCTCCTTGGTAGCGCGGATTTCCACGTTTACGAAGTGGATTTCGGCGCGGAGAAGCCGGAGCCGCGATCGCTCGGGCAGCATGAAAGCTATGTGACCGGCCTTGCAGTGACGAACGGCGTGGCGATTTCCAGCTCGTACGATGGCACGCTCATCTGGTGGAACCTGGCGACGTCGCAAAAGATTCGCACGGTGAATGCGCACGGCAAATGGGTGCGCAAGGTTGTCGCGTCGCCCGACGGCAAAACGATCGCCAGCGTGGGCGACGATATGATTGGCCGGATCTGGGACGCCGAGACCGGCAAGAAGCGGCATGAATTGGTTGGACACGCAGTGACAACGCCGACGCATTATCCTTCGATGTTGTTCACGTGTGCATTTAGCCCCGACAGCAAGCATCTGGCGACGGCAGACAAGCTGGGGCAAATCCGCGTGTGGGATGTCGCGAGCGGGAAAACGGTTGCGACGCTCGAAGCCCCCATCATGTACACGTGGGATCCGGTACAGCGGCGGCATTCGATTGGCGGCATTCGTGCTTTGGCGTTTTCGCCCGATGGAACAAAACTGGCGGCTGGTGGGATTGGCAAGATCGGCAATATCGACCATCTCGAAGGGATGGCCCGCGTTGAAGTGTTTGACTGGAAGACGGGCAAACACGCCATTGAGCTCTCGAACGACTCGAACAAAGGAATCATCGAGCGTTTAATTTTTCATCCCAGCGGCACGAAGCTGCTGGCACTTGGCGGTGCGAATGATGGGTTTGTTCAGGTGATCGATCTGAACGCTAAGAATGTGCCCTTGTCGGAAAAGTTGACCACCAGGCCGTACGACGCAACGTACGACCCGGCCTCGAAGCTTCTCACGGTCTCAGGGCATAACAAGGTTGCCGATTATGCGCTCACGTGGTGATCTGTTGATGCCTGCTACTTGCTTTTGAGGAACGCGATCAGGTCGCGAAATTCTCGTTCGGTCATGCGCAGAAGCAGGCCGTCCGGCATGATCGACTTGTCGTGCGGTCGGCGTTCGGAGACCTCGCCCGGCTTGATGTGGAAGATCTTGCCGGTTGCGTCGGCGTAGGTTTGCTTGCCGTCGATTGTTTCGCCGATGAGCAGGCCGGTGGTCGTTGTGCCGTCGGCACGCTCGATGAGCCAGGGGACGAACGCCGGCGCGACTTCCTTGCTCGGGAAGGCGATCGACTCGACGAGTCGGCGGGTGTCGAGGGTGCGACCCGTCGCGGAAAGCTCGGGGCCGATCTTGCCGCCACGGCCGTCGATTTCGTGGCAGTTGTAGCAGCCGGGTCCCTTGGGATGAAAGAACAGGCGCTCGCCGGAGCTTGCGTCGCCGGGTGTTTTCAAGCGGGCCAGCCAGGTGTCGATCGCCTGTGCGTTTTCGGGGACGGCAGGTTGGCGCGACTCGCTGTTCAGCGTGCTCAGGAGGTTGGCCGCTTCGGGATCGTTCTCAAATGTAGTGGCCAGGCGTTTTTGATCGGCCTCGTCGATTTTCGCTCCGCGGAGCGAGCGGATGGCTTCGTATCGAATTGCGCCGTGCTCTGAAGCGGCCAGCTTGAGCAAGTCGCGCAAGATTGGATCCGATCCTCCCGCGAGTCCAACGATCGCTTCTGCACGCAAGTTTTCCGGCAAACTCTTGTTTCGCGCCAACTCGGAGAGGATGCGGAATCGGTCTCCATGGCGACTGTCGCGTAGGGAACGGATGGCCTCGGTACGAACATCGAGGTCGGACGCTTGGAGCAACGTTTCAAAGCGTGCGATTGTAAGCGTGGGATGATCCGGGCGTAACACGCGAATTGCGCGTTTCAGAATCGCGGGCGGCGTTTTGGAGTTAGAGACGAGCGCGGCGACGCGATCCTGGCCGTCAGAGTTGGAATTTTTTTGCGGGACAACGCCGTCGAGTGCTTCGAGCGTTGCGAGATAGCCTTCGAATAGTAGTTTGGAAACCGCACCCGTGGTTACGGCCGCTTCGAGCTTCGGTCGATAGCTGGCTAGGCCCTCTTCGCCCACCCATTGAATCGCGGCGAAACGGATGGTGGCGTCGGGATCAGCGAGAGCTTTGTCGAGCAATTTCAGGCGGATCGGATCGCTTGACTGCCGCGCGACCAGGAGCGCGGCGAGACGCACACGCGGTTCGGAATCATCGGCCATGATGGCGAGATCGTCGGGCGAGGCCGATCCTTTCAACCCTTCACGAGCGGCTTGATTGAGAAAAGGGTCGGGCGTGGCGGCGGCTTCCCGTAACAGTTGTAGTGCGCGTGGATCGCGGAGGCGGCGGTAGACTTCGGCACGGACGAGCGGCGAAGGATCGGTGGCAAGATCGCCTGCTTTCGGCAGCATGTCGCTGTTTGGGGCACGGCGGGCGACGAGCGCGCGAATCTCGGGGGCCTTGTCGCGATGGACGGTCTCAAGGACATCCACCGGTATCACGCCGTTACGCGCGAACAGTATTTCGATCGCCAGCGCCTTTGCCCGAGTATTGTTGTCTGTCAGGGCCTGACGTAGGAGATTGTTCGAATCTTGGCCTTTGCTGTTTGCAATAGATCGTGCCAGGTTTTCGCGAATCCGACGGTCTGGATGTGCCAGAATTACCTCGGTTTCGCGCGGAAGTTTCTCCTTGGCGCTGATCCGCCAGACGCGTCCTCCGCCGTGAACTGGATAGGATTTATCAACCCAATCGCTTATGTACACGCTTCCGTCAGGCGCGACGGCGATGCCCACGGGCCGGAAATCTTCGCCGCCGGTGACGATCGGCTCGGCGGCCGAGCGAAATGACGCGCCGCGCTCGCGGAGGCGGAAACGATCGACACGATGGTCGCCCCAGGAGGTTGCGAGCAGGTCGCCGCGAAAATCGGCGGGGAGGCCGTCAGACTCGTACGCAACGACACCGCTGGGAGCCTCGCCGGTGCCGGCGACCATCGGCAGGGTGCCGGGAAGCTCGCCGTCCCAGGCGATAAATGGGTGAACACCTTTGCGACCGTAGCGGAACCGGTAGCCGTAATCGCCGTTTTCGACGATGTGCAGCAGCCGGCAGGGTGGGCGCGAATCTGGGTCGTTATCGACGGCGAAGAGGCGGCCAAAGGCGTCGAACGTCATGTGGAACGGATTCCAGAAACCGGTCGCCACGCGGGTGAGTTTTGTGCCATCGCCGCGGCAGCGATAAATGTTTCCCCCTTCACCGCCGCCGGGGAGCGTGGTGCCGTCGCTACCGACGAGCTTATAAGCAACGCCCAGGTTTTCGCCGAGACCGAAATACAAGTTCCCCTGAATATCAACGGCGAACCCGCTCAGGCCGTTGTGAGGATAGGCACCTTCAGTTTCAAGCTTGGCGATGGGCGTGCGTTCGTCGGCCTTGCCGTCGTTGTTCGTGTCGCGGAGACGGAAGACTTCATAGCGTGTGGCAACATAGATGGATTGGTCGGGGGCGATTTGAATCCCCATCGTCCACTTGAGGCCTTCGTAGAACGTAGAGATCTTGTCGGCCTTGCCATCGCCGTTGGTGTCTTCAAAAATGCGGATGCGATCACTCGTGGGGCCGACGTAATTGTCGGGGCGGAAATGCGTGTTGCTCTCGATCACGAACACGCGGCCGCGGTCGTCGATGGAAATGCCGGTGGGCGTGACGATGTCGGGCTCGGCGGCGACGAGGGTGATCGTGAGGCGACTGTCGACGGCCTTGGGCATGACGACGGGCCGAGGGTCGGCGGCCACGAGCGCGAGCACTGCGAGAAAACCGATCGCCGGCATGATTCGGCCCCTGGATGCAGAGTCATTGATCAATGCGTTGTCTGGCCGAGTTTAGCCGTCTCGGCGCGATTTTCCCAGGCTGCGCATGGAACGAGCCGCTCGATCGCCAAGCGCCTCGTTGCAACGGGAAATCCTGGGGCTTCCCTCGCTTCGCTCAGTCCAGCCCCAGCCACCCAATCTCAAGTGCCAGTTGCAGTGAAACCCTAGGCCATTTCAGCGGCTCGTTTGATGATGCGAGCAATCAAACCCCTTGCGCGCCCGAGCCCCACGAGCGGTGACGCGTTTCGAGTTCGGTATCGCGCTGGAGTTGCCAGTCGAGCCAGCCTTTTTCGCTGCGGTAGATGCCGAGTTCGCCAACTTGCTCGCCGGGGGCGGCCTTGTAGGTTGAGCGGCGGTCTTCGGCCGAACGGAAGACCTGGCCCACGTGTTCTGCGCAGGCGTGGCCGTAGGTTTTTAGCTCGGTAAAGCGGCCGTCGCTCCAGGGCGCGGCGAGCTTGTACTGGGCGGCTTCTTTGCAATTGGGAATGCTGCACCGAATAACGGCTGTGGCCGCCATCGCACTGCTCCTCGCCGAGAATGGAGAACGTTTGACCCCGCACCCATACTACGGACGAATCCGCGGTTTGGGAACGGGGCCGAATCGCTCACTCATCAGGGATTGAGCAGATGTTTTAGATCGATGCGCCGGTGTAGATCGGCTCGATGATTTCGCCGTGGCTCAGGCAAATGTCGCGGCCGAGCTTGTCGCGCACCGTGGTCAGCGGATCGACGCCGAGCGCGCGGTAAATGGTTGCGGCGAGGTCGGGCGGGCCGTAGGTGCGAGTGGTCGCGTAGGCGCCGAGTTTATCGGACTTGCCGATCACCTGGCCGCCCTTCACGCCACCGCCGGCGAAGACTGCGGGGAACACGGCGGGCCAGTGATCGCGGCCGGGGACATCGCCGGGCTTCAGCGGAGCGATGCGCGGGGTGCGGCCGAACTCGCCGAGCAGGACGACGAGCGTGTCGTCGAGCATGCCGAGCGATTGGAGGTCGTCGAGCAGGGCAGAAACCGCGCGGTCTAGCGGCGGCATCAGCTCATTCTTGAGTCGTGGGAAGTTGCCGACGTGCGTATCCCACGTTTGCACGATGCCCATCGTCGCCTGCACGATTGGCACACCGGCCTGAACGAGCCGCCGAGCGTAGAGCAGCGAACGGCCGAAGAGGTGGTTGCCGTAGCGATCGACTTGCCGTGGATCTTCACGCGAAAGGTCGAGCGCTTTGCCGACCTGGCCATTGGAGAGCATCGCGATCGCCGTATCTTGCTGATCGGAGAAATCGACGTTGCTGAGGCCCGCGGCCGAGCTGGAGAGAATTGACTGGCCCATCAGGTGGCGGCGACGATGGAGGCGATCGGAGTCGAGCCCTTCGGGCAGTGCCAGGCTGTCGTCACGCGCTTCGGGGCGACCGGGGTCGAGCTTGAGTTGCCACGGGTCGTTACGCGGGCCGAGGAACCCGGCGTCTTGACCAGGCCAGGTGAGCGGCCCTTCGACGAGCCGAAGCGGCAGCGCGACGCTATTGGGAACGCCGTCGGTCCGGGGGTGGAGGCTGTTGTAAACAGCGCCGTAGCAGGGGAAATCGGAACGCGAGGCGACGCGATCGAGGTCGCTGGCGCCGCGAGGAACCGACGGATGGCCGGTGAGCACATGATGGACGGCGACGAGGTGGTTCCCTTCGCCGTGCGACATCGACCGGACGACCGCCAGCTTGTCCATCCGCGCGGCGAGACTGGGGAAGTGCTCGCAAACGTGAATGCCGGGGGTCGCCGTTGCGATCGGCTTGAACTCGCCGCGAAGCGCGTCGGGAGCTTCGGGCTTCATGTCCCAGGAGTCGTGCTGGCCGAGGCCACCGCTGAGCAGGATGACGATCACCGACTTCGCCGGCCGCTTGGTGACGGCGGCGGTGGCTTGCCGGCCTGCGAGCAGTCCCGGAACGCTCAGACCGAGCAATCCCGAATAACCGACCTGCAAGAACCCGCGTCGGGTGAAATCGGCACCTTGGGGAATCCGTCCGCGGTTATTCATGGCTTCACCTCGGCTTGATGCACCTGGCCGAATCCGGCCAACTGCAGCTTCGCAATCGCTAGGACCACCTAAAGTTTAACATTTGCTGGCGTGTGGTCCAGCGCGATGTTGACGCGAAGCGACTTGTAGGGTCTCGAAAACGGTATGGGCGGGGAGACACGAATCTGAGGATTGAGGCGGGCGATTGATCGTAAGCAGTGTTAGATCAATCGGTTATGGAGGGAGAGCCAGCGGCCTCGCTTCGAGGGGTTGCCTGATTCGAGGCCGCTCAATTTGTCAGATTATCGCTCAGGAGTGGTGAGAGAGCAAGCCACGAATAAAGCCGATGCTTTCGCCGATGCCGGGCATCGGGTCTTTCATGTCCTTTTCGTACTCGAGGCCGACGTGGCCCTGGAAGTTGATGGCGCGAAGCGCGGCGAGGATGCCCTGGATATCGAGGATGCCTCGGCCGACTTCGATCACCTTCGACTTGGGCGAATTATCGGCGAGGTCCTTGAGGTGGACGTCGTAAAGCCGAGCGGCGCACTTGTTGATCGCCTCGGCGGGGTCGACACCGGCGCGCGATGTGTGGCCGACGTCGATGCAAAGGCCGATGCGCGGGTCGTAATCCTGGATCGCCTTCCAGGGGTCGTAGGGGGACGGCCAGACCTTGTCTTCGGGGCCGTGGTTGTGGATCGCCAGCTTGATGTCGAATTCCTTGACGCACTTGTCGAGGATCGGCAGCGAGGCGCGGGTGGGGCTGCAAACGATGACGGGGATGCCAGCGTCTCGGGCGTATTCAAAGGCGCTGCGGATATCGGCCTCTTTATCATTCATGCCGACGTTGCCGCAGCTTAGCGGTGTAATGCCCGCATTGCGGAAAGCGTCGGCCGCGGCTTTACGCTCGGCGGCGGTGCTATTGCGAGGCATGTGCTTGTCTTTGATCGAGCAGTATTTCACGCCGACGCGGTTGGTCGCCTTGATGGCGTAATCGCGGTCGAACTGGATGAAGCTGTAGGTCGCCATGCCGACTTTCAGCCCGCGCCAGGGATCGCCGACGAGCGGGGCGGCGGATGCTGTGCGTGATGTCGCGGAGACTGCGAGGCTGGCGACTGCCGCGGCGGATGCAGACTGAAGAAGGAACTGGCGGCGAGATGTTTTGGTAGGTCGGTCCATGGGCATTGCGCTCCGCCTGGGAATGATCGCAGCAAAGATTTGGGGTCGGGTGCCACTGGCTTTGCCAGTGATTTCCCTTTTTCCTCTGCACGGCGGAGCACTGGCAGAGCCAGTGGCACCCCATTTTTTCGCTACGACAAAGCACCAGGATTGGTCTTGGTGGATCCGGGTAGGATGTCGCCCATGCTAGGCGGGCGGAGCGCGAAAAACGAGTCCCCAGTGGCGGCTTACGCCCCTTCAGGCGTCTTCACCCGGAACTCGCGGCGGGAGAAGGCGATCGCGCCGATTGTCATGCACACGACGATCGTGAGGGCGAGATTCAAAACGCCGTCGCTCAGGGCGGGCGCGGTTGCAGGATTGAGATTCCACTCGGAAATTTGAATGTCCAGCCAGCGGAGGCTGATCAGGCGGAACTGGTAGATGATCGTATACTGCCGGATCATGAACTCAATGTTTGCGACAGCCCCTTCGAACGCGACGATGTAGGCGATTCCCACGACAACTGCGCGTCGCGTGAAAACGCTGATCAGCGCGAAGACGGTGACATACGCAGTGAGCGCGGCGATCATTACGGCCGATGCTCGAAGCGGTACCCAGGGAAGGATTTCGGTTTTCAGCCGAGGGTCACTCGCGTAGCAGACGGCGTACGTGAGCGTTGTGAAGACTGTTGTGAAAACGGCGGTGACCACCACAGTCGCCGCAAGCTTCGTGACGTAAATCAGCCAGCGCGGAATCGGTCTGATTAACAAATACGTGAGCGTTTGTTCTTCGATTTCGTCCTGAATCATTCCCGCAGCGAAAATGAGGGCGGTGAGCGGCAGCAGGGTTTGGGGGATGAACAGGAAGATGACGTTGCGTGCGGCATCGGCGGCATCGTAGCGCGGGGCGTACATTTGCGCGATGACGACGGTGAGCAGCGGTAGTGAGAAGAGCAGGATCAGCACGAGCGATCGTCGGCCGCGGATCAGGCGGGCCACGCTCATGCGGAAGAGCGTGAACAGGGCGGATGGGCTTACGCCCCGGGAGAGGACGATCGGCTCGTTGATCATCTGGCGCACGTTTGCGCTCATGAGTTCACCAGGTAGCGGAAGACGGCTTCGAGATTGTCATCTTCCGAATAGACTTCTTCGATCGGCGAATCGGCCGAAAGTGCGAGGCTGGAGAGCCTGCTGTAGAAGCGGTCGGGCGAGTTGGTTTCGACCAGGATCGTGTCGTTCTTGCGGCCGATCTCGACGCCCACGACGTCTTCGCACACTACGAGTTTGGCCGCAAGTGCCCGATATTCGGGTGACTTGAGGATAATCCGGTGCGGGTGGTTGTCGATCAGGTCGCGGATTTGCCGGATGTTTCCCACTGCGACGAGACGCCCTCGGTTGATCAGCACAATGTGCGGCGTGACGACTTGTACTTCGTGCAGCACGTGGCTGGAAACCAGGATACTGCGGCCTTCGTCGCCCAGGCGGTGGATGATGTCGAGCAGGTCGCGACGGGCGACGGGGTCGGTGCCGGTGAGCGGTTCGTCGAGGAAGAGGACGAGCGGGTCGTGCACGAGGGCCTGCGCGATTTTCGTGCGCTGGCGCATGCCTTTCGAATAGCCTTTGACCGGCCGGTTGGCGTGCTCGGTCATTTTCACGGCGTCGAGCACGCGGGCGGTGGCGTCGTTGGCGTCGCGTGGAGAGAGGCCGGAAAGGCGGGCGCAAGCGTTAATGAATTCGCGGCCGCTCATCCATTCGTAGAAAGCGTCTTGCTCGGGGCAAAGGCCGATGTAGCGGTTCAGCGCGAAGTTGTTCCAGGCACGATGGCCAAGAACTTTTACCGTACCCTGGCTGGGGCGAAGCTGGCCGGTGGCGAGTTGGAGCAGCGTGCTTTTGCCGGCTCCATTAGGGCCCAACAGGCCGGTGACGCCCGCGGGGATTTTGAGGTTCAGGTTGTTGACGCCGATGACGTGGCCGTACCACTTCGACACGCCGTCGAACTCGACGATCGCGCCTGGGTCGGGCTTGGCCGAGACGTCGGTGATGGAATCGGCGAGGGGATTGGTCACTTGAGTCGGTCCAGCGATTTGACGCGGGAAGAAAGAGTCCAGACCGAAAGTACGAACAGGCCCGTCAGCACGCCGGCCGACCACTGCCAGGGATAACTTGAATTGCCGTAGATATCTTCACCTGGGCGCGGTTGGATGACGAGTGCGCGGGGTGGAATGTTGGGGCGCGGCGGCTGATTGCGCCGGCCTTTTTGCAGGATGCCGCCAAAAAGTCCGCCGGGGCGAGGCATTTGCTGCGTGGCGCTTGTGAGCAGCTCGGCGAGTTTTCGGCGGGCGGTGGGGGCGTCGGTCAGGGCTTCGCTGATGCGGAGCAAGTCGGCATGGTAAGAGACGACTGGGCACCAATCGCGCCTGACGGTGTTCACGAGCACCGAGCTCATCAGGCTGCTGACGATCCAGACGCCGAGCCACGCCGCCATGACCGTTCGTGCATTTTTCGAGAGTGACGAGAATGCGAGCACAAGGGTTCCGGCCGAAAGTACCACGACGCAGCCATAGATCAGCGACGCGACCAGGATGTGCCATGTATCGCGAATGACGGTCGCGTCCATGCTAAAGCTGACGCCCATGATGTACGCCAGCACGGCGGGGAGGATCGAGACCAGGCCGACGTAAAACGCGATCACACCCAGCTTGCCGAGAAAGTAGTCGATCCGGCGGAGAGGGCGAGAGAGGTAGAGCGGAATCGCGTTGAAGCGCAAGTCTTGACTGATGAGATTCGGGCCGACGAGCAGCACGAGCAGCATGGTGAAGTAGAGCTCGGTGCTGAAGAACGAGTTGAAGGCGAGGGTCCAGTAGACGTCGCGATAACCCTTCGGTCCTTCGAGCACTTCGGGCGGCAGACCACGGAGCAGGCCCATGAAGGGGGTGAGAAGCGAGGATTTTTGTTCGAGCAGACCCCAGAGCGCGAGGAAGGCCCAGAGGACGAAGACGGGGAAGAGCGAGGCGAAGAAGACGCCCTTCACCATCCAGCCCTTCCACTGCGCGGCGACGCCGTGACGGGTGATTGCCAGCCAGCGCCAGGTGTGGCCGGAAAGCTGGCCGGTCCAGCGCTGATAGCCCTGGTCAAAGATCGGCATCAGGCCGCTCCCTCGTTCAGGGCGTTGAGGAACACCTCTTCCAGTGTGCTCCGTCGCGGTTTGAGCATCCGCACCTGCTCGCCGGTTTCCTGCGCGGTCTCCCAGACGAGCGAGAGCGAAGCCCCTTCGGGCAGCTTCAGGCGATAGCCGTCTTCAACCATTCCCACATTCACCCCGCGCTCGCGGAGGCGGCCGAAGAATGCTTCGCCCGTCCCCTTCACCTGCGTCTCGAATTCGCGGGTGTGGGCGATCATGAGGTCTTCGAGCTTCCCTTTGAGCAACAAACGCCCTCGCCCGAGGACCATCACCTGGTCGCAGACCGATTCGACGTCGGTGAGCAGGTGGCTGCTGAACAGCAGGCTCATCCCGCGTTTGCGTGCGAGGTCACGCGCGAGTTCGAGGATGTCTTCGCGGCCGGCGGGATCCATGCCGTTCGTCGGCTCGTCGAGGATGAGCAAGCGCGGATCGTGGACGATCGCCGCGGCGATTTTGATCCGCTGCTTCATGCCGGTCGAGTAAGACTCGACCTTGCGATAACGCGCTTCGCCCAGGCCGACGTAGTCGAGCACTTCGTGGGCGCGTTGCATTGCGCTTTTGATTGGCATGCCCGAAAGCTGGCCGGCGTAGGAGACGAACTCGACGCCGAGCACGGAGGGGAAGAGGCATTCATCTTCGGGAACGAAGCCGACGGCCTGACGGACGTCGAGCCGGTTGCGTTTGATGTCCATGCCGAGCACCTGGCCTTCGCCCTGGTCGAAGCGAATGAGGCCAAGGAGCGAGCGGATCATCGTCGTCTTGCCCGCGCCATTGGGGCCGAGGAGGCCGATTGCCCCCTCGGGCATGGCGATGGTCAGGTCGCGAAGAGCAGTGATGCGGCCGTACGTCTTCGTGAGGTCGCGCAGGTCGAAGAGCATCGTCGCGTCCGAGGGCCAGCCGAAGAAAAGCGCCAAGCACGCTATCGCAGCGAGAATTCGGGGCGGGTGCCACTGGCTGTGCCAGTGATCTTCTCTTCTTCGATTGCGTTTAAGAGCACTGGCACAGCCAGTGGCACCCACCTAAATACTGGCATAGCCAGTGGCACCCACGTCCTTAGCCGTGACAAAGCGCAAGGCCAAGACCGGAGTTCTTCGTGCCTGGCGCGCGAATATTATGATAATCGCGCTGGCAAAGATCAGGCGCTCGCCTGTGCTGCCGCGTTGTCACGCCATTCGATCTGATATTCGTTCTCACCGGCAAACTTGACGATCTCGTCCTTGGTCTGCGGGATGGTGATGTTCGACGTCTCGCGGTAGAACCCGCTGCCGGACCGCTTGTAGGCCACTTCCTCGCCGTACCAGCCTTTCTCCGTGCGATGAACGATCAAGCACTTCATCATGCTGAGAATCCCTTGCGAAATCCAGGTTCAATTCAACCACGGCGCATGTAAGTTCACTGCGCCGCGAGACGTTACAGGGTAGCCCGAGGGCTTGGTTTCACGCAAGGCGGATCTCAAGGGGCCGCGGGAAGCACGGCAACCTGTGCGGGATTTGCGTAATCGTTCCAGAGGCGGTCGAGCTGGGCCGAATCGGGAAGGCCGTCGTGGACGACGATTCGGTAGCGCGAAGTGTACACCTGACCGGGTGCGATCGTGAAATCGCCGATCACTTCGGGTGCGACGCTGAAATAAGGCTTGTTGGGGTGCAGCCGGACCGGTTGGGGCGAGCGGAAGTTCGACGGATGATCGAGCACGGCGACGCCCGCCGGTTTACCGTTTACATCGCCGTGGAGGTCGACCCAGCGCGGACGGGTGTGGTTGCCGTCGGCGCGATGTTTGCCTTCGCTGGTAGTGAAATCGGAATGGCCGGATCGTTCGGGCGCGGGCGGGTCGCTGCCTTTTGACTTGTCGTCGTACCAGGCGCGATTTCCTCGCATGCCGATGCCGCCGTAGAGGTATTTGTTGAGCTTGAGCGGTTCGTTCCCCGCGCAGGTTTGGCGTGATTCAAAATCGAAGACGACCAGGCCGGGGATTTTGTACCCGGTGAGCGTCCAGGTTTCGTTAAGGACGGTGGTGCGCCCTGCTTGGGCCTTCAATGCTTCGTGGATGAGTTGGGTGGTCAGCGTGGCGAAGACGGGGCCATTTGTGATGGTTGGAATTGGATGAACCGGGGATTGCGCGACGTTGCCGGTGTGGTTGTGCTGGTTCCAGAAGTCGACTGGCTTGCCTTGAAACGTCGTGTTCACCCAGGCGAAGAAGAGTCCGTGCTGGTGGGCGTGATCGGGCGGGAAATCGTCGGTGACGATTGCGCCCGAGGGCGTGACGAGCGGATGGATGAACCCGCTGCGTTCGTAGAACGGCTCGATTCCTTGCGGCGGGTGGACCAGTTCATTGTGATAGGTCATCGCGAGCTTGCCATCGATCAGGAGATTGACGCCCGCTGCCGTTTGAACAAATTTCGCCGAGTCGCCGATAATCGCCGAGCTTGTGGGATTGATAACGACGTCTTTTGCGCCCGGCACAGATTCGGCGCGGGCAAGTTTGTAACGGCGCGATGCACCGGCGGTGATGGGCGGATCGACGATCCAGATCAGTGCGGGCTCGGGAGTTTTGCGCAGTTGCGCGATCACGGGTTTATTGGTGGAAAGGTCGAAGAAGTCGAGCGATTTGGCGTCGCGTAGCTCGGCTGGGAGAACGACTGATACGACGCTATCGCGCCGGAGATGATCGCCGGCGCGGACCTCGACGATGAATTCGGCCGCATTCAGATTGCTTGCGCAGAGGATCGACAATGCCACCAGCGCGATCATGTGAGGGAGTCTCCGAATGTTGGCACTTGTTCTCACGGGAATTGCGCTTTTGTGACAGCTTGTTGTCCAGGTGGCGGAGCCACAAGAGGACGAAGCGGAAATGGTTACGATATCCTCTTGTCGCTTCGCGACCGGGACAACGAGTTGTCCCGGCCACCCCCGTTTCGAATCTGCGACTGAAATCAGATTCGTCGCTCCTACCTCATTCGACGACGACGTCGATCGCCGAGAAATGCTCGTGATCGCTGCCCGTTTGCTTCGTTTCGATGCGCACGAGGTAGATGCCTGGTTCGTCGATTTTTACCTTCATACGGGCACCCGACTTCGCGTTCGGTTTGAGGTCGAGCTCGACTGCGGTTTCGAGGACGATGTTCTTCTCTTCGGCCAGATTGGGAAGATCGCGCTGGGCGACTCTATCCTGCCGGGCGATGAAGAAATGCACGACGACGTTTTCGAGCGTCTTGTGAGGGTAGACGTTTGTGAGCATGTATTGAATCTTGAGCGACTCGCCAGCTTTTACCTTCATCACCGGTCGCGGGTTCTTGCCGGAGTCCGGCGGTGTTTGGTCGACGAATGCCGTTTCCTGCACGGATCGGCCGGCCACGTTCAGATTGATCTTGGCGTGTTCGGCCTGGGCGAGCGTGGGGACTAGGAGCGTCGATACGACACAAAATGCCAATGTGGATTTGCGCATGAATTGCCTCGGGGGATGAACGAATGCACGGCCACAGTGAGACGTCGCGTGCCAGTGAGTCTTCCCTTTTCGTTTGGATGGAAGAGCACTGGCATAGCCAGTGGCACCCGAATAATCGCTGTGACAAGGCACTTTAGGAGCCTATCTTAACGGATGTGTCGCCATGGTAACCGGGCGAGGGATGGTTGTCGCGTGGTCACTACGAGGTTTGCGGCTGCGGCCCGGGGCGCTTGCTGACTTCGTTCATGCGGCCCATGCAGGGGTTGAATGAGAGTCGAACGGCGACATACAGGCCGATTGCGAGGGTTCCGTAGGTAATTGCCCAGCCGAGGCAGGCGTCCTCGGTCTCGCCCCAGAACGAATTGCCGCGCCGGCTCATGAGATCGGAGAGTCGGTACAGGGCGATGAAAGGACTTGCCAGACTCCAAGAATGATCGCTGTCCATGCTCAATAACGGAAAGCCGACCGCGATGGCGGTGTAAAGTGCAACGGCGAGGCCGAGGGCGCGGCCAAGCTGTCCGGCCCAACACGCGAGCGCCAGTCCCAGGCTCGAGACAAAAGCGCCGAGCGCGAAGCCGTACGCCAGAATCACATAAAATGCAAAGACCTTCATGTCGGGCAGGATGTGCAAAACCAGCGAGTAGCAAACGACAATCGGCCAAAGGAGCACGAGCGGTGTGAGGCGAAACGTACCTCGCCACTTGCCCATGACGATGAGTGCGGTTGAGAGTGGCGTGGCGAGTAAGACATCGAGACTTCCGCGCACTCGTTCTTCGGCGAGCGAAGTGGCAGCGGTGACGCTCATGAGCAGAAAGCCGAGCGCGGCCGACATGCCTGCGACCAGGCCCGAATTTTCGCTGCCGAATCGTGGGTTGAGAATTTCGAGGTTGGAAAGGATGCACACTGCGCTCGCGAGGCCGGTCATGCCGAGGTAGACCGTCCAGACCACACGCGTCCACTGCGTCGGCCGGTTGCGGTGCCACTCACGCCAGAGGACGGGGTTCTTGTCGAGCGATGGGCTGGGCCACCAAGGGACGTCGCGCCGGAATCTGCGTGCGGCTTTTGACTCGACGACGGGTTTGCGCTTCCGTTCGGCATCTCGAAGCGCGGCGGGATGCAACGAAATCACGGCAAGCCATGTGAATATGAGAGAGAGCGGAATCATGATCGCCGCGAATACGAGCGCTGCGAGAATCGGCTGCTGTACGATTCCCAAAGGGGCGACGGTCGCCTGGAACGCGGCCCAGAAGGGAATCGCCGGGCGAATCCAGTTCAAGATCGGTGTGTAGGTGCCATCATCGATTTGCTGTAGAAAGGCCCACGGCAGAATCCAGAGGGCCCAGACCGAATACACGACGCAGAGCACCTCGTGCGGCTTCGATCCCCAGACGGAGACGAGTGTCGTCAGGCTGCAACCGAGAACCGCCAGACTCGAGACGATGATGAAATCGGCAATGAGCTGTTCGTAATCGACACCGCCGAGAAGTGCGGCGATGATCGCCATTGGCACGGCGCAGGCGAGAATCGCCATTACGGGCAGCGATCGCGCGGCGAGCTTGCCGAGGACGATCTCGCGGGCGCTGAGCTGCGTGGTGAGCAGATGTGTGAGCGATCCGCGCGATTTTTCGAGGCAGATTGAGCCGGCCATCGCGGCCGGCGCGGCGAGGAGCATGAGGACGATTTCGACCACGACCATCAATTGATGAAAACGCTCACCCGCCATGACGAGCAACCGGTATGAGTATTCAACCGGGAAGTATTCGTATTCGTGACCCCAGATGGTCGAGAGGCAAAGCAGCAGAAAGCCGACGAAGATGGACCGGCCGACATAAACCTGCCACCGCCGCGCCGCGAGAAGCGACTCCACGCTGAAAACCGGTCCGAAAGGAGAGCGGAGCCGCATTGGGAATCATCCTTTCCGTGAACGATTCATCAGGACGATGCAACCCGTCGCGAACACGCTGCTGACGATCGCGAATACCCCGAGCGTGACCAGCGCAATGCCAGCCAGTCGGCTCTCGACGCCGATGTGCAGCAGGTCCCAGATGCGGGATGTGAGCGTGGAAATCCCGGGCGGCATGATGAGGGCCGCCGCGGGCAATTCACCGAGCGCGACGACGAACGCGACGCCCCAAGCCAGCGCAATCGCTCCGCGTGTCAGTGGTAATCCGACTGACCAGGCGCGACGTAACGGCCCTTCGCCATCAAGCTCGGCCGCTTCGAGCAGTTCTTGAGGCACCGCACGAACCGCCGGCCAAAGAACCAGCAACGCATACGTCCATGTTCTTACGACGAATGTAAGAATTAGGATTGCTGACGAATTGTAAAGCCAGAAAATGCGGTGATAGGCGAGGAGCATCGCCATGCCCGCGACGGGGCCGGGAACGGCCAGCGCAACGCAGGCCGAAGAGATGGTGATCGTGCTCCAGATCCGCGATTTTCGGCTGACCCACGCCAGGCACCACGCGAATGCGACGGCGAGCGTGGCCCCTGCTCCGCCCAGAATCAGACTGCCGCCGAGCGGGCTGTGAAGCGGGCGTCTCAGGAACGGCCCGATCACTTCGATGAGTGCGGTTCGAAGCGTGCCGATGAGTCCCGTGAACGACCAGTGCGGCGGAATGCCGAGGCGAGCGTCGCCGTGGACGCGTCCTGCTCTCCAAACCAGCGCATAGAACGGCAGGCCGAGTAAGACCGCCAATACTATGGCGACGACGACTCCCGCCGCGATCCGCCAGCGGCCGATGCGCCATGGTTGCGCGTGAGTGGCACGTGTGAGCATCCGTGCGGGCTGTGCGTGGATGATCCAGCGAGAGCCAATGAGCAGGCAAACGCCTAATACGCCCAGGGGCGGCAAGGCCGTTGCGGCGGCTGCGCCGGGGCCGTTGCCGATGCCGAACTGGATGTAGGCTTCCTCGGCATAAGTGCGAATGCGGAGAAGGTCGGTAACCGTCATATCACCGGCGGTGAGAACGGCGACGGCGAGCATTGCACCGAGGATCGCGGCAAGGGCGCGGCGGAGTGTCACGGTGGTGACAACGCGCCAGGGAGGCAAATCGAGCCGCGCCGATTCTTCGAGCTCGGGTTCAACGAGTCGCAGGCCGACGCCGACGATCCAGATGATCCACGTCAATGATGCGGCGGCATGCACGAAGGCCGCGCCGAAGCGTCCGACTAAGATTGGTTCAGTGCCGAACACCTGTGAACGGCCGAGATTGCCGAAGCCACCGAGCCAGCCGGTTGCGTAAAGCGGCATGGGCACGCAGGCGACGAGGGCCAGCACGATCAGCCAGAAACGGCGGCCCGGGAGATCGGTCCGAAAGAGAAGGAAGGCGAGAAAGATTCCCAGCGGCACGGCCATCAATTCGACGGTTGCAACGATGCGCAAGGTTTCGCCGAGCAGGCGCCAGGGGCGAACCTCCGCACCGTCGGAAAGGGGCGTCATCAAGCCGCCCCCTTGTGGGCCGGATTCTCCGTTCACGGCGGCAAGGATCGTTGCGAGCATCGGCCAGCCAACGACGGCGAAAAGCGCGAGGACGAGCACTGTTCGCGCGAGATAACGTCCCGTCATCCGCGAAGCCCCGCCGCTTTCATGAGCGTCGCCGTCGATTGATAGGCTTCTGTCACCCATTCGGCGATCATGTCGGGTTCGGGGGAGTATTCCAGTTCGATCGAGATCGTCCCGCCGTCGAGTCCGAGAGTTTTGATCGCATCAAGGTAGGGAGCAAAATCGACGACTCCGCGTCCCGGAGGCAAGTCGCCGTGCACCTTGCCGTCGCAGTCGGAGATATGCACGTGAGCGACTTTGCCGCGGAGTTTTTCGATGAGCGATGCGGGCTGGTGCGCCAGGACGAGGTGTGAGATGTCGAGATTGGCTTTGACTGCGGGGTGGGCGACGTCGTCGAGGAACTTGCACATGCTGGCGACATCGTTCAGGAGCGAGAGGTGAAAGGGTTCAAGCTCCAGGGCGATTTCGAGGCCGAGGTCGGCGGCGCGAGCGCCGATTGTTTTCAAATGGCGGACGCCGGTGTCCCACTGCTCGGCGGGCGGGATCACTTCCTTTTGCCAGATGTATTCGCCCAGCACGAGGAGCAGGTTCTGGGCGCCGAAGGTTTTGCAGGCGTCGAGATAGGCGAAGACGCGATCGAGATGAAATCGCTGGACGCTCGGGTTGAAGTCGATGAGACCAACGGCGACGCAGGCCACGCTGATGATCGGCAAGCCGGCGCGGTCGCACTCGGCTTTGATGAGGTCGATCTCGCCGGGAGCGGCGTCGAGCGGATCGACGAAGATGTCGATCGAGTCGAAGCCGATCTCTTTGGTTTTCTGGATGCCGTATGCCGTCTCGCGGCCCGCCTGGGCCCATGCCGAGTTGATCAGCCCGAGATTCATCATGATCGTGCGTGCCTGCGGTCGGTCGTTGAGAGGTTCGCCACCATGAATGGCGACATTCCCACTTTAACCGAGGCGCTGCATGCAGTTGAGGGGCAAGCGGCTCAAGTCGACAGAGTGATCATCCGATGCTCGCGTGCCGAGGTGAGAACGGCCTCGCAGAGCTCGATCGTTTTCAGGTTGTCTTCACCGGAAATGTCGGGCTCGGTGCCGGTTTCGATCGCGCGTAGTAGGCCGGCCATCGTGCCGGAGAAAGCGTCGGGGAACCAGGCTTCATCCCAGCGCGGGCGATACCAGGTTCCGGCGTCGGCGATGCTGGTGAAGTCGATCGTCGAAGGGACTCGCGCGGGCCAGCCGGGCCAGCCGATCGTTCCTTTGGCGACACCCAGCGTTCCTTCGACCCGCCAGCGAACGAAAATGTCCTGCCCTGCCCCTTCACGCGCTGGACCGCCCCAAACGTCGTCCCAGCTCGAGGCTCGTGCGCCGTCGCCGAATTCGAGAATGTAGAGGTTGATACCGTCTTCGTGGGGGAAAGTCGTCCGAGGGTCGGGCCGGGTGCTGGCCATTACTCTTTCAGGGTTGCCCAGCCAGTAACGCAAGGTATCGAGGTGGTGGATGCTCATGATGTAGGTGCTGAGCGACCGGCCGCCTTGTGCCCACGACATCCAGTGTGGAATCGCGCGCATTTCGATCGTCGCCAGCACGGGATCGCCCAGAATCTTACGATCGAGCAGGTTTTTGCATGCGCGTACGGAATGATCGTAGCGCATGTTTTGATTCACTTGCAGGAGGATACCAGCCTTACGGCACCCGTCGACGAGTTCGCGTGCTTCGGCGGGATTCATCGCCAGCGGCTTTTGCGCGAGAATCCCTTTTATGTTTCCCGGCTTGGCGAGGATCTGGCGAATGACAGCCGGTTGTTCGAGCGGTGGCACAGCCACATCGATGACTTCGATCGCTGGCGAGTCGAGCATCGCATCGAGCGTGGGAAAAACCGTGCGCACTCCGCGCAGGCCTGCGACTTCTCTTGCCGATGCGTGCGTGCGCGAGGTGAGGCCGATCGCCGGGAATCCCGCGTTCGCGTAGGCGACGAGGTGGCAATGGCAGACGATGAAGCCTGCGCCCACGACGCCGATGCCCCAATCCTTGCGATTGGGCATCGGACTCAAGTAGCCAAGATTCGCCGGCGTAAGTTCAAGCACGGAGCCGCCCCTCGTCGGGATACCTTAAATAGCCGAGAGTCGTTCGCCTTTGAATGACCTCAGTTCACCGTCAGTGTAGCCTACCGTCCCGAAGAATGCGTGCAGAGCATTAACTTTTTTTAATGAACTCGCATGCCGTTTCTTCCGGCGCAATCGATTCAATTGGCGCGAACCAGCGTGAGAATTCATCTTCTGTCACCCCTCGCACGATCGCACGCGCGATTCGCGCGATCGCCAAGAAGGGGGCCATCACGGCCATCGCACCAACATAAAGCGTCAAACACGCCAACCATGCGCCAGGCGCTGCGATTGCGAGAGTTCCCAGAATCGTCAGCGACATCAAAACGATGTGTGGCTCGCAAATCTTGTACGCAGGCCACGTAAAAAATCCACGACCCGTTCGCGGCCATCCTGGAGCTGGCGTGGGGCGGCCACCTGAGCCTCCATCGACGCGAAAAGACGTGGTTTCGCGCTTCAAGCGCTGGAAGATCGCCTTGTAGCGGCAGTCATTTGACAGGCCAAGAAATGTCCAACCGAGTGCAATGATGAAGCCAAAAATTGTCCATCGTGGATCATTTGTGCGCACGGCGAGTCCGTACCCGAGCGCGAAACCCTGGAGAAGTCCGACCAGGTGGTGCATCAGGTAGTCGAGGTAGACGCCTTCGAGGCTCGCGCTGCGGCGCCAACGCGCAACCTGGCCGTCGACATGATCGAGCCAGAAGAAGACGTGCGCGAGGGCGACTCCGATCACGAAGCCAACTCGCGTTCCCGTTCCTATTGCTACGCTTGAAACAATGGTTGCAACAACTGCGAGCAGCGTGACCTGATGAGCGGAGAGGCCGAGTCGCACGGCGAGCCAGGTGCCGTAAACGGCGCTGGGACGCGCGATGCGGCGTGCCAGCCAGTTGCCGATTTCGCGATGCCGCTCTTTGTGCACTCGTGTGCAAAGCTCGGCCAGGGTTGGCCGATCCTCGCGATTCATCGCACCACCCGCGCCGTGGTGCCGAATTGCGCGGGGCCGTCGGTGAGATCGTAAATCGTGTAGCGGCGGGTGACGCCGTCGGGGTCGGTGATCGCTTGTTGGTAGAGCGGAGCGCGGTTCGCCGTCCAACTCGCGAGCTTGTGAGAGAGCGTCGGGTCGAACTCGACGGCGGTTTCGGGCTCGGGGGGACAGAGCAACACATGCGTGAAACCGTCGCGACGGAGTGAGTCGGTGATCGTGCTGGCGTTTTCTTCGTGTGTGCCGAGCCCGGTCCGGCGGCGGTAGGCGAGTTCCATCGCATAGTCGCGCGGGATGTAGAAGCCGCGGTGATCTTGCCCGACAAGCTTCGCATTGGGGCTGAGATTCGCGTCGATCCACTGGCCGACGCGGTAAGTCGGTTCTTTCCTCGCGAGATACTCTGCCTGCGTTTCGCGGCCGAGGACGACACTTAAACCGTGCCTGGTGCGCGAGGCGGCGATTGTCGCTTCGAGACCAAGACAAATGAGCAGGCCGAGAATGAGGACGCGTGAAGGCACGGTGCGACGATCCCACCATTTTGCGGCGATCCAGGCCGCACCGACCGACAGCGGACCGACGGCGATTAACACGAATCTCATACTCTGGCGCTGGGTGATGCAGAGCGTGAGAAAGAGATACCCAATAGCGATAATCCGCCAGACAGCCTTACCGGGTCGCTCGATCAGAAGTGCGGGGAGAATCAGGAGGAAAATCGGACCGAATTGATGGGCGAAGCTATCGAACCGCGCCGGTTCGAGCGTCATCGGCCCGAGTGCGGTGAGGACGTTCCAGACCGTGACGGGGAGTGGTTTCTTGAGCGGATCGAGGACTTCGTCGAGTCCCGCACCGCCGAATACCTGGCGGAAGAACGGGAAAACTGGGTTGCCGGTGTAGTGATAGGCACGCATGTACCAGCAGCAGCCGACCAGGAACGCCAACGCTCCGAAGAGGAGCGGATGGGTCCAGTGGCCGCGGCGGGTTGGCTTGGCGAATGGTCCCACCTTGCGCTGGAAGGTCATGACGTCGCGCGGGTCGATGTAGAAGCGATCCTTGATGTGGCGAATCGCCCAGCTTTTTCCGCCGCCTGCGTCGGCTGAGGGTTTGCGCGCGGACCCTCGATCGCGCAGAGCTTGAAAGGCGAGCGTGGCGATCATCGCGAGGCCGATGAGCCCGCCCAAAACGAGCGCGGGGTATTTAACGCCGAGCGCTAGGCCCAGAACGATTCCGGCCAGGGCGGCACGTCGCGCGGTTTGCTTATCTTGCCAGCGCGTCCAGGCGAAGATCGCCGCGTTGCCGAATGCCGCGAGCGCAACATCGTTGAGCGGCGCGCCCATGCCGTTCGAGACGGCTGGCACCAGCAGCGCAATTGTGCCGGCCCAGCGTGCGCGATGGCCGAGCATCGGCCGGGCGATCGCTGTGACGCTGAGGGCGAAAACGAGGCCCATCAACCATTGGATCAAGCGGCAGGCGACCGGGCTGCGAAGTGCGAGGGCGTCGGCGTAGAGTAATTCGGTGAGCAGCGGGTAGATCGTCTCGTGCAGATTCGGGTCGAAGCCGACCGATCCCCAGTTGAGGAAGACCTTGGGGACCTGCAGGTGATAGCAAAGCGCATCGCCATCGGTGACCGGCGTGAGCGAGGTGAAGAATGTGCTTGCGACGACAATTGCCAGAAACACGTCGAAGACGGTGATTTGGGGCCGCACCCTGAGGTTGGGAGCATGTCGGCGGACAAGGAAGTTGAGACCAGGCGCGGCGATGAGGCCGAGCAACGCTGTTGTCACTGCGATTGCGCGAGCGTTGAGTAGGCCGAGTTCGCCCAGCAGAAGCGTGACGAGGCCGAGTGCGCCGAGACCGAGCGGGAGGGCGAGTGCGAGGAGATCGGTGAGGGCTTCGGGGAGGTCGCGAAAAAGGCGCAGGAAGGCGGTGCCGAGTCCTGCGGCGATGAGTGCCACGAGACAGACATAAAGGATGTCAAAAAGAATCATGATGCAGGCGCCTCCGTGCGATCATGCTCCGCCGTGTTGAGGTTTTGTCGCGCGCCTGCTCGGTAGCAGGCCGTCCCAACCTTGTTTGCGAGCCCAGAACCACAGTGCAGGTATGGAGATTCCGCAGACAATCGCGAGCCGAACAACCACATCGCCCCACATCCCGAACCCAGGATCAACCAGTGACGCCGCCAAGACAATCGTAGCTGCGCATCCGAGAATGGCGATCAGGCGTCCGAGGTGCGCCGCCCATTCGCGCCATCCTAACAAATGATGATACGCGGCACCTTCTGTTATGAGACACACCGAGGTGAAACCGATCGTCATTCCCCAGGCGACACCCGTATTCCCCGCGCGATCCGCTCCGATCATGCCGGCGATCGTTGTGACAGCCAATCCCAGCAGTGTTGCGAAAAAGAGACGATATGGCCGTTCGATCGTGATCAGCATCTGTCGCGCCGGCCAGGTCAGGCCGATGAGCAGCATACCCGGCAAGAGCGGCCGAAGCGCCGGTAAGCCGGGGGCATATCGAGGTAACAGCGTTCCTAGAAAAACCGGACCGGCGAAAAACGCGAAACAGGTGCCGAACGCAAGCAGCGGAGCCTGCGCCTCGGTGGCGCGGATCGCCTGCCGCGCGACTTCGACCGGGTCACGCGTGCGGCCGAGCGTCGTCTGGAAATAGGTATAGAGGACGGTGATGATTCGCCCGGCGAGATCGAGACTCCAGCTTGTGCCCAGAATCGCGATCGTGTAGAGGCCCACGGCCTTCTCTCCTTCGGGCACGAGCCAGAGGATGAGCACGCGATCGAGGTTGAGCAAAGCGCCGAAGACGGCGGTATTGGCGAGGATCGGCAGGCCGAGAATCATCAGGCGGCCGACGGTTGCGCTGTGCCACTCCCATGCAAAGCGATAGGGGTTCGCCGCGTGCAAGTAGGCGATTTTGGCCATGATGATGACAGCGACGGCAACCAGCACGCCCCACAAACCGGCCAGCCAGACCCCTGCCCCGAACGCGACGATCGAGACGAGCGACTCGACGACATCAACTTTCGCGGTGACGGCGAATTCCTGTCGCGCGCGAAGAATGGCAATGAGAAAGCTTTCGTAGCGTTTAAGGATCGCCAGCAGGCCGACGGCGACGAGTCCCCAGGTCCAGTCGGCGGCGAGTGGATCACCGGTGAGCAGCGGGCGCCGGAGCCAGGCCCAGGTGATCAGGCAGATGGAGTAGATGATGCAGGTGAGCGTGTTGGTCGTGTGCGCGATATTGGCGATCCGCCGCGCTTCCTCGTCCTTGCCCGCTGCGCGAAGGATCGGGATTTCCTGGACTGCACCGAGACCGACGCCCAGACTCGAACGATTGGTGTTATCGAGGTAGAGCCGCAAGCCGGTATAAACGCCGAGCCGTTCGGGGGCGAGACCCCAGCGGAGAATGAACGACGTCGCTGTGCCGAGCACGCGTTCGACCTGGCCTGCGAGCGAGACGATCAGGCTGTCGCGCACGGCGTCGCGTGCTTCGGATTTCGGTGCGGTTCCCGAGCGCTGGGCGTGGGTCGTTACGGCCTTTGGATCCATTACCGTGGCCACGGTTCGGCCACGCAAAACTGGGAGATGGCGCGATCGGGGTCATCCGGCACGTCGATCGGCCCGCATTCTTTCAGGGCAATCCCCTGGTCACGATACCAGGCGGCGGTGTCGTAACCGTAACGGTTGTAGCTGGTGTTCGTATCTTCGTTATGTGCGGTCAGTCGCCGGCTCACCCGGACCACTTCGCGGCGAATCGCCTCGGCTGCAGCGGGTGCGTTGTGCAAGATGACGGCGGACGTGAGAACGAGGTCGAACGAGTGATCGGCGAATGGAAGCCGGAGGCCAGACGCGAGTGCGACGGAAATGTCTTCCGAATCACCCAGATGCACGCGACTTTGCGCGAGTTGCGTGGGCGAAAAATCGACGCCGAAAAGCGGCACGTTCGGCAGAAGCTCGCGCAGGCACGCAAGCTGTTTGCCGTATCCGCAACCGACTTCGAGGATCGACGTGGGTTGATAGCTCGCGATACGCGCGGCGAGCCAGTGGGCTCGTTTCGTTCGCGCGGGGTGATCTTCCTGTTCGCGGAAGTATTCTGCGCCGCCGCGGAGTGTCCAATATTCGCGAGGGTCGGCGTAGACGAGTTTGCGTTTCCAACCGGGCCAGCGCGAAAGTGAACGCCGGAGCGCCTTGTGGACCACGTACCTTGCACCACGGACGCGCCAGGCATTCCAGGCGCGAACCATCATCGGCGCAGCGAGAGCGTGGTTTTGATCCAAAGGTCGTGGCTCCCCATCCGTGGGTAACAGTTGCGCGGCAGTGTACGACTCGCGCCCAAGACGGTCAAGCCAGGGAAGTTGGCGGTTGACGGTGCGCCATAAGAAGAAAGGACGATTCTTGTGGTAAGTCTTGTCAGAGAAAAGGCTTAGGAGCCAGAAATGCGTGCGTTCCGTTTTCTGACCGTGCGACCATGTATTGCTGGCCCGGCGTCAAGAAATGGTGTGATTTGGCGACTTGACGGACGTCACCTATAATTGAGCCGAGACGGTCGGAACAACAGGAAAATTGGACCACAATACGTTTATGTGAATGAGTTGGAGGGTGGTGTATGCCGGGAAGTGGGCCGCGACCGCGAATTCCGGAGATGCTGTTTCAGGTTTTTGGTCAAAGTTTGCATCCTGACTGGCTGGCGGTACGCGCCCATCAGCGGATCATTCAGGACGGCTGGGACGCCGACGTACGAATTAATGCGAACGGCCACGCGATTCACTGGCGGTATGAGCGCCTGCGGGTGACTGAAGTGCTCGGGCCTGCCCAGCTCGGTTTACCCGATGGCGGAAACCTGTTCCGCTCTCCGTTGCGGCAAGCGCGGACGACTTCGCTGCAGCTTGGCGACGGGGTTGAGTATCATACGAGCTTTGAAGTCGAGCGCTGCGACGTTCAGGTGTTCGACCACCTCTGCACCGAAGCGACGCTTGACGCCAGGCGCGAGGGGTTGTTTACCTCGTTCGCGTCGGCGAATCGACTGGAAACGCCTGCGATTAGCCTGGTAAGGTTTGAGTCGCGGTCGCAAGGGCTGTCGATCCACACGTTTCACTCGTTCCCGACCGAGCGAGCGATTCTGCGGACGCACTCGCTATTCGAAGCCCGGCTCGCGCTTCCCGCGCGTTGAGGATTTTGAGTTTGTTCCCCGATCTCGAGATGGACCGATTCATGTCGAAGCCGAGAGTTGTCAGCGTCGGGCAGTGTGGCGTCGATCACGGCGCGATCTCGCGGTTCTTGCAGACTGGATTCGGTGCCCAGACGATTGCCGCGGATTCGGCCGAGGAAATGCTCGACCTGCTCGATGACGGCGACGTAACGCTGGTACTGGTAAACCGCGTGCTCGACCTCGACGGCACGCGTGGGGTCGATGTGATTCGCACGTTGAAGGCCGATCCGCGCGGGGCGAACGTCGCAACGATGCTCGTGAGCAATTTTGCATCGGCGCAGGCCGAGGCAGTGGCCGTTGGTGCGCTACCAGGATTCGGCAAAGCCGATATTGGGCGTCAGACCGCGTCTCAGGCTCTTGAGCCGATTCTGGGGACGTCTGGTCAATGATTGATCAAGCGAAGAGATCGTCAATCGCTTGAATTTTGCCAGATTTTGCGTGAGCGAGGAAGTCTGCGAACGGTCGAATGATCGTTGTCGAGCTGTCCCCTTTTACGCGTTCGGGATGATTGATCTCGCGTGTGGAAGTGCGGATGATTTGCGCATTTCGCGCCCAGGGGAGCCGTTCGAGATTCTGAATGTAGTTCGCGAACTTGCCAGCGCGGAGCAAGAAAAACTCGACGTCTGAGATGTAGAAGAGGCCGATTTCTTGCCGCGATTTTCGCAGGAAATCGGCCAGTTTTGTGAGGCATGGGCCGTTTGCGAAGTCGCCGATCAGGGGCAAGATAGCGTCGTGACGATGGGTATTTCGCACGACCTGGTAGAGTCGCTCATCGGCCAGAAAGTGTGCGGATTTGTTGTCGCGCGATGGCGTGGCGATCATCTTGCCGAACGTGGGATACATTGTGAGCGCCAGGAAGCGGGCATTCATGCCAGGGCCGGCGAGGCGAGCGTGAATTGTCTGAAGTGTGGGCCAGTCGGCGTCGCTCAGGATGCTGAGAGGTCGCAGAAATTCTGTGATGCGTCGCGAGGCGACTTCGAGTTGCGTGCGGTCGAATTCGACTTTGGTGAAGGCGGTTACGAGTCCTTCGGCGCTCGCGTCGTTTGCGACTTGTGGCTTTCTTGCTGTTAAAAGCGAGAGGTATTCGACGCGATTCTCGCTCAACGTGAATAGAGCTTTGTGCAGCAGGTGTAAGAGCTGGTTGCGCTTGCGGTAGTCAACGATTACCGCAAGCGACGGCCTTGCGTGCGCGATGAAGGTGAAGTTCTGGTCGGGACCGACACCGAGATAGGCCGTGTTCGGTGGAACTGTGCGCGCGATCTCTGATGTGACGCGCGGGTAGGAATCTTCGTTGCTGACGAAGTTATCGGCGGCGGGCCCGGTTTCGCGATCTGAGAGTTCGGCAAGAATTGCGCCGTATTTTGAAGGCGACGGCGCTTGTAAGAAGAGCGAGCTTGCCCCAACGAGTAGGTTGCGTCGGGAGAGTGGGTTACTCATTGACGCGGGCGTGCTGCACTTCGTTTTCGCGGAGCCAGAGGACGAACGATTCCTGTTCTTCTGAGAGTTCGACCTCGGTCATGTTCGCGGTGTCGAGTGGCGAGACGAGATAGAACACGCCTTCATCGGCCCATTTGATCACATCTTCGCGTTTGAACCAGAATTCGTGATCGGCCAGGTGCGGAGTACCAGGGGCGTCCTTGGCGGCGGTGAAGTAGACGAGTTGCGATCGCAGGCGCGGGGAGATCACATAAGGCGAGAGGCCGGGCCGGTCGAGAGCGACGATGGTGATTTGCGACATGGCCCAACCTGGATTTTCGAGTGCGAGGGCGACAAAGCGTGAAACGGAAAGCCGCTTTGCCTTTCGCTTCAAGCATAGCGTCGTTTGGGACTCTATCCAAGACGAACGGGCACTCCGAATTGGGGCATTTTTGTTAGAATCGGAATCCAAGAATGGTCCGAAGAAAACGCCGCGGCGGGAAGGCAGTGATTCATGTCGACGGAAAAGATGCGGGTTGAGTACGGCAAGGGTGAATTGCTCGAAACGAACGTCGCCGCCGATCCGATTGAACAGTTCAGCATGTGGTTTCAGGCCGCGAAGGATGCGAACGTCGCCGAGCCGAACGCGATGACGCTCGCCACAGCCAATGCCGACGGATGTCCCGACGCCCGCATCGTGCTGCTCAAAAGTTTTGACGCACACGGATTTTGTTTCTTTACGAACACGCTCAGCCGCAAAGGGCGCGAGTTGAAGGAGAATCCTCGTGCGGCGCTCGTTTTTTGGTGGCCTGGGTTGGAACGTCAGGTGCGCGTTGAGGGGGATGTCGAACGGGTGAGCGATGCGGAGGCCGACGCTTATTTTTCGATGCGTCCGCCCGGAGCGAGGCTAGGAGCGGCGGCGTCGCAACAGAGTGAAGTTGTTCCCGATCGCGCGACGCTTGAAGGTGCACTTCACGCGTTAGAAGCGGAGTATCCCGATGGCAGCGTGCCGCGACCGCCGCACTGGGGCGGGTATCGCGTGATTCCCACTGCGATTGAATTCTGGCAAGGGCGGCCGAGTCGGTTGCACGACCGGCTTCGCTATCGTCGGGTGGAAAGTTCTTGGATTCTCGAACGGCTCTCCCCATAATTCCGGCTGATCTCTGCTGGAATTCCCGCCGTTGGTTCATCCTGCCTTCGACTCCGCCTCGGGAGATGCCGCTCATGCCGCGACCGATCTTCGGACTCGTTTTTCTCGCCGCGTCAGTTTCGTTCGGCGCGTGTACTGCCGCGGAATTCAAGATCGGCGTGGCGATCGAAGATATCACTCCGCCCATTGGGATGCGTGTGGGCGGAAACTATGTGTCGCCGGTCTCGAAGGGGGTTCATGATCCCCTGCTCGCCAAGGCGATCGTTTTCCAGCAAGGAGAAACTCGCGCGGCGATCGTCGTTTGCGACCTGACCGGCGTGTCGCTTGATATTTCAAACCAGGCGCGTGAAGCGGCGTCGAAGGCGACGGGAATTCCGGTCGCGAATATCATCGTCTCGGCGACTCACACGCACGGAGCGCCGCAGTACACGGGGCCGATTCGTGACCTGGAACACGCCAAGGAAATTGCGGCGCATGGGCGCGATTCGGGCGAGCCGATCGATTACACCGCGCATGTGGCCGAGCGTTGCGCCAAGGCGATCGAGCGGGCGAATGCCGATGCCAAACCGGCGCGGCTCGACGCGGGAATTGCCGACCAGCCAGGGCTGGCGTTCAATCGTCGCTTTCACATGAAAAACGGTTTCGTTCGATTCAATCCAGGGAAGAAGAACCCGGAAATTGTGAAAGTCGCCGGACCGGTTGATACAGCGCTGCCGATCTTGCTGGTGCGCGATCCCGAGGGCAAGCCGCGGGCTTCGTTCGTGTCGTTCGCGATGCACGTCGCGACGTATGGCGGACTCGATTGGGGCGCAGATTTCCCCGCACATCTGCAAACCGGACTGCGCGAAAAGCTGGGGCCGGATTTCGTGTCGATTTTTGGCGAAGGGACGGCAGGTGACATCAATCATATTGATGTCTCGAACGACGCGCCTCAACTGAGCACAGTCGAGCCCCAGCGCATCGGAGGAGCGATCACCGAAACGATGTTGAAGGCGATTCCGACGCTAAAGCCGGTCGAGAACCCAACGCTGGCGGCGCGGTCGGCGAAAGTGAATCTACCGATCGCCAAGGTGACTGAAGAACAAATCGCCCGGGCGACGGATGTCTACCTGCGAAAGGTTTCGGCGACGCCTGACTTTTATCTCCTGGTCGAGTCGAGCCGTGCGCTTCAGGCTCGCGACCGCCGCAAGCGGTTCGGCGATTTTGAGCCGGCCGAGGTTCAGGCGATTCGCCTCGGCAACGATACGGCGATTGTCTCGCTGCCTCATGAGGTGTTCGTCGAGTTGGGGATGAGCATCAAACAGGCTTCGCCGTTCAAGAACACGATCGTGCTGTCGCTGGCGGAAGATGGCGGCTTTTACGTGCCGACGCGCAAGGCGTTTGCCGAGGGGAGCTACGAGGTGACCACCTGCCCGCTCGAACCCGGGTGCGGCGAGGCGCTCGTGGCGACTGCGGTGAAGTTGCTGAATGGCTTGCGTCCTTGAGCTGGTCTCCACGAGACGCTCGACATTTGGGACCGGCATTTGCATGATTAAGGCGTGGTTTCAAGGTCGTTTTGCGCCTGGGGATTTCTCGCGATGACGTCGCTCAAAGGCCATTTGCTGGTCGCATCGCCGGGCTTACTCGACCCGAATTTTTCGCGCACGATTCTGCTGATCTTTGAGCATAATAATCAGGGAGCGGCGGGGGTGATCGTCAATCGTCCTACCGCCGCCACGATTACCGATATTTCGGAACAGGTTTTTTCGGAGCAGTTCGACTGGGACAAGCCGCTGAATCTGGGTGGTCCCGTGCTGGGGCCGCTCCTGGTGCTGCACGAGTCGGAAAGCCTGTCCGATCAGGAAGTGATAAGCGGGCTTTTCAGCACGATTGACGCAACCAAGGTGCAAGTGCTATTGCGGCAGCGTGTTGAGCCTTCGCTGGTGATCGCGAACTATGCGGGATGGGGCCCTGGTCAGCTCGAGGCTGAGATCAAGGAAGGGGCGTGGTTGCTCACCCCTGCGACGATCGACAGCGTGTTTCACTCGCAGGATGAAAGCTGGGGGGCGACGATCAAGGATATCGAGGCCAAGCAGATTCCGAAGATTCTGGGAATTCGCGAGGTGCCCGAAAACCCATCGCTGAATTAATGCTTTGCGCAGCGAGAGAACTTGGGTGCCACTGGCTTTGCCAGTGCTCCTTTTTGTGCAGATGAAAAGGAAGATCACTGGCAAAGCCAGTGGCACCCAATCGAAAAATCTCGCTGTGAACGTGCACTAGAAACGTGAGCCGCGCTTCATGAACGCTGCCGAAATCCAGCGGGAGTTTCGACGCCACGGCGATTCTGCGGCTGCGGCGCACGCCCAGGGGTTCTTCAAAACCGGCCCTGGCCAATATGCTGAAGGTGACGTGTTTCTAGGGATTCGCGTCCCCGTGATACGCACGTTCGTGAAGACGCATCGCACGCTCGGGCTCGAAGAAGTTAAGGAGCTTGTGCGGTCGACGTATCATGAAGAGCGGATGCTGGGCCTTTTGATTCTCGCCGAGCAGTATCCCAAGGCGGAAGCGAAGTCGCGCGAGTTGATTTACAAGTTCTATTTGAATCATACGGATCATATTAATAACTGGGATCTGGTCGATTGCTCGGCGGGGAAGGTTGTTGGTGCGCATCTGTTCGAGCGCAAGCGAGACCCACTCGACAAATTAGTGCGGTCCACAAGCCTTTGGGAGCGGCGGATTGCAATTGTGGCGACGTCGTACTTCATCATGCGGCATCAGTTTGATGACACATTGCGACTGTCGGAGCGTTTGCTTCCTGACAAGCACGACCTGATTCACAAAGCCGTCGGTTGGATGCTTCGCGAGGTTGGTAAACGCGACGAGGCGGTGCTCGAAGGGTTTTTGCGTGAGCATCATGCGGCGATGCCTCGCACGGCCTTGCGGTATGCGATCGAACGCATGCCGGAAGCGAAGCGCAAGAGTTATCTTCACGGTACGTTCGAGTCTTGAACGCGAGTTTTTCCAATGGCGACCAAGCCCACCCGGCAACAGGCCCAGGGCCGCGACAATCTGGCGCAGGCCCTTTTGCTTGTGACCGAAGCTGTGCGGCTCGACGGCCGCGCGCCCTTCACGATTGTGCAACTCAATGACTTGGCCGCATGTCTTGTGAAGGCGAGTTCGGCGTTTGGGCTCGATGAGATTGTTGCGGTCGCGCTCGAAGCGCGAGGCAAGGCGCTTGGCATGCGGAGCGGGACGGCGGAACTCGTGTTGCTCGACGACGCGATCCGCCCTCTTGAGGTGTTGCTCAAGAACGACGATGATTTCCGCACCCTCATCACGGATCTCGAGGAACAGCTTGGCGAGGTGTAGGCCGTGCGCAGCGATCGTCGACGTTGGGGCGTGAGATTTTCCTTCCTTCTGGCCGTTCTCGCCCCGGTGTCGAGCACCTGGGGGCAAGGCACAAAAGCCGATTACGAGCGTGCCGACCGCGTGTTTCGGCTCACGCAGAACACGGTGTTCAAGATGGCCGTTACGCCGCACTGGTCGAGCGACGGTAACCGTTTCTGGTATCGCAATTCTCTGCCCCAAGGGGCGAGCGAGGCCGTGCTCGTCGACGCGGTAAAGGGAACGCGTGCGCTCGCGTTCGATCATGCGAAGATGGCGAGCGCACTCGAAAAAGCGACGAAAAAGCCGCGCAAGGCCGACCATCTCGATATCGATCGTCTGCACTTTGGTGATGATGGCGTGCTTGTGGTCGTCGCCAATGAAAAGGCGTTCAAGATCGATCCCAAGGACGAATCGCTCACGGCGCTCGACAAGGTACCGCCCGAGCCGTCGGCTGCTGCGCGAGTGCAGGCGGGCCGGCGCGGAGGATTTCGTCGGCGTGCTGATTCACCGCGCGGCGCGACATCGCCCGATGGCAAGTTCACGGTAACGGCGCGCGATCACAACCTTTGGCTCAAAGAAAATGGAAGCGACAAGGACGTTGCGCTGACGACCGACGGCAAGGCGACCGACTTTTACGAAGGCGGCGTTTACTGGTCGCCCGACTCATCGCACTTCGTGGCGCTTCGGCATCTCAAAGGGGATGAGCGGAAGGTTTACCTCATCGAGTCGTCGCCGAAGGATCAGCTTCAGCCCAAGTTGCACAACTACGATTATTTGAAGCCCGGCGATCGCGTTGAGATTCGCAAGCCTCGGCTGTTCAACGTCGCCACGAAGAAGGAAGTGCCGGTCACGGACGATCTGTTCGCCAATCCGTGGTCGACCGAAGAGTTCCACTGGTCGCCCGACTCGTCATACTTCTCGTTCCTGTTCAATCAGCGCGGACATCAGGCATTACGGATCGTGGCGTTCGATAAGTCGGGCAAGACGCGCGCGATTGCTAACGACGAAACATCGACGTTCGTCGACTATTCCAACAAAACCTTCACGCATTATCTCGATAAAACGAATGAGCTGATCTGGATGTCGGAGCGGAGCGGCTGGAACCATCTCTATCTCATCGACACGAAGACCGGCGCAGTCAAGAACCCGATTACGAAGGGCGATTGGCTGGTGCTGGGGGTGGAACGTGTTGACGATGAGAAGCGACAGATTTGGTTTCGCGCGGGGGCGATTCATCCCGAGCAGGATCCGTATTACGTCCACTATGCCCGTGTGAATTTCGATGGGAGCGGGCTGACGCTACTGACTGAAGGCGACGGCACGCATCAGATTGATTACTCGCCTGACCGCCGGTTTTTTATCGACACGTATTCTCGCGTCGACATGCCGCCGGTGATCGAACTGCGGCGCGAGAGTGATGGCAAGAAGATTGTCGACCTGGAGCGGGCCGATGCGAGTCGGCTGGCCGCAAGCGGTGTGAGGCAGCCGGAACGATTCAAGGCGAAGGGCCGCGATGGTAAGACCGATATTTACGGCGTGATCTATCGCCCGACGAATTACGACGCGGCGAAGAAATATCCGGTGATCGAGCACATTTATGCTGGTCCGCACGGGGCGTTTGTGCCCAAGCGGTTTTCGCCGTTTCACGGTCAACCGCAGGCCATCACGGAGCTGGGGTTCATCGTCGTGCAGATTGATGGGATGGGGACGAACTGGCGGTCGCGGGCGTTTCATGACGTCGCGGCCAAGAACGTGGGAGATGCGGGATTTCCCGATCGCATTTTGTGGATGAGAGCGGCCGCGGCGCAAGATCCATCGATGGACATCACGCGGGTGGGAATTTATGGCGGCTCGGCCGGTGGGCAGAACGCGATGGGGGCGATGCTGTTTCACCCCGAGTTCTACAAGGCAGCCGCAGCCGATTGTGGCTGTCACGACAACCGGATGGACAAGATCTGGTGGAACGAAGCGTGGATGGGTTGGCCAGTCGGCCCGCATTACGCGGAGCAGTCGAACGTGACGAATGCCCACAAGCTGCAGGGGAAACTGCTGCTGTTTGTGGGGGAGCTGGATCGCAATGTTGATCCGGCTTCAACGATGCAGGTTGTGAATGCGCTCATCAAGGCCGACAAGGATTTTGAACTGGTGGTGATTCCTGGTGGTGGCCACGGTGCGGGCGGTGGGCGATATGGCCAGCGCCGGCAGCGGGATTTCTTTGTGCGGAGCTTGCTGGGAGTCGAGCCCAGGCGGTGAGTGACTTTTTCGCAACGACATGAAGGAGAGGGACAGCCGCCCTCCCCAAGGGGGAGCGATCGGTTATACTCGATGGGACGCTCCGCCGGGTGTTTTTCCTTCGCGAGGCCCTCTTCCTCATGCGCTGGTTCGCCCTAACCCTCCTTTTCACGTTTGTTTCAGGTCAAGCCGCGATCGTCCGAGCCGACGACGCGGCGGCACTTGCATTCTTCGAACAGAAGATTCGACCCGTGCTGGTGAAGGAGTGCTACTCCTGCCACTCGAGCGAGTCAAAGAAGCTCAAGGGCGGCTTGCGGCTTGATTCGCGGGCGGCCGTGCTCAAGGGGGGAGACACGGGACCGGCCCTCATCGCTGGTAAACCCGATGAGAGCCTGCTGATCGCCGCTCTGAAATATGATGGGGTCGAAATGCCGCCGCGCGGGAAGCTTTCCGATGCGGTGATCGCCGATTTTACGCGCTGGGTTCAAACCGGCGCCGTCGATCCTCGGCTAGAGAGCGCCAAGGCGGTTCGGAACGGGATCGACATCTCGGCGGGGAAGCAGTTCTGGTCGTACGCGCCGCTGAAACGTGATGAGATGCTGGCTTCGATCGATGATGCGATTAATCGTGCATTGGCTGAGAAAAAGTTGAAGCCCGTGGCACGAACGCGACCTGAAGTGCTGGTCCGCCGGCTGTATTTTGATCTGATCGGCCTGCCGCCAACTCCCGCCGAAATTGATGCGTTTGTTCAGGATCGCTCGCCGCGGGCTTATGAGAATTTGGTTGATCGATTGCTCGCGTCGCCCCGGTTTGGTGAGCGGTGGGGGCGGCACTGGCTGGATGTGGTGCGGTTTGCGGAATCGCTTACTCTGCGTGGGTTCATATTCAAGGAGTCGTGGCGGTATCGCGATTATGTGATCGCGTCGTTCAATGCCGATGCGCCGTTCGATCAATTCATTCGGCAACAGATCGCCGGTGATTTGCTGCCGTCGAAGACGTTGGAGGAATCACGCAAGAATCGCATTGCCACCACGTTTCTGACGCTGGGAAATTCCAACCTGGAAGACCAGGATAAGAATCAGCTTGTCATGGACGTCGTTGATGAGCAGATCGACGTGATTGGCAAGGCGTTCTTGGGGCAAACGATCAGTTGTGCGCGGTGTCACGATCATAAGTTCGACCCAATTCCCACGCGCGATTATTACGCGATCGCCGGGATTCTCAAAAACGCTCGTTTGCTTGAACATGCGAATGTATCCAAGTGGATTGAGGTTCCTCTGCCGATGACGGCCGAGGCGGAGTCAGCCCTTCGAGCTTATGACACGCAAGTTGCATCGCTTGAAACGGAGATCAAAGCGGAGAAAACCAGGCTCAAGGGGAGTGGCGCGGTGGCGTCGAGTGGAGTGGTTGCCCCCAAGGAATTGCCGGGGCTGGTGATCGACGACGTGAGGGCGAAGCGCGTCGGCGAGTGGACGCTGTCGAAGCATTCGGGAAGCTATATCGGCGAGGGATATCTGCACGACGGGAATGCGTCGAAGGGGGAAAAGAGCCTCACGTTCGAGCCAGAGATTCCGAATGCCGGAACATACGAGATCTTGCTGGCGTACACGCCTGGCAGTAATCGATCGACCCGCGTGCCGGTGACGGTGCTGAGTGCCGATGGTGAGAAAATTGTCACGATCAACGAACGCGAGACTCCGCCGATTGATGGACGGTTCATTTCGCTCGGTCAGTATCGCTTTGAAAAGAGCGGCCAGGGTTATGTGCTTGTCGCGAATGAGGGGACTGATGGGCATGTGATCGCCGATGCGGTCGTCTTTCTTTCGAGCGAGGCCGCAGCTCGAAAATCGAAGTCGAAGCAAGCTGATCCGGTGGCGAAGCTCGAGGCGAAGTTGAAGACGCTCAAGGCGTCTGCGCCGCCGCGTGAGATGGTGATGTCGGTCGTCGAGGAGCCGAAGATTTCCGATACACGTGTGCATATTCGCGGGTCGGTTCATACGCTGGGTGAGACGGTTCCGCGCGGGTTCTTGCAGGTTGCCATTGTGGGCAAGGCCCCTGCTCCGCCGCAGAATCAGAGTGGTCGTCGCGAGTTGGCCGATTGGATCGCAAGCTCGTCGAACCCGCTGACGGCGCGGGTTTATGTGAATCGCGTCTGGCACTGGTTGTTTGGGGAAGGTTTGGTTCGGACGGTCGATAATTTCGGGACGACCGGCGAGAAGCCGTCGCATCCGGAATTGCTCGATCGACTGGCACTCGACTTCATGGCTGACGGTTGGTCGACGAAGCGATTGATTCGCCGGATCGTGCTTTCGAAGGCGTATCGCCGCGATTCCAATGTTGAGTCCGACTCTCCCGATCCGGAAAATCGCTTGCTGGCGCATGCGAATCGTAGACGGCTTGATGCCGAATCTTTGCGCGACGCGATTCTTGCGGTTTCGGACAAACTCCAGTTCGGCACGCGCGGGCGGACGTATCCTGAGAGCCTCGCGGCGGATTATGGATATCGGTCCGAGCAAGCATACCGCAGCGTTTATTTGCCGGTGTTTCGCAATGCGATGCCCGATATGTTTGAGGTGTTCGACTTCGCCGATCCCAGCATGGTGGTCGGTAAGCGCGATGTGAGTACGGTGGCGTCGCAGGCGTTGTTCTTGCTCAATCATCCGTTTGTGATTGCTGCGGCACACGATGCGGCCAAACGTGTCGACGGTGAGAAGTTGAGTGATGACAGCGCACGAATTGACCGCGCGTATCGCCTGACGCTTGGTCGCGAGCCGACTGCGCCCGAACGGGCGATTGCCGCGAAGATTGTTGCAAACCCCGATGGCTTGCCGCTGTTGTTCCAGGCGCTATTTGCGTCGATCGATTTCCGATACGTCGACTGACCCGCGGAGGTTTTGAGATGACCGGCCCGATTCACCGTCGCCAGTTGCTCAGGTCCGCGGGATGCGGGTTCGGATACCTTGCGCTTGCTGGCCTGGCCGCGAGTGAGCAGGCCCGCGCGGCGGATCTGGCGAATCCGCTCGCTATAAGGCCGACGCACTTTGCTCCCAAAGCCAAGCGGGTGATTTTCATCTTCATGCAAGGCGGCGTGAGCCAGGTTGACTCGTTCGATTACAAGGCGCGGCTCGCGAAGGACGACGGCAAGAAGATGGCGTTCGACGACGCCCGCGTCATCGCCAATACGGGCGTGAAGGGATCGTCGCAGCGCGTGATGAAGTCGCTGTGGAACTTCAAGCAGCATGGTCAGTCGGGGAAGTGGGCGTCGGATTTGTTCCCGGAAATCAACCGGCACGTCGACGATTTGTGCTTCATCCACTCGATGCATACGGAAGGCGTGGCGCACGGGCCGGCGACTCTGTTTTTGCACACAGGCACGACGAACACGATTCGGCCGTCGATGGGTTCTTGGGTGCAGTACGGACTCGGAACCGAAAACGCGAATTTGCCGGGATTTATTTCACTCGGGCCGACTTCGGGCAACGGTGGTGCGCGGAATTATGGGAATGCGTTTCTGCCGGCGGTCTATCAGGGGACGCCGATTGGTAAAGCCGGTGCGCCGGTTTCGACGTTTGGGATCAGGAATCTGGGGAATAGCGAGCAATCGCTTGAGACGCGTTCGCGCGAGTTTGAGTTGATTCGTCAGATCAATGCCGAGCAGGCGAAGATGCGGATTGATCGCAACGAGCTTGATGCGGTGATTTCGTCGTACGAGCTGGCCTGGCGGATGCAGAGTCAGGCGCCTGATGTGCTTGATCTTTCACGCGAATCAAAGGCGACTCAAGCACTTTACGGCATTGGCGAGTCTGCGACTGATAACTTCGGGCGGCAGTGCCTGATGGCGCGTCGGTTGAGTGAGGCCGGCGTGCGGTTCGTGCAGGTGACTTATGGCGATGGCACCGCGAATCCGGCGTGGGATCAGCATTCCGACCTGCCGAAACATGGTCAGCATGCGAGGGCGGTGGATAAGCCGATTGCTGGTTTGCTTGCCGACTTGAAGAAGCGCGGATTGCTTGAAGATACGCTGATTTGGTGGGGATCGGAGTTTGGCCGCACGCCCTATGCTGAGAAGAATGGCACGGGGCGCGATCATAATCCCAATGGGTTTACGGTTTGGCTCGCTGGAGCCGGTGTGAAGCCGGGTTATGCTCACGGCGCGACCGATGAGTTTGGTCACAAGGCGGTGGAAAATAAGGTGCACATGCATGATTTGCATGCGACTGTGTTGCATTTACTTGGGCTCGATCATGAGCGGCTGACGTATCGTTTTGCTGGTCGCGACTATCGGCTTACGGATGTCGAAGGGCATGTAGTGCGTGAGATTTTGAGTTGATGCACAGGGCCGCGGGGGTTGGAGGGTGATGCCCGAGACTCTGGAGCTTCCTTCGCTTCGCTCAGTTCAGCTGCAGGCACCCGGTACCCCAACACCCGCGAAGTGGTGGCAGTTTTTGTGGATTTGCATCGCTGGGGCGGCGGTATCGAGGATGGCCGCGGGAGCGGCCGAATACTCGTGACGACGCGGAGCGTCGTCACGAGGGCTTCGTTTGATTTGCTTACTTCTTCGCCTGAACGCGGTCGTTACCCGGGTCCTGGCGGTAGACCAGGATGCGGTCGTGCACGACGAGGATCATGTCGGTGCGGCCGTCGCCGTCGACGTCGCCCAGGCCGATGTCGCGAGGCTCGATCAGGTCGGACATGTTGCGCATTGATTTGCGTTCGAAGATCTTGAACGCGAGGGCGCGCTCGAGTTGTCCGCCCGAACCCTTGGTGACGATCTCGACGAAGTGATCGCCGGGGTCGGTCAGCGCGATGTCGGGCTGGCCGTCGGCGTTCAAGTCACCGACGATCAGATCGGCCAATCGGGCGTGTTCGCGAGTCGCTTCGTAGCTCAAAATCGTCTTGAGCCGCTGACCTTTACTGCCAGTCAGCACCACGCCGAAACGCTCGGCGCCGGCGAGGAGGAGGTCGTCCTTGCCGTCGCCGTTCAGGTCGGCCACGTGCAGTTTTTGGAGGTCGAAGGCACCGACGCTCAGCATGCCCGAGGGACGATAAACGCCGTCGCGCTTCGCAAGGTAGAGCAGCGATTTCGAGGTCTTGTCGAGCAGGACGATTTCTTTGACGCCGTCGCCGTCGGTGTCGATCGCCACAGCGCCTGAGACGTTCGCGTTGTTGCGGCCGGTGTTGTATTGATCCTTGACGACCCAATGCCCGTCCTTGTCGAGCAGCAGGTTTCGCGCGTATGTCTTTTGCGAGAGCAGGAGCGCGGGGCCGTCGATATTCGTCGTGGCCAGGCCAGCGGGGCCGATGTCGCTGAGCGGGCCGAGGCCGCCGGCGGCGGGCGCGGGGGGCTCGCCGGGACGGCCGAGCAGGAGCGACTTGGGACCGCTGAAGGAATAGAGCAGCACGTCGGGCTGGCCGTCGCGGTTGACGTCGACGATTTGCACGCGCGGAGCGTCGGTCAAATCCTTGAGCGCGACCGAGTCGGTCTGGCCCCAGCGGAACGGGACGAGGTCGCCCCCCTTGTCGCGTTTCAGGGCGCGAAGGGTGAAGGTGTCGGCGGTCGATTTTGCCGAAGTTTCGCGGGTGACGTAAACAATTTCAGGGATCTTGTCGCCGTCGAGGTCGGCAGGCTCGAGCGCCACGGGCTCGCCGCTGAGCGGCAGCGGGACGGGGAACGTGAGCCGGCCGTCGGCCATCACGCTGCGGCCGATTTGCTTTTCCTGCTCGGAAAGGACGTAAACTTCGGCCTTCTTGTCGCCGTCGAGGTCGGCGAGACGAACGGTTCGGCCGCCGACGAGGCTGGGGAAGTGCTGGGCGGAGGTGAGCCCCTGCCCCTTCGTTTGGCGATAGACGAGGAACTGGGCGTTTGCTGGGTCGGTGGTGACGACGTCGTTGAGGCCGTCGCCGTCGATGTCGCCGAGGTCGAGCGTGCGCCCGCGTGAATTGCCTTGCGGTAGCGGATAGAAAAGCAGCCGGCCGCGCTTGGCGGTTTCGGCGTCTTCGACGACGTCGAGTGAATGAACCCGCATGCGGCCGGATTGCTGTTCGATGGTTAGCAGTTCGGAACCGGGTTTGCCGTTGATCTCGCCAAATGCGTAGGCGCGAAGGGTTTCAAGGTTGAAGCGTTCTTCGGGGCCGAGCGCGCCGCCGGCGCTCGAGAATCGGATGCGAATCGGATCTTCGTTGCCGCCGTCGAGCAGCGCGAGGTCGTCGCGACCGTCACCGTCCATGTCGACTGCCTTGACCATCCGGGGATTGGTCAACGTATGCGGCACGCGTTCGGGCTCGCCGAGCTTACCGCCAGCGAGTTGGAGAATCGTGATGACTTCGCCTGAGGTGAGGAGTGCGAGGTCGTCGCGGCCGTCGCGGTTGAGGTCGCCGACCGTCAGTGCGCCTGGGGCTTCGACGGCTTCACCGGTGTTGATCTTCTTGGGCTCGCCGAACTTGCCGTTTCCTTCGCCGGGAAGGATGATCAGCTCAGCGGGGGTGCCGTAGTAGGCGAGGTCGGCCTTGCCGTCGGCGTTGAAGTCGCCGACTGCGAGGCTGACGATTTCCTTGTTCACGGCGACGGGCGCAAGCCGCATCCGACGGTCGCCGTCGAGCTCGTTGGTCTCGCGCTTGGCTTTTGTCTTGGGTTCGTCGTCGGCGGGGGCTTTGGACGAGAGCAGCAGGTCGATGCGGGAACGGCCGTTGTTGGCGATGGCGATGTCGTCGATCTTGTCGCCGTCGAGGTCACGAATGAGCATCCCGCTCACGCGCGGGTCGAGCTTATACACCTCGACCGGCTGGAAACCGAAGTAGTCGGCCAGTTTGGGCTCGTCGGCCGCTCGGGCGTTCGCCGAGATCTGGACCAGGAACAAACCAAAGACACACAGCTTCTTAACACTGTTCCCGGCTTGCACTCGCATGTCGCTGCCTCGCGGTCGTTCCGTTGCCCGTGATCGATCCCATCCTCTCACGATCGATCCAACCCGACCAGACTACGCATCTGTTGGCCATCCGGCAAGATGCGGCCAGCAAGGGATACGCAATCGGCATCCAAGATTCGGCGGATGCGAGCGAACATGGAATAGCATCGCGCGATTTTTGGGCCGTCGAGAGAAGTCCCTACGATAGATCAAGAGATGTGTCACAGGGGTGTTGTCTCGATCGTAGGCATCCAAGAGCAAGAATCGGCTGATGTGCGGGAATGGCGAGCGCCCGCGCGAGTTTGAAGGTGCAATCTGTCTCGCCTGATTGACAGTCCCCGGTGCAATGCCGCGGACACCCGACGAAAGTCGCGTCCTCGTCTGAGGATCTTACTATTCGTTATCTCAGCCTACTGGCGGGATTCGCCGCCAGTTGCGCGGACGATTTCTCGGGAGGTGTGCTATGGACAACATGGAGCACATTCACGGCAAGTTGTTTTCGGAAGATGGCGGCAAGGTTGTGTTCGATTCGATCGACGGCTACCTGGGTTACAGGTGGCGGTCCAACGGAATGAAGTCGTACTACGGCTACTTTGAAGTTCCTGCGGTGCGTACGAAGGGATTCGACGAAGGCGCGCCCTACCGCCTGGTGCTCGACGACGGTCGCGCCGGCAGCATCTACGCCGATGTTCATCCCAGCCAATCGCCAGGTATGGCACTGGCCGAATTCCACGTGACCGGCAAGCTTGGACGCGGCGCTAGCGCGGATTTGGGTTAAACACGAAAAACAGGAAAGCTCCGGCGATTAATGCCGAGCGATGCGACTACGCGCCTTGCAAGCCATGTGACTATTTCACACTGGCCTGCATGGCGTCGTGGTGCTTTATGCGCGGGTTTTGCAAGCTAGCGCGACACGACGAGTGTCAAATGCGATTGTGAGAGTGCGCCTGGGCGGCAGGTGTGACCGATAGCAAAATTATTGGATTGCTTACTGTTTCTTCACGCGGGTTGCGCTGGTATCTTTTCGTCACAAGTGACCGATAGTTCGCTCGCTTGCGACGATGATCGTCACCTCGCGACCGCTCGCGTGTTAAACCGGTGGCAAGCCGATGAAAAAATTGAGTAGCCATCGTGAGCGCGCGCGACGCTGTAAGTGAAATGCCGGCTTGGTTCGACCGATGCCACCTGGGCGTCGTCGACCGCCTAAAGCCGGATTGTCTCTCAAGAATTCGTTTGGCGTCTCGTGGGGTGGGTCGTTAATCTGCGTCTCGTCCCGACGAGAAGGGAGTCGGCCGTTCGGCGGCGACATGCCGGCCGATCCGTGATCCGAAGGAGCCTTGCCACGATGCCCGATTCCCCACGCCTTGCCCGCTTTCGCGGCACCCTTCTTGGGTTGGCGATTGGCGACGCTCTGGGTGCACCTCTCGAAGGCCTAAGTTCGCAACAGATTCGCGCCCACTACCAGCAGGTGACGGACTTTGTCGACGGTGCGCGCGCCTGGAAAAAGAAGCCCTTTCGCTGGCGGCTTCCAGGCCTGTACACCGACGACACGCAGCAGGCCCTCGCCATTGCGGATGTCCTGCTGCAGACCCAGCACGCCGACCTGGCGCGGCTTGCCGAGATCTACGTCGGCATGGCCACGCCGGACCTTGGTTACGCTGGTGCGCACCGTGGTGTGGGCAAGAGCTTTCGCAAGGTGCTCGACGATCTGAAACGCGGCGTATGCCCGAGCCTGACCGGCCAGCCCTCGGCCGGTATCGGCGCGGCGATGCGCATCGCGCCGGTCGCGCTTTATTTCGCCGATCGCCCCGACGCCATTTTTGACGCCGTGCTGTCGATCAGCCTGATGACGCATCGCGACGTTCGCAGCCTCGCGGGCGCCTTCGCGGTGGCGTACGGCGTCAGGCGGCTGCTCGAACTCAAGCCCGAGCGACCCGAAGCGGCCTTCTTGTTCAGGCTCGCAGCAGATGTTGCCAAGGCTGAGGATCGCATCGCGGCCGAGTGCGGCGATCGCGTGAACTCGCTCGACGAGCACAAGCGAAGCATGTCGTCGGCGATTGCTCACGTCGAAAACGTGCTCGACCTGCCTCGCGATCGCGCTTTGCAGGCGATTCTCGAAGAGGCGAACCGGCACGGGCCCGAAAATGGCGTCCGCCGGCCGACTCAGGGCTTCCCGCCCGCGTGCATTCCTACGTGCCTTTACCTTTTGTTGACGAGCGAGAGCCTGGAAGAGGCGATTATCGAGATCGTCAACATGGGGGGCGATGCCGATTCGACCGGCGCGATTCTGGGGTCGTTCGTCGGGGCGCTTTACGGCGTCGAGGCGATTCCGCCCCGCTGGCTGGCGGCGTTGCAAAATCGCGATGCGATCGACAACCGTGCGCGGGCAATTGAATTGAAGTCCGTGGAAGGGATGCTCATTCCCGAGCTGATTTCGCGGGAATTCGAGCTATCGGCCCGCGAAAATGCGAATCGCCAATTCCTGCTCAGCCATCCGCCTTACGGCGGCGATCTGGGGGCGAACAAGTTTCTGTAACCGGTAAGCCTGACGGGCCGGACTTTCCCCGGGGGCATTCCTGGTATAAATTGATAGAAGACGCTTCGGCGGAGTGCCTAACCCGGTGCTTCGCCGTCGCTGTCGTATGGGAGCCAGGGTTGGGGCTTGTGGCCTGGGTCTGGGAGCCGGCGGCAAATGTCGCAGATCATCATCGATCGGATCAAACGACAGCTCAGCGCTGCTGAAGGCTATTTGACCCTCAACCTGCCCAACCACGCCCTGAAAATCCTCGAAAGCCGGGCCGACTGGGCCACGATGCAGTTCGAGGCGAGCTTCCTGATGGGCGAAACCCTCCGCGTGCTGGGCCGCTATCGCGACGCCCTGAAGCCGCTGGAAGTGGCGGCATCGCTCCGACCGGGAGATGTCGGCGTGGCGATAGCCCTGGGTTGGTGCTTCAAACGCACGCACCGACTGGCACAGGCGATCGACGCGCTGGCGCGAGCATTACGCGATCACCCACGCGAGCCCCTGCTCCACTACAACCTGGCTTGCTACTGGAGCCTGGCGAATAACGCGGGGAAGGCAATTGGCTCGCTGGCACAGGCGCTCGAGCTCGATCCGGATATTCAGACGATGATCGCGGGGGAGTCGGATTTTGATCCGCTCCGCGGGAATCCGGAGTTTGAGCGGCTGGCGGGGCCGGTGGGATAGCTTTCCGTTAGCTTGCGGAAGGAATTCTATGCCAATGAAGATCCGTAAGATATTGACGAAAGCATATGGAAAGGTCGACGCCGGGCTTCCTGACTTTCCACCGAAAGTCGGAAATACCCGTATCGCCCGAATGATCTTCACCGGAGCCCGAGGCGGCTGCTCCATCTGCTTTCCGCACGGCCAGGATACGAACAATTACAGTGGTGGTAAGAATCGGAAATCCTGGAAGTTCTACCGCAAAAAGCAATATCGTAACCGCGATGTGTTCGATGGGCTCCAGGAAGCCGGGTAACTCGCCGGTTACAACAGCCGGCTTCGGAAAATGGGCATATTGGCGCTCGCGTTGAGGCTTCTTTGACGTTGCGCCTGTACTTCCAGATTTCGCGACTCGCTTGAAATTGGCGCGACTGCCGTGTTCGCGCGCGGTGGAATGGCCGCAAAGCGGCCGAATTGCGTGACGACGCGGAGCATCGTCACGACGGGTTCGCTCCGGGCTCAATCTACCCAACTGTTGACCCTTGATCCCGCACGTATCATTCACCGCTTTTGCCTTCCCGCGTGTTGAATGATTCCAACGGCTCAGGGCAACTTCTATGAATCGCCGCGAATGGATGCAGTCGGGACTGGGACTCGCTGGGGCTGCTTTGGTGACAGGTCGAATCTGGGCGGATGAGCCAACAGATGATTCGGACCCCGCGCCGCTGATCGCCAAGATCGGGCCGATGATGGAGAAGATTCCCATCGAAGCCGCGGATCTCGGGAACGGATTGCACCTAATCCAGGGGCCCGGCGGAAATATCGCCGTCTTTAATGGTCCCGATGGATTAACCGTCGTCGATTCCGGCGTGCCGATGCGGGCCAAGGATATTCTCGATGCGGTGAAGAAAGTTGGCGGCGGTAAGCCGCTGGCTCGGCTGATCAACACGCACTGGCACTTTGACCACGCCGGTGGCAACGAGGTTTTTGCCCAGGCCGGCGCCACGATTATCGCGACGGCGAACACGCGGAAAAGGCTGTCGACCGAGCAGTACACCGAAGTGTTCAAGATGAAGTCGCCGCCGGCGCCTGCGATCGCGCTGCCGGTGCTGACGGGCGAGGTGTTCCAGCTTCATCTCGGAAACGAGGAAGTTCACCTCGCGAGCGTTCCTCCCGCGCACACCGACGGCGACCTGATTGTGCATTTCAAAGGTCAGGACGTCATCCACACCGGCGACCTGTTCTCACACGGCATTTATCCCAATATCGACGCTTCGAGCGATGGTTGGATCGGTGGGATGATCGCGGCTGCCGATCGGATTTTGAAGCACACGGGACCGAAGACGCGCATCATCCCCGGTCACGGTCCGCTGGCCACGCCTTCCGACCTGGCAGCGGCTCGCAAGATGCTTCAGACGGTTTACGACCGCCTGGCTCCAATGCTCGACGCTGGAAAGACGACGGAACAAGCAATCGCCGCCAAGCCGACGGCTGATCTCGACGCAGCCTGGGGTAAGGGCTTCTTTACCGGCGGGATGTTTACGCGCGTGGTTTATGAGGGGCTCAAGAGGCGCCGCGCGGGTGGAAAGTAACGGGCGATTGATTCATTCCGCTCAAGTATGAAGTCGGGAGTCATGCTTACGTCTGCACTAAAGGCGTGACTCCCGATTCAGACATATCTGATGGTTTCGAGCGTAGTAGCGGGCGCAGCCAGGATTGGGTGCCCGGGACAATTTGTTGTCTCGGACGCGAAGCGACGAGAGGAGATGGCAGACGTTTCCCGCTTTCACCACTTGTGGCTGCGCCACCTGGACAACAAGTTGTCCAGGCCACCCCTGTCGAAGCTATCGCAACGTCTCAGATGCGTGCCCGCTAATATCATTAATATTTAATTTTGATTCATGATGGATTTCGGAGTGTTGGTCAAAATCGAGCCTTGGCGTGCCACTGGTGGTACCCAACCAGTGCGCCCTAAGAGACGTCTAGTACACTGGTTGCGTACAACCAGTGGCACCCAAAAAAGGCTGACCTAACTGCGAATTTGGCTCACAGCAATGAATTCGTGGACGAGCCCTAGTTTTTTGCGCCAGACTGCAATACCGCCGCCGCGTAGTTCACGAGATCTCCGTGCGAACGCGCGATGCGTGCCAACTCGTCGGGCCGTGATGCGATCTGGCAAATCTGTGCGATACCGGGGCACGTCAGCATCGAGTCGGGAATGCCGGCGAGGTATTTCTCGGCCACAGCGATCGCCTGCTCGGCACATCCGATACGAAGCAACAAACGCACAAGCACCTGCGCGGGCATCGGGTCGTCGATGCGTTCTTCGAGCGGGATTTCGGGGTCGATCGTCGGCAGCTTCGCGGTGAAGTGTGCGATCGCGGCGTCCACGTCCTCGCCGGCCAGTGCACGTAGATAATAACCGTAGTCGACGTAGAGATTCTCGAACGGCGGCTCGCCGGGATAGTTGTGGCGTTCGGAGAGATCGCGGCCGTAGTCGGTCAGGCCGATCGCCATTTGCAGCGATTCGGGATCTTTCAGGTTCGATGCGATGCGGACGACTGAGCCAAGGTGAGAGATGTCGATGTGATAGGCGTCGTCGCTGAACATCCAGGGACGGTCGGATACGAGTTCGCCGATGGGGGCATTCTCGGGTGGCAACGGCTGGCCGCGTCGGGAGATTTCGTCGCGCAGGTTGGCGACGAGCTGGGCGTGCAGGTGTCGGACGAGTTGATCGCCACACGGGTTGCGCACGGTATCGTCTTGCGGCAGATGTTCGAATGCGGTGATCGCCGAGCAGGCGCCGTAGTTGTCGAGAATGAGGCCGTAGCCACGGCTGGGGTGCACGCCCTGGTTGAAGGCGATGTCGACTACTTGGCCCAGTGTTTCGTCGCCGGGTTCGCCGCTGGGGACGTAGGCGTCGATGGCGTTTTTGACGGGATCTTTTTCGCCGATGGCGCGGAAATAGGGCCAGGCCGCGACAAGCTGTCCGGAGCCGAGCAGCAGGCCGCCGACCTTGCGAATCGCCTCGACGTAGCGCTCTTCGTACTGGGTGCGCTGGGGCTCGGCAACGTCGTTCAGGCTGCCAACCTGAACGAGCGGCAGCCCTAGCTCGAAGCGTGCTTTCAGGAGCAACGCGTCAAGCAGGGCGCGGTATTCACCGCGGGATTCGAGCTGATTGATCAGGCCGTCGATCGTGGCTTTTGGGCCTGAGCTTGCGAGCGTCTGGTCGATCGTGTTGAACGCGGTCGTCTCGTCCCCTTGAAGGGAGGCGGTCATCATGCAGCTCCGTTCCCATTGATGGATCGGGGCGAGGCGAACCGATCAGGTGGCGTCCGCCTTTTTAGGGTCGGGCGCGGTTGCCGGAGCGCCCGGCGGATCGGCATCGACCTTTGCCCCTTCCGACTTCTTCCAGGTCGACCAGCAACGGGTATTGTAGCAATCCACCAGCATGTCGCGAGCGTCTTCCACCGAGTCGGTCATCACGAGGAGGTTCATATCCTCGGGAGAGATCGTCCCTTCGGCGAGCAGCGTCCCTTTGATCCAGTCCATCATGCCGGACCAGTACGCCTTACCGAACAGCACGATCGGAAACCGCTTGATCTTCTTCGTTTGCACCAGCGTCAAAGCTTCGAACAACTCGTCGAGCGTGCCGAAACCGCCGGGGAAAATGACGAAGCCGTTCGAGTACTTCACGAACATCGTCTTGCGGACGAAGAAGTAGCGGAAGTTCACGGAGATTGTCGTGTACGGGTTTCCCTTTTGTTCAAAGGGAAGCTCGATATTGAGGCCGACCGACACACCTTTCGCGTCGATTGCGCCTCGGTTGGCGGCTTCCATAATGCCGGGGCCGCCGCCTGTGACCACGCCAAAACCCGCCTCGACGAGCGCTTTGCCCATCGCGCGAGCCTGGGTGTACATCGGATGTTGCTCGTTGAACCGGGCCGATCCGAAGACCGAAACCGCCGCGCCTAATTCGGCGAGAGCGTTGATGCCCGAAACGAACTCGCTCTGAATGCGCAGGACTCGCCAGGAGTCGGTATGGGTGAAATCACCCAACTCTGGTGCGCGGGCGCGAGGGGTGCTTGGTACCTCGCGATTGAGCAAGCCTTCGTCGGCTGTCCAGCGTCGGCCTGACTGGGCCGGTGAGAGGACCGGCGAAATGATGCGTTTTGTGCCGGTCCCGCCGTTCGCAAATCCGAAATTCTCTGGCGACAGCCCATTGCCGCCGCATTCATTCCCACCTTCATGATCACGATCCATCGAAAAACTCACTCTCTCTTCGCACTTCTCACCTGGCACCCTGGAGAAAGCAGGCGAACCAGTGAAGCGCAACGGAATTGTAGCGCTCCGAGTGAGGTCGGGAAGACGCTAACCGCTCCAGGGGCGGACAACCGCCGATGCCGTGAGCGTTGCGTCGTCTTCGCAGACGAGTCGGATGCGCAAGCCGGGTTCGACCGGCACAGGCCGATCGAGCCGGAGCGTGACGCAGGTGCAGGCGCGCTCGTCAAATGTTCCGAGCGCGACGCGCTGCCTGACACGTCCCAGAACCTCGGCCGTTCGGATATGCACGACCCATGCCGACCCAAGCCCGCAGCGCTCGAGGAACTCGTCCGCTCGCGACGAATCGTCGGCGGTGGCGAGGACATCGATCTTAACCACTTCGCGGGCATCAATTTCGCGCGGAGACATGGGCGACGAACCTCGAGGCGGGGCGATCGGCATGACCACCCAAATTGTAGAGGCATCGCCAAGCACCGCGCGAAGATTCGTGGTAGAGCGGGTGTTATTCCCACTCAATGGTGCCGGGCGGCTTGCTCGTGATGTCGTAAACCACGCGGTTTACACCCTTCACAGAGTTGATAATCCGCGTCGAGGCTCGCGCCAAAACCTCATGCGGAATCCGCGACCAGTCGGCCGTCATGAAGTCATCGGTCTCGACCGCGCGGAGGGCGATCGGGTTTTCATAGGTGCGACCATCGCCCATCACGCCGACCGATTGAATCGGCAGCAAGACGGCGAACGCCTGGCCAATCCGCCGTTCGAGTTCGGCGGCACGCAGTTCTTCGAGGAAGATGACGTCGGCCTGACGAAGCACATCGAGCCGCTCTTTTGTCACTTCACCCAGCACGCGGACGGCCAGCCCCGGACCCGGGAAGGGATGCCGCCAGACGAGCGATTCGGGCAAGCCGAGTTCGAGACCGAGGCGGCGAACTTCGTCCTTAAACAGGTCGCGAAGTGGCTCGACGAGTTCGAAGCCGAGTTCGGCCGGAAGCCCACCGACGTTGTGGTGATGCTTGATGGTGGCGGCCGGGGCGTCGGGGCTGCCGCCGCTTTCGATCACGTCGGGGTAAAGCGTCCCTTGAGCGAGGAATCGGGCGTCGGGGATCGATTTTGCTTCATCACGGAACACGTCGATAAACGTATGGCCGATCCGCACCCGCTTCTCTTGGGGATCAGTCACGCCTTTTAAAACGCCGAGGAAGCGGTCGGAGGCGTCGATGACTCGCAATTCGGCCGAGGAATGTTCGCCGAACGCCTGCGCAACGGCGTCACGTTCGCCCATTCGCAGCAGGCCGTTGTCGACGAAAATGCAGACGACGCGCGGGCCCAATGCGCGAGTTAGCAATGCAGCGCAGACGGCGGAATCGACGCCGCCGGAGAGTCCGCACACAACGCGGCCGGTTGGTCCGACCTGACGTTGGATCGCAGCGACGGCACGCTCGATGAAGGCGTCCATCGTCCATGTACCGGGTGATTTGCAGACGCGATCGAGGAAGTTGCCGAGCAGTAAGCTGCCGTAGGCGGTGTGGGCGACTTCGGGGTGGAACTGGATGCCGTAAACCGGAAGCTCACGGTGCTTTACGGCGGCGATCGGACACGTCGAAGTCGCAGCAAGCGACTTGAAGGCGCCGCCCGGGTCGTTCACCTGATCGCCGTGGCTCATCCAGACGGTGTTCGTGTGGGGGATGTCCTGGAAGAGCGGCTCGTTGGGTTCGAGCACGGTGATCTCAGCGCGGCCGAATTCGCGATGCGGCGATGGGAGAACCTTGCCGCCAAGCGCCTCGCAAACGAGCTGCATGCCGTAACAAATGGCCAAGACCGGCACACCGAGGTCGAACAGAGCCGGGTCGCAATGCGGCGCGTTTTCCTCGTAAACACTCGACGGTCCACCGGAGAGGATGATCGCCAGCGGATTCAGCTCCTTGACGCGTTCGACCGTGATATCGTGGCGGACGATCGTGGCGAATGCGTGGCGTTCGCGGACGCGGCGCGCGATGAGCTGGACGAACTGCGAGCCGAAATCGAGGATGAGGACGGGACGTTCGACGTGATCGGTGTGAGTGGTACCGGGGCGTGCCATGGACGGCCGGACCTCCCTGTTGCTAGGGGAGTGGGAGGGTCAAAAGCCTATCTTACCGAAGTCGTACGTCGGATCGAAAGGGGATTTGACGCGGTCCGAACTCTTAAGAGATTCGTCCGGACCAATTATGCTCGTCAATGAATTTGAGCAACGTTACTGTTAGTGCACTCACGTTTCATGGTTCACTCGAAAGCTGCGAGGCGGTCCTTTGCTATCAACTCGCGATCTCTCATCCCTTCCCGAGCTCGGCCAATTCCGGCGCCTTTGTCAATCGCTCGCCACGCTGGATGCGATCCTCTGTCCCGAATGGCAGTACCGTTATTACTCGTTCAACTCGAAGTGGGCGGACGGGCAAGAAATGGCGTCAATGCGCGATGGCTGCGGCGATAGTTACTTCATTTTGTTCACAGAGGCCGGCGCGATTCTGAAAGGGCTCGCCCACAATTCCGCGGCCTGGCAAAAGACGCTGGATTTCGCGAGACCCCTGCCGGGCGTATTCGACCAGGTGCCTGTGGAGTTCGCGAACTTTCTCTGTGAGTCGGCCTTTTCGATTCAGGACACAACGTTTTGCATCTGGCGGCGGCGTGGTGATCCGTCATGGCAGGTTGGTGCGATTGAGCCGCTTGATGGAGAAGATCCGGACGGTTCAGCCGAGCTATTGCGGTTGCTCGATGGCGATCCTGAAGCCTACCGGACGTGGGCGGAGGATTACTTCGAGACCTCCGTCGCGCGTTCAGCCGCGGATCATATCTACGCGCATCGACCGCTTACCGACGAAATCGTAAAGGCGCTTAATCCGGAACTGAGCTTGGTTGACCTGGAAGAGGATCTTGCGGAGATTGCCTATCCGACATTGATGCAATGAATCGCGCCGGCCGGAAATTCAGCAGTCATCCTCGCCCCAATTCAGTCGCTCGGTTGGTCGCAGCCTGAACCGCGTCCATCAAGCCCGCCCTGATGCCGGCTCGTTCCATCGCGTGCAGGCCGGCGATTGTCGTTCCGCCGGGGCTCGTCACCTGATCTTTCAACTGACCGGGATGCAGGCCAGTTTCGAGAACCATCTTGGCGGCGCCGAGCAAGGTTTGGGCGGCGAGTGCTGTGGCGATATCGCGCGGCAGGCCGACTCGGACGCCGCCGTCCGAAAGGGCTTCGATCATCATGTAGACGAAGGCGGGACCGCTACCGGACAGCCCGGTGACGGCGTCGAGAAGTCGTTCGGGGACGCAGAATGAGCGGCCGACGGCGTCGAGGCAGGAGCGGACGATTTCGTCGTCGCTCGAGCGCGCGGCGGGGCCGAGGCAATAGCCTGATGCCCCTTCGCCGAGCAGCGCGGGGGTATTGGGCATGACGCGGACGATGCGACGCGCTTCGGGGCCCAGGCCGGCGGCCAGGGCGTCGATTGAGATTCCGGCGGCAATCGAAATGACGAGGTGATCGTTCGTCAGGAGTGGTTGCAACTCCTTGAGCACGCCGCCCATGCTCTGCGGTTTGACCGCGAGCACGATGACGTCGCTGGCCGCGGCGACGACGCGATTATCGACTGCAGCCGTGGCGCCGGTTTCGATTGCGAGGCTGGCGCGGGCGGCTTCGAGAGGGTCGCTGACCGTGATCGAGCCGGGCTCGGCGGTTCCAGCGCGGATCATCCCGCGTACGAGGGCGCCGGCCATCTTGCCAGAGCCGATGAAGCCCCATTTCAACGAGGTGGTCGCGGGAGTCGTCATGGTTCGCGGGTGCTCAAATCGGTCGGCGATATCGGCGCGTTGGCGAGGCTTCAGAGTAGGCAGAATCGCTGGAGATCACAAGCCGAAGCGGGTCGCGGTTGGGACGGCGATCAGCGTAAAACCGCTTCCCCGCGCATCGGGTGGATGGCGGTCTGGAACGGGGCGATTGGCCCGAGCATTGCACGATAGGCCTGGATTTGCGGCTTCGACAGCATGCCCACCATCGTGTTGAACAGCACGACTTCGTCGGCAGCGATCGCGGGGCCACCGTTGCGCTTGGTGTTTCGCTGGGCAATTGCCTTGGACAGCCCGGTGATTTGGGTGTCTTCGAGCCGGAGCGAGTCTTTGATAATCGGTCGCGAAAGAAGGGCCGAAGGGCCTTCCCATTGCAGGTCGAGCTGAACGAGCCGCGACTTTTGTTCTTCGGCGAGGTTCTCGGTTACCCAGCGCTTGCCGTCGCGAAGGATCTCGTCTTGTGCCTTCATGACGTCGTTGCCGCTCCGGCCTCGCAGCGTCGCGGCGCGTTCGTGCAAGACGTTTGCCATCTGCTGCGCTCCGGCGGTTTGCGCGGGCGTCAGCCGAAGGTCGGTCTGAACGTCTTGCCGAGTTAGTAGGAGAATCGGAGCGACGCGTGCTCCGATGTGGCTATCAGGCAGAACGATCGTCCCGCGCGGCGGTTGGGCGGCCGGTGCCTGAGCCTGGCCAATCTGCGTGCCAGCGAAAAACGCGATCGTCGCGGCGACCGCAAGGTTCACCCGTGAAGACGTTTTCGTCCGACACATCGGCCCTGCTCCTTCAGTAGCTGCAGGTCGTCCCAACGTTGGGAGACTGCGAGGTTCCATCCTGCTCGATCCGGATTCTGCCGGGTTTATACGACTTTTGTGCGAATGCGGGAAGCTCAACGCAGCACAAACGCGAACGGCCCTCCTCGATCGTGCGAGAAGGGCCGTTGGATCGCTTTGTTGCTGCCAGTTCGGGGAGAGGCTTAGTTGTCGCTAGACGAGCCGCGGCGGTTCCGCAAGCTGTTCGCGCGAGTCGCGTCAGCCTCGGCCGGAGCTGCACCCGGCTGGGCCGGGGCCGCGGCGCCACCGTTAGGACCACCGGGGCCACCCTGCTGGCGAAGCTTGGTCAGGTCATACGCAGGGCCGTAGAGCTTGGCATAGGCGTCGCGCTGCTTCTTGGTGAGCAGACGAGCGATGCCAGCCTTGATCTTGGCGTCGATTTCGTCGTTAGCTGCGGTCATCGTCTTCCGCTGCTCGGCCATCTTGGCCTGAACATCGGGAATCTGCATCAGTTCCTGCATCTGCTGGCGGTTGAGCCCGCCGCCGCGGCCACCCCGGCCGCCGCCGCCGTTGTTGTTGCCGCCACCGTTGTTGTTATTGTCGACGTTGATGCCGTTGTCCTTGGCGAGCTTGGTCATAAAGTCACCCATCTGGGTGAACTGGGCGCGACGGCTTTCGTTCTGACCGTTGAAGACCTCGTTGATCTGCGCCTGCGTGTCTTCGTTGATGTTGAGCTTGGCGATCAACTCAGGAGTGCGAAACGCGTTCACACCCTGTTGCTGAAGTTGAATCTGGGCGATACGGGTGCGCTGGCTGGTCGAGAGAATCTTGGCGAGCGCGGTATCGACATCCTTATTCAGCTTGTCCTGCGCTGCCCGCTGGGCCGCCATCCGCTCTTGGAACGCGGCGCGCTCTTCTTCGGTCATGTTCTGGAAGAAGTTGCCCGGGCCACCCTGTCCACCGGGGCCGCCGAAGCCGCCAGGTCCGCCGAATCCGCCGCCGTTGCCACCATTCCCACCGTTTCCCCCGTTGTTGCCACCACCACGGTTGCCGCGGCCGCCACCGTTTCCGCCATTCCCACCATTACCATTGCCGCCGGCACCACCGCCGGGAGCGCCACCGGCTGCGACGGCCGCCTGGTCGTTACCGTTGCCACCGTTTCCGCCATTGCCACGGTTGCGGCGACCACCGCCGTTGTTGCCGTTGCCGCCACCGTTGGCGTTATTGTTAGCGTTTCCGCCGTTGTTGGCATTCGCATTTGCATTGGCATTTCCGCCGTTGCCGCCGCCGTTTGCACCCGCGTTGCCACCGTTTCCGCCGTTATTGCCGCGGCCACCGTTGTTGCCGCCGGGGCGCTGGGGACGGAGGGCGTCACGCTTGGCCTGATAGGCTTCGTCAAGCTCTTTGAGCTTGGTCTTCTGGTCGTCGGTCGCCTTGATTTCTTCCTGGACCGGGGCACGGAGCGCCCATTGCAGGGTGCTGTTACCACCGAAGCCGCCAAAACCCCCGCGGCCACCGAATCCGCCGGGGCCACCAAATCCACCAGGACCGCCACCGCCGGGACCACCGCCGCCCGGTCCACCGCGGCCTCCGCCGCCGGGGCCTTGCGCCATGGCGGTCGTCGCAACAAGCGTCATAGCAAGAGTCAGAGCCAATGGGGCGAAACGCAACTTCCGCATGGTGGGGTGGCCTCCCGAACGTGGCATCAAAGTGTCGATTGTAATGAAGGCAGGTAGGCATCCGCTCGCGATCGGGAGCGGATCAACTAAGCGCATGCGTCACCGTCGCCTTCGACAGCACGAGCTCTTTTCGATATTAGCGTCGAACCTTCGCTGTTCGACCGTCAATTTCCATGAAATCCGGACGGTAATCTCCGCATATCGAGATCCCCGCATCCAACAAGCGCGTTGGGCCGGGCTGGATGGCGCATTCGTTGTAATCGATACGATCCAAAAACTCGCCCTGGCAGATTGCCGGAAGTTCTTTGACTGTCGTGGGTTTGGGTGGCATAAACACAGATGCGGGAGGGCCTGCGCCTCTCACGAACTGCGAACCGCTTGATCGGCAGCGATTGAGACTTGGGTGGACGACACGGCATGGCGATCCGACAACCCGATCGGCTGGAATCCTCGTTTCGCGAGGCGCTGGCGTCACGAGTGGGGGAATCCCGCTTTGGCGTCTGGTTTGGCGAAGGGGTAAGCCTGGCGATCGCGGGAGACAGTGTCGAAATTGGCGTCCCTAACGCCTTTTTTCGCGACTGGATCGCGGGACATTTCGCGAGGAGCCTGGTCGAAGCCGCCCACGCGGTGACCGGTCGCGAGTTGCGCCTGAACTTCCGGCTCGATGGCGAAGCCGCCCCCCAGATCGGGCACGTTTTGCCCGCCGAACCGCGGCCCAACGAACGCCCCACCGCTGCACCGGTTGCTGTGCCGGTCCCCATCCCCGCGCCGGAGAAGCCGCGCAGCCGGCGAAAATCGACGGCGAAGGCGAAGGTTTCAACAGAACCTGAAGCCGCGGCGACAGTTGCACCTGCCGCGCAGGTAGAACTACCGCCGCTCAGCCCCCCGCCCGGCCGTCCGACGCGACGGCTCGAAGACTTCGTGACTGGCCCGTCGAACCGCCTGGCGTTTGCGGCAGCCCAGGAAATGGCGGCGAGTATGGGGGCGGGATTCAACCCGCTCGTGATCCAGTCGGGGGTTGGGCTCGGCAAGACGCACCTCCTCGAAGGTATTGCCACAAGCCTGCGGCATTATCGCCCCGGCGTGAAAGTCGTGCACATCACGGCCGAGGCGTTCACGAACGGCTTCCTCGAGGCGATGCGCACCAGTTCGCTCACCTCATTTCGTTCGCGATATCGCGGCGCAGGCGCGTTGATCGTCGACGATATCCATTTCCTCGCGTCGAAACGCGCGACACAAGACGAATTCCTGCATACCTTTAACGCACTTGTCGCCGAAGGTGTGCCTATCGTCCTGAGCTGCGACCAACACCCGCGTCAGATTCCGCGTTTGACCGACGAACTGGTCACCCGATTCCTCGGTGGTATGGTGGTGCGCGTGGAAACGCCCGACGCCAATACGCGTAAGGCAATCCTCAAAGCCAAGGCTCGGGCGCGAGGGGTCGACATCCCCGATTCGGTGTTAAGCTATGTGGCCGATCATCTTCGGGCGAGCGTCCGCGAGTTGGAAGGTGCGTTGCACAGCCTGATCGCCCACACCACGCTCACCGGTAAGCGGCTTGATCTGGCCCTGGCCAAGACAGCGCTGCGCGACACCATTCGTCACACGGCGCGGGCAGTTGGACTTAAAGATGTCGAACGGGCCGTCTGTTCCTTATTTAGCATCACGGCCGACGACCTTCGTGCCGAAGGTCGGGCACGGGCGATCTCCTATCCGCGAATGTTGGGCATGCACCTGGCGCGGAAGCATGTCGGAGCGTCGTTCAGCGAGATTGGTCGCTATTTTGGCGGACGTAACCATTCGACCGTGATCTCGGCCGACAAGAAGGTCAAAACCTGGCTGCTCGAAGATCAACGTATTGCAATGCTCGATGGGTTCGAGACGACGAGCGAAATCCTCGCCAGTCTCGAACGCACGATCGGCGGTTAACGACTGTCAGAGAACGACTTTGGTAGTTGGGTGCCACTGGCTATGCCAGTGCCTTTCTCTTTCTTGTTCATATGCAATTGAGAGCACTGGTATAGCCAGTGGAACCCGGATCTCCGACTGTAATTAACAGTGGGCCGGCCTATCTCGGCCACCAGAGCCAGGTGGCATAACTGCCGCGTAACTCCCCTGCCCGTCCGTCGTGCGCAACTCTGTTGCTACTCTTGGAGTTACCATCGGAACGGGCGGGTATTTTGGGGGCTACGTTTCGGCCGCTCATCACTTCTTCAACACACTTCATCGTCACTTCTTGCCCGTTGCAATAACCAAAGGTACACCCTATTCTAGTGTTCAGACGCATCCTATTTGAGTCGATCGCGTCGCACACTTCAAGAGGGGTAATTGTGCCATGCCGCAACAGCCGGGGGTTTTTTACGACAAGCGCGCGAAGTGTTGGGCAACCAATTCGCTTGGCGAGCCGCGACATATCGCGAAAGGACCGAATGCCGGGAAGATGTACAGGCCGCGCTCGTACGCACGGCACCTGACTCACCCCACGAAAGACCGTCGCGCGGCGGAAGGCTGGCTCAATGACCAACTCGAAACCACCGCGACGAAGCTCTCACCGGCGAACAATCTGACTCTCGACCAGATCCAGGAATTCTACCTGCATGCAGTTGATGGCGACCTTACGCCCGATTCGCTGAACCACAGAGTCGAGCAACTCGACCGCTGTCTCGGCTGGCGCGGACGAGGCTGGGCGCAAACTCTCGGCCAACGGGTCGCGGCCGAAGTAACCGTCGACGACATCGAAACGATGGCCGACGCGCTTTTAGCGGAGGGCCTGTCGCGGTCGTACGTGAACGATTCACTTCTTCGGTCACTTCGTCGCCTGTTCTCGTGGGCGAGCGATGTGAAACCGGGCCTATACGCTGGCCTGCCGCTGAAGGAAAACCCGATCGCCAAGTTTAAGTCGCTGGTGGTGCCACGCAGAAAGCTGCGAGTGGTGTCGTCGAACGAAGCGGCCCTCTTTCAGAAGTTCTTGTACAAAAGCGCGCTCCGCGAGAGTGGCCTACTTCGGCGGTTCGGACTGATCACGGCGCACATGATCTTCGCGCTGCGCGAAACCGGAGCTAGGCCAAAGGAATTGTGTGTCGCGGAGTGGTCCGAATTGAACGTCCACGCCGACGGCTGGGGAACAATCATTCTGCCCGACTGGAAGCACAAAACCGGCAAGAAGACGGGCCGGGAACGAATCGTCCCACTGCCGCCGCATGTGATGCGCAGAATCGAATGGATTCGCGCGCTACCCGGGCGCCACGAGAAGTTCATCTTCACCCACAAGCGCAGCCAGCTTTGTCGGGAGGAAGGCACACCGGAGGCCGGCCAGCCTTGGACGTGGGTAAACCACGAAAAGAAACAGTGCGGGACGAGCCAGAACCTGCAGGGATGGTTCTATCGTCACAGGATCGCAGCCGAAGCGGCCGGGCTGACGATGCCAAAAGGATTCCGGATGTACTGGCAGCGTTCCCGCTTCTCGACTCACGCGCGGCTGAAAGGCAACGCCGCGTCACAGATTGCACAAACGATGGGGACAAGCGAAAAGTATATCGAGGCGAGCTACTCCGATTTCGACGAACAAAACACGCTAAGCATAGCCAGACTGATCCAGGGAAGGATGAACGCAAAGCCTTGAAGTTGGTTGCGCTAGGGGCAGTCATCATGACTACCCCTAGCCTGTGACCAATCCCACGATTACACCCCCTTCCATCGCTTGCTGCGCGTCTTGCCGTCGGGACCGGCAGGAACGGCTGAGGCGGTGCGCCGAACCGGCGCCGGGGCCTCTGGCTCGGCCTGGGGCCGTCCGGTCACGCAGTTGCGGCGTTTAAACGCCTGATAGTCGTCGTCGAGCACGCGGAGCGTTTTAGGTCCCTTGTTCGACGAGTGGATGTCGACACCGGGCGGGCGGAACACCACGAGGTGCCCGCCCTCGATCCATCGCATCACCGCCGACGGACTGACGGAAAGGTCAGCGGCAATCTCCTTGACCGTCCAGGCCGGACGAGTTGCGGTTTGCTCACCCACGTTCCGTATCTCCTTGCTTCACTCGATCCAACACGAAGCTTCGGACAGCCCGCCCGGCCGCAAACGCCACGCAGAACACGAAGACGTTGTTGAGCAATCTGAATAGCTCGTTCATGCCGCACCCCCGCCGCGCTGCAATGATTCCCGCCACTGGTCGAGCACTTCACGCGGATAGGCGTTCACCTCGCCCCAAAGTTCGGACGAGACTTTCTTCACCGGCAATCCCAACGCCTTGCATTGCCGACTGAGTGCCCCGCCGTACTTCGCCATCTCGGCGCGGCTCAAGCTGATTTTGTTAACGCTGCAGTAGCCAACCAACGAAACGAGGCCAGTATCCCCACTCAACGTCACCTGGACTTCGACGACGGCAGACGAAACGTTGCGGGCCTCGAGGGCGGCCGCTTCAACCTTGCGCTCCAACTCGTCGACGCGTTTCTCTGTGGCGTTTAGACGAATGCGATTATCCATCGCTGCATAGAGCGCCAGCGTGAGCCCGTCAGCATCCGGAGGAAGAACGGGAAGCACGGGCGCGGCTGGCACCGATGGCATGAAGTGACGAGCCAGCACTTCGGCTGCTTCGGTCTGATACGCCGCAAGCTTCTGCCGAACCTCGGGCGCGACGCGTTTGGACTCAATGCCGCCCAACCACATCGGCAACTTTCGCGCGTCGATGACGGATGTCTTGCGCCGCCGTCCAGCCGGATCGACCATAGACAAGTGGTCTACAGTCGCCCAATCGCAATCCTTGAGTTTGCGCAACTGTCCGGCAACATCGACACCAAGCGATTCGCAGATATGCCGGATCGACACGACGATGTTGCCGCTGGGCAGTTTCGCGGCAAAAATGGCTTCCCCTCGAAACGGAACGGGGACCAGGTCGTAAACGTCGCCCTCGCTCTCCTCCACTACTTCGTCCCCCTCTAAAAGTTCAGAAATCAATTCGCCCCCTGTGCCGCGAAGCGCCTCACTTGCTTGAACCTGAAACGCTTCGACGCGTTCGCGGGCGATCGGCGCGACTTTGCCAGGACGAATCGTCGCCAGCCACATCGGCAGGCTTTCGAGGTCGAGCGTCACGACCGGCTGAAGTCTGCCTCGTCGATCTGGAAATGAGACGCTTTCAAGAATCGCCCACTCGCACCTTTTGAGCTTTGTCAGTTGGGCCGCGAAGTCGATGCCAATCGATTCGCAAACGTGTCGAACCGAAACGCATTTCGAGCCATCCGGCCGATGTGTCGCCAGGAATCCGATCCCGTAAAGGGTGACGGTAAAAAACTCACTCTCCATCGTTGCGCCCCCTGGTTGAAGTCAAAAGCTGCTTCGCCTTCTTTCGTCGTCCTTCCTCATCGACGGCGTACACCCATTCAGCGATCGGCAGTGCGTCCTCGTCACGCGGCGGCTCGCCTCGTACCGCGTCATTGATGCCTTTCCGATAAGCTTCCTTCGAGCACGAATTCATATCCGTCTGCGCGTCGACCCATTGGGTCATCGAAACCAACACGCGAGCTGGCGCGCAATCGAGATTCATGATCGAGTTGCAAGCGGTCCCGTAGGCGAGCAGGTAGCAGGAAAAAAAAGACTGTGCCAACATCTCCCAAGAGAAAAACCCAATCGGGTCTTCTTCGCGCTCGTACGGATTTCGGCTAACTCGCTGGTCCACTGGTTTCGGCCCCCTGTTTAGTTCCTTGAGAAATCGCCCTTGATCAACCAATCAAGTCGTCTGCGGTCACCGTGCGTACGGCACCGGTGAATGTATCAACAAGGCAACCGATGACTTCGCTGGACTCGTTAGACTGCGATTCATCGCTCTCTTTGAGTCCGCGTTCGAAGTCTCTGACCCACTGCTCGAGAGGCACTTCGTCAAAGTCGTCAGGCTTCTCGTTAACGAGACTTCCTGTACCATCTAGAAGCAACGCATGAGCAATGCCGGTGCTAATGGGGCCGTCGAAATGCGCAGGCGCGTTCTTGAAATGGTCACGCGCTACATCCCCAGCGATCTCGCAATCAAGATCCTCGTAATTGAGCACGCGCGCAGCAAACGCAAAGGCTCGAAGGTAGACGACGTAAACGCCTAGCGCCAGGTTCTCCCATTCGAGCCCATCGATCTCCCTTGCTTGCTGAACTTCGAGCCGCGAGGGCGAGCGACGCTTGCGACGAGCAAGCCCATACTTTTCTGTTGTTTTGATCACGTCAATAAACTCCTTCGGGTTGAAGACTCTTGAACGTCGTCGTGTGCTTCATGAAGGCCAGACTCACTGTTCCCGTCGCGCCGTGGCGATTCTTCGCAACGATCACGTTTGTGATCCCTGGCTGGTCATTCGGGTCGTAGTATTCGGGGCGATGGATCAAAACGACCTGGTCCGCGTCCTGCTCGAGCGAGCCAGATTCGCGAAGGTCCGACATGAGCGGGCGCTTGTCCTCGCGCTGCTCGACGGCTCGATTGAGCTGCGAAAGCACGATCACCGGGACTTGCAAAGACATCGCCGTGCGCTTCAACGCGCGGCTGATCTTCGACACAGTCTCTTGCCGATTGGCGCGGCTTCCGGGATCCGCTTCGAGCAACTGGACGTAGTCGACGAAGATTGCGTCGAGGCCCTGCGTGCTTCGCTGGCGACGAGCAAGAGCTTCGATCTGGGCAACGCTTCGGCCGGCGGTGTCGTCGATCGTCAGCGTTGTGGACGCAAGTCGCTCGCTTGCCTCCTGAATCATTCGCATGTCATAATTCGTAAGATTCACACCTTCTTGGATCTTGTGTCCGTTCACGTCGGCCTCGCTCGAAAGCACACGAGAGGTCAGTTCCCGGTGCCCCATTTCCTGAGAAACGAACAGCACGCGAGACATGAGCAGCTTTGCAGCATTGACCGCCATCGTGAGCGCGAGCGCCGTTTTGCCCATCGAAGGGCGGCCAGCCAATATGATCATGCGTCCCGCACCCAAGCCGCCGAGAACATCGTCGAGCGCACTGAACCCGGTTGAGATCCCGTCAAGCTCGCCGCCTCGCCGCTTACAGATGGCGCTGATCGTTTCAAACATCGACTCGGCCAACGAACGCACCGAGTCAGACGAGCCACGCGTGAGCAGATTTAGTAACTCTGATATCGCCGTTTCGAGAACTTCGGACGGCTCGTCAGCCGCTGCGGCTAACGTCTCGCGACAAGTGCTGACGACGCGCATCCCCTCGCGTCGGATGTGATGCTTGAAAATCTGGTCCGCGTATCGCGCGACGTCGTAACCGTGAAACGTGCTCTCCATGGCTTCGACAACCGTTGGCAAGCCGCCGATTCGGTCGAAGTCGTTCGTGCGCCGTAGCTCTTCCTCGACGAGCAAGAAAGTAGGCTTGGCGCCGGCCGCAATAACCCGCATTGCCGCCGAGAACATCACCGCATTCGCTTCACGCCAAAAGCAGTGCGCACCAAACCCAGGCGGCAAATCCGCCCATCGGTCGGGGTCAGCCAGCAACCCCCCAATCAGCGCCTTTTCCATCTCCGTGTTGGCTGGAAATTCTAGGTTCAGTCGATCGCTCATTGTCCTTTATGCCCCCGTTGCTACGCCTCGTTTCACTGCCTCAAAGCCCGCAATCGTCGCCTCTGCAAGTTGCACCTTCGTCTCGCCCCAGCCAGGGTCCGCCAAAAGCTGCTCGCGCGTTCGACGTCCCTTCGTCGTTAGCGCGGTGTATTGTTGGGCCAACCGCGCGTTCGCTGATCGTTCGCGGTCGGCTCGCTGTTGCTCGGTCTCAACCGCGGGAGCGACGGGCAACAGCGGAATCGTCGCCGGCGCGATGCGGAGCGTGTGCTTCGGCCTACCGCTGGTCTCGGCCCACCAAGCAGCGAGGCATGTGAGTGCATATCGCCAAGGTTTGCCGCGTCGAACCGAATCGCGAACTGCGAAGTCAACGTCTTGAACCCAGTAGCCGTCTGGGCCGCATGCATCGCGGACCTGCTCGGCGTCGATCGAGCCCCACTTCTCAGTGGCGAAGGCGACGATACGTTCAACCAGGTCTGGCGGGTTGTTGATGCCCGGCAAGTCAGCGGGACGGTTGAGGACAGGAACGCGCCCCTTGGCGGTGATGGTTGCCTGCTCGACGTTCGCGAGGACGTCGCCGCCGGCCGCTTTGAGGGTCCGGGAGGATTGGCTTTGGGATTGCAGAGTTGCTTCGACGGTGGGGGTGTCGGCCCCTTCTCCCCATTCTTCGGATTCTTCTCCTTCAATAGGGGGGTTGTAGGGGGGAGAAACAAATTTGTTTCGCTCTCCGTCACAAATTTGTTTCGCTTCCCGCAACAGATTTGTTTCACCCCTGAAACAATTCTGTTTCACCCCCTGAAACAAATTTGCTTCACCCTTGGGCGTATTTTTGCTCCGCTCCGGCTGCTTCAAAAACGCTGCGGCCCGCTTCGGAGCGGCCTTGATATAAGCGATCTCTTTGGTGGAAAACCTCGGTCTCTCGGGATCCTGATTGTCGGTCCACTTCTCGTAATCCTTGATGAACCGGACCCCGTTCGCCACGCCGTCGACGCGACTGATCACCCTGGCAGTGACGAGTTGTGCAATCCCACGGCTGATCGCCTGGCGAAGCTCTCCTGAATCTTCCGCGAGCGACGACGGAGAGACGATCGCCACCTTTGCCTTCGCGGGCCCGAAGATCTGCGCGAACATCGCGTCAACGATTTTGGCTTGCGGCTTGGTGAACCCAGCCGAGCAGAGCGCGCATAGAAGCTCGTGACTCAGTTTGATCCACCCGTCATCAAGGTCGGGGCTTGCCATGGGTGCTCGTCTCGGTGGTCGCCGTCAGTTCAGGATCTCGTCTGCTGACATCAATGCTTCGACAACGTCTGTGATCTCGGCCGCACGAATCGAGCAGCCCTTCTTCGGCGAAGGACGCCAGCTACCATCGCCAGCCTGGTAAAACACTCGCAGGCCGACGTAGCGGTGCCCTTTGTACTCGTCGATCGAGACGCGCAACTCCTCGTGCCCGCGCGGGAGTTCTGCGAGCACGCGGGAGTCACGATCGCCGCTTTGCGCGTCGGCATGGCTCATCGTTAGTTGCTTTCCGTCTGGCGTTTGCTGGCGATCTCGACCGCCTCAGTCAGAAGGGCCAAGCTGAATTGCTGAACCATCGGCACGCCGTCGAAGCACGTGTGCTTGGGCGCCGCAGTCTTTTCCCAGGGCTTCGTGCAAACCCAGTAGGTCAACTCGCACAAGAAGACTGCGAGATCCTGGTTGTCGTCGGCGTTGTCTGCTGCAAGCCCGGTGAGTGCGGATACGACCGCCTGGACGTTGTTCAGCTTCTCGCCGTTCGCTTCGATCACCTTCTGTTGTCGGGCGGTGTCTGCGGCAAAGCGCTTTACGACTTGAGTGACGGCCGCTTGGACGTCGGCGTCAGAGAGCACGACGGGCATGATCATCGAGATATCCTTGTGATAAAGAAGCGGGAGATCGCGAGGCTGGGCGAGAAATGCGTTCAGGCCAGACCCGAAAACGTGAAGGGTCGCGAGCCGCCATATTCATCGAGGTCAATGACTTCTGGACCGTGTTGGACGATGAGCAGCTGGCATTCCCTGTGGCATCCGTTCTCCATCTCTCGACGAGCGAGATAGATGTAGCCGTTGAACAGAACTCCGCGCGGCGATACCTGAGTGCCAGACTTCAAGTGCTCGCCGCGGCAGGGGGCATCCGGGTCCTCGCCGTTGAGGATGAACGCAAGAATTGCGTCTTCAAATCGCCAGACTTCGCCCAAGAATTCGTTGAATTGCTCATCGGTCTGCGCCTCGGCCGGGAGATCGGCGTACGCGGCGAAAGTCGTGGTCGCCTCACGAAATCCTTCCACAAGCGATCCAAAAGTCTGTCGCCTGCGCTGGACCTCGTAATATGGGTCGTCGTCCTCTATCGTGCGCGAGTCTTCAGTCAACCGGCCGGGAATCGAACTTGTGAGTACGGTCATGAGTATGAATCGCTTTCATAAATGTGAGTGGGCGAGAATCAGTCAAGTAACACGATGTCGCTCATCGGAAGCAGAAGCACTTCCTCGTAGTTTTGGCCCTCTGGTTGGTAGGCCAAGAAAAGTGTTCCGTTCGCGAGAACGCAGCGCACCGTCTGCTGCATCCCGAAAGAGTCCCGCTCGACTCCCGAGCAACTCCCGGCTGCTTGTTGGATGAGCGCAGAAATCTTTGTCATAGCTGCCATGGCAGCGTTGTCAGCCTTATCTGAAAGTTTGCGCTGATCTCGGTTTTCGGCTTCAGTTTGAGGAGGCGACGCACGACGCTGCTCGTCAATGATGTCAGCGACGCCTCGCAGACGACGATATTCAGCGAGCAGACGAAGGATTTGGTCGGCTCGCCGCGAACGGCCTCGAGTCCGCGGGCTGGGCGAAGGCGCGGCGGCTGCGAGCGTAATCATGAATGAGCCCCTTCGATCGCGGTGATTGACGAAAGCGGAATGGTCACCAGTCGAGCGGTGTCCTGGAATTCCTCACCACGGACAACGGAGTAGACGACGCCATCGAGAACGATCGAGGGCGGCTTAATGGGAGTTCCCCAAGCGTCTACTTCGCCAGCTTTTGGCTCCCCGCTATGGTCGCCTGCAATCATGTCGATAAGGCGATCCAAACTGCTGCTGGCGGCGCGAGTCAATTCTCCACCACGCCGATCAAAAGCGTCGGCCTCTGGTGAGCCGACGGGAGCGTCACAACCAAGGTCGCCGGTGAAGTGAAAATCTCTCTCTGCGACCAGCTTGTGATATGACACCAGCTCCTTCCTGAACCGGCCCGCAAGCCCTAGAGTGCGGCGACGTTTGGAAGGCAAAGGAGCATGGATAACCGACATGCCAATCCCCTTTTTGCGGCGCGTACCGATACCGGCCGCGCCGAAGCGCGTTGAGAATTTGGACGGAGCAACGAATAAGTTGCGGACGAGCGCGAAGCTACTAGGGCTTCGACGTGCGGCTTAGACTTGGCCGCGCTTTTCGGCGAAGTGCTGCCTGAGACGACTCATGTCGTCTGGGGTAATCCCACGCCCACGCGCGGTAAGAGGAATGTATTGGGTGTGGATATCCAAATCTTTGACTGCTCTGCGAAGAGATTGGCCACCCACGCCGAGTTCATTGCAGGCTGCAGCCATTGTTGTAAGGGGTTCGGAAGCAACCGATGGCATGCCTTGACTCCGAGATTGCTTTGCGTATTTCCAGACGCACCATACGTCCGATATCGCAAATATACATTCGCGGTTTCGTACAGTCAATCGGTTTTTCGTATTGATTATCGGATTTTCGTAGCGAATTGACGCGATAGCTTACGACACACACACTGGGGGGAATGAAGATGTACCAAAAGATGAGTCTGATCGCCGATCAAAAAGGGCTCTCGCAAGCGCGGATTGCCCGCGCTATCAATATCTCGCCAACGTCGCTTAGTGAATACTTCCGAGGGAGAACAGTTCCTCCAGCCGACGTTGCATTTCGAATCGCTCGAGAGTTGGGGGTGACACTCGATTTTTTAGCCAATGACGATCTGGAAGAGTTTCAGGCTCCGGCGTCGCAGGAAATGGCTATTACCACTGACGAGTCGTTTGTAATACGCGTAATGAGAGCGCTCAACATGAGCGCTGACCATTGCATCACAGCGATAGCAGACTTTAAGTCTCGACTGGTTGAACAGCATCTTCCGTCAGTGCCAAAGCCGCTCCGTGAAGGGACGATCGTTGCCAATGAAGCGGTGCGACGGCACACAGAAAGAGTACTAAAAGAATCGCGACGAGAAGATAGTCTGGCACCACCAACGGTGAAGTCCTTGCCTGATCCATCTGACGGCGAACCCTACGTCACTATCGACCCAAAGGGCCGCAACTTCGACGAATCATTTGCTCGCGAGATGGAAGCGGTAAAAGCCAGGAAGGCCGCGCAGGCGGCCGAAGAGTCGACGGGCAAGAAAGACTCTGGCGGCAAGAAGTAACAGTGGCCGGGCGCAGTGGAGACGCCCGGCCCAGCGCTTCAGTACGTCGCGCGCATCACGACCATCCCGTCCGGGGTGCTCATCATGGGGCAAGCGAGGAATTCGTCGGCCACTTTCGGCCACTCCTCATTTGATACCCACATCCACTTCATGTTCCCCGCAATCTCCCCGTCGGGAGACCGCATAAAAAAGTCCTTGCACCGAAAACTTCTCGCGCCGTCGCGAGATTCCTTTGAGCTTTCGATCAGTCCGAGATCAACGAATAGGCCCACTCCTGGTTGTTGGTTACGATGCATTTCCGACTCCGCTCAATGACATTCGAGGATCTGGTCACGCTTTAGGATCAGTACAAATTTACTGTACAAAATCGCACGTCAACAAGCATGTTCTGAGAAATAATCGGCTTGTTTTAACCCTCTTTACCACTTCATCTTAGAGCTTCGCCGAAATGTCGCCCCGAAAATCGCCTGTTCGCTGCGCGCTCGACACACGCCGTAAGTCGTTACCCATTCATTAATTCGGTCGTCGCAATGCCGGTGCGAGCCAATGAAACTTTATTCTGTTTTCGTTTTTGATAATTTACCTATTGCAAATTAACAAAAACGAGGTACTATATGGTTGTGGTTTGGGTGTGACTGAGACGGAGTGACCAAGATGAACGTGATTGCAATGTCAACCATGCGGGCCTTCTGGGAGAATCTGAAGGTCAAGGAAGAACGCAAGAAGGCCGAGCGGGCGCTTCGCGGTTGGGAACGGGTTGTCCGTCGCATGACGTGGCTTACCTTCGCCGACGTTCGCGAGACCTACCCCTCGGCCGACCAAGTGGGGACATGCGTTGTTTTCAACATTGGCGGCAACGAATACCGCCTGATCGCTTGGGTTCGCTACCGCAGCCAGACGGTTTTCGTGAAAAAAGTTATGACTCACCGCGAATATGATCGAACGAATTGGCAACGCGAATGCGGTTGCGATCAAGAGCCCGGGTCATCATGACCCGGGCCTCGCCCTGCGGGGCGTCATGACGTAAGCCACACCCAACCACGACCGACCAGCACTGTACTCCCAATCTTAGGACTCCCCCGATGGCCGCAACACTGCAGACCCAGCCAGACACGTACTTTGAACTTGTGCGTGCTTTTCCGCTCGCGCCAATCCGCGATCACGACCACAACAAGGCCGCCCTTGCGATGGTCGATAAACTTTCCCGCCGCCAACTCGACGAAGGCGAGGAAACCTACCTCGACGTGCTTGTCGAGTTGATCGGCCGTTACGAGAGCGAAGCATTTCCCGAAGAACCAGTGCCCACGGAAGATATCGTGCGGTCACTGGTCGAGGGGTGCAACATCTCCCAAAAGGAGCTTGCGAAAGAACTGGGAATGTCCGATGCAACTCTTTCAGCCATCATGAGCGGATCGCGCAAGCTGAACGTGAAGCACATCAAAGCATTCTCGAAGCGCTTCGGCGTGCCGACGTCCCTATTCATGGAAGACTGACGCGCGGCCCTGTCCTGAATTCGGGACAAGGTCAGCCAGACTTCGCGAGCGCAGATCGAAGGAACCGCTCGACCCGGGCGCCAATGCCGGGCGAGCGGTTTTCGCGTTCACCGGTGACGTTGACGCTTTCGGCACTCACCCAGCGCAGCCAGATCGCCAAATCGCTGGGTCGAGTCACGCCGGCCACAACGGTCATGAACGGCCGACCTAACTTCTCGGCCTCAAGATGCGTGCCCGCGAATTGGGGCGATGAGGTATCGCCAAACCAAACCGTACAACGTGCGTCCCTGACGTTCGCACGGATGCGCGCGGGCTCGTCGTCGGCCAAACTCTCGCGGAGGCCACAGTCGGCCAACCAGGGGGCTTCTCCGCCGTCTGTGAGCCAGCCGCGCGGGGCCGTTCCACGCGTCCGAATCCCAAGAGCCTGCGCAGCGGCGATCGCGCCCTGTTCTGCGCCTGTTTGACCACCGGAAACGACAGAGTTGAGCGTCATTCCGATAGTGTACATCAGACCTATTCGCGCGTCAGCCCTGCGCCTTCTTCTCGTAAACTTGGTCGCCGTCGGGCAAAAGCGTCAGCAGGTTGCAGCAGATCAGATCGTCAGGAATGTCGAAGCACTTGAGATGCCGTCGAACCGCGTCGCACAGTTTGGTTGCTTCGATGGGTCTGATTAACAGATCCAAGCCAGCCATTCCGTGATCGCCGTACAAAGCAGTGAACGTGACCCGGATTGCACGGATAAGAGCTTCCCGGGAGATGTCGAGATCAAGCTTCTCGATCGTGAGGCGTCGGCGCCGGAAGTAGTAATCGTTCTGAGCTTCCATCGACATATAGGGGCTTCCCTTGGGATGAAGTTCGCATGCGGTCCATTCAGTGCCCAATTGTCCACTATATAGCTAGGAAGAGAAAAAGATTTTTTTTCTTATCTGGTTTCAGGAAGTAGTGGCCGTAAGTGATTAACGCCGTTAATTACTTCCTGAAACCAACTTCCTGAAACCTGAATTTTTTTTCGATCTTTTTTCGTTTCGTTGTTGTGTCGTTTGCTGGTTGCCGCATTGCTGGCATCAATTAATAAGTTGCAGCGACTGCAGCGTCAAGATGCACTTTTTGCAATCCTCAAACGTAACAACGGCCGGCCAGCCACCCAGAAGGCAGCGGGCCGGCTTGTCGTGGCAACCGCATGTCGAGTGCCGGAAGTCGCAACACTCGATCGCGGCGATGAGCTTAGTGTCGAGGTCGACTTCGGGAGGCGGCTGTCCTTGGATCTCGGCCGCCAACTTCCGAATCAGCGCCTCGCCGCCCTTTAGCTTCACAAGGTAGCGAAACCGTTCGTGATGCGTGTGCGCCACAACAAGTTCCAAAGCGTCGTCGAGTGTCATCCGGTCACCGTCCATTGCACCGGGTTGTACGCTGGAAGACTGGAAGAAATGCTCGCACTGGCCGCAAAAGTTCCACCACACGAGGTTATGGTGAGATTACCGCTCGGGAAATTAACCAGCGCGGCGCCGCCCGCGTCGGTCGTGATGATTCCCAAAACTCCCGAAACGCATTTGATTGTGAAAGTGACTGGATTTGTCGCGGAGCAGCCGATGGAAAATCGCGAAATGTTTGGGACACTCACTGTGCAAACCCACGATACACCGGTCCAGGTGAATGTTAGGGTGAGCGTATTGGTCGGATTGCCGAGGGTGCATTGGTGGTAAATGACTGTGGCGTGAAGCGTGCCAGGAATCGACGTGCACGTGCCGCACCTATAAACGGTCGTGCAACAGCAGCCGCCACCCTGATTCTTACGCTTCGGCATATCAGCACTGTTCCCAATTCGTCACAGCCGCGCCGTTAGAATCAATAATGAAGCATATGGCCGTTGTGGGGGTGACTCCCCCCGCCGTGCTCTTATTCCAGACCGTTACACTGACACCGGTTGGCGTCAGCGCCCCGGTTGATGGGTCGGAACTGCAGATCTGCACATTACCCGCCGTCATCTGCGCTGAAGACGTGGCGGGGCCGATCCCTGACGAGTCTGTCACGCCGTGATAATAAGGCGACGGAGCGCTGCCGCCTTGCGTCGGGTTGGCCGAGAAATAAGCGTTCACTTGCTGCGCGGAGGCCGCTAGCGCCATCGCTTTTTCGAGCGTTTTTTGTTGCCGTTGGATCAAGAGTTCCAAGGCGCGAAGGCGTTTTTCGTAGTCGCTGACAAGGCTCATTCGCTGGCTCCCTCGCCGCTTGGACTCGCACTGCTGCCGCCTTCGTCGCTGTATTGATCCATGTATTCGTCGTAGGGGTTTGGGCTCGATGGCTGATTGCCCCAAATCCTTTCGCCCCACGCATCGGCTTTGGCGAAGCGTTTTCGATCGCGTTTTAGGCCTCGCATGTGGTTAGACGCAAGCCGGCGGGCTCTACTGTGGAGTCCGCCGAGAAGTTTTTTGACTACGTTGCTATTCCGATCCCTTTGGTGTTTCGCTTGCTCCGCCTTTGACAAGGGCTGCCCGAATCCGTCCGGCATCATCGAGCTTTGCGGGCCAACATCGCCCGGATTCATGCCCATCGCGAGCCCAGCGGATCCCGCGTCGTTCGCGGCCTGTGCGGCCATACCGAGATTATCGGCGATCTGTAGTGACTGTGCTGGCCCGGTAATCGCCTGCGCGAAGCCGAACTGCTGATCGACTTCCCAGGCTGCGACGCCAGTGAATGCGGGGTGAATGTAGAAGTTATCACCCGTTGCCTGTTTGCGACGGTTATTGACCGTCATGGATGTGACAAAGTTGACTGGTCCATCGGGCGGCCACGCAATCGAGACAGACCGAACCGGCGCGTTGATCGATTCCCAACCGGTGGTGTAGCTACTTCCTGCGATGTTCAACGCAATCCCGAGTGTCAACGCATTCGCATAAAGCCCCAGGTACGTCACGTTGCCCGTGATAACCGTGTTCTTGACCGTGTCAAGCTTCATCGCGGCGTAGTCGTTGTAAATCGACTGGTCGCCTGCCCAGATCCATTGAGGAGCGTCGACGGTCGCAACGCGCTGGACCCCCGCCACGGTGTACAGCGTGCCGCTGTAGCCGGTCGACGGAGCCCTGGCGCTCAAAGTGCCCCGACTGTACGGGATCGCGGCCTGGACGTCATCAGGGATCGTTACTGCTGCTCCGCCCAGGTCGAGGTTAGGCTGCGTGTTGAGCGCCTTCACGACCGGTTCGTTGAAGACAATCTGATTGTGCTGATAGTCGATCTGGAATGAAGCGGGCCACTGAACAAAACCTTTGACGACGTTGCCGGCGGGGTAACTGATTAGCTGGCTCACGCCGTTCGAGGTCCAGCGAACTGGCGGCTGAAACTTGTGGACCAGATTGCCGAGTGCCACCGTCGAGGTGACGTTGAACCGTCGCCAGACGTCGGCTTTCGAGTTGACCGGCGCGACGACCATCCGGTAATTCGTGTAGCCACCGTTGACCAGCGGCCGGTCGAGAGTGATGACCGCATGACCGCCTGCCGACATCGAAGCGGAAGCGGTAATGACCCGCATTTCCTGCTGAAGAATGCCGGTCGCGGTCGGATTGATCACCCAGATAAACCCGCCGTTCCAGTAGTTGGCGAGCCACGCGCGCAAAGTATCGTTTGAAGTGACCGTTACTGTCGTCGAGCCGACGCTGCTCAGCGTGCCAAAGTCGGTCGCGCCAGCAGGGTTCGTCCAGTCACTCCACTTCCAACTCGCTTGATCCGGAGCGGACCATCCCGCGGTAAGCGTGCCGTCGAGGGTCGCACCAAACAGGGCTTCGATCTCCGACCGGCCGCGCACGACGACCGCAGACGCACTTCCTGACGAGTCGCGGGAAATGGATGGGGGTTCGATTGGGTCCGTGCCCATCGTCAGCGTATGAGGCGTAAAAGCCGTCGTGTCGAGGATGCGAAGTCGCCAACTGCTCGCGCTCGCGTCCCAAAGGATCGTGCAGGAATACTTGCCCGCCCACTGGTCGAGGAATTGGTCGATCGCGTTGATTAGCGGCCCACTGAACTGGACCGGTTGATTGGGAACCAGCGTGAGAGGCAGCAAGTCGCTGGAGAGTGGCCCCAGGATCCCCAGGGCCGTCAGCGCGGACGCATGCCCGCTGTAGATATTGGTGAGGATTGACGAGACGGATAAACCCGAGAACGACGCGACGTAATCTTCATCGTCGGATGGCAGGTTATAAGTAACCGTGCCAGAATTGTCCGAAGGGTTCGTGATCGGGATTTTGTTCGCGACGTATCGCAGGTCCGCACACTGGTAACCGATCGTCCAGCCGGTGGGGCCGAACTGCGGGTCAACGCGCATGATCTCGCCCGCGAAAACGGGCGTGCCGCTGTAATCAAGCTCGATCGTCGCGCCCTCGAGAAATAGAGCTGGCAGCGTCGCGGCATACTGGTGAAATTCCAGCGTGCCAGGCTCGTCGATCGAGAGGTTTAGGCGATCGAGATGCAATCGGTTCGTGACACGCAAGGCGGCCGTGTAGGTCGTCGCGGCCACTTTAAGGTCGAACATAAGCGGTTAACCTCCAAACGAGCCAGGAATGGTTGACTGCGAATTCTGGAATTGGTTGACCTGGCCCCGTACGCGTCCGCTCGTGGCGCGGGCTCGCTGTTCGACGCGAATCATCTGATTCATCAAGTGGGCCTGGGAGTCTGCAAGGTCGCTACCCATCGCGTTTAATGCGCCCATCGCGTTGCCGGTCAAGCCCATGCCCTTCGAGAACTCGTTTTCGAACTGTTTGTAGCCCTGGTCTAAAATGTAAGGCGCAAGCTGGGGATTCTGACGCTGGCTTTTCATCGACCGTTCGAGCTGAGGTCGAAGCCACTTGAGCACATCCTGATCGGAAGAATTTGACATCCCCATGGCCTGAAGTTGCCGATTCTGTGCGAGAGCCCCCATGATGTCCGGTGCGTATTGCGGGAGAATGTTCTTTGCTGCGCGTTCGGCCGCCGTGTTGGCCTTGGTAGCCGCCCTGGCTTCGTCCGCTTTCTTGTCCTTGTAATTCAGCATCCAATTGCGTTTGTCGTGGGCGGTGCGCCCCGAGATTGCATCGTTATCAAACTCGTCGAGCGGAAGGTCGGCGCGGGTGGCCGCCTGCCTCAAATCAGCGATTTGCGTTCGCTCACGAAGGTCGTCGATGAATTTGGCCCGCGCGGCATTGTCCGTAAGTCCCCTGAATGCTTTCGCATCAGACGGGTTCATATCCATATCTCTAATCGTGTTCTCGGCAGATGCCTTGTCGCGATCCTCTTGTTCCAGTGCTGCAACGCCAGCGTCAGCCCTCTCTTTATCCTTGCGCGCGGTCGCCCTGTAGTGGGCAATAAACTCACGTTTCTGAGCAACAGTCATGTTCTTCGTGTGATCGCGGTAATACTGGCGGCTCATGCCAGCGCGAACCGCGTCCTCTTCGGCGTCTTTTTCCGCCTGACGCTTTTCCTTGATTTGCTTCCACTCGCGGTTCGACGACTCGAACTTTTCGTGGTTATCTTCAAGTTCATTGTCGACGTCGGCGCGGTGCTGCGATTCCTTTTCGCTGCCCGACATTGCCAGGATTGCTTCGCGCCCGGTTACTCCTCCCTCGCCGACGTTATTGAACGCATTAGGATTCGCTCTGGCAATGTTTTTAACTCCCGTGATAGCATTCTCGTTTCCGGCCATGAACAAGTCGGCTTGCTTTTGAGCGAACGCAGCAAGCGCCGCCTGATTGCGTCCTGCGGCAGCGTCGATCTGCTCTTGCCAATGCTGCAGGTTCGCGACAGCAGCCTCATATTTGTTCGTTCCTTGAAGATTTCTGGCGGTTTGCTCGGCAGCCTTGAGGATAATTGGTGCCGCCCGCACAAGGTCTTCATCGGCGTCGGCGCCATGCCGGAAACCTGACTGAACTTCGTTGTCCGCGATCGCCTTGGCGATCTGCCCTGAGCCGCCAACGAACTTGGTGACGGTGTCAGTAATTTCCTTCGACAAATCGCCTTGAGCCTGGGTCCGTTGAGCCGCATTGAAGGCCGCTCGACCGCGTTCGAGTTCATCAAGCGCCTTCTTTGCTTCGGCGATATTTGAGTAATCCAATGGGACCTTGAAAGACTTCTTTTCAAGCTCGCTCAATTCTTTTTTGATGCTTGCGATCGGGTCGCGAACTTCTGATTCGGCGTCGGACCTGAACGAGCGGAGCCCTTTACGGAGAAGGTCGAACGCCAGCAGACCTATCCCCACCGTTGGAGATATCTGCATAATATTGTTCAAAACCGGTCTGAGGCCCTGCTCTCCTACGTACTGCAAGTCGTCGAGCGTGCCGCCGAGCTGTTGAAGCTTGTATGCCGCGTTTTTACCTTCGCTGCCTACCTGTGCGACTTTGCCAGCTAGCTTTGTCTGAGCGGTTTCCTGCTTCGTTGTGGCGTTCGTGAGGTTGTTCTGCGCGGCGGTCTGGTCGTTGACAGAGCTTGTTAATTGGTCGTACAGCTTTTGCTGAGTAGAAACTTCCTTGGAGAGCCTCTCCGCGTCCTTGAGATACTGCTCCAGGGTGATGTCGCCGCGCGCGTAGGCGTCATCGAGCTGCTTGATTGCAGCCTTCGTGTATTCAAGCCGCTCTTTGAGAGCATCGATCTTTTCCTGGCCATCCACGGCCAGAATAAGTTTGATCAATTCGTCGCGTTGGTTGGCCATCTAGCTATCCTCAGCCGTTACAAACGGTTGGCGGTCTGGTAGGCTATGCGTTTGGCTTGATGCCTATTGAGTCGGGACGGAAGGGCGATGAGAAGTCATGCCGATACAAGTCAAATGCACATGCGGGAAAGAGTATTCGATGGAGGAAAGGCTTCGCGGACGCACTGGAACGTGCGGCGTCTGCGGGGGGCCGCTTATCATCGACGATCGCGTGGCTGATACTGCCGCGCAGGATTCGCCAAGTACTTCCAGCAAAGATCAGCGTGCCATGAATGAGAGTTTGGATCTGGCGAACAAGCACCTGAAATCGATCGAGCACTTACTGCGAAGCGTCCATGCATTGCTGGTTATCGCCCTGGTAATTGTTCCGCTGCTCGCGGTCGCCCTGGTGTTCTTCAATAGGTAACAGAAACCCCGCGCCTCGATTCCATGAAGCGCGGGGCCTCCCATTACGTGGTGGCGAAGCTGAAGTCAGCCGTGCCGTCAAGGAAGGTTCGGAGGCCGATATCCTGACGCGCAACGTTGCCCAGCGGGGTCGATCGCTTGCGCGAGGTGTAGCGCGCCTGAGTCTTCCAGTCGAGCGTCAGCGTTGATGCTGGCGAAGCCTTCGTGAAGAGAATCGAGCAGGTTTGAGCGGCCTGGCCTTCGTAGTTGGTCCGGTCGGTCGCTGCGACATACTGGAAGCTCGTCGAGAAGTCGATGGTTCGACCGCAGTAGGTCGAATTCGCGATGTACGTGTCTTCCTCGAAGCTGTTCGCGAGAATGTTTTTCACGCTCATCTTGAATTGGTTGTACAGCGTTCGGACCGATCCGCCGACAGTCAGACCGCCCTTCGATTCCTTGTGGACGTAGGGGTTTTCGGTCGGGAATAGCGTGTTGGACGGTGCCGAGAACGACCCGAGTGAGCCTGGCTTCTGAAAGACCAGGTCCATGTCGAGCATCACGATTCCTTCGTCGGATTCGGCCGAGCACGAAAGATCGAGCCCGCCGACCTTGCCACCCAAGAGCCGAACGATTTCGAAGCTGTCGAAGTAATCGAAGGTCCATGACGCTAGATCGCCGCTGGAGATGTCGGTTGCCATCGCCAGAATCTTCGACGTCTGCGTCGGGTAGAGCGGCGTCCGAAGCTTGCCGGGAATCGTGACGCGTGACGAGATGTTTTGCACCGGGCGGTTGCCGCCGTCCGCCGACATCAACTCCTTGCGCTGGACTTCGGGGATCGTGTCGAACGCCGTGTCTCCGACGAGCCGAAACCAGAGAACGTTGATCGTCTCCGACGGGTTGAACACGCCGTAGGTCGCTTCTTTCGTCGCGCGGAGGTAGGTATTTGCACCCCAACCCATGTTATTGATCCTTTATGTGTTGACGTTGATGCGAAGGACCAAAGCACCCTGCGCGACGAGCGCCCGGGCCTTGCCGTCCGGTGAGTATCCAGAGAAACCTTGCTTGGTGAGTTGGCCGTTGATGACGAGAGGCGACATGAGACCGTCTACGACTGCTCGACGAGCTGGATCTTGCGGAAAGAGGGCGCCGCGAACCCAGGCCCAGAAATTCATGATGTCGTCAGCGTGTGTGCCCTCGACGTAGAGCCGAATTTCGACGCCGACGTTACTTTCATGTTCCGCTTCGCTGTACCAGCCTGTGCCGCCCGCATACGGGGCGAGCGAAAGGTAAGGCATTTGCGAGATGGACGGGTCTACGACGTCGCCGGGGTCGTCGGTCAGCGTGTTGAAATTGACGCCGATCTTTTTCAGTTGCGGATCCGTGCGCAATACCTGCTCGACGGCTCGAAATGCCTTGGTTTCAGGGCTATCGGGGCCAACCAAATTACCCGCCATTGCTCGCGTCCTCTTCGGCCTGGTGGATCACAAGAGCTTCGTCAATCTGGGTCGCGAGCATCGACGCGTCCCGGCACGGCAGCGCCACGCGGTACGTGCTTCCTTCGAGGTCGAGCCAGAGGATTACCGACCGCTTGCCGGTGGTCTGTTCGGTCGCCGGCTCGGCTGCGAGCAGGGTTGCGGGCTGGCAGATCACGCGAACCTCGCTCATTGGGCGGCCTCCCACGCCTGCGCATCGAGCAGCTTTTTCACTTCCTGACCGACCGCCTTTTGAATCTCGGCCATACCCCAAGGGCGAATGCCGCGATCGTCGCGCTTCCACTGGCCAACGCCGTCGAAGTGGTACTGCATGAACGGCTCGCCTTTGCGGCTGACGATGTCGATGAGTGCCGATTCGGCGAACCAGGTGTTGCCGGACTTGCCGGAAGACGTTCGATAGTTGGCGATGATTCGGGAGTTCATGCCACGTGGGGCGAGCGGAGGCCCTGTCAGGCGTCGATACTGCGCGGTCGTCAGATTGCCGTTCTCGTCTTGCAGCGAAGGACCGGCGCCACGGTTGTAGCGGTTGCGTTTTGTGACAGGGCTGGTGGACGACCTGCGGTAACTTGTTGGCCTGAAGGGAACGCCGTCCTTGTCGATCCCGCCCATGATCGCCCGAGTGTGATCCTCGCGCATGAGGGCTTCGATGCGGCGCATGAGGTATGAGAAATCGGGATTCTCGAACCGCCCGAACCACTTCGTAATGTTGCCTTGGTACTCGAGCCGGATAGACATCAGGGTTTGACTCCCACGCCAGCCAGGCGATCGAGATGACGTTTCGGTCCCGACTGCACAAAGTTGCCGCCGCGCATGTCTCGCCAGCCGGTGTTGAAGTCGGGAATCACTTTCCCGCTTCCGCCCACGATGCCGCCGCCGTGGATGACTCCGTGGCGTGTCTCGCGTGCGTTCCGGTCGGGGGGCAGCGCCCGGTTGCCGGACCGCCACCAGGCCATTGCGCGACGGCGAACGGTCGCCAGGCTATTCGGCGAAAGGCCGATCACGTCGCGGATCGGCAGATTGCCGCCGCCTTCGCGGTGATAGTCCAAAATCTCGCCCCATGGGCGTCCGGTGTGCGGGTCGAAGGCCCAGAAGAAAATCGTCTGGTCATCGAATGCCTTCCACCGCAGTAGTGATCGAGTGCGGGATGCGGAATAGTTGGGCATCAAGGGCGGCGCCTTGGGGTCAGACAACCCCATCGGCGAATAGTCCCAATATCGTCGCGCCTTGCGGGTCGCTTCGGAGATCGGGACCATACGATTACCGAACCGATCGAGCCCCTTGGAAAGCTCGTCCTGCTTCGCGTCGAAGGCGAGCTGGCCAACGCGCTGCCAGAATCGCAGGCGAAGCTCGCGCGGCGCACGCAGCCAGGCCGGGTCGTTTGGCTCGATGCCTGAGATGGCGAACGAATTGGGATCTTTGCGAGGATCAAACATGGATCATGTCTTTGAAGATGGGGAGTGTCCGGCTTGCGACGAAGAATATCCGCAGCCTTGCACCTGCTTCGGTGAGATCCATTCGCGGTCGACAATCGACAAGAACGGCGTCGTGTCGAACCATATGTTTTGCAGTCGATGCGACCACAAGTTTATGTGGTGGCCTGAGACGGGCTTCCTTGAGCCGGGCCAGACGTTTGCCCCGCGAGTACCGGCGCCGCATTGGGACCGGCCGGACCCGCCGAAGGAACCGCCGCCGATTGTGACGGAGTCGCCACTGCCACCGGGCTCGTGGGTGACGTTTGACGCGTCTCCACCGAAGGAAGAGGACGATCCGGAATTGGATCCGAATTGACCGTATTACTCGACGCGAGCGGGTGAACGCCGAAGTCGCCGTCGTTGTGACGTATGTGGAACGCGCCGCCGATCGTGGCCAGAATGAAGCCGTGGCCCAACGAATCGGGCTCGTCGAGGCGTTTCTTTAGCTCGCCGACGAGTTCCGCTTCGAGTTCCTTGGCGATCGGGATTTCAAGAGCCTCGTTCACGATAGAAACGATCGACGAGAGCAATTCTTCGGCTTTCATGGGTCAACTCCAGAGCATGTCAGAGGCGCCGAGATCAATGACCAAGTCTGCGTAGCCGTCGTCGTTGATGTCGACTTCAGCCGTGATGCTGGCGAGCCTCGATTGCGCGCGACCAAGGAACGAATTCCCGAGCTTGGCGTAATCGTTGTCCGTCTGATTCAAAAGCTGGCTACCGCAGATCAAAGCCAACGCATAAAGCGCGTTGCACACTTTGACATTCTCGGTGACCATCAGCTTGTTGTTGTCGAGGTACTGCTTGAGCCACTGATTCGTCGCGCCCGTGCGCTGGTAACCGCCCCAGCCTCGCGAGCATGGGTAAGCGTTCACGCTGAGCGAATCTGACCGGTAGTGACGGATAACCGCGTCGTCGAACCAGATCCGAGCTTCCGCGCGTTTGTCGAGGAATCCGGCCAGACTGTTCGCCTTGTCGAAAACGTCCTGAACGTTTGAGAGCAGGGCCTGCAGGTCTTTCAGGTCGCAGTAGGTTGGTCTGGTCGCTGACGAACCAGGTCCAGCGATGACGGAAAGACTGGTCGGGCCTGACAGGGCGTAAGTCGAGCCGCCATGAAGGACCGTCGGCAGGAATTGATAGATTCCAACCGGAAGGGCGGCCGTGATCGCCTCGGAGAAACGAACAATGAACGAACCTTGCGTGGCATCAATCCACGATCCGACCGGCGCTGGTGAGATCGGTGACTGATCACCGCCGGCCCAGAGCTGCACTGTGATCGGATCGCCCGACGAGTAGCCTGTGAACGGAGTGATGCCGTCCTCTTGCATCGCCACACCCTGAAAGGTGCCTGCGGTGCCCTGGATGACTTCGAGTTTTTGGCCCATCGGCTATTGTCCTGTGAGCCGGACGAAAACAGTCTGATGCCAGTCGTTGGGAATAAAGATCGTGACCGGTCCGGGAACGCCACTGTAGGGCGTCAGGACGTGCGGTCGCGTGGGGAGCAGTATTTGCCGCCGTCGAACACGAAGCGGGGCGTGGACGCGAGAGTAGGCGGCCTGGACGACAAAGACTTGGGGCGTCAGAACCTGGGGGCGTGTTCTGCGGAGTGCTCGCGCTCTGGGGCGAGTGATTATTGCGGAGGGCGGCGCGGGCGTTGAAACGACGACCGGCCGAAGCAACGGGGGCAGCAGGATGACCGGGCGTCGAGTTGCCGGCTTGCGAAACTCCCATGGATCAATCAGCGTGGTTGCGAGCGGAAGAGCGCGTAGCGGGCCTGGCTGCAATATGACAGGCCGCCGAGCAGCAGGGCGACGATACTCCCAAGGGTCGACGATCGCGGTTGCCAGGGGCAACGCGGGAACGAGCGGCGTATTGAGAATTCGAGCGCCACGCTGGTAGCGACGGCGAGTCAGAATTGCAGGCATCGGTCAGCTTTACTCTTCGTACCGAACCCAGCCGTAGACGCTCGCCGACGCACCGGTTGGGAGCGTCACTTCGAAGCCAAGTCGAGTTCCGCCACCCACATAAAGCTCTTGCCCTGTTGGCAACGGATACATCATGCCCGATGTGATCGGCACGGCTGGGGTCATCAGCACGGCGCCGGCGGTCGGCTCTACCGTGGCATTCGTTCCGCCACTGGCCTGAAGCGTTTCGGTCAGTTCGTTTTCAAATGGAACCGGTGTCGCGGCCGATGTCGTTCCAGCCGTCGATTGCCGCAAGATGCGGAGTTGCGCCGATCCTGGAGTGGTGCTTGTCGAGTCAAAAAACAGAGCCCATTCGAGAATCTTGAGCCGCTGATTTGTCGGCGCCAGCATCTGCAGAACGGTTTTCGCCGTCGCTGCCGCCAGCGTCGTTTTCGGGATATTGAACGTGGCAAAAATACCTGCCATTGAAAGGCTCCTGATCAGTCTTGTGAGAGAACGGGACGCTTGAAAGAGGTGATGACCGGTGGAAATGGGAAGTAGCTCGAAGCTGCTGCCGCAGACGTGAAAGCGAACCGTCGAGGGGGTTGCATCATGGCCCATGGATTGGCGTAGCATGCGAAGATTTCAGCGGCCGAAAGCACTCGATTCCAAATCGTCGCCTTGTAGATCGTGGCATCTGGCGATTCCTGCACGACGCTGCCCGTTCGCTGCTGGCCGCCGATCGTCAGAGCAGAGCCAGTCATTGAGCCGCTAATGGCTCCAGAAATCGTGTTATGAAAGATTCCATTCACGTAAACGCTTGCCGAACCCGTCGTCCCCGAATTGGTGAAGACGCACGCGAAATGCGTGAGGGCGTTGTTCGTGAAAAGCTCGGCGCTGTTATTTTGATTGAGGCCCAGAAAGACCGGTCTGATACGAATGTTCGTCGGCGAGTTGTCGATGACCGCAAGGGCCATCGCTGGCGAACTATTGCTGGTGCCGAAAGCCTTGGCGAAAAGCGTCTTCTCGGCGCCCGCTGACGTGGAGTTGTAGTAAAACCACACTTCCATCGTGCAGGTTTTGCCCGACGAATCGCAGTCGAAGTCGGGACTGACACCGCAGTTAACCGCCTGGTCTGTCACTGACGAGACGAACTTCACGCCGTTGTTGAACTGTGCGGGACCTGCGACCCAAGTAGGTAAGGAAGTCGCCGACTGAAACCCGACCGACATATCCTGGCGACCGAGAGCGTTAAACGCGTGGTTGCCCGCCGCCTCGTTCAAGAGCCACATCCCTACCATTCCCTGAACGAGGGGATGCGCTCGATTGATGGACGTTCCGTAGGGCGGCTTTTGCGCCCACGTTCGCCCAACCTGCAAGATTGCCATTACACACCCTGCATCGTGTTGGGCAGAAGCGTGACCTTGTTGCCGCTGCCGTTCAACGTCACGCCTGTATTGACGTTCTTGGCCTGCGCCTTGAAGTAGCCGACTGGGATCGGCACATTCTGCACGGTGACCTTTTGCGGGCCGCTTCCGGTCTGGGCGATGGGAATGATCACATCCGGCGCACGAGCCCCAGCCGTATCCTCATAGGTCGTGCCGCCGTCGATCGACTTGAGGAACCACACGTAGAGGGCAGACCCGGCCGCAGGCGTGCCAGTGTACGAGGCCATCGTGAATTGAACGGAGGCGTACGGGTAGCCGTTGAAGTTGGCCGTGGCCTGCGCGTTGTTAAACGCTGTGCCGGCCGCTGTCGACGAAGCAGACGCGAGCGAATTCAGTTCCGTCGTAAGAACGTCTGTCGCTGTGCCTTGCTCGATGAGTTCAACCGTTGTCGCGGCCATCTTAGCTCCTTAGCGCGTTGGCGATGTCGTCGATCGTGACCGTAGTGCCGACGCCTAAAACCTGCTCGGCTCGCGAGCCAGAACGTGAGCCAATCGCGTTGACTTGCTGCTGAGTCAGAATCCCGTCAGAGACGGCGAGCGTGAGCAGCGGTGCAACGCCAGGATGAGAGAGGTTGATGTAATTTGAAGCTTGGACGAACGCGATGATGCGGTCCCATTTGGATTGCAATAGTGTTGAACTTGTCGCGAGAACCAATGCGGCGGGTGTGATACTGGCTAGAAACAGATCCTTATCGAGATATGTGTCTTTAACTGTGATTGCCTGGTTTACTGTATTGAGAAGCGCGGCGATTTCATTCTGATTGCCCGTTGCGACGTGTGGAGCGTACCCGATCGATTCCGGGTCCGTCGTGATCTCCGTTTTGAGTGCGGTCAGATCGACCATTTGTGGCCTCGAAACTGTGCGAGAGGAATAAAACCCCGCCGCCGTCAGGGGACGAACGACGACGGGGCCGGCGCGGCGGGAGACTGCGTCCGTTTAGCTGTTAACGATGATGCCGTGGTCGGGCCGAATGACCTTCAGGCCGTAGCCGGCATCGAGCGTGACGACGTAACCGTCCTTGAGCTGGTTGTAGCCAAGCTGGACACGAATCAGCAGCTTCTTGTACGGGATATACATGAAGTCGACGACTCGGCCGTCAGGCTTGGGCAGAGGCCGCACCGCAAGCGCGATCGCGTGGCGATGGAAAAGGAAGTTCTGGTAACCCTCGAAGTTCGCGGTCAAACCGGTAGCGGTCGTGCCCGCATAGTTCGCGGCCAGCGTAAGCGCGGTGTTACTGGTGATCGTCAAGATCTGATAGGGCGTCTTCGTCGGGTCATTCGAGAAGACGAGCCACTGACCGACCGCAAGCTGGGTCGAGAACGAGGTTCCTGATCCAGTAACTGCAGCAGAACCGTTTGTGGCACCAACGGTGCCCGTAACGGCAGTCGGGACGTTGCCCGGTTGGGCTTGGTCGAGGCCAACCTGCGCCCCGTACTGCTGGCCCAGCATCGCGCCTTGGCGAATCTGGCCCGCGAGCTGGTAACCGACCTGCGAGTTCGCCGACCAGAACGTCGACCCTGCCATCTTGTAGTAGACGTAAGGGTGCGTCGTAAGGAAGAAGTTCTCGAAGTCGTTCACCGGGATCTTACCGGTTGCGAGTTGCCCCATTGCGGAAGCAATCGAAGGCTCGTCGATCACGCGGTAAGACGCGCTCTGCGGAGGCGTGTAACTGTTGAAGTTCGTCGGCGTGATCAGCGCCGCGATCTGGGCGTTCACGTATTCGGCAACACCCTTGATATAAGAATCAAGGAATGTTTCGCGAATATCCTGCGGCGAATTGAACTGCTCAAAGTCCCGGATGATGTACGCGGTTCCGGGGTGCTTGTTGAACACGATCGGCGTCGTGGTTTCGGTGACGTCGTTGATGACGAAGTCACCGGCGCCCAAATCCGAGACTTGGCTGCTCGTTTGGGCCGGGATGACGACGTTTACCGTCTGGCCTACCTGCCCGGTTTCGGGCTTGTAGTTAACGTAAACGTTGTCGAGGTAACTAGTGGTCCCGACCAGTGCTTGGGACGCCTCGTTCGCGGCGGCCACAAGGGTCTGGTAGAACCCTGAGACTGTGTTTGCCATGGTGGCTTATCCTTGAATGCGATTGCGCTTTCAGACGTTTAGTCTTGAAGCACAAACGTGCCGGCCTTGCGGGCTTCGGCGATATTGGCTTGGTTGAGACGCATAAACTCGGGGTCCTGCAGGTCGCTCTTGCGAACCACGTAGGCATCCGAGCGCGGTGAGGGATCGCCCCTCTTGGCCCCAGGTCCCGGCGGGAGCTTTTCGGGCTGCTTTGTCGACGAGGTCGACGGCGTGAAGGCGTAAGACTGGCTCGTCACGAGTCCGTCTACCACCTCCGTGAGCTTGGCTTCATCAGGTTCGTCGGTCTCGGGCTTGTAGCCGCCCGCTATCGAAACGGTCCACAGAGCATCGACCGCAGCCGGGTTCACACCCTTGGTTTCGGCGAGCTTTGTGAACGCGGCTTTGTGGTTGATCGTTCTCAGCTTTCCGGTCAATTCGGCGATCTTCAAATCCTTCTCGCCCGGCGCGGCTTCGGCTGCTTTCTTGAGTTCGTCACGCTCCTTGGTCAGAGTCGTGATCGTCTGGTTCGCAGGCCCGACTTGGCCCTCAAGTTCGGTGATGCGAGCCTTGAGCGTCTTGTTCTCGCCACGGCGTTTGGCAGACTCGTCGTTCGCTTGCTTCAATTGCCGCTCAAGTGACTTGATTAACTCTTCGCTCATAGCTCGTCGTCCTCATCCTGCAGTTCGGGGTCGTCGGAATCGTTTGGATTGGGCGCCTTGCCAGCCGGCGGATCTTCGTTCTCTGGATTACCGCCGCTCGACTGTTCGGTCTGGGTTTCTTGGGCCGGATACTTGGCGCGGGCCTTGGCGGCGTCGGCTTGGTCTTTCGCCAGTTGCTCGATCTGCTCGAGCGCCTCTTCACGCGTGATGCCACGGCGGCGCATCATGATCTCGATTTCGGATGTCTGCCCCATCTGCAGGTCGGCTTGGTCTTCTTGGTTGCGGTCGTCGCCAGGCATCGGCAGGCGAGGCTCCGGCCAGATCAGCCGGTAATCCATGGTCTCAGCGCACGTCAGAAGTTCAGGCTTGCCGTAGTAGTTGCCCCCGACCGTCAGCACGACCTTTGCAAGCTCGGTTTCATAGACCGCGAACGGCTGCTGACGTTCCTTCGCGCGAGTGAGTAGCGGCATTTGCTCGCTCATCAACGCAGTGCCCGACGCGACAGCGCTTTGGTTCATCCTGACCGCCGAAAGCGGAACGCCCGACTCTTCAATCGTGTCATCCTTGAATCTGCTGATGTCGTTCCAGCATCCCTCGATATCGAGATTAGGCTGCAGGTAGAACACCTCGGCGTCGTTGCTCTGGCCGTCGAGCTTCTCCTTCTCGGGGATCGCCTGAAACGAGCCAGGCCGCATGAGTGGTCGCCAATTCGTATCGACTCCCTTCGTGAATCCTGCAGGCCGGCCGTAATACTCCACCGATTGGCCAAGGTTGCTCTGCTTAACGTCAATCGCAGCGTTCGCGCGTCGGATGTGCGAGCCAATCCCAGGCACGTCGAGCGTTCGAACGGGAAGCTCGTCGTGAACGAACGCGAAGGGCAGGCAACCGTAGTTATGTGTCTCGCTCTCGTCTGCCACGTAATCGGCCACTCGGCCGCCCATGCCGTTCAGTTCAACCTTCTTGGTCTTGAAGGTGATGTATTCAAGCCGCGTCCAGATCACGAACGTGGTCGTCTCGTCGTAGCGGCTGATTGTGCAGACCGCGAACGGCACTTTCGGGTTGTCAGGCGACGGCCAGAATTCGAAGTCGCATCGGTCGTGGAAGTGAATGAGGATTGGCTTCGCTGGGTCGCCGGTCGCTGCGACTTGAAGCGCGATCGTTCCGTTGAGACATGCGAACTTGTCGGCCGCCTGGAAGACTGCGTTGATTTGGCTTGTCCGGTAGACGTCCTGCAGCCACTTGTCGCAGTCGGCGTCGGAAGCAATCCGCCGCGCGGGGCCTGGGTTGTAAAGGTGCTTCGAGAGCACATCCATCACGCGTTTCGTGAGCGATGAAGTGAGCTTCGGCCGGGCTGCAAAGTCCTCGTCTGACTCCGCTGGCCGCTTAACCATGCGGAGATGGTTTTCAAGGTTGTAGAAGTCGAGGTTGAGCTGCGCTTCATCTCGCACCTTGCACGAGGTCTGCAGCACCTTGCCCACTTCGTCGCGGATCTCGCGAAGGAGTGACCGTTCCTCGAGTGTGTATGGTGCGACTTCAGTCATGAATTACTCGATGCGAATGTCTGAATGAACGCGTCTGCGTAGTCAGGCGAATGACCCAGCCGCTTCGTCAGATCTTCCTTCGGCTCCAACCGTGTCTTGGTGCCGTTGAGGTCGTACTTGAGCGCGAGCAGTTCTTCGCGGAGATGCGGCCAGTGTTCGTCGTTCGGGATCGCGAACGGCGTGTGGCCGGGCCTTGTGGGGTCGAGGAAATTCCGGACCCGCCAGGCAGCGGCCGTACGGAGATTCTGGAAGCTCGGGCCGCCTGAGAAAGAGCCCTTGTAAGCCACTGCCTCGGTGATGCGATGGCGTGCCAGATGCGGCGGCAGATCTCGACCAATTCCGAGCGCGTCATATGTGATTTTGTCATATGAGACATGCCACTTCGCCGCGAGTAGGGCCATCTGTGCCGCCGTCTCGGCAATGCTGATTCCGTGACTGGCTTTGATCTCACGAACGCCCAGGTCGTCACGAATCACGATGACGGTTTTGTCCCGTCCCACACCTTCGCCGAGATCGACGCCCATTCGGCGTACGCCCCAGGCATGCGAATCAGACCGGGCTCGTCCGCAGCATCGGTCCAGCCAATCGGCCGGGATGAGCGTGTCATGCGAGACGGTTGGCCGGATGGCAAGGATGTGGGTTCGATACCAGAGGCTTTCTTCACCGAACCGTCTTTTGACACGATCGATAAAGCCTGCGTCGGCAAGCCCTCGCTCCGATCGTTCAAGGTGAATATCCGGAGAATCGGTCGACGGGATATTGATGAGGTTGACGCGTTTGCTGTCGGGAATGGAAGCGTCTTTGGCCTCTCGTTCCGCCTGCTGTGCCAGGGCAATCGCGCGGCCGTCAGCGCGAATAGGGTTGTAGCAAACCACCATCTTCGCGGGGTTCTGGCTTTCGAGCGCGTCCCAGATCTCATCTTCGACGCCCGTCCCTTCATCGACCGCTACGAGCAGGTGTGCGGCGTGCTGGCCTGATAACCGCTCGACGCCTCGCGTTGCAATTCCGAGCGCTCCCCAGCCTGGAGCGATGGTCACCGTTTGCGGGCTGGCTCGCTCGCTCATCGTGATGTTCACGCCGAGCTTGATACCGTGGCTGCGACCGTGTTTATCGACTCGCCCGGCCTGTTGCTCCGCTCGTCTGATCTCCTTGAACAACACGGTGCCGAGCAGCGTTTGCGTGGGGGCCGTGGTCACTACCAGAGCGTTCGGCCGTGTGAAGAGCCACCACAACACGACGCCCGCCAGGAAGTAACCTTTCCCAATCGAGTTACCAGTTTCCGCAATCGTCGTGTGGTAACTCGCGACCGATCGGGCAAGCTCTCTCTGCCGACTCCAGTAGGGTGCTCGCGCGAGGACGACTTCATTGAACCTCGACGGATCGTCATAACAGTCCGCGAGAATCTGGCGAATCGCCTCAGTCTGGTCGATCTGGGTCGTACGACTCATTCGCTTGCGTCAAACCTCTGACCACATCGGCAAGCGTGATCGTGTCATCCCTGTTGCCCTCGCCGATGCTGTGGAACTTGGCGAGCTGGACGAGAGCTGGCATCGGGTCGCGAAACTCGACTTCAACTTCCCGGATAACGTCGGGCTCGCGTTCCGGCCCACGGCTTACGGTTCGCGTGGTCTGCTTCAGCTTCTTGATCGTGCCGAGTTTCCCCCGCTTGCGGGCTCGGCGTAGGTCGATCTTTGGGGGCTCGTCGGGCGACTTGTCCGGGTCAAAGGTTAGGAAGTCGCCCGCGTCGGATCGAGCGATGAGGGTGAGGCGTCCAAGCACTTCGTCAGAGGACATTGCAACGCGGTCAACGTGGTCTTTGATCGCATGCTGAACCTTAACAAGACTTAACAGTCGTGATGCTGCGACGCTCGGGGCGCTGTAGCCCGCAAGTCGAGCCGCTTCAGTCCCGTTGCCGTTCGCTTCGCCAAGGTAGTGCCTGACGAAGAGTTGCTGAAACATGGAGAGCATGAATCATCTCACTGCCCCACCGGCTCATCGCCTTCGACTTTGGTCTCGATCGGGCTGTTAACCGCCTCTTCGATGATCGTGACAAGTTCGGCGATTCGAAGTTCACCGATGTTGGCCAGGGCGCCGACTTCCTGCTCGATTCCGGACCTGATTCTGCCCCAGACGGCGCGGGCTCCTTCGACGAGAAGCTTTGAGCCTGCGATAGCCGTGTGGATCCCAACGGCACAGGCTTCAAATTCAGGCGACTTTGGCAAAACTGGCTCCCTCTTGATCGGCTTCACGAACGGGTTGGAAGTAAGTGCGGCGAAGGGGTCGTCCTCGCCGCTCGCACCGGCCATCATGAGTTCAGGATCTCGTACATCGCCTTGCGAATGAGTTCCTTGTCTTCACTGGTATACATCACGTGAGCGTGGTTCAGATCCATCAGGACTCCCGCAGCCGCCACTTTGTCCGCTGGAGAGACATGAGGCTTCAGGGCCGATGCGAACTTGTGCAGCGGCTGACCGAGCGTGGCTTCACCGCTTGCAATCAGGTGGTCCCTCTCACCGATGAAATATCCGACTGGTTCACCAGGCGGCAGCGGGACAGTTCCCCCGACAGTATGGGCAAACTTCTGCGGAGCGTCCGGGCTGCATTGATCCTTCTCACCAATGAATGTAGTCATCGTTTTCGCTCTCTATGATCCGTGCTCACGGGCAGGAATGGGGCCTCACACGAAGCCCCTGAAACTCACCTCCAGCGGCCGGTCGTCCTTCAGTCGTCGCCGGCTTCGATGACGCTCTGCGCGATGAAGTCGCCGTCGGGCAAACCGGGGATCGAAAGCGTCACCACCTGCGACACGACACCAGTCACGTCGAGGTTCGTCTTGTACGCCGTGTTGGCGTCGAGCCAGTCTTGAGCAGTCGAGGGCATCGGGCTTGTACTGGCCGGGACGATGACCAGGTGGACGGCACGATAGGGCTCGAAATTCGGGTCTGCCGCCTCGAGGGCGAAGTCGGCTTTCAAGGGTTCGCCGTTCGGGTCGGCGATCGTCATGACGGGGATTCGGGTCGAGCGTCCGCTGCCGGGGGTTGCGGGGGGAGTGGCGGGGGCGCTGGTGTTTCGACCGCCGATGGTGAGCTGCTGGCCAAGGTAAATTTGGCGTGACATTTAGGGCACTCCGCGAAGCGTTTGCGACGGAATTGGATACCCCAGCCGAGCGTCGGCCGGGTTACGATTTTGGGGGTTGCGGTTCTATCAGCCGATCGAGCGCGGCGACTGCGTTGGCCTCTTCTTCTGCCTCAAGCTTGTCGTCTCGTAGTCGCTTCAAAAGGTGCTGGACAATCTCTCGCTTTGACAACGAATCAAGATTGGGTCGGGCAAGGTTCGCGACCCATGGCACACCGAAACGCCAAACGGCAATGACAGCGCAGACGAACCCAGCAACGACCATCCATACGAAGGACCAATCAACGTTTTGCACGGCTGGGTTTCCTCAAAAGCATGAGGCCGGCGCCTAACGTGAAAAGTCCCGCAACCGCGCCCCATGAGCCGTTCGCTACCGCGCTCGACACGCCTGGATCCTTGGCCGGGGTATAGTTCGGATTCGACTTACGGAGAGCGCCAACGCGAATGAGTTCCGCCCTTAGACCGTCGCCACCCAACTTGAAGTCTTTGAGCCGCAATCGGACGGTTCCGTCCGGCGATTGAACGATAATGTCCGGATCACCATCACTAACGAGCCCGATGTCTTTAACGAGCGGGTCCGTCTTAGCGAAGGCCCTCACCTTGAGCTGGCTGGCGTGCTCCGCGATCGGTCCATTACGGAAAGCTTCGAGCACCGGCGCAGTTGCTTCGGCTGGTCCGATGACCGAAACCTGATACTTGTTACTGTCGTCGACGATTTGCGGCTTGCCTTCGACGATCGACTCGACCATTGCCTTAGCTTCGGGGCCGACTGCCTTCAGGCCCTGCTCGCCGATCTGTGATGAGTTGACGCCGTTGAATCGCCACGCCTCGTTCGCGGGGGCCGCTTTAGTGGGAGCGACAGCGCCAACCGACTGCACTGGATCGGGATCCGGCTTGAACTTTGACTGATCGAAAAGAACCTTCGGTGTTGACTCGATCGCCACCGTCGCATCGACAGCGGCTACCTTCGGCTCAGGCTCGGGTTCTGCAACGGCCGCAATCTGATCGCGCCAGCCGGGCGGTTGATCCTCTGGCCTGTAATCGATCTTGCCGGGAGCCGCTTTCACGCCGAGCACCGATATCACGCGGCCCTCGAACTTGATGCGATGCCAACTAAGCGCGGGCTTTGCCGGTGTCGGCGCAGGCTCGAGGTATTCGACCGGCGCGGGCTGCGTGTAGAAGGGCGTCGAGTTCGTGTAGTTGGGCCCGAGGTTCGTGTAGTAGGCTGACGAAACCGGAGTCGGGCACCCACTAGGACCGCAAGCCGAACGCGAGCCGAAGAATTGGCCGGTTATCGCGAGTACAAGTAAGAGTTTCATGGGTTCCTCGGAATTGGCGGGGGTGGCGTGCCGATCAGTACACAAACCCAGGTGTCACCACTTGGGTACGCAGCACGCTTGAGCAGTTCTTCACGCGGCATCCATGTCACATTTGCAACATCATTGTTATCAATGATCGCAGCCCACTTCTCATCGAAGTGAACGAGCAAAACCATGTGGCTGATCTGGTTCGCGCCCCGCTTGCGGTAGAAGTCGCCATAACCATACGTGATGCAAACCGGCCGGCCCGTCTTTAACGCGGTCTCAATGAGCGCGATGACGGTTTCACGGTCTTTGCCCTCGTATTGGACAAACCCGACGCCTGCCGCACGAGCTTTCAAGACTTGCTCGACTCGAGCGGGCCAACCGCCGCCGGGCTGGGTCCTCATGTACTCGAACAGATCCGCCAGTTCTGGGATCCCTTGCCACCAAGCGCTCATCTGAAGCGATGCCCAAACGCACAACCCAGCGCCGGGCCTGCCGTTTTCAGGAATCCCGCGATCGTTCTCACGGAGATAGGCCGGCGGAACGTCGATCGTTACTTCAACGCCTTCGTGAACCGGGCCGTTCGCAACCTCGCTATCCGCTGTAGCGCGAGCAAACGTCGCCACGCAGAGCGCGACGGCGAGTAGGACTTGCCGCATTCGTGATTGCCTCACTCAGCTTGAAGCCAAAAAGCGTTCCAACAGCGAACGCGATCACGAACGCGATGGTTCCAACAAACACAGCCGCCGACGCAAACCCGGCTTGGTAACTTTCGCGGCCGGCGGATTCGAGGGCCGTCGCAACGATTTGAGCCGCAGCCTGCGCCCACTCGACCAGCGCTCGATTGAACGCCGCGAGCGTCGATTCAACGCCAGGGATACCGCGAATGACTCGCGGGAAAATCTCGATCGAGAGTTGCGGGATCGGCGGGAGATCGAGTCTCACGGATCAAAGCTCACGGTTTCGCGCCGATCGCCTCGCCAGTCTTGCCGAAGCCGTAGCTCGCAGCGACCGGGCACTTACACCCATCGCCGCAAGCACATTTCGCTGGGACGGCGACGGGTGGACACAACGCGGTTTTGCCGTTCTCGGCTGCGGCAACGCGCTGGCAAAGATGGATGATCGTGGCACCGCCGCCGCCGAAGGTCAGTGCGACAACAGCCACGAGGGCTGTGACAACGCCGTTCGATTTGGTCGGTTCAGCGTTCGTAGACATCGAGCAATTCCCAAACTCGCACGATGACGTGCGGCAATAGGTACATCAGAAAGCAAACGACCTTGGGCGCAGGGAGTACGCCCATCACTCGCGTCAGCGCGCAAGCACGAGTGTGGCCACGTAGGCGCAAAACGCGATGAACGCCACCACGATCACCGTAAGGCAAACGTTTGGGACGAGATAGCTCGTCTCTTCCTCTACGATCTGAGTGATCTTGACCGGCGAATCATGGAAATCAGAATTCATGCGGCCCTCAATGACAACGCGGCGCGATCGGCCCGCGTTGCGGCGAGTCGGTAACGCCAAAGTGTCGAGCGGGATATTCGGAGTTGCTTACAGACCTTCGCGGGTGAAACCCCGGCGTCGAGCAGCGTCAAAGCTGCATGCTCACGCCGTTCCTGCGCGTATCGTCCAATCTTCATTTTGCGAATCCGCGTTGTGATACGTCGTTGTATACACTAAAGGGCCAAAGCGACCGCACGCCCCAAAGGCTTCAATTTTCCTAAGTTGTGTTCACGTCGGCAGATAGTAGAAATTATAGTGTTTCAAATCCACTGTAACTAGCATAAAATGTCATGGTGACATCAACGCGCTAGGGAGCGTGCAACATGACGAGCCTCTCCGAATCAGCCGCCGCTGTCTGGAACGTCGTGGCGTCCGAGTCCGAAGCCGGACGCGTTCGAGTGAAGGTCGAATCGATCGAGCAGACGACCGGCCTCGACTTCGAAGCCGTAATGAACGCCCTCGAAAATCTGGCCGACGCCGACCTTATCGCCAGGCCGAGCACGAAGGGGATCTACTCGACCTCGGCCACGCTTTCGATCAGCGCCGCCGCCGCGCTGAAACTGAAACTGATCTGGCCGCACGGTCGCGGGCCAAAGTGGGTGAGCGAGGATGCGCCCGATCGGCCCGACCGAGTTCGGCCTCCGGTTTACCGCGCCGACCAAACTGACCGGATCCACCACGTCGGCAAAGTCGTCTCGCTCGAACTGGATCCGCTCGACGCGCTGATTATGGCCGAGACCTCGCGCACCGACCCCGAATTCACGGCCAGCCGATACCGGTTCCCGACGGTGATACTGATGGGTTGCCGCGCGTGGGTGCGAACGGAGATCGAGCGTGAGAAGGCGATGAGACTATGTGGGTGTTGCAGCGAAGCGAGGGACAAACCGGGCTTCTACTGCCTGCGGCACAACCGCCCCGTGAATGGCCGCCTGACTAAAGTGCTGAAAGTCGAGCGCGACGCCGAAGAGGCGAAAGAAACGGTCGAGACAAAGCAAGAAGAGGCCGCGTGAACGGCTTTCCTCTCGTCACTTCTTCCAGCACTTCATGGGGCAATTCTTGTCACTTCTTGACGAATTTCGGAAAACTTCCCGAAATCGGCTTTGCCGTAAGTTGTTGCTACACTTGCGTTAATGGCCGTACACTATCGTGTGTACAAACCGCCGCCCCACCAGAGCCAGGCGGCAAGCGTCACGGCGCCTGCGGCGGAGAGGCCCCAGAGGAACAGTTTGTAAGCCAGGAACCGGCGCGCCACGCCTCGCGATTCTTCGCCATCAATTGCTTCATCGAGAGCACGCATTCGCAACGCCGAGAGCGTGTTCAGACCGATCAGGTGGATCAGCCAGAGCAGCAGGAAACCGACGCCCTGGTTGAGCCATTCACGCCACGGAATCGGCGGCAGCGCGGGCTTCCATTTTGAGGGAGTCGAAAGCGACGTCTCCGGCTGATAAACGACGAGCTTCACACCCTTTGCGGCGTGGGAACTGTCGTCTGCGACGCGAACTGCGAGCGCAATCGGCTCGGGGGTTCCCTTGGTCGGCGTGCCGAGAATTAGTCCCGTCTCGCCGTTGAATTCGAGCCCTTCGGGTAGATTGCCGACGATGCTCCACGTCAAATGACCGCGGCCACCGTCGGCCGCGAGCGCGACATGATAGGAACGGCCGGCGATTCCTTCGGGCAAGTCTTCAGGGGTGGTGATCGTCAGAGTCGACTTATCCTGCTCGCCCGAACCCTTTGCCCCTGGCGAGGAAGGGAGATCGACCACCTTGGGCAGCAACGCCATGATGACCATGGTGAGCAGGAGGATGAACAGCAGTGCGCCGGTGAGTTTCGTCACCACGACTGCGACGAACGAATCCTCTCCCGACCCGCCGAACTCCATCCCCGACGAATGGCCGCGCCGATTGCGTCTCATGACTTCCCCAGCATCGGTTACGAGATCAAATCAGCCGCCTCAAGCCGCCTGATCGTCGGCGGGATAGGTTCCATAAGACGATGCCGGTAGCATCTTCTTCACGATGCTGCGATAGAGCGTATGTCCCTGTTCCATGCTGACTTGCAGCAGGTCAATCGCGTCCTTGAGGCTCGTGAGCGTGCGAGCGAGCTGCTCCTGGCTGGCGCGGCTGGAACGCTCGAACGAGCTGCTCCATGACGACGACAGACTCTCGATTGCCGCGCAGGTGCGGTCGACGCCTCGCTTGATGTCTTCGAGCTGCGGCGAGTGCTGGTCGGCCTCGCTCAGGCTCGTTTCGATTCGGGCTAGCGACGCCACGCCGCGCTTGACGCTCTCGCTCGCCGCGCCGACGGTGTTCAACTGCTCGCCGAGGCGGTCGATCGCGTCGGCCCCGCGATGCATTCCGCTGAGGGCGGTTGGCAGGTTTTCGACCGAGCGGGCGAACTGTTCGACGTGCGGCCCAAGGCCCACACCCATCCGGGCGGCGAGTTCGTCGAGTTTCTGGGCGATCATGGCGAGCGCCGAGTCATCGTGCTGGGTTGAACCGAGTTTCGTGAGCGCGTGTTCGACGATCCAGCGGTCGACGCGTGCCAGCAGATCGTCCGACCGGCGATGGACGAGCGTTTGCACCAGCATGAGCGTCGAGCTGAGGAAAAGCGCGAGCAGCGTGCTGTCGAACGCGACCTGAAGCGCCGAGGTGACGCTCGTGAGCTTGCCCATGAAGCCGTCGAGGTCTTTCACGAGCGGTAGCACGAGGCTGATGTTCATCAGGGCGTGACTGATGCCTTCGACCGTGCCGATAAAGCCAATCACCGGCAGGAGATAGAGAATGTACTTGGGCAGCGTGAATCGCCCGGCCGCTTCTTCCTGGTCGAGCCCCGACCCTTCGCGATTCAGCTCCATAATCTGATCGACCGGTGCCCCGCGCGATGCCATCAAGCCGCGAAGCCGGCTGGGCAGGATCCGGCGATCGGTCGCCGCAAGCTTTTCCGGGCTTTCGAGGAACCCGGACGCCTCATTGAATGCGGCTTCATTCGCGCGAAGATGACCCAGTTCTCGCGCCAGGGCAAACAGCGCCCAGACAAAGATGCCGGTCCCCACGAACTGCTCCCAACCTCTTTCAAACATGAGGGTTGGGTTGAAGATCATCAGGGCGATTGGGAAGGCAAGCGCCAGTCCCAGCATCGCGAACGTGCCCGAGTAGGCGAACGGGGGCGCCTCGTGGCCGACGGGGGTTCGAGCGACCTTGCCCTGTTTCCCTGATTTGCCCATCCGTGGGGTCCTTCATGATCCTTTGCGTCGCGCGGAGCCAGCGGTGACTCGTCCCGGGCGCGGCGACTCAACTGGTTTCATCGGTTGGCTTGAGTTTGCGGCTTGAATCAATTTTGTGGTGTTTTTCGCGCAATCGTTCAGCGGAACCTGAACTTTCGGCCCTGCACCTGCGAAGTACAATGAGAGGGTGCCATCGGGCGCCTCGAAAGGAACGAATGAAATGCGGTCAATGTTTACGCCCTGGAAAATCGGTCGGCTCGCTGGAATTGATGTGTTTCTTCACCCCACGATGCTGATCATTCCGCTGCTGATCATCGCGCGCGATCAGGGACCCGTTGCCCTGCTCTTCACGGCGATCGTTTTCGGCTGCGTGGTATTACATGAATTGGGCCATGCACTTATGGCACGCAGTTATGGAATCGCCACGAAGGATATCACGCTCTACCCGATCGGCGGCGTCGCCAAGCTCGAACGAATGCCGCGGTCGGCCGGTCCCGAATTACTCATCGCGCTGGCCGGTCCGGCGGTGAATCTCGCGCTCGCCGCGATTGCCTGGCCGATGCTTCTGCTTGCGGAAGGTATTGTGCCCTGGGAGTTTCCGCTCGCGGTCCTCGACTTCATCGTCTGGGTCAACCTGGGCCTCTTGCTGTTCAACATGCTGCCCGTGTTCCCAATGGACGGCGGTCGCGTGCTCCGTGCCCTGCTCTCCTCGCGCGTCGGACGGCTTCGTGCTACGGAAATCGCGGCGAAGGTGGGTGGGTTCATCGCGATGGTCGCAGGGGTTTATTTCCTGCTGCATGGGATGATCGTCGAGGTCTTCCTCGCGCTGTTCATCTTTGTGATGGGGAACTATGAGCTCCTGGCCGTGCGCGTCGACGAACATCGCCGCCGTCAGGCCGAAGGTTGGCCCGCACCGCCGGTCGGTTATCGCTGGGTCGAACAGGGCGACGGTCTCTGGCGGCTCGTACCTTCTGGCTTCGCGAACGGCTGGAAGATGGGCCGGCCGTCATGAGTTTGCGACACGTCGTCGAGCTTGGCGTCGAGGAAGCTTACCAACTGCTTACAGAGACGTTCGGACTGAGCAACCTGCCGCCGCTCGACGCGATTGAAAACGAAGATTGGGGGCGAGATTATCTCCTGGCGAAGTTCACGGAGATCTCGCCCCAGCTTCTTGCGCGGCATGGTTTTACTGTGAACGCGGATTCGCCAGATCCTTGACCCGAATGTTGCGAAACTCAACGCGGCCGTTGTGGCTCTGCAAGCCGATTCGCCCGGTCGTTCTGCGCAGGCCGGTGTGCTCTTTTTCGAGCTCGGGATACTTGCTCAAATCGGCGTTGACGATTTCTTTGCCGTTCAAATGAATGTCAATATGTGATTTGACGAGCGTAATCTCCATCGTATTCCACTCGCCGACCGCTTTTTCATGTCCAGGCGCAGGTGGAACGATGTGATACACGGCCCCGGTTTTCTGCCAGTCCTGAATCTTCGCGTGTTTGGGATGCGTGCCGTCGAGAATCTGGATTTCCATCCCCGTCCGCGAGATGTGCGACGTATCAGCCGGCGCACGTAGGTAGATCCCTGAATTGCTGCCCGACGTCACGCGGAAATCGACCGAGAAGGTGAAATCGCTGTAATCGCGATCGGTGCCAAGCCAGCCGCCGCCTTCGCCCAAGCTAACGAGCTTGCCGTCCTCGATCGCCCACGCATCCGCTTTGCCGCCGAACAGCGTCCAGCCGCTCAGCGTTTTGCCGTCGAATAGCGGCTTGAAGTCTTCTGCTGGCGATGCAAGCAAAGCAAGGAATGGCAACAGGATAAGGTGCATGGCAGGTCTCCGCCTCGGAGAATTGTTCAACAATCGCCCGATCGTACTCGGCGCGCCGGGCGATTGCGACATCCCACCATCCGCAGATGCCGCATGCGCTTGAACCTGTTATGATTGGGGCTCAATCACACGCCCTTTTGACCTACCGAGTTCGGCATGAGCCAGACCCTCTCGCCTCTTCCCGCCCTTTCCCCGGCCCTTGCCGATAGCCCGTTCCTGCGAGCCTGCCGCCGCGAGCCGAACGACGTCACGCCCGTGTGGCTCATGCGCCAGGCGGGTCGATACATGCAGGAATACCGCGACATTCGTGCGAAGGTCTCGTTTCTCGAACTCTGCAAATCACCCGAACTTGCGACCGAAGTGACCGTGTATGCGCAGGAGCGATTGGGCGTCGACGCGGCGATTCTCTTTGCCGACATCTTGCTCATTCTCGAACCGATCGGCTTCAACCTCGAATTCGCCAAGGGCGAAGGGCCGGTCATTCACAACCCGGTCCGCGAGTCGCAAGACGTCGACCGCGTCCGTGCGTTCGACGACAAATCAACGCTCGGCTACGTCTTCGACGCAGTCTCATCAATTCGTCGCGCACTCAAGCCGAATATTCCGCTCATCGGTTTCGCCGGCGCTCCGTTTACCCTGGCGTGTTATGCGATCGAAGGGGGCGGATCGCGGCATTACGAGAAGGCCAAGGCGTTCATGTACCGCGACCCGGGTGCGTGGGATGTGCTGATGAGCCGACTCGTCGATGCGACGATCGTCTACCTCAACGCCCAGGCCGAAGCCGGCGCCCAGTGCCTGCAACTGTTCGATAGTTGGGTCGGCACGCTCGGCCCCGATGACTACCGCCAGTTCGTCCAGCCTCACATGAAGCGGCTCATCGCCGGCCTGCACAAAGGCGTGCCCTGCATCCACTTCGGCACCGACACCAGCACGCTGCTCGAACTCCAGCGCGACGCCGGCGGCGACGTGATCGGCCTCGACTGGCGTGTGGATTTTGCGCAGTCGTGGGACCGTCTGGGGCATGATGTCGCCGTGCAAGGCAACCTCGATCCCGTCGTACTGTTCGCGCCCGAAGCCGAGATCCGCGCCCGAGCGCGTAAAGTGCTCGACCAGGCCGCCGGCCGCCCCGGCCATATCTTCAACCTGGGACACGGCATTTTGCCGCAGACGCCGGTTGATCATGTTCTGGCGCTGGTGGATGAGGTGCACAGCTACCGTCCTGCAGCGCGGTGATCGTGTGGGTGAACGTAAGCGCCAAAACATTCGCACTTGACGAATCTTGCCCGTTATTCGAAGATCCGCCGCCGCTAACGCCATAACCTTTGATTGCGACACCAAGGATGGAGTCAAATGCGTTATTCATCACGGATGTGGTCTGCCGTCGTTTTTTCGGTGGCTGGTCTTTTCACGGCTTCCATAGCTCAGGCATCCGGTCTAAGCACACTTACCGACCTGAGCATGACACCGGGCAGCCCTTCCAACCCGACTGCCCTTTATCCCACGGGAATCAACAACCAGGGGCAGATCGTTGGCAATGCGATCGGTAGTGGAGTCGATAGTGCCTGGGTCATCAGCGGTGGTCAGTTCACCCAGTTGACTCCGACCGACTCGAACGCCCCCCTGTTCAACACGTTGGCGACTATCAACGACTCCGGATCAATTCTGCTGGGGGTTGCGACCCTTCACACGCCTTTGCTCATTCAAAACGGCGTTGGTTCAACTCCGACGGGCTTCGATGGAGCAAATGGAGACGTCGTCAACGCTCTGAACAATCACGGCGTGATCGTTGGCAACCAGTATGTGGGCAGTGGCGTCAACATGGTCACTCAGCCCTTCATTCTGGATGGATCAACGCGGATGTCGCTCGACCTGCCAGCAGGCAGCAACCTTTACGCGCGAGCCATCAACGACCAGGGCGCCGTGCTGTTGAACACCGGCTATACAAACACCGGAGAATCAACGTACGTTTACCTCGCTGGTCAGTTGACGAACATCGGTTCGCTGGGATCGGGAGTCACGATGCCGATCGCCCTCAACAACGCGGGACAGGTCCTCGCGACGTCAATGGCGCCGGGCGGGTCGATGCACGCGGTTCTCTGGTCAAACGGGCACATGACCGATCTTGGCGACATGTCGGCGTTTGGCGCGACAGCAATGAATTCAGCGGGAACCATCGTGGGAACCTCTGGCGACTCGCGTGCGATGATGTACCAAAACGGCGTGCAAACCGATTTGAACACGCTCATTTCTCACGACCTGGGCTATACACTCGTCAGCGCTACCGGAATCAACGACCTGGGCCAAATCGTTGGTCAGGCGCGGAACTCTCATGGCGATCTGGTTGGCTATCTGCTCACTCCAGATGGCGTCACAAGTCCTGCGAACACGGTGATCACCTACAACCCTGCTCCTCCCGGTCCTCAACCCGTTCCCGAACCGGCGACGATCGTCATGTTCGGACTGGTTGTCGCCGGCGTCGCGATCAAGAATCGTAAGTCTTTTCGAGTTTGAAGCATCGTTTCTGGAAACGTCTCACAAGCCACTCAGCCCCGACTGTTTGTTAACCATGCAAGGTTACAAACGTCGGGGCGATCCGCGTTTGTATGTTTAAGCGTAAATCTAAAATCATCATCGGCGCAACGGCATCTCATGTTGCCGAGATGATCATCGACGAGCCCACAATGGTTGCTTATCCTGTTAGCGCAATTTGATTCAAAAAATGACGTGACTATTCGACGGAGGTCACATGGTCGGCAAGGCTCGGCTGGGACAGCGGGTGCTCGTCGCCGTTACGGTTTCTATTGTGCTTGCTGAGATTATCGTCGCCTTGGTGAGTTGGTATGCCGGCGGGCTTCGCAGGAGCCAGTTCGGTCGCGTTTCATTAACTGTCTGGCTGCTTTTCGAGGTGTGGGAAGGTAAAGCTTGGGCACGGTGGGTGCTTACTGTGCTGTCCTCTGTGACAGCGATTCTGGCAATCGTCGTCGGAAGCGGTTCCCTGGCATTGGGTTCTCAGAAAGCAGGAGTGGGATTCATTGTCGCGCTTGGGATCTACAGCGCAGCGATTGCAGTTGGTCTCGTATCGCCATGGGTAGGCGCCTACCAGGCTGCTCGCCGCGATAGCTCCAAAGGCGAAACGCGGACGGGCCACGAGGAAGTGTAGGCTTACATTAATGTCTGAAGCTGCTCGGTGGCGTTCGACTCAAGAAGGTTTCACGGCGACTCAACCCAATCAATTCGTTGATCCAATCGTATAATTCATACGAGCGTAAATTGATGGATGACTTCATCCGCAAAGACGTCGAACTTCCCCACGATATCATTGAATTCTTCGACTGGGTCAACGACGCGATCCAAACCGAAGAGGACAACGCAATGACCGAGTCAGACGACTTGCTTCAAGCCAAAGGGATTTATGGCGGGCTCGTCGATCGGCGTCGCAAGATTTATCACTTCACCTGGTTCCCTGAAGCCGAACCGAGTGAGCGCTGGGAGATGCAACTGCTCGCGGATGAGATCGACGAGATAGGGTCGGGATATCGCAAAACCTTACGCGTCAAAGCGTGTCAGCGATAACGTTGCCGCCAAGCTGTGCGGAGTCGGGGGTGTCCGATGAGAATCGAGCAACCGGCGCAGATGACACCGCTCTATGTCGAGTCATTCCGCCGCGATACCCAACTTGGCGTGCGTCATTTTCTCCTTGTAGGCGTGCTTCCAAGTGTCCTCACGCTCGGCTGGCTTGCGTTTGACGCCTCGAATGGACGCCCGATCGTTCCCTTGCTCTGGCTGCTAGGCGCCGGCATGGGGCCAATTTTTATCGTTGTCCTCAAACTGAGATTGAGGTTTGAGGCGGCTGGCAATCGATTCGCGGAAGTCCGTGGCAACCGGGTACGCCTTGGCCCACAGGGCTATTCCTTCCGTCCAGCCCTGCTCATCGCTTGCTGGATCGAACCAGATATTCACTTCTCCGACGTTTACCGTCTCCTGTTTTGCTTCCGCCTTACGAGTTTCGATCGTCCCAGGTATTGGTCGATGATGGTGGCCAATTTCGACGAGGCCGAAGAATTCCGGCGGGAGATCGTCTCGCGACCGACGTGAATTCTCGCAGCCGCACGCAAATCTCGTAAAAAACTCGACTTCGGGCAGCCCCCTCCGACGCATTTCATCCTGGCGAACGGTGCCCATAAATCCCCGCTGACCTCCCGAATCCGCCAGACGCGCCAACGATGTTCCCCTACCCAAAAGCTAAGCGTTTCCCATAGAATCGTTTAGTTGAGGACAAACAGGGGGACGAATGAACAGTAGCAGTTATAACCTGACCCATCTCAAGATTCTCGAGGCCGAGAGCATCCACATCATCCGCGAGGTTGCCGCTGAGTTTGAGCGGCCGGTGATGCTCTATTCGATCGGCAAGGATTCCGCCGTGATGCTGCGCCTGGCGCAGAAGGCGTTCCACCCCGGTCGGCTGCCGTTTCCGCTGCTGCACGTCGATACCACCTGGAAATTCCGGGCGATGATCGAGTTTCGCGACCAATTCTGTCGCGAACAGGGGCTCGACCTCAAGGTTTGGATCAACCCGGAAGGCCAGGCGCAGAACATCAACCCGTTCGACCACGGCTCGAAGAAGCACACCGATATCATGAAAACGGCGGCGCTCAAGCAGGCGCTGAACCATTATCAGTTCGACGCCGCGTTCGGTGGGGCCCGTCGCGACGAGGAAAAGAGTCGCGCCAAGGAACGGGTGTACAGTTTTCGCGATCGCCTGCACCAGTGGGATCCGAAAAACCAGCGGCCGGAACTCTGGAATCTGTACAACTGCAAAGTGAACAAAGGCGAGAGCATCCGCGCCTTTCCGCTGAGCAACTGGACCGAGCTCGACGTCTGGCAGTACATCCACCTGGAAAACATACCCATCGTGCCGCTTTACTTTGCGGACGAACGGCCGGTCGTCGAGCGTGATGGCACGCTGATCATGGTCGACGACGAGCGGATGCAGGCGCGTTTGCGACCCGGCGAGGTGCCGATGATGAAGCGCGTGCGGTTCCGTACGCTCGGTTGCTACCCGCTCACCGGGGCGATCGAAAGCAATGCGACGACCTTGCCGGAAATCATCGAAGAGATGCTGCTGGCGACAAACTCCGAGCGGCAAGGGCGCATGATCGACCACGACGAAACCGGCTCGATGGAGCAGAAGAAGCGCGAGGGGTATTTCTAAAATGCAGGCAGTAGACTTAAGTCAAGAAGACATCCACTCCTACCTCGCGCGCCATCAGAAGAAAGAACTGCTGCGCTTCCTCACGTGCGGCAGCGTCGACGACGGCAAGAGCACGCTCATCGGTCGCTTGTTGCACGACACCAAGATGATCTATGAGGATCAGCTTGCGGCCGTCAAACGTGATAGCGAGAAGGTTGGCACTACTGGCGCGGGCGAAATCGACCTTGCTCTGCTCACCGACGGCCTCAAGGCCGAGCGCGAGCAAGGGATTACGATCGACGTCGCTTATCGCTATTTCTCGACCGACCGCCGCAAGTTCATCATCGCCGATACGCCCGGCCACGAGCAGTACACGCGCAACATGGCCACTGGCGCGTCGACGTGCCAATTAGCTATTATTCTCATCGACGCACGCCACGGCGTTATGACTCAAACGCGCCGGCACTCGTTTATTGTGTCGCTGCTGGGGATTCGCCACGTCGTCGTCGCCATCAACAAGATGGACCTCGTTAATTTTTCGCGAGACGTCTTCGAGAAGATCAAGGACGACTATACTAACTTCGTCGCAAAGCTTGATTTACGCGACATCACGTTCATCCCGATGTCGGCGCTCAAGGGAGATAACGTCGCCTCGAAGAGCGACACCATGCCCTGGTATTCGGGCCCGCCACTGCTCGATCACCTCGAAACGGTGCACATCGCCAGCGACCGCAACCTGACCGACCTGCGTTTTCCCGTGCAGTATGTCATTCGCCCTAACCTCGACTTCCGCGGCTTTGCCGGCACGGTGGCGTCGGGCATTGTCCGCAAGGGTGATGAGGTGATGGTGCTGCCTTCGGGTAAGCGTAGCCGGGTGAAGTCGATCGTCACTTATGACGGCGAGCTGGAAGAAGCGTTTGCGCCTCAGGCGGTGACGGTAACGCTCGCCGACGAGATCGACGTCAGCCGCGGCAACATGCTGGTGCCGCCGGCTAACCCACCGCACGTGAGCAGCGAAATGGAGGCAATGGTCGTCTGGATGGCCGAGCAGCCGCTCGTACCGGGACGCCCCTACACGCTGAAGCAAACCACCCAGCAGGTAACGGCCGAGGTTGCTTCGTTCAGTTATGGTGTTGATGTCAACACGTTGGAACATCGAGATATCCCCAGGCTTGGGTTGAATGAGGTGGGACACGTTCAGCTTAGCCTCACGCGCCCGCTGGCTTATGATCCCTATCGCATCAACTCTTCAACCGGTGCGTTTATTCTCATTGACCGCCTCACGAACAACACCGTGGGCGCGGGGATGATTCTCGAGAGCGGCAGCCACCGTTCTTCGAGCGACGCCTGGAGCGCGGAGCCGGCCGTGCGTCTCAAGATGCGCGACAGCCTCGTTGCGCCGGCCGAACGCGAAAAGCGCTATGGGCATGTGCCGGTGACGGTGCTGCTGGTCGGCCTGACCGGCAGCGGAAAGAGCCGGATTGCTTACGGGCTGGAACGCCGCCTCTGGGATGAGGGGATGGCGGTTAATGTGCTTTACGGCCAGAACATGCGGCAAGGTTTGAACCGAGACCTCGGTTTCACCGCCGATGACCGGTCGGAAAACCTCCGTCGTTCGGCCGAAGTGGCGAAGTTGATGAACGAGGCGGGAATCACCACCATCGCCGCGTTTGTCGCCCCGCATGAAGCGGTCCGCGAAAAGGTGAAGGAACTGATCGGCCGCGATCGCGTGCTGGAAATCTACTGCACCGCGCCGATGGATGTCCTCCGCTCACGCGACCAGAGCGGCGCCTATCGTCTGGCCGACGAAGGCAAGATCGCGCAGATGCCTGGCGTGACTGCGGCGTTCGAAGAACCGAAGTCGCCCGATCTCGTGCTGCAAACCGATCAAATCAACGTCGATGAGAGCGTCGATCGCATCGTTGCTTTGATGAAGTCGAAGGGCTATCTGAACAAGTAGCCGTTGTTGTCGACTTCTTTTGCGACCGGCGATGTTTGGTGACCACGATACCAAATGTCGTCGGAATCGCACGTCTACGTGGACCGGACTCTATCCGCGATTCGTGAGAATGAGCCAAGTCTCGCAGTGGGAGAAGTCGCAGATTTCAACGCAGATCTCGCTCAAGAATTATTGTAAAGCCTATTTGAATCTAGATATCAAAACGTCGCGGTTTATTTGGTCCTCTGTCGAGTTTGAATAAGCCCGCGGCCGTATTGCTTCCGCCAATCGCGCTGGATAGCCTCACAGTTCATGTCAGATCGATGCCATTAACTCTTTTGTCTATGGGGAAAGAGGGCACGCATGGATACTCGTCAGAATCACTCCCAGATGTCGTCTCAGCAGAAAAAGGCATTTGTGGATGCCGTTTTGCTTCTCAAGAACAACGTGGACAGCGTGCTAAATCCCGGAGCCCAGAAGCGATATGACGACTTTGTTCAGGTCCACAAGAACGCGATGATGGGGCCGGATATGTTCATGCCCATGCCTCACCGAGGGCCGCTGTTCTTTCCCTGGCATCGAATCATGCTTCGCCAATTTGAACTTGAGTTGCAAAAGGCCGCAAACGACACAACGATCACGATTCCCTATTGGGATTGGGATATCTCGGGGTCAAGCACTCCTTTTACCACGGATTTCTTGGGCGGCGACGGTGACGTTGCTCAGAGTAATCGAGTCATAAGTGGTCCGTTCGCATACAGCCAGGGCAATTTTGAGATCCGCGTTTGGGATAGCAGTCCGGGCGATGTCGGATTGAGGCGCGAGTTTGGAGACGACCCGACGAGCTATCTCCCCACCGCGCCGGACGTCGCCTCGGTTCTGGCGAAAACTCCTTACTCGCCAGGGCCAAATAGCTGGGAAGTGACCTCTGAAGGCGGCTTACACAACCCCGTCCATCGATGGATCGGCGGGAACATGGCCGACGCAACTTCCCCAAATGACCCGGTGTTTTTCCTTCACCATTGCTACCTCGACCTGCTTTGGGAGCGCTGGAAGACTCAGCACCCGACCAGCGACCCGTACTTGCCAACCTCGGGCGGTCATGGACTCGACTTGGCATCGAAGCTTGTCTTCAACAAGACCGGCCGGCCAAAACCGTGGACCGGTACGTGGAAGGTTCAAGATACTCTGAACCCCGCCGCACTTGGTTATAGCTACGTCTGAATCGACGCCGGTCGGCCCTGCGAATCACGTTTGCGTGCGTACCACAACTCGACCATGCCGGATTTGTACGCGGTGACGTCCTTCAAACGCCACCGCGTTTCGGGACCGGAGTTGCCGAAGAGGTGGAGGCCGTCGCCGAGCAGGACCGGCATCACAACCAGGCGAATTTCGTCGACGAGGCCGAGCCTGAGAAAACTCTGGCACAACAATGCTCCGCCAACGAGCCAGATATTCTGGTATCGAGGCGCGAGCGTTTCATCGATCAAAGTGTTGAGCTCACCTGAATAAAACGCCACGCTCTCGCGCGTTCGCGGAAGTTCTCTGCTCGTGAGCACGATGGTCGGAGTGTCGCCATAGGGCCAGCCAAGTTCGAGTGCGTGTTCATAGGTATGAGAACCGAGCACGTAGCAGTCGATCGACGTGACAACGTCGGCGCCTTCGGTTTCGGAAACCCCTCGCTCGTAGACGTCTCCCGTACTGTCCAGCCAGGAGACCGTGTTGTCCTTGCGGGCGATGAAGCCATCAACGCTCGCGACCACGTGTAATGTGATTATTGGTTTCGATGCGTTGATACGCGTCATATTTCACCACGCGTGTGGGTTGAGAGCGACTACTTCTTATGGATTCGTCGATCTCTTATACCGAGCCGAAGTTCGTACTCCCGCGCGATCACAAGCGCTAGTGTAACTCGCGCGGGAGCGTCTCTCCAAAGCTCAAATCAATTACTGTTCGCCGCCATGGGCGGTGATGAGATCCATTGCCGGCTGACTCACAAACACCTTAGCGCGAAACTGCTGGCCCCAGCCCAGTGGCGTGACGTCGCGATATTCGTGCAACGAAACATCGAGCTTGGGAGCGTAGCCGGGGTGGAGTTGCTTTCGGAGCGAGGCGCGGGCGTTCGGGTTGGCGCCGCGATCGAGAATGAGCTGCGTGAATGGTGCAACGCGTTCGAGATTGAGGTGATTCATCCAGAAATTCGGCTGCGAAACGACCGTTCCAAACAGCGCGGTGTGCCCGCCGAAACCGTTGGTGTCGATGGCCGCGGGGGTGTCGGGATTCATGCCACGCTCGAGCAGCCACTCGGCGATTTCGATCTCGTTGTAATCGACGCACAGATGCAGCAGCGTGCCGCCGGCGAGTGGCGTACCTTGCGTTGTGAGTACCTCGTCGTGACATCCCAACTCGGGCGGATAAATCTCCTCGTGCGTGAACGTGCGTGAGAGTAATTGCGGGTCGCGCTTGAGGTGCGCTTCGAGCAGGTCGATCCGGCCGCGATGGACCGCCATTGTGGGGGTGTCGGGCAGAGAGCAGCCGTGCTGCACATACATTTCGAGGATTCGATGCTTGTTCGCTGGCTTGCGACTGTCGGTTTCGAGCACGACGTCAACGGGAGCAATCGACTTGCCTTGGTCGTCGAAGACCTGTGCGCCCAACTCGAACATCAACTCGGTGCCGGTCGCGCTCAGCGTGTAGGCGGGACCGCCGAGACATCCGATCGACGGGCGGGGACGGCCGGCCAGTTCGTGAAGCAGACGAGCGGTGTCGATCCGGCTTTGCAGACTTGCGCGATCGAGCGCGCGGAGCAAGTCGGTTGCGCCGAGTTCATGAAGCATGCGAATGATCGCGTCGCGCCCAAGGTTCGCCGCATAGCTCATCGGCGGACCCCAATTGCATTGCTTCGTGCCGCGTGCCATTTCGTGGAGCAATCGCGGCTGTTTGAGCACGAGTTGACGCACGGCTTCGACATCGTCGCGCCAGATGGCATCGACCATCCGGCACGCGATGACCATTCGTGGCCAGCTTGGCACGCCGTAGCTCCGTGCAAGGGCACGCTGGGCGTCGGCGAGTTTGGCCGAAGCAGGATCAAAGTCCGCACCCAGACGTTCGCGAAGCTCCGCGATCGCCGCGAGGTCTCCTTGCCGCGCGTCGCGAAGCAAATCCTTCGCCTGATGTTTGAGCTGATCGAGGTCGGGACGAACCGGTAGCTGACGTTCGAACATGACGAGCCCCCTTCATGACGCCCGGTGTCCGCTGAGTCGGGCCAAAGGAGGTTCGATCGAACCGCATCTACTCAAGTTATTCGCCCGGTGGACTCGGTCCTTTCCGCGGACGGGAGGCGGCCGGCACCGCCTTCGAAATTGAGTATAGCGGTGCCCACATCGAGATCAAGCCGCGACGAGCCCCACCTACCAAACGCCAGGGCGATCAATCAATGGTTCCTTGTATGGAGTCATCCAGACACTTGCCATTTGCATAGGATCGGAATACCTTCGAGCTGGGTCATTCGTAATGCACGCTTGCGCGAGGCGTTTGCGCTCATATTCGATCTCCCACTCGTTGCGGTGAGGACATTCTCCATGACGATCGACCACGAGGTTTCCGAACCGGTCGAGCCGATGCCGGCTCCCGAAGTGCCCGCTGAAATAACGACCGCGGCTGTTCCCAAGCGCAGTAAGAAGCGAACCCTGATCACCGCGTTTGCCGCTCTGGCGATCATGGGAATCGCCGGATTCACAATCTATCGCAATTTGCCCGAGGGCTTCGGTCCATCGCAAGAAGTGCCCAGCCTGCCGCCCGAGGTCGTGCAAAAGGTCAAAGCGCAAGCAAACGAACGCGCGATGTATCACACGCGTATCGAGTTGCAGAAAGTCGGCGACCAGACCGTGGTCGCGCTTGCGAAGCCGACCGGCCCACTACAGTTCGACGACGTTAAGGGTGGCGGTAACGGCATGATCACGCGTGAGTTGGTGCGCCAGGCTTATCTCATGGCGGCGCGTGACGAACTGGGACTCGTGACACGCGACGAGGTGCTCGAGGGTCTACCGATCGCGAAAGGAGAGCAAGTCGTCTCGCTCAGCTCGGGACTTCGTGCCGATGGAAACGGCCGCGTGCTGATTCGCCAGGGAGAGGGCGATTCGAAGAGCGTGCTGTTCGAGCATCTTATCGACAAGGTTCCCGGTGAGGGCGATATTATCGCCATGATGTTGCCGTTCGCGGAAGAACTGTCGCGAACGAGTTTCCCCGAGAATCTCAAAAAGCTGGGCGCAACCGGGACGCCGAACAAGTTCAAACCTGGTTCCGATTTGCCGCCCAATACCGACGAACGAATGGCGACGCTCGGGTTCATCGACCATTACACGGTCGTGCGCGACTTGCATGAGGCGATCCGCAATGATGGTGAGTCGCCCGAACGGCTTGGAGCACTCGCGCGTGCTTATGCACAGCTTGGGATTCTGACCGAACATCTCTGGAACCCCGCCCACAAGGTTTACAAAGCGCGTGCCCTGCTCTACGCGCAGCGGTTACTCCATCGCGAACCGAATTCGGCCTGGGCTTTGTGGAATCGCGCGTTTGTCCGGTCGCTTCTCGGCCTGCACAGTGAAGCGGTTGAAGACCTCGCAGCCGCATCAAGGAAGGCTGCGGGCGATAAAAAGCCCGAAGTGCCGACCTGGATCGAGCCAGCCGAAGCGTATGCGAATCAGGACCTCGGCCGTCTGAAAGCGATGACGGGACCGCACATCAAGCTCGCGAAACTGTTGCGGATGCTGTCGATGGAATATCCACTGTACATGGACAACGGCTTGCTTGCTGCGCGTGATGTTGTGTCGGCGGATGTCGATTGCTATCGGGCGCACGACCTGATGTGCCGGATGAGCGGCGTGGCCGGATTGCACGTCGCCACGACGATTGGCCCCAACACGTTTACTCGACTGCTGCCCGTGAAGCTCAAGGCCATTTCGGGCTTGCCTGGCGACGTGAAAACTGCGCTCGACGGTCGCAGGGGTGAGCTTGCTTACACGCTGGCGCTGGAAAAGGCGGCGGCAGCGAGCGGCGACATCGGCGAGCCGGGCTGGGGCAATCTCGCGCAATTAATTCGCGAAACCCGCTATGTTCATGTCATGCGGCGTTTGCTGTTCATGAAGACGACCTGGAGTGTGCCCGTCGAGGACTTCTGGGCGGAGGCTCGGCCGTTCGTCGCCAAGCATCGCTACCTGCCGTATTTGGAGGCATACGCGCTTTCACCTCCCGAGCAAACACGCCAGAAGTGTGTCGACTTCAGCAATGCGATCGACATCAACGAAATCGAGAGCCACGAGCGCGAACTTTTTATGTTCACAGAGCAGTATCAGACCGTGAGAGTCGGTCACCATGAAGGCGGAATGGCGTTTGGCCATGCCGACGACGTGATGCGCGACCTGGCCGCGGGCCTGATCATGCCGGATTCCAATTATCAGAAGAGCGTGGCGAAGCTACTCAATCGTATTTCGCCGAATCAGGCGTTCGCTCAGGGCATTCTCGTCAGCCTGGCGTGGGACGAGGTTAAGGGGAAGGCCGACGAGTGGGAGAAGCGCGGAAACGATTCGCAGATCTTGCTCAGCAATTTGGCGGATCGCTACTTGCATCTCAAGCAAAATGATCGCGCAAAGGCGTTATTCAAACGCTGCATCGAGATTTCGCCTCAGCACACGTTTTACCAGCGGCTGGCCGAGGTCTACCAGAAAGAAGGCGACATGGCGCTCTGGAAGAGCACGCTCGATGACTATATCAAGACCGGCCAGGACTTCGGTCTCGACCAGGCGAAGGTTCGCATCGAGATCGCCAATTACTTGATGAGTCAGGATAAGTACAAGGAAGCTGCACCCTACGCGGAGGCCGCGGCCCAAACCTGGGCCGGCTGGGCGATGGAAGTCGCCATGCAGTGCTACGAGCATCTGGGAGAAAATGACAAGGCCGAGATGTGGGCTCAGCGATTGAGCGAGCGCTACCCCGGCCACAACTGGGCCTGGTGGTATTGCCTTTGCCGGCGAACTGGCCACGAGAATGTTGAAGCGGCGAAGGAATGGACCGACGCCTATCTCAAGAGCGTCGAGGGGCGGCCCGACCTGGCGAATCGATACGACGTTGGTTATTATCGCTGGCTTTCGGGCGATCCGAAAGCGGCTGAGGCGATTTTCATCGCGCTGCAAACCCAGTCGCCGAACTCGAGCAACGCGTCGATCGTCTGGATGCTGGCCGATCAGGTAGGCGACACCAAGAAACGCGACGAGATGCTTGCCTACTTGCAGGTGCCGGGGAACGTGAATTTTCCGCAGACAGGGAAAATCGCCCAGATGATGGCGCAGTCGCTCAAAGATAACAAACCGCTCGACCTTGTGGCTGTCGATCAGGTGATCGCCTCGAAGGGACAGGAAAGCGTCGCAGCCGCTTTGTTCTGCGTCGGCCAGTTTCTCATGAATCGAGGGCAAACCGAGGTCGGACGAAAATACATCCAGAAGGCGAGCGAGTCGCAAGGGATGGACGGGTGGTGGTACGAAATCGCCTGGCGGATTGTGAGATCGCCGGTGAAACGGAAAAATCCTTGAACAGTTTTTGATGGGAGAAAGGAAACGCGTCTACGTAGTGCTTTGCGATGCCTGGTTCCAGAAGTGCATCGCCGCGTAGCCGCGATAGGGTTGCCAGGCGGTCGCGTCGTGTTGCGCGGCGACGCGTTTGAGAACGAGGTCGCTCCCGGGCCAGGCGTTTTGATCGCGCAACGCACGCATCGCAAAATACTCGACGGTCCAGGGACCGATTCCGGGCAATTCGAGCAATGCTGATTTGATCTCGGTGTGATTTCCCCCGGGATCGAGCGCGGGGATCGCGTTGTCGGCAATTGCTCGGGCGACTCCTTGAAGCGCCTGCACGCGTTTGCCGGGCATGCCAATTCCTTGCATGTCGGCGTCGGCAAGTGCGCGCGGTGTTGGGAAGAACGAGACATTTCGACCATCAACATTGGCCGTTCGGCCAAATCGCGTGACGAGCCGGCTCATGATGGTGGTGGCGGCCTTCACTGTGACCTGCTGGCCGACGATCGTCCGCACGAGCAGCTCGAACGAACACCAGGCGCCGGGAATTCGCACGCCGGGAAAGGTGCCCAGCAAGTCGACGAGAGGCTGCGAGCGGCCCAGCGTTTGATGAACGAGCGCGAGATTGGCGTCGAGGTCGAAGATGCGTCGCACGCGCGGCACAATTGTGTCGGTGCGATCGGCAACATCGCCGATCATTTCGAGTTGCAGGTGATCGGCCGCGTCATGCGAGACTGAGATCAACCCTGCGCGGCCGTCGATTTCGATGGCGCGATGGTACGTGTCGTTCTCAATCGACTCGACGCCCGCAGTTGCCCTTCCTGAAAGATAACGCAGAAAGAACGGCCAGTCGAACGGCGGTTGGAACGGGAGTTCGATGCGTGTGATTGCCTTCGACTTCATTGCGCTGCCTGTTCGCGTTCGAGCAACTCGCGTTTGCGTTCGACGCCCCAGCGATAGCCCGAGAGCGAGCCGCCGGTGCGGATGACGCGATGACAGGGTATTGCCACGGCAATCGGATTCGCCGCACATGCTCCAGCGACCGCACGAACGGCGCTGGGATTGCCGATGCGATTCGCAAGCTCGGCGTAAACGATCGTGCTGCCGGGCGGGACCTGTCGAAGCGCGTCCCAAACGCGCTGTTGGAACGCCGTGCCGCGGATGTCGAGGGGCAGGTTGAGGCCGAGTGACGGATTGGCGACAAATCCCACAACCTCGGCCATCCAGCGCTCGAATTCTGCGTCGCCGCCGATCAATCGGGCGCGAGGGAAACGATCCTGCAAATCGCGCGTGAGGGCTTCGGGATCGTCGCCGAGGAGGATTGCGCAGATCCCCTTCTCCGACGCCGCAACCAGAATCGCCCCGAGCCAGCATTCGCCGACGGCAAAGCGAATCGACTCGCCGGCTCCCTGGGCGCGAAACGTTGTTGGCGTCATGCCGAGGAGATCGGTCGATTGTTCATAGAAGCGGCTGTTTGATTGATATCCGGCGCCATAAATTGCCTCGGTTACGCTGCGGCTCTGCGTAAGCGTCTCGCGGACGCGGTTGCCGCGAACGGTGGCGGCGTACTTGCGCGGCGTTACGCCGGTTTGCGCTTTGAACAGCCGGTGAAGATGGAATGTGCTCAGACCGACGGCCGTACTCAGGGCTTCGAGGCTGGGCGGCTCATCGGCCTGCTCGATGATCCGGCATGCCCGCGCCACAGCTTCTGCGTGCCGCTCGGCTATGCTATCGCCATTGGGCCGACAACGCTTGCAGGCGCGAAAGCCTGCAGCCTCGGCGGCATCGGTGGTGTCATGAAATCGGACGTTCTTCCGCAGAGCCAGTCTCGCCGCGCAAACGGGACGGCAGTAAACGCCGGTCGTTTGCACCGAATAGTAGAAACAACCGTCGGCACGCGAGTCGCGTTCGACGACGGCCTGCCAGCGTGCGTCGTCGCTTGTGAAAGCGTCGCGTTGCGTTGCCAGGTTCGCGTTCATGATTGGGCTCTCCCCCGAAGTCCCCTCGCGGCGCGTCTAACCGAACGCGCCCCACTCTGGCGAATGCTAAGGACCCGGGTTCGTGCAGAAACTCCGATTCTTGCTTTCAAATTCGGTGTGGGACGGAAGAACTGTATCTTTGTTCGCTCCAGCATAGCGTCGACGAACCAGCGACGGGAATCGAAGCCGTTTTCTTCGCGACGAATATCGGAAACCGACACGGACTGAATGGCGCGAATCATGCATTGAAACGCTTGGTGCGCAAGCTTTTGTGCGGATGCGCAAAGTGTCGACGTGAACTGCAGGGCAAGCGCGCTGTTCGTCCTGTGAGTTGGGTTACGGCGAGAAACGGTGTTCACTTCTGGGCAAGCCGCGAAATTAGACACATAAAGGGATGCGGAATGTCACAACCTGTAACCGCCCTGCGTAGTGGATGGCAGTGCGGAAGAGTCGAAAAGTAAAGTCGAGAGACGGACGCAAAGCGAATCTTCCGCAGCAATTTCGGGATGGTGGATAGAGCTTGAGGAACGCAGCGAACTGCAACTAAGAGAAGTCCAGATCAGTCAAAAGCATCGGACCGAAGAGGCAATTGAACTGACGGAAATCTGACCTTTCGCGAGCAAAGCAGGCTGCATTCAAGCCACAAGGTCGTGGGTCTCGCACTCTTGTTCTGGGCGTCCCTGCGCGTGAAGCTATGTGCCCGCGCCAGTCCGCGCAGAATGAACAGACGGCGACGGTGAGGAAGTCTCTTCCGGGCCGAGCGCTATGCTTTTCCCTTCGTACCGGCTGGATTCGGAACGCGTTCGCGCAGGACGCATTCGTTTCTTAAGCAGAAGATTCATCGAAACACGTTTGCCCTCTCACAAACGTGAACGCCATTCCTTCCGATCGATTTCATTCTCAAATCAGGGTTTCCGCGAATCACAAGCCGTCGCGGCTGTGCCCATCGTTTTGCAATTACAGGCTTGCCAATTCGTTGAGGTGTGTTAAATAAGCGTAGCACTGACGTCGCGGCCCTTGATAAACTTCGTGCATCAGGATGCGACGGCGGTGGTGCGATGGGCTGGAGGGAGAGCGATGTTTCTGGACGTGGACGTGAGGCTGGATGCCCAGGCGGTGGCCGTCGGAGTCGGGTTCGGGATCGGCGCGGGACCGACAGAAATGACTACGGGCGGCAGGTTCGCCATGTTGGCGGACGCTGGTCCCGACACAACGACATCAACCCGACCTGCCGTGAACGAGGCTGATTTGAAGGTGACGCGGGTCTTGTTGCTCGAGGATCACCCCGATACACGCAACGCCATCGTGAACATGCTGCGCTGGAATGGATTCACCGTTCGTCCGGCGTCGACCGTGGCGGAAGCAATTTCCGCGATGGGAGAGGAACGGTTCGACCTGATCGTCAGTGACATCGGCCTGCCCGACGGCAGCGGTCTCGACGTGATGCGGTACGTTCGCCAGAACCTCGGCATCAACGGCATCGCCTTCAGCGCCTACGGCACCGACGACGATATCCGCGCTGGTCAGGACGCTGGGTTCGTCCACTACCTCGTCAAACCCGTCAACGTCGCCATGCTCATCCGCCTGATCCGTGAACTGACGGCGAACTGACCGTCAGTCTCAGCCTTCCCGCAGACGCAATCGAGGTGCCGCCCGCCCGGTTGCAGAACTATCCGCGCATGTCACACAAATGTTTTTCTAAATAATTCGTGGATTTTCGGTCGATTTCCGGCTCGGCTTACGTTCCTACGAAGTACGGCACTTCGCGATATCATGCTTCCACGCAGCGACCACGTCCCTCATTCGCGTGCGAGTGGAAGCGCGGTGATTCCACCTGGGAACGAGGAACAGAGCGTATGAGTCGTTTTGAGAACGGCTTGCGTGGAATTTTCCACGCGGTCCTGGGCGCCCCTGCGCGCAAACGGCGTCGGCGGATCAGCATTCTGGACGAGCTCGAGGGACGTATTCCGCCGGCCAGCATCGGCACGCCCGTGCCTGGCGGCGGAACCGGCACGACAGGCACCGGTACAACTGGAACCGGCACGGGAACAACGGGGACCGGAACCGGCACGACCGGAACTGGCACTGGTACGACGGGAACCGGAACCGGCACGAGCGGCGGCTGCACTGGTCATAATGGATCAGGAACAGGCAGCGGATCGACCTCCGGTTCTGGTAGTGTGAGTCCTACAACCTCGGGCGGATCGGGCGGTTCGACGCATCCTGCACCCCCGCCCCCGCGTCACCATTGATCGTAAGATAGGCTCCCCGCGAGAGCGACGCGTGGCGGACTGGCTCATACAAGGGCGGTCCGCCGCGATGAAACGACGTAGTCCCTCATCATGCCCTCTCGACGACCCAAAATAAGACCGAGCCGCCCGTCATGCGCAACCGAGCACGCCAACTTGCCGGATTTACGTTAATCGAGCTTCTCGTCGTCATCGCGATCATCGCGGTGCTGATCGCCCTGTTACTCCCGGCCGTGCAATCCGCCCGCGAAGCCGCCAGGCGAATTCAATGCACGAACAATCTGAAGCAAATCGGCCTGGCGATGACGACCTACGAATCGGCCACAGGCAGCTACCCCGCCGGGGCGATTTACTACAACTCCACCGATGGTGGCACGAACAACTGCCAGGGGACCCACGCCAGCCGAGCCTTTGGTGCATTGGCCTTCATTCTGCCCCAAATGGAACAGGCAAATGCCTTTAACGCGATCAATTTCAATCTCGCCTCGGGCGGGATGAACGGGATGTGGGGCGGCATCAACGCGGGTAACATCAACCGCACCGGCCTGGGAATGCGGGTGAATTCCTACATTTGCCCCAGCGATCAGCCGCAAGACTCCTCGACCTCATCGCCAAACCCCTTCTCACAAACAAGTTACGCCTGCTCGGCCGGAACGTGGAACATCGTCGCATACATTTCCGGCCCCGAATGCTGGAACCAGGACATCGGCAACGGCGCCTTCGACGACTACTCCGCCTACCGAGGCGCGACATTCACCGACGGCCTGAGCAACACCATCTTCGTCGGCGAAACCTCCCGTTTCCGCAATGATCCTGATGCGCAGTTCAACCAGTGGTCGCAACCGGGATACTTTCAAGTCTCAACAAACTGGGACTCTTCGGGCACGACATTCCGCCCGCAAGGCTTCGCGTTCCAGGTGCCGCGCATCAACGCCCCGATGATGCAGGGCGACTACGCTGGCGGCTATAGCCTGAGCTCATCGACCCCCAGCACCCCCGGCCCACACGCACTTCCGCCAGGCACCCCCTGGCCCGACACGTCGGACTACAAGGCCTGGACGCTGAACATCCCGGTCTACAAGGAATACGGTCAGTGGGGATTTCGCAGCTTCCATCCCGGAGGCGCAAATTTTGTGTTTGGCGATGGCTCGGTGAAGTTCATCAAGGAGTCGATTGATCTGGCGACGTTCCGGGCGCTGGGGACGCGGAATTTTGGGGAGGTGATTAGTGGGGATGCTTATTGATCGCGTCGCGTTTCGAACATTGCGGTTAGCTCTTTCAAGCTTGTGATGGCACCTGGTGCGTCTCCGTTTCTTCGAAGGAGAATCGCATTCCAGCCAGCCGATTTTGCCCCATCGTAATCCGAGCGTAAGCTGTCGCCAACCATCAGACACGCCTCGGGTTGAACGCCGAGTTGGGTATTCATGCGGAGAAACAGCGCTCGGTCGGGCTTGCGCAGGCCGACGTCGCACGAAAACAGAACCGCATCGAAATGGCCGATGAGGCCAAGAGTGTCGCACGGTTGCTTGTACGGTGATGCAAGGTTGGAAATCAGACCAAGCTTAATTCCGCAGGATCGCAACTCGACGAGTGTCGCGATGACGTCGTCAAAGAGGTGAGCCGATTGCAGGTCCTCTTGGAGTTTTTCATCAAGCTGCGACCAAGCCGAACTCGCCGGCAATTTCAGTCGTTCGGCGAAGTCGACGATTCCCGCAGTATGGGTTCGAAGTGCCTGATCGACGACCGATTGTGGATGCCTGGGTGCTGCGATTCGAGCCAGTTTCAGATAGGGCTTTGAATCGTGGTGAAGATGGATCAACGTGCCATAGAGGTCGAAAACGACCGCTTGAATAGAATTGATGAAGGAATTGGTTTGATCGTGGACGGTCAATTTTGCTGCCCGATTGCACTTAGATCGCGAGTCCGATTCGATCGTATTGCTGCACTTGTCCCATTGTCAAAATGCAGCGGAATTCGTCCCAACAGTTTACGCGTGATTACGTCTCAATTCGCAGTACGAAATGCCAGAACTTGGTGCGGTACCTTGAAGAGACCACGGCACGGCCGAATCCTTTCCAGTCTCCCACAGTTCCGAAGCCTCTCCCGAATCCGCCAAAGGTTGACCGCCCGTAGGGGGTACCCTAAGATCGGTGATTGATCGGGTCGAGACGATCGGTCCTCCCTGCCTTTTGCGATAGACAGACTGAACTCCACATTGAATGGCGGAGCCCGCGATTATGACGGCTGATTCCGGCGGTTCGATTCATAGCGTTCTCAACGAAACGCGGGTTTTCCCGCCCCCGCCGGCGTTCGCAGAGAAGGCCCATGTGGGAAGCCTCGCCGAATATGAGCGGCTCTGGAACTGGGCCAAGGATCAGCCAGAAGAATTCTGGGCCGAACAGGCCAAGGCGATCGACTGGATGTCGCCCTGGTCCAAGGTCCTCGACTGGCAGGCCCCTCACGCCAAGTGGTTCGTCGGTGCGACGTTGAACGCGTCGCAGAATTGTGTCGACCGTCATGCCGAAGGAGATCGCAAGAATAAGCCAGCGATCATCTGGGAAGGTGAGCCCGGCGAGCGCAAAACGCTGACTTACAGCGATTTGCAGCGTGAGGTCGCGACTTTCGCCAACGTCCTCAAGGCCCAGGGGGTCAAGAAAGGGGATGTTGTTGCGATTTACATGCCGATGATTCCCGAGCTGGCGATTGCGCTGCTCGCGTGTGCTCGAATCGGTGCGCCGCATACGGTGATCTTCGGGGGGTTCAGCTCCGAGGCACTCGCGGGACGTATCCAGGATTGCTCGGCGAAGGTGCTGGTCACCGCCGATGGCGGGTATCGCCGCGGCAAGGTTGTGCCGCTCAAGGAAAACGCCGATGGTGCAGCGGCGATGTGCCCGACGATTACGTCGGTGATCGTCGCCAAGCGCACTGGCCAAGAGATTTCGATGACGAGCGGGCGCGACCACTGGTGGCACGACCTCGCCGCCAAGGCGTCGAGCGATTGTCCGCCCGAGCCTGTGGATAGCGAGCATCCGCTTTATATCCTGTACACGTCGGGCTCGACCGGTAAGCCGAAGGGGATTTTGCACACCACCGGCGGCTATTTGGTGGGCACGACCGCGACGACGAAATGGGTGTTTGACCTCAAAGAGGACGACATCTATTTCTGCACCGCCGACATCGGCTGGGTGACAGGGCATTCGTATCTCGTTTATGGCCCGCTTGCCAACGGCGCGACCATTGTGATGTACGAAGGCGCGCCGAACTCGCCGGATGAGGGGCGGTTCTGGAAGATCATCGAAGAGCTGAAGGTCACGATTCTTTACACCGCTCCCACCGCCATTCGTGCGTTCATGAAGTGGGGCGAGCAGTGGCCGAATAAGTACAACCTCAAGAGCCTGCGACTGCTCGGAACGGTTGGCGAGCCGATCAATCCCGAGGCATGGATTTGGTATCATAAAGTGATCGGCGGCGAGCGCTGCCCGATTGTCGATACGTGGTGGCAGACCGAAACCGGCGCGATCATGATCGCCCCCCTGCCCGGAGCAGTGCCGACGGTTCCCGGCTCGGCGACGCGTCCCCTGCCCGGAATCGTGCCCGCGGTCGTCACCAAGGACGGCAAGCCCGTTGGCGAGAATCAGGGCGGCTTCCTGGTGATGACACAGCCCTGGCCGTCGATGCTGCGAACGCTCTACGGCGATGACGAACGCTATCGCGCGACGTATTGGAGCGAAGTCCCCGGCTGCTATTTCACGGGCGACGGCGGCCGTCGCGATGAGAACGGCAACTACTGGATTTTGGGCCGCGTCGACGACGTGCTCAACGTCTCGGGGCACCGGCTCTCGACGATGGAAGTCGAAAGTGCTCTCGTCAGCCATCCCAAGGTGGCGGAAGCGGCGGTCGTCGGCAAGCCCGACGATCTTCGCGGCCAGGCGATTGCGGCGTTCGTGACGCTCGAAGGCGGACAGGTCGCCAGCGATGCACTCAAGAAAGAGTTGCAGGCGCACGTTGTGAAGGAAATTGGAGCGTTGGCTCGTCCCGACGACATTCGCTTCACCGATTCGTTGCCCAAGACTCGCTCGGGCAAAATCATGCGGCGCTTGCTTCGTGACATCGCCGCCGGCCGCGAAAGCACCGGCGACACCACGACGCTCGAAGACCTGAGCGTACTGGCGAAACTTCGCGAGGACGACGAGGTTTAAGCGGATTCAATGGAGCGGTGACGCGAGATTTTTGGGTGCCCTGGCTTCGCCAGTGATCTTCTTTCCTCGATTGGATCTAAGAGCACTGGCAGAGTTAGTGGCACCCACCTCGTGCTCGAACGGAATCGCGACTTATGTATACGAATAAAGAGTTGTTGTTCAAAGCAGTAGTTATTCTTTCTTGCTTGATTGATTACGCGTTTGGGATTGTGCTTCTCTGGCTCATCAGCCGCAAGAAAAAGCAAATCGATCTCAGCGTGCTTTTCCGAGCCAACGGCGCAGTGGCGTTTCAGTTCGGCCTGAAATACGCGGTGCTCGCGACGTTTGGCGTGGCACTCTTCGGGCTGGTTCATCTCGTCTATGTTGATTTGACGCTGACGATTCCCCTCGTTGGTCTCACACTCATCGTCTGGAACGCGATTCATCGCCAGAGGCGACCTGAAGAACGCCCCCTGCTCTCTTACGGTGTCTGGGTTGCGAGTTGTGTGAGTTTACTTGGATTTGGTGTGTATGTTTACGCATCACACGTTGAGCCCTTCCGGCTCGAAGTTTGCCGCGCAGAATTCGCCCTGCCACCCGAGCGCGCGGGCAAGGAATCGTTCACCATCGCAGTGATTACCGACATGCAGTTTCGGTTCGTCACCGATTATGAACGCAAAGCACTGGCGCAGGTGATGGCGCTCAAGCCCGACCTGATCCTCATGCCCGGCGATCTATTTCAGGGAGATTCTGAAGCGCTCGCACGAGAAGAACCGGCGATTAGAGAAATGCTCGCGACGCTCGACGCCCCCGGAGGTGTGTTTCTCGTACCAGGCGACGTCGACCAGGCACCCGGACGGCTCGAATCGCTGGTTGAAGGGACGAAAATCAAGCTGCTGCAAGACGATGTGGCGCGGACGACTGTGCGCGACCGGTCAATCACGATCGCCGGTGTCGAACTGCAGTACAGCAGTCCCCGAGCGCAGAGGACCGTCGACGGCGTCGAAACTGTTGCTGGCGGCGATGATATTCGCATCGTGCTCGGCCACCGGCCGGACGTCGTCTCTCGTCTGCACGAAAACTCGCGCATCGACCTGGTCGTTGCCGGGCATACTCACGGCGGGCAGGTCGTCGTTCCTGGATTCGGCCCGCTCATGACGCTCTCGGATGTCCCGCGCAAGGTGGCGGCGGGCGGCTTGCATCATCTCGATGGCAACGCGATTTATGTAAGCCGAGGTGTTGGCTGCGAGCGCAATCAGGCACCGCGAATTCGATTCTTTTGCCGGCCGGAGATTTCGCTGATTACGGTGAAATCACCGTAAAATGTTCGGCACGTCAAATCGAGCCTGGGCTTATCGAACCGACCCGGGATCGTAAGCCATTTTGAACTGTGTTGTGAGGGCGGGCAAATGAGCTTTATTCACTACATGCTCGTTGGCCACTTCGACTTCCGCACATATCGCCCACTTGGGCGTGTGCCACTGCGCCCGATCGATTTTGTAAGGGCTCGGCGCATGCTCGGAGAAGTTGGAGAACTGGTCGGCGAAGACGAATACATTGTCGGAGGCGAGCGAGTCTACCTTGCTGACGGCTACTGCTACGTCAACGGCTATTGCCGAAGCCCGGAGCAGTTCTGCAGCACTGGCAAGAACTCGGAGGAGTTTGCGCGCGCTCTCGCCGAAGTTTGAAGGGTGCCTGGTCATTGAGGGTGGCGGCATCGTTTTGTATCCGCCTCACGAAGCGGATACATACTTCGCCCAGTTTCAGCCTCGCGATGGTGAATGCGCGGACTCACTCACGCGTGCCGAGGCCGAAGCACGTATCCTCGGCGACGACCCGACTGTGTTGTCCCACACTGTTTTGATGGCTGCGGAAAGCGAAGACGACTGGGTCGAAGAGCTTTGCGCCAGCCTGGCCAGTCACCGTGATTTCCACGTGCGCCGAAATGCCCTATTTGCTCTGGGACGACTCGCGCACAAGAAGCGACCTTTGAACCGCGAGTCCATCCAGCCGATCATCGAGCGGGCGATGGTCGATCCGAATTCCTATGTCGCCGGACAGGCCGCGAACGCAGCAATGGTCGTGGAGGGCGATTTGCGATGGGTCATCAACGCCTTCGATAACGGCCAACCCGAACTGGAAGTTACGACCTATTCCAATGGTTGGATAAAGTGTCCCAACTGTGGCTGGCGGTACGCAACCTATGATCCCAGCGCGTTCCGAGAAGGGCGCTGCATGCAATGCCGTCAGAAATTGCGAGTAATCCCGGGCGCAACGTAACCGACGAGTTCAGCAAATCAATTCTAACCAACAGCGCACGACGAAACGCGAGCGGTCCGCATCTCGAACCCCTCGCGTTGTTATCTCGTCTGCAATTAAAACCGGCCCCGAACTCAGATCGGGTACAGGTTCTTCAGTTCGGTGCGGGCCTTGGCCGAGCCTTTTGAGGCCTTGATCAGCGGGAAGGTTTGAACCTTGCCGTCGACTTCGAGCGTGATCTTGCCCGAGCGGATGACCGAGGTAGCCACGCGGACGTGCGTCGTGGTGCCGTTCGGCAGCCAGATATGAATGCGCTGCAGGTTCGGCTGGAAGGTCCGGCGCGAGATACCAGTGCACTTGGTACCAACGCCACCGAGGTACTTGGCCTTACCACGCGTGGTGACGTGGTTGCCGAACGATGTCTTCTTGCCACTTACTTCGCACTGGCGACCCATCGGGAGACTCCCTCGTCGTACGTATCTATTCGATGCGGCACGATCGACTCAACGCGAGCTTTGCGATAACCTTGCGGTTAGCAAATGCTTGCGGAATCGATCAGACCTTTTCCTTGGCGGTGGGGTTGTGGGGCTTGCTGCGCTGAACGTTGCCGCATTCTTCGACGAGTTCGCACACCTTGTGGGGCGGGACGGCGAGCTTGCACTGCGGGCAAATGTTGAGGGCGGGCGCGGTCAAGGCGTCGTGGCTCCTCCGATTACCCTTCGCTGACTTCGACTTACGTCTCTTTGGTACGGCCACGACCGACTCTCCCTGGCATTCCGCGCGAAATTGAACTTTGTCGAAAGAGAATCATTATCCAAAATCGCGATCTGGTGACAAGTCCAACTCAGCGCGAACTGCCAAAGGAAAACTCAGCCGCATGCGGCCGTCATTGCGCCCGTCCCCCTTTGCGGAACGAGTCGATTGATCCGTGCCAGCAGTTCAGGAAGGTCAACCGGCTTCAAGATGAAGTCGGACGCCCCTGCCCTGCGTGCTTCCGATTCAGCCTGGCCCGAGCCATCCGCCGTAATCGCGAGCACCGGCAATTCTGCCGTTTCGGGCCGAGCGCGCAGTTCTGAGATGAGTTCCACGCCATTCATCCGCGGCATCATCATATCGGTAAGCACGAGGTTCGGCCGGAAATCAGCCAGACACTCGAGCGCTTCCTGACCGTCGTTCACCTCGTTGACTTCAAAACCCTGCAGTCGCAGGAGTCGCCCGAAAATCGCCCGGAGGAAGGGAGTATCCTCGACCAGCAGGAGCCGGGTTGTCGCCATTTTTCCCACCATAGCTTACGGTCCTTATTCCAACCGACCCAACAATCGCCGCCATGCGCGCCATCGAGAGACATTGCCGAATTCATCAGTCTGAGGGTAAAGTCCTCGTCGCTGATCGCAATTCTCGTCCGCACATATTCTGCAAATCACAGACCACGATCCGGCAAGCCCGAGCAATTTCGGCGCGATTCTGGGTCAATTGTTGACGATGATTCGGAATGTGGAGTTTATCGCGATTTTTTGCAACATGATTCGCTCTGGCGTCAATTCCGCGCAACGAACGGGCGCGTTCTGGACGAAGAACAATGCGCGAGCGCGCAATTTGATTCTTGTTTGCCTGGTCGAAACGGGTGCACCGGCGAGGGAGCTGGTCTGATGTCCGACTGGATAAAGTCAGCGCACGTTGTGGGCTGGCTTGGAATCGTGACGGTCGTCACCTATGTGATCTACACGGAAGCCACGCGGGTGGAACTTCCCAAAGGCGTTGTCGCCTACACCGACGTCGTCTACAAACGCGCGCCTTGGCGGCAGCAAAAGCTCGACGTTTATGTGCCGGACGCTCGCCAGAACCAGCCGTTGCCAGCGATCGTGGCGATTCACGGCGGAAGCTGGCGCGGCGGAACGAAAAACAGCTACGGACGCGAAGTCTCGCGGCTCGTCAATTATGGGTATGTGGTGATTTCGGTCGACTACATCCTCTCAACTCGCAATCACCCCGGCTGGCCCGAAAATCTCGACGACGTAAAAGACGCCGTGCGCTGGGTGCGCAGGCACGCGAGTGAATACGGTATCGACTCGCGCCGAGTGGTCGCCTACGGCTCGTCGGCCGGTGGACATCTTGCGACCCTTCTCGGCACCCACGCCCAAGGCAGCGATCCGGAAACCGAGGTGCAGGCGGTCGTCGATCTTTATGGTCCCAGCGACCTCGCCGACCTCGTCCGCAACCCACGAGCTCTCGAAGCGCTCGAAATGCTGTTCGGTAAAAAGCCCAACGAAGCTCCCGAGCTCTACCGCGCCGCGTCACCACTCTCACACGTTTCATCAACAACTGTGCCGATGCTGCTCATTCACGGCGAAGACGACGACAGCGTGCCCGTCGCGCACTCGACGCGTCTGGGCGAACAGCTCGCAGCAGCGGGCGTTCCGTCGCGCGTGATCGTGCTCAAGGGAGCGGGCCACAGCTTCAAACTCGATGGCGAAGGGTTGAACCTGGTGCCGCGGATTGTTGGCTTTCTCGACCAGACGCTTGCGCCGGTTGCGAGTGCGCGGGCCGAGGTGAACCGCAAGTAGTGTTTGTTTTTATGATCGTTAAATATATTGAATTATAGGTGGATGGGGCAGAATGCCCGAGTGTCGCCAATCCTACGCGATGCCTCCTAATCGCTTGCAATTAGCGTAACGCGTCAACGATCCTTTGCCCGACGTCGCTTCCAATCGAGCTTGATACCGATCCGTTCCGCTAGATCGCCGTTCCATTCCGTTTTGAGGCCCTTACTTTCGAGTACTTTCACGACTTCGTGGCCAATATCAACGTGAGTCTGCTTGTCGTCGAGAACCGAGCCGTAGTTCAGGTAGAGTACTCGTCCATCTGCAGCCGCTTCTGTGTCTTGCTGATGATAGAATACGTATCCGCGAACCTTGCGCCCCGTCTTCTTGGCAGCAGCCATCTCGCCTTCGATTTCCGCAACCCCGCAGGTGCCGCAGTCGGAGAAATTCTGTCGGGCGATGACTCCAACAATATCAAGCGCGGCGAATGCTTGATCAAGGCGGTCACAGTCGGTCACGGCTGGCCAGGTCGCCTGCTCCTTCCGAAGTTTATCGAACGCTTCGTCAACAGTCTTCTGAACAAGTGGTTTCAGCACCGCGGCATCAAGTTCATTTGAGTAAGACTCAATGGCAGACTCGATGATTTCTTCGCGCGAGTCAAAGCCGGCATTCACGTTGGCGGTGATGTCGCTCGTCAAGTCTTCAATCACCACTTTCTCATCAGTTGTTACTTTCTTTTGCGATTTCTTGCCGCTTGCACTCCCGAAATCTTGCGTCGGTCCAAGATTCACTGTGATCTTTTTCGGTGTCCCCAGCGCGCGGGGCTTTAAATCGAAGCCATCGCAGGCAGGAAGGCAGAGCAACCACAAAGCAATGAGACAAAAGCGATTCATAAGTGATGTCCTGGGATCAAGGCAGTTTCGCGACGTGGTTCAGAAAGCAATTTATCTCTTATGATCATCAAGAAAATCACGCGGAACCTCAAGCGACCAAACCTCACTGCTCAACGGCATCGCATGACCACCCGCAACCCAGATTTTATCCTTGAAAACATAAGCCGAATGTTCGTGACGCGCTTTCCAGATGACGTTTGACTTCAACTCTGTCCAGGTTCTCCCATCCTTGGAATACCAGACGTCACCCCAGTTCTTTGAAGGGTTGTTCGACCATCCGCCGAGCACCCACATCCGGTCGCGATAGACGACCGTCGAGAACCAGAGTCGCGGCGACCACGGCGCTTTTTCAACGACCTGTTCCCAATGGACACCGTCGCTCGAACACCAAACGTCGTCGTGAGCCTCGTAGCTCGGCACGTAATTGCCGCCGCCCAGCACCCAGATTCTGCCGTCGTGCACAACCGCGGTGTGATAGGCCCGCGACGACCAAGGAGCGTGCTCGACTTCGCGCTTCCATTGCTTGCCGTCGCTCGACGACCATACGTCGTTCTTCAGACTGTTTTTGTCGCCAAAATAGTAGTTCTCGGTCCCGCCCAGAATCCAAAGCCGTCCCTTGAACGACACCAGCCCCGAGGCAAGCCGAGGACTCCATTCCGCGTGGTTGGTGATCCGCTTCCACTGCTTGCCGTCGGATGATGACCAGACTTCATTGCTGGCACCGTGACCTGGTAACCGGCCGTTATACCAGCCGCCCATGAGCCAAACTTGGTCGTTGAAGACAACCGTCATCGGCAGGTCGCTATGCTTCCACGGAGCCTCGCGGGTTTGCAGGTTCCATGTTTTGCCGTCAGGTGAACTCCAAACGTCGCGCGGCGGTGCTGCGAACGAGTCGAACCAACCGCCCATCAGCCAGAGCTGATCTTTGTAGACCACTTCGCCGCTGGAGTCGCGCGCTTGCCAGGCGGCTCGATCAGTCACTTTCATCCAGTCGACAATTCGATCTTCGGCCGAAACGGCTGATGCCCAAAACAGCAGATTGATGAGAATGACAAAACGTCGGCTCATGTTCACTCCCGCTCAAGCTCGAACCAGCCGCCACATTCCATAGGGATTATTGAACAGCGAATCGCTGCCGTAGTCGACAGGCTCGGTCTGCTCGATCCGATAAACCGGCGCAGACGGGGCGATCGCGAACGTCTGGCCGTGCTTGATTGTGGGCGATTCAGTAAACAAGAAATGAGTGAAATCACGAAGCAAATCGGCCTCGACGCCGGTGCAATCGCGATCGGTGTAGGCGTCGGGATGCCCCAGCACATGCATGCCGCACGAATGAACGGATGATTCGTCGTGGACGTAAATCACCAGCGCTTCGTGGGCCTTGAAGAGATAGAGATGCTGTGTGAAATCGAGCCAGCGTTCGGGCGGATGGGCGATGCCGCTGCTTTCGACCTTCACACCAAGTCCACCGGCTTTCAAAAGAACCGCCGCCGCTTCGATCATCGCGTTCGCTGCTTCGTGCGAGCCACCGCGGCCGACGAGATACACCACCGACTGATGCCCCGCAATCGCCTGCATCGCTTCGCTGTCGCGCCAGTGCGGTCCGGCGGCCTGGAACGCTCGCTGCATCCGAGCGTCGGCGCCTTCGAACACAACTTCACACTTGAATTTGGTCGCAATGTTCATGAGCATCGGACCAGCGGCGAGGTAGCCGGCATCCAATGCAGCGATGCTCATCACAAACTCGCGACGGTCTGCCCATGGCCCAGGAACGCAAAGCACGAGTTGAGGGGGTTCAATCGGCGCGTTCATGAAATTCCTTGGCGGCTAAACGACGGCGGGGACGACGAGTGAAGCTAGCAAATCATCCGCAACCGTTTGCGCTGATTTGACGATGTCGGGAATGCCGACACCATCGAACGCATTGCCCGCCAGCACCAGGTTGGGATGGAGTGCCGCGCGGGTGCGAATTGTGGCGACGCGATCGAGATGGCCAAGCGTGTATTGCGGCATCGCGCGGGGGTGGCGACTCACTCGTGTGAAAATCGGCGGTCCGGTGATGCCCAGAAGTTGGCTGGCCTCGCTACATGCCAGGGCTTCGATCGCCCCATTGTCGAGGTCGAAAAGCTCGGGCTGCGTCGCGCCGCCGACGAAGATACGGAGGATCACCGAATCCTTCGGCGCGCGGCCGGGAAATTTCACCGAGGTGAACGAGATCGCCAGAATCCGCCGGTTTTCGATTGTCGGCACGACAACGCCGAAACCGTCGAGCGGGTGCGAAACCTGGTCGCGCTTGTAGGTGGCGATGACGATCGCCGATGACGCATAAGGAATCGAGCGGAGGTGAAGCGCAAGCTCGGGATCAAGCGCGTCGACCATTCGCGCGGAGGCGTGGGCTTCGGTCGCGAGGATCACGCCAGTTGCTTCGATTGGCGGCCCGTCGAGCGGTTCGACCAGCCAGCCCCCCGTGTCGCTGCGCGATACTCTGCGCACCGGGCTATTGGTGCGAATCGTCCCGGGCGGCAGCGAGGCCGCAAGGGCGCGGGGGAGCGTCTCCATGCCGTCGATCAGGCTGGCGAACAGGCCATAGCGCGCACCAGAGGCGGTGCGATCGGCGTTCTTGGTTTTTTTCATCTCGGCGAACGCGCCACGGATCAGGCCGCCGTATTTCCGCTCCATCTCCACGAATTGCGGCAGCGTCGCCTTCACGCTCAGCTCGTTGGGATCGGCCGTATAAATGCCGCCGACCAGCGGCTGCACCAGGCGTTCGAGTGCCTCGCGACCCAACCGGCGTTTGACGAACGACGCCAGGCTTTCGTCGGCATCATCGTTGCGGCGCGGGCGAATCAGGTCCATCAGCATCCGCAGCTTGCCGCGGAATGAGAGAATCGGCGTCGTGATGATCGGCCCCAGCTTTCGGGGGGCCATCAACACGAAACCTTCGGGCACCGGCAAAAGCTTGCCGTTACGGACGACGAACGAGCGGCGGTTTGTGGCGTCGGGACCGATGAGCTGATCGCCTAACCCAAGTTCCTTGCAAAGGTTAAGTGCGGCTGGCTTGTTGGTGATAAAGGAGTCGGCGCCGCCTTCGAGGAGAAATCCGTCGACGTGTTCTGTCCAGATGGCCCCGCCGACGCGGTCCTTGGCTTCGAGCAAAACCAGGTCGACGGGATCGGCGGATTTGGCGGTTTGGGTATGAATTCGGTGCGCTGCGACGAGTCCCGAGAGCCCGCCCCCCACGATGACGATCCGGTTTCGCGAAGTCGGTCGGTCGGACACAACGCACGTTCCTATCTGCACGCCACGAATCAATTTGGGACCAAAGCTCCGACGAGATCGTACTCTAAGCCCGCGCGATCGAAAAGCAAGAGCCACTGCCCGGCACCGAGTCGCTTGCCAAGTGCGGCAACAGGCCGCACAATGCAGGGTAACGGGTTGTGCGATTATATAGAGTTTGGGTGCGCAGCGACCGAATCGATCGGCCGCGCCCAACGATCGAAATCTCGCTCCACGCCCCGCGTGCGTCCGTGATTCCTCCGAGTTTCCCATGAGTTCCGAAACCCTCGAACCACCGCCGGAACGCACGTCGCGCGAAGACGTTGCGTCGGTGCGCGTGTTGTCGGTCGCGGGGGAATCAGCTCGGGAACGCCTCGACTGGCTCGCAGTCGAGGAACCGCTCGAAATCCGCGCGCACGGTCCTGGCGAAACACCGTCTAGTATTGCGGTCACGATGCGCACGCCGGGTCACGACGCCGAACTGGCCGTCGGTTTTCTCGCGACTGAGGGGTTCATCTCCAGGCCGAGCGACGTCGTTTCGGTTGGACGCGATGAGGGCACGCAGAATTCGCAATCGAACATCGTGGTGGTCGAATTGAGCCACCCGTTCGATGATGCGCGACTCAAACGAAACTTCTACGCGACATCGAGTTGCGGCATTTGTGGTAAGGCGTCACTCGAGCGAGTCTCGGTTCAATGCTCGCCTGTACCACGCGGTTTGCAGGTCGATCGCAAAGTCATACTCGATCTGCCGAAACGTCTTCGCGCAGCGCAGGCCGCGTTCGAGCGCACTGGCGGATTGCATGCGGCCGGGTTGTTCGACGTGCACGCGGACACATTCATCGCCCGCGAGGACATTGGCCGGCACAATGCGGTTGATAAGTTGGTTGGCCGTTCGCTGCTCGACGGTGCACTGCCTCTGAGTCGGCACATTTTGATGGTTTCCGGCCGCACGAGTTTTGAAGTTCTCCAAAAGGCGGCCGTTGCGGGTATTTCGATCGTATGTGCCGTATCGGCACCGTCGAGCCTGGCGGTAAGCCTGGCCGACGAGCTGGGAATCACCCTCGTGGGCTTCCTGCGCGGCGACGGTTTCAACGTCTATACGCACTACGATCGCATCGACACGATCTCCGGTGATCGAGGGGTTGAGTAGCATGTCAGACACAAGCCAGAGCGGTTCGCCGCAACCGGATTCGAATGTCGAAACCGCTGAGATCGACGTTCGCCCCTACCATCACCCGGCGGCGGGTATAGGCGCGATTTCCAGCACGCTCCAGCACGTCGTGCATGAAACGGGGCTGATCCGTGGCGCCCTGACGCTGCTCAAGCTCAACCAGGTGAACGGCTTCGATTGCCCGGGCTGCGCCTGGCCCGAGCCGAACCACCGGTCAGCGGCCGAGTTCTGCGAAAACGGCGCAAAGGCCGTCGCCGCCGAGGCGACCACCAAGCGCGTCACCGCCGAATTCTTCCGCAACTGGCCCGTCGCGCGGCTGCTCGATCAATCGGATTACTGGCTCGAGCAGCAAGGCCGACTCACCGAGCCGATGGTCCTCCGCGCGGGTGCGACGCATTATCAGCCGATCGCATGGGACGAAGCTTTCCAAATGATCGGCCGCGAGTTGAAAGCGCTCGCTTCGCCCGATGAGGCAATCTTCTACACTTCCGGCCGCACCAGCAACGAGGCAGCGTTTCTTTATCAGTTGTTCGTCCGCAAGTACGGCACGAACAACTTGCCCGACTGCTCGAATATGTGCCACGAGTCGAGCGGCGTCGGCCTGAACGAAACGCTTGGCGTCGGCAAAGGAACGGTCTCGCTCGACGACTTCGAGCTTGCCGACGCGATTTTCGTCATCGGTCAGAACCCCGGCACGAATCACCCGCGCATGCTGTCGGCCCTTCAGGCAGCGGCGCGACGTGGATGTCACATCGTCAGCATAAATCCGCTGCACGAACGCGCGCTCGAACGCTTTGCGCACCCGCAGCACGTCACCGAGATGCTCCTCGGCGGCACGCCGATCGCCGAGCTGGTCGTCCCCGTTCGCATCAATGGCGACGTGGCGCTGCTCAAGGGGATGATGAAAGAAGTGATGGAAGAGGAACGCCGCAGGCCGGGCGAAGTGCTCGACTGGGCGTTCATCAACGAGCACACGTCGGGGTTCGAAGAATTCCGCACCGCGCTCGAAGCCGCAAGCTGGGACGAGATCGTCGAACAGTGCGGTTTGTCTCGCGAATTGATTCAGAAGACGGCGCAGGTTTATATCAAGGCCGAGCGCGTGATCGCCTGCTGGGCGATGGGTCTTACGCAGCACAAGAACGCTGTGGGTAACATTCGGGAGGTTGTGAACCTGCTCCTCCTGCGCGGCAACATGGGGCGCCCCGGCGCTGGGGCCTGTCCGGTCCGCGGGCATAGCAACGTGCAGGGCGACCGGACGATGGGCATTTATGAACGCCCATCAAAGGTGTTTCTGGAACGGCTTGGCAAGGTGTTCGACTTCTCGCCGCCGGTCGAGCATGGACACGACGTCGTCACCGCGATCAAAGCGATGCACGCGGGCGAGGCGCACGTGCTGTTCGCAATGGGTGGCAATTTCCAGTCCGCCACGCCCGACACCGAGTTTACGTCCGAAGCCCTTCGTCGCTGTCGCCTGACCGTTCACGTGGCAACGAAGCTCAACCGTTCGCACCTCGTACACGGCCGCGAAGGGCTGATCCTCCCCTGCCTCGGCCGCACTGAAGTCGACGAGCAGCCCGGTGGTATGCAGTTTGTGACAGTCGAAGATTCGATGAGCGTCGTGCACGCGTCGCGCGGTGGGCTTGTTCCAGCGTCGAAGCATCTTTTGAGCGAGCCGGTGATTGTCGCTCGGATGGCCGAAGCAACGCTTGGTGGCGTCGAGCAGTCGGGGGTCGACTGGACCTGGCTGGCGCAAGACTACGCCCGAATTCGCGACAAGATTGCCGACGTTATCCCCGGCTTCGAGGATTTCAACGCCCGAGTCGCGGCTCCTGGCGGCTTCACGCTTCCCAATGCGGCGGCCGCTCGCACGTTCAAAACCGGTACCGGAAAAGCGCGATTCACCGTGCAGCCGATCCCACGTATCGAACTACCGCCCGGCCGGCTCTTGATGATGACGATTCGCAGCCACGACCAATACAACACGACGATTTACGGGCTCGACGACCGGTATCGCGGCGTCTATCAAGAGCGTAAAGTCGTGTTCATGAATCCGCTGGACGTTGCCGAGCAAGGATTGGTTGAGAGTCAGGTGGTCGACCTGATCAGCGAGTTCCGCGGCCAGGAGCGAGTTGCCCAGCGGTTCATCGTGGTGCCGTACGACATTCCAAAACGCTGCGTCGCCACGTATTTCCCCGAGGCGAACGTGTTGGTTGCGGTCGATGATTACGCCGACGGCAGCAAGACGCCGGCGTCGAAGTCGGTTGTCGTTCGCATTGTGCCGACGACCACGTGATGCCAGAGATGGGCCGAAATCTGTTGGGTGCCATGCTTCCGCGGAACGCGTAAGCATGCGAGTGTCGATTGGCATCGCAAATCCGACGTCTCCCTTTGATTCGACATGCTTACGCCGTTCGGCGGAAGCATGGCACCCAATTCAGGGATCGAATCTTGCGAAGTCTTATCTCGATCCCATGTCGCGCCGCATGAGTGTGGCACCGACGGGTTTGTCGGCCGGAAATCGGTCTCTGGGAATGATGCCGGCCGCAAGGAATGGATTCGTCACGCGATAGATTCGCACGGTGAATCGCGAGCCTTCCTGGTGATTGACCGGCACCTTACCCTGGTAGTAGTTCGGCACGGTGCGGAAGGGGAGCGCGTCGGCGTCGAAATTGAGTGTGAGCACATTAACAAGCTGGCGTGGGTCAAGGACGATCAGCGGTTCCTGCGACATTTTGTTGTCGTGCACCACCAAAATATCGCCACGCTTTAGCTCGCTGTCGCCGGCGATCACCTGCTTCAGACCCGCGCGGTTGGCGTAGTACCGAAATCCCCAGCGGCCGACGAACCACACCGTCGATCCCGGTTGGATCATCGATAGTGCTTCGTGCGACGCCGTTTCTGCGGCCGATCGCTCGACTCGTGCCTCGTGCAGATCGACGACGTAGTAAAAAATGCCGAGCAATGCGCCGGCGATTGCGATCGCATTCAGAAGTCGGCGGGCAGCGGCATCTCGTCGCGTGCGCGACGCGAGTCGCGCCGTTAGGAACGTCGCCACGACCGCCATTCCCACCACGCGCCTCACGGCCGAATAGGGCGAGAGGACGAACATCCCCACAACTTCGAGCACGAGCCAGAGCACGAGAAAGAGGCTATCGGCATTTCGTCGGCGATGTGGCCGAGCTGGCCGGCGATGCAAAACGATCGCCACATGGGCGAGGTTAACCAGCACGCAAAGCCCGAGCACCAGAAAGAGTGGCAGCGCGGGTGTTCCGAAGCCAATCGCTACAAGAACGGCGATGACAATACATGCATACAGCGGCACGAATCGTCCGAGTTTGAGGCCGGCGAGTCCAAGCAGGAACGCGGCCGGGCAAACACCGCCGATGATCGCGATGAATGCTTTGATCGGGTCGAGCCAGGCGATCTGCCGGGCGCGGGAATGTAACAGGAAGTGCGACTGGCCGTATTTCAGATAAACGAGCCCTTCCCAGCCGGCGAACACGCCAGTTGCGACCAGGCCGGCGATGATTCCCAATCCCAGCCGTCGATGTGTAAGCGCGTAAATGCCGAGCACGCCCGGAACGACCAGTCCCGTCCATTTCGTGTTGATCGCAATCCCAGCGACCGCGCCGGCGAGAAGCGCTCCCCAGCACGATCGCCGGTCGCAGGCTCGCGTGAATACGTGAAGCGCTGTCAGGCCAAGCGAATATGCGGGGATGTCGAGCATGAAATTCATGCCCGGAAGAATCGCAGGGGAGAACGCAACCAGTAACGCGGTGATTGTCTCGCAACCGCGGGCGAACCGGTGTGCCAGGTTCCATGTGCTCGAAACGAGGAGTAAGGCATAAGGCAAAAGCCAGAGTTTGCAGAGAAATGGGTTGTCGCCGTGAATTCGAAGGGCGAGCGACCAGAGGTAAGGGAGTGAAACCGGCGCGAGCACTTGCATCGAGGGACGACTGGGCGCCCAGTAAACGGCGATATCGCCGCCGTAAGGATCAGACGGTTGTGCGGCGAGGTGTGAGGCGAACGAATAATAAACAGTGTCGTCCATGTGCAACGGTTTGATGGCGTTCAGCAACGTGATCGCCACCGCGATCGCGCCGATGGCGACCATGCCAGAACCGCCGCGTCGCGCTAAACCCATTCAACCGAACTCCAGCTTCGCCGCAGTCATTCGGGGGGAGAGCCTTCGCCAGGGACGAAAATCCGACGGGTGTTCGCACCTTATTGCAATGCGCGAGTTTATGCAAGGTCGCGCATTCTTTGGCAAGGATCGTGCGGATTGTAACGATTTTTTGGCGTGGGAAAATCCGCGGGTCGGCTTGCAATTCGGCGCGAAGACTGGAAGGATAAGGGAGTTGAGACCCACGTCAGTTCACTGATCGCTCGGTTAGTTTCGCAAGTCCTTGATTGTTTTGCTGATCCGCGAAGGTGGCGCCGGCTCCCCCCGAACGTCCGTCGCTTCGCATCCGCGCGATCCTCTGCCCAAGTGATGCTCCGCCGTAAGGCTCGGCATCGGCCGAAGGTATGGAGGTAGCTCCGTGGCGTCCGCAGAGTTCGATTTGAATCAGCTTCTCGGTCCACTCGTCGCTGGAAATGGAGAGGGAGTCGAGGCGCAGTTCTCCAACGGGGAGACGGCGTCACATACGAACCTCATCGTTTCCACTCCCGCACAGGTTGTGCAGGATCCCGTCGTGCAGACAGCCGAGGATCGGCCAGCCAAGGATACTCTGCCCGCCCTCGTCGACCCTGCGGCCGACCATGAAGAGGCCGAGGTCAAAGAGCGCCGGCTGGACGTCGACGCGAAGCACGAACGCATCCTTCAATTCCTTGACGAGCACGATTACGACGGGCTGTTGCTCACTCGTGCCGATGCGCTCGCGTGGTTCAGCTCGGGCGGCGATTTCGGGATTGATTATGCGACGCAAGAAGGCGCCGCGTGGATCTTGATCAACCGCAAGTGCCGGTCGCTAATCGCCGACAACGTGCAGAGTCCGCGCCTCTTTGAAGAGGAAGTCGCCGGTCTGGGATTCCAGCTCAAGGAACGTCCCTGGATCGAAGACCCGCGCGAGATTCTCCTTTCTCTCGTCGGCAGCAAAAAAATCGCGACCGATGCTTACCTTCCCGGCCTGATTAACGTCTCGCGCGACCTCAAGAAGCTGCGCGGCCCGCTTTCCGGCATCGAGAGACGCAGGCTTCGTCAACTGGGACGTACCCTCACACTCGCGGTTGAAGCGACTTGCCGGAACTTCCAGCCTGGCGAAAAAGAGGCGGATATCGCCGGCCACCTGGCGCATCGGCTCTTGCGCGAAGGCGTCGCGCCGGTAAGCATTCGCGTCGCCAGCGACGACCGCCTCGATCGCTTCCGCCAGCCGACATTCAAGGCTGCGCCGATCAACAAACGCGCGACGATCACCGCAGTTGGCCGCCGTTTCGGTCTGTGCGCCGCCGTGACGCGGACGATCTCGTTCGGCCCCGTCGATGCCATGGTTCGCACCGAGCATACGCTCGCGACGATGGTCGACGCCACCTGCATTTACTTCTCGCGGCCCAACGAGCCGATTTCGGAAGTCTTCCGCCGCGCCCGGCGCATTTACGAGAAGTTCGACTGTCCGCACGAGTGGACGCTCGACTATCAAGGCTGCCAGATCGGCTACTCCCCGCGCGAGCAGGTATTTCTCCCCGACTCGCCCGAACTGTTGACGAACGGCATGGCCGTCGCCTGGAGTCCGTCAGTTGGCTCAGCACGGTCCGAGGACACAGTCCTGGTCGACGACCGCGGCTTCGAGGTCGTCACCGAGGCGCAGGACTGGCCGAAGCTCGAGGTGATCATCAAAGGCTACAGCCTGCCGCGCCCCGGCATTCTCGAGCGGTAATTTGCTAGCGATTTACGGGAAAAACTTACTATCCCGGAACGACGCGCTGCCGGGATACATCCCCAGGTAGCCGTCGCTCTTGTTGATCGACTTGGCGTGCCCATCGAGATACAGCACGTTCGAACTTCCGTGCCGGCTCCAGGGAATCCAGGTGTCGAGCACGTCGGTCCCTAGCCAGATATCGTAGTCGTCCTGGCGAGGATCCCCTGCCTCGGGGCTCTTGAGAATCCCGGCTGCGTCACGCTCATTGAAAGTAACAAAGTTTGATGTGCCGATCTCTTGCTGGAATCTCGGGAACGACCACCGCCCATAGCGAATCGTCTTGTGCGTCAGCAGCGAGTTCATCAGGTAACTCGCACGATCGGATATGCCGTTGACGGCTCCCGTGTCGGGATCGACATACGGCTTGGGGACCGAAATATCGCTCGGACAGCGATAAATTCGCTCGTCGGCGACTTGCGTTCCGCCCTTGGCAATCAATTCGTTTGCGTATGCGGGATTCACATACGGCATGATCTTGTCTTCCCAGTAAATCTCGGCGAACGAGTCGGCCTTGTCGACCGATGCGATACTGTCGGCGAAGAATGGGTGATGTAGGAAGAACTGGCCATCCCAGGCGTCGAAATACTGCAAGGTTCCCAGGCCAATCTGATGCAGATTACTCTGGCATTGCATCCGGCGCGCAGCTTCACGGGCGTTCTGAACGGCCGGGAGCAGAAGCGCGATCAACACGGCGACGATCGCAATCACCACCAAGAGCTCGATGAGCGTAAACCCTCGACGCTTCATGTGTTCCCCCCTTCTCGCCTCGCTCGTGACTCGCCGCAGTATTACGAGTTGGAAAATCGTAATAAGGCTGGTGAGTGAATCGTAGCCGTGGGGACGTGCGATCGCAAGAGAGTGGTGGACCCAGGTGCGTCGCGATATCCTCCAGGGGTTGCGCGAGGCGAACTCAATAAAAGCATGACACAGCCCAGGGAGTTTTCCAATGAGTGAAGATGCACAAAGGCCGGAAGGTGAAACGAGCCGGCGCGACGTCTTGAAGTCGACCGCGGCGATGACACTCCTGGGTGCCGCGGCGGGAGCTGCGCAGGCACACGCTGAGGAAGAAAAGCCGATCGCGCGCAAGGGGCGCATCAAGCAATCGCTCGTGCAGTGGTGCTACGCCGATTACTGGGACATCGACAAGATGATCGGCGTCGCCAAGCTGCTGGGCGTGGGCAGCATCGAGCTGGGCGACCACAAGTTCTTGCCGGCGATCAAGGCGGCTGGACTCGATTGCGCGATCGCGTCGATCGACATGAGCCCCGACATGCCGTTCGACAAGGGTTTTAACAACCCCAAGTATCACGACCGCGTGATTGCCGCGACCAAGCAAGCCATCGACGTCTGCGCCACGCACGGCATCAAGCGGGTGATCGCCTTCACCGGCATGGCAGAGGGCCTGCCCAACGACGTTGGTGCGACCAATTGCGTTGAAGGGTTCAAGAAGGTCGTCGAGTATGCCCAGAAGCACGACGTGACGATCTGTATCGAGATGCTCAACACCCGCGCCAGCGATCACCCAATGAAGGGACATCCCGGCTACCAGGGCGATCACACCGACTATTGTATTGATATCATCAAGCGAGTTGGATCACCTTACCTCAAGCTGCTTTTTGATATCTATCACGTGCAAATCATGGACGGCGACGTGATTCGCCGGATCCATCAGCACAAGGATTACATCGGTCACGTACACACGGCCGGCAACCCCGGTCGCGGCGAGCTCGACGACAACCAGGAAATCCTCTACCCGCCGATCATGAAGGCGCTCATCGACATCGGCTACACCGGCTGGGTGGCGCAGGAATTCATCCCCACGCGCGACCCGCTTGTGGGACTGAAACAGGCCGTCGCGCTCTGCGACGTTTGATCGATTCTTGATGATGTCGCCGCTCTCGGAGCCCATCCGAGGGCGGCGACTGAACGTCATGCGAAGTCGCGATAGAACGGCAGCTTGAAGCGTTCAATCACCGACGCGACGGTGTCGATTTGCTGCGAAGAGAGCTCGGATTTCCACTTCGCAGGCTGCTGCGCACTGATGCGGTTGAGCGAGTAAAGGTCGGCGTCGTGCGTGACGGTGGATGTGTCGAGGAACTCGCGCATCCGGCGATTCGCTTTGAGACCAAGCCGGTCGCACAGTTGCTCGAAATTCTTATGTGGGGCGTCGCACGTCGTTTCGTGGCAAACGGTCGTCCATTCGGGATGATGCGGAAGCTGGTTCGCGATGATCCTGTAAACCATTCCGAAGCCGGCGGCCATGCGCGCGACGGGGTCTTTCAGATTGCGGATCCAGTCCTGGTCGGCAGGCGAAAACTCGCTCATCAGCCTTGGTTGCGCAAGCAACAGGTCGAGGTTGATGACCTCGTGGCCGACCGATTCGAGCCGCATTCCGCTGGCGACGTAGCCGCACGGGTGACGGAGCGTGACGACGATTTGAAACCCGAACCGTTTTGCCAGCCACTCGAGCGCGAGCGGGCAATTCACTTCCTTGATCAGCAACCGCGCCGGCCAGACCGGCAGGCGATGCAGCCAGCGCTGCGATTGGGCCATGAGCCATCGACGGCCCAGAAACGGGTCGAGCGATAACACCTTGCACCAGACCGCTTCGTAATTGGGAGCGTCGTCGTCGGCAAGAAGGTATTCAAACCCGTCGAGCCCCGCGCCGGCGGTATAACCACCGTGAGAGAGCGGTTCGCGAATGTAGCGAACGTTACCGGCGAAGCTGAGGACCTTTGCTGTCCAGCTCGTGGCGGTTCGGGGGGCGCCGCAAACGAGAATCGGCCGGTGATGGATCAACCGTGCCGAGGTCCCGAGTCTGGTCCTTGATGCGCTCGTCGCGACGGCCAAGGGATTTACTCCCGGAGGGCGGATACCGGGTCGGAGTTTTTCTACACACTGATGATCGACGCGACCAAACCCTGGTCGGAGCCGATCTGCTTATTCAAATGGAACTGGCTGCGAGGACGGACGAGAGGCAGGAAAACCTTCAGGCTGCGACGCCGTGCGCAAATTCATCTCGCGCACTCATCGTTCCGCGGACCCAGTCCCTTCATCGCGTTAACGATCACTTATATCGAATCGTCAGATCGCGTCTGGGCCGAATGGTCGGGGCGGTTCCTCAATTGAATCAACAATGATTCAATTGCTGGAAACTTCGTGTCTTTATGCATTGCTCGATTCAGGCCCCAACTTTGGGCAAGAATCGCTCATCGACAGGCACCGGTCGAGGGCCGCGAATCAAGGGCAAGCATAATGGCTACAGGTCACAATTCAAGAGGTTGTTTGCATTTCTTCATGATATAGCCATCGATGTGTTACTTAGGAATACCTTTTTTGGCTTGGAATCTGAAGTCGCAAAACGGGGCACCTTCCATAATTGTTTGCGTCCGTTCGAGCATGATTGCGGGATTGAAGCCTTCGATAAGGGCAAAATCGCGCTGACAGGAAAGGCTTCCGCCGAGATCGGCCAGTCCGAGGGCGCGGTATAATTCGGCATACTTGCAGCGTGTGACGTTGAACGCCAACGTTTCTTCGGTCTGTTCGATGATGCTTATTTCGAGCGCGCCATTGGCCCGCCACAGTTCGAGTGCCTGAGAAAACGCTTCGAGGCTTGTCTCGCCGAGACGATTCGCGAGGTTTGCACCCCCCTCGCGCGCCAGGTTGGTGATCACTTCACGGACCACGGCAAGCGCCTGGTCTCGGCCCATCGCTTCGATGAATCCGCGGATAAGCGGCCCGACGATTTTGGCTTCGATTTCGCGTTGTTCGAGCAGTGTGAGTGATGGCGGCGGGGTCGACATGATGGTCTACGCCTCGGGACTGTGATGGTCGGGCCGATCTTTGATTGAGTATGATCGGGACAGGTGGCTGTCAGCTAGCCGCCATGTCCCTCGCTCAGATGCTCGCAATTGAAAACAGAATCGGGAGTCTCGCAATGAGCGCAATCTGGGCACGCGTGAAGCACCGGCCAGAGGGACTGACCGTCGGCCCAAACGCTCGCCCCGCCGCGGCGGTGGTCGATGCACTTGAGGGCGGCAAGTCCTGGGCCGAAGTTGCTTCGCAGTTTGAACTTGAGCCAATAGACCTCATCGCCGCCGTCGCCGCCGAAACCCTGGGCGACGAGAACAGTTTCGGCCCCGAACTGGTCCAATGCGCAGCCTCGCGCCCTGGGCTTCGCACAGCGCTGAGCGAACAGGGCCTACGTACGCTCGCACCCAATGCGAGTCGCGTCGACCGGCTCGTTCTGGCGGCGGGATTGCTTCAACTCGCCGACTTCTGGGATCCCTCCCACGACGCAGCGCAGTCGGCCGAGGATCTCGGCGAGCGTGCGTTTTCGGCGTACTGGCACGGGATTGCCCATCGCCGCGAGCCCGATCCCGGCAACGCGGCCTACTGGTTCAGGCGTGTCGGGCGACATGCCCTGTTTCCCGCGCTTGCCGAGGCAGCGCATCCCCTCATCGTGCGCCACACTGCGGCGAACAAGGTCGCGCGCACTACACTCGGCCAAGGCAGTGGCTGGGACGCGATGGAGTTCATCAACTTCTGCACGCAGGCCCGGCCCGCCTCGGCCGACGAAGGCCTGGCGCGCCGGCTACAGCGGCTCGAAATGCTGATGCTGCTTGACCTTACTGTAGCGACGGCGCTTGGGGGTTAACCCCGGCTGCTGGCGAACGGATCAACGTTCGTTGAGGATCTTCTGGGTGATCTCGCGTTCGCAGACCTTGCACCACTTCCAGCGGTTCGATCCGACAGCACCGTCGAGATGCCCCTTAGCCACGCCGATGGTCCGATACCAGATCTTGGCCTCGGCGTCGCTCACGCGCTCGAGCTTGGCACAGCGGGCGAAGTGGAGCAGGTTCGTGCCGGCTTTCACCGCGGGCCGCTTGGCGCCTTCGACAGGCAAGGTGCCATGGAACACGAAGCCGACCGCTTCGAGCCTCGCCTCTGCAAAATCATCGGCCGTGTCGAGCGTGCGGAGTTCGGTGTCGGCTTGCGTGGCCATTCGAGGCATCCTCTCGATCCGAATACCTTGCGGTGCGGCATCTTCAATACGATTTATGTTACCGGGCCCATCCGGTTCGACGCAAGGGAAGTGTCTCGCCGCTTACAGTTGGCGGCTTTGCGTTTAAGGGATAAAACGCCATAGAAAGCCCTCATTCACGCAGAAAACGCCTCGCGGGCGGAAGCGGATCTTTTATCGATTCCGCTTCCCACCCTGCGAACGTGCAAGCCTGCGCTGAGACCTGTCATTTGCGGCGAGTGCCGCCGAAGCCAACAGGACGGCCGAGCGACCCCTGCGGGCAAGGGACGGGCTCAACCGATGGGTCGGCTTTGTGCGTCAGCAGTTCGCTCAGTTGGAACGCGTGATACGGCTGACTCGCTGCGGGCTCGCCGCTCGTTGAGGCGTTGGCGATCCAGAGCTTGGTGGTGGTCGTCTCGAACAGCACGCTGTGCAGGTTCGACTTCATGGCAACCGGCCTGTCCATCAGGTGCCGGGCCGACTCAGCGTCGAACTTGCCGTGCCCTTCCTGGGCTCGCTTCACCAGTTCGGTGTAACGGTCACCGGCCGAGAGCAGCACGGCGTCCTTCACGGCAGTCGGCAACTTCTCGTGCGACTCACCCATGCCCACGGTGTAGAACTTGTTCCACGAGGCTTCCATGCCCACCGCCTTGCCCGAGTTGCCGTCGGCGATCACATAGTAGTATTCGCATGTCCGAGGCTTGTCGCGGAAGATGGCAATCGCCTCGTCGAGCGTCTTGCTCTCCTCAAGCGCCATGCGAACGAGCAAGGTCATCGGCACGCCATCCCAGTGGCCGATCCCCTTGCCACCCATCTCGCCAATCGAAATCTTCTTGGCGTTCATACCCGTGACCGAACCAATGAAGCCTGCGTAGCTCACATTCGCGAACGGGATCGCGTCGTTCGGCTCGGCGATGGTCAGCACTGCGTGATCTTGCAGCGTCCAGTCGCAGCCGTAGTCGAGAATCCGCCCATGATAGAGCGTGCCGTCCTTCGTGGCCGAGCCGCTCAGCGCGAATCCGCTGCAATGGAACAACTCGGGGAGGAAGTTGGCGACGAGGATCTCGTTGTAGTCGACGCCCGACCCATCGGCGATTCCCTGCAACTCTTCGTAGTAGCGGGCGGGAACCCACTTCTTCTGGTTTTCGGAAATCGTGGCGACGAGAATCTTGGGGTTCGGACTAACTTTGAGGCCGGCGGCCAGCTCGACCTTGAACTCCTTCGCCTTCACGTCGAACAGATAACGCACAAGCTTGTTGATATCGTCCTTGAGCAGGAACCCCTGCTGGTAGCCCATCTCATAAGGGCTGCCCTTGATGTGCAGCACCTTGTAGCCGCCGATCTCCTCGAGAAAGCCCCTGCCGCATCGCGCGATGGTGGTCGATTCCGCACGCGCGGGGGCGACGCACACGACGAGAAGCATCATCAAGCATGCGATTGTGCGTTTGTTCATGTCGGCGCTCTTGCAATTCCGGGTCGGAAGGTTGGATTCAAAACGTGACGCCGTATTGGAGAGAGCAATAAGATATCACAGACAGGCGGGGGGAGAACATCAGTTCGCGTGCGCGAGCAGATCGGCCAGGACGTCAAAATCGACCGGTTTGATTAAGTGATGATGAAATCCTGCGTCGTTGGATCGGGCACGATCGTTGTCCTGCCCATATCCTGAGACGGCGATGAAAACCGCGCTGGAGAACTCGGGATTCTGGCGGAGTTTGCGGGCGAGGTCGTACCCGTTCATGCCGGGCAAACCGATATCGAGCAGGAAGACGTTTGGCTGAATTTGCGAGGCAACGCTCAAGCCTTCGAGGCTATCGTACGCGACGTCTACATGATGGCCGTGCACGCGCAGCAATCGCGCGAGACCACGCGCGGAGTCGGCATTGTCGTCGACGAGCAAAATCCGCCGCGAGCTTGCCTTGTCGGCAAGGCGGGCCACCGACGACCCATTCGTCGCCGCAACAAGCTCGCTCGCTGGTACGGAAATCGCCGGCAGACGGATCGTGAACTCACTTCCTTTTCCTGCGCCCTCGCTCGCCGCCGAAACCGAGCCGCCGTGCAGTTCGGTGAGCATTTTCACGAGCGTCAGGCCGATTCCCAAACCGCCTTGGGCGCGGTCGAGCGAGTTATCAGCCTGCACGAAAAGGCCGAAAATCGAGTCGAGCATTTCGGGCCGAATGCCGACGCCGTTATCACGAATCGCAACGACCACATCACCGTCCACTAGTCGCGCTGAGGCACGAATGAGTCCGCCGGGATCGGTGTATTTCGACGCGTTGGTGATGAGATTGCCAATCACCTGCTCGAGCCGATGCGGATCGCCCTGAACCGGCAAGTGGACATCCGGCAGGCTCATTTCGAGGCGATGGTTTTTGGCCGCGAGGATCGGCTGAATGTCGTCGACGGTGCGTCTGACGACTTCGCGCAGGTCGATGAGCGATCGTTGCAGGGGAATCTTCCCCTGACTGATGCGCGAGACGTCGAGCAGGTCGTCAATCAGGCGGTTCAAGTGCACCGTTTGCCGACCGATAACGTCGTGGCTCCAGCGCACTTCAGGGTCGTCTTCAGGTCGAAGTTTCAGCAGGTCGGCCGCATTACGAATCGCGGCGAGCGGGTTTCGCAGTTCGTGCGCCAGCATCGCAAGAAATTCGTTCTTGCGGCGATCGGCCTCTTTGAGTGCCTGCTCGCCGAGCTTTGCTTCGTTGATATCCCACGAAACGCCGCTAAGTCCAATTGGACGGCCGTCGTGATCGTGAAGCACCCGCCCCTGCACTGCGAACCAGCGGTAACCACCATCGGCATGCCGGGCGCGAAACTCGGCGCGGAAGTCGGGGCCTTGTCCGAGTGCTCGATTGAGGGCCTCGTGAAGCCCAGGGAGATCGTCGCCGTGTATGATTGCGAAAAAGTCGTCGGCCACGGCCGGAAACTCGTGCGGCGCGAGGCCGTATACGGCTTCCATCGTGCTCGACCATCGCAGCCGGCCCGAGTCAATTTCCCATTCCCAAACGCCCATCCGGCCGGCCTGCAACGCCATAGCGCGGCTGGACTCGATGTGCTTGAGTGCCTTCTCGGCCTCCTTGCGATCGGTAATGTCCTCGACAATTGAGAGGAAAGTCGGCTGGCTCTCATCGTCGCAGAAGAGTGAGACGGTCAGATTCACCCAGACCAGTTCGCCGTTGCCGCGGATGTATCGTTTTTCGAGCGAGTAATTGGGAATCTCGCGCGCGAGCAGGCGCGTGACGAGCGCGAGATCCTCCTCGAGATCCTCGGGATGCGTCACCTGTTGAAACGTGCGTGTGAGAAGATCATTCCGCTCGTAGCCGACAATCTCGCAGAGTCGATCGTTCACACGGAGCCAGCGGCCATCGAGATCGACGTGTGCGATTCCCACGGCAGCGTTGTCGAACGTGGCACGAAAGAGCCGCTCGCTGCGGTGTAGTTGGTTCTCGAAGCGCTTGCGATCGGTGATGTCGGTCGCGACGCTCAATACGGAAACGACTTTGCCATCGGCGTCGAACTCAGGCGCCAGCCGCGCCAGGAAATGACGCACGCCTGCGGGCGTGGTGTATTCAAACTCGTGGGAAACTTGAGCGCCTGTGATGAAGACCTCGCTCGTTTTGGCTTCCCAGAGCGTACACAAACGTTCGTCGATGCCGAGTTCGCGATTCGTTTTGCCCAGGATCTGTTCAGTTGGCAGGCCGATCGCTCGCTCGACCGCGTCGTTCACATAAACGTGCCGCAGGTCGCGATCGAGCCGCGCGATGATTTCTGGGGCGCTCTTGGGCAGAAGCGAATGCTCGCGCTTCATGCGATCGACTTCGTCGCGCGACGCTTTGAGCTCGCGCTTCAAGCGATGCCGCTCGATCGCGAACTCGACCGCCTGCTCGAAGAGTTCGGTACGACTCACCGGCTTCGTCAGCACGACGCAAGTCTCCGCTACTTTGATAGTCGCCACATCGGCGGGGTCGACAATCGCCACCACGGGCACGTACACTTCGGCCGCATGCTTGAGAGTTTGCTCGGCCGTCTCCAGCACCAGAACGAGCACATCGACAGCCGGAAGCGTGTCGCCCGAATCGTCTGCAACAGTGAAGATTTCGACGAACTCACTTCCCACAAACGCGCGCAGGTCGGCCCGGCTGATGCTGTCATCGTGAAGAATGCCGAGTCTGAGCGACGACTGCATGAATCGCTTCCCGCGATCGCGTGGGTGCTTACCGAGACACCGCGAGCCCAAATGCCCGACGAAGCCTGCGGTCGCCTAGGTGACGAAAACCAGGTTGTGACAAGCGCGACGCCGCGCGGGGAACTCGAACGAATTGAAACGCCTGATCGCCCGGGAACTCCCTTCGGTTCCCCGACCGCTGCGAATGTTGCCGTCCCTCCCAGGGTGCGAACTGCAACAATGGCCAAACCTGCTTCATTCTATCTTGCCCGTCCAGCGCCGCCGCGACAAGCGATTGCACGAAGTTTTCGCTTTTCTTGGCGACGCGCGTATCGATAAGCCAACGTAACCCATGTCCGCACTGTCGGAAAGAACCAACCGATCTTTTGATCCGATTCTCACCGATAGCCGATTACGACAGGTCAGAACCGGACCACACAGCAATCCGGTTCGCTCACCTCCAGATAACTGGATTCGAGTCAATATCATGACGCTCTTGACCAGCTCATGGTTTTACTGACCCGCTGGTATCACTTGACTTTGCGGCTGCCAAACTGCGCGTGATCACCGCATATTGCACCGCGACCGAAGTGCCAATTTCGCGAGTCCAGTAAGCGCCGTTATGCTCGCCGGCCGATTCGCCGTAAGTGTATGCAATCTTGTGCTCAGTCATCAATTTGGCCAGTTCTCGGCTGGCGCCGATGAGGCGATCTTCGGTCCCGCAATCGACGTAAATATGCGGGAGCTTCTCCTTGGGAACTGTAAGAATAAGCTTAAATGGGTCGACTGCATCAGCCTCTTCGGCTTTTGTGAAAAGCGTTCCCTTGGGAGTGCGTTCTGCCTGCGACCGGAATCCATCGATTTGAATCTGCGAATTGGCGTTCTCGCTCGCTGCTCGGCGTGCGGGAGGAGCCGATCCGTCGCGGAGGCGTGTTGCCGCGCCTCGGGCGAAGGCAAGTGCTCCGGAGTGGCTGCCGATCGAGCAGAACAAATCGGGGTGACGCAGGCCGAGCGTCAGGCCGCCGTATCCGCCCATCGACAGCCCGTTGATCGCTCGCCCTTCGCGCTTGGCGATCGTCCGGTAATTCGTGTCGACGTGGCCAATCAGGTCCTTGATGATGAAGTCTTCCCAGGCGTTTTTCTGTCCGTCTTCGCTTTTGGACCAGTTCAGGTACCACGAATTCCCGGCGTCGGGCATCACGACGATCAGGTCGAGTCCGCGCGTCGCTCGACCGGCACCCAGCCGCGCCCAGCCGATGTAGTTGCCCGAAAATCCGTGCAGCAGATAGAGCACGGGATAGCGCTTGTCGCCCGATTTCTCATACCCTTCGGGTAAAAAAATGTTGTAAGCGGTTTTGCGACCGATGGAGGGGGCATCGAAGGTGATTGTCTTGACCGGGCGAGCGTTGTCCTGGCCGAACGAGACAGATGGGATCGCGATAATAGCCAGGGCGAAAAGGGCGAACGGTGAGCGCCTGGAGAGCATGAACTTCCTCCGGTAGGTGTCGATTCGCAGCGCGGCGATGATGCGAGATGAAACACCCAGAAGGGGCGGCAGGGTTCGCGGCATGGGCTCGAATTTCGTCGAGGATTTCGGAAGGGCATTGAAAAACCGGTGTTTGTTCGGGTGAACTAGGTGTTTGAGAGTTGTTGCCCAGTCCGGACCGATCTGGCGAATTTGCCCTGCGGGCCCTGGCTCGGTTTCGCGCGCGGTCAGTGGCCGCGGGTTTGGTCCGTCCTTTTTTGATCGAGGAGAGCCTGATGTCCTTCCGTTTGATCGGCGCCGCGGCGCTGGCGTTCGCGCTATTTGGCGGGGTCGACTGCTCCCGGGTGATTGCCGCCGATGGCGACAAGCCCAAGGAAGAGAAGAAGGAAGAAAAGAAGGCCGATGCCGAGCCCACCGCTCTCGACCTTTTGCAAGAAGGTCTGCAGAACGCCCAGAAGGGCGACTTCGTCAAGGCGACCGAATTCATCGAGAAGGCGATCAAGAAGGACCCCAAGGACCGCCGCGCTCCGTTCATCCTGGGCGCAATCCTTCAGCACCGCGCTGGCATGGCCGAAAAGGACGCCAAGCGTGAGCTGATCATCAAGTCGGCCGACGCCCTGCGCCAGCTCAAGGCGATCGACGGCAAGCTCGTCGGTCCCCAGGAAAACGGCCTCTACCGCCAGGCGCTCTACACCGAAGCGACCGTCTATGCCGTCGAAAAGAAGACCGACAAGGCGCTCGCCTCGCTGAAGGATGCGGTCGATGCCGGTTTCAGCGAAGTCGACGCGCTCAACAAGGACGAGGACTTCGACTCGATCCGCAAGAATCCGGAGTTCACCGCGCTTGTTGAGAAGGTTGCCGCCGCCGCGAAGAAGGAAATGGAAGCGATGGTTGCGGGCGTGAAGAAGGAAATGCACGCCTTCAAGACCTTCCCCTTCACCTTCAGCCTGCCCGACCTCGAAGACAAGACCGTCAAGCTCGCCGACTTCAAGGGCAAGGTGACGATCGTCGACGTTTGGGGAACCTGGTGCCCCCCCTGTCGCGAAGAAATCCCCCACTTCGTCGCGCTCAAGGATAAGTACGCCGCGAAGGGCTTGGCCATCGTCGGCATCAACTACGAGCGTGGCGACCAGGCGAAATGGAAGGCGATGATCGGCCAGTTCGCCAAAGAAAATAAGATGAACTACCCGTGCGTCATCGGCGACGAGAAGACGCAGGACTCGATCCCCGAGTTCACCGGCTTCCCGACCACGCTGTTCATCGATCGCGGCGGCAAGGTCCGCTTCAAGATGACCGGCTCAGCCCCGTACGGCGTGCTCGAAGCGATCGTCCTCAGCCTGCTCGACGAGGCCGCGAATCCCTGATTTGCGATCGCTTCGCGTAGAATCTAATGGCTGCTTCCAGACGCCTCGGGACTCCCTTGCTGAAGGGTTGTTCCGGGGCGATTTTATTGGCAGTTCTTGAATTCTGACAAAATGCGGATGAAAACGGGCGCGAACGGGAAATAAGTAGGAAGAAGAGAAATCTTGCGAAAGGGCCGATGTGGAGAAAACCAGCTTAATGGATGCTATGGCCCGTGACCTCCAAGCCCTGTTCGCCACAGGGGCGATGGGCACTCTCACTGACGGGCAATTGCTGGACAGGTTTGTCGAACGGCGCGAGCAGGTTGTCTTCGAGGTAATCGTCTCTCGCCATGGCCCAATGGTCTGGGGGGTCTGTCGGCGGGTCCTCGGCGACCATCACGACACAGAAGATGCGTTCCAGGCTACATTTCTCGTGCTCGCTCGCAGGGCCGCGTCGATCATGCCGCGCGGGAAGCTTGGCAACTGGCTTTACGGCGTCGCCTATCAAACGGCTCTCAAGGCAAGGGCAATCCGGACGAAGAGGCGAAGACGGGAGGGTCAGATGCCGGAAATCGCGAAGCCCATGGCAACAACGAAGGGTTTTCAAGACGGTCTGACCGAACTGCTCGACGGTGAGCTTAGCCGCCTGCCTGAGAAGTTCCGCATTCCTATCGTCATGTGCGAGCTGGAAGGCTGGACACGCCAGGAGGCGGCAGACCAGCTTGGGTGGCGGATCGGCACGGTGTCGAGCCGCCTGTCGAGAGGCAAGTCGATGCTGGCCAGACGGTTATCCCGGCGAGGTGCATCGGCCTCGGTTGGCTCGCTCGCGGTGTTGATTGCTCAGGACTCGGCGTCGGCCGGCATGCCGCCCGTGCTGTTGGATTCGACCGCACAGGCTGCTTGTTTATTCGTGGCGAGTGGAACGTTAATGGCGGAGGTGGTTTCCGCCGAAGTCGCGGCCTTAACGAGAGAGGTGCTGAAAATCATGTCCCTGTCGAAGCTCAAGATTACGACGGTCGTTGTCCTTATAGCCGTCACGCTGACCGTCGGCGGAACAAGCGTGGCGTATCAAGTTCGAGTCGTTCGGTCAGGTAGCAGCGGATCGACTCCGGTACAGCCGTTACCCGTCGGGACGAGCACCGTTGATTCTGGGTTGCCAGGCAAGAAAAACAACGTGTTCGGTGGCGGCCCCAACGAGCCACGCTATTCGCGAAGCGGCGATCTCTTTTTCGTAACATCACCCCGGTCTGACAAGTTTTCCATCTATAGCGCCGCGACGAACAAGGCCAGCTCGATTCGGCTGCCTGATTCAGTGGAAACCCCGTTCCATGTGAACGCGGTGATCGGTGGCGGGTCCCTTATCTCATTAACTTCCAGCGGGCCGAAGCTGAGCAAGCTCTATGTGTTCAGCCTTCCCGATTGGAAATGGTATCCACAAGATCTGAAGGAACCGGTCACTACGGGAACTCTCCATCCCAGCCTGGGTTATTCGGTGGCAGGCTACTCTCAAGGACGAACGATCTACGCGTTTAGCGCGGTGACGAAGCGCTGGACTGTTCTCGAACTACCCGAAACCGCACCCCTGAAACCCGGGTTGAGTGTGGGCACCAGTTCCATGCATGTCGAATTTGACAGCCACATTTATGAATTCACCGCTAAGTCCGGCGAGTGGAAGCACACCGACCTGCGTGCCGTTATCGACGCCGCAATCAAAGCGGCTGGCGACGACGATAAGTAGGCAAGAATCGGAGAAACGACCGCCCTGGCAGGCGCCTCACCCACTCGCACGGGCACTGTGTCCCTTCGGCGGTCGGACTTGCGATTTTCGCCCGCTTAGCCCATGATCGAGGGATCATGGCGGAGATCGCGAGTCGGGGGCGGTGAGGATGTACTGGAAAGATCGGGTGTATGGCGAGGTTTCAATCGATGATCCCGCCGTTCTGGCTCTCATCGCTAGGCCCACGTTTCAGCGGTTGAAAGGGATTCGCCAGGCTGGCCCATCTGCGCTCGCCTACCCATTCAAAAATGTCACCCGCTTCGAGCATAGCCTGGGTGTTTATCTCTTGCTGCGTCGCCTCGGGGCCGAGCCGAAGGAACTGCTCGCCGGTCTCTTGCACGACATATCGCACACCGCTTTTTCCCACGCGGTCGATTTCATCTTCGCGTCGGAAGAACAAGATCACCACGAAGGGCTCAAGCCCGTATTCCTCAAGCGGCCCGACATGAAAGCCGCGATCGCTTCGATTGGCTACGCGCCCGAAGATTTCTTTGACGACAGCGTGTTTCCGCTCCTCGAACGTCCCCTGCCCGGCCTCTGTGCCGATCGCCTCGATTACTTTCTCCGCGATAGCCTCGCCTGCAAAGTGATCACGCCTGACCTCGCCGCGCGGTTCTTGAACAACCTGACGGTCGTGGACAACACGATCGCCTTCAAGGATCCGTCCGTAGCCCGGTTGGCCCGCGATCGCTTCGCGGAGATGAACCGCGATTGGTGGGCGAGCGATAGCGAGTCGTACATCTACAACGAATTCGCCGACGCCATGCGCGAAGGTTTCCGCCTCGGTGTTTTGAGTAAGAATGATTTGCTCGCGGACGATGCGCACGTTCTCGCGTGCCTGCAATCGGCGCATGATCCTATTATCGATTCAAAACTCTACCATATTCAAAACTACAAGCCTGAATTGCTCGAAGGCTACCAGGGGAAGATCACGCCCAAAACGCGCTGGATCGACCCGCCGATTGTTTCGAGTGCGGGACTGGTGCGTTTGAGCGAGCTTGGCGGTTCACCGGCGCGGGAGCGGGCGTAATGGGTTCGTTGATCAGGGCGGTCAAATGCAAGTCGTGCGGCGACAAGCACGACCTCTTCTACGCGGCCAACGAGCCAATCAGCCGCAACGGCCGGTACGTCTACTCGTGCCCAGAAACCGGCGAGGAAACCGTCTTCCGACGCGCCGGCACCGATCCCTCCCCTGCCCCCAAATGCCCGGCCGGGGCGATCACGATCGAACGCTCGCATCGCGAGTTGTGAGCGATTGGGTCGCATGATGCGACGTTCATTCACATTCGACGTGGGTCGTCGCGCGCTCGTATCGCTTCGATCGAGAACCAAGTAGCGCCTTCTGGACGGCTCGCCTGCGCGCGTGGAGAATGAGTTCGCTGCCGAGGGGGTCGGCGGCTCGTAACGTGCTGTCGACTCGAGGACTCATCTCATGGCTTGCAAACGAACGGCCTGTTTCGTTTTTGTCGCTGTCACTTGCATATTCGTCGGAGATGTTCGCTTCGCAAACGCACAATTAGTCGCCAACGCCCCCGACGAGCCAGAGATGCGATTTCGTTTCGACGCACAGCGATTTCGAACGCTTCGCGAAACGGTGGACAAGCGATTGAACGAGAGCAAATCAAAAAACGCGTCTGCTCAGGCCGCTCATGAAAAGGCAAAGCAACTGGTCGCGGAAACGGAGAAGGCATGGAATGAGGCGAGGCTGGTCACCGACATCGCCAAAATCGCCCCTAAGGAATATGAGGTAGAATTTCAGCAGGGAAAAGAAACGTATGACGGTGAAATCGTTCTTTCCCAAGCCGATCTGGTGAGGGCCAAGGAAAACGTCAAAGCGAGAGAAGCGCTGATCCAACGGCTCGAACAACAACCTCACGAAAACGTCCAGGCGCTCATTCTCATCTTTGGTCAAAAACAATCGCTTGAAGCCGACCGCCTTGGAATTCCTATGGCGCAAATCAAGATCGATCAGGCTCAGAGCAAGAAGGATGTGCTGATCACGTGGGAGGCGCCCGTAAAGCGGAAGAGTCTGGCCGATGCGATCGAGAAGGCGAAACGTGATGAGGCGGAAAAACTTCGCAATCATACCAAGGCGAAGGAGCATGCCGAGCGCCTTGTGACCGAAATGCCCTATCCGATCGTCGTCTCCGTCGAAGAAATCAAAATGCTGACGAAGTTTGAAGCTGCAACGAAAGCGTGGAAAAAGCTATGTGCTGAACGCGCTGCCGTGCGCGAGAATCCTGACAAGAAGCAGACGATTTCCAAAGCGTCATTCGAAGAACTGGAACGCTCGATCGAAAGCGTTCAGACGGCCTGGGACGACTTTCTCGAATCCCAAGCCCAAACTCGCGATGTCGCATTCGGCACGCGGTTGCAGCAAACACTGCAGGCGGCGAAGGCCAGCCAGAAGGACGCCGGCAAGAAGGATTGAGTCCATTACAAGGGAGACGAATCCCCTGCTTTTTCGCTACAAACTCTCCAAATTTGCAGCCAATCCCAAAAAAACATCAATGGGTTTCTCGTGTGATAGACTCCCCTCGGAGATTTCGAGTGGACACATCGCGGAGAAACTCATGCCCAGGACTCTTTGCCGAGGCTTGATCGCCACCGCGGCCATCCTGGTCGCGTTGGGCTCGGCACGCTCTGCCGAAGCGCAACTCTTTCATAGATCCGGCCCGTATAGCAATACATATAACGCTATGGTCACGGGTGCCAATTACGATATCTGGAACCAGCAGCACGCTGAAAAGCAGCTCCAGAAGGTTCAGTCGCGGCTCAGCTCCGACGCCGCCCGACAGGATCCCGCCGCCTACAGCCGCGACTCCTATCGAGCCGCTATGCTGCAACACCGCATTCAGGTCGACGAATGGCTGATCCGGTACAACCTGTGCCAGCAACAGGGACCTTACCCGAGACAGGTCTGTTTGGACCCCGTCTCGCGAGCCGCCATCATCGACGTCGCCCGCCCGCCGGGTGCCCCGCCAACCCGAATTTGCGATAAGTGGTACTGCCCGTGATGATTGCGATCGCCTGACGGTAAGCGATCCGACTCGCATCGCGAGCCATTCACTATAAACAGTCGAATACATGTTGCAGGATGGTCTGGACAGGAAAACTTGTCCCAGCCATCCTGCGATTTCATTTGCGCCTTCGCTTTTCTGCCAGGACGACGCGCCAATTAATCGACCGTCCCAGCGTACGAGCGCAACATCAACACGATCGAGCCGAACTCGTCTCGGTCAGGTGCAACACTGTTGAAATAAGAACGACTCACGATGGCTTTCAGGGTGATCGATTCAGACCGTCGGCTGCCACAGGTGGTATGCCACCAGTGCGCCCTAGGCGAGTTCCAACACACTGGTGTCGTACCCCAGTGGCAACCCAGAAAAGGCGGATCTGGCGCGAATATGGCTCACTACCCTGAAGCCCTGCATGAGCCATTAAAAACGAATAGGATTAGGCGGCCAGGACGATTCGTTGTCCCGGCCATCCAAGCAAATCCAACATTTCGGCCATCATTTTTGTCGAGCCGTTAGTCGGAGTTTGATAGTACTCAATCCAGCACCTCAACCACCGATCGATACCCCGACAATCCTGGCAAGCTTTCGAGCGACCGCCGTACCGTCCTGCGCTGCAGGAATTTCACACCGCGCGCCTGAATCGTCACCGAACGGCCGACGACGCGGACATCAATGCTCTTCGTCCGATCGCCAACCGCGTCGTTTGCCTGACGTTCGATGCGCCGCTTGATCGCCGCGTCGGCCGCGGGATCGGTGCGGGGCTCGACCTTGATTCCGCTATTGTTTTCCGGCTCGGCGGCAGGACGTGGCATCCAGCGATTGAACAGCGGGAATCCGCGCCGGGGCGGAGGGGCCATCGCTTCGGTCTTTTTCTCTTTTTCCTTGAGCTTTTCAAGCTTTTCCTTGCTGAGCTCTTCGTCGAGCAAATCTTTATCGCTTCCCAGCGGTTTCGGATCGAGGTTGTCGAACTCGTCGCGCATTGTGCGCGTGCGACTGGGCAAAGTCGTTCCGTTCAGCGATGAATTCACGCGTGATCGGCCTGGAATTATCGTCGACGTGCCTGATCGCGGAATGCTCGGCGCGGTGATGGGAGGGATTCCATCAACAGGCACCGATTCAATCACGTTGCCGCGAAACCGGTCGGAGGGAAGCGGCATCAATTCGGGCGTGCTGCGTGACGCGGGCTTGTCGCCGGGCATTTCGAGCGGAGGCAGGCCGCCGTCGGCCGAGGACGAGATGCTGGGCGGTGGCAGAGGTGCGGTGATCGGCTTGTTTCGATTTGACGGAACCGTCAGGCCTGGAAGCGCCAGCACAGGCCGGTCTTCTCGCGCTGGGGGAGCGGGAGATGGCGCCGGTTTGGGATCGACGGGGGCCGGAATTGGCGCGGGCGCTTCGGGCGCCGAGCCTTCAGGGCCGGTGAGCGGCGGCGGGCCTCCGTCGGCCAGGCCGAGGGATGGAGCGAGCGGTCCCGCTGTCGCGAGGAACGTAAGCGAGAGAACCAGGCGTCGCGCCACCGCGTTAGCATCCATGGGGACGTCCCCACCTTTCAAGAACAGGCCGGCTCGCCGTTGCATTTCGGCATGATTCGTCATCAAAATCGGCACACCAGGGCAATTCGGATGAGGCAAACCGGGGCGACCACATGCGATTCAAGGCGGAAACGGCGATTATCACCGGGGCATCGAGCGGTCTTGGTGCCGAAATGGCCCGCCAACTCGCCCGCACAGGCGTCAAAGTCGGCCTGACCGCCCGGCGCGAGCCTGAACTCGAATCGCTCGCCCAGGAAATTCGAGCCGCCGGCGGAATCGCGTTCCTCGCCCCGGCCGACGCCGCCGACCCCGCGTCAACTCGCGCCGCGTTCGCACAACTGACCGAAGCGCTTGGCCCAGTCGATTTGCTCATCGCCAATGCAGGTGTCGGCCTGCATGTGACCGCCGACCAGTTCTCGGCGGAAAAGTTCGACAAGATGACACGAGTGAATCTCATCGCTGTGGCCTACGCGATCGAGGCGGTTTTGCCCACGATGCGCGAACGCAAGAGCGGGCAAATTGTGGGTATCAGCAGCCTGGCGAGTTATCGCGGACTCCCCGGCTCGGCCGGATACTCCGCGACGAAGGCGGGACTCACATCGCTGCTCGAAGGGTTGCGGGCCGAGCTTGCCGGCTCGGGCGTGAAGGTGACGGCGGTGCATCCGGGATTTGTTCGGACGCCGATGACCGCCGGGTCGAACCACCGGCAGCCGTTCATGATGGATCCCGAGCCAGCCGCGCGAATCATGCTCCGCGGCATCGCGCGTGGCAAACGCAGGGTCGACTTTCCCTTGCCGATGGTCGCGCTGCTCAGAGGAGTTCAATTCATGCCGGGCTGGCTCTACGATCGACTGGCGAATCGCCTCTTCAATCCATAGCGTGTCAGTACGCCTTGGTCGGCGTTCCCGTGACGATTTGCTTCAACTCGCCATAAATGCCGACGGGAATCCCCACAAGAGTCGCACCAGCGACTTTAACGACAGTATTGTTGCCCGAGGTTTCGTAATATTCTCTGGGCTTGTAAAAGAGCGGATGGCGCTCAATGAAGGCGGTTGAAGTGCCAGCCGTTGACGGTTTTTCGGCAACAAAACCTGGCCCGGCCGAACTGCCGAGCGGCGGCTCGTTCGCGGCCATCGTACGGCGAGAGGGACCCCCCTGGCAGCCGGTGATTCCCAGGAGAACCAGACCCGACAGCAGAGAACAGAGAGCTACCGTCCGTTGATTGCGTCGCATCGTATCGCGTCCTTTCCGGCGCGCAAGGACCAGTACGGCCCTCATCGCGCCCGATAAGGAATCTTACCCCGCGACGAGCTTCAGAGGCGGAAATCAGCCGCCCGCGGGATCGCCGAATGTAACGCACCAAGCGGCTGTGCCGTCCGTCGCGGTCGCGTAACCCGCACCGATCTGGGAATAATTTCCGAGGATCGCACGGCGATGCGGCGGGCTATGCATCCAGGCGTCAACCGCCTCTTCGGGCGTGGTTTGTCCATATGCGACGTTCTCCGCCGCACTCTGGTAAACATAGCCGACGCGTTTCATGCGGTCGAACGGACTCGACCAGTCCGCCCCGCGATGCGACATCTTTTGACGTCTGGCCATATCGGCCGCATGCAACTCGGCCGCGCGCTGGAGTTTGGGATCGATCTCAAAAGGCGGTAGTTTTCGCTCGGCTCGCTCGCGATTATGCAACTCGACCACTCGTTCGAGCCACGCGGATTGGTCGGGGACTTCGTCGCGGGAAACACGAGGGCGCGCAGGCTGGCGCGTCGGCGGTGAATTGCACGCCGTGAGCATCGCGCCGTAAACGGCGAGGATCGCAAGAAAGAGTTGGGCTGTACGCCTCATGTCGGGGATTTTCGGCATTAGGGCGAACTTGGCAAGATCGGTTCTTGTGCTGAGGGTAGGTCGCCCAGACTGGTCGAATCAATTGCTCCGGCCTTATGATGAAGGAGACGGCACACAATGCCTGTCCCTCTCATCAGACCAAGAGACCGCGCGCAATGACGACGGGCGCTCGCATCTATATCGCCTTTGACTTCGAGACCACCGGCCTCAGCGCGCTTGATGATCGCGTGATTGAAGTTGGCGCTGTAAAGTTTGACGAAAGTGGCGAAGTTCTCGACACGTTTGAGTCGCTGGTCAATCCGGGACGGTCTTCAAGCGCTCGTGCGCTTGCCGTGCACCGCATCAGCGACGCGGAACTTACCTTCGCCCCACGTGCGACCGAAGTTTTCCCGCAATTCCTCGACTTCCTCGGCGATCCCGAACATTCGACGCTGATTGCCCACAATGCCAGCTTCGATGCGGGCTTTCTTGGGGCCGAAGTGGCGAGGTTGGGGCAGGCGATTCCTGCACATGCGGTGGTTGATACGCTCGCGTTTGCCCGCAGGCGCTTGCCGAACTTATATAGCCATCGCCTTGAAGCGCTCGCGCAGTATTTCGAGATCGAGAATGATGGCGCTCACCGCGCCCTGGCCGATAGCTTGCGCGTGAAGTCGCTTTGGTTTGCACTGGGAGGCGAGGCGGCGCTCGCGACCATTACCCCTGCAATCTATCCGGTTCACGACCCGGCTGGCCCCTTCCCTGCCCCTCGCGGATGGGATCGACTCGCCCGCGCTGCGCTTCATGGCCTGCGTGTGCGGATGATTTACGAAGGCGGACGGCGCGGAGAAACTCCTCGTGAGATTACGCCTCAGAAGTTCCTCAATCGTGGCGGCGTCGCTTATGTGACGTCCTGGTGCCATATTGACGCCAAGGAAAAGCAGTTTCGGCTCGATCGAGTGCGTAGTTATGAAGTATTAGGCGAGGAGCCTACGTTTCTTTGAAATAAAGCCGTAATAAATGGGAGATAAAACGCGATTGAAACCCGGTGAGTAACCGACTATTCTAGCGGTTCAGGATGACGAACTACGGACTACCCAGGTTGCCGGTGTTAACGAAGGCGGAGCGACTGATGACGACCCCTTTGATCTTGATCGTGTTAGGAGCGCTCTGCCGGATTTTGCCGCACTACCCGAACGCCGTCGCGATTGGCGCGGTCTCGCTCTTCGCGGGCGCTAAATTGCCCAGGCGCTGGGCTTGGATCGTCCCCATTGGATCGATGGCGCTCGCCGACATTTGGCTCGACTGGGGTACCACGAACGCAACCGTCTTCACGGTGAGCCGAGTCACCATCTATCTGACATATGTGGCGATTTGCTTCATTGGCCAGTTCGCTCGCTGGTTGACTGAGCACAAGGCCACGATTGCGGTTCTGCCGCTCTCGTTCGCCTGCTCTTGCCTGTTCTTCGTCACGACGAACTTCGCCGAGTGGGCGGCCGGCCCGCTCAAGCTTTACCCGCACACCTTCGCGGGACTGGTCGAATGCTACGCCTCGGCGCTTCCGTTCTTCCAGAATACGGTTTATGCGGATCTCGCCGGCGTGACCGTTCTCTTCGGTCTCGACGCCTTCGCCCGCTCGCTGGCGGCGCGTAAGCCTGTGGCGGCTCCCGCTGAGCTGGCCGAGGTCTGATCCGGAGATTTCTCCGTAATTCGTATCAAGCGGACCGCCACCAATTCCCCCCTCGGTCGGTCTCGGGCAAGTCCCGCCCGAGACTCCTTGGTTGTGTTTTGAATCGCGTGCTCGAATTGAGACGAGGAGTCGGCGTGCCGGGGTTGCTCGTAAGTGTGCGGTCAGTGGAAGAAGCGCGAATCGCAGTAGCCACGGGCGCCACGGTTATCGACATCAAGGAACCAAGTCGCGGACCGCTCGGTCGCGCCTCGGTCGAAGTCTGGAAAGCCGTGCGCGCGGCCGTCCCCCGCGCCACGCCGGTTTCCGTCGCGCTCGGTGAGCTTCACGAGCTCGAAGCGGCAACAGAACCGCTCGACTGGACAGGAATCTCCTTCCGCAAGGTTGGCCTGGCCGCCGAACGGATCGACTGGGCCGATCGCTGGGCCGCTATTCGCGCCCGCCATCCCGGTCCCCCCTGGATCGCGACCATTTACGCCGATTGGAACGTGGCGCAGTCGCCACCTCCCCGCGAAATCGTCGACATCGCGCTCTCCATTCCTGACTGTATCGGCTTCCTCATCGACACCTGGGACAAGTCTCGCCCCAACCGGCTCGATGACTCGTGGTTCCCGTTGGTCGCACGTGCGAAAGCCGCAGGCCGGCTGGTCACACTCGCAGGCGGGCTCGACGCCAATGCGATTCGCCGCCTTGCCCCGCTCGGCCCCGACCTCTTCGGCGTGCGTTCGGCGGTTTGTGTCGCAGGCGACCGCGGTGCCACGCTCGACCCTGCACGCGTCGCCGATCTGGTGCAACTGACCGCCTCTTTGAAGTTCTAGTACTTGGTCAACAAGCAAAAACTCGGGTGCGACTGGCTATGCCAGTGCTCTTAAATCCAGGCGGAAAACAGAAGATCGCTCGCAAAGCCCTTGGCACCCAAACCCAAGACCTTGCTCTGTCAGCCCTATAAAATCTCGAAAATCGGCCCAAAACCCGTTCCGCCAAGTGCTCGTGGATGTTTTCCGGCGCGATGAAGTCGGTTAAGATACGCGGGGGGTTGTTCGGGTTGGCGCGTCTGCGTTCGTACGAAACGCCTTCCCACATGTCTTGTCATCTCGCATTACCACCGGGTTCACTCTTTGCTCTGACGAATCCGTCAGACGGGGGCCGTTTACCGTGAAGCAGACAGTAGTACGACGCGCGTTTTGGTGTCTTGGAGCAGCCCTCAGCCTGCTGATCGTCGCCGGATGCGGCGGCGACGCCAAGGACGCGGGAACCTCGTCCCCGTCGACCTCGAACTCCGCCTCGCCCAAGCCGGCCGGCGCCCCCAAGCTGGTCTTCGTCACCAACAGCAACGCCGACTGGTGGAACGCTGTCGAAAAGGGAATGGAAGACGGCGGCAAGGAATTCGGCTGCGACGTCGTCATGAAGCGCAACGACGGCGAAACCCAGGGCCAGGTCGACAAGCTCAAAGAATGCTTGGCGCTCTCTGATGTTCAAGGCGTCGCCGTTTCCGTGATCGAAGCCGACGCTCCCGGCGTGCTCGACGCGATGCGTGCCCTGCAAAAAGCAGGCAAGCTCGTGATCGCGATCGATTCTGACGTCGCCACTTCCGCGACCGACGCACGTTCGGGCTACATCGGCACGAACAATGTCAAGGCGGGTGAAGCGGCCGGCCGCGCGGGCGCTGCGCTTCGTCCCGATGGCGGCAAGACCGTCGTGTTCGTCGGTACGCGTTCGGCTGCGAATGCGCGCGAGCGTGAAGACGGCTTCTTCAAGGGCGCAGGCGAGAAGTTCACCCGCGTCGAAACCTGGGAAGACGGCGGTAATCACACGAAGGCGGCCGACAACGTCGTCAGCGCGATCACCAAGACGCCCGCCCTCGGCGTGCTGCTCGGCCTCTGGTCGTATAACGCCCCCGCGATCGCCGGCCAGGTCCGCAAGTCGCCCGACGTTCGCAAGAAGGCGACCGTCGTCACCTTCGACCTCGACGAGGCCGCCGTTCCGGACATTCAGGACGGCATGATCGACGCCTCCGTCTGCCAGAATCCGTATGAAATGGGCTACCAGGGCGTGAAGCTGCTCAAGGCGCTCATTCAGAAGGATGAGAAGACGGTCAAGGAAATCCTGCCCGACGGCAAGACCCGCGACACTGGCGTGCGCGTGATCGTTCCCAAGGCCGACTCGCCCGTGATGAAGCTGAACAAGCCCAAGGGCGACGACGTGATCACGATCGAAGAGATGAAGAAGTGGCTGTCGAGCAAGGGCCTCAAATCATCATGAGTGATTCCGCTGATGTTGGGGTTCAGAAGAAGGACGCCAAGAAGACGTTGAACCGCGACGAAGCGGGACGTGGCCCCATCGCCGCTGCGCTCCGAGCCCCCGAATGGGGGCTCATCGCCGCGATCATTGCGAGCCTGGCGTTCATCTACAAAGTTGACTCGTCGCACAACTTCTTCACGGCGTACAGCCTCGAAAACGTCCTGCACAACGTCGCGCTCTACGGCGTGCTCTCGCTGGGCGCAGCGACCGTCATCATCGCCGGCGGCATCGACCTTTCGGTCGGCGCCGTCGTCGCGCTTTCGTCGGTCTTCTGCTCCAAGTTGCTGATCGAGTGGCTTCCCAAGATTCCTGGACTGGGGAGCGAGATCACAATTGCGCACGTCGCAATTGCGGTCTTCGCGACACTTCTCCTGGGATTGGTCGTCGGCCTCTTACATTCATTGATGATCAACATCTTCCGCCTGCCGCCGTTTATTGCCACGCTGGCGACGATGGCCGGTCTGCGAAGCGTGGCGATCATCATTGCGAACAACCGAACGATCACCGTCGCCTCGAACACGTTCCGCTATCTCGGCAGCGAGAATCGGTACACCGTGCCGATCTTCGCCGTGCTCGCCGTGGTGATGAGCATCATGATCGGCGCGACTGTACTCGGCCGGCATCTCTACGCGCTTGGCGGCAACGAAACGGCAGCGCGTTTGAGCGGTTTGCGAGTGATGCGACTCAAAACCGTCGCCTACTGCATTTCGGCGGTGCTCGCCGCGGCGGGGGGAATTCTCTTTGCCGGCAACAACGGCAAGGGCGACGCCCAGATGGGTAAGTCGTACGAGCTTTACGCGATCACCGCTGCGGTTGTCGGCGGCTGCAGCCTCTCCGGCGGCGTGGGCTCGATCCGCGGCACCGTGCTCGGTCTCATCCTGATCCAGATCGTGATCAAAGGGACGGGCATCGTCGTCCATGGTATCGATAGCTCGACGATCGAAGGCCTCGTGCTCGGTACTGTGATCGTGCTGGCAGTGGCGTTCAACCAACGGTTCCGCGTTCGGCGGGCGTGAGAGACGGCTTTATGCGCTGATCCAATTGGGTGCCCCGGGTTTTCGAACCCGGGCAGCGCAGCCGCAAGAGGCTTTGGTTTGATGATCGCCTGACGAACAAGTGGTCGTTAGCTGGTGAGGCCTCTTGCCGCTGCGCGGCACCCGATCGAGTTCCGGTGCCACCCTCCAGCATAGACAGCGTGACCATGCTGAGCACCAAGGAGTTCGATCGATGGGGCTCGACACGGTCGAACTCGTTTACGCGATCGAGTCCGAATTCGGAATTACAATTTCCGACGACGATGCCGCCAGCCTGGAGCGTGTCGGACAGATTCACAGCTTCGTGGTGCATTCTCTCGCGCATCGTGGCGAGTCAGTCGATCGTGACGAGATCTTTGAGCGGCTCAAGCGCATCTTCACGGACCAGTTTTGCATTCCCTCGAAGGATGTCGTCCCCGACGCTCACATCGCTTACGACTTGGGCATGGATTAACGGATTAGCTCTGATGGGTGCCCCGGGTTCTCGAACCCGGGCGGCGCAGCCGCAAGACGCATCGGTTTGACGTTCGTCCAACAACCTAGGGCGGTCCTTGGACCTTTTATCCTCTTGCCGCTCCGCGGCCCCGGATCAAGATCCGGAGCCACCCGGTGATCTAAAACGTATTTTATATGCTTGCATTTAGGCATGAAGTTCAGCTGGATCGGAGTCAAGCAGGCGTAAGAACTTGGGTTCGAGGATCGCGTCGATGTCAAATCCGCGATGTATTGCCCACTTTCGCCGTGTTCCTTTTCTTTTGGCAACGATCGCGCTGTGTTCCGGCGTGCTGGGTATCGTTCAGGACTACCGAGTTTGGCGACCAAAGAGAGAAGCACGTCGTAAGCTCATCCTGATGCACGAGCGACTGGCCGCGTACTACGACAAGGAGATTGCCGACGAAGGACTTCATCGCTTCGATTCGCGCGTGCGGGCAAGCTTGATCGAAGCCTCGAAGTGGGAGAAGGAAAGGGTCCGGGAACTCAAGAATTTGGGTTCTTTTGATCCCGCAGTCGAACAGCAGTGGGATGACATGGCCGCACCTTTCGACCGAGATAGCTTCTCCGAAATTCTCGACGAATACCATTTCCCGCGTCAAATCTAGCGGCCGTTCAGTTTCGACTGCATCCCGCTTGTACGCAGTCTGCCGGCCAACTTCAGAACCGTGAACCTGGGCTCACCTTTATGAGTCGCCTTGTAAATGGAAAGACTTTTGCTGGCGCGATCTTATTTGCAATCGTTCTGATTTCAAGCTGGACGGTCGTGGATTTCAGACTCAAGGCAAGCCAATCCGAGGACCGCCGAAAGCGATACATCGAACTTCACGAGACCCTTGCTGAGCGATACCAGAAGTTGGTTGAAATCGACGATCGCGAACGGCCGCTCGACAAAAGGCTGACTCCTGTGCTCACAAAGTTGATTGATTGGCACAAGAAGAGAGCCTCAGAACTCCGCCAGCACGGCGTTTTTGATTTTGAGGCGGAAATCCTCCGAGATGCCGAACAGTCACCCTTTCCGAACGACAAGCAGATGCGAGAAATGCTCGGCTACGATCGAAGAGGTGCCGGGTTGTCGAGCCACTCTTACGGCGTTTCGCGATGAACGCTCGCCGAAGATGCGGAGCCGGCTGCGCTCTGCTTTACCGGGTCGAATACCAGACTTCCTTGAACCAGTAATTGCGCAACTCAACGTGATGGCGCAACTGGTCGAGCGGATACAAATGCCCGCGCCAGGTCACGCCTTTACGCCTCAACGTGAACCACGTCGACCGCCAGAGCGAGAAAACAAGCAATGGCCCACTAATCGGTAGCAGCAACGCGTAAAGCCAATGAAACCGCCCGCCCGTGGTGACGAGTGCCAAAGCGACTAAAGTTGCCAGAATTCCTAACCCACAAATCGCTCGCGCCCAGGTGAATCCAAAAAGCAGTCCGCAAATTGGTCCAAGCGACAGCATCAAAAGTACAACCGTCGCAAGAAAAACCATCGGCAAGCGGAAGTCGAGCGACGCAAACGCGTTCTTCTCGAGTCCGCGAATCATCCCGCCGAGCCCCACCTGCCAGCGAACTGCAAATGCGCCATTGCCATCGACGAGCCGGTTGCGATATCCCGCGAACTTGATCGCCTGGCCGAGCCGCATGTCTTCATCAATCGACATCGCCACGCGTTTGAAACCGCCAATCGCCTCGAAGACCTCGGCACGCACGAGATTAAAAGCGCCGACGCCGATCGACGCCTTGATTCGACGATTCTCAACCCAGGCCGGCGGTGCTTTGAACAAAAATGCCAGCGAGAAAACGGCCATGAACAGCCGTTCGCCCACCGTCTTCAAGATTGTGCCGGGCGTGGCGGTGAGATGATCGAGGCCCGCTAGTTCGACCAGGCTCACAGCACGTTCGAGCGTATTCGGCGCAAAGACAATATCGGCGTCGGTAAAGAGCAGCCAGCGTGCAATCGCCGTTTCGGCACCATGCTGAAGCGCGTTCGTTTTACCCAGCCAACCGCTGGGAATGTCGGTCACGTGCACGACGTTCAGCCGGTGGTCGTGTTGTGCCAACTCGTCGAGAATCGCGCCGGTGCGGTCGGTCGAACGATCGTCAACCGCGATCACCTCGAGCGCGGGATAGCTCTGCGCCAATAACGAGCGAATCGAAGCTTCAACCGTCGCCTCTTCATCGCGTGCAGCGACAATCACCGCGAGCGACGGCCAGCCGTCCTCGGGCTCTTCGATCGGCTGCTCGCGCAGTCGCGTCGACTTGCGGCTGTTGGCCAGCACTTGAACCAGCGCACCAATCCAGAGCAAGCTGGCGACTGCGCCCAGAATAGAAATGATGCCGGTGAGAGAGAGCAATGTCATGGAATATCGACCAGGTCCGCGAAGCCGCCGAGCTCAGCGCGAGCCCGGGAACGCCCGCGACTTGGTGACCACAGCCGTCGCCGCTGAGAGCCCAAGTATAAAGTAATCCGACGCGCAAACACAGGACTCGGCTCCCCGAAGTGCAATCGCACGCACGGGAAGTGCCGAGTCCCACGTCAAAAGCTAAGCGCAATTACTTCGACTTCGCTTCGTTGACCTTATCCTGAAGACCCGTGCCCGCCTTTTCGACGGAACCACCGGCCTTCTCGATGGCCTTGCCGGTCGCTTCAACGGCCTTGCCCGCGCCTTCGCCGAGGTGCTTCTCGGCCGATTCCTTCACAGCGGTCTCAACCTTCTCGCCTGCCTTTTCAACGGCGGCGCCGGTCTTCTCGATCGCCTTGCCGGTCGCCTCGGCGGCCTTGTTCGTGGCCTTGGCGGCCGCAACTTCGGCTTCGCCGAGCTTTTCTTTGGCCTTTTCAACAATGCCGGTCGGCGGTGTGGCGGGCTTCGGCGGGGCTTCTTCCGAGCAACCGGTGAAACCGGCGAAGGTAACAGCGGCAGCCAGGGCCAGGGCACGATCGAAACGCAACATAGGTGGGGTCCTTTGAAGAATCAAACAATTCCCGACGCAGGCAAATCTCAGTGGAATCGAATTTGCTTGCGCCGCATCAGTCGTCACTCTAGATTACGAGCCGACATGAAGCTTTCGTGGGAACTCGTCGAAAATCTCGCAGATTTTCTCAAAAGTCAATGGAGTACGTCGGCGTCGTCAATGTGATAGACAATCGTGCCGAGCTTCCCTTCCCCCTGCTCCGCCGCTACCCGGAACGTTCCGCCCACCCCGTGTTCGCTCGACGTATAGTGCAGTTTCAGCGGATTCTTGAGCTTCACCGAGACCATATCCTTCAGCTTCGGCTGGCCGCCAAAGCAGCACGTGCCGTTGTCGCGGCAAAGCACGAACGAAGTCACGCCGTTCTTGCTGCGGCTCATCTCTTCCGTAGGGTAAACGTAGCCTTTAATGTAGATTTTTTGGCCGTCAATCGCCTTCAACTCGGGCCCAGGCGATTCCGGCATCGAGTCATTGAGAACTTTGTACTCGACCACCTGGTAGCCCGGAGGAACCACGGTTTTGAGGTAATAGACGTAGTAAGCCGATCCGCCGACGAGCGAAAGGGCCGACAGCACAAGCGCTGCCCTGGCCGCAGGCTTGCCGGCCATGTCGTACTTCTTGATCGAGCCAATCGCGCGCTGGCCAAGCAGCAAGCCCACAACGGGCACGGCCAGAAACGCCCAACCGACGTCTGCAACGGTAATTGCCGCAATCACAGCCGCGATGCTCGTCAAAAGTGCGAGCGTGGCCGAAGGGCTGACCGGTTTGTAGCTTTGAAACTCGTCGGCAAGCAACTCGTCGCTCGCGTCCGAATACTTGTAGTCCGACATCACCAGCCTCAGCAAAGAAGGAAACCGAGAGATGAACAAACGGTGAATAATCGTTCGAGCGCCCGCGCTCGCGGCCTCATTCCATTATGGCGAGGAAGCAAGCGCCCGGGCCACATCAGTTCGGTACGCCGTCATCGCCGGCAAGTAACCGACGAGCGCCGACAGGCAAATCAGCCCCGGAATCAGGAACAATTCGCTCGACATCAAAGGCGCGAAGCCAATCGAGACACCCGTCTGAGCCACGATCACCGGACTCAACGTCGCGATCAAACCTCGCCCCATCAGCCAACCGACGACGCCCCCGCCCAGCGACAGCAGCACCGATTCGAGCATGATGATCGACATAACAGTCGACCGCCGCGCGCCCAAGGCCCGCATCACACCAATTTCTCTGCGCCGCTCGCTCATCGAGTTGTAAATACTCACGAGAATGCCGATCCCCGACACGATCACGATGAGGACCGTTAGACCCAGGAGCAGCCACTGAATCGGCTCGACGATCACATCGAACAGCCCGCGAATCTCACGAATCGGCGACACCGCCTGCGCGATATTCGCCTCGTTGATCTTGTTGGGCAGGAACATCGACGCCGTCGTGTTTTTCGCGCGAACAAGAAGCGCCGTCACTTCCCGCTTGTTCTCGGGAAGCGGTTCGTGATGATCGTGCTCGTCGTTGTGGTCATGATCGTGGTCTTCGTGCTTCGCCTCGGCTTTGGCAGTAGGCTCGGGCTCGCCCGGAACTGGTTTGGCGTGATTTTCGAGGAGGTAAAAACCCTCCATATTGATGAACAACGCGCGATCGTTGGGTGTGCCCGTCGGTGCAAGAATGCCGACCACCGTGAAAGCATCGTGCTTGTGACCGAGGCCGTCGTTCATCACGCCGTGAGCTGGGCGGAATGTATCGCCGACCTTCAATCCCAATCGCCGCGCCGCAAGAGCACCAACCACCCCTTCAAAGAACTTGTCCTGCTTGAAGTTTCGCCCTTGCGCGAAGGTGTATTTCTCGTCTTCGGTGTAAAACTCGTTCTCGAAAATCTCGGGAGTGGTCGCGACGACCCGATACCCCTCGTAGTTATCGCCCAGGCAGTAAGGAACCACCTTGCCGACATAATCCTTGTACGCGCCGGTCGTGAATTCCTTCAGGTACGAATAGGGGATGTTCTCGACCGGCGTGCTCAGGTGGTACACCGTGTTGAGCACGAGCTGGAGTTTGCCGCCTTTAGCACCGACGATCATGTCGTAGCCGAGTCCGGCGTTGCGCTGGAAGGCGTCTTGCACGACGTGATGAATCACCAGCACGGCGACGACGAGCGCGACGCCGAGGGCCATCGAAAAACCGGTGAGGGCCGAGGCGAGTCCGCGTTGCTGAATGCTACGCCAGGCGATTTTGAAGAGACTCATGCGAGCGCGGCCACCCGATTGAATTGTTCCAGATGCTCGACGCGATCGAACTGCGACGCAACCTCTGGAGCGTGCGTCACCAGGAAGATCGCCACCCCTTCTTCGCGGCAGGTCGAGCGAATCAGGTCGATCACTTGTTGCTGATGTTTGGGATCAACGCTCGCCGTCGGCTCGTCGGCCAGCAAGAGGCGCGGCCTGTTCGCCAACGCCCGCGCGACCGCCACGCGCTGCTGTTCGCCGACGGACAGGGTGCTCGGCTTGTGCTTGAGCCGGTGCGCCAGGCCAACGCGGTCGAGCAACTCCTTCGCCCGCTTCTCGTCGCGTTTCCCGCGCGCGAACGTCATGCCAAGCATCACGTTTTCAAGCGCGGTGAAACCGGTGAGCAGGTTGAAGGTTTGAAAGATGTATCCGATTTTTTCGGCTCGCACGCGATCGCGCTCGGCCTCGTCGAGTTTGACGATGTTCACACCGTCGATTTCGACCGAACCGGCGTTTGGCGTACTGATGCCGGCGATGATGTGGAGCAGCGTCGACTTGCCGCACCCGCTTCGACCCAGCAGCACAGCCTGTTCGGCTTCGCCCAGGTGAAATTCGGGGACATCCAGCACCGGCAGGCGACCCCCGCCCGGCTCGGCGAACGACTTCTTCAAGCCTTTGAGCGACAGCATGAATTCACTAGGGGATCGAGAGCGGGAGGTGTGGTAAACACGTCTAATACGCGGCGAATGCCCAAAGGGTTCGGAGGATATCCAGCGTAGGAATTGCGTCCACAACCCGTCAAGACCGCGTGCTGGCCCGTCGAATTGCCGCGGCCGCTCTGGTACAACGTGCTCCTTCACAGCCGGTCCCGCCGTTTTTCTCCAAATAACATCCATCCAACATAAAAAAAGGAGTGGCGCCGTGGCCTCACACAAGGGAACAGGGCTGACCAGCGACCTCAAAATCACCAGCGTCGAGGCGATGTACCTCCGCCTGCCGCAAGTCAAAGAACAGTGCGACAGTGGCCAGGACGCGTTGGTCGTGAAGATCACAACCGACGCCGGAATTACAGGTTACGGCGAAGTCGATTCCAACCCGATGGGTGCCAAGGGGATCATCGAAGGCCCCTTCTCGCACACCGCGACGACCGGCCTCGGGCACGTCTTGATCGGCGAAGATCCTCTGCAAACAGAGTATCTCTGGCACAAGATGTATCGGGCGAACATCTATGGCGGCCGCCGGGGCGTCGCGATCCACGCCATGAGCGGCATCGACCTCGCCCTCTGGGACATCAAAGGTAAAGCGCTCGGCCTTCCGGTCTGGAAGCTGCTGGGCGGTGGTTTCACGAAATCGCTAAGACCTTACGCCAGCTCGCTTTTCGGAGAAACACCCGCCGAGACCGGTGATCGCGCCCGACGTTTCGTCGATCAAGGCTTCACCGCCGTCAAATTCGGCTGGGACCCGATGGGTCGCGACGAGGCTACGGATATCGCGCTAGTACGAGAAGCTCGCGCTGGATTGGGAACCCAGCCCGACCTGATGATCGACGCCGGCCTCGTTTTCGACGCCAAGACCGCCATCCAGCGCGCCAAGGCGTTCGAGCAATACAACCCGTTCTGGTTCGAAGAACCCCTTCTGCCCGACGACTACCACGGCTACGCCAAGCTCTCCGCCGCGAGCAGTTTGCGGATTGCAGCCGGCGAGGAAGAGTCGGAGCGGAAGTCGTTCATCGAACTGATGGACGTCGGCCAGGTCGACGTGATCCAGGTCGACCTCACGCGCTGCGGCGGTTTCACCGAGGCCATGAAAATCGCCTCACTCGCCGCCGATCGCGGCATTCCCGTAGTGAACCACGGCTTCACAACGTACCTGAATGTCGCCGCCGCCCTGCACTTCCTCGCGAGCATCCCCAACACGCTCGGCCTGCTCGAATTCGTGGTCGAGGAGGGTACGACGCTGCGTCACCATATCACCGAGCCAATCCGCGCCGTCGACGGCCGCGTCGCCGTGCCCGATGCGCCGGGGTTGGGTTTGGGGATTGATGAGAAGGGGATTGCGAAGTATCGGGTGGGGTGAGGTTGTGATTGGCCAGTCCCGCCTCTCTGGGGCATGGGGAGAGTCAGATTGACAGAAATCGCCTGATCATTTAAATGGTCGCCGATATCAAACTCTTTCTGACAAGCCTCCGTCGCGAGCAGGTCGCCCCCCTATGCGATTTAACGGATTGAATGTCGGCAAGCATTTCGCGGTCGTAGCGCTGGCGGCAGCAGATCTATTCTCGCTACCGCAAAGCGCTTCGGCCGCGCCTATGTATACGGCCACCAGAGTTGGCGTAAATAGTATCGGTACAATTAACGACTCTGGTACCGCCATTCTGAGGAGCGGCGACACTCAACAGGGCCTCATTTACAACGGCAGCGGACCCGACGCTGGATTGCTCCAACTCATACCTGGCAATCCCGGTTACGCTTCCATCAACAATTCGGGGCAAATTGCCACAACGGTGACCACCCCGGGATGGCCAAACTTCCAACGGGCTGAGATTGTTCAAAACGGCCAAGAGACTCCGCTTCCGTTGCCCGCCGGCTATCAAAACAGCATCACAACTGGAATCAACGACGCTGGCGACGTCACGGGGTATGCCTACACTTCCAGCGGGTCGTCCAGCGCTTACTACTATCACACCGGGCAAATGACACTCTTTGGCCCCGTTTGGCCGAACGGGACATCTCAAACGCCCACGTCGATCAATTCCTCGGGGGCAATCGTCGGCACCGCGTCAAGTTCGGACATGACTGATGCATTTTTATACTCAAATGGGAAGTATCAAGATTTGGGCGGATTCGGCGCCCGGCAAGCTTTGCCCACAGCGATTAATGACAAAGGTCAGATCGCCCTTAATCTTATTGGCAAGCAAGTACCGATCGTGTCGGAAACGCCGGTCCACGCTTATATCGACAATAACGGTCAACTCACAGCGCTTCAGCCACTGGCGGGAGACAATTACACCCGCGTCTTGGCGATGAATAACCAGGGGGTTGCTGTCGGTTTTTCCTATGCTAAGACTGACGGTCTGCTAACCGACCACGCGGTCGTTTGGCAAGACGGAATCGCCACCGAACTCACTTCGGCAACAGCCAAGTTGAATGGATTCTCGCTATTCTCCACTGCTTCGATCAATAACCTTGGTCAAATTACCGCTAAGGGTTGGAATGCGGACCGGCAGGAGTTCGGTTCCTTCATCCTTACTCCCGACGGTCTATCAGTACCCCCCGACGCGCACACCGTACCCGAACCAAGCACTCTCGCTGCATTCAGCCTCCTTGCCGCAGGCAGTTTGACTTACCGGAGGCTGAAATCGAGGAAACAAGCAAAGCGCCGTGTGCGATTCAAAGAATCAGGCTGACGGAGCCGATTTAAGATGCCGCCCTCGCCGCCGATCGCGGCATTCCGGTAGTCAATCTCGGCTTCACAACCCACCTGAACGTCGCCGCCGCTCTGCACTTCCTCGCGAGCATCCCCAACACGCTGGGCCTGCTCGAATTCGTGGTTGAGGAAGGAACGACTCTGCGACACCACATCACCGAGTCGATCCGCGCGGTTGATGGGCGCGTCGCGGTGCCTGATGGTCCGGGGTTGGGCTTGGGGATTGATGAGAAGGGGATTGCGAAGTATCGGGTGGGGTGAGATCGCAATCAGGCAATCCGCCTGCGAGGGCCACCGGGACAGTCAGATTGACAGAAATCGTCTGATCATTTATTTGGTCGTCGATATAGGACTTCTTCTGACAAGCCCGCGCCACGGACAGGTCTCCCCCTATGCGATTCAACGGATTGAATGCCGAAACGCATTACGAGCTCATAGCGCTGGCGGCCGCATGCCTGTTTTCGCTGTCGCCAAGCGCTTCGGCTGCGCCGATGTATACGGCCACCAGGATCGGCGTAAATGGTATCGGTACAATCAACGACTCGGGTACCGTCACTTTGACCAGCGGCTACTATGTGGAAGGCCTCATTTACAAAAGTAGCGGACCCGACGCCGGATTGCTTAAACCCATACCTGGCAATCCCGGCAACACCTACCTCAGCAATTCCGGGCAAGTTGCCACAACAGTGACAACGCCCGGATGGCCATCGTTCCAGCAGGCCGAGATTGTTCAAAACGGCCAAGCGACGGTGCTACCGCTGCCCACCGGTTATCAAAACAGCGTCACAACTGGAATCAACGACGCTGGTGACATCACCGGGTATATGTACTCGTCCGCCGGGTATATGAATGCGTTCATCGGGTCGGCAAGCGCCTTTTATTATCACGCCGGGCAGGTGACGCCGATTGGCCCCATTTCGCAGTCGATGCTAGATCAGATTCCCACGGCAATCAATTCGTCGGGGGCCATCGTGGGAACCGCAGAATCAACGACGGCGTCCGGTGCCACTGATGCGTTTTTATACAGTAATGGAACGTATCAAGATTTGGGCAACTTCGGCGCCCGGATCGCTTCGCCCACGGCGATTAACGACAAAGGCCAGATCGCCCTTAATCTCCTTGGCACGTACAACGCTAATGATCCGCTGGCAACCGTTCTCTCAACAAACTCCGTCCACGCCTACATCTACAACAATGGGCAACTTACAGCGCTTCAGCCATTGCCGGGAGACACTTATACCCGGGTCTTAGCGATGAATAATATGGGGACTGCCGTCGGATATTCTTTCGCCAACTCTGACGGCAGGTTTACCGACCACGCGGTCGTTTGGCAAAATGGAATCGTGACTGACCTCACGTCGGCAACGGCAGGGTTGAATGGATTCTCGCTGGTCAATGTCGCTTCGATTAACAACCTTGGTCAAATTACGGCTAACGCTATGGGCCCGGATCAGGAAATGGATGGTTCCTTCATCCTAACGCCCGCTGGTCTGCCGGTACCGCCCGACGCGCACACCGTACCCGAACCAAGCACTCTCGCTGCATTCAGCCTCCTTGCCGCAGGCAGTTTGACTTACCGGAGGCTGAAATCGAGGAAACAAGCAAAGCGCCGTGTGCGATTCAAAGAATCAGGCTGACGGAGCCGATTTAAGATGCCGCCCTCGCCGCCGATCGCGGCATTCCGGTAGTCAATCTCGGCTTCACAACCCACCTGAACGTCGCCGCCGCTCTGCACTTCCTCGCGAGCATCCCCAATACGCTGGGCCTGCTCGAATTCGTGGTCGAGGAAGGAACGACCCTGCGACACCACATCACCGAGCCAATCCGCGCCGTCGACGGCCGCGTCGCGATTCCCGATGCGCCGGGGCTTGGCTTGGGGATTGATGAGAAGGGGATTGCGAAGTATCGCGTGGGATGAGGTTGTAAGGTCCAATCCACCCACGCTACGTTCGACGACAACTCATCTGGAGTCGCGATGGGACAGAACCGTCGCTTGTTCAAAATCCAGGATGGGGTGATCGTCGTCGCGGCGTGCGCGACGGTGTTCGCCTGCTTCCAGGCGATTTACCCGTCGCTCGTCTCGAACTTCTTCCGTCAGCGATGGACCGGGGTACGGCTGGTTCACTGGTTGATCGATATTTCCGATTCAGCGCACGTGTTGAGTGGCTGCCTGATGTGCGTCAGTTTTGCAGTCGTCCTCTTACGATTTGTTCAGCCCCGCCCGTCGCTGCGTCGGATTACGGCACAACCTGGATTCGTCGCGTGCTTTGCCGCCTCAATTATGGGCGGAGTGGTGATCCTCTTCGTCGCCGCGCGAAAGGTCGGTCGACTTTTAGGCGGCTGGAATCTCAATACCAGCTTCTGGGAACTGACAACCCCCGCACTGTCTAGCCTCGATTCGCTGGGCCGTATGATCGTGGGGGTGTGGATCATGTTGCGACTCATGCGACGACCCAAGCCTGAATCGGATTGGGTCGAACGCATCGGGCAGGTTGTTGGAGTCCTTTGGATCGTCCAGTGGCTGCTTGCCCGTGGGATTCAAGTCGTTTCAATGATGAGCAACCGCTCGCTATTCGATGACGGCACCTATTAAATGATGATTAAAAGGCGTCATGTTCTTGAGTGGATGATTCTACTCGCCGCGAACGCGTTTGCGGTGCTCTGGATACTCACGAGTCTTTCATCGCACGTAGCCTTATACTATCACTTGGACGACGGTCACACTGACGAGCTAATCCTGGCTTACCATTGCGAGGCCGCTACCAGGGCCGTTTTGGTTTCTTGGAGTGTGGCCCTCACTGCGCTTGGGTTGATCCGCTCCGGCGTTCCCTTGCGACGCTTGCTCGCGCGGCCTGGCTATGTTGTCTGTTTTGCCGTGACGCTAGAAGCTTTTGTTTGGCTCGGTTTGATCATTCTTGGTTTCGGCTTCCGGATCTTCTATCGTTTGCCAAGTTTCTGGGGCGAGGATATTCGCGCACTCACTCTGAGGGAGAGTTCAACGACGGCTTACTTGATCATGATCTGGTGGACGTTGCTCGCCTTCTCGCGAAGGTGGCGTCCATCGCGCGGTTGGATCGACCGAGCCGGTAGAATTATCGGGGTGATCTGGATCGTCAGTATCGTTTTGCATCTCGCCGTCGACTATGGTTTCGACGTCGAGAATGACCATCGTACCATGGCGCGACAACCGGCCCCAAGTCGGTGAACCACGAGGATCAACGATCGCGCGGCAACTATAGCCTTTTCTTCAGGCCGCTCTGTTGCGCGAGCATTCCTCAACTCTTGTCTCACGGGCTTTTGCTGCAAAGCCCGGTATGCCGATGCGGCTCATGTCATTGAATCAATAGGTTTGATAAGATTGCTGCGATAAACCACCTGATTCGTCGCCGGAGACTTGCATGGTGAAGCAGAATCGCAAATTCACGATCCTGGATCTGATGATTTGCGTGGCGTTCGTGGGACTTGGGGCTGCATTGTTCCGCCTGATGAGCCCATACCTTCGCGGTTGGTCTCCCTTTGCGCGATCGGCCAAGTTCGAAGACCACCTGGTCGATCTTTCAGGTGTTGCGAAACTTGCGAGCGAGGGTTTGTTTTGTGCAAATCTTTGTGTGCTTACCCTTCGATTCATTCCCCCGCGTCCCAGCGTCCGGAAACTTGCGAGGCAGCTGGGTTTCGTCGCGTGCTTTGTTGCGGCGATCGCTGTGCTTGCGCCACTCGTCCGCCTCTTCGCTCAACTGGTTGAATATAAGCTGCTTGGCTTGAAAATTGCCGACCCATCGCACTATTTGACGCCGATCGTCGATGCAGCGGAAATGGCCGGTGCCGGTGTCATGGCGTCGTGGGGCATTTTGGTGCTGAGGCGGGGAGCGAGAATGAAGGCAGATTGGGTCGAATACATGGCGCGCACACTTGGAGTCGTCTGGATTGTGCAATGGATTCTCTGGCATGGACTCTATTTCGCCGGAGTTCTGTAAGGTGAAAACGTGCATGAGATTCATCAATACTCTGCGAAATACCATAGCCCTGAAGTTCGCGGTCGTATTTGCGTTCGCAACAGTCCTGGCTTGCCTATGGATGCAAAGGGCCATGGCGACGCATCACCCCAAGGGTGTCGTCTGGCCGACGCAAGCTCTCTGGGCGATCGGATATGGAATGTGGGTCGGAACCACCGTCGCGTTCCCCTATCTGGTTTGTTGGTGTTGCGGGATTGTTGTTCTGGTCAGGTCGACTCCCAGGTCGCCGATTTCAAGAATCGCCTCACAGCCGGGATTTGCAGCGTGTTTCGCAGTTGCCTCTCTGACTCTGCTATTCTTCTTCTGCGGACTGTTGCGCGTGGTTGTCAAAGTAGCTGTCGGACGGGCAATGGCCTGGAACCGGTTCACCGTCATTCTCTTTGCGTATCAAATCTCAGATTATGCAGGCCAGTTCGTTGCGATCCTCTGGCTCTTATTTCTGCTGGCCCGAATTTGGCGTCCTTCGTCTAGTCCATTGGAAACGCTGGCTCGGATACTTGGCGTTCTTCTCATTTTCACGTGGTCGCTCGATCGATTAGGCTCCTTCCTAATGTCTGTGGGCGTGGATCTCGTCGTTGAGTCGGACCGGATTCAGAAGGGCGTGACATGATTAAAAAGCAGCGCAAGTTCATGATTTTGGATCTGATGATCTGCGTCGCTTCTGCCGCTCTCTCGGTCGTCTGGCTTCAGCAAATACTTCCAGCGCTTCGGTCTGTGTTTCCTTATTCGCGATCGGGCAAATTGAAGGATTACATGCTCGATCTGGCAAATATCACCAACATAATCGGCGGATGCTTGTTCTGGGCAAGTGTCGGAGTGACGATCATCCGGCTTGTTCCTCCGCGCCCCAGCATACGGCGGCTCGCCAGGCAACCAGGTTTCGTTGCGTGCCTTTCCGTCTCGATCGCTGGCGTCGCACCACTGGCGGTCAGTGTCGCGCAACAAGTCGGACGCGCTTTGATCGGTTGGACATCATCCGCCGCTGGGACATCGATCCCCTACATGTCAATGACCGTAAATTCATCAGAAATGGCGGGCGCAGGCGTCGCCGCGTTGTGGGGGATCTTGGCGCTGAGGCGGCGTGTTCGAATCAAAGCGGATTGGGTCGAATATACGGCACGAACGCTCGGGTTCGCCTGGATTGCACACTGGGTACTCTTTAAAGGACTGGCTTTCGTTTGGGCGATTTAATGCAAAACCGCGACGTGCTAAAAGGAACTCAGCTAATTATGAGCAAGCTAAAATTTGTAGTTGTGTTCGTTTTTGCAACCGCCCTTGCCTACATATGGATGCGAGGCACGCTAGCGACTTTTTACCCCAAAGGAAGCTTCTGGCCTGTACGATTTCTTCAGGCAGTTAGCGAGGGGACTTCGATAGGCGCCTTCGTATTATACCCCTTTCAGATTTGTTGGAGTTGCGGGGTAGTTGTTTTATTTCTTTCCCCGCCGAAGTCACGACTATCGACACTCTGCACACAGCCGGGATTTTCGGCGTGTCTCGCGGTTGCTTTTCTGACACTACTCTTTATTGGTTGCAGTTTGATTCGGTTGATTGTGAGACCATTATTAGGATGGCCGATGATCTGGAATCGGCCGATGGCGCACGAAGCATTTGGAGTCGCGTCCCAATTTTCAGGCTACGCAAGCCAATTGGTTCTGGTCATCTGGGGTCTCTTCTTGCTAACTCGAACGTGGCGGCCTGCGTCTGACCCGTTGGAAAAACTGGCCCGCATCCTTGGTGCACTGCTGATTCTCACTTGGTCGCTCGCCTGGCTTGGCGGGCTGGCTTCATCTGTGGATTGGGATCTTGAGTATATGGCTCAACAAGAGGCGATTCGCATTCGGACGAACGCGCGATGAGTACGAAAAAAATCGACTCTCCGCGATCCCCCAATTGGCACACGGGAAGATCGCGGAGAGTCTTTGTACGAACGGTCTACAATCAAAAGCTTCAGGCCGAAGCTGCGGGCAAGTTCACCGTTTCCGACGTCGCCACTGAACCTATTGGCTGACGCGCCGGGAGGCGGAACGTCATTTTACTCTTCGCCCAGCTCGACAATCCTGCCAGCCAGCCGAGCGGGTTGAACCTCTGCGTCAGTGTTTCCCACTCACCTGAGGTCAGGAAGGTGAGATACATCGCCACCGAGAGCTCGCCGAACACGGGGATGTTCACCAGGAACATGATGCCGAAGTGTAGCGAAATGCCCAGTAGCATCACGAGCGGTCGCGCGGCTTTGAACCAGAGGAGGAACGCGAGAGCGAATTCGATCGCCAGGCCTGAGTATGTTGCGATGTTGATCAGCAGGGGATATCCAGCCAGGAAGCTGAAATCCCACCGGCCTACCTCGCGATTGCACAGTACAAAGTGAATCGCCGTGCCGGTGATCCAGTTGGATCCGGTTGTTTTCCAGATCGCCGTCGTAAGATACAGGATCGCGATCTGAATCTGGATCAGCCGCTGCGCCCAGGGGGCAATGAGCGGATCGGCTTCCGTTCCGCCGCGTCGTTTCCGGGCTCGCCGGGCGTCGAGCGAATAGGCCGCGCCGCAAGGGGCGAGCATCAGGTAGAACGCGTTGCACATCAGCAAAACATCGGCGCCGCTCGCGTTGGCGATGTTGCGCTGATGAATCGAAAGCATCAACACGTAAAAAATGACGCTCATGATGCGCGTGTGCCAGCCGAGAGTCAGTCCTACGGCCGACGCGACTGTGCACCAGAGAACTACGCGAACGGAAACGGGATCGCGGAGGTAGTAGAGGATCGAGTGGCGAAGCGGGCCGCCAAGTTCGTGAGCCTCACCACGCTGAATGACGCCGAGGTCGGTTAGCCAGTAGTCGGTGTCGATGAACATCATCGCCACGTTGAAGATGGCGATCAGGCCGAACAGGATGCGGAACGCTCCCAGCGGCTTGGCGGAAACAGGCGCGAACCAGAAGCGATTCCAGGCGCGAATCGGGTTGAAGCTCATGGCCGGGCCTCCTCCCAGTTGGGAAACAGGTATTCCTTGATCGGAACGGTGCGCGTCAGCGCCATGGGATCGGGAACGGTCCCCGGCGGCGGGGTATCGCGGACGACGAACCGAAGCTCCACTTCAACGGGGAACGCTTCGGGCGGGATTTTTAGCTCGCGAATAACGTGTCGCGCTCCAACTTCACGAAGCACCGCGAATTCATCGTTCGCAAAGTACGACGTGAACTTGGAATGTCGAACGCGAGGCACGCCTTGCCAGATCGAGAAGTCGGACATCTTGGGGAAGACGAAGTTGTGCATCATGCCATTCTTATCAATGGCGAGCGCCTCGAGCGTGAGCGTGTTCTGCATCGGGTTCGGCGCGAACATCGACCAGTTCTGCCAGAGGCCGAGCGGGAACATGTAGTTCACCGCGAAGCCAAGCGCCCGGTCGCGGATGACGCACGTCGGCATGTTGTAAACCGTCAGCGCAGCGAGATGCACGACGATGAACGCCGAGATCAAGACCCGTTTTAATCCCCAGATTCGTCGAGCCAATGCGCCCTCCTTCCCCTCAATCCTTGATGGGGTGCTTCGCGAAGGGGCTAGACCTGAATCGTTGGAGGAAAGCGCGAGTGGTAGAGGGCCTGCCCCGGGACGACCGCGTCGGTCGGGACCGGCCGGAACTTTAGAAGATGGGGCCAAAACCGTCAAGGCGAGCGCAGCAGAAGAACTCGCCTCACTCGCCAATAATCTTGATCAACACCCGCTTATCTCGTTTCCCGTCGAACTCGCCGTAAAAAATCTGCTCCCACGGACCGAAATCGAGCCGGCCATTTGTGATCGCCACCACCACCTCACGCCCCATGATTGTTCGCTTAAGATGGGCATCGGCATTATCTTCGCCGGTCCGGTTGTGATGGTAGACGTCGGGAGACGCATTAAAAGGTGCCAATTGTTCCAGCCAAACGCCGAAGTCGTGGTGTAGTCCACGCTCGTCATCATTGATGAAAACGCTCGACGTGATGTGCATGCTATTCACCAAGCACAGCCCCTCCTTCACCCCTGATTCACGAATTGCATCACTCACCTGTGGCGTGATGTTACGAAACCCGGTTGCCTGCGGCATGTGCATTTTTAAGTAAACAGTGTGGGCTTTCATAAGCCGAAAATGCTCCGCAATCATGCCATAAGATTTGCCTGTCACATCACAGGCATCACGACCGTAAAGGATTTGTGACGTCAATGATTGGATGCATGAAATCACGCAGAGTTGCAATAACTCAGGGATGATTTCAGGCAAACACTGTTAACAAAATGGAAAAAGGGGCGTCACAAGGGAATTGTGGTTGCGTATGCCACAGGATCTGACCGTGGATGCGGCATTCGAAGGTGATGGCGCAATATCGCCTATTTTGACGCCTAGCCTGAGTGCGACTCCGCGCTCGAGTCTGCTCTCTCCGTTTTCCCCCCTAACGTCGGCGAGCTTCAGCAAATCACATGCCGGATCGGCAACCCTCGGCAAGAGGTTCCGGTTCGACCGTGTGTGCGACACATCTGCCCGCCAGTTCCGCACGGGAAGACGTTGAGGATGCCGCATGCCTTTGGAGACAGGCACCGATGAATGAATGTACTCTTCTCTTAATCAGCCAGGATTCACAGCTCGTCGACGGTGTCGTCCGGATTGCGCGGGAAATCGGCAACCTGGAAGTGGCGGTTGTGGGCAGCCTCGAACAAGCGTACGTCTACCCCAGTTGGGATAAAGTCGCGCTCGCGCTGATTCACCACGATCGTCGGAGCACGACGATGGGGGTGATTCGGCTGCTGAGGATGCTGGCGGCGGCACGCCGATCGGTGGCGACCGTTGTTCTGGGCGACGATACAGACACGGAAGAAGCGACTGAATTGCTGCGGCGTGGAGCGGCCGATCTCCTGCTCCGCCCGTTCGATATGTCGCGTCTTATGTACCTGACCGACGTGCTTACCCTACGCATGCGGAAGCCCGTCGTGACACTCGCTGCGCCACGGGTTGTGAAGGAAAAGGACGGCTCGGTCCCGGCCTGGGACGAAGACGATCCGATGATCGCCCAGGCTCGCCGGATCGCTCCACTCGACACGACCGTATTGATTCAAGGCGAAGCGGGAACCGGCAAGTCACGTCTCGCGCGGATTCTTCACGAGATGTCGCCCCGCAAGTCGGGACCGTTCGTGACGATTCGCTGCTCGTCGCTCTCGGCCGACGGTCTCGCGCAGGAACTGTTTGGACGCGAAATGGATGCGTCGAACGGCCTGGGTTCGGGCCGGCTTGCCGAGGCACGCACCGGTACACTGCTACTTGATGATGTCGACACGCTTTCACCGCGTTCGCAGGCGGCACTTGTCGACTGGATCGAGCGTGAATCGCACCGGCCCTCGATGGGTGGCGATAACCGGCCCGTCCGGCCTCGCCTGCTCGCAACCGCCCGCGGTTCGCTCGCCGATACAGTGACCGAAGGTCGTTTTCGATCCGACCTTTTCTATCGCCTCAATGTGGTCGGGCTGAGCATTACCCCGCTCCGCCAGCGACGGACCGAAATCGCCGACGTCGTGAACGCCCTCATGGCCGAACTAAGCTCGGGTGCGGTCACAATCGCCCCCGACGCTCTCCAGGCACTCGAGTCGTACAACTGGATGGGCAATGTACGCGAGTTGCGTGACGTGCTCGAATCTGCACTGTCGCAGTGCCGGAGCGAGACGCTCGGTCGCGAACTACTGCCCGAAGCAATCCGCGCCGCCAGCCTGCTCGCCAAATCGCAAACAGGTGCGGCCGACGAAGCGGCGAAACTCGCCGAGACGACACTGGCTCAAACCAAACGCGAAGCCGAATTCGCCCGGATCACCCAGGCTCTCGAAAAGCATGGGCATAACCGACTACGAACTGCGAGCGAGCTTGGTATTAGCCGGATGACCTTGTACAAAAAATTGTATAAATATGGCATCATCGAGCAGGAGGGGCGCGCCGGCGTCTTGCCATCGGGACGTCCCCGTCGCATGCCCGCTCCGAACGTGATTTCCATTCCCGAGGAAGATCTTTCCCATCAGTTCTGATTCATGGGAATGGATCCTTCGGGACTTGTGATCGAATTGGATCGTCTTCCCATGAACTCTTCGACAGACTCGAACGCATTGCCGCGACGCGAGCAGGAAGCCAGTCGCGGCGATGTGCGGGCAGATCAGTGCCGGCCATCGTGTCCCGTATGCGGCGGCAAGCTGATCGAAGTGAAGGCGAAGTTACAGTGTTCGCGATGCCGGACAATTTGCGAGACCTGCTGCGAAGGCGGTCCCGGTTAACTCGCACGCGATCAAAGCTCGAAACGAATCCCTTGCGCGAGTGGCAACGCAGATCCGCCGTTGATCGTGCACGTTTGCCGGCGCATGTAGGCTTTCCAGGCGTCAGATCCCGCCTCGCGCCCGCCGCCGGTCGCTTTTTCGCCGCCGAAAGCGCCGCCAATCTCTGCGCCTGATGTTCCGAGATTGACGTTTGCGATCCCGCAGTCCGATCCTTCGGCCGAAAGGAATCGTTCCGCTTCGGTGACGCGATCGGTGAAGATCGCCGACGACAACCCTTGCTCGACTCCGTTTTGAATCGCGATCGCTTCGTCGAGCGTGCGATACGGAATGACATACAGAATCGGCGCGAAGGTTTCCTCGGCGACGATCGGCATATCGCCCGTCGCCCGAACAATTGCCGGCTCGACAAACCAGCCAGGCCGATCGATTCGTTTTCCGCCCGTTACAATGGTTCCGCCCTGCTCTGCGGCCTGCTCGAGTGCCTGCATCATTGAGGCAACGGCCTGCTCATTGATGAGTGGACCCATCAGAGTCGAATCATCGGCCGGATCGCCGATGCGCACGCTCTTGTATGCATGACCCAAACGCGCGAGGAGGTCGTCAATAATCGACTCGTGCACGATCAGTCGACGGAGTGTTGTGCATCGCTGCCCCGCGGTTCCCACCGCTGCGAACACAACGGCGCGAAGCGCAAGGTCGAGATTCGCCGATGGCGTGACAATGACAGCATTATTGCCGCCCAGTTCGAGCAACGTTCTGCCCAGCCTCGCTCCAACAACTTCCGCCACACGTCGGCCCATCCGGCACGAACCGGTTGCTGAGATCAGCGGCAAACGTGGGTCGGCGACCATCCGTTCGCCAATCTCCGTCTCGCCGAGACAGAGCGAGAACAACCCTGGGCACTCGTGCGCCTCGGCCACCTGGCTGGCGATTTTCGTCACGGCGATGGCCGTCAGAGGCGTGATGGGCGATGGCTTCCAGATCGTCGAGTCGCCACAAACCGCCGCCAGCGTCGCGTTCCAGGCCCAGACCGCAACCGGGAAATTGAACGCGGTGATGATGCCGACCGGGCCAAGCGGGTGCCATTGTTCCATGAGGCGATGGACAGGACGTTCCGACGCGATCGTTAAACCGTGCAGGCAGCGCGAGAGACCGACGGCGTAATCGCACATGTCGATCATTTCCTGGACCTCGCCCTCTGCCTCCGTACGAATCTTGCCGGCTTCGAGGGTGACCAGTCGGCCAAGGTTCTGCTTCTGCAGGCGCAACGCGTCGCCCAGATCGCGAATCAGTGCTCCGCGCACCGGCGCGGGACGGCTTCGCCATCGGGCAAATGCTTTAACCGCGACTTCCGCAACTTGCTCATAATCGCCAGGCGACGCCGCTTGCGCATACGCCAGTACTTCGCCGGTCGCCGGGTTTCGTGAGGCGAGACGTGGCCCGGTCGCCTGAATTGCCTGCGAGCCAGCCAGCACGCCGGAATTTTCGGTCTCAAGGCCGAGCGTCGCAAAGACCGGGTCAATCATGGTTACGTATCCGGGAATTGCGTTCGCGGGACTATGCGTAAGTGGGACGCGACGACGGGAGGCTTAACGTCAAACCCGCGATGCGTTAGCCTGATCACACGGCAATGCGCGCCGCCACAAGATTATTCGCTGCCCGCTGTTCACAGGAAAGTCCGCATGACCGACGCGGTTCCTCCCCCCACTCCGAAGTCCGAATTCGCTGCCCCCCGGCGCATCGACTCGCTCGACCAGTTTCGCGGCTACACCGTCGTCGGCATGTTGCTCGTGAACTTCATCGGCGGGTTCGTCGTCATGCCGCCGATTCTTAAGCACCATAAAACGTATTGCAGCTACGCCGATACGATCATGCCGCAGTTCTTTTTCGCGGTTGGCTTCGCATACCGCATGACGATGCTCCGCCGTCGCGAGCGTGAAGGGGCGCGATCGGCCTACTGGCACGCGATCACTCGCAACATCGGCCTGATTCTTATTGGCTTCGCAGTTTATCACCTCGATGGCAACTACAAGAAATGGGCCGACCTGCAAGCTCTGGGGATCTGGGGTGTCTTGAGCACCGCTTTCCAGAAAGAGGTGTTTCAAACGCTGGTACACATCGCGCTCGCGTCACTCTGGGTTTTGCCAGTGATCGGCGGGAAAACTCGCACGCTCGGGATCTGGATCGTCGTATCCGCACTTGCGCATTTGGGCTTGTCGCAAGTTTGGTATTACGACTGGCTGATGAAGCGCGGAGTGATCGACGGCGGTCCGTTCGGGTTCCTGTCGTGGGCGATTCCGGTACTGGTCGGCGCGATTGCTTTCGATGCGATGAAATCGGCCCGAAAGGAAATGGTGCTGGCACTCGGAGGTTTGGCGGTCGCACTGATGGCAGTCGGCTACGGTATCACCTGTATTGATGGCGCTCCCGATGCTCCGCCGTTCTATCAGCCCAACGCGCCTGTGAACATCTGGACGATGAGCCAGAAGTCGGGCAGTATTAGCTACCAAATCTTCGCAGCCGGATTTTCTCTCGCTGTTTACCTCTTTTTCGTCGGCATGAGCGATGGGCTTGGCTTTAAGCTCGGCCTGTTCCGGACGTTCGGCAAAAACGCGCTTGCTGTCTATATCTTGCACGGCATCGTCGCCGGCGCTGTGAAACCGTTCGTTCCCGATGATGCACCGCTCTGGTATGTCGCGCTTGGGTTTTGGCTCTATTTCGGCCTGACCTATCTGTTCGTGCGCTACCTTGAGAAAAACAACCTGTTTCTCAAGCTTTGACCGTGTTGCGAGATTGCCACGATTGATTGAGCAACCGGTGGCGAGCGGCCTTTTTTCCTGATCCAATACGGAGACGGGGATGCGGAGGCAGGTTCGGCCTCGAGGCACGTCATTCTCATCTACGGTCAGGGAGCGAAATCGATGCAGATGCTGCGGCGCGTGATGGTTTTGGGATGCACGCTGGCATTCGCCCTATCCTGGGCCAGCCAGTCAAACGCAGGGCTGGATGAGTACGTCAAGAAACCAGACCCTTCTTATGCCTGGAAATATGTTGAGACGAAGGACTTTCCGGACGACGTCAAAGTTCACCAGTTGAGCCTGACCTCGCAAACCTGGAAAGACATCGTTTGGACTCATGTTGTTTCGATCATCGAGCCCAAGGTACAACTTCATCCCGACGCGGCGGTGCTCTACATCACCGGCGGCAAGATCGGCGATAGCCAGCGCCAGGGTGACCTCGCAGTAGGCTTTGCGATCGCCAAGAACACGAAGTCGCGCGTCGTTGTGCTGCCGCAGGTTCCCAACCAGCCGCTGCTCGGCAACAAAACCGAAGACACGCTCATCGCCGAAACCTTCGTGCGCTACCTTGATACTCGCGACGAGGAATGGCCCCTTCTCTTCCCGATGGTGAAGAGCGCCATCCGTGCGATGGACGCCGCGCAGGCGTTCGCGAAGGAAAAGAACGCTCCAATCGAGCGATTCGTCGTCACCGGCGCCTCGAAGCGCGGTTGGACGACGTGGCTCACCGGCGCGTCCGACCCGCGCGTGAAGGCGATCGCGCCGATGGTCATCCCCACCCTCAATTTCCCGGCGCAGAATGCCCACCAGCTCGAAAACTTCGGGAAGTTCTCAGAGCAAGTTGGCGACTACACCGCCCGCGGCCTGATGGACCGCTTCGAACTGCCCGAGCGCAACCGCCTCTGGCACATGGTTGATCCGCTCAGCTATCGCGACCGTCTCACGATGCCCAAGTTCCAGATCAACGGCACGAACGATCCCTACTGGACGCTCGACTCGATGAATATCTACTGGGACGAACTGAAGGGTCCCAGCTACGTCGTCTATTTGCCGAACGCCGGCCACGGCCTCGACAAGAATCGCGAGTACGCCACGCAGGCCATCGGCGCGATCTATCACAACGCGATCGGCGGAATGGCGATGCCCCAACTGTCATGGAAGCATGGCGATACCGATTCAGGTGCCCTGCTCCTCACAGTCACATCGCATCCCGCGCCCAAGTCGGCCCAGCTTTGGACCGCGACTTCGCCCACGCTCGACTTCCGCAAGTCACCTTGGACCGCGAGTCCGCTCAAGGCCGGTACCACCATGGCGGGTGACGTGAAACTTCCCAAGAGCGGCAACGTCGCGCTTCTTGCGGATCTCGAATACGAGATCGACGGATACGTGTTCCATATGTCGACGCAGGTGCGTCAGACCAACGTTAAGCCCGAGAAGTGAGTTCGCAAGCCGCCGGGCGTCCTGCAAAAAATGGCGCCCGGCGAGCAGGCGGCGAAACGCGGGCCCGAACCCGATTACACCTTAACCTTACCTTAGTTGGGTTGGGCCACCCGATCGCGATTACCGCCGCCGGGCAAGTATCGTGTCCAAATCCGAGCGGCGGGCAGCACAACCTTACGACGGAACCCTGGTACGCTCGATCGAAGCATCAGGAGGAGTTGGGGGGGTGGCCTCCTTCTCCCTGGCTGGTTCTACTGAAACGTATCGCAGCAGCGTCTCAATGGGCTGCACTTTCTGGGTTACCACTCTTAGCTTGCTTAGCTGCATTACCCTGCGTTTCATACGCTTAACTGCCCGCCGTCGGGGCTCGGATAGCAACGCTCCGATTTCGTCGCGCTGCGGATCTAACTGGTCTATGGGCATCTACGCCGAAAAACCGGACATGTTTTTTGAAAATCTTTTCCGCGATGAGTTCACGTTTTTGAGTTCACGGATGTAAATTCGCTGGTACCAAAGACGTAAGTCAAACCGACAAAAAACGCCGATCTTCGCGCAATCGTTGAAACCATTCTTGCGTGCCGAAGCATAGTTGGGTGAGATGTTGAGTACTGGCAGATTGTGCGGGGCGCTGGGGTAAGCCGAGGATGAATTCGTCTCCCGAGTTTGAACAGGTGCTGGAAGGGTTCCAAAATAAGGAGCCGCGCGCCTACGAAGAAATCTTCTCGCGATATGTTCGACGTCTAACCGCGCTCGCATCGCGTCAGTTCGACTCAGGAATCCGCAATCGTGCCGACCCTGAAGGTGTGGTGCAATCGGTCTATCGCAGCTTCTTCGCACGCGACGCAAGCAGCTATCAGTTCGACGATTGGGACGCAATTTGGCGGTTGCTCGCGGTCATCACCGTCCGCAAGTGCTGGAAGCGCAGGGCGAAATATCGCAAGGAACAACTCGTCCCCCTCCCCAATTTCGATGACGACGATGCGGTCGCCAGCGCAAGTGCGCGAGAGTGGGCGAAGTTCGTCGACCACGAGCCCACACCCGCAGAGGCCGTTGCGCTCACGGAGACGATCAGTCGACTATTCACCGGCTTGAAACCGCTCGACCTCAATCTCGCGAGCTTCATCCTTCAGGGGTTCACCGCGGTCGAAATCGCCGAACGCTTCCAGTGCTCGGAAAAGCGAGTGCGGAAGCTACGCATCGCGCTCCGCGAGCGTTTGCGCGCGATCAAGGCGGAAGAGAGCCAGGACTAGCCCGGAGCCCCCACGCCCATGCCGGAGCCCGCCGATCCGCTCGGATCAGACTCAACTATTCGCGACGCTCTCGAGCGCTTCGAGGAAGCCCTCTGGCAAGGTGCGAAGCCCGAGATCGACGCCTTTCTCGCCGCGACAAATACTCTGCACGCTGATCAATTGCGGCGTGACTTCACCGCCGATCTCGTCTTCGCCGAGTTCGAATATCGCCTCAAGTCAGGCGAACCCGCGCGTGTTGAGGAATATCTAGCGCGCTATCTCGACGCTTTCACGCACGAGAGTCTCATCGACCTGATCGTCACCGAATGGTCGATTCGGCGCCGCAACGAAGCGACGCCGCCCGCCGACTCCGAATATCAAACGCGATTTCCTCGCGAATATGACGTTTTCCTGCGCGCACGCGAGCGAAGGTCGGTCGTACCGTCACACGGTGTCGACTCCTCATCCATGCCGATGACAGGGGCGATCCCAGCGCCTCGCAGTTTGCCATCGCTGTTCGGCCGTTTCGAGCTGCGCGAAGTGATTGGCGAAGGTGCGTTCGGCATCGTCTACCGCGCCTGGGATCCTTACGCGCGACAACATCTCGCTGTGAAGATTGCCCGCGAGCACGCGCGAGGCGAAACCGAAGGAGCACGCACGTTTCTCCGCGAAGCGCGAATCGCCTCGCACCTGAAACATCCCAACATTGTTCGCGTGCTCGAAGCAGGAACCGAAGGCGACGACAACACGCCCTATCACGTCGCCGACCTGATTGAAGGCCGAACCCTCGCCAACGCAATTGCCGACGGCCCCCTGCCATTTGCGACGTCCGCCCAGTTGATGGCGACGATCGCCGACGCTCTCTCGTACGCTCACGAACACGAGCGGCACGTCGTGCATCGCGACCTGAAACCGTCGAACATTTTGCTCGACGCCAACGATAACCCTCACCTCACCGACTTCGGTTTCGCCCAGCGCGACGGCGGCGAGCTCTCGGCCGTGGTGCTGCCCAAAGGAAGCCGGTTCGGCACAATCGCCTATATGTCGCCCGAACAGGCCCGCGGCATCGAAACCCTCGCTCCCGCCAGCGACATCTTCTCTGCAGGAATCATCTTCTTCGAGATGCTCACCGGCGAGCTTCCGTTTCGTGGTCGCGAGCCGATGTTGCTGGCCCAAATCATCAGCGACGACCCGCCTTCGCCCCGTCGGCTCAACGACGCGATCCCATCCAAGCTCGAAGCGATTTGCCTCAAAATGCTGGCAAAACGCCCCGAAGATCGCCATGGGTCGGCCGCGCGACTGCGCGACGACCTCCGCGATTACCTCGATGAAGTTCCCACCGACGAAATCATCACGGAAGAAACGAACACCTGGACGAATTTCAGCAACGAAATCCAAGGTCGGCCGCTTCGTTCGCTGGCGATCGCCTATTTCGTTCTCTCCGGCCTCATTGCAACGCCAATTTTAATGTTCAACTATTTCACAAGAACCCCACCCGCCGCCGCCATACCTGCAACGCCGATCCTTCGCAGCGAGCCGATCGACCCGGTCACCGGCGTGCCCAGGATTGTGCCGCGGTGATCTAAATACCGTTGTCTGCGCCTGGCTGCTCGTCGAAGTAGTCGCGGCCGATCAGACTCTGCGGCAAGCAAGGCATTTCGGTCTTCGCGGCCGGATCATCATGCGCGTACCGATAGCCTTCACCATAACCAACCGCCTTCATGAGCGGTGTGACCGCGTTGCGCAAATGTGGCGGCACCGGTTCGCGTGCAGTGGCCGTCGCATCGGCCGCGGCCTGAGAATAAGCTCGCTTTACCAGATTCGATTTCGGCGCATTGGCGAGATAAATCGTCGCCTGCGACAGCGGAAACAACCCCTCAGGCAAACCGATGAGTTGCACGATGTGAGCCGCCGCCGATGCCTGCACCATCGCCTGAGGATCGGCAAGTCCAACATCTTCCGACGCCAGAATACAGAGCCGTCGCGCAATGAAAATCGGATCAGCCCCACCTTCAATTAGCCGCGCCAGCCAGTAGAGTCCCGCATTCGCATCGGAGTTTCGGAGTGATTTGATGAGCGCTGAGATCAGGTTGTAGTGCTCTTCGCCGCCCTTGTCATAAGCGAATCGGGCTCGTCCAATCGCCTCGATCAACGTCTCGCGTGAAATGAGGCGCGCACCGGATTCATCGGGCTCAGTCCCCTGCACCGCCGTTTCGAGCGCAGTCAGCGCCACGCGTGCATCGCCGCTGGCCGCTCGTGCAAGATGCTGCAAATCGTCGTCTGCGACAGCGGGCTTTAGCTTCGCCAGGCCGCGTTCGTCGTCGCTCATTGCGCGCTGAAGAATCTTGGCGATATCGGTCTGATCAAGCGGCTTGAGCATGATCACTTTAGCACGCGAGAGCAACGCCCCGTTCACCTCAAACGAGGGATTCTCGGTCGTCGCGCCAATGAGCGTCACAGTGCCGTCCTCCACCGCCGGCAAAAGCGCATCCTGCTGCGCCTTGTTGAAGCGATGAATTTCATCGATGAACAGCACGGTCCGCTTACCGTGCCGCATCCGGTCGTTCGCCGCGCCGATCGCTTCGCGCAAATCCTTCACGCCTGAAAGCACGGCTGAGAGCGAATGAAACACCGCGTTCGACTCGCTCGCAAGCAGCCGCCCGAGCGTCGTTTTTCCCGTCCCTGGACCGCCCCACAAAATCAGCGACGGCAAGCTTCCCTTCGCACTCACAAGCCGCCGCACGAGTGCTCCAGGCCCGACAAGATGCGTCTGCCCGACGTACTCCGCTAGCGTTTGCGGCCGCATCCGTTCGGCCAAAGGCGCATGCCGTGATACCGGCTTCACCGGCGGCTCGTCGCCACCAAGGTCGAAGAGATTGGCATCGTCAAAGTCGCGAGACGGCGGCCGTCGGCTTGCCATAATCGGAAAATCACACTCGCATGAAAAACTGGGTTGATTGAAGCCGGTTGCTCTGGACGACCGTACATCAATTCGGCCTCCCAATCATAACACCGCCGCGCCCCTTTCTCCAACCGTTCAACCACATCTAAATCCGCATAATTCTCGCTCGACACCTGTCGGATCAGACCATTGACGAAGGAATTCGGCGCGGCTATTCTCCGGATTGTTTTTGTGTTTGTCGATGCGTGCCCAGGGACGCAAAGCTCGGAAGCGGCTGAACCCACACGGCGGGGGAAGAGCGAGCCATGCAAGTGCATCGTAATTTTATGTTTGCGTGTTTGAATGGCGTTTTTGTCGCGATGCTTGCCCTCGCGCCAACCTGGGCTCAGGATGCCGATTCCGACGGCGGAAACGACTCTGCCGAACGAAAAACGATGGAACGGTTTCAAACCGTACTCGAACGTAACCCCAGACGCGGCACCGCGCTCGACCGCGTATACGGTTATCACGTCGAACACGGCACGCTCGATAGCCTCGTAAAACGGTATGACGATCGTATCAAAGCCGATAAATCCGATGGCGCAGCCTGGCTGCTGCTCGGGCTCGTCGAAGCTCAGCGCGGGAAAGATGCCGCAGCAGTCACCGCCTTTCGCGAAGCCGAAAAGACGCGTGCCAACGACTCGCTTGCATCGTTCTATCTGGGGCAGGCGCTCGTGCTCGTCGGCCAGCCCGATCAGGCCGTCGATGCATTTGAACGTGCCTTGACCAAGAAGCCGATTCGGGCCGATTTGCTCGAAGTCTACCAGGCGCTGGGACGAGTCCACCAACGCGCCCGCCGCGCCGAAAAAGCGCTCGCCGTCTGGACGAGGCTTGAAGCGGCATTCCCCGATGACACGCGCGTCCGCGAGCAAATCGCCGCCGCGCTCGCCGAGGAAGATCAACCGGCTCAGGCGCTTGCACGTTACCAGACGTTGATTACTGATGTTCGCGACGAGTATCGCAAGGTACAACTCGCGATGGACGCGGCCGAGCTGAAGGTGCGGCTTGGCAAGGCGCCCGAAGCGCTCGAAGACTTCGGCAAGTTGCTGGGCAAGCTCAATCCCGACTCGTGGATGTTCAAGGAAGTGCGCAGGAAGATCGAGGAAGTGTTCCTGCGGAACGACGACCTCATCGGCCTCGCCAAGTATTACGAAGGCTGGATCGTCAAGACGCCGGACGACGTCGAGGCAATGGCACGGCTGGGCCGAACCTATGCCCAGCTCGGCCGGGCAGCTGATGCGCGAAGTTGGCTCGACAAGGCCGTGAAGCTCGCACCGACGCGCCGTGACCTCCGCATGACGCTCATCGAACAGCTCGTGCAGGAAAAGAAGATCGACGACGCCGCGGCCGAGTACGAGAAACTCGCCAAGACTGACCCCGGCAATCCCGACATCATTCGCGAGTGGGGCAAGCTGCTGTTGCGCGACGGCTCGAAGCCGATCGACCAGCGCAAGGCCGCCGCGGCCGCCGTGTGGAAACGGCTCGCGGGTGATGACGTGAAAGACGCCGTCACAATCGCGCAGGCCGCCGACCTCTTTCGTCAGGCCGAAATGGTCGACGACGCGATCGCGCTCTACAAGCGGGCCATCGCCCTCGCGCCCGATTCAGCGCAGTACCGCGAATATCTCGGCGAATACTACCACCAGCTCAAGCGCAGGGACGACGCTCTGGCCACCTGGCGCACCGGCGTTGGCAAAACAGCCGCCGAGCTGGGACGGCTCGGCGAGGTGCTCGCGGGCTTCGGCTATCGCCAGGAGGCCCTCGACCCGCTCTTGCAAGCGGTGAAGCTCGCCCCCGATGATTTCGACCTCAGGCTCAAACTCGCCGATCTTTATCTGCAGCTCGATCGTCCCAAAGACGCACTCCCCGAAGTGATGGCCGCGCGCAAGGCGTCGTCCGGGCCCGAGCAGGCGGAAGCGGTACTTGGCCGCGAGATCAAGACGTACCAGGCGAGCAAAACGCTTGGTGACGAGATCGCCAAGCTTCAGGCCGATCTCAACGCGGGCAAAGACGCAACCGGCGAGCGCTGGTCGCGGCTGGCGAGTTTCTATGAGGCCGACGGTAAGACGAACGAGGCAATCGTCGCTGCAACCAGCGCGACGAAGGCCGACCCGAAGTCGATTCCGTCTTGGGTTGCACTCGCGCGGTTGCAGGAAGGCTCGGGCAACCTCGGCGGCGCGGTCGATGCGAATCACACGCTCGCAGGACTCGATCGTCGTGCGCGTGCCGACTATCTCTCCGCCATCGCGCGACTTGAATCGCGGCTCGGGCGCAAAGCCGAGGCGCTGAAGGCCGGTCGCGACTTGCTCGCTGCCGCACCCGGGAATTCGGACCGACTCCAGGAATTCGCCGACCTTTGCTTCAGCCTCGGTGAAAACGACGAAGGTCTTGAAACCCTCCGGCGCTCGGCGCGAAGCAACCCGACCGACCCCAAGGCCACAACCACCCTCGCCGAAGCCCTCGCCCGCCAGTTCCGCACCGAAGAGGCAATCGAGCTCTTCTGGCGCTCGTTTGATCGCACGAAGGAACTCGATGCCAAGCTCGGCATCGTCTCGCGTCTGACCGACCAGTACCTCCAACGCAACCAGTTCGATCGTCTGATCGCCCGGCTCGAACGTGAGCTGCGCGAGCCCGATCGCAAGCGCGAGCTGACAATCTGTCTCGCACAGGCGTATCAAGCGGCGGGCGACCTCGGTGCGGCTCGTCAGCAACTTGAATCGCTGCTCACAGCGAATCCGCGCGACGCGGCGCTTCTCTTCCAGCTCGCCCAACTCGCCGAAACCGAGGGGGATGTCGCATCCGCCGCGCGCTACCAACGCCAGGCGGTTGATATTGCTCCGACTCCCGAAGCTACAGTCAAACTGGCACAATTGTTCATGCGTGCGGGAGAGATCAGCGAGGCCGAAGTGGTCTGGTCGAAGCTCGCGACGAATGATCAGGAGGCGGCTCGAGCCATCACCGCCATCGATAGCTTGCTCACCAACTCGAAGTACGACACGGTTGTCAGTCTCACGGAGCGGATGCTGCTCAAGAATCCCAAGGATTGGGAGGTGCTCTACCGCGAGGGCTTTGCGCTTCAAAACAAGGGAAAAATGCCCGAAGCGTTGAAGAGATTCCAGGCGATTCTCGACCTGAACGGAAACGACGACGACCTCTCCGCACTCATGAAGGCGAGGCGTAAGAATCCGTCGGGCACGTCCGGTGCCCAGGCGGGTGTGGTTGCCAGCCGGAACACCTCGCCATACGTGTTCCCGGCCTACACTCGCATCAACAGCGCACAGCAGCTTCGCTCGGTCGTTGGGCTCGATAACCGCTACTACTTTGGCACCAACTACATCTGGTCCCCGACCGATTTCGGCTCGGCTCGCGAAGGCGCGATCGCCTGGCTTTACGCCGAGTCTCAAAAGGACAAGAACGATTCCGAAGCGTGGACCAAAGCCCGGCGCGCGGTGATCGATTCGGGCAAGGCCGATAAACGCACGCTTTGGGACTGGTACTACCTCCAACTGATTCGCAACGACAACAAGGAAATCTTCAAGGCATCAGCCAGTCTCGTCCGGGCCGACGGCGGCGACACTGCCGCGCTCATGGCATTCCTCACTGCGACCGCAAACCGCGGCGTCGATGCTTCCCAAATGTACGTCCGCAGCACGACCAACGCCAAAACCGATACAACGCCCCCGCTTCCTCCCGCCGATCTCCAACTCGTGCTCGATGCGTTTGACTCCCTCAAGAAGCGCCGCCCCGATCTGCTCTTGCCTAACTTCGTGACGACCGTCAACACCGAACTAAAGCGTGCCAAGCGCGAGAACGATGTGGCTGCCTTCTACAAGGCTGCGATGGCCAGTGCGAACACGCTCGAAACCGTGAGCTCGGCGCTCGACTACGCAGCCGATCAGGGAAGCCTCGACGATCTCTTCTCCCTCGCCGACAAGTACGAGCGATTGCAACTCGCCAATCCTCGGGGGAATCTTTCGAACCGCCCGTTAGCGCAAGGCCTCGCCACTTCATTCGGCCGGGCGATGGGAGTGAAGGCCGACACAAAGGATCACGCTGCGATCCTGAAAATCCTCGACCATTACCTTGCGTCGTCCTGGAAGCCCGACCAGATGGCGGCGAGGCAGAAGTCGTCGACGTCTTCGATGGTGCGCGGTCAGGCTGCGTATTTTTACGTGTACATGACCAAGCCCTCGCCGACGCAGAACACACGCTACACCCAGGTCGATTTCCCAAGTCCCAACGCCTATTTCGACCTTGGAGCGATCCAGCTGCTCCGCAATACCTACGAAATCTTCAAGCGCGACGACGTTGTGAGCGATCTGATGAATCGCTTCCGCAGCGATATCACCAAGGCGCCCGCAAACGCGAAGATCTTCCCCACGCTCGCGCTCACCTATCTCCTTTGGTGGAATGACGAGAAGGAAGAATCGCTCCGCGAATTCGGGCGCGGGTGCGACCTGGTCAAGAACGACATCGACCTCCGGCTCAACTTCGCCGAGATGCGTGCCCAGCGCGGCGAAGCGGCGGAGGCACTCGAGACCGTCGATCAGGTCGAACCGCTCGACCAGAAAACGATGCAGCGTCGTGAAACCCTGGCGCTCCGGCTGTCGGTTCTGTCGGGCGATATCCAGCGCGCCCGCAAGGCGGCCGAGCGGCTATTCGGTCTCCGGCTCGATAGTGACACGCAAATCCAGCTTGCCGGCCAGATGAACCAGCTCGGCATGCACGACCTTTCCGAAGCCGTGATGGCTCGCGCCCGGCGGTCGGCGGGCGGCAACAGCACCGTGCTTGTCAACTTGATGAACCAGTACCAGAGCCAGGGTAAGGCAGATATCGCGGTGCAGGTTGCCAACCAGATCATGCGCCAGACGAGCGGTTCGCGCAATGCTCAGCCGGGTTCGGTCACGGTCAACGATCAGGCCCGCATGGCAGCCGTCCAGCTCTTCTCACGCTCGGGCAAGCTCAAGGATCTCATCGCCCGCGCCGAAGCACAGCTTGAATCATCGCCGAACTCGCCGGCCTTGCTGCAAACGCTCGTCGACTACTACCAGGCCGATCAACAGCGCGACAAGGTCAAGGCAACCTACGCGCGGCTCGCCAAGCTCAAGGCCGAAGATCCGCGTGCACTCTTCCAGATCGCCATCGACCTTTCCCGCGCAGGCGCCTCGAACGAAGCACTCGAGCTCTACCGCACTTCGCTCAAGAAAGATCCATCGCTCTTCGCCAACCAGTATTACGAAGTGCAGCGAGCCTTCCAGCAGGCCGGCAAGACTGACGAACTGATAAAGCTTTACGACTCGATGGACTTCAAAACCTTCCGCAACAACCCGTACGTGATTCAAAACACGATCAACGAGTTGATGCAGAACGAAAAAACGCGCGATCAGGCAATGGTTCTCTTCCGCAAGGCCTGGAAAGAACTGCCGCAGGTGCGCACTCAGCTCATCGGCAACCTCTATAACGATGAATTCTGGAAAGTCGCGGAAATCTTCGACTACGCCCGCGAAGCCGTCATCCCCAAGCCTGGCGCAGCGATCAACGATGCCTGGGCCGGCCTTGAGGAGATCGACTCCTACGGCGGCGACGGCACGGTGAACGGCGTGCTCACGCGCCTCTTCCAGGCGGCCGAGCGGCAGAACAAGCTCGACACGCTCGTCAAGGAAGTCGATGCGGCGTTGGCACGCACACCCGAGTGGACGGGCGGCCGTGCGCTTTCCGCGATACTCAAGGCGAAGCGCGGTCAAGTTCAGGAAGCACATAAAGACTTTGAAGCACTGCTTTCGTCCGGCAAGGAAATCCCTTCGAGCGCGCGCATGCTCGTCAGCCAGGAACTGGGCAAGATCGCCTCGCTCAAGGATATCGAGCTGAAGCTGCTCGAAGAGGGTGCGCTCGATAACGAGATGGCACGCAATAACGGCTTCCAGTATGGACCGGGGCGGCGGCTCGTCACGCTCTATCAGAAGAATGGCCGCGTCAATGACGCCCGCGACCTGTTGATGAAATACGCTGCAAATCGCGGCAATTTTGATGGATACGACCCGTCGTATGCCGCATACCGGCGCATTCAGGATGGGATGACGGTTGCTCAGCTCCTCAACGAACTGGGTTATCCGGCCGAAGCTGCGCGGTTCTACAACGATCTCGCGAACGATCCCGATTCGATCACGAACGCCCGCCAGTATTACGGCAACTCTGACCAGATCCTGCTGCAGGTTCGCCGGGGAATGGAGCAGTCGCTGGGTCAGATGAACGCGCAAACCGCCGAGCGCACCGTTCGCACGCTGCTCACGCCACGCCCGAATCGTAAGGAAACCGATCTGGTTCTTGACCTCGTGGTACTGTGTCACCCGCGCGAGATCGACAAGACGGGCATGCTCTGCGTGTTTGCGGAAGCGGTCAATCCCAAGACGGCAACTTCCGCGATTCGCACCGAGGCGAAGGAACTGCTCGCGAAGCTCGAAAAGGCACATCCCACCGATCTTTCGGTCCTCACCGCGCTGGCGATTCTGGCCGGACAGGAATCGAAACCCGATGACTTGGCTGCCGTCGCCGCGAAGTTGGCGAAGTTCGTCGAGACACATCCACTCGACGCACTTCCCGCCAGCGGACGGCCCAACGGTCGCCAGCGCCAAGAAGCCGAACAACAGCTCATGCTCTGGGTGGCAGCGCGGCTTTGCCTGGCGCACGACGCCACGCGCAGTAATGGCGAGATCCTGACCGCTCGCGTACTTGAAGCCGCGCGCCGTCAGAGCGACTCGCGCTGGTCGCTCGCCATCCTTCGTGAGTCATCGCAGAACGCGTTCGATCGCGGCGACAAGAAGGCGGCGGAAGAAGCATGGCGGAACATGCTCCGCCTCGTGCTCGCCGCCCCAGTCCCCAAGAGTGCAAGCGGTACCGGCGGCACAACCGGGACCATTTCGGTTCTGCCACGCACGGCGGTCGTTCAATCAAGCGGTCCCATTACGATGACCAAGGCGGCGGTCCGCCTCAATGCGGGTACCGCGTCAGACGCGATCGTTGTCACGCTCGAACGCTTCGAGCAGGTAGTGCAACTCGCCAAGCTTTTCGCCGCACACGACCAGACGGCACTCTCGGTCGACGCCGTGAAACAAGCGCTCGCGACGGGACCGCCCGTCACGCCGATGGTCGTGACCAACGCCAACCAGCGCGTGTATTCCTCTGGCAATATGAATCCCGCGGACGCGGCTGCCGCGCAAACGTCGCTACGGGTCGAGGAAAACCTTAACACGCTCGAACGCATTTGGACCCAGAAAAAGGCCGATCCCGCTGCCGTCTACGGGGTGCTGAAAGACGCGGTTTTCCCCGTCAGCAGGCCCAAGGAAATCTTCCTGTACACCAGACCGTCAAATCCCAATCAAGACAACATCCAACCGCTCCGTAGCGTTTCCACGCTCCTCGTGCGTTGGGCGAATCAGGCGAACAAGGCGGAAGATCTTCGCCAGACAATCGCGGCCCGTGAAAAGCAGCCGCTCGCACAGGCACCCGCGAAGGTACTCCGCGGCCAGCTTGAATTCGCACTCAAGAATTACCCCGCCACGAATGCAGTCCTCGACGAAATCCGCCAGGGAACGTCGAAAGACGGCCTGAACGTGTCGAGCGAAATGACGTTCCTCATCGCGCTTCCCACGCTTGACGTCAAGGAAACGGCCGATGCGTCGGCGAAGCTTTTTGAATCGGCGCTCGGTCGATTGAATGCTCCTGGAAACAGCGATGAAACCGGCGCGAACTTCCAAATGCGGCTCGCCCGGCACTATTTCGACGTGGATCGCCCCGCCGACGCGAAACGACTTCTCTTGGCGTATCTTACGCGTATTCAGGAAGCATATTCGCGCTACTCTGGCGATTACATCTTCTATCGCCGAAAGCTCGGCCTGGGGAACGTCGCGACCGAGTTCGCGCTTCACGGCCAGCTTGCCGATGCGCTCGACATGCTCGGCCAGTACGAAGACTTGCCGCTCTCTGCCAATTATGGACTCATGTCCAACGGCCGAGCCGTCCGCGCCGTTCTCGATCTGCTCGACGCATTGCCCGTCGCCGAGCGGTACAAGATCGTCAAAACGTGGATGCTACCGTCCGAGAATCGTCGATCGGTGCGCTGGGAGGTGACGCTGGTCAACGCGAACGTCGGCAACCAGGGGAATACGGCAGCGAACGGCAAGCATGGCGAACGCGGTCTGTACGCGATGTCGACCGTTCTCATCGACGCTGCGAAGGAACTCAAACAGCTCGATGCGCTGGCGCATGAGGTTCGTCCACTCGTTGAGAAGAAGGTCGAACATGCCGACGACCTGATGAATCAGATCGAAATCGTCCGGGGCAATACCAAGGATGCGGTAGCCGTTCTAAACGCGCGATCCATCGAACTCAAAAAGCCAGCAGTGCCCGACCAGTATCGTGGGATGCCGCAGGTATCGCTCACCGATTATCTGCTCTTGCGCCACAGTTTCGATTCGACCGACCCCGCGCTTAACGCCGCGGCCGAAGCGATGTGGCCGAACCTGATGGCACGTGCGCAATCCGCTCAGAACTATCAGTTGATCGGCGATTTGCGGCGCGACCTTGCGTACTTCACCACGAAGCGCGCAGGCAAGCTCGACCTCGCGCTTGCGGGCGATCCAGAATTGCCGCTCTGGCATCCTCGCGCCAGCAACCTCTTTAGCGGAAACGAGGGTCCGGGATCTCGCGCCATCTGGGCCGAATCGAACGGAATCGTCGCGCACGTGGCGGGACAGGGCGAAGACTTTTTCATGTTCCGCTACCCGCTCATCGGCACATTCGAGATCTCGATCGATGCCTACAACGGCGGCCATTCCGAAGGGCAAATTGGCTATTCCGGACTCATAAGCGAACCCAGCAATTTCGGGAACAACAGCACAATCCACACCGTCGGCCAGGACGATAGAGTGCAGCTCCCCGCGCCCGCCATTAGGGGCGAGTCATTCAACCAGATGAAGATTCGCGTCGAGCCGGGCAAGGTCAGCTACTTCAATAACGGCCATCTCTTCTACGAAGACAAAACACCCGCAATCACCAGCCCGTGGCTATTCCTCCGCTCCTCACGCGAACGTGCTCCCGCGTTCCGCAACGCCGTCATCACGGGCCAGCCGCAAATCCCTCGCGAGGTGGCGCTGGTGCAAGGAGATCGGCTCGATGGATGGGTCACCGGCAATATGCTCGGCGGCCAGTTGGCTCCACGTCGGCGTCCTGAAGAACTGGTTTCCCGGCAGGCGATGAACTTGGGGATCATGGATATCACTCCGCCGAAGCCAAGCTGGTCGGCGCACGACGGCGAGCTCGTCGGCATTCGTGAACCGCAGCCAGGCGTCGATAATCCGCCGGCGAATCGGATCGTCTACACGCGGCCGCTCGAATCCGGCGACGAACTCTCGTATGAGTTCTTCTACAAGCCGAGCGAGACGATGGTCCATCCCACGCTCGGCGGTTTCGCCTTCGTGATCGAGCCCGCTGGCCTGAAGTTGCGACCCCTCCGGTCGACGAATGATGAATACTACAACTATAATCCGAATGTGAATGCCCCCAAGCCTCCGAAGCCCGATCAGACCGACGCTGCAGGCAAGCGCGGCGAGATCGCACTGAAGGCCGATGCGTGGAACCAGGCATCGCTGCGAGTCACCGGCAAAACGCTGGCGATCACGCTCAACGGCACCAAAATCTACGAGCGTGAGATCGACCCGGAAGACAGCGACTTCGGCTTCTATCACAAACTGCCCGAAGGCAACGCCCGGCTCCGCAAGATCGTCCTCAAGGGGGACTGGCCCGCCGCACTCAAGCCCGAGCAAATGGCGAATCTGTTCCAGCGCGACCCCGCCAAACCGCGCGACCGCGCCACGCTCGCCGCTTCAGCAGTGCTCGTCTCCGAGAAGTACCTCGTTCTCGAAGGCTCTGAACTGATCGAACGCACCCGCAAGCTGCCCGCCGCGCAGCGGTACGACCAACTCCTTGCGTGGGTTCTACCCAACGTCGATCACACCACGCTGCGGCTGGTCTCGCGTTACGGTCAAACGGCGCTACCGAACGAAGGCACGCTCGAATCACCGGCCATCGCGCTCGTGGCCGCGGCGAAGGAAGCGAACAAGCTCGATGCACTCGCCTCACTCGTCACGGAAACCAAGGTCATCAACGACCTCGACCGTCGTGGCCGGCTCGCGCTCCTGGCGATGATCCGTCACGCGCAGAACAACGTCCCCGAAGCCGGCAAACTTCTGGGCGAGTTGAAAACGCTCGCCGAGAAAGCGATCGTTAAAGAAACGCCAGACGCCGAACGCTGGCCCGAACTGGTCGTTGCAACGGCGCTCCTTTCCGAAACCAGGCTGAACGGCGAGGTTTTCGCGCTGCTCGATATGCTCGTGAACCAAATCCAGCAAACGCAGTACTGGAGCGATCTGGAGCGACACGTCCGTGTGGTTCACGGCCGCGCGAAGCTTGCGAAACTGGCGCAGTCCAATCCCGGACCCATTCCGGGCTGGATTCCGGCCGTGGTCGACAATTGCGAGAAAAATGGCCTCGGTTACCCCGCGCCGGTCTGGACGTACAAAAACGGCGAGTGGACGCATTACCCGGGCCACGATCACGACTTCCTCTTCCTCAATACGCCGCTGCTCGGCGATTTCGAGGTCACCTGCGACCTGAGCTCGTTCGGCTGGCGCGAGGCGCGAATCTCGTACGGCGGGCTGACAATCGGCCTGCTCTACACGGCCAAGGGCTACGAGATTCTCCACTACGGGTATTCGATTGCGCTCAACGGCGTCATCGACCCGCCGCTCGCCGACGTGAAGGACTTCTACTCCTTCAAGCTCGTGGTGAAGGGGAACCTTGCGACCGTGTACATGAGCGGGCGAAAGATTCACGAACAGGCTGTCTCGCGCGAGCAAAGCCCGTGGCTGGCCCTTTATGCACTTTCGCAATCGACCGCGACGTTCCGCAACCTCAAGATCAGCGGCAAGCCGGTGGTCCCCGCGGTGATTTCGCTTTCTGGTACGTCGGATCTCAATGGCTGGCTCGGTAACTACTACGGCGAGCCGGTCGAAGGGGAAGCAGCCTACTGGCAGAAGCGCGGCGAGGAAATCATCGGCCGGCGGCTCGATCCCAAGATGGATCTGTCGCAGCGAAACAATCGATCCGGTCAACCTGCGCGTATGCATCCCGAGGCAATCGCCGGTAGCAAGATTGAAACCTTGCTGCGCTACGCGCGGCCGCTCGCCGAGGATTGCGAGGTCGAATACGAATTCTATTACGACGGCTCAGGTACGCAGGTCGCACCCGCGCTTGGCCGGACCGCTTTCCTTATCGAGCCCGACGGATTGACGCTGCACCGGATCACCGAGGGCAAATTCGAGCGTTCAGGTCTCGATCCGGCGAATGCAACGCCGGTTGCGGCCGATCGCCGGGGTCCGCTGGCTCTCAAGCCGAAGGCGTGGAATAAGATCAAGCTCGCGACGAAGGGAGACCGCGTGACGATCACCCTGAACGACGCGGCGATTCATGAACATCAGATCAAGCCGGGCGATACACGCGAGTTCGGATTCTTCCATTACGCGGACGAATCCGAGGCGCGGGTACGCAATGTCCGGCTCACGGGTATGTGGCCGAAAGCTGTTGCTCGGGAACTGATGGAAACGCAGCAAACCGCGCTGGCGCCGGCGGCAGCAAAGCCCTGAGCGAACGAACGCGAAAGGGGCATGGTTCAATCGAGCCACGCCCCTTTCGGTTTATGAACAAGGCGTTCGGTCGAATCAACGACCGGCGTCTTTGATCTTTTCGCCAGCTTCCTTGACCTTCTCACCGACGTTCTGGGCCGCTTCACTCGCCTTTTCGGCGACCTTCTCGGTTGCGTTCTTCGCGCCCTGGGCAATCTTGTCGATTCCGTCCTTAATCTTGTCTTTCGTATCCGACATCGTCATCACCTCTGGACTAAGATAGATTGGCGTCGCTCCACGTCCATTGAGGAAAAGCAAGGGGCGTGCCAATACCGAGAGGCTTGCGGCGAAACCCTGGTGGAGACGAATCATCGGCCGTGCTTCGCAAATTGTCCTAGACTTGTGGGCCGGCGCGAACGACATTAGACCGTCTCGCCCTCTCCGTTTTGACATTTTGGGCTGATTCTATCGTAAAAGGGCGTAACGCGTTATGCCGGCAGTTCAGATCCAGAGTGTGACCAAGACATTTGGATCGCACCTCGCTGTTGACGACCTCACCCTCAGCGTTCCCGAGGGGTCGATTTACGGTTTCATCGGCCCCAACGGCTCGGGAAAGACGACGACGTTGCGCATGATCATGCGCATCTTTCATCCCGACCGCGGCGAGATCGAGGTGCTGGGTGAGCGCGCCATGACCGCGGCCTGCGAACGCGTCGGCTACCTGCCCGAAGAGCGCGGGCTGTACAAACAGATGCGCGTTTACGAGCTGCTCAAGTTCTACGCTCAGCTCAAAGGGATGAAGGAACCGCGCGACGGCATCGAACGCTGGCTCAACGTGATGGGCCTTTCCACCTGGGCGAATCAGAAGATCAGCGCACTCTCAAAAGGGATGGCGCAAAAAATCCAGTTCATCGCCACGGTCGTCGCCGAACCCGCGCTCGTTTTGCTCGACGAACCTTTCAGCGGGCTCGACCCCGTCAACGCCGTCGGCCTCCGCGAGGCCGTGCTCAGCCTGAGACGCTCGGGCACGACCGTCATTTTCTCGACGCACGACATGAGTACCGCCGAGAAGATGTGCGACTCGATCTTCATGATCTACAAAGGAAAGAAAGTGCTCGACGGCACGCTCGAGCAAATTCAGGACGCCTACGGCGAAGACACAATTCGCATCCGCATGGGTGGCGACGTCCCCGTCAATTTCGAGGACATCCCCGGCGTTCACACCGTTGCCGAATTCGGCCGTTACGTCGAGCTGAGACTCCACCCCGGCGCCGATTCTCAGCACATTCTGTCGGCGATCATGGAGCACGGCGAAGTCCGGCACTTCGAGCTTTCCCGCCCATCGCTGGGCGACATTTTCGTCCGGATCGCCGGCCCCGGAGCGCGCGAGGTGACTTATGCGTAAAGTGCTCATCATCGCCGCGCGCGAATACAAAACGGCCGTGCGCTCGAAAGCATTTTTGATCAGCCTGCTCTGCATGCCGCTCCTGATGTTCGGCGGCATCTTCGTGCAGACTTTGCTCAAAGATCACATCGACACCAGCGACAAGATCTTCCTGATAGTTGATCGCACACCAGGCGCCAAGCTTTTGCCGCAAGTGAAAGTGCTCGCCGAGCTACGAAACAAGACCGCCATTTTCGACCCCGACACGAAGCGCAGGAATTCACCTCGGTTCATCATTGAAGGTGTCGAAGCCTCCGAGCCAACGCCCGACGCGATTGCCAAGCAGCGATTCGAACTGTCGCAACGCGTGAAGGCCAAGAAAGCGGTTGGCTTCGCCGAGATCGGCCCCGAAATCGTCAAGCCACCGCTCGGCTCACTCCCGCCCCTCGACGCCAAGGGCCGTTCCGCCTCAAACGCCGACGACCGCGTCTCGCTGCGCTATCAAACGAACTCTCCGCTCGAGAATGATTTCTCGCAGTGGATCGAAGTTACCGTCAACGCTTGCGTGATGAAGCAGCGAGCGTCCGACAAAGGCTTGTCGATGCTTGCCGTCGGTGAGGTGCTACGTCCCGTCCCTTTCCTGACGAAAAAGCTCACAACCCGCGACGCCAAGGGGCAGATTCACGACGCCGAGGACGAAAGCCGGGGCGCATCGCTGATCGTCCCGCTTGGCCTGTCCGTGATGATGATGTTCATGACGCTCGTCGGCACATCTCCGCTCTTGCAAAGCGTGTTCGAGGAAAAAACCGCTCGCATTGCCGAGGTATTGCTCAGCTCGGCTCGCCCGTTCGAATTGATGATGGGCAAGCTAATCGGCGCAGTCAGCGTCTCATTAACAACTGCCGCGATTTACCTGACCGCGTCGTACTTCATGGCCGCGCGTTACGGGTTTAATGAACAGCTCAGTCCGGCCCTGCTTGTCTGGTTCATCCTGTTCCAGATCCTGGGAGTTCTGATTTACGGCTCACTCTACATCGCCATCGGCGCAGCTTGCTCCGACATCCGCGAAACGCAAACGATGGTCATGCCGGTGATGCTCGTCGGCACCATGCCGATGTTCGCGCTCATGAACGCGATCATGAACCCGACGGGCGTGCTTGCGGTTGCCCTCTCGTTCTTCCCGTTCGCCACGCCGATGTTCATGCTCGTCCGGCAGACGGTTCCTCCCGGTTGCCCGCTCTGGCAACTGCTCCTGTCGATCGCTCTCATGCTCGCGACGACCACCGCCTGTGTTTACGCAGCGGGGCGGATCTTCCGCGTCGGCATGCTAATGCAAGGAAAAGGTGCGAATTTCGCGCAAATGGCTCGCTGGGTTATTCGCGGCTGATTCGTGGTTTTGGCGATTGTTGACTCGTATTTCCCGCCGTTTCGCGCATTGCTCTTGGGCGTCGGCACGGCTAACTTGATCGACGTGGCGCATTGGCCGATCCGCAACGCGCCGGCGCACTTCGATCAAACGCAACAACAGGGGAATACGAGTCATGACGAACCTCTCCCGCAGGCTATTTTTCACGCTCCTCTCGGGAAGCGTGATTCTTGCAGGCAATTCGGTGCAAGCCGCTGACGACGCCAAGCCGACGCTCGGCACGATCGAACGCCTTGACCCACGCTTCGACGAGATCGTTCCCAAGGATGCCCGCGTCGAGCGAATCGCCGAAGGATACGACTGGTCCGAAGGTCCCGTTTGGGACAAGGCCACCGGCACCCTGCTCTTCTCCGACGTGCCGATGAACACGGTCTTCCAGTGGACGCCAGGCAAGGCCGTTTCGGTCTACCTCAAGCCCAGCGGCTACACCGGAACAACCCCGCGCGGCGGTGAACCGGGCTCGAACGGCCTCGTCAAGGATTCCAAGGGCCGCCTCGTCCTCTGCCAGCACGGCGACCGCCGCGTCGCGCGACTTGAAGATGGCAAGTTCGTCACTCTGGTCGACAACTACCAGGGTAAGCGGCTCAACAGCCCGAACGATGGCGTCTACCACTCGAACGGCGACCTCTACTTCACCGACCCGCCGTACGGCTTGCTCGGGCTGAACAACGACCCCAAGAAGGAACTGCCGTACAACGGCGTTTATCGCCTGTCGAAGTCGGGCGAGCTGACGCTTCTTACCAAAGAAATGACATATCCCAACGGGATTGCGCTTTCACCCGACGAGAAGACGCTCTACGTCGCCAATTCCGATCCCAAACTGGCAATCTGGATGGCTTTCCCCGTCCTGGCCGACGGTAATATCGGCCCCGGAAAAGTCTTCTTCGACACCACCAAATGGGTCGGTCAGAAAAAGGGCCTGCCAGACGGCATGAAGGTCGACGCCAAGGGGAATATCTTCGCAACCGGTCCCGGCGGCGTGCTGGTCTTCTCACCCGACGCCACGCATCTCGGCACGTTCGCGACGGGCGAAGCAACCGCCAACTGCGGCTGGGGCGAAGATGGATCGACGTTGTTTATCACTGCGGATATGTATATCGGTCGCGTGAAGTTGAATACGAAGGGGAAGGGATTCTGAGCAGGAGTCGTTCGCGTCTCGGTCGGTGCAATCGCCGGCCGAGACGTTAGTTGTCAATCAAACCTCTGCGGCTGGATCACTTCTCGGCTGCGTCTGAGTTGTTGCTGGGAACAGCCGGCGGATTGGGGTCGAATTTTTTCCCCAGCATTTTGCGATACGTATCACGTTGCCGTTTTGTAAGCACTCGTTCAATCTCCTGCGCCAGCCCCGTTTGCGTGGCGTCAGCCTCCTTGGCGAGATTTTTTCTCGCCTCCTCCAGACCTTTTTCCTTGGCGGGGTCAACGCGAACTCGAATGTTTTCCTGCTCGCCGGACGACGCTTGCTGGTTCTTGGGAGCGTCGGTGATTCGGACAAGTCTCTGTCGAATCTCTTCTTGTTCGCGGTCAGAATTCTGACGCAATGATTGACTCGCATTTATTAACGAATTTCGGATTTCCTCTCTCTGATCGGGGCTCAAGTTCAGGCGATCTTGCACGTCCAGTCTGAAGAATGCACTGGCTCCTTCAAGTTGCATGCGAATTTCGAGCAGACGGGCGCGCTGTGGGCCGCTGAGAATCTTCAAAAGGCTGCGATCAGCTTCATCCCGCGATGTTTTAAGGGCGAGAACACGTTGCTGCCGGATGGCCTGAACTTGTTCCGGGTCAGGGTTTTCGCCGAGTTGCTTGATCATGTCGAGATATTGCTTACCTTCTTGTCGGTAATACTCGTCAGTCTTGGCATTCTGCGATTTCGCTTGCTTCTCTTGCTCAGCGGTCAGCTTGATCTCCTTTTGCACCGCCGGCATGATAAGCAGTCTTTCAACGGTCGCATTGCCCATGCCGTTCCGAATCTTTACCGGCGCCGGTTTGGTTTCCGCTTTCTTCTCGACCGCTGGAGCTTGCGCCAGGGCGTGCGTCGCCATCAAGGTGACGAGCAGTGACGCAACGATCCCAAATCGACGCATGACAATCTTCCTTCCGCTGATGGAGAATCCAGAGAGCGGCCGAGTTCGTGCCCCCAGCCTCGCAAGTACGCCCGCCATTCGAGCACGAATCGAATGCTGGTATTTGGATTCAGGCTCGTATGCTTGCGGCCCCAAGTCAAGCAGAAACTTTGCCGGTCTCGCCGTTCTCTTCCGGTGCGTCGAGCAAGTTGTGTACTGGCCCTGTAATCAGTCGCGCTCCGCGTTCATAAGTAAAATAAATCCACGCCCATTCGCCCAGCACAAAGAATCGGTTGCGAAAGCCAATCAGAAAGAAAATGTGGATCAGCAGCCAAGCCAGCCACGCGGGAAATCCCGAGAGGTGAAGCGAACCAATCTTGGCCACAGCCGAAGCACGCCCAATTGTCGCCAGCGAGCCTTTATCGTTATAGCGAAACGCCGCAGTCGTTTTACCCTTGAGACCATTCTTGATTCGTGTCGCGGCGTAGCGGCCTCCCTGCATCGCGGCGGGCGCAACGCCGGGGACCGGCTGACCATTGGCTTGCTGAATCGACGCGAGATCGCCGATGACCACAATCTCAGGATGGCCCGGGATCGAAAGATCGGGTTCGATGAGCACGCGTCCAGAACGATCGAGCGGTACGCCCAAACTGCGCGCCAGCGGCGAGGCCGCCACACCGGCCGCCCAGATCACCGTGCGCGACGGAACTTGCTCGCCGCCAATGGTGACGCCGTGATCGTCGATCTGCGACACCGGAGCACCTGTGCGAACATCAACTCCCAACCTCACAAGCTGCGCTCGCGCTTTTTCTGAAAGATCGGCCGGGAACGTGGAGAGCACGCGCGGACCCGCCTCCACGAGCAGCACACGCGCCTCGCGCGTATCGAAATGGTGGAAGTCTTTCGAGAGAACGTGCCGCGAAATCTCGGCTAGCGCGCCGGCCATTTCAACGCCAGTCGGCCCGGCGCCGACGATCACAAACGTCTGCCACGCCCGGCGCTTTTCGGGATCGGTCTCACGTTCGGCCGCTTCGTAAGCCAAAAGTACGCGACGCCGGATATCGAGTGCATCTTCGATGGTCTTGAGACCCGGAGCATCCGCCGCCCAGTTGTCATGGCCGAAGTAAGAATGCGTCGCGCCCGTGGCGATGATCAACTCGTCGTATTCGAGCACGCCGTCGGCCAGAATCACGCGACGACCATCGGCATCGATGCTCACGGCCTCGCCGAGAATGACGTCGACGTTTTTCTGGTCGCGCAGTACGTGGCGAATCGGCGAGGCGATGTTGCTTGGATTCAGCGCCGCGGTTGCGACCTGATAAAGTAAAGGCTGGAACAGATGATGATTTCTGCGATCGACGAGCGTGATTTTGACAGGTGCGCGGCGAAGCCCTTTTGCTGCTTCAAGTCCGCCGAATCCGCCTCCCAGAATGACCACGCGGGTTTCGTGCGTTGCGGCAGATGACATCAGTGCCAGATTCCTTGCGAGGTCTATTCCTGATTGACGACGTTTTTCGCCATCACGCTGTCGATCAGCGACTCGAGTTGCTGGATGTCAATTGGCTTGATCAGGTGCGCGGAGAATCCCGCCTGGTGCGATCGCTGAATGTCGGCTTCCATGCCGTAGCCGCTGAGGGCGATCGCAGGAATCGGCCCGTAGTGCAAGAGGATTTGAATCACGTCGAATCCCGATCCGTCGGGCAGACCCAGGTCGCTCACAAGCAGGTCGAAGCGCTGGTTGCGGGCAAGATCGTCAACAGTCGCGACCGTCGTCGCCGGCGTTACCGAATGCCCACGCGCTCGCAGCAATCGGGTGAGGATCTTGAGCGAGTCCTCGTTGTCTTCTACCAGCAAGATGCGCAACGGCCCCGAATGTTTTGCGCTGTCCTGCGGCTCGATGTCGTTTGAAGGAAAGCCCGACGGGCGCGGGGCGGCCGTGGTCGCCAGTTCGACAGTGAAGGTCGAGCCTTTATTCTGCCCCTCACTCTGAGCCGCCAGCGTGCCTCCCAGCGCTTCGACTACCGATCGACTGATCGCCAATCCCAGGCCAAGGCCGCCGAATCGGCGCGTGATCGAGGCATCGCCCTGCTCAAAGGCGTTGAAGATTTTGGGAAGTGCTTCGGGCGCAATTCCCAGCCCGGTGTCGACCACATCGATTCGCAACCGCCCATCGCGCAGGTTCTCGGTGCGAATCGAAAGGTGGCCGCCGTTGCTCGTGAATTTGACCGCGTTCTTGATCAGGTTCCAGAATACCTGCTGCAACCGAGCAGGGTCGGCCTGAACGTGATAAGCCGTCGCATCGAGTCGCATCTCGAAGGTAATTTCCTTCGTGCGGATATCGTTCATGCAGATGTCGAGCGTTTGGCCGAGCAACTCGTGCGCATCGACCGTCTGCGCTTCGAGCCGCAGCTTTCCCTGCACGATCCGCGTGATGTCGAGAAGGTCGTCGATCAAACGCGCTTCAAGCTCGACATTCCTCCGCACCATCCGAAGCGTCGCGCCATGCGATTCGGAAAGCGTCGGGTCATAGAGCATTTCGCAAACGCCCGCCAGCACCGGAGTCAGCGGCGTGCGTAGCTCGTGGCTCAAAACAGCGAGAAACTGGTTCTTGGCGAGATTGGCCGAAATCGCCGCTTCCGTTGCCTTTTCGAGCGCGTGCTGGGCTCGCTTCGGTTCGGTGATGTTCAGGCTGACGCCAATGACTCGTACAGCATCGCCGAAGCCGTCGCGGAAAATGCGTCCGCGGCTGTGAATCCAGCGAATCGTCCCGTCTTGCGCAAAGACGCGAAACTCGACGCGGAAATCAGGCTTGTCGGCAATCGCGTCGCGAATGGTGTCGTCGAGCTTCGCCACATCGTCGGGATGAACCAACGACATGAACGTCTGCATCTTGCCGTCGAACGTCCCTCGCGAGACACCGTGAATCGCTTCGAGATTGTCGGACCAGCGGGTTTCGTTCGTCACCAAACGCCAGTCCCACGTCCCCATCTCCGCGACGTCAAGCGCCAGGCGAAGCTGTTCCTCGCGTTCCTGAAGCGCCTGCTGCGTTCGACGGCGCTCGGTGATATCGATCAAAAAGCCAATGCAGTGCGAGCTCGAATCATCCAGCCTGGCCAGGCCCATCAACACCGAAACGCGACGGCCATGCAGGCCGATGTATTCCTTGATGTAAGGGTCGCAAACACCGGTCGCGCGAAGCTGGGCCCAGGCTTGGTCGTCAGTCTCGCGATAGTCGGGAGCGACGAGCGAGCGCCAGTCGATTTTCCCTTCTTGAAGGTCGTCGCGCGTGGCGCCGATCATTGCCAGGAACGACGCATTGGCATCAAGGATGGCATAACCATCGATTTCGCCAATGACGATTCCGATGATCCCCGAATCGGCGAGCGCGCGGAACCGAGCCTCGGCGACGCGCAACTCAGCTTCGGCGCGCTTGCGCTCGACGAACTGACCGATCTGGTTGCCCACGACTCGCAACGTGCTCGTCATCGCCTCGTCGGAGCCGACGATTTCGACGGTGAAAAACTCCATCACGCCCAGCATCGTTTCAGCCGCGCAAATCGGGAAGCCGATGCCGGTACGCAATCCCGCGGTGCGCGCAGTGATCATGCGGGCGAAGGTTGGGTTGTCCATGATGTCGGAAAGCCAGGCGGGCTTACCCGTCTGCCAGACCAACCCCGGCAATCCATTTCCCGGCTCAAACGTCTGCGTAGCCGAAAACTCGGCGAACCGTTCGTGCGATCGTACCCCGCGATGCCAGATCCCGTTGCACGTGAGCGTTTGCACGGAGTCGTCGACGACCCAGGAAACGCCAACACTCGCACGCAAACCGTTGCCAATCGCTTCGAGCAGCCGCGGAGTCGCCGCGGCCAGAGTGGTCGACTCGGCGAGAATCCGGCTCACCTCGTACTGAACCATCAACCGACGTTCAGCCTGCTTCTGTTCGGTGATGTCGCGGGCAATTGTCGCGATGCCGATGGTGTTGCCTTCGGAATCTTTGAGCGACGACACGCTCATCGAGATATCGAGCCGGCGGCCGTCTTTGCGCACGCGTTGGGTTTCGAAGTGCGAGACGGCGACGCCGTTTTCGATCTTCGTCAGCATCCGCGGGATTTCATCGGTGCGGTCGGGTGGCACCAGCATCGCGAGCGGCCGGCCGAGCGTTTCCGCGGCCGAATAACCAAAAAGCTGCTCGGCGGCGGGATTCCACGACGTGATCTTGTCGTCCGTCCCTCGGCCGATAATCGCATCCTGAGACGACGCCACGATCGCCGCCAACTCGACGACTGCTTCTTCAAAACGACGCTGAGCAGTGACGTCGCGAAACACAAAAACGACGCCCGCTTCTCGCGAGATCGGACCGCGAATCGGTGTCGCGACGCCGTCGATCGGCTTTCGTGAGCCCTTACGGTCGATGATCACCGCGCCCGACTTCCCCAGCGTTACCGTGCGCCCTTCGATGAGCGCCTTCTCGACGGTTGCCGGCTCGCTCGTGCGCGGTTTGGTGTACTTGATCGTCAACACCTGTTCGAGCGCCTGGCCGATCGCTTCGTCCTTGGCCCAGCCGGTCAGCTCTTCGGCTTTGGGATTCAGAAATGCAACGCGCCCGCGTGCGTCGGTGCCAATCACACCATCGCCAACGCTCGTGAGCATCCCTTCAAACAAAATCCGCCGCTGATGCTCGGCACGTTCCGCTCGCCGCCGCGCCTCGACGAGCGAACTGATGAAACCTGCCGTGCTCAGGAACACCACGGTGCGGAAGACGTCGTTAAATGGCGAGCCGACCGTGGAAACAGCCACCTGCGTTTGTGGGAAGAAGACGATCAGCGAGACCGACGCGAGCCCGGCCGCGAACATTCCCGGCCCGATGCCACCCTTCCATGCCGCGAACATCACCGCCGCGAGGAGCAGCGGGTTCACCGTCGGCGTAACCCAGCGCTGGAATGCCAGGTTGACGACGGTGGCCGTCAGCACAGCGACGAGTGCCCAAAGGTAGTCCAAACTCGCAACCAACCACCTTTTAGACATTCACCGCCTCGACACACATGAACGTTGCCGCGTCGCAATCATCTCAACCCACCTCCTAGAATATGAATCCGGCGTAGATAAGGCCAGAAGCTCATTTTGATCGTAGCTGGCAGGTGGGTTGAACGATGAGTTGCTCTAAACGGCGTTAACTTACACGAAGATTGGGCGGACCTGCCGCTACCACGAGCGTGGCATGCAACACCGTAACCGCCTGCCCCGCAAGCTGCACGCGATTGCCCTTCACAGAGACTCGAACGACTCCGCCACGCTCCGACGCCTGATACGCCAACAACTCATTGCGCCCGAGCTTTTCAGCCCAGAATGGTCCCAGGAAACAATGCGCCGAGCCCGTGACCGGATCTTCATCAATTCCCGCTGCAGGTGCGAAGAAACGCGACACGAAATCAAACCCCGAATCACTTCTCGCAGTAACGATCACCCCGCGCCCGCCCAATCGCTTGAGTGCCGTGAAATCGGGCGCCAGTTGCCGCAAGACGGTTTCTGACTCAAGTTCGACGAGCAAATCGACTCCGTTGGAACTCGCCGAAATTGCGTTGGCACCAAGCGCCTGATCGAGCATTTCGATCACACTTGATTCGAGCGAACTTTTGGCCGGCTGTGCAGGAAAATCGAGTGTGATCCAGCCGTCGCTTCCACGAGTCGCCGTCAGCAAGCCGCTTCGCGTTCGAAAGAGCGCGGCTTGATTGGGATCAAGTCGGCCCGATTCCCACAATGTATGCGCCGCGGCAAGCGTCGCGTGCCCGCAGAGGTCGACCTCGATCGCCGGTGTGAGCCATCGCAGAGAAAATTGCTCACCCACCGGATAGAGAAATGCCGTCTCCGAAAGATTCATCTCGCGCGCCAGATGCTTCATCCAGGTTTCGTCGACAGGGCCGTCAGTCAGGCAGATGGCGGCGGGATTGCCCTGAAACGGGGTGGGTGTGAATGCGTCGACCTGGGTGATCGCAAGGTTCATGGCGCGGGTCTCATCAATGATTCGGACGGAAATTGACGACGGAATTCGGACCCCACCCTCGAAAAGAAAGTTCGCGGCCCGCTCCCTTCAACCGGAGCCCGGCCAATCGCCGATAACAGTGCGAAGAGTATCGCTGCGGGCCGTTCGAGTCTGAGGGTAGAGTCATGCGTCGTCTGCGAATCGGTCTCGTCGCCTTTCTCATTACCTGCGGCCTGACTTCGATATCGGACGCGCAAGGACCGGTCATGACGATCGACGACCTCGTGAAAAAAACCGGCCCCGAGCTCGATGCGCTTTATCAGGCCGGTACCGTGCCGCCGATTCCGCAAGGACGCGTCCGCGGCCGCGCGATCTATTATCCTGGAACGAAGCTGGCCGCGCCGATGGCTGCCGGTGCTCGCGTCGTCTGGCAAGGAAAGATCTTCGACGCGACGAACGCTACCGCGATCAACAAGTTTTTCGGCGTGAGATCGGTCCCTGGCAAGCTCTACCAGGGAACAAGCTGGTTCGACGGCGCTCCCTCGCTGATCCTCGACTATCAAGACACATCGCGCATCTACAAAAACTATCGCGACGAAATCCGTCAGATTGGCCCAGGTCTTTACCTCGGATTGATGCACGATCGCCGCACCAATCCTCCCAACTTGAAGATGTACTTCGCGCTTGAAGAGGCCAACTGACCGCAGGTCGTCCACCTGGTGAACAATTGCATCGGCCTCTTGCGAACTCGGCATGCCACGGCTAATTTGGGACGGTGCATTTTGTGTCGTCCCCGCCCCGCATGGCCCCCGATTCACGAGGCCTTGTGTCCTCCCCCGCCACTCCGACCGAGACCCTCCCTCGCCCTGCAACCGCCCCGCTAGCGCGCGCCAAGGTTGTCATCAAGCTGGCGCTCACGGTACTCGTTCTGTTCGCGGTGGCGCGACACGCCTCGAAGACCTGGCGAGACCTTGCCGAGAAGGGTGAGTCGATCGCAATTCGCCCCGTGCCTTTTGCCGCGGCGATCGTGATTTATGCGATCGGCCTGGTGCCCATCGGCATCTTTTACGGCCGGGTGATGGACGCAAGCGCAACGCCCATCTCAATGTACGCCGCGGTGCGTGCCTACTTCATCAGCCACCTCGGCAAGTATGTGCCCGGCAAGGCACTCGTCGTGGTGATGCGAGCGGGACTTTCGAGTCCTTACGGTGCGCGAGTGAGCACATCCGCCTTCGCCACCTTCTACGAAACGCTCCTGATGATGGCGGCCGGCGGATTGCTTTCGGGCGTCGCCTTCGGTTGGAACGCGATCGTTCAGATTCCAATCCCGCTGAGTGGTGGCGCGCAGGTCGCTCTGCCGCTCCCGCTTTTGGGCTTAGGTCTCGGCGCGATGATGCTCGTCTTCGTCTGGCCGAGCGTTTTTCCGCGCCTTGGCTCAATCGCTCGCGGTCCATTTCGCGGCGTCGGCAGTGATGCGATTCCAACGATGTCCTACCGCCTTCTCGCCGAAGGACTGTTGCTTTCGACAATCGGCTGGATCGGTCTCGGCCTCAGCCAGGTGGCGATTCTTTACGCGGTGCTTCCCGCCGGCTTGCCGCTCTCGGTCTGGCCGACTGCGATTGCCAGCGTGGCACTGGCGACGGTCGCCGGGTTTGTGATTCCGATTTCGCCCGGCGGATTGGGCGTCCGCGAATATGTGCTCTGGACCGCGCTCGCTTCGGTCATCGATCGCGACCGCGCTGTCATTGCCGCACTTGTGCTTCGACTCGCCTGGGTGATCGGCGAAGTCGGCATCGCGGCCATTCTTGCGCCCCTTCGCCCCGCGCCTCCGCGAGCCGTTGCATGATCAGCTTCGTCATCCCTCTCATGAACGAAGAAGAGAACTTGCGGGCGCTCCATGAAGAGCTGTCTTCGGCCATTCACGCCGCCCGGCTCGAATCGACCGAGATCATCTTCATCGACGACGGCAGCACCGACGGTTCCTGGAACGTCGTCGAAGAAATCGCGCAGGATGACCCAAGAGTCACCGGCATCAAATTCCGCCGCAACTTCGGCAAGGCCGCCGCGCTCACCGCTGGTTTCGCCCAGGCGTCGGGCAACGTCATCTTCACGCTCGACGGCGATCTGCAAGACGACCCCGTCGAAATCCCGCGCTTCCTGGCAAAGCTCGACGACGGTTTCGACCTCGTCAGCGGCTGGAAAAAACGCCGGCACGACCCCTGGCACAAGGTCGGCCCCAGCCGCGTCTTCAATTGGCTGGTGAGCAACGTGACTCACTGTCACTTGCATGATCATAATTGTGGTTACAAAGCCTATCGCCGCGCGGTCATCGACGAGGTGACAATTCACGGAGAGTTGCATCGCTTCGTGCCGGCCCTGGCGCACGCCCGCGGATTCCGCGTCGGTGAGCTCGAAGTTCATCACCGCGCTCGTACTCACGGTGTTTCCAAGTATGGTTTCAGCCGCTTTTTGAAGGGGTTGTTCGACCTCTTCCAGGTGCGATTCGTCACGCGTTACGGTCAGCGACCGCTACACGTGCTGGGGACAATTGGCCTCGGGTTTTTCGGCCTTGGGATGCTCGGACTGATTGTGTTGATGGTTGGAGCGGCTTTCGGTTGGAGTGTAGCTTTGACGGTTGTTCCCGCGATCGCGTCAGGCGCGTTGGCGATCACCGGCACGCTGCTGATCGCCCTCGGGTTTGTGGCCGAACTGCTGACGTCATACAATCTCGACGTTTCGAAGACATACACCATCGCGGCGAAGGTTGGGTCGCAGACAGCGGCACAGGAGTTCGTTCGACCATGATCGACCCAAAACTTCCCGAAGCCCGGCCCGTTGTCCGTCAATTCGTGGCGTTGCTCGTCATCTGCACGGCAGTGTTCCACTCGCTCGGTTCGACCCTGCGCATGCCGTCGCACCTCGAAGCGAACGATATCTCGCGCTGGTGCACGGTTTGGTCGCTCGTCGAAAAGGGGACGTATCAAATCGACGATTGCCCCTGGCAAACGAAAACGCAGGATAAGGTTTACAAGGTCTCGCCGTTCGAAAAAGACAATCCCAACGCCAAGAAGCATTTCTATTCGAGCAAGCCGCCACTTTTGCCAACCTTGATCGCTGGCGTGCTCTATCCCGTGCGCAAACTCACCGGCGTGCCGCTCGACTCTCATGTTCTCCAGCAGCGCATCACGCGAAACACCCGCAAGTACGACCCGAACGATCATTCCAAGTACGAAACCGTCACCGAATCTCCTCCGCCTCTCCCTTGGCCCGTCTACGTTTTTTATTTCAAGCCAGTCATCATTCTTTTGAACGTTGTTCCTTACCTGATTTTCCTCATTCTCTTCGCACGTTTGCTCGATCGTCTGGTCGAGAACGACTGGGCCTGGTTTGCGGGAATCATTGCCGCAGCCTGGGCGATGCCGCTGACGATCTTCAACACAACGCTCAACAATCACACCGTCGCAGCCTTCAGTGCATTTTTCGCGGTCTACGCGCTGCTCAAAATCTGGGACGAGCAACCGCTTCCCGACGATGCCGACGTCGACTATCGTTCCCCGGTCCCCTATGGCGCCTATTTCGCAGCTGGATTCTGGGGCTCGTTCACCTTCTGCAATGAACTGCCCGCCCTCGCCTTTACCGCGCTTTTGGCGCTCGCCGTATTCGCTCGCTCACCCAAGGCAACGTTCACCGCATTCCTGCCCGGGGCGATCATCCCGCTCATTCCGTTCTTCTTCACGCTCTACGCGGCGACAGGCGGATTCACCCCGTTCTACTCCGAGTTCGGCGGACCATCCTACGAGTACGAAGGGAGCTACTGGGTTAGCCCGCTTGAGATGGACTGGTTCGACAAGCACCCCGAACCCTGGCATACGTATCTTTTCCACATGCTGATCGGCCATCGCGGCATGTTCTCGCTGACGCCGATTTTCCTGCTCGCCATTGTGCCAATGATCAAGGCAATGACGGGCAGCGAGGGGAAGCGCATGACGGTCCTCGCCATGATGACGGGGTTTCTGACGGTCGTGCTCTTTGGGTTCTACACGTACAAAACGCACAACTATGGCGGGTCGAGCCAGGGCTTGCGCTGGCTGTTCTGGATCTTCCCGCTCTGGATGATTTTCGTTCCCAAGGGGTTCGAGTCGGGTCAAACGAGTCGCGCGATGCGCTGGGTGGGAATCCTCTGCCTGGGATTCTCGGTGCTGACGGTTGGCTATGGAATGCGCATTCCCTGGAGCCATCCGTGGATCCTCGACATGATCGAGCACTTTAATCTCTATACGCTCACACGATGACCGTCCGTCGATTCATGGCCGCATGCAGGCTATCGAATTCCTTCGGACAAATGATTGACGGCGCGTTCGCGTTCAAATAGTGTTGATTGATTGAGAACCGGCCGGATTGTCCGGTCGGCTCATGCGCATCGCAGGGCGTCCTCTCCAGACAGGAGCACTGTCGTGAAAGTTTGGGGCCGCATTTCCGCGTTCGTTTTGGTTCTGGGACTCGCCGGGTCGGCGTACGCTGCCGATCGCACGGCAGATGAGATCGTCAAGGAACTTGAAGGGATTGCACGTCCCAAGACGCCGTCGGAGCTCAAGGAAGGCAACAAGAAGCGTGCCGACTTGATTGGTGAGCTGGTCAAGAACTTCCCCGATGATTCACGCGTCACCAAGTTGCTACCTTCGCGTTGGGGCGCTCTGTCACAACTGGGCGAGGTCGATACCGCCGTTGCCGAGATCAACAAGACGGTCGCGGAAACCAAGGATGAGACTTTCCGCACGTTCGCCATGTATCTGAAGGCGCAAATCTTATTGAACAACAGCCCCGCTAAACCATCCAAGGCTGCTCAGGCCGCAATCGATGACTATTTGAAGGCATATCCTAAGGATCAACGTGGCCCCGCTCTGCTCTACATGACGGTAATGAGGGGTGCAGACCCGGCTGAGAAGAAGCTCATTGAAGACCGAATCCTCAAGGATTACGAGTCGAGCCCTTATGCCGAGATGATCAAGTCCAAGCGCAAGCAGGACGAACGGGTCGGAAAGCCCTTTGAGCTCGAATTCACCGAAGCGATCAAAGGCACGACAATCTCCATGAAAAGCCTCAAGGGGAAGGTTGTCGTTATCGACTTCTGGGCGACTTGGTGCGGTCCGTGCGTCGCCGAAATGCCGAAGATGAAAGAGCTTTACGCTGAATACAAGGACAAGGGCGTTGAGTTCATCGGTATCAGTCTCGATCAACCCAAAGAAGCCGGCGGGCTCAACAAGTTGAAGGATTTCGTCGCCAAGAATGAAATCACCTGGCCGCAGTACTACCAGGGCAACGGTTGGAAGAGTGAATTCTCGAGCGAATGGGGCATCAACTCGATCCCCTGTGTCTTCATCATCGACGCCGACGGCAATCTCGCCACGAACGAGGCGCGCGGAAAGCTCGAGAAGCTGATCCCCGAACTCCTCGCGAAGAAGGGCAAGTCCAGCCCGAGCACCAACGAATAACAATTTCGCTCAACAAACCGAGCTAAACTTTCATGGCCCGCAGGGTGAATTAATCCACCTTGCGGGCCATGTTGTTTTGCGATCGACACCCCACGCCCAAGGGATGGGCTTGTACCCGTCGGTCAGGTTGTCGACAATGGCGAACTTCTAACGATCACGGCGAACTCTCCATTCGTCAGGTCGATCGCACTTCACGTCCCAACCAATGTGCGCGGAACGCTTGTTCGCGGCCCTGGCTTACTGGAGAGATGCGCCTTTATGTCGACGAAAGTGATTTTTCCCCCCGAGCTGGGGCCAGGCGCATTCCCTCGCTATACGTTTCAAGGGCTGCCGCTCACCGTCACGCGCGGCCATCCCGTACCGCTCGGCGCAAGCCGAACTCCCAGCGGCGTGAACTTCGCGATCATCAGCCGCCACGCGACCTCGGTGCGCCTCGTCATCTCCGAGCCCTGCAATCCCGAGACCTTCATCGAGATTCCGCTCGGTCCCAAATACTTCCGCACCGGCGACCACTGGCACGTGCGCGTCGACGGCCTGCCCGATGAATTCGCCTATGGCTATCGCGTCGACGGTCCCAAAGGAAACGGCAATCGCTTCGACCCGAGCCTGGTTCTGTTCGACCCTGCCTCGCGCGCGATCGCTTGCGGTCGCCCCTGGGGGCAGAGCGGCACAATCTCGCGCCGCAGTCTGCTCACGCGCGTCGGCAATAATCGCCAGGACGACGTCAATCCGCGCATCGCGCGCGAGGACACGATTATCTATGAACTGCACGTGCGCGGATTTACCGTCGATCCCTCGTCGGGCGTACGTCATCCCGGAACCTACGCCGGCCTCACGGAAAAGATCGGCTACCTCAAAGATCTTGGCGTCACTGCGGTCGAGCTGCTGCCGATCGACGAGTTCGACGAGAACGATTGCCCGTTCGTGAACCCGCTGAACGGCGAGCGTCTGCGCAACTTCTGGGGCTACAACACGCTGGCCTACTCCGCGCCCAAAGCGGCCTACGCGAGCAACTGGGAAGGAATCGAGCCGCTTCGCGAATTCTGCGGCATGGTGAAGCAGTTTCACACCGAAGGCATGGAAATCGTGCTCGACGTCGTGTTCAACCACACGTCCGAAGGCGGCGAATTCGGGCCGACGTTCCATTTCAAAGGCCTTGATAACAGCATGTATTACATGCTGGATGAACACGGCCGATACATGAATTTTTCCGGCTGCGGCAACACGGTAAACAGCAATCACCCCGTCGTTCGCGGCCTTATCCTATCCTGCCTGCGCAACATGGTCGCCGAGGCGGGAATCGACGGCTTCCGTTTCGATCTCGCGTCAGTTCTCGGTCGCGACCGCCAGGGGAATGTGCTCGTCGAGCCGCCGGTGATCGAGTCGATCTCTGAAGACGCGCTGCTCATGGACACGAAGCTCATCGCCGAACCTTGGGACGCTGGCGGGCTTTATCAAGTCGGCAGCTTCCCTGGCGGACCGCGCTGGAGTGTGTGGAACGGCCAGTATCGCGACGACATCCGCCGCTTCTGGCGTGGTGATCCGGGTTTGATCTCAGCGGTTGCGACGCGCATCTGCGGCAGCGACGATCTCTATCACGGTCGCGGCCCGCTGCACTCGATCAATTTCATTACGTGTCACGACGGGTTCACGCTCTACGACCTCGTTGCGTACAACCACAAGCACAACGAGGCGAACGGCGAAGGGAATCGCGACGGCTCCGACGGCAACTGGAGCTGGAACTGCGGCGCTGAAGGTCGCACGGATGATCGCGACGTCAATATGCTCCGCAACCGCCAGGTGCGCAACCTGATGGCCACGCTGCTCATCTCGCAAGGCGTGCCGATGATTCTCGGCGGCGATGAGATGCTCCGCACCCAGGAAGGGAACAACAACGCCTGGTGCCAGGACAACGAGATCAGTTGGGTGAACTGGAATCTGTCCAAGGAAAGCACCGACTTCCAGCGCTTCACCAAGCAAATGATCGCGCTTCGCAAACGTCATCACGTTCTGCGGCGGAAAACATTCTTCCGCGGCGACCATAGCCTGACGCCCGACATCATCTGGCACGGCACCCTGCCCTGCCGTCCCGACTGGTCCGAGACAAGCCATGCGATCGCATTCGCAATCGACGGCCGGCGGAGCGATCGCGACCAGCTCGATCGCGACATCTACGTCGCCATGAATGCGCACTGGGAACCGAAGACGTTCCAGATCCCCGCATCTCCAAGCGGACGCGCCTGGCGACGTACGGTCGACACTGCGCTGTCCTCACCTGACGATGCGGTGGGCCTCGACGAAGGCCCGCGCGTGGAAGTGAAAGATCGCTACGTCGTCGAGCCGCGCTCGATGATCATTCTGGTTTCCGAGGCAGTGTGACCGCGGTTCGCGCACGCCGCAATGCCTGGTCGTAGGCTTCGGGCAACTTGACCGATTTGCCCGAGGCCGACCACCAGCGCGGAGTTTCGGAATAAATCCAAACGTATTCCGGTGCAACTTCGAGTGCGTGCTTGACGCTCGTTTCGAATGCATCGGGCGTGAAATAGTTCTTGCTGGGATCGTCGGTATTCCAACCTTTTTCGCGCCAATCGAAGTCGAGCCACAGCCCGAAGCCGGCCGTCACCACGCGACGATACGTCTCGGCGTCTGCAACAATCGGCATCACGTCCTCGTCGATCGTTTTGCGCGCAGCCACAAATTGCTCGCGCTGTTTGAAGCCGTACGCGAGTTCGTAACCGTCGACGATTTTCGTTTTTCCTTTTGTTGCGGCGATCATGCCATCAAGAAAGGGAGCGAGCAAACCATATTCCGCGTCGGCGAGTGATTTTGCTCCTCGCTTCATGTTGCGCCAGGCCATAGTATGGCCGAAGGTCACCATCACAACGAGATCGGGATATTCTTCCTGAAACGCTGTCATCAATTCATGACCGCGCTGGTGAACTTTTGTCTTGTAGACTTGCCAATCCTTCGACTTCGCATCGCGCTGGGTTTTGTAGCGGAACAGATGCCCTTGATACTGCTCGGTGTCGAGCAAAATCCCCGCACAGCGGCCATCGCGTGCCAATGATGCGGCAAGTCGCGCGTTGGCGAGCACGCTCGAATGGTCGTCGAACCAATCGATGTCGGCGGGTGCTGTGTTGAATCTCAGGAAGTTCGAAGTGAAACGCTTGGGACGAAGTGCCTTCAAATCGTCGCGTGCTGCGCGAACATCATCTTCGTTGATCCGCGTTTTACCCCAGCCGTTCCAGGTCAGGCTGATAGCTTTGCCTGCAGCATCCTTACCATCGACATGAAACACGCAGCCGTCGAAGGGTGTTTGTTCGAGCGTCGCAAGATGAGCGCGCAGGAAGGACGTGTCGGGTTCGTCCCATCCGAACTCGATCAACTTCTTCGGTGTTGATTGGGCATGGCCTGAAGCTGGCGTAAGAACGAGCCAGACGCAGGCGAGGCAAAGAATGGTGCGCATCGCCGTCTCCTGAGCGAAGAGAGGTTCATGATGCGGCGTGCGGTTCGAAAGCACAAGGCCCGTCCAGGTTGATTGGACGGGCCCTGAAATCGTTGTGTCGTGTGAGCGATCGTGCAAACAGCACGTTGCTTAGGAGGCCGAGCCGCTCGACTCGATGTGCTTCTTGCCGCCGGCGGTCACCGTGTGCGGGACCTTGCCGGTGGCCTTGTTCTTGGCGCCCTTCTTGATGAGCTTGCGCTCAACAAGAGCGGCAAGGGTGCGCTCTTCCATCGGCTTGGCGGCTTCGTAACCACCTTCGCCTGCGCCCGCAACCTTGCTGAGCAAGTCCTTCTGGCTGTCGGTGAGCTTGATGGCTGCAGACTTGGCCTTCGCCGCTGCCTTGGGAGCAGCAGCCTTGGGGACCTTCGTCTTCACAGCCTTCTTCGGGGCGGCTGTCTTCGCAGCGGCGACCTTCTTCGGAGCCGCAGCCTTGGTGGCCGCCTTCTTCTTCGGCGCCTTCTTGGGAGCAGCGGCCTTGTCGCCAGCTGCAGGAGTTGCCGAAGCTTCCGACTTCGCGCTCTTCTTGGCCATTGTTGTTGCTACCTCGGACGTGATGTTGTCGCAGTTGATCGGCTCCCTTGTGCCGACACCACAAGAGTTATAAGCAGAGAATATCTGTGTTGGCAAGACAGAGTCGTTTCAGATTCCGGCGATTATGCTCAAGTGTTGGTCGCGGTGAACGTGAATGGACAAGATATGGGAGAGTTAGAGAATCTTTTTCGTTAGCGAGCAAATTTGCGATCACTCGCGAGCAAGTTGAGCGAGCACTCCAAAACCAATTTCATCGACCGACGAGTCCGAATTTCCTAGCACCACAACACCACACTTTTTCTCGCGAATGAAGCCAAAAAAGCTGGAAAAACCGCCTGTTCCGCCATTGTGCCACACAAGCTCAGGAGGCTTCGGATTCGCGCGAGAAAGTTCGATCATCCAACCGAGCGCAACCTTTCGCGTCTTCTCGTCTGTATCCGCGCGGGGACGAGTCGATTCGTCGAGCGCGATGCGCAGAGATTCGGGAACTGTACCAATTCCGAGATTCGCGTCGAGGAAGCGCATCATGTCATCGCAAGTTGAACGTAGCGCACCAGCTCCTGCGAAGCTATCGAACTTCCACGCGAGTGCCGTTTTTCCTCGGGAATTATAGGGTTTTGCGAGCCTAAGCGATCGTTCAGAATCGACCGTCATCATCGTGTCGCGCATACCAAGTGGCTCAGCAATCTTCTTGGTGATCATTTCCTCGTAACTCATTTTTTCGCGCAGCGCAAGAGTTGTGCCGAGCAAACCCGCGCCAAGATTCGAGTAAGCGAAGTGCGTGCCAGGCTCGTGACTCAGTTTTGCTTTCGCGACGAAGTCGAACATGTCCTTCGAGGTCACGTCTTCGTACGGCTGCTTGCCGATGAGGTCGTTCGCAACAACCTTGGGAATCACCCGAGGAAGTCCCGAGCGATGATTCGATAGCAAACGCAGCGTGATTTTCTTACCGTTCTTCTCAGGCGCTTTGATACCCTGAGGCAGCAGCGTGTCGACGGGATCATCGAGCGCAACTTTCTTTTCGCGCACCATATCGGCGAGCGCGATCGCTGTGAAAACCTTCGTTATCGAACCAATCTCGAAGATTGTTTTCTCATCCGGAGGCGTATCGTCATCGAGCGAAGGCCGGCCGAACGCGAAGAACTCGTGCCGGTCGCCATGCACCACTCCGACGACAATGCCAACCGTTTCACCCTTGTCGATCTTGGGTTGAGCGAGCCCGCGGACTCGCTTGGTGAGCGCATCATCGGCACGTCCGACATTGGCGGCGAAGGTGATCAGCAAGACGATCAAGGGCAAGCGGGGCGACATTGGCACACACTCCGGAAGCTTCGTGTCGAACTGGTTTCAAACAATGCCCATCGTCGCATTTTCTCACGGCCACACAACTCGCGATTGGCGAGCTATGCTTGTGATTGCGGGCGACAAGATGCTGCGCCGCAAAGAACCGTTGCCGTTCGCAAAGAGCGCGTCTACTGTTGAGTGATGCGTTCGTGCGAGCGACCGGCTCGACTCGTGAGACTCAACCTCTGGGAATTCGATACTGCCCATGAATTATGCACTCGAAATCGACGCGTCCGATGTTTTGGGAGTAGCACGCGACGCAACGCTTGCGCAAATTCACGAGGCGTATCGTAATCGCGCGAAGAAGCATCACCCCGACGTCGGCGGAGATGATTGGGCTTTCCGCGTCGTCTCGCGTGCCTATGAATTGCTCTCGAACGCACGCGTTCGCCAGCGGCTTTCCGATTGCTGGCCCTGGACCGAAGAACCGGCCGAGCCACAGCCTGAACGGCCGGCTGCGAGCGAACGGAAGCCAGACGCGCGCGAACCTCAACCGCCGCCGCACCACGCTCCGCCGCCTCCGCCCGACCATGAGTCATCGTGGGTACGCGCTGGTGTTCAGGATCGCGTCGATATGCCCGTGAAGCTCGTCGACATCGAGTTGTTCACGATTCGCTACGAGCTTGGAAGTCCGCTCGACCTCCTCGGTTCGCCGCAGGATCGCAATCTGAGTAGCTGCCTGACGATTGTGTGGCCCGCACGGCCTGCGCATGAAGGTGATGCCGAGATCGAACCCGACGCAGGACTGCTTAAGGGACTCAAAAAAGCATTCGACGGCATTCCGAGAAAGACGAAGGCGGTTTCGTCCTGGTCGCACTCGAAGAACGGCCGGTTCGAAGGTTGGCTAAGCTACCCCACTGCAAATCTGGCTGGCCGCGCTTTCACCGAACTGCACACGGCGATCAAGGGAGCGGGCCTTGGAGTGCGGCAAGTGACGCGCGAAATGTTTATCGCGCGCGAATCTCGGTGATTGCGTCGCGCGCACGCTCGCCGATAATAAAGTCCCTCTCGCCCTTCCCTGGGAAGGAATCCCGGGACGGCTCTCGACCGCGCGACGCCGACTTTTAAGTCAGGGAGGCGTCGCGCTGCCTCGTGCGCTGTCTACGCACCGCCCACACCTCGATCAAGGAGCGACATCTTATGCCACGTCTCAGGTGCGATTTCACTCGAACCTTCGCGGCCCTGCTCGCGACGACCGCACTATGCGGTCTGAGTTCGCCACCATCGACGATAGCGCGCGAAGCCAAGCTCGTGCGCTATCCACACTATCATGGTGGAAAAATCACGTTCAGTTATCTGGCCGATATCTGGGTCGCAAATGAAGACGGTTCGAGCCCGCAGCGCATTACGATCAACAAAGCACGCGACTACCGTTCGCGATTCTCACCCGACGGCAAGTGGATCGCCTTCTCCAGCGATCGTAGCGGCAACATCGATATCTACGTCATCCCCTCGACCGGCGGCACAGCCCGCGCGATCACGCAGCATTCAGCCGACGACGAACTGCTGAACTGGACGCCTGACTCGAAGGGTGTGCTGTTCACGTCGCAACGCGGCGAAGACTTCATGCCCAAGCTCTACGTCGCCTCGCTCGACGGCGGCGCGGTGAAAAACGCCGGCCCCGATATGGGGGTGAACGGCTCGTATTCGCCCGACGGCAAGAAGCTCGCCATCAATCGCAAGGCGCAATCGTACTGGCGCAAGTTTTATCGCGGCGCCTACCAGAGCGACGTCACGCTCATGGACGTCGGCACCAAGACTTTTACCGACCTGACCGATTTCCCCGGTATGGACACATGGCCGGTCTACGGTACCGACGGCTTCATCTATTTCGTCTCCGACCGCGACGGCAACGGTCTCACTAACCTCTGGCGCGTCTCCGAAAAAGGCGGCGCCGCTGAGAAGGTGACCCAGTTCACAGCCGGCGACGTTCGCTTCCCGTCGATTAGCTCAGATGGCAAAACCATCGTCTTCGAGCACGACTTCGGCGTCTGGAAGCTCGACGTCGCGACCAAGAAGGCCACGCCGATTAAGCTCGACATCACCTCGGAAACTCAGGAACTGCTCGTCGAGTGGCGTGACTTCAACTCGGAAGTCGAAGATTACGACGTCGCGCCCGATGGCAAGCGCGTTGCCATCTCGATTCGCGGTGAGATTTTCACCGTGCCGACCGACGAGGGAGACATTGTCCAGATCACTGACACCGCCGATCGCGATCACGGCGTCGATTATTCTCCCGACGGCAAGCTGCTCTCCTATGTCTCCGACCACGATGGACTCGAACAGATCTACGTCGTGCCTGTCGATGGCACCGGCCCGCCCAAGCGCATCACCAATCTCGACAGCATGCCGCAAGGCTTCGAATGGTCGCCCGACTCGAAGCAATTGCTGCTGACGACCTCCGACGGCAAACTGATGACGATCGACGCCGACGGCAAGTCATCAAAAGTGCTGCTCACCTCGAAGTACGGCGAGGTGAACTCCGCGAACTGGTCGCCCGACGGCAAGATGGTCGTCTATTCGCGGCCCGACGTCTCGCGGCTCACCGACATCTATCTTCTGCCGGTCGCTGGCGGCGAGGAAAAGAAAATCACGTTCGACTCGTCGTCGGAATTCTTCCCGCGCTTCTCGAGCGACGGCAAGAAAGTCTATTTCGTGCGTCGCCAGGGTGGTGAAGAATCGGGCCCCGGCGGATTTGGCCGTGCGGCCTCGCGCATCTTCGTGATTCCGCTGGAAAAGCTTGAGAAGGATCCGCTCGAAGCTTCGACCGATACCCAGGGCGGACCGGCCGGAATGATGCGTCGGATGGGCGGTATGCCCGGCATGCCCGGCGGCGCTGGTGGTGGTGGAGATGCTCCTGCAGCGATCAAGCCGCCGGTTATTGATTGGGCAGGTCTCAAGCGTCGCACACGCGCCGTAACACCGGCGACCGTGAACGCGGGCCGCTTCATCACCGCGAATGACGGCCGGACGATTATCTTCGTCGGCTCGGAAGGTGGTGGATCCGGCGGCGGAGGCGGTGGCGGCGGATCGTCGCTCTATTCGATCGGCGACGACGGCAAGCGGCTGACTCGTATTTCGTCCGGCACCACGCCGACGGAAACGCCCGCGGGCGACGGTCCTCGCGGTGGCGGCCGACGCTTCTTCGGCGGCGGCATTTCCAATCTCGCTCTCACACGCGATGGTCGCACGATTTTCTTCCAGGAAGGCGACGGCGTTTATTCGACATCGATGGGCGGCACACCTGTGGCCGATAGCACGCCGAGCACTGGTGGCGGCGCAGGCGGTGGTGGTGGACCTGGCGGTGGCCGAGGCGGTCTTGCTGCGATGTTGGGAGGCGGCGGTGGTGGAGGTGGCGGGTCGCGCAAGAAGGTCACCTTCAATGTGAAGGTGAAGATCGAGCGTCCCAGCGAATGGGCGCAAATGTTCGGCGACGCCTGGCGCACCATGAAGTACCGCTTCTACGATCCCAAGATGCACGGCTCCGACTGGGAAGGGATGAAGGCCAAGTACGCGCCCCTGGTCGAATTCGTGGGCGATCGTCACGAGCTCATGAATGTGATCAATGAAATGATCGGCGAGTTGAACGCCTCGCACACTGGCGCAGCGGCATCAGCCGCACGCAGCGATGTGTCGAGCGTATCGACTGGCCACCTCGCCCTCGATTTCGAGACTGATCCCGCATCCGGCCGTTATCGCGTGAAGCACATCTACGAAGGCGGCCCCGCCGATGCGGACTGGATCAAGATCAGCAAAGGCGACTACCTCATCTCGCTCAACGGCAAGAACATCAAGGCCGGCGACGACTACGAAGAGATGCTGAATCGTCGCTTGAACAAGAAGGTCGCGCTTCAGTTCAACAACAAGCCGGTCGCCGCCGGCGCCTGGACGGTGAAATACGAGCCGATCTCGAACGGTGCGTTTGCCGAGTTGCGTTACAACCGCTGGGTCGAAGACCGTCGCGCGATGGCGGACAAGCTCTCGGGCGGACGCGTTGGTTACATCCACATCAAGGCGATGGATCAGCCCTCGCTGCGAAAGTTCGAGACCGAGCTGCGCGAGTTCCGCCACAAGGAAGCGCTCATCATCGACGAGCGTTTCAACGGCGGCGGCAACATCGAGCAAGAACTGCTCGCATTGCTCGTCCAGAAGCAGTACCAGGTCTGGCACCCGCGCGGGACCGAGCCGACGTCACGCCCCATGCAAGGCTTCTTTGGACCGAAAGTCGTGCTGCAAAACTGGCGATCGGCCTCGAACGCCGAAATGTTCCCCGCCGGCTTCCGGGCACTCGGCTTGGGCAAGGTGATCGGCACCAACACGATGGGGGCCGTCATCGGCACCGGCAGCTACTCGCTGATCGACGGCTCGACGATTCGTACGCCGGGTGTTGGGGTTTATCTCAACGACCCAACGCACACGAATATGGAAAACACGGGCGTGAAGCCGGACATCTTCGTCGAGAACACGCCCGAGGATAATCTCAGCGGTCGCGATCGTCAGCTCGAGGTCGCCGTGCAAGAACTTTTGAAGGATCTGTCGCACCACAGCGACGTCGCGGGCGCACAGTAACTCGCTAATCCGGCATCGACGATTACGATCACCCGTTCTTCGGCATGCCGGAGGACGGGTGATTTTTGTTTTGACGAGAGCCATTTGGAAAGAACAAGTGATGGTAAAGAATTGTCAGTGAGCGCGCGAAACTCCCGGCTTTTTACGGAGATATCTTTGGTGGCCCGAGTTGAAAGTCGTTCGGGTCAACCAAACAAGTCTCGCGCGGTTCACGCGCAGCACGATGAGGGAGCGGGCCATGATTAGGACAACGCTTGCGCTGCTAGCGGTGCTTTCGTTCGGCCTCAATGCGAATGCTCAGGGGCGCGGAGGAGCCGGCGGCGGTGGTTTTCGTGGATTCGCCAGCATGAACGGAGGTGGGAACTCGTTCGCGAGCGCTGCAAATGCGAGCGGAACCTCAGCCTCTACCGGCGCGGGCGGGCAAATGTGCGCGGGCGGTAGTGGCAATTCAGCCACGACAACGAGCCTCGCCGGCACCGGTACTACATCAACCAGCACGCTGACCGGTGTGTCGGGCATCACAAACACCGGCATTTACAACACAACTGCAACAACCGCCCTTGCGACCGGGATGAACCCCTACGCGTTTAACGCCTACGGATCGAACAGCAACGGATTTGCCACCAACGCGATGTACGCAAACAACGCGGCGATGAACCCCTACTTGATGAATATGAACAATAACGCGACCACAAATACAAATAGCAACAGCCTTGCCGCGTCCGCCGATACGTCCGCACAGACGGTCTGGAACCCGTACAGCGGCTACTACAGCACCGGAACGAGCAAGGCCAAGAAGGCGAAATCACTGAAAACCAAGGCAAAATCGACAACGAGCACCGCAACCGCGTCAGTGTCGAAGTGAGGCAGTTTGGATGGAGAAGTCGTGATCAGGGAAGGCCCAGCGCTCGATCGTGAACGAGCGCTGGGCCGGCGGTGTTATCGCTATTGGCAAATGGCCTGGCAGCGGTTTGAAGCGTTACGACCTATTGCCCGCTGGCAGTCTCCCGATATCATCGAAGAAGACCCGAGGCGGGCGATCCCGATCAGTGTCGTAATGCTGGCCGGATCTTCGCTCATTCTCTTTAATCTGTCGCGGCAGTTCGCCTCCCACAATGTTCAAACTACCAGTCTCTCTTTCTGTGCTGATTTCGGCCGCTTTCTTGTTCGTTGCGGATGCTTTGATCGTGAATGTTGTCTTTTTGTCTTTGCTGGTGGGAATCCTTCAAGCGGTTGTGGTGCTTCCCTTATTGGTTCTGAAGAAACATGAACGAAAGCAGGGATTCTTAAATATCGGCGTATTCTTTGGCGTATTTGTCATGGTCGTCGCTATGGTCAAAGTTAATGCTTACATCGCTCCATTGCGTGCCGATCGGATTATCGCGGCGGTTGAGAATTATCGCAAAGCAACGGGTGTGTACCCGAAGACGCTCAAAGATCTCGTGCCGGAGTTCATCGACCAAGTGCCATGCGCTCAATACACATTCGGCGGCAATTTCCAGTACACGGGCGGCGGTACGTCAGAGCCTCCGACGCTCTGGTATAATCCGCATGGAATGGATCATCGTATTTACAACTTTAAGACAAAAAACTGGGGCTATTTGGGCTGACCGACGGTCTTGTCGGCGGCTCTCCGTTCGCCAAGCTCACTTTCGCCAACGGAATGGCGCATTTTTGCGAGAACTCGATATTCGCTCCGTTGAAGCTGGCTCCGAGACCATCATCTCGGCGGCAGGATGGCGAACGGTGGTCCGTGCTTCAACTCTTCTCGTGCCGGACGGAAAAGTTGATGCGTGCCCATATCAACGCCGGCCGCAGGTGAATGTTGCTGAATAGCGCTGAGTCCTTACACAGAATCTCGTTCCGGGCGTTGAACGGAATCTAGCAAAAAACGCGAAGTGTTCCGAAGGAGATTCGCACGGCCACAGTCGTTCGTTGCTACCGAATTTGGTGGAATTTCAAGTTTTGCCGATCGTGCGGCCGATGGGGTTTGTAGGAGACGTTGAAATAGGATCTGGTCGGACGCCTGCGAGGGAACGCACGATGAGTCGTATTCGCACTTGGTTTGCGGCGGCAATCATTTCCACTTCGGTTCTGGCGGGATCCGCAATTGCCGCGGATCGTCCCCGGTCTGACTCGGCAGCGCCCAACAATCCCCCCGCGTCAACCTCGCCCGAGCGGCAAAGCACGCTCCGGCGGCTCTGGAACAACTTCAAGGGTCACGGCACCTATCCCAAAACCCGCGATTGGACCACCGGACGTGATGATGCCGCGATGAAGCCGTGGCTCAAACGTTAAGAGCGTCAAATCACCGGTGCTAGTGTCTTGACCTGACCGGTCTGTGCGGCCATCGTGAGGCAAGGGAGCATGCGATTGAATCATGCCGCCTTGCCTCTCTTTGTTTTGCCAGACCTGGGGTTGTGCTGATGGTTTCATTTGCCGTCTTGTCGGTCGTGCTGGGCTTCGTCGATCAATCACCAACAGTTCAAAACGTCGCAGTCTACCGCGAGGTCGGGCGGTTCGCAGGCTGGCCGGCGAATCACGGAATATGGAACTGGGGCGACGAGATCCTCGTCGGCTTTAGCCGCGGTATTTATCTAGATCGCGGCCCTTATCACAACATCAACAAAAGCAAGGCTGAAGAATTTCTGCTCGCACGCAGCCTCGATGGCGGCGTCACCTGGAGAGTTGAAACTCCTCAACCCGCGGGAGCTCTCATCGGTACCGCTGGCATGCGGCACGGAGTTCTGCCCGATGGTGCGCCGATCGAGAAGCCGACCGACCTTGTCGAAGCGATCGATTTTACACATCCCGACTTCGCCATGACCTTGCGCATGGAGAATTCGAACAATGGTCGCTCGCGCTTCTACTATTCCTACGATCGCGGTCACAACTGGAAAGGGCCGTTCTGGCTGCCACTGTTTGGCCAACCCGGAGTCATGGCGCGGACCGACTACATCGTTGATGGCCCGCGTTCCTGCACGGTTTTTCTCACCGCATCGAAGCAGAACGGCCGCGAGGGACGCCCCTTCTGTGCCCGCACGACCGATGGCGGACTGAACTGGTCGTTTGTTGGGTTCATCGGTCCAGAACCCGAGTCAGGCTATACGATCATGCCGTCAAGCGTGCGTCTCTCGCCGACCGACTTGCTCACAACCGTGCGCTGGCTTGTTCCCGATAAGGACGGCGTTGAAGGCCATGTGAAAAGCGGCATCGACGCATATGCTTCGCACGACAATGGGAAAACGTGGACACTTGTCTCACATCCTGAACCCGACACCGGCGAAGGAAATCCTCCGGCATTGTTGTTGCTAGATAACGGTGCCGTTTGCCTCGTTTATGGCAGCCGTTCGACCCCGTATGGAATTCGCGCGCGGCTCAGTCGCGACGGCGGCAAAAGCTGGACTGAGGCAAATTACTTGCGCGATGACGCTGGTGGTCGTGATATTGGCTATCCCCGCATGGTGCGCAGGAAAGACGGCAAGTTCGTCGCGATCTATTATTACCATGACACTTCAGGCCCAACCCGATACATCGGCGCCACGATCTTCAACCCTCTCGACCTTCGTTAGCTTCCCCCCCAGCGCATCGAGGAGTTTTAAAATGGGCGTTTCGCGGGAAAATGGCATTCAAACGACGCGCAGGAAGTTCGTCGCGGCGGGTGCCACAGCATTCAGCTTCATGGTGGTTCCCCGTCACGTCCTTGGCGGCGCTGGGAACCTTGCACCGAGCGAGACGGTGAACCTCGCCGGCATCGGCTGCGGCGGCATGGGCGGCGGTGATATCTCCACGCATAGTAAAAATGGTGCAAACATCGTCGCGCTTTGCGATGTCGACGAAACCCGCGCTGCCGGAATCTTCAACGCATTCCCCAAGGCGAAGAAGTACCGCGATTTTCGCGAAATGATCGACAAGGAAGCGAAAAACGTCGACGCGGTTACTGTTGGCACGCCCGACCACATCCACGCCGTCGCCACGATGGCCGCGATTCACGCGGGCAAGCACGTTTATTGCCAGAAACCACTCACGCATACTCTTTACGAATGCCGAGCCATCACCAAGGCCGCGCACAACGCCGGCGTGATGACGCAGATGGGCAATCAGGGGCATGCGTCCGAAGGTTCGCGGCTCACGAACGAGTGGATTCAGTCTGGCGTGATCGGCGAGGTGCGTGAAGTCCACGTCTGGTCCGATCGTGCGGGCCGGCTCTGGAAGCAAGGAATCGGCCGACCGACCGACACACCGCCCATTCCCAAAACGCTCGACTGGAACCTCTGGCTCGGCCCCATTCGCGAACGTCCCTATCATCCTGCATACGTCCCCGCCAACTGGCGCGGCTGGCGTGATTTCGGCACCGGCGCGCTCGGCGATATGGGTTGCCACATCATCGACCATCCCGTCTGGGCGCTCGATCTCGGCGCACCTTCCACCGTTGAAGCCAGCGTGACGCTCGATGGCTCGTTCCTCGACGGCAACAAACAGAACGACGAGACCTACCCCGTCGCGGCAATCATTCACTTCGATTTCCCCGCGCGCCGTGATCTGCCACCTGTGCACATGATCTGGTATGAAGGTGGATTGATGCCGCCGACGCCCGCGGAAATGCCCGCCGGCGGTCGCCTGCCCGATAACGGCGTGCTCTACGTCGGCAGCAAGGGGAAGATGTATCACGGGTCGCACGGCGGCATGCCGCAGCTTCTTCCCAGCGCACTCACCGAAGAAGCCAAGCGCGTTCCCAAAACAATCGCGCGCTCGCCCGGACATTACGAAGAGTGGATCAATGCGTGCAAGGGCGGCCCGAAACCGGTTTCGAACTTCGACTACGCCGGCCCGCTGACGGAAATCGTCTTGCTCGGCGTGCTTGCACTTCGTGCTCCTGGTAAGCGATTGACCTGGGATTCGGCGAACCTGCGGGTGAGCAATGCACCCGAAGTAAACGAGTTTATCCACACGCCGTACCGCAAGGGTTACTCGCTAGCGGCCCGGTGATTGCGGCAATAAAGCAACGCATGCGGCGAATGCTCGATTGAACTTTCAGCGTGCAGGGCGCGACCTTGCACTATGGAATGGGCTCAATGCGAGCCGCTGGCGTTTGCGCAAACCTCGCAGACGCCGGGCCGCACCACCCATGAATTCGATCGTGGCGATCGAGTTCAGGACGCGAGACGACTCCCAGGAGCTTTTGACACCATGCTCAGCCTCTCGACCTTGATTCTCGCAGCCGCGCTAGGACAGGCTCCCACCGATGCCGCCTGGCTCGACGCCGTGCCGGCCCAAACCGACGTCATCGTCCGCATGAGCGGCGCACAGTCGGTGCAAAAAGACCTGAACTCCATGATCAAGGCGTTCAGCCCATCCATGGGCCAGGCGGCCGAACCTGCTATTGCCCAAGGCGTGGCGGCGCTGACCGGCTACTTTGGCGACGTCGCGGCCAAGGAACCGTTCTCGCTGCTCATTCGCGCCGTGGCGCCCGAAGACCAGCGCCAGCCGCCGGTTGCCGTACTCGTTCGCGCATCGAATTACGACGCCGTTCTCAAGGCGTTCGGTGAAGGCAAAGCGCCCGAGCTGAAGAAGGAAGACGGCGGCTTCGAGTCGTTCGTGCATAGCACTGGCTCGACGATTTTTATCGCCAAGAACGGCGGACAATCAATGTTTGGGCCCGACCGAACGCTGGTTGCCGCGTTTGCCAAGGGCGGCGGCAAGTCGTTTGTGACCGAACTGTCCGAAGGCGACAAGAAGCGGCTCAACAATGGCGACGCTTCGATCGCCGTGAATGTTGAAGCCCTCGCCTCGCGCTATGCCGAGGCAATCGACGGCGCCAAGCAAGCGTTCATTGCCAGTCTCGACAAAGCGCCCCAGCAACCGGCGACCGCCGCAATGATGGGGAACATGAAGAAGGTATACGCTGCTCTGTTCGATAAGATCAAGCAAGCCAAGGTGCTCACGCTGGCCCTCGACTTCGCAGGCGCCGGACTCAATGTCAACGTCGGCCTGAGCGTTAAGGAAGGTTCTGATCTCGCCAAGACTGCCGCTGCGATCAAGCCCGGAACGGCCGACGTGATCGGCTCGCTGCCTCCAGGGGCGGCGGTTTATGTGTACATGAATCTCGACGCCAAAACGTACGAGAGCATGCAGAAGTGGAGCTTGAGCCTTGTCGGAGCCGATGCGAAGCCGACTCCCGCACTTGATGCCGTGCTCGAGAAACAAGGCAAGCTTGGCCGGGTTGAAGCCTTCGGCCACACGACCATCGGCGGCGGTATGAACGCGGTGAACATCGTTCGCTGCAGCGATCCCAAGGTCGTTCTGAACTCGTACGTCGAACTGACCCGCGCGATGGGCGCGAAAGAGGGCGGGTTGGGTATGTTCAAGGAAGTGAAAGTCACCGACGACGCCGAGTCCTACAAGGGCTACAAGTTCAGCAAGTGCGAGGTTGTGCTCGATGTTGAGAAATTTGCCAGCCTTCAGCCGGCAGGCGGCGGTGCGGCGATGTTCAACTCGCTCTACGGTGGCGATCGGCTCACCACCTGGTACGGCGTGAATGATTCGCAGCTCGTTTCCGCAACAGGTAAGACGTGGGAACAGGCGAAGGCTCAGCTCGACGCCGTGCTCGAGGGCGACAAGAAGTTGTCGACTACGCCGGGTTTCAAGGCGGTGCGTCCGCGGCTTTCCAACAACGCGAGCCTGCTAATGATGATGAGCATGCAAGGGCTTGCTAAACAGTTTGCCACGCAGTTCGGCGCGATGGCCAACAACTTCAACATCAAAGTGCCCGCCGACATGCCGGCCGAGCCCGCGTTCGTCGGTCTCTCAGTAAGTGCGGCGGCTGGTGGTTACGAGCTTGACCTCGTCATTCCCAGCGAAGTCGGCCCGGTGGTGGAGAAGGGTATCGTGCCGCTCTTCCAAAGCCTTCGTCTGAACCAGTAAGCCGGCGCCGCCGATTGAAATCAACAACGATGGCCAGGTGCAGCGATTCGCTTCACCTGGCCGTTTCGTTTTGGGGAACATCCTCGAACGCCGCTGGCCGACGGGTTACCATGTCGGCAAGTTGTGATCCGTCATCCGATGCGTATCGAGGCTCCCATGCAGCTATTGCTCCTCATCCCCGCCCTGCTCTTCGCGCAGGTCGAGACTGCCCCGCTCGCCAAATCACCCGCAGCAATCCGCGCCGACTTCCTCAAACAACTCGACCGCCCCAAAGTTCCGCTCGACGCCAAGATCGACAAGACCACCGAGCCAACGGGCGGCCTGGTGATGGAACATCTCGCCTTCGCCACGGAAACCAAAGCCGATGGCTCGACCGAACGAGTTCCCGCACTCGTTGTACGTCCCCAAGATTCTTCGAAACGCCATCCCGCCGTCTTGCTCCTTCACGGCACCGGCGGAAATAAGGAAGGAATGCGTAGCGGTCTCGAAGAGCTGGCGAAGCTCGGTTTCGTGGCAATTGCCATCGACGGCCGCTATCACGGCGAGCGCAACCCCGGCAAAGGGACCGACGCCTATAACCAGGCCATCACCCGCGCCTGGCGGACCAAGAATGGGGAAAAGTCAGAACATCCCTTCTATTTCGATACATGCTGGGATATCTGGCGAACGATCGACTACCTCCAATCGCGTGCCGATGTCGATGGCGACCGCATTGGCATGATGGGATTCAGCAAGGGCGGAATCGAAACCTGGATGGCGGGAGCGGTCGACGAACGCGTGAAAGTTGCGATTCCCGCGATCGCCGTGCAAAGCTTCGCCTGGGGTCTCGAAAACAATGCATGGCAAGGCCGCGCCAAAACAATTGCCGCCGCACATAACGAAGCCGCGCACGACCTCGGCGAATCCGAAGTGAACGCCAAGGTTTGCCGCGCCCTCTGGAACAAAATCATCCCTGGCGTGACCGGCGAGTTCGACTGCCCGAACATGCTCAAGTTATTCGCCGGCCGGCCGGTGTTGATCCTGAACGGATCGGAAGATCCCAATTGCCCGATCGGCGGTGCGAAAGTCGCGTTCGCCTCGGCAAAAGATGCGTTCGCAGCGGCTGGTGCAAGCGACAAGCTCAAAATCAACGTGGCTCAAGGCGTCGGCCACGCCGTCACCCCCGCGCAGCGCAAGGAAGCGACCGAATGGTTCGTGCGGTGGCTCAAGCCTTAAGTCGTTTGCGACTTTTGTTTGATGAATCGAATACCATGATCAAAACAAACGGTGCTCGACTCGCGATTTGTCCCACCTAAGATCCTGTGCCGGGTGGCCTGTGGCTGGACGGATCGGAGCGGAGGAAGCCCCAAGGTTCCCAGCTTCGCCCTCCAATCCCCAGGCGCCCGAACATTGAGCTTTGAAAAACACTGCACGTGGCATGAAGTCGTTTTGTAATTGCACTCATTGATGCTTGTTAACGATGTAAAAAGAAAACATGGGAGAGGATCGCGCCAATTACTGACTTGACGTCGGTTTCCGGTCAGGATGTAATTCGCATCAGCGGCTTAAACATTCCAGTGGATCGATTGAATTTGCAACTATCGTTTTCGTTGATATTTTCGCGAGAACTCGTTGCGAATCGGCGCCGGAGTTTTTGAGACGCCCGCGCGATGAATTGCGTTTAGCGCGGTGGAGCGTGATCGACCCCACGATGTTTTTCCGTGTGAAGGGAATCGGGCAATGAAGCGACTGATTTTGACTGTGACGGCCCTGATTGGGCTCGCGACTCACGCTCATGCCGGCGTGATCTTCGACAACTTCAAAGGCACGGGTGCCACCAACTACTTTGAGGAAACGAGGAACGCGACGTTCACGTTCGGAACCGTGCTCAATAGCCTCAACACGACGACCGTGAACGAGATTCAGTTCCGCTGGCGCCCGAATAACGACATGAACGTGACATTATTTATCGCCGACAGTGAACTTGGCGGGACCTTCGGCTCTTTGAATTGGGCGCCGATCGGCAACAACGTTCTCTTCCAGGAAACGTTTGCGGTTTCGGCGGTGATCGGTCCCGTTGATTACTATATTTCGACGGGCCCCATCTCGTTCACGTTTCAGGCTAATCACCGCTACGATATCGCGCTGCTCGGCGACACAGGTACGTTGACGGGCAGTTGGGACATCACAAATGGTTCTGGCAACATCAATACTGTGCAGGGTGGCTTTGAGTCGATCAATGCCAACAGCAACAACGATTTTGGTGGCTCCGGTCCTCAAAGCGATGCCGGTTATGCGGGTGTCGATCCGCACATCCGCCTTCTAACGAATGATGTCGCTGGGGTTCCCGAACCCGCCAGCGTTGTTTTGGCAGGCTTTGCTCTCGCCGGAACATTCCTCGGCCGCCGGGTTTTCCGCCGCGCGAAAGCGGCATGAGCGACGAAGCTTGACTGAGTCACGAAAAGCCGGACGATCTGAGCACACCGCTCATCTCGCCCGGCGTTTGTGTTGAATTCTTTGCTAGATCGCAAGCTCAGTTTGAATTCAAATGTTGGCCGTCGCCAAACCACCAGCCTTGATCACGCCTCCCTGCATCACAGCGATGAACTTCTTGCGGTTCTCCAATATCGTGATATCCGCCAGCACATCGCCATCAACGATCAGCAAATCTGCGAGCTTCCCCGGCGTCACCGTACCAAACTCATCACTCCGGCCCATGATTTCAGAACCCGTCTTCGTGGCACAGACAAGCGTTTCCATCGGCGTGAAACCGACAAAATTCACAAAGAACGACAGCTCCTTGGCATAATCACCGTGCGGATTCCAGGCGAAACCATAATCGCCACCCATCCCCAGCCGGCCACCGGCGCGCAAAATCATCCTCGCGCTCTCGGCCCCGCCGTCGAGCGTTTCTTGATGGCCGTCGATCACCGCCTGCGGCATACCGTATTTCGGCCCGAAATCGATGCTGGCCTTCTCGAAGTAGAGAGCGGGCACAACAGGCACGTCGCGACTGAGCAACAGGTCGAGCGCCTCGGCATCCATGAAAGTGCCGTGTTCGAGTGAATCAAATCCCGCGCGAAGCGCGTTCTTGATCCCTTCGTTTGCACGGCAATGCCCCGTCACCTTGCGACGATAGTTATGCGCCTCGGCGACCACAGCCGCCATCTCTTCGAATGTCATGCAAAGCGTGTGATGATCGGCCGCGTCAGGCGCGGCAGCATCGCCAGTGGGATAGGTCTTGATCCACTCGGCACCATCTTTCACGAGCTTCCGCACGGCCCTGCGGCCTTCATCGGGACCGTTAATCAGCAGAATCAAACCTTCCATGCCGAGCTTCATATGCTCGGGATTCCAGTCCATCAGTCCGCCTGCGCCACAGATTTCGCGACCACTCGCCGCGAGGCGCGGGCCAGGGACGAGATCTTCTTCGATCGCCTTCTTGAGCCAGACGTCAATATTGTGCAGGCTGCCGCCACTTCGCGCGGCCGTGTAGCCGCATTCAAGCGCGAGCTTGGCGTTGCACGAAGCAAGAATCGTGACGTACTCGACCGGGTATTTGATATCGAGATCGGCCAGCTCGGCGACGTTGAAATACGTCGGATGAAAGTGAGCCTCAACTAACCCCGGCATGATCGTGCCGCCGCGCGCATCGATCTGCGTCGCCTCGGGACCAACGTCAAGCGCTCCGGCCGCTGAACCGGCGTACTGTATCCGGCCGTCCTTCACGATGACCGCCGCATCGCGAACTGCGGGGCTGCCAGTGCCGTCGACAAGGGTGCCGTTGGCGATCTTCATCACGCCGGTTGCGAGTTTCATAATAATGCCTTCAAATGACGATCAATCCAACGAAGCGAGGAACGGCACGACCAGCCGCAGAAAGGTATCCGCCGCGTTCGAATGGACGTTATGACCAATGTTCGCGAGTTTGATGTGCGCGACGTCGCGAATCAAGGACGCGGCCGCTTTTGCCACCGGATCAGGCAGAATTCCACCCAAGCTCACATCGCCTTGAAGCAGCAACGTCGGCGCCTCAATGCTCGAAAGACTCTGCGCGACGTCGCTCCCTTCCATCCAGCGATCACCAAGTGGCCATTCGAGCACTTCTCGATCGAGCCGTTTCAGGCAGCTTGCTGCGAATCGCAATGAAACCGCATCACGAACATTGCCGAACCGAACCGGCTCAAGCGTGCCCGGCGCCTGCACCGTTTCCTCCGCGAGCGCCGCGGCAACTTCCCCGACGGGACGCCCCGACCCTGCATATTTAATGAACGCCCGAAACGAGGCTGGAAACGGCGTTTCGCGAAGCCGCTCTCCGGCCATCTCAAGTGGCGGGTCTTCCAGCACAACTCCGCGCACGAATTGCGGCGCCTCAGCCGCAACCGCCGCCGCGAGATTCCCGCCCAGCGAATGGCCAATGATCAACGCAGGCTCTTCCAGCTTTTCGCTGAGGAAGTCCACCAGGTCGGGCACATAGTCGGCAATGCGATACGCGCCGGGGGCTCGGTCCGACTTGCCATGTCCGCGTGCGTCGACGGCGAAGCATCGCCAGTAAGGCGTGAACGCGGGCAATACGCCGATCCAATCTTGCCAGCGCCTGGTGATGCCGTGGAAAAAGACCAGCGGCGGCCCGGACGTCTGGCTATCGGCGATGTTTAGTTCGATCCCTGCCCGCGTGCGATACTTGAACTCGTGCATGCCGGTGTCTCTAGGCGTAAATCGCCCGGATCGGCACCCCGCCGTGAGCGATATGAATGGGTCGAGCCGTCAGATCATTCACCATCATCTGCGAGTCGACGCCAAGCAAATCATACATCGTCGCCACGATGTCGCCAGGGGTTACGGGGTGATCGGTCGGGTACGCGCCAATCTTGTCGCTGCCACCGAGCACGAAACCGCTCTTCACGCCGCCACCAAAAAACAGGGCGAATCCGCACTGCGGCCAGTGGTCGCGCCCGGCGGTCGCATTCACACGAGGAGCACGCCCCATCTCACCCATGACGACGACGAGCGTCGTGTCGAGCATGCCGCGCTCGTCGAGATCCGTGAGCAACGCCGACGTGATTTCATCGAGATTCGGCAGGTTGAAGTCGCGCATCATCGAAAAATTCTTCGAGTGCGAATCCCAGTGCCCTGCCCCGCGCGACTCGGTCGTCATGCAAATAAACGGCACGCCCGACTGTGCCAGCCGACGTGCAATCAACAAGCTCGTTCCAAACAGCGAATCACCATATCGCTTGCGATCGGCCTCGCTCTCCGACTTGATATCAAACGCCGCCCGAGCCGAGCTGGAAGTCAAAAGCTCATATGCTTTGCGCTGATAATGATCCATCGTCGCAAAATCACGCGAGCGCTCAACTGCCGAAATCTGATGATCGACCTCTTCGAGCAATGTCGTCCGGCGCTTGAAACGATCGATCGTCAATTCGGGCATCGACCCAATCGACGGCAAAATCGGCGTACCAAATGGCGGCACTGGGTCGTAGAACGATTTGTCCTGATCGAATTCCTTGTTGAACTTCGGCGCACACTCAGCAAACATCGGGTCGAACTTCTTGCCGAGATAGCCCCCATACGGCCCAGCTCGTCGCAGCCCCTGGCTGTACCCCGGCAATGCCGGCAGAAACACCGAGCTGGGCAATTCCTTGGGACCAAGCCCAAGATACTGGCAAACGGCCGAAATCCCCGGATGATCGGTTCGCTTCGTGTAGTAATTCTCGCGATCGTTGCCGTACTGGAATCCCGTCAACATCGCATAAGGATTATGGCTATTGTAGACATGAGTGACCGAGCGAATCAGCGTTCCTCGATGCATCCATTTGGCCAGCTTCGGCAAATGCTCGCAGACCTGCAAACCCGGTAAGCTGCTGGCGATTGGCTTAAACTCGCCGCGAATTTCGACGGGCGCGTTCGGCTTGAGGTCGAACATATCGAGGTGCGGCGGTCCGCCAAACAGGTTCAGCAGGATGATCGATTTCGCCCGCGCTGCACGCGGCGCCGAACTCTCGCGCGCCTGCAACAGCCGTGGCAGGGTCATCGAGCCAAATAACGAAAGCCCGCCCGCCCGCAAAATCTCGCGGCGTGTGGTGCCATCGCAGGCCGTTGTCGGCGTTTCACTTAGAATTCGCAGCACAGCGCTTCGCCTCCTCGAAGAGGGATTCAGCAGGCGTCAAGCCAATGCTTGATTCTGGTTAAACATTTTAGACGAACCGGCGCGGCCGCTCAATCGGAAAATACCGCGCCGTTCTGATGTCGTCTCCTGCCATCAGCATCATCGCCGACGACGCTTGATCGCTGCTTTGGTGACTGCGGTGGTGTTAACCGTATAGTTGATCGCGTCGAGTCCGCCGAGGCTCAGGCCGGTTGCGACCACAACCTTGTGCTGACCAATCTGCTTGTTAAGGAACTTCGCACGACCGCCAAGATACGACAGCGAATCGCCAGCGATCACGCCCGTCAACGTTCGACTCGTGATGTGCGCGAACTTGGTGCCGTCGTAAACCTTGTCCGCAACCGTGACCGAACCCAAGATCGCCAGTGGCGTGATGTTCGCCGTGGTAATGGTCGTACTGTTTACCCGATAGTTATTCGCGTCCAGCCCGCTGAGATACAAGCCGCTCCCGAAGACAAGTTTGTTGGTGCCCACATTCTTGTCGCCGAACGTGGTCGTGCCGCCAACGTAGCTCACCTGATCCCGGACCAGCACACCGGCGAGCGATGCCCCCGATCGCGTGGCGATCATCGTACCGTCATATACCTTGCCCAGCGCCGTGATCGAACCGACGAGCATGGCCGGATTGACGACGAGGCCAGCCGGATTGGCAATATACGTGATGTTGTAATTGGCAAGGCCGGGACCAGTGGCGGCGTTGGGAATGAGGCTGTATGTGCCCGCCTGATAGTAACCGCTACTCGACAACGGGGCGTTCGTGAGGAACGTCACGCCGGTGACGTTAGTGTTGCCATAAAGCGGACCGCGGACCGAGAAACTCGTCGAACCGAGTGCGGAGTTAACACCGCCGAATCCGTAAGTTTGCGTCTCAGTATTCGCGGAGATAAAGAGCCGAGCCTTCGATACGTATTGAATGAACGCGTTTGACGTGCTACCGGCGATATCGTTGCCGCCGGAATAGATGGCGAGAACCCGATGAGAGCCCGCGTCAAGCAAGCTCGGAGCAGCAATCGAAGCCGTGCCATTTGTGAGTGCGACAGGTAGTCCGTAATTCACGCCGTCGAGCACGACCTGAACGGTGCCTTCGGTCGGTGCGGTTCCTGAAACCAACTCTGTTGTGTTCGCCGTCCAGGTGATTGCTTTGTTGTCGCCGAATGTGCTGGTGGACGTCGATGATGAGACGATCGTACGCGACTGTGCAGCCGTAACATTGAGGGAGAGACTCGACACCTTTCGAAGGAGACCGGCGGCGCCATCAACGAAGATAAGACTTCCATCGGTGTCAAAGGTCATTGCATCGAGGGAGTCAAGATTTGTCGCCAGCGGTCCCAATCCATCGCCATTGAATCCACGCACTCCGCTGCCAACAACTCTTGTGACCTGCCCGCTCTGTCCCACTAGCTCATCAATTTCCGTGGTTGTTGCATTTCCAATGAGAAGTCTGCCTTTGGGATCCAAAGCAAGACTGATGGGTGCCAACGGACTCGTAATGAACGCGCCCGGATAACTGGGAAGCGCGTCCGTCCCTGCGACCTGGACAATCAGTCCACTGTCTTTGACGACCTCGCGAACACGTCCATTTCCATAGTCGGCAATGAAAACGTTGCCAGCGTTGTCAACAGCGACATCTTGCACATCGTTCAGTTCCGCACTGACCGCGGGAATATCGTTGCCGTTATAGCCCGAAATCCCATTACCTGCGACCGTGACGATTTCGTCCGTCGCTTTAACGAGCTCGCGCTCCCGCGAATTCAAAAGATCGACAAAGAAAAGATTACCGCTATCGTCGAATTTGATGCTTGTCGGCCAATTCAATTGAGTGCTGGTTGCCGGTAGGTTGTCTCCGTTGAAGCCGGCCGTTCCATCACCTGCGACGGTAATGATTCTGCCTGTGGCTTTCACGATTTCGCGGATGCGATTGTTTTGAACATCCGCGATGAAGATGTTCCCCAAGGCATCGATGGCAAGCCCTTGGGGATCGATGTTCGCAGCTGTGGCCAAGATGTTATCGCCGTTGTAGGAGCGAATTCCAGTTCCCGCGACTGTAATGATTTCACCTGTCCCCTGCACGATTTCGCGAATACGTCCATTGCCTGTGTCGGCAACGAAGATGTTCCCTGAACCGTCGACGGCGACTCCGGAGGGTTGGTTGAATCTCGCGTCGGAGGCAGGAATGCTGTCGCCTGTGTATCCGGCAGCACCGGTGCCCACTACCGTGATTACTTGCCCGGTTGCTCTCAGAACTTCACGGACTCGATGATTAAAGGTGTCTGCAATGAAAAGATTTCCCGAGTCGTCAATCACCACGCTTCGGGGAAGCGTGAGAGTCGCGCTTGTCGCTGGGATACCGTCACCGTTGTATTGGGACAGATAGGCATAGGCTGGGTCACGGGGACCACCCGCGACAGTAACAAGGTTTCCCGTCGCTTTCACCACTTCGCGAATCTTGTCATTCTCATTATCGGCAAAAAAGATGTTGCCGTCTTTATCGACCGCTACGCCGAGCAGTTCTGAAAGATTTGCGCTTGCCGCTGGAATATTTGAGCCGCTGTCACCATAAACTCCTGTCCCTGCGAGCGTGATAATCTCGCCTGTTGACTTCACCAACTCGCGAACGCGCTCTCCCACTTCGGTAAAGATGATGTTTCCCTGAGCATCAACCGCCAGGCCGTACGGCAGACTTAGATTCGAGCCAGCGATTGTAGTGATTTGCCCGGTTGCTTTTACGACTTCCCGAATTCGATTGTTCTGTGTGTCGGCGATCAGTAAGTTGCCATCTCCGTCGAATGCGAGACCATTCGGATAGCAGAGTTGCGCGCTCGTGGCTGGGATATTGTCGCCGTTGTAGCCTGGAGTATCGCTACCCGCGACAGTAACAATTTGCCCTGTCGCTTTGACGACTTCGCGAACGCGACTGCTATACCAAGAGGTGAAAAAGACGTTGCCATCGCTGTCAATCGCCAGATTCGTCGGCTCAAGGCTGGCACTTGTTGCCGGGACGTTCTCACCAGCATCACCGGCTGTTCCATTTCCAGCGATGGTGATTATCTGCCCCGTGGCCTTCACGACTTCACGGATGCGGTAATTGCTAGAGTCTGCGATATAGAGATTGCCATCGCGGTCGAACGCGATCGCGAATGGCGCGTTCAACGCGGCAGACGAGGCAGGAATATTGTCGCCGTTGTACTGACCGTACACCACGTTTCCCGCGATGGTTGTAACCGAGTTACCAAAGCTGCTCGAAGCGAAATTGGAACCGTTGCCCGCATAGACCGCTGAGAAAGTATGTGAGCCCACGCCCATTCGATTGGTCGTCAGCGTCGCTGTGCCATACGAATCAAGCGTAGCGGAACCCAAAGTGGTCGAACCATCGTAGAAGGTGACCAACCCAGTCACTTGCACTGAATTTGGATTCGAGTCGTCCACAACTTTCGCGGTCAGGGTAACGGGCTGACCATAGATGGCGGAGGTTTGTGGGCTTATTGAGAGTGTCGTGGCTGTGGCTTGCAAGCTTAGGAGAGTGCGGTTTTCTAACCCGTCAACCGTGGTGCAGAGGTAGAATCGCTGCCGAAAACGCGTCGCCTTGGCGAGAGTTCGCCGCGTACGTCGCCCACAAAACATGCTGAGAATATTCCTGTTGTAGTTTTTAGTGCCAGTCATGATAGGTGCTTACTCAAAAGATGAAACGGATCAGAGTATTCGTGCCGACGCTGCTCGCCAGATTGAGTCTGGACGGAGATTGAGCGCCGCAAAATCAAGTGCGATTGAATTGCCGCAGGACTGTGAGCCATTGTCGAAACAGTGCAATCCTCCCTGATGCAAGGCTCAAGTCGCGCGTCGAATGGCAACCGTTCAATGGTTGCTGCAGATCAAGAAGTTATGGCCGTTCCTGGCCGTAACTTTGATGGCATGGAACTCAGGGGTATTTTCTGAGAGTGAATTTTCACGCGAGTGCTTGCGAGTAACTCATTCGCACTCAGCAAGCCTCCCTGCCAAGGTATTTCATACCAAAGTCTTCAAAGCAGTTCAAATGATTGCAGGTTGAGCCAAAGCCTCTTATGGCCAAAAAACAACACCAGGCTCGCGAAGCTTGATGCTCCAGAGCGTTCCGCCTGCCGTGACGAACAGAGTCTTCAAATCATCGCCACCGAACGCGCAGTTCGTGCATTCATCGCGGGGAATGGGGATGAGTTCAAGCGGCTCACCTTCGGCCGTGAAGACGTAGATTCCAGCCGTCGCCTTGTCCTGGATTTCGAACGGCGGATTCGGACGATTCAAACCAGCGGCGACGAACAATCGCCCTTTGCTGTCGATCTTGATCCCATCCGGGCCACGCGTTTTGCCCCAGTCTTGCAGCAGTTTTTGCGACTTCAGATCGACCGAGCCATCGTCGTTGCGGTCGAATCGCCAGAGTTTGCGTGCTCCGCCTTCGGTGTTGTTATTGTTATCGGCGACGTAGAGAAACTTGCCATCGAGGCTGACAACCAGGCCGTTCGCTCGTTCGACCTCGCGGCCAATCACACGCGATACTTTGCCATCGGGATCAATCCGGTAAACGCCTTCGACCGTCTTCCCAGCAGCATCGCGCATTTCCATCTCTGCGCGACCACCATATTGCGGGTCGGAGAAATAAATGCGTCCCTTGGCGTCGAGAGCCAGGTCATTGGGCTGGTTGAATCGCATACCGTCGAAGCGATCGGCCAGCACTGTGATCTTGCCATCGAGTTCGCGACGAACGATCCGCCGGCGCTTGGCATCGGCGATGACGATTCGCCCCTGACGATCGATCAGCAAACCATTCGACCCCGAGTCTTCCATGAAGACCGATTGTTTGCCATCGCGCGAACGGAGATTGACGTTCCCCTCGCCGCTGGTGAGCAGGCCGAGCCTCGCATACCAGGCCGGTCCTTCGCCGGCTCCAGTCTCTTGCAAGAGCTCAGGCTTCGCGCCGGGGGCGATGATCGTGCTTTCGGGCGCGATCGAGAGGATTGTGAGAAGGAGTGATGATGTGAAAATCATCGTCGATATTCCTTGTGATTCAGGACTTCTTAAGAGCGCGATTCAGCAAATTCTCAGTAATGCGTTGAACCCGCGCATCAGGTCCATGGGGCCGCGAGAAGTGTGACCAGGGGAGCGTATGTCCTGGTGGCGATGACAATCCCTGCGCCCAGAAGATCGTCGCTGCGTTGAAGACGAAGCTTCCCTTGGGGCCGGGATAAATCGTAGCGGTCCACTTCTGAGGCGTTTGCCCGCCAACCCACGCCGTTCCCGCCGCCACCACTTCGAGTCCCGGAATCGCCGCAGGGTTACCGTGGTACTCCCAGCCGATCAATCCCTGAATGCGATCGCCCGCCTTCACGCCTGTTCCTTCGAACATCCAGTGATCGGGTTTGGTGACGATCCAGTCACCGCCGCCGTTCACGGGTTCGACATTGCGCGCACCCATCAACAGACCTTCATCGGGACCACGCTCGGGGAACGGACCGTGATCGCGATGGCGATTCTTGGCGTAGTCGTTCTCAGCCCCGTAAGGACCGCCGCGGAACATGATCCGATTCGGCTGGCCATCGCTCGACTCACGGTAAGGCGTCACCCAGCAGACCGCGTTTCCGGAGAGGAAGAGCAAATTCACACCGGCGTCGCGCATTTTTTCGACGCTATGAAACTGGCGGATATCCCAGTATTCATCATGGCCGACGCTGATGAACGCCTTGCATTTGAGGCCATGATCGGGTGTGAGCATGTCGCTATTTGTGCAATAGCTTACGTCATAGCCGTGCTGTTCGAGCCAGTATGCAAGTGGGAACTCAAACGGCAAGAATTCGCCCGAGCCGACGGTTAATGGATCATCGACCACGCCGTTGTGCTGAGCCTCGCGGGCATAGGGGCGGTCGAAACTGACATCGGCCCAGGGGCCTTGCGTCCCCTTGGGATGCGTGTAAACCGAATAGTTATTGGGCCAGCGGTTGTAGGCTTGCCAGGTGTTGTCGGAGCATTGAAATAAGATATCGGCGGGACGATCGTCGCGGACGATGAAAACGACATAACTCTGCCAGTAAGGTTCTTTCGACTCATCAACAATCGTCGTCAGTCGTCCGAGATAGACACCGCTGGGCCAGTCGCTGGGAATCGTGATGGTGGTCGTTTTGTTCCAGTGGCATTCGTGGATGTTTTTGAGACCAGGTTTGGGCGTCTCCTGCGTTTTGCCATCGAATGGGCCGAGCGTGGTCATCAACCGCGCACCTCGGCCGCCATAATATCCCATCCGAAAAATCTCGACCCGAAACGGCCGCGCGGGGTCGCTCGATACGAACAGGTCAAGCGATTCTCCCGCCTTCACCGATTGCTTCGAGCAATACCCTTCGATATTCGGCGAGCGAAATCCGTCTTTATCGACTCGCACACGCGTCAGTTGCCAGTCGAGCGAGCCTTCGCGCTTGTTCTCGTCAACAATCAATGACGAAGCCGTTGGTTCGGCCGCCTGCACCGATTTCGTGGAACCGGTCCAGGCCAGAAAGGTCGAAGCGAGGCCGCCGGTCCATTGTAGAAACGACCGGCGATGCGGGCGTGTGATTGGATCGTTCATCGCAATTCTCTCTTTCGTTGGAACGGCGAGCCTCGCTTCAGTCATCTGCATTCACTCAGACGAGAACTTGTAGATCGTCGTCTGAGTGTACGTCTTGCCGGGTTCCAAAACGGTCGAGGGGAAGTTCTCGTGGTGGATCGAGTCGGGGAAGTGCTGAGTTTCCAGGCAGAAGCCTTGGTGCTTCTTGTAAACCGCGCCTTCTTTGCCCTTGTTTGATCCATCCAGGAAATTACCTGTATAGAATTGAACACCCGGCTCGGTGGTGAACACTTCCATGATGCGTCCGCTCTTGGGATCGCGCACCTTGGCAGCGAATGGAACCTTGGCGTCGCCGCCGCGGAGCACGAAGTTGTGGTCGTAGCCGACGGGATCGGCCTTGATCTTGTTGATGTCCTTGCCGATCGGCTTCGCGGTCGTGAAGTCGAGCGGCGTGTCCTTCACAGGGGCAAGTTCGCCGGTGGGAATCAGCGTGTCGTCGCCGGGCGTGTACTTGTCGGCGGCAAGAGTTAGCTCGTGGTCGAGCACGTTGCCTGAGGCCGGCCCGGCGAGGTTGAAATAGCTGTGCTGCGTAAGGTTGACGATCGTTTTCTTGTCGGTCGTCGCGGTGTAGTCGATCTTCAGCTCACCCTTGTCGGTCACGGTGTAGGTGACGGTCGCAGTGAGATTGCCCGGAAAACCTTCTTCGCCATCGGGGCTGGTGTAGGTCAGGCGGACGGCCGGGCCATCTTCCGACTTCACTTCCTCGGCCTTCCAAACGACCTTATCGAACCCCTTGAGTCCGCCGTGCAAGGTGTTCGGGCCGTTGTTCTTGGCGAGCTTGTATTCCTTGCCGTCGAGGGTGAATTCTCCCTTGGCGATGCGATTGGCGACGCGGCCGGCGATTGCGCCGAAGAAGGGATGGCCGGCGGTGTAGCTCTTGAGATCGTCGAAGCCGAGAACGACGTCGCCGATCTTGCCGTCACGATCGGGTGTGAGGATCTCGGTGATGATGGCGCCGTAGGTGATGACCTTGACCGTCAGCTTGCCGTTGGTGAGGACATAAAGGTCGACGGTCTGGCCGTCGTCGGTCTTGCCGAACTCCATCTTTTTGATGCTCCCTGAAGCCATGTTGGCCGCGACCGGCGCACCGGCCGCGACAATGAATCCGAGTCCAAGTAATGCCGTGGCGACTTTCCATCGCATGACTGAAAACTCCTTGCCGCCAGCCTCGAAAATCTCATTCGCCGCACGACCCGCGCGAGCCGAAATCGAGAAAGGCGTGGGCCGCTAGAATACGGTTCCCACGCCTCGAACTCCACAGATCGCTCGCGATTTTCGCCCGGCTATTTCTTGCCCGGACCCAGAATCGCCCCCTCAATCGTCTCGGCCACAACCTCATGCCCGCGCTTGCTGAGATGCACGCGGTCATCGACAAACAGCGCGTTACGATCGTTTCCGGATGCAGTTTCGAACGCCGCGCGGGTATCGGCCAGGCCCGCATTCCTCGCTTTCGCCGCTCTTCGGCACGCATCCGACAATTGGTCCGTCCGCCCCCAGGCTGCCGCGGTCGGATTCGTGGTCAAAAGCAGGATGTCAGCCTTCCCCTTCGTCGCCCTCCGGACGCGATCAATCGCGTCGATGCACGCTCGTTCAAATTCCGGCCCACGCATTCCCGAATCGTAGTCGTTGCCACCGAAGAAGATCGTCACTAGGTCGGGCGATGGCGTGGTTTCGAGCCATTTGGGGATCAAAACGACGTTCTGGCGAAGCTGTGTGCCGCCAATGGCAGGATTAACGATCGTCACTTCCGACTTGAATCGCGCATCGAGATTCGCCTTGAGCAAATCGACCCAGCACGTCGGGCGGTTGGCCCAGTGCCGCTTGTCGGTGAGCGAGTCGCCCATCGTTACGATTGTGATTGGCTTGCCTGCGCGAATCTTCGCCGCCACGCGCTCGAGCGGATTGCCCTTCGGCGTGAAGTCATTGTTTGCGCGAGTGATTGTCGGCTCGAGTTGTAATTCGTCGATTGTGAAACTAAGCGCAGGATAGTCGCCCCAATACCACCACTTACCAATCCAAACGGCCGTGATTTTCGATGGCGGATTACCGTCGGGCGTTCCCAGAGGCTTCGCTCTCGGGCCGGGCAGAACGGGAATCATGTCCGACCATGCAACTTCGACTTTCGTCCATTCGGTCCCTTTGACGGGAAATGCGAAGTCATACCGCACGGCGTAATCGTCGTCGAAAATCATTTGCAAGCCGCCGACACCATCCTTGGCGTCACCCTTCACCCAGAACGAAAATCCGTCGGCGCGATCCCAGGCGGGCGTGCCGCGGATGTTGCTCGGGAAGAAAACATTCTGGTTGCCGTGATCGAACTGAAGCCGCGCGGCATTGCCGACCTTGCCAGGGACGATCGTCATCGTCCCCTTCGCTTTGGGAGCCTGGAAACGCGGCGGATCGAAATGGTCGAGGCTCAGCTCATCGGCCGCGTTCGCGATGGTCATCGGCACGATCGCAAGCAGATATCGGAAAATCCGCATCATGCCTCACTTCTTGCTCGCCGGTTTGAGGTAGGTATCGAACCAATCGGCAAACGTACTCATATCAAGCGGTATCGTCGGCCAGCCGTGCCCTGCCCCCTTCTTGACGATCAGCTTGTTCGTAACGTTCGCCGCTTTAAGCTTCTCGATAAGCACTTCCGATTGCTGCAGCGGCACAAGCGTGTCGGCATCGCCGTGAATGATGAGCGTCGGCGGATCGTCGGGGCTCACGTGTGTGATCGGCGAGATTGCCTTGGTGATTTCGCGAAGGCGCGCGGGGTCGGTGATTGTTACCCAGAGGTTCGTGTTCTTGTCGAGCTCGCGATACTCGAACGCCGGCCGGAATTGCTTTTGATGGTCTTCGGCCCGAATCAACTCGCGGCCTGCACTGCCGAAATTGAGCAGGTCAGTCGGAGGGAAGAAGCAGGCGACGGCTTGAACTCGGCTGGATTCACGATCGGTCGGATCCTTGGCGTCAGCCTTTCCCTGTTCGCCCGCGAGGCCGATCATCAAGGAGAGATGGCCGCCCGCCGAGGCGCCGCAAATTCCCAGGCGGCTGGCGTCGATCGCATAATCCTTCGCGTGAAAACGTATGTAACGGATCGCGCGATTCATGTCAGCGACGATTTCGGTCACCGTGAACGCAGGCTGGCTGCCATGGACGACCGTGAAGACGGTATAGCCGCGATTGACGAACGGCAGGACGAAGGCAGGATTGATCGCCTCGTGCGACGAAAAGAATCCGCCGCTCACCACCACAACGACGCCTGCTCCGTTGGCGTCCTTCTTGGGGCGGAAAACGTCCATCGTGAGCGCGGTGCCGTATTTTCGGCCGTAAACGACGTCTTCCGTGCGAGTGAAAGGAAGATCATCGGCGAGCGCGGGAGCGCAGAAGACGAACAGCAGGCCGAGCGAAATCCATTTTTTCATGATGTGGCGTCCTGGTAGAGTTGAGAGAGTTACGTCCGGGTATAAGCGTAGGCCCAGGCGATGAGCACGCCTTGAAGCGGCAGACGCAGCAGGTGAAGAATCGGTGGCGCGGGGAGAAGTTCTTGGTGCTGGTAGAGATAGATATTCGCGGGAAAAATGGCGATCAGTAGCGCAATCAGCCCCCAGGCTGCGGCGTGTGACAATGACGGAATGAAGAGACAAACGCCGCCGATGATTTCGAAGATTCCGCTGATGATGACCAGTTGGTAATGCCACGGCAGATACGGCGGCATGATCTTCATGAACAGTTGCGGCCGGATCAGATGCGTGGGGCCGGAAATCAGGAAAGGCGCGGCGAAAATCACCTTGCCGATCGTGTACCACGGCAGTTGGTTGAAGAAATTCATCGAGCCCGGGCCCTCCGCGTTCGAGACGACGCTTGATTCGTGTGGCGTGCAGCCCCACCCTATCGTCGCGAATGCACAAACCATACCATGACGGTCGATCTGCCCGCGACGATCTCGCCAGTTCGCTCCTAACGTGACCGAGGTGCCGATGCGACTTGCACTCTCCTGCCCTGCGCTCCTTTTTATGCTCATCGCGCCTCTCTGGGTGCACGCCGAGACGATCGAGCTCAAACCTGTGTCCACCGCCGACGGCACCTTTGAACCGATCAAGGGCGAAGGCGTGAAAGGGACCAAGCTGGCCGATGGCAAGTATTCGCCTTACATTTACTTCGTCGCGCCTCGTCCTTTGCCCGCGTTCAATGGGCCGATCTATATCGAGCTGACCTTTTGCGACCTCGGCCGTGGTCCGCTGAGCTTGCAATACAACGCCAAGACGGCGAAGGACGATTATCACACCGCCGACGTCGCTTTTGGCCGCACTCTGGCGGATTCGGGCGCGGTTCGCACCGCCGTGTTCGAGCTGAAAGACGCCGATTTCCGCCGTGCCCAGAATGGCGAGACCGACCTCCGAATTGGCCACGACGACCAGGCCGTGCCATTGCACATCCTCAAGGCCACCTATTCAACCACACCGACGCCGCTGTTCGTCGAACGCAGCACCAAAGGATGGGTTGCACCGTACAAAGGGCCAACCCGCAATGATATCGACGCCAAAACGCTGACGGGCAAGGTGCTTTGCGGCTATCAGGGGTGGTTTCGTTGCCCCGGCGATGATTCAGAACGCGGCTGGGTGCACTGGAGCCGCAACGGCCAGCGGATTGCTCCAAACACGCTCACGTTCGAGATGTGGCCCGACCTGACCGAGTTCACCGAAACCGAAAAGTTCCTCACGCATAACTTTACCCTGCCCGACGGCACCCCCGCGCAACTCTTCAGCTCGGCCAATCAAAAAACGGTCGATCGCCATTTCGATTGGATGGTGAAATACGGTATCGATGGCGTGCTGGTTCAGCGCTTCGTCGGCGAAACGCGTGACCCCGTCGAGGCCGCCCGAGTGCTCGGCTACGCCCGACGCGCCGCCAATCGTACCGGCCGCACGTTCGCGGTCGAATACGACATGAGCGGTGTGCGCGGCCCTCAGCTTCTGACGCGGATCAAGCAAGACTGGAACTGGCTCGTCAACGAGATGAAGATCACTGAGGATTCACGATATCTCCATCACAACGGCAAGCCGGTGCTGGCGATTTTCGGTTTTTACCCCGATCGCTTCGACGCGAAGATTGCTCATGAGATCATTGATTTCTTCCAGGAACCCGGCAAAACGCAGGCCGTGCTGATTGGCGGTTGCCCCTGGCAGTGGCGCAGCGAGAAGAATCCCGAATGGGCGCGGGCGTTTCGCCGGCTCGACGTGATGAAGCCCTGGAATGTGGGCAACACGATGAACACCGGCGGCAAGCGCGGAGCGTCGACTCGCACCTGGGAAGGCGATCTCGCCGACACGCGCAAGAACGGTCGCGAGTTGATGCCCGTGATCTATCCCGGCTTCAGTTGGGACAACCTTCAGCGCCTGCCTGCCGGTCGCTCGAACATCCCACGTCGCGGCGGCGAGTTTCTCTGGGAGCAGTTCGTCGCCGCGAAGAAGATGGGGATGAACATGGCTTTCGTTGCCATGTTCGACGAGGTCGACGAAGGGACGGCCATCTTCAAGGTGTCGAACAACCCGCCGAAAGAGGCGCGGTTTGTAACGCTGGATGGCCTGCCCAGCGACTGGTATCTCCGGCTCGTTGGCGAAGGGACGCGGCTGCTTCGCGGCGAACGTCCCCTCGTCGAGGCAATCCCGATCAAGCCGTGAGATAATGATTACTTCGACAGGTCGTCAAGCAGCGCTTTGAGGAAGCCGTAAGACTTGGCGACCGAAGGAATCGACACCCGTTCCCCCGGCGCGTGGGCGCCTTTAATATTCGGGCCGAACGAGATGACGTCCATCGGTTCCGGTACCCGCGCCGCGATCACACCGCATTCGAGACCGGCGTGAATCGCGGCGACTTCCGGATCGGCACCAAAAACCTTGGCGTAAACCCCCTTGGCCTTCTTGAGCAGATCCGAGTCGAGATTCACTTCCCAGCCGGGATAGCTGCCCAGCACCTCACCGACGCCCCCCGCCAGCCGCGCCATCGCCTTGATCGAGTTTGCCAGGTCGACCATGGCCGCATCGACCGACGACCGCAGGCTGCACTGGATTTCGACGTCGTTCCCCTTGGTCGTGACGATCGCCAAGTTGTTCGACGTTTCGACCAGGTTGGGCAAATCCTGGCTCATGAAGACGATGCCCGAAGGAATTGCCTGAAGCAGGCCGATCAACCTGCGCGAATCCTCGGCCGAGAACGCTGTTGCGCCAGAGATCGTTAGCGGTGTGAGTGTGAAGACGATCGACGGTTCGAGCTTGCGGTATTGCTCGGCCAGGGTGGCATGTGCGTCGTTGATCCGCTTTTCAAAATCGCCCTTCGCCTCGGGAGCGACCCAAACTTCGGCCGAGGCGAATCGTGCGATCGCGTTGTGCCTGTCGCCGCCGTTGATTTCGGCGATTCGAATCGGAGCTTTCTCGCTTGCCGCGTCGAGCAGGCGGGCCAGGGCTTTGTGGGCATTGAGCCGGTTCTTGTCGATCTCGGCCCCGGAGTGACCACCGCGAAGCTTGTCGAGTTCGACCTTGAAGCCGGCCCAGCCAGCCGGAACCGGCGTTCGCTCGTGCGTCCAGCGAATCCGCAGATCAGTCCCGCCCGCGCAGCCGACGTACAGAATATGATCATCCTCACTATCGAGGTTGAGCATGATCCGTCCTTTGAGTAGCGCGGGGTCGACGTTCAAAGCGCCGGTCAGGCCGGTCTCTTCGTCAACCGTCATCAGCAGTTCGAGCGGACCGTGCTGCGCCGATTTGTCTTCGGCGACGGCACACATCATGGCGATGGCGATGCCGTTATCGGCGCCCAGGGTTGTGTAATCGGCCTCGATGTATTCGCCATCGTCGTATTGCTTGCGTATGAGGTGCAGCTTTCCCGTGGCGGCGTCGTATCCCGGCGGAATCGACTTGGCGTTCGATACGACCATGTCGATATGTCCCTGCAACACGACGACGGGTGCGGATTCGCGTCCGGGCGAAGCAGGCACGCGAACGCAAAGGTTCTTCGTTGTGTCTAGGGAACAGGTGAAGCCGAGTTTTTTCGCCCAGGCCTGAAGCTCGGCCGAAATCGCCTCTTCCTTGCCGGAAGGTCGGCCGATGGTTGTGATCGTGTGGAAGTGGTTCCAAACGCCTTTGGGCTCGATTCCCGCGAAAATGGCCGCGTTTTCACCCTGCATGAGTCGCCTCGTCGCCTGTTGATCCGTGGAGCGGCCCCGATACCGATTGTGAAGGCCGGGCAATCCGCCTCATGATAGCCGTTTCAATGAATCGACGCACCAGTCGAGCCACGTGGCGGCACGGCAACAATTGATGAGTGATTTCGTGGAAATGCGTCGACCGCAACGGTATCTTTGAACAGTCGCGCCAGGCGTGCGCCGTTTTTGCACGCTGGGCCAGTTTGCCACTGGGAAACCTCAGGGATCGTATGTATGGATACGATCGTCGGGATCGATCTCGGCACCACGAATTCAGCGGTGTCGATCATTGAAAATGATAAGCCGATTCTTATTCCCAACGCACTTGGCGAGGTATTAACCCCGTCGGTCGTAGGAATCGACTTGCACAATAAGCTGATTGTCGGCCGCGCTGCCAGGGAATTCCAGGTTGTGCACCCGGAGCGCTGCGCCTCGGTATTCAAGCGGCGGATGGGCAGCGATTGGAAGGCAACTCTGGGCGATCGCACGTTCACTCCCGAGGAACTCTCGGGAATGATCCTCAAATCGCTCAAGGACGACGCTGAGGTGTATCTTGGTCATTCGGTGAATCGCGCAGTCATCACCGTCCCTGCCTATTTCAACGAGCATCAGCGCAAGGCGACGATGCACGCCGGGCAAATCGCCGGCTTCAGGGTCGACCGAATTTTCAACGAGCCAACCGCCGCCGCGCTCGCCTACGGCAAGGTCGATAGTCATACCGAACGCACGCTGCTCGTTTTCGACCTGGGCGGCGGCACGTTCGACGTCTCGGTCGTGGAAATCATGGAAGGGGCGATCGAGGTAAAGTCTTCTGCCGGCGAAGGGTTTTTGGGCGGTGAGGATTTCACCCGCGCACTTGTTGCAAAGGTGCTCGACGGCCAGGGGATGCACTTCGAGAAGGCCGAGCTGAAAATGCCGCTGCTCGTCTCGCGGCTGATGAACCAGTGCGAGGATGCGAAGCGCCTGCTCTCAAAGGAAGAATCAGCCACCGTACGGATGCCCAAGCCCGACGGCACTTTTGCCGACGATTCGCCGACTATCACAATCGCGCGCAGCGAATTTCATCACTGGATGGATCACGTGCTCGCGCGAGTCGAGCCGCCGGTTCGCCGCGCTTTGGGCGATGCAGGTCTGAAGCGGACGCAAATCGACGAGGTGATTCTCGTCGGCGGGGCCACGCGCATGCCGAGCGTGGTGCAGCGCGTCACGGAAATCTTCGACAAGCCACCGCTAAACAACCTCAACCCCGATGAAGTCGTTGCGCTTGGGGCGGGAATTCAGGCCGGGCTGATCGCGCGAAACGCAAGCCTCGAGGATCTCGTCGTCACCGACGTCGCGCCGTTCACGCTGGGAATCGAGACGTGCAAGCGGTTCGGCATGAACCATCGCGATGGCTACTACATGCCGATCATCAACCGGAACACGACGATCCCCACGAGCCGTGTCGAGCGAGTCGGCACGCTTTACGCAAACCAGCGCGAGATCTTGCTCAAGGTGTTTCAAGGCGAAGGCCGGCGCGTTGAAGACAATATTCTGCTCGGCGAACTCGCGGTGAAAGACATCCCCATCGGCCCGGCCGGCCAAGAGGTCGACGTTCGATTTACGTATGACCTCAATGGCGTGCTGGAGGTCGAAGCAACGGTTGTAGCCACGCGTAAAAAGGTTTCACGCATTGTGACGAAGCTCGCCAAGGGGCTGACTCCAGAGCAAATTCAAGAGGCAGTCGCCTCGATGCAGTTGCTCAAGTTGCACCCGCGCGAGGATGGCAAAAATCAGTTCCTACTCCGCCGCGCCGAGCGGTTGTACGCCGAGCTTCCGCCCCATGAACGGTTGATGTTGACCGACATTCTCGACGCGTTCGAGCGAGCGCTCGAGGCGGGAGATCGTGAGTCGATCGATGGCATGGGAAGCGCTCTGGCCGAATTTCTCGATCAGTTTGATCCCGGACTAAATCCCGGCGATAGGGGAACCAGCGATGACGACTGGTAACCTATCGCCAAGCCAGGACACCGACATTTTCGCGGAATCCGCCCGAACGATGCTGGGGGTATCTGCCGAAGCCTCGGCCGACGATCTTCAGCAAACGTTCTTCCGTAAGCTCGAGGCGAGCGGTTTCTTGCCCGACGAGGCGTTGCAAGGCGCCTTCCTGTATCTGGCTCACCACAAGCTCGAGGCCGATAATCCGTTTCGCCGGTCCGTTCGCGAGGAGATTGCCGAACAACTTGGCGTTGAGATCGAAGCGTTCGCGGACCAGATCTTCGCGCTCGACAAGACCGAGCGCACTGCGCGTTGGCAAAGTCTGTGGAATCGCTCGGGTGATGTCACACCGTTGAGGCTGCGTCTTCTCGCGCTGGCTCCTGGGCTCGAAGTAAACGTCGCTGATGTCGATCGCATGTCACCCGACACCGCGGCTTTTGCCAGGGAAATCTTGCGGACTTTCTCGCTCGACTGGCCGATGCGTTCGGCCGAGCGGCGGCGAATCTTGCACAGCCAGCTCGAGGCGCGAGAATCTACTCACGGTTGGAAGAATCCTGGGAAGGAGTTGCGAAAAACCGCGCCAGAAATCGCTGCATTGGCTCCGATTCTTGTTGGCTACCTCGATGCGTATCCCGCGCGGAAGCCAAAACGTGAGGTCGAAATTGTCGTTGCAGTAATGACTAACCTGCTCAGCTATTTGAATCTGAAGAACGAGAAGGCCGTGCCGGTGTTCGTGGTGCTTGCGATCGTCTCCATAGGAATATTCGTGTCGGTCGGATCGGTTCTTCTTCAGACGGACTCAGAGCGATCAGTCATCGCACACGCTCGGCAGTTGCAAGGCGCGCTCGCGGAAAGCCGCGATTCCCTTTCGGACGACGATTCCAGGCGCATTGCCGCGGGGCTGGCCTCTGCCGCCAGCGATCTTGTTCCGACCAATGTGCCCAAGCGTGTAAAGGGTGATTATTCCAGTGCAAGGGCTTATCTCAAGCGCGAGTTAAAGACACTTAAGATTGAGATAGATAACGCCAAAATCGATCGAATTATGAAGAAAATCTATCCTGATTATGTTTCGTCGACCTTGCCTGACGATTCGGACCTAGTCAATCCGAGACCAAAGTCGTGAGCGAGTCTCGCTTGCCGGACGACATTTCCCGCTGGCCAAGCGACCCGTATCGCCTGCTGGACGTCCCTCGTTCCATCGACGAACGCGAGCTAAAACGTGCGTATCTCAAGCTGGTGCGTCAATACAAGCCGGAACAGGCTCCCGAGGCGTTTCAAAAAATCCGCCACGCGTACGAAACAATTCAGCGCTGGCTGAATCAAGGTGCGCGCTGGTACCAAGACGACGACTCCGATTCATCCGACGAATCGGGCACCGACGAGATCGAAGTCTCGGACGATCACGCTACGACGGGACCGAAGATCAGCACCTTGAGCGGCCGTGAGGCGATGGTCGAGGCTTACACGCAACTAGCTAATGAGTTCGAAGCGAATCCTCGATCGCGCGACACACATTTGAAGCTGTACTGGTTGCTTGTGGCGATTCCCGATCTCGACGCCAATCGCAAACCAATTGATTGGCTCTATCTTGCTCTTGCCGCGAAAAACGGGTCATGCGCGGCATCATACGAGTTGGTCCGGCGCGCGGTTGAGGCTGATCCGTCGTTGGCGTTCGGTGAATTGCCGAAAACGCTGCTGGGGCCATCGATCGACCCGTCGTTCATCTCGGTCTTTGTCGAGCTCCGCTGGCGCGCTGCGCGAATTCTGGGGTTCGGCAACGTCATTCGCGCCGACATTCATCAGCTACGCGACCGCTCGCATCGCGAGTTGGAAGAACAGTGGCCGTCTCTACTCTTGCTCGCCATCCGGCAGTACGTCTGGATCGAGAAGACTGACCAACTCTCCGAGACGCGTGGCCTGATGCGCGAGATCGAGGGATGGGGCGTCGATCGCAAGTCGATCAACGACGCGCTCTACGAGATTGACGTACTCATCGATCGAGCCGACGAAGCAAAAGCTCTCTCTAACGCGGGTGATCTCGGGATCATGCTGAGCCGGCTTTTGCCCAAGTTGAGCGATCCGTCGTCCGATCGAGCCGAGCAGATCTTGCGGCCATTTTTCGATCGTCTCTCGAACGATTTGACCGCCGGGCTCCGGTTTCTCGACCGCCTGGTGCAATATCAGCCGAGCGTGTTCGTTCTGCTGATAGGAGTTGTCGACTCGATCTATTCCGGAGCTCCTCTGCGCGACGCCGAGGCGATTTTGCGGCCACTGCGGGCGTTCATCAAAGGGACGAACTGGAATTCGTACAACGACGTCCGGTTCGCCCTGCTGCGATTCTGCGTACAGGAGGGGATCGAGCCCAACGATGTGGGTACGCTCGTTTCCCGACCGCAGTGGTTTTCCCAGAACATCATCGAGCAGATCGCACCACACATCTCGAACGACCACGCACTCCGCTACGCTTATCGCATTTGGGTCGTCTCGCGCACGGCGATATCTTGAGCGGCCTGGCTCTGAATATAGGTTGGATTATTTGGTGAGAGCGTGCTGGAAGGACGAATTCGACGATGGCAGTTGATCGTTCCACGAATACCGACGTCCAAACGCTCGACGCGGCTGCGCGATCTGCGCTTGGTGTTGGGGACGACGCGTCGAAAACGGAGATCCAGATCGCCTTTTTCCGCATTTTGGAACTGAACGACTTCGCGCCGACCGAGTTGGTTCATCACGCGTACTTGCACCTGATGGGCGAGGCGATTCCTGCCACCGCCGACTTTTCGACGCTCACACGCGAACAAGTGGCGAAGAACCTGGAACAGCAGATCCAAAGCTTCGCGAACGCGATGTTTCAGTTGGACCCAACCCAGCGGCGATCGCAATGGAATGACCTCCGCGCACGATGCGCGCATTCGGTCCCGCTGACTCGCCGGATCATGGAGCTTGCACCTGGACTCGATGTCGATCTTGCCGTAATCGAAAACCTAGCGCCCGACGTCCGCGCCCTGGCAAACGAAATCCTTTTGACGTTCTCAAGACCCTGGTTCTGGCGTGAAAAGAGCCGACAGAATCTGCTGCTGGAATATCTCGAAAGACAGCACGTTGAACCGAAATGGCGTTCTCCAGCGTATCATCTTCGAAAAAAGGCCCGTGCTGTCGCAGCGCTCGATCCACTACTCATGGCGTATCTGGATATCTATGATTCCAAAAGAGATACGCTGAAACTTATCTATCGCAGCCTCGGTCGCCCAGCGCCGGTCGACCCGATGATGCTCAAGCGATTTCGCATTTTTTATTTCCTGTTCTTAATCGCAATCGCGCTCGGATCGACGTTCACCGGTGTTCGGCGCGACACCGAAAAGCGGCAACGGGAATCGCGATCGAAAGTCATCTCCAAGCCGATTAACGTCCACACGCCAGAGAAAGAATTCGCGAGACGTTGCAAAATGCTTCAGCAGTCTCTTAACGCGAAGGGCGTCTGGCTCGAGTACGCAGAGGCCGTGCGAATCGTCGCGTTGCTGCCGGACTTTGTCACCGAGTTCTCCGCACAAGTCGAGGGGAAAACCCAGCTCGAAATGGTTGCTGGAGCCAGGAGTCTCCTGAAACGCGAATTGAATTCAAGAGAGATCAGGGTCAACGACGGAGAGCTTGATGCACTGATGTATGCCATCTATCCCTATCTGAAAAGCACTGATGACGATGATGAGGACGATTCACCGGAAGCAAAACCGTGAGCGAATCACACCTGCCAGACGACGTTGCGCGATGGCCACGCGATCCTTATCGCCTGCTCGATGTCGCGCCGTCGATCGACAAAACCAATTTGAAACGGGCTTACCTGCGACTCGTCCGCCTCTATAAGCCCGAGCAATCTCCCGGCGAGTTCCAGAGAATTCGCGAAGCCTACGAAACGATTCTGCACCATATCGACAATCGTTCCATCAATATACAAGAAGTTCTGTTTGATGCTCGTTCAAGTGGACGAAAGTTTCCATCCCGCACCGAGCAAACCGCCGATCGCGGCCACACGCTCGCGAATCTGATAGGTACCGACGAAATTGCCACCGCGTACGACCGCCTGATTTGCGATTTTGAGTTTGATTCGGGTCGAACAAATGTATGTTTGAAACTTTACTGGCTACTCGTTGCGAATCCCGGCCTAGATTCCGAGCGACACGCGATCGACTGGCTTTATCGCGGTCTAGCGGCAAGCAGTGGAGAATCTAGCGCGGCGATGATGATCGTCCGTCGCGCAGTCGAGCTAAACCCATCGCTCGCTTTCCGAGAAACGGCGAACACGCTGATTGATCCATCGCTGCCTCCTGCATTCCTGCTCGAATTCACCAAGGTCCGCTGGGGGGCGGCGCGCATCCTGAATCGCTGGCGTGAAATTGAATTCGATCTCGATGCGCTGAGAGTGGGTGCTTTTGATGCGCTTGAGGCCGATTGGCCGTTTTTGTTGAGCATAGCGGCGCGAAATCTCCTTTGGGGCGACGAGAGGCGCGTGGCGGCTGCGCGATCGTTCATAAGCGAGATCGAATTATGGGGCTATCTAACTCAGTACGATCGCGTGTTAGACGAGCTTGAAATGCGGCTGATCCAAGCAGATGCGCACCGCACCCTCGATCCGTCGAATCCTCTGATGGCTGCTCTCATTCGGCTCTTGCCAAAGGTGGCCGACGTCGAGCCCGAGCAGGTCAAACGAATCGCCATGCCGCTGATCAAAACGCTCGCCGAGAATTTGAACACCACGCTCGCATCTCTCGACAACCTGGCCCAGAAACATCGACAGGCTTTTGCTGCTCTGGCGACGATTGTAGATGCCATGCGCCCATCCCCTGAATCAGACCTTATCCATCTTGGCGAATACCCGGTGCGTGCGCTCATTGACGGCACAAAGAACTGGTCGGCCTATCAGAAACGGCGGCTCGACGTGCTTCAGTTTTGCACTCAGGAGGCGCTTGACCCGGCGGAGTTCGGCAAGATCGCGAGCAACGTCAACAAGTTTTCCCACGAGTTGATCAAGAAAGTTGGCGTGAAGATCGCGGAGGATTATCCTCTGCAGTACGCTTATCGCATCTGGGCGACTGCGCGTGCGGCAACCGTCTAGTTCGTTTCTTTCTCTCCGACTTGGGTGATCTTGTGATGAATCGCCGCGACTTCCTTGCTGGAACCTCCGTTGCGCTCGGCTCGGCCTTGTGCCAATCTGCGACGCTAGGCGCCGCTGATTTGCCCGATCCCACTCCAGCCGCGTTGCCTCGCTGGCGCGGATTCAACCTGCTGGAAATGTTTCTGGCACAAAACAACCCCAGCCGGTTTCGCGAGGACGACTTCGCGAGCATTTCAGAGCTGGGATTCAACTTCGTCCGCCTGCCACTCGACTATCGCTGCTGGACTGACCCCGGCGATTGGACGAAGCTGCGGGAGGATCGACTCGCTTGGGTCGATGAGGCGGTCGAGTTCGGCCGCAAGCACCAGATTCATGTTCAATTGAACTTCCATCGTGCGCCAGGCTACACGGTGGCCGCGCCCCCGGAAGCGAAATCAGTTTGGACCGATGCCGAAGCTCGCAAGGTTTGCGCTCAACATTGGAGTCACTTCGCCAAACGCTATGCCGGCCGTCCCAATCGCGAGTTGAGCTTCAACCTGTTCAACGAACCGGCGAAAATTGCGCCGGAGCCGCACAAGGAGGTTGTCGAGATCATGACCTCGGCGATTCATGCGATCGATTCCAAGCGGCTGATCGTCTGCGACGGTCGCGAGTGGGGCACCAAGCCGCCGACGGAACTGGTTGGTCTGGGCGTCGCCGCTGCGACTCGTGGGTACGCGCCGTTCCACCTCACGCACTACAAGGCGAACTGGGTTGAAGGCTCAGACCGCTGGCCGATGCCCGATTACCCGCTGACTGAGAACGGCACGACGTGGGATGCGTCAACCCTCAAACGTGACCAGATCATCCCGTGGAAAGCCCTTCAGGCTCAAGGCGTTGGCGTGATGGTCGGCGAGTTTGGGGCCTTCAATCGCACGCCACACAAGGCGGTGCTCGCCTGGATGCGCGACTGCCTTTCGGCCTGGAAAGACGCCGGCTGGGGCTGGGCTCTCTGGAACTTCCGCGGCGGTTTCGGCGTGTTCGATAGCGACCGCACCGACGTGACGTACGAAACGTCGAAGGGGCGCAAGCTCGATCGCGCGATGCTCGAACTCTTGCAAGCGTTTTGATCTCTCCACCTGCAAAACACGAGACACCCATGAAGCGAATGCTTGCAACCTGCGCCCTGCTGCTATGCGCGAGCAGTGGAATCGCATCGGCCGCCGAACCAGGTGCGCTTGCCACCAAGATCGATCGGCTGCTCCGCGAAGAGCTCTCCCAGAAGTGGTATCCGCACGCGATCGACAAGGAACTCGGCGGCTTTCACCAGAACTACGCCCGCGACTGGTCGCCCCAGCGCGACGACAACCGGTTCATCGTTTATCAGTCGCGCATGACATGGACCGCCGTCGCCTTCGCACGCTATGCCCCCGAACATCGCGATGAATACGTGAAATATGCCAAATACGGGGTCGCGTTTCTCGACGAAGTGATTCGCGACAAGGAACAAGGCGGCTTTCATTACATTCTCGACTCGCACGGCAAGGTAGACGCTCGCCTTGGCGACCAGAAGCATGTCTACGGCACGGCGTTCGTTCTTTACGCGAGCAGCGTTGCGTATGACGTCACGAAAGACGAGCGAGCCCTCAAGGTGGCGCGAGACGCGTTCGACTGGCTCGAAAAACACGCGCACGACAAGCAGCACGGCGGCTACTTCGAGGCGATTGCCCGCGACGGCACGCCCGTGATCACACGTGACGATAAGCTGCCGGTATCGCAACGAACCGACCGGCTCGGTGTTTATTATGGCTTCAAGTCGATGAACTCACATATCCATCTTCTTGAGGCGCTTGCCGAGTTCTATCGCATCGATAAAACGCCGCTCGCCAAGGAGCGGTTGGAAGAAGTGCACGCGATCGTCCGCGATAAGATCGCCACCGATCCCGGCGCACTCAACCTTTACCTCACTCGCGACTGGCGTCCCGTTCCCGCTCACGACTCGTTCGGTCACGACGTCGAAACCGCGTTCCTGCTTGTCGAGGCGTCCGAAGCCCTTGGACGGCATGAGGATGAGGCGACCTGGCGCGTGGCTCGTCAGCTCATCGACCACGCGCTCGACTTCGGCTGGGACGACCAGTACGGCGGCTTCTACGATAAGGGTGACAGCTTCGTCGCCAAGGCCTATGACACAGTGAAAGTTTGGTGGACGCAAGCCGAAGGTCTGAATGCACTTCTACTGATGCACCGGAAGTACGGCAAGGAGACGGATCGCTACGGCAAGGCGTTCCTCAAGCAGTGGGAGTTCATCGAAAAGCACCAACTCGACCCCGAGCACGGCGGCTGGTTCGCCGATGTCGAACGGGCCGGCAAGCTCACCGGCGACGGCTTCAAGGCCAGCCAGTGGAAGGCGAATTATCACACGTCGCGCGCGTTGATGAATGTCGCCACCTGGCTCCGCGAGATGAAGCCGGAAGACCTCCCCGGTGCGACTCGTCGCTGAAATCGACCCACGCTGGATTATTGTTGGATTTTCGGGCGTTTGCGGTTAGATTATCGAGTGTCAGGATCTGTAGATTGCGGTCCTGACACCGATATTGTTCGCCTCCGGCCGTGCCCAACCCGCCTTCGTTCCCCCGGTTTCTTGCCCTCCTAACCTCATTCCGGCTCAACGGTTGGGGAAATATCGCATGAATGTTCGATCCGCGACGGTCGGATGGCTTCTGGCGTTGAGCGCGGTCGTTACGCCCGCGTTCGCGGCCGATGTCACCTTCGAGCGCGACATTCAGCCGATCCTCACCCGCGCTGGGTGCAACGCAGGAGCCTGTCACGGCAAGGCACGCGGCCAGAACGGCTTCGCACTTTCCCTCTTCGGCTTTGATTCCGCATTCGATCACGACGCAATTGTCCGCGAAGACCGCGGCCGTCGCGTTTTTCCCGCCGCGCCTGACGAGAGCTTGCTCCTTCTCAAAGCTGCGGCGCGCGTTCCCCATGGCGGCGGCCCTCGCTTGCCGAAAGAAAGCGCCGGTTACGCCACGCTCCGGCAATGGATCATCGCCGGCATGCCGCACACGCCCGCGAGTGCGCCGAGGTTGCTGCGAATTGCAGTTGAGCCTTCTGAGAAAACAGTCAAACCGAGCGATTCGTTTCCGCTTCGTGTAACCGCTTTTTATAGCGATGGCTCTCGCGAGAATGTCACGCATTTCGCCGGGTTCAATTCAAGCGAGTCGACCGTTGTCGCTGTTGATCCTAATGGCGTGGTGCTCGCCGGCAAAATTCCCGGCGAGGCCGCGATTTCCGCGCGCTTTCAGGGCCTATTCGCAAGTTGCGGCGTAACGATTCCGCTGCCCTCTGCAACAGGCAAGTCGCCCGAGTGGCAATTCACCGAAACAAACTTCATCGATCGTCTCGCCGCGCAGAAGTGGCGCAAGCTGGGATTCGTCCCATCGAGGCGAGCCGACGATGCGACGTTCCTTCGTCGCGCTTATGTCGATGTCATCGGCCGAGTTCCCACGCTCGACGAGGCTCGCGCGTTCCTGAGCGACAAGTCGCCGAACAAGCGTGAAAAGCTGATCGATCACTTGCTCGCTCAGCCCGAATATGCCGACTACTGGGCGAACAAGTGGGCCGACCTGCTCCGCCCGAATCCCTATCGCGTCGGCATCAAGGCGGTCTTCAACCTCGACGGCTGGATTCGCGACTCCTTCCGCCGCGACATGCCTTACGACGAATTTGTGCGGACGATCGTCACGGCGAAGGGCGGAACGTTCGACCGCGGCCCGGCGACGATCTTCCGCGACCGTCGCGAGCCTGAAGAAATCGCGCCGATGGTCAGCCAGCTTTTCCTCGGCATCCGGCTCGAATGTGCCAAGTGCCACCATCACCCCTTCGAGTCGTGGGGGCAGGAGCAGTTCTACGAATTCGCCGCGTTTTTCGCGAAAGTCGGTCGCAAAGGCACCGGCCTTTCACCGCCCATCTCGGGGAGCCAGGAATTCGTGTTCGCCGGCAAGTCGGGAACGGTGAAGCATCCGATCTCTGGCAAGGCACTCGAACCGAAACCGCTCTTCGGCTCTGTAAAAACAAGCGAGGAATCAACCGATCCGCGCGAATCACTCGCCCGCTGGATGACCGCTCCCGAGAACGCGTATTTCGCCAACGTGATGGCGAATCGCGTCTGGGTCGACCTGATGGGCCGAGGGATCGTTGAGCCAATCGACGACCTGCGTGCGACCAATCCACCCAGCAACGGCCCCCTGCTCGACGCCCTCGGCGCAGACTTCCGCGCCAGTGGTTTCAAAATCAAATCACTGATTAAAACGATCATGATGTCGTCGGTCTACGGTCTCGATTCCGAGCCGAACTCCCGCAACATCAGCGACACGCGCGACTTCTCGCGACACTACCGCCAGCGTCTTCGTGCCGAGGTGATCATCGACGCGATCGGCGATATCACCGAGATCCCTAACAGCTTCAACGCGACTGCGCCCGGCACTCGCGCGACAGGAATCTGGACGCACCGAACGCCGTCCGTCTCGCTCGATACATTTGGTCGTCCCGACCCGAATCAGGACCCGCCCTGCGAACGCACGAGCGACACATCAGTCGTACAGGCGCTGCACCTGATGAACGCGCCCGACCTACAAAAGAAGCTGACCAGCGATGAAGGTCGAGTCGCGCGGCTGGCGAAGAGCAAGCAGTCGCCGGGCGAGATTGTCGAGGAACTTTATCTGATCGCTTACGGACGGCTTCCCACCCCTGACGAACAGCGGTTCGGCCTCTCTCTGTTCGCCGATGGCAAGGCAGACCGCCGCGCGGCGATTGAAGATTTGCTCTGGGCGTTGCTCAACACACCGGAATTCGTGTTCAAGAATTGACGTCGCGCATCGCGGCGAGATGAGAGACCACGATGAGCGAGATCAAAAATCCCAGCGGTTTCACTCGACGCGACGCCCTCCGCCTAGGTCTCGCCGGCCTGCTCCCTGCTGGTTTGATGGACGTGCTGCGCCTGCGTAGCGAAGCCGGCACAACCACACAAAAGCGGCCGACATCGTGCATTCTCATCTGGATGGATGGCGGCCCGAGCCACTACGAAACGTTCGACCCCAAGCCCGATGCTCCTTCGGAAATTCGCGGCAAGTTCGACACCATTGCCACCAAAACGCCTGGCGTTCACTTCTCGAAGCCGATGAAACGCTTGGCGTCGATTTCCGACAAGTTCGCGGTGATCCGGTCGATTCGCCACGATCAGGGAAACCACGGCGCCGGCAATCATTATATGATGACTGGTGCCCCACCGCGAATTCCCGTCGGCTGCGGCGCTTTCGTGAGTTTTCACCCTAGCCTTGGCTCCGTCACCGCCCACGAACGTGGCGTACAGGGCGGACTACCGGCGTATTTTTCGCTGCCGAGCATGACACGCTCCGGCGGTCCGAACTTCCTGGGCGCCCGGTTCGCCCCATTCGTCGTATCGGACGACGTGAACTCCCGCAACTTTCGCGTTCGCGACGTTTCGTTACCTCCCGGCCTGACAGATCCCCGTTTCGCCTCACGCCGCGACCTGCGCAAGCATGTCGATCACTTCAAGCGATTTGCCGACGAAGTGACGGCCGATCCTGCCGTCTCGCTCGACACGTATTACCAGCAAGGTTACGACCTGATGTCGTCGCAACCGGCGCAGGCGGCGTTTCGCGTCGAGAGCGAGCCCGACAAGGTTCGCGACCGCTACGGTCGGACCTCGTTCGGCCAGCGCTGCCTGATGGCCCGGCGACTGGTCGAAGCCGGGGTGCCGTTCGTCACCCTGAATGAGGGCGGTTGGGATCATCACGTTGGCCTGTTCGACGCATTCGACAAACGGATGGGCGCGTTCGAGGCGTCGATCGCCACGTTGATCGAAGATCTCGAAGAACGCGGCATGCTCGACACAACGATGGTGATCGCGCTTGGTGAATTCGGCCGCACGCCGAAGATCAACAAGGATGCCGGACGCGACCATTGGTCGAACGCGATGTCGGTGCTGTTCGCCGGCTGCAAAACGCCGGGCGGACTCGTCGTGGGCGCGACCGACTCGCGCGGGTATTCGGCCAAGGATCGCATTCTCTCGCCCGAGAACTTCGCGGCGACCGTTTACACGAAGCTCGGTATCGACCCGGCCAAGATTTTGTTCACCCCTAGCGGCCGGCCGACTTACGTCGTCAGCGACCCGACGCCAATCAAGGAATTGATGGGATGAGGTTGCGTTGTTGCGTTTTGATCGCGTTGCTGATTCCGCTTACCGCCCAGGCCAAGGCTCCCACGCTGACTTACCTGTTCCCCGCAGGCGGAGGCGTGGGGCAGACGGTTGAGATAACGGCGACCGGTTCGTTCGATCGCTGGCCGGCGAGTGTTTGGATCAGCGGCACCGGCGTGAGCGCATCGCCACTCAAGGAGAAGGGAAAGTTTCGCGTCACCATTGCGAGCGATGCGACTCCCGGCATGCGCTGGCTGCGGCTGTTCGACAGCGAAGGCGTGACGACCCCGCGTCCGTTCGTTATTGGTTCGGTGGTGGAAATCTCCGAGGCGGAACCGAACGACGATCTCAAAAAGACTCAGGTCATCACGAAATTACCCGTTACGGTTAACGGTCGGCTCGGCCGGCGCAATGATGTCGATGGATTTAGCATCGCATTAAAACGCGGGCAAACGTTGGTTGCCGATCTCGAAGCGAATCGCACGCTCGCCTCGCCGATGGACGCGGTTTTGCAAGTTGCGAACGCACGAGGAATTGTCCTTGAACAGAACGACGACAACGCGGGCTCCGATCCGCGGCTGACGTTCACCGCCCCGCTCGACGGCTCCTACTTTGTTCGTGTGTTCGCATTTCCCGCGACGCCCGATAGTACGATCGCGTTCGCTGGCGGCGACACGTACATCTACCGACTTACGCTCACGACCGGCGGCTTTCTCGATTACGCTTTCCCGTTCACGGTCGGCCGAGATTGCTCGTGCCGCGTCGAGGCGATGGGGACAAACATCCCTGACGAGGCGCGGCTGATACCGGTCGGTGAAGCCTTGCGCGAAGATGAGGCGATTGCCATCTTCCACAAGTCGCTCGCTGGTGTTTCAGCAACTCGCCGCGTGGCGATCTCGGCTGCTGAAGAAGCCGAGCCGAACGATTCCACCCGGCCGCAACTTGTCCCATTTCCCGTCTCGCTCAGCGGCCGAATTGCCAAAGCCGGGGATCGTGATTGTTACCGCGTGCATCTCGCGAAAGGTGTGAGCGTCAACATGCGTATTGACTCGTACGAGTTTAGCTTGCCGCTCGACGGGGTTTTGCGCGTGACTGATCCGGCAGGAAAAGCTGTACTCGAGATTGATGACTCGAATCGCGAGCGCGACCCGCATGGTAAGTTCACAGCCGCCGCGGAAGGCGATTATCTGGTGGAGGTCAGCGACCTGAACGACCGCGGTGGTCAGCGTTTCGCCTATTTGTTGACGATCGAATCACCTACCCCGGATTTCGCTCTGACCGTCGCTTCCGATCGCACCGATGCCAAGCCAGGCACAACCGCGACCGTCGCTGTGACTGTCGATCGCAAAGACGGCGATAGCCGCTCGATTCTGGTTTCTGCCGAATCATTGCCTGACGGTGTGACGTGCAAAACGATCACATCCAAGCCGGGAACCGACACCGCAAAAACGGTAAAGCTCGAACTCAAGCTTGACGACTGCGTTTGCCCCGGCGCGTTTCGGATCGTCGGCCGCGCTGAAGGAACTGGTGCCAGCCAGGCTCACGCAGCGCACGCGGTCGTCGCAGGCTTTACGACGAAGATTCAGGACCTCTGGCTCAATACGGGCACCGCGCCTCCTGCACCACCGGAAGCACCGAAGTCAAAAAAGAAGTAGTCGCATCAAAACCCGTCGCCGGTCGTGAAGTTTCCTTCGGACGACGAAGAACTCGATGGAGGCGACATCGAAACCGGGGCCGAGCCCCCTCCTCCGCCCATGCTCGGAAACGTGATATCGCTTCGGCGCTGAACGCCCCGATAGGCCGCGGCTTGCATCGCACCGCCAGCCAGGTCGACCATCGCGCCGAGAATCGCTCGGCCCGTCGGGCTGGCGATTACCTCGGCCGAAGTCGCCACCCAATTCGGCCGGAATCGCTGCGCTTGCTGGATCGTATTCCAGAATCCATTCACATCGAGTCGTCCGCTTTGAAAGTCGGTACAGGCTTCAGGAATGGAGGGATAATCCTCGAAGTACGACCGCCCCGAATCGTAGTTTGCCGACCGAAACCGCATTACGATTTGCTCGAATTCGCCGGCAATCCGGTCGCGCGTCTGGCGATCATCGGCCAGGCTGTCCAGTTGCGACTTGAGCGAGGCCATACGTTCGTCGAGCTGTGCAATCTCGCGAACGATCGCGTCATCCTCGGTTCCAGGAGTTTGTCGCGCCCGCTGTTCCAGAAGAGCGGTCCGCGTCTGTCCCAGGAACGTGCCGAAACGGTCGAGGGCCTTTTTGTAGAACGAATCCTGGCCGGCGTCCATTACTTGCAGTTCGTTCTGTGCGTCGGTCGATTTGCGGTTGAGCGATTCCACCTGCTTAACGAGCGTGTCGCGCTCGGTACCCAGCGAATCCCCCTCCTTGAGCACGGCCGTTAGGCCAATTTTGTCGGCCTCAGATTTTTCAATCGCCTCAACCTGCCCCATTAACTCATTGAAAAGTGCGCGACGTTTAGCGACTTCTTCCTCCACCAGCGGTGGCGTGTTCTTCAGGAAGTCGTATCCCACCCGCGCTTCGTTGAAGCGAATCATACCGGCGACCCAGCGGTCCAGCTCGGCGATGATTCCCTTTTTGTTATAAGACGGTTGGCCATATTCACGCGCGAGCAAATAGCGAAACAACCGGCTCTTTTGGTAGCGAGGCAGTTTTTCGGCTGCCTCTTGCTTCATCTCGGCTACGCGCTGTTCGTTGCGGTGGAGGCGTTCCTCGGCCTGAAGCGCGAGTTTTGATCGCTCCTGAAAATCGCCGTTCGTCTTGAGGATTTCCGCGACTTTCGCTTCGAGCTGGCCTCGTTCCACAACCTTCGCGTCGAGCGACTTCGTCACGCGATCAATGGTTTGCTGCGACTTGCGTATGTCGTTTTGAATTGCGTCGCGAGTTCCCGCGAGCTCGCGCCGGCGATTCTCCTTTTCGGTCAGAATCGCCAGCAAATCCCCGCGCAAATTCTGAAAGTTTCCTTCGATCGCCGCTTTCGTCAATTCGGGCAAAAAGTGCTGTGCCAGGCTCATCAGCGATTTCGCCCGCTGATCGAGCAGGTCCTGCATTTCTCGCTCAATCTCGCCGACGGTTTCACGCGCCCGCTCGGCCGCCTGTGTTTGCTCGGCAAGCAGCGAGTTGAGCGTCTGATAAACCGCGGCCCCTTCGATCGGCATCGTCACCACTCCGTGATCTGGCCCGTGCGCGAAAGTGGTTTGCCGTCTGCCCCTGGCATAACAATCACCTCGTCGCGCTCCCCTTTTCGCTTCACGGCAAACGCGGTTTCATTGAGAATGCCGTCCGACTTCTTGTCAGCCGCCAGACGCTCGTACACCGCGTCGGGAATTCGCTCGGCCCAGGTTTTTACCGACACATCTTGATTCTTTTCATCGTTATGAACCCGCCGGCTGACGGTCGAGCCATCGGCCCGATGCGCCGACACGATGACGTAATATCCCGAAACGCGCTTGCCGTCCTTATCGCTGAAATCGCGACGAATCGCACTTCTCCCACCAACGGGCGATGCGACGGTGACGGTGTACTCATCGGCCAAGGTTGATTCGAGATTCGCCAGCGCGTTGACGACCGGCGCGAGTTTGCGGGCATCTTCCTGAGACCGATAGATCTTCGCCTCGCCCGCGTACCGATCAATCTCCGCGATCGCGCCCGGGTCGCGAGCGATTGCACGAAGCGAGTTCTCCCGACGCGAGAATTCTCGGTACAACCCTTCGACCTTCTGGTAGTTCCGCCCGGTGATTGTCAGCGGACCCGACTTCGCCAGAAACAGCCAGCCCCCGAGGCCAACGACAACGACGAGAATTCCCGACCAGGTCGCAATTGCCACGCGGCTGACGTACAAATATGCAAGCGTTCGTTTCAGGCTGGGCGGCGGTTCTTCGAACGTGTAAAGGCTGGCGAAATAGCGGTCGATCGCAACTTCGACTTCCTCGGGCGATACGTCTTCGCCGGTGACTTTCGCGGCGGAGAGGATCTTTTCGCGAAGGAGGGGCCGAAGCTGGTCGCGATTGAGTTGTTCTTCGACAAGCTCGCGCCCCTGGCGAAGCGCGGTGGCCACGTCCATGATGCGGAGCATCTCGGCGACGCTCAGCTTCTGCGCGGTTTCGGGGGCGCTGGACATCGCGAGAATTCCGTGTGTTCAACGCATGATGATCTGAGGCACGAGCCGTCGTATGCGACTTTTCTCGATCGTAGCCGACCCGGCTTGATAAGTCGATCACTTCTCTCGTATCGTTTGAGCTGAACCCGTCGCGTCGCGAAATTCCCTTGCCCTGTCTTCCGGGAGAAACCGCGCCATGGCCGATCAATCGAATCTTCCCGCCGCGAGCGGCGCCACAGCGGCCCCACCTGCAGCCAATATTGGCGCATCGATGCAGAAATACCTCGACCGCGCCGTGAAGGTGCTGGGCTCGTTCGGCGGTAAGGAACAGGGTGACACCAACGCCGAGTTGATTCGCCTGCTTGAAGAGGTGAAGCACCTCGACGAACCTCGCGTGCTGGCGATTTCGCGCACCATCAGCTACATGAGTCGGTTCAACCAGCTCGTGCGCGATAATGTGGAAGATATCGACATCGGTAATCGTTATCTGGCGATCTCGCAAGGGTTCGACTCGATCCGCGAAGATTCGAAAACGCTGATCAATCAGTTGCAGGACGGGAAAATCAGCCTGACCGAGAAGGCGTACAACCTCTGGATGCGCCTGCGGCGAGGGACGCCATCGGATCGGTTCGAAGAGATCGCCAAGACGTACAAGGCGGTGGCCTCGTCGACGAAGGATCAGCTCGATCGCGAACAGCGCATCATGGACGGTTACATCGATTTCCGCTTCGCGCTCAAGGAAGCCGAGGTGATGGCGACTGAGCTGTTCGAACAGCAAAACGGCTCGCTGGAAGCTGCGCGAAAGGCACTCGCCGACGCACAGGAGAAGGTGAAAACCGGAACGTCGGCCAGCGAGATTTCCAAGCTTGAACTTGCGCGTGATGAAGCATTGAACAAGTTCGAGACCGAAGATCGTCACTATCAATTGCTCAAAGACGTGTCGGAAAACCTCAAGGTCGGCTACGACGTTGGCGACACGCTCATCACCAAGCTGAAACAGACGCACGACGTGAAGGACCGCGTGTATCGCCGCTCGGTTACATTCTTTACGACGAATGAGCATGTCTTCACGATTTTGGGGACGGTCTACACCTCTCAGCACGGCCTACATGAGGCGACGCAGGCTCACGAGGCGATGAAGGAAGGGATGAACAAGGGGCTCGAGGACGTCGCCGAACTGGGCCGCGAGTTGGAGAAAGCGGCGATCAAGGCGGGGTATGGCTCGACGATCAAGCCCGAGTCTGTGGAAAAACTCGTGCAGGCGATTTCGGACTATCAAATTGAGTCGCTGAACATGATTGCTGAGCTGCGCAAGGAGAGCGAGGAAAGCTCGAAGGCGATTCGCAAGGCGGTCGAGGACGGCAAGCGCAAATACCAGGAAACGCTGACGAAGTTCGCGATCGAAGGCGGCAAGGCGCCGGTTTGATCGTGGATTTCTCCCGGCGGTTTAATGGTTGACTCGCTCTCCGAGGATTCTTGAGATGGCAACTTCGGCAAAGTTCCCGCGGCTCCTGGTTTTTGTCGTCCTTGTCTCAGGAATCCTCGGCGGCAATTGTCTTGCAGCGCAAGACGGCAAGCCGCCGCGGCCCAATATCGTGTTCATTCTTGCCGATGATATTGGGTATGGCGACCTCGGTTGTTACGGCGCAACGCTCGTCAAAACACCCAATCTCGATCGCCTCGCGCGGGGCGGCATGCGATTCGTCAACGGCTACGCACCGTCTGCAGTTTGCACGCCGACTCGCTATGCCCTCATGACGGGGCAATATGCTTGGCGGCACGCGCCTGGCTCGCGCATTCTCAGCGGAGTGTCGCCGCTTTGCATTCCGCGAGAGCGGCCCACTCTGCCGGGCGTCATCAAGCACGCGGACTACACCACAGCCGTCATCGGCAAGTGGCATCTTGGCCTCGGTGAAGGAGAAACGAATTACAACGGCTTGATTTCTCCCGGTCCTCGCGATGTGGGTTTCGACGAGTCTTTCATCATTCCCGCGACCGGCGATCGCACGCCCTGCGTCTATGTTCAGAACGGGGAAGTCGTCGGGTATGACGCGAACGACCCGATTCGCGTGAGCTACGGCAAACCGATTGGTCACGAGCCAACTGGGGCCAAGAATCCTGAATTGCTCACCATGAAGCACAGTCATGGACATGATAACACGATTATCAACGGCATTGGCCGGATCGGGTACATGACCGGCGGCAAGGCTGCACGCTGGAAAGATGAGGACATCGCCGACACGATCACCAATCGGGCCGTGTCGTTCATTGATTCGCACAAAGATGCGCCGTTTTTCCTCTATTTCGCGACTCACGATGTTCACGTTCCACGCGTTCCTCATCCGCGATTCCGCGGGACGAGCAAGCACGGCACGCGCGGCGATGCGATCCAGGAGCTTGATGCTTCTGTCGGCCGGATTCTTGATGCACTCGAACTCGCCGGTCTGACCGAGAAAACGCTGGTTGTCTTCACCAGCGATAACGGTGGCGTGATGGATGATGGTTATATCGACGGATCGGGCGATGATAAGAGTGGTCACAAGTGCAATGGTGTGTTGCGCGGCTTCAAGGGCGGATTGTACGAAGGCGGAACGCGCGTTCCGTTCATCGTGCGATGGCCGGGACACGTGCCTTCAGATGCCACTTCGCGAGCGATCATCTCGCACGTCGACATGCTCGCAACATTTGGCGCGATCCTGAAGGTTGAGGTCCCTCGCGGCGCGGGGCCCGACAGCATCAACCAATCGTCGGCCCTACTTGAAGTCACGCCCAAAAATCCGCCGCGCGATACGCTCGTGCTGCACGGCGGCGGGGGCGGCCTGGCGATTCGTCAAGGCGATTGGAAATTGATTCCCTCGGGCGGAACTGCTGGATACGCCGCTGCCAAGCAAACCGGCAAAGCCGCTCGCGGCCCCGAGCTTTACAACCTCGCCAATGATCCTTCCGAGACGAAGAATCTTGCGAGCGAGGAGCCCGATCGCGTTGCCAAGATGACCGATCGCTTGCGTACCATTCGTGAAGGTGGCCGCTGATCAGGCGGCCGATTCATCGCGTGCCTTTGAACCTCGGCCGATCACGTAACGGTGGGGGTCGACTTGCGTGCGGAGGATTTCTAGCTCGTGCGCGGTTGGAGGCGTCGTTCTTGAGGCGATGTCGGGAATCTCGATCTCGAAGCCTGTGCGCTCGCGAACAAGCGCCGGCGATACGCCTTCGTGAAGCGATAGCACTTCCATGCGGCAAGTCACGGCGTTGTAGCCCATCACGGCGAGGTCGGTGATCACGCGATATGGTCCGGTTCCTGGCGGCAAACCAGCGGCTTCGCGGGCACCTGGGCCGGTGAGATAGCCGGGCGTCGTCACGAAGTCGAGCCGGTCGACGAACCGCTGGCGGTCGTGATTCGTCACCACGATCACCCGCCAGCAGAGCGAGGCCAGATCGTTCGCACCGCCGCTGCCCGGTAACCGGACGCGCGGGGTGTTGTAGTTGTGGCCGATCATCGTCGAGTTCAGATTGCCGTACGAGTCAATCTGCGCGCCGCCCAGGAACGCATAGTCGATCATGCCCCGCGTCGCAGTTTCCATCACGTCGCACATGCTCGTCGCCATAAGGCCGCGGTGAAATGTGCGCGAATCGCCCACGCTGATCGGCATCGTGGGAAGTTGTGGCGCGACTCCACCAGCCTCGAACATGATGACGAGCCCAGGCGCATTCGTCTTCTGCGCCAGCATCGCCGCGGCGCAGGGGACCCCGGTCCCCACCGCCACGATCGCGCCGTTTTCGAGCAAGCGCGATGCGAGGCAGATCATCAGCTCCATCGCGTTGTATTCAGGATTGGACATGCTCACATTCCCTGGTCGAGCAAAAGCTCGCACGCGCGAAGTTGCCGCATGCGCTCGATTCCGCCGTTACGATGGAGATATTCGTCAAATGAGTCGACGTCGAAAATGTTGCGCTTCAAGAACGGCAAGTGCGTGTCGGGCGAACGTTCAGCGCAAAGCCACTCACGCAAATGAGGCTCGTCGGAATAATACTCGTAGGGCATGTTGCCGGGATAACTGCCGAACGGAACTTCACAAACGGCATCAACGCACGAAAACGGAATCAGCGTGCGATCGGGCTCAGTACGAATCACATCCGTTGGAATCAGACGCTCACAGGTGATGATCACCCGTTTGGAGGCGCGCGCGAGATCGAGGTCGGCGACGGTTGTGCCGCGAATCCTGCAATTGCCGTAGCGGTCGGCCTCATGGACGTGAATGGCGGCGACGTCGGGATAAAGGGCAGGAAACGCAACCAGCTTCGCGCCGGTGAATGGACAAATGATGGTTTTTGCCGCACTCATGCGAAACGTATCGGTACCCAGCATGCTCCGCGCGGGCAAAAACGGCACGCCCGATGCAGCAGCGCGGAGGCGAACCGCGAGCGCGTAGTTCGACCACTCGCACGACTCAACCTCGCCCGATTGCATCACTCTGCGCGCATGAGGCGATAGCCCGCGTGCTTCAAGTCCCACGACGTATGCGATATCAACCTTGGCGAGCAATTTGCCGCGGCCGGTCAGGTTCCCTGCGGCCAGAATCTGAAAGTCGTGAGTCGCAGTGTGGCCGGCGAAGGATAATTCCTGCTTCTTCTGGCGGACGATTTCGTGGAGCACGGCGGTGGGAATGCGATCGACACCAAACCCACCGATCGCCAGGTAATCACCGTTGTGAACGAACCGCGTAACGGCGTCACGCACCGACATCGTCTTGTCGACCAGTCCCGCGCGTTTGTCGCGAAACGAATGCCGGGCGTCATCGGCTGCGGGATTGGAGAATAGCGTCCCTGAACCCGATTCGCCCGAACTCATCGCAATAACCTCGGCTGTGATTCGATGTCGAGAAGAGAAAATGATAACAAATCAGCACGCGATCACGGCTGAAGTGAGCGATACAACTCGCCGACGCGTTCGAGTTTCGCCCTGTCTTTCGAGAGCGGACCCCAGACGAAAATCGTCATCCCCGTCGCCGGAGCACGTGCGCCGTGATGAATAACCTCGGCCACTTGTTCGAGCGGCACCGGTTCGCCCCACTCGGTCAACTGCACGATCGGCCAGATTTGTTTCGGTTCGCCTTCAATGCCTTTGATGCCAAGGTGTTCGCCCAAAGCCGTAACGGTCCGTTCGACCCACGCGGGATCGTTCGCGTGACCAAACCGCGCGTGATACGGCATGGGGCTAAACACATCGATGTATGGTGCTTGGGCTTTCAAGTCGATTGCCAACCGGTTGCGAATTGCACCGTCGCGTTCGTTCGCGGTCCAGGGGCAGTGGAATGTGCCAAGCAGCGCTTTGGGCCGCGTCTTGTTGCGAATATCGCGAAACTCACGCACCCAGCCGGTGAATACGCCACATCGCCAGTCAACCCATTTTTCTTTATGTGCTGATAGGACGGCGTGTGCAATTTCGGCGGGCGATGCGTTTGGCAATTGCACCTTCGCCTCGCGCGCGAATTGATTCACACAGCGCGGGCAGAAGCAAGTTTCGGGCATGTTGGGCTCGGCCTGCTCCCAGCTTGCGTGAGCGTGATGATAGTCGAGCCAGATGCCATCGATTTCGTGCGTCGCGAGTGCCTTGCGGAACGCGTCCATGCGCCAGGCGCGATAGCCGGGATGCGTGGGGCAAACGCCCTGCCAGCCATCAGGCGGCGGACACGGATTGCCGTCGATTCCAATGGGCGCGGCATCAGGATGATCTTTGAGATACCCCGACGCGTGCATCGTATTGAACTCGGCGAACACCTTCGCGCCCTGGGCATGAAGACGATCGATCGCCGCTTTGGTCAGGCCGTCTGAACCGATCCAGACCGCGTTGATTCCGTAGTCCTTGAGCGACGCGCCACGATCGAGAATCTCAACGGGAACGCCGCCATACACTCCGCGAATCGCCAGGTGCCGCGCGGCTTTTGGAGCCTGCGCGTGAACGTTAGGAATCGTTGCGAAACTGGCCGCGAACGCGAAAAGCACGATCATAAAAACAAGCGTTGTCTCGTGCCTCTGTCCACGTCGCATGAGCCAATCCTGGGATGCGGGTTGCCTCGCCAGCCCAGGAAGGATGCCACTATCAATTTAATTGCGGCGTTTCTGGGCTGGTGCCTTGGGATTGTTGTCCATGTTCAGGGTACGCAAGAAGTCGGCCTCGCGATAGACGGCAACCGGGTCTGTGCCGATAATCACGTAGGTTACGCTCTCTTCCGCTTTTGAATTTGCGTAGTTGAGTTTGACGGTAAAACGCTTGTCGGCTTCCGACGGCGTTTCCGCGCCAATTTCGAACGATGACAATTTGCGGCCGGTCGTCCACTCGTTATCGACCACCTGAATCGGCGGAGTCTGTTGAGCAAGATCGCCAGGCTTCTTGCCGTCGCGCCAGGCGGTCAGTGCGGTCTCGAGTGACGAGCGCGCGATCTCAGCACGAGGGACCACGCTTGGCCCCCCGCACGAGATTGCTGTCATCATCACGCCGGCCAGAACAAACCCCATCGCCAACTTCTGCAAGACCGGCATCAATCAAACCTCGTCGTGATATCAATAAGCGTCGGCACTAATCACTTCACCACCGTTACGCGTGCCAAGAGCCCGCCAGGTGGTGATGTTGACCGAATCTTTGATGAACCGGACCGTGCCGTCGCCCATCAAGGCGTTCACACCGCCAGGGTGACGGCTTGAAGGCGGAATTTGCATCGGCATGTTGGCCATCGTTCCGGGATAACCCGTTCCCGCGCACGTCTGCTTGTTCGGCGTTTCGACGTGGTTATAAGTCGTGCAGCACATTTCGCCCATCACCCAGCTCATCCCCTGGCGGCTCGTGAGTCGCGTGGCGGTGAGTGGATTCGATGCGCGGCAGGTGGTGAGCGTTGAATTGACGTCAGTCGCCGCCGAAGCCGAAATCACCATCTGGTCTGACCGGGCATCGCCATCGCGAGTGCCGGTGCCGCGGATCTTCTCACTGAAAAAGACGGTGTTGCTGAGGCCGTCGGTCACGTCAGAGAATTTGACTGCGCTGAGATAGTAGAAAATCCCCCGCATCGTCTCATTTGGGGCGACGGTGCTCGGCGAATTCTCACCCAGGTCGCACGCCCAGCTTTGCAGGTTGCCCAGGTAATTCACGCCGCCGGGCCACGACGCGAGTGCGGGCAAGTCGGATGGGCAAAGAAATGCGTTGATTTGTGTGAGAGACGATGTCATGTTCTCACGATTAGGGTCCTGGTAGGCCGGCATGAAGGGCACATCGCCCGCCATACCCGGCGTTTCAGGCGGTAGGCTGAAGTTGATCGAGTTGAACAAGTTTCCCTGTTCGATGTAGGCGAGAAGCTGACTTTGCGCCGACCAGCGGGCGTAAATCGGCGTTCCCGGGACAGACGTGTAAGCGCCTCCCTTGCCGAACGGCAACACGTTTACGGTGCTGACGTAGTTGTGAATGGCAATGCCGATTTGCTTCAAATTGTTGACGCACTGGCTGCGCCTGGCCGCCTCGCGCGCCGCCTGAACGGCTGGCAACAAGAGAGCGATCAAGACGGCGATAATTGCGATGACGACCAGGAGCTCGATGAGCGTAAAGCCCGATCGGCGCGAGGTCCGGAGGAGGCCGATTGGCCCCGGACGAGCGACCATTGCTCAGCCCTCAAGGATCGATATGATAAGGAAACGATAAAATAACATTGCGAATTCGCGCAAACAACCCATCTTCTACCCTACAGTAGACGCGCTGGGAGAACAAGTCATATAATGATCGGACGGAGCATGTCGATGGGAAACGCCGTCCGCAACGTAGCGAAATTAAGCCTGATGACGGGGTTGTTGCTCACGGGTTGTGGGGGATCGACCCCTGTGCCGGCCGCGCTCGAACCGCCAGGGATCGAAGCTTCGACTCGCGCACTCGTTGCCTCGCTGGGCGAGTGGAAGAGCGGCAAACGCGGGCCGGGCGGAATGATCGCAGGCAAGCCGGCCGTTGGGATTGTCGATTCGTCTCGCACCGATCGTCCGCTGATCGGCTTTCAGGTGGCTGGATCGCTGGGCGTACAGGATAAGGCGCGGGCGTTCGTGGTGACGCTCGAACTCGAATCGCCGCGAGAAACGCGAACGGCTCGCTATCTTGTGCTTGGCCAGGATCCGCTCTGGGTTTTCGCGCAGGAAGATTTTGAGCGAGTGTTGCACTGGGAGCACGCCATGACTCCGGCGCAAAAGGATCAAAAGGCTGAGTCGTCGAGGGCCGCATCCAATGTCGGGTCCTGACGGCGCTCCAAAGAAAAGTGGCGCATTAGCAGCGACGGCGCGAGTCATCTGGGTGGTGATCACGCGGCTGCGATTTCTCGCCGTGTTCGTGCTGGTTTTTCTAGTGATCGGTCAGTGGGAATCATTGCGGACGCTTGTGAAACGGCTGACGATTCGCCCCAGCGCCGAAGCTGCGATCTCGGCCGATACCGAGTTCTTCTGCCCGATGGATCCCGGCGTCGTTTCCGACTGGCCTTCAAAATGCCCCATCTGTTACATGACGCTCGTCCGCCACAAAAAAGGCGACGCCGCCCCCCTGCCGGACGGCGTGATCGCGCGAATGCAATTCGCGCCTTATCGGCTATGGCTCGGCGGTATTCGCACGTCTGCGATTGATTACTCACCGCTGACACGTTCGATCACACTCGAAGGCAAGGTGGCATCCGTCGCCGGAAATGGGACATATCAAGCGACGATTGCAGCATTTCCCGAAGACCTCGCCGAAATTGAAAAGGGAATGGCGGTGCGAGTGGTCCTTCCGGAAGACCGCTCGCGCCAGGAATCGACGGCGACGATCGTTTCCCTGAATCCAGCGAGCGATGAATCGCCGATGCGTCAGGTTGCGATTTCTGGATCCGGTGGCGCGGGATTGGCGGTCGGTAGTCGAGTGCTTGTGGCGTTCAAGGTTGCGGCCGATCAGGTCGAACCGTTTCGCGCCACACCGACGAGTGCGCCGACGATCAAAAATGGCGAGGCCCGCACGATTTACCGCTGCATGGATCATCGCGACGTCGTTGCACTCGCGTCGGGAAATTGCCCGAAGGATCAATCGCCACTCATGGCGATCACCCTGCGCGAGAATGAACGCGTGGGCTGGTGGTGCCCGATGCATCCCGATGTGACTTCGACCTCTGCCGGTGCATCATGCAAGGAATGCGGCGGGATGACGCTAGTTCCGCGCAAACTTTCCTATCGCCGACCGGGAACTGTGCTCGCAGTGCCTGCCGATGCGGTAATCGACGATGGGTCGCGAACAGTGGTATATGTCGATTCTGGCGCTGGGATGTTTGACGCGAAACAGGTGAAAGTTGGGCCGCGATTTGGTGATGCGTTTCCGGTGATTTCAGGGTTGGAGCCGGGTGACCGCGTGGCATCGCAAGGGGCGTTTTTGATTGATGCCGAAACGCGCCTGAACTCGAACGTGGCGGCGGGATATTTTGGCTCGTCGGCCCCAGCATCGAAGCCGAGTCAAGAGAAAGCCGAGTCGTGGCTTGATGGGTTGGCTACGGCCGATCGTCCCCTGGCGCTTGCACAGAAACGCTGTCCCGTCACGAACAAACCGCTGGGCTCGATGGGCGTGCCCGTGAAGGTTACTGCGAAGGGCCAGACGGTGTTTCTCTGCTGTGATGGCTGCACGGGCGCGATCGAGAAGAACCCCGATCGGTATCTCAAGGCGCTTGCGACCGAGCCGGCAGGGGCGAAGCCGTGATCGACGGGTTGATCGGCTGGTCGATTCGTCACCGCGCCTGGGTGATCATTTCAACAATTCTGCTCGCGTGCTGGGGAGCCTATTCGGTCTACGTCGCGCCGATTGACGCGATTCCGGACCTCTCCGAAAACCAGGTAATCGTTCATGCCGAATGGCCAGGACACGGTCCGGCCGAGGTGGAAGAGCAGATCACATCAGGGCTTGGCCTGGAGCTTAACGCGGTGCGTGGGGTGAAAACCGTACGCACGTCGAGCGACATGGGCGTCGCAACGCTTTGGGTGATTTTCGACGACGCAGTTGATGTTCCTACGGCCAGACGACGAGTGTCGGATTCTCTCGCAAATGGTGACGCCCGCGTCAAATTGCCGGCGGGCGTGAACGCTCGTCTCGCGCCGGAAGCTCCGGCAACGGGTCAGATTTTCTGGTACACCGTTGAGGGCCAGGGATTCGACCTCGCAAAACTGCGAGCGATTCAGGATTGGTACGTTCGGCCGCGGCTGGCCACAGTTCCCGGCGTCGCGGAAGTGGCGAGCGTGGGTGGAATGTCGGCCGAGCTTCAGGTTGAGGTTGATCCTCATAAACTCAGGTCGGCAAATGCCGATATTAACGACGTCGTTCGCGCCGTGAATGCATCGAATGGCACGGCGGGCGCTGGCGTCGTTCATCGTGCGAATGCGGAGTTCGTCGTTCGGGCCACAAATACGTTGGGCGATCAAAATGGCACATTCAACATCGACGCAGCACGCGACGATCTGGTCCGCGCGATTGTGCCGACGATTGACGGCAAAACGACGACGCTGGGCAGTGTGGCGACAATATCGCTCGGCCCTGCGCCGCGACGTGGAGCACTCGAACGCGACGGTCAGGAAGTGACCGGCGGCGTGGTTTTGATGGCTTATGGCGAGAACCCGCTCGCGCTTACGGATCGCCTCAAGGCCAAGGTGCGCGAGTTGAGTGGTGGCTTGCCGAAGGGCGTGCGGATCGTGCCAATGTACGATCGCACGCCATTGATTCGAGGTGCTGTCGGCACGGTGAGCAGCACAATTCTCGAGGCGATGATCTCGGCGTCGCTGTGCGTGCTGATCATCTTGCAGCACGTCCGCGCCACGTTCGTCATCGTAATCACGTTGCCGCTCTCGGCTTTGGCGTCGTTCGGCATGCTCGAACTTCTGCGACGCCTGGGAATCGCCGACGTGCCGATGAATGCGATGTCGCTCGCGGGCCTGGCGATTTCGATCGGCGTGATCGTCGACTCGGCGATCGTCATGACCGAGAACATTTTGCACAGCCTGCGGCGGCGATTCGGTGATACACCAGTAAGCGGTGAAGTGACCGACACGATTGCTCTCGCGTGTCGACAGGTCGGCAAGCCGATCGTGTTTTCGCTCGCAATTATGCTCATTTCATTCTTGCCTGTGTTCGTGCTCGGCGGACTCGAAGGCAAGATGTTCCGACCGCTCGCAACGACGAAGACCTTCGCGATGGCAGCGTCTGGCCTGATGGCGGTGACGCTCGTCCCCGCGCTTGGTTCGATACTCGCCCGCGGCCGAATTCGCGACGAGTCGGAAAACCGCTTCGTTCAATCGATCATCAACGTCTACCGACCCATCCTCGACTACTCGCTCGACCACCCTGCGCCGGTGCTGTTCATCCTCAGCGGCACCCTCGTGCTCGCGGCATCGGCGATCGGCATTTCGTGGTTGTTCTTTGGCGTACTGGCGACAGGAATCATTGCGCTCTGGTTCGCCGCACGGTCGTCTGCGGGACGCCTCGCCTCTGTGTTGAGTTTGATCATGATCGCAATGGCAAGCGATCTGACGATCGGCCCTCTGGGACGCGAGTTCTTGGCTCCGCTCGACGAGGGGATGGTGATGGACATGCCGATTTCGGTTCCGCGCGTGTCGATCACGCAGGGAATCGACGATATGAAGGCGCGGAACATGATTCTGTGCCGCTTTCCCGAAGTGGCGATGGTCGTCGGCAAACTCGGCCGCGCCGAAACCCCAACCGACCCCGCACCGCTCGACATGATCGAAACGATGGTTGAGTTTCATCCTCGCGAATTCTGGCCTGCGCGTCGACTCAGCCAGAGCGACACCGAAGGCGTTTTGGGTGAAGTTTTGCAGGCGATTCGTTCGCGGAATTGGATTGACGATCCGAAAGCTGGGCTCGTTGCAGAAGCGGCAATGGAGGTTCTTCCTCGGTTCGACGCGCAAATGCGCGAATATGCGTATCAACGCGGTCGGGAGTTGTTTCGCTCGCCAGGATTCGACGAGACGAAATGGCGGCTCGAAGGACTGTCGAGCGACGCGCTGGCACGCTGGCATAGTCACGTCGATGCGGTCGATGCCGAATTGCGTACTCGCGGCGCCGAGTTGTTGGTGCGTCTGGGACTGGAAGAATTGCTCCTTCGAGCTGACGTGAAGAACGAAGCGTTAAAGCGACACCTAATAGAAGTTCGTCGTTTGCGTGAAACTGGCGCGGCGACGGTGCATCATGCGACGGGCGTGCCGGGGCATGCGATGTCGCGGACGGCGACGGTACCGTCCTCGCTCGTGCTTCAGCCGGAATTGGTCGCGCTGCAGGAGGAATTGACCGAGCGGGTAGCGCGTGGACTGGTGCTCTGGAAGAAGCGTCGCGAGGATCTCGTCGGATTCGGCGGCGAGCTCGATCGCGCTGTGCCAATGCCTGGGTGGACGAATGTCTGGACGATGCCGATTCAAAATCGCGTCGATATGTTATCAACCGGCGTGAACACGACGCTCGGCGTGCGCGTGACTGGCCGAACCGTGGCCGATGTGGTGACGGTTTCCGAGCGAATTGCGAGCGTGCTCAAAACTGTCCCGGGTGCAGCCGACGTGATTGCCGACCCCGTGCGTGGTAAAGGGGCGATCGAGGTGCGGGCAGATCGCAAACGTGCCGAGCGATTCGGCGTGAGCATCGGTGATTTAAATTCCGCGGTTGAAGCGGCCATTGGCGGTAGCATTGCGACCACTGTACGGTCGGGCGGCGAGCCTTACCCGGTTCGAGTGCGGTATGCTCGGGCGTTTCGTGAGGACGAGGCTTCGATTCGTAGCGTTCTCGTGAGGTCGCAACCGCCGGGACGCACGGGCAAGCCCGAGTTGATTCCCCTCGCGGAAGTTGCAGCGATCGAGGTTGTGAACGGTCCTGCAACGATCAAGGGTGAAAACGGATTCGCGCGAAATTATGTAAGATTGAACGTGCGTGGGCGATCGGTGGCGGATTTCGTGAACGAGGCTCGCGCGACGCTTCTCGCTCAGGTGCAAATGCCCGAGGGCGCTGCGATTGACTGGACCGGGCAATATCAGCATGAGGAGCACGCCCGCGCCACGCTCGGATGGGTGCTGCCTGTAATCGCTGTGCTGATCTTCGCGATTCTTTTCGCGACGTATCGCGACCTGGCCGATGCCTGTTTGATGATGCTCGCTGTGCCGGGAGCGCTCGCAGGAGGTGTGGCCTGCCAGTGGGTGATGGGGACGCCGTTCTCGGTCACGGTCTGGGTCGGTTATATCGCCTGTTTCGGCATGGCGACGTCGACTGGTGTGATCATGCTTGTCTATCTGCGTGCGTCGGTCGAACAGGCGGGTGGCTTGGAGCGGATCGACGTGCAGGAGCTTCGGACGGCCGTGCTCAATGGCGCGGCGCATCGGCTTCGCCCCAAGTTGCTCACCGAGGCGACGATGATTCTCGGCCTGGCGCCGATGTTGTGGGCGGGCGGTGTGGCGAGCGAGGTGATTCGCCCGATGGCGGCGCCAGTGCTGGGCGGGATTCTTGTAGCTGACGAGGTGATCGACCTCTTTCTGCCGATCCTGTTTCATCGCGTCCGGCTCGCGCGATGGAAGCGAATCCACCGCGCGAGCCAGGACTGAGAATTACTTCTCGGTGCGTTTCAGGTCGTCGAGCAACTCAACAGCGGTATCGACGATCGTTTCGCCCGAGCCTTTTTCCACGAAGCTGTGCAGCCCGGTCCACACCTGGTAGCCGCCCTTGGCATAGCTCGGGGCGTCGGGAACGTAGCCGATATAATCATTCGCCAGCTCGAACACATAGGTGTAGCGATAAGGCGAGCGACGCTTAATTTCCTGGCCCAGCGTGGTGAAGAACTCGGCGGGAACGCCCACGACGCAGACGTCCCCAATGGCAATCGCCTGCACCCAGGTCTTGCGTTCCATCCCTTGCTTGGGGGCAAGAACTTTCCGCATGTCGCGAAAGATGCCGATCGTTTTTTCGTGATGCGGCGCGGGCTGGCGCTTCGTGCAATAACTCACGACCGCGGCGTCTTCCTTCGCCTCATCAAAACGACGGTAGTGCAGCGTAATTTCCTTGCGCTTCCCCTGAACGCGATTGACCGGCCGCACGCTTGCCTTGTCGAGCGTATCGGCCACAGCGGTTTTGACTCTCAGCAAGGCTTCACCAGCCCGTAGATCGAGGTTGTGCGTCGAGCCTGATGCACCTTCGAAGAACAGGAACGTGCCGCCGCGTTCTTTCTCGAGCTCCTGGGCAGCGAGACCATAAAAGCTCGGCGAACGCACCTGGCCGCCGACTGTGCCGATGGTGTGAGTCGAGTGATTAAAAAGCACCGCCTCTGGCTTGCCGTCGGGCCGATCAAACGCGAGCACCGGCAGTTCGGGGTCGAAAGGACCAGTGGGACGCACGGCATCGGTCATCGAGCCGGTCCAGAAAATCGTGCCGTCGGCGAGGAGCAAGCGGCTGTTGCGTCCGACTGATGATTCTTCGCCCAAACGGAAGCGGAATGTCGCGGGGGCCAGCCTCGAGTTTGCGAGCACAGCAGCCTCGACGGCCTGGTCGCCGACATAACGCGTGAAAGCTTCCTCACGTTGGTAACCGTGCACGGTCACAGTTGTGGGAGCATGGTGCGTGTGCGTGGCGTTGATGAGCACCGCGTCGAACGGCACGCCGATCTTCTCGGAAATCCGTCGCGCGGCTGAATCGAGGACGTCGCGGTCGATCATGAGGACGTCGCAGGCGACGAGGCACGCTTTGCCACCACCGGGGACTTCGATGACCACGGCCGATGCGCGAAGTTCCCCCTCCTGCCCTATCGCCTTGCCCGGCCCGATACCGCCGCCGATGACGAGCGAGTCTTCAGCGGCAAGTGCTTTGTGGGCGGCACCGACGCGTAGATCGGCCGCTTGAGACAGAGTGGGAAGGATGAGCGTGATCAGTGTAAAGGCGATCGTGTAAGAGCGTCGAGCCGTCATGGCGTGATCCTTGAATCGTGGTTACTTGTTCGCGATCGACTTGGTTTCGGGTTCTGAAGTTTCGGCACGGGCCAGTTGAATCATCATCTGCCTAGAGATGACCCCTCCAATCAAGCCGATAATCGGCGTTATTAACAAATGGCTCATACAGACAGCACATTCTGCGCGCTCTAACAATTCGGGAGCATCGTCATTTGATAATGAAGAAAGCTGAGACAATGGAATCCCCGTGATACTGGAGACCAAGAGATCGACGATGTAGCTCGTTACCAGTACGGGACGAGGATAAACAACATAAGCGGAAATTTCGACTTCGCGAAATGGGCTATGCCAAGTCGTGGTCCATGGACCAAAAACGAAAGCGTAATAGCCGCAACCAAAGACCGCGAAGCCTAACCAAAAGCTCCGAAATGGCTTGGCCGCGAGGAGTGCTTTAAGAATGGAGAAAAGAAGGATCGAGATGATGAGCATATTCATCGACCTGAACCAGGCATGCGTACTTTGCCGTAGAGCGACGAAACCAACAGCCAAGTAAACGACCCCAATTGACGCGCGCAGGCAATACAAACCGCTATTGCCCGAATGTTTTGCTGCAAGTTCATTCATGATATTGACCGATTTCGACAACTCAATTTCCCTACATACGGAATAGACGTTCTGAATGCATTCAAGCTTTGTCGACGGCCTCGTTTGAACTCGTTGCTTCCGCCTTGATCATGAGTTGCTTTGAGATAATTCCTCCAATCCCGGCAAATATCAGAGTAAACAGCAGATGTCCTATCCATCCTGCGCAGATGTAGTGTTCTTGATATTCAGGAGATTGCTGTATCAAAAACCCCTGGGACTGCCGCGGAGGAATGTTGCTCACTAACCTCACAACAAGCCCAACCAAGTCATTTGACAACAAGTCCGGGCTTACCATTTGGAACGGTGTATTCGAAATATCCGGATCGGGCCAGCCTTCCCACGGTCCAAATGCGGCATAGTAATACCCCCATCCGAAAACAGCGAAGCCCAACCAAAAGGCACGAATTCGCTTGGGATATTGAACTACTGCCAGAATCGCAAACATCAAGTAAAAGAGAACGACCGTATTGATGGTTCTCAGCCACAAATACGTGCTGTACCTTATGGCAGCCAAACCGACAGCAAAGAAGGCCGTTCCGATCATCGCCTTTCTCAGAGAGATTTGACGTCTGAACCCTTGCAGGCCTCGAAGTCCTGGAATAGCTGATTTCATGTAAGCCCGGCCTTTCTTCGAACGGCTAATTCCACGGCCTCAAGGCATACAGGTTGGAACGACCTTGTTAGCGTGCGCTGCACGTTCTTGGATCCGTATTGATGCAGCGATTCCGCTGACGGTCTCTGATGCGATTAGCTTCATTCTCCTCGCAATCGACGCTGCGGAATCGCGGCAAGATGATCCGCGAACCGTGGCTATTTGCCAGCAAGCGACTTGATCTCAACGTTGCGGAAGAAGATCTCCGCAGCCTCAATTTCAAGGGCGATGCGGCCTTTCGTGATCGTGCGGCTCTTGGTCGGGTCTTTTTCATCCACGAGCCGCACGTTAACACCACGGTTAATCAGCTTGCCGTTGAGAATGTGCGTTGTCGTGTCACCTTTGCAGATGATTTCGGCCGTATTCCAGCCTTCGCGCTCGTGCTCGCCCGCGAGATGCTTTTGATAGGCGATTCCCTTGCCGCCTAGCACGTAGGGGGCGCCGCCTGCGTCGTCGTTTAGGAACGTAGGCATTTTTTCGGACTTGGTTTTGGGATCGACCCAGCTATCGAGCTGAAAGCCATAGAGCGCAATCAAGTCACCGACGTTCGTTTGCTCGACCTGAAATTGCAGGGCTCGGGGCCAAACGGCGTCATCGCCTAAAATATGATAATACAAACCCGCGTCACGGAGCATTTTGTATCGCGGCGCGAATTTCTTTTCACCCCAGCGATACTGGAATCGCAGGTGGTAATCGCCATATTCCTTCTCGGTGCCGATGTAGCCCATCACCACCTTGTCGCCGTCCTTGGCGTGTTTGTAGAGATGAATCTCGTTATTGGCGATGGTGATGACCTTGTCGGGGTCGCTATTCTTGCCGTGCACCTGCAAGAAGGTGTACCAGCCGGTGAGATCCTTGCCGTTGAACAGCGGCGTCCACTCCTCGGCTGGTTTTTCCGCACCAATCAATGCGGCGAGAACGATCGGAAGAAGCATAGAGAGGCTCCGTCGGGTTGAATAAATGTTATGCGATAATGTCTTTGACAACCTTGCCGTAAACGTCGGTCAGGCGTTCGTCTCGCCCTTGGTGGAAGTAGGTGAGGCGTTCGTGGTTGAGCCCAAGCAGAGCTAGAATCGTCGCGTGCAAGTCGTGCAGGTGGACGCGATTGGTAACGGCCTGGAAGCCCAGTTCGTCAGTCTCGCCGTACGCAATTCCCCCCTTCACGCCGCCGCCGGCCATCCACATCGTGAAGCCGTAAGGGTTGTGGTTTCGGCCGGGTTCGCCCTTACCTTCGCTAAACGGCATGCGGCCGAACTCGCCACCCCAGACGACGAGCGTGCTATCGAGCAGGCCGCGACGTTCGAGATCTTCGAGAAGCGCGGCGATTGGCTGATCGACTTCGCCAGCGTGCTGGCCGTGGTTTTTCTCGATGCTCTGGTGGGCGTCCCATGTGTCTTCGAGATGGCCTCCGCCGGAGTAACACTGAACGAACCGGACGCCACGCTCGACCAATCGACGCGCGATCAAGCACTTGCGCGCGAATTCATCGGTGGGCTGGCGGTCGAGCCCGTAGGCGTCCCGTGTCGTTTGCGATTCCTGGCTGAGATCGACGGCCTCGGGCGTTGCCGATTGCATGCGAAAGGCGAGTTCGTAGCTTGAGATTCGTGCGGCGAGTTCGCTACCGCCCGGGCGACTCGCGAGATGATCGGCGTTGAGCTTGGCGAGGAGATCGAGCTGGCTGCGCTGGGCGGTTTTGTCGAGAACGGCGGGACCGCGGAGGTCGAGAATCGGATCGCCGGCCGGGCGGAAGAGCGTGCCGGAATAGGCGGCCGACATGAAGCCGCTGGCCCAGTTGGGCTGGCCGCTGATCGGTCCGCCGCGATGGTCGAGTAGTACGACGTATCCGGGGAGATTTTGATTCTCGGTGCCCAAACCATAGACGGCCCAACTGCCGAGCGAAGGGCGGCCGATGAAGGTTTTGCCCGTGTTCATGGCAACAAGTGCCGAGCCGTGCGCGTGGCTGTCGGTGTGGCACGAGCGGATGACGGCGAGCTTGTCGGCGTGGGCGCGAACGCGGGGGAAATAGTCGGAAATGAGCAGGCCGCTCTTGCCGCCAGGGGCAAACTTGCGAAACGCCGGCGTGAGGAAGCCGACCTTGCGACCGCCGGAGTTGATGAACTTCTTGTCGGCGGGAAGCGTCTTGCCGGCGTATTTCGCGAGCGCCGGCTTGTAGTCAAACGTATCAACCTGGCTCGGACCGCCGTTCATCATCAAAAAGATGACGCTTTTGGCCTTCGTGGGGAAATGCGCGGGTTTGGGAGCAAGCGGGCCGGCGGATTCATTACCTTTGGCGTGACGCGTGAAAAATCCGTCGGCATCGAGCAGCGAGGTGAGGGCGAGCCCCGCGAAACCTGCGCCCATTTCCCAGACGAATTCCCTGCGCGTATGGCCGGCGCAACCGGATTGACGGTGGTTCATGGTTGGCCTCAATCGACGTAAAGAAATTCGTTTGTGTTCAACAGCACATGGCAAAGCGACGTAAGCGCCAGTTCTTCAACCGGTGCAGTTTTCGCCTTGGTGCGAACGAGCACATCCTGGAAATGCTTGGCCTGGTCGCGCAGGTGAGCTTCCGCGTTTTTTAATTCGAGATCGGAAGGATCGCGAGCGAGTGCGGCGCGCCAGGCGAGCCGGACTTGTTCTTTGGTATCTGAGTGCGAGCGTTTGAGGACCATCTGGGCAACGGCCGTGCTTTGTGCGTAAGTGAACTCATTGTTCATGAGCGCGAGGGCCTGCGGTGGGACGAGCGTGACGTCGCGCTTGGCACATGGAAGTGTGGTGTCGGGGGCATCAAACGTCGTCATAAACGGCGCGAGCAGTCCGCGCTTCTGGAACATGTAAATCGCACGCCGTTTTTGATCAGCGGCGGGCGACGCAGTCCAGGCCTTGGTCTTGTCGGAAAGACCTTCGAGTGCGTCATCGGGAACGCTTGGCGTGAAGCCGGGGCCGCCTGCATATTTCAGGTCGAGCGACCCACTTGCGAGCAGCAGGGCATCGCGCAGGCTATCGGCGTCGAGCCGCTTTCGCTCGGCGTGCCACCAGAGACGGTTGCCCGCATCGCTTGCGGCATACTCAGCTTGTTTTGGGTGAACGGCCGACTGGCGGTAGACGCGTGAGAGCACAATCATGCGATGGAGAGGTTTCGATTTGCCGCCGTTTCGGAGAAACTCGCGTGCGAGCCAGTCGAGCAAGTCGGGATTTGTGGGACGGTCGCCGGTCTGGCCGAAATTGTCGCTCGATCGTACGAGTCCCGCGCCGAGATGGTTCTGCCAGAGCCGATTGACCCAGACCCGAGGTGCGAGTGGATTCGCAGGATCGGCAATCCAACGCGCGAGTTGCAGGCGTCGAGTGCTGGTCCGCGAATTCGCTGGCGGAGCTTCGAGCGGGCGATCGAGTGAGGGGACCATTGAAAGCTGGCCGGGGCGGATGATCGGTCCAGGCCGCGCGGGCTCACCTTTGATGAGCAGATGCAGCGGCGGTGGTTCCTTGCGAGTATCGGTCCAGGCAAAGGCATTGCTGCCAAGTGTTTTCGCGTCGGGACCGCCCAGGAGTTCGCCGTTGCCCGGCTCGATCGGTCCCGACCAGAACGCAGCAGCCATTCGGTAGTAATCAGTCTGGCGGATTGGGTCGAACTTGTGGTCGTGGCACCGAGCACACTTCACCGTCATTCCCAGGAACGCGGTGCTGGTGGCGTGCACCATGTCTTCGAGACGTTCATATTTGTATTCTTGCGGATCGTTGGGCTCGTCGTTCCAGGTGCCAAGGCGAATGAAACCGGTGGCGATCAGGCTCGCTTCGGTGCGGTTGGGCAACTCATCGCCCGCGAGCTGTTCGGTGACGAATTGAGCGAACGGCATGTCGGCGTTGATCGCCTGAATCACCCAGTCGCGATATTTCCAGGCGTTTTCCTTCGTCTGATCGCGTTCGTAGCCACACGTGTCGGCATAGCGGGCGACGTCGAGCCAGTAGCGTCCCCAGCGCTCGCCGAAATGCCGTGAGGCCAGCAGGCGATCGACCAGCTTTTCGTAGGCGTCGGGATTCTTGTCAGAAACGAACGCTTTTACCTGTTCATAGCTCGGTGGCAAGCCGGTAAGGTCGATCGACACGCGGCGGATCAGTGTCGCGCGGTCTGCCTCGGGGGCGAGCGTCCACTTCCGGGCTTCGAGGTCGCGGAGAATGAAGGCGTCGATCGGATTGGAAGCGTCGTTTACGACCGGCACCGCCACTTCGCGAATGGGCTGAAGCGACCAGAAATCGCGGCCGGCGTGCGATTCGGTCGAGCGTGCAAATGGATCGAGCACGCGCCCGTTTGGCCAGGGTGCTCCCGATGTCATCCAGGTCTTGAGTGCTGCTGATTCGCTCTTTGAAAGTGGCCGTGCTTTGCCGTTCTTCTTGGGCGGCATCTCGCCATTTGAAACGCGTTCAAGCACCAGGCTTTCGGCGGGAGTTTCGGCGTCAAAGGCCGGGCCGCTGTCGCCGCCTTTCAGTATCGCCGTACGCTGCGAGAGGTCGAGCCCGCCCGAGGCGTTGGTTGCGTTGTGGCATTCGTAACAGCGCGTGGCAAGAACGTCGGACGCAGCCTGGAATGAGGCTTCATCGCCGGCTCGCGCAAGGCTGGGAGCGAACAGGCAAACCAACGCGATCATGAGCCAATCGTGCTTCTTGATCCGGCAAGTCACGACAGAAACCTCGGAGAGATGAGAGGGAGCGATCAGGGCTGCGCGGGCGTTGCACGGCGGATGGCTCGACCGGGCCGCGCGCCGGTGTGTTTACCATTGTCGATGACGCTCGTGCCGTTGACCAGAACGTGCACAATCCCTTCCGCATAATGGAACGGATCGGAATAGGTTGAGCGGTCGATGATTGTCTTGGGATCGAAAATCACCACGTCCGCGAACCGGCCGGCGGCAAGCGAGCCGCGGTCGGTCAGGCCGAGCTTGGCGGCGTTCAGGCTGGTCATCTTGCGCACGGCGTCTTCGAGTCGAAGCAGGTTACGCTCGCGGACGTACACCCCCAGAACGCGCGGGAACGTGCCGAAGCTGCGCGGGTGGGGATTGCCGCGGCGCAGCGGACCTTCTGTCGCGTGAGCAAGACCATCGGAGCCAACCGAGCACCACGGCTGAAGTAGCGCGAGGTTCATATCTTTTTCGGTGTGATGCTCGTAAATCGTCGGCACCGATCCTTTTTGCTCGATCAGCACCTCAAACAGAATACCGAGCGGATCAACGCCTTCGCGTCCGGCCGATTTGGCGGCGATCACCTTGTCCATCGTCTGCCCTTCGTACGGCCCCTTGCCGTTGACGAGCATCCGTTTCCAGTCGCCGCCGATCGCCGTGTAATGGTTGTACCAGCCAGGAATTCCTTCGCGAATGTCGTGCTTGAGCCGGTCGCGGAGCTTGGGATCGGCCAGTCGTTCGAGCATCGCAGGCGTGCCGCCTTCGTGTGCCCAGGGCGGAATAATGCTTGCCAGGTTGTTGTTACCGCGAGTGTAAGGGTAGACGTTCGTTTGGACGTTGATGCCTCGCGCCCGCGCTTCATCGACAAGCCGGACGATCTCGGGCATTTTGCCCCAGTTCGATTGATCGGCAATTTTGATATGGATGATGTCAACGGGCACGTTGGCGCGGGTGGCGATGTCGATCATCTCGCGAACCGATTTCAGAACGTCGGCCCCTTCGTTACGCGTGTGGGCCGAGTAGAGCCCTTTGTGCTTGGCGACGACTTCACAGAGACGAACGATGTCATCGGTGGTCGCGAGCGAACCGGGGGGCATTGCAAGCTGACTCGACAGTCCGAATGCGCCGTCGCGCATTGCCTGGTCGATCAGCGCTTTCATTGCGTCGAATTGTGCGTCAGTCGGTCGGGCGAACGAGTCGCCCATCACTGCGTGCCAGATCGTATCGAGGCCGACATAGGAGACGATGTTGACCGAAATACCGCTTTTTTCGACGGCATCAAAATAGGCGCTGAGAGTTGGCCATTTGTGCGTTTTGCTGTCTGATCCCGACGAGCGTGGCTCCGCGCACGGCCCGGCGGATTCCCCTTCGCCCAGAACTTCGAGCGTCACCCCCTGACGGATCTTGCTCTGAGCGTTGCCGTCTTCGAGCAGGAGGTCGTCGGAGTGAGAATGAATATCGATGAAGCCAGGCGTGACGACCAGGCCCTTCGCGTCGATCTCGCGTTTGCCGCTGCCAACAACTTTGCGCGCGACCTGGGCGATTCGGTCGCCCTTGATGGCGACATCGCCGAGGTACCAAGGATTTCCCGATCCGTCGACGATCGTGCCATTGCGGATGACGACGTCGTACTCGGGGTCGGCGGCCAGGGCTTCGCGACCAGGCCCAAAACCGACAAGCAGGCCCGCCAGCACCGCGATCGTGCCTGGAAATATCCGTCGATTCGCGCGCATGGTGGCCTCGCGGAGGGCGGGAGGTTTAACATTCGTTGGTCACGAGTATAGGCGGACGGTCCCTCGAAAAAAAGCGATGAGTGGCGATTGGCGGTCGGTTAAAGACATCAGCGTGCGACTCGATTACGATGGCGAGCCAACGCACGGACTGATCGACTCGATCGAGTGGAGAACCGCGTTCATGTCACCACGCAGAGTGATTTTCCTGGTATTGGCCGCACTCGCGCTTGTTTTGCCCGGCCGCGCGAGTTTTGGTCAAGGGCTTGAGTACGTCAAGGCGCATTATACGAAGTATGAATATCGCATTCCGATGCGAGATGGCGTTCATCTTTTCACGTCAGTTTACGTCCCCAAGGATAGTGCCCAAACTTATCCGATCATGCTGAACCGCACGCCATACAGCGTCGGGCCGTACGGGGTCGACAAATACAGGGATACGCTTGGGCCGTCGGCACATTTTGGAACCAAGGGATACATCGTCGCCCTTCAGGATGTGCGTGGGCGGTATATGTCAGAGGGAACGTTTGCTGACGTTCGGCCGCAGATCGCAAAGAAACGGGATAAGAATGACATCGACGAGAGCAGTGACACGTACGACACGATTGAATGGCTGATCAATCACGTTCCGCGTAATAATCGCAGGGTGGGCGTCTGGGGCATCTCTTACCCAGGGTTTTACGCCGCGGCTGCGGTGATTGACGCGCATCCCGCGCTCAAGGCGGCTTCACCGCAGGCTCCGCTCGTCGATTGGTTCATCGGCGACGACGTCCATCACAACGGTGCGTTCTTTTTGCATCAAACGTTCAATTTTGATGCTCAATTCGGTGCGCCTAGAACTGGTCCAACTGCGAAGCCGGACCAGCCGTTTCACCACGGAACAAACGACGCCTACGCGTTTTTCCTGAATTTAGGGCCGCTCGCACGTGCCAATGAGCTTTATTTCAAGGGGCAGCGCGCCTTCTGGAATGAAGAAATGAAGCACGGCAACTATGATCAATTCTGGAAAGAACGTGCGCTCTGGCCGCACCTGGTCGACGTGAAGCCCGCTGTGTTAACGGTCGGCGGCTGGTTCGATGCCGAGGATCTTTACGGTCCTCTCAAAACGCACAGGACGATCGAAGCGAACCATCCCCGATCGCACAATACGCTGGTGATGGGGCCGTGGGTCCACGGCGGATGGAGCCGAGGCGACGGCGCGAGCCTGGGTTCCGTGGCATTCGCGAGCAAGACGGGCGAGTTCTATCGCGAGAGGATCGAATTCGCATTCTTTGAACATTACCTTCGCGAAGCCGCCACCGACCAACGCGGCGAAAGCGTCTGGAAGTCAACCAAGGCCTGGGTGTTTGAAACCGGCAAGAACGAATGGCACCGGCACGACGCATGGCCGCCCAAGGACGCGAAGCAGAAGAAGCTCTACCTCGCAGCCAAGGGGAAGATTAGCTTCGATCCGCCCTCGCAAGACGGCGACGGTTTCGACGAATTCCCCAGCGATCCCGCGCACCCCGTGCCGTACACCACGGTGATCTCGTCCGACTATCCCGCGTCGTACATGGTCGAAGATCAGCGGTTCGCCTCGCGCCGGCCGGACGTGGTGACGTATCAAACCGAGCCGTTCGAGTCCGATTTCACGATTGCCGGACCGATCGAAGTCGACTTGCGCGTGAGCACGACCGGCACCGACGCCGACTGGGTCGTCAAGCTCATTGATGTTTATCCCGATGATGCACCCACGCGCGACCCGAAGCCTGCGGCCGATAGCCAGGGCGGCTTCCAGCAACTGGTGCGTGGCGATGTGATGCGTGGGAAATTCCGCAACAGCCTGGAAAAGCCCGAACCGTTCAAGCCGGGCGAGCCAACGACGGTGAAATTCACCATTCCTGATAGTTATCACAGCTTCCGTTCGGGGCACCGCTTGATGGTGCAGGTGCAAAGTAGCTGGTTCCCGCTCGTCGATCGCAACCCGCAGACGTTCGTCGACATCTATAGCGCGAAGGAGTCGGACTTCCAGAAGGCGACGCATCGCGTTTTGCGCACAGCGGATCAGGCGAGCGTCATTGAGGTGATGGTGACGCCTTGATGCCGAGCCGGCCAGGACGATGAGACACCTCAGGCAACATCTATGCATCGAGGCGTCTCTCACGTATGATAAATGTTCTACGAGCGGAGTTCTTCCTCGCCTCTCCCCACGAGCCTGCCATAATGAGCGGTCTAGCACTGATCGTTTCGATCGGGTTGGTCACGGCCGGGGTGCCGGCAGACAGGCCCTTGCGCCCGCCCGTTGATTACACGAAGGAAATCAAGCCGCTGCTCGCGAAGCAGTGCGTCGCCTGTCACGGTGAGGCACGGCCCCGTGGTGGTTTACGGCTTGATACGGCTGCGAACACGATCAAGGGCGGCAAGGCTGGCGTGGCGGTCGTGCGGGAGCATTCCGACGAATCGCTGCTGATCGAAGCCGTGAAGGGAGACGGGGCGATCGAGCGAATGCCGCTTAAACGCCCGGCGCTAAGTGCCGAAGAAATCGCTTTATTAACGCGGTGGATTGATGAGGGAGCCGTCGCGCCGCCCAACGAAGAACCGACGCGGCTGAGCGAGACGCACTGGGCGTTCATACCGCCCAAGCGTCCGCCCGTTCCGGCTGTGACTGCGGGGCTTGGTGCACCTCCGCTGCATCCAATCGACGCATTTATTCGTGACCGGCTGTTCAAGGCGGGAGTGACGCCATCGCCCGAGGCCGACAAGCCGACGCTGATTCGTCGCGTCAGTCTCGACCTGATCGGGCTGCCGCCGACGCCAAAGGAAGTGGCCGACTTTGTCGCAGATACTCGGCCCGATGCTTACGAGCGACTGGTCGATCGCTTGCTGGCGTCGCCCCATTTTGGCGAGCGCTGGGCGCGGCCGTGGCTCGACGCGGCTCGCTACGCCGATTCGAATGGCTATAGCATCGATGCCCCTCGGCAAATCTGGAGCTATCGCGACTGGGTGATCAACGCGTTCAATCGTGATCAGCCGTTTGACCAGTTCGTGATCGATCAGGTGGCCGGTGACCTGCGTCCCAACGCGACGCTCGAACAAAAGGTCGCGACTGGGTTTCACCGCAACACGCAACTCAATCAGGAAGGCGGGATCGACAAGGAGCAGTTCCGGATCGAGTCGATTTACGACCGCGTTGCGACGACGTCGACAGTCTTCATGGGCCTGACGATGGCCTGCGCCCAGTGTCACGACCACAAGTATGATCCGCTGACCCAGCGCGAGTATTACAACCTGTTCGCGTTCCTGAACAACGTCGACGAACCGACGCTCGAATTCGCCAGCGACCAGGAACGCAGCACGCGTGAGAAGGTGCGCAAGGAAATCGCCGCGTATCACAAGAAGCTCAAGAAAGAGCACCCCGAGATCGCCCAGAAGAAAATGAAGGACTGGGAGGCGAATCTCTCTCCAGCCTTCAAGGTTGACCATCCGCCGGAGATCAAGGATGCGTTCGACCGGGCAGTCGAAAAGCGTACCGAGAATCAGAATCGCTTGCTGATAGAGCTGTTCCTCGCCAGCAGTTCCGACTATAAGGCCGATCATGTGGCTCTGGCCGCGCTTCGGAAGAGCGAGCCGGATTTCCCGACCACGCTCGTCGTTTCGGAACGAAAAGCGCCACGCGAGTCGTTCGTGCATATCAACGGCGATTTCACCAGGCGAGGGGCCGATGTCGCGCCGGGCGTGCCCGCCGTTCTACCGCCGCTCAAGTCGGGCAAAGGCAAAAAACAGCCGGATCGGCTTGACCTGGCGATGTGGTTGGTCGATCCCGGCCACCCTTTGACAGCGCGCGTGACTGTGAATCGCATCTGGCAGGCGTACTTTGGTCGTGGGATCGTCGAGACCGAGAACGACTTCGGCACGCAAGGGACGCCGCCGAGTCATCCCGAATTGCTCGACTGGCTGGCGACTGAATTGATCGCACAGAAGTGGAGTTTGAAGGCGATTCACCGCGAAATTGTGCTGTCGAAGACTTACCGGCAGTCGTCGAAGTCGCGAGCGGAGCTCGATCGGGTGGATCCGGGTAACCGCTTGCTTGGCCGACAGTCGCGCGTGCGGCTCGACGCGGAATTGATTCGCGATGGTGCGCTCAAGGTGAGTGGGCTCTTAACGCCTACCATCGGTGGCCCGAGCGTGTATCCGCCGCAACCGGGCGGTGTGATGGAACTCGGCCAGATGCGCAGGCCGTGGTATGTGAGCAAGGGAAGCGATCGCTATCGCCGCGGGCTATATACCTTCTTCTGGCGCGCAACCCCCTACCCTGCTTTGCTTGCCTTCGACGCCCCAAACGCAATTCAGGCTTGCACGCGGCGGAACCGGTCGAACACGCCGATTCAGGCGCTCACACTTTTAAATGATGCTTCGTTCATCGAGTGTGCGAATGCTCTAGCCGATCGTGTCGAACGCGAGGGAGGCTCGACGGATTCGGCGCGTGTTGATTTTCTGTTCCGCACTGCGGTCGGCCGTGGACCGAGTGCGGCTGAGCTTGAGGCGGTTGAAGGATTAGTCAAAGCCGAACGGAATGACGGTCAGATCAAGGCAGGCGATCGCGAGCGATCGGCCTGGCGGGCGGCGGCTCGGGTGCTGCTGAATACCGACGAGTTCATCACGCGGGAATGACGAACCGGGGTTGCGACGCTATGAACGATCACTCGTCCGAGAATCCTTGGCTCGAACAAACTCGCCGTCACTTCTTCCGCGGCTGCGGTCTGGGCCTGGGGACGATGGCACTCGGCACGCTCGCCGGCGAAGGAATGGCCCGGGCCGATGCGGTTGGTGCGCGGTCGGCCGTTGATCCACTCGCCCCACGCAAGGGGCATTTCGCCGGCAAAGCGAAAAGTGTGATCTATCTCTTCATGGCGGGCGGTCCCAGCCAGCTCGAAATGTTCGACTACAAGCCCGAGTTGCAAAAACGCTCGGGCGAGCCAATTCCAGACTCGTTCATCGCTGGCCGTCGCTTCGCGTTCATGGACACGTTCGCCAAGGATAAGCCGAAGCTGCTGGGAACGCGCCGCAAGTTCGCCCAGCATGGCAAGGCGGGCGTTTATGTCTCGGAGCTTTTGCCCGAGTTCGCCAAGGTTGTCGATAACGTTGCGCTTTTGAAAACTGTCGCAACCGACGTCTTCAACCACGCGCCGGCGAAACTCTTTGCGAACACCGGCTCGCAGCAATTCGGCCGGCCGAGCATGGGGTCGTGGGTGACGTACGGGATTGGCAGCGAGTCGCGCGACTTACCCGGCTTTGTCGTGCTGCAATCGGGCCCGCGCGGGCCGCGTGGCGGGGCGGTGAACTGGGGCAGCGGCTTCTTGCCGTCGTCGTATCAGGGCGTGCCGTTGCGATCGGCGGGCGACCCGATTTTGAATCTGGCGAATCCCGAAGGAATCTCGCGAGCCCAGCAGAAGCGCGCGGTCGAGGCAGTTTCGGCGCTCAATCGGCAGCGGCTGGATGCGACGGGCGACCCGGAAATTGCCACGCGGGTTGCGGCTTATGAAATGGCGTTCCGCATGCAGTCGAGTGCGCCTGAGTTGATCGACTTCTCGAAAGAGTCGAAGGCGACGCTCGATCTTTATGGCATCGAGCCGGGGAAACCGTCGTTTGCGAGCCACTGCTTGCTGGCGCGGCGGATGGTCGAGCGCGGCGTGCGGTTCGTGCAGCTTTATCACACCGAGTGGGACCATCACGGCGGGCCGGGGCAAACCTTGAACAAGGACCTCGACGTCTCCTGCCGCGATATCGATCGTCCCATGGCCGCATTAATTACCGACTTGAAAGCACGTGGTTTGCTCGATGAAACGCTGGTCGTGTGGGGTGGCGAGTTTGGGCGGACGCCGATGGGTGAGATCCGCGAGAACGTTGGTAGAAACCATCATATCGATACATCAGTGATGTGGATGGCAGGCGGTGGAGTGAAGCCGGGGATCGTCCATGGCGCGACCGACGATTTCGGCTTCGCGCCGGTTGAAGATCGCGTTCATATCCACGATATCCAGGCGACGATTTTGCACCAGCTTGGGCTTGAGCACACGAAGCTGACATACCGGTTTCAGGGACGCGACTTCCGCCTGACCGACGTCGATGGCAAGGTGATTAGCAAGATCCTGGCATGAGTCGGCCGTTTCCGTTTGCGCGGAAAGGTTGGAGGATGCCGGCTGCTGGTCCGATTTGATCAGGCAAGCGCATGCGCGCCGATTGCCGTAAGCTGGTCAGGATGACCGAGTTTGTGGCGTTATGATCGGTGTAATCGCTACAGCTTAGCGGCGAGCGCCGAACGCTCGACTGCGCTGATGTAAGATTCGGTCGCGGGCAGGAGGCCAGGCGGGTAATGATGACGAAGCTGCTTCTTGCTTTGATCGCCGCCATGCCGGCCAGCGGTTCCAGCCCCGCATCATTGCCTCCGCTTCCGGGTGCAACCGGCGTTGCGCCTGCAGCCGAAGCGGGTCAGGTGGTTGCGGCGTCGACCGAGCTTTTGCTACTGCGCGGAAGCGAGACATACGCGGCTTCAACTGGGGCGCTGGTGCTCAATGGCGACCGTGTTGTGGCGGGCGGCTCGGGAACCGCTCGGCTTTTGCTCGACGACGGAAAAATCGTCGCGCTCGCGCCCGGCACGATGGCGATGATTCAAGGGACACCAGCCGCGCGGTTCATCACGCTCGAAAGCGGCGAGACGCGCATTACGGCCGGCGGCGCCGGGAGCGTGACCGTCGAGTTTGGTAGCGCCCGCGCCGAGATTCGCAGTGGTATTCTGCGGGCAGCGGTTGAGGGGGCGTGTTTGAAGGTCGAACGGGGCGCGGCGACGATCACGAGTGCCACGCGTGCGCCATTCCGACTTGAAGAGGGGCGCGAGGCGAGCGTAAGTGCGAACGCGCGGCCGATTCTGGTCTCGAATGGATCGCAGGCCTGGACGATTGCCGCAAATGAAATCGCTGTAGCGACTCCCGCCGACGATGCGCGGGCCTTGCTCGCGATGCAAGCACCCAAGCCGTCGACCTCAACCGTCAAGCCTGCGACTGCCGACACTGCGCCGAAGCCCGCGACACCCGGCAATTCGGTCAAGCCCGCGACGCCAGGTGAGCCGGTGAAGCCCAAGCCGCCACTGCCGCGTCAGCCGAATCCGAACTTGCCCGATATTCCAACCGCGCCCGAGGAAACGGAAACGACTCGCGGTGGACCGCTCGCTCCGCCCGAAGAAACAACTCGCGCCGCAGGGATTCAGCCGGGGGCGGCCGACGACCCCAATAACCCAACGAACCGTCCGTATCAACCCGTCGCGGTCGCTCAGCCCGCATCAACTGCTTCAATCTCGCTTACGCTGGGCAACATCTCGGCGTCGTCGTCGGCCGCAAGCTCGGGGGCGTTCAATTCCGATGCTCAGCAAGATTCGATCAACCTGAGCTTCCCGGGAAATATTCACCTGGTGACGGGGCAAACAAGTTACACACTTTATAATGTGCATCTGCTGGCGAAAGACATGTTTCCCACGGATAACCAGTTGTGGTCGGTCGGGCTCGGGCCGTTGCCGAAGGGGCAGGTCGTTACGAACCTTGGATCGGGAACGGATCTCAATCCGGCGGTGATTCGCGTGCCGCACACGCGAGAATATCTGATTCGGCTCGATCAGGTGCGATACAAGGATGCGGTATCGAACTCGTCGACAAACTCGTCGTTCAACGCAATTGGGCTTACAGGGTTCACCGGCGCGCAGCCTAGCTCGCCGCAGATCAATGGTGCGACGCCGCTCACCGACCCGTCGGCCATTCTCAACAATCGACTCACGTTCGCGCTCGGCGAGTTTGGTCTCGCGACCGCAGGTCATCATCCGGTGCTCAACGTGCGCAGCAGCGACCAGGATCGCAAAATCGTCCTCTCGCCCGATGGCAATCCCCAAGGCGACGTGATCACGCCGAATCCAAACGTTAATTTTACGAATGCAAAGGATTTCAAGTTCTTTCCCAACTTGCAATCCGTGAAGGTGCCCGTCGACAACACGGCAAAAACGCCGACGGTCATTCACCCGCCAACGTACCGCCATCTCACGCTCTTGCAGAAGGCCGCTGCGACAACATTGCTCGCTCAGGCCCTTTACCCCTACACCCAGCGCACAGGGCAGTATCGGTTCGTGATCAACGGTCAGATCGTCGATGTCAGCGGTTATCGGCCGACGAAAATTCCGCCGACGCAACCAGTGCAAACCGCCATCGCGCACGCACAGCCGAAGTCGCAGGCGGCGATCACTCAAGCCATGCTCCGGAGCGGGCACGCAGCGCCGGGAATGGCAGGCGGTCCGGTGAAAGCGGCGCACCAGCATGCGGCACGGCAGCATCGTGCGGCCAGGTGATTAGCTGAAGGCGTGGAGGAACGAGAGAATCCCGCCAGCGAACCAGATAAACCACGCCAGAGCCCAAACGGTGAGACGAATGGCCTCGGCGCCGCGTCGGAATGGTAGCGGGACGAACTGAAACGCCACGGCGCCGAGGAGAATCGGCACGCAGAACACGGCGATATCGATCGAGGCGCGAAGGCAACAACCCTGGCTTCCTCGCGCAATCGCACCGACGAACGGACCGGTGATTGTCGCGGCCGTGATCAGGGGGATGTTGCGGCTCGCGACGTCTCCTGCCGAACCGTTCTGGGACGCTGCAAAGCTCAGCGCGGCGAACGGCGGGAAGATCACGAACGCGATAACGATTTGGGCGCGAAACGAACGACCTCGACGCTTCGCCGGACCGACTTCGGAGTCGAGCAACGCGGCGTGAGGGCGCAGTGACGGTGCGTCTGAATCCGGTGGCGGCACCTCAGAACCCGTCGATTCCATGCGCTGCCTCCCGAATCGTGTCACGTTCTGTCAGCATGCTGGCAGAACCGCCAAATCTGGTATTTAAGATCTTCCTTATCACGCGTGTTTCAATCAAGTGCCTGATTGCAATAATGCATTTCAAAGGCAGCTAATTCTCTGTGGGATTTGAGGTTAGGGCGTAAGTGTTTTTGGGTCTCCCCGGCGATGAAAATCACAGCGATTCAAAACGGCGACAGAGAACTGTCAATAGTTGCAGCCATTCTATGCATGAGTCATAGTCAATGGAGCCATCATTATGAATTCGCGCATGTTGCGCCGCAGTCCGAGCGAGGCCTTGGGCGATACCATCCGGCTGTTTCGTGAAGTCAGATGGTATGTAAGGTGTGCAGAAATTGCTTTGACGAAGGATCTGCTGGAATTGGGGGTGGTGAGCCATCTTCACGTCTCGGTCAGCCTTCTCTCGACCGCCTGAATTCGAGCACCACCCCGAAATGCCTCATGAGCTTTCGCCATTTTAAGTTTTAGGTCAAAAAGAACGCTGAGGCTACCTGCGTTCTCCCCCCAACGTCGCACCAGTTGGGACGTTTCGTGTTAAGGACGAGTTGATGTCCCGCCCGAACACCTGGATTCGCAGCCGGCGACCTGCGCGCAAAAGCACGCAGAAGGTGCTCACCATCGATCTGCTCGAATCGAGGTCGTTGCTGACAGCGGCGTTTACACTCACACACACGGCGGTCGCGGCGGTGCGCGACGGAACGCAGACAATCGCCGCTTCATTTCTGCTCACCTCGTTGAGTTCGACGTCGACTTTGCCCAACGACGGATCCGGGAATCCGGTGGTTGGCCAATCTGACAGTGCATATGCGTTTAACGGAACGATTACGGGTGCCCCGAACAGTGGAACTGGGACGGCCCTGCCGTATCTCGGCCTCGGAATGTACACGACGAGCGATCGCACCTTGATCCCATCGGCTCAGATCACCGAAGGGTCGTTGGTTCGCTCAGCGGGTGGCACGGTGAATTTTTCGATTCCTGCCGCAAATCTCTACTCGGCGCTTCCAAGCTACGGCTCGAATACGATCAACCTCGATATTCTGCACACTTCAACTGCATACGTGGACAGGGATCTTCGTCTCACGTACACGCTGACGGTCTTCAAAGTCGGCACGCCGACGCTGGCCGCGCTAGCGACTCAGACGGTGAACGAAAACTCGTCGGTCGGTATCAGGCTCGATGCAGGAACGTTCACGACGTCGGATTCGTTTAATAAGTACACGATCACATCGGGACCATCGCACGGCAGCCTGAGTGCGGTTCCTGGTTCAGCGGGCGGGACGATCACTTATACGCCGACGGCGCATCAGCACGCGTCCGATTCGTTCACTTACACGGTGACCGACAAATTCGGCTTCGTATCGGCGCCGCAGACGGTGAACATCACCGTGAACACGACGGCCGCGGTGCTCGTCGCCCAGGCGACTCAAGGGACACAACTCAACACCGCGCTGGTCGTGCCGACGACCACGTCGACGCCGGGAAACATTTTCTATAACGCGACGAACACTGATGGCAATGCGCTGACGCTGAGCGTTGTGACATCTCCGTCGCACGGCACGCTCGTTTTGAACGGCAACACTGGCGGATACACCTACACGCCGACGACCGGTTATTCGGGCTCCGACAGCTTTGGCGTGAGGGCGAACGACGCGATCGACGGCCTCAATTCGAACACGGTAACCGAGAATCTCTACGTCGTGCCGACGCCGACGATCAATACGACGTTCCAGACGAGCGTTGGTGTGAACGGGTCTAGCCCGACGAACTCCACGCAGGCGATTCTCTCGGGAACGTCTGAGGCGAACAGCAAGGTCAACGTTTATGACAACGGTTCGCTGATCGGCAACGTGCCCATCACGAACAACTCGAGTGGCAACTGGACTTACACGGCCACCGGCTTGTCGGGCAGCGGCAACCCCTCCACTCATGCCTTTACGGTTCAAACGGTCGATGGCTCGAGCTTCTCGAGTCTTACGAGCAATACGCTCACGGTGAGAGTCGACACGGTTGCCCCCGCCGCGCCCGTGATTTCGAGTATCACTCCGAACTCCGGCACTTCGACCCTGACGAACTCGTCGGGTACGCTCACGCTCAACGGTACCGCGGAAAGCGGCAGCACGGTCAAGATTTATCAGGGGAGCAGCACGACGGGGACGCTGGTCGGGACGATCACGGCGACGGGCGGAAGTTGGTCGCTGGCGCTCGGCACGTTCTCGGGCGGAAATTACAGCTACACAGCCACGGCGACTGACACCGCCGGCAACACCGGTAGCTCGTCGACGTTCTCTTTCACCGTCGATCGGACCGCTCCTGCCGCTCCCGTGTTCACGAACGTCACGCCCAACTCGGGTACGTCGAACATCACCCGGTTCAACCCGCTCACGCTCAACGGCACGGCGGAAGCCGGAAGCACGGTAACGCTCTACAACGGAGCGACTCGCGTCGGCAGCGCGACTGCTACCGGCGGAAGCTGGTCGATCTCGCTCGGGACTTTGGCCGACGCGGTTTACAGCTACACAGCCACGGCGACCGACGCGGCCGGCAATTTGAGTGCTGCATCGGCCTACAGCATCACCGTCGACACGACTGTGCCAGCGAAGCCGGTGATTTCGGGGATTTCGCCAGGCACAACGTCGACGTTGACGCGATTCCACAGCTTTACGCTTTCGGGCACCGCCGAGGCGAATAGTATCGTCAGTGTGGTGATTGCCGGAGTGGGAACTGCGGTTGGCACGGCGACGGCAAATGGCACGGGCAACTGGTCGCTCTCGCTCTCGAACATCGCCGATGGCAACTACAGTTACACCGCTACGGCCAGCGATGCAGCCGGCAATGTGAGCGCGGCCAGCACCACGTTTAGCTATACGGTCGACAGCACCGCCCCCGCTGCGCCGGTGATTTCGGGTGTGACGCCAAATTCGGGCTCGCCGAATATCACGAACCGAAATGTGCTCATGCTTTCGGGTACGGCCGAGGCGAATAGCGAGATCAGCGTGGTTGTGGCGGGAACGAACACTGTTGTGGGGACGGCGACGACCAGCGGATCGGGAAGCTGGTCGATTTCACTCGGCTCGGCGGGATCGCCGCTGGCCGACGGAACGTATTCCTACACTGCGACCGCGACCGATATTGCTGGCAACACGAGTGTGGCGAGTAGTACGTTCAACCTGACGGTGCTGACGACCGCGCCCGCCGTTCCGGCGATCACGACCATTTCGCCGAACACGGGCGTGCCGGGTTATACGAATGCGAACGTGCTTACGCTTTCGGGCACAGGCGTAAACGGGACGACGATCACCGTCAAGAATGCGGCGACGTCTGCGGTCGTGGGTACGTCGAGTGTTTCGGGTGGTGTTTGGTCGATCCCGCTTGGCTCGATCGCTAGCCCATTGCCTGATGGAACGACGTCTTACGTTGCGACTGCGACGGATATCGCCACGAACGTCAGTCCGGCGAGCGCGGCTTATTCGGTGACCGTTGATACGGTGAAACCGGCTGCGCCGGTGATTTCGAGCGTCTCGCCCGACACGGGGACGGCCGGTTCGCACCTGAGCCAGGTTTCGAGCGTCACATTCAGCGGCACGGCCGAGGCGAATAGTACCGTCAAGGTGATCAGCAACAAGGGTGGCACGACGCCCCTGGGTACTACCACGACCAACGGATCGGGCGCGTGGAGCTTCACCACGGGAGCACTCGCGGATGGCGTCTATCCGATCACAGCGACCGCGACCGACCGCGCGGGGAACATTAGCAACGTCAGCGCTACGTTCACGGTGACGATCGACACGCAGCCGATTGGCACGCCGATTATCATGAGCGTTACGCCCGATACGGGAATTGTGGGCGACGGCGTGACGTCGGCTACCGTGTTGACCATTCACGGAACGGGTATGGCGGGCAACACGATTACGTTGCATCAGGTCGAGTCGAACACTGACTACGCGACGACGCCCACAATCGACTCGAGTGGCAACTGGCAACTTACGTTGCCGACCATGACTAGCGGTACCTATCACTTCACTGCGACATCGACCGATTCTCGCGGCGCGAAGAGTGCAGCAAGCACCGTGTTCGCGGTGACGATCGACACGCACACTCCTGCCGCGCCGGCGATAACGGCGATCACGCCCGACAATGGCGTCTCCAACGATGCCGTGACGAATGTTGGCGCATTCGTGTTGAGCGGAACTGCGGAAGCAAACGCGACAGTGACAATTACCGATGCCGATGCGAATTCAGTGCTCGGTACGACGACGGTGAACGGCTCGGGTGCGTGGTTGTTTACGATCGGCGCGAGCACACCGTTGAATTCGGGGACATATCATTACGCCGCAACGGCCGCGGACCTTGCCGGAACCACGAGCGCTGCGAGTGCATCGTTCAAGGTGGTGATCGACCTGCATACGCCGGGAGCTCCAGTGATTGTTGGGATCACGCCCGACACAGGGGCGAGCAACAGCGACGGCGTGACAACTGCGAAGACGTTCACTCTTAGCGGTACGGCCGAAGCAGGCGGCACGGTGACGATATTTAACGCCAGCACGAATACGATTCTGGGAACGGCGACCGCGAACGGCGCGGGGACGTGGACCTTCACCATTGGCAGCGGTACGCCGCTGAGCGATGGAACCTATCGCTATACGGCTACGACGACCGACCTCGCCGGAACAACAGGCCCGAGCGCGTCGCCGTTCACGGTTGTGGTTGATACCCACGTGCCCGCCGCGCCCTTTATTGCGTCGATTACTCCCGACACGGGGTCAAGCTCGACCGACGAGGTGACGAACGCGTCGTCGATCACGTTGCAAGGGACGGCCGAAGCGAACAGCGTGGTGACGATCACCGACGCCGACCGCTCGCAGGTGCTCGGTACGACCACCGCGAATGGCTCCGGCGCGTGGAGTTACGCGATTGTGTCGACTTTGACCGATGGAGTTCATCACTACACGGCGACGGCGACCGATCTGGCAGGTTCCACGAGCGCCGCGAGCGCACCGTTCGCGGTGACAATCGACACTCACACGCCCGCTGCACCAGATCTGACCGGAATTTCGCCCGACACTGGTGTAAGCAGCACGGATGACATTACGAACGCAACGGTGCTCACGTTGCTCGGCACGGCCGAGGCGAATGCGGTTGTCACCATAAGGAACACAGATTCGAACACGGTTCTCGGCACGGCGACCGCCGATGCGAGCGGTCACTGGAGTTTTGCGCTTGGTGGGGGATCACCGCTTGGAAATGGGGTGTATCACTACGCTGCGACAGCCACCGACCTGGCGGGAACGACAAGTAGTTCGAGCTCCGTCCTTCGGGTTACCGTTGACACACATTTGCCGTCTTCGCCGATCATCAACGGAATCACACCTGATAGCGGTGTGAGTGGCGATGGTGTGACGAACGTTCCCACCTTCAGCGTTTTTGGCGTGGCCGAAGCGAATAGCACGGTCACCGTTACGAACTCGGATACGAGTCAAGTCATCGGCTCGGCCACAGCCGACGCGCTGGGCAACTGGAGTTTGCTGCTGGGCTCGCCGCAGCCGCTCAACGACGGCACATATCACTTCGCGGCGACGGCGACTGACGTTGCTGGAACGACAGGTGCGCCGGGTACGCCTTACACAGTTGTGCTGGTGACGAATCGTCCCGCGACGCCCACACTCTTCCTCGACCCGGCGAGCGACAGCGGCGCGAGCAATAGTGATAACGTCACGAACATCAACACGCCGACGTTTGATATTCAAGGCATCGTGCCCAACGCGACGGTGCAACTGCTGCGCAACGGGACGATCGTCGCGACGATGGTGAGTACCACGGGCGGGACGGTATCGCTCGGTGAATCGACGCCCGTGAGCGACGGCGACTATCAATACACCGCGCGGCAGATTGATCTCGCGGGCAACATCAGCAATGTGTCGACGGTACAGTCAGTCACGATCGACACCGTGGCTCCGACGATTACGGTGGTCGGTCCGATCGCACCGCCGATCCGCAACACCAGCCTGGCGAGCGTCAACATCACGTTCTCGCAGGCCATTGATCTCACGAGCTTCACGCCGTCGGCCGTCGAACTTTATCGTGACGGCAATCTCGTTCCGGCGGCGGGATTGTCGCTGACGCTCGTGTCGGGATCCACCTATCAACTGAATGGTCTCGGCACTTACACAAGCTCGGGCGGAGCGCCGCTTGACGGTGTTTACACGCTCACAATCGACGCGACAAAACTGGCTGATATCGCTGGAAATTCGGGCTCGGGCGAGGCGGGGGCGAACTTCACGATCGACACGGTTCCGCCCCAGATCGTCTCGGTCGGACCGGTTACGCCATCGCTGCGGAACACCAGCGTCGACATTGTGAACGTCGTCTTCTCGAAGCCGATCAACCCAGTGACATTCACCACCGCCGCACTCGGTTTCATGGTCGACAACGCCACGCAGGCGATCGGCAACGGCGTGACGATCACGCAGATTGACGACACTACCTACCAGATTGGCGGCCTAAATGCGCTGACGAACCCTGGCGTTCAACCGTCGACGCATACCTACGTACTCAATGTGAACGGCGCGACGATCAGCGATCTCGCTGGCAATTCCAGTTCGGGCAGCGATTCGACGAGTTTCACGATCGACACCACACTGCCGGCACTCGTTTCGATTGCACAGGTCACTCCGCACACGCGGAACGCGGCGGTGTCGTCGGTTGATGTGACGTTCTCGAAGGCGATCGATGTTTCAACGTTCAACGCATCGTCGTTCTCGCTCACGTTCAATGGCGCCTCCTTGCCGCTGGGCGACGGGTTGAGCGTGAGCCTTGTTTCGGGCACGACGTATCGCATTAGCGGGCTTGATACCCTCACATCGCAAGGCGGCAACCCGATTTCGGGGAGTTACGTGTTGACCGTGTCGGCTGGGCAGATTCGCGATAACGTTGGCAATCCGGGAAGTGGAACTGCCTCGACGTCGTTCGTGATCGACACCACCCAGCCGACGGTGACGTCGATCGCGCCGAATCCAATTCCCAGCCCGCGGTCGTCGCCGGTCTCGAGTGTTGTGTTCAACGTGTCGAAGCCGGTCGATAACTCGACAGTCTCGATCGCCGATGTCGCGCTTACACGCAATTTGAAGGGTGTCGCGCTCACGGGCGTGAGCGTCGTCCAACTCTCGCCAACGAGCTTCCAGGTGAACGGCCTTGGCTCGCTCACTGCGCTCGAAGGGAATTACACACTCACGATCAAGGCGCTGTTCCGTGATCAGGTGGGCAATGTCGGAACAGGCACGCTCGCTTCGAACTGGATCGTCGATCACACCGCTCCTACGATCAACGGCATTGTCAATCTCACGGTCCAGGCCACGAGCGAGTCGGGCGCTGTGGTCAATTATCCCAACATTTTTGCAAGTGATACGGTCGACCTGCTGAGCGACCCGGTTCAGCTCTCAATCCCCAGCGGCACGCTCTTGCCGGTCGGCACGACGACGGTCATCGCAACATCAACCGACCGTTCGGGCAACACGGCGCAGAATAGCTTCACGGTGACCGTGCTGCCGTTCGACAACACGCCGCCGACCGCAGCTCCGCTCAATTTTCTTTCGACGAAGAAGGGGCTAACGAACCTGGTGATTCAGTTCAGCGAGGCGATGAATCTGGCTCAGGTTTACAACCTTGGTGCCTATCAGCTTTCGCAGGTCACCGGCTCGGGCAAGAAGCTGAAATATACGCCGGTGGGGCTCACGCTGGCCAATTACGATCCCACGAAAAACACGGTCACACTCACCTTCAAAAAGGTGATTGCAACGAAGCAAAAACTGCAGCTCACGTTGATTGCATCGCAACTGTCCGACGCGCATGGCAATCTGCTCGCTGGTGCAGGCGGAGCAGGAACGAACTTTGTGCGAGTGGTGAATCCAGGTTTGAAGGCGGTTCGAACCGATTTGAAGCCTGCTCCCAAGAAGAAGTGATGGCTCTGCTGGAATTCAAGGTGGAGAGCCTATTCACGTCTAGGTCAGACTTTTCTGGGTGCCGCTGGTTGTACTCAACCAGTGTGTTGGACGTGACTTAAGGCGCACTGGTGGGGTACCACTAGTGGCACCCGACGGTCGCATTTCGACCACCGCCACGAAATCCATCACAAATGATTTTTCCTCAAGTTTTCGGCGTGCGTGCGAACGCATTGCGGTTGATACAGGTTCAAGCCACATTCGTTCAAGAATTTGGGTCGAATCGGCCGTAACGATAGTAAGGCGCAAGGGAAGCACCAACGCGCGCGAGGTTGGGCGTCTCGAGTCATTCGTTTCACGGCGATGTTTCACGGAGGAACGCGCCGAAAGGGAATGGAACCGGCGACGTAGCCTGTTGAATGTGGTCAAGGAGGGCGCCGAGCAATGTCGTCGCGTTTGGGAAAATCCGCCGGATTGGGGCGGAATCGCCGGTTTGCCGCTCCCGCCATCGAATCACTCGAAAGCCGCACGTTGCTTGCTTCGTTGACCGGTACTGCCATCGGCGCTACTTATACGGGCGACCCAAATCTCTCGGTAACATCGGTTCATAACCAGCAGGTTTCGATCACTGTCAACGACGACTCGCCGACGTCGGGCGGTGTTGTTCTCGCGGTGATTTCGTCGGTCGACGGCGTGCCGCTCAACCCGCCGCCCTCGGGCAGCATCAGTCTGTACAACAATCAGGGATCGATCGCCCTGACGATTCCAGGCACGCTGTCGGCAGGTCCGCACAACTTCACCGTGAACCTGAGCGACGCGGGCGGCCAGCTTGGGACGGCGACCACCGTTCCGTTCGTGGTTGTGAAAGATCAGCCGATTCTCACGCCGCATTCGCCTGTTTACACGACAAGTTATGATATTTCGATTTTGAGCAAGCTGTTCCCGAACTCGAGCGACCCTGCGCTCGTTCAAATGGAACACGACTGGACGATGTCGTTCGATCGCACGACGCAAACGCTCTGGATCGCGCTTCGAGGTAACGGCACAACCACGCCGGCGGGCGGTAACCGGATCATTCAATTTGATCCGGCGACCGACACTACCAAGGTCTTCAACCTGTTCGACCTCAAGAACATCGATCTCGGCAGCGACCCGCACGGTACGTTCTTCGACTTCGATACGCACGCCACGCCTCGCCTCTGGTTCACCCAGCGCCCGAATGGTTCGAAGAGCACCGGAATGGTCACAAACGGTCGCGGCGAGGTGAGCTATCTCGACCTCAACACCGGCCAGCTTGTGACCTACGACCTCGCGAATAACTTGCGAGCACTCGGCTACACGAACTTGATTGGCGACTTCCACGCCGTTTCCGTTTCGAACACCGGCGACGCCTGGGTGAGCGACCCGGACGATGGTTTGCTCCTCCAACTCAACTTCCAGCAATCGCCCGACGGCACGCTCAACAACAGCGTCGAATCGCTCACCGGGACGATGGTGGTGCACAAGGTTCCCTCATCGATTTTGATGGGAATTCAAGGGACAAACACCGGCGCAGACAACATGGAATCGGGGCCCCACGGCATTGATACGGTCGTCGATTCCAAGACGGGGCAACAGTACATCTACGTCAGCGACCTGGGCGGCGGCAGTTTGATTTTGTTGCGGCCGAGCACGACCGTCGGCGGCCCCGATAGATGGACCACGTTCGATCTGAAGGCCGCACTTCAGCCTGGCGGCGTCGACACCGTTTCGAATGGTCCGATCACCGGCGGTGTACCGCAGTTCGCACTCGTCGACAACAACGAAACGCCGGATTATCCCAACGACGACACGATCTACATGACTGACCCCGGCCAGGACGGTCAGATGCCGTACGGCAACTCGGGAAAGAACGACGTCATTCGTTCGTTCAAGATCGGCGACCTGCTGAATAACCCGAACGCCACCACGGTTCAGGTGCAAACCTGGGCTCTGCCGACTGTGCCGGGCTCGGCAGGGATTCCCCGGCCGAATCAGGGGTATGTCGACCGCGCGGGCCGGTTTTACTACGCCGATCGTCTCAATGGCGTCGGCCGAATCGATCCCACGCAACTCGTACCGACTTCCTCGCTTGCAACGGACGGCGCGATCATCAACGCGCCCATCATTTCGGCACCATCGCAGCCTGTGTCCTATAGCCTCGCGCCATTGCCGATTATCGACCCGATGGCGAAGTATCCGGTGACGCTGCCAGCGACGATCTATCAGTCCGACTTCTACACGAAGGACACCTCAAGCCGGAACGGGATCAATCAGTACAATGTAACCGGCGGTGGATCAGCCACTGGGCCGCCCGCGCACACGAGCGCGGCCTACGTCGGGCCATTCCGCGGTGCGTTGAATGCGGCAAGCGTGTTTTATGGATCGCTGACGCAGAGCGAGGCGATCACGACCACGATCTTCGCCGAAACCGAACGCCGGCAGATGTCTGTCGTTCCGGGAACTGCCGGAGCCCGCATGGCGTTCCAGGTGATTCGCTCGGGCGACTTGATCATGACCGCCCGAAGCTCGGGGCAGATCAACGATATTCAGCTCGATGTCACGCAGGCGATCCACGGTCCGGCGATTTCCGGCGACACATCATCCATTGCCGATGCGCAAGGGAATATCCACGTTTACGGCGTGGGGACCGACGGAAACTTGCTTGAATATATCTACGATGCCACAACCTTCACCTGGTCGGCACGGACAGATATTGGCACCTCGCCCAATGGCTTTTTGACCTCGCAGCCGACTGCGTTCCTCGACCCCAAGCTTGGGCCGTCAGTCATTGCGACCGATAGCGCGGGCCATCTGATCCTCTTTACCGACGATGGCACAACCGCCCCGCGCGACTTGACGGTTGAAGGCGGTACCACCGGCGGCCTGGTTTATTCGACGCCTGACATCGTCGACCAGAATGGCGTTTATTACGCGTATGACACAAATCAGGCCGGTGCTCTGATTGAATTTGCGTTCGCCGTGGGTGGCGAGGGAACAGCCACCTTCCGCGCCGTCAACCTGGGCGATAGCCGCGACACGATGATGTTCCAGGATGTGTCGGCGGTAGTTGTCGGCCCGAACCGGATGGTGATTGGCACCGATGGGAACAGCCGGCTTGTCGCTGTAACGATCGGTCCCAACGGCGATTTCGCACAGAACATCACCGAAATCACCAAGGCGGGAGCGCTCGGGTATAGTCCGTATCAGCAGCCGTTCGCCGCGCGAGTGTATAGCGATGTTTCGGTCGTAAACGATCCGGCGACAAATAATCTTTATGTGTTTGGCACCAACGGCCGTGACCTTGTCGAGTTCCAGCGAAACGCGAGCGGTGCCTGGCAGGCGTCCGACCTGACGAACGTCTATCCGGCGAACCGTGTTTTCGGTGCTCCAAGTGCTTACATCACCGCGAACGGCGAGCTTCACGTTCTGCAAATCGACGAAGATGGCGAAGTCGTCGAGTATTACAAACTTGCTGGCCAGACGACGTTTAGCACACAAAACATCACGCTCTCGTCGGGCAATTCCGCCTCGCCGCCGATCTACCCCACGACGATGCCGGTACCGCCGATTCACCTGAACCCGATCGTGACGCCTGCGGCTTACGTTCCCGGAACCGTTGTGCCTCACAAGGCTTACGTCGCGCCGAAGATCACCCGCAAGAAGGTGATTTTGAACCATCATTCCAAAACAGTCACGCGAGAGAAGATTTCGCACGTTTCCCCCGCGAAGCCAGTCAATCACCCGGCTGGTCCGAAGCGAAAGCCGAAACCCAAGCCCAAACCAGCGCCCAAGCACCGCAAGATGCACATGTGACCTGGCAGAAACTCTTGCGTCGCGATCTCGTGCGCGCGAACATTTTTTGATCGAACGTTTCCACATCGCCTTCGCGGAAGAGCCGCCATGCGCCGCAACATTGCACTTATGATTTTTGCCACAACGACGATCGCGTCGCCCGCGATTGCTCAGCAAGACGACGCCGCAAAGAAGCCAGCGGGAAAATATGCCGTCGAGGCCACCAAGGACATCAGCTACTACGACGGGAAGGATGCCGATCCCGAAAAGCACAAGCTCGACCTGTTTGTGCCCAAGGGAGTGAAGGGATTTCCTGTCTACTTTTTCATTCACGGCGGCGCGTGGTCTTCGGGCGATCGTCGGATGTATGGTGCTGTGGGACAGACATTTGCGCGCAACGGCATTGGCGCGGTGGTGATTAGTTACCGCCTCTCCCCCAAGGTGACGCATCCCGCCCACATTGAAGACGTTGCCCGAGCTTTCGCCTGGACGCATAAGAACATCTCGCGTTATGGCGGACGTCCCGACCAGATCTTCGTGAGCGGTCAATCGGCTGGCGGCCATCTCGCTGCTCTGCTCTCGACCAACGAAAACTACCTCAAGCCGCACGGTCTGACGCTCAAGGATATCAAGGCGTCGATGCCGATCAGCGGCGTTTATGTTTTTACTGCTGGACGGCTGGCGCGGGTACTGGGGAAAGAGCCTGGCGCGGTGGAAAGTGCCTCGCCGATCAAGCATGTGAGCACAAAGGTGCCACCGAGCCTTATCCTTTACGCGGATAAGGACTTCCCAGGCTGCGCGGTGATGTCAAAGGCGTATGGCTCGGCGCTGAAGGACAAGCAGGTCGAGTCGTCGGTCGTGGAGATCAAGGACCGCAACCACATCAGCATCATGGTCAAGCTGATGTTCAGCGAGACCGACCCAACCACCGTTGCTCTCATGGATTTCATCGCCGCGCACACGAAGGAAAAGAAGGCGGTGGAATGAGTTGCACTGATGATTGAGCGGAAGATTTTGACTCCTGCGTATAATTTGCCTGATAGACTGGCTTAGCATTTCGATCGCAATCGCCCCCTCTCGATCGCGAGCGTGACCGTGGCACACTCTCTCAGCCGTCGTGCGTTCTTCGCTGCCTCGTCGTTTCTTGGTCTTGCCTCGTCCCGCCTGCTGGCACGCGAGGGGGAAGCGAAAGCGCCGCTCGATAGCGATTTTGGGATACTCAAACGCGTCATTGTGCTCACCCCGCGCGCCGGGGACCACGAACCGATCCCCGAGTTTGGCGATCAACCGGACAAGGCAGTTGATGGCGACGACTTGCTGCGGTTGAGCCAGCATAAGCAGTTCGTCGACTTGATTCAGGGGAATGGCGCGAAGGCTCTTCATCTCGATAAGCTTCTCGACACCGCGATTGCCCAGTGCAGACGGACCGAGCGGTTCCACGGGTGGATCGCACACAACGCCCCGTGGCTCGCAGGCCAGGAAGACGAGGTCGACGGCAAGCAACTCATCGAAACCGCAGCGACGACGATCGACCCGCTTGCCGACGATATGCCCCAAGCTTTTGCGCCCGTGCGTTCGATGTTTTTCACCCGCGACATCGCAGCGATGACGCCCAAAGGGCTCGTGCTGGCGAATTTCGCGAATGACGACCGGATGCCGGAAGTCGGCCTTTTGCGATTCGCACTTCAGTGGGCGCCGCAGCTTCGCGATGAACGCGTCGTGTTCGACGCCCAGAAGGCCGGAGTCAATTTGCAAGGCGGCGATCTGATTGTCGCTGATGAGAAGACGCTTTATCTCGGCGTCGGCAATCTCACCGACTCGTCCGCGGCGGCGAAACTCGCGCGCACCCTCAAGATGGATGTGGTCGCCGTTTCGCTTCCCGGCATGAGGTCGCGCAGGGGCAATTCCGTTACACTTGAAGGCTGGAATGGTCTGCGAACGCGATTCCTGCATCTCGACACCGTGCTGAGCTTCTTGGGCCCCAAACGCTGCCTTACGTTGCCTTACGTTTTCGAGTCGGCGTATCAGGATCGCGATAACGTTCGGGCGATGGCAACAGCGTTTCACGGACTCGATGCCGATGATGACTCCAGCCCCGGCCATTTCGCGCGTGTGCTCGCCGATGTCGGCCGGGTGCGGGTCTATCGCGCAGGGACGGGGGAGAGCGATCGCGAGAGGAGCGGCAAGAAGCTGGTCGACCACCTGCGGGCTTCGGGTTACGAGCCGGTGTTCGTGGGTGGCAAAGCGCCGAAGCCGCTCGACGTCGATCATTTACGCGAGCGGGTGATTCCGGAGTTGGAAAACCAGGCGGCGAATGTTGTGATGCTCAAGCCAGGCCGGGCCGTGGCCTATTCGGGCAATAGTCACACGCTTAACGAGTTGCGCGAGGCGGGAGTGTCGGTTGACGCATTTGCCGCGAATTCGCTCAGCCGCTGGCACGGCGGGCCGCACTGCCTGACGATGCCGCTCGAACGCGAGCGAGTTTCGAGCTAACGTCCGCAACGCCGCTGGCTTGACGCAGGCTGTCGGATCGCATATCCGTGGACATCCTTGTGATGTTCAACAATGCGATTTCCCGCCAAGCGTTCGAGGGCCTCGTTCGTGACACTCTCCCGCACGTTCCGCCGCGCGTCGGCCGTTCTCGGTGTCGTTTTGGGACTACTTCCCGCCGCCGCGTTTGCCCAGTCAAAAACTCAGGCCAAGCCGGCAGCGCTCGCTGTTCCCGAAACTGTGATCTTCGAGCGAGGCGTGGAATACGCCGCGCCCGATGGCACGCCCCTGCAACTGAACATCGCACGGCCGAAGTCGGGCGACGGGCCGTTCCCCACAGTCCTCTGCATTCACGGCGGCGGCTTCCGGGCCGGCAATCGCGAGAGCTACGATAAACTCGTGCTCCAACTTGCCGAACGCGGCTACGTCGCGGCGACTGTGACCTACCGGCTCGCTCCCAAACACAAATTTCCCGCTGCAGTTCACGACGTGAAAGCCGCAGTGCGCTGGTTGCGTGCGAACGCTTCGAAGTACCAGATCGACCCCGACCGAATCGGCGTCACCGGCGGTTCGGCTGGTGGCCATCTCGCGCTCTTTCTGGGCGTGACGTCGGGCGTTCCCGAGTTTGAGGGGAAGGGCGGCAATCCGTCGCAGTCGAGCAAGGTGGCGTGCGTCGTCAACGTTTACGGTCCGAGCGATTTCACGAAGTCGTACGGCAAGTCGGTCGATGCGGCCGAGGTTTTGCCGCTCTGGCTGGGTGGCGATCTCAAAACTGCGAAACATCAGCACATCATTGCGAGTCCCCTGCCCTGGATCACACCGCACGCCGCGCCGACGTTGTCGATCCACGGCACCGATGACAAGTACGTCGCGCACGAACAATCGGTCTGGCTCGTCGATCGTTTGACGGCGGCAGGTGTCGAGGCCGAATTGCTCACGCTGCAAGGTGCGGGGCACGGATTCCGCGGTGACGACGCGAAGAAGTCCGACGCGGCGCTCTTTGCCTTTTTCGACAAGCACCTGAAGCGCAGCAAGTAACGATCAGAACAAACTCCGCGGAGATAGGTGATGCCCGTCACGGAACCGTACATCGATGCGCACAGCCACATCTGGACGCCCGACGTCGCGCATTATCCGCTCGCCGCGGGGTATAAAGTCGCCGACATGCAACCGCCGTCATTCACGTCGGAAGAGTTGCTTAAGATTTGCCAGCCGGTCGGTGTCGGACGCGTCAACCTCATCCAGATGAGTTATTACGCGTTCGACAATCGCTATATGCTTGATATGATCAAGCTCTATCCCGATCGGTTCGTGGGCACGGCGATCGTCGACCCACTTGGTCCCGATCCCGCCAAAGAAATGGCCGCGCTCTTGCCGCAAGGTGTGCGTGCGTTTCGGATCCAGCCCAAATACAGCAAGCAACCGATCGCGACCTGGCTTCAGCCCGAGGGCTACAACGCGATGTTCGCCGCAGCGGCCGAAAGCGGCCAGGCATTATCCTGCTTGATCGATCCCGCCGGCTTCGCCGAGATCGATCGCATGTGCACGAAGTTCCCGAACACGCCGGTGATTATCGATCACATCGGGAGAGTTGGCGTCGATGGAACGGTTCGGAATGAGGATGTTGATGCTTTGTGTGCACTGGCGAAGCATCCGCGACTTTATATCAAGGTCGGCGCGTTTTACGCTCTGGGCAAGAAAACGCCGCCTTATGATGACCTTGCTCCGCTGGTGAAGCGAGTGGTCGCGGCGTATGGTGCGAAACGCTGTATGTGGGAGAGCGATTGCCCGTTCCAGGTTGTGTCGCAAACTTACGCCGATAGCCTGAATTTGGTGAAGAATCGTCTCGATTTTCTGACGGCGAACGACAGGGACTGGATGCTCGCCAAGACTGCTGAGAATCTGTTGTTTCGCAAATGACTTATCTGGCGACATAAAGAAATCTCGTGACCATGCTCTGCGTGGTCACGTAATTCGACCGCTCCGCGGTCATTGTATTTCGAACCGAGTGGAGAAGCTGAAACTCGGCCACGGGAGCGGCCGGGGGCGGCTACTACGCGGAGCATAGTAGCCAGGGGGATAGTTGCTTGTGGTTTGTGCAGTGTCTGTGCGGCGGAATAACGGGCCAACTACGGTTTCGCGACGATCTTGCCATGCTTCTGAAACGTTTCGAGCCAGTCGCGGACAATGGCGTCGCTGATCTCTTTCGAGCCCTTCATCGATTCCGCAGTTTCACCCCAATAGAAGCTAATCCAACCGGCCGCCTGGTTGCTCGCCCTTGATCGGTCGATGAACTCGATCAACTCTTCCTTGGAGCACTTCAGGGGAAACGTCTCTTCGATCACAACGGGTTTGCCGACGGCCGCGAATCCTGCGAGCGTTTCGAGCGCCTCGTTTACTTTGCCGCGCTCGGGATAGATGTGCGTGCACAGAAAGTCGAGGTTTCTGGCGACCTTGCTTGGGACAAATCCGGATGTCAGCCCTTTGCGATCGAGACTCCAGTCGACCATTCCAACAGTGATCAAATGCTTGGAATCGACCTCGCGAACCGCCTTTACCAGACTGTCGATCCACTTGCGAGCGACTTCGGGACGATCACCACCAGGCGCGGGCTCGAGGTTGATGAACTGCACGAAATGCTTGCCAGCAAAGGCGCCGGCGAGCCAGTCGCCGGGTTTGCGCTGGGTGCCGCTTACAACTGGCTCATTCATCAGGTCGTAGCAGAAAATCGCCGGACTCTTCGCACAACGCGCGGCGACTGCCTTCCAGAATACGGCCTGCGCGTCCCAGCGAGCGTCGTCGTTCAGGGCGTCGTACCAGGGGGGCACGTCGGCCTTGTGGTAGCAGCCCAGGCCGGTCAGGTCGACGTACACTCGCTCGCGCTCGGCGAGTTCGAGCAGTTTGGCAAGGCGATCGAGACTTTCGGAGTTCGCTTCCGTGGGACTTCTGAGAAATTTGCTGACTTGAATATGAATTCGCGCGACGTTCGCACCCAGCTCGCGGATCTCGCGGAAATCGGCCTCAACTTTGGCCCATTCCTTGTCCCAGTAATCTTCGATCAGCCGGCCGGTTTTGTCGTGATCGTAATTGACGCCCCAGGGGATGAACTTCTTTCCGGTCCCCTCCTCTGCGAATCCTTTGCCATCGCTCGAGATTGCGATGCGCGGCAGTGGTTCGGCTGCCAGGGCAAAAGTCGCGTGAAAGAGCAGCAAAAACGCAGCCGGACGGATCATGGTGCGGTCTCTTGAGAGGTTTCGTTCTTAAGCGATTTCAGCACGCCGAGCGCTTCCTGCACGTGCTTCGTCGTTTGAAGCTGCGATGAAAATATGTGTCGCACGATTCCATTGCGATCGATCACATAGGTCACTCGCCCGGGGATGAGGCCAAGCGTTTTGGGGACGCCGAATTTCGCACGCACCTGGCCGCCGGGGTCGCTGAGCAGGAGATATGGCAGACGGTTGCGACTGGCAAATTGCTGGTGCGACGCTTCGCTGTCAGAACTGATGCCAATCACCTCAGCGCCGGCGTCCTGAAATTCGGTGTAGGCGTCACGAAATGAGCAAGCCTCGGCGGTGCAACCGGCCGTGTCGTCCTTGGGATAGAAAAACAGCACCACGTCACGCCCGCGAAAATCGGCGAGTCGCACAGGCTTGCCGTCGCCGCTGGAAAGCTCGAAATCGGGCGCGGGTTCGCCCACCTGCGTTGATCGCTTCTGAGACACGGGCGCCTCGTGGTGATTTTTCCTGAATCTCATACTGGAATTCAGGCTGGTGAGCCTTTTCTGGGTGCCACAAGTGGTACTCCACCAGTGTGTTGGACGTCACTCAGGGCACACTGGTGTGGTACCACCAGTGGCACCCGTCGGTCTGATTTCGACCACCACCCCGAATTCCATCTTGAGCCTTTCCTGATTACCGCCAGCGATCAAACGATCGACCGCACGACACCGCCATCGACTCGCACCGCTGCTCCGTTCGTTGCGGAAGCGCCCGTGCCGCAGAGGTAGGTGATCATATTGGCAACTTCCTCGACCGTCGCAAAGCGGCGAATCAGGGAAGTAGGGCGAGCGGTTTTGAAGAATTCCGCTTCTACGGTCGCCTTGTCGACGCTTTGCTGACGCGCGAGGTCGCTTACGAAAGTGGCGACGCCTTCCGATTCGGTCGGGCCGGGGAGCACGGAGTTGACGGTCACGCCGGTTCCGGCGGTGAGTTCGGCGAGCCCGCGCGCGATTGCGAGTTGAGCGGTTTTCGTCATGCCGTAATGAATCATCTCGATGGGAGGCTGCACGCCCGACTCACTCGAAACGAAAATAATCCGGCCCCAGTTGCGCGACTTCATGCCAGGCAGGTAATGCCGGCTGAGGCGGACGCCGCTCATCACGTTGGTTTCGAAGAAACGGAACCAATCCTCGTCGGGAATTTCCTCGAACGGCTTGGGCTCGAAGATCCCCAGGTTGTTCACCAGGATATCGACTTCCGGCAGTTCGACGGCAAGTTCGGCCGCGCCGGCATTTGTTGCAAGGTTGAGTGCAACACCTTCGACACTTCCAGGTCCGCCGAGCTTGCGAATCGCCTCGACGGCCGCCTCGACGCGTTCGGCGGTCCGGCCGTTGATGATGACCGATGCACCTTCACGGTACAGCGATCTTGCGGCGGCGAAGCCGATACCCGCCGTCGAACCGGTCACGAGCGCCCGCTTGCCCTGCAATCCGAGATCCATTGGGGTGCATTCCTTGAAGTGTCGAGCGAGGCGAGCCGTGCCGAATTGGGCCCGCGCCCCCTTGCGCTTCACGATAACGGAACGGTCAAGGGACGTCATGGTCCGAGACGCCATTCCGCAGCCTCATCTGCACCTAAAGACCGGTGGGGACTGGACGCGGGCGACGTCGCTGGATAAAATTGAGGCTCAACGACCGGGTAGCTCAGTCGGTAGAGCAACGGACTTCAGATTGTCGAGGAGCCTCGCGCGGGAATAATCCAAACCGCACGAGTGAATGCCGCAGTTTGCTGGAACCCCCTGAGAGCCCCTGCACCACAACGTCGCCGGTAACGGCAAGCGTGACGGTTTGAAAAGCGAGGGGATTGGGCGATCAGCAGGCAAGGGACCGGAGGATCTTCGGCCCCAGCCTCAGAGACTAGACGCGGCACACCTGAAATGGTGGTGGTATAGTCCAGACTTCAACACCTGACGCGTTATAAATGTGTCAAGGTGGCCGGTGAAAGCCGGTGAGGTAAGTTAATCCGTTGGTCCTGGGTTCGAGTCCCAGCCCGGTCACTTAGTCGAAAAAAACAGCGATGCCGGCGATGGGAGGCAACTTCCCATCGCCGGCATCGTTGTTTGTTTGCCGATCCAATTGTCAAATTCGCGTCGTAAAGGGAGCTTGCCTCTACGCAACGACCCGACAGAGAAAACATCGACCGCACGAGAATGGTTCAGTTGCTTGGTGAATATCATGTCGTCGTCGACGAAACCCCTGGTGAAAAGGAACAGTCTTTCGCAACAACGCGGGTTCGCACTGTTTGCAAGTTCAAGGGAACGGGCGTCGACGCCTTGATGGAAAGTGTGGCTGTCATGTATTGCAAAAACGATGATGGCTCGGAGTCGTTCGGCTATCCTCGTTCGTTCAAGATCTTGTTGTGGTTCACCGTGCTAAGTGGCTCGGCATTCATTGTTTTCTTGATGTTCGTGCCAGTCAAAACAAACTCCGATCAGATTGCTCAGTACCTCTGCATCGGCTTCTTTGGCTGTCTTCTGGCTTGTCTCCTGCCGGTTCTCCGGTTGCTGTCCGAAAAGATTCACGTCGATGATCACTCGATCACTCACGAATCCCATAACGGCAAGCGCACGGCACTGGCGTGGACCGATGTCGCCCGCGTCGTCGATCGCACGTATAAGCAGCGTCTGGAATTGCACGACGCCAACGGACTCGTCATGATCCGCGTTGAAAATCAAATTGAACAATGCCTGCGTCTTCGCGCGATCGTGTTCGAACGGTCCAAGTGGCGTGAAGTCGAACCCACTCCCGCACTTCCGGCGACGTTTTACCGGGCAACGCCGCACCGCGTCATCATTTTCGGCGGCGCTGGCGTATTCGCGGTAGTAGGAATTCTGGCCCTGTTTTCTTCGGAGCCGGAGACTGCACCGATGTTCTGGCTGTTTTCGCTGGCAGCATTAGGGTGCGATTGGGACCGACTCCAATTGGACCACTCGGCCATCACGTTTCGTCATGTATTCTGGCGCCGAAGGGTGCCGATCGACCAGATCAAAGCGATTCGGATGGGGACGTTCCGGCCCAGCCAAGGAAGCGTGTTTAGCAGTATTGGGATTCAACTACACAACGGCAAAGTGAGCCAGATTTTCTCCGTCCAAGGAGGAATACTACTGGTTTACCGAACAATCCTCACCGTTCTGCCGCCCGAAACCCTCCCGGACGACATGCCGGCCGAATAGTCGTATTTCCAGATCCAAAGCGGGCGGCGCGGCATTCGATGCGTGCCGGCCGCCGTGCTTGCTAAAGGTCATCGATCGCCAAATCCGTCGCGCCCCTGGCGAATTCACAATCGAGTCACCGCGACGAGAACGACTCGGAAATCTCCTGGCCGTCAACCTTGGCGGAAAGGTTGCCACTCACTCCCGCGGCGTATGGCCCGGGCGCAGAGCTAAACTTGTTGGGATCAGTTGTGTCGGCCAAGAGCGGGACAGTTGCCGACTTGTCGCGTTCGTCGAGCTTGAAGACAACGTCCGTCGGCGCAGGGGAAAGTGCGGTCTTGCCGTCGTTTTGGTAGAAATACGCCACGATTCGCGCGGTTTTCGACTTTGTCTTACCGCTTGGCCCTTCGGTCTTGATCGCGACGAGTCCCGCGTTGTTGGGAAGGCGCGTCATGCCTCCGCCGTTGGGTGCGGGGGTAGGTAAGAGGTTCGCGGGCTCGCCGCCGCATCCGGTTGCGATGATGGGAATGATCGTGAGTATGGCGATAAGAATTCTACGCATGAAAAAGGTTCCTTTCGAACAGGCTGGGCCAGACGGCGCGAGCGTCTGGCCCGGATGATCTGACGATCTGTGGAAAAGCGCGATTAAATCAATACGCGTCGGCGCTGATCACTTCACCATTCTTGCGAGTGCCGAGCGCCCACCAGGTCGGCCGGGCGACCGAGTCCTTGATGAACTTCACGCTACCGTCGGTGAAGAGGGCGTTCACGCCGCCCGGGTGCATGCTGCTGGCCGGGAGCGAGTTGCTGCCGTTATCACTCTGGCTGGGATTTCCCTGGCCACGGCAAACGTTGAACGGGTACGAGTGATCGTTCGGCGTTTGCGCGACGTTGAAGGCCGAACCTTCGGAGAACGAGGCCCAGCGGTAGCCGCGGTGACTGGTGATCGCAACCGACGTCGACTTCGACCATTCGGTGGCGCACGCGGTCAGGCTGTTGGTGATGCCGGTCACCGTCGCGGCCGAAACGGTGAAGTCGTCAACCTCGTACTTCGCGGCGGCGATGACGATGCCGTTGCCGCGATAGTGGCTGCCCGGCGTGCCTGTGCCGATGCCGCGGCCGTTGTTGCTCTCGTTCCCCTTGTTGTCGCCGACGAGCGCTTCGGCGAAGAACAGCGTGTTCGAGGTGCCGTCGGTCGCGTCGCGAATGCCGTAGCTAATCCAGACCGCAAACATGCCGGTGCTGCCGTTGCCGTCGGCGTTTTGCATGTTGCCGGTGCCGTTGTTCGGGCCGCTCGGCCAGTCGCTCGTGGTGCCGTAGCACGAGTGATAGTTGTTGATGTTTTGCTGGCCGACGTACGGGTCGGACGGGCACATGTAGGTCTTCACAACGGTGGCGATCACCGTCGCGTTTTCGGGGGCGGGGGTGGCGTCGTGAATTTCTTCGGCCATCGAGAAGTTGATCGCATTATAGAGATTCACCTGCTCGACGAACGGCAGCGATGTGCTGAGCGCACTCCAACCGCGCCAGTCGGCATAACCGGGGCAGTTTGCCGACGGGTCGGAGTTGCAGTTCTTCGACGCACCCATCGGGAAGACTTCGTAGGTGCTGTGATAGTTGTGCATCGCCAGGCCGATTTGCTTCAGATTGTTCGTGCACTGCATGCGCCTGGCGGCTTCACGCGCAGCCTGAACTGCGGGGAGCAGAAGCGCGATCAAAACCGCGATGATCGCAATGACCACCAGCAGCTCGATCAGCGTGAATCCTCGGTGCGTTCGCTTCATCACGGAATGTCCTCAAAAATGGATCGAATCAAACGGAAGAAGATCGCGGTTTCGAAATCAAAAGGCGCGCGTGCCCCTGGCCGTGCGGGCACGGATCACACAAGCATTCAGGCACGAATCACCCCTCGCTCGCGCAAGCGCCGGGTGATCATCAATGCGCGTCGCAAGTTAGCAACACGACATTAAGGAGAGGTGTTGATTAAACCGGCATTAGGTAAAGTTTAGAAGCGACTCAAATATCACGATGCGAGAACGCGCCAGGACAGCGCGTCTCGCGAAGAGTGCAACGAGTTTTTTTGTCGAACGTCTTATTCGGCTTCGGATTTTGACTTGATTTCGGTGATGCTCACCTTGCGAAACGCGATGTTTCCACCGTGATTTTGCAGGCAGACGTAGCCCTTGAGCGGTTTGTTCTTGATGGCGTCGATTGTGGATTGGTCGACATCGACAATCGTCTTCTCGTTGAGCACAACTTTGATCTTGGTGCCAACGCAAGTGACCTCGATCGTGTTCCACTCGCCCGGTGGTTTGAGAGCATTTTCCTTGGGCGCAACGTAGCGATAGAGCGAACCGTTGCTGGTGGCACTTAGCGGTTTATCCTCGTCGACAATCTGGATTTCGTAGCTGTAAATCGATGGTCGGGTGGCACGCGATTGCTTGGGGTCGAAAACGCGGGTGCGCACGCCGAGACCGCTGTTGCACTTGGGCGCCATCTTGAATTCGACGTGATAGGTGAAGTCGGTGAACTCCTGGCGATCGTAGCGCAGGAAGCCGAACCCTTTGCCGGTGCACTGAATCGTGCCGTCGTTCACGGTCCAAACGGGCAGCGTTTTGCCGTCTTTCTCGTAAGTTGAAGCTCCTTCCGCCTTCCAACCGTCGAGCGACTTGCCGTCGAACAGGCTGATTCCTTCTGCGCCCTGGGCGATTGAGGCAATCGAGAGAAGCGCAATGAAACTGTGCGCAGCGAGTTTCATGGACCTGATCCTATGCGGGTGTGATCGAAGAGGAATGCGAAGATTCAATGCAGGAATCTCACCAGTGCCGCGTGATACAGTCAAGCCAGCGATTTTTGATCCACGCTGGAGCGAACCTCAACCAGGCAGAACCAAAAAATGCGTGAGGCGTCGAAGTTGTTGCTGGCCACGATCATTGCCGTCGGCCTGTGCACGCAGCCTGCGCGGGCTCAACGGCAGATCGAAAAGCTGGGGCGCGGCGTGATTGCTGTTCCTCATGGAGACAGAAAAGTGCTCGTGAGTTGGCGGTTGCTGGCGAACGATGCACCTGGCGCAGCGTTCAATGTCTATCGCTCGGTTGGTTCAGGTTCGAGCATGCGCCGAAATGAAACACCGCTGACCGGTGCGACGTGTTTCGTCGATCGCGACGTTCCCACGAGTGAAGCCGCCACGTATATCGTTCGCGCCGTGAACGGGGGCAAGGAAGAGGAGGCCAGTCGGCCATTCACTCTCAAAGCCAACTCACCGCCGTACTTGACCATTCCGCTGCAAACACTTCCCGGACACACGCCAAATGATGCGTCGGTCGGAGACCTTGACGGCGATGGAGAATATGAAATTGTCTTGAAGCAAGAAATGCGTGGGCGCGACAACTCGCAAGCGGGCCGAACCGGCGAAACGAAGCTCGAAGCGTATTCGCTCGATGGCCATTTTCTCTGGCGGATCAACCTGGGAAAGAACATTCGCGAAGGTGCGCACTACACGCAATTTCTCGTTTACGACCTTGATGGCGACGGCAAGGCCGAAGTCGTTTGCAAGACGGCTGACGGCACAACCGATGGGGCGGGAAAGGTTATCGGCGATGCGAATGCGGATTATCGCAACGAGCAAGGATTCGTGCTCGAAGGGCCTGAGTTTTTGACCGTCTTTGAAGGAGCGACCGGTAAAGAACTCGCGACGACGAATTACATTCCGCCGCGTGGGAAAGTGAGCGACTGGGGCGACAATCGCGGGAATCGCGTCGACCGTTTTCTCGCATGCGTGGCGTATCTCGACGGCAAGCGGCCGAGCGTGGTGATGTGTCGCGGATATTACACGCGGACGGTGTTGGCCGCCTACAACTGGCGCGATGGCAAGTGGTCGCACGTCTGGACGTTCGATACCAACACCGCGGCTGATGGTGCGCGATATCGCGGCCAGGGGAATCACAACCTGCGAGTGGCGGACATCGACGGTGACGGCAAGGACGAGATCACCTACGGCGCCTGTGCGATTGACGACGACGGCAAGGGGATTTACTCCACCGGCCTCGGTCATGGCGATGCGATTCATCTGTCCGATATCGATCCCGATCGGCCAGGACTGGAGGTGTTCGACATCCACGAGAAGCCGAAGCACGATGTCGGGGCGGAATTTCGCGATGCGCAGACCGGTGAGCTCATCTGGGGCAAGCCGTCGGCGGATGTTGGTCGCGGCCTCGCGGCGGATATCGACCCGAGACATCGCGGCTATGAGATGTGGGCGTCGGGCCCTGGTCTACGCGGTCTTTGGAACGTCAAGGGGGAGATGATTTCGGAGCGGAAACCGCGATCGTGCAACTTCGCGATCTGGTGGGATGGCGACTTGCTTCGTGAGCTGCTCGACTCGAATCGCATCACGAAATGGAACTGGGAGAGTGGCAGCGAGACATTGCTTTTGCGCGGCGAGGACTGCGTGTCGAACAATGGAACGAAATCAACGCCTTGCCTCGCCGCCGACATCATGGGCGACTGGCGCGAAGAGGTGATCTGGCGCACCACGGATGGCAAGTCTCTGAGGATTTATGCGACGCCGATCGCCACCGAGCATCGACTCGTCACGCTTATGCACGATTCTGCATATCGTTTGAGTGTCGCTTATCAGAATGTTGGCTATAACCAGCCAACTCAACCGGGGTTTTATCTTGGCGATGGCGTGGTGCCGAAGCCGCGATAAAAAGAAACCGCCGCCAACACGAAACGGGTGAGCGGCGGCGTTGTTTCATCGGCAATGATCGCAGGTCGTTTTATTGTGCGCGTTTGCGTCGACGGTAAACAACGTATGAGGTTGCCACCGCGCCCAGCACTGCGGTTGCAATCGACGCTGGCTCTGGTGTGCTCAGCGCGGGGTCGACGTTGAGAATTGTGGGAGTGACGTCGGTAATCGTGATATCCGCCGTAAACGCATAGTCCGGCGGATCATAGTTCAATGTCGCCTTGTAACCCGGAGCAAGGAATGCGCTGCTGATCGGCAAGGTCCCGGTCGGGAAAACTGGCAGTACAATGCCGGTGAGCAGGAGGTCGAAGGCGTCGTGCGTGGGGGAGTCGGGATTCTGGACGGTGTCGCCGATCAACTCCATGGTGTTGTTCACGGGGTTGAGGTCGAGCAGGAAGTGGCCTGCTGCGCCTGCGACCGATTGGTCCGAGAAATTGCTACCCGTCGGCCCTTTTACATTGAATGCGTGGGTGGCCGAGCTGCCGGTGAAGTTGTAGAGAACATCGTTCCCCGAAGCCACGCCAACCGGCGTTGCCACCGAACCGACGAGGTAAACAAACGATCCGGTGATCGTGCCGCCGCTGTTCAAAACCGCGGTTGCGTTGGGATTTAGCTTGGTTACCGTGCCGAGGGTTCCGGTGTAATTCACCACAACCTGAGTAATGGTACCAGCCTGCGTTGACTGGGCCATACCGAACAGCAACGCAGCTCCAAAGGCAAGTCGGAGTCGACTCGCGCGCCCGAAGTTCATAATGGATCACTCCAGCAAACAACGCGTGCAAAGGGTGGGTAGCCCGATCCTTCGGGGACGAGGCAGACGCCAGCATCGGCCTCTTGATCATAAGAGTCACGTGTCGAGTTGACAACGCGTTCAGGGGACCTCAGTCGCCTATGTCGTGAAAAAGAAACTTTGCGCGCCCTAAATGGGTCATCCTTGAATGAAGTGATCACGATGGGTCGCGTGGTTGGTGTTAATTACGAGATACTGGGTAACCGGCACGGATTAAATGTGTCAAATGACCGTTTCCGTGATAGATTGAGATACCTCGTATTCTCCTCATGACTGGGCGGCGACCGCTTCCAGAGTCACGCCATGACCGTTTGCCCCAGCATTGAACAGCTCACAAAGCATGTTGCATTAGGGTCCGAGAGTCACGAGTACAGTGCGGTTATCGCACACCTCGCCTCTTGTGGCGAATGCGCGCGCAAGTGGGAAATGTTGTCGAAACGCAACAACGAGACCATTGATTCTCTGGCCTCGGCGTCACTTTCGTCGAGTACGCCCGTTGGCGTCGATGCGCGTAGCGGTAATGGCGTTCAACTCTCTTCATGGCGATTTCGTGAGTCGAGCGACTCGTGCGAAACGCTCGATTCCACGCCGCAAATCGGCCTGGATCTCGATCGCGTCCTGAACAGCGATTCCGGATCGGCGGAGAACCCCGCACTTTCCGATACGATTGCCGATTCGTCGTCTCACGGACCGACGCCGCAGACGACCATCGGCGACACGATTGGTGCCGGCGGTCGGTCACTCGATCCGGAAGTAACGATTGCCGACGATCGCACGTTGGGCCCTGTGCCGCGCGATCGCGACCTCGATCAGACGATGGACGTCACCCTGGCGCGGCAATCGACCGGGCTCGAGCAGACGATCGCTGACGACGTCGCCGACGGCTCGCTAGACGCGACAATTCAGGAGGGGGCATCGACCTCGAGCCGGTCGAAGGCTCGACTTCGTCATCCTGCCCTGCAAGACGCCGCCGAAATCGACGGGCTGGCTGCGTACGACATCCTCAAGGAACTTGGCCGCGGTGGTATGGGCGTCGTCTTCAAGGCCCGCCATCGCAATCTCAATCGGCTCGTTGCAATCAAGATGATCAAGGGGGGCTATGCCGACGAGGCGCAGCTCGCCCGGTTCCGCATCGAGGCAGAAGCAGTCGCGCAGATCAAGCATCCGAACATCCTGCAAATTTACGAGATCGGCGAGAGCAAGGGAAACCCGTTCGTCGCGCTCGAATTGCTGGAAGGCGGAAGTCTCGAAGATCGAATCGACGGCACTCCGCTCCCCCCTGCCCGTGCGGCTGAATTGCTGATGCCGCTGGTGATGGCGATTGACGCCGCGCACCGCGTGGGGATCGTTCACCGCGACCTTAAGCCCGCCAATATTCTGTACACCGCCGACGGTACGCCGAAAATCACCGACTTCGGTCTGGCCAAGCGGCTCGAAGATGAAAGCGGCCAAACGCAGTCGGGCCAGATCATGGGAACGCCATGTTACATGGCGCCCGAACAGGCCCGCGGCCAGACGCGCGACGTCGGTCCCGAGGCCGATATTTACGCGCTCGGCACGATCCTTTACGAGATGCTCACAGGCCGAACGCCATTCCGTGGCGCGACGGCCATTGAGACCGTGAAGCAGGTGATCGAAATTGAGCCGGTTTCGCCGTCACGCCTCCAATTCCGCGTGCCGCGCGACCTCGAAACGATCTGCCTCAAGTGTCTGCAAAAGGATGTGCGTAAGCGTTATCCCACAGCGCAGGCACTCGCCGACGACCTCAACCATTTCATGCGTGGCGAGCCAATTCTGGCCCGCCGCACGCCGCCGGTCGAACGCGCCTGGAAGTGGGCGAAGCGGCATCCAACCACCGCTACACTAAGTACGCTCGCGTTCGTCGCCGCGTGCGCAGGGATCAGTGCGGGTTTGTGGTACTGGGACCATATCCGCTACCTCCAGCGGGTTGAGGCCGCGACAATTGCCACGCTTCGCGAGGATACTGCGAACGACCTGGCTCTCTCGCAAACGGCAATTGCTCGTAACGACCTCGACGATGCGAAGTTGATTCTGTCGAAGCGCGTTGCCTTGCTCGACGCCGAACATCGCCCCAAACTCGACGACCTTGCCGCTCGCGCACGAGAAGACCTTGGTCGGATCGAGCAAACCCTGACGAGGCGATCGGAAACGGAGCAGGAGCGTTCGCGCTACGCGCGGTTCCTTGACCTCCGTAAACGTGCGATTTTCCTCGATACTCAATTCACCGGGCTGAGCCTGCCGGTGAGCTACCCGCGAACCATCGCCGCCGCCGAGGCTGCCCTCGAAGTCTATCTTAAACGTACTGATGCGAACCTCTGGTCGTGGAAGCTTGGCGACCTGTCAGGCGCGCTGTCGACGCAGGAAAAAGACGAGATTCGCCACAGCGACTACGAGTTGCTCCTTGTCCTGGCCGACGCAGTCGTGGGCAACGATCCCAAGCAGGTCGACGTCGCGCTTAAAGTCCTGGAAAATGCTGAGGCGTTGCGCAAGCAGCATTCCCGTGTCTATTACCTTCGCAAGGCTCAATACCTTGATCTGAAGGGAGACAAGGAAGGCCAGGAACGCGAAACGAAACTTGCCGCGCAGGTTCCGCCGCAAACCGCATTTGACTATTACCTCGAAGGTCAGCAGCACTATCGCCGTAAGGAATGGCTCGACGCGATTCGCTGCCTTGAAACTTCGCTTCGCCTCAAATCCGACTCATTCTGGGCGAACTGTTTCTTGGCTATTTGTTATGTACAAATGAGAGAGTATGTCGGTGCGAAAACATGTCTCACGGCTTGCCAGCGCATCGAGCCGGAGTTTGCGTGGATTTATCTCCTGCGAGGATTCGCGAACGGGCAAGAGGGCGCCCAGGCGCTCAAACTCGCCGAAGCGAATCCGGCGAGGTCTGCAGTTCTACACTCCAAGGCTGATTTTCAGTTCGCGGAGTCCGATCAGGATTTCCAGCAGGCGCTCACGATCCTCAAAACGCAGCCGAACGATGAGCTTATGTACATTTTGCGAGTCAATCGCGGAGTGACCTATTTCCTCCGCGGTGACTACGATGCGGCAGTGACGGATTTCCAGGACGCAATTCGACTGAAACCCGAGAGCTTTCAGGCGCATGCGGAACTCGCGTTCGTGTACAAGAAGCGCGAGCAGAGGAAGGAAGCGATCGACCAGTTCACGCGTGCGATCGAGCTCAATCCCGACCTGGCCGCGCTTTATCGCGCCCGTGCCGAGGTTCGATTGGCGAAAAAGGAAACCACTGCCGCCGATCGGGCCGACGCTTTTACCGACCTGAAAGCGGCGATCGCGCACGAAACGCCAGGGAATTCGGTTGTGGCGCTTGATCACAGCGTGCGAGCGCGGTTGCTCTTATTCGACGACAAGCTCGCCGATGCGCTCGAAGCGTGCGACCTCGCGATCAAAATCGCGCCCGATCAAGAAGAAGCACATCAGACTCGGCTCCGCACATTGCTCAAGTTAGGACGTAACAAAGACGTAGTTGACTCTTGCAACGCTTTGATCTCCAAGGGGAAGCCCTCGGCCGTGGTTTACGAAGTGCGAGGCCTGGCGCGTGCGAACACGAACAAATTCGCCGACGCGATTCAGGATTACACCCGCGCGATTGAACTGAGCGAAAAAGGCAAGAGCTTCCGGCCGCTCGTAAATCGTGGCTGGGCTTACCTGATCTCCGACGCCGCCAAACTCGCACTTGCCGACTTTGACAACGCCGTGAGCCAGGAACCCAAAGAAAGCGAAGCGTACAACGGTCGCGGCCTGGCGCGGGTACGGCTCGGCGATTACAAGGCCGCCGTGGTCGACGCTGAGAGTGCCGTTCGCCTTGCCCCGCTCACCGGCACACGCACAAGCTATAACGCCGCCCGAATTTATGCCATCGCCGCCAAGTTGTCATCGACCGATCCGACCCTTTCGGGCCGTCAGTCGATCCCGCTGACTGCGAAGTACGAAGACCGGGCAATCGCGCTGATTCAACAATCTCTGGAACGTGAAGCGCCCGAACGGCGTGCGGCGTTTTGGAGTGACACCATCAAGGCCGATCCCGCCTTTTCGGCCATCCGGCGGCGTCTCAAATCACCAGTGGCTCCGTAGAAGACAAGACAACGATGCGTAGCGCTTCGCTGACCCGAAGCCTGAGCTTGTTGAAGCCGCGCTGGTGAAGGAATCATCCATGAGCAGGCTCCTCGTGTTCCCTTTTGCCGCCATGAAAAAAAGCGGAAAGCATACGCATCGTTACGCTTGCGCACCTCGGCACCGCACGCGCCTCTCCATCGACTGGCTCGAGGGACGCATGTTGCTGACCGGGATCGACCCGCTCAGCGCCAATCTCACGCCGAACTTCCTTGCGGCGCACGCGCTTCCGCTCACGCTCGGAACATCCGTCACGGGAACGATCCAGCAAGGAACGACCACCTACTACCAGATATCGCCCGACTCGAACGGACTGCTCGCTGCGCGGCTGGGTGCAAACGGCTTTCACACCCGGATCACGCTGCTCGACGCAAATGCCAATGTGCTCGCACAAAGCGACGCACAATCGCTGACCATGCCGACTTCGGTCCTCCAGCAACACGTCCTCGCGGGGACCGAATACCTCGCAGTACAAAGCATCGACGGCTCAGGCATGTTCACGGTCACCGCGAACCTGGCCCCGATGTCCGACCCGACGGTCTCCGTCCCCGACCGCTTCCCCTCCAACTTCGCAGCGGTGGCGCAAGGCGACTTCAACGGCGACGGAATTCCTGACCTGGTGACGGCTTCGGGCGTTCATCTCGGCGCGGGCGACGGCACGTTTGGACCTGTCGTCTCCGGTTCGGCACTGGCCGATCTGGCGCAAAATCCGTCGTCGATCGTCGTGGGGCAGTTTTTTGGCACAAAGAATCTCGACGTCGCAGTTTCGGTTCGCAACACGAACCAGATCCTGCTCCTCCCAGGCAAGGGCGACGGCACGTTCGGCGCACCGGTGACGATCAACCTCCCGGCTGGTAGTCGGCCAAGTGCAATCGTCGCCGGGAACTTCGGCAGCGGCCGACTCGACCTCGCGGTGGCCGACTCCGGTTCGAGCGACGTGTCGTTCGTGATGAACGACGGCAACGGCACGTTTCATCTGGGCAACATCGTCAAGCTTACAGACGCCCCCGTCGCCATCACCGCCGGCGACTTCACCGGCTCCGGCCGGCTTGACGTCGCCATCGCCAGCCCGACGGGCGGCGATGTGATCGTTCTGGCGAACACGGGCAACTCGTTCGTTGCACAAACTCCGATCAGCATGCCGGCAGGTGCCACGCCTCTGGCGATCACCGCCGCGAATTTCGGTACGGGACACCTCAGCCTCGCAGTAGCCGACTCATTCAATCAAAACGTCTACATTCTCGTGGGTAAGGGAGACGAGACGTTCAGCGTCGGCGCGACTTTGCCGGTCGCAGCCAACCCGGCGGCGATCATCGCGGGCGACTTCGGCAATGGCCACGTCGACCTCGCGGTTGCCGACCAGAACGCGAGCAACGTCGCGATTCTCATGGGGAACGGTAACGGCACGTTCCAGTCGGCGATGTACATGGCTGCCGGCGCGCTCCCCAGCGCCCTGGCCGCCGGCGACTTCAATCGCGACGGCCGGCTTGACCTCGCCTCGGGCAACATCGGCACCAGCGACATCAGCATCTTGCTCGGCAAAGGCGACGGCACGTTCCAGCAGCAAATCGCCAACCGAGTCGGCAGCGCACCAAGTGCAACGGCTACCGGCGATTTCACCGGAAATGGCTACACCGGGCTCGCCGTGGTCAATCTCGGCTCGAACGACATCACCATCCTCCCCGGCAACGGCGATGGAACATTCCAGCGTTCGCTCACCGTCCCCCTGCCCGCCGGCGCCGCTCCCAAGGGAATCGTCTCCGGTGACTTCAACGGCGACGGCCGCACCGACCTTGCGGTGATCGATAGCGGGCTGAACGCCGTGTCGATTTTCCTGGGTAACGGCGACGGCACCTTCCGCGTTTTGCCGCTGATATCCGTTGGTGACTCGCCCGACGCGATCGTCGCCGCTGACTTCGGCAACGGCCACATTGATCTTGCGGTCGCAAATCTCGGCTCGAACAACGTGACCGTTTTGATGGGTCGCGGCGATGGCTCATTTAGCGTTGGTGCAACGGTTCCCGTCGGCCTGAGCCCGTCTTCGATCGTCGCGGGCAATTTTGGCCGCGGCAAGGTCGACCTTGCGGTGACCGACGTGTTGTCGAATGACGTGATGATCCTGCAAGGCGACGGCAACGGCAACTTCACGCCGCAGCCGGCGATTTCGCTGGGCGACGGCTTCCCGATCATGCTCACGCTTGTCACCGGGAAGTTTGGTAACGACAAGTATCTCGACCTCGCCGTCGCGAGCCAGGACCCGTTCAACGGCGACTCGATCTTCACACTCTCGAACAACGGCGACGGAACGTTTGCCGCCCCCATGGCGATTTCGCTGGGATACGGCGTAACGCCCACGGGAATCGTCGCTGCCGACTTCAATCACGACGGTATTACCGACCTGGTGACTTCGGACGCGAACGGCTTTGGTTACCAGGACTACACGGTTCTGCAAGGTGCGGCCGATGGCACGTTCGGAGCACCGAACGCTTATGTACTGGGTGGATACGCGATCGCGACCAGCGTGACCACGGCCGATTTCCGCCACAACGGCAACGTTGATCTCGCGTTCACGCGGAACAATCCCGACGACGTTGTGGTTCGGCTTGGAAACGGTGATGGCACGTTCTCCGACCCGGGCGTTGTCGATCTCGTTCGTCACAACACGCCGATCGTCGCCGACCTGACTGGCACGGGCGTGGCCGATGTGGTGGTTGTCGACTCGGCAGGAAATATCCTCTACCGCAAGGGCCGCGCGGGCGAGCCTGGCAGCTTCTCGCCGCCGGTGACGATCAACTACGGCAACCCTTCGCGCGATATCGCTTTCGTTCGCACAGCGCTCGGGCCGATGATCGCCAGTGTCGATGCGAATCACGACCAGATCAGCTTCTACGGCCTGCGCGGGACGACTTTCAAGCTGCTCGGCACTCTCGCAACCGGCCACCTCCCCGCGCAAATTCTCGCAGCGGATGTGACGGGCGACGGCCGCGACGATTTGATCGTTCGCAACGCCGGCGACGGCACGATCTCGGTCTATCCCAACAACGGTGTCGGCTGGTTCCAGAATCGTACCGACATCGCCGTGGGAATGGGCGTGTCGGACGTGGCTCTCAGCCCCATCCATTCAAGTACACTTCCTGACCTGATTATCTCAAACCGGCTTGCGGGACAGGTTGGCGTGCTGACCAACCTTGGCGGCGGTTTGTTCACGGCCCCAGTGATTTACCAGGCGGGCGCAGGCCCCTACGGCATGGGCACTCAGCCCGATCAATCGCCGACATATTCCGCCGAAGGCACCGCAGGTGTGGCGACGGGCGTTTTCACTCCCGGCGGCGGCACGTCTGTCGTCGCGCTCAACCCGGGCTCGAACACCATCGGCCTGCTGAGCGGATTTGGTGATGGCCGGCTCACAAACGTGCGTGCCTTACCGACTGACTCTTCAGGCATCGCCATTCGTGCTGCTGACCTGAACGGCGACGGTCTTTCCGACCTGGCGATTCTTGGCCCTGACGGCGTGACGATTCAAACCGCCGACGGTAAGGGCGGCTTCGGCAAAGGCCGGTCGTACAGCGTCGGCTTCGAGCCCAACGGCCTGACGATCGCCGACGTCAATGGCGACGGCAAGCCCGATATCGTCGTCGGTAACCCGCTGGGCGACGTGTTGACCCTGGTGAACCAGGGAGACGGCACATTCGCCAGCGTCCGGCCGCTTGACCAGGGAATCTCGCTCGCGCTGACGGGTGCAAATGGTAAAGATGAATTCATTTTTAGCGACCAGGCGCACGACCAGCTTGTGATCAAGAACGGCGGCGTGACCACCGTGCTGGGTGATGCCTCAACCGGGCTCGTTTCACCTGGCGCTATCAAGCTGGCATCGTTAGGCACGAATGGTATCGATGATCTGATCGTCGCCAACAGCGGCAGCAACAACGTGCTGGTTTATCCTGGTCTGGGGAACGGCCAGTTCGGCCAGGCGCTCAACGGTGGACACGGCTTCTTCACCGGCACGAATCCCGTTGGCATCACCGTGGCCGATGTGAACGGCGACGGCCGGCCAGACCTCGTGATCGCCAACAAGGGCTCGAACGACATCTCGATTTTGCTCAACGTCGCAACGGCCAACGGATTCTCGTTCGTCCCCGGCCCGCGTTTGCAGGTTGGCAACGGTCCAACCTCGACAATCGTTCAAAGCGTATATGGCGACCCGAGCAAGCCCGACCTCGTGGTGAGCGATAGCGGCTCGAACGACGTGCGGATCTTGAAGGGGCTCGGCAACGGCTTCTTCAACGACGCGAACGCCACCGTGATTCCGGTCGGCACGAACCCGGGCTCGATCTTCGTCGGCCAGTTTACGAATACTCCCGGGATGAACATCGTCTCGGTGAATTCAGGCTCGAACGACATCACGCTGATTTCGGACGTCCGCAGCACGAACCCCGTCACGCAGTCGATTGCCACAGGTGGTCTCGAACCCTCGGCCGCGTTCCAGCTCGACGTGAATGATACTGGCGCCCAGACGCTAGTTGTCGCGAACAGCGGTAACGGCTTGTTCTCGATCTTCACGCCGGGTGAATCGTCGCTCGAGCTGAGCAACTCCGGATTCGCGGAAGGCATCGGCAACCCGAGCGACATTGCACTGTCGAGCTTCTCGGGCGGTGCGGTGCAATTCTATGCGGCCAGCGAAGGCGAAACCGCCGCGGCGCTTGTCAGCCTGAGCTACGAAGTCGGAACCACGCCTGAGACATCCGGGCCGGACGGACCGGGCAACACGGGCGTCACACTCGCGCCACTCAATTCCACTTCGCTCGCGTTGCTCGCCACATTGTTGACGACGTCGCTTTCAAGCGAGTCGGAAACCTCGTCGTCGAGTGGAGCATTTGCGGAACTTCTCAGCAGTTCTTCGACGACCTCAGCCGTCACGCAGCCGCTCAGCACGAAGCCGCTGGGTAACGTCACGGGCGGGCTCGACGAGGAAGACGAAGAGGGCGCCGAGAACGAGGATCCGAACCAGACCGACGAGCAAACAACCGAGGTCGAGCCCTGGGTCAAGTTCGTCACCGGACTCTCGGACTCGTTCGACCAGATTCGCCAGGAGGCCGATGGTGAGCAATTCGCCCAGCCGAAGGTTGACCCGGCTGGACCTCAGAGCAACGGTTCGTTGAACGAGACGCTTCAGTCGATCGCCAACGCGGCGGCTCGGGTGCAAGCAAGCGAATTGGCCCGACTGCTGGCAACTTTCCGCACCGCCGAAGGCGAAAACGCCGTCGACCAGGTGCTCGACGGCCTGGCCGGTGAGCAGGCCGGCGCGGCGTCGCAATTGTTGACCGTTGCACTGGCCGAGGTTGCCGAAACTCGCGCGATCGACGGACAGGCGAGCGACGCGCCGGTGGCCCCGCCCGATGAGCAACCTGGCCTCGTCGAAGCCGCGCCTGCTGTTGCGGTGGCGTGCATCGCGCTGTTTTCGTCGACAGAGGTTCTGCGTCGCGTTCGCAAGCGGTCGAACCTGACGATTGCACGCCGGATCAAATAAGCAAGTTTGCGATGAGGAGTTCGCCCATCGTGCGTCGCGTGATGCTCGCGATTCTGCTTCTTGGAGCGGCGCACGCGCATGCGGCCGAGCCGCTGATTGTTGACCTCTGGCCAGGGAAAGTGCCGGGCGATGTCGGCATCAAGGGGCAAGAGACGAGCCGGATGCACGACTCGCCGCTCGTTGGCCGCACGAAACTGATCACAAACGTCACAAAGCCGACGCTCACGATTTATCGCCCTGCGCCTGAGAAAAACACCGGCACGGCGATGATCATTTGTCCCGGCGGCGGCTACTGGGATTTGTGGTGGGAACTCGAGGGCGAGGAAGTTGCCGTTTGGCTGAAGTCTCAGGGGATGACCGGCATCATCCTCAAATACCGCTGTCCGCGACGGCCGGGTGACGTCAAAAACGAGCCGCCGCTCGGCCCACAGCTCGATGCACAACGCGCGGTGAGCCTGGTGCGATCGCATGCGGCCGAGTGGGGGATTGATCCCCAACGCATCGGCATGGTGGGATTCTCGGCTGGCGGACATCTCGCCGTCGCGACCGCCACCGGCTTCGAGAAACGGAAGTACGAGCCGATCGACGACATCGACAAGGTAAGCTGCCGGCCCGACTTCGCGATTGGCTGCTATTCCGGCTATTTGAAAGCGCGCGACAAGGATACGGTTTCCGACCACATCAAACACATTCCTGCCGGCACGCCGCCGATCTTGCTGGCACATGCGTCCGACGACAAGGAAAGCTACGGCGGCTCGAACGCCGAGAATAGCGCGTTCATGTACATCGCACTGAAACGCGCAGGCGTGCCGACGGAATTACATATTTTCGCAACGGGCGATCACGATTTCGGCGTCCGTCAGAACGAAAAGCTGCCGTCGAGCTGGACCGAACTCTGTCTCAAATGGATGCGCAACCAGCGCGTGCTCAAGCCTGCGCCTAAGTGATAACGGATCAAGAAGTCGGAACAGAGCGAACAATCTCGGGAAAGTCCGAGAGTGCGAACTGACGCGTGACGGCCTGTTCGATCCACGCCGCCTTGTTCATGCCGTAAACGACCGATGTTGCCTCGTCTTGACCATACGTCGTGCCGCCGGCGGCGAGAATGGCCTTGCAGCCATCGACACCGTCGCGTCCCATGCCGGTCATGATGATGCCGACGACGCCAGCGCCGAAGCATCGCGCGGCTGAGCGAAACAGCACGTCGACCGATGGACGATGAGCGCTGACCGGCGGCTCGTTGCTGAGCGAAACTTTCACCAGCGGCGGCTGGCCGACGAGGTTGAGATGCCGGCCGCCCGGGGCGATGAGAATCGTATCGAGGGCGATTCGCATTCCGTCTTCGGCCTCGCGCACGGGCACCGCACACTCACGCTCGAGCCGGCGTGCAAATGCGCGGGTGAAGGTTTCGGGCATGTGCTGAACGATCACGATCGGCGGTAATGGCGCCCTCAGAAATGGCAAAACTTGAGCAAGCGCTTGAGGGCCGCCGGTCGAGATTCCCACAACGATGCAGTGTGTGATTTTCTGCGTCGAAACCAACCGGCGAGTTGGCGGTGCAATCGGCGCCATCACCGCCGTCGAGGGGATTTCGCCAGACGTGCGCGGGCGCATCACGCGGCATTTCGCGGCAGCCTTCACCTTGGCAATCAGCAAATCTTGCGCAGCACGAATTTGCGAGAGCTGATGGCTCGTTGGCTTGGGGAAGTAGTCGACTGCACCAAGTGAAAGCGCGGCAAGTGTTGTATCGGCCCCTTCCTGTGTGAGCGAGCTGACCATCAGCACGGGAACCGGTCGTTTTGCGAGCAGGTCGGGCAGGATTTCCAGGCCCGATCGTCCTGGCATTTCGACGTCGAGCGTGATGACGTCCGGCTGGAGTTCGTTTGCGAGTCGAAGTGCGTCCACGCCGTCGTGCGCCATGCCGACAACGGTGATGTCCTCGCACTCTCCCAGGAGATCCTTGAGGAGCTTGCGCATCAGGGCCGAGTCATCGACGATCAGCACGCGAATCGGTCCGAGTCTTCCCACAACCGCCCTCGATCCGGTCAATTCGCCGCGCTCGGGGAGTTTTGCTGGGGCGGAGTTCCGTCGTCCGCCTCCGTGCCGCCCATCTTGTTCAGAAGCGCCAGAATTCGTTCGCGATCGAACGGCTTGACGATGAAGTCGTGAGCCCCGTCGCGAATCGCTTCCATCAAAGTCGGCTTCTGATCAAGGGCCGTAACCATGACGACGCGTGCCTCGGGATCGACGATGCGGATGTGCCTCAGCGCATCGAGCCCGTTCATCATCGGCATCACGACGTCCATCGTGACGAGGTCGGGCCGGTGCTCGCGATAGAGGTTCACCGCCTCGATTCCGTTGCCCGCCTCTCCTACTACTTCCCAGCCAGCTTCACGCGCAACGTCCTTGATGAGACGGCGCATGAAGATCGCATCATCCACCACGAGCAGCCGTCTCATGTCGCCTCCGAGCCGGGCGTGCTGTTGTCAAGCCGAACGGCGTTAGATTTCATGGTCGGGCCCTCCGGGAATTCTGATCGAGACGTTGCCCGAATTCGTGTCGAGCGTCAAGCGACGTCCTGCGTCTCCGCCAAGGTCCCGGCCCACAATTTGAATCCCGAGCTGGTTGAGAATCCGCTCGACCGCCTCGTTGTTTTGCTTGCCGATATTGAGTGACGGCGTCGAAGTTTGGAACATGCTTGCTCCGCCCGCAATCGTCGCAGTGAGCCGTGCCATGCTTCGTCGGCCGGTCTGGCGATCGATGTCAGCGATCATCGCAGGAATCGCCGTATCGGCATATTTGCCCGGCAAGGCTGTGTCGCCGCGCGAGTCGGGCAGGACGATATGCGCCACCCCGCCGACCTTCGCATTGCGATCGTAAAGCACGACGCCCACACACGAGCCGAGCAGCGTGCGAATGAGCGTGGGAGCCTGGGCGACGGCCCATTTGCCCATCGGCACGAAAAGTTCGGGTGGTGCGAGATTGGCGTTGCTCGATTGCGGCACAACTTGCCTTTCGTCAAATCGACAATCGTTCAAGGAGCGATTTGAGCCAGCGTCCGAAGCGAGTCTGGCGTGGGTACGAACAGCAGAGCCCAGTCGAGATCGGCGCCTTCCGCCTGAAACCGGCTCTTTACCAGCAAAACGCGGTCCATCACACTCGCCTGTTCCATGACGGCGAATTCGAGCAAGCTCGCCGCGAATTCGTGACGAAACTCGGGCGGCGAAGGGATGAGCGTGTCTGTTGCCGAATTCCCCGGCAAGTGAACCGAAAGTGCATTGAGATAAGCGCAACCGACGATATTCGCCGTTTCGCACGCGCCGGAACGTTCTAGCTCAGACCATTGCGTGCTCGTTCCGGGTTTCTGCTGTAGCAGCAAATCGACGAGAGATAGACCGACTGCATCACTAAAAACGAGCAAAAGCTGGCCTTCGAGCTGACCGGCGAACGACATGGCACAAACGGCGACAGTCGCATCCTCGGGGCCGAGCAGTCCGGCAACCTCGGTGATATCAGCCTGGTCGACGTCGGAGATTTTTAGATGAACGGTGCGTCCCAGCCATTGCGTCAGGGCGCGTGAGGCCGCCTCTGCCCCGCGCTCGAAGATCGAGGCGATCAGGCGAAGCTGAATTTGCGAGAGCGTCAATCCTTGCATTGTCTCGGGCCTCGTTATCCCACCGTCGAAAGCTCGTGCTCGCGTCCCGATCGCTCGATCACTGAATCGACGTCCAGAATCAATGCCACCCGCCCGTCACCCAGCACGCTCGCGCCCGAAAGGCACGGCACTGAACGATAGTTCGTTTCGAGCGATTTGAGCACAACTTCTTGCATGCCGATAAGTTGGTCAACCGCCAGGCCAATCGTCGTCTCGCCATTCTGCACGACGACAATTGTATGCTTCTCGCTCGATTCGCCCAGCGCACCATTTTGACGTGCGGGATGTCCCTTGCCACCCCAGACGAAAACGTCATCCAGCCGGACGAGCGAAATGATCTTACCGCGGATGTCAGTCGTCTTCATCCCATGAACGCGGTAGACCTGCGCAGGACCAACCTCGACAATCTCGTCGACGTGATCCTGTGGTATCGCGTAAACCTCGTCGTAAATTTGCACGAGCAATACCGGCATGATCGCGAGCGTCAACGGCAGGCGGATCGAGAACGTCGTCCCCTTGCCCAGCTCGGTCCGGACATCGACAGTGCCATTGAGATTCTCGATCCGGCTCTTGACGATATCCATCCCCACGCCGCGGCCAGAAATGTCGGTGAGCTTTTCGGCCGTGCTGAGTCCTGGATGCCAGATGAAGTTCACAAGCTGACGTTCGGAAAGCCGGCGCGATTCTTCTTCGGAAATGAGCCCTGAGGCGACCGCCTTGACCCGCACACGCTCGGTGTCGATGCCACGACCATCGTCGCGTACGGTGATCACGACCGAATTTCCGCGGTGCGACGCCGCCAGCCACACATTTCCCGAACGCGGCTTGCCGACCGCCTCGCGTGCCTCGGGACCTTCGAGACCATGGTCGACCGAGTTCCGCACCATGTGAATGAGCGGATCGCCCAGCTCGTCGATCATCCGCTTGTCGAGCTCGGTTGCCTCGCCGTCGATGTGGAGGTTCACCTCCTTGCCCGACGACACCTTCAGGTCGCGAATGACGCGATGGAACCGCTCGAATAGTGGCCCAATTGGCACCATTCGAGTTTCGAGCACGCCCTTTTGAATACCGTCGGCCACTCGGCTGAGCTGGTGAATCACCTCGACCATCGACCCGACTCGCTCGCGCCCCTGGCGAATCAGGTCGAGCTCGGCGTGAATTTCGGCGAAATTCTCGCGAAGCCGCTTGAGTTGCGCAGTCAGCCGTTCGGTGCCCGACGCATCGGTGCCGGCGTAGCTTTCAAGACCTCGCGTTAGCTCGTCGATCCGGTCGCGTGCTTCGTTCGCAAGGGAGGGCGCATTCGACTCACGAAATAGCCCTTCAAGGTCCTTTGATATTTCAAAGAAACGCGAGCGGCTAATGACCAGCTCGCCCGCGAGATTCATCAAATTGTCGAGCCGATCGACATCGACACGCACCGTTTCTGCGACCTTCGGCTTGCGGGCCTCCGAAGGTCGAGCGGGTGGAGTCGGTGCAGCGGGCGCTGCAGCAACAACTGGTGCCACGACTGCAGGCGTGGCGACGTCAACACGTGGCGGTTCGGGGGGCGTAGGTTCGGTGACGACAGGCGCCGGTTCCGGCTCTGGTTCTGGCTCAGGTGCCGCGGCAGGCTCGGTTGGCGGTGGTGGCTCGAACGGAGTAACAATCGTCGCAGCCTCGACCATGGGAGACGCAGCCACCGGCTCCTGGATCGGCGGATTGATCGCCACGCTGAGCACGCCTTCGGCGTCGGCGAGGGCTCGAAGTTCTTCGTGTTCGAGATCGGTGTCGACCCAGATCGTGAAGGTTCGATCGGCTTCCAGGTCTTCGAGCCGGTCGGGGGGCGGTTGCGTCGAGAGTACGCGCAACTTGCTCGAAACCCGGTTCAGCACGAGCTTGGCCTTCATGTCGGGCCATTGCAGCGTCGGGCTGAATTCGATAACGATCCGCACCGCGTCCTTCATGTCCGGCTGGGCGACAGCGGCGGGCGCGGCGGTGGCAGCGCGTTCGAGATGCGCGATGACAGCCGTGTTCAGCCCTGAAAGATCGACCGACCCCTGCCCTTCGGACCGAAGCTGGCGGTGGTAATCACGCAACTCGTCGAGGCAGCGGAAGAAGAGGTCGAGCGCGGGGCGATCGAGCTGGCGCTGGCCGGAGCGGAGCAGATCGAAGAAGGTTTCGAGGTTGTGGGTGAGTTTTGACACCCCCTCGAGACCCATGACGGTTGATGATCCCTTGATGCTATGAACGATGCGGAACGCCTCGCGCAACGAGGCGTCGTCGGCCGGTTGCTGTTCCAGCCGCAGGAGCGCATCGTTGAGCGCACCGATCTGCTCCTCGGTTTCGTCGAGGTAAAACGGCAGCAGCTCGGTTAGGTCGAACCCCGACATCGAACAACTCTCCCCGCCGGCAACGCGTCCGGCGCACAGGTCAGATCTGCTTACGCCGGCATCCGGTAGAGCCAGGGTTTCACTTTCTCAAGCGAGTCGAGCATCGTGAAAATTCCCTCGGTCGGCCCCACCACGAGATAACCGCCTTTCGCCAGTGACGCGATCAGATGCTTCACGGCGGTCTTCTTCGATTCAAGATCGAAGTAAATCAGCACATTCTTGATGAAAACGCAATCGAACGGTCCGTCGCGGGTAGGGGTCAGCAGGTTGTGCGGCTTGAATTTCACCGTCGCACGAACCTCGGGTTTCACTGTAAACGAGTCAGGATTCGCTGCACTATCGAACCATTTCTTGCGATCCTCAGCGCCGACTAACCGTAGATCGCGCGGGTCATATTTTCCATCGCGTGCGGTCTGAAGTGAGGCGGTGCTGAGGTCGGTTCCCTGCAGGGTAATATCCCAGCCGGCAAATGCCGCACGCTGGCCGGCAAGTTTGATCGCGAGCGAATAGGTTTCCTCGCCCGTGCTGCACGCTGCCGACCAGACTTTGAGCGTCTTCGGATGTTTTCGCAGCTTGTTTCTCTGGAGCATTTCCGGAAGAAACTCCCCGCCGAACCATTCGAAGTGATGAATGTCCCGGAAGAAATAGGTCTCGTGAGTTGTTACCTCATCGAGAAACTGCGGCATTTCAGTTGCCGCACGTGGGCCGATGAGCAGTGCGTAATACTCGGAAAACCGGTTGATCCCCGTGGCTCGCAGCCTGCGCCGCAGACGATTGGTGATCATCACGCGCTTGTTTGTGGGAATTCGCACGCCGGCAACCCGGTAAATCAGGGCGATAAACCGGTGAAAGTCTTCTTCCGAAAGCTCGGCCTCGTTCATCGTGGTTCGCCTCATCCGTGCGCGGAGGGGTGACCGATCTTTGACATCAGATCAGACCTTGAACCCAGAAATCAATCCCTTGAGCGATGCTGCCTGTGCACCAAGCTCTTCCGCACTCGCCGACAGCTCTTCCGAGCTGGAGGCGTTCGTCTCGGTGAAGCTCGATACGTCTTGAATCGCCTTGCTCACCTCGGCCGCGGATGCCGATTGCTCCGAAGTTGCCCGGGCGATCTTGGCGATGCTCGCGGCCGTTTCTTCGACGCCCTGAACGATCTTCACGAGCGATTCGCCCGCACGTTCCGAGAGCGTGGCACCGTCGGCGACGCGCTGAGTCGACGCCTTGATGAGCGCGGTGATTTCCTTTGCGGCCGCTCTCGACCGCTCGGCCAGCTTGCGAACTTCATCGGCGACAACCGCGAATCCGAGACCGTGTTCGCCGGCGCGGGCCGCTTCGATCGCCGCGTTGAGAGCGAGCAAATTCGTCTGGCTGGCGATTTCGCTAATCACCTGAATGATGTCGCTGACCTGCTCGCTCGACTTCTTGATGAGGACCATCGCCTCGATCGCCTGATCGACCGACTCGCCCCCCTGCTTCGCCAGGTGTGACGTCCGTTCGGCCAGCTCACGCGCCGAGCTTGCGTTCTGGTTGATCTCGAGAATCGCCTTGCTGAGCTGATCGACCGAGGCCGACATTTCTTCGACCGTCGCAGCCTGATTCTGCGAGCTTTCGCTGAGGTAAACCGCGCTTTCAGCGACCACGCGGGACCCTTCGGCGAACTGGCTGGCCGATTCGATCACCTGGCCGATGATCTTCTTGAGATCGGCGATCATTTCGTCGAGCGCCAAGCCAAGCAACCCCATGTCGTCGTTGCCGGTGAAGCCGATTTGCACGGTGAGATCGCCGGCGGCGGCCGACCGGGCGACTTTCATCACCTGGTTCACCTTCGCTTCGAGGTCGCGCTTGCCGATCTCGATCTTGATCTGCTGCTCCACGCGTTCCATCGCGTTCGAGACGAGGCGTCCCAGATTGCGGAGGTTTTCCTTGCGGCTATCAGAGAAGTCGAGCTTCTTATCGCTCACGAACTCGAGCACTGCTTCGGTTCGGCCCGCGAGCGTGACGGGAATCCAGAAGGCGCTTGCCAGGCCGGCGCGTCGAGCGGCCGACACGCTGTGGAATCCGCGGGCTTCGAGCACGTCGCTCGCGACAATCGCCTCACGCGTCCGCCAGCACTCGCCCGGCGTCCCTTCACCCTCACGGAACGAGCGATCGGCCAGCGAGCGGCGGTAATCCTCGTCGACACTTCCCGAATCGACACCGAAACGGAGTTGCCTGCCCTCTTCGTCCACCTCCCAGGTGGTGGCATAAGAAACGCCGTAAGCCTCGCGAATGGCCGAAAGGGCTGCGACTTCGACATCGCGCTTGGTCGTCGCGCGGCTCAGCGACATCAGCAGGCCGTTGACAGCGCCGGTATCGGCGGCGAGTTCTTCTTCGCGCTTCTTGGCCTCGAATTTCTCAGTAACCACCGACCACGTGAGCATCGGCCCGATATAATGACCGGCTGAATCGGTGATCGGGCTGACGAGCAGGTCGAGGTATTCGGGGCCGAGGCGGATGACTGCCTGGTGCGGCAAATTCTTGGGATCGGCGAGCAACTTGCGCTGGCGTTCGGGCGTTTTGTGGAAGACGTCGATCGTATGGCCGAGCATTTGCTCGACGCGAATCGGTAAATACTCCTGCAAGCGTTTGAGCGTGCGGATCGATGTCTGATTCATGTACTTGATGATCAGATCGGTGTCCGTGTACATGATGTTCACGGGCGCATTTTCGATCATTTGCACCGTGCGGGCCATCTCTTCGGCATCCGCCACCTTGGCAATTTTGTCGGAAGCGAGGCCGGCAATCGTCTTGAGTGCTTCAAGCCGCGCGGGGCTCGGGTGTACGAGCGATGTCGAGAAGAAATCCATCGTGCCCAGCATTTCGCTGCCGCGGAAAATCGGCATGCAAACGCCCGATCGCACACCGGCCTTGCGCGCTGTCGGGGCCCGGCTGCAATCGCTGAGATCGGCGATATTGGGTACGAATACGAGGTCGCGCGCCCGCCAGGCCCGGCCGTTCAGCCCTTCCCCTTCGCGGAACTTGGCAGACCGCGTCACGCGCTGAAACTCGTCGTCGACCGTGCCTGACTCGAGCGAAAACACGAGCGCGTTCGCGCTAGCGTCCACAACCCAGTATGAGCCATAAACCCAGCCAAATGTCTTGCGGACGACGTCGAGCGTGCCGCGAATGATCTCGGCGACGGAATTCGCCCGCATGATCGACTGAACGGTCTCGACCAAGGCCTTGGTGTTTTCCTCGGCTTCGTTGGGCGACGAACTCACCGGCGCCTCGGCGGAGTCGGCATGAACGGTCGAATCAACCTGCTCGTCAAGGAAGGATGAAGATCGCTTCCGCTTCTTAAGAGGCTTCATTGCGGGCTCGTCCCTTAGTTGGCTAGCGTCTTGGGTGCGTTGACGGGCTGGGGATGTGTCGGTATCAAACCGCGGCCGTTGCGGCCTGAATCTCGTCGTTGTCGAACAGTTTTTCGATATCGAGGATGATGAGTATGCGATCCTCGAGCTTGGTCAGTCCCGAAATGTATTGGCGTGCCATCGCACGAACCGAAATCGGCACCGGCTGAATCTCTTCGGTATTGATGCGCATCACCTGAGTGACGGCGTCGACGATGCAGCCGAAGGTGCGGTCGTGCAGGTTGACGACGATCGTCCGCGTCTCGTCGTCAAACTCACGCGGGGCGAGCCCGAACCGCTTTCGGAGATGGATGATCGGGATGACCGATCCGCGAAGGTTGATAAGACCTTCAATATAGTCAGGTGCTTCAGGAAGCCGAGTGATCGGCTTCATCAGGATGATTTCCTGGATCTTGGTTATGGCGATTGCGTAGTCCTCTTCATCGAGGCGAAATCCCACAAGCTGGATGACGGAATGGTCGCCCCTGCGCGGGTCGCGCTGCGACGTCTCCGGCGATCGGAATTCTTGAACCATCGTCGTCGGATCTCCCGACCAGGTCTTTCAAGCCAGGCCGCAACCTCGCAGAATCCGGATAAACCGGACGATTTACTCTAAATTACCTAGTTTCCCAAATATAACACAAGTTTCCAGAGAAAACTGGATGAGGGTCATGAGATTTGTCTGACAGTTGGCCGGATGGGCATTGTCTCCTAACGCCCGTCCTTTTTGTTAAACTTTTCTGCGACGGCCGCCTCTCCTCTCCCATCCTATTCGAGGTTCAGGCTCATGCGAGCGTTGTGTCTCTTCGCGCTGACGATCTGTCTGGGCGGCACGGCCGCGCTCGGTGTCGAGCCATTCTCGAAAGGTCTTCCCCGCACGCCCAATTACTTCCCCGTCGCGGTCTGGCTTCAGGACACAGCCAACGCCGAGCGCTATCGCGCAATTGGGATCAACCTCTATGTCGGTCTCTGGCGCGGGCCGACCGAGGAACAACTCGACGCACTCGACAAGGCCGGAATGCGCTTGATTTGCGGTCAGAACGCGCGATCGCTTCGATTTATCGATCGCTCGACGATCGTCGGCTGGATGCACGGCGACGAACCAGATAACGCGCAGTCTCTTCCGGGCGGCAAGGGCTACGGACCGCCGATTTCCGCTGAGACGATCATCAAAGGGTATGAATCGATCCGAAAAGCCGACCCGAACAGGCCAGTGATTCTCAACCTCGGCCAGGGAGTCGCCTGGGATGGCTGGTTCGGTCGTGGCGTGCGGACGAATCATCCTGAAGACTATCCGCAATACATCAAAGGATGTGACATCGTTTCGTTCGACATCTACCCCGCCGTGCATGACCACAAAGACATCGCCGGCAAGCTCTGGTACGTACCCAAGGGTGTCGCCAGGTTGAAGGAATGGTCGCACAACGAGAAGCCGGTTTGGAGTTGCATCGAGACGACGCGCATCAGCAACCCGAGCGTCAAGCCGTCGCCTGCGCAGGTGCGATCGGAAGTTTGGATGGCGCTGATTGAAGGTGCGCAGGGCATCATCTACTTCGCGCACGAGTTCAAGCCGAAATTCATCGAGGCCGGTTTGCTCGCCGACAAGGAAATTGCACAGGCCGTTGGTGCGATCAATCGGCGAATCCACGAGCTTGCACCCGTTTTGAATAGCCCGACCATCAAGAATGGCCCCGAAGTGAAGTCGTCGAACGCGAACGTGCCGATCAAGATGATGATGAAGCAGCACGATGGCAAGACATACCTTTTTGTCGCCGCGATGCGTGAAGGTGAGACGAACGCGAGTTTCACGCTGCCGAATTTCGGTAATGCGCGGATCGAGGTGCTCGACGAGAATCGACAGATTGACGTGAAAAATGGCCAGTGGGCCGACCGTTTCGTCGACTATGGCGTTCATCTTTATCGCATCGAAAAGCAGCCCTGATTTTCAAACACGCGAGGAGTTTCTGATGCTTGTATGCAAGAAGACCCTCCCGATCCTGCTTCTGATGGGTGTGGTGTTGTTTCTGATGGGAGCCCGCTTCGCCGCGCCGCAGGTCATCGAGGCGGAGGCGTTTCGGCTCAAGGATAAAGAGGGCAGAGTTCGCGCGAGCTTCGAGCTGAGCGACGACGGCACGCCATCGTTGAAACTCTTTGATGCGGGAGGGCGGCGACAGTTCGGGGTGTTCCTTCAAGCCAACGGAAATCCTACTCTTGAGATGGGCTACCGCCACGCCAGTACACGGCTCACAATGACTACGGATGCCGTCGGTGGCACAGGCTTAGTTGTGAATGATGCGAACGGCAATCGTCGGTTGGCGATCGGAGTCGCTGAAGACCCGCAGGCACGCCCCTTCGTTATGCTCTTCCATGATTCGCATCCCCGGCTTGTGATGGGACTTGATAATCGGGGAATGCCCGAGATGAGCTTCAGAGCATCCGATGACACAAGCCGGCTTCTACTCGTCGGAAGCGATGACGATCCAAAGATTGGATTCTTGGACGCAAAACGTCGGGGACGTATGTCTCTGGGTTTGAATCCCGATGATCAGCAGCCATTTATTATGATGTCGGGAAAGCAAAAGGAAGATGTCGTTTTCCTTGACATGAAAGATAGCCCGATTCTGTTCTCCATATTCGGGCAAGATAAGAGCGGAAACATCAAGCTCTTTCTCTCGCCGACCGACATCACAGCGCAATTCAATGGAGCCGACAAAACGCGAAAACTGGAAGGCAAGGTCCAAGTCAATGGCCCGAACTTACTCCAGATCAAGCGCAACGGAAAAGAAGTCTTTAAATCGGACGAGATCAAACCGTCTATTCCTGTCGAAAAGCAGCCCTGATCATCCCAGCCAAGAGGTTTCTCATGCGAGACTGGTCAAGGCGCGAAGTATTGGGGCTCTCGGTTCTGGCACTTGGCTTGAACGCAAGCGCTGCGACCGCGCAAGATCTCGGCGCGAGGCCGGCGAAGGCGACGGGCGTTGAGGTAATTAACCCCCGCGCTCGCGTGCCGTTGAGCTTCATTATCGATGACTCAACATGTCTCGTGAACCTGGCGCACTTTTGCATCCCGCAGTTCGCCGAGGTTTTTCCGACACAATATCGCCAGCACTGGAAAACCCTGCCACGCGAGATTCCCGACGCCTTTGTACGCAAGTTCGGCGAGTGGTGCCACGAGCGCGGGATCAAGGGAAAATACAGCGTCATCCCCTACCCTGCGTGCGTCGGCTGGCTCGATCGCGACTTGCCCGGATGGTCGCGCAAGGAGTTACGGCAAAGCCTCGAACTCGTGCGCACGCTGATGATGCCCGACTGGGATATTCATCCCGAAATGGTGAGCCACACCTGGGCGATCGACACCAAAACTGGCCGGCCGTACCCCGAACGCACCGAACGATTCATGGAGAACTGGGGCTTTAGCGTTGGGAAGTCGCCGGACGAAATGGCCAATTACCTCGCGTTCGCACTGCGGATTCTCAAGAACGCCGGCCTCAGGTGCGAAGGTGTCACCACACCCGGCGGGTTCGGCAGCCGCTCGCGTCCATCGTTGGCGCAAGGTACGCTCGATGCGTGCCGCGACGTCTTTCAGGCGGAAATTCCGCATTACTTCCGCGACCTTTACACCGACGATCGTAGCGTCGCGCCGATCGTGCAGCTTGCTTCGGGCCTTGATGGTTCCGACCCGCGTTGTGTGGTCTCAATCATTGGCTGCACCGGCGACTGGTTCGGCGGCTGGGACGGTTTGACGCCGGGAAATGTCGACCTGCTTATCACCGCAGACGGCAAGGGCGGACGGCTACCGCAGGTGATTGCCCGAGGCGAGCCGGCGATCATGGTTTGCCACTGGCCGGGGATTTATTACAACGGCGAGGAAATTGGCTTCAACATCTTCAAGGAAACGGTGCAACGCGTTCATGCGCACTTTGATATGGTCGTCTGGATGAAACTGAGCGAAATCGCCCGTTACTGGGCGGCACGCGAGTTGACGGCGATGAATCGCGTGAACGATGGCGTGCAATTTGTCGCCCCCTTCGCCTGCCCCGGTTTCACAATTCGGCTCAAATCGACGTCCAACGTCGCGCCACGATTCGAAGCGGCGACGCTTACCGAATCAAAAAGCCTGGCGACTCTCACACCCGGAAGTTGGCATAGAAAAGGCGACGAACTGACAGTTTGCTTCGACCTGCCCAAAGGCCGATCGACACTTCACGTCTAATTCAACAGGAACTCGCTCATGGATGCGAATATGATTGGGGCTTACGGCCCGTGGGCTGCGGGCCTGGCAGGCGATGGACCGGCGCGACTCTCGTTCCGCAATCCGCGGTTCGACAAGATTGATGCCTGGCGAGAACAGGCGCGAAAACGCGTCTCCGAATGTTTGCTCTCGCCCGACCTCGGCCACGGCCCCTTGAAGGCCGAGCTCCAGCATCGCATCGACTATGACGGTCTCGAAATCGAACACCTCAACTGGCAGCTCCCGTACGGTCCACCGACTGAGGCACTCGTCCTCAAGCCAAAGGGAGCCACAGGCAAGTTGCCTGCCGTGCTGGCGTTCCACGATCACGGCGGCAACAAGTATTTCGGCACGCGCAAGATTGCGCAAATGAGTGCCGACGTTCATCCGGTAATGCAAAAACATCGCGACTATTACGGTGGCGTTAGCTGGGCCAATGAACTCGCCAAGCGCGGATACGTCGTCCTCGTTCACGACGCATTCCCGTTCGCCAGCCGCCGCGTGCGTGCTGCCGATTTGCCTAAAGTTGTGAAGCACGATCTGAAGGAAGTGAACCCCGAGTCGGAAGAGGAAATCAAAGCGTACAACAAGTTCGCCTCCGACCATGAACACCTCATGGCCAAGAGCCTGTTCTGCGCAGGCACAACCTGGCCGGGAGTCTTTCTGGCCGAAGATCGTCGTGCGCTCGACTACCTGTGTTCACGTCCCGACGTCGACCCGGCACGCGTCGGTTGCGGCGGACTCTCTGGCGGCGGTTTACGAACCGTCTATCTTGCCGGAACTGACGATCGCATCGCGGCGGCGTGCTGCGTGGGGATGATGACCACATGGCGTGATTACTTGCTCAACAAGGCGCACACGCACACCTGGATGATTTACATCCCCGGCCTACCGCTCGACCTCGATTATCCCGAAATTCTCGGCCTCCGCGCTCCTCGTCCGACGCTCGTGATGAACGATAACGACGACGATCTGTTCACGCTTTCCGAAATGCATCGGGCCGACAAGATCCTCGCCGAAGTCTACGACAAGGCCCACGCGGCTGACCGCTATCAGTGCAAGTTCTACCCCGGCGAGCACAAGTTCGACATCCCAATGCAGGCCGACGCCTTCGCCTGGTTCGACCGCTGGCTCAAGGCGTAGTAATTCTAAAATGTGAGTATCATCAATATCGCGTGAGCGCAAGCCAGGCGACGCGACCAGGTTGGACACCGAGCCCAGAACGGCGAGAGTGCCAGCGAGAGTGCTCGACATCGCCAGCGCCAGCCAGACAAGTTCCTTTTGTGGCATCACTTCCATGAGTGGCTTGAACAGCAAGACGACGGGCACGTTGGAAACAAGGGTGGAAATCAGCACTGAAAGCGCACTGACAAGCACAACCGGCGACTCGAGTAGTGCGTGCCAGCGTTCGAGTTGCCACGTGGAAACGACGTTCGTATCGAAGACATGAACGACCACGAACAGCCCCACAAACATCCCCTGTGTGATCGATTCGCAGCCCGGGAACCTTACCAAACGCAAGTGCCACGCAGGTGATGCCAAAGATCGTTGACACAAGCGGAACCGAAGCGCGAAGCACTGTCACGAGTGCAATTGCCAGCCAATCAAAGCCTGCCCGACAGCGCGTCGTTGCAAGATCAACTTCGGTTCAAATGATTTCCCGCAAGGGACGAGCGGCGGCGGTTGACGCAACGCGCGGTCACCCTGCAGGGGCGTCCAGCGTCCGTTCTTTCCTGGGGGGATACGGTATCCCGCGGGCTAGAACTTGGAGCTGCGCACAAACGCCGAACGCTTACGGCAAGTGGTATCGGCGAATCGAGTTGGAATTAGAGCGGGCGATGGGATTCGAACCCACGACGTCCAGCTTGGGAAGCTGGCATTCTACCACTGAATTACACCCGCGAACGGTTTTGCGCCCGGTGAACCAGGCGCTTGCACCGTCTCGAATCATAACCCTCCGCACGGCTTCGTTCAAGAAACCGCGCGGATTTTCTCGGCCGCTGATTGCGTAATGCACTTACTTTGTCGTCAGCGTCGGCTTTGCGGCCCAGTGTTCGTCGAAGAAGTCGGCGGCGACGACCTTGCCGGGAAAGCGGGGATTCGGCGGTGTGTCGAGATTGACGATCGCCCAGTCGGGCAGTTTGGGCACCTGACGGGCGTTGTTGAGGTAGTCGTACTCGCGGAAGGTGAAGCCGCTGTTGAGTACGATGTACCGTTTCGGGTTCAGCGGGTTCGGCTGAATCAAAATCGGCGCGTGGTTGCCGCTGGGGAACGACTGGTCGCTGATCTTGATCGTGTCGCCCCATTGAAGGGGAAGCTTGGGCAGTGCCTTCTTGATGATCGCGTTGCTGTCGGCATCGCCCCAGACGATCAGGTTCGACGAAGCGATGTCGGCGTCGGTGATGGCGGTGTCGTCCTTCACACGGGCATCACCGCGAAAATGTCGGCGCCAATGTTCAATCGCACGATCCATCTCGGCCTTCGACCACGCAGCGAACTTGTCGTTCTTTGACTTGCCCGTCGGTCGGACGATGATGAACGAGTCCATGAACGCGTCGTCGATGGGACCTTGCAAGCCGTGGGTTTTGACGAGACCCGATGGCGGCGCGTTTACGAGCGACCAGTTCGTTCCGTCCTTCACAAGATGCGCTTTCCACGATTGGTCGGAAGTCACCGACGGGCCAACGATTTTTCGGCCGTCGATGTCGATTGTCACACCAGGCGTTTCTTCGATGCGGAAATCCGCAGTACCGGGTGGGACGTCGATCGTGAGGGCGGAAATGTTGTTCGTGGAAATGGCGAGTTGGGCATGGTCGCGTGCGTCGATTCGTCGGGCGCGAATGCGGGCTTCGGACCAGTGTTCTTGCATGCCGTCGACCGTCAGCCAGAACATTTTGGGATAGCGCAGGGTGTAGGTTACGAAGTCGATTTCACGAGGCGAGCGGTTGCGGCCTTTGACGGCGAGCGCATCGAGCCGGCGGTCAACTTCCTTCTTCGCTTCCGGGTGATAGGCGTGCTTCGTTTTGGGGCCGATGATGTGCGTGAGGGCGATTTTTTCCTTCGCCGCGGCTTCGGCCATCACGTCGGCGGCTTGTTTTTGTGAGTCGATCTCGCCGCTATAGGCGACGGTTGGCAATTGCTTGAGATTGACCACCGCTTTATCACAGTCGTACATATTCCAGAGTTTTTTCTCGTACCAGGTTGGCTCGAGTTTTTCTTTCTGGAAGACGTCGAGGAAGCGCGGCGTTTCGGAAAAACCAGCGCCGGGGTTCGCGGCGAAGTACAAGTCGGTGTAGTGGACGGCGAACTGCCAGGCGGCAGCGCCACCCATCGAGAATCCGCGAGCGCTGATGCGATCGGGGTCGACTCGATAACGCGCCGAGACCGAATCAATTGCCTCGAGCGAATCGATTTCGCCGGCGAATTTGTTCGCGTTGCAATAGCGGCCGTAAGGGTGCAGCACAATCGTATCAGGCGGCGTGAATTGCCCTGCCGAACGCGTGTGCTCGTCGAGGAAGTTCACCTCGCTCAGCGTTTCACCGCGCCCGTGGAACCAGAGGTCGAGCCGGTATTTGCCGGCCGTTTTGTCGGTGTACGACGGCGGAATCACCAGCCCGTAAGGTTGAACCGAGCCGTCGATCTTCGAGACATATCCGCGAACGACGAGCCCAGTTTGCGTTGTCCACGGTGCCTGGCCTTTGAAAAGAGCTTCGGCGCGAGCCTGGCCGTCTTTTAGCAGGTTCTTGGCCTTCGTCACATCGACGAGCGGGTTCCTGGCGTTCGGCGGGGCGAAGAATTCGCGATAGGTGAGCGCATCGTGAACGGCGCGGGTGTAGATCTGGATGTCGGGCAAGAGGCCACGAACACGGGCGTCGGTTTTGGCCTTGTCCTGAAGCTTGTCGAGTGCAGCGTTGAGAGTCGCAAGGCCGGCTTCGAGTTCCTTGCGATCGGCATCGGGGACCTCGATGCCAAGCGGCGGCACGCGCCTGACGTTCGTGGGAATGTTATCGGCGGGGCCGTCGGCAAACACGGGGGGGAGAAACAAAAACGCGGCGACGGCGAGGCAGGCCGCAATGCGCATGGGTGCGAATTCCTGGCGAGGGATGGAGGTTTTGGAGGGAGACCGCACGCGCGGGCCGAAGCGCTCGACGCCTGTTATCCCGCATGCCGCCGCGCGATGCAACAGGCTTCACGCCAACAGTTGCTTGATCACCTTGCCTTCCGTGTCGGTCAGGCGATAGTCGCGACCGCCGAAGGGGTATGTCAGGCGTTCGTGGTCGAGGCCCATCAGGTGAAGCATCGTCGCGTGCAGGTCGTGCACGTGGATCTTATCGTGAACGGCCGCGTATCCGAAATCGTCGGTCGCACCGATGATCTGGCCGCCCTTCACACCTCCGCCGGCCATCCACGTTGTAAAACCGCGCGGGCTGTGGTCGCGTCCTTTGTTGTTCTGGCCGGTCGGCGTGCGGCCGAATTCTCCCGCCCAGACGACGAGCGTTTCGTCGAGCAGACCGCGGCGTTTCAGGTCGGTGAGCAAGGCGGCGATCGGCTGATCGGTCTCGCCGCAGTGCAATTCGTGGTTGGCGTTCACGTCGCCGTGGGCGTCCCAGTTTTCGTCGTTGTGGCCGCCACCCGAATAGACCTGGACGAATCGTACGCCGCGTTCGACAAGCCGCCGCGCGATCAAACAGCGCCGCGCGAATCGTTCGGTTTTGGGCTGATCGAGCCCGTAAAGCTTTTTGGTTTCGGCTGATTCTTTATCGAGATCGACCGCTTCGGGAGCCTCGGCCTGCATGCGAAACGCGAGTTCGTAAGAAGCGATCCGCGCGTTCAGGTTGGAATTGTCGGACGTTTGCGAATGCAACTCGTTGAGCGTTTTCAGAAGGTCGAGCGTTTTTCGCTGCTGCGCGGTGGAGACGCTTTTGGGAGGGGCGAGGTGCAGGATTGGATCGCCCGAAGTTCGGAACTGCGTTCCCTGATAGGTGGCCGGCATGAAGCCGGAATTCCAGTTCGGCGGACCGGAGATTGGTCCGCCACGATGATCAAGCAGGACGACGAATCCGGGCAGGTTGGAATTCGCCGTCCCCAGGCCGTAGGTCACCCACGAACCGAGGCTCGGAAACCCCTGTCGCAGGTAACCCGTATTCATCTGAAGCAGGCCGGAACCGTGCGCAAAGCTATCACCATACGTCGAGCGAATGACGGCGATATCGTCGATCACCTTGGCGACGTTCGGGAACAGATCGGAGACGTCGATTCCCGCTTTGCCGTGCTTAGCCCATCTGCGGCTCGACGCGAGCAACGTGCCGGGATTTCGGCCCTTGAGTGGGTCGCCGTCTTGAACGGGAATCGGCTGGCCGTGGCGTTTGGTGAGTTCGGGCTTGGGGTCGAACGTATCAACCTGACTTACGCCACCATACATGAACAGGAAAATGACCGATTTCGCCTTGCTGACGAAGTGCGGCGGTTTCGGGCTGAGTGGGTTCGCGATCTGAGGGGCTGCGGCATTCGCGTTATTCGCGAAGAAGCCGTCTCGCGCGAGCATGTAGGTGAGCGCTGTCCCGACAAATCCACCGCCGGCTTCCCAGAGGAATTCCCTACGCGTGCGGCCGCAAGGTGTCGAGGCGGGCATGTCGGCCAGAGGTTTTTCGATCATCGTTCGGGCCCTCACGCGCGGTCTCGGTCAGTCGAGGAAGACGAATTCGTTGAGGTTCAACAGAGCCAGACAAAAAGCTCGAAGCGCTTGATGCTTGATTTCGGCAGGCGGTTTCGCGGATTCGCTACGAATCAACGCGGCCTGATCGGCGAGAAATTTTTCGATCGTCGCGAGTTCATTTGCGGTTGGAACGCGGCCAAGCGCGAGACGATACGCGAGCGTGATTTGTGCAGAAGGCGTGTTGCCGGCCTCGCGTTCGAGCCGAGTCGCCAGATGGTCGGCCTGCTTCTGAATAAAGTCGCCGTTCAGAAACGTCAGGGCTTGTGGACCAGTCGTGGAAATGGGCCGGCGTTCGCACGAGGTTGTGGTGTCGGGCGTGTCGAGCAATTCAAGTTCGGGCGGCACGAGTGCGCGTTTGGCGTGAATGTAAATGCTGCGTCGAAACGCCGCCGGTTCGGGCGTGGTGATCCAACCTTCGCCCGGTCGCGACTGGCCTTCGAGCACTGCGCGAGGAATCGGCGGGCAGACGCTTGGCCCGCCCTGCGTTCGCATCAGATCACCACTGACGGCCAACGTGGCGTCGCGCACTGCTTCGGCTTCGAGTCGCCGACGCTTCCAATGTGTGAGCAAAGCATTGTCGGAATCGGCGGCCAGCGTCGATTCATCCAAGTCGGACGAAAGCTGGTAGGTGGCCGAAGTGACGATCAGACGATGAAGGGCCTTGAGGCTCCACTTCTGGCGGACCAGTTCGCTGGCGAGCCAGTCGAGAAGTTCGGGATGCGTGGGCTCGTCGCCCGCGACGCCGAAATCATTGCTCGACGCGACTAGACCGACCCCGAAATGCCCCTGCCAGATGCGATTGGCGATCACGCGTGCGGTCAACGGATTCTCGGGCCGTGTCATCCATCGCGCGAGCCAAAGACGTCGTCCCGATGACTTGCCAGTTGCTGAAGGGCGATCGGCAGGGCCTGGTTTAAGTATGCCGGGTATACCTGGTTCGACCGTTGCCAAAGGCTGCTTCGGGTTGCCGCGTTTGAGGACGCGCGTAACCGGCGGCTTGGCCTCTTCTTCAAAGATGTGGCCGGTGCGCCCGCGATCCGGAGGCAACCAAGCGGATCGAGTGACGGCCCCTGCCCCAAGAGGCAATGCTGCAACACGTTGCAATGAATTTGATAGGTGTGAAGCCTGAACGGAAGCGTCTTCGACCGAGATCGAATACTCCTCGCGGCCGACTTGCGGACGTTTGAGCGGATCAAACGCGGCGAGGAAAGAATAATACTCCGCCTGGCTGAATGGCTCGAACTTGTGGTCGTGGCAGCGGGCACAGCGGAGGGTAATGCCGAGGAAAGCTGTCGCCGTGGTGCCAACGATGTCATCGAGCTGGTCGAAGCGGTCGAGTACGGGATCGGCCGGCTCGTCATCCCAAGTGCCTAAGCGCAAAAAAGTTGTGGCGATCCGTGTTTCGGGGGATGCGTCGGGCAACTCGTCGCCGGCAAGCTGTTCGGTGAGAAAACGGTCGAACGGTTTGTCGGCGTTGAGCGACTGAATCACATAGTCGCGATACCGCCAGGCATCGGGTTTGGCGCCGTCACGTTCGTAGCCGTTCGTTTCGGCATAACGAACGACATCCAGCCAGTGCCGCCCCCAGCGCTCGCCATAGGCAGGACTCGCCAGCAATCGGTTGACGAGTTTGGCATACACATCTGGATTTTGGTCGGCGACGAACCCGTCGATCTCATCAGGAGTCGGCGGCAGACCAGTCAGGTCGAGCGTGAGTCGACGAATCAACGTGCGCCGATCGGTGGGCTTGGCCGGCTTCAGTCCTTCCTCGGCCCAACGCGCCTGGACGAATGCGTCGATAGGATTTGCAACTCGTTTAGCAGCAGGAAGATTGGACCGCTTGACAGGTTGGAATGCCCAGTGCGGAGTGGGATCGTCGGCAGCAAGAGCGATGGCCGGGATCGCGAAAAACCAGGCGAGGGCTAGGCGGGAAATCCACATCGGGGATTGGCTCCTTGAAGCCCCCTGACAGGACTTCAAGGCGATCATAGCCCGCGCTTGAACGAGAATCCAACAGTTTTTGAACTTTATCGACGCTGAAGTCGATCCAAAAGATATCGACGCGTCGTAGAAATGGCGTGGGATCAAGGTCCAAGTCGTGCGAATTGACGCTCATTTCAAGCGAGTGCGCGCGTTGCGGAGATATTGAATCGCCTAAGTTGGCGATAGTTGACCAGGCTGTCGTGTGATCGAGTTGCTGAAAATCCGCATGGGCGTGCTGCACTCTCGATTTGCGAGCGGTGTTCGATTATTATTCACGATAAGTTTTGCTCGTTCCTCCGCCTTGCACGCCTCGACTCCCGCCTGGCTGCCTTCCTGCCTCGGTTTGAACGCACCCAACTTGATCTGACGCGAGCAGCGCTCGCTCCACCCGATAGGCATCGTCCCCATGATCGACCGGTCCCTCTCGCCGTCGTGGATAAAGGTGAAGCGTGGCATCGCTGCGCTCGTAGGCGTTTTGGCTATGACGGGCGCGGCCGTCGCCGCCACCCCGGAAGAGCTCGCCAAGGCCGATGCCAATTTCAAATCAAACGTCGCGCCGCTTTTGCAGAAGTACTGCATTTCGTGCCACAGCGGCGCGAAGGCGAAGGCCAAGCTCGACCTGAACAAGTACCCGGATACCAAGACGATTCTCGACGCCCGCAAACTGTGGGAACGCGTGCTCGATAACGTCGAAAGCCATGAGATGCCGCCCGAGGGGAAGCCTCGGCCCAACGAGACCGAGCTGCAGGCGATGATCGGCTGGCTGCAAAGTCAGCTCAGTTCGGCCGATTGCTCTTCGATCACCGACCCTGGGCGCGTGACGCTTCGGCGGCTCAATCGCGTCGAATACAACAACACGGTGCGCGACCTTGTTGGCGTCGACATTCGTCCCGCCGATGATTTCCCGTCAGACGACGTCGGCTACGGCTTCGACAACATCGGCGACGTGCTCAGCCTGCCGCCCATCCTCTTTGAGAAGTACATGGCAGCGGCAGAGAAGATCGCCGAGACCGCGATCATTCTCGACGAACCCGATCGCGGCAAACTCACGAGCATCAAGCCGGGCTCACTACCGGATTCGGCCGGCGGTTCGAAGTACAGCGACGAGTCCCGCGTGCTGCCGTCGGTGGGTGAGATTGTCGTCCCTTACGAGGTGACGAATAGCGGCGACTATTACCTTGTCGCCCGCGCCTGGGCCAATCAGGCCGGCAAGGAACCCGCCTTGATGGAGCTTCGCATCGACGGCAAGGCTGTGAAGCAATTTCCGGTTCCTCAAACGGAAGCGGAGCCTGGCCGGTTTGAGTTCAAAACTCGCATCGAAGCGGGCAAGCACAAGGTTTCGGTCGCGTTTCTCAATGACTTCTACGAGCCGGAGGCCAAGAATCCGGACATGCGCGATCGTAACCTGATCGTCGAGCGCATCGAGATTCAAGGCCCGGCCGAAACGGAAGTCCGCAACCTGCCCCAATCGCACCGGCGGATTCTCTTCGGACGCAAGAAGGACCAGAACGATGTCGATTACGCCACCGCGGTGATCGAGACATTTGCGACTCGCGCGTTCCGCCGCCCGGCGACGCGTGATGAGGTCGATCGGCTCGTCAAAATCTATGGACTCGCCCGCAAGAATGGCGATCGTTTCGAGCGCGGGATTCAACTCGCGGTGCAAGCGACTTTGATGTCGCCCAGCTTCCTGTTCAAGGTTGAGTTCGATCGCAACTCGAAGACGGGCGAGCCGAATCCGATCAACGACTTCGAGCTGGCCACGCGGCTGTCGTACTTCCTCTGGAGCACGATGCCTGACCAGGAGCTGTTCGACCTGGCGAAAGAGAAAAAGCTGAGCCAGCCTGATGTGCTCGAAGCGCAGGTCAAGCGGATGCTCAAACGCGACAAGTCGAAGGCGCTCGTCGAGAACTTCGCCGGCCAGTGGCTTCAGCTTCGCAACCTCAAGACGTTGAGCCCCGATCCCGGTACATTCCCCAACTTCGATGAGTCGCTTCGCGCGGCGATGATCAAGGAAACCGAAGCCTACTTCAACGGCATCAAGACCGAAGATCGCAGCATTATCGAATTCCTTGATTCCGACTACACATACGTGAATCGTCGCCTCGCGCGGCACTACGGCATTTCACTCCCGGGCGCGCGCCGCGGTCAGCAAGACACGTTCAACAAGGTCACGCTGCCCGATGGCCGTCGTGGTGGAGTCGTCACGCAGGCGAGCATTCTCACGCTCACTTCGAACCCGACGCGCACTTCGCCGGTAAAGCGTGGGAAGTGGATTCTCGAGCAGATTCTCAACACGCCCCCTCCCCCGCCGCCGCCCGACGTGCCTGAGTTGAAGGAAGACAAAAACTCGGTGCTCACGGGCAGCTTGCGGAAGCGCATGGAGCAGCATCGCTCCAATCCGAATTGTGCCGTTTGCCATTCGAAGCTTGATCCGCTCGGCTTCGGCCTGGAGAATTTCGACGGCATCGGCGCCTGGCGTGAGAAGGACGGCGAGTTCCCGATCGATTCATCGGGCGCACTTCCGGGCGGCAAGTCGTTCAAGAGCCCGAAGGAGCTTCGTGCGATCTTGCTGGAACGCAAGGACGACTTCACGAAGGGCTTTGTTGAAAAGATGATGACGTACGCTGTCGGCCGTGGATTAGACTATAATGATCGCTGCACGGTCGAGCGGATTGCCGTCGCGGTCAAGGCCGACGATTACAAGTTCAGCCGGGTGATGACGGAGATCGTCAAGAGCGACTCCTTCCGCAAACGCCGTCCCAGGGGAGCCGAGAAATGAGCCTCACGCGCAAATTGAACCGACGGGCCGTGCTTCGAGGCGTTGGTGCGTCGCTCGCCCTCCCCTGGCTCGAAGCGATGCTGCCGAACGCAACGGCGGCCGGCGTGTCGTCGGCGACGAAGATTGCCAAGGCCGCCCCGCGCCGGATGGCGTTCTTCTACGTGCCCAACGGCGTGCACATGCAGGACTGGAAGCCCAAGGCCGAAGGTAAGGGCTATGAGCTTCCCGAGATTTTAAAGCCCCTGGCCGCGCGTAAGGACGACCTGCTCGTGCTGAGCGGCCTGGCGCAAATGAAGTCGTTCGCCAATGGCGACGGCCCCGGTGACCACGCCCGCTCGCTCGCCAGCTTCCTCACCGGCGTCCAGGCTCTCAAGACCGACGGTGCCAACATTCGCGTCGGCGTCTCGGTCGATCAGGTCGCCGCCCAGGCGCTGGCGAGCCAGACGCGGTTCTCCTCGCTCGAACTTGGGATCGATCGCGGCGCTCAGTCGGGCAACTGCGACTCGGGCTATTCGTGCGCCTATTCGTCGAACATCTCGTGGCGGTCGGCCTCGACGCCAATGGCCAAGGAAATCAATCCGCGGCTCGTCTTCGAGCGTTTGTTTGCATCGGAAGGCGGCAATCGCGCCAAGCGTGACCAGTATCGCCTGAGCATCCTCGACTTCGTCAACGAAGATGCTCAACGGCTCAAGAATCGCCTGGGTTCTTCGGACCAGCGCAAGCTCGACGAGTACCTCACCTCGGTGCGCGACATCGAAGTCCGCCTCGCCCGGTCCGAGAAGCAATCCGACGAGGAACGGTCATCGAAGACGCCCGACTATCCTCGTCCGACCGGCATTCCCAAAGATTATCCCGAGCACATTCGCCTGATGCTCGACCTGATGGTCCTCGCCTTCCAGGGCGATGTGACCCGCGTGTCGACCTTCATGTTCGCGAATGAGGGTTCAACCCGAAGCTACGCATTCATGGGCGTGCCCGAAGGTCACCACGACCTCTCGCACCACGCCGGTGATCCCAAGAAGCACGAGAAGATCAAGAAGATCAACATCTTCCACATCGAGCAATTCGCCTATTTCCTGAACAAGATGGCGTCAATTCGCGAAGGCGACGGCAACCTGCTCGACCACTCGATGATCGTCTACGGTTCCGGCATTTCCGACGGCAACCGCCACAATCACGACGACCTGCCGGTGCTGCTCGCCGGCAAGGGGAACGGCACGCTCAAGCCGGGTCGCCACATCGTCTACAAGAACCAGACGCCGCTGAATAATCTGTACCTGTCGATGCTTGATCGCCTCGACGTGAAGATTCCGGCGCTCGGTGATTCGAAGGGGAGGCTGAACTCGCTCGAGGGCTGAGCGAACTTCGCCAATCGAAATCATGCCGGGCTGCGGGATCCCGATTTCGTGGGTCTCGCAGCCCGGATCGTTTTCGAACGACTCGTTGCCAGACGTCGCTTCAAAGCGGAGATGTCGGACTGGGTTTTGTGAGTGACCCATCAGCTGGAATGTAGCCCTGGTCTTTGAGCACTTTTTCCCAGACCTGATGCGCCTTGATTTGCTCTTGAAGCTTGTTCATTTGTGACTCACTCATCACTGGCTTGAATTTTTCACACGGGATGCCAGCGATTCTAAACAAAGTCGCCTGCGTGGTCAGCGGACCATATTTGGCGGGCGGGCCGCTTTGTTCCACAATAACCTGTGCGAAGAATTTGCGTTGATCGGGCTTCAGCCCCAGCACGGGCGCCATTTCTTGTGCGAAGACTTCCATATGCTCCAGATATTGCTTGCGCACACGGTCTTGCGCGGCTTTATCCAAAGCCGCCAGTTGGTCAGGTGTAAGTGTGCGACGTGTCGCCTTGTCGAACAGCGAGTTGTGTGAGTGCAGTCCGAAAGAAACGGCCCGCTGGAGTTGTATCATGTCGCGCTCGAAGAATTGTGCGAACCGCTGTGGATCATTTCGGACGGTCTCAAATTCGCGGCGCTTTTCGTCGACGGATTCATTGAACTGCCGAATATCAAAATGACCGGCGAGTTTGAGTTTTGCCTCTTGGGCAGGCGAGAGATGGCAGATCTTGTTCAGTTCATCGAGCTTTAGGGCAAGTTGAAATTCAAAGAGTTCAGAAGCGGACTTGATTTGGACCATTTTTCCGTCCAGCCCCAAGCGCCAAGATCTTCCGAGTTCGCGAAAAACGAAGCCGTCGTAATAACCGCGAGGAACTTGCGTTTCGACCCCATGAGGGTCGCCTATCGGTTCATCGTCTTCCATGATTTTATCTTGCGCAAATATGAGATGGCATGAGCATGCAATGAAGACGACAACAAATCCGGAAAGACGCAAAAAAGAGCATCGACGCATCGTCTCCTCCTATGGCCGAGACGAATGATTCAAAACGTGAGGAAGGTAAATCGCAATTTACAAGAATCGTGCAAATCCGCAAGGTTGTACGTCGATCGTCGTGAATTGAGACCGACGAAGGGAAGCGTGTGCGAGCGGTAAGAAGCGTCGAAGCCGATCTGTTATCTATTCATTAGCGTTAAAAATATAGTAATTATTCTTTATTGATAATTTGGGCTGGGGTTGATTTTCGCTGCTCATCAATCCCTTGGTTGTCAGCGGCGACTGTCAAGACGGTCGAAGGCATTGCCGTCTTAAGATGCAGTGATCGTGAGTTTGAAGTTGAACGCCTCAAAGCTGGGCGGAGAGGCCATCCCATGACTGCAATGATAGACCCGTTCTCCGTCGCTAGCGACTTCAAGCCAAAAACCAGCGTTCTCCGTCCAATGCTCTACGATTCGCTGTCCGTTTTGGTACTTCATCTCGTACACATTCCAAACTCGAATGATTCCATCCCGGCTCATGTATTCGTATTCAACTTCATCTTCAAACTCCTCTTCTCGCCAGGTCCTCAGAACTGGAACCTTCTCATTTTCGCCCAATTTAATCCAGCCATCGACTTTAACGTCGACTCCCTGACGAACACCCGGTTCCCACGAGAGAAGCTCGAGTTTGAACACGCCCTTCATAGGCACTCTGACGGCGTCAGAGGTCTTGATCTGATGTCGTCCCCACCGAATGAACTCGGGACGTTTTTGCCTGTCGAGATACCGGCCAACGTGGTCAAGCATCGCTGTGCGAATGGTCAATCCGGTGGTGGAATAGTCGCGTTCGATGCTGTCCATCAAGATGGTCCTAGTCACCGTTCTTCCGCGTGCGCTACAGTCGGCAGCAATTCATGTCGTTGTTTCCGGTCCGAAATACGCCCTGGCTTAATACCAAGCAAGACGGCCAAAAATCCAGCGATGACGCTATCTCAAAAACGAACGAGAGCGCGAGCCATCAGCCCACGCTCTCGTCAATTGTTATGGTCTCAACTGAAGCAAAACCAGCAATCACTTCGCGGCTTCAATCGCCTTCACGCCCTCGATTAGCTTATCAAACTGAAACGCCGGGCCCGGGTCGGTCTTGTTCGTTTGAACATGAAAGTGACCGAGAATTCCCTCATACGACTTGTACGCGTCGTCGGGCATCTTCACTGTCAGCAACTTGCCTTGGGCGTCGCGCGGGTAGTCGAGCTTGATCTTGGGGAACACCGCGTGAAGCGTGGCGGTCAGCTTGATCAGCGCTTCGTATTGCTGCGGAGTGAGGTCGTATTGCTCAAGATTCTGCCCTTGAATGTTGCCGATGACCAGGTCGGGGCGGCTGGGGGCGAGCACGACCGACTTGTCGCGAATACCGGTCTCGTTCGCAGGACCAGGAATCGTGATTAGCGTCTTGCCGCCTTCCTTGTGATACCACTTGCCCAGGCCGTTCGGCTTACCCACCGGCTCGGCACCCATGTTGGCAATCTCGATTCCGACCGATCGGCTGTTCGCCTTGGTCGCGTGCCAGGCGTTTTCCTTGAGGTCGAGCGTTTGGTAGATCGTGCCGTCGAGGTCGAGCATGAAGTGCACGCTCAGGTCGCGATGGTCGTGCAGAACGTCAAAGCAGCGCTTTGATGTGCCGCATACGTCGTAATGCAGCACGAACTGGTCGACAACGCCTTGCAGCTCGGGAAGAGTCCAGCCGTGCGCGTGAATCGACTCGGCCTGCTCTGGCTTGAGAGCGGCCTTCCGCATGCTGTATCGCGCGGGCTCGGCATCCTTGTTCTTGGCGAGTCGTTCGTTCCAGGACGACTTGGCCAGGGGGGCGAATTTCAGTTCGACGCGATAGGCGTCGTACCCGCCAGGATCGAGCCACGTGACGACGGGTGTGCCGGTGTGAAAGAGCTGGCCGCAAACAATGATCTCGTCGCCCTTGCGCTCGACGCGCGCGCCGGGCTTGGGCTCGGCGGCATTCGCCAAGAGCGGAATCGAAAGAATCGTCAGGCAAGCAAACTTCAAGGCGTTCCTCATGCGACAACCTCTTTGACAACTTGTCCGGCAACGTCGGTCAGGCGGAAGTTGCGACCGTTGAAACGGTACGTCAACCTCTCGTGGTCGATACCCAGCAAGTGAAGTACCGTGGCATGAAGGTCGTTGATGCTGACCTTGTTTTCGACGGCTTTGTGGCCAATATCGTCGGTTTTTCCGTAACGTGCGCCCGCCTTGGTACCACCGCCGGCGAGCCAGGTTGTGAACGCGTGCGGGTTATGGTCGCGGCCCGTGCCACCTTTTTGCACAATCGGCAGCCGGCCGAACTCGCCGTTGCAAATGACGAGCGTTTCGTCGAGCAGGCCACGGCTCTTGAGGTCTGTGAGCAATGCGGCGATCGGCTGGTCGGTTTCCTTGGCGAACCCGGAATGGTTGTCGGCAATGTTCGAATGGCCGTCCCAGCTTCGTTCGTTTTCCATGCCGCCGCTATAAATCTGCACGAACCGCACGCCGCGTTCGACCAACCGGCGGGCCATCAAACACTGCCGGGCGAAGTGACCGCACTTCTTGTCGTTCAGGCCGTAAAGATCCTGTGTTGCCTTTGATTCGCGGGCGACGTCGAGCGCCTCGGGCGCGGCCATTTGCATGCGATAGGCGAGCTCGAAGCTTTCGATTCGAGCGGAAAGCTCGGCCTCGCGCGGATGTTTTGCGAGGTCGTGCTTGTTCAGCCGCGCGAGCAAATCGAGCTGCGCTCGCTGCTCGGCCGCCGATCGTTCCTTTCCGGGGTCGAGATTGTTGATCGGTGCCCCTTGGGCATTGAGCGCAGTCCCCTGGAACACCCCCGGCAAAAAGCCGGTGCCCCAGTTCTGCGCGTGACCCTTGGGGATGCCTCGCCCCAGCGTGTCGTACATTACGACGAACGCCGGCAGGTTCTGATTCTCCGTACCCAGGCCGTAAGTGACCCACGCCCCCATACAGGGGAAACCCATCCGGCTGAAGCCAGTATTGATTTCAAAGAGTGCCGGCGAATGGTTGTTTGTATGTGTGAAACATGAGTACATGATGGCCAGGTCGTCGACGTGCTTGGCCATGTTCGGGAAGATTTCCGAAACCCACGTACCATTCTGGCCGTGCTGGGCGAACTTGAACGGCGACTTCATCAGCGGGCCGACTTGCCCAGTGAAGAAGCCGGTGTTCTTGTCGAAACCGGGAAGTTCCTTACCGTCGCGCTTGGCGAGCTCGGGCTTGTAGTCCCACGTGTCGACCTGGCTCGGTCCACCGTTCAAGAACAGCCAGATGACCGACTTCGCCTTGGTTTTGAAGTGCCCTGGGTGCGGGGCGAGCGGGTTGATCGAAGTCGACGTTTCGACCGCACCCGCTTCGGAGCCGAGCAAGCCCGCGAGCGCCAGCATGCCCGCGCCGTTGCCCGCCCGCGCCAGAAACTCCCGGCGCGTCGTGTCAGGCAGGTTGGGCGTGGCGAAAATCTTGGGAATCAACATGATCCGCCCCTCGTCTCGATCCTAATCAGTCGATATACACGAATTCATTGAGGCAAAGCAAGGACTGACACGCATCTTCCAGCGCAAGTGCGAGCGGATCAGCCTTGCCGTCGGCCCGGTATCGCTCGGCTTGCGCGACCAGAAAATCGAGCGTCGCTACGAGTTCGTCCGAGTCGGGGACGCGGCCTAGCGTTAGACGATATGCTTGCCGAACCGCATCGGACGCGGAGGTCTTTGCGGCAGGCAAAACGCGAGTCGCCAATCCCTTCGCGTAGCTCCGCACCTGCGGATTGTTGATCAGGGCGAGAGCCTGGGGAGCAACGGTCGTTGCCTGTCGCTTGCCCATGCCGACGAGGCTATCGGGGGCGTCGAAGAGCATCATGAGCGGAATCAGGTGCGATCGCTTGATCATGAAGTAGATCGATCGCCGCCGCATCGATTCGTCGAGTGTCCCCGCGCCATACATTGTTTCATCGAGTTGGCCAGAAACGGCGAGCATGGAATCGCGAATCGCCTCGGCTTCAAGCCGACGATGCGGCCGCCGCCAGCAAAGCGCGTTTTCGGGGTCGATCTTCGTGCGGGCCGCGTCGTCTTCTGCGGTTTGCTGGTAGACGGCGCTCGTCATCATCAGTCGGTGAATCGGCTTGAGATGCCAGCCATTTCGCACGAGTTCGCTGGCGAGGTAGTCGAGCAATTCCGGATGACTCGGGCGCTCACCTTGAGTACCGAAATCACTGGGCGTGGCGACGAGTCCGCGGCCGAAGTGCCCTTGCCAGAGTCGGTTGACCACCACGCGCGCCAGCAGGTGCCCTGCCCCGGTGTCCATGTCGGTGAGCCAGTTAGCCAGTCCTGTGCGACGGTAAGACGTGTGAACGCCTTTGGGCGGAACGGCCTTCCAGTGACCATCGCCGTCTGAAGCCCGATTCAGCACCTGCAGCACGCCCGCCGTCGCCTCACCTTGCTTCTGCGCCAGGTCGCCGCGTTTGAGGTAATGGGTCTTCTCGAGGAAGTCGCCCCCTTGTGTATGGAAGCGAATCGCCGGCACCCCTTCGCTGGTAATCATCACTTTTTTCAGCGCCGGCTTGGGTGCGAGTTTTTCGTGTTCGTGCACAGCCTTGTCGCGGGCTTGCCAGGCTTCATCGTGCTCGCGGAAGTAACTTGTGAGCGCGATAAGTTGTGCGGGAGTTCGTTTTTCAGAGGGAACCGAAAGCAAGGCCGCAATTGCGCCCGCACGAAGGTCGGTCGGTATGCCAAAGGGTTGCGGCTTCGAGGCGATCCAACTCGTCACGTTACCAGGCAATACACCCGTCTCATATTCCGTCCGCGACTGAACCACCTTCGCATGCGCAGCGTCGAAATCAGCCTTTGCCTTCTTGGTTTGATCGGGATTGAGGTCGAGGTCAATCTCGCTTCGCACGGTAGTCGTGAAGGTCGCGACCATCCGGTAGTAGTCGTTCGTGGGAATCGGGTCGAACTTGTGGTCGTGGCAGCGGGCGCAGCCGATTGTCAGGCCGAGCATCGCAGTGCCGGTCGTCGCGGCCATGTCGTCGAGTTCGTCGTATCGCTCCTTTTCGACCTGGTTCGCCGTGATCTGTGTGGCGTGCGTTCCCGCTCCCAGAAAGCCGGTCGCCATCAAGGCCAGCGGGCTTTCGGGGGCTAACTCGTCGCCAGCGATTTGCCAGCGAACGAACTGGTTGTACGGCATGTCGTCGTTGATCGCACGAATCAGGAAGTCGCGATAATAGAACGCGAAGTTGCGATCGTAATCCTGCTCGTAGCCGTGGCTCTCGGCGTAGCGTGCCAGGTCGAGCCAGAACCGCGCCCAGCGCTCACCCATGCGCGGCGATGTCAGCAGACGATCGACTACCCGCTCGTAGGCGTCGGGCCGATTGTCGTTGAGGAACGCGTCAATCTCTTCGGGCGTCGGCGGCAGGCCGGTGAGGTCGAACGTCGCGCGGCGGATGAGGTGACGTTTGTCGGCGATTGGGTTTGGCTTGATTCCCTTTTCGTCGAGCTTCGCAACGATGAACTGATCGACGGGCGTCCGCACCCACGCGTTTGCCTTCACATTCGGCGGTGTGGAATTGGCAAGCGGCTGGAATGACCAGAAGCTGCGATCGGCGTCGGTGACGACCGAACGATCCTTGGTCTTGGCGACCTGCGTTTCGACGAGCGGCTTATCGTAAGGAGCGCCGGCGTCGATCCATTTGCCGATCTTGTTAATCGCATCGTCGGGAAGCTTGGCGGCCTTCGCCGGCATGTGGGGGCGGTCGAGGTGCGCCACCTGGCGGTACATCCGGCTTTCGGCCGACTTGCCCAGGACGACGTTCGGGCCTTCGGTCCCCTCGCGCAGCAAGTTTTCGCGCGTGACCAGGTTGAAGTCGCCCTTCGTCGTCTTACCGCCGTGACAGTCGAGGCAGTGTGTGGTGAGAATCGCGCGGACGTCAGACTTGAAGAGTTCGAGCCCTCGAGACATCTCGCGGGCGTGGTTTGGGGAAACGGGGGCGTCGGCTGCGGGCGTTGTCGAACACCACGTGGTCAGCACGAGTGAAAACAGGGCACCACAGGTCGTTCTGACCCCAGGAAGTCGAGTCATCCGGGACGCTCCACGGACCAGGCGGGATGCTTGAGGCGGGAATCCTTCGATTTTCGCGGTTATTCCGCCGCGAATCAAGCCCTCGCGCTCTGCGTGTGGTCTGGAGCGACCCGTTCCCTTAGACTGAAACGACAGCCCGGAAATGCTCGAAAGGAATGCGGTTCAACGACATGCTTATCACAATCGCCTGGTACGTCCTGGCGGCGCTTGGGGAAATCGCGGGCTGTTTCTCGTTCTGGGCCTGGCTGCGACTGGGGAAAAGCCCGTTCTGGATCATCCCCGGCATGCTCTCGCTCGCGGCCTTTGCGACCGCACTCACACGGGTCGATTCGGAGATGGCGGGCCGGGCGTACGCCGCTTATGGCGGGATTTATATCGTCGCGTCGATTGCCTGGCTCTGGGCCGTGGAACGCACGCGACCCGATCGTTGGGATATCCTCGGTGCTAGCGTTTGCATCGCAGGCACGCTGATCATCCTCTTCGTCCCGAGAACTCGCACCTGACGATTAGAACTGTTCGCCGGTTTGAAGCTGGCCGTCCGACCGGTTGGAAAGCTGGCGGAAGACGTTGGGGTTGATCGTTGTTCTGAGGAACCGGACGGTGCCATCGCCAAACGCGAAATTGGCACCTTGCGGATGGTACGACGAATAGCCGCCGACCGGGTCGGGCGGGGGCTTACGGTTGGGCTTGGGATTCCCGTCGGCGTCGACTTCCTCTTCCGCCTCCTTGTCTTCTGCGGAGGGCGAGGTCGCCGGGCTAGATCCGCCCCACGAGGACATGATGCTGCTCTTTCCAAAGTTGATTGGCTCGCCGGCGTTGCGGAGGGTGCTTCTGGTTCCCGAGGCCCAGCCGAGGTCTCCCGCGAGTTGAATGTGCTCGCCGAAGAAGATTGTGTTGGCCGAACCATCTTCGATGTCGTCGAAAGTCACGTGGCTGTTGAGGAAGAAGACGCCTTTATTCGTCGTGTCGATCGGCGTTTCGATGTCGCTGTGATTTCCTGCGTAGCTGGTTCCCGTCGGCGGATTTACTTGCGCGAGCCCAGGAATTGGCGTCGTCTGCGCGGCCATTGTCCCTCCGCGGCCGAATGACCAGGGAGCGCTTGGGCAGATGAACGAGTTAAGCACGACCGAACGCGCGGTCGCGTTTTCGACGTTGTAAACAGGAACGTCGAAATTGATGTTGCGCGCGAGGTTCTTTTGCTCGATGAATGGGAGAATCTGGCTTACCCAACTGTGATGATATCCATTAGCTTTGTTGTCGATCGGCCCGGTCGCGTTCACGCAGCCTGGCGGCAACACTTCGTGAATCGACTCGTACGTGTGAGTCGCCAGCGTAATTTGCGACAGGTTGTTCGAGCATTGCATACGTCGTGCGGCTTCACGGGCTGCCTGCACCGAAGGCAACAAGAGCGAGATCAACACGGCGATGATTGCCATGACGACGAGCAGTTCGATCAGCGTAAAACCGCGCTGACTGTTCTGACGTGAGCGAGCTCTCATTGGATTGCCTGCAGACAGGAATAAATGGATCTGGACTCACGACATTTAGCGGTTTTCATCAATCGTCTCGCCGTCGGCTCGGTTCGAGAAGAATTGAAGCATTCGCGGGTCGATGCCCGCTCGAATAAATCGCACCGAGCCGTCGCCAAAGGCGAAGTTTGCGCCGCCCGAATGATAGGAACTGTAACCGCCGACGGGATCGTTAGGGGCCTCGGTCCCAGCGCCAGATCCGCCGCTCTTGCTGGCACTGCCATTCTTTCGGCTAGCGGCGGGGGCCGCCGTTGGCATCGGTGGAACGACGGCGCGCACCGTGACACCAACGCCGATCGTGTGTCCGGCGTTGCGCAACGTCGACTTGGTGCCCGACGCCCAGCCGAGGTCCCCGGGCTCGCGAACGCGCTCGCCAAAATAGATCGTGTGCGCGTTCCCGTCTTCGATATCCTCGTAACGAACGCGGCTATTCAGGAAGAAAACGCCGTGATTTGTCGTATCAATCGGCGCCTCGGTGTCGTGATGATTTCCCACGTAGGAAATCTGTGCGAAGCCGCCGGGCGACCGAATTGCACCGACGTCGCTCGGGCAGATAAAGGTGTTGAGTACCATGTTGCGGACGGTCGCGTTCTCAGCGTTATAGACGCTCACACCGAAGTTGATGTTGCGATTGACGTTCTTGTACTCGATGAACGGGAGAATCTGGCTGACCCAGTTGTGATGTATGCCATTCGGCTTGTTCGCGATCGGGCCGGTCGGGTTGATCGAACCGGGCGGTAGTACTGCGTAGGTCGACTCGTAATTCTGAGTTGCAAGGGAGATTTGCAACATGTTGTTGAGGCACTGGGTCCGCCGCGCCGCTTCGCGCACGGCTTGGACCGCCGGAAGCAGCAGCGCGACCAAGATCATGATGATCGCGACCACCACGAGTATCTCGATCAGAGTGAAGCCGTGCCGCGAAGCGCGTGGCGTACGAGGTCTCATAAGAGCGCCCGATAACGAGAGCGGTTGAGCCATTCCAGTTTAATACGTCTCGTCGCTGATCATTTCGCCGTCGGAGCGGTTCGAAAGGAACTGGAAGATCCGGGGACTGATCGACGACTTCAAAAACTTCACCGAACCATCGCCGAACGCGAAATTCGCACCTCCGGGATGATACGAGCCATAACCGCCCACCGGATCGGCAGGAGCTTCGGGTTTGGCGGCGGCCGCTTTAGGCTTGCTGCTGCCTTTGGCCACGGCTGAGTCGTCGTCGCTTGGTGGGGGAACGGTAGCCGGCGATGGCGAAACAGGGAGGAAAGCCGGCCGATTGTTGCCGATGATATGTCCCGAGTTCCGCAAGGTTGCCCTCGTGCCCGAAGCCCAGCCCAGGTCTCCCGGCTCACGGAAATGCTCGCCAACGAAAATCGTGTGAGAGCTTCCGTCCTGAATATCCTCGTACCGGACCTTGCTATTCAGGAAGAACACCCCGTGATTCGTGGTGTCGATCGGCGCTTCAGTGTCGTGATGATTTCCGGCATACGAGATCCCGGCCGGGATGTTCGAACCGCCGTTCCCACGACCATCGCTCGGGCAGAGAAAGCTATTGAGTACGACGTTTCGAACCGTAGCGTTTTCCGGGTTGTAAACACTCACGTTGAAGTTGATGTTGCGATTGACGTTCTTCAGTTCAATGAACGGCAAAATCTGGCTCACCCAGTTGTGGTGCATGCCGGTCGGCTTGTTGGCGATCGGGCCAGTCGGGTTGGTCGAACCGGGCGGAAGCACCTCGTGGGCCGATTCGTAGTTTTTGGTCGCCAGCACGACCTGCATCAAGTTGTTGACGCATTGCGAACGCCGAGCGGCTTCACGCGCGGCCTGCACGGCTGGAAGCAATAACGCGATAAGCACGGCGATGATCGCAATCACCACGAGGAGTTCGATCAGCGTGAAGCCACGCGAGCGGCTCCGAAACGATGCCAAAATCATTGCTTCTTATCTCCCTTCGAATCGCTGGATTTGGCGAGTGTGTTGAGGTCGATGGTGAGCGTTCGGCTCTCACGCATCCGGAACTGTTCGGTCTTGGGATAGTCGGCTCGAGCGCGAATGATTCGTGCATCAGGCTTGCCGGGCACGGCTTCGAGCGCAATCAGCACGGCCGCGTTGTCGAACCCTGCGAATTCCACCGCAGGAATCTCCCAGGTTTCGCCGTTGTATTTGGGATCGGCTGCGAGCTTTGCAACCGCACGGTCAAGCGCGGCTTCTGCGAGCCATTCCGCCTGCAACCGCCGCTCAGCCGAATGCAGTTCGGTTTGTCGCGCGAGGACGAGTTTCAGCAGCACGCCGGTTAGTAGCGTGATCACCATCAGGATCACGAGCACCAGCGCGGCGACGAATCCTCGGCGCCGGCTTGAGGAAGTCACTCTCATCGCTTCCCCTCCGCGCTCGCGAGCCGTGCGTGGCGACCGGCGTTGCCTTCGATCGCATAGTCACGATAGATCGGGTCGACAACTTGCCCCTTCGCGGCCTCGATCAATATCGCGATCCGCGTTTCGTTTCCATCTCCACGCGACGTTGTTCGCGCGATCGTGCCCTTGGGCAAGGCATAAAATTCGTGCGACTTGTCTTTGCCGTCGACGCGTAATGTTCGAACCACGTCGCGGTCGCGCACAAGGTATTCGACCGTCTTGCCAAGGCCGGCTTGGATTAGCAACTTGCGATCTTGACGATCGACTGGACCGACAGAGTCTCGGAGATCGGCGCGGAGGTCGTGGCCGAGGCGATCGAGTGCCAGCCCGCTTGTCAGCCGGACTCGCTCGCTGCGATCGATTCGCAACGTTTGATGAATGAGCAAGCCTGTGATCACCAAAACGGCCGTCAGGCCGGCCATCGCCGTGTGCATTTCGATCAGCGAAAAGCCACGAACGCGGTTGAGCGTTACTCTCATGGCTTATCTCCTTCGCGGTGGTAAACCCACGTGACGAGCCGAACCGGACGTTGCGGGTTGCCCATGGCGTCGCGCGATTGCACCGCCACGCTGATTTTCTTTGCGAGAGGTGCACTTGTCGTCTGGGCGATGATCACCTCGACCTTCCCCTGGCTTAGCAATGCGCTCGTGGCGGGGTCGAGCGTGATGGACTGGCCAAACTCGGGGGTAAGCTCGTTCCACGGCCGCGCGGAGATTCGTTCCATGAGGTTTGCCGCCTCCTGGATCGCGCGTTGTTTGCGGTCGGCGCTGCGTCTGGAATTTGCGAGCCAGACCACTCCCTCGCCGACAATCACGATTGTGAGGGCAAGTATCAGCGCGGTGACCGCGATTTCGGGCAGGCCGAACCCGCGGCGCTGCGCCACTTGCGGGTTTTTGGAATGCGCGATCACGTCAACCTCTGGATCAAAATGACGAGCGGATAGAAATACGCCACGGAGAAGAGTCCGATGATCGCCCCGATGCCCAGGAGAGCGAGAGTCATGAAAATCTGCGTGATCGCCTGAAGCCGGTAATTCAGCTTTCGCTCGCTCGATTCGGTGAGTTCCCGAAGCGCCCACGGAAGGTTATTTGCCCGAGTTGCGGCTTCAAGAAGTGTGGCATCGGTGTTGTTGATCAGGCGGTACATCAAGAGCGCGGAGATCCAGTTCGTTCCGCGTTCATGTGCGGCGAGCACGCCGGCAAGCCGGACCCGAATCCAGTCGACGGGATACCACCGCGCCAACGACACCAGCGTCGCCTGAACAGGCAGTCCGCCTTCCACCGCGAGTGTGAGGCACCGAAGAATCAGCACGCTGTGCCGGCGAATGAAGAGCCAGTCGAGAAAGGGAACCTTGAGCGACGCATAGCCGGCAACGGCAAACGGCACGTACAGGACAAAGGTCAGGCATGCGGCAATGACGAAAGGCGCGACGTATGGCGACGTCAGGATGTGAGTAATGTGAATGATGCCAATTGTTACCGAGGGAAGCTGGACTCCGAAGTCCATGAAGATGGCTTCGAATTTGGGCATCACCCAGTAAAGGATGAATGCGGTGATGACCTGAAGGACAAGCAAGACGAGATAGAAGTAGCCGATTTGCGCCCCAAAGTTTTGAACTGCAGTGGGACGACTGGCACGCATCGTCGCGGCGTCGCGAAGCGCATCGGCGAGTCGGCCGGAATCGTTTCCGACTCGCACCAGAACCTTGGCCATCACGGGGACGGCCTTCCTCACGAATTCGAGCGATTCGGGGAGCGGCATGCCGCTTTCGAGGCACTCGGCAAGCCGGTAAGCCCGTTTCCGGTAGACGCCTGCAGTTTGGCCTGCCAGAACCACAAGCGACTCGTTGAGCGGACGCTTGCGATCGGCGGCGATCGTGAGAACCCAGAGGAGTGAATCCTGCTCGATCGCCCGCCTGCGCTGAACGGCGAACATGTAGGCACCGATGATGACCGGCGCGATGAGGATCGCGAGATATCGCGCCACGGCCACGGTGAGAAGAATCGTGCCGACGCTTATCAGTACCCAACCAACGCCAGCCCAGTTCTCGAGGCGGTTCGTCAGATAGGCGCCAATAGCAAAGAGAGCGATTGAGGAAAGAACCACCGCAAGGACGACGTCGAATTCCGTTCCGCTCTGAACTGCGCGGAGAATTGCGGCCATCAGCAGTGCAACGACGACCGAAAGCGCCATGAGATGACGCAGGCCGAGTTGGCTGAGACGCGGCGAGGGAGGTTGCGTCGGTAACGGAGGCGCGCCGGGGTGCTTCTTTTCCTCGCCGACGTCTTCTCCCCACGAATGACTGGTGCTCATCCCGAGAGCCTCGAAATCAAGTTGATCATCGGCATGTAAAGCGCGGTGAAGACGAATCCGACGCCGGACAGGACGAGAAACACGGTGACGACCGCACACAGGGCCGAAGCGTACGACACCAGCATCCGGGTGCGCGTCTCGAACATATCGCCAGCGAGGTGGAATGCTTCAGCCAGATCCCCGCGCCCTTCGGCTCCACGTAAGACGTCGACCAGTCCAGCCGGACAGCGCGGCCAGTAGGCGAGCGAGTCGCCGAGCGTGCGTCCATACGCGACCGATCGCCTTACGTTTTCAAACGCGTGCTTGAGTTCTGCGTCGTTCACACCGTCGGCCGAAAGCACGAGTGCATCGGGCAGCGGCATCTCGCTTTCCACCAGCAAGCCCGCCATGTGCGAGAATTCGGCGAGCGTGCTGAACTGAACGATCTTGCCGTAGAGCGGCAGTGATATGAGCATCCGGCGTCTGTAAACCGAATTGCACGTGAGCCAGAGCAAAACATACAGAGCCGCCGCCGCTCCCAGTACCACGCCGATGATCTCGAGACCGTGTTCGCGAGTCACTCTTGCGGTCCAAACGAGCGCACGCGTCAGGAGCGGCTGCTCGAGTCCGAAATCTCGCATCACGAACTCGAAGTTCTGAACGATCGCGAAACAGATGAAGATGTAAATCGAAAAGAGAAACATGCCAAGAAAAAGAGGATAGGCCAGAGCGAACCTGAGCTTGCGGCGGAGCGTTGCGCCAAGGCTGGCGTAGCGAACGTATTGTGCCAGCACCTCGGAGAGCCGGCCGGAGACCGAGCCAGCGACGAGAATTCCGCGAAGCTGCGGGGGAATCTTGTTCGGCTCGGCGGTTACTGCTTCATCGAGCGACGCGCCTTTCTCCAGCCGTTCGCTCGTGGCAATGAGCGCGGCTCGGACGCGTTTCGAGGGCAGTTCCTCTGCGAGCGCCTTCATTCCCGATGGAAGCGGCAAGCCCGTGCGTGTCAGCGAAACGATGTGTTTGATGAATTCGGCTGTGTCGCTTCCCGCGCCTGCGGGCGTCCACTCGCCGACCCAACTTACATCTTTCACTTCTTGCGGCTGAAATGTCTCAGAAGGCGGCATCGAGCGATTCCACCATGAACATCAAGTTTTGAGTTGAGGGACTCATTCGTTGACGGGAATAGCGAGATCTTTCCAGAGCACGAGCATGGGATAGATCACCGCCAGTACATAGATCGCCGCAGTCCCCGCGCCGATGACACAGAGCGTCAGGCTCGGCACGATGCCGCGAATCGTCTCGGCACGCCGAAGCGCCTGGTAGCGATACGTCTCGGAAGTGTGCTTGAGACCCGGCACGAGCGATCCCGCCGATCCGGCCGACGTTAGCACCCAGACAAGCATCGACGACATACCGCCGGTGTGCTTGGCGAGGTCGGAGAGTGGCTCGCCGCGTCGCAGCCCCTGGCTCAGTTCGAGGGCTGTCGCATGCAATTTCCGCGATCCGGTCGCTTCCGCACTTAGAGGAATTGCCTCTTCGAGCGGAACACCATTCTCGACCATCAACGCGAGCAAGCCGGCGAAATCGCCTGCCTGCGTTTCCTGGAGAATGCTCGACATGCCTGGGATGAATCGAAACACGCCCCAAACCCGCCCCGGACGAAGACGCGAGGCTCGCCCCGATACCCACCACCCCACGAAAAACAACAGAAGAAGCGCGGGGACGATTGGTGCCCAGACGATGAAATGATCGCCTAACCAGACGAGCAAGTTCAGGAATGGTCGGGGCGTGAAGTGAAACGCTTCAAACATGCTCGCGATCCGAGGCGCCACGAGCAGGACGAGAAGGAGGAAAAAGATGTATGACAGCATGAAAACCATCACCGGATACACAAGCGCCAGGCCGATGAGCTTGCGTGTCTCTTCATACTGCCGCGCGTGCCGCGAAAGCCCTTCAAGCGCGCTCGGCAAATGTCCGCTGCGGATTCCCGCATGAACCACTGCGCGATAAAAGCTCGGAATCGCGTTCCCTTCGGCCTCGAGCGCATCGTTGAGCGATTGCCCCTGGCTGAGCCGCTCGCTCAACCGCGACGCCACCTGCCCCGGCCGGCCGTGCATGTCGGTGCCAAGCGCCAGCAAGCCGCGATCCAACGGCACGCCCGCCCGCACAAGAGCGGCCATCTCATCATTCAACGCCACGAGATCCGAGAGACGGATTCCGCCGACGTTCCCCTTCCCGCCGTACGCCAAGACCAGGCCTCCCTCGCGCCAAGGCATGCCTAAGACGATTGTCCGACCGGATTCTACGACTTTTGTCTTAGGCTGTCCAGCCGGTCATCGGAAAATCCGAAAACGCGGCGAATTTCGGCGGGAGAAGTCTTGCCTTCTGCGACGGCAGCAACGGCGCGTTGCCAGCGTCCAACCATGCCGGCGTTCTGGGCGATGGCTTCGAGCGTGCGGACGTCCGAGCGTTCGAGAATCGCGGGACCAAGCCCCAGCGCCTCTGGTTCAAGCGACTCGGCGATGAGCATCCGACCCTGATAACCCACGCCTCGACACGCATCACAACCGACTGGCACGCGGAAGCGGTCGACGGGAAGCCCGAGGTTTGCGCGTGGTTCGTCACTCCACGTCGCACAGGTGCAGAGCGCACGCACGAGACGTTGCGAGACAACCGCAAGAACTCCGCTACGAAGGAGATACGGCTCGATTCCCATATCCGAGAGTCGGCCGATCGCGCCCGCTGCGCTTCCCGCGTGGAACGTCGTGAGGACAAGATGTCCCGTGAGTGATGCCTGAAACGCGATTTCGGCCGTGGTTCGATCGCGCACTTCGCCGACGACGATCACCTCTGGATCTTGCCGCAGGAGCGAACGCAGCCCGGTGGCGAGATCGAACCCAGCCGCGATATTCACCTGGCTCTGCGACACGCCTTCAACCGAACCTTCGATTGGATCTTCGAGCGTCGCGAGCGCGCGCCTGCCGCCGGAACGTTCGACAAGATCACGAAGGCAGGCATAAATCGTGGTCGTTTTACCCGAACCTGCGGGGCCGGAGAGAATAATCGCGCCCGAAGTTTCATCAAGCAGACGATCGAGCGCACTGCCAACGTCGCTCGGCAATCCAAGGTCATTCAGTCGCAAAAATCGTCCGGCCGCCGCGAAAAGTCGAATCACCGCGCGTTCGCCGTGCAAGGTGGGAAAAGTGCTCACTCGCACCTCTCCTTCACCGCTCGTCCCGCGCACGCGACCTTCCTGCGGCGTGTCGGTGCGATAGGTAAGCAGCTCCGAAATCACCTTGAGCCGAGCCACGACATTCGCCGAAACCGCGGACGGCATCGTTGCGACAAGCTGCAAGACGCCGTCGATTCGCCAGCGCATTTCGAGCCCGGCCAAAGTCGGCTGCAAATGCACATCGCTCGCGCCAGCCTGACGCGATTCGAGCAGCATGAGATCAACCGCATCAACCGCATAACGCGGATTTTTGACGTCAAGTGCCGCGAGTTTCTGCCGGACGAGGTCTCCACTGCTCATCCTTAAGCGCCTCCGTCGCGGTGCCAGATCACCCGCGCCGACTGCCCAAAACATTCCTCAACTTCCACGCGAATCACCGCCGGAATCGGCAGACTTCGCGCCGTCATCGCCTCGCAGAGCTTGCAACGCAGCCAGTCGGCAACTAGTTCGGCCGTCGTGTTGGCGACAGGCAACACGACGCATTCGTCCTTGGGAAAGCTCCAGTAGCGCGTTTTATAGCGCACGAGCCAGTTCGAGCCGTCGTCGTGCAGGCGGATATACGGGCTGTGCTCGGGCAAGAGCATACGATGGTCGATCGAGTCGACGAGCGCCTTCGTCATGTCGCGCAAGGCGATGAAATCGAAGACGTAGTGATTCTCGTCGAGTTCGCCATCCACCTCGACCGCGACGCGGTAATTGTGGCCGTGAACCGGCTCGCAATTGTCGCCGTTATATGTGATGAAATGCCCGGAGCTGAATACGAGCGTGTCTTTGGTGACCCGAACTGTGTAGCTGGACGCGGGCACTTGCAATTCCTCTCAACCAACGCGGGCTTATCTCAACCGGCGCGGGAGGAGGCCATGCCAACCCTGTCCGCGACCAGGAAGGACAATTGTCCCATCCCTGAGCGCAACGAACAAGGCGGCTGCGATAAGGTCGGCCGTCGCACCCGGGTTTCGCGCGTGTCCATTTTCGCGCAACCAGGCGTCGAATTCTGTGAAATCGTTCCGTTCTAGTGCGTTGGCCGCGCGTTTTGAAGTTTCATGCGCCGCCGCAATTCCCAGCTTACGCGCGATGAGCGTATCAGGACATTGCGCCAGAGTGCGGACATGGGCTTCGATGATCGCCGATTCAAGATCCGCTACGTTTAGGAATGCATTCTTGAACGCGGGCAAGACGACATCGAACACATCGGCAAAACCTGTCGTGTATTGCCGGGCAATGATATCGCGGCCTTCAGCGAGCTTCATCGCTTCCAGAAGTGTGATGGTCGGCTCGCTGGCCAGATCGGCCTCGGCGACTTTTCCCATCCCCCCTGCACTTGCGAGATTGATCGCGCGATAGGCGTCGCGTGCGTCGTCGATCGTTAATCTCGCGAGCACCTCAACGACACCGTGCCTGATGTCTTCACCTTGAGGAACCGTAGAAAGCGGCGCAAGAAGAAGAATCATCCCCAGATTCGTATTCGTGCTCACAACCTGACGCGTGGCTTCGACCGACGCGAGAATTGTCGCTCCCACGCTTTGATTTTGTGCGCGGTTCATCGGTTCAGCGATCGCTGCCGCACTCAGGAGGAAGTCGAGAAAATGAGCGTCCCCCGCGAAATCAGCCTCGCGATGAACGTTTCCCGGCTTGCGAGCCGTCACTTCAAGAATGCAAGCGATCTGCGCACAGAGCCCGATGTTCATGCCTGGCCGTCCAGCAATTCGCGCACAAGCAACGTTGCGACATCAATCCCAGTCGCACTCGAAAGCGACTTCCAACCCGGCACGGCATTCACCTCGACGACAAGCAATCGATCGGTTCGCGGATCGGGCAGAAGATCAACCCCGGCCGCGCGGGCCCCAACGGCGCACGCCGCATTGACTGCCATTCGTTCCGTTTCGGCGTCGAGAGTAATCGCGCTAGCAGTCGCGCCGACCGCGACGTTCGTCCGCCAATCGCCCTGCGCCTGGCGGCGAATCGCGCCAATCACCTTGCCTGCGATGACGAACGCGCGCAAATCGAATCCCGGGTGTGGAACAAACTCCTGCACGTAAAGCACCGCGCCAAGCTGTTCGAGCGTGCGAAACGTGCGGCGGGCGAGCTCATAATCACTCACACGCACCAGACCGCGACCTTCTGAGCCAAAGAGCGGTTTGACGACGACGTCACGTCCCAGCAGTTCAAACGCGTCGAGCGCATCGCTGGCGTGCTCGCCAACCCAGGTGCGCGGGATGGCCAAACCCCGCGCGGCGACGCGTTCGAGTGTGAGGTATTTATCAACCGCTGCTTCGATCGCGCGCGGTGGATTGAGAATCGGAATGCCGCGTGCTTCGAGCGCGTGGAGGGCATCCATGCGAAACACGACCTGTTCGAGCGACCCCGGCGGCATCATCCGCACGAGCACGCCATCTAGCTGGGTGAGATCGACGCCTTCAGCCTGAATCTGAGCGTTCCCAACACCAAGGCCGGCCGAAATGTTGGGAAACGGCAGGGCTTGAAAGCCGACGCCGAGACCATCGGCCGCGCGTTTCAGGTCTTGCACGTGCCAGCCAAAACCCGATACCAGCGCGGCGATGTTCGCCATTCTCGAACGTCCGTCTCCGGGAGTTTAGCCCGGCTTTCGCAAGAGCCACAAATCCTGTCGAGGGTTGCCAAGCGCCCCTTCGGGCACATGCTCAACCACTTCGAGCCCGCGCGTCAACTTCGCGCGAACATAAGCCGGCGGGTGGAACGTGGCACAATCGTTCGTCCCTTCGCGACCCGGCAGATGCACCACCGCCTCGCCTCTTTCATACGCTTCGCGAAGGGTCGCGGGCAAGCCCCCGGCGTAATAGTCGCCGTGCGTGGTGATCAGCAGCAGCCCACCCGGGCGCAACACGCGCGAAAGCTCGTCGATCCACGCAAACCCGACATCCTCGGTCAGATGCGTGAACACCGAGAGGGCATAGATGAGCCCAAAAGTCTGGTCGGACCAGTCGACGCGCCCCGTCAAACCATTGAGCCGCACGTCGGCAAACGTCAGCTTCGTGCGCGACCACCAAACGAGGTCGGGGTTGTAATCGGTGCCGCAAACATTGACGTCGGCGAGGTCGCCCCAGTGCCGCAAAGTCCGGCCGACGCCGCAGCCGAAGTCCAAAATCGCGCCGGTCTGGTTGATGTCGTAGCCATTGCGGGAGAGAGCGTCGCGAATACTGCTCGCCGCCTGCGCCCCCGAGTTGAGGAACCAGGTGAGGTCATTCGTGCCGGCGACAAGATAGATCAATTGCGACGGCGGTAGCGGCAAGCCACGGTTGGCGAGACGGATAGGGACGTTGGTGACTCGTTCGCGAAATCGCAGCGAAACCCGTTGCGCCTTGCGAATCGCGCGCGTTCCCAGACTAGCCCGTTCCATACCCATCGCCGAGTCCCCCAACGTCATCCATGACCGGAAACTCGGCGATTTCTAGCCGAAGTGGGGGATAACGTCAATCGCGAGTGCGATCCGCCGAATTTTCGGTCGGCGGCCTTGGTAGATCAGGTTGCCGGGGCTTAACGAAAAACACACATGGCTCAAGTTTGCACAGGGCCAACTGCCAATTTGAAACGAAATGCTATGCGTTCATGTGAAAAGCTGAGTTCGAGATCGGAGCCATTTTGAATGGCTTATTTTGCGCAGACTGCCTGTTTTGTCCGAACAGTGGGAGAATTCTCTCATTCGTGGTTGATTCGATGATTCCATAGTTGTTTTTTGCTGGATCGTCGGAGCCGGTTCTGTTCAAATTCTTATCCCTTTAAAAGGTTTCCCAGAGTTCTCGCGGATCGGTCGGGCGAAACCATCGTCTGCCTTCGGCTCGAAGTCGAGCACAAGCTTTCATCCTCGCAAGGATCCCCCAAATGCGTGTGCAGAGTCGTCTCGCAGTTGTTGCGATGATTCTTTGTCTAGCCAGCCGGTCGGATGCCCAGGACGCGGCGAAAATCGACATCGTGGAACGCGGTGTCAAGGCAACTGTGTTTGTCGAGGTCGCGACCCAGGCCGGCGGGGCGAGCGGCTCCGGGTTTTGTATCGACAAATCGGGACTTTTTATCACCAATGCGCACGTCGTGGAAAATGCGACGAGCGTGAAGCTGATCATCGACATCGGGCAAAAATCACAGCGCAAGGTGACCGCCGAGATCTTGCGGACCGATGCCGTGATGGATTTGGCTCTGCTTAAGGCTGCTCCCGACACAACGCTCACCGCGCTCGAGCTAAGCGACATCGAGACACCCAAGCTGACTCAGGCGGTCACAACCTTCGGCTTTCCGTTTGGCAAGATGTTGGCCACTGGAGATAAAGCGCCCGATATCACGGTGATTCGGAGCAACATCACATCCCACCGAACCGAAGACGAAAAGCACCGGTATGTTCAGTTTGACGGCCAGCTCAACCCGGGAAATTCGGGTGGGCCGGTACTTGATGACGAGGGACGGGTCGTTGGTGTGGCTGTGGCGACAGTGCGCGGAGCGGCAATGAACCTCGCGATCCGTGTCAAGCGGTTGTCGGAGTTTCTCGAAGCCCCCACGGTTGTTTTCGAGCCTCCGCCGCTCGATTTCAAGGATCGCGCTCTGCCCGTCAATTGGACGATCACGGTGAAGCCGCCGACGCCCAATGGCAAGCTTCCCGCTGGACTCGCGGTGACCGTGAAGATCACGGCTGCGCCCGATGACGAGCGGGTCTATAACGCCGCGTCGATTGGTGGCGGCGTTTACAAAGTGAAGGTAACGCCAGTCGCACGAGATCAAGGTCGGCGGGTTACGCTCGACGTCCAGTACGCGAACGGCGAGAGCTATCAAATCGAGACGAACGACGCGCAAATCACGATCGGCGGAAAACGATACGTCGTGAGCGACTTGCGACGTTTACATGGCGGAACGAATCCCTGGGCGTCAACGATCAGGGGGACGACCGTGCGCGGGGCGATCGGCGGCCTGGGCAAGGTCAAAACCAAGGTCGGTCAAAAGACCGTTACGGTGGACCTGAGTGCGGCGTCCCAAATCTCGATTACGCCGATGTCTCCTCCCGACCCGCTCGACAAAATTCAGGCGGTTGTCGAGTTGAAGGCGGGCACCAAGGTGTTGGCGACCGTCGCCAAGTATACGACGCTCGCGAACGCTCCTCGTCCCGCAGCGACGACCGCCATCGTCCGCGTGATGCCCAGTGTGAACGGACGTCGTGTCATTACCGTGACGCCGGTGGACGGTAACAGCCCGGCCGGCGGCGGGTCGATGACATCACGGAACAACAATCAACGCGGCAACAGTTTTGATGACGCCGATTTGATCAAGATCGGCGGAAAACTTGAGATCGACGGCACATCGCGCGGAGGCCGGGCATCGATCAAGCCGCCGGCAATTGACATCAATTCTGCCCAGGTGACCGTGGCGCCCACCGACGACTCTGGTCCGCCGCTCACTCGCACGCTCGACGACAAGATCAGCGACGTTGTCGTGGGAGGAGGAGGCCGTTACCTGCTGCTGGTGATGAAGGGCAGTCAAAAGCTTGCTGTGTTCGACGTCAACAAGGCGGATGTCGTGAAGACGATCCCCCTCCCGTCGCCGAACGTGCTGGTGGCCGCGGGCGCCAAGAAGTTCATCGTCGCATTCCCCGATGAAAAGCTGATTCAGACGTGGAATTTGGAGACGATGACACGAGAAGTCGCCAACGGCCAGTTGCCAATGACCGGCCGGCTGAAGGGGCTGGCGATGGGGAGCGACTCGGACGGGCCCGCCCTCGCTCTGTGGTCGGTGGAGGGTGGCAATCCGGTTGTCGGTGGTAGCCGCTACAGCTTTATCGATATCGACTCCCTGACCGCATTAAAGGCTGGGCAAGTCGTGACGCCCGGACCGTCCGGTAGCACCGGGACTTCAACGACGGGTGGTAGTTTCACGTTGAGCCACATGTCGACGGACCAGATGCGTATTCGCGCCTCGTCTGGCGGCGATCTTTACGCGATGTGGCAATCGAATCTCTCGCCAAACGGGGTTCAGATTCTTCAGGTTCAGGGCGACACCTTGAATCTTGTGTACAACCACGATTCGCTCGGATATCTCGCCCCTGGACCGGACGGAAGCACGGTGTTCACCGCGAAAGGGGGGCGCCTCGACGCGAACGGCAAGCCGGTGGGGCGGACGGGACCAGCGGAATCCGGCAGACCTGATCCCACCATTCCTTCGACCGATTCTGCGTTCTACCTGACGCTGACCGGGCCCGCTCTCACGCCGGGCCAAAGCAGAGGTCGTCTGCATCTGACCGTCAACGGCGCGGGGAGTGGCGCAAAGCTGCTGACTGTTTACGCTGTGGATGAAATGACGCCGGAGATCGGCATGCAGACTTTCGGCAAAGATGAGTTCAGCCTGGACAAGCGGATTCATTACATTCCTGCCGCGAATCTGCTGATCACCATCCCAACGTCGAACGACCGGCTGGTGCTCCGCAGCCTTAACCTCGAACAGTCGCTTCGGGACCAGAAGACCGACTTTCTCTTCGTCACGACACCTTCAAGCCTGACTGCTAAGTCGGGCGAGGCCCTCGAACACCAGATCGAAGCTCGCTCTAGCGCCGGTGCAGTTACCTACAGCCTCACGCAGGGGCCAACTGGCCTCACCGTCAGCCCCGAGGGAAAGGTGTCATGGCCCAAACCTCGGGAACTCAACCCCGACCAGATGAAGGTCATTGTGACGGTCGGCGATAGCAGCGGCCGCGAGGTGTTTCACCGGCTGAGACTGAGCGTGAAATAATCGGTTGAGATTGATGGAAACAAAACGCCGCTCGCGGCTGCCCCGATTCAAGGGTATCGCGAGCGGCTGTTTTTGTTACTTCGACATCAGTTAGGAATCACGCCTGAATTCGAACCGCCTTGCTCAGGCGTAGAATGCCAGCTTCCCAAGCTGGACGTCGAGGGTTCGAAATCTCGCGAAAACTCACGCATCTCCTTCGCCGATCGCCCCCTCAATCCGCGTAAGAATCCCGGGCCATCCGCGCCCCATCCCATCAAACGCCATCTTGCCCATCGGCGAATCGAGATCGAAGCCGGACTGTTCAAAGTGCAGTTGCGTCCCCTGCCCTTCGGGTTCGAGCCGCCAGGTAATCGTCGTATCAAGCGTTCCAGGCGCAAATGTGTAACTCAGCAATCGCTCGGGCTCGACTGCGAGGACTTCACATGCCTGCTGACCCCACTGACCCATGTCGAGCGTGAACCGGTGCCCAACGACTGGCTTGATGTCGCCGGCCGCCCACCATTTGGCGTGTAGCGTCGGGTCGGTGAGGGCCTTCCAGACCTTTGCGGGCGAGTGATTGATGAACTGCGAAAGCTGAATCACGCCTGGCTTGATCATGAATCTTCCTCGTCTAATGTATTTTCAAGCGACTGGATGCGCTCGCGCCAGTAGTGCGCAAACGGCTTGATCCACTCGTCGACCTCGCTCAATCGCGCAGGCTCGATCGAGTAGTAACGCTCGCGCCCGCGTTTGGAATCCTTCACCAACTTCGCGTTTCGCAGCACCTGCAAATGCTCGGAAACCGCCGGGCGATTGAGCCGGAACGCATCGACGAGCGCGTTCACCGTCAACGGTTCCCGAAGCAAAAGCTCCAGGATTCGCCGCCGTACCGGATTCGCCAGGACCGCGAAGATGTCGGGTGTCGTCATGCCGGTGAAATATACGTCGGAAACTTCCGACGTGTCAAGTCGGCGTTTCAATTTGGCCTGAGTGGAAACGGATGGAGAATTGAGCAATCAGGTGAATCAGAACATCTGGTGGTGTCGCCGAAAGCTGACATGCCGGCATTGCGTCGTCGCTAATCATGACCGCTGGGGTAGAATCGGAACGCACGTCGTGCGGTATCTCGCCACTATGAAACGCATCGGGAAGCCAGCAATCAAGGAGATGATGACATGCGAATGCAGAGGCTGTTCGCAACAGCGGGTACGCTTGCGATCGGAGCGCTCTTCGGCTGGATGGCGGCGCAAGGGAAAATCGGCGTCGACCAGAGCGTGAATGCCGCGAGTTCAGCGCCGAGCGCTAATGTCTCAAAATCGGTGAGTTTTGATCCATCATCGCCGCCGCTTCGTTGTGACGTTTTGCTCGCTCAGGCGACGCCGGTGCGAAGTCTCGAGTCGGCCGCACCCGCGCAAGCCGCCAAAAAGCCGAACATTCTGGTGATCTTTGGCGACGATATTGGCATCAGCAACATCAGTGCGTATAGCGACGGCCTGATGGGATATCGCACACCGAATATCGATCGCATCGCCAATGAGGGTATGCGATTTCTGCACTACTACGGCGAGCAATCGTGCACGGCCGGTCGCGCGGCGTTCTTGACGGGTCAACATGGGTTGCGCACAGGGATGACGAAAGTAGGATTCCCAGGCGCACCGATGGGAATGAGCCAGCTCGATCCTTCGATTGGCGGCCTGCTCAAGAACCTGGGATATGGAACCGGCCAGTTCGGCAAAAATCACGTCGGCGATCGCAACTCGACGCTGCCAACGGTGAACGGCTTCGATGAGTTTTTCGGCAACCTTTATCACCTGAATGCCGAGGAAGAGCCCGAACTTCCCGACTATCCCAAGGACCCGCAATATCGCGTGAAATTCGGCCCGCGTGGTGTGCTCAAGTGCAAGGCGACCGATAAGGACGACCCGACCGAAGACCCGCGATTCGGCAAGGTTGGCAAGCAGATCATCGAAGATAGCGGCCCGCTGACGAAGAAGCGGATGGAAACGATCGACGACGAAACGTCGACTGCGGCCATCGACTACATGAAGCGGCAGCACGCCGCCGGCAAGCCGTTCTTCTGCTGGTATAATTCCACGCGCATGCATTTGAGAACCCACGTACGCAAGGAGCACCGCGGGCGTTACCAGCATGGCGATAGCGAATACGTCGATGGCATGATCGAGCACGACGATACGATCGGCACGCTGCTCAAATCGCTCGACGACATGGGAATCGCCAACGACACGATCGTCGTGTACACGAGCGATAATGGCCCGCATATGAACACGTGGCCCGACGGCGCGATGACGCACTTCCGATCAGAGAAAAACACCAACTGGGAAGGTGCGTTCCGCGTTCCGTGCCTCGTCCGCTGGCCGGGCGTGATCAAGCCGGGGACGATCACCAACGAATTGATGAGCCACAACGACTGGATTCCCACGCTTTGCTCGATCGCCGGCGAACCCGAAATTGCGACGAAGCTCGCGAAGGGTTACACCGCGAACGGTATCGAGTACCGCGTGCATCTCGATGGCTTCGATCAATCGGCGTTCTTGCGAGCCGTCAGCGGCGCCGTGCAAAACGAAACCGCAGTGAAGAGCGCACGCGACAAGTTCTTCTACACCGATGACGACGGCATGCTCGTGGCGCTGCGCATGGGCGATTACAAGTATGTATTCGCCGAACAGCGCCTGGCCGGAACGATGGGCGTGTGGGCCGAGCCTTTCACCAAGCTGCGGCTGCAGAAGGTCTACAATCTGTTCCAGGATCCCTTCGAGCGTGCCGATTTCACGTCGAACACGTATTGGGATTGGTTGATCAACCACGTCGGTGGGATTTACGGCGTGATGGATGAAGTGACCAAATTCGCGGCGACGTTCAAGAACTATCCTCCGCGGTCGATCCCACCGAGCTTCAATCCGGCCGACCTGCTCGAGGATGTACTCAAGGACATTCGCGCGACGCGCAAACGTGAGTTGGAGCGCTAACGAACTCACGCCATCGCGTAGCGGCCGGCGCCATGGAAGGCGCCGGCTGTGCGATGTCGATGGAATTCAATCACTCGTAAAACGACTTCGCCAGCACTGCGTCGTCGATCGCACCAAACGCCTGAACTTTGCCGGTTTCGATGTTCTGAAACACGACTTCGGCGGGGCTGAAGAGGTGCGGGTCGACGGCGTAGAAGTCGTTGTTGTAGCGAGCGAAAATGGCGGCGAACGGCTCGCCGTGATCCTTCGACGCCGACGACGGAACCTTCACGCCGATGTCGGCGATCGAGTCGTCGTCACCCTCGACGTAGAGCACAACGCGTGCGCCGTAGAGGATCGAGTCGTTGGTGCGGCCGATCGCGGCGAGGTCGTTCTTTGCGACTGGCGGGAGTGGCGCAGTCCCGTGTGCTGAAACGATTCGGGACAGGTCGAAGCCGAGCTCGTGAAGCTTGTGGAGCGATGTTTCAACCGAACGCGCGACCACCTGCAACCCACCCGCGATGCTGGCTGTCGGCGCGACGAGCAGTGTGACTGCCGCGGGAGGAACACAGCACGCCGTGGCGATCTTGGCGATCACCGCCGAAGGAGGCTGCTTGCGACCTTCGAGCACGCCAACCACCGAGTGCGTTTGCTCTTTGTAGCCGATCGCTGAATAAATCGCCTCATTGCCATAGGCCGCACGCATCGGCCCAGAGCCCATCGCGAAGAATTTCCCCTCGCTGATCTGCCAGCCCGCATACTGGCTGGCGAGGCACGCAGCAACGGGAAAATCGGTGTGAACTTGAACATGAGGGCATGTTCGGCCACCAACGGTACCGTTAACGAGAGAGATGTCGGCGAGGTCGGCCATGCATATGCGTGCCAGGTCGAGGCCGGCCCGCAAGCCGCCGTGAGTTTCGATTCCGCAGTCGATGAACCGGCCCCCTTTTTCGATCGGGTGCTGGTCGATGCGCAGGTTTTCCGCCTGGGCAATCATCGACTCGACAATGCGGAGCGAACGCGCATTCAGGTTCATCGGCGGTCTCACGAAAAATTCATCGAGCAATATGTGTTGTTGCAAACGTGTAGAGAATTCGTGCGATTCAGACGATACGGCGAGCACATTTCATGAGCGTCGATCTAACCCCAGACCAGAATCTCACCCTGACCATGATCGGCCTGGTCGCCATTGTAGCGGGCGATATCGGCGCCGAATACCGCCTCGGGCACGGCGAAGTTCCAGGCTCGTAACTGCTTGAGATAAATCGTCAAAAACGGCGGACGATAACGGCCGCTCGGCGCGAACGTTGGCAGCAATGTTGGAGCAGCGTCGGAAAAGAGCGCGAGCGTCCCGCGCTTCATGCCGAGTCCCGCATGATCGCCGACTGGACCGAACGCGAAGATGCTTCCCGCGACCATCGCCCGGCCCAAAGTGGCGCCGGCACGACCGCCGATCGCAATCAATCCACGGCGCATCGCCAGGCCGACGTCGTCTCCCGCGTCGCCTGCGACGAGGATTACCCCCTCACGCATCCCCACGCGGCTGCCGGGTAACGCAGCCCCCAGGCCGTCCCCCGCATTGCCGGAAATTCGCAACAGCCCGCCCGTCATCTCAGCGCCTGCCCAAACTCCTGCTGACCCGTCGAGATCGATCTCGCCGCCGCGCATTCCTACTGCCAGTCCTGGTCCCACGTCGCCGCGGATCGTCATCCGGCCGCTGGCATGACGGGTTCCCAATCCGCGGAGATGCCGCAGGTTGCCTTCCATGTGCAGGTCGCCATCGCTCGCGTCGCCTTCGACGTCGAAAAGTTCGCCCAACTCCACCGTGCGATTACCGCAGGTGATGTAGCTCAGTGCGATGTCGCGGGTGGACATTCCCGCAAAACGCTCGCACGAAAGCCCTTCGGCCTCGACGGGTAACGTGGTCGTGTCTTTCCAGCGGAGATTGAGCGGCATGACCGGATTTTACCCGATCAAGGCCATGATTTCATCGCAAAACCCGATCGTTGCCAGATTAGGCTGAACGCACGGTGGAATCACACTCATCGAAGAACTCGCGTCCGAGCCGGATCCAGTGCTCCATGAGCGGGCGTTGTTCGCCGCACCCTTCGAGCAGTGTCGACTCAGCAAAGTCGACGCAGTCCATGCGCTCGCGCTCGATCACGACCCGTGTTGCCAGGTAGATAACTGCCTCGAAAGGCAGCATCTCTTCCGCACCCTGGCTAAAATATGTTTTCAAGCAGCGTTCCGCGCTCATCGATCCGCGGCGATACGCAGCAATCACCTCGTTGCGTAATGCCGAGACCCAGGCCGGCACCGCCACGTGCCCTTCATGGGCAATCCACTTGAGAGAGCTTGGCATCGGCTGAAACCGTCGGAAACTATGAAATCATCGAGAGATCCACTGATAACAGCCTCCCGAAATCGTTGTCAATCGACCCACATTCATTCGTTGCCAATAAGCAACGTTATGATGCCAAGGCGTGTCGAAATTCGGTATTCGAAGGGGGACTGTATCGGGATGTTGCCGCAGACGCACAACGTCGACGTTGATGTTGCGGTAGTTCCACAGTTTACGACGAATGGCTTGAAATAGGCTAATTTTATCGGGATTTTATACTGCTAGGCCGCATCCATCGATGTGGATTATCTGGGCTGAATGGTTTTGTTCACCTACGTTCACTTCGTGGGATTTTCAGGCCTATCAAGGCGTGAGGGTGTGCATGGTGTCGCGGGCAATCGGCTAACGACCAGCCGCAGTACAGTCGTCGTTTCAGGCTGTGGTGCAAACGATGAAGGGCGTAGCACAATAATGCGCAAGTCGTGACGAATGCTTGCTTGACCTCATTTCTCGATGGAACAGGCCACGCGGAGTTTTCGATCGATGAGCCGAATGAATCGCCCGCTTGTTGTGCGCACGATCACAGCAAACAATTCGGTTCCGATTGCGATCTGGCTTGTGGTGTGTCTGTTGGCGATCGAGGGCGTTGGCAACCTTCTCTCGATTCCGCGGAATCCGTACGCGGCCTGGTGGCTGGCGGCCAAGGTGTTGTTCATTACAGGACTTCTCCGCCGGTGGCGCTGGGTGTTTGTGTTATTTCTCTTCGTGGCGACCAATCACGTCGTCGGGTTCTTTCAAGTTATGCCGATCATTGCACTCATGAATCTTGCACTCGTGGTCGCTGCCGCATCGGCGTGGCGCTACTATTTCCCGAGCCAGCAGGCGCGGGATTTGATCGCAAAACCGTACGTTAGGATCAGCGAACTTGACGATGGCCAGTTCTAAACGCCTCTGTTAGCCTCATTGAGAAGACGAGGCCGTAGACCAATTCGCGAGGAGAATCGGCGATGGGGCGATGCATCATCATCGTGTTGTTTGCTTTCTTCTCAGTCGGTATCACCAGCGCACGCGGCGAATCGGCTCGCGAAGCATTGGAAGCGCTCGGCGGAACCTGGAAGACCGTGGCGATCGTCAGCGACGGCAAAACGGTGCAAGATGAAACCATCCGGCGTCCACCTGGACCCGAGGCCACGCTTGTTTACAAGGGGGATACGTGGCATGTCATCGTGGGTGAAAAGACTGTTGCGAGCGGCAAGTTGAAGGTCGATCCTGACAAGAACCCTCGACAGCTCGACGTTCTGTCCGACGATGATCCCAAGGGCGCGAAAACCAAACTTGCGATCTACCAACTAGATGGCGATACGTTCAAATATTGCATTGCCGGCGCAGGGAAGCCCCGGCCAACCGAGTTCGCGAGTAAGGCTGGAAGCGGCGAATCGCTCATCACAAGCAAACGCGTGAAGCCTTGATCGCGGCGGCGTGGCCATCTAACAGTTCTCGAAATCTTCACGCATTCTGATCCGTTTCGGACATGCAGCGCCTCTATTGTGGCGTCCCCCCTGCCCCATTGATCCGCCGCTTCCGTGACGGAGTGTTTCGCCATGTTCCTGCGCGGCCGGTCGCAACGACCGCTTGCCCATCGAGCTTTCACCCTCATCGAATTGCTCGTCGTCATCGCCATTATCGCGACGCTGATTGCCCTGCTGCTGCCCGCCGTGCAACAAGCACGCGAAGCTGCCAGACGCAGCGGTTGTCAGAACAATCTCAAGCAAATCGGCGTCGCGCTTCATAACTATCATTCGATTCATGACGTGTTTCCGATTGGATATCTCAGCCTTCCCAACGTCGACCCGAACGTCACCACGCCAGGATGGGGCTGGGGAACGGCGATTTTGCCCCAGCTCGAGCAGGCGTCGCTCTACAACTCGGCCAACATCAATCTGCCGATCGAGCACGACGCGAATTCGACGACTCGTCTGACCAACATGGCGATTTACACCTGCCCCACCGATCGCTTCACTGGACGATTCACGGTGCAGAACGTGAGTGCTCAGCCTATCGTCGACGCCTTTACTTCGAGCTACGCGGGCAATTTCGGCCGTGATATTAACATCGCCAAGTTTCCCGATACCGGTAATGGAATGTTCATCCGAAACCGGCCGATTGGGATTCGTGAGGTGATCGACGGTACCGGCCAGACGATCATGGTAGGCGAGCGTGGGGCATTGCTGACGCAGACTTGCTGGGCGGGCGCGATCAACCTTGCGATATTGCGCGTGACGCCGGGATCACCAAGCCAGTCGACGGCCACCAAGAATGCGCCGGTGCAGCCGTTGGCTCGGGCCGACACGGCGGGCGGAACGAACACTCGGCTTTTCTGGGAGCCCGACGATTACTTCAGCCCACACCCGGCCGGCATTTATTTCTTGATGGGCGACGGCTCGGCGAAGTTCATCAAGTCGAGCGTCAATGCCAGCGTTTATGGCGGACTTTGCAGCCGAAATATGGGTGAAGTCGTGAGCGCAGATGGGTTTTAATCCCGGCGTTTGCGAGCTTCACCGCGGCTGAATCATTCCATTGTGCAGAGCCGACGCGACGAGCGCACCGACCGCGCCAGCCTGGCCGATGCTGGCCACGTCGGCCCAACTTGAAACGCCACCCCCCGTGATGAACGAAGCTTCCGGATACACGCACGAGAGCGCAAACACGAGAGATAGTGTGTTCACGCCCTGATTGGTACCGACGCGGGTGATATCGAGGACGATAACAGTCCCAGCGCCTCGATTGATCGCCTCCTCGGCGATCTCGGCCGGATGCGTGATAGGCCAGACCGCCCCTTCGGCGATGATCGGCCACCCTTCACGCAGGTCGAGACTGAACACCGCCGAACCGGGCGAAGAGGCGGCAACGATCGATTCGAGTGCGTCAGGACCTTGCAGAGTTTCAAGTGCGGCGATTGGCCGCGCTACTCCAGCGCTTGCGAGGCTGGGGATCAGGCTTGCATCGCGCAGGCCGGCGTCGACCCAGAGGTTCATCCCCAGTGCGGCGATTTGCTCGTAAAGGGCGAGCGAGGGTGGTTCGCCGTTGATGGCGTCGAGGTCGGCGAGATAGAGTTCGGTCAAGCCGAAGTCGTCGCGAAACGCGGTGGCGAAGGCGATTGGGTCAGATCCGGGTCGCAAGCTCGAACGCAGCGGGCGATAATCGTCCCGGCTGCCCGCCACGGCATGGACGGCGCGGCCGCCCTTGAGGTCGAGCACGGGGATCACGCGGGTCATGACATTGGGTCCCGAACAGCAGAAACGTCGGATCGTTTTGATTTACGAGTCGGTCTCAGGCGGCGGCCTTGCAGGCAGCGAACTGCCAGCGTCGTGGGAGATCGAAGGCAGCGCCATGAGACGGGTGCTAGCTCGCGAGTTCGCGGCAGTGCCGGGCGTATCCGTCGTGATGACGCTCGACAGCCGCTTGCCGCTCGAATCGAGCCGCGCCACAACCCTGCGCGTGAGTTCGCCGGATGAGCCGATCGAACACGCACGCCATGTCAATCATACCGTAATTGTGGCGCCGGAATCTGCCGAGGCGCTCGCGGAACTGGCAGAACGGATTGACCGTTCGCTCGGCTGCATGCCCGAAGCAATTCGGTTGACCGGTGACAAATTGCGGTTCTCCGAGCATTTGAATGCGGCCGGAATCCCAACGCCGCCAACGATGAAAATTACCCCCGCGAATGGTCTGCCGACGGATGTGACTTTTCCCGCCGTGCTCAAGCCAATTGACGGCGCCGGGAGTGTCGACACCTGGCTCATTTCGTCGCATGAGAGTGCTGATCTGGCAAACTATCCGCACGCCGAGGCGATTCTTCAGCCGTTTGTCGCCGGCGAATCACGAAGTGCTTCGTTTTTGGTCGATTCCTCCGGCGATCCGCATCTGCTGGGAGTCTGCCGGCAAGATGTTGAATGCGTGCAAAACCGGTTTCATTATGGCGGCGGCACCTTGCTCCCTGAGAGCTTGCCGGACGATCACACTGCGTTTGCGGCGGTCCGATCGGTAAAAGGGCTTCGCGGATGGGTCGGCGTCGACTACATTCAAACGGAGCCTGGCGGGTCGGCGGTCGTGCTCGAACTGAATCCGCGGGCCACAACTTCTTGCGTGGCGATACTCGCCGTGCTCGAGCCCGGCGAGGCCGCATCGGCCTGGCTTGATGATGTGGCGGAAGGCAGCACCTGGCCGATTGCCCGACCGCAACAGCCCTTGCACTTCCGCGCCGACGGCACAATTCTCTCCCCTCTCTAGGCAACAAACTCGATGACTGAGCAGGATATTGGTAATAATAAATGGATTGCCCTCGACGTCGGCGGCGCGAACATCAAGGCGGCGCATTCAGATGGTCGTGCGCGGAGCTTGCCGTTCGAGCTCTGGAAGAGGCCCGATGACCTCGCCGACGAAATTCGATCACTGACGCGCGCACTGCCGGCCTTTGATCGTATCGCACTGACGATGACCGCCGAACTCTGCGATTGCTACCAGACGAAGGCCGAAGGCGTAAGTGCGGTTCTGGACGCCGTGCTGGACGTTGCGGGCGAACGTCCTTTGTGCGTCTGGGGAACGGATCGCCGCTTTCATGCGGTCGATGCCATTCGCCAGCAGCCTGAGCTTGCGGCCGCCTCGAACTGGCTGGCTCTTGCCGAAATTGCCGCTCGATTGGTTCCATCGGGGCCGGGAATACTCATCGACATCGGCTCGACAACCTCCGATCTCGTTCCACTGGCCGACGGCAAAGCCTGGCCGCGAGGGCGGACGGATACCGAACGGCTCCAGACCGGTGAATTGGTGTATGTTGGCACGCGTCGCACGCCGATTTGCGCAATCGCAACCGAACTGCCTTTCCGCGGCAATCCAACGGGATTGATGGCCGAACTGTTCGCGTCGACGCTTGATATTTACGTCGTTCTGGGTGAGATTCCGTCCGATACCGCCGACCTCTCGACCGCCGACGGGCGTCCCGCGACCGTGGAGGCCGCTCAGCATCGCCTCGCACGAATGGTCGGTGCGGACAGCGCAGGATTCAATGCGGAAGATGCAGTTGAGTTCGCTCGCAACGCCGATGAGGCTGTGTTATCGCGTTTGATGGCCGCGGCGCAACGCGCGTACCAGCCAACCGTTGGCACGCCTCGTACGGCAATTGTTTCGGGCTCGGGTGAAACGCTGGCGAGGCGGCTCGCCGCGAGAATGCTGGGGCCCGAAGGGACGATTGTGAGCTTGCGCGAATCGTGGGGACCAGTCGCCTCATCGGCCGCGTGCGCGCACGCGCTCATCGTGCTCGCGAGCGAACAGGTTGAGTCTGTCGATGGATGAACGGCCGATCGTTGTCGTTAAAGTCGGCGGTAGCTTGCTCGACTGGCCCGATCTGCCACGAAAACTAACGGACTTTCTCGACGACATTCAACACTATCGCGTCGTGTTAGCCGTCGGCGGTGGAGCGGTTGCGGATTGCATTCGTGCGCTCGATCAAACGCACAAACTCGGCGATTCTCGTTCGCACTGGCTGGCCATTCGGGCACTCGGCGTCACCGCCGCAATTCTGCACGAACTCATCAGCGATCAATCTGTGCTTGCAAACACGCGTGAAGATGTTTTAGGAGCATGGTCGCGCGGGCTGGTCCCAATTCTGGCTCCGCTCGACCTTCTTCAATTCGATGAAAACGCAAATCCGGCCGATTCACTCCCGCACTCGTGGGACGTAACGAGCGACTCGATCGCCGCTCGCGTCGCAGTTCTGCTCGGCGCCGATCGGATCATTCTCCTCAAAAGCGTCTCGGCGCCCATTCCTCTCGATGCTGAGCAACTCATCGCACAAGGGATGGTCGACCCCTGGTTTCATCGCGCCAGGGGCCGAATTCCTTTCGACTACGTTAATCTGCGCGAGATTTAGGCCCCGAGATCAAGGCAATTCGCGAATCTTGATTCCCTCGAAGTCGACCGGCGCCCCTTCGGATTCGAGGCAAAGGTACCCCTTGTTGGGATTGCAGCCGCTACCACCTGAGACTTCTTCGCCGTTCACCCAAAGGCGCACCTCGCCGTTGATGCACCGCACATAATAATGGTTCCACTCGTTCAGGCCCTTGCTGAGATTCTTGCGCGGGAAGCTGCGCGAGCCGCCGGGGGCAACCGGCGGGAACGGCGTCATTTTTGAGGTTCCGACAGGGAAAACGTCGCCGTGGGTCGTGAACCAGTCGGGCTTTTTGCCGGTGCTCTTTTCGTACTGCTCGGCATAACCGTGGTCGAGCACCTGCACTTCGATCCCCCCGCGCGGGAGGGTACCGGGCTTGAGCTTGTCGAGCGACGCGTCGGTCGCCCAGACGAAAATGCCTGAATTCCCGCCCGATTGCAGGTGCCGCCAACGCGCGACCAGTTCGAAATTCGCATATTGCTTGCGAGTGCGAATCACGCCCACCGGTTTGCCGGTGCAATGCACGAAGTCGCCCTTCCACGTCCAGGTATCGGGGTCGCAATTCACGTGCTCGAAATCTTCGCCCGTCAGCGTTTTCCAGCCTGGCCCGGTGCCGTCGATGAACGCCTTGGCAGGCTCTGCCGCATGCGTGGGTGAACTAAACAGGGCAAGATATAAGCAGGCTGGCAGGAAGGTGGCGAAATGCGAGTGGCGGGGCATGATTTTTCCCTACGCGTGGTGCTGGGGCGTGTTACGTCGATTTCTGGCAGGGGGAGCGAGTTTCCCCAACTGGGCGGTGCCATTGAGGTTGGGATCATAGTAGCCCGGAGTGTCAACCGACTCCAGAGGCTAATGGCCGCGAAGTTGCGGAAGATTTCCAGAACCTTCGACCCGTCGGCAAACTTGGTGCGTAGCAGAAACAGGGGACGGTCCGGTGGCCGCACCCGAGTCGGCAAAATGTCGACGAGTTTTGTTGTTGGGAGAACTCCGATGAACCTGCTTGGTGGCTACGCGCGGAAAGCGGCAGCAGTGGCAATGCTAATCGCGGCAACTGCGGCGACTCCCGCGTTCGCGCGAGGTGGTGGCGGCGGCGGACATGGCGGCGGTGGTGGCCACGGCGGCGGCGGACATTCCGGCGGCCACATGGGTGGTGGTGGTTATCATCACGGCGGCGGGGGTGGATACTATCACCACGGCGGTGGTTATTACGGCGGTGGTGGCTACTATGGCGGGCTCGGCTACTACCCGTGGTTCGGCGGGTATGGCTATGGCAGTGGCTACGGCGGATACGGTTACGGCAATGGATACGGCTACGGCAACGGCAACGGTTATGGATATTCGAGCGGTTACACGTACGCTCCGTCGTACAACACCACGTCGACCGCCGCGCCTTACCTGACTGACCAGACCTACGAACCGGGCGACGGCTACCGTTACCCGCTTTATTACAACCCCGCCACGGGCACGTATTTCTACTACCCTGTGTCGCGCTAAGCGCAAGATCGACTGAAGAATTTCAGTCTCTCAATCGGCGGCCTCCGCGCTTACTGCGGCCAGGCCGCCGATTTGCTTTTGTGAGCATGTGTTGTCGCGAGCCAATTCACGCGGTAGACGTCAGCCCTGAAGCCTTGACGCGGCGTCTGATTTCAGAAACGATGCGTTTAATGATTGCTTAACCTCCTTCGTGCCTGATTTCTCCTCGAGGTATCCCCTGCACTCCGCTCGATACCCGATTTGCCTTACGCTCGTTTCGTTGCTGGTGTGCACAACCGTCCGCGCCGGCGATGCCCCGCAGTTCGACCGCGACGTCGCGCCAATCCTTGCGACGCGCTGCCTCGACTGCCACTCGGGCACCGATCCCAAAGGTGGACTCGATCTCTCGTCCAAAAACGCCGCGTTTCGTGGCGGCAAGACGGGTGTCGTGATCGTCGCCGGTAATGTCGATGAGAGCCCGCTCTGGGATAGCGTTTCCGAAGGGACGATGCCTCCCAAGACGAAGCTGACCGACCGTGAAAAGCAAGCGCTTCACGACTGGATTCAAACGGGTGCGAAATGGGGAACCGACCCAATCGATCCCTACGAACGCACAACCGAACGTCGCGCCGGTCGCGACTGGTGGGCGTTCCAGAAGATCAAAAAAAATCAACAAGCCAGCAAACAAAGTTTTATTGATGTTCTGGTCGAACAGGAACGCGCGAAGGCCGGATTGAAGGGAGCAGAGCCCGCCGATCGTCGGACCTGGATCCGCCGCCTGACTTTTGACCTCACTGGCCTGCCGCCCACTCCAGAAGAAGTGGCGCAGTTCCTGGCCGATAATCGTGACGATGCGTATGAGCGGTTGGTCGATCGCTTGCTGGCGTCTCCCCAATACGGTGTGCGCTGGGCGCGCCCGTGGCTCGACCTGGCTCGCTATGGCGAGAGCAACGGGTTCGAGTATGACGAGTTTCGCCCCTGGGCCTGGCCCTATCGCGACTGGGTTGTGAACGCACTCAATCGCGACATGCCGTACGACGAATTCGCGCGAATGCAAATCGCTGGCGATGTGCTTAAACCCGGCGCGATCGAAGGCGTGGAAGCGACAGGGTTCCTTGTCGCTGGCGCATACGACACGCCCGGCCAGAACCAGATTAGCGTCATCATGCGCAAGGCTGTGCGTGAAGATGAAATGGAAGACATCGTCAGCACGGTTGGCCAGACATTTCTCGGCCTGACCATCCACTGCGCTCGCTGCCACGATCACAAGTTCGACCCGATCACCCAGCGCGACTATTACGCACTCACCGCCAGCCTGGCTGGTGTCCGGCACGGCGAGCGCGATCTCACTTCGCTTGACACGGAGGTGATCGCCGCCAAGCGCCGCCAAGACGAGATTCGCCACGCGATTGCGGAGGTTGAGAGGCCTGCGCGTGCCAAGATCCTCGGCAAGAAAAAGGCGGACGGCAAACATGCACCCGCCCCTCTGCTCGCCTGGAATTTCGACCGCCCGGAACAGCCGAGCGATCTCAAACTAGACGGCGGCGCCAAACTTCAGCCCGAGGGTTTGAAGGTCGACGGCAAGGCGGCGTATGGGTTTGTCGGCACGATTCCCAAGGATCTTCGCGCCAAGACGCTTGAAGCCTGGGTGCGGCTCGATCAACTCGATCAGCGTGGCGGCGGTGTCATCTCGATTCAAATGCCCGACGGCGGCAAGTTCGACGCAATTGTGTTCGGCGAGAACGAAGCCGGGCACTGGATGGCCGGCAGCGAAGGGTTCGTGAGGACGCAGCCGTTCAAGGCAACTCGTGACACGGAAGCAAACAAGCGGCCAGTGCATATCGCAATTACCTACGCTGCCGATGGCACGATCACCGGTTATCGCGACGGCAAGCCGTACGGTACGGCCTATCATTCGAATGGTCCGGCCGAGTTCATCGCCAGCAAGGCGCACATCATTTTTGGCCTGCGGCATGGGCCTGTTGGCGGAAACCGGATGCTTGCGGGAACAATCACGCGAGCGCGGGTTTATGATTACGCCCTCAACGCCGATGAAGTGCGTGCGTCGTTCGAGTCGGCTGGCGAATACATTTCAGCCGAACGCCTCGACCGCGAACTGACCGACTCGCAAAAGGCTGAGCGCGCGACGCTCAGAAATGAGAACGACGAGCTGGGGGCGAAAATTGCGGGTCATTCGCACAAAGCGTACGCAGTTTCACCTCGAACGCCCGAAGATGTGCATCGCCTGATTCGCGGCAATCCGGCTCAGCCAGCGGAACTCATGCGGCCCGCTGGGCTGTCGGCAGTTGCACATCCGACGCCGGATTTCGGGCTCGCGGCCAATGCGCCCGAGGATCGTCGCAGAGTGGCGCTGGCGGCGTGGCTCACCTCGCCGGAAAATCCCTTGTTTGCACGAGTGATTGTTAACCGGCTCTGGCAGTGGCATTTCGGCGCTGGACTCGTCAATCAGCCGAGCGATTTTGGATTCAACGGCGGCCAGCCTGCGAATTCTGCACTGCTCGATGCCTTGGCAAGCGATCTGATTCGCAACGGCTGGAGCCTGAAATCGCTGCACAAAGCGATTGTTTGCTCGCGAACGTATCGGCAATCGTCGCGCAGCAATGTCGAGGCGATGAAGCGCGACGCCGATAACAAACGACTCTGGCGCATGCAGCCGAGACGTCTTGAAGCCGAAATGGTGCGTGACTCGATGCTTGCGGTTGCAGGCAGTTTGAATCTGGCGATCGGCGGCCCGGGTTATCGCGAATTTTCGATCGACAAGGCTGAGGGAACGCCGGCCGTCCTTTATTCGTCCGTCGATCAGTCTGGCCCGCAGTTCCGCAGACGCACGCTCTATCGAACGTGGGCACGCGGCGGTCGCAGTGGGTTCCTCGATGCGTTCGACTGTCCGGACCCGTCAACCACAGCACCAAAGCGGCCGGTGACGACAACTCCGCAACAGGCGCTCGCGCTCCTGAACAACAACCTCACGTTCATGCTGGCCGATCGATTTGCAGAGCGTCTCAAACACGATGTGGGCGGCGATCCCGGCAAGCAGGTCGATCGTGCGTTTGCGCTGGCGTTCGGTCGTTCGCCGAGTCCGGCCGAGCGAGAGGCTGCGATCAAATTGATTGGCGAACACGGAACCGCGCTATTTGCTCGCGCGATCTATAACGCCAACGAATTCATCTACGTCGACTGAGCGTCGCCGAGCGAAAGGTCTCCTTATGGATCGCCGTGAGTTTCTTTCCTGGGCGCGCGATGGCCTTGGCGCGACGGCGCTCGCGAGCTTGCTCTTGCGCGATCAACCAGCGCAGGCGAAATTGGCGGGTGAGTCGGAACCGCCTTGCCCGCACTTCGCGCCAAAGGCGAAACGTGCGATTCATATTTGTCTCGCCGGTGCGCTCAGTCATGTGGATTCGTTTGACTACAAGCCGACGCTCGTCAAGATGCACGGCAAGTCGCTGCAATCGCCCGACAAGCCCGATGTCTTCTTCGGCCAGGTCGGTTTGCTGCGTCAGCCCGACTGGTCGTTCCGCCAGCGCGGCAAGAGCGGCCTCTGGGTTTCGGAACTATTTCCGCACATTGGCGAGATGGTCGACGACCTGACGATCATCCATTCGATGGTCGCCGATACCTCCAACCACACCCCGGCCACGTTTCAGGAAAACAGCGGTTTTCGGCTCAACGGCTATCCTGCGCTTGGCTCCTGGCTGAGCTACGGCTTGGGTGCCGAGGCCGACGACTTGCCTTCGTTCGTGGTCATTCCCGACGCCCGCGAATTTCCCGCCGGCGGCTCGATCAACTGGTCGAACGGCTTCCTGCCCGCGCGGCATCAAGGCGTTGTGATTCGTCCCAAGGGCGAGCCGATTAACGACCTTTTTCCCTCACGAGCGATTAGCTCGAAAGCCGATCTCGCCTCGCGCGAACTGGCCGCGTTCATGAACGCGCAGCACCTTGCGTCGCACGATCGCGATGATGCACTTTCAGCCCGGATCAAAGGCTACGAACTCGCCGGGCGGATGCAACTCGCCGTGCCTCAGGTCACCGATCTCAAGGGCGAATCGGCCGAGACCCAGGAGCTTTATGGCCTGAGCGGCAAGGAAACCGCCGACTTCGGCCGAGGATGTCTCATCGCCCGTCGGCTGCTAGAACGCGGCGTGCGGTTCGTCCAGCTTTTCTCAGGCGGAACGTTTGGCAGTCCTAGACGGAACTGGGACGGTCATGAAAATATGAAGGTCAATCACGGCCAGGAAGCGAAGCGAATTGACCTGCCTGTCGCCGGTCTACTGAAGGACTTGAAGCGCAAGGGGATGCTTGACGACACCCTTGTGCTGTTCACCACCGAGTTCGGCCGCACGCCGTTTACGCAGTCGGCAGCGAATGTTGTCGGCCTGGGTCGCGACCACAACCAGAATGGTTTTACCGTCTGGATGGCCGGTGCGGGACTCAAGCACGGCATGGTTTATGGTGCGACCGACGACATTGGCTGGAAGGCCGTCGACAAGCCTGCGCGCTGGCATGATTTTCACGCCACGGTGCTTCACCTGCTGGGAATCAACCACGAACGCCTGACCTACTATCACGACGGCATCAGGCGACGGCTGACGAACGTGCACGGCGAGGTGATCAAGGAGATTCTCGCTTGATCAATACTCAGTTCTTAGCATTTGTGCTGGGTGCCATGCTTCCGCGGAACGCGTAAGCATGCGAGCTTAGACAGCTCTCGCGGATTCGAGCACTGTCACTACACTCGGCATGCTTACGCCTTTCGGCGGAAGCATGGCACCCAACACGCAAACCCAATTCTTACCAGTTTTCGCGATACTTCTTCCGCACGAAGTGATTCGCGTCTTCGACGTTCGTCACCTTCATCGCCGCGGCGTCCCATTCCAGCTTTTGCTTGGGGAACCGGGTCGACAGACAGCCCAGCAATACCGACTCGGTAAGCGGTCCCGCATAGCTGAACGGGGCCGACGTTTTTTCTTCGCCACGAACGGCGTTGATGAACTGCACGTAGTGGTCGTCACCGCGCGGGGTTGGTCGCTTGTAGTCCTTGAATTGCTCGGCCGGCAACAGAACCGGCTGATCGATGTAGGGCGAATAGAGTACGCCTTTGGTGCCGATGTAGATCGACCCCTGGTCGCTCATTGTGTGCGGGGCGATGAGCTTGGCAATCTCCTCGGGCGGACGGCGGTGGCCGTTGTACCAGTGCAGCACCGGCTTCTCGGTGGTGTGCGGCGTTTGCGCGAAGTCGTAACGCACCTGGGTGTCGAGCCCCCAGCTATCGGCGTTGGGAACTTCGCCCGTCGACGTCACCGCTACCGGTGTAATCAGCGCGAGCGCGGTGAAAACCGGGTCGAGAATGTGGCAGCCCATGTCGCCGAACGTTCCGGTGCCGAAATCGAGCCGCTTGCGCCACTCGCCCGGGTGGTAATAGCCGCGGAGGAACGGCCGGTCCTGCGCAACGCCCAGCCAGCCATTCCAGTCGAAATCCTTGGGAACCGGATCGGTGCGATTGGGCCGCGGGTTGCGATCGCCCCAGCTCTTGCCGCTCCAACTATGAGCTTCCTTCACCTTGCCGATCGCACCATCTTGAATGATCGCGACGACCTGTTTGTGCACGGGGTGCGAGTGAATCTGAATGCCCATCTGCGTGACGAGCTTCTTTTCCTCCGCCAGCTTCGTCAGTTGCCGGGCTTCGTAGATCGTCTGCGTCAGAGGCTTTTGTGTGTAAACGTTGATGCCACGCTGCATTGTCGCCGTGCTGATCGGAGCGTGCATGTGGTCGGGCGTCGAGATGTTTGCCGAGTCGATCCCCTTTTCCTTGTCGAGCAGCTCGCGCCAGTCCTGGTAGATTTTCGCGTCGGGGAAGCGCTTTTTGACGTCGCCTACGCGACCAAGGTCGACATCGGCGACCGCAACGAGCTTGAAGTGTGGGCTGGCCGAAAGCGAGCTGATATCGGACCAGCCCATGCCGGCCGCGCCGAAGCTGACGTGCCGCACCGTTTCGCTGGGGGCGGCGGTGGATGTGCGAATGCCAAACGGAAGATAAAGGCCGCCTGCGCCCAAGATCTTGAGGGCGGCGCGCCGGTTCATCGGAATCTGGCTCATCGGATGTGACCTATGAGGACGGCGGGGATTTCCATTCTGTCAGCCGGTCGCGCGATTGCACGCGAAGGCGAGGTTGCAGAATTGTAAAACACTCGCCGCGCGGAAGAAACGAGGCGGTGCCGCAAGCTTATCGCGACTCGAACCCCGGAATCATCGCGTTGGCCATCTTGTCGGGACGGCGAATCGATTGCTCCTTCATCCACGTTTCGCTTTGTTTGATCAACGAACGCCCCTCGCCGCCCCCAATCAATCGTCCAAGCTGTCGACGTGCCGAAGCGGCGAACAGATCAAGTGCAACATGATCGCAGCGCGTGATGAGATCGTGTAGGAGATTCACGCTGAGATCGCGCTGACCGCGCTGATGCGCGAGCGCCGCACGAACCATGACAGCGAGAGCTCGCGACCAATCAAGCCGCTCGCGGTCGAGCCGCTTTGCATATCCCTCGGCCGCCTTCCAAAGCATTTGGCGATCGCTGGGAGATTTTGCAGCGAGAGCAAGCGCGGCCCGGGCACTTTGCTGCAGAAAATAGATCTTCACAAGTTGAATGTTGGGAAGCTGCGATTCCTCGAACTTCGGCCAAGTTTCGGTGACGCGTTTCCACGCGGCCTCGGCATTGTCGTCGTACAACTCGAGGTCCATCGCACCGTAAAAGCAGGTCAGGTGCTGGACGTGAAATCCCGATTGTGACCAACGCCCAATCGCCTCTTCCATCTGTCGCCGGCCTTCATCCGGCTCGTCGGCAGCAAGTCGCGCGAGCACGGCGGGGTAAACCGTGACGGTCGATTCGAGATAGCGATCACCGCGGTCGCGGGCTTCTTTGGCAATGCGCGGACATCGCTTTTGCAACTCGCCGAGATGTCCTGAGTATGTGAGCGCCCAGAGTGCAAAGAGTTGAGCGGTATCCATCTCCCAGATCACGCCGGTGCAACGGTCGCGGAGGATTTCCACCGCGCGATCGCTGACATCAACTGCCGAGAGAAATCGCCCCAGGAGGAATTCAGACGCGCCGCGAGCCATGGTCGTCATGCCGATGGCGTGCGGGTCATCGAGCCGTTGCGCCAGAGTGTCGGCGGCGTTGATCAGCCGCTCGGTTCGTTTCTTGGCTCGGCGTCCTTCGCAGGCAGACGGCACGGCTTCCCATGCGAGTGAAAGACAGACGCGCTGGGGCTCGCCGGCCGCGAGTGCTAACAGCAAGCTGCGGCTCGTAAAGCTCGATCCGCGAATCCAGTCGACGACGGTCAGGCCGACTGCGATTGACCGTGCGATATCGACGCGTGCCAGCTCTTGCGGCGGAATCTCTTGCCACTTCCGCTCGCGATACTTCAGCCCGCGCAGCTTGAGGATGAAGCGATTGCGCAGCAATGTTGTGAGAGCGTCTTTGGGCGTGCTCGGCAGCTTCAGCCCCATGGTTTGGAGCACGTCGCGAAGGATGTTCAGCCCTTCGTCAATGTGCCCCGTGGCAAGGTATTGATAACCCGCGAGCTGGTGCAGTCGCCGCACTTCGTCAAGTTCGGCCCCTTGCGCCGCCGCGAGGTAACTCCCGGCCGATTCGAGCCCCTTGCCTGCATTCGCAAGTGCATCCGCGAGTCTGATTTTCAGCGCACGGGACTCGCTCGGCGTGCCCGGATTCAGCTTGAGTGCCAGCTCGTACAACTTGGCCGCACGTTCAAAAGCGAGCGACTCGGCCCCCTGCGCTGCGGCGAGTGCATAGAACTTGCCCGCCTTCTGACTTTCGCCGCCCCCTTCAAAGTGAAGCGCCAGCGTTTCAGGATCAGCTCCGCCTGCATCTTCGAGCTCGCGTCCAAGCCCCAAGTTGCGCTCGCGCAACGAGGCATCGGGCATGTGGCGGATCACGGTTTCACGAATGCGGTCGTGATAAACCTCCACGTCGTCGAGCAACGTTGCACCGGTGCTGCGGACGAGGTGTTCCTTGCGCAACAGGCTCAGTGCTTCGAACCCTTCGGGACCAAGCTCGACCGAACTACACGCGAGCGACTGCCGAATCGGCCGGCCGGCGACTGCAAGCGTCTCGAGCAAAATCTTGGCGGCGCGCGGCAGTTTTGAAATTCGGTTCCAGAGAACTTCGTCGAGTGTAAGGCTTTCGAGTGAGCTAAATCCATCCTGGCTCTTGGCACCAAGCTGTCGCAAATGCTGCACGAGCTCGATGACGAAAAACGGAATCCCGCCTGCTTCTTTGATCACCAGCTCGGTGAGAAACCCCATCGAAACGTCGGAATCGGAAATGAGCGAATTCACTAGCGCGCGAGATTCGGCGGGCGTGAACGCATCGACGCTGATATCGCGGCGATTCACATCGACCGGCTGCCGCGGATCGGTCTCTAGCAGCCGTTTCAGGCACGGGCTTACCGTCGCGTACTCGCTTCGATACGAGCACATCAGCAGCAAAACGGGCGGATCGGGCGGGCGCAGTAGGTCGGCCAGAAGCGCGGCGCTATCGAGATCGCCCCATTGGAGATCATCGATGTAAAGCACGAGCGGACGGCGGTCGCCGATGCGTGCGAGCAACTCACGCAGCGCTCCGAATGCTCGGCGGCGCAATTCCTGCTGGTCGGGAATCTCCACCCCGCGTAATGGCGCTTCGGCAACGGCGTCGACGCGTCGAAGCACAGGAAAAACACGGGCGAGTGCGTGGACGTCGCGCGGTAATAACGCTTCGACTTCGGGACGTTTCAGGCGGCGAAGGTAACGGCTGAGGGAATCGATCAACGTGTCGAGCGCTTTGTACGCGACGGACTCCTGCTCGTAACATCGCCCGGCGAGCACCACGACTTCGCCTTCCTGGAGCAGGTCCTCCAGGAATCGTTGTGAGAGCGCGCTTTTGCCCGCTCCTGAGCGTCCGTGCACAAACGCCTTGACGGTGTTTCCCTTACGGGACATTGCGAACGCTTCCGCGAGCGCAACGAGCTGAGTTTCGCGGCCGACGAAGAGCCGGTGTGCCGGGTTCTGCGAGTCATTAGCATTCGCCAGCCCAACCACCTTCGAACCCAGCCGTTTGAGCACCTCGGCGCCGGTGGGACGCTCGGCGGGGTTGCGTGCCATCAGGTCGACGCAGAGGTCGTTGAGATCTTGAGGAACACCGTCTGCGAGCACGTTGGGAGGGACTGCATCTTCGTGCTGTTTGTTGATCAGCACTTCGAGCTGCGAGCCCGAATAGGGCAACTGGCCGGTCAATGCGCGATAGAGCATCACGCCCACCGAGTACCAGTCGCTCGCCTTCGTCAGTGAGCGCCCGGCCGCCTGCTCGGGGGCCATGTAGCCGGCCGTTCCAACGATGCCGCCGCCTTCCGTCGTGCCCGAATCGGCCTGGCGTACGACTTCCGTTGATAGGCCGAAGTCGAGCACGACAACGCGCCCTCGTCGCGCGACCATGACGTTTGACGGTTTAAGATCGCGGTGAAGCTTGTTGTTCGCGTGAAGATGATCGATCGCCTCGGCAAGTTGCCGCAGGGTACGTCGGAGTCTCGTTTCGTGGGCGGGGCAGACGCGGAGTGAGGGATCGCTCGGCCGCGCCGGCGACATCACGATCGTGTCTTCCTTGGGGCGAAGCGAGTCGGTGGCCTGAATATGGTCGTCGGTCGATGAGTCGAGACCCGTTCCCGAATGGACACGCGTCCTTTCGGTTGGGTCGGGCTGATCGGCGACTGTTACCAGGTTGCCGCGCTCCGCGGCCACAACCTCGACACCAACTGTTTCACCCAGGTCTTCGCGAAGCGTCGACGGTGACGATGCGCTCGAAACCTCTAGGTCGGGCACATCGCCGTCAGGACAGACGTGACGCAGCCAGTCCTCGCCGTCGACCAGCTCCATCGTAAAAAAACATTCGTCGTCGTTTGAAAATAACTCGTTAAGGCGAACAAGGTTGGGATGAGCGATGTTGCTCATCGTCCGGAATTCGTTCTTGAATCGATAAAGTGAAGATGCGTCGCGATTCTTGATCGTCTTCAGCGCGACCGACTTCCCCAACTCGCGGTCGAAGACTTCGTAGACAAAGCCCATCCCGCCCGAGCCGACGCGCCTGCGCACCTCGAACCGCTCGTTTCCAGAGAATTCACCAAGGTGAGTTTTGCTCATTAAATCATATCAATTGGGCTGTGCAGCCGCATGACTCGTCCATTCCATGCCGAAAAGCCAGACGCCGGAGCCTCCTTCTCGAACGGGCCCAGCTTCCTTTGACCGCATGACGTGAATCGCTCGCAGCGCGACCTGATTTCACCCCCGAACTGGCCGCCCATTCCACCAGGAATGCCCGTTCCACGCAATGCTGCGTGCAATCATTCGGCTTTTATGGTTGAATTAAAGCGCAGCGCAGGGATCGGTTTGATTATTCCGAAAACGTCGCTTCCGTGCCAGTGGTAAGGCACATCCGCAGTCGCGATCGTCGCGGTTGTGTCGATCGTGCTGACTGGGCAAGACAGTGGCGGAAACCCCTATGAAATACGGGGTGCAATTGCTATCGATGGATTATTATGTTAGCGGTAAAGAACGCGTTTGCGATGGATGGTTCGGGACGAAATTAGGCGGATTGCGGCCGGTCGTCCCAAATCGCACCGCGCGCTTTACAGCCTGGGAATCGGCTGCTAGGCTCAAGATTACGGGGTGTTCCGGACGTCAAATCGTTGGGATCGAATTTCCAGGGAGGCCGCCGCGCCGGCGTTGGTGCGACGGCACGCCGAGCCGCGGCCGCAACGGTTTCAGCCTGGGGACGGGACGATGAGCGACCAGGCCGATGTCCGTTCGCTGGAACAACTTAAGAATCTTCGTGTCGCGTTTGCTCTCTTCTCCGAAGACGCGCTCGCTGGCCTTGGAGCGATCGACGCCGAGATCAAACGCACGCTGCAGTGGCTGCGGCACGACCGCCGCGAATACTGGAGCCAGCAAATGAAGCTGAGGCGCGAAGCGCTCGCTTCCGCCCAGGCTGAGTTATTCCGCCGCAAGCTGGCCAAAACGCCCGAATACTCTCCCGCCATGAGCGAGCAAAAAGAAGCGTTCCGCGTCGCCGAGGCGAGGCTGCGCGAGGCCGAAGCGAAAGTGATCGTCGTCAAGAAGTGGGAGCCGGCGCTCCAGCAAATGGCGCTCGAATACCGGGCGACCATCCGGCGTATCAAGGCGATCGCGTCGGGCGACGCTCCTCGCGCGATGGCACTTCTACAGCGATTGATCGACACGCTCGAAGCCTATCTGGCGATACCCGTGCCGACGCGTCCTGCTGGAGGCGCGGGGTTCGAACCTGTCGCCGATGCGTTTTTCCAGGAAGAAGCGGAGACGCCGACGGTTCAGGAAGCGGAATCGGCAGAAAACGACGACCCGGTTGAGAAATCCGAGGAATCGCGCGGGGAGGGTGTCGACTGATGGCGAACGCGAACGTTGTGGCTGGACAGAGTCGCCTGAAGCACGCCACGCTCGCCCTGCGTGACCAGTGGTGGGCTACCGAACCGTACTGGAACGACGTGGTGCGCCGGCGGTTTGAAGAGCGGTACATCGCGCCGATTGAACCGGCAGTTGAGGCCGCGGTGGTGGGAATTCAGAAGCTGGCCGAGATACTCGACCGAATTCGCCGTGATTGTTCCGATCGGAGCGAGATGCCGTGAGCACCGCCGAGGAAACGACTTCCGCAACAAACTCCGCGACGCCCGCGGCGCAACCCAGCCCGGACCTGCTCGAACGCACGCGCCAAACCTTGCGCGAGCTGACCAGGCTTGTCGCCGAACGCGCAGAGAGCGAACGGCTCGTCGAGCACACGAAGATTGCAGCCTCGGGAGCGGCCGACTACGAGTTGCAACGCGCCCGCAATGAACTGACCGAGCGATCGCGCGCCGCGGAGGATTCTCTGCGTCAAACGGATGAAATCCGGCGTCGATCAATCATCGACCGCGCTCTCGAAGGCGAGGCCGACGCCAAGTCCAACTTCGCCCGCGAAAGCCGACGCATCGCCGCCGACTTCGATGCGAACAAGAGCCGCGCAGCCGGCAATCACACGCGCGAAAAGAACAATGCAACGGCCGCGTTTGAAAGCGCCGAGAAAAACGCGCTCTCGCAGTACACGAAGACAAAACGGCCGTTCGACGATGCCTCAAAGCTGATCGACGCCTACCATACGCGGCTCGACACTCTCTTCGACGCCTACGCCAAGCTCGGCTATTCCGACACGCTCCCCAAGCCGCTCCGCGAAACCTACAACTTCGACAACCCCCTCGACGAGCTTTCCGACCGGCTGACAAAAATCGAAAAGCCGCTCCGCTTCGTGGAAGGCTTGGCGATTCCCAAGATCGTCACCGGCGGCAAGGTGACGATTCTGTTCATCGCCGCGTTTCTGATCGTTATTGGCCCCTGCCTCGCGCTGCTCGACACCCTCACCGCAATCATCGCGGCATTTGTGGGAGCGATCGTAGTTGGGTTCGGCTTGCGGATCTGGCTCAAGGGAGTCGCGCTCAAACAATTGCGGGCCTACGGTATACCTGTGACGCAAGCGTTCGTCGACGCCCACGCCCTCGCCGTTCATTGCTACGCGCAGCTCGACGAGAAGCTCAAGAACGACCGCGCCAGGCTGACCCAAATCAGAGACGAGGCGCACTTGCTGGCGCGAACCAATCATGGTCGCGCCATTCAGGCGGCCGAACAGGCTCGCGACGACCAGCTTCGGCAGATCAATAACGTCTACGCCAATCGGGTCACCGAGATTCAGACAGAGCAACAAGTCGCGCTTCGCGAGGCGATTGAAACCAACGAACGCAAGAAAGCCGAACTTGCCGAACGCACGGCCGCTGCCAGGCAAAAGGTCGATGAAAAATACACCTCAGCCACGGCAACCGTGAAGGCACGCCACGAGGAATCGTGGAAAACGATGGCAACGCGCTGGCGCGATGGGATGTCGCGCGTGAACACCGATTTGAATGCGATTCGACAGGAAGTTGACGCTACCTCGATTGCCTGGACCGACCTTGGAGCATCCGAGCAAGCGAGTCCGAAGGCCGTTCCGCAAGCGCTTCGCGTGGGCGAGATTCGCGTAAACGTCGCCGATCTTCCCGGCGGTGTGTCTGCCGATTCTCGGTTGCGCGAGGGAGTTGAAAGCATTTATATCTTCCCAATCGTTCGGAGCATGGGCGATCGGCCCAACTTGGTCGTCGAATTCGACGCGAGCGGACGAACCACAGCGATTGCAGCCGTGCAGGCAGCGATGCTTCGCTTGCTAACGAGCTTGCCCGCAGGCGCGATTCGATTCACGCTCGTCGATCCGATCGGCGCCGGCCGAAACTTTGGCGCGTTCATGCATCTGGCCGATTTCGACGAGACCTTGATTGGCGGCCAGGTCTGGACCGAGCCACGGCAGATCGAAGAAAAGCTCGGCGAACTGGCTGGCCACATGGAGCGGGTGAATCAGAAATATCTCAGAAATGAGTATGCGACGATTCAAGAATACAACGCCGCGGCGGGTGAAGTTGCAGAGCCTTATCGAGTTGCCGTCGTCGCTGATTATCCCCAGGGCTTCGACGAAAAATCGGCCGGCCGGCTTTGTGCCATGGCAGCGCGTGGCACTCCCTGCGGTGTGTTGACGCTCGTTGCCCTCGATCGCGACCGTCCGCTGCCGCACGACGCCAGCCATGAAGAATTGTGTGCCAACGCACTCGTGCTTTCCTGGAATGGCAACCAACTCACCTGGAACGACCCCGATTTCGGTAAGTTCCCGCTCTTGCTCGACTCAATGCCGGCCGCTGAACTTTCGACTCGACTCGTCCAGCGCAGCGCGAAAGAAGCGCGCGATGCCAAGCGTGTTGAGGTGCCATTCGAGTTCATCGCACCCTCGCGCGACGCTTGGTGGACCTTCGATAGCCGCGCCGGAATTGATCTACCGCTGGGCAAGGCCGGCGCCAACAAGCGGCAAAACCTTAGCCTCGGCAAAGGGACATCTCAGCACGTGCTGGTGGCCGGCCGCACCGGTTCAGGTAAGTCGACGCTCTTGCATGCGTTGATCACGAATATCGCGGTTAGCTACAGCCCCGACCAGGTCGAGCTCTATCTCATCGACTTCAAAAAGGGCGTCGAGTTCAAGGTCTACGTCACACAAAACCTGCCGCACGCGAGCGTGATCGCCATCGAGAGTGAGCGCGAGTTCGGCATCAGCGTGCTTCAGCGCCTCGATAACGAACTCAAAATGCGTGCCGATCGATTCCGCGATGTCGGCGTGCAAGACCTGAATGGTTACCGCGCCCTGGCCAATCAGCCTCCCCTGCCCCGCATTTTGCTGGTCGTTGACGAGTTCCAGGAATTCTTCGTCGAGGAAGACAAGCTCGCGCAGGAAGCGGCGTTGCTCTTGGATCGTCTTGTACGCCAAGGCCGCGCGTTCGGCGTGCATGTAATCCTTGGTTCACAAACGCTGGGTGGTGCGTTCACCTTGGCGCGGACAACAGTCGGCCAGATGGGCGTGCGCATCGCGCTTCAGTGCAGCGAGGCCGATTCACACCTCATCCTCAGCGAGCAAAACACTGCGGCCCGGCTACTTTCGCGACCTGGCGAAGCGGTTTACAACGACGCCAATGGCATGACCGAAGGCAATCATTTCTTCCAGGTCGTTTGGCTGGGCGACGATCGTCGCGAAAGTTATCTGAAACAGATTCATGCGTTTGCGCAAGAACATCCTCCAGTGATCACGCGGACGCCGATCGTCTTCGAAGGCGATGCACCCGCGAACCTGAGCAGAAACACCCAGGTTGAAGCTCTTGTGAACGCGGCAAGTTGGGAATCAACTCCGCGTTCCGCCCGCGCCTGGGTTGGCGAGCCAATTGCGATCAAGGAGCCAACTTTTGCCCTCTTCCGACGGCAGGGTGGGAACCATTTGCTGATCGTCGGCCAAAACGACGAGGCCGCCCTCGGTGTAATCTCTGCGACGATCGTCAGCCTGGCGCTTCAGTTTCCAGTCGCGACGTCGGATGAAGCCCGCCAAGGGGCGAAGTTCTTCATCCTCGACGGCACGCCCGAAGACCATCCGCATACCGACGCACTCGCGAAACTCGCGGCGCATTTGCCGCATCGCGCCGAAGTTGGCAACTGGCGAGATACCACGCGTATTCTTTCCTCGCTAGCCGCCGAGGTGACGCGACGCGGTCAACCCGACGCGCCCGACGGCCCCGAGGTCTTTCTTTTCATTTACGATCTCCCGCGATTCCGTGACCTGCGAAAGCCCGAAGACGAATTCAGCTTCTCGCGCCGCGAGGAAGAAACGCCGTTCGACCTTCTCCGCTCGATTCTCCGCGAAGGTCCGAGCGTAGGCGTGCACGTCATCGCCTGGTGCGACAATTTGAATAATCTCAATCGCAGTTTTGATCACCAAGGTCTGCGTGAATTCGAGATGCGCGTGCTGTTCCAGATGAGTCAGAACGACTCGGGCCACCTTCTCGAATCGCCCGCCGCAAGCAAGCTGGGACCACACCGCGCCCTGTTCGCGAGCGAAGAACAGAATCGGCTCGAAAAGTTCCGGCCGTACAAGTATCCCGACGCGGCATGGCTTGAGAAATTGAAGGAACGGCTCGCCGCGCGTTCCTAACGATCAGCGGCATTATTCGCCGTAGTATTCAATCACCTTCGTAATCGCTCGCGTGCAAACCGGGCAAAACGGCTTCGTCCCCTTCGAGAACATGATGCAATCGAGCGCGGGGCGATACATCCCCTTCGACGCATAACCGGCCCCCTCAAACGCTCCTACTTGATTCACGAACTTGCTCTTCGCTAGATAAGCGTCGAGAGCTTCGGCGTTCTGCTTGGAAAGCTGTTCGGACTCTGCTTTCAATGCATCAACCTTTGCAGCCGGAGCATTCTCACGCGAAGCCTTGGCAATCTCCGCATTCACGCGTTCGCGATTCTTCTGGTAGGTGGTGTCCTGGTGGTCGTACTCCCCTTTTTCCCACGGCGTCGGAATGGCGGTACCGCGAGTAACAAGATCGGCCCATTTCAGTTTGGCTGGGTCGAGCAGCATCGTGATATTCGGCTCGTGCGGCTCAATTCCCTTGGGATAGAAGTCATTGTAGGCCACAGATGAGGTGTAATACTCATCGGCCAGCGCCGCGAAACTGTGACCAAATTCATGCACAAAAATATAAGGTGACCACTGGTTATCGGAACAAAACGTGCAATAAAGATTATAGATTCCTCCGCCACCGTATCGCGGGGTGTTCACCATCACATAAATCGAATCGTAAGGCGCTGCCGCCGCGATATCTCGAAGCGTCCTGTTCTCCTCGGTCAACAAATATCGCTCGGATCCTAGCGAATCGAACGACGTCCCAACGGCCGTGTTCTTCCAAATCCCCCGGCTCGGCTCGTCGCAACCACTGTCTTGCGACGGCTTCCACACACCCATCAGGTTGAACCGCGACTTGGTCGACTTGAACGGCTCGGCGGCAAAGAGAATGTCGCCGAATCGCGCGAGATCAGCCCTGAGCTTCGCCTCTTCCTTCGAGGTGTATCCCTCGGCGACGATCACCACGTCAACATGCGAATGCGAGTCGCCATTCTTGACGATAGGAATCACTTGCACATCAGCTTGCAGCGGCTCGCGCGAAATTGTGTAAGCGGCGGGGTCGATCTCGGTTTCGAGCAACGTCTGTTGCGATTGATCCGGCTTCCGAACCTTGATCGTCAACCGAACCTTGGTGCGAGGAAACGGGCCGAGCACGCTCTCGTGAAAGACGCGGGACACTCCCTTTTCAGCATCGCCCGTGGTGCGATACTCGCCGAAATACGAGTCAAAGCGCTTGCTGAAGAGCACTTCGCCTGTCTTGAGATCGCGGAACTCGGCAACGTAACGACCCACCGAAAATGGGTCGAGCAAATGCGTACGGCTGCCAGCCCAGGTCCCCTGCTTGTAGGCGCGATCAAACGCGATGGTTTCGGTTTTGGCGTCGCCGGAGTGATTGAAGTCGATGCGCAGCGTTGCGTCTTCAAACTGGCGGTCAAAATCGGCGATTGTCCCACCAAGCGCGACGCGAGACACGCACATCAGGCCAAGAAGCCACGCCATAAGGAACTTGGTGTGCATGTGAACCTCGATCACACTTTGTTTTGGCCAAATCACCACAATTGCCAGACAGTATCACCGGCCCGAAGCGCAGGCAATCTGGCAGCGTTTTGGGCCCCTCATTGTGCTTTTCCTGGTCGTTTTCTATCCTGGTATGCTTCAAGGGCGGCGAAACGCTGGCCCGGTCTTCTTTTTTTGAGGCGGAGCGACGACATTGACCGCGACGAGTGCCGGCGGAACCGGCGGTGGTACACCACCGATCCATCATTGCGACTTTTGCGGACGCCCGACGACCGAAGCGGGCCCGATGGTTGAGGGGAAAGCTCTCGTCGCCAACGGTCTTCGTCATAACGTGGCCCATGTGTGCGCCCAGTGCGCCGCCGCGTGCGACAAGATTTTCGAGCAGCACGAAAAGAAGAACGCCAAGCTCGAAAAGCTTCCCACCCCGCGCGAACTTGTCGCCCACCTCGACGACTACATCATCGGTCAAGACAAGGTCAAACGTACGCTCGCCGTGGCCGTCGTCAACCACTACAAACGCGTGCTCGGCGGTGAAATCGACGACCCGACGCTCGAAGACGTCGAAGTTTCCAAGAGCAACGTCCTCTTGATCGGCCCCACCGGTTGCGGCAAAACCGCGCTGGCGCAAAGCCTCGCCCGCCGCCTGCACGTGCCGTTTGCCATTGGTGATGCCACCACGCTGACCGAGGCTGGGTACGTTGGCGAGGACGTCGAAAACCTCATCCTCAAACTCGTGATGGCGGCCGACTACGACATCGCCGCGGCCGAGCGGGGAATCATTTATATTGATGAAATTGATAAAATCGGCAAAACAAGTCAGAACGTCTCGATCACACGCGACGTCTCGGGCGAAGGTGTGCAGCAGGCGCTGCTGAAGTTGCTCGAAGGCACCAGCGCAAACGTTCCGCCGCAAGGTGGCCGTAAGCATCCCGAGCAGCAATATCTTCGCGTCGATACCACCGACATTCTCTTCATCTGCGGTGGTACGTTCGTCGGCCTCGATGAGATCGTCGCCAAGCGACTTGGTCGCAAGATGATCGGCTTCCGCAACGAAGGGCATGTCACGACCAAAGAGATCGAGCACGAGCGCGACGAGTTGGTTGCGTTGGCGACACCTGAAGACCTCGAACGCTTCGGCATGATTCCCGAACTGATCGGCCGCTTGCCCGTGATGGCGACGCTCAGCCAGTTGAGTGAAGCCGACCTGGCGCGAATTCTGACCGATCCCAAAGATGCGCTTACGAAGCAGTATCGCGTGCTCTTCCACTATGACGGTGCCAAGCTCGAATTCACCGACGGTGCAATTCGCGAGATCGCCAAGCGCGCTAAGGCTCGTGGCACTGGTGCCCGTGCGTTGAGGTCAGTGATGGAAGGGCTGATGCTCGACATCATGTTCGACCTGCCCGAACGCGAACCCGGCAAGACCTACACGATTACCGAAGGTGTTGTTCGCGGCGAAGAAACCGTCTTCGCTCCCACAGCCTGATCGTCGTTTCGTATTTCTCAATTCGTCGCCACGTCCGCAAGGATCAAATGATGCAAGCGTTTCGCCTTTTCACGTTTGTGCCGATTCTTGCGGGCGTGATCGTTTTGTTCGCTGCCGAGAACCGGGCGCAGGCCGCCGAGCCCAAAATCGACCTGACGCACGCAAGTATCGTCACCCCCGCGCGACTCGATTACCGCGAAAAAAAAGCGGTGGCGATGCTGGTGGAAGAAATCCAGAAACGAACGAGCGTACGGTTGCTTGTTCGTTCCGACTGGCCCGCCGAACTCGGTAGCCCAGTCATTCTGGTCGGACGCAATGAGGTGATTCGCAAGGAATTTCCCCAGGCGTTCGAAGGGAAGATCGCGCTCAACGTTCCGCAAAAGCCGGAATCCTTCGCGATCGGCGCGTCGAGTCATCCGCCGCGCGTGGTGGTGAGCGGGAACGACACGCGCGGGCTGTTCTTCGGGATCGGTCGGTTGCTGCGCGAGTTGGCAATGACGCGCGGCAAAGTTGCGCTCGGCGGCGATTTTTCAATCGCGACTTCACCCGCCGTCGCGCTTCGCGGCCACCAACTCGGCTATCGGCCCAAAACGCATTCGTACGACGCGTGGGATTTGCCCCAGTGGGAGCAGTACTTTCGCGATCTCGTCGTCTTCGGCACTAATGCGATCGAACTCGTTCCTCCGCGTACTGATGACGACGTCGACAGTCCTCATTTCCCTCGTCCGCCGATGGAGATGATGGTCGCGATGTCGAGCCTCGCCGATGAGTACGACCTCGACGTTTGGGTCTGGTATCCAGCGATGGATAAGGATTACTCCAACCCAGCGACGGTCGAGTTTGCGATCAACGAGTGGGCGCAAGTGTTCCAAAAGCTTAAGCGCATCGATGCGATCTTCGTGCCCGGCGGTGACCCTGGCCACACGCAACCCAAGCACATGATGGCGTTGTTAGAAAAGCAGGCGAAATCGCTCGCGCGGTTTCATCCTCGCGCCCAGATGTGGATGTCGCCGCAGAGCTTCAATCGCGAGTGGCACGAAGAATTTCTTGACATCATGAAGCAGGAACCGAAATGGCTCACAGGTATTGTGTTCGGACCGCAGGTACGCGTTGGCTTGCATGAATTGCGAGAGAGCATTCCCAAGAAATATCCGATTCGGCATTATCCTGACATTACCCATTCGATCAATTGTCAATATCCTGTTCCGGAATGGGATCTTGCCTACGCGCTCACGTATGATCGTGAGGCGATCAATCCTCGGCCGCTCGGTCAGGCGGCGATCTTTGCGGCCGGCAAGGATGAGAGCGTCGGCTTCTTGACGTATTCCGAAGGCTGCAACGATGACGTGAATAAGTTCGTCTGGAGCGGCCTGGGTTGGGAACCGGCGACTCCTGTAGTCGACATTTTGCGGCAATACAGCCGCTATTTCGTGGGCGAGACGTATCGCGAGTCGCTGGCGCAAGGTCTGCTCGCACTCGAACGAAACTGGCGCGGACCGCTGCTGTCGAACGATACGGTCGAAACGACGCTGCTGCAATTCCAGCAAATGGAACGAGCCGCGATGCCGGCCGACTTGCTCAACTGGCGCTTTCAGCAGGCCCTGTATCGCGCCTATTACGACGCGAATGTTCGCGATCGCTTGATTCGCGAAACCGCGATCGAAACCGAAGCCAGAAAAGTATTGCGCAACGCAGAGAAGATCGGCGTGATTCCTGCGATCGACGAAGCCCAGACGATTTTGCGCAAGGCGCTTTTCGCACCCGCATCCGATCGTCGTGTGCGTGTCGATCAACTTGCCGAAGCGTTGTTCCAAAGCATTCAGATGCAGCTTAGCGTCAAACGCTATCGAGCGATCGAGGTCGGCCGCGGGACGACGCAGGATTCGATCGACACCCCGCTCAATGATCGCCTATGGCTTGAGTCGGAGTTCGCAAGTATCCGCGCGTTGCCGACAGAACGTGAACGTCTCGAACGGCTGACCAAACTCGAAAACCGCACCAATCCTGGTCCCGGCGGATTTTACGACAATCTTGGCAATTTTACGGGACGAAACCGAGTCGTGCCAGGGGCTGAATTCGGAGCTAGTCCCGATTTTCGTAAGTCGTGGGTCATCGGTTTTGATGACAATTCGACGACCTATCCGATGTCATGGCGCAGGTTTGCACTGGCGCTTTATGAGCAGCCGTTGCGATTGCGTTATGAAGGGTTGGATAAAAGTGGAGCGTATCGAATTCACGTCGTTTACGGCGGTGAGAACCAGCGTGTGAATGTGCGGCTTACGGCCGAGGGGGCCGAGATCCATCCCTTTATGAAAAAGCCCCTTCCTGTTCGTCCTATCGAGTTTGATTTGCCGACGTCAGCGACGGCGGATGGTGTACTTGAGTTGGAATTCCAGCAGGAGAGCGGTCGCGGCGGGAATGGGCGAGGCTGCCAGGTGTCTGAGGTGTTTCTGATCAAGGTGAAGTGACACTACGATCAACTACACGTTGCTCTCGTTACCATGCTCTGCGTGGTGACGTTCTGCGACCGCTCTGCGGTCATTCGAATGCCGCACCTAGGATAACCGCGGAGCGGTTGAAAGAAGGCTCCCACGCGGAGCATGGGAGCCAGAGGTTTAATTGTTGAAGTAGTGATTAAACGTTACTGGTTGATCTGAATCTTGTGGTTCGAGAGCGTCTCGAATCCGTTGGGGGTGATCAAGTAATTGCGCTCAAACCGCATCCCGCCGACGCCTTCGAGATACAGGCCGGGTTCGAGTGCGACGACATCTCCTACCTGAAGCACGCCATCGGATTCGGGGACGAAGTATGGCGGCTCGGGGTGGCCCAGTCCCAGGCCGTGACCGGAGTGGGACGTGAACAGGTGATCGAGCTTGAGCGGTTTGAGTGAACCGCGCACTGCGGCGTCGACGTCGCGGCAGAGGGCGCCGGGTTTCAGAACCGCTTCGCCGGCCTTGATCGCTCCGACGCAAGCTTCGAAGAACTCTCGCTGCTTTGCGCTCGGTTCGCCAGCGACGACGAACGTGTTCGTGAAGTCGCCGCGATAGCCGTCGACAATCACCGAGAAGTCGAGCAGCAGCAGGTCGCCCGCTTCGATCACGCGCGAGGTCGGCGGGCCGCCCTTGTCGGTTGCGCAACGTGGTCCAGAGGCGAAGTCGCCGTAAACGATCACCCCTTCGCCGACTTCTTTCGCGGCCGCGTTTTGGACGAGCAGATAGACGTCGAGCTCGGTCATACCGGGGCGAACCCCAGCGAGCGCCGCGGCTTGTGCGGCTTCGCCAGCCCGCATCGAGCGCTTGAGCACGGCGAGTTCGTCGGCATCTTTTGAGCGACGAAGCGGGCGAATGATCGGGTCGAGGTCGATGATCGCGTTCACCTCGCGCCCTGCCAAAACACCAGCGGGGACGCTGCCGAGTTCAAGGCCGAGCGATTTGGGCTTGCTGCGGTCGATGGTCGCGAGAAGGGCTTGAAGGACATTGTTGCGGCGATGCGGGGCCGAGTGCATGCCGTCGTACCACGTTGGCGCGACGACTTCGTCCACGTGCGCCTTCGCGTTGAAAGGGCCGAGCATGTCGTCGGAAACGAGCGCTGCGCGGTCGGGCGTGAGCACGAGCGCGGCGTTCCATTCGGTTGTGCGAAACTCGAATGGCGACGGGACGAAATTCGCGAGGTAGACGAGGTGTGCGGGGTCGGAAATGACCAAAACGTCGCAGGCGCTCGGAAGGGCTTTCCAGAGCCGCTCGCGACGGAGTTTACATCCTTCAGCGGTGAGCATGAAAACATTCTCCATTGACAAAAAAGGCCGACGGTATGACGCCGTCGGCCTTTGGGTGAACTGCTGTGATGATCTTCAAAAACTTAGCGCTGGACGCGAGCCGAGCCGCCCTTGGCGAGCGTTTCGACTTCTTCCTTGCGGGCCATGGTGACGTCGCCCGGGAAGGTGGTCAGCAGGGCGCCGTGGGCCCAGCCGAGGCGGAGGGCTTCTTCGGGGCTGCGGCCGGTGAGCAGGCCGTAAATCAGGCCGCCGGCGAAGCCGTCGCCACCGCCGATGCGGTCGATCACGTCGAGGCTCATCGTCGGGCTCACATAGCGCTGGCCGTTGAGCCAGAGCACGGCGGCCCAGTCGTGCCGATTGGTCGTGTGCACTTCGCGGAGCGTTGTGGCGACCATTTTGATGTTCGGGTGCTGGTCGACGACGCGGTCGATCAGCTTGAAGAACGTGTCGGGATCGAGCTTCGACTTCGAGTCGACGACGTCTGGACCGGCGATGCCGAGACCCTTCTGAAGGTCTTCTTCGTTGCCGATGAGGCAGTCGAGGTTATCGGCGATCTTGCGCATCACCTGCTGGCCGCGTTCGATTCCACCAACCGACGCCCAGAGCTTGGCGCGGTAGTTGAGGTCGAACGAGGTGATGGCACCCGCGGCCTTGGCGGCGTGAATGCCTTCAATGATCAGGTCGGACGTGTGCTGGCCGAGCGAGGCGAAGATGCCGCCCGAGTGGAACCACTTCACGCCCTTGGCGAAGATTTCTTTCCAGTCGAAGTCGCCCGGCTTGAGCAAGGCGCCCGCTTCGTTCGAGCGGTTGTAGAAGACGACGGGGCCGCGAACTCCCGCGCCGCGGTCGCTATAAACCGTGGCGATGTTCGGGCCGCGAACGCCGTCGTGCTCAAACCACTTATAGAACGGCTTCACGCCATATTCGCGGACGCGGGCTTGCACCAGTTCGCCCATGCCGTAGTTGACCATCGCGGTGGCGATGCCGGTGTTCAGGCCGAAGCAGTCGGAGAGGTTCGCCGCGACGTTGTATTCACCGCCCGAAACGTGAACTTCGAGCGAGCGGGCCTTGCGGAACGGGATGATACCCGGGTCGAGACGAGTGACAAGAGCCCCAAGCGCCAGGAAGTCGAGTTCGCACGAATCCTGACGCACGTTCAAGCTGCTCATGGACGATCCTCAAAACATCTTCATTAGAGAGTATGTGCTGGTTTTCGCTGCCAAACCTCGGAGAGGCTTACTTGGCAACGTTCACGAAAACCTTCAGGGCTTCCTTGTTCTCAAGCAATTCCATCATTTCCTTGTACTTGTCGAGCCCGTCGACCGGGTGCGTCAGAATGCGCTCGGTGATACCGGGGTACGTGTGCTCGCCATGCGAAAGCGCCTGCAAGCCCAGCTCGAAGTGGCGGCGGTTGCCGTTCACGCTGGAGACGAGCAACTTGTTACCGAGCACCCATTCGAGGTTGATCTTGGCGGCATCGAGGCTGACTTCGTGCTTGCCGCCGGTGATGCTCGTCCAGATGAGTGCGCCGTTCAGGGCGAGCACTTCCATCGCGCGGAAGCAAACCTCGGCGTTGCCCGTGGCCTCGAAAATAAGGTCGGGCTTGCCCACTTCTTTCACGAGATCATTCATCGACTTCTGACGCGTGCTGACATAAGTTGCGCCATAAGCTTCGACGATCTCGCTCTTGATGTGCGGGCCGGGCTTGGTCGCGAGCGTGTGTACTTCCAGGCCACGAAGCTTGAGCATCATCGTGGCGAGCAGGCCAATCTGACCGGCGCCGAGCACAAACGCTCGCTTGGGATTCCAAACTTGCAAGCGGTGCTGCGCCAGGTAGGCTTGCTCGATCGCCTTTGCGCAAACGCTCGCCGGTTCCGCAAGCACGCCCAGGTGTCGGAGGTTCTGGGGAACCTTGACGATGTATTCGGCATCGTCGACGAAGCATTCGGTCAAATAGCCGTGGCAAAGGTTGATACCACGCTCGTAATAGACTTCTTCGCTGGTGATATCGTTGCGGCCGATCTTGTCGAACAGCGAACCGCCAGGCCGGCGAACGGTGCAGGAAACATAGTCGCCGGGGACAACTTCAGTGACCTTGTTGCCGACTTCGAGCACCTGGCCGAAACTTTCGTGGCCGATGACAAGGTGGTTTCCGCCCGGCGGGGCGTTGCCGTAAAGTGCTTCGTTGATTTCGCGGTCGGTGGCATCCACGCCAACCTGAAGCACCTTCACCAGCACCCCGCGCCCCTCGGGAACGGTGCAAACATGCGGGTGCGGTTGGTCGCCCAACTTCGGAACCGGAATGTCCCGAAGATGAACGCTGTTCGGCGTACCCGGCTGAACGGCAACGGCTTTCATCAGCGACTCAACTCGTGAAGAAATGGCTTCGAAAATCGGGGCACAGGACCCCGGGCGGGGAACCTCGCATCGTGCGATTCTAACGAGATTGCCTCGTTCGTACCACCACGGCCCACGCTGAGTTCTCCCGGCGACCGAGGGTACGTGGTATTCTGAACAGGGGTGAAGCAATTTCCGGGGAAAGAGGCGGTTCTGACCATGGGTTTTCCGGCATTTTTGGATCGAGAACGTACGGTGGCCGGCCCCGGTTTCAACCGCTGGCTCATCCCGCCTGCCGCCCTTGCGGTTCATCTGTGCATCGGTGAGATCTACGGATTCAGTGTGTTCAACGTGCCGCTGACCCGAGTTGTGGGCATCGACAAATCGATCCCCGGAGCCGACTGGACGGCCCCGCAGGTCGGTTGGATTTACTCGATCGCTCTGATCATGCTCGGGCTTTCGGCCGCGGTGTTCGGGCGGTGGGTCGAACGCGTTGGACCACGGAAAACGATGGTCGCGAGTGCTTGCGCGTTTTGCGGAGGACTTGTACTATCCAGCTTTGGCGTTGCGAACCATAACATCTGGCTGATTTATCTTGGATATGGACTGATCGGCGGGATTGGTCTGGGGCTGGGCTACATTGCCCCGGTGTCGACCCTGGTGAAATGGTTTCCCGATCGCCCCGGCATGGCGACGGGCCTGGCGATCATGGGGTTTGGTGGCGGTGCACTCGTCGGTGCGCCGTTTGGCGTTGAATTGATGGCCCGGTTCCGAACGTCTCAATCCGTTGGAGTGAAAGAAGCATTCTTGGTGATGGCGGGCGTCTATTTTGTCTTCATGATTTTTGGCGCGATGCTGGTGCGCGTGCCAGCGACGGGGTGGAAACCAACGGGATACGTGCCACCCGTTCGTCCCAAAAAGCTGGTGACGCAGTCGCACGTCGCGGTTGGCACGGCCTGGAAAACGCGACCGTTCTGGTTGCTCTGGGCGGTGCTCTGCCTGAACGTGACGGCCGGTATCGGCATTCTGGGTCAGGCGTCGCCGATGTGTCAAAATATGTTCGCTGTTAATGAAGTGGTCGCCGGCGGTTTCGCCGGGTTGCTTAGCCTATTCAATATGGGTGGGCGATTTTTCTGGTCGTCGACGTCAGACATCACTGGCCGCAAGGTGATTTACGGGATCTATTTCGCATTGGGTGCCGTGCTTTACGCCCTCATTCCCTTTGCGCAACGCGTCCACAGCATCCCGCTTTTCGTCGTGCTCACGGCCGTGATCATCTCGATGTACGGCGGCGGATTTGCCACGATTCCGGCTTACCTCCGCGACCTCTTCGGCACGATGCATCTCGGGGCGATTCACGGGCGTCTGATCACCGCGTGGTCGATGGCGGCGGTGATTGGTCCTCAGGCGATCAATTATATCTCGAAATACCAGATTGAAAGCGGCGTGCCGAAAGCCCAGGCATACAACGCGACGATGTACCTCATGTCGGGGTTGCTGGCGATGGGCTTTTGCATCAACCTGTTTGTGCAACCGGTTCACGAAAGGCATCATCATGTCGAAGCATGAACAGGCGGAAGCCGAAGCTGCGACGACGCCAATCGCGTTGATTGTCATCGCGTGGCTGGTCGTCGTTCTGCCTCTGGGTTGGGGCGTCTATCAGAGCGTGGTCAAGTCGCTGCCGTTGTTTACCGGCAAGTAACGATCAGGGTTGCAACTCGGCGACGACCATCGCGTGAACCTCGAGCTTGGGAACGACGATGCTGATTCCAGATTCGGATTTCTGGATGGGAAGTTCAACTCCGCCCGGTTCGAGATGGACGCGGCCGATGCTATAATCAGGACGGAATGTAACGCGAATGTCGTGAATCGGCACCACTTCCTCGCGCAGAGGAACATCGTCGACGGGCAATGCGTGATGGGCCGTAGTGTTCAGGTCGTTGAAGAGATGCACGATCAATCGCTGCGCCGAGGATTCACACTGACGCATAATCGTTGAATGGACACACATGGGGGCTTCAATCTTCAGCGGTGCCGGGCCAGAAGCGACATTTAGTACCGATTCGCGGAGCACCAATCGCTGATAGGGATAGGCATAAAGATAATAGGCGGAGTCAAAACCCGCGGCGAGGTAAACGACCTTCCCTTTGCCGAATTTGTGAACGAGCACGCCGGGAATCTCCTGCCCTTCGCCTGACTTCTGCTTGAGCGTGCCGACGGTTTTGACATCAGACGACTTGGGCGCGACGCGCACCGCCGGCCCTTTGAGCGTGACATTATTGTCACCCACGTAAGTTCGCATGCGTCCCTGATTCAGGAATGACGCGGGATCTTGCTTGAAATCGAACACGTTTTTACGTTTTTCCCAGTAATCGGGACCGATCGACTTGGCGAAGTTGATGTCGAGATCGCCGGTGCTGGGAACTGAAGTGGCAAGTCCGCGGTAGTCGACGCCGAAAACGTCGGCGAGCGTGAAGTTATCGCGTGCGTCGCCAAATTCGTTGAAGAGCGAAGTGTCGAGACTGGCGACGAGTCCGCCGCCGTTCTTGACGAACTCGCGCACGGCGTTTGTTTGGGCGTCATCGAGACATGCCGTGTTGGGCATGATAAGCACGCGGTAACGCGAGAGGTCGGCCGTATTGAGATTCCAATCGTTGATCACGGTAGCGGGAAGATGCTCTTCAACCATCGCGCGAAATGCGCCGAACACGTTGCTCATGTAGCGTTCTTCGACCTGGCCGGCGGTGCGACCGTAGAAGTTGCGGGTGTTATCGCTCATCACAAGTGCAGCCCAGGGCTCGGGCGACTTGTGGGTTAGCCATGGCTTGCGTTTCTGGACTTCGTCGAGGCAGTTGTACAATTCGGCCTGAAGATTCGGCGGCTGCGCGACGGCGATGCTCGGCGATGCGCCGTAAGTGAGCGCGAGCATCATCCGCCGAAGGATTTCTTGTGGCGGAAAGCTATCTTTTCCATAAGGATTGCCGTGTGAGAGAATGTAAGGCTCGCTAAATGCGACGCGGTGATTTGTCGTCGCCCAGATGTAGGCGTTTGCGAAGGCCGGGACGATGGTCGTGCCGCGATTGGTTTCATCGAGCCAGAATTCCTGGTCGGGGGCGTCGAGTAGCAGATTCATGCGAGCGGGCATATTGCGTGGGATGCTCAGGAAGTGACCGAAGCGTCCCGCGTTGGTGGTCCAGGTGACGAGGGCGATGTCGGGCTTGATCTTTTTGAGCCGCGTTTGCATGCGCTGGATGAGCGATTCCATCCGGCGATCGGCCCAGTGTTGGTAACGCCGAAATGCTGGGTTGTTCATGTCGGTCGGGGGAATTTCCTGACCGGTGTCGGCCTTGTAAGCCGCTCTACATGGGGCGCAGTAGCAAACGCCTGCATAGTGCAAGCCATCGAAGCTGAAGGCGTCGACTTCTGGGAATTGGGTGACGATTTCGGCGAGGACGTCGATGAAGAAATCGCCGTAAGGGCCGAGCAGGCAGAGCATGCCGCCGTGCGGGAATTTCTGCATGTCGATCTGCGGGATTTCACGCGTGTCGGTCGCGATGCGCCGCCACTCGGGATGCGTTTCATATACCTCGCCTTGAAGGCATGGGGGATAAACACCAAGAATATGAACACCCAGGCGTTTGTATTCTGCGATGTCTTTTTTCAAGCGATCGGGTGGAACATGCGGACTGCGTTTTTTGAGTAACTTGCTATCGTAGTAGGTATAAAACGGATCGACAAAGCCCATTTCGCTGAGTTTGACGCCGTGTTTCGCGGCGTTTTCGCGAGCGGCGGAATCCATCACGGAGAGCGTGTAGCCTGCGCCGGTGAGGTCTTGAACCCAGGCTGGAATATGAACCTGCTGGAACGGAGATTTCTCGAACGGTTGCGGCATGATGGTGCCGTCAAACACTTTCGGGTCAGCGGCGTGACATTCTGGTGCGCAGATGATGACAAGTACAAAGGCGATACGGATGAGTTTCCACATCATGGGGGAATCCTGCAGAGGTTTCCGACATCGCCGAGGCGGCGACTTGCCTTCGACGCACACGACCGTCATCATGGCGGGCTTGGTGGCGGATCGCCAGAGAATAAGGAGCGACAATGGTCGAGTTGCTGCAAATCACGCAGTTGGGAAATCCAGTCCTGCGTGAACACGCGCGGACGGTATCCTTCCCTTTGAGCGAGGGAGATAACGCGCTCATCGATAGCATGATCGTCACGATGCTCGCGGCCGAAGGTGTCGGCATTGCTGCGCCTCAGGTAGATCAGTCGCTCGACGTTTTCATCGTGGCATCTCGGCCAAGCCCGCGTTACCCCGACGCTCGGCTGATGGAGGCCGAGGTGGTGATCAATCCTGAGATTCTCACGCAATCGGCAGAGCTGGAAAAAGGCTGGGAAGGTTGCCTGAGCATCCCAGGAATTCGCGGACTTGTTCCACGCGCACGCGAGATTTCGGTGAAGTATTTCGATCGATCAGGAAACGAAATTCACCGCACATTCGCCGGGTTTGTGGCGCGGATTTTTCAGCATGAATACGATCATCTGCGCGGGATCGTGTTTCTCGATCGCATGGAATCGACGCGCGACCTTGTGACGGAGCAGGAGTTTCGCAGCCGCTACATCGTTACGTGAAACTAAAATGATTTAATGAATAACGGACATGATAAATCATTAGCTAAACTCTTCCGCGTACAGGTTTTTGCCGGAGTTTCATCGACGAGACTCTTTTTTGCTTCAGCTTGCGCAGATGCCTGTGTTCGTCGGAGCGACAGTGCTACGCCGAGCTTGCGGCACGGGCTTTGCATTTGATTGGGATCAAGATCCTCAATCACGAGGCAAGACGTCGTTGCTCAAGCAAAGGGAGACGGTCATGGCGGAATCATTGAAAGACAAGGCTCAGGAAGTTGGTCACAAGGTCGCGGAAACTGCGAACAAGGTGGGGCACAAGGTTGGCGAAAAGATGGAAGAGGCCGCCGACTGGGCAAAGGAAAAGGCTCATCAAATCGGCGACCGCATTGAAGAAGGAACCGAGAAGGTCAAGAACAAGGTGAAGGAGACGTTCGGCGAAGGGGCGGCGGTCAACTCAATGACCGACATTCGCGAACACATGGCCGTTATCGCGTCGTGCGGCAAGACGATCGGCAAGGTCGATCATGTTGATGGCGATCAGATCAAGCTCACCAAGAATGATAGCTCGGACGGTCGCCATCACTTGATTCCGATGTCATGGGTCGATCACGTTGATGACCACGTTCATTTGAATCGGAACAGTGAAGAGGCTGAAGACGGCTGGAAGACGGTTTGATCGTTCGGCAGCGAGAAATAAAGAGAAGGCCGGGGAATTGTTCCCCGGCCTTTTTTATTGGCGTGCGTTTGAAGAGACCGGTCTAGCAGCCGGCGTGGGAGCGTAGGGATAAAACGGCGTACGGTCGAAGAGATTGCGGGGACGGAGGTCGAAGCCGCTCCACATCACGAGTGCCGAGCCTTCCCAGCCGTCATCCCAGAACCAGAGGCGGCGGCCGGTGTTCCCTTTGCCGTCTTCATCACGCGGTTCGTGATGCGATGATGATGTGTACCAGAGCACGATGTCCGTGCCTTCAACGACTTCGTGGTCACGAATGATCGTCGGGAGATTGGCGAAAAGCATTTCCAACGGGCGCTCGGCGTGCGATTTCGTGACCCAAAGGTCATTGTGTGTAAATGCTTCCTTGTGCCGCGCAGTCCCTTGCCGGATCGGCATGAGGTCGTAAGAAATGTTCTTACCGTTGGCGTTTTTCTTGTTCGAGCGTACGCGAATCATCGTGAATTTTTTGGGGTCCCACTCAATTCCGCCTTCGAGGCCCGAGTTAAACGGCTCTTCAACGTCATCGGCCGCGAGGCCGGTGATCGCTTCGGAGTGAGTCATGATCATCGCGTCGTTCTTTTTGCCGTCGACCAGATCGATATCAATACGCCAGTGCGCATCGTGCATGTGCGCTTCCTTGCGCGATCCGGGAAGGTTTTGACCTGTTGCGCCGACGCGGAATGTGATCGTGCCGTCATCAAGGAAGCCGTACTGCATCAGGTACATGTAGTTGCCAGCTTCGAGTCCGGCCCAAAGCACCATTTCGCGGCCGCGTCGCACGCCGTTGGAATAATCCTTCCAGACGACGCCGCGGTCGCGCACTTCGCGAATCACGGTGGGGTAAGCATCACCTGTGAATGGCGGCATGATCGTCCCGTTCGCGCCGGCGTCTTCCTCTTTCACTTCGGCGAGAGGGAAACTGAAGCCGGTAAGGTCGAAGAAACGCGTGAACGAAGAGTGATGATAGGGGACGAACAGGTCGGCGATGCGGGCGTCGTGTAGAACCTTGATCCAGTCTTCAGAAAGGTCGCGTTTGAACCAGGCGCCGGTGATGTACAAACCTTTGTGCAAGCCGCGGGCGTAGTGGACTTTCCAGGCCGTCCCCTTGCGCGGTGAGACGCCGCCGTTATCGCCGACGACGAACTCGATGGTTGTTTCCTGTGATGGCGGGTCGGGTAAACCTTGGGCGCGCGTGTTTGTGCTGAGAAGGATTCCGAAAAATGGAACCAATAGAAATCGAAGGAAAGCCACGGAGAGACGAACGACCGGCGCGGGGGATTGTGGCATCGCAAGAAGAACCTTGGGTTTTACGGTTGGCTCACGATGGAATTCAGCGAAGTAAGCCATATTCGCGCCTAGGTCTGCCTTTTCTGGGTGCCACTGGTTGTGCTCAACCAGTGCGTTGGATATGTCGCTAAAGGCACACTGGTGGGGTACCACCAGTGGCACCCAATGGTCTGAATCTGACCACCACTCCGAGTTCCACAATAAGCCTTAGGGTTTTGCCTTGGGCTGGGCACGCACTTCGCCGTTGTCGTCTTCGGCTTCCGGTTTGGGGACGAGGACGGATTGTGTCGTCAGATCGACGACCGGTCGAGGGGCGCTCAGGTCACGCTTATCGACGCGGTAAAGCAAATGGACAACGCGGTGGACGCGGGTTTCGCCGTCGGGAGTGTACTGGCTGAACTGGGCGTAAACGTCGATCCGCTTGCCGAACTGCTTGAACAGTGCCTTGATCTCGTCACTCTTTTCGAGAGCGAGCGCCTGGGCGGCTTTGAATTCGCCGTCGGAAAGCGGTGTTTGCATGTGCTGAATCGTTTTTACGTCGATGGCTCGACCCGTGGCGAGATCGACCGTTGCGTAGACGGTTGTGTCGTCTTGATAGCGATAGGTTGTGACGACCGCGCGAGCGGGTGGCTCCGTACCTTTTGTCGTGGTTGAGTCGGCATCCTTGTCAGTCAATCGCTCGACGGCGACGACGTACTCGCGCAGGTCGCGATTTTGCGGTTTTTTGGTCTCGGGCTCTTTGCGACGGATCTCTTGGAGCGACTCGGCCGCTATTCGCACGGCTTCTTTCGTCTGGATCGCGGTGAGGCCGGGCCGGGGTTTGGTCGGATCCTGTGCGTTCGCCGCAAACGCGGAGACGACCAGACACGACGCCAGGGCAAGCCGTAGTTTGGTGAGGTGCATGGTTCGTCTCGTTTTGCAGAAATTAATCATGATTTGAGAGTTACGCACTTGGTTTGGGCACAGCAAGGAAAGGTGTAGCCGGGACGACTTTGTTGTCTAGGCCACCCAATTCTATTTGCTACTTTGTTCCAAACGCGTGAGGCTTGCGCGAGCCGAATTAAGGTTCGCGGACGTCGATGCCGGCATCGAGCACCTTGGTGATCCGCTGGCGGCTTTCCTTGAGGTGCGCCAGCGTGGTGTCGTCGAGCTTGACGTCTTTGCGAGCGAGCGTTTTGTCGATGCGCTCGGCAACTTCGCTGAGATGGAGCCGAGCAAGTGCGCGGGCGTCGGCGGGAATTTGCTGGTCGCCACCGTAGCGGATGACGATGTAGCCAAATCCATCGCCAAACTGGTTGCGCGACTGGCCGAGCACCATCGTTGCGAGGCGGTGGAGATACTCGCGCTGGAGGTTGCGGCGGACTGTTGAGAGGCTCGCCGAGTTGCCCTTGGCGTCGGCTACGATTGCGCTGTCGTTCCAGATGCCATCGGTCAGGGCCCGGAAGATTTCCTCGATGCGGAGCGGGTCGCTGCCAGCATCGGCTTGAAGCTGCTGGTTCTGCACTCGGGCGAGCGTTGCGGGCGAGAGGCATTCGGAAATCACGAGCTTCTGGATGCCGAGCACGGTTTCAAGCACCGAGATATCAACACCCGTACCCCAGACCGATTCCGAGCCCCAGTGCATCCATTTTTCGGTGCCGAGGCGGCGGAGCAATGCGGGCGAGAACTGGAATGCCTTGTCGGAAAGGATCTGATCGGCGAGGAATTTCAGGCTGTCGCGTTGCTTGGTGCCGGAAATCGGTTGGATCGGATCGTGAGCGCCCTTGTCACCCTTGTGGTGACGCGAGACCGACTGGCCGCCGATGAACTGCGAGGCGAGCACAGCGCCGTCGCCCCATTGGCCGAGCAGCACGTTGAACGCGCGACGATTGCGCGACCACGAATCGCCGTCCTTCACAACCTTGGTGTCGAGGTCCTTCATGAGCGACGTGGCGAGCGCGATGCGGTCCTTGGCATAAGCGCAGGGGTCGGAGCCGAGGTCGAAGCGATTGACGAGCGGGTCGCCATTGCTGGCGGCGTCTTCGTCGGTTGCGAAGACGAGGTCACCTTCGGGCGAACGCGCGGCGATCTTCTTAAGCTCGTCTTCCTCGTTGCCGTCGATGTGCTTGTAGGCGTATTCGATGGCCCAGTAGTCGTAGGGGCCGAGCGTGGTGGTGTAGTAGTCGCCCTGCTTGCGGCCGGAGGGGGCGATGTTGATCGGACTGTAGTCCATCACACTGCCGACAAGTCCCTTCACGCGAGTGATGTTCGTGTCGTTGAGCTGGTCGGCGGTCAGCATCGTGCTGGCCTTGAAGTTGTGCCGCAAGCCGAGCGAGTGGCCAACTTCGTGCATCACGATGTACTTGATCGCCTGGCCGAGGAACTCGCGCGGGAGTTCGTCCTTCTTCTTGTCCTTTTCTTTCTTGTCTTTGTCTTTTTCTTTGTCCTTGTCTTTCTCGTCCTTCGAGTCGGCCGCGGCGAAGGCGAGTGCGGCGAGACTGAAGTCGCGGGAAAGTCCGGAGTGAAGCTGGCAGGTGGCGCTGGGTGAATCGGCGCGCCGATGGCCGAGCTGCCATTGCAGGCCGCCGACGGTCGCGGGTACGGCTTCGGCGACGAGACGGTTTTCAGGCAGCAATCCGCGAGCGCCGGGAAGGCCGAAGCGCGACGGCGTGCCGTAGCCGAGCTTGGCGGCGAGAATCGGGCTGATCACCTCGCCGACCGCGAGCGGCGTTGGCTTCATTTCGCTGCCGGGGCCGGCGGTGGTGCCAATCAATAGCGCGTAGCTTTGCTTCCAGTAGCGGATGAAGCTGGCGTCGAAGATCACGTCGCCGTCGATCATCTCACCGGTCAGCGGATTGGCGCGAAGGCATGACATCGCGAAGCCGGCGTCGCTGGTTACCCAGCGGAACGTGCAGTAATTCGTATCTTCGGGATCGAACTCATCGCGGCCGGGCTCTTGCCAGCGGACGGCGATCGCGTCGATGTAGCCGATCTTCTCGAACGCCTTGTTCCACTCGCGAATGCCTGACTCAACGTACGGGCGATATTCGATGGGAACGGTGTCTTCGATGTACCAGACGATTTGCTTCTTGGGCGGAGAAAGCTCGGCCTTGGGGTCGGCCTTTTCGAGCCGCCAGCGGTCGATCATGCGGACGAAATTGTTGTCGGCGTCGGTCTTGCCGAAATCTTTGGCTGCGCTCAGGAAGTGGCCCACGCGATCGTCGGCCATGCGGGGATGGTAGCCGCCGTCTGGGGCTTTCATCAGGCTGTAGTGAACCACGAGCGTGATGCCGCGATGATCGGCCACGCCGTCGTCACCGAACCCACCAAGCCAGCGATAGCCACCGCTAAACGTGGCTTCGACTTCAAGCTCAAGGTTGTTCGGGAAGCCCTTTACCCGGTGCCAGCTCGTGCGCGAGCGGTCGAGCGAGCCGAGGCCGAGTTGCGCGAAGTCGGTAAGGAAAATGTCGGAGAAGTCGATGACGGTTGTGTTGCCGTTGCGGTTGATCGTGACGATCGGCAACGACATCAAGATCGAGTCGACGTAGTTTTGCTTGACGGATTTATCGAGTGGCGTGCCCGAGGGGGCTTTGTAGTGGATGTTGCGGCGAACGAGGTGGACCTTCTCGCCTGATTTCACGAAGACGAGCACGGTTTCGTCGTCACCGGCGGGCATACCGGCCTGACCCATACCGCGGGCGATGGTTACTGGCAGAAGGAACGGCTGGTTGAACTGTTCTTGGCGGATTTCGGCGTAGAGGTGCTCGCCCTTTTTGTGGAGCGTGAACAGGCCGTCGATTTTTTCCGAACCACGGGTAACTTGCGTGAAGTCGGGATAGCGGGGCTCGTTCGGCTGGGCGTTGCCGCCGCGGGCGTTTACGAAGATGCCATCGAGCTCGATCCGGTTATCGGGATGCTCTTCCTGAGCAAGCGCGGGCGCGGAGATCAAGCCGCAGCACGCCGCTGTGAACCAGCCGAATACAAGAAGCCGCCGCATGGATGCGCTCCCACAGAGTTGATGTGCCAGGATCGATGCGTCGAGGGATTCCTCGAGGGCGATGCATCAAGGTCGATCGGACCGGCAATCTTGAACAAGGTTATCGTGCCGCGCCCCATCGCCAATCGCAAGTCTGAAATCTCTCGGACTTGATGCGATCGCGTTTCGCGCCGGATAGAATCGCCCGATCGACGTGAAGCCTCCCCTGCCCATCCAACAGACCAAGAACGGGGCAAAATCATGAGACGCGCGACGTTGCTAGTCCTGCTGTTCACAGCGGTTTCGTCGGCCCGAGCCGAAGATTTGCCAGTGTACCTCGACGTCGAGTTTCAGCCTCTCTCCGCAGAGGTGAATCGCGTGGTCGAGGCGCTCACGGCGCTCGGCAATCCCCTGCCCGATTCGACCCGGGCCGAACTGGATGCGGCGATCAAGTCGACCGACGGCTCGGGTGTCAAAAAGATTCAGGCCGCGCTCGACCCGCATTGCTTGATTGGCGTGCAAGTCAATCCGGAGAGCCGCGTGAAGGCGACTCGCGGACCGGCTCCCGCCAAGCTTATGCAGCACGGCTGGCGTGTGTTCCTTGTCAAGGTGCGCAACGAGGCCGGAGTCACCGCGCAGCTCAAGGCGACCAGCCCCAATGCACTGCCCTTGTACAAACAGTCGACCAACAAAGCTGAGCCGAAAGTAAGCATACCCGCGTACGAAGTACCCCAGCGCTGGGCGGATATCGAGATGTCGACCGAGCCGCCGCTCACCCGGGGATTGTCTGGTTTGAACGTCGAGTATCGTGTCATTCAGATTTACAGCCGAGACGCGGGGCGCCGCGAGGCGAAGATCGGCTTCGACGTCGGCCAGGGGACGCAGGATCTCGGCTTTCGTGGCGAAACCGACATTCTGTTTCAGTGCGAGGCGGCGGTTCCGGTGACGCTCGACGTTCGCGACGACGACGGCAAACCAACGACCGCATCGTTCCTCATTCGCGACAGCAAAGATCGCGTGTATCCCTCGCAGACGCGCAGGCTCGCTCCCGACTTTTTCTTTCACCCGCAAATCTATCGCAAGAGCGGCGAAACCGTGCTGCTTCCAGCCGGCGATTACACGGTCGAATACACCCGAGGACCGGAATATCTCACGCTGACCAAGAAAATTACCGTTTCGGCATCGCCTGGGCAAACGCAGACGTTCCAGCTCAAACGCTGGGCGAATCTCGCCAAGATGAACTGGTTCTCGGGCGATCATCACGTCCACGCCGCCGGCTGTGCGCATTATGAAAGTCCGACCGAAGGGGTGCGTCCCGAGGACATGATGCGACACATTCTGGGAGAAGACCTCGACGTCGGTTGCGTGCTGAGCTGGGGCCCTTGCTGGTACGCGCAGAAGCAGTTCTTTGAAGGAAAAAATCACGCGCTTTCAACACCAAACTACTTGATGCGATATGACGTCGAGGTTTCGGGCTTCCCGTCGTCGCACGCGGGGCACCTTTGCTTGCTGCGGCTGAAAGAGGATGACTATCCGGGCACCATGCGTATCGAAGAGTGGCCGAGTTGGGATTTGCCGGTGCTGAAATGGGGGAAGTCGCAAGGGGGCGTCGTCGGCTTCTCGCATTCCGGCTGGGGATTGCAAACGCAGAACCTCTCGCTGCCCAACATGGAGATTCCGCCCTACGACGGCATCGGCGCGAATGAATACATCGTCGACGTGACCCACGACGCTGTCGACTTCATCTCGGCAGTCGACACCCCAGCACCTTACGAGCTGAATATCTGGTATCACACGCTGAATTGCGGTTATCGATGCCGAATTAGCGGCGAGACCGATTTTCCGTGCATCTATGGCGAGCGCGTTGGTCTGGGACGCGTGTACGTCAAGCTTGCGGACGGCAAGCTCGACTTCGATCGCTGGACCGAGGGAATCAAAGCGGGCCGGTCGTATGTTGGAGATGGCCGGAGCCATCTTGTGGACTTCAAGGTCGATGATGTCAGCGTTGGTGAGAATGGATCGGAGTTGAAGCTTGCCAAGCCAGGAATGGTCAAAGTTTCCGCCAACGTTTCCGCTTATTTGGATGAGAAAGCGTCAGATCTCGGCAAGTCGATTCGAAGGCGGCCGATTACGGTCAAGCCTTACTGGGATATCGAGCGGACGCGGATCGACAACAGCCGGAGGGTGCCGGTTCAGGTGATCGTCAACGGCCGGATGGTGGCGAAGAAAGAAATCGAGGCAGATGGCTCATTCCAGCAGTTGACGTTCGACGTGCCGATTGAGAAATCAAGCTGGGTGGCGCTTCGGATTTACCCGTCGTCGCACACGAATCCCGTGTTTGTCGTCGTTGATGACAAGCCCATCCGTGCGTCGAAGGCCTCGGCACAGTGGTGTCTCGACGGTGTTGATATGTGCTGGGAGAAGAAGTATCGGAGGATCAATACGTCGGAGCGTCAGGCAGCGAAGGAGGCGTTCGACTCAGCCAAGGCGGCGTATCGTAAGATTCTCGACGAGTCGACGGATGATTGATTTGGGATGATGCATGACGCGGCGTGAACTGGGCCGCGTCATGCAATTGCGAGTCGCTTACTTCTTGGTGCGAGTATTTGAATCCTCGGTGGGGCGTTCGAGCGCCTGTTCGAGGGAACGGACCTTCTTTTCGAGGTCTTTGATTCGGTTCTCGAGTTGTTCAAGTTGCTGATTCGTGGCGACCGGGATTCGGGCGTAGTCGACGGTAAGAGTTCCGTTCACAGGCGGTGCTGCGCCGGGAGTCGGCGTGAATCGTGGCGCATTCGCCTGAAGTGGCGGCGTGGGCTTTGGCATCGGGTAGCTCGCTACGGCCTCCGGCGCTGCCGATGCAACGGGCAATGCGGTTACGGTCGCCGTCTTGGGCTTCGTGGTGATGAGCGACCGGCCGACTGTGAGCGACGTGCGGTCGCCGTCGAGCGCGCTCAGGATACGATCGAGTTTCGCTTCGACTTCGCGGAGCCGGTCGGCTTCGCCGGCCGGGACGCCTGGAGGGGCCGGAATGACCACTTGAGCCGGGTATGTGGCGACATACGGCTGAGTTGTTGGAGCAGGCGGCGCGGCGGCTGGGGCTTGAGCAAGCACAGCGGCACCAGCAAAACCCATCGCAACGGTAAGCGCCGCGGCTGCGGTCTGGAACTTGGTGAGCATCATGGAACGAATCGCCCCGTGAGTTAGGGTAAGAACGGAAAGAGGAACAATCGTTTCGCACGTGGAGGTCACGGCGTAAGCCAGCGCGGATTTGACTGTTGCGGCAGCGAGCGCGTCGGGGACCATCGCACTCAGCGTGAGTGTGGTGATTCCCGCTCCACCGACGATCCCACGCCGCTCGAGGCGCGATTTGAGCCTCATCCTGGCGCGGTGCAAACGGCTTCGGAACGCCACGGCACGAATGCCGAGCGACTGCGCCGCTTCATCGCCGGTAAGGCCATTCAGGTCGCAGAGCACGATCGCCAGGCGATCTGCGGAGGGCATCCGGGCCAGCTCATCGTCGAGTAGCCCAGACAGGGGGTGCTCTGCCGCGATCGGAGCGCAAAGCTCTCCGTCGATTTTCCCGAATTTCGCGCCGTTTCTAAGCCTCTGGGCCCGCGCCTTACGTGATACGTGTCGCGCTACGCCATGAAGCCACGAGGCAAGCCTTTCGCGATCGCGCAGGCGTGCCGCCTTTTCGACCAGCACGAGAAACGTCGCCTGAAACGCGTCGTCGATGTCGTTCGGGTCGTGCAAGAAGCGCCGGCAAACGCCCAGGACCATCGGTCCATGGCGAACGACGAGCGCTTCAAACGCGACGGGATCTCGGCGAATCACGAATCGGTCGATCAGTTCGGATTCGCTGAGGCCGGCGACCGTGCCCGACTCGAAGAGCCGGATCACGTGCCGGGTTCCTATCAGATTCAGACGGGCCGACATCGGAAACTCTCCGCGATTTGCGTGGCTTACACCTCTTTACTTCCCTGCCGAGGTCGATTTGTTGCACGCAAATGCGGATTTTTCTTCAGGAGCGGCTAAGCCGCAAGGGACTCGACTGCCGGAGCGAAGACGCGCGCCCCCTTCGGTGCCGGTGGAACGCGGCCGCTAATGTCTCTCCTGAGACGCTCGGATAGGCGTCCGAAGATCGAAACACGGTTCGTGGTCTGTTCTCTCATGGGCGTTCGCGAAAGCGCAGTCATGACGACGAGCACTGCAAGATAGCCAACCGCCGCAGCGCCGAACGGTCCAAGATCAAAGCAGCAAAGGCGATACGTCACCAGGAACGCGACCATTCCCAGGTTGCCACGTGGCATGGATCTGGCCAACCGGCAGACCGCACCCGGCCCGCGCTCCATGTGCAGGGTTACCAGCACGGCGAGTGACATCGCCGGAAATGTTGCGAAGAGTCCCGCCCAGAGAGGGCCGGCCCAGCCGCGAAACGCGCGGATCGCCAGGAGAAAGATGGCGGGGACCGCTGTACGTAAGATGAAATGATGCCGTGATTTGTGAAGCACCGCATTGGGATGCGCGGTCGGAATCCTTCCTGCCACCCAACAGCCAGCGACGACTCCGAGAACGCTCACGAGAAATCCGCCCGAGGCTCCAACCTCAGGAAGTCCGCGCAGCAAGATCGCCATCGCGACAAATCCAAGAATGCCGCAGGCCGCCGACCCTGCGACTCCCCGGCGCCGTCCCAGCGCCCACGCATAACAGAGCGGCAAAGTCGTCGCCGCAACCAATCCCAGCAAACCGAGTTCCGCCGCCTGACCGGCCTCGGCAACTCCACGCTCGCAGCCTCCGCCCACGAGCAACACAGCCGTTGTGCTTGGCATACCAAGCACGATTGCCCCCCAGCGAGGGCCAAGACGATCCCCGACGACCCGAACCACGTGGGTCATCGTCATTAAAACCGCCACCTGAATCCAAGGCCAACTCATTCGTGGCTCCTGCCGCGCGCAAGCCGCAGAAGCACAATGGGTTAAAACCCATTGCGCTGAGCGTCCCATCCATCGCGACCCGCATGTGTCCAAGGTGCCGAGCTAAGTACGCACTTTATCTATCGGATGATGTTCTGGGTAAACTTGAACGTCTGGGTAAAATTGTTTGAGAATTGTGGTGGCGTAGTTTAGCGGCGACTTTTCTGATGAGTTAAGAGGTGCGGGCTCGTTGCGCTCAGAATGTGGGGCGAGCGGCGGGTCTTGAAGGTGCGGGGCAGCAATCGAGCGGGCAGACGTCATGGCTTGGCTCGAATTGGCCGACCGCTTTGCGCTCCGCGGAGAGGCCGAGGCGTTCGGCGACCAGATCGACGAACATTTCGACGAATTGCGGATGCGTGCCCACAGTCGCCGAGCGCACCATGTTCAGCCCGAGCGATTCGCAGGCGTGCTTGGCTTCGTCGTCGAGGTCGTAAAGCACTTCCATGTGATCGGAGAGGAAGCCGATCGGGTGGACGATGACGTCGCGAATACCTTTGGCGGGAAGAGTTTTGAGGTGGTCGACGATATCGGGATCGAGCCAGGGATCGCTCGGCCGACCGCTTCTACTTTGATAGACGAGGTCCCAGCGCTCGGGCGAAACGCCAACTCGCTCGGCGACGAGCCGGCAAGTCTCGTGAAGCTGCGCGGCGTAGTCTGATTGATTCGCCACGACGGTGGGTATGGAGTGCGCCGTGAAGGCGAGATGGAGTTCGTTTCGGCGTTCGGCCGGTACCTGATCGAGCGCTGCGAGCACGCGCGAAGCGTTCGATTCGATGAAGTCAGGATGATTGTAAAATACGCGGAGTTTATCGATCTCTGGCGCTTGCGGGCCTACGGCTTCCCGTGCCCGAATCAAATCCTCGCGGTATTGCCGGCAGCCGGAATAAGAACTGTAGGCAGAAAGAACGATTGCGAGCGCCCGTTTGATGCCATTGTTCGTCATCTCTTGCACGGTGTCGGCGAGCATCGGGTGCCAGTTGCGATTACCCCAGTATATTGGGAGCCCAATTCCCTTGGCTTGAAGCGCAGGAGTGAGAACTGCGATCAACTCGCGAACCTGAGAATTGATCGGGCTCACGCCGCCGAAGTGGTAGTAATGCTCGGCGACCTCGAGCATCCGCTCGCGCGGCACGTTTCGGCCACGCAGAACGTTCTCGAGAAAGGGAATGACATCGTCCCTGTGCTCCGGGCCGCCAAATCCCACGACAAGAAGCGCATCGTAAACCGGCCCAACCGACGCTTCGCTATTCATGCCACCCCGCCTTCAACTCCGCTCGCGACTCCTCGCAATACCCTCCTGTTATAGCCTCCCGGCGACCCAATTGGCGAGCCGCCCGAATCGTTACAGTTTTTGCGTTGTCTTCACTCGTTCTGATCGGTTTCGTAACAATAGTGTTTCTAATTGGTATCATGAAGGGTTAAAGCCAAACGTCGTGTTTTTTAGCTTCAGTTCATCTTCATTCGGATGAATAATATAGCGTCTGTGACATGGTGCATGCGAGCAAGCGAGAGAAGATTGTCGAGAAATTATGCGAAATCGCTCGCCTTATCTTAAAACATATTAAAAATAAGCTATGTGAAGAATTAAGCAGTAATGTGATTGTATTTCGTCAAAAAATCGCGGAAACTGAGGGAAAAAATCAACTTGTCATCGATCGGCCTTGGCATTTCGGTGTCGCCGGACTAATCTGGGGAACACCGCCCAGAGCCACACTTCGCCATCAAACGGCAAGAGTGAAAACTGCGAACGAAAGGGGATGATCGCGATAATCTCGCCGACCGACTAGGCAAAGACTTTCCCTGTTTTGCGCAGTCGAATCATGAATTCTGTTACTTGGCGCCGGTTTGGCCTGTGCGCGGTGCGCAGCTTCGTCTTTAATATGCGTGGCAGAATGCAATTCGTCAGACCTTCTCAGGCATGACATCTCGTTTAGGATGCGCAGTCTGGTGAATTCTGGCAACATTTGCGTTTTGGCAGAGACAGAACAGTTGGCTATGCGTAGGCCTTCTGTTGAAATGGTTTTTCCTGATTCCACAAAGGTCATTTTTTACGCAGATTACCTGGTCAAACCTCTACGACTGACCTGGCGTCGTTTGCGTCCAGTGATTTATTTGTCGGAAACTTTCTGCTTTCACGCCCCCATGGCCGCATTTTCGTGACGTAGAGTTATCCCCCCTAACTTTGCTCGCATAAACACCGCATAGCGAGGTTTTTGATCCTATACGTCTGATATGAGCCGTTGTAACTCTGGCCTTTGCCAGAGCGGCGGTTCGCTATTGGCCTGTGCGAAGCACGCGGTTCTGCGGTGCTTCAAGTTTTCCGGTCGCAACAGATTTCGCGTCTGAAGGGCGCGCGATTTGTTGAACGGCAGGGGAACGCGTCGGTGGCAGTTGGCCGTCGCGGAGATGCGACGGATGCAATAGACGACAGTGGCGGGGGATTCGAGAAACGAACTTCGGGGTACGATGATGGAAATTCGTAGGTGTAAGAGCCGCGGCGTGGTCGCTTTAGCGGTTCTCTTCGGCTTAACCGTGGCGTCGACGGTTGACGCTGCCTCGTACACGACCGTTCGCTCTGGAGCATGGAACGCTACGGGCACAGCAGGACCATGGACCGGAAACCCGACGATCGCTCCGGGTACGCCCCAGCGAATTCTGTCGATCACAACCAGCCCAAGTGGCCAGCTTCGGCTCACGCTTGTCGGCCAGTTCACACCCGCCTGGGCCGTGAATGACAACCTCACACTATCGAACGCAACCACGCCTTTCTCAGCCGTCAACAGCGCCCCCCACACGTTCTACACCGTCTCCGCGGTTTCGACCACGACGACTCCGGGAGCGACGGTTCTTGACCTGAACGCCCCCTCCATTCTCCCCTCAATCGCTCCGCCGCCCGGTCTTGCAACCGCAACGCGGTTCGACGCTGTCACGATCAACACTGGCCACACAGTCAATGTTACGTCAAATACTGCAGTTGGGCGGATGCTTTCGGCAGGAATGTTCGACCTCACGATCAACGGCTCGCTCGTTGTCGGCAACGGCGTTGATTTCGTCGTCCGCACCGGAATTTTCCTCGCCGGCAATCTGACGCTCAGCCCAGGCTCAACCTTTGAATACGACGGTCCGGTCGGCAGCTCGTTCTACACACGAGTTACCGCTGGTTCGAGCGTGCTGGCGGCCGGCAACTCGGGCGAACGGATCACGATCAAGGGAAGCAATCCGTCAACCACCACTCAGGGCTTCCTGAACTACGGTACGGCGTCGAGCCTTGTTTTCCAGTACGTTGACTTCATCAATCTCGCCACGGCCGTCTCCGTCTCGGGTGCCGAGCCCAACGTGGAGGTCTCGAACTCGACATTCCAGGGCTGCAAAGCCACGCCGTTCTCGCAAGGCCCGATGACCGCGGCGGCCAACTTGCTGTTCCAGTCGAACAGCTTCACTGGCACGTCATCCACGACGGCTGCGATGTTCAACGCCGGCCCAGCAGTCTCGCCCAGCGCGAGCGGCCAGCGCGTGATTGACGGGTGCTCGTTCGACAAGCTCGTGAACTTCAATTCGAGCGGCTCGAACAATAGCGGTGCGAACAACTTCTCGATCACCCGGTCGTACTTCAACACCGGCATCTCGATCAATGGTCCCGGCCCATGGGCTGCGTTCGACCAGAACGTGTATGTCCAGCAGCCGAACCAGGGGCCGCTGATTTCGCTCGGACCGATCACGAATTCGATCTTCGTGACCGATGCTCCCTCGGTCGCCGACCCCAACGTGATCACGATCCGCTCGATTTCGCCGCCTGTGAATGCGGTCAAAGGTTGCATTTACCAGGCGAATTGCCTCTACAACAACGCCGCGTTCACGTTCGCTCAGAACCTGAACCCGACCAGTCCGATCACCACCGCGATGACCGGCAACATCATTCTGCCGAACATGAACGCGGCCTGGCCTGGCGCCTCGGCTTCGCTGTTCATCTTCGTGACGTCGAATCCCAACGTGCAGGCCTCGGTCGAGCACAACACCTGCGTGGTCGATACCGGCCGTGCGTTTGTCGGCATGGTCTTCATGGGTGACGGTAGCTCGGGCGCCTCGGCAGGCCAGCTCACGAGCCTTCGCTCGAACATCGCCTACGCCTTCAAGCCCAGCGCTTCGTCCAGCAGCCACAATGGCTTTGTGCTGCTCGACGCTTCGGTTACGAATCCCGTGATCGATCCCAAGATGGTGGGCTACAACGGTGGGTTCAACCTGACGGCAAGCGCCCGTTCGGCCAACACGACCGCTTTGGGCTATCTCTCGGCGGGCACGGGGCTGTTCTTCAAGGCCAACCAGACGCCCATGGCCGAATCAACCGACGTTGATGAGGATCCGGCGTTCGTCGATCGGACGCGTGACCTGTCTACCGCCTACACTGGCTTCTTCAAGGCCACCACGACCGGTACAGCCGTCGGCGACTGGCGTGCGAGCATCGCCGCTCTGGCCGCCGATCCGACCCGCACCCAGTCCCTGATCGACTGGATCAAGGCGGGCTGGACCCCAACCAACCCCGACTTCCTGGGCGGTGCCCACGATGGCGGTAATATCGGCGCGGCTCCCTGATCGCGACGGTAAGAAGCTGTGAACTTGCAACGACGCGTGCGAACTTCAATGCTTCGCACGCGTCGTTGCGTTTTCGAATCGTCCCGCAATTCGATTCCAACGTGAGTCGGTGCTAATCTGTTAGTATTGCGATCACGATGTCGTGTTCCGATGATTCGGCATGAGTTGCGTTCCAGATCGAGCATGAACACCCAGGCAAAATCGACCGCGCCGGTCGCGAATATCGCCCAGGCTCTGATTCGCCTGATGCGGCCCGAGCAGTGGACAAAGAATGTCTTCGTGCTCCTGCCGATTCTGTTTGGTCACAAACTTGGCGTGACGGTTGTGCCGCCCGCGCTGCTGGCGTTCGCCTGTTTCTGCCTGCTTTCAAGTGCGATTTACTGCATCAACGACGTGTTCGACGCCCCCGCCGATCGTCTTCATCCGCGTAAAAGGCTGCGGCCGGTCGCGTCAGGTGTTGTCGGTCCTTCAACGGCGATCGCCTTTGCGATACTGCTTTTCGTTCTCGCGTTCTCGCTCTCATTTCTTTTGCCTGTGCGCTTTCGCTGGATCGCCTGCGTTTATGTCGCGAACAACTTTGGCTATTTCCTGCTCTTTAAGCGATTGGTCATTCTCGACGTCTTGATCGTTGCGATTGGTTTTGTGCTCCGCATTTTGGCTGGCTGCGCGGCGGTTTCGATTGTTGCATCGTCATGGATTATCGTCTGCGGTTTTTCCCTGGCGATGCTGCTCGGGTTTGGCAAACGGCGACTCGAACTGACGGCCGATCGCGTGACGCCAGCCTATCGCCACGCGCTCGAGTCATATGATGAAGCCAAGCTCGACACGTTGATGGCGATCACCTCGTCGCTCTGCCTCATGTCATATATGCTCTACACGGTTTCTCCCGAAACCGTCGCCCGTCACCAAACCGACAATCTTGTCTACTCAGTTCCGATCGTTGCGTATGGTATCTTTCGATTTCTCTTCAAAGTGCGCGAAGGCGGGCACGATGGCCCCGATGAACTACTTCTCAAGGATCCAGTGTTCAGCCTGATTGTGCTTGTTTGGCTGATCATGGTCGCGGCGATTCTTGCGTGGCCGCATTTTGGTTGAGCGCGTCTGATGCGCGAATGAATTCGGTGACGACGGACAGACCCTGTGTTGTCGAGCCGGCTCGCTGGTTATAATTGTCAGATAACTTGCGGTGTACTGGACATGTCTTCAGGCGTGGGGTTTTCGCCTGGGGTCGACGTTCGCCGCAACCCGCCGATTGACCTTCCTTGCTCGCCTGGAAACTCTCCCGATGAAGATCCAACTCCAGCCGCCGCCGGGAATGCGCCTCGCGTTCGCCGCGGTGATTTCATCGCTTGCGATTGTGGCGAATGTGCCCATGGCCGCCCGTGCGGCCGACGGCGACAATCACGCGCGAATCGCCGGGTTGTTCGGACGCGACAATCTCATCGCCTGGTGCATCGTGCCGTTCGACTCCAAGAACCGGCCGCCCGAAGCTCGGGCCGAAATGCTCCAAAGGCTGGGATTCAAGCATTTCGCCTACGACTGGCGTGGCGAACACATTCCTACGTTTGACGCCGAGGTCGATGCACTCGCGCGACACAAAGTTGGGCTCGATGCCTGGTGGGTTGCCCCTGGAGAATTGAACAAGGACTCGCGTCTGATTCTTGATGTGTTGGCCCGCCACAAGGTGAAGGCTCAACTCTGGGTGCTGCTTGACTTCGGTGCCGACCGCGTCACTGGGGATGAGCAAAAGCGTCGCGTCGCTGCCGCGGTCGCGAAGCTGAAGCCTCTGGCGATCGAAACCAACAAGATCGGCTGCACGCTGGGACTTTACAACCACGGCGGCTGGTTCGGGGAGCCCGAGAATCAAATCGAGATCATCGAAGCACTCAAAGCGGAAGGCGTGAACAATCTTGGGATCATTTATAACTTGCATCACGGGCACGATCATCTCGATCGCTTCCCTGCGCTTCTTACCAAGATGAAGCCGTATCTGCTGTCGCTCAACCTCAACGGCATGGAGCCGAACGGCGACAAAGTCGGCAAAAAGATTCTGCCGCTGGGGCAAGGCTCCCTCGACTTGGGATTGCTCAAAACGATCATCGCGAGTGGTTATCAAGGGCCGATCGGCATTCTCGGCCACACGAACGACGATGCAGAAGAACGCCTGAAGGACAACCTCGACGGCCTCGACTGGCTTGTGCCTCAACTCGAAGGCAAGCCCGCTGGACCGAAGCCCACGCCGCGCACCTACAAGCCCGACGTGAAAAGCACATCAACGGCCGCGCCCATTGGCGTGGCCGAGTTGATCGCCGCAGCGCGAGCGAGCGGCAATCCTGCACGCGGAGCCGACGTGTTCGCCTCCGCGCGGTTCGGCTGCTTGAGCTGTCACAAGATCGGCACTCAGGGCGGCACCGTGGGCCCCGACCTCACCGAGGTTGGCAAGTGCCTCACACCCGAGTTGGTGGCCGACGCACTCATCGAGCCGCAGAAGCAGGTCGTGCCGGCGTATCGCTCGTTCGCAGTCGCACTCGCTGACGGTCGCACGCTGCAAGGTTACAAGTTGAGTGAGAGCGACAGTGGCATTGTTTTTCGCGACGCCGCGAGCAACACAACCCACACTCTTGCTCGGGGAGACATCGAAGAAATCCGCGAACGCGGCTCGCTGATGCCCGACGGTTTACTTAGCGCGATGACGAACACCGAACGAGCCGACGTTGTGCGTTTTTTGATGGATCTTGGCAAGTCGAACGATGTGAACGCAAATCTTTTGCTCTCCCGCTCTCATCTTCCTGCAACATTTCCGTATGAAAACAAACCTTTGCTCGTACGTTCTTTTCCGAATTATGTTCATCCTGTAAACCGTGAACGCATCTACGATTTCTATCAAAAAGAAGCCGACTATTTTTCCAAGCAACCCGTTGTTCCCGCGATTTTGCCGCAATTTCCCGGACTGGACGGCGGCGTGCAAGGGCACTGGGGGAATCAGAACGAGGAAGTTTGGAAGGACGATCGCTGGAATCAGACCGAGCTAGGTAGCGTGCAATCCGGTATATTTCGAGGCGCAGGCATAACCATTCCCAAGGGCGTCTGCGTGCGGCTGGGTGATCTGGCGGTTTGCTTCAACCCAGAAACGCTCTGCTACGAGGCGCTTTGGAAAGGCGGATTCGTCAAGTTCTCGAACGTGCGGCACGGATTCATGGACGGCCTGAATCTGGCGGGAAATCCCCTGCCCCGCCCTGAAGGCAAGAAGCCGGAAAAGCCGTTCATTTATCGCGGATTTTACCGCCACGAAAAGGGCGTGATCTTTGCCTATCGTCTCGGCGATGTCGAAATGCTCGACGAGCCACGCAACGAAGGCGGCAAGTTTGTGCGGATCGTCGCCCCCGCCGCAACGCACCCTAGCGCTTCGAAACTGAAAGGCGGACCATCGCAGTGGCCGCAGAAGCTTGAAACGCGGGCCAGAACCGGCGCAACTTCGCCCTACGCCGTCGACACGATCGAGCCGCCTTTCGAGAATCCCTGGAAGGCGCTGATGTTCTTTGGCGATCACGATTTTCTGCCCGACGGTTCAGCGCTCATCTGCACGATGCAAGGGGACGTCTGGCATGTCGAAGGGCTCGACGCCGGCCTGAACAACGTCACCTGGCGACGATTCGCATCGGGTTTGAGCCACCCGCTGGGACTTGTCGTCGTCGACGGCGTTGCACACGTGCTCGGCCGCGATCAGATCACCCGCTTGCGCGACGTCAACGGTGATGGCGAAGCCGATTCTTATGAGTGTATGACAAACGCCTACGTCACGTCTCCAAATGGTCACGACTTTATTTGCGGCCTCCAGCGCGATGCAAAGGGCAATTTCTACACAGCGTCGGGCAATCAGGGAATTCTTCGCATTAAGCCCGATGGTAAGACGATCGACGTAATCGCCACCGGATTCCGTAACCCCGACGGCTTGGGGCTTTCACTCGACGGCGTCATCACGGTTCCCAGTTCCGAAGGCGAATGGACCTGTGCCTCAATGGTCGCCGAAATTCGCGAGGGTGGACACTACGGCTACGGCGGTCCCAAAGACGGCAAGACGCCTGATCTGCCACTCGTCTACATGCCGCGCGGGCTCGACAATTCCAGCGGTGGCCAGGTGTTCGTGACGAGCGACCGCTGGGGACCGCTCAAGGGCCAGTGCATCCACCTTTCATTCGGCGCAGGGACCGCGTTCCTGCTGCTCCGCGACAAGGTGAACGGCCAGCCACAAGGAGCTGCGGTCCCCCTGCCCTTCGAGTTCGATTCCGGCGCACATCGCGCGCGATTCAACCCGGCGGACGGCCAGCTATATGTCTCGGGCATGTCAGGTTGGGGCAGCTATACGCCGCGCGACGGTAGCTTCCAGCGCGTGCGTTACACTGACGCCAAGGTGCAACTGCCCATTCAATTTCGAGCACACGAAAACGGTTTGAAGGTTGGCTTCTCGTCGCCTGTCGATTCATCGGTCGTCGAGAATCTGAAAAACCAATTCGCGCAAGCATGGAATTATCGCTACGGCTCGGCCTACGGTTCACCGGAGTTCTCGCCCAGCCATCCCGGCACGCCCGGACACGATACCCTGGCGATCAAGAGCACTCACGTGCTCGACGATGGCAAGACCGTTTTCCTCGAAATCCCCGACATTCAGCCGGTGAATCAGCTTCACATACGGATGCGAGTGGATGCAGGCTTGCCGCACGATCTTTTCGCCACGGTGCATGCATTAGCGCCGGCCTTCGATCGTTTCCCGGGCTACAAATCAGTTATGAAAACGATTGCGATCCATCCGATTTTGCGCGACCTCGCCGCGACCAAGGCGGCAGTGCCAAACCCGTTCCGTAAGGGGATTCGCGGAGCGCGGCCGGTGGCGATCGAAGCCGGTAAGAATCTCACCTTTAATGTCGCCACAATTCGCGTGAAAGCCGGCGAGCCGATTCGCTTCACGTTTCAGAATCCCGACGTAGTGCCGCACAACTGGGTGCTCATCAAGCCCGGTACTCTGCCACAGGTGGGCGATCTTGTGAACAAGATCATCGCCGATCCCGACGCGGCAACGCGGCATTACGTGCCTAAGAGTGAAAACGTGCTCTTTTATACAGATATCGTCTCACCCGGCGATGCCCAGACGATTAATTTTAATGCGCCAACACAGCCAGGGCGGTATCCGTATCTATGCACGTTCCCTGGCCACTGGATGGTCATGAACGGTGTGTTGATCGTCGAGTAATCGCGTGAAATCATGAGGATTGATCACGGAGAATCATTATGATCCACGCCTGGGGCTTGATTCTCGCCGCAACTTTGGGTGGCACGCCGGTTGATGAGGCGTTCTTCGAAACGAAGATTCGCCCGGTGCTTTCCGGCGTTTGCGTGCGCTGCCATGGGGCCGATAAGAAGTCGGGCGGGCTGCGGCTCGACTCGCGTCAGGCCGTCATGCGCGGCGGCAACGCGGGTAGGATCATCGACCGTGACGATCCCAACGAAAGCCTTATCATTCAGGTGATGCGCCGCGAGGGCGATTTGAAGCCAATGCCGCCCGATCATCCCGTTGCAAAGGGTGTAGCGGACGACTTCGCTCGCTGGATCGCGGCCGACACCCCCTGGCCCGCCCGCATGGCCACGATTGCTCCCGACCAGCACTGGGCATTCAAGCCGATTACGGCGAAGCCTACTTCGGGGCCAGGTCATTTCATCGATCGTGCTTTGGACGGGCGTCAGAAGGAGTTAGGGTTGAAGCCGGTCGAGCGGACCGACAAACGGACGCTCATCCGCCGCGCAACGTTTGATCTCACCGGCCTTCCACCCACGCCCGAAGACGTTGAACGCTTTCTCGCTGATTCAAGTGATAACGCGTTTGCGAAAGTGATCGACCGCTTGCTGGCATCGCCGCAATACGGTGCAAAGTGGGGCCGAATGTGGCTGGATGTGGCCCGCTATGCCGACACCGCCGGTGAAACGGCCGACCTGCCTGCTCCCGATGCCTGGCGATATCGCAACTACGTCATCGACGCCTTCAACGCCGACAAGCCGTTCGACCAGTTCATCCGCGAACAGATCGCCGGCGACCTGCTCGCGAACGAGTTGCCCGCAAATGCTCCGGCCGGCAAGTTCGCCGAACTTGTGACAGCGACAGGCTATCTCGCCATCTCGCGCCGGTTCGGCTTCGACATCAACGCCGACCATTATCTGACCATTGACGACACGATCGACACGCTGGGTAAAAGCGTACTCGGGCTGACACTCGGATGTGCACGTTGCCATAATCACAAATATGATCCTGTATCGACACAGGATTACTACGCCCTCTACGGCATCTTTGATAGCACGAAGTATCCCTTCTCGGGCTGTGAGAAAGATCGCGTGCCCAAGGATCAGCCGGTTCTCATGTCGAAGGTTGACTACGACAAGGGGCTGGCACCGCTCGAAGCCAAACTCGTGGCGGAATCAAAACGGTTTGCCCAGGCTGAGGCGGCGGTGAAGTCGGCCGATCGCGGTTGGGAAAACCTGGCGTCGGGCGAGATCGCCAACGGCGGCAAGGGCGACGGCGCCGCGACGCTCGACGTCAAACGCGGCACGATGCTGCGGTTTGTAGTGCTGCCCAAAAATGGTCACGGCGCCGATTCGACGTTCGTGTCATTCCGTATCGAAGACACGGCCGCCAACGGCAGAGTGTGGGACGTCGCGACCGATTTCCTGGCCGATCCATCCGAAGGCGGCCGAGGATTTCAACATACCGATGCCTACCAGAATCGCGGCGTTTGGTCGCTCTGGGACGCGGCCGGCACGCCACGGCTTCTGACCGAGTTCATCAGAGATGCGGAGAGGACCAAGGGCTTGATGGTTTGGCGAGGTCCGGAAGACACGCCGTCGATCTTTATCAACGTGGAACCCAAACCGATCAAGTTCATCACAGTCTCGCAACCGGCGCGATCGTTTGGGATGCACCCCGGACCGCGCGGTGGCGTGGCGCTGGGTTGGAAGAGCCCGATTGATGCGAAGATTCGCATCAAGTTGCACGTGGAAGACATGGATGCGGGTGGCGGGGATGGAATTGGTTGGACGCTTTCACGCGGGCCCGATCTTTCCGAGGCACTCGCTGGCACAATCGAGACTTCGCGTGCGCTGAATGCCGCGAAAGCTGCGCGAGACGCGTTTATCGCAAACATCCCGCGCGGGTATGCGGTTGGCGAAGGGCAGTCGCATCACGTACCCGTCTATATCAAGGGCGATCCGATGACGCGCGGCGAAATCGTCCCGCGTCGATTCTTGACGGTCCTCGGTGGACAGGCTGTTACCGACGGAAGTGGTCGCAAGCAGCTTGCGAATTGGCTGACGGATGCGAAAAATCCGCTCACTCCGCGCGTAATCGTGAACCGGGTCTGGCAAGGGCATTTCGGCGAAGGACTTGTGCGATCGCCCGATAACTTCGGGATTCGCGGCGAGCCGCCCAACCATCCGGAATTGCTTGACGAACTCGCTGCAAGGTTGATCGCTAGTGGGTGGTCGCTCAAGTCGATTCATCGCGCGATCATGACATCGGATGCTTACGCCCGAAGCTCGCGAGATGACGCCCACGACGAAGCGATTGATATCGACAACGTGAATCTCTGGCGATTCGATCGCCGACGACTGACTGCCGAGGAAATTCGCGATGCGATGCTGTTCGTGAGTAGTGATCTCGACGAATCACCCGGCGGGCCGCACCCGTTCCCTGCAGCAAATACGTGGTCGTTCACGCAGCACAACCCGTTCACAGCGGTATATGACACGAAGCGCCGTAGCGTCTATTTGATGGTTCAGCGCATCAAGCGGCATCCGTTCCTCGTACTCTTCGATGGGGCCGATCCCAATTCATGCACAGGTCGCCGCGATTCGACGACGGTTCCTACTCAGGCCCTCTTCGTGATGAATGACCCATTCGTGCATGAACGAGCGAGCAGTCTTGCCTCGAGCCTGGCGAAGTTGCCGGACGACAACGCGCGGATCGACCGAGCCTGGCGATTGCTCTACGGACGGCCGCCCGAGCCGAGCGAAGTCAGCATTGCACGGAAGTTCCTGGGAGCCCCTGCCCCCGGTCTTCAGGGTTGGATGCGTGTCATGCTTTCGAGCAATGAGTTTATGTACGTCAATTGACGCGGGATGAGGAGTCGGAAGATGTTCGACCGCACCGGTACGCCCCACCGCCGCGATTTCGTACGCTCAGCAATCGCCGGCACCGCACTTTTTCCCGCAATCGTTTCTGAATTGCTCGCCGCAGATAATTCATCGCAGGCAAGCGATCCGCTCGCGCCCAAGCCTTCGCACTTCGCGCCTCGCGCCAAGAACGTGATTTTTCTGTTCATGAGCGGCGGTGTGTCGCATGTGGATTCATTTGATCATAAGCCCAAGCTTTTTGCGGATCACGGCAAGACCGTCGCGCTCGATCATCCCGAAACGCGCAACCGACCGGGTTATGAAAAGCTCTTCTTGAAGCGTCCTCAGTGGGAGTTCTCAAAGCGCGGCAAGAGCGGAATCGAGGTGAGCACGCTCTTCCCACACATGGCCGGTGTTATCGACGACCTGGCGGTCATCAAGTCGATGTATGCCGATCATTCGAACCACTACAACGCCACGCTGGGGATGCACACCGGCTCGTTCAACCAGGCACGCCCGAGTATTGGTGCGTGGTTGAGCTACGGCCTTGGGACGATGAACCAGAACTTGCCCTCGTTCATGGTCATCGCCCCGCGCACTCCTTACGCAGGCAGCCAGGTTTGGGCTTCGGACTTCCTGCCAGGCAGCCATCAAGGCACGCTCGTTACGCCAGGGCCCGAGCCAATGCGCAACATTCGCGCATTGACATCAAAAACCGATCAACGTAAAGAGCTTGATGCACTGGCCGAGTTGAACCGGTCGCATCTGGCGCGATCGGGTCATGATGCCGATCTCACGGCGCGGATTCGTAGCTTCGAGACGGCGTACGGCATGCAAACCGCCGCTCCCGATGTGTTCGACATTTCGCGCGAAAGCGACGAGACTCTCAAGCTCTACGGCCTGCCACGCGGGAGCACGCAAGGGTTCGCGTGGCAGTGCCTCATGGCGCGCCGGATGGTGGAACGCGGCGTGCGGTTCGTCGAGTTGATTGACTCGGGCTCGTCGAATAACTGGGACGCACATGGCGACATGATCAGTCAGCACGCGCCCTTGGCGAAGAACGTCGACCAACCGATTGCAGGGCTGATTACCGACCTCAAGCGGCGCGGATTACTCGACGAAACGCTGGTGGTGTGGACCAGCGAATTTGGCCGCACACCATTCAATAACTCGGCCGATGCGAAGGGGCGCGAACATCACCCTTGGGCGTTCGCGACCTGGCTCGCCGGTGCAAAGGTGAAGGCCGGGACCACATTCGGCACGACTGATGAGTATGGTGTTCGCGTGGCCGAGAATGGCGTTCACGTGCATGACCTGCACGCCACGATCCTGCATTTGATGGGTCTCGACCACACGCGGTTGACTTATCGCCACGCTGGCCGCGACTATCGCTTGACTGACGTTGCCGGGCGCGTGGTGAAAGAAATTCTCGCTTAACGGAAATGCAAACGGGACTCGCCTCCGCACAAGGTGGAAGCGAGTCCCGTCGTTTTTGTTCACTTCAAACAATTACCAAATTCGCACGCGTTTTTCGGGCGGCAGGAACAGCTTGTCGCCTTCTTTCACCCCGAAGGCGTCGTAGAACTCGACCAGGTTGCGGATGACGCCGTTGCAGCGGAATTCGGCGGGCGAGTGCGGGTCGGTCGCAAGCCGGCGCTGAAGTTCGGCGTCGCGTCCCTTGGTCCGCCAGACCTGAGCCCAGCCGACGAACAACCGTTGCGCACCGGTCAAGTTATCAATCACCGGCGGCTTTTCGCCCTTCAGCGAAATCATGTAAGCCTTGTAGCCGATCGTCAGGCCACCAAGGTCGCCGATGTTCTCGCCGATCGTGAGTGCGCCGTTGACGTGCTGGCCCTTGAGCTGAGCGGGTGAAAAGCCGTTGTATTGCTCAATGAGCATGTTCGCACGCTTTTCAAATTCCTTGCGGTCAGACTCGGTCCACCAGTCCTTCATGTTGCCGTCGCCGTCGTACTTCGACCCCTGGTCGTCGAAGCCGTGGCCGATTTCATGACCGATGACCGCACCAATTCCGCCGTAGTTCACAGCGTCGTCGGCGGCCATGTCGAAGAACGGCGGCTGAAGAATCGCGGCCGGGAAAACGATCTCGTTCATGCCAGGGTTGTAGTAGGCATTCACGGTCTGCGGCGTCATGTGCCATTCCGCGCGATCGACCGGCTTGCCCAGCTTGTTCAACTGGCGATTGAGCTCGAAAGCGGCGGCGCGTCGCATGTTGCCGACGAGGTCTTCACGCTTGATTTCGAGGGCCGAATAGTCACGCCACTTGTCGGGGTAGCCAATCTTGGGCGTGAATTTGCCGAGCTTCTCGAGCGCACGTTTTTTGGTTTCGGGGCTCATCCAATCGAGTGCATTGATGTCGACGCGATAAGCTTCGATGAGGTTGGCGACGAGCACCTTCATCTTGTCTTTGGCTGCGGGCGGGAAGTGCTTGGCGACGTACAGCTTGCCCACCGCCTCGCCCAGTGACGATTCGACCGCCGCAACCCCACGCTTCCAACGCGGGCGATTTTCCGGCGCACCCGTGAGCGTTTTTCCATAGAACGCGAAGTTTTCATCGACGAACGACTTGGGCAGGAATGGTGCGCGGCTGTGCAGCACGTCCCACGTCATCCAGGTCTTCCACTGGTCGAGCGGGATTTCGTCGAGCGCCTTGTCGAGCGATTCGAAGAAGCTCGGCTGGCGGACGACCAGCGACTTGGCGTCCTTCGCACCGATGAGCGTGAACCATGTATCCCAGTCGATACCGGGAGCAAGTTTCGCGAGCTCTGCGCGATCCTTTTTGTTGTAGGTGAGCGTGTCGTCGCGGCTCTTCACGCGATCCCAGTGCCCCTTGGCGACTCGCGTTTCGACGTCAAATACCGTTTTCGCGGCGGCAGCCGGATTCGGCAGCTTGGCGTGTTCGAACATCTTTTCGATGTGTGCAACGTACGCCTTTCGAATCGCCTCGTACTTGGCGTCGCGATAATACGCTTCGTCGGGCAGACCGATGCCGCTCTGTGAAAGATAGATGATGTATTGATCCGACTGCTTCGCGTCGGTATCGACCGAGAGACCGATGAGGGCGTCGGTGCCGGTTCGTCCGAGCTTGGCAAGGGCCTGAATCATCCCGGCCTTGTCTTTTACGGAATCAATAAGTGCCAATTCTTCGGCGATTGGCTTGAGGCCAAGTTCTTCAACTTTGGCTTCGTCGAGAAAACTGCTGTACAGGTCAGCAACTTTTTGCGGTTCCGAGCCGGCAGTCTTGTCGCCAGTCGCGACGGTGGTCTCGATGATGGCGCGGAGATCGGCCTCAGAGTTGTCGCGCAGCTTGTAGAAGGCGCCGTCCATCGCGCGGTCGGCAGGAATCTTCGCCTCGGCGAGCCACTTGCCGTTCACGTGGCGAAAGAGGTCGTCCTGGGCGCGAACGGCGGGATCCATGTTGGAGTTATCGACGCCGGATCGCAGCAGCGCCTCGGCGGCGATCGCCCCGCCGAGTCCCAGAACGGCAACCGCGATGCCCGCGGCAAGCATGGAACGCTTCATGAGATGTCACTCCGTGGTGTCTGCACAGGGCCGTATCATCCGAACGGCCGTTACGGTAACAGGTTAGCCACTGAAGCTGCGTTTGACGAGAGAATGCCGACAGTTGCGGCGAATTCGATGCGTGGGAAACGAAAAACGGCCCGTGATCTCGCGCGGAGACCACGGGCCGATTGATCAAACAATTGTCTTTTACTTGTGCTTCTTCGCCGCAGGGTGATGCAGGACGATCTTCACCGGTTTGGGATGAGCAACTTTGGGATGCACGACCTTCGCCGGCTTGGGATGTGCGACCTTCACCGGCTTGGGATGCGCGATTTTCACCGGTTTGGGATGAGCGACCTTGTGACCACGCACAATTGTCACCGGCACAGGGTTGCTGACGCTTGGCGACGAAGGAGTGGTGGGAGTGGTCGGCGTCGACGGAGTCGCGGGTTTGGGCGTTGCCGGAACCACGGTCGGCGGCGGGGCTGTAGTTGTCGGCGGCGTGAGGCTCACGCTCGTCGAAGTCGAGTCGGTGTAACTCGTACTGCCGCTGTAAGTCGCGGTGATCGACTGACTCGCCGTGAAGTTCAGCGTCGTCACCAGGAATGCCTGGCCGCCGGTCAGGGCGATCTTACCGAGCACCTTGCCGCCGTTCTTGAACGTGACCGTCCCAGTAGGCGTGCCACTGGTCGTCGACGCGACGGTCGCGGTGAAGAGCATCGGCCGGCCGACGATCGGCGGATTGGGCGACACCGTGAGCGACGTTGTCGTTTGCGCGGCGACCACTGTCACTGGGCTGGCGGCGACGTTCGTCGCGGTCGCGAACTTGCTGTCACCCTGATAGGTCGCCGTGATCGAGTTCTTACCGACGGTCAGCGTCGACGTCGTGAGATTGGCATGACCGGTCGCATCGACGCCGGCGGTGCCAATCGCTGTCTTGCCGTCGAAGAATTGCACCACGCCAGTGGGTGTGCCCTGGTTTGTGGCGACCGTAGGCACAACCGCGGCTGTGATTGTGGTGGTTTGGCCGTAGACGCCCGGATTCGGTGAGGCCGCTACGACGACGTTGGTTGGCACTGCGGTGATCGCGAGCGCCTGGGCCTTGGCGGTTGTCGTCGAGGTATTGTTCGCGTCGCCCGCATACGAGGCCGTGATCGAGTGCGCACCAATGGGCAGGTTCGTCACGGGCAGAACCGCGTGACCGTTGCCGTCGAGCGTGGCTGTGCCGAGGTTCGTGGTGCCGTCGAAGAACGTAACCGCTCCGGTTGGCGTGCCGGCGTTGCTGGTCGCGGTGGCGATGAGCAGAACGGCTTGGCCGACCGGTGCGCTGTTCGCGGTACCATAGAGCACGAGCGTACTGTTCGATGGTCGCACTGACTGCGAGAGCGCTGCCGACGTGCTCGCCGTGAACGCGGGATCACCGCTGTATGAAGCTGTGATCTTATGATTACCACCCGCAAAGCCCAGCCCCGAGAGAGTCGCGACACCGTTGACCAGCGGTGCCGATCCCAGCGGTGATGTGCCGTCGGAGAACGTGACCGTTCCAGTCGGAGTGCCGACGGCGCCGGCTACCTTGGCGACGAGCGAGACGTTATCGCCCGGCTTGATGGTGCCGTTGGGAGTCGAGATTGTGGTGGTTGTCGTCTGGGCGCGGCTAGTGACGGTGACCGCCTGCGATGTGTAGTTGATCTGGAACGTGATGCCACCCTGCGTGAACACCGTCCCCTGGCCAAGGCTGGCGAACTGGCCTGTGATCGTCGACGAGCCCGTGGCTTTAAGGATCGTGAACACCGTGCCAGCGGGAGGGGCGATGGTTGGGTTGATGTTCAGCGTGGCGTTATTCAGCGCGATTCCGCCGCCCGACACGAGCTGGCCATATTGCGTGCCGGCGCTCAATCCGCCGACATTCAGATTCAAAGACGTGTTTTGATTGAGCGCAACTGCCGCCTTGTCGATCGTGAGCGACGAGTTGGCAAGGTTGAGCGTCGACCATTGCGCCAGGGTGAACGTCGGCGCGTTGGGGATGTCGATGGGCGTGGCCAGCGTGGTTTGCGACGAGGCGAGCACCACGTCGCCGCTGTTGGTCAGCGTGGTCGCTTCGAGCGCACCAGTCGATTCGTGAATCCCGTTCGACAGGATGACGTTACCCTTGCCCGACGTGACAAACTTGCCACCGCCGGAGACGGTCGAGCCGAAGATGGCGGAGGTGCCGTCGTCGGGAACGACGTTCACGGTGAAGTCGTTTGGCGTAGTTGTGCCGCCATCACCGAAACTGCTGCCAAAGTTTGAGGCCTTCACCACTGCGGTGCCGCCGGCCTTCATCGTGAACTGGCCGTTCAGCGCCTGGTCGGTGGCGATGATATTCGGACCTTGCTGCGTGAAGTAGCCGCCATTGATCTGGCTTGGCGACAACACCGCACCCTGTTCGATCGTGAAGAATCCGTTGTTGATCGCCGCCGGCGCGAAGGTGTTGCCGGACGTGATCTTGATCGCTCCCGCGGTGCCGTCCGGCGCGCCCGTGACGGTGAAACCGTTCACGCTGACGGGCTTGCTATCGACGCCGACCGTTTCGGTGAGCTTCGCGCCCGAGCCGATCGCGAAGGTCGAATAGATCGAACCCGACGCGCCGAGGGTGATTTCGCCCTGCTGGCCGTTGAACGTGATGCCAGACGAATTTGCAGCGTTGGCGGTGTTCACCGCGAGCGTGCCGTCGCCGACCTTCACGAGCGAGCCCGTTCCCTGGAGTTTCGTCCCCAGCAAGTTGAGAGTGGCGCCCGACTTGACACTGACCGGCACCGTGCCCGCGACATTCAGCGTACCGGTGAAGGTGAAGTCGGACTCGACGTCGATCGCGCCGGGCGTGAACGAGTCGGGAAGCGCAGTCGCTTGCGCTGTGCCCTGACCGTCGAACGCGATCGTGTCGCCGCTTACCGGAACGGCGCCTGTCGACCAGTTTGCGGGGTCGTTGAAATTGTTGTTGGCACCGGTCCAAACGTCAGTCGAGAGCAGTTGCCTGCCTTCGAGCATCTCGGGACCTTGGCCCAGAAGCCCCCGGCGCGGCCGGCGAACTCGCTCACGAGACGGATTTGTCCGTTCGGATTCATGTCCAGGCTTCGTGTTCATCCGTGAACGTCCTGATATTCGCGATTGAGAGGGCGGTGCCGACCGCCAAAGCGATCGGTCGCAGACCCGCCACAAACCGCCCTTAGCTCATCCTTGTGCCAGTGCGGTCTCTCAGGATTGCGAGGTTTAGCTAACTTGACTTTGTGTGCAGGTGGAATGTCGTCCTTTCTTGATGATCGGCGAGGTGATACCGATTCTTTAAAAGATTCCGATTATTCTGACGAGACCGATTTTGCCGGTTTTTCTGTGTTGGGCTGGAGGTTTGCGGGGTTTGGCGAAGTTTTGCGGATAAAGTCAGCGGGCGCCAACGGTTGCGAGCGGCAGCAAACGATTGGGATCATCGCCCGCCGACCACGCGATTGATCGCAGGATGAGGATGCGGAAATACGGATCATCGAACGTCCATGTGTAATGGCCGAGCAGGCAGCCGACCGCACGCCCCTTGGTGTGTTCGCGGGTCCAGAGCATCGGCCGCGGCTGGCCTTCTTCGAGCGACGTCGCCAACGTTTTGACCTTCGCGAGATCGCCGGCAAGGTTCCAGTAACTCTCGTCGACGAAGTCGATCGACGTGAAACCCGAAGTAATGGGGTGAGGATTTGCAGGATTGATGACGAATTTGACTGGGCCATGTCTAAATTTGGAAGCGCCATCACGCCAGGCGAGACCGATGCGTTCGGCGAGTGCTTCGGGCGCGTTTCGGCCGTTAACGGCGAAGTGCAGATAGACCATTCCGCCGCCGCGAGCCAGAAATGTGTCGAGCTCCTTTGCACGTTCCGCGGTGAAGCCTGGATTGGCGGAGAACCAGACGAGGACGTTGGCAGTTGCGAGATCATCGGCAGTCGGCCAGGCCGATCGTTTCACAACCGTCACGCCATCGGCAAGTGCGAGCAGACTCGACCAGCGCTCGCTCCAGGCGGGGTAATCGTGCTCGTCTATTCCGTGATCCTTGGGACCATCGACGAGCACGATCTTCAGCGGCTTGGGCTTTTCTGATGCATTGGAACGAGAGGCGTCGAGAATCGCTTGAACATCTTTCCGCGAACGCGGAGGAGGAGCATCGTCGCGATGGATTGGCGCAGGATCAATTGCAGGGATGAGCAGGAATGTGAGCAAATCTTTCAGTCGTTCGGGACCGAGCAAATCAACCAGCTTTTCCGGCATAATCGACATTGCGGCTGGCTTGGTTGATTCGACGTTTGAACGCTCGACCGTTGTGAGCTTTCCTTCACGATCGGCAACGACGAGTCGCGTTCCTTCGGACTTCACGGTTCCTTCGAGAACACGGCCGTCGTTGAGTGCGACGAGTTGGGTGAGATAGTCGGGGTTGAGCGCAGCGCTCGGTTCGCGAATATCACGGAGTACGGATGTGTAATCGCGATGAGTGAGGTTCGAGAGGTCGGGACCAATCTGACCCCCTTCACCGCGCACCGTGTGACAGCGGGCACAGTTTGCCGGTTCGCCGTAAAACTGAGTGCGACCGCGTAACCAGTTGCCCCCTTCGAGTGCCGGATTACGCGTGCGGGTGACCAATTGATCGGCGGCCGAACCGATATGCGCCCAGGGCATGACAAAACGTCGAAGCGGCAAGGCACGCTCGCGCGCATCTTCGCCTGTGTGCCAGGAAAATGAGACGTCCACATTGGGACGGCCTGTAGCGACTTCCAGACTGATCGCGTGCAACGGCGACTTGGGCCCATTGAACACTAGCTTCGCACCCTTTGGCGTTTTCTCCTGCGAACTCTCGTGATGTTCGAGAATCTGCAGATCGCTCGTCGACTCAAAACGGAGCGTGATCGTTTCGGTGGGGAGCGTGTAGTCCAATTTGGACCCGGGCTGCACGGCGGGCCGAAGCATGTTGGTCAAATCGAGATTTGTGGTAAGGATCAACTTGCCAGGCTGTTCGAGCCGCCGCCAAAGTTCTTCGTGCGAGGCGCTGCCGCGTGTCAAAACGCGTGAGACAGCCAGATTGATATGCGGAAGCCAACCGTTCCACTGATCGCGGCCATCGGCTGATTTCCAGCTTGCCGACACGCCGGAAGTCTCAACTGCGAGGTCGATCTCGTTCACCTGAGCGAGCGTATCGCTTTCCGGCTTAGTCTTGTTGCCAGGAAGTGTGATGGCATACGGCATACGTTCGGTGTGCGCATCGATCACGAAGATTAAAGTGCGACGGTCGGGGGTGACGCTGCTCGATTGGATTCGCACCGGAAAACGCGCCGAGGCTTCTTGCGCGGCCACCACATCGTAACCTGGGCGAAGTGCTTCAAAGCGATCTCCAGCCGCGACGCTGGTGCCGCGGGTGATGAGAGTTTTCTTCGCGAGCTCTGCGAGCCGCTCGGTCGGCAGCGGATGGTCGAATGCAACACATAGCTCGCTGGGAGACTCAAGCCAGGCGGCGACGGCTTGCGGTTCGTCTTTATTTACGTAGCGAATTCGATAGAGTTTTCCCTCGCCTTGCGGGCCGACACCCCAGTCGGGCATGCCGGAATGGGTCGCCACCAGCAGCGAACCATCGCGCGTGATGCATGAGTCAACGGTGAGCATATTCAGCGAGCCAATCAGGTCGTTCGCGGCAACGTATCCGGCCGGAGTTTTCACGAGTTTCGTGCGGTAGAGTTTGCCTCGCGAATAGCCGCAAACGATCGCATCATTCCGCCACGTCTCAGGACCAAAAATCGGTCCATCCTTCACGACAGGAACGTTGAACGTGAGACCACATGTCGATTGGTGCTGCGGTGCGTAATCGAACACGGAAGGTTCGTCGATGACGTTGGGCAGATCTTTAGGATGACGCGGTGGGAAGCCGTAGTGGCGTCCGGTTTGGATGTGTAGCAGTTCGTCGAACGGATTGCCGTTGGGAAGCCAGGTGGCACCTTCTTGATCGGTGACGAACAGGTCGCCATCGGGATTGAAGGCCATGCTGACCGAGAATCGAATTCCCGTCGCAATGATTTCGCGCGAACGCCAGTCGGGCGCGAGTTTGATAATTGTGCCGCGTTCGCTCTTCAGATCGTACTTCGCGTTGCCGTTCGCGTCGCGCCGATAGGCGTTTTCAAAGTTCGCCGCGCCGAGCCCAAAATAAACGGCACCTTTCGCATCGACGGCGATTCCCAATGCATCAACCGTATGACCGCCATCAATGCCGGGCCATCCTTCGGCCATTGTGATTTCGCGATCGGCGCGATCGTCGCCATTTGTGTCGAGAATGGCGACGACCTTTCCCTTGGCCGCGATGTACAGGCCATTGCCACGCGGGTCGCCGGGCGGAGAGAGCACTACGCCGATTGGTGTCTGCAAGCTGCCGTCGTTTTTCCAGAACGTGTCGGCGCGATCGAACTCGCCGTCGTTGTTCTGATCGGCGAGGAGATAGATATCGCCGCTGTAGGCGACCGCGAAGACCTTGCCGTCGGCTCGACAGCGAAGATTGTTGATATTTGGGAGTTTGAGAGCGACTTCTTGCGCCGCGAATCCCGGTGCGAACATTTGGACGGCTGGCGGATTGTCGAGTCGTCGCAGTTGAGCGCCGAGCGTGCTGTCGCGCTCCGCAAATGCGACGTCGATCTGGCTGTACTTCGTCGCGAGATAAGTAGTCACCTGCCCGCTCTCGGTTGAGTTCAGGTCGCGGTCGAAGACGAGCACCTCGGCAATGTCGCCATCAAAATTTCCCTGAGTGAAGCCGGGGCGCTGGTCGTTGGAGTAGAAGCGAGCACCGACGGTGATGTCGTCGACGCGGATCCGTGAATTCTGGCGATCGCGCGAATTCTGCGGCCGGCTGTTGATGAAGAGACGGATGCCGTTCTTGCCGAGTCCGCCATGTGTTTCGAGCGTCTGGAAATTGCGAAACGGCAGGCTGGCGGTCATCATGTCGATCGCGCCGCCGAAACCGATTCCTTCAATGCTGAGATTCTCGAAGCGATTCGTACCGAATGGGCCGAGGTCGATTGTGAAGCCGGTGTCGTAGTCGCGACGATCGCTCGCGTTGACAGCAAGCAGACCGCGAAAATAGCCGGCGTTCGTGCGCGGCGCGGCCACGATAAACACGGTGAATTGATCGAGCGAGCGGCCGAGTCCGGTGCGTTCGAATAGGTCATCTTTGCCGTCGAATCGAAATGCTGCGCCGCTGGTTGAATTGAGCCAAATCGGCTGCGCGGCTGTGTTTCGCTGTGCCATATGAAGGCTATTGCCCGACGCATCGAGCCAGAGTCCCGAAGGCTTGCCATCGGGCACGCGCGGTAATCCCAGCGCGGTTCGTGCGGCATCCTGACGCGAGGCGTCGAGCCAGAGGAAAAGCCCCGAGCGTACAGGCAAGCGAGCGTCGGCCCACGATGGCGGCTCGGCGGCGGAAGCGGTGATGATGGATGAGAAAGCACAAAATACGAATAACAGCAGAATATCAATACGCAACGATTTTGCGGGATTCATCGCCGTGAGTCCGGGACGTCATGGTGTGAGGAAGATCTCTATTGTAGAAAAGGAGGCGAGGAGGCACACCATGAAAAAGCGAGTTGTAGCGGCGGTTGCCGTGCTGCTGGCGGCGGGTTGGATTGCTCAGAGCGCGGTTTACGCGCAAGGCGACGATCGGCCGAAATACCAGCGGCGGTGGGTCTGGGTGATGACGAATTTGCTGGTCGACAAGGAAGTCGATCGCGTTGTTGCGCTAATCAAACGATCGGCCGCGGCGGGATATAACGGAATTGTCATCAGCGATTACAAAATGAACTTTCTCGACCGCATGCCGTCGCACTATTTCGTGCATGCCGAGCGCGTAAAGACTGCTGCGCGCGAGGCGAATGTCGAGCTTATTCCTGGCGTGTTTTCCGTGGGCTATAGCAATGGCCTACTCTCGCACGACCCGAATTATGCCGAGGGGATGAGGGTTGAGAATGCGCCGTTTGTTTTGAAGGGAAACGAGGCGGTGCTTGCTTCAGAGCCATCTGCCTTGCGCAATGGCGGGCTCGAAGAGACGCGCGGTCATCAATTCGCGGGATTTGGTTTTCAGGACGAGCCTGGCAAGGTGACCTTTGCCGATCACGACGTCGTCCGCGAAGGAAAAACCTCGTGCCGCATGGAGAATCTTGGGCTCTCGTACAACAAGCGGTTGATTCAACCGGTTAACGTGCGTCCTCACGCGTGTTACCGCTTGTCTTGCTGGGTGAAGACGCGTGATTTGCAAGAAACCGGTGCGTTTCGACTCATGGCGATCGGCGCGAGCGGACGGCAACTGAGCTTTCAGGAAGGTGGCCTGGAAGCGACGAAGGACTGGACGAAAATCGAGGTTGTGTTCAACAGTCAGGATGAGTCGAAGGTCAATCTCTACGCGGGGCTTTGGGGCGCGAAGTCGGGAACACTTTGGATCGACGACTTGCGCTTCGAGGAACTCGGACTGGTAAACGTGCTGAGACGGCCGGGTTGTCCGTTCTTGGTAAAGTCGGCCGATGGTGCGACGACTTATACCGAGGGTGATGACTTCGAGCCGGTTCGTGATCCGAATCTCGGGCAACTCCCCTGGCCTGGCGAATATGAGTTCAATCACCCTACGCCTGCCATCAAGCTGACAAAAACAAGCCGCATCAAGCCCGGCGATCGGCTCAAGGTGTCGTGGTATCACCCAGTGCTCACACTGAGCGGCTACGCGGCTTGCTGTTTGAGCGAGCCGAAGATCTATTCGATTCTCGAAGATCAGGCGAAGCGGGTTGAATCACTATTTCATCCCAAGACGATTTTCATGCAGCACGATGAGCTGCGCGTCGTGAACTGGTGCGCGGCTTGTCAGACGCGAAAGCTGACGCCCGGCGCACTGCTGGCCGATAACGTCAGGCGATGCCAGGAAATCCTCAAGAAGTCGAGTCCGAATGCGACGCAGATCATTTGGTCGGATATGTTTGACCCAACCCATAACGCGGTCAAGGGGCCGTATTATCTCGTCAACGGCAGTCTGGAAGGTTCGTGGAACGGACTACAGCCGTCGACGATGATTGCCAACTGGAATGGCGGCAAGGCGCGGGCGAGTCTGGAGTTCTTCGCCAAACGCGGGCATTCCCAGATCATCGCCGGCTACTATGATAGTGACGACAACTTCAACACCTGGGATACCGCGGCCAGCGGCCTTCCTGGTGTGATTGGTTTTATGTACACAACATGGCAACAACGCTATGTTGATCTCGAACGATACGGTAGGAAGATTCAACGCGAGGGAGAGAAGCGATGAGTTCGGAACAACGCGTAGCGACCGTGAAGCCGGTCAGCGAAGAAGAAGCATCGCCACGCGTGGCGGCGGTTTATACGGATATCAAGGCGACGAAGAAGATCGACTTCGTCCCGAACATGTGGCGCGTGCTCGCGACGAATCCGACGCAGCTCGAAATCGTCTGGACGCGGTTGAAGGCGATCATGCATCCCGAGGCCATGGGAGGATCGTCCAAGCTCGACCCGCTGACGCGTGAGATTATCGCGCTTGCGGTTTCGGCGACGAACGGGTGTGCCTATTGCGTGAATTCACACACAACGGCAGTGCGCAAGCTCGGGCTCGATGTGGAAGCACTCGGCGAGGTGATGGCGATCGTGGGTTTGTTCAACTCCACGAACGCCCTGGCCGATGGCTACCAGATCGAGCCCGATGTGCTACCGCCTCAAGATTGATGGTGGTTAGTGACCGTTATGAGCCACATGGCCGTTCGCCGGGTTAGGGCCCGGCGGCGGCGTGTAGTTCCCTTCGGATTGCGCGTTGGTCGCGCGGCGGTCGGCGAACCATTGGATCACGTAGTAAAACACCGGCGTGAGGAAGATGCCGAAGAAGGTCACGCCAAGCATGCCGCTGAACACGGCGGTGCCCAGCGTGCGACGCATTTCGGCACCGGCACCTGCGGAAAGCACGAGCGGCACGACGCCGAGGATGAACGCGAACGACGTCATCATGATCGGCCGAAGGCGGAGCGATACGGCTTCGAGCGTGGCGTCGTAGCGCTGGACGCCTGCTTCGCGGCGAGATTTCGCGAATTCGACGATCAAGATCGCGTTCTTACACGCGAGGCCGACGAGCACGACGAAGCCGACCTGCGTGAAGATGTTGATGTCGAGATGCGCGATTTGCACACCGGCGATCGAGCAGAGCAAGCACATTGGCACGACGAGAATAACCGCCAGCGGCAGCGACCAGCTTTCATACTGCGCGGCGAGCACGAGGAAGACGAGGATAACCGCCAGCAAGAACACGAGCATGGCGGTTGCGCCGTTTTCGAGCTGCAAGAATGCGAGCTCGGTCCATTCGCTTCGCATCGTCTGCGGCAATTCGGCGTGTGCGAGCGACTGCATCGCAGAGATTGCCTGGCCCGAGCTGATTCCCGGACCAGGGTTGCCGTTGATCGCCGTCGATGGATACATGTTGTATCGCATGATCAGGTTTGGGCCTGAGCGATCTTCGATTCGTGCGAGCGAGCCGAACGGAACCATACCGCCGCGCTCGTTGCGAATCTTCAGTTGCTTCAGGTTCTCAATTGCGCGGCGATACTTCGCCTCGCCCTGCACGTTCACCTGCCAGGTTCGGCCGTACTTGTTGAAGTCGTTGACGTACAGCGAGCCGAGGTAGATTTGAAGCGTGTTGAATAGCTCCGAAACGGAGATCCCCTTGAGTTTCACGAGGTCGCGATCGATGTCGAGATAGAGCCAGGGCGTATTGGCGCGGAAGCTAGAGAAGAGGTCGCGATTAAACGAGCCGTTGAACTCGGGATTGTCATTCCCTTCGCGAACCACACGTTCGGTGACGGCTTCGAGTGCTTCGAGACCGCTATCGCTTCGGTCTTCGACGATCATCTTGAAGCCGCCCGCCGTTCCAAGACCTTCAACTGGCGGTGCGCCGAAGACGGTAACGTCGGCCTCGGTCACCTCGGCTGTGAGAAGCTCTTTGAGCTTCGCGGCAATAGCGTCTCCCGATAGGTCGGAAGACTCGCGTTTATGGAACTCTTCGAGCATGACGTACATCGACGCGAAGTTGGGGGCGTTCGCATTGAGGAGCAGCGACTGGCCGGCGATTGCCACGGTGTGAGCGACGCCCGGTACCTTGCCGGCGAGGCGTTCGACACGCGTCATGACGGTTTGCGTTTGTTCGACTGAAGCGGCGTCAGGCATGCGGATGTTGACGAGCAAGAAGCCTTTATCCTGCGAAGGGATAAAGCCCGCCGGCGTGTGCATGAAGCCGTAATACGTGAGGTACAGCAATCCGCCGTAGCCGATCAGGACGATCAGACTGACGCGCAGGAGAATCGCGACCATTCTCGTGTAGATATTTGTCGCGAACTTGAACGCCACGTTGAATAGGTAAAAGATCCCTGAGATCAGGCGGTCGATGAGCGGACCGACGAGCCAGCCGCCGATGAATCCCACGCCAGCCGCCGCGACTGCGGGAGCCCACGGGTAGACGGCGACGAGGTTGACGATTTGCTGGCCCATTCGCGGTAGATATTCGACCGCCAATTCGGTGAGGAACGAGTAGCCGAGGAACGCACCGAGTCCGGAATAAAGGAAGCGGGGCAACGCTTCATTTCGCACACCGGCCACGCGCGGCTTGAGCAGGAGTGCGGCAAGCGCGGGGCTCAAGGTGAGCGAGTTGAAGGTGGAGATGAGCGTCGACACGGCGATGGTCAACGCGAACTGGCGGAAGAACTGGCCGACGATCCCGGTGATGAACGCACACGGGACGAACACGGCGGTGAGCACAAGACCGATCGCGACGACCGGACCGGACACCTCGTTCATAGCCTGAACGGTGGCATCGCGCGGATTGAGCCCGTGCTCGATATGGTGTTCGACCGCTTCGACCACGACGATGGCGTCGTCGACGACGATACCGATCGCGAGCACGAGGCCGAAGAGCGTGAGGTTATTGAGACCGAAGCCGAGTGCCGCCATCGCGGCGAAAGTGCCGACGATCGCGACCGGCACGGCGATGAGCGGAATGATGGCCGATCGCCAGTTCTGCAGGAAGAGGAGCACCACGATCGACACGAGGATGACGGCATCGCGGAGGGTATTGAACACCTCTTTGACTGATTCCGTGATGAACGGTGTGGTGTCGTAAACGATCTTGTAGTCGAGTCCGGCGGGGAAGCGATCCTTCAACTCCGCCATCTTGGCACGGACGCGGGATGCGGTTTCGAGTGCGTTCGAACCAGGGCGTTGATAAATGGAAAGCGCGACGGAGGGCTGGCCGTCGAGCGTACAGGTTTGGTCGTAAGACTGGGCCCCCTGCTCGATTCGGGCGACGTCGCGAAGACGTACGAGGCGGCCCATCGCGTCGGTTTTGAGGACGATGTTTTCGAACTGAGACTCGTCGCTCAAGCGGCCGAGAGTGGTCATCGTGTACTGAAGAACCTGGCCTTGAGGCACGGGCGGCTGGCCGATCTGGCCCGCAGCGACCTGGACGTTTTGCTGTTCGATGGCGGCGGCGACGTCGGCGGCGGAGAGGTTACGGAAGGCCATTTTCCCGGGGTCGAGCCAGATGCGCATGCTGTAGTCGCGCTGGCCGAGATAGGAAATGTCGCCCACGCCCGGCAGACGGGCGAGTTCGTCGCGCAATTGAATCGTCGCGTAATTACTTTCGTACAGGTTGTCGAGCGTATTGTTCGGCGAGTAGAGGTTGACGATCATCAACGTACTCGGCGACTTCTTCTTCACCGTCACGCCGCGGCGCTTCACGAGGTCGGGCAGAATCGGCTCGGCGAGTGCTTCCTTGTTCTGCACGAGCACCTGAGCCATGTTCAGGTCGACGCCGAGGCGGAATGTGACCGTCAGGCTGTATGCGCCGTCGTTGGTGCATTGCGACGACATATAGAGCATGTTTTCGACGCCGTTGACCTGCTGCTCGATGGGAGCGGCCACGGTGTCGGCGACGGTTTTGGCGTTCGCGCCGGGGTAGATCGCAGAGATCTCGACGGTGGGTGGCGTGATCTCAGGATACTGCGCGATCGGCAGCGAATTCACTGCGATCCCGCCCGCGAGCGTGATGACGATCGAGAGGACCGACGCGAAGATCGGCCGGTCGATGAAGAACTTCGAAAACATGTGGGCGGCTCACTTCTGCTCGACGAGTTGTTCTTCCTCGGCCGGTTGGAGCTCGGGAATCGGCTCCGGCTTGTGAGGAGGCGGCGGCGTTACGCGCGGGCGGGTCAGCATTTGCTTGACGAGGGCGCGGGCGGGGCGAAGGGAAATCGCTCCCAGCACGATCTCGTTGAACTTGATCATGAACCGAGTGTGGAAGATCTTCGATTCACCGAGGTTTTCGATGACGTAGAAGAACACCGGCGTGAGGAAGATGCCGAAGATCGTCACGCCGACCATGCCGCTAAACACGGTGGTGCCCAGCGTGCGACGCATTTCGGCACCAGCGCCATAGGACACGATCAGGGGCACGACGCCGAGAATGAAGGCGAGCGAAGTCATGATGATCGGCCGGAGTCGCAGCTTGCAGGCGTCGAGTGTGGCCTGACGAGCCGATTCACCCTCCTCGCGCCGGGCCTTGGCGAACTCGACAATCAAGATCGCGTTTTTGCTCGCGAGCCCGACGAGTACGACGAAGCCGATCTGCGTAAAGATGTTAATATCCTGACCGGCGAGTCCCACGCCGTACACAGCGCTCAGCAAGCACATCGGCACGACGAGGATGATCGCCAAAGGCAACGACCAGCTTTCGTACTGGGCGGCGAGCACCAGGAAGACCATCAGCACCGAGATGGCGAAGATGACCATCGCCGTGTTGCCGGCCTGAAGTTCGAGGAACGCGAGCTCGGTCCATTCGACCGCCATATTCGAGCTGAGGTTGTTCTTGGCGACTTGCTCCATGAGCTTGATCGCCTCGCCCGAGCTGATGCCCGGCGCGGCGGATCCGTTCACGGGCGCGGCGGGGTGCTGGTTGTACCGGGTGAGGACGAGCGGACCATTTACGACGTTGACGTTGGCGACGGTTCCGAGCGGTACCATTGCACCGTCGGCATTGCGCACTTTCAGGTGGCGAGCATCGTCGACGTGGTTACGATAATTCGGTTCGGCCTGGACGACGACCTGCCAGGTACGCCCGAAAAGATTGATGTCATTCACATAGACCGAGCCGAGGTAGATGCGCAACGTGTCGAAGAGGTCGCGCGTACTGACTTTGCGTACCAGGGCCTGAGTGCGATCGACGTCGACATAGAGCGAAGGAACATTCGCACGGAAGACCGAAGTCAGGCCGACGAGGCTGGGGAGCGCGGTCGTCTGGCCTTCTTTCAAGGGCTGAACTTCTTCCTTCGCCTTGGCCACGTAGGCTTCAGTTTCTCTTTGAAGCTCCTGAGGAGTAACGTCGCCAATATCCTCGACCATGATCTTGAAACCGCCTGCGCGGCCGACGCCGCGGACGGGAGGCGGTCCGAGCACGGTTATGATCGCATCGGGGAATGCGGCTTTGAACTTCTTGTCCAGCTCGGTGCGGATTGAGTCGCTCGATAGCGACATCAGGCGTTCGGTGCCGTCGGGATTCTTGATCTTCACTGGCTCGCGGCGGTTGGCGAAGCTATCGAGCATCACGAACATCGAACCAAAGTTCGAGCCGTTGGCGCTCAAAAGCATCGACTGACCGGCCATGGTCTGCGAATGCTTGATGCCTGGCGTACCGGGGTACGCGGGATCGCCGGGCTTGCCACGGGCGATGAGTTCCATCTGCTTCATGACCACGCGCGTCCGCTCGGCGGCGGCAGCGTCGGGCATTTGCAGGTTGATCATCAAGTAGCCCATATCTTGCGATGGGATGAAGCCCGTCGGCGTTTTGCTGAACTGGTCGTACGTGACATAAAGGAGCCCGACGTAACCGACGAGGACTAATATGCTAACGCGTAAAAGTCCGCCGATGATCATGCCGTAAACGCTGGTGCCCATGCGGAACGCAGCGTTGAAGATGCGGAAGAACGTCGAGAGCAGGAAGTCGACAGGTGTGGCAACCAACCAACCGACGACGGCACCCGCTAGCCCGATGAGGCAAGATGCGATCAGCGGCGCTTTCTCTCCGACTCGCGCGGCAAGACCTGGTACGAGATGGAGCAGGCGTTCTGTGAGAGGCTCGCCCAGCATGAAATAGGCAAGAACACCGCCCAGCGCGATATAAGCGATACGGGGCAGAGCTTGTTTGCGTTTGTTCGAGTGGTCATGCGGTCTGAGTAGCAGTGCTGTCAGCGCGGGGCTGAGCGTGAGCGAGTTGAACGCCGAGATGATCGTTGAAACGGCGATCGTCAAAGCGAATTGCCGGAAGAACTGGCCGACGATCCCTGAAATAAAGGCGCACGGCACGAACACCGCCGTGAGCACGAGGCCGATGGCGATGACCGGTCCCGACACCTCTTCCATCGCACGGACCGTCGCCTCGCGCGGTGCGAGGCCGTGTTCAATATGATGTTCGACCGCTTCGACCACGACGATGGCGTCGTCGACGACGATACCAATCGCGAGCACAAGGCCGAATAGCGTCAGGTTATTGAGGCTGAAGCCAAGCATCGCCATGACTGCGAAGGTACCGATAATTGCAACCGGCACGGCGATGAGCGGAATGATGGCCGAACGCCAGTTTTGAAGGAACAGAAGCACGACGATCGCGACGAGGATGATCGCCTCGCGCAATGTCTTGAACACTTCTTCGATCGATTCACGAATGAACGGCGTGGTGTCGTAGCGGGTTTCGTAGATCAGGCCGGGCGGGAAGTCGACGGCAAGCTCGTTCATCTTGGCACGAACGATGTCGGCGGTGTCGAGCGCATTGGCGTCGGGCAACTGGAAGATCGCCATGCTGACCGAGGGCTTGCCATTGACGATACATTCGATGTCTTGATTCTTGGCACCAAGCTCGATGCGGGCGACGTCCTTCAAGCGAACGAGCCGGCCTTCCGTGCCGGTCTTCACCACAATGCGTTCAAACTGCTCGACGTCGGTGAGCCGCCCCAGCGTGCTGAGTGGAATCTGGCGGTTCTGGCCGTTGGGAACGGGTTGCTGACCGATCTGGCCGGCAGCGACGTGCAGGTTTTGTTCGCGGAGTGAGCGGACAACGTCGCCCGCTTGCATGTTGCGAGCGGCGAGCTTATCGGGATCGAGCCAGACGCGCATGCTGTAGTCGCGCTGACCGAGCATCGTCACGTCGCTGACGCCCGGCAGACGCGCGAGTTCGTCCTTCACCTGCAGCAGCGCGTAGTTGCTGATGAAGAGCTGATCGTACTTGTTTTCCGGCGAGTTGAGGGCGATCGACATGAGAATGTCGGGCGCCTTCTTTTTGACGTTCACGCCGGTTTGCTTGATGACGTCGGGCAAGAGCGGAACGGCGAGGCTCACGCGGTTTTGCACGAGCACCTGCGCCATGTTCAAGTTCATGCCGTGCTTGAACGTGACGGTGAGATTATAGGCACCGTCGTTCGTGCACTGCGACGACATGTAGAGCATGTCGTCGACGCCGTTGACCTGCTGTTCAATGGGCGTTGCCACGGTCTGCGATACGTCTTTGGCCGACGCACCCGGGTATGTGCAATCGACCTGAACGACGGGCGGCGAGATCGGCGGATAAAGCGCGATGGGGAGCGCAAATAACGCGATGCCGCCGGCGAGCGTGATGACGATCGACAGAACCGTGGCAAAGATCGGGCGATCGATGAAGAAACGCGAGATCAAGGGCCCATCCTCCCTTTACCAACTCAGGGGGAACCAGACACGGCGACGACAACGCTGCGCGGTACGTGCGCTCACTCCGCCTTGGGGGCGGCGGGAGCGGCAACCGTGGGCGTGGGGGATGGGGTTGGCTTCGTGGGCGCGGCAGGCGTCCCCTTGCCTGCGCCACCGAGGAGCACCGGGTTCACCGGCAATTTGTAATCACGCAGGCTCTGAACGCCTTCAGCAACGATCCGGACCTTTTCGCCCGGCTTCAGGCCGCTCGTAACAATCTGCATACCTTCGTAGTCGCCACCGACGACCACGTCGCGCTTTTCGAGCTTGTTTTCGTTGTTGACCACCAGAATGAACTTCTTGCTCTGCTCGTTGCTGATGGCGTTCACAGGAACGAGAACGGCGGGGTGCGGGTCGCCGATGGGCATGCGGATCTTGACCGCGAGGCCAGGCGTGAACATGCGGGTCTTTGAGGTCGCGGCCATCGGGTTCGCGATGATCGCACGCACGCGCAGAGTGCCCGTGCTGACGTCGATGTGGTTATCGCTGAAGTTGATGACGGCCTTGTGCGGATATTCCTGCTTGTCCATCATCGTGCCCGCACTGTCGGAGCCGCCCGAGCGCTCGTCGAACAGACCGATGAAGACCGGCCATTCGACCATCGACCGCGGCTTGAGCTTCTCGTCGAGAATCAGGCGGCGAAGGCGAAGAACGGTGCGTTCGTCAATGTCGAAGTTCACATACATCGGGTCGAGTGCAACAACGGTTGTGAGCAGCGTGTCGTCGGCACGAACGAGGTTACCGGGGTCGACCATGCGGCGGCTGAGGCGGCCGGCGATGGGAGATGTCACCTTCGTGAAATTCAGGTTGAGCTTGGCGAGATCGTTTTCGGCACGGGCGCTGGCGAGCGTACCGGCGGCTTCGGCGTAGTCGCCTGAAACGCGGTCATATTCTTCGCGCGGCATCACTTCGCGGGAGATAAGGCTCTGGGCACGCTTGAAGTCAAGCTCGAGCCGCTTGTAGTGGGCTTCGTTCTGGACGACGAGTGCGTCGGTGCGGTTGGCGGCGGCCTGATAGGAGCGCGGGTCGATCTCGAACAGAACGGTGTTTTCGGTGATCTCGGTACCGTCCTGGAAGTTCACCTTGTCGAGATAGCCGGTCACGCGCGCCCGGATTTCGACCGATTTCACAGCCTCGAACTGGCCGACGAAGTCTTCGAAGTCGGTCACTTCCTTTTCGGCCTGGAAGGTGTATTTCACCGTCCGGATAGCCTCTTCCTTCTTCTTCTCGGTCGCCCCGATGGCGCCTTGCGAAGTGGAATGACAGCCCGACGCGACGAAGATTGGAACCAGGGCCGAAGCGGTAAGGGCGAGCAACCTCAGGCCACGTGCGGGCTTGCGATGAGTCGGGAGGTCCATGGCAGAAGATCTCGCGGTGGGAGGGTGATTCGAGGATTGAATGGGCGGTGTGGTCGGACGCTTCGGTTACGCGGCTCCCTCGCCTTTAGCCTTGGCTCGGGCGTGCGGCCTGCTTTTGCACGGCGTGGAGACTTCAAATGGAGGCGTAAGGAGGCGTTTACGTTCGCTTGCGGTCAGAATTCCATTGAAAACAATGTCGAGGATGTCTTTTGCCTGACACTCGGCCGATTTTTCGGTTCCCCGAAAAAAGTTGACGAACATGGTGCCGTACAGCAGGTAATTCATGCAGTCGCGAATCTGGTCGACCGGCATATCGCGGATCCGGCCCGCTTCAATCAGGCCGCGGTAGAGCTCTCGCCAGTGGTGTGCGTTGCGGTCGCGATGCTCGAAGTAGGTCGGTTTCTTGCGATCGCGAAAGAGAGCGCGTTCCTGAATCAACAACTCGACGTATTCTGGGTGAGCGCCAAAAAAGTCGAGATAGGCCCAAACAGCCCGCCGAATTCGCTCGAGCGGGTCGGTCTCGCCGTGACTGCTGGCTTCCATTCGCTCCCAGAGGAGCGTCATTACCCGGTCGACTGCGGCGAGGAAAAGCTCCCGCTTGCTCGCGAAGCAGCGGTAGATCGTCCCCTTCCCTACGCCGAGATGATCGGCGAGAGCCTGGGTGTCGGTGTCGTTGTAGCCGTGTTGCGCAAAAAGAGATGTGGCGGCCAAGAGGATTTCCTCTCGCCGATTTCCACCCCCCGTTTGCGCCGATGCGTCTCCCGGCGAGACGCCAAAACCCGGCTTCATCGACTCGCCTCCCCCCTGTTCCGCTTCGGCATGCGTTGCGGACGGACTGGTCAGTCCGAGGGGTATGGTACGCGCGTGACATACCCAAGTCAAGGGCGAGGGATCGACGATCCAGAACGCGTTGACCCGTTTTTCAAAAAAAGAACGGCTGAATCGTTTATGACTCAGCCGTCGTGAAGAACAGGTTAAATCCGGGAGAATTAGGAGATAAGTTCCTTGATCACCCGGGCAGGCTCGACACCGGTGAGGCGGGCGTCGAGCCCCTGGTAGCGGAAGTTGAACCGCATGTGATCGAAGCCGAGGAGTTGGAGCACCGTTGCGTGGAAGTCGCGAATGTGGACGGGATCTTTGACGATGTTGTACGAGAACTCGTCAGTCTCGCCGTGAACGACGCCCCCCTTGGCACCGCCGCCGGCCATCCACATTGTGAAGCAGCGCGGGTGGTGGTCGCGCCCGTAGTTTTCCTTCGTCAGGCCACCCTGCGAGTAAATCGTCCGGCCGAACTCACCGCCCCAGATGACGAGCGTGTCTTCAAACATCCCCTTGCGCTTGAGGTCCTGAATAAGGCCCCAGCACGGCTGGTCGACGTCGCGGCACTGGTCTGGCATACGGCCGGTGAGGTTGCCGTGGTGATCCCAGTTGTTGTGGTAGATCTGTACGAACCGCACACCACGTTCGACGAGCCGACGCGCCAGCAGTGCAGAGTGGGCGAAGCTCCCCGGCTTTTCTTTGGCGTCTTTACCGTAGAGGTCGAATGTCGATTGCGGTTCCTTGGAGATATCGGTCAGCTCGGGAACGCTCGACTGCATCCGGTAAGCGAGCTCGAACTGCTGGATGCGTGTATGCGTTTCGGGATCACCGACACGCTTGAACGTCATCTCGTTGAGTTGCTTGAGGCCGTCGAGTGTCCGACGGCGGACTTCAGGCGTAACGCCGTCGGGGTTATTGATATACAGGATCGGGTCGGCACCGGCGCGGAAGGAAACTCCCGCGTGTTCACCGGGGAGGAATCCTGAGCTCCAGAGCCGCGCTGAGATCGCCTGCACCTGTTCGGTGTTCGACGGCTTGGCAACGAGCACGACGAACGTGGGGAGGTTGTCGTTCATCGAGCCAAGGCCGTACGACGCCCACGACCCCAGGCACGGGCGACCCGTGACCATGTTGCCGGTTTGCATGTACGAGATGGCCGGCTCGTGGTTGATCGCCTCGGTATTCATGCTGCGAATGAAGCACACGTCGTCAACCATCTTTTGCATGTAGGGCAGCATTTCGCTGACCCACATGCCCGACTTGCCGTACTGCTTGAATTTGTACTTCGAAGGCGCGATCGGGAACCGCTTCTGGCCCGAGGTCATCGTCGTGAGCCGCTGACCCATGCGGACCGATTCGGGTAGATCCTTGTCGTACCACTCGCCCATCTTGGGCTTGTAGTCGTAAAGATCGAGTTGCGAAGGCCCGCCCACCATATGCAGGTAAATCACCCGCTTCGCCTTGGGAGCGAAGTGCAGCAGCTTGGGGTCGACAGCCGCGTCGGCCTGACCCGCGAAAGCACCACCTGCGAGTGACGCGAGCGCCGCGCCACCAAGGACGTTCGCGCCTCGGGCGAAGAACTGGCGGCGGGTTTCGTTGCGGATATAGTCGCCGAGCAAATTCTTTTCGAACGGATTCATGGAAAGAGCCTCGGGTCGTTGTGTGCGAAGGAGTGAAGACCGCAGATGGCCGTCAATGTTTATATCGTGAAGAATTACACACCTGTTTTGGGGTACAACGAGTGATGGGTGGCCGGGACAACTCGGTTGTCCCGGTCGCGAAGCGACAAGAGGAAATCGCAGTCTCGTTCGCGTTACCCTCTTGTGGCTGCGCCAACCTGGACAACAAGTTGTCAAGGCCACCCAAGCAATAAGTCGCGTTGTTCCAACCGCACAACCTCTATTTGTTGAGAACCTCGTCGAGGTTCATGAGCTCGTTTGTCAGCATCGTCCAGGCGGCGAGGGTTGGCTCGTCCAGCTTGGCGTCGTGCTTGTAGTCGCCTACAGCGAGCAGTTTCTTGGCGTCGCCTGCGTGCGCCTTGTAGTGCTTGAGCAGGTCGTCGAACGACGCTTTGACGACGGTGACTTCCTCAGGACGGAACGACCGTGAAATCAGGCGCTGTGCGATGAAATCGATCTTTGAATCTGTCGAGTCGCCGCCGCTCTTGAGCGTCTTCTCGGCGAGGACGCGGGCCGCTTCGACGAACTGCGTGTCGTTGAGCGTGACGAGCGCCTGCAGCGGCGTGTTCGTCCGTTCGCGACGCAATGTGCAAAGCTCACGGGCGGGGGCGTTGAAAATATCCATCGAGGCCGGTGGCGCGGCACGCTTCCAGAACGTGTACATACTGCGACGATAGAGGCCTTCGCCCTGGTCGCGCTTGTAGTCGCGAGTGTTGCTGCCGATCATGGCGACCGCTTCCCAGACGCCATCGGGCTGATAAGGCCGAACGCTGGGACCGCCGAGTTTTTCGACAAGCAGACCGCTGGTCGCGAGGGCATAGTCGCGCACCATTTCGGCGTCCATCCGGAAGCGTGCGGCGCGGGACAGCAGGCGATTGCTCGGGTCTTTTTCGACCTTGTCGGGCGTGACGGTTTCGGCCTGGCGGTAGGTCGCCGACATCAGCAGCATCTTGTAGAACTTCTTCATATCCCAGCCGCCGTCGCGGAATTCGAGGGCGAGCCAGTCGAGCAGTTCGGGATGGCTGGGAAGTTCGCCGGCAGCGCCGAAGTCGGCCGAGGTGCGGACGATCGCCGTGCCGAAGATTTCTTGCCACATTCGGTTCGCCGCCACGCGGGCCGTGAGCGGGTGCTCGGGGAGGAACAGCCATTTCGCCAGGCCGAGCCGATTGCGCGGGAAGTCCGACGGCATGGCCGGAAGAACGTCGGGCGTGTCGGGCTTTACCTGGTCGCGACGCTTGTCGTAATCGCCGCGGAAAAGGACGAACGCCATCGCCGGCTCGGTCCGCTCGTTCATGACGAGTCCGATCGTACCGCGCGACTTGATCGCCGCTTCTTCCGATTCCACCGTGGCAAGCTTGGCGCGAATTGCCTTGGCCTGGGCATCGAAGTGATCGACCCACCAGTTGAAGACGGTATCAACATCGGCGGCGACACGCTTATCAGCCGGCTTTTCGATCAGGCTGAGGGCGAGAGTCGAGCCGGCGAGCATGCTGACTTCTTCAGACGGCAGCAGTCGCGAATAGGTGCGAACGTCGTGAATCAACACACCATCGGCTGTGCGGGAAGTGCTGCTGTGACGTTCGCCGATTTTGAGCGGCACGGTTGTCCGCATGGTCTGCGACAGGGTGTCGGCTTGTGGTGTCGCAGGTTGTAGCTTGCCGTCAAAATAGATCTTCACGCCGCCAAATTTCGACGAGCCGTCATAAGTGACGAAAACGTGCGTCCACTTGGCGTGGGGGATTTCTGTGGTGGTGACGGCCTTCACGGCATTCTCGGGCCACTTGTTGATGAAGTGGGCACCGATCTTGCCACCCTCCATATAGAGGTCCCAGCCACGAAAATCGTGCTGGTCGTCCATCCGGGCGATCACGCTGCCGCCGGTGTTTCGCTTGACTGGCTTGATCCAGCAACCGTACGAGAACTTCTGGTCGCGCTCGAAGTCGCCGACGTCGGCCATTTCCAGAATCGGGCCGTTGCCACGCTTGGGGCTACCAGCTTCGAAAGCGTCGATCGTTGCGTGGAACTTCTGCTCTTTCGCGGGAGCGAGTGCCTTGAGCGACTGTGCGTTTGAGCCCGCGAGGAATTTGTCGAAATCGGCTCGCGAAGCTTTCTTGCGCGTGTCGAGGTCGCGGCGGAAAGTATCAAGCTCGGCTGAGAGTGCGGCCCAGCGTCCGCGGTCGGACGTTGCGGGGACGAACATCTTGGGCGGGGTGTCGCTGATGTTGCCGTCCATCGCGGCTTGGGTTGTGTTGTTGAAGAACGCGGCGAGCTCGTAAAACTCGCGCTGGGTGATCGGGTCGAACTTGTGGTCGTGGCAGACCATGCAGTTCGCGCCGAGCGCCATGAAAACGGCCGAGGTGGTCTCGGTGCGATCGCGGGTGTAGAGAACCGAGTATTCCTCGGCGATCGCTCCACCTTCGTTCGTGGTGATATTGCAGCGGTTGAAGCCCGAGGCCACCTGCTGCTCGATCGTCTTGTTGGGGATCAAGTCGCCGGCCAGTTGTTCGATGGAAAACTGGTCGTACGGCATGTTCTTGTTGTATGCATTGATCACCCAATCGCGATACGACCACATTTCGCGGAAGTTATCGAAGTGGATACCGTGCGTGTCGGCATAACGTGCGGCGTCGAGCCAGTAACGTCCGCGGTGTTCGCCCCAGCGCGGTGAGGCGAGATACTTGTCGACCAGCTTTTCGTACGCGTTGGGCGACTTGTCATTAATGAACGCGGCGACATCGGCCGGTTCGGGCGGAAGGCCGGTGAGATCAAGCGCGACGCGGCGGGCGAGCGTGTGGCGATCGGCCTCGGCCGCGGGCTTCAGCCCTGCTTTTTCGATCTGCGCGAGAATGAAGAGGTCGAGGGGACTCTTGGCCCAGGAAGCATCTTTGACGCTCGGAGCCGGGAACCGCTTGGGCGGAATGTAAGCCCAGTGCGGCTGGTATTCGGCGCCTTCGGAGATCCAACGCTTGAGCAGATCTTTTTGTTCTTTTGTGAGCTTCTTTTTCGACTTGGGAGGTGGCATCACCTGATCGCGGTCGGTTGTTTCGATCCGCGCGATCATCTCGCTGGCGCCGGGATTATTCGGAATGATGGCTTCGAGCTCGAGGGCATTGTCGCGCTTGTCGAAGCGAAGATTCGCCTTGCGGCTGGCCGAGTCGGGGCCGTGGCAGCTCAGGCAGTTTTCCGCGAGGATCGGCCGGATATCTCGATTGAACTCGATCTTGGTCGTCGAAGGCGCGGGCGCAGCAGCGTTGGCGATCGAGGTGCTAAGACCGAGAATCAGGCCGAGCGACCCGACCAGGCCGAGTTTGCAAAATCGCGTTGAACAAGAACCGCTCATGCGGAGGTTCTCCCAGGAAGAGGGCCGCGAGACCGTGGTGCTTGGGGGGAATTCGCGGGGGAAGGCATGGAACGGGACCAGTACTTGCGTCCCGAGAGAATGTGTTTCGACATGGCGACGGCCGACCCCTTGCGGTCGTTCGCAATCAACGACTCGACAATCGCGAGGTGTTGGTCGGCTTCTTCCTTGAGGCGATGGAAGTCGTTATGGCTCTTGTCGTGCTCCCACGAAAGGTCGCGGAAGGCACGAAAGAGCATTTTCAGCCGACCAAGTTCCTTGGCGAGAAATGCGTTACCGCACGACGCAGCGATCACGTCGTGAAGTCGACTGTCGATTGCACGTGCCTCATCAATATAGCGCGACGACAGAATGTCGTGCGCCTCGATGAGACGTACAAGATCGGCTCTGAGTTCGCCGAGCACGGTTTCGTTGATCCGTCCGCAAGCGCCTCGAACTGCTTCGCATTCCAGAGCGCGACGAACGTGACAAATCTCGCGAACCTCTTCAGGCGTAACCTTGCGAACGACCGCCCCGCGGTTGGGGAGAAGGTCGATCACACCAATCCCGGCGAGGGCGATCAGCGCCTCGCGAATGGGGGTATGGCTCACGCCGAAGCGATCGGCCAGTGTACGAGTCACAAGGTGCTGACCCGAACGAAGCCGGCCGTGAAAGATGTCTTTGAGCAAACCCTCGACAATCGCCCCCCGGCGCTGACCGTGGTCGACATCGATCGGCCCGTCGCCAGGTCGCGACGCGACGAACGAATCCGGGACATCGCTCGGAGCGGAGTCGGCAGGGAGTGACACAGCGTAAGAATCCGGGTCGGTTGACAAGGTGGGATTCAATCACAAACGAAGGCAGGTCGCCGAAGTGGGTTGCTTCGACTATTCTAAGGGTAGCGAAGATGAAGGCCGTTTGCAAGTGATTCTGTAGAATCGCGATTTGGGTTCTGTAGAATCTTTCTTGGATGAGAGAATCGCATCGGTTTTTGAGATCGCTTGAATCAGACGGGTCTGCTGAAAGCTATCGTCTTTGGGTCGTCGTGAACTTCCGTCCATACACAGAGTTTTAGAAAATGCCGCCGAGTCGAATCGACATATTTATTTTGGGGGTACTTTCTGGCGTTCTCTCTTGCATGTTGTTCGTTGTCCTACCAATCCCAGGTCCCGGGATTGTCTTTGGCTTGATGGTTGTCTGGCCGTATTGTGCAAGAGCGAAAATTTCAGGTCTACGAACCGCATTCTCGATATTTTTCAGCCCGGTGGCCTACTGCGTCGCCGTGATGTTCTTTATGGACCGATCTCCCTGGGGATTCGGTCTGGTCAGCGGTGGAATGGGAGCGGCCATTACATTTCTTCCTGTGTTTATGGGACGGACGCTCGACGACTTGCAACGGTTCGCGTCGCTCGTTATCACCGGGGCAACCGCCGCCATGGTGGCTTGGGCGATTATCATCGGCATTCAGAATTTGCATCTTGGATCGATGGAGTTCATGTCGACAATTGTCGTGTCGATCATGTTGTGGCAGGTTGCGATATCGCTTGTATTGGCCTGCTCGCTCTCTGACGCGACCGCCGCCGATTCTGAAGAGTGCGCCCAATCGTCCAATACTTCGCGACAGTAATCATCGCTTCTTTTGCAGCTCTTTCCGCATTTGCGTAAGAGCTTCGGGCCTGATCGCCGGTGCGGTTGTCTTGATCATATTCAGTAGATGGTCAATCCCATCTGGCGAACCTGGGAACCCGATGTTGGTCATGCCTTCGCCGGCTTCCTCGAGCATCGTGGCATTTGACGTGATCAATGGCTTCCCGTCCGCATCGACGATGACATACCAAGGAATGCCGCCAGACACGTCTTCCTTCTTGACTCGTTTGAGCACTTGATCTGAGTGTGCGTCTCGGGCTACGTCTAGCTTCACAAATACAAAGTGCTTCTCAAGCTCGGCATTGTGCGCCGCCAGAAATCGACCCAGCAACCGACACGGGCCGCACCACGACGCCGACATGATCAAGAACACGCGCTTGTTCTCGGCCTTCGCCTTGGCCAGTCCCTCGGCGACCATTTTTTCGGCGTCGCGCGTCGGCAGTTTATGCTTGAGCATGAACGCGGTGAGCGCCGAAGCGTCGAGATTCCCCTTGGCATCAAGCTTCAGAGCGAACGATCCAACGGGTTTGCCGTCGTCATTGAGCACGGTCAAGCTTTCGACGAGGGGAAGATTTAGGGCCGCCGCCCGTGTTTTCACATCAGGCAGCGTTTTATCGAGTGTTACGAGCTCAAAATCGTAGCGGTAATTGCCCGGCGTCGCTTTTCCTCTCTCCGATTCTTCCTCGAAGAGCCGGAAAAGTTCGACAAAGACGGGATCTTTGGAATTGCCTAGGAGAACGAGGGGACGCGTGTAGTCGCGTTTGGATTCGATCAGGGCGTAGTCGATTTTCTCACGCGGAGATTTCTCTTGCCGCGCTTCAAAGGCGTCGTTCGCGCGAGTAGCGGGTGTTGGCGGAACGTAAGGCTTCTCGGGCTTGGGCGGCGAAAGGTCGACAATCACGTCGCCAAGTGAGAGTGTGGTTGCCTCGGTCGGTCGGAACAAAGGCCGTACTTTGATGTCGCGCGAATGGCTCGAATCGTACGCATCGATTTGATAGATCTGGCCGACCACCAGGCCATTCAGCCGGAATGTGCCGTCTTTGTTGGTGGTGAGTCGTTGCCCAAAGTGGAGGCCGGACGGTCCATTTCTTGATTCGGAGTAACGAACCCTAATTCCGAATCCAATCTCTTGTTCCGCGATCGGCTTGCCGTCGGGGTCGACCAAACGTCCAGTGGCTGATGCTGTTGGCTTGGCAACGATGCGGGCTTCGGTGGCATCGGCGTCGATCAAAGCGACTGCGCCCGAGGACCGATCGGCCGTAAACGCCCCAAGCACTAATTGCTCAAGATAGCGACGAGTTCGGATCGTCCCTTGTTCGCCGGATTTGATTGGAAGAAAAGAGGCGCTCGGGGCTTTATACCTTCCCTCGACGATTGCGTTCGGAATTGGCTTGCCAGAAATATCAACGACCGTTGCCTGGAACGGTCCCACCATCGCGCGCGGCAGTGCGAAGTCGTGAACGAGTTCGCGAGGCGGATTGGCGGCGGGGATGGTCAGCTTGATTGGTGCTGTCCGAGTGGGACTTTGAATTGACAGTTGATAATCGCCAGGGGCAAGCACGAACGAATACTGGCCGTCCTTGCTAACACGCTTGGCAAGTCTCAAGTTCAGGGTTCGAGAACCACGAGAATTTGGGCTTTTCAAGTCATCGGGAATACTTCCTTTATCTATATCGGCCGAGGCAGACACATCGGTTGCGGGCTTCTTGTCCTTGCCAATGGTTACAGTGCCTCGCACGACGGTTCCGGGTGTCAGAACCAAATTGGCATCAGTCACCGGCTTGCCTGTACGAAGAATCACGGTCGATTGATGGAGAGCGGCGAGAGTCTCTTTGACTGCCGCGATGATGTACGCCTCATTGGCTTGCGCTTTGAATTTATAGCGTCCGTCGGCGTCGGTTCGTGTCATGCCGCGGAAGCCGTTCATTTCAGATCCACGACCTGAAGCTGTGACTTCGGCATCGACGGCAGGCTTTCCGTCGATGGTCGTGACACGCCCGGATAGTTCGACGTAAGGCAAAAACGTCACTGTCATCTCATCGGCAGGTTTACCGCTGAGTGTGGGCACGGAGACGAAGTGCCCAGGAATGTAGACTTCGGGTTCGTTGGAAGCAATTTGATAGCGTGATGGATTTTTCGCATCCTTGTCGACTGGTAGCCAGTCGATGACAGCAACGCCATTCGCGTCGCTTGTCGGGAATGCGTCGGAGATGCCTCTAAGTTCGCTCTCTCGCCCGGCTTTTGCCACCGACGATGGCCCCAGTTTCACGCCCGCGATCGGTCTTCCGTGCTGGTCGAGAGTCTTGATCCGCAGTGGCGGGCGGGCGCCATCGAGCGTCAAAGTGATGCGGGTGGGCAGCGGGAGCAATGGGTCGAGCGAATTCCGTCTGCGCTCAGCCTGAGCGTAGTCGAAACCCACCTTTGACTTGAGCGCGTAGAACTTCCAATCCTTGCTATCGGCCGGCACCTCGACGGTCCACCGGCCACTGGCATCGGTCTGGCCGCGGGTGAATTCGCAAAAACCCGACAGCAAATGCACTTCGGCATGTGCGACCGGCTTTCCGCCGTCGTCGACAACCGCGACTTCAACCCGATGAGCCGGTTTGAGAACGATCTTGATCGGTTTGACGTCGCCATCTAACGGCGTAATGGCAAACTCACCGAGATCCCCATTCGCGCCGCGCGCAAAGAGATTCGCCAGCAAGAATCCGGTGCGCATTCGCCCAACCGAAAAACGACAGACTCCATTCGCGTCGGTTTTTGTCGTGACGTTTTCTAAAACGTTTCGGGCAATGACTTCAGCGTCCGAGACGGGTTTTCCCGAACCGTCGACGACCGTGGCCTCCAACATCACGCGATTCGGATCGGAATTAGCCGCGAGACTTTGTGACTCCGCCGCGAGCGTTATCCCAATCGCGAAACAACCCGCGAACGCCAAACACCGAGGAGTAAGACGGTTGTGTGTCGACATTGACGACTCCAGGAAGCGCTATTGCTTCGCGGGTGGCACAGGCGTGTCTAAAGCAAGCTTTGATGTATGATTGTCGACCTCATGCCACATTACAAGGATGTCGATCGGAAGGACGGAGTTCACTCCGAAGCGTCAAGTTTAGAAGTAATCCCGCATGGTTTTTGCGAGTGACATGATCCAGGATCAAAAAGTCGTGATTGAAACGATCTCGGGACCAACCGAGTTGAATGAGCGCTGTGTCAAAACAAAAAGCCCGGCGATGGTCCCGATTTCTCGCAGGACCACCGCCGGGCGGTAGAACTTCACGCTGTGCTTTTGCTCAACGCGCGGGCTTAACGCCCTTCGCCAATTCGGCGAAGTGGGTACGCTCTTCCTGGTCGACCGCGCTCTGGCCCGATTGCACCTCGGCAAGTTCTTCGGGGGTGAGCATTCGGACCTGAGACGCGCCGGAGTCCGAAGCGCTCGAGCCGCATCCGGCCAGGCCGAAGAGTGAAGCAACAACGAGCAAAGACATCATCAAGCTACGCATTTCTCGCCTCGCAACGTGTTCGGATGGGATATCAGTACGAATCGGCGCTGACAACTCCGCCGTCGTCGATGACCGACAGCATCCGATACACCGCGGGATCGACCGAGTACTTGATCATTCGAACCGAGCCGTCGGTCAGCAAAACGTTGACGCCGCCGGAGTGCGGGCCACCCATCATGCCCGGCCAGACCGTTCCGGTCGTCGAGTCGAAGGGCTTGGCGGGGGTGTTGCAAATCCCGGCGTACGCAGCGACCTGCGTGTCCGAAACCGGGGCGAAGTGCCAGCGAATGCAGTCCTGGTCCCAGCCAGAGTTCTGCCACATTTCGTTGTCGCCGCCGTTCGATCCCCACACCTGGGGCGCGAGAGCTTTCTCCGCCACGATGATTGAGCTCGACGTGCCGTCCTTGAAATCGCCGAGACGGCGCAACACGCCGCTGCCGCCCCAAACGATGGCACCCTTACCCGTGGGACGGTCGCCGTGGTTGTAGGTGTTGTCCGCGCCGCTGGGCAGAGCCGCACCGTTGGGAGGAGCTGGAGTAAAGGCACCGTTGCTGCAACCGTACATCGAGCCGTAATAGAACCCTGCGCAACCGGCGTAATCCATGTGCGAAATGGCCGTCGCGGGATTGGTGCCCGACTTGTAGTCGACGCGACGCGTCGGGCAGTCGAACCAGCGCAAGGTCACCTGCGAAACAGTCGTCTCGCCGTCGTAGTTCGTGGGACGGCTCTGGTAAACGGCCGGAACGCTGAAGTTGGCGAGGTTGTAGGTCGTTTGACCTTCGATGAACGGCAGGATCTTGAAGAACTGGTTCCAGCCGTTCGGTGAGGCGGCGTTGCAGCAGGGGCTAGCCGTGGCGGGATAGCCGGTCTTATCCGGCGCACCGGCCAGTGTGACGGCATTCGGGTCGCCATCGTAGGGGCCTTGCGGCAGATAGGAGTTGGCGCTCTCGAAATTGAGCATGCCCAGGCCGATCTGCTTCAGGTTGTTGGTGCACTGGGTGCGCCTGGCGGCTTCACGAGCCGATTGCACCGCTGGCAACAACAATGCAATCAACACGGCGATGATTGCAATCACGACCAGCAGTTCGATGAGTGTAAAACCAGTGCGACGAGCGTGGCGGGATGTAGAGGCGGGCCAAAGCACGGAAGGAAATCTCCTGAACAAAATCACGGGGTTACTAGCGGGGGCGGCATCGTAGCCCGATTAAGTGTTGCGATTACGAATTAATGATTAAAATTGCGTGAATGTAATGATTGGTGGATATGCCGAGTGCTTACGTTGTATGCGGGAAGAGGCCATGTCGTATGTGATATGCGCGAACGCCACTGATTAGATAGAATTAGGTTATGTGTTATATATCAATTGGGTACGATGTTTTGAGTAGGGCCGAGCGATTCGCTACATTTTCCCGAAAGGCGGATTGCCTGTCCCTCGCTCGAACGCCCGAGACAGGCTGAGCGTTTGCGGACCGTGCACGTTTTTCTGTTAAGAGACTCTTTACTCTAGAGCGTCGCACGCCTGAAGCGGCGACCTGTCGCTTTCCGATGACTTAACGCACTCCGCGTCATGTTTTCGAACTGACTCGTAACGGACAAAATCCATGGTCGAAATTCATTCCGTCAGTTCTAGTCAGGTGGCGACAGCAGCCTTCGTCATCGCAACAGTGTTGATCCATTTAATCCAGATACTAATCGGTAGTGATGTCGCCGGGCAGGTGTTTGGCGTCATATCGGCTCGAATCACGAGGTCTGCAACGATCGGCCAGACGATACTTGGTTGGTCGTCCCTTTCTTGGAAAGAGAGTTGGACACATCGCGGATTTTGATCTGATTCAGCACACCCTTCAGGAAGGGCGAAGTCGCGTGGCTCTCGAGCTAGAGCGATTGACCTCGACCTGCCGCTTCATCGTCTTCGACGCGGTGTTCAACTTTTCGCGCTTGTTCTACGTGCTGGGACTGGGGCTCAATGATTCTCTGCATCGCGACGAAGGCTCCAACTGCGCTACCGCGCGATCTCTTGTGTAGATAGTAAAGATGACCTCGAGCTTCGAGCCACAATGCGAGCCGATGCAGTCCATAAAGTCCTGCTAGGCCGCCGACAGTCCAGCCGATCCACAACATGCGACGTCTCCCGGTTGAATATGGGGCTGAGCCTGTCGAGATATGGACAGGATAAGGAGAAGAAATCGCGAGTAAACAGGTATCGCGGCTTCGCAAGCAATGTTTGCAAAGCGATAGCCCGATCACGCAGTTTCGACACGCTTGAGCGAGCACAATGGTGGAAAACTTGTTGCGACTGCGTCACACCGAATCAAGAACGAATGTCACCTGCGGTAGCTCACGAGTGGACTTGACAAAAAATCCAAGCATGCGGATGCTCTTGGCGACTTTCACGACGTGACTCGTTGGAGCGAGTAATGCGGCGCATTTATCAAGCCTTTGTGTTTTCATTCTCGCTGTTATCGGCATCTCAAGTGATGTCGTCACCGCTCTATAACGTCACCGACCTTGGTAGTAACCCGTCTTTTCAAACCGATTCAGCGGGAAATACCTCGGGAGTAACGAGCACTGACGGAAGCATCACGTACGCATTCCAAAAATCGCCGACACAGCAAATCGATATACAAAAGACAACCGATCTACCGCCCCATAATACATTCGTGCACTGGACGCTGCAGAGCGGAACGCATCAGACAGGATACTACGGAGAATCGGGCGGCCTCATCATCGGGTTGAGAATTCTCCCACTCACTGTAGGCCCTTTCTCCGATTGGTATTCGACGAACCCCGCGCATCCGGCAGTTTCGGACATCAACAACAGCGGGCAAGTGGTTGGGGCGTCGGACAATTCGCAGGTTGCACCATTCGCCGCGTTCTCTAACCCGAGCGGTTACAGCCATGATTTCAACCAACGCTCTTCGGTCGTCGACAATTTAAACAATTACATCGCCACGATACCGGGAATGACGCTCGTCTCCGCTTTCAAGATTGACGATGTCGGGCGGATTGTCGCGAGCGGTTCGGACGGCCACGATTACTTGCTGAACCCGATTGCGCTCGGTGCCCCACAAACTGTCCCTGAGCCCTCCTCCGTCTTGGTTTTGGGATGCGCCGTCGCAAGTCTTGCGATCGGAATGCGACGCGCTCGGCGCATTTGATTGCTCTATTCGATCATGAAAAACGGCCCGGCTGTCCTTCGTATTCTTGGAAGAACCGCCGGGCCGAGTGCTTTGCTTGATGAGTTAAATCAGCTCATGATCTGCCGAATCGGCTCTGCGCCTTCGACGCCCACGAGCTTCTGATCAAGACCGTTGTAGAAATAAGTCAGCTTCTCAGGATCAACACCAAGTTGGTGTAGCACCGTGGCGTGCAGGTGCTTGACGTGGAAGCGATCCGAAATCGCGGCGCCGCCGATTTCGTCGGTTTCGCCAACGCTCACGCCGCCCTTGATGCCGCCGCCCGCCATCCACATTGTAAAGCCATAGGCATTGTGGTCGCGGCCGGTGCCAGATGCGTATTCGGCCGTTGGTTGACGGCCGAATTCGCCGCCCCAGACGATCAACGTGTCGTCGAGCATGCCGCGACGCTTGAGGTCGGTGATGAGCGCGGCGATCGGCTTGTCGGTGCGGCCGGCGTGGTAGTTGTGGTTCGTTTCGAGATTGCCGTGCGCGTCCCAGTTGCTGTCGTTGTGCGCACCACCGGCGTAAAGTTGGATGAAACGCACGCCACGCTCGACGAGTCGGCGAGCGAGCAGGCAGCGGCGACCGAAATCGCGGGTCTTGTCGTCGTCGAGGCCGTAGAGCGTCTTGGTTTCGGGCGATTCGCTATCGATGTCGACGGCCTCAGGGGCGTGGCGCTGCATCGAGAACGCGAGTTCATAACTGGCGATTCGCGCGGCGAGGTTGGAGTTGTCGGCACGCGGGGCGAGGTGGTCTTTGTTATAGGCGTTCAGAGTGTCGAGCAGCCTGCGCTGGGAGGCTTCGTCCATCCCTTCGGGACGGCGAAGGTCGAGCACCGGCGTGCCGGCTGAACGGAGGATGGTTCCCTGGTACGACGCGGGCATGTAGCCGCTCGACCAGTTCTTCGAGCCGCTGATCGGACCGCCGGTCGGGTCGAGCATGACGACGAAACCGGGGAGATTCTCGTTCACGCTTCCCAGGCCGTAGTTCACCCACGAACCGAGGCACGGGCTACCTGAAAGAATCTTACCTGTGTTCATTTGAAGCATGGCCGATCCGTGGATCGGACTGTCGGCGGTCATCGAGTGAAGGAATGCGATGTCGTCGACGTTCTTGGCGAGGTGCGGGAAGAGGTCGCTGACCCACTTGCCCGACTGGCCGTACTGCTTGAATTTCCACTTCGGGCCGACGACCCGCCCTTCGTTCTTTTTGCCGCCGCGGCCGAAGGTTTTGACCTGGATCGTCTTGCCGTCGAGCCCATAGAGCTTGGGCTTGTAGTCGAACGTGTCCATGTGGCTGGGTCCGCCGTACATGAACAGGAAGATCACGCTCTTCGCCTTGGCGGGAAGCGGCGGGGCCTTGGGCGCGAGTGGGTTGGCGGTGCGAGCCTTGTCGATAGCTTCGGCCGCTTGAACACGACCGGGGATGGCGTCGCCCATGAGACCGGCCATCGCCAGGCCGGTGAAGCCCGCGCCTGCTTCCCAAAGAAACTCGCGACGGGTGCGCCCGCAGAAGGTATTCGCGGGGCGATTTTGATCGTCGTGCCGGGCCATATGCGTGAATCTCCTGGGAGGCTGGTCGCGTGTGATTTGAGTATCAAGCGGCAGTTCGCCGCGGATCAGTCGACGTAAAGGAATTCGTTGAGATTGAGCGCCACGAGGCAGAACGATCGAAGGGCCGTCGGAGCATCAAAACCCTTGGTGCGAAGGTCGGCGATGAGTGTCTCGCCACGCTTGATTTCGTCGGCATTCGGTGTGCGCGAGGTCGTCAACTTGAGGGCCAGCGCGACTTGCTTGCCAAGGTCGTCACCTGCTTCGCGCTTGAGCCGTGCGGCGAGCAAATCGGCTTCCTTGTTCAGGAACGCGCTGTTGAGCATCGCCAGGGCTTGCGTGGGCTGAGTGGTGACGAAGCGGTTGGGAGAGGAGCGATCGGTTTCGGCTGAGTCGAAGCTTTCGAGGATCGGTGTGAGCAGCGATCGCTTGACGTGAATATAAACACTTCTCCTCGCCTCTTCCTCGGGCGACGACTTGCCCCACCCTGCTCCGGGCACCGATTGGCCGGCGAGCACTTCGGCAGGAATCGTGGGATAAATCCCTGGTCCACTCATCTTGGGGTTGAGCGTGCCGGTGACGGAGAGGATCGAATCGCGAATTTCTTCGGCGCTCAAGCGACGCATGTCGAACCGCCAGAGCCGGTCATTCATCGGATCCGAAGCCACGAGATCGACGCGGCCGCGCGACGACATTTGGTAAGCATTCGACATCATGATCATCTTGTGCAACGGCTTCAGATGCCAGCCGTTGCTGAGCAGTTCGGAGGCGAGCCAGTCGAGCAATTCGGGGTGTGTTGGCTTATCGCCTTGCGTGCCGAAATTGTTCGACGACCGGACGATGCCGCGCCCGAAATGGTGCTGCCAGATGCGGTTCGCCAAGACGCGCGGGGTGAGCGGATTATCGCGAGCAACAATCCACTCGGCGAGGGCGGTGCGACGTCCCGAGGATTTGGCGTCGGGGCTGGGAGTCGGAATCATGGGAACCGTTCCGCCCAGAACCGTGAGGAATGCGGGCTGAACGACGTCCCCCTTGCTCTGCGGGTTGCCGCGAAGCAAGACGTGCGTTTCAGGCGGATTCGGGCCATTCTCGGTGACGCAGAGGGCACGATTCGCGGGCAGTGCATCGCGCCTCACCGCTTCGAGTTCCTTGCGAAGCGACTGGTATTGATTGAACTTCTCGGCACCAAGGATTCGAGCACCGGCGGCTTGAATCTGACGTTCGACGTTCCGCGGTCGCGCTTGCTTGGCGAGTGCTTCGTCCGCCTTATTGGTTGAGAGCGGACGTCGCGCAAAGTTGGGGCCGCTCCAGCCGACCGTCAGTCCCAGGCCGGCCGTTTTCTGGAAGTATTCGAGCTTGATGGGGACGCGTCCCTTGCTCAACGAGACGACGGCAGTCTTCTCCTTACCCTCGCCGTGAATGCCGTCGTAAAGGAGTAATTCTTTACCGTTAACCGAGAGCCGCGAGCCGTCGTCCGAATCGAGATAGAACGTGTAGCGTCCATCTTCAGGAACGACGAGGAAACCCTCGAAGACAAAGCCAAACGCCTCGTCGCGCGAGCGAAGCGCGATATCAAAATACGAATCGGGAATGCTGCCGACGGTCTCGGGCTTGAGCAGGGCGAAGTCGGGCAGCTTCTCCCAGGTGTCGCGATAGAACTTGTAAGTCAGCTCTTGCAGGTCGGGCTTGGCGTTCGTGTCACGGCCGAGCTTGCCCGTCTTGGCGAGAAACTCGCGCTGAATCGTGTAGATTTCGCTCAGCACTTCGGTGCGGCGTTTGTCGAGCGATTTTTGCCGGTCGGTTTCGACCAGGCGGTCGGAGTCGCTGGTGTAGAGGGCCACCTCGTCGGTCGGGCCGCCATTGCGATAGTGGTTGACGTTCTGGAAGAACGAGAGCAGGCGGTAGTAGTCTTTTTGCGGAATGGGATCGATCTTGTGGTCGTGGCAGCGGGCGCAATCGACCGTCATTCCCAGGAAGACCTGGCTCGTGGTGGCGACGATGTCGTCGAGACCGTCGTAACGCGCCAACTCGCGGTCGGCCGGCTCGTCGTCCCAGATGCCGAGGCGGTAGTAGCCTGTGGCGACGATCGCGTCATTGGTTTTGTTCGGCAGTTCGTCGCCAGCGAGTTGCTCGCGGACGAAGCGGTCGAATGGTTTGTCTTCGTTGAACGCGTGAATCACATAGTCGCGATATCGCCAGGCGTTGGGCTTGGGGTTGTCGCGTTCGTAGCTGTTGGTTTCGCCGAAACGGACGAGGTCGAGCCAGTGTCGGCCCCACTTCTCGCCGTAATGCGGCGAGGCGAGCAGGCGGTCGACCAGTTTTTCATAAGCGTTGGGTGAGTTTTCGACGAGGAAGGCGTCAACTTCGGCGATTGTCGGAGGCAGGCCGGTGAGGTCGTAGGTGGCGCGCCGGAGTAGTTCGAGCTTCGAGGCGGGAGTGTTGGGCGTCATCCCTTTCGCTTCGAGGCCAGCGAGAACGAAGGCGTCGATTGGGTTCTTGACCCACTTTTGATCCTTCACCGAAGGCACGGGCGATCGTTTGATGGGCAAAAACGCCCAATGATTGCGGTCCTTGTCGGTGATTTGCATCTCGCCTTTGCGAGCCGTGGTCGCCGCGGGTGCACTGCCTTCGCCGGGCCAGGGAGAACCCATTTCGACCCAGCGGGTGAAGTCGGCGATCACCGGCGCGGGAAGCTTCTTCGACGGCGGCATTTTGGGACCGTCGGCATCGTGCTTCAGGGCCTGAACGAGCAGGCTTTCGTCGGGCTTTCCCGCAACGACGGCAGGCCCGGTTTCACCGCCTGCGAGGAAGGCTGTCTTCGAATCGAGACGCAGACCGCCTTTCTGCTTGTCGGCGCCGTGGCACTTGGTGCACTGGTCGACGAGCACGGGACGGATCTTGGTTTCGAAGAACCGTGTCCCCTCGTCATTCGCGCCGGCTTGGCCAAACACGGTCGCCGTGCAGAGACCCAGCGCGACAAGGGTTGATAAGCTAAGCGTGGATATCAGGCGTAAGGGCATAGGTGCACCGTGACGGCGGGTGAGGCAGGCGGGGCGTTCTTCAGGCGGCATCGAAGCGCGGGTTGACCGGTCCCGGTCGCAGCCGCTCACTGTACGTTGCATACAACAGGCCAGTTTGAAAGAAATCGCACCGAAAGCGACCGCGTAGAACAAACGTATCACGAACTATTGACGAGATACGGTGCTACGGAATCGCCGTAAGTGCTTTGAAGAAGAGGCGTTTTGGTCGATCGCCTGGTCCCTGCTGTCGCACAATTCCTTTTAGCAACGCCGTTCTTCATTTTAAACCCGCGCTCCACGTTTGGTCTAAACAAATCCTTCGAGTTCACCGAACGGATTTGATATGTTACCTGGATGTTGACCAAATGTGGTGACAGTTGGTGGCAAATGGGTGGCGCTGAGATCTGAGAATGGTGATCGAATTGACCGTATTTCAACAAAAACGTGAACGCCCGCTCGTAGGGGCGGTGGCGGATTCGGGGCAATTGGCGAAGCTGTCACAAGCTTCGGGCGTCGATTTCTTGCTTGCGCTGAATGTGGGGGTGTTTCGTGGTCGTGGCGTGATTCCGCAGGCCGCATTCTTGCCGTTTGCGAATGGCAATGATCTCACGGAAGCCTTAATCCAAAATGAGGTTATGTCTGCCGCCGGCGACCTGCCGGTGTTTGCTGGCCTGATTGTGAATGACCCGACATGCCCAATCGAAGACCGAATGCTTCGGCTGCGCGGTCTAGGAGTCGCGGGGGTGGTGAACTACCCGTCGGTTGGCCTGATCGACGGCAACATGCGGCGGATCTTTGAAAGTGAAGGGGTGACGGTCGGAGCGGAAATCGAAATGCTCCGCCAAGCGAAAAGTGATGGGTTTGGGGCTATTGGTTTTTCCGGCGCCGAACCGGGTGAAGCAGCGAAGTTTGCAGCGGCAGGGCTTGATGCGTTGATTCTTTCACCGGGGCCGACCCATTTGCTTCATGACCTTCGTGAGCGTCGTGATCGTTTGCAGCATGCGATACGTGCTCTGAATACCGCGCTTCGTGAGGTGAAAGAAATCGCGCCCGAACTCCCCTGCCTCGTTTTTGGCGGGCCGATCACCGCGCCTGAAGATTTGGAGCAAGTTTATCGCCAGGCGCCGTTTGATGGATTTGTGGGTGGTTCGGTATTTGGGCGATTTCCAATCGAGTCGAGCGTGACTGCCGCGATCGCTCGGTTTCGCGAGGTGCGAGTGCATCCCGAGGGCGCGGGACCGTCGGGCCTTGGGCCAATGATTGGCACCACGGATTCGATGCGGTCACTGTTTCGTCTGGTCGAACGCACGGCCGCATGCGATTTGAATGTCTGCATCGAGGGTGAATCGGGCGTTGGAAAGGAACTGGTCGCCACGCATGTTCACAGGTTGAGTAGTCGATCGGCCGGTGCGCTTGTGACGATCAACTGCGGCGCGATTCCTGAGTCGTTGCTAGAGTCTGAGTTGTTTGGTCACGAGCGCGGGGCGTTCACGGGAGCGGATCATCGTCGTGTGGGGAAGTTCGAGCTGGCGAATGGTGGCACGCTGTTTCTCGATGAGGTTGGTGACTTGAGTGCGCGGGGGCAAGTGGCACTTTTGCGGGCGATTCAGCAGCGTGAGATCACGCGAGTTGGTGGCAATGCGGCGATTCCGGTCAACGTGAGGATTCTTTCGGCGTCGAATGTTCCACTCGCGCGATTGGTCGAGGCGAACCGCTTTCGCGCCGACCTGTATTATCGCCTGAATAACCTGACGATTACGGTCCCGCCCTTGCGCGAACGGCTGGATGACATACCGCTTTTGGTCGAGCCGATTTTGAAGAGTCTAAGTCTGCAAATGGGGCGCGACCTTGTGGGGATTACGCCGGCGTTTCTTGAGAAACTGCGAGCTCACGCGTGGTCGGGAAACCTTCGCGAACTGCAGCATGTGCTGGCGCAAACCGCGCTGCTTGAGGATGGTCCGTGGCTGAGCGGGACGATGTTCTCGCCCCGTGATTCGAATGGATCGGAGCGAACAGAAGCGAAAGGATCGCTCGTCGTCGAAGTCGAACGTCAAGCACGCAACCGCCGGAGTGACGAGATTGGTCGAGCATTGACTGCAGCGATGGGGAATAAGTCAAAAGCGGCGGCGATTTTGGGAGTGAGCCGGAAGACGCTCTACGCCTGGATTGCGGAGATCGATCAGCCTGCATCGAGATGACTTTGCTTATGGCGCAAAGAACAAAAGATGTCGAGTTAATAACCGCGTAGTATAATAAACTTCACAATGTTATGAAATAAATTTTATAATTAATTAATAATTGCTTGAATTCTTCGTTTGCTTCGTTACCTTCTGTTCAAAAGTATTTAAATTCAATTCGATTTTGAACAGAAGGTAACGAAGCAAACGAAGTAAGAGATTCGCCAGGCAGATTGACGTTTGTGCAAACGATAGAATCAATGGTCTTATTCTTGTTGTGATCTGCCCACGGTTACGCCTTGCGCGGCGGAAGTGGGTATGATCTGACCGTGTTTTGAGGCCCTTTGATTATCCCTGTCGACAAAATTATGGCACCTCGCGCATCTCTGGACGACAAGCTCGCGCGGCTGCGTGAACTTCGTGGGCAAGTGCTCTCGGCCGAGCAGAAGGCCGAAGTTCGCAAATTCATCTCCGATCGTTCAAACCTGGTTGTTGCTGCCGCCGCAGCTCTTGCGGGCGAGAATGGGATTCATGAAGCGGCTAAAGAATTGGAAGCGGCTTTTGATCGGTTCCTCGTTAATCCCGTGAAGGACGACAAGATCTGTCGCGCTAAGCTTGCAGCAATTCAAACGCTCGACAAGTTAGAACACCTCAACGCCGAAGTCTTTCTCAAAGCGGCGCGGCACGTTCAGTTTGAACCCGTCTGGGGCGGGTCGGAAGATACCGCACCACCACTCCGCGCGGCCGCTCTCGTTGCTCTGGCGCGAGTCGAGGGGGTAAGCTCACTGCCAATTTTGGTCGATGCGATGGTCGATCCTGCGAAGGATGTACGCACCGCCTCGGCGGTGGCATTGGGCGCTGTGGGAACCGAGGCGGCGGGACTGGTTTTACGTCTCAAGATCCGTACGGGCGACAAAGATCCAGACGTCCTCTCCGAATGCCTGGGCGGATTGCTTGCGGTTGATCCCAAAGAAAACATGCCGATTGTGGCTGAATTTCTCGAACCGATTGAGCCCGACAAATGCGAGGCGGCGGCGATGGCTCTGGGCCGATCGCGTTTGCCTGAGGCGCTGGAGCCGCTTAAAGGGTGCGTTTCGTCGTGTCGTGATCCGGAACTGAGGCAGCAAGTTTTGCTCGCGGTTGGAATCATGCGCCGCCCCGCGGCCGCTGACTTTTTGATGGAAATTGTCGCAACGGAAAGCGAGGAGACCGCGATCGACGCATTATCTGCACTCAAGATTTACCGGGCCGATTCGCGTGTTGGACAGCGACTTGCTGAGATCGTTCGCAGTCGCGACGATTCCAAATTGACGAGCGCTTTCGAACGCGATTGGATCAAGGATTGATGCTTGCTTTGACCTCCTGGAGCGATGTTGACCTGGCCCCTATAAGTTGTCTGTGCAGGTAACACCCGCTGGTCAGGTTGCGATCGGAACGGTCGCGGCCCAATGAGCGAACTCGAGCGAGGAGGAACTGGCATGGCGTCGCAAGGCAAGGTTGCATTTATTACTGGTGCGAACAAAGGGCTTGGGCTGGAGACGGCGCGAGGTTTGGGGAAGTTGGGGATTGCCGTCGTTATTGGAAGTCGCGACGAAGCTAATGGGCGGTCTGCGGCCGACAAGTTGAAGGGCGAAGGAATCGAGAAGGTCGAAGCGGTTCAGTTCGACATGACGAAGATCGCAGATTACGCGAGGATCGCCAATTATCTTGAGGAGCATTACGGCAAGCTTGATATCCTCGTGAACAATGCCGGCGTCATGCTCGATGATGGTGAGTTTGGCAATCCGAACGGGTTCAACACGACGTCAACCGTGACTCAGGATGTGTTGCACAAGACTTTTGAGACGAACTTCTTTGCAGTGGTCGCCTTGACGCAGACGCTCTTGCCGCTGATCAAGAAGGCGCCGGCTGGACGAATCGTCAACTTGTCGAGCATTCTGGGCTCGCTCGCATTGCATGCCGATCCGAAGTCGCCGATTTACAGCACCAAGGCGTTTGCCTACGACGCTTCCAAGACGGCGCTCAATGCGTTCACCGTGCATCTGGCGCAGGAGTTGCGCGACACGAAGATCAAGGTGAACTCCGCCCATCCAGGTTGGGTGAAGACGGATATGGGCGGATCGGCCGCGCCGATGGAGCTTTCGGAAGGCGGCAAGACGAGCGTAATGCTGGCGACTTTGCCTGATGACGGACCGACAGGTGGTTACTCCCACGTTGGCGAGACGCTGCCCTGGTAACAGTGCGGTGACCGTTCGAGACTTGCGATTCGAGAGGCGAACCGCGATCATGTCGGTCCGTCTTAGCTCGACCTTTCATGCATTCTGGCTCAGGAGCGCATCGATGTTTCGTCGCTTTGCCTTGATGGTTGTGCCCGCTTTGATGGTGGGCGTTGCGATTGGTGCAGCCAGCCGCCCGGCCGACGATGCCGAGCAGAAACAGCTCATCCACAACGTGTTCTTCACGCTGAAGGATCACTCGAAGGAATCACGTCAGAAATTCCTCGACTCGGCGAACAAATATCTCACTGGTCACGATGGCACGGTTTACTTCGTGCTCGGTACCGTTGCTGAAGACGTGAGCGAGCCGGTGAGCGTCAAGGATTTCGACGTCGCGCTTCACCTGGTTTTCGCCACCAAGGAAGCCGAAGCGAAGTACATCAAAGACCCGCGCCACGAAGAATTCGTCAAGGAAAACAAGGATACGTGGTCGAAGGTTCGCGTGTTCGACACGTATCTTCAACACACCAAGTAAGCTTCGTTCAATAATCGCCTTGAGAAACAACCTCGCCGCCTGCGCGGGTCGACAACGCCCGCCAGACGACGAGGTTGATTGTGTTTTTGGCAAATTGCACATGGCCGTCGGCATAAAGCACGTTCACGCCACCCGCGTGCAAGCTACGCGCAGCTTTCCAGCCAGGATTGTGATAGGTGATGCAATCGCTGATTTGAGAATTTGGTGTCAGGTAATGGTTGTAAAGTGTGTTCAGATAATTACCATCCCACCAGCCGGCTCCTTTGTTGAGGAGCCAACCGCTGGATGAGGCAGCGCAGCCTGCATCTGTGAGCGGACCGGCGGCCATGCGGTTGAATACGCGTGGCATCGGTGTCGGAGTGGGACTACCTGCCGCAAGGTTATAAGGACCGGCGATTCCGAGCCATTGTTCCGAAGCGGCTGCGGTTTGACTCGAACCATCGACCAGGCTAGCCATGGTGATCGCAGGACCGAGGATGAATACGCCGTTGGCGTTCGTCGCGTCGCCACCGTTACCGCCATCGCCGGTGCTGAAGACGTAGTTCGATGGGCCCGAATTGGTGGCGGGCGGTGGTGCTCCGTCACTGGGGCAAAGGAATGTGGAAACGGACGTGGCCATCGTCGTCGTGTTCTGGACAGTGAAGGGCCAGAAGGCCGATCCGCCTCCGGCCGGCGCAGTGGCCAGCGGGAAGTTGAAATTGAAGGCGTTCGAGATGACCGATTGTTCGAGGTAAGGCGCCATTTGCGCCAGCGCCGACCAGCGGTACTGCAGTACTGATGTGTATGACGGTACACTCCCCGTCGGATACAAAAAACCGACGGGGAAGCTACCCACGCTGGCGTGATAATTGTGCATCGCCAGGCCGATTTGCTTCAGGTTGTTCACGCACTGGCTCCGGCGTGCTGCCTCGCGCGCGGCTTGCACGGCGGGCAACAACAGCGCGATCAGGACCGCGATGATCGCGATCACCACCAGAAGCTCGATGAGCGTGAACCCCCTGAAGCGTTTCATTACTTGCCCGCCGATCCGCCCGAGTGGGCCACGCGCCAGACCGTGCCCGACGCGTCGTCGGTGACGAGCAGCGAGCCATCCTTGGCGGTGATGACGCCGACCGGCCGGCCCCAGACGTTGCCTTCGGGCGTCACGAATCCGACGAGGAAGTCTTCATATTCGCCGGTCGCTTTGCCGTCCTTCATCGGCACGCGAATTACCTTGTAGCCGGTGCGACGGGCGCGATTCCACGAGCCGTGCTCGGCCGCGAAACCGTCGAGCTTATACTCCTTGGGGAATTGATCGCCGGTGTAGAAGGTCATCGCGAGCGACGCCGAGTGCGACTGCAAGATCACGTCCGGGACGATCGTCTTTTCCTTCAATTCGGCGTGCTTGCCCTTGTAGCGTGGGTCTTGATGACCGCCGATGTAGAACCAGGGCCAGCCGTAGAACCCGCCTTCCTGAACGTGCGTGATATAGTCGGGCACGAGGTGGTCACCCAGGCCGTCGCGCTCGTTCACCGAGGTCCAGAGCTCGCCGGTTACAGGGTGGATCGCCAGGCCCACCGGATTGCGAATACCCGCGGCGAACAGCTTCTCTTCCTTCCCTTCAGGAGTGAAGGCCAGGATATTTGCGCGACGATTTTCGGCCGGGTCGTCGTCGTTATTCGACTTTGAGCCGATTGAGACGAACATCCGCTTGCCATCGGCCGAGAAGACGACGTCGCGCGTCCAGTGGCCACCGCCCGTAAGCCGCCCGCCGCCGGGGATGTTCGACACGACTGTCTCGGGCTGTCCCGTTACTTCAAGGTCGCCGTTCTTATAAGGAAAGCGGACAACCGAGTTTGTGTTGGCAATATAAACATGCGTTGGATTCGGGCCGGGCGGATAAAACGTGATACCGAAAGGCTGAGTCAGGCCTTTGGCAAAGACCACCGGCGCGTCGGGCGTGCCGTTGTTCTTCGACTCCCGAAAGAGCTTTACGCGACCCGGGCCGCTCTCGACGACGAGCACGTCGCCATTGGGAGCGGTCGTGATGTACCGCGGGTTCGAAAGCTTGGTGGCGTACTCCGTAACCTTGAAACCTTCTGGTGCCTTGGGCCAGGCATTTTCAGGGCGAGGAACGACTTTTGCCCCGTTGTTTGAGGAGGGGGTTTCGAAAGGGGCCGCGAGGTCGGCAACGGTGAGATGCCGACGCACGCCGGGGGCGTCGGTCGTCCAGTCGCCCATGGCGTCGCGACCGCGAAGCACGTCGCCTTTCGGCGGTGCGGCGGCGAATGCAGCCTGGGCCAGAGTCAATCCCGCGAGAAGGAACGCAGATTTCGAAAGCTTCATGTTGGCGTCATCCTCTGGGTGTCAGTTTGGGCCTGTGCGCGGAAGTTTCGTAACCTCAGGCCGTTCGTTTCAGACTATACCGTGTTTGACAATCGTTCATCAGCCCCCGCATCGGCGAATTACTTGCGCGACTTCAAGAAGGCGATCAGGTCGGCAAGCTCTTCCTTGGTGAGCTGCGTTTGCAAGCCGGCCGGCATGACCGAAACGGAACTGGGACGGATTTCCTCGATGTCGTCGCGTGCCACCCGCGCCTCTTGATTCGGGCCGGTCGCAAGCACCATTTCGTCGGAGTTTTCTTTGCGCACCAGGCCGTTGATCGACTTGCCGTCCTTGGTGGCAATGAGCATCGGCTCATAGCTGCGCACAAAACTGGCGCTCGGGAACACAATCGCTTCCAGCAAGTCGCGTTCCGTGCGGATCGTGCCGATCTTCGAAAGATCGGGCCCAACGTTGCCGCCGACGTACCCAAGCGCGTGGCAGGTGATGCAAGCTGCTTTCGTGCTGCTGAAGATATTGTGACCGCGGCGAACGTCTCCCGCCGGCAGCGAGGCGGCAATCTGATCGAGCTGTGCCTTCTGGGCGGCGGCGTTGGTGTCGAGCAAGGCGTAGAGTGCTTTCGCGTGTTCCTGGACCTTGGGGCTGAACTTGGCCAGGTGCGGTTTGATCGCTTCGGTCCGCAATGCCTGACGCGCGGGGGCTGCCATGAGACCGTCGACCAGCATCATGCCGGTTTCATCGTCGGTCAGAGCTTCGAATGGGGAAATCAGACGATCAAGTTCGAGCGGGCCAACGATTGCAAACGTGCTGATCAGCCTGGGGCGAAGCTCGGGCGAAAGCTTCGTGCTTGCAAGCACCTGGGCTGCGAGTTGGCGGGAACTTACGGGACGGTCAGATGCAACCTCTTCGCAGAGCATCGTGAAAGTGGCTCTGGGAACGGTTGCAAGACCGCCGGGCGCCGCGGCAAGCGCTTCGAGACGCATCGACAGCGGTAGTGCAATTCGCTCCGAAATGGCGAGCAGCTTGGGTGCAAGCTTGGGAGCCGCCGCGGCGGGGATATTCAGACTTCGAGTGGTCGTCACCGCATTTGCGACAATACTGAGGTCATGAGAATCGAGCAGTTTTGCAAGAGCATCGATCCATGCCTCAGGCACCTTGCGCTGACCTGACGCCGCCATTGCCTTCAGGATTGACCTCGTGGTGGCGGGCGAGGTCTTTTCGTTCGTCAGCAGCTTGGTGATGAGCGACTCAATCGCTGGAGTTTTGGCGAATTGAGCGAGCTGACTTTCGAGTTCGTGGCGATCGAGATCGCTGAGATTGGGCACGTTCAGACGTTCGGCAAACCACGATTCAAGCGCAGGAGCCCAGGCCGGATGTCGCGCGACGATCCATGAGGCGATTTGCCGAGATTCGACGGAACTCGAATTCAAGTCAGCGACAACCAGGTTGGCAGGCAGTTTGTCGGAGCCAAGCTGGTCGAGTGCAATCATGGCCGCGCGTCGTGAATTGGGGTCTTTTCGCGCGAGGCCAGCGGCAATCGCGTTCGTGTCGCCAATTTCGATGAGTGCGTATGTGATCGCGTGAGACAAACTACGATCGCGATTGGGCTGAGATGCGGCGTCGAGCAGGCTGGGGATTACCGCGGGATCGCCGATTCGTCCCAGAGCTTCGGCCGCCAGTCGACGTTCGGTGAGAACTTGCGAGTTCAACAGACCGATGAGATCGCCGATTGCGTCTTTATCACGCCAGAGACTGATCGCGTGCAGTGCGGTTTCCTGTACCGAAGACGACTCATCACGCAGCGCCTGGCGCGTTAGCTTTCGCGCCGCGGCGGTATTGATGCGAGCGAGCGTCCAGACGGCGTTGCGCCGGCCATCGATCGACAACGATTGAGCGATCAGCGGTTCGAGCACCGCGACCGCTTCTGCACCGGCGAGAGCGAGCGTTGCGACCGCGTGGCGCCGCACTGCGTGACGCGGGTCGTCGAGCAGTTTTGCGAGGTCGCGAGGGGGCAACTTGGCCCATTCGATCTCACGTCCGCGTGGGTCGTCAATTTTTGGGGTGCCGATGCGCCTGACTCGATAGATTCCGCCGAGAACGTCGGGCTTTTCTAGTTGCGAGGTCGGGCAGCAGAGCTTGTACCAGCCGCCGGTGTCCACAACGATCAGGCTGCCATCGGCGTCTTCGTTGACGTCGGTCGGGTGAAAATCGATGTCGGGCGATGAGAGAAACTCGAGGTCGCTGCTCGCCAGTGCAGAGCCTGACACTTTGAGCAGGTGCCGCGAAACTTTGCGCAAGTTGAACTGGCAGGCGAACAAGTTGTCGCGGTAGCTGTTGCCGAAGACGTTCGACGTGTAGCGTGTAAGTCCGCAAGGCGCGGCGGGGCCGAGGTGCGAAAGTACAGGCATCACTTCGGGGCCCGTTTGCGGGTGGCTGTCGATCACTGAGTGAATCTTGCCGTAAACGCCGCCGTAGATTGCGTGAATCAAACCGTCTCGCTTGCCACCACCGGGATTTTGCAAAAATGTCGTCGTGAAAATACGCTCACCTTCCGGGGTGAACACAACATCGACAGGATTATCCATCCCGCCGGTCATTACCGGTTCGATGCCCGACCCGTCGGGACGGCAGCGGAAAATGTGAGAAGCCTTGGTGACGAATGGCGGCTTAGCTTCGCGAGGGTAGGTTTGCTCGGCGAAAGCCCCTTTGCACCAGTAAATCCAGCCGTCAGGACCGTTATACGGGCCGTGCAGGTCGTTGGCGCAACCGGTGAGGGTTTTTCCCTTGAACCACTCGACGCGTTCATCGGCGACGCCGTCGTTATTCGTGTCGGTCAGCTTCCAGATCGACGGCGGCGCGGAGACGTAGAGCGAGCCGTCGCGCCACATGGCGCCTTCGGGGAACATCATCTTGTCGGCGAAGACGGTTTGCGACTCGAACTTGCCGTCGCCGTTCTTGTCTTCGAGCCGGACGATGCGGTGCGGTCGCTCGACGACTTGTTTGTTGACGTTTTCGTTCGAGCCGGACGAGTCGGCGACGTAGAGCCGCCCCTGTTCGTCGAAGTCGGCAACGATGGGGCGATCGACAAGCGGCGGGCCGGCGATGAGCTCGATCGTGAAGCCGTCGGGCAGGTTGAACGTGCGGCCGTTGACCTTGAATTCGGCGGCAAATGAATGCGCTGTCAAGCCAGCCGCGAGGCAGATCGCCAGACTCGTGCGCTTGAAAGGAAGTCTCATGGCTTGGCCCGCTTGAAGGATTGAAGTGTCTGTTTCGATCCCGCTTTCGCTTCAAATGCCGTGGGACGAGGCCGCCCAGCGTCGGCCATGCAAATCGTGAGAGTTTCACCGTCGAATTTGTAGATGCCAAGAACGTGTTTGTCGGTCGCTGGCCCGCCGTCGGGAATCAGGTCGATCTCCTTGGGCGATTTTTTGGCGTCGATCACGAATCGCGTTCCGGCGAATGACTCGCCGTCGCGCTTCCAGACGATGTGATCGTCGCTGACCTCGCGGGTGATCGACTCGCGAATGTCGGTAGGGGCTTCCTTGTCGTCGCGAATCATCGAAGTGACCGACCACTTGCCTTGATGTTTGGCCAACTCGGTCGATTTATCTTCTGCTCGCGCATTGGCGAAAATGGACAAACTGAGGGAGAGAACGGCGATGGCTCTGGTGCTCATGAGGCAGGCTCGGCAGGCGGTTGGGAGGGCATTTGCGTGGCGGCCAACGAAGCACAGTCTACCCCTATCGCCGCCGTCGATCTAGGATAGGGGCCGTTTTCCTTTGCCGTTGTTGCTCGATGAGGCCATCGATGATTTGCGTTGCCGTGACTTATTTGATTCAACCGGGACAGGAAGACCGCGCCGCCGAATTGTTCGCCCTCGTGACGCCGCCGACGCGAGCCGAACCAGGTTGCCGCTTTTACCTCGCCCATCGGTCATTGTCGAACCCGCGACAATTCTTTTTGTATGAACAGTACGACGATCAGGCCGCGCTTGATGCTCACCGCAATGCGCCGCACTTCGAGCAATATGTGAAAAACGGCCTGTTTACGATTCTCGAAAGCCGGTCGCCCGAGCTTTACGAGCCGCTGGGGAACTGATCGCTTGGCTGTCGCAAAAACCAATGCCGTGCGTCTGCTCGAACGTCTGGGCGTCGCGTTCTCGTTGCGCGAATATGACGTCGATCCTGACGATCTCGCGGCCGAGTCGGTCGCGAAGAAAATCGGCATGCCGCCCGAGCAGGTGTTCAAAACCTTGATTGCGCGTGGAGATCGTAACGGCGTTTGCCTTGCGGTGATTCCCGGCGACAACCAACTCGATCTCAAAGCCTTGGCGATTGCGACAGGCGATCGCAAGGTGGAAACCGTCGCGCTCAAGGAGGTTCAGCCGCTCACGGGCTACATTCGCGGCGGAGTGACGGCATTTGCTGCGAAGAAGGATTACCCGGTGTTTCTCGACGAAACGGCCGAACTTTTCGATGAGATCAGCGTATCGGCCGGCACGCGCGGCTTGCAGGTGATCATCGCACCAGCCGACTACATCCGCGTAACGAACGCCAAAATCGCAGCGATTGGCAAGGCGAAGTGACGCCTCTGGCCGACTGGCCGGGTTTTGGCGATAATGGCGGGTGACGACCGGACTTGCTCGCGAGGTCCGCCGGTTGTTCCCGCCTGCCCTTTGCCTTGAAGCGTCCGCCGGTTTCCTCCTGCCGCGAGGCTGCACCCGTCATGAGTCATGTGATGTTCCGGAAGAAAATTCTGTGCGCCGGTGCGCTCGCGTGCGCGATGTTTATCGTTGTGGGACTGCGGTCAGCAAACGCCGCCGAGCCGACAGCGATCGACTTCACCCGCGAAATCCGGCCGATTCTTTCCGATAAATGCTTCGCCTGCCACGGTCCCGACGAAGCCAAGCGCAAGGCTAAACTGCGGCTCGACACGCCTGAAGGGGCCTTCGCCAAGGGAGCGTCGGGCGAGGTGGCGATCGTCGCCGGCAAGCCTGATGAGAGCGAACTGATCGAGCGCATTCTGTCCGACGATGCCGATCAGAAAATGCCACCCGCGAAAACCGGCAAGCCGCTGACGAAGGCGGAAATCGACAAGCTCAAGGCATGGGTGGCCAGTGGGGCGAGCTATCGCAAGCACTGGGCGTTCGAGGCACCGGCACGTCCTGACGTACCCAAGGTGACGACCTCGGGCTGGGACAAGAACGCGATCGATGCGTTTGTTTTTGAGAGGATGGAAAAAGCGGGTTTGAAGCCATCGCCTGAGGCTGATCGTGTGACGCTGCTGCGTCGACTGAACCTCGACCTGATCGGCCTGCCGCCGACTCCGCAAGAAGTCGACGCCTTTGTGAATGATAAGAGCCCGAATGCCTATGAAAAGCAGGTCGATCGGTTGCTTGCGTCGCCCCACTACGGCGAGCGCTGGGGACGACTCTGGCTCGACGCCGCACGATACGCCGATTCCGACGGTTACGAAAAAGACAAATCACGCCAGGTTTGGTTCTATCGCGATTGGGTCATCAACGCGCTGAACAAGGATCTGCCCTACGACCAATTCATCATCGATCAAATTGCCGGCGATCAGCGTCCGAATGCGACGCAGGAACAGATTGTCGCAACAGGGTTTCTCCGGAACTCGATGATCAACGAAGAGGGTGGTGTCGATCCCGAGCAATTCCGCATGGAAGCAATGTTCGATCGGATGGACGCAATCGGCAAGGGCGTTCTTGGGCTCACAATTCAGTGCGCGCAGTGTCATTCGCACAAGTATGATCCACTGACGCATGAAGAATATTACAAGATGTTTGCTTTCTTGAATAACTCGTACGAAGGCAACATCGCGGTCTACACGCCTGAGGAACAGCGGAAGCGGTCGGACATTTTCCGCGAAATCAAGGCAATCGAGACCGACCTTCAGCACAAGACGCCCGACTGGCTCGCGAAAATGGCCGAGTGGGAGAGCAAGGTCGCGAACAATCAGCCCAAGTGGACAGTCGTTCGTCCGGAGGTCGATGAGATTTCGACCGGCGGCTGCAAGTACATCATTCAGGACGATGGTTCGTTGATCGAGTCGGGCTATGCTCCCACGAAACACACCGTCAAGCTGACATTCAAGACCGACGTGAAGACGGTCCGGGCGATTCGGCTCGAGTTATTGAATGACGCCGACTTGCCGAGGGGCGGACCTGGCCGGTCGATTCTGGGCACGGGCGCGCTCAGCGAGTTCATCGTGCAAGGACCGTCTTCCAAACCTGAAGACAAGGGAAAGCAGGTCAATCTCAAGATCGTCTCCGCGACGTCGGACGTGAATCACGCCGAACGCCCGCTTGAGGCAATTTACGCCGACAAGAGTGATAAAAAACGGATCACCGGGCCAATCTCGTTTGCGATCGACGGCAAGGATGACACGGCCTGGAGTCACGATATCGATCCCGGCCGTCGCAACCTGCCGCGCAAGGCTGTGTTTCGCCTGGAGCGAGCGGTTGAAGCGAGCCGTCGGCCGTTTGTGATCAACATTCGCCAGAATCACGGCGGATGGAACAGCGACGACAACCAGAACTACAACCTGGGGCGATTCCGTATCTCGGTGACTGACGCTGAAAACGCCGAGGCCGACCCGCTTCCCACGAATGTCCGCGAGATTCTGGCGATTCCGCGCGACAAGCGAACCCCGTTACAGGTGGCGGCGGTGTTTAGCCACTGGCGTTCGACGGTTCCTGCCTGGAAAGCCGAAAACGAGCGAATCGAGGCGCTTTGGAAGAGTCATCCGGAAGGGACGACTCAGCTCGTGCTCGAAGATCGCACGCAACCGCGAACGACTCACATGCTCGATCGCGGCGATTTCCTCAAACCGAAGCAAGCCGTTTCGGCCGGCGTGCCGGCGTTTCTCAACGCGCTCAAAACGAGTGGGGCCGATCGCCTGACGTTCGCACGTTGGCTCGTCGCTCGCGATGCGCCGACGACGGCTCGCGCGTTCGTGAATCGCGTCTGGCAGGCGGATTTCGGGACGGGGATCGTCAGCACGAGTGAGGACCTTGGTTCGCAATGCGACGCGCCGAGCCATCCCGAACTGCTCGATTGGCTGGCCGTGGAATTCATGGATCGTGGCTGGAGCCAGAAGGCGCTGCATCGTTTGATTGTGACGAGTGCGACTTATCGGCAATCGTCGCGTGTGACGCCTGAGTTGCACGCCAAAGATCCGTACAACCGCTTGCTGGCGCGAGGGCCGCGATTCCGCGTCGATGCGGAAATTGTACGCGATATTGCCTTGGCGGCGAGCGGGTTGCTCAATCCAGAGGTTGGTGGGCCCAGCGTTTATCCGCCGGCTCCCGATTTCCTCTTCCAGCCGCCTGTGAGTTATGGGCCGAAGATTTGGAATGAGGCGAAGGGAGATGAGCGAGCGCGTCGTGCGATTTACACGTTCCGTTATCGCTCGGTCCCCTACCCTGCCCTGCTCGCGTTCGATGCCCCCAACGGCGATTTCGCATGTGTGCGACGGGCACGATCAAACACACCGCTTCAGGCGCTCACGACCTTGAATGAGCCGCTGTTTCTCGATTGTGCGCGAACGCTCGCAATGACCACGCTTCGCGACGGCGGTCAGTCTGACACCGATCGTGTCGCCTTTGCATTCCGGCGGTGCCTGGCGCGATCGCCCAGCGAAGATGAGTCGCGCACGTTGGTCACGCTGCTCGAAAAGGAAGTCGACCGATTCTCAAGGACCGGCGCGACCCCCTGGTCCCTGGCTGCGAGCGATCCCAAAAAGCCACCAAAGCTACCGAAGGGTTCGACGCCCGCCGAGCTTGCCGCGTGGACGGCCGTGTCGCGCGTGCTGCTCAACCTCGATGAAACCATCACCAAAGAATAATTAAAATTAGGAATATCCAGATGAATTGCCAGGATCATCTCTATCGCGGCGGCGATCCCAAAACGATCGCCAGACGCTGGTTTTTCCAGCAGTGCGGCGTGGGCCTCGGTTCGCTCGCTGGCCTGCACTTGCTGGGACCTGATGCCGTTGCGGCCAAGGAGCAGAGTGATAACCCGCTTGCGCCGAAGACTCCGCCGCTGAAAGCGAAAGCGAAGCGGGTAATTTACCTGTTCATGGCAGGTGCGCCGAGCCATCTTGAATTGTTCGACAACAAGCCGCAGCTTGCGAAGTTCGACGGCACTTTGCCGCCGCCGGATTTGCTCAAGGGATATCGTGCCGCGTTCATCAATCCCAATTCGAAGCTGCTTGGACCGAAGTTCAAGTTTGCCAAGCACGGTAAGAGTGGCGCGGAACTTTCGGAGCTGTTGCCGCATTTGGCAAAGGTGGTCGATGACATCGCAATCGTCAAGTCGATGACGACCGACGCGTTCAATCATGCCCCCGCGCAGATCATGATGAACACCGGCTCGACCCAATTCGGCCGGCCGAGTTTTGGTTCGTGGACCACTTATGGGCTCGGCAGTGAGTCGCAGGATTTACCCGCGTTCGTCGTGTTTAGCTCGGGCAGCAAGGGGCCGAGCGGCGGCAATTCGAACTGGGGCAGCGGGTTCTTGCCGACGGTGCACCAGGGGGTGCAGTTCCGCTCGGGCGGCGACCCGGTGCTGTACCTGTCGAACCCGCGCGGGGTTGACACGAACCTTCAGCGCGACTCGCTCGACGCCCTGCGCGACCTGAACAAAGCACGGCTCGACGCGGTGGGCGATCCTGAGATTTCCACGCGTATCAGCTCGTTTGAGATGGCGTATCGAATGCAGACCAGCGCGCCGGATGTGATGGATATCTCCAAGGAGCCGAAGCACATTCTCGAAATGTACGGCGCCGAGCCAGGCAAGCCGTCATTCGCGAATAATTGCTTGTTGGCGCGAAGATTGATTGAACGTGGTGTGCGGTTTGTCGAGCTGTTTCACGAAGCGTGGGATCAGCACGGCAATCTCATGAACGACCTCAAGAAGAACTGCAAGAACACAGATCAGGCGAGTGCGGCACTCGTCATGGATTTGAAGCAGCGTGGATTGCTCGATGATACGCTCGTGATCTGGGGCGGCGAGTTCGGTCGCACGCCGATGGTTCAGGGCGGCAGCGATGGCCGCGACCATCACCCCAATGCGTTCACGATGTGGATGGCGGGCGGCGGGATCAAGCCGGGAATTACGCTGGGAGAAAGCGACGAACTTGGCTTCCAGGCGGTGAAGGACAAGGTGCACGTACACGATTTGCACGCGACTTTGTTGCAATTGCTCGGCTTCGATCACACGAAGCTGACGTATCGCTTCCAGGGCCGCGATTTCCGGCTCACGGATGTCTCGGGAAATATCGTCAAGGGCCTGCTCGCCTGAGCGAGGTCAGGCCCTCGCGATTTCGTTTCAGAGGTCAATTCGGGAAATAAACCGCGACTTTTTCGCGAAGGAATGCGAGCGACTCGGCCATTTCGTCCATGCCGTTCATGCCGTCTTCAATGCTGACCCAGCCGTGATAGCCGGCCTGAGAGAGAATCAGGAAGATCTGGTCGTAGTCGTTCAACCCCTTGCCCGTCACGCCGTGCCGCAAGTTCGGAGAGTAGCCGAGCGTGCCGTCGACTTGACGCAAGTCGTCGAGCGTCGTTCCTTCCGCGAGGTAGCGGTCGGAGGCGTGCATGCTCACGACGCGGTCGGCTACCTGACGCAGGAGTGCTAGCGGGTCATCGCCGGCGACGATTGCGTTTGATGGGTCGTACTGCACGCCGAAGTGGGTGCGGTCGTCGATGCTCGCGAGCAGTTCGAGGAAGACGTCTTGCTTCTGCGCGAATTCGGGATACGCCCAGAAGCCGTCCTTGTAGTGATTTTCGAGGCCAAGGACAATGTCGTGTTCATGTGCAGCGGGGAGAACGGCGTTGATGCATTCAACGACCCATTCGAGCCCTTGATGACGTGAAACGTCGGGATATCGCTGGCCGGAAAGGACTCGGCAGACAGCGCGACGGCCGCCGAGGCGGCGCGTCACCTTGATCATCTCGATTTCGTGGTCGACGGCCCGCTTGCGAGCGTCGGCGTCGGGATTGGTGAAGTCGGGCGAGCAGCAGAGCATCGGCATGGCGAAGCCGGCCTCGCTGATGCGCTCGCCGAGATGGTCGAGATAATCGTTGTCGAGGCTGGTGAAAAATCCCTCGTACATTTCGAGGCCGTCGGCGTCGAGCGAACGGGCCATGTCGATCCAGTCGAAGACCGACATCGTCCGCTCGCCGGCGATCTTTTCGAGGTAGCACTTGGGAAAGGCAGATAGCTTGAGAGGCACGCGACGATCACTCCGAGTGGGCAGGAAACGTCAGTCGATCGGCACGAACTTGATGCAAACGGGAACCGGCACATTCGCCGGGTCTCCCACTTGCGTCAGTGCGCCTGTTTCCTGATTGATTTTCAACACGGTAATCGTGTCGGAGTCCTGGTTTTCCGCGAGCAGGAATTTGCCGCTCGGGTCGACGACAAAGTTGCGCGGGGTTTTGCCGGCGGTGGAGACTTGCCCCTGCGCGGTCAACTTGCCGGAGGCCTGATCGATTTGAAACACCGCGATGCTGTTGTGTCCGCGATTCGAGCCGTAGAGGAACTTGCCCGATGGGTGCACCACAACCTCGGCCGTGAAGCTCTTGCCCTGAAACTCGGGCGGAATCGTGGTGATGGTTTGAATTTCGGCAAGCGTTCCCTTCGCGGAATCCCAGTCGAACGCGGTGACGGTTGAGCTGAGTTCGTTGATCACATAGGCATGCTTGTTATTGGGATGGAACGCGAAGTGCCGCGGGCCCGAGCCGGCCTTAACGCTGGTGAAAGCGGGGTCGTGAGGTTTCAGTTTTGCCTTGGTCACATCGAGGTCGTAGACGAACACCTTGTCGAGGCCGAGGTCGGCAACGATGGCGAACTTCCCCGACCGATCGATGTTGGCCGAGTGGGCGTGCGGCTCCATCTGACGGGAGCGGTTTACGCTTGAACCCTTGTGTTCGATCACTTCCTCGTTGGGGGAGAGCGAACCGTCGGCATTGACCGGAAGTGCCGTCACGCTGCCGCTGCCGTAATTGGCGACGAGCACAACCTTGCCTTCGCGGACGTCGCTCAGGTGGCACGGTCCGTTACCACCGCTCGACTGACGGTTGAGCTGCGTGAGCTTGCCGGTTTTGGGGTCGATCGAAAACGCGGTCACGGCCCCGGCCTTGCGGCCTTCCGAGGCGTTTAGTTCGTTCACCGTATAGAGGAATTTCTTGCTGGGATGGATCGACAGGAACGAGGGGCTATCCGACTCGGCTGCGAGTCCCTTGGGCGTGAGGGTGCCGGTTTCGGTGTCGAACTCGCAGAGATAAATCCCCTTGCTGCGCTCGTTTGTATAAGTACCGACATAAACACGATATTTGGTTGGCGCCGATTCGGCTTGTCCCGAGATCGTCGCACCAAGGAGAAGAGCCATCCAAAGCATTGTGGTGTAATCCCGCGCAAGTGAAAGAAACAGAGCCAGACGATACGCCCTACGGTGGTCATGCCAGGCGTTTGAGTCAAGAGGCCGGGTGTACGGGATTCAACAACTTCCAGAGGTTTACGCGCGAACGCGGCGCCAAATAAAATCCCGCGCTGAATCTTCTCGCACGAGACGTGCCAGCGGATTGAGATTTTCTCGTTTTGGACTTACTGTTCCTCTGGGCAAGCGAACGTCGGAGCGGCGAATGGCGGACTTTGGTCGGGGTAAGAATCTTGTTCTGTCTTGCTCGCGCAGATCGATGCCTTTAAGGAAGTTTGCGAACGATTACTTCTTTGCGGCGGGTGTGGAAATCGTGTCCTGGTGTTTTACATTGGGAAGAGCGACGTCGGGCCGGAGCTTGATGAATGTCAATATTCCATTGGTGTCATCGGTGACTGTCATCGGTCGCGTCGCTAGCAATTTCAGCTTCGGCAGCCGAGCGATCGCACGCAATTCGTCGACCGTCAATTGGTCGGTCTCAATGGCCAGTCTTTCGAGCTCTGGCAACATCGGAATTGTCGTGAAGATCTTCGATTCCGCGGTACCCTGCACGACAAGAAGCTTCAGCTTTGTCATCTCAGTCAGCGATGAAAGGTCGTCAATTCGCGTATCGGTCAACCTGAGGCTGCGCAACTCCTTCAACTCGCGAAAACTGGTCAGCCGACCTTTGTCCATTGGCCCCGCGATTTCTAGCAGACGCAGGTTCTTCAATTCTCCAATGGCCCGAATCGCCTCATCACTTGCAGGCTTCCACATATAGCGCAATTGGCGGAGTGATTTCAGTTTCGCAAGCTGTTCGCATCCCTCGGGTGTCAATGTCATATTCATCAACCACAGCGACCGGAGTTCTCGAAGCCCGATCAGGTGTTCGAGCCCTTTCCCGGTAATCGGTAAGTCCCAAAGTTCCAGAACGCACAAGTCTTTTAGCTTCGCGAGGTGCTTGAACTGCTGATCATCCACGCCCTTCAACTTGTCGAGTCTAACCGACTTTAACCTCGGAAGGTTTGCGAGAGTTTCGAGCGAATCCACGCCTCGATAATTCTGTGCGTTACGAGTACTAAAATCGACTTGGACCACATTGCTAAACAGATCGGGCCCGGATTGTTTCAGCAAGTCGTAAAACCAGGGCTGCTCGCTTGGATTTTTGAGATTTGGCGATTCAGTCCAAATTGTTTCCTCAGGCGTCACTTTGAATACGCGTTCGTAGTCATAACCGGCCGTTCCACCACGCTCGAACACCTGTGCGAGTGCAATTCTCTGCGACTGCGCTGAACCAATCCAGTAACCCGTGGGAACACCGACGAGCAAGACCAGCAGCATCATGCCGCCTACTGATGATCGTATGCGTCTTCGCCATTTCGATGTCGGAGCACCTGTTGTCGAATCGTTTGACATTCGCGGTGCCTCCACAGGTGGGCCCAGGTCAATTCAAGCGACAGTTTATTCTGACATGAATGGGACCGCTTGAAGAGATCGAAGCGGCCCTTCCTGCTTTAACCATTCGCCAATTCTGCAATCGAGAAGTGACCGCGCGTTTGGTCGCTGATCAAGCCGCGCGGCCGTGAGTTGCTGCGTTACTGGGCTGACAGTGGCAGACCCTTGTCGAGCAGCGTCTTGTGACCCTTTACGATCTCGGCGTGCTCGGGACGATTGGCAAGGTTGGTGAATTCGCGCGGGTCGGTTTCGTGGTCGTAGAGTTCCTTACCACGCTCGCCGCCGTTCCATTCGGTATAGCGATAGCGCTCGGTGCGAACCGATCGGCCGACTGCGGAATCGGCCTTATTCCCGCGTCTTACTTGCGTGTAGGCGGCGTTTTTCCAGGGAATCTCGGGACTTTCGATCAATTTCACCATGCTCTTGCCGGGCAAATTCGCCGGCGCATTCAGGCCTGCAAGCTCGGCAATGGTCGGATAGATGTCGATCGATTCGACGAGTCGCGGAGATGTCTTGCCAGCGTTTCGCGCTTTGGGAGGAGCGATGATCAGCGGCACGCGGCTCGCTTCTTCGAAGAGCGTCATCTTCTGCCAGAGGCCGTGTTCGCCGAGGTGGTAGCCGTGATCGCTTACGAAGACGACGATCGTTTTATCGGCGAGACCAAGGCGATCGAGCGCGTCGAGCACCAGGCCGACCTGCGTGTCCATGAATGAGACTGTGGCGTAGTACGCTTGCTTAGCTTCCTTTTGCTTCTGCTGATCGAGGCCGTAGTTCGGATTCTGAACCGGTAGCGCGGGGCGGGGAATATCGCTGCGATCGTCCGCGGGTTCGACGGGAAGCGCGACCTTGTCGGTGGGATACATCGCGAAATACGGCTTGGGGGCGACGTAGGGCGTGTGCGGACGATAGAAGCCGACGCCGAGGAAAAATGGCTTGTCCTTATGCTTTTCAAGCAGGCCAATTGCGGCGGCGGCTCCCTTGCCGTCGGTTTGCTCGGCGTCGGTGCCGTCGGCGGCCATCCAACTCAGCGTGGCGCCCATGGCGTTCTTGGGATTGATCGAGAAAATCTTGCTCTGCTCGGTCTTGTCGCGACCGATGGGATTGATGACCTCGTCCCACGATTGCGGATCATCGAGGCCGCTCGTGCCGATCTCGCCAGGGACGCCGTAGTGGTAGAGCTTGCCCACTCGCGCGACGTAATAGCCCTGCTTGCGAAAGAGACCCGGGAGCGTGACGACGTCGGGGATCTGGTCGCGGAACTTTTTGATGTTGTCGAGTACGGTGGTCTGCTCGGGGCGAAGGCCGGTGAGGAGCGATGATCGGCTTGGATTGCAGAGGGGATACTGGCAATAGGCGCGATCGAACCGGACGCCCCGGCTGGCGAGGCGGTCGATGTTCGGTGTCTTCACGGGGGCGCCGTAGCATCCCAGCGAGACGTTGAGGTCGTCGGCCATGATGAACAGGACGTTGGGTTTGTCGGCGGCGTTGACGACCGCGCTGGGGGCAAGAAAAACGAGCCAGCAGAACATCGTGCGACGAAAGAGCGTAGAAACAGACATGCGTTGGCGCTCGCAGTGAAGAGTGGGAGTGCAAACCGATGCACTGTTGTAAACACCGCCAGGAGCTCGAGGTAGTACGTACTCAGGTATGTCAACAATTACGGAGAGATGGCTGAGGATTCCGGTTGAATCGTCGGTGGCGGTCACCATGTGATTTGGCTACAATTGATGAGTGAATGAACCCCGCTGCTTTCCCGCCTTGCCAAAAACCTCGCCGCCTGCTCGGAACCATCCGGTGAAGATATCGACTGGATTGATCATTGTTGCGTTCGCTCTCCCGGCTTTGATCATGCCGGTGCACGCGGCCGATGCGCCTAAGCCAAGTTTTGATCATGACGTAAAAGCAGTCATGGCCAAATATTGTGTCAGTTGTCACGGCAATCGCCGGCCGAAGGCGGGCATCAATCTGTCGAAGGTTGATAGCGAGTTGGCGCTGGTGAAAGATCCGGATCTGGCCGAGCGCATTTCCGAGGCGATGACCGATCGGTCGATGCCACCAAAGAATAAACCGCAGCCAAGCGAGGCCGAACGGCAGGTGTTTGGTGACCAGATCGAGCACGCGCTCAACTCGCTCAATAACCTGCGCGACCCGGGTCCGAGCGTGATTCAACGGCTCACGCGCCGGCAGTACAACAACACGATTCGCGATTTGCTAGGCGTCGATACGAAGCCGGCCGATGCGTTTCCGTCGGACGGTGGCGGCGGTGGCGGATTCGATAACAATGCGTCGACGCTGTTTGTGCCGCCGATCTTGATGGAAAAGTACCTCGCTGCCGCGACGCAAGTGCTCGATCAAGCCGATCCCAAGCGATGGAAAGTCGCGACTCCCGATGACAAGCTGAGCAAGGACGCCGCCGCGCGAAAGTGCGTTGAAACATTTGCGACGAAGGCGTTTCGCAGGCCAGCGAATTCTCAGGAAGTCGACCGGCTGATGGGCTTGTTCAGTCGGGCCGATCGTCGTGGCGAGCCGTTTAATCGGGCCGTGAAGCTTGCGCTTCGTGCGGTGTTGGTGTCTCCGCACTTCCTGTTTTTGGTCGAAAAGGATCAGCCGGGAAGTGCTCCTTATCGCGTGAGTGAATACGAACTGGCGAGCCGGCTGTCGTATTTCCTCTGGTCGTCGATGCCCGACGATGAGCTTTTCCGACTCGCTGAAAATAAGACGCTGAGCAAGCCGGATGTGCTTGAAGCACAGGTGCAGCGGATGCTCAAGGATCCGAAATCCCGAGCGTTCGCGACCGATTTCGGAGCGCAGTGGCTGCGAGTTGACACGCTGGCAAGCGCGGCCGAGCCAGATCGTGGACGATATCCGTCGTACAACGCAACGCTGCGCGACGCGATGAGTGAAGAGGCGATTCAGTTCTTTCATGCTTTGATGAAGAACAATGCGCCAGTCACCGACCTGATCGACGCGAAGTACACGTATTTGAATGAAAACCTGGCGAAACATTACGGCATCGAGGGTGTGAAGGGCTCGGAATTTCGCAAGGTTGAGATGAAGGACGCGAACCGTGGCGGAGTGCTGGGGATGGCGGCGATTCTCACGCTGACGTCGTACCCGCAGCGGACGAGCCCGGTGTTGCGCGGGAAGTGGGTTCTTGAAGAGTTGCTGGGGACGCCGCCGCCACCGCCGCCGAATAATGTGAAGGTGCTGCCCCCGGACGATCATCCCAAGGGGGATGAGACGTTCCGCAAGCGGCTCGAGGCGCATCGCAAGGATCCCAACTGTGCGTCGTGCCACTCGAAGCTCGATCCGCTTGGTTTCGGGCTCGAGAGCTTTGATGCGATTGGGCGCTGGCGGACGGAGATCGGCGGGAAGCCGGTTGATGCGTCGGGCAAGCTGACGACGGGCGAGGATTTCACGGGTCCTGCTCAGTTGAAGAAGATTCTTATCGACTCCAAGAAGGACCTGTTTGTCAAAAATCTGGTGAGTCGTATGCTTTCTTATGGGGTGAGGCGCGGGGTTGAATATTACGACACCGCGACGATCCGCCAGATCGCTACGGCGCTGGAACAAAAGGGCTACAAGTCGACCGTGCTGGTCGCCGAGATCGTCAAGAGTTATCCGTTCGGCTATCGCCGCAACGAGTCGAAAACCGAGGGCAAGCCATGAGCAGGTTCAGCCGCACGATCAACAGACGGACCGTTCTTCGTGGTGGACTGGGCGTGGCGATGGGCCTGCCCCTGCTCGACGCAATGCGCTCGACGACACTCGCAGCCGGTGCAGCAGCCAAGGCTCCCGTGCGTATGGCGTTCCTGTTCTTCCCGAACGGCGTGCCACCCAAGGCGTGGACTCCGGCCGCAACGGGCAAGGACTTCGAACTTTCGCCCGTCCTGCAGCCAATGAAGTCGGTCAAGGACGACGTGCTGGTTTTGACGCAACTGACGAATCGCGCGACGGACACCGGCGACGGGCACTACGTCAAAGATGCCGCATTCCTGACCGGCACGACCATTCACCGCACGAGCGGTTCCGATCTGAACTCGGGCGGGATCTCTGTCGATCAGCTCGCGGCGCAACGCGTTGGGAATTTCACGCCGTTGCCGTCGCTCGAGCTCGCGGTCGAGCCGGTGACGACGGGCGTCGATACCGTTGTCGGTTACACGCGGCTCTATGGCTCGCACATTGCGTGGTCGTCGCCCACGACGCCGTTGGCGAAGGAAATCAATCCTAAGCTCGCGTTCGACCGCCTGTTTCGTTCCAAGGCGGGCGAGAAGAAGGCGCAGCAGGACGACGACCGTAGCGTGCTCGACCTGGTGCGTGATGACGCCCAGACGCTTCGCAACGCGATCGGTCGTGACGACCGTTTGAAGCTCGACGAGTATCTCGACTCGGTGCGGGCGATTGAGAAGCGGATCGCGTTTGAGGCGGCGGATCGTCGTAGCCAGCTTGCGAATGATCCCGAGGCCCGAAAGGAAATCGAAAAGCTGGGCGGTCGGGTCGACGCCTATCATCGCGATCCGGGCCGGCATCGCGAGCGCAAGGCCGATCACACGGAACACGCGCGACTGATGCTCGACATCATGGTGCTCGCTTTTCAGACCGATTCGACGCGGATCTCTTCGTTCATGTTTGGCAACGCCGTGAGCGGCAAGAACTTCTCGTTCCTCGAAGGGGTGGGCGGCGGGCACCACGAGATTTCGCACCACGAGAACGACGCGAAGAAACTGGCGCAGTACGAAAAGATCTCGGCGTGGCACGTGGCGCAGTTCACCTACATGCTCGAGCGGATGAAGGCGATCAAGGAAGGCGAAAAGACGCTGCTCGACAACTCGATGGTGATGTTCGGTTCCGCGCTTCGCGACGGAAATTCCCACAATCCCCACAACTTGCCCATTCTGCTCGGCGGCCGTGGTGGCGGCACGCTCGCGCCTGGCCGGCACATCTGTTACACCAAAGACACGCCGCTCTGTAACCTCTATGTGGGAATGCTCGACCGCGCTGGCGTTTCGGTTCCGCGCTTCGCCGATAGCACGGGCGCACTTCCTGGCTTGGATGATCCGAACTTCAAATCACCCGGCAACGTATGATCAGTATGAATCCCGCGACGTGTGCGGAAATCACAACCTAAAATAGACGTGAGTTGATTCGTGATGATGTCATGTCACCACGAATAGCCACCCACGTAATCGATATAACCGTCGCGATGATTGCTTGCACGCATTTGTTGCTTTGGTGCGGTTTGTGCTACATTTGTATGTAGTGTCGGGTGTGCAATTTGTCTATTCTTCCTAAATTGTTTCGTTTTTGATAATCGGGGTTATCAGAAACAGTGTTAGAGCTACAATTGAGGATGAAGAAACCGTGTGGGGTCAACCGACAAGGTTGAACAGGGGTCACTCTTCGACGTAAACCGATATGACATCCGATTCGTTCGCTGGAACTGACTCACGGTTCCAGAGGATGCAGGGGATTCCCTGCGCCGACGGCGGTGAAACGGACGTCGGGAGGTTCAGATGAAGATGCGAGTTGCTCCACTAGCGATCTTCGGGATGCTTGCCATGGACCCTACCTCCGCGTTTGCGGGTGGGGCTGCCCTCTCTGCCGAAGATCGCACACTGCTGGCGACGTACGCCCGCGATACCTGGCGTTCGGTCGAAGCGATCGCTTCCACGGGGCAGCTTCCGGCGGATGGGATCTGGCGTAACGGGCAAGAGTGGAAACCTTCGCGTTTCACCTCGCCCACGAATATTGCCGCGTACCTTTGGAGCACGATTGCTGCTGAAGGTTTGGGGCTCATTAGCCACGACGAGGCGGGGAAGCGCCTGGCGAAATGTCTCACCGCAATCTCGCGACTCGAGCGGTCGCACGGATTCTTCTATAACTGGTACGATCCGGAAACTGGTGAGCGTTTGCGCAATTGGCCGGGAGGCGGCCCACTTCGCGGATTTCTTTCCACCGTCGACAACGGCTGGCTCGCCGCGAGCCTGATGATGGTCGCGCAGGTTCGTCCCGAACTCAAAGCTCAGTGCGATAAGATTTTGGGGCCGATGAACTTTCGGTTCTTCTACGATCCTCACGATCCCAAGAACCCGGTTGCTCACCCCGGCCTGCTCCGCGGCGGTTACTACACCGATGGCGGCGGCGAGTTTACCGAGTATCACTACGGCACGCTCAACACCGAGCCGCGCATCGCAAGCTACATCGGCATCGCGCGGGGCGATTTGCCCGCCGATCATTACTACCGCATGGCGCGCTCTGCTCCGGACGTTTCGGCTCCGGTGCGGACGATTCACGGCGTCGCGGTGACTGAAAGCACCCGTGCCTATCGCGGCACCAAGGTCGTCCCGAGCTGGGACGGCACGATGTTCGAGGCCCTGATGGTCCCCCTGTTCGTGCCCGAGGCCGCCTGGTCGCCGAATAGCTGGGGCAACAATCATCGCCTCTACGCCAAGGCACAGATCGACTACGGAATGCTCGACGCCAAGCTTGGCTACTGGGGCATTTCGGCGTCGAGCGATGCGAAGGGTGGCTACCATGCCTTCGGGATCGCCCCTCTGGGCCTGAACTCGCACGCGGGAATCAATCCCGACGGTTCGCCGCCACACGTTGTCACGCCGCATGCGTCGTTTCTGGCCCTGCCGTTCGCCCCTCGCGAGGCGATCGACAACCTCAAGGCGCTTTCGGCGACGTTCCCGGTTTACGGACCATACGGTTTTCACGACGCGGTCGATGTCAAAAGCGGCCGTGTGAGCGATGGCGTGCTGATTCTCGACCAGGGGATGATTCTTGCGTCGATCGCCAACGTGCTCGACCAGGATATTCTCCAGCAGGCGTTCAGCAATGGGTTGATCGAGTCCTCGATTCGTCCGCTGCTTGCCGCCGAGCAGTTCGACGCGACTCCCGTCGCGCCGGGCTCGAGCGGACGCGAGTGGAAGCAACCCAAGAAGCCGGTCATTTATACGGCTTCGGTGACGACGACCCCGGCTACCCCGAAACCGGTTGCCGCCGTGGCCCCTGCTCCAGCAGCGAAGCGCGACTCAGAAACGGTGGCGGAATTGAGTTTGTTCACCGGTCCCGAGCCTCGTACAACCGAAGCGGTGAAGCCACGGCGATCGCCGATTCGGCGGCGGACGGGAAAGTCAAACGAGCGTCGGCGGTCGGCCGTTTGAGCCTGCTGCTGATTGCGAGGAAATCGTGAAATAACGGCGGTAGCCTCTTCCATCTGCGACCACGGTGTAGTAGTATTCAGGTGCGCCGTGGAGCAGCGGCTAGCTCGCCAGGCTCATAACCTGGAGGTCGTAGGTTCGATTCCTGCCGGCGCAATCAGAAGCGTACAAGTCCGCAACGAAGACAGACGAAAGTCTTCTCAGGATAAGTAACAAAGGCCGCCGCGAACTCCGGTTCGCGGCGGCCTTGCTTCGTGAATGGCGTAACTCGAATGAGTTGCGGAGAAATCATGGAAAAGAGGCGGTAGCCTCTTCCATTCGGTGAGGCTTATTGTATTATTCAGGTGCGCAGTGGAGCAGCGGCTAGCTCGCCAGGCTCATAACCTGGAGGTCGTAGGTTCGATTCCTGCCTGCGTAATGAGAATTGTACGAAATCCCTATCGAAGACGAGTAAGAGTCTTCTCAGGATAAGTCACAAAGGCGGCCGCGAACTCTGGTTCGCGGCCGCCTTGCTTCATAGATGAGCCTACGCTTCGTTGCCGATCATTTTCGAAGGATCGACCCAAGCATCAAACTGCTCGGCTGTGACAAGTCCCAGGTCGATTGCAGACTGCTTGAGCGTGATGCCACTGGCATGCGCGTGCTTGGCGATCTTCGCCGCGTTGTCGTAGCCGATGTGCGGATTGAGCGCGGTGACGAGCATTAGCGACTGGTTGAGAAGCTGCGTGATGCGCTCACGGTTGGGCGCGATGCCTCGCGCGCAGTGCTCATTGAAGCTTCGCGCACCGTCTGAGAGTAGCCGAATGCTCTGCAACACATTGGTGATGATGAGCGGCTTCATCACATTCAGCTCGAAATTGCCGAGCGCTCCGCCGAAGTTCACCGCGACGTCGTTACCCATCACCTGCGCCGCGAGCATCGTCATCGCCTCGCATTGCGTGGGATTTACCTTGCCGGGCATGATTGAACTGCCCGGCTCGTTGTCGGGAATATGAATCTCGCCAAGCCCACAACGCGGACCTGATGCCAGCCATCGCACGTCGTTGGCAACCTTCATGAATGTCGCGGCGATTGTTTTGAGCGCACCGTGCGCAAACAGCAACGCGCTGTGGCTCGACAATGCTTCAAACTTGTTTGGCGCAGAGACGAACGGAAGCCCCGTGAGCCGAGCGATTTCGCTGGCGAATCGATCAGCAAACTCGCGGGGAGCATTCAATCCGGTACCGACCGCAGTGCCGCCTTGCGCTAATTCGCAAAGCCCCGGCAATGCAAAATCAAGTTGCTTGCGAGCGTTTGCCAGCATTTGAACCCAGCCGGAAATCTCCTGCCCCAGCGTGAGCGGAGTTGCATCCATCAGGTGCGTGCGGCCGATTTTGACGATCGCGCGAAACTCCTCGGCCTTCTCCGCAAGGGTTTGCTTCAACGCCTCAATTGCGGGAATCAAGTCGTGCGTAATCGCCTCGACCGCTGCGACATGCATCGCTGTGGGGAAAACATCATTCGATGACTGGCATTTGTTCACGTCATCATTAGGATGGACCTTGCGTTCCATCCCGCGCACGCCGCCAAGAAGCTCGCTGGCGCGATTGGCGAGCACTTCATTGACGTTCATGTTCGTCTGCGTGCCGCTGCCGGTCTGCCAGACGACGAGGGGAAATTCGTCGTCGTGCTTGCCGGCGATCATCTCATCGGCCGCGTTGATAATCGCTTGGCCGATTGCGGGATCTTTGAAAAGTTGCAAGTCGAGATTGACCTGCGCCGCGGCACGTTTGACCTTCGCGAGCGCGTGGATCAGCGCGAGCGGCATGCGCTCGCCCGAGATTTTGAAGTTCTCGAACGAGCGCTGCGTTTGAGCGCCCCAGAGCCGGTCGGCCGGGACGTTCACCTTGCCCATCGTGTCGGTTTCAACGCGAAAGGCTGCCATGATGTGATCACTCCTGCGAGTGTCGATCCTAGTGCAACACGGGCAATTGGCTGAAGAATTCGTGCCCCTTGTCGTCGACCAGGATATAGGCCGGGAAATCCTCGACGTCGATTTTGTATACAGCTTCCATGCCGAGCTCGGGGTATTCGAGCAGCTCGACCTTCTTGATGTTATCCTGCGCCAGAAGAGCGGCGGGACCGCCGATCGAGCCGAGATAGAAACCGCCGTGCTTCTTGCAGGCTTCGGTGACAGCCTTCGAGCGGTTCCCCTTCGCGATCATCACCATCGACCCGCCCGCTTCCTGGAACTGGTTGACGTAGCTATCCATGCGGCCGGCGGTAGTGGGGCCGAACGAGCCCGACGGCATGCCTTCAGGAGTTTTGGCGGGCCCCGCGTAATAGACGGGATGATTCTTGAGATACTCGGGCATGCCTTCGCCGCGATCGAGCCGTTCCTTGATTTTCGCGTGCGCGATGTCGCGGGCGACGATGATCGTGCCCGTAAGTTTGAGCGCGGTGGCGACGGAGTATTTCGTCAGCTCGGCCAGCACGTCGGCCATGGGGCGATTGAGGTCGATATCGACTGCCCCTTCGGCTCCGAGCGCGTGGCGATAGCGTTCGGGAATGAACCGCGACGGATTGCGTTCGAGTTCTTCGAGCCAGATGCCGTCGCGATTGATTTTCGCTTTGATATTGCGATCGGCCGAGCACGACACGCCGATTCCCACTGGACACGATGCGCCGTGGCGCGGCATGCGAATGACGCGTGCGTCGAGCGCGAAATACTTGCCGCCGAACTGGGCGCCGATGCCGCTCTGGCGCGCGAGGTCCATCACCTGCTCTTCCATCGCCGTGTCGCGGAACGCCCGGCCCAGCTTGTTGCCTTGCGTCGGCAGGTGGTCGAGATAGCCTGCGCTCGCCATCTTGACGGTCTTCATCGTCGCCTCGGCCGACGTGCCGCCGATTACGATCGCCAGGTGATAGGGCGGGCAGGCGGCCGTTCCCAGCGAACGCAGCTTTTCGTCGAGGAATTTGCGGATGCTCGCGGGATTGAGCAGAGCCTTTGTTTCCTGGAACAGGAACGACTTGTTCGCCGAGCCGCCTCCTTTCGCCACGAACAGGAATTCATAAGTTCCGCTGTTGGTTGCGTAGATATCAATCTGCGCCGGCAGGTTTGTGCCCGAGTTCGCTTCCTCGAACATCGTCAGCGGCACGGTTTGCGAGTATCGCAGGTTCTCTTTGAGGTAGGTCTCGTAAATCCCCTTCGAGAGCAATTCCTCGTCCTTGGCGCCACCGGTCCAGACGCGCTGACCTTTCTTGGCGACGATGGTCGCGGTGCCGGTGTCCTGGCACATGGGCAGTTGGAAGCCCGACGCGACGACTGCGTTCCTGAGCAGCGTGAGCGCGACGCCGCGATCGTTGGTCGAGGCGTCGGGATCGTCGAGAATGGCCGCGACCTTGGTGAGATGCTTGGCGCGATAGAGGAATGAGACGTCGCGAAAGGCTTCGCGTGCGAGCAAAACCAGCGCTTCGGGCGCGACCTTGAGAATCTCCTGCCCGTCGAATTCGGCGGTCGAAACGTAGTCGGACGTCAGCTTGCGGTAGGACGTTTCATCGGGGCCAAGCGGAAACGGGTCCTGGTAGCCAAACTCGGGCATGATTTGGGTCTCTCTGTCGAGAACTTTCCGCGCGTCAACGACGGGTGAGGCATTGAACCTTCATTATACCCGGCGTGCGCGGGAACTCAGAGAGGATTGGCCGAGCGGCTCAGGACGTGCGCGGCGTGAGTCACTCGATTTCGGTCTTTTTGAAGATTGAGAAGTTATCGAACTTCACCTCGAGTGGCACGTTGCAGGAGTTGATGCCGACGATGCCGATTTTCAGAGTCTCGGGCAAAGCGGCATCAATTGATTCGTAGGACTTCCAGTGAGTGCCGTCTTCGCTGACCGAACCGTAGATGTGGTTGGCTCGCCGCTCCAGGCGAAGCCAGATTCGATCAGCTTCAGGTAGCTTGATTTGGTATCGCGAAACCGGGACCTGGCCCGCGTCGCGCATTTCGAAATTGGCATAGGGATCGAGTACGCCGTCGCGGCTCAGGCAGGCGCGAGCCATCGTGATGTAAGTCGATTCGTCCTTGACCAACAGAAGCCCCGCGCCATGATAGGGCAAGCGGCGCCCGCCTGCAGGATCGAGAGTCGACGTGTCGCCCGCTTTGAATGTCCCGGTGACAAGCACTTCGGCAATGAAGTCGCCCTTCACATCGGTCATCACCCGCGGAGAGTTTTGCAAGTTCAATTCAACGGCATAGTCGTGTGGCTTGGTCGGAATATTGAAACTGACGGTCGACTCTTTAGAAGTGACTTCGCAATCGCCATCGGGATCTGTCACAATGCCCCAACCCTTGATTTTCGTACCTGTTTTTCTCCCGCGAAGAGCGAAGTGGCGACGAGCACAGCAGTCATCGCACATAGAGATTTCATGCGAATGCGTGGCATGAGCGTTCTCCGAGTGAGGGATCGCGAGTCGTTATGAAATGGCTGATTCACCGTAGCCTGCCGGAGAAGGTGATGCCAGCGCGAATTTCAGCAACGTTCAAAGATTTGTTACAAACGCCAAACAGATCGCATGCGTGTCCGAGTTCCTCTATGTTGGTTCGATCGGCTCGTGATTGTAAGTCGCTGCCTACTGCGTTTGCCGAGGGGCTTGCTTTACCAGTCCGAGTCAACGCTTGGATGCCACGTCTGATCCGATCACCATAAGCGGCGCGGGTCACAGCAAATCAAGGTTTTCCGTAGTGTACTCGATTCTTTCGGAGAATGACTGTCAAAATGTCTGCAACAAGCTCTACCGCGCAACATTGAAATCTTCTTACATCCTCTTGTGCCCGCTCTTCAACGGGGTCCCCAGATTTGTTTGGATAATGTGTGTCTGCTGAAAGAAACCCATATAACTTACTGTTTCGAATGATCGGGCAGACAATCCAGCTACCGTTGGGGTCTTTGTCCAATACTTTGCAATTCTCATCCTTCAAGCCAAACATACTCCAATGCTGCCAAATTGCACTTGCCTCCCCGGTCTCGGCTCTTTGAATTGTGTAGTGGCAAAAGGGGTCACCCTCATCACAAGACACTCCAGCATAAGCGTCCAGCAATCTTTTTCCTTTTGATGTGGCACGCCTCACAGTCAACGAATTCACGATTTCGAATCGTTGTTTGCGATGATTTGTCCGTTTTTGCCAGACCCGGACTCTTGCCAGTCCGCATGAATCATCGAGCAACGCCTTCATCGCCTGTCTTATAATCTGTTCACGAAATCTCGCATTTTCGATCTTTTCCGTCCACGGATTATCCCGATCCACCTTCGCAAGCAGAACATTAAAATTATCTAGAAATAAATATGCACTTTGTTCAGTTATTTTTTTATGATGTTCCGCAGGCGGAATATTGGCGATTAATCTAGTTAAGCATGCCACCCGGTGCTCATAACGCTGCAAATCTCTGTTCGCGTCGCGCGACCAACACACGAGAACAGTCGAAGTGTGCCCTCCGACTCGGACTGGCATCGCTATGACGGATCCTCGAATGCCGAACTTCTCAACACCTTTTGCGGAAAGTTCTGGATCTTGCTTTTGCAATTCAATTGCAGCATCTTCAATGAATTTTGGTTGCCTTGATCGGAGCACTGTCGTAACAAGACTTCTCTCCTCAAAGGCATAACCAAATTCCTCAAGAAGTTGCCCTCCAAGAGGGTCAATCGATCGCGCGACAACTGTTCCCGATGCGTAATCAATGTCGTATAATATGTAGGAGAGATTCAGCGGTCTCAATACTCGACTTATTGACATAAGGGAGTTAAACTTGTCCATATTCTGCAAGTACGGCTTGATTCCCGTGCCGGATTCGCTTCGATGGCGATACTCAGTGTAACCTGCACCCGCGGCCTGGGCTGCCACTTTTAATGAAGATAAGTGATCATTCGTGAATGCATCTCTGCAGAAGGATTCAATGGAAATCACTCCTACTTTCTGACCATCGGCCTGAATTTGGCAAGCGAGTATGCTTCTGACCTCGGAATGAGGACGATCGCCGCGTTCCGGATGATCCTCGTTGGAACACTCACTCCCGCAGACATCTTCTTTATATAGATGAGGTTCGCTGGTGCCTTCCTTTAGAAACAAACTGCCGAGCATTGAGGTCGGCTGAATTAGCCGCTCATGCTCGTCGAATCGTTTTAGCTTAATGATTCGGGTAAAGGGATCTGCGATATCCGCAGGATTGCAAGACTCTGTTTCCGCAATCCGATAAAGTCCACGTAATTCAATGTCCTTGACGAAAGCTATGCAGCCACGATCGGCGCCGGTCCGCTTCAGGATGTTTTCAAGCAAATTCTGTGAGAATGCGCGTAGGTTAAAAAGTGGTGATTCTCGCGCCGGCGATTCAATTGCATTGAAGTCGTTTGCGACCTTTCCTGACAACACTTTCAGAAAAGAACAAACGGCTTCTGTTCGCCATGCCTCGCGTGAAATCTCAGGCTTCGAGCAGTAAATCACATTAATGTTGTAAGTGTCGTGAAGGAGCCTACTGAATGAAGAATCGACTTCATCTTCGAAAAGAAGTGCGTAATGGGGACCGAAGTCATTTCCATAGGTCAATTTCGCGTCATCCATTAGCCGAAGCAGGTCATGATCGCGTAGCGATGAGCCGACGAAAAGAAACGTTCTCAACGACAATAAAGTCGTGAGGCAATCATTAAACGCTCTATTGAGATGCATTAAGTCGCGGTATTGAGTCTTTGTTAATACAAGAGAAGGGCCATTTCCAACGTCTCCATGCACCTTCACAACTGAAAAACGACGATGCTTAATGGCACTAAATAATGCTGCGGGGTCTCTCCATGTCCATACATTTGGCCGTGATTTATATGCCGACTCAAGAAGTCGATCGTAATTCGTAGAAATTGCGAGCGAGAACGGAATCCTAGCTATAGCGAAGTGAATAGGAGACGGCGTATTTGCACCACCAAAAATATCCCATACGTAGTGCTCGAGAGCTTGTCCTATCTCTTTCTGAAGTAAATCGGCACCCGTCAGATAATCCCCTTCTTTGAGAAGGCGATCCGTTTGTGTCCATCGTCCTTCGCCTGATGATACTTTTTTTGCCCTCAGCAAACATTCGTAGAGGAATTGATTCCAGGTCGGAAGTCCGGACGGAACAGATGCGCCCGCTCCGACGTATACTACTGCATTTCCTTCTCGAATCGAACGAACCAGAGGTTCTAGATCAAATGGTGCTCTAATGGAAGGTAGAATTTGGTGCAATCGACCAGATTCATAAGAGTAGAACATTGTGGGGGCTCAAGTATTGTGATAGCGAATAGAATAGCCTCGTTGGTATTTGAGCAGATGCGAAATTGGATATCAAGAAACTCAGGTGTCCCAGATTTATTTGCCATTTAGATAACCGAGGTTTGTTGATCTATTACATCTGAAAGGGATAGGCTAAACACGAAGCCTATCCCCTTCAAGCATCACTTCACAAGTTCCCCTCCAACCCCTGCTGGTGGAAGAAGTGCTCGACCTTCTCGCTGTTTTCCAGCAGCCATTCGATCGTCGGCTCGTTGCGCATCGCTTTGCGAATGACCTTGGCGGTCGCTTCGCGGTGGACTTCGAACAGAGCCTTGTGGTCGATCTCTTCGAGCTTGCTCACACTCGGGTCGAGCCAGACCGAGTAAATAATCCCCAGGTCGTTCGCCTTTTCCTTGGGGATGTCGCCGGCTCGCACGGCGTCGAGCACTCCGTGGGCTATGGCCGCTTGTACGGTGCCCATCAGGATGTTCGTGTAGCGTGAATCCTTGACCGTCACCTTGCTCACCATGACGGTCGCCGGGCGCACCTGGACGTCGCTGTTCAAGATCGCGAAGACCTTGGTGTGCCCTTTCGTCTGGTCGCCGATCAGGTTGGCGAGCGCGTGGCCGACGGGGCCGTCGAGCTCGCCAATCACCACTTCGGGCTCGGCGCAGAGATAATCGGCATCGCCCTCAACCAACGCTTCGCCTGTGCGCAATACGATCCGCTCGCTCATCGATCGCTTCCTTCGTTCTATGCAAAAAGAATGACTTACTTGTATGTCCGGCCAATCTGGTCGACGATCGCCCGCTTCAACTCGAGTGCATCGAACGCGCCGGTTTTGCGATAGACGACTTTCCCCTCGGGGGAGACCAGAATCGTGTAGGGGACCGGGCCGGGCCAGTCCTTGTCGAGCGCCTCGGCGAACTTGTCGCGATCGGCGGTTTCGATGAGGTAATTCTTGGTTGAAGCGTGCTTTTCGGTGAGAAGCTTGAGCGCCTGATCTTTCTTGGACGGCTCGTCCATCGAGATCGTAACCACCTCGAATGGCCGGGTTGTATACATCCGTTTGATGGTCACCAACTCATCAAGCTCGGCAACGCATGGGCCGCACCAGGTCGCCCAAACGTTGATCAGGCGATAGTTCTTGGTGCCGTTCTTTGCGAGCTTGGCAACGCCGGCGTCGTCGATCATGTTGAGCGAGACTGGTTCTGCGTCCCATTTGGCGACCGATTTCACGGCATCGGCCTGTTTTTCGGCCCATTTGGTCGAGCAGCCGACGACACGTGTCTTTTCGACGGGCGCCGGCTTGCCAGCGAGCACGGCTTCGACGGCGTTGATCGCGTCGTGCGACTTGACGGTCTTGACCTCGGAATCGTCGAACCGGCCGTTGTAGCGCAGCTTGCGGTCGGCGTCGAAGACGTAGACGTGTGGGGTTGCGAGCACGCCGTACGCGTGGGCGACTTTTTGCGTGTCGCCGTCATAAAGGTAGGGATACGAATACTTTTTATCGCGAGCCCGGATTTTCATGTCGTCGAACGAGTCGGTGAGGTCGGTGTAACCGAGTTCGTCGAGGCGCACGGCCTTGGGATCGTTGGGCGAGATCGCCACGAGCGCGACGCCCTTATCCTTGTACTTCTGGTGGAAGGCTTCGATGCGATCTTCGTAGGCCTGGGCCGTCGGACAATGGTTGCAAGTCCAGAGGACGACGAGCACCTTTGCCGAGGCGTAGTCGCTGAGCTTGTGATTCTTGCCATCGACGCCGGGGAGGTCGAAGTCGGGCGCCTGGGCACCGATTTCGAGCGGCTTTGGGTCGGCCGCGCGGGAGGATGAGAGGCCTAAACAGGCCACGATTCCAAAGGCGATGGCCGCTATGCGTCGCATTGGTGACGGTCTCCCAGGCGCGGATGAACAACGCGGGTTTGGCTGTGTGAACCCGTAGTATGAGCCCTGACCTCGCCTCTGCCAAGAGACTGCACCCGGCAATCGCCCGCCGGATTTCTGGGCGAATGTGATCGGTAACCATGCACGCGAGTCTTGTGCTCAAGTGTAGGAGCCGTCACGACCTAGAGAACGTAAGTCCTTTTGAGAATGATTCTTGTGATTGTTCGGCTATGAATGGCGATTACTCGGCACGAGAGTCGCATTGCTTCAAGTTGGGCAGTGCAAGAGGCGACATCTCTTCATGACAAGGGTTGAGTTACTCATGCCACGCGGGCTCGAAGGCGACAACGGCGGGGAGGATGGCTGGAATGCCGCACTGCAAGCTGCCTCGCGCCTGACGGAACCCTTGCCCCGTCCGCTCGATCCACGGTTTCGACTCGAGCGAAACGCCCCATTTCTCACCGCGACCTGGGCCGATGCAGTCGATCACATGGCTGCGCACCTGACTGAGATTATCGACGCTCATGGGCCGCAGTCGATCGCTTTCTTGGGCTGCGATCAGCTTGATACCGAGGCGGTTTACCTCGCGGTCAAGTTGTTCAAGGGCTCGATCGGCTCGAACAATACCGCGTCATGCAGTCGCTATGCTGCGAGTTGGAATGCGGCGGCGGCCGGATTTCGCTCGAGTTTGGGTGCCGACGGCTCGCCCGCAAGTTTGAGCGACCTCGACCATGCCGATTGCGCGATCGTCTGGGGCGCAGACCTGGCGATCGATCATCCGGAACTGGTTGAGCGAGTGATCGCTCGAAAGCGAACGAGCCCGAATTTCGAGCTGATTGTGATCGGCTCGGATCAATCGCCGTTATTGAAAGAGGCGGCGCTTTGGGTACCGATATCGCAGTCTGGCGAAACTGCGCTGTTCAATGCAGTCGCACGACTGCTGATTGAACACGATGCGCTCGATCATCGATTCATCGCACGTCACACAACAGGTTTTGATAGCTTCTTTCATCTCGTGATCGACGAAGACCTGGCCGACCTGGTGTCGGCTGCTGGCGTTCCGGTGGCAATCATTCGGGAACTTACGCAGCGAATCGCGACCTCGCGGGCCTGGATGAGTATTCACGTCGCGGGGCGGGAATCGACGGGCAATGAGTCCGCGCAGCACAATAGCGTGATCAATTTGCACCTGCTGACCGGGCAAGTTGGTAAGCCTGGTGCAGGGCCACTGCCGCTCTCAAGCCAGTTCAATGCCTTTGGTGCGCGTGAAGCAGGGCTATTGTCCGATCAATTGCCTGGCTTTCGGTTCGTCGACGATCGTTCGCATCGCGATCAGGTCGAATCGTACTGGAACCGTCCTAGCGGCACGATATCGCGAGAGACGGGACTATCGCCTGGTGAGATGATTGAGGCGATCGAGCGCGGACGAATCAAGGCGGTTTGGATTGCCGCCAGTGGTTCTGGTCGCGATTGGATCGAAGATCAGCCCGGTCTGCGTGCGGCGCTCAAAAAGGTCGAATTGCTGATCGTGCAGACGAACGGCATCGAGTGTACGTTGACTCAATCAGCGCATATCGTCCTTCCCGCGACGGACATCGCAGAATCGTCGGGGACGATGACGTCGAGCGACCGCGTTGTCTGTTGCCGCGAGCGTACCGCTAATTCACCAGGAACCGCCCTGCCCGATTGGCAGATTATCGCCATGATTGGGCAGGCGATGGGGTATTCGGGATTTGAGTTTCGCAAGGCGAGCCAGGTGTGGGACGAGTTCATTCCGCTGACCGTGGGGCGGCCATGCGACATGCGTGGGTTGACGTCGGCGAGGCTTTCGCGCGAAGGCGCGGAACGGTGGCCGTGTCCGACGCTCGGTCAATCCGGCGATGAACGTCTCTATGCCGATGGAAAGTTCCCAACGCCCGATGGCCTGGCGCGGTTCATCATGCGGCCGCACCGCGAGCCTTATGAAACGCCAGACCACGATTTCTCGGTCATTCTCGCCGATGGGCAGTCGATTCCCAGCGGGCAAGCGCCTCGCCCGATGGGGCCGCGAGCTCAGCGCGGTGACCAGGGACGGACGCGGATGTTCCGGAACGCCACCGGACCGTGATCGGCCTGGAAGAGAAGCGGTCCTTTCGTCATCTCCTTCTTCTTCCAGTTATCGCCGGTTGGGTAGAGCATCTCGACATCCTTGTGGACGACGGTGCCGTTCACCTTCGCTTCGACGATCTTCGCGTTGGCAATCTTCTTGCCCGTCGCATCGAAGCGCGCGGCCTGGAAGATGATGTCGAGCGTTTGCCACTCGCCGGGCGGCTTGGCGGGGACCGACTTGGGCGGGATTCCCTTATCAATGTGGTGATAGACAGGCAGCATCTCGGAACGGGGGTAAATTCCGCCAAGTTGTGATGCCGTGATGTCCTTCGCGCCGAAGCTGTCGGCGATTTGAATCTCGTAATAGCCGTGGAACTTCACGCCCGAGTTCGAGCCCTTGGGGACGTCGAATTCCATGTGCAACTCGATATCGCCAAACTTTTCCTTGGTGACGATGTTCGGGGTGCGGCCTATGGGGCCGTTGTAGATGATCGTGCCGTCGCTGCCAGATTCTTCGGCCACGAAGCGCCTGGGATTCTTGGGGTCGAGCGAAACGCTCTGCACGACTTTCCAGTCGGTTTTTGCGGGCACGAAGGCATCGAGGCTGGCCTTGGGGCCGACGATGTCGATCCAGCCGTCGCGATCATCCGCGCAGAGCGATGCCGAGCCGGCAGCCAGTACGAAAAGTCCCGCCAACCATGCGCGCCGAGTCATCGCCCTTCTCCCCGGAATCAATTGATGCCTTTTGTTCAATCTACGGCGCGCACCGTCTATTGCAATGGCCTGGCGTCCACGACGTAGAACGAACGCGTACCGTCGCGGATGACGTCGGCGGCGCGATAACCGCTGGCAAACGCTTTGGTTAGTCCTTGAGCAATCGCCGCACGCCAGCGCTCGGCAAGGGCAGCGTCGGTCGAACGGAGATTGGCGATTGACGGCGGGATTTCGACGAGCAACGGTTGATCGCTGGGGAAGTCTGAGATCGATCGAACGACGGGATTGTGCGGGCCTTCGACGAGTTTTGGGAGCGAGACGGAATAACTGACCGCTGTGACCGGTTTGGGCTCGGTGGGCCATTCGGCGATGAGGCGATCGGTGGGAACGCCGGCGTTGAGGGCGTCAGTTCGCAGGCCGTACATATTCTCGAGGTAGCGGCGGCTCGTTGCGCCGAGGCGGTGGAGGTTGAAGAACGCGTTGCCGGACTGAAGAGGATCGAAGGCCCAGGCGATGAATTCGAGGCCGGCGGCGCGGGCGTATTCGCGCTGAATTTCCTTGATCTTGCCGCCGATCCCCTGCCCTTGATAACCGGGAATAATGCCGGTGAGCTGCGAATAGAGGCACCAGGAGTTATCGACGCGTCCCAGAAATGCGAACGAGAGGCCGACGGCCTGGCCATCGGGCAAGAACGCGCCGAGCACGAGGCCGCCATGGTGTTGGGCACCGATCATCGTTGCGAGGGGGACGACGTAGCTTTCGTCGACGAGTCCCCACGCCTTGCGCTGGGCTTCCTGACAGGCGATGTAATCGGCGACGGATTCGGCCTTGCGGATCTCGATCGGAGCGTCCATGAAGGGTCAAAGCTCGAGCAAGAGAAGGGCCAGCAGGGCCGTGCGTTCGAGCATGCCGCTGACCAAGATGTGTTCGTGAGAGGCGTGAGCGCCCGCGCCGGGAGAGCCGAGACCATCGAGTGTGGCGACGCCGATAGCCGCGGTGAAATTGCCGTCGCTGGCGCCGCCGGTTGAGCCTTCGGTGAGGTTCAGGCCGAGGCGAGAGGCGAGTGGTTTTGCTCGTTCGAAAAGTTCGGCAACAGCGGCTGTGCGCTCCATCGGCGGGCGTTTGATTCGACCGGTCACTTCGAGTTTCACACCGGGCGTGACGGGAGTGAGTTGCTTCATCGCGGCCTCGATGCGCGTGGCCTCGGCCATTGTGGAGATGCGCACATCGACCGTGGCGCTGGCGTGCGCCGGGACGACGTTCGCCGCGCTGCCGCCAGAGATCAGGCCGACGTTGATTGTTGTTCCCACCTCGGGGCGGGCAAGCTTATTTACGGCGAGAATTTGGTGCGCCAGTTCGGTGATCGCACTTCGCCCTTTTTCCGGCTCAACGCCCGCATGGGCGGCCACGCCTTCAACATTCAATTGCAGCACTCCCGTCCCTTTGCGGGCGGTTTTGAGTGCACCCGAGCCGAGCGGCGGCTCGACGACCAATGCGTAAGCAACGTCCCTCGCTTCGGTTTCGATCAGCGCGCGTGATGTGACGCTGCCGATTTCTTCGTCGGACGTCCAAAGGAACGTGATGGGTCGCGGCAGCGGCAAATCAAGTGCGGCGAGCACTTCGATCGCCGTGACGGCCATCACGAAGCTGGCCTTCATATCGTACACGCCCGGACCGCGAACGATGTCGCTGTCGATCGCAAACGACATGTTTTCGAGCGTGCCGATCGGCCAGACGGTGTCGAAATGTCCGACGACCAGGCCGCGCTGAGTGGTCGAATTGTCATTGAATCGCGCGATGATATGATCGCCGCCGTTTGGATTGGCGATTCGTTCCGTTGTTGCTCCTAAACCCTGCCAGCGGTCGAGCAGCTTGGTGGCGAGCTCGTCGAGTGCGGATTTGTCGTGGCTTGGTGATTCGTGCTCGACGAGCGTGCGCAGTTGCGCGAGCATTGCTTTCTTGCGATCGTTGATCGCCGCGACGATGGAAGCTTCGCGGGTCATCCGAACGTCCTTCCCGCGGCAGCGAAACTCACGGTTCTGAGCGTGTGTCGGGCGAGGCGCTCGGGGACGGGAAGGATGCCGAGTCCCGGCGAAATTGGCACGGGAATCAGGCCGTCAACCGCAAGGAGCGATGGGTCGATGATGTCTTCGTGATAATACTTGTCGGAACCGGAGATATCGCCGGGCAGCGTGAATCCGGGCAGCGTCGAGATCGCCAGATTCGCTGCGCGGCCGATGCCGAACTCGTGCATACCACCGCACCAGACCGGAACACCTCGCTCGCGGCAAACGTCGTGCACGAGTTTTGCTTCACTGAGGCCGCCGACACGGCTGACCTTGATGTTGATCACCCGCGCCGCCTTGAGGTCGAGTGCCTTTCGTGCGTCGTCTGCGCTATGAATGCTCTCGTCGAGGCAGACAGGCGTGCGGAGCGCGGCTTGAAGCTGGGCGTGGTCGATGATGTCGTCGTGTGCCAGCGGTTGTTCGATCAACAGTAGATTGAAGTTGTCGAGCTGCTTGAGGTGGTTGAGATCGGCGAGCGTGTAGGCGGAATTGGCGTCGACCTGGAGCGGCAGGTCGGGATATCTGGCGCGAACCGCGCGAACGACGTCGATATCCCAACCCGGCGCGATCTTGAGCTTGATCCGCTGATAACCTTCTCCGACGTAGCGGTCGACCTGCTCCATCAAGCTCGGAATGTCGTCTTCGATCCCCAGGCTAACACCCGAGCCAATTTCAGTTGCGGCGCCGCCGAGCAAACTCGCGACTGATTGTCCGCGCGACTTGCCGAGCAGGTCCCAGCACGCCATTTCAATGCCCGACTTGGCGAAATTGTTCCCTTTCACCTTGCCGTAAGCGGCACGCACCTCGGCAATCTCGGTCCATTCCTTGCCGAGCACGGCGGGGACGAGAAAGTCGTGCAAGATATGCCAGCAGGTTTCGGTCGTTTCGGGGCAATAGTAGGGATCGCTCGGGCTTGCAGTTTCGCCCCAGCCGATGAACCCGCCGCCCTCTGCGCGGATGATGATGTGATCAATAAAAGACTTCCGGCTGGAGCTCGTGCGAAAGGTGCGCACGAGCGGCAGCCGGACGATGGCAAGGTCGATTCGGTCGATACGCATCAAATCAAATTCTCAGGAGCCCAGGGCTTCGGCGACGAGCTTTTTCATCTTGGCGAGGCCGGTCGCGGCGACCTCGGCGGCATCGCGCTTCCAGTATTCTTGGTTGAAGACTTCGAGCGAAAGTGCCACGCGGAAGCCGCGGGTTGCGAGGTCGCGCAGGAGAGGAACAATTGGCGCCACACCGTCGCCAGGATAAACGCGGTGGACGTCGGTGATTTTGTCGCGTGGGGGATTGCTGGGATAGTCGTTCATGTGGATGACGTGGAACGACTCGGGCGTGAGGAATCGCAACCCACTGAGTGCGGATCCGCCTTTATAGAGGTGGTAAACGTCAGGCAACATGCAGGCCTTGGGATGATTGGCCTCGATGACGATCGCCATCACTTCGCCTAGCCGGCTCATCGTTTTGGAGAAGCCCCAGAGCTCGGCCTCAGCAACGACACCGAACTGGTCGCCAAGCTCGCAGATTGCCCGATAGCGGTCAGCGAGCTTCAGGACATCGGTTTCGTGGCGATCGGTGAGTCCGACCGGTGGTGCGGCAATGCGTTTGCCGCCGATCGCTGCGACCAGCTCCATGTCGCGTTTCATCTGTTCGAGCCCTTTTTTGCGGCGGGCATCGTCATCCACGCCCCAGTCCGCAAAGCCAATCGCAGACTCGACAGAGATTCCCAAGTCGCTGATCTGCTTCTTGAGATCGCTGAGCGACTTGCCGGCTGACTTGTGAGCTTCGAGTTCGCGAATCCAGGGCTCGAGTGCGTTGTAGCCCGCCTTGCCGGCGATGGCGACAACCTCGCTGATCGGCAGCTTCTGACCCATCACGGTGCTGGTGTTGAGCCCGAACAGGAATGGTGCCGACGGCGCGGGGCTCGCCGCTTGTGCCCGAGCGCCCGATGTGGCGACCACTCCAGCTCCAATCGCCACGCCCGCCATCAACTCGCGTCTGGTCAGTGTTCCGCTCACGTTTGAACCACCCCTGCGCCGTAACGATTCGCAACCAAAAATCTGAATGTAGTCGAAGACCGGTCGTCGGTCCATTGGCTGGGACTTCTGGGCGTAAAGGGCGTAAGATCTTGGGTCGACGTTTTCTTTACGTTCAAACGAGGCGATTCAGCCGCGCGACCTCGCTATACCAGTGTGCCGAGAGCTTGGGCGTCCGTTTCTGCGTCGTGAAGTCGACGTGCACGATGCCGAACCGTTTTTCGTATCCCTCGGCCCACTCGAAATTGTCGAGGAACGACCAGAGGAAATAGCCTTTGACGTCGAAACCGTCGTCAACCGCGCGATGGACCTCTGCGAGATAGGTTCGGAGATAATGCTGACGGTCGAGGTCGAGAATCTCGCCCTTGGGTGTGATTTCATCAGGAAATGCCGTGCCGTTTTCTGTAATGTAAAACGATTTCACGCCGTAGACTTCTGCCGCATGCCGGATGCCCCAGTAGAGCGATTGCGGCGTGAGCTTGATCCACCAGAGATCGCCGGTGGGATAGCCCTTGGGCCAGGGGAGCACTTCGGGCTTGCCGTCGGCACCGGCCCGAACGAAGTCGCCCGCGTAGATGTTGAGGCCGAGAAAGTCGGTGGGTTGCGAGATCAGTTCGAGGTCGCCGCGCTCGATTTTCGGAGCGTTCGCGCCTTCGTCCCGGAGGAATTCGTCGGTGTAATGGCCGAGGAAAACGGGTGCCATCAACTGGCGATTCGTCCGCTCGTAAAGCGTACGTGCGGCGGCGATATCGGCTTCGGTCTCGGTGACGGGAAGCTGGGGCGCCGGGAGGTGGTTTTGCACCAGGCCGACGACCGGATGTCCGCCGACGTGCTCTCGGACCGCGCGAACGGCATGACCATGAGCCAACAACGCATGATGGTAAGCCTGGTTCACGACAGCGCGCGACTCGCGACGGCCGGGGGCGAAGTAGCCGTTGTCGTAGCCGTTGCCGATGAAGCACGGGATCTCGTTAACAGTGAACCAACGTGATACGCGGTCGCCCAGCCGTTTCGTCACGGCTTCGGCGTACGGGCGAAAGGCGTCGACCGTCGCGCGACTGGTCCAACCGCCGCGGTCTTCAAGGCATTGCGGCAGATCCCAGTGAAACAGCGTGACCCACGGCGTGATTCCACGAGCCAGCATCGCGTCGATCAGCCGATCGTAAAACGCCAGGCCCGCTTCGTTAACGCGACTCGTCCCATCGGGACATACCCTCGGCCAGGCGACGGACAGGCGATAATGCTTGAAGCCGAGCTTCGCCATGAGGTCGAAATCGGCCTCGTAGCGATGATAGTGGTCGCAGGCGACGGCCGGAGTGTCGCCGTTCTTGACCTTGCCGGGGATTGTGGCGAATCGTTCCCAGATCGACTCCGACTTACCGTCTTCCTTGCTCGCCCCTTCAATCTGCGCCGAAGCCGCCGCGACACCCCAGATGAAACCGGGCGGAAATTCGTACGACTTGCGCGGACTCATGGCTCGGGCTCCGAGGCGTTTGATTTGAGATTCGCTTGTGATTGCCAGAAGATAATCGGCGTTGGGAGGTTGCGACACTCCTTACTTTGTACGTCAGCGGCTCGCCGGCGCGTTCACGCTGTAGAACTTGAATGCAGTATCGCCGTAGATGAGCTTGAAGTCGTTGGGATGCGAGTCGGCCCAGTATCGCTCGATCGTGAAGTTCTCTTTGTCGGCAATCAGATGAAATCCCTCGCTGGGATCAGCCCGCGTGACGACGAGTATTTTGATCCCGGCTGCATGAAGATTATCGAGCCAGTCGCGGTAATTGGGCCGTGCGCGATCCCAGCCGGGGCGGGTGTTGGACCATGTGCTGTCGAGGTCGAGCGACTCCGCCATGGCGTGGAATTTATGCATCGGCAGGCCAGGATACTTGTTCACATCGATGTAAAAGACCTCGTTTCGAAAGTCTGGACCCATCAAATAATAGGGAAGATTGGTTCCCGCGTAGGCGATGCGCGTGCCCGAAGGCGGTATTCTCACGTCAAGCGTCGCCCATCCATTTAAAAACGGCTGGAACGCTGCGTATTTGTAGGACTTCTCGAGTGGATGCTCGGCGATGGTGGCGAGTACAAAACCTCCGCAGAGCGCGATAAAACACAGGGCTTCAAAAGGTCGACGATATTGCCCTCCCACTCTCGGCCAGTGCATAGCGAGGCCAAGCAAAAGAAATCCGCCGCCAACGACGAGCAGTCCGATCGACGTGACCCGCCGGTTACCCGTTGGGTCGAGCGATTTGCTCAGTAAATCCAGAAATGAGATGGGTCCCGGGTTAACGGTGGGAACCAATTGACCAAGTTCCCAGAAGCCGTGCGTGTTGTCGGCTCGGAGCGGCCAGCCGGCGGGCGTCAGGATATGCAGCGTCAGAGCCGCCGCGACGACCCCACGGATCAGCCAGCCACGATCGAGCAAGCTCGCCAACGGGATCGCTGCTAATCCGATCGCCTGGATCAGAAACCGGAGTTGGGATCGGTAAGGAATCGCGACCCAGAAGAGGGCGACATTGACGATCGCCAGGCCTGCGCACAGCCAGACAACTCGATCTTCGAGGCGTCGTTCTCGTCCCCACTTCCAGGCTCCTAGCAGCGCGGCCAGCCAGACGGGGGCCAGACGGGGGTCGAGTACGTATGTTATGAAGTCGATGAACTCACGCCAGCGGCCTATGGCAACGTAATAAACGCTCGTCGACATTGCGTCTGCGTCGTACCAGCCGGCCAGTATTGTGTGGCCAAAGAGCGTGAGATGCAGCGGATAGAGTGGGTTTCCCGTCCACACTGCGTTTCGGACGAGCCAGTAGCCTTCATTCACAAGCGAGGTGATTGCCAGGATCGCAATCGCACCTAGTTTTTCACGTTTGGAAATCGTCGGGCGCAGCAACACTCCCACGGCGATGAGCAGCAGAAGCGGGGGAATAAACACGATACTGGTGGGTTTGCATCCCCACGCTGCGCCCGCTGCAAGGCCGGCTAACGCAAGCGACCTTAGCCCGCCACCTTCGTTGAAATACCGCAATCCGAAATATACGGCCGCGAGGTATCCCGCCAGAAACAAGGTGTCGACGTTCGGTTTCGCCGAGTATGACAGCACGGGGCCGACTGTCAAAAAACAGCACACAGCGATGAACGACGACGATCGCGATGCGCCCGCAGAGCGACATAGAGCGTAGGCGATGGCGAAGGATGCGATCAGGAACGGCAACTGCCCGATACGAGCAAGTCTGTCGCCACCCCAGGTGACGAAAAGCCACGTGTGCCAGAGGTCGCCAACCGCCGGAAAGTAGGGGGCTGCGGATTCGCCGAAGGGCGTGGGGATCAGGAAGATTCGCTCAGCCTTCCACCATTTCGCCGCGAAATAGAGGTGATAGATCGGGCCGTCGCTTGTCACATTCACAGGAAAGATGATCGACGTGAGCATCACACCAGCAACCGCCCAGATCGTCAGCCCGATGGCCAGGCCCGCACCAAGGCTGAGACGTTCGCTGGGAGAGGGTGGAAGCTCGGGGCCAAAGGTCGGTTTTGGTATGCAGATCAGGCCAGGAATGAGAACGACAATCGAGCAGAGAAGCAAAACGGTGCGGGTAAGATATCCGAGCTGACCGAGGGCCAAAGTTGTAATCGTGAGCCACGTCCAGGCCAGGACAAACGCGCCAATCGCTGAAGGCAAGCCGGAGGGGAGTCGAAAGCAAACGCGGGCGATTCGATAAAACCCAAACGATAAGGTGAAAAAGGCCGCCAAAACCGAAACCGCACCCATGAGCGTGCACTTCCCTGGGACAAAATTAAACTCGTTAGCAATGGAGAGTCTTCTCGACAATTCTGAGCAGAGAGGTATCTCCTTACAAGAGCGGCCGACCACACCTCGACTGCGAAGGGTATGCAATAAGGATTTGTGTCAGATTGTGAGCATATGTAATAAATTCAGGAAATTCAGCGGGGCTCCACGGTTCATGGGCCGTCGAAAACGCATGGCGGATCATCGAATTCGCGTGTCTTTCATATTGATGCGATCTCTTATGTAGAGATTGTTGCCAAAGATGATGTTGTTCAAGATGCCTTGTCTCGTCAGCATGACCTCGTCGACCGGTTCCAGATCGACCGATTTCACTTTCAGCGTGTATTTCTCCCGCTCCTCGCGACCCGAACTTGTCGTCTCAATGGTGCAGGTGTCAAGCACGTCGATTTTACCCAGCTTCTTCCATTTGTATTCACCGACTGTTTCCGGCTTTTGGCCGTTCGCCGCTGTGTACGAAAACTTCACGAGGTTGCCGCCGTGCGATAGCGAGAAGTCCATCACCATTACGCCGCCATTGCCATCCTTGCGAGTTTGGCGGATGGTGTTGGGATCGAGTTTCTCGAATGTCATTACCGATTTCGCCGCTTTGTGAACAACGTCGAAATTAATCATATCGACCCACGGCCTGCCATTCGTATGATGCGGCGGATGGGCGGTAAGCCAGGCGTGCCAGGAACGAAAATCGAGCACGGGTGAGGTTGTGTCTTCGTTCACGGGAAGAATTGCAAGGACGTTACCGGCGGCGTTGTAGTAAACAATCTCCGTCGGATTTCTTACCATGAAGTCCCAGGCGGTATCTTCGATCGGGACCTGGCTGATCCGACCGAATGGTGTAAAGGATTCCGAATGAAACCGGTGTTTCTGGAAGACGCTCTCGCCGTCCCAAGTGACCTCGGCCTCGACTTTGATCAGTCCCGACTTGTGCCGCTCGGGTATCTGGTAGGTCAGCTCCATCACCGCGTGACCCTGGCGCAGGTTTGAACGGCTCTGCTGCTGGGCGTCGACCAAAACCTGACGTAATTCGGGTTCGTTCAAGCAAACGATCAGGCAAATCAGATGACAGCCAAACAGCATGATTGAATCTCCGCTCCGAAAGAGCGCTTGGAGAACCCGCCGAACCATTACACCAAGGCTGAAACGCGGCACATGACCGATGGCCACTCTATACGGTTGGAATGCCGAGGTCGAGATTGTCGGGGCTGACGCTCCCATCAAGAATCTGTTGGATCTCGCCGCCTTTGGTTATGATAAAAGCCCCGCCTCGCGTCGCGCGACTGCTTGCCCCCACGGATCGCGAAGGAGCCTCGCCGAATCATGCACCGAACTGGAATTGCCGCGCTCGTCCTCCTCTTCGCCCTACCCGCGCACGCCCAAGTCCCAGCCAGCAAACCCGCGACGCCGATCCAGTTCGATCGCGATATTCGTCCGATCCTTTCCGAGAACTGCTACGCCTGCCACGGTCCCGATGCCAACAAGCGTAAAGCCAAGCTGCGGCTCGACATTCGCGATGGCTCGGTACTGAAAAACTCTGTGATCGTCCCCGGCAAGCCCGATGAAAGTTCGCTGGTCGAGCGAATCACCTCGGACGATCCTGAAGAGATCATGCCGCCGCCGAAATCGGAAAAGAAGCTGACGCCTACGCAGGTTGATTTGCTCAAGCGCTGGGTGGCGGCGGGGGCCGAATACAAGGGGCACTGGGCCTACGAGCGGCCGGTCAAGCATGACGCACCAGGATCGCCGGGACCGAATGCCATCGACGCCTTCATCCGCGCGAAGCTTGCGGAAGTGGGAATGAAGCCCTCCGCCGAAGCCGATCGCGTAACGCTCATTCGCCGCCTAAGCTTTGACCTGACCGGCCTGCCGGCGACTCCCGCGGAAGTCGACGCATTTGTGAACGACAAGTCGCCCAACGCATACGAGAAGGTAGTCGACCGCCTGATCGCCTCGCCGCATTTTGGCGAACGAATGGCGATGGCATGGCTCGATTGGGTTCGCTACGCCGACACGGCCGGCTATCACAGCGACAACGAACGCGAAGTCTGGCTCTTTCGTGATTATGTGATCAATTCCTTTAACACGAACAAGCCGTTCGACGTGTTCACGACCGAACAGATCGCCGGCGACTTGTTGCCGAATCCCACGCGCGAGCAAAAGATCGCCTCGGGCTACAACCGCATGCTGCTGACGACCGAAGAAGGTGGCGCCCAGGCGAAGGAATACACCGCAAAATACGCCGCCGACCGAGTGCGCAATGCTTCGACCGTCTGGCTGGGGGCGACGCTCGGCTGCGCCGAATGCCACGATCACAAGTTTGATCCTTACACCACGAAGGATTTTTATCGCTTCGCCGCGTTTTTTGCCGACGTCGACGAGATTGCAGTTGGCCGGCAATCGCCAACTAAACTGCCGACGACCGAGCAGCAAGCGAAGATGGACGCGATTGATAAACAGCTCGCCGCATTGAAAACAACGCTCGATACGCAGACTCCCGCTCTTTCCGATGCGCAGACCGTGTGGGAGAAATCGGTGGGAGCGCCGACCGAGCGTTGGGCTGTGGTTGTGCCAAAAGCTGTAAAGTCACAGGGTGGCACGCCATTCAAGATTGGTAAGGACAGCGTTGTCTCGGCCGAGGGTAAGGCTGCAGAGACCGATACCTACACGGTCGAGCTTGCGACCGATCAAAAGAAGATCACGGCGATTCGTCTTGAAGTGTTTCCCGACGCGAGCTTGCCGGCGAATGGGCCTGGCCGGGCCTCGAACGGCAACTTTGTGTTGAATCAGTTCCAGTTGCTCAGGGGTGGTAAGCCGGTTGCGCTCACCAACGCGACGGCGACGTACTCGCAACCAGGTTACGACGTCGCCGGTGCGATTGATACGAAAGGCGCCTCGGGCTGGGCGACGATGGGCCAGGCCGGCAAGCAGAATGAGGCGGTGTTCGAGCTGAAGGAAGACCTGCTCGTTAACGACGGCAAGCCGCTTGACCTCAGCGTGAAAATGGTGATGCGCTATGGCTCGGGACACGTCATCGGCAAGTTCCGGCTTGCTGTGACCGATGCGACGCGGCCTGTGAAGGCGGGGGAAGTTGGCGGTATTCCGGGCAATGTTCGTGAAAGCCTGGCGACACCCGCTCCGAAGCGTTCGCCCGCTCAAGCACAAACGATCGCCGCCTACTATCGGACGATCGCCCCTGCCCTTGAGCCGACACGCAAGGCACTTGCCGCGACGCAGAAGGAGCGAGACGATCTGGCCGCTGGTTCGCCGACGATGCTGGTGACAAAATCGCTCGACAACCCGCGCATGGTGCGCGTGTTGCCGCGTGGTAACTGGCTCGATGAATCGGGCACGCCGCTGACTCCGGCGATTCCTGGGTTCTTGGGGGCGGAGATTCAGGGGCGGAGGGCGAATCGGCTCGACCTCGCGAAGTGGCTCACGAGTGTGGATAACCCGCTGGTGGCGCGGGTATTCGTCAATCGCGTCTGGAAGATCGCATTTGGTCAAGGCCTGGTGACGTCGCTCGAAGACTTTGGAGCGCAGGGGGCCTTGCCGACGCATCCAGAATTGCTCGACTACCTCGCGGTGTCGTTCCGCGAGGGCGGTTGGAATGTGAAGGCACTGGTGAAACAGCTTGTGATGAGTGAGACGTATCGCCAGAGCTCGGTTCCGAGCGAATCGCTCAAGGATGTCGATCCGGCGAATCAATGGGTGGCGCGTCAAGGGCGATTCCGGCTCGACGCGGAATTCGTGCGTGATGATATGCTCGTCGTTTCGGGTTTGCTGATTCCGAAAGTTGGCGGGCCGAGTGCCAAGCCGTATCAACCGGCGGGTTACTGGGCACATCTCAACTTTCCCAAGCGTGAATATGTGAACGATCGTGGCGAAGGGCTCTATCGTCGCGGGATGTACACGTTCTGGCAGCGGACGTTCCCGCACCCGAGCTTGCTCACGTTTGATGCCCCCACCCGTGAAGAATGCACGGCGCAGCGGAACCGGTCGAATACACCGCTGCAGGCGCTTGTCCTTTTGAATGACCCGATCTATGTCGAAGGGGCGCGGGCGTTTGCCGAGAAGGTTTTGCGTGACGGCGGCAAGGACTTTGAGCCTCGGCTCGATTTCGCGTTCCGCTGGGCGGTTTCGCGAACGCCTCGCACGGCCGAAAAGCAGATCATCGCCGAACTTTTCCAGAAGCATCGTGACTACTTCAAGACGCACGCCAAGGAAGCGGATGAGTTTCTTCACGTGGGAGACAAGGTCGTTCCGGCCGATCTCGATCGAGCCGAGCTTGCGGCCTGGACATCAGTGGCGCGGGCGATTTTGAACCTTCACGAAACCATCACGCGTAACTGAGCGAGAGGCAAGATTACCATGAACTCGCATGATAACGCCTTGGTGCAAGCGATCAACCGCCGCAGCTTTCTCGGAGGCGCGGCCGGAGTTGGTTCGGCAGCTCTTGCCTCACTGCTCGATGCCGATTTTGCTCGCGGCGCCGATATCCCGCGCCCTGCTCTGCCTGCTCCCAAGACCGACCGCTGGCCGGGCGTGGTGAATCCCCTGCACTTCGCTCCCAAGGCGAAGCGGCTAATTTATCTCTACATGGCGGGCGGACCGTCGCACCTGGAAACGCTCGACCATAAGCCGAAGCTGGCGCAAATGAGCGGCCAGCCAATGCCCGGCTCGTTCACGGCCGGCATGCCGATCGCCCAGCTTCAGGGGCAAAAGCTCAACTGCTTCGCGCCCCAGCATGCGTTCAAAAAATATGGCAAGAGCGGTCAGGAAATCTGCGAGATCTTCCCAGAAATCGGATCGGTCGCCGATGAGTTGTGCATCATTCGGTCGATGGTGACCGAGGCGATCAATCACGATCCAGCGCACACCTATATGAACACGGGTACGACTATTTCGGGTCGACCCGCGATGGGTTCGTGGATCAACTACGGCTTGGGGTCGGAGAACCAGGATCTACCGGGATTCGTCGTACTGGCATCGTTCGGCAAGTTCGGCCAGGCGCAGCCGATCTCGGCGCGGCAGTGGCATTCGGGATTCTTGCCCAGCCGGTTCCAGGGGGTGCAGTTCCAGTCGAAGGGCGATCCGGTCCTTTATGTTCGCGAGCCGAAAGGGATCGACCGCGAGCGCCAGCACGATGTCGTCTCGGCGGTGCAGCGACTCAATGCACTCGAAACGGCTGAGACCAACGATCCCGAAATTCTCACGCGCATCAGTGCATACGAAACCGCCTTCCGAATGCAGGCGAGCGTGCCGGAATTGATGGATATCTCGAACGAGCCCAAGCACATTCTCGAGATGTACGGCACTCAAGGCGGCGACGGTTCGTTCGCCTCGAATTGCTTGCTTGCTCGCCGTTTGGCCGAGCGCGGGGTGCGGTTCATCCAGCTTTATCACAAGGACTGGGACCACCACGGCAACCTCAAGAACGATATCGCCGGCACGGCGAAGGAAGTCGATCGAGGTGCCGCCGCGCTGCTGAAAGATTTGAAGCAGCGTGATATGCTCAAAGATACACTTGTCATCTGGGGTGGTGAGTTCGGCCGCACGCCGATGGCACAGGGGAACGGGCGCGACCACCATATGAAGGGCTTTTCGATCTGGATGGCCGGCGGTGGGATCAAGCCTGGTATTTCGTATGGCGCGACCGACGAGCTTGGCTATGCGTCGGTGGAAAACGTCGTGCACGTGAACGACCTGCACGCGACCATCCTCAATCGTTTCGGCATCGATCACAAGCGGCTGACCTACAAGTTCCAGGGCCGCGACTTCCGCCTGACCGACATCGCCGGCAATCCGGTGAAAGCGATCATGGCCTGACCTGATTGGATTGGAAGGATTCTCTTGAGTCTGCACGACCCTGCGCTTGACGGCGAGCCCAAACCCGCCGAGGCGCACGACCCGTACGCCGCCTTGCGTTTGCCCGATTATCGCCGCCTGATGCTAGGATGCGTTGCCACTTCGTTTGGCGGCGAAATTCAGGCGGTCGCCGTGGGCTGGGAACTTTATGAGCGGAGCCATTCCGCATGGGTTCTCAGCCTGATCGGCCTGGTGCTGATCGTGCCTGTGTATTGCCTTGCTCTGCCTGCCGGACACACTGCCGATCGTCATAATCGCGTGCGGATTTTTGTTCTGTCTCAAGTGGTGCTCTGCATCGCCACGCTCGGTCTCGCGGCGTTTTCGTTCGCGAACGCACCGCTCTGGGTGGCATTTGCATGTCTGGCGCTCACAGGGATTGCGCAGGCGTTTCTCCGTCCCGCGCGTTGGGCACTGATGCCGCAGGTCGTGCCCAAAGACAAGCTCCAAAACGCGATCACCTGGAATAGCACAAGCTGGCAGTTCGCGGCGGTCGCCGGGCCGGCCGCGGGCGGGTACATCATTTATCAGACGGGTGGTGCTGGCTGGGCCTATCTGGCGAATGCTGTTCTTACGATTGTTGCCGCGGCGCTCGTATTGCAGGTTCGGTCGAAACAGGGGCCGACCAGTACCGAACCGATGTCGCTGAAGTCGTATCTCGCCGGCTTCAAATTTGTTTGGTCGAACGAGATCATTCTCGCCACGATCACACTCGACCTGTTCGCAGTGCTGCTCGGCGGTGCACAGGCAATTCTGCCGATTTTTGCCAAGGATATTCTCCATGTTGATGCGAATGGGCTCGGTTGGCTTCGCGCTGCGGAGTCGATTGGCGCGGTGACGATGGCGCTTGCCATGGCGCACCGTCCGCCGCTTCGTCGTGCCGGCCCCACGCTGCTTTTCGCCGTGGCGATGTTTGGTATGTCGATGGTTGGTTTCGGTCTGTCGAAGAATTTCTACTTCTCGTTCGCCATGCTCGCTCTGGCGGGAGCGGTCGATAATATCAGCATCGTTGTCAGGTCGACTCTTGTGCAGGTGCTCACTCCTGACTCGATGCGTGGGCGGGTTGCGGCGGTGAATAGCTTGTTCATCGGCACGTCGAACGAGTTGGGCGGCTTTGAGTCGGGCATCACCGCGCAGGTGTTTGGGCCGGTGGCTTCGGTGGTGGGTGGCGGGATTGGCAGTCTGTTCGTCGTGGCAATGGTTGCGCTGAAATGGCCTCAATTGCGAACGCTGGGTGAGATGCGTTCGGCCACACCCGATGAAATGGCAGAGATGGAGCCCGTCGCCGAGAGCCCGGCGATTCGCTAGAGTACGCGAACTGATTTCGCAATTCGCGCTGAGGAGATTCCCATGAGCCCGTTTCGCCCCGACCTGTTTGCTGGCCGCGTTGCTTTGCTGACGGGAGGTGGAACGGGCATCACCCGCGGAATCGCCGAGGCACTTGCCGCGCACGGTTGCGAGACCGTGCTCGTCAGCCGAAAGGCCGATCACGTGCAGAAGGCGGCTCGCGAGATTGAAGACACATTCCACCAGAAATGCCATCCGATTGAGGCTGACGTCCGGCATCCCGATGCGCTCGAAGCAGCGGCTGCGCATGTTGTGAAAACATGTGGACGGTTCGATATTCTAGTCAACGGCGCGGCTGGGAATTTCCTGTGCGCGTCGGCCGATTTGAGTCCGAACGGTTTTGGGACGGTGATCGACATCGACGCCAAGGGGACGTTCAACGCCTGCCGCGCCGCTTATCACGCCTGGATGGGAGCGAACGGCGGGTCGATTCTGAACATCAGCGCGACGCTCCATTACGGCGGCACTCCCGCGCAGGTGCACGTTGCTGCGGCGAAGGCGGCGGTTGATGCACTCACGCGGACATTAGCTGTGGAGTGGGGGCCGCGCGGGATTCGGTCGAACGCGATTGCTCCGGGACCAATTGGCGATACCGAGGGCGCGCGCAGGCTCTTCCCCGGTGAGGCGGGCGAACGCCTGGCGTCGCTTGTTCCCACGCGCCGGCTTGGCAAGATTGCTGATATCGCGATGCTCGCCCTGTTTGTTTTGAGCGACGCCGGCTCGAACCTCAATGGCGCGATCATCCCTTCCGACGGCGGACTAGCACTTGCCGGCAGCTTCAGCCACACGCTTGATGCTGTTGTCGCAGCCATGCCGAAGTCCGCTCAGCCGTAATCCACACGGCAAGATACCGCCAACCAATTCCTTCGTTCGCCCTCTTGTGTTTGTTTCACTTGTGTGTGAATCTAGGAAGATTAGGGTGATTGGTGTGGCGTCGGCTCGGCCAAGCATTGGCATTCTCTGCGAGGAATGAGATGAAGCGCGTGCACGTCTTGATGACTGTCAGTTGGGCGTTTCTCGCGGCTTTTTCTCAGTTCGCAATTGGACAGGAATCAAAGCAGGCGAAGCCGACTGCGCCTGCGCAGGAAGCCAAGCCGACAGTAACTACGCCTGCTTCCACTCAGACGGCGAGCGATCGTGAACAGCGAATCGCCGAGCTGCAAAAGCAGGTTGAAGAGCTGAAAAAGCAGCTCGAGGCGCTCAAGCCGAAGACTGTTCCCACAACTCCGCCGGCAACCGTCCCTGCCCCACCAGCCGCTGGGCCGCTGAATGCCGATTGGGTCAAATCGCTCAACTGGCGTGCGATCGGTCCGGCGAATATGGGCGGGCGAATCGTTGCACTCTCGGTGTTTGATGCTGATCCCAATTACTTCTTTGTGGCGACGGGCGGCGGCGGCTTGCTCAAAACGACCAACAATGGAATTACGTTTGAGCACTTGTTTGATAAACAAGGTGTTGTCGCGATTGGCGACGTTTGCATCGCACCATCAAATAAAGACATCATTTGGGTTGGCACGGGCGAGAACAATCCGCGGAATTCGGTCTCGTGGGGCGATGGCGTTTACAAGTCGGTCGACGGCGGCAAAACGTGGACGCACATGGGGCTGAAGGAGACGTTTCAGATCGGCAAGATCATCGTTCATCCCAAGAACCCCGATATTGTCTATGTCGGTGCATTGGGACGTTTATGGGGGGCGAACGCCGAACGAGGGTTGTACAAGACGGTCGATGGCGGCAAGACGTGGACGAAGGTTCTGTTTGTCGATGACAAGACTGGCGTGATCGACATGCGGATGAGCCCCGCCGATCCCGAGACGTTGCTCGTTGCGACCTGGGAACGTAAACGCGATCTCTACGACACGAACGAGCCGATTGTCAAACACGCTCCCGGCACGGCGCTCTACAAGACGACCGACGGCGGCAAGAACTTCAAGAAGATCACGAAGGGGTTGCCGACGGTCAAGCTCGGCCGAATTGGGCTCGACTATTATCGTAAAGATCCGTCGATTGTTTATGCGATTATCGACACCGAGAAAGCTGGATTCAGCCCGAATGTTCCTGGCCAAACACCGCCGGCTGGTCCACCCGTTTACCTCGGTGTCGCCGCGACTGAAGATGCCGCCGCTGCAAAAGTCAGTGAGTTGACCGCGGATAGCCCGGCTGAGAAGGCGGGACTGAAGGCGGGCGATATCATTTTGAGCGTCGGTGATGCTGCTGTGCCGAATTTCAGGACGCTTACGAGCATCGTTCGGACCAAGAAGCCCGGCGATAAATCGCTGCTCAAAATCAAGCGCGGCGAGGAGACGATTAGCCTCGAAGTGACGTTCCAGGCTCGGCCGGTCACGCCTGTCGGCGGCGGTGCTGAAGGGGCGTTTCTCGTCGACCCGGCCAAGCGATTTGGCAGCATTCTCGATGGTCAGCAGGAAAACGTGCAGGATCGCCAGGGGCCGGAAGGCTTTCAGGGCGGTGGTGTGTTCAAGTCGACTGATGGCGGCGAAAGCTGGACGCGCGTGAACAGCTTGAACCCTCGGCCGATGTATTTCAGCCAGGTGCGCGTCGATCCTAGTGACGATAAGTATGTTTACGTTCTCGGAATTGCAATCCACCGCTCCGATGACGGCGGCAAGTCATTCCGGGGCGACGGTGGCCGAAACGTTCATAGTGATGGCCACGCCCTTTGGATCGATCCGCGCGATGGGCGCCACATGATCGTCGGCGTCGATGGTGGCGTGTATGTGAGCTACGATCGCACGAATCAGTGGGACTTGCTCAACCAGGTGGCGATCGGCCAGTTTTATCACGTCGCCGTCGATAGCAAGATGCCGTACCGCGTTTATGGCGGCTTGCAAGATAACGGCACGTGGGGCGGTCCGAGCTACAGCCGAACCGGCGGTGCGGTGAACGAAGATTGGCAGATGATGGGCTGGGGCGATGGCTTCAAATGTCAGGTCGATGCCAATGACCCGGACCAGATTTACTGGTCGGCGCAGAATGGTTCGATGAGTACGCGGAACCTGCGTACCGGCGAAATCAGCGGTATCCGGCCTGTTCCCGAACGCGGCAAGACGTTCCGTTTCAACTGGAATACGCCCTTTATTCTATCGCACCACAACTCGCGGATTTTTTACGCTGCGGGCAATTATGTGTTCAAGTCGCTCGATAAGGGGAAGAATCTCAAGCCGATCTCGCCGTCGATTGTTCGCACCGATAAAGGCACTGCGACGTCGATCGCTGAATCACCGAAGAATGCCGACGTGCTTTATGTCGGCACAGACGATGGCCTGTTCTGGGGCACGAAAGACGGCGGGAAGACGTGGGTTGATCTCACGCCGAACGTTGGTCTGGCCGGACCGCGGTACGTATCGACGATCGAGCCATCGCGCTATGAAGAAGGACGCGTTTACGTTTGCTTTGATGGGCATCGGTCGGACGTTGATGATCCGCTGATTTTCGTCTCCGAGGATTTCGGCAAGACGTGGAAGCCGATACGCGGCAACCTGCCAACCGGTTCAACCAAGTGCCTGCGCGAAGATATTCAATCGCCCGACGTGCTCTGGCTTGGCACCGAGTTCGCCGCCTGGGCTTCGGTTGATCGCGGCGCGAGTTGGAGCAAGATCAACGGGAACTTGCCGACTGTTGCGGTCATGGAATTGGCACAGCATCCGACCGCCGGCGAGATTGTTGCGGCGACTCACGGGCGCAGTTTGTGGATTCTCGATGCGGGGCCAATTCGCGAGTCCACAGGTGAAAATCTCAAGGAGAAGGCGCATCTTTATCGACCGAAGACGGTGGTGCGCTGGCAGAACGAACCGACGCGCGGGACGACAAACCGCAAGTTCGTTGGTCAAAATCCGCCGAGCGGGGCCTCGATTTATGTGAATGTCGGCGCGAAGGTTGAGAAGATCGGCATCAACGTGTACAACGACCAGGGGACCAAGGTGCGCGACCTGACTGTTTCGCGTGATCCTGGGCTGCATCGCGTGAGCTGGGACATGCTGGTCGCCGCGCCGGCGCCTTCGGGCGATGCGCCCCGGTCGTCAAGCTCGGGCGGCGTTGTTTCTGGCCTAATGTCGGGAATGATGCGCGGACTGGCGGGCGGCCGGATGATTGCCGCGCCGCCGGGTACGTATCGGGTGGTGCTGACGGTTGATGGGAAGGAGCAATCGGCACCTCTGAAGATCGAACGCGACCCGGCGTATCCCGCGACCGACCGGATGGCCGACGAGGTGCCTGGCGATGAGGAAGAAGACGAGGAAGCCCGCGAGCGAAGAGTCGAACGCGGTGACGGAGTCGATCGGTAGCGGTGAATTCTCGCGCGGCGGTCCAGTTCGTTCGGGCCGGGCCTTCACCTTGCTTGACGGAATCGTGCTTGTCGCGGCGACTGCCGTTGGGTTTGCGTTCTGGCGCAGTCTTGGCAGCACCACTAGTGATGTCACCATCGGGCTTACATCGGAAGATGGGGTGGAACTCACAGTTATTTCCTTGGAGATGGTCGGGCCACCTTCTTTCGGGAGCCTCTTCAGGACGTTGCTCGGATTGCCGTTCTTGCTGTACCCGATGGCCGTCGCGTGGACGGCCGCACTTGTCGTACTTCGACTTCTTCGACCGAGTTCAGCAGGGAGTCGAGTTGCTTGTGAGCCAGGATTCGCAGCTTGCCTTGGAGTGTTACTGGCGTTCGCCGTGAAATTCGCGGAGTCGATCAGCGAACGGTTGACGTTTGAATGGCGGCAATCGGCGTGGACCTATCCAAGTCCGAGCGACAGAGGATTGCTCCGCGGATTCGGCTTTCCGCAAACTGCGGGTTACATCTTGCTTGCGATGGTGGCGATTTGGGGAACTCTTTGGGCAACCGGTGGATTTCGGCCTCAGAGGTCGTGGATGGGCCGGATGCTGGGGATGTTCTGGGTCGTGCTGAGTCTGATGCGCATTTTCCTGCCTTGAGATTATTTGAAGACGGGCGATCTTGCCCCGCGGTTCGAGAATGCAGTTGACTTGAAACAAGAAACAAATTTTGATATTTTGTGGAGTTGCGTCGCGATTCGAGAGTAGTCAAGCTCTGCTAGTGAATGATGCAAACAGCTCCGCAAAGAAAGTTCACGATCCTTGATGCAATGGTGCTCGTCGCGGCGACGGCGCTTGGGCTGGCGTGGTGGCGGCTTCTCGGTCCCGAGGGATATTTTCACTACTATATTGGTCACGGCACGTTGTTAACCGAAATCAGTACGGTTGGGCCTGGACGATGGTCCGTCGCCGGTTGGTGGTGGCGACGTCTCCTCAATCTGCCGATGGCTTTTTATCCAGTGTTGGTCACATCAACGCTTGCGTTACTGGGCTTGCGTCTGGCATCTCCACGACCGAGATTTCGCCGGCTGGCGCGACAACCGGGTTTCGCGGCTTGTGTCGCGGTGATGCTGGCATTTTTCGCGAAGATCCTCGAACTGGTCGGCGCACAGTTTGTGTTCGGATCGTTGACGGTTTTTCTCGACGGACGGTTGCTAATCAATTACTTTCGCGCTGGTAATGGTCTTACATTCCCGCACATGTGCATTTCGATCTTGCTGGCGATGGTAGCCGTATGGGGCACGCTCTGGGCAACTGGCGGATTCCGGCCGGAGAAGTCTTGGATTGATCGCTTTGGCCGTGTGCTGGGAACGCTATGGATTGTGTTGAGCCTACTACGCGTTTTTACGCTTTGATTGATTCGCTGGATTGTTCAAATTCGCGGATCCGCAAATTCAGGAAACTTCGCGACCGTCTCCCGCAACTTGATGTGAAACGGCCCGAGCTTGCCGCCGTAGTTTCCGGCGGAAATGGTAATAATCCCCGGTTGTCGCGCGGCGGCAATTCCTGCAGCGGTGGCACGTTCGACCGCTTCGAGTGTGAGGCCGTCGATGACGATTTCGTATGCGGCGTTCACGTTGGGTGGAAGATCGGTGCGGACGAGTCCGCGGAGGTTGGGGGCAAAAGCTGTGTTCGTGCTGGCGCGGAGGGCCTTGTATTTGCTGCCGACTTTTGAGCCGGAGCGGGCGATTCCGCCGGGAAACGGGAGAATCACGTCGGCGCACTGTCGCATGGCTGTCACTGCGAGTTCGGTGGCGCGAAGCGTTGTCGGGCTATCAATACCCAGCAGGATGATGTTGCCACCGGCGACGCCCTTCGTTGTGCCAAACATGTCTTCGCATGTGAATTCACCATCCATCACCGGCACGCGCCAGTAGCGTCGGCCGTTGAGTCGCTTGCTGATCTGCCAGCCGTCGCCGAAATAGCGCAACTTGCCGCCGACGGTGATGTTCTTATCGGTGATCGGCAGGCCGTTGTAGCAGGCGGTTGTGGGACAGGTCATCACGCACTGGCCGACGCGATTTGCCAGGGCTTTTTCGAGGGCATCGCGGCTGAATGCGAAGAGCAAAATACTCACGCCGGGGCGGCCGTCGGGTGTTTCCGCCGGGGTAAGAATTCGCTCGATCGCGGCCTCGGCGTCGCAGGCGATTACGCTGGTTGCATAGCCAGACATGGTGCGGCCGGCGATTTCGGCCCAGGTTGGCGTGTCGGCCGTGATGATTGCCCGCGCGGCGGTCATGGGAAACGCTTCGGCGAAGGTGTCGTCGATCAGCGGTTCGCTCATGATTGCTGCTCCCCGCTGGCTACAACTGCCGCCTGCGGAACTTCGTTCTCACGCATGGCGTAGTTGGCGAAACGCATCGTCGAGTGGTCGTTGAACCATGTTTTAATTTTTTGCTCGTGCTCGCTGTCGCGTTCGGGTGCGACGTGGAGGAGGTTCCCTTCTTCGGCGGAACGCAACTCGCCATCGTCGAGCACAACACGGCCCGTCTTGATCAGATAGCGTGGGAGCGAGAACATGCGGGCCTTGTCGGCATCGGGGCGATAAATCGTGATATCGGCATCAGCACCCACGCCGAGATGCCCTTTGTGCTTCATGCCTAAGAGTCGCGCGGGGCCGCTTCGGGTGATGATGGCGATTTCGGTGAGGCTGTATTCACGCGAAAAATCACCGAGCGGACAACGTTCTCGCACTTTCTCGGGAAGCGTGGCGAGCGTGTCGGCTCGGAGGCCGCGGTCCATCAAAAGAGCGATGATTTGCGGGTAGGCGAGGAACGAACCGCCGTTGGGATGATCGGTGGAAAGGGCAATTTTCCAGGGATCGTCGACGCGGAGAAACCATTCGAGGCCGATCGCCCACTGCAGCGCATGCACGAGATTTTTGTTGTCGTACGTAATCGGCACGACGCCGCAACCGGTTTCAAGCTCAACGTCGTGGCTGTACCACTTGCGTCCGGTCACCTTGTGCAGGAACTGGCCGACCGCACCGTCGGCGGTCATGCTCGTGGTTTCGCCGAACATGACCTGGCCGACATCGACGCTAATACGATCATGTGAGTTGATGTAATCGGCGAGGACATCGACGCGCGACGACATCGTTTTCAGATCCCCACCATACGAATGAAATTGGATATGCGCCAGGTGGGCGCGATGGCCGTCGATGGCGGTCATCAGTTCGAGCGTGGAATCGGCATTTCCGGGAAGGCCGAGATTTTGGCCGTGAATGTGCACGGGATGCGGCAGCCCTAGGTCGTCGACGGCGCTTGTGAGCGCGGTGAGGATGGCGCGGGGCGTTACGTCGAAGCCGGTAACGAGATCATCAAGCGTGCTGACGCGTCCCTTTCCGGCTTTCCAAACTTCGACCCCGCCGGCATTTACGACCTTGATGCCGAACGCCTTCGAGGCATTGAGTACCCACGCGAGGTAGCTTCGCAATTGCGCGTCTGCGCTCTCGCGCACGCAATTCATGACATAATGATTATTCCCCATCAACAACAGGAAGGCCTTGTCGATGATGGGAGTATCGGCGAGCTCGAAGTGCGTCTGACGCGCGGCCAGCGGGGCAATCGCGGCGTCGACGGCGGTTCCGTAGCCGAGACCGGCGTATTTTGCCCCGGTCGTGAACGTGCTGGGCATGCTGCCTAGCGTGCCGGAACGCAGCACATCGGTTCGGTTGACGGCGCCGCCTCGCCGCACTTCTTCAGGGCGCATCGCGCGGGCCGTGTTCACTTTTGAACCGGCGATGTGACAATGAATGTCGACGCCAGCGGGCATTACGACATCGCCGGTTGCGTCGATCGTACGATCGGGTCGAACGCCTGGATCGTTCGGCGGCGCGACGATTTTGCCGTTCTCGATCCAGAGGTCACGAACATCGTCGATGCCGTTGGATGGGTCGACGACGTAGCCGTTCGCAATCTTCAACAAGCTCATCGCGTCGTCTCCTGCAATCGAGCGAGGATGAGCCGCAAAACCTCGACCTGCGTGATTCGTCGTCCGGGAAAAATCGGAGTAAGCGGGAGCATCACGCCGTCGACGCGAAGCATGTTGCCCCCCTCGTCAATGGCTGGGCATGCGGTCGGGATTTCGACTTCGGCATTGGTGTCTGGCAAAGGATCGATGTCAGCACGAATCACGATGCGTGGGATTGATCGCCCTTGCGCGGGGCTTTGGCCGGATGGTGCCAGTTCAAGCAAGGCGTCGATTTCGCCCGCATCGAGTCGAGATTGCAAACCGTCGCAGGGAACGTAACGCGGGATTCCTGGGCCGAAATCGGTTTCGCCGGCCGAGCCGCTTTGCCAGGTGAGCACGGCTCTGGCACCGGCTCCGTTCGAGAATTTGCTGCCGGCGTGAGTGATTACAAATCGGCCGAACGAATTGAGATCGCGGACGAGTTTGAACTTCGCTTCAGCAAGCACCTCGTTAGCCCCCAAACCGCAACGAACGAAGGCTCCATAGCGTGCTTCTTTGAGACGGGTTGCGAATTGAGTGAGAGTTTCGATTTCCACGCCGCATGCATCCGACACACGAGTGAGATCGACAACGGCCTCGCGAACGATTGCGCGAAGTCCCTGATAGAAGCTGGTCTGTCCGCCGATCAAAGGGGTGACGACCAGATTGGGCTCGATACCAAACTCGCGAGCCGCCTCTTCAGAGCCGATCCAGACGATCGCTCGACCTGGCAGAGGCATGGCGAATCGTTCGACGAATCGCTCGGGCAAATGCGGGTTTTCGACTGCGTCGTACACGATAAGGTCGGCCCGGTCGCGTACCTCGCCGAAACTGGCTGAGATTTCGCCGACGCGCTGAAAGGCTCGAAGCGAGGAGGTGTCTTGCCCTTCGATGCTCACCAGAGCGCCGGTGTGATCGGCGAGAGCAATCGCAACGCGTTGGGTTTCGATGGTGGCCTGTGCGAGTCCCCAAATGGCTGGCGCGTGGGCCTCTGTCAGGATTTCAGCCGCTCGGGCGATGGCTGCATTCAAATCGGCTGCTTGGCCACCGACTCGAATTGGTGTGTTCGGGGCGATGTTCGCTTTTGCGAACCAGGCTCGACCGTGTGCGCAACCGCTTTCGACGTTCGTGAGACGCTCGCCCTCGATCGTCAGCCGCAGATCATCGCACAGGAGCGCGCAGCCAGGACAGGTGGCATCATCTATAACTTTCGGCAGGATGGAATTGCCGCTCAACGTCGGTCTCCCGAAATTCCCAGCGCGGGCACGCACGCCCAATGTCACGATAGTAACGGCAAATCGCCGGTCTGTCGCCCCCGCCGAGCCATTGCCATGCCTCGCAAACTCCCCTGCCCGCCTCGCACTTCCGACGTTACGATAGAGGGAGCTAATTCCAACCCGCAGGCCCCGTTAGCCGGTTTCATGACAACCCCCGCCCCGCTCGCGACTTCCGATCTTACCGGCCTGCGCATCGCAGTGATTGGCTCATCGACCGGTATCGGCCGCGCGACTGCGATTCGCCTCGCCCAGCGCGGGGCCGACGTGATCGTTCATGGTCGGACTCGTTCTGAAGCGCTGCTCGAAACGGCTGAGAGTGTTAAGCAGTTTGGTCAGCGATGCGAGATCGTTACGGCCGACCTGGCCGACCGCGCTGCCTGCGACCGCCTCGTGGATGACGTGTGGAACTTTTGGGGCGGCTGCGATGCCTGGCTTCAGCTTGCGGGTGCGGATACGTTAACCGGAGTTGGCGCGAAGGAGTCGTTCGAGGCAAAGCTCGATCGTCTGCTCGCAGTTGATGTGATCGCCACGATGCGGGTTTGCCGGGCCGTTGGGGCGCGAATGCAGGAGCAAGGTTCGGGCTCTATCGTCACGATGGGCTGGGATCAGGCCGAAACCGGCATGGAGGGGGATTCGGGCGAGCTTTTCGCGGCGACGAAGGGGGCGATCATGGCTTTCACGCGCAGCCTTGCGCTCAGCCTGGCCCCGAAGGTTCGCGTGAATGCAGTGGCCCCCGGCTGGATCAAGACGGCGTGGGGCGATTCGGCTCCCACGGTCTGGCAAGATCGGGTGCTTCGCGAAACGCCGCTGAAGAGGTGGGGCTTGCCGGAAGATGTCGCCGAGGCGGCTGCTTATCTTGTGAGCCCAGGTGCAAGCTTTATCAGTGGGCAATGCATTCGCGTGAACGGCGCTGCGATTCGTTAGATCGATGCTTGAATGGTTCAAGATTCTTCGGAGTGTTTCTCATGGCAAGCGAGTCTCCAGAGCGACGGCGCGTGCTGTTCGTCACGGGGCGGCTCGCGGAATTCGCCATGCGGCAAACGCTTGAATCACTCCAGCAAAATCCGGGATTTCGAGTAGAGCCGCATGTCGCGGTGTTGCCAATCTCGGTGGCTGCGTTGATGACGCCCGTGTGGGTTGCGCGACATTTGAAAGATGCGAAAGGGTTCGACCAGGTGATTTTGCCGGGCCATTGCCGCGGCGATCTTGCACCTGTGGTTGCAGCCGTGGAGACCGACGTGGTTGTGGGCCCCGAAGATTTGCGTGACTTACCACGCTACTTCGGCTCGAACGCCGCGCGCGAATCGGGCTACGGTGCTTACGACATCGAGATTCTCGCAGAGATTAATTTCGCACCTCGTTTGAGCCGTGACGAGTTGATCAAACAGGCGGAGCGATTCATCGCCGAAGGCGCCGACCGGATCGACATCGGCTGCGAACCCAGCATGCGATGGAATGGAGTCGGCGATGCGGTGAAGGCGTTGGTTGATCGTGGGATGAAGGTGTCGATCGATACCTTTGATGCGAGCGAAGTCGCGGAGGCTGCGGCGGCTGGGGCGGACCTCGTGCTCAGCGTGAACGCGACGAATCGCGAACGGGCGGTTGATTGGGGGGTGGAGGTGGTTGTCGTTCCCGACGATCCATCCACTTTGACAGGATTCGACGAGACGATCGAGTTTCTTTCACAGCATAACGTTCGGTATCGACTCGACCCAATCTTAGAACCGATCGGTTTCGGTTTCGCCGCTTCAATGGGCCGGTATCTCGAGACTCGTCGGCGATATCCGCAGGCCGAAATCATGATGGGCGTGGGGAATCTTACAGAGTTGACAGATGCTGATTCTTCAGGCGTCAACACGTTACTCATTGGATTTTGTCAAGAAGTCGGCATTCATAGCGTGCTGACGACGGCCGTGATCAACTGGGCGCGATCGTCGGTCATGGAAATCGATCTGGCGCGACGCTTGGCCTTTCACTCGGTGACTCGAAAAACGTTGCCCAAGCATCTCGAGCCCAGGCTTGTCACGTTGCGAGATCCTCGGCCGCATCGCTACGGTGCGGAAGCGCTCGATGCCCTGTCGAAAACGATCAAAGATCCAAACTGGCGAATTTTCGCCGAGGATGGCTTGATTCACGCGATGAACAGTGGTCAATATCTCAAGTCAAATGATCCTTTTGAGCTTCTTGCAGCGATGAAGATCGATACCATTGCACATGCTGGATATCTGGGATATGAACTAATGAAAGCAAAAACTGCTCTTACGTTGAATAAAGATTACCGGCAGGATCAGGCTTTGAACTGGGGATTTCTGACTGAGCCCGAAGTGAGCCACCGCGGTGTTAAGAAGGCGACGCGGGCGAACGAATCAACTACAAATGAGGACGATCGTGATTCTTGAAGGGATCGTCACAACATTGGCAGTCGATGGAATGCTGAACGTTGCTCCGATGGGACCAAAGTTCGAGGGTGACTGGTCGCGGTTTGTGCTGCGACCGTTCAAGTCGTCGACAACGTATCGCAACTTGCGCGATCGTGGCGAAGGTGTGTTGCACATCACCGATGACGTGCTCTTGCTCGCTCGCGCGGCAATTGGTCCTGTGCCGGATGTCGAAACGCTTCCTGCGCAGGTAATTCAAGGGCGGATTCTCAAGTCGGCCGCGCGATACATGGAGTTCAGGGTTGTCGAGCGTGATGATAGTGAGGATCGATCGCGGATTGTTGCGGAGACCGTTGCTACCGGCACGCTCAATGAGTTATTTGGTCTGAATCGCGCAAAAAATGCGATCGTTGAAGCCGCGATTCTGGCGACGCGCGTGCATATGCTCGAGCGTGACTATCTTGCTGATGAGTTCAACCGTTTGCGGCCACTGATCGAGAAGACAGGCGGCGCTGCGGAGCGGGAAGCTTTTCAATTGCTTTGTGATTATGTGAATGCAAGCGAGGTGGCGAAATGATCGACGCCGCTTTGCAACTTCACGCGGCGAGCCGGCTTCATTTCGGGCTACTCGCATGGGGCGATGAAGCGCCTCGACAATTCGGATCAGTTGGGTTGATGATCGGACGGCCGGGGATGGTCATCTCGGCGCGACTGTCGGCTCAATGGGGTGCCGAAGGATTGCACAGTGGGAGAGTCCGCGCGATCGTCGATCAGGTTGCTTCGCGAATCACGTCGGAGGGACGGGCGATTTCCCCACTAGCGGTTCAAATAGACTCTGCGCCGCCGGAACATGTGGGGCTGGGGACGGGTACGCAACTCAGCCTTGCCGTTGCACGCTTGATTTTAGAGCACGCTGGCGAGTGTGATCCGAATGCGGCGCGGTTGGCAGAACTCACTGGACGTGGGAAACGATCGGGGATCGGGCTTCATGGTGCGCTTCATGGTGGGTTGCTCGTCGACGGCGGCCGAGGGGTTCATACTGAGTATCCGCCGCTGCTCGCTCGCCATGAATTTCCCGATGATTGGTCGATCTTAGTCGTGATTCCGCCAAGCGCACCTGGGCTCTCCGATGTGCGCGAGCGAGAGGCTTTCGCGCGGTTGCCGGGGATCAGTGCTTCGCGCATCGACCGACTCGCGCGACTCGTACTTCTTGGCCTATTACCGGCAGTGGCTGAACGCGACCTCGACAGCTTTGGGGCGTCCCTTAGTGAGTTGCAACACGAGGTTGGGGAGGCCTTCGCGCCGGCGCAGGGAGGAATCTATGCGGATTCACGCGCGGAGGCACTTGTTTCGCACATGCGAGAGCTTGGACTCGTTGGCGTTGGACAGAGCTCGTGGGGACCTGCGCTGTATGGTTTTCTGAGAAATGACGAGAAGCAGCAAGCGTTCGTCACATCTGCAATTCTGAGTGAGTTTGGTCTGTCGCCCTCGACGTTGATTTGGACGCGAGCAGCGAATGCCGGTGCTCAACTGATCAAGGGTGAGTGAATGATTCAGATATCGACCAAGCGCAAATAAAAACCCCACCGATCTCTCACTTAGAAGAGATCGGTGGGGTTTTGTGTAAGGATCCGGCGATGACCGACTTTCGCGCCA
>CAMFLR010000006.1 GCA_945957605.1 uncultured Isosphaeraceae bacterium
ACAGGAATCCCGGACAATATTGGGTACGCCACCAGTGTGCCCTAAGTGACGTCAAGCACACTGGTGGCATCCAGAAAAGGCCGACATAGGCAAGAATACCGCTCACCACCCTGAATTCCTGCATGAGCCATTTTGGTTTTTCGCGGTTGGAAAAACGAAATTGTTAGAACAGGGTAGCCCGGACAACTCGTTGTCCGGGTGGCGCAGCCACAAGAGGACGAAGCGACAGAATATGCGATTGCCTCTTGTCGCTCCGCGACCGGGACAACGAGTTGTCCCGGCCACCCAACTCCAGATTGCATCAAACATCAAGTGTGCAATTCTGCTTTTGATTCAATTCATTTCAAGAAAAACTTTCCTGATCATTCGGGAATGTCTGCTCGCGGACATCTTTGAGATATTCGGATGCCGCAGCCCGAATCGTATCGGCGAGTTCGGCATAACGTCGCACGAATTTGGGCCTGAAGCTTTCGAATAGACCGAGCATGTCGGGCGTGACGAGCACCTGGCCGTCGCAATGAACGCCTGCGCCGATGCCGATCGTCGGAATCGAAATGCTCGCCGTGATTTGCTTCGCCAGATCGGCGGGAACGCATTCGAGAACGATTGCGAAAGCCCCAGACTCGGCGACAGCCTGCGCATCCGCGAGCACCCGAGTTTCGTCGCGTTGAACCTTGAAACCGCCAAGCGCGCGAACCGATTGTGGTGTCAAGCCGACGTGCCCCATCACGGGGATCCCGCAACTCACGAGACGTTTGATCGTTGGCGCCGTTGTCACTCCGCCTTCGAGTTTCACGGCATGGCACTGCGTCCCCTTGAGGTACTTGCCAGCCGTTTCGATCGCTTGCTCGGGCGAGACTTGATACGTGAGAAACGGTAGGTCAGCCACGACAAATGCGTTGCGAGCGGCCCGGCTGACCATTTCCGCGTGGTAGAGCATCTGGTCGAGCGTGACTCGCAGGGTCGTGTCCCAGCCCTGAACGACCGTGCCGAGGCTATCGCCGACGAGCAGGCAATCGGCTCCGGCCTCGTCGAGCAAGCGCGCGGTTGTGTAGTCGTACGCGGTGAGAACGCCGATTTTCCGCCCTTCCGTCTTGCAGCGTGCGAAGTCGGACAGAGTGAATGGGCGGCGAGTTGGAGTCGTCATGAAGTGGGTCGCTACCGGTCGAGTTTGGGCAGGCCAATCAGCACAAAACGGCCGCCGTGATCGTCGTAAATCCAGATTCCAGGAATTTCCCTGATTCGATCGTGTAATCGACGCCGCGCGTTGTCGCTGGGTTCGGGGCGGACGTCGGCGAAGATCATGTCTTCGTGCCGCCGGCGATAGAACTGCACGAGTGCGAAGGGATCGGTCTCAACAAACCGTGTTTCCGGCCGCCACTCATTCGCCGCTCTAACCACGGCCGACGGCTCATATTCTAGGCGACAGCCCCGCCGATCGCCCAGATAGATGATCGCCTCGGGTCCAATGACGACGCGGTTCGGCGGCGTCTCCTCGATGATCGCCTCGCCAAGCTCCTGCGCGTTTTGCCACTCCGGTGGCGTTTTCCAGGTCGCACGCGTTTGCCAGATTCCCAGCAGAACTAGCGCTACGAGCGATGCAATCGCCAGGCCTCGCGACCGTTGGGAGATCCAGTCGAGACCGACGCCGCTCCAGGCTGCCGCAGGCGGAGCCAGAATGAGCCAGTAATAGTCATGGTGGAGTTTGCCGAAGAGAAGGACGAGCGTGAACGCTGCCGCGCCGATCCAGACCTTCCAAAGCAGATCGACCTGCTTCCAGCCCAGTAATCCCAGGCCGATCAGAATCCCGCCGATCGGCGTGAAGGCGCGATAGGCGAGATCTTTGGCGACATTCAAGTACCGATGCGGTTCGAAGAAAACGTGAAGGCCCAAAGCCGACGCCCAGCGCGCTGCATTATCACTCGATGCAGCCGACGCATCGACCTGCGCCTGTGACGCTGCGTAGAGATACCAGGCAACCACCGGAATAATGATCGCGGTACTAGCGACGATCGATCGCACCGAACGCGTCGGACGCAACACGATCATCAGCGGGACGACAATGATTGCCCAGTAAACTTTCTGCGCCACTGCAATCGCGAGCAGCGACCCGCCAAAGATTCGTTGAATCCGCCCTTCGCCATCCCAGAGCGCGAGGCCAAGAACCGCCAAGCTCATGGTCATCACGTCGGGCTGAAACGCACGGCCATAGCGAATCAGTACGGGAAAGCTTGCAAATATCAGTGCAGACGCGATTGCGGATGTTCCCTCGCTCCGACGTCGCACGAGCCGATAAAGGCCGCACACCGCAAGACCCGCGAAAACAGCGGAAATCGCCCGTCCCGCAGGCTCCAGCGGCGCATGAATCAACCGGCTTATCCAGGCGACAATCTGGGCATAAATCGGCGGTTCGACAAGGAACTTGTTGGGAAAAGGTCCGGTGTCGAGTTCGGGTGAAAGGAAGCCCGATCCGCGCGCGAGATTGCGAGCAACCATCGCAGTTGGGATCTGTCGACCGACATAATTCTCGACGATCGGTTGGTCGAGTTTCTGCACGCGCCAGAAGATCGCCCACAACACGAGCAAACAAACGACCGCGCGTTCCTTGCGATCTGGCTGACTCAACCCAGCGCTCCTGGGATTGGCGAAAAACTCCGTCTCGCGATCGTACGAAGCGACCGCGTGCTGAGTCAATCCAACCCGGGATTAGGCTGAGCGCATGAAAAAAGCTCGACGCGCCCTCTCACGCGTCGAGCCCGAGTTGATCGTCTGCCGAAACATCCGATCCTCTCTCATGAATTAGCGTCAAATCCCAAATCCTGGCCCGGGAGATTCTAAGAATTACGTGCGTGTATGACGTCAGTCACGCTCACTGCCAACTTTGCGGCAAAAACTGCCGATTCGTAACACTTTCTTGCAAAACAGGATACGTCTACAACACTCGAAAACACGACGTGGCCGAGAGTCATAAAGCGTTGATCTGTCGCCGAGAAGCGATCGTGCATACTGATGATCGAATGGAAAAGCACCCACTCGATTTAACAATCGCGAAAGCGTGTGTCCCGCCGCGCCGGAGTGGACGTAGAGTGATCGGACACCTGATGGGTGTGCGACATTTCTTTTGCGAGCGCGCAATTGCGAGAAATCGTTTGCATTTCCTGCTGGGCGCGATCAGGATTGCGGTAGTAAGTCCCTTCTCGATCTTCCTTTCCCTAGCGCGGCACGCTTTCGCTCGAGAGCCGCTCGACCGCGCGCAGATGCGGGAGAAGGTTCATGCTAGTACGCGAGGTGCTCAAGAACAAAGGCGGACGCGTCGTTTCGATTGGTCCCGAAGCCACCATTTCCGAGGCGATCGCCCGGCTCGTCCAGCACAACATTGGTTCGCTCCCCGTAGTCGACGAGCACGGCAGTCTCGTCGGCGTCGTGAGCGAACGCGACATGCTTCGTCACATGCACAATCGCGGCGAGGTGTTTTCACGCCACCGCGTGGACGAGGTGATGACGTCTCACCCAATTACCTGTGCGCCCGAGGACGACGTCGAAGTAGTGATGGGGCACATGAGCAGCCGGCGCATCGCCAAGGTGCCCGTGCTTGAAGAAGGGCGGCTGGTCGGCATCGTTTCGGTGGGCGACGTCATCAAGGTGATGTACGAGCGCGTTTCCGCCGAGAATTCGCACCTCATGAGTTACCTTTACGGCCAGACCTGAGCCGAATCTGCAGCCCAGGCCCGGCCGATTGAATCATTGCGACCAGTCGGTCGGCCGGCGGTCCCAGCGATGGGTTTTCAGTTCGGCCATGAGCGCGGGGGCAAGGCGCTTGCCGTCGCTCGTGGCGATATTCGCCTCGACATTCTTGAGCTTGCGCATGCCGGGGATGATCGTCGACACCCGCGTGTCTTCGAGAATCCACCGCAGTGCCAACTCAGGCATCTTCATCTCCGCGGGAACAACCGGCCGAAGCTTCTCGGCGCGGTCGACGCTCGCGTTCAAATTGGCCGGAACGAAGTACGTGTTCCGCCAGTCGCCCGCGTCCCAGGTTGAATCCTTCGTCAGCGTGCCCGTGAGCGTTCCTTCATCGAACGGCACTCGCGCAATGACTGCAACATTTCGCTCCTGACAAAGCGGGAACAACACGTCTTCAGGTGCTTGATCGAAGATGTTGTAGATCACCTGAACCGCGTCGACAAGACCCGTCTTGATCGACTCGACAACGTTTTCAGGCTCCCAGCGATTCACGCTGATGCCGATGGCGTTGATGACCCCTTCGGCCTTAAGGTCTTCCATCGCGCGTTGCCAGCGCTCGTCCGTCGCCCACGCATCTTCCCAGACGTGAAATTGAAGCAAGTCGATCTGATCGAGCCCCAGGTTCGTCAGCGATTTGTGCGCGTATTCCTTGATGTGTTCGGGCGGGAAGCAATCGTCGAGCGTATAACCCCGCTTCGAAGGCCACTTGAAATTCTTGGGCGGAAGCTTGGTCGCGACGTAGAGCTTCTTGCCGGAATTCGCCTTCACGAGCTTGCCGAGCAATCCTTCGCTGTGCCCTGCGCCGTAGCCCCAGGCGGTGTCGAAGAAGTTGCAGCCGAGATCGACGGAGCGCTGGAGCGACGCGAGTGATTCGGCGTCGTCCGAGCCTTTCCACCCCGCCATTCCCCACATTCCGTAGCCGATCTCGCTGACCGACCATCCCGTGCGCCCAAAGGTGCGGTTATGCATTGGATTCGCTTCCTGGAGCGGAAAAGAGACGACCCGGAGACGTCGATCGACGCGCTCCGGGTCGTTGCATTGGCTCGATCAATCGGGCCCGAGTTTACTTGGTCGCTGGTGCCGCTTCAACGGCCTTCGCACCAGACTCATCCGATTTGGCCGATGCGCCGCCTTCGGGGCGAATCAGCTCGAAGTACTTGCGAATCGCCTGGCGGTGGCCGAGGGGAATCGGCTCGCTGTCGAGCACTGATTCCGACATCTTCTTGTACTTCTGGTAGTTTTCCTTATAACCCCGCGCGGAGTTTTGCTTCCCTTCAGGGGAGTGAGTCGTCTCCATTTCGGAGGCACCTTCACCCTCGATGCCTGTGATTTCCTTCACATCGCGCTTGGCCTGAAGCTTCGTCTTGTCACCCAGGACGTTGCCGCTGGTCCCAAGACCCCAACTCGTCGACGGCGAGGTCGACTTTTCGGGCTTCTTACCCCGCATCGCGAATTCGGAATTGCACTCGCCCTTGCACTCGCTCAGCGATTCCACTTCGCCGTCAAGGATTTGCTTGATCTTCTTGCGTTTGCTGTGCGACTTGGAAATGCCCGCAAGTTCACGGGTCGCCTTCTTGAACTTCGCCTTGTTGTTCGACTTCACGCCCTCGGCCATTTCACCAGTGGCACCTGAAAGCTGGCCGAGTCCAACGTCGCCCATCGACTTGGCGAGATCCTTGAGCTTCTCTTCGAGCGACTTCGATTCCTTCTTGTCAACCGGCGGATCTTCGAGCTTCTCGAGTTCCTTCGCGGCCTGATCGAACTTGCCGTCCTGAAGCGCCTGACCGGCTGCTTCAGTCGGATTCGTCGACATCAACGCCGCACCCAGCGACTGCATCTGAGCGTCGACCAGCCCAACATTGAACTGGGCCTGCTTCTGAGCAATCGCCGCCTGCATTTCTGAAAGCTTGGCGAGCGCTTCCTTCACATCGACGCCGGGTGTCTTGAGTTCCTCAACCTTCGCCTCGAGCTGCTTGGCCAGGTCTTCGAGTTCTTTATCTTCGTTTTCCCGCGCGAATTTGGCGAGTTCCTTGAAGTCATCGGCCTTCTTTTCGGCGATCGCCAGGATGCCCGGAAGCGATTCCTTGGGCGCGGCCTGAAGCTTCTTGGCACCCAACTGCGGCAAGCAGAAGAGCGTAAGCGCACCGACGAACAGGGCCAACGCATAAGGCAGAGTTTTGGGCATGCGGAACGGCACAACGTCGCGTGCGCTCACCTTCAAGAGGTGATTCTCGGCATCGCGAAGCTGAAGTTCGTGCAATGTATCGCTATTGGGCAGCTCGACGAATGCGAGCGCGGTAAGCGACCGATCTTTCAAACCATAATGAGCGTCGACGGCTCGTGCAGCCGACCGCCAGCCCCAACCCGTTACTGCGCCGACAATAAGGCCAAGAATCGGGCCGCCGAGCATAAGCCCGGCCGCGGCCAGCGGCGAGACGTCGCGGCCGATAAGCCGGATGATTCCGAGATAAACCCCGACAACCGACGCGAGCAAGCAGCCGATCAACATCGACCGCAACATCAGCATCACACGTTGACGACGCGCCACGGGGCGCAGCTCTCGATAAATCCGTTCCGGCATGACCCGACTCCCATCGAAGAAGAATCGACGCGAGGGTACTTGTTAAACACGACTAGTGTACGACGAATTCATTCCGAGTGCTAGCGGATTTCTCCGCGACGCAAATACCGTCGCAAAGTCAATTCGCCGCAAGGCAACATCGATCACAAACAGCGAGATCGCAGCCGCGAGAAGATAAGGCCAGAGCGGCGTTGCGAGCCGCGCAATCCGCCCATCTGCCTTAAAAACGTCCGAGGGCGCAACGCCATAGGTTCCGCCGCTTACCCGCGCAAGTGATTGCAGTAAATCTTCGTTCGTCGCCCGCAACCGCAACTCTTCGGGGTAACCCACCGCCAAACCGCGCGACTGCTGGTGAATCGGCCGGCCATCGAGCTTCTGACCGATTTCCAGGTGATAGGCCCCAGCTTCGGGGGTCTCAACCTCTGCTTGATAACGGCCCGGCGCCGTCTGGGCCATTTCAAGCGTCTTCTTGCCCAGGCGATCGTTGATGACCGTAACCTCAGTCGTCGCCTGGTTAAGGTATTTGCCCGACGGATCGATCGCGTCGAGCGTCAGCAAAGCCTTGCGGTCTTTCTGATCGACCTGAACGACAATCCCCTTCGCCTCGCTCTTGCGCATGGCATGACGAACGATTTGTGCCCAGAACTTGCCGTAGTTCGGCCAGGAAATCCAGTCGGCAGCCCAGCGGCTCTTGGCGTCTGACGTGAATGCCACGCTCACTCCCAAACCATAACGCCACCAGGCCAGGAGCGGGTCGCCGGCTTCGGATGCCAGGATGAGTTCACTGGTGGGCTTGGCACGCGTGACCACGTAGCCGAGCAAGAGCGGCGAGTTTTCGACATCAAGGTCGGCCAGTGCTTGAGTCGAACGAATGACCTGTGGGGTGAACGGTTGCTCGTTGATCGCCGACTTGCTCGCCGAGACCGTTTCCTTGGCGAAAATCTGCGGAATCGAGCCCGGATCATCGGTGAAGTAGTATCGTCCGTTGCCAATCCGGGCAATTTCCTCGAGAAGCTGAGCATCAGCCCCTTCACCCACGCCGACCGTACTCACCGTAATCTTGGCGCCGAGCATCGTCTGGGTGATGCCTTCAAAATCGCCAGGAGCCGACTGGCCGTCGGTAAGCATGATGACGTGCTTCAGCTTGGCCGTCGTTTGCGCGAGTGCCTCATGCGCCTCGACCATCGCCGGGTACATGTCGGTACCGCCGCCGGCTTCGATGGTGCTCACGCGATCGAGCACGAACGGCTTGTCGGAAGCGGCATGCATCTCGCTGACCCAGAAGACGTCGCCTTCAAACGCGATGACGCCGATCTTGTCGTTGGGGCCGAGCAATTCAATCGCCGACTTTGCCGCTTCCTTGGCCAGCTCGATTTTTTCACCGCCCATCGAGCCTGACTTGTCGATGACCAGCACCATCGCCAGGCTCGGCTTTTCCTTCTCCTTTTCGAAGTCGGAACGAACGGGCAGGATTTCTTCGAGCGCCGTCTTGTAATAACCGCCAAGGCCGAACGACTGATCGCCGCCGAGCATGATCAGCCCGCCGCCGAGGTCGCGGACGTAGGTGCGTGCCAGATCCATCTGGCGAAGCGTGAGCTTCGTCGCGGGGACATTTGAGAGGATGAGTAGCTCATAATTTTGCAGGTCGGACAGATTGTCGGGCATCCCTTGCGGCGGGCGGACATCAACCTGGATTTCGTGCTCCTCGAGCGCGGCGACGAGATCGCCCACTTCCTTGGGAACGCTCTCGATGATCAAAACTCGCGGCTTGCCCGAGGTGAACACGAGCCCGAAATCGCTGTTGTTATCAAGCAGCGTATCCTTGGCATTGCGAACCCGCGCGGTGTAAGTCGCGAGCCGGTCGTTCTCAATTGTCTGGCGGAAGACGAAGCGATTTTCGCCCTTTTTCAGCGTCTTGCGCTCGCCAACGACCTTGATCGCCCCTTTGTAAACTTCAACGTCAACCGTGTCGTCGTGATTCGAGTCGATCACTACTTCGACGTTGAACGGCTCCCCCTGCTGCACCTGCGCAGGGACTTTCACGGCCGATAGTTGCACTTCAGGGTCATCGCGAGTTTTCAGCGGCACGACCGAAACCGGAATGCCTGTGTTGAGTGCGGCTTTCACCGCATCGCCGCCCGTCTGGTTGCCGTCAGAAAGGACAACGATCTTCGGCACATAGAATGGCGGAATCGCGGCTGCCGCAACTTCAATTGCCGCGGCGATGTTCGTCCCCTTCGCTTCCTCTTGCTTGGGATCAACCGCGGGCGAGCCGGCCGGTTTGGGCGACGCGCTGTTCTCTTCCTGAATCACGCCCGGCTCGTTGGCGAATCGCAGGAACGCCGCCTTGTCGGCCCCGAGCGTTTTCGTCGCCTCGGCGACAAAATTCTCCGCCGCCTTGCGCGAATCCTCGCCCACGCTCACGCTGTCATCTATGGCGAAAATCACATACTGCGACTTCGTCGTGGTGAGCAAAGTTAGCCCGGCGAGACAGAGGACGATTAGCACCGAAATCGCCAGGCGTGTCAGCAGCGACAGGCGCATTTGCCACTTGGAAAAGTCGACGAGGCTGCGGATCGAGTAATAAATGACGATCGGCAAAACCACCAGGGCGGCCAGCCATTGCGGGCGAGTTAGCTCGAACGGAAACGCAAGTTGATCCATGTCAGCTAATCCATCGCCGTTGATAGAGGAACCACTCGACGACCGTCAGAATTCCGGCCACGAGAGCGAGGATGAACCAGAGCGGCCAGCCGCCAAACCCCGCGCCGATTTTTGCGGACTCGACGACCTTGAGCGCATCCGACAGCCGAATATCACTCTCGGTCTTCGCCGCCAGATTGCAGGCGATTTCCAGCACGGGTGCAGCTTTCGCGTCGGACTTCGATTTCGCTTCCGGCTTGTTTGGAGTGTCGAGCGTCCAGACGCCGCACTCATCGAGCGGGCCGACCGTCACCTTTCCGTTCGACACCGGCAACGATTTGCGTTTGCCATCAGGCGCTATCAAATCAAGCGCCGAAGCATTTGAGCCCGGCCCGCGTGGCAGTTCGATGTCAGCAACGGCACCCGTGGCCAAAGCCTCGCGCAACTCGCCGCGGGTGCCGCTGAACCAGCCGAGTGCGTTCGCGACCAGGATTGGAAACGCAGTCTGAAGCGGTAGATCGCCCTTTTCCAAATCGACCGTCAGCACCAGCACTTTGCCTTTGCCGTCAGGCCGTTCAATCGCGTAGTAGAGCGGATCGCCGCCGAGCGCGGTCGCAAGCGCTTGCCCCTTCGCGCTGAACTTGATCTGCCGCGCTTCAGGCATCAGCACATTGTCGAGCCGGATGTGCGTCATCAACGGTGACGTTCGGTCCTGCTTCTCGACCACCGGGCTCTGCAGCACATCGCCGACCGTCCACAAATCGCTCGCCTCGCGTGGCTCGATGACGAAATGATTGCCCGGCGGTAGCGGATTCGGCACCTTACGGTGCCAGACCGTAAGGTTACGAAGCGGCGCGTCTTTCGCCAGCGACTTCACCACTTCCAGATTGACGAGCGGGTTGGCCTCGAAAACTTTCTCGAGGAAAAGATTGCCTTCGGTCACAAGCGTGACCGGAATCACTTCGCGCTTGGGCAAGATCGCCACCGCCGTGTTGTCGACGGCCAGCGCATCGCCTCGAACAATCTTCGCCGTCAGGCGTCCGCCATCGCTCGATGTCTTCTCGAACACCTGCGTCCAGGTTGCACCAGGCGCGAGGTCGAGCGGAATGACGTCGATCGTGTTTCCTTCCAGTTCCAACTCAAAGCGCGTCTCAACCTTCTGTTCCGATGCGTTTCGCACCTCGGCGAGAATCTGATAGCCGATCGGGTCGAGCAAACTCCGGCGCACCTGGAATCGCGTGATAGCGACGTTTCCGGTCTTCTGGCCGACGGGCACAATCGTCACGTCGGGGGCGGCCTTGATCGCGTCGAACTCGGCAAAGCCGCCGTCGCTCACGATGATCACTTGCTTCCGCGGCTGATCGGCTAGCAGTCGACGAGCGAGCGCCACCGCCTCGGGAATGCGTGTCGGGCCGTCGGTGGGATTGATCGACGTGACGGCCTCGCGCAAAGTGCTTTGATGTCCCGTTAAACCACTGCGTACTTGTGGCTGAGTGCCCGCGGAAAGAACGGCGATTTCATCGCGGAATCGCAAACCTTCAATGAGCGGCAGCGCAGCCTTCTTGGCGGCTTCAAGGCGAGTCGGCGCGACATCGGTCGCATTCATGCTGGCCGAGTTGTCGATGATCAGCACGATGCGCCGGGCTTCGCGAATTTCCCACTTGAAAATCGGTTCAGCGAGTGCGGCGACAATCAGCAAGAGAAATGCGAGTTGCACGAGCAGCGAAAGCAAGTGCCGCAGCTTTTGCCAGATTGATCGAGGTTGTTTCTCTTCGAAAATCTGCCGCCAGAAGAGAATGGTCGACACCGGAACGCGACGCATGCGGATCTTCAGGATGTAGAAGATCACGATCGGAATGGCCAACGCGGCCCAGAGCATCGCGACGGGGTGGACAAGACTCATATCAATTCCCGCTCTCGCCTTCCTGGTTCAGGTCAACGCCCCAGCCGTGCGCATCATCTTGAGAATCAACTCGTCGAACGGAATCTCGGTCGACGTCCGCGTGCAGCCGAGTCCGTAGGTCTGACAGTATGCTTTCACCGACTCCTGGAACCCTTCAAAAATCGCGCGATATTGCCGCAGGTTCCGCTCGGTCACAGTCACTTTCTGAATCGTGCCGGTCTCGACGTCGAAAAGCTCGACATCTCCCTTCATCTTGGGCTCGGCCTCTTCGCGGTCGTAAATCTGAATGACGTGCGGCTCATAGCGGTGATGCCGCAGCAAGTCGAGCCCGCCGTTGAAGCCATTCGGGTCATACAGGTCACTCACGACCAGCGCCAGACCACGTCGCTGAGTACGGTGAACGAATCCTTTGACGACGCGCGAAAGGTCAGTCACCGTCCCTTGCGGCTTGAGATCTTCCAGAAACTTGAGCAGTGAGAGAATGCGGTTCTTACCGCGCGTGAGCGGAAAATCGGCCACGATATCGCCTGCAAAGCCGATGACCGCGACCCGATCGAGATCGGCAAGCGCGATATACGCCAAGGCCGCTGCAACCTGTCGCGCGAAGTCAAACTTGGGTGGGCGGCCGAAGTTCATGCTCGTCGAACAATCCAGAAGAATGTAGACGTGAAGGTCTTCTTCTTCCTGGAATCGTTTCAGCAGCAGTTCGTCGTGGCGTGCGAAGACGTTCCAGTCGAGGTGGCGGAAATCGTCGCCGGGGGAGTATTCGCGGTGGTCGGCGAACTCGATACCGCCGCCCAGTTGCATCGTTTTGCGCTGGGCCAGAATCGACCCGCGAAAGACGCGTCGGGAGACGAGCGAAAGGTATTCGAGCTTCTTGAGGAAGTCGGTGCCGAACAGTGCCATGGTCGACCTTTTTCGGCAGGGCGATTAGTGGGCGGATCCGGCAGTCGCCGCGGCGGGCTCTTCGATTGAATCAAGAGCATCGACGATAATGTCGTCGGCACTGATGCTCTCGGCCTGGCCTTCAAAGTTGAGGATCAGCCGGTGTCGCAATGCTGCAGGAGCGACGGCGCGAATGTCATCGCGGCTGACGTGGTAGCGATGATCGAGAATCGCTCGGATCTTGGCTCCGAGGATGATCGCCTGGGCTCCTCGCGGGCTTGCACCGTAGCGAACGTATCGCTTGGTCATCTCAGTAGCGAGTTCGTGTTCGGGGTGCGTCGCCAGCACCAGGCTCACTGCGTAGCGTCGCAATTCGTCGGCGATGGGAATCTGCCGCGCGAGCCTGCTCATTTCCAGAATGGCGTGGCCGTCGAAAACGGCTGCGGCTTTCGGTTCGACGGCTTCGGTCGTGCGATCGAGGATCTTCTCGATTTCGCTTGCGCTCGGGAACTTGACCATCAGCTTGAAGAAGAAGCGGTCGAGTTGTGCTTCGGGAAGCGGATAGGTCCCTTCCATTTCGAGCGGGTTTTGTGTGGCGAGCACGAAGAACGGGCGGTCGAGCGTGAAGGTTTTGCCCGCGACCGTTACCGACTTCTCCTGCATCGCTTCGAGCAACGCCGACTGCGTTTTCGGTGTCGCGCGATTGATTTCGTCGGCCAGCACGAGGTTCGAGAAGATCGGCCCTTGCTGGAACTCGAACTTGCGGCCGCCTTCGGGTGATTCGAGCACGACGTTCGTGCCGATCACGTCGGCCGGCATGAGGTCGGGCGTGAACTGGATGCGCTGGAATTTGAGCGTGAGGGCATCGGCCAACGTGCGGACGAGCAGCGTTTTGCCCAGTCCCGGCACGCCTTCGAGCAGCACGTGGCCGCCGGCGATCAATGCAGTCAGCGTGCCAATGACGATCTCATCCTGGCCGACGATGACCTTCGCCACTTCCGAGCGGAGCCGTTCGAACCCTGCGCGGAACTCGTCGAGCTTCTGCTTCATCTCGTCGGTCGTCGCCATCGCCTGAGGCTCCGCTCATCGTTGGTTGATCAGCCATGCAAACTCTGACTCAATGCGATCGAACCTAAAGCCATGCATGACGGATGTCAAACGAAAAGCCGCCGCGAAACCGAATTCCTTCAAATTCGGCTTCGCCAGCGGCATTCAGGCTATGCGCGCATAGCGATCAGAGCGTTTTCAGATAGATATTGCGGAACTCGAGCGGGTTGCCGTGATGCTGAAGTTCGATCTTCCCCTTGGCCGGAACCGGCTTCGAGCGATCGAAGTAATTCTCAAGCACAACATCATCCGTGACAAGCTTGCCGTTCAAATGAACGGTAACTTTATCGCCTTTCATGATGATATGAAAGGTATTCCACTCACCGACGGGTTTATCAGCAACGACCAGCGGCTTGCTCGGCCCCTTCTGGTTGTTGTACAAGCCGCCCGAACCGATGGGGTCGTCCCAAATCTGCACTTGCGGGCAGCCACGAACGTAGATGCCCGAATCCCCCTTGGGACCGATCTTCCAGTCAACATAAAGCTCGAAGTCGCCGTAGTCCTTGGCTGTGACGAGGCTCTCCCCCTTACCGTCGTAATGCAAGACGCCGTCTTTGACCGTCCAGTGCCCCTTCGCCTTCCCTTCATCGCTCCAGTTTTCGATGTCCTTGCCATTGAACAGAGCGATGAAGCCCGGCGGCGGTTGAGGAGCTTCCGCGGGGGCAAGCGAAAGCGCGGCGAGGGTAAGGAGAACTTGCAGCATCGTATTGGCTCCATTCCATTGAGTGAACGACATCCCGTCGGCATGGCTTGTCAAACCGATGTTTCACCGACGGTTCGCACCTCAAGCAAACCCGATCGGTCGCCTCTCGTCATCCCCCTACTCACCACGAGGAGCCAAAGATATAGAATGAATGGCGGCGTGGCGCGTGGATCACTCGCACGGAGAACCTGCGATGGTCTGGGAAATGGTCATTGGTTTAGGCTTAGCTGCGAGCAACATTGTCGCAGCCTGTGTCGGCAAAACTTGGCTCGGCGTCGAGAATCGCTCGGGCCAAAGCATCAAATGTCTCATGATCGCCGTGGAAGGAACGTCCGAGGGAGCAGTCTTCAACGACATCGCACATGGAACGGCGTGCGAGACATCTGTCGGATTTCGCGGCGACAGCCGCTTCCACATTTTTGGAGTACTCGAGGATGAGTCGAGGCTGAACGTCTCAACCGAGTACTACACGCTGCCATTGGAGAAGCGTGTCATGTTCATTATTCATCCCGGCGGCGTTGTTGAGTGCTCGTTTGTCGATCTGCTTCAATTTCGAGGCGAGCAAATTGCGAAGATGCCAGCGTCTAAAACTGCGGAGCGAGACTGGTCCGCATAAAGCGAAGTCTTCAACGGCTCTTCGCGAACCTTTTTGCTCATATTCTAAATAGTGCTAGTTGCCCTTGTCCTGTGTTGACGCTGAATCCCGCATCAACGCGAAATTCGGACACTTGGGTCAGCCAGATGACTTTCAATATATGAACCGCATATTTGGCGTTTTCTGTATTGTCCAACTGGCGCTAATCGCCGCCGTGTTTGCGATGTGCAGACGCAAGCGAACCGATGTGGCGATCGTAATCGCGATCGGTCCGCTCATTTCGACAGCGCTCGCCGGATTGCACGAGGATTGGCGCGACCCGAATTGGTATATCATTGTCGCGGTGTGTTCAATTAGCTGGTTCGTTAGCATCGCAGTAGGTTGTTGTTACTGGCATTTGAAACGAAAACACTGACGTATGTATGATGAATTTAGGAGTTACGCATTTGGTTCGGACATGAGGTTAATCGGGTGGCCGGGACAACAAGTTGTCTGGGCCACCCCGTACGATCCATTTCATGGTTCTTACCGCTTAACTCCTAGAATTGTCCCTTTTGCTTGTATGCCTCCAAGCCTTGTTTTACATTCAAGCAAGAGACGGCTCATTCGGCAGGATCGGGAGCAGCAACATGAATCCGCAAAGCACATGGGTGGGATCCACGCTGATCTGTCTGCTCGCTTTGACCGCTCGAGCCGATACGCACAAACAACTGCTCACACTCACTCCTGCTGAAAGTACATATCTCAGCAAAGAACCAATTCTCATCACTCTGCGCATCGAAGGCGAAACCGCTCGCAACTTGCCAGTCGCATTGGAATCGGCAAGTCCTTCGACCGCGTTACGATTCGAAATCGAACCGCCAGTGAAACCGCGCAAGGGTGCGAATCCGCTCCCGGCAGAGCTCGCTAAGGCAATTTCCCAATCGCGCATCTACGACCTGCTCGAATGGTTCGAATTCCCCGAGTCAGGAGAGTTCACAGTTCAGGCAGTTTATGAGAACTCGGGAAACCCAATCACCTCGGCGACAATTCCGCTCACCATTCGTGCTCCAAAGAACGGCGACGCCAATGCCGAAGCCGTCGCGCGAATTCATCACGTCCCCTGGAGCAACTATGCAACCAACGCCTATTGCGGCGACACGGCCGACGTCGTCAAACGCTGGCCCGAGAGCAAGCTCGCTCGTTATTGCATGTTCTGGAACGGCCAGTATACGCAGCAGCAAAAGGATTTCACCAAGGCCATTGCGATCTATGAAGAGTTGATCGCGAAGTATCCCAATTTCATTCTCGCTCGCGATGCAAAGGCCGAAATCGAGGAATGTCGCTGGGCCATGAAGTGATTGCATGTGATGCATACGGCCGGGCTTGACCGTTTTTCCCGTTGTTCGTATGGTACGCGACGATTGGCAGGAGGCCGATCAACCGGGATGACTTGAAGGAACGAGTCGTGGTCGTCGATCGCACGCATATTCTCGTGCTGAACTACAACGGCCGAGAGCTGCTCGAGGAATGCTTGCCGTCGCTTCTCGCGGCGTGCAACGCCTCGCCCGTGCCATGCCGGTTGACGATCATTGACAACGAGTCGACCGATTCTTCGGTTGCCTACCTCGAAACACACTGGCCCCAGGTGAAGCTTATTCGCGAAGCCAACCGGGGGCTTGCGTCGTTCAACGCCGTGCTTGAAAGGCTCGACGAACCTGTCGTCTTGCTGCTCAACAACGACGTGAAGCTCGACGCCAACGCAGTCGCGCCGCTGTTACAAGCGTTTCGCGACCACGACGACACATTCTTCTCCGCACCGATGTGCTGGACGTTCGACGGCCGCGACTATGAGGGGATGCGCACGCGCGTTCGTACAAGGTTCGGCCTGGTTCAAGGAATGAGCCGGGTTCCAGGCTTCGAGCGAACGATCGCCCACGCCGACCTTACTGCCGCCGCAGGTCCCGTGCAGGCTGTCGATCGCCAAAAATTCCTCGCTCTCGGCGGATACGACCCGCTCTACTTCCCAGGCCGAATCGAAGATCTCGACCTCGGATTCCGCGGTTGGATGGCAGGCTGGAAAGGGTATTACGTTCCGGATTCGGTCGCATACCATCGCGGCTTCGGCTCGTTCGGGCCGGCTTTTGGCGCGAAGGGAAACGACCGGCTGGCGATTCGTAATACACTGCTGTTCGCCTGGAAAAATCTGGCGGGGCCGCGATTGTGGTCTCATCTCGCGTGGCTGCCAGTCCGGCTGTTACGCGGGTTATTCGCACGCGATTCAGGTTTCATCCCGGCGTTTACTGAGGCGCTAGCACGTCTGGGTGAGGCGCTGGAAATTCGGAGAAAGCAGAGTGTCGGCGGAACGGGCTGGCGGCAAACGCAGGAGGCGTTTTTTCGTCAGTTCCGGTGGTGAACGAGTTCGCGTTCGTTGCGGATAGGTAGTTCCCCGGCGACCCTGCGCAAGGAGGCGCTCGATGTCGCGAACGTCCCCTCCCCTCGTCATCGATGCTCGCCCTCGCGGCGAATCGGGCCTGCTCGCCAGCGAGCAAGTGCTCGGGCGTCCCGTGCTTGACCATCTGGTCGAACTGGCCGAGTCGGTCGACGGCGGCACAATTGCGATTCACGCGCGTCAGGAAGAGCACGAACGGCTCGCCGAATTGCTGGCGGCTCGTCCTTCGCAGCGCTATCGCCTCGCGCTCGGTCCACCGCCCGAAAATGCCGCGATTTTGCGTGCCGATCGTTTCTACGACAGCGCCAAGCTGAAACGCGCGCTGCGACGAGGAATCGACGTCGAATCGGCCGTGATCTGGCGCATCGATGGCGTGCATGCGATTCAAGTCGCGTCCGACGAAGTGATCCGCCGCCGGACCTATCAACCGCTCGGCCGCTTTTGGGCAACCCGCCCTGCACTCGCCCTTTCGCGTGCTCTCGTTGCGACACGCATCCGTCCCAATCATCTCACCATCGCCGCTGGCCTGCTCATGCTGGGCTCGGCGGCGTGCGTCGCGTTCGCACGAGGTTTCTGGCTAGGACAAATCATCCCCGCAATCGCAATGGCATTAGCCCTCGTGTTTGACACCGCCGACGGCCACCTCGCGCGGTTGCAAGGAACCGCGAGCGAATTCGGCCGATGGCTCGATGCGTCGTTCGACGAACTTGGCGACATGGCGCTTCACGGCGGTATCGCCTGGGCCGCTTATCTGCACACGCAGAACCCGATTCTTCTCGTTACGGGGATGATTTACGGGATGTCGAAATACCTCTTCGCGTTTGGTTTGCAGTCGGGGGCGAGCAACCTCCCGGCGGCAAATAACACACGCGAATCGCAGCCGACAGGTCTCCGCAAAATCGCACATATCGTCGGGCATGCCGACATTCGCTGGCATCTCTGGATCGCTCTGGCACTGCTGGGGCGGCTCGATCTCGCGCTTGGTTTTTACACGATTTACTTCATGGCCCGTTGTGTCGGCGGAGTCATGAGAAAGGTGGGCGCGTATGCTGCGTAGCCCGCGAGTTTCAGCGGTCATCCTGGCGAAGGACGAGGCGAACAACCTGCCAAATTGCCTCGAAACCGTCGCTTGGGCGAACGAGGTGATCGTCGTCGTCGACCGCGCCAGCCGCGACCAGACCGAAGCGATCGCCAAGCGCGGCGCCGACCTCGTCGCCATTCGCACGTTTGACGATTTCGCCAATCAGCGCAACGCCGCGCTCGAACTCGCGAGCGGCGAATGGGTGTTCGCAATCGACGCCGACGAACGCGCCACGCCCGAGCTCGCTGCGGAAATCCGTCGCGCGATTTCCGATCCCGAACAAAAGCACGTCGGGTTCCGCGTGCCGATTCGCAGCGTCGTCCTCGGTAAGCGATTCAAGTATTCCGGAACGCAAAACGATCGCCCGCTACGACTCTTCAAGCGCGGCCACGGACGATGGACCGGCGCGGTGCACGAGACGGTCAATCTCGAAGGAACGGCCGGACAGCTCTCGAATCATCTCGAACACCGTACGATTCCCGACATGCAGACATTTCTGCGTAAAATCAATGAATACACGACGCTCGAAGCGATCAAGTTCGTGCGAGAAAATCGCAAGGTACGCATGACCGACCTGGCTGTGCGTCCGTTCTGGACGTTCCTGAAACTCTACTTCGGCAAGCGCGGTTTTCTCGACGGCCTCGAAGGCTTCGTCTTTTGCTCGTTCTCGGGCGTTTCAGTTGCGGTGCGGCACTTCAAGCACCGCGAGATTGTGCGCATGCGGAGGGCTTCGTGACGTCGACCACCCTCCACGACGCCGAGGTTGCGTTCCGCTTCGACTCGCTCGCCGGCCGCTTCAAAGCGGCGGTCGACTCAGTCGATTATCGGCTGGCTGCGATTGCACATGCTCTCGCGCCGCTGGAACGGCCCGCGATTCTCGATCTCGGTTGCGGCAAGGGACGATTCGCTCGTCACCTTGAGCGGACGGCGTCAAACGTGGTTGGCATCGACTTATCTTCGCGGATGCTTGCCGAAACCCATGGCTTGAAATGTGCTCGCGCCAACGGCACGCGACTGCCGTTTGCTGATGCGTCATTCGATGCGGCGATTGCGGTCGAAACGCTCGAACACGTTCGCAATGTCGATCAATTTCTTGACGAGGCGAGACGCGTGTTGCGGCCCGACGGACGGCTGATCATCGTCGACAAGAACGCATGCTCGCTCAATCATATTCGTCCCTGGCTGCCGAGTCTCATGGTGAAATGGATCGACGAACGCCGCGGCCGCTGGATGTATCCTGCCGGTGGACTGGTTCGCGAGCGATGGTTCGTTCCAGGCCGGATGTGCAAGCTGCTTCGCACTCGGTTTGAATCGGCGTCATGCGAATTCTTGCTGTCGCCGTCTGAGGCGGAGAAACCCGTGTTTCGCATGCTTCCGCGAGCGCGGCTGATGGTGTGCTGGACGGCGGTTGTGCCAGGAGGCGAGCAATGATCGCCCCAACTCGCACGCTTCCCGAGTTGCCGCTACTGCTCTGGAACACGCCGATTGCGCTTCAAACGATCTTGGAGCAAGAAGGCGTCGCGTTTCGCGTGATTCGCGATGCACATCCGCTCGCACTTCGCGCAGGGCGATTCGTTCTGTTCGACAGCCGATCGCAAACGAAGCTCGAAATGCGGCCTTTCCTCAAGCCCGAGCATGTTCTCATCGACATTCGTGAGTTATGCAACGGCGAATCGATCGACCCGTTTGAAGCCCTGCTCGAAAATCGCGGACGGGCAACGTCGTGGCGGCTCGTGCATCATAGCGTCACCGAAACGGTCGCGCGATTTGATCGGGCGCGAATTCGACGGCGGTTGATTACGCGGCTTCGCGATATCCTGCTGGCACATGACGGAATTTGGGCGCGAATCGCGCCGTTTCCTCATCCCTATCGCGCAGCCTTCAATTTGCGCGTCGATCTCGACGAATGCGTCCCCGAAGATTATTTCGCCTTTGCGGGTGCACGCGACGCGATTGCTGATGCAACCACGCACTTCGTAAGCACTCACGCCTATGGCACAACGCCGGCGATTCTTGCCGATTTGAAACAGTTCGACACGCATTCGCATGCTCACTATCACGTGATTTATCGTGAAGACGCACCCAACCGGGTGAACTTGCGAAGAGCCCTCGATACGCTTCACACCGCAGGCATTGAAGGCATGGGATTCGCCTCGCCGCACGGCAAATGGAACGCGGGACTCAATCAGGAGCTTGAAGAACTCGGGCATACGTTTTCGTCGGAATTTCAGGTCGGTTACGACGATTTGCCGTTCTATCCCTGGACCGGTTCGCGCCGCGGCCGGGTGATTCAGATTCCCGTCCACCCGATTTGCGAAGGGTTGTTCGACGACGCAGGCTCCGAAGGTCCGGAAGCAATTACTGATCACCTCACGGCGGTGGTAAAAGCCAAAATCTCCGCGGGTGAGCCTGCGTTTGTTTACGGGCATCCCGAACGTCGTTTGGGGCGTTATCCCTCGGTGGTGCGTGATCTGGCCGAGCTTGTCATTGGCGATGCGAACGTGTGGAAAGTGGGCCTCGGCCCTTTTGCCGAGTGGTGGAAGTGGCGGATGGATTGCAGTTGGTCGCTGATGCATAAGGGCGATCAATCGTACCAGCTTCAAGTTGAAGATTGGGACGCGCGATATCCGCTGGCACTCGAGGTCATTCGTGATCGCCAGGCCGCAATCATCCCAATCGAGAATGCGACTTCAACCATCAGCCTCGATGCTCTCGAGTTCGAACGTAAGACCACAGAGTATTCGCTTCCAGCACCGGTCGATACACCGCGTGATCGCAGTCTCAAGGGAACGATTCGCCGCGTGATTGACTGGGAAACCGTGACACCGATCGACGACCTTCCGGTGATTTCGCTGCGTTCGCGCATCAAGCGCGAGCTGCGAATCTGGCGGGAACGGTCGTCGCAAGCAAGCTAATTACTGAAGGACCAATCCGCCGCATGACCGCGACGTTTGCCGCAAAGCCTCTGGCCACGTTTGAGACGCTGCCTGCGATGGAGCAAACCTCCGCGCGTGAGTGGCTCATCTCGCGTGCTCGCGCCGAAGCGGCTCCGGCTTTCGTCACGCTTCATGCACCGTCGTTCGCGTTTCAAACACCCGGTGGCGGTGAAAATCAGCTCATCCAAACGGCTCGCCATCTCGAAGCACTTGGCGTCGATTTGCGACTGTTTTCAAGCTGGACCGATCGTCTCGCCGAGTCGAAGATTCTCCACCTGTTTGGCATGTCGCAAGAGGGACTGGAACTCGCGCGAATTGCTCGTAAACAGGGTGTGAAGGTCGTGCTTTCGCCGATTTGCTGGCTCGAGCCCGGCGCACTCTTTGCTCTTGCGAACTCACGAGCACGAGGTGCGTGGCACGCAGCCAAGTGGTCGCTCAAGGGGATCATTCCCAGGATTCGCGGCTGGCGCGATGAGTTGATCGCTCTGTCTGATGCAATCCTGCCCAACTCACATTCCGAAGCGGCGCAGCTTCAGCGTTTCTTCCGCGCAGATCCCACGCGAATTCACGTCGTACCCAACGGTGTTGATCCGCGTTTCGCAAAGGCCGACGCAGGGCTGTTCGCCAATCCGAGCGACGAAGATTTCATCCTCTACGTTGGCCGGATCGAACCGCGTAAAAATGTGCTGGCGTTGATTCATGCAGCGAAGGCGATCAAAAAGCCGCTCGTGATTATTGGTGCGGCGCCTTCGCGTGAAGCCGATTATCTCGCCCGTTGCCGAAGCGCTGGGCAAGGTTTTACAACGTGGATCGATGCGTTCGAGCACGACGATCCGCGACTGGCCGCAGCTTACGCGGCCGCGCGGGTCTTTGCCCTGCCAAGCTGGTTTGAAACACCTGGTCTCGCTGCGCTTGAAGCAGCATTAGCGGGGACGGCGGTTGTCCTCACACCTCACGGATGCACACGCGAATACTTCGGTGATCGGGTCGAATATGCGAGGCCCGATCGTCCTCAGGAAATCATCGACGCGCTGGAACGGGCATGGCACGACGGGCCGCGACCAGGATTGAGGTCGCTGGTGGCCGAACATTACCCGTGGACAGTCGTCGCCAAACGAACGGCGGAGGCCTATGAGCATGTCATGCGTTAGCCTCAGGCCTGTAAGAACCGGCCGGTATCGCTACACGAAGTGGCGATGGCGGATCATGGTGGGGGCGTTCGACACCCTCGGCGCGATCGGTGCGCGCATCTGGCGAATCGCCCGCCCCGCCCAGGCTTCCATCAAGCCCCGTCGCATCCTGATTTTGCAGCTTGATCATATGGGTGACGCAATTCTCACCAGCCCGCTCATTGCGCGGCTGCGCGAAGCACATCCGCACGCGATCATTGACGTGCTTGCATCACCCAGCAATCGCGAAATATTCGAGTCGAATCCCGATATCGACAACGTTCATCTCGCGACCCGCAACTGGTTCGAGCGCAAGCCAGGCAAATGGGCGCTCGGTTCGGCGGTGTTCAACCTCGGCCGCTCGCTCCGCGGCATGGGATACGACCTCGGTATCGACGTTCGCGGCGATATCCTTTCCGTCCTCGTTCTCACGATTGCGGGCATTCCGCGACGCTTGGGTTGGACGATGGGCGGCGGCGGATTCTTGCTGTCCGATGTCGCCGAATGGGTTCCCGGTCGGCACGAAGTGCGATCGCGTCTTGCGCTGCTCGATCGACTTGGCGTCGATACGTCAGGGACGAATCGTGTCGCGGTTCATTCGAGTGATGACGACCGCATACGCGTTGCACAGCGGCTGCACGAAGCATATCCAACCCGGGCGCGAAAGCTCACAGTCGGCGGCGTGCGGGTACGGATCAAGCAAGCGGTTGGCGTGGGAGGCGGTGGCGATTCGTCGGTCGCCGAGTGGACGCAAATTGACGAACTCGACTTGCTGCACGGCGGTCGTCTTGGTGAAGAAGAACCGATTTTGGCCGTTCACCTTGGAGCTGGCACAGCCGCAAAACGTTGGCCGGTGCGACACTGGAATTCGCTTATCGGGCGATTTCTGAACGATGGCTGGCGCGTGATCATGGTCGGTGGGCCGGAAGACGTTGCCACAGCCGCTGAGATCACTCCCCATTCGCGTCTACGCGACTGGACCGGCAGCCTGGCGATCACGGAAACATCGGCACTTCTCGAACGTGCCGACTTCTTCATCGGATCGGACAGCGGCCCCGCGCATATTGCAGCGTCGGCCGGTGTGCCGGCTGTCGTTCTGTTTAGCGGGACGAATCGACCGGCGCAGTGGCGGCCGTGGTCGCGGCGGATCATGATCATCCGCAAGCGCGTGCCATGTCGGCCCTGCCATCAGAAGACCTGCCCGCTCGCCGACCATCCCTGCATGACCGGCATCACCCCCGACCGCGTTTTCCGCGCTGCCAAGCGCTGGTGGACGCGACTGCACCGCCAGGAGACTTCGCATGCCGTCGCACGATGAATTAGCACATTCGATTGATTGGCGAAGCTGGCTTGCGCTCGGCTGGATGACCGTTTTCGCTGTGCTTTATGCCGTGATGGTCGTCCACGAAAAGGCGCCGGCGTTGTTAACGTTTCTGCGCGTCAAAGACTGAACGCTGCACTTCGACATCACGCGTGGCACGCTGGTCGACGAGCGGGGTATGTTTGCGCAGTTCAAAGGCATCGTGTTCGACACCTTCAACATCCATTGAGCGAAACTTCAAGGTGCCGTTTCGCGGGCTGATGTCGATCACTTCATAGGTCGCAACGTCGGCAAAACCCTTCGCAGTGTAAGGCCGGTCGGCGATCGGCACGAACTTTTGCCCGCTCACCGAGACGACATAAACCGTCCCGCGATCTCCGCCCGCGACCGACTGATTTCCGCGCAGGGGATAGGTTCGCAGGTAAGCGTGGTCGTGGCCCTGAATCACAAGATCGACCGCGTGCTTGTCGAAAATCGGAATCCAGGCGTTCGCGAGTTGCGGCGTCGCGCGTTTGGGATGCGACGGGTAAACCGGATGATGAAAGACGACAAGTTTCCAGGTCGCTTTAGTCCGAGTGAGTTGATCGTCGAGCCATCGGCCAATCACTTCGGCCTTGGCGGATGAGTAAACGGCCGGATTGCTATCAAGCACCGCGATGAACGCGTTTGCATAGTGAAATGCGTATGTCAGGCCATGCGGGATACCTTGCGGGCCGTTCGCAGGGAGCAAGAACGACCGTTCAAAGTGAACAGGGCCGCGATCGAGATACTCGTGATTGCCTACTGCCGGCATCATCGGCAGCGTGTCGAATACTCCCGCAGCGCGAAGGAAGAAGTGATCCCAGTTCGAACGCTCGTTGCCGCGATCGACGAGATCACCGGCGATGACAAGAAGCCCTGCGTCGGGATGACGCGAGTGTGCTGTTTCGAGCAGCGTGCCCCACTCTTCAAGTCCACACTGAGGGTCGCCCATTGAGAGGAAAGTGAAATCGCGATCAGTATCGGGGCCGGTTTTCACCGTGTGCCAGGCGGTCCAATCGCCGATCGACGTGTCGCGAATTCGGTAGCGGTAGGAGGTGTCGGGCGTGAGTCCTTCAACATGGGCGCGATGGCGATGAATGACGGGATCGTTGAGCAGCCCAAAGGAGTCGATGGGCAGGAATTCACTTTTGAGCAATTGCTGAGTCGATCCGTCGAGCGACTCCAGCGCGACTTCGCTCGCTTTGACCGTCGAATCGGTTCGCCAAGTCCAGGTTAAGGAGCGAGCGGCATCGGCTCCGAACCCAACGACAACCTGGTCGGGTGATTTCGACGACGGCACGCGGGTTTTCCAGACCTTGGAATGCACCAAAGCCATGGCGTGACGAGCATCGCGCCTCGGTTGCAGCACGATCGAGCCAGAGAGTTCGGCTGGCAGTGCGTCAAACGGCTGGGCATCGTCGCTGTAGGGACTCAAGTCCGTCACGACTGGAACAGAGGTCGCTCGATCTTTATCGAGCACCTCGACATCCACACCCGACGCAGGGCCGCGAACGAACGTGATGTAATGGCCAGTTGCACTGCGATCGAGCGAATTGACGCCAAGGCCGATCGTTCCGGCCACGAAATCACGCGACCAGACGTTGAAGCGTTCGTTGCCCCGGCTGAGGACGTGCGAAGTCTTCTGAAATCCCTGATCCGTGAGCCAGAACGGCGGTCGCGTGCCGGTGAAGGCCACGCTGATGACAACAGGTTGATCGACGCGAAATTTGAGATAGCCTCGAGCGAGCGCGTCGCGTTCAGTTGCAGTCAAGTGCGCCAGCAGTGTTGCCTCGTTGCTGCCGATCGATTCGAGTTTATCGGGTGAGAGTTTGGTTCCGAGCCGCTTGCCGACGGATTGAAGAACGTCTTCAGATCGCGGCAAAGCAGCAACATCAACACGTGCGCCGCAACCTGCAACTGTGAGCGCAAGCAAGAGCAAGCCGGTCTTCGCATTCGAACGCATGTACAACCTCAAGAGATGCATCGTCAGCGTGGCAAATTCTTCGCAAGATTACTCGCTCAATCGAGCATGCGTCCGATCATCCGGCTGAAAAAGCCGCGTTTCTTGGTGGGATTGGGCTCGATCGGCTCGATTTCGATCGGCACGTTCTGGAGCCGAAGCGTTGGCTCGGGGTTGGCCGTCATCGTGGCGGGGGGCTGATTTTCGCGAATCGTCTCGGGCTTCGCGAGCTTGGCGACGTGGCCATTCAAGGCGATTGCGCGGTCGCGCGGGTTGCCGCGGAGCCGTTCGGAAAGGGGCGTTGGCGTGGTTGATTTGTGCAAGTCGGCAATGTAGCCCAGCAAATTGGCCCGGCCGTCGCTCGACTCGTTCAGGAGGTAATGAACCCACGCCCAGGCTTCGCGATAGTCGCGCGGGGTCATCGCGCGGACTGCCTTCAACCCTTCGAGCCGCGTGAGGTCGGGCGAAAAACCTTCTTCAAGGTCGCGTCCATATCGGGCGATGTGTTCTTTGTTTTCGCCGCCGGGCGCGGTGGTTTCGAAGTATTCAGCGAGCCCTTCGTCAAGCCAGAGCGGGATCTCGCCAATTGCAAGATTGAGCAAGGCGTGCGAGGCCTCGTGACGGATATCCTCTTCGAGACGATCACCTTTGAACGTGTAAACCACCCGCCGCTCCCCTTGCGCTATGAAGAATGCGCGTCGTGCCGGAAGCTCGGGATAGTAGAATTTGACGAAATGCTCGTACGTTTTCCGATCGGAAAGAATGTACACTTCGATCGGATGCTCGCCTGGCTCGACGTGCACACCCAGCGTGTTCTCAACCTCGGCCCGCAACGAGATGAGTTGCTTCACGACCCCGTCGTCGGTGGGCAGTGCGTAGTTCGTGAAGATGACGTACGGGCCGGTCTTGGTTTTGTACTGCTCGGGAATAATCGGCTGGCCGCGATCGCCGGTCGTGGCGCAGCCGCCAGCGATCAGGAGCAGGGCGATCAGGGGGAGCCGTTTCGCGGGTGTGTTATGCATCGCGGCCTCGCTCGCGAACCTGGGGCGAATCGTCAGGAGAGCAGGCGCCCCCGATGACGATTGCGCTCACGTTTCTTGTCGCAAACGCGGGCCACGGCCCGCCAGATTGACTTCCAGTCGTTATGCGGCGACAGCCCCCACGGCAGATATGCGCGGAGGAAGCGAAGGGCGTCGCTATTCGACGGCCCAGCGAGCGCCTGAAGGCTGATCAACAACCGCGCCAGGTTCTGAATGCGGCGATGTCGCGGAATGGGATGACAAAGCTGCACGCCAACGAGGTCGATGAGGCAAAGCACGGGCTCTTCCCGCGTGGGATCACCCTGAATCATGATGTTGGCGGCTTTGAGGTCACGGTCGGAGAGCGATCGTTCGTGCAGTGTACGCAGAAGCCAGGCGAGCCCGCGGGTGATCGAACGCACAGCGCGGCGTCGATCCTCGGGCGAGAGTTTGGGCATCACTTCAAGAGCATAGTCGCACAGGGTGAGTGCGGGCTCTGTTTTGATCGTGATCAAATACGTCTCAAGCGGCACCGGCACATGAGGCGTTGTTTTTTCGATGATCGCCAGATTTTGCGGAGTGGGAATGCCGCGGGCGACCATGTGCTGCGCCGCTTGCCAGGCACGCCAGGCACGCGTGGGACGCAAAAGGTTAAGCAGCCATTCGAGCGGCTTTTTCGCCTTGAATCGCTTGAAGATCACCCGTCGCGGTTCGCCGCGCACCGGCATCGTCAGCTCGGCGACGGTTGTGGTCCGCGATTCCTTGAGGATGACGGTATCAGGATGCGTGAGAAACTGGCTGGGATCTTCGAGCGCGGCCTTGGCGGCGTCGCGGTCGAGGTCGCGTGATGTGATCGCCCAGGCATTCTCAGCCGCATACTTCTTGAAATATTTGTTGTTGCCGGTGCAGCGCTTGCCCCAGCGCCGCCAGAGTCGTTCGGCCCACTGGCGTGTCGAGTTTTCGATCGTCGAGGCAAACCAGCGCGTCCGTTTAGGATCGGCCTTGCGCGCTTCGAGATAGGTTCGCAAGAACCGGCAGCGATCGGAGCGACTACAACGCACCCAGAAGTAATGATTCAGCAGCGCGAGGTTTCGACGCGCCGCTTGCCAGCTCAGCCTGCGCTTGACGCGGAGTGCGTCGAGATCGATCAGCGAGAGATGCGGGCGGTCGTTCTCGTCGAATCGGACGAGGACGTTGCCTGGGTGGAAATCTTTGTGAACGAAACCGGCGTCGTGCAGGTGCGCTGTCAGTTCGGCGATGGCCACGGCGATCGACTGCCGAACCTTTGCCTGACGTTTGGGGTCGATCTGCGGCAGACGGTGTTCGACGAACTCGTCGAGCGGAACAGTTTCGGGAATCGCCTGGGTAATCAGGTAATTCTCAAAGAGGAAATTGCGCTTCCGCTGCTCGCCAAGCGCGATGGGATCGATCGTGTCGACACCGATCGCCGCGAGTTTCACCGCACGACGCCCTTCGTTGCGACCCTTGCCGCGCCTGAACCACTGGCGGGCCATCGCACGAACATCAGGCACAAGGAAGTGTTTGACGTAAATCGCGCCTTCCGCGAGATCGACGCGGTAAACGTTGCGATGAGGGCCAGTCTTCACGACCTTGAGCCGGCCGTGCTGCTTCCACTCGTCGAGCCGTAGACCACGGTCGCCGAGTAGAACCCCGCGCCAGTCGGGTCGAACCCACCAGCCGGTGTCACCCGCGTGTTCCCAGGCCCAGCCAGGCGCCTCGAACAAACGATCGTGACGCGTCGGCATCAGGTCGTGACGTTCTTGCAGCGATTCGCACACGCCCTGGTCCATCATTCGGCCCCCAAGGACGTGGTGATCGATTCGGCAGCACTGGCCGATCGGCTCGATTGCAGGAGTCGAGGCGCGGGAATCGACGTCCCCTGCCCGCTCACTGCCTGCACAAAAGTTCTTGTCCAGGCTGCAACCGAATAGTGGGTTTCAACAAATCTGCGAGCGGATTGCCCCATGACCAATCGCTCAGCCGGATGATCCCGCAAATAGCGAATCGCGGCGATCCATTCATCGGCGGTCGTCGCAAGATGACCGTTTTCGCCCGGGTGAACCATTTCGGGATGGACGCCAACTGGGTTCGTCACCACCGGCAATCCCGCCGCCATATATTGAAGGATCTTCAGGCCGCACTTCCCGCGAGACCATAGGCCGTCGGGAATCCAGCTCACACCGACATCCGCCCGCGCCAACTCTTTTGCCTCAGTCGCTTCGCTCCAGGCGATTGGCACGACGGGCAGGTTGCTGAATTGAGGGAAGGTGTCGCAGATCAGACGCAAACGCGATCCGCGAACTTCCGCACCAACTCTTTCCCAGATTTCACTTTGCGACTCAAGGCCCCGAAGCGTGCTGGCCGAGCCGATCCAGGTAAGATCGATTGTGTCTTGGTTTGCGGCCGAGCGTTCAGGCAACGGATACTTGCCCGGGTCGACGCAGGTGGGGATGACTGTCACCTGGCTGTCACCCGCGCCGGCGTTTCGAGCACATTCGGCGAGAAAACCGTTGCCGGCAATCACTTGATCGACCGAGTGCATCAGCGCTCGGAAGCGGTTCGTACGACGGCTCGAGTGCGGGCCGCGCCGATCGTTCGAGTCGCGATAGAGCACGGCGTCATCGAAGTCGAAAACGAGCCGGCGAACGCGTTTGCGGAGCAGTCGCAACTGCCAGACTGGCAGGAGTTTGCGCTGGAGGATTACGACGTCGTAATCGGCGGTGGCGTGGAGTTGCCGGAGCCGTGGCAGGAGCTTTGGTTCGAGCCCTGCGACGTCGATTTGGTGGCCGGCAGCTTCGAGTCCGGAAGCGAAGGCGCGTATGCGATAGCGCCCGCAAACGTGATCCGGAGACTCAATTAGCCCCAAAACCCGCATCCCGTCCTCCCTGACGGACGCGACTTTCCGAGTGAACGGAAGCCGGCGTAGCCACAAACTCTGCGGCGCGAATCCTACTTCAACGCGTTCGCAGTGGCCAGATCAATTTTCCATGATCGACATCCTATTCGATCGACCTCGAATCATGGTCACTTCTCAAAGTATTACGGAAGAACGACCGCTGTCCGCACATGGACGATCATCAAGCCGGTCCAACGGGTGTGCCGATAGAGTGGGTAACGACCCGTAAGCCATTCGAGGAAACTCGGATTGTCACGGTTTGAAACAATTGCTAGAAGTGCCCCGCCCGAAATTCGCGAACGGAAACGTGCGCGAACGGCATGGAGGCCAGAGGGTATCCCCGTCATCGGCGCTTCCCAATAATGAAAAACTTTGCCCGCCTCGTGCGTTTCGCCTGGCCTTATCGGGTCCGGTTCGTATTGTCCCTCGTGTGCGCCGGCATGGTCGCGGTGATGTGGGGCGGCAATCTTGGGGCGGTCTATCCCCTGCTCTCGATCCTGTTTCGAAACCAGAACTGCCAGTACTGGATCGCCGAGCGCGTCGACCAGACTGAGACTGAGGTTCAGGTTTACCGAGCGCGGACGGAGGAGCTTGGTCTCCTCACCAAGAACGGCTTGATGCCGCTTGTGGACTTCACCGCGCACTACAGGACTCTGCGATCAGAGCAGCGCGCCGAGTCAGACCGCGTCCGCAAGCTTCAGGACGAGAAGATCAGCCAGGCGACCAGCGAGCGACAGACCGATGTTAGCGCGATATTGCCTCCGTCAGAAATTGCACTCAACGAAGCGCAAAATCGGCCGCTCCATGTGATCGACGCGCGAGTCAAAGAGTTGGAAGGCGTGCAGGCGTTCGTTCAGGCTCGCGACTTGCACTCGATCGAGGTCCGCCGCGACCGCGCCGAAAGGTCGATGAACGATAGCAAGTGGTGGCTAAACATCTACTTGCGCGTTCAACCGTGGGTCAATCGCTATCTCCCGAACAATGGCTTCAACACACTGCTGCTGCTCATTGGCGTCGTGATGTTCGGTGTCGCGCTCAAGGGCTTCTTCACCTTCCTGCAAGAAGTTCTCGTGGCCGACATGAGCCATCTCACGATGTTCGACGTCCGCAACCAGTTCTTCCGGCGGACGCTCGCGCTCGACCTCGCCAGCTTTAATAATCAAGGCTCGGCTGACCTGCTTGCGCGTTTCACAAACGACATGGATTCGTTCCATCAGGGTTTGAACACGATCCTGGGCCGCGTGATTCGCGAACCGCTTCGCGTAATTAGCTGCCTGGGTGGCGCGCTCTGGCTCAACTGGCGACTTACACTACTCGCTCTCGTGCTCGTTCCGGTCTCCGCCGCGACCACCTACCGCGCAGGCAAGGTGATGAAACGCGCCGTTCGGAAGAGCCTTGAGAGCATGTCGAACATTTATAAGATTCTCCAGGAAAGCATCAGCGGGATTCGCGTCGTAAAGGCGTTCACCAGCGAACGTTACGAACGTCGCCGATTCTTCGTCGAGACGAAGAGCTTCTACAAGAAAGCGGTGCGGGTCGCCACGATTGACGCCCTTTCCGATCCGGTTCTGGAAATCCTGGCGCTCACCACCGTCTCGATCGCTTTGCTTTCGGGATCGTACCTCGTTCTGAATCACACGATCTTCCTCAATCTCGGCTTCATGAAGCTGCAACTGGCCTCGAAGCCGATGTCGATCGAGGACTTGCTTACGCTTTATGCGATGCTGGCCGGTATTTCGGATCCCATTCGCAAACTCGCGAATGTTCACTCCAAGATTCAGCGAGCGGCCGCCGCGTCCGATCGCATTTGTGCGCTCATGGATCGCCGGCCCGAAGTCGTCGATCAGCCCGAGGCCGTCCGCCTGCCGCGCCACCGCCAGACGATCGAGTTCGATCGCGTGAGCTTCACCTACGATGGCTCGAAGCAAGCGCTTCGCGACGTCACGCTCAAGGTCCGGCATGGCGAGACGATCGCCCTCGTTGGCCCGAACGGGTGCGGCAAGTCGACCTTGATGAACTTGCTCCCGCGGTTCTGGGACGTCCAGTCGGGCGGGATCCGGATCGACGGCCACGACCTCAAGGACGTGCATATTCGCGGCCTGCGGTCGCAAATCGGCATGGTGCTTCAGGAAACGACGCTGTTCAACGACACCGTTGCCAATAACCTCGCGTATGGCAATCGCCATATCAGCCGCGAGGCGATCATCGAAGCCGCCAAACGTGCTTACGCCCACCAGTTCATCATGCAGTTGCCCAAGGGGTACGACACAGTCCTCGGCGAGGCGGGTGTCGGACTATCTGGCGGCCAGCGTCAGCGGTTGGCGATCGCCCGAGCCATGCTCCGCGACCCCGCCATCCTCATCCTTGACGAAGCCACCAGTGCAGTCGATATCCAGGACGAAGCCCTCATTCGCAAGGCGATCGAGGAGTTCGTCCGCGGCCGGACGACGTTCCTGATCACTCACAGTCTTGGCGCGCTCGATATCGCCGACCGCATTGTCTTGATGAACGAAGGCCGCATCGAAGCGGTCGGCACTGAGTCTGAGTTGCGGAAAAGCTCGACTCTGTTTCGCAAACTCTACGAGATTCACTACCAACGCGATTCGGCCTGACAATTTGTCGTTCTCGAAACAAAAGATAAGCGTTCGCTTCGCTGGTTACTTATAATTTCAAAAGCGGGAAGTGTCGCGCATTAAACTCGTTCGCCCCATCATGCATGCAACACTGCATTAAGCAGTAAATTCATGCAAGTGAATGCGTCACAGATGGGAAGTCGCCACGTAAAGCACGAAGATTGACTGCATTCATGCAAAACGGCGTGTCTGCACTCGATTTCATTTGACGATGCCAGAGCGCGTGCCTTAAGCTACGAAGCGCGGACGAGTTCCGACCCTTCTTGCCGATCCACCGTCGCCTGAGTTTGATTGAGCCCGACTGAGGAGAACGGACATGCCTGTCATGCCTCGCTGGTCCTCGAAGCCTGCGTGGGTTTCCGCACTTTGTATGGCTGGTATTGTCGGCCTTGTCGCGGCGGCGCCTGTCGACAAGGCGAAGGATGCACCCAAAGGCAAGGCGGTTCCCGGCAAGACCACGTCCGGCAAGAGCACAGGGCCGGCGCGAGAGATGATGAAGGACTCGGCAGCGAAGTCGGATGATGTCGACGATTCGCCGGCTCCCTCGAAATCGGCGACGAAGTCGGCCGCATCGGCCCCGGTTTCGGGAAAAACCACCGGCGCAAGGCTCGACTTCATCGATAAGGATCTACGCGAAGCGTGGGCCAGCGCGAGCATCAAGCCCTCACCGATGGCCACCGACCCCGAGTTCATGCGCCGCGCTTATCTCGACGTCCTCGGTCGCACCCCGAACATCACCGAAGCCAAGGCGTTCCTGAGCAGCAAGGATAAGGGCAAGCGAGCCAAGCTTGTCGAATACCTGCTCGCTCATCCCGACTATGAAAAGAACTTCGCCAATATCTGGAAGGTCATCCTCATTGGCCGCCAGAATCAGGGTCAGGACGTTAGCGAAAAGGCTCTGCGCGACTGGCTCCGGCGGCAATTCGCCGACAACCGGCCGTGGAACGAGATTTCTTACGAACTGATCACGGCGACGGGCAATAACAAGACGAACGGCTCGGCCAACTTCGTCATGTCGCACCTCGAAGGCGGCGCGGTTCCGCTGACGTCGATCATCACCCGAACATTCTTGAGCCAACAGATTCAGTGCACCCAGTGCCACGACCACCCGTCGAACGACTGGAAGCAGCCGGACTTCTGGGGCATCAACGCGTTCCTAAAGGGGATCAAGACCGAGCGCGTTCGTGTGGAAGACGCCACCGGTGCAAGCGTCGTCGATCACGTTGAAGTCACCGACATGCCGACCGACGCCTTTGCCAGCTTCGAGCGTCGCGACGCTCGCGTTGGTATCGCTTTTCCGACGTTCCTCGACGGTCGCAAGATTAGCCAGGGCAAGGACGTGAATCGCCGCCAGGCCTTGGGGAAGTTCATCACCGAGCCGGCGAACGACACCTTCCCCAAGGCGTTCGTGAACCGGATGTGGGGCCACTTCATGGGTAAGGGTTTTGTGAACCCGCTCGATGACTTCGGCGCTCATAACGAACCGTCGCACCCGGAACTGCTCGACAAGCTCGGCGCGGAATTCCGCAACAGCAAGTATGACGTCAAGCAACTGATCCGCTGGATCATGAACAGCGAAGCATATAACTTGACCAGTTCGTCAACGAAGTCGAACGACAAGGACGAAACGCTCTTCAGCCACATGACGCTGAAGCCGATGTCGCCCGAGCAGTTGTTCGACTCGCTGATCGTGGCAACAGCCGCGCACAAGAGCGGCGGCGGCGATAACGACGGCCGGCGAAACGAGTGGATGCGGCAGTTCCAGTTCGCTTTCGCGAACGACGAAGGCGACGAAGGGACGAGCTTCCAGGGGACGATTCCACAGGCCCTCATGATGATGAACGGCCCGCTGATGGCCGAAGCCGTGGGCGGCAAGCCTGGCAGCTTCCTGGCGGATCTACTCGCCAGTGCCCAGCGCCAGGGAGGCGATCCGGGAGCTTACATCATCAATCACCTGTATCTGGCTGCTCTGAGCCGATATCCGACGGGTCCGGAACTGAGCACGTTCCATCACGTGTTCAACAACAATCCGGACAAGATCTACGTCATGGAGGATATCTTCTGGGCCTTGCTCAACTCAAATGAGTTCGTACTGAATCGCTGATTCGATTCCTGAAGCGCAGTTGCCTCCTCGGCGGCCATGTCGGCGTGTCGAGAGTAGTCGAGTCTCCCTGAGTTACAAGTCATAGGGGGTTTGCTCCGATGTCCGATCGACTGATTGTCCCCGCGGGGATGTCTCGCCGACACTTCATGAGCCACGTTGCCGCCACTTCGCTGGCTGTGCCTGCGATCCAGTTCTTTGGATCGCTCGAGGCGAACGCCCAGCAGGTTCGCAAGCAAAACAAGAGCTGCATCCTCTTGTGGATGGGCGGCGGCCCCAGCCACATGGATACCTGGGACCTCAAGCCCGAGAGCGAGAAGAACGGCGGTCCGTTCAAGCCGATTGCTACTTCAGCCGACGGCGTGAAGATCAGTGAGCACCTGCCGACCGTCGCGAAGCAGATGCATCACATGAACATCATCCGCTCGCTGAACTCGAAGGAAGGCAATCACGACCGCGGCACGTACATCATGCACAACGGCTACACGCCGAACCCGACGGTTGTGCATCCTTCGTTCGGCTCGGTTTGCTCTTACGAACTGGGCGAACGCCTCGAAAACTTCGATCTACCGCACTGCATCTCGATCAACTCGCCTGGCCAAGGGGCCGGCTTCCTGGGCATGGCGCACTCGCCCTTCATGGTGCAAAACCCCAACGCCCCGGTTGCCAACCTCAAGCCGCCGGCGGGCGTCGATGCCGCTCGTATGATGCGTCGTGGCGAGATGCTGAGCAGCGTCGAGAACAATTTCATCTCGCAGCGCCGCGGTCAGGGCGCGGTCGACCACAAGGCGGTCTACGCCAAGACGATGCGCATGATGAACTCGCGCTACACGAACGCGTTCAAGCTCGACGACGAACCGGCAGCGCTTCGCGATGCTTACGGCCGTGGCTCGTTCGGTTCGGGCTGCTTGATGGCCCGTAAGCTCGTCGAACAGGGTGTGACATTCGTTGAAGTGTCGCTCGGCGGCTGGGACACGCACGCGAACGCGTTTGACACGCTCTCGAACCGCCTCCAGCCCGAACTCGACAAGGGCATGGGCACGCTAATCGCCGACCTCGCCCAGCGCGGCCTGCTCGACTCCACGCTCGTCGTCTGGATGGGCGAATTCGGCCGCACCCCGCGTATCAACCAGGACGGCGGCCGCGACCACTGGCCGAATAGTTGGTCGGTTGTGATGGGTGGTGCCGGCATGAAGGGCGGCCAGGTGATTGGCGCCACCGATAAGGACGGCGTAGACATCGTCGACAACCCGTTCGGCCCGATGGACCTCATCGGCAGCATGGCGAAGGCGATGGGTCTCAAGATCGACACCCAGTACACCACGCCGCGCGGCCGGCCGATCAAGCTCGTCGACGGCGGCAAGCCCATCGATCAGCTCTTCGCCTGATCGAAACAAACGGCAAACGAAACTCGAACCGCCGGTCTCATCCCACGAGGCCGGCGTTTTTTTTTGTTCGATCAAGTTGCCGAATGACGCCCCGCGGCGTTCATCGCGAGCAAGAAGAGAGCGGGGATCGGACAGATAAGAGCCAAAAGACAAAGCCCGACAATCAACCCTCGTCCCATAACCCGCGACCTGCGCCAGAGGCCGCGTGTAGTCCAGCCCGATACGAACAGGCTCGCAAAACCGATCGCCACGCCGCAGATCGGCAAAACCACTGCCGGGATTGTTTCAGGGGTTTTCTCGAGCTCAAACCGACGCGTGTTGTTCGACGATCCGGGGGTCGTGCGGAAGTAGTTCGTCGTGCTGAATAGCCCACGAAGCGGTGGTGCGATTGCTTCAATTTGTGGCGGGGTTCGATCGATTCCCGCCTGCGTAACCGCCGAGAGGTCGAGCGCGCTGTTCAGGTCTTCGAGACCGTTGACCGCGAGACTTTCGGATACAACTTCGCGCGTCCGCGTCAGTCGTTCAGTGACCGAATCGAGCACCGCAGCGTTCGAGGCATTTCGCGAACCGTAAGTGAGAGTCACGCTATTTCTGACAGCGATCGATTGCTCGGCGAACTCGGAAATCATGCGACGCAGCCGTGCCTCGTCGACCGTCGAGCTGCGATCGAGCTGGCCGATCCGGCTCACGACTCGTCGTGCGAGGCGATCGACCCGTTCGAGCATCCAGAGCGGTTCGGGAATCTCTTCAGCTCCGCCTTCGGCCCGAATGCGTGCCGATGCTTCGGTGCTCATCTGAAAAATCGCCGCACCATCGCCAGAAATCGCGTGCGGATAAACCAAGCCGCGGCCACTCTCATTGGCGGCGTGCCAGTAGAGATCGACGACCGCCTCGCCGGGAGAATCAACCGCCAAGCACCATCGCGCCGGCGATTCGCGAAGCGCGGAAGTGACACGACCATCAACGGTCGCCGCGAGCACGGAGGCAGGAGCAGAAAGATCAAAATGAAACATCGCCCCACGCCGGCCATCAATGAGAAACCGTGCCCTGCCCCATGTTGTGCCGTCGATATCGCGCGCGACGTTGTACGACGTCTCTCGCACTTGGGGCTCGGCCAGCGGCGAGCGATCGCTCCGATCTCCACGCACAAGCAGCGACAACCCCCAGCTATCGCCTCGAACTCGATACGTTTCGACGCGATCGAGGTTGATATCGAAGAGGTCGATATCATTGACTCGCGAAAGATCGACCGTTTGCAGGCCCGAGGATCCTTCGATTTCAATTGGCGTCGACGTTTGCCGTTCGACCGCAAGCAGCCGATCGACCGACCCATGGCCGAGCGGGATGATATCGGGAAATGCGATCGAAGCGCCCGGTGTGTTGGGTCGCGAACTTCGCACTGCGAGCCTGGCCGTGCCCCAGACCGGTCGATTGGGGCGGATCGTCCAGAGCGTCCATTCGCCACGCGTTTCGGCGATGCGCTGAGTCGTCTCGCCGAGAAGTTCGATTTGGAAGCCGGCGGCCCAAGTGGTGGGAACTTTGAGATAAAGCACGTCGATCGGACCGCCGGTCACGTTGTAGCGGATCGACGACGTGAGTTGCGACGACTCATCGCTCATCGTCAGGCGGCTAAAGAGCCGAACCTTCACATTCGGCGGCGCAGCTTGCCAGACAAGTTCGCTGAGCCCTGAAGGTTGCTCGACCTGGTAAACGGCTCGATAAGCCGCAGACGCAGCGCCGGTCGCGGGCTGATCGATGACAGAAACTTGTGAAACTCCTGTACCCATCGCAAGCTGCGGCCGTACCGAGGCCTGAACCGTGAGTTGGCCCGGCAATTCATTGGCGCCACGCCAGCCGATCCAGGGCGTGATCACGCGATACCTGCGCGACTCGCTCAGCGGCTGGTCGGGGGCGACGGTGATATGCCCCTTGAGCGCCAGCTTTCGCGTCTCGCTCGCGACGGGATTCAGTTCGACATGCAACCTGCGCGGTTCGGGCCGGCTGAGGCATGCGAGTCCATCAACGGTGAATCCGTCGAGCGTGAGATCGGCCGGGACGACGAGATCGAATTCGACGGGTGATCCACGTAATCTTGTCAGTTCCGCATCGACGGCCAGATCGACTCGTCCCTCGCCCAAATCAACGCGCACCTGCGGCCGGCTGGCGAACCGCGGAGCCAGCGCGGTTGTTTCAGCCGAGGCCTCGATCGTTTGCAGGAATCCAGTTGCGCCGGCGAGAGTAAGCGACTCGGCGGGAAGCGTTCCCCACGATCGCACAAATGTCTCCTCGTCGATCGGATCGAACCCATTCGCCGAGTTGAGCCGCCCGCTCCAGTCGCTCGGCCGCCTGAACGCGATCGCACCCGAAAATGAGGCATTTCCCGCCAGCGTGACGCTGGGCGCCCTTCGTCTCTGAACATCCCCACTCATCCCGCGCGACAGTGGCCGCCAGACTTCTACGAGAATCTCCTCCGGACGGCGGAACGGCGGATCGAACGTCGCCACCCATTCCGGTTTCTGAGTCGTCCCTTCCCAACGCTGGTCCGCAAGCCGCCCCGGCTGGGCCAAACGAATTTGTGTCCCGGGCAACACGGCGAATCGCAAGCGAGAAATCGGCGACGTGACGTTAGGCGTTAGCCTCAGCCGCACGTGGTCGCCTGCGATGCGAGCATCCCAAAGAGCGAGCGCCGAAAATGTTTCACGCAGCCGTGCGGTTTCGGCTCGCGTCCGAAAGTTAATCCCGATGGTGCGCACGAGCCCGACTTCTGCCGAAACGTTGCTCGAAATCAGGCTCGAACGGAGGTTGGGATAATCAATATCAACGAATGGATACGCAGACGTCTTGGAAACTTCGAGATGCGTCAAGGCAACGGGATTGACGCCGATCGCCAACCGCTCCGATTCGCCCTCTTCCTGCAATCGCACCATTCGCTCGAAAACCAGCCGGTGCCGGCCTGGCTCGGCGAATCGCGCGATCGCCGCGTTTCCGTCGCTCACAACGCGCAGGGGGTGATCGCGGCCGTCGAGCGTGGCTTGCAGATTCCACGCTCCCTCGCTCCGCAAGCGCCAGTCGGCGGGTTCGTCGCCGCTCGTCACGACGAGATACTCGCTACGCACCAGCACCGTTTTCCCTTCGACAACGCGGCACTCGTGTCGTGCCTCGATCGCATCAACGCGGGGCGCAGTTGGAGCCGCAGGAGGATTTGCGATCGCCTTGAGCCGTTCAAGGTCGGCGAGTTTCATGATCACGTGGGTGGGCGCAGCGTTGATCGTCGCCTCACCGTCGTATGGCATGAGCACGATGATAACGTCGCTCGCGCGGTTGACCGCCTGTGCCTCGAGCCGAATTGACGGCCATGCGAGCACGATTGAGCCGATCAGGAGGATGGGTGTCAGGTGGCGTAGTGAGGTCGTTCGCCCTGAACGCACGGAAGAATCGTGGCTCGCAGAGGTAATTGAAACGCTCAGGCGCGGCTCCAACTTCGGCCGCGCGGCGAGCACCAATCCCGCCGCACCAAGCCACGACGCGACGATAATCCACGCCGGAGCGTAATGAATGAACCCGACAAGCGTCAGCCCAATGGCAACAGCGATGGATATCATCACTCTTAATGATTTGGGCGTGATCGCGCGAAGCACGAGTCCCAGCACGATCATCGTCAGCGCTGTGCCCAATGCACGCCAGATGCCGAGGTGTTCTGGCTCGACTTCGCACCAGAATTCGGCGGTGGGCCATCCATTGCATCTGAGATGAATCGTGCCGACGTTGCTCGCCGACGATTCTTCCGCTGGGACAGAATGGTGCCGCCAGGCGTGTGCGTATTTCAAACGGCTCGTAAGGTCGTCGCCACCAAGCAGCGATCGCCGAATTTCCGCCTTTGTGCGGGGCGATTGCGACCAGTCGATGTGTGCAGAATTCGCGACTTCACGCGTCGTAACGATCCAGGCCGAGCCCGTTGGAATCACCACCAGCGGCCCGCGCTCGAATCGCGTCGGATTGCGATTCTCCTTCCAGTTCGCCGAGTCGCCGAACGGTGCGGACGACGATGTCAAACTTGCTTCCGCTAATGCGGCCGCGTCGACCAGAACCGGAACCTCTGACGATTCGAGACGCCCGAGCCATTCACCGACGGTCAATGCCGCTGACGAGTTCTGCTCGTCTGTATTGAGTAGTTCGCGCAGCCGTTGAGTTTGAGTCGCGCTTTGCCCATTCGCTTGGAACGATGTGCTCAATCCACCGGCGGTTAACAGTTCCAGCACACCGGGTGATTGGTTGACTCCATCGCGCAGTACTGCGTTGCCCAGGCGGGCGACGCGCCATTGCGTCGGCAGCGATACTTGCCACGAAAAAGAGTGACATGTCCCTTCGATTTGAGGCACCGCCGGCACCAGCCGCATACCGGCGACCAATGTCGAGTTCGCTTCGCTGGCGTATTCAACGAGTACATCGAGAGGTGCGTCGCTGTTGGTGGGAGGGAGCGCTAATACAACGCGTGCCCCTGAACTCGCAGGGGTTAGCGGTTTGCCCCGTACCAGAACGCGCGAGAGTTTCGTGCCCGCGGGAAGTGTCAAAACGAGCGCCTCGGCGAATGAAGGGCGGCACAGAACTTCGAGCGCGAGGCGGTGAGAAGCTGCGCCATCCGCGCTGAGGGTCGATTGCAGCATCGCGTTCTTGATGACGACTAGCGGGGATTCGGCCGCTGGAGGCGTGAGCGAGACCTTGAGGGTCCCATTCACCCCTTCGTAGTTGAACCGATGCGACGCCCTGACGCCGAGTTCACCGCGAGTTGCGGTCGTCGTCCCCTTCTCAGCAAGCGGTTCGACAATCTCCAGACCGCGCGAGTCGACCGTCGGCAAGAGGCGTTCATCGACGATGAGAGCAAGCGAGGCACGCGCGTGAAAAGTCTCGCCGAGGCAAAGTAAGGGAAGCGATGAAGGGTCGGTCCAGGCAGAGTCGCTGCTAACTTTGATCCGGATCAGGTGCGCGTTATCTGCGATTGCCGTTGGCGGAGTCTGCGGCAACGCGATCGCCAGCGCCGTTCCTCCCTCGCGTGCAAAACCAGCGTCGAGCCGCTCTTCGACTGTCATCTCACGGATCGAAACAGGCTGAGGTTCATTCGCTTCGTCAACGATTTTCCAGTCGAGCTTTCCGGGAGGCGGTAGCGTGAAAAAGATGGGCAGATCGCGGCTTTGCGATGACCCCGCACGGATCGTCACGTTCCACTCCATGAGCAGCCGTCGATTCGCGATCGTCGCCTTCCCCTCGACGTGCGACCGCGTCTCGCGTGGGGGCATCGTGATTGCGGCGACGAGTTTGGCGTCGCCGTCGACATACCGCCAGCCGATCGCGTGATCGATATCACCAGGCCCAGTTTCGGGCTGAAAAGCGGCTGAGCGCACTGACGCGGGATCGATCCATGCAACGCCCTTTGCGGTGAGCGGCGTGAGCACGCGTCCGCCATCGGCCGATGCAACCCAGGTTTCATCGCTCGCAGGTACGCCGGCGGGACGAATTCGGGGTAGTTCGAAGTCGTTCAATCCGGGTGGTGATTTACGAATCGCATCGACCTGAATCGCAAAGTGGTCGTCGTCCCCAGTTCTTGGAGGCGTCAACATTTGCACGCGCAAGGTGTTTTGATCGACGACCGTACTGTGCCAGGTCAGCGGCTCGTCTTCTTGCGTGATGCTCTCGACCGACCATTCCCGCGGGAGGTCAAATGCGATTACTCCCACCTTGCCACGAGCGAGCGACCAGCGGACGAGTGCGGTTAGTTTCGTTTGTCCCTGCGAAGATCGCACATATCCATGAACCGTTGCGCGGCTCAGTGGTGGCGTTTTGAGGAATGTCAGTTCGGCCGGTGGTTCGGGACGCTCGGGGTCGAACACAAGCGTGTGGCGATCGGCGGGCTCGTTCGCACCTGGGCTCAAACGCCTCCCTTGAAGCACTCGACAGCTTTCGAGCAAATGCGATCTTTCAAGGTGAACCGTTGTCGTTCCGCCCGTCCAAACGCCGTCGACAGGCCGCGCTGCGGGAATCGTCCAGGGGCGATCGACTTGAAGTAGAGCGACGCCACGAATGACGATTGAAGTCGCAGCAGCAAGGTCGGGATCGAACTGGACTGTGAGCGTGGCGGCACCTTGAGGAGTTTTGCCGGCGGTAAACGATGTCACAGCGGGACCGGTCACGCTCAACGGTTCGAGCCCCTCGCTGAATGCCAACGTCAGCGGTCCGTGTCCGCCGTTGAGGTCGACGGTCCAGTCGCATCGCCACGTTGCGGAAAGCGGCGCGACGTCGACGACGGTCGGCCCCGAAACCCAAGGAAGTGTCGGCGCAGATTTGTTCGCGTTTGCGGAGCGAAGCCGGATTTCCACGCGATTCGACGCCGATGCGAGCGACCACAGGCTGTGACCTGAGGCAACGGCATCATTTCGCGGCTGCTTCGCAAAACGATCGGCAACGAGGTTGTCGGGAAGGTCGAGTTCAAACGATCCAACTGCTGCACGCGGCAGATCGAGACTGAACGAGAGCCCGTCGGTTCCTGCTCGCGACGTGGCTCGCCAGCGATACGTCACCTGATTGGGACCATCGGGCGGAAGCCATAAGGAGACGGCTCCAGCATCGCTCGTTCGAATTTGAAAATCACGAGCCTCGGCCGAGTCGAGAAGCACGTTGAACGGCTCGAGAGCAAGAGCCCCAGCCCTCGCGCCTCGGCGAATGTCGAGTGTTGTCTCCCCGCGCAAAACGCCGTCGATCCATACGGCGTGATGAACGGCCCGAAGAAGGATCGGCCCGTCATTCGGCCGGCCGGCGTCAGCGGATTGAACCGAGCGAAGCAGAGTTTCGAACTCGGCGACGGGCAACGAAACCAGTTCGGTCCCTTTAGGAAACCAGGTCGTCACCTTGGACGCGGGAACGCGCGCTCGCACAACTTCAGGTGCCGCAGCGTTCGCAATTGGAAGCGTTGCGAAAAACGCAAACAGCGAACAGACGATGATTCGCGTCCATCCGCGAAAATCACCGCGGCTCATGACTCGTGTCCCGTTTCGGTCGTCGGGCTCGCGGATTTAGGCGGTGGTTCAACTGCTGACGGCGGTGGGCCGATGAGGATGCGATCGTTTGAAAGCGGACGCGTACGGATGGCCGTCGACTCATCGTCGCTGATTGGCGTGTGCACGAGGCTCGTTGTCCGTTGCGGCCCCTGAGTGTGGCTGCCAGACGATTCGATCACGCGCGGCCTACCGCCGGAGCGTCGATCGATCACGCGCTGGAGTACGAGCGCGATACCAGCGAGCGTCGCGCCGAGCATTCCTGATTGCACTACTTGAAACGTGATGTTCGGATCCCAGCCGACGGCGACGATGAAAACGGCCATCGCGGCCGGAATGATGAGCGACCGAAGCGCGGGTCGAGCGATGACGAGCAAAATGCCGAAGAGTCCGACGCTTCCGGAGCAGATCGCCAGGAGCAAGACGCGCGAGACGGTCATCACCGGCATGCGTGCCGGACCTTCGGTACGACGGAACAGGTATGCGTGACCGGTTCCAACTGCGGGTGGTTCGTCGTTCGCTCGTTTCCGAGCGGTGCCGCTGAACCAGGCGCGAAGTTCATCGACCGACATGACCGGACGGCGAATCCAGACGAATCGGTCCCAGGCCCATTCGTTCTGGTCGGTCCACCCTGTGGGAACGCCGAGAATAGCAACGGTATTCGGCACCGAGACGTTCCAGTACGTCGTCTGCCAGATTGCGGACTCAACCGCAGGCGGCTCCCATGCCGACTTCGACCGCGCTGGCGTGGCATAGTCGATCGCCAGAATCACCCCGCCATCGGACGGGAGCAAGACGCGATACTGTGTCCCTTCGCCCACCTTTTCGACGTCGGTGAGTGCCTGACCATTCACCTGTGCCTGGATCCAGCGCGACTCAGGCGGCAACGCCACCACGACATCGCGCCCGTGTGACTCAAACCGGAGAGTCGCCGTTGTGCGGAGTTCGTCATTGCCGACCGATGTCGACAACAACGCCCGGCCGATCACCAGCGAGGGCAGACCGACCAGCGGCTCGGCACGAACCGAGAATTCAGGCAGCGATTCCGAGTTGGACGCGACATACGCAAGCGATCCGGCGGCGATTTCGTTCGATGCGTCGCTAGCACCCGACGGCGCGAGTTGCTGCGACCAACCGGCGGGCTTCATTTCAACCTTGAGCCCGGGCTCGGCCTCGAAGGCGAATCGCGTGTTGCCCTCGCCCATCGGCTGCACGCGCAGCGTCTCAAAGCGCCCGGCGAACGCCTTATCACTGGGAATTGGCGCATCGAAGGTCGTGCGATAGCGGAAGCGCAAATCGATCCGCTTGACGTCTGGCTTCGCGAGCGTGAGCGTGTAGCGGCGGCGGCCGTCTGGCAGCGCCGAAGCCGGTTCCCGGCGCGCAATTTCCACACCCTCGACCTCCCACGATCGGTCCACGCCGGGAGGAACAAGCACGTCGAATTCAGAGAGCAAACCATTCACAACTTCAAGCGAAACGCTTGAACGATAGTCAATCCCAGTGCGAGTGACTCGCGCCTTTACTTCCGAATGAGACCGAATGTCGCGCTTTTGTTGGGCAAGCCGAAGCGGCAGCGTGTCGGGATTGCCGTCGTATGTCAACCAGGTCAGAGTCGACTCGATTCCCGGGGTGGCTGTCGAGCTCAGCGTCCAGTCGCCAGCGGCGGGGGGCAATGCGCGAAGGAATTGCGGTTCGACTGGGGCCTTTGCTGCCACCTCGGCAAGATCGGCGTCGATTCCAACCGCGCGACGGATGGCGATCCGTCCGCCGAGACTCGCCGTGCGATCGGGTTCGATGAGTCCCAGCAGCGTCCGTGTCGAGCGGCTCCAACGCTGATGCGTGACGAGCTTGATCCGAAACACACCGAGGTCGCGGGCATGCGGCGTGAGCCGCACATTTAGCAACCGCTTTGCAATCGGCGTAAATCCACGTTCTGGGGTTGGGTCCATCCCAAGCTTGGCCGATTCGATATTTTCATCGGCGGCAACCGTGTCGAGCGTCACGTTCACAGGCACGTGAAACCGCACATTGAAGGTCTGGCCCGGCGTCGCGCGGAATTGAAATTCCGACTCGATTGTCACCTGGTCGGGAAGCGCGGTCACCAGCGACCGATTACGTGACTCGAGCGAAGGCGGCGCGGAATCGACCTTGAGACTGAGCTCGAACGGTTGCTCGACAAACCGATACGCCAGAGTCGTTCCCGGTCGGCTCCGAAGCTCGGCGGGAAGGTCTTCGGCGGGGTCGATACGCGTCAGGCCGCGCACCACCGATCCATCAACCCAAATCGAACCGTTTTGCGTGAGCGAAATCGCTCCGGTTTGAAGCGTGGCGCCTGCGATGGGATAGCCCTTCATACTCACATTCGCGCCGTTACGTGCCGAAAGCTTGCGGCGGGTATTGAACGTCACCGTCGCGCCCAAACTCCCCTGGCGGAGCGGGTCGGGAAGGTCGATCACAAAGTAGCGATTCGGCGCCTTCGTTACGGTATCAACCGCCAGCGATCGGCCGTCGAGTTCGAGGTCGATCAGGTCTTCGTCGGCGTCGAGCGTGAATTGGAGCGAGCGCGTTGTGCCGCGAACCGCCGTAATCGACCAGCGCGCACGCGTGCGAATCGCTTCAGCCGTCACGTCAACTGCTAACTCGCCCTGCGCAGAGAGGAGCGGCGGCAGAAGCATCGATTGTTCGAGCGGCACGCGCCAGGTGAGGTCGAGCCGATTCCTCGGCGTCATCGAAACCGCGATCTTGCCGCCTGTCTTTTGTCCGGCGGATTTTTGAACGGTTACGGGGTCGTGGCCGCCGAGTGCGGCGTCGATTGCCGACTCTTCGAGTGTCAGGTCAACGGCGGTCGTCGCTGCGAGTGGAATCGCCAGGTCGAGCCGCCGCTCTTCACCATTCGTCACCACAGCCGCCGTGAACTCAACGTCCACGACGTGCCGCCCTGCCCCCGTAACTTCCGCCTCCCACGCCCCGCCACCCACACCGTTCCGCACCTGCAAAAGCTGACCACGCTCGCTCACGCGCCCGACGGGTAGGCCATCGAGTCTAAGTGCGACCCAGCGCGGTTGGGCATCGTCGTTGAAGACCTCAAACTCGGCCGCAAGTCGCGCGGTTTTCGAGCCAGCCTGGCCTTTGATCGTCACTCGCGCAATCGAAGGTGCCGGCGCGGTCGGCTTCGTAGCGTTCGCGGGCGTTGTCGCCTTGAGAAGCGACTGATACCGATCGCCCCGAAGCAGAACGAAGTCGGGCGACTGGATCCGCGCGAGGAATGCGTCGAGCGACGCCGGACTTTCCAGAAATATCGGCACAGCCGGCTCGGCGGGCTGCGGTCCTTGCGCTGGTGCAGGCGCGGGAGAGGACGGGGCCGATGGGGGATCGGCGGCAACGGTGGGGATGACCCACGCCAGAACGAGTAAGGCGGGCAGGATTCGGGCCAAGGGCTTACGGTCCGTGCGGATACAACCAGAGCCGCGCGGACAGTTGAAAAGATGGCCCGACTGCCAGTGGAAACACCGGCGTCGAGCCTCGCGCAGCTTCTCCATTCTATCACGCGAACGGGGCACCGGCCACGAACAAACCCCGCGACCGTTATCCCTTGCCGAGCCCCTGTCGAGCCCGCATCACCGCCTCGCCATGCAGATGACCATTTGTCGCGAGCAGCGTCGGCTGATCGATCGAGTATGGCATGCCGTCGATGGCACAAATCGTCCCACCGGCTTCAGTCACGAGCAGAAGTCCTGCCGCGACGTCCCAGGGATGAACCGATGTTGTGTAATAGACATCAAACCCGCCCGCCGCGAGCAGGCCAAGATTAAGGGCGGTCGAGCCGGTGCGACGAACCGAGTGGGTTTCGGTCGAAAACGCGCGAAAGAGCCCGAGTTGCCGCTCGGCATCTTTCTTGAACTGCGTCGGTAACCCGGCAGAAATCAGCGACGACCTCAATGCGCTCACATTGCTCACGCGAATCGGCTGGCCGTTGCGTGTCGCGCCGCCACCCAACGATGCCGAATAGCAAGTGTTCGTCAATGGGTCGAACACCACACCAACCACCATCTTGCCCGCGTGTTCCAGACCAATTGACACGCACCAGAATGGAAAACCGTGGGCGAAGTTGATGGTGCCGTCGAGCGGGTCGACGATCCACTTCCAGGGGCGAGACGGGTCGGGGACGACGTTGTCCTCTTCAGCGAGCAGCGTGTGCTCGGGATAGCGTTCGGCAATCATCGATGCGATCAGCCGCTGGCTCGCGGTATCTGCCTCGGTGACGAGGTCGCTCGGCCCTTTCTCACGGGCGGAAACCTTGCCAAACGCGTCGCGGAGAACCTCGCCGGCTGCGTGGGCGAGGCTCTCCGCAAACTTCAATTCTTCTGCATAAGTACCAGGCAAGAGACGTTCCTTGGTCGAGACAATCAGGACAGTTCGCCGCGTGAGTTTATCCGCATCACTTGCGCGGAAGAACAGGCGCGGGAGGCAAACCCTTGATGAGTTCCTTCTTGTGCAAGAGGTCTTGCCAGGCCTTCAGCCCCTTCCCTTCGGGCTTGAGCGGGTCGTACTCGAGCGCATCGCGGTGGGTGATCGCCTTGAGCGCGGTGATCGCCAATTCGCGGGTGCCGAGTTCCGGCGATGTGAGCAGGCGGACCAGTTCGGCACCCGTGGTCTCGAGCAGCGTTTCCTCGGCCGTGAAACCAACGAGCAGTTTCTCGACGTCGTCCGCCCATTCTTGACCGAAGACGTTCGTCAGTTCGGTGCGAACACCCTTTGAACTATCTCCGCCGCGTGCCAGGAGCGAACGCAGAACGTCGGCAGCAGCGGCGCGGGTGGCGGCGTCGGTCGACGCATTGTTCAGCACGGGCACGATCATCTCGGCATCGCCAATCGCACCAAGGCCGCGAATCGCCAGCAGGCGGATGTCCTGATCGTCGCTATCAACCGCCTCGACCAGGTCTCGGAGGATCGCACCACCGGGCCGGAAGAACTTGGCGAACCGCGCGGCGAGTTGCTTCTCGGCCGGTGAGGCCCCTGTATCACCGACCCAGCCCGGAAGCTTGGGATTGCCGGCAACACGGATCGCTCCACCGCTGGTCACCGATGCAGACGCTGGCCCCTTCACGACTTCCTTGTTGCCGCCGCTATCAATTGTGGCCTCGCCCGACGAGACATAAACGACCAAGGGTGCGGCCGTCGCTTCTGTGCTTCCAGGTGCGAGACTCCACGCCCGTTCAATGCCAACGAGCACGCCAGGCCCAGGCGCGATCGTCACGCGTGAGTTCCCGACCTTGACCGTGTAGGGATGATCGACATCCGCCCCCTTCAGCAGTGCCCGACCATCGTCGAGGGTCACGGTAAACGGTTGCGACGTGCCGATCGTCAACTTCGCACCACCGATGAGGCTCGCCTGCACAGGACCAGCAGTGACGTTCGTCCAGAAGGGATCGAGATTCAGCAAGCGGGCTCCGTCCTTGATCGGGTCGGCGTCGACGAGGCGATTCCAGGCCGATTTGCCGGCGTTCCAGCCGTAAATCACGCCATCACCGGCTGCGACCGACATCGCACCAGGCTTGGGCGCGGCAGCGGTTTTTGTTTCTGCCTCGGGCTTAACGGGCTCGGGTGCTTTTGTCTCAGTCTTAGCGACCGTCGTCGGCGCGATCGGTTGCGCGGCGGCGTTGGCTTCCGCGGTATCTGCTCCTGGCGGCTTGGGCAGCGTGGCCTGAATGACCTGACTGCGGTTGGCTGCCAGCACGTCTTCGCGGGACGTGTCGGGCGATAGCGATGTGTATGCGGTCCAGCCGATCACAGCGAGAAGCGCAGCGACGAGGGCACCGATCCCGAGCCGCTCGTTGATTGGCCTTCCAGGCACAATCGGCGCCGTCCACTCGACAGGCGGCACAGTTTCGCGTTTGGGAGTTTCATGTGTCGCCTCGGAAAACACTGGCTGGGCTGACACTCTTTTGACCGATTCGCGCCCCTTGATGAGGCGATACATCCGATGCCGCGCTTCAGGCGGAACCTTCGCCTTGTGGCCGATCAGGCTGAGAATCTGGTGCGCGCTTGCCACTTCCGCCAGGTGGACGTCCGAAGTGAGGCACTTCTTTTCGAATTCAACCACATCATCCGGCGCCAGCTCATCGCTGAGATACGCGGCGACGGTGTTGGGATCGGTCGCGTCGGGTCCGGTTGTCGGTGGCACCAGCAACCGCCGCTGGCGCATGACTCGATAAGTGCGGTCGATCACTTCCTGGGCGAATGGCGATTCGGAAACCTGTTTGCCAATTTGCTTTACGTCTGATGCCGGCAGCTTGTCGTCAAGCCAGGCCAGCAGGGTGCGCAGGGTGAGTCTCATCGGGGGTCGCTCCGTGGATGCGCGTCATGCGAGAGGTCGCTTTTCCTTATTAGTGCGATCTCGAAGCGCGATCCGTCGAAATCGGTTAACGATTTTCGGAAGCGGCCACGGAATAAATCTTGAACAGGTTGTCGCCGTACAGAAGCGTGAACGTTTCGGGATGCAAGTCAGCCCAGACACGTTCGATTGTAAAGTGCTCCGAGTTGGCGACGTTATGCACGCCTTCGGTCGGGTCGGCACGGGTTACGACTAGCAGTTTGATGTCGGCGGCGCGTAAATTCGCCAGCCACGCGTCGTAGTCGGGATAGGCGCGATCCCAGCCGGGCCGGGTGTCATCCCAACGCGATGGGAGATCGAGCGACTCGGCCGCGGCGTGGAAATCGTGCGGCCGCCAATTGCGCTGTTTGTTGATGTTGATGTAGAAGACGTCGCTACGGAAATCGGGGCCCATCAAATAGTAAGGCAGATTCGTGCCGGCGTAGGCAATGCGTGTTCCCGAGGGCGGAACTCTCAGGTCGAGATCGACCCAGCCGTGCAAATAGTCTGGGAAATTCGGGAACTTGTTCAGAACCGGAAACTTGTTTTCCCAGTAGACCGAGGCACACATCGCAATAAACAGAGCGGTCGCGCAAAACAGATCCATCACGACCTTTTGCCAACCCATCCGCCAGTTCCAGACCAGCGTCAGTCCAAGCACGACGGAACCAAGGCCGACAAGCAACTCGCACGTGGACGTCATCGGCCGATTCGAACCGGGCACTGCGAGGAAGCCCATCAATATCTCAAATAGACGCACCGGCGATGGGCTGAAGTTGGGGACCTGGGGCGTTAAGTCCCAGAATCCGCGAGCGTGCGTTGGTCGCAGAGGCCATCCTTCGGGTGTCAGGATGTGAAACACTAGCGCTGTTACCACGAGTGCACGGACGATTTTGCCGCGATCGAGCAGCGCCGCGAGCGGGATGGCGGCGAGTCCGGTCGCGTGCAGCATGAACCGCTGCTGAGTTCGGTAAGGGATGACCAGCCAGTATAACGCGATGTTGAGAAGCGCGAGCCCCGCGCAGCACCAGATGAGCCGGTCTGTTTCCTTGCGGCTTCGGCCGATCGCCCAGAAACCCGTGAGACCTGCAATCCAGAATGGAACCAAACGCGGGTCGAACACGGTCATCATCAGGTCGATGAACGCCTGCCACGACTTGAACGGTATGTAGTACTTGCTCGTTGGCATCACCTCTGCGCTGTACCAACCGCGCAAGATCTCGCGGCCACCCAATTTGAGATCGAGCGGATAGAGCGGGTTGTTCGTCCACATCCAGTTGCGGACAAGCCAGTAACCCTCGAGTACAAACGGTGCCATCGCCAAGATGGTCAGCGCCTGAAGTTTGCGAAAAACAGGCATGTCCGCGCGTAGGACCGCGAATCCGATGCAGCCAAGCAGAGTGGGGATGAAAACAATCCCGGGCGCCTTGCATCCCCAGGCCGCACCAGCCGCGAGTCCGCAAAGCACGACCGACGGCACGCAGTGATCACCGAGAAGGAAATGCGATGCGAAATAGCAGGCAAGCAAATATCCAGCGATGAACAACGTGTCGACATTCGGCTGCGACGTGAAAAACATCAACGGGCTGAGGTTGAAGAAGCAGCACGTCGCGATCATCGAACCCGAAACCGTTACCTGCGCCTTACGACAAAGTCCGTAAATCGCGCCAGCGGCGACGAACAGAAACGGAATCTGGCCTATGCGCGCGAGGCGATCTCCGCCCCACATCACGAACAGCCACGTATGCCAGAGGTCGCCGACCGCTGGAAAATAAGGCGCTGCCGACTCCCCGAACGGAGTGGGAACCAGGAAAATCCGCTCGGCCTTCCACCACTTCGCCGCAAAATAGAGGTGGTAAATTGGCCCATCGCTGGCAACTTCGACGGGAAACATCAACGAATAGGCACTCACCGACAGGATCGACCAGAGCGTGAACCCTAGCGCGATGCATGCGCCGAGCGAAAGCTTCTCTCGCGCAGACGGTTCCAAATCTTCGTCGGCCACCAAATTCCTGGTGCCGTACAGGCCCGTAACAAAAGCTAGCACCGAGCTTGCAAGCAACCAGACACGCGTGAGATTGCCGGTCAGCCCGAGCGCGAGCACGCTGAGAGAAAGCCAAGTCCATCCAAGAACGACGGTACCGAGCACAGCAGGAAGCCCGCTGGGCAGACGAAACCAAACTCGAGCCGCGCGATAACTTCCCAGGGCGAGAAAGGTCAGTCCGGCGACGCTCCAAACCCAATCCATCAACGTCCCATTCCCGCGTAAGTCACGACGTGTCACAACCGAGCAGCGATGTCATCATTGTCGTCAGACCCGGGCGTCTCTCACAAGGGGGCCTCTCGACCTTCGCGCGTTTCGCATCCTTCGCTAGAATCACGAATCGAAAAAACCGGACACGGATTTCCGGCACCCCCGCCTCGAAGGAGCGATCGGCCATGCTCGGAGCGACACTCAGCGCCAAGGCTTATTTTGACCGGGTCTGCCAAGAGATCCAGCGGCTCGACCTTCGCCAGATCGAGGCGTTCTCACAACTCATAGAAGATGCATACCACGCTGGCAAATTCGTGTTCATCATTGGCAACGGCGGCTCGGGCGCGAACGCGTCGCACCTTTGCGAAGATCTTTGCAAGTGCACCTTGCGCGACTTCGAAAATCAAAAGCGGCTTCGCGTCCTCTCGTTGACCGACAATACGGCCGGAATCATGGCCTGGGCGAACGACGAAGGATACGAGCGAGTGTTCGTCGAACAGCTCAAAAACCTAGCCTCGCCGGGCGACGTCTTGCTCGCTATCAGCGGCTCGGGAAATAGCCCGAACATCCTTCGCGCTGTCGAGTGGGCAAACAACAATGGCATGAAGACGCTTGGCATCACCGGCTTCGGCGGCGGCAAGCTCAAGTCGTTGGCACACTTGAACTTCCACGCCGGTATCGACGACATGGGCATTGCCGAGTCGTTGCATCAGGTCGCGTTCCATTACATTATCGATGACCTGTATCGCCGCATCTCGGGACCGATCACAATCGCGCAGGCTTCCTGACTCCATGACTGACACTCACCCGCTACTGCTCGGCATCGAAATCGGCGGCACGAAACTCCAGCTCGGCGTGGGCCGGGGTGACGGTCACTTGACCGATCTCGAACGGCTCAATGTCGTGCCGAGCAATGGCGGCGCAGGGATCCGGGCGCAGATCGAGACAGCCGCCAAAACGCTGCTCGATCGCGCCGGCGATGGCCATACGCACTTCGATGCCGTCGGCATCGGCTTCGGTGGACCTGTCGACGCAAAACGAGGTGTGGTCACAGTTTCCAACCAGATCGCCGGCTGGGCCGATTTCCCACTCGTCGCCTGGGTGCGGGAAACCCTCGGCGTGTCGCGCGTCTCGCTGCAAAACGACGCCGACACTGCCGCGCTTGGTGAAGCTCGCTTTGGCGCGGGCCGAGGCGCGTCGCCCGTCCTCTACATGACGGTCGGCAGCGGGATCGGCGGCGGTCTGATCATCGATGGTAAGATCTACCGCGGCTCGGGCCAGGGTGCGCTCGAAATCGGTCATACCGTGATCGAGGAAAATGCTGACAGCTCGTTGCTTTCACTCGAACAGATCGCGTCCGGCTGGTCGATTGGCCGCGACACGGCGATCGAACTCAAAACGCTGGTTGAGCAAGGGCTTACGTCGACCAATTCCCCGCTTCTGGCGATGGTTGATGGTGACATTTCGCGTGTGACAACCGCTCTCGTCGCTCGCGCAGCCGAAGAGGGTGACGCACTCGCGTTAAGGATGATTAGCCGCGCTGCGAAGGCGATCGCGCAGGCGCTCGCTCACGGCGTTACGCTTTTAGCCCCGCAGCGGATCATCCTTGGCGGCGGCGTTTCGTTGATGAATCCCAAACTCTGGATTGATCCCATTCGCGCGGGAGTCGATCGGCGAGCGTTTGGCCCGTTCCGTGGGACCTACGAAATCGTCGCGCCAGAGCTCGGTGAGGAGGTCGTCGTCCATGGCGCAGTCGCGCTTGCGGCCGATGCTGTATCAGTATCTTAACCAATAATAAAGCGTCTTCATGGTCTCGTTAAAATAAACCAAAGCACTTTCGTCGTGCTCGAACCAGTTGGTTTCATCGAAGTCCGGATCGGCTGCGGCGGCGATGTGAATCGCAATTCCGCTATCCCGAAAAATTCTTGAAAACGCGAACCGAGACCTCCGAGTGTGGAACGAGGTCGTCACCACGATCAGACTTTTCCACCCGCGCTCCTTGGCGAGGGGCAGAATTGCGTTCGCCTCGTCGAACGTGCTCATGGTCTTCTTGTCGATGATGGTGATCGCGCTCAAGGGAACGCCCGACACCGCCATCGCTCGCACGGCAGCGTGTGATTCTCGCGCGAATCCTTCGCGTGCAGGCTGACCCGCGCACAGCACGATCCGAGGCGCGTAACCTTCGCGATAAAGCGCCGCCGCCTTGTACGGTCGTGACTCAGGGCCGCCCAGCAACATGACGATCGCATCCGACGGCGTTGGGTCGTCGACGCGAAAAAGCATGGCATAGCGCGTCAGAATTGTCCGGTGATACTTCCAGACCACGCCCGCGCCCGCCGCAAGAACCAGCAGACACGCCATCCAAATTCGAAGCTTTTGGCGCAACGGATGCGGCGGTTGAGGGACGAGGGGCCCAGGTGCAAGTTGATTTGAGTTCGGCAACAGAACAGCTCCAGATCGCGCACGAAAGATACGTGTAGTGTAGCTCGACGGCGGCCACCCGTCGAACTCGGTTGCCTCACGGCGACGCGATCGCTAAGGTGGTGCTTTCCTTCGGCGAGGGCCCGGGGACGACCGCCGAGGATTATGCAGCAGGTTTCAGCGGATGGAGAGACGAGGCGTGCGGATTTCCGACCTGGATGTCGTGGTCGCAACCGACAAGTTGGACGGCCTCCTCGACCTGACGATCCGCACCGATGACGGATCGGCCGGCCACGCCCAAACGGCCTTGCCGTCGCGTCCCGCCGCGCTCCTGGCGATTCTCGACAGCTTCAAATCGCATCCGCTGATTGGGTCCGACGCCACGCAACCCGCTCGCGTCCAGCAAATCCTCGCTGCGCTCGAGCCGCCAACCGAGAGCTCTGCTGCTGCAACCGCCATCGGCCTGGTCGAAGCCGCCTGCTGGGATCTGACTGCGAAACGCCTGGCACTTCCGCTTCGTCACCTCCTTGGTGGGGCAATCCGCGAAGCCGTACCCGCTTGCGCAGTCGATTGGGAGCCCGCCGACCGCAATCCCGACCACTTTGCAGCCGCGGCGCAGGAGGTTGTCGCACAGGGATATCGGATCGTCAAATACGCGCCGTTCTCGCACTTCGTCCCGGGTAATCACATTCCCAAGACCGAGGCGATTCGCGCTTTGCGGTCTTGCGAGATGCTTCGTGCAGCGTTTGGGCCGGACGTTTCGCTCTGGCTCAGCTTCGGCGGATTGTTCAACGCTCCCGATGCACTACGGCTTGTGAAGGCCGTAAAACGAGTAGAACCGGCAGGGATCCTTGACCCGCTGACACCTGACGCGAATGATCAGATAGGAGCACTGGCGCGTCGGGTCGGCGTGCCGCTCGCGGTGAGTCAGCGCGTGAATCAGTGGCCAATGCTTAGAAACCAGATCGCCGAGGGAGCTGTCGGACTCGTTTCGGCCGACCCGGTTGCCGCCGGCGGGATCACTGCGACGCGCACTCTCGCAACGCTTGCCTCTGCCAACGGAATCAGCTTCGCCCTCCGCGCCAGTGGCGGCGAAGTTACCCTCCGCCTGGCAGCCGAACTCGCGCTTGCGCTTCCCGGCGTTCGATTCGTCGAGACACCGGTCCGTACTCATTCGGCGCGAGTGGACACTCAGCCCCCCGCGCTGAACCCTCTGATGTTTCTTCTAGGAAACATTTCTGAACCCAGTCACAGTGTGAGTCGTCCAAGTGTATGAATGCATGGAGTGTCGTGAAATGCGAATGAGACAGGCACGACGCTCGTTCGTTAAGCTATGATGAAACGGTGCAGCTCGCGTGAAGGCGTGCTCGATCGATTCGCCTTGGCGAGTTCCCCGCGTTTCCGACCATTTTTCCCGGATTTTCCGGTAGGAAAGGAGGTAACGGCGGGGGCAAGGAACGTCCTCGTGCAAACACAAATGATTGGCCTTCGATTTGCGTCTCTGTGTAAACGTGGTGTTTTTTCACAGGGGTTTGCCTCGAACGCGGGCACGCGTGTTATGGTGGAAAGGTGGACTAAAAGTCCGCTTCTCAAAATGCGGTGATTTTGCGAACGTGTCGCAGCCTAGGGGTCTCTGTACGAAGTGAAGGGTGAGAGTAGATCAAGGATAGGATCGGGCCGAAGGAACGAGCCGCAATCATCCGGCAGCATCAGTGAACATTATTCTCGTTTGCCTCGTTTAGATTGTCAGAGGGTGTGGGAAGGGATGTGGTCCTTCCCGGTACGGCCAAGGCCAAGTCGATCCAGACTTTATCGAGGGGCTCGCCATGACAATGAAATTGGCCGAAACCCAACTGTGGCAGCACAACGCTGCGTCGCTCATCCGCTCGGGCCTGTTCCAGCGGGCCGAAACGGGTGAATTCCACGGTTTGCACACGGTGATCGGTGTGTACCGCGACGGGACTTTCTCGGCCCCGCTGGCCAAGTACGCCGATAGTCGTCGAGCGTCCGACGCCGCGCATCTGGTCAACCAGCTTGCGAAGCTTCCCTCGCCCGTCGAAGCCAACTAATTACCCCTAACCGGTTTGGGATGTCCCTCTCCGTTTCCGCCCATAGATCCAAAATCCCACTCGCCCGGCTGCGGTCCACCACCGTCGCCGGGTTTTTTTTATTGGAACTTGGCGCCCTATCCGCTCGCGTTCGACGGATTTCCCCTGCTCCAGCCGATTTCCGCTGCCGTCAACGGATCGATCCGCAGCTTGCTCAACCGCTCGACGTCGAGCCTCATCACATCGTTACGAGTGACCGTCCGTTCCGGAAACGTCTTCAAGGACGTGCCATATTTATCGGTCGCGCCGAATTGATGCAACAGTTCGTGTGCGATGGTGACCGGATCAATAAACGGCAAGCCAACCAGCGGCTCGGAGTAATTCTCTTCGCGCGCATAACAGACGATGACGCCATCCCCCGGCAGGCCAAACTGCCCCGGCAAAATCGCGCTCGATCGACCTGCGCGCATCAGGCAGACGATGAAAATCAAAACGTCGTGATCCGCGAGACGTCCAATCATCTCGATCATCGCGTCTAAATGCTCGAACCCAAGCGCAGCGGCCGCGCGTGTCGCACTCGTCAACGCTTTGAGATCGGCGTCGCGCTCGTCGATAATGTTTTCGAACGGATCCAGACTGTCGACCAGCTCGACCGTCTCCGTATGTTCATCATTCGCAACAAAATACGTCGCCAACCGTTCGAGATTAAGCGGCACATTCGAACGCTGCGCCTCGCGTTCCAACCACACGCCCGCGCGTTCGATCGACTTGTAAGTTTCGACGATCTCCCGCTCGTCCCAGGCGTTTTCATCCCGCCCAACAAAGAAAGCCGCCAGTCCAACTCGCCCGCGCAATCGCTTACCGCCATTGCGCACTCGGATATCACTGGAATGATCAGAGTTCAACTTATCAAAGGGCCCGATCGCCGGCAGAAGCGAATTGATGCTTCGTGAAATGCCTGCCGTTTCGACGATCGGAACCAGTCCATCGGCTGGCCGATCGTCAAACGCCTCATCATCCGTTGGCGTGTTACGGAGATGCAGTAGCTCGCCAAATAATGCGGCCATTGCGACGAGGCAAAACCCGACAAGCAGTAGCACAGGCCAGGGCACACCGAGGCGATTGGATAGCAACGGCAATATCCCGGCGACGACGCACCAGGGGATCAGTTCCAGTCGCCAAAGCCGCATCGCCGAAAAACTCAGGAAGAATGATCTCACGATCGTAGAGACTTTTACGATACGATCTTAGCAAGCAGACCTACCCGCCGTCTTCACTCGGATTGTCCCACCGGTTCCCCACGAGGTTGCCCGCGATGAGCGACCTGTTCGGCATCCCGCCCGAATCGCGCAGAGCGTTCTTCCGCGACGCCGGTGGCGGATTCGCCGCGCTCGCGCTTGCGTGGCTCGAATCGCAGCGAGTGGCAGCCGCGGCCGATCCCATAGCCTCGCCACTCGCCCCGCGCCAGCCCCACTTCCCCGCGAAGGCGCAACGGGTCATCTTCCTGTTCATGCACGGAGGCCCGAGCCACCTCGAGACCTTCGACCCCAAGCCCGAACTGCAACGCCTCGCCGGCCAGCCACTCCCCGCCAGCTTCGGCGCGGTGGCAACTCGTCGCAAGGTGGCGGCGAACCCTTTGCTGGCAACGACGCGTACGTTCCGCAAGTTCGGCAAGTCGGGAATCGAAGTGTCCGACTTTCTGCCCAACATCGCCAAGCACGTCGACGACCTCGCCGTGATCCGATCCTGTTGGGCCGACAGCGTGAATCATCCGCAGGCCGTCTACCAGATCAACACCGGCACCGTGCTGATGGGCAAGCCGAGTCTCGGCTCGTGGGTGAGTTACGGTCTGGGCACCGAAAATCAGAATCTCCCCGCATTCGTCGTCCTCCCCGACCCGGCCGGCGGCATCAAGGGCGGTCCGCCCGCCTATGGTGCCGGCTTCCTTCCGGCGAGTTACCAGGGAACGCAAATGCGCGGGGGACCGAGTCCGATTCTCGACCTCGACCCCGGTGACGATCACCCCGCCGCTCGCCAGCGTGCCACGCTCGACCTCATCGGCAAGCTCAACGCGACGCACAAATCCACGCGCGGCGACGACCAGGAACTCGCCGCGCGAATCAATGCGTACGAGCTGGCCTATCGGATGCAATCCGCCGCGCCCGACGCCGTTGATTTCGCTCAGGAATCCGCCGAGACAAAAACGCTCTACGGCCTCGATGGAGACGTCACGCGCGACTTCGGCTCGCGCTGCTTGCTGGCGCGGCGACTCGTCGAACGCGGCGTACGTTTCGTCCAACTCTATTCCGGCGACGTCAACGGCTGGGACGCGCACGATAACGTCGAAACGAATCACGCACGGATGTGCGCGAAAACCGATCAACCCGTCGCCGCCTTGCTCACCGATCTCAAGCGTCGCGGACTATTCGACAGCACCCTCGTGATCTGGGGCGGCGAGTTCGGTCGTATGCCGATGTCGGAGTCGGGCGTCGGCCGCGACCATAACCCGCATGGTTTCAGTTATTGGTTCGCCGGCGCGGGGATAAAAGGCGGCGTCGTCCACGGTGCGACCGATCCGGTCGGCCTGCGCGCGGAGGTCGATCGCGTTCACGTCCACGACCTTCATGCGACGATTCTCCACCTGCTTGGCATCGACCACACCAAGCTAACCTTCCCGCATAACGGCCGCGACGAACGCCTGACCGACACCGCCGGGAACGTCGTCCGTTCGATCCTGGCGTGAGCACACGAGTCGATTGCGGAGCCCCCTCGATGCCTCGTTTGCTTCTGTTCGCCGGGATGCTTGTGGTTTGCAACTCGTTCGCAACCGTAGCGGACGTCAAGGAAAAGCCGATCACCAGCGACGATCGCGCTCATTGGGCGTTCCGCCCGCTCGCACGCCCTGAGTTGCCAGACTTCGCCGGTGCAAAGGACATCAAAAACCCGATCGACCGCTGGATTCGTGCCAAGCTGGTCGAGGCCGGCCTGAAGCCGTCGCTCCGAGCATCGCGTTCAGTACTCATTCGCCGCCTCAGCTTCGACCTGATCGGCCTCCCCCCGACACCCGAAGAAGTGACCGTATTTGAAAACGACAAACGCCCCGATGCATACGAACGCCTCGTCGATCGCTTGCTCAAATCACCTCATTACGGCGAGCGCTGGGCGCAACACTGGCTCGATCTAGCACGATATGCCGACACTGACGGTTTCGAGTTCGATCAGGCCCGGCCAAACGCCTGGCGCTATCGCGATTGGGTTGTGAAAGCGCTCAACGACGACATGCCCTACAACCGCTTCGTCACGCAGCAAATCGCGGGCGACGAGTCGACTCCCGACGACCCCAGCGGATTCGTGGCGACTGGCTTCAATCGCTGCTATCCCGACATGGTCGACCTCAATGACCAAGCTTTGCGGCGTCAGAACGCGCTCAACGACATCACCGACACAACCGGCCTCGTCTTTCTCGGTCTGACAATCGGCTGCGCTCGCTGCCACGATCACAAATTCGAACCGATCAGTCAGGCCGACTATTACCGGCTGCAGGCCTTCTTCACGCCCGCGCGCTTTCGCGATGATTTTTCGATTGCGACATCGGCCGAGCGTGCCGAATTCGAACGCAAGCGCGACGCCTGGCAAAAGCTTCTTATGGCCGCGCAGTCGCGCGTGATGTCGATCGAAGAACCGGTTCGCGCCAAGCTTGCCGCAATTCCGACCGGCGCGACGGATGACATCATCGTCGCGCTGCAAAAATCGCCCGACGTTCGTACGTCTCGCGAAATAGGCCTGATCTACGACGCGCAGCGCAAGGATAAACGGATCAGCGATCGCCAGTTCGCGCAATCACTCGACGGCAAAAGCAACGAAGCTCGCCTCGCGGCCCTGCGTGACGTTGATCAGCTTCGCAAAAACGCGCCGGCCAGCCCGCCTCAGGCGACAGGAATCGACGAACCCGCCAGCCCCCCTGCTCTGACGTTCCTGCTCAAACGCGGCGACTTCTACCAGAAAGGACAGCAAGTCGAACCCGGCGTTCCGCGCGTTCTTTTGGTGAATGATGACGCGGCAAAGCTTGCGATTGCAGCGCGTCCCTCGTCATCGGGTCGACGCCTCGCACTCGCGAATTGGCTGACCTCATCGACCAACCCTCTAACTTCTCGTGTGATGGTCAATCGCGTCTGGCAGCGTCATTTCGGTCGTGGACTGGTCGCCATGACGAGCGACTTTGGCACGCAAACCGACGAGCCGAGCCATCCCGAACTACTCGACTGGCTGAGTGCCGAATTCATCGCGCAGGGCTGGAGCCTCAAAACACTGCACCGACTCATTGTCACCAGCGAAACCTATCGCCAGTCATCCGTCCCGAACTCAAAAGCCGCCGACATTGATCCCACGAACGAACTGCTCTGGCGGCAAAATCGCCAACGGCTCGATGGCGAGGCGATTCGCGATTCGTTGCTCGCCGTGTCAGGTCAATTGAATCTCGCAATCGGCGGCCCATGCGTTTTCCCCGAGTTGCCGGATGAATTGAAGAAGCTGAGCAACAAGGGCGAAACCTGGCCGGTGTCGAAACGCGTCGAGGATCGCAACCGCCGCAGCCTTTACGTCTTCACCAGACGCAACTTGCGCTATCCATTCTTCGAAGTCTTCGACCGCCCTGACACGAACGCAAGCTGTCCTCAGCGACCTGTTTCAACGATCGCGCCGCAGGCGCTCACGCTGCTAAACAGCACGCTCTCACGCCAGGCTGCCAAAGCACTCGCGGAACAGCTCAATCGCGAACCGGTGCAGGAAAATCGAATCGCGCGAGCCTACCAGCTTACGCTCGCACGAGCCCCATCCCACGAAGAAACGGAACTCGCGAACGAGTTCCTGAAGCATGCGCCGCTCGAAGATTTTTGCCTCGCGTTGTTGAACATCAACGAGTTCATTTACATCGACTGATCACCAGCGATGCAGATGGTTGGGAATCTGGCCGTTCCAGCGTTGGTAGACGTACGTCAGGTCGGCCAGGTGTGCGCGAACTTCATGCGTTATCTGGCTGAACTCGAACCGCCATCCCCAGTGGCCGTCGGCCTCGCCGGGGATGTTCATCCGCGCTGAACTGCCGAGCCCAAGAATATCCTGAAGCGGCAGAATCGCCGTGTCCGCGACCGACTTCATCGCCAGGCGATTAAAAGCCCAGTGAATCGCCTCGTCGTGCGATCCAATGTACCGCCGGGTGTAGGCACGCTCCTCGTGGATTTGCTCCTGCGACTGAATCATGCTCGGCGGTGATTGATAAAACCATCCTACCGAAGTGTCGTTATCATGCGTACCGGTATAAACCACGCAGTGATGAACATGATTATGCGGCAAATGGCCGCCGTCGCCTCCCGGTCCGAATCCGAATTGCAAAATGCGCATGCCGGGTAAGCCGAAGTCGTCACGCAGTTTCTCGACCTTGTCAGTAATCACACCAAGGTCTTCCGCGACGAGCGGCAAACTGCCGAGTTGGTTGCGCATCGATTCAAGGAAATCGGCGCCCGGCCCTTCAACCCACTGGCCAATCGCTGCGGTTGGCGAAGTGGCTGGCACTTCCCAGTACGCTTCGAAGCCGCGGAAATGATCGAGCCGCACCAGGTCGACGTGATTGATGCTGGCCTTCAAACGCGACGCCCACCACTTGTATCCTTCGGCCTTGTGCGCGTCCCAGTTGTAAATCGGGTTGCCCCAGCGCTGGCCATGCTCCGGACTGAACAAATCCGGCGGCACCCCGGCGACGAGCGTCGCACGGCCATTCTCATCAAGGTGAAACAAATCCGGTCGCGACCAGACATCCGCGCTATCCTCGGCAACATAGATCGGCAAATCACCAATCAATTCGATGTTGCGCGACCGGCACAGCGTTCGAAGTGCGTGCCATTGCCGAGCGAAAAGGTACTGCACGAACTTGTGATACCGAACCTCATCCTCGAACTTCCTTCGCGCCACAGCGAGTGCCTCGGCCTGGCGCATCCGCAACGCGGGCTCCCAATCCCACCACGCCTGGCCATTGTGCGCGTGCTTGAGCGCCATGTAGAGCGAGAAGTCGTCGAGCCATTCGGCCTCGTTTGTCACGAATTCCTGATACTTGTGATCGCGATCGGGATGAAACTTCGAGAATGCCCGGCGCAGCAGTGATTCCTTCAAAACCGCTACCGCGTGGAAGTCAACGCGATGATCGGGATTATCGATCGGCGGAACGTCGGGCAATTCCTGCTGATCGAGAAACCCGTCGTTCACCATTTCTTCGGGACTGATCAGCAGCGGATTGCCCGCGAACGACGAGTGCGACTGATACGGCGAATTTCCCGCGCCGGTGGGGCCGAGCGGCAACATCTGCCACCAGTGCTGGCCTGTTTCCGTCAGGAAATCGACGAATGCCCACGCGGCGGGGCCAATATCGCCGATTCCGAACCGGCCAGGCAGCGATGTGGGATGAAGCAGAATGCCGCTCGCTCGCTTGTGTCGCATTCGGATTTCCTGGAATGAGGCAGTGTTAACGAGAGATTGAGCGGGGATGAGCGTTCAATCGGTAACGGGAAGCCTGATCGCGAATTTCTTCGGGACTATTGAACTTCACTTCGGTTCGTTCACCCGTCAGCGGGTGCGCCGCGCTCTGCAAAATCAAGCTTACGCCGCGTTCCGGCGTCGTGGCGAATCGCTGGGCCACCCACTCGGCAACTCCGGTAAGGTAGCGGTTCTGTGGATACGGTGGAACCCCGCGCCGGTCGCGAAACCAATCATAAAGATCGAGATAGTCGATCCCCTCTGTGAACCCTTGCACATAACGCCGGAATTCGTCGGGATAGTTTGGCGGCACCTCTTGCCCCTGAATTCCCCAGAACGTGATCCAACCTCGCTCACAATGGCTGGCATACAATGCGTGCGACGGCCAGGCGTCGAACCAGCCCAATCGCTCAGTCAGAGGCAATACCGCGACGATGGCAACGCCAACAACTCCAACTCGGCCAGCACGCGAAAACGCAGTTCGCTCGGCAATTTGCGAGCGACGTTGCCCGACGCCAAACAACAAAACATCTTCAACACAAAAGACAGCGTTCCACAACAGCACGATCGCGCTATGCGCAAGCCCCCAGGGACTGAGAATCGTAATCAAGATCAGATGCATGACGATTGCGAGTATCAGGCCGACGATCCGCGTTCTTCTCCAAATCAGCAGAATCGCCGCGAGAATTTCCGCAAGCGGCGCAACGTATAGCAGTAACCCGTCGTCTGCCGTGGCAAACGCGCCGATATCTCGATTCGTCACACGCGAAAACGCTTGGGCGAACCTGGGTCCGAGCTCGTGAACAAATGAGAAATCAAACTTGGACAGTCCGGAATGGATATACGTCAAAATCATAAACGCGCGAGAGAGCAACAATGCTTCGCGCGCAGGCAGAAATGCTAGTAATGCACCAACAACAAGAAAGTGATAAACCCACGCTTGAAGCCGTAGTTGATCGGCGAGAATCAACACAAAAAAAATCGCCAGCGCGGAAAACAATCCAACACGTTGCGTCGGCCGCCACGCGCCACCGGCCAATGCAATCGCAAGCAGCAAGAGTGACGCAGGAGACCAGGTAAGCGGCAAACTCGGCCACCAACGGATGAATGGAATCGCGGGAAAATCAGCCTGATCGAACCAGAGTCGCCAGGAAAGCGCGACCATCACGAGCGTTGCGCCACAGAGAAAACGGCCGAGCGTTCGAGCCGTCTCAACGGGCACATCGCTCACGCTCGAATCGATCTGCACCGGTTCGCTGGCGCTCACAAGGTCAAACCTCGTTGCCCATCGAATAGATCCCGTGCCCCTCGCGTTTCAGCTTGCCTTGCTTCGCAAGTTCTTCCCAGACTTCGGGCGTGAAACCATTGGGGGGAGTGATCCCGCTAATCTTAGACGTTTTCGTGCCTGGACTCAGCCCCGAAGCGTCATCAAGTCGCGCCAGTTTCAAACGTTTTTTGAACGCTTTGTACGCCCGTTTCAATTCGTCTTCGGTCGGCATCGATCATCTCCCCAAATCAATCGCACTGGGACGAATCCGAGAGTAGCCGACCCACCCGCGCGCAGCAAGGCGACATCACGCCAGGAATGCTCCAATCGCGTCGCGGAACAAGGCTCCATTCTCAATATGCGGCAAGTGCCCCACTTCCGGAAAGATCGAGAGACTCGCGCCGGGAATTGCCTCGGCCAGCGCCGTCGCCACGCGCGGAGGGTTCACGAGGTCATACTCGCCGACGATCACCAACGTGGGGACGCGAATCTCGCCGAGGCGATCCTTCGAGTAATGCCCCGCCGCCGCTTCGCACTGACGCGTGAACGCACCAAGATCTTGCGACCAGTCGTTCCGCTCGGCGAACTTGACCAGTCCTTCGACCTGTGCCGGGCTCTGATAGAAGGCTGGAGCGACGAGCCAGGGAAGCGTTGTGCGAGTGAATTCGCCAGGTGTCGACTTGGAACGAATGTCGATCCATGACGCGAGCAGCGCCTTACGCCAGGGGTCGGCCCCGCCGTGCGTCGACGCGAGTACGAGCGATCGAACGCTATGCGGATGATTGATCGCCAGTTCCTGTGCGATCATCCCGCCAAGTGAATGCCCCACAACATGCGCTGGCCCCGCGCCGATCTGCTCGATCCATGCCGCGACTCCATGCGCAAGGTCGCTCGCGGAATACGACGCACTCCTTCGCGTACTTCGACCCGAATCGGGATTGTCGAGTGCCAGACAGCGAAACTGCGGCTGGAAGTGCCGCATCGTCACGCTGAACGCGCGGCTATCGCCACCAATTCCGCTGAGAAACACGAGCGGGGGGCCTTCGCCCTGTTCCTGGTAATACGCTTGAAACCCCGCGATCTCAACAGTCGGCATCACCTAACCCTTTGGTCCGCAAAATCTTGGAGCACATTCCTTGACAATCGATGTTTTGCGGTAAAAATGAATTCCGTAACGCCCCCATCGTCTAGTGGCCTAGGATACTAGGTTCTCAGCCTAGGGACCGGGGTTCGAGTCCCCGTGGGGGTATTGATTGCAGCGAAAGGGTCAGGGCTTTGCCCCGGCCCTTTTTGCATGCGCTGTGGCCGCAAATATACCATATCTCACTCACATCGAAGAATTCCGCGTCGTTCCATCAAATCGTACGTGAATTCTTGCGCGACACTCGATTCAAGGACGCGCTCCAACGTCTTGCTCGGTGTTCGGGTGTCGTTTATATCTCGGGCGGAATCGAATCTCTCCGCTACGACTCAACCCGCCCGGAAACGATGCTCATGCGATTCGCTCAAAGACTTTGCTTGCCAGGCATTTTTGCCATCGTGGTGACACTCCAATTCTTCCCAGACGCGGCAATTGCTCAGCAGGCTCCGTACGACGTCTTCCCGCCCGCCGATCCTCCCTACTATCGGGTCCGCTACGAGCCCTCGACCAAGCCGGGCGAATTGATTTTCGGCGTCAACTACACGGTCTGGATTCCAACGGGAGTGAAGACGCTGCGCGGGGTTGTGGTTCATCAGCATGGTTGTGGCGAAGGGTCGTGCAAGTCGGGGCTTACAGGCGCTTACGATCTCCACTGGCAAGCCCTTGCGCGTAAACATGATTGTGCGTTGCTCGCTCCTGCCTATGAGCAACCAGAAAAGGCCGATTGCCAGATGTGGTGCGACCCGCGAAATGGATCGAGCGCTGCGTTTCAGAAGGCACTTATCGATTTGGGCGACAAGTCGGGTCATCCCGAAATGGCACAGGTCCCATGGGCGCTTTGGGGACATAGCGGCGGCGGTCACTGGGCGGGTGGTATGGTAATGCTGCATCCCGAGCGTGTTGCTGCGGCGTGGCTCCGGTCGGGAGTTCCTCAAATGAAAGCGAATCCCGAGCGGGCGACGATCAAGACGCACAAGTTGCCGGAAGCTGCGCTTAAGGTGCCGATCATGTGCAACCTGGGCACGAAGGAAGGCGTTTCGATCAAGAACGATCGCTTTTCCGGTGTCTGGCCTTCGAACGAGACGTTCTTCAACGAAGTCCGCGGCAAGGGTGGACTCGTCGGCGTCGCGGTCGACCCGCTCACGAGCCACGAATGCGGTAACCAGCGCTATCTGGCAATTCCCTGGCTCGACGCCTGTCTCACCGCGCGTTTGCCCGAAAAATCTGGTGAGGCACTGCGGTTGATGTCCACCGATGATGTTTGGCTCGCCGCTCCGACAGGTATGGAAGCCTCGCCGGCAGCGAAGTTTTCGGGTGATCCGCTCAAGGCGGCGTGGCTTCCGAATGCAGCGATCGCCCGAGCCTGGACGCAGTACGTCAAGGACACGAATCTGCCCGACACCACTCCTCCGCCAGCCCCAACGAACGTGCGGCTCGACGGCAATCGTCTCACCTGGGAGTGTCAGGCGGATCTTGAGAGTGGGCTCGCTGGCTTCATCGTCGAACGCGACGGCAAACCCGTTGCAAACTTGCCCGAGAAGCCAAGAAATCCCTTCGGACGCCCGGTCTTTCAGAACCTTCAATACAGCGACACTCCAAGCCAGCCGCTCGTGCCTATGCAATTCACCGATACAACCGCCAAGCCGGGAGAGCCGCACATCTACCGAGTGATTGCGGTCAACACGGCAGGCTTGAAGTCGGATCCGAGCACCGAAGCGAGGAAGTAGGCCAACAATCAGGCGACCGTCAGGCGTGTAAGCGCCGTGGCGGTCGCAGCGCGCTCAAGCCCCAGTAACGATGCAGCGTCTTGACCAGTTCCTGGTAGAGAGCGTATTCGTCTGGCTTACGGATGAACGTATTCGCACCGGCCCGATATGCCTGTGCCACGTCCTCTTCGCGCTGAGACGTCGTGAGCATCACGACGGGGATCAGCTTCAGCTCTTCGTCCGACTTGATCGAGGCAAGAACCTCGCAGCCGTCGATGCCGGGAAGGTTCAGGTCGAGGAGAATCAAGTCGGGAGTTTCGTCGATTCGGCTGTCATCGCGCGATAGGGCTCGTAAGTAGTCGAGCGTGGAGAAGCCGTCAGCGAACGTCGTCAACCGGTGCGGTACGTTTGTTTCGCGCAGGGCCCGACCAATGATCAGCACATCGGTCGGGCTGTCGTCAACCAGGAGTATGTGAAAGCTTGAGGACATAACGACTGCTTTCCGATTCGGTGATTTTCGTCATTCACCGGCGGCAGGCAGGGTGAAGAAGAATCGCGCCCCTTTTCCTGCCTGGCTTTCGACCCAGATCTCTCCGCCATGCGCCACGACGATCTTCTGACAGATCGCCAGCCCTGCGCCTGTGCCCTCGTATTCCTCGCGGGCATGCAAGCGACGGAAAAGCTGGAAGACCTTCGCGTGAAATTGAGGGTCGATCCCAATTCCGTTATCGCGCACCTCGAAGGCGATGTGGCCTTCAGGTATCGTCCGTCCTGGCGCCGCGACCGCCTCAATTTCGACGAGTGGCCGCTCAGATTGATTATACTTCAACCCATTGCCAACGAGATTCGAGATTAATTGCCCAATGCGCGTAGGATCGCCCAGAACGTCGGGAAGACGGCCCTGGATCACGATTCCGCCGCCTCGTGATCGCAGTTGTTCCGCAAAATCAGCGCGAGTGCGATCGACAAGGACACTTAGGTTCACGCGAACGAACTCTCCCGTCACATTTCCAGCGCGTCCAAGCGTCTGCAGATCATCGATGAACGCCCGCATGCGTCGCGAAGCGTCCATGATATGCTGCAAGCTCTCACGTCCGACTTCCGTTATTGCGTCTCCGCAGTCGCGTTCGAGGAAGCCTGAAAACGCAGTAAGCGTGCGTAGCGGTTCCTTCAAGTCGTGCGCGACAATATAAGCAAACTGGTCGAGTTCCTTGTTCTTGCGCTGCAACTCGTTGTTTGCCTGTGCCAGCCGCTCGCTGTTCTCGCGCACCTGAGCTTCGAGCTCTCGCTTGCGCGTGACATCCCGGCCGACAAGCATCGCATACTGGAATCGACCGTCAGGCGCCCTCACTGCGCGGGCTGCAATCGCGATCGCGAGTGGATCACCTTCTTTGGCGACCCATCGGGTTTCGATCTCGACGTTGCTCACGAGTTTCAGCAGCTCGAACCATTCCCTGAATGCCCCCCGGCGATCCGAGGTTTCGAGCTCGACGTACGGCCGGCCGATCACATCAACTCGCTGACGCCCGAGAGTGCCAAGCAGAGTGTTGTTGCACTCGATGACCTTCCCAGTCGCATCGACGCTAAGGTACAGCGATGGCGCTTCGTGATAGAGGCTGCTGTAGCGGTTCTTGAGCGATTCCAGCTCGCGATTCATGCGGCGAAGTTGCTGGTTGATCTCCACAAGCTCGCGCGTGCGTTTGCGCGATTCGAGCTCGGCGGGCGGGCGGCTCGTCATGTCGATCATGCTCATCTTCAAATGAGCAGGAATCGGCCGTTCGAGTTCGGGAACCTTGCGATATCGCACGGAAAGATGCAACTCGACAGTTTTGACCTCGCCGCGCCTGTTCCTGATCCGGTAGAGAAGGTTGTGGTCTTCCCCCTTGTCGATGGCCGCGTGAATCTGTGCCAGTGCGAGATCGCGTTCTTTGGCGTCGACGATATCGAGAAACGACATCTGTTTCAGGTCGCGCAACGGCCAGCCGAGAAACGTTTGATCTGCGTCAGACGCGTCGAGCCAGTTCAATGTATCGAGGTCGAGCCGGCTCACCATGTCAGAACCAGCGGACCAGCGAGCTTCGGTCGAGTCGCGTCCGTTGGGGGTGAAATCAAAACCCTCTGGCGGCACGATATCGAACTCGCCGCTTGCTGCCAGATTCGAGTCGCTCTGGTTGCGATGCACCCCCGGCTCGCGCATCGAGATCAGCTTGGAACGCATCTCGGAAACGGCGCGTACCAATTCGGCAAGCTGAGGATTATCGAGCGTCTCGATCGGCCGCTCGGGATTCTCCGAGATCGCGCGAACTTTCGTCGCCATTTCCTCGATTGGATACATCCAGCGCTGGCGTTCGGCCCACCGTTCGAGTGCAGCCATCGCGACAACGCACGTGCCGCCCAGAAAACCGACCGCCACACCAAGTTCGTGCCACGACACGACATAGATAAATGCCGCGGCGGACGACCACGCGACGACTTGCACGAGGATTTTCACTGCGACGAGCGGCCGCCCCATTCGGTTGCTCGCGCGCGCTGGCGGAATCTTGAGCGCCGATTCGATCGTGCGGTTCACTCGTCGGCCGACGCGACCGCCGCCTCACTCGCCAGCGGCAGGCGAATCGAGAAGACCGCACCGCCGGCGGGGCCGTTGCTCACCGTAAGGCTGCCAGCCTGTTCACGAACAAGTTGATGCGCCAGGTACAAGCCGTACCCTGTACCGTTTTCCTTGGTCGTGAAAAACGGCTCGAAGATCCGCTCGAGCACGGCCGCCGAAATCCCCGGTCCGTCATCCGCGACATCAATAACGACCCAATCGGCCCCTTCCGCAGCAACCTTGCGCAAGGTGATGTCGATTTTTCCCGACCCCTCGCGTTCGTGCATTGCTTCTTGCGCGTTAGCCAGCAAGTTGAGCAACACTTGAATGAGCTGGCCGGCGTCGATCTCGACATGCGCGACTTCAAAATGTGCGGAAACGCCGACTCTTGCGCGAGTCCGGCGAGGGTCGAAGCTCTTTGCGAAAAGCTCAACCGCCTCGTCGACGACCGCCCGCGCAGAGGCGAGCGAACGCGTCGCAGGGCCGACTCGCACCGCGGTCATCAAGTGGTCGAGCCGTGACTGCAAAACCATTGCGTTCCGCAAAATCGGATCGACGCTTTCCTTGATCGAGGCGTCGTCCTTGTACACCAGATGCATCAGCTCGGCGTGCCCGCGAATCACTGAGAGCGGCGTGCGAATTTCGTGCACGATGCCAGCGAGCAGCCGGCCCATTTGCATGAGCTGCTCGTTCATCACGGTGAGAGTCGCCAGCTTGCGATAATTCGCGAGGCGATTCACCCGCGCGAGAATGATTTCGTTCGCCTCGTCCTTGGCAATGTAATCGTCGGCACCGGCGGAAAGCCCACGGAGCACGTCATCGCTCTGGGCATGAACCGTCAGCATCAGCACTGGAATCCCGGAACAGAACGGGTCGCGCCTGATCTGCCGGCAGACTTCATGGCCATCGGTGTCGGGCAGGTTGACGTCGAGCACGACGACGTGCGGCATCACCTGCTTGATCCGGTCGAGCACCTCGGTTCCGAGCGAAACCTCGTGAACCGTGTGTCCCCCATCGCCGAGCATACGGCGGAACAGGGCCCGGTCTGCCGGACTATCATCAACGAGCAGAACTGTGCTCATACAAGCCGCTCCGCACAGACCCACACTGTGCGGCCCCGCATCAACGTGGACCGACAACGAAACCTTACGCAGTCTAACAAAGCCCTACGAATCGCCATAGACGATCCTGCACCCAATGAGGCGTGGAATGGACAAAACGCTGCGCATTTGAACGCCTGGCCAGCCTAGTCATCCCCGTTTGACGGAGGTGCCGTCAGCCGCACAGTTTCCGACTTCGTAAAGAGTTTGGCAGTGACGGCCGTTGCCAGCATCTCGACATCGGCAGCGGCTCGCAAAATCGAGTCGCCGGCCGCCCCGCGCGTGTAGAGCGGGGCGAGGTTGCTGATCACGCCGAACATCTGCGTGCAGAACAGAAGATAAGTATAATCCATATTGAGGTTAGAACGGCCGCTCGGCCCCGTCGGATCGTAGAGGTCTGGCGTGTAATAAAGTTGCGTCACATCGATGACGTGAATGAATTCGCGAAGTTCGCCGATGTACTCGAGCGCCTTACGGCGCTTGCTACGTGCTTCCAGGGTGATAAAAAACCAAAGTGCTCCCGCGACGAGCACCAGCAAGTTGAAGCCAGCGTCCGCCGCCTCGAACAGTTCGGCAACGGTGCCGAACTCCCAACGCGTGTGAATATGATAGGCAAGATACCAAAGTCCGAGCGCACAGAGAGCGATTGCCGCGACGGACGCCCCTCGAATCAGCAAGATCGGCCGACGCGCTTCCTTGGCCCGCATCTCCGTCGCCCGAGCGATCTGCGCCAGATCGACTGCTAAACCTGCGAGCGTGCTTCCTGGCAGTTTCTCGGTGATGCGCTTCGCCAAATGATCGGCCGTCTCGACGATCCGTTGTGGGTCGAGCCGGTGCGTGGGCTTACGCCAGCGCCGCGAGGCAAGGCCAAACGCCATGATGAAGCGGGAAGTCAATCGTCACCCGTAATTCGTCGAAAGAGCCTGATCTCGGCAATCGCGTGCATTGGACGATCAAATATAAACCGATCGGCCGTACTGAACCACATTCGAGTTCAAATCTCTAAAGAAGAAGCAAAGGGGACGCAGCCAAGGCATTTTGAGCGCCGTCGTGGACTGCGAACTCGATCGCTTGCAGTATCGCCGGCTTGACGCGTGGTTCGACTACCTGGAAAAACGTACTCAGCTCGGCGTACCTACCAATACCGAAATCGAAAATTTCGCGGAAATGAAGGCTTCTCGCGACATACTGGTTCACAACCGAGGTATCGTAAACGAAATGTATTCATCAAAGGCCGGCCGTTATGCGAGGTGCGTTGTTGACGAGAAACTCGAGATTATCGAACCGTATCTGATCGATTGCTGGCAGCTCATTACAAAGGTGGTAAGCGAAACGTCAGCAGCGGCCATTGCGAAACTCGAAACGTCGATGAGCAATGGCTAAGCGACGTCCGGAATACTCCTCGATCTGACGCCAATTTCCGTTTCGCCCAGAAACCGACTATAATAATCGTGTGGTCCCCTGAGCGTTTGAGTCACGGATTGCTCGGCGAGCGGGGAGCGAAATTCGACCGATCTTGCGGATAATGCCATGACACGCCTCGCGGAAGCGACCGGACTTGCTCCCCTCCCCTTCGACCCCTATCGCTCCGCCGACCCAGCCGAGCTCGCCGAACGGATCCGCGCGGTTAAGGCGGAAATGGGCGACTCGTTGCAAATTCTCGGGCACCATTATCAGCAAGACGAAGTCATCGAATTCGCCGATTTGCGTGGCGATAGCTACAAGCTCAGCCAGATGGCGGCCGAAAGCCAGTCGTGTCGGTGGATCGTCTTTTGCGGCGTCCACTTCATGGCCGAGACCGCCGACATCCTCACGCGTCCTGAAGTCGATGTGATTCTGCCCGACATGGCCGCCGGCTGCAGCATGGCCGATATGGCCGATCTCGACTCGGTTGAAGCCGCGTGGAGCGATCTCGGCGAGTTGATCGATACCGAAGAAATCACACCGGTCACTTACATCAATTCGACCGCCGATCTCAAGGCGTTTTGCGGTCGCCATGGCGGCATTGTTTGCACCAGCTCAAACGCGCGGGCCGTGCTCGAATGGGCGTTCGCTCGCAAACCGCGCGTCCTGTTCTTCCCCGACCAGCACCTTGGCCGCAACACGGCGCGGAAGATGGGAATTCCGCTCGAGCGCATGCCGCTCTGGGATCCGCGTTTACCGCTCGGCGGAAATACCGAAACAGCCCTCAATGACAGCAAGGTGCTGCTCTGGAAGGGGCACTGCTCGGTCCATCAAATGTTCAAGCCGGCGCATATTGCCCAGTTCCGCCAGCAGTACCCGGGAATCAAGGTACTCGTCCATCCCGAGTGCATGATGTCGGTCGTCGACGCTGCCGATCTCGTTGGCTCGACCGAATACATCCTCAAAACCATCGCCGAGGCTCCCAGCGGCTCGCAATGGGCAGTGGGAACCGAACTGCACCTGGTCAACCGGCTCGCGAGCGAAAATCCCGACAAGCTCGTGAAGTTTCTGTCACCTATGGTTTGTATGTGCGCCACGATGTACCGCATCGACGTCCCGCACCTCGCTTGGTCGCTCGAGAACCTCGCGCAGGGGACGCCTGTGAATATCGTCAAGGTTCCTGAAGACACTGCGCACTGGGGTCGCGTCGCCTTGCAGCGCATGCTTGACGTGAAGTAACGCGCACTTATCAAATCGAAGTCCGATGTGACGGGTCGCGCTATGATTCATCTCGTGAATCTTGTGATTGAGGGACGATGAGCAAAACTTCGCGTCCTTCGAGCGACTCGTTCTGGCGCTGCGAACGTTGCAACACGCCAAATCCGATAGCCAGCTACCTGACCAACTGCCTCGGTTGCGGTGCAGCCCGCGATTCGTTCATCGAGTCGCGGACTGAGCCAACCGAAACGCCGGCTCCCACTCCCGGCGTAACGCAACAAATCAGGCGGCGCCGGATGCGGTTGCTCGCGACGACCATCGTCTATAGTGCGGCCGTTTTTCTCGCCAGCACGATGGTGCGAATCGTCGGCGACTCCTGGCTCCCCAGCCTGCTGCTCCTGCTCTCCCCACGTTGGCTTTTTCTCCTCCCCGCCCCGTTCCTGCTGTTCTGGGCCTGGCGACTGAAGCGCGTTCCGGTCGCGGCGATGCTCGTCGTGGACGTGCTCTTCGTGCTCGGCCCGCTGATGGGGTTTGGCGTACCGTGGGGCCGGCTCGACCCGGTGCAGCTCGATGGCCCCGTCATCCGGGTCATGACATTCAACCGTGGCGCTGGCAAGGTCGATGTTCCACGTCTCAGCCGTTACGTCGAACGACACAAGATCGACGTGATCTGCTTTCAGGACTTCGCAGCCGACCCCGCGCTCGACGCCTATTTCGACGGCGAACGCTGGTACCACGACGCCACACGTTCGGTCGTCAGCCGGTTCCCGATCGTCGAGGAATTACCACGTCCCGTCGAGCATAACCTCGATAAAAACCGCTACACGCTCACCGCATTCCGAGTTCGCGTCAAACCGCCGAACGGCTCCGACTTCGTGGTGGCTTCAATTCAGTTACCCACGATGCGACATGGCTTGAATCGACTTTTTCAAGGAAATGTCGAAGGCTTTCGCACGCAGGCGGAGTGGTGGTCGCAGGAGTTCACTCGTCTCGTCGACATCGTAACCGAGCCCAGGCCAACCCCGGTGATCGTCGGTGGCGACTTCAACATGCCGATCGAGTCGAACGCGATGTATTCGCTCATCGACAACGGCATGTTCATTTCAGCGTTCGAACAAGCGGGGCTCGGCTGGGGCTACACCCGGCCATCGAGCTTCTCCTGGGTGCGGATCGACCACATCCTCTGCTCGCCCGATTGCGACGTTCGCCAGTGCTGGATTGGTCCCAGCTTTAACTCTGACCACAAGTCGGTCATTGCCGAGGTTGCGCTTCCTGCTTCCAACCCCGACGCAGATGCTCCCGCGCAGCCCGCACAACCCTGACGACCGTTGCGAGCCTGACGGTTTTACCGGCCAGCCAAGTTGCGTCGGCCAACCCGCTCGCATAGCCTGTGGTGTTGAGGCAAATCACCCACATCGATCGCCGTTTGATTTGCCTGCCACCGACTCGAGACGGGACAGTATCTTCCATGTCGACGATCACGCTGCCGACGGCCGCTCGCGAGGACATCGACCGCATCATTCACGCCGATCACTGGGACCCGTTCGCCGTTCTCGGCCAGCACGAGTTGGTGATCGACAAAAAGCCCGCGCGCGTGATTCGTGCCTTCCTTCCCGAAGCGGTTGACGCGTGGGTGATCGACATCACCAAGGGCGATCCCGGCGTGCGCGTGCCGCTCGAACGCGTTCATTCCGACGGATTTTTCGAGGCGGTTTTTCCTAATCGCACCGAGCCAGTCAAATACCGGCTCGGCGTGATGAACCACGAGCATCATTCGTGGGAATTCATCGACGCCTATTCGTTCACGCCAGTGCTCACCGAGTTCGACCTCCATTTGCTCGGCGAAGGGACGCACCTGCGAAACTTCGAAAAGCTCGGGGCACACATCGTCACGCATGAAGGCGTCCGCGGGGTTCATTTCGCGGTTTGGGCACCCAACGCGCGACGGGTGAGCGTCGTCGGCAATTTCAATCATTGGGATGGTCGTCGCCATCCTCTACGTGTGCGCGGCTCGGGCGGAATCTGGGAGATTTTTATCCCCGAAATTAGCCAGGGCGAAGTGTATAAATTCGAGATCAAGAGCCGCGAAAACGGTTATATGGTCTCGAAGTCTGACCCGTACGGCTTCGCAGCAGAAATGCGCCCGCGAACCGCGTCGGTCGTGTGGGACGTCGATCATTTCGAGTGGAAAGACGACGAATGGATGGCCGAGCGTCCCAGACGTCAGGCGCTCGACGCACCGATCTCGGTCTACGAAGTTCACCTCGGTTCGTGGAAGCGCGACCCGCACGACGGCGACCGGTTTCTCACCTATCGCGAGCTGGCTGACAGCCTCGTCGAATATCTTGGTCACACCGGCTTCACGCACGTTGAACTGCTCCCGATCAGCGAACACCCGTTCGACGGAAGCTGGGGCTATCAGCCCGTTGGATATTACGCGCCAACCTCGCGTTTCGGCACGCCCGACGACTTTGCCTACTTCGTCGACAAGCTGCACCAGCACGGGTTCGGCGTCATTCTCGACTGGGTCCCCGCGCACTTCCCCAACGACGAGCATGGCCTCGGCTTCTTCGACGGCACCCATCTCTACGAGCACGCCGACCCACGCCTGGGCGAGCACCGCGACTGGGGCACGAAGATCTTCAATTACGGCCGCGCCGAGGTGCGAAACTTCCTCTTCGGCAATGCCCTGTTCTGGTTCGAGCACTATCACATCGACGGCTTGCGCGTCGACGCCGTGGCTTCAATGCTCTACCTCGACTACTCGCGCAAAGAAGGCGAGTGGATTCCGAACATGTACGGCGGCAACGAGAATCTCGACGCCACCTCTTTCCTCAAGCGGTTCAACGAGATCGTCCACAGCGAGCACCCCGGCGTTCTGACGATCGCCGAGGAATCGACAAGCTACGCCGGCGTTTCGCGTCCCACTTACATGGGCGGTCTTGGATTCAGCCTGAAGTGGAACATGGGCTGGATGAATGACACGCTCGCCTACATGCACAAGGATCCCGTTTACCGCAAGTACGACCACGGCAACCTGACGTTCTCGATGATCTACGCATTCAACGAGAACTTCTTGCTGCCGCTCTCGCACGACGAGGTCGTGCACGGTAAGGGCTCGATTCTCGACAAGATGCCGGGCGATCTCTGGCAGAAGTTCGCGAACTTGCGGCTACTCTACGGCTACATGTTTGGCCACCCGGGGAAGAAGCTCCACTTCATGGGCAACGAGATTGCCCAGTGGCGCGAGTGGAATCACGACCAGAGTCTCGACTGGCACCTGCTTCAGTGGCGCGACCACCAGGGCGTACTGCAATTGATCTGCGACCTCAATCGCCTCTACCTCTCAGAACCCGCGCTGCACCAGGTCGACTTCAACTGGCAAGGGTTCGAGTGGCTGATTCTGCATGACTCCGAGAACAGCATCCTCGGTTTCCTGCGCAAAGGCACAAACCCCGACGACGCAATGGTCGTGCTCTGCAATTTCACGCCGATGGTGCGGCACAATTACCGCGTAGGAGTGCCCTACTCCGGGTTCTACCGCGAGGTAATGAACACCGACTCGGAAGTGTACGGCGGCTCGAACGTCGGCAATTTCGGCGGCAAGTGGGCCCAGCATCACGGCTGGAACGGCCGGCCGTACTACATTGAAGTCAGCGTGCCACCGCTCGCCACGGTGTTCCTCAAGCCGGTGGGTGAGGATATTTGATCGTCGCGGGATTTGCAGATACCGCCGTTGGTCGATGAGACTAATCGACGACCAGCGGCACTCCGCCGCCCGGTTGAATCACGTGCACCGTCTCGCCGCGCAAAACGGCCTCGAAGATCCCACGATAGTTGTTCCACGAGGTATCTGGGAAACTGCGCAAGAACCTCCGCACATCCTCCCAGAATTTCGTCTCAATGAAGCCTTCAAAGTCGTGAGCGGCGAAGATCGCGAGATTGTGAAACGTGGCCGTTCGCAGAGCGGCGCGACGAGCATTGTGCGCTTGTGACCAAAACTGCCAAGGCGGCCACGAAAGACCCCGTTGAAACCTGGCGAGGTCCCATTTGGAATGCAAAAACGCGACCGACAAAAGTAGTCGATAAGCTTCCTTGCGAATCGGATCCACAAAAGGCGCCTCGACAGATTGCATCACTGATATCGATCGATATCCGGTACCGACCTTCCGCCCTTTGGCCGAGATGCAGACTCCTCACCCGTCCGAATCACCTGCGGAATCAACTCAGCAATCGGCACGTTCCACTGCATCTGGCCGATCGCCACCACGGCCACCTTTTTCTTGGCGTCGACCTTCACCACACGTCCCGGTCTGTCGTACCCCATCTTGGGTACCACAACGCGATCGCCCGGCTGCAACCGCTCGCGTGCGTCGGCTAGCCGGACGTCGTTTTCTGCTTCACGTTGCAGGTCACCGAGTCGTTGATTGAGCGCTTCGCGCGTCCGCTCTGCTTCGGCCTTGGCTTCGAGGGCTTCGAGTCGCGCGTCCTCAGCCTCTTTCCTCAATTTCTGAATGACCAGCAAGTCAGGCGAATCGCTGGGGCGTGATTCCGAAAGGTAGCGAAAGCCACGCGTGACGATGTGCTCGGGAAGCGCCAGGCGCCGCGCGATTTGCAGCGCGTTGGACTGGCCGATATCGCCAATCCGTACGCGATACATCGGCCTCATCGTTTCGAGGTCGAACTCGACCGCCGCATTCTCGGCGCGCGGGTTTGAGAGCGCGTACGACTTGAGGTCGCCGATGTGCGTCGTCACCATCGCCAAGCTACCGATCGAATCAAGCTCGTCCAGAATCGCTCGTCCCAGCGCTGCACCTTCAGCAGGGTCAGTTCCCGCGCCCATTTCGTCGAGCAGCACGAGAGAGCGCTCACTCGCCTGGGCCACGATTTTCGAGATTCGTTTGATGTGACTCGAAAAGGTCGAAAGGCTTTGCTCCAGGCTCTGTTCGTCGCCAATATCAGCTAGCACATCATCGAGCACGGGCAAGAGCGATCCTTCATGCGCGGGGACATGAAGCCCCGATTGCGCCATGATCGCCAGCAGTCCCACCGTCTTGAGCGCGACCGTTTTTCCACCCGTGTTGGGCCCCGTGATTACAAGCATCCGGAACGGGCTGCCGAGATGAATGTCGATCGGCGTAACTTTCCGCGGCTCGCTCGGCGGTGCTTCTTCGACTTCCTCGCCCGCATCCTCCGGACGTTTGCGAGCATCCTCGCGAAAGAGAGCTTCGAGCAGCGGATGCCGAGCTCCTCGCAGCGAAAGTCGTCCTTCCGTGTTGATGTCGGGCGGCGACATTTTGTAATCGAGGCTGTACCGTCCGCGCGCAAAGATCAGGTCGAGCTCTGCAAGCGTTTCGAGCGTTCGCAACAAGTCGGTCGCGACCTGCCCCACCTGCGCACTGAGCCAGCGCAGAATGCGGCGAATCTCTTTCAGTTCCTTCGCACGCAAGAATGAAAGCTGTGCCGATTGCTCCGCGATGGCCTGTGGCTCGATGAAAACCGTTTCGTTGCTCGAGCTGGTGCGGTGGACCGACCCTTGAATCTCGCCGCGATGTTCCTTGGCGATCGGCAGCACATAATGATGGCCGACCATCGTGAAGTTGGGATAGCGAAGGATGCGTTTGATCTCGTTCGAGCGCAACATGCGCCTGAGCGTTTCTTGGATTCGCTCTTCAGCCTGGCCAACTTCGCGGCGAATTTCTGAGAGCTTGCGACTCGCAGTGTCGAGGATCTTCCCGCGACTATCGATACACGACTCGATCGCGTTCGCCACGCCAGTGAAAGTGCCGACGCCTTGCTTCATCTCGCCGAGGCGCGGGAACTGCGTACCGATCCGTTCGAGCCACGCGCCGACGTTATCGACGGCCTTCAACGTCTCGAAAGTCTCGGCGAGTTCTTCGGCGTTGAGCGATGAGCCGACTTGCGCGCGTCTCACGAGCGGGCGAATATCGTGCAGGCCGCCGAACGGAGGCGAAACACCGCTCGAAAGCGCGTCGGCCATTTCGGTCGTCAGGGCGATTCGTGCGCGGACGACCTCGGTCTCGAGGCTCGGCTCCATGCGCCGCGCAGCATCTTTACCGAGGGAGCACGACGCATACCCCGCGACGAGGTTGCACACCTTGTCGAATTCCAGAAGTTCCAGCGTATGCGCGTCCATAACCCCTCGAACTGCCTCGCCTCGCAACTGGCGCAATGCAACATGGCCCAACAGCGACACGCCTCGTCAATCGGCGGTTCGCGCGGGCCACACAACCCAATGAATTATCGCATCTCGTGCGCAGATCGGCAGGATCAGTTTGCCGAGGGCTTCGCTCAACGATAGACGCTCGACGCCGGTCGTGCCGATGCATCAAGCGTCGGCGCTCCACCAGGCTGGCGTCTTGGAGTCGGCGATGCAGCATCGGGCAACGCAGGCAAGCTCGGTGCAGGATTCGCAGACGCGGTGTTGCTCGGTGCGGGATTCGCGGAAGCCGTGTTGCTCGCCGCCGGCTTCTTCGAGGAGTCTTGCTTCGCCAGCTCCTGGCGCCACACCTTCACGTCGACTCCCAGATCCTTGCCTGTAATCTTCTTCAACGATTGATAGGAAGCAAGCCGGATCGCGGGGTCGTCGTTCTCCATACCTTGCACGAGATACGAAGGCGTGCGCGGATCGACCGACTTCAAGTCGCCGAGCGCTTCGATGGCTGCGACCTGACAATCGGGATTCGCGTCGAGCGTCATGATCTGCATGAGCACGGTCGCGTCTTCGGGCTTGCCCACCTTTCCAAGGCAACGCATTGCTTCGCTGCGCAGGAGCACATCGCTATGACGTGCGAGTCGCAGCATAGGCTCGCGTGCAGCCGGATCGCCGAGTGAACCAAGCGTTCTACAAATGACCGCGCGTGTTGCGACGGGTTCGCGTTTTCCATTCAGCGCAGCGAGGAGAACCTTCACAGCGCGGGCGCGTTGCTCGTTGCTATCGTAGCACCGCGGCGACGCGAGCTTCTCGTAATCCTTGAAGCGCACGTTGGGATCATCGCTCGTTTCGATCTCGTTCAAGAAGCTCGTCGCTGTCGTCTTCATAAGAGACGCGCAGCCGCCGAAGCCGATGAACGCAGCCAAAAAGCCGAGGCGAATCGAATGAAACGCCAATCGAGAACGGAAGGCAGCGACATCCATGTCACGCTGTTCCTACCTCGCGCTGAGGTCGTTAGAAATTCGGACGTCCTGGCCGAAGCCTCGGCAAGAGCCACTGCGCATGCGGGGAGAGACCGGGACGCGCGACGCATGTTAGTCGCGATCGGCAAATCGAACAAGCTCAATGTCGCGAGTGTAAAACAGCAGAAATGAGCCACCAAGCTCGCGTTGCCACGAAACAAAAATCGCCTCACACCGCGCGAGGTGCGCGGCGGAGGCATTCGTTGTATCGATTAGCAATCGAGCATCAGGTGGGTACTCAGGCAGAAGCCGGAGCGGCGCCAGCACCGAGGTGCTTCTCGCCCGCCTTCGAGACGGTGTAGCGATAAGCGCCGGTGGCCTTATCCTTCGCACCCTTCTTGATCAGCTTCTTGCCGAGCAGCGACTCGAGCGACTTGGCTTCCGCCTTCTTGTCGCCCATGTAGCCGTCAGCGCCGGCCGAGCTGATGCTCTTGAGGAATTCCGTCTGCTTGTCGGTCAGCTTGACCGGGGCAACCTTCTTGACGACAGCCTTGGCAACCGTCTTCTTGACGGCGGTCTTCGGCTTGCTGACCTTGGCAGCGCCATCGGCCGAAGCCTTGGGAGCAGCAGCCTTCGCGGCCTTCGCCTTAGCGGCCGGAGCAGCCTTCTTGGCCTTGGGAGCAGCGGCCTTCTTCGCCTTCGTGGCCGCCGCAGTCGTCGTCGTCTTGCTCTTCGCCATCTTAATGGCCTCCTCGCTGGAGGTGCTCAAAGGTGCGACCGTTCTCACACGCGAGCGGTCTTCCAACACTATTGTTCTTAGCGAATCATATTCCGCGCGTGAAGAGAGAGTTGTCACTTTTTTTGATTTTTTTTCAGTTTTCTGCCGAAAAAACACCTGTCGCATCAACCAAATTCTCACTCAACAAATTGATTGCGCTTTTCAAATCATTTAAGTTTTGTAATTTCATGTGTTGAATTAACAAATAAGACATCAAAAAACACGGCATTTTTCGCCGTTTTTACGAATCACCACTCTTCAACGTCTTTGAACGAACAGTGTGTTCACGTTGACCGCGCCTGTTGCATCGTCATAACTCGTGCTCGAAAAAATTTTTCGCTCGCGCGCTGATTTCCGCGCGCTTCGACGCGCTAAAAGTGCGCGAGCGCGCGCGATCAAATCATTTTCGCGCGCAACATCGACTCATCGCGCGCTCATCAAAGCGCGTTCGAACGCGCGCGTCTGCGCATCATCGCGCATCTCCTTGCACCTCGTTCGCATCATTCGCGCGATGTCATCTCGCGAAGCGCGAACGATCGCGCAACGACACCATTTGCTCTCGATGCGCGCGATCGTTGAACACCATGCGCGATGATCTCGCGCGAGCAGCGCGCTCAACATGCCAACAACAGCGCGCTCGACACACATTTGCTCGGTCTCGCAGCGCGCGGCTTCACTTGCCTTCATGCAATTCTTCAGGCATAATTGGTGAACAAATCCACAGAGCATTGCACCGCAATGAAAATGCGGTTTCGACAATGCAGCGCGAGGTTCGTGCACGGAGGGTGATTCGCTTTGATCAGCCTGATTCGCGGGGTCGTGCGGGCAGTAAATGAGGAGGAGTTAATCCTGGCGATCGACCCGTGCGAAATCACGGTGCTCATCCCGGAAACTGCTCGCAGACAGTTGCAATCGAAAGTCGGCGAGCACGTCGTTTTGCACACGATGTTCTACATCGAGGGCAATCAGATGGGCTCGAAGATGACGCCGAGGCTCGTCGGATTTCTGAGCACCGTCGATCGCGAATTCTTCGACGTCTTTTGCTCGGTCGACGGAGTAGGCGTGCGCAAGGCGCTCCGCGCAATGGTTCGACCGACGCGTGAACTGGCGCGAACGATTCAGGATCAGGACGTCAAAACACTCGCGACCTACCCAGGTATCGGCGAAGCGATGGCCGAACGCATCGTCGCCAAGCTGCGTCGCAAGGTTGGCATCTACGCGCTGATCGTCGGCGGCCCAGGCCAGGAGAAGGCGGCCGAGCACGCAACGAACGGCCAGGCCGAAAACGCCGAGCCCGACGTGATTCGCGACACCTTCGCCGCGTTGATCTCAGTCGGTCACACAGAGAACCAGGCTCGCGCCGCGATCGATCGCGTGCTGAGTGGCAAGAAGAAATATCGCACCGTCGCAGACATGATCGACGCGATCTACGTCCAACGGAAGGACGAAGACTAGCGCGACACGAGGCATTCAATCAACAATCGGCTTCAGCCCTTTACTTCGAATTGCCGATTTTACAACCACGGAGGAGAAAAATGCCCATGCGTGAACCCACCATTCAAGGCGATCCGAATCGCGGCGAACCTTCAGGTCGCAAGGGACGCGACGAACCGTCGCGACCAGTCGACGCGGTCGAAGAGAAGCTTCGTCCTCAGCGCCTTTCCGAAGTCGTCGGCCAGCGAAGCGTCGCCGAGCGACTGGCAATCGCGCTCGCCGCCTGCAAAAAACGCAACGAGCCGCTGCCGCATATTCTCTTCGATGGTCCCCCAGGTCTCGGAAAGACCACCTTCGCCACAGTTTTGCATAATGAGCTGGGCGTCGAGCTGAATATGACGAGCGGCCCCGCGCTCGACAAGAAGCTCGATGTGATGCCTTACCTCACCAATGCGGCTGAGGGGTCGATCCTGTTCATCGACGAAATTCACCGCCTGCCGATCGCAGTTGAAGAATTCATCTATCCGGTGATGGAAGATTTCCGCGTTGATATGGTGCTGGGCGAAGGAATGTCGGCCCGCACGATCAACCTGCCGCTCAAGCGATTCACGATCATCGGCGCCACGACACGCAGCGGCATGCTCTCGAGCCCGCTTCGCGACCGCTTCCACATGCACGAGCATCTCGAGTTTTATGACGCCGACGAACTCGCGCGAATCGTCATCGTCAACGCTGCAAAGCTGAAAACCACGATCGCCGAAGATGCGGCCTGGGAGTTGGCCCAGCGTTCGCGCGGTACGCCACGGCTCGCGAATGCTCGACTCCGCTGGGTGCGCGACTTCGCCACGGCGCGGTCCGACGGCCATGTCTCACTCGCAATCGCCCGCGACGCGCTCGACATGCAGGAGATCGATGCCGAAGGGATGGACAAGCAGGATCGTCGCTATCTCGACACGCTGATCAAGGTCTTCAACGGTGGCCCGACCGGCGCCGAGGCGATTTCTGCGACGATGAACGTGGCGGTCGACACGCTGACTGACGAGGTCGAACCTTATCTGTTGCGGAAGCACTTTATTGTACGCACCCCGCGCGGCCGCAAAGCCACGCCGCTTGCGTATCGCCATTTGAATTATCCCGAGCCGCTTCCCGACCCCGATTTTTCCATCGGCAATCAGCGCCGGCTGTTTGATGTCTGAGTGAAGGACGCAGGGATGGGAAAGGTTCGCGAGAGCGGCATGCCGGAGGATTCGTACTGGGAGACATTTTTCAATCCGGCATGCATGCTCGACGAACTCGATTGCACGGGACCTGGCGATGTCGTCGAGTTCGGCTGTGGCTATGGAACTTTTACACTACCCGCAGCGCGCTTAATTGATGGCAAACTTCTGGCGCTCGACATCGAGCCGGCGATGGTCACTGCGACGATGCAGAAGGCCGATGCAGTTGGACTGAAAAACGTCGTCGCCGAGATACGCGATTTCGTCGCGGACGGATGCGGACTACCGGATGGCGTCGCTGCGTACGCGATGCTCTTCAACATTCTCCACATCGAGGGCCCTGTGGAGTTATTGCGCGAGGCGCATCGCACGCTTGCGCCCGGGGGCAAGGTGGGAATCATCCACTGGCGATCGGATATCGAAACTCCTCGCGGCCCGTCGATCGCGATTCGCCCCAGCGCCGAACAATGCCGGAACTGGGGCGAGGCGGCTGGGCTCGAGTTTGTGCGTTATCAATCGTTTTGCTGCTGCCAGTGGCACTGGGGACTGGTCATGCAGCGACCAACGCCCGACGAAATCGTTACGACGGATTCGTGACGCGGCCGAAGAAGAGCCACGCACCCGTGGTCTCGTCGCGAATCAGAAAGAGGAACGGGTGATCGGCCTTGAACTCAACCGGCGGTCGCTGAATCGGCATGCTTCGCACGCCCATAACGGCGGTTGCTGCCGCAGCCTCGGTTCCTTCTTCGTTGACGTCGACAAACGCCTTGTGGATCACGTTGGAAAGCTGCATCCGGCCGCTAGTTACCATGCCCGAAAAGTCGGCGCTGGCGGAAAACGCGGTCGACATCCCCAGGTCTTTGAGCAGACCGTTCAACTCGGCCTGCGACTCAGCGCGGAATTTCGGCAGCGACACGCTGACACGCTTCGGTTTCACGCCATTGATCCAATCGGTCACCTTGGCTGAGGTGAGCGACTTTTCGAGGTCGCCAATGCCATCGGCCTTGCGCGGAAGCAGGATGTACATCGACTGCCCCTGCCCTTTGTATGACATCCGCAGCACTTGCAGATCAGCGTTCTCGGCGTAGCCAAACATCGCCGTTTGGTGCATGGTCGGCTTTTCGACGACCTTGTCGAGCGTGACAGTGAATGGCTGACTCTTTGTCATCGATTCACGAAACGGCGATTCCCACGCCCCTTTGAAATACACGGCATTCACGAGCACCATCGACGTGCCGCCGCCGAGTAGGCCGGATGGAATAAGGTTCTGAATCTTTTTGGCGGTTTGTTTTTCGACCCACTGATTGATGTGACTCCGCGCCGCCTCGGGATCGGCGCCGAAGTCGAGCGATTCGAGCAACGCACCATAATCGGTACTCACAAGCTTGAGATATTCCGGCCGGAACGACTCATGAATCGAGCCGAAAAGCGCGTTGGCCGTCGCAAGCTGAACCTTGCCGTCTTTGCCCGCTTCGTTAAGTGACTTCAAGAGCGCGCCGAACGCCTGCGCGTTATCGGCGGGACGATGCAGCACCTGGCTCATTTCCTGCTGTGTTTTGCCGGCAGCACCCGCCATCGTCATCATCAGCGCGGTCGAAATGCTGAACGGCGAATACGCGACATTTCCAGGTTGAGCCTTGAGCTTGCCGTAGAGGTCGAGTGCGAACTCGGCGTCTCCAGCCGTAGCCTGCCCCGCGCGACTGGGTTTCTCGATCATCGGTGAAGCTCCTCGCGCCACCAGCGTCAGCCCAGCAACAAGGGCCGAGCATGTTCCAACCGTTCGTACCAAACGAAGCATCACACAGACTCCTCAGGAAGTGAATCGCAAGTGCTTCACTCACAGAGGTTATACGAACCAATCGCCCGTTTGTTAGCAGCCGCATTGTTGCACGAACGGGAGACTTTACGCGAGCGTCCGCGTAAAGCTTTCTTCGTTACGCTTCGTCGAGCGGCCGCGTTGCACGCAGAAGCCGGTCGCGCAAAGCCACCCATTCGGGCGAATCAGGCGGCGGAACGACGAGAATGGCGTCGAGATCGAGTTCATCGAGCCGATGAAGTGCGTCGTAAAAGGCGGGCTCGGCGAAATCGGGCGTCCGCAACTCGATCACATGGGCAAACGCCCTGCGTGCGTCGGGATTATGATGCCCAACCAGCAGCAGTCCCGTGTTTTCCGGCAACTCGGGATCGTCGAGCTGGTCGATCCCCGCGCGAAAGCAGGGTGTCGACGGCGCATAGTGGATCGGGTTGAGTCCAGGGCTCTTATTAATAAAGGAAGGGACCTGGCCGCGAATCGCCGGCACGAAACCGAGGATTTCCGCTAATTCAGTTGGCAAAATGGAACCAGGTCGAAGGATGGCCGGCGGGTCGCTCGTTAGATCGAGCACGGTCGATTCGATGCCGACCGCCGTAGGTCCCGAATCCAAGATGAGATCGATCCGCCCATCGAGATCCTTGGCGACGTGCCTCGCGAGGGTTGGCGAAACTCGCAGTGATCGATTCGCGCTGGGGGCTGCGATCGGCAGTCGAGCGGTCCGAATGAGGTCGCGAGCCACGGCGGGACGAGGGACACGCAATCCAACGGTCGCGCCGCCTGCGGTCGCGAGACTCGAAATCACCGGCGATTTCGGCAGTACCAAAGTCAGCGGGCCGGGCCAGAATCGTTCGGCGAGACGCTCTGCGACATCGGGCCAGGTGCTGGCAAATGGCCGGGCCGATTCAAGCGAGTCGATGTGGACGATCAGCGGGTTGGTTGACTCGCGCCCCTTTGCCTCGAAGATACGACGAACAGCGCCATCGCTTGTCGCATTGGCGCCGAGGCCGTAAACCGTTTCGGTCGCAAATGCAACCAGGCCGCCACGTTCAATAACGTCGGCGGCCTGGCAAATGGCGTCGGGATCGGGAGCGTCGGGGGAAACGACCAAAATCGGCGTACGTGGCGTCGGCATGAATCGCCCCCGAAACTTGCGCTTCGGCTCAGGCATAATCGCGTTGCTTGAGCAGCTCAAGATATTCGTCGCGAAGAGCGTTGTAATTGGCTTCGCGCGAGTCATACAACCGCTTGAGCGGCCGCGGTTCGTGCCGGGCCAGCGAGTATGAGGTCAAAAGCGGCAGCGCGAGCGTGCTGTCGGTGTAGCAGGTCACCGAATCGGGCAGCTTTTCCGGGTCGACCTTACCCCAGGTCATCGCTTCGGTTGCTGTCGCGCCGGAGAGACCGCCGGTATCGGGACGGGCGTCTGTGACTTGCAGGAAGTAGTCATGGCCCGATTCAGCCAGACCCAGCACTTCCTGAATCTGCGGCTCGGTCTGGAGCATAAAGTTCTTGGGAGAACCACCACCCAGAATCAAAACGCCGGACTTACCGCCGTTTCGTTTGGCGTTGAGCACGATCGACGCCGTTTCGTTGACGTCCTTCAGGCAGTCGATTTGAAGCGCGTTGTCGCGTAACGAAAGCGCGGCGAGGTTCATGCCGATCGACGAATCGCCTGGGCTCGAAGTGTAAATCGGCACGCCGGCTTCGTACGCGGCTGAAAGCAAGCTGCTGGGCGCACGCTTCAGCTCGACGTCGCGTCCGTGCAGATAGCGGCCGACTTCGTAGTGGAATTCGGCAGTGCTCATCGACTTCGCAAACGGCTCGCTCTTGATCAGCTTGCGATAGAAGCTGTCGGTATCGAGGAGCGTCTGGTAGTCGAAGACAATGTCATAAATGCGAATGATTTGATTTTCGCGCAGCTCGTAGTCGTCGAGGTTGGGACGGCTCTGGTGCAGCGGCAGGTCGAGCGCGAAGTGGGTGTCGTGGTAGAGATTCGCGCCGGTCGATATCATCCAGTCGATGAAGCCGGCCTTGATGAGCGGAATGAGGCAGCTCAGGCCGAGTCCGGCCGGGGTCAGTGCGCCGGAGACCGACACGCCGACGGTGCAGTCGGGCTCGAGCATCTTCTGCGTGAAAACCTTGCAGATCTCGCGCAACCGGCCGCCGTTGTAGCTCAGAAACGCCGAATCGATCAGGTCGGCCGCTGTTTCCTTGCCGCTCACAGGCGGTGGGGCGATCCTGCGCTGGCTTACTTTGTGCAGATAGCTCATTGCAACTCGATCCAAAATGCGGAAATGCGAAAACTCATCCGTGACCAGGCGAAACAAAAAGAACGCAGTGGGCAAGCAACGCGAATCGCCCTGCTTACCCACGGCGTGTATCATTCAAGCGTGCTAAATCGCACGTCTTTTTGTGCAATGCGAGTCGATCAGGGCAGCAGAATCGCTGCGGCGACGACGGTCGTCCACCAGCCATCCTTGTGACCAACCGCTGTCTGCGTCACTTCCTTGGTGCGATAAATGACGTCGGCAATCCGCCAGATCTCGCGCTTTTCGTCCCACGAGCTATCGGGATTGAACTCGACGCCTAGAACCGTCGCGAGCATTTCGGCCGCGAGATCTTCAGCGTAGTCGGCCGCGTGCTTCGACGTCTGGCCGTAAGCGTGGTGCTCTGAGAGGTAGCCGAAATGCGAGCTATCGCGAGGAATCGCCACGCCCACGCTCGCCGCGACGAGGCGGTTCGGCTCGGCGGTGGCGCATTCGCTCATAACGACGTGAACAATTTGGCCCGGCGAGAGGTGCTTCAGCCCCTCTTCAACCGTGACTTCTTCGCACTGCGGGGGGAAAATGCTGGAGACGCGGACCAGGTTGTAACAAGCGATATCGGCGTCGCGAAGCGCCATCTCAAAAGAGGTAAGCTTCTCGCGGTGAACGCCGGTGCCCTTCGTGAAGAACAGTTTCTTGGGTACGTACATCGCTCTGTTCCAAGCCTCCCCAACCGACCCGTTTTTCAACAGCGCTCGTGCGTCCCTGAAAAACAGCGATCGGCGATAATCCTAGAATCGCCCAGCCCCCACCATTCGATTGCTCTGCCTCGGCCACGACCCGGCCGTTCGAGCCACCTTTATAAATACCGTTTGTTCACCGGAATTACCACGAGTCACCGTGGGATGAGGGTTCCGTGAAGAATGCTGCCTCTGTTAACAAAACAACCCCGGATGAAATCCGGGGCTGAACTTGCTCACTCACTTCGCTATCGAAACGAGGATGACGGGGCTCGAACCCGCAACCTCCGGCGTGACAGGCCGGTGCTCTAACCAATTGAGCTACATCCCCATGCGACCCGCGATGGGGGCGACGGGTGTATGTTACCACCCCCTGGCGCGATGTCAAGCACCTGGTTTCCGGCAGTTGGGCGGATGCTTCCAGCAACGTTGCAGGCTGCGAGTTTTTGCTCCGCCCTCAACGCCGAACAACAGTCGCTTTTTTCTTGAACACAGGTCACAAACAGCATTCAATTCATCATCTGTTCAGCAATTGAGCGGCGAGCCTTCTAAAGGGGACTCAACATCCGGAGTGCACTGTGATGAAACGAGGCCATCGTAAATTTCCGCTGAGTTGGGATTTTCTCCTCTTCGGACTCCCGCTCGCGGCGTTTGCATCGAATGTCCTCGCATTCTCGAACACCATCTGGCGAACGCAAAATCTGGAAGACGCGAGCGATCATATCAACATTGGAACGGGCGTCTTGTTCGCCACGCTGTCCATTCCGATGCTCATCACGGGCTACTCGTTCTTGCGCTCAGTTCGTGGCGACAACAAGTTACGCGCCTTGCTCAACCTCATCCTGGCTTACCCAACGCTCATCGTCTGCTTCGCGTCGCTTTACTACCTGATCGCGTGGGAGGCCGATCTCACGGACGCTGAGAAACAGAACGAATACTACGTAAATCTGCACGACAACGAATCGAAGTGGAAGCAAATCGCGCCGACCGTTCCTCGCACGATTTCCTATCGAGCTTTCAAGGGCTTCGAGTACAAACTATGGACGGGAATTGAGGAACTCTCACGCCCCGCTGGCTACCCAGCGGATGCGCCAGTTCCGGTTGATTTGATTCTCAAAAATGTCGCATGGGTTCGGGGTCTACCCTCATTTGCGCGCACGTTCAATGGTCCTCGCGCCTGGGGCGAGGTCCACCTCGACTGCCTTCATTACAGCCTGGTGACAATGTCAACCGTCGGCTACGGCGACATCTCACCTCAGTCACGCCTCGCCAAGGTCGCAACCGGCGTCCAGATTCTCTGCAGCCAGACGCTCTTCCTCTTCGCACTCGGCTTTGTCTTCAGCAAGCCGGAACAAACGCCATCCAAAGCTACGAGTGCATTTCCGCCCGGCCTTCGCTCTGATTGAAAATCACCGCCCGGCGATCTCGAGAATCTCACGGAACGCTGCCATATCACGTGCACTGATATTTTGAAGCTGAGTCGCGTTCTCGACTCGCGCACCAATCCAGCTTTTGCCAACCGAGATGAGGAGATGCTTGTCTCCTTCAGTATCGATTTGCAGAGTGTATTCGGCTGTGGAGTCGCCATCGCGAGGCGCACGCCAGTCGTTGCCGTGTTTCGAGATGAATTTGATAACCTGGGCGATTCTTTCCCGATCCTCAATGACGGGAAAACGCGGAGCAGGCGCGGTCGGCTGATCGGCACTTCCGCCCACATTCGTAATCGTGATTCGCGTCACGCGATCGGCCACCGGCAACACGACGCGATGATGCCTCGGCAGCAAGCCGCAGCCGGCGCACATCAAGATCGCTACTACAACCGCGCAGATTCCATTCCGCTGCATGCTCGGCAAGCCCCGTCCGCAGACGAAGTTCGGTCAATTTTCGGAACGCAGGGTAGCGATTGATCGCGATGGACACAATCCGAATTCGATGCGCACGCCTTTCCTATCACAATGACCGGCCGGCTCGATGAACACCATTCAGTAACAACACTCGCGGTGCATGAGGTATTTGGATTACACATCAACACAATAATGTGCACCCATGCAGTTACAGGTTTTTATCGACGCACACTTGACAGCGAGCATGCAGTCTGAAAGTCTGTGCAATGGGTATGGCTCGCGCCATAGAGGTTTTGATCGTTCAGCCCCAGGATCTTTGACAATGTCCTCGATTGCGGTTCGTCGCGCGCTCACGGTCGCCACATGTGTTCTATCTTTCGGCGCCCTACAAGGTTGCGACAACGCCGGCTCTGCTCCCGCCCCTCTTCCCGCCGCGAATCTTCCCGCCGATGCACCCAAGGCCCCGGTTGATTCCAAGACAGTGATGGAGAAGACGAAAGGCAGCTCGAGCGCCGCGTTCGATTCCACGGTCAACACCTCGCTCCAGAAGGGAACCGCTCCCGGAAAATAAGCTCCCCCTCACTTGTTTTCTCATTCTGAGGTCCACACGTAAGAACCCTCTCGTCTTACGGCCGCTCGTCAGATTCTTCCTCCAGAATCTGGATTTTCTTTCTTTTTTTCTTTCGTCAGCGGAGTTCGACATGAAGCGCCGGATGGGTTCACGAGGTTTCACCCTCATTGAACTGCTCGTTGTTATCGCGATCATCGCCGTTTTGATCGCCCTGCTCTTGCCCGCCGTGCAGGCTGCACGTGAGGCCGCCCGCCGTTCGCAGTGCGTCAACAACCTCAAGCAACTCGGGTTGGCACTGCACAACTACCACTCCACCAACAACGTCTTCCCCTCGGGTGGCTCGGTCACCTCGAACGGCGTTGGGAGCACCAGCGCCTGGGGCGCGTGGAGCTGCCAGTCGATGCTCCTGGCCTTCATGGAGCAGACCCCGATCTACAACTCGCTCAACTTCGCGTGGGAAACTCGCTCCGCAGGTTTCGGCGAGCAGATCAACCAGACCGGCATGACCATGCGTATCGACACGTTCCTCTGCCCGTCGTCGCCGACCGTTCCGGCGAACCAGACGTGGTACGGTCGCGTCTTCCCCGGCAACAACTACTTCGCCTCGACCGGCGCGACCGTTTGCTGGCGTGCTGACCTCACCCCTGGCACCAACGGCGTGTTCGGAGTTGCCGGTGCCAACGTCGGCATCCGCGACATCACCGACGGTGCCTCGAACACCGTTGCCTTCGGCGAGTGGCGCACCGGCGACTACGACGATACCAAGAACAGCATTCAGGACATGGTTGGCGACGGCAACTTCGGCAACTTCTCGTCGACGGCTGGCCGCGACATGAACGACGCCACGAACGGCAACACGAACATGCCGAAGGGTGGCGGTGGCGTTGCTCCGACCATGAACGAGGGCGCGCTCTGCTGGCAGTCGGGCGGTAGCGGTGTTTGCTCGGGGTACGGCACCCGCGGTCAGCGGAGCTGGGTCGGCCGCATGTGGCACGTCGGCCTCTACGGCCACTCGCTCGGCAACACGGTCGTCCCGCCGAACTCGAACTTCCCCTACGTTCAGTTCTGGAACGGTAATTCCGACTTCGACTCGGGCGGCATCATCGGCCTCACGAGCTTCCACTCGGGTGGCGCCAACGTAATGCTGGCCGACGGTTCGGTCCGCTTCCTCAAGAGCAGCCTGAACTACAACACCCTCTGGTCGCTCGGCTCGCGCTCGCAGGGTGAAGTCATCTCGGCTGACTCCTTCTAAGTCGCCAACGACTTGATGACCGCACGGATTTGTGCGGTCATGCACGCAAAAACGATTATGACGAATGGCCAGATCCATGGGTGCGTGGATCTGGCCATTGTCATTTTTACGAATGTGTAAAGTCTTCCATCGAGACCCTTGACATCGGATCTCGCTCATGAAATTCTAAGGATGAGTCTGGCGAGTGCGCTCGCCAGGTCCCCCATTTCTCCCTTTCCTCATCCAAGGTTGCAAGATGACTCACCTGATGATGGTCCGTCGCGCGCTTGTTTCGGCCGCTTGTGGTGCCACGCTCTTCCTGGCCACCGGTTGCGACAATGCAGGCTCGGCTCCGGCCCCGTTGCCGGCCGCGAATCTGCCTGCCGATGCACCCAAGGGTCCGGTTGATTCGAAGACCGTGATGGAAAAGACCAAGGGCAGCTCGAGCGCCGCGTTTGACTCGACGGTCAACACGTCGCTGCAGAAGGGCAATGCTCCCGGAAAGTAATTGTCAAAGATCTTGGATTCTTTCAGCTCAGGGGTTCCCTCTCTCAGACTTTCTCGTAGGGAGTCTGTCATCTTTTTTTCTTTCCCTAGCCCCGCGGAGAGTGTCATGAAAGGTCGGTTGGGTCTGCGCGGTCGCCGCGCATTTACGCTCATCGAGCTCCTCGTTGTCATCGCGATCATCGCTGTCTTGATCGCCTTGCTGCTGCCTGCCGTGCAGGCTGCGCGTGAGGCCGCCCGCCGTTCGCAGTGCGTCAACAACCTCAAGCAACTCGGGTTGGCACTGCACAACTACCACTCCACCAACAACGTCTTCCCCTCGGGTGGCTCGGTCACCTCGAACGGCGTTGGGAGCACCAGCGCCTGGGGCGCGTGGAGCTGCCAGTCGATGCTCCTGGCCTTCATGGAGCAGACCCCGATCTACAACTCGCTCAACTTCGCGTGGGAAACTCGCTCCGCAGGTTTCGGCGAGCAGATCAACCAGACCGGCATGACCATGCGTATCGACACGTTCCTCTGCCCGTCGTCGCCGACCGTTCCGGCGAACCAGACGTGGTACGGTCGCGTCTTCCCCGGCAACAACTACTTCGCCTCGACCGGCGCGACCGTTTGCTGGCGTGCTGACCTCACCCCTGGCACCAACGGCGTGTTCGGAGTTGCCGGTGCCAACGTCGGCATCCGCGACATCACCGACGGTGCCTCGAACACCGTTGCCTTCGGCGAGTGGCGCACCGGCGACTACGACGATACCAAGAACAGCATTCAGGACATCGTCGGCGACCACAACTTCGGCAACTTCTCGGCCCCCGACCGTAACATGAACGACGGCACGAACGGTAACACGAACATGCCGAAGGGTGGCGGTGGCGTTGCCCCGACCATGAACGAAGCCGCGCTCTGCTGGCAGTCGGGCGGCAGCGGTGTTTGCTCGGGGTACGGCACCCGCGGTCAGCGTAGCTGGGTCGGCCGCATGTGGCACGTCGGCCTCTACGGCCACTCGATGGGCAACACCGTCGTTCCCCCGAACTCGAATTTCCCCTACGTTCAGTTCTGGGATACGAACTCCGACTTCGACTCGGGCGGCATCATCGGCCTCACGAGCTTCCACTCGGGCGGTGCCAACGTGATGCTGGCCGACGGTTCGGTCCGCTTCCTCAAGAGCAGCCTGAACTACAACACTCTCTGGTCGCTCGGCTCGCGTTCGCAGGGTGAAGTCATCTCGGCCGACGCATACTAAGTCGCCCGGCTGACTCGCAACATCGACGAACGGCCAGACCCGCATATTCAAGCCGGTCTGGCCGTTCTCGTTTCGAATCCGATCGATTCCGCAAATATCGACAATAGATCATTTATTTTGAATACCAACTCATTGCAATTCTTCAAAGCAATCAAGGCACGCCTTTTGCTGCATTTTATGCCAATATCATGACACTCGTTCGTCTCGGGCTGACGTTACTGTTACAACGGCCTTCACGCTAGAATCAATCGGCGCCGATGAGATCGGAATTCGTCGCGCCAACCTTCATGGGCGACCCAGACCATGATGTGGACCTTTGCCTGGCAGAACTTGGTCACACGCCCCTCGCGGACGACGCTCGCAATTATTGGGCTGACAATCCCGTTGCTCGCATTTCTCGGCCTTTTTAGCTTGTCGCGCGGGATTCGCGACCTGATGGGCAACACGCTGACCAAGATGCAAGATTTGCAGGTGATTCGGCAAAACTCGCCGAGCCCTGTCTTCAGCGACTTACCCTCGGACATGGCGGATAAGATTCGCAAGATTGCAGGCGCCGACGTCGTTGCGCCCGAGGTCTGGAAGATCTCACCGCCGATCGACGGCAAGGGCGGTGTCGGCGCGATGGCGCTCGGAATGCTCACCAAGCGAGAGAACTCGCTCAAAGGGATTGCCAACCTCGTCGTCATCGAGGGACAAGATCTGCCCGAGCACCTCAAGCTCAAGAACGCAGTCTTCAAGGGAACGCTACTGCCCAAAGAAAAAGGGGGCGGTCGGTTTCTCACGCTTGAGGATATTGGCAAGTCCAACATCGTGATCAGCACGAAAATCGCGCGCGACTTCCCCAACGCAGATGGTTCGCCCAAAACGACCGGGCAGACGATGCACATCGGCGGCCAGGAATTCACGATCGTCGGAATCTACGAGACCGGCTCGCTCCTGCTCGATATCACGATCATCATGGATATCGGCGTGGCTCGAAAGCTACTCGGCGTCGGAACGGACACCGTCTCGTCGATTCACGTCGAGCCCAAAACTGCGGCCGATGGCGACGCGCTCGCGGATCGAATCATGTCCGCAATACCTGGAGTTCGCGCCCAGCCGATCAGCCAGTTCGACCTGAGCATCGGCGCGATCATGGGCAAGCTCGACCTCTTTCTGCTGCTCGCGGTCACGCTCGCGACGCTCGTGGGTGGCGTGGGAATCGCGAACACGATGCTCATGAGCACAATGGAGCGTTACGTCGAGTTCGGCGTGATGCGCACAAATGGTTGGACGAGAAAAAACATCCTCATACTCGTCACTACGGAAAGTGCTCTGCTGGGTCTGCTTTCCGGCGCCATTGGCGCAATGACGGCGAGCGTACTGGTGCTCGTGATCAATCGGTTCCTGAACGGATTCGAGCTCGACTTGAGTTTTGGCCTGATCGTAACGAGCTTTGCCGTCGCGCTGATGATTGCGACCCTCGCCGGTCTTTACCCGGCCTGGCGCGCCTCGAGGATGACGCCGATGGACGCTATCCGCAAGAGCGGGACCATGTAATGCCGAACATGATCGAGGCGATCGACGTTGACAAATCCTTCCTAAGCGGCGAAGACACAGTCGAGGCGCTCCGAGGCGTGTCGTTCACTGTCCCCGAAAAAACCTGCACATTCATCGTCGGCCCATCGGGATCGGGCAAAAGCACCCTGCTCTACCTTCTGGGAGCCCTCGACCGCCCTACCTCCGGCACCATTCGGATCGCCGACGAAGACGTCACCGCGATGAACGAATCCCAGCAAGACGTTTACCGCCGTAATAAAGTTGGTTTCGTTTATCAGTCGTTCAACCTGATTAGCAATCTCTCGTGCCTGGACAACGTTTTGCTCCCCTACATTCCTTCCGGTGTGACTTCTGAACTGAGAGACAAGGCGGTCGAATTGCTCAAGCAGGTTGGAGTAGGGAATCGTCTGAAGCACAAGCCGAGCCAACTCTCGGGTGGTCAGCAGCAGCGAGTGGCAATTGCACGGGCACTTGTGAAGGATCCGGTTGTCATTCTCGCAGACGAACCGACCGGCAACCTAGACCGTAGCGGCGGCGATGCAATCGTTCAGCTATTGCGATCGCGAGAGAGCACATTGCTTGTGGTGACGCACGATCGGCGATTTATCACGCCGGATGATCGTGTGCTTGAGATCGAAGACGGGTTGCTCAAAACGAACTGTTGAAGCGGCCGCGATCCGTCCCCTCGCTGGCCATGTCGGCGAGCACCTTGAATTGAAATAGAACCGGCACGATGATAGGCCGCGAAACCGACTGAGTCGGCGCGTAGGATCTGTCGCGCGTCTTCCCCCCAACATGAGTTCCGCGTCATGATCGAATCTGAAAGCGATGCCTCAGGTGAACTGTCAAGCGAGATGCGTGCCGGGCCCATAAGTGCCGCCAAGCGAGGCGCAAGGGGCGGGTTCGTCATCACCACTTATATCATTGCGCCCGTAGCGTTCTTGTTACTCGCGCTCATGCTCGTTCCCACAGCAATCGGCGTGGGAAGCGGCTATGGCCTCGCGTTCCGTCCTTTAAGCTTTGCAGCTCTCGGGCTGTATCTCTCATCAGCACTATGCGGCGTGATCGCAGGTGCGATCATTGGCCTGACTCTTGGCATCGTCCAAGAAGTGAGAGGCAAGCCGTTCCAAGGTCGGCTCGCCGCGTTCTTCAATCATCCGGCCGGCAACATTCCGCGAAGTGGTCACATCAGTACGTTTCCTTCGGAAAGGCGCCCTCTCAGCTGGGCTAAGCTGGTCTGGCCGATGCTCTTCATCTTCCCCGGAATTATCGTTGTCATCGCCGGTCTTGTCTTTGGGGCCAACGCCGGCAAAGTGACGAAACGCAAACTCGTTAACGCAAGGATCGCGGCCGAACGGTCAATGCCTGGCTGGCAGTTCGCTGACCTTATAGCCGCGCGTATTCCTATTCCAGACGAAGAAAACAGCGCCCTCATAGTCGCCCAAGTCAACGAACAGATTCCCGAGAGTTGGCCGCCCGAAGGTTCCATCAGCGAGGCATTTGATGAAATCGACAAAACAGCCCATAACAGGCGCCTCCCTGACGATGTCTCCAACGTATTAAAGGCCGCGCTTTCGAAGAACAAACAAGCCGTTGAGCTCGCGCGAACGATCGCGCAGTTCAAGCGCGGTCGCCATGAAGTCGAATTTGCGCCGAACCTGATCGCCACGCTTCTGCCTGAGACTCAAAACAGCCGCTACGTGGCCCGCTTTCTTGCCGCGGATTCGGCGCTTCGAGCCCAAGATGGCGACATTGACGGAGCGCTCGACAGCGCTCGGGCGATTCTCAGTGTCGCGCGTTCAATCGGCGACGAGCCGTTCCAGATTTCAGCCATTGTCCGCATATCGATTTGTAGTGTCGCAGTAAAGGCGATTGAGCGAGCTCTCGCACAAGGAAGCGCGTCAGATCACGCGCTCGCTCGGGTGCAAGCCGATCTGAGCGAGGTGCTGCTTGATCCCATTTTCGTCAACGGAATGCGCGGAGAACGCGCGGTGCTTGACGAATTGCTGCGGCGTTTTCAGGCCGACGAAGTCCCCCTTCTCGATATAAATAGCGGCATGCGCATTCCAGATATCGGCCTGACCGCACCGTGGGGCCGGCTGTGGTATGACCACCAGCGGGCGGTTGGCCTCGCTTGGATGAACGAACTCGTGCGGATCGCCGAACAACCCGCCCCAGCGCGCCCACCGCTTTTGGCCGCGTTGGATGCTGAGATTTCTCAAGTGAAGCGGGATTACGTCATTGCGATGGGCGCGATAATGCCAGTACTTCTCGTACCTGTGAGCGCTGCTCCGTTTGACGCAGACCAGCGTTACCGTGCCGAAGTTGGATCAGCGATCGTCGCAATTGCCGTCGAACGTCAACGACTCAAAACCGGCGTTTGGCCGGCTACGCTCGACACGATTGATCCGGTCATCCTCGCAGAGACGCCCGACGACTCGTATAACGGCGAGGCGTTTCGCATCCTAAAGGACGACTCGTCTTATCGTGTCTATTCCATCGGCCGAAATCTTGAGGACGAGCGCGGCGCGTGGGACATCAAAAAATGGAACGACCGCGTCTCCGATGACGTGGGATTTGCTCTACACGCGACGTCCGAACGCGGCAGGCCGGCGGCAAAATGAGTGCGACTTGATATCTCGCGATTTCCCCCAAACACAAACGACACCCGATGAACGATCCAGAATTCGTTGACGTGGAGAAACCCAATCTGGGCGCCCCGTTTAGCCCCAGACCGTCACCGTTGAGCGGTGCAAAGAAAGGGTTTCGCATTGCGAGTTACTTGATTGGCCCCATCGCGTTTCTCGTCGTGACGATCACGCTCGTTCCGACGGCAATTGGCATCGGAAGTGGCTACGGTTTTGCTCTGCACCGAGAAGTGTTCAGCGGAGTCATATTCTATGTGACGTTTGCGATTCTTGGAACTTTCGCCGGCGCCATCTCCTGGCTCATCGTCGCGCCAGTCTCCTCTCGGCATACCTCAACACTGGACCGGCCGATTCGATTTTTCAAACGAGCAGACCCGACTGCTCCGCAACCGCGTTGGCGACGCTGGATCCTCTGGATCTGGCCTGCGCTTTTTGCCGTTCCGGGAATTCTGATCGTCATCGCCGGGCTTGGGTTTGGCATTTACTCGGGAATAGTCACGAACCGCAAATTAGCCGAAGCGATTTCGACCGCCGAACAGTCTTCACCGAACTGGCAGTTTAATGATCTCATCGCCGCTCGCGCAACTATTCCTGATGAGGAAAACAGCGCTCTCGTTGTCGCATCAGTGAGTGAACAGCTCCCACAGGCCTGGCCACCGGCCGCGGACGTGCTCCAGGCATATGATCAAATCGGCACTACTTATGACAATGTGCGTCTCCCCGATGCCGTTTACAAGGTGTTGCGAGCCGAAATGGTCGAACTCGATGAGAGCGTCCAACTCGCACGAACCATCGCGAACTACAAGCGAGGCCGCCACGAGTTGATCATTGGCCCGAATCTGTTCGACACACCTCTCGGGGAAACCCAGAACTGTCGAGCCGTCGCCCGTCTGCTATCCGTCGACGCCGCACTACGTGCTCAAGCCGGTGATATCGACGGCGCACTCGAAAGCGCGCGAGCCATTCTCGGAGTGGCGCGATCGATCGGTGACGAGCCGTTCATCATCTCGGGCATGGTTCGGATCGCAATCAGCAGCGTTGCGACCAACGCGATGCAACGTGCCCTCGCGCAAGGGAACGCGTCCGAGTCGACACTCGCTCGCATCCAGTCGGATTTGAACAACGCCCTCGCCGACTCGTTCTTTGCCGACGAAATCCGCGGAGAGCGAGCGCAATTCGCAGAGTTGCTCCGTCGCCTCCGAGCGGGCGAGATGTCAGTTGCATCACTCAGCTCAGCGGAGGCGAGAAATCAACCGTTGGCGACGACTGCCCCATGGGGCCAACTCTGGTATGACTACCAGCGAGCGGTTGGTCTCACATGGATGAACGAACTCGTTCGCATCGCTCAACAACCTGTGCATGCCCGTGCGCCGTTACTCGCGGAGTTGGATGCCGAAATATCTCGAACGGTGGCGAATCGCTACTCGGCATTAGCTTCCACGTTGGCCGCGTTACTCCCGCCCGCATTCACTGCCGCGTTCGATGCGGATCAGCGCCATCGCACGGAGATTTCTTCGGCGATCGTGGCGATCGCTGCCGAACGACATCGCCTCAAGACTGGTAGTTGGCCCGCGACTCTCGACGCGATCGATCGCGTGATTTTGCCGAAGCCACCGGACGATCCATCCGACGGCCAGGCGTTGCGATTACTGAAAACGGACTCGTCGTACCGAGTCTATTCGATTGGCCGAAATCTCAAAGATGAACGTGGCGCATACGACGTCAAGAAGTGGGGCCACCGCGTTTTGGATGACGTGGGTTTCACTCTTTACGTCCCTTCCGAACGCGGCAAGCCGGCTACTCAATGAGACGCTGGCGACAGGTCACCATCACCTCGGCGGAAATTCCGCGCCGCCTTCACTCGCCTCCGCCGCCTCAACCTGGCTGACACGGCTCACGCTCGGAATAATCCGGTGAGCATGTGCAAAATCATTGAAATACCAACTCTTCGGCCCAAATGGGCGGATGTGCACGCCGTTGGGAATATTCGCGCCGGACGAATCGCGATGGCCCGAGCCGGTCGAATCGAGCACGAGCGGCACACTGTCGGGCGATTCTCCCACGACGCCCAGCCACATGATCACGTGCGCAATCTTACCCGCGTTGTTGCGGATATAAAGCAAGTCGGCTGGTTGCAGTGTCGCGAGCACTGCCTCGTAGCCGCGCGGTGCGAGCCGTTCTAGCTCGATCGCTCCCATTCCGCCAGGGCCACGCACTCGCAGTCGCTCACCCTGTTCAGCAATGCCGGTGTCGAGCTTGATTCCTAACGCATAATTATAATAAAACGAGCTGAAATTACTGCAATCGATGCCGGGCGCGTTGTGGCCCAGCCCAACCTTGATCCACGGCCAGTGGGCCGGCGGATTCCAGTCGGGGATGTGGTGGTGCTGGTAGGAGTGCCCGATCCAGCGCGAGGCGGTCAGGATCACGCGGTCCTGAAGGAATGTCGCGTCCTTACCAAAAACGTGTCGAGGTGCGGGGTATTGCCGGGCGGGCGGTCCCCAGGCTCCCCAGCGTTTGTGAGTTCGCGCATCGTACCAATCGGCGTGAGGGACGCTTCCTTCGTCGCGCGGAGTGTTCCACGGAGCTTGCTCGAACCCTGCGGCAAGCGCCTCACGCTCGTGCCGAAACCGCAGCCGATAGGGCGAACGATAGGCATCTTCCGCGCGAGCGGGTGCATGCTTGATGGCGAGCGAACTCGCGAGGGCAAGGCTGACTTCAAGCCAGTGTCGGCGATTCATAAACTGCGGAACTCCTGCTCACGTCGGAAGGTGCGGCGTGTTTACGATTCATTGTAGGACACTCTGCGCATTGCGTTCGAGCCCATTCACGCGGTAGTCTGGGTCGACGAGTCAAGGATTGCAGGATCAGGCTGCGAAAATGCGGCCCTCAGGAGGGAGCGACGGGGCACGTGCGGATCACCAAGGCGGTCATCACGGCGGCGGGGCGCGGAGCGCGACAGTACCCGGCATTCGACACGGTTCAGAAGGCGATGTTGCCGATGGTCGATCGCGATGGGCTTACAAAGCCTGTCTTGCAGATCATCGTCGAGGAAGCGCTCGAAAGCGGTATCGAGGAAATCTGCATCGTCGTTGCGCCCGGCGATGAAGACATTTATCGCCGTCTCTTGCGAAGTTACGCTGCGAATCTGCGGAGCGGATACCGCGGCGAGCCCTGGGCTGAGGAACAGGCCCGCCGACTCAGCGACATGGAATCGCGGCTCGTCTTTTCCGTGCAGCCCGAACCACTCGGCTACGGCCACGCGGTCTGGTGTGCCCGAGAATTCGCTGGCAACGCTCCTATTTTGCTGCTGCTTTCCGATCACGTCTACATCTCCGGCCAAAGCCAGCGCTGTGCGAAGCAGTTGATCGACCTGGCGACGAGTGAAACCTGCGCCGTCTCTGCCGTGCAGGCGACGCGCGAACATTTGATTCATCAGTACGGCACGCTTACCGGCCGACGCCAGCATGATCGGCCCGACGTCTACGCCATCGACGAGATCATCGAAAAGCCGAATCCCACTCAGGCCGAGTTGCGGCTCCAGGTTCCTGGTTTGCGATCTGGCCATTACCTCTGCTTCTTCGGCATGCACGTACTGACGCCGGCGGTTTTCGACATCCTTGAAGACCTCGTCAAACGTGATGCACGTGAAGGTGGCTCGATTCAGCTCACCACCGCACTTAATACGCTCGCAACCCGCGAACGTTACCTCGCACTCGAAGCGAAGGGGACACGGCATAACCTGGGCGTGAAGTACGGCGTGATTGAGGCGCAGATTTCTCTCGCGCTCGAAGGAAACGATCGCGACCGGATGCTCGCCATGTTGCTCGAGTCAGTCGTCCGCTTCGATCGCGGCCCGCGACGCGACTGAAAGCGAGCACCAAACGAATCCGCGAAGCAATCAGCAAGCGAGGACGGAGCGTGGCGGCACTGGTTTCGGCTCTTTCGGAACGTGGCAAATCCCTGATTGAAACGATCACAAGCGCGGACCCTGTCGTGCGCGATCGGTCGGTCCACGCACTTCTCGCAGGGGCATCGACGCAGGAAATCATCGCCGCCTGCAACGATCTCGAGTCGTTCCGCCACACGGCGACCAACCTGTACGATCGCGTTCGCGCGTTGATGTTCTTGCAGACAATCCATCGCTATTTCCTGCAAGAATCGCCCGACCTCCCCTCCACTGGCTTCATTCCGTTCGATGGCTTCACCGACCTGATGGAGCGTCGCTTCGAGCAGGCGATCGCTTCGTTTCGAGCGGCCAGCGATCAACCCAACGGAGCAATCGCCAGCGCCCTCGCCGCGTCATACGAAAAGCTCACCTACCAAACCCTGGCCGACCAGGTGCGGCGTTCCGTGCGGAATTGCCGCGGCAATCGCTGGATGTTCCGCGTCGGCAGCGCGGATGAACTGCCGATTCACATTCATCCCAAACTGCTCGAACGCCCGTCTGAAGACAGCCTGTTCCCAATCCTCGTCGAGCGTACGCCCGTGCGTCTCGACCTCTCGCACAGCGCATGGTCTGACATCTTCTTCCTGGGGATGGACTATCCCGAAGGTGCGAGGGTTCTGAACATCTCGGTCGACCTCGGCGTGCATGAACGCGACGCCGAGCCACGTCCGCCAATCGAAACCCGCGTACGAGTCATTTCGGAACCGCTGCTCAGGCTTACAAGCATCGATCTCAACGCGTGCAAGGACGTCACAACGCTCGAAGAATTGTTCAATTTCGGCAATGATTATCTCGGGCTGGTGAAAGCCGGTGTGATTGCGTCGGGCTTGATTCCGCCTTCCTTCGAGGGCACGGCGTCGCGGCTCGAAGACATCCTCGCGCAGGTTTTGCGGCCGGGTCTTGGACTCGAAATCGTCAGCAAGGTAAATGACATCCCGAAGGGATCGCGCTTGGCGGTGTCGACGAATTTGCTCGCCTCGCTCATCAGCCTGCTCATGCGTGCCACATGCCAGACCGCGAGCCTGACAGGTCCCCTCGATCGCGAAACGGCTCCAGTGGTCGTGGCACGCGCGATTCTTGGCGAGTGGCTTGGTGGATCGGGTGGCGGCTGGCAGGATTCGGGGGGTATTTTCCCAGGCGTGAAGGTGATTCGCGGTGTTTCCGCGAGTGAGACCGATCCCGAACACGGCGTGAGTCGCGGCCGGTTGTTGCCATCGCACGAATTGCTGCACAACACGACCGAGCTCGAAGACCTGCCGGAATTTCACCGCGTGCTGGCCGATTCGCTAGTGCTCGTACACGGCGGAATGGCACAGAACGTCGGGCCGATTTTGAACATGGTGACCGAGAAATACCTGCTTCGTTCGCCGAGCGAATGGACCGGTCGCGCTGAAGCCTTGAACGTGTTCGATCAAATCGTCGGGGCGGTCAAACAAGCCGACGTGCGGGCAATCGGCGAGTTGACGACACGGAACTGGGAAGGGCCGCTCAAGGGGATCATCCCCTGGGTGAGCAACGAGTTCACTGAAGCGATCATTCGCGAGGCGAAAGCAGAGCTCGGTGAGGCGTTCTGGGGCTTCCTGATGCTCGGCGGCATGTCGGGCGGCGGGATGGCGTTTTTTGTCGCCCCCGAGCGAAAAGAGACATTCAAACGCCAGGCCGCCGCGATCATGCGGAAGGTCAAGTCAAGGCTCGACGACGCCCTGCCTTTCGCCATGGAGCCTGTCGTTTACGACTTCCGCATCAATCCGCTCGGCACCTGCGCGGAACTGGCGCAAGGGGCCGAGGCGATGATGCCCCCGCGCTATTACACGCTGCAAGTTCCCAAGATGATTGCCGAGGCGACCGGGCCGATCGACGCGATTCGCAAAACCGATGTCGACCACTTTGCCAACCAGTGCGGTGACCAGGCCGAGTTACTTCGCGTCTTCCGCACGATGGTGAACAACCTGTTTCCCGTCACTCATTCGGCTGCCGACACAACCTCTGCGCAGTGGGACGAGGAAGCCGCGCGAATCCGTCGCGAAAACGGGTTCGACGCGGTTCAGCACGAAGCATTACGCGACGATCTTCAGCGCGGGCGAATCGGTCTGGCGCGCAATCGCTTGCCCGTCGACATCGAAATCAAAGACGTGCTCGACAGCGACCTGATCCACGCACACGGCGAGATTTCAAAAGAAGCGATAAAACTCGGCGAAGCCGCGATTCGCAACGGGGAATTAGCAGTCGTTTCGCTTGCCGCGGGCGTCGGCAGTCGTTGGACGACCGGCGCAGGCGTGGTGAAGGCCGTCAATCCGTTCGTGTCGATCGGCGGCTCGCACCGTAGCTTCCTCGAACTCCACCTCGCCAAGACACGCAAGGTTGCTCATACCTATCGTGTCGACATTCCTCACGTCGTCACCACGTCATACCTGACGCATGGCGCGATCGAACGTCACCTGTCGATGCATGCGAATTATGGGCACGATGGGCCGGTTTACCTTTCGCCGGGACAGTCGATTGGCCAGCGTTTGATTCCGATGGCGCGCGACCTGAGCTTCCTCTGGGAAGAGGGTTCGCACGAAACGCTCGACGACAACAAGCAAAAGGTGCGTGAGGCAGGCCGAAAGGCAATTCTCGGCTGGGCGCGATCGACTGGCGAGGGGCTGGACTACACCGATAACCTGCCGATCCAACGCTTCAACCCGCCGGGACACTTTTACGAAGTGCCAAACATGCTGCGAAACGGGGTCCTCGCGCGTATGCTCGTGCAAAACCCTCGTTTGCAGTGGCTGCTTGTGCATAACATCGACACGCTCGGCGCGAATGTCGATCCTGGCGTGCTGGGGTTAGCGATCGAGTCGCAAAGTACGCTCGGTTTCGAGGTGATTCCGCGACGAATCGATGATCGCGGCGGTGGACTGGCACGCGTCGCAGGCAAGCCGCGTTTGCTCGAAGGGTTGGCCCAGCCGCGGGAAGATGTCGAGTTTTCCCTGCGTTATTACAACACGCTTACGACGTGGGTTCATATCGACCGTTTGCTTGATGCCTTCGGCCTCACGCGATCGTCACTTCAAAGCTCCCCCGATGCTGTTGCTAAGGCAGTGCGAAGCATGGCGGCGCGAGTCCCCACTTACGTCACGATCAAGGACGTCAAACGGCGCTGGGGACATGGCCAGGAAGATGTCTTCCCGGTAGCACAGTTTGAAAAGCTTTGGGGCGATCTTTCCTCGCTATCCGACCTCCCCTGCTCATTCCTTGCGGTATCGCGTATGCGCGGCCAGCAATTGAAGGACCCCGCGCAACTCGATGGCTGGGCGAATGACGGCAGTCGCGATTACGTCACGCGACTCTGCGAATTCTGAGCGAATCAGAGGTCACACAAGTCTCGAATTGTTGCCTGTGCCACGGGACGCGGGCACGACCAGACCAGGAAGAACATGGCCTGCCGCGCCCAGCGCTGGGCTGGATCGCTTCGAAGAAATCCACTTCCCTTTCGCGCGGCGAGATAGACCTGAGTCGCCCGCACGACGAGCGCGTTGGCTGAGCCGCGAATCGTTGCGGAGGATGGCGCGTCGGACGCGCCTGCAGCCGTGTTCATAAGATCGCACCAGAGTGAATTCCATTCAGCACGGAGCGCTGCGGTTGGCTCGTCGAGAGTCGTATCGGTTTCGGCCTCAAGCCCTTCAATGGCCGCCAGGGCCTGGCCCATCGCCAACGCGGAGGTTTCGAGCCCACCAGTGCCAGTCGCCGACGATCCGGCCATCACGTCGGCCGCGGGTTCGGCGAGCAGGTCGGCTTCGGTCAGATCCACGCGATCGCATCCCACCTCGCTCGTACGCGAAGCTCCGAGCGCGGCCAGGTCGTAGGCGGGTCGCACAACCACGCCAGGGCGATCCGCCGGTAGCGTGAATAGCAATTGCTTACCGTCTTCCGTCACAGCGCCGGCGACGAACACGTCGGCCCGTTCTGCGGCAGTCACCCAGGGCATCGCTCCGTTCAACTCGAACTGTCCCGATCCGACTGATTTCGCGACTAAGGCAGTCGCCCCCAACCGTCGCGAGGTTGTAAGCTGCGAAAGCCCAACCGTGGCGAAGGCATCACCGTTGGAAATCGCTTCGAGCCAGTAGGCGGCGTTCGGGCGTTGTTCGGCGGCGATAAGAAGTCGTCGCACGGCCGCGTCGTGCTGCGATAGAATGAATGCGGCCGTGAGGCTTCCCTTGGCGATCCGTGCGTTTGCCGCGACGAGCGCGGGGCGGTCGAGTCCGGGACCGCCGAGTGAAGGCGGAAACGTCCAGAGCGGGACGCCTTCCGCGCGCAGCAGGTTCCAGAGTACTTCGGGCCAAACTCCGGCGATGTCGGCCGGTCCGTCGGCTTCGGCCAGTGCTCGCGAGAATGCGAGTTCGGCGGGGGTCTCGCGCCATGAAGAATCAGAATTCGCGGACGGCGTTTCGTTGTTGTGAGTCATATAGGTGATAGTGTTACCTATCGCGACGCAAACTGCCACTTCACATCCCGGTCGAGCCGACTGATGCCACAGTTCACTTACGACTATCCGATGCCCTCCGCCACGGTGGACCTCGCGGCGTTCCGCGTTCAGTCGGGCAAGTTACTCGTCGCGATGATTCAGCGCCGCCAGGATCCCTTCGCCGGCGCGTGGGCGTTTCCGGGCGGGTTCGTTGAGATCGATGAAGATTTCGAGTCGGCCGCTCGTCGCGAGATGAAGGAAGAAACAGGATACGACGTCACAACCGAACTCGGTTTTGTCGGAGTCTTCGGCCGTCCCGGACGCGACCCGCGTGGCAGGACGATTTCGATCGTCCAGGCGACGGTGATTCCCGCCGATCAAACCGCCAAAGTGAAAGGCAGCGACGACGCGAAACGCGCCGAATGGGTCGAACGGACGCAAATTCCCAAGCTGGCGTTTGACCACACGCAGATCATGCGTGCCTCGATCGCCTGGCTCAAGAATGGCGTGATGACCGGCCGTCTCGCCGCCGATCTTTTGCCCAAGACGTTTCGTAAGCGCGATGTGAGTGATGTTTTCGCGGCGATTTTTGGCGATCCCGACGGCGCAACCTCGTGGCTCAACCGCGCCAAACGTGAGGAGTTGATCAAGACGACTGATAAACGCGGCGTTTATGCGGTTGTGCGGCGCAAGCCCAAGGCGACGGTTTATGCGTTTCCGTTCGAGGCGTGATAAAAAGCTTGCTCGTTCTCAAGCCCAGCCGTAGGCAGCGAACAAATCCATCACCGGTTGCGTCAGTCCAAGGATTATCCAAAGGACCGCAATCGCGAAACGAAAACCGTCGGCCCGGAGATCCCAACCGCAACGACGTGCGAGAAGAAGTTGCAAGATTGCGCCGAGCACGAAAAAACCAGTCGCACTCTGCTCGGATGTGACCAAGCTCAAGAGGGCAAATCGATACTGTCGAAGGGAGCTTGCCCCCGCGCCAGGCGGATTGAGCTTGCGAAAACGGGTAATCCACAGGAACAAAATGGCAGTTAAAAGATAAGCTGTTGCAGCAAGGCACCCGGCAAATCCCGGATATCGAACGAGTCGGCGAAATCGCTCGCGAGGTGGCAGGAACGCGTGAATTGTCGCCGCGATCGTAAGGGCGGAAAGCACCGGCAACGCAAAGATTCTGAAAACAAAGATCAAACCCCATGGACCCGAAATTGTCAGGCCGTCCGAGCCAGAGGCGTATCTAAGCGGAAGCGCACCAATGGCGGCGAACACAACCATGATCATTGAATCTCGCAGCAGAAACCGCGATCGCCCAGTCGTTTCCACGGAACACCTCGGAGTTTGCGACGATTCTGGGCATCACGCTTATCGCCGTAGGACGAGAGCCAATTTCGCTTCGGATTCGTTCAAGAAACACGACGCTAAACTTACAGTTAGAGCCGCGGCCATTCTGACCACCAAGAGGGCATGGTTGTGAATGCGTTGATAACGTTTGGAATCCACCAAGAGCCAACGACCAGCCAGAGGAAACACAACACAAGTTGAAACCCATCGAGCAACCCCGACCAGCGCCAGCGGCGGCTGGCGTACAGGCCGAAGATTGCTCCAGACGCGATAGGTCCGACGCTTTCAAAGAGATGAGACGATCTTATGAGATAAAAAAGGGTCAGCCGTACTTCGCGTGATCCCGGAGCTCTCGTCGTCTTGTAATCATTCTCCATTTGGAGAAACTGCGGAGCGTACTTTGCAGCAATTCCACTCGGCAAAACCACCAACACAAGCACGAGCGAGGCCGCTAGACAGCCGACAAAGCCAGGACCGCGCATCAGCCTTCTAAGCGACCGATGCGGCGGCAATAGAGCCACTGCAGTCGACGCGAGCGTCAGTGAGACGAGCGGCGGAATGAAGAACGAGCGATAAGCCAGAAATCGACTCGTGGGCTGCAACATGAACGGCCAACGTGCACCGGTAAAAAGAAACCAAAGCGGCAGAAGCCCGACGGCAAGAGCACCAAGCATTATCGCCGCAGCGACGACATGCTTCACTCTCGTGTCGGGCTTCTCCATTCCATGGCCCCTTGCTTACCCGTTCATTTGCCCCGCTTCGACTTCACCGGTTGCAAACTGGTTGAACTCGATGTACTGCAAGTGGCGATAGAGCTTGCTTTGCGAGTGCATATCGCGAGGCGCTCCGCTTGCGTCGACGTGACCGTTCGATAGAACGATCACCTGGTCGCACGACCGAATCGTCGACAGACGATGCGGCAGGATGATCACCGTTCGGTTCTGCGAGAGCCGGCTTACTGTGTCATCAAGGTACGCCTTCACCTCATCGGGAAGGTGATCCTGCGGTTCCTCGATGATCACGATCGAAGGATCGTGCAGGGCTGCACGAGCGAGACCGATTCGATATTGCTGGTCGGGCGACAGATAGGTCCCGAGCGGCCCAATCTGCGTGTCGTAACCTTGCGGCAGGTCCTGAATGAACGAGTGGGCGTGCGCGAGTTTGGCAGCTTCCATCACGCGAGGCAGGTCGTAGCTTTCATCACCAAGTGTGATGTTCGCCAGCACGGTATCGCTGAAGACCAGGTCGGCCTGAAGCACGGTCGAGACCTGAGCGCGAATTGATTCGAGCGTCACGTCTTTCAAGTCGATGCCATCGACTTTGACACGGCCAATCACAGGGTCGATCAGGCGAGGAATCAGGCAGACGAGCGCGTATTTTGAATCGTCGTCGAGCCCCATGATCGCCACACGCGTGCCGGCGCGAATCTCGGCGTTCAAGCCGTCGAGAAGCTTGCGGCCCATCGCATTTTGCAGCGTCACGTTTTCAAACGTGATGCGATTCTTGAGCGGTGGCAGAAAACCCGCGCCGCCGGCTTGCTGAAGGTCGGGCGAGTGGTCGAGGTAGGTGAAAACCGCGTTGGCCGATCGGCCCGCCTGATCCTGGGCTTTCTTCATCCGCAGCCACTCAACCAACGGCACAACCAGGCCAGCGAGCGTCGCGACCAGGAAGAAGATTGCAACGGGCGAATGCTGACGAACGACCACAGTCGACGTCAACACGCCAGCCGCAGCAACCGCCGCCGAGCCGATCACCAGGAAGAGCAACGCGTTGCCGTTCCCCGGCGCGACCATCCGACGAACGTCCGCGTCGGTGTAGCGTTCGAGGTGTTCGTCGAACCGCGTCTTGTCGACGTTCTCCATGCCGAACACGCGGACGATTCGCAGCAAGCTCAAGTCTTCTTGAAGTGCGCTGAGATGAATGGCAGCGTCACGCGTGGCGACCGTGAGGATGTCGGCACTCGAACGTCGCAGCACGCGCGTCACTAGCCAGATCAGAGCGCCGAGCGCGGCGAGGAAGAGGGTCGACTTCCAATCGACAAGCAGCAAGAACGTGAGCAGGCCGAGGACGAGAATCGGTACGCGCGACTCGACGTCGAGTGAGTTGAAGAGGCTGTTGCGGATGTCGTTCACTTCGCGTGTGAAGAGGTTGACGACCGGGCCTGTGCCCTCGTTCGGCAAGCTCGACTCACCGAGGCGGTACATCTGGCGATGAATTTGGCGGCGAAGCGACGCAGCGGTATCGCAGGCGACGATCGCCAGCGACTTGCGGCGAATGCGGCTCATGAGCGTGAGCAAAAGGATCAGCGCGAACGCCGTCGCGGTGAGCGTTTGCAGCGCGCCGGCGTTCGTGTGAAGCGACGGAACCGCTTCAACCGCAGTCAGCGCGATCATCCCGCCGAGGCTGTGAATGGGGTGCGGGCTATTGAAATTCGCGGCGACGAGCGGGAACAGGCCCGAGTCGTCGACGATCGCGAGATTTCCTTTTTGGCCCGTCGCGCGGCTTTGTGCCCAGTCGGGCAGAACGGCAAGGGTGCCGCTATCTATGAGTGCGGTGCCGCGCGTCGTGACGAGCACGCCAAGCAGACCGACCGTGGCAAGTAATCCCAGGACGAGTACCGACTGAAGGGTGCCGAGAAGCTGGGCTCGGAAGACTGCGCCTTGCCGGGTGCCAAGAAGCTTCCGGGCCCGTTCAAACGCCACGGTTGACATGCGTTTCAATCCTGGCGGTTCGCAGCCCGCCTTGCTGTTGAACGCCGGCCGCTCTCCCTGAGCACCGGCGTTCCAGTCGTTGTTTCACGTCCTGAGTCGAGCGAAGGCGTCAAAGGCTACAAACCTGCGGTCGACCGACGAGCAAGAATACACGCCCAAAGAGGTGGGCGACGTCTCCTTACGCGAGGTCGCGATCCTCGAACAGCAAGAAGGCGAACATCAGGGCCGCGCCGGCATAAAGGGCGCAGTAACCGAGCGCGGGTACCACATACCCGAGCCAGGGAATCAGCGTACCGGTCGAAATCGCCGGGCTGGCGTTGAAGAACTCGAGTTCGGGCAGTAAGAACGCAAACAGGTTCGCCATGAAGTGAACGAGCTCGTTCGCCTTCCCATTCTTGGTCGCCTCGACGAGAATCGGCGTGAGGTGGCCAAGGAAGAAGATCGCGATGCAGACGACGAGATTCACGAGCATCGGCAGACGCGTCGAAATCGCCACGCTGATCGCCGTGATGACCGTCACTTCGAGGAACCCAAGCGCCAGGCCAGGAAGCACTTGCTTCACCTGATCGATCTGCCGGGCCACCTCGGCGACACCACCGCCCGCTTCACGCATGTCGTACGAATACTTGTACCAGACGCCGCCGCAGAAGGCTGCACCCAGCACGAGGAACATCAGCAGCACGCCCAGCTCGATGCCGATGAACTTGCCGACGATGAACTGCCGGCGGTTGATCGGTTTCGAGAGCAGCGTGATGGCCGTTTTACCTTCGATTTCTTCCGCAACGGTCGAGCTCGAGGTGAGCAGCGCGAGCAGGAGCGCGACGAACGAGATCGTCGTCAGCCCCGTGTCCTTGTACATCTTGATGTCTTCGCCAAACGTGAAGTACGACACGAAGATCGACCAGAACAGCCAGAGCAAGGCGATGAACATCAGGACAAAAAAGGCCGGCTGGCGGATCGCTTCCTTGGCGGTAGCCAGAGCGATGGTGAAGGATTTCATGGCTCGGTAGGGCTCAACTCGGGATGAGAAAAATGCGTCCAGACGATCGACGATCGCGGTAACAGGCAGCCCCCGACGAGAGGCAACGGCAAGCCGTTAGTAACGAATCTGAAATGATTGCGGAGGCTCGTCGGGAAGGACGGGAACGACCGACTCATCTGCGCGATGGATTTTCGCGCCAAGCTCGGCCCGAATCGCGTCGAGAAACTGGCGGAGTTGCGTGGGATCGCCCTGGGCTTCTAACTCGACATTGCGATCGGGAAGGTTCCGAACGAATCCGGACACCCCAAACGCTGGTGCGAGGCTGCTAGCGGTGGCTCGGAAGCCCACGCCCTGCACGCGTCCCTGGTAAATCACCCGCAGCCGCTCCCGCGACATCGGTCTCAGCTACGCTCCGAAGGCGGAAAAGGTTCGAATCGGCCGAACGCGAGCGCCGATTTCCTACCTCAAAGACTGTATCACCTGCGAATGGGGTAAGACAAGCGACTTGCGGTATTTAAGCCGTAAAACAGCCGCAAATTTGCCCTCGCCGAAACGCGAAGCGGACCTCGTCTCGAAAGACGAAGTCCGCGCTTTGATGTTCGCGTCGGATTATGACCGTCGGCCGATCAAAGTCCGTTCAGCTCAACGCGTTCGACCGAAGCCGTGGCGGCCTGGACGTTGGCGACAGCCGAGCGGACGGGACCGATGCCCATGCCTTCAAACGTCGTGGCAGGCGTACCAGCCGAACCGCCAGCCTTGAGCGTAACGCTCGCCAGGCTGAACGGGAGGTGGTTTTCGATCCGCATTGCGTTTGAGCCAACCGACTTACGAAGCGGCTTGACGCTTACGAATTCAGCGGCAATCGCCTTGTCGACAGCGCGGGCGACGTCGATCCCCTTGAGGGCCGAAGCAGCCGACGTTTCCTTGAAGTTCGTGCTGCCCAACGAGGTCCACTCAGCACTCTGGCCGATGCCCGCCGCGTGACGGACTACGACCTTACCCGAGGTCGAACCGACCTTGCTGTCGGTCAGGTTCAGGACGATGTGCATCGCCGGAGCGCTGGCCTTGGGCAGGTCCTTCGAGACGACGACGCGCACCGGAAGGCCAAGCACGCGAAGACCTTCCATCTCGGTCGCGAGACGAAGAGCGTCCTTCTCGAGACCGGCACCACCAACGACGGTCACGAACAGACGAGCGTCGGAAAGGTAGGTCGGGTCAACGAGTTCGGTCGAGCTCGAGGCGTCGAGGGCATCGACGAACCGGGCGGCGAGGGCCACTTCGTAGCGGTTCACGTACTTGTCGCCCTGGCCAAGCATCGTCGAGAAGGTCACGCCGTTGGCGACGTTCCACATCGTGGCCTGGGCGGTGCCGAGGCTGGTACCGAACGTGCCGAGCGAGCGGAGAGCCTTGCGAACGCGAGCGTCACGGGAGTAGTCGTCGACGTCCATCAGCGTCAGCTTGTCCTTGCCGGTCGGCGAAGGGAGGCCGAAGTTGAGGCAGACGGCGGGAAGGTCGACGTCGGCCGACTGGCCGGCGGGAATCGTAACGCTCGCGCGATTTTTCTCGGCAGTTGGGGCCACGGAGCGGAAACCGACCGGCGGGTTGCCGGCGGGAGCGAAGTTCCCGAATGCACCAGGCTGATTGTTGGGAGCGCCCAGGCCCATGTTCTGGAGCGGTCCGCCACCGCCCGCACCACCGGCCTGACCGACGGCCGAAGCCGCCACAAGCCCTGGCGGCAGAACGACATTGAGTCGCTTGTTCGACGTGTTCTTGATCGAGAGCTTGACGGCGGTCTGGCCATGCCCGCGGACATCAACCGCAAGAGCGCCCGACTTCTTGCCGTCGAGAATCTTGACCGTCTCAGCCTGGGCGTCGGCAGTGGGCACCGGGTCCGCGGGCTCCGCGGCCAGGCTCACAGAAGCGCCCAGGGTCACGAAAGAAAGCATGCCTGCGGCCGAAAAGGCCCGGACCAGGCCGAGGTGTCGCCAAAACATCGCGTTGGACCTTTCTGGACGGGGGCTGCCCTTGATCATCCATCCATCAACTTTAAAGACGCCCACGAGATGGTTCGCCGATTCGGCACCCGATCGGTCGTCTCCGGTCGACAGACGCCGGTTTCGTCCGGCAACTCGGGTCCAGGTTGTGTAGACGACCCGAACCTCCGGGTTATTCGATCCGGCCTCGTCCTTTTTCTTCGGCAGTACGAACAGAAATCATCGGTCGAATTCGGGATTCGATCGCAACTGCCCCGCGCGGCATCCGCGCGATCGCGATAATCCGCATCGGCACCGGCTTGGTGGTGATTCGCGCATCGGCCGACGCTTCGAGCGTGAGCATCGTCTCCGTGTCTTGCTCCTTGAGCGAAACCGGTGCCAGTTTCACCCCCCGCGGGGCACCTTCGAGCTTGAAGTCGATCTCGACGTCCGCCCCCAGTTGGCGGCGCACCTCCACCCATACCGACTTCGACTCGCCGGGCGCGAGTTCGATCGGCTCATCGCGTAGAAGGATGTCCTTCAACGGCGATCGCACGATGACGAACACGACCTGAGTGATCGGCTTACCACCACTGAGCGCGTACGAGATCGTGACCGGATAGACCCCCGGCACCGCCTTGGGCGACGCGAGGACGCGAACGATCACATCGCCCGGATTCTCCGACTCACTGTCGGGCACAGACGCACCGGAAAGAATGACCGTGTTCGTCGCCAGTCCCACTCCTTCGGCTTTGGCATCGAAGGTGAAACCAGGGTCGGCCAGCGGCGAGACGTCGAAATCGAGACCGAGATCGAGCCGATCTCCTGCAAGCAGCACGCCCGGCACGCGCACACCAATCAGCTTTGGTGGCTCGGGCGGGCCGACGAGCCGGAACCGGTTCTCGCCAATCACCCGCAGCGGCAAGCTGGTGATCGTTCGCGTGATCGGCGGCGCGGGGATCGTCGAGCCAACCGATTCCAGGCCGATGACCGCACTTGCCGTACGTTTGATCAAGACGCCGGGCTCGATCTCCGCGGTACCCACGACCCGCAACTCGCCGAGTCCCGGACTGGCATAAGACGCCACGCTGAGCGCGAGGTTATCCGCCCGCGCAACCGCGTTGACGATCCGCGGCGAGCCCCCCTTGTCTCCCGGCCCAAGAACATCAACCTTGAGCGGTTCAACCGTCACGCCCTCAGGCAGCCCTTCAACGCTCAATGTCACTGGACCTGGGCGTCCTTGCGGAATCACAATGAAGCTGATGGGAATCCGAGTGCCTGGCGCAACGTTGAACACGCCAAACAAGCCCGGAGTCGATTGCGTCATCCGACTCGCTGCCGTCGCGATCTGCCCATTCGAGTTCGGGTTACCGATCAGCAACTTGACCTCAAAATTGGGCCGCGACACACCCACCGACAATCGATAACCGTACTCCGGTCCGCCTTCGCCATAGCGGTCAGTCAGTTCGATCGCGAGCTTCATATCCTTGGTCGCTTCGTATTCGAGCTCACTATCTGTGGAGCCCCCAGAGAGCCCCATCACATTCACGCGCCCTGTTCCACCGTCACCCTGGTCGTCATTTTCGGCGACGGTTGCGCCAGACTCGTCCTTGAGAGTTAGCACCGTATCGAGCCACGAGCCGATTGCCGCCGCCGAGGCCGAGACGCGAAACTTTTGCCCTTTTTTTACGGTGACCGTGTAACGATCAACCTCATCACGCGCCGAGATCCGGCCGTTCATCGTTTGCCCGAGTGCGATGGTTCGTTCCGCGCTCGCTGTGGCGGGTTCGACTAGCTCCGATTCGGCAGAGTTTCCCACCGTGATGAGATTCGGCGAGGGCACCGGGCCATCTGGGCTCGCGAACAGACCAGGGTCGATCCGCACGCCTGGCGTGTTGGGAAGTGTCACAGTCTTCGTAAGCGGTTTCTTGAGGTTGCCGCCCGAAATGGTCACTTCGACCGGCTTGCCCGGCGGGCCACCCAGCGGGAACAGACCGGTAGCGTACGGTTGCCTTGTCACGCGAAGTCGGTAGCCTGCGAGATCGTTTCCCGAATACGTGTTATCGCGGACCTGAACGATCACCGCCCCCTCGCGAGGGATTGTCACCCCCAGCCGCGCGTCGCGATCGTTGCTGCGCGACTCACGTGCCTGCGAAATCGCTGCACCATTCGGTTTTGTCGCCGTAAGAACCGGCGAAATCGAAGTCCCGACCCGCCGCGCTTCGAGGTCGAACGTGACGGTCGTACCCGGCGGCCCTTCGACGCGATAGTAGTCGACATCGGCCGCTGCGATCACGGCCGCAACAGCCGTTTCAATGGGCACAACCTGCGCTTCGCTGGGCCGATTGTTCGGCTCGACCTCGACCACCTGTTTGACGGTGTCGATTCTCGCCAGGAGGAGATTCGAAACACCGTCGGCACCTTCGACGCGTAACTCGCGATATCCCGGGTCGGCGTTGGCATCGATCGCGACGGTCGCCACCGCCTGGTTCTCGCCCCTCGCCTCGAAGCTCGTCGTCTTGATCCCCGAGCCGCTGATCATGAGCTGCCGGATCTTCGATAGTCCGCGCCCGTTGAGCGTCCATTGCACCGAGGTGCCAACCGTTCCCCCCGGTGGAAAAACGCTGGAAATCACCGGCGGATTGACGGGTTTTCTTCCCGGACCTTGCGCTTTCGCATCGTCGACGAGCGCGCACAAAACTAATCCCGCACAAAGCAAAGAGAGCCATTTCATAGGATTTCGCCGGCTCCTCGGACAAGCGTCGCGACAACTCCTAAACTATCCGGACTGAACCATTCCGCAAGAGTGCAGTCAACAAATCGCCGGACGCAAACCTGGCAGGTTATAATCGCGAAATTCGGCTCAAGTGATTGCGGATGATCAAGACATGAACGTGCTTATTATTGGCGGCGGTGGTGGAATCGGTCGCGCGGTTGCAATCCAATTTGCAAGAACAGGTGGAGAGACGATCGGTCTCGTCGGTCGAACGCAGCAAACTTTGGATGACGCAGCTCAGTCCGCCGAAGCCTTCGGTAGCCGCGTTTGGAGCAAAGTCGCCGACGCTCTCGATGCGGACCAAATTCAGCAGGCCGTGGCAGGCTTCAAGGAATTCGCAGGTGGTCTCGATGCCGTAATTTACGCCGCAGGACGATTCTGCGCCGTCGGACCTCTGGCGGCCGTTGATCACACAGATTGGTGGCGCGACGTCGAAACGACGTTGCGCGGATTTGCGAATGTCGTCCGCATCACTGTTCCGCATTTGAAGCGTTCGCAGAATCCAAGCTTGACCGCTTTGATCGGCCCGGGTCATGCGCGCGAGCTTGCGTTTGGAACCGGCTATGGCAGCGCTCAGGCCGGCCTTGTGCGGTTGGTCGAATCGCTCCACGTCGAACTGGAGCCAAACGGGATTCGGACGTACGCCGTCAATCCTGGCCTCGTGCCAACGTCGCTGATGAACCATCTGCTCGACGACACCGAGGCCCGGCGCTGGCTGCCGCAGTTCACAGAGGCGTTTGCCGAAGGCAAGGAAGTGGGACCGGAAGTCGCCGCTGAGATGATCGCCTGGCTTGCTTCGGCCCGCCCTGCAGAACTAAGCGGACGAGTCGTTCCCGCGCTCTTGCCACCCGAGATTCTGGCAACGCGCCTGGAACGAATTACCATGGATGATCGTGGCAAGCTCCGAATCACATAACCATTTTTTCCGGGAACCATCGATGAGCGAATCTCCAGTCGAAATCGTTCACATGGAGCCAATCTGGATCGCCGCCATCGAAGCGCCATACACGATTCCCGAGCTTGCCACGCTCGTGCCTAAGACTCTGGGTGAAGTCTGGAAATACCTCCGCGCGAATCCGTCGATTCGGCATGGGCGGAACGTTGCCTATTACCGCACGCGAGATGTCGGACTCTTCGGCGTCGAGGTGACGAAACCTTTCCCCGACGAAAGCGGCATCGTCTGTGTTCAGCTTCCCGGCGGCAGAGGCGCTCGAGCCGAGTTCCGGGGCGATTATCGCCGTCTTGGCGAAGCGCACGACGCGATTCACGCCTGGCTCAAGGCCCATCCCGAAGATTCGCCAGCCGATTCGTGCTGGGAAATCTACGGCCACATCGCTCCCGACTCGGCAACGCCGCCGTTCACGGAGGTGTTCTACCCGCTACGAGCCGCGGACTGAGCGAATTCGCACCATCCACAGGCGATTGACCCAGCGAAACGGCGCTTTTAGACTAGAGATGGCGTTCGTTGCGCGGGTTGGTGGACGGCCGAAGTGACGTGGCCGTGTCGCAGCCAATCCTCAAACTCATGGATCGAACCACGAGCGGGCGGTGGACTTATGAGCTTGGGCGAAGGCGGGGAACAGGGCGTCGACTTCGAGACGATGAACGCCCGCAACTGGCCGACCATCACGCAGTTCTCAGTCTTTCTTGAGAACCGCGTCGGCCAGCTTCTCGAAATCGTCCGCGTTTTCAACGGCACCAAGGTGAAGATCGTCGGCCTGTCGATCTCCGACTCGGCCGATTGTTGCATCATCCGCGTGATTCTGAGCCATCCCGAACAGGGACGCGAGATTCTTCAGCTCAACAAGCTCCCCTTCGCCGAGAACGAGTTGCTCGTCGCCGAATTGCCCAGCGGCCCGCAATCGCTCGTCGAACTATGCACAGCGCTTTTGCGTGCCGAGATCAACATCCATTACGCCTACCCGCTCATCGTCCATCCGCACGGCAAGGCCGCCGTCGCCCTGCACATCGATAACACCGAGCAGGCGAGCGTCATGCTGCAGGAAAAAGGATTCGAGATCCTTTGCGAAGCGGACTTGATCAACTAACCCAGGGCGATCGATCTCGCCCTGGGATCATGTCGGCCGCAATCACGCAAAATCATCAACCGTCGGCTTGATGATCAGTTCGGGCACGTGTGCACGCGGGTGGAGTTCGACGAGGAACGTCACCGCCGCCGCGATATCCTCCGGCTGAAGGATCATGTCGCGGCGTTCCCGCGAAACAGGAACGGGACGAGCGTCGAGAATCGGCGTTTCGACTTCGCCGGGATAAATCACCGACGAGCGAATGCCGTTCGCATTTTCTTCGCGTCCCAGGCAAATACCAAAGCCGGCCTGGCCGAATTTCGACGCCGTATAGCCGATGCCGCCGAGCAAGCTGGCGCGCTTGCCAGACACGGAGCAAACCTGCACAACCAGGCCAGATTTCCGGTCGCGCATCGAGGGAAGAATGGCCTGCGCGATGTTGAACGCGCCGGTGAGATTGATGTTGATCATTTTCTCCCAGTCGGCCAGCGTCAGCTTCGCCATCGACCGATCGCGCACGTTCGTACCGGCGTTGCAGACGAGGACGTCGACGTGGCCCAGCGCCTTGATCGCCTCGGCTGCCATCGTGTGAGTCGCGGCATTATCGGCGACGTCGCATGAGAGAATGACAGGATCTGCCTTGGGATCGGCAGCTTTGATCAGCGCGGCGGTCGCTTCGAGCTTGCTTCGTTCCCGACCGACGAGGCCGACGCGAATTCCCAGCTTCGCAAGCGCGAGGCAAATCCCCTGACCAATCCCACTGCCTGCGCCTGTGACGATCGCGGTGGATGGCTTTTGTGTGGTCGACAACGGGCTTCTCCCTGGTGCGTTTAGGAATGAACGAACCCCACGACTGCGGCTTTCACCGTGGTCGCGGGGCCCATGTCTTCAGTGAGGCGGGGCCGGTGCGCTCGTTGCATGTTGCAAACGAGCGCCAGGCCGACATCTTAACGGTCGCCGCCTTGCGGCTCAAATCAAACCGTCGTCATTTCGTTTTCTTGACAGAAGCCGGGGCCGGCTGCGTCACGTTGCCGAATCCGCTCAAACGCGTGAGCGAACCGGTGAACAGGGCGAAGAACGAGGCCCAGCCACCGTTGGCGTTCGACGCCACGAAGTTACCCGCGGCCTGTCCGTTGAAGAAGTAGGCGGTTGTCGACGCTGGCGGAGTCGTCGTCGGTGGCGGCGTGACGACCACGGGCGGAGCCGGCTTGGGAATGAGTGCCGCTGCGCCGGTGATCGACAGGCGACCGATGTCGATACCCGTCACCGAGTCGTGCACGTTTACCGCGCCCGCCTGGAGCCAGCCTTCAACCTGAGCGACGGTCGGCAGCGTGCCGTAGCGGCTCTGGTAGATCTGCTGGAGCAGCACGACCGCACCCGAGACGATTGGCGTGGCGAAGCTGGTTCCGTCGACGCTCTGGAAGTTGTTGCCGTCGGCCGGTGCCCACATCCCAACGCCAGGCGCTGCGATTACGGTCGCCGAAGGTCCGCCGACAGCCTTGCCGAGCCGCTGAGCGTCGGTGGCGATCGTGTCCTGCGGCGTCGTTGCGGTCACGCTCAGCGAGCCAGGAATAATCGCCGTGAAGCCTTCGCCTTGCTGGCCGTTGAAGTTGTTACCAGTCGCCGTTACGACAGGGATGTTGATCGCGCTGAGCTGGTTGATCAGGCTCGATATCTGGGCGCCGATGCCGGTGGTGTACCAGTCTTGCGTATAGTTGCCGCCATCAGAGAGCGACAGGTTCACCACGGTGATGTTGTAGGTACTGTGGTTGTCGATCACCCACTGAAGTGCCGACGCAACGCGAGCGAAGCTGCTCACATTATCGTTACCGAACACGCGGAGCGCGACGATGTTCGCCCCAGGCGCGATTCCGGGATTATTCGCCGAATCGCCGGCAGCCAGGCCTGCTACAGCCGTTCCGTGCTGCCAGGTCTGGGCCATCGGGTCGCCGGAGTTGGTCGAGAAGTCGAAGCCGGCTATCACTTTGTGACCGGGTCCGAATCCGCCGCCGCCGAAGTCCGCATTATTGTAGTTGACGCCGGTGTCGATCACCGCGATGGCGGAGCCGGTGCCATCAACGTTGTAGGCCGATCGCGTTGCCGAAGCGCCGGTGATTTTGTCGTAGTTTGTTGCGCTCGAGGGAGCGAGCGGAGTGGTCGCGGAGCTGGCAGGCAACGGCTGGCTGTACAGAGCGTGACGATGTTCTACCAGAGGGTGCGCGACGTGGTGCGGAACATGCGAAAGCATCGTCCGACCTTCGAGGGTCTCCAGGCAAACGAGCCGTCGATTGCGCTGTGCTCGGCGGCAGTCTTTGCGGGTCGAGCCCATGTTTCCGTTAACCTCCCCAGACGGCCGCCATGCCCTTGGCTTGTGCCGCCCCGCGATTCAGTAGTGAGCGCCCCCCATCCCTGGCGTGACGTGCGCTGAGGAAAGCATCTCCCCAGCCACCATCGCGGCGGCTGCGATCTGTCATAAATCACAACCTGTCAGAGCGCGTGCAAATGATGATGGGAAGAACCGATGCGCCGGTGACGGCGACGGCCCCTCCCTCGACCACAGCCGGCGCGGATTCTTCCGGCCAACCACGATCGACGACGGAGCTTCGCGAATCGTCCAGCCAGGTCACGGGGCCTGGGGATGCCCCAGTCGAACCGGCGGTCTCATCGCGAAGGCGAGGCGAGCATCCTGCAATGGAATCGGGGGTGCAAAGCGGGGAGGCGGGCCTATCCTGGGCCACGCCGGGGAGAGTACGGTCCCGGGGTTCATCCGAAGTGAACGCACAGGGAGGAGCCTGGGCCGGAGAGGGTCAACGCTCCAATTGCGTCGCGACCGGCTTTGGCTATATTGGACGCTCGCATGCCACAGGTCCGTGGGGCACGCGGCTCTTCCGACGCCCCTGTTATCGGTCAGCATCAAGCCCCAATCGGGAACGAAATATGGCAATTCTCGGAGTGATCCCCGCGCGATTCGCTTCCACCCGTTTACCCGGTAAACCCCTGCTATCCGACACCGGCAAACCGCTGATCCAGCATGTTGTGGACGCTGCGAAACGCTCGACCCTACTCACCCGCATCATCGTCGCGACCGACGATCAACGCATCTTTGACGCCGTCACATCTTTTGGCGGCGAAGCGATGATGACGCGTGAAGATCATCCCAGCGGCACCGACCGCGTTGCCGAAGTCGCCGCCGCCGTCCCCGAAGCCGAGATCGTCGTCAACCTGCAAGGCGACGAACCCGAAGTGACCGGCGAGACGCTCGATCTCGTCGCGACTCTTCTCTTGAACGATCACGACGCACCAATGGCGACCATCGCCACACCCATTCGCGACGCGGCCATTTACACCGATCCCGCCTGCGTGAAGGTTGTGTGCTCCAATCGCGGCCGTGCGTTGTACTTCTCCCGCAGTCCAATCCCTCACGTACGCGACGGCGGTTTCCGCGTCGATGCCGCCACTCCACAAGCGTTCCTTCACCTCGGCCTATATGCCTACCGCCGCGACTTCCTGCTCAAGCTCGCCACGCTTCCCCCTTCTCCGCTCGAAGGACTCGAAAAGCTCGAACAGTTGCGAGTGCTCGAAGCCGGTTATCCGATTGCGGTGGGATTTGTTGAGGAGCGTGCGGTGGGGATTGATACGCCAGAGGACTACGCGCGATTCTTGGAACGGTGGAACTTGGCGAAATCTAACGGCTAAGAGTTTCGAAGCCGAAGAACCACGGCTACGTTGGAGATGTCTGCGTGCGCGTCGAATACGAAAGCACCTTGCGCGACCTCACTCAGCACAATCTGCGGAGCTTGATGTCGAAGCGCGTCAATCAGTGGCACCGGATCAAGCTCGGTTTGTTCTGCACTCTGATCGGCGCAGGCGTTTGGCTTGGGCGGAGCGATCAAACAATTCGTGAGGGACTGCCCGGCGCGGCCGTTACTGGTGTCTTAGGTGGATGCGTCGGACTATTCATCTATAGCTATTTGGTTCGCAAGTCTGTGGCGCAGCAGATTTCCGCTCGACTCGGTGGCGAGGGGCCGTACCGAATCGCCGAAGAGATCACGCCCAAAGGAATTACCTGCCGAATGGGTGCCCAGCAAACCCAGGCGGACTGGTCTGCCATCGAGCAGATCGTTGAACTTCCCAGAGGTGTCGAGCTCCGGAAAAAAGACGGCGGGACCATTCTCGTCCGCCGCCGCGGTTTTACGTCGGAACACCAGGTGATGGAATTCGTCGAGCTTGCGCGGCAATACCTCCGTGCGGCTGAGGTATAAGGGCTCTCACGAATTTGTCCTCAGCGTCCCTACGGCTTCGTCGCAGTCTTCAAGCTGAGCAAGTAGGCCACCAGATCACTAAAGTCGGCCGGTGTAAGCGTCTCGGCGAGGCCGGTCGGCATCACCGAAACCGTTCCCACGCGCCGTTCGTCGATCTCCGATTTGGCGACGCGTGTCACCTTCGTTTCCGACTCGACAAGTTCGAGATGAGTCTCGGTTTCCGACTTCACCAGGCCGGTGATCACACGGCCGTCGGCCAGCGAAACGACCACTGGCTGATACCCGGTCGCGATGCGATTCGACGGCTCGAGGACCGAGCGAACAATCTCGGCCTTGTCGTATTTCAACGCGAGTCCGGTTAGGTCTGGCCCAACATTTCCCGTCCCGCGACCATTCGCCGCGTGGCACTTCACGCAGCCGACACCCTTGGCGTCAAAAAACAGCGTCTCACCCCTTCGAGCATCCCCCGGCGTCGCCAAAGCGAATTCGGCGAGTCGGGCCATGTCGTTGCCTCGCGCCTTCTCAAGGCCGGGCAAATCGAGCGGGTCGGAAACTTGTACGCCGAACGACCAAACGCCAATCCCTTGCCGCACGCGAAGCAGAATCCGATTGGTTCCCTTGACCAGCCGCACGCGCAGAACGTCAGAATCGGGCGAATAGGAACGACCGGAAAAATTGGAATAATTATGAACGATCTTTTCGTTGACGGTCAGCACCACGCCGCCGCTCGAGCCCACAAGTAGCATCGCCGGCCGATCGCTCTCGGATTGAATCTCGGCATAGACAAACGCAGCCAGGTCGGGCGATCCATTCGTGTCGAAACCGAATCCGCCACGATCCCCCTTACCCGCCTTGAAATCATCGATCACGACGCGACCTGTTCTCGGATCTCCCTTACGCTCGGTCCACAGGATCGGCCGCCCTTCGACACCGCTGTGAGCCTTCGCGAAATCAATTTTCGGATCCTCGATGAACACCTGCGCCGTCGTCCGTGCAAACGGACCGATCACCTTCCAATCGGTGATCGGCCGGAAGCGGGTTAGCACGCGTTCGATGGCCGACGCTGCCGATACCTCGATTTTTCCCGACTTCAACCGCTCTTTGAGTTCGTCGCCGACGAGATCTCGCAGCGAGATCAAGGCAATCTCCGCTGCCCGGCGTGATTCAGGATTGCGCTCGCCGATGAGATCTAGGTAGATCGGAAGAGCGCGAACGTCGGGCATGCCGCACAGGGCGATCGCGGCCGGATCGCGCGTGACGGGATCGGCCGTCAACTTGATCAACGCATCGACGCTCTCGTGAATTCGAAGGCGCGCCACGGCATCAACAGCCGCGAGCCGGACGTCGAATTCTGAATCACTCAAGCGGTCGATTACCTGGGTGCGCACGGCTTCGGGAAGCGTTTTATGCTCGCTCAACGCCACCAGCGCAGCGAGTCGAACGAGTGACGATTTCGCCGTCAAAAAGCCGGCCAGATCGTTCGCGGGCAAGGCGCCGGTGCGCCCCAGCGCGGGAAGTGCACGCGCTACGAGCTCTGGCGGAGCTTGCGGATCGAACAATAACGCGAATCGCGCGTTGAATGCTGGTCGCGAATTGATCGTTGCCAGTGCATCGAGCGCCGCGGCGCGAACGCTCAGCTTTTCCTCGGAATTCTTGAGAATCGCAATGAATAACGAAGGCGAAAGTGGATCGCGCAGTCGCGCATAGGCGGCGACGAGAGCCCCTCGGTTAGTCTCGTCGGTCTCGCTTGCTAATGCTGTTCGAAGCGCGGCGATGGTCCCCTGCCCCACGTTGGCAAGCCCGATGATCGCCTGACGCCGGACGAGTGCATCTGCATCCGCAAGCGCTACCTTCAAAGCTTCAGCGACCGCCGCCATCGCCGGCAGATCCCAGTCGACGCTCTTGGTCGGGAATTCACCGGCCAGCGGATTCGTACCAAACCAGAAACCGTTCCAGGCAGGATATTTGCGATACTGCCCCGCCAGATTCGCAACCACACGAGCCCGCGCTTTCGCATCCTTGAGCTTCGCGAGCGACGCAGCCAGACCTTGAATCGCCGCTGGCGACCACGACTCGTCTGTCAGAGCGAGTGCGCTCTCGCGTCGCGCGGGATCTTCGAGTGCGGCGACAACCGCGTCGGCGTCGAACGCATTCAAGTCACGAATCGCCTTGCGAGCCGACCAAGCCACGAACGCGTCGCGATCGCCGATCAACGCCATGAGTGCTGCTCCGGCGGTGACATCGCCAATACGTCCGAGTGCGATTGCCGCCTCGCGCCGAACGACCGCATCTTCATCACGCAGCAGGGAAATGAATCCGCTCAACGCCGCCTTATCGCGTCGAATACCGCGCGAGCGTGCCGCCTGACTGCGAACCTCGGCATTCTTATCGCCAAACGCCTGGCGAATTGCGGTCGCGGCATCGGCTGAAGGAATCGCGTCGAGCGTCCAGACCGCATGAATTCGTGACGTCGCACCGGCCTCGCTTGCGAGCAGTTTCGCGAGCCCTGGAACGGCGCGGTCGCCCAACTTTGCGAGCGAACGCTGCATTTGCAACCTCGCGCGAAGGCTTGGGCTTTCGAGGCTCGGTTGATCTGACTTAGAAACCGCGGGCCGATCGCTGCCGACATAGCTCAGCCGATAGAGCCGCCCGGTTTTCGGACCATCGGCGAGCCATTTGGCAAACGCCCAGTCGGAAATGATGAAGCTGTTCGAATTGACGTCGAGAGCGATCGACAGCGGCCGAAATTCGGAGACATCACCCGCCTCGACAATCGCCACGCGCGGTTGCGCTTTGAACGTCGCGCCTTTGCGGTCGATCGCGTAGTGAAAGATCTTCTGCTGACCCCACTCGCAGAAAAACAACCCGCCGCGATACTTCTCTGGCAAGCCGCCTTCGTTGTACGACAGCCCTTGCGTCCCCGAACCACCGAGCAAGCCGGCCGTGATCGGCAACGCGCGCCAAGGGGCATTCAAAAACTCGAAGGGATAGCCGTAATGGCCGCCGACGATGTGGTGCGTCAGGCTGTTTGGCCACTTCTTGCTATCGTCGTCGTTGCCGTAGGTGAAAATCTCGTCGCGATCGGTCAACGCGACCGAAAGTGGGTTCCGTTCGCCGGTTGAAACAATCTCCAGGTCGCTGCCATCGGGCCGAACGCGAACAACGCCACCCCCCTTGAGCGTGATCGTCTTACCGTCGAGACCGGTTGCCTTGGGAATCCCCTTGTCGCCGACCGCAATATAGAGGAAGCCGTCCATCCCAAGCCGGACACCCGAAGCGATGTGATCGTTGACTCCGGAAAAGCCGGGAATCTTCGGACCGAGACCGGTCACCAAATCGACGCGTTCATCGGCCTTGCCGTCACCGTTGGTGTCGCGAAAACGGGAAAGATAGGGGGCATGGACGACATATAGTGCGCCGTCGATCCATTCAAGCCCCATCACTGCCCAGAGTCCCTCGGCAAACTTGGTGATCTTGCCACCCTTGATCGCCACGACTGAATCGATCGGCTGAGTCGCTGGCCCGGGCATATCCATCGGGTCCTGACCGAGATAGATCGTGCCGTCGGGGGCGACGACCACGGCCGTTGGGAACAAAATCGCCGGCGCTTCGGCGATTTGCTCGATTTTCCAGCCCTCGGCGACTTTCGGCAGTGGGACCTGCCCCTTCACCGCGGATCCCAGCAAAAACGCCGGCAAAACGCACAGCAAGGCGCGGCGGAGGCGGGTGCAATTCATCGGGGGCGTCTCAAGAGGGCGAGGCTGGGGATTGGCGGGCGAACGGGTTCAAATTATAATCCTGGGGCACAAAGCACCACAACGCACAGCCTAACTCATAGGGACGAGGAGTCTTCCGTCCGTGAGCGAAACGCCGAATTTCCCCGCCGCACTCGCGAACCCCAAGCGCAACCCCAGCTATCCCAAGCGGACGCACAGCGGCGAAGGACCGCAATGGCGTGAACTGCTTGCGACCTGGCAAGGTAAGGTTGCGAAGGCGGCCGCTCGCCTGAAAACGCTGGGCGATAATCCCAAGAAAGCCGACTACCTCTACGCCTACGCCCAGATGCAAGGCGCGATCGATCAGATCGCCGACGCGGTCCGCCGCCTGCCGGGTGAAGTGGGCGACCTCTACGCCGAAGACAAACACCGCGTCGACCAGGCCGTCGCCGCATTGGAACGTTTGCTCGCCAAGTGGGAAACGCTCGGCTAATCAGGCATTGGTCACGAAACACGAATCGATCGCGGACCGTCCGAAATTGGCGGCCCACGATCGATTTTGTGTTTTCACAGCCGTTTAGACTCGCACGCGCGACGTGCGTTTCGTGCGCGTCCTGCCGGGAGCAGCGCCTCCGGTAGCATTGAGCAACGGCCCGATCTCATCGATCGTGTGCGACGGCAAGAATGTGCGATCAGAGTAAAGTGCGACCAGCGTGTCGTCGTCGATCGCATCGAGATTCTTAATCGTCTGATCGCCATTCCCCTCCGCCCATGCGGCATCCCAGATGTGGGCGAGATAGCGACAACCATCGGCGATGACGGCAATTGTATCGTCGCCGAACTTATCCCAGAACTCGCCCGAAATCGCACTCGGCTTTTGCGACTTCACCGCCAGATACGCGTCGACAATATCCTTCGGGCTGATCGCATCGAACGTTTTCTGCATCAGGTCGACGACTGAGACCGCGGCGTCATGCCCGCTGGCGATCGCTGGCAGTTTCGCGTTCTTCGCGAGCAACTTATCGACGCCATCCATGATCTCGGGCGTATGCGTATCGACCATGCCGTCTTCGTACGCGGCGTGCACGCCAGCCGCGCGTGGGACGGGCTCGGTCACCGTCTGCCCCTGCCTGTTCTTGTGCGTGACCATCTCTGTGTCGTCGGGATCGCCGTTGAACATATAAGAGATGTGGAGCGGCTGACAGGCATCACCGACGTAGTGCGAGAGAATCCCCGCCGCACAGACGAATTCGGCGGCTTTCCCCGCCTTCACGAAATCGACCATCGCGTTGTAGAACTGCCAGACGCGGAACGGCAGCAGGCCGCGGCTTTCATCCTGCACGTCGGTGTAATACTGCCGCCAGACGTCGACATTCACGTTTTGCGGCTGCCCTTTGCAGAGTTCGAGCAGCGTCGTGCCGTTCTGGTTGGCATTTGGTTTATCCATGTCGGCAAAGTGGTTGGGATGTTCTTTTTGGCCGCGATTGTGCGGGCCAATCTTCCAGGCCAGGTCGGGAACGTCGGCCAGTGGAACAAACTCAGCCTTGCTCAGACCAGTGAGATTCTTCTTGGTGATGCCGTCGACCGGGAACGTGATCTGCTCCAGGTTGGCCTGCATCAACTTGCGGAGATTCTTGTTAGCAATGACGTCGCACGCCTTGTTGGCGATCGTGTAATGGCCGACCGCTCCCCAGTATTCCGGGAAGCCAATATTCCAGTCGCGAATCGGGTCAACTTCGAGTTGGTCGCACACGGTGCTGAGGCAAGTCGCGAGCGCATAGGGCATTGCGTTTTTCGTGTTCTGGTCGACAAACACATGCCCGCCCCACTGCACTGCAATTGGCATGAGAACCGGCTTCTTTTCCTCTTTATCCGCAGCCTTCTTCACCTTCTTAGGTGAATGCGGTGTGTCGTCTTCGACCTCGGGACTGCGCTCAAGGAGCCAGAGCGTGCCGGAGTCGCCGGGATGTGTCTGGAACGGCTCATCCTTGCGAGGGCCGATGAGGAAGTCGGAAACGTACTCGAATCCGCCGACCGATTTGAAGCGATAGAACAAACCGTGAATCTCTCCCAGCATCTCGCGCGACGCGCAGCCGAACCCGCGGACCGGACAGCCGATCAGCCGCAACGAAATGTTATCGATGCTGAGGTCGGCCAGGTTGTCCATTGTGCCGATGCCGAAAATCTGCGCCGTCCACCGCGTCTTGTCTTCGACTTCGATCAGGCCGATATCCATATTCACATAGACGTTTTTTCCCGGCCAGTCGGAGTAGATTTGCTCGAACGGCAATCTCGTCAGTTGCTTGGCCGACGCCTTCCCGACCATTTCCTTTCGACCGCCGGAAATGGTGTAAACCGGCGTTCCCGGCTCGCCGGCGACGTGCCTGTTCGTTAGCGCATAAACGAGGTGGCCGTCGGTCAAAAGGCAACCGATTGATGCGACGTGCGTTTCACCCTGTACATCGACGAGCACGGGATAGCCGCCGCCCAGCATGTTTTCGGGAAAGCTGAGGTTACGCACAGGACCGGGCGCTGTTTCATCGCGAGGCGCCAACACCACACAAACGGGCACAACGCGGCCGTCGGGCATATAGACCGCGCGAGGCACAGCATCGTCGGGGTCGTACCCGTGGTTCGCATTGAAATGGTCGGGCGCCACCCATTGGTCGACGAACACGAGAATGCACGGCCAAGAATAGGGGCGAATTTCGGAATTGCCGAGAGTTCGCGGCCCCTTCTCCTTATAGCTCTTCGAGCCATTTTTCGACGGCTCGTGCATGGTCCGATGCGTCGGCCATGGGTCGGTACACCGGATCCGGTATCGCCCCACTGCCGTGCCGACCACGTTTTCCTTGTGCATCAGGTGCACGTGGTAATGGTCGCGTGCTTCGATCAAATCCTTGAGCGAGAGCATGTTAAACGACTTGTCGGCATGAAGCGGGTCGAGTGCTTTCATCGCGCGTCCTTTCCGTGATTGTGCATTCCCGATGTCACAACGTGTCGCAAACTGACTCGTACTGACTGGCAGTTCAACGCCCGTCTCTACCCATACGCATCAAGCGGCGCGTCGTCTTGACGACTGCACGGCTTTTTAAACCGGCGGCGACTCATGCAAAACAACGCATGAAGATTCCATGAATCCTCCCGCGTCTGAGGAAGGATTGCTCGTTGATGAATACACAAGGGCTCTTAATGAAATGCGCTCTTCAGCCTTTCCCAGCGCCAGCGCAACAAAAAAGACGGCTGTACCAATGGTGCAACCGCCTTCACAATGACTTCGACACAACAAGTCGGAATCATCAGTCGGTCGAGAATTCAACCCCCGCTGCCTTGCCTGCCTGCTTGATCCGCCGCTTGATCGTGGCGACTTCTGACTTCGAGTATTCCGCAGCGTTGTCCTTGTGATTGATGTAACTCCACGCCGCGCGGATATGCTTGGGCGTGTCGATCGGGTACTTGTTGTTCACCGTATCGGCGAACTTCACGCTGCCGTATTCGGTCTTCCCGCGCTTTGGATTGACGTCCTCTCGTCGATGAATCTGTTGAGCCATGACGGCCTCCCAGTGCAAATGAGCGAGTCCCGCCGCAGAGATCGAACACAGCAGGACTGAACTGGATTTACTTGCCCGTATTCATCAGCAAATAAGAGGCCGTTCGACTCAAGGAGCGGTCAGACCGCGCGGCCAGTTCAGGTGCTTGGCCAGGAATGCGAACGACTCCTTGCCGTCGATCTGGTGCCCACCGTTGAAAATCGCGAGTTGCGCAAGGTCGCCGATACGCAGCCGATCGTACGTGAGCTTGACCTTGGCGAACTCGTAACCAATCCACTCATCGGGCGCCACGCCGTCGTCGTGCCCGCGTTCGACCATGAACGGCCGAGGGGCGATGAGTGCCGCCATTTCGGCATAGTTGAACTTCTCGGCCAGGCCGAACTCGTACATATCGTACTCAATCGTGAACAGGTAGCTGTACTTGCGGTTAATGTTCGTGCACTTCACGACCCACTCATTGAAGTCGGCCGAGCAGATCGACATGCAATAATCGGTGAGCACCGCGGGGAGCCGCATCGCCGATTTTCCGCCGTAAGAAAGCCCATAAAACGCGATGCGTTTGGCGTCGACGTCCGGCCGCGCCTTGAGCCATTCGAGCGTGCGTTCGTGCTGGCGAATGATCAGACCGAATAGCGACTTGCCCAGCGGATTCGCCTTGCGCTGAAGGTGTCGGAACCTGTCGTGGCCGGTGTAGGGATTCTGGGGTGCGTAAACAATGTAGCCGCGGTCAGCTAGCTGGGCACCAAAGCTGTTGTAGACCGACTTGATGTTCGGATCGCAAACCGGCTCGGGCGTGCCCTCGAGCCCATGCTGACAAACCACTACCGGCCGCCGCTCGCCCGGCTTTAAATCTTTCGGCAGCAGCAAGACACCGTAGGCAAACACATCCTCATAGACGGGGATCTTGATCGCGTAGCCGACGTAATTCTTCGTGTCGTAAACCTGCTTCGACTCGACCGCCATCGGCACATCGGCCGGCGGGAATTTGCCGAGAATCTCGGTCCAGAATTGCTCGCGATACGGAACGGTCGACTTCTCCCACTCGGCGACCGAACTACGATTCGCCTTGCTCCAGAATGCCTCGCGACGCAATTCGGAGGTCGCAATGACCGACTGCGTGTATGCTTCCATGCCGCGTACGAGACGGCTCATCCGCTCGCGCGAGGAGCCATTGCCGAGACTCAATTCAAGAGGATTATCACGTTCGGACTTAATTTCTTTGGCTTCAACTTTCATCAGCGCTAGAAAACGTTTCACCGCCGCGTCGTCGGATTGCATTTCCGAAAGCGGATCCATGCCGCCGATGTGTTCGGGGCGTTTGGCGCCAATCGCCTTGAGCGAATCAGCAATTTCGGCAAGCCGCAAGAACTCGCCGGCAGGATCGTTGGGCTTGCTCTTGATGTCGCCGGATGCAGCATCGTTGCGACCGCCAACCGCGGCGGGCTGCCCGTTGGCTGCTCGTTGTCGACACGATTCGATAAGGAGCGCTCGCGGCAAGATCAGGCTGGCGACTTCGGCATTTCCAAAGTCCTCAAGATAACCGGCCAGATTGCGGTCGATCGTCTCATTCCACATCCCTTCGCGACGTCCGAAATACCCCGCAACCCAGGTCGCGTCGACTCTCGAATCAAGCGCAGCTGTGTGCAGGGCGATCAGACCACCTTCGCCGTAGCCAATGACGCCGAGCGGCCGCGTCCCGCCCGATGGATTTTGCTTGAGCCAGTCGATCGCCGACCTAACCTCGTCGACTTCGTATCCAACCACATGACGGCCGGTTTCGTAGGCCATCCGATAAATCCATTCGCGATGCGGCAGGTTGGTCATCCGCACGATCGGGTTGCCAGAGAATTCGGATGTTCGATCGAGAAGTGTAGGCATCAGCACGCGAAGTCCATGAGCGGCTATCAATCGCGCGAGTTGAAAATCGGTTGGCAACCCGCCGAGACCAGCCAGCTGCTCAGGTCCATCATCACCGTCGGCAATCACGATTACATCGCCACGCGATTCCCCAAAAGGTTGCAGCAGAAGCCCTTCGGCGTCGAATCCCGGATACACGTTCCAGCGTACCGGCGACACGGTCACGTTACCGGATAGTCCGCGCGGACCCGCTTTTTCGCCGTCGAACACCCGCGTCAATATCGGCTTGGCAACGCGTGTTCCCGTCGCCCCAAGAACCTCGGCCAACCGCTTTCGTTTCGGCTCGATCGACGCCTCATAAGCCTCGCGCGAGGTGGTCACGCGTTTCCAGCGAGCCGGGCGATTCGCCGCCGCGGCAACGGTCTGCCGGTCCAGATATCGATGAAGCCCTTCGACCATCTCGGCGGCCGGATCTTTGGGCATGTCCCACGGTTTCGTATCCGGCAGCGGCGCAGCGGCGATGAGGGAAACGCTCAGTGCCAGATAGGCGAAATGCAGCATCTTCATGAGGCGCGACTCCTGGGGGTTGCTCGCCCTAAGACTGCCCGAGCGGACGCCGGCTTGCAACCATTTGTTCAACTTTCCAGAAGCGGGTTGGGGCTCTTTCCTTTGGCCAATTTGCCTCGACAGATTTGTTCATTCTTCGCCAAAGCAAGGATAAAAGCTCATGAACTCGTTCAAGCGATTGTTCACGTGGTTCGCGTGTTCTTGAGAAAAAATCTAAAAAAGCGCGCAACGAGAGCCCGTTTCTCCGTAAAACACTTCGAAATCGGCACAATTGATCAAGTTCGCCGATTCGTGTTCCGCCGGCACTTTCAGATCCCGGAGAAATTGGCATGGATGCCCATTTCCGCCCGTTCTCGCTGATTTCCGTTGAACATACATACAAAAAAGATCGTGTCGACTTGCTTCTGAAACCTCGTTCGGTGTTCTGGCTGTCGCTCTGGTTTGGCATTCTGGCGGGGATCGTGGAAACCGCGGGACTTTTTGGCAAAACGTACCTGTTTCACGCGGGTGCACTCGGTAACCTGCAGATGAACCGGCACGCCTTTTGGATGATCTCGGCGGCGAATGCTTTGGTGTTCGGTACACTCGGAATCGTGCTGACGCCACTCGCCCTTTCCAAGCGGTCGCGACTTTCGTTCGCAATCATCTTCCTGGTCGCGTCGCTGGCGGTATTGTGCGTCCTCTTCACTGTTGCGACCGGTCTCGCATTGGCGGCATATCTTCTGCTTTCATGCGGAATCGGTCTCTGCATGGCGCGAGGAATCGCTGCCCGTTATGCGCGATTTGAACGAGTCAGACGGCGAACAACGCCCGTATTTCTCGCCGCTTTGCTCGGAATGATCGGTCTATCGCTCTGCGCCGAATTTTTCGGCGACAAGGTTGTCGCCAAGGGCAGCCGTCCCGCGAAAGGCTCGCCAAACGTCCTTTGGATCGTGCTCGACACAATTCGCGCGGATAGCCTGAGCCTTTACGGTTACGAGCGGCCCACCTCGCCGCACCTCGAAGCGCTGAGCCGCGCGGGGATTCGCTTTGACAACGCGCGTTCGACCGCCTCATGGACGCTCCCTTCGCACGCCAGCATGTTCACCGGAAAGTGGCCGCACGAGCTCTCTGCGCGCCTCGGCGTGCCGCTCGACGATCAGGAACCGACGATCGCCGAGTATCTCGAATCGAAGGGATACGCCACGGCAGGCTTCGTCGCCAATACCTTCTTTTGCAACGCTTGGTACGGCCTGGGAAGAGGCTTTGGCCACTACGAAGACTCATCAATCAATCTCGACACGATCCTGCGAAGTTCGGGATTGGGCCGCAGGCTCGTGAAGGCAATCGGCAATGCTCCGCACGATCGTCCTCAGGCCCATCGACCACGTCTCAACGCGAAGAGCATCAATCAATCTGCGCTCGATTGGATCGCCGATTGTGATGATCGCCCCTATTTCGTGTTCATGAACTACTTTGATGCTCACGACCCCTATTTGCTCCCCGAAGGTGAGGATTCGCCGCAAAACTTTCGGTCATTGGAAGAGACGGACGAGCATCGCGAGATTCTCAGAAACTGGCATCAAAATCCCCAACGCGACTCGCCCGAAGCGATTCAACTCGCCCGCGACGCCTATGACGAAGGAGTGTCGTATCTCGACGAGCAGGTGGGACGATTCGTCGCCGAATTGCGGCAGCGCGGCGATCTGGAAAACACGCTCATCATTGTGACTGCCGACCACGGCGAGCTCATTGGCGAGCATGGTGAGTTCGGTCACGGCAGCAGCCTTCGACGCCAGCTCACGCACGTGCCGCTGCTGATTATCCCACCTAGCGAGAATTCTTCGCCGCGAGCCGTTTCTCATCCCGTGAGTCTCCGCGACTTGCCGGCCACGGTCGTCGATATGGCTGGATTGGCGAAAGATTCCCCCTTCCCGGGATGTTCATTAGCGAGGCATTGGTCGGCGAAATCGCACGAGTTGAGGGAAACCGATCTCGTCCTGTCGGAGGTCGAACAGATTTATGGTGCGAAAATTCAGGCGGGCAAGTTGCCTCGTGCGCTGGTCGCTGAAGGCCGGACATACATTCGCCTCAACGATGGACGCGAGGAGCTTTATGACCTCGAAGATGACCCGCAGGAAGCGAAAAATTTGATCCATGCACATGACGAGCAAGCGGTGATCGCGCGGTTTCGTCGGCGGCTGGAAGCCTTTGAAGCGCGAGAGTCGAATGGCAGAGCGGAAGAGGCGGTTGAAGCGGATCGAGCGCCGGACGAAAAGTCTCCGGGATAAATCCTTGGTCACGAGACATCGAACACACCAAAGCGATTTCAAGGCGTTTTTTCCGCGGTTCACTAAAGTCTCTGCGCAGCAAAAAAGGCGAGGGACGGAAAACCGTCCCTCGCCCTCGAAGTTTTACAGCAGGTGAGTCGCGTTGCGACTTACTTGCCCTTCTTGGCAGCGGCCTTCACGCTGACGTGAGCCAGCGCGGCGTCGTGCACGGCGTGTGCCTTCGCCTTGGCAGCAGCCTTGACCGCAGCTTGGTGCTGGGCCTTGGTCTGGTGGCTGCTGGGCGTCGGGTAGCCGGTCGGCTTGTGGCCCGGCGGGGTCTTCGGCGAAGCGCTCGAATCCGTCGGGAAGGGGCGGAACGTGTAGCTCGAGCTGGAGACCAGCAGAGCCTGGAAGTTACCGCCGGGCGTACCGTTGCCCGAGGGCTGGTAGCCGTAGAACTCGCCGTCGAGCGGGTTGCCGGCGATGTCAGAGACACCGTTGCCAGGCGTGCCGGACTTGATGGTGAGGACGTAGCGGCCAGTGCGGAGCGGGTGACCATTGTTGATGGTCAGGATCGCTTCGACCGGATCGGTCGGGCTGCCCGAACCGACGATCTGGATCTTGGTGATCAAGTTCGGCGGATACGAGGCCTTCGCGTAGACGCTGAACCGGAAGAAGCTGCCGTCGAGCACGGTCTTGGGATCGAAGCCGTAGCGGACGCCGAGATCCTGGAAGGCGATGATGATCTGGCCGAGCGGACGACGGAAGATGGTTTCCGTAACCGTGGGGCCAGTCGTGTCGATCACCAGGTCCGGGCCGCCGGTGCCGCCGAAGCCGAGGAGAACCACCGGCCCGGTGACATCGTTCAGGTTGTTCGGATCCGTCGCCGTCGCGGTGACGACGTAGGCGTTGTCAGCAAGAGCAACCGTCGAGCGGATCGACCAGTGGCCCGAGGCGTCGGTCACACCCGAACCGATGAGCATCGGCGGGTTCTGGTTCGACACGTACAGGTTGATGATCGAGCCAGGCTCGCTGGTGCCGTTGAACGTCGGCTGAACAACATTGGTGATGTTGTCGCTGTTCGAGATACCGCTGTCGCTGGCCGGGTCGAGACGACCGGTGATGACGAACGGAACCTCGGAGATCGTGGCGGTGGTAACGACATGGAGGCGAGCGCCGCCGTCGTCGGTCACCACGACGTTCACGTTGTACACACCAGGCGATTCGTAGGTGTGCGAGCCGAGAACGGTGAAGGTCACCCCGTCAGAACCAAGCACGATCGTGCCGGTGGTGGTGGGCTTGCCATCGCCCCAATCGATGGTGGCGACGTAGTTGAGCGGATCTTCAGGACCGCCCGAGTCGGTGAACGTAGCGACCGGAACGTTGCTGAGCGGCACGCGTTCCTTGCCGGTGATGGGCACACCCTGGCCGACGAGCGGAGCGTCAACCACCGTGGCGATCGACGTGGCCGAGGCCGTCGATCCGCCGAGGTCATTGATCGTCGTGGTGACGACGTACTGACCTTCTTCGGCGTAGGTGTGGGTGCCAGTGACCTTGAAGGCAGCGCCCAGAACCGTCGAGCCGCCAGACGCGGTGACCACGCCAGCGCTCGTCGTGCCGTCACCCCAGTTGATCGAGACCGTGAAGTCGCTGGGCACGCCCAACGGATTCGAGTCGATGAACGTGGCGACGAGCAGGTTGGAGTTCTGACCTTCAACCGCGACGATCGGCTGCGTCGTGGCGAGCAGCGGAGCGTCAGCAATCGTGGCCGTCGCGTTCAACGTGGCGGTGACGCCAGCGGTGCTCTTGACGGTGACGACGATCGCATACGGCGTGGCGCCCGACTCTTCAGCGTAGGTGTGGTTCGACGAGACGTAGAACGTTCCGTCCGGAGCTTCGACGATGGTCGCGGTCGAAACCGGCGTACCGTCGCCCCAGTCCACAGAAGCCGTGAAGTCGCGGGCGGTCGCCAGCGGGTTGGCGCTGGTGAAGGTACCAACAACCAGGCCGCTGAGAGCCGCACCTTCGGTTCCAGTCAGAGCCGCGTTCGAGCCCGGCGTGAGAGCCGCGCCGGTGACGGTGGCCGTGCTGGTGGCCGTCGCAACCGAACCGCCGTTGTCAACGATCGAAACCGTGACGGGGAAGGTGCCGAACTTGTAGGTGTGCGTACCGGTCACCACAAACGCGGTGCCCACGCCACCCGGCTGGGTGACGGTGCCCGAGCTCACGATACCGTCGCCCCAGTTGATCGCAACCGTGAAGTCGCTGATCGGAGCGTTCGGATTCGCGTCGGTGAAGGTCGCAACCTGACCGGTGAACGGAGTGCCTTCGACCGCCGAGACGGCAGTGCCCGTCGCGGTGAGCGCGGCGTCGGCAATCGTGGCCTGGCTGGCCGCGGTTGTGCCGCTGCCGCCGGCGTCGCTAATCGCGACCGTGATGCTGTACTTGCCGCTTTCGAGGTACGTGTGCGGAGTTCCGCTCGTCACCTGGAAGCCGGAGATTGCACCACCAGCGACCGAGATCACACCGGCGCTCGACGTGCCGTCGCCCCAGAAGATCGTCGCGGTGTAGTCACCAACAGCACCGGCGGGATCAGCGTCGGCGAAGTTGGCAACCAGCGTACCAGCCGGGATTGCAGCACCTTCGACACCCAGCACGTTCACGCCAGCCGACGACAGCGGAGCGTCTTCAACGACCGCCGAGGCGGTGATCGTCGTGGTCGGCCCGTTGATGTCGTTGACAGTGACTGTGATCGGGTTCGACGCCGATTCCTCAGCGTAGGTGTGCGTACCGGTGACGGTGAACACACCAGCCGAAGACTGCGTGATCGTACCGGTCGATGTCGAGCCGTCGCCCCACGCGATCGTGGCCGAGAACTGCAGGATATTCGCGATCGGGTTGCCGGTGGTGAACTCGCCAAGCTGAGCGGTGAACGGCTGGCCTTCGACGACGGTCAGGGCAGCGCCCGGGCCGTTCGGAGCCAACGTGGCCGCGCTCACAGTGGCGGTCGAGGTCGCGGTAGCGGTCGATCCGCCAGCGTCGTTGATCGTCACCGAAATCGGGTACGATCCAGCCTTGTAGGTCTGCGAACCGGTGACGACGAACGCGGTGCCAACGCCGCCCGGCTGCGTGATCGTGCCGGAGGTGATAACGCCGTTGCCCCAGTTGATCGTCGCGGTGAAGTCGCTCAGCGGAGCGGTCGGGTTGGCGTCGGTGAACGTCGCAACCTGGCCGGTGAATGGATTGCCGTCGACGGCGAGAACGGCGGTGCCGGTCGCGCTCAGCGGAGCGTCAGCGATGGTCGCATTGCTGCTGGCCAACGTGGTGGCGCCACCGACGTCGTTGATGGTGACGGTAACCGAGTAGTTGCCCTCTTCCGCGTAGGTGTGGGCAGTGCCACTGCGAACGAGGAAACCGGAAATCGGTCCGCCGGCGACGGTGATCACACCAGCGCTCGTCGTGCCGTCGCCCCAGTCGATCGTCGCGGTGAACTCGCCCACGGTCGCAGCCGTGTTGGAGTCGGAGAACGTCGCAACCAAGGTTCCGACGGCGATCGGAGCACCTTCGACACCCAACACATTCACGCCGCTCGAGCTGAGCGGAGCGTCTTGAACGGTCGCGGTCGAGTTGATCGTCGTGGTGCTGCCACCGTTCGTCTGCAGCGTCGTGACGATGCCGTTCGACGTCGCAGTGCTCTTGCTCTGGTTGTGCGTGACAGTGATGACGATGTCCGGAGTCGATTCATCAGCATACGTGTGTGTGCCGATGACGTCGAAGCCGCCGGTGCCATTGGCAACGATCGTGCCCGCGGAGGTCGTGCCGTCGCCCCAGGCGATCGACGCGGTGAAATCGCTGGCCGCTTCGATCGGGTTGACCTGGTTCGGAACCGGCGCCGGATTTGAGGCCGAGAACGAACCAACGATACCGCTGAACGTGCTGCCTTCAACCGCCGTGATGGTCGCCGCGGTGTTCACCAACGGCAGGTCAAGGATGTTGTTGACGGCGACGTTGGTGAAGCCAAGATACGTGAGCGTCGGCGAGGCGCCGGCGATCAGCGTGGTCGTGGTCTGCGCGGTCGTCGTATTGCCAGCGTCGAAGATCAGGTTGTTGACGCCCGGGCCACCGTTAACAGTCGCAGCAGCGCCGAGGCCAGCCGCGTTCACGTTGACCGTGTCGGAGCCGTTGGCGGTGTTGACCGTGACGGGCGCACCCGTCGGAGTGGCAATCAGGGTGACGAAGTCGGTGCCGCCACCGGTGTTGATCGTCAGGGTCGCGAGACCTTGCGTCACGCCGGGGTCATTCACTGAGACCGTGGCGTCGAGAGGGCCGGTCGAGTTCACGGTGACGTTGGTCTTGTTCGCGATCGCCGCGGACTCAAAGCCCGGAGGCGTATCAGCGCTCGCGATCAACGTGCCGGGAAGGCCGTTTGCGGTGGTCGGGGTCAGCGAGATCGTGTTCGGCGCGGCCGGGGCGTTGAACGTGTAGTTCGTGACGCTAACCGTGTCGATCACGGGGCTCAGGCCGGTGAAGCCAATGGTCGAGCCATCGAGGTCGATATTGCCAGCACCGGGGCCGGTCGCGGTGTAGGTCTCGTTGGTGAACGAGGGCGCACCACCCGGAAGATCGTTGACGAGCACGAGCGTGTTGTTCGTGCCGCCACCGCCGCTGAACGTTTCGCCGCCAGCCGGAATCGGGTTGCCGCCGCTGAAGTCGATCGTCGCGGTCGAATCGCCCGAGCCACCGTTCAGCTCGATCGAGTTCATACCGGTCGAAGTGACGGTGTGAGCGGTCGGGTCGGTGATGGTCGTCTGCACCGTGGCGCCGACAACGACCTGATTGAAGTTATCGCCGCCGCTGCTGGCGGAGATCTGGAGATCGTCGGTACCACCGTTGCCGACGACGGTCACGTTTCCAGCACCAGCCGGAATGATGAACGTGTCGTTACCGCTGCCACCGGTCAGGGTCGAATCAACACCAACCGGAGCGGTGAAGGTGTTGCCACCCGAACCACCGATCGCGTTCTCGATGTTGGCACCCGTTCCGATGCCCGTCGCAGTTTGCGGGCTGGCATTGAGGTCGACCGATACGGCGGTCGTGTACGCCGAGTAGTCGAGCGTATCGACGCCGGCCTGACCGTCGATCGCGCCGCCGCCGGTCGAAGCACCGTCAGCGAAGACGAGGGAGTCGTTGCCGGTTCCCATGTCGATCGAGATGGGGTAGCCAGGCGAACCGTCGGTGTTCAGGTTGTAGGTATTGCCGCCCGAACCGCCCTTGAGCAGCAGCGAGCTGAGAGCGCTCGAAGCATAATTCACCGGCGATGCAGCGACGCCGAGCATACCAGTGACCGAGTCGGCCGCGATCGCCACGCTGAGGGCGGTCGTGTCGTTCGAGTCGTCGATCACCAGCGCCGCCGTGGTGGCGCCAGACTTGGTGATGTTGACGCTGTTGGCAAGAATGCTGGTCGTCAGGCCAAGAGCGTGATTCGCGCTGCTATCACCCAGGAAGATCTGGTCTGCGCCAGCGCCGCCGTTCAAGTTGAGCGTGCTACCGGTGCCCGCGCCCGAAACGTAGACCGCATCAGCGCCGTCACCCGTGAAGAGCGAGGTGGTGTTGCTGGCCTGCGTGCTCTGAACGTCGAACGTGTTGCCGCCCGAACCGCCGCGAACGGTGAGAGCACCGACGGCGTTGAACGTCACGTTGCCGGTCGCGTTGAAACCGGTGATTCCGGTCGACTTGACGACGAACGTGCGAGCCGTGGAATCGACCGAATCGTCGACTTCCATCGTCGCGTTGTTGGTGTTGTTCAGGTCGACGTGGCCGAGGACAGCGCTCGTGTCGCCGGAATTGCCGACCTTGACCGCACCGTGGGCCGCGGTGATATCAAGGGTTGCAGTCGAAGAGAGCGAGCGAACGGTCGTCGTCCCTGCACCCGTGCCCGTGTTCAGGGCCATCGTGTTCGTCGGCGTGCCCGTGAACGTCACGTTGTCGTTCTGAGTGCCGCCGAAGATATTCAAGGCCGAAAGCGAACCGGTGGTGATATTGACCGATCCACCACCGAGAATGTTCGAGATCGACGTACCGCTCACGGTTGCCGACGTCGTCACCGCGGTGTTCGCCGAGTCGTCGACATTCAGCGTCGTCGTGCCCAGCGCGTTGTTGATCGAGACGTTATTGGTAATGTCCTGAACGCCGTGCAGCGCATTACCCAGGAAGACCGTCTGGGTGCCACCGGCGTTGTTTGTCGGCGAGATCGACAGCGGTTCGATGACCGACTGGATGTGGAACGTGTCGGTGCCGTCACCGGTGTTCATGATGATCGAGCCGACCGGACCGTCGGGGATCGTCGCCGTGTGACCCGAAGGATCGACAGTGACGCCCGCCGCGATCGCATTCGCGGTCAAGACGATCGTGTCGCCGGAGTCGCTCAGGATGTCAGTGTTCGTCGCTGAGTTAAACGCGAACGTGACATTGTTGTTGTTACCCGACGCGGCGCTGTACGAGAGAACGCCGGAGGTGAGATCGAGGGTCGAAAGGACCTGTCGCTCTTCCAAACGCTCTAATCGGACGTTGGCCTCCAAACGACGCAGAGTGCGCTTGCTCTGTCGCTTTTTGTGATTCCCGCCGGGGGACCAAAAATCACTGGCTGACGCTTTCATGAACACTTCTCCGAGGATGGATGGAGAACTTCGACCGGTCACCGCGCAGGGGCAGCGGCGCCCTCACGCGGGTATACGCTTGAGGATCCTTCCTCGGAAAACGCTCCTCGCACGACAGAAGCTCAGATCTCAGACACGAATTGATGGCCAATTCGACGAAGCGGGAGACGGGCCAAAATGCGAGTCGGCGGACCAACCAAGCAGCGAAACGTCAAGTGGTAGGCAATATGACTTGGGGGCGAGGTGTAAACCGATGTATGCGTGCACAAACCGACGAGTCACCGCGCGACTAACCCCAATTCTATCCCACACAGAACGCCGTGCCGGGGTGCCTAAAGAAACACAGCCCAAACTCGCCATGTTGACGAGATTCAACCTGTGCCCTCATGCCTGTCGCACTATAGCCACACCGAAAACCCATTGCATCTTTTTTTTTTGAAAAAAACCTTCCAAACCCCCCAAAGCCCCATCGCTACCACCTAACTACTCTTTCATACGTAAACTGAGTCAATGCAAAAAATGCTTCAAATAAAGGGAAATAACGATGGAAATTTAGACCGCGAGCCAAAACACAAACCTGAACCGTGTTGCAAAAAAACAACATTCTTAAGCTAGGCGCGCGGACCGACAACGCTGAATTTGGGATGACTAAGTAGACTAGCGAAATGTTTTCGGCATTAACGAAGATAAAAGCGACCCCAAAAAATGGCCGCAGAAACCGCGCGTTTTCGCAGCATTAAAGTTTGATCGACGGCGTGCCGACAGCCTGTTTTCCCAGGTATTCACGAGGAGCTCACGAGTTCTTTACCAGCTCGTCAACTCGAAAAGCAGGTGTTTTTCCACTGAACACACAGACAGATCACTGGCAAAAAGACGTAACGCACAGATAAGTGCAAAGATGTCTCAATATGTTCGTTTTTGTTCGGAATGATCTGAAGCGACCGGTAAGCCTAAATAGCAAATAACGACGATCTTCTCCGCCAAATTCCTCCATCCTGACCGCCCATGGCTTCAAGCATGCACATCCCGGGCCAAGTGTATGTCTGTTTAGAAAAACGTAAAACGCGCGCGGCTGCTCCCCTTCTCCGGTAAGCCAGAAAAGGCGGGCGCAACCTTGTGCGTCGTAGATCTGCGTGTTATGGGCTCGTTCGAAAAGGCACAGCCAATAAAAAAGCCACCTCGGCCAAGGGACCGAGGTGGCTTCAAGCTGATCAAAAGTGGGCAGAGCCGGGATCGAACCGGCGACACCAGGATTTTCAGTCCTGTGCTCTACCAGCTGAGCTATCTGCCCGCGTCAGCGGGTCTTACATTAAACCATCACACAGTTGAAGTCAACGACCTAGCGGACAAGATCGCAGGATTTGTGGCCTTCCTCGACCATTCCCCAAAAAAGAAGCCTTCTGAGTCTCGGCTGATATCTCTTTCCAGCACGAATGAAGCGCTCTGGTGAGTCGGCACATAACGCTCGGGGACCTACCAGGCGCAACGGCCAGCTCGCGAAAGGTCTATCAATGAAGAAAGGCTCGCCACACCATAAGAGTGCAGCGAGCCTTATCGCATCATTTTGAGATACGAGAATATCTACCTTCGCGACAGTAACAGCGTTCAGCCGTCAGTGAATCGCAGAATTCAGGAGTAGGTTGTTGACTCGGCCCTGCAGTCGATTAGAATACAACCCGTCGACGCAAGCCGACGAATGACGATTGGGCGCATAGCTCAGCTGGCTAGAGCGTACCCCTGATAAGGGTAAGGTCCCAGGTTCGACTCCTGGTGCGCCCACTTCATCATCCTGCCTCGCCTCACTCCTCGTCTTCCTCTTCTTCAACGTCGTTCTCGACGTCCTCTTCCTCTTCAATATCCTCTTCGTCATCAATCGCGACGGATTCCTTCGTTGCGACGGGCTTTTCGCTCGCAACGGGGCGCGGCAGTGCGGCACCAATTCCCGGCGCATCGTCGGGCATCGGTTCCTTGCTGCGCTGGACGAAGTGAACGCCCTTGCCGCGTTCAGTCAGCTCTTTCGCACGCGCTTCGGCCTGCTCCTTCTGGGAGTATTCGAAGGTCGCGATTTGCTTGAACGCGTCGTTCACGACGATCCAGACGATCCGCATCCGCGCGGCCGGCTTGGCCGCCTTGGGAGTCTTCGTCTTGGCCTTCGAGGCGGCTTTGGGCTTGCGCTTTGGCTTTCGTTCACCCGAATCCTCATCGTCGGTATCGTCAGCAAGATCGTCCGACTCATCTTCCATCGGGTCGAGCGGCTCCGCCGCGTCGTACTGTCTGCGCAACTCGCGGCGGTTCTGTGGTTTGCCAGCCATTCAACCGTCCTTCTCTACTGGGACCGTGGACATATTGAGGGAGACCATTCCCAGCCCGGAGCCAAACGTGCTTCCGCACCGGCCCGGGCCGCTTCGTTTCGCGATCTTATACCATTATGTCAGGCTTGAACAGCGCCACAAGCGGTCCCTCCGCCCAACATCCGGTTGTCGTAGAGGTTTCCGTCGCGGGACTGGCGATGCGAACCAGGGCGATCAGCCTGTTTGAGTCGTCGGTGAAATCGACGGTTTTGGCGAACTTTCGGAAGTGCCGCGCATGCCTCGTGATTGGGGCATATCATTCGGATTCCGGTTGACGCCCAGAGCGAGACAAAGCTGAGCTATCACGACGTGCTTCGTCACGTTGATTGCAACAAGGCCAAGTAGCCCGCTGATGCGAAAGCACCAGATATTGATGGCGACGCACGCCACCAGGGCTAACATGCCACGAATGCTGAGCTGAAGTCCACGGCGTTCCATATCAGTATTATGGCTCCGAACCGTTCGCTCGAAAAGAGCCAGGCCAACCATCGTTACGGGCTTTTGCGAACTGATGACCGCAGCCAGTGCGCACGCAAAGGCGAGACCACGCGCCGTAGAAAGCGAAGACCAGGCGGTGCCCCCTAGTATATGCGAGCATCGGTGTTTAGGATGGGCCACATGTTTGGGCCCCCGCCCGGCGAAAGTTCCCAAAAACTGAAGCGATGTGACACGTCCCGCTTCGGTTTTGGGGCTAGTTTTATCACGAATTCGCGAGTTCCAGAGCGATCTCAACGATGTCGACTCCGACGATCACGCGCCCCGAGTGGAGCACGGTTATTGATCCCGTGCTCCAGAAGGAATTGGAGCAGCACGTCCTTGTGACGACTTGGGATAAGCTGCTGGGAATGGTCGACACCGTTTACAACTGGGGCCGGCGATCGAGCTTGTGGCCTCTCGGTTTCGGCCTCGCGTGCTGCGCGATCGAGATGATCTGTACGGCATCGAGCCGCTTCGACATCGCCCGCTTCGGCGCAGAAGTGTTCCGCGGATCACCCCGCCAGGCCGACGTGATGATCGTCTCCGGCACCGTCACCAAGACGATGATGCCGATGATCGCCCGGCTTTATGACCAGATGCCCGAACCGAAGTATGTCATCTCGATGGGTGCCTGTGCCTCCGGCGGCGGCCCCTTCAAAGAAGGCTACAACGTCGTTTCAGGCGTCGACAAATACTTGCCGGTTGACGTTTACGTCCCCGGTTGCCCGCCGACACCTCAGGCCCTGCTCAACGGCCTGATCATGCTCCAGAAGAAGATTGACGGCGAGCGGTTCACACAGGCCCCTTGGTATCGCGGCGAAGTCGAACGCGACATCCCCGTTCCCGTGCTTGGCCCCGACCTGATCGACCTTCGACTGCTCGAAATCACCGCCGAACGCACGGCTCAGGGGCTCGTCGAAGCTCGCGAAGAGACGCTCGAAAAGCCGCCGATCATTCCGGCGCCGCAGCCCGAAGTCGAGGAAGCACCGGCCGAGGCAGCTCCCGCCGCTCCCAAAGCGCCGAGCAAGCTCGATTTGATTCGCGCCAAATCCGCTGCGGCCGCCGCTGGCACTGAAGCTCCCGCAGAAGCAGCCGAGGCCCCCAAGCCTGCGGCCAAACCGGCTGCGAAGCCCGCCAAGAAAGTGAAGAAGGCCGAAGCCAGGCCGAGCCTTTGCTGGCTGGGTGATGCCGGCCTCAAGGAATTGAACGATCGCCTGAACAGCAAGTTTGGTGCTGGCACGTCGACGATCATTCAGGCCGCTTTGCTGATTCCCGCCGACAAGCTCGTTGCGGTTTGCCTCTATCTCCGCGACGAAAACACGATTAAGTACGACTACCTCGCCAGCCTTCAGAGCGTTCACTTCGAAGACTGCATCGAAGTGAATTACCAGCTCGATAGCACGATCAATCAAGGCAAGCTGATTGAAGTGCGCGTTCGGACGTCGCAGGTCGAGGGTGAAGGCGAAGTTCCCTCACTCAACTCGGTCTGGCGCGGAGCTGATTTCCAGGAACGCGAAGTTTACGACATGATGGGCGTGAAGTTCACGGGTCACCCGGAACTGAAACGCATCCTCATGTGGGATGGATATTCCTACTGGCCGCTGCGTAAAGACTTCCTCGAGCCCTATTACGAAGGGCCAACGAAGGTCTTCGACAGCCGCTGCGAAGATGGCCGCCACTTCCGCGCTGAAGAGTTCAACCCTTACGGATCGAATACCAAGATCCCCAAGGGTTGGAACGGGTGGGGCGAGCTCGATCCCGGCGACGACACGAAGGGTAAGACGCTTCTTCCCTCGGGCGTTGAGATCAGCGAACTCGGCACCGATCAGTTCATGGTGAGCATGGGGCCGCAGCACCCGTCGACGCACGGCGTGTTCCGTATGAACCTGCGAGTCGACGGCGAAACGATCGTCGGCCTCAAGCCGGTCATGGGCTACATGCACCGGAACCATGAAAAGATCGGCGAACGTAACACGTTCTTGATGAATTTCCCGTTCACCGACCGGCTCGACTACCTCACGAGCATGGGTAATAACTTCGGTTACGCCCTCGCGGTCGAGCAACTGATGGGTGATGACTCGAAGCCGCCCGAGCGGGCCGAGTACATCCGCGTGATCATGGCGGAGCTGACGCGCGTCGCCAGCCACATGTGGTCGATCGGCTTCTTGCTCAACGACCTTGGCGCGTTCTTTACTCCGGCCCTCTACGCCATCGAAGAACGCGAGTTGATCCTCGACCTCTTCGAATGGGCGTCGGGCAGCCGGATGATGTGCAATTACTTCCGGTTCGGCGGTGTTGCGTTTGAACTGCCGCCAGGCTGGATCGAACGTTGCCGCGGGATTGTTAACGATCGTCTCGACAAGAAGATCGACGAACTCGACCGCTACCTCACGAACAACGAAATCGTTGGCGATCGTGCGAAGGGCGTCGGCATCCTCACAGCCGAGCAGGCGATCAACTTCTCGATGGCCGGTCCTGTGCTCCGTGGCTCGGGCGTGTCGTACGACGTTCGTCGCGCTGCCCCCTACTCGATCTACGACCGATTCGACTTCAAGGTCCCGGTCGGCAAGACGGGCGACATGTTCGACCGCTACATCGTGCGTCTCGAAGAGATGCGCGAGAGCGTGAAGATCCTCAAGCAGGCCTGCAAGGATATCCCCGCAACGGGGCCGATCCTCGCCGGCAAGAAGACCTATCAGATCAAGGTTCCGGCCGGCGAGGCTTACTCACGCGTCGAGAATCCCAAGGGCGAGCTGGGCTATTACGTTTATGCCGACGGCTCGGCGACGGCGTATCGTTACCACGTTCGCAGCCCAAGCTTCATCAACCTGACGGCACTCGAACAAATGTGTCTTGGTCACTCGATTGCCGACGTCGTCGGCATTCTGGGAAGTCTCGACATCGTGCTCGGCGAGGTCGACCGCTAATCGGCGGTCGGCTGGCGTCCTCCACCGAATAACCACTCAAGGCACAGGGTCATCATGGGTTACGGCCGAGGTATCATCGTCGGGCACTGGGTTACCCTCCGGCGGTTTCTGCGAACCTTCTTCATCGGTCACGGCGCGACGCTCAAGCGGCGCGGCGGCGGTCACCAGCTTTTCGATCTCTGGCCCGGCAAAAAGAAGCGTGGCGAGGAGCCGACGGTTCAGCAAGACGCCACCACCGAAGGTCTGTTCACCGTCGAGTATCCCGACGAGCGCCTTCCGGTCTACGAGCGATTCCGCGTGCTGCCGGTACTCGTGTACGACGATTCCGACGGCAACGTCCGCTGCACCTGCTGCAACATTTGCGCGAAGGTTTGCCCGCCGCAGTGCATCTGGATGACGCACGCCGCGGGCCCCGACGGCAAGCCGGTACCGCTGCCCGAAGATTATTACATCGACATGGACGTGTGCATGAACTGCGGGCTTTGCTCGGAGTATTGCCCGTTCGACGCGATCAAGATGGACCAGAACTTCGAGTTGTCGAACTACGAGCGGCACCAGTCGCACATCTTCTCGCTGCAAGACCTCCTCGTTTCTTCCGAGTTCTATGCCAACACGCATCCTGAAGCTTACGCTTCGGACGAACAGGTTGTGGAACGCGGTAAGGTCGCGAAGAAGAAGGACCAGCGGCTACAGAAGGCTCTTGGCGTTGGTGCAAAGCCGGCGTCGAACCCGAAGCCAGCCGCGAAACCCGCTGCTACTCCCGCAACCTAAGTTCAAACGCTCGACCCTCTTGCCGAGCGTTTTGGCTCGCCTTATGATGTGGCCTCTTCGGACTTCGGGATTCGATTTTGCCGCAGATTTCTTGCGGATTTTGACGACTCCCGGCTCGGTTTCTCCCTGGATCTCCAAACGTTCATGATACCCACGCCCTCAAAGCCGAAGTTCGAGCCCGGTACCCGCGTTCGAGTCATTCAGTCGGTTCGCGTTGGCCACCAATCGTGGAAAACGCAGGTGATTGGCGTCATCGAACGCGAAGGGATTCGTCCCGTCGGCGGTATGGAGATGGGCGGTAAGGCCCGCTACTGCAACCAGCCGACCCTACGGCTCCGCAAGGAAGATGGCGAGGTCACCGTCGTCACGCTTGACGACGATACGACCGTCCAGCCTATTTCCTGATCGCAGGTCTCGGCCGATTTCTTGATCCGCGCGACGAAAGAGATCAGATCGATCCATGATTATTTACAACTACGTCTTCATCGGCATGCTTCTGCTCGGCGCAATTGGCTTCGCCATGGCGCCGGTCATCGTCATGGGCATTCTCGGCCCGAAGAAGCGATCGAAGAGCAAGTCTGAGATTTACGAATGCGGCCTGCTGACGACCGGGGAAACCTGGGTTCGCTTCCGTATTCAGTATTATATTTACGCGATCATGTTTCTCGTCTTCGATATTGAAACCGTGTTCCTCTATCCATGGGCGGCGGCCTACGAAAGCTTGGGCCTGTTCGCACTCGTGGAGATGGTCATCTTCTTGCTGATTCTCGCCGTCGGCCTGGTTTACGCCTGGGCGAAGGGCGTGCTCAAGTGGGTGTGAGCAAGCGGTTCTGATTGTTGGCGGTTGAACACAGGGCGTATTGATCGATTCCGGGCCGAACGTCGGCCATGCCAGGGCTTGAGGGGAGATTCTCACGGTGAATGTCGCGACCGACTGGGCCTTGCCGCTCGTGTGGGCCCAGCAATCCGAGTTGGACTCGATCCCCTGGCTCAAGTGGATCATCGTTCTGGCCGTCGTGTTCTTCGGGATTTTCCCTGGAATCGTGGCCTACATGGTTTGGGGCGAACGCAAGGTCGCCGGCCGGTTCCAGGACCGTATCGGTCCCAACCGTGTCGGTCCCTTCGGCCTGCTTCAGCCGATCGCCGATGCAATCAAGCTCATCACCAAGGAAGACATCGTCCCCCGGACGGCCGATCAGTGGGTTCACCTGCTCGCGCCAGTGATGATCCTGGTTTCGGCCTTCCTCGTGCTGCCGGTCATCCCGTTCGGCCTGGGACTCGCGGCAGTCAATCCGCCCTCGGGGCTGATTTACCTGATCGCCGTTTCGAGCATCTCGGCTCTCGGCATCTTCCTCGCAGGCTGGTCGAGCCGTAACAAGTATTCGCTGCTCGGTGCCATGCGTGCCGTTGCTCAGCTTGTCTCGTACGAAGTTCCACAAGTCATGTCGGTCATCCCGGTAATCTTGTGGACCGGTAGCCTGAGCATGGTCGCCATTTTCGACCGCCAGGTAGAATATGGCTGGTTCATCTTCTCGCCGCCTGGCCTGCTTGCATTCATCTTGCTGACGATCGCCAACATCGCGGAAGTGAATCGCACGCCGTTCGACTTGCCCGAAGCCGAGTCGGAAATCATCGCCGGCTATCACACAGAATATTCGGGCATGCGGTTCGGCCTGTTCTTCCTGGCCGAATACCTCAGCGTCTTCGCTGTGAGCTGCCTGGGAACTGCTGTGTTCCTCGGTGGCGGTACCCTGCCCTGGCCGTTCACCGGTGAGCCGGTGGTTACGCTGGGCAGCGGTCAAGGTTTGCTTTCACTCATCCTCGTGAACTTGCCGCTCATCGGCATCTTCATGGCAAAGGTCGGCCTGTACGTCTTCCTGATGTTCTGGATCCGCTGTACCCTGCCTCGCCTTCGCGTCGACCAGCTCATGTCGTTCGCGTGGAAGGTGATGGTGCCGCTGTCGATCATCAACGTGTTCATCGCAGCCCTCTGGTACGAGTTCGTCTTCCGTCCCGGCCGTCCCAATTACTTGCTCGGCTGGGGCGTGACCGCACCGCTCGTGCTGATCTCGGTGATCGTCGTGCTGTCGATTTACAAGGCACAGATGAAGGCAGACCTTGCTGCGTCGCCGACGTCACGCCGCCGGATCGCCACGGCGAACTGACGCTGCTGTTTTCAAGATTGCCAATCGTAGCCAGGACGAATCCGCTCCTTTGACTTTGCCTGGCCGCCCTTGCCCTGGCGGCCCAAATCCGGCCGGAGTTTCAGACCGTGAACCAGATTCTGTTCGGGGTGATCGCAACCTTGGGGGTGCTGGCCGCCCTTGGCACCGTCCTTGCCAGAAACCTGGTCCACGCTGCACTCTTTCTGGTGGCGTTCTTCTTTCTCGTCGCCTGCCAGTTCGTGATGCTCGAGGCTGAGTTCCTCGCAGCGGTCCAGGTGCTGGTCTACATCGGCGCCGTCGCGATCATCCTGATGTTCGGCATCATGCTGACGCGGAACATCCAGGGCGACGACACGACGACCGTTTCCAAGGCTGGTTTCATCAGCGGTGGGCTTGCGGCTGCAGGCCTTCTCGCCGTTCTCGTCTTTGGCATCCTCGATGACGAAGGGCGTACAGGCCGTGCTGGCTGGCGCGACGTTACGACGCGTCCTGCGGTTTACCCCGTCGCTGCTCGTGCCTCTGCCGAGCAAACAAAGGCCGTGAACAACATGGGCTTTGTCGTTGGTCGCGAGTTGCTCACGCGTTACCTCATTCCGTTCGAGGTTGCGGGTGTGCTGCTGACTGCCGCTCTCGTGGGCGCGATCGCCCTGGCCGTTCAGGACGGTCCGAGCACCGACGATCCGGCCGAACGAGCCAAGAAGGCTGCCGAACACACTGCGGCCGCCGAAACCGAACCACAATTGACCTCAGCGTGAGCCCAGGACGATGCACGACATTCCCTTGACCTGGTTTCTGATCTTCGCGTCGGCCTGTTTCGTGATTGGGCTGCTCGGTGTCCTCGTGCGCCGCAACGCGATCGCGGTGCTCATGGCGATCGAGATCATGCTGAACGCGGCCAACATCAACATCATCGCCTTCTGGCGCTACAGCGTTCCCGGTCCGGAAGAGAGCCCGGTTTCGGGCCCAATGTTGGCGATCTTCGTGATCACCATCGCCGCGGCTGAAGTCGCGGTGGGCATCGGCCTCATCCTGCTCTGCTACCGCCGCCGCGCCAGTGCCGACGTTGACCAGTACGATAGCCTCTCGGGCTGATTTCGCCGTTTTCGCTCGCGAGATTTCGCCTGCCGCAGCGAATCGATCGTCCGCAACCAAGGGTCCGAGCCGATGTCTTCAGAGCTGCTTTTCGAGTTCGTTTACTTCATCCCCGAGATCGTTCTCGCGTTCTGGGGTCTGCTCGTCATTCTGCTCGACGTGGCCCTCCTGCGCGGACGGCCGTCGGAAACGCGCGGCAAGATTCTCGGCATGGTCTCGCTGGTCGGTGCGATTCTGGCGCTCGTTTCGGTCTTCGTGCCCGACATGCTCAGCTTCGGCTCGGCGACCGGCGCCCCCGAAACTTCGATCTTCTTCGGCGCGATCTTCCAGGGGCCGGTGGTTGAACGCTTCTCAGCGTTCATCATCATTCTGCTGATGTTCGTGATCGCTCTGTCGACGACCTGGAACTTCACCGAACACTGGGGCGAATACTTCGGCCTGCTGTTCTGGACGGCCGTCGGCATGATCATGCTGATCGCCGCTGAGGAACTAGTCACGCTGTTCCTGACTCTGGAACTGATGACCATTTCGCTCTACATCATCACGGCGTTCGAGAAGGACCTGAATCGTTCGTCTGAAGGCGCACTCAAGTACTTCGTTTACGGTTCAGTATCGTCGGCGCTGTTCCTCTTCGGCCTCAGCTTGCTCTACGGTCTTGCGGGCACCACGCGACTTTCTGCGATTGGCGCCGTGCTCGAGCCACAGCAGAGCGTTGCTGGCCTGGGACGTAACATTGCTGGCGCGATGTCGGTTCTGCTGATTCTCGTCGGATTCGGATTCAAGATCTCGGCCGTACCGTTCCATCAGTGGGCGCCTGACGCTTACGAAGGTGCCCCTGCTCCCGTCTCGGCATGGTTGGCTACCGGTTCAAAGCTCGCGAGCATGATCGCCCTGACCAAGGTCCTCATCCAGGCCCTCGGCGCATGGGCCAGCGGCGACGGTAATCTGGCCTCGCCCGGCTGGGTTGGAATTCTCGCCGTGATCGCGGCACTGACGATGACCTACGGCAACTTCGCCGCGCTCGCTCAGAAGAACCTCAAACGCATGCTGGCGTACTCATCCATCGCTCACGCAGGCTATATGCTTGTCGGTGTGATGGCCGTCGCAGTTGCCGCGGGAAGCCGGGTTGCGGCTGGCCCCATTCTCTTCTACCTTGTCGTCTATTCGGTCGCGAACATCGGTGCGTTTGCAGTCGCAGCCTGGTTGTTCCGCGACAAAAAGACCGACGAAATCGAAGACCTCAACGGGCTATTCGCTCAATATCCCTTCCTCGCTGTTTGCACGCTCTTGCTGATGCTTTCGCTCATCGGCATTCCGGGTGTCGCGGGGTTCTGGGGTAAGTTCTTCATGTTCTCCGAGGCACTCACTCAGGGCGAAGACAAGCACCGGCTCACGTTCCTGTGGCTGGTTGGTCTCGGCCTGATGAACAGCGTGATCTCGGCGTTCTACTACGTACGCGTGCTGCGGGCGATGTTCCTCCGTCCCTCGACCGGTGCTCCGCTCAAGCCACCCACATTCGCGATCCGAGTTGCGGTAATCGGCTCGGCGCTCGTTGTGATCATCTTCGGACTCTATCCCACGCCGCTGACCGACGAGACCGACCGCCTGGCCGACTCGCGGATCTTCGACAGCAGGCTGAAGCACACGGGGCCGGCCCCCAAGGTCGCCTTGAATGGCGGGCTGCAGCCAGTTGCGTCGCCGGTGGGCAAATAACAACTTCAACCAGGCTGCCGAGGCCTCAGGCCAGGCTCGCCGATTCGATCGACAGTCTCGCGGAGAACGTTCACGCCGATGGCGATCATCAACACCCTGAGCAAGTGCCTCGATAGCCCGTACCTCTTTGAAGACAAGGAGGCACCGAAGCGGGTCGGCACGCTCATGGCCACTGCGGCCGACCGTCTCGAAGCGGCCGCGAACATTCATTCGAGCGGCCAGGGCGACCAGGCGGACGTCAGCTTCCTCAGCTATGAGGCGATGTTTTCCTGCCTTCGCGCTCTGGTCTATACGAAAGGCTATCGCGAAGCCGGCCTGCGTTGCCTGATGCTGGCGTGCGAATCGCTCTACGTCCGGCAAGGACTGCTCGACGTCGAGTTCATTCACACGTTCGAGCGGTCGCAGGGGCTCAAGCTCAAGCCGGATGAAGCGCTCGCGGGTGCTTCGCGGTTTGTGAAGCGAACGATCGAGTTGCTGAGCGCCGCTCAGTAAGTACGCCTGATTTGACCGAAGTTTCGATCCGTCTTGACCGATCGGAACAAAGAGTAGATAACTCGGTTCGTGCGTTTGACGGATCGCCCGCGCGCACCTCACGCGAATCGACGCGCAGAATTGGCGTCAATTGCGCAACTTGCACAACCGCTCCGCCAAGGATGGGGGATCCGGATGGGGAACGACTCGACCCGCACCGACGCGCTACGTCCCACGATGCTCCCGCACCGTTGGACACGCGTCGACGACCCCGAGAGCGTCGCGGTTGTCGCGTCGTATTCGACCGTTATCGCCGGCGCTGGCCCTGCCGGGCTCACCGCGGCGTATGAGTTGACCAAACACGGCCACCCGTGCGTTGCGCTCGAAGCCGATAAAAATCTCGTCGGCGGAATCAGCCGGACCGACCAGTATAAAGGCTACCGCTTCGATATCGGCGGCCATCGCTTCTTTTCGAAGAGCGAAGAGGTCAATCAGCTCTGGGAAGAGATCCTCGGCGACGAGTTGATCACCCGGTCGCGAATGAGCCACATCTTCTATAACCGCAAGTTCTTCCACTATCCGCTCAAGCCCGCCGACGCCCTCCTCAAGCTCGGCCCCTTCCGCGCGACGACGATCCTGCTCAGCTACATCAAGGCGCGGCTGATGCCGATCAAGCCCGAGCGTAGCTTTGAAGATTGGGTCGTGAACCGCTTTGGACGGCAGCTCTTCGAGATCTTCTTCAAGACCTACACCGAGAAGGTCTGGGGGATGTCGACGAAGGAAATCTCCGCCGACTGGGCCGCCCAGCGCATCAAGGGACTAAGCCTCGTCAACGCCGTGCTCAACGGACTCTTCGGCGGCCGCGGCAAGAACAAGAACGGCGAGGTCATCAAGACCCTCATCGAAACCTTCAAATACCCCCGTCTCGGCCCTGGCCAGATGTGGGAAGTCGCGCGTGATAAGGTTCGCGCCGGCGGCTCGGCCGTGAACATGGACGCACGAGTCGAATCGATCGAGCACGACGGCACCGCCGTGCAGGCGTTCGTCACAACAGACGCACGCGGGAGAAAGACACGCTATCTCGGCAATCACTTCATCTCGACGCTCCCGATCCGCCACCTCATTCGGTCGATGACCCCCGCAGCGCCGCCGGAAGTGGTGCAGGCCGCGGAATCGTTGCGTTATCGCGACTTCCTGACCGTCGTCCTCATCGTGAACAAGGCCGAAACGTTTCCGGACAACTGGATTTACATCCACGAGCCCGAGGTTCGCCTGGGACGCGTGCAGAACTTCAAGAACTGGTCGCCCGACCTCGTTCCCGATCAGTCCACTTCAAGCCTTGGCCTCGAATACTTCTGCTTCGAAGGCGACGACCTCTGGTCGATGTCGGACGAGGATCTGATCGCGCTTGGGAAGAGGGAAATCAACGCGATCGGGATCGCCAATGCGGCCGACGTCACCGACGGTTGCGTCGTCCGAATGCCGAAGGCGTACCCGGTTTACGACGACGTCTACCTCTCGCATTTGCAGGTCATTCGCAACTGGCTGGCGAACTTCTCGAACCTCGAACTTGCCGGCCGCAACGGCATGCACAAGTACAATAACCAGGATCATTCGATGATGACCGCGCTCCTTGCCGCGCGAAATATCCTGGGCATGGGCGAGTTCGACACCTGGAAGGTGAACACCGACGCCGAGTATCACGAGGAAGCGACCGAATCGGCCGAGACCGGTCGCGCGGTACCTCGCGCCATCGCCGCGGAATAATCAACGCGCGGCAAATTCCATCGCCACCTTCTCCCTCTGTGCGCCCGTTTTGCTAGCATGGTGTGAACCTTGCGATGCCGCATCGGGCGTAAAGGGGGAATCGTGCGCGAAGTTGGAGTCGTCGAAAACGAGCCGGACGCGCTTCTCTTGCGCGATCATCTCATCGCCCAGGAAATTCCGGCAAAGGTGATGCTGGAAAAAACCGGGTGGGGCATCTGGATTCATCGCGAAGATCACCTCACACGTGCCAAAGAAGAGTTCAAACGGTTCGTCGCGACTGAAGATAAGTCGATCTATCTCCCCTCGCGCGATGCGGCCAAGGCGATCAACAAGTCGAACGCCGCCAAGGAAGCCGAGTACCGCAAACGCGTGAGGCGCATGAGCGACCTCTGGGGCGACCCGATGTGGAAACGGGTCCCCATCACCTTCGGTATCATCGTCATCTGCTGCGCGGCTGCCGTCTGGACTAATGCAGGAAACGGCGACATTGAGCCATTTCTTTATTCGACGATGAACGTTGAAGTTAAAATGAACGGGGACGATCCCGTCATTCTTTACTCAACCCACGGCTTCAACGATATTCTCCATGGACAGGTTTGGCGGCTCATCACGCCGATCTTCCTCCACTTCGGCATCTTTCATCTCGTCTGCAACATGTCGGCGATGCGCGCGTTCGGCAGCATGATTGAATATCAAAAAGGCTGGATCAAACTCCTCACTCTCGTACTCGTCTCAGCCGTCGTCTCGAACACTGCGCAATTCGCGGCCGATATGCGGGGCGATATCCCGCATCCGTTCGGCGGAATGTCGGGCGTCGGCTTCGCGCTATTCGGCTACCTCTGGGCCAAGGGGCACTGGCGTCCCGAAGAACGGATCGGGCTTCAGCCCAACACCGTCTACATGACGATCGCCTGGTTTCTCCTTTGCATGACCGGCCACCTGGGCCCAATTGCCAATACCGCCCACGGCGCAGGGCTTATTGTGGGAATCATCATGGGTCTTACGCCGTTTTAGACAACGCCTGGCATAAGTATCAGACATGATTTCATGCATAAAATGGGCCACGCGCCCGATGTTTGTCGCTTTTTATCGACAATGCGCATTGTTGAGATAGCAAACGTGTGTAGATTCCGTGGACGAACGTAGTAGAATCATCGGCCTTGTTGAATTAAACGCGTAACCGCGATGTGTTAGCGATGATTCGGGAGGGATTCTATGCAACTGGGATTCGTATCAGCCATCCTGCCCGATCACAGTCTTGAAGACGTTGTCAGGTTCGCCGCGGCGTCGGGATTTCGAAGCGTTGAGATCATGTGCTGGCCTCCCGGCCGCGCCGACCGTCGTTACGCGGGCGTCACGCACATTGATGTAACGTCGCTCAATCCGGGCGCGATCGAGCGAATTCAGACGCTTTTCAAGCAACACAATGTGCAGATTTCGGGGCTGGGCTATTACCCCAATCCGCTCTCGGCAGAACCGCATGAAGCACAGACCGCAATTGCACATATCCATCAGGTGATCGACGGCGCGGCCGACATGGGCGTGAACGTCGTGAACACGTTCGTCGGCCGCAATCCCAAGCTGACGGTCGAAGAAAACTGGCCGAACTTTCTCGAGGTTTGGCGGCCGATCGTCCGCCACGCCGAACAGCGCGGGATTTTCATCGGTATCGAAAACTGTCCGATGCTCTTCAGTGAAGATGAATGGCCCGGCGGCAAGAATCTCGCGACGACGCCAGCGATCTGGCGGAAGATGTTCGCCGATATCCCCAGCCCCCACTTCGGTCTCAATTACGACCCTTCGCACCTCGTCTGGCAGCAAATCGATTACATCGCGCCGCTCTACGAATTCCGCGACCGTCTCGTGCACGTGCACGCCAAGGACGCCCGTATCGATCCTCGCGGGCTGCAAGATCATGGCGTACTGGGCTATCCCAAGCACTGGCACACTCCCAAGTTGCCAGGCCAGGGCGATGTTCGATGGGGTGCGTTCATCGGCGCGCTGAATGATGTCGGCTATAGTGGGCCGGTGGCAATCGAAGTCGAAGACCGCGCGTTTGAAGGCTCGACCGAGCGACGCAAGGAATCGCTTCTGATTTCACGACGCTATCTCAAGCAATTCATCGTCTCGTAATCGCGCGAGAATGACACGAATGAGTCGCGATATTCCGATTATCCTGCTTTCGGGCATGGCGTCGGACGAGCGGCTCTTCCCTGCTCAAATTGCGGCGTTCCCCCGTCTGAAAGCGCAGCCGTGGATTCCGCCGTTGCCAGGCGAGTCGCTACGAAGTTACGCACAACGGCTCGCGCGGATTGTTGATCCGGGCGAGCCTTGCCTCATTGGTGGTGCGTCGTTTGGCGGAATCGTGGGGCTCGAGATGTCGGCGCATCTTCCCGCGTTAGGCTGCATCCTGATCGGCAGCGTTCGCTCTCCGGCTGAATTGCCAAGAAGTTGGCGAGCGATGCGCCCGCTTGCTGTTTTTGGGGCGGATGCGTTGCGTACGCTCGCCACAGCTGCACTGAAGTTCGGTCATCGCTGGCTCAAACCAACAACTGCCCGCCAGCTACGTCGCCTGGCTCATCCAGATGCGACATTCATGCGCTGGGCAGTTTGTGCTGTTTCGAACTGGCGACCAAGCGCCAATGCACGCCACGTTCCGGTGTTTCAAATTCACGGCTCGGACGATCGCGTTCTGCCTGTCGCACTTGGGAAGCCCGATGTGATTGTGCCAGGCGGCAAACATGCGCTCTCGCTGTTCAGCCCCACGGAAGTGAATGATTTCATTGCGAAAGTTGTGCAATCAGTATCAACAATTCCAAATGTGGAACCGCGCAACGCTCATTAATTTGCCATCCGCAACGCCTCGTGCGATTCATCGTGGCCGACGTCGGGTGGAAGTTGCCGCGACTTGTCGATACGCTTGATAGGTCCCTCGTCACCCGATGTATTCCGCGTTCTCGATCTGCCAAACGAAGGGTCGCCGACCTCCATGTCCTCAACGACGCAAGCCGACGTGGCCCCCCTCGACCTCTCGGTGCTCGTCCCCGTTTACAACGAGGTCGACAACGTCGTTCCGCTGCACGAAGAGCTCGACCGCGTGCTCAGCACGAGCGGCCTGCGCTACGAGCTGATTTTCGTAGACGACGGGTCGCGCGACGGCACCGCCGCAAAACTTCGCGCGATTCATCAGGCCGATCCCGATCACGTTCGCGTCGCGTTCCTCCGTCGCAACTGCGGCCAGACTGCCGCCCTTTCCGCCGCACTCGATCTCGCACGCGGCAATATCCTCGTGCCGATGGACGGCGACCGCCAGAACGACCCCGCCGATATCCCCAGATTGCTCGCCAAGGTCGACGAAGGTTTTGACGTGGTCTCCGGCTGGCGAAAGAACCGGCAAGACACGCTCGTCACCCGCAAGATTCCCTCGCAGATCGCCAATCGACTCGTCGCGCGAATCTCCGGCGTCGAGCTGCACGACTTCGGCTGCACGATGAAAGCCTATCGCCGCCGCGTGCTCGAAGGGGTACGTCTCTACGGCGAAATGCACCGCTTCATTCCGATCTTCGCGACCTGGCAAGGCGCCCGCGTCACCGAGCTTGTGGTAAACCACCGCGCCCGAACCGCCGGCAAAACGAAGTATGGCCTGGGCCGGACGTTCAACGTCGTCCTCGACCTCATCCTCATTCGCTTCTTCCAGCGCTACTCCCAACGCCCGATTCACCTCTTCGGCCGCGTGGGATTATGGTCGATACTGCTCGGAATCATCTGCTTCGTTGGCATGCTCTATTTCAAATACATTTACCCATTTCCATTTCCCTTTGCTGAAGGTCCAAAGTCGTTCGTCGAGACTCCCCTGCCCTTGTTGACAGTGATGTTTTTCCTGGGCGGAATTCAGAGCATCTTGCTCGGCGTGCTGGCCGAGATGGTGATGCGCACGTACTACGAATCGCAGTCGAAAACGACGTATCTCATCGACGAGGTTCGCCAGCGCGACAATGGTGAATCGAACGGGCATGCGAGCCACTAACGGCTTGCATGCTCAGGATTGCTTCTGCGAAGGCGAACGAATCGATCATCGACGAATCTGCGAGTTCGGAGGAGTGCGATGCGTTGGCCCCAGGTCGTCATTGCAATCCTTGCGACCATCGTTGTCTTGATTGGTGACACAAAGCACGCTGGAAGTGCGGATCTGCCCGCTCCTCCCGTTCCCCGCAAATCCCTACCGGCCTGGCCTGGAAGTCACGAAACCGCACTCGCGGGTGATCTCGCCCCAAGCGAACGGGTTCAGTTTTATCACGATCAGGCCATAGTGCAGGGTGAGTTGGAATCGTCCCATCGGGCCGCCGCCAGCGCGTCGCTCTCGAAGCTCGGGGAGCGAACCGCCGCCGATCGCCTGTCGGTGTATTTCAGAGCGGAGGCCGATCGTGAGGAAATGGCGGCCAAATATCATAATCGGCTCAAGAATTCGTATTTGGACTTGGAGGCCGATCCAACCAAGCCGTTCCGACCCGATCTCCCCCCGCTGCCGACCGCCCGCGGGCAAGAGGAGGATCGTGCTGTCCTCGAAGCTGTTTTGAAGGATTTGCTGGATCAATCGGACGCGGCGGAGCAACGACCAGGCGCACGCCGTGAATTCGTCCTCAACACTTTCTCCCTCAGCGATACGATGCCGGGGGACTTCGACAGAGTTTTGGACGGAGTAGCGGTGTCGAAGAAGTCGGCAATGCAATTGAAATCCGACCTGGCGCGACGCAATGCCGGTGGTCCAACAACATTCGGGAGACTGAAATTCAAGGATGCGAGAATTGTTATAAAGGACCTGAACATAATCACGGACGCAAGCACCGGCGAGCGTCTCTTCGAGATGAACCCTTATGAGTTTCGCGAAAAGTATCCGAATATTGAATATTATGCAGAAACATATCTTCCTGGTTTTTCCGAAGACGGGAAGACGGCGCTAGTGCGCATGACGCTGGGACCTCCCTCAGATACTCACGGCCTCGCGAGATACACCGGGGTCGTCGGGAAGTCGCAGGGCGAATGGAAGATCAAATGGAGTTCGATCACCCTTCGCGAATGAGCCGCGCGACGCAGGCGAGCGCGGGGCTTTCCGTCGCACTCATCAGCGGGTTTGTGACGAGGTTTCGTCCGTAAGTGCTGAGTCTGACAGCATCAGCAATGCTGAATGAGCCAGACAATCAAACCGGGTCCGCACAGGACCTAACGCGTCTGCCCAACAAGCGTTTCGAACCAATGCCGCGTCCGCGCTGCATGATGTTCAGCATCGGCCAGGAGTGACTTCACGAGCGTGGCGTTATCGCCTTCGGGGTACGACATTCGCCGCGCCAATTTGGCCAGTTCGCTCGGGTTTTCCGGCATTTCCGACGTCGTGCAGTTATGCACGATGCGTAGCCGGCTCTCAACCGTCCGCACGAAATCATAGCTGTCGCGCAACTCCACAGCCGCGTCGCGCGCGAGCTGGCCGCCACGTTTGAGATGTTCGAGCGCATCCCAGACGTTGGGACGAACGAGCAACGGCTCGCCTTTCGCCTGGCGAAGTGCCAGAGTTTGCACGATGAACTCGACGTCGGCGAGACCGCCCGGCCGTCGTTTGAGATCGCGTTTCCCTGCTGATTCTTCGAGTCGTTTGCGCATCGCCAGCACGTCGCGCGCGATCAGGGCATGATCGACCGGCCTGCCCAGCACCTCGCGAATTGCCTCGGTGACGTCGAACCCAAAATCGCCGGTGCCATGAATGACGCGGGCACGCGTGAGTGCCATGCGCTCCCACACTTGCGCGGAGTTGTGGAAATAGTCGGTGAAGGCATCGAGCGTCACCGCCAGAGGACCGGATGCCCCGTGCGGCCGGAGACGCGTGTCGATTTCGTAGAGCCCATCGCCGACTGCACGCAGCAACCGCTTCATCATCTCGATGACGAATTGATTATTGGAAATCGACGCCGAGCCGCCCTTGGTCATCCCTTCTTCGTCGTAGAGGAAAATCAAATCCAGGTCGCTGTGGTAGTTGAGCTCGCGGCCGCCAAGTTTGCCCAGGCCGATGATCGCCCAGTTCAGCCGTTTGCCGTCCGAAGCACGCCGTGGCGTACCGTATTTCGCGACGCGCGTGTTCCATTGATCCTTGGCGACCTGCACGACAATCGCTTCGGCGACGTCGGAAAGTTCGCGTGTGACATCGCGAATCGGCTCGCGGCCGAGAATGTCACGCGTGGCGATTCTCACCCATTCCTTGTTGCGGAAACTCGAAAGAATCGGCGTCAAATCTTCCGCGCCGTGACATAGCTCGATGAGCTCGCCCTTGATCGCCGTCGCCGGCTGCGAACGATCGACAACGAGCGAATCCATCAACTCATCAATCATACCTGGATTATTGATAAGAATCTCAGAGAGAAACTGGCTCGTCGCGCAAAGATCGACAAACAGCCGCAGAGTCGGCGGATTGAAGTTGAACAGTTCCCACAAAACCGCTTTGGCGCCTAGCGAAGCCGAGACTTTTTCGAGATTTGTGAGCGCCATGTCGGGATCGGGTGCCCGACAAACGGCTTGGAGCAATCGAGGGGCGATGGCTGCCAAAAAGTGCCGGCACCGGGCGTCGGAAAGGAATGGGCTTCCTTCACGCGCGAGCGCCATCAGATTCTGATACGCAAGTTCGTGATCGCGAAACGGATACGATTTTAGAGCCGCCGCAATATGCTCGGCGTCGGGGGCGGGGTCAAGTACAAGGTCGACAATCGGGTCGGCCATCGCACCCTCATCGTCCTTGAAAGCATCATGGAGCAAGTGATTGAGAATTTTTCGATTTAATTCTGTTTTTGCGCGATAATCAATGATAAAACGCTCGGCCGGACCTGTGCGATCTTCCCAGAGCGTCGCCGGAGCATAACCAAGACGGATCGCCAGTGTACGTCGTTCTTCGAGATCGCGCGGCATTTCGTGCGTTTGGCGGTCGAACATCACCTGAAGCCGGTGCTCGACGAGACGCAGGAAGCGATACGTGTCTTCCATGATCCCGCGTTCTTCGGCCGTCAAACAGCCGACTTCTTCGAGCCGTGCCATCGCTCGTAGCGAGTTTGCCTGCCGCACGTTGGGATACTGACCGCCGTGCAGGAGTTGCAAGAACTGGACCACGAACTCGACGTCGCGAATACCGCCGCGGCCGGTTTTGACTTCGACCTCCGACGTCCCTTCTTTCAGTGTGCGCTGTTCGATCCGCCGCTTCATCGCCTTGATTTCGCCGATTTCGGTTCCGCTCAAATAGCGGCGATAGACGAACGGGCGCATCGCGTTCAAGAAGTCGTTACCGAGCGAAAGATCGCCGGCGATCGGCCGGCACTTGATCATCGCCTGCCGTTCCCAGGTTCGGCCCGATGTCTCGTAATAGCCGAGCGTTCCCGCAAACGATCGCGCGAGCGGTCCCTGATCACCTTCCGGACGCAGCCGCATGTCGACGCGATAGGCCATGCCAAGCGACGTATGATCAGATAAAAGCCGAACGATTTCGCTGCCCAAACGTGCGAAGTATTCCGAGTTCGAAGCGACGCGCGGCCCTTTGGTTTGGCCTTCGACGTCGTAAAGAAAGATCAGATCGATGTCGGACGAATAATTGAGCTCATCACCGCCAAGTTTTCCAAGCGCGAGAATCACGAATCGCGCGGGCGTGTCTTCATTCTCGCCGGCGGGTGGTCCGTGGCGCTCGTCGGCATGTTTGCGAGCGAGACGATAGGCGGCTTCGACGCAAACATCGGCCAGTCGCGAAAGTTCGCGCGTGATCAGTTCGAGCGGCATCGATCGCACGATGTCGTTGTAACCGATGCGCAGCAATTCTCTGCGACGGAAGCGACGGATGATGAGACGTGCTTCCTCATCCGTCTTGGCTCGCTTCAACTCGGCCCACAGTTCCTCAGCGAGTGTCGCGGGTTCCTTATGATCGCCACCGCCGCGCAGCCAGCTCAGCAGCGAAGGGTCGCCGATCATCAATTCGCTGAAATACTGGCTCGTACTGAAAAGCTGAATCACCACTTCTGCAGTACGGGCCGACTGCACGACGATGCTGGCAATCGCTTCGGAATCATCGCCGCCGGAGACGAATCGCTCCAGGTTCGTCAGCGCCATCCCGGCATCGGGACAGCGTGGAAGTAGCCGGGAAAGCTGTTCGATCAACGCCCTCGATGTCTCGTTCGAAAGCCGTCGCGATGCGAGATCGCGCACGTCGCGCAGGCCGCGTTCGGCATCGCGCACGCCGAGTCCCAGCAGCCAGATCTTCGATTGATTCGCATCTTTCAGGAACGCCCACGGGCCTTCCCAGCGCGGCTCGGTTGCGGTCGAGGTCGGCGGCATGATGATTCGATCGACCTTGCGATTTCCAACTATTCCCGCGTCCGCTTACAACGCCTTGCGGCTAATCGGCTGAACTGCCGTGTGCAAGCCAACGTGCTGGCCGTACCGCACGATCGCTTCGACATCGAATGTTGAGATCCGCAGCCGCTCCGAAATCGACCGCTCGGATATTCCCTCGCGCACCCAGGTCAAAACGCGCGGTGAAAACGGCCGCAACGGCTCCGCGAGATCAGGCGCGGCGACATATCGGCGGTGTTCTTCCCACGGGTCGCCCAGCGAAGGAAAATTGGGGGCGAGCCAGTATTCGCTGCCGCCCGATTTGAGCACACCCAGAAACCACGACTCGAAGCTATAGGCGATGATCCGAGGTGTCGTGCCCTGTTCGTCGTCGCCCGACGTGAAGATCGGGTAATCGCCGCCGGGCATTTGATAGCCGAGGTCGATGCACACCGTCTCTCGATTGGGATTTCCGAGCTCAAACCAGCTTTCCGGCTGAATGAACAACTCGGGCACAGCCGCGAACGGCACCATCGGCCCGATCGCCGAGAGCGGGTGAACCAGCGGCGCGTCGGCAAATAGGCCGTCAGAGAGGCTCAGCCAGGTTTTCAGAGCGTGCGGCAGCTTGTAGCCGTGCCGGAATTCCCAGGAGAGCAAGGCCGACGATTCGGCAGGCGGGCGACAGGCACGCGGATTTCCGCCGAAACTCGTGTCGAGCAACGCAGGCTCAGGGCGGTCGCCGGGCGCAATCCCGCAGCGCTCGCACCAGGCGTCCACAAGCTCAACGAGCTGCCTTATCATCCCAGCACATCCTTACGTGACTTGTCCACGGCCCATCAGGCGGAGACCGATCCAACGCCCGCCAACTCGTGCGTTTCCACCTTGCCAAACAACGTAACGGCCGTGACTTCCTCAATCTGCACCGGCAAGAACTGGCCAATCAGCCGCGTATGCCCGTCGAAGATCACAATCCGGTCGCACCACGTGCGTCCCGTGAGTTGAGTGATGCCATCGACCGGAGCATCGCCCGCCGTGAACTTGCTCGGCCCTTCAAACATCACCTCGACAGCTTTGCCGATAAACCCACGATTGTCTTCCAGGCTGATCCGATTCTGCACCGCAAGCAGGTCGTTGTTGCGATGCTTCTTCACATCTTCAGGGATATCGTCGTTGAAGAGCGTGTCGGCCTTGGTGCCGGTTCGCGGACTGTATTTGAAGATGAAGCTATTCTTGAATCGCGCGCGTTCGACGAGGTCGACTGTCTTCTGGAACGACGCGTCGGTTTCGCCGCAGAAGCCGACGATGAAGTCGCTCGACACCGCGACGCCGGGAATCGTTTCGCGAATCCGCTGCATCATGTCGTCATAAAGCGCGACCGAATACATCCGCTTCATGCGTTTGAGCACGTCGTCGCAACCGCTCTGCGCGGGGACGTGCAGGTAACGCGAGACGCGTGGGAGGTCCCGAACGGCCTGGAGCAGGTCGTCGGTCATGTCGTTGGGGAAGTTCGTCACGAATTTGAGCCGGCGCAGCCCGTCGATTTCGTTCAATTGTTCGAGGAGGTCGCTGAGTCGCGTGGTTCTACCATCGCCCGACTGGAACTTGTAGCTGTTCACCGTCTGACCGATCAGGGTGATTTCCTTCACCCCCTGGTCGATGAGTTGGCGGGCCTCGGCGACGATGATTTCGGGCGAGCGAGATTGCTCGGGACCGCGAACCGAGGGCACAACGCAGTACGTGCAAAACTTGTCGCACCCCATCATGACGCGAACGAACGCCTGATGCGGACTTGGCCGCATGGCGGGTTCGCGCATCGGGTCGTACTCGGCGAAGCTCGAAGTCACAAAGTCCTTCGAGCCCGCGTTTCGCGCCAGGCTGACGGCCATTTGCGGCTTGCCGGATGTTTTGGCCTCGGTCAGCAGTTCAGAAACTTGCGCGAGCTGCCCTGGTCCCACCACAATATCGACATGCGGCGCGCGGCGAAGAATCTGCTTTTGATCCTTCTGCGCCATGCAACCCAAAACACCGATTGTGACTTCCGGTCGCTCTTGCTTGATGCTTTTGATGCGACCGAGGGCGCTATAGATCTTGTTTTCCGCCTGTTCGCGGACGGAACAGGTGTTGTAGAGAATCGTGTCAGCCTGATCGATGTCGTTAGTCAGCACATAGCCTTCGTTGCGCAGTTTCGCCACAACGAGCTCGCTATCGAGCACGTTCATCTGACAACCCACTGTCTCGATGAACAGCTTCTTCCGTGCCGCTTGCGGCTCCGACATCGTGGCGCAAACTCCAAGTCAGGGCTGGCTGAGGGGAACGAACCGGAGTGAATTTGCACGAAAATCCACGTTGAGTGTAACAAATCAGGTGCGACTTGCCTACCAGACGTGCCGCCACTTCCACTGATTCATGCATGCGACGAGACAACGGCTTTGTCGGTTTCGTCTCTAGCTTAGACGCGTTCCAACGGCCTTATGTCCGCGGAGGAATTCCTGCGCGGTGGCCGGCTTCTTGCCTTCGAGCTGGACTCGGACGAGTTGTAGCGCCCCCTCGCCCGTCGCCACGATGAAGCGATCCCCTTCGGCGACGATTACCTCGCCAGGCGCGGCAGTGGTTTCAACGTCAGACGCAAGACGCGTTTCGTGAATGATCAGCCGCAACGCGGTTTCCGGCGTTTTGTGCCAGGTTGTGGAACAGAGCGGCCAGGGGTTCATCGCACGAATGAGGTTGTGAATGATGGACGCTGGCAGGTTCCAGTCGATCAGGCCGTCTTCTTTTTTGAGCTTGGGGGCTCGCGTCGCGAGTGTGGCATCCTGGGGCAGGAACTTCGCAGTCCCGGTGGCGATGGCGTGAATTGCATCAGGAATCAGCGGAGCACCAAGCACGGCGAGCCGGGCTTCGAGTTCGGCCGCGGTCTCATCGGGATCGACGGGCGTGGTCGCGACTTGCAGCATGCCGCCGGCATCGACCTTGGGATTCATTTGAATCACGGTGACGCCAAACGTTGTTTCGCCGTGTTGAATTCCTCGCGCGACGGGGGCAGCGCCGCGGTATTTGGGCAGGATCGAACCGTGCAGGTTGATCCCGCCGAATTTCGGAATACCCAGCACCTCGCTCGAGAGGATTTGGCCGTATGCCGCGGTGACGAGCAGGTCGGGAGCGAGCGAACGTAGTAGAGCGACGCCTTCGGGCGAATTGATGCTTTCAGGCTGTTCCACACGCAAGCCGCGTTCGACGGCGAGAGCTTTGATCGGGCTCGTGATGATTTCCTGCTTGCGCCCCTGCGGCTTGTCGGGCTGCGTGATGAGCGCCAGCACCTCGATTTCGTCGGGACGATCGAGGATCGCGGCGAACGTCGGAACGGCGAAATCCTTCGTGCCGAGCATCACCACGCGAGTACGGTTCGACATATTTCGTTCGCTTGAGAAGGTAGTTTTGCTTTCTTTAATGAGTACAAAGCCTGTCAGGCAACGGGGCCAAATTCGGGCCAGGCGTCGAGCTGGCGGCGGATCTCGTCGTCCGAGGGAAACTCACCGCGTTCTTGTGAGGCGCGGAAGCCGGCTTCGACCTCGGCGATTTTTGGGTTGAGCGCCGTGCGAAGATTGGGCTCGAACAGATCGATGTAGAGCTTGCCGTGCAGGTGATCTGTTTCGTGCTGGAGCGCGCGGCTGTATAGCTCGTCGGCGTCGACAATCACTTCGTTGCCGCTCAGGTCGAACGCGCGAACTCGCACCTTGCGCGGGCGCCGAATCTTGGCGTAGATGCCGGGAAAGCTGAGGCAGCCTTCTTCGTAATCGTCGGCCGAGTGGCGTTTGATGATCTCGGGATTGATGAAGACCTGTTCGGCCTCAGGCTGTTCGGGATCGGCGGTGAGATTGAGCACGAAGAACTGCAGCGGAATCGCCACCTGGTTCGCAGCGAGGCCGATGCCGTGCGCGTCGTACATCAGGTCGAACATCGCCCGGACCGCGGTTCGCAGGCGGTCGTCGATGTTCGTGACTGGCCGGGATTCATAACGAAGCGCAGGGTGAGGGTATTGAACGATCCGCAGCACGGAAAACTCCACTCATAAGGCAAATGGCACGAACTCGCATTGTAACGCAAGTGCGTGCCATCGGCCAAGATCGGTGAGCAGGTTCGCCTGCGCTGCAATCGCCTGCCAAATGTCCTACTTCTTCGCCTCCGCCGGCTTGGTGGCTGGCGTTTCGGCTGGTTTTGCAGCAGGCGTCGCAGCCGGCTTGGGCGTCGGTGCATCCGCAGGCTTGGGAGCCTCCGCAGGTTTTGCTGCTGGAGCTTCGGCCGGCTTGGGTGCGGCAGTCTCGATCTTGGGGGGAACGATCCACGGCTGCCAGCCGCTCAGGGGGAGTTGAAACACAGGGCCCGACTTGTCGAGCATCGTCGTTGCCTGGAGGTAGCCGTCGCTCGTTTGTTTGCCCAAGCTGAAGCGGCTCATCGTGCCGTCGGTCATGTGCACGTCAATACGCAGGCGCGGTGGGAAAAGCTGCTCTTCGGGTTTGATCGGCCCGCTGTATTGCGTAAAGCGGAATGTTTGCAACCGCGAAAGCGCCTTCACCAGTGTCTTCAATCGCGATGGGTCGAAATTGAGCCCGGCGGGCGGGTCGATGACCGCCCACTGCGGTTCGTTTGTCTTGGAAGACGCGTCTGCAATCGGCCGGAACGAAAGGGCGATCGCAGGCCAGCCGATCACGACCTTTTCAACTTTTGTCGGGTCGAACGTGAGGACGTGACGGTCGCGCCACTCCGAGTTGAATGTCTCGACAATCTCGGGCGCGAGTGTGAAAACGATCGGGCTCGACGAGATTTTCGCGTAGCGCTTGCCCGTCTTGTCGCGTAACGCCTTGCCGACCGTGAGCGTCGTTTTCACTGGCTCGACGATCCGCATCGGCGGCTCGGGCGATTTGGAACGTGTTACCCACGTAGCGATCAAATAAGGAGCATCGAACCCGAAATCGGCGCCCGGGACGTCGGCCTTTTCGGCGACAAGTGCGTCGGCACGGAGGTTCGAGAGCACGAAGATCAAGCGGCCGATCGATTCCGAATCGGCCCTTGCGTCGATCGGCTGTTTCATCCTCCAGCCGTTGGGATCGGGCTTTTCGGGAGCCTGGAGCGAACGAGCGGTGTCGCCCACCTTGATATCGATATGGTCGACTTCCGGACCAGGCGTGCTGGCAATGATCCGATCTCGGAACGCGAGCGGCCCCGAAGGAAGATCCTTCACGAACGGCAGGGGCACCGACATGATCGCCGGGTCGGATTCGGTCTGGCAAATTGCGATCTTATTGAGCGCATCGCGACGGCCGACCTTGATCGCCGTGCGCGGCGGACTCTTGGGATTCCCTTCACTGTCGAATGCAGTTTCGTGCCAGATTTCGACGACCGCCCACGGCTTATCAAGTTGAGGGTCAGGCGCCTTGCCAGGAGCAAAGATCGTACTCGCTTCAGCCTCGTCGAGCTTCTTCAGCAAGTCGTCCACCTGCGACTTATCAGCGCGGTCGACGAGAGGAATCACCCGCTGCCAACCCTCTCCTCGCTTGCGAATCGCAACCGTGGAGTCGCCGGTCTTCACGCGGAAGTAGGTAACACGGTCGGCCTTGAAGTCGGCGAGTTTTTTGGAGTGAAGATCGAGCACATTGGTGCCAACGCCGGCGAGCAACTTGCCCTCGACCGCAACCACCTCGTCCTGATCCGAACGCCTAGCGTAAATGCGGCTCGTCTGACCGCCTTCGACCGCCTTGCCGATTTCGTACGATTGAACCTCTTCCTTGCCGTCCTTGCTGGTGGTTTTCACCTCGAATTTCGCGACCGGCGGTGCCAGCCCGTATTTGGCGAAGTCAGTCACGTTATCGGCGACGAATCCGACATCTTCGGCGACTCGGGCCGAAACGACTTCGGAGACCGCACCATCGACGCGCATCGCGTCGCCCAGGAAGCGATAAGGCTCGGTGACGTGCCAGAGTTCTCCCTCACGCTCGGCCTTGAACTTCTCCTTGCCGCGCGTGATTTCCAGCGTACTCACGATATGGCTGGGCATGCGAACGAGCATTCGGTCGCGCCAGCGGGCAGGCGCCAGGTCGGCCGAGGCAAGCGGCTTGGGGTCGACGACCTCAACAAATTCCGACGACTTCGACTTCACATAGCGCATCCCTTGCGCGGTTTTTCCCAGATCCAAGGATGCGATCGGCTTGCCCGCATCCTTGCCGAAAACCGAGATCGTTCGCTCAGGCTTTTCGAGGCCGAAGGATTCGAGCGAGCCTTCGAGATGACCGACATCGCGCTGTTTTGTAAGTTCCTTGAGCGTGAATGCCAGGGCTTCGACCATCCCCGGATCGGCGGCAGTATCGACCGGCTCGCGCATTTGCCACTTGTTGCGATCGCTTCGTTCGAAAACGATCTTCTTGGCGCCTCCGGCGATTTCGATGCGCTGGACGTCGTCGGACTTGGCGTCGAGCAGTTCGGGCAAGATGCGCGGCTCAGCACGCTCGCGATCTTTGCGCGTGGGGAGTTTCCACTGGTCGGCGGCCCAGAGACCGGCCAGGGCAGCGAAAAACAGGAAAAGCAGTACAAAGTTCGATCGGTTTTTCATCGCGGGCAAACCAAAGGGGCCGGGTGGCGGACCGCCGGAAAACGGCTCGTCACGCGCGACGCGCCAGGTAAAGAAGCACGCCGAAGCCGACAATCAAGACAACCGAAATGATCGTGGGAACCAGATGAAGCTTGGTGCGAAGACTCGGGTCAGCCGTGAAGAGCACCGCGGTGTGAACCTTGGGCGCGACACCCAAACTCTCTTCCTTTCCCTTGAGCCATTCGACGGCGTTCATCAAGAGATCCATGTTCGCCGGGTCGTTTCGCAGGGTCGTATTGAGCGCCATGTAGGGACTCGAAAACACGACGAGGCGCGGTTTTGGCTTCGCGCCGTTGATCGCTTCCACGCGTTCCATCGCCGCCATGCCGACAACGAGCGGTCCCTTGGCATCAACCCCGGCGTCGAACTGGTACGACCCTTCCTTCGTTTCCGACCACGATCTCGGGCTCGTTCGAAGAAATGGAGCCGCGATGATTGCCGGGTTCACCTGCGGTTTGGATTCCCCCTGCCGTAAGGGTGCCGAGCCGATCACGCTCAGGGGTGAAGCGACCGGGAACAGGAAGCTCTGCTTGCCGAGCGCGGCGATGATCGGATGTTCGGGAATGGTGATGGGCGGGGTGACGATCTGGTCCATTTGCCGCGCGGCATTCCATTCGGGGTCAAGGATCCGACCGGCGTCGAAAGTGATGTTGTGCATCGCTAGCAGACCTTGCAATCCGCCGAGGTTCTGTGCGTTGGTCACAACAATCATCGGCTTGCCCGAAGCGAGATACTTTTTCAGGTGCTCGAGCTCAGACTCGGAAAACGCAGCTTTGGGCCAAACGATCACGACGAGCGAAACCTCGGCCGGCACGCCCTCTTTCACCAGATTCAGGTCAGTTGCGACAGCACCGAGCGAAGCCAACCGCGACTTCCAGAGGCCAAGCCCCATTTCTCGCGGATCGACCTGATCGAGCGATGGCTCGCCGTGGCCCGATGTGAAGCCGACAATCGTACGCTTCCCTTCGATGAAGCGGGCGACCGTTGAGGTGATCGCATCTTCGCCGCGGAACGCAGTGGCGAGGCGTCCTTCGGCTGTCGGTGCGCCGGGAGTAGCGAGTTGAAGGAGATCGACGACGGGTATCACCGAACGGCCGGCGGATGCGCCCTCGCCATACTCGAGGACGACCGCATCGCCTCGGCTCATCATCAGATCGGGGTTGCGCTTCATGATGTCGTCGAGATCGGCGGCCTGGTTCGGGTTGAACGCAGCGAGCTCTTTGATCTCGATCTTCGACGGATTCTCGCGTTTATAAAGGTCGGCAAGCTGGCGAACGCGATCGCGTGAACGTCTGGCAGATTCGTCACGACCGAGTACGAGCGTCATGTGCAACGTACGCTCGAGTTTTTGCATGCGCCCCGAGCTGAGCGTCGACAGCGTGAACGCTTCATCGTGCGTGAAGTCGATCGGGTTGCCGCCATATTTGAATGCGAAGATATTCACGATCAGCAGGAGACCGGCGAGCAGCGTGAACCTGAGCGAAGTCTGCGCGAACTCAACCGTTCGTCTCAGGCTCGGACTGACGTGCCGGTACGAACTGTATTTCGAGATCGTGCGGAAGATGAGCGCGTAACCGACGCCGAACGGCAGCAGCGACCAGGGGATGCCGTATGCGACCGCAACGTAGGCGCCGGCCAGCACCAGAATCAGGCCGAGAACCGCGAATGCGGCGGCCCGGTCGCGAAAGCCGGTCGACGGTGCTTCGGAAGGCTCGGCCGGCGCGGACTGACCGATCGGCGCTCCGCGAACCAGCCAGTAGAACGCAAGGAAGAGCGAGACCGCCAGGCCGAGAATCATCATCTCGGTTCGACCGACAAGCTCAAGAATCGAGGTCATCGACGGCAGCCCTTTCGCACCACGGACAAATCACGCACGACGCCACTCTACGACCTTGATGGTCAAGAACAACATGAGCGCACATATCGAGAAATGAACACTGAGAATCCGCAAGTCGAGCTGACCGATCGCGAATGCGTGAACCTGGTTGAGCACCGAAAGAAACTGCATCAGCTCCGCCCAGCGCTCTTGTTTCGCCAAGGCATAGCCGTAAGCGGCTTCCGTCAGAAAGATGAACAGAAAAAATGTGAGAAACGTCCAGATCGCCGCGACGATCTGGTTCCGCGTGAGCGAGCTAAAAAACAGGCCGATCGCAACGAACATCAAACCTAGCGATAGCATGCCGATTGATAGCGAGATGAACGGACCGATGTCGAAATGGAACTTGCCCTGAACATAAAGGAATGGCAAGTAAATGATGAACGGCATGAGCATGACGATATACATCACCACACCTGCAAGCCATTTCGAGATCACCACCTCGCCCTCGGTGATCGGCACAGTGAGGAGGGTTTCAATCGTCCCCGAGCGATTTTCCTCGGAAATCAGCCGCATCGTGAGCGCCGGCAGGGCGATCATGAGGGCGATCCAGAACGGAACGCTACCCGAGAGATAGAAGTTGAGCGGATCGCGCAGGCCCGAAACGGTGGCGCGATTGCGATCGAGCCGTTCGAGCAGGTCCCAGAAGTTGAACCAGGCAATCCCCTGGAACGCGAGCAGCACAAGGAACGCCATTGGCCCTAAAAAGTAGGAAGCCAGCTCGCGGCGAAAGAGAGGAAAAAGGTGTCGCACGCTCATGATCAGGCGGCCCCGCTTTCCGGTTGATCGACTCGAACCGACGCGTCGGCCACGGCACGCACGAACCGCTCTTCGAGCGACGAACGCCGCAAATCAAGCTGCCGGAGCGCCCAGCCGTTATGCACGAGCCGGTGAGCAAGCTCCTCACGCAGGTCGACGCCGTCTTCGGTTTGAATCTCGAACGTCGCCACGCCGCCGGAATCATTGAGCGTCGTCACGCGACGAACTTTTGGCGCGGATTCAAGCGCCTTTTTCATCGCGTTTTCGGGTCCACGCGCCTGCAAGACGATCGCATTTTCGGTCTGGATTCGCTCGATGCGATCGTCGATCGCAATGCGTCCGGCAGCGATCAAAATCACGCGGCCGCACACCGCTTCGACTTCAGTCATGATGTGGGTCGAAAGCAAGATCGTATGCTTGCCGCCCAGCTCGCGAATCAAGGCTCGAACTTCGCGTACCTGAATCGGGTCGAGACCAGCGGTCGGCTCGTCGAGAATGAGCAAGTCGGGGTCGTGAATCAACGATTCCGCCAGGCCGACACGCTGACGATACCCTTTGGAAAGCTGTCCCAAAATGCGGCGATCGAAGTCGGCGAGACCGCAGCGTTCCAGCACGTAGTCGATGGCCGAGCGTCGCTTGGAGCGAGGTACATCTTTAAGTTGAGCGCGATAGCTCAGGTATTCGCGCACCCGCATTTCGGGATAGAGCGGCACGTTTTCAGGCAAATAGCCAACTTTTTTGCGGACCTCGAGCGCTTCATCGAGTACGTCATGCCCGGAAATCGACGCTCGCCCGCTGGTTGGAGTGAGATACGTCGTGAGCATGCGCATCGTCGTCGTCTTCCCCGCGCCGTTGGGGCCGAGGAAGCCAACGATTTCACCGCGATCGACGTGGAACGTCAGCTTTTTGACGGCTTGAATCGTTCCGTATTGCTTGGACAAATCGGCAACTTCGATCATAACCACACGTCTCGTTCGACGATGTCCCACACACCCGCGCTCTGTTACGCAGTTCAACGACCAGGAGAGACACCCGGTCTTCAGATTTTTATCGAATCGTCTGCCGGACTCAATGAATCGCCGGCTTCGACCGTGTCGTCAGCCAAACGATCACCGGGACCGCGCCTTCGTTCGTCCGCGTAGAAACCGGCGGACCAACAAAACCGCTCGGCGCCTGCACAACAGCGTTCCCGCGAACGCGAGCGGGCGGGTCTGGAGGGAAAACTTCAGGCTGATGCGGCTGACGACGAATCGCCAACTTCTCTTGTTCCGGCCCCTGCCCCAACCCCGCAGCGCGACGGCCAACACCCATCTGAACTCCACTCATGTCGGCAAGTTGCAGGCCAACATGCGGGTCGACCACGGTTTGATCGATGACCGTCTTGAATTCATCTTCAAGCTTGTCGAGCAACTGGCGGCGTTCGGGCCAATCCATCACCGTCGCGAACACTTCAGCTTCGCCAGGATAGGTCGGGTCGAGCACGATCCCCTGCGCCAGTTTCACATTCGTGAATTCGGGATTCTTGCGTGGCAAGAGCATGAGTGCATCATTGACACTTGCCCGCGCGGCTGGATCAATCGCATCGACCACAATAACGATCCGGCGCACACCGGGGCGGTCGAGCATCTGCAGCATTTGATCACGCGCGTGCAGGTTTGCATCCGGCATCGGCTCGGTGTACTTCACCTCAGCGATGACCGGCGGACCAACCGGCTCAACGGGTGCCACAGTCTCATCTTTCGCTGTCTCGACATGAGGCGTGGGGACGTTCGTCACCACAACATCTTGCCCGTTCTTGGGCGGATGGCCGAGCTCGAGCGGCTGGACCCAAATGGCGAGCGCAAATAGGAGGCTGGCGGCCGTGGCGATCCAGTAGTAGGGGCGGCGATTGGCGGCAGTCCGGTCGCGCTCGATCCGGTTCAGGACAGCGCCGGCCAGGTCGACCCCGATCGCAGGGCGGCTCAGCGAACTCACTGCACGCTTGGTTTCGCCGAGCAGTCGCAGGCGTTCGGCGAGCGCCGGGTCGGCCGCAATTGCGGCCTCGACGGCTTCGCGCACGGCTCCGCTGAGCTCGTCGTCGAGATGCGCAGAGAGTAGTGTGTCGTCGAATATCATGGGGTTCTTGGGGTTAAGGCCAAAAAATTCATCGGCCTCGTGCCTCTGCGTGAACGATCAGTGGTGGATTCGTTGTGGGCTCGGCCACATTGGACGGTGTGCTTGGGGGCGATGCGGGCGGCTCCGCTTCGTCGTAATCGCTGAGCAGGCCTTTCAACTCGCAACGCGCTCGATGGAGCCGGCTGCGCACCGTGCCAACCGGCACATTGAGTGCGGCGGCAATCTCCTCGTAACGCATGCCGTCGAATTCCTTCATGACGACCACCACGCGGTGATCCGGCGCGAGTTTACCGAGGGCGCGCTGAACGGCCGCCTCGCGTTCCTGGCGATCAACCTGTGCTGTGGGATTGCCAAGGTCCGAGGAATCGGCGGGGTCGCTGGCTTCAGGGAGCGGCTCATTCCGAAATAGCTTCGGCAATCGCTTTCTGCGCTCGCTGAGGGCCAGGTTGACCATAACGCGGTACACCCAAGTGTAAAACGAACTCTCGCCATGGAACCGGTTGAGCTTCCGGAACGACTGGAGGAAGGCGTCCTGGAGCAGGTCCAGAGCATCTTCCACGCTACCGGTCAACCGAAGCGCCGTCGGGTAGAGCCGATCCTGGTAACGCTGGACCAGCGACCCGAAGGCGTCAGTTCGACCCGCGCGACACTCCGCGATCAGTGTGAGATCGTCGGTTGGCCCGGTCATCAAATACCTTGGACGTTCGTCAGTTGGGGAGAGTTCCCAAGTTCACCTTAAATCATATCCATCATACGGTTCCAAGGCGACTCTCCCCGCGCGAACTTGCCGCTGGAACCGCCCTGCGCCTAAGATGACAGGTCGACGGCAGTCCTGTTTTTTCCCTAAATCGCGAGCGGCCTGGCCTATCATGGATCTTCGGGTGGATTTTCACGGCGGCTCTGTTTCGTTCGAGGCCGACCCCGCAATCGTCGTTGCCGCCTGGACCGGACCGCTGACACAGGTGTCCGATCTTTCCCATCGGATCGCCGAGGCTCTCGAATCTCCCCTCCATTTTCCGCCGCTTCGCCAGGTTGTCGTGCCAGGTGATCGTGTCGTCATCGCCTTCGATGGTTCGCTGTCGCAGCACCCCGAAGTCCTCGCGGAAGTCTGCAAGGTCTTGCGATCGGTGGAGGTCGATTCGATCACGGTTGTCATTGATGGACGAGAGTTCTCCGCGACAGAAGTTGCATTTCCCGATGGTGTTACGCTCGTCCACCACGATCCGTCCGACCGCGAAAGCCTGGCCTACCTGGCAACGACCGAGGCTGGCCTGCGGATCTACCTTAACCGCTTGCTGCCCGACGCCGATTGCGTCATTCCTATCGGCGGCGTGCGTTTCGGCGATGACGGATCGGTGCGCGGCCCCTGGTCGGTGATCACACCAGGCTTGAGCGATGCAACCGAGCCGCGCACACCGCTTTTTGCAGCCAAGCCGGCTCGTAAGATCACGAAAGAGAAGCCGACCGAAGCCCCTTCGAGCACGGAAGTCGCCTGGCTTCTCGGCTCTCAATTTGAGATCGCGATCGTTCCGGCCACCGAAGGGATCGCCGAAGTGATCGCTGGCGAAGCCGAGCCTATCGCAGTCGAAGCGGAAGCTCGACTTCGTGCGACCTGGTTGCTCGAACCCGAAAGCCGGGCCGATCTTGTGATCACCGGCGTGGGCGCGACCGACCGGCCTGCTTCACCCAACGATTTTGTTCGAGCCTTGCGCCAGTCGCTTGCGGCGGTTCAACGTGGCGGGAAAATCGCCCTGCTCTGCGATCTCGACCTTCCCGCGCTTCGCGACGCCCTCGGCCCCAATCACATCGTTGCAGACGATTTCGCTCATGCCCTCGCCTGGGCCGACATTTATTTGCATTCGCGTGCCTCGGCGGACGACGTTGAGGAGTTGGGAATGCTGGCAATCGACCGTCTGACTCAGGTCGGCAAGCTCGCGGCGGCGACGCATTCGCTTATTACCATCAACCAGGGCGATCGCACCTTCGTGCACGCCCGATCCTGATAGGAGTTACGCGGTTGGGATAACGCCGTGGGAAGGATTGGACGGGTGGCCTGGACAACTCGTTGTCCAGGAGGCGCAGCCACAGGAGGCTCAACTGAACACTTCGCGATGCCCTCTTGTCGCTTCGCGACCGGGACAACGAGTTGTCCCGGCCACCCCCCTTGCTTCCAGCATGAGTTGCGCAATCCTGGCCTGAATCTCAAATCATGAACGCTCTCACCGACTCAAATAAGATTACTCAGGCCGACCGAACCGATCGCGTGCGCATCGAAGTGACAGGCCCGGATCGCGCCAAGACGCTCCACAACCTGACGACCCAGGAAATCAAGCGCCTCGCTGGCGGCACGGGTTGCGAAGCGTTCGTGACGACGCACCAGGGAAAAACCTTAGGGCTCGTGACGATCCACAACCTCGACGATCGCCTGTTCCTTCGTGCCGACGCTGCCTCGGCCGAGCCGATTTTGGCTCACTTCCGCAAACAGGCGGTTTTTGATGACGTCGAGTTCGCCGACGTTTCCGATCGTACTTCAGAAACCCACATTTTCGGCCCAGGTGCAGAAGTAAAACTGGCGGCACTCGGCCTGAAACTGCCAACTGGCGATTTAGGAATTGTGTCCAGTGAGGCCGGTAAGTCTGTCGTCCGTGTAATTCGTGAAACTCCGACCACCGAACCTGGATTCACGCTGATCTACGATCGCAATGAAGCGGCCGATCTTTCGGATATTCCCACGCTCGATTCCTCAAGCTTTGACGCGTTGCGAATCGAAGCGGGTACACCGAAGGGCGGGCAGGAAGTCACTCCCGATCGTCTGCCTCAGGAACTGAATCGAGATGCGCGGGCGATCAGCTTTGTGAAGGGCTGCTATCTCGGCCAGGAAACCGTCGCGCGACTTGACGCTCTGGGCCACGTGAACAAGATCGTCATGGCGGGAGTGGTTGAAACCGCGGAAGTTCCGGCGCCTGGGACGAAACTGCTCAACGGCGACGCCGAGGTCGGTGTAGTTACCTCGAGCGCATACTCGAGCAGCCTCGAACGAGGAATCCTGCTCGGGATCGTCAAAGTCGCGTTCGCCAAGGCGGGTACGAAGCTCGGCTTCGCTGGGGCGAATGGACCGGTCGGCGTGACCGTTCAGACACCGCCGCTGCGCACGATCGCAAACGATTGACTTCCGATCAAGAACCGGCGGGCCGCTGTCAAAAGACCGCGACCCGCCTCATCATCTCGCTCAATTTTCGTTGATCTCGCCGATCCCATCGTCGGGAATCGAGGCAATTTGCAGAATCGTATCGGGACCGGGCGCGAGCCCCAGTCCTTCGAGCACGAGCACGCCAAACGGCGAGTCGATTCTCTTCCGGCAATCGGGATCGCTATCGGTACGCGACAGGCGGCCGAGATAAGCGGTTCCGCCGTAATCGACGCGAATGAGCGGCGAGTTGGTGCCCTGGCTTTGGCGGATCTGCAGAAGCCGCTCGTGGCATTCGTCGACGGTCATGGTTGTTCCTCCATGCGGACTGAGCCGTTCAGGATCGACGAGGCGTCGTGGATGATCCTTTCCCCTCCTCGTCGAAGGCGAGCCGGATGATGTCCCGATCCGGCAGATTGGTCAAGGCGGACTACGCAAATGCGAACGGCAATCGCTGGACCAACATGAATATATTCTGCTCCATTCAGCGCGTTGCAGTGATTGTCGGCGAAACGGCGGCTGGCACGCGACTCTGCCCCTCCACTTCGATGCGCCAACGTCTGAGTCTCGAGTAGCCCACCACGCTCCATTTCCCGTGCGAGTAGCTCGAAGCTTCGAGGTCACCGGACGTAACATCTTGATTCCGTCGTGGATGAGCCGTTTTCCCTTCTCCGGTGAACTCCAGCATTAATGCCAAATCGGTTCGAACGATATGCCTTCGAATGGGATCGTTTCCGCACCAATGATCAACTGAGATCAAACCGTAGACGCGTCCATCCGTTGCGATCTCAACGCCACGTCTGGTGGCTGCTGCCAAACGCTCAGACACGTCGGGAAGCGAGCTCATTCCAGGTGGCATGAGAATGCGGCCGTCGGCAAGCCTTAAGCCGTCCGTCTTCCAACTGACAACTTTCACAGGCGAGTCTAGCCTATCGATAAGATCTCGCCGGCCGCCGGTCAGAAGGACCGTCGCAAACGCTGACGCTGCGACCAGTATCATGAGACGGCGCACAGTGAAGCACGGCACTCGCATGATCACAACCTCCAAAAGAAGTCGTGTCGATCTCCGCCGCTACCTTTTGACGGCTACTAACTTACCGCTGAACCATTACGTTCGACTTCGGCCCGCATCACAACACGATTCTCGTCCACTGCCTTGCGTACCATCAACCCTGTGACGGTCGCAGCCCGAGCCATTGCCAGGCTAACTGGCACCTCGACCGGCTCCTTGCTCCGAACCGCATTCATGAACGCGGCAATCGACAGCGCCGTGTCGGCATGATTGCCGGGCTGAACGACCTGACGCGGCTGCGAGCGATCGCGGAACGTCATCGCACCTGTGGCGAAATCAAAACCGCCATCCGCTCCCACCACGCGAGTGGCCGCGCCCGTGAACGCATCATCGGCCGGAGCGATCCAGGTTTGCGAGAATTCGAGCGAGAAACCGTCGCTCCACTGGAGCATCGCCTGGTACGTATCGGTCACGTCACGATCGGGTTGCGACTTGCGGAAAACGTCGCGCCGGCCGCGACCATAAGCCTTCATCGGCACACCACGTGTCAACCAGTGGTAGACGTCCCAAACGTGCACTGCCTGCTCGACCATCCAGTCGCCAGAACGAGCGCGGGAACCGAGCCAGCCGTCGTGACCGGAGATCGGACCATTTGAACTGGCGAGCGTCGCCGAACCGCTGAGCAGTTCGCCGAGGTCGCCGCGATGGATCGCCGCAATGGCATCGCGATATCGTGGATTTGACCGTCGCTGGAAACCAACGTGAAGCGCCTGCTCGGGGTGACGAACCGACTCGGCGATCAAGCGGTCGCACTCTTCGAGGGTCAGGCCAAGCGGCTTTTCGGCGTAAACATGCTTGCCGGCCTTCAAGGCACGCTCATAAACATTCGCATGCAGGTCGCACGGCAAGGCGACGACCACCGCTTCGATTTCGCTACGTTCGAGCAACCGATCGATCGATTCGAGCGCCTCAGGCTTTTCTTTGCGCGCCTTTTCGACGATTCCAGCCGCGCGAACGCGATTCTTGAGATCGAGATCGGCGACGGCGGCAACGGTGACATTGGGGTCGTCGAGGCAGGCACGAAGCAGAGTCGTGCCGCGATTCCCCAGGCCGATCATGCCGATGCGTACGGGGCGAGTCGAGTCGGCCCCTTTCGCCTGGGTGAGGGCGAAGCCGGCGGCGGCGGAACAGCTCAAGAACCGTCGGCGATTGAGCTGAATCGGCGGCATATCGAAAAGTCTCGCAGAGTCGCGATGCGCGTCAGTTACGCCACCTTCAAATGTACCCAGTTTTGGCCGACTCGACAATCAAAACGGCGGCGAAAAGACTTGCCTCGTTTGTTATACTGGCTCGTTTGGGTCAGACTTCGAGTTTCTGAACTCCTTTGAGGGAGAACATGGCGAAGCATATCTTCGTGACGGGCGGCGTCGTTAGCTCGCTTGGAAAAGGCCTCACCTGCGCATCCATCGGCATGCTTCTCGAACGACGCGGCCTGAATGTTCGCCTGCAAAAGTTCGACCCTTATATCAACGTCGACCCCGGCACGATGAGCCCCTACCAGCACGGCGAGGTTTACGTTCTCGACGACGGCGCTGAGACCGACCTCGACCTGGGCCACTACGAGCGCTTCACCAACGCTCCCCTCACCCGCGACTGCAACTACACCACCGGCAAAATTTATCTGTCCGTCATCAACAAGGAACGCGAAGGCAGCCACTACGAAGGCAACACAGTTCAGGTCATTCCGCACGTCACCGACGAAATCAAAGCGGCCGTTCATAGCCTTGCCAAGGATGACGTCGACGTCGTGATCACCGAGATCGGCGGGACCGTTGGCGACATCGAAGGCCTGCCGTTCCTCGAAGCGATCCGCCAATTCGCGCTCGATGTCGGACGCGAAAACGTTCTGTACATCCACCTGACACTCGTCCCCTATCTCAAAGCAGCGGCTGAGCTTAAGACAAAGCCCACGCAACACTCGGTTGGTGCTCTTCGGCAAATCGGTATCCAGCCCGACATTCTCATTTGCCGCACCGAGCATCCGATCTCGTCGAGCGACAAGGACAAGATCGCCCTCTTCTGCAACATCGATCGCAAGGCGGTCATTGAAGAGCGCGACAAGGAATTCACGATTTACGAGGTGCCGATCAGCCTCGTGAATAACGGCCTCGACGACCTGATCGTCAAGCGGCTGAATCTGAAGGCTGCTGCCCTCGACTTCTCGTCCTGGCGCGAGATGGTCGATCGCGTGATCCACCCGAATAAAGAGGTGAACATTGCCGTCGTCGGCAAATACATGAAGCATCGCGACGCGTACAAGTCGGTGTATGAGTCGCTCGATCATGCGGGTATTGCCAACCGCTCGCGCGTTGTTTTGCGGCGGGTTGAAGCGGAAGACGTTTCGCGCGAGGGTGCGGCGAAGATGCTGGCGGGCGTCGATGGCGTGCTCGTGCCCGGCGGCTTCGGCATGCGAGGGATCGAAGGGAAAATCGAAGCGATTCGCTACGCGCGCACGAAGAAGATTCCATTCTTCGGTATTTGCCTGGGAATGCAGTGCGCAGCGATTGAATTCGCTCGCGACGTGCTCAAGCTAAACGATGCCAACAGCACCGAGTTCGCGACCGATACGCAGAATCCGGTCATCGCGCTGATGGAAGAGCAGGAAAACGTCCGCCAGCGCGGCGGGACGATGCGCCTCGGCGCCTGCCCGTGCGACCTCACACCTGGCAGCCTGGCGCAGAAGGCATATGGCCAGCCGCGAATCAGCGAACGGCACCGCCACCGCTACGAATTCAACAACGCGTATCGCACGGCGTTTATTGATGAAGGCTTTGTGCCGACAGGACTTAGCCCCGATGGAACGCTCGTCGAAATCGTCGAGTTGAAGGATCACCCCTGGTTCCTGGCCGTGCAGTTCCATCCTGAGTTCAAGAGCAAGCCGACGGCCGCGCATCCGCTGTTCCGCGACTTCATCGCTGCCTCACTGGCGCGTCGCGAGTCGAACCGGACGGAGACGGAAACGCGATGACGAAGATTCGGGCTCACGACGTGACGCACGGTTGCGACGTCGAGTTGGCGATCGACGGATCCCGGATCGCCTCGATCCAGCCGCTCGATCGTCTCGAGCCCGAAGCCAACGGCCGCCGGCTTTGCGTCGCCCCAGCGTTCTGGGACATCCAGACGAACGGTCGCTGGGGCATTTCATTTTCCGACCCGACGATTACGCCCGAACAGGTGATCGAAATCGTGCGGGCGCAGGCCGAAATTGGCACAGCCAGGCTCTGCCCGACTCTAATCACCGCGCCGTTCGACTCGATGCGGCATGGAGTTGCGACGATTGCGGCGGCGGTCGCACAGGACGCCGAAGTCAAACGGATGGTGCTCGGCCTTCACCTCGAAGGTCCGTCGATTTCCGAGTTGGACGGCTACCGAGGTGCACACCCGATCGACGCAGTTCGCGGCCCCGATTGGGGTGAATTCGAGAAACTCCAGGAGGCAGCGGACGGCCTTGTGACGTTGATCACGCTCGCCCCCGAGCGTCCGGGCGCAATCGAGTTCATCAAACGCGCGGTGGCTGCGGGGATCACGATTGCGATCGGCCACACCGCAGCCGATTCAGACACGATTCGCAAGGCGGTCGACGCCGGAGCCCGATTGTCGACGCACCTTGGAAACGGCATCTCTTCGCCTTTGCCGCGGCATCCCAACGCGATCTGGACGCAAGCGGCCGAGGATCGATTGATGGCGTCGGTGATTTCCGACGGCCACCATCTCGACCGCGACGTCTTGCGGGTGATCGTTCGCGCCAAAACCCCCGCCCGCACAGTATTGGTTAGTGACGCCAGCCCCCTCGCTGGCCTGCCTCCTGGCGTGTATGGACCGTGGGAAGTCAGCGAATCGGGCAAAATTGTTGTTGCGGGCACGCCCTACCTGGCGGGGTCAAATCGCGACCTTCCCGAGGCGATTGGCGAGTTGAAGGCGACCGAACCCGAGCTATCGGCCTGGGAAATTCTCGCCATGACGAGCGCCAATGCTGCAATCGCCGTCGGTTGCATGATTCCGCGCATCCAGAACGGATGGGTGGCGAATCTCGCGTTCTTTCACTGGGACGACGCCGGGTTCGAGCTCGTGCAGACGATCGTTGACGGCCGAATCGTTCCCCGCGGCCGCGCGGAGCGATCGAAGTAGCAAAGCACGCACATTGGGACGTTGCGTCCGTCGCTGTGTCTCGTTCATCGCAAATCAAAGAAGAACTCCGCGATGTGCCTTGAGGAGGAAGGCTTCGCGGAGTTCTCGTTCGTGAAGACAGTTTTCGCGGCGAACTGGCGGCTCGGCTTAGCGAGCGCGACGGCGACGCATCACGCCGGCGACCAGCGTCATGCCAACCACGGCCGATGCCAACGTGGCGGGCTCGGGAGTCGAGACCGGCGGGGGCGTGTTATCCGGGTTAAGGTTGATGCCCTGTGCGCTGGTCTGGAGATCTCCGCCCTTGAAGAAGTACTGCTGCGACCCGTTGGTTCCCGTCGTCGACGTGAGGACGATCGAGTAATTGCCCGCCAGCAGGTTGAGGCCGGACATCGTGAAGTTCTGCGACGCGTACTGATTGGTCACAGTCGATTGCGAAACCGCCACGCTGGCGAGCAAGTTGCCCAAGGGCGTGAAGGTACCGCTCTTGTGGCCGGTGGTGTTGAGTGTGTCGTAGAGTGACAACACGATCGGGGCCGACGTGCTGTTGCCGTCTTTGACCACGAACTGACCAAGGATTTGCGACACGGCAAAGGCATTGGACGTTACAGCGAAATCCCAAACCTGGCTGTTTCCGGAATCAATCTGAACGTTGCCACCAGCTTGGGTCGTGGTGAACGTAACCTGACCGGCTTGCGCCGAAACCCCAAAACCAAGAATAGCTAGGCATGTGGCAAACAATCGAAGGCGCATTTGAAACATTCACTCCTCTTTTTTGTCGTACCGAAAAAACAACACGATTCTTGCGTTTGCGAATCGACGCTCATCGTCGTCGCTACGAGCAGCAGGCCCGTTCAATCTCCGCAATAAACCGTATAGGCCACGACAGAGTACTTACAAGAGCATCCATGATTACGTGACTCTGCGACCTCAATTGCGTTTCATTTTCACATCGTTTCGTTGTTTCATACGTTGTAACGTCCATTTCCAGACGTTTTTTTTAACTGCAATGCGTTCTTAGTAGTCGTCCTGAAGCACGCGCGATTACTTAAATCGGTTCCAGGACGACACACCACGGGCCTTATTGAAACCTGCCCGCGGGAATCAGAGCACGCGATTTTTACACTTGTTTACTTGAGCGATATTCTCGTCCGTCTTCGGCAGAACTTTGATCAACTGCATTTGTTCGTTTATGAAGTAGATGTAGTCCACGCCCTGCTTGGGAAAAGTTTCGCGACTACTCGCCGTAACGCCAAAACTTGCAAGTGACGCGGGTCGCCCCTTCAATATCAAAGAATGTTCCAGTGATACGCTACCAAAGGATGAGGCGCCGGAGCCCAAAATGAACTCGCGTTCAACAATCTTTGCAACCAAGATGACCTGAGCATGTGAGGATGCTTCCGCCAGACTCAACCTGCTTCCCGGCAATTCGACCTGACCAATAACGATGCTCGCGATGACGGCTGCAATCATAAAGACCTCCTTGTGTTAAGTTGCGACCGTTGGGACGGTAACACAAGTCGGGATTTGGCGGGAGGCGATTCGAAACGCGCCGATACATTGAAGCCGACAAATAAAAAACGCCCCGCCCAGCAATTTGCCGGACGGGGCGTTTCAATTTCACTTCGCTTTCAGGAGCAGACGATCAAGCCTTGGCGGCGGGATCCTTGCCGTCGATCCAGTCGCCTTCGAGCGCCTGGTAGGCCGGAGCCTTGACGGTCGAACCTTCGAGCGGATCGGCCTTCCAGCCTTGAATCTGGTTCGGCTTGCCGCGCTCGTGGCTCACCTGCTCCCAGCGCTTCGACCAGGCCTGATCGGCCTCGGAAACCTTGCCGGTCGCCTTGTCGAAGTAGTAGGCCTTGCCGTAGCGGTACGAGTCGACACCGAGGTTGACGGTGGCGATCGCCGCGTAGCCGGTTTCGGCGGGGCAGAGCGTTTCGGGGTTGCGCGAGCGGATGCAACCGATGAAGTGCTCCCACAAGGCGCGGGTGTCGCGGTCGCCGCCGCTGTTGAAGTTGGTCGAAACCAACTCGCCGCCGTCGCCCTTGTTTTCGCCGGGCTTGGCGGGGGCATTGCCGGTGCTTTGCGGGATGACGCGGAAGGCCTTTTCGCCCTCGAACTTGATGGTCGCGTTCTTACCGCGAATCACTTCGCCGAGCTGAACGTCGTTGCACATCGTGGCCGAGATGATGACCTGGCATCCTTCATCATAGTCGGCAACCACGGTGGCAACGTCGGGAACGTCGCGGCCGTCGTATTCGAGATAGAGACCGCCCGCACCAACGACGCGCTTCGGGAAGCGAACGCCGACCGCCTGAATCAGGTGGGTGAGTTGGTGAACGAACAGGTCGGTGTACATACCACCGCCGAAATCCCAGTAACAACGCCACTGGGCGTAACGGGCGCGGTTGAAGGGCTGATCCGGGGCGAGACCGAACTCGGTACCCAGGAACATCTTCCAGTCGACCGTCTTGGGATTCATATCCTCGGTCAACTGATAGTAACGCCACTGGCCGACGTTGCTATTGCGATAATAGCTCGTCTGGGCCTGCATGACGTGGCCGATCTTGCCCGAGGTGATGACGTCGTTCGCCATCTTCCATATCGGGCTCGCAGTCGACTGCACGCCGACCGTCATGATCTGCTTCGTCTTGGCCTGCGTCTCGGTGATCCGACGTGCCTCGTCGATCGTATGGCACATCGGCTTTTCGCAGTAAACGTCCTTGCCGGCTTCCATCGCCTGGATCGCCATGGTGGCGTGCCAGTGGTCAGGAGTGGCGATGACGACCGCGTCGATGTCCTTGTTCTCGATCAACTTGCGATAGTCTTTGGTGACCTTCGTCTTATCGTTGGCGTCGAGACCGCAGCGTTCGGCCGACGGGTAGAGACCACGGCCGACCTTCTTGTTACCGTCCCACACGTCGGCAACGCCGATGATGTCGACCGGCTTGCCCTCTTTCTTCATGTCGAGCAAGTGGCCGATGTGGGCCTGAGCGCGACCACCGGGGCCAAGAATCGCGAAATTGAGCCGTTCGTTCGCTCCCTTGACCGCACCGATCGCCGGGTGGGCGAACGTCGACGCGGCGACGACGGCGCCCGTGGCGCCCGAGGTCTGGAGGAATTCGCGGCGAGTCACCGACCGCTTGTCAGTCATCGCTCAAGACTCCTTGATCTGTGATCTGAAACCGTGCGCGGAGCGCCTCAATCCGACCGGCCCCGTCCACTTAAGTCCCCACGAGGGCGTGCGCCTATCCTGGCCAAGCCGACGCGCAGATGCAATCGAAATCTTCTTGAAAACTCGGCCCGACCCCCTGCCGCGTCTGGACTTGCGCCCTCCGCCGTCCACAACAGTTGCGATCGGTGTCCCAAAAACTCAACCCCGCAGGACAACTTCGCCATGAAGTATGTCAAGGAATCGCACATCAACGCCTCGCCGCAAGTCGTGTTCGATTTCCATGAAAGCGAAGGGGCCCTCCTCCGGCTGACACCCCCGTGGGAAAAAATCAACGTGATTTCTCAAGAAAACTCGATCACACCGCATGCATGCATCGTATTATTATCTAGAGTCGGCCCGTTCCCCGTGAAGTGGGTGGCGGAGCACGTCGACTACGACCCGCCCCGGATGTTTTCCGACCGGCAGGTATCGGGGCCGTTTGCGAGTTGGTTTCACCGGCACTGGTTCCTCGACGACGGGGGTGGGGGGACGTTGTTGCGCGACGAGATCGATTACGAGGTTCCGCTAGGCGCGATTGGGCGCTGGTTGCTGGGAGGCTTCGTCAGGCAAAAGATCGAACGAATGTTCGAGTATCGCCACGAGGCGACCCGGCGGATTGTCGAGTCCCGCGATTTCGTTCCTAGACCCTCCGGCTAAGAAGAAATCGCGAAGTCCGTTTTCTCTGAGGTCGAGGCATCTCGAAAACAAATTCGGAGGTGGTACAATAATGGAACGTGTCATACGAAGAGACTCCCACGTTTCGGCGCGTCCCCCTCTCCCCTTCGCCCCTGGTAAAGCGCGAGCGATGCCGCGAACTATTTACTGCCCCGATTGCGGTGTCTCCCTGAACGTCCCCGACGACGCTGCCGGTCGTCGACTTAAGTGCCCGAAGTGCGGGTGCAAGTTCACGGCCGACGGTGGCGCCGCGCACACAGGCGGACCAGCACAAAGCAACAAACCACACACGACGCCGGGCAAGACTCATTCTCCTGCCCGAGACTCGTCGATCACCCTGCCGACGACCGGAAACTCCAGTCACGGCGATGCCGATTTGCCGACCGCCACAGGATCGCTCCGCGAGTTGTTCGACGACGCCTCGCTGCTTCCCGACACTCCGCGCACATCCTCGAAGGCGCCAATGTCCGCCGCCCCCGAGTCGGACGCGATGAGCCTGTTCCAGGACGACGCGCCGACGACTCCGCGACGAAATCGCAACCTCGCCGAAGGCCGCGCCAAGGCAAGGCGTTGTCCCACCTGCGGGACAGTAGTCCCTCAGGGGATGTCGCTTTGCGGCACGTGCGGGCTCGACCTCGATACAGGCGCTCGCGTCGACCTGATGGAAGACATCGACCCGACGCCGACAATCCGCCGCGCCGGTCCGCCGATCGGTGTCTGGATGGTCGGTCTCATCTCGATGGCCGCCGCTGTGATCTTCTCGATCATCTCGCTTGTCAAGATGAGCGCAGGTGAATCCGCGTACGCACTTCTTCTGTGCGTTTGCCTCTTCGGCGTTTTCGCGGCGGTGAGATTTTTGCAGTCGAAGTCGGTTCGCCTGCTGTTGATCGCGCTCACCCTTGGCGCGTTCGTGAATGTGGTCGCGCTGTTGATCCTGCCGATCTACAACGCCAGCATGCACGTTGATGTTCAGGAACGAAAGATCGACGTGACGTCGGTTGAGGACGAAAACATCAAGATCTCGAACGTCGCCGACAAGCTCAATACCACCGAATTGAGCTGGGGCATCGCGATTCTGGTGACTTACGCGGCAGTGGCCGTCTATCTCAACAGCCCGCCGATTCGCCGCCACTTCGGGTCGTAATCGACGTCTTGGAATGAAATCGAAACGAATCAGACCGGGTCATGCCCGGTCTGTTTTCGTTTAGTGAGCGCGGTGAAATCATCGTCGCTGGACAAATTCGGGAGGGAGAATCCCGATCGCGAGCTGTGATTCGACCAGATCCTCAACATGTCCGGCGACGTCATGCCGGTGAGAACGCGAAAGGTTCACCCAGCGATCGGCCGACAGTTCAGAAAGCACTGCGCTCGCGAGATCGTCCGTCAGTGCGGTTGAACCCGCACGATTGAAGTGCATGGAATCGACGAACATGGACGATTGGTAACCCGAGCGACGTGCGTCGATGATCCTGACATTCGCGAATTTAGTCTGAATGCTTCTCAATAATTCTTCATACTTCTGCGCCGTCCCATAAACACCGCTGTCGATATACGATTGCTGGACGGGGTCGATAGGCGGAATTAGCAAGTAAACAGTGATCGACTTTTGGGCCGTAAGGTCGAGAAACCGCTCCATGTAGGCGAGCATCGTGGAATCCCAGTTGCGCACCATCCAGTCGTCTCGGTTCCAATCAAATTGCGTGGTTTGGGCAGACTCTGGCGGCACCAAGGCACCTTTGTTGGCACGAAGGTTCCATCGGGTAACAAACGCCTGACACTGAGACGGTCGCACTGCCCCCTTGAAGGCCCAGTTGATCGCTTCTCGAATGTCGTCTCGAAACCGCACCGAGTTCAGAAAGCTGCGAATAACGATCTCGGCAGCATAGCCAGGCGCGCGACTATAGGTTGCTAGATCGTATAACTCACTTGAGTGCAAAAAGTCGGCCCAGAGAGAAACTCGGGCAACCTTGAGATGGGCGGGAGGATCAAGTTGAAACGGAGTAAAGTCAACGATAACCGCCGAGGGGTTAGCACCAGACTCGAGCGTCCGTTTCAACAGAAAATAGGAAGTCGCAGGAGTTCCAGCCGTAACCGCCAGGTTGTAGCAACTGCGTTGCAGGCGGGACTCGAGGACGCTGGGGATTACACCAAAAACTACCAGGCTATCGCCAAAACATATGAGGGAGGAGTTTTTTGCCGGGCCCTTCGCCGCGGCTGCGCTACTGGCCCAGGACTCCACTTGCATATTCGTATATGGTCTATGACGTCCTAGCCAGGTTTCGATTATCAAAACGAGAACGAGCATACCAACAAGGCCCTTGGGCCATGCTGCTGGCTTCGGGCCAGCCGTATTTATCAACACGTAAGCCTCTCCGATCGGGATTAGTCTGAACGCGGAAAACCAACAAGGGATCGATCTCGGCCAACGATTGCCTAGTCTTGCACGACGCACCGCTCTTCAAACTAATAAGCGGGCTCAGTTACAAAGCGAGCCCGCAAGACTGCTTGCTACATTCATCGATCGAAGTGTTACAGTTACTTTATGGATTAATCGTAATTTAATAGTTGGATTCGTTCGTATGTGCAATTAGTGTATGAGCAGCGATCGACTGTGGGTCAGTTAGATCGCCTCATTGGTCTTCGAGGCACCGCACGCTCGACCGGCCCACTTCCCACACTTGCTCATATTCCAGTCGATTTCGCGAAATGGCCGCAACTTGGTTTCGCTCGTCGCTCGGTCGCGCTAAGTTCAGCGACTCCTAGATGTTAAAGTGGATCCGGCGCTCGAAACCCATGCATCGCTTTACGATCCTGATGAGATTTATTGAAAAGACACACAAGGAATGCCGATTTATCAATACAAGATTGTCGCCATTAATAAATTACGCAAAGTTCTGTAACGATTATGACGATCTTGCAGTCATCCCAGACGATAACAGCGGAGGTCGGTCGCATCGTCTCGGGGAGACCGGGAGACGGAATCGTTGTCTGCACGCATTGTATTGAAAGATTTGGCTTTACGACTCGCATTGGCCGCTCTCGCAGTAACCCTGGCGAGCAAGTCCGCATGCGCTGAAGTACCTCCGCCGGTTCCTCCCGCGCCACCGGTTCAAGATGCTGCACTCGAGGAACGGTTCAAACGTCAGGATGAAGAACTGCGTCAGCAGCGCGAGATGATCCAGCAGTTACTCGATCAAAACAAAAAACTCGCCACTCAGCTCGAATCTCTCAAACCTGCAAACTCTTCATCAGCTTCCGGCGACGCCGCCAACGGGCCCCCGGCCCTGGATGGCGTCGGTTCGATCTTCAACGACACTCAACCGCCCCGTAGCGACCGTTCCAGCGAAGGTGGCGCAGGCGCCCGAGATAACCCCGCCGACACCGCCCCCAGACGCGATAAACCAGGCCCAAGCAAGATCAAGGCCGACGTTTTCCTCGGCCCTGGCTGGTTGTTGGAGTCAGAAGACGAGGAATACCAACTCCAGATTCACAACCAAACCCAGGTCGAGTTTCGCGGCTACCAACAAGGCGGAATGAAGCCGAGCGGTAGTGGATTTTACGTCCCGCGCGAGCGGTTGATCTTCTCGGGACGCCTCACCAAGCTCCTCGAATATGAAGGCTCGTTCGAGTACGCCTACGGCCTCACGAATCTGCTAAACGCATTTATCAACTTTCATCCCGACGATCGCTACATGATCAAGTTCGGGCGATATAAGGCTCCTTTCCTCTACGAATACTACGCGATTTCCAACGTCGACCTGCTTCAGCCCGAACGCTCGCTTTACGCGACGAACTTCGGTCTGAACCGTGAAATCGGAGCCCAGCTCTGGGGCCAGTTGTTCGATAAACAATTCGACTATGCAGTCGGTGCGTTTGACGGCTCGCGCAACACGCAGCTCAACCTCGGGAACGGCCGCGATATCAACGCTTATGTGAACGCGAAACCATTCCTCAAAGTCGACGATGACTGGAAGTTTCTCCGCTATCTCAACATCGGCGGCTCGATCAATTATGGGCAAGAGAGCGAAGCGGTCATTCCGCAGACGTTACGAACCTCGGTTAGCCAGTCGACGAACGGGAACCTGCCCAACGTCGCGCCGGGTTGGCTCACGTTCAATAACAACGTGATGGAATCGGGCAGCAGGCAGCAAATGTCTCTGCACGGGTCGTATTTCTACAAGGGCTTTTCGCTCTACGGCGAGTGGCAGACGGGCTACACCTCTTATGGCTTCGTGAACCAACCCGCGCGTTTCCACGTGCCGGTGAACGGCTTCTATGTTGCGGCGGGCTATCTGCTCACAGGCGAAGAAATCGACCGTCGCAGCCAGATCAAACCCAAGAAGCCACTTAATCTCAAGGCCGAGAAATTCGGACTGGGTGCCTTCGAATTGGAAACCCGATACAGCGAAATCACGCTGGGCAATCAGGTATTCAACGCCGGTCTGGCCGATCCCAACCAGTGGACAAACCACACCAGAATGACCGACCTTGGCGTGAACTGGTACCTCAATGAATACGTGAAGATCTATCTCGACTGGCAGCACGCGATGTTCGCGTCGCCCGTCATCTTCGCGCCAGGACGATACCAACTCACCAGCGACCTCTTCTGGGTGCGCGGCCAGGTTTACTTTTAAGCGTCGCGATCCGCAAAAATCGCGTCAGGCCGTGCCCGAATCAAGCGGGCTTCGCCAGATCGGCTGAACCGGGAAGAGGATGCGGGCAGCGTCGACTGCCGTCCCCGTCGAACTCTCGACTCCGTCTTCCTCGATCGCCCGATCGATGCCCGTGTGCCCCATTGCCAGACGCACGAAAGCAGCAGGAGTGAGCGTAAGATGCCGGCGGCTTAGCTTATCAGGCTCAACTGCACCGCCCTTCGCCTCGACGTGCAACAACCAGCGTGCGTCACCGATCGTCAGCCCCAACTCGATTGGAAGCTGAGTGCCTGACTCAACCGCGCGGCGGCACAACTCAGGCATGATCGACATCAGGAAGCGCTCGATGTTCACGACATGGTACATCGAGCATGTACCGTCGTACTCATCCTGATCGACGATCTTCCCCGAGCCCGCCGTGACCATCTCCATCACCGGATGATCGGCCGGAGCGTGAATGATCACCTCGGGATAAGCGCGTTCAAGCGCTTCAGCCCGAACTCGCCCAAGCAGAGCTTTCAGCGCCTGCGGATGTGCGGCACTCGTGGCGATCTCGAGGACCTTGTGATCTTTCACGAACGCATAGCCACGGACGGTTTCGCCCTGACATGCAACCCAGATCACGTGTGCATACTTGCGACCGATGATCCAGCGCCAGTAATCTTCCGAACGAGACACGGTGCCGGTGGTGTGGCCGAATTGCTTGTCGTAGAGCTGCATCAGGTCGCTGAGCTCGACCTGCCGCCACGGCCGCACGTGCCAGAATCCCCCCTTCCCTTCGATCACGCCATCGCTGGCCTGGGGAAGGTTGCGTGAAAGGGTCTGGGCGAATGTCTGGCGGCCGCAAACGCCCCAGCCGAGGGGGCGATAGAACTGGGGCATGCCGGTCGTAAGGGCCTGGACGGCGATCTTGCCGTCGCGTGCCCGCGTTTCGCCGAGCCGCATCAGGTTCTGGGCGAATCCGAGTCCACGGTATTCGGGGAGCGTGCCAACCCACATCACCCCGTTCATCGGGATGACGGCCGAGCCGTAACGAATACTGCGCTCGGTGAAATGAACGTGGCTGACGACGCGGTTATCGACCTTCGCCACCAGGCGTTGGTCGGGTTTGTAGGAGGGATCTGCGAGTGCGCCGAGGAACGAATCGCGGTCGGGTCCGTGAAAGACGTGTAGCAACGTTTGATATACCGCTTCGTGATCGGCTTCCGTACCAGCCGAAAACTCGACGGACCCGCGACGATAAGGTAGCCGGAGAGCCGGCTCGGGAGCTTTCATGTCGGAATTGACCTCGGAGTCGGAACCGAATTCACGCGTGACGAGGCCGATCTGCCCAGAAAGTCGTGGCGAAGTCGTTCCGGCCCTTGCTCCCTCATTCTAGCGCGTCGGAGGCCGGTTCGCGCGGGGCTGGAGGCCAATTCGTTCATTTTTTTGTAAATTGACGGAAGTCAAGGTTATACCGTTGTTAAAATCCGCGACATTGCGTCTTTTATACGCGACTCGTCGAACAAAACAAACGAGTATTCGCGCGATCGCGCGATTCCGTCACGTCTCAGTCGATCGACAATGTCAGCCCGATCGGCCACCGCCTGCGGCAACTGGTCGGCGAGCTTGGCCGCCAGCCCCTCATTCGTCGCCCGGAACGCCTTGTAACGGGCCTTGCGCTCAGCCTTTGTCGCCGGCTCCCAGGCGATCAGCCGTTGCTTCTCCGCAATCGCCTCGGCATTCGAGCCCTCGGCCGCCAAGAATTGCTCGGGCTGCCAGGTCAGGTCGCGAATCTTGCGCTCGGCGCGATGCAGATCGCCAACCGTCGAGTCCGAAGTCGGCAAGCCGAGATGCAACGTCATCGAAAGCGTGAGGAATTCGGGCGGGTTGATGTGGAAGAATCGCTTGGCGATCTCATCACCAAGTTCGTCGTACTTCGCGCCGCCGATGCCGTGAATGAACAGGTCAGAAAGAAAGAAACGCGCGAACATCGTTGTGGTGAGCGCGCGTGTGCGGAGTCGGATGCCCTTCTCGGGCAATTCTCGTAGCGCTTCGACGGCACAACACGCTTCACGATCGCTCGCAAGCGGCAATTCGGCGAAGGGCGTCCTTTCGCCGGCAATCCGCAATTCCATCGTCTTGGCAAGCTGACGGGCGAGTAGCGGACGCCGCCGCGGTTCTTCCTTGCGCCAGGCCCAAAACGGTGCCTCGAGCCATTCTCCTTCGCGGCCAAGATCGGCCACGGGATGGTTCTTGCTGCGAATATGATAAAGCGTGCGATATTCCTTCAGCGCCTGGTTGTGCACCGCCTGAAAACGCGGAAGTTGCGCCAGCAAATGCGACGCAAACCAGAGAAACGCGTCGGTCTCGCAAATCGTGCTCAGAGGGACGTCCCAATTGCGTACGCCCCATTCTTCCTCGATCAGCCGACGTCCCCGCGCAAACCGCTCACCGACGCGTGTAACTGACGACGGCGCATTCATCACATGCGGCCAGAAGCGCTTGAGGAGAGGCGCAGCGACCAGTCCATCGAGCACGCGACGAACCTCGCCGGGAAACGCGGCGAATCGCGCGGGATCGTTGACGTGCTGGTCTTCGAATGGAGCTTCGCTGATCCAGTCGTCAAAGCTCACCGCTTGCGTGCGCAGGTTCTCGCCAACCGCGTGCGGAACGCGAATCGCCGCGGCCTTGGGGATGTCGTTATCGACGACGAGATTCAGCCCAACTCCGCCGGTTTTCTGGGCGATTCCCGCGACAGCGAAGTTCTTGACCCAAACGCCCGGGTGATAGAGTTCGGGCTGATGGCCGGTCGCGATGACGGGCATCGATGGCGACGCATCCGCCGGCATCGGCAGACCGAGCCGCTCGTGGTAGGCGCGCGCCGCCTCGAAGGCGTCGGCCCGCGCTTTTTCGCGAAGAACCTGGAATTGGCGACCCTGAAAATCGTAGTTCCAGTCGGCAAACCGATCCGCGTTCGAGGCAGCCAGTTGCGCGGCCGAATCGAGCGCAGGCTGAGCAAGGACGGCTCCATCCTCCCTGGGCGCCCGGATGCGATGTGCCAGCATCAGGCACAACCTCCCGCGACGGTCAACCCTGCGAGTTCGATCGCCTTGCGGAACACGTCGCGATAGTGATTGAGCCGGTAGCTCGCGTCGTCAAGCGCGCCGCCGAACGCCCGCGATTCGTCGAGATAAATGAGCGGCACCGGTACTTCCAAGATGCTCAGCCCGCGATCGACCGCCTGCACCCAAACCTGAAGCGGCATCGCATAGCCGTCATCAGTGATATGAAGCTTTTCGAGCGCCGATCGCCGGTAGGCCTTGAAGCCGCAGAACGCATCGGTCAAATTCAACTGTAGGCACTCGTTTAACCAACGGGTGACCTCGATATTGATCCGCCGGCGCTCGATTGGCGGGACCTGCGACGGGTCGAAAATCTTGAGATACCGGCTGCCTGAAACGATGTCGGCATCGACGAGCCGGGCGGCGACTTCGGGAATGCGGCTCGGCTCGTGCTGGCCGTCGCAATCGAGTGTCACCAGGCCGTCATAACCGCCGCGGATCGTCTCCGCGAATGCAGTCTGCAAACCGGCGCCGTAGCCGCGATTTTTGGGATGGCGAATCACCTGAATCTGCGGAAACTGCGCAAGGCGTTCAGGGGTGCCGTCGGTCGACCCATCATCAACAACGAGCACGTGTTCCGCATACTTCAGTACTTCGTGAAGGATGCCGTCGAGGTGCTTTTCCTCGTTGTAGACCGGAATAGCCGTCAGTAATGCCATCGAAGGACCCCAGTTGGCGGAAAATCCGGCGCTTTGGGCAAAGGTTCAACCGACGTTCATCAATCCCTCGCAAATCAGGGACCCTCGCATTCTAGGTGCAACGAAAGAGAAGTCAACGAGCACCGGAGCTCCCCGAAAACCCCCTCCCCAAGCCGAAACTCCGAGCCTGCTTGCGTCCCGTGGTTCGCCCCCTTGACCGTGGTGAGTTAAAGGGCCTAGCATGGACGCTGTTATTTTTTCGGAGCGCCCAAATCGCGGGCGTTCCTCCTAATTTCTTCATCCCTTGAACGACGCAATGACCGAAGCCAACGCTCAAGAGAAGCTCCCCGACGCCGAATCCGCGCCGGCGGAAGCCGCAGCCGCCACGCCCACTCCGGAGCCGTGGACCGGTGAAAAGGTTTCCGAGTGGAACGCGTATTACGACCTTTTCGTCGCCGCCATCGTGTTTCTGCTCGCGTTCTTCGGCTCGGCGAACAAGGTCACTCAGCCCAAGGTCTGGAACCAACTCCAGTCCGGTCGCGACATCGCCGAGACAAAATCGCCGGTCACCACCGATAGGCACTCCTATACAGAGGATGGCCATCGCTGGGTGCATGTCTCGTGGCTTGCCGACCTCATCCATTACGAGGTGTATTCGCTCGCGGTTGGCTTCGTGCAGGTTGATCCTTCGAGCCAGATCGACTCGAACCTTCCCGAGGTTCAGCAGCTCAAGCGGCAGCAGATGGAGCGAAACGAACAGTACGGCGCGGCCGCTTTGATCGGCCTGAGTGCGTTCCTTCGCGCCCTCACCGTGCTTGTTTTGCTGCGAATCCGGCATAAAGGACCCGGCCTCTGGTGGGCCGCCGTCTGCGCGGGCGTGATGCTGGGCGTTTATTACCTTCCCCGACTGGGATTCGCGTTCGGTGGAATCGCCCAGCCGGCGGTTATCGACGGCAGCACCTGGGCTCAGTTCCTCTTCGCGGTCGAATTGCTCTGGCTGTTCCGCATCTTCTCACAAGGGCGCACATGGCCTCTCTTCGGTCTCGTCCCGCTCTTCCTGATCTGGGCGAACGTTGATGAGTCGTTTCTGTTCGGCCTCTTGATCTTCGCGGCCGCCGCGATCGGTCACGCGTTCATGCGCAAGCCGGTTGCCTTCAAAAAGCCGAAAGAAGACGAGCCCGAAACACCCTGGGTTTGCCCGAAGCGTGCGCTTATTTTCCTGGGAATCTGCGCTGCGATTTGCCTGGTCAATCCCTCGATTCACCTCGCTTACGGTGCAGCGGTTGCGTCACTCGTTCCTACGCTCGGCTGGGTTTCCGGGCCGGCGATTCAAGAACAGCTTTCCTACTTCGGTAAGACGGCCAGCAGCGACCCCAACTCGTCGTTCCTGGAAACCTCGGGCTTCTTCCTGATCACCGCGGGTCTCGGGGTGATTTCATTCATCGTCAATCAGAAGAACTTCAAGCTCGACCGCTTCCTCGTGTTTGTGGTCGCAGCCGGATTGTGGGCGATCACCATTCGCCAGCAGCCGTTCTTTGCGATCGCGATGGTGGCGATTCTCACCCTTAACGGCCAGGAGTGGTATCACGGACTGGTTGGCACTGAAGGCCGACTTGGTTCGGGATGGGCCGTCTTCTCGACCGGCGGGCGAGCCATCACCTTGCTCGCATTCGCCGCGGCGATCACCCTCAAGCTGCTGAACGCCGGGATCTCGGATCAGGCGCCGCAGTTCGGCTTCGGTTTCGACCCGGACAACTTCCCGTTCGAGTCGGCACAGGCAATCGCCGACGCCCCGCTTGAAGGAAACGTCTTCAATACCCGGTTGCCGCACGGCGATGCTCTCATTTGGCGTGCCTCGCCCAAACGCAAGACGTTCATCGACAGCCGCCGCCATCTGTTCACGAACGACACCATTCAGAAGTTCGAGACGCTCCAGCGAGCGCTTCGCGACAACGATGTCCCCACCACCCGCCAACTCCTCAAGGAGCACAACATCTCGGCGGTAATGCTCAGCATCGAGAACTCCCCGCGCACCTACACAGCCCTTCTCGCTGGCAAGCAGTGGATTCCGTTCTACGACGACGGCGCGGTCGCGATGTTCGGCCAGCCCGAAGCGCCGGCGAACGACCTGGCCTACTTCCAGAAGAATCGTCTCGACGCCGACAATCTCGTTTACAAAAACCCGAGACTCGCTCCCTCAAACGAGACGTTACCGTCGTTCACGAGCGACCTCGACAAGATCTACAAGGATCGCACGATCTCGCACAGCCAGTCGCACAGCTCCGCAGCCATGCGCTGGACGCGTCCGCTCGACGTCTCGCCCGAAACGCCGTACCTATCGAGCCCGTCGCAGCTCATCATGGCTGTACGCGAGTTACGTGAAGGTCTCTTGATCAAACCGAACGACTGGCGTGCTTACACGCTGTTGGCGGAAGTTTACGGCCGCTTGCTGACGGAAGAGTCGGCGCTGATCGCCGGCTATCCGCTGACGACCAACAACATCGCCGCGATCAACAGCGCGCAGCCGCAACTGGCACTCTTGGGAACGCGCGTCCGCCAGGTCATCACGACGCTCAACTACGCGATCATGACCACGCCGCCGCCCAGCACGGCCGACGACTTCAAGGCGCTCGCAGCGCTCAACATGAAGCTCGCGAACTACTATTACCTGATGGGCTGCATCGATCTCTTCCGCGATCGCATCGCGGCGGCGCTCGAGAACCTGAGCATGGTCAAAGACGCGCCGACCGAAACGGTCCAGAACCTGACGAAGCAACTCATGGAGACGAACAATCAGCTCAGCGAGCTCTCCGCGCGGCTGATGAATCTACCGGTCGACGCTTCGTCTGGCCCGCTTCAAAAGGCGGACATCGCGCAGCGAAATGGCGCGGTCGGCATGGCGATTCAAGCGCTCGACGAAGCCAAGGAAGCCGGCATGAACGGCGTCAAGCCAACGCTTGTCGATCTTCTGACAATGACCGGCCAGCCCGAAAAGGCGATGTCGGTTTGGACCTCGGGAAGCACGCCCGATCCTTACCTTTCAGACGGGCCCGGAACCGCTGCAATGCGTCAGGGGCGCGTGTTCATGTTGATCGGTAATTACAGCAGCGCGATTCAGCTCATGGCGCGTGATGCGATTACCGAACTCCGATACGAAGATGCGAACAAGGCGCCCAAAGCAACGCAGTCGCTCATCGAAGGCAACCCGATGCTCACTGTGCGGTCTCTGCTCGAACTCCCCGACGACTATGCCAAGCTCGCCCAGTGGGAATTTGAAGCCGGCATGGCCTGCCTGGAAGCTGGTGTGTCGATCGACATCACCGCCGAGCATTTCACACGTGCCTTGAACTTCAACCCCGACCTTGCGGTTCGGCCGATTATCGAATATCACCTCAAGAAATTCGATAAGCCGATCCCCGATAACCCGCGCACCAAGACCGCCGAAGCGACGAAGCCGCCGGCCAATAATCTCCTTCCCGCGCCGGTGATCGGGGCCCCCAAGTAATTCGATCGTCCAAGCAAAATCGCCCGGCCGAGGAACCATCCTCGCCGGGCGATTTCATTTCGAATACAAAAATCACTTACTGGTCCGTCTCGATCTTCGCCCCTTCTTTCCTGGCCGCCTCGACGAACATTGCACCGTTGAAAATATCCTTGGGAAACGCATCAGCTTCAATCTTCTTAACACTCACATGCGAATAAGAAGGAGCCTCCGACTTGTTATTTGACGGCTTCTCGAGCTCCAATCCGCGTGTGACGACTTCCTCCCAGACCGACACATACCAAGAGCCATTTGACAACTTCTGAAACGTCTTCGCGTTCACTTCGGTCTTCGTCCAATCTTTTTGCCCCGGCATCATCTCCCACTCGACCTGCTTCACGGCAATGAAATCGTGGTACGGGTCAAGGGTGAAGATACGAATCCATGGCTGAACGCCACCGTCACCGGTGCCGATTTCGTCTTCCGCGCGGACTACGATCGAACGAGTAGCGACATTCGTCGCCTTGAGTCGATCGCGACGAATCAGGAGTAGCGGCCACTGTCGCTCGAAGAATTCGGGATATCTGTCGTATCCAGTACCGAGCACATGAAGCTGGCTTCCCTTGGGCGGAGTAAGCCGTGTAAGGTTGTGAGTTCGCTTGCCGTCGGTAAGCGATACATTCACCGCCTGATCAATGGGCAGCCACGCCGCGATTTGGTCGGCATCAAACGCGAATTCTCTTTCGCCCATCACCGCCCGCTCAATATCTTTGGGACGTGGCGTGCGACGCTGATTATCCGCTCGGTAACTGCGTGGTTGGTAAAGATCAATGGCGTGGAACCTATCCGAAGTTCTTGCGTTGCACCAGTTCTCGACGAATTGCAGACTCGCCGACCAGTATTCGAGCGCGAGGGTCCCCGTGAAATCGGAGCTGACGACACGCAGATCGCGCGGGAATTTGCGGACGGAGCCTGCCTGCGAATCCAGGATATAGCGAACTTCGGCAGGTACTTCTTCCCAAAGGGACGACTTTTTCGGCTCGACGTCGACAATCTTAGTGCCTCGCGGAACACCCAGCGCAGCGAGATCGGCAGGGCCGGTGTCCGGATAGTCAAAGGTGGTCTTCTCGAACTCGGTACCGTACCGGTGCTGGTCCGCAACCTGGTAGCGGCGAAGCTTCGAGACCGGCCGTCGGGTAACATCATCAATCCAAAGTTGCTCTTTAAGACGAATCGCTCCTAGCGCATCGTGTTCGAAGGAATCGACGCGAACCGCTTTTCGTCCGTCGAGTGTGTCATACACGCAATCCCAGGATAAGGCGTTTGATTTTTTCGCCTCATCCGGCGTGAAGTAAGGAATCTTGCGGTCCACCTTCGTGAGCAAGTCGAACGCGCCTGGCGGAACCAATCTGCCAAGCGAATCTCGGATCATTCCGTAGTAATACGCGCCGCGTTTGGTGATGTCACCCTTACCGTTGTATGAATATTGCACATATTTGGCGGTATCCAGCATCGACACGGCATTGCCATCGCGACGGAATTCGAGCCCTGTATCAAGATTCACCCATACCTCGGCGCCGCGATCATTTTTCATATGAATCCAGCGCACCGGTTGCAGTTCGACTTTCGATTTCGACACTGCAGGTTTGGCCTGCACCGACGCCTTCGGTTCGGGATCGTCCATCATCGCGCGCGTCACTCCGGCTGCGACGATCAGCGTAACCACGCCAATCACCGCGGCGAGTTTTGCGGCCGAAAACAATCGCGGACGTATCGTGCGCGCCGCGGCGATCGTCGCTGTCACCCATGCGGCGGGCACCGCGTCTCGAATTGCGAACGGGAAACGATTCAAAAGCATGATCATAGCTCCGTGACGAGTGAGTTGAGACCGCAACCGATCTCTTGCCCCCGCCAGGCGGCGCCGGAGTGTCGCCTCGCCGACACGCAAGATCTGAGCAGCCTCGACCTGGGGAACCCCTTCGAGGTCGCACAGAACCAACGCGCGGCGAAACTGCTCGGGTAAACGAGCGATCGCTTCGTGCAAGGCAGCGATCGCCTCGTTGTTCATGCTTGTTCCGGAGAACACGCTCATATCGGCTCGGCCGCGTTCGCGAACTCGTCGCCGGGCCGATTCGCGGCTGCACCGTAGAGCGACGTTGTATGCGACGCGATACAACCAACCGCAGAGCGAATCCTTCACCCAAAGCGCATCGGCCCGTCGCACGAGAATGAGAAACGTCGCCTGAAATGCGTCCTCGACGTCGGCTTCGTCGCTCAAAATATCGCGACAGACCGCCGTGACCATTGGGCCGTGGCGCGCCACGAGCACGGTGAATGCATCTTCATCGCGGTGGTAAACGAACCGCCGCAACAGCGCTACATCCGCCTGCCCCGCGACCGATTTCCCAGAAAACAGCACGTCGAGATGTCTTACAGCATCTCCTAGCCGAGTCCCTCGCATGGCGCTCCGTCTCCGCCTGGCTCAATCTTCTGCCCTAAAAAGAGCGCCCGCGAGGAAATCCGATCATCTTTTTTCCAGATTCCTGATGATATTGCCCAGCAAGTCCGCAATCAATTCGGCTCGATCTTCGCTCCCTCCTTCTTCGCCGCCTCCAAAAACGCCGGGCCATCGAAGATCTTGTTAGGAAATTCGTTGGCGCGCAACGGTTTCACGTCGACGCGCGTAAACCCCGTTCTGTCTGGTTTTTTCGTCGGGGGCTTCTCGCGTTCCAATCCTCTCGTGAGCGTTTCTTCCCAGAGCGACACATACCAGGATCCATTAGGAAGTTGCTTGAACCCTCGTGCGATCTTTACTTCAACTTGCCAGGAATCGTTGTCGAACTCCTTTCGCCACGTCTCTTCCTTGATCATGGTCCAGTCGTGCGTGGGGTCGATCGTGTGATACTTGGGATACGGCACGTTCTTATTTCCCACCGAAAGCGTTCCGTTCGACTTGATCACAATTGCACCCGCCGGCGTGTCTGCAGCGGAAGGCATGACTTCCAGATTCATGAGCAATCGGTGATAGATCGACCATTGTTCGTCAAAGAGCTGGGGAAAGCTATCGTACGAGTCATCCATCACGTGCACGCGGAGATCATTTTCACCAAAACGCGTCAGGTGATACGTCATCTCGCCCGTTGCCAGTCCGGTGTTCGTCGACTTCTTGACGGGAAACCAGGCGGCGACGCGGTCGGAATCAAAACTGCCATCGGGAGCGTTCTTAAGCGTGGGAAACAGATCATCCGGGCGTTCGCCGAAGTTCTGATTGTCGGCCCGGAAATTCTGGCCCTGCGAATAAGGTAGCGAGCCACGACCGCTGTTGAGAATTCTATTGCAATATCGATTCACATAATTCTCGGTAACCGACGTATATTCGAGGTGAATCACGCCGCGACGGTCCTTGGTTACAACGCGAAGGTTGCGGGGAAACTTGCGAATCGCCGCGATTTCCCCTTCGATCACTCGGCGAATCTCCGGCGCTTGATCGGCAATGCGGCTCGATTTCTGCTTTTCGGAATCGACGATCGGCAAGTTCTTTGGCACACCGAGCGCAGCGAGATCGCTCGGACCGGTTTCGGGATAGTCGTAATCAATGGTCTGAAAAACCTTGCCGTATTGCTGCTGTTCGCCGAGCTGGTATCGCTTTTTCTCACGCACCTTGCAGCGAGTTTCGGCGTCGTACCAGGCTTGGCGTCTGATTCGCAAAGCACCAAGCGCATCGCGTTCCCAAACGTCGAGCCGAATCATTTTGCGGCCGTCGACCGTGTCGAAATTGAAGTCTTGCGGCAGCACCATCGGAATTGCGCGAAGTGCATCGGGCGTGCGCGAGGGTACGCGCAGTGTCGGTTTGAGCACGAGATCATCGCCACTGGGAACGACGTATCGTCCCAATTCGTCCTTTTGACCACTTAGCCAGCTCAGACGCGACTTCACGATCGACTTGCTGTCCTTCTCATACTCAAGCCGCTCGCGTTTTGCGGCGTCGACCATCGTTACGCGATCTTCGAATCGTCCTACTTCGATGCCTGTGTCGCAATTCGCCCATCCCTCATCGCCACGATCCGATTTGAAATGGAACCAGCGCACCGGCGTGGTAACGATTGCTTTTTTCACTTCAGGCGTGGGAGCAGCAGGCTTTGGCATCACCGCAACAGGACGCGGTTCATCGCGGCTTTGGGCCGACGCAATGCTCAGCGCCGAAACCAGGCTGGCGACGATCAAGACTCCCGCGAATTTCATCAATGACGACGACACCGGCCGAACGAAACGGGCGGCGCGTGCGGTGGCCTCGAGCCATCCGGCCGGCAGTTGGGTCGACATCCGCAATTGCAAACGATTGAGCAGCATGGGGAGAGCACCGTGGCGGGAAAGGTGGTTTTTGAGCCGTTCCCGCGCGTGGGCTAGCCGCCGCCGCAGAGTCGCCTCGCCGCAGCGCAACAGTTGCGCGGCTTCGAGCTGCGGCATCCCCTCGAGATCGCACATGACCAGCGGTTTGCGAAACCGCTCAGGCAGCCGGGCGATCGCTTCGTGAAGATCGGCGAATTCGTCTGTGTCGGTCGAAGTTTCGGCAACAACGCTGAGATCTGCCGCCGGTTGCTCCCTCTCGCGCAATTTTCCGGCATTGCGCCGGACGCGAAGCGCAGTGTTGTAAGCAACGCGGTAGAGCCAGCCTCCCAGCGATTCTTCCACCCAGAGCGAACCCGCGCGGCGGACCAGCGCGAGGAACGTGGTTTGAAACGCGTCTTCAACGTCGCGTGGATCGCGCAAAATGTCGCGACAGACAGCCCAAACCATCGGGCCGTGCCGCGCAACGATCACGCCAAACGCCTCTTCGTCCTGCCCGGCGACAAAGCGCCTGAGCAAGCTCGCATCCCCCTGCCCCGCGACCGACTTCCCCGAAAACAGCACGTGAATGTGCCGCACCGTCTCGCCGATCCGCGTGCTCGCCATGGCGTTCCTGCTCCTCGCGACGTTCGTCTTCCGAGAATAGCTAAGTCCGCCCGCACGCCCCGCCGATCATTTTTCTCCCGAACTCTTAAGGTTTTTCAACCAGCTCAACATTATCGACCCGCGCCACAATGTCTTGAAAATCGTCGTTCGTTGAATACTCCCAGCCCAGCAAGTAACTATGCGGCTTGATCTTGCCGGTCGCCTTGTCGCGATAGGGATAAATCATGAGCTTGTAAGGCTGCTTCGCAAGTCGCGGATTCACCGCCTTCACAACCTTCGGTTCACTATAAACATCGCTCTCCGCCAGTCCGTCATTCGACACCCACAAGCCAAACGGCGCATCGCCAGGATCAAACGACGTCTTGGCCCCTTCATGCAGTTTGGGCGGCATGTTGGCGCCAGTTTTCACGTCCTCGGTTGTGTTCTTGGCCTTGTAGGTCCAGAGGGTCTGCTTGTCAGGCTTGCTCGCGTCGGCACCAGGACGATACCAACCGCCTCGGTTCACCGTTTCCAATCCCAGCGCGATCTCCGGAACAAACGTCACCGGCCCCGGTCCCGCCTTGCGAAACAATCCCGGCACTTCGACTGCGGACTTCTCGACCGGATTCTTCAGGTCGCCGTACATCGAAAGCCCGTAATTGTCGCGGAGTACGACAACCCAATCCGGCTCGTTCGGGCCGGGGGCGACCTTCGGCTGCTTGGCGGTTTGCGCCAATGAGATTGAGTACGCAGATGACGCCAAAACCACCGCCAGCAACGCGAATCTTCGGCTCATCGCAACGGTCCTCAAGCAGTTTGAATCATGCGAAATGGCGCGGGGCTCCGGCGCCTGAGAAACGCCCAGGTGCTTGTGACGAACATCCCGAAAACTCCCGCAGCCGACGCCATTTTGCCCACGGCGAACGATCGCGGTTGATATTCGTAAACCAGCTTATGTTTGCCCGATTCAACCGCCGCACCGCGCATCATCCGATTCACGCGAAGAATCTCGGAGGGTTGACCGTCAATCGTCAGCGTCCAGCCGGGATAGTAGACGTCCGAGAGAATCACGAATCCGGGTCGATTCATCGAGACTTCAAGCTCGACGCGCTGGGGGTTGATCAGCTTAACATTCACCGTCTCGTCAAAACCGGTCGGACCGTGCGACCGATATCGCGCGAACGCCGCACCATTTGACGTCTCCAGAATCGCGATTGACTTCAAATCAAGGACGTGCCGCGTCTCGTCTTCCCAGAGCGAGTCGCCGTTGTAAAGCATCTCTTCCATCGGATCCTTGCGCTGCATGCGCGAGAGACCTTCAATCGGCGGTGCCAATCGCACGTCGTGCACCACCCAGGCCCGGGGAAATGCGTTGGGATTTCGCACGATCTGGAAGTCAGAGTTGCGCAGGAATTCCTGCTGCCGCTTCTCGCTATCGGGGCCTTCCCACGCATTGGTTGGTGGGTAAATTCGCTCGATCTCTTGCAGAAACGCGGCCGCGCCTCGCTCGGGACTTGTCCAGGGCGTGATCATCGGCAGCACAAAGTAACGCGAATTCCAGAGGTCGAATCCACGCCTTGGAAAATAGACTGGGCGATCTTCCAAGTTGAGGTGCATCTTCTGGGCGAGCGCAGGAGTGAGCTTCACCGTGAATGGCGAGAAGAACCATTCGTAATCGTAAAGCTCGGCGACGCCCTGCGTGTGGGTGTATTCCACGTTGTACGGCAGACCATACTTGGGCTGGATCGTATCGCGTTCCCAGCGAATGAAGTCGACAACGCGTTCGTGCGAATTTTCCTGACGCCACGCTTCCGGCCCCCAGATCGGCATGCGGTGAATTCGGTACGGCCCTGGCGCAGGATTCTGCTTCTCCGCGGCCTCAATGATCTCGAGAACCTTGGGCTTGCTCTCGAACTCGGCTTGATTGGATGTCATGACCAACCTGGCATTCGCAACCGCCAGATCGACGCCGACGATCGCGATCATCAAACATGCGGCGAGTTGTGGTCGTTGGGAGTTGAGTCGCACGATCAACGCGAAGATAGCGAGCAACACACAACATTGCCCAAATGCAGCCACGATATTGAACCATGCTCCGCCCGGCTCGAGCGGGCCAAACGACGATGCGAACGAATTGCGCTGAAAGATTCCGCGAATCTGACCGGCAAAAATCAGGGAGCCACACAATCCAGCAATCGAAAGCCCCGCAAGAATCTTGAACGCCCGAGACCGCCTCGCATCGTCCCTGCTCGACACACGATCCCAGCCAAAACCCGCGAGCAGCGTAACCGCCAGTACGGTAAACGTCAGCAACTTGCTGGGATAGCGAAACTGCTGGAATCCCGGAACAAATGTTGAAATGAACCAATAAAAACTACCGTCGCCATCGCGAAGATAGCCATCGAGGCGAATCGCGTTTGTATCGTAAGGATCGTGGGGGCCGACGTAGGAAGCGATCGGCGAGAAAAACCGGCCGAGCCAGAGTGGGCTAAGATATTCGCCGAACGATGCGAGCAAGGTGACGAAACCAATGATCGTCAACCACCCGCGCCAGGTTGGCCCGCGTTTGAATCCCATACCAGCGAGGGCGAGCAAGAGCGTCAGCCCACCGACATAGAGCGACGGCACCCAGATGCGATGTCCTGTCGCCGGAGGAATTACTCCGAGCCATGACCGATTGCCGTCGTTGATCGTGCCAAACACATTCGGCCACGCAAACTCGACGACGCGATACGGCTCGAGGCTAAAGGGATAAATGTCGTGCGAGCCTTCTTCAGTATTCCGGCTCGTCAGCCTCGTGAACTCGATCACTGGGAGAAGTTGGGCCGACGCCGCGAGTCCACCGAGCCCCGCAGCCACGACGAGGCCCATGTATTGCTGTGCCAGCGTTCGGGCACCGGGTTGCCGTCTTCGCCATTTATCGAAGAAATAGAATCCCGCCATAGCCCACAAACAGAGGACGCCGATGGGCACAAAAGGCGACCACGTAAACGTGGGAACCGGGATCTTTTTGGGTCGAGCTTCGCCCAGAACGTGCGCGACAAAAATCGTCACGCCAAACCACGCGAATATGCCCATGCCAATGAGTAGCCAGTGGCGAGGTCGTAGGCGAATGCCGCTATCGTCGGGCGATTTCGGCGGCTTGCGTGTAAGCAAAAGCGCGTAGCCACCAGCGCACAATCCTTCGAGATACGCCGCCTGCGGCTCGCCTCCGAGCACTTGCATCGCCAGAACGACGGCCAGGCCAACAATCGCGATTCGCTGTCCTTTTCTCAGCCAGGCGTCAATCGCCCAGAATCCCCACGGCACCCACGCCGCACCGACGAGATAGATGATGTTGCAATACTGAAAGAGCACCGGCGCGCCAAAGGCATAACTGAGTGCGGAGATGACGGCCCCTGTGATGCTAATCCCCAACGATCTCGCAAAAATGAACATCCCTGCAAAGCAAAGGATTGCATGTACAATGATGTAAACGCGGGCGGCGAGTGCATAAGGCAGAACCGCGTAAATGATTTTGCCGGGATAGAGAACGGCCGCAGTGGGATTGCCAAGCAGCGGCATACCCGCGTTCTCTTCGGTTTCCCAGAGCGGTACGCGACCCGCATCCCACTCCGACTGCACCTTCTGGTACAGCGGATAGTAGAAATGCGCAGCATCGCGATAGGCGAATTGCCGCCCGAGAATGGCGTCGCCGAAGAACGCCCAGAGGGTAAACAATCCTACGAGGGTCGCGACGATGATCGGAGCCCGGCGAGCCATCAAATTCATTCCTGCCTGACTAACCTCAGCGACCACGCGCCATCACGTGCGGCCTCGACGGATTCGATCGTAACATGCCGCCCCCCGGAAACGAAAACATCCGGCGCCCTTTCTCGCGAAGTCGTCAGAGCCCTCGTTGATTCAGTTCACAAATCTCACCCGACCGCAGGGACTCGCTAATGTTTCTCGGCCGATTTAGAGAATCGCAGTGGCAATGGACACAACAATCGGCTGATTCCCGCTAAGGCCTGCTGAGACCAGTCAACGCCTCTATCTTCGATCCGTTGATCGCTCTCAGAGGCACGTTGAAGACCCTTCCACAAGAAAATCTTGGCAGGTGAATGAACGAACGCAGCTTAGGATGAGTGCGTGCGGTCTGCGTTCGGCATTCTCATGCGCACCTCCCGCTACAGATTTCGGAGCTCAAATATGCTCTCACGGCAAAACTCTCCGACGTCGTTAATCACCCGCCGGAGTCTCCGATGCGCGATCGCACTCGTCCTTGGCGGACAACTGATGTGCGCCAAAGGAGAGGAGCCTAAGCCTCGAGAGAATCCTTCGGCTGTGGAATTTCCAGAGATTCTGGGCAAAGACGTCGTGCCACTCGTTGACATAAAAAGCGACGAGTTTGGCGAGCATGTCGGCACTATCGACCGACTGGCTTTTGATCCGAGCGCGAAAACACTTGCCGTCGCCAGTAAGTACTCGAAACGGGATGATGGGGGTGTTTCGCTTTTCGACGTAAGATCCGGAAAGAAAAAGGCCGGATTCTTCGGCGCCCGCTCCCAATGGGTTTACAGTCTCGCATTCAGCCCGAAGGGTGATGTACTTGCTGCTTCGGATCACGAAGGCGGGCTGAAATTATGGGACGTCATCAACGGGCGCAAGATCGAAGATCTCATCGGTATAAAGCCCGATGAAATCGACTTGCTCAAGGATGAAAAGAATTCGAGCGGTCATCTGAGATTCGACAGAGACGGCCACACGCTTTACCTGCTGTCCGGACGGGAAAGACCCGTTCGTCGCTGGGATATTTCAACTCGAATGGAACTCGCAGCGTGGTCACTTCCAGCAAAAGCGACTGCAGTGGACATTGGTCTCAACCCCGATCGCATTTTTGCATGGCTCAGTGAATCAGGTGGACCAGGAGTCTCTCGTGAAGAAATGACATGGCTCTTCCTCTGGAACGTCGCCGAGAAGAAGGAGATTTGGAGGTATTCCAAACTTATCGCGGTGGATGCGTGGATAAGCGTCAGTCCAGATGGGCGGCGAGTGACCGTGCGCGATGTTTCACACGACGAAAAGTTGACTCCAGAGAGTACGTTGAACATTCTCGACGGCGCTAGTGGTCGACTGCTTGGGACTTTCGTTTCTCCGGATCCAATCCACTTTGTCGACATGAGTCCGAGCGGTCGCTACGTTGCCACGCAAAGTTGCGTCGAACGGACAGAGAACGGGCGCCGAGTCACCGTTTGCCGAATTCGCATCGTGGATGTCGACCGAGCATCACTCGTCTTCACGATTCAGCCGAAACTGATTAATTCTGGCCTGGGACCGATTGCGTTTAGTCATGATGACAAGCTGATTGCTTTGCGTACAGGACCTGACTCGGAAGTTCAAATCTGGGACTTCGAGAAGCTTCGAGAGCGTGCGAGAATGAAACCTTAGAGGCTGATCAGTTGGCGCAGAAACCGAGTAAGAAAAAAGGCGCGGAACAGAGGGAATGATCCCCATGCCCGCGCCCGGTTTGATGCATTCAAGCTTCGCAAAAGCGTTCCGATGAGCAGAGCCGGCGCGGCCCGGATTCATCAATAACGCAGGCCAATCATCGTGTGCGGCGAGTCGAGCCCCGCCTTCTTGGGCGGCGACGGCGGCGTCAGAGCCGCGCGAGGATCTGGGCTCTTGCCATCCGCACCCGGCGGCAAGGTTGGCAGCGCCACTTTTACTTCAGCACCGGTCAACGACTTCATGAACTCGACGAGGTCCGCCTTTTCCGAAGGAGTCAGCTTGAGCGGCTGAATATCCTTGTCGAGCGACGGATTCGGATTCCCACCCTTGTCGTAGAAGTCGATCACGCCCGCCAGCGTCGTTTCGCTGCCGTCGTGCATGTAAGGTCCAGTGCGAGTAACGTCGCGCACGGTCGGCGTCTTGAACGCACCAACGGACTTCTCGTTCTTGGCCCCAATCGGCTCGATCGCGAAGCGTCCCAGGTCGGCGAACTTGCCGTCTTTCTCGATCCAACCAACGCCAAGGTTGTGGAACTCCTCGTCCGAGAAGTTCGCACCGGCGTGACACGACGTACAACCGGCTTTCTTGAGGGGCACACCTGCCTTGAACTCATCGTCTGTTCGAAGCCTAAGACCAAACAAGACCATCCCACGCTTGGCACTATCGCTCATCGCCTTGAGCGATTCTGGCGAATCACCCATGGCGTATTGGTCGTAAGCCGAATTGCCGGTGAGTGCGGTGGCTCGCTCGAATGCCGCGATCGCCTTGGCAACGCCGTCGAGCGTCACGTCGGTACCGAATACCTTCTGGAACTGTTCGCGATAACCCGGAATCGTTCGCAGACGTTCGATAATCTGCTTGTAATCCTGGTCTCCCATTTCGATCGGATTCTGCGGCGGCCCTTGCGCCTGGCCTTCAAGCGACGGAGCGCGGCCGTCCCAGAACATCGTTCGGCCGAACACAGAGTTCAGAACCGTCGGAGCGTTGCGACCGCCGACCTGCCCTTTGATTCCAATCGACGTCTTGAGCTGGTCGGTCCAACCCTTTTCGGGATTATGGCAGGTTGCGCAGCTTACCGTGGTGTCCTTGGAAATTCTCGCATCAAAATAAAGCTGCTTGCCCAGTTCGACCTTCCCCTTCGTGAGCGGGTTCGAAGCGGGCGAGAACGAGGCGATCGGGCTCAGACCCAGCGGCGAGGTCACGACCAGCGGTTCGTCTTTAACGTGCGTCTTATCGGCGGGGAGCCAGAGGAAATTCGTTGGGGTGGGGTTCTTGCTCTCGCCGCCCTTCACGTCGCCGGACACGACGTCGATCAACTGCTTGGGATCGACCGTCCGCACGGGGGTGACGGGAACTTCAGGCTTGCCGCCCTTGCTGTCGCCTTTGACTTCGGGCGCGTGTTCCGACTTCGCAACGGTTTGCCCCGGCGATGGCTGATTCGGCTTGAGATTCGGGGGCGCGGGGGACGGAAACTCTTTGGTCTCAAAACAGCCGAAAATCATCAACGTCGGCAAACACGCGAGCAGCGTCAGATAAGAGCGCGAACGCGACTTCATGAATGAGGCTCCATCAAGGTGAAAGTCGAGGCGCATCGGCCTGGAAAAGCGCGCAACGGGGACGCCCAACCGCAGTTGCTTCGGTCGTCCCACGTTTGAATCAGATTGTGGCCGGCCCGGTTTGGGTCAGTCCGGCTTATTTCTTGGCGACAAGCTTCTCAGCATTGCGCTGGGCGGAGTCGACCAGGTCGTTCCAGTGGCGGTCCATGTAGCTCGGCGGGCCGCCCTTCACTGCAACGGCCTGGGCTACGAGCGTGGTGTCGATCATGTCGATCGCGTCCCAGGGGCAAACCTGGGCGCAGTGCTTGCAGCCGATGCATCGGTCAAGGTCGACGTCGCACCAGGTCTGGAGGCTCGGGTGTTCTTCGCCCGGAACCTTGTAAATGCACTCGACCGGGCAAACCTCAACACACGACTCGCATCCCGTGCACCCGTCGGCGTGGATGACCGCAAGGATCTTGGGGACGACCTTGCGAGGTTTTCCGGCTAGTGAGGCCATTTCTATCAGGTCCCGTATGTGTGAACGGTGGAGCGACTGGCGCGTGGCGCGACCGCTTCACTGGACAATATTCCGGCGATCAATAATGATTATCGTTCAGTCGCCGCTCGGGGTCAAGAATCCCTTGGCGAATCTTCCCGAAAAGCCGCAAAGTCAGCAGGTTGCATCCCCTCATGAAATCGATTCCGCGCATCGGGATGACTGGCGAGGAGCGAATCGTCGTCGGTCCGTCCAACCAGATCGTCTTTGCCGACGACGTGATGCCCGCCGTTCTTTCGACCCCCTGGCTCGTCGCGCACCTCGAATACGCCAGCCGAGACGCGATCGTCTCGTGCCTTGAAGATCACGAACGAAGCGTCGGAACTTTCATCGAGGTCGAGCACCTCGCCCCTACCCCGGTGGGGTTCACGGTCGTCTGCAAATCGCGCGTGATTCATGTTTCCGGGCCCGTCGTGACATTTCAGATCGAAGCCCACGACGGTGTTGATGTTGTCGCTCGAGGATTGCACCGACGGCGCGTCATCGACGCCAGGCGCTTCGCCAAACGCCTGGATCGCAAACGCAACAAGGCTGATTCCAAACCAAGTTAAACGCGTGTTGGAAACCGCTTGACCGCCACCCTCGGCACTGGTGGAATCGCACCCGGGTTGTTGCAACAAATCGACACACCTTGGGTGGCTCGGCCATGGATCGCAGAACCTTTGTGGCAGCGGTGGGTGCATCGGCAGCGAGCCTGGCAGCAACTCGCGACTCGGCGAAGGCCGACGAGACGCCCGCCAAGCCCAAACCGCGATCGCACAAAATGGTCGTCGGCTGCCAGAAAGGGCCGACGACGCCCGAGATGCTCGACTACTTCAAGCGTCACGGCGTCGATCACATCTGCGGTTATCCGCCCCTTGCCAAAGGTGCCAAGCGCTGGAGTCTCGACGACCTCAAACGGACACGCGACCTTTGCGAGCAACATGGCGTCACGCTCGCGATGGTTGCATTGCCGTTCTTGAGTTCGAGCCACATCGATCGCGAACAGCGCGGGGCGATCATGCTCGGCGACAAGGACGAGCGCGACCGCGATATCGACGACATCATCGCCATGATCGGCATGTGCGAGGAAGTTGGCATTCCGGCATTCAAGTACAACATGAGCCTGTTGGGCGTGCTGCGAACGAAGTCGACGCCGGGACGAGGCGGCACGGTTTATTCGACCTGGAAACTCAAGGACGCAAAGGCTTCACCCGAACTCACCCGCGCGGGCAAGGTGACGGCCGAAATGGCCTGGGAACGCATCACCTACTTCCTCGGCCGAGTCATTCCCGCCTGCGAGCATCACAATGTCCGCGCCGCCTGTCATCCGCACGACCCGGGAGTTCCGCCCGCAGGTTTTCAAGGGATTTGCCGCGTGCTCGGCTCGTTCGACGGGCTCAAGAAGTTCGTAAGCATCCACGAAAATCCGTACCACGGCCTGAACCTTTGCCTGGGGACGATGGCTGAGAATCTCGCCGATCCCGGTCGGGAGATTCACGAAGTCATCCGATACTTTGGAGCTAAAAAGAAGATCTTCAACATCCACTTCCGCAACATCAAAGGCCATCGCGACGATTTTCGCGAAGTCTTCCCCGATGAAGGTGACATGAACATGGTGGAAGTCGCGCGAACCTTGCGCGAAGTCGGCTTTGAAGGAATGGTAATGCCCGACCACATGCCGCATCACGCCGATGACAAGGCAGGTTTGCAGGCGTTTGCGTTTGGGTATGGCTACATTAAAGCAGTGCTTCAGGCGGTTGAATTGTTGGGGTAAAGGCCCAGCAAAAACGATGTGTTCGCAGTTGGAGTCGCGTAGAACCAGTTCGATCATTCGATCCGTTGGCCCGCGCACGGCCGCATGGGTTCGCGTACAGATAGTCGCATCATTATTGATTCAGTTGTCTCACGCGCGACGAGTAATTCTCAGGTCCGCACTTCAAATGAAATCGTCACCCAAAGTTTGCATCGCCGCTTTCATTTTTGTCGCAACCTCTACCGCCATCAATATTTATCAATATTCACAAATCAGACTAAAAAATACAGTGATTGCCGAATTGAAGGAGATAACGGATTCTGAGCAACAAGAAGTCGTTGCAGCAGCGATTGAAGCTTACAAGCAAAACTCCAAGAACCAGTACCACGTGGAAATCTCCCAGGAATACCTTGCCAGATTTCGATCGAAAGCGACATTCAATAAATCGGCTCAAACTTGGAACGTGAAACTCGTCCGGAACGTCATGAACGATGCACCTGCGAAGGAAACGTACAACTTTAACGTAAGTCGTCGGTATGTCGGAAAGTTGGTCAGCGTCGAACTCGTCGGCGGCCTATGAGTGCCATGAAAGACGCAGTGAGTCGGCCCCGTCCGATGCTTGCCTTTCGACCTGAATGACCAACACTGACGTGATTCTTCTCGGCAGCGGAAGACAGCCCGCCGCAAGGTGAACCACCGAACATGGTAGTTGCTGCATTACTCGAACCCATTTGCCCTTGCCCTGTCGGGAAGTGCGGCGACCTGAGATCTCGTATCCAACATTTTCCTGTACCAATACACGGCCTTATCGTTTTCGCCTGAGTCGACACAGTAAAGCCACAGATTATTCGCGGAGAAATGATGTCCGCAGTTGAACGCCCGCTCTAACCACTTCAATGCGAGCGGGAAATTATGGTCGGCTCCCATACCGACCGAGTAGAGAAACCCGACATGGTGCATCGCAAGGCAGTCGCCCTGATCGGCTCTTGCCAACAATTCAGAAAACACAGCGCGGCAATATTGATCAAGCTGCTCCGAGCCTTCGTCCACTGTACATGAAGGTATAAACTGGATGATTTCGTACGTTGTCATAGGCTCGCTCGCGGCATGGATTTAGACGTTGCATGTCGATCGGCCGAGTCCTCGGGACTAGAGCGTCGATCGATCACCTATCTTTGATCAGATCCGCCATCCGATCGCGCACCGTCTTCGCCGAATGCGTTTTGAGCGTTTCGATCGTCTTGGCACCGAGCGAATCCACTTTCACGCGACCATCCCCAACCGCATCAAGCAAGTGATTCGCACGAGCTTCTGTGCGCACCATCGCCGCCAGAGCCAGCGCGCGGTTTGTCGCATTGAGATCAGGCAAAGCCGCAATCAGAGCCACACTCACCTCTTTCACCGGCTCGCGGATGTCTCCCAACGCACTGACCGCTCCCATCTGCAATTCTGAATTTGTCCCTTTGCGAAGATACTTCAATATCTGTTCACCACGACGTCCCCACGGCTCGACACCCAGCATCCGAATCGCGTCGTACCGCGTCCCTCGAGCAATTTTCGAGTCGTCGGCCATCGTCGAGGCCAACTCCAAGGCTCGACGATAGCGCGACGCAAGCCCCTTATTCTCCTCAATCGCGGCAGTAATACGCTGGTCGGGCCAGTCGCCCGCCTGGGTGATTCCGTTGATGATCCCGCCACCGATCACGACCGCACGCCAGTCGTCGAGCCCGCCAGTCGGCTCGGGCACTGAAACGTCCATCACCTTGGCAAGTTCTTCCAGTTCGTTCCGCTTTCCGGCAGCGATCGCCACGCGCCAGATCCAGGGGATCCTCACATATTCTTCTTTCGTGCCGGGATTCATGCCGTCGACGAGAGCGATAATCAGCTTATCCGCGGGCACGGTGCGAGCGGCGATCAGGGCTTCACGTTCGGCGTTTGGTTTTGTTTGATCGAGAATCTGCGCCGCGACTTGCGCAGGATCGGCGGCGACGGCAAATCTGGCCGATACGCCAATCATCACGAATGATGCGACCACAGAATATCGCAAAGACTTCAGAGAAGCCATGTTCACATCCTTTGACATTGACCAGACCCGGGGCAACATCGCTATGGCCGAAATTGGAGCACCACCGAAACCAGCGGTCAAGCCTCGCGCCAACGCAATCGGCCCTTCCCGCGGAGTTTTTCCCACGGAAAGGGCCATAGTTGCGATCTCATTCGATCCGCTCATCGTTTCGCCGTGTGCTTCACAATCACGGGGTGTTTGGTGACGACCGGGTGTTTGGGAACGACAACCTTGTGTGATTTCACCGGCGTCTTCTTGGGGGTCTTCGCGCCGACCTTCACTGGAGGTGTCACGACAGGTGTTGATACCGCTGGCCCAACAGTGGTCGATACGATGTGGTTCTCACTCGCAACCGGACCAAGGTAGTCGATCTGTGATGGGTCAAACGCCAGGGCATCGGGATCTGACTCGGCGTCGAGCAGAGTCGCACGATCGAGAACATCGGAGCCGATCGCACCGTTGGCGATGAGTTGATCGACCGTCGTTGCGTCGAGACTGCCTACGCTCGTCAACCCAGTGTGGATGATTGGCGTCCCTAAAGCGCGTCCGCCGATGATTGCGCTGATGTAGTTGTTGTTGATCGGGATCCGATCGAATCCGGAATGCGTCGTGATCGTGATGTCGTAATTGCCGGTCGTCACGCCGTCGCGGCCGCCGACCACCATGATGAAGCTACTCCCGCTCTTGAGATTCGAGATTGTTGCGACACCCTGATTATTGGCCCGGGCGACGGAAAGCAGATTCGTGCCAGAGGAGTCGTACATCATGATGACCGGGCTGAGATTGCCAGTCGTCGCCTTCACCGAAAAGCTCTCGTAGTGGTAGCCGCTCGACAGCGAGGCGTAGGAATAAACCTGGTAATCGCCCTGGCGAGTCAGGTCGCCGAAATGAATTGTTTGGCCGGTCAGGTTAACGATTGATTCTGAGACCGACGGATCAACCAGGGATGTATCGGCAATCTGTCCAGGTCCTGCATCCTGCGACCGTTTGCCTAGCACGTTCTGAAGGGTGCGGAAGGAGTTTTGTGTCGCCAAAGTGACGTCTGCCTGCAATGTCGAGTCGTAGTAATGCGGAGTTGGCGAACCGAAGTTCGTGGTCTGGCCGTTGAAGTTCGCCGAGGTGATTAGCAGGCTTTTATTGGCGACGTAGTTATCGCTCGTGTCGTACGACATGATGTCCGGCGTCGTGCCGACGCCAAGAGCAGTCGGGTCGCTCCCGCCGTCGCTACGGACGTGCGACAATCCGAATGTATGGCCCGCTTCATGCACGATCGCTTGCCGGATCGTCGCGACGTCGGCGTGCGTGGGCTGGGCACGAGTCGTGATCGTCGACTGGCACGATAGCGTCCTGGTTGGGTCGTTCGTCGAGCCGAAGGTTGGGTCGATAAAAGCGATGTCGTAAGTATCGGAGTTGATCGTGTGATCGTCCTGCGACAGGTGAACCTTGCGGAACCCGACAGGGAAGAAGAGATTCACGTTGGCATCGGTTTGGGCGTCGACGAACGCACTTGGCGTCCACGAATGTGTGCTCTTCGTGAAGGAATAAGGGTTGGCAGTGACCGTTGTGCTAGACGTATCGCTATTACCGCCGATGAATATCGTGGTGTCGCCGTTACCCTGGCTGTAGTTCCCTGCACCATACGCTCGAACCACTTGAACGTCGAACGGGGCGAACACTTCGGAAACCTGGAACAGAATGTTCTGGATGTCATCGTTGCGATGCGTCAGATTCGTGTCGCCCGCTTCCGACTCGAACGGGCGGACGGTATCGAAGTTATTGCCGCTCGTGTCCGTCGGGACTTGTCCGCCGTCGAAGTTCAGATAAAGATGAGTTCCAGGAGTCACATGTCCTAGCAGCGCCGCCGCGTCGGCCACGTCGGTCACCGTCATCAATTTGCGATCTTCAAGCGCTTCGAGCGAGCGAAACGCACGGTTTTTGCGGCGAATCTTGGCGTTGCGGCGGGTGGTTTCAGAAGCGAAGAAGCAGCGGATTGCAGTAGCCAGAGCCATCGAAGTCGTCCTTTTGAAGTTTCTTTTCCGATCATTCCCGGCCGATCGTTTCGGCCTACACCCCCTTCATCGCGGTCTCGAAACAAAACGCACAAAAATCGGAAAAAATCACAATCGATCGATCTCGACGTACCAGACGGCGTGCAGAAAGGAGGTTTTCGCCATGTCGCAAATCGACTCCCCCGACGTGCCGCAGTTGGTTGCACGCATCCGCAGTGGCGACTCCCGCGCAGCCGAGGAGCTTGTACGCCGCTACGAACCGCTGATTCGCCGCGAAGTCCGGTTTCGCCTCGAAGACTCACGCCTGCGCAGGGTGTTCGACTCGATGGACATCTGCCAGTCGGTGCTGGGCAGCTTTTTCCTTCGCGCAGCCGCAGGACAGTTCGACCTCGAAGACTCAAATCAACTGCCCAAGCTGCTCGTGTCGATCACGCGCAATAAGGTTGCGTCTCAGGCGCGTCGCCAGACCAGCCAGAAGCGCGACCAGCGCCGAAACGCCGGTAGCGATCCCGACGGCCTCGCCGCCATCCCTGGGCGCGAGGAAACGCCAAGCATGATTGTGGCGGGAGACGAACTGATTCATCGCTTCCGCGCCGGGCTCGATTCCGAAGAACTCGCGCTCGCTGACCTTCGCGCCGGAGGAATCGGCTGGTCCGAAATTGCCGAGAGACTCGGTGGAACCGCGCAGGCCAGGCGCATGCAGCTTGCCCGCGCGGTCGACCGTATGGCGAAGACGCTCGGCGTCGATGGTGCCAGCGATGAGTGACGCCTCAGGCAGTTCCGGCGATCTTCGCGACTTTCAGCGCAGCCGATGGCGCGCGGGCGAGCGAATTCCCGCCGAGGTGCTGCTCCGCGAACACCCTGACATCAACTCGAACCACGACGTCGCCGTCGACATCATCTACGGTGAATATCTTCTCCGTGAAGAGCTTGGCGAACATCCCAACATCGACGAATTCGCCCGCCGCTTCCCGCAATTCGCCAACACGTTGCGTGATCAAATCGCGATCCACGACGCGATGCGCACCCTCCCAACCGGCGACGGCGGAACAAATCCCATTCCCTCCCCCGGCGACGCCACGCTTCACACCCACAGCGTTCCGCACTCAAACTCGGGCCAGCTTCCGCAAACCATCGGCCGCTACACAATCATCGACCGACTTGGACGCGGCGGCATGGGCACCGTTTACCTCGCACACGACCCACAACTCGAACGCAGGGTCGCGCTCAAAGTGCCGCTGTTCGACGACGGCCCGCACGGCCGCACCGCCGCGTGGTTCCGTCGCGAAGCGAAAATTGCCGCGACCCTGACCCATCCCAACTTCTGCCCGGTCTACGACGTCGGCGAGCACGATGGGCAGCTATTCATCACGATGCCCTTCATCGCCGGCGAAACGCTCGCCAGCCGACTCGCGCGGGGCGGACCAGTCCCATGCCGTGAAGCCGTCGCCTGGGTGATCAAAATCGCCCGCGCTCTTGCTGAAGCGCACCGAGCGGGAATCGTGCACCGCGACCTCAAGCCATCCAACATCATGATCGACGCACGCGGTGAGCCGATCGTGATGGACTTCGGCCTCGCTCGCCGTGAAGCGCCGGACGTCGACCTGGCAACGCCATTCGGCATGATCGTCGGCACGCCGGCGTATCTCGCTCCCGAGCAAATCGCCGGACCATCCACTCCGGCTGGAGACGTCTACAGCTTGGGCGTTCTCTTCTACCAGATGCTCAGCGGCAAACCGCCATATTCAGGGAAATTCGAAGACGTGCTTCGAAGCGCGATTCAAGGAAATCCGCCGCCACCTTCAGAGATCGTTCCGGGTATTGATCCGCACACCGAAGCGATCTGCCTCAAAGCGATGGACGCCGACCCGCTCGATCGCTTCGATTCGATGGATGCCTTCGCCAATGCCCTACTCACACCCAAAACTGTGCCGATCGAGCCGCCCACCGCAAAAACGCGACGCAATCGAAGTGTTATGGTTATCGCGGCCATCGCGATTATCACGCTAGGTGCCGCAATTGGTTGGAGCCTCTGGTTCCGTCCTGCCCAGTCCCCTGCCGATGCGCTTCAGGCCGGCAGTATTTGGAGCGGAAAATTCCACTTCCGCCCGCCCGCAGGCGCATATGTCGGCGAAGTCTCGCTTCGCATCACCGAGCGCGAGGGGGATCGATTCGTCGCGACTTATTCAACGGAAAGCGGCGATTACCAATGGAAGGCGATCGGCACGGTTCAAAAAGGCGAGATCGCGTTCGGCTTCGAGAGTGCAATCCGCGAAAAGGAGCCGCGTGACGTCGTCGGCCGAGCGAAGGTTTATGGGCATCTTGAAGGGAATACGGCGAAGCTCGTTTTTGACCATGGCATTGATGGCGTGGCTGACATGGAACTCACTCGAACGAATCCATGAGGATCCAGTGTTCGCGGTCATGCATCGCACCCGGACATGAATTCATTCGGGTGACATGACGTTCACTTACGCACAATGCGATCGTGCGTTGCGCCTCCATATGAATACGCGAAGCCTCGAACGCGTCTCCTCCCCCTGGAAGATCGCGAACGCATTTGGCATGATTTGCCCACGTCCTTGGTCTCGGGTCGTGCGGTTCTTCGTTTTCGCCACTCTTCAGGTGCGGTGCCATGTCGCGCAAGGTTGCGGTTTTCTGGCCGGGTGATTATCGCGCAAAGCCCAACGAATGGGCCCTGCCCCAGTCGCGCGAAACCACCGATCAACTCTTTCGCGCACTCAAGAAGCTTGGGCGAACGCCGTACCTCGTCGAGGGTTATCTCACGCGCCCCGATGAAGCGATTTCCAAGCTGGGACCGATCGACGACCCGATGATCGGAGTTTTCGTCCACTGGACGTATGCCCCGCACACCGTCGATGGCGTCGTGGGCAAGGACAACCCCTTGCTCATGGCCTCGAACTTCTCCGGCACCTGGCCCGGCCTGGTCGCGCTGTTGAACACGGGTGCGTCGCTCGAATCGGTCGGCCGGCATGTTTCGCGCGTCTGGACCGACGCCCCTGACTGGACGCTCGACACCGCTTTCATGGACCGGCTCGACGAGTGGAACTCAACCGGTCGCATTGAATACAGCGCGAACGAAATCAAAGGCACGGCCGTAATCACAGAAGAGGCCCAGAAACGCGCCGAAGGCGTGCTCGCCGAGATTCGCCGTAAACGCATACTCGCCCTCATGTTGGGCGATACGTCGATGGGCATGATCAACGGCTATTTCGGGCCGCGTCTGCTCTATCCCATCGGGTTCTCGGAACACAAGGTCGACCAGGCGTGGCTTGTCGACCGCACGCGTTCCGTCAGCGATGCGCGCGTGGAAGACGCGTTCAAATTCGTCCAATCCAAGGGAGTGACATTCCACTGGCGCGAGAAAGATGCCGAGGATTTCACCGAGGAATCGACGAAGGAACAACTTCGCGGCTACCTCGCAGTCCTCGACTTGCTCGCGGAATTCGGCGCCGATTGCGTCGGATGGCAATATCAGCTCGGCTTGCTCAAACTCCTTCCCCCCAGCGACTTTGCGGAAGGTCTCCTGAACTCGCACGCCCGGCCCGAAGGAAATGGACACGCCGTCATCACCAGCACCGAGGCCGATCAGGGAAACCTTGTGCCGATGGAGTTGATGAAGCGGCTGCTCGAAGCCAAAGGACTTCCCGGCGCGGTGATGTTCCACGACGTGCGCTGGGGAGCCAAGCACGACGGCCGATTCCTCTGGGTCTTGCTCAACTCGGGAAGTTGCGGCGCTTATGCCTTCAATCACGACACCTCAACCCTCGCCGGCACTCACAGCTATCGCCAACCGTCGGGCTATTTCCCTGTCGCAGGCGGAACGTTTGCAGGCGTAAGTAAGCCAGGGCCGATCACCTGGGCCCGCTCCTGGATCGACCGCGACGGCGAGCTCGTGATGGATCTGGGGCGCGGCGAATCGGTCGAATTGCCCGAGTCGGTTCGCGAAAACTGGTGGCAAGGGACGACGCGACAGTGGCCGTTCATGGCGGCTGATTTAGGCTGCTCGATGGAGACGATCATGGCTCATTATATGAGCAATCACGTCGCCGTTGCGTATGGCGATATCTTCGGAGAAATGGCCGCTTTGAGCCAGTCGCTTGGCTTCCGAATTCGTGTCCTTTCGCGGTAACGAATCATTTCGGGCTTGCCACGGCGCATCCGGTCGAGAACAATCGTTATGAGGCGCACCCCACTCACATCCGCGCTGCGTGAAGGAACCACCGAGCGATGATATCGCATGCGGACGATAAGGCGCTCCTTCGCGCTCCCTTCCGGGATCGCATCGATTTCGCGCGCATCGTCCGCCCCTCGTTCGGCCCCCTCGCCGCACTTGCGATCACAAGCGTCGCCCTCGCCAGCTCGGCCATACGAGTGGTCGCCTCATCGATTGCCACATTCGACACGCCTCCTATCCCGCGGCTCGTTTCTCCCGCGCGGCCCGTTCGGCCGTTGCCAGTCATCACACCAACGCCCGAATTGCCGCCCGCGCTCGTAGCAGCCCAGACGCCAGCGACGCGACCAGTCTCGAACACCAAACCAGCGACCAAGTCGGCCGACTCTTCAACTAAGCCCGCCAAACCAGTTCCGGCGACCCCTTCCAAGTCCGCGCAAACTCCGCCCAAACCCGAACCGCTGCCGCCCACTCCCGCCAGTGACGCCAAGCGAATTATGGTGCGCGATCGCCGCGGACATGTGGTTGTCACGCGCGTCCACGGTACCGGCAAAGGCGATCAGGTGGCGGTTTTGCTGCCCGACGGTTCGATCGGCTGGCCCGACGGCCTGACCTACACCGAGAAGCCGTTCGTCCCCGCGACGAAGGCCGAGATGAAGGCAGCGCTTCAAAGCGAATTCAACGACTTCCAAACGATCGACACAAAGCATTACATCGTCGCGTTTCAGGGGACGCGTCCGTTCGCGCAGAACAGCGCGCAAATGCTCGAGAATCTCTACGCGAAGGTGAGCGATGTTCTTAACAAGCGTGGAGTCCCCGTACACGAGGCCGAATTCCCGCTCGTCGCCGTAATCTTCCATACCGAAGACGACTTCCGGCGCCACAAGCGCGTTGCGCCCGACGTGCAGGCCTATTACGACATCCTCAGCAACCGCATCTTCCTCTACGAGAAATCGAAGCGCGATCAGATGGCGCCCGAGGTCTCGGCGCTCGAAAAGCCGCAGACCGTCGCACACGAGGGGACACACCAGGTCCTTCAAAACATCGGTGTCCATCCCAGGCTCGCCAACTGGCCGCTCTGGCTCGTCGAAGGGCTTGCCGAATACTGTGCGACACCGAAAATCGCCAAGAGCGGCGTGCCCGTCTGGGATGGACTCGGTCAGCCCAACCTGCTTCACCTGGCGACAATTCGCGACCTCAGCGATCCACTCGCCGTGATGGTCCGAGGCAATGGCGCAGCCCGCATCGAACGTGACCTCAGCAAAACGCTCGTCGAATATCTCGTTACCCGCTCGGAACTGACTCCCACCGACTACGCACTCGCCTGGGCTCTGACGTATCATCTCGCTCGCACGCGAAGCGACGAATTCCTCGATTTCGTCCGTGAAATGTCCGCGCTCAAACCGCTCGAAGAGCGAACGCCCGACCAGCATCTCAAATCATTCCGCGCAGCATTTGGCGAGAACCTGGTCAAGATCGAAGCCGCCGTTTCCAAGGATCTCCGCAAGCTCCGACAAATCGACGCCTTGCCCTACTATGCCGTGTTCTTTGAACAACAGCTTGGTGGCTCGTTTATTCGTCGTGCGATGGTAAGCCAGTCACCGTCTGTCATTCGCCAGTGGATCGAAAACTCGACAGCCCCCGCCGGAGGAATCCCCCACTGGCAAATCTCCGAGCATCCCTCAAGGGCACGTGCAACACTCGCTGTAGATCAGTGGGTAGGCGGCGGCTAACTCGCAAATCTGTGCTCTGAATCAAGCGAATCGATACTTAAAAAGCGATGATCAAATCCATCGTAATTCTAATTCCGAGTTTCTTCGCTATCTTCGCTGCCTTCTGTTCAAAAACTCCCCCTGTTTCCTACGGTCCTATCCCATTTGCCTCTCTCTCACTTAACCTTCTTAAGCTGTGCGACAGCGGTTTCGACCAGGGCCTGCCCGGCCCACGGCGCTAGCTTCGCACTTCGCGCAGTGCGGGGTTCATATCCCCCGGCATAATAAGCCGACGGCGTTGGAACATATCCAACCCAGTCGTTCGCCAGGCTCACAACCCACGTCTTCGGGAACGGGCTCGCCGCCTTGATATCGAGACCGAGCTGGCAAAAGAACTCCGCGCCGTTCGTGGCGATCCCCATGTCGCCAATGCGCAACGCCTGCACCTCGCACGCGACGTGCGGGTTCTTCTTCCGCTCCTCCTTGATCAAGTCGCGTTCCCGCGCGTAAACCCGCTCGGCCACCGTCCCCCCGCCAAGCCCAGTTTCCGGCCCCTTCGGCTCCTCACGTTCGTCGCGAATCGGAATGTTCACAGCGGTCTTTGAAGCGTTGAGCGCGACGTCCTTTTTCCACTCCATCCGCCCGACCGTCTGCGCCACCTCGCCTCCCAGCGACAGGCCAAACATCGCGCCCCATTCCGGCCCGAATTCGCGTCCCGTCCGCAAGTTATCAACCTGCGTCACATCTCCCGCAGCACCGAGCAAGAAACCCACCGGCAGAGTCGGGTTGCGATAGTACATCCGCAACGTATCGCGGAGAAAATAGACGTAATCAGCCGAGAACCCCGGTCCACTTCCAACCGTGAGATGACACGCGAAGTTCACGAACAGCCCCAGCAGTTCCCCACCGACACCGCGCGCCGCCAGAACCCCAACGTCCGGATCAATCGGCCCAGCAGGTTTCACGATATCCGGTTTCCCCTTGCCCGGATGCGTCATCTGACGACCATCACGCATCAGAAAACGCCGATTAAAACTGATGCTCGGTTCGTGACCGATTCCGTAGCCAATCTCCGCCGCGTGCAACCGAGAATTCGCGAGCATGACCGCGTCGGAAACTCGCTCGGCCACGAGCTTGCAATAAGCCGGGTCAGCCTCGCATTCGAAGCAACTGGCAATCGGCCCGCCCGAGTGCGTATGACTGGCACCAATAAGCACGTTTTGACCGGGAATCTGCGTCTCTCGGGCAATTCGCTCGCGTGCAGCCGACGTCACATCAGCGGTAATGAAGAGCGCATCGAGTCCCACGAGCGCAATTCGCGTGGTGTCGTTGCGAATCACCATGGCAACGGCGCGGAGCGGATCGTGTACTTCCTTGATCGTCCGAACCGTCATCCCCCCAGGGCTTTGCGCTCCGAGCGGCGGCGTCACGTCGGTTTCAGCAAATCCCACGTGAATCATGGTGAATTCCCTCGATTCGAGCGCAGAGAAAGGCATCTCGCGCCCCTGCCCGCTTGCATGAAACGGCGATTCCGTTAGAATGATTCCACGTCGGTCAGCTCATCGCCAGTGCCCACCTGCGGAACTGTCGCCCGAGCCCGATCAATGGGGACGTAGCTCAATTGGGAGAGCGACGGCTTTGCAAGCCGTAGGTTGCCGGTTCGATCCCGGTCGTCTCCACTAACACCGGTTTGAAGCCTAAGATTTGTTCGCGTTTCCAAATGTGCAAATGAGCCTAAATTAACTCAAAACTGTTACAGAACTGCAGTCACGTTTAGAAAATGCAACCGCGATAAAAAAACATTGGAACGGCTCTTGCGCGAAAGCGTAAACTAAGTTTGCTTGGGCTCTACGCTGGACGCGAGTTTCAAGGTAAAGGATCGTCGCGCCGGTGGCGACGATGCACACTACTTGAGGTGGGATCTTCGCCAGCATCCCACACCGTATTCCGTTGCGGCACGCCCGACCGGTCCCCCCGCCGAGCCGTCGGCGTTTTTCCTTACTAAGACGAGAGATTGGATGATGAAGCGACGCAAGCTGAACGTCAAAGTTTTGCTTCTCCTCGTTGGACTCAGCATTGTCTCGCTTATTGGTTTCTATTTTCTCCACAAATTCCAGGTCAACCGCACGGCTGACTACCAGTTGACAATCGCCGACAAGGCCGAAAAAGCTGGCGACCTGCAAAAAACGGCCGATGCGCTCGAGATCTATCTCGGCTTTCGCAAGAAAGACATAGACACCATGTCGCGGTGGGGATTCGTCCTCGCCAAAAAAGCGAAAACGTTTCAGCAGAAGAAGCGAGCGGCGGAAGTGCTGGAACGAGTCGCGGGTGACGACCCCTCGCGAACCAAGGAACTGCGCGAGTCGGCCGAGCTCTATACCGAACTCGGTCGAACGGTTAACCCCATGTTCTTCCGTTTTGCCGCCCCACACTGGAAGACGCTCGGCGACCTGAACCCGAAGGATGGGACCATCGTCGCCAAGAAAGCGGTCGCGGCCGCCGCTGCGGCTAACTTTAAAGAGGCCGATACTCTCTACGAAGGTGCAATCAAGCTCTCGCCGGATGTGATCGACCTTTACGTCGATCACGCGAACTTGCTCAAGATGCGCATGAACATGCCGGACCGCGCCGGGACCGTGATTAACACCATGGTCTCGAAAAATCGCGACAATGCGAAGGCGTACGTCGAACGCGCTCGCTTTCGGCTCGGGATGAATGCTGACGGTTATCAGGAAGACCTGGCCAAGGCTCGCGAACTTAAGCCTGATGATCTTGAGCTTCGGATTTTGACCGCAAGGCTCTATATGCGTGACGGTACGCCTGCAAAGGCGATCGACGAGCTCAAACCAATCCTCGCCGACAATCTGAAGTCTTTCGCTCTCTATCAAGAGCTTGGTCGCGCACAGACCTTCGCGGGCAAGGCTGACGACGCAATTGCAACTTACCGGCAGGGTATCGCCGAACTGCCCGATGCTTTGGTGCTGAACTACGCGCTTGCGGAAGTGTATATCACATCCGGTCGATTCGCAGATGCGAAGCCCCTCATCAAGACGCTTCGAGGCAACGCTGCGCTCGAGCTGGACGGGACCTTCCTCGAAGCCTACTCGGAATATTCCCAGAAAAACTATCCGCAGGCGATCAAAACGCTGGAATCGATCGTCAGCGTTCTTTCCAAGCTGCCCGTCGAACGTCGGCCCAGTGAACTGGATCGCAAGACAAACACGCTGCTGGGCCAGGCCGAAGAATTGTCGGGGAATCCAGAGCGCGCTCTTGCCGCTTACAATCGTGCCATCCTCACCGCATCCGACGCGACGCAGCTTCGCCTTCGAGTCGCCACGGTCCTCCTGTCTCTCGGGCGGGTCGACGAGGCGGTCCGTGCTTATCGCGATATCCCGTTGGCAGTCCCAGGTGCTCGCGCTGGACTGATTCGCGCACGGTTCGTACAGAACGCAGCGGCTCCGCCGGAAAAGAGGCGATGGGACGACCTCGAGCGCTACGTTGCTGAGGAAGAACGGCTGGCTACGACTCCGCTCGAACGACTGACCGTTCGCCTGACCTATCTCGTCGCACGCGGCCAAACCACCGAAGCACGTGAACTTGTGGCCAAAGCGCACAAGGATAACCCCAACGAGATTTTTCCCGCCCTATCGCTTTCTGAACTGCAACTCGCCGAGAAGAATTACGCGGACTCGCTCAAGACGCTCGACGAAGCGCAGGCAAAATTCGGCGATAAGCCCGAGATTCGCCTCTCGCGCGTTCGCTACTGGACAACAGTGGCAGCGGCGGATCCAGCGAAAAAAGACGAAGCCGCCAAACAACTTGCAGCAATCGGTAACGATCTCAGCAAGTTTACAGCCCCCGCGCAGTCCAGCATCTTCGAGTCACTCTCCGCGGCAAACCGCAGGCTCGGCAACCGAGAGCAGTCCGACCTGATGCTGAAGGACTCGATCGCCCAGGCACCAGACGACCTCCGTCTTCGTGTCAAGGAACTTAGCCAGGCGATCGAGAGCGGTAAGGACGACGCTGTGCAAGAGGCAATCGCCCAGCTCAAGCGGATCGAAGGAGCCAACGGCATCTTCTGGCGCGTCGGTGAGGCAAATCGCCTGTTCATCCACGCTCAGAAAGCCAGGTCGGCGAACGCTAGTGCGAACATCAAACCAACGCTTGAAGAAGCCCGAGCACTGATCGACGAGACTTTCAAACTACGTCCCGACCAGATTGAAGCAACGCGTGTTCTCGGCCTGATCGACGACCTCGACGGCAAGCCCGAAGCTGCTCTCCCGCGGATGCTCAAGGTGTTCGAACAGGGAGTTCGTCAGCCGTACATGCTCCGTCGCCTCGCCTACCTCCTGCTCGAGCGGAACCGGTTCGTCGACGCGAACCGAGTGATGTCGGCAATCGAGTCCCAGGGTCTGCGAACGCCTGAGGAAAAGAAGCTCACGGCAGAAATTGCTGTACGATCGGGCGACACCGCCCGCGCCCAGAAATTGCTCAAAGAAGTCATTGACCCCAAGTCGACCGACGCGCTCTCGTACAACTGGCTGGCGCAGATGTATCTGGCGCTGAAAATGCCGCCCGAGGCGGAAGCCGCCGCACGGCGTGCCGTTGCTCTTTCGCCGGCACTTGCCCCCGCCCAGTTGAACCTGGTGCTGTCGATCATCGCGTCCGGCGACAAGGCCCGCGCCGTGGCTGCCGCCGAATCCGCCGAGAAGACGATTCCAGCGACGTTCAAGCTCGAGCACGCCGAAGTTGCACAGGCGATTGGCAACCTTCAACTCGCGAACAAGTGGTACGGCGAAGCACTCGCCGAAAACCCCAAAGATCCTCGCACGCTTCGCGAGACCTCGCAGTTCTATCTGACGACGAATCAGGTTGAAAAAGCGATCACCGGCTTGCGGACGCTCATGGAGCTTGAACCCGCGATTTCTCCTCTGTTGCTCCACGAGGTGAGGCGTTCGCTTTCGGCGGCGCTCGTCAATTCGCGTCGGCCCAAGGCACTGATAGAAGCCGACTCGTTGATCGACGCGAACCTCAAAGAACAGCCCGATTCGGCCGCCGATCTGCGTGGAAAGATCAACGTTCTCGCACAGCTCCCCAGCCGGCGTCGAGAAGCGATCAAGACCTTCGAAACTCTTCGCAGCAAGCAACCGCTCACGCCGGAAGAAGGGTTCGCATACGCACAGATCCTCGATAACGAAGACCAGTGGCCTGCGGCCCGTACGCAAGTTCTCGCCGCACTCAATGCGCCGAATCCGCCGGTGCGCGGGGCCCTCTGGTATATCAATCGCCTCTTGCGCAAAAACGATCTCGACGAATCTCTGGCCTGGATTACCAAGTTCGAGAAGCTCGAACCCAAGTCCATCGACTTCCCGATGCTGCGTGCTCGCTGGATGTCGCAGAAAAAGCAAAATCCCGCAGCCGTTGCATTGATGGAAGCGAAGGCGAAGGACTTACCCGAATACGCACCACTGTTCGCCCGCGTGCTCGAGGAAATTCACGAGCCCGATGCAGCGATCAAAATGGCGCGTGAATACATGAAAACGTCGAAGGCTCCGGCTGCCCCACTCGTACTGGCCGAGGCACTCGCGCGAAACGGCCAGCTTCCCGAAGCGCTCGACCTCATGGATTCGGCCTGGGAGAAAGCCGACCTTGGCCAGATGCTGATCGCCATCAGCAACGTGCTCGACACCCCCGCCTGCCGATCCGATAGCGAAGCGCACACACGTCTGCTCAAGGGGTTGACCGACGCGTTGGCGAAGCATCCCAAGTCGTTGGCGATCATGAACCTCATCGCACAGGTTCTGGTCGCTGAGAAGAAATTCGGCGAGGCGGAGGAGTACTATCATCGCGCAATGGCGGTGTCGCCCAACGACTCGAGCGTTTATAATAATTGCGCCTGGATGCTCACGTTCGTACCCGGCCGGACGAACGATGCGCTGAACATGATCGACAAGGCGATCGAGATGGACGGCGCCGAGTCGCACTTCCTCGACACTCGCGGACTCATTTATCTGACTCTGGGACAGGGACAAAAGGCAGCGGCCGATTTCGAGCAGTCGATCGCCGGCAAGCCGCACGACCTGGCGACCGTTCACTTCCACCTCGCGCTCGCACAAGAGGCGAACGGTGCGCGTCAGAAGGCCAACGAATCGCTTCGCACGGCAGAGTCGCTCGGCTTCAAGCCCGACACGCTCCATGTCCTGGAGCAGCAGTCGTATCACGAGTTGCTTGGCAAACTCGGCACGCAAACGAAGAAGTAAGCCAACTGCGCTTAAAGCGACCGCCCAAGAGTCACAACCGGCCCTCCGTTCGACTATGATCTTACGGAGGGCCGTTTCGTGCATGCCTCGGCACGACCGCCCCGCCGAGGACTCGGACTCATGGCATCAGAAGCTGATCACACACGCAATCACTTACTTGGTGTTCTCGCGCTCCGCATGGAGTTCGTCACGCGCGACGCGATGCGTAGGGCGCTCAAAATTTGGGAGGCTGACCGAACGAGGCCGCTCGGAACGATCCTCCTCGAAGCGGGTTCGCTGCATCCCTCGCGTGCCTCGCTGCTCGAAACCCTCGTCGACGAACATCTGCAAGTCCACGGCCCCGGCTCGCGCTCCCCGGATGAAACTGTCACCGAGTTAAACAGCAAAACGAACATCGACCTGCAATCAACTCTCGAACAATTGCTGAGCGAAGCACCCGCAGCGCCCGTCGCCGAAGCAAACGTTGCCGACATCGGCAACATGGCGACCATTGCCGACCCCGAACTCGCCGAGCCTGTGGTTGAAGACGATCCGTTCGCGACTGTAACCGAGGCTTCCGCGCGAAAAGCACTCGGCAATGCCAAAACAATGGCGAACCAGGTCGATCCCTCAAGCACGCATAGTAAAGCAGGAACAAGCGCCGAGCTATCACCTGGCAGTTTGCATCCAGCTCCCGTAGCTGAACCTATTTCCGCCTTTCACGCGGGCGCAACGCCACTGCGTTACAGCATCGTCAAGCACCACGCCAAGGGTGGGCTCGGCGACGTCTACATCGCGCGCGACAAGGAGTTGGCCCGCGAAGTCGCCCTCAAGGAAATTCAGGAACGCTACGCCGACCGCAACGACAGCCGCCAGCGATTCATCTTCGAGGCCGAGATCACCGGCCGGCTCGAACATCCCGGAATCGTCCCCGTCTACGGCCTTGGCGCCTATGCCGACGGACGACCGTATTACGCGATGAAGTTCATCAGCGGCGAGACGCTGCGCGATGCGATCGACCGCTTTCACCTCGCCGACGAAAACGGTGGACGCAACCCCGGCGAACGCGAGGTCGCCCTCCGCGAATTACTCGGCCGATTCATCGATGTTTGCAACGCCATTGGTTACGCCCACAGCCGAGGGATCCTGCACCGCGACATCAAGCCCGGCAACGTGATGGTCGGCAAGTTCGGCGAAACGCTCGTCGTCGACTGGGGCCTCGCGAAGGCGATCGACCGCCCCGACATCGCCGTCAGTGGCGAAACTGAAGACGCTCCGCTCAAACCATCTTCCGGCGGTGGTTCGACACCAACGTTGGCCGGCTCAGCCATCGGCACCCCGCAGTTCATGAGTCCCGAGCAAGCAGCCGGTCGGCTCAACGAAATGGGCCCCGCCGCCGACATTTACAGCCTGGGTGCCACGCTCTACGCCCTGCTTTCCGGCGAGTCACCATTCAGCGAACATTCGACAATTGTCGTGCTTGAAAAGGTCAAGAAGGGTGAATTCAAACCTCCGCGCGAGATCAACCCTCTCGTACCCCCAGCGCTGAATGCGATTTGCCTCAAGGCAATGTCCCTGGCATCTGCGGACCGGTATGGCAGCACGCGCGAGCTCGTCGTCGACGTCGAACACTGGCTGGCCGACGAGCCTGTCTCCGTCTACCAAGAACCACTTTCCAAGCGCGTCCAGCGCTGGGCGAAACGGCACAAGCAGGCGGTTGTGGGTGGTGCGGCCGTGGCACTCACGCTGTTTGTTTCACTGATCGTCAGCAACCGCCTGATCGCACAGGAGCGCGACCGTACGATCATCGCCAAGCGCGAGGCCGACACGCACTACACCCAGGCGCGTACCGCAGTCGAAACGATGCTCGACGAAGTTGGCGCGATCGACCTGGCCGATGTCCCGCTGATGGAACCAGTTCGCCGCCGCATGCTCCAATCCGCGGCCGAGTTCTATCAGGAGTTCCTCAAGACGCGATCACAAGACCCTGCCCTTCAATTCGACATCCTTCGCTCGCACGGACGTCTGGGTGAAGTCCAGGAGCTTCTGGGCGATTACAAGGCGTCGGAAGCGTCATATCAAGCAGCAATCACCGCTTATAATCAATTGAACGACACACAAAAAGCCGATCCCGTATTTCAACGCGCGCTCGCTTCGGCCGAGTTGGGGCTTGGGATCGTACAGAAAAAATCAAACCGATTCGTAGAAGCTGAGTCGAGCCTGAGAAAGGCAATCGAAACCCGCGAAAAGATTGTTTCGAGCACGAACTCACCAAACGATCGCCGCGAGGCCGCGCTGAATCTCTATCACCTCGGCGCGATCCTCGCACGTCAAAAAACACGATCCGACGCCAACGAGAAAACGTATCGTGCCGCGCTCGATGAACAACGTGCACTCCTCAATCTGCTTCGCGGCCAGAAAAACTCGGATCTCCGGCGCGACCTCGCGCGGAACCTGAATAACCTGGGAATCCTCCTGCGAATCGAGGATCCGAAAGCCGCGCTCGCCGCTTTCAACGAAGCGTATGACTTGCAAACCGCACTTGAAAAAGAATCACCGACGAGTCCATCCTACGTGTGGCAAGCAGCCCGCACAGCTTCCAATATTGGCGGCTTGCTTTCGCTCATGGGCGAAAACAACCTGGAAAAAGCGGGCGACTTCTTGAATCGGGCGCGGTCGCGTTTTCAAAAACTCGTCGCCGATTTTCCCAAAATCCCCGACTATCGCCAGGAACTCGCCGCCACCGAGAATAACCTCTCTCAGCTCGCGCTCGACGACTTTTACGGTGAAGATCCGGGCAAGAAACCGGAAATGCTCGAAGCTCATTTCCTTCTCGCGAAGCAACTCATCGATCACGCAGTCGAGCTCCGCGAGACCCTCGTGCGCGACTTCCCGACGCGTCCCGACTATACGCAGGCTCTTGCCATCGCGCTACGCCAGCGTGCTGAAATCTTGCGGCTTGAAGCTCAGCAAAAGAGCGAAGCAGAACGTGCGGCAGTGCTCGACACAGCCGCCACGATCATCACGCGGTCGATCGACCTGCAAGCCAGCCTGCTCAAGCAGTTTCCAACCGCGCGAGACTACGACCTCGAACTCGCTCGCAGCCACGATGAGGCCGGCCAAATCGCCGTGCTCGCGTCGCTCAGTCAGGCGAGCGGTAACCGCCTTGCCGATGCTGCGGAACACTTCCAGCAAGCGGTCGATCTCATCAAGGTCTCGCTCGCGTCCAATCCAAAGTCGAAATCGATGCGCCGCCAGCTTGGTGAAGTGGTGCAAAATCTTGCATTTGTGCATCTTGATCGCAAAGAACTCGCCAAGGCGGTCGACGCGATCGAGGTCGCGGTCACAAGTTTGGCTGACGATCCCAGCGAACTCGAACGCGCCGCGGCAGCTTATGCCAAGGCCGTCGAGATCGCACAAAATGGCGCACCGAGCGACGGCAAAACGACCGCCGACAGTCTCGCCGCTCGCAGCGTCAGCTTGCTGGAACAGGCCAACAAGGCGGGAACGATTTCTCCCGCCGAGTTGGCCAAGCCTGTTTACGTGCCGCTAAAAGATCGCGCCGACTTCAAACGCGTGAAGCAAGCCATCGAGGCCCGAGCGAAACAGCCCGTTGGCTGACGCTCAGAAGCGATACGTCAAGTTCCCGATGATTTCGTAGCTGAACGGCCGAGGACCGGTGACCGGCGTCACGACGCCGAACGACACCTTCGTGTGTTCGCGAATGAAGGCGTTCAGGCCATACGTCAGGTCGACGACGTCCGGCGTTCCCGCAGGGTCACGTAGGTAACCGCCACGATGGTTGAGCGGCGTGTTTACGTGCGTTTCAAACGTCGGCACAAGCGCGGTCAACCAGCCGTCTTCGTCGTCGTCGCGATAGACGTAGTAGCCAATGCCGAAGTCGTTATATGCGTAAGTGACGTCCTGCGAGCTCGTCGGCACGCTCACCGAGTTGAAGCCCTGGAAGAAGAAGCGGTCAAACGCCCAGATGTAGCCAATGTACGGCGTGAATCCGGCGAAGTGCAGGTTCGTTACCGTGCGATTGCCGCCGAAATAGCTCGGCCCCGTCGGCGCGGTGAATGCTAGACCGGCCGAGATGATGCTGCCGCTTTCGTCATCACTCCAGAGCGCGAACTTCGAGATCAGCGAAAGATCGCCGACGGTCGTCGTTGTGCCAGTGAACTTGGAGTAGCGGTCGGCCAAAGCAATAGTATTGAGCGGCAACTGCGCACCAATCGACGCACGGCCATCCATGAACGTCTTTTCAAACCCGAACGTGTTGCGATAGACCTGAATCGACCCAACCTGCGAACCGTACTGCTGGTTGATCTGCTTGTTCACATCGTTGAAGTAATTCGTGAAGAAGTAAACACGATCCACCGGTCGCGGTGTTTGCATTTCCGCGATCTTGAACGCTCGGACCGCCGGCGCGAGAATCGCGCCATGCCTCGTGATGTGGGGATAGTTACCAGTTGGACCACCTGGCGGATTCGGCGATGGAATACCTGGAGGGCTCGGCGGCGTCGGCGGAGTAAAGCGTGCGGCCGGACTCGCGAAGCCGAGACGAGCGAGCGTTACGCCACCGACGTTGTCGCCCTGGAACTCAACGGTCCGGCTGGGCCGGCGATTTCCGGCGAGAGCGAATGCGGAGTTCTGCTGCGCAAATAGATTCGAGCCGGCGAACGAGCTTGTCGTTGGGTTTGTCGGCGTAGTGGGGGTCGCGAGCGCGGTTGAACCAGGCTCATCCGTTGTGGCGGGTGCGTTGGGATCTGGTGTTGCCGGCCGAGGCTGTGCCGGGCGAGCGGGAGTCTGCGGTGGATTCGCGCTCGGCGTCGTCGGAGCGGGAGCCTGAGTCGTTCGCACTGCCGCGTCGCGGTTGGCCGCACGTTGCCGCAGCGCGGGCTGTTGCTCCCGAACTTCTTGCCACGTAACGGGCTTGCGCGCTGGGGCTTCGGGCTCGGTTGCGTCATCACCCAGGCGATTGCTGGGCGCGTACGTCTGAGCCGATGTTAAGCCTGTCGTCGCCAGTAGGAGGACTGCGGTCGCAATCCCGAGGCGGTATCGCCCATCCATGGCAAGCTCCCAGCCGATCCTCGGCTGTCGCGTTCGCGTTCCACCGAACACGCGGATCCAAGGCGCATCCGTTCGCCCCGTCACCCATGTATCGGCAAGTCAATTAACCCGACTGAACCGCAAACCCCCGAATCGCCTGGTCTACCAGGCCAAACAATGCCCTTACTTCCCACGCAGCTTGCGAGGACCGCTCGGCACAACGGCCGGCGCCGCAACTGCCGCGGGCGAAACGGTCGAGCTCGTGAAGTAAATCAGGTTGCCCGTCGTTCTGTTATTGAACGAACCATTAATCTGCTTGATGGCACTCTGCCCACCGCCAATCGAATTCGCCGCGGCCGAGAGCGTGCCGCCAATCGTGTTCGCGGAAACGCCGTTCAGCAATACGCCGAGTGCGTTGGCGAGCGAAGGATTTCCGCCTGGCAGCAGACCAATCACGTTCCCCGCCACAACATTCGCCTGCGCCTGGCTGCCAAACAACTGCACACCTGCAACCGGGTGATTGGCAATGATATTCGCACCCAGGCCCGATGCATCGCCAATCGCATTCGCAGGCGCCTGGTTCAGGAAGATGCCAATCGCAGCGCCACTCAGGCCGACCAGCCCTGTCGCGTCGGTTCCAATCTTGTTGCCGGCGATGAAATTCGCCCGTGAGCCGTTACCCGACACGTTGATATCGGCCGAGCTGCTCCCCGTGACCACGTTCCCTGCGCCGGCTGTGTTGCCACCGATCGAGTTGTTCGCCGAGCTATCGATCAGCACGCCAATCTGGCTATTGCCAATCGCCTTCAGGCCGGTGACATCGGTTCCAATGAAGTTCCCCTGCACCACATTGCCCGAATTGCTTGCCCCTTCGATCTGAATTCCGATCGATCCATTACCGGAGATGAAGTTGCGAGCCCCGGCATTCGTGCCACCGACCGTCGTTCCCGGCGATTGAATCAAGATGCCGTCAACTCCATTGGGAATCGCCTTCACACCGTTGGCATCGAGACCAATGAAATTCGCGCCGATGTGCGTACCGGTCGCCGTGGTGCCATTGAGCTGAACGCCCACCGACCCGTTGCCTGAGATCAAATTGCGATCGGCCGGCGAATTACCACCGACAAAGGTCCCAGGCGCCCCGTTGAGATAGACGCCAACGAGTCCATTCCCGATGGCTCTCTCACCGGTCGCATCTGTTCCAATGAGGTTTTGCTGAAGCTGCGTACCAGTCGCCTGCGCCCCCAGCACCTGAACGCCCACCGAGCCGTTCGCCGAGATCACGTTCTGGCGAATAACTGTGCCAGGCACCTGCGTCAAGAAAATCCCGTCCGACCCATTCGGCGCCGCAGTGTTATTCGGGCTGAGGCCAATCAGGTTACTGAGGATCTGAATATTGGCCGAAGCAGATCCGGTGATATCAATACCACTGACCTTGTTATTGCCGATCACGTTATTCTGAATCACAAGGCCTGTCAGGCTGTCGCCCGCGATACCGTCAGTACCGCCAGGGAGCGATTGTCCGTTCGAGGCGAAGCCAATGTAATTGTTGGCGATTTGATTATTGCTTGCTCCCGGGCCGTCCATCTCAATCCCGGCGCCCTGATTTCCCGCAATCAGGTTGCGTGATGCGGCCGTCGGTCCACCGATTGTCACGTTCGAGGCCCCAAGCACGGTCACGCCATCGCCGATATTCCCATAGGCCCGGCTGCTGCTACTATCAAGCCCGATGATGTTCTGCGCGATTAGCGCGCCCGATGCTCCGGCACCGACGACCTGCACCCCCGATCCGACGTTGATCGAAAGCGTATTCCGCCTGACGACGACGCCAGGAGCATTATTGATCAACAATCCCGCTCCGATATTGGGGGCGGGATTATTGTTCACATCAATGCCAACGGTGTTGCCCAAAACCTGATTGCCGGTCGACTGAGCTCCCGAGATGACAATGCCGCTCGTCGAGTTGCTACCGACGAAATTCCCGGTCCCAGCCGCAGCGCCAATCGTGTTCGAAGCCGATTGATCGACCACGATTCCCACGAGATTGCCTCGCCCAGGCGCCCCGGCGAGTGTGAGGCCAATCCGGTTATTTGTGATCGTGTTTTGATTCGAGCCCGCAGCCAGGTAAACCCCGGCGTTCAGGTTCGAGGAAATCACGTTACTGGCGCCAATCGTATTTTGCGACGCACCGACGAGCTGCACGCCCACGCCGTGGTTGCCAGAAACGCTCGAGACACTGCCCACGACGTTCGTAGCAACGCTCACGCCACTCGTACCGAACAGCGTAATGCCATTTCCGCCATTGGCTGCAATCGAGTTGCCGCTGATCGTTGCGGCCCCGCCATCGACACGAATGCCGTCTTGCACGTTGCCCAGGTTCAGCGCGGCGCTGGCGTCGGTACCGATGTCGTTGCCGATAATGCTGACCGCGGTATTGCCCTTATCCAGGTGAACGCCATGAACGCGATTACCGCCGATGACATTCGCAGACTGACCCGCCCCGCCAATCGTAACCCCGTTTGATGTCCCCACAAAAACGCCGTCGGTGCCGTTGCCGATCGTTTTCGAGCGGCTCGCGTCGAGTCCAACCGTGTTTCCCTTGATCGCAATGTTCTGCGACCCAATCACCGCGATACCTTCCAGCGAATTGCCGGAAATCGTGTTGCCACCATTTGGCGACGAACCAACCGTGTCGCCCGTTTCGCCGACAAGCAAGATGCCGCGACCCGCATTTGGAATCGCCGCGCCGCCGTTCGCCGACAGACCAATCTTGTTGCCGCCAATCACGTTCGCCGAGCCGCCCTGCAGCAGAAGGCCAGTGCCGAGATTTCCCGAGATCAGGTTGTTCTTGAACGTGTTCGTGTTGGATCCAGCAATCGCGGCAATCCCGTTCTGCTTGTTCGCCAGAGCCGAGAGCCCGTCTCCCGTGGTGCCGATCAGGTTGGAATCAACCACATTCTGCACGGATTGTTTGCTGAGGATCGAAATCCCATTCCCCTGATTGCCCGACAAAACATTGCCGCTGATCGTGTTTTTGCTCGACAGGATGAGCAAACCATCGCCGCTGTTGGCGAGCGGCGTCACACCATCACGCTCGACGCCCACAAAGTTCGACGTCAGGATATTGCCATCAGCGAATGGGTTGAGCCGAACTCCGACGGTGTTATGACCAATCACGTTGCCCGAGATCGTGTTTGCGCTCGGGCCGGCGGGCGACTGTTGGTCCAGATTGAGGTCGAATACGATGCCCGGACCGTTGTTTCCCGCGAGCAACGTCCCGATCGTGTTCGAAGCGATCAGGTTGTTGATCGTTCCACCGCCCTGAACCTCGATACCGAACCCACCATTGCCGGCGATGATGTTCCCCGCTGCGGGCGTTGCACCACCGATCGTGTTGGCCGTTGGCCCGGTGTCTGCACCTTGAAGTTGAATGCCGCCTTGCGTGTTGGGAATAACAACCGTACCGCCGAGATTCAGACCGACGAAGTTGCCTTGAACCAGGTTGTTCGACGCGATGCTACCACTAATTGCGATGCCAAACTGATTGCCCGAGACGACGTTCGCTGTGAAAGGCGATGTGCCGCCGATGGTGCTTCCCACTCCACCGATCGAAATACCGGCGATTGCGCTACCAAGCTTCGCATTGCCCGTAATGTCTGTGCCGATCAGGTTGTTGAAAACCGCCGTGCCAGTTGCCTGGATATCGATCTCGATGCCGATGATGTTGCCCGAAATCAGATTCCCCTGCCCTGCTGCTGCCCCGCCAATCGTCGAATTGCTGCCGTTGACATAGATACCCGCATCATTGTTCGCGACGACAGTCTTCCCCGTCGGATCGGCGCCGATGATGTTGTTGATGACGAGAGTTGAATCCTCGCCGTTCTCGATATCAATCCCGCGTGCGCCATTCCCTGAGATGACGTTGTTGCCGCCAGAGCCAACTGCACCAATGGTGTTTAGCTTGGTCGGCACAGGGTTTTGCAGCGTGCTGCCGGGCAAGAACACTCCATCAAGCGTATTTCCGAGCGCGGTGCCAGCGAGATTCAGGCCAATCGTGTTGCCAGCAACCAGGTTGCTTGAGCCGCCCAGCGTAATTCCATTGCCCAGGTTGCCCGAGATCAGATTAGCGAGGCCGGCTGTTGTGCCACCGATCGTCGCATTACTGGCATCGATATTGTTAATCCCATCGCCCTGATTCGCGAGCGCCGTCGCGCCCGTGATATCGGTACCGATGTAGTTCCCCTGAATCACAGTTGCCGTGCCGATGTTGCCCTGCAACGTGATGCCAGGTCCCGTGTTACCCGAGATCAGGTTGCCGCTATTGTTCGACACCGAAATTCGCTGACCGCCCACCGTCGTGTCGGTCGCGCCATTGATCGAAATGCCGCCCAGGGTGTTGCCAATCGCCACAGCGCCGCTGCCGTCGGTACCGATGAGATTCCCGGAAATAGCGGTCGTCGCCGAACCAGTGTCGAGCGCAACACCGTAACCGCCATTACCCGAAATGACATTCGCGAAAATGGGCGATGCACCGCTGCCAATCGAGTTCAGCGAACCGCCCTTGACCTCGACACCGTTATTACCGTTCGCCATCGATGTCTGGCTGGTCGGGTCGAGCCCGATCACATTGCCGAGCACCGAGTTGCTATCGGAAGTTCCGGTGATGTCGACGCCGTCGTTGCCATTTCCGGAGATGACGTTGCCACCAATCGCCCCGTTTGGACCGACGGTGTTTCCCGATGCGTTCACAAGCAAGATGCCGTCGAGCAAGTTGCCTGCGACCGTTGGCCCGTTACTGGAAGTGCCAGGATCAACACCAACATAGCATCCGTCGACAATGCATCCCGCGGCGCCGTTGATCACGATGCCGTTGTTGGAAAAGTTGATCACACCAAGGCCACGAATTTCCGTGCCCGCCGCGGAACTATCGACAGTCAACCCGTCGGTTCCGGACTGGCTATTCTGGCCATCAATGACGACGGTAGGGATACCAGCGTAAATCGGATCCGAAGTGCCATCAATGAGCACCTTCGTTGTGATATCAGGCAGCGCGGACGCGAGAAGAATGTGCAGTCCACCGTCGGACCGGAAGGTAATCGTATTTGGACCTGGCGTACTATTCGATTGATTGATCGCATTGCGCAGTGTCCCCTGCGCACCGTCATCAAACGGCGAAGTGACGAGAAAATTCGCCAGCAAGCAGCGATCTTCAAGGTAATCGACCGCCAACCGGCCGACCTCGCCGCCGCGCACAGCTTGCCCGATCGTCAGACTCCGGCGAACTCGTCGATTACGCATCTCAAAATTCCCCGGCGTGCCCAGGTCGACCAAATGCGCGAGCGATTACAACACCATCGTTAATGTCCTATTCTCTGTCAAATTCCGCGGATGACTTGAACAATTTACTCGACGTCAAACGATACAAACCACCAGCGCCCGCAGACTCGCTTGCGAATTAGCCAATCCAATAGGTCAATGCGGTCAATCAAGTCTGCGTGACGCGCAAAGTTTGCCAGAACTTGCGATGTTGCTGTCTCGATTGTTCGAGTGAAACCACGGATCATGTGGTCAACCGTCGTCTGATTCCATCTCTGGCTGAGCGTCGATGGTGTAATGTTCCGGTTTGCGTAGGGTCACCTCGGGTGGGTTTGCTCGAGTGAGCACATCCTCGACCTGGATGGCAAATTCTGGATCGAGTTTCACGGTAAGCAATTCGGGATGATTCGACGACACGTAGTGGAGAAACGACCAGTTCCGGAGCCGATCGTCGGTGCAAACGGCCTGAATTGCACGCACGACCTCGCCAAATTCCTTGATTGTCTCAACGCTGATATTGTGATCGCTAAACTGAATATCAAGCGAGATATCGCCTGTCGAGTTCGACTGGCACGCCGGGCATGGACAAAGTGCGCCGAACTTCGTTTCGCCACAATTGAGACATAACGCCCAGGTCATCTCAAAACCTCCCCTTTCGAAATCGTCACGGATTCAATGGGCTGGATTCGCTCCCACTTCAAACTCCTCAATTCGCACTTACGCATGCTAAGCGATCAACGATCATCAAATCTTAACGACTTCTCCGCGCCATCCGTTCAAAGTGCGTTCGCCGATCACGAGGCAACTCGCATCTCCGTCGGCCTCGGCAACCGGCTCACCTCGTGGACTCCAAATCGCGCTCTTTCCAACCGACTGAAACGTCCCCACCGAGTCAGCATGATTGGCCATCACCACAAGCATGCCGAACTGAGTCGAGTACGCGCGAAGGCGAGGCGCGTCGGTCGCGTACCACTCCTCGTTGAGAAACACGCCCGCTGCATAAATGCTGCCCCCCTGCTCTAAATACCCCTGCGGATGCGATGCCTTGGAAGCGTCGGCACAAATCGCCAGACCGACGTTTTCTGCACCGTTCGCGAGTATCAACCACTCGGCACCAGGCGCAAAATACGTTGGTTCTGTACCGCCGAGGTGCATTTTGATGTAGCTCCTCCTGTTCCCAGTATCCTCCAAAATAACGGCCCCCAAGCCTGGCAATCCCTCACCAATCTTGAGCGGCGTCCCCACGACTACCGCCATCTGAAAACATTTCGCGAGCACAGCAAGTGGCGCCAGACGCTCGTCGCTTGACTCAATCGCAAACTCTGCGGCGAGGTCAAGCTCGTAGCCGGTCAACGAGAGTTCTGGAAATATCAGCAGCGAAACATTCCTTCGGCCTGCAGCCTCGATGGCGTTTGCATGAGTTCGTAGGTTTCGCTCCCAGTCGCCCCGCACCGACGCCACCTGCGCCGCTGCGATCTTAAAACTCTTCATGCGTTTCAACACCAGATACGAGTTCGTCTGGATCGTTCTCATTATCGTGAGGCGAATCGTCGATCACGAGCTTTCCACGCCCCAGCGCCAATCCACCAAAGAGCGCAAAGCCACCGGGTAAGAACGCGCCAACGGCAGCAAACTGCCCGTCGGATTCATGTAAGTCGTACCGAGGTAAGGAAGCAAGGGCCACGATCAGCAGCAATATGCCGAGCACAACGAGCGCCCCGCCGCACGCACGTTTTGGCCAGGGCGCAGGTTGTACTCGAACCTTTGACGGATCGAATCTCTTCTCACAGCCATCACATGTCACCAGTCCGTTCTGAACCGGTACCTGCAGCCTTCGATCGCAATAAGGACAGGTCAACTTCGACATGCCACACTTCTCCAGAGATACAGTTGTCACTGACCAGGACGACTCGCGTCTACGAAGTCGCCAGAATCCATTCTCGCGCTGCCTCGACATCCGCCGCGCGAAAATGCTTGATCTCAGCCGACACGAAATGCGAAGCAAGATGCTCCGCGATATCACCGAAAGGTGAGTCGGTCACAAGTGCGACCTTCTTGACCTGGCGATGATGGTCTTGCACAAATCGAACATGCGCAACGAATGCCCGGAAATCTTGCCATCCGGGAAACGAAGACACTTCGATGATAATCCCCGCCAGTCCACCCGTCTCCTCGATGTGCGGGTCAACCAGTTGGGCAACTTCCGCAAAATCCTCCGCTGCGAGCGCCGATTTGGGACGAAGGTAAAGAATCGACTGCGAAGCATCGAGTTCGTGTTCAATCATGGCATCTCACCCCGATGAAACATCACCCGTTCAAGCTTGATTGACGCTGCCTGGTTCTTCGTGCTCGAAAACCGTCCCCAACTGGATATGTTCCTGGAGAGGATGGTGAAAATCCACTGCGAATCAAGGAAGCAGTTCGTGGTCGATATGCGGTTAGCGCTTTGAACGGAAAACTCGCAGTTCCTACCGCGGCCTCACACGACGTATCGAGAAAAACCACAGACGACCAGTCTCATCCGGCCCGAAAAAAGCCGGAACTTGCCACGCCAGCATTGTGCGATTCTTGCACGCGCCTGACTTCTACACCGACTGACAGCTACAACCCGAGCCTATCGACAAACTCCGCAAAATCATCCGCGAACACTGTCCAGTAGTTCGGAAGACCTCGTCCTGGCCATTCGAGACTCATCACACGCGGTTTCGATCGATCGACCGAGTAGTCGAGCAAAATCGGCGAGTCGGAGCCCATTCCGAAATCAGCAATCTCAACGACCGCCTCAGCAACAAGCTCATGCAAAGCACCGTCATGGGAGTAGAATTTCGCGCCACTACCGCGCAAGATTTGCGCGACCGTGTGAAACGGAGGCGAATACAGATAAACCTTGCGGAGCATGCGCGGCCGGTCTTCAGCAACCAGGGAACGGTTATTCTGCTGAAGTGCCTCTGCTGAATCACGCGGCCACCTTCCGGCTTCTAGCATCTCAACGAGCAGTTCCGGAATGCGTAGCCCCTCGACTTCCATCGAACTCCAATCTTGTTGAAGAGAACCTATCGTTACGCAAGCGGCACGGGGATAAACGCGAGGGGGCGAGCGGAAGTATCCAGTGCAAGGCCACATAGCATTTCAGCGAACTCTTCGACAACCGGATCTCCTCCCGGCCCCCAGTTCGACCGCCCATCGGCCGCCAGTTCCGAGACAATCGTAAACTCCTCACCACTCGATGGCATTAACGCCCGCTCGAGACAGAAGACGCGGCACTTTCCTTCGATCCGCACAACCCCAACAAAATAGGCCTCATTTCGCGCGGCAGGAGGCGGCAGCGTGAGGACAATGACCTCCGGCGCGTCTTTCTCCCCGCGATACCAAAGCGCGACGCCCTCGCTCGGAACGCGTTCGTCGGCCGGCAATTCCTCGCCCATCATTTCCCAGAGATTCGCAAGGTACGATGGGTCGCCACCTGCTCCAAATGTGGCAAAAAACCGATCCGTGTTTTGAAGCGCCAACTGGGCAATGATGTATTTCATCTGCATATGGTGTGTACGTGAATCCATTTGCAAGCTCGCTCCTGATTGTCATGGGAATGAACAAAGATACGCGGCGATTTCCAGGTAATCGCGAGCCGATCGTTCCACTCTGGATTAGAGGCCAGACCTCGGTGAAGCGGTCACCATAACAACTCAGGTTCATCCGCGGCACCAATCACGTCTTCGCCTTCGCAGTCGAGCTGCTTAGCTCAATTGATCATGCGAATACATAATGGTGGGACCGCGACTATTTTCGTTCTGGAGCGCGGTTTGGCGGCGGTAATCTTCGACCGCCCAGCTTGAGCCCTGTGATCTTCGCAACCATGGGTTTGTCCTTCGGTTTTGAATCACGCGAACTGACGAAGCACTCAGCCACGCCCTGGTCAACATTGATGAGAATCAGGTCCACGTTGTCGGGGCAATAGCTCGACCAGTCGACTGATCCGTCGGGACGCGGTATCGGCGCGTCGAAGAGAGATAGGCCACCGGAGCTTGCCGCATCGTCGCCAAAGTCCTTGAACAGGTAGCCACACAATCCGGCTGCGGAATCAGCCGCCTCTCCATGTCTCATGCGTGAAGCAGCTTCAACAGCCACCTTCAAACAGGCAGGGCCACCGCCATCGGACCCGTGCAAATAAACGCCGGGGCTGTACCCGCCATGGTCGTCGCAGCATACGAACAAGACACGATCTGCCCCGCTCAAAGGTACTGGAGGCAGTCGCTCCTTTTCCTTGCGAGGAATAAGCCGGAATGCGAGCATCACGACCACGAGCCCTAGCAGGACTTTGATGACGTCTCGACGGTCCATGATTCCCACCGCATCGTGAGGAGGAAAATCGCGTGCACCACTCTGCTGCTCGATACGCCGATCCTGAACTTGACGTTGCAGACGCCGTCAGAAACGCAATGGTACCAGCACAGGATACAAATGTCACCTACCAAGAGGAAGAACGAGCATCGCGGAGTCGTGCGGTCCGACTACAAAAGTCTTGAGACAGGAGCACTGCGCCACGCCCAATCGTTAACAGAGTAGAAACGAAAATCCCCTCAACGCTTGCCAGAAGCGAACGAGGGGATTTTTTATGCAACGCAATTCTACGGCAGTCGCTACAGCACCAAGAGCCGCAGTTAGAAGGAATCAGCGCTCACCACTTCGCCGCCGTTAATCGTCCCCAGCGCCTGATAGACACCGGGATTGAACTGCGCCGGGTTGGTCACAGACCAGACCTTCGTCGACTGGTTCATCGTGGCGCCGGGCGGAGTACCAGTGCTGTCGAGCGCCCAGGTCGAGATGGAATCCTTGAGGAACCGGACGGAGCCGTCGCAGAAGGCGAAGTTGGCGCCGCCGGGGTGAAAGCTAGTCGAGGCGTTGAGGAACGCACCACCCTCGGTATAACCGCCGCTCGTGGCACCGTCGTCCCAGTTCTGCGTCTTTTTCTGGACGTTGATGGGATAGAAAACCGTGAACGCGGTATCGCCGTAGTTGCCCGAAACCCACCAGTTCCACTTGTTGAACGAGTTCTCCTTGTCCGTCGAGCTAAGCAGCCCGTGCGCGTGCTCGCTGAAGGCGATCGAGTTGCTCGTGCCGTCGGTGATCGAAGAAATCGAGACGACCCCACGAGTGAAACCCGAGCCTAGCCCGAAGACTGGACTAATACCGTTGGAGACAATCGCCCCGTTCTGCTGCTGGAGCGATGCCGATGGGTTCGAGATGACCGACGCCCATGACCCGTAACAGCCCGCATAGCTGGTGAAGTAGAAATTTTGCGGCAACGTTTTGCCGGCTTTTCCTGCCGCCTCGGTAAACAAGACGCCGGTGATCTGCGAGTCGCTGGGGCACCAGAGAATGTTGAGACCTACGCCCGATACCGTGACGTTCGGGTCGCAACGATAGTTGAAGTTGGTGTTGTAGGAGGAATAGATCGGCGACTGCTCCATATAGGCCAGAAGCGCCACGAAGCAGCTCATCGCCTGGCTGACGCCCCTGGCGGGCGTGAACTGGGCAAAGGCTGCCATTGGGTAACAGGCGTTGGCGCTTTCGTAGTTCGCCAGCGCCAGGCCGAGTTGCTTCAGGTTGTTCGTGCACTGAGCGCGACGAGCAGCCTCGCGCGCGGCCTGCACGGCCGGCAGCAACAGGGCGATCAGCACGGCAATGATCGCGATCACAACCAGCAGTTCGATAAGAGTAAAGCCTCGACGTCGCATCCGATGACCTCTTGGATCGTTCTGCCGCCCGGCGGGGTGCATGAAACAACATGCCCCTCGATACGGAAGCCAACCGGGCTACATTGGCGGCACAAAAACAAGTGCACCGCCTTCTATCTCCGGACGATGAATAATCGCGGAAGCTTTCGCGAACATTCGCCCAAAGCCGATGGAACCTGGCACCGCCGTGTCTGGAACGTGGATTTCGCGGGGGGTGGGATAGAGGAGGGAAAGGGAATGCGGCTGACTTTACTTGCTATTGGTCGCACTCGATTTCGTCTTGCCGGCGGGGACGTTAGGGAAGGCGTTGTCCTTGCGAGCGCCGACCGAGATCGAGCCCACGGGAGGTTGCGTGGGATCCTGAACTCCGCAACCATTCACGCCGACAAGCGCGACGATCAAGAGACCAATCCCGACATTTCGAAACAAGAGCATGAAGATCCTCAACTCGCTTCGTGTTCAGCGAACCGAGACAACGGCTCGCGATGAGATCGTAGGGCGAGCGATCGCGAGGAAACAAGAGGGCGAGCTGTGAAGCTTTGGTGATGAATTAAGAGGAGAGTTCGATGGTCGTTTTGGCGAAAATTTCTGAAGTCTCAGACCATGAAAATTGCACGTCGCTTCCGAAAACGTTGGCGTCAGGTCGACACGCCGCTGTAATAGACAGCGTAGCGGGCTCTACGCAAGTCGGCGTAACGGAGTTCGACACTTTGCCTGTCGTGGAAATCCGACACGCGAGCTTAACAGGATAAAACCAAGCACTTTTCGCGCAGTCGCTATGAGTCGGACGAAACCCTTTCTGCAAATCGCACAGCTTCGCTTTTGAGCGCCCTGACCAATCGCCAGGCAAAATCAGGCGGTTCGCCTTCCGCGCAGAGTGAGACTTGGTAGTTGACTCCCTGCGGACATCCGGCAATCCAGGTTTCTATCGTTTGAAAGTCGTCGGCCTCAGTGACATAAAGTCCAATGATGTCGTTGTCCGACCAGGCGTATCGCCAGGTGTCGTGACCATCGAATTCAAATGGAGGGAGATCTAGCGAGATTTCAAGCGCCTCGCAGACGTCCTCCAACTCCACCGTCGACCTCGCCGCGTAATAGATCCACATCATCTTGGTTAAACCCTATAGTTATAACATCGAAGTGAACGCGTTTTCGCTTCGCCCAGTTTCCTAACTGATTAAACATATCAGCACCGAAAAACTGAGACTAGCGGCCCACCGAGTTCTCCCCGAACACAACACGTCGAGCTTCCTCTTGCCAGCACTGCGCATTCAGAACAACGTGGCAATCGCGATGAGAAAGTTGGTGAAGACCGCACGAGCCACAGCGTCGAACGACGTAGCTCCCGCCACGGCGCCCCGAAACATCTCGACAACTATACTTAGACCTGAGGATGGGCCTAAAGCCGCGAAGTTCAGACGTGGGGCATTTGGGCGGCGCGATGGCATCGGCCAAGTTCAGCACCAGCAGTGCAACACACCACACAATGGCTAGCGTTAATATAATCCACATCAATTGTTTCCGACGGATCTTCAAGGACTATGAGAATGGCAGCCTACATCGTCTCTCCCAGAGGGATGATAGAACCATTCCAAATGCAACTTCGATGTGTTTATACGGTACACAATCAAGCGTCTGGTCGAGGCGGCGAGACTAGCTCGATCGTGTGACCATCAAGATCTCTGATTACCGCTCGGCGGCCCCACTCCGAATCGTGCGGTTCAGAAACGATCACACCGCCGGCCGCTTGTGTTCGCAAGATCAATTCATCGATCGAATCGACAGAGAACCCAATCCTTACGCTTGCCGTCGGAGCACGGCCAACGCCGAGGGGGTAGAGTTCGAAAATAACTCCATCGACAACCGATTGATAATGCTTAGGCCCGTCGCCGTGCCGTTCGAGGGTGAATCGCAGTCCGAGCGTCTGTTCGTAGAACACGGCGGCTCGGTGGATGTCGCTCGATCGAAGCACGAGAAGGTTTAGCATCGACTATGCGACAAAAAGGGATGTTTTTTGAACTCTCAGGTTCGTCCAAAGTAGTCGAGCTAATCACCGATTGCGAGACTCAAACGATCATCACATGAAAAACGCTACTTGGGCGCAATTGGGAAAAACGTCGTATTAACCCACGAGAGAACTCCCAGCAGCACAACGCCCAGCACCAGACTCGTCGCGATCAACCACTTTTCGACTGGTAGCAAGGGCTCATAGGGAATCGCGGCAAGTTCTTCGGCGAGGGAAGGATTTGCACCAGTTGGTGGCTGCGACTCGACCATATCAACCTCCTGCTCCGACGATCGGCGGATGTGCGCCGTGGAAAAATAGCCACGAGATCGCCAGGCCGATCCAGATGATGAATCCAAAAAGGCTGACGGCGTAAACCAAGGCAAGCCGGCCAATGCCCTCGGCCCAAAGTTGTTTGAGATTCGACGCCATTCCGATCGTAAAGAACGTCATTGCGAAGAATAGACTTCGAAGGGGGTCAGTTTCTGCATTCGCCGCTGCCAAACGTGGTGCGATTTCCGGGCGTGCCAGCGCAATGCAAAGAAACGTGAGGAACAACGCGAAGTAGCCGAAGACGAACGCGGGGAAACGTTTCAAAACGTCACCCACAGGAATTTTGGCGCCTGCCTTTCGCTCGATTCCGTAAGTCCAAACGGCCGAAAGCACGAGGGCCCAGATGCCAATGAAAACATCGATGAAAACTTTCACCGTGGTAGTCGTTGTCAGCATCCACCCTGGTTCATAATTGATGCCATTTTCCATGGCCTTCGCACGGATCAGGCCATCGGTAATCGCGCCGCTCGATACGGCCGCACCGTCGGTCTTGACTGCCAAGCCCATCCAGGCTGCGGCGACAAGCGGTTCCTTCCAGAGAAATTCCCGTGCTGCGAGGGGAAGAATCACCAGTTCCACAACCGAAAAGATCACGACAAGTGATGAAACCATGATGGGGACAACAGGTCGTGCGCGAATCGCTGCGCCGGTGGTGATTGCCGCCGATACTCCACAAATCGAAATGCCTGATGCCAGCGGCGCAGCCCATTCGCGACTGAACTTGAAGACCGTTCGCGCCAGCAAATACACCAGCGACCAGTAGATGAGATAGGCCTCGATGATCGCCGCGAGTCCGCGAAACATGATCGAGGTGACAAGCCCCGAGGCCGCCCCAGCCTTCACACCCAGCCCCGCGCCCAGAAGTACAATCGCAGTTTTGATGAACCATTCGGGACGTGCGGCCGGCTTCAGCCACGCGGCGAACCGAGGAAAAAGATTGCCGACGACCAGTCCCGCGATCAGAGCGATGAGATATCCCGCCTCGCCCGTCAGGCCGAGCGACCAGGTAATTCCACTGGCTGCACGCTTGTCCGGCGTTTGGGCAATGTAGGCGTAATGGCCAAGGTTCCATGACAAATTACCGATCCAGAAGATCGCGCTGAAGGCGGGTATGAACCGCTTCAGTTCGATCTTCCGAATATTTGCGCAAATGCCGATAATTACAGTCAAAAGTACGTAGGTGAGCAACAGTCCGATGAGTCCGGAAACGCCCGAGTATTTAGGCGATACAGGACGCACGGAGTCGGCGACGCTAAGCCAGACCTTCGGCGCGGCCATCCAGCCCAGCAGATCGACTCCCGCGGCGGTGGGGAGTGCGATCAGAACGATCGCCGCTCCCAACCACACCGCGAACCAGTCTTCCGACGCAAACCAGGATCGCACGGAATATTTCCTCTCGCCAACGATGAGCGAAGTGGTCTGCCTCGGCGGAATTTATCGGCTGAACCAATAAATTCCCTGACCCGATGCCGACGCGCAGAGGAAATAGACCTCGCCGTTCTGGTCTTCACCGAACGACATCACCGAGAGATTGCTCGAAGGAATCGGCCGATTCTCGACAACGCGACGCTTCGCCTCGTCATAACGAAGCGCCCAAAGGCGGCCCGAAACGTAATCGGCGTAGAGATACGCTCCGTCGAGTTCGGGCAGGCGAGGGCCACGATAGACCGCTCCACCCGTGATCGACTTGCCGGTGTCGTGGTGGTAATACTCCCAGATCGGCTCGATCAGGTCGGGGCGAGGGCCAACGCCCTTGGCACCAAACGGATGAAACGCCTCGCGAAGGTTCCAGCCGTAATTGCCACCCTTCGTGACGATGTCGATTTCTTCCCAGAGGTTCTGGCCCACTTCGCCGGCCCAGAGCGTGCCAGTCTTGCGATCGAACGCCATGCGCCAGATGTTGCGAAACCCATAAGCCCAGATTTCGGGACGAACTCCCGCACGGCCGACGAACGGGTTGTCCTTCGGAATCGCGTAATGGTTTCCATCTCCGTGATGGTCGACGTCGATCCGCAGAACCTTGCCGAGCAGCGTCCCGAGGGCTTGACCGTTTTCGTGCGGATCGTTGCCCGCCCCGCCGTCACCATGCGTGACGTACAGGTAGCCATCGGGGCCGAACGTGATGGTGCCGCCATCGTGGTTCCAGTAAGGCTTTTTGAAGCGGAGAATCTCGACCTCAGAAGCCGGATCAGCCTGGTTGGGATTATCCTTGCTCACCTGAAACCGCGAGACGATGTTCGTCAGCTTTTCGGATTTCAAGGTGTAGAAAACGTAGAAATATCCGTTCTCTTTGAATCGTGGATGAAACGTCAGGCCGAGAAAACCCTCTTCGTTCGTCTGATCTTTGTAGCTGACGCGATCCTGAATATCGAGGAAGAGGTTGGTTTGCGTCGCCGCCTGGTCGTTGGGGAAGGAGTGAATAGCTCCGTGCTGTGTTGCGACAAACACGCGATTGGAACCGTCGTTCGCGTGCGTCAGCACGATGGGACGAAGCGGCTGAACCACGCCGTCATCATTTTCTGGCTTCCAGCCGGCCCACTTCAAATTCGGAAACGCGAGAACCGGCTTCAGCGGCAGCGGCGTGTCATTCACCTCAGCGCCCGGAATGGTCGTCGGAAGCGACACGATCGTGCCACCGCCCATATCCGGAATCAGCAGTTGCTTTGTCGATGCCTGCACAGTGAGGTCGGCGGCGTTTTTGAGACCCTCGAGCAACAAGACCGGCTTGTCGCCAGGACGGGCAATACCAAAGACTCGTCCGCCCTTCCAGTCGCTCACGAACAGCCGGCCGAACTGGTCCCACGCAAGGCCGTCGGCCGCACCCAATCCTTCGGCGATCTTTTCATAGGATGAATCGGCAAGCTTGATGCGATAGAGCGTGCCAGCGCCGAAGTCGGCCAGAATCAGATGCGATGCGCCGTCGAGCAGGAGACCGTTGGGGGTATGCAATTCGGGCAAGCGGTTCTTGTCGATGACCGATGTCACAACACCCTTGGGAGTGATGCGGTAAGCAGCGCCGGCGCCGCCCTTGCGATCGCCCGAATCGCTTACGTAAAGGTCGCCGTTCTCAACGTTGACGGCGAGATCGTTGAGAAACAGCGGAGGCGTGGGGAACGCAGTCGCAGGAGCGAAAACCTCAGCCTTGCCGTTGCTGTCGATGCGCCAGACGCGTGTCTTATCGGCGACATAAACCCAGCGGTCGTGAACGACGAGCCCCTTGGGATCATCAAAGCCCGACGCGAACGGGACGACCTTCCCCTGCTCGATCTTCACGACGGTGCCGTCGCCGTCTTTTCCAGCCTCGCCGATGACCGAGACGAACATCTGCCCGCGTGAATTCAGCACCACGGATTCGGGATTTTTCATGCCCGAGGCGATGACCTGTGCGGCCTGCTGCGCTTCTGCAAGAGATGCGAAGCCGACAACGATCAGCGCGATGCCGATCGTTCGTTTGAATGCGAATACTCCGGAAAGCATGGGGCTTTTCATCTCGGTCGAAGCTCCGCAGGTGAAACGGGCGGATATCGTGGCAGACGTCAGCTTGGATGTTCGGCGGGTCATTCTACATGCCGGTTAACGCACGACACAAGCGTGGCGCTACTAGACACGATCGTGTCATCCGATCGCGAACGGCTTACATCACCCTGGAGAACGCCTAAGCATCTCCCTTCATAACGCAAAACGAGACGGCCACCTCGAAATGAGGCAGCCGTCTCGCTTGTGCTTTCAAGCAGTCTTCGAAGTCGCTTAGGACGAAGCCTTCGCCGAGCTGGTGCGGGCGTTCTTGCGCTCGGTACGAGCGGCACGCTTGGCGGCCTTCGCGGCTGCAGCTTCGGCGGCTGTCGCCTGACCACCCGGGAAACGCTCCTTGAGGCGGACGGCCTTGCCGGAGAGGTCGCGGAGGTAGTAAAGCTTGGCGCGACGGACCTTGCCGGAACGCTTCACAACGATGTTGGAAATGCGCGGCGAGTGGAGCGGGAACTTACGCTCGACGCCTTCGCCCTGCACGATGCGTCGGACGACGAACATCTCGCGGGTCTTCGTACCCGACTTGGCGATCACCACGCCGTTGAAGACCTGGATACGCTCTTTTTCACCTTCAAGAATGCGGACGTGAACGTCCACTGTGTCGCCGATCTCGAACTTCGGCACTTCGGCCTTCATGCTCGATTGTTCGACGAGCTCCATCAGCTTGTTCTGCATGGCTCAGTCGGTCCTTTCTTTTTCCGGCCCGGGCCGGGTTGATTCAGTCTTAGAAGTCGGTTTTGGGACCAGATCGCTTCTGCGCTCGGCCGTTCGTTGATTGGCCTGCTTGCGTCTCCAGCGATCGATCGCCGCGTGGTTGCCGCCGAGGAGGATGTCCGGAACCGTCAGGCCCCGAAACTCGCGCGGACGTGTGTAATGCGGGTACTCCAGGCCACCGTCGTCACCGAACGATTCGTCCACCGCGCTCTCCACGTCGCCAAGCGCTCCGGGGATCAGCCGCATCACGGCGTCGATCACCACCATCGCCGCGACTTCACCACCGGAGATGACGTAGTCACCTATGGACATCAGTTCGGGATTCAAGGTCTCCAGGATTCGTTCGTCAAACCCTTCGTAGCGTCCACAAAGCAGAATGATCCGCCGTTCCTTCACTAACTCCCGCACCCAGCCCTGGCTCAGCGTGCGTCCCGAGGGGGTCAGGGCAATCAATCGCCCCGGCGCTTCTCCCATCGCTTGCACAGCTTCCACCGAGGCCACCACGGGCGGGGCCATCAGCACCATTCCTGGTCCGCCGCCGAACGGCCGGTCGTCGACTTGCTTGTGCTTTCCCTCAGCCCAGTCTCTCAGGTTCCAGAGCCGCACTGAAATCAAGCCATGTTCAATGGCTCGCTTCAAAATACTCTCAGAGAGGAATCCGTCGAACAGGCCGGGAAAAAGCGTCAATACGTCGATAACAACCGCCGGTGAACTCTGGGAGTCAACCGGATCAGACTCAGGCGTGGAACGGTCGGACGACATCCGGCATTACGACTGAGCAGGAGCGGCGGGAGCAGCAGCCGGGGCCGCGGGCGGTTCGGGGAGCTTCCAGTCTTCGCCGGGGAGGGGCTTCTTCACGCCGTGGCGATTGAGCAAGGCCTGAACCTTCTCGCTCGGCTGAGCACCAACCGACAGCCAGTAGCGGATACGGTTCACGTTGAGGACCGCGCGGGCTTCAACATTGCGAACCATCGGATCGTAGTGCCCCAACTCCTCGATGGCAGCACCATCGCGGCCCGTACGCGAGTCCATTGCGCAAATACGGAAGAAGGGGCGGTGACGGCGACCGAACGACTTCATGCGGATACGAACCACTCTTCAAACTCCTGACTGCAACGGACGGCTCGGACGCATGGCAAGACCGTCGGGTTTTGGCACAACGACAACCCCAAACATGGGGACGGGGCCGGTCCCGAGCCTACGGCGACCCCGCGAACCGCTAGTCAGCGGTTCAACCCTATCGAAACGGTGACTTCATCGTATTAACTGATGAGCGGACCGATCATAACACGATCAAGGTCCGGGAGGACGCCCCTCTCTCTCATCTCTGCGCTTCTTGCGCTCTTCTTTTTCGCGCTGCTTGCGCTGCTTTTCTCGCTCTTTGGGAGAAAGCCGCTTTCCGGTATTCCCCTTCGCGGCTCGCAACTGAGCCCCGGGGTTGAATGCCCCTGCCCGTCCCATGCCGGTGAGGGCACGAATCTTTTCGAGCATCGACATTTGCGAAAGCTGCTTCACCATCGCAGCCATGCCGTCGAACTGCTTGACCAGGTTCGACACGTCCGAAGGATCAACACCCGCACCCGCGGCGATACGCCGGCGTCGCGAGATGTCGATCTTGTGCGGGTCGGCCCGTTCGGCCGGCGTCATACTATGAATGATGCCCTGGATCCGCTGCACCTCGCCGTCGGCGTCAACCCCTTCGAGGTTGCCTGCCATCTGGCTCATGCCCGGGATCTTGCCCATGAGGTCTTTGACCGACCCCATCTTCTTCATCTGCGAAATCTGGGCGAGGAAGTCGTTGAGGTCGAACTTCCCTTTCGCCAGCTTCTCTTGCTGGCGTTGTACCTCTTCGGCATCGACGGCCGACTGAGCCGCTTCGACGAGCCCGACGATGTCGCCCATGCCGAGCATCTGGCCAACTAGCCGCTCGGGGTCGAACACTTCGAGATTCGCAAGCTTTTCACCCTTGCCGACGAACTTGATCGGGACGCCGGTCACTTCCTTGACCGAAAGCGCCGCACCGCCGCGAGCATCGCCGTCGAGCTTGGTGAGGATGACGCCATCAAGCTCGAGCGCGTCGTTGAACGCCTTCGCCGAGGCGACCGCATCCTGACCGGTCAGCGCGTCGCAAACGAAGTAAACCTGGTGCGGCTTGACCTTCTTCTCGATCAGCTTCAGCTCGTTCATCAACTCATCGTCGATGTGCAAGCGGCCGGCGGTGTCGAGAATGATCGTGTCGCGTCCCTGGCGATTCGCTTCGACGAGCGCCTCGGTGCAAACGCGAACCGGGTCGGAATCGCCCTTACTGAAGACGGGGACTTCGAGCTGTTCGCCGATGACCTTGAGCTGCTCGATAGCGGCGGGACGTTGCAAGTCGGCCGCAACGAGAAGGGGCTTCTTACCTTGCGTCGTCAGGAATCGTGCAAGTTTACCGCAGGTCGTCGTTTTGCCCGAGCCCTGGAGGCCGCAGAGCATGATGACGGTCGGGCCGGTCTTTTCGAACCGAATATTGGGATCGACCGGCCCCATCAACTGCACGAGTTCGTCGTGCACGACCTTGACGATCTGCTGCTCAGGACGAACCGCCTTGATAAGCTGTTCGCCGACCGCTTTTTCCTTCACGCGGGCCATGAAGGTTTGAACGACGTTGAAGTTGACGTCGGCTTCGAGCAAGGCCGTGCGCACTTCGCGCAGACCTTCATTGATGTTGGCTTCGGTTAGCACGCCACGGGCGCGAAACCGGCCAAACGCCGACCCCAACCGCTTTTGCAAGTCGTCAAACATGGCCGCGCAGTTACCCCTCAAACTCTGACCGGGCAAGAAACGACAAGTTTACCACGACCGAGGCGCTGCTGCAAGCCAGGTCGGGCAGCGGTTTAGGCCCGAACTTGAGTCGTTGGAAGTCTTTTGAGAACGGAACGAGGCACTCGGTCGCACGAATCCCGACTCGCAGTCATTAAAACGATTAGCGCTTGCGTTCCGTTGCGGCTTTGATTGCGGCAAGGCTAAATCCACCCTGAAATTTCCCCTGAGCGTCGACGTAACACCAGTCATTCACGTCGCTCACGGGCACTCGCACCTTGGAGCCCAGTTTCAAGTTGCCGAGATGATTTGGTTCGTTCGCGAGTTTGCCGAACACGTGATCACCTTCCATCGCAGTCACTTCGATCCAGATGAACTCAACATGCTCTTCGTGTCGCAGAGGCGCCTTGATGGAGAGATGCTCGCCGGCTCTCGACTCGAAAGCACTCACAAACTGTGGCCATGTTTCCTTGGCCTTGGCGACGGCTTCGATAAGAAGCGGGTCGTCGTCCTTGATCTGAACAATCGGCGCGCTTTGGGTTTCTTGCAAGGCGGCAATCGGGTCATCCGCCAGAAGCGCTTTGTGAGTATCTTCGTTGATGGGAACCGCCATGTGCAGGTCGGGAAGATAGATGAGCAGGCAATTCTCGTCGAGCAATTCCGCAAAGAGTCTGGCGAGCCGCCGGTAAATCTTGGCGACCTCCTCGTCCGGCGTTTTGCGATCGACACCGAGTGAGTCGCACGAAAACCAGGCCTGGTGTTCGAGCATCGCCTCGCGCTGACGAAGGTCGACAATCTTCTCGGCCGCCGACTCGACGTCGGGCACATACGGGTTCGGCATGGAATTGATGAGCGACATGCTGCCGTCATACGTAATAACGTTGATGATTCCAGTACCCGTCACAAACCCATCGGCACCTTCGCTGTTGCCATCCCCCAGGTCGGCATTCCACGCCTTGCCGGCGAGATGCGCCAGTACGGTGACATCAATCGGCATCGGCTCCTTGAGCAGCCCGACAATGGCAACGATTCGAGGCTGCTTCTGTTGACGACTGCGCCTGTAAAACCAGATGGCGAGACCAATCACAAAAACTGCCGGCACCACGATAAAATACAGATTGCCGATCATTTATGATAATCCGTGAATTTTATTTGAATGTTCATCGGCGAGCGTGCCGCGATGGAATTGTGACTATAAACAATCAGTCCAACACATGAAAGTCAATGACACGCGGTCAACATAGTAAAAGTCGGCCCCCTATCGCCCATACCACGCCACCAGTCTTTCTAACTCCAGACCACCGCCGATCAATCGAGTGAGATAGCGGATGTGCGGCAAGCCCAGCATCGCATCGCCGCCGAAGTGATCGTCGACGATTTGAATCGCCTGTTCGACCGCTTTTTCGGGCGGCAAATCGGCGAACGAGCGGCGCAGCCATTGAATTACCGGAAACGTGAGAATCAGCGAGTCAAGCCCTTCGAGGATCGACATATCAAAGTTCGGTCCGCCGAAGAATTGCAGCGAGTTCAGCTTCACCGCGTAGTAACGTTCGAGCGTCTCATCGATTTCCGCCGGCGAATTCGTGGGCTGGTCGAGCGCGCTGAATTGGACTTCTGGGAGGAACTCGTTCACGCGCGGGATGCGTCCCTTGCCTCGTGCGAATTTCCAGCCGGCGAGCACGCGACCGATCCGGCGCCCGATGCTCTTCGCCTTGTTTGCATCGCGATCGCGCTGGGCGTAGATCGCGAGAATCACGCGAAACGGCACCTTGCCCGCAAGGCGATCGGGCGGCGGCAGGTCTTCGGGCTGCGCCGGCACGTCGGTCTCCATCCCGCCACGAACGGCGTGGAGATACTTCGTCAGCCGCCCACCTTGGAGGTTGTCGAACTGGGTTTGAGTGCAAATGCGAGCGAGCGCCAGGCAGATGCGCAACCGGCGTTCCAGACGAAAACGACGGTCCTGAACGATCTCGACGAGCACCTCGGCAAGGCGACAGACGTCGTTCCATTCCAAGCGTTGACGCGCGTTCAAAAACGGCTTGGGGGCCGCATCGGCCGATCGTCCCACGTGGTGCTCGAGCATCGTCGAAAATCGTACGAGCTCAGCCTGCGAATCAGTGACTGGACGTCCCAGATTCGCAGCGACCGACGGGCACGAGAACCGCATCCCCACGCGCCAGTGGTTACCGGCGGGAATGAGCAAGAACGGAAACAGGCGGCAGGCGAACGGCTTCACTTCGGGGCCATGCAACTCCTGAATCCGGCAGTGGTTTTGCTTCGTCAGAAAGACACAACCTCCGCCGCTTCGATGTTTGAGTCGCCACGTTTTCTTGCGGCGATCGGCGGGCGCAAACCAGGGTTTGGGCGCGATTTCGGTGTCGTTCGCGAAGTCGAGCGCTTCAATGCGGTTCTTTTCCTCGTCGGTGATCACACCTTCAAGCCGCTGACAGCAATCGCCGCACGTGTGGCAGTCCCAATTTTGCACGACTGGCAGGTTGCGAATCGGAATCGACATTGCTCAGAACCGCCCGTCGCCAAGAACAGAATCACCCAAGACAGAGCCCTGAATTTTCCCATTTGAGCCTGATAGAAACAAGCCGACGACAATGCTGAACGAAGGTCGGCCACTGTCCCGCTAACGTTGCGACCGGAGCGACCGTCGCCGCGTAAGTCTGCGGTGTCATAAAATCCCGTCGACCCCCTAAAACTAGGGATAGTGCGGCGGGGTGAATCGCAATTAATCTAGCGTGTCGTAATCGATTCGCCTGGGCTGTCCCCAAGACGACCTCAACTCGCAACACCAAACTGTAGCGAGCGTTGTGGCGAATCGCATTGCAAGTCTACGGCCCCTGCAGGCACAGACTGGGCCGTGAGAAGATACGCCTGCCCCCCCGGCGACCACGTTCGAGCCCGGCAGCAATTCTGCCGGGCTCGACTGGTCACATCTCCAGAGATTCGAGCAAAATCAACGTTTCAAGGCCGGCTCACCCGTTTCGCGGTGACAACGTACGCATCCGTTCCCGCCGGCGATTCAAAATTCATCCGTCGCGGACCCTCCGGCGCACCATAGCAATAAGTCAGTTCGTCCCCCTCGATGCGATAGATTCCCAGCCTGGGTTTTCCCTTGGTGGGACCCGTTTGAAACACCAGATCGATCTCGTTGGGGTCCTTGGTGGCATCGGCGACGACGTCGATACGCGAGATCAGCTTTCCGCTCATTTCGGTCCGCATCGCGTCATCCACAACAATCAGTTTGATGGGCGATGCCGCGGGAACAATCGCGCCTCGATGTCGCGTCGTGACGATCGTCCATTCCCCGCGCAAACGCGGGTCGCCGTCGTCTTTCAATGAGCGCGATGCGATCGTACCGAAGAGCACCTTATTCTTATCAATCGCCGGTCCGAGCATGCGTTCGAATGTCTGCCGTTGCCGCTTGGTGAGGATCCGCAAAATCTGCTCGGTCGCCTGGGCGTGCATCTGGTCGTAGCGCTTCACTGCGTTTCGTGTGCGGGTCCGAGTCTCTCGCGTGTCGGGAGGAGCGTCGGGCTGTACCCTCCCCATGACGGACTGCGACAATTTCTGCATCTCGGGAGTGCCCAGATTTTCGCGCAGAATCACTTCAACCTGCGCGATCTGGTCGGGGTTCATACCGAGTGATTCCTGGACGTCGGGCCTGCGAAACGCGGACGGTCCCGCAAGCTGGAGCGCGATGCCGCGTAGTCGTGTTTTTTGCTCGGGTGTGAGGATGCGGTCGAGTTCAGATCCGGTCGTGCGGCGGAGTTCGGCGGTACGGCTGGAGATTTCCCGCATGCGCTTTTGGCGCTCCTGAATCGGGATCTTCTGCCCCTCAGGAGACTCCATCATGTCGCGGATTTCCTTCTCCAGCGGATCGCGCAACTCCCGATAAGCTGCAACAGACTGCGAAACTTTGCGCTTCTGGTCGTCCGTCAGGTTCATCTCCGCCTGCACGCCGGGGATGGCGAGGTCAATTGCATAAGACGCCGACGGGTTCGCGGGCGCTTGAGCCAGCACGCGCGAGTCGACCGAGGCGAGTTGAAATAGCAGGGCGATAGGTCCGAGCGCGAGCAACCGCAGTCGACGCATGGAACGACCTCCGATTCTGTGACGTCTTGATGAAAAGTCTGGCGTCGTCGCTTCTGGATCCGTCCCGGAATTCTCGCGGCATACCGCTCGGTCCCATAGACCGATCTGCCTTCAATAGCTGACTGTGGTCATTCCAGCGGATTTCCGAGTCCATCCATAGCCGCGGAATTGACTCCGCGATATGATATTGACGTGGGAGGGAGACATCATCCCTACCGGACGATGACAAGCAAAACATCCCCGCTCAACACTGGGAGGGTTCTCAATGGGCGTTTCTCTGAGCGAGTCGGCCGCGCGTGAAGTCAAGAAGGTGATGGCGGAACAGAGCACCCCGACCGAAATGTACCTCCGCGTGGGCGTACAGGGCGGCGGCTGCTCTGGCATGTCGTACACCCTCGGCTTCGACGCCAACGTGACCGAACGCGATCGCGTCATCGAAATTCACGGCGTGAAGCTCGCGGTTGACAAGAAGTTCGAGCCCTACCTCGAAGGCACCGTCGTCGACTTCTACGACGGCCTCGAAAAGCGCGGCTTCGTGTTCAACAACCCGAACGTCGTGAAGACCTGCGGCTGCGGCAGCTCGTTCCAGGTCTAATCGCCGAGCGATTCAAATCAATAACCGCGGACGGTACTTCAAGTTAACCGAAGTACCGTCCGCGGTTTGTTTTGCGCTCAGGGCTTTTGTTCGACGCTCAGGATGGGTTTCGGGGTGGTGCTAGAGATCAGACCGTCGGGTGCCACTGGTCGTACGCCACCTGTGTGCCCTAAATGACGTCGAGCACACTGGTTGGGTACAACCAGTGGCACCCAGAAAAGGGCGACATTAGGAGCGAATATAGCTCAACACCCTGAATTCCTGCATGAGCCTTGTTCAAAGTGCCCGCGCGGCAAGCTCGGGATTGACCATGCACGGGATCGGCCAGTGCCCCTGTGCGACCTCGACCATGCACTGGGCGGCGAGCGTCGCCATGTCGTCCATGCTCTTAGAGTCGATCCCCGCGACGTGCGGGCTGCTGACGACGCGCGGGTGCTGAAGCAGCGGGTTGGTCGGCAGAGGCGGTTCAGGATCGAAGACGTCGAGGCCGGCGCCGCCGATTTGGCCGGATTCGAGCGCTTCGAGCAGGTCGATCTCGTTGACGAGCGGTCCGCGCGCGGTGTTGAGAAGAATCGCGCCACGCTTCATCTTGGCGAACGTTTGCTTGTTCATGAGCCCGCGCGTTTCGGGCGTCGCCGGCAGGTGCAAGCTCACGACGTCGGCTTCAGCGAGCAGGTTTTCGAACAGCATGCGCTGAAGGCCATGCTTCACGTCGAAATCGGGGTCGGCAATGGTGTCGAACGCGATGACGTTCATGCCGAATGCAAGAGCACGCGGAACCATCGCCCGGCCGATCCGTCCCAGGCCGACCAACCCCAGCGTCTTGCCGCGAATCGGGCTTACGACGTCCCGCTCCCAACGGCCTGAGCGAATAATCGCATCGTAATAAGCGATTTTGCGTGTGAGACCGAGCAAGAGTGCGAATGCCTGCTCGGCGACGCTTTCCTGATTCGTCCCGGGGGCGATCGTCACCGCGATGTTCCGCTGAGTTGCCGCGGCGATGTCGATGGCGTCAAAACCGACGCCGGTTCGCGCCAGCACCTTCACCTTGGGGGCGAGGTCCATCAATTCGGCGGTGTACTTCTCGCCTCCGGCCATCACCACGTCCGCCTGCGGGAGCATCTGGCGAAGCTGAGCTTCGGTCGGCGTGCCTTCCCCTTCGGGATAAACCAGGTCGAACCCGGCGGCTTCGAGAATCTCGCGATAACGACCCGGCTGGCGGCGGATCGGCTCGGGGCCGATCAGAGCGATAGGCATGGGAGGCTCGATGACTCTGAGAAGGAATGAAGTAGTCGAACAGGGTTTCGCTCAATGTATCGGAGCAAACCCAAGCACGCCACCCACACGCTTGCAATGCGAGCTTAGGTAAATTGGTCATGATCTGGTAAAACTGTCACATTGATCATGAGATGGAGTATCATCCAAGGATATTGGTGGTCGAATAAGCACAAAAGTGATCCGGGAACGACGATTGGTTCCGCCTGCGCGACGAATAATCGCAATTTGGAATGACCGTCCCCTCGATCCCAGGCGGAAAACGCCGATAATGAAGAGACCGCCCGAGCGACCGCTCCCGATTTGCGGACTCGCGGAGTGTTTCGGCCTGTCCAGCTTAGGTAAGCTGGGCTAAGGTAGTGGCGGTTTTCCTGGATGTGGTAAGAGGTTGGGGAGAGTCGCCTGTGTCGAGCCGCGTCGCGATTACTCGTTTGATCCCCGAACCTGGGCCGACCATGTTGGCCCACCAAACGGTCGAGTTGGTCGCCAACTCCGAGGATCGCTCGCTCGACCGCGCAGAGCTTCGTGGACTCGTCGGCGGTTGCGACGCGGTGCTCTGCTTGCTCACCGACTCGATTGATGCCGACATTCTCGACGCCGCTGCCGATTGCAAAATCTTCGCGAATATGGCCGTCGGCTACAACAATATCGACGTCGCCGCCGCAACCAAACGCGGGATCATGGTGACGAATACCCCCGGCGTGCTTACCGAATGCACGGCCGACCTCGCGATGGCGCTGATCCTCGGCGTCGCCAGGCGCGTGGCGGAAGGCGACGTCGAAATGCGGGCCGGCCGTTTCCCGGGCTGGGGACCGCTCTACATGCTGGGTGGAGACGTTACCGGCAAAACGCTCGGTCTCGTCGGTCCCGGTCGAATCGCCGCCGCCGTCGCAAAACGGGCCAAGGGGTTCGACATGCCCCTGCTCTATCACGGACGCCGCCCCAGTCCCGACATGGAAGCCCTCGGCGCGAAGGCGGTCGACCTCGATACGCTGCTCCGCGAAAGCGATTTCGTGAGCCTGCACGTCCCGCTGAGCAAGGAAACGCATCATCTGATCGACGCCGCCGCGCTGGCCAAAATGAAGCCGACGAGCTATCTCATCAATACAGCGCGTGGGCCAGTTGTCGACGAAAAGGCTCTCGTCGCCGTATTAAAAGCGGGCGCCATTGCGGGCGCGGGGATTGATGTGTACGAAGATGAGCCGGCGATGGCTCCTGGCCTTGCCGACTGCACAAACGCCCTCTTGCTTCCGCACCTGGGGAGCGCCACACTTGGAACGCGATCCGCGATGAGCAGGATTGCCGCGGAAAACATCGTCGCCGTACTTGAAGGCCGGCGTCCGCCCAACCTGCTCAACCCCGAAGTTTGGCAGGGGAACAGCTGAATCGAGTTCGATTGCATCGCCTTGCCGTAAAGGCACGTTCACTCCGCCAGCTTCCGTAAGGTTGTCTCAACTGTTCGGGGTCCGGTCGCAATGGGATTGACCAAGTTTCGACTCTCGCCCGATGCGAACCGTAAGGCGCTCGCCCGCGTTTACATGACCGGCCTCGACCGCACCGCCGTGCGGATGCGAGTGTTCGTCGAGGGCGATATTCTCGCGTGCCAGAAAGACTCCAACGAAAGCGGTAGGCTCTTTATCCCCTGGAAGATCCCCGGCTTCGGCACAGCTTACGTCGGAACGGCAACCCTTTCTGAACGAAACGAACCCTATCCCCTCGCCGTCGAACTCGCTCGCGGTAAGCTCAACGACATCCGCAACCAGCTTGCCGACTGGAAGCAAATGGGCCTGCGGACCGACCGCCGGCTCAACGATTTGCTCAATAAAGCTCAGTCCGCTTTCTATCGCGCCGTCACTTCGCGCGAGGATTTCAACGTCGCCGAAGCAGCCGCGCGCGAGTGCATCGCCGCCTCGTGGGAAACTGGACAGGTGCTCGTTGAACTCTACGTTCAACAGGTCATTCAGACGCGCATTTCTGGCGGCGTAAAACTTCCCACTCAGCTTGGTGTCGCTCTGAGCGAAGAACCAAAGCGTCCCTGGGCCGACGAGATTCGCACCTACTCGAACGCGGTTCGTCTGGCGTGTAGTTGGAAGTCGATCAGTCCGACGGAAGGCCAGAACCGCTGGGACGCGCTCGACGCCCAACTCGCGTGGGCCCAAAAGCAAAAGCTCGCCGTTCAGGCCGGACCGCTGATCGACCTTCGCACGAGTGCCCTGCCCGACTGGCTTTGTCTCTGGGAAGGCGACTTCGACACCATCCTGAGTCTGGCCGTCGATCTCGTCCGGCAAACCGTCACACGCTACAAGGGAAAGATTCCCGTCTGGACGTTGCTCAATCGCCCCGCATCGGCCGAAATTCTCGGTCTGGGCGAAGAAGATCAAATCCGCCTCGGCGCTCGCCTGCTGCAGACCGCCCGCCACATCGATCCTTCTGCACAATTCCTGATCGGCTTCGACCGCCCATGGGGCGAGTGGCTCGGCCAGAGCGCGTTCCAGCTCGGCCCGCTGCATCTTGCCGACTATCTGGCACGATCGGATGTTGGCATGTCGGGGATCGCACTCGAAATTGCCCCCGGTTACAGCGCGCCTGGCTCTGGCCTCCGCGACCTGTTCGACTTCTCACGCCTGCTCGACCTTTACGCGCTCATCAACCTACCGCTCTATGTGAATCTCGCGTTGCCATCGTCGTCCAAGCCAGATCCCAAGGCCGACAATAGCGTTACGATGGATATTGGCGACTGGCCGCCCGAAATCGACGAGCATTTTCAGGCCCACTGGTCGGCCGGATTCATCGCACTCGCGGCGGCCAAACCGTTCGTGCGATCGGTCATCTGGAGCGACCTGAGCGACGGTCACCCACACCTGTTCCCCAACGCCGGCCTGCTTCGTGCCGACGATACGTCCAAGCCCCTGCTGACCTGGATGAGCACCTTCAGACGCGACCTGCTCGCTTAAAACTCCCGCGACCGGTGCGGGTAAAAGGGTGGCAATCATGCACGGCCACACCGCGCTAAGACTCACGCAGGTTGCCCCTCAGGCGTTTCAATTCACAACGCCAACCGGCTCGCCACTCGCGTGCTGCACGCCCGGCCCAATCAAAAGACGCACGCCTGGCTTACTCCGCTGGCTAGGACTGGCAGACGACAACCTCGCGGCGAGTCGGCCGAGCTTGCAAGTGCGTTGCTCGCAAACGCAGTCGCTGCTTTTCAAAGTTCGCCAGGCATCGGGAATGATGTACGACAGCCGGCGAGTTTACGATGGCTCGAGCAGAGTGATTGCGCACATAAGAAGCGGCTTCAAGTCGGCAGTTAGCGGTATGGCTTCGCTCATCGACATGCGCGAAGTCGACGACTCATGTCCCGATATCAGCAATTGCCCCTGGTATGGCGTGGTTCGGGCACGCGGAGATTTGTACGTCGTCGATTTCGTTGATATTTTGCCAGGCGTCTCGATCTCGCCACTTGCGAATGCGTCAACCAGCGGATTTGATATCGCCATCTCCGCCCCAATCGCTGCCGATCCCGTGCGGTCGCTGCTCGCCTGGGCCGTACCGCTCACCCTCGCCTGGAAGCCGCCAGCCTGATTTTCCCACCACGGACGCATCGCAATGGCATTACGACATACGTTTCTCCCTCTGATTTCAGTCGCAATCGTAATCGCCTCGCCCGCATTCGTTCACGCGGACGATCCGCCCGCAACCGTCGCCAAGTTCTTCGCACCTCCCGCCGAACTTGCATCAAACTTCGGTGCCTATCACCCGGTGCTGCAATTCGCCGACGGCCGCCCTGTGCTTAATGCCGACGACTGGCTCGTGCGTCGCGCTGAGATTCTCAAGTCATGGCATAATTTGATGGGTCCGTGGCCAGAGTTGATCGACCCGGCCATGAAGGAACTTTCCAGCGAGCCGCGCGAAGGTTTTGCCCAAAAACGCGTGCAATTGCAGGTCTCGCGCGAGCGAAGCGTCGAAGGATATCTCCTCGTACCGCCCGGCGCTGGTCCATTTCCCGCTGTTCTCGTCGTCTATTACGAGCCCGAAACGGCGATCGGCAAAGGCCAACCGCTTCGCGACTTCGCTTACCAACTCACGAAGCGCGGATTTGTCACGCTCTCGATTGGCTTCGATCCCCGCCCCATCGTTCCCGGCAAGAACGCGACTGCGATTCAACCGCTTTCCTACCTCGCTTACACCGCTGCGAACGCTCACACGGCGCTCACAAAACTACCTTACGTCGATGCCAAGCGCATCGGCGTGATGGGCCATTCCTACGGCGGCAAATGGGCGATGTTTGCCGCGTGCCTTTACGACAAATTCGCCTGCGGAGTCTGGTCTGACCCTGGCGTTGCGTTTGACGAAACCCGCCCGAACGTGAACTACTGGGAGCCGTGGTATCTAGGATGGGAGCCAGGCAAATCGCGCAAGCCCGGTCTGCCGACTGTCGCGAATCCTGCATTTGGCAGCTATCCCAAACTCGTCGCCCAGGGGCACGACCTTCACGAGTTTCAGGCCCTGATGGCGCCACGGCCGTTTCTCGTCTCGGGCGGTTCGGAAGATCCGATCGAACGATGGAAGGCGCTCAACCACGCACTCGCCGTTAACAAATTGCTGGGAAAGCCGCACAGCGTCGCTTTGACAACCCGTCCCGCACACCCGCCGACGTTGGAATCAAACGAGCAGATCTATCAATTCCTCGAATTCGTGCTTCATCCCGCTAAACACTGATATCAATTCGTCTCAATTTGATAAAACCTCACGCACCGAAGAAATTCGGAGGCACGCTCTTTACAGTGACATTTGTCAGGGATAGAGTCGTGCTCGTGACCATATAAGGCTCGCACCTCAGGAGGCTCGTGTGACTTACTCCAAGCACCGCATCGGCCGACTGTCCCTGTTGTTTCTCGGCCTCTGCACGATTGCTCGTGGCGAGGATTCAGCACCTGCTTTGCCGCGTTACCAGCTTAAACCTGGCCTCGAATTCACGGTGCACGGCACCGATGAGTTCAAGTATGAAAATGGTTCGCTCAACACGTCGAACGACTACCAGGTATGGGTCATTCGCGCCAATGCCGATGGAAGCTGGCGCGTGGTGATTCAGTCAAAGAGCCGCATGACTCAAAAGATGAACGGCAAGGACGTCAGCAGTGGGAACGATGATGTAACGCTCGCGTATTGCGATGTTTTTCCCGACGGTCGAATCATCACGAACGACTCGCTCGGTTATCGCCTCGATCCGTCCGTCGTCTTCCCGAAGCTGCCGGCGAATGCAACAGAGGCGGAGGGCACGTGGGTGTCGACCGATCCCGGTCAGGGAACTCGCACTGAATTCAAGCGTGCGAGCGCGCCGCCGAAGTCCGACGAATGGGCTTTTGACGCCGTGAAATCGAGCCCGATGGACAGAATCTATCTCTCGTCGCACCGCTCGCGCTTCGTGTTCGACGCCAAGCGCGGCCTGATCGCTCGCCTTGAGAATAACACCGCGCAAGGTTACGGGTTCAATGGGAAGGGCGTCGGCAACAGCGAGCTGACCTCGGTCTCACAACTCGACCCCGAGAAGCTCAAAGCCTTTAGCGCGGAGACTGATCGCTACTTCGCCGCGAACGCAGCTTATCAGGATGCCACCAGGAAAGCGGCCACAGCCGCCAAGGACACTGAACCAATCCTGGCCCAGGCCGAAAAGGCTTTGAAGGAAGCTCGTGAGACGTTGACGCTCCCGGCGCTCCGCGACCAGATCGACGGTCAACTCAAGCGGCACGAGCAGCTTCGCTCTTATTACGTCGAAGAAGCGAAGAGCCGGGCGAAAGTTCTTGGCAAGCCCGCGGCCGACTGGGAGGTGAAAGACATCGCCGGCAAGTCGCATTCGCTGAAAGACTATCGCGGCAAAGTGGTCATCCTCGACTTCTGGTATCGCGGCTGCGGCTGGTGCATTCGCGCGATGCCACAAGTCAAAGAAGTTGCCGACGCATTCAAGAGCGAACCTGTGGCGGTGCTCGGCATGAACACCGACGCGCAGGACAAGGACGCCCAGTTCGTGATCGACGAGATGGCCCTGAATTATCCGACGCTCAAAGCCAAAGGCGTGCCCGAGAAATACGGCGTGCGTGGGTTCCCAACGCTGATCATCATCGACAAAGAAGGGAACGTCGCCGATATCCACGTCGGCTACTCGCCGCATCTTCGCCAGGATGTTTCAGAAACGATCAAGCGTCTGCTCAGCGCCCGCTGACGCACTCTTTCACGCGAGCGTTTGCCGCATCGCATCGGCGATCGCCCGCTCGTTCTCCGTGCCTCGCGTATCAAGCTCGCCAATCACCCGCTCGCGACGTTCGGGCGGGTGATTTTGGTTGAGCTTGAATTTGCCTTCGAGCTTGGTAATTTCAAACCGAAACCCAACAATCTGCGCCGCCATTCGCCCGACATATTCGGCCGCCGGATCAAAACTCCAGGGCGCAGGCATAATTTGTTCATAGACGGCGACGGTGCGCGTCAACAAATCGATGAGCGTTGCCTCATCCTCGACAAGCGTGATTCGACCATAAGCATGAACCGCGGTGTAATTCCATGTCGGCACAACCGCTTCGGCCTGATACCACGTCGGCGAGATATACGCGTGCGGACCGCTGAAAACCGCAAAGCCGGGCTGATCGGCAAGAGTTCGCCAGTGCGGGTTCGCTCGGGCGACGTGTCCCAAAAGCGTGCCGAATTCGCCTCGATCGCGATCGACCAGAAACGGAATGTGGGTGCCAAAGGGTTCGCCGTTCACCTGGGAAAGCAGCAAGCCGAAGCTGTGGCGTTCGATGAAGTCGTGAAGCGTTGCGAGATCCCGCACGGCGAATGATGAAGGAATATACACGGAACGAACGCTCCTCGATCGACTTCACAACCTTAACGCACTTCCCCACCAGACGCATTGTGGCGTGCGAGGTTCGAAACGCAATCAGGCTGCGAGGTGCAGCCTGATTGGTACGTTTCGCGATTTCTGCAAACGCAGGATCAGGGACGGCCTGCGCCCTGCGTGCTCCGACGTCCGCGGAATCCGCCACCGCCGCCGGAGTTTCCTCCGTGGCCGTGACCATGTCCGCCCTGGCCGCCGTTATTGTTGTGATGACCGCCACCACCGCGACGCGGCGGGAACGGCTTGCGGCCGCCGGGACGGCGACCCATGTAAATCCCGCGCTGCGGGCGATGGTGCACCGGACGCGGCGGGGACGGGATCCCTTCGACGCGGTCGCCTTCGAGCTCGCGGGAAATCGCTCGCTCGATCTGATCGAGCAGCTTCCCTTGGTCGGGCAGAACCAGCGAGAAGGCCGTGCCGTCGTCACCCATACGGCCGGTTCGGCCGATGCGGTGAACGTACTGGGCGGGGTCTTCGGGCAGGTCGAAGTTGAACACGTGGGTCACGCCACGAACGTCGATACCACGGCCGACAACGTCCGTCGCCACCAAGGCCTTCAACCGTCCCATGCGGAACGCGTGCAAGACGCGGTTACGCTGAGCCTGGCTCAGGTTGCCGTGCATCGTGTCGGCCTTCAAGCCGTGGGTACGGAGCAAGGTGCCAACGCGATCGGCCCCATGCTTCGTCCGGCAGAAGATGATCGCACGTTCTGGCTGCTCGCGCTCGAGGAGGCGAACCAGCAGCTCGAACTTACGATCGGGCTCAACCATCAGGTAAGCCTGACGGATGGCCGGAATCGTGGCGTCTTCGTTATCCTTGATCAGGCGAACGTCGACCGGATTCTTGAGGTACCGTTCCGAAAGCTTGCGCAACGGAGTCGGCATCGTGGCCGAGAACAGCAGCGTTTGCCGCGGTTCGGGAATGGCTTCAAGAATCGCCTCGACCGCCGGCTGGAAACCGACGTCGAGCATCTGGTCGGCCTCGTCGAGCACCACCATCTTGACCTTGTCGAGGCGGATCGTCCGCCGCGCCATGAGGTCCATCAGGCGGCCCGGCGTCGCGATCACCACCTGGCAACCCTGCTGGAGCAGGCGCTGCTGCTGGTAGATCGACTCGCCACCCACCACGCCAACGGCGCGGGTGTAGCGACCGAACGACAGACGACCGAACTCACGGCCGATCTGGTCGACCAGTTCGCGGGTCGGTGCCAGAATCAAGGCTTGCGGCAGCCGCTCGCGTTCGTCAACTCGTTCAAGAATCGGCAGGAGGAACGCTGCAGTTTTTCCGGTGCCGGTGGGAGCATTCCCCAGGCAATCTCGGCCTTCCAGTGCCGCCGGAACCAGCGCTTCCTGAATCGGACTCGGGCTCGAGTACCCCGTTTTGTCCAGCGCCTTCAAGGTCGTCTCATTCAATCCAAGCTCATCAAACCGCACGACCGTCGCGGTCTGCTCTTCTTCAGGCGTCGTCTGCAATCTCAACTCCTTGGTGACCCCGACTCTGGCGCTTACGGGTCGCAACAATCCGTACGACGGACCATCCGAACCGCATCAAGGAACTGATGCGGCGAACTCCTTGTCGGCCTGATCGCGCGAAGCACAGAAACGACCGGGGTCAGCGACCTCGGCCTCAAAGACGGGGCAGCGCAAGAAGACCAACCTGGAAGGCGACTCTCGGAAGGATACAACGGCCTGAGCCGGTGGGGTGCAAATACTTATCGGGCATCTAACGCAAGCATTGTAACACGAGATCAAGTCCTGGCGAATGGAATTTTGTCGTAAATCGTGTCGATGCTGCCTTTTTCATCCCTACAAAATCATCACAACCGACATCTCTCGCCCTCCAAACTGTTGTCGAGCCCCGCACAATGGGGCAGAATCCTCCCACCTCCAAGGAGCCTCGCCTCATGATCATCCGCGCCTGCCGCCCGATCCTATTCGCAGTTACTTTCTTTTTCACAACGCTCGCATTCGCCCAGGATTTCCCCCGCGACTTGACCAAATGGACACAAACTCCAGCCCAGTCGATTTTTACGGGAACGGGCGCCGAAACCTGGGACAAGAAAATCCGCGAACGCGGCTGGATCCTGCGCGACGAGGACGGCAAGTATCACCTCTGGTACACCGGCTACAACGACGAGAAGCGCAACCCCAAAACTCGCTCGCTCGGCCACGCGACGTCGCCCGACGGCATCGCATGGAAGCGCGACAGCGCAACCCCAAGCCACGACACATCCTGGGTCGAAGACATGTGCGTGCTACGTGTCGACGGCCAGTTCTGGATGTTTGCCGAAGGCGAGAACGACGTCGCCCACCTGCTGACTTCAACCGACGGCAAAACCTGGACTGAGCGCGGCCCGCTCGACATCCGCAAGGTCGACGGCACGCCAATCAGCGTTGGTCCTCGCGGTACGCCAGCCGTCTTCCGCGAAAACGGCGTCTGGAACCTCTTCTACGAACGTGGCGACCAGGCCGTCTGGCTGGCACGCTCGACCGACACCAAAACGTGGACGAACGTCAGCGACGATCCGGTCCTCAAGAAAGGTCCCGAGACTTACGACCAGGCCGCAGTCGCATTCAATCAAATCATCAAGCGCGACGGCTTTTACTACGCGATCTATCACGCGAACTCGGAATACCCGTGGAAGGACTGGACGACCTGCCTGGCACGGTCGAAGGATTTGATCCACTGGGAAAAGTACGCCGGGAATCCGATCGTCAAGAACAACTCATCGAGCGGCGTTTTTGTGAATACGCCCGGCGGATTGGTGCTTTATACGATGCACCCTGAGGTGCGGCGGTACGAACTGGCGAAGTGATTCGCTAAGGCCTTCGTCTAGCCGTGCGCCGGCACATGGAAATGTTCCGTTAGGATGCGTACGCAACTTGCCCGGAGGCCTTGTCTCTCTGCCTCGCCAATTCAGGGTCTGGTACAATAGAAGACAGTTCCGCCAATCGTTATGCAGTGGGGCTCGATTTATGAATTTCCTCCACCGAGAATTCGATGTCGGCCCGGAAGAGGTCGTTGAAGTTACGCTCGACGGTCAGGCGAACGTCATGCTTCTTGACGAGACAAACTACGACCACTACCGAAATTCGACGCCCTACCGCTATCACGGTGGTCTAGCCACGGTCTCGCCGATGCGTCTTTTTCCGCCGCATCCTGGCCGTTGGCACGTCGTCGTTGATCTCGGCGGCTTCACGGGGAAGGTTCGAGCGGGAGTTCGCGTCTTGCAGGATGCTAACGCCACGAGGTAATTGATGGCTGCTCGTAAAGCGAACGATCGCCCCCCTCCTCCGGTCGTCCGCTACGCACCACTCGGTGAACTCAAGGTCTTTGAGATCTCCGAGGCGGAACTCGAGAAGCTCGAGAGCGGTCCGCCAGGACAAGTCCATTTGAGTTTCGCTCTCGCATTGCTGCCGTCGGCACTAACGGTTTTCATCACAATTCAAACCGTTGAGATCAAAGACAACCGTATCTACAACGCTTACCAAATCGCCTTCTGGCTTTTGGCAGTGCAAGGTCTGGTATCTCTGTTCTCTTGGTGGTCCGCAAGCCGATCCCTAAAGGGATTGATTCAAGATATTCGCTCTCGAATGCCGGAAAAACCGGGCATTCCTGAACAGGCAACAAGATCAACCGACGATTCCGATCCGAACACCACTTAAATGGCCTGAACCGAATACTGCTGCAATGGCTCAAGGTCGTCAGCAGCCGGGATTTCTCACTGGGCAGCGAGCCAAGCATCACTGATAAAGCACACCCACCCGCCTGCGATAATCATCATACGTCGCTTCAAATAACTCTCGCGCGGCCTCTGCCCCAATGTGGCACGCCGCCGTGAGCACCTTGGGCGGCGATCCTAACTCTGTGAGTCGCCGAGCAGTTTCCGCCTTGAGCAGGTTGATCACCGCACAACCCGAGATGCTCGAAATCGGCGCGACGGGCGAAGCCAGTCCATCAATCCGGACTGCCGAATCTCCCGGCGGCGCGTGCTGGTCGAGCACCAGGTCGGCCACGTCGCACAGCTTCTTGCCGGATGCGTGTTTCGATGTCGAAACGTTCGCGTGCGGCAACGAAGTCAGCGCAACCACGAACATTCCCAGGCGTTTTGCCTCTAAAGCGACATCAATCGTCACCGCGTTACAGCCGCTCGTGGAGATCGCCAGCAGGCAGTCGTCGGAGCTTGTGACGAAGTTCCGCCAGACCACCGGGCCGAACCCTTGCACGTTTTCGAGGAACATCGCCTGCCGCTGACCGTTCGCGCCAACAACCTGATTGTGAAACGTCATCGACAGTTCGACGATCGGATGAAAGCCAGGAAATGACCCATAGCGTGGGAACATCTCCTCGACCGCCATCCGGGAATGGCCCGTCCCGAAAATATGCACGAGCCGGTTCTTGTGAATCGTTTGAGCGAATCGCTCCGCAGCCTGCCGAATCGGCCCCAGCGTGTCGCGTTCGATTGCGTCGAGCGCCGCACGAGCCGCCGTCAAATACTGTTCGAGAACGTCAACCATTCCCGTGCTGTCCTTCGGCAATGCACCAACCACCGTCGACGTTCAACACCGTCCCGGTGATAAATCGCGACGCCGGCTCGCAGAGGTAAAGCGCAGCGGCGGCACAGTCGAGCACGTGCCCCGGCCCGCCGGTCATCGGCTGCTTTGTTTTGAGGTAGTTGAGGATCGTCGGATTCGTCACCGCACGCGTCGACATTGGTGTGTCAATGAGCGCAGGAGCAAGCAGGTTGAATCGAATGCGTTCCGGCGCGTAGGTTGCCGCGGCGTTCAAGGTCATGCCCCGAATCGCCGCCTTCGCACCTGCGTATGCAAACGTATTGAAAAGCACGGGCGACGGCGACCAGCCCAGCACGGAGCCCACATTCACAACCGTTCCACGCAGGCCGTGAGCATCAATCGTCTGCCCGCGCATCTGTTGCACCGCAGCACGATTCGTGAGAAACACGCCGCGGGCATTGGTGTCGAACACCATGTCCCAGCCTTCGTCGGTGCAGGAGTCGAGCGGACCATCGCCGAACCGCCGGCCGCTCTGCCCCGCGACGTGAAACAGAATATCGAGCCGACCGCCGAGCAGTTCGACCGCTTTCGGAACCAGGCCGGCAATCGCTTCGGGGTCGGCCAGATCGGCGACGAGCATATCAACGGGCCCAAGGCCGTCGAGCTGCCCCTGCGCGAATCCCGTCGACTCGTCGCCACGGCCCGATACAACGAGCCGCGCCCCTTCTTCCAGAAATCGCCGGGCCGAGGCGAGGCCAATCCCGCCGGTTCCACCGACGATAAGACAGGTACATCCTTCAAGCCGCTTCCTTGGTTCCGCCAAAAATCAAGCTCCTTCCGGGCGACTGCAATCCGTCGCGCTCAATCGCGCACTTCGAAGATCGCCTCGATTTCCGTCGCGATCCCACGCGGCAAGGCCGAGAATCCAACGGCCGAGCGTGCCGCTTTGCCAGCATCGCCGAAGACTTCGACCATCAGGTCGGAAAAGCCGTTGATTACGAGCGGCTGGTCGCCGAACTCGGGGGTGCAGTGCACCATGCCCAGCACCTTGATCAGCCGTACGACCTTGTCGAGCGAGCCCAGGTGCGAGCGAACGGTAGCGAGAATCGCCAGGCCGGTTTGACGGGCAGCTTCCTGACCGGCGGGAATATCCATGTTCTCGCCGAGGCGGCCGATGATCATCGATCCGTCGGATTTGTACGGGCCGTGGCCCGAGACGTAAAGCAAGTCGCCCTGGCGCACCGCCGTGAGGTAGGTTGCAACCGGCTTGGGCGCGTTCGGCAATTCGAGTTTGAGTTCCTGGATTCGAGCTTCGGCACCCATCGGGCGAGATCCTTGGAAGGTTAAGCGCTGTGCAGGTTGAATTTTCCTCGACCGGCAGATTAACCGAACGGCAAGGCCGATTCAACCAAGCCTTGATGTCCCAGCCATCACGCGCTACCATCAAGCTGGTATGAGAGTTACGCAGTTGCAACAATACAAGGAATAGGACTGGGTGGCCTGGACAACTTGTTGTCCAGGTGGCGAAGCCACAAGAGGACTATGCAGAACAGTTTGCGATATCCGCTTGTCCCTTCGTGGCCGGGACGGTCAGTTGTCCCGGCTAACCTATCTTTTTTATGTCTTGTTCTCTTTGCCAAGTCCTGTAGTAAAGACTGCCTGTTTTTCGACCCATTTTGCGAGCGTGAAAGTGGTCACTCCGCCGGTTTATCTCGATAATCACGCCACAACCAAGCCCGACCCGCGCGTGGTCGCGGCAATGTGGCCGTATTTCAACGAGATTTACGGTAACGCCGCCAGCACGTCGCACCGCTTCGGCTGGGATGCGGCAGACGCCGTCGACCGCGCCCGCGAACAGGTCGCCGCCTTGATCCATGCCGATCCCAAAGAGATTGTTTTCACCTCGGGCGCCACCGAGTCGAACAATCTCGCGATCAAAGGATCACTCGAACACGTCAAGAAGCGTGGAAATCACATCGTTTCGGCAGTGAGCGAACACAAGGCCGTCATCGACCCGCTCAAGCGACTCGCCCGCGAAGGTTGGGACGTCACGTTCGTACCATGCGACGAATTCGGCCAGGTCTCTGTGGACGAAGTACAGCGAGCGCTGACCGATCGCACCGTGCTCATTTCGATCATGGCCGCGAATAACGAAGTGGGGACGATCAATCCATTTGGCGCGATTGGCAAGCTGGCGCACGAGCGGGGAATTCTCTTTCACACCGACGCCACCCAGGCCGTCGGCAAGCTACCGATCGACGTTCGAGCCGACGGCATCGACCTGCTGAGCCTTTCTGCCCACAAGTTGTACGGCCCGAAGGGTGTTGGCGCGCTTTACGTCCGGCGGCGCGACCCGCAAGTTCGCCTCGCTCCCCTCTTCGACGGCGGTGGACACGAACGTGGATTCCGTAGCGGAACGATCGCCGTCCCTCTCGTGGTCGGCATGGGTGAAGCGTGCCGAATTGCCGCCGAGGAGATGGAGTCCGACAATCTCCGCATTCTCGCTTTACGCGAACGATTGCACGCGGGGCTCAATTCGCTCGAAGGTCTGAAACTCAACGGCCATCCCGCCGAGCGGCTCGCGGGAAACTTGAACCTGAGCTTCTCGCGCGTTGACGGCGAAGCATTGATGATGTCGATGCGCGAGGTGGCCGTGAGTTCCGGTTCGGCGTGTTCGTCGAGCAATCCCGAACCGAGTCACGTCCTGCGCGCGATGGGTCTCGACGAAGATATGGCCCGCGCCAGCCTGCGTTTCGGCCTGGGACGATTTACGACCGAAGAAGAGATTGACTATGCGGTTGAGTCGGTCGTCGCGAATGTCGATCGACTCCGACGTTTGGCTGTGCTCGGTTAAATGTTCAAAGGAAAACGATGCTAAAACGATTTGCTTATGAAAAATGGCGTGTTGTATTGGCGATCGTCGCAACAGCCGCAGTCTTCATTTGGTGTTATCAACGCGAACAAAAAATTGCCGAGCTGCAGTCGCGCGTCGCCACACTTGAAGCCGAGAGACTCGAACAACAGCGCGACGTTTCAACTTACCGATCGCGTCTGCTCAAATCTGCGACGTGGGAACTCAGACTCGGCCAGAAGATTCGAGAGCTCGATCAAGAGCTTCGCGATCGGCCCAAAAAGTATATCGGCCCCCTCGGCAAGCTTTTGCCTTGAGACGGATGCCCAAACATAAGAGAGTGAGCCGAGATCACATCTCTGCTAGCTCGAAGCAGCAGCCAAGTTCCGTCCGCGACTATACTGCCTCGGCGAGCAGCCCATCACGCGTTTGAACGCCGTGCTGAAAGCACTCTCCGACTCGTACCCTAATGACTGCGAAATCGCGGAAATCGGCTCGCCAGAGTATGTCAGCCGATCCCCCGCAACGAGCATGCGCCAGCGTGTGAGGTAGTCGATCGGCGTCGCACCCACGGTGTCCTTGAATTTCTGGGCGAAGCTCGATCGCGACATGCCCACGCGCTCCGCCAGTTCTTGCAATGTCCAGGGATGCGCGGGTTCGTTATGCATCAAATGAATCGCCTCGCTCATTTGTTTATCCGCCAGCGCGAAAAGCCAACCAACTCCGCCGCTTGCGCCTTCCGCAAGATGTGCTCTCAAAGCCTGTACAAGCATCATAAGCGCGAGTTGTTGCAGAACCAGAAATCCACCCGGCTGAGGCTCGCGCAGCTCTTGCATGATCCGTTCGATCGACCAGCGCAGCGTGAGTTTGTCCGACTCTTTCTTGATATGAACAATTGGTGGCAGCACACCGAGCAAGATGCTGGCATGATTACCTTCGAGCCCAAAATAGCCGCCGACGCCCGCGACGTCCCCTCCACCATTCCAAACGGCGATGCTCCCATTCAGCGGCCGCACATACATTGATTTGAAATCAACCGGCGGCAATGCGAGGTCGCTTGCGAGTCGAAACGGCCGCCCTAGCGGCAGTAGGAAACAGTCGCCGGCCTTGAGATGCAACGCCTCGTCTACCCCTTCAACCGAAAGCCAGCATTGCCCCGATGCAATCGCATAGCATTTGATGCCTTCGTGCTGGGGAAATTGCAGCGACCAATCCCCGCCAACATCAAAGCCTCCGCACATGGTGTTGCGTGGCTTCAAGAGCGAAAGCACGCTTGAGAGCGGGTCCATTCGGATCTCCTGGACGATCACGAAGAAAGATTGGACTCCAAAGCATAGATCGTCTCAGATCAAAAGCCTAACGTGTTATCACGGGGACCGAAAGTGGGACCTCGACTAGATTTCAGGGAGGCTTCCTGATGCGAGTTTTTCTGACCGGCGCAACGGGTTTCATTGGCACAGTCATCGTTCAGGATCTCATCAAGGCCGGACACCAGGTGCTCGGGTTGGTTCGTTCCGACAAGAATGCCGCCGCTCTGGCTGCGGCCGGGGCCGAAGTGCATCGCGGCGATCTCGACGATCTCGAAAGCCTGAAGCGCGGCGCGGCTGCGTGCGACGGCGTGATTCACACTGCCTTTAACCACGACTTCTCGAAATTCATCGAAAACTGCCAGGCCGACAAGCGGGTGATCGAAGCATTTGGCGAGGTTCTCGCCGGCTCCGATCGTCCACTGGTGATCACCTCGGGAACCGGCATGGGCACCAAGGTGCAAGGCCAGCTTGCGAGCGAAGATCATTTTGATCGCAATCACCCCATCCCTCGTGCGGCTTCTGAAGTCGCCGCCGAAGATCTGGTCGCACGTGGCGTCAGAGTAACCGTTGTGCGGTTGCCGCAGGTGCATAACACAGAAAAGCAGGGACTTGTCACGCCGCTGATCGGCCTCTCTCGCGAGAAGGGCGTTTCCGCATACGTCGGCGAAGGGCTCAATCGCTGGCCAGCGATTCACGTGCTCGACGCCGCCCCCGTTTACAGGCTTGCGCTTGAGAAAGGGACGGCTGGAGCGCGATACAACGCCGTCGCCGAGGAAGGCGTGACAGCCCGGGCGATCGCCGAAGCGATCGGACGCGGTTTGAAAATTCCGGTTGTCTCGATCTCCCCCAAAGAGGCCCCTGCCCACTTCGGTTGGCTGGGAATGTTCGCCGGACTCGACATGCCGGCATCAAGCGCTCTTACACAGCAACGCCTTGGCTGGCACCCGACGCAAAAAGTGGGAATGATCGAGGATCTCGACAATATGCGTTGGTCGGAAGTCTAAGTTTGCTCTTTTGGAATCGCACAGGTGCCCGACAGCCGACGCGATCGTCCAAAAACACAGACGCATGGTGGGACCTCCTGCTCAAGTTCGTGATCGAACCCGAGCTTGGAAATCCCCCATGCGCCTTGTCACTAATTCAATCGAGCTGAAACGTTTCGAGGGTGGTGGCCGATGAACCGACCGTCACTTTCGGGCCGGTGTCCGGATTCGCATGCTTTCCCTTCCAGACATCGATCTCGGTATCGAGCCCGCGTTTATCGGCCCCCGCCCGCAACAACTCAAATGTGACCGAATACTCACCTGGAGGCGCTCCGTCCAAAGGAGCCGCTGTGCTCAAACTGAATTGCCCGTCCTTGCCGGTCATCCCGTTCGGTGTGAACGTCATGTTGAATTTCGGATGAAGTGTCACCTTCACCCCCGCGGCCGGCTTCCCTTTGAACATCACCGTGCCAGTCGTCGGCACAGTTCGAGGTGCCGAGATATTTTCACTGCAACCAACCACCGCCGAACAAACAAATGCGACCAGCACGAGGCTGCTAGTACGAGTCTGCACTGATCACCTCGCCATTCTTACGACTTCCAAGCGCCCGGTAGGTCGTCATGTTGATGCTTTGTTTGATGAACTTCACGCTCCCGTCGCAAAGCAGGAAGTTGCATCCGCCGGGGTGCGTGCTGCGGAACGAGTAAACCGGGCTCTGGTAGAGAATGTTGTGCAAGCTGGGGGCGTCGACGATCGTCCGGCTGTAGTACGGGCCGGTGAGCGTGTTCATCGGCACCGTGGTGCGCCCTTCGGAGTAGTAGTCGCCGCCGCTGGAACCCCAGGCGATCGGGCCGCCCGACGGTACCGGCGTCGTGCCAATCGATACACTGTTCACAGTCGTCGTCGTGTACCCCTGGAGAATGTTGTGCATCTCGCCGGCGGCGATGGTGTTGGACAGCCCGTCGGTGATGCTGGCGAAATTGATCCGATAGGTGTGGTCGGGCTGCCACCAGGTTGGGTCGGCGGTGTGCTTGGCTGCCAGCGCCACGCCAGTCGCGTAATCGAGGCCGGCGTCCATTCTCGAGATGAACACGCCATCGGAGGGCGTGAATCCGTACGCCTGTCCCGGCTTGTAGATGTCACCCGGCTGAGGGGGCGAGTTGACGTCGCAATTCCCGCGATTCCACCCGTAGCTCGCATAGTCGGCAAACACCGGATTGACCGGCGGCGGCATCGACGGACACAGGAAAACCTTCAGCGGCGAACTGGCAAGTTGGACGTTGAGCATGCCGCTCGACGACCCTGTGGGAACGGTGGAAGTTGCCGCGAGGTTGAGGTTGAACTGGTTATAGAGGTTGTTCTGCTCGATGTACGGCAGCAGTTCGAATGAGACCGGATAGTGGCGGAAGCGATAAAAAATGTTCTGCATGCCGGGATTGGTGTCCTCGCAACCGCCGCCGCAAAAGCTCATGTTCGGCAGCGTCTGCTGGACGTCGTGAAAGTTATGCACGGCGATGCCGATTTGCTTCATGTTATTGGTGCACTGAGCCCGTCGCGCAGCCTCACGCGCTGCCTGTACAGCAGGGAGGAGCAGCGAAATGAGCACGCCGATGATCGCGATGACCACCAGCAACTCAATCAGCGTGAAGCCAAATCGGCGGTGTCGGACAGACCTCGTCATTGCAAATACCTTTCTGCGGTAAGGGGGGATGAAATCAAACTGCGATCGGTCGTGCTCGGGCAGCATTCCAGCGCCCCGCGAAACGAATCATCGCCGACCGTCCTCGCCAAACGAGCGACCGCCGACTCACGGTCGCTCACTCATCACGCAGGCGGAGCGGCACGTCGTTCGCGCCGCGACCAACCGTGACGCGCAACGAGGAATTGGCCGGGTCGGCGAAGCGCCCTTTGAACCGATCGTGCAACACAACGTCCTCGCACTCGTCATGCGGTTCCGAGTCGTCTGGCCAGACGATCGTCACGGCGTACTCACCAGCAGGCGCGCCATCGCCGGCCCCGTAGGTCGTCAGCCGGTAGGTGCCGTCTCGCCCCGTGTTCGCGACGGGCAAAGCCGCTTGTGAGCCAGCCTTGCCAAGCGGGTGAAACGCGATCATCGCGTTCGCTGCTGGCTGGCCACTCACGGTAAGCGTTCCGGCGACGGGATAGACGTCCGCCTTTCGAGGGCCACCGCATCCGATCATGCACGTGAGGAGCATCACCTGGAGCGGCCGGGTGTCGAAGAATTCGCGGCACATCGGCAAATGAGATATTTTGACCATAAGATCATATCAGCTCCCTCAGATGCACTGCTGCAGTCGAACGCTGCCTGGCGGCCGGTCCATTAGCAACCCGTGTGCCAAGCTGTTTTGGGCGTGTTTTGCCGTGAATTCGCAGGCGCGCGGCTTCGCGAGCGGTCAAAATTTCACCATTGGTGGTGATGTGATCGCCATTGCATTCCGGAGAAACAGAGTTACACGCAGTTTGCCAAGTAGTTGGCTGAGCCTAGACGGCATGAAACTAAGGAAACCCCAGACGTTTTCACCTCTAGAACAACTCACTTGCAATGGTGCGCTAATGTTCGTTAGTCGAAATCGAGATTCTTTGAACCGCAACCATCAAAAACAGAACCGGTCACAACGAGCGGGTAGCGACCCCACCACAGTTGCGACCGGTTCACATAAATCCAGCACTGCATTCGAGAGCCAATTAGACCGTCAGCGTCGACGGCTGGCGTTAGCTTAACCGACGTTATCAAACGCACATCTCGAACGGTGACTCCTCATCATCTTCAGACTCGAAGGGGTTGAAACCACCCCATTCGCCCGCGTCGGCCACACTGGCTTCGAGCTCGGCTTTGAGCCGGTTTCGAGCCGTGTGCAGCCGGCGCTTGATCGTTCCTACCGGCGCGTTCAGGTTTTCCGCCATTTCGAGCAAGCTCTGGCCCTGCAGGTAGAAGGCCACCAGCGTTTCGCGGTCCAGAGTCTTGAGACGATTCAACCCTTCGTACAGGCGCTGGGCCCGTTCGCGGGCGATGAGCTGATCGAGCGGATCGTCGACCACCTCGCCGGCCCCTTCAAGCACGTCGCACTCGACGGTCGAGGGCGGCAGCTTGCGGGTCGCGCGGTTGATCGCCATACGCGCTGCGATCTGACGGATCCAGCCGGCGAACCGCTCGGGCTCACGGAGCTGGTCGAGGCGGTTCATGACGTGCAGGAACACTTCCTGCGTCATTTCGAGCGCCTCGCTCGGGTTACCTAGACGCCGCAAGCAGACGGCGTAAACCGTGCGCTCAAACTGCTCGGCGAGCCGGCCGAACGCCTCGCGGTCGCCCCGTTGGGCTCGCTTGACGCACTGAGCCAGATCGCTCCAGCGTGCATTGTTGCTGTTGAGTGTACTGTTCTCTCGGACAGGAAGGCTCAGGGTCGCAACCACGGGAATCGCCCTTTTCCCGACCATTTCGGGAAGTAAGGGCCCGGTTCGTTTGTCTCGCGCCCGCAGCTATAAGCTAAAAGAGTGCGGGGGATTACGATCACTCATCTCGAGATAAAGATCGATCGGGGCGAGGACGAAGCGGGCGTCGCCGAAGACACGGTTCAAGCCATCGTGGGGCGGAGCATTTCATTTGCTCGCGCCGACGCACAACGGCCGACGGTGACGGCTAGGACGCGTGTGGACGAAACAAATCGCAAATCAGTCGCGATACGTTTCATCCCCGCGCGGCCGGCTTCTCGCATCGACCAAGACCAGTCGGGTCGTCGGAAGACCGTGGGTAGACAAACAGCGAACGAGGCCGGAACTCGGTCAGGTTCGAGTCGTCCCAGGGTCACCGACGGATCGGTAATGGGGAACGAGAGAGACGGCTTTCATCTCCCCCGTCGTGCCTTTTATGAGGCAGCGGCGGGAGCCAAGGCTGTTGCTATGCTTCGAACCGACCGGCTTGCGAGGTCGGCTCTTCCGGTAGCTCGTGCCGGGGCATAAAGCCTCGGGCGAGCGGCGGATTCGAGCATCCTCGGCCGGCTTACCGGCCGTACACTACTCGGTACGTCGGGGACGACGACCGGTAAGTGACGGGGCGGGGCCTCGAGCGAAAGGCAGCCCTGAGTGGTCGACTCGATAAGCTCTCGCCACGTATGCAAGAGCCACGACGTCGAGCCAGATGCGGAACCGAGTGTGCTGCATTTGCCACCAGCCGGCTTGGTCCCGCGTTTACCGTCGGCTTTAAACGACGGTTGATACGCGGGGCTCATATCCACTGGTGGCTGCATAATCATCGGTTCCGGTCGCGCGGTAATTCCCGGATGGGATTCGACAGCGTGACGGAAGTTCAGGGTTGCCTTGTCGTTCTGGCTCGTCACGAGTACGAGCGAGCGCGAGCCGAGGTTCAGCCGATTGGTGGTGGCCGACAGCGTCAGGTTCGTGCAATTCGACATGACTTTAACCCTCACTTCCGCCAGCTTAAGAGGCGGGGCGTGCGAGACGACTCACATCGCGATGGCCGTGAATGTTATTCGACAGGCCGGTCGCGAGCGGGGGCAAATAACCCCCTGAACGAGAACGAGTGGATAGGGTTCCGAAGGGTTCCCGATACCTCGTGTTCGCCGAGGTACACCCTCGGCCTCTTCCTGAATCTGAAAGATTCTCATTCCCGGACTAGGAATGAAACGAACGGGACGGCTCTCATCTGGGAGGGTCGTCCCGCGGTTACCAGCACAGACATCATAGACGATCGGCAGGTTCGCGCAAATTCGGGGGTTTTTCCGGATAAGAAATCGATTCTCGCAACTCAATGAAGTATTTCGTCTTACGTTCAATCACTCGATGTTGATTTTCATATTCTCGCACCAGATGGACACATTTGTGCGTGCGGAAGATCGCGTTTTCGAAGCATTTTTTGGAATCGAGCAGCGGCGTTCCCGGTAACGAGGCAGCTCCTAAATCTCTAGAAATTGGGTGCCACTGGCTTTGCCAGTGTCTTCCTTTTCATCGGAAGTGAAGAGCACTGGCCTAGCCAGTGGCACCCAAACTCACCGACATGACCAAGGCTCGAAGCTCAAAGCTTGATCCGCGGATTCTGAAGCTGCTCGCGATTGACCAGATTCATCGGCGGCTCGCCGTCGAGAATCCGGGCAACTTCTTCGGCGGCCTTCGTGCGAAGCTCGACAAACCCTTCGAGACTATAAAACGCCGAGTGCGGCGAAAGTAGTACGCGCGGATGGTTCCGGAGCGCCTCGTCGTCGAGCGGCTCGCGCTCGAAGACGTCGATCCCCGCCGCATAAAGCTGACCGGAGTCGAGCGCGGCGACGAGCGCCTTCTGATCCACGCACGGCCCACGCGCGGTGTTCACCAGAATCCCGCCTGGCCGCATCCACGATAGACTCTTCTCGTCGATAATCGCGTGGCTCGTCGCGCCGAGATAACAATGCAGGCTGACGAAGTGACTCTCACGCATCATCGGTTCGAGCTTGAGCGACCGCCTGATCCCCAGCGCCTTTTCCAATCCCGGTGCGACGTAAGGATCGTAAAACACGACATCGAGCCCGAACGCCTTGGCGCGAAGCGCCATCGCCGAGCCGATACGTCCGCAACCGATCAACCCGAGCGTCTTCCCGCGCAACCGCGGTGTGTTGTGGGCAAGCGTGTAATCCCACTGGCCGCGCCGCATCGAAGAGTCGCAAATCGGCAAGTGCCGGACGAGCGAGAGCAGCATCCCCATCGCGTGGTCAGCAACTTCCTCGGTGCCGTAGTCGGGCACGTTGCAAACGGAGATACCTCTGCGACCCGCGGCAACGAGATCGACGTTGTTGAATCCGACGCCCGCACGCACGACGGTTTTGAGCTTGGGAGCCCGCTCAAACGTGGCGTCGGTCATTGAGGCGATATCGTGGAAGAGCAGTATGGCATCCGCATCGGCCAGCCACGGCTGCAGGTCTTTTTCTTCGTGCGCCTTGGCTATGACGAGCTTCACCCCGTTGCCGAAGACAGGGGATTCCACAGCCGACTCCTCGAGGAAGTCAGCGATGATGACGGTGCCGGAACGACTCATGAGACTCTCTGCTCCACCGGGAGAGGCGTGCCAACGAGCGACGCTGGTTGGCCAGGTAGCCAGGCATACGGGTCGGGAACAACAAACAAACGGGATGATTCGTCTCTGGGGGTGATTCGCAACTGGGGTGGGAGGTTGCGGAGTGAATTCCAGAACATGCTGGGCGACGCGACAACCTGGGCACCGTCGATCTCGCCGATCGGACACATCCAGGGTTCGACGTTCCAGCTCGTCGGCAAGAACATGACGCGGCGATTGGTTCGCACCAGTCGCCCAATACGCCAGGAGCGACCGTCCTTCATCCGACACGGGAGATCGACCTCGACCACCTCGCGAGGTTCGAGGTGAAAAGCCGACGACGAGTCGTCAACTTTCGGATTCCCCCACTTCAGCATACGAGGTCGGACGAGCGAAATGACGGCCAGTTGGCACACAATTGTGAGAAATGACGAAATGATAAGCGCGATGATCAAAACGTTAGGCAGGCTGACGATCAGGATACGAATGATCTGCTGGATCTTTGCGCGCCCAAGCACCCGCCAAAACACAAAGAGCTCGATCACAATCGACACGCGGATCATGAAGTTCATGAACAGGCGCAGCACCGAAAGCGAGACCGGTTTGGGAGAGCTCGTCGAATTCATGAACCGTTGGATGCTGGGAAGGAAGGAGAGAACGAAATCATCGCCCCCTTGGTTATCGCCGATTCGCCGGGTACGTTCAACGCGGGGTTTGCCAACAATTGTAAATCGTCGACTTATTGAGCGAGCGCATCGATGCCCAGAATCAAGGATAAGCTGGCCAGCGGCGAGACCGTCCGACTTTTCGGCGCGGGACAACTGATCAGTCCCAAGTTCATCGAAATCGTTGGCCTGCACGGAGGATTCGACGGTCTCTGGCTCGATTTCGAGCACGCCGGCCTCACGATGCGCGACATCGAACTCGGAACCCTCGCCGCCGACCGTTACGGTCTCGACCACTTCGTCCGCCAGCCCGCCACCGACTACGCCGCGATCATGCGTTCACTCGAAGCCGGCGCCAACGGCGTGATGGTGAGCATGGTTCGCAACTCCGAAGAAGCCGAGCAAGCCGTCCGCTGGTCGAAATTCTATCCTCGCGGCGAGCGAGGAATGAACGGCGGCAACCGCGACGGCAAATTCGGCCTGACGCCGATCACCGAATATGTCCCGGAAGCCAACGCCAAAACGTTCGTGGGGATTCAAATCGAGACTCGAGGCGCAATCGACGCCGCCCGCGAAATCGCTTCGATCCCCGACGTCGACCTCCTCTTCGTCGGCCCGGCCGATATCAGCCAGGTGATGGGCGTTCCCGGCGATTTCGAGAACCCCAAGTGCCTCAATGCGATCGAAGGAATCGCGCGAGCCTGTGCCGAGGCCGGCAAGCCCTGGGGAGTTGTTCCGCGCGGTCCCGAATACGCCGCCCGTATGAGCGGCTGGGGCTGCAAGATGTTCGTGTTTGGTTTCGATATCCACGTCGTTCACGCCGGAATTCGCGCGGCTAAAGAGCGGTATTCGGCGTTTTTTGGTTGATTCCGTATAGAAGCGACCAAGCCCGGTCTCAAACTCTGTATCCGCCCTTCGGCACCGGCGGCATGGTCGTAGTCAGTATGAGAATAAAAAGCGAAAGCAGCCAGGGCGCGCACGCGAAGAGAAGCGCGAGCGCGCCCCAGTTTGTTACCGCCATCGGATTGCGGCGCCGATGAATGGCCCGAATCACTGCAATGATGCCCAACGGGATGGTGAAGAGCACAAATGTGAAAGCCGACACCGAGAGAAACACTGCGATACTCGCCGGGAAATCGAGCCCAACCTGCCAGACCAAAACAACATAAAATATCGCGACCGCGACGTTGCAAACGACCAGCTTCACCGCAGCATCAAATCGCCGGTCATCCTTCCACCGGATCTGTTGGACTTCAACAGCACTCTTTTTTTCGATCGTCGTCTCACGAAACGCCAGCGACTCAGCAATGTCGCCCTGTGACACACCTGCCGACTCGAGCTCATCGCGCAAGGCCACAATGATATCTTCATGACGCTCGAGATATCGACTTCGGTGCTCGTCATTCATGCACGAATCGGCCGTCTCACGAATCGCTTCGATTGCAGCGCGGCAACTCTCCTCAATTCGCCGTGAATCTCCCTTCTCACGCCAAAATTTGGCCAATAGCAGAGCGATACCCAGATCGTTCGGCTTGTATCCATAGCGCATGCGGGTTGCCCTGAGTTCGTCCGCATGAACCGCCACCTTGTCCCGATCGTCCCGCCGGATTGCTAGCACCAGGCGCACAGTCGCGAGTTTCAATGGCAGCGCCGCTCGTCCCCGAAGCAGTGGCGAAGCCGCGAGTTCGTCGATCTCTTGCTCGGCGACATCAAGTGCACCCTGCTCGATCCGAATCGTCGCGCGATAGAGAGCGACTAGCCAAGGACCAACCTCGCCACCGTTATCACGATACCAGGCCGCGGCCAAATCAAGCGCACGCTCCGCCGCTTCCCAGTCGCTGCCATGAATCGCACACTCCGCATGGACGATCTGGCGAAACCCGTGAGTCGAACTAAGCGCCGTCGGTAGCAACGTCTCTGCTTCGGCGAAATAAACACTGGCGGCATCACCGTCATACTTGCGATATTCCGAGGCCGCCGAGAGCAGAAAGATCATCAAAGTAGAAGAGTCGCCAACCGCAAGCATGTGCGTTCTCAGGCCTTCGACCGCCGCCACCAGCGTCTTCGGACTAAGCTCGACCGCTTTGAGTCTCAATGCTCGAAGAATCCAAAGGCCATCGCTTACCAATTCCGCATTCTTCACTTTGTAGGTGAATGGCAGAAGATTGCCCGCGACAAGCCAGGCATTGATCGCCGCATTGGCGAGCCAGAAATCGCGCCCCCAACTCAGTCCCAATCCAAGCGCGAGGAAAATCATTGAGGCGATGAAATTGAACAACACGCCGCCGGAGTACATCGCAACACTTTGCCAGCGCGATGGAACCACATCGGGAAAATGACTGAAAGTGATCCCTTGAAATAGCTTGAAGCAACAAAGATAAACCCGGGTCTTTCGCAACGAAAAGACGAACAACGGCCGTCCAAATCCGATCCCGAGCGACGTCGGCACATATCCCACGGCCGCGCCAATCACAGCATGCCCGAATTCGTGAATCCATACCGATAAATGCAAGGCGATGAGACCGTACAACACATACAGAATTTCGGTCATGATCCGGCCGCCAAAACATGCTGGGAGATGCTTCAGTTACGCACAACCCGACGAGGACTTGCCATCATCGCACGCCGGTTCCTTGAGGCCAACTCAGCTGAAACAAAAAGAAAATCACTCGAACGATGGTGAATCCCACGATTCTTCACTCCAAAAATCGATTTACGTAAGTCTTTTCGCTTAAAATGCTAATGCAAAGTCGACGGACGTTTTCTCGAGTGCACGGCCAATAATCTCAACCAATATGGTCGATTTTGTCGAAATACCCCTTGACGATTAGCGTGTAGCGAGCGATAGTTGTCTTCAGTCGGGGATCGTGGATCGGTCACCGATGATCTGGGGGTTGTTGAGTTACTCAGGCGAATTATCATGGCAACGCATCTTCATCATTACTTTTGTTGTTGATCAAAACACCCTCCCCCTGCCGCGCGGGGTAGACCCACCCCAGCGCGGTCACTTCATAACGTACGGTTCCGCGACCCATGAGGGGTAAGGATGCCGTTGAATAATTCGCCTGGCGGATGCCGGTGCGGAGCGCACTTGCGAGTTCTTCGTCGTCGCGAAATCTCGCCGCGGAACAGTTGCAGCCTGTCGTAAGCAAGACTCAAAACTTCAAGGAGTGATTGCGCAATGATTCCCATCCTGGCGGCTGGTGACGTGCTGATCAACCCCGCCAATCTCACTTACGCTGTCGTCGAAATGGACTCGGAAGGGCTGCACCTGAGGCTTGGATTCGCCAATCCATCAGGAGGGCCAAGCGAGTTGCGGCTGACCGGAGTCGAGGCCCGATCGGTTCTCGGCTGGCTGCGATCTCAGGCCGAACATCTCGACTCCGGCCCCGTTTCATCCCGATTGAGTTCCGTCGTTTCACCCGACCGTTTCAGCCGAGCAACTTCGAGCCGGCCGTTTTTTCGTGAACGAATCCCCCTCCGCACCGCCGTCGGCTGACCCATAGTTCAGCCGGTGGTTGAACCCAGGCAACCAATCAACGGTTGCATGACATAAAGGATAGCAACCATGTCCGCGATTGCCGAATATCCCGTGTTGCGGCGCCCGCGCGTTGCCCCCAAACGCCCCTACCTCACCGTCGTCGCCGGCCTTCCTGGCTCGGGCCGCGCCCATCTCATGAGCGTGCTCGAATCCGGCGGCCTGCCGATTCTCACCGACAGCGATCGCCTGCCGGACGAAGATCATCCCTGGGGTTTTTCCGACTTCGAGCCCGTCAAGTCGCTCAAAACCGACTCGACCTGGGTCGCCGAATCACTCGGCCAGACCGTCAAAATGGTGCACATTTTACTTTATGACTTGCCCGAACATGTGAATTACCGCGTCGTCTTCATGAATCGACGTCTCGACGAGGTTCTCTCAGTACAAAATCGCCTGCTCGATCGTCTCGGAAAACCAAACCATCTGGATGACACACGTTGTGCTCGCGTATTTCTCGACCAGTTGAAGAAGCTCAAATCCTGGCTAGCCGCACGTCCCAACTTCCAGGTGCTGAACGTCGACTACAACGCCCTGCTCGACGACCCGCTGCCAAACGTGGTGGCGATTAACAAGTTCCTGGGTGGCGGACTCGACCTGGCCGCGATGGCCGTGAGTCTTGGATATCGCCTCTACACACGCGACGAGTCTTGAATGGCCGACTGAAGAAGATGGAAGTGTTTTCGACATAAAACTCGCCCAGGTTCGTGGCAAAAAGCACGAACCTGGGCGAGTTATTTTAATGCGACTCGACCGCTGCATTGCCCTGCGGAATCTTGCAATTGGGTGCCACTTGCTATTCCAGTGCACTTCCTCTTCGTTTGAATTCAAGTGCACTGTCATCGTCAGTTGCACCCGAGGAAGTCGACTTGGCGGGACAAGCTAAGAGAGACAGCCGAACCACATCAAGATACTCAGATAAAGCAAACCGCCCGGGCCTGTGGCATTAATCCACAAACCCGGGCGGCTTGTTTTCAAGCGATCGGCTGACTCACTCTTAGCGAGCAAGTGCCGCCGCACGCTTCTGTTCTTCCGAGGCGAGAACGCCGTCGTTCAGCTTGCGATAGAGCAGCGACCGCAACTCGGCCGAAGGTTCCTTGGCGATCCACTCGCGGGCCGATTCAGCACGATTACGCTTCCCTTGCGACTCGGCGACCGCAGCAAGCGCGATCGGCGGATTCGCGGGGTTCGAGTAAAGCACCACGCTGGCGCGGGCGTCGTCGAACCGGCCGAAAGCGATCAGACTGTCGATCAAAACGCCCACGAGAATTTCACGCGGGTCGGCGTTCGGCACCATCGAGATTGCCTTGGCGGCCTCGGAGTACGCCAGCGTCGCCGCTTCTTGCTGCCCGAACACCGCCTCGTTTTCGGCGATTTTCAGGAAGCCGTCGGTGCGAACTTCGGGCTGGGGAATCGAGCGGGCTGCCTCGATGGCGCGATCAAACTGTCCCGAAGCAGCTGCGTTCGAGGCGATCGCCACGAGAGCGCGGTCGCGGAGCGCCGGACGTTCGATCGTCATCGCCTGCTTGATCGCCAGCACGAGGAACTGGTCGGCAAAATCGCGGGTGAGCGGCGGGATCTTGGTCGGGTCGGGCCGCACCTGAGACAGGCGGAACGACTCACGAACGAGCACCGAGCTACCGAGCGACTCGCTTTCGACGATTCGATACAGGTTTTCCGTGCGAGCCGAGCGATTCCTGATCTGGAACGCCAACTCGTAGGCAAGTTGCCACTCGCTACGGCCGCGTTCGAGGTTCGATTTGCGGTCGATATTCTTCGGAGCCGGCAGCACCGGAATGACGTCGGGCGACGCCTGAGCAACCGCGATTTCGCGCATGTGCTCTTCAGCAAGAGCCAGCGCACCAATGATCACGTTGGTAAGCCGCTGGTCGCGAATCGTCGGATTCGTCTCGCGAAGCGAATCTTCGGCGCCACGGAAAATCGCATTGTGTCCCAGGTCGGGACGGCCGAGGAAGATCGAGCTTCGCGCCAAACGCACGAGCGCGAGCGACCGTTCACCTGGATCGGTGATGGCCAGCGCATCGCGAACAAGCGCGTTTTCTTCCGTTGTAAACGTTCCACGAGCGCTCTCGGGAATCGTGATCCGAGGCACCAGCATTGGGTCGGGACGCGGACCACCGCGTTCGAGTCGCGGGTCGAGATTCAAGAGCGGGGGAAAGCTCGACGGACGGCCGCTGGTCGCGCCCAGGCCGCCCGCTTCTGCGCCCGTTCCCGTCGCGCCCGCTCCGCCCGATTCTCGGCCCGTGCCCGTGCCAGAACCCGAACCCGAGGAAATCCCCTGGGCGAACGTAGTGGTCGGAGCGGTAAACCAAAACAACAAGCCCAGGCCAACGGCCGGGAGAAATTCGCGTGAACGAAGGAGATTCATCGATGCCGGTCCTAGCTGTGCCGGTGGTCCGGAAACCTAGTTTCCGGGTGCCGAACGGATTTGCCCGCGATCGCCCGAACTTGAACCGTCCGGGCGCGGCGCGACAGCAACATGGTTCCACATCCCAAGGATTCCCCGCGTTCCGCCTCCGGTCAAGCGGCGAAATGAACGCGATTCTCAATCCTTGGGACCACCGACAACGACTTTACCGGTCAGGTTGAGCAATCAGCCCCGCGCAAACAGCCGACGCGGGTTTTCCAGAATCACGAGCTTCGCGACATCAAGCGCCCGATCAACCGACCATCCCCTTCCGCGAATCCCATCGTCGGCGAGAGTCTCAGCCAGCACCTTGCGGAACGTGTTGAACTTGGGCAGAACGAACTCCAGCTTGTAAGCGTCGGAGTAATACCCTACCTGCTTCGTCTTCGGCACCGCCTGCAAGCGCGCTTTGAGATCGGCCGCGATATACGCGGGAATGTTCGAGTACCACCAGTAACCCATTGGGACGACGTTAGGGAAGATCCACGAGTACGCGACGAGTTCACCAGCAGCGTCGGGCGACAGCGTCGACACCGGGAACGTCACGTTCGAGAAGTGATTGAACAACTCATGATAATCGTGCAGGCTCACGCGACGATCAAAAAGGTCGCGACCACCCGACACGCCCGCCGCATAAACGCCGCGAATTGGCCCGATCATCAGGTCGAACGGCATCTTGTGCTCGGCACATTGCTCGGCGAGCAGCCAGAACACCGCGCGGCGAATCATGGTATGTTCTTCAGGACGTAAGTCCATACCATGCAAGGCGCGACGGATCGGCGTCACCGCCGCTTTGGGCGTCGCGCGGAAAGGTGCAAAATCGGGAGGCAGGCTGATGGCGCATGCCGCCGCCCCCTTCGACTTGAACCGCTCGAACAGGATGCCAATCGCCTGCGAAAGGCTGGCGTAATCGACCACGTCGATTCCCGTCGAATTTTTGAGCCGCTCAACAGTGCTCGGCAGGTGCAGTTTGAGGACGAGGTCGTCGGTCCGCAAGCACGGGACGTACTTCGAGGTATCCCAGCCTTCGAGCGTGTCGTCAAAGTCGTTGGTCAAAAAGCAGGCTTCGAGATTGGTTTTCGACCAGACGTTCGCGTCCCAAGCCGGTCCCGTTTCCGACTTCTCAGCGCGATCGTAAAGGGCGTCGATCGTGTCGGCATTGATGCGATCGTCGAAGCCGTAGAATGTCCGGGCGATTTCGGTCAGCCAGGAATATTGAACCGTGTTGTCGATCCGGTCGAGATAACGGGAGAGGTTGCGCGCACGCTGGCGCGGAGCGACATCCTCGGCGACGAGTTCGCTGGGCATCCCCGCCGAGTGGGCGAGTTCGGTATAGTAGTGGTATCCCAGAACCTCATCGAGATTGCGGGCTGCCGGACTGTGCGGGTTGATGTGCGAATGAGGGTCGAAAATCGGCCAGCGCGTCATCTCGTCAAAGAGTTCGCGGGCAGCAGGATCAGTCGGCACGATGTTCGGCATCGGACAGGGCTCGCGGGGATTTCGAGGAACGTCCCGACTTTCAGCGCGACGAATCACGTCGCAAGTTCTTATCGCCAAAGGCTAGCGGGACGAGAGCACGTCCGCAAGGGGAGGTAGGCCGGCCTTCGGCCATCGGTGCATGAACATTCTCGTAACCGGTGGCGGCACGGTAGCCCCGATCGACGACGTCCGCCAGATCACCAACATGTCCACCGGCCGCTTCTCGGCCGCCATCAGCGAGGCTGCCCTCCAGCGCGGAGCGAAGGTCTGGCACGTCCACGGCAAGAACGCCCAGCTCCCGTTCATCGGCCGCGCAAAACTCGACCTCGACGCCGATTTCGCCGCCGAATCGGCCAGGCTCGCGGCTTTGAAAACAGAATGGGACGCCGTGCGATCTCGGCTCGAAATCGTGCCGCTGGCGGAAGGCACCGTCCCCGACTACGCCGCGACCGTCGAGGCAATCCTCACGCGTGAACGAATCGATGCCGTCTTCCTGGCCATGGCGGCGTCCGACTTCGCCCCCCTGCCCGACACCGGCAAAATTCCCAGCGATACCGAAGAACTGATTCTCCGCTGCCGCAGGTTGCCCAAGGTGATTCGCTCCGTCCGTGATTGGGCACCGGACATCTATCTCGTCGGCTTCAAACTCCTCTCAGGCGTCAGCGAAGACGCACTGATCGATCGCGCTCGGCGCGACCTGGAAACCAATCGCGCCGACCTGACCGTCGCCAACGATCTGCAACTCCTCCGCGCCGGCCAGCATACGATTCACCTGGTCCGTCCCGTCCAACTGACCGAAACGCTTGGCCCACCCGATGATCTTGCCGGGCAACTTGTGGAGCGAGTGTGGCGCTGGGCCAGCAAACGATGAGCGAACGCGTTTACTATCCGCAACTTGACGGCCTGCGATTCATCGCATTCCTTCTCGTATTCGCGTTCCACGGCGGCTTTCCCTGGCTGGCCGATTTCCTCTCGCTCATCACGCTGCCGATTTTTCTGATTGCGCAGCTATTCGGGTCTGAAGCCGCCGGACACGCCGCGGCGATCGGTCCGTCGATCGGCAATGCACTCCGTCTCAATGGCTGGACGGGAGTGCAACTCTTTTTCGTTCTGAGCGGCTACCTGATCACCACCCTCCTGCTCCGCGAGGAGCGCGAATACGGCCGGATCGACCTGCGCGCCTTCTGGATCCGCCGCATCCTCCGAATCTGGCCACTCTATTACCTGATCATCGCGCTGGCGTTTTTCGCTGTCCCCGCGCTCAGCGGCGAGTGGGGTTCACCGACGCATCGCAACTTGCTGAATCAGCTACCCTGGTTTCTCGTGTTTCTGGGAAACTGGTCGATGATCGTCCAGGGACCTGTCGGCAGCGATCAGGCGAGCATTCTCTGGTCCGTCTGCGCGGAAGAGCAGTTCTACATCCTCTGCCCGCTGCTCATCGCGTTTATCCCTCGCAGGGCTCGCCTGCCGGTTGTTTGCACGCTGATGTGCGGGGGTATCGGCTACCGCGCGTGGCTGGCGTGGAGCATCCCCAAGCAGTGGGAGATCAACTACAACGTCCTGGCGACGATCGACACACTTCTGAGTGGCGTCGCTCTGGCGATCCTGGTCGATCGCGGTTCAATTCGTGCACCATCGCCCAGGGTTTCACGCATCATCGGCTGGGTGTTGATCGTGGGAATACTCGCGCTATTCCGCAATCCAGTCCTGGCCCACATGCGACCCTGGCGTCAGACCGTCGATTTCGCGCTCATCTGGCTCACGGCTTCGAGCGTCGTGGCATATCTCGTAATCTGCGAGAGCCGAGGACGTCGCTGGCTTTCATGGCCGCCGATCGTCTGGCTGGGACGGATCAGCTACGGCCTGTACATGTATCACGAAATCGTGCTGCACGCGGTGCCACCTCTGCCGGCACTTGGCCTTACCGTTGCGATCGCTGCAGCGTCGTATTACCTATTCGAGCGGTCATTCCTTAGGCTCAAAGGCCGCTGGACGCGAGTCGCCTCTCGACCGGTTTAGTACCCTTAGAAGGCTACTAATTTGGGTGCCACTGGCTATGCCAGTGCTCTTTAAATTCGAACAGCCCTCGGGAAAGCACTGGCATGAGCAGTGGCACCCGACTCATAAAAATACACCAACAATTCAATCCGACCGTGGCCCTTGCTCTTTCTGATAAGCCACAAAGTTCCGTTCCAGCCGTTTGAAATCCCACCAAGAAAGTGCCACGATCGGCCCGAAAACAACGGCGATAAAAATCAGCGCGATATCCGGCCGCCGAAACGCGGTGAAAATCGCCAGGAACATGAGCGAGACGCCGCCAATCACCGCACTCAGCACCTTCGTCGACAGGCGATACTTCTCCACCTGCACGCTCAAGGGTTCGGCGTTGAAACGCAGCCGCCGCAGCTTCTTGCGCCAGTAAATTTCGCGGGCGGGATCAATCATCGGCCGTATTCAACTCCCAAAAGCTCGCCGTTATCCCGCCAAGTCCTTCAAACGCTGAATCAACTCCAGCGCGGCTTCTGGCGTGAGCGTGGCGACGTCGATCCCGCGCAATTCATTCAATAATGGGTCCGGCAATGCAGCGAACAAACTAACTTGAAGCGCCCTGGCCGATTTCACCCTGGGCATCACCTTCGCCGGAGCTTGCTGCTGACCTGGCGCCGGCGCATTCGTCTCTGGCCGATGCTGCTTTTCAAGGAACGCGAGAATCTCTCGCGCTCGGTCGAGCACATTCGTCGGCAGCCCCGCCAGCCGGCCAACGTGAATCCCATAACTCTGGTCGGCCCCGCCCGGCACAATCCGGTGCAAGAACACCACGTCGCCCTGATCTTCCTTCACGGCCACGTTCGCGTTCCGCAAGCCCGGCTTCGTCTTCTCGAGGTCGACAAGCTCGTGGTAGTGCGTCGCGAACAGCGTCCGGCAGCCCACGTTATCGTGCAGGTGTTCCGTAATCGCCCAGGCCAGCGAAACACCGTCGAAAGTGCTTGTGCCGCGGCCAATCTCGTCGAGAATCACCAAACTTCGCGGCGTTGCATTGTTCAGAATGTTCGCCGTTTCGGTCATTTCGACCATGAACGTCGACTGCCCGCGGCTCAGCTCATCCGTCGCGCCGACGCGAGCAAAAAGCCGATCGACAACCCCCAGCTTCGCCCGTCGGGCCGGCAAAAAGCTCCCCATCTGCGCTAATACAGACGCCAGCGCCACCTGACGGATATACGTGCTTTTACCCGCCATGTTCGGGCCGGTGATCAATACGATCGACCCGTTGTCGCCACCCATCTTCACGTCGTTAGGCACGAATTCGCCAGGCGGCAAGAGGACATCAAGCACCGGATGTCGGCCGTGCTCGATCTCCAGCACCGGCTCCTGCATCATCTCAGGCCGGCAGTACCCCTGCTTCGCCGCGAGTTCCGCAAGGCCGGTCAAAACATCAACCTCGGCCAGCACCGCACCCGCCTGAATCAGTCGAGGAGCGTCGGCCGAAACGCGGTCGCGCAGGCCGATGAAGAGCTCGTATTCCAGCTCGAACGCGCGATCCTCCGCGCGGAGCACTTTGTCTTCATATTCCTTCAGTTCGGGCGTAATGTACCGCTCGGCATTTTTTACCGTTTGCTTGCGGATGTAATCGCCCGGAACCTTTGCCCCTTGAGCATGGGTAATTTCGATATAATATCCAAATACCTTATTGAAACCGACTTTGAGGCCGTTGATACCCGTACGACGAACCTGCTCGGCCTGGAATTTGGCGATCCAGCTCTTGCCACCGCGAGCGATTTCCCGCAGTTCATCGAGCGCCGAATGATACCCTTCGCGAATCAGCCCCCCTTCGCGCATCGCCAGCGGAGGATCAGGGACGATCGCCTCCTCAATCGCAGTGCGAACCTCGGGGCAAAGTTCGAGCATCGTTTCCAGCTCACACAACCGGGCCGATTTGCGAGCGGTGAGGCGTGCTTTAATTCGCGGAAGGATCGACAGCGTGCGTCCCAGCGCCACAAGGTCGCGCGGCGTGGCGCGTCCGGTGCCGATTCGCGCGGCGAGACGTTCCAGGTCGTGCGCGTCGCCCATTGCCTCGCGAAGATCGGCGCGAAGCATGCTATCTGCGAGCAACTCAGCAACGGCATCGTGACGGGCGTTGATCGCATCTAAGCTCGTCAGCGGCGCCATGAGCCATTCGCTCAGCAGACGCGCCCCCATCGGCGTGCTCGTGCGGTCGATGACTTGCAGCAGCGACCCTTCGCGCTTCACCTCGCGAAGCGTGCGCGTGAGTTCGAGACTCCTCCGCGTCATCTCATCGATCGCCAGGATGCCCGCACGATGATGAGGAGTCAGCCGCGTAAGATGGCCGAGCGACGATTTTTGCGTCTCGCGAAGATAGGCGATCAAAGCACCGGCCGACTGCACCTCGGGCGCGTCGTCGTCGATGCCAAAGCCGCCGAGCGTGGTCACTCGGAAGTGATCGAATAGCGCCTGCCGCGCCTGATCGGCTTGAAAATCCCACGAAGGCCTCGAGGTGATCGGCGCGGTGCAATGCGTCCGCAAGACCTTCGACCACGGCGTGTCGAGCGCGGTTTCTGAGATCAGCACTTCAGCCGGCGAAAGCCTGGCGAGTTCATCGTTCAACTCGTTGCGCAGTACCGACGTCAGCGAGAACCGGCCGGTCGAAAGCTCAACCCACGCCAGCCCGAGCTTCCCCTTCGATTCCACAATCGCGGCCAGATAGTTCGCGGCGCGGGGATCGAGCAAGTTGTCGTCGGTCAGCGTTCCAGGAGTGACGACTCGAACGATTTCGCGTTTGACGATCCCCTTCGCCTGCTTGGGATCTTCCACCTGCTCGCAAACTGCGGCGCGAACGCCGTGTTGAACCAGTTTCGCGAGGTACGCCTCGAGCGCAGGATGGGGGAACCCTGCCATTGGCATCGGGTTCGGCCCCTTATCGCGGCTGGTCACAGTTAAGCCAAGCAACTGACCGGCACGCTCGGCGTCGTCGCCGAACATTTCGTAGAAGTCGCCCATGCGAAACAGCAGGAGCGCTTCGGGATCGCGGGCTTTGAGCTCGCGATACTGCTGCATCATCGGCGTGGCGGGGAAGTCGTTGTCGTTCATTGCGGCGACATCAACGCGTCACGCTTTGGCACGTTGGAAAGAACCCAAAAACAAAATAGAGCCAGCGGCCGCGCCCGATCGCGAACGGGCGGCGACTGCCGGCATGGATGAAGTCATGTTGGCATCACCACGGCACGCGATCGCGGAGTCAGCGATCGAAACGGCCACCCGGTGATTTTTTCTCAGAACTTGTCGAGTGCAGCCTGTTCTTCGGGATAGATCTCGAACACCTGGTCGAGACGGGTAATCCGGAAGACTTCGAGAAGGTCGGGGTGGATGCAGCAGAGCTTCAGCTTGCCCTTCACCGCGCCAACCTTCTTCTTGAGGTTGATCAACTTACCGAGCGCGGCGGAGGAGAGATACTGAACGTTACCGAAGTTCAGAAGAAGCTGCTTGTGCCCTTCGTCTTCGACCAGGGCATAAAGCTGATCGCCAACTTCCGCGATGTTCTCTTCGGTCACGATCTTGGTATCGACGAAGCTAACGACCGTGACCCCGTCAATGGTTTCCAGGCGGAGGTGACGGCGAGGGGCTTGCGACATCGGGGCAGACTCCTGTCTCATTTAACACGAGGGCCGAGGCGAACGGACGGGACGCTTCATGACCCGAAACACCGAGCCCCCCGTTCCAGGTCCGGAGAAGGAGCGGGCCGATGTACGATGAACCACTCGACCGAGCGTTACTAAAGACTTACCAAATCGACAACAAGAATCAAGTGCCGAGTTCCGCGCATTCATGCCCAATTGACACCATTTGTTTGGAAATCCTACACTCAGCGAATCCTTTAGGCGTCTCTTCCCACGTCTGCCCCCGTCTGGGCCTACCTTTCACTCCAGCAAGTTCACCCTTCAACACTGCGGAGTTTTCCTCATCATGAGACGTCGGAATCATTTCTGGCCGGTCGCCTGCCTCACCCTCGGCCTCGCTTTCCCCGCCTTTGGCGACGATGCCAAGCCCAAACCCGAGGCCCCAAAACCGCCGATCGTCGCCGAGTTGACGATCAAAGGTTCGATCACCGAGGAGCCCGCGCCCGTCGGCTTCGAAGGCACTCCGATCACCGACAATCTCCAGGGCCTGCTCGACCGCATCGCCAAGGCCAAGGCCGATAAAGACGTTAAGGCCCTCCTGCTCCGCATCCGCAGCCTCTCAGTCGGCTGGGCGCGAGCCAACGAGCTGCGTTCCGCCATCCTCTCGTTCCGCGAAAGCGGCAAGAAGGTTTACGCCTATCTTGACGAGGTCGACAACAAAGATTTCTACGTCGCCTGCGCGGCAGACGAGATCATCGTCCCCGAAGGCGGCTGGCTGCTGATCAAGGGCATGGCCGCCGAAATCACGTTTTATAAGAGTTTGTTCGACAAGCTTGGCGTTAAGGCTGATTGGATGCAGGTGGGCAAGTACAAGTCGTACGGCGAGCCCTTCACCCGCACGACAATGAGCCCCGCGTTCCGCGAAGAAATGACCGAGCTGCTCAACGACACCTACGGTCTGCTCATCGAAGGTCTCGCCCAGCGCAAGAAGATCAGCAACGATGCCGCCAAGGCGATCATCGACAACGGCCCCTACACCCCCGCAGCCGCCAAGGAAGCCGGCCTCATCGACCGGGTGGCCTATGACGACCAGGTGGTCACCGAAATCACCAAAAGCCTCGGCGTGCCGACGGTCAAGCTCGACCCCAAATACGGCAAGGTCAAGAACGAGGTCGACTTCTCCGGCTTCGGCGGCTTCATGAAGATGATGCAAGCCCTCGCCGGCGAATCGGCCAAGAAGCCCGAATCAACCCTGCCCAAAATCGCCGTGGTCTACGCCAGCGGTTCGATCCACGTCGGCAAATCGGCCGGCGGCTCGCTCCTCGGCGAAGCCAACATGGGTTCCGACACCGTCATCAAGCACCTTAAGGACGCCGAGGCCGACAAGACGGTCAAAGCAATCGTCATCCGCGTCGATTCCCCCGGCGGCTCGGCCCTGGCCAGCGACCTCATCTGGCGCGAAGTGACACGCATCGAGAAGCCGATCATCGCCAGCATGGGCGACGTCGCGGCCTCGGGCGGTTACTACATCAGCATGGGCGCCGAGAAGATTTTCGCCGAGCCCGGCACCATCACCGGCTCGATCGGCGTCACCGGCGGTAAGTTCGTTCTGGGCGGCCTGATGGAAAAGGTGGGTGTCACCACCGACACGATCAGCGTCGGCAAGAACGGCAACATCTTCTCGATGACAACCGGTTTCAGCGAGTCCGAAAAAGCCGCCATGCAGCGCCTGATGGACGACACCTACAAGCAGTTCGTCACCAAGGCCGCGGCCGGCCGCAAAGTGCAGTTCGACGCCATCGACAAGCTCGCCGGCGGGCGCGTTTACACTGGCCGTCAGGCGAAAAAGCTTGGCCTCATCGACGAGCTCGGCACGCTCAACGACGCGATTGCCGCTGCAAAGAAAATGGGCGGCATCTCCGAAGGCACAAAGAGCGAGTTGCTGATCTTCCCGAAAGCCCAGGGCGTGCTCGAATCACTCCTCGGCCCACTCGAAGATCGCGACGTTTCAACTCAGGTGCAGAACCTCGGCATCGGTTTCGTTCCCGAGGCGATTCGTCCGGACCTTTCCAAGCTCAACAGCCTCACCAAGCTGATGAGCAAGGAGCCGGTGGTGCTGATCATGCCGTTTGACTTGAACATTCGCTGATTGATTTGAATGCACGGTAGGTTTCATCTGGGACCTACCGTGTTTGACGATAACGGCGAGCGACCAGTTTCCTTCCGGAGGGGCAAACCGTGGGGCAAGCGGAAGACTGGACTGGTATCGCTATCGCGGGCGCAATCGCCAGCTTGGTGGCCGTGATCTGGGCGTTAATTCACGAGCGCCGTAAAGCGAAAGCACCTGTCGTCGACAAGCCAGCCCCCTCGAACCCCAAGCCGGTTTCCCAGAAGACCATCCGGATTTCCGTCTGGATGATCGGCGTGTTCACCGTCGTCGTCTTCGCGCTTCTTGCATACAAGGCGATGATGCCGGGCGGAGTCACCGAACTTCGCGACAAATTCGGCGTCGCGTTCCTCGGAGCCGCAGGCCTCGTCCTTCTCTTCACGTGGTCGATTTGGTCGAACGGGCGAAAGCTTGCGAAAGAGCCCAACCACGCTTATTCGGCCACGCCACGCCCGGTCGCGAAGGCGGGCACAGGTCTGGGAACCTGGGTGTCCGTGATCCTCCTGACCGCGTTCATCACATGGAAAATCACTCCCTCCGCCCCACGCGGGCCCGCGCCGGCTCAACCACGGGCCGCGACGGGACTGGGCGCCTTCGTTGTTCTCTTCCTCAGCATGGTGACAAGTGCATACTGGGTCTGGTTTGGCGTCAGTTGGGTTCGACTTCGTGCGAAGATTCGAGATGTCGCGTGCGAACGCGCGAACGAACGCACGAAAGCAGGCGACCTTTCCGGTGCCATTACGGAGCTCGAGTCGGTCATCAACTGGGAAAGACCGACGCCCATGCGACTGTTCACGCTGGCTTCTCTGTATAGTCTCGACGGCAGAAACGGAGACGTCCTCAAAACATGTGATGTGGGCCAACCTCTCGACCCAATGTTCGACGTCGCCTTCAAAGCCCTCCGAGGCGTCGCGTTAGAACGCCTTGGCTACCCTGCCGAGGCGGAGCCATTGCTCGCCACCGCGCTGCCGCTCTCGCGTGACGCACGTTTTGTACACTGTCACTACTGCCTCGCGCTCGCGAAACTGGGACGCACGGCCGAGGCTGCCCAGCAATTAGCGAAAATCGAAAACATGCCCGACAAGGACGATGACTCTTCATACGCCCGCAAACGCGACCAACTCCTCATCGAAGAGTGTCGCGACGCCGTCGCACTCGCATGAATCGGCGCAGTCTTCAGTCCGACAAAGTACGCGTCAATCAGAAGACAGTCTGCTCAGCACGAGGCGCCCGCACAGCAGGAATTGCAAACGAGTCCAACCCTCGATTACGCCGACACTCGCCAATCAATTCAAAATATCGCTCCAAATGCACGTGTTCCGACCAAAGCGAATGCCGCTTGAGGTAACCATTCTCTCCCAGTTCGTCGCGCAATCCTTCATCGCCAACAAGTTGCTCGATCGCACAGACTAGCCCATCGTGATTCCCGAAGATCAGCCCTCCGCCGCTCTCGTTCACGAGTTCCGGCAACGCTCCGAGATCGCGTACGATCACCGGCGTACGCTCATGAAACGCTTCCAGCACAACGTAGCCAAACGTCTCATAAACCAGAGACGGCACCACCACTGCCCGCGCGCCTCGGAACAGAGCGGCGACATTCGGCCCATCAAGCCGACCTTCAAAATGCACGTTGGGCAAGTCGCGAGCCTGGGCACGCAATTCCGGTTCAAAAACGCCCGTACCGGCGATTCGAAAATCTAGGTGCGGCAGCCGATTCATGACGGCGATAACGTCCTGAAACCCCTTGATCTCTTCGAGTCGCCCTGCCGCAGCAATGTACGGCCGCTCGTGTCGTGGCGATGCCACTTCGGGCAGGCCGGTGTAATCGTGTGGCAGAAAATAGGGCAAGTGCCGCATCGGCACAGCCACCCCGCGCCTGGCGTGTTCGTAAATCGTCGACCGGCTGGGCGCGATCAACGCATCGAGCGCACGTAGACCTCGGTCGAGCAAATCACTCCCTCGCCAGAACTGCGGCGGACGCTTGCCGTGCAGCGTACACTTTACGCACTCACGCGTTTCACAGATCGCATTATCATATTTCCAAAGCACATGCTGGGGACAGACAAGCCAGTGCTCGTGCGCCGTCATCAGTTTGATCGCGTTCCCCACCGGCATTTCGAGCAATCCAGGTCCGCCGATGAGCGACAGATTATGAAAATGCACGACGTCTGGCTGAATCTCATTCAGCAAACGTCGGATCTCGTTCGCCTTGAAAAACGGCTGGCCGGTTTGATGTGTTGCTAGCGGCGAGAGCGGGCCGAATCGACTCTTGAGCGCGTGAATCGTCACGCCCGGCGGCGGTTCATACGGGCGCGGAGTTTGCCCGGCCTTGGAAAGCTCGAACGCGTCGCGGCAGTAAATGACGTACACGTCGTGTCCGTGCCGCGCGAGTGCACGCGAAAGCCGGTCGACGAACGCCGCGTCGCCACCGAAAGAATGTGGCCCGAAAAACGTCGTCAGCATTGCGAACGTCATGCGGATTTCCTGGCGACGACCTTGGTTCGGGGGGACTGCAAATCATCGAAAACGTCGAGCAACATCCGCGCGGCAGCATCCCACGTGAACCGTGCCGAGCGCGAGAGAGCGATTTGCGCGAGTTGATCGCGAAGCGCGGGATTATCGCGCAAAAGTGCGAGCGTGGCCGTCATCGCAGCAATGTCGGTCGGGTCAAAAAACAATCCCGCATCACCGACAACTTCCGGCAAGCTACCGGCCGTGCTCGACGCCACCGGCGTGCCACAACTCATCGCTTCCACGGTCGGCAAGCCAAAGCCTTCCATGAGCGAAGGCTGCACAAGTGCATAAGCGTGCGAATAAAGATACGACAGATCTTCATCCGGCACGAATCCGGTGAAATTCACCTGTTCTTGCAGGCCAAGCCGATCCACTGCCGCTCGCAATTCCGGGATATGCGTGTGAAACACATCACCAAAATCGCCGACGACCACGAGCCGCTCATCCTTGCCCAAATGAGCGATCGCCTCAAAAAGCCGCAGCAAATTCTTGTGCGGTGACAGGCCACCGACGGCGAGCCAGAAACGTCGCGTGGGATCAACGCCATAGCGGCTGAGCACATCAATTCCGTGCCTGGGTCGAAACGCCGCATCCGGCCCTTCCGTCACCACGCTCACGCGACCATCCGGCAAACGAAACCAGCGTTCGAGGTCGCGCTTCGACGTCTCCGAGACCGTCACAATTCGGTCGGCCCAGGCGACAGCCGCATGCTCCTTCGCCTTCCAAGCCAGCCGCCCTTTGCCGCCCGGAAAGACAAGTTCCGGATGCGCCAGCGCCAGCGTGTCATGCAGTGTGACAACCACACGCTTCACTCCCCAGACCGGCACAAAGCTGTAGCTCGCGGGGAAATAGATGAGGTCGACGTCTGCGCGGGAGATCGCCCGGCTGACGGCGAGCATGTCGCCCAGCGACCGCCTCCCCGAAGCGGCCGCCGCCTTGCTCGGCGCTTCGGCCACTTCAACCGGAACGACATCGAAACCATCAGGGATGGCAACGCTGGCAAGCGAGGGGCGATCGATTATAACGGCGAATGTATGGCTGGTTTCCGCGCGAGCGAGCGCACCAACCAGTTCGCGTGCAAATCGGCCAAAGCCGCGGCGATTCGACAGGCAGGCGCCGTCTATGCCAATCCTCATCGTTGCTCCTCCGTGAGACGATGCCTTTTCCTAACCGAAATCGCCTCCCGTCGGAAGCCCAGTCGTCCCCAGCTTTGCCCCATTTCGCGCAACGAGCATCACCGAATGCCCAAACGGCAAGCCAATTCTCACGCGTGTGAGAATGAAAGCTTCGATCGTTCCCACAATCTCCATAAGGCGTGAGGCAACTCCACGAGAGCGCAAACCTGGCAAACCACCACCGGTTGGATTTGCCCGAAATTGCCGCGGCGAGATTCGACCTCGCAGTTCCTGCAACAGCGAGCCAACGCAATTCACGTAGCTCGATTGCAAGACGTCAAAGCCTGCATCTTTCATAAGTTTTGCAAGACTATGCGGCGAATACATTTCACGGCTCGTCCGCAACACAACCACGCCGCCAGGACGCAACACCCGCGCCATCTCGGCGACGGCAGTCTTGTCGTTCCCAGCGTCGAGGTGTTGCAGCACATCGAAACACGTGAGCATATCGGCCGAATTTGTGTCGCAAGGCAACTGCTCAGCCGTCCCCTGCCTCACGTCGAAATCACCAAGCGATTTGGCATGTGTGATTGCCTCGACGGACGGCTCGACACCTGTGATCGTGTGAAATCGTCCCAACTCAGCGAGGCGTACCAGCGTCAGACCGGCGCCGCAGCCGATGTCGACTGCATCGAAACATAAATCAGAGTTATAGTTTTGATATGGTACACAAGGGTGGCCTGGACAACTCCGTTGTCCCGATCGCGATGCGACAAGAGGGTATCGCAAGCTGGCCGCCTTGGCCCTCTTGTGGCTCTGCCACCTGGACAACAAGTTGTCCAGGCCACCCATTCCTATCCTCCCCGTCGTCCTAAGTGGGCACGAATTTCCCGGAAGATACCGCTCAATCCAATGCCGCGCAACCAACCACAGCGACCGCGACCACCAGTGCTCGGCCTCGAACTGCGCAAGCCGATCGAAATAAGCGTTCGGCTGGTCGAGCGTGATGGCCGTCATGGCAGCGCCTTTCTGAACGATCCTGGGACGACGCGCACCATCGCGCACCACGTCGCCGAGTAAATCAGCACGCCAAGCACAATCACCGGGACGATCGACGCCGACCGCAACGGCCAGATCGCCGCCGTCATCGCCAGTGAACCGACAAACGCGGGCGCGAGTTGTCGCGTGAAATCGAAAGTCACCCCACGCGATCGCAGAGCACTCCAAGCTCCCATCACGGCGATCGTCTCCAGCACAAGCACCACCGCGGCGATGCCAGCGATTCCCGCAAAACTTGCTCCGCTCGGCAGCAAAAACAACGAAAGCGATAGCAAAATCACCATCAACCGAAGCGCCTTGCGTTCGTCACCCAGTGAGACAGTCGCCGTTTGCAGCCACGAAGCCACCAAGAGCACCGGCAGCCGTGCCACGAGCAACAGCAACGCCCAGCCTCCGCAGTCGTATCCCGCGCCGAATAGCATCGGCAGACCGCGTGGGGCCAGGACCAGCAGTCCCAAACTCGCAGGCAAAAACAGTGCGATCAGGATCGACACACCGTTGCCGACAACGCGCGAAGCCGCATCAACGCCTTGCGTTCGTTCGCGTGCTAGCGTTGGACCGAGCAGAGTCGGCACGACCATTCCAATACCAGCGAGGGCGATCACAATCTTCCGAGCCGCCGCGTACGGGCCCGCACCTTCGACGTTCGCCCATCCGAGCATGAGCAAATCGACGAGATACAATCCGACACGCCCGAATCGCGTCAGTCCTGCAACCATTGCGCGCCGGCTGAAAACAAGCACAGAACGCCGCGTAGGCAACCGGAACGATGGCCAACCTTCGTGGGCAATTGTGACGAGGGCAATCAACGCCTCAATGGCGCTGGCCACCAAGGCAGCGACTCCAACTTGTTCTGGATTGCGAACCAACAGCATCGCCGCAACGAGAATTCCCGTCGCACGCAAAACGACGACGCTCGCAAGAAACGGCATGAACTGTATGGCTCGCGGCCGCACATCCGGAGATAGCGCCGCGGGAACAAGTAAGAGCCCACACGCCAGTATCGGCCACGCTTGCTCGCCACCTCGCATGACAGCCAGAACCGCCAGCAGGATGAGTCCAAGTGCTGCCCAACCTAGTCGCAGCCAGATGAGTAATGAGGTCAATCGTCCGACAATCGCCGGCCGGCGAGCGGCCTCGCGCACGACGATTTGATCCAGCCCACCTCGCACCAGCACGAGCAACCAGGCCGCCGGCGCAAGAGCTGATTCGAGAGTTGCGAACCCACGCGGCTGTAACACGCGCGCGAGATGAATCGTGGTGACAAACCCCGCCGCGCACGCGAATGCTTCCGCGACCAAACCGTAAATCATTCCGCGAGCGCGAAGGCTCATGCACGCGCCTCGAGCGTCCAGAGTGGGCCCAACGTTTTCAAGAATGATTTAATGATAGAATAATCCTGTGCTTTTTGATAAATCTTGAGCAAGCGACCGCGCATTCCCCGAACCGAACCGACCCAAGTGTCTGAGACGCAAGGAATCGACGTTCGCACATCGCGAAATCCAGCCTCGCACGCCAGGCGTGCCACTCCCGACGCCGTCAACGTGCGTGGCACCCACGCGCCACCACGTCGCAGCCGCGAATAATGATCGGCCCAACTCCGAGGCAAGAAGCCAATCCCCCAAAGCCGCACATGCGGATCACCCGCGAGGCTCAATCGATTGGGCGACCACAGCACCAGTCGTCCTCCCGGACGCAGCAACCGCCGCCACTCTTTGAGCGCAGCAAGCGGATCGTCGAGATGTTCGATCAAACTGTCCGCGACGATGGTCGCAAATTGCCCATCCGGCCAGGGTAAGGTCTCGGCCGACGCCGCAAGCAGTTGAACTTCGACACCACAATCTTCGAGTCGCCGACGAGCCACAACCAGCCAGCGTGACGCAATATCAACACCCGTGATACCCCAACCTCGACGCGCCGCCGCGACGAGCAATCCGCCCGTCCCACAGCCCAATTCAAGCATCGGCCCGTCGCAATTCTGCAAAGCATCGGCGACCGCCTCACCGCGTGCTTCTGCCGCCATGATGTGCGCCAGAAACTTGCGGCAACGAGCGGGATCAACGTCGTCGGTGATATCGTAATACGCTCGCGCTACGCCTGCGAGATCGGTCTCGGCGGCAATCCGCGCCAATCGTTCAGCCTTCGCGCGCTCGGCATCGATCGACAGATAGCGGTCGGACATCAGCCGCAAATCAGGAATGCCGGCGACGTCGGGAAACGAACATCCACAACCGTGGCATTCCATCGTGTCGAGTGGTGTTCGACACCCAGGACAGCACATTCCCAAAGCTGCGACCGTCGCCATCATGAGCCCGCCGGGATGAGTGCCCGCCCAACGTTTCGCAAGGTCCGCAGCGGCCTGCGCACTGCCAGCCACGGCCGCAAGCGTTGCTGAATCAACCTCTCCAGCACCGTCGAGGATTTCAAGTAATATGCATCAATCCGAGGCAAGTCGAACCGGTGATTTGCCGCACAAGCCATGTCGAGCCGCGTGCCAAATGCCGCGTCAAACTGTCGTGCCGCTCGCGCTCGAATTGGCCCGTTCGATCGGCCATAGGGATACGCCAGCAACGTGCACGCTTTCCCCGTTTCGCGTTCGATGCGCAATCGCGATTCGCGCATCTGTCGCGAAGCTTCGGCACCATCCACACGGTCCAGCCTGGCATGCGTTACCGTGTGCGCACCGAGGCTAAATCCCATTCGCGAAAGCGAACGAATTTCTGGCCAATCGAGCATGTCGACGCAAGGAATCTCGCCAGGCTGACCAGCCCAGTCATTCCGACCGCCAACATATTCGGTTACGAGAAAAACCGTTGCGGGCAGCGCGAATCGCCTGACCACATCAACACTTTCCTGCACCGACTGCAAGCCGTCGTCGAACGCGATCGCAAAGCCTTTGGCAACCTCGGGACAACCGCGACCTACCCAGCTCGCGAGATCCACGCCTGTGAATCCCGCGTGCATCAGGCGTTCGATCGTCTCGGCGAACCAGGCGGGATCAGTCGCGGTCACAGCGTTCGACGAGTCGAGCGCGTGATAGGTGAGAATCGCCAGGCCGGGCAACTTCATGCCACGCGGTCCGATACCGCTCCGTGCTTGCGAGCCTTTACGTCGGTCGGCCGCGGAATCGCCACTTCGCGACACTGGCGATCGGCCTCGTACACCGCGTGCACCATCTCGGCCGCGCGGCAGCCATCCCAGCCCGTCGCGCCGGTGCGAGGCAAGCCAGCCGGTGTAACGAACGATTCCAGCTCGCGAACCAGCGAACGTTCGCAGCCATTTCGCTTGTGGAAAATCTTCTCGGCAATCCGCTCGACCAGATAGTTGCGATTCAACTTGTGGCCGCTCGCAAGCTCGCCGGTCAGCCGCCAGGGAGCCGTCTCGATCCGCAGCCAACCCGATGCGCCTCGGACGTCGATCGTCAAATAGCCGCGTCGCAGATTCCAGCTTGAATGCAACTCTGCCACAGCGTTTTCGTGATTGCGGAAAATCGCCACCGCTTCGTGTTCGCAGCCGAAATTGCCGTTGGGATCGTGCCGCAACATCCCCTGCGCAGAGTTCACCTCGCCGAGGAACCGGCGAATGAGATCACACGCGTGGGGACCATTGTCGACAAGCGTACCACCGCCAGAAATCGTCCGATCGCCATGCCAGCCGCTCAGAAACTCGGCCGATGCCATGTGGCCAATCTCGACGCGCACGCTTTCAACGCGGCCAATGCCCCAGTGGCTCTCGATCGCCAAGGCATCACGCACAGGCGGGTAGAAGCGATGATTGAAGCCTGTCGCCAACCGCAAACGGCTCTCATCGGCCTGCTGAGCCAGTCGCCATGCATCGGTCACGTCGATCGCCAGCGGCTTCTCACACAGCACGTGCTTGCCGCGTGCGAGTGCCAGTTCAGCGGCCTCGAAATGATCGACGTGCGGTGTAGCGATGATCACCGCATCGACGCCATCAAGCGCCAGACCTTCGTCGAGGTCGCTCACAGCGAAGACGCCGTATTGTGCGGCAACGCGGCGCGCCTGCGCCAGGTCGGTATCAACGATGCCGATCAGCGTTGTGCCTCGGGCAACCGTGGCTGCAGCAGCGCGTTGGGCGCCGAGAAAACCCGCGCCAACGACCAGAATCCCCGTGCGTGTGTTCGTGGCATCCATGCCCGATTCTCCCTGGAAGTGAGTCGTCACACGTTCGATTCGATCATGCGTTTGCCGACGTCCGCCCTTCGCAAGATTCCCGAGGCTTCACCCAACGTCCACGCTGCGGCAATTGCGAGAAAATGCGGAACGGCCGGTAGCCATCGCGTCATTCGCTCGCGAGCGGCGCTCAGATGTCGGAACGCTCGGATGAGCAGCACACCCGGAATCAGCGGAGCGAAAACCAGCGCGGCCATTCTCCATAAAGGCCGCCACCGTCGCGATCGGTTCGCACCAAACCGCGCCGCATGTTGTACCCGCTGATGCAGGAATGAGAAAAGGCGAGTCCTCCCCTGAAACCGAACAATCGCATCTGGTACAGATTGCCAGAGAATCCTATTTTCTCCAGCTTGCGACTCGATCGCCTCTTGTACCTCAACTTCCCAGAAACCGTTCTCAAACCCGAGTCGTCTTTCGTCATCACGAAAAACTCGGGTGCCACTGGCTGTGCCAGTGCTCTTGGATGCAGTCGAAGAAGGAAGAGCACTGGCACAGCCAGTGGCACCCGACTTCAAAACTTGTTTCTGTAACAGCATTAGGCCGGAGCGGCGATAAAGGCAGTTCTCACCGCTCGGTCTGGTTGGCAACTTCTCCCGCACCCCGTAGCTGGCAAACCGTTGTAAGTACACTGCGCGGTCGAGCCACCTCAAATGCGCTGCGGGAAGGATACATCCACCCACGCCGACAGCCGTCGACCCCGCGAGTGCCTCGACCAGCGTTTCCAGCCAGCCAGCGCAAGGAACCATTTGAGTCGTCGAAAACCCGACAATCTTGGCGTCAGTTTTCACCAAGCCTTCACGCCAAAGCTCGGGCACAAGCAGCGAATCATCAGTCTCGAAACGACGAATCGACGGCAACTCGACGGCCAAATGGCGAGCCGACGGTCCCGCGAGAATCAGTTCGTCATCATTCTCGAGCTGCGCGAAGAACGCGCGCACGCTCTGCTCGGCGAGCGGCGTGCTTTCAAGCGCGGCGAGAATCACCGCGACACGTCGCTGACTCATTTCGGATGCTGACGTTTCGCCTTCGCCAGCGCAAAATGAGGGGTCGGAATACCCGTCGAGTTCGACGCCAGATATCGCGCCCAGTGACGCTGAACCGCATCGTTCGAGTGCGCCACGCATTTCCGAGAAACGGACGCCAGCGAGTCGCCAACAATCTCAATCCGGCTCAATTCCGCATTCCCCAACCCCGCATCATGCGCAAGTTTGAGATAGCCGATTCGCATCGGATCAAATCCCATCGCAGCCGCGCCAACGGCATCGACTGCCACCGGATCGGTCCCCGCGATCGCCAGCCCAAGCTTGATCGGCGTGCCATGCTTCGGCCCTTCGCGATGCATCGCCACGAAGCCATCGAGCACGCTAATATGCGGCTTCACATTCTCGGTCAGCGTCACCAAATTCTGGTGCATCGCCGCGACCGACTTCAAAAACGCCATGTCGGCTGGGCTGAGGCGATCCCACCCGCTTGCACCGTACTTCCCAAGCGTGAGATTGATCAACCGCCGCACGCGCCCTTGAAGCCTGGTGAGCAACGTGACAAACGCCGTGTCACCCTTCAGAAACTCAATGATCGGCCGCTTCCAGCCGGTTGCGCCGTTCCCACCCGCGTAGCCGTGCATCCTCACGCGATCTTGTGGGTGAATCGACGACAGCATGTTCTTCAAGCTCATCGTCAACGACGGCGTGACATGCGTTTTCATCAGCGCGAGCGAGACGCGGCATGTCGCGCTGGTAATTGTCCGCGACACCCGCGTTTCCAGCGGCGAGCCGTCGACGCTCCGCAGCCGCATGATATCCCACGACGTTTCTTGCTTGTTGATATCAAAAAACGTCACCGGCCGCCCGGCGCACTCGGCCTCGTGCCCAAGCGCCTTATACGCGGCAGTGGCATCGCTGGCGCCTTCGGCAATCTTCACGTTCTGAGCACCGCTCGCGAATAGCGCATCGAGCGTTGCGGCCATCGCCTCGGGATGAGTCGACGGCAACTGGCGCGTCTGGCAAACGAAGTTCGGCTTGAGCAGCACGTCGGGCGTAACAACCCGTCGCAGGTCGTCGGCAATCAGGTTGAGCGCCTGCGCGATCCCCCCACGCCGACGGTCCGACCGCACGAGAGCAACACGCGTCACTTCGGCCATTTTGCAGACCTCCGCGATTTGGTCGCGACGGAGCGAGACTTCCTCTGCGGCGGCGGCGTCTCCGCATCGTCGCGCCGCAGTCCAGCCTGAACCGCCGCCTTCGCTTCCGCCTCGGCGAGCTTGGTGTGCCAGAGCACGAGTGCAAACGCAACCGAAAGCCCGCAGCACACGAAGTAAATCAGGTGCAGCGGCAGGCTCGCGGCGGCAAACGCACGCCCCTTGCGCCTGGCAAGAAAATCATAAAACGTGTGATTGAGCAGGATCACATTCACGAGCGCGGCGAGTGCCAGCAGGCCGATCGCCGGGACGAAACACGCCGCAAACGCAGCGACAATGAACAACCCCGTCGACGCGACCGAAAGCCGCCCCGAAAGGTCGACGTTCAAATCCTGCTCGTTCACGTGCGACCGCTTCATCAACAGCAACCACGGCACACCGCGCTGGAAAATATCGGTACGAACGACCGAGCTCAGGGTCCAGCGCTTGAGATGCGTGGCCTGAACGTCGCGTGCCAGGACGATTTTTCCGCCAGCTCGCGTGACACGATAACCCAGCTCGATATCTTCAATCGCCGGACGCTGGTAGAGCTTGGGATCAAAGCCGCCGTGTGCTTGAAACACTTCGCGACGAATCGCGCCGCAACCGGTCCAGAACGTCTTCACCGGACGCAGGTCTTCGGCGAACTGCCCGCGCTGGTGAACAAAATGATGGAGCAGGTTGCGATACTGGCTGACGACTCCAGGCGAAGAGGGAGCGTCATCGTATGAGCCGAAGAGAGCGGAAAGCGTGGGATCGGCGTCGAACCGCGCAAGGGCCCTGGGCAAGGTTTCGGGGTGAACGGCCACATCGGCGTCGAGGAAGAAGACGATCGGCGCAGTCGCGTGCGACGCCCCTGTATTTCGCGCAGCGGCTGGTCCGCGCGGGGCATCGTGACGGATCACGCGGGCACCGAAAAACTCGGCCACGCGTGACGATGCGTCGGTCGAACCGTCGTCGACCACGATGAGTTCGTAATCCAGACCGGACGTTTGGCGAAGCCTGCGGAGGCAGCATTCCAGGTCGCGTTCGCCGTTATAAACGGGAATCACAACCGAGAGCTGCTGCCTCCGCAGCTCCGCGCTCGCCGGACCGGCGGGGAAATCTTCCATGACCCACCCTCGCCCGTCATCGACCACGACAACCGGAATGCGTCCCCATCCTTGGGATCGCCCGAGCCATCGTGAGGAGCGCCTGGTCGCGCACCGATCGACCGCGTGGTGGTGTCTGAGCCTTGGTGTATTTCTCGCGTCATCGGCAACGCTTCGAAGCGTCCGCGACGTGCGGCGGAAATGTAGCGGGAGTGTCGAAAAGTGTCAACGCAGGTCGTATGAAACGGCAATCGTCCGAAAGTCTCGCCAATGGCGAAGGCACCAACTTGCATCGCAAAAGCAAACTATACAAGCAGATAGGACACAGAGAACGGCACCAAAGTTTTGCTATCTTCCGCTCGCAATTAGAATGCGTTGTGCATTGAAAGGTTGGTATCGTGCGTTTACGCTAATCAGGTCTAGGACTAATACCCCTCAAACCTGAATTGCTACAACCGAAGCAATTGGGTTTTGCGTGGCCTTTTACTACAGAAGTGGCCGTGAGGTATCAATGGTGCAACCAGTAATTACAATTCAAGGCATTCAATCAATCGGGTCCGTCGCTGCTGAAGAAGACCCGATTCTCGAATACTTTGTAAAAACGCAAGCAGTGAATGACATTGCTAACACGAACGCCTTTCTCGTGCTTGGGCGGAAAGGATCTGGAAAAACTGCCCTGGTTCGTTATTTCGCGGAAAGCGGTCTTCCGCAACTAGCATCACGCGCTTTGAGTTTACGCGAGTATCCTTGGGGATTGCATTCGGCAAGAAAGGACTCCGGAGCCTCTGACATAGATGCCTACGTCGCCTCATGGCGCTATTTAATCGCCGTACAATTGACATCTCTCTTGCTAAACAACGTGCCCGAAGTAACAAGTCCGGATATAAAGAGATTGAAGGACTTTTTGAGAACCAATTATGGAACAGACGACCCTGAGCTGAAGTTAATCCTTACTCCGAAAAAGTTGAAGCTGTCCAAGACCTCATTCGAACCCACGGTATTGGGAAACAAACTCTTTAGCGTGGTATTAGAAAACACATCAAGCGACGAAAGCTACGGAATTAAGCTGGACGCGTTGACAACGTCTATCCTTCGCGCGATTCAAAATGTCGCTACCGAGTGTGGAATTACTAGGCTGCTCCTCCACTTTGACGAACTCGATCAAGGTTTGGCCGTTCTAGACCAGACACGTTCTGAAATGTTGATCGGTTTGATCTTAGCGGCACGCGGAATTAGAAAAGAACACTCAAACAATAGCGTCAAAATATCTCCGGTCATCTATCTTCGAACCGATTTTTGGCGAGCATTCACTTTCTCTGACAAGAACAAGATCTCCCAATCGGCAACGATCAATATCGAATGGGATCAAAAATCGCTTGCAGAACTTGTGGACGCCCGTCTATCGAAGAAAATGCGACGCCAAGTATCCTTTGACGATGTTGAGGATGGAAACCTTATGCGAGGATCACAAAAGAAATTCAATCACATAGTTAGTCGAAGCTTCCTACGACCGCGTGATGTGATACAGTTCGTCAATCTTGCATTGCTCGAGGCGAACAAACGTGAAGACGATCCACTTCTTTTCTCTAACGCGGACATCATTTCAGCTCGGAATTCATATTCTAATTATCTCAAAAATGAGCTGGATGATGAAATAAAGGCGAAGTGGCCAAACTGGGATCTCGCAATTAGGGTGTTCGCGAACATTGCCACTCTGACATTTACCCGCGAACAATTTGATCGGGAATATCGAAAACTCGGCAGCAAAGATGAAGTAGAAGCTGAACGAGCGTTGGAAATTCTTTTCGAGTTTTCAGTCCTGGGTTACGAAACACGTAGCGGCTTTGGTGGCTCAGGTTGGGTCTTTCAGTATACGCATCCAGAATCCGGCTGGGATGCATCTGCATCACGATTCAAGGTTCATCCCGGCTTGAAGGAATACGCGCGGCTAAAAGAAGAGCGATTTTGAATCTGGACATCGCAAGTTTCAAACATTGCGAATAAACGATGGTTCTCGTTTCGTCCCACTGGAGCGCCCTCACCGACGAACGCGCTCGGCGGTGGCTGAAGCGAAGGAAGCCCCAGAGTTTCAAGTTTCGCCCTTCAACCCGGCCACTCGAGGTGATCGCTGCCCTGGGCGGATGAGGAGCGTATTGCTTGGGCTCAGCTCTATCAAAGCTCCCAAGGATCAACCTGCGGCTTCGGCAGTCTCGCCTTGATGAATTTGACAACCCGCTCCTGCTCGACCATTGGTGTGTGAACCAGATTCAGGTCCAGCAGTGTCTCACCGTTGTGGCCCTTGAAAATCGGCCGAAGGAGCACTGGCTCACCGAACGTGTTGTAGGTCGTGCGGATCTCGCAGTTCACCACGTCGGACCAGGGGACAAAGACACGCCGAATTGTCCTCTTGGAGGAGAAGCCCCAAACGCCCTCGGCATCGACCCTGACCTGGGGGTTGTTGTAGTCCAAGACCACGAGGATGGAGCAGAATAGGATATATGCGCCCCCGACTCCCATCACCATTCCTAGCCCCAGCATCGCACCCGTCGCCCGGCTCACGACCAACAGAGACGTGAATAGCGACAACAGGCCGAACGCGGGCAGGCCGATCAACCTGACCGTTATCAGATCACTCGGCAGGCGTGCCTCGACGAATTCACCGGCCGATGCATCGCTCTCCAATCGGAAGGAAGTTCGTGACCGGACTTCCACGACCGTGCCGCTACGTGAGAGCCCGAATCGCTTGAGAATCTTGTCCGCCGCAGCGTGGGCGAGGAACAAGTAAAGCACGCCCAGTCCGCTCATCACGGGCGTCGGGAACTTGAAGCCGCAGGCCCAACACACACAGACGACGGCCAGATTTGCTATTACGAAAAAAAGGAACGCGAGCGAGAACACCAGACGGCTTAAGGTCTTCTTTGAGACCGTTCCCGACTCTTCCACTTGTCACCTCGTGCGTCTAATCGCGTACGATGCCCTTTGAGTTTACCCTATCTCATCAGTCTTTTCTAAATCAATCGATATCCCTTATCCGGACAGCTTCGTTTATGGAAGAAATCGTTCGCTTCTATTCAGTCAGCGAAGAATACGGTTGCTTCTCGAATTTCTCGCCGCACCCAATCAAGCTCAAGGGCAAATCCTGGCCCACCAGCGAACACTATTTCCAGGCGCAGAAATTCAAGGGCAACCCCGACGAAGAAGAAATACGCAAAGCAAAATCACCGATGATCGCCGCGAGAATGGGCCGAAGCCGTAAGCGACCACTTCGCAAGGATTGGGAATCGGTGAAAGACTCGATCATGCATGAAGCGGTTCTGGCAAAGTTTACGCAACATCAAGATATCCGCGAAGTACTTCTCGGTACGGGCGACGCAAAGCTCATCGAACACACAACCAACGACAATTACTGGGGCGACGGCGGCGACGGCACTGGCAAAAACAAGCTGGGAATCATTCTAACGCGCGTTCGCGAAGCGCTTCGCGTAGGCTAGCGCACTGCCGTCGCAGGATCTAAGGCTGGGTGCCACTGGCTATGCCAGTGCCGTTTGCGCTTTCGTTTAAGAACACTGGCACAGCCAGTGGCACCCGAGCCTTTCGCTTTGTCGAAGCATTTGCGCCTAAGAAAACATCATTTTGCACGTTTTCACTCTTGAAGAGAGTTGAATTTCAGCCACCGCTGCACCGGAAGTTTTGCCATGAAAACATTGATTCAATCGATGGCCATCTTACTCGCCCTGTTTGGTCTGATTGCATCCGCCCCGCCGACTTCCGAACCCATCACCCGCCCCGACCTCAACGGCACACGAGTCCGCGCTCCCGGCTCAGCAGCGGTCTATCTCATCGACAACGGCTTCCGTCGCGCCGTGCCGAACATGGCCGCCTACGAAGCCCTCTTCCGCGACTGGGAGTGCATCGTCGAGGATCTCGATATCGAAGCGATCCGCCTCGGCGACCCGCTGGGCGATTCGGCCGGACTCATTAAATGCGGCGAATCGTCAGGCGTTTACTTCACCGATGGCTCAACCCGCCGCCACGTGGCAAATCCACAAGTGATGGACAAATACCGCTTCGCCTGGGAACGGGTTCGCAGCATCTCTGCTGAAGAGATGGAGCGTTTGCCCCAGGGGCCAACGCTCCGTTGACTTGGTGGTTTCCAGTTATGCAATCGCCGCCCGAATCGCCTGCCCCGCCGCTTCAATCGTCTGGTCGATATCGTCCTCAGTATGTGCGGCCGAGACGAACGCCGCTTCGTACTGACTGCACGGTAAATACACGCCGCGAGCAAGCATCTCCCAGAAAAACCGGCCGAATAGCGCGGTATCGCTTCGCTTAGCGTCGGCGTAGTTGTGCACCGGATTCGCATTGAAAAACAGCGTCAGCATGCTCCCCACTCGCTGAACCACATGCGGCACACCAGCATCAGTCATGGCACGAGTCAGTCCCTCAGCCAACCGGCTCGAAAGCCCGTCCAACTTGGGATAAGGATTCTCTGTCTTCAACAAGTTCAACGTGGTCAAGCCAGCCGCCATCGCCAGCGGATTGCCCGAAAGCGTGCCGGCCTGGTAGATCGGTCCGGCGGGGGAGACGAAATCCATCAATCGTTTCGAAGCACCATACGCCGCCGCCGGCAAACCGCCGCCGACGATTTTTCCCAGAGCCGTCAAGTCAGGCGTGATGCCAAAAAGCTCCTGCGCTCCGCCCAGAGCGAGCCGGAAGCCCGTCATCACCTCGTCGAACAGCAAAATCGCGCCGTCTTTCTCGGTGATCTCGCGCAATGCTTCGAGGTAGCCGGGATCAGGCGGAACGAGCCCCATATTTCCCGCCACAGGTTCAAGCAACACCGCCGCAATCTGCCCCGGAAACCGAGCGAAAACCTCGCAAATCTCGGCGATGTCGTTGAACTCACAAAGAATCGTATCCGCCGCTGCACCCGCGGTTACACCTGGCGAATTCGGCGTTCCCAAAGTCGTCGCCGCCGAACCGGCTTGAACAAGCAACGCATCGACGTGTCCATGATAGTGCCCTGCCATCTTGACGATCTTGTCACGTCCCGTCACGCCGCGTGCAACTCGCACCGCCGACATCGACGCCTCTGTGCCGGACGACACAAATCGCACCTTCTCGATCGAAGGAACGGCACCAATCACCGCCTCGGCAATCTCAACTTCACGCAAGGTCGGCGCACCAAAGCTCGTGCCGGTCTCCAGAGCCGAGGCAACCGCGCTCTTCACCTCGGAACGGCCGTGACCCAGAATCATCGGGCCCCACGAACCGATGTAGTCGATATATTTGTGGCCGTCGATATCGTAAAGATATGCCCCTTCCGCGTGGCTCATAAACGGCGGTTCGCCGCCCACCGCGCCAAACGCGCGAGCCGGCGAATTTACACCACCGGGAATGACTCTACCCGCGCGAAGAAATGCCTCGTGACTGCGATTCAAGGTGTACAACGGAACCGAACGCGCGAAGCTCGCCATGATTTGATCGACTCACTTACGTTGAGAGTTTCCGGGAATCTTCCGCCGCAAGATCAGCGTTCGGCCAGCCAGCGAGCGACATCAAGTGCATGGTACGTGATAATAATATCCGCGCCGGCGCGCTTGAATCCGGTCAGCGTTTCAAGCACAACCCGCCGCTCGTCGATCCACCCGTTCCGCGCGGCCGCCTTCACCATCGCATACTCGCCCGACACGTTGTAAACTGCCGTCGGCAAGCCAAATTCATCCTTCACCCGGCGGACGATATCCATATACGCGAGCGCTGGCTTGACCATCACAAGGTCGGCCCCCTCGTCGACGTCGATCGCCACCTCGCGCATCGCTTCGTCGCCGTTCGCCGGATCCATCTGATACGTCCGGCGGTCGCCAAACGAGGGCGCACTCTCGGCCGCATCGCGAAACGGGCCGTAATAACCGCTCGCAAATTTGGCGGCGTACGACATGATCGGCACGCCCGTAAAGCCGGCCGAGTCGAGCCCATGCCGGATCGCGCGTATCATCCCGTCCATCATGCCCGAAGGTGCAACCACGTCGGCACCAGCACGCGCATGACTTACCGCCTGCTGCGCCAGTAATGGCAAAGTCGCGTCATTATCGACATCCAGCCGCCCACCGCCATGGTCGGTCATCGGTCCGCAATGACCGTGGCTCGTGTATTCACAAAAGCAAACGTCAGTGATGATCAACAACTCGGGCGCGATCTTCTTGATCAGCCGCGTCGCTTCTTGAACGATCCCGTCGTCATCACATGCCGATGTTCCGACATCATCCTTCTCGGCAGGAATCCCGAAAAGCAGCACCGACGGAATCCCCAGCCGCACCACCTCTTCAACCGCCTCGGGCAACCGGTCGAGTGAGAGTTGATACTGCCCCGGCATCGACGAAATTTCGCGCCTCAGGTTCGACCCGTGATAGATGAACAACGGGTAAACGAGGTCGTCGGTCGTGAGCCGGTTTTCTCGGACGAGGTCGCGAAGCTTGGGATGGCTGCGAAGTCTGCGAGGACGGCGGTCGGGCAAGGGCGTGGGCGATTGGGACATCGTCGGCATCCGGCGGGAGAACGGGCCAGGTCGAACGGCATTTTACCGCTTCCGGGCCGGCGGCGTCGAGCGGTTCGGCTTGACGGCTAACCCCCAACCGGATATTGCCAGGCGTCGCATTTTGTCGCGCGATCGCCATAACGCTTCGACATGGATGTCGTCTCGATGGTCGTTCTGCCGCTATTGCTCGCGTTATTCGTCGCCGCGCCGGTTGATCCGGACGGTCCGAAAGCGGCTGCGCGACTGGTCGTTAGTGTCGATCGTCTCGATGTTTACGCCGAGATTGACGATCACGGGTTCACGACGTCACAGCTCAAAAGCGGCACTCCGGTCGAAGTGAAACAGTCTCTCCCGAACGGCTGGCTGGCGATCGCTCCCCCGCGCAACGAGATTCTCTGGGTCGACGCCGACGCCGTCGACGAGCTTCGCGACGGCAGGCTTTTCGTCCACGTCGAATCGACACCACTCCGGCTCGGTCGTGCCAATCTCCCCCAGCCCGGACCACTGAAAACAACGATCCGCGAAGGCACAGTCCTTCTTCCCGCGAACGTGCCGTCGATCGAGTCTCGTAAAGGTCGCACCCGGCACACCTGGCTGGCCGTGAAACTCGGCCCCGACGAGGTGCGATTCGTCCGCGCGGCGGGAATTCACGACCCCAGCCTTTCCGACGCGGCCGCCCCCGCGCCCCCTCCCGCCGAACGAACAGCCGCAATTACCCCTGGCGATCTGCCTGTCGAGGTTTCCGGCCCGCTCAAGAAAATCGACGATCGCCATCGTGCAGCAGTTTCGCGCCCGGTCCCCGAGTGGAATCTCGAACCGATCAAGCGCGACTATCAAACGTTGCTCGCGTCGCTCAACGACTCCCCCGCTGCGAAACCAGTGCGCGAACGGTTGGAAGACGTCTCGCAGGAAGACGAGCTTGCAAAAGCCGCGCGCGACTTCGAGACATTGATGCGAAAATCGCGCAAGCGCGATGTCGAGATTGAGAAAATCAAGGAAGGGCTTCGCGAGCTGCGCGAGGATGACGAACTCGCCTTCGACGCCGAAGGCTTGTTACAAGCAACCGCTCGCCAGGTCGATGGTGAAAAAGTTTTCTCGCTTCTGAACGAAGACGGTCTAACCGTCACCTACCTGAGAATTCCGCCTGGCGTCGACACCCACAATCTTGTCGCCCGGCGAGTGGGCGTGCGTGGCAAAAGCCGGTTCGATGACACGATCAAGTATCGCCTTCTCGATGTCCGCGATATCGAAGCGCTTGATCGCAGCCGGTGATTCTCGAGGGGCGAAGAAGAGCAACAGCCGGGTGGCACCGATTCTTGAATCGGTGGGACGCAGTCCCAAGAGGCGCACCGCGATCATTTCGCGCTGTCTGGGTCGCACTCTTGCGGCTGCGCCGCCCAGGTTCGAGAACCTGGGCTACCCTTGAATTATCTGTTCAAAAACAGCAATACAATGACAGCCGGGTGGCACCGATTCTTGAATCGGTGGGACATAGTCCCAAGAGGCGCACCGTGATCAGTTCGCGCTCCTTGGTCCGAACTCTTACAGCCCCGCCGCCCGGGGTTCGAGAACTTACACTACCCGCTTCTAAATCCGATTCACTTTGAAGCCTTGGCCGCTTCCGCAATCAGCGCATCAACCTCGCCGGCCAGCACGTCGCGTTCGGTCACGCCGATGTGCACATGCCGCACAATTCCCTTGGCGTCAATGATCACAAGTTGCGGAATCGCCTGCACGTCGTAAGCCTTAGCGACGATCTGCGCGGGGTCGAGACCCACAATTCCGACCGGCGGAACTTGCAGCTTCAGCCCCTTCTTTTCCATCGTCGCTTCAACGATTTTCCGCAACTCCGCCTGGTCGCCGTCTTCCGATTGATCGATGCTCAAGGCCACCACAACCACCGGCTTGTTCGCCTTGGCGTAGTCGCCAATCATCGCCGCGACGTCGGGCAGTTCGACCAGGCATGGGCCACACCACGTCGCCCAGAAGTCGATCATCACCACCTTGCCGACGAGATCCTTCGTCGTCACCTTGCGCGTTTTGCCCGCCGCTTCAAGAATGTTCAGTGACAACTCAGGTGCAGGCTTGCCGATCAGTTCATGTTCGGCCTTCTTCTTGGCGACATCTTTCGCCAGGGCAGCAATTTCCTTGTAACCATCAGGCTTGATCAGGTCGAATGCCGTCTTCACGGCAGGCTTCGTGGAGATCGTCCCGGCAGTCCAGGCGAGCGACTGCACTTCCAGTCCCGAACTCGGCACCAAATGCTCGCCCGACTTCGCATCAACGCGCACGTCAATCCGAGTAATCAGTTTATTCTCAGGGTTGATGTGCAATTGCAGCACCGACCCAACCTGCGGCTCGTACTTCAGCGTCTTACCGCCGTCGACCACCGTGATCGCCGCGGCGTCGCTCAATAACCCTTTGACGGGATCGTCGGCCAGCAGGAACCCGAGCACGATCGCCAGTGGACGCCCCTGCGGACCACTATATTGCAAGGCTCCGAGCGGGCCATCGGCGATCTGGTCGAGTGTGAGCGTCGCGGGCGCTGGCTGGTCGCGATACATCGTCAGCGGCGGGACGATCGTGCGAAGCACTTTGCCGTCCGAAACGATCTTCACCAAGCCCGCATCAATGTTCACCTTGTTCGGCCGCTCGACCGCAACTCGCGCAGCCACCGTCTGCTCGACCGGCGGCTTGCCAGGTGCGACGAGCGTGCGCAGCGTGATTTTCCCCTCGTCCGAATAACTCGGCAACGCCTTGTAAGCCTTCGCAACCGCCCCCAGCAGTTCCTTCGCCTGAGGCGAAATATTGGCCCCGCGCGTGCTTGCCGCCCCCCCAAATACTGCCGCAGCGACAAGCAAGATCAGGCTGGGTCGAGCGATGGACATCACGGTGCGCTCCGTCGATGAGGGCAGTGCATGCGAGCGAACGAATCAATCAATTGCCGTGGCCATTGTCGTCTTTGGAATCGCCCGACGGAAGAATGTGCCCCATTTTGTCGCGCTTCGCCGCCATGTAGCGTTCGCGGTCGGGCTCGTGATCGGCGATGATCGGCACCTGGTCGACCACCTCCAACCCATGCCCGTGATACACGAACGCATCCGTCTTCTTGGGGTTGTTCGTGAGCAGCCGAACCTTGCTCAGTCCCAAGTCCTGGAGGATCTGCAAGCCCACGCCGTAGTCGCGCTGGTCGGCACGATAGCCAAGCGCCAGATTCGCCTCGACCGTATCTAGCCCCTGATCTTGCAGGCCATACGCGCGAATTTTCTCGATCAGCCCAATCCCTCGGCCTTCCTGCGGCAGATAAATCAACGCACCGACGCCCTCGTTGCCAATCATTTGCAGCGCGAGATGCAATTGATCGCCACAGTCGCATCGAAGCGATTGCAGCAGGTCGCCAGTGAAGCACGACGAGTGCAACCGAACCAGCGGCGCGATCGAGGTCGAGAGGTCGCCAATCACAAACGCGACGGGATTGTTCGCCGGTTCGTGCTTCACGCCATAACCAATGATTCGCCCGCGCCCGTAACGCGAAGGCATCTCCGCCTCGGCGATTCGCGTCACCAACTTTTCGCGACGGCGACGATATGCGATCAGCGTCTCGATCGACAGAATCGGCAGGCGATGCTCGCGGGCCAGGGCGTGCAACCGCTCGCGATTCGCCACGCCAACACCGTCGAGAATCTCGCAAATCACCCCCGCCGGAGCCAATCCCGCAAGACGCGCCAGGTCGACCGCCGCCTCGGTGTGTCCTGCCCTCCGCAGCACGCCGCCCTCTTTCGCCACGAGCGGAAACAAATGCCCGGGACGCACGAAGTCGGTCGCTTTGCTCGCGGGATCGATGATCGCCCGGACCGTCGCCGCGCGTTCGGCCGCACTGATTCCGGTGCCGCAACTCTTGTGATCGACCGGCACGGTATACGGCGTTTTGTGCGGCGCGTTGTTCACCTCGACCATCGGGTGCAGTTGCAGACGATCGGCCACTTCGGGAACGATCGGCATGCAAAGCAGTCCGCGCCCGTGGGTAATCATGAACTCAATCGCTTGCGGCGTAACTTTTTCCGCAGCGGCCACGAAGTCGCCCTCGTTTTCGCGATCCTCGTCATCGACGACGATCACCAACCGCCCCTCGGAAAGGGCCTCGAGCGCTTCTTCGACCTTGGAAAACTCGTGAGCCATGAACCCGCACCTCAATCGCAGACCCAAATGCACCGCGGGGAGTAGCGCGGCTATTGCATTCTAATCGATTGGTCCAGCCCATGCGTCGAATCTACCATTTCTTACAACAACGATCCACGCATCTCACTGAAAGGCAAAGGCTTACAGCGAATCGCGGCCCGAAGGTCTGGCTGCCAAGGCGAAAACCATGGTGTTTCCATCGGGGTCGCGTACACCCAGTTCGCGGGTTCCCCAGGATTGGTCTGTCGGCGGAAGCGTGATCGGCACGTTACGCAATAGAAACTCGTCGTGAAGAGAATCGACGTCGGCGACCCAGAAAAATGCATCGGTCTTCCCCGCTCGTTCGGGCTTGAACGATTGCAGGTGAAGCCAGACGCCGTCGCGTGAAACCCCGAGATAGCACGGATCCATTCGCGTGGGATCGGGACGAAAGGCGAACTTCTTTTCGAAGCCCAACGATCCGCAATAATACTCCTCTGCGCGAACAGAGTCGGAAACCGCAATCACCGGGATAGCGCTCGCAATCATGGGATCACCGCGCGAAGTCGTTGAAATTGGCCGATACCGGCACGCGAGATCGCTCAAAGATAATCAACTACCTGCATCGCCATGCACCACCAATTTCATTTTTGGCGAGATGGAGACAATTCGAACGTGGCGACGCGTCCAGAGGTCACCGCCGCACTCATCGGCCGCTCGTCCTCATATTCCGTCCAGCGCGTCGAGCTTCCCCACCCCCGGCGAATCCAGCGCGCCATTAACTCCGTGCGAGCATTCACGCCGAAAAAGCGATAAATCGCCTTGGTGTATTCGTTCACCGTCGACGATGCAATTCTCAGCCGAGCGGCGATCTGCTTGTCAGAATCCCCTTCCAGCAGGCACGCCAGTACCTGCCTGGTTCGCCGCGGCAATTCTGATGGCGAGGGGTCCCGATATCGCGCCAGCGGCCCCCCAACCAACCCGGCGAGCATCGCGTTCAACTCGCGAACCAGCGTTCGGTCACGCGGATTGAAGCTGCGTCGTCCTTTTTGTCGCACGAGAACAAGTCCGCAGCTTTCGTCAGCCAGTCCAGCGCCGAGCCTACGGAAACACCACATAATGGCATCCATACCAAACGGCTCTTGAATGTATTGATAGTCAACCGACCGGTACCAGTCGCGATCCTCGATCAGTTCCTTGTGTGACAGGCACTTTCCCCCCACCGATCGGTTCTCCTCGTGATAGGCCATCATCGCCGGCGATAGGTTGGGGTCGGTCCGAAACTTCGCCACCATCGGGTCGAGGGCCGATGTGCCGGGAAAATCGGACCGCCACGAAAACGTCACACCCATGTCGCGCAGCTTCAGCTCTTGGCAGCCGCCCATCTCGCCAAGCACGCCGAGGTCCGAATCAACGAGGCGGCCCACCTCATTCAGACAATGAGCCCGCCACGCGACGCGATCGTCGCCGAGCTCGCGACACTCGTTCACCAACTTCCAGATCGCCCGCGCCTGCGCGGCCGACAGCATTTCTGATTTGCTCATATCAGCTCTTGCCTTTGTGTCGTCGTAGTCACCCCCTAATTCTAAGGGATGAAATTGGAGATGTCTGCAATTTATGATCCCACATGTGCATTTTGTGGTCTTTTTTTGGCGATTTGACCGCAAAATTCAGCGCGCGACTCAGAAAGAGCCGTCGCGCAAACTCCAATCAATCGCCTTCAAAGGAAACGCATCGATGAAAGCTGCTCGGATCTCCGCCCTCTCGGTTTGTGCAGCGATTTTTCTGTCGCCAATCGTGGCGAACGCCGGCCAGTCCTTTATTGCCGTGCCTTACACTGGCGGCGATGGAAGTTTCGGCCGAGGCGTCTCGGCAGATGGAAGTGTCGTGATCGGCACCGCAGGTTTTGGCGCCGGCCACTTCTGGGGATTCCGCTGGGACGTCGCGCAAGGCGCAGCGGGTTTCGCCCTCATGCCTCCGGGAGTCGCATTCCCGTACGACTCGACGGCGACCGCCGTTTCGGCGGACGGGCGCTACACAGTCGGACTCGGCGAAATCGCCCCCTATATCTATGATGCCGTCACTGACGTAAGGACGACCATTCCCGGCGTGAGTTACTCGAACTCGATCTCCATTTCCGCGGACGGAAAAACGGTGGTCGGGGGCCGAACCGGTAATGAACCGGTTTCCGCCTGGAAATGGACAGAAAGCGGCGGCGTGGAGTTCTTGCCCGGCTTTCCGAGTGCAAACCTGGCATCTGCCAACGGCAGTGTCATCGGCGGGCAGATCGCCAACATCAAGGGGGCCGTTTACTCGTCGGCCGGCTTGGTCGAGCTTGATCGCGCCGGATACAGCTTCAGCCTGGTGAATGGCATTTCGGCGGATGGCTCAAAACTTGCTGGCCAGGTCGGTCCTTCAAACAACGAATACTTCTGGTCGGACCAGTATTACGGCGCATTCGGCCGGGCAGCACTCTGGGGCCTGGATGGTTCGCTTCAATTCCTCGCGGCCGACGAAACCGGCAAGTTCAGCGAAGCCGACGGTATGTCACCCGACGGCAACCTGATCGTCGGCACAATGGGAACTGAGTTTCAAGCATCAACCCGCCAGGCAATGATGTGGACCGAGCAAACCGGCATGATCTCGCTCCAGTCCTACCTGCTCGCCCAGGGCTTCACCGGCTTTGAAAACTGGACGTTGCGCCAGGCGTTTGCCGTGAGCGGTGGTCCCGACGGCTATAACATCGTCGGCTACGGCGTTCACGAAGGCATCCAGCAAGGATTCCTGGTCACCGGCGTCACCCTAGGTGCCGACGTCGCCGCCGTCCCCGAACCCGCCACGATTGGCACGCTCGGCATGGCGCTGGTTGTTACGCTCGTTGCTCGCCGGCGCGTCCGCACGCAATCCCGATAAAGAACGTCCCAGAACCTCGAGGATTGATCAAGGGCTGAGACGAGTCGTAATGTCTCAGCCCTTTCTAGGCCGTGCATCGCAAAGACACGAAACTGCGGGTCAGTCGGTCGTATCGAAGCGAATCAACGCTTTACGGCCTGATTGATAGCATCCGCCCATAGCCAACGACGTGGCTGAACATTAACATTAGTCAATCTAAAGGAAATGAAGAGCATCAATGTAATTTCGGAACTGAGAGTCCATATGATGAAGCCATGCCTTACGCTTGTGATATTTGCTCTGATTCTTACTGCCAAAAGTTTTGCACAGGATGGCGTGCGTAATCACATTGACGCGGTCGACAAACCAGCCTCAAGAGTGCCGGAACCCACCGAGAGGACAGACGAAGCCCCTCAGTTGACTGAAGCTGGGATGCGCTCGAAATTAGCGGGCCAATACCGCGAGTTGGTAAACCGTCCGCAAGGGCTGATCCTGTGCACGGCGCCGACGGACTCCGGAATGGACGCCGCACTTTACGGCACTCTACGGATGATTAATACATCACAAAAGAAAACCGTTGCTGTGATTCAATCACCAACGTACCGCACCGCTGGGGTGACTTGCCTGGAGCCAAATGCCTCTGAAGGCCAGTCTCTTGCCAAAGTGATTCCGCTCGCACTTGATCAGAAGCCAAGAGTTTTGTTCGTGAGTCAAATCGTCGACCAAGAAACAGCCAAAGCGGCATGCCGCGCTGCCACCGGCGGCCAGATGGTTCTCTCAGCAGTGCGATCCGAATCAGTTGAAGAGGCGATAGAGAAGCTGTGCGACTTGTCGAATAGTAGAGAGTCGGCCGCCTCGACAATCGTGGCCGTGCTCGGTCAGCGGTACGTGCGCCTGCTCTGCGAAAACTGTAAGGAGGGTTATAAACCCAGCCCCAAACTCATTGAAGCTGCACACCTTCCGGCAGATAAGATCGATCTCTTCTTCCGAACACCGCGCAATGCAAAACAAGTCTGTCCACAATGCCAAGGACTCGGTTACGTCGGAAAGACAAGCATCTTTGAACTGTTGACTGTGACGGCCCCGATGCGTCGCATCATTCTAGAGAATCCGAAGACTTCGGCAATTCGCCAGGAAGCTCGCAAGAACGGAATGGTTTATATACAGGAAGAGGCTCTCTTAAAAGTAATCAACGGCACTACATCGATTGACGAGATATTAAGGGCTCTTCCCAAATAGAATTAGCGGAGTCAGCGATCGATACGTCGCACCAATCCGCCACTCCTGAGTAACGGCCCCGTCAACCTACTTGCAGAAACGCTGTCGGCATGTCAGATTGAATTAGGACATACGTCCGACTAATGATTTCGGATCGATGTGCGAAGGAGGCACATGGTGTCCGTCTTCTCGCTGGCTCTGGCCCTTCTGGCAGGAAATCCGGCACCGCCGATCGTCTCGATCGAGGCCGCCCCCCCGGTTGTCACACTTCGCGGATCTGATGGCGCCGTGCAGGTGATCGTCACCGGACGAGACGCCCGAGGCCACGCCGTCGACCTCACCGGCAAGGCGTCTTACGCGATAAAAACGACGAAAATCGCCCGCGCCGATGTGGCCGGACTTGTCTCGGCGGGAAGTAACGGCCGCACCGAGCTAACAGTAAGCGTAAACGGCAAATCGGCGGTTGTGCCTGTCGAAGTCAGCGACTTTGAAAACGTGCGACCGGTGCATTTCGCCAGCGAAGTTGTGCCGATTCTGACCCGATTCGGCTGCAACGCCGGTGGCTGTCACGGCAAGTCGACCGGCCAGAACGGCTTCCGCCTCAGCCTACTCGGCTTCGATCCCAAAAGCGATCACGAAGCCCTCGTTCGCGAAGCGCGGGGACGTCGGATCATGCCCGGCGATCCCGCACAAAGCCTGATCCTCAAAAAACCGACCGCCTCAATTCCGCACGGCGGCGGCAAACGGTTCGCCGTCGGCAGCCCGGAATATTCCACGATCGCCCGCTGGATTCGCCAGGGCACGCCGCTCGCTTCGGGCGCTGAGCCCAAGCTCATCAGCCTTGAAGTCGAGCCAGCGAAACGATTGGTTCCCCGCCAGTCGCGCCAGCAGCTTCGCGTGATCGCAAAATACGCCGACGGCACGTCAACCGACGTCACCCGTCTCGCGCAATTCCAGTCGAACGCCGCCGACGTCGCCACCGTGAACGAAACTGGCCTCGCCGAAACGCAGGACGGCGTCGGCGAAGCGGCAATCATGGCGCGATTCGGCGGTCAGGTGGGCGTCGCGCGAGCGACAGTGCCGCTGACGACTGAACCGGTCGCCTGGGACGAACCGAAGTCATCGAACCCGATCGACCCGCTCGTTTTCCGCAAGCTCCGCGAGTTGGGAATCGAGCCCTCGCCCCCCTGCTCCGACTCCGAATTCGCACGCCGCTCTTCGCTCGACATTCGCGGCACACTGCCCTCGATTGCCGAAGTCGCCGAGCTGGAAAGGAGCACCGATCCCGCCAGGCGCGACAAGTGGATCGACAAGCTGATCGACAGTCCCGAATATGCCGACCTGTTCGCCATGAAGTGGTCGGCGATTCTCAAAAATCGTCGCTCGCTCGGCGTGCAGTCGCAAGCAGGCACGTTCGCGTTTCACGCGTGGGTCAGGCAATCAATCGCCGAGAACAAGCCATACGACCGCTTCGTCGCCGAGATCGTCGCCGCACGTGGTGACATGAGCATCAACCCGGCCGTCAACTGGTATCGCCAGGTGAACACGCTGGAATCGCGCGTCGACGACACCGCGCAGCTCTTTCTCGGCATGCGCATTCAATGCGCCCGGTGCCACCATCACCCGTTCGAACGTTGGAGCCAGGACGACTATTACGGCTTCGCGTCGCTCTTCTCGCGCATCGGCACGAAAGGAAACGACGTCGCAAACGTCCGCATTTTCCTGCTCCCCTCCGGCCAGGCGTCGAACCCTGTCACTCGGCAGGTGAAAGCTCCCAAGCCGCTCGGCGCTCCCGAACTCGCGAATCTCCCCGCCTCGGTTGATCCGCGTGACAAGCTCGCGAGCTGGCTGCGGCAAAAGGACAATCCCTACTTCGCCAAAGCCCTCGTCAACCGCTACTGGAAGCACTTCTTCGGCCGTGGGCTCGTCGAGCCCGAAGACGACATGCGGGTGACCAACCCGCCCTCGAATCCCGAACTGCTCGACGCCCTCAACGATTCGTTCATCGCCAGCGGATACGACCTCAAGGCACTCGTGCGGCTCATCGCCACGAGCAAAGCATACGACCGCTCGAGCCTCCCCAGCGGCACAAACGCGGGAGATCGCCGCAACTTCGCGCGATTCTATGCGAAACGTTTGCCGGCCGAAGTTCTCCTCGACGCCATCAACGAAGTCGCAGGAACATCCGAACCCTTCATCGGCCTGCCCGACAACTTCCACGCCACTCAACTACCCGACGACGGTTTCGACTCCGAATTCCTCACCGTTTTCGGCCGTCCCAAGCGTGAGAGTGTTTGCGAGTGCGAGCGATCGTCTGAGGCGAATTTGTCGCAAACGCTGCACCTGCTGAACTCGGCCGAGTTGCAACGCAAGCTGGAAAATAGCCAGGGGCGTGCTGCAAAATGGGTCAACGACGCACGTCCCGACTCTGAGAAAATCGACGAACTCTATCGACTCGCATTCGGCCGGCTCGCAAAGTCCGACGAACGCGCACACTGTCTCGAACACATCGAGCGCAGGCGCACTGAGAAACGGTTGCGGCAAGGCTATGAAGACGTGATCTGGGCGATCGTCAATACGAAAGAATTTCTCTTTAACCAGTAACCCGCGCGAGGATGAAGGCCATGCTCGACGTCATCGGCGGTCAGTTTGCTCCCTGCGACGGTCACTCGCGTCGCAGCTTTTTGCGGATCGGTTCGCTCGGCCTTGCCGGTCTCGCGCTGCCGCAAATTCTTCAAGCCCGCGCGGAAGGTTCCGCCCGCAAAAACACGGCGGTCATCCAGGTGATGCTCTCGGGCGGTCCATCGCACATGGACACCTACGACCTCAAGCCCGACGCCCCTCGCGAATTCCGCGGCGAATTCAAACCCATTCCCACCAACGTCCCCGGCATCTCCATCTGCGAACTGATGCCCCGCCAGGCGATGGCGATGGACAAGATGTCGCTGATCCGCAGCGTCGCACACGAGTCGTCCGACCACTTCGTCGGCACGCACTGGGTGATGACCGGCTATCAATCGAGCCCCAACGAACAGCAAAAGAACGAACGCCCGAGTGCAGGCTCAATCGTCGCCAAGCTCCGTGGTCCCAACGGCCCCGGCGTGCCGCCCTATGTCTCGATGGTCGGCGGCATTTTCGGGGGGATCTTCCAGAACGGCGCCTACCTCGGCCCTGGCTACAACCCGTTCACGATCGACAACGATCCCTCGACCAACGCGCGAGTCCGCAACCTCGCCCCGCCGCCCTCGCTCTCGATGAGCCGCATCGAAGATCGCTCTCTCCTGCTCGCCAAGCTCGATCAAGTCAATCGCGAACGCGACGTCTCCGGCACGATGCAAGGACTCGACCAGTTCACGACGCAAGCCTACGAAATGGTCACCGGCCCCGCCGCACGAAAGGCGCTCGACCTCTCGACCGAAGACCCTCGCCTCCGCGATCGCTACGGCCGCACGCGCATCGGCCAGAGTTGCCTGCTAGCCCGCAGACTCGTCGAGGCCGGCGTCACATTCGTGACAATTTCCGACGGCAACTGGGACCACCACGGCAGCATCTTCCAATCGTGCCGTCAGCAAGTACCGCCGCTTGACGCTGCTGTCGCCACATTGGTTGAAGATATCTACGACCGTGGCCTGGCCGATCGCGTGCTCGTCCTCGTCTGGGGCGAATTCGGCCGAACTCCTCGCATCAACAACGGCGGGCGCGACCACTGGCCGGGCGCGATGTCGGTGGCCGTCGCCGGCGGTGGATTGAAGATGGGGCAAGTCGTCGGCGCGACGAACCGCAAAGGCGAACAACCGGCCGAGAAACCGCTTCGCCCAGAAGACGTGCTACAAACCGTTTATCACGTGCTGGGAATCAACGCGAGACACGACTTCCCGAACGACTCGGGCCGGCCGATGCCGGTGCTGAACCAAGGCCGAGTGATCGGCGAGCTTCTCGCGTGAAAGTGAGCCCAGGCATTGTTGGTCGTCGAACCAGACAAGGAAGTCGCAAACATTTCGCTTCGGCTCTCAACCGATGAGCCGAAGGGACTATTAATCTCAGACCTATGCATTCTCGCGGCAGGCGTGGCGTTTTCAATTGCACTCGAACAAAACTCGGAACTGGCACTCTTCAAAACCTGGAATTCCAGTGAGCTGCCAGGCTGGTTGATGCTGCTGTCCTATACTTGGGCAACCGCTATCAAATTGACGATTGCGTTTATCCCGGTCATTCTCGCCCGCAAAATCCGCTACGGCGGTTTACTCAACTCAAGTGAGTTTTTGGCCCTATTTGTCGGCACAACTCAAACCCTAATCAGCATTCAGCACATTCCCTCGCTTGGTCTGATCTACCCGTCAAGCTCCATTCGTGCCAACGGCGAGTCCTACAAAGAGCGGCTCTTCGTCTGGATGCTGGCGTATTTACTTGTGACGATGTCCGCAGCCTGTGTTGGAATGCTGTTTCGTCGACGACTCGCTCCATGGATTCTTGGCTGTCTGACCGTCGCATTATTCATGATGACCCTCCCGCTACAGCATTTCGTCATGTCGGCAACAGGCATCTCAAAAGGACGTTGGAATCCGTCGATAGTTTCCCACTGGATTTTTTTCAACGCGATCTGTTCTCCATTCGACATAATCGCGAATGTCCCTGTTGTACTCGTGGCCTACGACTTTTCGCGACGCAATCGGCCACAAAGGACCTGGATTCAAACGGCGAGCGCCGTATTCGGCCTCACGAGCTTCTTTACTCTCATTCTCATCGGCAACATAAAAACTTGGATTGATTTCAAGAGCGTGGGGCAAATTACGTTCTTTATCGTTCGTTTAATGAGAGACGTCCTCTCGATCTCGATTGCCGTCATTTTGGTTCGACGTTTCGCCGGGCCGTTCACCCGCTGGATCGGACTTGAACAATCACCGCAGGTGAACGCGTCCGTCTTAATTCAGCCGAATTGAGTACGCGACGACCTCGATGAGTGACTCGTTGGCCTTCCCGAATGCTTGACCCGGTATCGGATTCGGGTTACGTTCCATCTTGCCAACCCGCAATCACAATCCTCGCCTTGCCTCGCCCGATGGAGGCCCGCCCTTGTTTCTTGCCCGCCCTCTCTTCGGGCCGCGCGTTGTCGCGGTGATCGCTCTATCGTCGCTTGCGCTCGCGACTCATCGCGCACACGCTCAAGCTGTACGTCCTTCTCCCCGTCTTCACACTGCTCTGCCCGCAGGCGGACAAGTCGGCACCTCAGTCGAGCTCACAATTGCCGGCCAGGATATCGACGCCGCCGATGGTCTCTGGTTCAGCGATCCGTCGATCACCGCAACTCCAGTTGCCGGCAAACCAAAGACCTTCAAAGTGACAATCTCGGCGAGCGCGAAACCGGGCGAAGTCGATGTTCGTGCCTTGACGAAAGACGGCATCAGCAACCCGCGGATTTTTTCGATCGGCACGATGCCCGAAACGCCCGAAACCGAGCCCAATAACGAACCCGCAAACGCCCGTCAGCTCGCGATCAATTCAGTAGCAAACGGCGAGATCACCCAGACCGACGTCGACTGGTTCACCTTCACCGGCAAACGCGGCCAGCGCGTCTTCATCGACCTCGCCGCCCAGCGCATCGAAAGCAAGCTCGACGCCACGCTTCACCTCTATAACAGCCGAGGCGTCGAACTGGCCGAGTCACGCGATGCCGACGGCATCGATTCTCTCATCGATATTACCTTACCATCCGACGATACTTATAAAATCAAACTTCACGACATGACCTACTCGGGATCGCCCGAGCATTTTTATCGACTCACCATTCACAATCACCCCGTCATCGACGCCATTTTCCCAGCCGTTGCCGAACTCGGCCGCGAACGAACTTTCACCATTCTCGGCCGAAATCTCGGATCAAATGCCAAATCGACCGCAGGATTAGAGACGCTCACTCAGTCCCTGAAACCGCAGTTCGCCTCTGCCGAATTCCTCCCCATGCCGGTGCAAGATTCAGCTCTCCTGTTCAATGGTGACGCGATTCGACACGGCACGAGCAACCCCTTCGTTGTCACGGAGACCGATGATCCCGTCGTCGAAGAACGTGAGCCGAACGACCTCGATCATCCACAACTTGTCACGCCGCCTGTTGCAATTGCGGGTGATTTTCGCGTCGAACGCGATATCGACGTTTACCGCTTCACCACAAAAAAAGGAGAGAAGTGGAAAGTCGAAGCCATCGCGCAAGGGATCGGCTCGATTGCCGACCCAACGTTCACGATTCAAAAAGTCCCAAACACCGGTGAGCCAACCGACATCGCCTCGGCCGACGACACCGCTAACACAAGCCTTTCGCCGCGCATCAATCTCTCGAGCACCGACGCAGAATTCAACTGGACCGCACCCGACGACGGCACATATCAGGTCATGCTCAACGACGTCGCCGGAGGTAGCCGTAGCGGTCCCAAGCTCTACTACCGCCTGTCGATTCGCCGTCCGAAGCCAAGCTTTCGCTTGTTCCTCACCACAACGACACCCAACGCGCTCGACTCGATCGTCCTGAGACGCGGCGGGCGCAGCTCGGCGATTGTGCTCGCCGCCCGAATTGATGGCCATAACGATCCCATCTGGATCAGTTCAAGTCAGCTTCCCAAAGGTGTAAAAGTTGAGCCCGTCATAATCCCAACGAACGGAAGCACGGCGTCGATTGTCTTCGAAACCGAACCTAATGCACCGATCGGCGCGGGCATCGTTCGACTCAGCGGTGCAAGTTTGCCGGCGTCAAAACCCGGCGAACCCGCCTTACTCCCGAATCCGTCTACTCCCCCCATGCCTCCGTTCAGCGAGTCGATCTCCGTTTCGCCGAGCTGGCCGGCGGTGAAGTTGCCGAACTCGCAACGAACGCCAAGCGCGGTTGTTCGCGCTACGCAGGGATTTGCGGTCGCCGTTCGCGACGGTTCGCCTTTTCTCTTGAGCGCAAAACCAAACCGCAAGGCGATGCTCCGAGGCGGAACATTCGCTCTCGACTTGTCCGCCTCTCGCGCCCCAGGCAGCGACGACGCGATAGCCATCGGCGCGGCCGACCTCCCGCAGAGCTTCGCTGCGCCGAAGGCAACGATCGCCAAAGGTGCGAACTCCGTGCACGTTGACTGGCCGATTCCCGCGACGGCAGCCCCCGGAATCTATAGCGTCGTCCTCCGGGGAACCTGCACGTTCAAGCCCGATCCCAAGGGTCCGGCGTTCAAAATCGATGAGCCCGCCAACCCGATTTTCATCGAAATCCATAAACCGCACGCTACGCTGGAGCTCGCCGGCACACCGCCGATTCTCAAAGCCGGCGAAACAAAAAAACTTGTGATCAAGCTCAGCCAAACGACGGGTAATTCCTACCCTCTTTCGTTGCGATTCGACGCCCCTTCCGCGTCGAAGCTCACAAGCAAGATTCCCGCGCCGCCTGTGAAAAGCGGCGAGCTTACGATCGAAGTGTCCGCCGCCAAGGACGCCCCACCCGGCCCTGTCGCCGTCAAGGTTGTCGCCCTGGCGCAGGTATCCGGCGAGTCGCTCGAAGTTCCCCTTTCATTCACGATCGCGATCGCGAAGCCCTAACTCACGCCAAGGATCTTCCTCATGCTCGCCACGAGTTTGCTCGCGATCGCCGCACTCACGCTCGCCCCCGCTGACGACGCCCCTCCCAAACCGCTCGAACTCAAAGCCTTCGCAGGCAAGCAGCCGATCAGCTTCACACGCGACGTCGCCGAACCGCTCGAGGCCAAATGCCTCGGCTGCCACAGCTCGGCGCTCGCCGAAAACAAGCTGAACATGGAAGACCTGAAGGGCATGCTGAAGGGCGGCAAGCGCGGCCCCGCACTCGTGCCGGGCAAGGCCGACGCCAGCCTCATTTTCACAATGGCCGCCCATCGCACAAATCCGGTGATGCCGCCCAAGGATAAGAAGGATTTGAAGCCGCTCACGCCGGAAGAACTCGGTGCGCTCAAAGCCTGGATCGACGCGGGCGCGAAGGACGATTCGAGCGAATCCGCCCCCGTCGCCAAGCCGCTCGAAATCGGTGCTCTTCCGCCCGGGATTCATCCGATCAACGCCCTCGACCTCACCGCTGACGGTCGCCGCGTCGCCGCCGGCCGGGCCAACTCCGTGCAGGTTTACGACGTCCTCACGGGCCAGGAAATCATCACGCTCGGCGGCCATAAAGACTTGATCCAATCAGTGCGATATAGCAGCGACGCCAAGCTTCTCGCCGCTGGAAGTTATCAGGCCGTAACGCTCTGGAACGCCCCCACGCTGACCCCCGGCCGGGCCTTCACCGGCGTCACCGAGCCGCTCAAGGCGATGATTCTGCTCAAAGATGGCAAAACGTTGATCACCGCTGGTGCGGAGAAGTCGGTACGTTTCTGGAATCGAGAAGACGGCAAAACGATTCGCACCATCGACCTCAATTCTCGCACCGAATCGCTCGCGATCTCCGCCGACGAAAAAACGCTCTTCGCCGGCGATAGCGACGGCAAACTCCGCCGTATTAACCTGGCCGATGGCAAAATCGCGGCAACCGTTCCCGCGCACACAGGCGCATTCGTCTCCCTCGTGGGCGCCGGCGATCGCCTGATATCCGCTGGTCGCGATGGCCAAACGCTCGTCTGGAATGCAACCGACGCGGCGATCGGCAAATCGACAGGCAAGATCGAACTCGGCTCCGGCAAGCAAACGACCAGCATCGTGCTCGCGCAAAACAACGCGACAGCGTTCATCGCGCGAGACAGCGGCAAGATCCACGAAGTCGCACTTGCCGATCTGAAAACGAAACGAACCCTTGATGTTTCATCGTCCGCCGCGAATGCCGTAACACTCTCGAACGACGGTAAGTGGCTGGCGGTTGGTTCGGCCGATAAAACGGTGGAGATCCTCGAGGTTTCCAGCGGCAAGATCGTCCACAAGTTTGAAGGACTCGCGGCGCCGGTCGTTGACGTCGCATTCTCGCCCGACGGCTCGCTGATTCTCGGCGGGTGCGACAACACCTGCGTCATGATCTGGGAAGTTGCGAGCAAGCGGCCCGTGATCGCATATTGTCCGGCGAAGCAAGCAAACGCCGGCACGCTCAAAGCGCAGTTCGCGAGCAAAAATGCGATCTTCACAATCGCCGGCTCGGCCATTCAGGCGTGGACGGTCGAAGGGAGTTGGAGCGACAACAAAACGCTCGGCGGCCACATCTTCCGCGTCCTCGCAATCGACTTCAGCCCCGACGCCAAGCTCATCGCCACGGGCGGCGGCGAACCTTCGCGATCGGGCGAAGTGAAGATCTGGGAAGTCGCCACGGGCAAACTCGTGCGCACGCTTGAAACGCTTCATTCCGACACGGTTTTCGGCCTGAAATTCAGTCCCGATGGCAAAAAACTCGCATCGGCCGCGGCCGACAAGTTCGTGAAAGTCATCAACGTCGCCGACGGCAAGGAGTTGAAGTCGTTCGAGGGCCACACGAACCACGTACTCGGCGTCGATTGGAGCGGCGACGGTAAGAAGCTCGTGTCATGCGGCGCCGATAACGTGCTGAAGGTCTGGGATTTCGAGTCAGGCGAGCAGCTTCGCACGTTGAACTCGGCGACGAAACAGGTCACTTCGGTGCGCTGGGTGCCGGGACGGCCGCAGGTGGTTGGTGCTTGTGGCGATCCGGCGGTGCGTGCCTGGAATCCCGATAACGGCTCAGTCGCACGGACCTTCGACGGCCCCACCGACTACATGTTCGCAGTCGCGGCGTCGACCGAGGGCGGCCCCGTCGCAGCCGGCGGTGCCGATGGCGTGTTGTTCCTCTGGAACAGCTCAAACGGCCAGTTGATTCGCAAAATCACGCCGCCGTCTGAGGGCAAGAAGTAATCGTTCTGTCTGGATTGTGCTCGTAACACTTAAGAATCACGGAGAAATCGATGCCCAAGCCAATTCGCCGAATTTTCATCGCGATGATTCTGCTGCTCATTCCCGCGCTGCCGGCCGCTCGGTCGCAGGATAAGCCGGATACACCTGCCAGCCCTGAGCGAAAGATCGTCGCGTTCGACTCGTATGAAATCGCGCTCGAGGTTGAAAACTCCCAGCGAATGTACGCACATCGCGTGCGAATCGACTTCTATCAGGGCAAGAAGAAAGTTGGCGAATTGAAAACCCGTCTCGAAATGCTCGGACAGGGCGTCGCCACGCTTGAGAATGGCATGATCAAGCTGGCATTCCCGTGGGATCATTACGCGCCGATCGTCGATTTGCTCCGCCACGAAAAGCCGTTGGCACTTTACGTCGACCACCTCCCGGCAAAGCCAGGCGAACCACTGGTGATCACCCGCGGCGGATTGACCACCACCAAGACCAAGTAAAACCCAAGGCATTCGCCCATCCGCAATCTTGCATATTTTGTGCAGTTTCGCGAGAGATACTCAGATGACTTGATTTCGCGCGCAATCCCCGATAGTTTGCGAATTGAGCGCTCTCTCGATCGCGACCCGAGCGAACCGCCGAAATGCCCGCGAATCTGCCGCCGCAATACAGCAAGGCCGAGGAAGAGTTTCGGCATGCAACCACACCGGCTGCAAAGCTTGAAAAACTTCGCGAGATGTTCCGGCTCCTCCCCAAGCACAAGGGGACCGAGAAGCTTCAGTCCGATCTGAAGCAAAAAATCAGCCGCGCCCGAGACGACCTCGAAACCAGCAAGTCTGGCGGTAAGAAAGCAGGCGTCAGCCACCGCGTCCCCAAAGAAGGCGCGGGCCAGGTTGTTCTCGTTGGCGGGCCCAATGCGGGCAAAAGCGCAATCCTCGCCGGCGTCACCAACGCCCGGCCCGAAGTCGCCCCATATCCTTACACCACACGCACTCCACAACCAGGCATGATGCCCTGGGAGGATGTCCGCGTGCAACTCGTCGACCTGCCTCCCATCGACGCCGACTTCCTCGAGACCTGGGTCCCGAACGTCATCCGCGCGGCCGATTCTGCGCTCCTAGTCGCTGACCTCGGGTCAGATGACGTGACCGATGCGGTCGAAATCACCCTCAGCCGCCTCTCTGCGCTTCACACTGAGCTGGTGGGGGACTTGCCGTTCGACGTCGAAGATGAGACGATTCAGCATGTCAAAACCATTCTGATTGCCAATAAGGCAGACGCGGAAGGCTCGGCCGATCGGCTGGAAATCCTCCGCGAGTGGTTCGGTGGCCGGTTTCCGATCGTGGCAATTTCAACCCAATCCGGAACCGGCCTGGACGATCTAAAACGTCTCGCCTACGATTCTTTGGGGGTAATCCGAGTTTACACGAAGGTGCCCGGTAAGCCGGTTGATCGCGAGCATCCCTTCACGATTCCCGTGGGGTCGATCGTGTCAGACCTGGCCCGCGAGGTGCATGGAGACCTCGAAAAGGCGCTCAAGTTCGCCAAGGTGTGGGGCTCGGGCGTTTTTGACGGCCAAACCGTGAAACGCGACCATGAACTTCGAGACGGTGACATCGTTGAGCTTCATACGTAATTTGCTCGTACGCAACGAAAGCCGTCGTCCGAATCATCCTGGTCGTGACTGAGGGTGCGAGATGACAACCGCAACCGCATTGATCGTTGAAGACGATCCAGACCAGGCCGAGCTCGTCTCGCGCCTCGTCCGCTTGCGGAAATTTGATCCCATCGTGGTCGGAACCGGCTCCTCGGCCCTCGAAATGGCGCGCACGCTCCAACCGAGCGTCGTCCTCCTCGACCTCATGCTCCCCGACGCCAGCGGATTCGACATCTGCCGGTCGTTGCGTGGCGATCGCGAAACAATGTTGCTGCCGATCGTCATGCTCACCGCCCTTGATGACGCCAAGAATCGCACGCATGGCTATCGGGTCGGAGCAAATGCTTATATCTCGAAACCCTACCACCCCGAAGCCTTGTTTCAAGCGATCAGCACAGCTTGCAAATGGCGCACCGAGCTCGAGCGAAAGCGGGTGCAGGGGGAAATCCACGTCATCCTCAACAGCGAGATCGCGTTTCTTCAGGAAGTGAACGACTTCCTGATGAGCGTCAGCCAACTGAGCCCGCTCTCGCAGGAGCAGGTATTGCACCTGCGTCAGGCGATCATGGAGATGGGACACAACGCCATCGAGTGGGGCAACCGCCACCAGTCCGACCGGCTGGTCGATATCTTCTACCGGATTCACGATAACCACGTCGCTATCACGGTGCGTGACCAGGGCGAAGGGTTCAATCGAACCGAGATCCCGCACGCAGCCTCGCCCGACGATCCCGTAGCCCACATGGACGTCCGCGAAAAGCTCGGCCTGCGTGAAGGCGGATTCGGAATGCTCATCACGGAGGGGATGGTCGACGAAATGCGCTATAATGACGTGGGGAACGAGGTGACGCTAATCAAGCGATTCCCCGTGGCAACTGCGTCTGAAGTGAACGGCCATGATGACTGAACCCCTCTCCCTCTACTGCTGCAATGCGCCCACGCGCAAACCGACGATCCTCGTGGTCGACGACGAGCCGGAAATGCTCCGCTCGATCCACGACCTCTTGCGCCTGGATTACCAGACACTTACATGCGAACGCGGCGAGGAGGCACTCAAACACCTCGCCACGAACGATGACATCCGAGTCATCCTTTCCGACCAGCGCATGCCGGGAATGACGGGCGTCGAGCTGCTCAGGCGTGCGAAGGAAATTCGCCCCGAAGTCACCCGCCTGCTCTTCACCGGCTACGCCGACATCCGCGCCGTCATCGACGCGATCAACGAGGGAAACGTTTTCCGCTACCTCACGAAACCGTGGAATCTCGACGAAATGCTGTCGATTCTGCGGCAAGGTGTCGAACAGCACGACCTGCTCGTCGAAAAACAGCGCCTCCTCCGCGACCTGAGCGACACGAACGCCAAGCTCATGGAAGCCAGTCGGCTCAAGAGTGCGTTCCTCGAAGTCGCCAGCCACGAGCTCAATACACCGGTCGCCGTCGTACTCGGCCTCACCGAACTTTGGAAGCTCACCCAAGCCGCCGACGCCGAACCATCGGCCCGCAACTGGGTTGAGAAAATCCATGGAGCAGGCAAGCGGCTCGCCGCCACGGTCGAGCGGATGTTCAAGCTCATCCGCTCAGACCAGCCCTTCCTCGCAATCGAACCTGCCGAAGTCGACCTCTCCGCCCTGCTCCGCAAAGTTGTTTCCGACCTCACACCATTCCTCGATGCGCGCGAGCAAGCCGTCAACGTGATCTGCCCCGCCGATATCGGCGCAGTTCACGTCGACAAGGCAAAGATGGCTGACATCATCACGAACCTGCTCACCAACGCGATCAAGTTCACGCCCGACGGCGGCGCCATCGAAGTTCGCGCCGAGTTCATGGGCAAAACCTGGGTGAAGGTGACGATCGTCGACGGTGGCAAGGGGGTTCGTCCCGAAGACCGCCCGCACCTGTTCGAGCCGTTCTTCACCGGCTACGACACCATGCACCACTCGTCGGGCGATTACCAGTTCGGCAAGCGCGGCATCGGCCTGGGACTTTGCCTGGTGAAGACGTTCGTCGAGCTGCACGGTGGATACGTAGAGCACCACACGCACCCGAACGGCGGCTCGTCATTCGCCTTCGCAATTCCGCGCAACGTGGCAGAAGATCGGACGGTGCTTTCGGTATCGAACAGCAAGTCGAGTGCCGTCAGTACGGGCACCTGATCGTTCAAATCAAATCACAATTGTTCGACGACCGGTTCGCCGCGATGTAGTCGAGCAAATAGCGGTTGAACGTGGGAATCGCAGCCTCATCCCACGCCTGCTCGATCGCTTGTTTCAAGCGCTGGTTCTCTTCCTGAAGCACGCGAAACGCCGAAGCATCCGATGACTTCGGGTCGATCGCCATCACCTGGTCGTGCGTGTTGACCGACAGCAAGAAACCGTCGGCCGATTGCCAGGTTTGGACCTGCATTTTCATATGCGGATAGCGGTAGTTGCCAAGTCGCAAGGCAACAATCGGCCCGCCCATCGGCCCCGTGCCGACGTTCTCGAAAGGCGGCTGGCCCAGCAGCACGCCCGCCCGCTTTGTTGGATCCCACTCGAGCCGACGCGCAACCGACGCGGGAATCGGCCCAGAGGGATAAGCAATTCCGAGGTACAAATCCGCCGCGCGACGAAGCTGATCGAGGCGTACCGCGTCAAGATCGGCACACGGCTCATGGTTGGTTGGAGTTTCCATCATTGCGTCTCCCAATTCATCGCGCCCCGCACGCAGTCCGCGCTGGGAGAAGGAGGGGGAATTCAACCTGCCCTACTTCAAGACGTAGCGTCAACCGTTTCCATGGTGACCCGCATGGTTGCGGATTCACCGTGTTTTAGAATGCGAAGGCCGCCGTCGATCCCCTTCGCATAAAGGTTAATCGCGTCGGTCGTCTGGGTATAAGGTTCGAGCGAAATCACGGAAGGATCATTCGGAGTGTACACCACAAGCTCACGATAATTCTTGTCGAACTTCAACTGAAACTCGGCTTTCTTCGCGTGGTCGACCAGGCGGCAAACCGCCCAGTCGCCATCGTAAGAAACGTCCGTCAGCACGTCGTCGAGCTTCAGCCCCTCGCGCGGCTGCCCCTTACGAAAATCGAGCCGCGCATCGACCGGCTTGATTTCCCCCGTCGGCAAAAACTCGTTGAGCACCCACATCTTGCCGACCGGCAAAATCACCGACGTCTCCGCCGGATTCCCCCCCGGCCCAAATGGCAACCGGAAGTACGGATGGAACCCAAGCCCATACGGCAAATCGCGATCCGTGGGATTGGAAACGGTGGCCGTCATGGTCAGCTTGCGGCCCGCCAGGTTGTACCTGATCTCCAATATCGCATCCGTCGGCCAGAGCGGGCGCATCTGCGGCGTCGCCTCGGCAAGGTGATACCGGCCGACCGCAAACGCCCCATCCTTGTCATTCCCCACTTCCACCAATTGCCACGGCGAGTTCATCCCCCAGCCGTGAATCGCATTCTTCCCGTTCGTTTGCGGAAGCTGGTAATCCTTGCCGTCGAACGAGTATTTCCCCTCGCGTACGCGGTTGGGGTAGGGAAACAGCACCGGAATACCATTACGCGCGGGGCCTTGAGGATCTTCGGCAAATGTCGGCGAGCTGACGATCATCGGCAAAACTTCGCCGCCGACGGGCAGCTTGAGGTCGAAGAGGTTGAAGCCGAACGAGGGCAAAATCGAAGCCGAGGCGCCAGACGAGGTGTCGGAAAGATGGACGATCTCCCGTCCGCTCGCATTCTTTTCCTTCGTGCCGACGAACGCCATTGACCCACCCTCGACGTTGAAAGAGACCGTGCCTCGGTTTTTATCCACCTAAAACACCCGTCCCCATTGCAACCTGTCCAGCCCCGGATTGCAAAGGGCGCGCCGGAACGTAAACTCGATTTTTTATTCGCAGCCACACTGGGAGCCAGGACGTGCCCACCCTCGCCGCCGAGACGCTTCAATCATTCGTCGAACAGCTTTTCACCGCATCGGGCGTCCCCGCCGACGAAGCACGCATCGTCACGCACAACCTCATCGGCGCGAATCTTCGCGGCCACGACTCGCACGGCGTCCTCCGCGTTCCCCAGTATCTCGACTTCGTCCGCAACGGCGACTACAAGGTCAACGTGCCGCTCGACGTGATCAACGAAACCCCCGCCGTCCTGGTCTGCAACGGCAACTGGGGATTCGGCCAGGTCCAGGCGCACCGCCTGCTCGACCGCGTCATCCCCAAGGCCCAAGCCCTCGGAATCGCCGCTGGAGCAGCAAGCTACTGCGGCCACATCGGCCGGCTGGGCGAATACGCCGAACGTGCCGCCGAGCACAACCTCATTCTCATTGCCACGGTCAACAACAACGGAGCCGGCCAGCGCGTCGCCCCGCCCGGCGGCACCGCCCCTCGCCTCGGTACTAATCCGCTCTGCGCCGCCGTCCCTACAGCCGACGGCCCCGTCGTCCTCGACTTCGGCACCAGCGTCGTCGCCGAGGGGAAAGTGCGTGTGCATTACTTCAACGATCGCAAACCCGTCCCCGAAGGCTGGCTACTCGACTCCACCGGCGCTCCCACCACCGACCCGTCCGTGCTCTACGAAAAGCCACTCGGCAGCATAATCCCGATGGGTGGCTCGCAAGCCTACAAAGGATTCGGCCTCAGCCTGGTGCTCGACATGCTCTCCGGCGGCCTCACCGGCGGCCAATCAAGCCATCCCGGCGCACCGCCTGCGAAAGGCAACAACGTCGTCTTCCTCGTCCTCTCACCCGCCCACTTCGCCGGCATCGAAGCCCTGCTCGGCCAGTCAACCGAAGTCGCCCGCTTCGTCAAATCCACCCCCCGCGCCGAAGGTGTGAACGAAATTCTCCTCCCCGGCGATCCCGAACGAATCGCCATGGCAAAACGATCGAAGGATGGAATCCCCCTCGAAACCGGCCACTGGGCGAAGCTGGTGGAAATCGCGGAGAAAGTCGGCGTGGCGATTCCCGCGGTGTAAAAGCATCCGCGAAATCTCGGGGCGATGTTCGACGCGAAACGATATCGCAACCAACAACCAAACCGGCTCCGCCGGCCCCCGAATCCGCCTCAATTCTTACCGTGATTTCACTTCGTTTCCTTAGTTACCTTCTGTTCGATCTGATTTGCTCCGGACACGATGCATAGGCAGTTGAAGCAGGTCTGGAACAGAAGGCAACGACGGAAACGAAGAGATATCGGCAGCCTTTCAGTTCGATTCACTCCAAGGTTCTGACGTCCTCGTTATGGCTGAATCCGCTGAAGCCTTACGGAAAAAGAATATGATTCTCCGCACCCTTCTCGTCGCAGCTTTGGTTCTGTTCGCACCAATACTCGCGCACGCGGGCGGCCTTCCTCGCGGCGACACCCGCGCCGAAGGCTTCGACCCCGCCAAGCTCGACAAAATCGCAAGCATGCTCAACGAGGCCGTGTCGAACCGGCAAATCGCCGGCGGCGCAGCTTTACTCGCACGACATGGAAAAACCGTCTACCTCGCAACCGCCGGCCAGCGCGATGCCGAGGCCAATCTGCCGATCACCGAAGACACGATTTACCGCATCGCCTCGATGACCAAGCCCATCACGTCAACCGCCGTGATGATGCTCTACGACGAAGGCAAGCTCAAGCTCGACGACCCGCTTTCGAAGTTCATCCCCGAATTCAAGAACGCCACCGTCTTCGTCCCCGGCCAGCCAAATCCCGCCCCCGCGCAGCGTGAAATCACAATTCATCACGTGCTCACACACACATCAGGAATTACCTACAAGTTCTTCGATCGTCCCGGCGTCGGCAAGCTCTACGCCGAGGCCGGAGTTTCCGACGGCCTGATCGAAACGCCCGGGGCGATGGCCGAAAACGCCAAACGAATTGCCAAAGCTCCCCTGCTTCATCAACCCGGCAGTTCGTGGGAATATGGCCTCAATACCGACGTCCTCGGCCGCGTGGTTGAAGTCGTTTCGGGCCAAACACTCGATGAATTCTTCCGCGAGCGAATCTTCACGCCACTCAAAATGGACGACACCTCGTTCATCGTGCCACCTGCAAAACGAAATCGCCTCTCCGCCCTCTACACGCCCGACAAAGACAAGAAGGTCAAACGAGTCGGCGTCGAGCCAATGGTTCTCGGTCCGCTCACCTATTCGTCGACTTATTCGACGAACGATGCCAGCACCTATTTCTCGGGCGGTGCAGGCTTATGCTCAACAATCGGCGATTACGCCCGCTTCCTGCAGATGCTTCTCAATCGCGGTGAACTTGACGGCGTCCGCTTGCTCAAGCCCGAGACCGTCGACCTGATGTCGCGCAACCAAATTGGCGACATGCAAATCGGCTTCCCCAACCACGGCGACGCGTTTGGCTACGGCTTCGGCGTCCTCACCGAGCGCGGCAAGACTGACGAGTTTAAACGCAAGTCGTACGACGATGTCGCCAGCGTCGGCACGATCTCATGGGCAGGAATTTTCAACACGTTTTTCTGGGTCGATCGTGAACGTCAGTTGATCGGCGTCTTGATGACTCAGCTTCATCCTTCCGATCACACCAAGCTTCCCGTCGAGTTCAAACGGCTCACCTACGACGCTTTGAGCGATCCGCAAGCGAGTCTCAAACCTGACGACTACATCCGTTTCGCCCGTACATCAAAGGGTGATTCCGCCCGAGGCCGCATTCTCTTCAACGACACCAACCGCCTCGCGTGCGTCCGCTGCCATCGCGTAAAAGGCAACGGCGGCGACGTTGGCCCCGACCTCACCGACATCGCCGGCAAATTCGGCCGTGACCAGTTGATCGAGTCGGTGATCGAACCTTCGCGGCAAATCGTCGAAGGCTATCGCCCGCAGGCGATAGCCCTTAAAGACGGCCGCACGCTCACCGGTCTCATCAAGGACGAGTCAGCCGATGAACTAACGCTCGTCACCGTCGATGCCACGAAACATCGTCTGAAAAAATCAGCGATCGAGGAACGAGGAATTTCAAGCACATCGATCATGCCCGTCGGTCTCGCCGCCGGACTGACAACGCAAGAATTCACCGACGTCATCGCCTATCTCGAATCTCTGCGACCGCCCGGCCAGAACTCACCCGGCTCAGGAATTTCCGGCCCCCTCACGCTTCCTCGCGGCTTCAAAGCCGAAACAATCGCGACGGGCATCACCGGCGCAACCGCACTCGAAATCGCCCCCGACGGCCGCATCTTCATCTGCGAGCAAACTGGCGCGCTCCGGGTCGTCAAAAACGGCCGATTGCTCGAACGTCCTTTCGCCACATTTGAAGTCGATTCACAGTGGGAACGCGGACTCATCGGCGTTTGCGTCGATCCTGATTTCTCGAAAAATGGATATATTTACGTCACAACCGTCGCGAAATCTCCCTACCCGCATCACCGAATCCTTCGGCTCGCCGCGCAGGGAGATGTCGCCAAGCCCGGAAGCGAGGTCGTCCTGTTCGAAGGTGACGATCAAACCAAGGTCCGCGGCTCGATGATTTCGGGCCATCAAGGAGGCGCTCTCCACTTCGGCACTGACGGTAAGCTCTACATCGCACTCGGCGAGCAAACGGCCGGAATTCCCGCACAGCAGATGGACTCACTTCTGGGCAAAATGCTTCGCCTCAACTCCGACGGCTCAATCCCCGACGACAACCCGTTCGCCAAAACCACCCAAGGAAAGTACCGCGCGATTTGGGCACTTGGTCTGCGTAATCCCTTCACATTTGCCGCCCAACCTGGCACCGGCCGCATTTTCATCAACGACGTTGGCAACACGAAGTGGGAAGAAGTGAACGAAGGCTTCGCCGGAGCAAACTACGGCTGGCCCACCGAGGAAGGCCGCGGCTCCGATCCTCATTTCCGCCAACCGCTTCATCATTATCCTGTGGCATCCGTATCGGGCGGTGCATTTTGTCCCACGGATCGAACACGGGCATTCCCTGCTGAGTATTCAGGCCAGTATTTCTTCATGGATTTTGTCAAAGGGTGGGTCAAGGTTCTCGACCCCAATTCGCCCAACCGCGTTCAGCCCTTCGCCTCCGGCCTCCGGCGTCCCGTCGACCTTCGATTCGGTCCCGACGGCGCACTCTACGTTTTGCTCCGTGACGCCTGGGTGATCGACAACAATTTTCATCCGTCAACCGGATCGCTCGTGCGCATCTCCTACGAACCAAAACCGGCAACTCCATCTACGGGCATAAATATTTCCGAAGTAATAATTCATGGCGATATGGATTGCTTCCGCGTCGAAACGCCAACTGCGACATATCTCTACGGCAAGCGCGGAGCGGGTTTTGCGAGCATCATTGATTCCGAAGGCCACGATTGGATTTCCTACCGCCCCGGCGAGAAGGCCCGCGGCGAATATCGCGGCCTCCCTAAGTGCGGCCAGCCCACGAAGTTCTTTCATTGCGGCTATGGCTACGGTCAATACAAGAACGACAATCCCTTTACCAGCACCGTAACGCACCAAACGCCCAGGCACGTTCAAATCACTTCCACATCGCGCGACGGCAAGTCATCCTGCATGTGGGACTTCTTCGAAACCCACGCGACATTCACACTCCTCAAAATCGACCAACCCACCTTCTGGTTCCTCTACGAAGGAACTCCCGTCGGCAAACTCGACGCCGTGAGCGATTTCGTCATCCGTCCCGACGGCACGAAAACCACGCTCGATCAACCGTGGTCCCAGGTCGTTCCCTGGGTTTGTTTCGGCGCGAGCGAATCACCGCGAGGTCTTGTGCTCGTCAATCACCAGCCTCCCGAACGTGCTGAGGTCGATTCGTACGTCTCCTGGCCGTTCGTGCGTGAAGCCGACGGCTCGTTTCAGGATATGACCGTCTTCGGCTTCGGCCGCAAAGGCTACAAGGAACTGATCCAGCATGTGCCGGATTTGAAGCAACTTCCCGCCAAGTTCACGATCGGCTTCGTCGAACATGCCGACGCCAAGTCGGCCACTCGCCTCATCAACGAGCTCCGAAGCAACGACGACGCGCATTAATCTCATACACATTAGCCGGTAATTTGAACAACACTTCGGGCGATAGAGGTGTTTATGATCGAAAGGGAGTCCACCGATATCTATCGCCAGCGCGTTCATCGGGTGATGGACTATATATCCGCAAATCTCGATGAACCGCTTCCGCTCGAAAAACTGGCACGGCTGGCTCACTTCTCTCCTTTCCATTTCCACCGGATCTTTCGCGCGCTCGTTGGCGAGCCTGTTCACGCGTTTATCAAACGGCTGCGTCTGGAACGGGCGGTGTTCGCGATGGAACACGGCCCCAAGGAAAACCTGACGACCATCGCCCTCAAGGTCGGTTTCGCGTCATCGTCGGATTTCTCGAAAGCGTTCAAGCAAGCGTTTGGCTTCAGTCCGAGTTCGTACAGCCGCGCGGCAATTCTGGAAAAGAGCAAGATTCGACAAGAGCTGGCGGCCAATGCCGGATATCGTCTTGGTGCAGTGCCTTCGCGAGCCAATCCCGATCGGTTCCGCGTCCGCATCTGCGAACGTCCGGCGCTTCGCATCGGCTATGTGCGTGTGATCGGCGGGTTTGGGCCAGAGACGATCCTTGCCGCTTACCGCAAGATCATCGACTGGGGTGTGTCGAAACGAATCGTCCCAGGCGCTAAGCTGATTGGCATGAGTGCGGACGATCCCGATGTCACCCCCATGGCAAAGTATCGCTTCGACTGGTGCCTCGCTCTCCCCGATAACCTGACAGTCGATCGCGGTTTGAGCCCAGCAACTGTTTCGGGTGGGCAGTTTGCAGAGTTGCGGTGCCGCGGTGATATTCAGAAAGTAGACCGCGCCTGGCGGTATCTCTTCTATTCCTGGCTTCCTCGAAGCGGCTTCGAGCCAGGCGATGGTCCCGCCATGGAGGTCTTTCGAACGTATCCGACATCAGGCGAAACCTGGCTCGAATTCGACCTCGACTGTTGTATCCCAGTGCGCCCGCTTCGCAAGCGTTAGCTCGCTCTCATCGTCCCTCTTAATCACGGAGATCCTCATGAATCGTTTCGTTCTGCTCGCGAGCCTGATACTCGTTGCAATGCCCAGCCTCGCGCTGGGTGATGACTCCAAGCCGGCCATCGATGGAAGTTGGCTGGCGACGTCTGCCGAACTTCGTGGCAAGGAACTACCGGCCAAGGCGGCGGCCACGATCAAATTAACGCTCAATAACGGCAAATACGAGGTGATCGCCGAGTCGGCCGACCGCGGCACGGTCACCTACGACAACGCCGCGAAACCCAAAACGATGGAGATCAAAGGGACCGAAGGCCCCAACAAGGGCAAAACGATCCTGGCAATCTACGAATTGAAAGACGATACACTAACCATTTGCTACGACCTGTCGGGCACAGCGCGTCCGACGGAATTCAAAACGCAGCCGAACTCCAAGCTCTTTCTGGTCACCTACAAGCGCGAAAAGCCATAAACGAAGCGAGCCGCGTACTCCGCGAAACGGCGTCCCATCGCACTTGCGACTTGGCGACGCCGTTTCTCGTTTTCGCAATCAGAACGCGCTACCGCAAAGAATGCGGATATTCGCATACGGCGTAAACTCAGCCGTGCGAATGATTCCCTTTACACCTAGCGACTGCTCCTTGAACTCGTGGTGCGGCAGTTCATCGACTTCCACATCACCCACTATGCGCAGCACTTCCTGGTAGAGCTTCGGGCTTTCGTCGCGCATTTCGGCTGCGATCGCAATCGCTTCGATGACGAGTTCTTCGGCCACTGCGCGAAGGACGTCGAGAAATCGAGGAATGCCGGGCGTAAGCGTCAGGTCGATCACGTGGCCGTCGGGCGGGAGCGGGTAGCTGGCGTCAACGATGAGCATCTCGTCGGAGTGCCCAAGCTCCGCAAGCAGCGAACAAATTGCGGGGTTGAGAATGCCACCCTTTTTCATCGAACCAATTCCCTCGCCACGTTGCGCGATACGCACGGCGGCATCATGAATCAACAGACTCGCTCGCCCGCCCCAACGGATTGGGACGGCAACCCAGACGTGTTACTATAACCGATCTGGCCCCCTCGCTCCATCCCGATGAACCCATGCGACGGCACCATCTCCCATGCCGCCAACTCCTTCCCTCATCAACCTTTTCGCAAAATCGTTGTGCGTGGCGATGTTACTGCTTTCCGGGCCAACCGCTCGAGCACAACAGCAGCGCATGGCCACCCCGGTACAGTCGAGCTTCGATCCCCGCCTTGCACCGTTACGCGTGGCCAGCGAACCCTGGAAGGCCGGCCTCGAATCCCAACGCACGGTGCTCGACCAGGTTTGCCTCGTTCCCGACGAAGCCACCTTTTACGAAGCGCTTCAATCCTGGACCGACTCCCACTACTTCCCGATTCTGATCGACGACGTCAATTACACGCTGAAATTCCTGCAAGCATTTCGCCCCGCGCGGATTGTTCGATTCCCCCGCCGAGCGGCCGTCGCCGATCGCTGGCAATCGGCCGAGAAAGCCGCGAACTCACCAGGCAAATTCACTGCGCCAGGATTGGTGATCGCCCGCAAAGACTCTCCGACCCTCCCCGGCCTGGCAGCACTGGCCCGCGGTCATTCGCAACGCCTTGCAAGCATCACGACAGAAAAAGACTTTACCCACACGCTCTCACCTGATGAATTGCTCGTGTTTTTGAATGAAGTTGATGCGAAGGTGAAACAGTTTTTGCCACGTTACGATCAACTTGGCGACAGTTGCGACTTCCTCACACTCGCCGGCGACCTGCCCTATCGCTACCAAGGTGCGAAGGGGCCGATGGCGATCGACGACAAGGTTGGCCGAGCGCGTACCGATGACGAACGCTGGGCCTTCAGCGGCCGAATCATGGGCGATGCTCGGCAAAGCGTGTACATCGCCATGTGCAGCCTGTTTCTGCGACCTTCAAACGCACTCGCGTTCAACAGCTATCCCGACGAATCGCTCCCGTGGAGTGCCTATTCGCTGCAACCCGCCGCCAATCATCTGCGTCTGACACTGCCGACCAAGCAGCAAGTCGGCTCGCCCGGCGGCAGCATCCAGGGTTGGCACTCTGCGTTTGATCCTGAAAATCGCTTCGGCCTAATATTCATCAACACCAAGGGTTCGCCGCGCATTTTTGACCTTCTCGGAGGCTCAGCGCACGCTTACGACGTGATGCCCTCGGTTCCCACTGCCGTTTGCATCATTCACAGCTTCTCAGCCGCCGAGCCCTGGAATACCGAGACCATCGCCGGCCGATGGCTCGCGCAAGGGGCCTTTCTCTACCACGGCTCGATGGACGAACCGTTCCTCAATTCCTTCCGCTTCCCCGCGCTGACTGCCGAACTGCTCCAGAGCGGCATTCCCTTTTCCGCCGCACTTCGGCCGCTGCGTAACGAACCATTCGGCGAGCCATGGAAGCTTGTGCTTCTGGGCGATCCTCTCTACACGCTTCAGTCGAGCCTGCGCGCTCCGTCGCGCTCGACCGATTTCGGCGCCACCGCCAGTTGGGTGAAGTACCAGCGCACACCGCTCGATCGCGTCGCCGATAACGACTCAGCAAAACTCGGCTGGGCGCTCGCGACGACACTCGCAAATTTCGCGAGCGACGCCCCCAAATCCCAGGACTCAATCCTGCCAACCTTGCTCGCGATCAAACGCGCCAACCTCGCGCCCGCCGCTCGCGCCGTTCTCAATTCGCTCCTACTCGAAGTCGCGTACCGCGAACAGAAACTTTCCCAGGTAAAACTTTCCTACGTCGGGATTCCCGCCAACGAACGCACCCCCGCACATGATCGCCTCGCGCTCGCCGCACATCTGGTGAGTTACTCGCGTGCCTACGCCGAGCAGCGATTCGACGCCGCCGCTTCCGCATGGGGCGATCTCGTCCGAATCGGCAAAGACGCCGAGTTCAAGCGAATGATCACCCAGCGCACCGGCAATCTTGCCGACGCAACCAAAAGCATCGTGACCTGGACCAGCACGCTCAAACGCGCCCGCCCAGCCGCGCGCGACATCGAGACAGTCTCGGTGATCGACGCCGAACTAGATCGCCTAGCCCAGCAAGCTCGCTAGCCCCGCCAGTAGCGGGATTCTTGGGTGCCACTGGCTATGCCAGTGCTCTTCAATTGAAGCGACGACAGAGGAAGCACCGGGAGCACCCGAACTAGGCCCCGACAAAGCGTCAGTCGTGCCGTGTTTGCGGCAACGTGAGCGACGGCCGATGCACGCCAAGGAACGCCCCCACCACTTCGGGCAACGCCCCCAGGTGGAGATGAATCATGCTACCGACGGCGTGGTGATGGAACACCAAGTCACCCTCGGCCGCCAGCGTCCCATAGCAGTTGCGACACGGGTTATCGAGCTCCGCCGGATACAAATCCCAGCGCCCGCTGCGATAGCCTCGCACCACCGTGCCTTCGAGCCCCATCCAGCCATTGTGCGAAAGCGTGCGCTCGACCGGTTGGGGAGGCGTGGGATTCTTTCGCAATTCCGAAACGATCGGCAACAGACCGACACCCGGAATCATCCGGCCGTCAATAATCATCGCACGACCAAGATACGCCGTGCCGCCGCCTTCGGAATAAACCCGCCGCCCCTGGCACGCATGCGCCTTGAGCGATGCGATCAAACACTGGTTGGCTGCGAGCGCATCCGCGTAAGTATCGGCGAATCCGCAGCCGATCAACACAAGGTCGGCCTCTGGCGGCAGTGCTTCGTCTCGCAAGGGTGAGAAATCGACGAGATCGGCCCCAAGCGCTTCGAGCGTTTCAAGCGTATCAGGGAAATAACCGCCAAACACCTCGTCGAGCGCGTATGCTACGCGAACTTTGGGCCGCGAGCATGCCGCCTTGCAACACATCGGCGTAATTAGGCGGCTTTCCGCGAGCTCAATAAGCGCGGAAAAATCGGCAAACTGGTGAAAGCTTTTCGCCAGTGCCTGAACGATCTCTTCGGGAAGATTATCCTGCGGCGCGAAGTTTTTCAGCAGTTCGCGGATCTCGGGAAGCTCTCCAACCGCGCCGATGACCGGCTTGCGGGTGAGCACCTGTAGCATGTGCCGGTGTCGCTCGAAATCATCATGGTCGCGTACACCATCGAGCAGAATCGCGTCGAACCGGGGCGGTAGCTTGGGGAGGTGGAATTCGCAACCGTGGCTGCAAGACACCACCGCGATGATCGGAAGGTCGAGCGCTTCGGCGATTGGCTGGATATCGCCGGGGCGCTGAAAGTGGGTCAGGCCCAGCATCGGACCGCTCGGGTCGAATGTTCCTTCAACGACCGAAAGCGTGCCGTGTTGACTGCCGCGGATGAAAACCGCGCGGCAAACTTCGGGCGGCATGAGCCAGGCGTCGAGATGCCGGCCGGGAAGGCCAGTCACCTGACGGACAACCGCGGTGCTGGTTGGGCAGGCCTTCGAGCGGAAATGCTGAATGCTGTATTTCCGCAGACGCAGACCAGCCAGGAGAGCCAGTCCGGCCACCGACGGTTCCTGCCCGGAACCTGAAACCGCTAAACCAAGTCTGGGAAGTTCAATCATACCCGTCCTGGCTCAGCTAAATCTCGCGGTCTCGGAAAACTCGCATCCACACATGGGAAGCGGACGGGCCGTTACAGGACGCGACTCGCGGTGAATCACAATTGTGTTCGCCCGAGAGCCGTGACCATTCTGCCACGGTTTAATTCTGAGGTTCAACCAATGATAGACTTGACTTACATTCGGTCAAGAGGTTCCACCAACCTCGTACGCGCGTAACATGTACGTGTCTCGCCCCGGCAACGCGCGCGAATCCGCTGCGCATCCCATTATCTTCGGGTTGTCGCGCCCGGCAACTTGAGATAATTTGCGGCCCCACCCGACGCCGCACCTCGACGTTCAACCCATCGTTCCCCCGCTTCTGGGAGCCATGTTATGCACGTCGAACTGGCGTTCGGCCTTCTTTGCGCTTCAGGTCTCATCTCACAAACGCCCACAAAGCCGGCCGCTCAGCCCGCCGTCACCCGCACGGCTCCCTCGCGCATGACCCCGCTGCCCCAGCCGAAGGCTGCCCCCGCGACGCCTCCAGCAGCCACACCATCGCCGGCCGCAACCACAAACCCCATTCCAACTTCCGTCGTTCCACCGACCGAAGGAACCGCCTCGGCGACCGCCGAAAAAAAGGTGATCGATCGCGCCCAACTTCGCACCGAAGTCGAGAAGGCGCTCAAGGATTTGAGCAGCATTGCGGATAAGGACCTCTCCGCCACGCAGAAATCGCTCAAAGAGCTTTGGGCCAAGCGCATCGAGCTACTCGACGATTGGGACAAAACCGTGCGGAGCCGGGATGCTGCGCGGCGTCCCTCGCCGACTCCGGAGCGTGAGGCAAACGATCGCAAAGCGGAGCTCGAGCGTGTCAAGGCAAGCCTAGAACAACTTAAATCGTCGCCTGATTCGGCATACGTCGACGCGTTTATAACTCCCGAGATCGAGCTGACAGAAACGAAGCTCGCCGAGATGCAGGAGATCCTCAACGCGACGAAAACGACGCTGAAGGAGCGTGCCGCAGAGCTCGAAAAACTGCGTGCCGAACCTGCTGCCAGAACCGAGTTACTCAGCACTTTACGCGTGGCACGCGAGAAGCTGCACGCTCAGAAAACCGGCGACGGCACCAGGCGTGCCGAGGCAGAGTCGAAGCTGTTCAAAGCTCCGAATGAGGACGCACGAAAAATCGCCCGCGAAGAGTTTGTAAACCTTCGCTGCGAAATGGGGCTGACCGAAGATCGGCTCGCACTGACCGAAGCGTGTATCGACCTCGAGACTCGCCGCGTCCCCACGTGCGAAGTCGCCACTCAGGCCGCACAATCGAACGTGCAACTCGCCACGCAAACGCTCGACGCACTCAGCAAGCGTTACACATATCTCGCCGAACGCATGAGAAGCGACCTCAATTTTCGTGCCCAGATGGAAGCCCGACGCGCAGAGACGCTCGAAGATCCCATCGAAAAATTCAAGGCGTTGCGTAAAGTCGAGTTGCTCACCATTCAGGCACTGATCCTCGAAGCCGAGAAAACTCTCTCAACCAACACCACGCTCACACCCGAGGAACAAACCATCCTCGCCGACCGGGCGCAAGAAGACTTCGAGAAGTTGAAGAGAAACGTCAAGGAGAACAAGGTCGGCGGCGTATTGGCGCTCCGGTTTAACAACGACTTTCGTCGCATTAGCCGCGAGCGTACGACGATTCTTCGAAATGAATTAGTAAGCTCCGCAGCGGCCAACACCTTCTACGAGAATGCCCTGACAGAAGCGGAACTCGCCTGTCTCAACGATGCTCGCGAAGACAAGTTTGAACGCGATGCACTGATTCAGTCTCTTCCATTCGACCGCCGATCCGACGTGAAGACACTCGTCATCGAGCTCGAGAAAAAGCACAACGAAGCGCTCGATAAGCATCGCGACATCCTCGCCAAGCTTCTGAAACGAGCAGAGAGCATTCACGATCAGGTGAATCGACGTCTCAAGATCCTTGACGACCATTACTCGTTTATCCGTGCCAATATCTTCTGGGTGCGTGATTCTGAACCTCTCGGCCCCGGGACGCTCCCAGCCGCTCGTAAAGAAGCTGCGCGGCTGTTTATCGCGGCGAGAGATATGGCCGCCGATCCGCTCGACGGTAAGCGATGGTCGAACAGCGGCGCGGAATTTTACGTCGCACTCTGCGGGCTGATCATTCTCCCCTGGCCAATCATGCACATCCGCAAAACCATCAAACCGCTCTGCGGCTGATCGACCGGAATTCACGCCCCCCAAAGCCACGCGGAAAGTTCGAGACGGAGCTCGGAACCATGGAACGACTGCAACGTGTGCTTCTCAGCATTCTCCGATGTTCGCTCTGGCCGGCCTATTTGGGTCTGCTTTCGGTCGTGATGCGCGCCGGCCCCTGGCCTTCAGGCGTCGGCCGCCCTGCTGCCTTCGTCTGCTCGGTGCTGGCGATTTCAATCTTCGTCACATCGTTTCTTCGCTGGGTTTTTCGCCCCGAAGGCTGGGTACACCGCGTCTTCGAATTGCCCGACGACGTGATGTGCCAGGTGCGGCGATCGAAATACTATTTCGTCACCACGGCCACCGCAATTCTGCTACCCGAAGAACTGATCTCGCGCGGACTCATCACCGCGAACGGACGCCCCTTCGCGGCAACAACAATTTGCCAATTACTGATTATTTGCTTTGAAATCACCGTGCTCGTCGGCGTCACTCGCCTGCTCCGCAAGAGCTGCCCGATGGGCAAATGGCTGGCGACCTCGCCCGAGGAGCTTGGCTGGGTAGGACGCCACCGCCGCACCGTACGCATTTTCTTGATGGCCGTCGCCTGCGGGGTCATCGCACTCGAAGTTCGTGGCTACGGCTTCACTGCCCGGCGATTCGCGCTGGCGACCGCTCAGATTGGCCTTCTCATCGGCGTTTGCTGGATCCTTCACCGATTCGCAGTCTCGTCGATCGCCCAGCAAAGCTGGCGCTGGATTCGCCGCGAAGCTGCGAACAATGCCGCGAACGGCGGCGAGCCGACCGTGCGATCGACCGACCTGCCGATTCGCGTCCGGCATCTCGTCGACTGGGGTGTGCCAATTGTTGGCCTGTTCGCCGCAATCTGGATTCTCGACGTCGACCTCGCGCTCTACAGCTCGGTCGGCGAACAAACACTCTGGACGCTCGCCCGCGATACCAACGGAGCCACCACCGAAGCAATCAAGGTCGGCGACGTCTGCACCGCGCTCGTTTTCTTCATCGTCACCGCATCCGCCTGGCGCTATCTGAGCACCATCTTCGTGCTCTTCATCTACCCGCGCATGCCCGAAGATCCGGGCATTCGCTTCGCAGTACTCACGCTCAGTCGTTACATCGTGCTGGCCATCGGCACGCTGGGTGGGCTGTCTTGTCTACATCTCGGGCTCGACAAGATCGGCATGGTGCTCGCTGCACTCGGTGTCGGTCTCGGATTCGGTTTGCAAGAGATCGTGTCCAACTTCGTCAGCGGTATCATCCTGCTGCTGGAACGGCCGATTCGCGTCGGTGACATCGTCACGGTCGCGAGCATGACCGGCAAGATCGATCGCATCAACATTCGCGCGACCACGCTGGTGAACGGCGACAATCAATCGCTCATCATCCCCAACCGCGAATTCATCACCGGCAACCTTGTCAACTGGACGCACAAAGACAAGATCATTCGTTTTACCATTCACGTGAACGTCGCGCTTGGGTCCGATCCTGACGAGGTTTCGCAGCTCCTGCTCGAAATCGCCCGCGGCGATAGCGACGTGCTGGGCAACCCCGCCCCCAGCTCGTATCTCGACGAATTCGGTTCGTCTCACCTCGAATTCGTGCTCAACGTCTACGTGCCCGACCCGAGCATTAGCGGTAAAGTGAAACACCGCCTTTGCTCTCAAATTCAGAGACGGTTCGCCGACGCGGGAATCGACATCCCCGTTCCGCGGCACGAGCTGCGCGTCGAAGCCCGCACGCTCGAAGGGATGATGATGGCATCGGGAATTCGCATCGATCCGCCCGCGAGCGTTCCAGGCGCACCGCACGTCGTGGAAACGAACGAGCCCGCCGCACGTCCTCGCGGAGGGCTTGTGATTCGCAACAATCCTGCGTAAAAGCAGAGTAAGTCGAGGTGTAATGGGTGCCTGGGGCAGAATGCCCCAGCGACCCTGTGATTCGCAACAACCCGCTAAGACCTAGCGAAATTCACTTCGCGGCGGTCTCGTGCTTCGCGCCGTAAAACACCTCGCACAGGCTGCCGAGCGCGCGGCCTGCGCGAGCGGTCGCTTCCGAAACATCAATACCCGTCTCGTCGACCGGCACGTTATTCAGGAAGAACGCGACCGTGAGCTGTCGCCCATCTGCCGTGTCGATCACTCCGGCAAGTGCCTTACTGGTAATCACCGTCTTGCCGTTAAGGGCATTATCGAGCCAGTAAGTTCCCGTCTTCGCCCGCGCGTGCCCCCGTGCCGCACTGTCGCGCGCCACCGCCTTCGCGAGCGTGCCGTCTTCACCCAAAATCGGCAAACACGCCGAATACTGCGGCCAATCCGACCGCTTTTCCAGGGCTCGCAGAAGCGCTACGGTTGCACGCGGCGTGGTCAAATCCTCGCGTGCCCCTCCGGCTCCGCCGCCGAACGAGACCGACGACACATCAACGCCCAGATCCTTGAGAATCGTCCCCTGACGCCGCAGCCCTTGGTTCAAAGTCGAATCACCATGATTCACCGCAACCAGCAGCGGCAACGTGCTCGCATGCAGGTTGTGGCTGACCTTGAGCACGACCTTCACGAACTCGCGGAGCGGCGGCGAAGTGTAGCCGGCAACTTTCACCAGCGCCGCGACGTCTTTACGCGACGGCAGTTTCTCCAGATTATTCGTGCCGAGCGGCGAGGCCATCACACGCACGCCGGTGCGACGCAGCGTCTCGATGAAAAGTGCCCGCGCGAACGAAGCCGGCTCGCCGACGTGAAACGTCTTGCAAATCGGCTTATGCCCGACCGGAACTCGCCCACGCACCAGGAACGACCGCGGCCCGATCGTCTCGACAACCACCGACGCCTTCGTTTTTTCGTCGACCGTTTCGACGCGTGAATCAACCGAAATAAACGCCGTTTCCGGCACCAGCTTGATCGTCGCCGCCTCACCCGGCTTCGCACCAGGAGTCGCGACCACGTCGACGATATTGTCGTTGATCATGATCGGCGTGACCTGCCGCGGCCCGCTGCCTGTGCTAATCGCGTGTTCAAACAGGCGATCGTCGATGATAACGTCACCGGTGATCCGCTTGATACCGCCGTTATGAATGCCTCGCGCCAGTTCGGCGAGACCCGCCAACGGATCGCACGGAACGAGCGTGCCGGCATTATTGCCGCCGGAATAGATATGATCATTATCCTCGAACAAGAGCGTCCCGTTGGGACCGGTTCGACCGCCCATGCTCAGATCGCCCGAGGCGACGAGAATCAAATCGCCGTGCAGCACGCCTTCGCTATCAACATTTCCGCGCCGGACGACATTCGTTTCAAACCGATGTTCGGGCCCCAGGTCGACCCACGCGGCGGCCGTCGAATAAAGCTTCGTCACCGACGCGGGGCAAAACATCTGGTCGGCGTTCTTCTCGTACACCACCTTGCCAGTCGCGTTGTCGACAACGAGCAAACCCCAATGTGCATTCTGATAGGGAGCCGCTTTGATCACCTTGTCGACGCGCGCTTCGAGCGAATCGGCGGCCTGAGCCGGGATGCCGAATCCGAGCAACAAGAAAGCGAAAGCCAGACGGAGCATCGGTGGTTTCATGGTGTCGTTCCGGGGCGGGAGAATGATCGGAAGGAAAAGAGCGGTTGCGGAGACGCGTTATCATACTCGAACCCAACTTCCGCGCATAAAAAAAGCCCGCCGAAGCGGGCTTTTCGTGAATTGCTCGGCGATCGTGCAATTGGTATCGGAAACGAAAACAAATTGGGTGGCCGGGACAACTTGTTGTCCCGGTCGCGAAGCGACAGGAGGCGATCGCGACCAGCTTCGCTTCACCCTCTTGTGACTGCGTCACCTGGACAACAAGTTGTCCAGGCCACCCAAGCCTACTTCTATCCGCTGTCCAAAGAGTGCAACTTCTCGCTCAATGGCTGATCGAAACGACTTCCGGGTTCTCCAAATTGATATCGCCGGTGAGCATCGCGCGCTTCACTTCCTGAATCGCCTGCGTCACCTTGATTTCACGAGGGCACGCCGACGTGCAATTGAACACGGTGCGGCACCGCCAAACGCCTTCGGTGTCGTTCAAAATGTCGAGCCGCTCGGCTGCACCGCGGTCGCGCGAGTCGAAGATGAACCGGTGGGCGTTGACGATTGACGCCGGGCCAACGTACTTCTGATCGCCCCAGAACGGCGGGCAAGACGTCGTGCAGCACGCACAAAGAATGCACTTGGTCGTGTCGTCGAACCGGGCGCGGTCTTGCGGCGATTGCAGACGCTCGGTCGTCGGCGCGGGCTCATCGTTGATGAGAAACGGCAGCACCGACTTGTAATGATCGAAGAACGGCTTCATGTCGACGATCAAATCCTTGATCACCGGCAAGCCGAGAATTGGCTCGACCGTTAGCACGTCGTTCGGCAAGTTCTTGACAAGAATCTTGCAGGCGAGGCCATTCACGCCGTTGATTCGCATGGCGTCTGAACCGCAGACGCCATGCGCGCAGGAACGACGGAAGCCAAGCGACTCGTCGTGATACCACTTCACGTTCTGAATCACGTCGAGAACGCGGTCGTGCCCTTCGGCCTGGACCTTGTACTCCTCCCAGCGCGGCTTTTCTCCGCTCTCTGGGTCGTACCGCTTGATCTTGAGCGTGAGGTTGCGGACCGATTCGCTGTTCGACATCTCGGGCGCCACCCTTCTCAATATTTCCGCACTTCGAGCGGATACTTCGTCGTCATCTGGCCGTCTTTTTCAATCATGATCACGTCGACATCCTTGTACGAAAGCACAGGAACGCCGTCGGGATTCAGACTCACAAAGCTATGCTTGAAGAACTCGTTGTCGTTGCGATCGGGGAAGTCTTCGCGACTGTGGCCGCCACGACTTTCCTTCCGCGCCAGGGCACTCGCAACCGTCGCCTCCGACAGGTCGAGCAAGCAGCCCAACTCAATCACTTCGAGCAAGCCTGTGTTGAACACCGAACCCTTGTCCTGCACGCCGACGTTCTTGTATCGCTCCTTCAAGCGGGCGATCGTGTCGCGTGCGTTGGTCAAACCTGCTTCGGTGCGGTAAACACCGCAATCGTCCATCATCACCTGCTGCATCTCGTCGCGAATCTTCACCCACGGCTCGGTGCGCGGGCGGCTGAGAATCGCCGAGATCATATCCTTCGTCGCCTTCTCCGGCTCGCTCGGCAAGTGCTGGAACTCGCGTTCGAGAGCATATTTTGCCATTTCGCGACCCGCCCGGCGGCCGTAAACCACCAGGTCAACGAGGCTGTTCGTTCCCAACCGATTCGCGCCGTGAACGCTGACGCAAGCGCTTTCGCCCGCGGAGAAAAGCCCGGGAACGATGTCGCCCTGCGCGTTGCGCAAGGCACGCCCGCGAATGTCCGTCGGCACGCCGCCCATTGCATAGTGCGCGGTCGGCTGAATCGGCATCGGCTCCTTGATCGGGTCGACGCCAAGGTACGTCCGCGCGAAGTCGATGATGTCCGGCAAGCGCGACTCGACCCACTTACTATCGACCTCGGCACCGGTCGGGCTCGTCTTGTACTTGTTGATCGTCTCGGCGCGGATGTCGAGATAAACGTAATCCTTGCCGTCGACCCCGCGCCCCGCCCGCACTTCCTGGTAAATCGACCGCGAGCAAACGTCGCGGCTCGCCAGGTCTTTCAGGTTCGGAGCGTACTTCTCCATGAAGCGCTCGCCCTTGCCGTTGAACATCACGCCGCCGTCTCCGCGGCACGCTTCGCTCAACAGAATCCCCAGGCGATAAATCCCAGTCGGGTGGAACTGGTAGAACTCCATGTCCTCAAGCGGTAGACCGTGGCGATAGGCAATCGCCGGACCGTCGCCCGTCAACGCATAGGCGTTCGACGAAACCTTGAACATGCGGCCGAAGCCGCCGGTCGCCAACAGCACACTTTTGGCGTGGAAGGTGTGCAGCTCGCCCGTGGCGATTTCGATCGCGACGATCCCACGGCATTCGCCCTCGACCATGATCAGGTCGAGCATGTGGAATTCGTCGAAAAACGTTACGCCCTGCTTGATGCACTGCTGGTAGAGCGTCTGCAATATCATGTGACCAGTGCGGTCGGCCGCGTGGCAGGCCCGCATCACTGGCAAACGTGGCTTGGCGGCTTCGGTTCCGGGCGCGGCGTTCGGGTCATACTTGGGGTTCGGCTTCGTGTGGCCGCCGAATCGGCGCTGGGAGATTCGCCCATCGGCCGTACGGTCGAAGGGCAAACCCATGTGCTCCATCTCGTAGATACACTCAACGGCTTCCTTGCAGAGGATTTCCGCCGCGGTTTGATCGACGAGGAAGTCGCCACCTTTGATCGTGTCGTACGCGTGATTTTCCCAGGAATCGTTTTCGAGATTCGCGAGCGCCGCCGCGATTCCCCCCTGGGCCGCGCCGGTGTGAGACCGGGTCGGGTAGAGCTTGCTGACAACGGCCGTGCCGACTGTCTTGCTCGACTCGAGCGCGGCCATCATCCCCGCGCCGCCCGCTCCCACAATAATGCAATCAAACCGATGATAATTCATGAAGGAATCCTGATTCACCTCTCGCCACGCTCAACGCGGAGCAGTTTCGGAGAGAGCGTCGACTCGATTTGATTCTATCGGGCGCGGTCTACAAGCGCGGCCGGCGGCTGAGATGCGGAATCGGCCGGACGGGCAGCAGTCGCCGGTCGTCCGTGCTCGAGTTCCCATTCTTTGATGTACTTGTCGTCTCGCTGGAACATGAGAATCGCATAACCGCCAATTGCCAGCAGCGCCCACATGCACGACCAGATCAGCGTGTGCACGACAACGCGCTTGCCGGAGCCGGTGATGTACTCATCAAGCACCTGACGTAAGCCGTTGAAACCGTGAAACACGGCGAGGCTGATCATCACCAGGTCCCACAGCCGCCAGATGAAGCCAACTTTGGGAGCGGCCCAGCGATTCGCCACGAACGCGTAGTTGATCGACTCGACATTGAAGACGATGTGCGTGATGAACAGGTGCCCCAGCGCGAGAAAAACGAGCAGCAAGCCCGAAACTCGCATCGCATACCAGGCGAACAGCTCAAATCCGCCTGCCGGCCTCACTCGACGCCCGGCTCCGCTTCTCGTGGACATCGTCGTTCTCAAACCAAAGGATATCGAAGAGACGTAAAGGAATGACGCAAGCCGGGAGTTATTTCCCGGCTGACGCCTTCACGTTTTGCTGATGTTCGGGAACGCTGAACAGCGGGCTAACCACGCGAATCGTCACCAGCAGCATGATGACCCAGAACGTGATCTGCACGACGCGGAACAACTGCTTCTGGTAGTTCACCGCTTTGGGCCAGAAGTCGAACAGGACGATCCGCACTCCGTTGATCGCATGGAACAACACGCAGGCGATCAGCCCAAGTTCACCCAGCCGAAACGCCCAGCGCAGCGGCCAGTAATACCCGTTCACCGACGGATCGATGCCGGAGATGATCCCGCCGTAAATCGCCACGGTGTGGTCATAAAGCGCGGGAAACGCGACCACAAAAAACGTGTCGATGATATGAATGATGAGGAAGAGCAGGATGCCGATCCCGGTGATCCGGTGGACCAGCCACGACCACTGCCCGACTCCTCCGCCGTATCGCAGGCCTTCGGTGATTCGCTCCCGGAAACCACGGACGTAATACTTCGGAACCCGCGTAGTGTCGGCCATTTTCGACGGCAATCCCAATACAGAAAGAACAAACCCGCTCCCGCACGGTTCTTGTCGTCTGCCTCACTGGATTCTATCCAAGGAAGGCAAACCCGCACGGTCGGCGTTCGATCTCTAGGTTTTAGGGTGACGACACCCCCCGGTCAAGAGGGCAGCGACATTCGATGCACGGGGAATGTCCGTTCACCGCTTGCTAGCAAGGCTTTTCCGTTTTGCGGTGTAGGAAAAGGCCTGACACTCGCGCGGGAGTTGCTGCATCGGTTTCGTGCGCGCACGAAAACTCCTGGTGACGATGCTCAATGTCGTCACCGGCCGGCGAGCGCTCTCCAGTCATCTAGATGACTGTCGATCAAGGCGGGTGCCACTGGCTATGCCAGTGCCCCGTTTCTTAAACATATGAGCACTGGCATAGCCAGTGGCACCCGGACCCAAACTTCAATGGAAGAACGGCTTCAAAGAAGAATCGGACCATGCACGAACATGGCCACGAACAATACCCATCAGCAAACGTCTCAGCGAACCAACTTCAATTCCGTGGCATTCAACATCCCGCTGACCGTGAAGCAACCCACGGCCGCCACCGGACTTCCATGACAGAGATTTTCACCCAGATCTTCCAGCCAGCCGCGATCTCCCACGAGCGACGCAGCCGCTTCGACAATCAACAAATCCTTGGGACGGCCATTCGGTGCGACTTGAAGCACGAGGCGCTGGGCGTCTTCAAGCGTTCCGGGAGGTTCCACCCAGGAATCAATGATCGCGCCGGTAATTCTTGCTTCAGCTCTCATCACTACCGCCCCTCTCTCGCCCATTACCAGCGAGCGAAAGGATGACTACATTCACTCTCAATGCATCCATCATAGCTCGGCTCGAACTGGCAGTCAATCGAGGCCTCGAAATTATGCAGTCGGGCGACTGACGCTTTATTGCAACATTGTGGCACATCGCCAAGCCGGTTAATGACCAGCTCTCATAAGAGATGCGACCGGACGAAACGCATCGTGACGCGGCGCTGCCCAATTCCCACACAGCGCGCGGGAACGAGTCGTCGATCGTGTCGCGAATAGATGGAGTGACGACGGGTCAATAAGCCGGATTCTGTTTCTCGGGCGAGAGAATATCTCGCGCCGAGTGTGATCATTTCTCTGGAACGGCAGTTGCCTGCCGTTTCAAGCGACCTACCCGGAAGTCGTGGCGGACCGGGCCGATCCGCAGCTTCGGGACGAATCCCGAAGCACTGCTTCCCTATTTGGTCTTGCTCCCGGTGGGGTTTACCAAGCCAGAACGGTCACCCATCCTGCTGGTGAGCTCTTACCTCACCTTTTCACCCTTACCATGAACGTAAGCGATTACGCACATGGCGGTTTCTTTTCTGTGGCACTTTCCCTTCCCGGTGATCCGGGCGGTGGGCGTTACCCACCACCGCGCCCTACGGAGTCCGGACTTTCCTCCCGGGCATCTCGCAGCCCCGAAAGGCCACAACCACCCGAGCGATCACGCAACCCGTCGTCACTCCTTCATTATATCGCAATCGACTTCCCCTGTCAGCGAACCCGGCTTCCTCTCCCCGAATAACCTGACCTGACCCCAAGATTTTTATTACCCAGACTACCCAAACTTCCCCAATACTATATACTACCCGTAGTTCCACACCTCAAGGGAGTCTGCGCCGTGAGTATTCGCGATTATTTGCAGAACCATTTGATTCGTTTTGAGGTATTGCTTCATCGTCCGGCGCCGTCTGCGGCCCGGATGGCGGAAACGGTGCACGTCCCTGGGCGAACGGTGGCCAAGGGCGTACTAATTCAAGCCGGCGGTTCGTACGTCTTGGCGGTTCTGCCGGCGACACACCGCGTCGACCTCGACCGGCTCGGCAGCCTGCTCGGAACGGACGCACTGCGCATCGCGACCGAGACCGAGGTGATGTCGATCTTCGCCGACTGCGAACGCGGAGCGCTCCCGCCCTTCGGCAAGCCCTACGGCCTGACATCGATCGTCGACGCGAGTCTCGCCGCCGGATCAGAAATCGTCTTCGTGGCGAACACTCGTCATGAAGGCGTTCGCATGCGATTCCGCGATTACGAGTCGCTCGAAACGCCGATTCGCGGCCGCTTCGCTTCGATGATCTCGCCGCGACGCAAGAACCTGACGCGCCGCGCGGGTTGAATGAGCTTGGCCGATTACATGCGGACCAGGATATATGGCTTCTTAAGCCTCATAGCCTGGCCGCTCCGCGATCAATCGACAGCGAGCCCCGTAGCGATCGCGACAGCGTTGAGCGGTCACGCTCGCTACGTTTTGGGGATCGCACCCGAGCAACCACCCGATCATGATGCTCGGTCAATCACTCAAGCCATTCCGGCGACAAATCCTCATCCAAGTGAGCATCGATATCCTCGCGTGTGAGGCCGACTTGTTCACCTGATTCCAGGGCTCGCTGGTACGAGGCGGGTGTGAGCAGTCGCGTCAGCGAATAAAGAAACGCCGCTCCATTTGCGATGAGAATCGTGTTCACATACGACGCATCATGACGTCGGCGTTCTGGACTACCCGGCCGTGCGCCAGGCACGGGTGCAGCGTTTGGTTCTTTGGTACACACATCGTAATACACAAACGCCGAGATCAACAGAAAGAGCAACTGAACGAGCAAGAACCATCGGCTGCGCGTGTTGAACATGAACCACAAAATACCGACGAGCGCGCCCGCCGTTCCGAAGGCCACGACAACGTTTGGCTCACCGAGGTAAAACCCCGTCATCGCCAATCCCGCGACGCCTGCAGCGAAACAGGCGACGAGGCCAAGCCAGGCACGCAGATACCCTGCGGCTACCGATTTGAACCGCAACGGAATCTGCGTTCCGCGGAACTCTCTTCCGTCTTCCGAACCTTCGAGCACGACGTAGCTACGCAATGGGAAAACAGGGATGTAGTTGATATGCCAGAAAGTTGTCGATGTATAAAACAGTCCAGGGACATGGTCCACCCGCCCGTATCGCCGTTCTCCAAGATAGACGATCGACATACAACAGCCTCCTCGCTGCTTTGGTACTTTGAAACAAAACGCGGCGAACGCCTTCGCCGCGCGACGCTCGGCCTGAACCTACAATTTCACACGATTCAACCGAGACTCACCCTTTCACTCATCCGAACTTTCGGCCCAGTTGTACCGAAGTCGTTCGAGCGACTTCTGCAATTCCGCCTGCGCTTCCTTCAAACGCGCCCGCAAGCTGGGCAGCAGTGTTCGCTTGACTTCACGTAGTTCCTTTTCGGCGGTGGAAAGGTCGGTGCGCCAGGAGTTTGCCTGTTCGGCATGACCGTTAGGAATTAGCTTCATCAAGCGTTCCTGCTCCTCGGCGATCGTCACAGAAGCCTCGAGCTTTTCACGAATCTCAGCCTCGATGCCTTCAACCTTCTTCTGCAGGTTGATGCATTCCTGAATTCCCTCAGCTTCCGAAGCAGGCGACTTCAGGCCCACCACATTGCCGATGAGCCAGGCCACGCTCAGCACCACCTGACTCTCCTCAACCTGCTCCTCGGCCACCTTCACTTCCAAACCACTCGCCGCCGGCAAAGTGACGCGAATCCGCCGGCCGCTGGGGATTTCGACCTCCTCGTGACTGCCCGATGAAACCGAGACCGCGAAGCGCGCATCAGCGAATGTTCTGGGATGTTCGATCTCCAGCGTGAAAGGTTCGCGGTGATTGTTCTGAATCCGATACGACGTCCGCTGCTTGTGCAAGATCTCGCCGTAAACCGTCCCCTCGCTGATTTTGATCGCCATCCGCCGCGACTCGCGCCTGCTCGACTTCTTATCAACCCGAACGCCGGTTTCCTTGGCGTGAACGAGGAAAAGCTCCTGCCCCGGCTTGGTCGGCTCGAGCACGCATTTGCCGCGAAAATCCCCCTCGACGAAGATCTCGCAAACGCCACGACCCAGTGAGAACTCGGCCGAGTTTTGGAAACGGACTGCACGATACGGCCGTTGAGCGTCATCCTTTTCGCGATAGAGAAGAATTGTCTGCGCCTCGCCGATTGCCGTCTGAAACAACGGAACAATCGCCGATCGTCCGGCCGACAAATTGAGTGGATCGGGCGAAGTGAAGATCGCAAAGTCACCACTCTCGCGGACCTCGGCTTCAGACTGATCGGCCTTGCTTAAAAGGAACGAGTCTACAGAGCCATATGATCCTGCGGATGAATCCCTTGAACGGCGTGCCTTTCGTCCGCTGACTCTGAAATCTTCCCCGCCCCCTCCCCTCGTCACTTCGGCCGCAGCCAATGCAGGCCCAGCCGCGACCGGAAAGGCCGGCTCCGCTGAGACCGCTCCGGCAACGCGATCCGACACCACATTCACCCGACCCCGTTCCGGGCGGCGAATCTCTGCAAGGTCGGTCGAAAACGTGATCGGTTCGCCGGTGATGACGGTAATCAGCGTGTCGTTCCAGTCGTCGTCGGTGTCGTTGTCGACAACCGCCTGCCCTTCCAATTCCGTCCCCTCGGACGATGTCCTCAACTGGTAGCGAATCTTCCACGCAGCGACCGGAGTCGCATAAGTAATTGTCGCCGTGGCAGTTTCAACATTCGGCCGGACGGTCAACTCGACCTTGCTGCTGTCCGCCTTGATCTCACCAACCATGTGACGCAGCGATTTTTCAACCTCGGCGAGCACCACTGGGTCGGTGAATCGCATCGCCGTCACGGAAGATTCTTCGATTTGCTGCACCCCCTTTTCCGTCAGGATGATCAGCCGATATTGCTCGATAAACGTCCGCTCGAATTCACGACGAAACGGCTGCAAGCCGAGCAGTTTCCCTTTGTAGGTGACACCGGCGTCAAGCTCCACAGTTGTGCCCGCCAGCTTCGTCGCGAGATCACGCAATACGCCGTTAGGACTGAGGCTGAGTTCAGGCTCGTCGGCATTCGTCGGCGTGTAAGTTGGCGGCTCAACGATCGTCACATCGCCGAAAACCGCAATCGAAGAAATCACGTCATCCAGGTCAGACTTGCGTACGGGGATCGAAATGCGCAATGGCTCGCTACCAGTGAAAGCATATTCACGATTGATAACGGCTGTACCGTTGCTATAAAGCCTTACATTATTCATCGGTCGCCCTTTTGTGTTGAAACTCTTCTGGCGAACAGATGAAGGACCCCAATCTTCAACCATCGCCCCGCACGTAAAATCGACACTTTTGCCTTCTCACCAGGTTCGACATTTCCTTCGTGTGATGAAGTGAAAAGCCGCACGATCTCAGCCGCAAAGCTCGCTTCAGATCGTCGCCGAACGGCGAGCCAAGTTCAAAGAACTTCGCGAAAATCCCCAATACACAACACGATCAAAAGTCGCTCCCATGGAAGTTCCAATCACGCGCGACGACAAGCCATAATTCTTTATCCACAAAAACTTTAATTCAATGACCAAACACCACAATGATGCCCAAACACAACCCTGGGTAACTGGCAATATTTCCACTACGCAATTGACTTCCCGCCGTTCATCGCGATATCATCAGGCCATAACAATTCGGTGCGCATCTTATCCAGAGTGGTTGAGGGTTCGGGCCCAATGACGCCACAGCAACCGGTTCTTCCTTTGGAAGAATGCTGGTGCTAACTCCTGCCCGACATTAGCGGTTTGATCGCCTTAACTGGCCGATTGCCGCGTGTCATGGGAAAGATAAGATGGTCTGAGCTCGGAGGCGATGTCACATCGTCGCCCTGGCCCAGCCTCATACCTTCCCGCCTTCGGCTCGATTTCTCCCTGATCTGGATTCGATTCGCAACGAATACCACCCCAACGGGTGGCGTTTCCGTTTCCATCGACATCATCGCTTCAAGACCCTGTTTGAAGCGCATCGATCAACGCCGAGCGAAGGGACGAAGGTTATGGCCGACGAACTGGTTCAAGGCATGAAGTGTCGCCTCTGCGGGAAGCTTTATCCCAAAGAGCCGCTCAACTTCTGCACCGATGACTTCGGCCCCCTCGAAGTCGTCTACAACTACGAAGCGGTCGCCAAAACCCTCACCCGCTCCGCCATTCAGTCGCGCCCGAACACCATCTGGCGTTATCGCGAACTGATGCCAATCGACGGCGAGCCTACCGTCGGCATCCACGTCGGCGGAACTCCGCTCGTCAAGGCCGATCGTCTCGCCAAAGCTCTTGGTATCAAAGAGCTTTACATCAAGAACGACGCCGTCAATCACCCGACGCTCTCCTTCAAGGACCGCGTCGTCGCCGTCGCCCTCTCGAAGGCGGTTGAGTTCGGCTTCACGACCGTCGGCTGTGCGTCGACCGGCAATCTCGCCGGCTCCGTCGCCGCCAACGCTTCGGCCGCCGGCCTCGAGTCGTACGTGCTCATTCCCGACAACCTCGAACAGGGCAAGGTCCTGGGCGCCCAGATCTACGGCGCAAAGGTTGTCGCGGTCACCGGCAATTACGATCAGGTCAATCGCCTCTGCTCGCAAATCGCCTTCCGCTACGGTTGGGGCTTCGTGAACGTCAACCTCCGCCCGTTCTACGCGGAAGGCTCGAAGTCGATGGGCTTCGAAATTGCCGAAGCGCTCGGCTGGCGGACGCCCGACCACGTCGTCGTGCCGATGGCCGGCGGCAGCCTGATCGGCAAGATCTACAAGGCGTTCAAGGAATTCGAGCTGCTCGGCCTTTTGAACGGCCCTGTACAGACCAAGATGTTCGGCGCCCAGGCGACGGGTTGCAACCCGATCACCAACACGGTGAAGACCGAAGCCAACAAGGTTCGCCCGGTTCGCAACCCGAACACGATCGCCAAGAGCCTCGCCATCGGCGACCCGGCCGACGGCTTCTTCGCCTCGAAGCTCATGCGTGAAACCGGCGGCTGGGCTGAAGACGTCGACGATGATTCGATCATCGACGGCATGAAGCTTCTCGCCGAAACCGAAGGCATCTTCACCGAAACAGCCGGCGGCGTGACCCTGGCCGTGACGAAGAAGCTCATCGAGCAAGGCAAGATCAACCGCGACGGCTCGACCGTCATCTGCATCACCGGCAACGGCCTGAAGACGCAAGAAGCCCTGCTCGGCCACATGCCCAAGCTGACAGCCATCAGCCCAACACTGGTCGACTTCGAAGCCCTCGTCGGCGCCGCCCCCGCCGCCGAACTTGCCGACGCCACGGTATAATGATCGCCGTAGGAGTTACGCGATAGGATATGGCGATCGATAGAATTGGGTGGCCTGGACAACTTGTTGTCCAGGTGCCGGAGGCACAAGAGGGTGAAGCGAACAAGGTGGCAACAGCCTCTTGTCGCGTCGCGACCGGGACAACAAGTTGTCCCGGCTACCCGATTCCTGATCCTGTCCAACATCATTTGCGTAACTCCAGCAACATCGACCTCTCCCTCATTCGCTTGAACTGAATCGCAAGCAAAACGCCAAAGGATTTCCGATGCCCGTCGTTCGCATCCCGACTCCGCTCCGTCCCCACACTGATGGCCAAGACTCCGTCGAATCGACTGGCACCACGGTTGGTGAAGTGCTCGGCAACGTTGGCACCAAATACCCCGCGCTCAAGGAACGGATCTTCGACGACGCCGGCGAACTGCGCCGCTTCGTGAATGTCTATCTCAACAACGAAGACATTCGCTATCTCGACGATCTCGCCACCGCCGTTGCCGCCAACGACGAAGTCAGCATTATCCCCGCCGTCGCCGGCGGTTGATCTTCGGTCCGAGAAATTCTCGCGCCATAGCTGTCTTATCGATATTCACACAAGCAAGCTCGCACTTCATTCGCGTGAAAGCGTTTCCATGAGCACCGCTGTCGATCCGATTGAGCGTTACAGCCGTCAAGTGCGTTTCCCGATGCTCGGCGAAGCCGGCCAGCGCAAGCTGATGGCCTCGCGCGTCACCATCTGCGGCTGCGGCGCTCTGGGCACGGTGCTCGCAAATCACCTCGTCCGCGCCGGCGTCGGCAACATCCGCATCGTCGATCGCGACTTCATCGAAACTCACAACCTCCAGCGCCAGATTCTCTTCGACGAGCAAGACGTCGCCGATAATCTCCCCAAGGCCGAAGCCGCCGCCCGCAAGCTTCGACTCATCAACAGCCAGGTGAATATCGAAGCGGTCGTCACCGACATCGACCACACGAACATCCTCGACCTCGTCGCCGATGCCGACCTGATCCTGGACGGCACCGACAACTTCGAGACTCGCTACCTCATCAACGACGCCGCGGTGAAACTGAACAAGCCCTGGGTTTTCGGCGGCGTGATCGGCAGCGAAGGCCAGTCGATGACGATCCGGCCAGGCATCACCCCCTGCATCCGCTGCGTCGTCCAAGACAACCCGCCCCCCGGCATGACACCCACTTGCGAAACCGCCGGCGTGCTTGGCCCCGCGGTTTCGGTGGTGGCGTCGTTCGAGGCGGTCGAGGCGATCAAAATCCTCAGCGGCGCTTATGACGCCCTCAACACCGAGTTGTTCGTCATCGACATCTGGGACTGGACGTTCCGCCGTCTCAAGATCAAAAACCTCCTCGGCAAGGTTGATTGTCCCTGTTGTCAGCAGAAGAAATTCGAGTGGCTTGAAGGCGACCTTGGCTCGCACACGACCACGCTCTGCGGTCGCAACGCCGTGCAAATCGCCACGCGTCGTTCCGAGAAGCTAAACTTCGCCGAAATGGCCACGCGACTGAATAGCCTGGCCGACGTTCGTCACAACGCCTTCATGCTTCGTTTCGCCGCCGAAGGGCACGAATTCACTGTGTTCCCTGACGGCCGCGCGATCATCAAGGGCACGAACGACATCTCCAAGGCCCGCACACTTTACGCTCAATTCGTCGGCAACTGACAACGAGTCAAGGGATTGAGTCGCGAGGTGAGACGCAGCACTTTATCCTCCCTCGCGGCCCAACGGAAATCACGATCCCATGATCTACCTCGATAACGCGGCGACCAGTTTTCCCAAGCCCGAGCCGGTTTATGAGGCGCTCGACAAGTTCGCCCGCACCACGCTCGCGAACCCGGGCCGCTCGGGACACCGCATGGCCTTGGCGTCGGAGCGCGTTCTCGACGACGCCCGCCACGCGCTCAATCAGTTCTTCAAGGGCGAGTCACCCGAGCGCTGGGTTTTCACGCTCAACTGCACCGACGCCCTGAATATGGCGATCAAAGGGACGGTCGAAGCCGGCGATCACGTCGTCACGACCGACCTGGAACACAACTCGATCAGCCGCCCGCTCCGCGCCCTCGAAAAAGCCGGCGTGATCACGCTGACTCGCGTCGCTTCGGACAACGGCTACATCAATCCCGAATCAATTCGCGCCGCGCTTACGCCCAAAACCAAGCTCGTGGCGATGACGCATGCCGCCAACGTCCTGGGCACCGTGCAGCCAATCGAAACGATCGCTCCCATCGTTCGCGAAGCCGGCGTTCTGCTCCTCATCGACGCCGCGCAGTCGGCCGGCGTCTGGCCGATCGACCTGAAAACCACGCCGATCGACTTCCTCGCCTTCCCCGGCCACAAAGCCCTCTACGGCCCGACCGGCACCGGCGCTCTGTATGTCGGACCTCGCGCAAAACCAAGAGCCTGGCGAGAAGGCGGCACCGGCGGCGATTCCAAGACTGAGACCCAGCCCGAGATTTACCCCTACTTCCTCGAAGGCGGCACGCCAAACGTCCTGGGTGTGGCCGGTCTGCTCGCCGGCATTCGCTGGGTTGTCGAACGCGGTCCCGAAAACCTTCGGCAGCACGAAGTGAAACTGCTCCAACGCGTGGTCGACTGGGCCGAGACCAGCGAAAGCTGGAGCGTGGCGGGACTGTGGGACCCAAATCGCCACGTCGGTGCGCTTTCACTCGTCGTTCCCGACGGCCTGACCGCACAGGATGTGTCATCGATTCTCGACACAAGCTTCGACATCGCCGTCCGCCCCGGCCTGCATTGCTCGCCGTATGCTCACCAACGGCTAAACACCTTCCCCGACGGCACCCTGCGACTGAGCCCCGGACCGTTCTCAACGGACGATCACATCACCGCCTTCATCAACGCCCTGTCCGAAATCTCGGCCGGCGTGCTGTAATCAAAGTTACCCAATAGTTCTTGGATAAAAAGATACACTGGGTGGCCGGGACAACTTGTTGTCCCGGTCGCGAAGCGACAAGAGGAAATCGCAAGCACTTCCGCGCTATCCTTCTGTGGCCGTGGCGCCGGGTGCCACTGGTGGTAGCCCACAGCCGGATTTCGACCAGCATCTCGAAATCCATCATGAGCGGAAGAATAAATGTGTGGCCGGGACAACCTGCTTGTCCCGGTCGCGAAGCGACAAGAGGAAATCGCAAGCACTTCCGCGCTATCCTCTGTGGCGCCGGCACTACGAGTCGTGCAGGCCACCCGATCTCATTTCAAGTCAAGGCGTTCCTGGCGGCGACTGCCTCGGCGTATCGGACTTGATCGTCCCCAGCATGAGATTGTCCTTCCGTCGCGCCACGGCAATCAACACGCGATCTCCATCCAGCGGCCAGAAGCCTTCCAACTCATCATGCGACGTGAACGTCATCGTCTTCACGCGAGCGTTCGGCGCTGAGACTCGCCCATCATCCGCCGCCGATTTGAGATCAACATAATCAAGCCTCCAACCTCGCCCTTCAACCACATTCTGCACGCAAACAAGCTGACCAAGCTTTGCATCCCAGTGCATATTCTGGTTGAACGCCCCTGCAAGAATCGTCCTGGTCGCAACACTTGGTGAACTCGACCGCTTGGCCGCACCCAGACCCGCGGGATCATACAGCCGAATCTCCGGGTGAACGTCGCCATAGTCCGAACTTGCGACCCACGTCTTGCCCGCAAACTTCACGAACTCCGGCCGACAACCGTTGATCGCAGCATCGTCGCTGATCGTCGCGAGAATCGCATGATCGAGATTTCCATCACGCCAGGCGCGTTCCCAGTTGAGGCGATACATCACCGCTTTTTTCAGCACTGTATCACCCAGCCAGGTGCCGAATTCGTCGTCCCACGTTAGCCCCGTCGGGTGCAAAATCAGCGGCTTGCCGTCCTTGGTCAGCCGAACTTCGCGACCGGTGAATTCGAGGTCGAGCGTGTATTCACGAATCACGCCGACACGCGGATTTGCAAACACAACATCGCCGTAGGCGTAAACCTTGCCATCACGCACAACCACGCCTTGAATCGCCCCTAATCCAAGGTCGGTGATCGACTTGATCGGCGTAAAAGTCGCGTCAGCGGTCCAGGTCGAATCAGGCGGCGGAACGTGCTCGACTTTGGGAGCGGGGGCCTGCGAAAAAGCCGACGCCGCGAACAAGAGCAACAACACCAACACGCGAGTTCCACAACCCATCATCGCCGCATCTCCCGGCTCGTGCATTCGCGTCGAGCACAGAATTGCTCACACCCAAACGCATCACGGTGCATTGAACCAGCGTTTTATGTGCGTACGATGAATTTCGAGTGCGATTTCCAAGTTCGCCGAACGACTCCCTCTCCGCCAAAAATCCACACCCTGCAAAGGGTAGCCCAGGTTCTCGAACCTGGGCGGCGGAGCCGCAAGAGGCAGCAGTTAGAGCTTTCGATCAATAGAAACTTGTCAACCCTACTGTTCTCTTGCCACTCCGCGGCCCGGGATCAAGATCCCGGGCTACCCATCAATACTTCAACAATCAATTCAAGTCACTGCGATTTCACATCACTCCGCCAAATGTCCCGAATCGCCACCTCATCATTCAACCCTTCCGGCACGGCCTTGCTCGAAGCATTTGCAAAATACCATCGCTTGCCATCATTCCGCGAGCTTAGCGTTCGACTCCCCGGCATCTCAAAATGCCCGTTGGGATCGGTCTCCCGCACCCAATTCCAGGCGTAACGCAGCCACTTCGCGCGATACGCCTCCGGCTGATGCGCAAACCACGTGATCTCATCCCAACCCCAAACCCAAATACTCCCCTGCTTCGCTTCACCCGGCTTGCGGCTCGATCCCCAGTTGTCGATCTCCACCAAGAACGGCAAATGCTCGCAACTCCAACCGCTGTAAGTCATCCCACCTTTACTACGGCCGTAAATCCCATCCGAGAAGCCAACCTTCAGGATCGCCTCCTTGGGCTTATCCGGTGTTTCCATGATCCGTAGCGGAAACGAGTGAAAATCCATCAACAGTGTCCCCTCTCGCACCAATCCGCCGCTGGGAACGTGCGAGTCACACACAATCATGTGCCGGCGCGCCTTCTTGACGGCATGTTCACGAATCAAGCTGAGGACCTGCGAGTAATGCTTCAAATCGCGATCATTGCCATTCATCAACTCGGTCTGGCCGAAGTGAATCGCCTCGATCCCCACGTCGATGTACGACGCGCCGAGGAAGTAGAACCAAAGCTTCGTTTCAGGCCGGCTGACGTCCGGCACCGAGTTGCCCGCACGCCAGTGATCCTTTCGCTTGCCATCGGGATAAAGCATGTCGGCATAGCGAAATTTCCGCTTCTCGACCGGCATTCCTAATGAAACAAACGCCCAATCGGGAACCGGCACCTGATCGACCTGCGTCGTCACGATCTCGAAAATGCAGGCCTGAAGAATCATTTCAGGATCGGCCGCGTGCAACTGCGGAACCTGCTGACGCGCACGCTCCAGGTTTTTGATAAGGTTCGCCTCCTGGCCCCAAAGGCAAAGCGCCCGACCGATGAACTTCGCCTCCGTCGTCTTGAGCATGCGAATATTATCATTCAGGTCCCCCCGACCATTAAGCAAACCTTCCATCGAAATCGAGCGGTCGAGATAGTTCTCCAGCACCTCGCGCGACATCACCTTGTCGAACTTGTAATCCTTCGACTTAGCTGCATCACCCACCTTAGCGGCTGGTGTTTTCGCCTGCGCATCCAAAATCGCGGCAACCACCGGCTTCGCGTCGCGTGGTGAAGTCGGATAGTGGCCGCGTCCCTCATCGACGAACACCGTGAAACTACTGCCCAGCTCCTTGATCTTCTTCTCAACCGCGCGCGTCTCACTCTCAAGCCAGGGATCTTTGCTGCCGCTGCTGTGAATCAGCGGAATCCCCGCCTTCGCCAGCACGTCGAGCCCTTCCATCGGCTGCTTCTTGGACATCAGGCTACGAATCGCCGCATTCTCGACATAAATGCATGAAACCTTGTCAGGATTCGCAATCGCCCACGCGTAGCACTCGCCGCCTGAGGTGCCAATGCCCTCAAGCACCGGACGCGGCGACAGACCGTTATCGACCATCAGTTTGTAGGTCGCGTCCCACTCTGCTTTCACCGGCCCGGCCTGAGCCGTCATCGGCGTCACAACAATGTGGAACCCCTTCGCCAGCAACTCCTGATCGACGCTGGCATCACGCGTAATTGTATCGGCCCGCATCACCCACGGTTTGCCTGGCGCGGGATTGTTCGGCACAACCACCGACGTGCTAATCAAACCCCAGCGGCTATCGGCCCGAGAATCGTATCGCACGTACGAAGGCACAAAACCGGGCCCGCGGCACGTGACGAACGTTTTCTCTTCCTTGAGCGGCAGATACGAATTCTCATCGCTGTAATAGTAACCCTTCGTCCAGCGATCGTTGGCAAACGACGGCCGAGGCGCGGCAGGCTTGGTGTGCTCGACGATGAAGTCGGCAATCGGTTTGGGATTGCGCAGGCTGTGCGGGTGATGCGCAGGTCCATCCTTGATCATCACCGTGATCTGCCCGTTCAATTCATGATAGCGCCGCTCGATCGCCAGCGTGTGCCGCTGCAGCAAGAAGTCCTGCGTGCCGCAAACGTTCAAGAGCGCGATATCAGCTTTCGCGAGCAAATTCAACTTGGCGAAATCTTCGGGGCGAATCGCCGGATTGTCGGCATAAATGCACGCGACTCGGTCAGGATGTTCGCCAGCGAACCAGTACGCATTGATGCCGCCGCGGCTCATGCCGTCGAACGCGCACTTCTTCGCCAGGCCGTGTTTTTCTGTTAAGAAATCGTACCACGCGTCCCACTGCTTACCGGGGTCGGGCGTGATGAACGCGATGTGAAAACCTCGGCGAAGTAGTTCGACTTCCGCCTGCGGCTCGTGATCCCAGTAACATCCCTGCCACGACCACGGATTCCCAGCCGCAGCCTGCTTGGGAACGACGACGATGCAGCGTCGCTTTCCCTTCTCGGGATTCTTCACGCCGAAGCGTTCGTTGGCGTCGCGCTTGAATGGGGTAATGGCTAGCGTGGCTTCATCCATCTCGTAGTCGAAGCGGTCGAAACCGTCGTGCCAGGTGGTTTTTTCACCTTCGAAGGGGACGTAGGAATCGGCCCCCTGCGTTGCGGCTGCCGGCAAAAGGAGCGCGGCGATCACCCAAGCGAATCGCGTCGAGCACTTCATAGAATGTGTCGTTCCCAGGAAACCCGGTGATTTAATCGACAAGAGGGACCAACATGGCTGGCCGTTCTCGCACGGCCCCCTCATTGGACAATCACACAAACTTCCGGTCAAGAAGCCAGCCAAGATCGTCTAATATCACCCATGTGTTTCAGTGAATGGTTGAAAACCGCGCGGCATTCGGCTTTGATGGTGAGACAACCTCCGGACCGCCGAACTCTCCGGGCGCTCCACTTTGGCTCACCTGGCTCATCCCCAATCCGTTCGGAACCACACGTGAACGTTTTCAAATCCCTTGGCGTTGCAATTCTCCTCTCCTCACTCGCCTTCATCGCCCGCGCCGCCGACGGCGACCGCTGGCTCGCGCACGTCGCCACTCTGGCCGACGACAAGCTGGAAGGCCGCGAAACCGGCAGCCCCGGCCATCGCAAGGCGGCAGAATACGTCGCCGCCGAGTTCGCGAAAGCCGGTTTGAAGCCCGCAGGAACCGACGGCTTCCTCCAGCCCGTTTCGTTCAAATCGAAAACAATCGACGAAGCCCACTCGAGCCTGACGCTCATCGAAAACGGCCACGAGCATTCGCTCAAACTCGGCGACGACGCCGTCATCTCGCTGCGAGTCGATCCCGCTCCCGAAGTCGAGGCTGACCTCGTTTTCGCCGGCTATGGCCTCGCGCACCCCGAAGCCAATCACGATGATTTCAAAGGTCTCGACGTCCGCGGCAAACTCGTTGTCGTTCTCTCCGGAGCACCAACGTCGATCCCCGGCCCCCTGGCCGCGCACATGCAGTCGTCCGGCGAACGTGGCGAATTGTTTCGCAAACTCGGTGCGGCTGGCGTGGTAACAATTCAGAATCCCAAGAACATGGACATCCCCTGGGCCCGTTCAAGCCTCGCCCGCTTGATGCCGTCGATGACGCTTTCCGATCCCACCATGGACGACATGCGCGGCCTAAAACTTGCGGTGGGAATCAATCCCGCGAAGGCCGAAATTCTGTTCACGGGCACCGGTCACACGTTCGCCGAAATCCTTGCCCTCGCCGACGCCAACAAGCCCCTGCCGCACTTCGCCATCCCCAAAAAGATCAAGGCAATTGCCTCGGTGAAGCGAGTGAACGTTGAGTCGCAAAACGTCGCAGCCGTGCTGCCGGGAAACGATCCGCAACTCAAGAACGAGTACGTCGTCTTCAGTGCCCATCTCGATCACCTCGGCGTCGGCAAGCCCATCAACGGCGACGCGATTTTCAATGGTGCGATGGACAACGCCTCAGGCGTGGCAACGCTCATCGAAGTCGCCAGCCAGCTCAAAGATTCCGGCTTGAAACTCAAGCGATCGGTCCTGTTCGTCGCGGTCACCGGCGAGGAAAAAGGCCTGCTCGGTTCGCGCTACTTCGCAAACATGCCGACGGTTGATGCCAAGTCGATCGTCGCGAATATCAACACCGACATGTATCTGCCGATCTTCCCCATGAAGCGGCTAACGATCTACGGACTCGATGAATCCGACCTCGGCCGCGACGCCGCCACCGTCGCCGAATCACTCGGCATCGCAGCCGACGCCGATCCCGAACCGAAGCGAAACCTGTTCATTCGCAGCGATCAATACAGCTTCATTCGCCGCGGAATTCCCGCCCTCGCGCTCAAGATCGGTTTCGTCAAGGATTCGCCCGAAGAGAAGCTAGCAAAGGCCTGGCTGACCGAACGCTATCACGCTCCTTCCGACGACATGAGCCAACCGATCGACAAGCAGGCGGCGGCTGATTTCAATCGGCTGGTTGCGAAGCTATTGGAACGCGTGGCCAATCGCGATACCAAGCCGCGCTGGAATAATTCGTCGTTCTTCAAGCGGTTTGCGCAATGATTTGATTAGCTAGTGATTCTCTTTCACTCGACGATGGCGCCGGTTTCGGTTTTTGCCGAGACCGGTGTCATCGTCGTTCTCAATTCTAGCCGCAACGAGTGTCTGAGGATTGTTAAAAGGCTCGACGCTATTTTGATGGGAAACGACTTTGGATGGCTATACGATGAGTTCTTGAAATCATTCATCATCAGTGGAAATCATCGTGTTCCCATCCCGACGAGCCACAAACGCGTTTCGAGCGATCAAGAAGCAGTCGCATCGGAAAGTATTCCGGCTCGGGCTTGATTCAATTCTCATTCTTATCGTTGGTGCTGCCCTGGTATTTAGCGGCATATTACAATTCCGGAAGGCCTTTAGCCCAGACTATGTTTGCGACCTTTACGCACTCGATGGCGACGTGGAAGCCCTGGCGCGAGACATTGTGTCCGACAAGGTAATTGATGCCGCTCTCGATCATCCCTATCCAACTTTGAATTTATTGCCCAAGCGACCGGAGAAAGATGGAAATTCACTCGCTTATGAAATCGAGAATCCGTCGCCGTCGAAATCGCTAAGACCAGCATTGCGCATGTCCGCTCGTTACGCGGGCGTCAATGACGCACGCTCCGAAGTCCGAGATCATCTGCGAATAAAGATTAACTACGACACTCGTATTGTGAGGCTTAGCCACGACGTAGATGAAAGTCTATTGAGACCAAAGACGTCCAATGTTCTGGCAGCGATTGTCAAAGCAGCGGAGGTTGAAATCGGCTCACAGCGCACTTCCATTGCTAGCCCTATTATGTTGCACAGGTCCCACCCGCAGTTCTGGCTATTCTTTGGCGGATTATGGTTAACGACGACCCTCTTTATGCTGGTTTCGCTTCGGTCGCCTAAGGAATCAGCAAATCCACCGAAAGTAGCAGGCCCTCTTGATGACACAACTTCACCGTCTGTCGCTCTGCTCGATCATCATTAAGTCATGATACATGCCCCTGCTGTTGCCAGTCCTACGTCTAGCACATAACCAACGACAAACTAGGGAAACCAATGTCGCCTTGCTATCATCAAATACACACCTAAAACCGCTCATAAAAATTGGGAAGTGCTATGCTCTTCTTTGGAAAAGTTCGAACCGAAAGTAACCTCGCAACTATTCGGCCACCGCGACGACAGTTCCGAATCGGCCTCGACTCGATACTGATTTTGATCGTGAGCGTTGCCTTTTTTCTCGCGTATTTCAATCAAGAACGAAACCCATTCAAAACCCATTACGCATGCGACATCTGCGTGATCGACGGCGACGTTGAAAGCCTGGCAAGAGACCTCCTTTCCAATCGCGTGATCGACGCCGCGCTCGATCGACCTGTCCCCGCACTGAATTTCTTCCTCGCCCGTCAACAGGGGAATGCAGGCTCGGACATCGAAATTCTTCCGTCTCGGGGATCGAGTCCTGTCGTACCCCCGCCTCTGCGGAGCACGGGGCCTTTCGCCAGTTCGAGCGACCCGCGTGCCGAGCTCCGCGACCAGTTCCAAATCGAGGCGAATCCTGATACGCAGCGAATCAGCGTGAAAATCAAATTCGAAGTTCGTGTCTCACCACCCCACCTGTTTGAGATCCTTGCAGCCATCGTCAAAGCAGCCGAAGAAGAGTTCGGACCAAAGCGCGTCATCATCGCCACTCCGATCACGTTCCACACAGCTCCAATTCCGAACGTACCTTACCTCGTTGCGGCTGAGCTATCGTTCTTTCTTTTCATTGCGGTGTCGATGCGTCGCTGCAAGACTTTGTAGCGTAAAACCTTTGAGTTTTGCTCCAAACCACTGCGAGGCGATGCCTTGTTCGCGCACCGTAGCTTTGATGCCGACGATGCGATGATCGGCGATGTCTTCCACGGAGAAAGGCTATGCTCTTCTTCCGAGACAAAAAACGCGACCTCGAACTTATCAACAATTCTCCGCAGCGACGCAAAATCCGGATCGGTCTTGATTCGATTTTCATATTGATCGTAGGTGTCGCAATTTTGATGGCAATGATCATCGAGCGACAAAAGTCATTCCGGTCGTTTCATGTTTGCTTTGTTCGCGCAGTTGATGGTGACACCGAGACTCTCGCGAAAGACTTGCTTTCCGATCAGGTGCTTGACGCCGCGCTCGATCGCCCCACTCCGGCACTAACTCCGCGCAAAATCAGCGATAAAGAGGGCAACAACTGGTCGGTCCTCGCGCTCGATCGGCGCTCCCATAATCCTGTACCATACCGATTCCACGGCCGATTCGCCGGTGTGACAGACCTGCATGCGGAGTTTCGAGATCGATTGACAATCAAAGTCAATCCGGAAACTCATCTTGTCGCGCTGGGAGTTGAGCATTTTCCATTGCGCGTTGGTGGCGGCAACGACTCCATTTTGTTGACAGCACTTGTCAAAGCAGCCGAGGAGAAACTCGGGCCTCGTCGCGTCGCCATTGTGACCCCAATCGTGCTCTACAAGAATCCACCCGTTCATCGGCTTTACTTCGTTGGGCTCGGATCCTCGGTGATCCTCTTCCTATTCGTTTCGATGCGACCGCGCAAGAAGTCGACAAAACAGTCAGGGATACCAAATCCGCCGGTAACAGATGTGGCAGCGACATCCTCTCCTGCCCCTGTCCATCCCGACTGATCTGCAACGGCGTTTCTGTATAGAAATACAAGTCGACCTAAAGTTTCTCGCCAGACCTCTCGATGGAAACAAGGATATCTTCTTGGCAACCATCTCAGATCAACTTATCATGAATTTGTGAAACCGCTTTCGCTAATCGGGGTAAAGCAATGTTTCTCATTTCAAGAATCTCTGAAGCTGATAGCCTCATCGGCATTCGGCCGCCGCGACGTAAATTCCGGGTTGGGCTCGATTCGATTTTGATATTGATCGTCGGCTCTGCATTCTTGTTCGCGTTCATCACGCAACAACAAAGCGCGGCGAAGTCGTATGAGATTTGCGAACTCCGCGCGGTTGATGGCGACGCCGAGCACTTAGCAAGGGACTTACTTTCCGATAAGGTGCTCGACGTCGCGCTCGATCACCCGACGCCAATTTTTAACAAGAGTCAATTCATCGATTCTCTCGGAAAGAAGCGCGTTGTCAGCGAAATCGTTCCAAGATCCGAATCGAGATATCCACCAACACCCTACCGAATGGACCGCCGATTTACGGGCCTGGAAGACCCTCGCTCCGAATTCCGCGACAAGCTACGGATCAAGGTCAACCCTGATACTCACATGCTGACGTTACGCATTGAATTCTGCGATAGTCCTTGCGGCTGCTTCTCAGTTCAAACCCTGGCAGCGGTTGCCCAGGCGGCAGAGGAAGAACTGGGAAGCCAACGAGTCGCCATCGGGACTTCGATTACAACTCACTTCGAACCGCCAGCGAACCCGCTTTACTGCGTTGCTTTTGGTTCGTCGCTCATCCTGTTTACAGCCGTATCATTGCGATGGCCCAAGAACTCCTGAAACGAAACTTATTTTTGCTTACATGACCAACCATTCAGACACCAAGCTCAATCCGTAATCTCCCTCAGCACGCGGCAAGGATTGCCAACCGCAACCACGCCTTCAGGAATATCCCGCGTCACCACGCTTCCCGCGCCAATCACCGAGCGCGCCCCAATTTTCACGCCGGGACAAATAATCGCGCCGCCGCCGACCCAAACATCGCGACCAATCTCGACCGGCTTGGCGAACTCCTGCTTGCGTCGAAGCTCCGCATTCATCGGATGCGTACCGGTGTAAATTTGCACGGCCGGACCGAAAAGGGTGAAGTCGCCGATGCGGACGTCGCATACATCAAGCACGATGCAATTGAAGTTGAAGAACACGCGCTCGCCGAGATGAATGTTCGAGCCGTAGTCACAAAAGAACGGCGGCTGCATCCAAACGCTGTCACCGCCAGTGCCCATCAGTTTACGCAAGATCCGCCGACGTTCATCGGTCTGCGAGTCGTGCGTGGCGTTGAGCATCTGGCAAAGGTCGTGTGCACGTCCGCGGGCCGCGACGAGCTCGGGGTCCAGCGAGTCATAGAGTTCCCCCGCCAGCATTTTCTCGCGTTCGCTACGCATCGCACACCCCCGCCCTGGTGTTGATAAGCTGATCCCGTCGCTCGATCATAACTGTGCGGAGGAGTCGTCGGTAGCAGGCGAATCGTCGTTGGTTTCGCGATTGATAAGCAAGCGGCGCGACGCGAGATCCGACCAGATGCGCGCTCGCACAGCCGGGCTCGCGTCTCGCCAGACCATGATCTCCCCAATCGTCCGCGCGCAGCCGATGCAATGGCCCGATATCTGATCGATCCGGCAAGTACCATTGCAAGGGCTGTGCGAGTTTTCAGTCATGATAACACTGATAGAGAGTTATGGGGTTGAAGCAGCGCAATAGACCGAACGGGGTGGCCTGGACAACTTGCTCGTCCAGGTGGCGCAGCCACAGGAGGGTAATGCGAAAGTGCTTTTGAGAACCTCTTGTCGCTTCGCGACCGGGACAAGCAAGCTGTCCCGGCCGGCCGATTTCACTTTGTCTCCAATGGCGAATGCGTAACTTCCGTCAAAGTTGATCGGCACTGATGATCTCATTGCCGCGCTTGGACAGAAGCCCCGCAAGCACCTTGTTATCGATGCTCTCCTTGAGAAATCGCGCAGAGCCGTCGGCGAATCCGAAATACGCCCCACCGACGTGATAGCTCGCGAATTCCTGCGTCAAATCGCACCCAATCTTGCCGAGACTTTTCGACGTCTTCGCAACCTGGCACGATGCCCAAACCGAAGCCGTGCCGTTGCGTGCATTAATCGGTGCGCTTTGATCGAGGAAATTCTTGTGACTCACCCAGTAGCCGAACATCGCCTCGTGCGCCTCGCCCACGAGAATTGTGTATGTGCTGCCGTCGACAATGTTCGTCAACGAAGCATTTTGCTGTGTTGACGTGAGCATCGTCCCACGCGGCACGCCCGATGTATCTCCCTGGTCGGAATAATTGTTCTGGCAATTGCCCGGCGGATAGCACCGCAGGGCTCGCTCGCCGTAGTTGCCGGAATAATCGTTGCGAGCATATTCACCGGGTGCCGTCTGGTTATCACCATTGGGACGCGTGAGCGATGGATAAGGATTCGTCGGGCAGAGATACACCGACAGCGATGTTGCCGCCGCTGTGGTGTTTTGCGGTTCGATGTACCAGAAGCTCTGGTTGATGCTGTTATAAAGCGCGGCTTGCTCGGCGTAGGGCAGAATCGCCGTACCCCAGCTCAGAATTCGTTTCGCCTTGGCCGCAACGGTATTTGCGACGGTAAGATTCGCGACACTCAGTCCGTAACCCCCGCCGGGGAAAACGTTGTGTGTGTCGTGATAACCGTGAAAACCGAGGCCGATTTGCTTGAGATTGTTCGAGCACTGGGCGCGCCGCGCGGCTTCGCGCGCAGCCTGAACGGCTGGGAGCAAGAGTGCGATCAAAATGGCGATGATCGCAATGACGACGAGCAACTCGATGAGCGTGAATCCGCGAGAATGGCGACGACGCATGAGCCCCACAAACCTTTCCGCCGGGACGGGCGTGAAGGTTCCGGCTTCGGGGCTCCGGCGCGTGGTGCATCGGCAGACGTTCTGCGAAGCGGCCCGCCCGGATGCTTGTGACCGAAGCATCGGAACAGAACCTCGACGGGCAGGTCTTCTGGCTTTCGGCTCATAGCGGACCCCGGGGTCGCCTTCCCGCCAATAACGGCAGTGGCTTGATTGTGCCCGGGGGCCTCACCGATCACAGCGGCGGCCCCGCGACGGATTCGCACCGTCTTCCCTATTCTCCCCCGCACCACGTTCGGGGCGGAGGCACCTGTCGAGAGTGACGATTAGACCGCCCAAGACGACACGATGTCAAGCCGACCATTCTTGGCGCGTCAGGTGGTGCGTTCAATTCACCGCCAATTCCAACTCATTGACCCGCAGCCAGAAAGCCTGCGACAAAAAGGGCACGTCTGGCCTGTGCGCAATTCGCGCATTCTGATATGGTCCCCGAACTTACACAGCCGCGCATCCACATACGTCACGTCAAAAGAAGCTGCGATTGAGTGCAGCTCAAAAGAAGCCGAGACCGCTCATTTGTCTCGGTCGCCATGCGAATTGAGGAGATCGCGCAGCATGTCGGACCAGACTTCGTTGGATATTAACGCGGTCTCACGCGCATCCGCGAATGATGTGGTCCTTGCGCGTCAACCTGGTCGACGCGTGGGTGAAAAGTCGGTCTACTTCGATAAACCCGAAGGAACCGAGAGCGTCGGCGAACAGCGTGTCGCCGAGCTCGACTCATTTCGCGGACTCGCGGCGCTCGTCATCGTGATGTACCACGCGCGCAGCACACTGATCCCCTGGGGATGGGCGTCGGTCGACCTCTTCTTCGTACTCTCCGGCTATCTCATCACCACAATCATCATCAAGCACGGCACCACCAAGGGTTTCGTACTCCGCTTCTATACAAGACGCGCCCTTCGCGTTTGGCCCATCTATTACCTGTTGATTGGCTTGATCGCCGCCTTCGCGACCGTGCTCTATTCCGGATGCACCTGGCGCGGGCTGCCCTATGTACTGACATTCACGCAAAACGTCTCATACTATTGGTCCAACAAATCGACTCTCTTCAGCCTCTATCTCGGCCACACGTGGACGCTCGCCATCGAGGAGCAATTCTATCTCATCTGGCCGGCGCTCATTCTGCTGCTAGGCCGAAAGTATGTCATTCCACTGTCACTCGTTTGCCTTGTAGGAACCGTGTTCGTCAGGGCTCGCTTCAATATCATCTGCAGCCTTCTGGGATCACGAGGCGACGGCCTCGCGCTAGGCGGTTTGCTCGCCGGTCTATTTGCCGTCGTGAAGCCGAATGGTCTGCACCGCCGCAAATTGCTCGCGATATTCGCCGCAATCGCCGCTGTTTCCGCGATCGTGCTCCATCGCACCGGCGCGTTTGTTCATCCCGACGTCTGGAAACTCATCGCCGCGCAGCCTGTTGTACCCATTCTCGCATTCAATTGCCTATGGTTCGCAGTCGTAGGAATCATCGTTTGCCAGAGCGGCCGCCGGTCGATGGCGTTTCTGCGACTGAAGACTCTGCGCAACCTCGGCATGATCAGCTACGGCCTCTATCTGTTCCACCATCCTCTCATCCTGATGACGAACGAAGCCGCAGCCCAAACCATGCATATCTGGCCGCATCAGTTCCCGCTCTGGTTCGATCTGATGCGGATCGTCGTGTGTTTGAACCTGGGATTTCTCTCCTGGAATCTCCTCGAACGGCCGATCCTGCAGCTCAAAGAGTATTTTGCATACAAACCGAGCGTAGCATGAGAACGGTGCACAACTCATAATGCATTCGATGCTGATATGAGTTTGGCACTGTTGCTCAATATTGAGCTCACAAATCCTAAGACCGATTGCCAATAGCGGGTCTCGGCACACTGGGGGCGCGCCTCTTAGGTGAGACCTCAGGGAGACTAACCTATTAAGGTTTCCAAGGGTATATTTCGCATTAGAGTTTGCGAAATCCGTGGAGTCTGGAGTCGGTAACTGAGTTCGCCGATACTTGGAGCCCAAACGTCTTCATTCACGAAGAAGTGCAAGATAAGAAACGGAATCGCCAACGCTATGAGGGGACCCGAGTATGAGGAGTGTATTTTCATTTTTCGTAACTTGGGCTGCACCTTTGCCGATACGTTGGTCTGTTGTATTTGCGCTTTTATTCTCCTTCACATTGACGATTTTTATGTATGTCAAAAACAATGCTATCGGTTTGGGACGGATGCCTTTCACTTACGAACTCGCCTGTTTTTCCGCGTGCATGTCCGCATGGGTTATTGGAAGGGTCTTGTTTAAAAACGAACTTATCATATTGACTTCGCTTTTAATCGTGCAAGCAGGGGAAAAGCCACAGAGGATAGAAGCACCGTTCCTCCTCGTTTCGTTTGCCGCATCTCTCGCGTTCGTATCGTCGATTTGCTTTGCTATCTTAAAAAAGGCTCTGTTCGCTTCAGAACGAAAGAACGATAGAAAGCGAGATTGAATAGACTGTAGTGCGGCGATTTGTTGGCGAGTGATGTCGAGCAGCCTGTTGAAATATTCGATTTTGGGCCGCTATCGCTCTCAAAATGTCAACGACTTCATCAATGCGTCAAATGTCGCGAAACGCCGTGCTTCTTGCGATATGAGCGGGCTATCGAACGCTTTTCTTGCCAATCGACCTGACCAAAATCGAGATTGACTAGCCACGAAGTGTCGACCTTGGCGTTGCGGCTGGGGGACGTATTGCCTGACGACGTACGCGTCAGTATCTGCCGTTTGAAGCACAATTCAACACCACTCCCCTATCGGCGAAGTAGCCACCAGTGTGTTCGATGTTACCTAGGTCGCATTGGTGGGGTACCACCAGTGGCACCCGATGGTCTGATTTCGGGCACCGCGCCGAAACCCATCACGAGCCTTTGTTAAAAGCCACACACCCAGCGTTAGACGAAATTGGGACAACTCGTTGCCTCGGTTGCGAAGCGGCGAGAGGGCATCGTAATTTGTTGTACTTCGCCCTCTTATGGCTGCGCCACCTGGACAACAAGTTGTCCAGGCCACCCAACCGGATCTGTCGCCATATCCCAACTGCGTAGTTCCTCTTCTTCTGTCGGGCGGATGGCCCAAACGATCTGCGTCTCCAAGCAGCCGCTTCGTGATGGAACAAAGGTACGTTTCGGCAATGAATATCGGGCAACAGAATCTCTCGCTCGAATCGCACAATCACATAATAATTCCAAGCCAGCCAGAAACACGCGCACAAGAAACAGTCAATCGCGCAACCGGCAGAACTCGATTGATCCTCGCATGCGGCGCATCTGGAATGTTCGAATCATTTTACATAACTTCAGATCTTTCAAAGATTCTCCGGCATCCTCCATTTCATGTGCTAAGCTTCGCGTGCCCTCAATACGTCTTCGCGCAATCGTGATTTGGCGTGGTCTGCAGCTCATGCCGGATATGACGGAAGCGCCAGGCGTCGAGGTGCGAACTCATCAGATCTTGAGCACGCCTGTTAATTGGTCCGCGTAGTTACTCTCAATTCGCATCACTCGATCGACACCCGGAGTTTAAGGACAGCATTCGCCATAGGGAAGGGGCGTTGAACGATGCGCACTTCGGGGAAGCGGAACGCGAAGCCGGATACCAAGCGCCGGGTCACTCCGCTCGAAATGCTCGAGCAGCGCGAACTGCTCACAGCCACGACCGAGACCTTCGTTGGTCCCAACCTGAACCCGCTACTCAAGCGGTCTAATCCAGGTCCGGCCATCATCAACAAGATGACCGTCGCCCTGCAGACCCAAATCACCAACGGCCCCCTCGCCGACCTCAAAGCCGGCAAAGTCGATTCCACCGGCTTCGTCACCGAGGTCCAGAGCCTCGCCGCGAGCTATGTCAATTATTCCGACTCCAAGCTGGCGAAGCTCCCCAGCGTCAAGGAAGTCGTGAATCTCCAAAGCGCCCGCGCTGTCGCCGATCAAATTGCGATCGAGCAGTCAAACAGCGTCGGACTCGTCAGCGATGCCACTTACATCTCCGTGGCAACCACGGCGGTGAACTCGCTTACGAAAGGCCCGATCCTCCCCAATAACACGCCGGTCTCCAACCTGCTGAAGCGGACGAATCAGTTCATCAAGCAGGTGGATACGATCGTCGCAGCGTTCGGCAATGGCGCTCTCAAGCTTTCCGACGCAGCCAACTCGATCATCGCCGACGCTGAAGCCTATCGCACCGACATGCACTCGGCGATCCTCGTCGGCCATCCGATTCAGTCGAACGACATCGACGGCGACGTCATTCGCCTCGAAAACGCCGCGGCCAACATTGTTGCGACCAACAACGCCAAGCTCTCCGCGGGCCAGCTCATCGGCTCGGTGAACACTTTCTACAACGGCGTGATCGATATCTTCGGCACATTCGGCCCGCGTGGACCAGTCGCCAAGGCGCTCCGCGAACACGGCTGGCCGCAAACGCCGACCATCCTCGCCGATGACACCACGCTCACCGACGTATCCGCGACCGGCTCGGCCGGCGGGCTGCTCGTGCTGAGCGCCACGCTCACCGAAAACACGAGCACCAACCCCGCCCCCAACCAACTGGTCGTCTTCACGGTCAACGGCGATTTCGCCGGCACCGCGATCACCGACAACGACGGCCTCGCGACGATCGCAATCGCCAACACGCTCGCCTCGGGTAGCACCACGGGCGGCGTGGTCGCCAGCTTCGCGGGTGATGCCTATCATCGTCCGACCGCAGCCTCGGGCGACGTTAGCGTCACGAAGGCGACTTCGGCCCTCAGCGCTGTCTCCGGAAGCGCACAGTTCGGCGGCACGGCCACACTCACGGCCACACTCGCCAACACCACAACGAACACCCCCCTCTCCGGCCAGACCATCAACTTCACGCTCGACGGCACTGCAGTCGGTTCGGCCGTCACCAATGCCAGCGGCGTCGCCACGCTCTCGGGTGTTGCTTCGTCGAAGCCGGTTGGCACCGATACGGGCGGCGTCGTCGCCAGCTACGCGGGCAGCTCAGCGCAGCTTCCGGCCACGAACGTTTCGGGTAACCTCGTCACCACGACGGCCTCCACAACGTTCGGCACGATCAACGGCACGGCGGTCTTCGGCGGCCTGGCGACGTTGCACGCCACTCTGATCTCGGCAGTGACGAACCAGCCGATTCCGAATGCGACGGTCTCGTTCACGCTCGACGGTATCGCCGTGGGAACGGGTGTCACTGACGCGAACGGCATCGCAACCGCAACCGCGACCACGACCGCAAACGCCGGCACCGACGCGGGCGGCATCGTCGTCAGCTTCGCGGGCAACTCGAACTTCGCGGCTTCGGGTAGTGCGACCGGCTCGCTCGTCGTGTCGCAGGCCGGCACCAGCCTCGGATCAGTGAGCGGCACCGGCAACTTCGGCGGCCCCGCAACCCTCACCGCAACGCTGACCTCGGCCGCCACGAATTCCGGCGTCTCGGGCCAGGTGCTCAACTTCACGCTCAACGGCGTGGCCGTCGGCAGCGCGACGACGAACTCAAGTGGCGTGGCCACGTTCACCGGCGTGTCGAACACGCTCCCCGCTGGCACAACGACCGGAATCGTGGGTGTCACGTTCCCCGGCACAACGAACTTCCTTGCAGCGCCAGCAGCGACGGGCAACATCACGATTTCGCAGGCCGCCACCACGCTTGGCTCGGTGGGAGGCACCGCTGACTTCGGCGGAACGGCCACGCTCCACGCGACGCTCACCTCGCTGGTGACGAACCTGCCAGTCGCCGGTGAAACGGTGGTCTTCTCGCTGAACGGCGTGCAAGTTGGCACAGCCGTGACGAACGCGAGCGGCGTGGCGACGCTTAGCGGCGTGGCCAACGCGAACAACGCAGGCACCGATACCGGCGGGGTTACCGCGAACTACACCGGCACCTCGAACTACACCGCCGCAACGAAGGCGCTTGGCGACCTTGTCGTGAACAAGGCGGGCACATCCTTCACAGCCGTCTCGGGCACCGCGCCTCTGGGCGGTCCCGCCACGCTGCTCGCCACGTTGCTCTCGTCGGTCACCGGTTTGGGCATCTCGGGCGAAACGGTGAACTTCCTGCTCGATGGAGTCGCCGTCGGCTCGGCCGTCACCGACACGAACGGTGTGGCAACACTCGACAACGTGCCCACAAGCGATGGCACGGGCACGCACCAGGGCGCAGTGGTGTCGACCTACAACGGGTCGAGCAACTACCTCGACGCGACCAACGGTAGCGGCGACCTGGTTGTGAGCTAAGCCCGCTTGATTCTTACGAACAAAACCGCCGGATCGACGAAGCCACACGCTTCGCTCGATCCGGCGGTTTTGTCGTTTGCGATCGACCCGTTGCGTGGCAATTGCGCGCGGGATAGACTCCAACATGATGATTCGTCTCACACGTGCTGTTGAGACGATTCAACCTCTCGAATAATCACCTGTGCCGATTAGACATAGTCTGGTGTGAGGCGATCATGGAAGGCGACGAACAACGACGATCGTTGTTGCAAAAGCTCGTGCGCAAGGTGGGAACTGTAGCGGGCGCCGCGGCGGCACTGCTCGCGTCGAACGCGGGTACGGTCGATGCGAACCAACCGCATTCTTCGCCTGCGCAGCCAAGAGCTGTGACACTTTCCAACCTGCACGACGGAACCGGACGCAGGCGCGACTTGCCACCGCCCCTGGTTCTCAAGTCGAGCATGGCCAACGCGAAAGCAATGTTCGCGGCGGGGCATCGATCGCATTCATCGCATAGCTCGCACAGTTCGCACCGGTCACACGTCTCGGGCGCAAGCCATTCGTCTCACTTTTCCAGCTCCATTGCACCAAGCACGCCATCGGCGGATTCGACCGCACCAGCGCCTTCGGCTCGTACGCGATCGAGGTCATTGACGCGCACTCCGAAAGCAACGCCATCGCTGCCGCAAGCCGAGGACGCGACTCCCGTCACCGATTCCAAGGTGCCTCCGACCACTCCCGGCCTTCCGAATGCGCCTCGGACATCGGTGAAGCCAGCACCAAAGCTGCCAAATTTCTCGGCAGGCGCGACAGCAAATGGCGAAGAATCGGTCGATCCCTCGACTCGCTATCGCATCATCACGATGCAGGCCGATAAGGGCTTTCCCGTCGTCTTCATCAAGGATTTGCTTACCAATGAATCAAAGCAAATCCGCGTGGGTGAAACCATTGGCGACGCCACGCTGATGAGTATCTCGCTGCCAACTCGTACGATTCGACTCAAGCCCAAGGGTGGCGAAGAATTCGCGCTGCGTCAGCAATAATTTGAGTCCTGGTAGCGAGTTCGTCGCCGTTTTGACGAGCAATGGCCCACGAACGGGAAAAGCATGATCGAGGTAATGCTCACACTCAGCACGACGATCTATCGTCTCGCTGCCATCAAAAAGGCGGCGTATCGCCTGGGCAATCGTTGTGCGGCGCTGATCGAACTCACCACCGACGGCAATGTCGCGTTGAAGCTCATTTCCAAACGCATCGGCGATTCGACTCAGAGTCTCGAAGCCGATTTTCTCACCGAGTTGCTCGACCAGGAGCTGCGCGAAACGATTGCCGAGGAAACCGCGCCGATCAGGAACTTGCTGCTGGCACAGGCGTTTTCGGGACTCGCCGCAAACGAGTGACGTATTCTCACTTCAATTGGCCGCGCCATGTCTTCATTACCCATCATCAAGGGCCAGCGTTTTCATAACCTCGATTATTTTCGTCGGAGAAGCGGCGAGAATTATCGGCTCTTGCCGATGCGATTCATCGCACTTGACGACACACGCTACGTCGTCACGAACTTCGCCGGCGAACTGATCGTGCTGCTTCGCGAAACGATGCAACAGCTCGTTCGGCACGAACTCGATACGGCGTCACCAATCTATGAAGAACTGCTCGCGCGGCACTTCGTGCTCGACGATGACTCTGACGTAGCACTTGGCCTACTCGCGATAAAATATCGCACGAAGCAATCATTGCTGGCGAACTTCACGGCGCTGTTCATGTTCGTTGTGAGTTTGCGTTGCGATCACAGTTGCCCTTATTGCCAGGTCTCGCGGCAATCGGCCGATCGCCACGCTTACGACATGAAACCCGAAGTCGTCGCCCGTGCCATCGACTTCATGTTCCGCAGCCCTTCGCCGACGATCAAGGTCGAGTTCCAGGGCGGCGAATCCCTGCTGAATTTCGGGCTCATCGAGCAAATCGTCGCCGAAGTCAACGCGCGCAATGTCGTCGAAAATCGTGAGATTCAATTTGTCATCGCGACCAATCTGGCGCCTTTGACCGATGAGATTCTCACCTTCTGCCGCGAGCATCACATCTTTCTATCCACCAGCCTCGACGGTCCGAAATCGCTCCACAACGCGAACCGACCGAGACCTGGCGGAGACAGCCACGAACTGGTCGAGCACGGCATTCAACGTGCCCGCGAAGTGCTCGGCCATGACCAGATCTCCGCGCTGATGACAACAACGGCCGAAAGCCTGTCTCAGCCGCGAGCGATCGTCGACGAATATGTAAGACTCGGTTTCACCAGCATTTTTCTCCGCCCGCTTAGCCCTTACGGCTTTGCGGTAAAAACCGGCGCAGTGGGGCGATACACGGTCGACCAGTGGCTCGACTTCTACCGAGAAACGCTCGGCTACATCATCGAGCTCAACACGCAGGGCGTGCCAATTCGCGAGGAATACACAGCGCTGCTATTGCGCAAGATGCTAACGCCCTACCCTACTGGCTACGTCGATCTCCAATCGCCGGCCGGAATTGGAATCGCCGGAATCGTCTTCAATTATGATGGCGACATCTACGCCTCGGACGAGGCTCGCATGCTGGCCGAAACGGGCGATCGACGGTTCCGGCTGGGCAATCTCATCAACGACTCATACGAAGATGTGATTCTTTCCGACACCCTGCTCGACACGCTTTCGCAAACGATGACCGAAGGCGTGCCGATGTGTGTCGATTGCGGCTTTCAGCCGTATTGCGGCAGCGATCCGGTCTATCATCATGCAACGCAAAACGACGCCGTCGGCTTCAAACCACTGAGCGATTTCTGTCGTCGCAACATGGAAGTGATGCGTCAGATCATTCGCTTGCTCGAAGACGACCCGCAATCCGCCGAAATCCTTAACACCTGGCTCTGAAATCGGGAGAGCGATTCGTGATCAAGCTGCACGCGCGACTCTCCCATCGCACCGACGCCGAGCCGTTCGTCGCGCGGATCGTGCGTAACCTGCAGAACACGGTTGATCGCAATCGCGAGATTCTTCTGACCAATCAAACCGAAACGATGGTCCCCGGATTTCGCGGCTACTTGATGGTGTCGCATACAGATGATTCCTCGACCAGCGACTCACCAATTTGGCCGCTTCCTGCAGAACTTGACCATCTTGCCGAAGGCGACGTGGTGCGCATCAGCCCGCGATCGGGCGAAATCTGGGTGATGTATCGCAGGGCGTCCACGTTCAATTCAATGCTCGTCACCGAGCGCTGCAATAGCTATTGCGTGATGTGTTCACAGCCGCCCAAGGTAGCCAACGACGACTTCCTGCGTGCCGCTTATCTCGAAGCAATTCCGCTCATGTCGCCCGAAACACGCGAGTTGGGAATCACAGGCGGCGAACCCGCGCTTCTTGGCAACGGCCTGGTCGAATTATTGAACGCCTGCAAAACTCATCTGCCTCAAACGGCGATTCATATCCTCACGAACGGTCGATTGTTTCGCGACATCGAGTTTTGTCGCGCACTCTCGAGCATCGAGCATCCCGACCTCATGCTCGGAATTCCGCTTTACTCCGACATTTCCTACCGGCATGACCACGTTGTTCAGGCCGATGGCGCGTTCGACGAGACGATTCGCGGCCTGTTGAATCTCGCGCGGTTTCAAGTACCCATCGAGATTCGCGTCGTGCTCCATCGCGATACAGTCGACCGCCTGCCGCAACTTGCTCGCTTCATCACGCGAAACTTGCCCTTCGCGTCGCACGTCGCACTCATGGGCCTGGAAATGATGGGATTTGCACGCGCCAATCTCCCTGCGCTCTGGATCGATCCTGCCGACTATCAGCCACAACTTCGTGCAGCCGTCGAGCACTTCGATCGCCATGGAATGAGCGTTTCGATCTATAACCATCAGCTTTGCGTGCTCGATCACGACCTCTGGCCCTTCGCCCGCAAAAGCATTTCCGACTGGAAGAACGAGTATCTTCCCGAGTGCGATCGCTGTGCCGTGCGCGCGGATTGCGGTGGATTCTTCGCATCGTCATCGCTGCGCCGTTCTGACCACATTCAGGCCATAGAGGCAGCGGCCTCAATCTGAGTAATGTTCTCCTGTTCTGATGTTCATTTTTTTCGTGAGGAGAAATGTCGATGTGGAATTCCCTGCTCATCTCGGCGCTTTACGGCACGCTCGGCGTCTTGCTCTCCGCGCTCGGGTACAAGCTGTTCGACCTGATCGAAACCAAGGTCGATTTCGCCGAAGAACTGAAAAAAGGAAATATGGCCGTCGCCATCGTCGTCGCTGGCTTCCTGCTTGGCATTTGCTTCATCATCGGCCGGACGGTTGGCGGTTGAACTTCGTGCCAATGCAACCGACCCGACACTTGCCTGCACCCGGTGCATTCTGTACACTATTCGGTGGTGTTGAACTGGCGGATGTACCGGGAGCCGCCGATGTCGGATGCGTCGGAAAATGATCGCAATTCCATCGCCCGCCTGCGCGGCCTTGCGCTCGTTGGCGTGGCCGCGATCGTCGCGTTCGGCCTCTGGGTTGGATCAGATCGGCCAACCCTGTCCGGCACACCCGAGCCCTACGCCTTGAGGGTCGATCCCACGACCGCGCCAATCGGTGTGCTCGAAGCCTTGCCGCGGATTGGTCCCACGATGGCGAGTCGCATTGTCGACGCACGCGACCAGGGGCGGTTTCGCGACCTTGATGATTTCGATGCGCGTGTGAAGGGCGTTGGGCCGGCGACGCGAACCGGACTGACCCCTTACCTTGTCTTTCCTGAAGTGCCGAACGAACCCGCACGGTAACTGCACGATATGGCTGATTTTCAACTGGTTTCCGCTTACGAACCCTCCGGCGATCAGCCCGGCGCCATTGCCGAGCTGGTCAAAGGCATTCGCGACGGTCGCGCGAACCAAACTCTTCTCGGCGTCACCGGTTCGGGCAAAACCTTCACGATGGCCAACGTCATCGCGCAAATCGGTCGCCCTGCCCTTGTGATGTCGCACAACAAAACGCTCGCCGCCCAGCTTTACGGCGAATTCAAGGAATTCTTCCCGCACAACGCCGTCCGGTATTTCGTCAGCTATTACGACTACTACCAGCCCGAAGCCTACATCCCCCAGCGCGATATTTACATCGAAAAAGACGCCTCGATCAACGACGAAATCGAACGTCTCCGCCTCGCCTGTACCTCGGCCCTTGTCAGCCGAAACGACGTGATCGTCGTCGCCAGCGTGTCGTGCATTTACGGCTTGGGCTCGCCCGAAGACTACCGCAAAATGATGGTCCCACTCAAGCTGGGGCAGATCATTGATCGCGACGAAATGCTGCTCAAGTTCGTCGACATTCAGTACGATCGCAACGACGTTTCCTTCGAACGCGGCAAGTTCCGCGTGCGAGGCGATGTGGTCGAACTCTGGCCCGCGTACGAAGAAATTGGCGTTCGTATCGAGCTATTCGGCGACGAGGTCGAGACGCTTTCGTATATCGATCCACTCACGGGGACGGTGCTCGAACGCAAGGAAGAGCTATCGGTCTATCCGGCCAAACACTTCGTGCTGCCCGAGGAAAGAATCAAGGAGTCGGTCGAGTCGATTCAAACCGAACTCGACGAGCGGCTGGCGCGTCTGCGCGAACAGGGAAAACTGCTCGAAGCGCAACGGCTGGCAGCTCGCACGCGGTATGACATGGAGATGTTGCTCGAAGTGGGATATTGCTCGGGCATCGAGAATTACAGCCGTCACCTGACCGGCCGCAAGCCCGGCGAAACGCCGAACACGCTGCTCGACTTCTTCCCGCCCGGCTCGTTGCTGTTCATGGATGAATCGCACGTGACCGTTCCGCAGGTGCGCGGGATGTTCGCGGGCGACTTCAGCCGTAAAAGTACGCTCGTGGAGCACGGATTCCGCCTGCCGAGCGCGCTCGACAATCGTCCGCTTCGCTTCGACGAGTGGGAAACCAAGCTCGGCCAGCGCGTGTTCGTCTCGGCAACGCCCAGCGACTACGAACTGCAAATGTCGGGCGGGGAGGTGGTCGAACAGGTCATTCGGCCAACCGGACTGATCGACCCCGTCGTGCGTGTCGAGCCTGCACGCGGCCAGGTTCCCGCGCTTTTGAATGAGACCAAGAAACGCGCGGCGGTGGGTGAGCGTGTTTTGATCACGACCCTCACGAAACGTCTGGCCGAAGATTTGTCGCGTTACTTGAAGGAACAAGGAGTGCGTTGCAAGTGGCTGCACTCCGAGCTCGATGCGTTTGAACGCGTGACGATTCTCCGCGAGTTGCGTGAAGGTGCATTCGACGCGCTCGTGGGCGTGAACCTGTTGCGTGAAGGTCTCGACTTGCCGGAAGTGTCGATGGTTTGCATTCTCGACGCCGACAAGGAAGGGTTCCTCCGCAGCGAAACATCGCTGATTCAAACGATCGGCCGCTCGGCCCGCCACGTGAACGCCGAGGTCGTGCTTTATGCCGACAACGTGACGCAATCGATGCAACGCGCGATCGACGAAACGAATCGCCGCCGCAAACTTCAGCTCGAATACAACGAGGCGAACGGCATCACGCCCGAGTCAATCGTCAAGGCGATTCGCCGCGGCATTGAAGAAGAAGTTCAAGCCAAGAACGAGGCTCGCAAGGCCGTCGGCCGCGACGAAGCAACCGACACGACTGAGGAGTACCTCAACGAGCTCGAGGCCGAGATGCTCAAGGCGGCCGAAAACCTCGAATTCGAACGAGCCGCCGCGCTTCGCGATCGAATCATGCAGCTTCGTTCCGGCAAGCCAGGCGTCGCCGCCTCGCCGCAGGCGACCAGTGCGAAAGCCAAGGCGAAAGCAACGAAATCGTCACGCAGCCGAAAGCCGAAATCGGGGTAGGCGTTTTTCGGAACATGCTGATTTGAAATTCATGTAGGAGTCACTCGCTGGGTAATGGAGGCGAGGAGGAATGGGGTGGCCGGGACAACTTGTTGTCCCGGTCGCGAAGCGACAAGAGGCTAACGCAACAGTTCTCGCTGTTTCCTCTTGTGGCTGCGCCACCTGGACAACAAGTTGTCCAGGTCACCCCAGACGACCCACCACGTGTCCGAATCGCGCGACCTCTATTCCGATTCAACTTATTTACACATTCCAAGTAAACACTACCCCGGTCGTCTCACTGCCCCCGACAATTGAGAACCAATCGTGATCCCATTTTCCGACGCCGCCAAAGCCTCCGCTCTGCAACTGATCGACCTGGCCTTTACTGAAGATCTCGGCACCAATGGCGATCTCACCGCCAACGCCGTTATTCCGGCCGAGGCACATGGTTCCGCGACGATCGCCGCGCGCAAGCCCGGTGCACTCGCGGGTTTGCCGGTTGTGGCACTCATCGCCGAACGAATGAACCTCAGCTTCGATCCCCTGCGCGAAGATGGCATGCCACTCACCTCCGGTATGGCTGTCGCGCGCGTTTCCGGTTCGATGCGGTCACTTCTTATCTTCGAACGCACTGCACTCAATTTCCTGCAACACCTCAGCGGCATCGCCTCGCTCACTGCGAAATATGTTCACGAAGTGAGCGGAACTCCCTCGCAGATTTACGACACGCGCAAAACTCTTCCCGGCTGGCGTCTGCTCGAAAAATACGCGGTGGTCTGCGGCGGCGGGCGAAACCACCGAATTGGCCTGTTCGACGCCGTGCTGATCAAGGACAACCACCTCGCCTGGCTCGAACACGAAGGTGATCCCATCGGCACCGCCGTTTCCCGTGCTCGTGCGACTTCACCAAGCGGCACCGTTGTCGAGGTTGAGGTCGACACCTGGGAGCAGTTCGAACGCGCTCTCACATGCGGGCCCGACATCATTCTTGTCGACAACTTTGACGTCAAACTCCTGCACGAAGCCGTCGCCCGTCGCAACGCGGTGGCACCAAAAATCGAGCTCGAATCATCGGGCGGAATCACGCTCGACACACTACGCGCGCGGGCGGAAACCGGCGTCGATCGCATCAGCGTCGGATCGCTCACGCACTCGGCCCCCGCGCTCGATATCGGGCTCGATTTCGAGCAGGTCATGCCGTGAACATCGCGCTTCTGCAAACCCTCCGCGAAGCCGAGGGACAATTCGTTTCGTGGCCCGCGCTTCTTGAGCATTGGCCAAACGCGGGCAACGATATCGACGCCCTCATTGCGTTTGGCTACTCGGTCGAAATCCAGCCGATCCTCGGTGTCGCTTATCGCGGCCCATGCGAACGGCTCTGTCCCGATCAGATCGAGTGGAATCTCAACACACGGCGAATCGGCCGGAATATCGCAGTTTGGAATCAGCTAGGCAGTACGAACGACCTCGCCGCGCGGGCGGCCAGCAGTCGCGCCAACGATGGCCTCGCCATCTTCGCCGAGTCGCAAACAGCCGGACGCGGTAGTCGCGGCCGTGTCTGGGTCGCGCCCGCACGCTCGTCGATTCTGCTTTCCGTTCTCATCTTCCCGCCCGATTCGCTCGATAACCCGCACTGGCTTACCGCCCTCGGTGCCGTGGCCGTGGCCGAGGTCGTGAGCGAATTCTGCGACGTCGACGCCCGCATCAAATGGCCTAACGACGTTCGCGTGAACGGTCGCAAAATCGCCGGAATTCTCGTCGAACGCACGCAAGGCTCAGTCATTGGCATCGGCTTGAATGTGAATACGGCCGAGGATGATTTTCCGGCCGATCTTCGTGAAATCGCCAGTTCGATGCGCAGACTCACCGGATCGCCGCACGATCGCTCCGACGTTGCCCACGCCCTGCTCCGCCGACTCGATCACTGGTACAACGCCGGCATTTCCGATGGCCCCGCGTCGCTCGACGTCCCCCTGCATGCGCGCAGCGAGCACCTTAACACCGACGTGATCGTTGAAACGCCCCTCGGTGATCGCACTGGTCGACTCGAAGCAATTCAGACCGGCCGCGGTGTCACCTTGCTCGCGGCCGACGGCTCGCGCGTTCATCTCGAAAGCAGCGATGTCCGCTCTCTTCGCACAATCTAAACATTTAATAAACTGAATCCATGGCATTGCACCGATCGAAAAGCGAACCTTTAAGCACATTACACAGTGTTTCGAACAGATTAGGCCGAATTTAAGCAACATGTCGATTCACTGACTTGACGTCACCCAATTTGTGGGCGTAAATCAGTCGTCAGCGATCAAGATAAGTTACGAACATAGAAGCGGGTGAAACGATGATCCGTTTCACTGCATTCGTTCACGCGAAACCGCCGTTGTCTCGTTTCGTCAGGCATCGTCGCTCCATCCGCCGGAGATTCCACCAATGCCGCGTCGATCGACTGTATTGCGGTCCCTTGCCTATTCGCTCGTTTCCCTCGCACTTACAGCCGGATTCGCCCACGCCGGCGCTGTGACGTCAGCGATTTTGGTGTCGCAGGCTCCCCCGCCCGACCCATTTCACGACGCGGTTTCGGGCGTCGGTCTCCTGCCGTCGATCAACAACTCGGGCGTTGTGGCGTACACGGTTTCGTACTACAACTCGCACGGCGGTCAGGGCAGCATTGGCGAAATCGCCACAACCAGCGGCCAGCAGATTTTTCGCGACGAATACCCCAATCAGTTCATTCGTCTCAGCTCGAATCCGGTCATCAACGATAACGGAACGCTGGCTTTCCAGGCCGATATCAGCAACAGCATTCGCGGCCTTTTTACCGCCCCAGCCAACGGCACCCCTGCACTCGTCGCGCAGTCGGGCACAGCAACTGGCGACGTCGGTAACTTCGGCACGTCGGGCGGACTCGCGCCGGCGCTCAATAACAGCGACACGATCACGATGATGGGCCTGCGCAACGGCCTTAGCTCGGCGCAGGGTTCCTACGCAATTGTCGTCGGCCACGCAACCTCGCCGCTCAGCGCCACTTATGCACTTACGAGCGGCAATCCGGGCCAGTTCTTCAGCATGGGCGACTCGGTGATCAGCAATTCGGGCACAATCGCCTTCACCGGTCAAACGAACGCCGGCGTGCAGGGCGTCTATACGCTCGCTCCGAACGCAACGACGGCCACCGCATTGGTCACGAACCAGGGCCAGAATTCCTTCCTCGGCCTCGGCAACGCTCTGGCCATCAACAATAGCGGTTCGATTGCTTTTACCGGGTTTAGCTCGAAAGACAATAGCCGAGGCGTTTTCGTCACCGATAGCACGGGACACACATCGACGATCGTCGACTTCGGTGTGTCGAACAACATCTATCCCGTGCAGGTCGCTCCGCACGTCGCGCTCAGCAATGCGGGCGAAGTTGCGTTCCAGGCTGCGATTGGAAACGGCGTTGGCACTGGCGTTTTCGTGAGCAACGGCAGCGGTGGGATCACGAAAATCGCTCAAACCGGCGACACGCTCGCGGGAATGACCGTTCAATCCGTGAGCCTGTCAAACTACAGCGTGAACGACATCGGCCAGGTGGCGTTCGCAGCCACGCTCAACGCCGGCAACAATCAAACTCGTACTGGCATCTTCATTTATAATCCCGACGGCGCGACGGCGTCGAACGCGATCCAGCCCGTTTCAACCTCCGGCTCCACCTTCAACTTCGCTCCGATCGTCCTCCCCACCGGGCCGATTGGCCTGGGTCGCTCAGCACCGATCTACATCGACCCCATCGTTGCGACGGGCTACGACTTCATGGTGACCGGCGGCGAGTTGTTCAATAGCGTACTGCTTCCCACCGGCCTGGGGACAACGAAGTACGAACTCGACCTCTGGAACGGCAGTGCCTACGTCTTCTCGCAATACATCAACGCCGGCACAACATTTACCTTCAACTCGCCCGTCGATCGCTTTCAGATCGAGGGAATCCCCATCGGTGCGGGGCTCGACCCGAACGATCCCAACGCATTCGTAACCGGGCTAACCTTCAGTGGCACCGGCGCAGCCGACGTAACGATGACATCCATCGCTTTCAACACATCGACTCCCGAACCTGCGTCAATCGTGGCGTGTCTGGTAGGAGTTGGGACGGCGATTGGCGTGCGAATGCGGCGAAAATCCTGATCGGACTTCGCGGAGATCCCGGCGTGTCGAGCTGGCGTCGCAAGATTCTCACGCTCTTTCCGACGCTCAGATTCGACGCGCAACAGCCGAATTACACGATTTACACCGCGTTCTTCGACTTGCTGCCGATGAGTCGCAAGGCTCACAAAGCGGGCGACGACGAAACCCTGCGCAGGATTTACGGCTTCGCCGAGTGGTGTTTCGAACAGCCCGCCAAGGATCTCTGGAACGCGGCAGGCGTTTCCTTTTATGAGCACCTGTTCGACGAATATCCCTCGCTCTGGCCAGAAATCGTCCAGTGGCTCTCGCCGCGCGTGGTGAAAGAAGTTTGGCCGCTGCTCGAGTGGCGGCTGAAAGTCGATGAGCTTGCTAGGGTGCAGGATCTCATCGCGCGCCGCCGGCGAATTCGCTACCCCGAAGCACGTTTCAATCCGCGTGAATTCAATTCATCAGCACACAAACTGACGTAACTGCCATGTTCGTTCGCTTCGTGGTCGGCACAGACGCTGAGAACTTCGCGTGGCTGAATGGAATCTTCACCGAGGCGAAGTTCCTGTCACGTCGAGAAGAATTGTTCAAGTACGAACTCGATCAATTGAATTCCACTTTCGACTGGTTCAACGACCATCTCCCCTGCCCGCCGTTCTTGTCGAAGCTGGAAACCGGCGAATGGACGCGTGAAGCGGTCGCCTGGTATCGCGCCGAGGCGACGCACCACATTCGAAGGATGTGGGACATTGCCGCGATTCTTCGCGAGAACGGCATTAACGTTCGGCTTGTCACGAGCGAAAAGCCGGGGAAACTCGTCTATGAGGATGAATTCCAGATCGTTGCGGAAACGCCCCAATGGTCTTAACGCCGGAGATTCCGTTCATTTTTTCGGCTGAGAATCCCCCAGTTGGTCTTTGCCTTCTCTGCTTCTTCCGGCCTACCCATTTTAATCGCACATTCACTCAATAATCGCCAAGGTGATGCCCGCCAAGTCGGAGCTCTCCAAACAAGTTCTCTGAGAATGTCATAGGCGATTTCCCATTCGTTGTGGTCGATCTCTTCTTTTGCACTTTCCAAGAAATGGAGGCATTGGTCGAGATGGCACATATCGGCCAAAATGTTGTCGTTCCATCGGAAACCACCATCACCAAAAGCATCCAGATCGAGTCTTTTCTTCATTTTCTCATCTCAAACTTATACTTTCGGATCATTCGCCGGATTCTTGATGCGATACAACACCTGCCGCCGAAGCGGATGTCCTTCGGCGACGCTTGGGTGATCGAAATCGTCGAGTGGATTGCGAGTCATTCCAATGCGTTGCATGACGGCCTGTGAGCGAGTATTCGCGGGCGCAGTGAATGCGACGATTTCGTCCAGACCGAGCGTATTGAAAGCAAAATCGAGCGACGCCTTCGCCGCTTCAACGGCGTAACCCTGCCCCCAGTAGCGACTCGCCAACCGCCAGCCGATCTCAACCGCCGGCGCAAAGTGAGCCTGAAATGGAATGTTCGACAGACCGATCGAGCCGACCAATTCCGAAACACCAGGCGCCTCGACGGCCCAGAATCCGTAGCCGTGCTCTGCGAAATGAGCACGAATGCGTTCGATGACGGCGTCGCTCTCTGCCCGGTTGGCGAGCGCTGGCCGTGAGAGAAACTCGACCACCCGCGGGTCGGAGTGAATCTCGGCGAGCAGCGGAAAATCGCTGTCCCGCCAGGGGCGAAGGATCAGTCGCTCGGTTCGCAACGTGTAAGGTTCGGGCATCGGCTTTGCTCCTCTCAGAACGACACAAAGCGGGCGATATGGCTCGGCCCGCCTTGCGTTTATTGTTTTCAGAGCAGTCGAAAGGCAAACGCGTTCTCATTCGCTCGCGCGAACAACCGTCAGCGACGTCTTGTATTTACCCAGCACGCTCATGTGCAGTCGAGCGGCGTTGTCGTCTTCTTTTTCGCCGGTGAGATAAACCGGTGTTTTCTCGCTAGAATCACTCGACTCGGCCGCTTCGAGTTTGGGCGTGAGAATCGGCTTCTTGTCGGCACCAAAGACAACGAGTTCGACTTTGCCGTCAACCTTGCGAGCACCGACGAGATACCACGTCACCTTCACATCGTCGTCGCCGACCTTGAGCTTGGCCGCACGCAGTTTATCGGTGGCGATCGCCTTTCCTTCGCTGCTGGGCAGCAATTCCTTGAGCCAGAGCGTGCCGACCGGCACGGGTTCAGCGCCGACAGCCTCAAAGGCGGCGAGTGTCAGCTTGCGATCGGGCAAAAACATCGCGCCGAGGTTTTCGTGCCGGATGCCATCACCCTTGTCGACGTCGGAATCGACCTTGATCTGCGCATCTGCCGGCTTGCCCGCGGCGTCGAGCAGCTTCGATCCGATCGACTTGACATGTTCACTGGTTAGTCGTTCTTGCGCATGCGTCGCGGATGCAAAGCCAAGCACGACGGCAAAAGCGGCGAGTGACTTCAGGCTTGAAACGCTCAAAGACATAACAAGGCTCCTCGAATTGTGGGGCGCGACATCGGCGCCGGATTGAGAATCAGTCGCAGATTCACATCAAGTCACGAATCAAACTGAATCAATCGAAGTTTACGAATTCTTCGTTTCCTTCGTTGCCTTCTGTTCAAAATCGAATTGTCTTAAATTCAGAAGAATTGAACAGAAGGTAGCAAAGGAAGCGAAGGAAATTTCGATAGAAATCGTCTGCTATTCTTCGCTTCCTTCGCTGCCTTCTGTTCAAAATCAAATTGCCAGGAACTCGGAAGAATTGAACAGAAGGTAGCAAAGGCAGCGAAGGAAATCTCAAAAAGATTCGCCTGTGTTTCTTCGCTTCCTTCGCTGCCTTCTGTTCAAAACCGAATGATCTGTAGCAGAAGAGGATTGAACATAAGCTAGCGAAGGAAACGAAGTGGAATTCCGCAGATCATTTTGTTGCGGTGAACTCGTAAGATCTACGACTTACTTCTTCAACCATTGGTCGAAAAAGCCGATCACCAGCGGACGCAGGTCGCGCTGCTTGGGTTGAAGGTGGAATGTGTGAGGCGCATCGGGAATCACTTCGAGTTTGTGTTCGACACCCGCCTTCTTCAGCGCCTCGGCCATCAATTCCGACTGACGCAGCGCCACAACCTTGTCGGCAGTCCCGTGCAAAATAAGCACAGGCGGATCGAATTTATCGGCATAGTTAACGGGCGACGCCTTTTTATAGAGCTCCGGATCCGTCGCTTTCGCTTTGCCGAGCATGGGCAAGATGACATAACTCGTCAGGTCAGCCGGGCCGTAGAGATCGACCGCACAGCGCACCTTGCACGAGAATTCGCCATAGGGACCTTTCGGGTCGAGACCATCGTCCGCTCCCGTCAGTGCGACCATCGCCGCCAGGTGTCCACCGGCCGAGCCCCCGATGACACCAATTCGCTCGGGGTCGATACCAAGACGGTCCGCATTCTTCCTGAGCCAGCGGACGGCCGTTTTGCAGTCGTGCAAGTTCTGCGGCCAGGTCGCCTTGCCGGCGTTCGCGAGCACGTAATTGATGCTCATGCCAACGTAGCCGTTCTTCACCAAGGTCGTGCCAATATTGATCTCTCGGGCCGCCCCTTTGTCGCCGGTGGTCCAGCCGCCGCCATGGATGATCAACACGGCTGGGCGCTTCTTGCCATCGGGCTTGGCAGGCAGATAGAGGTCGGCCTTCTCAGCCCGGCCGTCTTCGAGGTAAGCGACGTCGCGCTCAACCTTTACGTCGTCGGGAATGTCGGCCGCCGTCGCGAGCGATGCGACGAAGAGGAACGCGAACGTGGTCGCAAGTTGTTTCATCGTGAGGTGTCCAGTCGGGCGCTGATTCGGCAATCGTTCCTCAACGACATGCCAGTATCCCGCCCCTGCCGTGCCATTCAAGTGGCCAGTGGCCAGATGATTCTCGACGGACTGTTGCTCGCGGTCTTGTCCGTAAGATCCAGCTCCCATTTGATTTACAACAACCACAAACCCGGTTGTCCAGGTGTCCAGATGATTTTCCAATTGTTCTTCTTATTTCTCTCTTTCCTCTTTCTCTTATTCCTTTTCTTCTTTCACTTTTCTGAAAAAGAGAGAATCATAAGGACAGAAAGGATATGAGAGGGCTTAAGTCCTCTCATATCCTCCACTTCTGTCTGGCCAGATGATTGAGAAATGATCTGGCCGCCGAATTCGATTCATACGGACAACAGGCGCAAATCACTGGCCTGCCAGACCTTGTGACTGCCCACGTGATTCTTGTCAATCATCGGGACAATCGCGATCATCGGGCCAAAACGGTAGCTAATCAGTTGCTGGCCTGCTCGGGAACGTCGCCATACGCGCGGTCGAGCAGGTCGATCGGGTGCTCGACCTTGATCTCAAGTCCGCGTTCCTTCACCTTGCGCGCGATTTGAAGGATGCAACCGACGTTTCCCGTCGCGACAATGGACGCCCCGGTCTGCTCGATCCGGTCCATTTTGCGACGCCCAAGCCGTTCCGACATTTCGGGTTGCGTCAGGTTATACGTACCGGCCGCACCGCAGCAGATTTCTGATTCTTCGAGCGGAGCCAGCTTCAGGCCGGGGATCATGCCCAGAAGTTGGCGGGGTTGGTTGCGAATCTGCTGGCCGTGGCAAAGGTGGCAGGCGTCGTGATAGACGACCGTGCGGTCGAGTTCGTTCGTCGGCTTGATCGGGCCGAGGCTCATCAGGAACTCGGAAATGTCCTTCACCTTTGACACGAACTTCGCAGCGAGTTCGTGATCGGCGTGCGGAAGCAGGTGGGTGTAGTCTTTGAACATCGCGCCGCAACCTGCAGCGTTGATGATAATTGCGTCGAAATCGTCGGGGTTGAACATCTCCATGTTGGCCCGGGCCAACTGGATCGCGGGCTCTTCATAGCCCGAGTGATAATGGATTGCCCCGCAGCAGTTTTGATTCTCGGGAATTACCACCTCGCAGCCGTTGTGTTGCAGCACCCGAGCCGTGGCGGCGTTGGTTTCGGGATACATCGCGTCAGCCACGCAGCCCAGAAAGAGCGCCACGCGGGCCCGCTTGGGGCCGACGGGGGGTAGCACTTCCGGCAGCGGCGGCGGTTGTACGGGCGCCAGAGGCGGCAGCATCGCTTGCAGGCGACGCAGTGTTGGCGGGAGGAGATTTGTCAGGCCCTTCTTCTCGAACCAGTCGAGCACGCCGTACTTCTGCAAGATGCGCGCGGGCTGGAGTGCGAGCTTCACTCGCCGCGCATAGGGGAAAAGCTGCGTAAGAATCAGGCGTTGCAGCAGGCTGGGACGTTGGCCGGCCGGTGCCGAATCCTGAAGTGCGACCTTGAACGGCTCGATCAGCTTGCCGTATTGCACACCTGAAGGGCATGCCGACTCACACGCGCGGCAATCGAGGCAAAGGTTGAGGTGCTCGCGGACGGGGTCGGACAGTCCCAAGCGGCCGTCACGGACCGACCGCATAAGATAGATGCGCCCGCGCGGGCTGTCGTTCTCATCGCCGGTTTCGACGTAAGTCGGGCAGCTCGCAGTACATAGGCCGCAGTGGATGCACTCCTGGAATCGTCGGTAGTCGATTTTCGAGGCCAGGGAGTCGAGGTCGAAACCACCGCCGTCGGTCGCGGTCGCCATGAGCCGATGCACCTTCTGACTTGCTGGGTCGTTGAGAGTTCGGACCGCGTGATTACGCAGCGATCGGCCCCGATTTGATCAAATGTTACCCACAAACCGCCCGGGATTCATCAACGCCGCCGGGTCGAGTGCGGCCTTCACCTTCTCCGACCACGCCCAATCGCCGCGCGGGTTGCCCCACACCTTGAGACTCGCCTTACGGTCGGTCGGGCAGAGGCTGAGGATCATGTTCCCGCCGACCGACTCCGTAAGGTCGCGCAACTTCACGACGTCGGCCTCAAGTCGAGCCAGGTCATCGACAAGAGCATGCGCTCGCACAACACCGTTGCCGGCATGGCTCTGAATTGCCCAAACCGCCGAATCAACCGACATTGCGAGCGTGGCCACGAACGAGTAGGGAACGTTGGCGACGAATGAGATCGGCCCGATCCGTTCGGCAGTGAACTCGCGAAGCGCACCTTGAAGCGGAGCCGATGCCTGATCACGCTCGTCGCGAACGACCTTCCCTGCCAGCTCGCTCCGAATCGCCTGCATTTGCCAGGCGACGGACGCCTCGTTGTCATCGAAGATGAGAGCGATAGCCCACGCTGAGTGAGGCAGACCCAGCCGCGTCAGCGCCGGCCCATTGATAAGCTCGATCGCCACGGGACGCGTGACTGATGTGTTCAAAATGGCAAGATCGCTGGCGACCACGTTCAGGTCATCATAAGCGAAGACCATTAGGGCCGATGCTTCGGGCTTGGGGCGAACTTTCACGGTGACGTGGCTGATGACGCCCAGCGTTCCCATCGAACCGGTGATGAGTTTGGGGAAGTCATAGCCCGCGACGTTTTTCACCACCCGGCCACCGCCCTTCACCACGTTGCCGTCACTGGTGACGAAGCCAACGCCGATGATCTGGTCGCGCGGACGGCCCGATCCGTAACGTCTGGGGCCGGTCGAATTCGTGGCGTAGACGCCGCCAATTGTCGCCCTGTCGGCCTGAGGTGCGTCGATTTCGAGCCGCTGATTTTCGGCGTCGAGCACCTTGGCGATCGCAGCCAGCGTCATGCCGGTTTCGACGGTAATCGTCATGTCGGCCGCGGGATATTCGATCACCCGATTGAGCTTGCGCGTGTCGATAATCGCACCGGCGCAACGAGGAATCCCGCCGTAGTCGAGCGAAGTGCGTCCGCCTTGCGCGAACATCGCCTGTCCACTGGCGGAGCGGGCACGCACGGCGTCCTGAAGCGCACCGATCGAGTCGGGCCGGTCGATTCCCACAGCCTTCAGGCCGTCGCCCAGGTCATTTTCTGAAAGTTCCGAATCAAGCCGATCCACGAACAGGCTCCGGGAGAATAAGTCGCATTCGGAGAGAATTATGCGGTCGCATCATCACTGATGCTATACGAAAGCAGGCGGTCGACCGCCCCCTGAATCGCGCGAATCGCATCGACGGTCCAGGCGTCAAACGCATTGGGCCAGGCGTCGGTATGCAACACCTGAGACTCAAACGCCAATCGATGGAGCGCGTGGGCCAGAGGACGATTGATCGCTTCATCCGACGCCAGCGATTGATCGAGATCGACCAACGCCTGCGCCAGCTCCTCGAAATCGCCCACGCTCGGCGTTTCACCGCGTCTCAGCGTCGGCAAAAACCCTGATTGATCGGCAGCCACGAACCCCGCATGACGAAATACCGTCATCGCCGCCGGCGACAACGCTGATTCATCGGGCGCGGGCAGGCTTACGATGGGCACGGTCACAAACTCAACGTCGTGCGTCACCCCCTCCTCTTCGGGCGGGGTGTATTTCATCTTGCCGGGGTTCTTTGTTGCGCTCAGCTCAGCGAGAAAATCGGGGTCGTCCGCAATCTCGCGCAAGCCTTCGAGCGTACCGTGACGTGCCTCGGCATCTTCAATCTGGTGGCGGGATTTCTCGTTCAGAAGTGCCGTGGAGAGCAGCCGTTCGCAGTATTTCTGAATCGACTCGACTCGTTCGCGCACGGTGAGTTTTTCGGCGAGATCGAAGAGGTTGCCGTCGAGGTAGAGCGTCACGCGCTGGATTTCAGTCGAAGAGTCGGGGCGCGACGCTTCGCCGGTCAGGAACGACGAGTATCGCCGCTTCCAGAGACGTCGACGCGGAAGTGAACCCACGACATGGCCTCCCATCAAAAACTCGCCCGAAACGCCCACCAACTCAAGCCGACGCGTGGTGCCCCGGCGACTTCTTCTCGATGCACCCGCCGCCCATCGGCAACATCTTGCTGGGGCTGCAATTGCCTTCGGGGTTGAAGGTATTGCGAATCGTTTCCATCGCAGACAGGTCTTCGGGCGTGAACAGCTTGGGCATGAACTCCATCTTCTCGACGCCGATCCCATGCTCGCCGGTCACGCTTCCGCCGACGTTGACGCACTCTTCGAGAATCTCATGGCTCGCGAGCAGCACCTGCTTCACCTGGTCGGGGTCGCGCTCGTCAAACAGCAAAATCGGGTGGATGTTGCCGTCGCCCGCGTGGAAGACGTTGGCGATTCGCAGGCCGTACTTTTCGCCGGTCGCGGTGATGAATCGCAAAATGTGCGGCAGCTTGGTGCGAGGCACGACGCCGTCTTGCGTACAGAACGTCGGGCTGAGGCGACCGATCGCGCCGAAGGCCGACTTGCGGCTCTTCCAGATAGCGACGTATTCCGGCTCTTTCCGCGTGCGCCAGGCGATCGACTTCTGCACCTCACCGCCGTTCTGGCGAACGATCTCGGCAACAGCGTGCGATTCGCGTTCGAGACCGGCTTCCAGGCCGTCGATCTCAATAATGAGCACCGCACCCGCTTCGGTAGGGAATCCGAACCCAAACGCCTGCTCGACCGCCCGAATCATGAGATTATCGAGCATTTCGAGCGCTGCTGGCACGATTCCCGCCGCAATAATGCCGCTGACGGTTTCCGTGGCGGCGTCGACCGAGTCGAATACGCCCAGGAACGTCCGCCCCGCCTCGGGATCGCGTGCGAGATTCACAATCACGCGGCTGACGATGCCGAACGTCCCTTCGTGGCCGACGATCAGCCCCGTCAGGTCATACCCAGGCGCGTCTTCCACGACTCCACCGGTGACCAACGTCGAGCCGTCGGGAAGAACCAACTCAACGCCCTTCACATGGTTCACCGTTACGCCGTATTTCAGCGTATGAGGCCCACCGGAATTCGTCGCGACGTTCCCGCCGAGCGTACAGGCCCCCTGACTCGACGGATCGGGAGCGTAATGGAAGCCCGATCCCGCCAAAGCCCGTGTCAACCAAACGTTGACGACGCCCGGTTCAACCACGGCGTAACGATCCCGCAAATTGATTTCGAGGATCGACTTCATGCGGGTAAGAGTGATCATCACCCCTCCGCCGACCGAAAGGGCACCGCCTGCCAGACTGGTACCGGCTCCTCGGGGGACGAACGGCACGCCGGCTTCGTGGCAGATTTTGATGGTCGCGACGAGTTGATCGCGCGTCGTGGGAAAGATCACCACGTCGGGCGAGTTCTTGGCGATCACATAACCGTCGCACTCGTAAACGACGAGTTCATCCCTGCGCCAAAGGACATTTTCTTCGCCCACGGCTTCAATGAACTTGGCGAGCAGGCCGTCATTCAAAAGCTGGACGAAATCGGGCTCAGCGGCGGCTGGGGTGGTAGCAGGGGCGGACATGATTGACCAACAAACCTCGCGGGAGTGTGTGGAGTGGGCTTCAGCCGCCCACGCAAGAGTTTAACACTCCTGGGAAGCCGATGCCACGCCGGTATGGTTGGGGACGTGGCTGGCCATAAGTCGATGGGATGAATTATAGTGGCGATGCCGGGACGAAGGCGGATTGGCCGGCCAAAGCGTTTGGCGGGGCGCCGCAAGCTTCGATCTCGTGCGCGGTGGACCAGGTTGTCCATCTCGTGAATGTGGTATGAACCGCTTTGGGTTGAACGAAGAAAAGCCAAAGAACGACGATCTCAAAGAATCTCAGACAGCTATCGAACTACTTGCGAACTGACAGCGCCCGTCTCTGACGAGCCCAGAGATGAGTCGCACGAGCATGTCTCGCGGCTTATCAATTACGCGATGCAATATCGGCGCGATGGACCAGCGCGTCTGGCCCTCATCGCCGACGAAAAGGTCCTGCGCTCGCTGGCGTTTTGCTGCCTGAGGCGAACTCGTTTGCTGGAAAAGTCGGCCCAGTGGTCCGAAGCACTCATCGCAATCGCCGCCCACTGGCGCGACTGGCTTCGACCGCTGGAAGAGTGGACTCCCACCGGCGAAACCGAAGTGGAACAGTTCCGTTCGCTGATCACTCACCTCTTCGCGCTTTACCCGGTGCCCCCGTTCTTGGAAAGCGCCTGGCGATTGGGATTAAGCGGCGACGGGCTGAAATATCAAACCTGGTACAAGCAACTCGCACGCGGTGAAAGCGTTCACGACCTTGCGGGCATGCCGATCTCTCTCAGCCACGCGGTCGCACATCAGTTTCGAAACGCGCCTGATGATCTCGACATCCCTTCAGCCATTCGCTGGGCGCAGATCATGGGACGCGGCGGCAATGATTGCCTGGCCCGTCTCGTTATCAACAGCCGAATTGGGATCGATCAGAGCCGGGATGAATTCTGGCTCACGGTGATCGACTGGTTCATCGCAAATCCCGAATTGCCGCCGGCGCAGTTCGAGCAAATTGTCGACTACATTCACGACCAGAAGTTCCGGGCTTGCGTCCCCAATCCCAACGCACGCCGAGCCGGACAAGCACGGCAACCGGGAATGGTTCCGCCGCAGCCAGATTATTCGATCAAGGGGCGAACTCCGGCGTCACTGCTTCGGGCTGCCGAAGCCTGGCGCGAGCAAATGAGGACATTGCCGGCAAACAGGAGTCTGGAATGGACGCCTTCGCCGCTTCCGGCGTACCGCGGCTTTTTCGGAATGGGATCCGATCGCCGCGTGTACGCGATCACCGAGTTGATCTCGTTCCAGGAACTCTGGGAAGAGGGCACTGCGATGCATCATTGCGTCGCGCAATACTGGCGCAATTGCTGGTCGGGACGCTCATCGATCTGGTCGATGACCACCGAGAACAGCACGGGCGAGAGTCAGCGATTGTTGACGCTCAACATCTTGTCCGACAGTCCCCACATTTCCGAACTTGGCGGCCATTGCAATCGCCTGCCGACGCCGAGCGAGATCGCCGTTCTTTTGCGTTGGCGTGAATGCGGCGGACCTGGATTGCCAGAGCGATACAGGCCATGCATGTTCCAGCAATGGCATGAAGATTCTGTGTAAACAGGTTTTTTGCCCCTTGCTTCGCGGTTCACGGAGCGAGGGGCATTCAATCATTTTCAGGTTTGATTCCGCCAAATCCTCCCCCGCGCATTGGGGCAACCGTTCGGTTATGATCGTGCCACTCTCCGACGTTTGATGCCCGGCACTTCGTTTCATCGTCCCAGAGCCGAGACACATCGCCTGATGTCACTCACTCAGAGCAGCCACCCGATCGTCCGCGAAAAAATTGCGCGCCTGCGGTCGGTCGAGACGCCACCGTCCGAATTCCGTCGCCTCGTGCGCTCGCTAGCCTACCTGCTTGCGTTCGAGGCCCTGGCCGATGTGCCGCTGAAGGAAACGTCAGTCACAACTCCGATGGGCACGGCACCTGGCGTCGACTTCGCCGGGCCAATCGTCATCGTGCCGATTTTGCGAGCCGGCCTTGGCATGGCCGACGGCGTGCTCGACCTTCTGCCCGACGCCGAAGTTTGGCACCTGGGACTGCGTCGCAACGAGACGACACTCGAGCCCGAAGAGTATTATCGCCGCCTGCCGCAGCAGGAACGCGAGTCGACGGTGGTGATCGTCGACCCGATGCTCGCCACCGGCGGCTCAGCCGCGCACGCCTGCCGGCTCGTCCGCAAGTTCCATCCCGGTACGATTCGCTTCATAGCGATCATCTCCGCGCCCGAAGGGATCAAACACCTTCAGGACGAAGCTCCCGGCGTGGCAATTCACGTCGGCGTCATCGACGAGAAGCTGAACAGCATCGGCTACATCTACCCCGGCCTGGGCGATGCGGGCGATCGGCAGTTCGCCACGTTCGAGGTGTAGTACTCGCTGGGTGCCACTGGCGATGCCAGTGCTCTTATTTCGTATTGTGATGAGAAGCACTGGCATCGCCAGTGGCACCCGAATCTAAGCCGTAGTTAGGCATCAGTTGCATCGAGGAACGTTTCATCATGCGCGCTGTTGACTTGATTCGCGCAAAGCGGCTGGGGCAAGAACTGAGTGACGCCGAAATCCGCTTCCTCATCGCCGGCCTGGGGGACGACACGATCCCCGAATATCAGTGGTCGGCGCTCTTGATGGCGATTCTCTGGCAAGGGATGTCCGACCGCGAAACCGCCACGCTGACCGACGCCATGATGCGGTCGGGAATCGTCGTTGATTTCTCACATATTCCCGGTTTAAAGATCGACAAGCATTCAACCGGCGGTGTCGGCGACAAAACCTCGCTCATCCTCGCCCCAATCGCTGCCGCATGCGGCGTACCGGTGCCGATGGTTTCGGGTCGCGGGTTGGGTCACACGGGCGGCACGCTCGACAAGCTCGAAGCGATCCCCGGCTTCAACGTCAATCTCGACCTCGATCGTTACAAGGCCGTGCTCGAAGAATGCGGCATGGTGCTAATTGGCCAGACGAAGGAAATCGCCCCGGCTGATAAAACGCTTTACGCCCTGCGCGACGCCACGGCGACAGTCGAGTCAATCCCACTGATTTCGGCGTCGATCATGTCGAAAAAGTTGGCCGAAGGAATCGACGGGCTGGTGCTCGACGTGAAAACGGGCAATGGCGCGTTCATGGAGAAATATGAGGATTCACGCTACCTCGCCGAAACGATGGTGGCGATTGGCCGCGGGCTCGGCAAACGGATGCGAGCATTGATTACCCGCATGGATCAACCCCTCGGCGACATGGTGGGTAACTCGCTCGAGGTCGCCGAGTGCATTGGCTGCCTGCGCGGCGAAGGCCCGGCCGATTTGATCGAGCTATCGGTTGAACTCGCCGCCGAAATGGTCCTTATGGGTGGTCGCGCCGAGAATCTTGACGAAGCGCGAATGAAATGCCTCGCGACGATTGATGACGGCTCGGCGCTCGAAGCGTTTCGCAAGGTGATTGCGGCTCAGGGGGGCGATTCGCGGGTGGTTGATGATCTTTCGGTACTGCCCGCGGCCAAGAAGGAAGTGCCGTTGATTGCGGATCACGCGGGATTTGTCGCCGGCCTGTTGGCGAGGCCCGTGGGAGTGGCGTCGATGCTTCTAGGAGCCGGTCGAGCTCGCACGGATTCGGTGATTGACCATGCCGTGGGCGTGGTGTTGCACAAGCGCTTAGGGGATCGCGTCGAGGCCGGCGAGCCGCTTTGTACGTTGCTCGTGAATGACGAATCGAACGTGCCGAAGGCGTTGAAGATGATTCGCGAGGCGTATCAGTTTGCGGAGAGTCCGCCACCGGCGCAGGAGTTGATTGTTGAGCGATTTTGAGATGAGTACGATCCTTTTAGGAAGGTGATACATCACTACGGGGGTGGCCGAGACAACTTGTTGTCCGGGCCACCCGTCTCAGAAGATTGATCGAGAAGAAGGCGAACCGAATCCCCTCTCCATCACACTTTCACTTGAGCAGATCATCCATCCGACGAGGGACTGATGACCGAACTCTGGGCTGCGACTGATTCCTCCGCACTGACCGACAAGCTGCGTGGCGGCCTCGGCATGATACTTATTCTCACACTGGTTTACCTTCTCTCCGAACACAAAAAACGCATTCAGTGGAAGGGCGTCGTCTTCTGGGGGCTTGTGCTCCAGTGGGGCTTCGCGTTCCTCGTGCTTTATGTTCCAGCCGGAGTGAAAGTGCTCACGGCGGCGGGAAAGTTTATTGAAGGTGCGCTGGGCTCGGCCATTGAAGGAGCGAAGTTCCTCTTTGGCGAAAAGCTTGTCGATCCCGGTGGTCCTGCAGGATTCGTCTTCGCGTTCCGCGTGCTGCCGACGGTGATTTTCGTCGCAGCGTTTTTTGCAGTGCTTTATCACCTTGGCATCATGCAATTAATTGTTCGCGCGTTTGCGATCGTCATGAAAAAACTCATGGGCGTGAGCGGGGCCGAGTCGCTCAACGTCGCCGCGTCGTTGTTTCTAGGGCAGACCGAAGCGCCGCTTACAATCCGGCCCTACCTGCCAAAGCTCACGCGTTCCGAACTGCTCACTGTCATGACTTCGGGCATGGCGCATGTTTCTGGCGGAGTGATGGCGGCGTATTTTCAGGTCGTCGACGCTCGGCATATTCTCACGGCTGTGATCATGACTGCCCCGGGAACCATCCTCATCGCCAAGATGTTGATCCCCGAAACCGAGGTGCCGGAAACCGCAGGCAACGTCACGCCTGACAAGGAAAGACCCGACACGAACATTCTCGCGGCGGCTTCGCGAGGCACGCGCGATGGACTGGAACTCGCCCTCAACATCGGCGCAATGCTCATCGCGTTCATCGGCCTCATCGCCCTGATCAACGCGGGGCTTGGTCTGGCCGGTGGGTTTATCGAAACGCAGCTTGGCGTCGATTACGGGCTGAAAACGCTTTCACTTCAGCGGATTTTGGGGACCGTTCTCGCGCCGGTCGCGTGGATTCTTGGCATCCCCTGGTCCGACTGTGTGCAGGTTGGCGGGTTGCTGGGCACTCGGACGATCCTCAACGAGTTGATTGCGTTCAACGATCTCGGCAAACTCAAGGAAATGATTTCTCCGCGGTCCTATCACATTGCGACGTTCGCACTCTGTGGTTTCGCCAATCTCAGCTCGATTGGCATTCAGCTTGGCGGTATCGGCTCGCTCGCGCCGAATTTGCGACCTGAGCTGGCACGGCTGGGCTTCAAGGCTCTACTCGCGGGCACACTGGCGAATTTTCTCTCGGCCTGCATCGCGGGAATTCTCCTATGAACGACGACGACCTCTTCGACCAGATTGAACAGGCGAGCGCGTCGGTGCGCAAGGCAGTTGGCACATTTCCCAAGATTGCCGTTACACTCGGCTCGGGGCTGGGACATCTCGTCGACGAATTGCGCGACGCCCGCGTCCTCGATTACTCCGAAATCCCCTTCTTCCCGGTGCCAACCATCGCCGGACACGCCGGCAAGCTTTGCACCGGCCTGCTCGGTGGCGTACCCGTCGCGATGCTTCAAGGGCGCGTTCATTACTACGAAGGGAACGGCCTCGACCGCGTGACGTTCCCCACGCGCGTACTTCAACGATTGGGCGTGAAGTCGATCATCCTCACCGCGGCCACGGGAGGCGTCGCGCTCAACCTGCACAAGGGGGATCTCGTCTGCCTGACCGACCACATCAACGGCCTCGGCTTCAACCCGCTCCGAGGCCCGAATGACGACCGCTTCGGCACACGTTTCCCCGACATGAGCGAGGTGTACTCAGTCCACCTGCGGAGTGTCGCGCACGAGGAGGCGATGAAGCTCGGTATCACGCTCAAGTCGGGCGTCTATTACGCAATGCCCGGCCCGAGCTATGAAACGCCGGCCGAAATTCGTATGCTACGCACGCTCGGGGCCGACGTGGTGGGGATGTCGACGGTTCCCGAAGCAATCGTCGCGCGGCACGGCGGGATAAACGTGCTCGGCTTCGCAATGGTGACGAACGCCGCCGCCGGAGTGACGGGCGAGACGATTCATCACGCGGAAGTGCTGGATGTTGCCGAGGAGGCGGGGAAGCGGTTGGGTAAGATCATCGCGGCTGTGGTGCCGAAGATTTGAGGGCAAGGGGTTCGCGCACTCAAGTTTGGATATAAGGACATGTGGCTGGGGCAGAATGCCCCAGCCACCCGGAAATCACTCATATTTGCGCAGAAGAATAGTTGGGTAGCCGAGACAACTTGGTTGTCTCGGCTACCCAATTCATTTCATCAGGCCAACCCTGTGCGCAAAACAAAACGCGGGAGAACTGGCCCTCAACGAGCGGCCAGCCACATCCCGCGTTCTGCCGATCGGGGGCGATCAACGAGCGAACTTCAACCCGGGATCGTCCGTCGGTGCACCCACGGCTCGGAAGGTGAAGTGCGTGTCGTCTTGCCAGGCAATCTGTCCAGCAAGTGCCCCCAATTGTGAATCCTTATCATTGAGCGTGAGCACGTCACCGTTGACCGCCGAACTGCCGCTAATCGTCTTGGCGGGTTGTCCCGACGCTGCGACTGCCCATGAAAACGCGCCGCCGTCTTGTAGCGTCAGCGTTACCTTGGCACCGGGCGCCGGTGTTGCGGTCCAGGTTCCTACGAGCTTCGTACCGTCAATTGGTGCGGCGTCGGCCGGAGGAGCGGCTGGGGCGGCTGAATTGCTGGGTTGCAGCTTGGCCAGAAGTTGGGCCGAGAGACCGTCGTTCGGTTGAAGCTCGACGACCGCTTTGAGCTCGCGCGCTGCCGGCTCGGTGTGTCCCTGGCAGATGTATTCATACGCCAGAACGAAACGCGCCTGCGCCGACTTGGGGTTCGCTCGTACGTACGCTTCAAGCGCACGAACCTGCGTAGTGTAGAGATTCGCGTCGTCGTAATTGCCGATCAACGTGGTCCAGTCCCAACCGGGGCCGACCGATAACACCGCATAAAGCGGCGCGGCAGCCTGGTCGTATTTACCCTGGGCAAAGTACACCAGGCCGATGAATTCGTGCATCGTGGCGTCGTTGGGCATTTGCGCGAGCGCCTGCTTCGCCAGCGTTAGAGCGTTGTCGTAGTCGTTGGCGGCGAACGCCTGGCGTGCCTGGTCGAATGCAGAAGCCCCCTGCTCGGCGACGGCCTGTTCCGGCGGCGCGGCAGCGGTATTGATCGGCTGCGAGTAGTTGTACGCCGCTTGCGGTTGAGCTGCGCCAGTGCCTCCGCCCATGCCCATCGCATAGGGATTCGCATAGCTGGAATAACCGTAGCCATAAAGCGGCGATCCCACGCCCCAGGCACCAATGCCGCCCGCGGCGAGCGCTCCGTAGTTGTTACCCCAGTAACCGTTGGTCATGCCAGGGTGATACTGGTTATACACGTTGCGATTCGCGTAACCCGCACCCAACGCGGCTGCGCCCGCCGGACTGATATTCGGGTCGTTGCGATTCGCATAACCCGCTCCCAACGCCGCTGCACCCGCGTTGCTGATGTTCGGGTTGTTGCGGTTCGCGTAGCCAGCGCCCACTGCCGCCGCGCCAGCGTTGCTCATGTTCGGGTTGTTACGATTCGCGTAGCCAGCACCCGCTGCCGCCGCACCCGCGTTGCTGATGTTCGGGTTGTTGCGATTCGCGTAACCGGCTCCCGCTGCGGCCGCGCCGGCGTTGTTCGGTTGATTGCGATTCGCATAGCCAGCTCCGGCAGCTGCTGCGCCCGCGTTGCCCGGCTGATTGCGATTCGCGTAACCGGCTCCCGCTGCCGCCGCGCCCGCATTGTTGGGATTGCCATTGCGATTCGCGAAGCCAGCGCCCGCCGCTGTCGCACCGTTGTTCACCGGCGGACGACTTCCTTGCGACCCACCGGCGCCCGGCCGATTCCCCGCCGGCATCTGCCCACCGCCTTGCGGGCGATTTCCGGGATATCCACCAGCGCCACCTTGGGGACGATATCCCTCACCACCACCGCCGCCCGGCCTCGGCTGACTGAACGACGGCGAGCGATTCATGCCTGCGCCGCCGCCACCAAAGCCCTCACCGCCGCCTCGCGCCATTCCACCGCCGCCGCCGCCGCCCCCACGAGGACCGCCGCCGCGGCCCGCTTCACACTCGGCCGCGTTCATCAAGAGTGCAAGCGACGCACCCACCGCAAGTTTGCCCAGGATCCGTTTCATGATGATATCCCGAAAGTTGAAATTGTTTGAAATGATCACACCTGGGTTATTTGGTGGGTTCGGGCGGCTTGCGAACCACAACGAACTCGTCGACGCCCGGGATTGCTGTGCCACCCACGGTGCGATCGCTCGATTGCCAGCCCAGCCGGTCTTTGCTGAACCGGGTGATTGTGTTTGTCGCGGTGATTGGCTTGCCGAGTTGGTTGACGCCCTGCACCTTCACGACCCACTGGTTGCTCGCCTGGCTGAAATAGCCTTCGCCGTGGCCGCCTTCAGAGTCGAAGATCCAGGTCTTGAACTGGCGTTTGAGGGGATCCCAACCGATGCGCTGGGTTCCTGAGAGAACGGGTCGACCGGCAGTTTTCACCGTGAAGTCGCGGACGAGGAAGTTGCCGCCCTTGTCCCATGCGCAGGTAGTGTTCACGAGCGCGTCTTCGCTTTCGTTCACCCAGTGGCCGACCAGCCATTCCAGCTCAACAAGGTGTTCGTGAGGAGTAAGCTCGCTGATCGATTCGTCGCGCACGAGCGACTGAAGCCACTGGTCGCCTTGCTTGACGTAGACCGCCATGAACTTCGTCACTTCGGGAGCACCCTTGGTCGGCGTGATGGTCGCCTTGCCGACTTCGATCGCCGTCCGATCGTCGACGAACCGTAGTGAGTCGCTCTGAATTGCGATCTTGCTGCCGGGATTGGCGGCGAACGAGGCGGCAAACTGGTCCTTCAGCGCAGCGCGGCCCTGGAGGACTTCGCCGTCCTCATCAACGAGCACGGCATTCTCGCAATAGGTCGCCACGGCGGCCGTTGCGTCGCCGGCATTGAACGCCTTGACCAACGATTCGACCAGCGATTTGATCGCCTTTTCATCCCCCGATCGATCGATCGCCGCGGGCTTCGCGGGATCTTGAGCCTGGGCGTGCAGCCCCGCGCTCATCGCGCCGGCGGCGACGATGCAGACGGCAAGTACGTTTCTCATGGGAAAGAATCTCGATGTGTGATTGTCGAGTAACGAAGTGACGTCAATCATTGGATCTGAAAAACAACGAGCGCGCAGTCAGTGGAACAGCGCCCGCAGCGTGATGCTAGCGCAAAAAGCCACCAGAACCACAGATTGACCGAAATTCATTTGCTGTCAAACAAGGAGGACGCGATTGAGACTGGGCTCAGAAATGCAGCGAAGCGCCGGGGTTTAGGATCCAGGCAACTTGTAGCGTCCAAGGCCTGGATTCAGGTGGCCTGAACAACTTGTTGTCCCAACCGTTCCATTCGCCGGTTTGCCAGATGCGAATTGCGTAATTCCAAAAATGTTCAACATAAGCCATTTTCTTGCTGACTGATTTCGCGGTTTTGACAACCTCTCCCGCAACTCAGCAAGCCTAGTGCGCCCTCGGGGACAAATGGGATTCGCAGGATGAAATTCATCGTTCGCAAAAGAAACACCGGGGCTTCCTTTGCTGCGTTCAGTCCAGCCACCGGCCACCCAATTCCTCGTTCATTTCGTCGTCTGAACGGTGTGCGCAAAACAAAACGCGGGAGAACTGGCCTCTGGGGGGAGAGGCCAATCACATCCCGCGTCCTGTCGATCGGGGGCGATCAACGAGCAAACTTCAACCCAGGATCGTCCGCCGGTGCACCGACGGCTCGAAAAGTGAAGTGCGTGTCGTCTTGCCACGCAACTTGTCCCGCAAGCGCCCCCAATCGTGAGTCCTTATCATTTAATGTGAGCACGCCATCGTTGAGTGACGAGGTTCCGCTAATCGTCTTCGCCGGCTGCCCGGGCGCTGCGACTGCCCAGGAGAATGCACCGCCGTTCTGCATCGTGAACGTCACCTTCGCACCTTGTGCGGGAGTGGCCGTCCACGTGCCGTTCAGCTTGTTCGCGTCGAACGAGGCGACCGCGGCCGGCTCGGCAGGCGCGGGCGGGTTGGCTTCCTTCGACGGCTGCAGCTTCGCCAGTAGTTGTGCCGAGAGCGTGTCCTTGGGTTGAAGTTCGGTGACGACTTTCAACTCGCTGGCTGCTGCATCGGTGTTGTTCTGGCAAATGTAATGATAGGCCAGCACGAACCGACTCTGCGCCGATTTCGCGTTTGCCTGCGTGAATGACTCAAGCGAGCGAAGTTGATTGGTGTAGGCGTTCGGGTCGTCGTAGTGATTGATCAGGTGCGACCAATCCCAGCCAGGACCAACGGAGAGAATCGCATACAGCGGCGCGGCGGCCTGGTCGTACTTGCCCTGTGCGAAGTAGACGAGCGCGAGGAACTCGTGGACGTCTGCATCGTTGGGGGATTGCGTCAGGGCATCGCGAGTGAGCGCGAGCGACTTGTCGTAATCACCTGCGCGGAAGGCTTGCTGGGCCTGGTCGAATACTGGCGCAACGTTTTCGGCCTGCGGGCGATCGGGCTGCGCTGTCGCGAGGTTGACAGGCTGGCTGTAGTTGAAGGCTGAACCGCCGGTGTTGTAGCCGATGGCGTAGGGGTTCGAATAAGGCATGTAGCCGTAGGCATATGCGGGCGAACCGATGCCCCAGGCGCCAATGCCTCCGTAGCCGAACCCGCCGTAACCCAGGCCGAGTCCGCCCAGCGCGCCGAGCCCCCAGTAGCCGGCGTTGGCCGGACGATAGACGTTATATCGGTTGCGATTCACGTTCGCGATGTTCGCATTTGCATTCGCGGCGACGTTATTCGGCGTCACGTTGCGGTTCAAATTCGCGGCGCCCGGTTTGCCGTTCCGAGGCGTCGGAGGCGGGATGTTGCGATTCACGGTCGCGGCGGCACCGTTGGGCTTTTCGGCTCGAGCCGCTGGTGCAACAGCGCCTGCTCGCGGTGTAACACTGCCCTGTCCCGCGGCCGGTCCACGGCCTGCCGGCAGTCCTTCCTGCGGACGTGCACCACCGCGGTTCCCCGCGCCGGCACCTGCAGCGCCTCCACCGCGCCGACCTTCGCCGCCACGTCCGGGCTGGGCATCGGCGGTGCTCACGAGCATCAAGAGGGCGGCCGCGCTGGCCAGCCTGATCGATAGACGAATCATGAATCGGGCCCTGTCGAGTTTACCGCGACTGACGTTGCTCATCCGACCGCGACGACGCCTGAACCAGCACAACAGTTGGCCGATTGTTAGCTTTCGTAGCGCTTTGCCAGGTTCGCATCGCCTTGTTCGACTTCGCAGGTGCATGCTTAGGAACGCTCGCACCCATCACAATCGCACTGCCAGCCAGTGCGCACGCCAGCCACGGACTTTTCATAGAAAGCCTAGCTCTCAGCACAACTTCGCCCAAGAATCCGCAAACTCCGTGCCTGCGGATCGACCCGCGCTCCTCCATCGACGAAGGGCGCCACTGTCCCAGACTAGTACATCTTTGGCGCATCGCTCGGAAATTCGATAATTCAATACATTTGGATCATGCACCCAAGCAGCCGACGGGTCTCGACACCGTCGCCACGATTTCCCACAATCGCACAGGTCACCCCTGCCCATTCGTTGAGATTCGCACCATGACTCGCCTTCTAATCGTCGCAACGCTTGTTCTGGCCCACGTTTCGATCGCAACGGCGGCAGCGCCCGATGATGCTCGCAAGGAAGTGCTTTCCTACCTGAAATCGATCGCCGGCAAGCAGACAATCGCCGGCATTCACAACCGCGAGCCCAATCGCGAACCGGCGAAACAGACCGAGCGAATCACGGCGATTACCGGCAAAGTCCCCGCGCTCTGGAGCGGTGATTTTCTCTTCAGCAAGGACGACGTTGCCCAGCGATCAACGATGATTCGCGAGTGCCTCAAGCAGTGGGAAAACGGCGCGATCGTGCAGATCATGGCGCACGTCGCCCCACCGAACCTGCCCGAGGTTTGCTCATGGAAGGGCGGCGTGCAAAGCCGGCTCACAGATGCGCAATGGCAAGACCTGATCACCGACGGCGGAACGCTCAACAAAATCTGGAAAACGCGGCTCGATGGTTATGCGGTCTACCTCAACGATCTCAAGTCGCACAATGTCCCTGTGTTGTTTCGTCCCCTGCACGAGATGAACCAGAAGGCGTTTTGGTGGGGCGGACGCAAGGGACCGGAGGGAACCGCGAAGCTTTATCGCATCACGCATGATTATTTGACGCAAACCAAGGGGCTGACAAACCTGATCTGGGTTTGGGACATGCAAGACCTGAGCCGCGACTTCGCCGACTACAACCCGGGCGACGCGTACTGGGATGTTTTTGCGTTCGACATTTATGATAAGGGATACGATAAGAGTTGGTATGACATGATCGTGCCGCTTGTGGGTGATAAGCCGATGGCGATTGGCGAGTGCGAGCGGCTGCCGACGCCTGCGTTGCTCGAATCACAACCGCGCTGGTGCTTCTTTATGAGCTGGGCCGAGCTGACGTTTCAGCATAACTCGAATCAAAAAATCGTCGAGCTTTACAACTCGCCTCGCGTCATCACGCGCGATGAGTTGCCGCGATGGAATGTCGCGAAGCCTTGAATCGGGCGAGCAATGGGACTGGCATGCTGAACGTCGGACAGGTAGTCTGGGAAATATTCAACAATGGTTCGCAGGATGGGGGCTAGGCTTGCTATGAAGACGCACGGAATGAGCACGGATTGTCCGGCCGGCCTCGTGAGATTTGTTCTGGCTGCGCTTGTGTTTTGTGTGTGGGCGGAGCCCTGCCGTGCCGCCGATTCCTCTTCAGGAATCAAGGGAGGCAAGACGACCGTGGACCCGCTTCCCGCTGCGCTCATTGTTGACCATTACGACAAGCTGCTCAAAACCCGCGACGTCGCCGAGTTTCAGGCGAGCATTTCCTCCCGTTACACCGAGGCGACGCTCGTTCGTCTCACCAGCGCGAGCGATGTTCGCGCCCGGCGTGCGGCGGTTGTTGCGCTTGGTCTCACCGGCACGTATGCGTCGAACGCAGCGGTCGGCAAGATGCTCAAGGATCCCGACCAGATCGTTCGCGGCCAGGCGGTCGCCGCACTCTGGTCAATCTGGTATCGCGCTGACACGCCCGAGAATAACACCGAGCTCGACGAGATTCGCAAACTGATCGGCGAAGACAAGCTTGATATCGCGATCGGCCGCCTCACGGCGTTGACCAATCGTGCCAAGGGGTTTGCCGAGGCCTACAACCAGCGAGCGATTGCCCGCTTTTTGAAAGGTGATTACGCCGGGAGCATCGAGGATTGCCGCAAGGTGATCGAGTTGAACCCGTATCACTTCGGCGCGTTTTCGGGCATGGGGCAGTGCCAGATTCATCTGCGGCAATTCAAAGACGCCGCCGAAACCTTCCGCCGCGCCTCGAAGATTCAGCCGTTCGACGAGAATCTCAAAGACATGGCCGAGGAACTCGACCGGATTCAAGACTAAATCCGCGCGAACTTGGGACGATCAAAGACTGTCAATTGTTCACTCGTGCAATTTGACAGCGAGACTTCGGGTAGGCTATAGAGTGGCCGTTCACCTCGCTCCCATGCTCCAGCGTGGGAGTGCTCTGCGACCGCTCCGCGGTCATTCTTTTCTCCGGCAACAAGTGTCCGAAATCGGAAATGGCCGCTGACGGGCCAAAGATGCGTGACGACGCGGAGCATCGCCACGAGGATTTGAATCTCCCGATGCAAGCAAATCGAAATCGGCTCCGCCAAGTCGCTCCCGAGTTTTCAAGCCATGAAAAATTCGACAAGCAATTGGAACTGGATCTGTTTCGACTGCCGGATCACCGTGCGCAGGTCGTGGACGTACAAGAACGACGTCCCCTGCCCTCGATGCCAGAAAAACTGCGTCCATTTCGGGACCGAAATTGCGCTTCCGCCCGCAGCCGACTTAAGAGCCTGGCGCAAAATCAGGCGCACTTTTCAGGAAAGCCGCGCTGATTCAGTCGAGCACGCGAAATGGCAGCGCGTCCGCAGGCAGCATCGCCTGGAGTGGGAACTTGTTGAACTTGAAAAGAGTCCGGCGAGCGGAAAACGCGATCGGCGTATCGCTCATGTTCGAGTCAGTCTCGGAGTGGCCTGACCAAGAGCTCACCGAAAAAAGACACAGTCCGGAGGTCCCAGCCCGACATACGACACCATGTCTTCCCCCCCGGGGACATGAGGCCATACTGGGCTGGGACCTTCGGACTGTGCGACGCTCTTCAGTCTGCGATACAACGCGTTAGCACGCGTTGTATTCTAGCCTACGAAAACGGTCAGCAGATACGCGCGCTTGGTTTTTGAAAAAAACAGCCTGGAGGTCCCGGCCTGTGTGGAGATACCGCGTCTTCCCCCCCGGGGACGCGACACCAAGACCCAGACCGGGACCTCCAGACTGCTAATCGCGTAAAGCAATTGGCGATCCTGGTAATAGGATATAGCCTTTCAAACCGAATTCAAGCGGCTCGTCGGGCGATTTCTCCAGGCAACGCTTTGCAAAGTTAGCGCTGTTATCCAATTCTTCGTGCCGAAGGACAAAAAGGCCAGCCCGATTATTAATTTTCGCATAAAAACGAGGCATTTTCGCACCAATGGTGCTTTTTATTGACATAACTTTCCTTTTCAAGCGATCGAGCTACGCAAGAAATCTGATCGATTCCAAGACTAAAGGCAGCAACCAAACAACCGCGAAAATCCGTCCAAGTCGGTCAACCCAATCACACCTGGATCGCCAACGCCCCGAAACCGCCAAAACAACCCATGCTGCCAAAACGCTGGACGCACTCGTCAGGTTCATGGTTCGCGCCACGGTTGGAAGATACCTCAAAACATCGATGCCTGGTTCTGCTAACACATATTGCCGCAAGATCGCGCGAACAATTGCGGGAAGGAAAACCAACGCTCCGCAAGCGATCGCCGCCGTTGCGACGAATCCTGGTTCACGCGCGATCCGTCGAAGTGGCGGCCGTGGAGGCAGTAAACGGCACAGCAGCAGAGCGATGCTGAACGCGATCAGGAATGGCACAAAGTGGATATAGACTTCCGTGCAAAGCCTCGCAAGGTTTGAAACGCGTCTAAACGACGGCCCCTCCGCTCCCAATTCAGCGAGCGACACTGCGAAGGCTTCACCGAGACCAGCTTTGGTTTGAAGCCGAACGAGGCGGATCGACGATGCCAAGCCAACAGCAAACCCAGCAATCAGGATCAGCCCATCTCTTAACTTGATTCCTGCGACATCGTTGTTCGGCACAATTGCTTTCGTCATGGTGATCTCAAAGTTTTTGTCTAACTCCTTTCCGTTTTGCCCACAATCACCTCAATTGCTCGAGCGGAGCAAGAATCGCGGGCAGAATCCACACCGCTCCCAGTAGACGCCCGACTCGGTCAGCCCAATTGCGTTTCGCTCTCCAGCGATTTGAAATCGCCAGGAGAACCCAACTCACCGCAACCGCATAGGCGCAGTAGCATGTGATCGTTCGTGCGATAAATTCCACCGAGTAGCACGAATGCAGTGTCCGCGGCTCCGGCTGCCACCAACTCACGATGGCGATGGCAACGACTGGCAGCCAGGCCATCAGAATGAACGTCACCGCCACCATGGCGAAAAAACCTGGTTCACGCGAGAGTCGCTGGCGGCTCGGACGAAGTTGCGTTAAGCGACATATGAGAACAGCCACACTTATCGGCGCAATCACGGGCAACACGAAGCGAAAATAGAAATTGAGCGCTTCCCCGCTGTTGATGGCCACGCTTCGAAGGAGCGTGATTAACTCCGACGTGCGTGAAATTGGGGTGATAGATCCAAACCCCATGCCAAATGATGATCGCCACCGCGTGAGGTTGATCACCATCGCGAGCCCGATCGCAATCCCTACGATAAGGATCAACCCATCTCTCAACTTAAATCGCACCGGTCGTTCGTTAACCACGGCGGTCTCCCCTTCGCTTTCGCGACAAACCGAACTCAGGGCAGCCAACACAAAGGCCATGCAATCGCCGGAACGATCCAAAACACTCCGAGTAGCCGCCCAAGCCGGTCGGTCCAATCACGATTCGCCCGCCATCGGCCGGAAAAGTAGAGAGCAACCCAACTCGCCATGACGGCGCAGGCAATGCCGTTGGCAATGTTTTGCGTGATGAATTCGAGGGCCAACCCCGCGGCCGACGGATTCACCCCTTGCCGAAATTTTTTCACCAAGTTAAATGCGAAAGGGGGGAGCCAAGCGAGCAAAACTAATGTCGCCGCGAGCAACGCGACAAAACCAGGCTCGCGCATGAACCGGCGAAACCGTGGTCGAGGCGGCAATAACCGACAAACGAGCACAGCAATACCGATCGGCCCGACTGCGGGCATGATGTAAATAGAGTGGTAGTAAATCGTTATCGCAGAGAAGGTTTTGATTTCAAACACGAATGCTTCAAACGAATCCTTTGGACTTGGAAGGAAGCCGACAGCCATTGCGGGAGTCATAAACATTGATTCCCCTCGCCGGAACTCGATGACCATGGCCAACCCGACGCCAAGCCCGACGATAAGGATCAACCCATCTCTCAGCCTGAACCCTTGGCACCGAGCGTTTGCCATGGTCGCGTTCCTCACAACATGTTCATTACTGACTCTGCGTTAATCTTCCTCAACCACTAATCGCATTCCTGACTCATCGCTCATCAAATAACTTGCCCGAACGTGCCAGTTACCCAGAACGATCATCCGCACACTCGGCCTTTGCTCGTCGATTAGCTGATGTATATGGCCAAGTATAACCACGTCTGTTTGTTTTTTTAGACGATCAACTTCACGGCGAAACGTTGCCAAATTGGTGCGATCGGCCGCCTCGCGATGCGCATCGTTGGAGCGATCCAGTCGCCCTTCAAGATGATGCGCCAGCTTATTAGGAATGCGTGAAAATGTGTTGAGAAACAACCGGCTCTCCATCCCCGCCTTCCACGCGTTACGCGCTCCCAGGCGATGACCGTGCGTCACAAATGCATTCGTTCCGAACGAGTTCAGGCTCACGCTATCGCCGGCGAATTCAGCTCCGAGATGCGCTGTGAAGAACTCGCCGAGCCACTGGTCGTGGTTACCGCCCAGAATGATGAGCTTGCCGCCTCGCGTGCGGAAGTCGCGAAGCGCGTTCAATCCAGCACACGTTTGTGGGTCGTCTTTGCGCTGGCGCGACGCGAACCAAAAGTCGCAAAGGTCGCCCACGACGTAGAGCGTGTCGCTCGGTGTGAAGCGATCGACGACTCGTTTGAGCCGTTGCGATCGGTCGGGACGGTCGAGACGAAGGTGAACGTCGCTAAGGAAGAGGTCGGCCACGGCGTCGGGGTCCAGATGCCAGCGCGAGGTGGGATAGGTGAATCAAAACGGCAGGTCGGCGGGAGCCTGGCGAGGCTGTGCGGCTCGTTTTCGAGGCGTGACGAGAATATTGGGCGAGGCGACCGCCTGCTCCGCCGCGTGCACGACTACGCGCGCAGACGCCGAACGAATCGCATCGACCGCTGTTTGCACCGCCAGCTCGGGCATGTTGCATTCCTGGCTCAGGTGCAAAAGCACCACGTGCCGCAAGCTGCCGCGGGCCGACCGTTCGAGCACTTCCTTCACCAGGTCGGCCCCCTGGTCGTTCGAAAGATGCCCGCGCTTGCCCAGGTTTCGCTCGACAAGGTGATATGACCGCCCCGACTGGCGCTGTAGTTCGGCATCGTGATTGAACTCGACCCCAAGCACGTCGACATCCACGAGCGCATCGGCCACGGCGTTGGTCCAGATGCCTGTATCGGCGATGTAACCAACCGCGACCGTCCGCCCTTTGCGCTCGGGACGCGCCTCAACGCGGAAGCCGTAAGTTGGGCCGCCGTCGTGAGAAAGCTCGATCGGCTCGACGCGAAATCCGCCGGGGGCGAGAAACGGGCAGCCATCGAAGTCGCGCACCAAACCTTCAGCCAGCAACTCTGGATATCCCGAGAATTGGCCCAGCTGGCGACGATGGCCCTCATGAACGTACACGGGAATCTTGCGGCTCAGAAAATGGCCAAACGTGTATGAATCAATGTGATCGCCGTGCGTGTGCGTGAGCAAAACCGCGCGGATATCGTCCCAGCCCGAGCCGACGCTTGCAAGGCGATTGGCGAGCGTGCGCGGACCGAGGCCGAAATCAACGAGCAGGCCCGAGCCTCCCGCCTTGATCAGGCACGCATTCCCACGAGATCCGCTCGCAAGGATGGCGAACTGCACAGACATCATGTCGCCTTCGAAGATTCCTGATGCACATCCGTTCGTTAGGTGGGAGTTTATCCGGCTCAAGCGTCTGACGGCAAGCCATAAACCCAACGCGCGAGCCGATATGAACAACATTCGCCGGTTTTGAATTTGGCCACACACTGGCGGTTTCGGCATGTTATGATGAGTCTTCATCGCGCGAGACTCAATCACTTCGCATCGTTTTCGACCGATTGCAGATCGTTTGCAGTGCGGCAAGGCCAAGGCCGCGAGCGTGTGCGCGCTCGCACTATCGCGCGAGTTGCCCGCGTTTCCGGGCGAGGAGTTCCGTTCCACCTGACCCGACTTCACACAGGCGTTCGCTCAACCCTGGTTCCGAATCGTTCGGAGGATCACACCGATGTCGATCTCGTTCCACTGCACCTGCGGCAAGTCCCTGATGAGCAAGGAAGAGATGGCGGGCCGAAAGACCAAATGCCCCGCCTGCGGCGCGATCCTGACAATTCCAGGCACACTGGTGAAAGCCGCCGCCGGCGCCGCAACAAAGTCTGGCAGTTCGCAACCCGTGGTGCCGCACAATCCCGACGCGCTTGTGGTCGAAGGTCTCGAGTGGTCCGGAACCGAGATTCCGACGACTCAGAGCGTGGGGACTGATTCAATCCCCCAGCGCGAGTCACGACCATCCGACGCCCCCAAGCCCGCCGACGGCTCGATGCAATACAAGGTGCTCGGCCAGAAAGACCACAGCGCAACAGGGAAGGTGAACCTGCAAAGCCTGGAACTCTGCCTGAACGACAACGCCCGCCAGGGATGGGTGCTCAAGTCAACCGTGGTGATCAGCGTGCATTCACACGGCAGCAATCATGATGAATTGGTGCTGATTCTGGAGCGGTAACACCAAGCTTTGGCGTTGGGTGCCACTGGCTTCGCCAGTGCTGTTTACAATTTCACTTGCAAATTGTTTCACTCGAATAGCTAGTAACACCCAACTCCATACCCATTAGAAAGCACGAGGATCACGCCCCTTTGAGCGGCATACGCCGGCGGAGTGGATTCCCAGATCCCACGAAGCGGTTGGCTACTAGGTATTGGAACTTCGAAGGGGCGATTTTTTTGCGGGCGTGGATTGTACACTTCCTTACAATCGGGATACCGCGACTGCTGTCACGGAACAGACACTTCTCTCCATCGCGATCCCCAAACAAAGTGAGTTTAACATGCTCTTCGCTGTCCTAACCCTCGCGGCGCTGCAAGCGAGCTTCCCCGCCGTCGAAACCGACGATGTGCAAACCTGCAAAATTGAGTTGGTTGCGCCCACGGCTGACAAAAACAATAAGTTATCGGTCCTGGTCAATGCAGAATTCGTGGTGTCGATTCGTATCAGCAACTTACCGAAGAATTCTTGCCCCGACGTGGTCTTTGCCAGATTTCTCCGAGGCAATTCCCAGGCCGGCGATTTCATCGCGCGGCCGACCTGGATCAGTGCCACCCAAGTTGAATACAAAACCAAAGTCCGTTCGCCAAAAACGCCTGGTTCATACGACCTCGTTGTCGTGCCAAGTCCTATTACTGCATCTCTTCCGGGTGCCCCCTCAAAGGATAAGTACCCCAAGGCCATCAAGGTTTCGGTGCGAGAATAGGGCGAATGATGCTTTGAATCCAAGTAGGGAGTTCTGACGAGACCTGAGTCTTGATACGGCTTTTGGCTACCGTCGCCCAGGCACCCATGATTACGCCAGGGAATCGACAGAGAGGGACCCGGACCTCATATCAAACCGGTTTTGTCAGAGCTTCTGTAGAGAAAAGACCACTGTCATAACCAGTGGTCCAAGCCTCTCTTTATTACAATTCACCAAATTCACGCCTCCTTGAGTGGCGTATTGGCCGGTCCGCAGATCACCCGGCCTTCCGGGTCAAACCGCGAGCCATGGCACGGACAATCCCACGTCTTTTCCGCACGATTCCAGTGGACGATGCAACCCAGGTGCGGGCAAATCGCCGAGAGTTCGTGTGCGTGGCCTCGACCATCGCGGAAAACAGCGACCTTCGTGAGGCCACGACGAACCACTGCCCCCTCGCCCCAGCCAATTTCTTCGACCGACGACACATCACCTGAACCGAGCCAGTCCTTCGCATATTCAAGGGCAACGTTCGCGTTTTCCGCCAGGAAATTTTTCCAGGCCATCCCCCAAACTGGCTTGCGAAAAGGGTCGTAAATATCGCTCCACGGGTTCTTGCGACCCATGATCAGGTCGGTCAGCAACATGCCGGCGATGGTGCCGTGCGTCATGCCCATGCCTGAATCACCCGTGGCGATAAACACATTCTCCTTATCGCCCGGGTTGCGGCCGATGAACGCCAGGCCGTCGGTCGTTTCCATCACCTGACCCGACCAGCGAAAATCAACTGCCCCCATCTTGGGGAATCGCTCTAGCGCCCACGCTTCGAGGCGTCCCCAGCGCTCGGCCTGATCGGTCGTCTGGCCGACCTTGTGATCCTCGCCGCCAATCATCACATGATCGCCCGACTCCCTATGCTCGAGGCGAATATAGTGATAGGCGTGCAGCGTATCCCAGTAGAGCGCAGGGTCGATATTTCCATGAGGAATCGGCGCGGCGATCACGTACGTTTGATAGGGCGCCTGCTTGGTGTGAATCGCCACCAGATCATTCACCGGTGTATTCGTCGCGACGATCACCACGTCGGCATTCACCCTGGAACCGCCATCGGTCTCGACCAGTCCGCCATCGATCTTCGCGACGTGGCTTGTCGTTTGAATCAAGCCGCCGAGGCGTTCGAACGCTTCGGCAAGGCCGCGAAGATATTTGAGAGGATGAAACTGGGCCTGACGCGGAAATCGCAAACAACGTCCTGTATTGAAGTCCGACATCGGTGCGCGGTGGACGAATTCGACGTCGGTGAGCCCTGCCCGATGAGCGGCTTCACGCTCGCGCTCGAGTAGGTCGAGCGTGTCGCCCTCTCCCAGGAAAAGGTAGCCGCTCAGCCGGTTGAATTCGCAGTCGATCGACTCGTCCTTGACGATCAATTCAATCCGTTCGATCGCCGCCGTATGACTCTCGGCCGCCATTCGACTGCCGACTTCGCCATGGATTCTTTCGATCTCAATGTAGCGATCATCAATCGCGTTTGAGAGATGCGCCGACGTCCGTTCCGTTTGACCACCGCCAACGGGGCCGTCGTCGAGCAAGACGACCTTTTTCCCCTCGCGCGCCAGGTGATAGGCCGCACTCAGGCCGGCGATTCCCGCTCCCACGACGCAGATTTCGGTCCGCGTATCGTGAGGCAGTGGCTCCTGTCGTCGCACCTCGGCTACATCCATCCAAATCGAGTTGGTCGCTTCTCGCACGCGTTCGGCTGTGACTTGCATGTCTGTCCCTCCGGCCAGGAATACCCAGCCCATCGGGAAACTTCTCGGCTTCATCCGCTAACAAGACCAGATGTCAGCAAATGTCAAGCCAGGGACATGACTACACAGTCATTGATGCTGCTGGATGGTTAGGCGTCTCGATCGAGGGAACTTCAACCTGATTTCGCGCCAGGCCCCAGAGTGCCAGAATCGCGAGCATCGCCAGGTCGGCAAAAAGCAGCGGCGCAAACACGGGTGCACCGTAGAGAATTCGGTCCCAGAGCGAAGCCCCGCCTTCACCAAGATTGGCTGCAATGTGCAGAAGAAATCCCAACACACCCACGACAATTTGCATCAGCATGACGACGAGCGTCAGCAGAACTAGCGGTCGATTGGAGTATACCACCATCACAGCAAGCAGCGTCGACACCGCCCACGCGCTCGCGATGACGCCAATCCATTCGGTCGGCTGAAAGAAGCCATTTTGCGCATGATCGGCCAGCGTGAGCACGAAATTGCCCGCGAAACCGCCCAGCGCGAGCAACACAACCCATCGCGCCCATTCGAGCGACCTTGCATCAACCATCCGATCGAGCAGCAGCAAGAATCCAATCCCGGCGTACGACAGCGGCGCGGCGAAGGGCGCGGTATAAACGAGATTCTTGAGCGTTTGTTCGTCGAAAAATGCACTATCGAGATGGAACAGCACGCCCGCAATTCCTACGACAATCGCCCCCCAACCGACGAACAAACCCAGCGCTCGCGCCAGCCTCCGGCGCGGCGATGGATCGCCCGCCAATGCCGGCCGGATTCCGCTCAGTCCCATCGCCACCACAAGAACGATCGGCGCCAGCAGCGAGAATGCGACCGGCACATACTCGGCAGGGTTCGCAAACGCGTTCACCGCGTGCGCCAGCCCGATATCGACCGCGAGGAACGCGATGTTCGACATCGCGAACAGTTCGACCCACGTGAGCGGATCGGCCCACCAGCGATTATTCCGAACGTCGAGAAGCGGGTTTCGCACGGCCCTCCTCCTTCCCCTTCTCGCGCTTCGCCGTACGAAGTTCTTCCGCCTGCTTCTTCAACTCGGCAATCTTGACGTTCAGTTCGTAAAAGCCGTGCCACTGCACGAAATCGGCCCCCCCCATGAACGCGCCGTGTTTCGCGGTCCGTCCGAAATAGTGCCAGAGATCGAAGTGGACGAACTCGATCGGCTCGTCGTACGGGTCGGGCGTGAGCAGCTTTTCATCACGCAGCTTTTGGATGATCTCGTTCGCCTGCTTCACCAGCGTATTCGTCGAACCGACAACCGACTCCGCCTCCTTGTAGAACTTGTCGATGCGCGGAGTGGTGTGGCACTTGAGGCAGGTCTCCTTCATGTTGATCTGCCCCTGCTGGTACGTCGGCCGTTTTTCCGACGTCGGCGCGAAGAGCCAGTACGAAAGTCGTTCGGTCACATCATGGCTCAACTTCTGCCCTTCCAGACCGCTCATGTGGCAGGTTGCACACGTGGGAACCGGCATATCCTTCGTCGTCAACTCCTTGGGGCGAGCGTTCAGGTTCATGTGCACTTTTTGTGCATTGAACAGCACGCCATGTTTCGACTCGTGATAGATCTCGATCTGCGAATGATCGGGCCCCATATGGCACTGGCCGCACGTTTCAGGCGTTCGCGCCAGCTCGACAGACGCGACGTGTCGCGCGTGGCACGACGTGCAATTGCCGATCGAGCCATCCTTGTTCGGCTTGCCGACATCATGACACTTCATGCAGCCCGTGTTGACGGCCACTGGCCCTTCGTTCGCAGTGATCGCCATTGGCTTGCGATCGACGGCCCCCTTATGAAATTGCTCGGAAAATGCGATTTGTTCCTTCGAGAAATCGCCCGGACCGGCGACCGAAGCCCACGCTGGCGCAGCGTGGCGACTGCGAAGAAATTGTTGATATTCGGTTTCGTGGCACTGCTTGCAATTCGCGGACGTCACCTGTTTTGTAATGGTGAATCCACGGTGCTCCATCGACTCTTGTCCTTCCGTGTTACGATGGCATTCGAGGCAATTCACGCCGGTCGCATTGTGCCGGCTCATCTCGAATTCATGCACCACAGCCGAAGTTTCGCGGCGATGGCACTCCGCACATTTGCCCGTCGCCCGAACGAGCGCGGCGGTCGGCTGCATGGTTTCGCGTCGGGGGCGTTGGGCGTTGATCATGAACGCGCCGACGATGAGCGCGGTGGAGAGCACGACAGAAATGAACACGCCTCGGAACGACATGCGAATGCTCCGATCGATGTCAGGCCACGTCGTGTGGAAATTTCCAGCGCAACGGCGAGCTTCGAGTTCGCTTCGGGCAATTTACTCGCCGATGGTACTCGCTCGCAATGGGTTTCATGACTCCGGTCAGAATGATTTCGAGAATCAAAAATCGGTGCAACAATTCGCTGGGCTACACTCCGACACAAGGCTTAAGATTTGCTATGATCTGGATGAAAGTTTCGCGTACGAAACCACGAGTCTCATCGCATATTGCGCAAGCATTTTCCGGTGTTCTTAACTGTTCCAAACACATTGCGGGCGATTCCATGACTCTCCATGGCAAGCTCTGTGCGATCGCCGCGTCGCTACTCGTCGTCTCTGCGGGAGCGGCTTACTCGTATCAATCATCGCGTGCCGTGGCTCCCAACCGCGACCTGATGAAAACCATTCTCGCGGCTGCGCACGAAAACCGAACGAAGTGCGAACAAAGCAAGGATGAAGACGTCAAACAACAGCTCGATACCGATCTCAGGCCGATCCTGCTTCGTGCTCGGCTGGGTTTGCAAGAGCTTACAGCTTCGCGCGGCGATCAGATCCATTTCTCGCGCGTCGTGCTTAATACAACGAACACACAGTTTGATGCCATTCGCTTCCGCACCCCAGGCACCGGTGAGGATTTCGATCTTCGCGTGGAGATCGTCGTCCCAGGCAATGCGGGCAATCAGATCTTGGGAAGTTGGGGACTTATCGGAGTCGAAGGCCCCTCGCCTGCACTCGAAGACTTCAGCCGCCGCGATAATTTCGAGCTGCCCAGCTCCGGATTTCCCGAAGAGAATTTTGCAATCACACCCTACGTTCGCGGCGGCAATCTCCGCTCGAACGGCGAATACATTCTCTGGATGAACTTGCGAAGCGACCAAACATCTCAAGCCTATATCAAGATCGGTATCAAGCCGACCGAAGAATCAGCGGCTCGACAATTCGCCGCGACGTCGAAAGCCCGCAACTCATTCCAATCCGCGCAACGCACGCTCAACCAGAAGTACGACACCGAGCTAAAAAACCTTCGCAAAACCTATACGACCGAACTCGACAAGGTCGCCAAAACACCCGAGGCGAAGGCCGATGCCGTTGAGGCTTCGCGCATTGTTGCGGAAGGGCACGAGTCGGTGAGGCGAGATCCTGAATTGCCCGATCGTCGCGGCTTTCAGATTCTCAGCGCGAAGTATGGGATCGACTCGCGATGGATCGACGTGACGGATGAATTGAAGCCGCTGATGCGAGGAAACTTGCTTCGTTTCGGCCTTGGAACCGACTTTTCGTTCAAGACCGATCCTGCATACGGCGTGGTGAAGCGACTCGTGATTGTTTACACGATCGACGGTAATCCGGGCGTGTCGATCACGGCCGACAAGCAGCGTGTGGAACTACCGCCGACTGCGCCCATTCTCGATCGCATTCCGTTCATGGGCTCGTACAAACACTAACGTGAGAACACCGATGTCGATTCATCTCAGGACATTTGCGCTTGTGATTTCGGCCGGGTTCGTCACGGCGACCATTGGCTTTGCACAAGCTCCGGGCAAGAAATCTGCAACCTCCGCCCGAGGCAACAGCGCGTTCCTCGCCAAGGCACACGAGCTACGTGCGGCGTATAGCAAGGCCCAGGAAGATTCGGTACGCGACGCCTCTCAGAAAGAACTTCGCACGCTCGTCGGTGGAGCGCGGCAATCGCTCGACGAGGTGATCCCCGCGCTTGGCGAACGGGAGAGCTACGTAAGGCTCGTGCTCAACGAACGGGGCCTCGATTTCGACGCCTTCCGCTTCCGCGTCCCCGCCGCCGGGCAGACCTATCGCATGTACATGGCCCTCGCCGCTCCAGGCAAGATGGACGACCAGCCCCTCGATGCGGTAGGAATCTTCGAAGTCGACGGGGACGATCTGATGTTCACCTATCCCGCGGGTGAAAGTGATGTGACGCTCACCGGCGCCAATTTGCCGACGCCGAACTGGTGGTCACACTATCGGCTGTATGGGCAAAAGCTGCGAGCAGGCAAGGAATACGTCATCTGGTTCAATTTCAAGGCAACCCGGCCGCTGCCGCTTTTCGTCCGCCTGCGCATCGAGCCGATCGAGCCCGTCGAACCGCCGCATACCCCTGCTCTGCAAACGGCACGCACGACGTTTCAATCAGCGCTCGCCAAGCTGAACGAGAAATACGACGCCGATACGAAAGCGAATCGCCGCAAATTCTTCGGCGAGGTCGAAAAGGCCGCACGATTTGCTTCAAAGAAAGCGAACTCGCACACGGCCGATTTCATCGCCGAGGAAGAGCGTGCAAACCTGGGTGATTCCGAAGCGAACGACCCGCGAGGATTTCACATCGTCCGGGCCGAAATCGGCGTCAACGACCAGTGGAATGATGTCACTGCACAGGTTCGCGGACTCGTGCGCGACAGCCGTCTCAAGATGACCAAGGCCGACTACGAATTGAAAACCGACCCCGCGTTCGGTGTCCACAAAACGCTGATCATCATTTACACGGTCGACGGCAAGCCGGGCATTTACACAGCGCAAGCAGAGCAGGATGTTGATTTGCCGCCGGCGACGAAATGACGGGGTGTGACACACGGCGCCGATGAGATACGAGAAGAGGAGTCGAAACGGGGCGCTGAAGAGAGGTCCGGCGCCCGTTCGTCGGCGCAGTTATTCCATCTCGCGGAATCTCGTCCCAAGTTGGCGAAACTCGGGTAGAAGGCACCAGAGTGCCAAGAACGCAATGACAACTGAGGCGATCGCCGAAATGATCGCGACCCCTGTGACCTCTGTGGTCGCTTCAGCGGCCATGCCTATTCCCTGGGCCACCCCAGCCGTGCTAAGGCCGAGCCGCTCTTTGCTTCGCACTGTTGTTTGCCAGTCCCAGTCGCGGCGAACACGCTCCGGCACCACTTCGTAGAGGTCGGAATCCAAATCCAGAAATGCTTTTTTATCATTGACATCGATCGTTACGAGAAGCACGTGAGGCTTCGCAGGATCGACTCGCAATGTGAACGTGTTGACACCGGGGCGTGCCTGACGTTCGGCGATCCATGCCTGATGATCGTGCAAAAAAGTCTGCAGCTCACGCGCAGAACGCTTGCGTTCCCTTGCGTCGCTGATTGATCCGTAGCAAACCATTATCACACAAAAGATGACGACGAACAGAATGGGAACGGCGAGGAATCCGCCCAAGCAACCCCAGACGACTTTTTCCGGACGATCCATAAAGAGTTCCTCGGCTACACCTCGGTGCTCCAGATTTCGAATTGCTTGTTGAGTTCCCCATTCGGGACGTCTCAAAGTCAATCTTGTTCGGGTCCAATCTAATCGATCGATCTGTTCTGCAGCCTTTGCAGAAGCCGCATCCGCTAGCTCTTATTACGTGGCTGTTGGCCGATTGGAAATGTTATGAGTTCCCGAGAGGTTCCAAATATTTCTCGGAAACTGTGTTCATGAAGTCCGACGTAACGAACATTGCTTGGGTGCCACTGGCTATGCCAGTGCTCTTCGATTTCAGCAAAAAAGAGGAAGACACTGGCCGAGCCAGTGGCACCCATTATGGGAGTTTTGCTCTCGCATCGTTGCGAAGCCGCTCCGCACTCAGTAATTCAACCCATTCTGCCGGATGTGCACATACGGTTGCCCTTCGGCATTCACCAACCCGCCATCGACCACCGTGCCAAGCACAATGACGTGATCGCCGCCCTCGATCTCCCCGTCGTACTTCACAACAAGGTATGCAAGCGCATCGTCGAGGACGATTCCGCCGGCGGGCTCGTCGTGGGCATCGACACCGGCGAAGGCGTCTTCGTCGGGCTTGAATCCCTTGCCGAACTGTTTGAGCAGCGTTTTGTTTCCGGCAGGGATCTGGTTGAGCACGAATGTGCCGCCGGCGCGAACCCAGTCGGCAATGTAGCGGTTCTTTTGGATCGCGATCGTCACCTGTGGCGGCATGAAGCCGGCTTGCATCACCCAGCTTGCCAGCATTCCGGTCGATTGTTCGCCGTGGCGTGCGGTCAGAATGAAGAGGCCGCTGGGGATGCGTCCCAGCGCGGGGGCGAGCGGGGGAATTGCGGGGGTATCGGCCATCGGTTTGGGTTCCGCTCGAAGTGGTGAGGGGATTTGCACATAATTCATTGCCGAACCTGGGTTGCCCCAAGTCCACGAAGAGAGCGATTGTAACGAGAATCGGCTCGCGAGACGACCCGGGGGATTGCCGGTCGCCCTTCGTTTCGATACGCTCTTTGGGTGCTTTCGCCCGCGCTTTCCGAGCTCGCCCAATCCTTAACCTGTTGATCGCCCGCACCTTCGAGGAACGCATGTCGAACGCGACCGAAGATCCGACTCTCAAGGACATGCAATATCGGGTGGTTAACCAGCTTGGCCAAGGGGCCGGTAGTGTGGTGTTCTGCATCGCCGACAAAACCCGCGGCGGTAAGCGGTTTGCACTTAAGGTCGTGAAGCGGCAAGATGCCGACGACGATATTTACATCGAACAGGCCAAAACCGAGTTCGAGGTCGCCCAGAAGCTCAAGCATCCGGCGATCGTGCGAATTTATGACTGCCGGCTCAAGAAGTCGTGGTTCAAGGTGGCGGGCGTCGAGCTGTTGATGGAACTCGTCGACGGCAAAACGCTCGACGATATCGACAGCCAGGAGATGGGCCAGCTTGTGCTCATCTTCATCCAGGTCGCGTCGGCCCTGGCGACGATGCATCGCCGCGGCGTTTATCACGGCGATCTCAAGCCCGGCAACATCATGCTCACCAAAGATGGCAAGGTGAAGCTCATCGACCTCGGCACCGCCTGGATCAAAGGTCGCGACAAGAACCGCATCCAGGGCACGCCGCAGTACATCGCTCCTGAAACGGTGACCGAACGGGTTGTCGACGAGAAGACCGACATCTACAACTTCGGCGCGACAATGTATCGCATGTTCACGGGTCGATACGCGAATCAGGGGACGCCCAAGCCGGGCGACAACGCACGGTCGACCAAGATCGCGGCGCCGATTCAAATCAACGCGAACATTCCCGGCACGCTCAACGAAACGATCCTCGCGTGCATCGAAAACAGCCCGAATCGGCGGCCTGCCGGGCTGTTCGAAATCAAGGCGCAGCTCGAGGCAGTAGCAAAGTACATGGGGCTATCGGAATCCGACATCAAGGGGTCGAACAGCGAGGAAGAGTGATAGGTCACTCTCGCAGTTGTCGCCGGAAGTCGTGTTGATTCGAGAGCTCGGTCGAGTAAGAACGTAGGGTCGGGCCCAGGCATTTAGCGGCAAGGAGCCATGCAGTATAACCCCGCGAATCCACTCATCGTGCAGGGCGACCGGACGGTCTTGCTCGAAGTTGATAACCCTCTGTACGCTGAAGCTCGCGACGCCCTGGCTCCCTTCGCGGAGCTGGAAAAAAGCCCCGAACACATCCACACGTATCGCCTGAGTCCGCTCTCGCTCTGGAACGCGGCGGCCGCCGGGATGACGGCCGACTCGATGCTCGAAGCGCTGGCGAAGTTCAGCAAGTTCCCGCTTCCCGCCAACGTACCGACCGACCTTCGCGAGCTTGTTTCACGCTACGGCCGCGTCACGCTCAGGCGCATCGATGGAGTGCTTCGCCTCGTCTCGTCCGACAAGCATCTGCTTGAAGAACTCGCCCGGCGCAAGGGTTTGCGCGACTATTTGGGCGATCGCGTCGACGACACCAGCTTTGTGATTGATGATGCCTTCCGTGGCGTGCTAAAGCAGGCGCTGATCAGCGTCGGTTATCCTGCCGAGGACCTCGCCGGTTACACCGAAGGCGCCTCGCTGGGGATTCATCTCCGCACGCAGACAAAGTCGGGCCACCACTTCGCTGTGCGCGATTACCAGCGGCTGGCCGTCGAGGCCTTTCACGCCGGTGGTGATGTGCGAGGTGGGTCGGGCGTCGTCGTGCTGCCTTGCGGTGCGGGAAAAACGATCGTCGGCATCGCCGCGATGGCCGCGCTCGGCAAGAATACGCTCGTGTTGACGACCAGCACGACGTCGGTCGAGCAGTGGCGGCGCGAGATTCTCGACAAGACCGATCTCGATGAATCGCTCGTCAGCCTGTACACGGGCGAGTCGAAGGCCATCTCGCCCGTTACGCTCGCGACGTATCAGATCGTGACATATCGCCCCAAAAAGGACGGCGACTTCCCGCACTTCTCGCTGTTCAATCAGCGCGATTGGGGTCTCATCGTTTACGACGAAGTGCACCTGCTGCCCGCGCCGGTGTTTCGCGTGACGGCTGATATTCAGGCGCGCCGGCGACTTGGCCTGACTGCAACGCTGGTGCGTGAAGACGGTCGTGAGGAAGACGTTTTCAGCCTGATCGGCCCCAAGAAGTACGACGTCCCCTGGCGTGTGCTCGAACAGAAGGGCTGGATTGCCGAGGCGCTTTGCCATGAGGTGCGGCTGGCGTTGCCGAGCACCGACCGCATGGATTACGCCGTCGCCGAGTGGCGAGATAAGTTCCGCCTGGCGAGCGAAAATCCGGTGAAGGAAGATATCGTCGCCCAACTGCTCGAAATGCACGATGGTCCCGAGGATCGCGTGCTGATCATCGGCCAGTACCTCAAGCAGCTTCGCTCGATTGCCGATCGCTTCGACCTCCCGCTCATCACGGGCGCGACGACGAATAACGAACGCGAAGACCTCTACCGCAAGTTCCGCACGGGTGAGGTGCGCAAGCTTGTGCTTTCCAAGGTGGGTAACTTCGCGATCGACCTGCCCGACGCCAACGTGATGGTTCAGGTCTCGGGCACGTTCGGATCTCGTCAAGAAGAGGCGCAGCGGCTCGGGCGAATCTTGCGCCCCAAGAGCGGTGAGCCCGCGCGGTTTTATACGCTCGTCACCCGCGACACGCGTGAGATGGATTTCGCTCACCATCGCCAGCTCTTCCTGACCGAGCAAGGCTATAGCTACGAAATTCTCGACGAGTCGGATATCGCCAAACAGGCCGAAGAGGCCGCGAAGACGAGTTCGTAACGCGCTGCAAGCATGCTGACGTGAACTGATCGGCAACCGTATTGCGAGCCCCCCTGTTTATGTCGAACTCTCAGACGCGCATTCCGGTCAAGCTGCATCGCTCGGTCAGCCTCATTCGCACGGCCGACGCGATTCTGGCGGAAGAACTGCTGGCGCGGAAGTCGTTCGCGAAACTGGTGGTGGGGCGGCTTTCCGATACGGTTTTGCTCGTGCATAGCGAAGAAGAAGACGCGATTATCGACGAGTTGAGGCGCATGGGGCACACCCCGCGCGTGCTGCGATAGCGAATTCAAATAGGAGTTGCATGGTTGGGATAAATCTTTGGATAGGAAAGGGTGGCGTGGACAACTTTGTTGTCCAGGTGACTCAGTCACGAGAGGGAAAGGCGGCAAAACCTGCGATATCCTCTTGTCGCTTCGCGACCGGGACAACAAGTTGTCCCGGCCACCCGATGCTCCTGTCCATCAACATCAGCGCGTGATTTCTGACAGTTAAACCGGGCTGAATGACCAGGCCTATCCGGATTAGCTTGCCCCACGACGACGCGGAATCCGCCATGCCCTTAAGGTTCGGTTCCAATTACGACCCCGCCGAAGAGACGTCGTCCTACGTCTCCGCGCTGCCCGAACCACCGCTCGCCGCCTATCGGGCCGCACTGCAAAAGTACGACCAAACGCGGCTGATGCTCATCCATCGCCTCTCGGGCGGTGCCGAGGTCGGGGCCAGCCACAAGGTTCGGCCCGACTGGGTCGTCGAGCGGCTCGCCGAACACCGGATGGCCGAAAAGCTCGTCGGCGAGTTGTCACATAGCTCGCGCGTGGTTCTGGGACTTTTCGCCGTCACCGAAACGTATTCCTGGTCCGACGCGGGCCTGTCGCTCGCATTGAACGCACTTGGGATCGATCCCGAGCCGGCCGTTCAACCGCTTCTCGAACGTGGCCTGCTCGCGATTCGCGAGGGGGACGGACCGCCCAGCCCGACGCTCACACGCCTGCTCGCACATCCGGCCGCGCTCAACGCGTCGCGCACGATGTTGCCGGAGATCGGTGAGCCATTGCCGGTCGTCACAGAAGTTCGCCAGATTCGCGAATCCGACGGCCTTGAGCCAATCCTCCGCATGGGTGCTGTGTGGCAGCGCGTGGTTGAAGCACCGCTGCGCCAGACCCTGCAAGGGACGTTCTTCAAACGCGATCGCGAGCGGATCGAGGACGATCCGGTCATCGCCGGACCAATCGCCGACGCGTTCGAGCCTCTGCCGGACATGGCGCTGCTCTGGATCGAGCTGGCGCTGGCAGTGGGACTGCTCGTCGACGAAACGGGAACCGATCGCATCATCGCGGGGCCGCCGTCGTTCTGGACCGAAAACGCGTTCCACCTGCCACAGATGGTCGCCACGCGCTGGCTAGGGATTCGGACCTGGAGCGAACAGGGCGGGATCGTCAGCGAGGTTGCGACGAACGAGCCTTCGCTTCCCTACCTTCGCCCCGTGTTCATGCTCTGGATGGCCACGCTACCCGAAGATGGCTGGGTGGCGGTTGACGACCTTGCGACGAAATTCGACGAACTTGTGCCAACCTGGCGCTTGCCCACAATTCCGCACCTCAAGGGCGGCAACGCGACGTTCGACCATTCGAGCGTGTTGTCGTCAGTCTTGCTCGGCCCGGCCTATCAACTCGGCCTCGTTCGCACAGCCGAAGAAGTTCCGTCGGGACGCAGGCTCGTGCAGCTTACGCCGCTGGGGCGTTACGTGCTCGCGCTCGGGCCGTTTGCCAGCGGACGGGCGACCTTCGACCATTTCCTCTTCGTGCAGCCGAATTTTGAAATCATCGCCTATCGCCAGGGGCTGACGCCCGGACTGATCGGCGAGTTCAGCCGGTTCATTCAGTGGACGCAAATCGGCGCAGCGCTCGCGCTCAAGCTCACGCCCGAGTCGATCTATCAAGGGCTCGAAGGCGGCATGACGCCCTCGGCAATGATCGACCGCCTCACCAAGCACAGCCAGCGTGCCTTGCCTGCTGGCGTAACACATGCGGTTGAAACCTGGGCCTCGCGCCGGGAACGCGTGACATACCACGCATCGGCGACGCTCGTCGAGTTCGCAAGCGAGACCGAACTGGAACAGGCGCTCGAACGCTGGCCGACCGCCAAGGGGGCGTCGGGCCCGCTTCGAATCACGAATCGCATGCTGCTCGTCGAAGATCCCGAAACGATTCCGTTCACGATGTTCCGCCTCGCCGGCCAGCGCGATTATCGTCGCGCAGCCGAGCCATGTGTCGAGGTTGAAGATGACGGCGTGACGCTCGCGCTCGACCTCGCGCGATCCGACCTGCTCGTCGACGCCGAACTTGCACGTTTTTCCGACGAACAGCCGGTGCAAAACACTCGGCGACGTTTCCTGGTCTCGGCCGAGTCGCTTGCGCGAGGACGCGAAGAATCGGGCCTCACGCAATCGGCATTGTCGCGATGGTATCTGCAGCGAACGGGAAGTGCACTTCCGGCAGCGGTTCGGCTACTGCTATACGCGGGCGCTTCGTCGTCGCAGATCATCGAAATCAACCGGCCGATCGTGCTTTCCATTCCCGACGCCGACCTGCTCGATGGCCTGTTTCAGCATCCCGAAACCAGCCCCTACCTGGCCGAACGCCTCGGTCCGCAAGCCGCGACGGTGAAGCCTGAAACGTGGGATGAATTTCAAGCTGTGCTTACGCGCCTCAAGCTACCGTTTCGCGACGGACCGCCGCCCCCCCCACCTCCGGCCCCTGCTCCACCACCGGCGAAATCAAATCGCCGCACGAAGTCGTAAAAGAATAATCGCATCCTCGGGAGCTATATAACTGCAACAACGCGACGAATAGGGTTCAGTATCCGCTTGTCGCTTTGCGACAGGCACACCAAGCGATAGCAGCAATCACACTCTCCGTGTAATCGACGCAACGCACGATCGACCAGGCTTAGACCTGTTTACGACCGCACAATCAGACGTTCGAACCGGGAGTGAACTCATGGCTCAGACGCACAAAGCGACTATTGCGCTTGCACTTTTTATTGCAATGGCGATCGCGCCAGGCAAAGCGAAATCACAAGACTCGTGGCGAGACATCAAGTTCCACGAGAGCACAGGTGTGTTTCCCAATCCCGAGCGCGGCTTCTATGCGCCGAGGATTAGCGACCGTATCGGCCGATTGGACGGCCTGCGAAGTCGTGGAATCACTCTGGTGCTTGTCGAGGCCGACCTGAAAGGGTTCAAAGATCGCGATATCTCCGCGGAGAAGCTTGCAGAAGTTCAGAAGGCGTTCGCTGAAGTACGGCGCAGCGGGTTGAAGGCGATCGTTCGATTTGCATACGGATTCACCGGGCGCGATTATCGTACCGACCCCAAGGATATGGATCGCATCGTCGGGCACATCCGGCAATTGAAGGATCTGTTCCAGCCGAACCGCGACGTCCTTTTTGCAGTTCAGGCCGGATTTCTCGGCCCATGGGGCGAGTGGCACGGATCGAACTGGGGCGACCCGCCTTCGCTCGAAGCGCGTCGCTCCGTACTCTTCGGGCTGCTCGATGCGGTGCCCGATCCGATCACGGTTCATATTCGTCGTCCCATGTTCATCCGTGACATTTTTGCCGGCGAGTCGGGCGGATCCGACCTGACCGAGGCCAGTGCATACAACGGGTCGCGGCTTTCAAGAACAGGCTGGCATGATGATGCGCTTTTGAGTTTGCCAACTGACATGGGAACCTTCGCCGAGCGCGGTTGGAACCGCGAACGCGAGCTTCAGTGGTGTGCGAAGCACAGCCGTTTCACGCCGTTTGGAGGAGAGTCGGTCCCGCCCTCGGCACGCACACCGATTGATCAGGTGATTCGCGAACTCGAACTGCTGCACGCGACCTATATCAACAGCGCCTACCATCAAGGCACGCTCGAGGCCTGGCGAAAGGCGGAGTACAAAGGGGCGACGGGATTTCAGCACGTCGATCGGCGCCTGGGGTATCGTCTCGTCGCCGACCGCCTGCGTGTCGCGAAAATGGTTGATGCCGCCGGATCGCTCCGGTTCGAGCTAAACCTGCACAACGCGGGATTTGCCTCACCGCACATGCCGCGCGAGGTCGCAGTTGTGCTCAGCCAGGGCGAAAGCGTAAATCGAGTCGTCCTCAAGGACTTCGATCCTCGCCGTTGGGCACCCGAGGCGGGAACCGTCACCTTGCGCGGTGCCGTGCCGATTGCTGGGAAGGCGCGCGATGGGAAATGGCGACTCTCCCTGCAACTCGCCGATCCTTCGCCGAGCTTGCAGGCGGATGGCCGGTATGCGATCCGTCTCGCCACCGAAGAAGTCACCTTCGACGAAGCGAAGGGGCTGAATGTTCTGGCCGACGATATTGAGATCGTAGCTGCGCAGAAATGAGCCAACGTGCGGGTGCGACAGCCGCCAAATCAAATCGCCACCCGAAGTCGTCAACGAAAACAGGCTGGGATGAACCCAGCCTGTAAATGCTTGCGCGATTTTTGCGACCGAAGCTGCCATCAATTGCGGCGGACAGGCTTCCAGTTCATCGTCCCACCCTGAGAAGCAGCAGGGGCGGGAGTGTCTTCGGCGTTGACCGCTGGGGCAGCGGCTTCGGCCTCTTCGGCGGGTGCGGCGTCGTCGTCGCGGGTCATTCGCGAGGGAACGGCCACGTTGCCCGCTGCGCTCGGCGTACGATTCGCAGCCATGCGGGCGGACGGTTGCGACCCCTGCGGCGGCTTCGTCCACTTCGAGTTGGAAGCCGCCTTGGTATTCGCGGCCGACTCGGCCTCGAGGTCGTTGTCGACGACCACCGGCGGGCGGATGCCGAACCGGCTGGGCGGGGGAACATCGGGTTCTTCACCGTCGGGCGATTGCGAACGATATGTCCCTTCCGACTTGGGCCGGCGGGTGCCGGAGCCGCTGTCGGCCAGCATGCGCTGGGGCTCGTTCTTGTCGCGTGTCGGCTTGTAGAGCGCGACAAGCTTGTTGCGATCGAGGATCTTGTAGATCGATTGCGGAACAGCGTAGAGACCGTGACCGTGCTGCGGGTCGGCGAAATCGCAAACACCGGCGACGTATCCGTCATCGGTGAACAACCCACCGCCCGAACGACCTTGCTTGGGTGCGAATTCGCACTCGGTCACGAAGAATGTTTCGCCGCTACCCGTGTTCTTGAGCCGGGCGTTCGTGCGAAGAATCTTCGTGCTCCAGGCCGTGGCGTCTTTGCCTTCCGAGCAACCGACGGTCATCATGCTGAAGCCGACTTCGGGCTGCCAGTGCGGCGGTACGACGCGAGCAGCGGGAAGCACCTTGCCCGGGCGAACGCGAATCAGGCCGACGTCGTTGACGAGGTCGTAGTCGATGCACTCGCCTGCGATCGTCTCGACGAAATGCACCTGTTTCTGAGTCGGTCCGCTAAGCTGGCCGTCGAAGAGGTCGACCTGAATCGGCTTGCGGAACTGCGCCGGCTTGGGCGTGGCGCGGCCTTCTTCTTTGAAGATGTGTGCACAGGTGAGGATGATCGACTCGTTTGCCGAGCTGTAGATCACCGTGCCCGAGCCAACACCTTCGGCATTACCGCTCAGCTTCATGCGAATCCGGACGACGGTTTCCCAGGGGTTCGGGTTCTTGTAACGCTTGGCCGGGCGGGTTTGCTCGGCGGGCGCGTTGTCGTTCTCTTCGTCGGCGTCTTCGCGACGGTCGGCCACGAGCTGCGCTTTGCGACGGCCGCGAACTTCGCCTTGCGCCTCGCGATACATCGAGGCGAGCTCGGTTGCGGGGCGAACGCCCGAGGTGCGCGAGAGTTCCTCGCCCGACTCATCGACGATGACGTAAGTCGGGTAGCCACTGATCTTGTAGCGTTTGGCGAGGTCGGGGCTTTGGTCGCCGTCGACGTCGCGAATGGGATAGCCGGCCGCGGCGAGTTGCGCGAGCGCGGGCTTCATTTGCTTGCAGTAGCCGCACCAGGTGGTGGTGAAGTTCAGCAGGACGGGTTCGCCACGAGATGCACTGGTTGCATTCCGGGCGGCATTGTTATTGCTTGATGAATCAGAATCGGGCGCCGGCGTGGCGATCAAGACGAAGAGCAAGGCTGCGTAGGTCATGCCGCACGGACTCCTTTCCCGCAAGACGACCTGAAGGCGCGCGCATCGTGCGTGCCCTCGAGTCCAACACGGCGCATGCTCGATTGAGCAACACGCGCCGAGGCGACTCGACGTGAAGACTTGGCGAAACGCGGCCGCGAACGGTCGGTTTGCCTCGCCAAACGGTCAGGAGTAATGAATCGTGGGTGAAACGCTTGCCGGCAACGGGGGTTGCCGTCCCATCCGTGGGCGGGTCTCAGGTCGAGAGCCCCCCGCCTTCCCTTCATGAGAAGACGAGCCTCGCCGAGTCGCACGAAAGCGACTGGCAAGACGATGATTTTGACCTCCCTGTCGATCGTGCAATCTGACCCATCCCTGGGCCGATGTATGAAAACAGAGGGGATCGCGATCACCGCGGCACCCTTTTACAAGGAGTGGACATGAAATACCAGATCAATTATCGGTTTTCGATGGGGGCGACTTTAGAATGGTTTTGAAGTTGAGTATTTTGAATTTTCGTCGGTGACTTCCAGTCAATTCAGTCATCCGCAAACTGCTGCCGAGTAACGACTTTCCGCGGATTGCAACATTCTATTTCGAGAGACGCTCGTGGCCTTCAGCGTGATCGTTCAGAAAGAGTGCGGAGAGTTTGTCAACGCGAACGGTTTCACCGCGTGGCAAGGGTTTAACGAACGCGGCTATGAGATCAGCTTCTTTGACTGGAATCAGATGAATGCCGGTGTTCCGCCTATCTCCCGTGAAACGATTACGGTGGGATCGGTCATGTTCGTGCGCTCTGCTCTGAGACGACTCGGAGTCGATCCCGCTCCGCTTGACTATCCCACACGCCTGACGCCCTATCTCGGCCGCAAAATCTGGCAAACGACATGGAGCGAAGTTCGCGCCCGGATCGATGACCCCGGCGAGCCGGTTTTCGTGAAGCCCGTCGAGCAAGACAAGGCATTCACCGGCTATGTGGTCGCCGCGTTCCGCGACCTCATTCGCACGGCGAAGTGGCCCGGCGAAATGAAGTTGTGGGCGTCGACTCCACTCTCTTTCATTTCGGAATGGCGCTATTTCGTGCGTCAGGGAAAGATCATCGGCGTCGGCCATTACAAAGGCGACCCCATGATCTATCCCGACGCCCGCATCGTTCAATCAGCGCTTGTTGATTACGGAAGCGACGCCCCATCGGCGTTCGGAATCGATTTCGGCGTCGCGGAAACAGGCGGGACGCATCTGGTCGAGGTCAACGACGGCTTTTCGCTGGGCTGTTTGGGACTTGGCCCGCTCGCTTATTCGGGACTTCTCGAAGAACGCTGGCAGCAGTTGGTGGCGGTGGGTTGAAGAAGAATGCGCGGGACCTTGCAGCTCTCGATGAGCGAAGCCAGGTCCCGATCGCGATCATTGCTCGTCGACATCGTCAGCAATATCCAACCCTGGCGGGCCGGCGATTGGTGCTTCTTCGCGTGCCTTGATTCGGGCGTCGGCCTTGGCTGCAAGCTGGCCAATCTCGGACGTCTTGAGCACCACGCCGCCAACGCACATGATGATCATGCCGGCGAAGAAAAAGGCGACGAAGTCCTTCGTTTCGGCCCAGCGCGTCATCACGTACCACCACTGGTAGGGCGGAATGAAGCGGAACATCAGGGCCTTGAAATCCCCCTCCTCGGCCACGTGCTGCTTGATTGCCGCCCAGCCAAGTAGATAAACGATGAAGCCGATGATCACGAGAATGCCGCCGAGCGGGAAGCGCATGCTCGGCACGCCCCACGCCAGCAGGCCCAGCCCAATCACCACGACGGACACACCGCCGACAAGCTTCATCGTTTCCTTGGGATCGAAGAAGCCCGTATTCTTCTTGCGCTTCTTCTTCTTGGCCTTCGTCGCCTGCTTCTGAGCCTTGGCCGCCTCTTCGACGGCAACCTGCTCGCGCACCTTTTCCATCGCCTCGGAACGCGACGGCAAGATCGACTCGCTACGACTTCGGCTCTTTGGCCCCGCCGCGTCGCTGAGCGCGTCGAGCAACGGCACGGAGTCGTCTTCACCACTGTTTTGTCGGTGGTTCGTTCGTTCTGAAGTATGACTATCCGCGCCGAACGTTTTGAGCGCAGGCTTCGACGACGCTGCGACCGCCTCGCCGCCTGGCACGCGAACGCCGGCACCACAGCCGGAACAACGGATCTTCTTACCGGCCAGGTCGGGCTTGGTCGAATAATGTCGACCGCAACTTGGGCAGTCGAACTTCAACTGGCTGCCGGTGCTCACGGGTTCGGCCTTGGTTTCGCGGGGGGGCTCAACCTTCATCGGCTTTCCACAGGCGCCACAGGCAACACGCTTGCCGACATGCGCCAGTTCAACCGCGTTCGCACGACCACACGAAGGGCAAGGACATTGGAATGTCATGTAGAGGGCCCCCTCTGGTGTCTAGTTATCCGAACTTGGAGAACACGACTCTTCACGAAGCTTCGGGAGACAACTCCTCAATCGTCGGACCGTCCGCTCGTGGACTGTCCTTGGTTCTTGCCTGGCATGCACCCATCAACTCCGTCGGCGGGGGCAGCCGTTGCGGTCTGAAATCAAGCAATCATCGCGCTTGATTCCGGTCATACAGCTTGCGCCATTCAAGCACTTTAGCCGAAACGTCGCATCGTCGTCATTCAAAAATAAGGTCAAATTTATGAAGTCATGTATCATTACATACAACGGATGTTTGCACGCCTCAACACGTTCAACTTCTGGGAAGCATTCTGTTTGATTAGGCCGAAATACTTGGGGCGCACAGCTTAAACTCCGCGGAAGACTTCGCCAGGCAAGTGCGTGTGATGAACAAGTCGGGCTCTAATTTACAGAAAAATATGCATTTTTGATGAAATTCCGAAGTTTGTCTTGCATTCATTGCTTTTGGTAAACACCGCGAGGACCGACTCCATCCTTGCGGGGGCCTCTCAGCCACATCGCAACGGTTGGAACCGGTCCTCGATCAGAGTCTGCTAACAACGGCTACTACCGAATTACGGCAGTTCCTTGATCTCGAGATCCTTGTACCAAACGATCATCGCGGGACCGACGTGTGTCTGAAGCGCGATGATTCCCTTGGCGTCGAACTTCTCGTCGGTGCGGTCGATGATCTTGGTACCGTTCAGGTGGATCACGACGTGCTTGCCCTTCGCTTCAATCGTGAAGTCGTTCCAGTCGCCCTTCTTCACAAGTTCGGCGGCCTTCGCCTTGTCGAACTGCTCGAGAATGCCGCGACGGCCTTCTTCGTAGAGCAAGCCCCAGTAACCGTCGGCCACGTCGCACTGCGGGCCGGTCACGCGGCCGTTCTTCTCGCGTTCGCTGCGGAACTGGATACCGCTGTTGCCGTTCTTGAACTTCACCTTCGCCTTGAGAACGAAGTCGCCGTACGACTTTTCGGTGGCGAGGAATTCGTTCTTCTTGAGCTTGCCGTTCGTGCGGCCTACGATCGCGCCTTCTTCCACAGTGAACCTTGAGCCCGAATCTTCGGCGGGCTGAATCCAGCCGGTAAGATCCTTGCCGTTGAAGAGCGGCGTGAATCCGTCATCCGCCGCGCCGGCGAGGCCGGGAACGACGAGCATGGCGGCGAAGGCCAGGGAGAGGCGAATCGAGGTCATGGCATACAACTCCAGCATGAGTTCGGTCGACTAGCCGCCGAGGTTTGTGAAAATCTTCACCTCGGCGACACGCGACCGATTCTGGCCGGACCGGGGGCCAAGGTCAACGCCCCTCTCGTCTGGCGAAACGTGGGAGACAAACGGTAGAATCCGTCGCACGAACCCCAAATTGCGACCGAAGTTTGACCTCAGGCGCCTCATGCCGTTTCAGGATGATCTCGCACGCTTCGGCCCCGACTCCTCGGTCGTGCTCTCGCTCGAACAGGCCCAAGCCTATTGCGCCGAGTTAACCCGTACACATTACGAAAACTTTAGCGTCGTCACCTGGCTCACCCCGCGCGAGCTTCGTCCCGCTTTTGCTTCAATTTACGCCTTCTGCCGCTGGTCGGACGACTTGGGCGATGAAGTGGGCGATCGCGCCGAATCCACCCGCCTGCTCGCCTGGTGGCGCAACGAACTCAACGCGATGTACGCCGGCGAGGCGCGTCACCCGGTTTTTCAAGCCCTGGCACCGACGGTCAAAGAATTCGGCATCCCCATCGAACCGTTCGCCGCGCTGATTTCGGCTTTTGAGCAAGACCAGATCGTCACCGAGTACGACACATATCCTCAACTGCTCGACTATTGCACGCGATCGGCGAATCCCGTTGGCCATCTGGTGCTCTATCTCGGCCGGGTTTACACGACCGAAAACGCCCAGCTTTCCGACTGCACCTGCACCGGCCTGCAACTGGCGAATTTCTGGCAAGATGTGAACCGCGATCTCGACATCCCACGCATTTATTTACCGCGTGAGGATCGCGCAAAGTTCGGCTACACTGACGCCGATCTCCACGCACGCAAGTTCACCCCCGAGTTTCGATCGTTGCTCGAATTCGAAGTGAATCGTGCCCGCGAGTTGCTTGTTCAGGGTCGCGCACTTGTACCGCGAATGCCGGGCAAGCTCGCAGTCGATATCGAGCTGTTTTCTTCAGGTGGCCTGGCGATTCTCGACCGAATCGCAGCGCAAGATTACGACGTCTGGAAATCACGCCCTTCCGTGGGCAAGTTCGCGAAAATTCGTCTTTTACTTCGTGCCATGCTTTTTCGCCGCAGGGAGCAACGGGTATGACGCCTGAACTCGCGGCCAGCCATCAGTTTTGCCAGGAACTTTCACGCCAGCAGGCGAAAAACTTCTATTACAGTTTTCTCCTGCTTCCGCCCGAACGTCGACGTGCGATGCAAGCGCTCTACGCCTTCATGCGACGCACCGATGATATTGCCGACGAACCCGGCGAGGCTGCTGAGAAAACCATCGCCCTTGATGCGTGGCGTAACGATCTCGATCTTGCGTTGACAGGTCAAAAGGTAAGCTGGCCCGGAATGGCGGCACTCGCCGACACGGTGCATCAACACACGATCAATCCCAAACATTTACACGACGTGATCGACGGCGTGGCGATGGATCTCACGCCTCGCGTGTTTGAAACGTTTGATGACTTGTATCCCTATTGCTATCGCGTGGCATCGGCCGTGGGGCTTTGCTGCATTAGCATCTGGGGATATCAATCACGCGACGGCCAGGCCGAACGGATGGCCGAGCAATGCGGCGTCGCGCTTCAGCTTACGAATATTCTTCGCGACGTGGCCGAAGATGCGCGCAATGGCCGCGTTTATTTGCCGCAGGATGAGTTGCGTCGGTTTGGTGTAACGGCCGAAGATTTCAGCGGAAATCAATTGACGCCCGCGCTCAAGGAACTCTTCGCATTTCAGGCAGAACGGGCGTATCGCTACTACGCACAGGCCGCGCCGTTGATCAGGCTGGTTGATCCGGTGGGTCGCCCTGTGCTTGGCGCGATCATGGGGATTTATCGCGGCTTGCTCGATGAAATCGTCAAACGTGAATACAACGTACTCGCCGAGCGTGTGAGCTTGCCTGGCTGGAAGAAGGCGTGGATTGCACTGGCTGCGTTTCCCAGCCGCCTGGGCCGTGCGGAAGCGAAACTCGCGGAGCACGCTTCGTGACTGATTTCACGCCCCCTGCTCCGCCTCGCGTGGTGATCGTGGGCGGCGGTCTCGCGGGACTGGCAACGGCGGTGTCGCTCGTTGGGCTCGACCTAGACATCACGCTCATCGAAAGCCGCCCTCGACTCGGCGGCCGCGCCAGTTCGTTTCCCGATCCATCGACAGGCGAACTTGTCGACAATTGTCAACATGTCAGCATGACATGCTGCACGAACCTCACCGATTTTTGCCGGCGCGTGGGAACGGCCAACCTCTTCCGGCGCGATCCGGTGTTGCGATTTCTCTCACCAGAGGGAAAACTTTCGGAAATGAAGCCGAGCCCCCTACCCGCCCCGTTTCACCTTGCGGGCAGCTTTCTGGGCGCGAATTACCTCACACTTTTTGAGCGGTTGCGCGTTGCGTTTGGTCTGGCCTGTTTGCGATTCGCAACGAAACCAACGCTGGAGCCGTTCGCGCAATGGCTCAAACGGCACGGCCAGACCGATCGCACAATCGAACGTTACTGGGGAACGGTGCTGATTTCGGCCCTTAACGAGCGGCTGGAAAATCTCGACATCAGCCACGCGCGGAAGGTGTTTTTCGACGGCTTTCTCCGCAATCGTTACGGCTATCAAATGGAGCTGCCGCTCGTGCCGCTAGGCGAGCTTTATGGCTCGCGGCTTGAAACTTGGCTGCAAAGTCGTGGCGTAAAGTTGCGGATGACGACCGGCGCGAAATCGGTCGAACTCGGCGCCGATGGCACAGTAACGGGCCTCACGCTTCGCAATGGCGAGCGGCTTGACGCGGAGTTCGTCGTGCTTGCCGTGCCGTTCGATCGCGTTGCGTCGATGCTGCCGGAAGGTGCCATCGCACAGCTTCCTTCGCTCGAACATCTCGATGAATTTCGATCGTCGCCAATTACGGGCGTGCACCTCTGGTTCGATCGCGATATTTGCCCCTGGCCGCACGTTGTTACGGTTGGTCGACTGGTGCAGTGGGTCTTCAATCACACCGAGTTGCAAGGCCGTCGCGCAACTGGTGAAACAGGACAATATCTGCAAATCGTCATCAGCGCGTCTTATGATTTGCTCTCAAAAGATAATGCGTCGATCAAAGACGCCGTATTGAAGGATCTGGCCGAAATCTGGCCGGCTGTGAATGAGGCGAATCTTGTGCACTGGCGAGTGGTTACCGAGCATGGCGCTACATTCGCTGTGCGGCCGGGGATCGATGCCATTCGTCCCCCACAGCGCACGCCAATCGACGGCTTGATCCTCGCGGGCGATTGGACCGACACCGGCTGGCCTGCGACGATGGAAGGGGCAGTTCGCAGCGGTTACAAGGCGGCCGAGGCGATTCTCGCCGATGTCGACCGTGCAGAGGTTTTGATCAAACCTGATTTGCCGGAGACGCGGCTGGCTCGTCTGCTGCTAGGTCCGCCTCTGCCTTGAACACTCCGAGGTACTGCGGGCCAATCACGCCGGCTCGACGAGGGCGGTCGAGGAGTTTGTCGAATCCCTTGTCGAGCATCGCGACGAACGTGGTTCCCACGATCAGGAATGTCAGCGTTCCAAAGATGATGATCGCCACCGCATCACGCCCGTCGCCGAGATAGACGCCGCCGTGCGACTCTCCGGTGAGCATGAATCTGAACTCGGCTGGCGTGAACATTCCGCAGGCGAAAAGATACGGAATGCACGTGATGCCGGGCAGGTTTCTCGACGTGAACCGGTACATCGACGAAAGCAAAATCGGCGAGCCAAGTGCGAGGGCGAACTGAAGGCCGAGAATGACGGTCATCGCGCGCATCGTTGTCTTCACGCGCAAGGAAATGAGCATTCCGGCGGCGAGAGTGAAGGCGATGAAGATGGCAAGTTGAAGCGCCGAGACGAGCACGCCGAGCGGATGAAACGAGCCGATGAGCATCCCGAAGAGCCAGACGGCGGCGACGCCAATGATCAACGCGCGGATGCCCCAGATCGAGCCAATGAGCTTGGCACGAAGGATTTCCCAGCCGTTCAGCGGAGTGCTGACGAGGCTGATCCACGTGTCTTCCTCGCGCTCGCGGCAAATGGATGTCGCCGAGAGTGCGGAAAGAAGGAGCAAGGCGATCGAAACGAACCCCGTATTCAGCACGCGCAACGACATCGCAAGTTGCTGCCGCGCGTATCCGGTGACATCGCCATAGCCACGAAAAGTCAGCTCCTTGAAAGCCGGGATGATCTGTTCCTTGAGCGGTTCGTAGGCGAAGAACGCAGCGACGATCATCGTGACGTAGGAAACGAGATGCAGGCCAAACGCGCCTGGCATCGCGATGGTTTCCTTCCAGAGCATCGCATCTTCGCCCGGCGGTTTACGCGGCAGCCAGCGCCGAATTTTTCCGCGAATCGCCCGCACGACGCGAATTCGGCTCGTCGCCGGTGCACCGTCCTGACGGCGGAAAACGGGACGTAGCCGAACGATCGCCAGCAGCAGGCAGAGGAAGCTTCCCACAGCCTGATGGCCGACCATTGTCGCGAGTGCCCAGAACCAGCCCCATGGTCCCATGAACGCGCCTCGGCCGATCATTGGGCCGCCTGGCGACACGAGGAATATGGGACTCGTGAACATGAGATGCCGGTTAACCGGTTCGAACCAGATACGATACCGTTCGGGCCAGGGCGATCGACTTCCGAGGAGAATACTCTCGAGGAGCCAGGGACCGATCAGCCAGATGATCGTAAACACGAATGTCGAAAAGAGTGCGTCGCGGCCGCTGCGTGAGATTGTCGACATGTAAATCGCGAGCGATGCCATGAACAATGCCGTCGAGAAGATCGCGCCGTAAGTCGCGAGCACAACGACGGGCTCGACACCGCCCAGCAGGCCGAGAATCACCATCACCGGCAGCGAGATGAGAGCGGGAAGCGCGAGGATGAAGAAGCGGGAGATCAACTTGCCGACGACGATTTCAAAGCTCGTCATCTGGCTGGTGAGGAGATAATGCAAGGTTTTTCGCTGCTTTTCCTCGGCAATTGCGCCTGCGGTTAACGCCGGCGCGAGGAAGCAAATTGCGAATCCCTGAAAGATCATGAGCTGCATGATCAGGCGCGAGGCGATGGCAGTGAGCTCGGCATGCGAATAGACGTGCGGCATGCCCGCCGGGCGATAGTACAGCGGCGTGTCGTACGTCTGCCAGACGATGAATAGCAGGAGAAGCCCAAGCACGACGCGGAGCACGTACCATCGCCGGCTCCGCGCGATTTTGAGCGCATCGGCAAAGGCGATCGGTCCGAGCAGGAGCAAAAACCGCAACATCATGTCTCGGAATCCTCGCCGATGACCAGCTTTTTCACAGGCTGCGGACGGGTGGGGCGATCGGCCACGCGGTCAAAAATCTGAATCGCGCCCGTCGTAAGCCCTGCGGCCGCCGCGCTGTAGAAAACGATACTCATGACGAATGTGGTAAGCCACTCGCTTGAATCGTGGCGCCAGGAAACTCTTGTGCCAGGATAGTCGCCCAGCAATGCCTCGATCGTATGATATTGCGCCGGTGCGATTGCCATCATCACGGGGGTCGAGGGCAACGTGATCATGGGCGACTCGAGAAGTCCCATCGGAAACGCGCAGAAGAGGTATCCGACGTTGAGCGTCAACAGAATGAGAATTGTGACCACCGTTGCGCGCGCAGTGCTTTTCGCACGCATGGACAAAAACGAGCCGAGCGCCAGTGCGAACGCAGAATAAGCAGTGAAACCCATAAGCGTGGCGACGTATCCAATGGGATGAATCGCTCCCACGATCACGCCTGTGGTCCAAAGAAGCAGCGAGATGATCGCGAGAAACCGCCAGCGCCATGCTGCGCCAATCGCTTTGCCCACAAGAATCGCCTGGCCAGAAAGCGTCGTCCCCAGCAGGCTCAACCAGGTGTCTTCCTCGCGTTCGGAACTGATTCCCGACGCCGCCGAAGTCGCGATGCCGATGACCCAGAGGAAGTAGCAGGCGGTTGCCATGCTCGCGACGAATTCTTGCATCGCATTGCGGGCGCGATGATGTTCGTTATCACGACCTCCGTCGCCGTAGCCGTACTTCCAGAGTTCGCCCAGCGCGTCGCGTGTGTAGTCGATCATTGCGTCGCCAATAAAGACGACGATGAACACGGCGACGAGGCCGACGGAAATTCTGATGAAGAGCGGCAAAGACGTGACGTGACACTCTTTCCAGACCATCGGCACATCGCTGACTTCGGGCCGGCTCCAGAAGCGCCGTTTGCGAGCTGGACCAGTTGCAGCCGTCGTGCGAACTCGCCCGCCGCGACCAAATGCGGGACGCAAGCAGAACACGCCGAGCACCATGAATAGCGAGCCGATGACGACGTGGCCCACGGCCATCATCGCGAGATTGAGTGCAAGGTCCGGCTTGGGTTCGGTGAGCGAGAGAAGCTGAAACGGGTCGAGCCGGACGATCGGTGAGGTGATCGTGCTGATCCAATCTGCGAGACCAGGCGCGGACTGACTGAGCGTCGCGGGCAAAACGCTAGGCACGAGCAGCAGCGCGATCAAAATGCCGTAAGCGATGATAATTGCGTCGCGGGCGCGGTTGGCGAGCGTGGAAACAAAGATCGCCATGCCGGCAATTGCGTAGGCGGTTGTGAGTGTGCCAAGAAACGACACAACGACCAGCACGGGATCGACGCCGCCGATCAAGCCGAGGATGCTAATGATCGGCAACCCCGCGCTGATGAGCACGATCAGGTGCAACATGCGCGCAGCCAGTTTGCCGCCGACGATTTCAAGGCTGCTGAGCTGGCTAGCGAGCAAATAGTGCAGCGTTTTACGCTGTTTTTCGTCGGCGATCGTTCCCGCAACCATCGCGGGCGTCACGCAGAGAACCGTCAACACCTGGGCCGCGACAAACGACATGAAGATGCTATTGGCCATGTCGGCCAGCGCGGATGACCGGCCGTTGTAAGGTCCAACGCTCGACCACACCCAGGAGAAGGCTTGGAACGCCATAGAGACGATCGAAAGCAACAGCAGGCCGTAAAGAAATCGGATGACGTAATACCGCCGCCGTCGCGCGGTCGTCATGCACTCGGCCTGGAACACCGGGCCCGGTGAGATCATGGATCGCCTTCCCCCGGTCCCACGACAAACGTCTGACCTAAATCTTACGGGGTTGGCCGACGTTTGCAAGAGGGACGCGGGTTACTTGGCTTCGGGCTTCGTCTCGGCTTCCTTTGCCTTGAGCTGGAAGATCGCCTGTTGCAGTTCGCTGTCGATCGGATTGGCGCGCAGGAGGATTGAATACCATGCGCGGGCTTCGGGGTAGCGGCCGGCGGCTTCGCAAGCTTCGGCCAGCTCGCGAGTCGCTTGTGGCGTGCCTTTCACCGACGGCATCGAGGCGCGCTGGACGAGCGTTCCCAGCCGCTCCATGCGATTCGACTCATCGAGATATTTCTTCGCTTCGGGACTGTTCAGCTTTTGCAGCGAATGGGCGATGCCGAAGAGGGCGTCGCGATTATTCGGCTCGGCCTTCAGCGCTTCGCGGAAGTATTCGACGGCCTTGTTCGCATCGCCGCGGGCCATCGCCATCCGGCCGCGCAGGAGTGCGAGTCCCAGGTGGTTTTTGGGACCGCCGTCGAGCAGCTTGATCGCCTCTTCATCTTCGCCACGGTCGAGCGCCAGCTTCACACGCTCTTCGCGTGCTCCCGGATCGTCGTCCGAAAGTGGCTCGAGGGCTTTGAACGCAGCGTCAAAGTTTCCCAGGGCACGATTCGCATCGGCGAGCGACAATCGCGAGTAGCGATCGCTGGGATCGGCATCGACGTACTTGGCCATCTCGACGACGATCTCTTTTGGTTCCCACGCCGTCCCGCGCGTCATGCACCACAGCCAAACTTGATCAAAGTTAAGCGGTTCCAGCCGCGCGAGCTGCTGGAACTCGGCCGCCAGTTCGGCACGTCTGAGTTGCATGCCGTAGATGTAGATGAGCTCACGATGCGCGACGATCTTGTCGGGATTCAGCCTGATTGCTTCCTTGAAATACGATTCGGCCTTGGGAACGCGGCTCCTGCGCAGCTCAATCTGTCCCTGCTGCAACCGCGCCTGCGATGCCATCGAGTTGTCATCGGGGACCTTGGCAAGCAAGGCGATGGCCTTGTCGCTTTCGTTGCGCGCGATCGCGATTTGCGCCAGCATCATGATCTCGGTGCCGTCGGGCGCATGCAGCTTGCCCAACTGCTCCATCGCTTTATCGGCACGGTCGAAATCGCGCTTCTCGAATGCGTCGGTCGCTTCCTTCCACAGTTGATCGGCGGTTTGCGGGAAGCACCCAGCCAGCGCAAATGCGAAGGACGCGACGAACGACGAAAGCGCAACGCGACGCCAGAACGGTAAATGATGTGAGATCATGTCGGTCATTTACCGGTTTCCTTCTTTTCGGGCGCCGGCTCGACGACCTTGTGCGTTTGACCGGTTTTAAGATTCGTCAGCACTTGCTGTGTACCGGATGGCCACTGGATTGTGACTTTCTCGACGACGTCGATCTTGCCGAGCCCGATCAGCACGCGTGGATCGTTCGTGGCGAACATGCTGCAGCCGCCCTTGCGCTGGCGATAAATCGTCCGCGGGCCTGCCTGCACCTTGATCAGCGTGCCAATCGCGTCGCGATTGCTCTTGGTGCCGACAAGCTGGAAGCGAATCCACGAATTGCCGTTCAGCGGCGTGTCGTTGCGAAGGACGGCGGGGGCTCCATCCTTGTGATTCACGACGATATCGGTATCGCCGTCGTCGTCGAGGTCGCCAAACGTCGCGCCTCGGCCGACGTGGTCCGTCGTGAAGTACGGGCCAACGTCGCGGGTTGAAATCTTGAATCGGCCCTTGAGGTTGCGATGAAGCGTCGGCGGCTCGGCGTATTCGATCCCCTGCCCTAGCTCCATGCGGTTGTCGTCGACGTGACCGTTGGTCACGAAGATATCGGGCCAGCCGTCGCTATCGAAGTCGATCAGCCCAGTTCCCCACTTCACATAGTTCGTCGTGTCGGCGAGACCGACAAACACGGTCTGGTCGTAAAACGACCCTTTACCCAGGTTCTGATAGAGCGTGTTCGGCTCGTTCGAGAAGTTGGTGACGAACAATTCGGGCAGGCCGTCGCCGTCGGTATCCTCGGCATCGACACCCATCCCCGACTGTGCTTGGCCACGGATGTCGAACGCTGCACCCGAGGCTTCGGTGATGTCTTCAAAGGTGCCGTCGCCGCGGTTACGGAAGAGGAAGTTCGGGTTCATGTCGTTGGCGACGTAGATATCAATCTTGCCGTCACCATCGATGTCGGCGGTGACGACGCCGAAGCCGTGACCGTCATCGCGTCCGCGGAACTTGTTGGTGGCAGGGTCGAAGATGATCTGCGAGTAGACGTCGGTGAAGGTGCCGTCGCCGTTGTTGCGATAGAAGAAGTGCTTGGTCGTCCGGACGGAGCGGGGCGAGCAATAGAGGCGAATGTTCTTTTCCTGATCGCCGCAGAAAATATCGTCGCCGGGAAGTTTCCAGTCGCCGTAATTCGAGACGTACAGGTCGAGGTCGCCGTCGTTGTCGTAATCGAGAAACGCGCCACTCGATGACCAGCCGTCGCGATCAATACCGGCTTTCTTGCTGATATCGGTGAACTTTCCCTTGCCGTCGTTCAAGTAAAGAACGTTCGGGCCGTAGTTGCAGAGGAAGATGTCGACATCGCCGTCATTGTCGATATCCGCGCAGATGGCTGCGTGACAGAAGCCTTCGAAGGCGATGCCGGCTTCCTTCGTCACTTCCTGGAACTTCCCGTTGCCCAGGTTGCGATAAAGCTTGTTCGTGCCGGTCTTCTTGGAGCCGACGGGCAAGTACGTCGCGGTGACGAAGTAGATATCGAGCTTGCCGTCGCCGTCGTAATCGAGAATTGCCGAGCCCGAGCCGTTGGCAGAGGGGAAGTGCTTGTGCCCCTCCATTCCCGAAACGTGCACGAAGTCGATGCCGGTTTCCTTGAGGATGTCGGTGAACCGGAACGGGCTCGACTCCTGCTCGACCTTTTTCGTCTTGGCGACCGCGACGTTCGCCAGGCGGTCGCCGGCGATGGCAGACGACTTTTTGGCGTGCGTCGCTTCGGGAGTTTTGGCGACGGGTTCCGCGGGCTTGTCAGACTTCGCCGTTGAAGTCGGGGCGGCGGGAGTTTCGGCGGGTTTTGGCGCCGGCTCGCCACAACCGGCGATTGCGAGGCCAACCAAGATGAGAAGGCTGGGAAGGATGCAGGACCGCAGACGTGAAAGCATGAGGGAATAACCTTCCGGGTGCGTCGAGGAGCGGCCTCGCGCGTGCGCCGGCGGACAGGCAGGTCCGGGCGGACGCGTGAAATCAGAATGAAAGTCAATTAATGAGATGAGGCCGCTGAGCGGATCGATTGTAACACCTTATGCCGGTACGAAACAAAGCCACCCACCGTTCGGATTTTGACCATCGCTCGGCGGATCCTGGTCATTCTGGCCCGCGCTTCGCATGCACGACGGGGCCGCTTCACTCGGCCTGAGCCTTCGCGCGACGTTTCAGCGCAAGGCAAAAAATCCAGAGGTAATCCGGTAGTTCGGCACAGCCTCTGCCGACAAAGTTGGCAAAATCGGAGCGTCGGGATAAACTACCCAAGATTTGCGGTCATGAACGGAGTCACACCGAAGCGATGGATGTAGTGGGGTCGGACCGCATTGCGACGGATCGCAACTTGGAATCAGGATCAAGGATCGCAACACGGAGAGGGTATTGATGCGACGCGCTGGGATGGCAGATTACGGACGCTTTGCGTTCGCCGGTGTGCTCTTGTTCGTTGGTGCTTCCAGCCTATGTCAGGGCCAGGCGACGCTTGCGCCAGCCTCGCCCAGCTATTCGGCTGTGGTTCGCACGATCGACAACGTGCACAAGGACTGGGAAGCCAAGGCTCCGGAAACCGCTCCGGGCTGGAACTCGTTTTTTGACGAGATCCAGAAGGAAATCAAGGCGTACAACGCCGCAAAGACTGCGAGCGATCGGTTGGGACCGCTCAACCGGTTGTGGCAGCTCTCGGTCGCTCTCGAAGGAGTGGCCTGGGATCCGGCGACTGAACTGCGCGAATCGCTTCGAGCGTGGCTCCGCCCGCGGGTTCGCCTCGCGACGGCCGAGCAGAACTTGAACGAAGCACTCGCACAGAACGTCACCTCGCCCGAAGACGCCCAGAACCGTAAGGACTGGCGCAGCTTCATCGACGACAAGCTCGGCGCCGCGCTCAAAAACTATGAAGGCGCACCGTCGGTTCAGGCACGTCAGGACGCTGTCAAAAAGCTGCGAACCGCGCTCGACTCGCTGCGGCACACGAATCCGTGGTCGTACTCGTCCGAGTTGCAGGCCGCCGCAGATGACCTGTTCAACGCGCCGAACCTCGACATCGCCGCTGACACCAACGCGCTCTATCCCGTTTTCGCAAATCAGGTTGTGGTGAGCGGCCCGGTTTACCGCCGCGGATATGTCTCGCAGGTGACGGCTGGACCGTACGCCGGTTTCGCGCTCGCTCCCTCGAACGAGGGGATCGCGTTCACGAACAGCCAGTACCTGACGAGCGTCACGCCGATCACCGACTTCAACCAGCAGATGGCGCGTGACCCGCGCGGTCAGCGTGCGACGAAGTTGTACAGCTTTGGCGCGACGCAGACCGACAGCGGCTACATGAGCGTGACCGCGATGATCACGCCGACCGGTTTCCACCTTTTCCAGGCCCCGAGCCACAACTTCGATGCCCGGATCTGCTCGACTCCGGCGGCTGGCGGCGGTTTCGGCCGGTTGGTTGCTGGAATGATCGGCATGGGCCAGCAGAAGATCACCAACAAGGTGTATGAAGGGGCGATCGGCCGGATGCGGTCGGAAGCGGCGGTCGAGGCGAATGCCGAGGCGTCGGAACGGATGGCTGCGGCTGAAGCCGATGAGAACGCCAAGCTCAAGAAGTTCTTCCCCGGCGACGGCTCGTTGACGGTGAATAACATCACGGTCGCCGGGCTCTCGCTCAAGACAACTTCGGCCAACGCGCTTGTTTCGGGCGTGCTCAAGTGGACGACCAACCCGCAAGGCGGCGGAGCAGATGCCCCTCAGCCCGCGAAGTTTGCCCAGCCGGCTGCGGGTGTTTCGGCCGACATTCACCTCACGTCGGTCGGCAACAACCTCATCGCGGGCTACCTCAGCTCGCCCGAGGCAGCCAGTGTCGACAACCTGGTGATCGAGGCCCGCAAGGTCGAGCCCGGTATGAAGCCGAGTGAAGCGATCAAGGTGACGAAGAATGTCGATTTCGCGACCTATCTCAAGCGGGTCGATGAAACCGCCGCTCAGAACAACCCGAACGTGCAAGTGATTCGGATCAAGAAGCCGAAGTCGGCGCCCGAGCTTGCCGCCGATGCCAACGGCCGACTGGTGGTGATCGTGCACGACTTCCAGCTCGATCTGCCTGTGCCGCCACAGGTTGCGAAGTCGGGCCTGGGATCGCCCGCGAAGGTTTATCGCCTCGTCGCCACCGCCGCTGAGTTCGTCTTCGAGCTCAAGCCGGTGACCGAACCCGACGGATCGATTCGCCTGACCGGCAATCTCAAGGAATTCACCCCAGCTGCCGGCTCGAAGGTCTACGCGATCAACGACAACGAGGCGAAGGCTCTGCCGCTCGATCCGTTCCGTTCGGTGTTTATCTTCCAGGGCTTCGCGACGGCGATCAAAGCCAAGCCGCTTAACGTTCCGCTCGAGAATGTGAAGCTGAAGGGCTACAACATCGCCTCGATCAGCGAGCTCGATCCGTCCGGCTGGATGCGGATCGTCCTCACGCCGACGGGCGAACGTCCTCTCGCCGAGGGCGCGGGCGGCTGAGTGATTTTTGTCGGGTACAATTGATGTCGAACCACGGCCGGATGCAGAAACGCTCCGGCCGTGATCTTTTCCGCAACCTGATCTGACGCTTTGGTGTCGGTAGCCGGCAGGGGCTGCCGCGGCTTGACGCTCTTTTGTACAATATCGCCAAACGCTGATACACACGGGACCCTCACCGATGACAACCGCCCTGGTGGGCCAAAAAGCACCTGTTTTTGACCTCGAATCAACCTCCTCCTCTCCTGAAGGCGTGACGTCGCGGGCTCGTCTGGACGACTTTCGTGGTCAATGGCTAATCGTTGTCTTTTATCCCCGCGACTTTTCGCTCGTTTGCCCAACCGAGCTGATCTCTCTGAGCGACCGATTCGACGATTTCGAGTCGCAAGGCGCTCGGATTATTGGCATTAGCACCGATTCGATCGTCTCCCACACGCGCTGGATCAACCTCCCGCGCAACCAGGGGGGCGTTAGCGGCCTGCGCTTTCCGCTCGCGAGTGACGACAGCGGCGAGATCTCTCGCGCCTTTGGCGTCTATCAGGAAGCCAACAACGCAGCGCTTCGGGGACTTTTCATCATCGACCCGAACGGTGTGATCCAGTACCAGGTCGTGCACAACATGAGCGTCGGCCGTCGCGCCGATGAGATTCTCCGCGTGCTGAGCGCCATTCAAACCGGCGGACTCTGCGGCGAGAACTGGACGCAAGAAGCCCCCGCGATGATCGACCCGACGCAAGAGCTCGGCCCAGGCCGGGTAATCTCGCACTACCGGATCGAAGACGTGATCGGCTCGGGCACGTTCTCGACGGTCTACCGCGCTCACGACCTGACACTCGATCGGGACGTGGCGCTGAAGATCTTCAAGAATACCGACACGTCGCGTAACCGGCTCGCCCTGAACGAAGCGCGGGCGGCCGCGTCGCTCAATCACATCAACATCGGGACAATCTTCGCCGTCGACGACGCCGAAGGGGTGTCGATGATCGCGATGGAATACCTCAAGGGGAAAACCCTCGCAGATTACGTCGCCCAGGGTGCACAGTCGGTCGAGTGGGTGGCGCGAATCACGCATCAAGTGGCCAAGGGAGTGGGTGCCGCGCATTCGCGAGGCCTCGTCCACGGCGATTTGAAGCCCGCGAACATCATCGTTGCCGACAACGGGCTCGTCAAAATCCTCGATTTCGGCCTCTCCCGGCGCGAGAATGCCGCGAACCCGTTCGCCATCGATCCCGACGCAACGGTCGACCGTTCCGAGTTCGAGCCTTCGGGAATCTCGGGTACGCCAAGCTACCTCTCGCCCGAACAAGCGGCCGGTGAGAACGCTTCGACCCAGAGCGACGTCTTCGCGCTCGGGGCGATCGTTTACGAACTGCTGACCGGACGGAAAGCATTCCCGGGCAAGAACTTGCTACAGGTGCTCAACGAGATTGCCCGGGTCGACCCCGACAAGCTCGGGGGCGAAGTTCCCGCGCCGTTCGACGACCTTATCCGGTGCGCTCTGGCGGTCGATCCCGAAGAGCGCGGACTTTGCATGCACGAGATCTCGAACCTCTTCCCCGGGGCGATCTGTCCCCTGGAGGCGGCTGAGGTCTGATGATGGTACGATTGCGGCCCCTGGGCCGCGTCAAAGATCAATTGGTTCGGCAACGGGACGGCCAGCCGCTCGTCCCTTGCCGAACCTTAGTTGCTTTAAGATTCATGGAGATTACGCGCTAAGTATTGAGAACAATCAGCAAGGGTAGCAGGGACAACTTGTTGTCCTGGTCGCGAAGCGACAAGAGGGATCGCAACCTGTTCTAGCTCAGCCTCTTGTGGATGCGCCACCCGGACAACAAGTTGTCCGGGCCACCCAATTCTAGCCGTTGTTCCGCTCTATCCGCGTAACCCTTAAATTATCCCCTTGAGGACTTTCCGCCGTGGCCGATGAAGCTCCGTTGCTCGCGATTTTCGACCACGATGGCGTGATGGTTGACTCGCTCGAACACCATCAACGCGCCTGGCTCGAACTGGGTCGCCGCGAGCAATTGCCGATCACGGCCGAGTTCGTCAAGGAAACGTTCGGGATGACGAACCCGTCGATGTTCGAACGCCTGCTCGGGCGTACGCTCGACACTCCAACGCTCGACCGCTACACCGACATCAAAGAGTCGTGCTATCGCGAGCTGGCCGAGGGAAATATCGACCTCCTCCCGGGAATCCGCGCCCTGATTCTCGGCCTGCGGTCGCACGGTGTGAAGCTGGCGATCGGGTCGAGCGGCGTGAAGCGCAACCTTGAACTGACGATCGCCTCGTGCGGGCTCGATGGCCATTTCACAGCACTCGCCGCGCTTGAAGACATCAAACGCGGCAAGCCCGATCCCGAGGTATTTCTCGTCGCCGCATCTCGCGCCGGAGTTTCGCCCAGCCGCGCGGTCGTTTTTGAAGACGCGACGTTTGGGATCATCGCGGCGAAAGCGGCAGGAATGCGGGCGGTCGGCGTGACGACCACCAATTCCGCCCAGGCGCTTTGGGATGCCGGTGCCGACGAGGTTGTCGAGACCTTCGCCGGTTATGACGTCGCAGCCCTCGTCAACCGGCTCGCGCAGTCATGAATATCGTCCTCGGCTTCACCGAACCGCCGTACCCGTTTGGCAACGCCGCTGCGCGGTGGTTTTATGTCCTTTTCAAGGGATTGGTCGAACGCGGGCACAACGTCACCGCGTTTACGGCCTATTCGAATGAGTCGGATCGCCTCGCCGCGCTCGAACTCTTCCCCGCACCGAAGTACGATTTGCGAATGTACCCGGCTCGGCAGAAGAGCAGCCTGTTGAACAAGCTACAAACCGTCGCCGAGCCGTATTCGTACCTCTTCAACGACGACTTCCGGCGCGATCTCAAGGCGCGGCTCGACACTGGGTTCGACGTACTGCACCTTGAGCCAATCTGGGCAGGCTGGCTTGGGAAGAAGCACATCAAACGCTCGCTCGTTCACGTGCATTATCTTTCAAGCATCGACCTTGCCGGCCCCGGCGGCAAGCAGTCGATGAGCCCCCTGCTCTTCGGCCTGACCGTCAACGCCGAACGGAGACTGCTCGGGAAGTACCGCAATATCGGCGTGCTCTCGCCTCGGTTGCGCGACGCCGTTGCAGCGATCAATCCTCGGGCACACATTGATGTCGTGCCGCTCGGTCTCGACACCTCGCTCTATCCCTTCGACACCGCCCCGCCGCCGATGCGTCGGCCAACCGTCGGCCTGATCGGTTCGTTCACATGGCATCCCACGCTCATCGCAGCCGAGCGGATGTTCACGCGTCTCTGGCCTGAAATCTCACGCCGCGTTCCCGAAGCGCGACTGCAAGTCGTCGGCCGCGGTGCGAACCAAGCCCTCGCGCGATTCGCCGACACGCCGAACGTAGAAATTCACGCCGACGTCCCCGACCCCGTCCCGTACTTTCAGTCGACCGACGTGATGCTCTACGCCCCGCCTGCCGGCAGCGGGATGAAGGTGAAAATCCTCGAATCGTTCGCGCTCGGCACGCCGGTGGTTACGAATACCGAAGGCATGGAAGGACTGCCGGCTGAGGATGGCGTTCACGCGGGGATTGCTGACGACGACGCAGGGCTAATCGAGCGAACGATTGGTTTGCTGCGGGATGCCGATCGTCGCCACACGCAACGAAGCGCCGCACGAAAGTTGATCGAGACGGTTTGCGACCCCGAGACGACGGTTTCGGCAATCGAGGCGATCCATCGGCGAATAGGGTCCGCATAGTCTTTTATGTACTGTTTGTCAGTAACATATAAGGTTTACGACCGTTTCACTCTGCAGAGACTTGCAGTACGTCCGTAGCTGATTTATATTTCAGGTTAATGGAGTCTCGAACTGAATCATAACTTTCGTTTTCAGTTACCATTTATGGCGCCACCGTGGCGTCGGGTGGACGCACCACAATGGGAAGTCTCGCGAACTACGTCGACGCAAATTACGTGATGCCAGAAATTCTGGCGTTCTCCGGCGTGCGAATTCTTCTTGTTCACGGAAAAGAGAACGATCTCGAGTTCTGGTGGCCTCCCGGTTCGTATTGGTTAGCTGAAAAGGCATGTGACCTTACGCGCGAACAACCTGAACAATGGATCGCTAGAGTGGTGCGCGCTCAAATACAGCTAGAGCCAACAAGCGTTCGACTTCGTGGCGTCGAACATATCAGCAGTTCTCACCCTCCGGTGTTGTTGTACGAAGTTCAACTTGACGGAACGCCTTCTCCGTCAATTCACTATGCATTTGATGCTGCGGATTACTTCCCTTTAGACAATTTGCCATCTACTCTTGGACGAGATCGTAAACACGGTGAATGGCTCAAGTCAGTTCTTCAGAAGCTCCCGTCGGTTGTCGGCTAATCGCAAAGTTTGTGGCGCCTCTTCCTAGCAAATGGTTAAGCAATGGACAGAGATAACCAGCACGATCCAGATAAGCAACAAAAACTCTTCTTTGACACCAGTAAAAAGCAGAAAGTACTTGCGCATATATTAATTGATTTAGGGAGCGTCTTGGTTGGCGTCCTCATAAACTACTTCTCCCTTGAACCAGGAAGCCGCCTTTACTGGTTCTCGACTTTTTTGACGTCTCTGTTCCTATTGTTTGTTGTTGAAGGCCTGCGAGCGTTTTGGTTTGGCCCCAAAAGTGGCCACTACATACCAAGTAACTATATCGAAGAAATAAATAAATCCTATGATACCACAATGAAAGAAATCAACGGATCTTACATTTCGGCTTTCTATGAAATCAAGGAAACACTTGACGCATATCTTCTTAAAGTCAAAAAAGTCTTAGGCATCTACATCATAGAAAATGTCATAGCGTATCTAAACTCTTTTGAGGCATGGAATCGGAAAATCGTTACAGCAAAAAAGATAACTAGTTATGAACAGAAAGCATGGGCCGACTTGACGTCCGCTTTTTTTGGCGAACAAGAAGGAAATGTATCGCTTGAATATGTCCCGATTAATTCACAGACCTATTGCTCGCTCTACCAACAAGCAACTGGCGATCTTGTCGAGCAAAGACGAGGTAGATATGCGCCCAGAACACCTCAGTGGCACAAAAGAGAGAGTTCCTTAGAAGTCACGCGCTTTCACATTACGGGGATGCTGCCCGAAGAGTTCTTTAACGGGCCACAAATCGAGAACGTTGCAAAAGACTCGAAGCCGATATTCTTTTGCCATATGTGGGAAAAATACGATCTCTATAAGTATCTTGCTGATCGTGAGCGGGACTCAGGAAGTGCACGCAACGGATACACTGAGCGTCGGCTAATATTGGTCCGAGATGGAGATGCAGTGCCTTCGCCGGCCTACGGATCTTTGTCAAGCTTAAGCAAGCTCCGCGGGCAGGCAAATTTAATGATTCATCCTTCGCAATTGCATATTACCAATTCCATCAAGACCGAGTGCCCAGGTGCGGCAAAGCGTTTGTTTCGCGAATGCCACGTAGCCCAACAACACGAGTATTTAAAACACATTGAAGACATAATCGTAAGCACAGATTCTGACTATTTGTACATGCCAATACACGATCCGGCCGAGTGCGACGGCACACCCGATGGATGCGAAAAGTCTTCTGAATGGACGAACATGCTAACGTATTATATAGAATCATTTCATTCAAGTAGAACGGATGCAATTTTCACAGAGATTGATTCGGTGCGATGGTCAAAGATCGAGAACCGCGGCCACTTCATCAAGCGATGTTTTAAGCCCGGTTGGGTCCCCGAAATCGTACTTTATGGGAACGCCAGCGCCAACGACTGGTATTTCGGCTACTTAGGCCATTATAAACCGTATACCAGAGATATGGAACTCCGCTTTCTTTCTAAATCCGATACCCAATTCCTGTACAACGAGGTATTGCAACTTCTCGCAGTAAATGAAAGAAATGGCTTTCATTATCTACATGACCTCATACCCCCAAACGCTCAAGCAAAAACGTGTGCGTCGTTAAAATATCAACATACAGGTCGACCTTTTGGGTGATTGATGAGAAAGTGGGATGCGTTACGCTCATCGCTGCATTTAAGAGCACACCGTCCGCCAATGGACACGATCGAGGCCACGAATGCAACTAGTCGTGCGATTCAGTCTCTAAGCGCACGCAGAATTACTTGATCGCATCCGCAAGAAACAACGCGGCTTGCCGATCGGTAACGTCATATGGCAATGGGTTTTGCGTGCTCTTAAGTCCATCGGCCTGCTGACGGCCCCGCCTAATTGATCTCAAGGGTACACACGTGAAATCGCACTGAAATCTGGTACACTTGTGGTTTGACCAGTGATTTCCGGCCGATGGTAGGGCGCGATGCAGTCGATCAAGAAAGTGGCGATTCTGGGCGCGGGCGGCATGGGGACCGCGCTCGGCTTGCTGTTCGACCGCCGCGGCAAGAACACACAGCTTTGGACGCGATCGCACGACCAGGCTGCGACAATCGCCGGCACGCGTGAAAACCTGCGTCACTTGCCTGGAATCACACTCCCTGAATCGATCAGCATCACCGCCGACGCCGGAGCCGCCACCCGCGACGCCGACCTGATTGTCGTCTCCATCCCCTCGTTCTACCTTCGCTCGACCCTGACAACCCTCGCCGACCAGATTCCCGCCAGTACGCCGATTGTGAGCGTGGTGAAGGGAATCGAGAACGTTAGCTTCGCGCGGCCGAGCCAGATCATTCGCGAGCGGTTGGGCGAACGACCGATCGCCGTGCTCAGCGGTCCCAGCCATGCCGAGGAAATCGCGCGCGGATTGCCGGCGTCGGTCGTAGTTGGAGGCAGCGACGCCGCTCTGAACTCCGCCGTCACCGAAGCGTTAAACCACGGTGCATTTCGGGTTTACACCAATAGCGACGCCGTTGGTGTCGAGCTTGCCGGTGCCTTGAAAAACATTCTCGGACTCGCCGCGGGTATTTGCGACGGACTCGGCTTCGGCGACAATGCCAAGGCCGCGCTGCTGACGCGGGGACTCGTCGAGATGGCCCGGTTCGCGACGGCGTTCGGTGGTCGAGAAGAAACGTTTCGCGGATTGGCGGGAGTGGGCGACGTGATCACCACGTGCTTCAGTCCGTTCGGGCGGAACCGGTCGGTCGGCGAACGGATTGGCCGAGGCGAAACGCTCGAACAGATTCTCAGCGGGATGGTCAACGTGGCCGAGGGTGTTCCCACAACACGCAGCGTTCACGAAATGGCCCAGCAGCGCGGGATTGCGATGCCAATTACCGCTGAGGTTTATGCGATTCTGTTCGAAGAGAAACCGCCACGCGCCGCGGTTTCCGACCTGATGCTGCGCGATCCCAAAGGCGAATGGTGAATGTCCACCTCTCCGCCCGCGACTAATCCACTGGCCGAGACGTGCTCCATCGCCTTCAAGGAATGGGCCGGAATTTGCGCGGCCATTCGATCGGGTCGCCAGACGATCATCCTCCGCAAGGGCGGAATCGCCGAGGGGCCGGGTGGCTTCAAGCCCGAGCACGACACATTCTGGCTCTATCCCACTTACGTTCATGAAGCCGAACAAGGGCTGAAATCAGCCGGCAATCACCAGAACGACGCCGAAGCCGGGCACTTGCAGATCGACACATTGGTGCGGGTCGAGTCCGTCACGCGCATTGAAAGTCTCCCCGCACTCGAAGCACTCGCCGGCTTGCACGACTGGACACCCGAAACGGTCCAGAAGCGATTCCACTACAAGAAGCCGGGAATCTACGTGCTGGGCGTACGGGCCTACGCGCTCGACCAGCCGCATGAGATCGAAGTCACGCCCGAGCAACTTGGCTGCAAAAGCTGGGTGCCGCTCGACGCGCCGCTTTCAACACATAGCGCTCGCCCCGTTCGCACCGATAGCGAGGCCGCGGGCGATCGAAGCAGACTGGCCGCCGCTCTCCCTCAGCCGAAGCCGCCCCGCTGGAGCCTGATGCGCGAGTTGAAGGAAACTCCTGCAACGTACGCCCTCGGCGCGGCGTGGGTGCTGGTGTATGTGCTGATCAACCTCGTGCAGGGCGGATTCTCACTCAACCAGATTTCGCTCCTCGGCTTCGGCGCGGTTCGCCCCGAGGTGAGCCACTTCTTCGGCGACCTGACCTGGCGCGACTTCTCCGCCGGTCAGCCGTGGCGAGCGATTACCGCGACGTTCATTCACTTCAGCCTTGCGCACCTGCTGCTCAACCTGATCGGCCTGATACAACTGGGGCGAAGCGTCGAAGAATGGTACGGTTCCCGGCAGTTCTTTGCGATTTGCATTGCGCTCGGCGCGATTGGCAACCTGATCGGCGTGACCGCGCGTCACTTTGTTTCGGCTTCGGTCTTGTGGCTGCAGGCGCACGGATTTTCGCGATTGCTGCCCGACTTCATCAAGAACGCGGCCGGCTTGGGCAATGCCGATATTATTCCCGCGGCCGGCGGCTCGACGATCATCCTCGGCCTCATCGGTCTCGGCCTCGTCGTCGGCTGGCGGTCGCGCACGCGCGTCGGCATGTACCTGCGCGATCAAATGTTCGGCTTGCTCATTTTCACCGCGATCATCGGCATCATCTGCTGGAGCGTGATCGACAATTACGGTCACGCCGGGGGAGCGATTGCCGGGTTCCTGGTCGGCCTGTTGCACCGATTCTTCGTGAAGCATTCGGAAAAAGGATCGTTCCGAACCGTTCTGCTCGCCGGATCGGTCTTACTCGTGTTCGGTTGTGCGACGCTGCAGGCGATTGAATCGGGACGCGAGCAAACGCGCATCAAGACCCAGCGCATTGCGAACGAACGCCTCGTGATGGTCCAGCGCGTCAAGGCGCTTCGCGATCAACTCACCGTGCTGCCAGGCCAGTACGAGCTCGTGGCCATGGAGCGATTGGGACCGTGGCTCACGGGTAATGCCCTGCTCAATCCCTCCACAACGCCGGAATTGTTCGATATCTCGCCAGCGTATGAGCTGAGCCAATATGGCGGCCGTGGCGCACTGCCACCGGGTGGCCCGCCCCCCGAAGCTGTGATGCTCTTGCGGCGATTGCTGGTGAACGTAAACGACCTCCGGCCGCTCGTTGATCCGAGCATCAACGGGCCGGAGTTTGATGTGATCGAACGCATTGGCGGCGAGTTGTGCGAGCGCCAGCCCAGCTCGGCCGACACGCTGGCGTTCCGCATCGCCCGGCTCGAGCTGCTGAAACGCACAACAAGCGTACTCAACCGGCTAACCGCCGAGGTCGAGGCGTCAGACGCCGCCCAGCAGACCAGCCGCTGACGGCTTTCCCGGATTGTGCTGCGGACGAACCTTGCCGGCCTTGAGCGCGGCAACAAAATCGGCAATCGTCCGCACCGGCGCGTCGACCTCGCTGTAATAGCAGCCGACGATCTCAGGCTGATGACCGTCGCTCGACCCGGTGCGCGGCATCGGGTTGCGCTTCAACATGCGATCGGTCGATGCGCGGGTTTCGGGCGACACGTTGTTGCTAACGTATTCCACGCCGTGAAAAACTGCACCGTGCTCGGAGACGATTTCGTCGAAATCCTGCCCCCAGCGGAAGGGATGAGCCGCAACGACCGCCGCGTCATGCGCTTTGACGGTTTTGAGCAGATTCCTCAAGGTGACGCCCGCGGGAACATCGTCCAGGTTCGGCAAGCCGTAAACGAGAAAGTGCCCCTCGCGCGCCGACACCTCTGCGCCCGAAAGAATGAGCACATTAGGCGATGATTGGTTCAGCTCGGCGAGTTCGTCCTCGCTCCACTGATGATCGTGCTCGGTGATGACAACCACGTCGAGCTTCGCGGCCTTCGCCGCGGCGATCAATTGCTTGGGGGTAATGTCACTATCGGGAGAGTAGCGTGTGGTGTGAACGTGATGATCAATTTTGACCATAATTCGCGTTGCCCGTCATCCTTTCGCACTTTGTTGCATCGATTCCGTTGTTTCTCCCTTCAATCGTCCCGTACCTGGGCCAATTTGTCTACGCGAGTTGAAGGCGGCGAGTCAACCATTGCCACTTCGATGAACCACATTTCATGACGCAACCGATTCCATGAGTGTATCCCGCCACGACATCATCATGGCGCAGAATCGTGAGTCATCCTTGTTTTGGGCTCTCAAAGTGTCTCTACGACAACACCTGGTGTGAGACGGTTGGCGCCGCAATCCAACGTATGTTTTAAGTGAAGATCAAGCGAAATCAGTGCACGCCGCAGGACGGGCCGCTCGAAGCGAACTCCTTTCCGCCGTTGCACTCGAATCACGATGCCTGTACCTTTCCGATCTCCGTTTGAAGTCCGAAGCTCGCGCAGCCGAATGCTTGCGAAACGCGTTAGAACCGCTTCTTCATGAACACATTTGACCCCGTTGCCCATGACTTCGAGTCGTTTCGCGCGTTCCCCGCCGGAGTGGCCGGACGAATTCGCGACGCCATTCTCACTCACATCGAGGCGGATAACGACGCGTTGATTCTCGACGTCGGGGCAGGTACGGGAAGAGTCGGCGAGGCGTTCGTTGCCCGCGGCGATCGGTATGTCGGTGTCGACCTGTCGGGAGAGATGCTTGCGCGTTTCGGCGAAAAGATTCACTCGCCTGAAACTCAATTTCCGCGATTGGCTCAGGCCGATGCGCGTGCCCTCCCCTTCGCCGACCAAGCTTTCGACGTCGTGCTGCTCGTGCATGTCGTCAGCAACATCCCCGGTTGGCGACGATTGGTCGATGAATCGAAGCGAGTGCTCAATCGGGATGGAACGCTCATGGTCGGCCAGGTGAGCCGACCTGTTGACGGGCTCGACGCTCGGATGAACGCACAGCTCGATATTATTGCTGAATCACTGGGAATGCCGCCTCGACGCTCAAAAACTCAGAAACACGATGCCAGGCGCGAGCTTGCGTCGGCAGCTCAATCTCACTCGCAGGTTACCACCGCGACCTGGGAGGCGACGCGATCGCCCGCTCTCTTTCTGGAACGGAAGCCGACGGGCGGGCGATTTGCTGCGCTCGCTCCCGAACTGCGCGACGAAGCGCTCGCACAACTCGCCGCGTGGGCGGAGACGACGCTGGGGAGCATCGATGCCCCCATCGTGGAAGAACATGCCTTTCTTTGTGATTTCTACCGATTTTGATCGGTTTTGCCCTTTGTTGGATTCGTGTTCATGAAAAAACCCAAGTCGGTCATCCCTTTGCTGGGAGACCTTTTGATCGACCGCTCGCTTAGCGAAGTCGACGTGCTCGCCGCGACCGACAACACTCCGGATTTCGCGATTTTGCCGTGGGTGAACGTCGTGAAGATCGGCGGGCAGAGCATTATGGATCGCGGCCGCGCTGCGGTTTACCCACTGGTGGAAGAGATCGCGGCCAATCTCAAAACACACAAGATGATTCTGGGCACAGGCGCGGGCACGCGAGCGAGGCATATCTATGGCCTGGCAATCGAGCTTGGCCTGCCGACCGGCGTGCTCACCGTGCTGGGTACGGCCGTCGCCTGGCAAAACGCTCAGATGCTGCACTGCCTGCTCGCGAAATACGGGATCCCGTTCGTCGAGCCCGAAGGGTATCCCATCATTCCCAACTACATCATGGAGCGCGGTGCGGTCGTCGTTCAGGGGATGCCGCCGTACAAGCTCTGGGAAGAAAATCCCGAATCTGGCCGCATTCCGCCGCAACGCACCGACACCGGCTGTTTCCTCACCGCCGAGGTCTTTGGCGCACGCAAGATGATCTACGTGAAGGACGAAGACGGCCTGTTTGACAGCGATCCCAAGAAGAACCCGCAGGCGAAATTCATCCCGCGAATCGGCCTGAACGAGTTGCTCTCGCTCGATTTGCACGACCTGATCGTCGAGCGGGCGGTGCTCGACCTGATGCGGCACACGCGCCATGTCCGCGAGATTCAATTCATCAATGGCCTCGTTCCGGGGCAGCTTACCGCCGCGCTCAATGGCGAGCCGGTCGGTTCTACCATCTATCGCGACGACGTCGCGCGCGGAGGCTCGACATCGTCATGACCGACAACCCAAACAACGGTGGAGCGCGACACGTCCCCTCCCCCTTGATGTGCGAGTCACTCGTCGACAAGGACGTCATCGCCGGCACCGAGGCGCCGGTTCGAGCGATCTTGCCGCACTTGAATGTGATCAAGGTTGGCGGCCGGTCGATCATGGACCGCGGCGGCAGTGCGGTTTTGCCGCTCGTCGACGAGATCGCCGCGAACCAGGCGAAGTACACGCAAATCATTGGCGCGGGTGCAGGCGTGCGATCGCGACACATTCTCTCCGTCGGCCTCGACCTCGGCCTGCCCACCGGCATGCTGGCGATGCTCAGCGGTAAGGACGCAGCGCAAAACGCTTATATGCTGTCGTGCCTGCTGGCGCGTCACGGCTTCGTTTACCTTGAAGCACCGTTCCTGGTGCAACTTCTGCCCGCAATGCTGGCTGCCGCCAAGGGAGCCGTCTTCAACGGCACGCCGCCGTACGACCAGTGGGAGCACCCTCCCGCCATCGGCAAAATTCCGCCGCACCGGAGTGACGCGGGTTCTTACCTCGTCGCCGAAGTCTACGGCGCGCGGAAGATGATCTACCTCAAGGACGTCGACGGTCTTTACGACGACGATCCGGCAACGAATCCGAATGCCAAGCACATCCCAAGGATTTCGGCCAGCGAGCTCATTGCGCTCGACTTGAAAACACTGCCGATCGACCGCGTGGTGGTCGATCTCATTCGGCGTTCCAAGCTGGCGCACGAGGTCCAAATCGTGAATGGCCTCGTGCCGGGAAATCTCACCCGCGCCCTCGATGGCGAGCCGATCGGCACGATCATTCACAAATAAGCGCGGGCTCGGCGACCGTATCGACCACCGGCTCGGACGTTGGTTCGTCCTTCGGTTCCAGGTCGCGAAACGCAGGGAGCATCGCCGCGGTGATTGCGCCACTGAGCGCACCCGCGGCGAGGTTCGACGCAATCCGCGCGACAGGGAAGAGATAAATCTCCCAACGGGCACCAATCGCCAGCGTCAGTGCAAACTCAGTCGAAACCCGGCAAGCCGCCGCGATGATTCCGAGCACGGAATAGGCCCAAACGCTCGGACAAAGCCGTACGAGCGGCCAGAGCAGGTCGATGACGAGCCCTGGCGCGATGTGCCGGGGGATTTCGAGCAGGCCGAAGCGGCCATCCCCGTTGAGGAAGCTGAGCATGCCCAGAATCGTGCCGGCGGTGGTCGCGCCAAAGCGGCTGAAGGTGAGCTGCGCCGCCAGAATATAAAGCGGTACGAGAATGAGCGACTTGTGCCCCGACGCAAACGGCATCCCCGGCAGCACCTGAAGAATCTTCGTCGAGATCATCATCAGGGCAACACCCGAGATGATCGCAACGTCATGCGCCAAGTGCCGGTTGGAGAGCGCTTCGGCACTCATCAGCATTTCATTACGTTCACTCGCTTGACGAATGCCGGCCCGCGTCGCTTCGATCAGCACGCCCGAATCGCCCCGCGCCAGGCGACGCAGCATACCAAACACGCCGGGCCCGTTCGTTCCAGGCGATTCGGCAATACGGTTCCGACCACGCCCTCCTCCATTGCCGCGTCCACGTCCTCGCCCACCACCTCGACCACCAAATCCACCGAGAAGCGCCAGCGTGTGATCGATCGAATAAACCAGCAATGTTGGACAACGAAACTGGCGAAGGCCGTCGACGAGGTCAGTCTCTGCGCCGCTCAATCGCACGACTGCAGACGCGAGGATGACGATGAGGATCTGGCCGCACATCAGAACGGCAGTCGCCGCGCCGTTGAGATTCAGGCTGATCGGCAACGATCCCAGACGAATCACTCGTTCGCCCGTCGGTGCAGGTAAGAGCAAGTAGGCGATGACGAGAAAGACAAAAAGTGTTCGCAGCCGCGCGGCCATGTTCAAAATCGCGCGAATAGAGAGGCCAATGCGCAAGAGCAGCACGACCTGCAACATCAGCAGGGCCGGCACGACATAGCCCCGCCACGAAGCGGGAACCACAAGCGCGGCCGCCGTGGTTGTGAGCAGGTAGATCACCTTCGAACGCGGATTTTTTGGTCCCGGCACTGGAACTCCAATGGCGCTGGGGTTCCCTCCTGACCAGCCGCCCAATCGGAAACTCTAGCACACGATTCGAATCGAGTGGACGACCTCTGAATCTGCATTCCATTCACGAGTCGCGACGTCTGAAGTGAGCCCCAACTCCTGCGTTTCATTGAAGCAACATTGAGCCGTGGCAGCCGGTGCTGATTCGCTGCAACGCAGCTTGACGATCAGCCGTTCGACAAACGCTGTTGTTAAATTTCGGTTTATCCAGAGATTATCGGGGAAAAGTCATCGCAAACTTACGATTACTCGCATTCTGATTTCTTGTTTCACAAGATCTTTCAATTGGGTCTGTTGCATACGATCAACACGATGTTTTTTATGCCCAATCGACATAGTTTTTTAAAGTCAACAGATGATTGACCGACTTTCGCATCGGCCCTTATCGTGAGCAGACACAACGCGGTTGGTTGTGAGTGATTCACCTTCGTTGAAGAGGGATCTCGTGTTTTTGGGAAACGCGAGAGGCGAAGCTTCGAGCTCACTCGACCCCAGCCCCCAAGGGACCGAACGAATGAACTGGAAGAAACTTGCTATTGTGGCGATGCCTGTGTTTGGCCTGGTGCTCGGCGTTCCGGGCGCTGTGCTTGCAAGTGGAAATCTTGTGACGAATGGTGGATTTGAAAATCTAACCAATAGCTACGGCCAGCTCGGTTACAACACTGACGCGACGGGCTGGTACTCGGCACCTCCGGACAGCTCATATAATTTCGTCTTTAACACGTCAACTGCGATCAGCGGTGCCCCTTCGCAATACAATGCGCCCGTCGCCCTCTGGGGCGTTGGTAACGGCGGTCCCACGGCGATCACCGCGAGTCCCGATGGCGGCAACTTTGTCGCGATGGACGGCGCCTACAACGTTGGACCGATTCAGCAGACGATCAACGGCCTGAACATCGGTAGCAGCTACACGGTGAGCTTCTACTGGGGTGCAGCTCAACAGCTCAATTTCAGCGGTCCCACCACCGACAAGATCACCGTGTCACTCGGCTCCCAGAGCCAGGACACGAGCACGATCAGCCTGGCGAATCACGATTTCGACGCCTGGCACGCGGTCTCGATGCAGTTCACCGCCACGGCGGGCAGCGAAGTGCTGTCGTTCCTCGCCTACGGCACGCCGACCGGCGTTCCCCCGTTCGCCGTGCTCGACGGCGTGAGCATGACCGAAAACATCTCGACGCCCGAACCCGCCACGCTCTCGCTGGTCGTGATCGGTGTCATCGGCGCGGTTGCCGTCCGTCGTCGTGCGAAGGCGAAGCTAGCCTGAACCGCTGACAACTGACTGTCAATCGACAATCCCGGCCATTGCCGTGTTCTCATCCGAGACGCGGCAATGGCTGTTTTGCTTTTAGCTCATGCTGAAATTCAGAGTAGTGAGCGATTTTCAAGGTCAGGCCAGCCTTTTCCGGGTGCCCCGGTGTTACCCGAGGGCCTGATTTCGACGATCACCTCGAATTTCATCACGGGCCTTGCCTTTTGTTGAGTCGGACGGCGACGCAAGCCGTGTTGATCAAACTCAACATACGTTTCGCAGGATGTTTCGTTGTTGGTTGCGCTAGATTTGGTCCCCGAACCTGAAGAAAACGCAACGCGTTTTGTACTTGGTCTACCGATAACTGCCATCGACATAAATCCTTGATTTTCGGCCATTTCGATCGTCAGCGATAGTCTCGAAAACGTCCTGAGTCTGAACATTCACGCGAGAAATCGCACCCTCTACCTCCGCGGCCCACGCATGCAACAGACACTGTAAACGTAAGCGAGCGCGCGGCTTATTCACGCGTTCGGAATCCGCGACGAATCTCCTCCTCGCTCATGTGTCGACCGCACCAAGCGGTTAACGGCAGTTGTTCGTCTCTCGCCGAAGAGGGAACTCGCGTCTTTTGTCAGCGCGAGGCGAGGGCGATACGCGCTTGCGCCGTAACTCGTGCCAAGGAAAGCCAATCGAGATGAATTGGAAGAGATTCGCAATTGTGATCGTTCCGGTCGTAAGCCTGGTACTAGGCGTTCCGGGTGCCGTGTTTGCGAGCGGAAATCTCGTGTCGAACGGTGGATTTGAATCGCTCACGAACGGCTACGGGCAACTCGGCTCGGTAACCACCGCGACCAGTTGGTTCTGTGCCCCGCCCGACGGCTCTTACAACTTTGTGCTCAACACGTCGAATGCCATCACCGGCGTGAACACGCAGTTCAACACACCGCTTGCACTCTGGGGAATTGGCAACGGCGGCACAACCGCCATCACCGCAAGCCCCGACGGCGGTAACTTCGCCGCGCTCGATGGTGCGTTCCACTCGGGATCGCTCTCGCAGACGATCAACGGCCTGAACGTCGGCAGCACTTACACCCTGACATTCTTCTGGGGTGCGACGCAGCAAATGGGGTTCGACGGCGATACCACCGACTTCCTCACCGCGTCGCTCGGCTCAGAAAGTCACAACACCAGAACAATCAATCTGGCCAGCCACGGCTTCGACGCCTGGCACGCAGTTTCGATGCAATTCACCGCCACGTCAGTCAGCGAAGCGCTCGCCTTTCTCGCCACGAGCACTCCGAGCGGAGTTCCGCCACTCGCCTTGCTCGACGGTGTGAGCCTGACCGAGAACATTTCGACGCCCGAACCTGCAACGCTCTCCCTTGTCGCGATCGGCATTCTGAGCGCGGTCGCCCTCCACCGCCGCAGTCGGGCTCGACGAGTTTAACGATTGCGCAAACCACTCCAACCTCGCCACCGGCAGCCCACGCCGGTGGCTGTTGCGATTTGTTGACATCCGCCGATCGGCTACCAATTCGTCTAACGTGGAATTCATCGCTTCATCACGTCTCTATGTTGACAAAACACAACATAACCGGATTTCAGTTAACGGCGTAAACCAGTGCCATCTTCGTGACACTCGAGCGCGGCCGCGACCGATCAACCAGATATCATCATCGTTCGATTCAATTCTCTAAACCTTTGTTAAACTAGACTTTATCTTCCGAGTCCAATCCTGGCCTGAGGATACTGAATCTCATTCACAATTAAGTGATTACAGATAATAGTCAAAACATCTCGATCTTCGCGTTTTCTTCAGATCTTTCATGTGTCGAGCGGGAACAAACGCGAATGCTTGACCGCGCGTTCTGCGGACGCGTAAGGTGTGCTCACTCAATGTATTGAGGCAGTTCGCTCATTCGCCATCGAGGGAACTTGCGTTATGTGTTAGCGCGAGGCGGGCGAAGTGCGCGCTGTGTCTACCAAGCTGGCATTAGGGAATCTCAGGATGAACTGGAAGAAACTTGCGATTGTTGCCGCGCCGGTGGTTGGCCTTGTGTTCGGAGTTCCTGGAGCGGTTCTAGCAAGCGGGAACCTGGTTACGAACGGCGGCTTTGAGTCGCTCACTAACGGTTACGGCCAGCTCGGCTCGGTGACCGACGCGACCAATTGGGTCTCGCCGCCTCCTGATGGCTCGTACAATTTCGTGTTCAACACGACAAACGCGCTGACCGGCGTGACCACGCAGTACGGCACCCCGCTGTCCCTTTATGGTCTCGGCAACGGCGGCACGACGGCCATCACCGCGAGCCCCGATGGTGGCAATTTCGCCGCTCTTGACGGTGCCTATCAGGTTGGACCGCTCAGCCAGAACATCAGCGGCCTGACCGTCAACGCCACCTACACCCTGACCTTCTACTGGGGCGCTGCCCAGCAGACGACGTACGACGGCGATACCACCGACTTCCTCACTGCGTCGCTCGGTTCGGAAAGCCACAACACCAGCACGATCAACCTGCCGAGCCACGGCTTCGACGCCTGGCACGCGGTTTCGATGCAGTTCACCGCCACCGCCACGAGCGAAGTCCTCTCGTTCCTGGCGACCGGCACGCCCAACGGCGTCCCGCCGTTCTCGGTACTTGACGGCGTGAGCCTGACGGAAAACGTTTCGACACCCGAACCCGCCACGCTCTCCCTCGTGGTGATCGGTGTCATCGGCGCGGTGGCCTTCCGTCGTCGCGCGAAGGCGAAGCTCGCTTGATCGACGTCCGTCGTTCTTCGTACTAAGCTAAGAACAGAGCGGGATCCGGCTTGCGGATTCCGCTCTCGTTGTGTTTCCAGCGTGTGTTGTAAATTGGGTGAGATTTCTTCGATGCTCGAACACTATGGTCCGCAACTTTACACCCTGGCGATCAACGTCTTACGCCTATCTATCTGGCTCGCGATTCTCGTCGTGATTTTCGTGCCTTTGGAGTATCTCTTTGCTGCACATCCCAAAAAGATCTTTCGCAAGAACGCGCTGACCGACCTTGGCTACTATTTCATGAGTAGCCTCATTCCGGCCGCGCTCCTGAGCGTTCCCATCAGCTTCGTCGCCCTGGCAGTACACCGATACATGCCCGCCGGGTTTCTGGCGACGATGGAAACGCTGCCACTCTGGGCGCGAATTGTGCTCGGACTACTCGCGAACGACATCGGCTACTACTGGGGCCACCGGCTGAGCCACGAAATTCCTTTCCTCTGGCGATTTCACTCGATTCACCACAGCGCCGAGGAGATCGACTTCCTCGTCAATACGCGTGCGCATCCGCTCGACATGGTCTTCGGCCGGTTCTGTGCCCTGGTGCCGCTTTACGTTCTTGGGCTGGGTGGACCGGTCGATGCGCGTGGGACGCTCGTTCCGGTGATCGTTACACTCATCGGCACCTTCTGGGGCTTCTTCATCCACGCCAATCTCAAATGGCGGCTAGGATGGTTCGAATGGATCATCTCAACGCCGGCGTTTCACCACTGGCACCACACCAAAAGCGGCCCGATCAACCATAATTACTCGTCGACACTGCCGTGGATCGACCGGCTCTTCGGCACGCATCACCTGCCCAACTCGCTGCCGACCGACTACGGCATCAAGGCAAAAGTGCCCGACTCGCTGATCGACCAGATGATTTATCCGATCTTCCCCGAACCTGCCGTGCCTGCGCCAAAGGCCGACCCCTCGCCCGACTTGCCGCCTCCCCTTAGCTAAGCCTCTGGGCGCATGATTTGCATCGTCACACTCGCATGGTTTTCAATCACCCGTTCCTCCACGGAGTGCCAGCCATGCCACGGGGCGACAAGTCGAAGTACACCGACAAGCAGAAGCGTCAGGCAGAGCATATTGCCGAGAGCTACGAATCGCGCGGGACGCCGGAAAACGTGGCGGAGTCGCGGGCCTGGGCGACGGTGAACAAGGAATCGGGCGGTGGGAACAAGTCGGGCAGCGGTCGCGGCGTTCCCGACAATACCGAGTCGAGCAAGAAGGGTGGACGAATTGGCGGTGCGGCCTCTGCTTCGCGAACCGCGGCCGAACGCTCGGCATCCGCCAAAAAAGCCGCCGCCACTCGCAAGCGAAACAAGGAAGCCAAGGCCTGATCTGCTCTGAGAAACGACAATGCGATCCGAGCTTTCGACGAAACGTCGAGGGTTCGGATCGCGTTGTTTTGATATAGGAACAAGTTGCGTCGATCCACGAACTCTTGCGTCTGCGGGGAGAAAGTCAGACAATCCAACAATTCGCAAATACCTTCCCACCGGCCCGGCGAGGCTGTTCCGTGCCCTGGCGATTCTTTCTAGTCTGCCTGCTTGCGACCGCAACAGTACGCGCCGCGGAGCCCTCGAACGACGAGTTCTTTGAAAGCCGCGTTCGGCCGGTGCTGATCAATCGATGCAACAAATGCCACGGCGCCGAGGCGAAGATCAAGGGCGGGTTGCGGCTCGACTCGCGCGATGCGATCCTCCGCGGCGGCGACAGCGGCCCCGCAGCCGTTCCCGGCAAGCCCGACGATAGCGGCCTCATCGCGGCGATTCGTTACATCGACGAGCCACGCATGCCGCCCGACGGCAAGCTCAACGAGTCGGAAATCAAGGTTCTCACCGAATGGGTCGCGCGAGGATTGCCCTGGCCGAAATCTCAGCCTGTGGCTCAGGCCACCAAACCAACGTGGCGAATCACCGACGCACAGCGGGCGCACTGGTCGTATCAACCGATCAAGAATCCGCCTCTTCCGAATGTGAAGGATGCAACTTGGTCTCGCGCCGAGTTTGATCGCTTCATTGTGGCGGGACTCGAAGCGAAGGGGCTAAAACCCGCGCCACGCGCCGATAAAACCACGCTGATTCGTCGCGCAACCTTCGACCTCACTGGCCTGCCGCCGACTCCCGAAGAAGTCGACGCATTCCTGAAAGATGGCGCGGCCGACGCGTTCGCGAAGGTGGTCGATCGCTTGCTGGCGTCGCCCCGTTACGGCGAGCGCTGGGGACGTCACTGGCTCGACGTCGTGCGTTATGCCGATTCGCGCGATGCCCGCGGCGTCGGTGCGCCGGATGACATCACCGAGGCGTATCGCTATCGCGATTGGGTCGTCGCGGCGTTCAATCGCGACCTTCCCTACGACCGATTCATCATCGACCAGATCGCGGGCGACCTCGTCCCTGCCGCCAGTCGCGACGCCTTTAGCCCCGACGGCATGATCGCCACCGGCCTGCTGACGATCGGCGAATGGGGCACGGGTGACGCCGACAAAGAAAAGATGATGACCGACATCGTCGCCGACCAGATCGACGTTGTCTCTCGCGCGTTCATGGGCCTGACCATCGGCTGTGCTCGTTGCCACGACCACAAATTCGACCCAATTTCCCAGGCCGATTATTACGGCCTCGCCGGCATTTTCTTCAGCACGCACATTCTGCCCGAACCCGGAGCCAAAACGGCCGGCTCGCCGATGCTTCGCACGCCGCTTGTTCCACGCCAGGCAATTGAAGCGGCCGAGGCTTATCGAGTCGAACTCGCACGGCTCGAAGGCGAGCAAAAGACGCTGCTCGAGAATGAGTCAAACGCATTTGCCATCGCGCAGCTTGATACAATTGAGAAGTCGCTTGCGCAAGTGAGCGAATACATCGATTCATCTTCAAGCTCTCCGAAGTCACTTCAGTCGCAGCGCTGGCTGAAGTATCTCGGCCTCGACAGCGACGGAACGCTGCTCAGCCAGCCGAACTCTTCATTGCTGGGAGCTGCGGGTATCGACTATTGGCGCGGTCCCACCAGCGACACTCCCTGGATCGCCGCCAATCGCACGAATGCGCCGGTAAAACTGCTCACGTTCGTGCTGCCGGAGAAGTCGATCAATATCCATCCTGGTCCCAACGAAGCGGCAGGGATTGTTTGGGCCAGTCCGGTCGCGGGTGAGATTCGCGTCGAAGGGAAACTCGGCGACGTCGATCCCACCTGTGGCGACGGCGTGACGTGGACCATCGAACATCGCCAAGGACGCGTTTGGAAGCCGGTTGCGTCGGGCGAGTTGGGCAACGGTGCGAGGTTGGCCATTCCGGCAAAGACCATCCGCGTATCGCAAGGTGACGCAATTCGCTTGCTGATCGGTCCGCGTGGCGAATATACGTGCGACTCGACAACGATTGATATGACGATCACCCACGGCGCAACTTCTTGGAACGTTACGCGCGAGTTGGTGCCCGACCTGCTCCTTTCCGGTCGAGGAAATCCGCATCCCGACCACAGCGGCAAGCCCGACGTTTGGCGACTCGTCAGCGCTCCAGCGAACCAAGGCGTGGCCAAGCGTAACGATCTGCCGGGTGAGATTGCCACCTGGCTCGCTGCGCTGAATTCCAACGACAAGCCCGCGCGATCAACCGCCGCGAAGTCAATCAAGGCGGCGGTACTCGATCCCAAGAACTCCAAGCTTCGCACTGCGCTCACTGCGTCAACTGGCCCGCTCTGGCCGGCGTTGGGTGAATTGCCTGAGGCATCGCGTGCGAAACTTGCGGCAAACCAGACGCAGTTGGATGCCCATCGCGCAAAGGCGCCAGCGCCGTTTCCGCTGGGGATCGTCGCGCAGGAAGGAGGCGTGCCGACGAGTGCTTACGCCGGCGTTCACGACACTCGAATTCTTGCGCGTGGCGAATACACCAAGCCGGGCGCCGTGGTGCCAAGACATTTCCCGGTGATCGTCGCCGGTGATGGGCCGCCGCCGAAATTGTCGGGAAGCGGCCGGCTTGAACTGGCCCATTGGATCGCGCGTGGCGATCACCCACTTACCGCACGAGTAATGGCGAATCGCCTCTGGTCGTTGCATTTTGGCGATGGTTTGGTGCGAACCGTCGGCAATTTCGGCGCGCTCGGTGAAGCGCCGAGCAACCCGGAATTGCTCGATCACCTCGCGCAGCGTTTCATCGCTTCGGGATGGTCGATCAAGCAAATGCATCGGCTCATCATGAACTCTGCCGCATATGCGCAATCGAGCTACGCGTCGAAAGAAACGCTCACCGCCGATCCCGAAAACCGCCTCTTCGGTCGAATGAATCGCCGGCGACTCGAAGCCGAAGCGATTCGCGATAGCCTGCTCGCCGTTTCGGGCCGGCTCGATTCAGCGATGGGAGGGCCATCCTATCGCGAATTCGACGTCCCCAGGCGCACGCTCTATTTGATGACGATTCGCTCTGACCGCTCATCATTCGGCCCGCTATTCGACGCCGCCGATGCGACGGCGATCGTCGATAAACGTGTTGTTTCGACCGTCGCGCCTCAAGCATTGTTCTTGCTCAATAGCCCATTCGCGACCAAGGCCGCTGATACTCTGGCTACTCGTTTGATGCGTGAGGCAAAGACAACCGATGATCGCATCACGCGGGCGTATGCGCTGATTTACGCTCGCTCACCAACGCAGCAAGAACGCACACTCGGCCGCTCGTTCCTGAGTGATTCGGCCGACGAAGCGACGTGGTCAAAATTTGCTCACATCCTGCTGTGTGGCAATGAATTCCTGTTCGTCGACTGATTTTGATTTGCAAGGAACCTCGCCATGAACCTTCCGCGCGAACTCGATCGCCTGCACCGCCGCGCGGTTCTGGGGCGTTTCGCTAACGGATTCGGCATGCTCGGCCTGGCGTCGCTCCTCGCCGATGAGGCACGCGGCGGAATCGCCAGCACCTCGACCGATCTAATGGCCGTCAAGCCGCCGCACTTCTCCGCGCGAGCCAAGCGGGTAATCTTTCTGTTCATGTCAGGCGGTCCGTCGCACGTCGATCTCTTCGATCCCAAGCCGCGCCTCGCCGCCGATAACGGCAAGCCGCTGCCGTTCTCAATGCCGCACCTCGAACGCACACGCACGGGCAATCTGCTGCGCTCGCCGTTCAAGTTTGCGAAGCACGGCCAGTCGGGCCAGGATATCAGCGAGTTGTTCCCCCACCTCGCCAAGCAGGCCGATAAGCTCTGCATCATCAAATCCATGGTTGCAGACAACATCAATCACAATGGTGCTTGCCTGCAAATGAATACAGGCGAGCAAACCTTCTCGCGTCCCAGCATGGGTTCGTGGCTCACTTACGGATTGGGCAGCGAAAATCGCGACCTGCCCGGCTTCGTCGTCATCAGCCCAAGTCAGCCGGCGCAGGGTGCACCGCTCTGGTCATCGAGCTTCTTGCCTGCGGCGTATCAGGGGACGCTCATCGCCGATCTCAAAGATCCGATCGCCAATATCAAAAATCCCAAAAGCACACTCGCCGACCAGCGTAAACAGCTCGACGTTTTGCGACAGCTCAACACGCTGCATCAAGTTGGTCGCGATGACGATTCGCGATTGGCTGCCCGAATTGAGTCGTTCGAGCTGGCCTTCCGGATGCAAGCGCAGGCTCCTGAAGCGTTCGATGTGAATCGTGAATCGCCCGCTACCAAATCCCTCTATGGGCTCGATGATCCCACCACGTCGATCTTCGCGACGCAGTGTCTCATGGCGCGGCGATTGGCCGAGCGTGGCGTGCGATTCGTGCAGGTCTATCACACGCAGACCTCGAAGCGCAAGAGTTGCCAGCTTTGGGATCAGCACGGCGGTCTTGCGACCGAACTTCCCGCCAACTGCGCAGCGACTGATAAACCAATCGCCGCGCTTTTGCACGACCTGAAAACGCGAGGATTGCTCGACGACACGCTCGTCGTCTGGGGCGGAGAATTCGGCCGCACGCCGACGGCCGAGGGGACGAACGGTCGCGAACATCATCCGTTTGGTTTCACGATGTGGATGGCGGGCGGCGGCACGCGTCCGGGTTATGCCCACGGCGCCACCGACGAGTTCGGCTGGCACTCGGTGAAGGACAAGGTGCACGTGCACGACCTGCACGCGACGATCCTGCATTTGCTCGGAATCGACCATGAACGCTTGACATACCGCTACAGCGGGCGAGATTATCGGCTCACCGATGTCTTCGGCCAGGTTGTGAAACCGCTCCTCGCCTGAGACAATCCGCGTTTCACTCCTCCCTCAGCCCGTGGGGTTACCTCGCATGCGTTTGGTTCGTAACGGTTCGTGGTGTCTCGCCCTCGCACTCCTTGTTTCGCCGCTCGCCGCCAAGGCTGAAGGCCCGCTCGCGATCAAAGACGGCGACCGCATCGTCTTCTACGGCGATAGCATTACCGATCAGCGGCAGTACACTGTTTTCACCGAGACCTATCTCGTCACCCGGTTCCCGAAGCTCAAGCTCGAATTCATTCACTCGGGTTGGGGCGGAGACCGCGTTACGGGCGGCGGTGGCGGACCAATCGACCTGCGCCTGCAACGCGACGTCATCGCCTACAAGCCAACTGTCATGACGATCATGCTCGGCATGAACGACGCGAGCTACAAGGCGTTCAACGGCGAGATTTTCGCGACGTATTCGAAAGGCTACAAGCACATCCTCGATGTGCTCAAGAAAGAGCTACCCAACCTGCGACTGACGCTGATTCGCCCGTCGCCGTTCGACGATGTCACGCGCCGACCGGGGTTTGAAGGCGGCTACAATGGCGTGCTCGAGAAGTATGGTGATTTCGTAGCCCAGCTTGCGAAGGAAAATGGCGCGACCATCGCCGACCTGAACACCTCCGTGGTCGAGGCGACGAAAAAGGCCTACATCAAAGATCCCGAGCTGGCCAAGCAACTCAATCCCGACCGCATCCATCCGATGCACGGTGGTCAGTTGCTGATGGCGGCGGCCCTTCTGAAAGCCTGGAACGCCCCCAGCCTGGTTTCTGAAGTCCACTTCGACGCCGCCGATGCCAAGGCCGTCAACGCCAAGGTGGAAAACGTCAAGGTCGACAACGGCGTGATCAGTTGGACCCAGACGGATGAAGCCCTCCCCTTCCCCATCAACTTCAAAGACAAGGTGACCGCGCTCGCCGTCGCGTCTTCGACATTTGTTGACGACTTGAATCGTCAGATGCTCATCGCCACGCGGCTCGAAAAGCCGAACTACACGCTGAAGATCGACGGCAAGGCGGTTGGCAAATTCAGCAAGGAACAGCTCGAAAAAGGCGTCAACCTCGCGACCCTGCCCACCACGCCCATGCTCGAACAGGCAAGGAACGTGCAGAAGCTTGTCGTCGAGCATAACGACATGCACTTCTACCGCTGGCGGAGCATTGAAGTGCCGTTTGAGAAGGAAGATCCTGCGGCCGTGAAGAAGTCGAACGAAGGGCTTGATGCAATTGAGGCAATTGTTGTGAAGCACCAGCGCGAAGCGGCTCAGCCCAAGCCGCACAAATTCGAACTCGTGCCGCAAGGCTGATCGTTCACCGTGGAAATTGTTTCCACGCAATAACACACAAGGTTCGGCCCCGTCGCTTGCGATAGGGCCGAACCTTGCTGCGTTTTCGTAAGAGTTGCCTACCTGATTTTAGGCTCTAAGAATCGGGTAGCCGGGACAACTTGTTGTCCCGGTCGCGAAGCGACAAGAGGAAGTCGCCAACCCTTTCGCTTTGTCCTCTTGTGGCTGCGCCACCTGGACAACGAGTTGTCCAGGCCACCTAATACCGTTCAATCTGTTGTTTCGATTGCTTAACTATTCATTCAATTATATTTCAACGGTCTCAAACCAATCCCCCGTTGGCTCGCAGCGTCTGGCCGTTCACCCAGCCGCCCTCAGAGCTAACGAGGAACGCGACAACACCTGCGATGTCCTCCGGCTGTCCCAACCGTTCGAGCGGCGGCATTTTCGCGAGGTTTTCGACCTGCGCCTGAGTTTTATCCTTGAGAAATAGCTCAGTGGCGACAGGCCCTGGTGCCACCGCGTTGACAGTGATATTTCTCCCGCGAAGCTCCTTGGCAAAGATGTTCGTGAGGGTTTCGACGGCCGCTTTCGTCGCAGCGTACACGCTGTAGCCTGGCAGCGCGAGACCGCGCACACTTGTGGAGAAGTTGACGACGCGACCGCCATCACGCAGCTTCTTCGATGCGCTTCGCATGCCGTTGAATGTGCCTTTGAGATTGACCGCGATGATGCGATCGAAAAGTGCATCGTCGGTATCGGTCAGCATCGTCAGGCCGGGCTGAATGATGCCGGCGTTGTTGACGAGAATGTCGACGCCTCCAAAATGCGCAATCGTCTGATCAAACAGCGCCTCGAATTGTACAGGCACGGAGACATCGGCCTGAATCGCTACGGCTTGCCCGCCAGCGGCTTCAATCTCGCCAACCACCGTATTGGCATCGTCGACGCGGCCGGCGTAGTTCACGACGATTTTGATCCCATCACGCGCCAGGCGTTTGGCGATCGCCGCGCCAATGCCTCGCGAGGCACCGGTCACAATGGCAACGCGCTGCGGTTTGTTCGCTTCCATGAATCTCTCCATTTGGTTCAGCGAGAATTATTGAGTCGGCAGAGCCGAGAATAGCGCGACGAGTCCTTCGGCCATCGTCGGGTGCGTGATGATCGAATCGCGCAGGGTTGTGTAAGGCAGATTCGCCGTCATCGCCAACTGAACGATCGCCATAATCTCGCCCGCCTCGGCGCCGAACATTGTGAAGCTGAGAATGCGGTCATCCGGCGAAATCAGTGCCTTCATGAATCCGCGCGTTTCGGAAATCGTTCGGCTTCGCAGCGCGGCTTCCATCGGGATTCGCAGCTTGCGGAACGATTGGCCACGTTCGATCGCTTCCTTTTCAGTCGGACCGATGCGCGCGAGTTCGGGGTCGGTGAACAGGCAAAACGGCACCTGACGGCCGGTCGTCACGCGTTGCTTTCCCGCGAGATTGTCGCGAACGATGCGGTAGTCGTCGAAGGCGATGTGCGTGAAGTACGGACTACCCGCACAATCACCCACCGCCCAAACGCCATGCGCAGTCGTTTGAAGCTTCTCATTTACTTTCACATGACCACGCTCGTCACGCTCGACACCCACGGTTTCGAGGCCAATGCCATCGGTGTTGGGCACACGTCCTGCCGCTGCCAGCAAGTGCGTCCCTTCGATGACAGTTTCCGCGCCATCGCGCTTGAGATGAAGTCGCACCGAACTGCCCGACGTTCCTTCAACTCGGATCAATTCGGTGCTCGTAAGAACGTCGATACCTTCTTCGCGGAGCACTTCCGTCACGGCCTGGGTGACGTCGTTGTCTTCCTTGTGAATGACCGATTTATTGCGGTCGATCACGGTGACGCAGCTTCTGAGCCGTCGCATCGCCTGCGCGAGTTCAAGACCGATGTAGCCGCCTCCCAGCACGATCAGATGCGGCGGAATTTCGGCGAGCTCGAGTGCTTCGATGTGCGTCATCGGCTGCGATTCGGCGAGCCCCGGCGTGTCGTCGATCTTCGCGCGCGTGCCGGTGCTGATGACGACGTTCTCGCCCCGAAGCTGACGTGTTCCGCCGCCATGCAGTTTGACCTCGATCGTCCTGGGCGCGACAAATGTGCCGCTGCCTAGAACAAGCTCGGCACCGCTCGCCTTGAATTTGTTTTGATGCATTTCGACCAGGCCTTCGACCATCTTCCGCTTGCGGGCGCGGACCTCTGTCATGTTGATGGTCGACTCACCCAGCTCGATGCCGAATTCGCTGCTCCTGCGCACGAGCGATGCGACCTTCGCCGAATAAATGACATTCTTGCTGGGCAAGCAGGCAATATTCGGGCACGAACCGCCGATGTATCGTCGCTCGATCACGGCCGCCCGCTTCCCTTGAGAGGCGACGCTCCACGCAATATACTTCCCCGCCTCGCCGCTACCGAGCACGACCAGATCGTAATCTTCAACGTCGATCATGATTGAACTCCTATCGATTCGTTAGCGCCCGGTCGAGAAAAGTTCGCATCGCTTCAGCAATCTCATGTGTATCGGTTTTCGGTCACATTCTATGACGTCTCGATGGAATTGCCAGCATCCGAGCGACATTCATGCGGACACGCTGATTGGAGTGATGCAGTCTCGCTCGATTGAACACAATTTGCTCAGATGTGGCTTGAAAGCAAGGCGGCCGCTAGACCCCCAGTCTAGCGCGCTTAGTTCGTGATTCGAGAAATCCCGAGTAGTCCGCGCAACGTCACACCAAGGTCAAATTTTAGCCAAACACGTGTTCAATTTTCATAGAAGTCACGCAACTGGTGGTCGCAAACTTTTCTGCTTTCGTCTCTTGTGACTGCGTCACCTGGACAACGAGTTGTCCAGGCCACCCAAATCTATGCAATTCGGTACCACAGACGCGTATTTCGCATGAAACAAGCCTTCACCGCCCGTCGCGCTCAAGTTCCCCTTTTCCCTGAGACGGCTGGGCACTACCATAGTTCCCTCGTTCAGTGTTCAGTTGGAAAGGACAGAATTCGCGATGCCCGGTCATGCCCCGCTCCATCTTGTCATGTTTGGTCGCCCTGGGAGCGGCAAAAGTAGCCTTGCCGAACGACTCGGCAAGGAATTTGGTTACCAGCTTGTCCGCACCGGTGAGATGCTCCGCGAGTCGGTCCGCAAAGGCGATTCGATCGGCGTGCGCCTGGCCGATCAACTCTCCACCGGCAATCTCGTTTCCGACGAACTCATTCTCGAACTGCTCGAACACAACCTCCGCCCCAGCAAAGAGTCGAAACTCCTCTTCGACGGCTTCCCTCGCACCCTGGGACAGGTTTCCGTTCTGGAACGCTTCGAAAACAGCCTTGGCTTCAAGGTCGATTGCTTTCTCGACGTCGCCGTGTCGCGCGAAGACGCCGTCGCCCGCATGACGTGCCGTCGCGTTTGCCCGTCCTGTGGCGCGACGTACCACCTCATCGCCAAGCCGCCCAAGGTTGACGAAACTTGCGATGTCGACGGCGTGAAGCTCGAGCGTCGCAAAGATGACGCGATCGACGTAGTGAACTACCGCCAAAAGGTTTACGACCAGCAAACCCAACCCGTCATCGACCACTACCGCGTCGCTACTCCCGCGCTCTGCCGCGCGGTGAATGGCAATCAGGCCGTGGACGCGGTGTATCGAGATACGGTTCGCGTCCTGGGCCTGGGATAAGCGGCGGTCAGCGAATTGTCAGCCAATCGTTGCTGCCGATCAGGCCGGATACGTCGAGGCTCCATTTCCAGGCGGAAAAGTTCGTTGCTCGGTTGAGCCGGACCTTGGCCGGGAACAGCAGCGTAACGGCCTGCGGCATGTCGAGGACGCGCGCAATCGCAGGATACGCCGGCCCTTCGAGCACCGATTCGGGAAGTCCGTGGAATTCGACGAGACCACGCGTCGGTTCCGACATCACCAGAGCCCAGAGCAGCCAGGTCGTCGCCTCGCCCGCCGCGCCAAATTGCAACGTTTCGGGCGAAATGCGACGGCTCTCGGGCAATAGCAACAAATCTTTCGCTGCCGCAATGGCACGGGTGACATCCCAGGCCCGCTGGCCGTCGAGCGATTGTCCGAGCAACAGGTAGCGGCGTCTCGTGTGCTTGTCGCGCTCGACCGGCCAGGCCGTCGGCCCGACTCCGCGCGGCAAAAGCAGAAGCACGCGCATTCCCTCGAGCGCACGCTGATGAACCGCCAACCACTCAGGCGTACCGTCGCCGACTGATATTGGCGTTTTCTTCGCCGGGTCGAGGATGCTCGCCCAGGTTGAGGTCCAGCTTGCCGGGTCAATCACCTCGACGCGAGTGCCCTTCACTTCGGCGTCCTTCGCGCTTCGTTCGATTGACCAGAACGAGAGCGGAACACCCTCTTGCGAGATGAAATCGAACCGACGAATCAGGAACGGTCCACGAACGATTTCCGGTCCACGTTTCACCTGCGTCGGTCCTACGACATCGATGGTCGGCCAGCCGTTGAACACCTGGCTTGAGAGCGAGTTCCGTGCACCGTCTGACCAGTAGGCGAAGTTGGCGGCTGACTGGGGCGGATTAACTCTCACGGGCTGAATAAACGACTCGTGAATGAACGCGTTGCGGCAATCCGCGGGAGGCAGATTCTCCTTGAGCACGATCAACTGGTCATGCGGAACGTGGCGATCGGGCTCGGTGACGGGTCGATCGATCCGCGCCAGCCATTTGTCCATGAACGCGAACGAAGGGTGACGCAACTCGGGGGTATCAGCGTGTCCGCCCTTGCCGATCACGAGCCCAAGCTTGTCTTTCGCACCATACCACTCATAAACACGCTCGAGCTGGGAATAGACGCGACGCACACCATCTTCAGGAAAGATCGGATCCTTATCCGTGTTCTCCACGAGCAGAGCTTTCGGCGCCACCAACGCAGCAATCGTGTCAAAATCCCAGCGTTCGGTGTTGAAGTGGAACATGCAATCGCAATGTCCCTCGATCACACCGTCGTTCACGTGATTTTGGAGGTCGGTAATTCCCGCAACGGGAATGACGGTCGAAACACGATCGTCAATCGCGCCGACCCACCATGACGTCGCGCCGCCGCCTGAGCGGCCGGTGACGCCGATTCGCTCCTGATCGACGTCGAGACGCGAGCAAAGGTAATCAATCGCGCGGGTCGCGTTGAGCGCTTCGATTCCGGCCGGCGTGTAGCCGAGCGACGCCCACCACCACATGCCGAATCGATTCGTTCCGTGGTGTAGGCCGGGCAATTCGCCGAGTTGAAGCGTGTCGATCACCAGGCAAATGTAGCCGTTTGCAGCATACCAGGCGGCATGATGTTGATAATGCGCCTTGCAACCTTCGACGATGCCGTCGGTCTCGTTCTTCGAGTGACCGCAAACGTAAAGTATGGTGGGGAGACGCGGCGGACCGGCAATCCCACCGCCTGCCTTTTTGCCAAGCGGGCTCTTTGCGGAGTCTTTGGGACGATAGAGATTCCCCGTGACGTAAAGTCCCGGGGCCGAGCGATAGATCAGCTTTTCGATCACGAAATCCGGCCGTTCTACCTTGCCGACGATCTGCACTTTGAAGGAGTCCGGAAGGGTCAGACCTCCGTTCATTCCTCCAAACGGTGTGGCGAAGTTCATCCCAATTTCGAGTGGCAAGTTCGCAACGAGATTTCCGTGGATCGAGTCGTTGGGCGACACGACCAGAAATCGCTTGCGTTCCTGGTGCTGGTAGCTGAATCTGCGAAGCCCGAGCATTGCCACGAGCTTGTCTTGCAACTCGGCTCGGCGCGCTTTCCATTCCTGCGCCGACGTAATTCCTGCGAGCGGCTTCGACGAAATTCGCGACACCTCGGCTTTGAAATAATCAGGCAACGGCGGCGGATCGGCCGCGCGTGTTGCAAATGGCGAGATCGCGTTTAGCAGTAACGATCCGATCACAATGAGGAGGCAACGGCGCATCGTTCGATTCTCCATGCGGGATGAGATGCTTCATGAAACCCGCGCGGAGGCATCGATGCAAGCGCCTCATGTCTGGTTTCTCACCCAAAAACCGGCGACACGGCCGATGAAATGCCATACGATATTTGTGGGTCAAAGTTATGTTCCCGTTGGAGAGCGGTGATGTCGCGATTCGCACTCTGTGCCATGATCTTGAGCGCGCTCGTCGCCGCACCCGCGTGTTCTCCTTCAAAGAATTCCCAATCGCCTCAGTCTGAGAGCAAAGACGCGAAGCCAGCCGCCGCCGTTGCCGATGTGAATCAATTCAAAATCGAAATCACATACCATGATTTGAATGAAAGTGAATCCATTACATCAACGCTTGTGTTTCGCCAGGACCGCGTGTTCGAGATCGTCAAAGGTTCGACTGAATTCACGATCATCGACCTTGCTGATGGCAAGGTTCATCTTGTCGGCGTTCAAAAGAATGCGAATTGCGAGCTGACACAAGCCCAGGTTGACGCAGGTTACGACAAATACATCAACGAACGCCGTCGCGATGCGGCCGAGCTTCTGGCGAAGGGAAATACGAACGAACAGGCCTCGGCGAAGTCAGAGATGCTCTATCTGTCGCCAGCGCTCAAGCAAGAGCCGAACGATGCGCCGCCCGCGCGCGTTCGCATGCGGAGCGAAGGGGTCGACGTGAGCTTCACTGGTAACGCCGACGCCACGCGACTCGAACGTGTGTATCGTTCATTGGTGACGTTGCTCAAGCTTCCCGCAAGTCGCGATGGCGAATGGATTTCGCCGCAAGCGCACCTTGATGCGTTCAAGGTGATGAAGGAGAAGTACAGCCTGATCCCAACGGAGCTTGTTTTCCTCTTCAAGTTCCGCGAAGGGCCGGCGAAGTATCGCTGGACTTATAAGCTCACCCCGAATTTGACCGACCGCGAACTTGAAGCAGTAAGACGAGTCGAAGCGTTTCTGGCCTCGACGAAAACAGTCCCCCATCAGCGCTACGAGCGAATCATTCTGAATCAGAAGCGCCCAGTCGCTCCGGCCACCAAGTAAATTGGTTTAGGCTCATGCAGGAATTCAGGGTGGTGAGCGGTATTCTTGCCTATGTCGGCCTTTTCTGGGTGCCACTGGTGGTACGCCACCAGTGTGTTTGACGTCACTTAGGGCACACTGGTGGCGTACCCAATATTGTCCGGGATTCCTGTTTCGGAGAAGGCATTGTCGGATCGTCCGTCCACAAACGC